>NZ_CP101873.1:0-4295251 GCF_031165565.1 Natrinema thermotolerans | reverse complement strand
ATCGTTCCTCCTCTAACTCGATAGTGAGCACGCCGTTTTTCATAAACGTGTGCGCGTCCCCGGCAGCGGCCGGGAGTTCGATCTCGTACTGGTCGTCCGCAAGGACGACGATGGCGGTGTCGTCGACGACGTCGACCGAGACGTCCCCGACGTCGGTCCCGAAGTCGACGGCCATGACCGTGGCGTCGTCGTACTCGTACCGACGGGCTAACTGCCCCTCTTCGCGGGTGAATTGGTCGAGAGTCATGCTGTAACTAACCCAAGGTAAGTGTCGCTAGTATATAAACCTTTTGCCGATAGACCGCATGAAGGCGGCGGGGTGGATAGAGAGATCGTTGTTCGTAGTTCACGGTGTGCCGGTCGGCGAGGCAGCCGCCGGCCCGGGACGCGGTCGTTGGACCCGAACGGGGATATCCCTCGTGCCGGCGTTCTCCGGTGAGAACCGCCTCGAGTCTTTATGCCCGTCCCCCTCGTGTCCTCGCGTATGGAAACGGTAACACATCACGGCAGGGAGACGGCGTACGAGGTTATCGACCGAGGGGCCGACGGACCGACGATCTGTTTCGTCCACGGCAGCGGGGGATCGCGCGACGTCTGGACGGGCCAGCACGCGCTGGCGGAACACCGTCCCGTCGTCGCGATGGACCTCAGCGGCCACGGCGACTCGGACGATATCGACGCCAGCGCCGGCTACAGCACGTTGTCGGCCTACACCGACGACGCCCTCGCCGTCGTCGAGGCGACCGGGGCCGAGGTCTTCGTCGGGAATTCGCTCGGCGGTGCGGTCGTCCTCCAACTGCTCCTCGAGCGCCACGTCGATCCCGACGCCGCCGTTCTGACCGGGACGGGCGCGCGGCTGGGCGTTCTCGACGACCTGTTGACGTGGCTGCAATCGGACTTCGAGCGGGCGATCGAATTTCTGCACGGCTCGGACCGGCTCTTTCACGACCCCGACCCGGCCGTCCGCGAGCGATCGATGGACCGGATGGCCGACACCGGACAGGCGGTCACGCGACGGGATTTCTTGACCTCCCACGAGTTCGACGTCCGCGACCGCCTCGAGGAGATCACCGTCCCGACGCTCGCGCTCTATGGGGAACACGACCAGTTGACGCCGCCGTGGTTCCACGAGTTCCTCGCCGACGAGATCGAGGGAGGCCGGCTCGCCGAGATCGAGGATGCGGCGCATCTGGCGATGATCGAGCGTCCGGACGCGTTCAACAGGGTCATCGAGGCGTTTCTCGCGGATCTCGAGGGCTGATCGGGAGCGGCGACAGCCACCCGTACTACCGGAGGAGAACGGCGACCGTCCCGCGAGAGGGAGCTAACGGCGGTCCTCGAGCGCGACGAACGAGTCGGTCGTGGCGGTGAGCCACGCCGTCGATATCGCGTCCTCGTCGATATTCTGTGGGAACATCGTACACACTGCGATATCGTCGTGTTCGACGGTGACGTGTTGCAGTTCCGATCCGTGGTCGCGAGCCGACTCGCGTTCGCCGGTGGCGCGTTTCGATGATTCGGACATGATACCGATCCTCCGCGGTCTATCCGCGTCTTCCCCGTTCTGGCATATAACTGTCTGCCCTAAACCGAGAGTACAATACTATGTGGTATTATCACCCTTATACATTTGCCGTCGAGCGACCCATGGGATTGCGAGCGGACCGATCGGGCTCGGCCGCGCGAGCCGAGAACGGAGCCGTCAGTAGAGTTCCTCGAGATCGCTCTCCTCGTGGCCGTGTTCCGCGGCGGGGAACTCGCCCGATTCGACGGCCGAGACGTAGTCGTCGATCGCCGACTCCATCTCCCCGCGGACGTCCCCGAACTGTTTCGAGAACGAGGGAGTCCACTCGCTCAGCCCGACGGCGTCGTCGACGACCAGTACCTGTCCGTCGCAGTCCGGCCCGGCGCCGATCCCGATCGTCGGGATGTCGATGGCGTCGGTGACCTCCGCCGCGAGGTTCGAGGGGACGTGTTCCAGCACCAGCGAGAACGCACCCGCGTCCTCGTGGGCCTCGGCCAGCTCGAGGATGCGTGCTGCGGCCTCCTGGTCGGTTCCCTGCCGGGGATAGCCGCCGTACTGATTGACGTGCTGGGGAGTCAGCCCGAGATGTGCCATCACTGGAATCCCGAGCTGGACCAGCTTTTTCGTGAGGTCGACGGTGTGGGGACCACACTCGAGTTTGACCGCGTGGGCGTCCTCTTCCTTGAGCATCCGGCCGGCGTTCTCGACGCTTGCCGCCTCGTCGACGCCGATCGAGAGGAAGGGCATGTCGGCGACGATCAACGCGTCCTCGGTCGCCCGCGCGACAGCGCCCGTGTGGCGAGCCATGTCGTCGACGGTCACTGGCAGGGTCGTCTCGTGGCCGAGCGTCGTGTTTCCGAGGCTGTCCCCGACCAGAATGATGTCGACGCCGGCCTCGTCGACGATCGAGGCCGTCGGCGCATCGTACGCCGTCAACATCGTGATCGGTTCCTCGCCCGCTTTCGACCTGACATCCCGTACGGTAGGCATACCCATAGCTTGACCTCCCACGATTAAACCTCGTTGTTCTCCGGCCGCGCTCGGCCGGACCCGGCGCGCTTAAGAGGGACCGGTCGCCATACCCACGCGTGCCAGAACGCGTCGAAACGACCTCGCCCGACGGCGTCGACTACGGCTGGGTGATGCAGACGACGTTCGTCGCCACCATCCTGGTCGGCGCACCGATCGTCGTCGCCCTCTCGACGACCGTGACCCTGCCGTCGTGGGCCGACCGGGCCGAGTTCGCGATCCGGGTCGGGGCCCCCGTTTGGTTAGTCACGTCGCTCGTGGTCTTTGCCTACGCCAAGCGAAAGCAGACGTAATCGGAAGATTCGGCCGCCGCCGGTCGGTCTCAGACGCCCGACGGTCCCTCGCCGACGTATTCGAAGTCCATTCCCGCTCGTTCTGCGGTCCGGAGATCGCGCTCGGAGTCGCCGATGAACAGCGCTCGTCCCGGCTCGACCTCGAGCCGGCGCGCCGTCGCGAGCAACGGCTCCGGATCCGGCTTCCACGTCCCGACCGTGTCCCGACCGACGACCGCCTCGACCGCCGCCAAGAGGGCGTGTTCCTCGAGCGCGATCCGGCAGGCCCGCTCGCAGTTCAACGAGCAGACACCCGCGGGCAGCGACCGGTCGAGCAGATCGTCGGCGTGTGCGAGCCGCTCGGAGGACCGCGCGCCCTCGTGTTCGTGGGCCGCGATGGCCGCCTCGACCTCCTCGCGCAGTCCCACCTCGGCCGCGCCCTCGAGCATGGCCCAGAGCCCCTCACCTGGGGGGTCGCGGTTCGCGCCGTCGTACACCTCACGGACGTCGGTGGCGACGGCGTCCCAGTCGACCACGAGATCGACGAGGGTCCCGTCCAGATCGTAGACGATGGCGTCGTACTCGCTCACGGACGGCCGTACGGGCGAAAGGAGAATAGGAGCTTCGGTGCGGTCGGCACTCGCCGGCTGGTCACCCCGGTCCCGAGCCGTGAGCGGCCGGCAGGGTCTCGCGGACCGCTTCCCGTTCCGCGATGAGTTCCATGGCGGCCGTTCGACGGCCGTGGTAAAAGGCCCCGCGACGATCGGGATGAACGGGGTCAGAACGGTCACAATATTAAATATGTTCGGAAGGTGAAAGCGACTGTGCAACGGAGAGATCTGTTACTCGGTGGGGGAGTAGCGCTTTCGGCGACGATCGCGGGCTGTAGTTCGGACGGAACCGACTCGAGCGACGGGGAGTCGGGGAACGGCAACAGTAGCGACGACGGGGCCGGTTCCGACTGGGAACGAACTGAACTGCTCACCGAGGGGTCGGACCTCGGACTTCGCGGTAGCGGGCGATTGACGAAAGAACAGGAGGACATCGGCTGGGAGATCGAGGACGCTTACGTCGATGCGTACGTCGACAACGAGGGGAGCGGGCCGTCGGGGACCGCGACGGTCCGCTGTACCTGGTACGACGAGAGCGGCGGAACGATCGGAACCGATACGACCGAGATCGCGACGATCGCCGCCGGCGAGACCTGGAAAGCGCGGGTGTACCACCACGGCACGGATCCCGGCGCGGTCGAGGGCTTCGACCTCGAGGTCGTCGACGAGACGCCCGCGGAGCCGGTCAATTTAGACGTCGGTGGCATGACAGTCGCGAACGTCGATCGCTATTTCGACGAGACCGGAGTTCGGTACACGGCCGGGTTCACCAACGAACGCGACGAGCCGATCGAGTCGGTGTACGCCGTCCTCAAACTCTACGAGGACGAGTTCCTCCTGAACACGGAAGTCGGTCACCTCGAGGACTTCCCCGCGGGTGAAACGAAAAGCGGCTACCCCTTCGACTGGAAGGACCGACGCGCGGACGCAGTGAACGACCGCGAGTTCCTGTTCGCCGACGGAGTCCCGTCGGCCGAGGAGGCCTAGACTCCCTCGAGGGGAACGTCGAGGTCGCGAAGCCGGTCGCGCATCTCGGCGGCGGACTCGTCGTCCGCGAGCCGCAGCGGACTCCGGAGCGGTCCGGCGTCGAAGTCCCGCATGCGAAGCGCCGTTTTCACGCCGGACATGTAGGAATCGCCGGTCTTGAGGGCGTCCCGAACGGCGAAGATATCGCTCTGTAGCTCGCGAGCGCGCTCCCGTTCGCCGGCGTCGTAGGCCTCGTAACAGTCGACGACCAGTTCCGGGAAGACGTTGGCGACGGCGCTGACCGCGCCCGAACAGCCGACCGCGAGGCCGGTAAAGACCAGCGAGTCCGACCCCGCGAGGAAGGTCAGTTCCGAGTGGGCATCGGTCGCCTGCGCGAGCCACGGGACGTCCTTGCTCGAGTCCTTGACGCCCGCGAGCGTGTCGATCTCGGCGAGGGCAGCGAGCGTCTCGAGGGAGAGTTCGTTGCCCGTCTTGCTCGGGATATGATAGACGTAGACCGGCAGGTCGACGGCCGCGGCGACCCGGCGGTAGTGTTCGATCGCACCCTCGTGGTCGAGCGGATAGTAGTAGGGCGTGACGACGACGATGCCGTCGGCGCCGACCGATTCGGCGTGTTCGGCGCGGGCGACGGTCCGGTAGGTACTCGGCGCGCCGACGCCGGCGATGACCGGCACCTCGTCGCCGACCTCGTCGACGACCGCCTCGATCACGCGGTCGCGTTCCGCCCCTGATAGGAGGGGGAACTCGCCGTTGGTTCCGAGCGGAAAGACACCGTGGGCACCGCGATCGACGACGAACCGTGCGTGTGCAGCCGTCCGCTCGTAGTCGACGGACTCGTCGTCTCGGAACGCGGTGACCGTCGGCGGGACGACGCCGCGAAGCGACAGCGGATCCCCAGCGCCGGGGTCGTGCTGAGCCATGGACGATCGTCCGCCCGGCACGGGCAAAAAAGGCGCGCCGTCCGCTGCGCTCGGTGGTCAACAGCGGTGGCGCGTCGCTTACGGCGCGACGCGATTCAGTCCGGCGTCGCCACCTCGCCGGCGGGCTCGTCGAGCTGTTCCCCCGCGAGGACGCGGTTCGCCCGACGGAGCCGTTCGGACAGCGCCTGATGGGAGATATCGAGTTCGTTCGCCAACTCCTCGAGCGAGATCTCGCGGGGGACGTCGTAGTAGCCCTGCCGGTAGGCCTCGGCGATGGCCTCCTGCTGGGGTTCGGTCAGGGCCGCCGTCGTCTCGAGGTCCTCGTCCGTGCCGGCCTCGACCATGCGCCTGACGTCGATTCGGACGCCCTGTGCCTCGATCCCGGAGACGGCGTCGGACAGTTCCTCGCGGTGGGGAAAGAGCAATCGGAGGGTCCACTGCCCGTCCGCGACGCGGGCGTCAAGAACCGTCCCGCCGTGTTCGTACACACAGCAACAGACCGACCCGACCGCTTCCGTGTACGTGACGCGGTAGAACAGGTCGCCGTCCGCGGTGTTCTCGAGGAGTTGGCGGTAGTCGTCGACCGTCGAGTCGGCCTCGAGCGCCGCCTCGAGGGTCTCGCGGTCGACCTCGGAAAACCAGACCAGCGGGACGGTCCGGGTCGGCCCCTCCGCGACGACGCTCTCGACGCGGACCTCGAGGGCCGGTAGTTCCTGAAACGTCTCTGCGAGTGCGAACTCGTCCGTCGAAAGCGAGAGTTCTGCGATCGTCGTCATTGGACGGTCACCTCGGAACGTGCGGTCGAACCCGTTCGGCGACCGCTGTCGCCGTCAGGGGAGCAGTGTGACTCGAGTGGTCTCATTCGTATCCAGCCGATCCGCAGCGGCGTGGGACGCGGCGTCGAACGGCTCCGACAGCCGCTGACGACCACGCTCGACCGGATCGTGCTGGGAGAACGGAGGACTCCAGGACGCTTGATGAGCGGCCCTTCCGATTCCGGCCGTTTAAGTCGGCACGTCACCGGTTGAGACGGTCAAAACCACGTGGCGGAACGGCGATCGCGACTGTTCGCTCAGCCCAGTCGGGCCAGCCGATTGAGCGCGTACACCGTCCGAAGGACGTCGACGCTTTTCCCCCGATCGAAGACGAGTTCGTCCGTCTCGAGGACGTGTTCCAAGGTATCCCGCGAGGCGTGTTCGGGGGCGGCCGCGATGCCGGCGTCGGTGTCGGCGACCCACTGCATCACCCGTAGATCGCTCTTTGAGTCGCCCATCACCAAGGCGAACGGGTCGTCGACGCCAAGCACCTCCAGCGCGCGCTCGACGCCGATCACCTTGTTCAACTCGAGACTGCCGATCTCGGCCGCGTCGGCCTCGTAGTAGGCGACGTCGATGCGCTCCAAGACCGCCGCGAGGGAGTCGGGCACATCGTCAGCGTTGAGGTCGGGATAAGCCCCCTCGCTCTCGAGGACGCTCCTGATCTCGGGGTCCTGCGCTGCGTAGAACGCGCGGGTCCAGGCGGCGACGGTCTGCCCGTCCAGCGTCAGCCCGTCGCTTTCTCCCGCTGCATCGATGCCGGCGTCGGTCGCCGCCCCCTCGAGGGTCCGTCCGACGGCGTCGGCGAGCAGGTCGATGAGATAGACCAGCGCCTCATCGATGGTGTCGCGGGCATCCGCCGAGCCGGTCTCGTAGTTGGGCTTCATCGTGACGTTGAACTCGTTGCCCTGCAGGTGACAGCCCCGGCGGAGTTCCTCCGGGGCTTCCGGCAGGACCCGTGACCGTACGTCATCGAAGACCGAGCGGATGGTCTCGTCTAGGTCCTCGTAGAGCAACTGTTTCGTCGCCGCGCCGTGGCCCGGCGTGAATACACCGGTCCCGGCCTCGTAGACGATCGAGAGGTTCCCCGAATGGACGATCTCGCTGCCCAGCCCCTGGATCGCGAAGCCCTTGACGTTCTCCAAGGTCTGGCCCGTACAGATGACGATCGGGACACCGGCGTCGTGAAACTCCGTCAGGAGGTGCAGCGTCTCCCGGGGGATCTCGTTGTCCGTGCCGCCGGCCGACCGCAGCGTCTCGTCGACGTCCAACACGAGGACGTTGACCGCCCGGCCGTACTTCGTCTCGAGGTCCAAGGCAGTAAAGGCCTGATCGCGGGTCGCCCGCGCGGCGATCTCGGCGAAGGTCTCCCCGGCCGCGAAGTCCGACCGGATCTCGTCTTTCCGGGCCTCGAGTTCCTCGGTCGCCTCCTGCCAGTGTTCCAACGCGACTCGGGAGTCGACGGCGGGGAAGACGTCGACGAACTCCTGGTACTCGCGGAGGGTCTTCGTGTCGTACTCGTCGTAGAGTCGGTAGACGAGATCGTACCGTTCCATGTGGTTTACAGGCATGGGCAGGCGGATAACCGTTTCCGGAATCGGTCGGTGCGAGACACGGTTCGGACTCGTTCGTGTGAGCGTGAGCGTTCGATCATCCGATAGTACAGTAGTTTACTCGGATAGAAATAAATATTTATCCTCGCAGCCCCTATCGAGTTCACATGAAAGCCATCGCAGTTCAGCCCGGAGCGGGCGGCCCCGACGTCGTTTCCCGACCCGTTCCCGAACCGGCTCCTGGCGAGGCCCTCGTCCGAATCCATCGTGTGGGCGTCGATGGCACCGACTACGAGGTCATCGAGGGAACGCACGGCGGCGTCCCCGACGGTGACGATCGGCTCGTCCTCGGTCACGAGGCCGTCGGCGTCGTCGAGGACCCGAACGGCACCGGACTCGAGGCGGGCCAGTACGTCGTACCGACGGTCCGCCGGCCCCCGCCGGGCGTCGAGACCAACGACTACTTCGAGCGCGGCGACCCGGACATGGCCCCCGAGGGGGAGTACGTCGAACGCGGCATCGTCGGGGCCCACGGGTTCATGGCCGAGTACGTCACGAGCCCGGCAGCGTATCTCGTCCCGATCCCCGACGAACTCGCGCCGTGGGGCTTTCTCGTCGAGCCGATCAGTATCACCGAGAAGGCGATCGAACACGCCCGCGCGTCCCGGTCGGCGTTCGACTGGCGGCCCGAGTCGGCGCTCGTGTTGGGGACCGGCGCGCTGGGGCTGTTGACCGCCGCAATGTTCACCGAGACGCTCGGCTACGAGCGGGTCTACTGTCTCGGGCGCAAGGATCGCCCGCACCCGACGATCGATATCGTCGAGCGACTCGGCGCGACCTACGTCGACTCCCGCGAGACGCCGGTTGACGAGGTCGCCGCCGCCTACGAGCCGATGGACGTCGTCTACGAGGCGACCGGCCACGCCACACACGCCTTCGAGTCGATCGACGCGCTGGCACCCAACGGCGTCGCCGCCCTGCTCGGCGTTCCCACCGACTGGACGTTCGAGATCGACGGCGGCCGTCTCCATCGCGACCTCGTCCTCTCGAACAAGGCCCTCGTCGGCAGCGTCAACTCCAACCGCCGCCACTTCGAGGCCGCCATCGATACCCTCGCGGCGCTGCCCGACTGGCTCCTCGAGTCGATCGTGACCGGGATCTACGGGCTCGACGAGATCGAGCGAGCGTTCCCATCGGCGACGGCCCCCGCCGCGACGACCGACGGCGGTTCGGGTGTGGGCCCCGATGACGATACGACTATAAAAACGGCGGTCGAATTTATGCCCATATGAAAAACGTCGACGACCTGATCGAGAGCGCGGCCGAACTCGCGGCTCGTGGCCTCTCGAAGGGCGAGATCGCCGACGAGTTGAACGTCTCGCGGGAGACCGCGAGCTGGCTCGTCGAGCGCAGCGGGACGACGCCCCAGCCGGCCGACCAGCAGACGGCTCAGCCCGACAACGGGGCGAGCGGGCCACAGGACATCCACGTCGACTGGTCGGCGATCGGCCGGGACAGCAAACGCATGAGCGCCATCGCTTCTGCGATGGCCGACATGCTCGCCAAACACGGCGAGGACGTCGATCTCACGATCGGCATCGAGAAAGCCGGCGGCCCCATCGCGACGCTGGTCGCCCGGGAACTCGAGACCGATCTCGGGACCTACACCCCCGCGAAACACCAGTGGGAGGAAGGCGACATCGACGATCTCGGCGGGACCTTCTCCCGGAACTTCGCCGGGATCCGCGACCGCGAGTGTTACGTCGTCGACGACACCATCACCAGCGGGACCACCATGCGCGAGACCATCGAAGCGATCCGCGCCGAGGGCGGCACACCCCTCGCCTGTATCGTCCTCGCGGACAAACAGGGCCTCGAGGAACTCGCGGGCGTCCCCGTCTACTCGTTGTTGCAGGTCATCAGCGTCGGCAAGGACGACTAGGCGACCGCCGGCCGCTGCCGTACGACTCGTTCGATCTGCCCGATACGTACTCGAGCGACGGCTCGGTCCGGCGGGCCGATGCCCGCGCTCCGTGCGTCTCGTGACCCCGGGCTGACCGGTTACTGTCGAGCGAGTGACCCAAAAAAGCGACTCGGAGACGGCGAACCCCTACCCGTGAATGCCCATCGCTTCGATCTGTTCCTGATACCGGTTGCGGATCGTCACTTCGGTCACCTGCGCGACGTCGGCGACCTCGCGCTGGGTCTTTTTCTCGTTACAGAGCAGCGAGGCGGCGTAGATCGCGGCCGCGGCGTACCCCGTTGGCGACTTGCCCGAGAGCAGTCCTTCCTCGGCCGTCTTCTCGATAATCTCGTTGGCCTTGGTCTGGACTTCCTCGGAGAGTTCGAGTTCAGAACAGAAGCGCGGGACGTATTTTTTCGGGTCGACGGGACGCATCTCGAGGCCGAGTTCCTGCGAGATGTATCGATACGTGCGACCGATCTCTTTGCGTTCGACGCGGGAGACTTCCGAAATTTCCTCGAGGCTTCGCGGGATGCCCTCCTTTCGACAGGCGGCATACAGCGCCGAGGTCGCGACGCCCTCGATCGAGCGTCCGCGAATGAGGTCTTCCTTGAGCGCGCGCCGGTAGATCACCGACGCGACCTCCCGAACCGACCGCGGGACGCCGAGCGCCGAGGCCATCCGGTCGATCTCGCTGAGCGCGAACTGCAGATTCCGCTCGCCGGCGTCTTTGGTGCGGATGCGTTCCTGCCACTTGCGCAGGCGGTGCATCTGACTGCGTTTCTTCGAGGAGATAGAGCGGCCGTAGGCGTCCTTGTCCTTCCAGTCGATGGTCGTCGTCAGTCCCTTGTCGTGCATCGTCTGGGTCGTCGGCGCACCGACGCGGGGCTTCTCCTGTCGTTCCTGGTGATTGAACGCCCGCCACTCCGGGCCAGGATCGATCTGTTCTTCCTCCACGACGAGCCCACAGTCTTCACAGATGAGCTCACCCCGGTCGGAGTCCTTAACGAGATTATCCGATTCACATTCGGGGCAGGCACGTACCCCCTCTTGTTCCTCGGTCTCGTCCGTCTCGCGCGTTCGCTCCCGCTGGCGGGTGGACCGTGTCATCGCACTTTTATAGTAGTATCACGACAGTATATAAACTTTTGGCCACTCGTTTCGGCCGACTACCCAAAACGCCCGAAAACAGGCAATACGGGTGTCGAGAGTCGAGGTTTACCATTCGGAATCGGAAACTCTTTATCCGGCTCTGCCCCACCTCGGGGACGAATGCCGGTCATCGAGTGCGACGTCGAGACGGCTCGCGAACGGCTCGAGGCAGCGGGGGTACCCGTCGAGTCGGGTAACACCGACCACGAACGCTGGCGGGCGAGCCGCGGCTCCGCGACCGCCGTCGCGTACGACGACAAGGTCGTGATTCAGGGGGCAGAGCCCCGTGAAATCGAGGCACTGCTCCGCGAGGGCGGGGGTCGTGCCCACGTCTACTTCGACGGCGGCTCGCGGGGCAACCCCGGTCCGGCCGCGATCGGCTGGGTGATCGTCACCGGCGACGGCATCGTCGCCGAGGACGGCGAGACCATCGGGACGGCCACCAACAATCAGGCCGAGTACGAGGCGCTGATCGCGGGACTGGAAGCCGCTCGCGACTACGGCTACGACGAGGTCCACGTCCGCGGCGACTCCGAACTCATCGTCAAACAGGTCCGCGGGGAGTACGACACCAACGACCCCGACCTCCGCGAGAACCGCGTCACCGTCCACGAGTTGCTCCGAGCGTTCGACGAGTGGACCCTCGAGTACGTCCCCCGCGAGGTCAACGACCGCGCGGACGGGCTGGTCAACGAGGCGCTGGATCGGGCCTGACTCCACACGATACATCGTATCGGCCCGACCGGGCGATCTACGGTGGCGCGCGCTGTCGATCCGTCCGAACGCCAGTGAGGGCGGATCGATGACATCGTGCGAGGGATGAGTGAGCGAGCCTCGCGAGCGTTAGCGCGGAACCTTCGGTTCCGCGAACCATGCGAACGGGCGCTGTGCGCCCGTGAGCAGAAATCGGCTGGGGAGGGCGTGGCCGTTCCCTGTTGCCACGATAGCAGAACGCTTCCCCCGAATTCTCGCCGCGGCAATTCCGTCGGGATCCGGTTCCACCGATCGACTATCGATCAGAACGAACCGTCGAAACGGATCGGCAAGCGGAAACCCGCCCGCGTCCATACACACCCCTATGACCGATCCGAACGCGATCGATGCCGACGGTGCGGCCGACGAGCGGGACGAAGACGCCACCGACGACGAACCCGACGGGGACCTCCCGCGCGGCGTCGTCGACGAAGTCGAGCGACTGACCCGCCTCGAGCGCACCGCGGTCGACGACAACGAGATCGAGGCCTACGAGCGGCGGCGCGAGGAACTGCTCGAGAACCACGACTTCACGTCGCGGATTCGCGACGACGACGGCGACGACGTCCTCGTCTGTCACCCCGAAGAGTGGCACGACGACGAAGCCGGCGTCATCAGGACCGACCGCATCGAAGACATCGATCGCGCCGTCGAGATCCCGCTCGAGGGCACCGAAGACCCCGACGACTGGGCGGCCGTCGACGACCGAAACCGGGATCTCGTCGCCGCGGTCAGGGAGGCCCACGGCGACGTTCACGGGGACAACGCGGCACTGCTGGCGGACTTCGCGGGTAATCACTACGCGAAACCGATCGCGTCACTGACCGCCGACGAACTCGCGGAGTTTCGGGAGGAGTACCTCGTCAGGAACGCCTGGCCGTCGGAAAAACAACGGGAAGTGATCGCGGAGTCGATCGAACTCGTCTTCGAGGCCACCGGTGAATCGGCCCCGACCGTCGGCTCTCAGTAGCTCTCGTCGACGATCTCGCGGATCTCGTCGGCGCGGTCGTCGCCCGTGACGACCTTCGAGAGGGTCCACTGGATGCCGTCGAGGACGGCGTCGTAGCCGTCGTCGGTCAGCGAGTACTGGTTCGTTCGCTTGTCGAGTTCGCTCTTTTCGACCAGCCCCAGATCGACCAGTTCGTCGAGGTTGGGGTAGAGTCGACCGTGGTTGACCTCCGTCCCGTAGTAGTCCTCGAGTTCGCGTTTGATCGCCAGGCCGTACATCGGCTCCTTGGCGAGGATCACGAGGATGTTATTCTGGAAGGCTGTGAGTTCGCGCGCAACACTCTGCTCGTCGGTGATTGATTGTGCCTCTGACATGGCTATGTAAATGTCACCAGACTATTTAAGACTTGTCAACCATTCCGTCGTTTCAGCGGGTTGGATGGGCCGTACGGCCGCGATGCGGCCGGACGCCGGTGAAACGGGCCCGTTCGTCGTCTGTTCCATAGCTGGCAACCGTCAACTGACTAGTGACACTCGATTACGAAAGTACTTTTTGATCGACCGTCGATCCTCCGGTACATGGTCAACCTCTGGGAAGACCTCGAGACCGGACCGAACCCGCCGGAAGAGATCTACGCCGTCGTGGAGTGTCTCAAGGGCGAGCGAAACAAGTACGAGTACGATAAGGACGTCCCGGGCGTCGTACTGGACCGCGTCCTCCACAGCAACGTCCACTACCCGAGCGACTACGGCTTCATCCCGCAGTCGTACTACGACGACGAGGACCCCTTCGACGTCCTCGTCCTCGTCGAGGACCAGACGTTCCCCGGCTGTGTCATCGAGGCCCGCCCGGTCGCCCTGATGAAGATGGACGACGACGGCGAACAGGACGACAAGGTCATCGCCGTCCCCTCGGAGGACCCGCGCTACGATCACATCGAGGATCTCGACGATATTCCGCAGCAGCAACTCGATGAGATCGACGAGTTCTTCGCGACCTACAAGAACTTAGAGGAGGGCAAGGAAGTCGAGACGCAGGGCTGGGAGGACAAGCAGGCCGCCTACGACGCGATCGAACACGCCCAGGACCTCTACGACGAGAACTTCTAAACGGGACCCGCCGCACTCGCGGCTCCGCCCGTTTTCTCTCGCTGCCGCGAACGGATACCCGAGAGTTATCCGTGGCCGACCGGCTGATTCGTTATGAGCATGGGTAATTTTATCCCCGTTCCCGCCGTAGTCGTTCCCGTATGGCAGCATCCGACTCCGCCCCGAGAACGTCATCGTCGGCCGACGACGCGGACGAGTCCGCCGCCGGTATGGCCCATCTCACGGTCGTCCCGGCCAACTTCGATCCCGACGACTCGAGCGCGACCGACGAGTAGGGACGACGGTCCATGACCCGTCGGTACGCTGCGTGTGCTACCGTCGTGTCCCCGCCCGACGGGCACCGCCGGTTCGTGCCTCGGCCGTTCGGAAAACAGTGTCTCGAAACGAACCTTCTTGTATGCGGTCGAACTACGTCCGTCCATGGGTCTGTTCGACCGATTACGGGGCGACGGTGACCCCCGGGTCGCGTTTATCGGGGTCGACGGCGTACCGTATAGTCTCCTCTCGGAGAACGAGGAACTGTTTCCCAACTTCGCTGCGATCGCCGCGGACGGAACCGCCGGCGAGATCTCGAGTATCGTCCCGCCGGAGTCAAGCGCCTGCTGGCCGTCGCTGACCACCGGGATGAACCCGGGCGAAACCGGCGTCTACGGCTTCCAGGATCGTGAAAACGGCACCTACGACACCTACGTTCCGATGGGACGTGACGTCCAGGCCGACCGCGTCTGGGACCGCGTCCAGGAGAACGGCCGTAAGGCCACCGTGATGAACGTCCCCGTTACCTTCCCGCCCCAGCGGGACGTCCAGCGGATGGTCTCGGGCTTTCTCTCGCCCGGCCTCGACAAGGCCGCCTACCCCGACGACGTCCGCGACTACCTCGAGACGCTCGATTACCGGATCGACGTCAACCCGAAACTCGGCCATCAGGACGACAAATTCGAGTTCATCGAGGACGCTCACGCGACCGTCGACGCCCAGTACGAGGCCTTCC
This sequence comes from Natrinema thermotolerans, assembly GCF_031165565.1. Classification (NCBI taxonomy): domain Archaea; kingdom Methanobacteriati; phylum Methanobacteriota; class Halobacteria; order Halobacteriales; family Natrialbaceae; genus Natrinema; species Natrinema thermotolerans. Next base: position 4,280,622 of record NZ_CP101873.1, on the reverse strand, counting down.
AGCACTACATCGAGGAGGACGACTGGGACCTGTTCTTCGGCGTCTTCATGACGACCGACCGGGTCAACCACTTCCTGTTCAAAGACTACGAGCGCGACGGCGAGTACAAAGACGAGTTCATCGAATTCTACAAGAAAGTCGACGACTACATCGGCCGGCTCCGGGAGTCGCTGCCCGACGACGTCACGATGATCGTCGCCTCCGATCATGGCTTTACCAGTCTCGACTACGAGGTCCACTTCAACGAGTGGCTCCGGGAGGAGGGGTGGCTCTCCTTCGGGACGGACGACCCCGAGGAACTGGGCGACATCTCCGACGATACCAAGGCCTACTCGTTCATTCCGGGCCGGTTCTACATCAACCTCGAGGGCCGCGAGCCCCGCGGTGCCGTCCCCGAAGACGAGTACGACGCGGTCCGCGATCAACTCAAGGCCGACCTCGAGGCGCTCGAGGGCCCCGACGGGAACAAGGTAGTCGACCGCGTCGTCGAGAAAGAAGAGGCCTTCCGCGGCGACCACGACGACATCGCGCCGGACCTGGTCGCGATCCCGAACAACGGCTTCGACCTCAAATCCGGCTTCAAAGGCGAGGGCGAGGTCTTCGACACCGGCCCGCGCAACGGGATGCACAGTTTCGACGACACGTCGCTGTACATCGACTCGCCGGACGCGACGATCGAGGATGCCGACCTCTTCGATATCACGCCGACGATCCTCGACCTGCTGGACCTCGAGTACAGCCGCGGCGAGTTCGACGGCGCGAGCCTCGTCTGACCACGGCTCGTCGCATCGACGACCGACGAAAGACTATTTTCGCCGCGGAATGATCAGAACGTATGAGGGACGCTCTCCTCGTCGGGGGCTGCTTCGCCTTGGCGCTGCTGTGTGCCGCCGTCGCGAGCGCGATCACCGAGAGCCCGGCCCTGCTCGGAATCACGCCGATCGGGATCGCGATTTACTTGATCGTCGGCGTCGGCCTACCGCAGTCGCTGTTAGCCCGCCGGACCGGGTCCGATCTCCAACTCGGGCTGGCCGCGCTGGCCGTCGCCGGCGGGGCGGTCGCAGTGATCGCCGGGATCGCGATGGGCTCACCGAACGCCGAACTGAGCGGTGGCGTCGTCGCAATCTTGCTTTTCGTCGTTCTGGGCAACGCCATCGGGGCAGTCGTTCGACAGTTCCGCGACGGCTATCGGTCGTCGACCGATGAGTGAGACCACCGCTTCCCCGCCCCGATTCGATCCCGTTTTCCCGGCGGCGACGAACCGCCGTCCATGGAAGAGGTCATTCACGCTCGCGGCCACGAGAACGTCACCGCCGAACACGCCAGCACGTTCGAGGTGACGACCGACGACTACCTCACCCCCGCGGGCGACTGCATCCTCGCGATCGAGGCTGACCGCGCGCCGGCCGACTTCGATCCCGACTTCGTCGCGGCCTGTCGGGACGCCGACGCGACGATCACCGTCACGCTCGAGGCCGACGGCCATACGGAGTCCGTGACCGGACGGGGCGATCCTGCCCTCGAGTTTACGAACGAACGCAGCGCGGTCGGGCGAACGAGCGACTACGTCGACGACCGGACGATCGTCAACAGTGCCGAGTTCGCGGCCGAGGGGTTCGACCGCGACCTCGTGGCGGCGCTTTCCGACGGTGCCGAGGCGACGGTGACGATCACCGTCGAGTAGGCGGGTCCCGGGCCTCAACTGTCGGTCCGCCGACCGTCCGCCGCGGTTTTGGGGTCGAAGTCCAAACGGGACAGTATGACTGACGATTCGGAGCCAGCGGTCAACATCAGCGGCGGGACGGCCGGTGGCGGACGGACCGCCGAGTTCGATCCGGCGACGGCCGACACCCGCGCCGAGGAGGTCGTCGACCGGCTGGGCGAGCTGTTCTGGCGGAAGGAGTACGGTGGTCGTGACGCCTTCACCTGTCTCGTCCGGACGATCCTGAGTCAGAACACGAGCGACAAGGCCAGTCAGCCGGCCCACGACGCGCTGATCGACCGGTACGACGGTGGTGCGTCGCACCGCGACGCAAACAGTGCGAGCGATGCGAGGCACGAACGACGTGAGGGCCTCGATAATGCGAACGGCGAAGCCGTGAGCGGGCAACCGCGAGCCAAGGACATCGACCTCGCCGAATCGCTCGCGGCCGCCGAACAGTCGACGCTCGCCGAGACCATCAGCGGCGCGGGCCTGTACAACCAGAAGTCCGAGACCATCATCGACACCGCCGAGTGGGTCCTCGAGGAGTTCGGCTCCGCTGCGGCGTTCGACGCGTTCGTCAAGGACGAGCCGCCGGCCGAGGTCCGCGAGACGCTGCTCGGCGTCCGTGGCGTGGGGCCGAAGACCGCCGACTGCGTCCTGCTTTTCGCCGGCGGTCGAGGCGGCGTTTTCCCCGTCGATACCCACGTCCACCGGATCTATCGACGCATGGGGATCGCGCCGTCGGACGCCGACCACGAGGCCGTCCGCGAGGTTCTCGAGCGCGACGTTCCCGCAGCCAAGTGTGGCTTCGGACATACGGCGACGATCCAGTTCGGTCGCGAGTACTGCCGGGCGCGCACGCCGGCCTGCCTCGAGGACCCCGACGCCTGTCCCATGGCGGACCGCTGCGATCAGGTCGGCGTCTATCCGGAACCGGGCGAGGTCGTCGACCCGGCCGAGGCACCCGAGGCGGAGTGACGGACCCGACCACGGTACGGTCCCGACCCGTCTCGCTCGAGTCGATGACGTAACGGGCAGTCAGCGCCTTTATACAATCGAACTTTCATTCGTGAAACAATGGTTGCGTTCAGCGACGCGGAACGGGACGCAGTGTACAAGGCGATCTTCACACGGCGGGATATCCGGCGGTTCCGCGACGACCCGATTCCCGATGGCGTCCTCGAGCGACTCCTCGAGGCCGCCCATCACGCCCCGAGCGTCGGTTTTTCCCAGCCGTGGGACCTCGTCGTCGTCCGTGAGACGGAGACGAAAGCCGAAATCGCCGAGATCGCCGACCGCGCTATCGCGGCCGCCCGCGAGGGGTACGAGGAACCGCGGCGAAGCGAGTTCGCCGACCTGAAACTCGAGGGGATCCGCGAGTCGCCGGTCAACGTCTGCGTGACCTGTGATCCGACGCGGGGCGCGCCCCACGTGTTGGGGCGAAGTTCGATGCGGCGGACCGACGTATACTCGACCTGTCTCGCCGTGCAGAACCTCTGGCTGGCCGCCCGTGCGGAGGGGATCGGCGTCGGCTGGGTGAGCGTCCTCTACCCTCACGAGGTCCGGGAGGTTCTCGACATTCCGGCCCACGTCAAGCCGATCGCGTATCTCTGTCTGGGCTATCCCGAGGACGGGTTCCCCGACGAACCCGTGCTTCAACAGGAAGGCTGGCGCGAGCGACTCGACGTGGAGACGCTCGTCCACGAGGGCCAGTGGGATCCGGATCGGGCGACCAACGCTGCTCGCGAGCGTGGCACTGACAGCGATCGCGGCCACGAGCCGCGTTCTCGCTCCGAATCACAGCCACGGTAGCACCGTCCGGCAGTGGATGGCGGCCGGGAGTGCCCGCCGAGACGTCGACGGTGGACGCCAGTCGAGACCGGCTCCCCGCGAGCGACCGGTACAACTCCACGACTGCCACAACGTTAATGCAACTCGACGGTTGATACTCGGTGTCAAACGAAAAACGCCGTGTTTTACGTTTCCGCTCTCGGCCGGTACATCGCGAGGATGCCCGAGTCCGAACGGCCAGCGCTGTCAACCGGCCGACGGAAACGCGCGACAGCTGTCGCCCCCTCGAGGAGACGATACTGACCAATACAGGCCCTCTACCGAAATATGACGTACGAATACACGCCGATAGCGCTCCCGTATATCATCGCGGCGGTCGTCTGTACCGTCCTGTTGAGTACGATCTGGCAACGCCGCGACCGGCGGGGAGCCAAAGGGTTCCTGCTGGACATCGCTGGCGTGATCATCCTCTCCGTGACGGTGTCGTTGCAGTTGTTCGCGACGGCGGAGTCGACGAAACTCTTCTGGTGGAACTGGCGGTTCGTCGCGGGGTCGTTCATGGGGATCGGCTATCTGCTCATGGCGATCGAGTACACCAACAACGAGGAGTACATAACGTATCGAAACGGGGTGTTACTCGCCGTCGTTCCGGTCCTGATCCAGTTTGCGGCGTGGACGAACGACCGTCACGAGTGGGTGTACACCGCATCGGTCGATCCGGCGACTGGACTCCTCGTGCCCACGTTCGAACCGCTGTACTGGATCTACGCCGTGACCATGTTGGCGTATCTCGGGCTCGCAGTCTACCTGCTGATCCGGCTGCTCCGCTCGCTTCCGGGGTTCGAAAAGCAAGCGGGCGTCCTCATTGCGACGATCCTGTTCGTTACGGTCGGGCTGCTCGTCTGGTGGCTCGGGTACGTCCCCGTCGATACGCTCGCTCTGACGAGTACGGTGAAGGTCGTCGGCTTCTACGTCGCAGTGGATCGCTTGCAACTCCTCGATATCGTTCCCGTCGCGCGGACGAAAGTGATCGACAACATGCAGGACGCCGTCCTCGTCGTCAACGCGGCGAATCGGATCGTCGATGCGAACCCCTCGGCCAAACGACTCGCCGACACCGAGATCTCGATCGGTGACTCGCTCGCGGCGGCGTTTCCCTCGGCCCCGTTTGCCGAGTATACCGACACCGCCGACGCCCGAACGGAATGGGCGTTCGAAACCGACGGTGAGACGCGACACTTCGCCATCCAACTGTCGCCGCTCACGGACTCCCGAGGGAACCAGACCGGCCAGTTGATCGTCCTCCGAGACATCACACAACTGAAAAATCGGGAACGGGAACTGACCGTCCTCAATCGGATCGTTCGCCACGACATTCGAAACGAGATGAACGTTATCATCGGTCGTGGCGACCTCCTCGCCGATTACGTCGACCCCGACGGCGAGGAACACCTCGAGTTGATGCTCGAGAGCAGCGATCATGTCGTCGACCTCACGCAGGTCATCGGCGATCTCGTTGAAACGCTAACGACCGACGGCGATCTGGACCTCGAACCCGTTCACCTGCTGCCTGTCGTCTCGAATCAACTCGAGAAAGCGCGAACCAGCTACCCCGACGCGTCGTTCCGTCTCGATGACGAACCGCCGGCCGACGTGACGGTACGGGCCAACGAGATGTTGTCGTCCGTGTTCACGAACCTCCTCAACAACGCTGTGCTACACAACGACGCGGACGACCCACGCGTGGTGCTTTCGATCGCGGACCGGGACGAAACCGTCGCGATCCGCGTCGCGGACAACGGCCCCGGTGTTCCCGAGGAGCAACGCGACGAAATCTTCGGGCGCGGTCAGAAAGGCCTCGAGAGCGAGGGCACCGGAATCGGGCTCTATCTGGTCGATACCCTCGTCGAAGGCTACGGCGGCGACGTGTGGGTCGAAACTGCCGAGGAGGGTGGCGCGGCGTTCGTCGTGGAACTCCCGAAAGTCGAGGCGCGTCAGGAGCGTCCAGCGGCGCTTCAGGAGTGACCTGCGGCGTTCGCGTCACGGACTCGAGCGGGTACTGCCCCGGGAAAGGCAGCACAATCACGGAGCGAACACGCGCGGCCTCGAAAATCGCGACGTGATTTTCTGTTTTCGAAGCCGATCAGAGGAAGCGGAAGGTCTCCAAGTTCTTCGGCGCGAAGGTCCGCATATCGTACTCGTGGTAGAGTGCGGACGAGAGGTCCTGCGTGGAGCGTTCGTCGCCGTGGACACACAGCACCTTCTCGGGACGGGGGTTCATCGTCTTGACGAAGTTCTCGAGGCCGGCGCGGTCGGCGTGGCCGGAGAAGCCGTCGACGGTTTCGACGTTCATGTTCAGCGAGAGGGTGCCGCGGCCGCCGCCGTTGCCCATGGCACCGACCTCGCTGGTGGGGATCTCGTCCCAGCCGTTCTGGATGCGACGACCAAGCGTCCCCTGAGCCTGGTAGCCGACGAAGACGAGCGAGGAATCCGGATCGGGGCCGATGTGGGAGAGCCAGGACATGATCGGGCCGCCGGTGACCATCCCCGAGGTCGAGAGGATGATACAGGACTCGCCGTCGGCGACGTCCTGCCGTTCTTCCTCGCCGCCGTCGATGTGGTTGAACTCGTCGGCGAGGAACGGGTTCTCGTCCTCGTGGAAGATCCGGTCGCGCAGGTCGTCCCGGAGGTACTCGGGGTAGGTCGTGTGGATCGCAGTCGCCTCCCAGATCATCCCGTCGAGATGGACCGGCATCGACGGAATATCGCCGTTGCGCATCGCCTCCTCTAAGACGAGCATGATCTCCTGTGATCGCCCCACGGCGAAGGCGGGGATGACGACCTTGCCGTCCCGCTCGTAGGTCTCGTTGATGACTTCCTTGAGGTTGCGCTCGGAGTCTTCCTGATCGGTCTGGTAGTCGTTGCGGCCGCCGTAGGTCGACTCGAGGACGAGCGTCTCGACGCGCGGGAAGTCGTTGACCGCGCCGTTGAACAGGCGGGTGTCGTCGTAGTGGATGTCGCCGGAGAAGGCGACGTTGTAGAGGCCGTCACCGATGTGGAAGTGCGAGACGGCCGAGCCGAGAATGTGACCCGCATTGTGGAACGTGAGCTTGACGTCGGGCGCGATGTCGGTGACGTCGCCGTACTCGAGCGGGATGCAGTGTTTGATCGCCTCGCGGACCTGCTCGCTCTCGTAGGGCGGGCTGCGGCCCTCCTTGGCCGCGACGTCGAGGTAGTCGAGCGTCAGCAGCCCCATCATGTCCCGGGTGGGCTCGGTGCAGTAGATCGGGCCGTCGTAGCCGTACTTGAACAGGAGCGGGATCAGTGCGGAGTGGTCGAGGTGGGCGTGGGTCAGCACGACCGCGTCGATGGTCTGTGGGCCCGCGCCGAGCGCCTCGGGCGCGTGGAGGTACGGCACTTCGCCTTCCGCGCCGGGCTTGTCCCCGCAGTCGATGAGGATCCGCGTCTCGGGCGTCGAGAGGATGAAGGAGGCGCGACCGACCTCGCGACAGCAGCCCAGCGTGGTGATGCGGACGTACTCGTCGTCGGACATCTCCTCGCGGTGGATCTGTCGGCCGACCTTCTCCAGGATGTCCCGGCGCTCGTCGCGTTCCTGCTTGAGGAAGCTCCGAACGTTCGAGACGGTCGAGGACTCGATCGGCGGCGTGCGGACGACTTCGGGCGTCCAGCCGACGTTTTTCGTGATTTCCCGGAGCGTCGACCCGTGACGGCCGATGACCATGCCGGGCTTTTCGGCCTCGATGACGACCTCGCCGGTGTCGGCGTGGAAGTCGAGATCCGTGACTCCGGCGTCGTCGGGGATCACGTTCATGATCTCCTCGCGGGCCTGTTCTGGCCGCGAGAGGACGCTCGGATCGGGACGAACGGTGATCCGTTTGCGAAGCTTGCTCGCCAGTTGCCGAATGAGGTCGCCCTGCTGGGCGAACTTCTTCGGGTCGCGCGTGTAGACCACCAGTTCTGGGCCTTCGTATTTCACTGAGGAGACCGAGATATCGCTCGGTAACTCGCTCGTGATCTGTGCTTTGAGATCGTCGAGTTGCTGCTCTACAGTACTCATAGGTCGCCGAATGTGGATTGCGTGAACTCGCCGTCCAGAACCGAGTGTGACGTCAGATGGGTGGGGGAGATCGGGATCGGGGTGTCGGAACCGAGCGCCCGCGGCGGACGACGATTCGCGTGCTGTTTCGTCTCCCGAATCATCGTTTCGACACCACGCCTGACGAACACGCTCCCGGATCGGTTATCCTGGTTCGTGCGGGAAATTCCAGGGAGAACCCGCTTACTCGAGGCTATTCTTTGCGGAGTATAAAAGCCTTCGCAAAACCCAGGGCACTCCGGACGGTAGTTGTCGTTCCATGCACGTCACGCCGACACGGGTCGTCGAAGAGCGAGACTGGGTCCGTGACCGGGCCGAGACAGTCGTTCCGATCATCAACGACGTTCGCGACGATCTCGGCGAGATCTTCGATACCGAGGTCGACTCGATCACGACCGAGCAGTACCGCACGGAAGTCGACGTCGTCTTCGCCGACGGCGATCTGGCCGTCAACGTCGCCGCGATGGTCGCGATCCTTCGGGAGTTAGACGTCGAGGGCGATTATCCCGGGTTCGTCGTCGACGAACTGCTCGGCCGGGAGTTGGCCGCGACGATCGCCGGCCGCCAACCCCTTCGGACGCTGGGCGAGGCGACCTTTCACTACGCCGACCTCCACGTCCACGGCGACGCGAGCGAGAACGCGGGCGTCGACGACTGCGAGGCGGCGCTGGCCGCCGGCTTCCAGGAGCGACTGCCCGGCTGGAACTGGACCGACCGGGAGAGCCCGTTCGGCGTCCGTTATAGTAGCTCTTGAAAGTCAATGCACACCCGATCGCAGGACAACATTGCGATCGGTGTGTAAATCGTTTCAAGAGCTACTATAGCCGTCCGTCTCGGACTCGTTCGTTGAGCCGTTCCCGTCGGTCGATTCGTTGGTGTCCCCGGTGGACTCGTTCCCGGTTCCGGACTCGTTGCCCGTGCCGTCGCCTTGCTCGTCGATCGCGCTCTGCTGTTGCTCGAGTCGGGCCTGTTGCATGGCGAACTGCTCGTAGCTGTCCCCGGGGTAGATCGCGCTGATGTCGCCGTTCTGGAGGGCGGCGACGATCGTCTCGGCGGGTGCATCGACGAGGAAGAAGCCGTACGCGGGCGAGGCCTCCTCGATCGAGACGTCGCCGTTCGCGTCTGCCAGGTCCTCGACCGCGGTCGCGGCCTCCTCGGTCAGTTCGCGCTGTTTCTCCTGATAGCGCTGGCCGGCTTCCTGTTCGCTGATGTTGCCGTTCTCGATCGACTGACGAAGCTCCTGCTGGAGGCTCCGCAGCTGCTCCTGATCGGGGGTGACCGTCACCGTCAGGGGTCCGTCGGCGCTTCCCGAGTCGTCCTGTGTCAACGACTCGAGGGCGGAACAGCCGGCCAGTCCCGTGGCAGCACCGGTGCCGGACAGTGCGAGGAACCCGCGGCGGGTCGGTAGGTTCGACATCGTGTCGTCGGCGGGGGGCGATGCGGATATACCTTCTGCGTCGGCCCGACTCGAGCGCGTGGCGTCGGCATCGTCGTCGGCCGAGGGCGCGCCCCTTTTGGTCGTCGCGGCGCTACCTCGAGCCAGTGACCGACGCAGCGCCCCGCCGACGGACGGAAACGCTTCAGGAGCCGACGCCGCCGGTCGCCCGCGACGCCGTCGCCCGCGGGATCGACCGCGAGGCGATCGTGACCGTCTACGGCCGCTGTACCGTCGACTACGACGGCCGAGCGACGAGTTACCTCGAGGCGGGGGATCGCCACCTCATGCTCAAGCCCGACGGGGCGGCGCTGGTCCACACCGACGAGGGCCAACAGCCGGTCAACTGGCAGCCCCCGGGCTGTGACCACGCCGTCAGCTGTGCGGAGGGCGAACTCGTCGTCGAGAGCCTGCGGTCGACGCCCGACGAACGGCTCGCCGTCCGGTTCAGCGAGGTCCTGCAGGTCTCGGCCTTTTCCGGGACCGACGAGACAGACCTCGCACTGACCGGGACCGAGGAGGACCTCCGCCAGCGCATCCTCGAGGAGCCCGCCCTGCTCGAGGCCGGCTTCACGCCGCTGGCGACCGAACGCGACACGCCGGCGGGAGCCGTCGACATCTACGGCGAGGACGAAGCGGGCCGGGCGGTCGTCGTCGAACTGAAGCGCCGTCGGGTCGGCCCGGACGCGGTGAGTCAGCTCCGGCGGTACGTCGACGCCTTAGAGCGGGACCTCCACGCCGACGCGGCGGTCCGCGGGATCCTGGTCGCCCCCTCGGTGACCGACCGCGCCGGCCGGCTGTTGACCGAACACGGCCTCGAGTTCGTCTCGCTCGAGCCGCCGGCCGAGTGATCCGACGGGCCGCGTTCGGTCGGCTCCACTTCGTTCCCGTCTCTCCTCGCGGTCGTCCTCGAGCGGCGGTTTTGCGACCGTCCGCCGGGCCGCCCGGAATTGCGGAGAAAGGATCGCGCGTTCGAACTGGTCGATGTCGACGGCCGGCTACCGGCGAACGGTGAAGATCACGACTCCGAGGACCAGGAGGCCGACACCCCACCACCACGACTTCCCCGGGAGATACGCCAGCAACAGCGTGACGATACCCGAAGTGATGAGCGACCAGCCGATCGTCGTTCGATATGTCATGCTGTCAATCAGTGGGGGGAGCGAGTTGGGCGTTGTGCCGGAGGCTGCAAGATGGGTGTCCCGCCCGGACGGGACGCAAGCACCGGTCGTATCGTCCCGAGAGGACAATCACTCCTCGAGCAACCGCTTCAGCCGGTCGAGTTCCGTCAGCGCCTCGACGGGGGTCAGGTGGGCCAGATCGAGCGCGCGTAGTTCCGCAGCCACGTCCGTCGGCACGTCTCCTCCATCGGCGGTCGCAGCTGCCGTCTCGGCGGCCGGAGCGTCGCTCGAGGCAGTGGCGGTGTCGATCGCCTCGTCCCCCGGCTCGGTGTCCGCGTCGGCCGCCGCGACCAGGTCCCGCGCGCGGTCGACGACTGAATCGGGGACGCCGGCGGCGGTCGCGACCTCGACGCCGTAGGACCCCGTCGCCGCGCCGGGTGCGATCTCGTGGTGGAAGACGACCTCGCCGTCGACCTGCTCGACCTCGAAGTGCAGCGTGAATGCGGCCGCGAGGTCGTCTGCGAGTTCGGTCAGCGGGTGGTGGTGGGTCGCGAACAGGGTCGTCGCGCCGACCCGATCGTGGAGGTGTTCGGTGATCGCCTGCGCGATGGCCATCCCGTCGGCCGTCGAGGTGCCTCGGCCGACCTCGTCCAGCAGGACCAGCGAGTTCTCGTCGGCCTCCCGCAGGATCGTCGCGAGTTCGTCCATCTCGACCATGAACGTCGAGCGCCCGCCCGCGATGTCGTCGCTGGCCCCGACGCGAGTAAAGATTCGATCGACCGGCGTGAGCCGGGCGGCGCTGGCGGGCACGAAACTGCCGACCTGTGCCAGCAGGACGATCTGGGCGACCTGTCGCATGTAGGTCGACTTCCCCGACATGTTGGGGCCCGTGATCACCGCCAGCCGGCGGTCGTCGGTAAAGCGGGCATCGTTCGGGACGAACGACTCCTGCGTCCGCTCGACGACGGGGTGGCGACCGCCCTCGATCTCGAGGACGCGGCCGCCGCCGTCCGCACCGCTCCCACGCTCTTCGATCTCGGGTCGGCAGTAGTCGTACTGCGCCGCGGCCGTCGCCAGCGAGACCAAGGCGTCGAGCGCGGCGAGGGCCTCCGCCAGCCCCTGGACGCGCTCGACCTCGGCGGCGACTTCGCGGCGCACCTCGCAGAAGAGGTCGTACTCGCGTTCGTCGGCCCGCTCCTCCGCGCCGACGATCTCGTCCTCGCGTTCCTTGAGTTCCGGCGTGACGAACCGCTCGGAGTTCTTCAGCGTCTGGCGGCGCTGGTAGTTCTCGGGCACCGACTCGAGGTTGGGGTTGGTCACCTCAATGTAGTAGCCATGCACCGAGTTGTAGCCGACCTTCAGCGAGTCGATCCCGGTCCGTTCGCGTTCGCGTTCCTCCAGATCGTCGATCCACTGTTTGCCGTCGCGGGCGGTTCCCCGGAGGTCGTCTAAGTCCGCGTCGTAGCCCTCGGCGACGACCCCGCCCTCGGTGATCTCGATCGGCGGGTCGGCGACGATCGCGTCGTCGATCAGTTCCCGGACGTCGGCCAGCGGATCGAGGGCGTCGTGCAGCCGCCGGAGCCGATCACAGTCGGCGTCGGCGAGTTCCTCACGCACCTCGGGGACGACGGCCAGCGTGTCCCGCAGCGAGCGCAGGTCCCGCGCGTTCGCCCGCTCTCGGGAGATGCGACCGATCAGCCGCTCGAGGTCGTAGACGTCCCGCAGCAGGTCGTGAAGCCGCTCCCGGGTCCGGACCGCACCCGTCAGTTCCTCGACGGCGTCGAGCCGGGCCTCGATCCGGTCGGGCTCGAGCAGCGGTCGCCGGAGCCAGTCCCGGAGTTTCCGGCCGCCCAGCGCGCTCGCGGTCTCGTCTAAGACGCCGACCAGCGTCGCATCGTCGCGGCCGTGGACCGTCCGGGGCTCGAACAGCTCGAGGCTCCGCAGGGCAACGGCGTCGAGTAGGAGGTATTCGCGGGGATCGTACCGCGTGAGATGGGTGAGATACTCGAGGTGGTGGTCCTCGTCGTCGAGTGCGTCGTCCTCGGTCTCCGCCTCGTCGGCGGTCTCGCCGCGTTCGCCCTCGTGTGCCCCGCCGCGGACGTACTCCGCGTAGGACAGCAACGCGCCGCAGGCCCGAATCTCGGCATCGCTGGCGAGCAGGGCATCGGGGTTCCGGAAGTACGCCGAGAGCTTCGCTCCCGCTCGGTCGCGGTCGAAGGCGGTCTCGTCGTAGGGCGTGACCATGCAGTTCTCGGGGAGGAGGTCGGCGGGGGCGTCCGGGTCGACGACGGCTTCGGCGGGGTCGAACCGGCTCACCTCGTCGGCGATCGCCTCCCGCGAACTCGAGCTGGTCGCGAGGAAATCGCCCGTGGAGACGTCGAGCAGGGCCAGTGCGATCTCGTCGCCGTCGCTGCCGGCACCCTCGCCGCGGGCGACCGCGGCCACGAAGTTGTTGTCGTCGCCCGCCAGCAGTTCGTCCTCGGTGAGCGTCCCGGGCGTGATCACCCGCGTGACCGCCCGCTCGACGACCCCCGACGACTCGCCGGGCTCCTCGACCTGATCCGCGACGGCGACCCGGTAGCCGGCCTCGAGCAACTCCTCGATGTACGACTCGGCGTTGTCGATCGGGATGCCGGCCATCGGGTACTCCCCGGTCGAGTCCTCGCGGCTGGTCAGCGCGACCTCGAGCAGTCGCGCGCTGCGTTCGGCCGCGCCACAGAACGTCTCGTAGAAGTCCCCCACCTGAAAGAGAACGATCGCGTCGTCGTAGCGCGCACAGAGATCGTGGTACTGACGCATCATCGGCGTCAGCTCGTCGCGTTTCTCGGCCATCGCCTCGGGCGGGCCAAGCGCCGGATCCATACCCGGAATCGGCCGCCCGACGCTGAAATACCTTGCTGGATCGGCCGTCCCGCCGCCGGCTCGAGGGCGGTTCGCGAACCGGGTCGGGGAACGCTTCAGGCGTCCGTCTCGAAGTACAGGTCGGCGTGCTTCGCACAGCCGGGATTGAACGCCGCGTCGCAGGCCGGACAGCGGTAGTCGGCGGCGCGGTAGTCGGGGACGGTGAGCGCGGTCCCGCAGACGCCACAGAGAACCGACGGCTCGTCGAACCGGTCGCGCGGCCACGGCACGGCCTCGTGGTCGGTCGTCTCCTCGTGGCAGCGGAAACAGGGAAAGAAGTCCTCGCAGCAGGCGAATTTGAACGCGACGACGTCGCGGTCGGTGTCGTAGTGGGCACACCGCGTTTCCGGACCGACGTCGACGCCGCGGACCGTGTGGCCGCCGATCGATTGCACGCGTGGCTCGAGGGTCGGCGGGTGCTTCGGTGTTGCGGTGGCGGCCAGATCGGTGGTCGGACTCGAGGGGGCAGCTTGTTTGATGGGGCCAGCGCTCGAGTGCCCTGAAGGGTACAGGGCAATTGCGCGCCGCGCTGAGAGAAAGACGAACTGACCGGTGCCAGACGGTACAGTAGTGCTACTTCAGCAGTAGGTGTAGATGGGACCTGGATAACGACTACTGTCGAGTTCCGCTTAGGCGGGGAGAGATTAGATTCTGACTGACGGCCAGTACAGCGTGTGGATTCAACGAGAAAGCAAAGGTGATCGGTGAGACAGTCTGCTGACGCCTACGTATGTCAACCCTTAGTCGCTTTCATGCTAGTGAAGGATCTAAAATCGCCGATAATGAACGGCTCCCCCTCGAATGGCCCAACATAGACGATCACCTCTCCCCAGCCGTCGGTGGGTTCCTCGGTCGGTTGGTATGGAACCCAGATCTCCGGTAAAAAGCCGCCGGTATGGTGGACCAGAGTGATTTGTTCTGCGTCGCCGCCAAACGCCTCCGCGTCAGGCACGAGATTAGCCACTTCTTCCCCTCCTAATTGTCGCTGCTCGCCGTTTTCGCCGGAAAACGTGAACGTGGCAAACTCGGATACGGACAGTTCGGTAAATTCACCGAGGGACACGTTGACTCCCTCTCGGCTCATTCCCCGATCGTTCTGCATCGTCTCTGTCAGTTGCTCGACCGACGCTCCATCTCCCGATCCCTCGAGCTGTGTCATCGATAGACAACTGGCTGCTTGTTCGAGATCTCCATTCGCAGCCGCTGTATAATACTCTTCGACGAGTGATGCCGCGGCGGAACTTCCGTCGCTATCGCTCCCGGGGGTATTGCCTTGGCCAGAACGTCCATCGCTGTCGTTCTCCGGGGTATTGCCTTGGCTAGAACTACATCCGGCGAATGAAAGCACTCCCCCTGTCCCAAGCGTTGCAAGTAGAGTTCGTCGACGAGTCATGATGGAAAGCAAAGAACAGAATCTGATAAAACTACTTGAATATTCCATTATGTTGGTCTGGTTGGCAAATGTTCCGTTCGATATGCACACGCAATTATCGGGACGTTCACTTCTCCTTCTCGAGCGGGGAATCCGAAACCCCGCAAAATAGCACGTCGTGCGTGCGAATCGCTCGATGAGATGGCCCTCCGACGGCGTTGTCACTCGAGCCGAAAAGCGAGTCGACGCCGCGCTCGAGCGAGTCACTCGAACTGGGCGGTGTCGCCGCGCCGGTAGCGGTCGACCCGACGGTAGCCGTGGACGGTCGCACCGGGGTCGAGTTCGATCTCGTAGCGGCCGATGATGTCCTGGGTGTCGGGGACGGCTCTGCGTTCGACCACTTCGACGACGGCGCGCCAGCCGTCGTCGGTCGGCGAGATCTCGCTGACGCCGTCGAACTCGTGGCCGATGAGTTGGCCGGCGGTCGACTGGACCGTCTCGCGAACCGCGAGGATGCCCGCGATCTCCTCCTGCTCGACGTCGACCTCCTTCTCGACCTCGTCGGGGTCGGTCATCTCGTCGGCGGTCATATGGGTCGTGCCGCGAGAGCGGGGCTCCTCGATCTCGTCGCTCTCGTCCTGTTCCTCCTCCTGACTCGCTTGGCTGTCGCTCACTGTTGGATCATTCTCGTCGTGTTGGTAGCAGAAGCCGTCCTCGCCGGCCGGCCGCGAGCAGCGCTCGCCGTCCTCGGTGCGGGCCTTGCACTGCTCTCGTGATTGTGTTTCGGCTTCGGCCATTGGTCTGTGTTCGGTCGGTGACTCGTTCGATCGCCTCCGGGTCGGTTAGATGGTCTCGCCGATCCGCGTTCGCAAGTCGTCGATGTCGTCGCCGTCCTCGCCGGCGACCTTCGGCGCGAGGACGTCCGTGAAGACGTGGGTCAGCGTCTCGTCGTCGAACTCGCCGTCCCCGTCGTGGCCGTCGAAGACGGCCACCCCCTGCGCGGCGGTGATCGCCGCCCGGGTGCCGACGACGATCTCGAGTTCGTCCCGGAGCGCCCGCGTCTTCGCGACGATGGCCGCGATATCGTCCGCCGAGAGGTCGACGTGTGCGCCGACGATCTCGCGTTCGGTCTCGTCGTCGTAGTAGTCGACGTGGACGCCGATGAACCGATCGAGCAGGGCGTCCTGCTGTTCGTGGACACCGGCGTACTCCACGTCGTTCGAGGTCAGGATCGCCCGGAACTCGGGGTGAACGTCGATCGTCCGGTCCTCGCCGCGCTTGCCCGGTCGCTCGAGGACGCCCTCCTCGAAGACCGAGAGCAAGACGTTGTGGGCGGCGGGATCACTGCGCGAGAACTCGTTGTAGACGAGCGTCGCACCCTCCCGGACGGCCACGGAGAGTGGGTTGTCGACCCAGCGCTCGCGAACGATCTGGGTCTTCTTGTCGACGCCGCTAACGTACCGGTCGTGTTCCTCGTAGCGTTCGCCGCCGGCGTGGGAGCCGACCAGCGCGGCGGTGTCGACCGACTCGTCGCCGTTGAGCCAGACGACCGGGCGACCGCGCTCTGCGGCGGCCGACAGGGCAAGCGCCGTCTTGCCACAGCCGGTCGGCCCGATCAGGTGGACCGGCTGGTCCGCCTCGAGCCAGCCGTTGATCCGGTCGCGCAGCGACCGGACGGCGTCGGTCTCGACGAACGGCTCGGGGACGACGTCGTCGGGGTCGGAAAGGGGACTGTCGCCGTTGCGTTCGCCGACGCTCGATGCCGTTCGCGCGAGCTTTTTCTTCGCTTTGCGACCTTCCTTCTGCTCGCGACTGGCCCGGATCTTCGTGCCGCGGACCGTTCGCTTGCGCGACGTGTCGTCGGCCATGGGGAGTTACTCCGCCGACTTCGGCGACGACTCTGGGCGGGGCTCGACCTCGAGTTCCTCCAGCTCGTCGAGGTCGCCCTCCGCCGTGGCCTGCTCAATTTTTGCGATCTCCTCCGCGTAGTGCAGGAAGGTGTCGACCGAGGCGACCACGACCCGGGCCTCGATGGTCAGGAGTTCGATCCCGACGACCGAGATCCGCGCCCAGACGTCGATGACGACGCCCTTGTCGAGGACGCGGTCCAGTACCTCCGCGAGGCTCGAGGAGTCGGGTCTTCGTTGTGGTTGTGCCATACACCCGCTCTTCAGCGGGAGTTCGTAACACGGCTTGGACTGCGACTGCAAGCCGGCGGAGGCGAGTCGGCCGTCGACGCGACGCGAGCGGGCTCGCCGGCGGGAGGGCGACGGGGGCTGCGACTGCAAGCACCACGGTAACCCGGGACGGTGGTGTAGCCCCGACGACGATACTCGCGTACTCCCGCCCAGCGTTCGGACGAGTACCGCTATCGCCCCCACTGAAACGATGAGTAATCGATACGTCTACGGCGTCGTCGAAGCCGACACCGTCGAGTTCGAGACCGAGGCCGTCGCCGGTGCCGATCGCGTCTATACGATCTCGCATCGCCGGCTCGGAGCCGTCGTGTCGGACGTCGACACCACCGACCCCGAGGAGACCGACGCGGACGCACAGCGCCACGACGAGGTCCTCCGCGAGATCATGGACTACGACGGCGGGACGACCGTCGTCCCGATGCAGTTCGGCATGGCCTTCGAGAGCGACCGGGCACTGAAGAACGTCCTGCGCGGCGCGCGGCCCGCGTTCCGGCGCGCGATGAACGACATCGAGGGCACGGTCGAACTCGGGCTCAAACTCGTCAGCGAGGACGGGGCCGAGGTCGACCGCGAGGCGATCGCGGCCGAGGTCGCGGACCGCCTCGATCCCGTCGCCGCACAGGTCGTCGAGAACGACCTGTTCAGCGACCGGCTCGTCTGTAACCGCTCGTATCTCGTCGCCGAGGACGACCGGGCGGCGTTCGACGACGAGATCGCCCGCTTCGAGGACGATCACGACGAGCTCATGGTCCGGTACACCGGGCCGTTCGCACCCTACAGCTTCGTCGACGTGAAAATCGGCGCCCAACAGTAACCATGTTCATCCTCGACGACCTCCTGTTCCGACCGTTCGTCGGCATCATCAACGCCCTCCACTCGATCGCGCTCGACGAGCTGTACGACGTCGAGGCCCTCGAGGCCGATCTCAAGGAGAACCAGCTACTGTACGAACTCGGCGAGCGTGACGAGGACGAGTACCGGCGTCGCAAGGAGCGACTCGAGGCGGACCTCGAGGTCGCCCGCGACGTTCACGAGCGGCTCTCGAGCGGCCGCGTAGAGGTGAAACGATAATGACCGACAGCACCCCCGACGACCGCGACGAATCGGCCGACGACGGCGACTACGAGAGCGACAGCTGGCTCTCGAGCCTGCTGTCCGCACTGGAGTCTTTGGAGGGCGACACGACGTCGACCTCGGGCCGTCGCCGGAGCGACCGGGCGGTCTTCGATTACGATATCTCGATCCGATCCGGCGACGATCTTACCGCCGACCCATCGCCGTCGGAACGGCGTTCGTTCGGCGGGTGGCCGGGCGAGGGGACGGCCGGCCGCGACCGATCGCGGAACCGCCGCGTTCGGTCCACGAGCCCCTCGAGCGATCATCACGTCGCCACCCGGGAACACGAGGACGAACTGCTCGTCACGGCGGACGTCGCCGGGGTCGATCCGGCGGACGTCACGGTCGGGTTCGACGACTCGACGCTCGTCGTCGCCGTCGACGGGACCGAACTCGATCGGGTCAAGGTTCCGTGGGCGGAGCGGACCGCCGAGGCCGAGATGAGAAACGGTGTACTGACGGTTCACGTCCGAGCGCAAGCGGACGACGCCGCTACTGACGACGAGACAGCCGCCGACGATGGGACGGACGGCGGAGGCGACACATGAGCGACGCCGAGTCCGAGGAGAGTCTCGAGGCGCTGGTCGACGACGCAATCGAGAGCATCGGGCGACTCGAGGGGACGCTCGCGGACAGCGAGACGATCGACGACCTCGACGACGACACCCTCGAGACGGTCGTTGGCGACCTCGATACCCTCGTTCGGGTCGCCGAGGAGGCCGCCGAACTGCTCGAGGCGATCGACGTGAGCGAACTGCCCGACGCGGTCGACGGCGACGAACTCCTCGACGCGATCGAACTCGGGGAGATCCCCGACGCGGTGGCCGACGAGGAGACGGGCGCAACCGACCTCGTCGACTTCACGGAACTCCTCGGCGCGATCGACCTCCTGAACGCTTGGAACGCCGCGGACCTGACCGACGTCTGGGAAAACAAGCGCGAACTCGACGCCGCCCTCGACGACCTCGAGGACGGCGACGACGCGGGGATGCTCGAGGACGCGGTCTCGGACGTCGCGGACGGCGGGGACGACGGCGAGGGCCTGCTCGGCGACGACGAGGATGGCGTCCTCGACAGCGGCATGGACGCCGGCGCGGCGGCCAAGGAAGCGTTGGGCGACATCGACGTCGCCGAGGACCCGGAGGCCTATCAGGTCGCCATCCAGCAGCAGGCGATGCGGGGTATCGACGCCTTTCGGGCCGCACTGCTCGAGACCCACGAGAAGTTCGAGCGACTGTACGAGTTCAACCGCGAGAAGATGCGCCGCCAGGACAGGGGGACGAACTCGCGGAACCCGACGGCGTCCTCGACGATGCCCGTCGACCGGCGCGATCTCGGCGGCGGGGCCCGCTACTCGACGGTGCCCCAAGACGTGAAGCTCTCGACGGCACCCAGCCGCAAGCGGATCTACGGCCGCCGGTTCGAACTCGAGCGCGAACGGCAGCGACAGAACGAACGGCCGGAGCGCCAGCGGCGAAACGAACGGCAGGAGCGGCAGCGATGACCCGACAGGAGACCCAACGATGACAGACCCACCACTCCGCCGACCGACCGACAGCGAGGTGCGTGCGACGACCGACTGCGCCGCGACGACCCGTCACGGAGGTGATCGCAGTGCCCGATGACTTCCAGCCCAGCCGCCAGAAGGCCGATCTGGCCGAGGTCGTCGAGATGTTACTCGACAAGGGAATCGTCATCAACGCCGACATCGCCGTCTCGATCGGCGATACCCAACTGCTCGGCGTCCAGGTCCGGGCCGCTATCGCCTCCTTCGAGACCGCGGCGAAGTACGGCCTCGAGTTCCCCGAAGGAACCGATATGCGCCGGGTCGCCGAGGCGGTCGACGACCCCGCGATCGCGGAGCAGGATCGGCCAAACCCAGTGATCGATCCGACTCGCGGCGTCAACGTCACGGCCGAGGAGGACGCCGACGGTGAGGCAGCCTCGGCGGACGACGGGCGAGGCGGCGAATCGACCGAGAGCAAGCTTGCCGTCGGCGACGAGGAACAGGTCAGCGAACGACTCGGTGCCAGACCCGACCCCGAGCGGCCCACCAGCGGCGGGTTCGATCTGCTCAGTGACGACGAGGCGGACTCGAGCGACGCCGACTCGAGCGACGGAGACGCAGACGACGAGGCCGTCCCGGACGCGGAGTCGGAGACCGAATCGGGGGGTGACGACCCGTGACGGCGATCGACGTCGGCGACGGCGAGGACGCTCGCGACGGGCTGATGACGCTCGTCATCGCTGTCGTCGAGATCCTGATCGACGCCCTCGAGCGCGAGGCGGTCCGGCGCATGGAGTCGGGCAATCTCACCGACGAGGAGATCGAGCGGCTGGGCGGCCAACTCGCCAGAATCGAGACCGAGATCGAGCGGCTCAAGGACGACGAGGGGATCGAGGATGGCGTCGACGACCTTCGAAGCGATCTGGACGGGCTGGTCAACGACGCGATCGAACAACTCCACGGCCAGCCGACGGCGACGACGCAACCCGGCCACTCCGTCTTCGGGGGAGAGTCCGAATGAGCGACCACGATCTCGAGGACCCCGCCGACCGGCTCGAGACGATCGAGGGGGCAGGGACCGCGGAGCCGGCCGACGCCCCGTCGATCGACGAGGGGCGGTACCTCTACTGTCTCGTTCGGGCCGACGGGGACGCCGCGCTCGAGACGACCGGCGTCGACGGCGAGCCGGTGTCGGTCGTCGTCGCGGACGGCATCGGCGCGGTCGTCCACGCCTGCGACGGCATCTACGACTCCGGAGATCTCGCCCAGATCAGGCGCTGGCTCGTCCGCCACCAGACGGTCGTCGACGAGGCGGGCCAGGCCTTCGGCACGCCGATCCCCTTCCAGTTCGATACGATCCTCCGGGGCGACGACGACGGCCTGCGCGAGTGGCTCCGCGAGGAGCGAACGATCCTCGAGCAGGCCCTTGAGGGCCTCGCCGGCCACTGGGAGTACCGCGTCGAGGTCGTCGAGATCGATCCGATCGACGACGCGGCGCTGATCGAGTGCGACGACCGCCTGCGCGACCTCGACGAGCGGATCGCCGACGCCGAGGAGGGAACCGCCTTCCTGCTCGAGAAGCAGTTCGACCAGCGGCTGACCGAACTTCGGGCGGCCCGCCGGGAGTCGGTGACCGCCGACCTGCAGGAGCGACTGGCCGCGAAAGCCAGGGAGGTCCACGCCCTCGGGCGGTCGCCGAGCGCGGGGCTGTCGGACGACGTGGCCGGAAGCGGGTCGGACTCGAACGCGAGCGCAGGCCGCGACGTGGACGGCGGTGAGACCCTCACGCGGCTCACCCTGCTGGCCCACGAGGACGACGAGGGTGTGATCGGCTCGATCCTCGACGACGTGGCCGCAACCGACGGCCTCGAGGTCCGGTTCACGGGGCCGTGGCCGCCGTATACGTTCGCGCCCGAGCTGGGAGGCGACGGAACCGACGGCGAACACACGAACCCGAACCTATGAGACCGCGAAAGGACGACGAGACCCTCGTCGATGTCCTCGATGTGTTGCTCCGGGACGGAGCGATCCTCCGCGCGGACGTGATTGTCTCGATCGCCGATATCCCGCTGGTCGGCATCAAGCTCACCGCGGCGATCGCCGGCATGGAGACGATGAACGAGTACGGGCTCTTCGAGGACTGGGACGCCCACCGGCGGATGGCGGCCGCCGGTCGCCGCACCCACTACGACGATCCGAACGCGGACCGGGAGGACACCGAGCCGGACGCGGCCCTCGAGGGGCTCGAGGAACTGGGAATCAGCAGTTCGAACGCCGGCATCGACGAGACGGAAGAAACGAACGAGAAGGACTGATCAGGATCGCGCGAGGACCGCCCTCGTGATCGGCGAGATCATACGGTTCGCGGTCGGACGCCCCCGAACGGGGGCGACGGGTCAGGCGTACTTCGGGCGCTCGGTCGTGTGTTCGACCTCGCCGGTGACGGTCTCCTCGTCGCGGTCCTCGTCGTAGACGTACTTCCCGGTCGCGCCACAGAGCGTACACTCGTAGGTCTCGGAGATCTCGTTGATCATCTCGCCGTCCTCGAAGTAGACGCGGCTCTGCGTGATCTGCAGGAACTGGGCGGTCTCGCAGTTAGTGCAGGTGATCATACCCGTTCGATAGCCACGACCGGTTGTAGTTATCCGGCTTGTAACCGAAAGCGACGGGAAGCTATCGCCCTCTTACCCCGGTCTCGGCCGCTCGAGGTCCACCGTGGCGATGCCGTCGGCGCTCCGGCTCCCGAACGGCCGGGTAATAACACCGTAACCACCGGACAGAAGTGGGAACGCGGAACGACGAACCCGTCGCTGTTCGACGGACGAAAAATCGTCTTTCCTGACGAAATACCGTAATTACCGGGCACCGATTCGGCGGCTCCCGACCGGCGTCGAACCGGACTCGAGGCGTGGCCACGACCCGGGAACTCAGACGGTCTGCTGTACGTCATTTCCGGTGCGACCGTAGGCTGTGTCGCGGTCGCACCGATACATCGGTACAGCAAACCGTATCAGTCGCCGACGGGGACTCGTTTTCCGGTCCTCGCCGCCTCGTAGGCCGCTTCGGTCAGGGCCGTCACCCGGAGGGCGTCCCGGACCGTCGCCGGCGGCTCGGTCCCCTCGCGGACGCTCTCGAGGAAGGCGTCGGCCCGGGACCGCTCGCCTCGGGGGTCGACGTAGGGAGTATACTCGCCGGCGTCGGCGTCGATCTCGCGGACCTCTCGGGGGCCCCACTGGGTCCCCTCGAGGTAGACCGCGCCCGCGTCGTCCCACAAATGGACGTGTTCCCGGACCGACGGCGCGTCGCCGTGGAACGAAAACGTCCCGGTCGCGCCGTTCTCGAACGCGACGTCGAGGTGGGCGCGGCGGTCGACCCGGCCGGCCTCGTCGTGGAAGTCCATGCTGGCGGCGACCGAGGCGGGCTCGAGGGGACCGACCTCTCTGCGGGTGCGACGGGAACGATCCCGCTCCAGACGACGAAGGGACGCCGACGGTTCCAGTTCAGCGTCTCGGCGGTCGACGACGCCGAAGCCGATACCGATGGCGGGGCCGGTCCGGTTGCGAGAACCGTACTGTTACGTGACGTGACCGACCGCCAGACGCGCGAACAGCGACTGGCTGTACTCAATCGCGTCCTCCGGCACAACGTTCGGAACGAACTGGACGTCGTTCTCGCGTACGCCGACCGTATCGATGACGAAGACGTGCGGGACGGAATTCGTGACAGTGCGACCGACCTCGTCGAACTCAGCAGCAAGGCCCGGGCGGCCGAGAACGTGATGACCGCCAGCGCGGGGTCGCCTGAGCCGGTCGATCTCGCTGCCGTCGCACGGGAAGTCGTCGAGGAGTACCGAACTGCCAACCGCCCGTGTGAAATTTCGTTGTCCTGTCCCGGCGAGATACTCGTCTCGTCGCATCGATCCGTCGTCCGGCGCGTGCTGTCGGAACTCGTCGATAACGCGATCACGCACGCGGACCGCTCGCCCCGGATCGAGATCACGGCTCGAGCGAGTCCCGACGGTACCGCCGAACTCGTCGTCGCGGACGACGGACCGGGGATTCCGGCTCGAGAGCGAAAAATACTGGATAACGGAACGGAGACGCAACTCGAACACGGGAGCGGTATCGGACTCTGGTTCGTCAACTGGGCCGTCACGCAACTGGGCGGGGACCTCTCTTTCCGTGAAAACGAGCCGACGGGGAGCGTTGTGACTGTTCGTCTATACGACACCGAATATACGTCGTGATCGGACTGAAAAGACGAGTGTCGGCGGACGGATGGCGTGTCAACTGGCGGTAGCTATCGCTCCGGTATTGCGGAGCGACAGGGGTCTGGCGAGCGGGATCGCCTTCCTCACTGGACTGTCGTCTGGTCACCTCGTTCGGCTTCGGCGTCACTGATAATCTTGTACACGTGCAGCGGAACGATGACGATACCCAGCAACAGGTAATTCAGCGTGAGGAAGTTGATCACTGCTAGCTTCGTCCGGCCGACGTAGTAGTACGCGGCCGGAGAGAGGACGAACGCTAACAGGATTGCCACGGGTGTGGACTTGTCTGCGAGTGGCTGTACCTGTCGGCTGTCGTCGTCAGCGGGGGACCTATTCGTCGCCATGGCTGTCAGAGGAATCGATCGAGCGGCGCCGATAGAGCGCGTATCCGAGTGCGGTCGTGACCGCAACGATGCTCGCTATCCTCGTTTTGCTCACCTCCATGTTCGAACAATGGGACGGGAATCAAATAGGCCCCGAGCCAGTGTCTCAGCCCGGGAAACACCGGTGGGTTTCGAAGCATCAGATTTGTTAGAACCCATGAGGAGGTGAAAATCCCTCACCTCCTTATTACAGGCTAAGAATGAAATTTATAGGCTGAACAGGTGCAATACCACGCCCTTCAGGCCGTGGATACGCGCCGTCACTCTGGGAAACGTCCCACCGTTCAAACGCCCGCCGTGAGTTTCCCACAGTGACGTTTAAGTGACAGACCGCCCTACTGAAGAGCAGGAATCGGTCGGAACGGAGCGGCTTCCGAACCGTCCTTCGGAGGCGGCCTGTCCGCCCACGTAACGAGGCAGTGTCCGGAAAGGGCAGTCGGTGAACGCACATTCCAGAAGAGTGTGTCCGTGCCGACTGCTCAAAGCGAGCATCACGATACCCCCGACTCTGCTGACGCCTGCCGGCGTCCCCGTGGCAAAAACAACACTGGGACGCCGTACACGGTTGAGGATAGGGGTAACGGCGGTTTGGCACCGCCAGCAGTCCACCAGTCCGACGTTGTGGGACTACCCGCGCCCGAAAGGACTGGTAGTCCGGTGACTGGACTGCAGACCTGAAACTCCCACCGCTCGGGATTCCTCCGCGTTCACGCGGAGGAGGATGTCAATGCTGAAAATGCGATTCAGTCTGTGGTGACTCTTCCTGGCTTCCGAGGAGCCAGTAAAGCGCCAACCCCAGTACAGCTTCGAGCGGCCCAATGAAAACTGCACCAAGAAGAAACAGAAAATACGCCGAGAGACCATGGTTGGAACGGCTGGTATCCATCTCGGTCTCGTATTCCGTTGATTCCACAAAAAGTTCTGCGCTCAGTTCGAAGACGGAGGTACCGAAAGGACGAGATCCGAGAATTGGACCAGAGTCGGACAAGAGCGCGTGAATCAGCGGTAAGTACAGGGAATACACCAATCACATCATACAGGATGAAAGCGAATTCACTCGGTTTCTTACAACAGCTATAATCCCATACAGAGCTAGTAGCCTACATAGTGAATTATTCAGAGTCGATCCAGAATCAGTATGACTGGTCGAATACCGCACCGAGTCAAGCAATTGTGGAGGCTATCGCAGCCATAGAAAACGTTGATCCAATCGCTCTCTCGGTAGAAAAGGGCTGGACCCTGCACGATACTGTCGATCCGGAAGCGCTTGATACACTCCTGAATGAGGGGAGTCTCGTCTCGGTTTCATTCACCATTGGTTCCTATAAGATCCAAATCGAGGGAAAGACCTTACAAATCTGCTTTAACTGAGATTTCCGGCACTAGCTTCACAATCAGTTCGCAGCCCTACGTAACGGCTATTTCATCGAGAACAGTGCCTAATAAATGGGTTTCAGCAGAGCCGAACGCTTGCGACCGCGCACGAGGAACGACGGTGACGGCAGACAGCGTCGCTGGGACAGAAACGGAACTGTTTCGGAGCGAGAGACACCGCAACTGGGTTCTTGCTTCCGTGGCCACAGGGACTGTCCATGGAGGCGTCGAACTACGATATCGAGGGGCTCGACCTCTCGGCCGACCAGTACACCGTCGAACAGAACCTGATACGGAACCAGTACACGGCCCTCGATGACCGCGGAAATACGGTCCTCGAGGGGAAGCAAAAGACGTTCGAACTCAAAGAGGAGTTCCCGTTCGTCGACGCGGACGGCGATGACGTGTTCACCGTGACGGCACAGCAGATCCGGGACTACGAGGGTCAGTACGTTCTCACGGACGCTCGGAGCGGCGAGGACGTCGTCGTTCTCGACCACGAGTACTCGCTCCTCGAGCAGATCATGGGAGCGACCTGGACGATCCGTGACCCCGAGACCGACGCCGAGCTGGCGGCGATCACGTCTCGGAAGTTCGTCGGTCTGTTCCGGACGGGGCTCTTAGGGAACCTGATCCCACACCACTACGAAATCACCGACGCCGACGGCGGCCACGTGGGTTCGATCTCGGGGCAGCTCTCGATGAAAGATCGGTACGACATCGAGATCGACGACGCCAGTTCCGTGCCGCGGGTCCCAGTCGTGGCCGCCGCGATGGTCATCGACGCGATCGAGGGGCACTGAGTTCGAACCATGGAACGGAACGACGCCTCGAGTGACGGCATTCGCCGCCGAGATCGCAGTCGGGAACGGACGCCTCGGGACGGCACCCACACCAGACGGGCGGCTCTCGCTGCGAGCGCAACGGCGCTACTGACGGCGGTAGCCGGCTGTACGACCGCAATGGACTTCATCGGAGACCGGTTGCTCGAACAGGTCAACGTGTTCAACGAAACCGACCGACGAGTCGCCGGTTCCATCGCCGTCGGCGACCCCGCCGGTGAAACGGTTCTCGACGAGACGTTCGACCTCGCTCCGTCGGAGTCGGAGAACGACAACGAAGGGTCGGCCTCCGGAGACGACGAACAGTCCGTCGCAGTGTACGACGACGTGTGGGGTGATGCCGGCTCGTACGAAGTGACCGTCGAACTGACTGACACCGAAATAGACGGACGATCGCGGGCGAGCGAAACGGTGACGATTAGCGATCCCGACGAGCAGTTACTCGGTGTCGCACTCGGTTCCGAGGAGGTCGGCGAACCGATCGGCTTCCGCGTCGGCGAGAGCCTCTCCGATCTGGCGTAACGCGAACCGCTATATAAAAGTATTCCTAGACTTACGGCTCGTGTTTAGTTTGTAGCATTCTTCCAGACGGCGAAGGCTTGAAGCCACGATTCTGCGGTTGATGGGGTAGCGTGGCTGAAACAGTTTGAGAACGAAGAGGTACGGCGTTTTATCTCCCTAAATAGACGTTCGACAGCATTCCGATTTCCGTGCTTTTCGTATCGAAATCGGAGTCCGTGTCGACGGAGTGCTGTCTGGAGATGCTGGGCGCCATCGACGAGAAACACGGCGTCTTCGACATCGTGTTTCTCCGTGAGTTCTTGCAGAAATCGTTCAGTCAACGCGGTCGTAGTCGTCGAGAACGGCCGCATATGGAGAATTCTGTTCGTTTCAGGGTCGACTGCAGCGTACAGCCAATACCGATGATCATCGAGTTGAATCACGGTCTCGTCGAGCGCAACGTGATTCGGAGTCGCGTCAGCTCTGGCTGTAGATCGGCTTTCTGTACCCACTCATGAACGGCCTTTCGCGATCGTTCGACCCGGATATTTCGAGTTCTTGAACTGTATTCGAAAGCGACAACCAAGCAAGGTGAAGTCGAATACCGAGTTCCAGTAGTTGACGCGGTGTCCGTTCTCGCTCCACAAAACTCAAATCGATCCAGTCGCTACACCCGCTGAGCGGGTCGATTTTTAGCATAGGCACCAGAAAATCGTGCCGCATCACTTTTCACGCTTAACTAAACACGGCCACTATCTCCGCGATTGAGCATTTCGCCTCTCGAGTAGCGACTTTCGGCAGCCAACGGAAGCGGAAGAGTGTTCCGTCCGTGGGGACGGAATTTCTGAGCGGGTGGCCGACCGCACTACGCGGCCCAAACAAGGAGTTGTGCAACAGGGTGTGGGTTCGATAACTCCCGGGAGAGGAGACGAAATACATTACCCTTCCAAGCGACTAGCTCGGCCGATATCACAGTCCGAACTGATCGACATGTATCAGGTTCCACGCTTTGGCAGTGCCGTGGCGTTGTTTCTCGCGGGAGTGTACTGTATCGGAACGTACATCTCGCGTGCCGTGATCGATGCCAGTGATGGCAGTCGGTGCCGGCGAGTACACCGATTACGTGGAGTCGCGGTCGTCGCGCTCGAGGACGTCCTGCTGGCGCACGAGGTGAGAAGACCGCGGATGCGACACTCGAAACGATCGTTCTACGGAGGAATCGACACACAACAAATCGCGGCAACGGCTACTAGTGACTAACGAATGTCCGACACCTCTCCGTCAGAACCCAGCTGTACACTCTGTGATCTCCCCGTCAGTGGGAGTGACATCGTAGCGGACGGCAATCGGTTCTGCTGTACTGGCTGTCGAGATGTCTACGTCACCCTCGGGGACGTCGACGACATCGACGCCGACGACGTCCGCCGCGCTCGAGACGATTCACAGTCCGATCGCGAGGTCCCGTCGGATCACGACGCGACGTTTCTAGAAGTCGACGGGATGCACTGTGCGACCTGCGAGGCGTTTATCGAATCGGCTGCGACGACGATCGACGGCGTCAGTGACGCCAGCTCGAGTTACGTGACCGACACGGTTCGAATCGATCACGATCCGGACCGCGTCTCGGCGGCCGACCTCCAAGAGGAGATCAGCGGACTCGGCTATAGCGCCTACGCCCGTGACGATACGTTCAGCCGTCGGAGAGCGAATAACTGGGAGATGGGGCGAATCGCAGTCGGCGTCCTCATGGGAATGTCCGTCATGTTGCAGTACCTCGTCATCATCTACCCGACGTACTTCGGCGGCCTGTTTTACGGCGATCGGGTCACGGAGTTTTTCGAAAGCGCGCTCGCGAGTTCCGTCGCCACGCCATTCTACGTCGTCATCGCGGCGCTCACGACGATCATCCTGGGCGTGACTGGCAAGCCGATCCTCCAGGGGGCGTACGTCAGCGTGAAAACGCGGTCGCCGAACATGGATCTCCTCGTCGCGATCGCGGCCGTGAGCGCGTACCTCTACAGTACGCTCTCGATCGTGTTCGGTGGCGAACACATCTACTACGACGTGACCGTCGCGATAATCGTTATCGTCACGGTCGGCAACTATTACGAATCGTCGATCAAGCAGGAGGCGACCGAGCGCCTCTCCGACCTGACCTCCATCCAGGTCAACGAAGCCCGTCGCGTTCGCGAAGACGGTGAGGCAGAAGCGGTCGCAGTCGAGGACCTCGAGGTCGATGATCGCGTGTTGGTCCGGTCCGGGGAACGAGTCCCCGTCGACGGGACGGTCGTCGACGGTGACGCAGCCGTCGACGAGGCGGTCGTCACCGGTGAGTCCCTTCCCGCTCGGAAGACCGCGGGCGATACCGTCGTCGGCGGCTCGATGGTGACGGACGGCGCGGTGACCGTCCGCGTCGGAGCGGAGGCGACGAGTAGCCTCGATCGGATCACCGAACTCGTCTGGGACCTGCAAAGCGGCTCTCATGGGATTCAGAAACTCGCGGACAAACTGGCGACGATCTTCGTGCCGGTCGTTCTCGCTCTCGCAGTCGTCGTTACGGGCGTGAACCTCCTTCTCGGGAACGGCGTTTCCGCCCTTCTAGTCGGGCTCACGGTGTTGATCGTTTCCTGTCCCTGTGCGCTCGGGCTGGCGACGCCGCTCGCAGTCGCCGCAGGGGTCCGCGACGCGTTGGAACGCTCGATCGTCGTCTTCGACGATAGCATCTTCGAGCGAATCCGCGACGCGGAGACCGTCATCTTCGACAAGACCGGCACACTGACGACGGGTGAAATGACCGTCACCGAGACCGACCTCGAGACGGCGTTGCTCGAGAAAGCGGCGCTTCTCGAGCAGCGCTCGTCACATCCGGTCGGTGAAGCGATCGCCGCCGTGCGACCGGTGCCCGACGGTGGATCGGTCGAGTCCGGGTCGGACGCCGATTCACCGGCCGATCGCGTCGATTCCTTCGACAGTTATCGGAACGGCGTCTCGGGTATTGTCGACGGGGACGAGATCATCGTCGGCCACCCGGACCTGTTCCGCGATCACGACTGGGACGTTCCCGCGAACATCACCGATCGAATTGCGAACAACCGTGAAACCGGACGAGTTCCGGTCGCTGTCGGTCGCAACGGGACTGCTGAAGGCGTCATCGTCGTCGGTGACAAACTGCGGGAGAACTGGGACGAGACGGTGGCATCTATTTCCGACGATGGGAAAGATGTAGTCGTCCTCACTGGCGACGATGCCCGGGCGGCACAGCAGTTTCGGGATCACGCTGCCGTCGACGACGTGTTTGCGGGCGTTCCGCCGGAAGGAAAGGCCGAGACCGTCACGCGATTCAACGAGACGGGACGGACGGTGATGGTCGGCGATGGAACCAACGACGCACCGGCGCTGGCCGCGGCCGATCTCGGCATTGCTCTAGGCGGCGGGACTGCGATGGCCGCTGACGCCGCGGACGTCGCCCTCGTCGATGACGACCTCGCGTCCGTCGGGACGGTTTTCGAACTCGCTCGAGCGACGAATCGCCGTGTGAAAGGCAATATCGCGTGGGCGTTTTGCTACAACGCCATCGCGATCCCGCTTGCCGTGCTCGGTCTGTTGAACCCGCTTTTTGCAGCGCTTGCGATGGGCGGGAGCAGTCTGCTGGTCGTCGTGAATTCGACTCGTCCACTACTGTCCGACGAGGATACCGCCTGAGTTCCGGATTACTCCCGTGTTACCGTTTAGTTATGGTCGCTGTAGCGGTCGTCCGGAACGTCCGCAACGGGGACTTCGATCTCGTTCGTTCGCATAAACGGCGGCGTCCACGGATCGTTGTACTGGAGCAACGCCGGCTCGCCGTCCGTCTCGAGATCTCGTCGTGTGAGTTCCTCACGGAGCCGCTCCCGTTCCCGACGGACGCGCTCGTCCGTCGCGTACCACGAGAACCGGCGGACTGCGACCGTCCGCGGCGGTTCGACGACGAGTCGAACGTCGGCATCGGTCGGCGTCGGCGCGGTTTCGGACGTGTACGTCTGCGGGAGGTAGAACGCCATCGTCACGTCACCCCCGTCGGACCCCGTTCGCACGGGCGCGGTCATCGGAATCGCAGTACCGCGGACCGCCACCGGCGCGGTCATCGACAACTCCTCGCGGCGCGCGTTCGCGCCCGAGATGTAGCGAAAGAGACGTCCAAACGCCGTCCGCGCATCCCCTGCCGTCGTTTCGGCAAGAACCGTCCTGGGATAGCGACGGATCTCAACGCCGTCGAAGCGGCCCAGCGTTTCCGACGGGACGCGTTCGGTCGTTCGATCGACGTACACGCCCCACCCGATCCACAAGACGAGCAGGCCGCCGATACCGAGTAGCGCCTTTCGTGCCGATCGCATAGGACCCGTACACCGTACCGGTCAATAGTCCCATGGGGTAGCTTCGAGGTATTTCACATCGGTCGTCGATCGCGCCGACCGTCTCGACGTGACGCCGTGTACCCGATGCGGGACGACGACGGTTCGCTCGGATATACAATCCTCGAGACGATCGTCCGAGGAGGTCACTGCCGTTGGCGGTGGCTTCCCAACTACCGGACTCGTCACTCGAGTTACCGAACCTATCGGCAACCCGATGCGCATCGATAGACTCGTACGGATCGCTACCGTCTCGGACGAGCCGACTTCGGTTTCGGAGAGGTGACTCACAGCGTCCGACGAGGGGGAAGTGAGTGTTTGGGAAGCCGAGGGGCCCCTCGCTCCCTTACCGCCGCTCTTCCGCCCTTCGAACCCGGGTGATGGGTATATACCGAAAGGACGACTCCGTTCGGTATGGCCGATCGAATCCTCGTCCCATACGACGGATCACCACGGGCAACAGACGCACTCGAGTTGGCCTTCGACGAGTTTCCGGAGGCAACGGTCATAGCGCTGTATGTCATCGAAGTCCCGAACGGACGCTGGGCACAAATCGTCGGTCCCGAACTGCAACTACCCGTTACTGAGCGAGCGCAGGAATACGCGGATGACGTCCTTGAGTCCGCGACTGAAATCGCAACCGAGCGCGGTCGCGGTCTCGAAACGAACGTCGTCACGGGTGAGCCCGATCACCGTATCGTCGCACAGGCCGAAGGAGAATCGGTCGACCTGATAGTCATCGGAAGCCACAGTCAGGAGAGACTGTCGCGCATCCTGCTCGGAAGCATCGCGGAGAGGGTCGCTCGCCGATCACCGGTGCCCGTTCTCATAGCACGATAGCTGCCGAATCGTCTGCCTGTTCTAAAATTGCACTATATTGTATAGAATGCGAAAGTCACATATGAGGGAATCCCGACATCTACTTTGAGTGCGGGACGAGAGGAGGCGAAGACACCGCACTCTGTCAGAGGCATACCCACGTTCGGTCCGAGATCACACGCTCCGGCGGTCCGTGTCCCGGATTGGGTCCACCAGTATCCGAGCCCCTCGTGACGAAGCCACCGCTCCAAGTACTACCTTCGTGGCGTGACGCAGTGAACCGCCTCGGGGTCAAGCCCCGAGGCTTCTTCCCGTGGTTTAATCAGATACTTCCACCTGACCATCGGCAGGGTAGCCTCGAACGGTCGGGTGGGTCACGGTCGGGCTGTCCACAAGCCCCGATGCCTGCCGTCGCACCTTCCGAACAACGGGAAGGCTGTTGAGAGCAGGCACATTCCAATCCATATACTTCTCGATGCCTTTCACGGCGATATTGACGCTTGCACTACGGTCGCTGTGGTCTTGATGATCACAAGACTTGCACTTGAATCGCTTCTTCCGCCGATTCGCCCGTTCAGCGTGCCCACACAACGGGCACCGTTGGCTCGTCTTGTACGGGTCAATCGATTCCGAGGGGATTCCCTCGAACGCAGCCTTGTACGACGTATAGAACTGGAGAGCGCGGAACGGGAGGTAGTGCAAGCGTCGGTTCATCCGCGTGCCGTAGTCGATACTGTCGCGCATCTCTTTGAGGTCTTCAAAGACGATGCACGGCTTCTCAAACTGCTGACTCCACTCCACGATATGACGGCTCACTTTGTGGAGTCGGTCGCGGACGAACCGTTCCTCACGCCCTTCCAGCGTGTCGTGGATGCTGCTCTTCCCCGCGTTCTGCACGCGCTTCCGCATCGTGAAATAGCGGTGGCGCTCGAACTTGATTTCGGGGAAGTCGATAACCAACGTATCCTCGACGCCATCCTCGGAAAGTGAAGTGAGAGCTATGTTGTCCTCGTTCACATCGACGCCGATAACCGTCCGAGAGTCCTGCTTGTCTCGCACAGTACGTTCGGTGTTGCGAATATTGACGTGAAGTTCAGGTTCTCCCCCGCGCCACAGGGCTTCACTGGTCGTGACTTTCCACTCATCGCTCGTCAGTGCGTTCTTGAGCAAATCAAGGTGGGCGTCACTACCTTTGAGGATGCCTTTGACGTGGTTGTAGGGTTTCGCGCTGATGCGAAACGCCACTTCACCATCATCGGTGAGCGACAGGTTGTAGCCTTCTTCGTAGTTGGCTCGAAGTGGGTACGCGCCATCTTTGGTGTGGCTGGGAATGTTGTAGTCGTCGTAGTCGTAGTAATTCTCCATCGCTTCCAAGGCTTTGGCGACGATGCGTTGAGTTGTGTTCTTGATGAGGTCGGCCTCGTCTTCGAGGCGAGGAGAAATATCGTCCCAGTCCACACCTTCTTTGGCAAGGCGGATGGTTTCATTGTACACCCAGCGGGCTTCGAGGGTGGCGTCTTTGAGCAGACTCTCGTTGTCACTCTGGATGTCGAGTTGGAAATCCAGAGTCTTCACGAGAGTCGGCTCTTCGGTTGTCATTCTTCGACTTGTTCGGTGGGTTCTGAGGTACGAACGACTTTCACGTCTGCGCCACGCCAGCGTTTTGGGACGGTGACGTGGGCGCTGTTCCCGAACGGTTTGACCTCTCCGTCGAGAACTTCTTCGCCGTCGATTTCAAATCGATTCGTCATACCTGAGTATATCCATTAGATATACCTAAGTGTGTCGGTGTGGTATGTCCAATATCGGGGAGAAACGGTCAAATCACACGGTGTACAACGTCAACTATCACTTCGTGTGGTGTCCGAAGTACCGCCACGCGATACTGGAGCCAATTGAGGATTCGTTGGACGAGTGTTTCCAGAAGGTATGTGATGAGTACGGCTATGACCTACAATCGTTGCATATATCTCCTGACCACGTACACGTGTTCCTGTCCACGCATCCGAAACACGCACCGAGCAAGATTGTGCGAACGGTCAAGAGCATCACAGCGCGAGAGATGTGGGAGCAACACGAACCGTTTCTGGAACAGTATTTGTGGGGTGGTGGGTTTTGGGAAGAGTCGTACTACGTTGGGACGGCAGGCACAGTGTCGAGCGAGACGATTGAACAGTATATTGAGCGAACGGAACACGTTTAGCTGAGCTTACGCCTTCACCCTCGGGGTCAAGCCCCGAGGCACTCGGCCTGTCTTTTGTGTAGAACTTCCGTCATGGTTTGGCCCACCAGTACACGAGTAGCCAAACGACCATGCTGGCAACCATGGTGGACAGCATCATGAGGGCAACGATGGCAAGCATCGTCGCAACCGGATCAGTGGGCAAGCAAGGCGATATCCCGGATGAAGAAGAGGCAAATCCCAGAAATACTACCGTATTGGTCCGATTCCATACCGTGTGTGTACTCGTGACATGACTATCAAAGAGCGAGGGAACCACTGCTACTCCAGTTCCGAAATCATGTCGAAACTGTGATTAGATTGGTAATCGACTGGCCGAGATCGGTGTTCGTCCCACACAGTCGATTTTTCTCTGCATTCTCGTTGGTCCGGGAACTGTTCTTCCGCTGGTAGATCTGCTATTGCATGCGATGGATGGTGGGGAACCCCGTTCGTCGACTTTTTCCTCAGTGAATCAACCAGTAACCTCATAGGAGCTAATTTAAATTTAGTTGATGATAGGGGATTTCATTGCCGCTCATTCGTACCGATCCGCATGTCTAGATAATGATTACCAAGGGGGAGACAGTCATTGAGTCGTGTTATCTCTCTCCCCGCAAATCGTTTAGTTGAGCCGCTTATAGAGACTACATCGACTTTGAAGCAATGACATACTATGCAATGATAACATGACAAAGACAGAAGACGTGCTGTTGTTCGGTGTGCTTGCACTCGTCTGGGGAACGGCGTTCACAGCGATCGAGGTCGGACTCGAAACGCTCCCACCGCTTCTCTTCGCAGCGGCCCGACTAGATATTGCTGCGGTCATTTTTGTCGGCGCGGTGCTACTCGGCCGGCTTCGGTGGCGTCCCCGGACGAAAGCCGACCTCGCTCTTATCCTCTCGAACGGCATCCTCGTCATCGGAGCGCACTTCGCGTTCTCGTTCATCGGCCAGAGCTACGTCACGAGCGGTGTCGCTGCGATCGTCCTCAGTTTCACACCGATTATCACGCCGATCATCGCCATTCGAGTCCTCTCGACGGAACGGATCTACGTCACGGATGTCGTCGGGCTCTGTGCTGGACTCGCCGGCGTAATCTCGATTGCAATTGCCGGTGGGTCCGTTGATGGACAGCTCCTCGGCATCGGGCTTCTCTTGGCGTCCGCAGTCGTCTTCGCGCTCGGCTCCGTCCTGACCGAACGCTGGTCGGCGGACCTCCCAACGATGGCACTCCATGCGTGGGCGATGGGTACCGGTGCAGTGTTCCTCCACGTGACGGCGTACGCTTATTCTGGAGCAACGCTCCGAAACGTAACGTGGACGCCGTCGGCAGCCGCTGCGCTCACATACCTCGGGGTCTTCGCGACAGCGGGCGGCTTCCTCCTGTATTTCACGTTGCTAGAGAGAACCGGCGCAACGAACATTAGCCTCATCAACTACGCAACACCGATCGTCGCGACGGTCTTCGGCGCAGCCCTGCTCGGGGAGGGAATCACGATGGCGACCGTCGCCGGATTCGCGCTCATCGTCGTCGGATTCGCGCTTTGTAATATCCGGCCGCTCTGGCGGCTGACCCGGGCCACTTCGAACACGGCTGACCACGATCGGTTGCTCGAACGCGATGAAGTCCGTATCCAAGGGAACGTGTACAAGACGGAAACCGACTCCCAGACCTCACTGCAACCAGGCGATTGACTGCCGCTCGGTCGTCCGCTCGAGACACGCTGCACTCACGAAATAGATAAAAAGCAGCACTCGGGGCCGGCGTCAGGACATATATATAGCAGTCGGATAATGTTGACTCAGATACGATGGTTATGCTGCTAACTGTCGTCGGTATCGGTGTCGCGATATTCGTCGGGTTCAACATCGGAGGGTCATCAACGGGCGTGGCGTTCGGTCCGGCAGTGGGCTCGCGCTTGGTCCGAAAGACGACCGCTGGCGCGTTGTTCGTCGCCTTCGGCTTTATCGGTGCGTGGACCGTCGGTCGGAACGTCATCGCGACGATGAGTAGCAGTATCGTGCCGGCAACCCAGTTCACGCCCGCTGCAAGCGTCGCCGTCCTGTTTTTCACGGGCGCGTCGTTGTTCGTGTCCAATCTCTATGGGGTTCCAGCTTCGACCTCGATGACGGCTGTCGGGGCGATCGTCGGATTGGGTCTCGCATCCGACACTCTCAATCGGGCGCTGATGTTCGTTATCGTCTCGGCGTGGATCGTCGCACCCCTGTCGTGTTTCCTCATCGGGGCCGTAGTCGGACGCTACATCTACCCGTATCTCGACCGTTACATCGCGTTTACGAAATTCGATCTCCATTTCGTCCAGCTTGACCGGTCGGGGACAGTTCCACGTCCGTATTTAAATAAGAACGCATCACCACAGGACATCGTCGGGTCACTCTCGGTGGTCGTCATCGCCTGTTATATGGCGTTCTCGGCGGGGGCGTCGAACGCGGCGAACGCAGTGGCTCCCCTCGTCGGTTCGGGGGGATCGCTCACTGTCAATCAGGGCGTCCTGCTTGCGGTGGCAGCCTTCGGGTTGGGCAGTTTTACTATCGCCCGTCGCACGCTGGAGACGGTCGGGGACGATATTACGGAACTACCGATCCTCGCATCGCTGATCGTTTCCGTCGTCGGTGGGACAGTGATCACGATTCTCTCCTATTTCGGGATTCCCGCGAGTCTCGCGGTGAGTACGACATCGACGATTATTGGGCTCGGATGGGGTCGAGCGAGTCGGGCGGCGACACTGGTGGAGTTGGCAATCCCAACACCCGAGCGGCCGGAAGTAGACGTCGCAACAGGGGCATTGGTCACCTCCCGCGCCGAGGAGGCTCCTGCTGGCCCGACCATCGGGGACATCGCTCGCCAGGAGAAGCCGGCAGAGAAACCAGCGGACGTCCCAGACGTACCGGATGTCGGCGCGGAAGGACCGGCTGATCTCGACGAGCGGAGCCTCTTCGATCCGAGCGCGGCCAAGCGCATCGTCACGATGTGGGTGTTGACGCCGGCACTGGCGATTGCCACCTCGTACCCGGTGTTCGTGTTCCTGCTGTGAGTGGCATTCACCGAGACACCGTCCTCCACATGCAACGGAGCCGGTTCCAGTGGGGGTGTCGAACGAGTAGGCACTTGGACTCTAGGTCAGTTCGTCGCTAGCCGCAACGGTGATTTCACCGGTACGGCCCAGTGCCTTGACCGTCCCGTCGATTGTGATATCAGCCGCCGTTACGTTAGCCCCAGTCCGGCCCTCAGTCGAATCGGATCTCCTTGAGGATATGTCCTATAGTCCTCGGAGACCGACCGGGCCGCCGACGTCATCGTCCCTAGTTGAATTGAGGCGCTGTATTCCCTCCCTGCTCGCACCTCCCGTTCGGTCGGCGCTCGCTGAGGAAGGAGGCTTAGCGCCTCAATTCAGCTAAAGTCGTCGCTTCGACCCCACAAGGGTCCGTCTGAAACAAGGCTCTCATGGACCGGCACGAACCGGAGGTCGAGCTTCGACCCCACAAGGGTCCGTCTGAAACTGTCTTCGAGCGGGATCAGTCGTGGGTGTCGCGAGTGCTTCGACCCCACAAGGGTCCGTCTGAAACCAGGGCAAGACTTCCAGCAGCGGCGCGCCGAAGAAGGCGCTTCGACCCCACAAGGGTCCGTCTGAAACCCGAACTCGGCGCTGTGCGGGCCGTCCGCGACGCGCTTCGACCCCACAAGGGTCCGTCTGAAACTCGTCGTCGTCAGTGTCTTCGTCACGGTTCGGGTCGCTTCGACCCCACAAGGGTCCGTCTGAAACTATTCGGACTACCTCGACCGGCTGCGGACCCAAGGCTTCGACCCCACAAGGGTCCGTCTGAAACGCTGTGACAACTGCGACACGGTCCGCGACGAGGCTTCGACCCCACAAGGGTCCGTCTGAAACGAGATCGAGGATTGGCTCCTCCATTCGGAGCAGTGGCTTCGACCCCACAAGGGTCCGTCTGAAACCGTCGAGGTATGGGATCATGTTAACGCCATCGTGGTAGCTTCGACCCCACAAGGGTCCGTCTGAAACCGTCGAGGTATGG
Organism: Natrinema thermotolerans; assembly: GCF_031165565.1. NCBI lineage: Archaea > Methanobacteriati > Methanobacteriota > Halobacteria > Halobacteriales > Natrialbaceae > Natrinema > Natrinema thermotolerans. The sequence continues at coordinate 4,242,500 of NZ_CP101873.1, read as the reverse complement.
GATCATGTTAACGCCATCGTGGTAGCTTCGACCCCACAAGGGTCCGTCTGAAACACCGAGCCCGTCCAGAACGCGGTCTCGGATCTGTGGCTTCGACCCCACAAGGGTCCGTCTGAAACGATCGCCAGGACAACGAGGACGACGATCGTGTCCTGCTTCGACCCCACAAGGGTCCGTCTGAAACGCGAGCGATCCGGCGCCCGAGCGGACCAAGGAGGCTTCGACCCCACAAGGGTCCGTCTGAAACGCGGAGCCGGCCCCGAGGCCGATCGCCGCGATCGCGCTTCGACCCCACAAGGGTCCGTCTGAAACGCGGTCGCCCATGTCGAGCCAGTCGAGCGCATCGAGGCTTCGACCCCACAAGGGTCCGTCTGAAACTGGCCGTGATCCGTCTTGAGCCCGACCAAGCCCGGCTTCGACCCCACAAGGGTCCGTCTGAAACTACCAATCAGGACGATTCCTTCGGGTTCGACTACGCGCTTCGACCCCACAAGGGTCCGTCTGAAACCCGGATAACTGTTCTTCGAACTGCTGCTGTTGGTCTTGCTTCGACCCCACAAGGGTCCGTCTGAAACTGGATGCTTTCGACGGCCGACATGGGCGTCTGGACGCTTCGACCCCACAAGGGTCCGTCTGAAACTGGCCCCGACGACCAAACCCGGGCTTCTCGGGTGGGCTTCGACCCCACAAGGGTCCGTCTGAAACACGACCACGTCGAGGGCGACAAGATCATCGCCAACGGGCTTCGACCCCACAAGGGTCCGTCTGAAACCGACGCGATCGTTTCAGTGTCCTGAACGTAGTTACCGCTTCGACCCCACAAGGGTCCGTCTGAAACCGGCGACTCGGCGTTCGAGGACCCCCTAATCGAGCTTCGACCCCACAAGGGTCCGTCTGAAACGCACCGTCGACGTGCATCCGCTGACGCTCGTCTGTGCTTCGACCCCACAAGGGTCCGTCTGAAACGAGCCTTCGACAGGAGGCACACGTTCGGTTCCACAAGGCTTCGACCCCACAAGGGTCCGTCTGAAACCGCGAATCTGGCAGGCATACCAGTCGGTGCCCTGGGGCTTCGACCCCACAAGGGTCCGTCTGAAACACGCTACGCAGAGCGGACTCTCGACGGCCTTCTCGGGCTTCGACCCCACAAGGGTCCGTCTGAAACCAGTCGCTGGTACTCGAGAGGTCGAGATCCGGGCCGCGCTTCGACCCCACAAGGGTCCGTCTGAAACCTATGCAGTAGATTCGGAAACGGGGAGTGAGGAATGGCTTCGACCCCACAAGGGTCCGTCTGAAACGGGCGTCGTCTTTGTCGAGTGCCGGCTCGGTGATGGCTTCGACCCCACAAGGGTCCGTCTGAAACCCCACTTCCTCTGACCACCTCGAGCGACAGGTCCGCTTCGACCCCACAAGGGTCCGTCTGAAACTGGGCGATATCAAGCCGAATCCAATCCTCTATAGCGAGCTTCGACCCCACAAGGGTCCGTCTGAAACTAGCGGGCCTAATACGGGGATACTGTCGGTCAGTGCTTCGACCCCACAAGGGTCCGTCTGAAACGGTGGTCGGATCTCCTGTTCTGTCCCGACTGTGGCGCTTCGACCCCACAAGGGTCCGTCTGAAACCGTCGTCGGTCGCCTCGACGCCGTCGACGCTCGTGCTTCGACCCCACAAGGGTCCGTCTGAAACAGTTCCAGGGCCCAACGTCGCGCCGCCCGATCTCCGCTTCGACCCCACAAGGGTCCGTCTGAAACGTGAGCGTCGTCCCTTCGCCGACGCCCTGCTCCTCGCTTCGACCCCACAAGGGTCCGTCTGAAACCCCTCGCGGACGCGACCGCGAGTGCCGGGCCTCCAGCTTCGACCCCACAAGGGTCCGTCTGAAACCCTCGTTGTTGAGACCGCCGGCGTCCTCGAGTTCAGCTTCGACCCCACAAGGGTCCGTCTGAAACCCGTCCGTCTGGACCGCCACCTGCACGGTGCCGTCCGCTTCGACCCCACAAGGGTCCGTCTGAAACCCGTCACTCATCGTGATCAGCCTCCGTGTCTACCGCTTCGACCCCACAAGGGTCCGTCTGAAACCACGAGCGCACCGCGATGCCAGGGGCGCATCAGAGCTTCGACCCCACAAGGGTCCGTCTGAAACTCGAGGTAGTCCGTCCCCTCGACGTCGATCGCCGGGCTTCGACCCCACAAGGGTCCGTCTGAAACTCACTGACGATCCACGACCTGGTTATGAGGCAGTAACGCTTCGACCCCACAAGGGTCCGTCTGAAACCGTCCTCGGGGAGGTCGTCCGTCCCGGTTGTCCCGGCTTCGACCCCACAAGGGTCCGTCTGAAACAGTGACCTATTAGGTCGCTATACGGCGGCTTATTAAGCTTCGACCCCACAAGGGTCCGTCTGAAACCTGCTACCACCGCCTCCTGAACCCGATCCAGGTGGGGCTTCGACCCCACAAGGGTCCGTCTGAAACGAAGCGGATGAACACGCCGCCGACACCTTCCGACGGCTTCGACCCCACAAGGGTCCGTCTGAAACTGTACTGCGTCACTGATCGAGCGTGACCTCGACCGCTTCGACCCCACAAGGGTCCGTCTGAAACTCCGCTGGCACGGGGGCGGCTCGCACCGGGACACGCTTCGACCCCACAAGGGTCCGTCTGAAACCCGAACTCGAGGAGTGGAAACCGACCATCGAGACGCTGCTTCGACCCCACAAGGGTCCGTCTGAAACCGCCCCGGCGATCGAGGAGACCAACGCCTACCTCCTGCTTCGACCCCACAAGGGTCCGTCTGAAACTGTTTTCCTGTGTTACGACGGTGGCGGTTATTGGTTCAGCTTCGACCCCACAAGGGTCCGTCTGAAACACGACGAGCGCGAGCTTCGGACCAACGGAGGTGCCGCTTCGACCCCACAAGGGTCCGTCTGAAACCGACAGCGCGGACAGGTCGTCGCTTCGCCGTCCTCGCTTCGACCCCACAAGGGTCCGTCTGAAACCGGTACTGTTCGGCGACGTCGTCGAGCGCTTTCCGGCTTCGACCCCACAAGGGTCCGTCTGAAACGCCGCGCTGCTCGAGACCCTCGAAGCAGCGGTCGCAGCTTCGACCCCACAAGGGTCCGTCTGAAACCCGAGGGCGTCGTGACAGTCCTCGCAGAGATTCAGGCTTCGACCCCACAAGGGTCCGTCTGAAACCATGGTCAATTAGACCACGTAAACAGCTCTATTGGCCGTTCACACTTCATCGTTTCCGTCGACCCTCGATAACCTCTGAACCCCCCGGGGTCGATGGAACAACCAGGGATGGTTAGAGGAACTGATCGTCGGCGGCAGGATCGTCACCGAAGACGGTTCTCTCAACCATCTTCTCAGAGGAAACGCGGTAGATGATCGTCGATTCACCGGGTTTGAGCATTTCGTCGACGCCGGATCGGATCTTTTCGAGGTCGCCCTCAGTCACGTCCCCCTCGAGTACAGAGTTTTGAACGTGTGTGAGATATCTCCGAAGGAACTTCAGCATCTTGTGAGTACGGTCGGCTTCCATGTCGTAGACCACGACGACATAGACCATACTCACCACCACCGTCGGAACGGGACATACTCCTCGCCGGTCAGGAGGTGTTTTTTCAGTTTGTACGCTTCAACACGGAGGAGATACTGGTAGCTCACCTTCTTTCCTAAATCTGGGTGATCGATCGTCTCGTCGAGAGTTTCCTCGTATGCTTTCGAGTAGGTTTTTCGGCCACCTTCGTTCAGGAGACAGGAATTCATGTCGGCTTCAAAGTCGTCGGTGGTTAGCTGGCCGCGGTTGACGAGTCTGAAGATGACTCGATCGGCGAGCAGCGGCTTGAACAGGTCGGCGATGTCCAGGGCCAGTGAGTATCGTCGTTCACCGGGTTCATGGAGGTAACTGACCGTCGGATCCAGCGCAGTCGCGCGGATCGCCGAGACGACGTTCGCGTAGACCAGCGAGTTGCCGAAGGAGATCAGGCTGTTGACCTCGTTATTCGGAGGATTGTACTGCCTGCCACCGAAGACAAATCCCTCGGGAAGGATCTCGTCGAAAGTCGAATAGTACGCTTTCCTGGCGCGCGCTTCAACGCCCATCGTCTCGTCGATCGTTCCCATCCCGTTGAGCGACGCCCGTGCATCCTCCAGTTCCTCCAGCACATGCTCGAAGTCGTATCCACGCCCGTCGTAGTAGGTGACGTTCGATCGCATGTTGTGGATGCTGCCGTCGACGAACGCCTTCGCAAGTTCAAGGCGGTGGCTCGGGTCGTCGTAGGCCCGGACCTGGTCGACGATCGTCTGGCCGGAGGTCTGGCCCCGCTTTGGCATGATTGAGCCGGCATAGTGGTCGTGCCAGCCGAAGACGTGGACTGCGACGCCTTCCTGATTGAGGAAGGAGACGAAACGAGTGTTGTACTCGATCTGTCCGTGGAGGAAGATCGCCTCGGCGTTCTCGACTGGGAGGTACTTCTTCTCGCCGTCGTCGGTGACGACACGCACCGTATCGTCCTGGCGTTCGATCCGTCCGTCGGAAAACACGTGGTAGTTGTCGTTCATGGTCAACAGCTCCAGCAGAAATCGTGATAGGCACACGAGTCACAGACCGGCTTCTCCTCGGCCGGTGGCGGCGATTCTGCGGTGACGACCTCACGGATTCCACGGATAGCCGATTCGACTTCGGCGCTGGTTTCCGGGGTCAGTTCGATCGTCTCGCGTCGTTTCTCTGTCGGATGTGCCAGGACACCAGTCTTCTCAACGCCGGTGACCCGATCGAGATACCAGAGGTAGAACAGCAGCTGCAGCCGCGCTGGTTCAGTCATCGACGACGAGGGTTTGACCTCCAGGATCTCGCCGCTGTCCAGTACGTCGATCGCGATGATCCCATCGACGCGCACGTCTCGGCGCTTGTCCGAGTAAGCCGAGTCGTCAACGTCGCTGCCGCGAACGATTGATGGCGTGTCACGATCGATCTCTACGTCACGGCTGAGGAACCAGAGTTCTCGCTCACAGACGACGTAGTACTGGAACATAACGCCGGTCAGCCGGAAGGGGAGTTCGGCGGTCTCGTCTCTAGCAGCGTCGAGAAACCGGTCGACAGGGTCAGTCGATGAATCGGTCATAGGAACCGGTCGTCGACGCTCGGCTCATCCACAGCGAGCCCCTTCGTTGTGTCGAAGTACGAGGTCCCCTGTGGCCGCCTGAGTACACAGAGGTCAGTATCACCGAGCGGTTCAAGGTGTCGAGCTGTCTCGGCCTCGGTCGAGTCTTGGCTGTAGATCGGGAGCGAAACAGTGATCTCCTTGGCTTCGTCGCGCCGGTCGTCGAACGCGTCGTAGTCGAATTCTCTCACGGCCAATTCCATCGCATCGACCAAATCACGGTCGGCGTCCGTTCGGCAGACGACCACGTCAACGCTCTCTCGTTGGCCGATCAGCGAGAGTGTGCCGAGCTTCGCTCCCTTCGCCTCATCGACCCACTCGACGTACTGTGGGGATCCCGGATTGCGACCGGCGACGAGACCGTAGTAGTGCTGAACGGCCTCGCGGGTCATCGTCCGTTCGGCGACGGTTCCGTCGTTCGCACCGATCGCGTCGAGTGTTTTGGAAGTCAGTGAAATCGTACTCACTCCCTCAGAGTCGTAGACGGCCTGTGCTGGGGTCTTGGTCGTGCCCGCTGGTGGAGCAAGCCACCAGAGCGTCACCGCTCCGAGATCACTCTCGAACGACCGGTTACACCGACCCGCCGCCTGAACGGCGCTATCGATCGGTGCGATGTCGCGGTACACTCGATCGAAGCTGATGTCTACCCCAGCCTCGATGAGCTGCGTCGACACCGCCACGATCGGAACGTCGTACTCGGTGAGTTGCTTCGTGGCTTCGATGAGCGCAAGCCGGTCCCGCGGACGAAGGCGAGTTGAGAGGTGGACGAGTGCTCGTTCGTTCGAACCGAGCGTCGCCTCGACCCGTTTGACGAGAGCGTCCACGTCAGCTCCGTCATCGTCGAGTTCCAACTCGAGACACCGACCAACGTCGACGACCGCTTCGCGTTCCTCGATCGAATCCGTGAGTTCGGTGGCGCTGTCGATGGTGTTACAGATCGCGAGTACCGACTCGGTCTCGCCGGTCTCGTTGAGGATCGTCCGGCCAGCGGTCTCGTAGTCTACTGTTGCGTCAGTGTCGTCGAACGCGAGTACAGAATCATGAATGTCGTACTCGACTCGTTCGAAGTGATCGAAGTATCTATCCACGTCGTTGACCAGTTCGAACGCGTCGTCGAACAGGGCTTGAGACGCCGCATCCTCGTCGTTTGTCGCCGGCTGGGTCGCAGTCATAGCGATGATCGTCGCGTTGTACTCTTCTGTGAGGATCGTCGTGATTCGGCGGACGAGCTTCCACCACTCCATTGGCAATGCCTGGGGCTCGTCCAGCACGATCACGGAATCGTACAGCGCCGGCAGTTTCATCGACTGGGTGTTACTCGGGCCAACGAGGCTCTCGAAGAGTTGGACGAACGTCGTGAGCGTCATCCCGGAGCGCCAGCTCTCGGCGACCATCTCCGCGAGTCGGGCATGCTCGTCGGGATCGTCATCTGGATCACCGAGTTTCGTCACCGTCTCGGCCAGATGGTGGTGGATCGTCAACAGGTCGTCTCGAGCGTCGGTATCGAACACGTCCGTGAGTTCGTCGGCGACCTGATCGATGACGGAGGTAAAAGGCAATGCGTAGACGACCCGTTCACTCTCGTTTCGGAGTGCGAGAGCAGCATTGAGACCGGTCAGCGTCTTGCCCATCCCGGTTGGTAGTGTCAGCGTTGCGATCGACGTATCCGAGTCGCGGAACTGCTCGACACCGTCGAGTACGTCGTCTCTCGCCTCGTCACGAAGCGTATCGAGAGCGTCTTCCTGACTGTCTCCGTCGGTATCTCCTCCTAGGTCGGCGATGTACTCCGAGAGCGTACGAGTATCCGGCTCGGATGCGTCGAGATCACCGTCCTCGACACCGGCAGCCACCGTTTTGTCGGCGAGAATCAGCCCACTCCAAAGCTGGAGGAGCAGTTCGTAGAACTCGTCGGAAGGTGCCGAGCGGTCGCTGCCGAAACCGAACATGGAGACGTGATCGTAGACGGTATCGAACAGGGAGTCGTCCGCATCGTTGATCTTCTCGGCGAACTCCTCCCACGACCCGTTACCGTCGGTAGCGTCAGAGACGAACGATCGCGCGAACGTCCGGCGATGGTCATTGACATTCTCGACCTGTTCGATCACGACTCGTTGGCGCTCGTTGCTCGCCTCGCTCTTGTTGTCGAAGCGCGAAACTCCTTCGACGTATTCCTCCGTATCGGGGAGACGACCGTGGTGTTTCGCGAGAGCGACGAAGGCCGCGAGACAGTCCTCGCTGTCGTAGCCCAACCGATCGAGGACATAGTACCCGAGATAGGCCCCGAACAGGGAGTGGTTCGTCCGCTTGCTGGTGTCTCGCTCATCAACCACGTACTCCTGGAACCACGTCGTCGCCTTCCCGAAGTCGTGACATCGTGCCACTATTGCCACCATCTCGGTGAGCGGGTCGTCGCCGATCGTCGTTGCATCTGTGGAGACGACGGACTCGGCCCGCTCGGCCACCTCGTTTAGGTGATCGAGGAGCAAGGTCGCCTCGTCACCGTCCTCGGCGGGATGAGAAATCGGCGTATCCACCATCAGGTGAACACCACGGTCCGATCATCCACTGAGTACGTCGCCACGTCAGTGAATGTGAGCGAGCCACCGTCCGGGTTGTAGGCGTAGGAGACGAACGCGCTGGTCGTCCGACCACCGTCGTCGCGTTCCATGAACGCGGGCGTCTGCTCGATCTGGTAGCGTGTCTCCGGATCGGGAACGATCGAGTCGACGGCTTCGGGGACGGTCGAGTCGATAGCTACCGTGTCATCGCCGGGTCCCTGCTCGATCGGGAACTCACCGTGGTAATCGACCGTCGCCAAGTACTCAGAGAGACCGAGGCTCGGAACGTAGTACGATTCACCCAATTCGAGCAGCAAGCGGAGTTGGTCGTATCGCTCGTCGTCATCGAGCCACACGTCGATCCGATAGGCAGGATCGACGAGGACCTCGTAGTTGTGCTGCTGTCGGGGCTTGGACGGATCGGGGAGCTTGATGGAAAGTTTTCCGCGAGGGTTTAGCGACGCCATGTGTTCGTCGGCGGTCGAGAGCGTGTTCATCGGTAGCTTCATCGTCCGCAGTTCGCTCGTTGGTTCGATTGCAACCAGCGACTCACCCGGGGCGAAAAGATCGTAGTAGCCGTCACGTTCGATGCCCAGCATCGCCGCGATCAAGCCGGCGACAGTGGTCCGCGGGATGACGCGGTACGTCTGTTTCACGATGTTACCCTCGATACGCCGGAAGTGTCCCCAGGGTCCGCTGACCGTGAACGACAGGCACGTCTCAGCGCCATCGGGGAGCCCCGATCCGGCCGGTGCGTACTCGGTCACAGGTCACTCCTCCGGCGCGGTCGCTTTCGCATCTTCGTACACATCGATCACCCGGACGGATTCACTACCGACCGCTGATTCGAGGGCATCGTAGAGGAACTCGTGGCCGCCCGTCTCACCGTCGACGGAGACTTCGAGGACATCGCTGGCGACGACGTGGACGGTGTCGATTCGATCGGACGCACCGTCGAGTCGCTCGAGCAGTGCCGACACGTCGACACAGATGTCGCGGACATTTCGGAGTTCCTCGACGGGTTCGGATTCTGCACTGTCGAGTTCGAGGTCCCGATCGAGTCCGCCGAGATGGAAGCTCTCGTCAGCGTACTCGACTCTGAGGTAGAGCCGGGGCTCCTGTCCGACCTTGCTCCGGCTGATCGTCTGATTCTTCAGCGCACGCCAGCACAGCGTGTCCAGCCGCCGCACGTCCCGATCCGATAGGAGCGTGTCTTCGGCCCCGTGTTCGTCGACGAGTCCGTGGAACCCGATGAAGGCATACTGGATCCGGTGGTCGTCGAGGTCGAACCCGCCCTGTGCCTTATCGTCGCCGGTCGCGATGACGCTGGTGAGGCTGTTGTACTCCTCGTTCTCCATGACTCGGTGGAGCGACTTGCCGGGTGAGAACTGAACGGGACCAGTGAAGTGATCCGGAAGGTGGTCGACTTTCTCGTCATCCATGTCGACGCTCATAGTCGCGCCGAAGTAGCGGATGTCGGCGCTGTTTTCGAGGAACTGACTGAAGACGGCGTTCTCGATGTCATCCTCGTCGACATCGTCGAGGTCGATGTCCTTGAGCCGGGCCTCGAGGAGATCCTCGCGAGTCGCCTGATCGCCGTCTTCCTTGACGTTGCGGATGTAGACGCCGTGGCCGTCGTCCTGTAGCTGATCCCGTAGGTAGCGCTTGAGGCGAACGTCGGTGACGATTGCTTGATCCGTATGGGGGTCGATCCGCGGTCGGTTCGCACCGCTGAGGGGGTTGCCGTTGGGGTTCGCGTCGACTGCGTCGTACGCGAAGACGATTTCGGATCTGTTCGAGACAGTGGGGTAGTGTTCACTCATTGGTATCGGGGGATTCGTCGGTGGTTTCGTCGTCGGTCGTTGCGTCGTCCTCGTTCGTCGATCGGTCGTTCATGCCGTAGGTCAGTCCCAGGGCGTAGTAGAAGCGCAGATCGTCGGTGCTGATCTCCCAGCCCGACGGATCGTTTCCAGCCATGGTTTCGACGATAGCGTTCGTGACTTCCTTGTACATCGTCGAGTTGATGTTCGACCCTTTCTTGGCCATCTCCCGGGAGTAGACGACATCTTTGTCGATTACCTCCTGGGTGATACGCTTGATCTTGGTTTTGGTCATCGACTTGATCGGGTACTGGTCGATGACAGTCGTCGACCGGTCGTGGTAGCCCTGCTGATAGGTGCCGACTTGGCCGACGAGCGTACCGAGCAGGAACGCACCCTTCCGCTCGGGGTCGTCAAGACCGTCCGTCTGTTCGATGAACGATTTAAGCTTCTCGGTGCGATCGAGGGCGGCTGTGCCGCCATCGGTTCGCGCGTGTTCTGGTTCCATAATGTTGTAATCGGGACCGTCGATCAGTGTCGATTCGGTATCGCCGGTGTCCGTCGTGACGAGATCAGCGTTTTCGAGCGCGCACAACTGTGCGAATTGGGAGGCGATCAGGAGTTCCGGCACATCGTCGCCGTCCCGATCGAGCAGTCGCTCGACGTAGGCACTGACGAGCTGGGTCCGCGGTACGGGGTCGCCGGCGAGGATCGACACATGGACATCGATTCGCTCGTCGTCCACCGTCGCATCGGTGTCCTCGTCGGTGAAGGGAAACGTCCGGTAGAGGTAGGCTCCCGATCCGACCATCTCTCGGAAATCCTGATACGTGGTGAGCGACCACTCCTCGTGGGAGGGCATCGGTGGTGTTCGATCCCCGTTCCTGTCGTCGTTCTCGTCGAAGACCCAACTTTCCGTGATCTGTTCGTGTCGCTCCCCGACCTCGGTGGGGTAGTGGATCCGGCCGTTCAGCGTCTCGCCGTACACGTCGAAGCGGGACATCTGGTGTTTCATGACCGCTGCGACGTAAAACCGCAGTCGACCCTCGGAATTCGCTTCGTGATCACCCAACTCGTCGTAGAGCGTCTGGACCGGACCCATGTCGTCGGCCTGTGTGACGCTGTGAAGCGCCGCGTACAGGTTGTACGTCTCCGCAGGTGTCGGCCGACCGAGGAAGTACGGGAGGTAATACACATCGGCGTTAAACGTCCGGTAGGAACAGGCGTCGACGAACTCCTCGGCATTCATCAGCGTGACTGCCCCGTCTTCGGAGATCGGATGACTCCGCCACGCTTCGTCCGGATCTAATCCCGGGAACTTCTCCATCTGCTTGCCGAGGAAGTAGTTGAGCGGGTCCTCCGCAGTGCCGACGGTTCGGGTGCGCTCACCGCTGATCAGATCGGTGGCCTGGCCAGCGGAGTTCGTCGCCTGTCCCTTCGAGACCAGTTTCGAGAGCTTCCGTGCACGCATCGCCTCGTTGAACACTGGCACGTCGCCGGGCCACTCGTAGTCCGCACCCACTTCTCGTCGAACCTGTACGGTTAGGAGTGCTGTAGTCGAACCGCCGAGTTCGGCCTTGACTGCAGACCGGATCCGGTCGAGATTCGATTCCTCATCGCCCACGGTTGCCAGCCCGCGAATAACCTCTCCATCCGGGCACTCGTCGGCAACATCCTGAACGACATCGTCAGTCGCCCACTTGGTCAGGCGCTCGCAGGCGTAGCGGGCCAACTTCTCAGGATTGCTGTTGCGTCCCGAGCGGTGAGTAACGCTGTGATCAATCCCGCGCGCGGCGTTGTACTTACAGTGGGCGACTTTCTGGATGAGATCGTCGGCATACTGGGTAATCTTGACGGGCTCATCTGCGTCGAGTGCGGGTCGGTCACCGGAGAGATCGACCCGGACGACAATCAGGCTCTCTTCCGCTCCGATCAGGTCGTTGGCCTGGTCGGGTGTCAGATACGCTGCGTAGTCGCCACCACCGGCCGTCGCCAGCGTGTACAGGCGACCGTAGAGATGCTGGATATCCCGGAGCGACGAGATCGGTCGCTCCGGGAGTTCGTCTTCCAGTCGCTCGGGTGGGTACTCGTCGTAGAACTCGTCAGGATCAAGCATCGACGCGTTCCCTCTGGCCCGATCGCTGGTTCTCTTTCTCGGTGATGTTGACGAACCCGAATCCGAGCGAATTCCGCTCGCCAATACCGGTGTCGAGCGCGAGATTCAGATGGCGTCGGTGGTGGTCGTCGCGGACGGTATAGTCGAACCGCCATTTGCTCAACACCCACGTCTCGCGTTGACCCTGTGTCACGGTCACCGGAATCGAGAACGTCTTGATCAGGTCTGCGCCGTCGAACAGATCGTCGCTAGTTTCCGACGGCCCGGGCAAGTAGTCGGGACAAAACAGGTCGTGTTTCTTATCGAGATTGTTCTCGACCTGATTGCGGAATGGCTCCACCGTATGTTGGGGTCGCCAGAATTCCGCCTCATCGTGGTCGGTGTCGATGCCGTACTCCTCGAAGCGCCACGGCGGGATCCGAACTAACACGCCCGTCCCTGTCTCGATCGTGCCCGACGTACCCGGTTCGCCTACGTCAGTCGCCAGTCCGTTGACCGAATCGACATGGAAGGGCATCTCGCCGATATTTAACTCTCGGTTGTCTTTGAGATCGGCCGCAACGTTGGCGAGCAGTTCTTCATGTGGCGACGCTACGAGTAACGTCCGCTCGTCGCCCTCTCGCATATCTCTCGGCGGAAACGGATTACTGTACGTGAACCCCTTCGGACGATCCTTGTCGTGTATTTCGTCGTATTCGGTCCCATCAAGCGCGTTCCAGATCCGGCCTCGAAGCTTGTGATGGTACGTATTATCGTAGGCCGTATCCGCGCGCGCTCGCAGGTGTGCTATTACTCGCATTCGTGCATCTCCCTATTCCGTGTCATTATGTCATTGTGGTACACTAACCAATCGTGTCATTATAAATGTGGTTGTACTAGTGTGGAATTATAATTCTATTAGATCTATGTGAAACTATCTTTGACCTGCAGCAACATCCGGGATATTATTACGCCATCTCTCCCCGTATTCATAGACAAACGAGTTCCCCTGTCTGCGTTTTCTGTCAAATAGTTATTCGATAGTTTCTCTCTCCTCTCCGAAGGTGTAGCGGTTGGTTTGGCTCCTTCGCCTTAGCCCACGGTGGTGTTTAGTTAAGCGTGAAAAGTGAGGCGTGCTGATTTCCAGCTGGTTCATGGCAGAAATCGCGCGCTTCAGCGGTAGTAGCGGCTGGATTGATTTGGATTTTGTGGAGCGTGAGCGGACACCGCGTCAACTGATGGAGTTGGGTATTCGACTCCATCTGTCCGGATTATCGCTTTCGAATACCGTTCGAGAATTAGAGAAGTTCGGTGTCCAGCGTTCACGGAAGGCCGTTCACGATTGGACCCACAAGTGTGATCTACAGCCCGCCACTGATGCGTCACCGAATCACGTTGCGCTCGACGAGACGGTGATTCGGATCGACAATCAACAGTACTGGCTGTATGCTGCTGTCGCTCCCAAATCGAACGAATTGCCCCATATACGGCTGTTTTCGACAACTACGACCGCTCTTACAGAGCTGTTTTTACAGGAACTGACCGAGAAACACGACGTCGAGAACGCCGTGTTTCTCGTCGATGGAGCAAAACATCTCCAGGCTGCACTCCGTCGATCTGGGCTCCGATTTCGATACGAAAAACATGGAAATCGGCACGCTTCTGAACGTGTCTTTCGCGATATAAAGCGACGTACCTCTTCGTTCTCAAACTGTTTCAGTCACGCAAAACCGTCAACAGCTGAATCCTGGCTCCAAGCCTTTGCGGTCTGGCACAATGCTACAAACTAAACACGACCGACCAAGTAAAAGAAAGGCAAAAATAGTTCTTTTCGGCTGGTTACACTGTCTTCTTTGAGTAAGTGGCAAAATTTTACATTTGATGTAACCGTAGTGTTCGTATGAGCAAAACGTTCGAGTTCATAGGGAACTACGAGGAATTAGATTTGGCATATGATTCTGTTGTTGGAGATATGTGGCTCAGAAGAGACGGGGAAATATTGGTTATATAACATACCCACCTCACTTTCTCCCAGAAGACGGTCGCTATCTCTTTGCGCGGCACCACGTAGAACTGACGTTGTCCACTGAACCACTGGGAACGAAAACATTGGTTGATGCGACTGTTTCGACCAGAGAATTCAACGGACAAATCGTTCAGGTCGGGTTCGACGCCCCTACCTTTGACCTATTCTCCCTCAAGACTGAGGACCCGGTAGCCCAAATCAAACTACCACTGGAATATCCACCTGACGGAGTAGATGAAGAAGGCGATAGTTGTTACATCTCTATCCGCTTAGAATATGATCACGAAGGTATGCTGGATTATTACGATGAGAGCGAAATTGAATATTACAGGGAACAGTTTCCTGATAAGGTCAAAGAGATGGAAGAGCATCTCTAATTTGTTACGGAATAGCTGTGAATTCCAATACTATTCTTTGAAGGTTATCCACCAGAATATTTCACAATGATCGTCACACTCGACCTGGAGATCATCGTCGACGATCTGCATGAAACACTCCTCGAGGCCGAACAGGCGCTGAGAGAAATCGACGAACAACTTCCCGAACCATTGATGCTCGACAGGTCACTCACCGAACTGCACGCTACTGCAGACGCGTATGCTCGGCTCGATTCTCCCGATTCCTGATTGACCTACGAGAGGTCTCACGGGCGCAAGTCCCCGAAGACGTAGAGATCATCCACGACCTTTCCGAAATCGATATGCTTGCTGCACAAGGCGATGAGAGCAAGGTCGGCGGGCCGTCCGCGACAACGCCGGATATAAAGGTCGATTGGAGCGGTGACAAAGGCGGAGCAGTCAAGGAACAGTCGGGTCCCTCCGTTGACGAGCGGAGCAACAGCCATAATCACGATGGTCCGCCAAAGAACACCGAGTATCAGTGGGACAAACGGGTACAGGACGTTGGTGACTACACCGACAAGCCCGACGATGGGAAATCCGTCCATGATACGACCACTGGAGAGGGAACTCGCGTCGCAGTTGTCGACACGGGGGTTTCCCCGAACCATCCGGACCTCGAAGGCGTCGTGAACGAGGAGCTATCAGCCAATTTCACGACCGATGGACTCGGGTTCGAGCCGAACGGTGCAGGCGATCACGGCACCCACGTCGCTGGTATCATCGCAGCGACGAACTCCAACGACGGTCCTGCGGGGGGTGGCCTCGGGACCGCACCGGATACGGAAATCGTTTCACTCCGAGTGTTCTCCCGGAAAGAAAACTACACGAGCGATTCGCTGGCCGCGTTTCTCTACGCCGCAGAGGTCGGCTGCGACGCCGCGAACTACAGCGTCGGCTACCCGGCCCCGTACGTCGATCCGGAGGAGTACCCGTGGCTCATAGGTATCAGAGACGCATACCGCCGGACGGCGAAAGCCGTCCGAGAGAAGGGAATGCTCATCGTCAATTCCGCTGGCAACGATGGCCTGAACATGGACACGGAGAACATCCTCAGCCTCCCGACGGAGGTTGAGGGCATCTTCGGGGTGAGCGCGACCGGTCCGATCGGCGTCGGCTGGGGAGACAAACATAGTGACAACGAGGAGAAGTGGCTGACGGAGAACCGGCTGGAGGAGCCGACGACCCAGCCAGCTTTCTACACGAACTACGGGAGTGCCGTCGACGTGAGTGCTGCCGGTGGGAACGCAGATGTGGAGGAGCTTTCGGAGAACCCCGACGCGTACAATGACCTCGTCTATTCGACGGTCATTTCGACGGATGAACAGGGGAATGTCGTCCCTGGCTACGGGTGGAAGGCAGGTACATCGATGGCGGCACCGCAGGTAACGGCTGCAGTCGCACTTGTCCGGTCGCTCCGCCCCGATGCAGGTGTCGAAGAGGTTGAGCGTCTGATCAAAGATACTGCAACCATGCCCGAGGAAGGCGAGTTATACCACGGCGATGGGCATCTCGACCTCGAGCGTCTGATCAAAGCCGCGAAGTAACGCGAATTAGCCTTTTTTAGGTCATCCGTCGCCAGATGCATGCTGACGTCGGCCTCCAGTTCTGCCTTTGGTCATTCGTTCTCTATCTCGAGTATTATTTTGGCGGCCGAGTAGAAGCAACGATCATGTGTTTGATTTTCGCGAGTATACTCGAGATGGATCAAATCGAGGGTATTGATTCCTGAACTGCTTCCCAGTCTTGGATTCGTACGTAAAATTGAACCGCTGTAGACTCCGCACCACGAGTGCGATACGGGAAGTAGTTCTCAGTCTCTGTTCTTGCTACCGTGACCGAGAATTTCTGGTGTCCGACATGTGTCGTGTATGCAGCACTCCTCGAGGCTGCGACCGACGGCGACACGTCCATTGGCAACGCAGCCGACAGTGCTAACACCACACACACCGTAGAGAAGACTGCCGAATCGGACGAGAGTAGCACTGAGGCACCGATCCCCGATTCGGCAGCCGATTCTGACGACCTGCACCCGGACGCGAAGGGCCTCGCGATCGGCGAAGTTCTCGGGTTCGATCGCGACGGGACGACCGAGTACGTCTTCCAGGCGGCCGATGCCGCCGACCGCCCGTTCCGCATGCGTGTCTTCGACGACGATCCGACGCTGACGGACGGTCTTCGGACGTACGTCGGTGGCGCTGTTCGGAGTAGCGTTTGAAGAACGAGGCAGTTGGGGTTCGAGGTGTCCATGCTTGAATTCCAACGCCCTAGTGGAGCTATAGTAGCCGCTGAAAGTCACACGATCTGATAGAGTTGAGTATCCAACTTCAGCTGTGCCAATCATCACTTTTGGATACTGTATATATCTTATATAGTTTCGGTGTCAAACGGGCACGATCGACCGTCTATAACTATGCAAAAAGCCGACCGACAGCCGACATATGGTACCCAGCCTGATCACGTCGCACTCGACGAAACCGTGATCCAACTCGACGATCAGCGGTACTGGCTGTACGCTGCTGTTGCTTCCGAGACCGATGAACCTCCACGTTAGATTCTTTCCAACGCGAAATCTGGACTCATCAGCCAATTCCTCGCTGAACTATGCGAGAAAGACGACGTCGAAGACGCTGTGTTTCTCGGCGGTTCAGGCCCCTGGCTCCACGCTGCACTCCACCGACACGGGCTCCGATTTCGAAACGAGACACGTGGAAATTGGAGTACTGTTGAACGTCTCTTTCAAGAGGTAAATAGTTAGACCTACCAGTTTGGATATCTCTTCAGAAATGCAGAACTAGCAACCGCCGAACCTGGCTCCAGAGCTACGCGTATTGCTGGAACCAGCCAATCTGAACATAGCCTGTGGCCACTATCCGAGTGTTTCAACCATATCGGTAGATCCCCGCTGTGATCGCGATCGACCGCCATCCGTGGTTACCGGTCGGGGACGTTTTTACGGACAAAGTCGATCGTCTCTTCGATCGACGTTCCGGGACCGAAGATCGCAGCAGCCCCCGCCGCTTCGAGTTCGTCGCGGTCCTCTTCCGGAATCACGCCGCCGACGAGTACGAGCGTCTCCTCTTTCGCGCCGTATTCCTCGAGGCCGTCCATGATTTTCGGGACGAGCGTATCGTGCGCCCCGGAGAGAATCGAGATGCCGAGGACGTCGATGTCCTCTTGCACTGCAGCCTGGACGATGTCGTCGGGTGCTTTGTGGAGTCCGGAGTAGATGACCTCGAAGCCGGCGTCACGGAACGCTCGGGAAATAACGTGTGCGCCACGGTCGTGGCCGTCGAGACCGACCTTTGCAACCAGACACCGAATCGTCCGCTCATCGTTCTCGATACTCATGGATCCCGGTTCGAAGGGGGAACGTATGTTTCTATCGGAGTCACCAAGTTTTGACCGTCGAAACGGCGCTTCCGACCGGGGAACGACGGGCTCGGGAATCGGTGGGGAGCGACGTCTGACGGGAGACCGGCTCAGACCGGGCTGATCTCCTCTCGATACGCGCCGTGGTGGTCTTCGAAGACCTGCATGATCTCCCCCATCGTCGCGTAGGCCTTGACGGCGTCGACGATGTACGGCATGACGTTCTCCTCGCGTTCGATCGCGTCCGACAGCGCCTCGAGCGTCGCATCGACGGCCGCATCGTCGCGGTCGGCTTTGACCTGTTCTAAGCGCTCGAGTTGGCGATCCCGCGTCGTTTCGTCGACGTGTAACAGCTCCGGCGAAGTGTCTTCCTCGATGGTGTACTCGTTGACGCCGACGACGACTTCCTCGCCGCGTTCGACGCGTTGCTGGTACTCGTAGCTCGCTTCCTGAATCTCGCGGTGATAGTAGCCCTGGTTGATGCCCTCGAGGACGCCGTCGCGGATCGAGCCGTCGCCCATTGCTTTGATCTCCTCGAGATAGTCCATGATCTCGGCTTCCATCTCGTTTGTGAGTTTCTCGATGGCGAAGGAGCCGCCCATGGGGTCGACGATATCGGCCGCGCCGGATTCCTCGGCGATTATCTGCTGGGTCCGCAAGGCGACGCGGACTGCCTTCTCGCTTGGCAGCGCCAGCGCCTCGTCGAAGCTGTTGGTGTGCAGCGACTGAGTGCCGCCGAAGACGCCTGCCAGCGCCTGGATCGTCACCCGGACGATGTTGTTCAGCGGCTGCTGGGCCGTCAGCGATTGGCCCGCCGTCTGGGTGTGGAACTTCATACGCTTGGATTCGGGCTCGTCCGCGCCGTACCACTCCTCCATCAGACGGGCGTAGACACGGCGTGAGGCCCGGAACTTCGCGACCTCCTCGAAGATGGAGTTGTGTGAGTTGAAGAAAAACGACAGCAACGGGCCGAACTCGTCGACGTCGAGTCCGCGCTCGAGACAGTCCTCGACGTAGGCGAAGCCGTCGGCGAGCGTAAAGGCGGCCTCCTGGGCCGCGGTCGAGCCGGCCTCCCGGATGTGATAGCCCGAGATCGAGACCGGGTGGAATTTCGGCGTCTCCTCGACGGCGAACTCGATCGTGTCAGTGACGATCTCGAGGGAGGGCTCCGGCGGGATGACCCACTCTTTCTGCGCGATGAACTCCTTCAGCATGTCGTTCTGGAGGGTCCCCCGGACTTCGTCACGGGGGACACCCTGCTGGTCGGCCAGCGCGATGTACATCGCGTAGATGACCGCTGCCGACGGGTTGATCGTAAACGAGGTCGACACGTCATCGATGTCGATGCCGTCGAACAGGATTTCCATGTCCCGGAGCGTGTCGACGGCGACACCCTCCTTGCCGACCTCGCCTTCGCTCATTGGATGATCCGAGTCGATCCCCATCAGCGACGGCATGTCGAACGCCGTCGAGAGCCCGGTCTGGCCCTCGTCGATCAAGTAATGAAAGCGTTCGTTGGTTTCCTCTGCGGTCCCGAACCCGGCGAACTGGCGCATCGTCCACGTGCGCCCGCGGTACATCGTCGGATACGGCCCCCGCGTGTACGGTGGCTCACCGGGGAACCCGAGGTCCTCGTCGAACTCGAGGTCGGCGATGTCTTCGGGCGTGTAGAGGCGATCGACCTCGTGGTTCGAGACCGTCGCGAATCGCTCTTTGCGCTCGCCGCGTTCTAACGACGGATCGAGCGTCTCCGCTTCCCACGACTCCCGTTGTTGGGAAATCTCCGCCAGTTCTTGCTCGTCGAACATTGTCTAGCGTATAGATGCAACTCTTCTAAAATGTTGTGCCGCTCGAGGCGACTCTCCGGCGGGAGTGACGATCGACGGCCGGAGTCGGCGGCCGACACCGGGGATGCGATGGATATTGAGTATATAGATGATACAAATTACCAATTGTAACAAAAGATTCAAGATTGCGCGTTCTGATTGGCAGCGTATGGGTGTTAATTACACTACAGAAGCAGACAGCTTCGAGTGGGATATCCCGGATTCGTATGCGATCACGTCGGTCGTCACGGACCACGCCGACTCGGTCGGCGATCGCGTCGCCGTCCGGTTCTTGGACGACGAGGGGGCCCGTGAGGAACGGACCTACGCCGATATCCGGGACGACATGAACCGCTTTGCCAACGGCCTCGAGTCCCTCGGCGTCACCGAGGGCGACCGGGTGATGCACCTGTTCCCGCGCCATCCCGACGCGTTCGCGATCCAACTCGGTGCGCTGGCGACCGGCTCGCTGCTGGTCCCCTGTTCGTCGATGCTGCGCTCGAAAGACATCGCGTTCCGGGCCGACGACTGTTCCGCGACGAGTATCGTCGTCCACGAATCGCTGACCGACATGGTCGAACCGGTACTCGAGGAGACCCCACTCGAGCGGGTCATCGTCCTCGACGGTTCCGAAGACGACCTGCAGGGCGAGGGATGGACGACGGTCGCGGACGTCATGGCCGAGGAGTCGACCGACTACGACGGCCCCGAGTTGGCTGCCGAGGATCCGATGACGATCAACTACACCAGCGGAACGACCGGCCAGCCCAAACCGGTGTTGCATAAACACCGCTGGCAGTACTGTTTCAACCGGATCAACGCCCCCTACTGGTGGGGCGTCGACGAGGACACCGACCTCGAGGACGAACTGCTGTGGGCCACCACAGGGACCGGCTGGGCGAAGTGGTTCTGGAGCCCGGTCGGCGTCGGCCTGACGACGGGCGCGACCCAACTCATCTACGACGGCGAGTTCGAGCCCGACACGTTCCTCGAGATCATGGAAGCGGAAGGGGTCACCAAGCTCTGTGCCGTCCCGACCCAGTACCGGATGTTCGCCAACGCCGACCTCGAGGACTACGATGTCACCCTCAACGACGCGCTTTCGGCGGGCGAGCCACTCAACCGTGAGCCGATCGAGCGCATTCAGGACGCTTGGGGCGTGACCCCGCGTGACGGCTACGGCCAGACCGAGACCGTTGCCTTGGTGACGAACTACCCCGGAATCGACGTCAAACCCGGAAGCATGGGCAAGCCGACGCCCGGTGTCGGCGCGACGATCATCGACGTCGACGACGAGGAAACGGTCGAGTCCGGCGAGATCGGTGAGATCGCCGTGCCGGTCGACTCGCCGGCGATCTTCGACGGCTACTACGAGAAACCGAACCTCGACGAGCAGAAACTCTCCGGCGACTACTACCGCACGGGCGACCTCGCCTCCCGCGATGAGGACGGCTACTTCTTTTTCGAAGGCCGGGCCGACGATATCATCATCTCGTCGGGCTATCGCATCGGTCCCTTCGAGGTCGAGGACGCCCTCGTCACCCACGATGCCGTCGCCGAGGCCGCCGTCGTCGACAGTCCACACGAAGAACGCGGCAGCGTCGTCAAGGCCTACGTGATCCTCGCCGAGGGCCACGAGGGCACCGACGAACTGAAAGACGACTTACAGTCGTTCATGAAAGAAGAGACGGCCCCCTACAAGTACCCCCGCCGGATCGAGTTCACCGACGAACTCCCCAAGACCTCGAGCGGGAAGATCCGCCGCGTCGAACTCCGCAAAGAAGAGCAGCAGAAACACGGCCTGTAGCCGGGTCGACGCCCGCTGGAGTGGGGTTCGTAGCGCGAATTGGCTCCGTTATTCTGCCGGACGGAAAACGATCGTCCGCTCGCCGTCAGTCTCGTTGGATTCGACGGTCGCGGTGACGCGGTCACCGATTTCGACGGCCGTTTGATCGATGCCTCGCACGACTCCCGTGAGTCGGACGCCGCCGAAGTCGACGACGGCGGTGACGTAGGGGGCGTCGTCTTCGAACTGCGGCGTCGGGACGGACACGGTCGTGTGCGTGACGATCTCGCCGGCCGACGGGAGGTCCCGCTCCGTGAGATTGCGATCGCCACAGTGCGGGCAGGCACGCCGTGGTGGCAGCAGGCCGTGCCCGTTCTCGCAGCTGCGGTAGTAGCCCTCGCCCGCTGCAAGCGCCTCGAGGAACGCGTCGTACTCGCCGTTGGTCACGTCCGTCATCACTCCATCACCTCCAGAACGTGAACGGTCGCACTGGCGACGGTCCCACCAGCGTTCTGGGCGACGCCGACCGTGGCGTCGTCGACGGCATCGGCCCGCGGATGGGTGCCGTCGAGCAGCGTCGCGATGGCAGCCACCTGGGCGGCCCCGGTTGCGCCGACCGGATGGCCCTTCGCTTTCAGGCCGCCGGAGAGGTTCACCGGCAACTCGCCGTCACGGCACGTCTCGCCGCGGCGGGCTGCCCCGATCGCCTCGCCGTGACTGTAGAGGCCGAGCCCCTCGAGGGCGAGGACTTCGGCGATCGTAAAGCAGTCGTGAACCTCCGCGACGGAGATATCGCTGGGTTCGATGCCGGCGTCGTCGTAGGCGTCCACTGCCGCGTCGCGGGTTGCAGGCGTCTTCGAGAGCGACTGGCGATCGTGCAGCGCCATCGTATCGCCGCCGTGGCCGGCACCCGTGATCGCCACGTCGGCCTCGAGGTCGTGTTCCGCGGCGTATTCGGGGGTGGTCAAGACGATCGCGGCCGCCCCGTCGCTGATCGGACAGGCGTCGTACAGGGTAAACGGGGACGCGATCTCGGGTGCATCGAGTGCGTCCGCGACCGTGATCTCCTGTCGGAGATGGGCGTGGTCGTTGGCGAGTGCGTTGTCGTGGTTTTTGACCGCGATATGGGCCAGATCCTCGTGGGTGCCGCCGTACTCGTCGAAGTAGGCCCGAGCCATCAGCGCGTACGCGCCGGGGAAGGTGACACCCGACCGGACTTCATAGAGATCGTCGGCCGCACTGGCCAGCCCTTTCGTCGCCCCGGCCGTGCCCATGTTCGTCATCCGCTCCATACCACCAGCAACGACGACATCGGACTCGCCGCTTCGGATCGCACGCACGGCGTCGTGGACCGCGAGCCCGCTCGAGGCACAGGCGCTTTCGATCCGTCGCGATGGGACGGTCGTGCCGAGTGCCTCCGCCATGAGCGGCCCCTGATGACCCTGCCCTTCCGAGAGGGTGCCGACGAAGTTGCCGTAGAAGAGTTCGTCGACGTCCCCGGCCGGGACGCCGGCGTCCTCGAGAGCGGCGAGCCCGGCGTCTGCGAACATGTCCCTGCCCGTCCGATCGGGGTGGGAGCCAAACGTCGTCATGCCTGTGCCGGCGAGTTGCACCTGTGTCATTAGTTATCACCGTCACATATCAGTTCGTACGGTATAGCTGTGTCGGACGACGGCCGGTGGTTGTGACCGTCGGTTCCGCCACTGACGAGAGTCGGGACATTTACTACGACAGTCCGACCACCACGAAATGATGGTTGCAGACGTAGAGACGATCGACCGTGTCGGCGTCGTCGGCGCTGGCACGATGGGCAGTGGTATCGCACAGGTCACCGCAACGGCAGGCTACGACGTCGTCATGCGCGACGTCGAACAGGAGTTCGTCGACAGTGGTTTCGAGACGATCGACGACAGTCTCGGCCGACTCGTCAGCAGAGACGCTCTGACCGAGGACGAAGCCGACGCGGCCCGCGACCGGATCACCGGCACGACCGACCTCGAGGACCTCGCGGACTGCGATGTCGTCGTCGAGGCTGCCGTCGAGAACCTCGAGATCAAACGCGACATCTTCGCCGATCTCGATGAAACCTGTCGCGACGACGCCGTCCTCGCGACGAACACGAGTACGCTCTCGATTACCTCGATCGCGAGCGCGACCGAGCGACCGGCGGCCGTCGTCGGGCTGCACTTCATGAATCCCGTCCCGGTGATGGAGGGCGTCGAGATCGTCGTCGGCGAGAAGACCGGCGACGACGTCACCGCGCTGGCACACGAATTCGCCGAGGACC
Organism: Natrinema thermotolerans; assembly: GCF_031165565.1. Taxonomy (NCBI): domain Archaea; kingdom Methanobacteriati; phylum Methanobacteriota; class Halobacteria; order Halobacteriales; family Natrialbaceae; genus Natrinema; species Natrinema thermotolerans. Next base: position 4,219,169 of record NZ_CP101873.1, on the reverse strand, counting down.
TCGGGAAGACGACCTGGGAGGCCGACGACAAGCCCGGCTTCGTCACCAACCGGATCCTGATGCCCTGGATCAACGAGGGGATCCGGGCCTACGACGAGGGCGTCGCCTCCAAAGACGACATCGACACGGGAATGGAACTCGGGACCAACGTGCCGATGGGACCGCTGACGCTGGCCGACCACATCGGCCTCGACGTCTGTCTCCATGCCTCCGAGACGCTCCACGAGGAGTTAGGTGATCGGTACAAGCCGGCCTATCTCCTCAAGCGCAAGGTCGAAGCGGGAGATCTCGGCAAGAAGACTGGACGCGGTTTCTACGAATACGAGTAACGCGTCGCGTTACTCGGTCAGGTGCCGTGCGATAACCTCCTTTTGTATTTCGGAGGTCCCCTCGTAGATCGTGGTGATCTTGGCGTCGCGGTAGTAGCGCTCGACGTCGAAGTCCTTGGTGTAGCCGTAGCCGCCGTGGACCTGTACCGCCTCGTTTGCGACGTCGACCGCCGTCTCGCTGGCGAAGTACTTCGCCATACTCGCTGCCTGCGGATCGAGGCCACCGTCGTTTTTCCGGGCGGCGTCACGTGTCAGCAGGCGTGCGGCCTGAACGTCCGTCTGCATGTCCGCGAGCTTGTGGGCGATCGCCTGATGGTTGCTGATCGGCTCGCCGAACTGTTCGCGTTCGTTGGCGTAGCTTACGGCAGCGTCGAGGGCCGCCTGGGCGACGCCGACGGCCTGACTGGCGATCGCGATCCGGCCACCGGTCAGGATCGAGAACGCGGCCTTGAGCCCGTCACCGACTTCGGTCAGGCGATTCTCCTCGGGGATCCGCACATCGTCGAAGAGCAGCGTCGTGGTGTCGCTGGCACGCAGCCCGAGCTTGTCCTCTTTCTTGCCGATCTCGAGGCCGGGCGTGTCCTTGGGCACCAGAAACTGAGTCACGGTGTCGGGATCGTCGCGGTCGGTCTTCGCGAACAGGATAACGACGCCCGCACGTTTGCCGTTCGTGATCCACTGTTTCTTCCCGTTGATGACGTATTCGCCGTCCTCGAGGCGGGCCTCGGTACTCATCTCGGCCGGGTTCGAGCCGGCGTCGGGTTCCGAGAGCGCGAACGCGCCGACAGGGCGACCGTCGACCATCTTCGGCAGCCACTCCTCTTTGTGTTCGTCGGTGCCGAACTGGCGGATACACGAGGTGGCCAGACAGTGGACCGACAGCGCCGTCGCAACTGCCAGATGCCCCCGCGCAATCTCTTCGTTGACGATGCTGTAGGTCACTTTGTCGGCGTCGAACCCACCGTACTCTTCAGGGACCGTGAGCCCGGTCAGATCGAGTTCCGCGAGCCCGTCCCAGACGTCTTCCGGAAACGTCTGGGCCGCGTCGTGTTCGTCGACCGTGTCGGCGACTTCCTTCTCGACGAACTCCCGAACGGTGTCCTGTATCAGTTGCTGGTTGTCTGTTAGCTCCATACACGCTGATTCGTGGGCGGGATAGTAAAGCGTACGATTCCGCTGTGAGAACGCCGTCGATACCGGTACGAGCGCTTGCTACAGTGGCGTGGCGCGGAGATAGGTAAGTAAAAGTAGCGGCTCCCGCGAGAGGGAGGTATGACGATTCGACAGTCCAGAGAGGCGGCAGTCGAACGTATCGACGACGGCGATACGGTCGGCGTTGGCGGCTTCGTCGCCGTCGGGATTCCCGAATACGTTCTCGAGGCACTCGGCGAGCGATACGCCGAAACGGGCCAGCCCCGCGATCTCACCCTCTATCATCCCGCCGCGGAAGGCGACCGGCAGGGCCGTGGGCTCTCGCATCTGGTCCAAGAGGGGATGCTCGAGCGCACGATCGCGAGCCACTGGGGCTTTACGCCCGACCTGATGGAGAAGGTCGTCAACAACGAGATCGAGGCCTACAACCTCCCCTTCGGCGTGATGGATCACCTGCTTCGCGATACCGCCGCGGGCAAGCCCGGCACGCTCAGCCACGTCGGGCTGGGAACGTTCGTCGATCCGCGCCAGGACGGTGCGAAGGCCAACGACATCACCGACGAGGATATCGTCGAGGTCATGACCGTCGACGGCGAGGAGTATCTCTTCTATCAGTCGGTGCCGATCGACGTCGCGATCATCCGTGGGACGACGGCCGACGAGGACGGCAACATCACCATGGAACGGGAAGCCCTCGACTCGAACGTGTTGGCGATGGCCCAGGCCGCCCACAACTCCGGCGGCACGGTGATCGCCCAGGTCGAGCGCGTCACGGAGTCGGGCACGCTCACCGCCCGCGACGTGGCCGTCCCCGGCGTGCTGGTCGATTCCGTCGTCGAAGCCCCGCCGAGTCACCACCAGCAGACGTACGCGGAAGACTACAACCCCGCCTACAGCGGCGAGATCAAGCAGCCGACCGACGACGACAGCGAGCCGCTCCCGCTCGACGAGCGGACGATCATCGCCCGCCGGGCGGCGATGGAACTCGAGCCGGATTCGGTCATCAACCTCGGCGTGGGCGTCCCGGAACTCGTCCCGGTGGTCGCGGCCGAAGGCGACATCGCAGACGAGATCACCCAGACCGTCGAATCGGGACCGGTCGGCGGGGCTGCCTCCGGCGGCATCAGCTTCGGGACCGCCGTCAACCACGAGGCGCTGGTCTCCTCGACCCAGCAGTTCGACTTCTACGACGGCGGTGGCCTCGACATGGGCTTTCTGGGGATGGCACAGGTCGACGCGATGGGCAACATCAACGTCAGCCGGTTCGGCTCGCAGCTACCCGGCTGTGGCGGCTTCATCAACATCACGCAAAACGCCGAGAAGGTCGTCTTCTGTGGCACGCTGACGACCGACGGCCTCGAGATCGAGGCCGGCGACGGTGAACTCTCGATCGAGAGCGACGGCTCGAGTTCGAAGTTCGTCGACTCGGTCGAGCAGATCACGTTCAGTGGCGAGTACGCCGTCGAAATCGATCAGCCGATCGTCTACGTGACCGAGCGCGCGGTCTTCGAACTCACCCCCGAGGGCCTCGAACTCACGGAGGTCGCACCCGGGATCGACGTCGAAGCCGACGTGATCGACCGGCTGGGCTTCGAGCCGCTCGTGGCCGACGATCTCGCGGAGATGAACCCGGCACTGTTTGCCGACGAGCCGCTCGACCTGACCGACGCGATCTAGGCGGGGCCGAGCCCGTTCTCGAACCGACAAAGCAGGAACCGTTAAGCGAGGTTACGTCAAATACCGATCCGATGGTTGCATACGACAACCTCTCGATCGATCACGACGACGGCGTCGCAACGGTGACGCTCGAGAGTACTGCCGGGCGAAACGCGCTCACACTCGAGATGGCCAACGAACTGGTATCGGCGGCGACGACCCTCGGCGAGGACCCCGACACGCGGTGTATCGTCCTCACGCATGCGGGCGATTTCTTCGGCTCCGGCGCGGACCTCGGCGCGCTCTCCGGTGACGAGTCCGACGCGGCCCACATCCGGGAGCTGGCTGGACGGGCCCACGAAGCGATCGTCCAGTTTCACCGGACGAAGACACCAGTCGTCGGCGGCGTCAACGGCATCGCCGCCGGGATCGGCTTTAGCCTGACGCTGTTCCCGGACCTGCTCGTCCTCGGCGAGGACGCGACGCTCAAATTCGCGTATCCCGGGATCGGCCTGACCGGCGACGGCGGCGCGACGTTTTTCCTGCCGCGGCTCGTCGGGCTGCGAGCTGCCAAGGAACTCGTCCTGAAAGACGACCCCATCAGCCCTGCGGAGGCCCGCGAGCTGGGACTGGCAAACGAGGTCGTCCCCAGCGACGAGTTCGACGACCGACTGGCCGAACTCGCCGCCGAGCTGGCGGCAGGGCCGACCGCGGCGTTCGGGACGACGACCCGACTGCTGACCGACAGCTACGAGCGCTCGCTCGAGCAACAGCTCGCGGCGGAGACTGACGGCATCGCAGACGCGACCCGAACGGAGGACTACGAGCGCGGTCTCGATGCCTTCTTCGACGACGGCGAGCCCGAGTTCGTCGGCCGCTAGTGGGGACGGAACCGGGTCAGACGTAATCTAGATTGACCTGTGTCACGTTCGCCGATCGCTTGACGATGTCGGCGATCTCCTCGCGGCGTTTCTCGTCGATTCGACTCTGCGGGCCACAGACACAGATCGCCCCACGGATTTCGTCGCTTTTGTCCAGCACCGGCGCGGAAATACAGACCATGCCGGCGATGCGTTCGCCCTCGTCGATGGCGTACCCCTGCTCGCGGATCTCCGCGAGCTGCTCGAAGAGGGCGTTGGGGTCGGTGATGGTCCGGTTCGTCATCTCCACGAGGCCCTGCCGGTCGATGATCCCCTGAACGCGGTCCTCGGGCATGTGTGCCAGAATCGCTTTCCCGGGGGCTGCCGCGTGCAACGGCATGCGCGCACCGGGATACGCGAACAGATTCACGGCGTCGGGACCTTCCTGGACCGCGACGATCACACACTGGTCGTTTTCCTCGACCAGCAGCGTCACGTGTTCGCCGGTCTCGGCTGCGATGTCCTGAAGTTCGTCGCTGACGGCCTGAAACACCTCCAAGCGATGGCGCTGTCGGTGACCGACCTCGAGAAACCGGGTCGTCGTCGAATACTCCTTGTCCTCGACCGTGACGTAGCCCGTCTCGACGAGCGCCTGGAGATAGTTGTGGACGGTACTGACGGGCATCTCGAGACGATCCGCGAGTTCCGATACCCGCCCGCCACCGTTTTCCGCGAGTTCGTCGACGATCCTGAACGCCCGTTCGACCGATCGGTTTGCTGTGCCCGTCATCACCCACATCATTCCACTGCGCTCATAGAAATGTTTCGGCTCTGTTGAATGGTGTTTCGAGTCATACCGGGCGATCGTGACCGGAATTCCGAACCGACCCCGGCCGCTATGGACTCGAGCCGTCGGTTTCTGTCGGATACCGACCCAGCAGTACTCGGAGGGTGATGCCGTCGCTGTGTGATCGCCGTCCGGGCGCTGCAGTCAGTTTCGGGTGTGACGAAATGCGGCAAGCCGGATATCGGCGATTAATTTTCCATATACCGCTCGCTGAGCGCATCTCGTTGTCGAAATCGCCCCATTCTGCTCTCCCGAAACTAAATCCGCGCACCGACGGTCGTGTGACTGCTCCGAAACGACCACGCGACGATGCTCGAGCGGTCGATCCACTCGATCTTTACGATCGTATGATTGTAAGATAAAGATGGAGTTGACGGTGAGTTGGTCATTGAGAAATCCACTAGAGTCGCGGACATATATCACTCTACAGTCACGAACAACGCCAGTCGACAAGCCGACCCCACACTACATCGGCGATTTTTAGCCAAGGTGAAAACCGACCGACTCAATGGGTTGAGCGATCGGGTCGAGTTGCGTAGTGTCGCTCGAGAGCCGACACCGCGTCAGTTGCTGGAACTCGGGATTCGGTTTCAGTCTGCCAACCTCTCGCTTTCGAACACTACTCGAGAATTGTATAGTTTGGTGTCAAACGGAGTCGCAAGGCAGCCCATGGCTGGGCCCACACGTGTGATCAACAGCGGAGGGGAATTCGGAGTACGCACGCTCGAGGGGACGATGCTGCAACTCGATGGGTATCGCTATCGGCTGGACGCTGCTATCGATCCGGAAACAAACGATATCCGTCAGTACCGGCTGTGTTCGACGATTACGACCGCGCCGACGGGGCGATTTCTTCACGAACGTACGGCGGATCACGAGTTCGATGATGCCGTGTTTCTCGCCAGGGTGCAATTTATCTCCAGACTGTACACTACCGATACGGGGCTTCGGCTTCGATACGCAGATCGTGGAAATCGGTGTGCTATCGAACCCATCATCTGTAATATAGAACGAGTAATATACTCGTTCTCAAAGTATTTTGGCCGCGGACAACTGCCAACAGGCGAACCGTGACCGGCAGAACGCGGCGAGCGGGACCGGCCGTCGCCGACACCACAAGAATCCCCCGCTGGCAACCAAGCAGGAAGCCCGGAGTGAGATTCCCACCTCATCTCGAGACAGCGGCTTCCACGGGCGGAGCTGACCCCGCCTTGCAGGTCACGAGCGGTTACGGGGAATCGAGGAGAAAGCCCCGCCCTTCAGGGCGGGAAGGATGTCAATGGATCGGTGGGCGACGGTACTGCCACGGGTGTCCCCCCTGTGACAAGCCACCGGTATCGGAGTTGCAGGGACAACGCTCACCACGGTGCTAGAACGGAGTTCGATACGACATCGAACGAGCAGGTCCCCAGTCGGTTCAGATCAGTTCGTCGGAAGCCGCGCCACGCCACCGCCGTCGCGGTACGAAACGTACAACGCCCCATCGGCCGTCGTCACACCGATCCGAGAGGATTCCGGCTCGTAGTGCCACCAGCGTTCCCCGGTCGCAGAGTCGTAGGCGGCGAGTTGGTTCTCGCTGGCGGCAAAGAGGCTCTCACCGGCGCGGCCGAATGCCTCGACCGTCCCGCCGATCGCGATGTCAGTTGTCGTCTGCCACTGCCGGGTCCCATCGAGGGAGAATGCGTCCAGCCGGATTAGAATGCCGCCGTCGGGGTTATCGACCGAACTTGCAACGAACACATCCCGTGAGGTCGTCGTCACTGCCTCGAGTTCGTACCCGACGGTCCGACGCCACTGGATGGTCCCACCATCACGCTCGAGGGCAACCAGTTCGTCCGAGCGATCATCACGGCGGACACGCACGTAGACGTGTTCGCCAAGCCAGACTGGCGGCCCAAAGTGGCTAGTCACGTCGCCGTCAACCGGGGTCCGCCATAGGACGTGTCCATCGCGGGCCCGGTGCATCCGTACGGTAGAATCGTAGACCGTCACGATCCGGTTGCCGGCAGCCACGACGTCGGGGTAGCCAGTACGAGGTGGGGACTCCCACAGCATCTCGCCGGTCGCCGGAGCGAACGCAACCAACTTCGTTTTCTCATCCGAGTCGGTGACGGGGAAGAGACAGGTGGAATCACTGAGTGTGGGAAGCTGATACGCTTGGCCGGGCCGCTGGAAACGATGCGTGCCGTCGCTCGCATCGTAGCCGGTAACCACACCGTCGACCGGATCGGTGCCGACCAGCAGCGAGCCGTGTCGACTGAGCCACCCGTACCGGGCCTGTCCCTCCACGTGCCACAGTCGCTCCCCCGCCAGCCCGACCGTGTAGAGGTCGCCGTCGGTGCTGTGGACGTGGACCGGGCCGCCCGACGATGGAACAGCCGGTCGCGCGTCGATGGGCCCACCGGTTTCGACGGTGAGGATCCGTTCCCCGTCGGCGGTAAACCCATGCAGGCGTTTGTCCTGTCCACCGACGACGACGTGGTCGTCGGTCGCGGCCGGTGGGCTTGCCGCCGTTGCGGCCGAGAAGTCACGCTTCCAGCGGGGTTGGACGCTAGAAAACGCCGACCGCCAGCTACATCCTGCCAGCGCGACCGTGCCCGCCGACGCGAGCGAGGCGAGCGCCCGGCGGCGCGACCAGTGCCGACTGTCCTGTCGGTCGGTCGCGTTCCCCGGCGGATCGTACGTGTCGGCAGCGGTGTCGGTATCACGCATCGGTGATCGCCTCCGGTGCGACCCGTGTCAGACCGAACGTTTGTCCCAAATAGACCGTCTCACCGGCCGTCTGTGCCCACTCGACGCTGCCGGCCTCGAGCGACTTGTCGTCGAGTCTGACTTCCCGGACCCGTGTGCCATCTTGCTCGTGGACATAGAGTACAGTCGGGCTAAAGGGGACGGTGCCGCTCGAGCCACGGATGCGGTGTGTCCCACCGACCAGCGTCACCAGCCGGTCCCCGACCTGCATCGGTCCGTGAGTCACGGCGTTCCCGAGGTCATCACGCCACACTTGCTGGCTCGAGGCCGCGTCGAACGCCCGGAGCGTGTAGTCCGCGCCGCCGACGTACACCCGATCGTCGGTCACCAACGGCCGCGTGAACACGGTGTTGGCCAGCGAACCACGCCAGGTGACTGTGCCGGTCGCGATTTCCAGCGCAAGCAGTTCCTCGGTAGCGGCACCGAGGTATGCGGTCCCGTCAGTAGCCCCGACGGCCGACAGCGGAGTGCCAATATCCCGCGTCCATTCGGCTTCGCCAGCCCGGTCGAGGAGACGCACACGACCGTCGACCAGGGGTGCAACCACGCCACCGGATGTCACGCCAGGAGCCCCTGACAGCGATGCGGGCAGGGGATGGGTGAACAGCGTCTCAGCGTCCGCCCGGTCGACACCGACCAGTCGGTCGGGCACGTCATCCTCGGTGCCCGAAATCGGGACCACGATGCGATCACCGAGTGGGAGTGGGGCGAACTCGACGACCCCAGGGTCGGCCGCGTCGATCGGCTCGAGCGGGCGTTGCCAGACGGACTCACCCGTGGCTGCGTCGACGGCGACCATCGTTTCGGCTTTCGAGATCGCGTAGGCCCGTCCATCACCGACACCTAGGGGCGACTTCTCGCCCTTCGCGATCGTCACATCCCAGGAGATCTCACCGGTCTGATCGTCCAGCCCCGCGACGATCGGCCGATCACGGAACGGGCTATGCGAGCCAGTCAAGAGCTGCCCGCCAGCAGTCATGGCGACGGACGACGGCGCACGGACCCCCGTCTGCCACGACCGTTGGATGGGAAACGATTCCTCCTCGAGGAGACCAGCACAACCGGCAACGCTGCCGGCGAAACCGGCGACCGCGCCGAGGGCCGCACGGCGTGTCATGGAGGGCATTTGTTGATCGTTGCGACGGCAATGGTATCAATCTTGATGTTTGAGCGACAAATTCTGTCGGCCGGGGCCGTGAGCGGCCCGCCGCCTTACGGTTGGATTCGGCGTGGACTCCCGTGCTGGCCGAACTCTCGGCAGAAGAGTACTGTCTCGTTGAGCCAGTGTGAGCAGTGAACCCTCGGATGGGAGCAGTGCCGACGAGAGGGAAGTGCCACCGACCTCAGTCCGCTTTCGGAAGTGTGACGCTGAAGACGGCTCCTTCCGGTTCGTTGTCCTCGACCTGGACAGTACCGCCGTACTGATCGACGAGCGTCTGCACCAGATAGAGCCCGATGCCCGTGCCACTGCTTTCGAGACCCATCTCGTCTTTTCCGAATATCCGCTCGCGCTGGGTCTCAGGAACACCCGGTCCGTTATCGGCGACCGCTACGTACACGTCGTCTTCTCGTTCTTCGGCAGTAATCTCGACTATCGGCGTGTCCTTGTCGTTGTGCTGGACGGCGTTGTTCAAGAGGTTCCGAAACACCGAGGAGAGCATCTCGTTCGCCCGAACGGTGACATCCGGAATCGGTTCGTCGATGCTGATCTCCGCGCCCGGGTGTGCATCTCGACGAAGGGCGATTTCGTTCGTTAGTACTTGCTCTAAGCGCGTCGGCTTGACGTCTACCTCCCCGTCGTTCGTCAGCGTCTCGACGTAGTCACGGGCGATCTCCGTGAGTTCGACGATATGTTCGCCGCTCGTGAGAATGTTCTCGAGGTGTTCTTTCCCCGCGTCGTCGATGTGGTCTTCGAGCAGTTCGCCCCATCCGAGCATGACCGCCATGTCGTTGCGGATGTCGTGGCGAACGACTCGGTTTAGCACCTCCAGTTCCTCATTGAGGCGTTCCAACTCGTCTTCGTACTGCTGTCGCTCGGTTACGTCTCGGATCGACACGAGATCTGCCGGCGCACCCTCATACTGGATGTCGGCGAAACTTGCTTCAGCGACTCGCTTGCGTCCATCCTTGGTCTCAAAGGTCAGAGTATATCGCGACGGCGGCGGGTCGACAGTGGGATCGAGTCGTCGTTCGTACCGCTCCCGGACGAGTTGGCGGTCCTCCGGCGCGATTAGCTCAGTGACCGGCATCCCCCGGAGTTCGTCCGTTTCGTAGCCGGTGATATCCGACAGCCGGGAGTTGACGAAGACGGACTTCCGGTTCTGGAATATCGCGATGCCGTCGTGGCTCTGTTCGACCAGCGTCGCGTATTTTTCCCGTTCCTCTTCGAGTTCCTCTTCACGTCGCTTTCGGTCAGTGATGTCCTGAAAGACGCCACGAACGAGTTCCGTCTCCCCGTTCTCGTCCGTGCTAACTTCTCCCTGTGTACGGACGTCCCGGACTGTGCCGTCGGGGCGGACGATACGCAATTCGAGGTCGTACTGCTCTCCCTCCTCGATCGCGCGGGTAACTGCAGCGGCAATCTCATCGCGGTCATCAGGGTGATAAAAGTCGAGTCCGTCCGCTAAGGCCGGCTCGTAGTCATCAGCCACCCCGTGAATGCGGCGGACACCGTCGGACCATGTGAGATCGTTCGTTCGTGTATCGTACTCCCAGATGCCGATGTCAGCGATTGCTTGGACCCGACTGAAGAGAAATTCCTGTTGTTCGAGTTCCCGCTCGCGCTCTTTGCGCTCGGTGATATCACGGAACACCCACAACCGGCCGTAGTGGGTTCCCTCGTCACCAATGACCGGAGCTGAATAGCGGTCGAAGACTCGGCCGTCCCTAAGCCGGACCTCGTCGCGACTCGTTTCCTCGGGGCGTTCGTAGAGATCGTCGACTAACTCCATGAACGCTTCCGGCTCCGCAAGCTTGTGTTCGACGATCCAGTCCAACAGCGCCTCGTCCGATTCCGTCTCGATCAACTCTGCGGGTATCTCCCACATATCGACGAACTTGTCGTTGTAGGCGGCAACAGTCCGGTCCTCGTTGACGACGAGTAGTCCGTCGATCGTGGTCTCCATCTGGGCTTCCAACAGAGAAGACTGATACTCGAGTCGTTGCTGGGACTCCGATCGCTCCGTTATATCCGTGACAAACCCCTCGATAGCGACGACCTCGCCGTCTTCGAACACGCCCTGCCCCTGCTCCCAGACTCGCTTCTCCGTGCCGTCAGCAGTGCGAATGCGATATTCGACGCGGAACGGCTCTTGGGCCTCCAAAGCGTCCTGGACAGTGTCCCAGACTCGGTCGCGGTCGTCTGAATGCATTACGTCTCGACCGTAACGACGGTCGCCGTCGAGGAGGGCTGCCCGCTCATATCCCGTGAGATCGGCACAGTCATCGCTGACGAAGAGCATCGGCCAGCCACGTTCGTTTCGACATCGATAGGCCATCCCCGGAACGTTGTCGAGCAGCGTTCGGAAGCGTCGCTGACTTTCCTCGAGGCGGTGTCCCGCTCTGGTTCGGTGGACCGCGTTTTCGATGCGGTTGGCTAGGACGGAGAACTGGTCAGAACCGGGCTTCTTTTGGAGGTAATCAGTGACACCGGCTGAGATAGCGTCACCCGCGATGTCCGAATTCCCGGTGAACAGAATGAACGGCACCTCCGGATACTCGTCTCGTACAGCCTGCAGAAATGCTAGACCATCCATGTCTGGCATCTGGTACTCACTGACGACACAATCGAACTCCGCTTGGGAAAGTCGCTCAAGCCCCTCACTGGCACTGGGTTCCGTCGCAACATCGAATCGCTCATCGTTCGCCTCGAGGAACTGGGAAGCCATCTCGGCAACGGTAACGTGATCGTCAACGAGAAGTATAGAAATCGTATTTTTGCCGTTTGTATTTCCTGGAGAAATAGTATTCTCTCGGCGAGGGGCAACCATGCTCAAACAATTATCGGGTGAGGATATATAAATCTGAAGGCCAATTTATCGGTGGTGTTTAGTTAAGCGTGAAAAGTGAGGCGTGCTGATTTCCAGCTGGTTCATGGCAGAAATCGCACGCCTCAGCGGGTGTAGCAGCTGGATTGATTTGGATTTTGTGGAGCGTGAGCGGACACTGCGTCAACTGATGGAGTTGGGTATTCGGCTCCATCTGTCCGAATTATCGCTTTCGAATACCGTTCGAGAATTGGATAAGTTCGGCGTCCAGCGATCGCGAAAGGCCGTTCACGATTGGATACACAAGTGTGATCTACAGTCCGCCACTGATGCGTCACCGAATCACGTTGCGCTCGACGAGACGGTGATTCGGATCGACAATCAACAGTACTGGCTGTATGCTGCTGTCGCTCCCAAATCGAACGAGTTGCTCCATATACGGCTGTTTTCGACAACTACGACCGCTCTTACAGAGCTATTTTTACAGGAACTGATCGAGAAACACGACGTCGAGAATGCTGTGTTTCTCGTCGATGGAGCAAAACATCTCCAGACTGCACTCCGTCGATCTGGGCTCCGATTTCGATACGAAAAACATGGAAATCGGAACGCTGCTGAACGTATCTTTCACGAGATAAAGCGTCGCACCTCTACGTTCTCAAACTGTTTCAGTCACGCAAAACTGTCAACAGCTGAATCCTGGCACCAAACCTTCGCAGTCTGGCACAATGCTACAAACTAAACACGACCAAGATCACTTCAGTGGGGATATCGATCGCGTTCTGTCGGTATATGTGATCTCCTGGCGTGTCAAAAAGTAAGTCGACTGGAAGCTCACAATCTGCTTGTGAAGCCAGGGAATTCAGGATAAGTATGTGGGTGAACTTGAAGATGGACTGATTGAGGAACCCCGATCCAGATGAGAGATTTCGCAGGGTACTGGTGGCGAATACCTACCGGGCTATCACACCAGTTCCATCATCGCCTGGAGTTCTGTTTCGAGATCCGCTATCTGTTCCGACCCCCAACTGAATCGCTCTTCGATGCTAGTGTCAGTAAACCGAAGCGAAGCCCGTACGTCACGGCTCTCGTCGTGTTGCAAGAGTGCAAGGGCGTACGCGAGCATCTGGGGTCGATAGTGCTCAGCTATCTCTTCCGATGTGGTTGACGAGAGATCATTAGTCTTGTAGTCGATAATGTAGAAGGCATCCGGCGTAACGAGCAGCCGGTCTATATCGCCAATAATCCGCGACTCATCAATTCGGGCGACAACAGAATACTCGTCGTAGACCGCTTGGGGCTGGACATCGGCCTCAATATGGTCCACAAATTCAACCGCATCAGCAGCGTGATCAATAGCTTCGTCGAGGTCAGTTTCTGTCGGTTCCTCACCGGACATCCGACTCAAACGTCGGATCAAGGCGGGCCACTCGTCTCTCGGTGGACGGAGTTCGTTGATTCGGTGGACAACCGTCCCGAACGTCGTTGGACTCAGACCCACCGACTCCTCGCGTTGAGAGTAACTGTGACCCTCTGTAGACGCATCTGCCACCGCATTCACGAGCGTCGTGGCCGCAATTCGTTTCGCCGGCGCGAGCGACGGCGGTGAGGGGATCGATATCTCCGGCGCTGAATCAACGGCGTCGTCGTCGGTGTGCCAGTCTACTGGGCGCGGCGGCCTGCGAACAGTATAGCTGGCTCCTTCTATCTCACCACGGGTCTGTCCGTCACGAACTGCCTCGGCGACAAGTGTTCCGTCGAGGAGGGCTGGCTGTAACCAGTCGCGCCACCGGTCTGCGTCGTCGAAGGCTGCAGGCTCGCCAAGTTCGATTGTACCGGACTCGTCGACATCGATGTCGTGCGTGCCGCAGAGAAGGAGGTGATCGCGCGTTCGTGTACATGCTACGTAGAGGAGGCGTTTCGACTCCGCACGCTCCTGAGGACGCGACCGTCGGTCGGCGTACTCGTGGACGGCCGTCTTCTCGATGGAGAACGCATCGCACGGATTCGGCCCGCCGACCGCCGGCACCGGCGACGCGTCATCAGTTCCGTCCACAAGTCGAACGTAGCCATGGTCGTCGACGGAGCGACCGAAGTTGAGGTCACTCCCGAGATCGGGGACGGTGACGATCGGAAACTCGAGTCCCTTCGCAGAATGGATCGTCATAATCCGGACGCCCTCGGCGTCTCCCGGAATATCGGCCTCACCCTCACGAGGGTCGATTTCGGCCTGTCGGTCGATACGGTGGAGCAATCCGGCAGCGGTGTGAACACCGTTCTCGCTCAATTTCCGGACCTGGTCACGAAATTTCTCGACGTTCGCGACGGCCTGCCGACCGCGTTCGTCAGCGCTTACGCTCGCTAAATAGCCAGTATCGTCAATCACGTGCGATAGCAGTCGGTTCCACGGGAGCACACCATCCTCGGACGGGGTCGCGCAGCCGCTGAGGGTCCGCCACCTCGACAGGAGGTCGAAGGCGTCCGCCAGTTGCGGGTCGTCCGTCTCGGCGAGCGCATCCCACACTGAATCGGCCTCTGCGATCGCCGGTGCAAGTCGATTATCGGTGAACCCGAACAGCGGTGACCGAAGCACCCCGTAGAGGGAGACGTCGTCCTGTGGGTCACCGAGTACCCGAAGCAGGTTCGTGAGCGCTTGGACCTCTGGCGTATCGTAGAACCCGACACCACCGACAACAGTGTAGGGAATGTCGTACTCCTCGAGGGCGCGCTGATACCGATCCAGATGAGTTCGCCGGCGAAGGAGGATCGCCGTGTCGTCCGGCGTAGCGTCGCGATGAACACCCGTGTCGGGATCTTGGACTGTCGGTGGATCGTCGAACAGGTGGGTCAGTCGAGCAGCGAGCGCTTGCGCTTCGGCCTCGATGGTGTGGTCGAGCGCACCTTCAGCAACCGGATGGTCACCGCCGAAGAGTTCCGCCGCCGTGTCGGCGTCGTCGGGCACAGCGAGATACTCGACGCTACCGGTGAGTCCCTCGATGTCTTTGACTCGGTCGCGCTGTGTGGTCAGCGCCTGTGGTGGCGCTTCGTAGGGCTCGTGGGTGTCCCCCTCCGGTTGGAACAGATACTCGAAGAGCTCGTTCAGGAACGACAGCGGCTCGTCCAGCGTCCGGAAATTCCCGGAGAGTTCGAGCGCGGTCGGACTCTCGGCATCGCTGTCGGGGACGTTGTCGACCCCGCGGGTCTCGTTGACGGTCTGGAGTTCTGTCCTCGCCGCCCCGAACGTCGTCACGTCGGCCCCACGGAAGCCGTAGATACTCTGTTTCTCGTCGCCAACCAAGAAGACGTTCGACGCCGTCTGCTCGTCAACGCCCGTGAGAAGCTTGACTAGCTCCCACTGGCGCGGGTCCGTGTCCTGGAACTCGTCGACCATCATGGCCGCAAACTGCTCTCGTAGCCGCTCCGTGACGGCATCGTTCGCTCGCAAGAACTCGAGGGTTGTCTCGATCACGTCGGGAAAGTCGAGCGTATCGCGGCGCTCCTTCTCGTCGGCGTAAGCGGCGAGGACGTCATCGAAGACCCGCATCAGAGCCAGCGCGTAATGGGCACTGTTTGCTTCGAGCTCACCGGGTGTCGTCTCGACTGCATCCGCGTGCGGTTCGACGGCCGCGATGACCGCGTCGATGGCGTCCTTCAGGTCGTCGTAGACGTCGCCGTACTCATCCCACTCGTCCCGGTCACCGACGACGTACCCCGAACTGCTGTACAGGCCGCCGTTCTTCTTCTCACAGGCCTCGTAGAGGTCGAGGATGGCCCGCTGACAGTTGCGGGGATCGCTTTCCTCCGGGTCGGCAGGGAGTGTCGTCGCAATCTCGGTGAAGGTCCGGTAGGCCCGAAGGCCGTCCTCGTCGCCGATAGCGCCCTCACGGTCGAGGCGGCCCGCGACCGTGCGTAGATGCTCAAGGAGTCCGTCCGCAAACAGCGTCTGTCGAGCGTCGGCAACGTCGAGATCACAAACTACCTCCCAACAGATATCGACGTAGTCGTCGACCTCGGCGTCACGCCACGCCTCGAGGACGGACTCGCTCTGTGGGCGTTCATTGAGTAATCCAGCGAGTACATCGATCAACTGGTCGCGACTCCAGAGTTGGGCAAGGAGCTCCACGTCGTCATCGTCCTGGTTGCGTTCGAGGAACTCCGTCACGACTTCGCGTTGGAGTGTCGCGGCACCGTCTTCATCGAGCACGTCGAAGCCGAGCGGGACCGGAGCCTCGACGGCCCGTTCTCGCAAGAGCCGCGTACAGAACGCGTGAATGGTGTGGACGTAGCCATCCTCCAGGTCGTCGAGGACGTTTCGCCAGCGGTGATAGGCCTTTGGTGAGTCGACAGCCTCGAGCCGGTCGTACACCTCCTCCCGAACGCGCTCGGTCAGTTCGGCAGCGGCCTTTCGCGTGAAGGTGATCGTGACAATGTTCTCCGGCGTGAGTGACGGGTTCTCGGCCAGTATCGTCACGTACCGCTCGGTGAGAGTTGTCGTTTTCCCCGTCCCAGCGCCGGCAGTGATCGCGACGTTCCGGCCTTGGACGAGCGCGTCCTCCTGTTCCTCTGTGAGCTGAATCTCCTCGGGCACCTCAGTCATCGCTCATCACCGCCTCGATGTCCTCGTCATCGCGAACACGGAGCGGAACGTACGCTGCGTCGTCATGGTGAACCTCGTCGACAAATTCGCGCTTGCGGTGATGCCGGACATCGCACGCCCGACGGTAGTCACAGAATCGGCAGTTCGCTCCGCGGGCGGACAGCAGCGTCGTGTGGAACCGACCGTTTCCGATCGCCTCGTCGATCTGGCCCAACCACTCCGGAACGACATCGTTCAGGAATCGGCGGAGTTCGACCTCTGAATCGAACTTCGACTCGACCCCGCGTGGAACCTTGAGGTCGTTGGGGGGTCGCACCTGATAGTACGTCGCTGAAAGCGATCCCTGCTCGAACAGATCACCGTCGACGACGTTGGCCGCAGCAAGCAGATAAATGGGTAGCTGGAACTTCGTGCCGCCGGTCGTCTTCGTCATATACGGTGCTCGACCCGTCTTGTAGTCGTAGAGCGTGAGCGTCGGTTGCTCGCCGTCTCGGCTCACGTCGACGCGGTCGATGTATCCACGAATCGAGACGGTCGTACCATCCGGTCGCTCCACCGTGAACGGACCACCATCCGAGTCGGGCAGCCCCTCGCCGAACGGAGCCTCGAACAGATGTGGGTGGCCGGCGCCGTCACGCGAGATTTCGTTGTTAAGGAAGGTGGCGAACAATCCCTGTTCCGGTGCGTCGTGGGGTTTGATCCCGGCCTCGTACGGTGCGCTCTCACCGTCACCGAGACCTGCGAACAGCTCCGCCTTCCACCGCTCGTAGAACAGCCCGTCGTACTCGAAGTCAGCATCCCGGAGTTCCTCAACGGCGATCTCGCGAAGGTGCGTCGCCAGGTCGTCCCGGTTAAAGTCCGTGAGATCGACACCATCCTCGGTCTCGTCCTGCAGATCCGCGAAAAATCGTTCGAGAACGTCGTGAACGTACGACCCAGTTTCGAGGGGCGTAGGGACGACCTCAACATCGTCGGGATCCTCGAGTCCGAGCACTTTCTCGGCGTAGAACTTGAACCCACACTCGACGTATCGCTCGATCCGACTCACGCTGTAGGGTTCTCGTTCCGACGGAGGATAGACCTCAGCGACGGTCTCGGGTTCTAACACGCCGTCGTGTTCGGAGAGGCCAGCCGTTCCCCTGTTGTCCGCACAGTGGAGTCCCCGATCCATGCGCTTGGTCTGCTCGGGGGAGAGGTCACCTCGGTCGCCGGCGCGGCTGACTGCCGCACGCCGGTCGGCCGTTGCAGCGACGTGGCGCTGGAGGTCTTCGCGGGAGCCTACGCGGTCGTCGACGCCGTCTTCGGGGTCGATGCCGGTCACGCGCTGGAGTTCGTCGAGGACCGGCGACCGGACGACGGCGGACTCGTCGTCGCCCGTCTCTGGTGTGGTGATCGTGAGTTCATCGACGTTCGCGAGGAGCGTCGCGAAGAGATAGCGGCCACGGAGGCGCTCGTCGCCGGTGTCGAACCGAGGGTGGGCGTCGGTCATCTCCTCGAAGAAGGCCGGGCGTTCCGGCGTCACCGGGAAGTGCTCGCTCGTCAGTCCCACGAGAAACACCTTCTCGAACGAGCGCATCCGGGCGTCGAGCAACCCCATCACTTCGACGTAGCCGCCAGCAGCGCGCTGTGGAACACGGATGGGCACACCATCGAATGCCCGGGTGAACAGTGCCAACGGGGAAAGGTCGCTATTGACCGTCGCCAGCGACTCAAACGAAGAGAGGACCTCGTCCACGAGATCATAGGCCTGCTGTTCGACGGCTTGCTCTGCGCCGCTGGCGTAGTTCTCGGTCGCCGCTTCCAGGTCGAACCGGTCGTCCAAAAGTCGTCGGAGCGTCTCGGTTGCGCCCTCGATGTCCTCCGTTCGGAGCGTCTCTAGCGTGGCCAGCAGCTCCTCGATCAGCGTCGCCGGGTCGTCGTCGACGTCATCGAGCAGGGGAGACACAGAAACCGTGTCACGCCGGCGAGCAGCTGCCGTGACGGCGTTGGCTTGGTCGGTATCGACGACGTCGACCAGTGGATTCGCCAGCAAGGACGTGAGATCCTCAGCACGTGGGTCGGGTTCGGCGAGGTTCAGGAGATCGTGTACAACGCTCCCGGTGAACGTCCGGTTCAGCTGTGAGGCGGCGGTCGTGACGTGTGGGATGTCGAACGTATCGAACGTGTCCTCGACGTACCCCGAATAGGCCTCGGTCCCGGGAACGACGACGGCCAGGTCGTCAGGATCGCGACCATTGGCCAACTCAGTTCGGAGCTCACGAGCGACGAAACGGATCTCGCGCTCGGGTGTCGGGAGTTCACGCCATCGCAGAATGTCTGGAGCAGGGACTGTGTCCGGGTCCGGGCGGTAGAGCGACTCGGTGATCGTTCCGAAGGCCCGCCCTGACTCGTCGACGGGCTCGAGTTCTACTGTCTCAAAGTCAAGTGCTTCGTAGACCTCCAAGGCGTCCTCCGCAACGGCGTCGACTCCGCTCCGGCCATCTTGGTGGAGCGGCAGCAGTGCGATCATCGGAAGTTCGTCGATGAGGCGTTCGATGAGGCGGCGTTCGACGGGGCGGAACTCGTGATACCCGGAGAGGACGACGACATCCAGTTCCGGGGAGAGCGCCGATAGTGACTGCTCCGCCGTCGCCACGGCGTCGAACATTTCTCCCCGGGTACAGACCCACTCGTCGACGTAGTCAGCGTGGAGATTTCGGTAGTGTCGGTACGCGTCGACAGTGGCTGTCGCGATACGGTCATCGAGAGCGGAGCCCTCGAACTCCGCTGCCAATGCGTCGGGGGTCCCGACGCCGGCGTCGTCGAAGAGCGAGAAACGACTACTGAACGAATCAGCGAGGGCGGCAGAGGCTGGTTCACCGGCAAGAGCGCCATCTGTCTCGGCTGTCGTTCTGTCGAGTGCGTACTCCGCGAGCCGGCGATTCAACTGCCCGGTGAGGGGTTGGACCGGGCCGTGGAGATGCTCGTACCACTCCCGAACGACCGCGTCAAGCGTCTCGGCACGAAGATGGAGAGGTTCGTGTGACGCGGCCCAGCTGTCCTCAATCATACTCCGGCGAGTGTCGTTTCGCGTTATATATAGGATTGAACCAAAAAGGTCATCAGCCATCTGGTCCGCCCGTTCAAAAGCAGCTTGTTCTAAATGTGAATGTTGGGAACCAATTAGAAGCGTATTATTCATCGAATACTACTTAACAAGAGGTCCATCTTACTTCACTCTTGGCGAGACAGTTCCGTCAGTAAATGGAGTACCGAAGTGGCTCTATTGGCGTGTCAAGCCTGAACTGTCAGAATTAAATTGGAGGCGCTGTACTGCAGGAATCTATCCATTCACGTTTGAATCGGCACTAGCTAAAGCTCCATACATACTCATAATGAGAGAGTCAAACAGTAGTTCTCAACCTCGGGCGCCAGTGAGATGACCTGATCTCGACGTTCTAATTCACGGCGACGTGTCTCGATTCGCTCTTCGAGTTGTTCGAGACGTTCCTGTTGGCCACGGATCGCGATGGCCATATCCGAGCCAGCGTCGGCCTTGCGCTCGTACTCCTCGATGAAGGACTCGATCCGTTCTCGTTCCGCCTGTGCGTATTCCTCGAGGTTCTCCAGCTCCCGAGCGGTTTCCTCGTGGCGCTTCTCTTGAAGATGGGTCTTGATCTCGTTGACCCGCACGCTCACATAGTGATCGGCAGCCATCCGTAAGTCGGCTTGCGTGTCGAGTACCGTCCGAAGGTCGTCGACATCGGGCTTTGCTGCTATGGAGTCGCCCTCGACAACGCGTTCACCGAGCGCCTGCTGAGCGTCCTCTTGTGCAGCATCCACGAAGACGGGGATGGTCTCCTCGCGAATCACGTCGCCGGTGCCGTCTTCAAACGCCACGCGATAGTTGTAGGTGATACCCGGCGTATCGACGAACGGAAGCAGTTTGAGTCCGACCTCACCGCGCTCGTCTTCCAACACGCGTGCCATGAGCCGTTGCAGGACGTCCGTGTCAGGGGCGAGGTAGGTGATGTCCTCGTGATCCATCGCGAAGTCGCGGTCGAACGTGAACGGGCCAAACGTCGAATCTTGGCCGGGCGAATTGATCCCGTCCGGCAACTCGGCCTGATAGAGATTGGTACCGCGCTTCTCGAATTCGCCTCCGAAGGCTTCGACTGCTCGCTCGAAGAACTCGCGAATGTCGCCCTCGCTCCCGTAGACATCCTCTGACTCGTCAACGACCTCCTGAATCTGCCGACGACTCTCCGCGTCGAACGTGCTCGTATCGACGAGGCTCCGCTCGTACCATTCCTCGAGCGTCCGCTGACGCTCTTCGATCATCTCCTCGAGTTCCTCTTTGGTCGCACTCGGCGGTTCGTCGTTCTCGATGGACTCCATGATGAGCGAATCCACGTCGATGTCGTCGAGGATGCCGAGCACGTCCGCCGTGTTTCCGAGCTGGGAGCGGATCTCCTCGACCTTGGTTTGGAGCATCTCGAAGATCTCGCTCTCGCGGGTATCGTCGAAGAGGAAGTTCCAGACCTTGACCTCCTCCTCCTGTCCGTAGCGGTGGATGCGCCCAATCCGTTGCTCGAGTCGGTTCGGGTTCCACGGAAGCTCGTAGTTGGCCATGATGTGGCAGCTGTGCTGGAGGTCGATCCCCTCACTCGCGGCATCGGTCGCGAACAGGAGCCGCGACTGGCCGTGGTTGAACTCGTCTTCGATCCGCGCCCGCTCTTCCTTGTCCACGTCACCGTGAATCACGAGAATCTCGTCCGCCCACGGCTCGTCCTGCACGTACTCGAGGAGGTAGTCGAGCGTGTCTCGGTACTCAGTGAACAACAGGAGTTTCTCGTCCGGCTGTTCCTCGAAGAGTTGGGAGATGAACCGTCTGACCTTCTGGGCCTTAGAGTCGACCGGCAAATCCTCAGCCAGCGAGACGAGGTCACGGAGCGTATCGATCTCCTCTTGGAGCTGTTCGTCGGTGCTGGTGACGGTCAAGCCGGCAATCTCGTCTTCCGCGTGTTGCTTGTCGTCTTCGTCCAAATCCTCGCCGTCGAGGTAGGCTCGCGCTTCCTCGGAAAGGCCATCAGTTTCCGCCTCCTCGCCGAGGAGGTCGTCCAGTCGTCGACGGAGCGTCGCGTGAATCGCGCCGACGCTGCTTACGAGCCGTTTCTGCATGAGGGCCATCGCGAACCCGACCGCGGGTTCGTTCAGCTTCTCCGAGCGGTTGTAGACGTTTTTGACGTAGTCAGTGACCGCGCGGTAGAACTGCCGCTCGTCGTGCGTCATCGAGACCGATACCGAGTTGACCTCTCGGTCTGGGAAGACGCGTTCACCATCCTCGTCGTAGATGTCGGTCTTCCCACGGCGGATCATTACGCGGTCGACTGTCTCTTGTGAGAGTTCCCGGTTCTCGGCGACGAGGAACGGGTCGATATACTCGACGAGTGAGCGGAACGCCTCGCCCTTCCCGTCGTGAGGAGTCGCGCTGAGAAGCAGCAGCGAGTCGGAGTTCCCCGTGACGGTATCGACCATGTTTGCCGTCTTGCTCGGCGAGTCACCCCGCTTTGCCGTCTTGTGTGCCTCGTCGACCACGACGACGTCCCAGAACGCGTCCCGGAGTGCGGGCCGGAACTCGTCCTGTCGCAGGAACGCCATGCTGGTGACGAGCTGTTGCTGGTCTTGGTTCCAGATGTTGGCCTCCTCGCCGAGCCGTCGGCGCTCACCTTCGACCCACGCCCGGTCTGCGACGGTGAGATCGACGTCGAAGAAGCGATCCATATCCCGAATCCACTTCTTTTGGAGATGAGCGGGAACGACGAACAGGACGCGGTCGGCGCGATTCCGGGCGGCGAGTTCCTTCAGGATGAGTCCGGCCTCTATCGTTTTCCCGAGCCCGACGTCGTCCCCGATGAGTGCCCGCTGGCGAAGCTTCTGCATCACCCAGTTGACGGCGTCGAGCTGGTAGGGCTCCAGTCGAACGAGCGAGTTCGAGATGCTCAGGAGCTGTCCCTGCTCGTGGGCGAGCTTGAGTTTCGTCGCCTGCGTGTGGAGGTCGAACCACTGTGCCGAGACTGCATCGTGATCGGGATGAAGATCATCGATTCGCTGGTTGGACAGCTCCTCGATCCCGGATCGATGCGGTTGAATCTCGACGTCTTCGAGACAGATCGTCTTGGCGCCCTCGCCGTCGATGTATGCTCTCAGGTACTCGATCTCTCCGACCGTTTGGGTTTTGATGACTTCAGCCGGTGCTCCGTTGAGGATTACCCGCTGCCCCGGAGAGAACTGGGTAGAGTTCGTCATCGAGTGATGTCTGTGTCAAGACCGCACGCCGTCTTCAAGATTGCCAGTCCGCGCATTATCGAGCCTCCGTAGCGGCGAACGACCGCAGGGTACGTTCGATCTCTGACTCAACATACTCAATTTCTGCACCGTAGGCATCTACGATGTCGGCGTAGTACTGCGGTATCTGTCCAGCCAGTTCCCGACTTTCAAACTCCTCGGTGTACGTCTCCAGAATGGAACCCGCGGCGGCTTCGTTGACCAACGTCCGTTCTTCGTTCTCGATGAATTGCGTGAGGACTGGCTTCATTACCGAATCTGGAACGTCGAAGGCACGCTCGGACGGGAGTATCGACTCGAACAATCCTCCGCCGAGGTACGGTACGTCGCTGAACATCTCTGGAAGTTCGGCATCGCGCTGCTGTTTTGGGGTCGAAAGCGCATCGTAGAACAACGGCTGGAGGTATTGAGAGTAGAAGCTGCCCCGGAACCGATTGAGACCCTGATTATGTTCGCTCCACTGAGCGTGGAGCGCGACGCGGTCGAGGATACCACGATCTGCCAGCAGTTTCACAAAGGCGAGTCGGTCAACGAGTAGTGTTGCGAAGGCCAGTTTCTCAGACTTTGAGGCATCTGGCGGCTGCTCGATCGCGTCAACGAGGGCTGCATCCAGATGCTGGTATTCACCGCCGCCGGTAGTCACCTCCAAGTAGAGGTCGTAAAACTCGGTCAGTCCCCCGATAGCTCGCCGGATACCGTAGTGATTGAATGTCTGGTAGAAGTCCCCCAACACTCCTTCGACGGTACCGTTTTCCTGCAGTTCTTCGGTGTAGCTGACTAATCCTTGATTGCGGGCAATCCGTCGTACCGCTGGTGCGATGTTCTGTTCTTCGACGACGGTGACGAGGTCTGCTCGACCGCGTTCATCCGTTTCGACGGCGTACATTCCCCATCGGAATCCGTCAGTCGAGAGTCCGTACTCGTATCGGCGTGAGTCGAGGTAACCCTCGATGTCATTCTGCGCGGTTTCGAAGTTGTTGGCCGATTTGTTCTCCCCGATAACCGTTTCAGAGAGATTGTCGATGCGGAAATCCGGCTGTTCATCGCTGTCACCGACGGGATAGTACGGCCGTGGTGTATATTCGTAGCCGAGCGTCTCCAGAATCGGCCAGATGAGAGCATCTTCGACACACCGCTCGGGTGTTTGGCCAAGATTCTCACTCTGAAGTGTGCCGTCTGCTTCGACGATCTCACTAAGCCGCGGCTCGTCCATCTGGTTGTCGAGCGTCGTCAGAAAATCAACGATGTGATTTCGGATTTCGGTGGTCGCTTCTTCTATTTCCTGTGATGACATAGATGAGAAGTTTCGAGAGATTAGCCCTGTGTGATGCTAATGAAGTCAAGCACGAACTCCTGTGGGAGCAGTCCGCCGTGATAGAACCGCGCGTCACCGAGTCCCTGCTTTCTGAACCGCTTGAGTGGGCTCGCAAGGACGCTGACGTTGGCGTCGAGGTACCCCAGTCGGGAACTGGAGTCGAGTAGCACGCCGGGCGAATCCTCGTCTACATCCTCCCCGGCGATCCATCGGCGCCCGGAGTCGGACGCTTCCGCAGGCCGCGAGATCTTCTCCGGCGACGCGTTGTCCGGAAGCAGGACGAACCCGTGATCGGTCAGCACGTAGGCCTGATCCCACTCGCCCTGTTCGAGTTTCGTGCCGATGAACTCCGCGAGCGAGTCGACGCGTCGGGCCAGCATCGCCTCGAGGTCGCTGAGTTCCTTCTCGCCGATGTCGTCGATGTCGTTCTTGAAGTAGGCAACACGCGTCGACTGCCAGCCGTCGTCCTCCTCGCGAGTGACCGTCCAGCCGTCGCCGCCCAACAGCGACTCGCGGCGGTTGGTCGTCACCCGACGGTTGTTTCGAAGCGGCTGTAACTCGCCGTCGACCAGCGAGACGTCGAACATCTGGATCTCGCCCGGTGTGAGCGCAGCCTTCCCGAACTCGGTCTCCGAGGGAAGCGTTCCGAGCCAGACGTCTTCATCGACGGCGAACTCGGGGGCGTCGGCCGGGAGTGTCGCCACGTAGTCGCGCAACTCGTCCGCGAGTCGGCGAGCGAGATCGAGTCGAAGGGCGTCGATGACGAACAGCGCGACCGTCTGACCGCTTTCGAGGCCGTCGGACTCCTTCGTGAAGAACTGGTAGGAGTGATCCTCGTCGACGAACGGAGCGCCGGCCTCGACGGTCTCCGTAACGAGGTCGCCGAGGTCTTCGAGGTACTCGACGTATTCTGACTGGAGCTGGGTACGGAGGTCGTCGAGCGCGGCGGTCGCGGGATGATCGTCGGGGAGGTCGGTCTCGGGCTCTCCCGCGACAACGAGGTTGAGCACCGCGTTGTCGATCTGCCACGTGCCGTCGTCCGGGTCGGCGTACAGCGAGACGACGTCGTCAGTGGCGCTCTCGTCCCACGTCTCGAGTTGGTGAGCGAGCCGAGCGATCTCCGCGGCTTGTTCCCACGTCCGCGTCCACGGGCTGTCCGGGCCGAAGGCCCCTCGGTAGTTGCCGCGGAAGTCCTCGCTCCCGAGCAGAGCGTCGTGCCGCTCCTCGGCGCGCTCGAGACACGTCTCGTAGTCGCCGGCGTCGAAGGACGCGTGCCACTCCTCCCAGAGGCGACGTTCGAGCGCGGCGTCGACGATACAGTCCGCGAGTTCCCACGGGTCGTCGACGTCCGCGAGGATGTCGGGCCAGATCGCCTCGCCGAGGTAGCGGTCGGCGAGGAGGCTGGCCGAGGTGGTGTTGTTTAGAAGCGACTTGAGCTCGGGCAGGTCGTGATCGCCGGCCGTCTCGGCGCGGAACTCCCTCGGGAAGCGTTCGGCGTCGGCGCCGGCGTGGATCAGCCACTCGGCGACGGCCCATCGACGCGTCGCCGCGACGATCCCCACGGGTTCGTCGTCGCTTGCGACTGCGTCGACGCCTTCGCTAGTCAGCAAGTCCTGCATCTGCTCGATGGTGTCGGGGCTGTCGTCGATGTCGCCCCAGCCGTTCTCCAGCACGAATGCGACCGGGTCGGTGTAGCCGCCGGTGACGATCTGCGTGCGGAGTTGTTCGAGCGTCGGGAGCTGCCCGCCGGTGAGCTGGTCGTGGAGGATGCGCGCGATCTCGCGGCGCTTTGCGGGGTCGTCCGCCTG
Organism: Natrinema thermotolerans; assembly: GCF_031165565.1. Classification (NCBI taxonomy): domain Archaea; kingdom Methanobacteriati; phylum Methanobacteriota; class Halobacteria; order Halobacteriales; family Natrialbaceae; genus Natrinema; species Natrinema thermotolerans. The sequence goes on along the minus strand of NZ_CP101873.1, from coordinate 4,193,541 downwards.
CGTCGCCGTGTTCAGCTCCCACGCATCGAGTTGCCCGCGCTCGAACGCGTGGACGGTGAGGTCTTCGATGCTCATCTCCACCTCGCCGCCCGTGTGCTCGACGTCGCGGAACCAGTCGAAGTCGCCCTCGACGTCTTCGGGCTCTTTGAGGTGTGGGACGTACCAGACCTGTTCGCCGTCGACTGGATCGGCACGGAGTTCCAGCGGCGTTTCCTTGGCGACCTTCAGGTGAACACCAAGTTCGTCGCAGGCCTGCTCGATGATGTCCTCGAGGTAGTTCCCGTCGTCCCACCAGAGGACGATCGGGTCAGACGACTCGGCCCGGTCGAACTCGCTTCGGATGGTGTCTTTCGCGGCGTCGGGGAGAGTCTGTTTCGCTTGCATGAGTAATTAGAGAATAGCGAACGTGTTATTCGGCCTGTAAATGGATGTAACGTGCATCGATTTATTAACTTCGCTACTACGTACTGGGAGAACGAGTACTCCTCCCGACATCTATTTGATACTGGCATCTTGAAACATGGTAATAACTGACTTTCATGTCTCAACAGGCTACGATCCCACTGGTCTTCGATGAACCTGAATTTTGGTACAAGATCGACGTTGATTACGAGGAAGCGCGAGAATTGGTTCAGACCGGGGAGGACGAAGGGGGTTCAACTTCGGAGGGAGATCCGCAGAGTGAGACAGATGGACAAGAGGAAGATTCAGAAGGCCCCGAATCATTCGAAGGCGCACTTCTGGAGGTATTTATTCGGCGAAAGAAACGCGTCATCGAGGACAAACATGACTCCATCAGCGAATTTAAACAAAGAGTCCTGACGGCTGACGATGATAACGCGAGAAGATTGTTGAACGAAGTGTATGTGGAGTATATCTGGATTCAGAATCAGGAAGGTGAGGTATTCGAGAGCGATGCTGACCATCTAACGGAACTCGATTTAGTTGATGACGAAGAGAACCTCGTACAGGAGACGATCAACAACGAGTTCGACCTTCTGTGGCCGGGGCAGCCTACAATTGGAAAGGAGGTAGACGATGGTGAAATCGTCGCACGACGGTATCTGCAGACGAAACCGGTTGTCGTTCGGAAATACGAAGAGTCATTCGAGGTTCGAGGTCGCCAGTCGGATCGGAAGAAAGTCGTAACGCGGTTACGCTCAGACGACGATCTCCAAGAGCGGCAGCCGGAACCGGCAGAAGAACCAATTGTCGGCAAGGTAGAGAACCTCCTTGTCGAAGATAACGAGGAGTTCCGTGTAGTGGGCGTCGACTTTGCAGAATCCGAACTCCCCGAGAACTCTAGATTACGGGTGAAGAACGAACGGTCGATATACAGAGACATCCACTCGCTGCGGAACGAGAATCTTGTCTCCTTCGACGGAATTTCTGAAGTCAATAAGCTGTACCTCAAAGACATTCGTCACGGTGGCAAGTTCCGTGTTGAACTCACCCACGGTGTCGACGGAGTCGAATTCGAACTCAAGACCAATCATAAACTGGACGAACAGCGCAGTCGCTTCAAGCAAGGTTTTACTGCTGTAACGGGTATCGAATTCGAGAAAATCTACGAGTATGGCTCACAAGACGAGGAATACCTATTTAATCGGATTCTCGCCGAACGAGGGACTGCATACGAGAATTACTACGAGGAGTTGAGTGATGAGGTTCAGGATGTGCTGGAAGGCAACGTAGGCGCAACTGGTAACGCGCTGGTCAGTACAGAAGTCGAGGAATTCAAGACCTGTTCACACTGTTCGGAGAAGAATTCCGCTTCAGAGTCAGAGTGTGTGGAGTGTGGAGCAGAAGACTTCTCTGAGTCTGTTGAGGAAACCGTGGTCGAGGTCAACAACACGAGTGTTGCTACGTATATCCAGAACCGGCTGGACGACATCTCTCCAGCACATCCGAAACGTGATTTCTCTGGATGGGAAGTGGGAGACCGGGAGATGGCGAACCGGAAAATCGTAGAAACTTCGTTTTCGTTGACTGACTCAGAAGGACGTCGTACAACCAGTTCGTATCAAGAGGTCGATGTGGTTCCTCACGGCAACCATCCACGTCCGGGTACTGTCAACGACTATCTCCTGCAGTGTATCTACGTAACCTACGGGCAATCTGCCTCTGCAGACGACGAAGGATATGGTCGACTTCCTCTCTACGACATCATCACGGCAGACAATCTCGACGCACTCGTCGGAAATGCCCTGCACAATGCTATTGTTGGTGTCAAAGATAGGCTCATCAGTAAGGCAAGTGAGGCTCACGAAGAGGCGGGCGAATACTACGGGCTCGTCGACGAGCTGGGGCCAATGCACGAAAACAAGGATGAATTGGAAGAGATATACGACCCCTCTAATGACAGCTATTTCGAGAAACACCTCTTCTACCTTCTGAAGAGACTTTACTCACAGACAGAGCGGTGGGGACGAATTGGTGAGCGGGAAGCAGATGGGGTGCTTATCGTACCAGAGGAAGACCCGAGTGACTACTACGTGGCGACTTATGACGCGAAGCTATCTCATCGTGAAGACGGATACGACCTCGGCTCGGAGGAGGAAGATCAGGCAACACGTTACATCCTAACCGAAGATGAGCGAGAGGCGATCGAGAACAAGACGGGAGATAACGGTCTGTCGGCCCATCTCCTAATCTCACAGAATTTCGACGGAAATGATTTCTCCCGTATCGCTGGGCACGTCCAAGAGAACATCTTAGCCTATACTGATGGAGAGGCACCTGACCAGAAACTAGTGTTCATGGAATTCAGAGCAGTGGTCGAACTCTATGAACTTCTGAACGAGTACTGGTGGGCTCTTCGCGATGCTCGTATCCGAGGGAAGTTCGATAGCTATGTAATTGACGAATTGAACGACGAACAGACGGAAGATGGGGAATCCTTCGTTCACTTCGATAGCGACTCTGTGGCTAACGTTCGGGAGAACCTCATCGGTCGACTTGACCGTTACGACCGTGACCAGCTGGAATACTATCCAGAATAACTGCTGTCATCTCTAGTCATTCAAGCATAATCCACGGTCAAGTTGAGATGGCCCACAGGCCGCTACCGAAGAGTTATGGCGCTTTCATGAGATGTCGTAATTCCTGATGGCGGTAATCACAATTGATACATTTGAGGTGGAGAATTACAAACCAATCCAAGATTCGGAGCCGATCAATATCGGTGATATGACGACGTTCATCGGGAAGAATGATGCTGGCAAATCATCTTTCCTCGAAGCCCTCCACATCTTTCTTGAGGGAGATAAACCAGACAACGACCATTTCCATAAGCGAGAGGCCGAGTCGATTTCCTTCATCGCAAGGCTTGCAGAGGTACCATCTGAACTCAAAGACGCCCTCTCTGATGACTACCTTCCTGATGCGGACGAAAAGTTCACGATCAAGAAGGAATTCACAAGGAGGGAGGGAACGACGCCGGGAGCCGAAACCTACGTTAATGGCGAGAAGATGGCCAAAGGGGCGGTTGTCGTCGATGGTGACGAACTGTACAAAGCGAAGTCTCGTGATTTCATATGGGAGTATTTTCCTGAGCCACTCCCGATCTTCGCGGAACGTGATGTGAATGAGGAGACGAAGCTGAAGGGCGGTACCTTCCTGAACAAGCTCCTCATGCCGGTGCTAAAGGGTGGTGGTCTTCACGACGAGATCGACGAGCAGATTGAGGAACTCAAAGATTCCCTTCAGGAAACATCCGAGGGAATCGGGGATCGGTTAACAGAGTATATGCAGTCACATCTAGCTGATGTTGAGAAGGTGAATATGAGCCCCGGGAGTATCCAGATCAGCAAGGCGATTTCTCCTAAGATACACCTTGAAGACAAGCATCTCTCCGAGAGCATCGACGTTCGAGAGCGGGGATCGGGTGTAGGCAGTCTTCTCCTTCTGTCGATGATGCAGGCCTACGTTGACCTTCAAGTTGGTGAGGGGTACATGCTCCTTTTCGAGGAGCCGGGAAACTTCCTCCATCCATCAGCTGAACGGAAGATGCTGGATGCCTTGCGAAGTATCGCTGACAGCGGTGGCCAAGTGATGATAACCACGCACTCGCAGGTATTTATCGATAACCGGGCGGATGCGGAAATGTACCTCACGCGTCGTGAATCCGGTGTCACATCCTTCGAGCATGTTGAGGAAGATGCATTCAAAGCCGTCGACGAGATCGGGGCACGAAATAGCGACATCCTCCAGAGTGACTTCGTAATCTACGTCGAGGGGCCGTCAGATGTGAAAGTCCTTGAAGCACTTTCGGAAGCGTATGTCGAGGATTGGAAGGAGCACAATATCACGATACAACATCTCGGTGGTACCGGGAATATGCGTCATTGTGAGCCAAAGAAGCTCAAAAAGATCAATCGGAATTTTGCCTTCCTGTTTGACAGTGACAGGAAGAACGCAGATGACGACCTGAAGGGGGAAGTTCAGTCGATAAAAGAGAAATCAGCTGAAGAGGGTATTGAGTGCCATGTGTTGGAACGCAGAGAAATTGAAAATTATTATCATCCTGATGCGATAGGTGAGGTGCTATCCATTCCAATCTCTGAAGAAGACGTCTCCAAGTATTGTGATATTGAAAGGGAGGTGAATAGGCTGGTAGCGCAGGAGTATGAAGTTAAATCGGTTAGTGCGTACAACAAAATTGACCACGGAAAGCAAATCATCGAGTGGATGTACGAGAACGGAAAGTCAATCGGGGAAATCGAAGGATTCCTCGATGACTGTGTAGAACAAGCGAACGCGTAATCGACTACAACACTTTGTCTTCGACGGTTTCGGGGACGACGCTCTTCTCCGCGAGCGGCGTGATATTGATCGCAACGCCGTGCTTGTGGACAGGCTGGTAGCCGGTAGTCGTCACCTCTGAAAGCGCGCGCTCTTCCCAGTCGTTGGGGAGGTCTGCAGCGACCTCGTCGCAATCGTCAGAGATCTCTTCGGCCAGTTGGGTGTACTCGTCAACGTCGGCGGCGAGTTCCGAGAGAAGCCGCTGCCGTTCAGAGACACCGGCATCCCCGATTTGGGCCTGCCCAGCGTCCTCGAACTGATCGAAGTAGTACGTCATGAACAGAATCCCGTTGCTCGCGTAGTGGGAGGAGCCGACGAGATCGTCGTAGTACTTGAAGAGGTCGTAGAGATGAGCTTCGACGGATTCGGAACCATCCTCGGCGTATGCCTCAAAGGCGGTCTGCAGGTCGTCGAGCGCGTCGACCCACTCGTCTTTGTTCTCCTGTACAGTTGCGTAGAACGAGGGGCTGAACAGGTCTTCCATATCCACGTCCTCCAGATTGGCAAGCGTTTCGAGGGCGTCCAGCCGTGACGCTGTCCGCTCCCGGAATTCCGCCACGCGTTCGGCTGCCTCGGCGGCACGTTCTTGATTCGCATCTGGCCACTCGCGTGGGTTAGACTCAGCAAGCTCACCAAGCTGTTCTTCAAACACGCTGAGCTGTTCGAGGCCGCTCTCGCACCGTTTGAACTCCTCGGCGGCGTCGGCCCGTTCGGAGGTCGAGAGCGATTCATCGTTACGACGACTGTTCGCCGCCGCCCGTCGTTCGCGGAGATACGTTCGCCGCGGCTCAAGATATTGGTTCTGTAGGCGGTCGAAGATGCTCGCGTCTAACTGGTGGTAGTCGACGAGGCAACCGAAGCCCTCCCCGTCCGCGTCGGAGACGAGCCGTTCGGTCGAGAACCGCCACAGAATCGGCGTCCGGTCGAACTTCGAGACGTGGTACTCGAACAGATCGTCTTCGAGCCACGTGCGGAGATTCGGGTACGCCTCATCGCTCGCGCTCCGGTTTCCGAGTACTTCGTCGGCTTCAGTGAGGCGGTCGGTTGCGTGCTCGCCCCAAACGCGTTCGAATTCCATTTCGATATGAGAGAGAAGATCCGTCTTCCCGTCGACTTCAGAAAGTGGGATAATACCGTCGCTGGTATTGTTGACGGCGCGAAGCGTGAAATGGAGGATGAGATCCTTGACTTGCTCCGGGAAGTCGCTAGATGGTTGTGTGATGGCTTCGGGATCATATTTCTCACGTTCACGTGGGTCGTCGTTGGTTCGGAGGGCTATTTCTTGGAGAACGGTCTCACGTTGTTCCCTGTCTACCCCGAAGCAGTCGAATACCGCTTCGTCAATATCATCAGCGCAGGACTGGAGGTTTGATTCAATTCTCTTGAGGTGCTTTGATGCAGCTATTCCGAGGTTGCTCAGCGGTGCAGACCTGCTGGCGCTTTCCTCTACCTCATCAAGTTGGACATTTTTGCGGAGATCACGGTGTGGATGCTCGTACTGTTGAAGTTTGTCATCGATCCCTAATACATCGATCAGGACTGGGGAGTTATAGTAAGGAGAAGTGAAATCATATTGCCTTTTTGAGACGAGATGTCCGACAATTCGCTGCGAGAGCGAGGACAAGCTACTCTCCTGTTCTAGCTCTTTTCTCCAAGGTAGCTTGGAAACATAGCCTACTTCCCACTGCCGATCGGGAGTTTGACAAAGCATCAGATATGTAACTAGTCTACTATTAGTGTATGATAGTACACTCCAAATTCCCCTTTTAGGAATATATGCACATCCAGCTCGGCCAAATATTGATTCAGGATGCAGATAACCGAATCTTCGGCCGCTTTCCTTCATATACGTATATGTGAGAGATTCTCTGAAGAAGTACTGCGTATTCTGTGGTCGAGACCCTTCATATCGCCGGATTTCTTCCCCAGACTCCCCCCATCCAACGGTGAGATTTACTTGTGGTAGAATCCAAGCATCCTCTCCACCCTTTGCAAAAGGAGTCCAATAATCATATTTTGGATTTTCCCAAAATTTCCGAACAAACCGATCGTTATCTCCTGTTTGAAGACCAACTTTTGTAGCCCCTAACCCATCTCTTTCAGGTAGATTTCCATTATCTGAATCAAAAACCGTATCTGATTCATAAAGAGATCTTAGAGAAAGTGGCACCCAATAAGAAAGTGGTACTCCCGGTACTAATCTGAATTCGGAAATAGAGCGGGTATATTTTCGATCTATCTCAGACTCGGTATCACTGAAAGCCGCACTCAAGAACTTGTTCTCTTTCTGGCGGGTACTTGCATCGTGAAGCCTGAAGAACGTCCCAGTGGGATCTTCAGTAGTCTGATCACCAACACGGACGACAGTTCCAGTAGTTCGCACTGTCGCATTATCCAAGATGTCATTCCCATACTCTGCTAAGAAGTCAAACGACCCTTGTTTACCGATGAAATCTTTTCTAAAGTCCTCAAATGAACTCTTAAACATAAACGTCCGTGGGACAATCATACTCACTCTCCCCCCATCTGCTACTAGTCGATTACAAGCCTCAAAGAAATTAATATAATATTCGGGAGTGTAATTGAAATTGCCTCTCACATATTCCCGTACCGGAGCAGGCATCCGCGCCTTTGACCCATACGGCGGGTTCATTAGTGATACGTCATACTCCTGCGTTAGCACCACCAGCAGGTTCAGAAAGCTCTTGAGATTCTGTTCGCCGAACGAATCTGACGAACGCTCGTCGACTGCCTCACGGAGTGCCTTTAGGAATGAGTTCAGTGACTGGTGCGTCCCGTCGCCCCAGTCCGAGAGACCTGTCTGCCCGCTCTCGAACACATCCTCTAGTGTCCCACTCACGTCAAGCAGACTCCCAAGGGCTTCTGTGTGCTGGAATGTGTCGATGATCTCTCCCAGCGCCTCGCGCAGGTCAGTCCCTTCGCCGGTGATTTCGTCCAGCACTTCTGCACCTTCCTCGACTTCTGCCACGCGGGCGTCCGCACATACGATGTCGACGTTGGGCATCTCGAACTGGCCGTCTTCCTCCTCGGCACGCGTCCGGGCCTTCAGATACAGATTGAACGCCGAGAGCTGACACGAGCGCAGATCGATGTCGACGCCATAGAGGTTGTGCTCCAGCACCTTCGCCGGAATCTCGGCGCGATCGAGATCGGTCTCGGCCCACCAGATGCGCTCCAGCACGTCGAACGCGTACAAGAGGAAATGGCCGCTCCCGCAAGCGGGGTCGATGACCCTCAGCTCCGAGGGGTGGTCGAACTCAGGTGCGTCACCAGCCTCCTCGTCCGGGATAAGGTACGTACAGAGTTCGGGAACGGACGGGCTGTCCTCTGGTGTGACTAGACGTTCCTTGCGTTCCTCGGGGGTGAGAGCCTCCAACTCCGGTACCGCCGACTCCTGTCCTGTGGCTTCGAGATAGAGCTTTCCGAGAGAATTGTCGGTGAGCATCCGGACGACCCAGTGCGGCGTATAGAACTGGTTCGCCGGGCCCACGTCCTCCGGTTCGAGTTTGTTCTTCGCGTCGAGTGCCTCGACAACGGGGCGGTTGTAGTACTCGTACACCCAACCCAGCACGTCGTCGGCCCGCCAGACCTCGTCAGCAACCTGATCGAGCATCCCACAGAGGTCTTCAAACGTGTCGTCATCGGGATCGATCAAGCTGTAAGCGGTCGAGCGTTCAAAGAGAATCTCGATTTCCTCGGCGAGGTCGTCGCACGCGTTACGGTACGCTTCGAGGACGGCCTCCTCCTCGAGCATGAACTCCTCGGTGACCAGCCGGTCTGCGGCCGGCGTGAGGCCGTCATCGCGGAATGCCGTGACCTCGTCGTCGATGAAGTCCCGAACCTCCATACAGCGGAGCGCAGCCAGCCGATTGACAATCGTGTAGCCGACGCCCGTGATGTACTGCTTGTGGGCTTCGTCCCAATCGTGGCCATCGGCGGCTTCGAGTTCGATAGCCTCGACGAGGTCTTCCTGCTCTTCGCTCAGGGACGCGTCGTCGTCCGGCTTCTCGTCGAGGTCGTACTCGTCCTCGAGTTGGTAGCGAACGTTCGCCTCGACGCGGTCGCGCATCTCGGTGACGACGTCCTCGAGATGCTCGCGCTCTTCCTTGTCGAGCTGGGCCTTGCGGGGTTGGGTAGATTGTCCGTCCATACGAAACTCAGTGATGTTTCAAGCAGAGCCATTGAGGTGTCTTGAAGATTGTCCATACCGAATCGCGGGACGTCGATAACCTCCTGCGCGCAAAACAGTGCGATAGATATTCCTACTGTCGCGGGCAACGGGTTACTATATGCCGAGCGGCGGGAGTCCTAATATAGGAAACGGTGGTGGAAGCGGGTCAGTTGATCCGTCCCAGCCACTGTTCCTCCTCCTTCAGCAACTCGAGACCGTTACCTCGGCTTCGATCGACGATCCAGAGGCCCTCGTCGACGATCTCGTGCAGGATGTCCTCGAACTCCCGCCCGAAGAGCGATTCGAACGAGCGGTCGAACTGGTCGAAGAGCGTCTCGAGGAGGAGTTTGGAAGTACCGACATTTTCCAAGCAACCTTCCCGCTTGCACCCGCAATTGCCTTCGAACTGTTACAGCGATTCCTCGACGAATGGGGCAACGAAATCGCCGAAAACGCTCTTCGCGAAGAACGAGAGCAAAAGAATGGGCTACTCGTTCTACTCGCCGCCATAGATGTGTTACAAGACGCTGTAGAAGCACTCAAGGTCGTGAAAGAGTCCGATGAAAGTGAACAAGAGATCTACCCGGAGGCAGTAACTGATCTGAGTGAGCGAGACTTGTATCGACTCGGCTCAGTGGTATTCTCGCTGTACGCTCGCATCTATCGAGAAGTTCAGGCCGATCAGCGCGGTGAAACCCCCGATTTTGCTGCTCTGGCTACCGACGTTCTCTACGGAGAACGAACGACAGTACAGGTTTTCGATGCCGAAGTCGAGTATCCCGAGATCGAGTCGATACGGAAACGAGATCGGATCCACGGTGCGATCAACCGTGGCGCGCTCAGAGTCTACGATGAATTGGACATCTCAACTGCTCGCGGTGCGGAATTAGCTGAATTGACCCAAAACGAGTTCGTCGAACTGCTCGAGAGCAATGGAATGCGTCCGGAGTACGGCCCGGACTCCGTTGAAGACTTCTACTCTGGCCCCGATCTGATGGATGAGTAAGGGACAACTGATACTGGACAATTCCGTCCTCTCAGCGTTTGCTGCAGGCGGCTGGTTCCACGACATCTCATTTTGGACACCACGATATGCGTTGTACACTACCGACCGAATCTGGTCGCACGAATTCAGTCCGCATCACGAATTCTCGAAACCAGAGTGGCTGCGTGTAGAAACAGTTGACACCTCCAAACTCGCTGCAAAGACGGTCGAACTAGGTGAGGCAGACTGGACGTTAATCCGTCTCGCAGAGACGCTCGATGATCCAGTTCTCGTTTCGAACGACAAGCGCTTACTTGAGGAAACGGAGCGGCGTGGTCTCGAGCGAATATGGGGATCGGAATTTCTGAAGCAGACGTTCGAATCCTGTGGAATTGACAGATCGGCGTACGATGATGGACTACATTCCTACGTACGCGATGTCCATCTTCCGGATTCTGTGACTTCTGAACTCCGATCAGCCGAAAAGAAATGAACCGCCCCGGTTCTGTTATTCCTCACTCAATTATGACAACGGAACCGTCCTCGAGGTCATCCATTGTCTCTTGAATCCGGCGAAGTTGCTCGTCAACGCCTTCGAGTAATCGCTCGGCCTCCTCGATTAGTTCTCCGACGCGTTCGTCACTCGGCGGATTCTCACCTTCGACGGCGTCGACGATTGCCGCAGTAAGTTCGTGGTCAGGATACTCGGCTTGCAGTTCCCCGGCAAGTTCCTCCAATCGATCGTCGACCTCGAACGGATTCTCGGCTTCCTCGATGAGGCGTTCGACCTCATCGACACTCGGCGGGTGTGACCGCGCAAGCATCTCCGCCACGTCACTCGTAATCGGGTGTGATGGGAATTCCTCCTCGAGTCGTCTCGACGCGTCGCGAAGTTGCGACCAGAGCGAGGCTTCGCTACCGGAAGCTTCGAGGAGTCGCCGTGCCCGTTCGTACCGCTTGGCTTGCTGAACGACCGTCGGGTCGACGAGGTCTTCCTCCGTGAACGAGTCACCGTTCCACGCCGTCTCGAAGAGATCGTAGAGATCGTCGATGGTTACACCGTCGAATTCGACGGCGACGCGGTCGGCAGTTTCCTTGCTGCTTCCATCATGAGCGTAAAGCCACGTCACGAGACTGGAAACCACGCTCTCGGGCTCCTCGTCCGGCGGCGATTCTCCCGTGATGCGGTCGTACTGCTCGCGGACGACGGTTCGTCTGTGGGCGTCGGCTTCGTCGATCGTTGCTCGAAGCCGATCGGCATCTGGCACTTCGTCCCCGCCGACGATCGCTTGCATCTCCCCCGTGATGTCCGAACCGGGGTAGAGTCGCTGCATCTCCGTCGTCCGCTGGCTGAACTGCTCCCAGAGGGAGTCGCTATCCTCGACCGACCGGAAGAGCCCCCTTGCCCGAGCGAAGCGCTCGGACTGCCGTTCAATTTCGTCGGACGCGAAGTCATCTGTTTCGAGAGCCTCGCCACCGAGTGCAGGCTGGAGAGCCGTTTCGAGTTCGTCCAGCGAAGCACCTTCGCCGAACTCCCTGCTGACGCCTCGCAAGACGCGTTTCACCAGCACACTGTTCTCGTCTACCCATTCTGCTAACTCAGAGAGCCACGCGTCGGGATCGGTTCCCTCTGTCTCCTTGCCGATCAGCGTCTCGACGGTTTCCCGAATCTGCTCTGGATCGGTATCGCCGATCGACTCGAAGCGAATCTGTACGTCGGTCAGGTTCGTCTTGTTTCTGACCGCTCGCCCGATCTCGTCCGGTTCGGTAATGTACTCGTCGTCACGGCGCAGTGCGATTTTGTTGGCCGTTGCAAGCGTGATAAACAGTGCTGAGATCGATTCCTGCGGTGTCCCGCGATACGTGCCCCCGCGCTGGACGGTCTGGGTAAGAAGGTCTTCGGCGCGAAGCGACTGGGTGTTCTCGTGCTTGTTGAGGAATTCCTGACACCGGCCGTCGGCGAGTTCTGCGCGGTCGGTATCCACGCCGAGCGTGACAGCGTCCTCGCTCGAGAGCGGCCAGTCGTCGACACCGCGGAAAAATCGCGCCATCTGCTTGGCGTCCTCGACTTCCGTGATTCCGTTGGTCAGGACGAAGCGCGTCTCGGTGAATACGGACTTGACTTGCGATTCTACGACCTGCTCGAACACGTCCCCGTATCGCCCGTTCGTCCCACCAGTTCGGACGTAGACGTCCGCTTCTTCGAGTTGCTCCCGAATCGTCGATTCGAGCGCCCGCTGTTCGTCGCGGTGGTCGGACTCCAAGTCCGGATACGTTTCCGTCTCCTCTGACAGCACCTCCTGCATGCCCATCACGTCCCGCAAGCGGTCGATCGTCGACTCCTGTAGATCGACGGCGACGAGGACGTGCTCGCCCCCGTCCCGCCCCTCGTTCGTCGACTGCCATGCATCAACCTGATCGCTAACCTCATCGTCGCGTCCCGCGACCAGCCGTACACGAACGGCGTCAAACTCCGGCGTCGGTGCTTGCTCGATAGGGTCGAGAACAGAGTAGCCGAAACGGAGCGGGACTTTGCGCTCACCCTCGAGATCGACCTCGTGTCGACTGCCCTCAGAGAGCAGGAGGTCACTTCCCTCTCGAAGGGAGTTCTCCAACTTGGCCGAAAGTCGGTGCGACGGGATTTGCTGTGCGCGAGTCTTCGCCCGCGTCAAGATGTCTTCCTGTTCTTCAGAGACCAGCAGGTATTCCTCGTCGCCACGGTCGTTCGTCTCCGTCAGCACTTTCCGATCCTCAAGAAGGTCGATCAGCGCTGATTCGACATCGTCGCGGACGGAGTCGAACGACTCGTCAGTCGACTTGACCATCAGCCGGGCGAGGTTCGCCGGCGTCGACGGAACCTCGGAACGAACCTGATTCAGCAGGTACAGCGCCTTCGCAACGCGAACCGAGAACGCATCCTCGTCGCCGCCGGCCGAGGGAATGAGTTTGTTCTCGACCATTTCCTGCACCCATAGCGGGATGTAGGTCGTCTCTTCGACCAGCAGGTCGTACAACTCGTCCCACGTGACGAGGGCACCGACCTGCTTGTCTCCCCACTCGAACCGCGTGAACAGCGAGCGGACGAGGATGAGTAGCGCCCGACCCTGCACGTACTCTTCTTCGGTCACGCGTCCCCGTGGCATCAGTTGCTGAATCACCGTCCGGAGCAACCCGAGATCGTACTCGCGGAACGGGTACGACTCGACTGCGTCCGGGTCGGCGCCGGCAATATCGGAGTACGCGTCGAGCGTCAGGTCGGTCATCTCCCGAAGCGCGGACTCGACGGCCTGTCCACCCTCGGCGTCCTTCTGCAGCCACCGCTTTCGGACGATGATCTCGGTGTCGGCACCCTCGAGCGGTTCTTGGGCACCGTACCACGGCTGCTCCGTGACTTCGGTATCGTCGAACTCACCGTGGATACGCTCGATCGGATACTGTCCAGTCCCGATGACCGGAGGATTGGGGCCGACGCCCAGCTCCGTCAGCGCTTCCATCGTCTCTTGGAACTCCCTGTAGCGATGGCGGCCATCGCCGATGAACAGCGCCACCTCGTCGAGCCCGATCAGCAATTCTGTCTCGGTCTCCGGCGTGCTCAGCGACTCTTGAGCCGCTTCGACGCGCTCGACGAGTTCGTCGGGGTCGAACTCGTCGGGATCAACCTCCTCGATGGCGTCGTCGATTGACTGCTTGACCTCCTCTCGAGACGCGAACGGAGAGTCCTCGAGTGTCGGAACGACATCATAGAGCCAACTCCGTAGCGAAGCCCGTTCGTCGTACACATCCTCGAACGTCTGTCCGTCGTGCTCGACTTCCTGTAGCCGCTCCCAGCAGTCACCGTGGTTCATGTCGAGCTGCCACGCCCACTCGAGCAGCCAGTTCGGGTCGGTCGGATACCCGAGCTCGCGGCCGATCGCCTCGTAGATGAGGTACGGGAGCGGCGGTTCCTGTGACGCGTCCCGGTTGAGGAGGTTCAGGAAGACGGGCTTCAGGCGGTCGACGTGAGAGTTGGCGACGCTCTGTCGGAACGACTGGAAGCCCGGCCATCTGTTCGCCAACTCTTCGCCGAGGTCGGCGAACTCCGATTCGGTGTCAGCAGCGAACCCGATGAGCTTCAGGAGGTGCGTCTTCCCCGACCCGAACGTCGCGGAGATGTAGAGGAAGCGCGGTTCCTCGTGTGGATACTTGTCGACGAGGTTCCCGAGCGTGGTGAGCACGTCGCGAGCGCTGTCGGTCTCGTAGAACTCGCGGACGTCGTTCTCGGCCTGCGCTCTGGCATTGACCTTCTGGACTTCCTCGAGTTCGCGGGTCGGTGACTGCTGGAAGATGTCGTGAATGTGTGTGTCACTCATTGGAGATGCACCCCCTCAACCCGGCCTTCGATCTGGTGGGCTGGGTAGTAGTTGCGCGATTCCTCGCCGAAGAAACTCAGTTTCCCACCGACGATGTCTCCGGGGAACGGAATGCCGATCGTAGACTGGACGTTACGGCGGTCGAGTTCGTCGAGTAGTTCCGACGCACGCGTGAACGGGTAGAGGCTCCCGAGGTGCGTGAGGAGAACGACGTGTCGCTGCTGGGCTGGCGCCTCGATTTTCTCGACCATCACCGCGACGAGTTCCTCCGCTAATCGGTCTTGCATCGTTTCGGTGATTGTCGCCGGTTGGCTGTTCTCGCCGAGGTCAACCGCGAGTTCGAAGACATCGGTTTCGACGAACAGTTCGTCCAGCCGGAGGACTTGGACGGTCCCGTCATCCGGGAACTCCTCGGTACGATGCGGGTTCGTCGCCCACTCGGTGAGCCGTTCGGCGACCCGTCGCTCGTACTTCGGCTGGACGGGGACGATCACGAACGGGTTTCGGATGCCGCGTCGTCCGTCGGCGAACTGTGCGAGTCGCTCCGTGAAGTCGTGGAAGGGACGTTTGGTCGTCATCGGATAATCACCCCCGTCTCAGTCCGCTCGATACTGAGGTCGTGGCGTTCGACGAGCCGTTCCAGTTCGGAGTCCAGCGATTCGCGATCCGACGGGAGAACCCCGATCGCAGTGATGTCTGTGGGAGACTGATCCCCAACGAGTGTCTGTAGCTCCTCGAACGTATCTCGTAACTCCTCGATGTCGCTACCGGCAACCACAGCGAGGGGTTCGCTGTCGAGGAGTGTGTTCGTCGCTCGAATGAAGTCGTCAGCCTCGGTGTTGGTCGTTCCACCGGTCACTGTCGACACCGCATCCGAGACATCCTCGTACCACGATGCGGCGCGACGGAGCGGTGTGATGTATTCGCTCTCGAAGGCCGGCCGAACGTTCGAACCGAACTCGCTCGCGGGCCGAATCCACGGATGCTCCTGCAACTCGTCGACGAACACATCGATCTCAGTTTCCGCTCGGAACGAGTCCCACGCGGTCTCGATTGCGTCGTCGAGCGCCGGCGAGGTGGTTTGGGCGTCGTTAAACCGATCCCAGCCATCGTGTGTCCACCACTCGCCCTCGTAGTCGTTGATGCTGTCGCGAAGCGTCTGGCTGGCCGTTTCGCACTCTTCGGTCAGCCAGTCGTACGACTGCTGGGCGAGAGTCAACTGCGAATCGATTCGCGTGAGTGCGGGAAGGCGCAAACTCCACACTTCCTCGGCGTCGTCGTACCACTCCCGAGCGTCGTTGGTTGCTTCGACGACGTCCTTCCAGTCGGTGTCACGTGATTTGACGGCCTCTCGTCGGTTGATCGCGCTCTGCTGCTTGGCTTCGAGCTCCTCAACGAACGACTCGAGGAGGTTGCGAACGGCGCGCGTTTGGATGTCACTCTCGGCGACCAACCTGACGTCTTCCACGAGACTACCGAGTCGACCCGCGAGCGTGTCGTTCGCAGACTGGAGCCTGACGATTCCGTCCGGGATGGTCTCTGTCGAGTCGATGAACCCTCCATCGCGAAGGATACTTCGTACACCGCCACTCCCCGCGATCTTGAGACGCGTCGTCGTCAGTTTGTTCAGATCGATAACGGCATCGAGTTCGAGGGAGTCACCCGTCTCATCAACGGGCAGGAAGTCCCCCTTTCGGCAGAGGCCCCAGATAATCGCACACAGCGCGGGGCGAGCGTCCTCGTAGATCGGCTTCTTCTTCACGATGCCGTCGAGGATCGTCGCCATCGCGAGGTTCCCGCCGCGTTGCTTCAACTGTCGGCCGGTGAAGGCGCGAACGTTGTTTTGGATCGATCCACCGTGTGTTTCCGGGTCTTCTGTTGCGACATCGATCTGCTGGGCCCACGTGGGTAGCGGATCTTGTGCGGAGAGTCCCCGGAGTTCCTGTAAGTGCTCGTCGCCGACCTGCAGCATTACGGGGTGGAAGTCGTCGGGGTAGTTGACGTCGAGATACTCCTCGACTCCCGAGACCATGCCCCCGATCTGATCTCCGCGATCCTTGACGTCGAACGTCCCACTCTTGAGCGCCTCGACGAGTTTGCTCTGGACGCGAGCTGCGCGGTCGGAGAGGTCTCGTTCGACGGACTGTGGGAGCGTGTGATCTCCGACGGCATCTCTGAGCGACCACCACTCGATGAGGCTATCACGGAGATCGTCGAGTCCGTCCTCTCCGATCGTCCATTCGAGCGGGTCGCCGTCGTAGCTGATGTCTGCTGCGGCGGGAGAAATCCCTTCGACGGCGACCTCGACATCGAGTGCGTCCTCAGCGTCGACCGTCATATCGAGTTCGACCCCGTCGATACTGAATTCGTAGCGAACGGGATATTGCTCGCCGGTATCCGGGTACTCAGCCGATGTCGGGAGTGAGAGGTCGCGCACGATGTCCTCCCAGAGATACCCGTCCACGGCTTCGATGATGGACTGCCAGTCCGGGTTGTCAAGGTTTTCCTCGGAGGCTTCGATGATCTCGCGCTCTTCCGGGTGGGTGAACGCGTACTTCGGCCCGGTTTCGTCGTGCGTCGGCCGGATGAACTTCCGAAGCCGTTGGAGCGAGTCCTCGACGCGGTTCTCCATCTGGAACTGAGTCGGCCCGTCGAGGTCGGTCAACACGGCGACTGCGAGGTTCCGTTCGGACATCGGAATGGTGTCCGGGATGTGTTGGAGGAGTAGCACGGCCTTCGCGACATCCACGTCGATCTCTTCCAGTTCGCCTGCCTCGTGCTGTTCCTCGATCTCCTCGATGACCCCCACGTCCTGTGGCGTAATGTCATCCAGTTCCGGTTCGATGAGGTCGTAGAAGTCCACCAGCGAAATGACGTTGGTCTCCTCGCCGGCCTCTATCCACTCTTGGAGGAGTCCGTGAACGAGGGCCAAAATCGCCCGCGCAGTCCCAGAGAAGATCGACTTCGCCGGGTCGTGTGCTTCCTGCCGGAGGTTCGAGAGGATCTCGAGGAACAGCGGTGGCTGATACGGGAGGAACGGATAGAACTCGACGAGGCGCTCGCGGTCGATGTCGTCGAGCGGCGGTTCGGTGTTCTGTTCGATGCCCGAGTACACGAGTAACGTCTCGGGCTCGTTGCTGGTTCGATCGAGGACGCGTTCTGTGTCCTCCTTCCCGTCCACCGTCTTTTTGAGCAACCGCTGGGTCGATATTTCGCCGACGTGCCGGCTCGGAAGGCCAAACCGATGGGGGAATCGATCCTTGACGATGCTGAAGTCGGCCCCGCGAGCCGCGAACTGCGGCTGGACGTCCTCGATTTTGGCCTGTGCCGTCGCCACCAGTTGGATGTCGCCGTCACCGGTCTCGTCGACGCTCTCTGCAAGGGTCTGTAACTCGGTGAGGCGGTCGAAGTCCGTCCCGATGAAGAGACTGACCTCGTCGAGTAGTAGTACGAGTTTGACCGGGCGTCCGAGTTCCTCTTCGCGGTTGCTCCGCAACTGTTCGAGACGCTCGACCATCGCTTGGGGGTCGAGATCGGACGGCATCAGGTCGTCTAGACCATCCGCCGTGCCGGTCTCCTGCTCGAAGAGTGTGGGAAGAACGGCGTCCGCGAGAGCGTTGTACTGCTGAACGTCTTCCCAATCGTACTTCTCGGGGCTATTAACCGTACTTCGAAGTGCTGTTTGGGTGTTGGTCGTCCGGTCGTCCCACGCATCGGTCGTCCGGTACCAGTCCTCGAAGAAGGCGACGTCGAGTTGCGACGAGAGCCCTCCATCGGCACCGGTGAGCCGTTCCGACGTGTGAGCACTGCGGAGAACAATCTCGCTGAAGCTCAATTTCTTCTGACCCTGATGCTTCAGGAGGTTCACCGAGATAGGGATAACCTCGTAATCATCGTGGATCGACGACCACGTGGACTCGAGCGTCTCCAGCTCACGACCGTCGGTTAGCTGCTCCCAGACATCGTCGCGCTGTCGAAGCCATTCGCTATCCAGAAGCCCGCGGAGTACGCTAAGGAGGTGACTCTTTCCGCTCCCGTAGTATCCGTAGAGCCAGTAGTTCGCGCCCGACCGCATATCCTCGGAACGGCCGAGCAGGCGCGAGAAGAAGTCGGACATGAAGTCCTCCGACTCCTCTGTCACGTGGTAGGTGTCGATCGATTCCAGTCGATGATCGCGACCGTCATCCTCGCGGTCGATGCGGACGGACTCCTCGAAATCGCTTCCGACATCGGCAGCGAACCAGCTCTCGTCAGTCATACTTCGCCCTCCCACGGTTCGGCCCAGTCGTATGTATCGTCCACCGGCTGGAGTCTCAGCTCACCGTGAATCCCGCTCGCTTCCCAGTTCGGATCGTCGCTCACTCGTTCGGCCAAGGAGTCCCAGTACTGTTCTGACTGGAATAGGTAGAGCCAGCCAGTCGGTTGGGAGAGCCAGTCATCCCCGTGAACCTCCCACGAGTAACCTGACGCGACGAGCAGAGGCGTCGTTCCGAGGTTAGGTATTTGTCCTTGAAGGGCCTGCTGTGTGTCGATAACACCGATCTCTCGCATCACCGATCGGAGCCCTTCTCCCCATCGGCGCGTCGTCGATTCTGCATAGTCGAACTCGCTTCCGTCGTCGTAGTGGAACTCGTTCAGGAGGCGCTCGACCGTCTCCTGCTCGAAATCCAATCCTTCGACACCGGACTCCTGAAGCCGGTCGACGTACCGGTGAACGGTGTACTTCACGAGAGGGTCGTCCTCCAGCAAGTAGAAGTACAGTACTTGCGCCTTGTCGCGCACCGTCTCACACTGGTCGAGGACGGAGGGTAGTTGGACGATAGATGGAAGCTCGCTACCAGCGGTCTTGAATCGGGAACTGAGAGCGCGGTAGATTCCTTTCGAACTCCCACGCGTACTGCGCTCGTCGAAGCGTTCTTCGATCCATTTCTCTTCGACGACAGTCCAGTCCCGATGTTGGGCGTACAGCCGAGCGAGCATCTCTGCTCTATCCACAAGAAGTCCGCATCTAGTGAGAGCCATCGACACCTCGTCGTGAGAAAATGTCGAGTCGAGCGACGGTAGGGAAGTTCCCCTCCCGTCGGTGCGGAGAGTCATATATCATTTCGAACCATCCACACCACTTAGTTGATATGGATAACTCGATCACGAGGGGTCCAGCCTCGACCTCTAATATCGGTTAGTTTAGCTGGAGTGAATGTCGATGACTAGAAAATTCGGACTTCACACGCTCCTATTCATGAACGAACTCCTGAAATTATCGGAAATATGGGACATCTACAAACCGAACCGCGATACTGAGCGGGAATTGCCACAGGTCAGAGAGGACTAATTGAACCGTTTCCGGAAGCAACCCGGTCACGTTTTTACTACTAGCCAGAAAACCAGTCTATCAAGCAAAGATGATTCGTGATGCTCGCGTTCTCCGCGCCGGGTTCGTCCCTCGAGAAGTCGAGCATCGCGACGCCGAAGTCAACCACCTCTCCAGCGTTCTCGAGCCCATCATAAACGGAGAACCCGCCAACACGGCCATCGTCACCGGGCCCAGCGGGACGGGGAAGACGTGCATCTCGAAATTCGTCACGGAACGCCTACGTGAGGAGGTGCTCGACGTCGAGACGACCTACGTCAACTGCTGGCGCAACTACATCCGATTTCGGACGCTCTACCAGATCCTCGACGACCTCGGCGCGACCATCGACATCCACCGGCAGTCGACGCCCCACGACGAACTCGTCGACCGCCTCCAGCAGCACGACGGCCCGCGAACCGTCGTCATCCTCGACGAGGTCGACCAACTGGAGGACCCCAGCGTCATCTACGACCTCCACAGCCTCCCGCAGTTTGCGATCATCTGTATCGCGAACAAGGAAGAGGAGCTGTTCAGCCGCGTCGACGACCGCCTCGTGAGCCGCCTGCGCTCCAGCGAACACGTCCGGATGGACAAGTACCACGACGAGCAGCTGTACGACATTCTGAGTGCGCGGGCGAAGTGGGGCCTCGATGAGGACGTCATCACCGACGACCAGCTCTACCGGATCGCCGACGCGGCCGCCGGCGACGCCCGCCTCGCAATCGGCATCCTTCGAACGGCCGCCGGCAAAGCAGATCGCGAGAACCACGAGCGCATCACCGACGACATTCTCCTGGATGCCGCCGAGGATGCTCGGGCCCAGATCAAGCAGAAGAGCCTCGACTCGCTCACGCCGCACCAGCGCGTCGTCTACGACATCGTTCGCGAGTACGGCCCGGTCGGGCCGAGCGAAATCCACGAGCGATATTCCGAGGAGGTCGATGATCCACGGACGAAGCGGACTATCCGCACGTACCTCTCGAAGATGGAGCAGTACAACCTCCTCGAGGCGGAAGGGACGAGCCGAGACCGAGAGTACTCGCTCGTCGATTCAGCGGCGGCGTCGCCGATGCAGTGACCGTGACGCCACCACCGATCAGGAACTGAACTCGCCGAGGCCGGATTGCTCGTGGTCCAGTGGCTCGATGACCTGGGGATCGTCGTTGCCGGGGTTGTTGACCCGCGCCGAAATCTCGTAGGCGTCTAGATCATCCTTCGGGTACGGCTGGCACAGTTCCTTGCGGGTGTCCGAGTCTGCGGCGAGCCAGTCGGACTCAGCGTCCTTCGGGAGGACGACCGGCATCCGGTCGTGGATTGAGTTCATCAGGTCGTTCGGCTCCGTCGTGAGAATCGTGACGCACGAGATCGTCTCGTTGTCGCCCTCCCAGACGTCCCAGAGCCCGGCCATCGCGAATGCGGGGTCGTCCTCCCGGTAAATCCGATAGGGCTGTTTCGACCCGCCGTTCGGCGATTTCCACTCGTAGAACCCTGACGAGGGGACGAGGCAGGGACGTGATTCCCACGCCCGCTCGAAGACGCGTTTCTCGTCGGCTGTCTCGGAGCGAGCGTTGATGATGCCCTCCTCGGGTTCGTCCGCCCAGAACGGAATCAGCCCCCAGTGGTAGGCGTCGATCTCGTCGGAAGCCTCGTTCGTGATGATGTGGAGGTCGTCGCCAGGTGCGATATTGTATCGGGGGGTGTACCCGCCGTCCGCGACGACCTCGGCTTCGAAGCGGGCCTCGAGGTCTGCTTGGTCGATGAAGAGCGAGTTCCGGCCACACATACCGAGGAGTTCGGAAGGAAGCATCTTCAACGTAATCGCACAGGAATCTCGCTGTTAACCAACAGATTGTCCCGATGAGCCTGAGTTGTTGGTTAACGACAACGGGCGGAGAATCCCCTAATGCCAAACGGTACACCTAAACAAACGATAGAAGAGGCTACACTAACTACGCTCAACCAAAATGACCCACATTCTCGCCGTATCTGACTGGCGCTCTCAACCTATTGACGATCTCTACACCATTCTCGAAACTGTAGAACCAACTCCAGATCTACTACTGTATGCCGGCGACGACCTCTCACGTTTCAAAAACGCCGATACTGACACAGATCATCTTGCAGAACTTGCTCGCCTCACGAAGCACCAACAATCACTCTATGTCCGAGGAAACGACGACTTCCCCCCGTCAACCGGTCCGCAGTTCGATTCGGAATTTACCACCGACCTCCACAGGACACCATACACCTACGAGGATCTCGTGTTCATCGGCCAGGAAGGATCAACCCAAGGACCTGGTCTCATCACCTATACCGAGGACGACGTCCAACGGCACCTTTCCGAACAACGCACCGCTTGTGAAGACAGAACTCCGATTCTTGTCACTCACACACCCCCCTTCGGCATTCTCGATATCGGGAAGCGATTCGGGCAACAACATATCGGGTCGAAGGCCGTCAAGAGCTTCATAGACGACATCCAGCCCCCAGCTACCGTCTGCGGTCATTGCCATCAATTCGGAGGCAGAGCTGAAACCCTCGAGTACGGCACAGTGATCAATATTGCGTCCCATGACGGAGTAGACGACCCAGGAAGATACGCACTCATCACCATCGACGCCTCGAACGAGTCAATTGAGTACGAGTTCAACGACACTCGCCATCTGCTAGGGAGCCGACTGACTGATCTCGTCCAGGTCGGGAGAAACCGAGTGGAGCAGTTCAGTGAGTTAGGGATCGCTAACCCAGATGAAATTACCGAAGAACGGCGTGCCGAACTCGAAGCCCTCCCTGGAGCCTCGTCATGGCACGTGGACCGGTGGATTGCTCATCGACAGGCTTTCGAAAACGATGAGGTCGTGATTCTAAACAAGTCCGCCTTCGACGACCTTCACGATACGAAGCCTCTCCTCTTGGACATAGAAACGGATCTTCAGCAGGATCGGATCTGGCTGGTCGGCACCTACAGTTACCAGAACGATGCGTACCGACAATTCTTCGAGCCGGACGACGAGTCAGCACTCCTTCAGGAGCTGTCTGAGTACCTTGATGATCATGGCTCCGAGCCGATCATCTACTACGGAGGGAACTACTTCGACGAACAGTGTCTCAGTCGCAGATTCGACGAACACGGCATTACTGAGGGGATCGACCATCTGGAGCGAGCGCACGACCTCGGGATTACTGCCCAACAGGAACTCTTCGGTCCC
The DNA here is from genome assembly GCF_031165565.1 of Natrinema thermotolerans. NCBI lineage: Archaea > Methanobacteriati > Methanobacteriota > Halobacteria > Halobacteriales > Natrialbaceae > Natrinema > Natrinema thermotolerans. Next base: position 4,170,650 of record NZ_CP101873.1, on the reverse strand, counting down.
TTCAATCAGCATAAATTGGATGTCGTAGCGAGCGCACTCGGCTTTGAGTATCAAGACCCGACCGTCGATGGATTTGTGGTCGGGAGCAAGTACACACGATATCTCCTCGACGGCGAAGAACCAGACTGGGATCTCCTCAAACAGTACAATAACGACGATGTAACCGCGCTGAGAACAATCGTCGATCACATCAGATCGTAGGCTCGGGATAGATACGGGCCGTCAGCAGAATTACGTGAGGGCGATATCATCGTGGGTTCATAGAGCCTTAACCAACAATTGAGCTGTGATCCCCCGGCCTGTTGGTTAATCCGACGATGCTGTCCGCCTTCCTCTCTGGAAACGTTCTCGGAAACGGTCGAACGATGGCAGAAATCCGTTGCCTGAGTCCGGTTCTACATACCTTCCAGCCCTTCCCTGAAACGCGGAAGCGCCACGCCGCGGCTTATCGGGAACGTAGACAACTATTCGGGTATGGGAGAACACTCAACGTCGAACCGATTGGCAGTGGACCAGCCGACACGGGGCGCTGACCGCAATCGGTCCCTCGCTGACGAGGCCGATCCGGCTATGGACGAAATGTTGTTGCCGCAGCTCGACGACGGCATCACGCTGCTCGACGTCGAGGGAGGCCGCGGCGTCCCGATCCTGCAGTCGCTGGTACTCGACCATCTCCTCCTGCACGACGGGCCCGCCTTCTGGGTTGACGCAAACGGGCACGCGACCACGACGACACTCGCCCAAATCGCCCCTAGTCAACGGTTGCTCAACCGAATCCATGTGGCACGCGGATTTACCGCCTACCTGCACTACGGCGCCGTCTGTAATCTCTCGACGGCAGTGAACAAAGCAATCCAGATGTCCACCGCCGATGCCGGGGCGGCCGGTCGAGGGGCGCCAGGTCGTGACGAGGACACGTCGCCCCACACGCCCGCCCTCATCGTCGCGCCGGCGGTCGACACCCAGTACCGCGCCGACGGTACCCTCGGCGAAACCCACGCGAAAACCCTCCAAGCCCGCACCCTTGCCCGGTTGGCGACCTACGCCGATGGGTACGACATCCCGGTGCTCGTTACGCGAAACGAACGAAACGAATTCACCGAGCCAGTCGCGACGGTCGCCGACCATCACCTCGAGTGTGAGCAAACCCGGATGGGCCCACGGGTCGTCGGGGAGGACTTCGAGACGCTCGTCTATCCCGTCGACGACGGCGCGTACTACCAGACGACGTTCGCGTACTGGCGGCAGCTGCTCGCGGCACGCGCCACGCAGGTCGGCGTAGAACCGACGACGCCGGCGCCGTCGAAACCGACTCCGGAGGGTGTCGGGACGGGCGTCACAGCTGACGGTGAGACGGTGTCGGCCACCGCGGACCCCCTGCTCGACGCGTGGACGGCAACCGGCGGAGGGCGATAGCGATGGGACGCACGAACCCGACGTACCGAGATGCGTTGCGGGCCATCGAAGAGCGGTGGGCGGAGTTCCGCCGGGCACTGCGGCGTCGCGACCAGCCGCGCTTCGACCGGCTGTTCGAGTACGCCCGCGACCACGCCGACGCGAGCGGGCTGTTGAACCATCAGAATCCGCTGCTGCCGGCGCTGCTCAGCATCGATCTCGAACAGGAGGCCCGCCTCGACGACCACGAGGAACGCCTATCAGAGCTTGAGCAACGGCTTTCGGAAACCGGGGGCGAACAGCAGCAATCGCCCGCCGAAGGTACCACTGGAGGTGTAGAATGACGGAGTTGACGACGATTGCATTCGATATCGAAACGACGGGATTTCAGGCCGATGATGAACTCACAGTAGTTGGGTTCGACTCCGCGGTCTCGTCGCGAGTATTTCTCCATACCGGGACGACACCACAAACAGGCCTCGCAGATCGGCTCAACGACGCCCTCCAGACACCGGTACAGCTCTCACTCCATGACAGCGAACAGGAACTCCTGAACGAACTGGCGACGTTTGTCACATCGACACTCACCCAACGTGATGCAAAGCTCGTTGCGTACAACGGGGAGCGGTGGAACGGAGGATTCGACCTCCCGTTCCTTCGCACACGGCTCTGTACGCACGGGGTCGAGTGGCCCTTTGGCACGTTGCCATACGTCGACGTGATGGATGTCTTCGAGACGCGCTTCAATACCAGTGAGGATACCTTGGATGGCGTCTATGGCGAACTGATTGGTTCACGGTTGAACAACCTCGATCCATTCGACGATAGTGGAACGACAGTCACAGCCTGGAAAGAAGGCGCGTATGAACGCCTTCTCACGCACAACGTCGCCGATATCCGACGAACAAGAGCGCTGATGGAACTCGCAGAACGATATTGCTCGAAATCGGATTTCTCGATGAAGTCACTCGAGCCAATCGTTTGAGAACGCGAGTGAACGACCCTACTCTTCTCGCTGATTGCGGTGAGGGAGTGGAGTGCAATAGGGACGACCACGCTGGTGAATGCCTACATCATGAGTCTACTAGTAGAGTAGCGCTGCAGACGTGTATCACCAGCCGGATGCGCTCACCATTGCTGCGATCTACATCCACATACTGGGGGATTGCTTAGTCAGGGGTCAATCTGTGGGTCGCTGTTGAGCTCGCGGAGATATGCTATTGCGGCGACACCGACGTGGATTCCGTAGACGTAGTCATCGTCGCCGAATGCCTCTCGACCAGCCATTCGATGGGTTACTCCCTTGGTGAGTGATAGACGGATAGCCTCCTTGACGGCGGCTTCACCGGCGTATTCAACGGCGCCTCGAACGTACTTATCGAAGTGACTATCTTGGTGGTCAGATGGCCGTGGATCAGCAGCTCGGTCAAGCGCGAGGGATACGACTTCTTCAATAGAAGGATGTACTGGATTGCCAGTGTTCTCTTGGACGCGATACACCTCGCCAGGCATGGTGATGAATGCGTCAGCCCATGGTATAAACCCAACTGGAGTATCTGGGACTCAAGCAAGGAGTTCGAGGATCAGCTTCGTAGGATCTGTTGCGTCGTTCTAACTGGGTTCTCTACTCGAGTGTCGGTCTGTTCCGTTCTGTGGGACCCATCGTAGGTCCTTAGCGTACCATTGTAGGTTGCGAAATGCGTTGTAGCCGGGTTGGAAGTGTAGGAGTCTTCCCTGCATTCTCGTCTACGGCGGATTTTCTGCGTCGTTGAGCCCTTCGAAGGTTCCGTTCGTGTAGGCGTAGCGCCACCGTTGGAGAACCGCTCGCGTGACCAGTGGGGCCTCACGCACAGTGATACAAGATGGCTCAACAGGACGACTTGGAGCATCAGGTGGTGGATGAAAGTGTCGTGTCGGTGCATCCGGTTTCGGATGACAGTCGAATCGAAAATCCCGCCCCTGGGTGTCCGTGTAGTGCGCAGCGTAGTTCCCAGCCAAGCTCCACCGAATATCTATACGCGCTGTTGATGCCGCTCCAACGCCGTCAGACAGGTCAACCGAAAGCGTCTGTGGGTTCAGGGGATCATCCAGTGAAGCCTCCTCAACCAGCGGCTCTTGATTGACGACCAGATCTCGGATTTCTCGTAACGCTCCGGCATCGATCGGTCCGAACACCTCTGCCTGTTCGGCTGGCTGACTATCGTGAGAAGGGTCCACATCCTCGTCGCTGGTCATACGACGATCGATGAGTCACTGTTACCATCGTCGTCAGTATTGGTGCCAGTGAGATGACCGGTGCGGGTTGCCTCAGCAATCGCGAGTGTCGCTTGTGCCAAGGCGAGGTTGCGGCGAGTGGTTTGCCATTCTCTGAGCAGCGCACCTTGGTCGCTGTCGGTATCTTCGATGTCCAGTTCCCGAGCGAGTTCCTCGGGTGAATCAACGTCGTATTCGGTACGCCAGTCCTGAATCTGTGCTTTCAGTTCAGCGATGCCAGATGCGATCTCTTCGGGTGTTCGTTCCGCAAGTAGCGACTGTGCATGCTCGGTGACGATACCCGTTTCTGACCGGCGGTACAGCGTCGTCTGGCCGTCCTGTGCTGTCGTCACTTCACCGGAATCCATGAGCGTCCGCAGGTGCTTTCGTGCGGTCGTCGGCGAGACACGAGCACGATCAGCAATCTGTGCTGCAGACGTCGGATCGTAAGTCCGGCGAATGATTCCATAGACTCGTTCGAAGGGCGTCGTGTCCTCAACCCATTCCTCTTCGACCACGTCGTTTATGTCACGTTGTTCGGCACCGCCGTCAGGACGTACTCGGTTGGGTGGGGTCGTCTCCTCAGACATCATATGCTAACCCACGGGAGGCAAGTATAATAATCCTCGGGCCAGTATATTGGTCTGTAGTCCATCGGAACACGGAGTGTCTTCACCAACCATTTTAACCAACAAATACGACTATTCCAGAACTGTTGGTTAACCCGGGATTCCGGAAGTCATCTTGGAAAAGACCACAGACACGCAAATAGGACAAATACCCCGGTAGCGATGTCTTCGAAGTCGTCCTCTGAATTATGGAAACACCACGCCACGGCTTATAGGCTGAACAGGCGCAATACCACGGCCTTCAGGCCGTGGATACGCGCCGTCACTCTGGGAAACGTCCCACCGTTCAAACGCCCGCCGTGAGTTTCCCACAGTGACGTTTAAGTGACAGACCGCCCTACTGAAGAGCAGGAATCGGTCGGAACGGAGCGGATTCCGAACCGTCCTTCGGAGGCGGCCTGTCCGCTCACGTAACGAGGCAGTGTCCGGAAAGGGCAGTCGGTGAACGCACATTCCAGAAGAGTGTGTCCGTGCCGACTGCTCAAAGCGAGCATCACGATACCCCCGACTCTGCTGACGCCTGCCGGCGTCCCCGTGGCAAAAACAACACTGGGACGCCGTACACGGTTGAGGATAGGGGTAACGGCGGTTTGGCACCGCCAGCAGTCCACCAGTCCGACGTTGTGGGACTACCCGCGCCCGAAAGGACTGGTAGTCCGGTGACTGGACTGCAGACCTGAAACTCCCACCGCTTGGGATTCCTCCGCGTTCACGCGGAGGAGGATGTCAACTAGGACTGAACCGTTTCGTTCAATCGAGACGTGACAATCCCAAATGCCGTTCACAATCGATATCTTAGACGACGGCCGCGTCCTGGAGTGGGAGGCAACCGCCGACGGCGCCGTCACGACCGAGCGCCAAGACTACACCCCACGCTTCTACGTCGCCGCTCGCGACCCTGATGCCGGCCTCGACCTCACGACACTCCAGTCGGTGTACGACCAGCACCCGGACGTCGTCGCGACCGAGATGGTTACGCGACGGCCGGGCTTTCGACGAGACGAGGAGGCCGTTCTCGCGGTCGACGTTGCCCACATCGACCGCGTCACTCCACTCGCCCGGCAGGCGCGTCAGCTGTCGGACTATCCAGTCGGGGATCTCGCCTGTTTCAACGTCGACTTCTCGCGAGAGTTCCGGTACTGTCTGGAGACCGGCGTCAATCCGACGCCGGCAAGCGAGTTGTCGACGCTCCGGCTCAGCGTTCCGGTGACCGAAACGAGCAACGACGTCTACGGCAAGTTGACCGTCGCCGGCGACACCGTCACCGGCTCGCCGACGGATATCCTGACCGCCGTCCAAGGGGCGCTCGACGCACACGATCCGGACGTCCTGGTCTGCTCGACGAGTGAGATCGTCCCTACTCTGTACGAGATGGCGACGGCTGACGGCGTCGACGACTTCTCGCTGAGTCGATGGCCGGACATCGACTTCCAGCAGCTCGCAAGTCGGTCGACGTACTCGAGCTACGGCCGCGTCGGTCACTCACCGGCGCGGTACAACGTCCCCGGGCGGGCGATTATCTTCCCCCCGCGCAGACCCCACTGTTCACAGCAAAAAAGAAGCGCGTTTGCTTGACTACCTACCATTATTGGTGGTGAACTGCTCCCCCCCCCCCCCCCAAATTTACATTAATACTTTTAATGGTGACGCTATTTGTGAAGTACGTGAAGGTCCGCCGCACCGTCCCAGTCAAACTCGACGTGACCGACGAACAGGCGGACCTGCTTCACGAGACGATTGACGAGTTTCTGTGGGCCGCCAACTATGTCGTAGACGCCGCGTGGGACGGCGAGTGGGCTGAAACCCGTAAGTCCGTTCTCCACGAGGAAACCTACGACGAGGTACGCGAACAGACACGACTCCACAGCAACCACGTCCAATCGGCTCGTGACCGTGCTGTCGATGCACTTGACAGCGTGGTCGCAAAGTGGTCGAAGGGCGAATACGCCTCGTTGCCGACGTTCACCACTCCGTTTTGCGAATACAACCAGCGCAACGCCACGTTCCACGACGACTACGCTTCGCTGTCCACGGTTAATGGCCGGGTCACCGTCGAGTACGTCTTGCCCGACAAAACCCGTGACACGCCCCACTCGAAGTACCTGCGTTCTGAACGATGGGAGACGACCGGCGCGACACTCCACTACCGTCGTGGCGATTTCTACCTCCACGTCCGAACAAAGGCGGACGTGGACGTCCCCGAACCAGCCGAGAACGGAACGGTTCTCGGTGTAGATCTCGGGGTCGAGAACATCGCCGTCACCTCGACTGGTGCGTTCTGGTCTGCGGACGAACTCAACCACTGGCGAACGGAGTACGTTCAGCGCCACAAATCGCTCCAAGAGTGCGGGTCGCGGTGGGCACACAAAAACGTCCAAGCGGTCGGACGCAAGGAGACAGGACGCTTCAAGCAATATCTCCACCGCGTAGCGAACGAACTGCTTGAACAGGCTATAAAGAACGGCTGTACGGTGATTGCCTTCGAGAACCTGACGGACATCCGTGACCGGATACCGAACGTGCGGAAGTTCCACGAATGGGCGTTCCGGCGACTGTACGAGTACGTCTCATACAAAGCCGAAGAACGCGGTATCCACGTCGAACAGGTGAATCCGAAGAACACGAGTCGGCGGTGTTCGTCGTGCGGGTTCACCCACGAGGGCAACCGACCATCGCAGGAGACCTTTTGCTGTCAATCCTGTGGGTATGAGAACCACGCCGACTACAACGCAGCCAAAAACATCGGCTATCGACTCCTTCGCAACCAAACTGGCGGTGAAGGAGGCGCACCCGTAGGCGTGCGCTTGAACAGCGGGATGTTGAACGCGAACGGTGTCAAATCCGTACCGGATTCGGTTAGAGCGGGAGTCCACGCTGAAAGCCCACCTCCTTAACGGGTTAGCTTACCTGTACCCGGAACGTCTCGCCAGACGTTATCCGGTGTGACTGCCACAGCGACCGCGACGACGTCCCCGGCCCCACGGGCTCGATCTGCGACGACCGGGGCTACCTCGTCGACGTGCTACAGCCGATCATCGACGCGCGCGACGAGATCCAGGCAGCCATCCGTCGCGAGAAGGAACGGGACGACCCCGACGAGGACCGACTGGCATAACTCGAGGGGCGGTCGGGAGCGCTGAAGTGGATTCTCGTCGCCTGCTTCGGCTATCAAGGGTTCAGCAACGCGAAGTTCGGCCGCATCGAGTGCCACGAGGCAATCAACGCGTTCGCTCGTGAGATTCTGCTGACGGCGAAACAGCGACTGGAAGCTGGCGGCTGGCGGGTCGTCCACGGTATCGTCGATTCCATCTGGGTAACCCCATACCCCAGCGTCGACGACGATGACCGCGAGGACCTCGAGACGCTCGCGACGGAGATCACGAAACGCGTCGAGATTCGGCTCGAACACGAAGCCCACTACGACTGGGTGGCGTTCGTCCCGCAGCGCGAGAGCGACGCCGGCGCGCTGACGAAGTACTTCGGGAAGGTCGCCGGTGACGACGACTTCAAGATCAGAGGTATCGAAGCCCGGCAGCGCTCAACCCCGCCGTTCATCGAGGACGTCCAGCGGGACTGTCTCGACCGGCTCAATGCCACGCGGTCACCGGACGCGGTGCTCGGACGGCTCGAACGAGCAATCGACGAACTGCAGGCGGGCAACGTAGCAGTGGAGCGGCTCGTCGAGCGGAATCGTGTCTCCAAGCCCCTAGAAGGCTACACACAGAATACCCAAAACGTGGCGGCCTTGAAACGGGCTCGCGAGCAGGAACTGGCAGTCCACCCGGGCCAGGATATCGAGTACGTGGTCGTCGACGACGAGAAATCCTCGCGAGACCGTGTCGCCCTCGCCCACGAGGAGATCGAGACCTACGACGCCTCGTACTACGAAACGCAGCTGGTCAGAGCGGTCGAGAGCGTGCTTTCACCGCTCGGGTGGGATCGGTCCGACATTAGTCGAGAGCTCTCCGGTGAGAGGGCACCGTTTTGAACTCGTTCGGAGCCTCCAACGAACGGTCGTAGTGGACCCCACCCCTGGTTTCCGTCGTTTCGATCCAACCCCACGTTTCCGACGTAATTTTCGACCCCCCTCGTTTCCGTCGTTTCCTCACGCCCCACCCCAGATTTCCGTCGTCCGCACCCACTCAGTAGTAGGGGGTCACTACTCGCGAGTCCAGTCCTGCATCCGGCTGTCCTCGAGGATCGTTTCGCGGACAACCTGGGGATCTTCGATGAGTCGGTTCTGGAGGTGGATGCCGCCCGCACTCCCCTTGTTGATCTTCTCGATTTCGACAACCCCGAGGAAGGCCTGCTCTTTCAGGATGTCGCGGAGCCGACGGACTGAGAGGATATCCATATCGAGATGGTTACAGATGCGTTCGTACTGGTCGTACACCCGGCTCGTGAGGAACGTATCGTCGTTGCTGTTGACACTCAGCTCCGTGAGCGCCAGCAACGCCGCCTTCGCCTGCGTGGGTGCGCCGTTCACGAGTTCTCTGAACCTGTCCTTTTCGGCGTGTTGCTGTGCCTGGCGGACGTGTTCCTCCGTCACTTGCTCTGCCCCGGCCTCGTAGGCGACCTCCCCGGCGTGGCGAAGAATGTCGATCGCCTTCCGAGCATCGCCGTGTTCCTGCGCGGCGAAGGCCGCCGAAAGCGGAATCACGTCCTCGGAAAGGACGTCGTCCTGGAAGGCGTCCTCACGGTTGAACATGATCTCCCGGAGCTGGTTGGCGTCGTATGGCTTGAAGAACAGTTCCTTGTGCTGGAAGCTGCTTTTCACGCGCTCGTTCACGTTGTCGACGCACTGGATCTTGTTGCTGATCGCGATGACACCGACGCTACAGTCGATTTTCCCCGCCTCCTCAGCGCGCGAGAGCTTCATCAGCACGCTGTCGTCGTTCATCAGATCGATCTCGTCGAGGATGATGATCACAGAATCGAATTGAGCGTCGAGCGTCTTCCAGAGGAGTTTGTAGTATTTCGACGTACTGAGGCCGGTATGGGGGACGGAGATTCCAGTCGAAGATTCATCGTTCAGCTTCGCGGCCAGTGAGGAAATCGACTGAGTCTCCGTGTTGTCTTCAGCACAGTCGATATACGCTGTTCCAATCTCGACGCCATCCTGAGCGGCATTTTGAGCTCGTTGACAGACGTGTTTTGAAACGAGAGATTTGCCGGTCCCCGTTTTCCCGTAGATCATCACGTTTTCTGGGGAATACCCGTGGACAGCACCGTTGAGACGTTTCGCGAGCTTCGAGATTTCCTCGTCGCGACCGACGATCCGGTCAGCCTCCGGCACGTGGCCGATTTTCAGGAGATCCTTGTTCGCGAAGATGTGATGCCCGGATTCAAAGAGTGGATCGTCGACAGAACTGGGTGAAGAGTCGGGCGTCATTGAATATCACACGGTGTGAGCGGGGAGAGTATAAATCTAGTGGAGAACGCCACCCCACGTTTCCGACGTTCCTTGTCCGATATCAGCCGGAAAATGCCGTAATTCGTTGGAATTGGATTGCTGACAATATAGCCGCGTTTCCGACGTGAAACAGGAAACCCGGAGACGGAAGCGTCGCCTCGATGCCGAACCCCGAACCCACACACCCCACGTTTCCGTCGTAATCAACGAACAGGTGGGGAGGGGACTCGAAGAAGACATCCACGACGAGTTACCAAAGACGAGAGCGGCCTAGACGTCCAATACTGGCCGTCTACAGTAGCAGCTGGAAAGAATCGTTTCATCTGAGGGGGCGAAGTACCTCGCCCCCTCTTTGATCGAAGTTCACTTAATGAGCTTTTCTCAGCTATACTACTTTAATCTATATGTTGCGGAAGTTAGTTCATCTCTAGATTGGTTCTAGGTCAACAGAATTAGTGGTTGCATAGCACTATCGTAGCCTCTCCCTACGCCGTCGTGAAGAAACGACGGAAACGCGGGGGGTGTGGTCACCTCCAAATCAACGTTACTCCCTCCACCCACATCCAGTTACGACGGAAACGTGGGGTGGGTGTCCTCCATCATCGAGTTTTACTCGTCTGGGTTGACCGGACCTTTGTACTTCGACTTCACTGAATCACCCTCCCGCCACTGCCAGTAGTAGTAGCGATTGTCGTTGATCTCCTTGATCGTGATTGTCGCTTTGGCAGGAACGTCGTCCGGGAGATCGTCTGGTCGCTCTTCGATCTCTTCTTGATCTGCCGACTCCTCGAGACGGGCCTCTCGTTCCTTGTGCTCGGCGAGCGCTTCAGCGTACGTCGCAACGTCTCGGAGCTGCTCCGGGTCCGACTCGTTGAGCGTGTTGACGATCTCCGTCGGGAGGTTCGCCGGTGGGGTCGGGGGTTCGTAGGACATCGGCTACTCTCGTGTTAACCAACACGACCCACGAATCCATAGTTTTGTTGGTTAAGACGATGAAGGCAGTTCTCGCGACCGCTGGCTGTAACACTACTCGAAACTTCTTTATATACAAGTTTCGTACTATGTTACACCGTGCTCCGGCGCATCGAACTCGAGGTCCTCGCCACGGTCGACCGAGGCGACACGATCTCCGAACTCGCGACGAAGCTCGACCACAGCGAGAGCTACCTCTCCCGTGCCGTCGGCGACCTCGTCGAGAAGGGGCTCGTCTACACGGAACGCGATGGCCGGCGAAAACGAGTCGTCCCGTCGGACGCTCGTGCCGTCGAACTCTACCAAGACCTCGTCCGCCAGCACTCCCATATCGACTTCCCCGAGCTGCTGACCGGCAAGGCACTCGAGGTGCTGTACTACCTCGACCAGCCGCGAACCGTCTCCGAGATCGCCGACCGGAGCGACAACTACCGCAACACGGTCAACCGCGTCCTCAAGCGGTTTCGTGACCGTGGTCTCGTCGGGACGGCCGACGGCCGCTACGATTTCAACGCCGACTTCGACCGCCTCCACGAGTTCGCCCGTGAACTCGCACACCATCTGCATCGTCAACGCCTCGAAGCCATCGCCCCGAAGGGGACGATTCTCTGGGAGGACTACGACGAATTCCTCACCCAGACCCAGACGGAGATCGACGCGGAGCCGTTCCACGAAACAGGCCTCGCTCGATTCGCGGCCTTCGACCTCCAGTTCCTGCTCACCAGCCATCGCTACTACTTCTACTCCGAGGACCTCGACGCAGTCTCGCCGGCGGAACTTTGTTGTCACACGCTACTGATCGACGACGGCAGCCGCCACCGCTCGTACTGTCTCCTCCTGCTCAGCCGCGTCGACGTCGACGAGGCGGACCTCCGAGAGCAGGCGGCGAAGTATGGCCTTGAAGCCGAAATCGACGCCTTGCTGCGCTACCTCGAGACGCACGGCGAGGTCGACGACGACCGGCTTCCGGAGTGGGACGAGTTTCAGGCGCTAGCGGCTGACTACGAGGTGGATCTACCACAATGAGACCAACATTCGGACGCGAGTACATCGAGAACGAATTCCAGCAAATCGGGAACGGGCTATCTGAACCGCTCACGGTCTACCTGATCGGTGGTGGTCGCGAACAAGCTCGTACTCACCGACGGGATGCAAGAGCGCAGCGAGCCGTTCCTCGACACTGATCGACTGACGGTCCGGCTGGTCAGCAACGAGGATATCTTCCTGTTCAAGGCAATCGCAGGCCGCGACGACGACATCGAGGACATGAATATGCTCGTGCAGGCCGGCCTCGATTACGATGTCGTCCGGGATGAACTCGAAGCCCAGATCGAACGCCTAGGGGACGATCAGTTCGCCACGTTCGCGAACGAGGCCTTGGTCGAACTCGAGGACCGGTACGGGGTGACCACGCCGATCGAGGCCCGCGTCCAGGAGATCACGAATAGGTACTACCAGGGGCTCGAAGTCCTCCAGGCACTCGATGAACCGATGACCGTCGACGAACTGGCCGCCGAACTGGAGCTGGATACCGACGAGGTTCACGACCGGATCGCGTATCTCTCAACGTTCGACCGGGCCCAACGAGATGGCGACACAGTCCGTCCCGTGGAGTAGTCTGGTCACGACTACGGGGAGGGAAGGCGGCCGTCTGGGCGGGGAACGCGGCCCCGTTTGATCTCGTGATCGACGCGGCGCAGGTGCTTGCAGCCGCCTTCGGGTGAACGTTGCTGCCAGTCGGGACAGGTACACGATTCGTCGATGATGTCGACTTCGTACCTGTTACCGGACGCGGACTGCACCTCGTAGCGGCCACCTTTCGAGAGGAGTGAGACGTCCATCGCTTCGGCGACGGCACGCTTCGTGCGGGGCTCGAGTTCGTCCTGCGACTGTGCGTTCTCGTCGACGACCAGTCGGTCGCGAACGTCGCCCGTTCGGCCACCGTCGAGAGCGGCGGCTTCCGCAGGGCCACTGAGCCGCTCGTGGAGTACTTCCTCCACCGGATGGCCTTCCGGCCACAGGTAGTGGACCTCGCGGCGCTCGCGATGGTCGTAGGAGCCGCACGCGGCTGCGCACCCAGTCCAGACGCGCCAGGCACCCAGCGCGGCCATCACGTCGACGATGTCACGGGGAACCGTCTGGTGGTCGTCCGGGAAGAACACCCGGAAGCGGGTACACGCCTCCTGCGGCGGGACGGTCTCCCACCAGTCTTCGCTGGAGCCCCAGCTGTCGTACATCGCGTCGTCGCTCCCGTAGCCGACGGTCACGCCGTCGATCGGCGTCCAGTCTGCTGGGAGGTGGTCCGACTCGCCTTCGAGCACCCGAAGAACGGCGTATCGGAGGTACTCGTGGGCTTGGTTGTCTGCCGTTCGAGCGACTTGGTCGTGTTGCTTGGCAACGTGCTCGGCTTCCTCGAGGACCGTCGTGAGATTGGGTTCAGTCATCATTCGACGGAGGTCTGAATGCGCCTCCGTCCCTCCGAGGGCGCAGAAAAACTCCCAGTAGCTGATGGACTGGCTTTCACTCAGAATGACTGTTTATAGACACGGTGAATGCAGTGTTCGCGTAGGCGGTGCTATTTACAGATATGGGGACGCTACACTAGGTATGGTTGCCACGTACTCAATACTGTCACTACTGATCATCTTCGCGCTGTCGTTGTTGATTGTACGTACCGGCTCGATTGCGCTGGAGATGACGGGCCTTTCACCAGATGTGGCCTCCTTCCAAGCCACGTCTGCGTTCTCTGGAGCCGGATATACGACCGAAGAGGCAGAACAGGCTATCACCACCGTCGGCCGCCGAAAAACCGTGAAGGCGCTCATTCGGCTCGGCAGTATTGGACTGCTCGGTGCGATTTCGTCACTTATCCTTTCGTTCACGCGAACTGGTGGCGACGACCTGTTGAACTTGCTGTATATACTCGGTGGCGCCGGTGTGATCATTCTGTTCGCACGAAGTCGGTGGTTCAACCGCCTCGTGACGCCGCTAATTGAGTGGGCGCTGAGTGAGACGACAGAGTTGGAGATCTCGGATTACGCCCAGTTACTCGGACTGCAACGCGAATATCGTGTGGTGGAGGTGGAAATCAGCGCGGGTGATTGGCTGGCAGGGGAGTCGATTTCGGAGCTGGATTTACCACGCGAAGGGGTGTTGATACTCGGCATCCGTCGTGATGATTCATATATTGGTGCGCCACAACCAGATACGGAGACGAAACCGGACGACACGCTCGTCCTCTATGGGAAACAAGACCGTCTCAAAGAATTGTCAGACCGGCTCAGTGGTGATGCTGAGGCTCGGGAAGATGCTGTTGAAGACCACGAGGAAACGCTTGAAGAGCAAAAACAACTCATTGAACAATAATAGGAACCACACCCCGATTTTGACCTCCTGATCAGGACGTACAATTGACTGAAAGAACGGCGACATCACATTTGGATTAACCAACAATACAAAACCACGCATCCTTCTGTTGGTTAACCGAATGGACGAGGGAGTCATTCCTCGAGGAGGTCGATGAGCTCTTCTCCTGTGGAACTGATCCGTCCAAGCCGCTCGCGAACGACCTCGGGGTCGTCCGACTCCCAGGCTGCGAGGTAGAACGCTGACCCACTGGTGTCGAGCCCGCAGTAGCGCCCGACGACGTACGCGACGGCTTCGGCCTCGACTTCGCGTTTCGACCGCTCGGTGTCGTCGTCGACGTCGAAGTGGAGCAGAGCGTGAGCGTACTCGTGAATCAGCGTTCGCGCGAGGTCGGCCTCGTTCTCCCGATCACGCACCTCGACGAGCGGCTGAACGTCGACGAGGCACAGCTGCTCGCAGATGCCCTTCGCCTCGCCGTGGGTCCACTCCTCGGCTGGAACGATCCGCACCGTCACGCCGAGGTCGTCAGCGGCGGCAGTCAACTGCTCGACGAGGTCGCCGGCGTCCCCGGTTGCTTCTGTGTCCAGGTCGGGAAGCGGTTCGCCCTCGGTCTGGGAGATGTCGAACACCGGCGCGGGCTTGAACCCGACCAGGCCCTCGGACCACTCCTCGGGCGACGTCTCATCGTAGTCACAGTCGCTGTCCTCGTGATAGCTCGGCGAATTCTCGCACTCCGGGCACTGCTTGGTGATGATCGGCGCCCAGATCCAGATGGCCGACTCACCCTCCGTGACGTGACGGTCGAACTCCTCCTGCCACGTCTGGTAGCCAGCCACGCGGGTTGCCTCGGGACACTGCCGCTTGATGAGGAGCGTGTTCCGATACGAGTAGTCGTGGAAGCGACTCTGGACGTCAAGCCACTCCTGGAACTCCGCGCTGGCCTGCGCGTCGTCGACGCCGGCGACGAGGTCGTCGATCCACTGTTCGATCGTACTGTTCATCTCGTCCGATCGCGTGTCGGTCTGTTCGAAGGAGACCGACGAGTCTCTGGTCGTAGACATCGTGATCACCGAATCGAGTTCACGGCGACTGCGTCTGTTCAGACCGCGCCGCACCCCTCAGGGGCGTCCAAAAACCGCTCTGTCGGTTAGCGGAGCTCGTGACGTTCGTCTGCAAAGCCGACCGTAACGAGGTACTCGAGGAACTCGTCGAACTGCTCGACGTCACTGGGCGTGTCGGTCGCAAGATGACGCGCCCACTCGATGGCCCACTGGAAGGCGGGATCCGTGCCGCCCTTGCCGTGAATGTACCACCACCGGGCCGCTTTCAGCACGACCAGCGGATTCGTCGGTGGCTGCTCACTGGCGAGCCCACGGGTGATAGACTCGATTTCGTCGGGGACGTCGGCGGGATCGATCTCCGCTGATTGCGTGTTGTCGATATCGACCGGGATATCGTCGATCGAGACGTTGTCGGGACTCTGTTGTTGACTCACTGGAAGTCACCTCTGAGAGCTTTCGAAGGAGCCCTCGCCCTCTCTGGGGGCACGAAAAACAGGTCGCGAAGTCACGCCGGCGGGAGGTAGACGCTCTGTTTGCCGGCGATCTCCTCCAGGTTGTTTCGATGACGGTGGCTGAAGTAGCACTCGTAGCTGCAGTATCCACAGATTGCGCCGGTATCGTATTCGGCGACGTACGGGCCGCGGCGAGTTCGCCAGACGTTCGTCCCGCACTCGGTACAGGCGGCGTCCTCGAGATCGGCAGGACTCGGACCCTCGTACTCGACGTCGAGCCCCTCATCTTGCGGTGTCGTTTCGGGCCAGATTCCGTGGGTCCTCCAAAACTCACGGACGCGAGCGAGGCTGTGGCGCACCGTCTTTCGCACGGTGACGTGGTCGGCGTCGCGACCGCTGTCGTCCCAGCCGTCGGCCGTCCAGAACTCACCGAACTGTGCGCCGCGATGCAGCCCGTTCCAGTCGACGCCGACGATGTCGGCCGGTGGCTCGTCCGTGAGTGTCGGTCTGGTCAGCTGTCGAATGGCGTTGAGCTGCTTGGGCGGACTCCCGCCGAGGATGTGGACGCGCCGCCCTCTCCAATCGGCTGGGTCGGAGAACTCGTGGGCCAGGCGGTCGGCGTATCCCCGTGAATATCCGAGGACGAGGGTCTCGGGAATCGCGTCGATCACCGCCCGCGACTTCGGAACGACGATGAGCTCGGCCTCGGGGTAGCTCGCTTGGATCTCGCGAGCGGCAGCGACGTGGGCGTCGACGGCATCTGGTTCGTAGATGTCGCCGATGACACCGACCTGTGGCTCGTGCTCGAAGAAGCGATCGACGAATCGTTCCAGGTCGGGATTGCGGAAGTCGTTATCGAGCATCCCCACAGGAATCTCGAGGTTCAGGTACTGGTCTGCCTGATACCCACAGTCTTCTCGAAACCCGGGAAGAAATCCGAGGGCCAACGCATCAGCGACGAATGGAACTCGATGGAGGAACGCCACATGGTCCGCTTGTCTGGCGGCAGCGATGTCGCTAGCCGTGCTGGAGTCTGGACTCAAATCGAGGGACATGACTGAACTCGCGAGGCGGCTGCTGGTCGCCCCGCACCCATTCAGGAGGCTGAAAAAACGGGACACTCTCAACGTTAACCAACACGAGGTGGTAGCTGACTCCGGTTGTTGGTTAAGACCAATCGCTACGTCTCATCCTCACGCAACTCTTCGGCCTTCCACTGGAGCCGACGCAGAATCTGCGTCCGATTCTGGTGGGCGTTCTCGTAGGCAACACACTCACGGAGTGTCTCCATATCGGGGATCGTCGCGATCCCGGCCTTGATCAGTCGGTGGTTCGGTGCTTCGAGGCGCTTCTCGGGTGGGAATTCATCGTTATTGCCGCTGCTGTCCGCGGATTTCTCCATCTCTATCGCCCTCCACCCCTGAAGGGCGAGAAAGACAGAACAGACGACTACGTCACCGTCGCGGCGTCAGGCCATCGCGTCCTGGAACCGCTCACGAAGCGCGTCCTCACGCTCCTCGAACTGATCGACCTTCTCCTGTAGATCGTCGCTGACGCGCTCGATGCTCGCGAGCGCCCGCTCGCCGGCGAGCGACGCCTGCGACCCGTCGTCGCCGTCCGCCTCCAGCTCCTCCTCGTAGGCTCGCTCGACCCGCTTGATGGTACCCTCGGGGTTGAACAGGATGTCGTTGGCCGTGCGAACGTAGCCGTCCAGCGACGCGCCTTCCTTGCCCTGGAAGAAGTGAGTGAGCGCGTACGTCGCGCCGGAATGCAGCGTCCACATATCGATCTCGACGGGTGAGGCCGCGTTGGCCTCGGCATCGCTCGCAGCGCGCTCGGCCAGGTAGTCCGGGAAGCCCAGCAGACTGTAGAACTCCGTGACGGTGAACGGGAGATCGGAGAAGTCGAGTTCGATGTTCTGGGCGTCACGGATGAACTCGAAGAGGTCGTCAGCCACGAGTTCGACCTGTGCGAGAATCTCTTCCCAACAGGTTCGGAAATTCCGCACGTCGCCGACGTGCTTGATGACCTCCTTGTCGGTGAGCGAGCGCATTGTATTCGAACAATACCCGTCCTGGGCGAATCCCTCCACGTAGACGGCGTGCTCGCCGAAGAAGTCGTAGCCCGACGTGACGCCCATCGTTATCGGGTCCGACCGGCCGGGGAGGCGCACCTCGAGGCCGTCGAACATGATGTCCATATGGACCTCGCCGCCGCCCCGGTAGCGACGAATCTCGCCGAACATCACGTCACCCAGCGGCGTTCCGTCGATGGTCTCCTCGCGGAGGACCTCCTCCAGAGGGCCGTAGACGTCGACCGGGTTGATGATCGAGTACGAGTCGGTCGGAATATGGAACAAGGAATCCGTTTCGGCGTCCTCCTCACGGGCCTGCTCTCGAGCGCGACTCGGCTCGACGAGCGCGTTGAACCGCTCCGTCTCGACCCACTCGTCGGTGTACGGATTCTTGTAGGCCACGGTCGACTCGACGGCCTGCGGGAGGTCGCGGATCGCCTCAGCGAAGCTCACGGTGTCTTTGCCGCCGTGACGCTGACGATACCACTCGGGTAGTTCGGTGTCGGTACGTCCATCGACGCCAGCGAAGATGGTTCTCGACTCTGGGTCTTTCATCGTAGTCACCTCGATGCAGGAACGCTCATCGACGGCTGCCTGCATCGTCTCGCGCCCTGCGCCCCTCTGCCGGGCGCAACAACAACACCACGTTAACCAACATTGACCCAGGAAACAGCCGATTGTTGGTTAATAACCAACCGGCGGCGACACATCTTACTGTCGTTACTCAGTACTTGAGCGACGAAGTCGTACCTGCTACGGGTTCGGAATCCACGGATGTCTCTCCCAGGGGAGATGGCTCAATCCGATTCTACTATATCCCGCAAAAGCTTATGTCGGGCACGTAAATCTCCTGCTGTCCAATCGCTCTCCGTGTCGTTACTCATTGAGTGAACAAGCGGGTTATAGTGAGCAACAGCATCTCGAAGGTCTTTCACATCCCATATTGTTGCCCCATATGATTCTAGATCTACCGGTAGCTGCTGCATCTCATCGGCCTCAGACAGGATGTCAAGTAGTTTCCCTACGGTACCCCCGGCTAGCTTGTCAGGTGCGAGATCGCCGACATAGGTCGTGCGGATGTGAATGTCGGTCTCAGTTTCCCAGTCCGGGATGTGTTCACGGATGATCTTTCGTAGTCGAATTTCAAACTGAGCGAGAAGCACGTACAGGTACTGGTAGACGGGAATCTTGTTCAGGTCGAATCGGGTCACGATTCCCTCCGGATCATTTGGCTGGCCGACGAAACAGAACCGTTCTCCGTCTCTTCCTAGTCGTTCAATTACCGTCCCGACTTCTTCTCCGGGAGCGACGCAATCTGAGTCCGTTAGCGGCAGTACGTGTTCGGTGACGGGCTCTTCACCTCGTATCTCCATCTCTGCTCTGGCGACGTAGCCACGAAGTCCCTCTAGTTGCTCCGGATCATCGAAGACGAATGCAGCGTCGTAGTCCTCATAGTAGAGATCTAAGTAGACGAAGGCAGCGTCATCCTCAGCACTATATACATCCAACTCCGGGAAACATGTCGCTGTATGGCGAGCAGGCTCGCTGATTGTCGGTGAGGTTGCACTCGCCATGAGTTGGGACTCAACTTCTGATGGGTCTGGTCGGATTGATGATACCGCTGGGTCGAACTCCTCTGACTCCGGACTATTGACTTTGAGGAGCATGTGGGGAATATCGGCCTCAAAATGGTCGCGATCAACCGATTCAACATCTGCAACTTTCGGAGCCAAGTAACTGCGGAAGGGGCCCTTTGTCTCTTCTGTTTTGAATCCTCTCGTAGTCAAGAATACACCGTTTCCGTCCTCTGTTAGGACGTGTAGCGACCGTTCGAGAAACAGCAGGCCGGTATGGATACGGGCTGTATCCGGAGATATCTGAGCAAAGGAGGTAGCATACTCGCGCTGCTTTTCCTCACTCAGGTCAATCCACTGGACGGTTGGCGGATAGCTAAGCACGAACTCAAACGAGTCAAGGCGTGCGTCCGCACTCAGATAGTCTCCTTTCCGAACCTCTACTTGGTCAGTGTAGTTCTCTCGAACCGTCTCGACATACTCGTCCTCTGTATCGATCGCAACCCCAGATGGTGGGTCATGCACCGAGTCCTCGAAATATCGTTCCACAGCAGAAATTAATTCACCTTTCCCACATCCCGGATACAGGATTCGCTTCCCGTACGTGGAGCTGATATCCTCGAAGAGGAGTTCAGCCATCCGATCAGCAACCGTCTCAGGAACACGAAATGGAGGCATAATCTCCCGTTTCGCATCCAACCTAATGACGTTATGCCGGGAGAGAGTGGTTCACTCATCTGAGTCGGTGGTCTCTGATTGGACTGTTTCGTGAACATTCTCCAGTTCCTCTCGGCGAGCCGACGCTCTGGTGGACGCTGATGTCGTGCTTTTTACAGAGCATTCGTTTGACTGTGAAGGTCATCTCGTCAAAATCGGCCGTCGTGATGCCGATGTCCTCCGGTGATAGCGTCTCATCAGCCGTTGATGTCTCGAAAACAGGTATCGGCCGCGATGTCGCTAGTGGGGAGCCGTCACTCGTCGCCTTCGAACCCCTTACGCGCGTAATGACGCGCGCGAATTCGTGCGTAATTGGCATCCTCAAGCGCTCTAACACCAGATTTATGGATTATGGGTGTATCTGTCATGATAGAATATCATCAGATCACTCTCGACCCAGGCTTGCCACCATGTTTAGTCGATTTCAGAGCCAGCCAGAGGAGGGTCGTTGAATATGCCGACGATCAACGCATACAAACACGATCCTGGTTACTACATCCGCGCTTGGACAACCGACCTCGGAAACATCAATTACAAGCTTCGCTCCCGGGGTAACACGATCATCGAACGCTTCGGATTGGAAGATGGTGACGAGATTTCGTGGGATACAATCCACGCTTTGAAATCGATTGGAGAAATCTACACCGAGGGATCCGGAACGCTCGGTCGCGATGACTTCGCCCCTCTTGATGGTGATACGAAAACTCTGTCAGAAGAGGAAGCGAAAAGACTGCTCGATTCAATTTTGGACGAGAAGAATCCGTCCGAGCAACGGATCAAGGAGCTCTGTGACATCTTAGACATAGAGCGTCCCGAGTCGAACATTGAGCGACTGGAGCAGGAGTTAGCATCCCGAATCGCCGGCATCACCAGTCGCGAGAGTTTCCAAACGGAGGTGACATTGAATGGTCCCGCCGATCAGGCAAGCATCTCTGTCAATATAGAGCCCTCGGAAGAATCCACAGAGCCACCTCTGGATTCCACGATCAATCTTCTGCTGTTGGGCGATACGTCCCTCGATGATCCCGGGATTGCTCGACATGATATCTATCTCTGCGAGGAACATGGTCTCGAAGGATGGTCGTTTGCTTATTCGGGTTCGTGGGAGACCCATGCGGAGATGGCACGTCAGAAGGCAGAACTCATGCCAATCGTGATTCAGTGGTTCGACGATCTGAATATTGACTACGGCATTCCGAAGGAGAGTTTCGGCGGCGCTCAACGAGATCTCCTTGGATAGCATCCGCCCACACAGCCTTCGTCGCGGTATGCTCGGCTAGCGGTTATTGGAACTCACCTTCCCGGTGTCCCAGGCCTCGTGGTCGTTCCGGGGGCTGGCGGGGAAAGGAATCCGACGGCCGACGGGCGGTGTCTGGACCGCGTCCGGCTTCTTGATTGCTCGCACTCGCGGTCCCGGTTGGTCGGGATCCGACGTACATCGGCTTTCGCGCTTGGCTCCGCTCCGTGACGACCTCCCGATGGAGCAGCGTACAGAGCTCCATGACGCTCTCGGCGAGCGCGAATGCTGCCTCTCGAGACCGGAGGTCGTGCTGGCTGAAGAGGATCGTCCCATCGGCTCGATCGACCCGGACCAGCCAGTCCGAGGATTGCTGGACGTGGCAGAGGACGGATTTCGAGAACTCGTAGGCGAACACGAAATGGTCGTCGTCTGTTCGTCGATACAACCACCAGTTGTCGGGGGCGCTCTCGCTGTTGCTCTCAGAACTCATCGGTTACCCGGGACGGATGTGTCGTCCCGCACCCCTTGCGGGACGAACAACAACAACGCTCATGTCGTCGCGACTTCGTCGCCACCGTCGGCAACGTATATAGTCATAGCAAGATACTGTCCAATTACATTCGGATGGCTGTACTGGACGACCTCTCGGGATTCGAGTTCGAGGACTTGATGGAGGACGTCTTCCGGAACCTCGGCTACGAAAACGTCCGCCAGGCCGAGCGGACGGCCGACGAGGGGCGCGACGTCATCATGGAGGAGGTCGTCGACGGCACGCGACGGGCGATCATCGTCGAGTGTAAGCACACCGGGACGGTCGGCCGGCCGGTCGTCCAGAAGCTGCACTCGGCCATCGCGACGTTCGACTTCGACGGTCCAAAGCGTGGGATGGTCGCCACCACTGGTCGATTTACGAACCCTGCCGAGGAGTACGCTGACCGGCTCCAGCGGAACGACGATCCCTATCCCATCGAGCTGATCGACGGCGAGGACCTTCGGGAGATCGCCGACGAAATCGGTCTCGATCTCTACAACGGGCGCATCGAGATCCTCTGTGACGAGACGCTCCGACCGTACGATCCGGCGGCGGATGCCGACGCACCTGTCCAGGAGGCGTTCCGCGACATCGAGAACATTGAGGCCGCGGATCTGCCGGTGCCGCACTCGCAAGTGACGTTCCGACCGGTGGTTGCGATCACCGCCGACACGAACGCTGTCTTCGAGACCTCAGTCGGTGTCATCCACCGGATCAACGATCGCACACAGTTCGTTGTCCACGCTGAGCGCGGCCATCCAAAGGTGGCCAACGACGAAGTCGCGACGCTGGTCACCGAGAATTTCCACGCGACGGTTCCCCTCGATACCGGGCAGTTTACCGAGGAATTCGACAACATCGACGAACGACGGTTCGGTCAGACTCAAACGGAGTACAAGGAGTGGGCTGTTGATCGTCTCCAGGACTACCACACGACGACGGTGACCTACACCGGCGACAATAACGTCACGTACAACAAGACGTGTGAACCGAACCTCTCGGACATCTCAGTGCAATCGATTGAGCCGGTGTATCTACCTGAGGTTCGGCAGACGACAGAGATACTGGAGTACTCGTATCCGTACGAATACTATGCTGCTGGCCCCTCACGGGTCACTCTGGAGGACGGCATCCATCGGTGCGTCCACTGCGAGACGAGCGGCGTCGACGAGACGTACACCTACTGTCCGAACTGCGGGGCGATCGCCTGCGACAGTCACATCAAGACCGAACGACTCGAAGGGAAGCCGGTCTGTACCGGCTGTGCGGTGACCGAACGGTTCGCGCTGAAGACGAAGTACTTCTACGACGAGGAGAACCGAGACACATTCCGCAAGGAGTACGCCGAGATGCCCCTCCACGAGAAGGCGATGGAGAACAAGCTGCTTGCTGGCGGGAGCGTGGTTGCGACGCTGCTGCTCGTCGTCGGACTACTCGTGATCGGCGGCATCATCTAACCCGTCGCAATTTTCCGCCAGACTGCGGGGTTGGTGTTACGAGACGCCGTATTGCTCTTTGAGCGCGATATATTCGTCCTTCTTTGGGAGGATGACTGGCAGATCATCTGTTCTGTCGAAGTCGCCCTGAAGTGGCCGATACAACGCTTTCACAGTGGGTTTCAGGTCGTACCACCGTGCGGTCTCGATGAGCGTTTCCTGATCGATATCCTCCGCCTCGATCAGCAGCATCGAATAGCTGACTCGTCGGGATCCGCTATCCAGAAGGAGCGTATGGCATACGACTTCAGCAGCCGTTAGCTCCTCACCTGGAGCATACCAGAACGGAGGCTCGCCGGCGAGGAAAAACTGTAGACTATACGCTGCAAACCGACCCAGTCCGGTCATCTCCCAGTCCGGAGCTGCTTGGAGTGCGTCCGTATCCTCAGCAGTCTGTACGCGGACGAGGGATCGGTTCGGATCGCACCACGCGATCGTGGCGCTGGGGGCGATTTCCCGGACTCGGGCCCGATGTTCGTGCTCTACAGTAGCCCGGGCGAACGCCAACAGCGGCGAGACTTCGTCATGAAGGGCGTACTTCGAATCGGATCTGGAGAGTAGTGCTCGGTGCTTGAGCGGCGATAACGCGCTGTGGACACCTTGTCGAGTGATTCCGAGCCGGTCTGCGATATCAGCGATGTAACGTGGTCTATCGAGATACCAACACACGCGGAGTGTGGCTGGGGAGAGCAGTTCCGTCCAGTCTACGTGGCTGAACTCCGACTGCAGCGTTCGATACGCTTCGGTAACTGGATGTTCCGCGATGCGGACACGACGCTGATTGCTGGACCCACGGGTTTCTGTGAGCAATCCCGCTGCGAGCAATTCGTCGAGTACGTCGTACAGATGTTCCTGTGAATATCCGGTTTCGGCCGCGAGTTCCGCCGGTGTTGCTTTACGGCCGGTACTCAGCGCGTCAAGCACGGCGAGTCCGGCCTTCGAAATCATCTGGGTCTTTCTAAACCCTAAATATATAAATACGATTTGGGATTTTACTTGACGACTGCTTCGTCCCGGACCAGTTCTGCGAGCGCGTCCTCGAGCGACCCGTGGAACTGCCAGCTCGCCTGCTCGAAGGCCTCGTCGGTCGGGCCGTCCCAGCGGGGGAACGCGGAGTGACCGCTCACTTTGACTGTCCACTCGGTCGGCTCGTCGAACGGGTTCTCCGTCGGGAGTTCGACGACGTAGAGGTACTCCTCGTCGCCGTGGATGCCGTCGGACGGATTCTCGACGCCGTGGCCCAGCAGGAACAGCGGCTGGTCCAGGTGCTCCATATTGGACGGCTCGAGGAGATCCGCTGGCTGAGCCGCGTCGATCGTTCGCTCTGGGTCGCCATCCAGGTAGAGGTCGACCGTCGAGAGCTTGTCGAGGAACACGAAGGTCGCCGCCGTGTAGCCCGGGCCACGCTCTGCGCGGGTCGCATCGAGAAGCTCTTTCAGTTGTGCGAGATCCCGGAGGACGCTCCCGGGGTACCCGTCCGAATGCCGGTACACCTGCGCGACGCGGTCGGCGCTGCCATCTGTCTCACCGGTCTGTTCGACTCGTTGGACGAATCGGAGTTGGCTCCGTGTCGACATCGGTACTCGCCGGCGCGTGTGCGCCGGCACCCATCGCCGGCGCTGAAACAACACCACACAGTCGTAGCGGGATTGCAATCCGCTACGCGAGATGTGACACCTCGTCTGGTTCCTCCACGTCGTCGAATTCACCACGCTCGACCGGCTCCCAATCCTCCCCAGGTGCTGGACTCCACCAGTCGATCTCATAGGCACCCGGTGCACCGAGGATTTTTGCCCGTGCCGAGCCGTCAGGCAGGTCGCGACGGAGCTTCTCGTCGACGTGAAGGTTCCACGTCGAGTCGGTGTCGAAGCACGCGAGCACAGCCTCCTCGTAGCCACGGTTTTCTCGGGACTCTCGGAGGACGACCTGCGTGTTACAGTTCTTGCAGAACACTCCCTCGAAGGGAATGTGGGTGAACACTTCCTGCCCGCAGACGGGGCACCAGAGGAACTCGAACAGTGCCTCGCTGTGTCGGTCGAGTACTTCGAGACTCATTGTTGGACCGACCCGGTTCGACCGGGTCACTCTCTCCGCCCCGGCCGAAAAACACCCTGCGTGTGTACGTTCTCAGCGTTCAGGGCCGTAGACGATGCGCGAGAGGGCTTCGTACCCACAGTCCGGACAGTCGTACCAGCGCTGTACCTTCGCTCCATCAGCTGTCTTCTCACCGACGAGGACGTCGTCGTTTGGACACTCCGGACAGTTCAGTTCGGGCGCTGGCTGCTCCCGAAGCGCATTCCGGAACGTTGTCGCCTCCTTCGTCTCGAAGCCTCGCGACCAGATCGGGTAGCCGTCGACGAGGATCCCCCCGCGCCACTTGTACCGGTATGAATCCGGAGCCCGGTGTAGAACGGCTCGCGCTCCAGTCTCGGTGTTTCGATACGCGAGTGTTGGTGTACGACTCTCCCGGGACCATTTTGTGATTCTGGGCATTGTCAATCAGAAGTGGACGTCTGCGGGGACAATCCAGAGTGTCTGGCTGTCTTCCTCTTCCTCGAGGACACGATCGAGCTGATCGCGATGGCGAATCCCCATCGCGTGCTGGTCGTACATCGGGACTGATGGTCCCTCGTAGGCGCCGACCTGATGGAACGCGTGTCGGGCGAGATCTTCATCACGCATAATCTCCTCGTCGCTGAGCTCGTCGAGCGCCTCTTTCACGCGGTCGAGATTCCGCTGGAACTCTTCTTTGTGGCGTTCCAGGCTCGGTCAAGCAGTTCACCGCCCTCCTCTGAATTGATGGGTGCTGCCGTCGGTAGGTCTCCCCAGCGAGCCTTCCCGGCGACCGTCGTATCCTCTTCGTCGAAGGTGCAGTAGTAGTCAAACACGGCGCAGCCGTGGGGATTCGCCCCGACGAGACGGTCGAAGACCGCTTTACCCTCGACTAAGGCGTCGTGCTGTGTCGGTGCCTCGACCAACGCGTAGATGACCATATGCATCTTTGTTCACCTCGGAGCGCCGACTCACCGGGCACTGCTCGGCTTTGTCTGCTCGGTGCGCCGGCACCCATCGCCGGCGCTCGAAAAACTCGCTACGAGAGACCGGGTTCAGGAGTCGCGTGTCCGCTCGACGGTGATCGTCAGATTGCCCGACTCGTAGTCGGCCTCGAAGTCGACGCTGAACGCGTCGGAGTCGTAGGCGGCGTGGTAGGCACGGTGCAGTTCGAGCGATCCGGTCGCCTTGAAGTGGAAGAACGCAGCTGAGGTGTAGGGCTTGCTCTGGGTTTCGACCTGCGTCTCGACAGAGGCCGGGAGCGCGATTTGTGGTGTGTCCGTGTCGATACTCGCAGCGAACGCCTTCGCTTCCTCGACGGTCGCCTGCGAATGTGCGGGCGTCTCGCCGGTGAGCACGTTCACCGGCGTCTCGGTGTCGTCGGTGAACAGGACATCGTGGAAGGTGCGCGTCCCGAGGACTGCGTCGGGACCGAACTCGCAATCGTGGAATGGGTCGTCGTCTGGTTTCTCGGGCATCCAATCACGAGCCTACGGTGGGGCTCAGTCCTTTCTGCCCCAGAAAAACACCATCTGCTTCGACGCAGATCGGCCTACGAGCGGCTGAGTGTCGCGTCCGGGGACGGTGCTTCTCCGCTCGGGATGCGCAACTCCTGCCGCTTCCCGACCCACTCGCCGAGTTTCTGCTTGAGGTACTGGCGAGCAGTCGACTGGGTGAACACACCCTTGTCGACCATATCGCCGACGACGTCCTTCAGCGCCCGGAACTGCCCCTTCAGATGGCCGTCGCCGACCGGCTCGCCGTCGTGCCACCGAACGGTCGCGAGCGCCCCGTTCCCGACCGTCTCACCGTGGTCGATTGTCTCCGAATCGTACTGCAGGCCGAACCACAGCGTCCGGTAGGCGGTCACCTCGAACGTCGGCGACACCACGAAGAACGCCTCGTGGTGGAGGTAGTCGAGGTGGTCAGCAACGATCTCGTCGAGGGTGAGCCCGGTGGCGCGGGGCTTCGGCTCGACAACCGTCGACGGTTGGTCTTCGCCGGCGAGGTAGCCGTCGACGGCTTCTGCCTCGAGGCCATCGGCCAGTTCCGCCAGCAGCTGTTTCGGCCACTTGGAATCGGTATCGTCGCCACCGAACGGCGACTCAGCCGAGATTCGGTGCTTGAGATTCAGGTTTGCAGCACCCCAATGAGAGTAGTGGAGCGTGTACTGTCCGTCTGTCCGTTCGTACGCAACAAGTGCGCGGTGACCCATCTGAACAATCACCTCGCAGGGCGCCCCACGACTGGATCGCCCCGCCCCCCCCCTCCCGGGGGATGAACAACTCTATCGTCGATCGGCTCGGGGGAACTGAGGTCCGCGTGGAGGACTTCGCCGTCGCGAACGACGTACCGCTTCGCCAGCACGGGGAAGCGACACTTAGTGAACCCCGCTGTCTGGATGTCGAGTTCCTCGTCAACTTCGAGGTGGTCGGCAAGTTCTCGCAAGAATTCGTGGGTCACGATGCCGCCCTCGTAGTCCGGCAGGCCTTTCTCCCGCGCCTCGTACACCTCGAAGTCGTCGTATCCCCAGATGGTGAGCTCTCCGTCTTCGGTCACCTCCCAGTCGAGCGTCCCGAAGCAGTAGCTCTCACAGAGCTCGCGGACTGCCTGCGGATCCGATACGATCGCGCCGGTCGACGTCGTCGCAGCTTGTAGTGTCGCCATGTCTGGACCTCACGGGGTCGCCCCCGCACCTCTGTCGGGGGCGATAAACCGACGCGAGAGGTGCCTCCCGAGGCGTGGCCGGCGACGCCAGTTAGGAATCTGCGTGGTCGTCCGCTCCGGTTCCGTCGCCCGGCCGCGTGAGAAGGCTCACCTCCTTCAGGAGGTCTCTCGCGGTCTCGACTCGCTCTCGATCCGCGTCGTCCAATCGTTCGACATCGAGTCGGTTGAGATTGCTGAGTATACGATGCATCCGGTACCCTTGTTTGAACTCTTGCTCCATCGGAAGCGCCTCACCGCTCGCCGGCGCGGAAAGACTCCCCATCGAGACTGGCGTCGGGGTTACAGGAGTTCGCGGCCTTAACCAACGAACCTCGACGGTACTCGCAGGGTGTTGGTTAATCGACGCCCAGCACTGGCGCTACTCGAGACTGGGGCCGTAGCGAGCTGAGCCACACACCCGGCACTCCCAGATCGGTTGCCCCGTCCACGCCGCATCCGGGACCGACTCGTGGGTCTTGAACCGATGGTCGGTCGCCCGTCCACAGGTTTGACAGTCGAGTTCCTGAGTCGTCGGTACCGACGACTCTTGCCGATCAGCTGCAGCTTCGCCAGTAGATTCGGTCAGCGCCATCGCTGGAACCAGCCACACCGCGTCGACGGCGTCGTCGAGGACTGCGTCGAGACGCGACGCGTCGCGGATGCTGTCCCCACGCTGGTCGTAGAGCCGCGTCGGGCCCTGCTCCTGACCTGACGCTCTTTGCCCGTACCACCCAGTCCGGTCACGGGCGGCACTGAGAAGCTGCTCTCCCTCCTCTGACGACAGCTGTACCGCGTCGGGGAGTGAGGGCCATTGCTCGGCCAGCTGGCGCGCCGGCGCTTCGTCGAGATCGTAGATGAGCGTGTAGTCGTCGACGGCCGGCTCCGCCTCGTTGGCAGAGAGGAGGTTCGCCGCGGCGCCGCCCTTCGCGACGGCGCCGTAGAACGTGGTCGATTCGACGACCAGGTGGACGATGCCGAGGAACGTCGTCGACGCTGCCTCGTTCGTGCTAGTGGCGTCACCTCCGAGATGGTTAGAGAGACAGAACCGGCATTTCGTCTGGCCGTCTGGGACTGACGCCCCACAGGACCGGCACTCGCCATCGGCGGCCGTCGGCGCATCAGGGTAGCCACCAGCGCTCGTCGCGACGCGTTGCCGCCGGGGGGCACCCTCACACCCGTCGTCCAGCCTCGTGTCCGGAATATGGGACGCCTCGCCGGTCGGCCGCAGTTCCTCAAAGTCGGAGTAACGACCGTTCATAGAGCAGTCTACAGAGAACATGGCTCGTCTTCGTGTTTAAATCGTAGCGTGGATAGAACGATTGCAGTACAGACGGAGAGACAGTGATCTGTCTCAGGCGACCTGTTCCTCCAACGTATTCCGGTGTGCCCGGACGGTCGCCTTCGAGGCGTTCGCCACGTCCGCGGCCTCGGATTGCGTCAACCATCGCCCCTCTTCGAGACCGGCCTTGTAGAGGCAGGCCGCTGCGAACCCGGCCGGATGGACGCCCATCGTGACGCCGAGCTCCTCGGCCTGCTCTGCGAGCGTTCGGGCCCGCTGTCGGATCTCGTCCGGACACTCGAGGTCTGAGGCGAGTCGCGGCACGAACATACTGGGGGAGACGGGCTCAGCGGGGAGGCTAAGCTCTTTGTTCAGCGTTTTGTACGCGTTCGTGACCCGTGACTCCGCGACGCGGGCCATCTCGCTGATGTCGTCTACTAACCGCGAGAGGCCGTTGCACCGGCAGGCTCCGTAGACGCTGGCCGCGGCGATGGCCTCGATGGATCTGCCACGAAGCAGATCCTCGTTCTGGGCGCTTCGGAAGAGCTCGAGCGCACTCGCCAACCGACGCACCTCGCCCAACCCGTGTGCGAGATTCCGTTCCGCTTTCGAACGCCAGCGACCACGGGTCTGCTCACGGCGCATCCGCACGAGTCGCCGCCGCTTCTGCCCAGAGATCTCGTTCCCATTCGCGTCGATGCCGCGACCGATTTCCGTCGACAGGCCGCGATCATGGCGAGCCGCAGTGAGTGGGGCGCCCGTTCTTTCGGACTCCTCGTTGTCGTACGCCCGCCACTCCGGCCCGTGATCGATGCGCTGTTCGTCGATGACCAGGCCACAGTCCTCGCAGACCGTTTCGACCGCGTTCGTGGTGACCCGGCCGTCGCACTCGGGACACTGGTTGGTGTTCGAGTCCGTCTGGACGTCCTCGTCGAATCCGCTCTCGTAGATGTCTCTCGTTGCCATCGTTCTTACCGTGTTTCGGGAACTCGCCAGTACAGCGAGCCCCTCACCCATTGAGGGGTTAACAGACTCAGAACGAACGATACCCCTTCTATGATACCTACGACTTAGTGGTCAGGAAAGTCATATAATGAATATGCCATTAATCAAGTAGCTAATAACCCGTTTTCTGTCTTCAGCATAACCGGTTTTATATTGGTAGCGCAAAATGGTTGATTCGAGAATATTATGACCACAGTCCGTTCAATTTGCCTAATTGGCTGTGAGATGTCCGAAGACGGTTCGGACCCAGAATTCGATGTTTTAGGAACTTTGCTGGAAGGGGATCTAGAAGAGGGCGAAGACGAATCTGAAGTACATCAGACCTGTCGTAGACTTATAGAGGATGTGTGGCACAAAAAATATGAAAGAGAGGATATTGCTAACGCTAGAAATCACCAATGGACAGAGAGTGCATATGAGGCTATAGATATCGATTCTTCTGATAGTACCCCGATAGGCCTTCTTGAGGAACTGAGAGGAGGGACAGACTTTGAGAATAATTCTCGGAAGCTCACGGAACTATTTCTTCAACAGGTCAATCAGGTCCCTAATGAGATCGCAGTCTTGGATTTGCTTATATTTGGCCGGTTCAGTAGAGGGAATGACGATTTTGTAACAATAATTAAAACTCCGTATATAGACGATGCGTATAATATCAATCCAGATGCTGAGGATATCCTCACTGAAAACGAACAAGTAATTCGGGAACAGACCGATAAGAGTCTTCTCTACCCTCGTCATGACGGTGTAGATGAAGCAATTGATGATTCAAAAGTTCAAGTATTCCAAAAACGGGGTAGTTCTAACTGGGCTAATTACTGGTACGAGTTTATCGATCTTGAAGAGAATGAATACCCTGACGAACTTGTTGAAACTACATTCAAAGAGCGGGCAGCTGAAGGCGAGAGTGATGCTGTGTTTTCATCATATAGTGAGTTTGATGGAACTGATCTCGATGAAGAGTTCGATACAGATGGAGATCTCCATAGTGGCGATATTGCGATCCAATTTGCCGGTGAGAGACTGAAAATATCTATCGAGAAGGTGAAGACAGACGATCGGATTCAGTTAGCCAGATCGGATGATGGGGAAGAATACTATCTAATTCTCAAAGATTCTGACCCTGAATTCCCAGTTGGTCCATCAGGCTCAACAAATCCGCT
The DNA here is from genome assembly GCF_031165565.1 of Natrinema thermotolerans. Taxonomy (NCBI): domain Archaea; kingdom Methanobacteriati; phylum Methanobacteriota; class Halobacteria; order Halobacteriales; family Natrialbaceae; genus Natrinema; species Natrinema thermotolerans. The sequence goes on along the minus strand of NZ_CP101873.1, from coordinate 4,139,271 downwards.
GTTCGAGGACATAAGTGATTTGCCTGTAATTCAGGATCTGTTTTGAATTATGGTTGCTGACGAGGTTTCCGCTGTGAGGTCCTTAGTCGATTTCTTTCCTGAAGCAAACGAAGATCTGGATAGAATCAAACTCAGCGGCCAATATTCCGAGGTTGAATCCTCTCTTGACGAAATATTGGAATATGTTTCTGAATATAGTCATATTTTGACTTCATTTGAAATCGAAGAAAGAAACGGACCTCGAATATTTTTCGAATTGTCTGGTGCTACGATTCGGAACGTCGGTTTAGACGATCTTGACGAAGAAGAAACAAATTATGATGATATCGAGCTATCTAGATTCCAACGCCGTCGGCAAGAGGGTGACTGGGAATCAGCGGGAACACACCTCACCTCAATATGTTCTGGTATCGCTGATTCAGTTGAACTTGTAGTTACAGCTACGGTCAACAAACCTCAGGTAGTCACCAGTATAGAGACTGCAGCTTCCTCGATCTTCGCTGGTATCGAAACTAATCCGCATTTTTGGCTTTCTGAGGGGAGTTTTTCACAATGGGCTGAAGATAAACATCCCAGCCGAATTGGCGAGGTAATGTTTGACGCAAATCGGCTCCCAATACTGTTTTTTGATGATCAATCTGAACTGACTGTTGACCAAACTGTTATAGCTGGTCTCGACACCTTGGGGCAACTTGATTCTGATACTCTGCAGCAGGCGTTAGTTGAGTATCGTGCTTCACAAGACTCTGTTAGAGAATATGTGAGCTGGGGTGAAGATATAACTCCAGTACATCCGGAACCTATCAATACACTCTATAATCACTGTTCATCGGGCCTCCCGTCCCATTTCATCGTCTATTACAATCTTGGCTTGTTCTGTAGATCTGTAGCATGTGTGGATGACATCACGAAATTTAGTATTGAACTGAACCCTGAACTAGAAATTCGATTGGAAGACGGACAATTCCATGAGGGGTTTAACGATAACATCACATCCGGTTTGGTTGAACTCTACAACAACTTTTCATCTGAAAGTACTGAGCCATCTTTCCGCAGTCTATGGCAGAGAGCGCTGGCTGAAACTATTGCTGGAAGAGAGGAGGAAATTGAGAGTGAACTGGATAAGCTATACCTCATCGTTGAGTCCCGGAATGAAATTACTGAGACACTTGATCGTCTCAAGAGGCAGGTAATAAAAGAGGATTTCCAGGGCCTCAGCGACGCGCTTGATGAAACCCAGGCCCTTATGGCAGATATTACGAGTCGGCTATCGGATGCCGCTACTGAAAGCTCCCGTAGAATTCAGGGGTTAGGATTCACGCTACTGGGGGCCATTATCGCCAACATCTTTCTGGTGCTTCGATGGAGTGAAAATCGGCTTGTTATCCCTTTTACAACATTCGTCACGATTCTCATTCTCACATTCTATCTGCCGTTGATCCAGGGGCAGATCGATGATTTGGATCGAGTAATCAGAGAATCCCAGAATGATTTCATTCTATACAGGGATCGCATTCGACAGTTCAATCAGGACCTCTTCGAATTCTCCCAATTAGAGTCTCGTATTAATAGCTATCAGGGGATTGCAGAGAAACAACGGGATAGAGCGCAGAATTGGATTGATCTTTCATTCTATGTTCTTCTGAGTCTCTGGATGGTTTTAGCGACAATTTCAGCGGTTGTTTTCTCTATAGGTAGCTTACACTTCCTTTCGATTATTGTATCTGTGCTGGTTTTTGCTGCGCTGGTGCTACCATTTGATTATTCGCCAGTGGGAAACGATTACTTTGAACGAACTGCAGTTATTGTAGCGATCGTAATTGGAATCGCCTTAATTTGTATTAGTATTTGGATAAGCCAGAATCCAGATGCCTATAGCTGGTTTAGCTCACTTCCCCGGTTCCAATCAGGTAATTAGCATCTGCTCTCTTTTTGTGTTATAAAAAAGATCTTCCACCTACCATCGGGAGACCCGCCTAACGATATGTCTCTCTAAGCTGGACACAAGGTCGTGGCTGCCGGCCGACCGACGGGAGGCCGGCAGCGGAGGGTGGGGCGGTGGGGTCAGGGTCGGTCCGGCACACACCAAAAAAGAAGGGCGACGCGCTCGCCTACTCTTCCCACCACCGACCGCGCTCTGGGAATTCGATCCTGCTCCAGCCCGTGATAGCGATGCTGCACCGACCCTGGTACCAGTTCTTCTTGACGGCCCGGAACCGGACCGTCTCACCTTCGCTCACGACCGTCTTCCGAGAGGCCTCCCAGATGGTGAACTTGATCTTCCCGCTATCGTCCTCGATCAACCCGACCTGAGAAATCGACGTGTCACTCGGATCCCAGAGTTGCGTGATTTCACCTTCGACCGTCACCTCACCGACTGGGACGTCCGGCACGTCCGCGATGGGCACGATCGCCCCCGGCGCCGCCTTCAGTTCTTCGAGGGTTTCCAGCACCGCCTTCGTGACGTCCCGCCCGCGCTGCACCTTCTCAGCCAGCTGCTTCGCGACGACCGCTCTCGACCAGCCGCCCTGCACTTCGTCGCTGATCCGCATCGCCTGCTCGTTGACCGCCGCGAGTTCCTCTTGCGGCAGCTTCTCTCGGGGATCCGTGCGCTCCGCCGGCGCCGGCTCGTCACGGCCACACTGCTCCCTGACGACCTCTCGCGTGCGCTGCTCGCGACCGTCCTGCGTTCCCAGCTCGGCCTGGGCACTGATGTGCTCCAGTTCGGCTTCCCGCGCCCGAATGCGCTCTTCCTGTTCGAGGGTGACACCGTGAATCCGCTCCTTGCTCGTGTCTGCAATCCCATCCGGGTGGTTCGCATCGACCTTGGCCTGCGTCTCCTGCTCGACTGCCGCCTCGAACTCTGGCGTCTCGTCGACGACCGGGAAGCCGTCTTCATCGACCGCCTGCTCGTCCGCTTTTTCGAATGCCTGTTCATCCACCGTAACGACCTTGCTACTAGAGCTGTTACTTGACATTGGTCTCACCAAAGACCGAAGGCGCTCACGCGCCGACACCGCGATGCTCCTACATCGCGGTTTTCCGACGACAACGACCGACAGAACCATCTGCGCGCTCTCGCTCGCGCCTTCGCGAGCGCCCTACCGGGCGCGAGCGAGAGCGCGCCTGCATGAGGTGGTCCCAACCAGCACCGCGCGCCGACCCGCCCGGAGCGAGCGGCCAGCGGGATATGCCCGCTCGTGTCCGGCCCGGACTGCGGGTCCGTGTCCAGCGCGACTGTCGCCGAGAACGCGCGCCGCGGTGTGGCGCGCGACAGCGCAGGCGGCACCAAGCGCTGGAACGCGAAAGCCCGCGAGGGGCGAAACCGACGGGGATACCCGCTGGCGCCGAGGGCACATGCACTTTAGCCCGGCAGCCCGCCCGCGACTGCAGGCAGGCAGCCCGGAATGGTCGGTCGCGAGCGATGCTCCGGGCGGCAGCGACGAGCGGGGCGTGCCGGTTACGAGGGCTAACTACCGGCTACACTGTAGCCGACTAATCCTTCCACACGGGTGGGACTGAAAGGGGCTGGCGGGCTCGAGGAACCCCGACGACGCAAGCACCGCAATTCCTGAGGAGCGCAGCGAGGCGCGGGACTCGAGCCCGTCAGGGGCTTTCAAGATGTTACCTTCCAGCACTAGCCAGAAGCACAATGACCTACTGACGATCCTCGCACTCACTGAACGATCGGTTCACCACGAGAAACCTGCCTCAGAACTCAGAAACAGAGCCAGGCAACTCGCAGCTGATCGCCTCGTTAGCGACGATATCGATCTACCTGAAGTCATTGATGAACTCGAGATCAGCCAGAAGTAACCTAACGATGGGATAGATAGACTTCTACTCTAACGTGCTGGCGGAGCCATCTTGCAGAACATCGACACCAGTTGACGTCACCGCAATTCGAACGCCGGCGATGGTGACACGAACTTCGACATCGGAATTTGAACCGGTGAGCAACTGCTCGAGCGCCTCAACATCGACGTAATCGTAGAGTCGGTACTCGTCACGATCAAGGCCAGCCGCTTCGAGCGTCTCGACGAGTTCGACAACGAGATCAATCGAGGGGTCGTGCCCAGTTGGAGCGGGACTCATTAACTGGCTAACACTTCTGATTACAGGCTGTTAAAAGATTTGAAGTCAACTATAGAAGCGCATCGATCTTAGAGTTGACTTTTCGAGTATAAGATGATCGCAGCGCAAGCAGATAGAATATGCGCTTTGACGCCGACTGGATGTCTCGCGCTGATGACCGCATTCTCGAGCATCTCGCTGAAGCCGGCCCCGATACCCCGAAGGAAATGGCGGACAGCGATCGGGTTCGTTTCTCCCGCCAACACATCAATGCCCGCTGCAAGACGCTGGTCGAATACGGACTCCTCGTCCACCTCGGCAACGGCGTCTACGATATCACTCGTCAGGGTGAGCAGTATCTCACTGGCGAACTTGACGCTCGTGACCTCGAAGCTGACTGAACCTACTCTTCCAGAAGTGCGACTAACTGGGCGACGTACGGGCTGTTGTCCCAGCTCCGGTGGGGGCTGATCACGCTAAGTAGCGTTCGCGCCTCCTCGTGGGTCAGATGGCCGTTCCGGGCGTAGTCACAGATAAGTCGCGGTGTCGGGACGATACGCGGCCCCTGGAGTACAGCGTGAATCAGTGGGAAGTTCGTGCCACCAAATTCGTCGGTGAGAAAGCCGTCGACGTCGAGTGCGTTCGCGAGGACAATACAATCAGTTTCGCCGTCATCGAGGCCGAACGTCGGTCGCGCGTCCGGGGTGTCCTCGCGCGCATACGGATCTTCGACCGTGTAGTGGCCACGGGCCGCGAGGACGTTACTCGCGGCTGCGGCGTGGATGTCCTGATACTGCGTGATGTCGCGGAGTTCTGCGACGACTTCCGGAGAGACGACCACGTCACAGGAGGTGAGCAGGTATTGGAACGGGTCGGGAACATCGGTACCGATGGCTGCATCCGCACGGGGCACCGCGAGACTGACGAGCGCACTCGTGTCGGCGACGACTGTTCGCAGTCGTGGACCGCTCATCGATCGTCGTCGACCGTCGTCACATCCCCTTCGTAGACGTCGACGTCATCGGGGGCAGCGAGATCGAGTGGTTCGTCCTCGAGATCCGCTTTGAGGAGGCGGAGTCGCTGGGCGGTCTCGGCGCCCACCAGTTGCTTCACCGTCTCGAACTCGAGTTGGTCGTTGTAGTACTTCGTCGCAACTAATTCCTGAAACGTCTCGCTGTCGGCAGTGTCTTCGATGTACTCTCGGATGGCATCGACGAGGAGATCCGTCCGGTCTTTGTCGAAGAGATCGGCGATGGCATCGAGCCGGTCGACGAGATACTCCGGCGACTGGAAGTGAACCCGCCGCGGATCGTCGCTTGCGCTCATTGTATGTGCAAGTTTTGCACATAGTCGGATAACGGTTTCGGCGTATGCACAGAGCTTGCACATTACGGAGAATCGAGGAGAAAGCCCCCCAGTAAGAGCGATTGCTACACCGGCGAGTTCAGCGCCCCGAAGTGAACCGCCACGGGCGCGGTGGCCCGTGGCTTCCCGTGGATTAGTCTGACACACCCGCGACACCATCGGCATGATGACCTCTGGCGGTGTCGTGGGTCACGGTCGGCTGGTCCACACAGCCCGATGCCTGCCGTCGCAACTTCCGCACAGTGGGAAGTGTCTTGAGAGCAGGCACATTCCTATCCAGTTTCTCCAATTCTTTCTTGGCGATGTTGATGGCCGCGTTCCGGTCAGCATGGTCTTGGCGGCCACACTCTACACACTTGAATCGCTTCTTGTTCCGGTTTGCACGAGTCGTATGCTCGCACGTTGTAAGTGAACACGCCTGACTCGTGTATTCAGGGTTAATCTCCTCGCTCGGGATGCCTTGGAACGCGGCTTTGTACGTGATGAACTCCCGAAGTTTGCGGAACGGAAGTGAGTGGAGGCGACGGTTCATCCGGATACCATAGTCAATCGAGTCCCGCATCTCTTTGAGGTCTTCAAAGACGATGACGGGGGTCTCAAACCGTGACACCCACTCCACGACTCGTCGAGAGACTTTGTGGAGTTGGTCGTGAACGAACCGTTCCTCCCTCTGCTCGAACGCCCGGTCAAATGACGACTTCCCAGCGTTCTGCATCCGCTTTCGCATCGTGAAGTACCGATGCCGTTCTTTCTTGATTTCAGGGAAGTCGATGATCACCGAGTCACCAATGTCGTTCTCGTAGAGGGCAGCGAGAGCAACGCAGTCCTCGTTAATATCCACACCAACCACTGTTCGTGACTCCGCTTTGTCTTGGACTTCGGTTTCGGTGTGGGTGATGTTGATGTGGAGTTCGTAGTTCCCATTCCGCTGTATCGCTTCCGCCGTTCCAACACGCCACTCATCGGATTGGATAGCTTGGCGAAGTTGTTCAAGAGAGTCGAGCGAGCCACTGAGTGTCCCCTTCACCGGGTTGTACGGTTTCGCACTGACCCGATAGCGGATGCAGTCGTCTTCGAGGAACAGGTTGTAGCCTTCCTCGTAGTTCGACCGGAGCGGGTATGCACCGTCTTTGGTGTGGCTGGGTTGGTTATAGTCGTCGTACTCGTAGTAATTCTCCATCGCTTCCAGCGATTTCTGTACGACGAGCTGAGCGGTGTTGTTCACGAGGTTGGCGTCAGACTCCAAGTCCTGCCGAATCTCATCCCAGTCCTCACCGTTCTTCGCTCGCCGGATCGTTTCGTTGTACACGCGCCGGGCTTCAAGGAAGGCGTCATCCAGAAGTCGCTGACCGTCCTCGTCGGGTTGAAGTTGGAAGACGAGTGTTTTGGTCAGCGACTTCTGCATACCCTAATCGTCGTACTGCGGTCTTGTAAAGGTATGGAGCACGGTTGATAGGTTGTCCGAGTGTCGGGCTTCACCCCCGACCACGGTGGGTCGGGGTACTCGCCCTCGCTCTTCTAGGATAGAAGTCTTCTTACACCGTGATCGCGGTACTTCCTGGATTGTCTCCACGTCGTAGTTGGTGATCGAAACGTGCTGACTTCCGATGTAGAGTTGGCACTCGAGCAACGGGACGTCGAGCACGCACTTACTCGCCTCCTCGAACGAGGCTACTTCTACGAAGTCGAGAACGAACTTCGGATCACATCCCCAGAAGAGCAGTGTTGACGGCTCTTCGAAGAGCTATCCTGCGTATCGATAGATCAACGCACTATGCCGAACTCGAGCCACTGCACTCGACTCGAGTCGATCTTCCACCTCGCCGCCCCATTATCGAAATTGGCCAGAGGAGTCGCCTTCACTCTGCTGGATATCTACCTCATACTCATCAAACACGGACTCGAATCCTTCGTCGACGATCTGCTGGACGAGTTCAGCGAACGAACTTCGATTTCCTGGTTCCTCAACGAGCGACCGATACGAACTCTCGAAGTGATGCCCGTGTGAGGGTCGATCCCGACTCGAGGTTTCGTGAGCGGCTTCGTGCAACACCACGAGATATAGATCGTGCATCCAGACTGCACGCTGGCGGCTCGTCACTGCTGAGTCGGTGATCACGATGTACGTCCTACCGTCAGTCCAGGCATCGGCACTTGCCTCGCCATAGTACACATCTCGTTCAATCCCAAGCTCCTTTGCGAGCACTCGAGCGAAGCGAAGATACCGCCGCTGATCAGCGTTCAACTGCGATTCATCCTCGATGCGATGATAGCCTGTCCAGACACCTTCTGACTCGGCTTGTTCGCCAACATCGAACGTCTCTGGCACCGTTATCGATGTGTCCTCGTCAGTAGCGAGATCACGAAGCCGTTGAGTTGCCGAATCACTTGTATCGAGGACGACGTAGCCACGCTCGACGAGTTTGTCCGCGCCTTTTTCGGCACCGTCGACCCACCCAATTTTCGGGGCCGTCTGGATCTCCTCGAGGCTGATCCGGGACTCCGTTGCCAACTGGAATAGCTTGCGATCGGCCCACTGCTCGTCCGATGACTCGGACGCCATCGCTTCGATCATCACTTCTCGACTCTCGGCAGTCAGCCGATCGTCCGAGACATCCGTATACAGGTCGTCACGTGCCTGCTCGAGTGCGTAATCGATCCGCTGCCATCGATCACAGCCGGACTGGATATCGTTTCGCGCAAAATTCAGCGTCAAGTTCCCCTTCGAGACGACGACTCCGCCGAGTCCGTACTCGCGTTTCGTCGTCACGTACAGCCCATTGCTGTAGATATCGAGTCCCTCGTGGGGTGTGTACTCGAGTGCAAGGATCGCATCCTCAGTTTCGCGTGTGAGCGACGGGTGTGGCGAGTCAGCCACTGCCTCGAGTGGATCGCCGTTGTCGACCGATTCGCCGTTGATCACGACCGAGACGCCCGTTCGAGACTGCACGTACGCGAAGCGCTTGCGAAGATCGCGAACGTAGCGCCGCCACCGGTAGCTGTCCGGGTCCGGCACTTCGTCTTCGTAGTGATCGATCTCGACGAGCATCCCCTCGAGATGATGCTCAGCATCCACGAGCTGGCCGTCACGACCGCTGACGTCTTCCCACGGCCTCGAATCGCGTCGATTGCGATAATCGAAACACAGTGCGGTGTCGTGACTCCAGATTCGAACGGCACCTTTCGCGATGATCGCACCCTTGCCGATTCCCCACTCGCCGATTGTCTCGTCGTCCGATCGTTGCTTGCTTCCCGCGCCGAGTACTGAGAGGTTACGCCGCCCTTCGGTCGACTCGAGATCGACACCAGCACCGTCATCGAAGATGATCGACCGCTCGGGTGAGATGCTGACCAGCACACGGGATGACCCAGGACTGTCGATGCCGTTTTGGACAGCTTCGCGAATCGCGTCTGTGAGATCCGCCATTTGGTCTTCGATGAGGTACGTTGCGACCCGCTCGTCAGCGGTCATCGTCACGGTCTCATCAGTCGATGGCTGACTGGCCGGCCTCGAGTCAGTTGCTTCGTTCGTGGTGAACTCCGATAACGTCGGATGATCTGTCATGGTGTCCACCCATGTGGCACCACAGAAACCGAACCGTGCGGTCACTTGGGAACAGGAATGAACTCTGGTTCGACTTGACGTAGTCTCCCGGTGCTCTCGAGGAATGAGTAGAGATCGTCGTACAGGCCAGTGTTTTCGTCGGTGCCGTCTGGGGATGAGCGTAACGTGTACCAGTCGCCGACGATCGCACAGAACCGCTGGGCGCGAGTCATCGCGACGTTCAATCGCCGAGGACCGTCAATTGGACGCCCGAGGAAACCTGTCTCGCCTGCTGCGTTACTTCGAACTAACGAAATTACGATTGCGACCTTTTCGCTTCCTTGGAAGGAGTCGATCGTGTCGACCGTGATGTCCCTTCCAGAATCAATATGTCTCGCTAACTTCTTTCGAATAGCGTTAGCCTGGGCCGTGTATGGCGTAATGACGCCGACTTCGGATGGGCTGAGATCTGCATCGGCGAGCAGTTCGCCGACGATATGGGCAACGAGTCGCACCTCTGCGTCGTTGCGCTTGGAGTGATCGATCGTCTCCTCGCTCCCACCGATATCATAGCTGACGAACGCCGGACGGTCCTCAAGTGCGGTAACGTCACGCCCTTGCCGCAGGGCCCGGTCGTAGAAGCGGCTGTTCGGAAACCAGGCGATATCGCGATGCATCCGGTACTGCGTTCGGAGCTGGATACCGACACCCTCGTAAATACCGCCGTCAGCGTAGAGGTGTTCGAACAGGGAGAGACCGGCTGCAGACTCTGGCGGCTCCTCGGTTGCACTGAATGGCGGCAATTGCTTGTGATCGCCTGCGAGGATCACTTTGTCCGCTCGCGCAAGTGGAATACACGAGGCGGTGCATGTCGCCTGTGTCGCCTCGTCGAGGACGAGCACGTCGAACTCTCGCTCGAGGGTCGCTGCGCTGCTGTTCGTCGCTGCGACGACATCGGCTAGTCCGTCGCAGGTAGCATACTGGGTGCTAACGACTTCATTTGATGATCTGCTGGCGTTCACGCGTCGGAGTACGAACTCACCGGCACCGTGTTGTGCATGGGCGTGCAGTGATCGGTCGTCGGTCTCAGTCGCTGTACTCGAGCCAGCAACGAGATTGTCGACTGCTTGGTTCGAATCGGCACAGACGAGGACGTCGTCCCCAGCCTCGACTGACCGTCTGACGACTTCGACGAGCGTTCGCGTCTTGCCTGTGCCTGGTGGTCCATGAATGCAGAAGAGGTGATCAGCAAGGAGTGCACAGGACACTGCAAGCTCCTGTTCTTGATTCAGTTCGACATCTTGCTGACTACTCTTGACACCAGCCGTGTCCCCGAAGGTGACTGCTGTGTCGCCTGTCAAGAGCGCGCGTTGATCATCACGCTCGCGAACGCGCGTAATCGCAGCAAGTTCGCGCTCGTACGGAACGGGATTTAACAGTTGAGTGAGCGCAAAATCCCGTCGCTTCTGGCGGAGGAACGCACCGACAGCCGACCGGTTCTCGATCGTATACCAGTCGATAGCGAGACTGACGGTTAGTCCCTCGATCGCATCGACTGTCGCTGGAATCGGGAACACGTCTGGTGAGTGTTCTTTACTTGGTGGGTGTAGGAGCACTTCGTTTCCTTCGAAGATCCGGAATTCGCTCTGGACGACTCGATACGTGTCATGCTGCCGATCTACTTGCCCGTCATCGATTCTGAATCGGTAGACACCATCTTCTGGGTGGCCAAGGGATGCAAGCGATGGAATCGCACTGAACCCCTCGGCACGGAGTGATTCGGGCGTTGACGCGGCTGCTTTTGCTCGGTTTTCATCACGTTGGGCATCCATCTCCGCTTGGACAAACGACTCGAGTTCGTCAAAGAAGGTGTCCGTGTCGTTGTCGTCAGAAAGCGGATTTCGCGGTGGTTCCCGCTCTGCAATGGGAGAGTCGGAGTACGACGGCGGATCGTCAGGCGCGTAATCGGAGTGCCAGAAGCGTACCCGGTTGGCTAGCGATGAGACGGCAAACGTGTCTTGATCGACCGAAGCATAGTCGCCGCCATCATCGTAGATGAAAACATCGCCATGGAGTGCGTGTTCTGTGAAGGCGAGATATTCGCCCGAGAGTGCTGCGCTATTGCGCGCATGGAGTGGAACCACAATCCAGTCGTCTTTCTCGGGATGTACGAGTTGGTCGTGGTAGCTCGCATATTCAACGATCCCATCGATTGGAATGGGGTCATCACGCACCGGTTCGAACGTCTCGTCTGCCGGTGAATGGAGGGCAGCACTCGAGAGGTCGAACTTGCCGATCGCACTCTCGAAGAGGAGAGACATGTCGATCAGAACGAAGCACTGAGTCCTAAATCTTCCCGTTCAGTGAAGTCATCACATGGCTAGTAGTTTTGATAGAGTGTGTCACAGACCACTTCTCATGAGGTTAATTACCTCTACTTCTCGATGAATCGGCCGACAAATGGCTCTGCTTATTGAACAGATAGCGGGGTTTCACTCAGTCGCATAGCCGTTTTAAGGCTTAATACAGTATCACATAGTGGCAACCCCTCTGAGAAGGTTGGGGCCAAGGGAGTGGTTGAGGGGCCACCGCTCCCTTCACGTTATTTGAATTGACCGTATCGTCCCTGTACTAGAACGTCTGGAAAGAGATCCAGTGGTTTGCTATGTACACCTGCGTACTTAGCAATCCAGCGGACTATCGGAGAATCTGATGCGGTGAATCACATCTTCGGCATCTAGATACCACTGGCCGCCGAATGCCACCGGTACGCGCCTCTCCTCTCCTGAGGCAGTTCTATGAACCCTCTCAGAATGGGAATTGATCCTTGGCCGACTGGAACGCGAGCCGTCCGAGCAACTGACTGGGGCCGCGCTTCGGCAGGTCGTGGGCAACATTCAACTTACTCGGCGGGACACTCCCGCCGACCCCGAGTTCCCAGTCCGTCTCCGACTCGAAACGCTCAACCGCAGATTCGACCTGCTCACGCACGGCGTCGGCATCCATTGTTTTCACATCACCGTCTCGCATCAGCACGTCACCGTCCACGATGACTGTCTTCACGTCGGCGGGTACCGCGTTGTTGACGATCTGTGCCGGGATGTTGGTCATGGGGATGAACTTCGGCTTCTCGATGTCGAGCACAATGACGTCGGCGCACTTCCCGGGTTCGAGACTCCCGACCTCGTCATCAATTCCGAGTGCCGCTGCCCCTTCGATGGTGAGCATCCGCACCAGCTCCATCGAGTGGTACTGCCCCGTTGACCGTTTGAGATTAGCTGCGAGCCGGGCCTGCCGCGCTTCGCCGAACAGGCTGTAGGAGTCGTGCCAGTAATGGTCGTCGATGCCCAGCCCAACATCGACACTCGCGTCCCGAAGCTCCGGCACAGGCGTCCACTGCACGTCGCCGTCCGTGTTCCAGTACGCGAAAATCGACGGGCAGTGTGCAACCGACGCGTTCGCGTCAGCAGTTCGCTGGATATCCTCGTTGTTGGCCAGCCGGAAGTGAGCGGCCACCAGCCGATCGTCAAGGAGGCCGATGTCGTCAAGCAGGTCGAGCGAGTCCTCGGCACCATTTGACCGCGCCATCGTATTACTCGCCTCCAGTTCGAGCAGATGCGTGTGAACGAGTAGATCAGGATATTCGTCAGCGAGGGCGGCAGTACGCTCCCACAGCGCTCGTGTACACGACCAGTCATCATGGGGATTGATCGTTGCCCGGATGCGGCCGTCGTACGCGCCGTGGTACTGGTCAATAAACTCGCGGGCGCGTTCGAACTGCTTATCGACCGGGACGTCCCAGAAGAGATCGGAGAGCGCCATCCCAAAGAATCCGCGGAGGCCAGCCTCGCCGAACGTCTCTGCGCCCCCGCTGGGACGGACGTCCATCGAGTTGACGGTCGTGACACCGCCTGCGAGGAAGTTGAGTGCGGCGAGTTCGTATCCCGCGTCGGTAAGGTAGTCGTATTCGCCGTCAGCGATGTGACCGAAAATGGCGGTCATCCCGCTCATCATCTCCAATAGGTCGAGGTCACTGAACGCGCCGATCAATGGCGTCAGCTCCAGGTGGGTGTGTGCGTTGACGAGTCCCGGCATCACGAGGGTACCCTCGCCGTCGATGACACGGTCAGCGTCACAGTCTCGGTCACCGTCTCGTGTCGTTCGCACGTCGGTGAGGACACCGTCTTCGACTACAACCGTGCCGTTTCGGTAGATTCTGTTATCTTCGTCTACAGTCACAACCACTGCGTCGTGTACTACGAGATCCGCGTCGTTGACCGCAACCTCAGTGTTGTCTCCCAACTCAGCGGCATCTGGCGTCATAATTGGAGGTAAGAGGGGTCGTCCGGTGAGCCTTCTGCCGAGTATTGTCATGGGATTTTTAAACAGAGCTGGTGAAACGAGAGGTACGCTCTGCCGATGTCGTTGACTCGACTTCAGGTTTCAGCGACGCTGGCTCCCACAGTCCTTCCGTCATTTTACGCCACGGTGACGGAGTCGTCAGCGATCTCGCAACTGCGGCTCGTTGACTGGAATCTTGCAGCAGAGGACCTAGCAACTGTTCTGTACGACGTTGACGGTGACACGAGTGTGTTCGTTGATGCAGCGCGTGGCACCGATGGAATCGAGGATGTCGCGGCACCCACTTCTACCGGTGGTTCGGGGTACGTGTTGGTCACGGCGAATCCCGACGCACTCCCATTCTTTAGAACGTTTCTCGTGTTGACGGCGCGAGCGGGGTTGCTCGTCAGGTCTCCAGTCGTGTACAGCGACTTCGAAACAAGAGGTGAGGTGGTGGGAGACGCTTCGGCACTGCAAACCGCGGTTGACGCCGCACCACGGACTATCGACGTGACGATCGAGAACATTGGGTCACGTCCGTCGCAACGGACGGACCCATTTTTTGAGCTGAGCAATCGGCAGCGTGAGGCGGTTTTTACCGCGTTCGAACACGGGTACTATCAGCATCCCCGGGAGACAACTCACGCAGAATTAGCCGAAGAGCTTGGGTGCGCGGCCAACACGGTCAGTGAACACCTCCAGAAAGCGGAAGTGAAACTTATCAAGGCGCTCGTAGAGCTTCAGTCGTGACTTTTAGACGCTTGTGACAGATTTTCTATATAGGGGTCTATCGGTTTCTCGTTGATGAAGCACTAGATTGAGTTGTGCACTGGTATGTGTATCCCCTGTACTTACCGATTCGGGAGGGCAAAGCAAGAATCCAGATCGCTTCCGATTTCGATTAGTCGATGTACTGGGATTCCCACTCATAACGATCCTCGATCGCTTGCTCTCCCTCGTCTGTAATTGCGTAGTAGTTTGTGCGCCTGTCGAGTTGTCCTTTCTCGACGAGTTTCTTATTCACGACCGTATCGAGATTCGGGTATAGCCGACCATGATTGATCTCTGAACTGTAGTACTGCTCGATCTCGTCTTTAACATCCTGTCCAGATGGCTTGTCAGCGCCCACGATCACGTACAGCAGGTCTCGTTGGAATCCTGTAAGGTCGTCCATGGCCCAGCCATTCAGGCGAGATGATATTTGTTATTCTACACGTACGTAGGTGTAAGGTAATCCAACTAGTCGATTCTTTATACCACTAGCTGACTCTCGTTCCATTCACGCCATCCTGAAACTATGGTTGTAATAGAGTACTCGGGAGATCAGATCTAGCGCGCACGCTCAGTGGTCAGGGCCGTCTCACTCTGTACTCGAGAGTAGCTCACCGACGTACTGATTTTCCCACTCTCGCCGGGCCTCGAGTTCGCGTTGACCACGCGCTGTAATCGTGTAGTAGTTCGTTCGTTTGTCGGCTTCTCCTTTCTCGACGAGCCCTTTGTCGACGACGTCGTCGAGATTCGGATACAGTCGCCCGTGGTTGATCTCGTTCTCGTAGTACTCCTCGAGTTCGTCTTTGATCGCGAGCCCATGTGGGTTGCTCTGGCCAGCAATCACGTACAAGATGTCACGTTGGAATGCAGTGAGATCGTACATATATGAATGTGAGTGTATCTGCTGATGAAAGTTCCGAGAGCAAGTGACACCTTAGAAATTTCTCGTATGTTGAAGATGTGGGAACGGCGAGACAGACTTGCACAGGGTCTGCGCCGAACAGGGGCCCAGGTACGGACGGGTTCTAGGCGGTGACTGAGAACCGATGGGCGACAGCGTCGGTGTCAGGGCTCCTCGAGCAGTGACCGGGCACGTTGCACGTAGCTGTTTGCGTCCCAGCTGCGGGCATCGCTGATCTCGTCGAGAATAGCACGAGCATCGGCAGCTGACAGCTGTTCGGTGCGAACGAGTACTGAGAGCAGCGTTGGCGTCGTGACGAGCCGGGTATCGGCAAGCGAGGCGTGGACCAGACCGAGTTGATTGAACTCATCACAGAGCAATAGTGTGGCGTCGAGGTCATTCGCGAGGGTGACAGCAGCGTTTTCGCCGTCATCAAGCGGAAATTCGGCGTCGAGATCGACTGATCGTACCTCGAGCGTCTTAGTTCGGTCGAGGACGGTCGTTGCCCCGCGACCATGCACGTCATCGTATGAGGCGATCTCCCGGAGTTCCTCGATGACTGCCATTGGGACGACAACCTCGTAGCAGGACAAGCAGAGCGCGAGTGGATCGGGGTTATCGTCAGCAACGACTCCAAGACTCACGAGGGCGGAGGCGTCAGCGACGAGCGTCGACATTTATGCGTCGGCGACCTCGTCGATGAAGTCTTCGTCCAGTTGCTGTTTCAACACTCGGAGGTTCGCCGCCTCTTCGGCACCGACGAGCGCTTTGAGTTGCTCGAAGGCGATCTCGTCGTCGTAGTAGGCGGCCGCGATTTCCTGCGTGAGCGCGTCGTCATGGGTCGCCTCTTGAAGGTACTCTCGCAGCGCAGTCACGAGGATATCCGTCCGGTCTTCCCCGAGGACGTCTGCAAGGGCGTCGGTCCGGTCGATAAGTCGGTGGGGCGCCCGGAACTGAACGCGCTTTTTGTCGCTACTCATTATGTGTACATTGTGAGCCAGTCCACTTAGCATTTATCGTGTGTACAGTGTGAGCCACGCTCCCCTCACGTCGACGACAGCACGGTTCGCTCAAGAAGAAATGTAGCTGATTAACTGTGTGGCCACGTCCTCGGTCCGTTCGTCAACGAGAGCGGTCATATGGAATTCCACCTCTGTCGCACTGTTGAGGGTTGCGAGCGACCACGGAAGGACGTGACTTCGTTCCCCGAGTGGCTCGCCTTCGTAGTCGTCGTCGTGGAGCGTGAGTGACTCCTCATGGTAGGTCTTCGTGGAGATCAGGACGGTGATCAGCTGTACGCCGTGGTTCGGGAACCGAGGTGTTCCTAGAACAAGCATCGGACGGCCTTTGTCCGAGAGCGGATCGGTCCCCCAGATGATGTCGCCGCGTTCCAGTTCATCGAACGCGGTCACTGCACTTCCTCCATCTCGTCAGTTTTCAACTCCTCGAGATTTTCTTCGCCGTACTGCTCGTCTGCAGTCTGGTGGTGCTGATGAAGCCGGTAGGCGGCTCGAAGCCGGTCTTCGTTGTCTGTGATCGCCCAGTACGGGCGCTTGTGCCGCACAAGACCTCGTTCCTTCAGTCGCGAGAGGATGGCACTGACGGCGTCCGTATCCAGTTCGAGTTGGTCAGCGATCGTCGCCGCCTTCCACGCCCGGTCGTCGTTCTCATCGAGGAATAGCACGATCCGCTCGGTGTCGTTTCGTTCCTCGAATTCGTCGTCGTCGGCGTTCTCGAACTCGTCGATATCGATGGTGCCGCTCGACATAGATTACTGTTGGTAGCGTGGGTGTATAGCTATTTTGGGTGTTTGTTACTAGAGAAGCACACTCACGTCTGAAGGCAGGTCAAACTCTGTTATTCACTTTGTCGGCGTCGTGATGAGGTGCTCCTCGAGATCACGCGTCCAGTAGGTGGCTGGCCCACTCGGACTACATCGCGCACACAGCTGTAGCGAGCCCTCGAGATGGCCGAGTTCGACTCGGAATCGCGTGAGGGCTGCAAGCGCGTCGACGACGAGCCCACAGCCGTCACAGGTGCAGTGATCGCGGTCGCTAGGGTCCGGCTCCGCCTGGATAGCGCAGTCGACACAGATGGGGTGAGAGACTCGCTCATCTTTTCCCCACGTATGTGCCTCACCGGCCTCGGTGCCAGGCAGGGCGTCGCAGAAGGCACAGCCAGCGAGCGTCTGCTGCATCACTCACGCACCTCGTCGGCGTTGCGAGCAGCCGTCCAGCCTTGATGGAAGACAGCAAGCTGAGTGCTCGAGTCAAAGGCAGTCTCACTTGGCTCGTGGATGAATACCCGCTTGCCAGGGACCGGCATTACCACACCGTTATCGATGAGTTCAGTCACGAGCTGACGGGCGGTTGTCTCGCCGAGATCTGCTGTCACGACGCGAGTTGCATCCTGATCACGGGCAACGAGTCTGGCTTCGAACCGGCTGTAATCGTCTGCAGTGTCGTCAATCGGATTCGGATCAGTCATTGTCAATCACATGGCGGCTCACTGTTGAGCGCGCCTCATGCCTCATGGCGCCGATAAACTCACTGCTGGAAGTGCGGTCAGAGGGACCGTATCAGAAGGTGCATACAGATATTAAGCACCCATTCGATTGGGAGTAACCGAGTTCACTCTGGAATCGTCTCCTCGAGTTTTAGAGGAAGTCGCTGAAGACAGGTTTCCAGAAAGCTTAGCGGCGCTTCTGCTTCGAGATACCCTGGTTCGTGGGTTAATTCCTCATCGGTCTCGATCTGGAAATGGGTTGTCCCAAGTTCTTCATGATCATCGTCTTTGTGCCACCCCAGGCTGACTACGTCATCAGCCCACTGCACACGCTGAACGTCAATGTCGGCACGTGGCCGCCATGTGACCTCGAAGGTGGCCTGCTGCCGTGGGAATTCTTCGCCTAAGAATATCTCAGTCTCAACGTCAGCAACGACAGATCGAGGCCGGAGTCGAGATGGACGATACCGAACATCAGAAAGCCCCGGTTCTTTTTCCAGTCGTTCTTTGAGGCGACGAAGTCCTTCGCGCCGAGTGAATCCTCGGCCACCAGCAAGAAAGAGTACCATCTTTCCCTAGCCCTCTTGGGGAAGCGTGTCTGAACCACGATTTGCGAGACGCGGGTCTGCATCGAGTCGCGTTAGCGAACTCTGAAGGCTGATCGCAAGCTGAAGTGCTTCACGCACCTGAATGTTGTATTCCCATTCTTCGATCACTTCGAGGCGCTCGCGTCGATCGTCAGCCGACAGATCCTCACGTCCAATGCTCTGTCGAAGTTTTTCGAGAGATTCAACATTGTACGTTGACTTCCACGAGTCGATTTCCTCACCAATCGTACGCAGTTCATTGGTGAGTTCGTCGACTGACTGCTCTTCAGCAAGGGACCGAACTTCACGGAGGAATTGCGTAATCTCATCGGGCTTGTAGCATGTGCCGTCAGCTGTTTCAATGGCCTCGAGATCTCCTTGATCAGCCATTCGATCAAGGTATTTAACGGCCGTATCTCTCGAGACATCCGCCTCTTCGGCGATCCAGCCAGCATTCCGTGGTGTCGTTCGCGTCAAGGCGACATGCCTGACACGATCTGCACTATCCATCTCTTCTGGCCACACCTGTGATCGGTCGCTCATTACTCGCTTTATGACTCCTATGAACTAATAGTTTAGTGTCTGTCTGAATTATTTTGTACCCTGATGCTGGGGGCGCGGTCGAGTGGAAAGTACTAGGTAATGCGTACTGGAGCCAGTGATCGATATTCAACAGCAGGCTCGAGTACTAAGGGCTGGAGATTACCTCTTGCTGGTCCATCGATCTGTTCTCAGTTGCCACGTTTGCTCCACCTGGAACGTATCTGGTCCCTCAACAGGATGGGGATGACTCTGATTCGTCGCCAGTGACGCGGGTCGTGCGAGGCGATTGATTAGTTCATCACGTACGTCCTGCCGAGACATCGTCTGTTCGTGCCAGCAGAGCCGTTCGTCGTAATGACACTTCCTGAAGAGCTGGCCGGTCGTCTCGGCGGCAATGTACTGAGTTCGTTTGACTCCCCAGACGTTCGACGATCGATACCACGGTTTCGTGGGTGCTGTCGCTCAGAAGTCATTCGCTATCTCGGGGCAGTTTGA
The DNA here is from genome assembly GCF_031165565.1 of Natrinema thermotolerans. Taxonomy (NCBI): domain Archaea; kingdom Methanobacteriati; phylum Methanobacteriota; class Halobacteria; order Halobacteriales; family Natrialbaceae; genus Natrinema; species Natrinema thermotolerans. The sequence goes on along the minus strand of NZ_CP101873.1, from coordinate 4,120,145 downwards.
TCGCCCCGCATCCCTCTCGGGGGTTTGACAAACAACTCCGGAAATGCCGTCTCGCCTCTACTGGCTGGCTGAAGAGGATCGTCCCATCAGCCCGGTCGACCCGGACCAGCCAGTCCGAGGTTCGCTGCACGTGACACAGGACGGACTTCGAGAACTCGTACGCGAAGACGACGTGATCGTCATCTATGACGTCGAGACGTGGGAGGAGACTCTGGAAGATCGCCGGCTCATCAAGCACATGTTGGCGCTCTACTCCGACGTCGAAGCCGCTCGCGAACAGCGGATCAATGTGACTGACTGCGACACAAACTAATTCTCGTGGCTTTCGAACTTGCGGGCGTCATCGAGGGCGACACAGCTACTTGCTGGGTTGCTCGTTCATCTTCTCCCGGAGTTCGACCGCAGCCTTCTCGAAGTGTTCCGCGAGGAACGGCGTTCCCGATGTCGCCCGCTCATTGAGGAACCCGATGGCGTCAGTGACAGCATCAGCGTCGCGCTCCGCGGCCGCGACACAGTCGACGTACCCGTCGAGTGCCCGACTGAACGCACTCGAGAAGTGGTCGTACGCGCCGTCGACACGCTCCATGTTGTCGTCGAGCGACTCGACGAGTGCCCGGTAGACGGTCGCCGCCGACGCGTACCGCTCCTGCTCGCGGTACTCGTTCGCGAGATCGAACCACTGCGTGAAGTCGATGGGCTCGAAGACAACGTGGTACTCAGGGTTTGTCTCTTCGAACCGCCGGGCGATCGAGGCACGAAGCTCGTCAGCCGACTGTCTCGTCGGCTCGCCGACTCGGGCGAGAAACCGGGCGCGGAGATCCGCATCGGTCGCGAGTTCGTCACGCAGGAACGCGCGGAGTTCGTCGGCGTCGACGCCATCGAGTGCGGCGTCGAGCTGATCGCCTTCGTCTGGCGGTGGGTCGTCAACACACCGAAGCAACACGGCGACGACGTGCTTGCACGCTCCCGGCCCGTCGTACGGACAATCACACCACGGGGCAAACCCGTCGGTGGCGAGGTCAACACGGACATCGTACTGACGGCTGCCGCTCACGGCGGCGGTTACGGTGGTGTCGACGCGGTGCATTTCGTGGATACGGCCCTCAGTAAGATATCGTTCGCCACGTTCGAAGACCGCGTCCGTGCAGACATCTCGAACCGTGTCCTCGGTTACGTCCATGTGCGTGTTCCAGTGCGAACGGGAAAACCGATACGTCGATCTCGCTTTCGCTCCGGATTGGAACGGTCTCGCTCTACGAGAAGCCACGGTACTGTTGCAGTACTACGGAGAACCCGCAGCTTGGAGAGAGTCCTACTCGGTCGCGAGTTCGTTGTAGATTTCCTCATGCTCGTCGAGGTCCTGCCGGCCGAGGAACCGAATGAGATACTGCCGCGCCTCCTCGGGGGACATCTCATCGGGGATTTCGGGCTGGTCACTTTCGGCGGCCATACTTACTTCTCACTATGGGATTCGTGGACATAATCGTTCGGTTCGTGTTGTTCATCGTCGCCTGTGTCGTGCTTGGGATCTCTGGGTAGCTGATCTGTGCCTTCGATGCGTGACAGCCACAGGTTGATGGTTGCCTCGTACTCCGGGGCGAGCGGCTCTGTATGCGCTCGTAGATACTTCGAGATGGCCGAGTTCGACGCGGAAGCGCGTGAGCCGGGCGGGACCGTCGGTCCCGCTGGAAGCCGGCGTGAAACGCCGGCGACGCCGCGAGGGCGTCGACGACGAGCCCACCGCTGTCGCAGGGTAGTGACACTTTTGGAAGAAGATCCCCACCCTTTATACAGGGCTTCGATAAAGTAGATAAAACGCATGCGTGTCTCATACCAACATGCGAACATTAACAGCGGCAACGAATCGACGCTGCTGCGATTTACAGCCGCGGATGGCACGCGTGCCTGTATTCTCGTCGACGCGGGAGATGGCGTCAATCTCGACACACTACTCGCAGACGATGAATATCTGAATGCGATCTTACTCACACACCCACATATCGATCACTATCGCACGCTCGCGACGAACGTCCGACACAGTGCCCCGATCTATACCGCAGACACGACTGCCGCGATCCTCGAGCAGGCCCTGCCGGAGGCCACACAGGACAACGACCTCGGGGATGTCTCCACTGCTCTCGACGCGCTCGAACCGATCAACGAATGGACGTCGATCCTTAACGGACTCGAGGTCCGACCGATTGCCGCTGGCCACACGCCCGGTGGGGCAGGGTTCCTGATCCGGTTTCACGACGAGACTGCGACTGACGACCCCTTACATGGCGAGCAGCACATTCTCATCTCGGGCGACTTCACGACGCGACCGTGTGCGGGATTCCCGGGGCTGGCAACATCGTACCCGTTCGATATCGACTGCCTCCTGCTCAACGTCGCGAGCAACGATTCCTACACGACGTCGCTGAACGAGTCCCTTCAGTTGACCCTCGAACACGCGTATGCTGGTTCACGAGTGGTCGTCGCGGCAAGTTCATTGACTGGCGTTCACTACGCGACACTGCTTGGTCACTGTACGGAAGTACTCGAGCGCGAGGTTCCGATCACGCTCGTCGGTCAGGCTGCGAAACTCTACGACAGCCTCGAATACGATGTGTCTGGGGTCGAACCGACAGCAGTCTTCGACCGGCCGAACGAGGTCCTGGCAGATGGCGGGATCACGATTGCAGGACCGGAGACGCCGACGACCGGCAGTACACAGCGACTCCTGCAAGCGATCGGCGACGATCCTGCTGCTGCGTTCGTTCAATTGACGATGGAAGACGAGGTCGACCCGTCAGACACCCGCTGTACCACACAGGCGTTTCCACTGCCGAACCATCCCAGTAGCGAGACGATCTCCAACATCGTTCACGACATCGCGCCGAAAGAGGTCGTCATCAAGCACGCAAACGGTAGCACGCTCAAGGAATTCCAGCGGCGCTTCGACCACTGCTTTACCTGGGGAACGAACGATACAGGGGTCCACTGCCTCTACGAGAACGGCGAGTGGCAGGTTCCCGACTGGATTACCGACTCGACTGCAAGCCGAATTCAAAGTCGACAGTGGGACGTTCTCCAAGAGCAGCCACTCGAGACCGATGTCTCACTGCCCCGCTGTCGACAGAGATCGGTCGATCTCGAAGCGGAAGGTGTCGATCTCGATGCCCTCGAAGAGACGTTTTCACGGCCCATCGAGGATCCGTATGCCGGTTCCGATCCTGGGAACGACGGTTCGAAAGCAGTTGCACGCGATACGGATGACCAACAGACCGATCGATCGTTCGAAGCAGACGTTCTCGCTCGTCTCGAGGCGATTGAAACGACACTCGAACAGTCCGAGGAAACGGTTTCAGCCCGCGTGTTGAGCGATGGTGCGGACACACAGGTCTTGGAACTCCTAGAGCAAGCTAATGTCGAAGCTGGTGACGTGGTTGACGTAACGATCAAAACAGAGCCGAGCGACGACTAGGACGGAACCACATAGATCTCAAACCACTCTCTGTCGCTAACGCACGCCAGTTCTTCCCGGAATACGACCCTGAAACCGCTATCGCTGCGTGGTCGATCTATGGCGGGACACCGTACTATCTCCAGACAATCGACCCTGACCAGGAGGTAGGGAAGAACGTTCAGCAGTCGATCCTCTCGGAACGTGGACTTTTGTACTCCGAGCCAGAGTTCCTGCTGCGAACCGAACTCCGCCAGCCGAACACGTACTTCAGTATCCTCCGCGCACTCGCTCACGGCCGCCGGACGCCAAACGAAATTGCAGGTATGGCCGGCGTCGAGTCGGCCTCACTCAGTACGTACTTACAAAAGCTTCGCCGTCTTCGTCTTATCGAGCGCCACATTCCCGTGACTGAATCGCCGACCTCGTCGAAACGCGGCCGGTATCGGATCGCTGCTCCGCTGTTCCGGTTCTGGTTCCGATTCGTCTACGGCAATCAGGATCAGCTTCGGATGCTCGGCGAGAATGCGTACGAAGAACTTGTCGCGCCCGAACTCGCGGATTACGTGAATCCGCTGTTCGAACGGCTCTGCCAGCGAGTACTCCCAACTCTCGTTGATCGACAGTTCCGGGACATCGGACAGTGGTGGTTCAAGGAACACGAACTGGATGTCCTCGGTCTGACAGAGGACGGGCTTGTCGCTGGGGAGTGTAAGTTCACCTCCAACCCCGTCAGTGAGGGCATCTTGTCCGATCTCGAACGGACAGCGGATGAAGTACGATGGTCAAAGCGACCCACCGGTGGAGAGCCACTGTACGTGCTGTTCAGCCGGTCAGGATATACTGATGATCTCGAACACGCCACCGAAACTCGAGATGATGTCCGTCTTTTCGACCTGTCTGACTTAGTCACCACTGAGTACAACCAAAGCTGACGTTGTGTAGGGTGTCATAGAACTCTTGCCACAGTGTTTATTCCACGGATCCATAACGGAATCATCCGCGAGAGGCTGCTTGCTTATTGATCGCTGGGATTCCTGCCAATCAGAGTATCTGTTCGAAGAGTCGTGATGAATACAGAGCGCGAAAGCAGCACCAGCTAATGAACGTATAGCAGGTATGAAGGCCACCCGGAGAGCCCGCTCGGCTGGAGGAGCACGAGGTCGGTTTCGCCGGCCGCGGCGACGAGTTCGTCGTCCCCGCGCTCACTGACGGGAAGTTCCAACATTTCCTCGTAGAACGCCCACGCTGGCTCGAGAGAGTTGACCTTATGCGCCAACCAGAAGAGCCCTGTGAGCAGAAGTCAGGTGTCTCGAGGCAGGAGCAAAGAACCGCGGGCGATCGGCGATCGGTCCGGACGATTCGACGGTTGGACGAACATTCGATTGATGGACGCGAAACGATAGATAAGGACGTAGCCTACCTGCACTTGCTCATGAGATCCCCACTTCCGACGAACAGACTCGTTTCGCTGACGCTCGCCGGCGCGGTGTTAACTGCTTTCGTCGCGCTCGCGCTGGCAGCCCCCGGACTCGGACTCGGCGTCGATTCGCTGACCGACGACGAGAATCCGACGGTCGCGAGCGATGCACCGACGCCGAACGAGGACTTCACACCGGCAGTCGGGACGCAAGGCGGCGGTGAACACGAGGACGACGAGTACGAAGACGAATACGAGGAACACGAAGAGGAGGAGGACGAAGACGAATACGAGGAATACGAAGAGGAGGAGGACGACTAGCGATGAGTTTGGCGGACTCCCTTACTGCCGCCCGCACGCGACTCGGTGACGCCAGACTGGAGTTTCGGTGCTGTGACACCGACTTCGTGGTTCGGACGACGGGCTACCATGCTAACGCCGCAGCCGAGCGCGCCCGCGAGACCGCGCTGTCACTCGAGGCCGAACTCAACGCGTTCGATCCGGAAAGCACAGTCGCGCGTCTCAACCGGACGGGGCGCGTCGAGAACGAACACGTCGCTCGCTTGGTCCGGCGCGGCCTCGAGTACGGCGAGCGCACCGACGGCGTCTTCGACATCCGGCAGGGGGCGGTCGAACACGACCTAAAGGCGTACCTCCGTGGCGACCGAGAATCGATTTCGCCGGCGTTTGAAACCGGCTCGGTGCGCATCGACGGCGACCGCGTTGTCACCGAGACGGAACTCGACTTGAACGGTCTTGCGAAGGGGTACATCGTCGACCGTGCGACCGCCACAGCGGCGGGGCCGGGCCGACGCGGCTTCGTCAGCGGCGGTGGCGATATGTCGCCGCCGACCGGCACGATCGCCGTCGAGAGCCCCTACGGGGATTCGCGTCCGCTCAAAATCCTCGACACCGACTGGAACGTCGCCACCTCCGGGGGCTATCGCCGGGAGCGCGATGGTGTCGACCACGTCTACGATCCGACGACGGAGCGACTCGGTGCGCGACATGAGTCGGTCACCGTGATCGCGAACCGCGACTGCATGGAAGCTGACGCACTCGCGACGACGCTCGCCGCACTACCGCTCTCGGACGCGCTCGAGCGCGCAGCCGCGTGGCCGGACCTCGAGGCGTTCGTGGTTCACGACGGCGTCTTTCGGATGACAGAGGGATTCGATGCACACGTCGCATAGCGGGACAATCACGGTCATCGCGGTCGTGCTACTCGTCGCCACGATTCCGGTGTTGTGGGGGATCGCTGACGTTCGCGAGACGCAGGCAGTCGACCGCGAGCGGGCGGACCTCGTCGACTCGACGGTGCCGACGAGACAGGCACCGAACGATTACGACGGTGACGGGATTCGTGACAACGCGGATCAGTGCCCGACGCGACCGGAGACGACGAACGGCTTTCAGGATAGCGACGGCTGTCCGGACATCGTTGAGACGACGGGGGCCTCGTGATGGAAATTATTTGGTATCTCGACCGTGGCGCAGCACTCGTCGCCTATCCCGCGCTGTATCTAGCGGTCCTGACGGGGATTCTCTACACCGCGCGGTCGTTCGGTTCGCTCTACCGGCTCTCTCGCCGGGTCCACATCGAAGTGTCGGTGTTTGCGATGCTCATGACGCTCCTCCACGGCGTCCTCGGTATCCTCGACACCTGGTTCATCGTCTCCGGGTCAGCCCCCCAGCCCGCCTACTCGACGACGTACCTGCTCGCTGGTGTCGTGGTCGGCGTCGGGGCGCTGCAGGTGCTCGTCGTCGCGGTCCTCGGCTTTCTCGACGCACAGCGGTTCGACCGACCCTGGGGTCCGCGGGTCGTCCATGCGTTCGCCTACGGCGGGTTCGCGTTCGCGACGATCCACGCAGTCGCCATCGGGACCGATGTTGCGGGGCTGATCCGTCCAGTCTTCGCCCCGGCGATCGCGTTCCTCGGCTACGTCCTGCTGTTGCGCCTGCTGGTGGCCAGCGGGCAGCTGTCGACGCCCGCGACGACGAAGCAGTAGCTAGTAGCTGTCCCACAGGTCGAATAGCCGGTCGACGACTCGATCGGTGAATGTTCGTCGGTGGACCGTGTAGAGATACTGCACGCGCTCTGGATCGCACAGCGCGTATTCGACGCTGCGCCCCTTACGCTCCTTGGTCACGAGATCCGCGTCCTCGAGTTTCGAGAGGTGCCACGACACCGTCGACGGTGACCGCTCGAGGCGATCGCTCAGGTCGGCGGTCGACAGCGCTCCTTCGACGGCGAGGTGGGCGATGATCCGGCGGGCGTACTCGCGTCGCAGCGCGTTCATTACGGCCTGATCTTCCTCGTCGAACTCCTCCGCTGGGTAGTACCGCGTGTACTTCCCGTCGTCCGATTTCTCGAGCAACCCCTGGGTTTCCAGCCGGCGGAGGTGGTACTGCAGTGTTCCCTGCGCATACTCGAGAGCCACGAGGAGAGCCCGAAAGTGGATCCCGGGATTGTCGCGGACGTGCTGATAGATTGTCCGCCGCGATCGCAGCTCCAGCGCCGGGTCCGCGTCGGGGTCGGAGCCCGGCATGGTCAGTCCCGAGTCAACGCGATGAAGAACGCGAGCAGTCCCACGAGGATGAGTGCTGCCGCGCTATGCTCGAGCAACTCGACGGTCTGCACGGAGAGGTACGAGAAGAGGTAGTACTCGAGGAAGACGACGAACCCGTAGATCGCGAACATGAGATAACCGACGGCGACGACGGCCATGCGACGGTCGCGTTCCCGTCGCCACGCCAGCGCGCTGAGCAGTGCGAGCACCGCGCCGAGGAGAAAAATTCCGAGACTGATGATCTGCTCAAGTTGCTGGGCGAGCGTCAGTGCAACGGTCATCGTGACGAATCCCGGAACGAGCCCTGCCATTCGGTTCGACTCGACAGTGGTGTTGGGAAAGAAAAAGGATTGTCGTCCAAGTATCGAATCGGGCAGTCGGACTGGTCCTGATGGCGGGTTGGCAGGCCGGTTGTCGCTGCGGCTGCCGCTCTGTGACAGATTTTCATGGAATCCGACTCTGCTGTATCGATGCTCTATATTCAGCAGGCGATTTTTGAAACATTTCAGACATATAGATGGCCGCTTCGGTAACTGCTTTCCCTGTACTTATCATTTATTGTGATTACCAGCTCAACAGATGAGATAATCTATGACGGCCTTGTTTTGGCATCCCGTTCTACGAAACCTTGACCGTGACCTCATCAGATGGTGTCACTACCACACAGAACTCACCAACCGAGTATCGAATCTCGAGATCAGTCTGTGGGCCCGTCGAGTCTACAAGCCGCTCGAGGGCTTCGGCGTCGATCATCCGCTGTAGTTGGTACTCGTCTTGATCGAAGCCCTGTTCCTCGAGTGCAGTGATGATCTCGAGCAGAAGCGGTCGATCACTCATCGTCGACCTCCACTGACGATGTCGATGACCTCCTGGGCGGTCGAACTGATCCGCTCAAGCCGATCGAGGATCGTTTCCGGTTCGTCACCGTGCCACGCGGCGAGGTAGAACGCTGACCCACTGGTATCCAACTCGAAGTACCGTCCAACGATGTAGCCGACTGCTTCGGCCTCGAGTTCGCGTTTCGATCGCTCAGCCACGTCGTCGACGCCACTGTGTAACAGCGCATGTGCGTACTCGTGAACGAGCGTGACGGCGAGATCAGCGTCGTTCTCACAAACTTGGACGGCGACGCCTGGTTGCCCTTGAGGGCGATACTCACAGACGCCCTTGGCGTTCTCATATGACCAGTCCCGGGGTGGCACGACTTCTACGTCAACCTCGAGTGAGTTTGCTGCCTCGAGGAGTGCGGGGAATAACTCGTCAGCCTGTCCCTTGGCTTCGGTTTCGAAGTCGGGCAGTGGCTCGCCGTCAGTCTGTGAGATATCGAAGACGGGCGCTGGTCGAAAGCCCACGAGTCCTTTCTCCCAGCTATCCGGCGGTGTGTCGTCGTATTCACAGTCACTGCGCTCGTGATACGACGGCGAGTTTCCGCAGTCGGGACACTGCTTTGCGATGATGGGCGCCCAGATCCAGACCGCTGTCTCCCCTTCTTTCACATGCCGGTCGAACTCGTTTTGCCATGTTCGATAGCCGGCAACGCGCGTTGCCTGCGGACACTGGAGTTTGATCAACAGCGTGTTTCGGTGCGAGTAGTCGTGGAACTGACTCTGGACATCCAACCACGCTTTGAACTGCTCGCTCGAGACGGCGTCATTGACCTCGTCGACGAGGTCCTGGATCCACGTCTCGATCGTGCTGTGCATCTCGTCGTGCCGGGTGTCCGAATCGTCGAACGTTTCCCGGGAGCGGCTGCTCGTAGCCATGTTCTATCACTGCTTCTCGAGTCGGATCGAATCGAACTGAACTCGAGGAGACCTCCGCCCCTCAGGGGTCTCACAAAAAACGCCGGACTCGAGCAGGGCTTGTGACTGCGGTTCCTCACAGAGAGTTGTGAACTCGTCGCGATGGTTGCGCTCGTGGCCGCATTTTCGACAGCGCCAGTACCGGGTCCGATACTCGTCGCTGTCTGTGAGATCGATGTCGTAGGGTGATGGTGCTTTGCCGGGGAGCCACTCGTCGATCGCAACGAGTTCGTGTCCGTTTTGACGGATGGTATCGCCAGGATAGCTCTGGGATCGGTCGTTCGCTCTTCTGTCGGTACTGCTGGCTACACACTGTCGGCGAAAGCCCGGCAGCGAAACGGCCTTTGGCCGTAAGCAGCCCGGACCGTGGAGGTGGTGGGCGGTGGCGGTGACCGACACACACCAGCAAAAAAAGGGGACGACGACCGGCTACTCCCACCACGGGTCTCGATCTGGGAACCGGACCTCCGACCACCGGGTGAGAGCGATTGAACACCGACCGTTATACCAGTTTTTTGCCGCGGCCCTGAACCGGACTTGGTCACCTTCTCTGACCTTCGTCTGCTCGCTGGCCGTCCAAACAGTAAACTTCGTTCGCCCAGTTTCATCTTCGATCAGCCCGACCTGCTGCTGACTGGGACAGGCGGGCTCCCACAGTTCGATAATGCGACCTTCGACGCTGACCTCGCCACGATCGATTTCCTCGAGTCGTCCGATCGGGACGATGGTTCCAGCCTCGTTCAACAGCTCCTCTTTTGTCTCCATGACTGCCTCGAACAACTCCGCACCCCCGAGGACCCGACTGGCGATGCGCTTCGCGATAACGGCCCGTGTGTAACTACTGTCGACGTCGTCAGCCAACCGCTGCGCGAATTGATTGACCTCCGCCAGCGTCTCCCGCTCGAGTTTTGCTCGGGGATCGACCCGTGTGCCCGTCCGCTCGTCGCAACGCATTTCGTCGACCTTCTGCCGGGTGCGCCACGCTCGGCCGTCCTGCTGTCCGAACTCGGCTTGGTCACTGATTCGCTCGAGTTCGTCCTCTCGAGCCTGAATGCGCTCTTCCTGGGCCAGTGTTGCGCCATGAATCCGATCTCCGCTGGTGTCTGCGATCCCCTCTGGGTGATTCGCATCTACCTTTGCCTGTGTCTCCTGTTCGACCGTCGCCTCGAACGCCGGCGTCTCGTCGACGACCGGGAAGCGGCCCTCATTGACCGTCTGCTCGCTCGCTTGTTCGAATGCCTGTTCATCGACCGTAACGACCTTGCTACTCGAGTTGTTACTAGACATTGGAGTTCAACTCCTGAAGGCGCTCACGCGCCGCCACCGCGATGTCTCAGCATCGTGGTTTTCTGACGACTACGACCGACTAGATCCATCTGCGCGCTCTCGCTCGCGCCTTCGCGAGCGCCCTCCTGGGCGCGAGCGAGAGCGCGCCTCGTTGAGGTGGCCCCAACCAGCACCGCGCGCCGACCCGCCCGGAGCGAGCAGCCAGCGGAGTAAGCCCGCTCGTGTCCGGCCCGGACGGCGGGTCCGTGTCCAGCGCGACTGTCGCCGAGCACCCGCGCCGTAATGTGGCGCGGGAAGCGCAGGGGCACCAAGCGCTGGAACGCGAAAGCCCGTGAGGGGCGCAACCGACGGGCTTACCCGCTGGCGTCGAGGGCACATCCATTTTAGCCCGGAACGGCGAGCTTGCTCGCCGCATGCCCGGAATGGTCGGTCGCGAGCGACGCGGAGGGCGGCAGCGGCGAGCGGGGCGTGCCGTTGACTACGACTGACCATCGGCCAAACTGGAGCCGGCTGATCTTTCCATGCGGGCGGGACTGAAAGAGGCTGGCGGGCTCGAGGAACCCCGCCGACGCAAGCACCGCAACTTGAGAGGAGCGCAGCGAGGTACGGGACTCGAGCGCGTCAGAGGCTTTCAAGGTTCAAGCCTGCTACTGGTGTTGGTACGTATACCGCCAGAAATCCCGCGAAACTCGAGACTTCGAACCATTGATTCAAGTCGTGATACCGCAAATGCGGTCAACTAAGGTTACGGGAACCCCACCATGTCCGCTGTTCTTCCGAAGTGTCGAAGATTGCTGCGGACATAGTGGGGTCAGGTATACTTTCCAAGCGTTGTGTCCTGATCGAACTTATCAGCAACAGACTCATGGACTCCGACTTCTGTAATAGTTTCCTCAAGTGCGGTAAGGACCATATTGACATCCATATCGACAGAATATTGTCGATAGGTTCCACCACGTCTCCCCTCATTTCGTTCCACAGCTGAGATAATTCCGAGCATAGAGAGTTCACCAAGATGATCCCGCATCCGCCGCGGGACGAGCGGGTCAACGCTAATCTGTTCCGCGAAACTCGTGTATCGCGGTCGTATATCGCGAGACCGGACGGGTGTCTCACCCTGCTGTTCGAGAGTGATCAGGGCATACAGGACAAGATGTCCATGTTGAGTTAGTCCAGAAATACCTTCTCGAATCCGACCTCGCTCGAGTTCTTCTCTGGCATCCCGGACAAGATTTTCAGTAATCGTCTCTGTATCACGATCACGGGCAAGATCACCAGCCTTCATTAAGAGATCTAAGGATTGACGGGCATCACCCGCATCCTTAGCGCCGTAAGCAGCACAAAGTTCGATAACGCCACTATCGAGGACATCATCGTGGAAGGCAACATCAGCACGTTGTTGAAGGATCTCGATTAGTTCCTGAGCATCATAGGCTGGGAACTGCAACTCCTCCTCACAAAGAGAACTCTTTACTTTTGGTGAGAGATCGTCTCGAAACGAGAAGTCATTAGAAATTCCAATAATACCGATCTTTGCCTCAGAGAGATTTCCGTTAGCACGTGCTCGAGGAAGTTGATACAGAATACTGTCGTCATTGATGTGATCAACTTCGTCGAGAACGATCAAAATCGTCCCGCCATACTTATCGAGTTCATCCCAGAGCATACTATAGACAGTAGAACGAGGATAGCCTGTCGTCGAGATCTGGTTAGATTCGTTCCGGAATTTATTGACGAGTCGTGTTGCGATCTGGTAGCTACTGGAAAGCCCATCACAATTCAGCATCTTGACCGTAAGTTCGATATCATCATACTGGGCAGCATCGTCGACGAGATGATCGAGGAGAAATCGTGTTCCAGCAGTCTTCCCAACTCCAGTCTTTCCATAGAGAAAGATGTTGTTCGGTTGCTCTCCGTTGATAACTGGTTGGAGTGCGGTTTTGTACCGGTTGAGTTCGTCATCTCGGCCAACTAGTTCGTCGGGCTGATAATCCTCTCGAAGAGCATCTCGGTTGCAGTAGATGTCCGTATCCCGCTCGAACATTCCTCCCATTAGTCTTACTGAGGATTACGAGGGATGGATAATAAAACCACCCCCCACCGTCGTTTCCTCAGTTTCCGCTGTTTTGTGATTATATAAGTAGAGTGGGTACCCTCCCACCCCACTATGTCCGCAGTAATTGGAAAGACAGCGAGATTCCCACTCTGAGCGGACTATTTATATGAGATAGCTTTATGACTTAGGACAGTGTAGTTTCCGAATGATACCTAAACAAGATTTTGTATAGAGTAGATAACAGAATGTCCTAGTCTGGTCTCTCCCTTCAGTCACAAGAACAGCGGACATGATGGGGTGGGAGTGCTTTCCGAGGTCGGTCCGACTTAGCAGCTGTTATCTTTCTCGCCCCCACAGTAACACCACCATGTCCGTTGTTTTAGTTATATTTCTTCACGAACAGCGGACATAGTGGGGGCTTTCCCAACACCACTTTGTCCGCTGTTCTCTCAGTAACGGAGACTACTGCGGACAAAGTGGTGTTTGCTTCTATACTTACAACACCATCAGTTCCGCTGTTTCCGGTGTTGGAGTTTGTTTATTACTACTGACCCCACCAGTTCCGCTGTTATCTGGTGAGTACACTACGAGAAGAAGATTTCAGCAGAGCCTCTCAATTAGAACTGTGACAAGGGTAACTGATCCGTAGCCAAGTCATGTGCCCCAATGAGGTCCGTCTCAACTACCGTCCGCTTGTGCTCTGCCTCGAGTCCATCTACCGTCGCAACTGAAAGTGACATCCTCCTCGCCGTAAACGGCGAGGCTTCCCGTACCGCAGGTGGGATCTTTTTGCTGGTCTACGACACAACCTGTTCTCTCGTGCGGAACGTCCCGCTCTCGCGGTCGAACAAGTGTACCGATGGCTGTGCCACACAGCCGTTACTCCTATCCTCACCGTGAGGACTCGGAGTTATCTTCTGGCGCATATTCGCCGCCCCGTTACAATCGGCGTTCCCGACCAACCCACACGATGAACAGACGTACAAGCCCCGTTCCACGCGGTTTGACCGCGTGCCATCACCACACCGTGAACACGTCTTCGAGGAGTCCCACTCGTTCTCTTTCAGCACCTCAACGCCACGAATCTCCCCCTTGTACGCGAGGTACTGGTAGATACGGTCAAACGCCCACGAGTGCAACTATGCGTATCGACCGCTTCCATAACTCGTGGGTGGGCAGTCGGTCGAGCGTCCGCGAGTGGCTTGAACAATTCATGCATTACTACAATCATCAGAGACTGCATCAAGTTCTCGATGGAAAGACGCCGATTGAGAAGGTTCAGAACTAGACAGTGCCGATTCACTCGAGTTGCTGGTTTGGTGCCCTTCGCGAGCGCCCTATTTAGACAATCTTGGGGTTGACCTTTGTTAGGAGGCTATGCAGTCCTCGAGGATCTCTACGAGCTGGTAGTCGTGGTACTTCTCGAACTCGATATCTTGTGCAGTCCCGATGCGGGAGTAAACACGATGCTCGAGGTTGCAGAAGCAGTTGCCTGTCGAGGACACCGGCGAACAGAAAACGAATCCTACTCCGAATCAGACTGAAACAGTTGTTTCGTCCGATCCCAGACGGACGGTTCCTGATCTCCGTGGTCGCCAGTCGGCCCCACGGATTCGTCCCGGGACGGGCTCGGTGTCTCTCGAGTCGCGAGTTCCGCTTCCAAGCGCTCGAGTTCGCCCTCAAGGTCCGCGATACGGTCATCCTTTCGTTCGATCGTCGCCTCGAGTTCGGCCACCCGCGCACGGAGTAGCTGGTTTTTCTCGGCGAGATACGCTGCTCGCGTGCCATCGTCCCCGCCACTGACATCGCTCGTCCCTGCCGAACGCTCGCAAGCAAAATCCCGGGAATCCGTTTGCAGTCGCTGTTGATCCGCCGTCGACTGTGTCTCGTCATTGCTTGAGGGATCATAGACGTCGTCGGTCCTCGCGATCGCTCGCTCGACCGTCTTCTCGCCGTAGGTCGATCCGTCTGCGTAATGGACGTCGTCCCACTTGTCTCGAAGTAATCCCGACTGTCGAAAGAGCCGATCGACTCGAGCGGGATCGCCGCCGGTCCAAAACGCCAGTAGGCAACACAGCGCCATGTCCGCCTCCGACTGACTCTCGTAGCCGGCCGTCGAGCCGCGCCACAGTCTGTCGAACTTCTCGCCGTTGCTCGCCGCCCGTGCCCGCTCGAGCAACTCCTCATCCTCGAGTTGATGTCCCTCCGTGGGGACGTCAGTCCGATCCGAGTCGCCCGCTGTATCATCCACGGCCGCTTGCGCCACTCGATCGGAACTGTCATCGACGATGTATTCGTCATAGACGCTCTCGAGCGCCGCAGGTCGGTCCGTGATCCGTTCCGGCGTCGCTTCGACGTGATCACCAGTCACGGTAAAGAACCGTGCTGTCTCGTACATCTCGACCGGCCCACGCCTGCTCCGATCGCCGGGGATCGATCCCCGTACGATGACGTGATATCCCGTTCCCGACGGTGACACCTCTGTGAACGACTCGAGGTCGACGATGATCTCTCGAGCGGTGTCGCTCGGTGATCCCGTTTCCGGATCGCGACAGTCATCGACGTCGAGACCGCGCGACTCGGTAACGTTCACGAGACGTCCGCGACGCTCGATGAACGCGAGGACGTTGCATACGCGACGCCCGTACTCGTCGAAGCGGTTCGTATCCGGATCGACGGGAGCGACGAGCCGGAGACCGTACTCGCGATAGGCGTCGTCCCGCCGGCCGAGCCGACCACGATCGAAGGGGTGTCGACTGCTTCACTCGAGCCGGGGGATCCCCATTTCGCGAACGGAACGTACGACGGCGCTCGGACCGGTGAAGTCGTTCTGACGGGCGAAGCGGCCGCCGCTATCAACGCCTCTGAGGGCGATTCCCTCGAGGTCGGAAGTTCGATGGCGGCCGCGACACTCAATCGAGAGGCCACCAGTGGCTCACCCGAGTACACCGCGACCGCTATCGAAGACACGGAAGCCAACGGTGTAAGCGGTGAGCTTCCGATCGTCATGCTTCATTTGAGCGAACTCCAGTCGATATCGGGGGCCGACGACGATGATCTGGCCGATCAGGTACTCGTGAAAACCGGACCGGACGCGTCGACGACTGCGGTCGAGTCGGCGGCGGCGGACGCGTATCCGAACGCGACGGTCCAGGCGGGTGACGACGGCCAGTTGGCGTCGATCCGGAGCAACGATTTCGCGCTCGCGACGAGTTTGGTCGCGTTGATCGTCGCAGTCGTGATCTGTTCGCTGTTCGTCGCGACCTCGGCGGCGCTGACAATCGACAAGGACCGGCAGACGATTGCCGTGTTCGCAGCGATCGGCTTCTCGACCCGGTCTAGGCTCGCGATTGTCGCGGTCACGACGTTAAGTCTGACGCTGGCCGGCGCTCTGGTTGGCATCGTCCTTGGAACCATCGGCGTCTCGGTCACGAACTACGTCGCGACGGCGACCGTTGCGCCGGGGCCGATCGCGACGCTCCGTCCCGCGTTCGGACTCTATGCCGTCGCCGTCGCGGTGATCGCCGGCGTCCTCGCGCTTCCGTATCCGCTCTACCTCGTCGCACGAACGAACGTCGTCACTGAATTGGGGCGATAAGCATGCGCCGACTACTCACGAAAATGCGCGCGATCGCTCGTCTTACACTTCGGCAAGTGCGTCACGAACGCGGCCGAACAGTGTTCGTCGTTCTCTCGATCGCACTGGCCGTACTGGCCGTCACGCTTCTGGCAAGCGTTGGCCTCGGCGTCCTCCAGACCGGCGAGGAGCGGTTCGATCGGGCCGGTCAGGACATCTGGATCACGGCCGACGGCGTCGAGTTGACTGCGACTGGCGGCATCGAAAACCCGATTACCGATTCCCACCGACTCGCCGCGGACCTCGAGCGACGCGACGACGTCAGGACGGCGTCGCCACTTGCGTTCCACGGCGTCTACGTCGGGACGGAACCGGACGATCTCGAACTGGTAACCGGGCTCGGCGTTCCGAACACCCACGGCGATCTCTCGCTCGAGCGCGGCACCGGGTTCTCGGAGGGGGACAGCCACTATGCGAACGGCACGTACGACGGGCCGATGAGCCAAGAGATACTCATCGATCCACAAACGGCCGACCGATTCGACGTCGACGTCGGCGATACGCTCTACGTCGGCTCGAGTCGCTCGAGTGCCACCGAGCGCGAGTTCGAGGTCGTTGGGATATCCTCGGCGTATTCGCAGTTCCTTGGATCCTCGACGGTGACGATGCCCCTCAGCGAACTACAGACGATCACGGGAACCACCGGCACCGATCGGGCGACGTACGTGACGGTCACGACGGCGGAGGGTGCCAACCGGGCGGCCGTTAGCGAATCGATCCAGCAGTCGTATCCCGAGTACGACGTTCGGACGAGCGAGGAACAGTTCGAGTCGCTGCTGAGTGAGTATCTCCTAATCCTCGCCAGCGGTGCGACGCTCGTCGTGTTAGCACTGATAGCCGGTGTCGCCATGACGGTGAACACGCTCGTCCTCGTGGCCGTCCAGCAGCGGGAGGAACTCGCCGCGTTGCGAGCGATCGGCCTGTCACGCGGGTTCCTCGCCGGGATCGTCGGTGGACAGGGATTGGCGCTTGGACTGACCGGCGGACTTCTCGGTCTCCTCGCGACTCCGGTGTTCGCGTTCGGGCTCGATCGCATCGCCACACGGGTCGTCGGTTTCGAGGACCTGTTACGGACACCACCGGAAGTCTACGTCGGGGGACTCGTGATCGCAGTCGGTATCGGGACGCTTGGTGCGATCGTCGCCGGATGGCGTGTAGCACAGGACGCTCGTGTCGATACCCTTAGTTCCTGAACCGAAAGCAGACTCCCGTAAACCAGTCACGGTAGATAGAAGTCCTGCAGTAGCTGAAAAGCCTAAAATAGGCACCTATTCTACCTCAACTGCCCATTCATAGCCAGCCACTAAACCTATTGTATCTACTGCACCTATTTTCCCTAATTCACCTACCCCACCTATTTCAGTAGCAGTAGGTAGAATTATAGTGTAGGCGTGAAATGCGTCCTCAACGGACTGAAATAGAATCTCACAGAACAATAGGTCCCTATTCCACCACAACAGACACTGGTCGATCCAAGAATGAGTGCAACAACTGAACCACGCGCCGTCAGCGTGGTCATACTGAAAGGCGGTGTCGGCAAATCAACGACCTCGATGAATCTCGCGCGCCAGCTCTCCGAGCGCGGGACGACCCTGTTCGCCGACCTCGATCCGAACGGTCACGCGACGAACGGGCTCGGTTTCGAAGACGCATACCAGAGCGAGACCAATCTCGGGGACGTCATCCTTGAGGGATCGGCAACGCCCCACGATCTGATCCGCTCGACCGACCATGGATTCGATCTGCTACCGTCCTCGAACACGCTCGAGGACGTCGAGAAGGATCTCGCCGGCGCGATGCAGGGCTCGGCACGAATCAAGTCGAAGATCGTCGATCCGCTGCTCGGTGACGAATACGAGTATGTGGTCTTCGACTGTCCGGCATACCCGGGAATGCTCAACAACAACGCCCTCGTCGCGACGGGGAACGTCATGATCCCGATCGAACCGGGCTCGAGCGCGATCGGCGGCTACAAGCGAACGATGGAACGGCTCATCGAACCGGCCCGGGAGTACATCGACGTCGACGTGCTGGCGGTCATCCCGAACAAGCTCTCGGACCGGATCGACCAACAGACCGAGGACCGAGAACTCCTCGAGAACCTCAACACGGCGACCTACGAGGTCAACCCCGGACAGCCGCTCCAAGAGGCGGTGCCCGACTTCGCCCGGATCACCGCCGAGGAGTTCGACGCGATCGACGCCGGCGAGACGAGCCCGCCGAAGCCGGGGATTCGCCATCGGTCGGCCCTGTCGCGGTCGCTCCAGCATAACCAACCGCTTCAGGATTACGATCCGGAGAACGACCAGATTCCGTATTACGAAGAACTGGCTGAGATCGTCGCTACTGGAGGGGTGCAACGATGAGCAATCCGTTCGACGATCTCAAGGCAGACGACGAAGAGACCGAGACGGCCGACTCGACCACCGAGACCGAAACGGAGTCCAACGCAGAATCGCCACCAGGAGAAACCGATGAGGCCGCTTCGAAGCCGACGGCGTCCGACTCGAGTCCGAACAACGAGCCGTCTTCGGAACCATCACCCGACATCGAGTCCGCTGCAGAGAGTACGACGGACACGACCGACGAACCGGCGTCACCCGCGGAAACGGGACCGGCGTTCGAATACAGCGAGGTCAAACAGAAGCCGTTCTACGCTCGCACCGAGACGGTCAACGAGTTCGAGAACGCGATCCGAACGACGATCGTCCCGACACTCGCTGAGGCGGACGTTATCGACGAGGAAACCCGAGAGATTCACGACGCCGTCCTCCGACTCGCAAACGAGGAACCCGAACGGATCGCCGAACTCGTCCTCGAGGAACGGCGACAAGCAGGAGAGCAGTGACAGTCCCCAGCCGCTGAACGGCATGGCTTTCTACGGGGGCGGCCGACTAATGGAACCTCCAGACGACGGTTCTTGGAACGATCGACAACGACAGTCCGTGACCCGCTCCGGACCTACTGGTCCGGTGTGAGAAGAGCGTCCATCTCGGAGAGATCGAAAAGCGACCAGTTATCGTCGAGTTCGTCGGAGAGTCCGTCGACGAACCCGCTCCTCGAGAAGAGCGCGAACTCCTCGGTACGCGTGTCCGGTCCCCATCGAACGCGGGTCGCTTTGTCGCGCAACGAGTCGACGAGCGCCGGGCCGACCGGATCCGACGTCCATTTGCATTCCGCGAGCAGTACGCGGTCGTCCTCCGGCGCGAGACCGACGATGTCGATTTCGTCTTCCCCGTACCACCACCGACCAACCTCCGAGTAGGGCCCGAGTTCGTCGCGTCGGATCGCCTCCCACACGGCTTCCAGACAGACGTCCTCGAACGTCGACGCGACGTGATCGGGAAGATTCGGCTCGATAGTCCCGTCGTAGACGACACCGGGAGCCTCTTCGATACCGGATCGGTTCGGTTCGACGAATCGGAACCAGAACCGCAGGAACTCGTCCGCGACCCGATACCGCGAGCGCTTCGATTGCTTGGCGGAGGCGGTCACCGGGACGTCACGATCAATGAGCCGCAGTCGACGTAACGTCTGCAGGTACTTCGATAGCGGTCCCGATCCGATACCCGTCGCACCGGCGATCTCATTTGGCGTCGTATGGCCCGTTGCGACGGCCTCGAGAATGCTCATGTACCGGGCGGGGTTTCGCAACTCCGTCCGGAGCAGGAATTCGGGTTCGTTGTACAGGACAGCCGTCGGCGTCAAAATATGCGACCGGACGTTTTCGGCGAGCGACCGTGTATAATCGAACAGCGTGAGGTACATCGGCGTCCCGCCCGTGATCGCATACGAGCGAATCGCGTCGTCGATGTCGTATGCGATGACATCTCGAGCCTGCTGGAAGGAAAACGGCTGGAGGTCGATCTGTCCCGTACGGCGACCGTAGAGCGGACTCTCGTGACCGAGAACCTCCGACTCCATGGTGCTGACGCTCGAGCCGCACAGAACGAGCATCGACTGCGTCGTCTGCAGGTGTTCGTCGACGAACGACTGGATGTACGACGGGAGCGAGTCGTTCTCCGCGACCAGATAGGGGAACTCGTCGATAACGACGACGAGTCGTTCCGTCGCGAGTTTCTCGGCGAGATAGTCGAAGGCCTCGTCCCACCCCTCAATGCGCGGAACACGGTCGTCGAAGTGACCGGCGATTTGCTCGACAAATTTCTCCCGCTGGCGGTGTTCGGCCTCCTGCGACGCGAGGAAATAGATGTGCGGCCGGTCGGAACAGAACTCCTTGAGGAGTTCGGTCTTCCCGACGCGGCGGCGCCCGTAGACGACGTAGAACTCGTGGCCCGGCGACTCGAGTGCCGTTTCAAGGGCGTCGAGTTCATCGACCCGGTCGTAGAAGGTCATACTCTGGATAATGATTATCGCGATAATGACTTATGCGTTTCGTCACTCGCGCCCCGCAATGGTGGGCTGACACCGATCGAATCGTCTGGCGACATCGACCTGACTTCCGTAGCGAGGAACAGTTCGTCAAAGCGTGTAACCAGTCCAAGGAGATCGAACGGCAACCAGACCGAGGGCCGTTTCCGGTAGCTCGATCCTATATTCCGGGAGATTTCCGCCCACCACAAAAGAATAGGTGCAATAGGTGCAATAAGTGAAATAGATTGAACAGGTATAAAAGTCAGAACAGTTGTAATAGGTGAACGGATGGCTCCGACTCGTTTCTCCCCCTTCGGAGTACTCGAGCAGTAGGACACCGAGACGGCACCAATATGGCACGGCCCAACAGTACCGAAATTCGAAGCGCAGGTCTTGTTGAATCTCTCGCTGAGAGACGTAACAAATATGTCCGCAGTTCGATTTGGAGAAAGTATTTGAATGGCAGTTCTACAACATATAGTATGAATCGTCGTCGGGTCCTCGCTACGCTCAGTGCCGCCGTATTCGGGACTGTAGCGGGCTGTACTGAATCACTGTCGTTTGGAAATGATCCCCCTGATGCCGAATCAGTTATCACGAGTTACCACTACGAGGAAACCGAGTTGGTCGTCCAACTCAGCGAGGAGTTCGACATTGAGCAGGCCAGCATCTACGATTCCTCGAGCGATACACAGTATGCGACTGTAGAACAGCCACCGTCGAACTGCCGGTTTCAGGTGGTGTTCCCCGACCGCCTAGAGACGTACGCCACGAAATCACTCCATCTCGAGGTGAAAACGGCTAGGGGGACGGTCACCGAGTGGATCTGGAAGGGACCCGCACACGGTTACACGTCCGCTGTCGACGTCGGACCAGAAGGGCAAGCCCAGTTCGATATCACGAATCAGGGCGAAACGCCGCTACTCGTTCGGTTCGTCGCTATTTCCGGGGACGTTCCCAATCCGACAGTTGATCCACAGCACGAATCGTTCGACCTCTCGGCGCTTGGGTTTGGGCCGGGAGTACTGGGAACCGGGCCGAGTCGCCCACAGTCCCCGAACCGTTCGGATTTAGTCGTTTCACCGGGGGAGACAGCACCGTTCGAGACAACGTATGCACCCTTTGCGGTTCCTGAGGACAGCAACGCCGAGTGGGGCGGAACGGATCGGACCGGAGAAATCACAATTGTACAGGGGTCTGGTGGGAGTACGAAGTACGACTTTACCTACCGCCTTGACGAGCAAGAATAAGCAATATTTACTGACACCTACCGCTGATAAAATAGACCTGCGCGATCTATTCAGCTGCTTTTCTGAAACCGATCACCGTCTGAGGGGTTCAACAAAGGAGAAACACACCAATACCGACTGCGACTCCGTATCGAACCGCGTTGAACACATCGATAACGGGGTGTCCTGCAAGGAGTGCAGACGGAACCCGGTGCCGAACACTTCGATAGAGGTGTGTGGTCAGGTGGAAACGAAAGTCGCAGTTTCTGAGGGAGAGACTAGCATTCATACGAGATGAAAAGTAAACAGGGTAGTCAATAATCATAGTATATGTGAGAGTCAGTCAGTCGATCCTCAGGCAGTGAGAACGCGAATTACACATCGATAGGGGTGTGTGTCGACGGACCGGCTGGCGAACCAGCAGGTCAGTTCTCGTTTCGGACCTGTGCTTTGACGACGCTCGAGACTTCGTCCGGCGAAACCGTGTCGATACGCGAATCTTCCCGCAGTGTTTCGAGGATCGTTTCGGGGCGCTCGCCGAACTGGAACTCGAGGAACATGCCAGAACTCGGACCGTGGCTCCGGCGTTCGAAGTCGACGAGCGAGTACGTCGTCATCTCTTTCATCTTGTTGACGTAGGTCTCCTGGTGGTACTGCTCGGCGTCGATCGCGTCGGTGAGGAACTGGTATACGCGGTAGCCGGTCGTACTCCGGGCGGACTCGTCGTCAGTTTCGGCGGCGACGGCGGCCGTCGCGTAAAGACAGAGCTTCTTCTGGGTACTGATACCACGGACGACCTCGAGGACGCGGTTCTTCTCGACCTTGTCCTGGGCTTCGCGAACGTGGCCCTCGCGAACGCGCTCGTCGCCCTCCCGTTCCGCGAGTTCGCCGGCGACGCGTATCAGATCGATGGCCTTGCGAGCGTCGCCATGGGTCTGGGCGGCGAAGGCCGCCGCCAGCGGGATGACGTCTTCGTCGAGAACGTCGTCGTAGAAGGCGTCCCGACGACGTCGGAGGATCAACTGGAGCTGGTTCGCATCGTAGTCGTCGAAGTGGACGTCTTCGGGAGTGAAGGAACTCAGCGCTCGGCTCCCCACGGACTCCATCATCTTCGTGTCGTTCGAGATCGCGACGACGGAGACGTGAGCGGTGAGATCGTTGTTCGCGCCGGCTCGAGAGAGTTGATAGAGTAGACGGGAAAAGGCCGGCTCTTGCTTGTCGCGTCGGCCGACGAGCATGTCGAGTTCGTCGAGGACGAACACCGCCGAGTCGAAGTTCTCGTTGACGATGCGATACAGTTCGTCCCACTTTTCCTTCGTCGCGACGCCGTGTTTCGGGACGTCGACCTCGACGCCGGCTTCCTCAGCGGCGCGACTCGCCAGTTCGTAGACCGCAACGCCGAGCGTATCGAGATCCTGGCAGTTGACTTCGATCGTTCCGAACCGAATGTCCCGCGTCTCACAGATGGTGCTGATGTTTTTGCAGACGGCTTTCGTGATGAGTGACTTGCCGGTGCCGGAGGGCCCGTAAAGAAAGAGGTTCGGCGGCCGGTTGTCGCCAAGCGCGACGCGAAGCATCTTCGTGACCTCCTTGAGTTGCCGGTCGCGGCCGACGATACGCTCTTCCGACACGATGTGGTTCGGATCGAGGAGCGATCGGTCGCGGATGAGTCCGTCCTGGTGATCGAACTCGAGTAACATCTCCTCGATCGTCTGTGCGTCGCCGTTCACCGGCGGTTCGTCCGCTCCAGAAGCGATCTCCGAGCGGGTAGAAGACGGCGAAGAAGGGGGCTCGTCCGTTGATTCGTCCGTTGATGTCCTCGTCTCGTCCCGAGGAGCATCAAAGTCGTCCATACGATGGTCCATACAGAGGAGGGACAAAAGTGTTGCCACCGCTATCGATGTGTATTTCATCGGCTGAGTCGACGAGGTCGGAATATTTCACGTCGTGTCGAGCAAGGATCGATAGAAGAAGAACGCGAGCGACGAAGTGTTCCGGCGGAATACATCGAGACAGACACCCCTCTATCGATGTGTTCGAAGTGTCGAAGGGGTGGGGGTGGTCAGCGACTGCGATTAGTACTGGAGACCCTAGAGAGCATTGAAAGCGCATGAAATCACTGGAAAAGGTGGAAGGACGCTTTAGCAGTTGTCTCTTCTTCTTTACTACTACTACAATACTAGCCTAGAACTAGACTAGGGACCCCTACACTCCTTTATCGATGTGTTGGGATCTCATCGATGTGTTCTGCTGCCGTTCGACTCCACTTCCGATACCACAAAACGTTCTTCAAACACAGAACCGTCTTCAGTCAGCTCTTAGACCGCTTCTTAGCCCAAATCCTCGAGGAAGTGTGTCTTTTCTTCTCGTCCGCTCGTTCGTTTTCACCGTTCCACGAACACTTCGAACACATCGATAAAGGGGTGTCTCTGTCTCCCCATCCGGCCGTTCTCTCTCGGGCAGCACCCTCTCGAGCGAAACGGGTTGATCGGAAACAGATCGATAGAGGGGTATCCCGCTTCGCTCGAGTTCGTGTCGATCGTTCCTCGTGGACCAGTCGTTCGGCCTCGAGATATCCGTGACCGACTCCCAGAGACACTTCGATAGAGGCGTGTCTGATAGCTCTCTCACGTAGCGCTGAAGGCAGTTTGGTTCCAGCGCCTTAACCAACAGTAGTCTTCTCTCCTTCTTTGTTGGTTAAGACCATACGTTCGGTAGCATCGATCGCGAATACTGCCAACAAACCGGGCATAGGACCGGCTAACGAGGTCGGTCGGCTCCAGACCACCTACCGATTCAATCGTAACCGCCCGTGGGATCAAACACACCACCCATTCAGACGTTCCGCCGTTTGGAGGGAGACAGACACCACTGATTCAATCGTTCTGGACCGAGAGCAGCAGACAGACAAAAACAATTGTGAAACGAGAAATCGACTGTAGAACGCCGACCAGTGATAGAAAGTCGGAGTGTACTGGGCTACACAAGTTACCGGTTGATCGGACACCCCACCGCTTCAATCGTTCTCGAGTGAGTTGCAGTTCTCGAGGAAGATGCCAAGGAGTACGACGACGTCCAGATCACGACCGTCTATCTCAACTGCGAGGACCTGACCAGCAGCTACCGTGTCGCCGTCACGCTGGTCAACGCCCTTCGCGAGCCGGGCAACCAGATCAGCCGTACTGGGTATCCGCTGAACGCAGTCTACGAAATGCTGTGGGAGAAACTCGACGAGATCGGCGGGACAGTACAGGCCAAATATTGAACAGAGTTTCCCGTCTCAACCAAACTTCACCTGCGCTGGGTTATGACAGGAGTTTTTGTACGGCGTCCATCCTGCTGTTCAGCCAATAGTCTGAGATGAGGGCTTATCTCGTCAAAACAGGAGCCCTGGACGACGAGATCGTCATCTTGATACCACTCGATGAATCCGTACTCTGCTAATTTAGGAAGGTGAGTATGATGCATACTGACTGCGTACTCATCTACTTCTGCAATCGTTCGAGAACTGGATAGATGTCTCTGAAGCAGATTCTCGTCCGCTTCTGCCATCTCCCGAGAAATGCCAGACGGTTTTGAGACGTATTGGGGGCTGGAAAGTAATTTTACGAGTAGCTGTCGTCGATTGCTAGCCGCCAATGCGTCAAACACATTATCGTGATTGGTCATCATCTACCCTCGCTTTCGGTTATCGTCCCGCATAACGTTAAATACGCATCATTTTCACGGTCCAAAGCTGTTTTGATTAACTGAGTGAGTAAGTGTGCCCCGTTCAGTTCGCATACGTAGTTATCGCGAGAGTTGTGCCCGAGAACTCAGATAGAGTCGGACAGGAGATCGTGAACCAGCGTAAGTACAGAGGAACAAGATACTGCGTCGAATCTTAGCGTTGTGATTCGCGGAGGATCAGCGGCTCGATGGCAAGTGTCCGTTTTGCTATGGTGACGATGCGAAGGACGTACGAGACGAACAGCATGAACGGAACGAGCGTCACCGCAAACGCACCGCCCACGACGAGGATGATGTGATCGAGACCGAGTGTGTTTCCCGGGAACGTCCCCGCATCGACGATTCCGACCATGATACCCGCGACGGCCAAGGCCGGGACTGCAGCATAGAGAATCATCTGAGACAAGTCGATGAGTGCCCACTGGAAGTACAGCGTCTTGATGTGTTCGCGCGCCGGCCCAAACAGAGACAGCGCTGTTTTAAGGTTGTCAAGTAAACCGCGTTCTTCCTCATCGAGACGCTCTTCGTATTCGTTCAAGAGACGTTCAACCTGGAAGACTTTCCAGCTATAATTGAAATTTAGTGCAGCGAATACCACGTCGAACGAGCCGAACTGCGCATCCTCAAGTTGGTCACGGACTAGGTCGGCGTTCCCAATAACGCTTTCAGTGAATTCATCGACCTCTTCTCGGAGGCTCTCGTTATCATTCTTGTCAACAGACTCTCGAAGAGCCGTCGCCCGTTGTGCCGTGATTCCGATGATCTGCCGGAGGAATTCGGATGGATCGGCAGGACTCGGAGATCCGATTAATTCTTCAGTAAAGTCCCGAACATCCATCGAACTGGCCATCCGCTCGCGCTGATCGCCGAGCGGGCTGTTCCCCTGGGAGAGGACGAGCTGCCCGATCGTGACGACGAGTGTCGTCCCCGTCACGATGACCGTGATCATCGTCGAGAATATTGTTTCGGTCATGTCGCCGGACTCGATTTGCCGTGAAAACGGTGGATCGAGAACAGCGACGGCGATGATGAATGCGACGAACACAGCACTGGTCAGGATGCTGGAGACGAGAAGTCGGTTCGCGCGCAGCAGCAACCAGAGTTTAATCCAGCTCTCGCCTGAGCGCTCACGCATCGTGTTGGCCGTACTGATGTCGGTCTCGTCAGTCATACTGGCTCATCCGATTGGGCAAGTCGCTTGAAAACGAGGTACTTGGTGCCGCCTCCCTCGTAGTCGATCGTCTCCACAAACTCCCAGCCATCTGCACCGAATTGGTTCAACTCTGCTTCTTTTTAGATGAGTAACGGCTGCGTGGCACAGCCTGGAGTCTTCCTGTTCGACCGTGAGAGCGGGTCGTTTCAGACGAGAGAACAGGGAGTCTGCAAACCTTGACATCCTCCCCGCGCTGAAGCGCGAGGATTCCTTCGTGGGACAGCACGCCGTTCGTGCGTCCCCGAAGGCACCCTGACCGAGACCGCTGGGGTCTCGGCTGTGGTTTGTGAGTAGTGCGTCGGGCCTCCGTGGGGAGGCGTGGTTTGCTTGGGTATCCGCTTACACCTCACAGGCCGTGCCATCGACCCGACTCAACCACCGTGGTTGAGTAGAACACTCGACGCAGGGTTGCTTTTTGGTAACGGAGACCCCAATCCAACTCCAATTTTCGCCTGATGTGCTTACCTCACGATATGCTGTCAGGCATAATAAAACTCGTAGTTGGCGTCTCTGTTGTCGGATTCATCCCCGCACTAAAGCACGGGGCTTTCTCCTCGCACTTCCGTAATATCCCAACTCTCGGGAATCCTCGCCCTTCAGAGTGGGGAGGATGTCAACGGTTCTCTTTCCAGTCGTCCGAATCCCCTTCACGGAATTCACCCTTGGCATGGCGCTCGTGGGGCCAGAAGGTGACGCCCAGCAGTACGACGTAGAACATACCCACAACGGCAATCACAGCAATCCCGGGGATACGGGCGATTTCAGCGGTTGTCAGCCAGTCTTGGTGCGGCGCGAACGCTGTAATCCTGAAGACCCATGCGACCAAGAGGACACTGAGCAGCGCAAGGTACACACGCCGGAGCCGGTTTGCGAGTGCCTCGTGGAACGAGACTTTCAGCGTCGGCCTGCGATAGTCCCTGCTCAGTTCTGCTCGCCAGTCGTGATTTTCAATGCCTTGGGACGGATCGAGAGCGTTTGCGAGTAGGTTCTCTTGGATGACTCGAGTACGGGAACGAAAGACATCGTAGTCCCGGTACCGCCGTGCTTCAATACCCAGAAAGATCGTGACGACGACGATCCCGATCAGCAAGATATAGTGTGGGTTGTCGGTACTCGAAAATGCCCACGTCAGGATCGCTGCCATCAGCGTCACCGCCCACTTCGTCGTCTCGTCGAGGCGCTGCCGCCACGTGCCCACTCGATCGATCTCTCCGCGATAGGCGTGAGCCATCACCGAACCGAGTCCCGTACTGTCATCAACCATTTCGCGGCCGATCTCCCGTTGGTCCGGTGCCGTCGAGTCGAACTCGTCACTACTCGAATCGGTCATAGCGGAGAGACACCACCTCGCTCCATAAGCAGTTGTGGTGGCGTCATCTGAGCGTCATGTCCTGAAGAACATCGAACAGTACGCATCAGTAGTTACCGATTCGGGTGTCGTGCTACCGATCGTCCGATTCTGACTCGAGAACACCTGCCTTCTCGAGTTCGTCACGAACGATCGCCCGGATTTCGGCCTCGCTTCGTGTGGTCCGTGCGTCGGCTACTTCCTCGTTCAGTGCGGCCAGGACCTCGAAGACGTTCTCGAGTTGGTCGTGTGCCGACTCATGCTCGCCCTCGAACATCTCGGGGGAGAGGGCAGCCGTCTCGGGTTCGACTTCTCGCTCGATCGGGATCGGTGTCAGTCGCCGACTCCGAGTGACGTTGGCGACGCTCTCGACGTTTTTGCGAGGTGATTCCCGAGGTGTTCCTGCGCGTAGTCGGGGCCGTGTATCAGGGCGATCGTCTCCGGATCGACAGTCCGTGCAAAGTCCAGCAAACCGGGCTGGGCGGCGTGGCCGCTGAGGCCACCGACCATCGACACCCAGTCGCTCGGCATCGTCACGCGAGTCGTCGGTTCGGCCGCGCCGTCAGGGGAGATCCAGGTCACGTTATCGGCGGCCGGCCAGTCGGTCCCGAAGGGTTCGGCGTCGGTCGTGAACTGGATTTCCTCGGCCTCGGCATCGACTTGGTTCTGGATCGTCCGGCCGGTGGTCTGCAGGGCCTGATACCCGGTAAGCATGACTGTCGCGGAGTGGAATCGGGCCGCGAGTTCGACGAGGTAACGCGGGGAGTTCCCACCGGTGAGCATCCCCGACGGTGCGACGATCACCGGGATCTTGCCGCCCGCAGCGGGGTCGGCGTCCTCGAGGATCGCCCGTCGGTCGGCGTCGCTGAACGACGTGTGGCTGTGGGTTCCGCCGTAGGTACTCTCGAGAAAGAGGATGTCTGCCTGCGGCGGGGGCGTTATATCCGGTAGGTGACTCGCCCGGCCGCCGAGGTTGCCCGAGAACACGACCCGATAGCCCTCCGTCTGGAGCATGAGCCACGCCGAGCCCAGCAAGTGAGCCGCGTTTCCGAGCTGGTAGACCAGCGGATCCCGGTCGATCTTCTCTGCGACGGCTCCGACGCGGCCGCCGCCGTAGTTGACCGGCTCGAACCGATCGAACACCGCCATCACGTCCTGCTGGGTGAACTGCTGTTGGTCGCCGTGGCGGTTCGTCTCCCGGCGATGGATCTTCAGCGAGTCCTCGAGTAGCGTCTTTGTGAGGTCGATCGTCGGACGCGTCGCGATGATCGGCGCGTCGTCATCAAGGTAGCCCCGCGCCTCGAGGACCGGGAGACCGCCGTAGTGGTCGATATGTGCGTGGGTCAGAAAGACGGCGTCGACCGATCCCGGACCGAGGCCGCGAAAGTCGGGGTAGTTGTCGCCCCCGCCCTGGTTGAGGCCGCAGTCGACGAGATAGCAACCCCGACCGACTTCGCGATCGCCTCCACGTGGTGTGACGATCATCGATATGTCGGGTGATGGGTCCACTCCTGCATGCTCAAGTGGGTTGAAGTTCTGGTCGGCGTCGGCCGGCAGCCACGGCGTTTCGGGATCGATTCCAGTCATTACTGGGGTATCTCGTGGTCATTACGGGGAATCGAGGAGAAAGCCCCGCCCTTCAGGGCAGGGAGGATGTCAACTTGAGGCCGACCGCACCGCCCAGTCTCCCAGCGGCAGGGAACTGAATCCAACTCCGTCAGGGCAGGCCGTCGCGAAGTTCCTCGACGTCGTCGGGGTCGTGGCCACAGTACACGTCGGCGTCGGTCCGGCGCTCGAGTTCTTGCACGCGCTGGAGACTTTCCTCCCAGTGGCGCTTGCTCCAGAGCAGTTCCCCGCCCATCGGGTGTTCCTCGTCGTAGTTGGCCCGCGTGTACGCCTGATCGCCGGTGAACACGACGGTCCCGTATCCGTCGATGTCGATACGCGTGCCCATCACGCCCGGGGTATGGCCCGGTAGGTGGAGGAACTCGACGTCCTCGAAGTGGGTCTCGGTATCGCCGTGGACGATCCGCCAGTTGAGGTCGTGATCGAAGTCGCTGGGCACGTACGCGCTCGAGCCCTGTTCGGTCTTGGCGGAGTAGTAGGCGTATTTTATCTCTTGCTCGTGGACGAACACCGGGACGTCGGTGCCGGCAAAGCGATGGAGGCTCCCCGCGTGATCGAGGTGGAGGTGTGTCTGGACCACGGCGTCGATGTCGCCGACGCTGTATCCGACGTCCTCGAGCGCGTCGGGGAGCGGATGCTCGTCGGCGTCATGGTGTTCGAAGGCGGCGTACAGTTCCGCTGGCCAGTAGCCGTCTCCACACTCTGGGTGGGACCCGGTGTCCCAGAGGATGGTCGCCTCGGGGTGGTCGATAACGAGGTTGTATACCGGCCCCTCGATCATCTCCACGTCCGGGTTCGGATCGACAGCCGATCCCATCGTCTCGTTTTCGATGAGGAAGTTCCGATCGGTTCGAATCGATCCCCTATCGACGAGACTGATGGTAGCATTTACCATGATGTTCTCTAACTATAGTTTCGCTGTTAAACCTTTCTCCGATTTTTCACCTTACCTTTTTGTTACCGTCCGTCAATGTGTCATTTGTTACCTCGCCAAGCGAGTGAATCACCGGAGAAACCAATGCTACTACATCACAGACACCCATGACACGAGGACAACGCTTGGACGCGTACCATTTCTACGAGGACGACTGGGACAGTTACGAGCAGTTGCGGGAGGCGTTCGAGTGGGAGGTACCCGACCGGTTCAACATGGCGACGTACCTGTGTGACCGGTGGGCCGACGACAAGAGCCGCGTCGCACTGTTTGCCGAGGATGCAGCAGGCACCGAAGAGACGTACACCTTCTGGCAGATGCGAAACGTGACGAATCGGCTCGCGAACTACCTGCGGTCACAAGGTGTCGAGGCCGGCGACCGCGTGGGCGTGAACGCGCCACAGCGGCCGGAGACGGTGTTCGCCCACCTTGCCGCCTGGAAGCTCGGCGCCATGTCGGTCCCTCTCTCGACACTCTTTGGTCCCGACGCCGTCGAGTACCGCCTCGAGGACTGTGACGCCGTCGCGGCCGTCGTCGACGAATCTAATATCGAGAACTTCCGGGAGGCCCGCGCGTCGCTGTCGGATCTCGAGACTACGCTGACCGTCGGCGACGTAACGCCGGACGAGGCGGCCGGTGAAGCGGCCTTCTGGAACGCCATCGCCGACCACTCTCGGGAGTTCGACACCGTCGAGACGGACGCCGAGGACGACGCCATCCTCATCTATACCTCCGGGACGACCGGCGATCCGAAGGGCGTACGCCACGCACACCGGCTGGTACTCGGTCATCTGCCGCTTTTCGTCACCACCTTCGGGAACATGGATCTTCAGGACGGCGACGTGTTCTGGACGCCCGCCGAGTGGGCCTGGATCGCCTCTCTGTTCGACGTGGTGATGCCCGCGCTCTACTACGGGAAGCCGGTCGTCGCCTACAACGGCGGTCAGTTCGACCCCGCGTCGGCGTTCCGACTCATCGAACGGTACGGCGTCTCGAACTTCTTCGCGCCGCCGACGGCCCTGCGCATGATGATGCAAGTCGATGACACCGATCGGTTCGACGTGGGGACGCTCAGAACCATTGCCAGCGGCGGCGAGTCGCTGGGCCAGTCCATCGTCGACTGGGCACAGGACACCTTCGGCGACACCGCCGTCCACGAAGGCTACGGACAGACCGAAGCGAACATGCTCGTCGGCGACTGCACCGCCTTAACGGAGTTCCGCGAGGGCTATATCGGCCGCGCTGGTCCCGGTCACGAGGTGACAATCGTCGATCCAGAGACGGCCGAACCGACCGTCGAGACGGGCGAGACCGGCGAAATCGCCGTTCGCTACGAGGACAACCCCGTCTGTTTCGTGGAGTACTGGAACAAACCGGAGAAGACGTCGGGCAAGGTGCGAAACGGCTGGCTGCTCACCGAGGACCTCGGGCGGATGGACGAGGACGGCTACGTGGCGTTCGTGGGGCGGAAAGACGACGTGATCATCTCCGCGGGCTACCGCATCGGGCCGGAAGAAGTCGAGGACAGCGTCGCCGGCCACGAGGCCGTCGCCGACGCCGCGGTGATCGGCGTCCCCGACGACGAGCGCGGGGAGGTGCCGAAGGCGTTCGTGGTGTTGACCGCCGACGCCGAACCGAGCGACGACCTGCGAGAGTCGATCCGCCAGCACGTCCGCGACCGGCTTGCGAAGTATGAGTACCCGCGCGAAATCGAGACCGTCGACGAACTTCCCAAGACCGCCACCGGCAAAGTCCGGCGGGCCTCGCTGCGAGACCACGAGGAGAGCTGACGGACGCGGCGGCCGTCACGAGTCGTGTTCCGAAAACGCACGGCCGGCGTCCTCGGCCATCTCCTTTGCCTCGATATGCGAGTACGACTGCCGAACCACCTCCTCGCTGTTATCCAGGAGTCGAGCAGCGGCGGTAAAGCCCCGCTGGCGAACCATGACTTCGCCGGCTCCCCGTCGGCCACCGTGCGGTGCGAGATACCCGTGTTTATCCTCGAGTCGAATCCCGGCCTCTTCACACAGTCGCCGCATGATCCGTCGAGCGCCGTCCGTGTTGATCGAGGGCGGTGTCAGTTCGTACTCCCGGAGCGCATCGAAAACGGCGATCTGACCGGTCAACCCGTCGACGAACTCCTCGATCTCGGCTGCCGACCAGCCGTGTTCGTCCCGTAATCCCGTCCGAAGCGTCTCGTAGAGCGTCGGGAGATGAAACGTGGGAAAGACCGGCCAGTCTCCCCCGGCGGGATCGAGCAACCTTTTGTATCGCGACATGGGATTTATCGTCTGCTCCGTCAGTGATCGATCCGACCAGTCCTGCTTTTTCGCGAGAACGGTCATCGTCCGATCCTCGAGCGAGACGTCGTCCCACCTGAGGCCGTTCCGACGGTCGTCTTTCGGATCCGCGAAAATCTCGCCGCCGCGGACCCCGGAGTAACAGAGAACGTAGACGAGCGCCCGATCGCGGAACTCTCTGACGGCGTCGAGGCCCTTCTCGTCGGCCGCGTTGTGTGCGCGTTCGTCGACGTAGCGCGTAATCCGTAATCTGTGGTCGTCGGTCCAGGCCTGTTGATCGCCCGACCGTCGACCGTCGGTCTCCGGGAGCGGTTCCGTGGCGACGTTGCGCTGTGCGTAGTTTGCCTCGAGGAGCCCCTCGCGGACGCACCAGCCGACGTACGCGCTGACCTGCGCATAGTACGTCCGAACGGTCCCCGATGCGAGGTCTCGGCTCGTCAGTTCTCGTGCGTACCGTCGGAACGTCCGTTCGTCCAGGTCGTCGAAGGTTCCGTTCGAGTCGGTCGTCGGCCTCGCCGGCCCGATCGCCGACGGCCGTGAGCCAGGTGCCGTCGTCGGTCCGCACGACCTGCACTCGCGGCACGATAAACGACGCTGCCGGGAACCCGGTCCAGGGCGGCGTCGGCTCGTGGCCGTCATGGAAGGCGACACCGCCGACGGCCCGCGGACGGGCCGGCTCCGGTCCGTCGTGAACGAGCCCGGAAAACACCCGGTTCGCCCGGTCGCGGAGTCGGTCGAAGCGGCCGGTTCCGCCGGCGGTGAACTCGGCTGCGATCCCTCGCCCGACCAGTTCCAGCCCGTCGGGCGTGGCCCACTGGACGCGGGCGGCGGCGCTGCCGTCGAGGATCGTGTCCGCAGCGACCCCCTCGAGTTCGCGGCTCCGACTGACGAGATCGGCAGCGCCGTCGGCCCCGTTCGTCCCGCCCGCCAGTCGACTGTCGCCCGACGATC
Source organism: Natrinema thermotolerans (assembly GCF_031165565.1). Classification (NCBI taxonomy): domain Archaea; kingdom Methanobacteriati; phylum Methanobacteriota; class Halobacteria; order Halobacteriales; family Natrialbaceae; genus Natrinema; species Natrinema thermotolerans. Next base: position 4,086,224 of record NZ_CP101873.1, on the reverse strand, counting down.
GATCCATCGATCGCACGTCAGGACCGGCCGGACTTCAGCCTGACTATTGGCGAATCGATCAGCTGTATCGCTGCTCCTCCCACGGGTTCGCAGTCTGGGAGTAGCCACGCCGCTCCCAGTAACCCCGCTGGGGCTCGGTGAGGAACTCGACGCCATCGACCCACTTGGCACCCTTGTAGGCGTACTTGTGGGGCGTGACCACCCGGAGTGGACCGCCGTGGTCATCGGGCAGGGGCTCGCCGTCGAACGCCCACGCGAACAGGACCTCCTCGCGCAGACAGTCCTCGAGGGGCAGATCCGTAGTGTAGCCGTCCAGCCCGGAGAACATCACGTGGACGGCTTCCGGGTCGACGCCGGCCCGCTCGGCGAGTTCGGGGAAGGAAACGCCGGTGAACGAACAGTCGAACTTGCTCCAGCCGGTCACGCAGTGGAAGTCCTGACGCTGTGTGACCGACGGCAGTTCGCGAAACTCCTCCCACGAGAAGGTCAGTTCCTCCTCGACTGCGCCGGTGACGGTGAACTCCCAGGTCTCCGGGTCCCAGTCGGGCGTCCCGCTCTTCGAGAGGACCGGGAAGGCGGTCGTTTCGCGCTGTCCCGGCGGCAGCCGTTCGTCGCCGAATTCCTGATAGAGATCCGTGACGTCGGTCGCGTCCATATCCGTCCGTACGGTCGAACGGACGTAGATGTGACGCCATCGATCGCCGTCCCCGTGGATGGCCGTCGCGGCTGCGGCCGGACAGCGTCGGCCGGTCACCGATCCGTCGTCGACCGGTGACTCGAGCCGAGACTCGAGAGCGGGTCGGTCCCGACAGGCTGTCGCTCGAAAAAGGCAATATTCACGAGACGGGAGCGGGGTCGAAACTGATCGAAACGGTCGCGGCGTGACTGCAACTCGATAGTTTCCGTCGAAACCCTCGCCATCCCTTAGTACGGTCTCGCCGAGGGTACGATCGCATGGCGAGTAGACAACAGTTAACGGAACGAGAAATGACAGACACAGAACCGGAAGAGATGGGCGAGCAGGCGATGGGGCCGGCGTTCGTCGCGTCAGCCGCCTCGGTCGGACTCTCGCTGTATTACTTCTTCATCCGCGGCGAGCGCGACCTCGGGACGTTCGTCGGCCTCTGGCCCCCGACGATCCTCGCGTTCGCGAGTTACTTCAACCAGCGCAAGATGCGCCAACAGTTGGAGACGCTGACCCAACCCGGTACGACCCTGAAGAACGCGTTCGACTCGATGATGGGCAACCGCTGAGTCGGTCGTCTCGATCCCCGAACTGAGACGGTCTACTGTCCGCCATTGCCGGAGGGGCCGCGACCGCCCGGTCCCACCGGGAACTCGGTACAGCAAACCGTATGAGACAGTGCCATCCGACTGCCGTCGCTTACCGATCCCACACGCGTCCTCGGTTTTGTGGGACTGAAACGCGGTCTCGTTTCGGCTGCCTGACCGATCGGTTTCGACTGGTGTAGAGTCCCCGTCAAACCTAAATACCCCCTCGCCGAAAGCCGAATCAGATGCCGAAAGTAGAGATCACCATACCGGAACACCTCGAGATGCAGATCGCCCAGATGGTCGAGCGCGGCGAGTTCGTCAACCGCGAGGAGGCGATCGAGGACCTCCTATCGACGGGCATCAAGGCGTACAAGACCAGCGGCCCATCGGACGAAGAGGAGGGGGCTGGAACCGGCGGTACCGGCTTCGAAGACGACGGGATGATGGGCCACGACGACGAGTACGTCTTCTAACCTAGACGCCGACCGTAAGGAGCGGGATTCCGAACGCGATCGCAATGCCGACCAGTGCGACGAGCGCACCGGTCAGCGCTTCCCCCGCCGAGAAGTCGCTCATCGGTGCGGTCGTCCGGTCGGCCGCGGGGTCGTGGCCGACGTCGGCTCCCGTGTCGTCCTCCGTTGCGGTGTCGCTGTCGTCCGTCATACTCGCGTGTTCTCGGCTCGACCGCTTAAGATCACCGACACGGGTCTCGAGCGGCCGCGCTGCCGACGGCGACCCATCGAGTGGAATTCGCCCGATCCAGACCCCTTTACTATCCCGGGCGCGAACGGTCGGGTAACGACCACATGGTACTGACAAAACGCGTCATCCCGTGTATCGACGTGGATCTCGACGAGGACGGGAACCCGGCGGTCTACACCGGCGTCAACTTCGAGGACCTGCAATACACCGGCGACCCGGTCGAGATGGCCCGCGCCTACAACCGTGCGGGGGCAGACGAGTTCGTCTTCCTCGACATCACCGCCTCCGCGGACGGCCGGGAGACGATGCTGAACGTCGTCGAACGCGTCGCCGACGAGGTCTTTATCCCGCTCACCGTCGGCGGGGGGATCCGAACGACCGACGACATCAAGGAGACCCTGCGGGCCGGCGCGGACAAGGTCTCGATCACCACTGGCGCGCTCGAACGCCCCGAACTGATCAACGAGGGGGCACGCGCCTTCGGCAGCCAGTGTATCGTCATCAGCGTCGACGCCAGACGGCGCTTCGACGAGCAGGGGGAACACTACGTCGAGGTCGACGGCGAGTCCTGCTGGTTCGAGTGTACCAAGAAGGGGGGCCGCGAGGGGACCGGAATCGACGTCCTCGAGTGGGCCGCCGAAGCCGAATCCCGTGGTGCGGGCGAACTCTTCGTCAACTCCATCGACAAGGACGGCACCAAGGACGGCTACGACCTCCCGCTGACGGAGGCGGTCTGTGACGCCGTCGATACGCCCGTGATCGCGTCCTCGGGCTGTGGCGGCCCCGAGGACATGTACGACGTCTTCACCGAGGCCGGTGCCGACGCCGGGCTCGCGGCGTCGATCTTCCACTTCGACGAGTATTCCATCGAGGAGACGAAGGCCTATCTCGATGAGCGCGGCGTTCCCGTCCGGCGCTGATCGGGACCGAGCGACTCCCGTTCGATCTGTCCGCTCCGTCCCCTATCGGCATATTTATATTATTTTATTATACATATAGGGTTGATGAAATGGCGGTGTGCGTGGTGTGGCAAACCGCACGCGGAAAACGATCCGCCCTGTGACGAGTGCGGTCACAACGCCTTCGAGAAGGCGGTCGTCCGAGAGGGGAGCGACGAGGCGAGGGAGTCGCCGACCGAGGGGATCGACACGGGGCCGACATACGTCTGGACCTGTACGGACTGCGGTCGTGAACACGTCAAACACAATCCGCCCTGCTCGCGCTGTGGCAATCCGACCCTCGAGAAGACCGAGCAGACGTACGATGCCGTGGAAAACGATCTCGATGTCCCGGGCTGGCTGGGAGTCGCGAAACCGTACCTACCCGTGGTCGCCGTCGTCGTCCTGATCGCGGCGCTGTTTGCGACGGGAATCGTCTCGCCATCGATGCTTCCCGGAATCGGTCAGCCGTCGCCACCCGATGCCCCTGGAAGCGGCGGCGAAGCGGCCGGTATCGACCTCGAAGCGACCGAAGAACTGGTCCACGAACGCCTCGAGGCGGACCGAGAATACGCGCGGGCGTACGACGACGGCCTCGCGGCGTACGCGGAGTACCACAACCGAGCGTTCGTGGCCCACGAGTACGAGGGCAGGGACGCGGACCCAGTCGACTCGAGTGACTTCGGTGTCGACTGCCGTGGCGAACCGACCGCCGGCAGGGTACCGGTCCGCTTCTCGGTGACCGACTACGACGACGCGGAATCGCTCGCGGCGGACCTCGCGGTGGTTATGGCCCCGAGCGATCAGGTTACCGGCACCGGATACGACGGCGAGGGGCTCGACATCCACGTCGTCGACGGATCGATCTACGTCTTCTACGCGGCGTGCTAACGTCCGGTTCGCTCGCCGATTCCGACCGGAGAATGTCAACGGATCCGGTATCGGTGCGTCGGGTGAGGGTCGAATCGGCGAACTCGAACGGGGATCAGCAGTCGCTCGCTCGACTCCCCAGTACGCTTATGCCTTCGCAGTCCTGCCGTTCGAACAGTGAAATGGCGGTGTACGCGGTGTGGCAAACCGCACGCGGAAAACGACCCGCCCTGTGACAACTGTGGCCACAACGCCTTCGAGAAGGCGATCGTCCGGGTCGACGACACCGACGACCACAGCGGCGGCGACCGCGGCGGCAGCGAACCGATCCCGTCGGGGACCGTCGAGACCGGCCCGGACTACGTCTGGGCCTGCACGAACTGCGGTCGGGAACACGTCCGGAACACCCCGCCGTGTTCGCGCTGTGGCAACCCCGACCTCGAGCGGGTCGAGCAGACCTACGCGGGGGTCGAGCGGGACCTCGAGACGCCGAGCTGGCTCGAGGTCGCCACGCCCTATCTGCCGATCTTCGCCGTCATCGGCGTCGTCGTCGCGCTGTTCGCGACGGGGATCGTTTCGCCGTCGATCCTGCCCGGGATCGGCCCGCCCTCGCCGCCCGACGCGCCGGGCCAGGCCGACGAAGCGGCCGGGCTGGATTTCGAGACGACCGAGACCGAGGTTCACGACCGACTCGAGGACGAGCGCGGCGGATCGGACGGGCGGCGATACGACGACGGGCTGGCGGCCTTCGCGGAACACCGGAACCGCAGACTCGTCGCCGCCGAGTTCGGAGACAGAGAGCCCGGCGCGGCAGATCCCGACGAGTTCGGGCACGACTGTGGCAACGCTCGGGTCGTCGGCGCACCGCTTGTCGTGTCGGACCTCTCGCTCGCGGAGTACGGAAACGAGTCGGCCCTGGCCGCCGACATCGCCGACGGACTGCTCACCTCGCAGTTCGGCGACAACGTCCGTACCGGGTACGACGCCGAAGGAATGGACATCCACGTCGCACCAAACGACGACGTGTACGTCTTCTACGTGGCGTGTTGAGTTCGGACTCGGCTCTCGGTCCGTCGCAAACGATACGAAAACGCAGCCGTGACGACTGTTCGATCGAGTCCTCGACCCGCTTCAGGCCGCCGCTTCGAACGCGTCGCGAAACGCCGTCGACTTCTCGCGGACGGTGACCGCCGCCTCCTCGAGGCACTCGAGCGGGTCGGCCCCGCCCTCGGTCTTGATCGTCAGGATCGGCTCGGTCTGGCCGCCCGACTGTTCGGGGTTGACGTCGTAGGTCGCCGCGCTCACGTCGTCGTGTTCGAGCAAGGCGCCCTTGAGTACGTTCATGAAGGTGTGATCCTCGCCGGCGATCTCGATCGAGAGTTCGTCGTCGGTACTCTCGGTGACCCGCAGTTCCATGCTGTATGGGTCCGACCGTCGGCCGCTTGTACCTTTCGAAGCGGCCGTTGTACGGTCGGCCGCGGCCGTCCCACCGCCGCCTCGAGATCGGGGGCGGACGACGCAACGCCGACGGTTCGCCGAAGGCAAATCACTATACGCCCCCGTTCGAACCACGCGATATGGTTTCGGTTGCGGCCCTGTTGACGGTCCTCGTCGCCGCGACGCTGCTCGGGTCGGTCGCGGTCGTCAGGCGACTCCACCGGCCGGCGCGACGCTGGCGCGACCGCCTCCGGTCGCGGTTCGTCCTCGGCGTGCCGTGGGGCTCGCTGCTCGTGATCGCCGTCGTTCTCGCGGTCTATCTGTTCGTCCAGGGCGGGATCACGGACTTCGACGACCCGGTGACGATCCCCTTCCGGACGTGGTCGTATTTCTACCCGCTGGGGATGATCACGGCGTCGTTCTCCCACGCGGGGCCGAGTCACCTGCTCGGAAATCTGGCCGGGACGATCGTCGTCGCACCGCTCGCCGAGTACGCCTGGGGTCACTATCCGACCGACGGCAACGCGGCAGCCGATGCCGCCGCGGGACGGGCCGGCTCGCTGTACCGGAACCCGCGAGTCCGGGCCTTCGTCTGCTTTCCCCTGGCCGTCATCGCGGTCGGATTGGCGACGAGCCTGTTCGCGCTCGGCCCCGTGATCGGCTTCTCGGGCGTGGTCTTTGCCTTCGCCGGCTTCGCTATCGTTCACTACCCGATCGTGACGATCGTCGCCACGCTCGGCATTCAGGGTGCAATTTTGCGCCTGTACTCCGCGCTGCAGAACCCGATCTACGTCTACACCGCACAACCCAGTCCGCCGTCGGCACCGTCGTGGGCCGGCATCGCGATTCAGGGCCACGCACTGGGGCTTTTCGTCGGGTTCGTCCTCGGGATCGTTCTGCTCGAGCGACGGGGACGACGCCCGGACCCGCTGCGGCTCTGGCTGGCCGTCCTCCTGTTCGGCTTCGCGAAGGGACTGTGGGCGATCTACTGGTTCGGGGGTGAGAACACGTATCTCCTCTATCAGGGACCGGGCGTGGTCGTCGTGGCCGTCCTCGCACTGGTCGTCACCCTCGCGGTCACTGCCTCCGAGCGGCCGGCGGTCCCGCGACGGCTCGCGAAGGCGGTCCCCGGATCAGCGCCGGACGCTTTCGAGACGGACGGCGACCGTGCGATCGACCGGCCCCTCGAGTTGGCCCGCGCCGACGACGGCGACGACCGGCCCGGTAACGACCGCCTCGAGCGGGTTCGCGAACTCGCCGGCGGTACCCGGGACCGAGCGGCTGACGGCGGCTCGCTGGCGGCGCTGTCCCGAAAGCAGGTGGCCGTCCTCGCGGTGATCGGCGTCCTCGCGCTGTTGGCCGGCGTCGCCGTCCCCGCCAACTTCCTCGTCGTCGAGGACGCGAGCGCGACCACGGAGACCGCGGTACAGATCGAGGACTACACGGTCGAGTACGTCGAGGGTGTTCCCAACGGGCTCGTCTCGGGGGTCGGTATTGAGGCCATCGAGAGCGACGAGGGCCTCGAGTCGAGCGGGGTGATCGTCGCCAGCGAGCGCCGCCAGGTGTGGCTCGAGGCGGTCAGCGCCCAGCGGCTCTCGGCTACCGGCGAGGAGACCGTCTACGTCGGCGGAGCCGGCTGGCGGGAAGCCGTCCACGTCGAGCGGGCCGGCTGGGAACCGGTCGGTAACGACACCGTCTATCAGGTCTGGCTTCGACCCGATGGCGGGGAGCGGCGACTCGCCCACGAGTCCAACGAGTCGCGGGCCGAGGCCCGGATCGCCGGCCGAAACGTGACCGTCGGCTCGGACGGCGGCGAGTTCGTCCTCTCAGTGACCGCGGACGGAACGGAGCCCGCCACGACGGCGATTCCGGCCGCGAACGAAACGGCGACGGCGGGCGGGCTGACGTTCGAACGCGAGAACGAGACGATCTACGCGGCCGCCGACGGAACGCGGGTCGCCATCGCCAGCGAGGAGACGTACAACGGCTACTGATCTCTCCCTCTGCGGTGGCGCGCGCTGGGCCGCGGTGAACCACCGGTGAACCGCGGGTCGACACTGCGCGAGGGATGAACGAGCGACGAACGGAGCGAGTGAATCGGCTGGGGAGGGCGTGGAAATTCCGTGTTGCCAGTATGAGAGCGGTGCCCGTTCCGGGGTCGGTATCCGACGACCAAACGACAGTTCGTTTCCCGTTCGCGGCAGCGATGACTGCAGCCGCGGCGACCGATTACGCTCGAGACGACCACTCGATCCGGAAGACCTCGGCCTCGAGCGTCGCCTCGGCCTCGGTGTGGAACTCGAACTGATTCGAAATCGGAAACTCGGCCCGGAACGCGTGGGTCACCTCGCCGCCGGCGTCCGCGGCGTAGGACTCGACGAACTCCTGACTCCCCTCGTTGTGGATCGTATACGAGACCGCGGCGATCTCGCTGGCCGTCTCGAGGAACTCCCGGTCGGCGTGACGGTTCCCCCGCTGGGCACCGAAGGGCGGATTCGAGAGGACGGTCTCCCCGGTCGTCGCGAACGGATGCCGGCTCACGTCCCCCCGGAGCCACTCGATGGCTCGATCGCTGCCGTCGGCGGCTCCCTCGCCCTCGAGCGCGGTCCGTTCGTTCTCCCGGGCCAGCGCGAGCGCGTCCGGATCGACGTCGATCCCCGCGACCCGGTCGGCACCGGCCAGCGACGCCGCGATCGCGAGCATCCCAGTGCCGGTCCCCAGATCGATCACCGGCCGCTCGAGGTCGTTCTGGAGCCCGGCGAGATGGCAGAGGTGGGCAGCCAACTCCGCCGGGGTGAGATACTGCTCGAGGGCGGGCGAAGGGTCGGCGAAGTCCGCGAGCGACTCGAGCCGACGGGCGAGGGTCCGCCGTGACGGGCCGGCCATTTATTCCGCGAGCGAGAGCGAGCCCTCGAGATCGAAGGCGAGCCCCTCTCGATCGGCGCGTTCGGCACAGGCCGCGAGCGCGGGCCGGACCTTCTCCGGGTCGGCGACATCGCCGACGCTGACGGTCACCGTGCCGACGCCGAGGAAGGACCCGGCCCGGACGTAGCCCCGGATCCGATCCACCTCCTCCTGGGTCGCCAGCGAGCAGTCCGCGTCGAAACACGCCTCAACGATCAGTTCGGCCGGCACCATCCCCTCGGCGGTCAGGGTGGCCTTGAGATCGCGGAGGTACTCGGGGGCGGTCGACTCGAGGGTCGCGGCCTTGAGGGAGACGGGAGTCGCATCGGCGGGTTGACAGCGTTCGACTGCGGGGTTGGGGGACGTCGTACTCATTACACACTAATACATAGACTGCATACAAAAAGCTTTCTGGATGCGTAGTAGTAATACATGGTCGCAGACTGGCCCGGTATCGTCACAGTGTGACGGCGGCCGCGGCCGCTTTGTCCAGCGGGCACCTCGACGTCTCCGTTTCGCGAGAGGTTCGAATAGAGTTAAGACAGGCCCGTGAAAGTATCAGGTATGGACGACTGTCCACGGTGTGGGGGAGCGATCGAGGAACTCTCACTCGGCGACGCGTCTACGGTCACGTGTCCCCACTGTGGGTTCGCCGACGTTCCCGTCGAACACCAACCGGTCGGCGAGGACCCCGAATCCTGGCGGGACGCGTTCAACCGCTTCTACGAGGAGTAGCGACTCGAGTCGGGACTGCTCGACCGCGTCGCCGAAAAAATCGACTGTGGGGTGTCGCTATTCGTTCGCAGCCGCCGCTTCCGCTTCCTCGTCGCCACCGTCGTCGTGATCGACGTCCTCGTCGGAACGGGCCGCGACCAGACCACCGCGAGCGACGCTGTACAGCGGTTCGTTCGCGTGCGTGACGCCGCTGATCGAGAACGGAATGTTCGCCTCCTGGAGGTGGTCCTTGAACAGGGCCTCGAAGCCGCTCGGGCTGGAGGTCCCGCCGGTGACGACGACGGGAACGTCGAGGCCTTCCTCGACGTCTTCCTCGTCGACTTCCTTGACGATGTTCTCGATGACGTAGTCGAGCAGGTTCTCGTAGTAAATCGAGAGCGCCCCCTCGACGCCACCGACGTCGGTCGTGAAGTCGAGTTCGAAGTCGTCTTCCTTGATCGAGGTGACCTTGTCCACGGGCGTGCCCGTTGCGCGAGCGGCCTGCTCGTCGACCCAGTCGCCACCGCGGGCCACCGAGAACTTCATGACCGGCACCGCGTAGTAGGCCAGACAGACGTTCGTCATCCCGGCACCGAACGAGATCCCGAGACCGGTGAAGTTGTTGTCCGCGAGTTCGGAGTAGATGACGGACATCCCCTCGTTGATGGGCTCGGCGTCGTAGCCCATGTCGTCGAGGAAGGATTCGATCGTCTTCTGGTGGTACAGCGTCGAGAGGTCCGAGTCGATCGGGTCCGCGGGCGTCGAGAAGTAGAGCTTCTCGTCCGGATACGCGGGCTCGCCGACGACCTGCTCGATGATGAGTTTCATCATCGGGATCGCGCTCTGCTCGTCGTTCGAGAGGATCCCGTGTTTCATCGGCCGACGGGTCTCCTTGTTGAAGATGTTCGCGAAGTTCAGGGCGTCGTCGCCGACGACGTAGACCTTGTCGTCCTTGCGAATGTGGAGGACTTCGCTTCGCGAGAGCATCTGCTCGGCCATGTCCGAGTACTCGATCTCGACGAAGGAGTTACGCTGTTGCACGAAAACCGTGTCGTTCCCATCCTGTTGTGCTGACAGGATGTTCATCGTACCGACGTCCAGGCCTTTGGCCATGTGTGGGGAAGGCCACCGACGGATTATAAATCTATGTGCATTAATTCCTCTCTTTACCGGCACCGAAGTAAGAATTAATTACTGCCGCACGGTCGCGTTAATCCCGTTTTACCAGCGAACGAACCCGATTCAGCAACCCTTCGAAGGGCTTTGTGACGCGTTCGGTGGCGCTTTCCTCGTCGGCCGTCGCGAGTTCCTCCGCGCGTTGCTGTTCGCGCAGTTCCTTGAGTTTCGCCGTCTGGTCGTCGACCGTCGAACTCGAGGTGGTCTGTTTCGTTTCGCCGCCTTTCAGCCCTTTGAGACCGGCGACCTGCTGGTCGACGCCCGAGGAACGGGTCGTCGTGGTCCCGGCGTCGGTGTCGATCTCGACATCGCCGAGATCGTCGCTCGAGAAGTTCAGTCGCTTGTGTTCGGTCTTCTCGACACCGCCCCACGAGAGTTCGACGCCCTCCATCGCGTCGTCGATGTCCTGCTGGATCTCGTCGTCGGTCAGTTCCGGTTCATCGTCGTCGTCGTCGGCCTCGACCGCGACGGCGTCGGCCTGCTGTGCCATATCGAGGTAGTGGGCGATCAGGGCCGCCCCGGTCGAGGCGGTGATCGCAGCCAGCCCGACGGCGTAGGTGGCGATGATCGGGACGGTGTAGTCGTTGCCGTACCCGTTCCAGTCGCCGGGGTAGGCCACGAAGAAGCCGATTATCGCTGCGATGGTCACGGCGACGCCGGCGATAGAGGCGTACTGCATCCGCCGCTCCGAGGGTAACAGGACGACGATACCGAGCATCGTCACGGGAAGGGCCGTCATCGCGAGCGCGTACGCGGGGCCGACCCACGCGACGTAACCCGCGGTGCGGGCGTCGTAGGTGTTCCCCCACAGGAAAAGCAGCAGTCCGACGAGTGCGAGTCCGATCCCACCGAGGAACAATCCGAACCCAACGTAAACGTCGGTCCGGTCCTCCGGTTCACCGATGTATCGACGATAGAGGTCGAAGAGATAGCCGTCTGTGGCCTGTTCCGCTGCCATTAACCCCCTGTTTACGCTCCAGTACTATGACTGTTGGGACGGAAAACGAAGTCGGCAGGACCGTCATCCCGGCCGATCGGCCGACGCGATCGCTTTCGAGGGCGTTCCGGTTGGATACACGCCGACACATGTAAATAGTATTGGTTGTATCCATAGTTTGATATCCAAGCCGGCAGCAGAGAACGAGAATAATGATTGACGCACAGCGAACCGTTCTCATCGCGGCCACCGACCCCGACGCGGTCGCCGAGTACCGCTCGTGGCTCACGGGGGCGTACCGAGTCGAGACGACGACCGATGGGTCCGACGCGCTCGCGCGACTCGAGGCCGTCGACGTAGCCCTGATCGGACGGGATCTGCGAACGGCCGACGGAACTGTCGTCGCGCGAGCCGTCGAACGCAGGGGCGCGGGATACGCGATGGCGATACTTCGCGGGGACGACGAGCCCGACCGTGACCGCACGGCGGCCGTCGAACTCACCGAACCGGTTTCGAACGCCACACTGTGTGAGACCGTCGATCGACTGCTGTGTCGGGTCCGCTATGACGAGCTGATCGACGAATGCGCGGCTCTCGCGGCCGGCGACGCTCCCGAGAATGCGGGACCGACACCGACCGCGACACATCGGACGGGAACCGTCTCGAGGAACTGCTCGGGACGGTGGACGCGTTGCTCGATGGCTTCGACGGCGAGGACTTCCGGGCCGCGTTCGGGACCTGCACGTACGGCGAGCCCGCTCGAGCCGAGGGGGTCCGCAAGCGGTCGTAAGCCGGTCCACCAGAAGCGTCGGCGTTATACGTTCGTGGGCGCAAGCAGTGCTAATGAGTCAGGAGTCGGAGTACACTGAAGGGGACCTCCGGAACACCGGAATGCAGCTCAAGCACGACCGGGAGTGGGACTACGAACTCGAGACGATCGTCGACGCGATCGAGGAGCGAGACGCCACGAAGGTCGGCCTGCAGTTCCCCGAGGGACTGAAACGACGAGGGCCGTCCGTCGCCGACGACCTCCGGGAGCTGGCCGACGACGACGTGACGTTCATGCTCTCGGGCCAGCCCTGTTACGGTGCCTGCGACCTCGACACCTATCTGATGAAACGCACCGACGTGTTCGTTCACTTCGGCCACTCGCCGATGAAGGACACGGACAAGGTGATCTACGTGCCGCTGTTCTCGAACGTCGAGGTCACGCCGATCATGGAGGACGCGCTCGACACCCTCGAGCCGCCGGAAGAGACCGAAGACGTCGGTCTCGTGACGACCGCCCAGCACATGAATCGCTACGAGGAGATGGCTGCCTTCCTCGAGGAGCGGGGTTACGAGGTCCACAGCCGCCGCGGCGACGACCGGCTAACCCACGAGGGACAGGTCCTGGGCTGTAACTACGCGAGCGCGGACGTCCCTGCGGATCAGGTCCTCTACGTCGGCGGCGGCAAGTTCCACCCGCTCGGATTGGCGATGGAGTATCCCGACAAGCACGTTGTCATCGCCGACCCCGTCAACAACGTCGTCACCGTCGCCGACACGGAGAAGTTCATGAAACAGCGCTACGGTGCCGTCCACCGCGCGATGGACGCCGAGAAGTGGGGCGTCATCTTCTGTACCAAGATCGGGCAGGGCCGCTGGGAGCAGGCCCAGGAGATCCTCGAGGATAACGACGACGCCTACCTCATCACGATGGACGAGGTGACGCCGGACCGCCTGCGGAACTTCGACATGGACGCGTTCGTCAACACCGGCTGTCCGCGGATCACGACCGACGACGGCCCGCAGTTCCACAAGCCGATGCTCACGCCCGGCGAGTACGAGATCGCGGTCGGCAACAAGCCCCTGGACGAACTCTCCTTCGACACGTTCCACGGCACCTGGTAACGCTTTTTCCTCTGTCTCCGTACAGCGTCGGCGTGTTTCAGGCTCGTCTGACAATACTGTGTGATAGACATTCGTTTTGCTACCTTCGAAAAAGCTCGCTACGTACAGCACTAAATAGCAATATATGGTGTAATGTAAAGCAAAGTGGCCATAATGAGGGACTGATTCCAAATCTGTTTGGAAGCACCCTTTTGCCCGTTAGTCCCCGACCAGTAGTCGATGAGTAACTCAGCCTCGAGCGGATCCGCGGCCGCCGGTCACACCGATCGCTTCGCCGCCCTCGCCGACGCTCGTCGACGAACGCTCCTCCGGCTCGTTCACGAGCGATCGCCGGACGGGATCGGGAAAGACGATCTTGCGGCCGAGTTCGCGGCAGTAACAGCGGATACACGCCGCCACAACGTCTCGGCGGACGACCAGCAGCGGGCGCTCGTCGAACTCCACCACAAGCTGCTCCCGCGGCTGACGGACGCGGGACTGCTCGAGACGGACGACGACGACGTCGTTCGGGTCCCCGACGAGCAACTGCTGGACGACACCGTGTTCGCGGAAGCGCTCTCGGGCTCGAACCGCGACCTCGAGGCGACCACCCTCGATGCCCTCTTCGAGGCCCTCGCCGACGAACGCAGGCGACGGACCCTCGCGATACTCGGCGATCGGTACCAGCCCGTCACGACGGCGGCGCTCGCTCGGGCCGTGGCGGCCGCGGAGGCCGACGCAGTCGGGCACGAGGTACCACAGGACCGCGTCGACGAGGTCCGTACCGCCCTCGTTCACGTCCACCTGCCGCTGTTGCACGAGGCCACGCTGATCGGCTACGACGACGAATCGGGTCGGGTCTCCTATGAGGGCCATCCGCGCGTTCGCACCGAGTGGGTTCGATCCACCGACGGGACGCCGGCGATCGAGACCGCCAGTACCGACGCCGATGCGGCGCCGGACGCCCGCCGCTCGCCGTTCCCGCTCTAACCGTGTCCGATCACGTCCGCCGATACCCCGCCCGTCCGTCTCTCTGACTGTCTCTCGCGGTCGTCGAACCCGATCCGATAGCGGACGCTCCATCGGCCGAGACGACAACACTTACCGGGTCGCTGTCCGCATCCTCGAGTATGATCGAAAGCGACTGGGACGACTGGCTCGTTCGCGACGTCGCGGACGCGACCCCCGACGGCGTGGCGATCTGGTATCTCGGCTGTAACGGCTTCGTTCTGAAAGGCAGCGAGGGAACGACGGTCTTCATCGACCCCTATCTCGGCCTGGGGGATCCGCCACGGACGATCCGGATGATTCCGGTCCCGTTCGATCCCGCGGACGTCGCGGCCGCCGACGCCGTCCTCGCGACCCACGAACACACCGACCACGTTCACGGGGCGAGTCAGGCCCCGATCCTCGAGGCGACGGGTGCGACCTTCTACGGCCCGGATGACAGCGTCGCCGTCGCCCGCGAGGAGGAGGCCTGGACGGACGACTGGGACGTTTCGGACGAGCAACTGACCGAAGTCGCCGAGGGCGACACGCTCGAGATCGGCGAGTTCACTGTCCACGTCGAGGTGGCAAACGACCCCGACGCGACCCACCCCGTGAGCTACGTGATCGACCACGACGCGGGCACCTTCTTCCACGGCGGCGATACGAAACCGACCGACGAGTTCGAACGCCTCGGCGACGAGTACGATATCGACCTCGCGGCGCTCGCTTTCGGCACCATCGGCCGAATTCCGGACAAGCAGACCCGCGAGCCGAAACGGACCCGCTGGTACAACGACGAGAACCAGCTCATCGAGTGCGCCGCCGCCATCGACGCCGACCGGCTGCTCCCGAGCCACTGGGACATGTGGAAGGGGCTGACCGCCGACCCGACGACGCTGCACCACCACGCCCGAAGCTTCGACTCCCCGCGGGACCTCGAGATCGTCGAGATCGGCGATCGCGTCGACCTCTGAGCTGGGGAAACCAGGCGTCGGACCGTCCGCACGTTTTATAATAATGGTATGGTAACGTTGGTCTCATATGAGTAGCACCGCCGATACGGACGACGTGATCGAGGTCAGTGCCGATGGGGTAACCGTCCGGAAGACGTTCGCAGCGGACGAGTTCCCCGTCCCCGCGATCCGGTTCGAGATCGAATCGGACCGCGACGAGCCGGTCACGTTCCAACTCTCCGAGGACATCCCCGAATCGTTCCCGATGGACAAGGTCGGGTTCCATCCCGACTATCACAGCGACGAGTGGACTGCCTATCAGGACCACCACGTCGAGTTCACGGCCACCCTCGAGCCCGACGAGACGCTCCTGACTGTCTACGGTATCCAACTCGAGGACGAGAGCCTCGCGACGGCGTTTCTCGGGGAGCCCGCGATCGCCGATCTCAGCGCCCGCGACGACGCCGCCGACACGGCCGACGAGGTCGACGACGAAGTCATCGGCAACATCGTCTCGGAGGACCGCAATCAGGCCGTCAAGGACATGATCTCCGGCGATTCCGACTCGGTACCGGGACTCGAGGACGAAGCGGAGAACGTGGCCGACGAGACGACCACAACGGCCGCCGAAACCGACGCCGAATCCACCGACGCCGAGGCGGAGGACGACGAGTCGGCGGGGCTAGACCTCGACCTCGAGAACGTCGATCCCGAGCCGGAGACGGCCGATACGGACGATGACGAGGAGACGGAGGAAACGCCGGATATCGATCTCGGCTTCGACGACGAGGAGATCCCCGAGCCCGACGAGGACACGGCTGCTGACGACGATGCCGGCCTTTCGATCGGGGCCGACGAGGGCGGGATCGAGATAGGGACCGACGAGGACCTCGAGATCGATAGCGAGGCGGACGAAGACGATACGGCGGACGGATCGGACGAGCCCAGCGTCGATCTCGATCTCGGCGACGAGGCCGACGACTCGAGCCCTGCGGCCGACACCGCGACCGAAGCGGCTGCCGAAGCCGACGACGAGACGGCAGCCGACGACGACGCCGCGATCGAACTCGACATCGACGACGATGCCGACGAAGGCGACGCTGACGATGTGGCCGAGGAAGACGATGCCGGCGACGCGCCCGAAATCGATCTGGCGGCGGACGATGCTGACCCGTCCGAGCCCGACGTTGCGACCGAAGCCGACGAGACGGCGAGTGACGACGGCGACGAAGCCACGGCCGCCGAGGAATCCGACGACGCGCTCGAGGCGTCTGCGGAAGCCGACGCGGAACCGGACTCCGAAGCGGCCGACGACGAATCCCTTGCTGAGTCCGACACTGAAACCACTGCCGACAGTGACCTCGAGGCGGACACGGATGAGGAACCCGACGGCGAAGCGACCGACGACACCGATCTCGAGGCGGAGTCCCAGCCGGAGCCCGATACGCAGCCGGCCACCGAATCCGAGCCCGAGGTCGACGCCGACTCGACAGCCGATGAGGCCGGTGTGACGGCCGGGATCGAAGACGAGCCACCGGTCGAGGACGCCGCCGCGACGGCCGACGCCGCCCCGAATCCGGCACCGGAGTTCACCGGCTCCGTCGCCACACGGCTCGCGACCGAGATCCGCGAAGGCAACGTCGACGACGACGATCTCGAGGCGATCCGTGCCGAACTCGACGTCGAGCCCACGGGTGCCGAGATCGCGAAAGTCGATCACCTCCAGTCCCGTGTCGAGGAAGTGGCCGCCTACACCGACGCCCTCGAGACGTTCCTCGAGGAGAACGGGACGGGGGCACAGCTCATCGAGGATCTCCAGTCCGATCTCGAAGCACTGGAAGCCGAGATCGAGTCCGTCGACGACCGACTCGAGGGGACCACCTCGCGAGTCGACGAGGTCGCCGCGGACGTCGACGATCTCAGCGACTGGAACGGCGATCTCCAGTCGGAGGTAAACGCCGTCGACGACGACGTCGAGGGCCTCGAGGCCGACCTCGCGGACGTGGAAGCCGACGTCGAGTCCGTCGACGACGAGGTCGAGACGGTTGCGGACGATCTCGAAACCGTGGAGGACGACGTGGAATCAATCGAGGACGATGTCGAGGAGCTTGAAGACGATGTCGACGGGGTCGAGGATGACGTGGAGTCAGTCGAAGACGACGTCGAGGATCTCGAGGACGATATCGAGGACCTCGCGGACGACGTCGAGACGGTGCGTGCGGACGTGACCGACATTCAGGAGTGGCGCGACCAGCTCGGGTCGATGTTCTCGGACTGACGGCGTCTCGCCTCGGAAACACAACTCGTTTATCCGTCGCCGGTCGACAGTCGCTCGATGGGCGAGACGATACCGATCGCTGTGCCGCGAAAGGGACGACCGCTCGAGTCGGTACTGGACCGGCTGGCCGACCGGCTCGACGTTCCCGACCTCGCGGACGATATCACGTCGACGCTTCGCCACGAAAAGGCGCTCACGAAGGGGACGATCGACCCCGACGAGGAGGACGTTTACCATCGTCTCGCCGCCTACAGCACCGTCGACGATCCGACCGCGCCCGAATACACGCTCTTGCGTGACGACCGCGCCGGCAAGCCCCGTCGGATCGTCTTCGATAGCGTCACGATCCCGCTTTCCCACGTCGAGAGCGCACCCGACGGCGCGGCGATCCAACTCGTGGGTCGCGAGGAACCGTTCCGGTCGCTCCGGACTCACGAGTTCGCCCTCGGGTTCGACAGCGCCGATCTGGTCCTCGAGGAGGTCGTCGAACTCCGAGCGGAGCCGCTGAACCGGATCGCCGACATCAACGCCCGGATCAACCCCTCGGATACCGACGTGCAGGTCGTCACCGGAATGGGCGATACCGTCTATCATACGCTGCTGGCGACGCCCGAAGTCGCACCGTCCGAGGGCTCGCTCGATCGGGACTTCCTCGAGGCGTACCAAGGACCGCTCTGTATCGAACCGCGATACGAACGGCTCGTCCAGGCAGTGCTTGGAACCCGAGCGCTCGAGGGCATCGAGTTTCGCTACCCGGAAGAGGGTCGCGAAGAGGAGGCGGCGATCGCGGAGACGGGCCTCGGCGTCTACCTGACCGTGACCGGCTCGACCGCACGCGATCACGGCCTCCTGCTCGGCGAGCAGCTATTCCCCAGTGAAACCGTGTTGCTGGAAAACACCGCGGAGACGACCGAAACGGTCGCGTTCGTCCGCTCGTTGTTGAACGGCGGCGACCTCGAGACCGAACTCGCCGTCGGTCACTAAATCGGAGCCGGCCACGTTACTCGGCGCCGATCTGAGAGCGCTCGAGCCGTCGCTACACGGAAGCCGACGGCTCGATGGCGGCGACTAGCTGTTCGATTGGTGAGTGGGTCGTCGTTTCGAACGGACGGGGACAATTAGTATAGCGATATAGGATTCATGAGTCGGCTATGCAACACAGATCTTGAGTCAGCCCGGAGTAAACGGAGCCGGAACGAGTGGAGACGCGAGTGAAACGGTGTATCGCCATCCGCCGCGAGCGTCGATGTGACCCGTCAAACGCGTCGCACTGACAGTCACTGCGTCACCGTGTAGATACTGTCGAGGTACGTCTCGCGGACCCGATCGCCCCAGTTGTGGGTGTAGGTGTCGATCACGTCGCCGGCGACGTCGCCCCGGAGATACTGGACGATCCCCCGGTCGCCGGTCCGGTCCCGCAGGTGGGTCGTGAAGAAATGCCGGAAGTAGTGTGGCGTCACGTTCTCCTCGGTACCGCCGCCGGTTCGGTACCAGCCTCGTTCTCGAGCGTGTTTCTCGACGAGATAGCGGACGTCCGACGGCGTGAGCCGCTGGCCCCAGGAATCGCGAGTGTCGAGAAAGAGCGGTCGCGCCGGCGAGACCGCGTCCGGTCGGATCGCCAGCCACTCACACAGGACCCGGCGAAGTTCCTCGTCGACGGGGACGACCGTCTCGCGCTTTCGCTTGTTCGAGGCCGTCCGCTCCTCGCCGTTGACCGTGGTGGCGCGGGCCGGCTCCGACGACACGAACAGCGACGCCGGCCGCTGCTCGAGGCCGACCCGCGGGGTCCACTCGAGGTCGACTGGGGGCGTCTCGAGGTGGAGATCCCGCAGATCGAGGTTGCACAGCTCGCCGACCCGCATCCCGGTCTTCAAGAGGGTGACGACGACGGCCCGCTCGAGCGGGTGGGCGATCCCGTCGACGAACGACCGCATTTCGGCGATCGAGATGTCCCGCCGCGTGGGGTTCGTCTCGATCGATTCGGACAGCTCCTCCATGACCAGTGCCATCGGGTTGTCGTCGAAGACACCGACGCGGGTCATGTACTCGTAAAACCGGTTGAGATAGGAGGCGTAGGTCGCGATCGTACTGGATTCGAACTCGCCGCGCAGCGAGTGAATCCAGGCCATACACTCCCGACGCCCCGCCGCGCCGGTCGCCTCGGTATCGAACCGCTCGACGAGAAAGGACTCGAACCGGCGCAACACCCGGTCGTAGGCCTCGAGAGTACGCTCGCTCTTGCCGTGATACCGTTGGTCGTCGAGGAAGTACGCGATGGGGTCGGTCACGTCCTCGGGGGCCTCGGCGGTCGGCTCAGTCGCCATCGCCATCACCGTCGACGACCGTGTATCCGCCGTGGCGACCGCTGTATCGAATCCGGTTGTCCGCCTGTAACTCCTCGAGGGTCTCGTCCAGTCGCGACTCGATGTCGTCGGCGACTGCCTCGAGCAGTTCGTCCCAAGAGTACGTGTCGGATTCCAGTAACTCGAGGACCTGTGTTTCGAGGGCGTTACCCCCAGGGTCAGAGCCGGATGAATCGGGTTCCGCTGTGGCGTTCGGCTCGGGGTCGAACCCCTTTCGTCCGGCCTGGACCATGGTCCGGACGAACTCACTCTGGCTCATATCGAGGTCGTCGGCGTGGGATTGCCACTCCGATTTCTGGTAGGCCGGGACGTAGGTCTTGACAGCAGCCCGAGACGTATCCGTCGAATCACCCATACCCCACCCGTCAGACGCCGCGACCTTCAATCTACCCATTATTAGAGCTAAGTGAATTTATCTCTGATTGTAGGCCTACTTTCGGAACCGGCGAAATCGGATCCCGTCTTGCGATTCGGGTGTGTACCATGCACTATATGGAGTCGAATCGGCGCCTGATTGGTACACTGTGCATGGAGGTATTTCGAGGTGTCTCGTCTCCGATTTGTGATAGTGGTCGCGATCATGCTGCGACCTCCTCGCGATCGTTCTCGAGGTCGATCATCTCCTCAGCGTTCTCGAGTTCGGCGAAGAGTTCGAGCGCCTGGTCGATCGTCTCCTCGAGGGAGTCGTTGTTGGACTGTTCGTGAGCTTCCAGCAGAGTGTCGTCGTTGACGTGAATGAGTGTCATCGGGTATCGCCTCCGTTGCGGTCGGGGTTCGTGGGAACGGTTCCGGGCTCGTTACCCGCCTCTCGGGCGGACACAACCCACCCGTTCGATGCGAAGTCGCGCATGTCCGCAGTGTTGTTGGCAAGGTTGTACGGCGCCGAGACGACTTCCCACGGATCGAGATCGGGATCGCCGAGGGCGGTGATGTAGAGCCGCGTCCAGCTGTCCTCTCGTGGCTTCTCGACGAGGTTGATCCGGTGTGCGAACCCAGCCACATCGCGTTCATGCCGGAGGACGTACAGCGGCGCCTCAGCGTGGGCCTCAGCCGCTCCGATATCGATCGCGACGACATCCCCTGGTCCGACCGTAGACAGCGTCTCCGTGATCGCCTCGACGTCTCGATCCGGCTCCGAGATCTCGTCGCGGCCGAAGTCGACACCGTCGATCGGCTCGTAGTCGTTGCCGTGGACTTTGTCCCAGTTCCCTTCGACCAGTTCGGTCGGGACCGTCACCGGCGCGTCGGGGTTGATCGCCGTTCCACACTTGGGGCAAGCGTCGCCGTTCGAGACGATGTCCTCGAGCGGCGTCGCCGCACCACAGTGCTGACAGTCGACGATACCGACCGTCACGCGAGACCACCTCGGTTTATAGTGTACCGTGCATACCCCTCACTCATGACGACGAAATTCGGGGTCTCGATGGACGATGACCTCGCTGAACGCGTCGAGGAACCGCTCGAATACGGCGACAATCGGTCGGAACGGGTCCAAGACCTCGTCCAGTTGGGGTTGGCCATCGAAGACGCTGCTGACGCCGTACATGTCGATCTGCCGGAATCACAGCGTGAACGTGAGGCGTTCCTTCGGCAGGTCTTCATCGACGCGGATATCTGAGTGTCCATAAACTTCTTCTCGCTATATGCAACCGTCATAGGTCAGTCACCTGCGAACGGATGTACTGCTGTTCGTCGTGCGGGCGATCCTCCAGCGGGATGCAGGTCACGAGCCGGCCGTTGGGCTCGGCCAGCAGGAGCATCTCCGTAACCTCGTGATAACGGGTACACTCCGCCGGCGGTGACGCCGACGGGTAGTCGACCGGGATCGCCTCGAGCCACGCGACCTTCGGGTTCAGCTGTTGCCGCGGCGATCGCTCGGTCCAGCGCTCCGGGAAGTGCGGATCGACCTCGAGGTCCTCGTAGCGCGGCGTCGGCGTCACGTCGATCTCGTCAGTCTCGACGATGCTCATTGCAGCGTCACCCCGACTGCGAGCAGGCCGATCGTGACGAGCCCGAGGGCGACGACGAGGAGCCCACCGAGGCGAGGGTCGAGTTGGGCACGCTCGCGATCACGCCACACCTCGCGGACGCGCTTGTAGAAACCGAGCTGGTGGGCGATCAACCGAGCCTCGTTACGGTGGACGTCGAGTTCCTCGGCGAGGTCGCCGATCTCGATCCCGCCGCTGGTCAGTTCGTCGACGTCGTCTTCGGTGACACCATCCGGTAGCGCAACACTCTCGTCGTCGCCACCCTCGCAGCTGTTCGGGCCGTGGCCTTGCAGCGCCTGCTGGCTCTCGAACGTCTGGCCGCAGTCACACTCGAACGTCTCTTCATCGCCGACGGCGTCGACGGTGACCTCTTCGGCGTCGATCTCGTCCTGGACGTCGTCGCCGGCGTCGGCCGGCGCGTCGTCCGCGGCGTCCTCCTCGAGGACATCGGTCTCTGCCTCTGACTCAGAGTCGATATCACTGGTGGGTGTGTCCTCGGTGGAGGTGCCGGTATCTTCGTCGACGAGGTTGGCGTTGACGAGACGACCGTAGCCGGGCCCGACATTCGGGGCCGGTGCAGCGGGGTAGACGTCGAACTCCCGGTCGGAGCCTCGTTTGGCCGTCGACGCGAGCGTGACGCGGCGGGCTTTCCAGACACCGCCGTTCGGCGCTTCGAACAGTACCTCGTCGACCTCGGTGACCTCGAACGGCGATGCCCACTCGTACCCTTCGGCCTCGAGTACAAGCTGGTTGCCTTTGTGGACCGACAGCAGCGTGTCGACGACGTCGTTGGCGGTGGCCGCCTCAGACATCCTCCCCACCTCCGTCGCGTGTGAAACCGGTTGGCACAGACCCGCGGACGGGCGTCGCCTCGGGTCCTGTATCAGCGGCCATCCGGATATCGTCGTTCTCCGCGACTCGCTGGAGGACCGACGCCCGCCAGACGGCGCCGACTGCGGTCTGCAGCTCCTCCTTGACTCGGGGATCGTCGGCCCCCTCGCGGAGCGCCTCGAGTTCGGAGCAGACGTCGTCGACGCGATCGACGAACTCGCGCTCACCGACCAGGAGGCCGCCGTCGCCGGCCTCGGTGATCGTCTCGCGGCGGAAGACTTCCTCGAGGTTGCCCTCGGTGTCATCCTCGTTCTCGTCGTCGGAGAACCACGACTGGCGCTCGCCGCAGTTGGGACAGTACTCCGCCGACGCGCGGATCTCGGCCCCGCAGTCGTCGCAGCCGATCCGGTACGAGCCGCCCGTCACGCCGCTTCACCACCGTTGGTCGCGGCCGCGGACTCGGTGCCGTCGGCCTTCTTTTTCTTCGCGATCAGCTTGTTGCACTTCCCGACGAGGATCCCCCGCGTGATGTCGTGGTCCTCATGTTCGGCACGAGTAATCTCTCGAAGTCGGTCGACCTCGGCGCGGGCCAGCAGCCCGTGCCACGAGATGAGGTCCTCGTTGTCGACCGCGCGGGCGATCGCCTTCTGGACGTCCTCTTTGCTGACGCCGTCGAGCTTCCGTCCCTCGTAGACGAGGTTGCCTCGAGAGCCCCAGCGGGGATCGGTCCCGGCGGGATACT
Organism: Natrinema thermotolerans; assembly: GCF_031165565.1. NCBI lineage: Archaea > Methanobacteriati > Methanobacteriota > Halobacteria > Halobacteriales > Natrialbaceae > Natrinema > Natrinema thermotolerans. Next base: position 4,063,254 of record NZ_CP101873.1, on the reverse strand, counting down.
CGTGGACGTTCTCGAGGACCCACTGGTAGACGTCGACCTCGCCGCCGTCGGCCAGCAGCTTGCTTGCACGCTCGAACTCGCCGCCGTCGGGGACGGTCTCCTCGTCGTCGGCCTCGAGGGCGGCCTCGCAGTCGTCGCAGGTGTGGACCTCGGCGAGTCGGCGCGGATCCTCGCGAACGTCCGCGACCGGCGTCTCGAGGATCTCACCACAGGCCGCGACGTGACGCGTGTCCTCGAAGTACATCGAGGCGTGCCAGGTTTCGTCGACGTCCTGAACCCAGCAGACGATCCCGGCGTCAGCGTCGAAGTGATCCGACGGGAGGCCGAGACGGTTCTCAAGTTCGTCCATCTTGCACTGCTGGCAGAGGTAGTCCCGGCCGCCGCAGGTCGAGCAGCTACTCATCGTCATCACTCGCCGGTTCGGCGATCAGGAGTTCCTCGTCGCCGTCGTCGACGAGGATCAGGTCGGGATCGGCCGTGAACGATCCTGCGACTGAGCGGTCGACCTTCCCGATGACCTCGTAGCGCGCGGTCATGCTTCCGCCCCGCTGTCCTCGAGCGTCTGCTGTTCGGCCTCTTCGTCCTCTTCGACTTCGACGTCGTCGGCAAACGTCGCGATCGGGACGATCTCCTCGTGGATGAACCGGCCGAGCAGCTCGGGCTTCATCTCGGCGGGCTCCCAGATGGCGAGGTACCCGCTCGAGTAGATGACCAGCCGGACGTGGACGTCGTTCCAGAACGTCGTCAGTGCGACGCCGACGTCGGAGTTGACCGCTTTCGACTTGAGCGCGCCGTTGCCCCACTCGATCGTGGTATCGTCGAGGTTGGATTCGTGGGTGGTCATCTCGACCGTCCACGTCCGTCCCTCGTCGCGCTGCCGGCGGACGAACTCCCACGGCTTGAGCCGGACCGGCGCGATCTCCGGGCCGGCCAGCTTCGAGAACTCGTTGAACGGCCAGTCGGGTTCGTGTTCGAGGTCACTCGTGTGCGTGCGTTCGGCGAGGATCCAGCCCTCGCCGTCGACGTCGGCGACCCACTCGCTGGCGACGCGGCGGGTGACCGTCCACGTCTCGGTCTCGATCTCGTGGCCGTCCAGGAGGACGCGTTCGTCCTCTTTCGGAACCTCGCCGGCGACCAGCCCCGACTGGATCGTGAGGTCCTCGTCGAGGTAGGTCTGGGTCTCCTCGACCTGCAGAGCGCGCCCAGTCTGGTCGTGGTGGTTCTCGAGGGGCTCGGCGGCGGGCTCCTGGAGGAGCGCCAGCTGGCCGGCGATCATGCCGAATCGCCTCCGTTGTCCTCGAACCGGCGCTCGAACTCCCTCACCGGGTTCGTGTACCCCGCTCCAGGGGGACTCCACTGACCACCAGAGGCGATGATCGCCCCGTGTTTGAACTCGTATGGGTAGTGTTCACCGAGACACCGCGCCGTCATGTGCGCGACATACCGACGCAGCACGTTATCCTCGGAATCAGGGCCGTAGAGTCGCGTATGAAGTTGCGGGTTCGGATCGGTGAGATCGTCGACTGCGACTAGGGCGGCCCCGTCCGGAGCGGCTTCGAGGATCTCGATCATGTCCTCGTGATCCGTCAACTCACCGTCCGCCGTGTCGTCTTCGAGTTCGTCGGCGAGCATCCGGAGCGCTTCGGCCGGCGAATCGGCGGCGACCTTCGCTTCCTCGTCGTCGGTGTCGGCCGTCGCAGTCCATCGGACGACTTCCTCATCGCCGCTCCGCATCAACGACTGCTCGAGCGTGACGTCGATCTCCTCGAGGTCGCGGAGCGTCATCGGCCGTCACCTCCGTCGAACCCGATGGGGACAGTATAGTTGCTCGCGAGCCACGCCTCCTCGCTGTCGCCCTCGATGCAGTAGCGGTGTGCGCCCTGCATCGGACCACCCTCGAGCAGCTCGGGCGTGTCGGCCTTGGCCTCGGCGTCGTCGAAGCGCTGGGCGACCTCGAGGCGACGAACGAGTGCGGCCGTCTCGTCGATCTCGCCGCCCTCGATGCGCTCGAGGGAACCGCGGACGACTCCGGGAAGGGTGTTGGTACTGTTCGATCCGTTAGCGTTTTCGTCGTGGTCTTCGTTCGTGTTCATGGTCACGTCTGATGCCGGGAGCGATCGACCTCCCGGCGTGGTCTTCGTTCGTGACCCGCGGACAGCCGGGGCGCGAAAGTTGGTACCTTGGCGCGCTCCGGCGGTGGCCGCGAGTGGTTGATTCTGCTGTTGGTCTCGATACGCACTAAAAGTATCCTGCCTCATTTCCGAAAGGCCACGACGCGGTAATCGCGTGCTACCAGCAGCGCTGGCCGCTGTAGCCGCCGCATTACGATATCCGAACGTCGTGTTGTGGATCATGCGTACCTCTGACCTTTCGTCGAGTCGGGCGCTGGTGACACCCGGCTCACTGCAATTTAGTTGACGAGCTATGCGTCCGCCTACTGGTTCTCATCGGAATCGAACTGCTCAGCCATCCGCTCGAGCAGTTCTGTATACGACTCTTGACCTCGCTTCATGGACCGGAGCCGATTTCGGAACTCCTTCGTGACCGTAATTGTGGTCCACTTAGAGCCGTCCGGCGCTTCAGTCTCTGTCGTCACGAGTGATTCTATAACGCTACACCTACATAACTCTAATGCAAAGGTGCTAGGCACCTCTATATCAATAACACTAATGTATCATGCATTCGTACACCTCCGGTATGAGCAGCGATAAGAAGCAAGCCGCGGCACGGGTTGAAGAGGAGAAGTACAACAAACTCCGTGCCCACGCGGCTGGCCAGGGGATGTCGTTGGCTGACTGGATCCGGGAAGCGATGGAAGAAAAGGCGGAGCGAGAAGGGGTTGACCTCGAGGGAAATCCGAAGGCGGTAGCGAAAGCGGCGACAGCTGATTAAGCCGCCAGAAACACGAAGTCGAGATCGACCGTGGCCTCGAGGTCGGGATCGGTGACCACACATCGGCGGTTCTGCGTTCTCCCCTTGCGCACGAGCAGATCGTATTTCTCGAGCTTCTCCAGATAGTTACGCGCGTGCCGCCACGTCACGGGCTCCCGGTGGCGATCGGCGTAGATCTCCTCGCGGTGGGCCCGCCAGATACTCTTCAACTTCGAGTTGTAGACGGTCGGCCCGAGCCGGCGGACCAGCTCGTAGAGCGCCCGGTGAGTATAGGAGAGACTCGCCAGATTCGACTCGCGCATCTTCGCCATCGCGCGGTCGAAACAGTCGTCGACGTCGGCGTCGGTGACCGTGTCGTGGCCGCGCTCCTTGGCGATCTCCGCGGCGGCCCACACCGCCTTGATCCCGTAGCGGGCGACCCCCTCGGTTTCCTTCGCGATCCGCTTGAGTTGGTCGCGGCTGAACGCATCGTAGTCCAGCCCCAATCGGATCCGCGGCTCGAGGATCTCCACGAGTTCGTCTGTGCTGTAGGGGTTGAACCGTATCGTTGAGTCGATTCCGAAGGATCCGATGACGGCGTTGTTGAGATGGCCGAGCCACTCGGTCCGGTCGTGGGCGATGACGATCACGGAGACCCCCTCGACATCCGCCAGGTCGGCAAGGATCTCGTGGTCGGCGATCGAGTCGGCCTCGTCGAGGACCAGGATGTACGGCTCGCCGTCGACGACGCGCTCGAGGGCCGCCTTCAGTCGGGACGGCCGCCAGTTCAGTTGGACGGTGACGTCGTCGGGGTGTTCTGCCGCCGCTTCTTTGAGGAGGATATTTCGCGTCTTGTCGCCGCAGCTGATCTGGGCCCAGGCGACGTCGGCGTAGTCCGGCAGCTTCCGGCTGAGGAAGTGCCGCGTCGTGGCGGTTTTCCCGACACCGCTCCCGCCGTAGATCAGGACGTCGTCGCCTTCTAACCCACGCGTCGTGGGGCCGAGCCGACGGGAGAGATGCTCGAGTTCGTCGTTTCGGTTCGGGAGTTCGGTGGGGGGCCACGAATCCTCGAACACGTCCGTTCTCGAAATCATAACAGTGTGGTTCACCGACGGGTGTAAAAGGACTACTGGGCATCATTTCCGAAAGCGCTCGCCGAAACACATATCACCAAACCATCCAATTAGGGTGATATGAACCGACGGAAGCTCCTTCTCGGAAGCGGTGTGGCGCTCACAACGACGATCGCTGGTTGCTCGAGCGATACGAGCGACGACGGGGAAAATGGCAACGGGAACGGTACCAGTACAGGGCCGAGCGCGGACGAACCCGATGTCGAGGAACCGGATCCGATATCGGTGTCGGGATCGGGGAATCAGGTCTACTCCAACGTCGGTATCATCGGCGGGCTGACGGTCATCGAAGCACAACACACCGGTAGCCGGAACTTCATCGTCAAACTCGTCCCCGAGACGGGGATGGAGAACATCATGGTCAACCAGATCGGTGCGTTCGACGGCTCACGGGCCGCACTCGTCGGGCGAGGCACCTACCAGATGTCGATCGAGGCTGACGGCGACTGGGAACTCGAGCTGACACAGCCACGACCGAGCAGCGGTGACTCGCTTCCCTTCGAGCAGCAGGGTACTTCGGCAACGGTCCTCGGCCCTCTCGAGTTTGACGGAACGCACACGATCGGAGCAGCACACAACGGCCGCCGGAACTTCATCGTCCAAGTCCTCCCGCCGCAGGGGCAGTTCCCGACGATCGCAGTCAACGAGATCGGGAGCTACGAGGGGACGACGTCGTTCCGGCATTCGGGGCTCGGGTACGTGGCGATCCAAGCCGACGGCGGCTGGGGGATCCGAATCGAATAGCGGCGAAAAGAGGGCTGCTTCTACTCGGCGATCGCGACGAGGAACGTGCCCTGGGACTGGACGGTGTCGAGCCCGCAGTCGGCCTCGGCCAGCGCCCGCAGCACGCCCGGCGGAACGCGATCGACCTGCGGCCCGAGCACGACCTCGAGGACGCGCCGGCCGTCCTGGTCGCGCCGATCAACGAGGCGGGCGTCGTAGACCGTCGGGTGTTCGGGGACGGCCTCGGCAGCCGCCTCGAGATTCGCGGTCTGGATGCTCATCGGTTGATCTCCTCGAGCAGCGCCTCGGTGTGCCCCTCGAGGTCCTCGCGATTAGCGTGTCGAACGACCAGCTCGGCGAGCCGTGCGCCCGGGCCCCAGAGCGGCGATGTCTTGAGGTCCCCCGCGAAATCGAGCGTCATCTCGTCGACGTCCCGATCAGCAGGGTTGTCGACGTAGGCGAGGAAGTGCTGGCTCGGTGCCTCGAAGTCGTCAGATACCTCGTCGTCGACGATCGTCTCGGCGACGCCGGTGAACGCTTGCGCCCGCCCGTCGGCCTGGACGTCCCACTGTTCGAGTTGCTCGTCGCTGATCACGTAGCGGGTGATGTCGTCCTCGTGATCCTCGAGGACCTCGCGGATCGCGTTGCGCTTCCAGTTCTTGAGATCGCGGAAGTTCCAGAACGTCGCGAAGCCCTCGAGCGTCTCGAGCCGACGCGAGATCGTCACCTCGCCCTCGGTACGCTCGACGACATCGCCTTGGTCGCGAACGACGGTGACCGGACCGCTCCCCTCGACGAGGAACGATCGCGGCAGCACAGTCCCGTCGACGGTCTCGCCCTCGAGGGCGCCGGCGGCGTCGGCGTCGTCGGCACCGGCGGCTTCGGACATCACGCCTCACCTCCGAGCTGGGCAGCCTCGGCAAGTTCACGCGCTTCGTCGACGACGTCGGCGTCGATCCCGGCATCGGTCGCGTACTGCTCGAGGACGGCGACCGCCTGTTCGTCGTCGCGACCTGCGCGTTGGAACAGCTGGTCGAGGACGTCGACGACGATCCGGTCGTAGACCTGGCGACCGTTGTCGGCCTTCTCGGTCTCGACGCGATCGAGACGCGACTCCGGCATCGCGTAGGTCTTCGACGGCTCGGACTGGATGCTGCTGCAGTAGACGACTTCGAAGACACGGTCCTCGGCAGTCGCCCCGCAACGACTGTTCCCGTAGTTGTCGAGCAGGTCGTAGCCGTTCTCGTTGGACCACTGAAGGACCGTCTGGCCGGTATCCTCGAGGACGTGAACGGGTCGGCCTTGCGTTCGATCGAGCGCTACGTCGCCGGGTTTGATGTCGGTGTCGTCGGTCATGTCGGAGTCGGCTGCCTGTGTCTGATCGCCCGATTCGCCACTCCCGTCGGCCCGGAGTTCGGGGCCAGCGACCGCCGCGGCCTCGTGCTGGCGCTGCAGTTCGATCTCGCCCTTGCGGTCCAGCTGCTCCGAGCGAGCGCTCTGGGCCTTGTCACGTTCGACCGTCATCTCAGATCGCCCGTTGAACTCGAGAACGGTCCACCCGCATCGCCCGAAGCCGTCCGAGTCGACCTCTTCGATCAGGACCATCTCTCCGTCGTCGGTCGTTGCGTCGACGAACTGCTCGCCGGCGCTGGTCGCGACCGTCACCGCCATCTTACAGCACCTCCTCGAGGACGTCCTGTGCTTCGTCGGCCGCCGAGACCGGACGCTCGGCCCAGCCACTCTCGTCGTCCTCGTCGCCGATCTCCTGATCGACGAAGGCGATCCAGCGCCGAAGGTCGTCGCCGCCGGCACCGTTCGACGCCAGGACGATCCCCTCGGAGTGGAGGATCGGGCCCTCGAGGGAGAACACCGGCACCGCACCGGAGTCGTCGCGGTCCGCGCGGGTCTTCGTGACGACGATGCGGTCACGCTTGCGATCCACGTGGTGATGCCGTCCGTCAGCGTCCTCGCCGATGTAGCCGTAGTTCCACGAGCGGCGCTCGAGGACGACGTCGTCGATCTGTGCTTCGTCAGTCGTAACGGTTTCATCCGTTGGGTCTTGTACGCTCATATGCTTCTGTAAGCCCAGAAGCGCAGGTCGGGTGCTCTAACACCCGGCCGAGATCAGGTTTCTGACCCCGACATCCCCGCGCTTCCTACTCTATAGTCTATTCGCCAACCTATTAAGCGTTACTTTGTAACGGACTATAGATTGGACACCCGAAGATACAATAGCGTGGTCACTGATAGGTACATTTGTAGGGATCGCTATGCAAGGATACAGACGATTCAACGTGGCGAACAAGAAGTTCGACCCGTCGAAGCAGCAACGACAGGTCCTCGACGTTTTTCGCGACGAGTTTCAGGTCAATCCACGCCGGATCCGGGACATCACCGGTCTCGAGCGCCAGCGCGTGAATGACGCCCTGAACGCGCTCGAGAACGCTGGATGGATCGAGAAGCAGGCGCGTGGCCTCTACCGGCTCGTGTACGACGGCGAGTGCTACGTCGAACAGACCATCCAGTGTAAGGGCGGTGGTGGGAGTGAGTAGCGCCCAGGGGACCGACGACGGCCGCGAGCAGCGAGGACGAACTCGACCAGGAGCCTTACGAGATCCTCGAGGTCGCACCGCACGCTCCCGACGAGATCGTCACGGCAGCGTTCAAGGCGCAACTCAAAAACCTCGAGGGCCACCCCGATACGGGCGGGTCCTCTGGCCGATTCCAGAAACTCAAGGCAGCCCGCGACGAACTACTCGAAGATGACTGATGCCTGGAGAACGGGCGATATTATATAAAGTCCGAGAATCCTTCTCGGTCGTACTCGATAATCGCGTCCTCTGGCAGTATGACCTCCAAAATTTCTCGGTTCCGCCCGCGAGAATCGTCTACTAATTCACCCGTGACAGAGATCCCATCGGAATCGTATGTAGAGTCCTTAAATCTGAATTCGTCGGTTTCGTGAAGTTGTGAAACCCGTCTCTGAACATTTGGAATGGGGTCGTACTCGAGCCGAATAGACACGTAAGTTGTTCTATCTGCTCGGTTGACGTTCTTTACTGCAGTTTGCTGATCATCATGGTGTACAACCCGGTGAAAATAGACTTCATCGACATTTGATGGATCGGAATTGGGAGCTAGGTGAGGATCAAGTTCGTATAGAAGTACAAAAGGGTCAACGTGGAGTCCATAGAGGCCATCCATAGCATACTGCTTCATCTCGCCTTTAAACGGTTTCTTCCGGATTTCCTCACAGTAATCTGCAATCCGCTCGGCAAGGGTCGGATCATCTTCCTGGATTTTCTTTAAGTCTGACTCAAAATCCTGATCATACCCCATCGGCAACGGATCCTCAAGCAGCCCTGCCATCAATTAAGGAGATCGGCTACAGAATCCTCCGGGTCGTCGGCCGGATTCCTTTCCTTCATACTCTCTACGACTTCTCTCCACTGTGTCGCTGTACCTACCTTCTCTCGGTAGGCTTCCCAGTCCATACTCTCATCATAGGGGGTGTTTTCATAGAGCCATGTCCCCTTTGAAAACTGCCCCAGATCGTCGTCGCTTAGGGATTTGAGCTCTTGCCAGACTTCGTCGACAATCTCTTGCTTCTCCCTACTGAGCTTTGGCGAGCGCGTGTTGTGATACTGTTTACCCCGTCCACTGGGGGATTCCGTCGTCTGGACTTCACCGGACCTCTCCAACTCATCCAACAGCTCTTGGATGTCTTCGGAGAAGGCTCCGTAATCGTAGGCTTTGAAGTCTGCGTCAGTGAGTCTTCCTCCGTACCAGTGGAGGCTGTAGAGGTCGCCGAAAAAGACGAATTTGTGTAGTCGCAGTTTTCCAGGGGCTGCATGTTGCCCGCGATATTTGTCCATGAACGCGAGCAAGACCTCTCGAAGTTCCCCTCGATCGGTCCGTGTATCTGCATCCCTGGGCATGTTTAGTTACAAGTGCTACAACGTCAAGTGTTTGCTGGTTCGCTATCTGGGCCTGCGTTCTCTGCCGATTAACATAAACCCATTGGCAGATGGTCATGGTGAGCAACTGTTCGTGATGGTGGACGGCACTGCTACATACACACGACCGACAGGAGCCCTACTCGTGTGGCCAGTAGCTTGATGCGATACTGCTCCGAAGATCCGGCCGGCGAGAGACCCACCGGATTCCGCCGTACCGACCGAATCCGATTCCGAGACATCCAGGCCCTCTCGCCACAGCTGGGATCGGTCTACGTCAATCGCCATATTGTCACCCCGATCGCAGACCCACCCCTTGACACACCACTAAGGGGGGAGGGGGACTCCGACGCTGGCCTCTGGCCGGCGTTTTCTCGAGACTGAGGACTGACAGCCCCATCTTCGCCTTGCCTCGGTGGTTCAGATATTGTTAACTGCCATTTCTACTGATATAAAAATACCAACAGGTTCATATCATATCAGTTGGAACCCATGATTGGCGAGGAATGAGAGTCAACCGTTGCAGGACTGACTCTATCCGACTCTGAAACACGGTCCTCGCCTCTCGAGATCGGTGACTGCCCCAACGTCAATAGCCGCACCCCGACTGACATCCCGATCTCGAGCCCTCTCGATTGACACACCAAGTGGGTACGACGCTCCACCGCCAACTCCCCCGTTGGCGGATTCCTGCGTTGGCTCACGGTGGGTGCTGACCTTTATCCGGGAAGCCGCGGCCAGCGGCAGTGATGCCTCTGGACGATCGTCGCGATGACCTCCTCGTCGCAGTCGCACTGACCGAGTTCTCAGTCAACTACGAGAGCGCCGATCCCGAACTCTCGCGAAGAGCGTGGCAGCTCGCAGCGGACCGCCTCGTCGATCACGACGTCGGGCCCGCCGAAGCCGTCGACGCGCTCGAAATTGGCGAATAGTGGCAACAATATTATCACCGAACCATCCAATTGAGGAGATATGAACCGTCGGAGACTTCTTCTTGGAAGCGGCGCTGCATTTTCAACCGTACTTGCAGGCTGTTCAGGCACCCAAACGGACGACGGGAACGGAAATGGGGGAAGCCAACCTGACAGGACCTCCGCAAAGAAGCCGCTTGAGTCGTGGAAATGGCTGGGGTCCGGCTCTATTATGGAGGACCCTATCTCAATCGGGAGTGGTCTGGCAGTGTTTGACGTGGGGTACGAGGGCGATGATTTCAGTCTTCGAGTGTCCCCGCTTGAGGAAGGAGACCCCTACGAACTCAAGATAGACCGCGAGTATGACGGCGCGTCTGCCACGCTATTTGAGGGTGGGGATTATGTCCTTCATGCCGACGGCAACGGCGCGCAGTGGAGTGTCGAAATCCGACACCCTCGAGCGGATAGTGGCAGCATACCGGAGACCATCTCCGATGATGGGCCCGTCGTTGCTGGCCCGTTTGAGTTCGATTCGATAGATGTTGCGCATCTCTTACCCCGCCCTGGAACGGAGTTTGAAGTGACTATCTATCCCGCAGAGGGGGACTCCGGCGAACGCTTAACCACTGGAGAGGGAGGGAAGGGTGAAGTCCCAGTCGACTTTGACGGTGTCGGATGGGTTGATGTCCAGACGTGGTTGCCTTGGCAGATCACATTCGACTGATTTTCCCTTCTGCGCAGTCCCCCAGCTCGCCCCGGCGGTTCCACAGCTGTCACACCCGCTCGCTGTTGCGCTGCAGCCGATCGCTGAGCCCCTGGAGAAAATCGTCCGCCGACGGCCCGTTGCCCAACTCGATCGAAACCTCGCCGTCGCCGTAGCTGATATCGTCGACCTCCCACGGGACGTCACCGGGCAGCCGGTCGATATCGATCGCGTCGACGAGCAACGCACCGACCTCTTCGCTGGAGATCGTTACGCTCGCGTCGACGATCGCGTCGCCGGTCCGCTCGACTGCGTAGAGGGCGTACTGGTCGCACATCTGCTTCGAGGCGAGTCCGGGGATATCCTCGATGACCGTCTTCGGGTTCTCGCCGGCGTCGCCCTCGGTATAGGAGCCCCGAGGCTTGACCTCGGCATCGACCGACACCGTCTGCCCATCGGACAGCGCGCCACCCGACAGCGCCTTGATCCGCGGCTGGCCGTCTTCAGTCGCGTAGCGGATCTGGTAGTCCTCGCCTCGAGTGAACTCGGTATCGCCGTCGTAGATCGTCTCCTTTCGCTCGACGATCTTCGCGTCGGGGAAGGGGAGATCAACCCACGTCCCGATCGCGACGTCGACGGTCTGGCGGGTGATCTGGGCAGCACTGCCGTAGACCACGGCCTTCTCGACGACGTCCTCGGTCTGGCGATCGACGCTGTAGTCTGCGATCTCGGGGTCGATACTGACCTCGCGCTGGCCGAGCTGGGTCCACTCGATTACGGTCTCGTCGCCGTCGGCCCGAACCTCGAACACGAAGTTGCCGATGTCAGCGACCTCGCGGAGGACATCGATCAGCGGCCGATCGAAGCTTCGGTCCGTGAGGACCGGCGTATCGTCGAGGAGAGCGCTGATCTCAAGGATGTCGAGTCTCTGGGACTCGTACCCCAGCCGTGGCGTCTCATCGCGAGGGTCGAGATCCTGCCGGCGGCCGAGACCGATCCGAGCCTGGGCCGTCGCAGCGAGGTCATTGTACTGGATGGTGTGGCTCGTCGTCTGGCTGGCAGTGACGTAGTCACCGGTGCCGTCCTGGCGGATCCCGAGTTCGGCGACGCTGCCGGCGGTCGGCTGCGCGTCGACCGAGACCTCGGTCATCGCCAGCGGCGTCGTGTACTCGACCGTCTCGATGCGCGTCAGATCCGGATACGGTGACGGCCCGTCCGTGTGCCCGCCCGGCTCGTTGAGCGTGCCACTGTCGTCGTACGAGAACTGTGCATCGCGAACACCGAAGCGATCGAGCCGGAAATCCCCAGAGTCAGAGGTCCCATCCGGCTGAACATCGAACTCGATCGTGTGGGACCCGGGCTCGAGTGGCCCGGCAAACGAGATCGGCGCGTACCCGGGTTCTGCCGTCTGGAGGTTCGACGTGGCGAGGACGCCGTCGACGTAAATGTCCATCCGCATATATGCCTCCCGGATGCCCCGGTGGAAGAACTCCGGCTCCTCGATGCGGTAGTCGGTCTCGAACGTGACGCTGAACGAATCTTGGAAGTCAGTGATCTGCGCCGCCTCACCCCCAGTGAAACTGTCGCTCTGGACCGTAGCAGTCGTATTTCCGACGGCGTCGAACGACCAACACGTCTGTTTACACTCAAAGAACCCATCGTCTGTGATCTTCAGCGGGGTTGTATCCGAGATGGCCTGTAGTGTCTGCCCGTACTCGAACGCAGACTCGGCGCGGTCAAGCGCCCGCTCCTCTTGGTTGGTCTGGGGGTCGTCGACGGTCGCAGTGTAGTCCGTGTATTCCTCGATGAGACGCTTGGCAAACTCGTGGGTCGGCTCGATGTCGACGTCCTCGATCACCCGCCGGTCGAGCTGCGTCCCGCCCCGCCCCTCGAGGACGGTCCGCTTCGAGCCTGCACCCTCCTCGAGGCGGCGATGCTCGAGGGTCTCGATCGGCTCTCTCGAGCCGCTGTGCCAGACTCGCAGCGGGGCGTCATCCCGATCGGCCGAGTGCCAGCGATCGCGGTAGGGCACCGGGATCTCGACGCGGGGGAAGCCGTTGATCGTCGGTCGACGCGTGGCGCCGTCGAGCGGATCCGGGGTCAGGGTCGTCCCAGACGGATGGTCGACCTCGAGGTGCCAGCCCCGCGGGGAGACGGCCCGATCGGAGAGGCTGATCGAGTCGGTCGAGACCGTCCCAATACTGGTGTCGGCGTGGACCCACGACGTTCGAGCGCGAACGACGTATTCGTACTCTCGGCCCGGTTGAACCTCCGAATCGGCATGGGACTCGGCAGACTGAGCTTCGGTTGCCCGGAGGTTTCGGTCGTCGGTCACGTTGCCGTCGTAGTCGACGCGCTTGCGGAAGACCTGATAGCTGCCCTCGAACGTCGCGTTGTCGGTCCACTGGACCTCCAGCGAAGTCGTCCCGACGTTCACGAACCCGATCCCGCTCGGCGCGGGGAGGTTCGTGATCTCCTCGCCCTCGAGCCACGACCCGTCGACGTACTGGGTCTGCGTTCGAATCCGTACATCGAACTTCTCGCCGTCGAGGATGCCGGTGAACGTATGCTCGAGCGTGCTGTCGTAGGCGACGGTTGCTGCCCCCGAGTCACCCCAGTTTTCGTTGGCGTCGCTCTCGCGGACCTCGATGCGGTACTCGCCGTTGTTCAGTACTTGCGTCCACTGGGCGGTGATCTGATCGGGCTCACTGCCGTCGAGATCGAGCGTGTCAGCACCCGGTAGGTCAGTGGTGAACGTGGTCGTCCCTGTCCTCGCGGTGGCGTGATCGGTGTAGATTTCCACGATCGCATCGTACTGTTGGCCGTCGAGGAGTTCGGTCGTCGTGGCGGTCTTTGTCTCGCCCTCAGCGACCGGGGCGTAGTCGCCCCCATCTTGACTGTATGACCCGTCAGACGGCTTCTGCAGGAGGAGACGATACCCGCTCGAGTTGTTACTTGACTCGGTCCACGATAGCGTGACGTAGCGTCCGTCGATCGTGTCGACGGTTAAGTTCTCGACCGCCGGGAGGATCGTGACCGCACTTTTCGGGCCCGCCGACGCCGTCGCATCGCCGGTATCGCGCTCGATCGAGTAGCTGTACTGCTCGCCGTCGAGAAGCGAGCCGTGAGTGTAAGCCCCGTCGCGGCTCGTGGTCGTCGTGATCGTCCCGCTGCTCGACTCAGTGACGGTGAGGTCGCCGTCCGGGTTGTCGTCGTTGAAAGTCCAGTCGATCGTGATCTGCCGCTGTACGCTGGCGTCGATGCTGAACGACGGCGCTGGGAGATCGGTCGTCCCGGTCGCCTCGCCAGAGAGGTCGGAGACTCCTGCCTGATTGACCGCCCGAACGCGGTAGTGATACTGGCGGCCGTTGGTGAGGCTGCCGTCCGTGTGGGGCGTACTCGAGACGGTCGCAGCCAGTGTGTAATCACCGGTGCTGCTTCCGCTCGAGGTCGCTCGATAGATCTCGTACTCGTCAGCCAGTCCGTCGCCGTCCCAGTCGAGACTGACGCTGTTGGCATCCGTCGCGGTGACCGAGAGGTTCGTCGGAGCAGGCGGCTCTTCGTTGATGAATAGCTCGAGGCCGACCGACGACTGGGCCTGATCCTCTGTTTGCTCGAGGCCGAAGTCTGCAGTACTCATCGCCCGAGTTCCTCCACTGTACCAAGTTTCCGGAAGGTGTCGATCGTTCCATCTTTCTGATATCCGCCGATGTCAAGCCCAACCCCATCACCCCCGATGAAAACAGATGAGGTTCCTGTGATGGAGGTTACCTGTCCGTTCCGCTCGAGATTACTATCGAGCGAGTAGATGTTCAGTACAGTCGTATCATCCGATTGTGACCCGTTACCATCATGCCACTCTACCTCGTACTCGAGCGTGGCCAAATCGGACAAAGTGACATCTTTTGTTTTATAGGTGTTATAATTACCACCGCTGTAGTACCCCAATATAAGGTCATCCTGATATGGGGATGGGCGGGCGAAATAGCAATTGTCGCTGTCCTCTACATTATATAGTATGAATAAGTTCCCAGTTATTTCTCCGATTAGTGAAAAGACATCCCCTTTCGACGGATAGAACCCCAATCCATCTCCGGGGTAGCTGAAAATCTGTCCATCACCATCGGTCCCGTAGAGCGAGTAGTTGCCCGTGATCGCATCTGATCCAGAGACAAGCTGCCACGAACCCGGCGACCCCGAATACGGATTGAGATTCCCTCGTTCGAAGTTATCGATCATCCCGTAGGGGTTCGCCGCTGCGTCGGTCACGTTCGCGACCAGCGCCTCGACGTACCACCGGCCCGTCCCGGGTTCGTAGAGCCATGCAAACGGCGCGTAGTTGTGGCTGTCCGGGGACACGTCGATCGAGTAGTTGCCGCTCGAGTCGGTCCGTGCCGTCCCGGCGATCGTCCCGTCGGTGAGGTCGTAGATCGCGACGACTGCGTGTTCGGCTGCCGATCCATCCTGCGTGACCGTGCCGCTGATCGTTTGGACCATCTATTTGCGCACCTCGTTTCGGGCGACCAGTGCTTTCGACGCGTTCGGATCGACCACGCTCGAGCTCGCGATCGGCGCGAGCCAGTCCTCGAGGTCGGTCGGGATCGGCCCCGACTCGTTGGTCGGGATCGAAAACAGGACGTCCTCGGCACCGCGGTTGACGATCGCGTTCAGCGAAAAGAGCGAGCCATCGACATCGAAGGTCAGCTGGGCCTGATCACGAGCCATCGCGACGTCGACGAGATCGACATCGAACAGCGTGACCGTCGACGGTTGCGAGCCCTCGAGGCCGACCGTCGTCCAGGTCTCGTTGGTCGCATCCCACTGCTGGGCCTCGAGGGTTCCGGCGGGCTCGTCGAGGCGCAGGCGGGCGAGGCCGTTATCCAGGACGACCGGGTCGTCGACGCTGGCCTTGGGCGAGACGATCCGGGCCCAGTCGGCCCTGTCCTCCGACCCCTGCGTATCGAAAACGCCGACGTCAACGTCACCGTCGGCCTCGAGGTCGAGGTCGTAGACGATCGCCGGCGACCCAGTCCCGACCGCGGCCTCGCCGTCAGCGAGATCGTAGATCTCGATGTCGCCGCCCTCGGCGCTGCGGGTCTCGATCGGCGACGCGAGTTGGCGCGTTTTGTCCTCGAGGTCGAACCACTGGACCCGATCCGCGGCCGCCGGGAGGCCGACCAGGAGCGTCGTGTCGTTGCCGTACTCATGGTCGATGTCCTCGGTCGGGTCCGTCTCGAGGACGCGGTCATGCGACTGCTGGGTCCCGGAACGGGACAGCGTCAGCGGCACTACGTGATGATCGTCGCCCCCGTCCTGCGAGAGGACGACGTCGCGATCGACGCTCGAGCCCACGTAGTAGCCCTCGAGGTCGGGCTGATTCGGGATCGAGACCGCGACTGGCGCGACCGTCGGCTGCGAGAGCAGATGCTCGAGTTCCGATGCACGGCGCCGGCCGTCCGGGCCGTCGACGACGACGTCGAACGAGATCTCCGGGGTCGGCCCCGCGAGCATCTCCGCTGAGCCGCGATCGTCGAGCGGCGTCTGTTCGGTAGTGTCGGGGCTGGCCCCGACGCTGATCTGTCCGACTTCGTCCTCGTTGAACTCGAGTGTGTACAGTTGCATCGCTATGGACCAGTGTTGTTGATGACTTCCTTCGCCTTCGCCTCCGCTCGGTTGTCGATGATCTTGTTGAATTCGCGACTGTTGAGGTCCATCTCGACGATAAGCTGGAGGGTTTTGACCGTCTCTCGGAGTTGGTCGTGTTTCTCGATAATCTTATCGAGTTTCGTCGCGAGGTCGGTATTCTGGCTGCTGCCCTCGGACTCGGCGAGCATCGCTTCGACCGACTGCTCGTCGACGTCTTCGGACGACATCGAGGGCCCGGACGCCGCCTCAGGGGCCTCTTTCCCGTCGATTTGGCTGTAAACCTCATCGAGGTAAGCGGCCCGCTCCTCTTCGGCCTGGAGGTCAGATCGCACGGCCTCGGCGGCGATGTCGGAGTCGACGTCGGTGATATCGTCGGCTTCTCTGACCTCTTCGCGTTGCTCTTTGAGCTCACGAAGGCGGCGCTGCAACTCCGCTGCCTCTTCTTGATCCTCGAGGGCAACTCCGCCTTCATGGAGATCCGAGAGCTCCTCCTCGACGCTGGCAATTTCGTCGTCCAGATGGCTGGTGACATCGCTTAGCTCGAGGCCGTTCTGGAAGCCCGTCCCGAAGTCCTGGCCTGCCTGTTGGCCCTGTTCTCCGTAATCGATGTCCTCGTAGGGGTTTTCCTCAGCGCCCATGACATCGCTGGCACTCTTATCGCCAGGCTTCGCAGACGACGTGTCGAAATCGCCGAGGTCGCCGCTATCGAGGTTGATTTTGGGTATGCTATTTATCTTTTCAACCACCCAATCTATGAAATCACCGAACGCGCCTGCGACCTTTTCCGAGGCGGAACTGATCCCGAATAGCTTCTCGACAAACCAGTCGATACCGTCGGTGATCGGGTCGATCGCCCACTCGGTGTAGTCGCGGATTCCCTTCCAATTTTTGGAGTACGCTGCCGCAAAAATCGCAGTAGCGCTGAGGAGTAGGCCGATCGCGCTGATAACTGCCCAGACAGGGGCTGTCAAACCCATGATGCTTACTTGTGCGGCGAGGGCACTGGCAGCCATTCCTGAGAGTCCGCCAGACGCGGCTACCGAGGAAGGGAGCAACGCACCGGATAGAGCCCCGGACGCCATAGCCGCGCCTGTTGCCATCGTGGGGAGCATAGTCAACAGCGTCCCCACCCCAATCAACAACGGGCCGAGTGCCGCCGCCAATCCACCGACGACGACGATCGCCTTTTGTTGCCCTTCATTCAAATTCTGGAACCATTCGGCCGCCCCCGAGACGTAGCTCGTGGCTGTACTGAGCATGGGGAGTAACACAGACCCAATCGTCAGCCCCACATCTTCGAGGTTCGACCGCATTTGCTGTATCTCCCCTTGCGTCGTGCTGCGCATCTCTTCGGCCATATCGCTAGTCGCATCCTCAGATTCGCGAACGCGATCTGCATTTTCTTCGAGTGCGTCACTCCCCTGTTGGATCAACGCGGCTGCCGCTGGCCCCGCTTCCCGACCAAAGATTTGCGAGGCGTCACTGGCCTCGAGACTCGATTCTTCGATTTGTTCAAGGACCTCAGCCAACGGCAGCATATTCCCTTCCGCGTCTTGGGTTTGTACACCGGCCTCCTGCAACTGCTTGGCTGCTGTGCTTGAACTGTCTGAGAGTTGCGACAGGATATTCCGGAGAGCCGTCCCTGACTTTTCCGCACTGATGCCTTGGTCTCCTAACATTCCGATAGCAGTGCTGGCTTCCTCTAAGGGGACGCCGAGGGACGACGCAACCGGGGCGACTTGGGACATGGCCGACGCCATATCGTTGACAGTTTGGTTATGGTTTTGCGTGACGGCAGTGAGGGTATCAGTCACCTCACCCATTTCGTTCGCCTCGTACCCGTAGGCCGACATCACGTTCGTCGCGATATCAGTCGCCTCGGCCATGTTGAGTGCACCCCCTGCCGCTTCTGAGAATTGGGTGACTGTCGGCATCGCCTCCATCGCCTGAGCGGCAGATAAGCCCGCACTACTCAAATAATAATACGCATCCGCCGCCTCAGACGCTGAGACGGTGGTTTCTCGAGCTACGCGCCGTGCCGCCCCCTCGAGGTCTTCCTCCATCGACTCAGACACATCTCCCATGACGGCTAGCGAATTTGCCATGCTCTGCTCGAAGGTTTTCGACGTGTCCACTGCCAGCGCCCCCATCGCTGTGAGGGGGGCAGTGATCCCGGCAGTCATCACTCCCCCGGCCCGCTGGAGTGATTTGCCAGTGCTTGCTGCCCGTTCGGTGAATGAATCGAGATCCCTCTTGGCAGAGTCAATTTCCGATTCGAAGCGCCCTTTGTCAAGTTCAAGTACCGCTGTTAGTGTTGATATTGTTGGCATTGGATGGACCGCGAAAACGAACTGCGTTATTCGAATGTCTATTCGGATTCCTCAACGGGCGAAGGGGTGGGCGAATACCACACCCACACCAGCCAACCGACACCGAGCAAAGTCATCGGAATTCCGGCGATCGCGGTGACGACGAAAATCGTCAGCACACCACCGAGCATGATTAGCAGGAGAGGGCCAGCGTATGCTTGTTGGGATGGGTTGTAATCGCAGTGAGGGCACTTGCTCGCTTCAACGCTAATCGGCTCGGCGCATTCTTCGCACGGCCCCCGTTCAACTGACACAGTTTCGCTACCCATACCCAAGAGCGCTCAACGGATTTAGTTAAGTGTTCGTGACTGTTTGCCTCGCCTCTCGGGTCATCGGCAGCAAGTCAGTCGGCAGCGGCGTTGCCCGTATCGGGTCGGAGAGGGGACATCTGTTCCCATTGCTGGTGACAAGAAGAACAAAGAGACACCAGATTCTTGAGGCGGTTCGCTTCCTCGTAGTCTGCCTCATCGCCAACAACGAACGTGCGGAATGGCGCGATGTGGTGAACATCTAACTCACGATCCATTTCGTCCTCAGAGACTCCGCAAGATTCACATTGGAAGTTGTCTCTCCTCCGTGCCTTTTTTCGTTGGGCTTCCCAGTTTGGGCCATAATATGATTCGTAGCCCCCCTTCCAATGTGGGTTTTTCTCCCCACCGAGCAACATGTAGAACGACTCGTGGCGACAACTCGGACTGCAAAACATACGGCGGTCGGCGCGGTATGGGTACGCCCCATAGACTTCGCCACAATTCTCGCAAACCTTCTCGATCTTTCCCTTGTAGTTGTAGTGGTCTTCGCCACTCATCGTCTCACTCACCCATTCTCCCATACATTCGGTGCTGCAGAATCTACGCCGATCTGCATGAGATTTAGGCACAGTGAAAGAGTTGCCACATCGCCCACACTCCAACTCAACACCATCACCGTGGTGGTATTTGATATGGTTTTCCAAGCTTTCTCCATCTTCGAAACCACGATTACACGACTCTCTTGGGCACTTATGCCGCCCCTGCTCTGCCTCGCGCTCTCGGATAGATTGGCCATGCTGCGCGGCGTGGTGTTGCCCGAGTCCTTGACGACTCCCAAACTCCTCGCCGCATGTCGGGCACTGATGGATGTCCCCTGAGTTGCCAAACTCTCCACCACGACACTCTTTGCACCTCGGTTTGAAAGCACCTCGGTGTTTGTGGAAATGTTCCATGTCTCCGGGGAGGGAACGCCCACAGCCAGTGCAAGTGATCAGCCCTTCGGCATCTGGTTGGGCCATCGTCATTCCTCCTCGCAGACGACGTCTTGCAGTTCCTCGAGCGGCGTCACCACTCGAGTTTTTGAGGCAGGAGTGAGAAGGTCACCTCGCCCGACGTTAGGGCGTCGGGCGATCTGCATGATTGCAAGCTTGTTAGCTCTCGTCTGCGGCCTCTTCGCAGGAGCGATAGTCCTCCTGCGAGCTACACCGAGGCGTTGGTCACGACTCGACTTAAGCATTAGGGTGCTTGGGTTGTTCTCGTTCGACGCCACGGCCGAAGCCGAACCCGACGACTCGACAAAGGGCGAGTAGCCCGATAAAGAGTCGGCGGCGGACGCTTCGTACAACTTCGACATTTTCTTCGCCCCGAACGCAGACCCACTGACGGCCGTAGCTGAGTTGATCGACAACGCAGTTGATGGGGCTGCGTTTAGTTGCTCCTTGCCCCCCATACCTATTCCTCGCAGACGACTTCCTGCAGTTCCTCGAGCAGATCGGGCCGGTGTTCCCGGAGGATTTCGATGTCCCTCGGCAGTTCGTCGTTGATCCGACTGCGGACTCGAGTCACCGACTGTTGGACTTGGTGGTCGGTCGCATCGCCTTCGCCGGAGATGTACTCCCGATCCGTTTCCGTCATGACCGCGCGGTAGCGTCCCATAGCGGCCGTTGCGTTCGGACTCATTACGTATATTCCTACGCACTCCTGCATAGTAAAGGTACGCACTAATGCGTAGTTGTCCGGGACCCATACCTTTACTATGCATTGGTGCGTAGTGGTTAGTGTGAACACCGGCCTCTCGGGGCGTTGCGATTCGCCCGCGTGCGCCAACACGCGGGCCGGGTTCACAGAAGGTCTCGAAACCCATGTCGACAAACGCTTCCGCCGGTCTTGAATCCACCGGCACGACGGATGAATCGTTCACGCACCACGTCGAACCGCTCGAGCAGGGCGGCGAACCGTACGTGCGCTGTGAAGGCTGTGGCCGCGAACTGCTCGAGAAACTCGGCGGTGCCGACCAGTTGACGCACGCCAACGGGTGTTCGAACGCATGACTCGACAGGCGTTCGATGTCCGCTGGCGCGGTGTCGATGGCACTGCCCGGAAGATCACGTTCGAGCCCACCTGCGGCGGCTACCTGCGAATCGAGCGCGAATGGACGGGGGCGAAGTGGCGCGAAGTCGGCCGCGAGCCGGTTGAAGATGTCGCGCTTGAGGTGGGCAGCGATGCCGTGGAGGTGGCGTAGATGTCCGACGATGCACCCGACGTTGTGGTCGACGTGCCGCTCGAGCGCCCGTTCTACGACCTGCTGCGGCTCGAGGTCGAACGCGATGACACTGGCTACGAGACGGTCGAAGACCTCCTGAAGAACGGCGCGTGGCGGTTGTTGAGCGATCTCCATAGTGAGTTCGAAACGCAGGCCGAGGCCCCGGTCGGCGTCTCCGACGAAGCCGCGCGCCGGATGTTGTTGCGCGCCGAGTTCAAGCGGCAGACGAGAGAGGGCGACGGCGACCTCGCGTGGTGGGATGTCGTCAACAACTTCGTCCAAGTCGACCCCGTGATTCTTGACGAAAGTGACGAAGAGGTTCGGCCCGACTGGATGGAAGAGTAGGCCGCAGTCCAGGTGAAGCCTTATTTTATGGGAGAAATTGGTCTCCGAGCTTCCGGCGCTCCTCCTGGTACTCTTTATACCGCGTCATCCAGAACGTCTTCTCCGACTCGTCCATCGCGAAGAACTCCTCAGGGCGGTAGCGCTGCTCGTGGTTCAGCCACTCGAGGAACCGTCCGATAGAAGACTCTGCAACATCTCGAGCCTCCTGCTTTCTTCCTCGCCTTCGCCAAGCGCCAAAAAATCTTGGTAGAGGGTTGAGATCTCATCCTCTGTGAACCCGATCGTTTCACGCCAGACCGACGGGTCGTTGAACGACGGGTCGACGGCGTGTTCGGAGAGGGTCTCTTCCATCTGCTCGATGCCGACCTCTGCCTCCTCGAGGAGGTCGAAGAGATCAGCATCGTCCTGTGCCTTCTCGAGGACAGCCTGCTGACGGTCCTCGAACTCCTGCTGTGTTTCGGGATCGGGGTAGAGAAACTCGATCTCCACGCCATGGCGTTCGACGGTGAACGTGTCTCGCGAACGGGCGTCGAAGAGGTCCTGAGCCTTGCCGTACAGTTCGGCCGTCTCGCGCTGCTGTTCGCGTTCTTTCTCGCGCTGTGCCTCGAGTGCTTGATTCGCTGCGTCTGCGTTCGAGATAGTGCTACTCATCGTGTCACCTCAGATCAGGCGCTCGAGAAGTCCAGGTAAAATCCTCCTTCCACCCACCATGTCCACGACGCAGTCGGGGGCGTCGCGCTTGGATCGACTTCAGGGCTCGTCAACTCGCAGTCCTCGAAGCGGTGGAGGAGTTCGGAGTCGGCTTCGATGTCGACCGACGAATAGTCGGGTTCGTGATCGAAGTACGCGATTTCGATGTACTCGTCGTCCGACGCCAGTGTCTTCCGGTCGGCGCTGTCGAACGTGATCTTGCCGTCGCTGTCGACGATGCCGACCTTCTCGAGGGCGGCCAGATCCGGCGCGATCGCCGAGGCGACCTCGACGTCGATCGTGTTGTTCGTCCGGTAGCGCTTCGTCCGGCGTTGCGAGCCGGGGTTGAAGTCTTCGCTGGATTCGTCAGTACTGATGGACAAATCGTCCTTCGTACAGTTCCCGAGAACAGTTCGAACGGGATCGGTGCCACTTTCGTCGACGTGGAGGACGGCGACAACGCTGCCCTCAACCTCTAATTGACTTGTAATTTCTTGTGCCATAGGTTACTCCTTGAGTTGGATCTGCGATCGGTTGATCTTCGTTTCTCCGCCGAACTCGGCGGTGATCTCGACGCGGTACGTTCCGGGACCGTTCGCAGCGCTGGTGTCCCAGACGAACTCGAACTCGCCGGTCGCCGTGTTCGTCATCGACTGCGCCGAGACCACTTCGGTCCCGTCGCTGTTGTCGGTGATCGTGATCTCGGCGTCGGGAGTGCCGTCACTACCCTGGTCGTCCGGGTCGATCGCCCCGTTCGAGTCTGTGTACGAGACCTCGAGCGGGACGTCTTCGCCGGCGTAAGCTGATTTGATGGTCATGTTATGGTTCTCCGGGGCCGTAGATGGCCAGTCGGCCGGTCACTCGGCCAGTGTCGTCTCGACCGAACGCCGCGTCGGGCTGGGCGTTGGTGAGCTGTGCGTCGACGTGCGCGGTTGGACCGCGGGAGATCTCTCCTGATGGCATGGTCTATCGCGTGTAGGTCGTCGTCAGCCAGTCCTGGATGAGCGCGAGGCGGTCGCCGGTGACCTCGGTCCAGCTGCTCGAGTCGGTACCACTGGGCAGCAGTTCCGGCGCGTCGACGGCGACGTCGAGTCGGTCGGCGACCGCCGCCATGATCTCGGCCATCCGGAAGGTCGGGGCGTCCTGCTCGGAGCGCCAGGAGTCCTTCGCGACGACCGAGACCTGCAGCCGGAACTGCCGCTCGATCGTCGAGAACTCACGCTGGGAGTTCGAGGTCTCCGTGACCGGCTGGACGCGGACGACGACCGGGTACTCCTGGGGATCCTTCGGCCAGCCCTCGTCGATCGCGCTGGTGTCCTCGAGGAGCGCGACGAGATCGTCGTAGTTCCGCAGGTCGACGACCGTATCTCTAAGGGCGTCATGAAGTCCATATGTCATAGATCGAACTCCATGATCCGCTCTTCGCCGTTGATCGCGCCGACGACGAGCGCGCGGCCGAGTGACGGCCACGTCCAGACCCGTTTGATCTCGAGCGTGACGGTGAGGTCGGAGACGTCGGTCATGCGTTGCCCTCCTTCGCAGCGACGCGGAAGACGAGCTGCTCGATGTCGCGGATCAGCGCCATCTGCTCGCGGTCCAGCGCCGGCCGGAGCATCGGTTGCGCGGCCATCTTGCTGGTCCCTCGCTCGACGTATTCGGCGTAGTCGGTGGTGTTGCCGACCTCGGTCATGATCGTCCCGCGTCGGGCCTCGGTCAGCCCCGTCCACGAGGCCCGGAGGTTCCCGGTGTCGACGGGGGAGCGCTGCTGGGCCTCTTTCTGGATGTTCTGCTCGGCCTCTTCCATCCGCTCCATGAGCTGGTCGTCAGCGCTCTCGACCATGCTCTCGAAGGCCTCCTGGGCGCCCTCAGGGGCGAAGCCGCTCTCGAAGTCGAGGTTGACGTCCATCGTCAGACCTCCACTCTCGTTACTTCGAGTTCGACGTGCTCTGGAACGGCCGAGTCGAGCCGCTGGACGTTCGGCGGCTGGGCCGCGAACCGACCGTCGGCGCTCGCGAGGTCGACGCGGTCGTCAGCCTCGATCTCGAGTTCGTAGTTACCCCCCGTGATCGAGCCGACGTCCACTGGATCGACGTACAGCCGGTAGACCTCCTGCGGCCATTCCGAGTAGACCTCGCGGATGTACTCGGCGCTGCGCTGCTCGGACCGTATCTCGGCGGCCTCGACATCGGCCTCGTCGTAGACGACCTCGCCGTCGACGTAGTCCCACTGGTCGTCCTCAAGCGACAGCGGTACCCACTCGTAGACCGGCTCGGTCTCGCCGTACGGACCCTCTTCGGATCCGACCTGGCGCTCGACGAAGAACACCGCCTCGTCGTTTTCGAAGCCAGAAAGCATGGGTCAAGTCAGCCCCTCGTGTCGGGGACGCCGATCGACGCGGTCTTGTTCATCGCACCGATTCCCAGCAGTTCGTCCGTCGCCCCGAGCCGGCGAGCGTCAGCTCGGAGTTCGTCGACGGACGATTCTTCGTAGGACTTCTGTGCGTTCCCGACCTGTTGGCTGCTGGCCGCCCGGTCGAGTTTCGTCGCGATGTGCAGCGCTGCCAGCACGGCCTCGAGGTCGCACCGGTCTGGCTCATCGAGGCCGCCGACGTTGTCATCGCGATCTATATCGCGAGCCTTGCGCTCGATGACCTTCTGGATCTTCTCGTCGCCCAGGTTCGTGTCGATCTCGAGGCGGACGTCCGTCGGCGTTGCGGTGGCCATCCGTTACCCCTCGAGTTCGTTCAGTCGCGAGTCGATCGCGTTCTTCGCGGTCGTACGATCGTCGTTCTGCTTCTCGGCCTCCTTGATCGTCTCGAGGAGGCTGACATCGTCGACATCCGCAATGCGATCTTCCAGCCCTGGGACGTCGAGATCCTTCGGGTGAGGATCGAGATCGTCGACGGTCAGCTCGTCGGTGCCGTCCCCGGCATCGGCGGCCTCCTCGTCGCCGTTGACGTCATCAACGATCTCGAGCGTGCGCGGGTGGCGACCGACGATCCGTTCGGGGACCTCAAGCTCGTCGCCACGAGTGTACTGCTCACGGTCGAACCGGAACTGTGCGCCGGCGACCCGGACAGTGACTGTAGTTTCTGGCATTAGTCCTCGACCTCCTCACCGTCGATGTAGATGTCGACAGCTTCGTCCTCGGGGATGTGGAACTCTTCACCGTCTGTCGTTTCGACGGTTACAGCCCGCGTACCGTCGCCGTGGTTGTGGAAGAGGTCGGCGAGGACTTCATGCTCGTCATCCCACGGCTGGCCTTTGTAGATGGTTGTTCTTGTCATGGTCTATTCCTCCGTGTGTTGTGTGTGTGTGTAGTCATGATTCTGGTTTCAGCGGTATCCCCTCCCACTTCGCGTGGCAGGAGCGGCAGAGCGTGATGAGATTGTCGAGCCTGTTCGCCGCTTCATGATCGAGACCATCATCGTCGACGAACTCTCGACGAGGTCGGATGTGGTGGACGTCGAGATCGCGCCCCGTCCGGTCACGGTACTCCGATTCCGAGACGCCACAGACCACACACTGGTGATCGTCACGCTCGAGGCGCTTTTCCCGTTGCTCGGGCCAGTTCGGCCCGTAGTAATGGACCTGGCCACCCTCCCACATCGGATGGTCCTCGCCGCTTAGTTGGCCGTTAGTGATCCCGTAGCGACGAGTGTAGTCCGACACCGTCGACGAACCGACGTTGAGTAGATCGGCGATTTGGTAGGTGTCGAGCCCCTCCTTTTCGTAGAGGTGTCGGAGTTCGTCCTCATCGGTTAGGACCTCGTACGCCGGTCCAGGTAGCAGCGATAGTTGGACAGATTCGCCGTTCTCCCGCCCTGTAATGCCGTGGCGGTTCATCCACGTCTCGATGGTGGAGACACCACAGTCCAGGCGGTCAGCGATTTCAGCCTGCGACAGTTGCTCCTCAGCATACAACTCCCTCATCCGGTCTTCGTCTTGCCACGGACGCTTGATACCATGACGGCGAATCCAGTTCGACACAGTACTATCACTGCATCCGAGCCGTTCGGCGATCTCCGGCTGACTCAACCGCTCCTCCACGTAGAGTTTGCGGAGGGTATCTTCGTCTGTCCACGGGGCATCTGATTCGACCGCGTTCTGGGTTGCTTCAGTGCGGTCACGGGATTTGATCCCGTGCCGTTGCATCCAGTCGTTGATAACCGACGGGTCAGTGTCCAACCGGTTAGCGATCTCACGTTGGGAGAGTCCTTCATCGTGGTAGAGTTTGCAGAGCGTATCGGCGTCTCGCCACGGGTACTTCATACACGTCATTCGTGCTACTGTCATATAATTACCACCGATCTCCCAACAGGTGTTGTTTACGCGTTGATTCCCGTGATTCGGGCAATACCCCGGACTCCGTCAGGAGAACGGCGAACGAAGGGGGTCCTACTTGACAGAGTTTTGTTACGCAACCCAAATCCACCGTCGACCTCCCAGTTCGTGTTCGTGACGCCCTGGGCGACGACCATCTGGAAGTACCGCGGATCGTTCAGCAGCAGGATCGCGCTGTCGGCGTCCAGGCGCGGCGCCGGGACGATGTTGAGGTACGGGTACTTCCGCTCGAGGCGCTCCATGATCGGCTCGTCGGTCGCGGAGGTCTCGTAGTCCTCGCGGTCGACCTCGCCCCACAGGGCGCGGGGGACGAAGATCCAGCCGCCGACCTCGGAGACCAGCGGGACGTCGTCCTGATCCTGAACATCGGTCTGATCCTCGACGGTGTCGTGGAGTTCCTTGAAGTCGGCGAGGATCTCTTCCGGGCTGTTGACCCAGCCGTTCGAGCCGCTGGCCTGCAGGATGAGATCGGCGTCGGAGTCGAGGCCCGTTGCCGCGAGGGTGCCGCGGTCGGTCGGAATCTCGCGACCTTCGCCGTTCCAGAGGAGGCCGTGCTCCGAGCGGTTGAGCGCTCGGCGAGCCTCCTGGCCGACGCTGGTGTCGAGATCGTCGCCGAACTGCATCGCGTTCTGGACCTCGCGGCTGTCGAACTCGTAGTCGACGTGGTGGATCCAGAGCGGGACGCCGTGGAGTGCGTTCGCGGGCATCTCCTGGACGCTTCGGGCCCGCGCGTTCATGCTCCGGTTGGCCTCGAGGCGGGTGGCGCGGAGGCGGTCGAAGTACGCGTAGCGGAAGAGGCTCGCGCTGACGCCGAAGCCGGCACCGATCAGCTGGTCGATGACCGTCGACTGGACGAACTGGTCGTCGAGGATGGTCTCCGCGTACTCCTGCCAGGAGTCGACTTGCATCGCGGAGTCGGCAGTCAGTTCCGCCGACGGCTGCTTGATCCCGATCGCCTGATCGAGCTCATCCCACATGTCGGGACCGAGCGGGGACTGGGCGCGAATCTGCTTCCACGCCTGTTCACGCTGTTTTCTGACCGGGTTGAACAGCGCTGTTTCGTGGAGGCGCGACGCCCCCTCGAACTCTTCGGCCATCTGCGGGTCGTGCTGCGTAACGCTATCAGTAGTTGCCATGAGTTCTCACCTCAGTAGAACTCCACGAGAACGTGGGTCGGGTCGTCGCCGCTGCTCATCGTCACGCCGTCCTCGTCCGCGATCGTCGCGACCGCCTCGGTCGGCGAGCCGCCACTGATGACCTCGAGGTAGCCGTTGGCGTTCCAGCCGAGTTCGGCGCCCTCGGTGTAGGTGTCGTCGGTGCCGTCGCCGTCGACGTCGGCGTAGGCGACGAGGGCCCGGGCCTCGTCGTGGCTCTGGAAGCCGATCGTCTCGACGTTCGATCCCGCCGGGTAGGTGATCTCCAGCGGGCTCTGGTTCGTTCCGACCCCGCGGCTGCCAGGGTTGCGCTGTTCGCGAACGACGCGCTTGGTCTTCGAGTCGGCGCCGGCAGCCGTGTAGCCGCCAGCTCCACGAACGACGCCCTGGCCGGGCTCGAGTTCCTCAAGGGCCTCGTCGTCGTCGTAGTCTTCGGCGTCGTTCGTCTGTGCGAGAACCGACGTCTGCGTGTTGAGTTTCGTCATCTATCTCACCTCAGTTCTCCGCGACCCCGGTACCGTACTCGTCGGGATCTTCCTCGCTGTTGTCCTCGGCGTCGCCCGTCGCCGGCGAAGCGGATGCCGTGATGCCAGCCGCTCCGGGCAGTCCCATGCCGCCGTTGCCGGCGACGCGATCGTGCTCTCGATCGACGAGCGCGTCCGCCGAGGCCATGAGGTCCTCGCGGTCGTCCTCGTCGTACTGGTTGGAGTGGGCGATGATCTCGTCGACCTTCTGCCCCTTCGTGGCTTCTTCCTGGGCCTGGGCGACGAGATCGCCGGCGTTGTCCTCGGTGACGAAGCCCTGCTCCTCAAGGGCGACCTTCGCCTCGGCAGGCGTCATCTCTCCGAGCGTCTTGCCGTCGCCGCCGTTGTCCGGGTCGTCGTTGCTACCGCCGTCGCTGCCACCGTCACCGGCGGCGTTCTCGGCGGCGAGTTCGTACGTCTGTTCGAGTACGTTGTCGTCCATCGCCTCGAGGGACTCCTTGTCGAAGTCCGCGTTGGCGGTCAGGAACGTGATGTACTGCTCTCGGGTGTTGTCGTCCATGTCTGTCGTAGGAGAGTCGTCCACAGGGGATTCCGCCCCCATCGTTTGCGTACCAGTCTGCTGTCCACCGTCGGTGCCGGCCGTGACGTCCGCTTCTGCTGGGGCCACACCGACGAACGCCGAGTCGTAGAAGTAGCCACCGTCAGCGCTCGTGATGAGGTCCAGCATCTCGCCGTCCTCGCTCGCGTAGTGAAGCGCGACGTAGACGTCGGCATCCTCCTCGAGCGGCTCGTCCAGATCGATCGCCTGATCGGTGAGGAGTTCGCCGGCCGAGACTGCGTCGGCCTCGCCAATCGAAGAGCTAAGTCCTGGACCGATGTCCGGGTACTCGGTACCCTCGAGGTGAGCGCACGCCATCCAGTGAGCGTCTTCGAAGCCGGCTTCGGCGACGCGGATCGCTTCGCCGTCGCTGGTCTGCGGCTCGACGTGGATGAAGCCACGCCGGTCACCGCGATCGCCGATAATCCCGAACTTCCGAGCCAGTCGTTCGACCAGGCTCTCGGTGTCGTCCGCGGCACCGTCATCGTAGGCAGCGGTCAGCTGGTCGCCGAAGTCTGTGGAATGCGTGAACGACGCCAGCGCCTCGTTCGGGCCCCACTCCGCGGTGTTCGATGGACTGTCGCCCTTCGAGACCACGGAGAGGTCGAGGAACTTGATGTTCGACGCCTTGACGTCGGCCTCGGGATCATCATACGGTTCGACCTGGAATCGAGGGTGGACAGAGACTTCGTACGTCCCGCCACGAACGCCGTCGGCGATATCCCGATCATGGGTCGTCGCTTCGTAGCCGACTGCATCCGCTTCCTCGATCCAACCCGCCTTCGGGACCTTTCCGACTGTTTCCTCGGTCGGCGGCGGGTATACCGGACGGCCGTCGTCGTCTTCGGGATGGTCGGTCGTGAGCGGTTCACCGGCCTGAGACTCGGCTGCTTTCTGGAGCTCCTCCGCAGTCATCAGGACCCGCGTCCCGTCGTCCATGTGGAGGATGTCCCCAGCAGCGACCGCGATGCCGCTGAAGCGCCATGGCGGCTCGTCATCGTCGTCTTGACCTGCGGTTAGCCGAGCCGTTCGGGCCGACACCCGCAGGTCATGCGTATCGTTGTTTTTCATGGTTGCATCGGCCCAGGACCTCGCCCCTCACCGCTCGCGCGGTGGGTGTCGTACGGGGGTCATCGGGCCTGGGATCAAGCTGCTGCCTGGGTTGGTGAGAAGTGAGCGACCAGTTCCTGGGCGCCGTCGACGTCCGTCGCTGCGAGCGCCTCGTAGCGCTCACGCGACTCGTCGACGAACGCACCAGTACGGTACATCGCGACGAACTCGTGGGGGTGCGCCTCGAGCGCCGCTGCGGCGGCCTCGTTCACGATCGGGATCACCGCGCAGCGACACTGCGGATGGATCGGCGGCTGGTTCTCCGAGCCCTCGAACTCGTCGAGCGTCCAGGGGCTGCGCTGGGCGACCGAGGCACACTGATCGCAGACGCGCTGGTCGCCGGCGGTCTGGACCTGAACCTCGGGCTCGAGGCCGACCGAGTTGATGCCCTGCTGCCGGTAGCGCTCGATCGTCGACTGCGTGTGGGCGTTGATGGTCTCCGTTCGAGCGAGGACCGTCGAGCGCGTCTTTCCGATCTTGTTGACGCGGTCGGTGATCCGGCGCGCCATCTTCGTCGGGTTCTCGCCGGCCGCGATCCCGTCGGCGAGCTCGCGAGTGATCTGTCGGGAAACCTCGTTCGTGATCCCCTCGAGTTCAGCATAGTTCCGGCTGAACAGGACCTGCAGTTTCCGCTCGTGAACCGGCATCTCGACCAACTCCCGGGCCGCCTTGGAATCGGTTGGCTCGATGTCGAGGCCAGCCTGGCGAAGATTCGTGTCGGCATCCTCGAGGCCACGCTCGTACGCCCGGCGGACCCAGACGTTCTCGTCGCGATCGATGACCTCGAGGGCCTCGTTCTCCTGCGCGGTCTGGAGCCACTCCCGGAAGCGCTCGATACGCTGGTCCGGCGGGACCGTGCTGAGATCCGGCGGCTCGTCAACAGCCGTGATCTCGGCCTCGAACGCGGCAGTGAGTGACGCTTGGAGTTGGTCGGTCCGACTGTGGTCGTGGTAGTCTCGATAGTCCGCGAACGTGTCCAGAAGCTCTTGGGCTTCGTCATCCGCAAGACTATCGTCGCCGCGCAGACCGAGGATGTCGTCGGAGATGACCGACTCAGTGATTGCGGCGTTGATCCGACCGAACGCCCCGCGAAGGCGCTGGGCGTACGTCTGTCGGATCGTCTTCGTCTTGGTTGGATCCTGCTGCTGGGCATGGAGGTGGTGCCGGTCGCCGGATGGGGAAGCAGCGCTGCTCATGTCTCAGTCATCAGCCTCCGCAGGACCGAACGCGGACTCGAACTGTGCCGCGACCTCCGGATCGGCTTCGTCCAGTTCCGGGAGGTCGGCGTCCTCGAGCTCGGACGGGAGATCGCCGTCCTCGATGAACTCCAGTTGCTGCTTGGGGGTGAGGACACCAGGCGCGACCTGCAGCCACGTCTCGAGGACCTCGGCCCGCGTCTTGCGGATCTCTGCCTGGTCCGACTCGGACATCTCGGCCAGGGGCTGCCAGTCGACCTCGTAGCCTTCGCCTCGAGGCTCGGCGATCGTGCCGATGTCCTGCAGCCGGTCGATGGTTGCACGGACGATCTGCGGCTCGACGAACTCGTTGCGCCGTTCGGCGATCTTCCCGTACCACTCCTTGAGGTCCTGCGTGGTGGCCCGCTCGCCGCTCTCGTTGCCCTTCAGGACGGACTGCGGGAGCCCTGTCTGGGCGCTGACCGCCTCGATGTTCGGGTCGATGACCGGCTGCGGGTCGATGTCCTCGCCGCCGAGGCTCTTGACGTCGTCGGCGCCATGGGTCCGAAGGACGTTCTCGAGGCCGTGCTGCCAGCGCTGGAGGTGTTCGCGGAGTTGGTCACCGTCGTCCTCGAGGTTGAAGTCCTCGGAGATGTTGATGTGGATACCCCACGCAGCGGCTCGGTAGACGAGTTGGCCGGCGGCGCCGAGCGTCTTCTCGATGTCGATCAAGTTGTTGTAGACCGGCTTCTGTCGCGGGATGCCTCGAAGCTCATCGTCCAGAAGCTCGTCCGACGGGATGTGGATGACCCGCTGCCAGTGGACGTCGACCGTCTCGTCGCCGTGGTGCTGGATCACGGTCTCGTACTCGTTCTCGTCCGAGAGGTCGAGCGTGTACTCGACCGGATCTCCCCAGCGCCCAGAGCCAGGCCCGCCGACTGCGACATCTGTGACCGACGCCCTTGAGAACGGCCGGAGTCCCGTGAGTTCGGCGCCGGCCTCGACCGGACTCGAGAAGCCGTCGGGATCGTCGACGTCGTCGAACTCGAGGACGAGTACGCCGAACTTCCCGACGCCGGCGAGCTTGTCGGCCCGCTTCGCGTAGTGCCACAGTTGGTGATCGTCGACGAGCTCCTGGACGTCGCTCTCGAACTGCGTCTGGTCGACGCCCTCTGGGGGCTCGGCCCTATCGTCGATCTGCGGCGGGTTGCGCC
Organism: Natrinema thermotolerans; assembly: GCF_031165565.1. NCBI lineage: Archaea > Methanobacteriati > Methanobacteriota > Halobacteria > Halobacteriales > Natrialbaceae > Natrinema > Natrinema thermotolerans. The sequence goes on along the minus strand of NZ_CP101873.1, from coordinate 4,031,314 downwards.
AGGTCGTCGACGGCGGGAGGAACGTGACGGCATAGGCGTAGGGGTTCCGCAGCGCGAGGGCGAAGAAGTCCTCGACGGTCGGGTTCTTGTCCCAGCTGAAGACCTCGTAGTAGTCCTCGTCGCCGGGGATGTTCTCACCCAACGCCTGGGCGAGTGCGAACCGCATCTGAAACTCCTGCCGGGCGGAGAGCCCATCGTCTTGTGCGACCAGTTCGGCCTCCCGACCACCGCCGGCGGCGTCGTCCGTCTCGTCTGCTGTAGAAGTATCAGTCATGGATTACCACGTCCCCGACCCGCTTGGGTCGTTATCGTCGCTATGTTCGTGAGTGAAGACCGCGTAGCGGAGGGCGTCCATGATGTGGTCGTTCTCCTTCTTCGGCTTCTCCGACTCCCGGCCGTCCTTGTACTGGTAGGCGTGGAACTCGTTGATCGTCTCCTGGCAGAGATCGTGGACGCGGAGTTCGTCACGCTTCGCAGCGACGGCCTTGATCCCCTCCTCGACCGACTTGTCGGACTTCCGGGCGTCGAAGCCGTGCTCGTTCAGCGCTTCGATCGACTTCGGCTCGGCGCTGTCACAGTAGACCGGGCCCGAACCGTGATCGTCCTCCATCTGCTCGAGTTCGGCGGCGATGTCGTCGTTGCCCATCCGGCGGGACTTGCGCTCCTCGGCGACGTACCAGCGGTCGCCGTGGATCCGGATGGCGATGATCGCCGCGTGGTTCGAGAAGCCCCAGTCGACGCCGTAGATCGTCTCGTCCCAGCTGTCCGGGAGGTCCTCCGACTCGACGATGTGCTCGTCGCGGTCGAACCACGGGTAGACGAGGCCGTCGAACTGGGTGAACGCGCCCTCGACCTCCTGCTGGTAGTACGACCCGGAGTACTCGTCCTCGAGGCGCTCGATGTAGTCGTCCGGATTGTGGGGGTTGAGCCACGATGGGACACCGAAGACGCCCCGGACCCGGTCGGACTCGCGGACCTCGTAGACGTCGTCGTGGACGATCTCGGCGTCGTCCTCGTAGAAGCGATCGTAGACCCAGTTGAAGCCTCGAGGCGTCCCGGTCAGGAACGCGTTCCGGTAGTTGCCGACCCGGAGACGGCCGGAGAGGACTTCCCAGGCACGCTCGGCGACTGACGCCGGCTCGTCAATCCCGACCCACGCGAGGTTCGGGCCACGGAGACGGCGGATTTTGCGCTCGTTAGACGCCGTCTGCAGGATGATGCGCGAGCCACTGGGTGTGTGGACACCGGGCTCTTCGCCACCGGGCCCGACGTAGTCGCAGACCTCGAGGAGGCCGAACTCTCGCATCGTCGGGAGGATGGCGTTCTTGATGGTCGGCCAGTCCGGGGCGATGAGCGCGCCCAGTTCGCCGCGGTTCCAGCGCTCGGCGTTCGCCCAGGCGCGCATGATGAGTGTCGCCGTCTTGCCGGCGCCGAGTCCCGAGATGATGACGTGGTTCGAGGCGTCCGACGAGATCGCGGCGTCGCCCTCGGGCCCAGCGAGGAAGTCCTCCTGGGGAGCGAGGCCGGTGTCCGGATGGACGTACGGCCGGACCTCTCGAGAGTCCCGTTGCCGATCGAAGATCGTGTAGCTCGGCTCGGGGAACTCCTCGGCGTACGACGTCGTGGATCGAGTTGTGCTCATGCGTCCACCTCGAGCCACTCCTTGCAGCGCTGGATGTAGTGGCTGTTCCGCCCGTTCTCCTCGCGGTACTCGAGTGCCCGCTGGCAGATCTCGGGCCACTCTGCCTTCGGGACGGTCGGCGTCCCGAGGTAGGAGATGTCCTCCCGGTTGTCGTGCTCCAGGTAGCGCACGGGCATCCGGGAGACGGCGACGATCGAACAGTACTCCTCACTCGAGAGCGGGACGTCCTCACCCTGTTCGTGCTGGACGAAGATGGCGAGGTGTGCGAGCTCGTGGTAGACGGTCTGAAGTGATGCGAAGCGGTCAGTGTGGTAGGCCGTCAGCAGGTTGTAGAAAAAGGCCTGAGCGTTCGCATCTTCGTCCGGATCGATCCGGCCGATCGTGACCGTCTTGCCCGCGAGTTCGGGGTAGTCCTTGAGCGCCACCTCAGTCTTCTCTCGGATGTCCTCCCGGACGTCCTCGTCGGCACGGCCATCGAACGTCTCGAGGACTCGGTAGCTTCCGATGCCGACGACATCGTCGCCGTCGCGCTGGTACGGGATCTGGGTTGTTTCGAGGCTCATGGATCAGTCTTTCTCCGATGTGAGGTAGACTTCGACGCTGCCCGAGCCGGCGTCGTCGTCATCGTGTTCTCCCCACGACTCGGGGTAGCGGTTTTTCAGCACCGAGAGGATCGTCCGGGCGTCTCCGTTCTCGCGGGCCATCTCGAGGAGATCGTCGACGAGCTTCGCCTCGCCAGCCCCTCGCGCGCTCGCGACCCTGTCCGCGAAATCCGCGTAGATGCCTTCCTCCTGGTCGTCGGCTTTCTCGAGCCACTCGTAGAACGTCGTCTGGCCGATGCCGTTGCACCGGCAGGCTGCAGCGACCGAGTGGCCGTCCTCGAGCATCGACGCGATCGCCTCCTGGCGCTGCTTCGTGAGCTTCGGATCGCGACCGCGGTGGGTGCCCTCGCCCTCGTGGATCCCCTTCGCCGACTTCTCGCCGATCATATGGACGTCGGCGAGTTCGTCGACGCTCGCTGCGAGGACGTCGTCGACGGTCTTGAAGCCAGCCTCCTCGAGCGCCTCGGCTATCGCTGGCCCGACGCCGTCGATCTCGGTGAGGTCCTCAGTCATGAGTCAGTCCTTGCGGTCGTGGTCTCGAGGCGGCTCGTTCGCGATCGTGTACTCGAGGATCTCCGGCCCGACGAGGATCGCGCCGATGATCGTCAGCGATGTCATCGGGTCGGCGCCCTGTTGCATCGCGAGGATGCCACCGACGACGCCGATCAGCTGCGTTGTCGCCTTGATTGTCTTGTAAACGGCGAGCGTCACGTGGAATCGCCTCGAAACGGCTTCGTTGCACTCCCGGATCGATTCGCGGGTCGTTGATTTGTGTTGTCTCGTCGCCATGGCATCTATCAGTCCTCTGGACTTCCGCTCTCGTCACCGTCGGATTGCAGATCGTCGACGGCCTGGACGCCCTCGCCCATCGCGTCGTCCCAAAGGTAGTAGCCCGCGCCGACGGCGATCGCGACCGCGCCGAGTAGGATCAGCGAGTCGGGCTGTCGGCCAGTCCACTCCATCGCCAGCCACGTCCCGAAGAACGCGAGTAGGATGGCGCCGGCAATAGCGGTCTTGGCCGTCGTCTTGTAGCCTGTACTGCTACCTGAGTCGGTGTCGGGTGTCATGTGTATCAGGAAATGATGCCGTGAACGTAGGCCTCGAACAGCCAGTCCAGCGGCGTCCAGATGCTGAGGGCGTGCGAGGCCCAGTCGTCCCACATCGCGTAGACGCCGAACGCGGCCACCCAGAAGGACGGCCTCGAGGCGTACCGGCGAAAGCGGACGAGGCCGGCGGTCGTGATCACCGTCCCGACGAGCGTACCGATGGCGCCGGCGACGGCGTAGTACCGCCAGAGCATCACGAACGAAAAGAGGCCGGCAACGACGCCCAGCGAGAGCATGAGCGGCTCTCGGTCGGTGAAACGGTCCCAGGCGTACGTCGCGGCCCAGGCCGTGAGGAGCGCACCCCACGTGAAGTGGTGTGGTGCGAGCGTCGCTCCGTCTGGTTGTGTCTCGAGCATGGTCAGTCAGCGTATGGAAAAGCGCCGGGTCTCGGGTGTGTCAGCGAGAGGCCTTCCCGGCCTGATCCCGGCGCGGGTCGGGACGGCCCGTGGACGTCTGGTAGTCGCGGGTGCTTCCGTCCCGAAGCGGGCGGGAGCGAGTGGGGAGCCCTCGGTCCGACGGGGTGGGGGCGACGTCGGACGTCATCGGGGAACTTCGTTAGACGCCGGCCTCGGGGATATCCTCCGGAACGACGAGCCAGTGGTCATCGTCGGCCTTCGACTCGTCCGATGTCACCCACGGCCCGGCCCACTCGATGAGATCCTCGTCGGTACCGTTGATCGATAGCTCGCGCCACTCGAGGACCAGGCCGTTCAGCTCGTCGACCAGCTCGAGGACGTCGTCGTAGTCCTCGGGATCAATCGTATCGACCGAGCCGGCGTGGCCGTCCGGTTGGACGGTGACACTGGGCCCGCTCGAGATGAGGTGGGGGCCCTCGTACTCGGTCGACTTGCCGGCGGGGAGGTCGCCGTTGATGACGTCGTAGAGGTCGTACTCGCTATACGGGTCGATCGGTGCGTCGGGATCTTTCGGTTCCATGGGTGGATCAGTTGGTGAGTGGTTGGATCGATGCCCGCCCCGTCGTGATCGTCGTGCCGTCGGCGTCGACGACGATCTCCGAGCGCGGGTTGTTCCAGGTCGGCGTCCAGCGGACTTCGTCGACGACGCCCTCGAGGCGGCGACCGGCGAAGCGGACCTCGACGGGCAGCCCCGGTTCGATCGGGTGGACGGTCATCGTCGACCGCGGGCCTCGCGAACAGCGATCGTGGTCGCGGCCTCGAAACACTCCGTGTCGTAGCTCGAGAGATCCTCTTGAGACTTGAGGTAGCCAACGAGGTGCTTCAGGAGGTTCAGTTGGACCGGCTCGCCGACCTCCGCGAGTCGATCAGCGAGTGTTTCAGCACGAGCGAGCGCTTTTCGTCGGCTCAGCGGATCCGAGTCAGCTCGGCCGGCGATCGATCCGCAGTCCTCGCAGACCGTGCGGACGGGGTACTTCGCGATCGCCGTGTTGTCGACCTGCCGAGTGCCCTCGAGTGGGCCTTCGGGGCCGATCTCGCCCGGACCGGTCTTGTGGGCCCGGACCGACACGGCCCGAGTGGCCTTCGGCTCGAGGTCGTGTCCAGTAATCCCTGAGTACGCCCGAACGTGGCTCTCGTTGGCTTTCAGCCGTCGAAAGCAACACGAACAGATCGAGGGGTTGTTGAAGACGTAGCGCCGGAAGACACGGTCGGGTTCGTCGCGGCCCTGGACCTCGTCGATGGTGTGGGCTGTGGTGGACATGGGTGCAGGAGAAGCCGATGGCTGTCGGCCACCCCCCGATGTCGTCGTTGCCTCGATCGGGGAGCGATAGGAGACAGCCGTTGCTATCAGTTATGGTGACTGTCGGGCTTAAAAGCGAATCAAATAGTGCTACCTTTCCGATATCGTGAACGCCCGATGGGCCCCCACGACGTTGTCGTACTCCTCGCGAAGGTAGTAGATCCGTCGGCGTTGATCCGATGGGTGGTTGTAGCTACTGACGAGGCCCGCGTCCTCGAGTGTGGGGACGGCCTCGCGGATCGTCCGCCGTGTGAGTGCCGTTGCGTCGACGATATCGCGCTGGGAGAGTGGCGCGTCTTCGGCCTCGAGCGTCTTGTAGACGAGTCGGACCGCGGCCGATTCGTCGGCGATCTCCTTGGGGAGTTGCTTAGGCATCGGTTGTGTCACCTCGGTCGAAGTCGATCGCGACGACCCCGTCGGCCTCGAGGACGGTCATGTCCAGGCGGACCGCGTCCGAGCGGCAGATGAACGCGACCTCGCCGCCGACGCGATCGGTGACCGTGACCATCCGTTCGAACGGGCGGAACTCCTCGTGACCGTCGGGGACCGCGGGCCCATCAATCTCGACCCAACCCCGCGGGATCTCCCGGGCCATGTCGATCGAGATGACGAGGCAGCCGTCGCGAGGCTCGTTGCCCAGCTGCTCGAAGCGGTCGCGGGCCTCCAGGAGGGTCTCGATCGAGGCGGGACCCTCGACCGTCGCGACGTCGTCGTCCTCGAGAGCGTTCTGCCAGAGTTCGACGGTGTCCTCGAAGACACTCACGCCGTCTCACCTCGAGCTCGGCGGGAAGGCATCTCGGCATCGTCATCGACCTGGTTGGCCACCGACTTCGACAGTGCGTCCGGTGCGTGACGCTCGAGCCACTCCTCGATCGCGTCGTCCTCGAGGCCAGCGGAGAACGGCGTCTCGTCGACGTCAAGCAGCCGGCAGTCTGCGGGCGGCGCGTTCGTGATCCCGATCCCGCCGGCGCGCCGCGTCGCCGATGTCCAGGTCGACGTAACGATCTTCCGGCGGCCGGAGTCCGGCCGGTATCGGACCATGTGGAGCTCGCCGTCGACGGCGACATACCACCAGTAGGCCATCTCGGTGATGTCCCTCGCGTAGATGCGATAGACGAGATCGCCGTCAGCTTCGCGGACCGGCTCGAGCCACTCGTGGTAGGCGTCGCGAGTCTGGTACCAGGGCTTGTCGGCGTACTTCGACGTCGGCTCGGCGCCGAACGTCGCGAGCGTCGCATCGCCCCAGACCTCTCGAGGCCCGATCTCGTCTTCGTAGTCCGGGTGAACGATGTACCGTGTGTTCGCCGGCTTCGGCGGCTCGGGGTAGTGGTTGATGCTGCCCCGACGCTTGTCGTCGGTCGCCTTCTGCTCGAGGCCCTCGAAGCGATCGTGGATGTACTCGATGGCCTCGTCGCGCGACTCCACCGATCGGCCGCCTTCGCCCCACGTACCACCGTCGAACTGGATGAGACAGTAGACGTCGTTGCCGTTCATCGGCGGCCGGACACCGATCGCGTAGTGGTCGTTCTCGCCAGGGTGGATCCCGCCCGTGCTGACCTCCTTGCGGTACTTCGTTCGGCGGCTCACGCTGTTTCACCTCGAACTGCACCGCGGATCTTCCGCGAGTCCGCCTTCGAGCAGTCGTAGCAGAGGTAATTGTGCGGGTGGTCCTCGCCGCGATCGATCGCGTAGAGCTCGCGATCGACGGCCGCCGGGTCAAACGTTTCACCGCAGTAGGTGACGCCGACGAGGCTCTCGACGCAGTAGCCGTTGTGTCCGTTGTCGAGATCGACCACGTAGCCGGTCGTCACGAGTCGTCACCCCCTCCGGTTCGCGTAGAGTTCTCAGACTGTGAGATAGGCTGATCAGTGCCCGTCTGTAGTGTTCGGCCAGAATTTGACGAATCGAACGCTGACCCTCGAGGGGGAGAGTCAGAATCATCCAGTTTTGGCCGTCCATCGCAGTCGTGGTTAAGGATCTCGTGAGCCGTTTCGAACCCGGTCTCGCAGAGTTCGCAGTAATGGCTTTGCTCAGTACCGCTGCTGCAGTTACCGGAGTCAGTCATCGTTCTCACCTCGAAGTCGGAGTTTTTCGACCTGTGCGTTCGCCAGCCCGATCACATCGTCTCGCGGTTCCTCGACGCACGAGAGGTTCGATTCGATCTTCTCGCGGAGCTTCCACCGGTCGTTGATCCCAAGCCGGACGTCGCCGTTGCCGTCCTCGGCTCGGAAGAGATCGCCGTTGCGACAGGCGGCCGTGATCGCCTTGTCGAGTTCCTCGAGGCCGAAGCGGCCGTAGCCGGCGCCGTGGAGCGTGCCGATGACCGACGTCTTCTTCGCGAGCGGCGGCTGTTTGCGACCCGAGTTGTAGTCGACGGCACGGACGAGCGCTTCGTAGACCTCCTTCGAACGCTTGCGCCGCTCTGCTTCCGTCTGGGTGGTAGAGGAGCGGGCCATCTACGTCACCCGCACCTCCTTGTTCGTCTTCGGCTCGTAGGCGTCGCCTTTCCGTTTGAGCTTCTCGATCTCGTGTTTCGCCTTCTCCTGGGAGATGCCCATCTCCTCGAGTTTCTCGAAGACGTCTTCGTAGGGGACGCCACCGGCTTTGCCGGCTTGCAGCTCTCGGATGACGGCCTTGACGTTCTTGACTCGGTCGCGCTGGGGCTTCGAGGAGTTCGCCTCGACGATATCGGCGTCGAACTCGCCGTCCTCGTTCATCCCGTAGTCCTGGAGGGACTCGCCGACCAGCCGCTTCGCACGCATGATGTCCTCCTCTTCGATCCACTGCGAGAGCCGGGCCCGGGCGCTCGCCTCGGCGATCCGGTGCATGTCCTGAAGCTTTCGCAGCGTGATCGGCACCGGCGCGTCCTCGTCGTAGCCGTTGACGCCCCGCATCCGGACGTAGGCGTCCCGGAGTTTGTTCCGCATCTCCTCGGTCCGGAAGCGCGGGTCGGGGAGCTGTCGCACATAGGCGACGTACTTTCGCAGGAGGTCGTGGTCGATCACGCGATCGTCGTCATCGGTGCCGTCCGCCTCGCCGGCGCGTTTGGCTTTCGCCGCCTCTTTCGTCTCGAGGACGTGTTCGGCCTTCTCTCGGTCCGTCTCTTCATCGGGCTTGTCCTGCAGCTTGAAGATGAGCGCGAACCGGGAGAGGAGCGTCTCGCTCAGGTCGATCTGCTCGCTGTCGGCGACGTAGTCGTCCCATCGGTCGTGTTTCGGGTTCCCGCCGGCGAACACCGACGTCTCCGACGGGAGCGTCGTGTTGATCCCCGCCTTGTTGACGTCGACCTTCATGTCGGCCATCGCGCCGTGCATCGAGTCCTGGACATCTTCGCGGACCTTGTCGATCTCGTCGATGCACGCGAGGCCGTTGTTCGCCTGGACGAGTGCGCCGGCGTCGAGCGTCCACTCGCCGTCCGCCCAGTCGTCCTGCTTCGCGGTGGCGGTCATCCCGGCCTCGGTCGCGCCCTTGCCGTTCGCGAAGACCGACCGCGGCGCGATCTGTTTCGCCTCGCGGAGCAGCGTCGACTTCCCGGTTGAGGCGTCGCCGATCAGGAGCATGTGGAAGACGCCCCGGACCTCGCGGCCGTTATCGAGTTCGACGGTGGCGCCGCCGATCAGCATCAGGAAGATGCCCTCCTTGATGAGTTCGTATTTCTCCCCGGTGAGGTCGGGTGCGATACTGGCGAGGACGACCTCGAACAGAGGGCCGTACTCGCCGTTCGCGATCGCCTCTATCTCTTGCTTGTCCTCCTCGGTGATCTCGAGGTCCTCGAAGTCGGTGTCGGAGATCTCGATGTGGTGACCCTCGAGGTAGGGCTTGAACCGGGCGCTCTTCTTGCTGTTTGACCCCTCCTGCTGCAGCCGGAGGCGGCCGGTGACGCTGACGCGGTCGCCAGGTTCGGCCTGATCGCAGAGATCGTCTTCGACGGCGATGTCGATCTTAGTCCCGTCGCCACCGCCGATCACTTCCGGAGGCTCGGCGAGTCGGAGCAGTTGCGCGTCGACGAACTCCGACTGGTCGAAGTTGATGCGGAACGGCCCCTGTCGCTCGCAGCCTTGGCACTCGTGGGGTTCCTGGAAGTCGTCGCTCGTCCCGGACTGCGGGACTCGGGTGAGCGATCCACAGAGCTGGCACTCGAAGGCGGCTTCCTCGATCTTCGGGTCGACGTCGGTGGCCTTCTCGACCTGCCCTTCGACCGTGAGGAAGGGAGTCTTCTTGTGGCGCTTCGTCGGGGAGAACCACCCCGGGTAGAACGAGTCAGTCCCGTTCAGATTGTACACGCGGACGTGTGCGTTCCCGAGCGAGACGTCGATCGGGAGGTCGTACAGCCGAAGCGCCTCTTCGGCGTACCGCTGGAGCTGTTCTGGCTGGCCGAGGTAGTCGTCCGCGAGATCGGGATCGTACCGGAAGAGGTCCTCCCAGTCGACCTCGAGCGAACGTTGCTCGTTCGGGTAGTGCTGGGCAAGCGTCCGGATCTCGTCGTCGTAGTAGTCGCGGAAGAACTCCTGGAACGAATCCACGAGTTCCGCGTTTGCAGCGTCTGACTGGGCCGACATTACTCGGTCCACCTCCGTTCGACCGGTGTTGCGGAGGTGTGTAGTCTACACAACACCGAACGAGCGGTGTTGCGTCGTTCGAATGCGAGCGATGCGAGCGATGTGCGAGCGTACCGTTGACTAATCGACATTTGCTTTCTTGAATTACTTCAGGGGATTTTCTCCCAATTCAACCGTCCTTGTACTCAGAACGGTCCTGGGGGCGGGGGCCCCCTCATGAGGTGTTGTGTAACCGCAACACCTCCGCAACAGGTGTTCACCCCGACAACACCCCCTCGTGGATCCGGACGCCGGCAACCGTCTCCGGGAGTTCGGTCGGCGACTTGACGATCAGACGCGTGTTCTGTGAACTCGAGCGAGACTCTTTCTGGAACCGGCAGATGCTCTTGTCACCGACCAACTCCTCGGCCTTCTCCATGACGTCGTAGGTGTTCGTCCGGTGGATATCGACATCGGCAGCCTCGAGGACATCCTGAATGCGACCGCCGTCGTACTCTTCGCGACCAGTCGCTCCGCCAGTGACTCTCGCCGCGTGCTTCAGCACGATCGCGGCCTGCTGGTCGCGCTTCGCGGCGCTCTTCCGGGCAACCGACTGGTACAGATCGGCCGCCTGGTTCATCTTGTTGACCTGGTCGCGAAGTTCGACCACGCGCTGGCGGAGCTGCTCGTTCTCTTCCTCGAGACCCTCGACGCGATCGACGGCGCGCTGGGCGGCCTCGACAGGTCCGCACTCGGTCGGGTCGATCTCGTCACCGGCGAGGCCGTAGATGAGTTTCCGGAAGGCGACGTCGTTGGCCGCGTCCTCGTCGAGCGACTCGTCGGCGTGCCGGGCGTCGGCGTAGTCGTTGGTCACCGCTGCTCACCTCCATCGGGATCGTAGAGGATCTCGCCGGCACGCGCGATCCGGAAGTCCGGACCCGCGACGAGACCGCGGACCCGTTTCTTGAGCGTATCGTCAGCCCGAATATCGGTGTGACGACGGTACAGCTTGTGGAGTCGGGTGACCTTGACCGGCTCCCCTGGCTCGAGGTGTTCGATCACGGCCGCGTCGCGATCGTCGTAGTCGGCGGCCTCGTCGATGGAGTCCTCGTGCAACGCTTCGAGTTTCGCGACGCACTCCTCGAGGTCCTGAACTTTTGCGAGGGCGCGTTGGGCAACCTCGAGGGCGTCCTCCGGGCTGACAGCGGGCTCGTCAGACAAGGCGGATCACCTCGTAGTCTCCGACGCAGCCGGAACAGACCGTCAGCTCACCGTGCTTCGGGTGATCGATGACGTACTCGGCGTCGTCCGTGCAGCCGAGCGCTCCGCAGAACGGGCCGAACCCGTCGTCGGTATCGACGCTCATGCCCCGACACCTCCAGATCCTGATACACTGTATGCACAGTGTACCAAGAAAGGTGTACTACCGAAACGCCCGAAATCATCGATATAGGGGGCCGTACCCGGTGGAATAGTGAATTTATCTCCATCTCTATCACCCACTCTGGCCGATCTATCCCCCTATGAATTCAGATCAGGCATTCTGATAGGCCTAGAATTCAATATCATCGGTCAGTGAGAATGGTGATAGAAATTGAGATAAATAGTAGGATGGATACTCGAGCGGTCGTGACGCCGACCGTCCTAAAGCAGCAGTTGGGTGATGCGTCGCACCGGCCACGGTTCGGAGACACGACTCGAGCGGGATCGATCGGCTCGGACTTCGTTTCGCTCGCTCGAGTCACGGCCGCGGCTCGAGGACCCGTGTCACTCGGGACGATCCTGTAACGATCATCGCGAAGTCAGCACCGATCGTTCGGTCGTCTCGAGGATGGGCGAGGTGAACCCGATCGAAAGTCGCTCGTCGTCACGCGGTGGTCGTTCACTCCTTCGCCGTTTGCGGTGGTTTCGGCCCACACTGTCTCGGGCGGTTCTCACCGCGGGTCGATATCGCTCATTGCTCGACTGGTACTGACGGGACTCACTGCCGTCCCCGCAGTCGGGGACATGGCTGACGACGAGTACTCTTCCTGAAGACCTCTCATCGGTGTTGAGTTGCGCTACGACAGTCGATTTACGGCCTGAATCGTCGTTTTCCTCACCAGCTATCCCGTCCTCTATCTTCTTTCTCTCGCTCCGCTTAGAACGGTCCTGAGCCGTTTCACGTCGTTCCGGAGTCCGCCGTCGACTCTCGGTTTCTATCGCCCTCGTGGTCGAGTGCCCTTGGAGAAGGGGTCCGTCTCGGGCGGGCGGACGCTCGTGTTGTGTGGTGGGCCGGACGATGCGTGCCGCCAGGTGATAAACAATATATCGCTATATCCATTCTGGTTGCTGAAGCCGGGCATGCCAAGACTGATCCCTTGGATTGAACAGCGGGAGCTGTCTCCTCGTCGCGGCATACGGGGAACGCAGTGGAACACAAACCCTATTTGACAGTAGAAATATATTATTTGTATGCCATCACCGATTCATCCCCCGCCCGCACAACCGGGAGATACGGTTGCGATACTCGCGCCCTCGTCGATGGTCGCCAGCCAAGACTGTATCGATATTGCAGTAGAGCGTCTCCGCTCCCGATTTGACCTCGAGCCGGTTCTCTACGAAACTGCACAGCAGAACGGGGAATACCTCCGCGAGCATCCACGAGAACGAGCCGCCGACGTTATGCGCGCCTTCGAAGATCCGGACATAAGCGCGGCGATTGCCGTCTTCGGTGGAGATGACCAACTTCGGATCCTGAAACACCTCGACCCGGACATTCTCCGAGAAAATCCAACTCGGTTTTTCGGATACAGTGACAACTGCAACCTCTCGTTGTATCTGTGGAATCTAGGAATCGTCTCCTATTCGGGTGGGCAAGTGATGCCCGACCTTGCCTGTGACCCGGAACTGCATTCGTACACTGCGGAGTATCTTCGCCGTGCGTTCTTCGAGGAGCGACTGGGAGAACTCCACCCGGCATCCGAATGGAGTGACCGTTTCTATGACTTTGACACGGGCGAGCCGCGTGAGTGGTTCGACAACCATGGCTGGGAATGGTATGGCCCGAGTACGACAGTCGAAGGGCGACTATGGGGCGGCTGTTTCGAAATCATCAGTTGGCACCTTCAGACGGAACGATACGTACCGGATACGAGTGATCTAGAGGGTGCTGTTCTCGTACTGGAAACTGCCGACGATGCACCGGATGCCGAGCGGATCGGATGGACGCTCATGTGCATGGGTGAGCGCGGATTGCTCCAGCAGTTCGATGCGGTCCTAGTTGGACGGCCTGCAACGTTTGCCGCCGACGTGAATCGGGAAGAATACTGTGCGGCACAGCGAGAGGCGATACTCGAACAAATCGAACGATATAATCCGGGTATTCCGCTTGTCTTCGGTCTCGATTACGGTCACACGGACCCGTGTATTCCGCTTCCGCTTGGAGCAGACGTGACCGTTGATGCAACGAAGGAGCAGATCTCCGTTTGATTATGAGCGTGCTACCGATCGTCGTTGGACTCCGGTGACGGGTCCTCGTCGCTCGAGTCCCCGTCGTCGGCCTCCCGGAACCACTGTCCGACCGTCCGCTGGCGCTTGCGTTCCCGCAGTCGTTCCTGCAGTCGCTCCTCGAGGTCGGCCTGTAGCTCGAGGCCCCGTTGGTCGTCGATGTCGTGGGCGGTCGCGGCCCGGCCGAGCAGCGAGGCCGAACTCGCGGTGTCGGCGGTGACGCTGGCGAGGTTCCGCCGGCGCTGGAAGATCGTCGCCTGGTGGAGGACGGCCTGCACCCGGTAGTAGGGGACGACTTTCGTGGTTCGCCGCCAGAAGCCGGTCCGCGTGAGGAAGTACCGGTCGCCGACCTGGTAGCCCCGGCTAGTCCATTTCAGGTGGGCGGCGAGCGGGACGAGGACGGCGAGGGCGGCCAGCAGGTACCACCGGCCGAGGAATCCCGTGTACCGCGCCACCAGCGCCGCAATCGCGACGACGGCGGCGACGACGAGCAGGTACCGGATCGCGTACCGCTCGCGCGCACGGCGGGGCGGCGACTCGAGGTCGACCGGGCCGAACGGTTCGATCGCGCGTGCGAGTTCGTTCACCCGGTCGGCGTCGGCAAGCGGGATCGCGGACTCGGTGCCCCTGGAGTCGGACTGTCCGGGCGCGTAGCCGGCCGTCTCGACGCTGAGGGCGGCGTACCCGAACCAGCGGAACGGAACCGACTTCGAGATCGTCAGCGCCTGAACCTTCTCGAGCGGGATCGTCCCGCTGTAGCGCTGCAGGAGTCCGCGCTCGTAGTAGAGTTCGTCGTCGGCGCGGGTGAGCCGGAACCCGTAGTATCGGGTGAACGTAAGCACCGCGCTGACGACCCAGGCGGCGAGCAGGAACAGGAGGAGGCCCCACACGAGGACGAGCGGACCCGTTTCGGGGCCCGGAAGCCAGCCGATACGATCCCCGGGCAGCAGCGTCGCGGGATCGAAGCCGCTGGCAAAGGACAGCGCGATACCGCCGAGGAGGCTTGCCCCGGGGTCGATGGTGAAGACGCTCAGGATCACGAGTTCTCGCGGGCGAATCTCGAACAGGAGCGTTTCGTCGGGGCCAGCGTCGGACGCCGTAGTGTGGTCGTCCGCCTCGAGGGCGTCGTCGGCCGGTTTGCCCCCGCTCGCGCCACGCCGGAGCTGTCGCCTGAGCCGATGGGCCTCGTCCTCCGAGACGTACTCGAGGCTGACTTCGGTCTGACCGCCGCCGGCGGTCTCGATATGGACGGCGGCGATGCCGAGGACGCGACCGAGGACGTTCTGTCTGATGTCGACGTTCTGGATCCGACCGAGCGGGAGTTCGCGGTCCCGACGCGCGAGGACGCCGGAGGTGACGTCGAACGTATCGTCGGTCAGGTCGTACCGGAACCGCTGGTAGTAGGCGAACTCGTAGACGATGCCGACGACGATTCCGACCGCGACGAGACCGAACACCGACAGGAGATCGATCCCGTTCCCGCCGGGCGAGACGACGACGCCGACGACGAAAAACAGGAAGCCGGTATTGAGACTCCGTGACAGCGAACGGACGGCGACCGACGCGGGATGCAGCGATCTCATACGGCGTCTTCACCCTCGCTCTCGATCGCGAGCCCCCGAAGCGACTCCTGAAGCGATTCCGCACGGGCCGGCGTCAGCCCGGGGATCGCGACGTCCGAACTCCGGGAGCCGGCCGTGTAGACCACGACCGTCGCGAGCCCGGTCGTCCGCTCGAGCGGCGAGCGCCGGGAGTCGACGTGCTGGACCCGGACGTAGGGGACGACGGTTCTGACTCGTGTAAAGACGCCGCGCTCGATGTAGAGGTCGTCGTCCCGGAGTTCGAACCGCCAGACACCGTAGCGAAGCCAGGCGACGACGACCCGGAGGACGGCGAGGACGACGGCGATCGCGACGGCGGCCGGCACGAGGATGTCCGGCGCGCCCGCCCAGAGATCGGTCCGGGTGACCCCGATCGCGGCACCGACGACGATCCCACCGAAGATCGCGGCCCGAACCAGCGCAAGGGCCAGCCAGACGACCCGCACTCGCGGCGTGAGCCGTTCCATACCTATCCTGAGGGGACGACCCGATTAAAACATGGGAAAGCGGCGGTGAGTTTGCAACGACCGAGAGCGTCGGCGAGGGAACGACGCTGTCGCTGCCCGAAGTGCAGTTCGGCATCGCCGCGACGCGTACGTTCCCTTCCTCGAGGCCGTGGTCGGGACCAGAACTGCAACGGAGATCGTCCTCACGGGCGAGGAGATCGGGCCCGGGGAACGGGGCTCACGAGGGATAAGTATATGACTGACGTTAACATAGATTACATCGAACGATGGGAGGCGACCGTGCCGAACTCGATCCGTTTGCGCTCAGTTCGGCGGTCGACGACCGACCGGTCGATGACGTGTTCCGGCTGCTTGCGTCGCCGACCGCTCGAGCGACGATCGTCTACTGCCACCAGCAGCCATCGCCAGCGGTCGAGGAACTCGCGGACGTGATCGCCGGCGTGGCCGCCAGCGCCGACGGGACGATCGCGTCGCCGGCCGATCGCGACCGGATCAGGATCCAGTTGTACCACGAGACGCTACCGCGGCTCGAGGACATGGGCCTGCTCGCGTTCGACAGGGAGTCCGGCGACGTCACCGAGACGTCGATCCCGGAGTCGATCCTCGACTGTCTCCGGGCCGTCGAGTGATGACGATGCGGTCGCTCCGAGACGCCTTCGAGGCGGTGGATCAACGGTACAAGACCCTCGACATATACACCGACGACGAGTCGGTCGTGACGGCGCTCCGTCGAGGGTTCGAGACGCGAACCGCCGAGGTGACACATCGTCCGCTGGGGCTACTCGACGGGACCGGCTTCGTGATCGTCCGGGACGCCGAGGGCGCGTTTCGGGGCGCGCTGGGGCTCGAGGGGTTCGAGGCGATCCTCTCGCCGACGGACCATCCGCCGTGGGAGTTGGCCGACGCCGGGCCCGATCCCGCTCACTTGTTCGACTTCCTCGAGAACACGCTGTTTGCGTCCGCGACCCGCGAGCAGTTGCTCGCGACCTCCCGCGAGATCGAAGAGCGGGCGTGGCGGGTCGGTGCCGGCCGGCTGTACGCTGGCTTCCAGCGACCGGCGGCGTTGCGGGCCCAGACGGGGGTCTACGAGCGGTTCGGTGCCCGCGACTCGATCGACGTGACGGTGTTTCTGGCGGGGGAGTGGCCGACCCCGCTCGAGGGCGTCTCGGTCGTCACCGGCTCCGGGGAACTCGGCGCGTTCTGGTTCGTCGTCTTCGACGGCGGCGAGGACGGCAGGCACTGCGGTGCCCTGGTCGCCGAAGAACGAGACCCCGGCGAGTACGCCGGCTTCTGGACGTTCGAACCGTCGATCGTTCGCGAACTGATCGACTACCTCGAGACGAGCTACGACGCGTAGGGGCGAGAGGGGAGAGCAACTGCGAAGAACAAGGGTGACGTATCGGGGGCAGAGACCGTGGTCGCCCCCGCCGTCAGTAGACGAGACGTGAGTCGGTGTCAGTGGGTCGCGGCTCGGACGTCGTCGACGCGATAGAGGTCCTCCTGTAGTCCGTCGCCGTCACAGTCCTCGTTGGGGCACTCGTAGTGCCAGCCGTCCTGGGTCGCCGACCCCTCCTGGAATCGCTCCCCGCATACCTCACAGAGGAGCTGTCCGTCTTCGCACGTATCCCGGTGTAACTCGAGGGCAAGCTCGGTCTGAAACGACTGGTTGCAGTTGCGACAGGTGTGCATATTTCGTCTGACGCGAGCCTTCGCCAAAACTGCTTGGGTTCTTTTATTCCGGCGCAGACACCACTGATTCGGCGTCACTGTCCCGATTTGGGGTCGACGAGTCGGGAAGAAAGAACGGTCAGAAGTCGTGTTTACTCGGCGTCGAGTGTTCCGGTCGCTGGTAGCTCGACGCGGGGGACAGTGCGGCCGACGGCTCGCTCGGGTCACCGTCCGGCGACCGACCGCGAGGGGCAGGACTACCTTTTAGCGCGCCGCGGGGCGGCGACGGTGAGTCGATTCCCCGACAGATTTGTGTTCGGCGATGCAACACTGCAGTGATGAACTCGTTCGTCATCGGTGGGCGACTGTTCGCAGGGGTGTTGCTGATCCTGGCCAACGCCTTCTTCGTCGCCATCGAGTTTGCGCTGACTCGCGCGAGACAGTTCACGGAGGAGGAGTTCGTCGGCGATAACCCGAAACTCGAGCGGGCGTGGGCAATGACCGACGACCTCGAACTCTATCTGACCACGTGTCAGGTGGGGATTACTGCCTCGAGTATCGCGGTCGGGATCGTCGCCGAACCCGCGCTGGCGGCGATCTTCGAGCCGGTGTTCGAGAACACGGCGCTGGCCACGATCGGTAGCGGGGCGATCCTCGCCTTCCTCATCATCAACCTCGTCCACCTGACCCATGGGGAGCAGACGCCGACGTATCTCGGCGTCGAGCGCTCGCGGCTGGTCTGTCGCTACGGTGCCACGCCGTTGTACTGGTTCTACCGGATCATCTCGCCGGTCATCACGCTCGGGGACGGGATCGCGAAACTGACGCTCAAGTTCTTCGGGATCGAGATGACCGGCGCGTGGCTCGAGACCGAGGAGGACGTCATCGAGTCCCGGGCCGACCTGCGAAACCGGCTGGGCTCGATCCTGCAAGAGGGCGATCTCTCCGAGGAACGTCGCGAAGAGGTGATGAACGCGTTCCAGATCGGCGAGCAGTCGATCAGCGAGCTACTGGTCCCGCCCGAGGAGATCGTCGCGCTCTCGACCGACGCCGACCCCGAGGAGAACTTCCGGAAGATGGAGGAGCGGCCCCAGACCCGCTATCCGCTGGTCGGCGACGAACTGACCGACTTCCGCGGTATCCTCTACACGCCGATCCTCGTCAGACACCGCGAGGAACTGGCCGACGGCACCGTCGACTACGAGGAGCTGGCGGCGCCGCCGATGACGCTCTCGCCCGACGCGGACGTCAGCGACGCGGTCGACCAGTTCCAGGCCGAGAACCAGGAACTCGCCCTGGTCATCGAAGACGGCGAGGTCGTCGGCCTCGTCACCGTGACCGACCTGCTCGAGGCGGTAATGGGCGACATCGAGGACCCGCTCGACCAGGCTCAGCTCGAGCCGGTCGATCGCTGATCGATCGCGGGCGCAGTCGGGACGACGGGCCCCGCGAGTGCGCGCGTTCGCTTTTTGTCCGCCGGCGTCGAGGCGATTACCGTGTACGACGACGTTCTGGTTCCGACCGACGGGAGCGCGACGAGCGAGGCGGCGGTCGAGCAGGCCGTTTCGATCGCCGAGGGTGCGGGAGCGACGGTTCACTTCCTCCACGTCGTGGACGTGGGGACGGAGATGTCCGCCGGCGCGTCGGGGAACATCGCCCCGCAGCTCACCGAGACGCTCGAGGAAGCAGCCGAGTCGGCCCTCGACGAGGCCGCGAACCGGGCCGAAGCGGCCGGCGTGAACTACGAACGGCTCACCCGCGAGGGCGACCCCCACGAGGTGATCGAAGCGTACTGCGCCGAGCGCGACGTCGGCCTCGTCGCCATGGGGGCCAGCGGCCAATCGGGCGTGAAAGAACGGCTGCTCGGCAGTACGACCGATCGCGTCGTCCGGAGCGTCGACGCGTCGGTTCTCGTCGCACGACCCTGAGAGGGTCGAGACCACCGATCGAAAACGGGATCCGCGCCGTCTCAGTCGTCCTGTCCGAGGATACCGCGCTGGGCCATCTTCCGGGGATCGAGGACCTCGTCGGCCTCCTCCTCGTCGAGATAGCCCTTCTCGAGGACGACCTCGCGGACGGTCTTGTCCTCCTTGAGCGCGGTCTTGGCGACCTCGCTCGCCTTGTCGTAGCCGATGTGGACGTTCAGCGAGGTGGCCATCGCCATCGACTGCTCGACGCGGTCCTCGCAGTAGGCCTCGTTGGCCTCGAGCTTTCGCACGAAGCGCTCGCCGAAGACCTGGCTCGCGTTCGAGATGAGTTCGGCCGACTCGAGGAAGTTGTGTGCCAGCACGGGCTTGTAGAGGTTGAGGTCGATCTGACCCTCGGCCGCGCCGGCCGAAACTGCGGCGTCGTTGCCGACGACCTGCTTGTGGACCTGGTTGACGGCCTCGGCGACGACCGGGTTGATCTTGCCGGGCATGATCGAGGAGCCGGGCTGGTTCTCCGGCTGTTCGATCTCGCCGAGTCCGTTCCGGGGGCCCGAGGCGAGCAGGCGCAGGTCGTTGGCGATCTTGTTCAGCGAGCCCGCAACCGTCCGGAGCGCGCCGTGGGCCTCGCTCATCGCGTCGTGGGCCGCCTGGGCCTCGAAGTGGTTGTCGGCCTCGCGGAACTGGACGCCGGTCTCCTTCGTGATGTACTCGGCGGCGCGGCCGGGGAACTCCTCGTGCGTGTTGAGGCCGGTCCCGGTCGCGGTCCCGCCCAGCGCGAGTTCGCCGAGGTGGTCACGGACCTGGTCGACGCGGGCCAGCCCCTTCTCGACCTGGGTGCGGTAGCCCGAGAACTCCTGGCCGAGCGTGACCGGCGTCGCGTCCTGCAGGTGCGTGCGGCCGGTCTTGATCACGTCGTCGAACTCCTCTTCTTTCTCCTCGAGCGCTTCGCGGAGCGTGTCGAGCGCCGGAATGACGTCTTTCTCCACCGCCTCGAGGGAGGCGACGTGCATCGCGGTCGGGATGACGTCGTTGCTCGACTGGCCGTAGTTGACGTGGTCGTTGGGGTGAACGACGCGGTCGCCGATCTCCGAGCCCATGATCTCGGCGGCGCGGTTGGCGATGACCTCGTTGGCGTTCATGTTCGAGGACGTGCCCGAGCCGGTCTGGAAGACGTCGACCGGGAACTGGTCGTCGTGTTCGCCGGCGATGACCTCGTCGGCGGCCTCGATGATCGCCCCGGCGACGTCGTCGTCGACGAGTCCGAGGTCGCGGTTGGCCTGCGCGGCGGCCTTCTTGACGACGCCGAGCCCGCGGATGAACCGCCGACTGAACGTGATCCCCGAGATGGGGAAGTTCTGGATCGCGCGCTGGGTCTGTGCCCCCCAGTAGGCGTCCGCGGGCACCTGCATCTCGCCGAGGCTGTCCTCCTCGAGTCGGTAATCGTCTCCGTCTGCCATACGCGGAGCGTCGGAGCGAGTCACGTAAAATCCACCGAAAGGCCGAGATCGTCCGTCCGGGCGCGCTCGCGGAGCGCCGACTGGAGCCGTTCCCGGCCGGTGTCGTGGATCTCGCGGGCCGTCTCGAGGTCGATGTCGTAGATCGTCGGGGACCCCCACGCAAAGGTGCGCGAGCTGGCGGTGTCGACGGCCAGCGAGGCGAGCCCGAGCCGACGCTGGAAGACCGAGCGCCGGGTCGAGACCGTCTGGATCCGGTAGTAGGGGATCACGGTCGTCCGGCGCTTCCAGAACCCGCTGCGGATCACGAGGTGGTCGTCGCCGACGAAGTAGCCGAGGTTGGCGTACTTGAGGTAGGCGGCGGGCGGTACGGCGAGGAAAACGACGGCCGTGAGATACCAGCGGTCGAACGTCGAGACCCGTGCGAGGCCGAACGCGACGGCGACGATCACGGCCGCGACGATGGCGTACCGGCCGAGATACCGGCGGCGAGCCAGCGTCGGCGGACCGCGGAAGTCGGGCGACTCGGCACCGGTGAGGTTCTCGGCGAACCGGTAGACGCGGTCCCGTTTCGCCATCGGGACCGCCGACTGGCTGCCGCCGCCGCTGTCGGGGCCGTAGCCCGCCGTCTCGACCCAGAGGCCGGCGTAGCCGACCAGCCGCTGGAGCGGGTTCTCGGTGACCGTGACCGACTGGACCTTCTCCGCGGGGATCGAGCCGCTGTAGCGCTGGACCAGCCCGCGCTCGTAGACGAAGTCCTCGCCCGCGCGGCCGAGGCGGAACCCGTGGTAGTTCGCGACGGTGTAGATCACGCTCGAGACGTAGGTGAGAAGCGACCACTGGACGGCGGTGACCGCGACCAACACCAGCAGTGGGCCGACCGCCGCGCCCTCGAGCGTCTCCGGCCCGCCGAAGGGCCGAGCGGCGTCGATGACGAACGCGGGCACGAGCCCCGATCCGGAGTCGGCACCGCCGAGGAAGACGAGTATCGCGATCGGAAAGACCGCCGCGCCCCACCGGAACGAGGTCACCGCGTAGAGCAGGAGTTCCCGGGTCTCGAGGTCGAACAGCAGCGTCGGCGCGGCATCGCCTCGGGAGCGGTCCTTGCGCGTGCGCTCGGCGGTGGACGGGACCGATTCGTCGGACGCCGGCCGATCGGACTCGGGGTCGGCGGTCCTCTCTCCGGTGGCGGCCGTCAATCGGCGAATTTCCGACCGGAGCCGCTCCGCCTCGTCCTCGCTGACGAACCGGAGCGTCGCTTCGGTGTCGCCGCCGCCGGCGGTCTCGATCGAGACGACCGCGAGGCCGACCACCCGCTGGAAGAGCCCCTGTGAGATATCGACGTTCTGGATCCGCCGGTAGGGGATCTCGCGGGACCGGCGCGAGAACACCCCCGAGGAGACGTCGAACGTACTCGCGGTGACTTCGTACGTGAACCGGTAGTAGTACGCGATGCCGTAGCCGACGCCGGCGACGAGACCGATCGGGACCAACGCCAGTAGCGGTCCAATATCGATATCGAGAACGCTGGGGCCCAGCCCCACGAGCAGGACCGGGACCGAGAAGCCGGTTGCTCCGTGCTGGAGCGCCAGCATCACGGCACTGAGGGGATGTAGTCGGTTCGTCTCAGACGGCATCGTCGCCCTCGCTCTCGACGGCCAGTTCGCGGAGGGTCTCCTGCAGGCTGCGGGCCCGGTCCGGCGTCAGGCCCGGAATCCGAACGTCGGCGTTCCGAGAACCGGCAGTATAGACCACGACGCTCGAGAGGCCGAGTGCCCGCTCGATCGGGCCGAACTGGGTGTCGACGTGCTGGACGCGGACGAACGGAACGGCGGTCTCGACGAACGTGACGACGCCGCGCTCGAGGTAGAGGGCATCGTCCTGCAGTTCGAACCGCCAGACCTGATAGAGGCGGACGGCGTAGCCGACGGCGAGAACCAGTGCGACGGCGACGGCGGCCGCGATCGCGAGCGGCGGGACGGTAACTCGCCACTGATCGAGGGCGACGAGGGCGACGGCGAGGACGACCGCCGCGATCGCGCCGCGGGCGATCCAGATGAGCCTGATGCGGGGATGAAGCGTCTCCATGTCCGACTCGTGTCAACCCTGGTGGATAAAGCTACGGTTCCGACGGGGCGGAAAGACGAGCGCCGTCGGGGCCAGCGACGGACGAACGGACGGGGGCGTCGTACGGATCGCCGGCAGTCAGTTCCGGCGCGACCGCGAGCCGTCCTGCGATCGGTCCGGTAACCAGTGACAGCGGACCGGATCAGTCGTCGGCGGGGACCGTCAGGACCGGCACCGACGACGCCCGGCGGACGCGGCCGGTGACGCTGGTCGGCGAGAGGTACCGGCGGAGACCGGTCCGAGTCGGTTCGCCGATCACGACGAGATCGACGTCGTTGTGGTCGGCATAGCTGGCGATCTCCGCGGCCGGATCGCCATAGCGGAGCCGTTTCGACACCGAGACGTCGGTCCCGACGGCCGCGTCGTCGACCGCCTCGAGCGCCGTCTCGGCGCTGTCTTCCCGCCGCTCGACGATCACGTCCCAGCCGTCGACGGACGCGGTCATGCGGACGATCGACAGCGCGTCGACTCGAGCGCCGTGTCGGGCGGCTTCCGCGACCGCGACCCGCCCGACCGCAGCGGGCGTCTCACCGTCGACCGCGACGAGAACGCGATCGAATCCGGTCTCGTCGGTCGTCGCTACGTCCGTCGGGATCGATTCGTCCGTCCCGCCCAGTGCCGATGCCATACCTCACGGTATCGGCCACATAATGATATAATTGTCCAGAAAAAGCTGCATGCACGTTCGTATTTTCATTCACCGAGCCCATGTCGGCCCGTGCAGCCGTTTCACGGCGTGAAATCGGCGCCTGTCGACCGCGGTCGCTCGAGGCGGACGGGGCGCTCCCGGAAATCAGTGGGAGAAATGCAGGGGTTCGACGGACGCGAATAGACCGCGAGCGACCGATCGATCTATTCGGCCTCGAGGTCGTCGTACTCCTCGGGGGTGTACGTCGACAGCTCGAGGGCGTGGATGTCGGTGGTCATGTGATCACCCAGCGCGTCGTAGACTTCCTGGTGTTGCTGGACGAGCGGGAGCCCGTCGAAGACCGGGGAGACGACCGTCGCGGCGAGGTGGTCCTCGTCGCCTTCGTCCCGCGCGTGTGTGACCGTGGCGTCGGCGTCCTCGAGGTTCGATTCGATGACCTCCTCGACGGCTGCTGGCTTCATAGGGGAGGGTTGGTCGCTCGCGGCAAAAGCGCCGCGGTCGCGATCGGTGGCGCGACCGGTTCAGAACGGCACGTCGTCGGGCACGTCGCGTCCCGACGATCCGCCGGCCATCCCGTCGAACCCCGTGCTGACGTCGACGTAGTCGATCGCGTCGACCTCGGCCGGCAGTCGCTGCTGGATCGCCTGGGTCGTCATCGAACTGACGCCGCAGCCGCTACAGGCCCCGGTCAGGGCGATCGAGACGCGCCCCGCCTCGAGGTCGACCTCGGTGATCGCGGACTCGCCGCCGTGGGCCTCGATCTGGGGGAAGTTCCGGCGGAGGAACAGCGCCACGTCTTCGCGGACTGCGTCGGCCGGGGACTGGGCCGATTCGGACTCGCTCATGGATGAGCCAAGGGACCGGAACGGTATATACTGTCGGCCGAATCGATTCTCCCCGAGATCGGGGTCGAACGATCGCGACTCGTCCCCGGGACCGCGAGCCGTCCGAGCGACGATGACGGCGACTTTATGATCGCTCGCGACGCCGTCCCCGCTATGTCACTGGCAGCCGAGACGCGACGGGCGGTCGACCGCCGTCCGTTCCTCCGGACCGCCCTGCGGGCCGGCGTCGTCAACTACACCGCCGCGGCTCGCTCGCTTCCGATCGAGGGCGATCCCGACGCGATCGCGACGGCGCTGCGCCGGTACGCCGACGAGTTGCCCGCCCGCGAGACCGACTCCCGCGACGTTCGCGTGCGGATGGAAAGCGGCGTTGGGCGACTCGAGGACGGAGCCGACCGCGACGACGCGCTCGTGACCGTCGGCGGCGCGGCCTTCGGCCCCTGCGGCGGCGATTCGACGGCCATCGTCGCGGCGGGCGAGGTCGACGCGGCCGCCACAGGGGCCGCCCTCGAGCGGCTCGGCGTCGAGGGGATCGCGCCGGACGCCGCGGCCGTCGCCGACGGAACGATGGTCCTCGTCGTCGATCGACGCGCGGGGGCGACGGCGCTGCGGACGGTCGAAAACGCGCTCGAGAACGCCGTCGTCCGCGACGGCGACGACCCGGACTGACGGACGGGGAACGGAATTCAGTCCGCGCTGCTGTCGTAGGCGTCGCCGAAGTCCCACTCGCGGCGGAGGAGTTCTTCGACCCCGTGTTCGAGGATGACCTCGCCGAGGATCGTCGCCCTGTAGTAGGTGTAGAGGCCGTCGCTGTCCCGCTCCGAACGCGCTCGTTTCTCGACGAGCCCGACCTCGCGGAGCTTGCCGAGGTGGTAGTGGAGCGTACTGTCGTCGACGTCGATCATCGAATCCAGCTCCGTGGGCGTCAGCTCGTCCGTGTGAGAGAGTCGATAGAGGATCTCGAACCGGGTTCGGTTCCCGACCGCGGCCTGCATCTCGAGGTACTCCTCGAGGGAGAGGACGCTTCGCTCCGGGAGGAGATCGTTCGGATCGTCCGGGGCGTCGTCGGCCCGAGTGTGTTTCGTCCCCATCGTACCGATGCCTACTCGCTCTCCGTTTTTAGTCTTTGTCAAGCCAACGTTCGCTGAAAACACCCCTATTTATATACTAACCGCGAGTCGCTCGAGGTATGACTCGGGAGATCACCCGGGATTTCATCGCCGATCGGCTCGGAACCGTCGGGTACGACCGGTTTTTGCTCTATCTGATGGGGCCGTACAAATCGTTCAACCTGAACTACGTGTTGACCGACGAGGAACTGCAAGACGTGGCGGTCGAAGACCTGCCCAGCCCCTTCGAACGGTTCTTCCAGAACGAGGACGAGATCGACGAGGCGAAGGCGCTCCTGCGTCGAGTCCAGGGATCGCTCCGGGCGGATCCGGGGGTGAACGCGTTCCTCGCGGTCGACGCCGATATCGATACGGACGAGGTCGATGCGGTGACCCAGAGCATCGAGTACACGCGGTGTGCGAACGCGACCGCGTTCGTCCTGCCGTTTCTCGGCCACAATTTCGGCGTCGGCGAGGAGGCGGGGAGCATTCTCGAGGCCGTCGCGGAGACGGGAAGCGACCGGATCGTCTTCGTTCGCGAGGCGAACGTGACCAGCGAGATGATCCGATCGGCGCGGACTCGGTGGGACCTCCGCATCGAGACCTACGAGACGGAAGCGGAACTGATCGAGACGCTGCGGCGGTTCGTCGTCACGACGATGAACCGCGAGCGGTTCGGTGACCTCGAGTACCTCGATTGATTCCGAGCCGAATCGACCGTTCGGTCCCGGGTAATCGCCGCGTTCGCGGTGCATCACACCGTTTAACTGTCGTCCGGGGGAAGTGAGCCCAATGACCCTGCACGTGACGAACACGTTGACGGGCGAAAAAGAGCCGTTCGAGCCACAGGACCCGGAAAACGTCTTGCTCTACTACTGTGGCCTGACGGTCTCGGACCCGCCACATCTGGGCCACGCCCGCTCGTGGGTCCACGTCGACGTCATGCACCGCTGGCTCGAGCAACTCGGCTACGACGTGCGTCACGTCGAGAACTTCACCGACGTCAACGAGAAGATCGTCGCCCGCGTCGGCGAGGACGACCTCGGCGCGGACGAACGCGAGGTCGCCGAGAGCTACGTTCGGCGGACGATCGAGGACATGCGCTCGCTGAACCTCCTGCGCGCCGAGGTCTACCCGCGCGTCTCCGAACACGTCCCCGAGATCGTCGACCTCGTCGAGACGCTGATCGAGAAGGGCTACGCCTACGAGTCCAACGGGTCGGTCTACTTCGACGTGACGAGCTTCGAGGAGTACGGCAAGCTCTCGAACCAGGAGCTGACCGAGATCGAGTCACAGGGCGACCCGGACGAGCGCTCGGAGAAGCGCCACCCCGCGGACTTCGCGCTCTGGAAGGCCGGCGGCGTCGATCCCGACGCCGTCGCGGAACACCGCCACGAGGGCGTCGACCACGGCGGCGACCCGCCCGAGGGCCTGACCTGGGACTCCCCGTGGGGCGAGGGCCGGCCCGGCTGGCACATCGAGTGTTCGGCGATGAGCATGACCCACCTTGGCGAGACGCTGGACATCCACGTCGGCGGCCGCGATCTGGTCTTTCCCCACCACGAGAACGAGATCGCCCAGTCCGAGGCCGCGACGGAGCAGCAGTTCGCGAACTACTGGCTCCACTGCGAACTGTTCCAGATGGACGAGGAGAAGATGTCCTCGAGTCTGGGCAACTTCGTCACGGTCGCGGAGGCGATCGACCGCTGGGGGGCAAACGTCATGCGGACCTTCCTGACCGCCGGCTCCTACAACAGCCAACAGCTCTACTCCGACGAGACGATCGCCGAGGCCGAAGAGCGGTGGGAACAGCTCGAGCGGGCCTACGAGGCCGCCGCCGAGACGCTCGACTCACCCGCGGCGAGTTCGAAGGCCGAAGACCTGACGCTGCGTGAGGCGGTCGCCGACGCCCGCGAGGCCTTCAGGACCGCGATGAACGACGACTTCAACACGCGGGAAGCACAGTCGGCGCTGCTGTCGGTCGCGACGGCGATCAACCGCCACCTCGAGGCGGTCGGCGACGAGGGAGCTGACTACCGCGGGCTCCGCCGGGCCGTCGAGGCGCTCGACGAACTGGGCGGGATCCTCGGGCTCTCCTTCGACGGGTCGACGACCGGCTCGGCCGAACTCGCCGGCGACGTCGTCGAACTCGTCCTCGAGGTCCGCGAACGGGAACGCGAGGCGGGCAACTACGAGCGCGCCGACGAACTCCGCGACGAACTCGCGGCGCTGGGAATCGAGGTACAGGATTCGGACGACGGCCCGACGTATCGGCTCCCCGACGGCGAGTGAGGGCGGGCCCGGATGGATCGACCGGTTCTCGATAGTCGGTCGGTAGCACACCCCTCAAGTAGATCCCGCTCCAAGAGTGGGTAATGAGTAGTTCAGGCGAGGACTCGTTGGTCGCCGCCGGCTTCGATGCGTTGGCCGCCCGCGTCGCGATTCTCGATACGGGCGGTACGATCGTCTACACGAACGAATCCTGGGAGTCGTTCGGCGACGAACAGGGACTGGCACGGAGCGCGGGCGGCGTCGGGAGTAACTATCTCGCGGTCTGTGAGGCGAGCGACGATCCCGATGCGGTCGAAACCGCACGCGGGATCCGCGCGATCGCCGCCGGCGACAGCGAGTCGTTCCGCCTCGAGTACCCCTGCCACACGCCGGGCGAGGACGGCTGGTACCTGCTGGATGCCAGACCGTACGACCACGGCGGCGAGCGGTTCGTCCTCGTCATGCACGTGGACATCACCGAACGCAAACTCCTCGAGCGGCGGACGCAGGAACAGGCCGACCGGATGGAGTCGTTCGCCACACTGCTCTCTCACGACCTCCGGAACCCGCTGTCCGTTGCGCTGGCGCACACGGAGATGCTCGAACTGGACGACGGCGTCGACCTCGGCGACGACAGCGACGAGAACCCGTTGCGCGCCTCGCTCGAGCGTATGGAGTCGATCATTGACGAGGCGCTGCACCTCACGACGATCGACGCGGTCGAGGAGACCGAACTTCTGGCGCTCTCGCGGGCCGTCGAGACTGCCTGGACCACCGTCCGCACGGACGGCGCGAGCGTCGACGTCGTCGACGACATCGCGATCCGTGCCGATCCGTCGCTGCTGACACACCTCTTCGAGAACCTGTTTCGAAACGCTGTCGAACACGGTTCGACAAGCCCTGACTCCCGAACTCGTCAGGACGCCGTCGAACACGGGGGAGACGGCCCCCGTATCGAGGTCGGGGCCCTCGAATCGACGGCCGCCGACGGGGACCGCGACGACGAGGCGGCGAAAGCGGTCGAGGGCGGAACGCGGCCCACGGACTGGTCGGGCGAAGCGGCCGACTACGACGGGTTCTACGTGGAAGACGACGGTCCCGGAATCCCGCCCGACGAGCGGGCGGCGGTGTTCGAATCGGGGTACTCCAGCGCCGGTGGGTCGGGCTTCGGGCTGGCGATCGTCAGCGACGTCGTCGACGCCCACGGCTGGTCGATCTCGATCGCGTCGGGACGGAACGGCGGCGCTCGGTTCGAGGTTCGCGGCGTCACCGTGGTCGAGCGATAAGCACCTGCGGTCAGAAGCCGATCGCGGTCGCGATCGAGACGCCGCTGGCGAGCGCGCCGAGCAGATAGCCCCCGATCGCCCCGCCGTTCAACAGCGGGAGGCCCGCGTGGGCCCGCCCCTCGATCACCATGTACATCAGGACGAGCAAGCCGGCGATCGTCCCCAGCGACGCGCCAAGCGCCGCCAGATTCAGCGCGAGCCCCGGAACCGCGATCGCCCCGGCCTCGAGGAACGACGCCGCACTGGCGACCAGTACCGTCGGGATGACGGCGTCGCCCAGCCCGATGAAGAAGGCGTCGCGCTCGAGGACGTCATCCTCGACTGCTTCGTCGTCGGTCGTGGCTGTCCCATCGTCGTCTTCGGCCGCTTCGCCGTCGCTCCCGTCCGCGGCCGTCCCGTCGTCGCCCGCGTCCTCGTGTTCGGCGACCGGCTGGCCGCCGTCGGCGGCACTTTCGTCCTCGAGGGCGTCCTCGGCGCTGCCGGCCGCGAGATAGGAGTACGACAGCGTCGTCGGCACGACGAGGACGACCGGGATCTTGAGGTCCATCACGCCCTCGGCGAGATCGAGCATGTGTTCGGTGCCGTAGACGCTGATGGCGTCGTAGACGGCCAGCACCGAGAGTAACAATAGGGCCGGCAGGAGCCCGAAACTGATCCCGAAGAGGGCGGCGGCACCGGCTCCCATCACGATCCCCGCGCCGTCGATGACGTACCACTCGGGATACCACAGCAGGGCGGCACCGACGGCCAGCGAGGCGAGGACGGCGAGTCCGTCGGCAACGCTGGCCGGGGCGATCGGCTCGACGAGGGCGGGCACGAGTTCGGCGAAGACGTACCACGAGATCATCACGCTGACACCGACCAGTAGGAGTCTGATCAGCCCCTCGAGGTCGTACCGGAAGGCGGCGAGCATCAGCGCGGTCGCGACGAGCATGATACCGACGTAAAAGATGCTGTTGGTCGGATCCTGCGGGTTCTCGACGGCTTGTCGTCCCGACTGGTCGAACGGTTCGACCAGCGCGAGGGCACCGATCTGGACGGCGACGAACAGCAGGACCGTCGCGCCGACGGCCGCGAGGATCCGGCTCCGATCGTTCATGCGGCGGGGTTCGAACCCCGCTTATATCGGCTTTTTCACTCGAGGGCCGGGCGGTGACGAGGAGTGTCCGAGAGAAGCGACCGCTACCGCGCGTACAGCGTCGATCCGACCAGTGCGGGCAAGTGGACGCCGTCGTCAGGCGTTACCGCCAGATACGGCCGCGAGACCGGTCCGAAGACGTCGACCACGCGGCCGATCGCCTCGAGGTCGTCGTCGAGGACCGTCGTCCCGATCTCGTCGCGGTGGGCGTCGCCGTCCGTTTCGTCCGCCCGGAGGACCGCGAGGCCCTGTGCGGTGCGGACGACGCTTCCAACCCGGCGCATCTCACTCGCGCATCGCGACGACGTACGCCGCGACGGCTTGGACGAGGTCGTTCTTCGTCGAGTCGTCGGCCCCGCGGACGACGACCCGGCCCCGGTCGGCCCAGTGTTCCCGCGAGTAGGCCTTGTCCCGCTCGATCGTGGCGTCGTACCCGATCTGCTGGACGGCCTTCGCGATCTCGTCGACCGTCGGTTCCTCGACCGCCAGGTCCTCGGCCACGCGCCGTCCCTCGGCCCGTGAGAGGGCCGCATCGAGATAGGCGGGCCAGATGACGTTCTCGACCATGCGCGTTCCTGTGCGGTCCGGCGAGTAAACCCTTTTCAAAACGATACGTCAGTGCGGGGGTACGGCGAACCGAACGGGAGACAGAAAGAACCGCGGACGCTATCGTCGCCGGGCAACGAAGCCGGCGGCGGCCAACAGGGCGATCAGTGCGGCGGCAGTGCCGAACCCGGGGATAGCGCTCTCGTTATCCCCGTCGCTCTCCGATCCGCCGTCCGACTCGTTTCCGTCGTCGCGGTACTCCTCGTCGACCGCCTCGAGGTCGCCTTCGATCTCGCTGTACACGTCGGGATGGACGGTCTCGATGATCGTCTCGATCGCGTAGACGACGTTGGGACCGGGCTGGCTCATCGCGTTATCGTCGACGGCGACGATGTTGTCCTCCTGGATGGCGGTCACTCCATCGAGGTCAGCCGTCGACGGCGGCGCATCCCAGCGGTCGCTGTCGGGGTAGACGATCCACTCGGGGTTCGCATCGACGACGACCTCCGAGTTCATCTGTCCCCATTCTACCTGGCCCTCCTCGGCCGCCAGGTTGGTCAGGCCGGCCGTCGTCATCACGTCGTGCTGGAACGTCTCCGTGCCGTGGGTGTCGCCGCTCTCGCCGCCGTCGTAGTACGCGAGCGGTGCGGACTCGTTTTCGAGCGCGTTCTCGTAGATCTCGAGTCGCTCGTTCATCCACTGGAGCGTCTCCTCGGCACCGTCACACTCGCCGGTCACCTGCCCGGTCACGCGGACGTTCTCGCGAACGTCCTCGAGCGAGGTCGCTCGGTCGAGGACGACGACCGTGATCCCGGCGTCCTCGAGTTGCTCGAGGAGATCCTGATTGTAGAGAGCGACGTTCGCGGCGAGGACGACGTCGGGATTCAGGCTGATGATCTCCTCGGCGACGGGAGTCACGCCGTCGTCTTTGGTGATGTCGGTCCTGTCGCCGGCCTCGAGCGACTCGGTGTACTGGCCGACGGGCATGCCGACGACCGTGTCCTCGGCACCGATCGAGTAGGCGAGTTGTGCGTCGCCCGGATAGAGCGTGACGACCGACTCGGGTTCGTCCTCGATCGTCACGTCCTCGCCGGTCGCGTCGGTCATCGTGAGCGGATAGTCACACTGTACCTCGGCGTCTTGTACGGCTGCTCCGGTCCCAGTTCCGGCGCCGGCCACGGCGGGCCCGATCGCCGAAACTGTAAGGAGAACTGTCAGAATAACGGCTAGCTGTCGTTGCATCGGGAGTACATCTACCCCACTTCAACAAATATTTGCCTACTGCAAGCGAGGTTGAGACGAATGCAGCGACGGCACCGAACGGCAGTGTGGTCAGCAGGACTGAGCGTCCTGCTCGTGGCCGTCGTCATCGGCAGCGCCGCCCTCGGACCGGTCCGGATCGAGCCGGCGACCGTTGCGATGGCGATCCTCAACGGCGTCGCCGTCCCGTCCGGGATCGAAGTTGGGACCGCGACGCTGCCCCTGTTCGGATGGCCCGTGCCGGTTCCGGGCCTCGAGTTTTCGTCCGCGTTCTCGTTTCCCGTCGAGAAGACCCACGAGTACATCGTCGTGCAACTGCGACTGCCGCGGATCGTCCTCGCCGCGACGGTCGGGTTCGCGCTCGCCGCCGCGGGGACGGTGATGCAGGGGTTCTTCCGGAACCCGCTCGCCGATCCGTCGATCATCGGCGTCTCCTCGGGCGGTGCGGCCGGCGCGGTCGCGGCCATCGCCTTTCCCGCGCTCGTTCCGTTCGGCAGCCTCCATCTGGCCGCGTTCGTCGGCGCGCTCGCGACGGCGTTTCTCGTCTACGCGATCGCGACCGAGGGCGGACAGACGCCGGTCGCGACGCTGTTGCTCGCCGGCGTCGCCGTGCAGGCCTTTCTCGGCGCGATGATCTCGTACATGCTCATCCACAGCGGCGACGGCCTCAGGGAAGCCGTCGTCTGGTTGATGGGGAGCCTGGCAAACCGGGGCTGGAACGACGTCACGTTCGCGCTCCCGGTGTCGCTCGCCGGCGCGCTCGTGCTGGCAACGTACGCGCGGGAACTGAACGTCCTCCTGCTTGGCGAGGAGGACGCCCACCACCTCGGGGTCGAGGTCGAGCGGACCAAACTCGTCCTGCTCGCGCTCGCGAGCGTCGTCACCGCGGCGGGGGTCGCCGTCACGGGCGTCATCGGGTTCGTCGGGTTGGTCGTCCCCCACATCATGCGGCTGCTCGTCGGCCCGGACCACCGGATCCTGTTCCCGACGAGCGCGCTCGCCGGCGCGTCGTTTCTGGTCGTCACGGACACGATCGCGCGGTGGCCGGCCGGCCCGACCGAGGTCCCGGTCGGCATCGTCACGGCGGCGCTCGGTGCCCCCTTCTTCCTGTTCCTGCTCACGCGCCGGGAGGTGTACTCGGTGTGACGCCGGCCGACCGCGACTCCGGTGCCGGCCGCGACCGAGATGACG
Organism: Natrinema thermotolerans; assembly: GCF_031165565.1. Classification (NCBI taxonomy): domain Archaea; kingdom Methanobacteriati; phylum Methanobacteriota; class Halobacteria; order Halobacteriales; family Natrialbaceae; genus Natrinema; species Natrinema thermotolerans. Next base: position 3,998,681 of record NZ_CP101873.1, on the reverse strand, counting down.
ACCTCGAGCCGGCGTCGATCTCGATCACGGACTGTTCGCTGTCGTTCGGCGACCTCGCAGTCCTCGAGAACGTGTCACTGACTATCGAGCCCGGCGAGTTCGTCGGGTTCGTCGGCCCGAACGGGGCCGGCAAGACCACCCTTTTGCGGCTGATCAGCGGGGCGCTCGCGCCCGATTCGGGGTCGATCGCGATCGACGGAACCGACGTTCACGGACTCTCCTCGCGGGCCTCGAGCCGGCTCGTCTCGGTCGTGCCCCAGGACACGACGCTGTCGTTTTCCTTCCCCGTCCGCGACGTCGTCGAGATGGGGCGACACCCGCATCGCTCCCGGTTCTCGTCGGCGACGCCCGAGGACCGCGCCGCGGTCGAGCGCGCCCTCGAGCGGACCCGGACCGCCGAACTGGCCGATCGGCCGATCGACGAGGTCAGCGGCGGCCAGCGCCAGCGGGTCGTGCTGGCGCGGGCGATCGCCCAGGAGACCCCGGTGATGCTGCTGGACGAACCCACCGCGAGCCTCGACGTGAACCACCAGGTCGAGACGCTCGAGCTGGTCCGGGAGCTGGTCGAGGGCGGTCGGACGGTCGTCGCGGCGATCCACGACCTCGAGCTGGCCGCCCGCTACTGCGATCGGCTCGTGTTGCTCGCGGACGGGCGGGTCGCGGCGGACGGCCCGCCCTCGAGCGTGTTGACGCGGGAGGCGCTCGCGGACTCGTTCGACGCGAACGCGGTCGTGACGCCGAGTCCGGTGACCGGGACCGAGACGGTGACCGCGTTCGCGGCCGACCGCGAGGCGGGGCCGCTGCCGGACCGGGTCCACGTCCTAGGGACCGGCACCGCTGCGGCCGGCGTCATCGCCCGCCTCGAGGCCGCGGGCGTCGGCGTCTCGGTCGGCCCGGTCTCGAGCGGCGACGCGGCGGCGGAGACGGCCCGCTCGCTCGGCGTCGAAACCGTCGAGACCGAGCCGTTCGCCCGGCCGAGTAACGCGGAGTTAGAGAGTGTCGAGTCGCTGATTCGGGCAGCTGGGGCGACAGTTCTCGCGGATTTCGTCGTCGGGGCGGGCACCCAGTCGCTGCTCGACCCGCTCGACGAGACGGACTCGCTCGTGCTGGTGGAGACGCGGCCGTTCGCCGACCGGAACTTCGCCGGCGGCGAAGCGCGAGAGCGCTACGAACGGTATCGTGAACGCGGACTCGAGGTGCCGGGCAGTCGCGTCCTCGAGGCTGTCTCGACGGTCGGTGCGGATCGGTCGCTATCGCGATCGTCGCCCCCGGCCGACTCGCGGGAGTCCTCCGACGACTGACGGCGACGCAGACGATTGACTGCGGGCCAGTCCCGAGTGGACGGAGCTGGCGGCGCGGACTGGACGGTTTTTTACCCCTCCGCCACCGAGTGGCCGCCAATGACCGAGTACGACTACGACGAGCTCGGACTCGTCGCCGGGCTGGAGATCCACCAGCAACTCGACACGGCGACGAAGCTGTTCTGTCAGTGTCCGACCGAGCTTCGCGAGCCCGAGGCGTCGACGCGAACGTTTTCGCGCTATCTCCACCCCACCCGGAGCGAACTGGGCGAACTCGACGACGCCGCCGTCGAGGAGAGCATGGTCGACCGCGAGTTCGAGTACCTCGCCTACGACACGACCTGTCTCGTCGAGGAGGACGACGAGCCGCCCCACGAGTTGGACGAGGAAGCCCTCGAAACCGTCCTCGAGATCGCCCAGCTCATGGACATGAGCCCGGTCGACCAGGCCCACGTCATGCGCAAGATCGTCGTCGACGGCTCGAACACGACGGGCTTCCAGCGCTCGTCGCTGATCGCCACCGGCGGCGCGATCGAGACCAGTGCAGGAGCGGTCGGCATCGAAGACCTCATGCTCGAGGAGGAAAGCGCCCAGCGCGTCGAGGAGACCGACGACGGCGTCCGCTACAGTCTCGACCGGCTCGGGATCCCGCTGGTCGAGATCGGGACGAGGCCCGACATCTCGACGCCGGAGCAGGCCCTCGAGGCCGCCGAGCGGATCGGCATGCTGCTGCGTTCGACCGGGAAGGTCAAGCGCGGCCTGGGGACGATCCGCCAGGACGTCAACGTCTCCATCGAGGAGGGTGCCCGCGTCGAGATCAAGGGCGTCCAGAGCCTCGACGACATCGACGACATCGTCCGCAACGAGGTGGCCCGACAGGCCGAACTCGTCAAGATCGCGGCCGAACTGGAGGAGCGCGAGGCGTCGGTCGGCGAGGTACAGGACGTGACCGGGGTCTTCGAGGACACCGACAGCGGCGTCATCTCGGGGGCGCTGAACTCGGGCGGTGCCGTCACGGCGGTGCCGCTCTATGGCTTCGACGGGATCGTCGGCCGCGAAATCGCCCCCGACCGCCGGCTCGGGACCGAACTCTCCGATCACGCGAAGCGCCACGGCGCGGGCGGGATCTTCCACACCGACGAACTGCCGGCGTACGGCGTCACCGAGGACGAGGTCACCGACCTGCGTGCTGCCGTCGGTGCCGAACCCGAGGACGCCGTCGCCATCGTCGCCGCCGACACCGAGGTTGCGGAATCGGCGATCGAGGCCGCCGCCGAGCGTGCCGAGACCGCCCTCGAGGGCGTCCCCGAGGAGACCCGCGGCGCGAACGACGACGGGACGACCCGCTATCTGCGCCCCCTGCCCGGCGCGGCGCGGATGTACCCCGAGACGGACGTGCCGCCGGTCGAGCCCGACCCGAGCGAGGTGCCCGAACCCGAACTGTTGACCGAGAAGGTCGAGCGGTATCAGGACGAGTACGACCTCGGCGCGGGGCTGGCCGAACAGGTCGCCTACGGCGAGTACATGCCGCTGTTCGAGGACGTCGTCGGCGGCGGAATCGATCCCACGCTGGCCGCGACGACGCTCGAGTCGACGCTGACCGAAGTCCGTCGTGACGGCGCGCCCGTCGAGAACCTGACCCGCGACCACCTCGAGGGCGTTCTCCGGCTGGTCGAGGACGGCGACCTGCCGAACGAGGGCGTGCCGGATCTGCTCGCGGCACTGGCCGAGGAGCCGGACCGGACGGCCGAAGAAGCGGCCGAGGACGCCGGACTCGGCGGAGCCGAGGAGGACGAAGTCCGCGAGGCCGTCGTCGAGGTCGTCGAACGCAACGCGGGCCAAGTCGAGGAGGAGGGCATGCAGGCCTTCTCCGGACTCATGGGCGAGTGCATGGGCGCGCTCCGCGGGAAGGCCGACGGCGACCTCGTGAGCGAACTCCTGCGCGAGGAGATTCAGAAACGAGCGTAACTCGCTCGAGGCGCAGTGCTACCGACGCCGCGGTTCTCACTCATCGACGAGTTCCTCGAGCAGCGTCTCTAACTCGTAGCTCTGGAGTGCGTCCCGTTCTTCGATCGCCGAGATGACGAACGTCGAGTCGGTCCGTTCGACGCCCTCGAGTTGTTCGAACTCGGCGATCAGGCGTTCGACCATGCCGCTGTCGCTCAGGCGTGCGACGACGATGAAGTCCGTCTCTCCCATCGTGAAGTAGACGTTCGTAACCCCCTCGACGGTCAGGAGCCGATCCGCGAACGTCTCGTAGGAGCCCCGATAGTCCGCGTGAACCTCGATCAGGACGGTGACGCCCAGCCCGAGTGCCTCGAGATCGATATCGTAGCGGTCGTTCTCGATGATGCCCTCCTCTCGGAGGTTGTTGAGACGGTAGTGGATCGTCGAGATCGGAATGTCGGTCGCCTCGTGGAGCCGTTCGGGACTTCCCGTCTCGAGTTCGGCGATCGCCTTGAGGAGGCGCACGTCGCGTTCGTCCATATGGACGAGGTTCGACCCCGACCGACATGTGTTTTCCGGCTTATGTAATTGCATATTTCTCCAACTATCGGCCGATTATCGGCGTCCAACTCGAAATGAATTCATATGTGTGGTTCTTGATTCTCAAAACACCGCTCGATTGTAGAAGGGTCTAAATACGACCGTGATTTTCGAAGGAGATATGAGTACAATCGATTGGATTCCAGATGGGTGCCGTGATGCGGCACTCTTTTCGATACTCGCGCTATGCTGGGGCAGTTCGTTCGTCGCGATCGAGATCGGACTCGAGTACGTTCCGCCGCTCCTGTTCGCCGGCCTTCGGTACGCGATCGCGGGCGCGATCGTCTTCGCATACGCGGCCGTGGTGAACGATCGGGTTCGACCGGCGGGCCGTGGAGAGTGGGCGGCAGTTACCGTCGCCGGCACGTTCGTCATCGCGCTCTATCACGGCCTGTTGTATCTCGGCGAACTGTACGTGTCGGGCGCGGTCGCGGCGACGATCGTTAGCACGGCCCCGATCCTGACGGCAGGGTTCGCCGGCGTGGTACTCCCGGAGGAGCGGCTGGCACCTGCAGGGATCGCAGGCTTGATACTCGGTCTGGTGGGCGTGATCGCTGTCGTCCAGCCGTCATCGGCCGCGCTCGGAAGCGACGTGACCGTCGGCGCTGTCCTCGTGTTCGGCTCGGCCGTCGCGTTCGCGCTCGGGAGCGTCCTCGTCCGCCCGATCGACTCGGCGCTCCCGATCGAGACGCTCCAGGCGTGGGCGATGCTCATCGGGGCCGGCGTGTTGCTCGGCTGGGCGTTCCTGCGCGGGGAGTCGGTCGCAGCGATCGAACTGACGTCGGCGACGGTCCTCTCGTTTAGCTACCTGACGCTCGTCTCCGGCGTGTTCGCGTTCTTCCTCTACTTCGAACTGCTCGAGCGAACCGGCGCGACGCAGGTCATCCTGGTCAGCTACGCCGAGCCGGTAGTTGCGATGGGGGTAAGCTGGGTCGCGCTGGGATATCTCGTCGACTCGCTCACGCTCGTCGGCCTGGTGACGATCCTCGCGGGCTTCGTCATGATCAAACGCAAGGCGCTGCGGTCCGTGCTTCGCTCGGCGCTCGACGGAGCGTCTTCCACGACCCCGTGATCGGCCACGTCTCGAGGCAGGCACTAACCGGTTTGCCACCGTACGGACAGCCTCGTCGGGTCGATCGGGACTTGGCCGTATCTGCACCGTCGGAAACAGTTATTAGCACGCACGTTGCCCGACAACCTGACTGAGAACGATGCAGCGCAAAACCGACCATACGGACCGTACTGTGGTGTGTCACGTGCGCGCACCCCTGCTTCTCGAGCCGATCGACGAGCAGATCGAGACGCTACAAGCCTGCGAGGACGAGGGAGCGATCGACGACCTGCTGTTGCGGAGTTGGCCCAAGGAGGTCGCGCTCTCCGAAGAGAGCCCCCATCAGGAGGTCCTCGAGAACTACGAACGGTTCGAGCAGTGGGCCGATCGCCGCGGCGTGAGCGTCCGCCCGCCGTTTCGGGAGCGGGAAACGACCTCGCAGATCACCGGTGAGACCCGCGAGCGGCTCGTGACGCCGCTTTTGTGTCTCGAGATCTACGAGGACGACGATCTGGTCGGGGTCTTCCCTCACACCGACGAGCGGACCGAGGAGACCTACACCACCGACGAGGCGATCGCGACGCTTCGGACCGGCGCGGTGCCGACCCCGCTCGAGCCGGTCGATGCCGGAGCAGCGACCGACGCCGACGGTGCGCCGGATGGGACGATCTCGGACCCGTGTCCCGACTGCGGCGGGGAGTTGATCGACGGCCAGGGACTGTTTGCCTGTGGCGACTGCGGCTGGGTCGGGCAGGTGACCGACTCCGGGCGGTACGTCGCCCAGGTGACGGCGTCCAAGACGACGGCGGAAGGGCAGACGCCGCCGCAGTCATAGGGACCCGTAGTCACAGTGCCCCGCAGTAACAGTGCCCCGCAGTAACAGTGCCCCGCAGTAACAGTACCCTCGACTACTCCGTTTTGGTCGCGAACGCGACGGATTCGACGCCGTCTCCCCGGCGCGTTCGCAGATTTACTCCTCGACCAGATCGCCGCTGTACTCGGCGTCGACCGCGACGGCCGATCCGTCCTGTTCGAACGTCACCGAATCGGCGTCGGTTCCCAGCGCCGACTCGAGGCGGTCGCGGTCGACGCTGGCCTCGTCGGCGTAGGTGACGACGGCGCTTGCGGTCGCGTCGCCGTCGCCGAGCGAGAGCTGTTGATGTGCGCCGTTTGCCCCCTCGAACGCGCCAAAGGCGAACTCGAGGCTGTCCGAGGACACCTGTTCGTTGCCGAGGGTCGCGGGATCGAACGCCTCGGTTTCCGTGTACCGACAGAGCGCCATGCCGTCGGTCGAACTGGCACGAAGGAGCCACTCGAAGTCCTCGTCGACGGCGTGTTTCGGCTCCCGATCGCCGACGGCCGTCTCGAGGACGCGTTCGACGGCGGCGATCGGCTCGAAGCCGTCGTCGTTCGGGTTTGGCGAGGTGACCGCGAACACTTCCTCGGAGACGCCGACGGCCTCGCCGGAGTCGGGGTCGCTGTAGACCGAATACGCGTCGGTGTCGCTCTCGGCCGCGTAACCGGCCGACTCGAGGTCGGCGGCGAGCCCGTCCTGATCGTACTGGCCCTTGACGGCGTAGACGCCGTTGGCGTCGACCAGCACGCCCTCGTCGGCGGCCGTCTGATCGTTGTTCACGTAGGCCTGGCGGGAGGCGCGACTGCCGAAGTTGCCGAACAGAACTGCCATGATGACGGGGTTCCCGAGCAGGGGATCCGTCGGCTCGTTGCCTTCGGCTGCACCCTCGTCGTTGAGCAGGGTATCGAGCGTCGCGCCGTCGATCGCACCGTAGAAGTACGACGGGTCGTCGCTCTGTGGGAGAATCGAGGCGTAGGCGGGAAGGTCACCGTTCTCACCGTCGATGTCCGCGTCACCGGCCGATTCGTCGGACTCGTCTTCGGTGTCGTCGTCGGAGCCGTTACCGTCGTCGGACGATCCGGAACAACCGGCCAGCAACGCCATCCCCGTTCCAAGTAGTCCCAGCGTCGCTCGTCGGCGATAGGTAGTCATGGTCAGGTGATGGTCACTGAAACCGTATTATTGTACCGGCCGTTATCGCCGATATTTAGCAGCGTTGACAGCCCGAGCGCCACCTCAACGGTCAGTCCTCGGCCGGCCGCTCGGTCGCGCGGCGGAGGAGACCGAGCAGGGTGTTGGCCTCGCGTTCGGTCAGGTCCGCCCGACCGAACACCCGTCTGAGCATCCGCATCGTCTTGTCGCGTTTCTCGTCGGGGTGGTTGATCTCGGTCAGCAGGTCGTCCCACTGGCCGTAGAGTCGGTCGACGGTTGCCTCGGGGGCACGAACCCGTTCGACGTCCGGTAACTGCGTTGCCTCGAGCGCGAGCGACCGAAGTTCGTAGAGCGTGACGGTCGCGGCCTGCCCGAGGTTGAGGACGGGGTAGGCCGCGCTCGCGGGGATCGAACAGATCTCGTCGATCCGGGCGAGTTCCGCGTTGGTCAGCCCGACGCGCTCGCGGCCGAACACGAGTGCGGTCGGTGCTTCGACGGTCGGGAGCCGGTCGGCCAACTCCGCGGGGGTCGAGTAGGGAAACCGCGTGTGGCTGCGATCGTCCTCGTTGGTCACCGCCGTACAGCCGATTGTATGGTAGTTCTCGACGAGGTGATCGAACGTGATCTCCTCGGCCTCGGGTAGGACATCCTCTCGAGCGTGGCCCGCGTAGCCGTAGGCCTCGCCGTCGGGATCGAGTTCGGGCGGGTCGATCAACAGCAACTCCTCGAAGCCGAAGTTCTTCATCGAGCGGGCGATCGTGCCAACGTTCCCCGGCGACTGGGCGTCGACGACGGCGACGGCCGGCACCGTTCGCGCCGTCGCGTCCGCGGTAGGTGGGATATCCTCACTCATCGGTTCGGAAAGCGGACGACCGAGACGCGAAATCGTTCGATGCCTCGTCGAAGGGGGGCTGTCGTCGAGTTCGATGGTGACTCCGTTCCGAGACCGCCGGACGGGACGGATGCGACCGACGCGACGGAAGCGAGACGCGGGTTCATAGCCGGAGTAGTGGTCGGGACCGCAAAAAGGAGTCCGTTCGTGACTGGCCGCGACCGGCTGTCGTGTGGTGGCTCGAGTCAGACCAGTTGCCGTTTCAGGACAACTACTCTAGCTTAGATACACTAGTCTAGAAACACTACTAGACTAGAGACATGGTAGTCCGATAGAACGGTATCCCCATCGTCGTGTTCCGACAGTGTGTTTCCGTGACTGTGGACCCCATCGAAGTCGTGGCCTCGTCGACTGTGCCGGTACAACGGGATCGTTCCCGTCCAGTATCGCCCTGTACGGGTTGGATTGGAATTAGTGAGAGAGGGACACACCCCCCTCGCGTTTGTAACCGTGATTGCGAGTGGGGGTTCTGTTCGTGAACACACCACCATCGCGGATGAAAGGCTGTTCGATAGTTCGCCTCATACGGCCCAAATCGGGCAATACTGATCGGACCACCCCACTCGTTTCCCGTTACAAACGCGACCGGGGTGTGCCCCCTCGAGCGAATCCCGATTCGAACGTTCGACCGCTGTAGCGATGCGGTTTCGACTGCAGTCTCGGATTCGGACCACACGCAGTGACCGCGACACAGCTCTCGGAATCGGTCGGTACTGGGGGTTTCGTGATCGAACGCGCCGGTTTTACACCCGCGATGGGGGTGCCCGTCCTGTGAATCGACCGGTTTCGGCGTTAGAAGCGCGAGGGCGGCGGATCGCCGGACGGACGGCCAGGTGGTCGAAAACGGGCGCTCGAGTCGCTTACCCGACGTGTTTACATCCGCGATCGATCTCCACAGCTTTATTTCAGTCGAGTTGAAAAGGCCGGCCACTGCAATGGCCGCCAACGACGATCGAGATCCGCTCTTTCGGTACGACGACCCCGTCTTCGCCGACGAGCGTCTGCTCGAGATCACGCACCTGCCCGGGCCGGACCGGATCGTCGGTCGCGACGAACAGATGCAACGGGTTGCGGACGCCCTGAACCCGGCGATCTTTGGGAGCGAGCCCAACCACCTGTTCATCTTCGGCAAGACCGGTACCGGCAAGTCGCTCATCTCGCGGTCGGTCACCCAGCGCGTGATCACCGAGGCCGAACACGACGACGTCACCGTGAAATACGCCTTCATCGACTGCGGGGAGCAGAACACCGAGGCCTCCATCGTCAAGACGATCGCTCAGATCGTCAACGAACCCGACGCGAGCGGGGTCACCGTCCCCGACCGGGGGCTCGGGACCGGCGACTACTACAAGCGCCTCTGGCAGGCCGTCGATCACTGCACCGACGTGACGATCGTCATTCTCGACGAGATCGACATGCTCGAGGACGACGAAGTGTTGCGCAAACTCTCCCGGGCCGGCGAGAACCGCCGAATCTCGGACTCGAGTATTGGCATCATCGGCATCTCGAACAAGATCGACTTCCCGGATCACCTCTCCGAACGCGTCAAGTCCAGCCTCTCGCGGGACGAACTCGTCTTCTCGCCGTACGACGCCAACCAGCTCGTCGAGATTCTCGAGAAACGTCGCGACGCGTTCCACGACGGCGTCCTCTCGGACGACGTGATCCCGTTGACCGCCGCGCTCGCGGCACAGGAACACGGCGACGCGCGCAAGGCGATCGACATCCTCCGGAACGCCGGCCGGATCGCCAAGAAGCGAAACGACACCCGCGTGACGGCCGACCACGTCCGCGACGCCAAGGAGAAGACCGAGGCCGACCGCTTCAACGAACTCATCGAGGGCTCGCCCCAACAGGCCAAGGCGATCCTCTACTCGCTGACCCTGCTGACCGAGAACAGCCAGGAAAAGGAGTTCCCGACGAAGATCATCTACAACCAGTACAAGGAGATCGCCCGCCGGCTTGACTTCGACGTCCTCTCGGAGCGCCGGGTCCAGGAGATCCTCCAGGAGCAGAACTTCCTCAACGTGATCCAGTCCGAACGTGAGGGCCGGGGACGCGGCCGGGGCGCTCACGCGAAACACCGCCTGCTCGAGAACCCCTCGATCGTCAAGAAGGTGCTGCTGCGTGACTCGCGGCTGGCGGTCCTCGAAGAGGAGTGACAACGGGTCCCTCGATCGTCGCGACCTGTGCGGACCGTGACTACTGGTGAGCGGCGGTTTTGGGACGATTTTCGATTGTCGCCACATATCTGGTAGATGTCGGGTCGTATCTCCACTAAAAACATCTAAAACCATATGTCTGGTCAGGAATTTAGCCAGCAGTAAATACTTATGAATATTTACTGCGTCCGTTCGGATAGATGACGAATTTCGTAACCGAACTCCGATCGGCGATGCGAAACGACCCCGGAGCGACGGCTATCGATTGCGAGGATCCGATGACGTTTTCGCAACTCTGGACCGCCACGGACTCGTTTGCGGGCGGCCTCGGGGAGCGGGAGATCACGGCCGGCGATCGGGTCGCGATTCACGTCGCCGATCCGCGCTCGGTTCTCGTCGCGGCCTACGGCGCGCTCAGGGCCGGCTGCGTTCCCGTCACGCTCCCCGCGACCTACGGGAACCGAGACGTGCGACACGTCCTGAGTGACACCGAGGCGACGGCGCTCGTGACCGACTCGAGCCCGATCATGCCCCTCCTGACGGGCAGCGAATCGCTGCGCGTCGCCGTGACCGTCGACTCCGACACCCGGATGGGCGTCTCGTTCGCCGACTTCCTCGACAACGGCGGGATGAACGGCTCGAACTCGCGGACCGGCATCGATGTCGTGCGGCGAGCGGACGAGGACCCAGCGCTGATCGCCTACGTCGATCGCGACGAGCGCCCGCCCGTCGCCGCCGTCTACACGCACGCATCCCTGCACGCGGCCGCAAGCGCTCGGCCGGACGCTCCCGGCGACGGCTCCGACCCACTCGAGTCCCACCGCAGCGCGGTGCCCCTCTCGGACCCGATCGAGTTCATGTACGGCGCGAACGCGACGCTTACCGACGGCGGGCGATACCGGCCGATCACGACCGCCGATCCGACGACGCTGCGCTCGTTGCTCGTGACGACCGAGGCCGATCGGACGTTCATCACTCCGGATCAGTACCGCGACCTCCGTGCGAACGGGGGCATCGACGACCGCGGACTCCGCGTCGTCGAATCGACGCGGGCGACGTTCAGTGCGGAACACGGCGACGCCGGCGACCCCGGCGACGCGGTTCGGCTGTGTGGGCTCCCCGAAACCGGGCTGACACACGTGCGACCGCCGGCCGACGTCGCGTCCGGCTCGATCGGCGACCCCCTCTCCGGGGTCCGGGCGCGAGTCGTCGACGAGGGGGCCGGTGACGAACTCGCGGTCACCAGCGCGGCGGTCGCGGACGACTCCCGCGATCTGCCCTCGTTGACCGACAAGCGGGCGGTGACGATCGACGGCACGCGCTGGGTCAGGACAGGCGTCCCGGCGCGTTCCGAAGACGGCGTGATCCGTCGCCGAACGGAGGCCAAGCCCGTTCGTTCCGCCACGGACCGATAGTGGCTCGCCGGAACCACGATACCTTTTTGCCTCGCTTCCTCAGACCGGGTATGCACAACGTCGACGCCGCCGGCCTGGGGATCGGTGACGACCATCCGCCCCGGATCATGGGCGTATTGAACGTCAGCGAGGAGTCTCCCTACGATCCCAGCGTCTACGACGACCCCGGCGACGCGGCCCGCTACGTCGACGAGGAACTGATCGGCGAAGGGGCCGACATCGTCGACATCGGTCTCGAGTCCGCGAACAAGCGCTTCGACGTCCTCTCGGCCGAGGAGGAACTCGAGCGGCTACCGATCGCGCTCGAGACGATCGAGCGCGTCTCGGGCGACGCGGTCTTCTCCATCGAAACCCGGTACGCCGAGGTCGCCGACGAGGCGCTCTCGCAGGGGTTCGACATGGTCAACGACATCGCGGGCTTTGCCGATCCCGAGATGCCGACCGTCTGTGAGGACCACGACGTCGCGGTCGCGAAGATGGCCAGTCCGCCGGACCTCGAGCGCCCCGGCGCGGTCGAGGAGAACGACTGGGCCGAGCGGAAGTCGCCGGACTGGGCCGAACGAGCGGACTACGTCGACCAGGTGTACGAGGCGCTGAAACAGAACGGGCTGACGGACAAGACGATCGTCGATCCCGCGTTCGGCGGCTGGAGCGAGGCCCAGACGGTCGCCGACGATCAGGAGACGTTCCGGCGTCTGCGGGAGTTCCGGGCGCTCGAGCGGCCCATGCTGGTCTCGATCAACCGGAAGAACTTCCTCGGGGAGATCGCCGGCCGCGAGACCGAGGAACGACTGCCGGTGAGTCTGGCCGCGACCTCGATGGCCGTCGAGCGAGGGGCACACGTGATCCGGACCCACGACGTGGCCGAGACGCGGGACGCGGCCCTGATCGGGAAGGCGTTCACCGAGCGACGGGCCGCGACGGTCGGGGGCATCGACGTCTCGCAACTGGATGTCCACTCGACGGCCGAGTTCCGGGCCCAGCTCCGAGAGCGCGGTATCGACCCCGACTTCGCCGACGACTGGCAGGCCCAACTCCTCGAGATCGACGGGCTCGATGTCGACGCCGGGGAGCGGTTGACGGCGGTCGCGGCCGACCACGGGGCAGTCGTCCAACGCACGTCAGACGCCCGACTGCTGCTCGTCGGATCGACGACGTCGGTTTCCGGCGTTGCAACGGATCTCGCGTCCCGTGACGGCCGTTTGGGCACACTCGGCGAGAAGCTGTCAGAACTGCTGCGTTAAGAGAAAGCTTATACCGGATGCTTCAAAATGGAAGAGTGGACGCCGGGCGGCCTCCCGGGTAGGGGTACTTTGGAGGCGACCCCCGGCCCACATCACGGAATTATTGTGGCCCTACATCGACCAGCGACGGCTGTGGGTCGACCGGCAGTATCCCGAAGGTCCAAACCGGTCGCGCCGCGAGTACCCGCATGGAGTTCGACGAGTGGGAACCGGTCTACGAGGCCATTCTCGAGGACTTCGGCTACGGTCGGGCCGGCGACGAGCGTGGTCGCGACCTGCTGGAATCGCTGCTCGAGACGTCGTTCGAGCCGACGGCACTCCCGATCGGGCCGGACGCGACGGTGGCCATCGCGGGGGCCGGTCCGTCGCTAACTGACGATCGGAGCCTCGAGCGGGCGCGCGAGGCCGATGTCGTCCTCGCCGCATCGACCGCCGTCGACACGCTCGCGAGCTGCGGGATCGACGCCGACTGTATGGTGACCGACCTCGACAAGAACCCCGAGACCGTCGAGCGGCTCACCCACCAGGGGGTCCCGGTCGCGGTTCACGGCCACGGCGACAACCGCGAGGCGATCCGCGAGGTCGTGCCGAACTGCGACCACGCGTCCATCGTGCCGACGACCCAGGCCGCACCGACAGGACCGGTCCGGAACTTCGGGGGCTTTACCGACGGCGACCGAGCGGCCTTTCTCGCCGATCACCTCGGGGCCGCCGATCTGGTCTTCGTCGGCTGGGACTTCGATGATCCAGCGGTCGATGACGTGAAATCGCACAAACTCGAGTGGGCCGAGCGACTGCTCTACTGGCTCGAGGGCCGACGCGGCGATCGATTCGGCGTCCTCGACGGACGGCGGGACGACATCGAGACTGCCTCCCTCCCGATCGACTCCCGCTGACGACGCCGTCGTCGGCGCTTTCCGCGGACTCCGTAGCCGTCACTGAATCCGATACTCGACGATGTCGTCACAGCCACAGGCCGGACACGTCGCGGCCGACTCGAGCGTCGTCCCACACCGCCGACACTCCTCGATTACCGTCCGGTCGTCGCTCCGGAGCAGTACCGCCTCGAGCGTCTTTCGTACGGTCGATCCGGTCGTGGAATCGCTCCCCGCTTGTCCACCCATAGCAGTTCGGTCACTCATATCACAGTTCGTTATTGTCCGATTATCCGAACTGACACGAACGGTGATGTGACCCGGGCCGATAACCGATGGCCCACAGTGGTCTCCCGCGGCGGTAATCGGCCCCTAGACGCCCGTCTCGCGGGTCGACGGCTCCCCGTCGACGGGCCGGTAGCGACGGGGCGTCCCCTCGAGGCGATCGACCCGTCCCTGCCGCTCGAGGGTCCGCAGGTGTGCCGCCGCCTCGCCGGCCCCGAACTTGACGTGGATCCCCGCGAGATCGCCGAACAGGTCGCCGGCGAGATCCCAGGGGGTCGCAGTGCCGCGTCGTTCGAGCGCCGCGAACACCCGACGGGAGCGCTCCCGGTGGTGGGTCAGGATCTCGGCGACGCGTCCGGACTCGACGGCGGTGCCGTGGCCGGGCAGGAGTCGCTCGGACCGGTCAGCGAGTCGCTCGAGCGTCCGCCGAAACGCCGCCAGTGGGTCGTGATCGATCGCCGCGCTACCGGCCGCCGGATCGTCGCACCGGACCGGGTTGACCGCCGTCGGGCGAAGGGTCCGGGTATCGCTCCCGCCGACGTTCGGCGTGGTGGTCGGCAGGACGGCGTCGCCGACCAGGACGAATCCGTCGCCGGCGAAGGCGGTGTGCCCGAGCGTGTGCCCCGGCGTCGCGATCGCCTCGAGCCCCGCGACCCGGTCGCCGTCCGCGAGTCGCTCGACGGGCGTCTCGTCGGGCATCGCCGAGACGGCGTCGCCGTCGATGACCTCGCCGACGGCGTCGGCCGGCACGCCCCAGGCGTCCATCGTCGCGGCGTCGCGCTCGAGGCGGCGCTCGCGCGCCTCGGCGTAGTCGGCGACCAGCGGCGCGTCGCCGGCCCCCATCGCCAGCGCCGCGTCCGCGGCCGCGGCCAGCCGCGGCGCGAGGCCGGCGTGATCCGCGTGCCAGTGAGTCACGAGGACGTACTCCAGCGCCGCCGGCTCGACGCCGGTTCGCTCGAGGCCCGCTCGGAGGTCGCGCCACGCGCGGTCGGTCGGCGGTCCGGGGTCGACGACGGCCCGATCGCCAACGAGGTACGCACTGTTGGTCCCTTCCGGCGCGTCCCCGCCAACGTCGATGCGCGTGATCTCGTCGGCAGTCATTCCCGCGACTCTCGGGCGGCGGGCGTCTTAGTTCCCCGTCGTTCGCCGGCCGATACCGTCTCCGTGTAGGGTCGTGAGAGGCTTCCCTTCAGGTTCACGGTCGACGAACGCCGCGGGCCCTCGGACAACTAAAATAGTGCGTCGAGTTCCCCGCCGGTGTCCATCAGGGACGTAAACGCCTCGTCGGCCTGCGCCCGGACGTCCTCGGTCGTCTCCTGAGCCTCGATGGCGACCTGCTGGAGCTGGTCGATCCGCGGCACGTCGGTGACTCCCGACAGCAGGACGATCGTCCCGACCTCGCTCCGGTCGGGCAGGGGGTAATCGCCACCGCGGATCTCCATGCTTCCCGTCTCGTCCTCGAGCCACTGCCGGCCGCGCTCGACGCCCTTGCGGTTGAGCCGGCTCGGCGGGCCGGTGGCGACGACCAGCCCGCGGTCGGCGCTGGCGACGTCACAGGGCAGGGTCAGCCGGCCGAGCGTGGCCTTGCGGACGAGGCTCGTCAGCCGGTTGGTCGCCGCGCCCTCGTCGAATCCATCGTCGCCGGTCAGCGACGAGAGCAGTCCGTCGTCGGTCTCGACCGTCTCGCTGGCGTACCCGATAGTGGAGACGCCGCCGCCCGAGAGCGTGTTGATGATCTCCGAGGAGTCGACGACGCTTTCGGCGACGTGATCGCCCTGGTCGATCTCGCCGGCGGCGAAGAGGAGCCCGAACCGCTCGACGATCTCGCGGTTGATCCGGTCGTAGCCGCCCGCGACCGACTCGCCGGCGCTGCGCCATGCGTCGTTGTCGAAGACCAGCAGGTTGTCGACCTCGTCGACGAACGTGCGGAACGACCGGGCCGCGTTGAGCGTGTAGATCCCGCCCTCGTCGGTCCCGGGGAGGATCCCGAGCCCGTAGACGGGTTGGGTGTAGATCCGTCGGAGGTGTTTCGCGAGGACCGGTGCGCCGCCGCTCCCGGTGCCGCCGCCCATGCCAGCGACGACGAGGAAGGCGTCGATTTCGTGGACCGGAATCCGATCGATCGCGCCCTGTATCTCGTCGATGTCCGCCTCGGCGATTTCGGCACCGAGTTCGTTGTCCGCGCCGACGCCGTGGCCTTTCACCCGGGCCTGTCCGACGAGGACGCGGTTCCGTTCCGGGACGCGCTCGAGCCCTTTCAGGTCCGTCGTCGCGGAATTGACCGCGATTGCGGACTCGACGAAGCCGCCGCCGGTCCGCTCGTCGAACGCCAGGAACTCGTCGACGACCTTCCCGCCTGCCTGACCGAAGCCGATGAGTGCGAGTTTCATAGCTGTCTGTCGTGGCCGTTCCCCGGCGCGGCCGCGACCGATCACTCGGGATCGGCCGCCGCGACCGGAATGGGAACGGGTTCCACGAATCGAGCGTCGACAGCATCGGGCATTGTTATGGCCGACATATACCTGAGGAAAAGACAGTCATCGAACCGCTACCCTTCGTTAGTGAACACGTTCAGCGATCGATTACTATCATCAATTCGTGACCGTTCGGATCGCCGATCGATCTCGTGGAGAAAGGCCGCGACCACGTCGCCGCCATCCCCACGCTTTCGGTCCTCGAGCCCCGACTGCGACCGTGAACGTCTTCTGGCATCGCCGGGATCTCCGGCCCGACGACAACCGCGGACTGGCACGCGCCGCGGCCGCCGACGAGTCGGTCGTTCCGCTGTTCGTCCTCGATCCGACGGTCCTCGACCACGCCTCGCCCGTCCGGGTCGCGACGTTGCTCGAGGCCCTCGAGGATCTGCGGTCGCAGTACCGAGATCGCGGGAGCGATCTGCTCGTCGTCCGCGGCGAGGCGAGCGCGGCCGTTCCCGAGGTCGCGGCCGAGTACGACGCGACGACGGTCGTCTGGAACGAGGACTACAGCGGGCTCGCACGCGAGCGCGACCGGGCGGTCCGGGCGGCCCTCGAGGACGAGGGCATCGCCGCCGAGTCGCTCCACGACGCGATCCATCACGAACCGGGCTCGATCACGCCCAATCAGGGCGATCACTACTCGGTGTTTTCCTACTTCTGGAAGAAGTGGCGCGACCGGGACAAACGCGAGCCCGCGGTCGAACCGGATGCGGACGACCTCGCGGCCGTCTCGGGCGAGCCGATCCCGACGCTTTCGGACCTCGGATTCGACGAACCCGAGGCGACGCCGCCGACGGTGACGACGGCGGCGGCTCGAGAGCGGGTCGCCGACTTCTGTTCGGGGCCGATCTACGACTACGCGGACCGGCGCGATTACCCGGCCGAGAGCGGCACGTCGCGGCTCTCGCCGCAGCTGAAGTGGGGGACGATCGGCCCGCGGGAGCTGTACGCGGCGACCGAGCGGGCAGCCGAGCGAGCCGAGAGCGACGACGACCGCGAGAGCGTCCGCGAGTTCCAGCGCCAGCTCGCCTGGCGGGAGTTCTACGCCCACGTCCTCGCGTTCAATCCCGAAACCGTCACCGAGGATTTCAGTGGCTACGAGAACGACATCGAGTGGCACGACGATCCCGACGCGCTCGCCGCGTGGCAGGCCGGCGAGACGGGGTGTCCGATCGTCGACGCGGGGATGCGCCAACTCCAAGCCGAGGGATGGATGCACAACCGCGTGCGGATGCTCGTGGCCTCGTTTCTGACCAAGGACCTCCTGCTCGACTGGCGGGCCGGCTACGACTGGTTCCGTCGGAAGTTGGCCGACCACGACACCGCAAACGACGTCGGCGGCTGGCAGTGGGCGGCCTCGACCGGCACTGACGCCCAGCCGTACTTCCGGGTGTTCAACCCGATGAAACAGGGCCGCGAGTACGACCCCGATGCCGAGTATATCCGCGAGTACGTCCCCGAATTCGCCGACGCGAGCCCCGCGGAGATCCACGGCTGGCACGAACTGTCCGATGCGGAGCGAAAGCGAATCGCCCCCGACTACCCGGCCCCGATCGTCGACCACGCGGCCCGCCGCGAGCAGGCGATCGCGATGTTCGAGCGGGCACGCGACGACTCGTAGCCGTCGACCCAGCCGTCCGATCGCGTCCCGTCGCCGTCGGCGACCGATCAACGGCACCTGCCCCTTCTAATGACTGAGCCGATACGAAGGTATTACCTATAGGCATCAAAGTCCACGTTTGCCACCACCCTTATCCGGCGGACTCTCTTAGCGGCTAGTATGTCCTCTCCGGACGAACCGTCGACGCCGAATGGAGAGGTGCCGCCCTCTCAGGCGATCATCGAGGCGATCGCCGCGCACGAAGGCGTCGACGTCACCGAGATCGAGCCCCCGGCCTACGAGCCGCTGTTTACCGCGGTCAACCCGGAGGCGCTCGACGAACTGTTCCGAACCGCCGCGGGAACCGAAAGCAACGCGGTGGTCTCCCTCGAGTACGAGGGCTACGAGATCGTCGTTCGCGCCGATGGCGTCGAGGTCCGCGATCGGGGCCGCCGACGAGTCGGTTAGCCGGGCCATCGAGGAGTAAGTCGCCTCAGTCGGCCCAGTAGGCCTCGCCCGGCTGTGTCTCGAAGACCGCTCGATCGAGCAGTTCGATCGCCTTCTCGAGGCCCTCCCGTGAACTCGTCAGCGAGTCCTCGTGTTCGATGCTTAGGGTGCCGTCGTAGCCGACCAGCCGGAGCGCCGAGACGATATCCTTCCAGTGGGCCTCGCCGTGCCCGTAGCCGACCGACCGGAAGAGCCACGATCGGTTCGGTTCGTCGTCGTAGGCGGTCGTGTCCAGCACCCCTTTCTCGCGGGCCTGCGCGTCGTAGATCTTGGTGTCCTTGGCGTGGACGTGGTGGATCGCGTCGCGCTCGCCCAGATAGCGGATCGCGTCGGTGATGGTGATTCCCTGCCAGTAGAGGTGGGATGGATCGAAATTCGCCCCGATCCGCTCGCCGGTCTCCTCGCGGAGCCGTGCCAGCCCGTGGGGTTCGTAGATCAACATGTTCGGATGCATCTCGATCGCGACGTCGACCCCGTGATCGGCCGCGTCGTCGGCGATCTCGCCCCAGTAGTCGATCGCCCGTCCCCACTGGTACTCGAGCGCGTCGGCGTGTTCGGGTGGCCACGGCGCGGTGATCCAGTTGGGAACCTCGTCGTCGGGGCCGCCCGCGGGCAGCCCCGAGAAACAGGTGACGGCGTCGACCTCGAGCTGGGCGGCCAGCCGGATCGCCTCCCGGAGTTCGGTGTCGGCCTCGGCGGCCCGCTCGTCGTCGGGGTGGAGCGGGTTGTTGTGGGTCGCGAGCGCACTGATCTCCATGTCACACTCCTCGAGAAGGTCCCCCAACTCGGCCTGTGCGGTCTCGTCGTCGAGGTACTCGGACCGGACGAGGTGATCCTGCCCCGGGTGGCCGCCGACGCCGGGTTCGATCGCGTCGACGCCGAGGTCGTCGAGATAAGGTAGCGCACTCTCGAGTTGTTCGTCGGCCAGCGGCGGGGTGTGGACGCCGATCTGCATAGGTCAGCGACCACGGCCGCGGGGATAAAACGAGGGCAGGCAGCCGATGGCGGCCGGTCGCTCGCCGCTGGGCTGTGGGTCCTTTTCACTCGTCGATCCTGACCGTCCGTCCCTCCTCGCTCGAGCGGTAGATCCCGTCGACGAGCCGCTGGACCGTCAACGCTTCCTGAACGCTGTCGGCACACGTGCCCACCGCATCGCCGTCCCCGACTATCCGGCCGAAGAACGCCCGCTGTTCGTCCGAGTGGGTGTCGTTCTGCCGCGTTTCGATCGTCGTGTCCTCGAGGTGGTCGGGGCCGACATTGCTCGCGGAGTGGACGCTGAGATCGCCCTCGAGGAGGTCGAAGCGGGCGGCCGCGTCGGTTCCCCGGGCGACGAACTCGTGGGTGGCCGGCCGGTTGGTCGCCCACGCGACCTCGAGCGAGATGGTCCGGTTGTCCCCACAGCGGATGAACGCGCTGGCGGAGTCGTCGACGTCGAACCCGCCCGGTCCGGCGTCCTCGGCCCACATATCGAGGTAGGCGTACTCCTCGCGGGAGCCGAACACCCCGCGCGAGACGCCGGTCACCTCCTCGACTGCGGGATACTCGAGCAGGTACAGTGCGAGATCGATCGCGTGGACGCCGAGATCGATCAACGCACCGCCGCCGGCGATCTGTCGGCGGGTGAACCACGACCCCCGTCCGGGGATGCCGCGTCGCCGAACGTAGTTCGCCTCGATATGTGAGACGTCGCCGAGATCCCCCCGTTCGATGCGGTTTTTGACGATCCGGACCGTGTTCGCAAAGCGGTTGTTGAACCCGACCATGCCGACCCCGTCCGAGGCCGCCGCGGCCTCGGCGATCCGCTTGGCGCTGTCGATCGAGTGGGCCAGTGGCTTCTCGAGGAGGACGTGTAACCCGCGTTCGAACGCGTCGACGGCGTACTCCTCGTGGTACTTGTTCGGGGTCGTGATGATGACGGCGTCGACGCCGTCGTATAACGCCCGGTGGTCGTCGTAAACGTCGACGTCGTATCGCCGGGCGAACCGTGTCCGGGCCTCAGCAGCGACGTCCATGCCACCGACCAGCGGGACGCCGAGGTCGACGAGTCGCTCTGCGTGGTACTGGCCGATGTTTCCGAGGCCGACGATGCCGGTTTTGATATCAGTTCGGTCAGGTGTCATTGTCTGGGAGGCCGCTGCGAGCGTCTCGTCTCGATCTGATACACCGATAGTCGCTATATCGAATATGGGGGCTCGAAGACCTTCGATCCGTCGCCAAACGACGAGTGGGTGGAGTCGGATCGGCGGGGCCGATCAGGTGTCGGCTTCCGTCGGTGTCGTCCCCGGTTCCCGTCCCGATCGGTCCGTCAACCCGTGGAGCAAGGCGTCACCGGAGGCCGTCTCGAAGAGGTGGATCTTCGAACGGTCCAACACGACGTCGACGTCTTCGCCCGCCTCGATCTCCGTATCGGGGGTAACGCTCATCAGCAACTGATTTGGCGAGGTAGCGGGGTCCTGTTCCATCGACCCGGCCGCGGCCTCGGAGAGCAACAGGTAGACGAAGACCTCGTCGCCCATCGGCTCGAGGACGTCGGTCCGGGCCCCGATCCGATCGGTCGAGTCGGTCAGCGAGTCGGCGTACCGGGTCAAGTGGACGTCCTCCGGTCTGACACCGAGGGTAACGGCGTCGCCGACGCCGACTTCCGACAGCTGCGAGGGATCGAGGTCGACGGTGAAGTTGTTCGTCTCGAGACCGTCCTCGACGAGCGTTCCCTCGACGAAGTTCATCGAGGGTGAGCCGATGAAGCCGGCGACGAAGAGGTTCGTGGGTTCGTTGTAACAGGTAAGCGGTGCGGCGATCTGCTGGAGTCGGCCGTCGTTCAGGACGGCGATCCGGTTGGACATCGTCATCGCCTCCGCCTGATCGTGGGTGACGTAGATGACCGTCGCGTCCAGCTCCCGATGGAGCCGCTGGAGTTCAGTCCGCATGTGGACCCGCAGCTTCGCGTCGAGGTTGGCAAGCGGCTCGTCCATCAGGAACACGTCGGGGTTGCGCACGATTGCGCGGGCGATGCCGACCCGCTGTTGCTGGCCACCGGACATCTCCGAGGGCATCCGATCGAGCATCCCCTCGAGCTGGACGATATCGGCCGCTTCCTCGACGCGACGGCGGACCTCCTCGTCGTCGTATTTCCGGAGCCGGAGCCCGAAGGAGATGTTCTCGTAGACGTCCATGTGGGGGAACAGGGCGATGTTCTGGAAGACCATCGCGACCCCCCGGTCCTTCGGGGCGAGGTCGGTGACCTCGTCGTCGCCGATGTAGACCCGTCCCTCGGTGGGCTGGGTCAGCCCCGCGACCGTCTCCATCGTCGTCGACTTCCCACAGCCCGAGGGGCCGACGAAAGTGACGAACTCGCCGTCCTCGACCTCGAGGCTGATGTCGTCGACCGCCGTTTCCTCACCGTACCGTTTCGTGATGTTCTCGAGTCGTACTCGTGCCATTGTGTTACTCTTTGAGTGCGCCCGCGGTCAGTCCGCTCACGATCTTTTCCTGTGCGATGACCACGAGGATCGCGACGGGGATCACCCCGAGGATGCTCGCGGCGGCCATGAGGTGGTACAGGACCTGGTACTGGCCCTGATAGGCCAGAATGCCGTCGAGGATCGGTGCCCAGTTCTCCGGCTGGCCGTCGGTCATCAGGAACGAGAAGAAGAACTCGTTGTAGGTTGCGATGAACGTCAACACGCCCGCGGTCGCGACGCCGGGGGCCGACAGCGGGATGATGACCCGGAACAGCGCGCCGAGTCGCGTCGTCCCCTCGACCCGGGCCGCGTCCTCTAGCCCGTCGGGGATCTGTCCGTAGAAGGTCGTGAGGATGAAGATCGCCAGCGGCATGAAGATCGCCGACAGTGGCGTCACGAGGGCAAAGGGCGTGTTGTAGAGGGTCCCGTCGCCGGTGATCGGCTCGAGGAAGAAAAAGGAGGTGTTGAACAGGTCGTTCAGCGGGATGAAGAAGGCCGCCGGCGGGAAAAAGGAGATCACCAGCACTAACAGCATCAGCGGCGTTCGGCCGGGGAACTCGAGGCGGCCGAACGCGTAGCCGGCGAGGCTGGCGACGACGAGGACGACGGCCGTCGAGGCAAGCGCGATCACGAAGCTGTTGAACATGTAGACGTGGAAGGGGATGACCTGGAACACTTCGACGAACGCGCCGGGGTTGAAGCCGTTCGGCGTGAAGACGATGTTCTGGAGCTGTCCCTCCGGCGTCAGCGCGACCATGAGCAGCCAGTAGAAGGGAAACAGCGTCGTAAAGAGGAAAAAGACCGCGGCGACGTAGAACATCGCCCGGTAGACCCGGTCCGGGTTCTCGATGGAATCGGCGACCCACTGCTGAAACGGGCCCCGGTCGAGTTCCGCGTCCCGGCCGTCTTTGAGGATCGAGGCGTCGTCGGACCCGCTCGCAGGTGTGCCGCCGTCGGGGCGGCGAAGCGTCGGATCGCGTGGCGGATCGGCTCCCGACTCGTCGATGCCGCTTGGATCGGTGGTGTCTCGTGGATCGGACATCAGTACATCCCTCCTTCGGTGTCGCGAAACAGCAGCAGGTAGATGCCGATGATCAGGCCGATGACCAGCGCCGTCCCGAAGGCCACGGCGGCGGCGGTCGCGTAGATGCGCGTGCCGCCGAACATCGCCTCGACGACGAGGCAGGTCAGCGACGGCACCGTCGTACAGCCGGCCGTCGACTCGATCAGTCCGAACACCCGCATCGCGTCCATCGTTCGGAACAACATTGCGACGAGCAGAGCCGGCATCACCAGCGGGAGCGTGATGAGTTTGAACCGCTGCCATGGCGAGGCCCCGGCCACGCGCGCGACATCGTACAGGCTGCGGTCGACGCTTTGTAGCCCCGCGAGGATCAGCAGGGCCATAAAGGCCGACGACTTCCAGATGTCGGCCACGAGGATGATGATGAAGGCGTCGCGGCTGTTGGCAAGCGGCGTCGCGCTGAAGATTCCCAGGCTCTGCATGAGGTCGGAGCCGAATCCGACCGTCGGCTGAAAGAGGAGAAAGAAGATCATTCCCTGGATGACGATCGGCACCGCCCACGGGAGGATGATCGCCACGCGGACCCACCGTCGTCCCCGGAAGTCCTGATCGAGGACGTAGGCCTGTCCGAACCCGATCACCGTCTCCATGACGACGCTGATGACCGCGAACGCGAGCGTGACGAACAACGCCTGCTGGAAGAACGGGGTCCCGAGTTCGACGAAGGGAAACGACGAGGTCAGTCCCACGTCGAGGAACTGCCGGGCCAGCCGTGCGTTCCCCGTGAGGATGTCGACGTAGTTCTCGATGCCGACGAACCCGCCAAGCGGGTCCAGCCCTCGCGTCTGATCGGCGCGCAGCGACATGACGAACGTCCGGAGCATCGGGTAGAACGCGACCAGCGTCAACAGCGCGAACGCCGGCAATAACAGCAGGTACGCGTACGCCGCCTCGCTCAGTCCCTCCATCCAGTTGACGACGGCATTGCCGGTCCGCTCCCGGTCTTGGCGCCGTCCGGTGTCGCCGATCCCGTCCGTCTCTGTGTCAGTCGCCATCGGTAGCCACCTCCGCCTCGCTCTGCTCGAGTTCCTCGGCGAGATCGTTCATCGCCGCCTCGGGCGATTGCACGCCGCGATAGGCCGCGTTTACCGACTGATAGATCAGCGCGGACTGCTCGGGCCAGAGGTCGGTCGCCGGTCGCGGGATCGCGTTCTCGCTGGCCAACTGGACCACGTCGGCGTAGCGAGCGACAGGGCCGACGTCGTCCGGGTCCGCCTCCGCGACCAGATCGAGGTTCGGGGGGAGATACCCCCCGAGTTCGAACACCGCGAGCATGACCTCCTCGGTGGCGAACGCCTCGAGGACCTGCAGTGCCTCCGCCTGCCGATCCGAGAACGGGCTCACGGCGAGGTTCCAGCCGCCAAGTGCCGCCGTGGTGCCGCCGGTACCTTGGTACTCGGCGTTGGACTCCGAGACCGCGTACGGCCGGGTCATCACGCCCAAATCCTCGCCGAAGGCCTCCTCCGTGCCCGTCTGTGCGATCGCGAACGACCAGTTCCGGTTCGAGACGGCGCTCCCGTCCGCGAACGGACTGAGCGACTGCTGTTCGGTCCACTGGACGACCGCCGACGGGCAGATCTGTGCGAACTGGTCGGCACTGCTTTGCTCGCCCTCGATGAACGATCGCATCATCCGGATCGCGTCGATCACCGGCTCTTCGTCGACCGCAATCGGCCGCTCGCCGGCGGTAAACAGGTTGTCGGTGCCGCCGAAGTAGGCCCCGCCCCAGGAGGTCATCACCTCGTTAAACGTACAACAGGACAGCCCCTCGTACGCGGCCGCCTGCGTCGTGAACCCGTAGTCGAGGCCGGCCCCGTCTCGCGCGTCACGGACCGCCGACGCGAACTCCTCCCAGCGGGGCGGGTCGGTCCCCCAGCCGCTCGTATCGTAGCCGGCGTCCTCGAGCAGGTCCTGGCGGTACAGGGTAAAACCCAGATCAGGGAACAGCGGCAGCGCGTGGAGATCACCGGTCTGGGGGTCCCGCGCCGTCTCGAGGATCGCCTCGAGATAGTCGCTGTTGACCCGCTCGAGGACGTCCTCGGACAGCTCTTCGGTCAGGTTGACCGTCTGGTTTCGGAGGATAAACGGGACCGTCCAGCCGCTGTCCATCATGTGGATGTCCGGCGGGGCTCGACCCGCCTCGAGGGCCGACTGGGCGGTCTGCATCCGTGACGCGGAGTCGCTGACGACGGTCTGGATCTCGATGTTGATGTCCTCGTTCAGTCCCGCATCCCAGAGCGCTTGCTGGACCGACGGCCCGTCGCCGTCGCCCTGGATGATCCCCGCGACGCCCGAATCGGCGGTCATCACGACGGTGTTCGGGCCCGGGCCCCGACTGAGGCAGCCGGCGACCCCCACGGCTCCCGCCGTCGCGGCCGCCGTCCCGGTCAGGAACGACCGCCGTCCGGCGCTGAAGCGGTCGTCCCCGCCGGTGGTATCTCGTCCCATGCGAGGGGACGGACCACGGTCACCACCTTAATTGTTAGCTGTAAATATGATAATAAAAGCTGACTGTCCCGATAACGGTTCCGTTACGCGGACGCGGGCGTACGAGCCACGGTCGAGCCGGTTTCGGGCGGCTCGCAGGGCGGCGTCTAGTCGCCGATTTCGAGGCGACGGTCGGCAGGTGCCGGCCGAGCGTATTCGACCGTGGGCGTCGGATCCAGGGCGATCGACTCCGAACGCGAGCGGACCGGCGCCGGCCGGCCGGCGACCGCTTTCACACCGCTCAGTCGTCGAGCGTCGGCGGCTCGTCCCGGCCGATGTGGATCTCGTGGGCCTCGATGTCCTCGAGCGCGGCGACGCGACCGCCGACCGAGAGTTCCTCGCCGTCGGCCGTCTCGATCGTGAGGCTCGCGACTTCCTCGCTGATCTCGAAGGAGATATCGAGAACCCGACCGCGGACGACCCGCTGGCCGCCGACATCGACGTCCCGACCCTCGATCGTTGCGTAGAACTCCCCGCCCTCGTCGATGAGGTCCTTGACACACCGGCGGATCGAGGCGTACTTGCGGGGGTACGACCGCGCGGTGTCGTCCTCGCCGAGCGTCTCCTCGGCGGTCGTCCAGAGGACGGTTCCGAAAAAGCCCGAGACCAAAAAGCCAAGCGCCGAGCGGTTGAAGATGACGCCGTATCGGTCCTGATCGTCGCGCAGGGCGTCCTGGGTCGCGTAGACGGAGTAGTTGCCGTCGGCGACGGCGAGTACCGGTGTCGTGATCCCGCGTCGCGCGCGGGCGGTCGAGGCGACCTCACCGTAGGCGAACTCGGCGGGGTCGGGCGCTTCGCTGGCCGGTGTCACGATCAGGTCGACGCTGACGCCGGCGTCGACGGCCGCGCGCAAGTCCTCCTCGAACCGGGTCAGCAGGTCCGGCGTCAGCGACAGCGCGAGTTCGAACTCCGCGGCGTCGATGACCTCCTCGAGGTAGCGCAGGATCGTCGATCGGGACTTGACCAGGGAGACGGCCTCGGTGTCGCGGGCCGGCGCGGTGTATCGGGCCTCGAGTTCGTCGACCATCCGCTCGAGGGAGGTCTGGACGTCGTCGAAGGCCTCGCCGGGATCGAGCGCGACGACTTTCATCGGGCGGGACTCGCGCAGTTCGACGAGTCCGCGGTCGCTGAGACTGCGCACGGTATCGTAGACTCGAGGCTGGGGGATCTCCGTCCGGTCGGCGATCTCGCTGGCCGTCAGCTGGCCCTGCTCTAACACGGTGAGATAGGCGTCGATCTCGTACTCGCCGAGGTTGAACCGGTCCCCGACGCGCTCGACGGTCGAGCGAAGCTCGTCTGGTGCCATACCGGCTCCTATGCCCCCAGTGATTAAATGATTTATTATACATCGAGTAGCACGCGTTTTCGAAATCGGGTTATTTGTAAATCGGTCGCACGGAGAGAGGGTCAGAACGCTTAACCACACCGCACCTGAGCGTGTTGGTATGCGCGCGGTCCTCCAGGGGAACGAGAGTACGGCGGCCGAGAACAGCACCACGGCAGCCGAGGAGCTTCAGGCGTTCCTCCCGGATATGGTCCCGCCGCGAGCGATCGAGATCGGCCTCGCGCTCGTCGTTCTCGTCGTCGGCTGGTATCTCTCGAAGCTCGCCGTCCGGATCGCCGGGCGGACGGTCGCCCGCCGCATCGAACGGCCCAGCGTCACCCGGACGGTGCTTCGCGGCGTCAGGCTCGCCGTCTTCCTCTGGGCGGCCGGCATCGCCGCCGGAATCATCGGCGTCGGCAACACCGAGATCCTCCTGTCGGTGACCGTCATCTCGGCCGTGATCGCGATCGTCCTCGCGCCGATCGCGGGCAGCCTGATCAACGGCCTCTACGTGCTGGCGGATCGACCCTACGAGATCGGCGACATGATCGAAGTGACCGACGCCGGCCACCGCGGCTTCGTCGAGGACATCACGATCCGCTACACGAAGATCTTCACCCTGCAGAACACTTTCATCGTCATCCCCAACTCCGAGATTCACGCCCGCGACGTCGTCAACTACTCCGCCGAGGACGAGCGGACCCGCGTTTCCGTCGGCTTCGATATCACCTACGAGAGCGACCTCGAGGCGGCGCGCCGGGCCGCCGAGCGGGCCGCTCGGAACGTCGACGACGTCATCTCCGGCGGCCCCGATATCCGGATCGGCAGCGCCCGCTACGCCGCAGCGCCGTCCTGTTACGTCGACGAGTACGGCAAGCATGGCGTCTCCCTCAAACTGTTGTTCTGGATGAAACACCCCTACAAGCAACTCGTCGTCCGATCGGCGGTCCAGGACGCCATCGGCGAGCGGTTCGCGGATCTCGACGTCGAGTTCGCCTACCCGCATCGCCATCACGTCTTCGACGACACCAGCGGCGTCGCACGCGTCGGCGTCATCGACAGCGAGCGACGGGCCCCGGATGCCCCGGCCGAAGCCGGCGACAGCCCCGCGGACCCGGCCGATCGGTGACGCCTCGGGGGTCGGTTTCGGTCCGGATCCGGCTCCCGGTATCGTGGGGGTGATTTATGCCCTCCCCGATCCAAGTCGACAGTCACTCGACGATGTACGACGACATTCTCGTTCCCACCGACGGGAGCGACACGATTCCCGAGACGCTCGCACACGCACTGCCGATCGCCGCCGACAACGACGCGACGGTTCACGGTCTCTACGTCGTCGACAGTCGCGTCACCGCGGCCGCCGACGACGAGACCAGTACCGACCTCGAGCGCTCGCTCGAGACGGAGGGTGAGGAGGCCGTCGCCGCCGTCGAGGAACGCGCGACGGACGAGGGCCTCGAAACCGTCGCCGAGATCCGACAGGGGACCCCGTCGAAGACGATCCTCGAGTACGCCGAGGAGCAGGGGATCGATCTGATCGTCATCGGAACTCGGGGCAAGAGCCCCCGCGAGAAGGTGACATCGCTGGGCAGCGTCTCCGAGCGGGTCGTCGACAACGCTTCGATCCCGGTGTTCGTCGTTCGGAACGCCGGCGAGGAGTAGCCCGGACGTACAACGGTTCGTATCAGGCCCGCGCGCTCTCGACCGTGATGACCTCGCAGTCGAGGTGTGTCCGCAGATAGCTGTCGATATCCGGGTTGTCCGTAAAGCGCTGGAAGAGTCGCCGGAGTCGGCTGGCCTGTTTGGTCCCGACGACGACGACGTCGGCCTCCTCCGCACCGACCTCGTCGAGGATGCTTTCCTCGACGAGGAACCCCGTCCGGACGACGTACCGGGCGTTCTCGAGTCGCCCGAACGTACTCTCGACCGTGTTTTTCAGGTCGATCCGGCTCACTTTCTTCCCGTTCTGGTAGAGGTCGACGTGGAGGACCGTCAGCGCCGCGTCCCGGTCGCGCGCGACCTCGATCGCCCGCTCGAGCGTTCGCCGCGAGTGTTTCGACAGCGGATACCGAACGGGGACGACGACCAACGACATTAGACAACCGAAGGACACCCGGGCGGGTAAACCTTTCAGTACGGACAGTCTACACTGCGAACCTGTCCCATGGGATGGGGAGCCGTCCCCGTTCGATCCCCGCGAGCCGGTCGGGCGGAGAGACAGTCATTTAGGGTGAGCGCGGCTATGCCCGAACATGCAATCCTGGTCGACCGACGACGGCAACACCGTCTTCGTGTCCGAGACGGACGGCGACAAGGGGTCGAAGGGCCCGTTTCTCGCCGCATACGAGTCGTCCGACTTCGAACGCCGGTACGGCTGGTTCTGTACGAACTGCGAGAGCTTCGACAACGCGATGGACGCGATGGGCCGTATCAAGTGCAATCAGTGTGGGAACTTCCGCAAGCCGACCGAGTGGGACGCCGCCCACGAATAGGATCGTGTGATCCCTCGAGGCCGGATTCGGACGGGGTTCTCCTCGAGATCGCGACATCGCTGCAGAGGCCAATAGACGATTACTCGGCGAACGGCCGGCCGCCTTCGGTACGAACGAACCGAAAGAGCGGGATAGTTCCCGTTCGTTCGGAAGTAACCCCTCGTTCTTGTCACGTACTAACATTTATGGTGGATGCCGACATAGGTGGTATTGAATGGGTCCTGTTAACATGCGGCTCGTCGAGCAGGCCAGGTCGATCTTCGCAGAGCTGGGTTACACCGTCGAAGGCAACGGCCCCGAGTTCCGTGCCGAACGAGCATGGAAGGTCGTTCACGTCAACGCCGTCCTCGAGGCGGACGAACTTCCGACGTCGGCGTCGGGACAGTTCCACTGTTTCGTCGCCGAACCGGACGACGCCGACGACCTCGAGGCACGACTCGAGCGGACGAACCCGAACTACGAGTGGGCCATCATCGTCGTCGACGGAGAGGACTATCAGGTCGAACGAGCGCCACCAGGACCGCGAGTAACAGCGTAGAACAGCCGACGACCGCGGCTGCGGACTATTTTTCGAGCGCGTTACGCGTCGCAGTGACGCCTGCGCCCGGATCGACGGCCGCGCCCATCGACTCGAGGACGTCGCCAAGCGCCGTCACGACGTAGATCACGTTCTCGGGCCGTGCGGAGTGACCCATGCAGCCGATCCGGAAGATGTCGCCGGCGAGATCGCCCAGCCCGCCGGCGATCTCGAGGTCGTACTGCTCGAGCAAGGCGTCACAGACCGCGCCGTCGTCGATGCCCTCGGGAACGCGGACGGCGTTGAGGCTCGGCAGCCAGTACTCGTCGGGGGCGTTCATCTCGAGACCCATCGCCTCGACGCCGGCCTTCAGCGCGCCGGCCAGTCGCTCGTGGCGGGCCCAGCGGTTCTCGATTCCCTCCTCGGCGACCAGCCGCAGGGCCTCCCGGATCGCGTAGACGTTCGTGATCGGTGCGGTGTGGTGATACGCGCGCTCCTCCCCCCAGTAGCCCTCGAGCAGGGAGAGATCGAGATACCACGAGCGAGGATCCTCGTCGCGCGAGAGGACCTTCTCCATGGCCTCGTCCGACAGGGTCAGCGGGCTCGCGCCCGGCGGACAGGAGAGACACTTCTGGGGTCCCGAGTACGCCACGTCGATGCCCCACTCGTCGACTCGCAACTCGACCCCGCCAAGGGAGGTGACGGTGTCGGCGATGACCAGGGCGTCGTGGTCGTGGGCCGCGGCGGTCAGTTCCGGGACGTCCGGCTGGAGGACGCCCGTACTCGTCTCGGCGTGGACGAACCCGAAGACGTCGGGGTCGTGTTCGGCCAGCGCGTCCGCGACGTCGTCGGGCTCGAGCGGTTCGCCCCACGGTGCCGATACCTCGACGACCTCGCCGCCCGCGCGCTCGGCCATCGAGGCCATCCGCCCGCCGAAGTAGCCGTTGGTCGGCACGAGCATGGTGTCGCCGGGCTCGACGACGTTGCCGATCGCGGCCTCCATCGCCGCGGAGCCGGTCCCCGAGACCGGGATCGTCCACTGGTTGTCCGTCCGGAACGTGTAGCGCAACAGCTCCTGGACCTCGTCCATGATCTCGACGAAGGAGGGATCGAGGTGGCCGACCAGCGGCGTACTCATCGCCCGGAGGACCCGCGGGTTCACGTCGCTCGGGCCGGGCCCCATCAGCGTCCGGTCAGGGGGTGTGAGTTCGCCGACGGATGGCGCGCGATCCGCCTCGTTCGACGGTGTCTGAGCCATGGGCGTGTGCTCGCCGGCCACTCGCAAAGACCTACCGGCAGCGGCGAATTACAGGTCCTCGAGCGGCCGAATCGAAGCCGGTCTCGGTATCGTGGTTTCGTTCGCGAACACGGCCGTATCCCGACATCTTCGCCACCGACAATGACCCGTGGTACCGTCCGGCGTGGCTGCGAGCCGTTTAAGCCGACTCACTGCATAGGCGACATATCATGTTCGTCGGTCACGCGCTCCTCGCGTTCGCCGTCGCGGCGCTCGTCGCCGACTGGCGAGGCTGGGCCCCCCAACGAGCGCTTCTCGTCGGGGCTATCGCCGGCGCGTTCGCCGCAATTCCCGATATCGACGTCGCGTACGCGCTCGTGGGCCTGCTCGAGTGGCAGGCCGGCGACGGCGCGCTCGGCGCGTCGACGGCGTTCTGGGACGCCAGCCGCGGCGTCCACCGCTCGGTCACCCACTCGCTGGTCGTCGGCGCGGTCGCCGCACCGGCCTTCGGCCTGCTCGCCGTCCGCGGCTACGCCCCTCGCGTGCGGCTCGTCCGGGCCGTCGGGATCGCCGTCCTCGCGGCGCTCGTCGCCATCGCGCTCGTCTGGGGCGGTCCCATCGCCGCGCTCGTCACGGGGCTGTTCGCCGCCAGCGGCGGCGTCATCGCCCGGCTGATCGCGCGTCGAACGCGGGTGTCGCCGGCGACGGTCGGTCTCGCCGCGCTCTGGGGACTCTGGTCGCATCCGTGGGGCGATCTCGTAACCGGGTCGCCCCCCGACTGGTTTTTCCCCTTCGACGCCGCCGTCCTCGAGTCGCGACTCGTCCTCCATCCCGACCCGACGTTGCACCTGCTCGGTGCGTTCGCCATCGAACTCGCGACGATCTGGCTCGCGGCCGCCGTCCTCTGTCGGCTCACCGATCGCTCGGTCGTCGCCACTGTCAACCGTCGGGCCGCCGCCGGCGTCGCCTACGGTCTCGCCGCGCTCGCGGTGACGCCGCCGACGCTCGAGGTGTCTTACCACTTCGTCTTCTCGATCCTCGGCGTCGGTCTCGTCTGTGGCGTCATCAGGGAGACGCCGACTCCCGCCGCGTTCGCGAGCGTTCGGGGTCTGCCCGAACTCGAGACGCTACTCGAGGCCGGGGTGACTGCGCTGGCGGCCGTCACCGTTGCGCTCGTCGCCTACTCGTCAGTCTATCTGTTTGCTATCGCGCCGTAGCGCTGGGCCGCAGCCTTCGTTTCAGTGTGGGACAAAATATGCTTTTGTGAGAGTAGACGGTACGGACCACTGTGTCGCAGGCTTCACTCGAGGGATTGCTCGCGGACGGGCGATCGAACGCAGCGATCGCGTGGATACTGGTCGCCGCGATCGCGAGCATCGGTATCGGTGCGCTGATTACTGGCGGCGTTCTCTGGATGACGTTCGCGGCGGTTCTCGTGGCTCTCGCGATTATCCCACCCGTCGCTTTTCGATCACCGCTGGTCATGCTCCCCTGGGAGGTCCTCCTGTTGGCGGCGTTGCCGGTCCTCGGTGTCGCGTTCGGTGCCGACCGGCTAATGGGACACGTCACGTCCTACCTCTCGGTCGCGGCCATCGCGCTCGTCCTCACCGTCGAACTGCAGGCGTTTACCACAGTACGGATGACGCCCGGCTTCGCCGTCGTCTTCGTCGTGGTCGCGACGATGGCCGCCGCTGCCCTCTGGGCTCTCCTTCGGTGGAGCGCCGCCGGTGTCCTGGGCGTTCCGTTCACGGCCGACCACGACGACGTGATGTGGGAGTTCGTCTATTCGGCCATCAGCGGCCTCGGGGCCGGTCTCGTCTTCGAACTCTACTTCAGGCGGCTCGGACGTGCCGACCGGACTCGACTCGTCGACGACGTCCCGATCGGTGGAGGTGACGATGACTAGCCTCGCCGACATCGTTCCCTCTCGGAAGCGGCAACGCCAGCTCACCTACCTCATGGAGATCGGGCTGATCGGTATGCTGTTCATCGGCATCGAACGTGGTAACGGCGGCATCGTCATCAACACCGGCGTCGCCCTGCTCGTCACGCAGCTGCCGCCACTGCTCGAGCGCGACTACGAGATTCCGATGGATCCGCGGCTCACGCTGTGGATCACGACCGCCGTCTTCCTGCACGCCTTCGGTACGGTGGGGCTCCCCGGCGCGACCGCCACGCTCTACAGCCAGGTCTGGTGGTGGGACCACATGACCCACGCGCTGTCGGCGTCGCTGGTCGCTGGCGTGGGGTATGCCACCGTTCGCGCGTTCGACGAACACGCCCAGGGAGTCCACCTCCCACAGCGGTTCATTGCGGTGTTTATCCTCCTTTTCGTCATCGCGTTCGGCGTCCTCTGGGAGATCCTCGAGTTCGCGATCGCGTTGGCTGCCGAGGCGCTCGGTACCAGAGCCGTCCTCACCCAGTACGGGCTCGAGGACACGATGCTCGATTTCGTTTTCAACTCCATCGGTGCGCTCATCGTCGCGACGTGGGGCGGTGCGTACCTCTCGAACGTCACCAGCGCGATTCGAGAGCGGTTCGACTCGCGGGCCGGCTGAAGCCGCCGATCCGGCCGCCCGTTTTTCACTCGGTCCGAACCGACGCCGTGTTTTACGTCGGTACGCGCCGTAGATGACGAGGCCATGGTCTTCAAGAAGATCACGCTGATCGGTACTAGCCCCGAGAGTTTCGACGCCGCCGCGGACGACGCCATCGACCGCGCGGAGGCAACGCTGCAGAACGTCCAGTGGATCGAGGTCGACGAACTCGGCGTCGAAGTCGCCAGCGCCGACGACCGCGAGTACCAGGCCGAAGTCACCGTCGCCTTCGAACTCGAGGAGTAAGCCGGGACGGAACGCTCGACGCCTCGTGTCGCTACTCCGTCCTCGAGGCGTTCTCCGACGTGACCGGCAGCTGTCGGCCGTCGGTCATCGGAAAATCCGGTGGAACCTGGGACGCGGTGAACCGCAGTCGCTTACGTCCGGAACGATTCGCCACAGCCGCATTCGCTGACGACGTTCGGGTTGTCGACGTGGAAGCCCTCGGCCTGCAGCCCGTCCTCGTAATCGAGGACGCTGCCCTCGATGTACTTCAGGCTCGCGGGGTCGACGAACACGCGCAGGTCGTGGTGTTCGTAGATCGTATCGTCTTCGTCGGGTTCATCGTCGAACCGCATCCCGTAGGAAAGGCCCGCACAGCCGCCCTGCTGGACGAACAGCCGAAGTCCGGCCTCGGTCACGTCCAGCCCCTCGCCCTCGAGCAGCGAGAGGGCCTGCTCGGCGGCGGCTTCCGTGACTTCGATCTCCGGCTGCGTCTCCGCGGTCCCACCATCCATACTGTCCGTACTCATACCCATCCCTTTCGGCGCGACGATGTTAACTGTGACGCCGTGTCGAGCCGAACGAACTAGCTGATTCTGGTTATATCGGCGCGGATAGTTACGATCGTCGCCACCGAACCGGTTTACGACACCGCCGCCCGATCAGGCGTACAACGAGGTCCAAGAGCCACGCTAACAGCTCGCCCGCCGGAGCGAGCGATACCACGTGCCGAACTGTCGCCTGTCGTTGCGCGAGAGTTCGATGTCGTGTGCTGCGAGCAACTCGAGCATCCGCGCCACGTCGCAGTCGTACCACAGCGAGAGGAGCCGCACGTTTCGCTGTGCGTAGTCGTAGTTACGCTCGAGGACGCGCCCGTCCAGCGGGTCGACATGCGGTTCCATCTCGGTTCCTACTCGGACCTCCAGCCACGTAAAACCAGCTCAGCGTTCCGCACACTGTGACTCGGGGCGGTGTGGCGCTATTTGCCTGTGTCGTCCTCGAGTCGAGTCCGAACGCTCTCGGCGTGGGCCTCGAGCCCCTCGGCGTCGGCCAGCGTGGTGATCGTCTCGCCGAGGTCGGCCAGCCCCTCGCCGGAGAGGCGCTGGACCGTCGTCGACCGGAGGAACGTCTCGACCGAGAGCCCGCCGCTGACCCGTGCCCCACCGTTCGTCGGCAGCACGTGGTTCGTCCCGCTGGCGTAATCGCCGGCCGCCACGGGCGTGTTCGGCCCGAGGAAGACGCTGCCCGCGCTATCGATACGCTCGAGGAGTGACTCGTCGTCGGCGGCGATGATCGAGAGGTGTTCGGGCGCGTACTCCTCGGTGAAGAGGATCGCCTCGCTCATCGATCGGGCGTGTAACACGCCACTGGCGTCGTTTTCGAGTGCCGCCCGGATCACGTCTTCGCGCTCGCGCTCGCCCACGCGCTCGTCGACGGCGGCGGCGACGGCCTCGGCGGTCGTTGCGTCGTCGGTGACTGCCACGACCGAGGCGTTCGGGTCGTGTTCGGCCTGTGCGAGCAGTTCCGCGGCGACGAGGTCCGGGTCGGCCGTCTCGTCGGCGACCACGACGACTTCGCTCGGCCCCGCGAGGAAGTCGATCTCGACGTCGCCCCGAACTTCGGCCTTGGCCGCCGTCACCCACTTGTTGCCCGGCCCGACGATCTTCTGGACGCTCGTGATCGACTCGGTGCCGTAGGCCAGTCCCGCGACCGCCTGTGCGCCGCCGACGCTGTAGACCGCGTCCGCGCCCGCGGCGTGGATCGCCGCCAGCGTCACCGGATTCAGCTCGTCGGCCGGCGGCGTCACGACCGAAACGTGATCGACGCCAGCCACGACCGCCGGCACGACCCCCATGATCGCGCTCGAGGGGTAGGCCGCCGACCCGCCGGGAACGTAGACGCCGACCCGCTCGAGCGGCCGGAAACGCCGTCCCAGCTCCCGCCCGGTGTCGAACTCGCGTCGCCAGTCCTCGGGCAGCTGTGCCTCGTGGAACTCGCGGACGTTCGTGGCTGCCGTCTCGATCGCCGATCGAACCCCATCGTCGATCTCGTCGTAGGCCCGTTCGCAGTCGTCGGTGATCTCGAGGTTCCCGACTTCGACGCCGTCGAACTCGCTGGTGAACTCGCGGACGGCGACGTCGCCCTCGGTACGGACCCGGTCGACGATGTCTCGGACAGTTTCTCTGACTCCCTCGATACCGGCGTCGCGCTCGAAGAAGGCCACGCGATCGTCCGGCCCGAGGTCGGCGATGGCCTGCACGTCGATTGTCATGGCGTTGGGTTCGTGGGGCGGGCGAAAAACGGTTTCCTTCCGGACAGCCGCTCGCCGGTCGTCGCTCCTCCGGCGAACCGCATCGACGACTCGTACGACGATTTCCGGCCGCCCATCGGTCCACGGACCCGTGGTCGTCTCACGCGTCGGGGTTTTCGATCTTCCAGATGCCGACGTAATCCAGGGTCGCCCGTACGAAGAGGTAGACGAGGAGAACGAAGCCGACGACCGCGATCGGTGCCTGCAGCAGTTCGGCCGTCTCCACACTGAGGACGATCCGACTGATCCCCCGGACGAAGAAGCTCAGGACCACGAGGCCCAGCGCAATGACCGCGAGTTTGACGAATCCCGATCGATCCATGTGTCACCGTACGACCACGGGTGCTAAGTTATGTCGGTATTCGCACGCTCGCACGGGCGCGAGACCAAGGGTCGCTATATCCCCACGACGCCCCCGGTAATCTCATCTTTCTCGACCCATGGGGTCACCGCTCGAGTCGGAGCCGTCGGCCGGCCCGGTTCTCACCGTCCCGGGATTCCGGACGTGCAGGGGCCGTATAACTATTCGCCGCCCGTGCTACCGTACGGCCAATGTGGCCGTGGGAACACGCGATAATCGGTTATCTCTCGTATTCGCTGGTCTGTCACCTCGTCTTCCGGACCTCCCCCAGTGGACCCGACGCCTTCGCCGTCGTCTTCGCGTCGGTCCTGCCGGACCTGATCGACAAACCGCTCGCGTGGGAGTTCGGCGTCTTCGAGGCCGGCTATGCGATCGGTCACTCGCTGTTCTTCGCCGTCCCCCTCTCGATCCTCGTGGGAACGATCGCCCGCCGTGTCGGCCGCCCCCGGATCGCGCTCGCGTTCCCGATCGGCTACCTCCTGCATCTCCCGGGAGACATCCTGTATTCCTACGCCAGTGAGGGGGTCGTCTACGTCGAAATCGTCCTCTGGCCGATCGCAGTCGTTCCTGGGGACTCCGCTCGGCGGCGGTTCTTCGAGGCGTTCGAGCTGCTGTTCGGGCGGTACGTACAGACGTTACTCGCCGGTGACGTGTCGACGTACGTCTGGATCCAGTTCGGTCTCGCCGGGCTCGCGTTTCTCGTATGGCTCTACGACGGACTGCCCGTTCTCCGTGATTTCTGCATCGGCTGCAGACGGATCGCTCGCACGCTGGTCGGATCGAACCGGTCGACGCGCGAGTGATGTACCCATCGACGATCGATACCGCCGTCGATGACAGCCGCCGACTCGGCCGGTAGCGGGATCGACCGTCCGTCGTTCACATCCGAATCCGACCGCCCGCGTGACTGTCCAACGTAGCCCATCGTCTCCTCGAGACGACGGCCTTATATGTTCACCCGGCTTCGACAGTAATGCGAACAACGCGGCGCTCGCCGCCGCGTCTTCCGGCCGCATTCCGGCACGGAAGGAGTATACGTATCCGTCCCTCGTCGAGCGGACGATCCGCTCGCTCTCGAGGACATTCGGATTCCCGTGGCCGACGTCGAGCAGTCGGCGTCAGAGGACGATGGCCTTATATACTTCAGGCCCGTCCCGAATTACACGCGGAAGTCCCCGCCGGATGCGGTTTCCGGCGTGGCCGTGGTCCGATGCCCTTATATGTACGAGGGCGTTGGGATACGAACGCGAAAGACGATGTGATCGACGGGCCGTTCAACTCGGTCCGTCATCTCGGACGGTTCGAACCCGAAGGGGTTATATATCCCAGACGGTGTACGAATACGTCCGAAGGAAATGAGGATTCCACCCCTGCGGTCCGCCGTACAGATGGGATCTGATGTTAGCCTTGGTAGTTCGGTGACGCTCGATCGGTCAGACGACCGGCGTCAGCGAACGTGGACCCATGTGTGAGTGTGTACTAACATTCACCGCCAAACAGACCCTCCCCAACTGGGGAGATCATATAGCATTCCGGTTGATCCTGCCGGAGGTCATTGCTATTGGAGTCCGATTTAGCCATGCTAGTTGCACGAGTTTAGACTCGTAGCAGATAGCTCAGTAACACGTGGCCAAACTACCCTATGGATCCGAATAACCTCGGGAAACTGAGGCTAATTCGGAATACGATTCACCACCTGGAGTGGTGTGAATCCGAAACGCTCCGGCGCCATAGGATGTGGCTGCGGCCGATTAGGTAGACGGTGGGGTAACGGCCCACCGTGCCCATAATCGGTACGGGTTGTGAGAGCAAGAGCCCGGAGACGGTATCTGAGACAAGATACCGGGCCCTACGGGGCGCAGCAGGCGCGAAACCTTTACACTGCACGAAAGTGCGATAAGGGGACTCCAAGTGCGAGGGCATATAGTCCTCGCTTTTTGCGACCGTAAGGTGGTCGCGGAATAAGTGCTGGGCAAGACCGGTGCCAGCCGCCGCGGTAATACCGGCAGCACGAGTGATGACCGCTATTATTGGGCCTAAAGCGTCCGTAGCTGGCCATGCAAGTCCATCGGGAAATCCGCGCGCTTAACGCGCGGGCGTCCGGTGGAAACTGCATGGCTTGGGACCGGAAGACCAGAGGGGTACGTCCGGGGTAGGAGTGAAATCCCGTAATCCTGGACGGACCACCGGTGGCGAAAGCGCCTCTGGAAGACGGATCCGACGGTGAGGGACGAAAGCTCGGGTCACGAACCGGATTAGATACCCGGGTAGTCCGAGCTGTAAACGATGTCTGCTAGGTGTGGCACAGGCTACGAGCCTGTGCTGTGCCGCAGGGAAGCCGTGAAGCAGACCGCCTGGGAAGTACGTCCGCAAGGATGAAACTTAAAGGAATTGGCGGGGGAGCACTACAACCGGAGGAGCCTGCGGTTTAATTGGACTCAACGCCGGACATCTCACCAGCATCGACAATGTGCAGTGAAAGTCAGGTTGATGACCTTACTGGAGCCATTGAGAGGAGGTGCATGGCCGCCGTCAGCTCGTACCGTGAGGCGTCCTGTTAAGTCAGGCAACGAGCGAGACCCGCACTCCTAATTGCCAGCAACACCTAGCGGTGGTTGGGTACATTAGGAGGACTGCCAGTGCCAAACTGGAGGAAGGAACGGGCAACGGTAGGTCAGTATGCCCCGAATGTGCTGGGCGACACGCGGGCTACAATGGCCGAGACAGTGGGATGCAACCCCGAGAGGGGGCGCTAATCTCCGAAACTCGGTCGTAGTTCGGATTGAGGGCTGAAACTCGCCCTCATGAAGCTGGATTCGGTAGTAATCGCGCCTCAGAAGGGCGCGGTGAATACGTCCCTGCTCCTTGCACACACCGCCCGTCAAAGCACCCGAGTGGGGTCCGGATGAGGCCGACGCAACGTCGGTCGAATCTGGGCTCCGCAAGGGGGCTTAAGTCGTAACAAGGTAGCCGTAGGGGAATCTGCGGCTGGATCACCTCCACAGACCGGGACCGGGGCGCTGCCCCGGCCCACCTTAACTCGTGGCGCTTTGCGCCACGTGGTTTCACGTTCGATCGAGCCACGTCGTGGCCGATCGGGCACCTTTGAACTACCAAGGCTAACGTTTCACGCTCTGTCCGCCCTCGTGGCGGACGTGGGCCCATAGCTCAGTGGTAGAGTGCCTCCTTTGCAAGGAGGATGCCCAGGGTTCGAATCCCTGTGGGTCCATGTCTCGGAGGAAATCTCGGATCGTGCCCCTTAAGTGGGAGACGACCCGAGGATTGAATCCGAACGAACCGATGCACCACCCCGCGCAAGTGCGGGTGGGAAGGGTTAATGCAGGCCGGCCGTCTACCGGCGTGCAGATGAGACCGTGTGTACGTGTAGTCCAGGCGTCCACTGGACCCGTTCCCGGGTCACGATGTTGCGACTCTGTCGCAACGCCGATCCGATGAACGTGGCTACTGTGCCAGCTGGTGGATCGCTCGGCTTGAGAGCTGAAGAAGGACGTGCCAAGCTGCGATAAGCCCAAGGGAGCCGCACGGAGGCGAAGAACTTGGGATCTCCGAATGGGAATCCCCACCGCAATTGCTTCGCGCAATGGGGAACGTCGAGAATTGAAACATCTTAGTATCGACAGGAAAAGAAAGCAAACGCGATGTCGTTAGTAATGGCGAATAAACGCGACACAGTCCAAACCGAAGCCCTCACGGGCAATGTGGTGTTCGGACTGACGATCACTTCCCGAACGGCGACGCGAAGTCTCTTGGAATAGAGTACGAGACAGGGTGACAGTCCCGTACCGTCGACAAGTAAGGAACGAGTCAGCTCCAGAGTATCGGGGGTTGGATATCCCTCGTGAATATCGCGGGCATCGACCGCGAAGACTAAACACTCCTCAAGACCGATAGCGAACAAGTAGCGTGAGCGAACGCTGAAAAGCACCCCACGAAGGGAGGTGCAATAGGGCGTGAAATCAGTTGGCGATGGAGCGACAGGGCACACAAGGTCCCGGACAAAATGAATCAGGTGCGAACCTGTAGTAAGAAGTTTGGGAAGCCGGTGTTCTGTCGTACGTTTTGAAAAACGAACCAGGGAGTGTGCCTGTTTGACGAGTCTAACTCGATCATCGAGGAAGGCGAAGGGAAACCGACATGGCCGCAGTGCTTTGCACGAGGGCCGCCGTGTTCAAGCGCGGGGAGTCAAACGGACACGACCCGAAACCGGACGATCTAGGCGTGGGCAAGGCGAAGCGTGCCGAAAGGCACGTGGAGGCCTGTTAGAGTTGGTGTCCTACAATACCCTCTCGTGACCTACGTCTAGGGGTGAAAGGCCCATCGAGTCCGGAAACAGCTGGTTCCAACCGAAACATGTCGAAGCATGACCTCTGCCGAGATAGTTCATGGGGTAGAGCGACGGATTGGGGGACCGCACTCCGAGAGGAGTGTGCCCCCCTGTCCAACTCCGAACCTATGAACGTCGTTTGACGCAGGGAGTCCGGTGCACGGGGTAAGCCTGTGTACCGTGAGGGAGACAACCCAGAGCTGGGTTAAGGTCCCCAAGTGTAGACTAAGTGCGATCGAAGGTGGTCTCAAGCCCTAGACAGCCGGGAGGTGAGCTTAGAAGCAGCTACCCTCTAAGAAAAGCGTAACAGCTTACCGGCCGAGGTTTGAGGCGCCCAAAATGATCGGGGCTCAAGTCTACCACCGAGACCTAGCAGCACCACTCAGACTGGTGATCTCGTAGGTTGGCGTTCTGTTCGGGTGGAAGCACGGTCGAGAGATCGTGTGGACCGTTCAGTAACGAAAATCCTGGTCATAGTAGCAGCGTTAGTCGGGTTAGAACCCCGACGGCCGAACGAGTAAGGGTTCCTCAGCAATGCTGATCAGCTGAGGGTTAGCCGGTCCTAAGTCAGCCCGTAAGTCGAAGCTGACAACAGGGAAATAGGTTAATATTCCTATGCCAGTGTGTACTCAAAGCCAACGCTTTGGGGCCGCCTCTGCCGGGCTTTCGCCCGGTCGAACAGTCGAAGTTCGTGGAAGCCGTAATGGCACGAAGCGACCGAATGGCTGGATAGCGTAAGAGAGGTCAACCTAGAGCCCGTGAAAAGGCAAACACACTGTCCGTACCGAGATCCGACACAGGTACTCGTGGCGGCGAAAGCCAAGGTCTGTCGGGAGCAACCGACGTTAGGGAATTCGGCAAGTTAGTCCCGTACGTTCGCAATAAGGGATGCCTGCCCTGCAATGGGGCAGGTCGCAGTGACTCGGGCGCTCCGACTGTCTAGTAACAACATAGGTGACCGC
Source organism: Natrinema thermotolerans (assembly GCF_031165565.1). Taxonomy (NCBI): domain Archaea; kingdom Methanobacteriati; phylum Methanobacteriota; class Halobacteria; order Halobacteriales; family Natrialbaceae; genus Natrinema; species Natrinema thermotolerans. Next base: position 3,956,917 of record NZ_CP101873.1, on the reverse strand, counting down.
AAATCCGCAAGGACTCGTACGGTCACTGAATCCTGCCCAGTGCAGGTATCTGAACACCCCGTACAAGGGGACGAAGGACCTGTTAACGGCGGGGGTAACTATGACCCTCTTAAGGTAGCGTAGTACCTTGCCGCTTCAGTAGCGGCTTGCATGAATGGATCAACGAGAGCGCCACTGTCCCAACGTTGGGCCCGGTGAACTGTACGTTCCAGTGCGGAGTCTGGAGACCCCCAAGGGGAAGCGAAGACCCTATAGAGCTTTACTGCAGGCTGTCACTGAGACGTGGTCGCCATTGTGCAGCATAGGTAGGAGGCATTACACAGGTACCCGCGCTAGCGGGCCACCGAGCCAGCATTGAAATACTACCCGATGGTGACTGCGACTCTCACTCCTGGCGGAGGACACTGGTAGCCGGGCAGTTTGACTGGGGCGGTACGCGCCTGAAAAGATATCGGGCGCGCCCCAAGATTTCCTCATCCGCGTCGGAGACGCGGAAAAGAGCGCAAGAGCAAACGGAAGTCTGACAGTGTCCGGCACAACGACGGACGCTGACGCGAAAGCGTGGTCTAGCGAACCAATTAGGCTGCTTGATGCGGCCAATTGCTGACAGAAAAGCTACCTTAGGGATAACAGAGTCGTCACCCGCAAGAGCACATATCGACCGGGTGGCTTGCTACCTCGATGTCGGTTCCCTCCATCCTGCCCGTGCAGAAGCGGGCAAGGGTGAGGTTGTTCGCCTATTAAAGGAGGTCGTGAGCTGGGTTTAGACCGTCGTGAGACAGGTCGGCTGCTATCTATTGGGGGTGTTACGGTATCTGACGGGAACGTTCGTATAGTACGAGAGGAACTACGAATGGGTGCCACTCGTGTACCAGCTGTCCGAAAGGGCACGTGCTGGGCAGCGACGCACCACGGGGTAAGAGCTGAACGCATCTAAGCTCGAAACCCACCTGAAAAAGAGATACCACCGAGGCCACTCGTAGAAGACGAGATCGATAGACTCGGGGTGTACGCACCAAGGCAACGAGGTGTTGAGCCCGCGAGAACTAATCGGCCAAGCCACACACTCATACACTACATCGCATTGGATCCGTGACGCGCGAACGGGTCCGGACGCAAACTGGACTACACGTACACTCGGTCTTGGACACACCACCGATATTGGCATGATCGCGGTTCGATTCCGTGAATCGGCGTTACGGCGGCCATAGCGGCGAGGTGCCTCCCGTACCCATCCCGAACACGGAAGATAAGCTCGCCTGCGTTTCGGTCAGTACTGGAGTGGGCGACCCTCTGGGAAATCTGATTCGCCGCCACCATTCATACTCACTTTCACCCCCGAGCAGCCACTGCTATCCAGTGGCCGTCGGGGGTTTCTGTATTTATCAGAAACCGAGACAGTTCCGATACTTCGATCGGTGCTATTAGAAATCGGGTAGCTACTGCACCGGACTGAGTACCGAAAATTGATTCCCGCCTATTACATGCCCGTTCTTTCCTGCAGTCGGTAGCGAAGGATCTCAGTAGTAGTGGAAATGTCGCCCGGAACACTAACGTCCAGCCTCATCCCGTGGCGGCGTGCCGCGTCGGCTGGCTAACCCTCGTGCCGGGCGGAAGGACTCGAGGAGCCCTCCAGTAACTGACTGTCGCGTGCCCGGGTTCGCCGTGCTGTCATCGCACCCGAAACGGGTTTGCTCGGACGGGGACTGAAGGCACGCACCGGACCTATGCGCGTGGCCCGTTTAACTCTTGTAGCTCAGTCCCGTCCGCGAACGGAGGGTCAACCGGGGTCGGGTGCGTCCGTGATGGTGCCCTCGTTCGCTGCCAGCCATTCGTCGTAGGTGTCGCGCTCGACGACGACGATGGAGCCGTCCATCCGGGAGTGACCGGCCCCACAGAACTCGGCACAGACGGCGTCGTAGCGGCCGGGTTCGGAGACGGTCGTGCGGGCGCGAGTGTAGTCGCCCGGGAAGGCGTCCTGTTTGACACCCAGATCGGGGACGAAAAGCGAGTGGACGACGTCGTCGCTGGTGAGCCAGAACGTGACGTCCGTGTCGGCAGGGATCACGATCTCGGATTCGGTCGTGACGTTGGCCTCTGGGTAGGTGGCCTGCCACTCCCACTGGTAGCCCCGGACGTGAACCTCTTCGTCGTCGGTGTCGGGGAGGTCCGCGAACGAGTCGAACCCGTCCTGACTTGTGTCCTCGCCCTCGAGGGCCTGCGACGGGGAGACGTAGGGGTTGACGAGGACGCTGTAGCCCGAGAGGCCGACGAACAGGAGGATGAGCGCGGTCGCGACGGTCCAGGTGATCTCGAGGGCGGGATCCTCGGTGGTCGGTTGGGGGTCGTCGTTGTCGTGGAACTTGACGGCCGCGTAGACGAGGATCAGGAGGACGAAGAGCGTGAGCGGCAGGGCGACGTAGAGCAGTTGGTACTCGAGGCCGTCGATGAGGTCACGGTTTTCGGACTGGGCGGCGACCGTGCCCATCGCGAGAAGCAGCGAGAGCGCCGCGACGACGAGCGCGACGAGCGTGCGTCGACGGTCCATTGACGGGGCTTCGACGACTGGCGGGATATACGGCCTTCGTGGTTCGGTAAACTGTCACGACCGCGTAGTGGTCGTAAGCGGTGAATACTCCCAAACGGCGTATTACGGGCGGTGACAGTCAGGGAAACGCCGGCCCATATTTATTGGAACCGATGGTGAGGCAACCGCTATGTGCGGCCGAGAGCGGGGCGCTCGAGCGATGGGGGGTGACCGGTGGCGATGAACCGTGCGCTCGCGGAGGTGTCGCTGTTCGGCCTCGTCCTCGCGGGCTGTCTGCTGACGGTCGCGCTCGCCAGCCGGTGGCGAGCGGAGACGTCGCCGGACGGCGGGTACGTCCGGGAGCAGCGGCGACGGATTTCGCTGGCCGACGCGAAGGCGGCGGCCGTTCGTTGGACGACGACGACGAATCATCGCGAGATCGGACTGCTCTACATCGCGTTCGGTACCGTCGCGGCGATCTGGGGCGGGATCGACGGGATGATGATCCGGACCCATCTGCTGACGCCCGAGGCGACTCTCTGGACGGAAGGGACGTACAACGAGCTGTTCACGATGCATGGGCTCACGATGTTGATCTTCTTCGTGACGCCGGTGTTCTTCGGGATCGGGAACTACTTCCTGCCGCTGTTGATCGGGGCAGACGACATGGCGTTTCCGCGGCTCAACGCCGTCGGGTTCTGGCTGTTGCCGCCGTCGCTGTTGCTCGCTCGGTTCGGTATCATCGCCGAGGTGACGGGGGCGCTACTCGCGGTCGTGGTCCCGGCGGATCGGTTGTCGGTCTTGTTCGCGTTCAAGGAGCCGGCGATCGGCTGGACGGTGTATCCGCCCTTGTCGCTGGCACCGAACCCGCAGACGAACTTCCTGCTGCTAGGACTGCATCTGAGCGGGATCGCAACCACGATCGGCGCGCTCAACTTCATCACGACGGTCGTCTACGAGCGCGACGAGTCGATCGGGTGGGCGAACCTCGATATCTTTTCGTGGAATATGCTCGTCACGAGTGCGATCATCATCTTCGCGTTCCCGTTGCTCGGCACCGCCCTGTTGATGCTGTTGTTCGATCGTAACTTCGGGACGACCTTCTTCGCGGTCGAGGGCGGGGGACCGATCCTCTGGCAACACCTATTCTGGTTCTGGGGTCATCCGGAGGTGTACATCATCTTCCTCCCGGCGACTGGGCTGATGAGTCTGATCTTGCCGAAGTTCGTCGGCCGCAAGCTGTTCGGGTTCAAGTTCATCGTCTACTCGACGATCGCCATCGGCGTCCTCTCCTTTGGTGTTTGGGCCCACCACATGTTCGTCACCGGCGTCGACCCTCGAGTCCGGGCGAGTTTCATGGCGACGTCGATCGCCATCGCCGTCCCCAGCGCGATCAAGGTCTTCAACTGGATTACGACGATGTGGAACGGTGACGTTCGACTGGCCGCGCCGACGATCCTCTGTGTCGGCTCGATCGGCCTGTTTATCGTCGGCGGCGTCACCGGTATCTTCCTCGCGGTGATCCCGATCGACGTGGTCTATCACGGCACCTACTACGTCGTCGGTCACTTCCATCTCATCCTCATGGGGATCATCCCGCTCATGATGTTCGCCGCCAGCTACTACTGGTATCCCCTGCTTACGGGTCGGATGTACGACCGCCGACTCGCAATCTTCCAGTCGTCGCTTTTGGTCGTCGGGTCCGCGCTCACGTTCATGACGCTGATGGCGCTCGGTTTCCTCGAGTTACCTCGCCGGTACGCAACCTATCCGGCCGAGTACTCGGGGCTGCAGGTCGTCGCGACGGTCGGTGCCTTCCTCATCGGCATCAGCGTCCTCATGTGGCTGTACAACATGCTCTGGTCGTACTTCCAGGGAACGCCGGTCGAGACGGCGGATCCCTGGGACCTGAAAGCGACCGAGCAGTTCACCCCCGAGTGGCAGTGGTTCGAGGACCGCCTCGAGCGCGAGCGCGGCGTCCCGCCCAGCGAACCCGAGGCGGTCCGGCCATCGTACGTTCCGGCACAGGGGGAGCGCCCGCTGTCGCTGTACGGCCGGATCGTCCCGGTGGCAAAGCGGGTGGCGAACGACGCCGGGACGGGCGCAGCCGGTGGGTTCGTCGGCACGATGTTGTTGACGGGTACCCTTCTCGTGGCAGTAGCCTTGGGATCGTTCGATCTCGAGGCGTTCGCGACGCTGGCGACGTTCGTCGGGCTGCCGGCGAACCTCGCGCTCGGCTACGGCCTGTTCCTCCTCGGGGGGATGACGGTCTGGCCGCTGCTCTTTCTCTCGCTGGGCGAGTACCTGCCCGGCGAGTTGACCCTGGTGACGGGGCTGTGGTACGCGACGGTCATTGCCTCGGGCTTCGCGCTTGCCTTCTACACCGGCCAGTCCGGCCTCGAGCTGGTGACCTACGTCCTGTTCGTGATCGTCGCCCACTGGGTCTACGGGCTGGGTCTGGCCGGGACGATCGCGGTCTTGGGCGGCCGCCAGCGCCGTCCGTCGACGGGGGACGACGGATGAGTGCGGACGACGAGCGGGCGGCCGACGGGACGGAGACCCCTGCCACCGACGAGACGGGGCCGCTCGAGCCCACGGCGGCCGCGGAGTCGCTGGTGTTGACCTACGCTGTGCCCTTTCTCGGTGTCGTCCTGATCGCAGTAGGACTGCCGCTGGCGATCGTCGGCGGCTACGTCGTGGTTCAGGACGGGATCGGACTCTGTGGCGAACCGACGATCTCGGCGACGTCGGTCGACGAACGCGAGGGCTCGCCCTCGACCGTCGAAGAACTGCCCGCCGCGGCGCTTTCAACGGCCGAGCAACGGGCCCTCGAGGAGGCGATCGACAGCCCGCTTCGGGAGGCGAAAGTCGACGGCGAGGTGAGAAACCGGGCGGCGCTGCTCGAGGGGGCGATCGTCGAGTACGAGGGGCAGCGCTACTACGTCCGGATCACGTCCCAAAACAGCTGTCTCGAGGTCGCGCCGCTTTTGTTCCCGATCGGGGCGATCGCGATCCTGATCGGGATCGTGAGCGTGTTGACGCCGCCGATCTATCGGAAGATGGCTGGCTTCGAGGAGCGGGTCGGCCGCGACCGGTCGGACTGAGATGACGCTCGCGTTCGGCGGCGGTCACTCGGCGGGGCGGCGCTACTGATCCGTCCGGTTCGGGTCGTCGTTTGTCATCGGATCCGGATCGGGGGCGGCGACGTCGCCGTCACCCGGCTGCTCGGCGGCATAGGAGAACTGGCCTTTCCCGTCGGGAGCCTCACCCTCCGTCCAGGGGTAGCCGGGGTCGGGCTGTTCCTCACGGCGGGTCGACATGAACGTGTAGTTGACGTCCTGATTCTCCTGTTCTTGCGGGAAGCTTGCGGGAACTGGAACCGGGTCGTCGAGGGTCTCGAGGGCCTGAAGCCACTGGTTCTGGTGCATCGTGTCCCGGGCGATGAGATAGGAGAGCATGTCCTTCATCCCGGGGTCGTCGGTGTAGTTCCAGAGCCGCGTCGCGAGGGTACGGCCGGTCGCCTCGGCCATCACGTTCGCGTAGAGGTCGCCGGCGAGGTTGCCGGAGGCGACGATGTAGTTGCCGGTAAAGGGCGCGCCGTTGCTGTCGGCCGGCATCGCCGACTCGCCCGCCGAGAGGAACTGTCGCGGGCCCTGCGCGGTCATCGACTCGGCCATGTCTGCGGTCTCTCGGACCTCCTCGCTCATGCTCTTGGCGGACCCTCTGAGGTTCTTCGTGACTGCCGTCGCGAGCATCTCGATGTGGCCGAGTTCCTCCGCGGCGGTTTCCATCAGCAGGTTCCGATACTCCTCGTGCTGTTCCGGCACCGCCCACGCCTGAAACATGTACTGGAGCGCGACGCGCATCTCGCCTTCCTGTCCGCCGATCGCTTGCTGGAGGAGCTTCGCGAAGTGGGGGTCCGGTTCTTCGACGGTGACCTCGTACTGGAGTTCCGGTTCTTGGAAGAACATCCACTGGTCCTGCCCACGACCGAGGTGATAAACCACTGTTACGACCGGTGCTGAACGTGTAACCGACTGGTAACTAATCGATACGAACCACTCGGATGGCGTGGCAGACGGATCGAAGGCGGCAATCTCGAGCCACGCCTCGTCGCCGACTCGCCGCGGGGGAGATCGCTCGAGCCTCAGTGTCGGGGGGCGACACGGCCGTGAACTCGCCGGGCCCGAGTCTCGATACGCGTTCGTCGAGACGACGCGGTCCCCCGTTACGGAACGGCGGCCGGGGTTTTTTCAACGGTGGCTGTGGTACGGTTCGCCGCGAGGTGACCCCGGTGGCTAACACCGATGAGAAACACAGAGCCGCCGCGACGTGTCCGCGTTGCGGGGAGATCGGTATCGTGCAGGTCTGGCCCGACGGAACGCTTCAACCGCTCGGCCAGTCGGACTTCTGTGAGTGTCCCTCGTCGACGCTCCGGGTCCTCGAGACCGACGCCGACGAACTCCCGTAGTACGGCAGCTCCTGCCGATCAGACCGACGCCCCGACGTAGAGGACGGCCACGAGGACGAGCCAGACGAGATCGACGAAGTGCCAGTACAGCGAGACGGTCGCGACGGAGGTGTCCCGGTCCGGCCCGTAATGACCCCGCAGCGCCCGCCAACACAGGACCGCGATGGCCCCGACGCCGAGGGCGACGTGAAAACCGTGGAGCCCGGTCAGGCCGTAGAAGGCGGTTCCGAAGACGCCGCTGGTGAGCGAAAAGCCCTCCCCGGCGACGAACTCGTAGTACTCGTAGGCCTGCCCGGCGAGGAAGACGAGCCCGAGGACCAGCGTCGTCCCGAGTAATCCGAGGAAGCGCCGACGGTTCCCCGACTCGAGGGCCGCGTGCGCGTAGTGAACAGTGACGCTGCTGGCGAGCAGGATCGCGGTGTTGACGGCGACGAGCGAGCCCACGAGCGGCGGGAGTTCCGCGGGCGGCCACGCGCCGACTCTGACGAAGGCGTAGTAGACGAACAGCGCCCCGAACGTCGAGACGTCGGTCGCCAGGAAGAGTACGGTCGTCGAGACGTACGACTCGCGGGACTCGGGGGACGCCGTCGCGTCGTGGTCGCGGGCCGGCACCAGAAACGCCTCCCGGAGCCAGCCGCCGACGCCGGACAGCAAGAGGCCCGCCCCGAGGACGGCGAGGGCGACGCCGACGAGCGGTGGCACGAGCCCGGTTTCGGTGCCGAGAACCGCGATCGCGACCCCGCCGTAGAGCCCGGCGGCTCCGGCGGCGGCGATCAGCGGCCACCGGCTTCGATGCTCGTGGTCGTCGCCGTCACCGTGTCCGCGGTGGTCGCCGTACTCCTCGGGTGCCTGCCCCTCGGGGACGTGATGGCCGGAGCCGTCGGCTCGAGGGGGCGGAGTGCGGTCGGAGCCGTCACCGGTTCCCATAGGCGCGCTTCCACGTCGACGCCGAAAAAGGGTCGCTGCGGACGCGTGGGTAGGGTCGGCGTACGGCGACGGTGCCGATCAGTAGAAGTAGTCGTCCTCGGCGAGCTGGACGTAGCCCCCGTCGCGGTACGTGAACTTCGTGCGCTTGTAGGTCGCGGCGATCTTCGCGGCGTCGAACCCGGCAGTGTACTTCCGCGCGATCAGGCCGTCGTCGGTGCCGTTGCCCTGCATGTCGTTGACGGTCGAGAACGCCCAGTCCCAGTCGTCGGGGCCGTAGTCCGCGACGATGTCGGCGAAGGCGACGTTGCGGAGGATCTCGTCGCCGATGGCGTCTTTCCAGATATCGTTGTAGTTCTCGAGCGAGTCCGTTCCGGCGAGCCGGCCGGCGATCTTGCCGGTGCGGACGGCGACGTGGTAACCGCCCTCGTGGAAAGCCGAGGTAGTGCCCATCGCGCCGCCGGCGACGGCGATGTTCGCGCCGACGGGCGAGTCGATCGGCCGCGTCGAGGAGATCGGGTAGGTCTCGGTCCCCTTGGACTTGCCACGGTCCTCGACGCGGGGGATGTCTTCCTCGATATCGTACTCGTCGCCGTACTCCTGCTCGAGTAGGCGGCTGATGTACTCGGCACCGGAGGGGATCCGGTCGTCGTCCGGCCGCAGGAGCTTGTAGGAGCCGGGATCCTCGACGTCCTCGAGCGTCATCCCGATCGGCATCGTCAGCCCGACGCGGGCGACAGTACCGTCGTTGGGGAAGACCCACGGGTAGGCGGTTTCGCCGGGCATGTATCCCCACCAGAACTTGAGTCGGTCCTCGAACTCCGCGAACAGTTCTTCCGGGAACTCCCGGTACTCCTGATAGGCGATGTGATTCGTCTCCGGCGGCGAGAGGTGGTCGGAGACGCTGCGGCCGGGCGCGGTGAACTGATCGAGGGCGTCGAGCGTGATCCGGCGCTGCGGGCCGTCGGCCAGCACGACGTACTGGGCCTCGATCTCGTCGCCGTTCGACAGCGTCAGCGTGTGGGTCGGCCCCTTCGGGCTCGAGGCCCGGAGATCCGTCTCGAGGTCCTTGACGCTGACGCCGACCCGGAGATCGGCCCCGGCGTCGGTCGCACGCTCGTGGAGCCAGTCGTCCATGCGGGCGCGATGGAAGGTGTAGCCGAACTTCGGATAGCTGGCGTCCATCCCGGTCGAGGTCAGTTCGACGGCGCTGTTCGGGCCGATGAACTCGGTGCCCTCGAGTTCCCGGTGGATGACGTTGTCGGGAATCTCGCGGTAGTCGAACTCCATGAGGTCGATCCAGTAGTCGAGCATTCCGGCGGCGTCGGTCGAGTCGGGACCCACTCCTTCCCGATCCTCTCGGGGGACCCCCTGCTCGAAGAGCACGGTTTCCGCGCCGTGGGCTGCCGCTTGCTCGGCCGCGGACGCACCGGCGGGGCCGCCGCCGACGATCGCGACGTCTACGCGTTCCATACGACGTTCGGACTCAGCGCGTCATTATAAAAACTGCGAGGCGGACTGTCCGTCGAACGGACCGGTCGCAGTTAGAAGAGGCCTCTGGCCAGGACGAGCAAGACGCCGGAACCGATGATGAACCCGAGAAAGCCCGCGAAGATGATCGCCGCCTGTCGTCCGGTGAGCGATTCGCCGTCGAGAAACTCGTCTGAAGGCATACTGTCGGCGTTCGTGGCTCGCTCGCTTAAACGTGATGGTCACGTCATTTGATGGGTGGGACGCTGCCAGCGACTCGACCCCTCGAGGGGCGGCCCCGACCACCCGCAGTGCCGCGAGACGAACGCTTTTGATCGCACTGGACGAGGATGGGGACATGAGTGAGCCCGACGCGCCGGACGTGCTGGTCCTCCGGCGTGGCACCCACGGGATGCCGGTCGAACAGTATGCCGACGCGATCCGCGAGCGGCTCCCCGACCGCAGCGTCGAACTCGCGCGGACCCCTGCCGCGGAACGCGAGGCGATCCGGTCGGCGACGTTCGCGACCGGTATGACACTCGAGCGCGATCTCCTCGAGTCGGCCGACGCGCTCGAGGTCTTCGCCTGTGCCTACGCGGGGACGGGCCATCTCCCCCTCGAGGAACTCGAAGAGCGGGCCGTCGCGGTGACCAACGCTTCGGGCGTCCACGGACCGAACATCGGCGAACACGTGCTGGGCGCGATCCTGGGGTTCGTCCGGCGGTTTCACGTCGGTCGGCGGCGACAGGATCGCCGGGAGTGGCGCCACTATCAGGCCCACGAACTGCAGGGGTCGACGGTGACGATCGTCGGTCTCGGCGCGATCGGGGAGGCGGTCGCCGAGCGGCTCGAGCCGTTCGGCGTCGAGACGATCGGGGTTCGATACACCCCCGAGAAGGGTGGGCCGACCGACGAGGTGATCGGGTTCGAGAGCGAGGCGTTCGACGACGCGCTCGCGCGGACGGACTATCTCGTCCTCGCGTGTCCGCTCACCGAAACGACGCGGGGGCTGATCGACCGCGAGGCGCTGGTTACGATCGACCCCGAGGCAGTGCTGGTCAACGTCGCCCGCGGCCCCGTCGTCGACACCGACGCGCTGGTCGCGGCGCTGCGCTCGAACCGGCTCCGCGGGGCCGCGCTGGACGTTACCGACCCCGAACCGCTGCCGGAGGACCACCCGCTGTGGACCTTCGAAAACGTACGGATTACGCCCCACAACGCGGGCCACACGCCCGAGTACTACGAGCGACTCGCGGATATCGTCGCCGAGAACGTCCGTCGGCACGCGAACGGCGACGACGCCCTCGAGAATCAGGTCCGTCCCTGAGACGCGCCGGCCGTGCCGTCCGCCGCCAGTCGATTCGACGCACCTTTTTGCCCCTTTGCGACGAACGGCGCGTATGGACAGCACAGACTGTGTGACTCGAGCGAACGCGTCCGTGTGGACGGGAGGCGGACGATGGTACTGACGTTCGACGGCCGGGTCCTCGTGCCCGTCGCCGACCCCGACGACGGCGAACGAACGGCGGCGGCGCTGGCACCGTATCTCGGCCCCGAGAGTTCGGTACTCTTCGTCAATGTCATCGAGAAGGCGGGCGGTGCGCCGGACAAGGCCTCGGTCGAACAGCGCGAGGACTACGCCGAGGAGATCTTCGAGCGTGCCCGCGGGCCGCTCGCGGATCGAGCGGCCTCGGTCGAAACGGCGATCCTCTTCGGGACGGACGTCGTCGAAACGATCTTCGACGCGGCCGAGGAGCGCGATGTCGAAGCCGTCGTCTTCGAGCCTCGCGAAGGGAACCGGTTCGTGGAGCTACTTACCGGTGACGTGGCTCGGCGACTGGTCAAACAGGCCACGATTCCGGTGGTCGCGCTCCCGCGAACGGACGACTGACGGAGCAACGTGAAACACTCACTCGAGGGCGGCGAGTTCGACGCGGCCGGTCTGGTCGACGCCGACCCGGTAGCCCGCGTACTCGAACGTGACCGACCCGACGCAGCGGTCGGCCCCCACCGTCGACTGGAAGAGCGAATCGAGCGCGGACGGGTCGATCACGTCGTACAGCGGGCCGAACTCGTCGGCGAGTTCGAGGGCGTCGAACGACGAGTCGGCCGCGATCGCGTCGATGACGGCCTCGCTCGGGGGCGTGTCCGGGTCGGCCTGGTGCGTACTGGCAGATTCGTGAAGCGTCAACCGGTCGGTGGTAGGCTCAGTTTCCATACACACGATACCGGCCGGCCGCGGGAAGCAACCACGATTGGAGGGCCAACCCTTCAAGTGGGGGCCGGTCCGCCGATCGTGTTCCGCAGGAGGTTGGCCTGCCCCCGCCGGAGGCGGGCGGACAGCGCCTGATCCGAGATGTCGAGTTTCGCGGCGACCGCGGAGAGCGTCGTCTCGCGGGGTACGTCGAAGTAGCCCTCCTCGAGGGCGACGATCAGTGCCTTCCGCTGGCGTTCGGTGATCCCGTACCGGTCCCCGGCGGCGGCCGATTCCTCGAAGATACGCTGGATCCGGAACGGAATCTCTTTCTCACGACAGACGTCCCGATATGCGAACAGCGCCTCTCGGGTCGGTACGCGGGCCCGAATGCTCGTCTCCTCGGTGACGGTGATCTCCTGATACCCGATGTCGTACTTCGCCGCCGTCGGATACGTCAGATGGGCCTGTCCCCGCTCCGACAGCGTGACGCTGTAGAGACGGCGATCGCCTGGATCCTCGAGCAGCGAGACGGCCGCGACGGTGGTGTCGTCGGCGAGCGCGGGTTCGACGCTCTCGAGGTCGTCGCCGTACATCCAGCAGACGAGTTTCGTCGACCCCGTCTCCGACTGATAGATCTCCTCGACGTCGATCCGGGAGACGGCGTCGACGGTCCGTCGGAGGATCGGCGTCCCGATTTCGAACTCGACGATGAGTACCATGGGGCCTTCGCTCGAGGTACGTCGCCGGGACTGTTATACTACGGCACTAACTGGGTTGGTGCGTGTCGACGAGAGAATCGATCGGCCACTCGGCGGACGATCGAGGGGGAACGGCGTGTGCCGTTCAGATGTAGCCGTGTTCGAGCAGCAGTTCGCCGTTGAGAACGCTCGCGCCGGCGGCACCGCGGATCGTATTGTGGGCCAGACAGTTGTACTGCAGGCCGAAGGGCGACTCCTGCAGCCCGCCCGCGGCGATGGCCATGCCGTCGCCCAGCGTGCGGTCCATCCGGGGCTGGGGTCGGTCGGGCTCCTCGAAGACGTGGATGAGCGGCTCGGGGGAGGAGCGGAGATCGAGCGACGGATACTCCCGCATGGCCTCGGCGGCCGCGTCGGCGGTCAGGTCGTCCGCGGTCTCGACCCACACGTTCTCGAGGTGGCCGTCGATGGTCGGGATGCGGTTGCAGGAGGCCGCGACCGACATGTCGTTGTGCGATAGTTCGGCCCCGTCGAACTCGCCCAGCAGTTTGCGGGACTCGGTCTCGAGTTTGTCCTCCTCGCCGCCGATGTAGGGGATGGCGTTGTCGATGATCTCCATCGAGGACACGCCGTCGTAGCCCGCGCCGGAGACCGCCTGCAGCGTCGAGACGTGAACCTTCTCGAGGCCGAAGTCGGTCAGGGCGGCGAGCGTGGGGACGAAGGTGATCGTCGAGCAGTTGGGGTTTTTGACCATTGCGCCGTCCCAGCCGCGCTCGTCGCGCTGGACCTCGAGCAAGTCGAGGTGGTCGGCGTTGACCTCCGGAATCACGAGGGGGATGTCGTCGTCCATCCGGCCGTTCGAAGAGTTCGAGGAGACGACGTAGCCGGCCTCACAGAAGCCGGGTTCGACTTCCGCACCGACGCTCGACGGGAGCGACGAGAAGATCAGGTCGACGTCGTTGGGGACCTCGTCGGGGTCGGTCGCCGTGACGGTCGTCTCGGCGACGTCCTCGGGAATGGGGCTGTCGACGCGCCACTTCGATGCCTGTCGATACGTCTTGCCGGCGCTTGCGTCGCTCGCGGTCAGGGCCGCGATCTCGAACTCCGGATGGGGGTCGAGCAATTGAATCAGTCGCTGTCCAACCGCACCGGTCGCACCGAGTACGCCTACTCGTACTGCCATTTTCCGGCACTCCGAGTCGTGTCCGCAAAACCGTTTGGGTTTTCGGTAGCGAGTGTCAATCGTCGAAGTTGCACACGTCGCCAACGCCGGCCGCCGACCGGCCGCGAGGATGGCGCTCCGAACGGATAGAAGATATTAAGAAAACGGAGCGGTACCTATCGATCGATGTACGACCGACAGGACCGACTCGAGGCGGCAGGCCAGAGGTGGTTCCGATGACGAGTTCGACCGCGAGTACCGGCGGGCTGTTCGACACGCCCTTTAGTATCGGTGCGACGGTGCTTGCGGCCGTCGCGGCGCTGGTCGGCGTCCTCTTCGCGTGGACGGGCTACTCCGCCGCGGGCACCGACGAGGCGACGGCGGCGCTCCCGCTTTTGGGCTTCGAACTGAACATTCTGACCGGCTTCGTCGGGCTGCTGTTCGCCTTCGGCATCGCCTTGGTGGCGCTTGTCGCCGCGCTCTACATGGAACCCGGCTTCGGCGAGTAACTCGGGTTTGCCGGCCCGGCCGTCGACCACCGAGCGGCCCGGTCACAACGCGCGACGACAGCGTTACGATGACTCACAGTAGCCGCGACAGCGGTCGCGGCGGAGACGCGTTGCTTCTCGGCTTGTGCGATCGATCTCGAGGTGAGAAAGCGAGTTATGCGGGGACTTCCGAGCCCTTCTTCCGGGTGACGTAGCCGGCGATCCGGTTGCGAACGCCCTTGGACTCGACGTTGGTGAGCTTTGCGACGCTTTCCTTGTTCTGTTCGAAGTCGGTCGTGAACGCCTCCGGGTACCGCTCGAGGAGGAGGGTCCCCGTCTTCTTGACGTAGGCCGGCTTGATTGCCATATCGAGTGGTTCATGGAGCGCGCCCTAAAGCCATTCGTTCTGCGGCGGCGACCGGTCGCCCACGGCCCCGCCACGACCGCGGTCGTCCGCATCGGTTCCACACCGTACCCTCACCACTGCGACTGGTCGCGAACCTGTTTGAGAGCCTCCCGCTCTCGGGGGCCGCCGGCCCGCTCGACGACCGCGGCACAGTACTCGAGGCGGTCGCGTAACTCGCCCTCGTCGTATTCGTCGACCCCGAGCCGCGAGGCGGCGACGGTCGCCTCGACGACGGCCCCGAACCCGCGGTCGATCGTCGGGACCGTCTCGCGCTCGATCGCCGACTCGACGGGGCGAAGCGTCCACTCCTCCCACTCGGTGCCGCCTTCGCTGCCCGCGTCGATCCGCTCGACGGTGACCCGCGCCCAGGCGCTGGCCGACTCGAGGATCGGGTCCTCGCGCTCGAGGATCGAGCAGGCGGCGTCGGCGAAGACGACGGGGTCGTCGACGAACTGGACGTAGGCCTCGCCTTGTCGGTGGAAGTTCCGCCGGGTGCGGGTGTTCCCCCACGTCCGCGCGGTGACGGGATCGCCCGCGTGGAGCCCGAGCGCTGCGGCGTTCCACAGCCCGTTCGGGCCGAGCGTGGTCACGACGGTTTCGGTGACGCCGGCGAGGTCGACGGGCCACGTCGCGGCGTCGCCGCTCTCTGATCCGCGCTCGCCGCTCATACCGTGATCGACCCCCGCTCGAGCGCGACGAACAGTCCCGCGGCCGTGATATCGGCCGTGGTCCCGGGGTTGATTCCCCGCTCGACCAGGTCGTCGGCGAACCGGTCGACGGTCCGGCGATCGGTCTCGAGGGCGCCGTCGGCGACCAGTGCCGCGGCCCGGTCGGTGACCTCGCGGGCGGTCGCCTCGCCGTGACGCGTCGCGACGAGGGTATCGGGTCGCCCGGCGAGCAGGGAGAGAAAGACCGCGGCGGTCCGGCCCGAAAGCGGGCCCTCGGCCGCGGCGAGTCGGTCGGCGGCCGCGAACGACCGCTCGAACCCCTCGACCCACTCGCGGGCGACGCCGTCGCCGGGAACGCTGCGTTCCATGATCTCCAGCAGCGTCAGCCCGCGTTCCTCGAGGGCCGGCACCGCGTCCGATCCGCGACGTACGTCGAGGGCGTCCATGTCCGCCGGCGGGTCGTCGACGGCGACGTCGACGCGGTCGAACGCCCGGTAGAACCCCGCCGCGTCGGCGACGGTCGTCTCGCGGACGACGGCCTCGGCGGCCGATCGATCGAGGTCGTCGCCGGCGGCCCGGACCAGCGGCACGAGCAACAGCAGGGCCCCGAACTGCGTGTTCCCGCCCTCCTGTGTGGCCATCCCCTCGACGGCTCGCTCGAAGGCGGGCCCGATCGCCGCGCCCGATGCCGCCCGCTCGAGTCCGTCCCGAGCGCCGACGGCCCCGGCGAGGAAGTGTTCGAACCGCAGGTCCGCGAGGTCGCGCTCGCGGTCGACGTTGCCCGGCTTGGGCGTCCCCGCGACCTCGAGGAGCAAGGCCAGTTCCGCGTTCTGGGCCGACGTTCGCATACGGATCGCTGTGTGCCGAGGCGGCTTAGGGGTGGGGGTTCGCGGCGACTCGAGTCGCGTCGATCGACGGGGCGAGGGCCGTTCCCTGCAACGGGTTCGCCGTCCCATCGATTTAAGCCTCGAGGCAAGCATTCATCGCGTATGGGCTACGACACCGTCGCCAAGACCGATCCGGACTCAGTCATCGACGAGGAGTGGGGCGGCATGTGGTTCCTCAAGGAGCCACTCGCCACCGAGGAGCTGGGGATCTCGATCCTCGAACTCGAGCCCGGCGGCAAGGGGATGGAACACGCCGAGGCGGAGTCGGGACAGGAGGAAGTCTACTACGTTGTCGAGGGACGGGTCGACGTCGACCTGACCGACGCGGGCGAGACCGTGCCCCTCGAGACAGACGAGGCGATCCGGCTCGACCCCGAGGAGTCGCGCCAGATCCTGAACCAGTACGACGAGCGAGCGAAGCTCGTGTTGGTCGGCGCGCCGCTGTAGTCCCCGTCAGAAACCGCCGCCGGTGAACAGGTCGAGGAATCCCTGCATGGCGAGCGCGCCCAGAGTGATCGCCAGCACCACCAGCGAGGCGTTGACGACGTTCAGCCACCGGGAGTTCCGGTACTCGCCCATGGTCTCGCGGTCGTTGACCGCCCAGAACAGCAGGGTGGCCGCGACCGGGAGGCCGAAGATGCCGTTGACCGTCGGGAACAGGATCGCCATATCGATGACCGAGAGATCGAGCACTCGACTGAATACCGGCGAGAAGACGCCGATCCCCGTTAGGGTCACGAAGACAATCGTGAATCGCCGGTCGCCCTTGTTGACTTCGTAGCCGGCGGCCTGCGGAATCATGTAGGCGGGCGTCCACATAATCGGGATGATACTGTTGAACGCGGCCACGATGACGCCGATGACGAAAAGAACCATCGCCCACACGCCGAGGACCTCGACCAGCGCCTTTCCGGGGGTGATGAACGTGTCGAGTTGCGTAAAGCCCATCGGACGCAGCAGCGCCGCGGCGGTGATCAGGATCGCGAGCGTCGTCAGCCCGCCGACGGCGTAGCCGATCGCCAGATCGGCCCGCGCGCCGGGCAGGTCGCTCTGGTCGGTCCACCCCTTCTCGTGGACGAGGATCGACTCGAGGAAGAAGTTGGGCCACAGCGCGGTCGTGCCGAGCAAGCCGGCGGCCATCGGGAGCGCGCCGAACGTTTCCGTCGTCGGGATGAACCCGAGGGCGACGGCATTCAAATCCGCGCCGCTGGGAACGGCGACGATGACGTACATGACCATCAACGAGAGCATCATGGCGATCATCAGGGTCTCGACGGTGTCGTAGTTCAGCAGTCCGACGCCGATCGCCGCCAGCGTCGCCACGACGGCGATCGGTTGCCAGCCGATCGCGCCGCCGACCAGGAACGAGAAGCCGGCCCCAACGGCCGCGACCAGTCCGATCGTCCACGCCACACAGCCGATCGACAGGAACAGTGCGATCGCCATCGCCGCGGGCCGGCCGACCTTTTCGCGGACGAACACCATCAGCGAGGTCCCGTGAATGCCCAGTCTGGCGCTCATATCCTGTGCCATGAACCCGAGCAGTGCAGCGCCGACGACGGCCCACAGCAGGGTGTAGCCGTGGATGACCCCCGCCTGACTGGCGATGAATATCGACCCGGAGCCGAAGTAGCTCGCGACCATCACGAACGCCAACCCGTACTGCTGTGCCTGCCCGGCAAGATAGTCGACTGCGGACAGGTTCCGGATACTCATTCGTGCGCCTCCGTTTTCAGGCGGTCGATTCGGCGGAGTGGCCGAACCCTGACGGACGACCAGATGCGTTCGAACGGCTGTGCGTCGGGCGGTGTCGTGATCGTGCTAGTACTGATCGGTAACTCGGTTCTGTCGCGGCCACTGTTCGACGGCGAAACGACGCCCGGCGTTCGGTTCAGCGCCCCCATAATAGTCCGGCTACAGACAACGCTCCCATCGGGGAGAGGGCAGCGCCGGATACTTCAACCCGCTTTATCCATCGGGCCTCGCAGCGACCCGTTCACCGGGACCTGCAGAGCGGGCTCACGCGGCCCCGGCGCTCGGCGGCCGCGCCGTCGCTATCGGCTCGCCTCGAGCCCCAGTCGCCGGTCCACGGCGTCGTTGACCCGCTCGAGGACGGCGGGGGTGTCGCTTGGGCGGCCGACGCTGACCGCGTCCGCGCCGTAGTCGACGTACTCGCGGACGGTCTCGTCGTCGCGGACGCCGTTGTTGGCGATGACGAACAGATCGGTGGCGTCGACCACGTCGGCGACGACGGACTCGCTGTCCATCGCATCGACGTGGACGAAAGCTGCCCCGGCGTCCTCGAGTCGGGCGGCGAGCTCCGGGAGGTCGACGGCGGGGACTTCCGCACGGACCTTCACGCCGACGGTCGCGCCGGTGTCGGCCGCCCGGTCGACGTAGGTCGCGAGGCGCTCGCCGTCTTTCAGCAGCGTCTCGCCGCAGCCGACGGCACACAGCTCGTCCTGTCGGCAGTGGGCGTTGATCTCGAGGTACGCGTCCCGATCGCGACAGCGCCGGGCGGCGTCGACGACCGGTTCGATCGTGGTGCTGCGGACGTTGAACGCCGGCCGGATCGGGACGTCCGCGAGCGCGTCGAGTTCGCCCTCGAGAAAGGCGAGCGGATCGTCGGGGAGGAACTCCGTCCGATCGCGGGCGACGAGTTCGCGCGCGGCCGCACGCGAGTCGTCGTCGAGTGCGATCCCGCCGAGGAACGCGGCCCCCGCGTACTCGGCCCCGGCCCGCGCCCAGTCGGCGTCGGCCTCGCCGCTGAGGCTGGCCAGCGCGAGCGGCGGTGTGAACGATAGCTCGTGGCTCATGCCACGCGCTCGATCGCCGCCTCGATCGCGCGGATCACGCGGGCGGCGTCCTCTCGGGAGTCGATCCCGATGTCGGTCCTGACCGCCGGAGCTTCGAAGGTGGCGTCGTCGCCCTCGTCGATCACGAAGGCGTCGGCGAAGGGATAGGCGGTCGCCAACCCCGCAGTGCTTGGCTTTGCGTTGACCGCCGCCATGAGGTCGCCGGCGGGCCCGGAGAACGCGTCGTCCCCGAGGAACGGCGAGACGGCGACGACCGTGGTCTCGGCGAGCGCCTCGGCGACGCCCGGCAACGCGAGCATCGGTCCGATACTGGTGACCGGATTCGAGGGGCCGATGACGACGGTGTCGTCGAGCGCCTCGAGGACGCCCGGTGCGGGCTCGGCCTGTGAGGAGCCCCGAAACTCGACGGTGTCGACGGTCGGCTCGCCCCGGTGGGCGACCCAGTACTCCTGAAAGTGCATCAGCCCCTCGTCCGTGTGGACGAGGCTGGCGACGGGATCGTCGCTCATCGGGAACAGGTCGATCGTGAGTCCGAACCCGTCGGCGAGTTGCCGGGTCGCCTCGCTCAGCGTGTACCCCTCGTCAAGGAGGCTGGTCCGCGTGATGTGGACGGCCCGGTCGCGATCGCCGATCGTCATGAACTCGGCGACCCCCGAAAAGCGCCGCCAGTTCGCGAGGTCGCGGCCGTCGGTCTGTTTCTCCCCGGGGAGGTACTGCGGGCCGTCGGGGAGGTCCGCGGCCGACGCGATGTCTTTCAGCGCCGAGTTCGTTCGATGCGTATCGCCCTCGATGCCCCACCACGTCTCCCGGTCGAGGATCCCACCGCCCTGAAACAACAGCGTATCGACGTCCGGCGAGACGAAGAGTCCGCCGAGTTCGATGTCGTCGCCCGTGTTGGCGACGACCGTGGTCTCCTCCGGCGAGAACGCGGCGGCAGCGCCGTCTAACAGCTTCGGCGTGCCGGTGCCCCCGGAGAGGAAGGTTACCATACCCGCAACTCTCGAGCGAGGGTACTTAATCGCTTTCGGCCGACCGCGGGCGTGGCCGGTGACGGAGTGTACGTGGTCGGATCGACGCGACTCGGCCAGTCACTCGACGACGACGGTCCCGACCATCCCGGCCTTCTCGTGAGGAACACAGACGTACTCGTGTTCGCCGGTCGTCTCAAAGGTGTGGACGTAGGACTCGCCCGACTGAACCGCGCCCTTGCCGTTCTCCCAGCCCTCGCGGGCGGCGTCCTCGCCATCGAACCCACCCGAGGCCCAGTAGTCGGCGTCGTCCGGAATCCGGTCCTCGTAGGCCGTGACGGAGTGGGGTTCGCCGGCCGCGTGTTTCCAGGCGACGGTGTCGCCCTGTGCGACGGTAAGCGTCTCCGGCTCGAACGCGACGGCCTGCATATCGACGACGTGGTCGGCGTCGTCCGGAACGCCTTCGACGACGTTCGGCCCGCCCCCGAGGTCGGTCTCCGAACCGGACCCCTCGCCGGAGTCGCCCGTTCCGTCGCCGCTCGGGGCGGCGTCGGGCGCGCCGGCGACCGCGAACTGCGCTCGCAGTGCCGCCGTCGCGAACGTCTCGGCGGCCGCCTCGACGTCCGACCCGTCCTCGAGCGCACCGATGTAGTCCTCGAGCGCCGCCTCGAAGCCCTCGTAGATATCGCGGTCAGCCTCCTCGAGGAGTTCGTGGGCCCGTGCTTCCTCGAACGCCGCGAACACGTCCGATGCGAGCGACGCGGCGGCGTCACCGAACGAGCCGCCCGCGTCCGCGACGACGGTATAGGTCGCTTCGATCGCCTGCTCGTTGAACGCCCGGGCCGCCGCGCTCACGTCCCCGCCCTCGGCGGCGGCGTTTCTGGCATCGCCGAGGGCCGCTTCGAACGATTCGTAGCGATCGTGGTCGGCCTCCTCGAGCGCCTCGTGGAAGCCGCCGGCACCGCGTTCGAAGTCCTCGAAGATCTCTTGCAGCACGGTTTCCGCACGATCCGCCGCACCGAGGACGTCCAGTGCGCCCGCGTCGAACGCCCGAGCTGCCATCGCGGCGCTCTCGACGGCGCTGACCTGTGCGGTCGTCCCCGCCGTCGTCTCGAACTCGAGCAGCGTCGCCGCGAGGCCGTCGGCGTGGTCGGCGACGGCCGCGTCGTCCTCGTTCTCGAACGCGTCGATCAGTCCGTTCAGGTGTTCGTCCTCGAACGTCTCGTAGAGGTCGTGGTCGGTCTCCTCGAGCGTCTCGTGGAAGTCGGCCTCGTTCGCTTCGAAGGTCTCGAACAGCCCGCTGGCGATTTCGGCGGCGACCTCGCTCTCGCCGAGCCGGTACCGTTCGACGGCGTCGCCGAGCCGGGCCCTGAAGAAGCTCGCCTCGAGCAGGGCGGGTTCGACGCCGGTTCCCAGCGCCTCGATCCCGGTCACGAGCCCCTCGTCGACGGCGGTGACGGCACTCTCGACGCCTTCGGGGTCGTCGTTTTCGATAGCCGTCGCGAGCGCGTCGAGTCCGTCCTCCTCGAACCGGTGGTAGGCGTCCTCGCTGGCTTCCTCGAGGGCCTCGTGTGCGCGAGCGCCCTCGAAGTGGGCGAAGGCGTTCTCGACGACTCGCCCGGCCGCGTCTCCGTGTCCGCGCTCGAAGAGCCAGACGGCGTCGTGGGCCCGTGCCCGATAGCCGGTCAGTGCGGCCGCGTGTGCGAACGCCGTCGACGGCCCGCCCAGACCCGAAAGCGCCGCGGCGTCCCAGCCACGGGCCTGATAGGTAGCGATCTGACCGGCACCCGCTGCCGACTCGGACGGTGCGAGGGCGTACGCGCCCTCGTTGGCCGCCGCGAGCGTGTCCGTCGCGCTCGAGCGGACGCCCTCGAGGTCTTCTTCTCCCGCGGCCGCCGCGACAGCCTCGAGGGCGCTCTCGAACCGCTCGTAGATCTCGCTGTCGGCCTCCTCGATCGCGTCGTGGACCGCGGCCTCCTCGAACCGCTCGAGCGCGTCGGTCGCGACCGTTTCGGCGGCGTCGAAGGCACCGGCCTCGGCGGCGACGACGGCGTCAGCCGTCGACGTACCGATCGACTGGAGGTCGAGCGCCTGTGCCGTCTCCTCGCCGACGAGCGCCGTTTGGGCCTGGCCGAGTTCGTCACTGCCGATGACGGTCTCCTCGCGTGCCCGGCCGATGTCCCCGCGATCGAGGCCCTCCGTCCGGAGTTCGCCGAGGGCTTCCTCGAACGCCTCGTAGCGGTCGTGATCCGTCTCCTCGAGGAGTTCGTGGGCGTTGTACTCGCCGCTTGCGGTCTCGAACCGTTCGAACGTGTCGCCGGCGATGGCGGCCCCGGTCCCCGACTTCCCGGCTTCGCCCGCCGCGAGCGCGTCCCACAGGCGCGCCCGCATCGCGTTCCACTCGGCGGCGACGGCCCGCTCGGCCGGCTCGACCGTCACCGACTCCTCGTCGCTGCTCGGGCCCTCGTCGTCCGTCGACCCGTCGTCCCCGTCGCCGTCGCCGGAACAACCGGCGAGACCGAGAGTTACGAGTGCAGCGCCGCTCCCCTTCAACCACGTCCGTCGTGTCTGTCGCATATTTTTAGGCTGGCCTAAAAGTATAAATGGTCTTCGATACTTTCCGGACAGAGAGGCAGAATAATAGTGCAGGCGGCGCTCTCAATTCCTCGTCCGCGATCGGGACGGCGGATCCTTCTCCGAATATTTAGGTCTACCTAAATAACCTATCGGAAGAATTGCCGGTAGCAACATGAACGTTTTCCCGAATATGTTGTGAGAATCGCGTCGTCGGGGTCATGTACGAGTCTCTCCCGCCGGCGGACTTACCTTAATTATTAATAATGCACAACCACATGTCCAAGCGAGGCGTATAGATACCGAGGGACAATGGCAGTAACAACCACTCCCGTAGACGACGGTGCAATAGACGGATTCAGCGAGGGGCTTCACGGCGAGTTGCTCCGTCCCGGGGATCCGAACTACGACGAGACTCGAGCGATCTGGAACGGCATGATCGACAGGCGGCCAGCGCTCATCCTCCGCGCGATGGGCGTATCGGACGTGATCGCGGCGGTGAACTTCGCCCGCGACCACGACGTGGTACTCGCGGTCCGCGGCGGCGGACACAACATCGCGGGGAACGCGGTCTGTGACGACGGACTAATGCTCGACCTCTCGGTGATGCGGTCGGTTCGCGTAGATCCGACAGAGCGGACGGCTCGAGTCGAGGCGGGGGCGACCCTCGCGGACGTCGATCACGAGACGCAAGCGTTCGGACTGGCGACGCCGTTTGGGATCAATTCGACGACCGGCGTCGCGGGGCTCACGCTCGGCGGCGGCTTCGGCTGGCTGACTCGCAGGTACGGAATGACGGTGGATAACCTGCGGTCCGTGGACATCGTCACTGCCGACGGCGAACTGCGTCACGCAAGCGAGACGGAAAACGCGGATCTCTTCTGGGGGATTCGGGGCGGTGGCGGCAACTTCGGCGTCGTCACCTCCTTCGAGTTCGACCTCCACGAAGTCGGTCCCGAGATTCTGTCGGGACCGATCGTCTACGCGGGCGAGGACGCACGGGACGTCATCCGGCACGTCCGGGATTTCAACGAGGACGCACCGGAGGAAGCCGCTGTCTGGATCGTCCTCCGGAAGGCACCGCCCCTGCCGTTCCTCCCCGAAGACGTCCACGGCGTCGGCGTCGTCCTCGTCGTGACGTTCTACGCCGGTGACATGGCGGAGGGAGCGGCGGTCTTGGCCCCGCTCCGGGAGTACGGCGACCCGATCGCGGACGCCGTCGGGCCACACCAGTACGCGGCCTTCCAGCAGGCGTTCGATCCGCTACTCACCGAGGGGTCCCGGAACTACTGGAAGTCACACAACTTCAGTGAACTCTCCGACGACGCCATCGATACAGCAGTCGAGTACGCAGCCGATCTCCCGTCGCCCCTGTCCGAGATCTTCTTCGCACAGCTCGGCGGCGCGATGGCCCGCGTCCCGTCGGACGCGACGGCGTACCCCCACCGGGACGCCGAGTACGCGATGAACGTCCACACGCGCTGGGAGGATCCGGCGATGGACGACGAGTGCATCGCCTGGTCGCGGGCGTTCTTCGACGCGATGGCACCGCACGCGACCGGCGGCGTCTACGCGAACTTCATCAGCGAGGCGACGGGCGAAGAGGACCTCGCTTACGGGCGGAACGGGGACCGGCTGGCCGAGGTCAAGGCCGAGTACGATCCGGAGAACCTGTTCCGGCTGAACCAGAACGTCGAACCGGCCCGGTAACCCTTTTTCGTCCGCGACCACCGCGCTTCGAGTCGCTACTCGCCGATCCAGTCCGCGAAGCTCCCCTCGAGCAGCGTCTCCGACTGGCGGGCGACGTACGTCTGCTGCATCGTCTCGATCGCCGCCTCGAGGTCGGCTCCGTCCGCGAGCGCGGTCTCGACCTGCTCGCGCTTCCAACTGGCCGGGGTCACGCCCTGTCGGACGCGTCGCCGGAGCGGGTAGAGGTACTTGGCGGCGTCTTCCTCGCTCAGCCCGCGGTTGGTCAGCCCGTCCTCGGCGTGAGCCAGCAGGTCCTCGTAGAGTGCGAGGCTATCCGACGTTTCCTTGCCGTCGTTCGTGATCCAGGTGAGATCGGCCTCGAGCCCGTCGACCATCGCGGCGTAGAAGTTTTCCCGGGCGAGCTGCCAGTCGAGTTCGACGACGGGATGCTCGAGTCGGGTGAGACTCTCCATCAGGCCGGCGAAGGCCGCGAGGAACGCGACCGAATCGCGGACCGTCGGCTGGGCGGGAATGGGGCGGAACTCGATGCGGGCGTTGGCCGCCGAGCGCGTCGGACCGCCGAAGACCGGGCGGATCCACCGCCAGTAGGTGCCGTGTTTCCGGCTGAAGTGGGGGAACTGGTCGTCGAAGCGTTCGCCGGGCTCGACCGGCATCGGGACCATGGTGTCGTCGGCGGCGATCCGATCGATCGCCTCGTCGACGGACGCGAGATCGCGCGGGAACCGGACCTTCCCCTCGCCCGTCGTCGGATCGTTGAGGACGGTCTCGAAGACGCTGATACGGTGTTCCATCCAGCCGTCCCGGAGGATCGCCTCGGGGCTCGCGTCCTCGTCGTAGAGATCGGCGGGGAAAAACGGCGAGTTGACTCCCAGCGCGAGCAGCGGGCCCGCGACTCGCAGCGCGTAGTTGAAGTAGTCGGGCAGGTCGGGGGCGTGGGGTACCTGGTAGTGGGGCTGGATCGACGTGATCAGGCTCTCGGGCATGACGGTGTCGCCCTGCAGCGAGACGTGGGGCGCTTCGATTCGCATCCCCGCGGCCTCGGCTCGGTCCGTGTTCGCCATCGCGTGATACCGGGCCGAGTCGCTCATGTTCGTCGCGACCCGGACCGCGCGTTCGGTTCCATCGTCGTCCGTCGTCGTCCGCTCGACGCTGTCGGTGAGATAGGTCGCCGCGTCTTCGCCTTCCGGCGGGAGCGTCCAGAGCGCGTCGCTGACCAATCGCATCCGCTCGGACTGGGTCACGTCGAGTGCCGTCCGCAGACGGGCCTTGACCTCCGCCTCCTGGGCCGTCAGCCCGTCGGCGTTCAGCGGCTGCGGGCTCGTCGTCATCTCGGCGTTGTGCAGCCCCAACTCCTTCTCGAAGCCGATCAACTCGAGCAGCCGGCGCGGAACCCGCCGTAGGGCGCAATCGTCGGCCTTGACCGCGTAAAACTCGTACTCGAGGCCGACGATCGCCTGCGGATTGTCGAAGACTCCCTCCTCGACGCCCTCTTTGATCACCTCGGCGTCCGCTTCGGCCGACCGGCGGAAGTCGTCGGCATCGACCGACAGGACGTCCGCGACCCGCGCGGCGAGTTCCTCCTCTGACATACCACCGAGTGCGTACCCGATCACCTTTAAAGGCGGCCATCGGGCTCCTCTCCGCTGCCGCGCGTCGGTCCGGTCCCGACGCTCCGTCCGGTCTCAGAACCGTTTTACTCCCCCCGGCGATACACACCGCCGATGGAGTTCGCCACGTTCGCCGACCGTGCCGGGACGATCGACGCCGAACCCGCCGACCTCGAGATCGTCGCCCACGTCAGGGACCTGCTCGCGGCGGCTGACGACGAGATCGAGGTCGTCGCGCGGTTCGTCCAGGGGCGGGTATTCCCCGCCTGGGACTCGACGACGCTCGATATCGGCCCGAGCGCGTGTTACGAGGCGATCGCCCGCGCAGCGGGACAAAACGTCAGCGGCGACGACGTCGAGGAGCGACTCGCCGACGTGGGCGAGATCGGCGACGTGGCGGCCAGCTACGAGTTCGGCGGTCAGCAGGGCCTCGGTGCGTTCACGGACGACGCCGGCGGCACCGATGACGATCTCACTGTCCGCGAGGTCGCCGATACTCTCACCGAACTGGCCGCCGCCGAGGGATCGGGCAGCCACGACCGGAAGGTCGACCTCCTCTTTGGCCTGTTCAACCGCGCCTCGAGCGAGGAAGCCCGATATCTCGCTCGGCTCGTCCTCTCGGAGATGCGCATCGGCGTCGGCGAGGGGACGGTCCGAGACGCCATCGCCGCGGCCTTCGAGGTCCCCGAGGACCGCGTCGAACGCGCCCTGCAGGTGTCGAACGACTACGGACGGGTCGCCCGAATCGCACGAGACGAGGGCGTCGCGGGGCTCGACGCCATGGACCTCGCGGTCGGCCGCCCCGTCCAGGCGATGCTCGCACAGGCCGGGACCGTGACCGACGCCCTCGAGGAGTGGGACGAGGCGGCGGTCGAGTGGAAATACGACGGCGCTCGTTGCATTTCTGGGTATACGCCGATTTACACTCGCGAACGAGGACAAATCGCCGTTCGTGACGTCGAAGTCGGGGACAGCGTTCTCACACACGAGGGTCGCTTCAGGGAGATCGTAGCAAAAAATAGACGAAGCATAGATAGCAAGGAGAAAGTGTTTGAGTTCTCAACGTATTTCGGTACAGAGTTTAAAATAACAGAGGGACACGAGATGTTGGTTTATGATTCAGGTGATACCGAGTGGGTTCCGATCGAAGATGTTTCCGAGAATGAGACTCTCGCCTTTCCGGTCCCTACCATCCGTCCTACTTCGACACCTCCCGACCGCCTGCAACTCAGTACCATCGATAATTACACGAAGGAGTTCGAACTATCGCCGTCTTTCTACCGGTTTCTCGGCTATTGGGTCGGCGACGGCTCTACGAACGACTACAACGGCAACAACCGAATCGGATTGATGTTTAGTAACACCGATGCGGATTTATTAGAAGAATACCGGTCGATTGTCGTCGATGCTCTCGGAATCTCTCCTGAGAACGTCCACACCTATGACCACGGTAGTGCGACAGATATATATTGGACAGACGGTCCGCTATTTAAATGGCTATGCGAAAATTTCAGAAAAAATTACCAAGATGGATGGAGAGACAAAACAGTACCTGACTGGTTTTGGAACTTGTCGGAGGACCAGTTTGATGCATTTCTCACGGGTTGGGAGGAAGCAGACGGATACGAAGACCCACAAGGGAGACGGTATATCACCACGAAGGAGCGATATCTCGCGTCCGTAATACAGCTTATCGGATTGACGTTCGGACGAATTTTCGGAATTCGACGAGTGAGAAAGAACGACAAAACGTACTATCGACTGACGATATCTCAGTCCGACCGGTATGCACGAATCGAGGACGACTTCGTTGTCGTCGATATACTCTCTAAAACGGAACTCTCTCGAAAGAACCCACGAGAGGTAGACCCGCGCCAAAAGGTATACAATCTACAGGTCGCAGAAGACGAAAGTTACTGCGTTCCGCTCACCGCGGTACACAACTGTCAACTCCATTTCGATGGTGAGTCGGTCAGCGTCTTCTCGAGAAACATGGAGGAGGTCACCGACGCCCTCCCCGAGGTCGTCGAGTTCGCCGACGAGACGCTCGAGGCCCCCGCAATCCTCGACGGCGAGGTCGTCGCCGTCGACGACGACGGCTCACCGCTGCCGTTCCAGGAAGTCCTCAAGCGGTTCCGCCGGAAACACGACGTCGCGAAGGCCCGCGAGGACGTCTCGGTGCGCCCGGTCTTTTTCGACTGCCTGCACGCCGGTGGCGAGGACCTGCTCGCGGAACCCCTGACGACCCGCCACGACCGGCTCCGGTCGGTACTCGCGGCCGCCGATTCCGACGGCGACGACGGCACCGATGGGACGGCAGACGCCGACATCGAGGGCCTCTCCCTGCTCCGACTGACCGACGATCCCGACGAGATCGAGTCGATCGACGCCGACGCCCTCGAGGCCGGCCACGAGGGGATCATGCTCAAGGATCCCGAGTCGACCTACTCGCCGGGCCGACGGGGGAAACACTGGCGCAAGCGCAAGCCGGACGTGGAGACGATCGACTGCGTCGTCACTGGTGCCGAGTGGGGCGAGGGGCGACGGGCGACCTTCCTCGGGACCTTCGAACTCGCCGTGCGCGCGGGCGACGAGTTCGAGACCGTCGGTAAGGTTGCGACCGGAATCACCGACGAGAAATTAGAAGAGCTGACCGAGTTGCTCGAGCCCCACATCGCCGCCGAGGACGGCCAGGCGGTCGACCTCGAGCCGGCGGTCGTCTTCGAGGTCGGCTACGAGGAGATCCAGTCCTCGCCCACCTACTCGTCGGGCTACGCCTTGCGGTTCCCGCGGTTCCAGGGCGTACGGTCTGACAAGGACCCCGAGGGCGCGGACTCGCTCGAGCGACTCGAGCGGCTCCGTGATCAGTGACCGCTGCCCTCGGCTCGATCGTTCGGTTCCGCCGGTCGACAGCCCTTCTACTCACCGCGATCGAGGCCGGTTCGGTACCGGTGAGTCCGGCAACCGTTCAGGGCCCCCTCCAATTCGTGTCGAACCTGAAATAATTTAACCGTATCCGTATTCTTTCGAGTATGTGTGGCGTGGAAGTCGTCCGAATCCTCCCGGCGACGCGGTCAGCCGTAACGGCGCTTTTGACTCCCGAGACCGTCGTCCGACTCGAGGGGTCGCACGAGCCCGGGCACGTCATCGAGTCGGACGGACGGACCGTCGTAACGGCCCGTCCGTCCGGTCGTCTCCTCCCTCTGCAGTATACCTTCGAGTCAACCGATACCGGATTTCACTACCGACGGGACGCCGACGGACGACCGCTCATCACCGTCGAAACGGCGGTAGAACTGACCGCCGCGAACGGCGAGACCGAGATTCGACTGCGTTCGTCGGTCGATCCGGCCATTCCCCTTCCGCTCCTCGGCTGGTACGCCGAACGGCGACGACGAAAGCGGCTCGAACGGTTCTGTGACCGTCTCACCGCTGCCCTCCGCCGCCGTTGAGTCGACCGTCCGGTTTTCGCGACGGACCGGAGCCGTCGCGGCAGCGTAGACGGTCAGTCCCGAGCCACTGACCACATGTAAGCACCCTTAAGAGCCGTGGGAAACTGGAATCGCGTATGCAACCGCGCGACCTGTCCGATCACGTCGCTTACGAGGCGGGTCGAGGCATCGAGGAGGTCGCCCGCGAACTCGACCGGGACCCCTCGGAGTTCATCAAACTCGCCTCGAACGAGAACCCCCACGGCCCCTCGCCGGCCGCCGCCGTCGCCATCCGGGAGACGGCCTCGAGCGTGAGTTCCTACCCCAAAGCCGCCCACGCCGATCTCACGACCGCCGTCGCCGGCCGCTGGAACGTCACCGACGACCAGGTCTGGCTGGCAAACGGCGGCGACGGGGCGATAGATTACCTCCACCGGACGGCGCTGGAACCGGCCGATGACGTCCTCGTTCCCACGCCCGGCTTCGCCTACTACGGGATGAGTGCCCGATTTCACCACGGCGGCGTCCGTGAGTACGCTCTCTCGAAAGCCGACGACTTCACGCAGGACGCCGACACTGTCCTCGAGGCTTACGACGGCGAGCGCGTGATCTGGGTCACGAGCCCCCACAACCCGACGGGCTCGACGATGCCCCTCGCGGAGATCGAACGCCTCGCCGACGAGACCGACGAGGAGACCCTGATCGCCGTCGACGAGGCCTACGGCGAGTTCGCCGACGGCGAAAGCGCCATCGCGCTGCTCGAGGGCTGGGACGAGTTCGAGGCCCGCGACGACATCGCGGTCCTCCGGACGTTCTCGAAGGCCTACGGGCTGGCCGGCGTTCGTCTCGGCTACGCCGTCGTGCCCGACGAGTGGGCCGACGCCTACGCCCGCGTGAACACGCCCTTCGCGGCGAGCGAACTCGCCTGTCGGGCCGGGCTCGCGGCCATCGACGACGAGGAACACGTCGTCCGGACCGTCGAAACTACCCGCGAATCTCGCGCGTACATGCGCGACAACGTCGACGCCCACGTCTGGGAGAGTCAGGGCAACTTCGTCCTCGTCGACGTCGGCGACGCTTCGGCCGTCGCCGCCGAGATGCAGGAACGCGGCGTCATCGTTCGTGACTGCTCGAGTTTCGGGCTCCCTGGCTGTGTCCGCATCACCTGCGGAACCGAGGACGAAACGGAACGGGCCGTCGCAACGCTCAACGAGGTCCTCGCCGATCTCGACGTCGAATCGTCCCCGGCGGACGAGTCGGACACGGAGGTCGCCGACACATGAAAGTCGCCGTCACTGGCACGCCCGGCACCGGGAAGACGACCGCGACGGAACTGCTCGCATCGCGGCTGGCCGACGAGGAGGCCGCTCCGAACGCGGCGACGGACACCGACGGCGAATCGGCTCCCGATCTCGAGGTGATCCATCTCAACCGCGTCCTCGAAGAAGAGGGCCTCTACACCGAGGTCGACGCCGACCGCGAGAGCAAGGTCGCCGATCTCGAGGCCCTCTCCGAGTGGCTCGCCGGCCGGGACGACGCCGTCGTCGAGTCCCACCTCGCGCATCACTTCGACGCCGACCGTGTGGTCGTCCTGCGGTGTCACCCCGAGACGCTCGAGAAGCGCCTGCTCGAGCGCGGCGAGACCGCCGCGAAGGCCGAGGAGAACGCCGAGAGCGAGGCGCTGGACGTGATCCTCTCCGAGGCGGTCGAGGAACACGGCCTCGAGTCGGTCTACGAGGTCGACACGACCGATCGCGACCCCGAAGCGGTCGCGGCAGCACTCGAGGCGGTCGTCGCGGGCGAGCGCGAGCCAAGCGCCGGCGAGGTCGACTTTATGGGGTATCTGACATGACGCTCGACAAGTTCCGGCCGTACGTCTCGCGGTTTCTCGACCCCTTCGTCAAGGGGTTCGACCGCGTCGGCATGACGCCAAACGGCGTGAGCGTCGTCGCCTTCGGGATGGCGATCCTCGCCGCGGTCGCGTTCGCACTGGGCGGGCTCGAGGACCCGGTCTGGTACGCCGTGGCGGCCGCGCTGGTCTTTCTCAATGGCTGGCTCGACATCGTCGACGGCGCGCTCGCGCGCGAACAGGAGGTCGCGTCGGCCGGCGGCGACCTGCTGGATCACGTCCTCGACCGCTACGCCGACATCGTCGTCATCGCGGGGCTGGCCGCGGGCGTCGAGGACTATCTGCTCGGCTTCGCGGCCGTGACCGGCGTCGTGATGACCTCGTATCTCGGCACGCAGGCACAGGCCGTCGGCCTCGATCGGGTCTACGGCGGACTCGTCGGTCGCGCCGATCGGCTGGCGATCATCGGGATCGTCGGCTTTCTGGCCTATCCGATCACGGGGCCGATCGTCGGCGGGTTCACGCTCGTTGGGCTCCTGTTGGTCTTCCTCGCGGTCGTCGGCCACCTGACCGCACTCCAGCGCTTCTATTACTCCTGGCAAGCCCTCGAGTGAGCGCCGCTGTGGCCCGCTTCCGCCCTTTTTGACGGGCGGGAGCGCGCCGCATGCTTTATCCCTGATCACGATATAGGAACGGACATGGTTCAGTGTGAGATGTGTGGGGCCGAGACGTCGTCCCCGAAGACGATCAAAGTCGAGGGCGCGAAGCTAGACGTGTGTTCCGACTGTACGGACTTCGGCACCGAGGTCAAACAGCCCTCGAGTTCGAGTTCGTCGACGAAGTACTCGACCGGCTCGAGTTCGTCGTCCTCGAGCGGGGGTGGCCAGTCGTCCGGCTCCACGAGTTCGTCGAGTTCGGGTGGCTCGAGCCAGCGCCGCTCGGACATGTTCGACGACATGGACGAGCTGGCGACCGACTACGACGACCGGGTTCGCAACGCCCGCGAGAGCAAGGGTCTCAGCCAGTCCGAACTCGCGAACGAACTCAACGAGAAGGCGAGCCTGATCCGCAAGATCGAACGCGGCGACACCCTCCCGAGCGACCGAGTGCAGTCCGAACTCGAGAGCTTCCTCGAGATCAACCTGAACGCCGAAGGGGCGTCCGGCGAGGACTCGGAGTGGTCCGGCGGCTCCTCGACCGGCAGTTACACGCTCGGCGACGTCGTCAAGCGCAAGGACTAACGGCGACGTCCGGTCCGCCCTCGGTTCCCGTACCGCCGACTCGCAAGCTATTTCTTTCGTGCGGGTGGGGTTGCGGATATGTTCGTCCTCGTCAACCTGAAGACGTATCCGTGTGATCCGGTCGCGGTTGCGGAAGCCGTCCGCGATGTCGACGAAACGACCGACGCACGCCTGGCGGTCGCACCCGCGGCGACCCACATCGAACGGGTCGCCGAGACCGGAGCCGAGACGTGGGCCCAGCACGTCGATCCGATCGATCACGGGAGCAACACCGGCCACGCCCTCGCGGAACACGTCGCCGACGCGGGCGCGGTCGGGACCCTGGTCAACCACTCCGAGCGGCGACTGAAACTGGCCGACATCGACGGGACGGTCCGTGCGGCCCAGCGGGCCGACCTCGAGACGATCGTCTGTGCGAACAACCCGGCCCAGATCGGTGCCGCGGCGGCGCTCGGCCCCTACGCCGTCGCCGTCGAGCCCCCCGAACTCATCGGAACGGGAACGCCGGTCAGTCAGGCCGACCCGGACGTCGTCGAGGACGCGGTCGCGGCCGCGGCCGACGTCGACCCCGACGTGTCGGTCCTCTGTGGGGCCGGCATCAGTACGGGCGACGATGTCGTCGCCGCGGGCGATCTCGGTGCCGGCGGGGTCTTGCTGGCAAGCGGCGTCGCGAAAGCCGACGACCCGAAGGCTGCCCTCGAGGATCTCGTCGCCCCGCTGTAATACGGTCTGCTGTACCGATTTGCCGGCGTGACCGCGACTCGTCCCGCGGTCGCGCCGGAAATGACTTACAGCAGTCCGTATAACGCGCCCGCCGTCCCACTTTTCTCCCTGTCGCTCGAAGGTGTGTGTATGAGTGACAACAACTCCGCGTCCGACGGCGGGACGGAGACGGCGACGCATCCGGTCTCGGTCGCGCTCGAGAACCGACTGATGAGCCACGGCTACTACGTGACGTCGTTCGAGTGGCTGGACGGCGAGGGCGAGACCACGTCCCCCGACGACGGCATCGGGATCGCCCTCGAGTACGAGGCCGTTTCCGACGCGCCCGCGGTCACGCGCGACGAGGTCGGGGCCGTCCTGCGGACGCTGCTGTCGATCGGCGAGGAGCGTTCGTGGACGCCCGGTCGTCTCGAGGTGACCTCGTTCGCGACCGACGGGGCGGTCCGGGGGCGCTGGCACGTCGAGCGCGAGTGGTTCGACCGGCTCGGGGCCGACCTCTCGCAGGTGGAGTTCTCGGGGTTGGTCCTCAGGACGGTCCGGGACCGGCCCAGCGGACGTGACACCGATTAAATACGTCCCGGAGATAGATTAATAATGGTTCGCGTCAGTCCTTGTCGTAGACGATTCCATGACCGGAGAGCAGGTGTACGTCTCCCACGCGCCCGACGATCTCGACCTCGTGCAGGACCTGTTCTCGACGGTCAAGAACTTCCCCTTCGGCGTCCACATTGCACACGAGGAAGTCGAGTCCGGCCGCTCGCGAACGCGACTCGAGGGACGACTCGCCAACAGCGACCTCGTCGTCGCGGTACTGACCGAGGCGGCGGCCGACGACGAGTGGATCAATCAGGAAATCGGCTACGCGGTGGCCAAGGGAATTCCCGTACTGCCGCTGTTCGACGAGGGGATCGACCGGCGAGGGTTCGTGGGCGACGTCGACGGCGTGACGATCGACCGCGGTGATCTCTCCGCGACGATCTTCAACCTGCTGTGTCGGCTCCGAAGCGAACTCGCACCGCTGGGCGCGCTGTCGGTTCCGAACTGGTATATCCGGTTCCCGTGTACGATCCCCGACTGCAGGGGGCCGGTCACGCTCGAACTCGAACACGATCAGTCCAAGCTCTGGAAGCTCCATGCACACGGCAAGTTCCTGACGGCCTCGTGTGCGGACTGTGGGATCACGTACTACTTCGAGCCGGCGACGATCGGCTTCATGGGTCGTGAGAACGTGCCGGCGTCTCAGTCCTCGTCCCGAAGCCGGTCGTAGGCGTCCCGAACGAGTTTGAACGCCGACTCGCTGCCGCTTTTGCGATCTGGGTGGGCGCGTTTGACCTGCTCGTGAAACGCCTCCCGCAGCCGCTCGTCGCTGACGGCCCGCTCGAGGCCCAGTACGTCGCGGGCCTCGGTCTTTCGCATGGCGACGTCGGCGACGATGCCGCGCTCCTCGGCATCGGCTTTGCAGTCCGAACACAGCCGTTCGGTCCGCTCGTCGATCGTGGTCACGCGAAACCGCTCCTCGTCGACCCACTCCCGGCACTGTGTGCATCGGGTTCGCTCGTCGGTGTCGCCGGTATCGGTCGCGTCGGCGTTCCCGTCGGTCGCCGGGCCATCTCCTTCGGCCCCAGCATCGGGACCGGGGGCCTCGGCCGCACACGACGGACAGCAGGTCAACACGGTGCCGTCCGACAGCACGACGTCCTCGAGTTCGGTCGCGAGGAACGTGCCGGTACACCCGTCACAGGCGGCCCGCCGCTGATCGAGCGACGCGCCCTTTCGGGCGGCTGCCCTGGCGTGTGGCTCACACTCCGGACAGCACGCCACCCGTTCGCCGTCCGGCATCGTCACTGTCGTGAGATCCTCGAGCGCGACCGTCCGGCCACATCCGTCGCAGCCGGCCTGTCGTTCACCGACCACTGCCATTACCCGGGCGGTTCGGGTTCGTCCCATATTAGTTCTTCTGCTGACAGTCACGGGTTCGGACGGCTCGGTTCGCCCGGAGGGAGGCCCCGACCGTCGGTCGGGGCCGGTGTGTAGGCTCCGACTACGTGGTGAAACGAGACCGGGCGGACGGCCGACCGGTCCGAACGGAACGGATAACGAAGTAGTCGGCCGGCTATGGATCGGGCGTGCGAGGGTCCCCTCGCACGGAGACGCGCTGTCCGTTGGACGGCACTCGGTGGCCGACGGCCGCCGAGTTCCTCCTCTCCTGTCAGGTATTTCGACGATCGAACCGGGACACCAATGGGCTCGCAGTCGTGAGTATCGCGTATGGACACAGCAGTTCGGACGGATACGCACGATGGCGCGGCCGACCGCGACCGCCTCGTCGCCGGAATCGTCGACGTCCTCTGTATCGTCGGGATCGTCCTCCTCGGCCGCATCAGTCACAGCGGCAATCCGATCGCCGAACCGATCGCCTCGCTCGAGACGGTGACGCCGTTCGTGGTCGGCTGGCTCGCCGTCGCGGCGCTGGCGGGGGTCTACGCGACCGAACGGGCGGGAGCGAGCCGCGAGTTCCGACTGCCGGCCGTCGCGTGGATCGCGGCGGCGAACGTCGGGCTCATGCTCCGTGGCTCGCCGCTGTTCGATGGCGGGACGACGTGGCCGTTTCCGGTCGTCATCACCGCGACCGGGCTGGCCGTGTTGCTCGGTTGGCGACTGGTCTATACCCTCTATCTATCAGCGACGAGGTAAATTGTCGACGCGCCGGTTCGCGATCGATATCGGTTCGAGAGTATAGTCATCCGAAATTCGATACGTTATTCGGGACCGCGTTTCTGACGGCCTGTCTCTCGAGAACGTAATCGATCAGAGACTGTGTCTGTCCGTCACGTCTCTCGAGCGAGCGGTGATCCGATCCTTCGCCCGTTCCGTACCTTCGATATAACTTATGCAGATTCACTCCCGATAATGCAAATCAGAAACTCATCCACCATGAGCTAATTATGGGAAACACTTATATGGCTATTCCTCATACTATAGGATAGATTATGACTGGATATTACGACATTGTTCTCGGCCTCATCCCAGTCGCACTGCTCGGTATCACCGCGGCCCTGACGTTCGTGGGGGTGTCGCTGACCGCGGCAGTGCCGCTCGGGGCAGTCGTCGCGATGGGGATCATCGGCCACGCAATGTTCGTCAATACGCCAGCTGACACCGCCGACGAGACCCGGTCGGCGCGTCCGCCGATCAACGCGGACTGATCCGTTCTTCCGCTTTCGGTTCCTTTTCCCATCTCCGCCGCGTTCGATCGTCTATGACTGAGACGCTGTTTCTGACCAGCGACGCCGTCGATGACCTCGCAACGCCGGCCGAATACGTCGACGCCGTTCGTGAGGGGTATCGACAGCGCGGCGAGGGCGCACCGGCCCACCCACGGTCGAAGTTCCTCCGTGCGGATCCCGCCGGGATGTTCACGAGCTACGCTGCCATCCTCCCGGAGACGGGCGCGATGGGGGGCTACATGTACAGCGCGGGGTTCGGTGCCGGCGACGGCTGGTTCATGACGCCGCTTTTCGACGCCGACAGCGGCGCGCCGCTGGCCCTGCTCGACGGCGCGAGCATGAACCCGTTCAAGACCGGCGCGGCCGGTGCCGTCGGCGTCGACGAACTCGCCCGCGACGACGCCGACACCCTCGCGATCATCGGGAGCGGCGCACAGGCCCGCGGCCAGCTCCATGCGACCGCCACGGTCCGTGACTTCACCGAGGTGCGGGTCTACTCGCCGACTCCCGAGAACCGCGAGGCGTTTGCCGCCGACTTCGACGACACGCTCGCGGCCGACGTCCACGCGGTCGACTCGAGTACGGCCGCCGTCGCCGATGCGGACGTCGTGATCACGGCGACGCAAGCCAGCGAGCCGGTCGTCGACGGCGACGATATCGCACCCGGGACCCACATCACCGCGATGGGCCAGTACTCGGCGGACGCACGCGAACTGGACACGGACACGATCGCGAACGCGACCTACGTTCCGGACCTCCGCGAGCGGGCGACGTTCGACGCCGGCTCGTTTATCCAGGCTCTCGAGGCGGGCGCGATCACCGAGGACCACGTCCACGCCGAACTGGGCGAGGTCGTCGCCGGCAACGCACCGGGCCGGACGAGCGACGACGAGATCACGGTCTTCGACAGCGGCGGCACCGGCATCGAGACGGTCGCCGCGGCGTATCTCCTCTACGAGCGCGCCAGCGAACGGGGACTCGGACAGACGATCGAGTTCGCCCCGGCGAGCGAGGCGCTGACGGGGAACTAGGGACTCGAGGGACGCGGGGGACTGGAGTGTGACATCCTCCCCACGCTAAAGGGCGGGGCTTCCCGAACCGCACAAGTGGCGGTTCCCGTCAATTCGGAAGGTTGGGAATCTAAGGTTTGCGACCGACGGCGCTGGCTCTGCCACGAAGCCGTTACTCCTACCGTGTTGACGGCTTGGAGGTATCTTGTTTTGTGTCGGTCGGCGCGGTCGGCTCACTTGTTTGATTTCGGCTCTCGTCGTGGCAAACACCGAGTCAACTGCCAGTTTCCCGCGCACAGTCCACAATACACCGCGTGGGACTGTGAAACTGCCGATTCACACGAAAGACAGACGATGACGGCGCTGTATCCCCGCCCTGAAAGACGGGGTTTTAGCGCCTGCAATTCAGATAAATAACTGTTTTCGAGCCGACGGGCGACTCGAGCCGGTTACTGCTCGGCCGGTCGCACTTTGAACCCGTAGCGAGTGACGCCCTCCTGCGTGTAGACCCGGCGGATCGTCGTCTCGATGCGATCACCGACTCCGAACGCGTCGGGGTCAGCGTCGGTACCCATCGCCGGGGCACTGACGGTTTCGTCGCCGCCATCGGTCTCGAGCGCGACGATCGCGGCCGCGTAGTCGCCCGACTGGGCCTGCTGTTCGGCGAACTCCGGCGGTGCGCCGCCCTGGGAGATGGTCGTAACGGCCTCGATGGTCCCCTCGCCAGCAAGTTCGATGGGGTCGTACTCGGCGAGCGCCCCGCAGTCGTCACACGCGCCCTCCGGCGGGAACGACAGCGCACCGCACTCCGAACAGCGGCCGGCCTCGAGCCGGTAGCGCTGGGGGAGCGAGCGCCGCCACGAGGGGACGCTGACGTAGGCCCCGCCGCCCGACGGCGGGCCGGTGGTCACGACGCCGCGCTGGCGCAGGTACTCGGCGTAGGAAAGCGGCTCCGCCCCCTCGAGCGCGGTGACGGCCGGCACGTCGCCGTCGGCCGAGACGACGACCGCGTCGGCCCCCGCGCCGCTGCCGTGGGAGACGCCGAGGACGGAGTCGTCGCCGTCCGCGAGCGCGGTGGCGAGCGACAGGGGCACGCTCGCCGCGCCGGTATCGCCCAGCTCGTGGACCGTCGCGGCGGCCTGGATCTCGTCGGTGCCGACGCCGGCCGCGCCGGCCGCGCGGTAGGGGAGCTTCCCGTCGGGGGCCTGGATCGCGGCCGCGTCGGGCTCGGGGTCGACCTCGAGGCCATCGACCGCCCCGCCGATCGTTTCGGTGAAGGACTGCCGGTCGTACTGGGTGATGCCCAGCCCCTGGGTCTCGTCCTCGCCGGTATCGCGGAACCGGGTACCGGGATAGGGCGCGGCGTATTCCGCGCGATCGACGATTTCGGCGGGACCCTCGCGCTCGAGGACGAACGCGGCGCTGCCGGCTCCGGCGGCGTGATCGATCCCGTCGTCGGGGTCGCCCTGCGGTGCGTCGGCGGCGACGACGAGCGCGGTCGTTGCGTCGGCCTCGAGGGCGTCCAGACCGGCCCAGAGCGCGCGGGTTCCCGCTCGAGTACTCCCGGAAAAGAGCTGACGGGTCGCCGATTCGGAGAGGGCCAGCATCGCGCCCAGTCGGGCGGTCAGGTCCTCCTCGGCCGCTGGCGGCCGCGAGGCGGCGAATGCCAGCCAGTCGATGCTCTCCGCGTCGACGTCGGCCGCCTCGAGCGCGCGGGTCGCGGCCTCGTAGCCCATGGTGAGGGCGTCCTCGTCGGCCGCGGGGACGGCCTTCTCGGTGACGCCGGCGGCGTGGAACTGCCCCCAGGCCTCCTCGAAGGCCTCGGCACTGATTCGGAATCGCGGTGCGTACGCACCGACACCGGTGATCGCGCTCATCAGGCGCTCACCTCCTGTTCCTTCTCGAAGACGTGAACGACGGCAGCACCACCGCTGCCGCCGACGTTGTGGGTCAGTCCGCGAGCGGGGTTCTCGACCTGTCGCTCGCCCGCCTTCCCGGAGAGCTGTTTGTAGGCCTCGACGACCTGTCCGGCACCCGTCGCGCCGATCGGGTGGCCCTTGGACTTGAGGCCGCCGGAGGTATTCACGGGAAGGTCGCCACCGATCTCGGTCGCCCCGGATTCGATCAGTCGGCCGGCCTCGCCGGTCTCACAGAAGCCGAGATCCTCGTAGGCCAGCAGTTCGGCGATGGCGAAGCAGTCGTGAACCTCCGCGAAGTCGAGGTCGTCGGGGTCGACATCGGCCATCTCGTAGGCCTGCTCGCCGGCCCGCTGGCTCGCCGGAATGCCGGTATAGGTGTCGCGCTGGAAGAGCCCGACGGTGTCGCTGCCGGCACCGACGCCGGCCACCCGGATCGGATCGTCCGTGTACTCGTCGACCACGTCCTCGCTGACGATCAGCGCACAGGCCGCCCCGTCCGAGGTCGGACAGCAGTGATAGAGGTTCAGCGGGTCCGCGACGACCGGCGCCGACTGGGCGTCCTCGAGCGAACACTCGAAGCCTAACTGGGCGTGGGGGTTTTTCGCGCCGTTGGCGTGGTTCTTGACGGCGACCCGCGAGAGGTGTTCGCGCGTGGTGCCGTACTGCTCCATGTGGACCGACGCCATCTGGGCGTAGACGCCCGAGAAGGTGGTTCCCGAGAGTCGCTCCCACTCGGTTTCCCCGGAGACGCCGAGCCAGTACTTCGTCGCGTCCGAACTCATGTCGGACATGATCTCGAAGCCGCCGGCGAGGACGACGTCTGCCATCCCCGACTTGACGGCCTGGACGGCCTGTCGCACCGCGAAACCGCTCGCCGCACAGGCGTTTTCGACCCGCGTCGTCGGCACCCCGTCGAGGCCGACGTGTTCGGTCACGGCCGGCCCGGAGAGGCCCAGCTGCCGGCCGCCGACGCCGAGATTGCCGATGACGGCCTCGTCGATGTCGTCCGCCTCGAGGCCC
This sequence comes from Natrinema thermotolerans, assembly GCF_031165565.1. Classification (NCBI taxonomy): domain Archaea; kingdom Methanobacteriati; phylum Methanobacteriota; class Halobacteria; order Halobacteriales; family Natrialbaceae; genus Natrinema; species Natrinema thermotolerans. Next base: position 3,916,927 of record NZ_CP101873.1, on the reverse strand, counting down.
TTCGGTACGCTGTCCGTCGCCGCGTCGAACGCCGTGCGGAACAGGGACCGGTAGCTCTCCGAGGGAAAGGCTCCGTAGTCCGACTGCCCCGCGCCGACGAGGTAGGCGTCTCGCATACCGGCCCCTCGGTCGTCCGGTGTGAAATAAGTACACACTTACCTACGGTCTTCGGGACCGATCGTGGCTGGACCCCGCTACCGCTCGGTCGGCTCTCGCGACGCGTCGAGGACCGCCCGGATCAGCGTCGACTCGGCCGCACGGAGCCGCTGGGAGACCGCCGACTTCGAGATCGCCAGCTCATCGGCCAGCGTCTCGAGATCGACTCCTCGTGGCCGGTCGAAATAGCCTCGCTTGCCGGCCAGCTCGAGGGCCTCCCACTGTTTCGGCGTGAGTTCGCGGACGTCGAGCTGGAGCGACTCCGGACGACCCTGCTGGTCGGTGGTCCGGTCGTCGACGGTGCGTGCGTCGACGACGTCGTCGACGCAATCAATCAGTTGTTCGATCGATTCGTCGTCGGTGACCGTTACCGTCACGCGTATTCGATTGCTCTCGGCGTTGTCAGTCATGGGTGGACACCGTCGTCCGCGCCGGAGTGGTGGGTCAGTCGTTCAGTCACGAGTCCGCCGTCGCCCGTCTTACCCTTTGTTATCGTTCTAACCAACTGGGTCTCGATCACAGCGGCCCGCTTACGGGCCCCCGTCGTAGTTGACATCGAACCCTCGACCTGTGAAGGTATTGAATAGGAGTCCAGATTTCTCCCCGACGAGAACCGTACTGCAGGGGTACAGACCTCTTACTTCCCGCTGAGAACATTCCCAAATGTGTTCGAATATCATATGTAAGTCGACTTGACAGTGGACCGTACCGTCCCAGTGGGCGTTCGCCCGACCTCGAGCGGCGTCACTCACGCGGCACCCCTATCGCCGATCGATCGTTCGTCCGCACTGAGAGGCGACGCGGGTTTCAAACGTCTCGTCGCCGTATCTCACGTATGCCTCGCGCGGCCGACCTCGTCTCCGTCCTCGAGGCGACCGAGTCGCTGGCGATCGTCTGTCACGACAATCCCGACCCGGACTGTCTCGCCAGCGCGCTCGCCCTCGAGGCGATCGCACGCGACCACGACATCGCGCCCGTGACGATCGCCTACGGCGGTGAGATCTCCCACCAACAGAACCGCGCGTTCGTCAATCTCCTCGACATCAGCCTCCAGACGATCGAGTCGACGACGCTGTCGGAGTACGAGAGCATCGGGTACGTCGATCACAGCAGTCCGGGCGCGAACACGGAGGTGCCGGAACGTATCACACCGGACATCGTCATCGACCATCATCCCGGCGAGGCGAGCGGGGCCGACTTCGAGGACGTCCGCACCGAGTACGGCGCGACGGCGACGATCTTCGTGGAGTACCTCGGGGAACTCGAGGTCGAACTGACCGCCCGGCTCGCCTCGGCGTTGCTCTTTGCGCTCCACCGCGAGCGGCTGGACTTCGTCCGCGAGCCGACGCGCCGCGAGTACGAGGCCGCGCTAGCGGTCTATCCCGACGCGGATCTCGAGACGCTCGAGCAACTGTACGGCAGCGCCTTCTCCCCGGGGACTCTCGACGCGATCGGGCGGGCCATCGCCAGCCGGGAGCGACGCGGCTCGTCGCTGGTCGCCAGCGCCGGCAAGACCGGCGAGACGGACGCGCTGCCACAGGCCGCGGACTACCTGCTCAACCTCGAGGGAGTCGATACGGTGTTGGTCTACGGGATCGTCGGCGACGCGATCCGGCTGAGCGGCCGGTCGATCGATCCGCGGGTCCACATCGGCGAGGCGCTCGAGGAGGGGTTCGACGAACTCGGGGCGGCGGGCGGCCACCACGACATGGCCGGCGGGCGGATCGAACTCGGGCTGTTCGCGGACGAAGACGGCGACGACGACGCGCTACTCGAGTTCGTCGGCGGACGGCTCGCCCGACGGTTCTTCGACGCGTTGAACCTCGACGATTGAGACGAGCTGCCGTAGCAGCGGTTGATAGTACGATTTTCATTCGGAATCGAATGTGAACTTGCGGTAAGTACGGGGTAACGATGTAACGGTGCGGGTCACAATTTAGCCATCGTCTATTAAGACCGGTGTGCTGAATACAGAGCGTGAATTGAACGGTAGGATAGAGAACGTCGAGCGCGGGGTCAATGGAGGCGCGACGAAAACAGTCCAAGAACTGTGAGGCTCCAGAAAAGGAGTCCAAGCCCATAGAAGAGGAGACGCACCCGAACTGGCATGTCGGAGGATACCCCCGGCCAGAGTTCCATATGTCTGGTCATATTTCTTACCTCACTACTCTCATCGTGCCCAGTCCTCCCCAAAGCAGCAAATCCAGAAGTACCACCATGTCCAGTAGTACCACCACCCACCCCAATACAGAGGATGCCAAGACCAGCCAGTCCTACGATTACTGCCCCCGAATGGGTGAGACCGTACACAAGACCGACGGTTACGCCACCTATCACGCCAGTGTCCCGCACCAGTGGTTTCAACAATCGTGTCAAATTCATATCCAGTACGTGCAGACAATCAACCGGAGGTTATCAACTTTTGGTACCCTATGAGCCGACTGTTTAGTTTGCATCTGTAGTTACCGAATCACCTGATTGTGTTTCAGAATCACATCTAACTGCAGGACATGTACTCTCATCTCCTGATCACGATGTATCGATGGAACACAGACCGGCCCAATTGTACCGAAAACGACTGATAGTAGTCTTCAGTCGATGTCGATCGAGCGCGCCTCCTCGTCCGGTTCGCGCTTGGGGAGCCGCACCGTCAGCACTCCGTTGTTGACGCTTGCCTGCACCGCATCGGCGTCGACCGACGCCGGCAGGCGCACCTGCCGGCTGAACGACTGGGTCGTCCGTTCGTGTCGGATGTAGTTCGCCGCCTCGTCGTCGGTCTCCCGTTCGCGTTCGCGCCGGCCCGAGATCGCGAGGGTCCGGTCCCGGTCGGTGAGTCGCAACTCGAGGTCGGCGCTCTCGTAGCCGGGGACGTCGACGGTGGCGACGAACGCCTCGCCCTCGTCGGCGAGGTCCAGGCTCGTCTCCGCACCGCCCATCGAGAGGTCGAGCTGGCTCCGGTCGTCCACCTGCCGCTCCCACGATCGGGCCGCCGTCTCGACTTGGCGGTTCAGTCGCTCGAGGAGGTCGTCGATACCGTCGAACGGGCGGGGTCGGTCTGCCATGATTTCACCTACCGTAGGTAGGGGGCCGATAGCGAAAAAGGTCACCCTCGGCTAGTGAAACGGTCACGCAGGCTAACCTATCGACGCGGTGACTTGCGGCAGAACCGAGGGGTGGGCTGGTCGTTTTTACGCTCCCCGTCTTAGGGGAGATGCATGACCGACGCACTATTCGTCGTCAGCGAAGAAGGGTACTGGGGAGAGGAATGTGTCGAGCCGCTCGAGACGCTGTCGGACGCGGGCGTCGAGGTCACGGTCGCGACGCCGTCGGGGAGTCCGCCGGTAATCGACGAGCGATCGCTCGATCCCGACGAGGTCGGCGAGGAAACCGCCGAACACGTTCGCGAGGTCCACGAGACCGACGAGCGACTGAACGATCCGATCCCGGTCGCACAGGCCGACGCCGAGGGGTACGACGCCGTCGTCTTCCCCGGCGGGCACGGAACCGCATGGGACATCAACCAGGACAAACACGCACGGCAGCTCCTGCGGGACGCCGTCGAGGGCAACGGGAAGGCGCTCGTGGTCTGTCACGCCGTCGGCATTCTCGGGTTCGCCCGCGACAGCCACGGCGCGTTCATCGTCAACGGCCGTGACGTAACCGGCTTCCCCAACGCGTGGGAGGAGGGCATCGTCGACGAACAGGACCGCATGCCCGACGGCCGCAAGCTGCCCTACTGGACCGAGGACGAAGTGAAAGCCGCCGGCGGTAACTGGGACGCCGAACTCGATTCCGACACCAGCGTCACCGTCGACGGCGACCTCATCACCGCCCGCGGCCCCGGCTCTTCGAGCGCCGCGGCCGATACGCTGCTCGAGGAACTCGACGTCGAACTCGAGGCCTGAGCGACCCGCGATCGCCGGCCCGTACTGGACGACGAAACCGGCCACAGCGACTCTCGTTCCGTCGTTCTGCTATCCCCCTGAACTGTTTTCTACCCGTTCGTGTAGCGCCGTTCATATGCCGGCGATACGAACGCAGGGGACTCACGAAACGGTACGGGGCTGGCGACGAGGCCGTCGTCGCGCTCGAGGGTCTCGAGCGCGAGTCGCGTCGCCGGGACGGTGCTGCTCTCCCTGTCGGAGTGGGTCGCACCCGTCGTCTTGCTCGCGTGGTTCGCCATCCCGATCGCGATCGGCTACCGGCGGTTCGAGCGAGCCGATCCGAACTGATCGCCGGCCGGCGTCGCGGTCGGTCGGGGCTCGGTCGCCGCCTCCCTCGAGCCGGCGGGCGATCGGCGGCGAGAGGGGCGGACCGAGCGAGTTATGGGCGCTGACCCCCGAGGACGCCCGTGGAGCCAGCCCGATCGGAGACGACCGAACGGACCGATTCGCTACGGAGTCGCAGCTTCCGGATCACCGTCGACGACGGCCGCGACTCGTTTTTCGCACTCAGCATCGAGGACGTCTCGAGCGACGACGCGTGGCTCATGTCCGACACCGTCGTCGCCCTCGAGAACGAGCGCTGACCGCCCCCGCGACCGCCGGCTGCCGACAGTGGTCGCGATCGATAGCGACGACGGGTCACGCAGGCTGCCCAGTGGCGAATCAGTCCCTTTTTACGCGACCGCGGGGAAATATCGGCTATGAGCTTCGAGGAAGACGATCGCGTCGTGCTGCACGACGAGCACAGCGAGTTCGACGGCGAAACCGGGACCATCACCCAGACGATGGAGTCGATGTTCGGTGACGTCACCTACACCATCAGCTTCGAGGACGGCCAGGAGGCCGGCGTTCCCGAGGACGACCTCGAGGCGGCCGACGACGAAGACGCAGACGAGGAGTAACGCCGCTCGAGGGCCGGTCCCGCGAGGCGACGTCGCACCTGCTACCGCCGTGCCGGCCGAACACTACCACACTACCCATTCGAATCGTCGATGCCACAGATCCCGCTTCACTACGTCGATTTACGGACGTTCTGCTACGCCACCGAGGACGAGAAACGCGTCGAGGAAGCGCTGCGAACGTTCCTCCCCGACGGTGACGATGACGACCCCTTCGAGATCGAACGCACCGAAAGCGAGGGCCACTACGGCGACCGTATCCTCGTCCTCTCGGCCCGCGTCGAGAACGCCGACGACGTTCGGCACGTCCTCTCGCGGCTCGCCGACCTCGAGACCTTCGACGACCTGATCGCCGAACTCGACGAGCGGGTCACGGAAAACACCGAACTCTTCCTGCGACTCGACAAACAGGCCGCCTTCGCGGGCGACGTTCGCCTCGGCGACGGCATCACCTTCCGCGGGAAGGTCGAGGCCTACCCCGCCAAGAAGGAGAAGGCCGTCGAAAACGCCGAGGACGTCCTCGAGCGCCTCCGCGAGCAGGACTGAGTCGCCGTTTCGCTGACGCTGCCGCGTCCCGCTTCGTTTCGTGACGCCGGCCGAACCCGAACGTGATCGTCCGGTTACGAAGCGCTTTTGACTGGCCAGTCAGTAAGTTAGTGTAGGAATCTTCTACATGACTGACGAGACGATCGACGATCTCATGGATGCGACGTACCGGGCGCTCTGCAAGCATGGGTATGCGGAGTTGACGATGCAGGACATCGCCGCGGAGTCGGACAAAAGCAAGGGAACGATTCACTACCACTTCGACGGCAAACAGGACCTTCTCGAGTCGTTTCTGGAGTTTTTGCTGGACGACTTCGAAGAACGAACCGAGACGATCCCCGGCGAGACGCCGAGCGAGCGACTGCACGAGTTTCTCGACCAGTTGCTGACTCCCAGCGACGAGGAGTCGTCCGAGGAGTTCCGAACGGCGATCCTCGAGATCAAGGCCCAGTCGCCCTACAATGAGGCCTACCGGGAGCGACTGCGTGGGTTCGACCGTGCCACCAGGGACCGCATCGCCGGTCTCGTCACTGATGGAGTCGAGGCCGAGGAGTTCCGCTCGGACATCGATCCCGAGGCGACCGCCGACTTTCTGGTCACCCTGTTTCACGGCGCACAGACGCGGGCGGCCGCGGTGGATCGACCGCCGGAACGGACGCTGGAGTACATCCATGCGTACATCGACGACACGCTGTGTCTCGAGTCGGCCGACCGGAACGGGTCGTCGCCCGAGGTTGACACGGGGGCCGAAAGATGAGCCTGCTGGCTCGACTCGTCGGCTGGATCAAACGGCGGTTGGCTCCAGTCTCCGGGCTGTTCAAGGGTCGCGAGGAGTTCGACCTGACCGAAGGCGGGATCGCGAAGCCGCTGTTCTATCTCTCGCTGCCGATCATCGTGACGAACCTGTTGCAGACCGCCTACAACCTCATCGACACGTTCTGGTTAGGTCAGTACAGCACCGAGGCGCTGGCGGCGATCAGTTTCGCGTTCCCGATGGTCTTTCTGCTCATCTCGGTCGGGATGGGGCTCTCGGTGGCCGGGAGCGTTCTCGTCGCCCAGTACATCGGTGCTGACGAGGAGTCCGAGGCGGAGTACGCCGCCTCCCAGACCGTCGCGCTGTCCCTGCTCGCGGCGTTGCTACTCGGCGTCGTCGGCTACGTCTTCGTCGAGGAACTGCTCGGACTGCTCGGTGCCTCCGAGGCCGTGTTGCCGCTGGCGACCGACTACATGCAGGTCATCTCGCTCGGGATGCCGTTCATGTTCGGCTTCTTCGTGTTCATCGCCTTGATGCGCGGGTACGGCGACACGATCACGCCGATGCTCGTGATGTTCGGTTCGGTCCTGCTCAACGTGATCCTCGACCCGTTCATGATCTTCGGGTGGGGGCCGTTTCCCGAACTCGGGATCGAGGGTGCGGCGATCGCGACGGTCTTCTCGCGCTCGCTCGCGCTCGTGGTCGGGCTGGCGATCATGTTCAGCGGCGTCCGGGGCGTCCGGATCCGACTGGCCCAGATGCGGCCCGACCTCTCGTTCGCGAAGCGGCTCGTGAGCATCGGCTTCCCCGCTTCGATCGAGGGGATGGGCCGGGCACTGTCGATCAACCTGTTGCTGGTGATCGTCGCGTTCTTCCCGGACACGGTCGTGGCGGCCTACGGAATCGGGACTCGCGTCTTCTCGGTCATCTTCCTGCCGGCGATCGCGGTCGCCCGCGGTGTCGAGACGATGACCGGGCAGAACGTCGGCGCGGGCAAACCCGAGCGGGCGAAAGCCGCGGCGGACTTTGCCGCCCGGACGATGTTCGTCATCCTCGGGGCGATGGGTATCGTGGCGTGGTTCGCCGCGGAGCCGATCACCGACGCGTTCACCGACAACACCGAAGTCATCGAGATCGGGACGACGTTCATTCGGTACGTCGCCCCCTCCTTTGGCTTCATCGGCGTGATGCGGGCCTACAACGGCAGCTTCCGAGGGACCGGCAAGACCCTGACTGCGGCCGCGATCGTCATCGTGATCTACGCGCTCGTGCGGCTCCCGATCGCCTACGGCCTCGCGACGACCTACGACTACCGGGGGATCTGGGTCGCCTTCGCCGTCTCGAACGTCGTCGGTGCGGTGCTGGCCTACGGCTGGTACCGCCGTGGCACGTGGCGGGACGCCGACGTCACCGACGATCCGATGGCTGCCGGTTCGGGCGACGACCTCGAGGTCGGCGAGGTAGACGCGAGTACCGACGACTAGCGATGCAACCCGAGACGTAATCTCGCTCTGGCACGTCGACCGATACCGTGACTGATCCGCTCCGGTGCGTCGCTCGCGGCGAACAGCTTCCCGGCCGTCCGGGCCGCCGAACGGTGGTGTGACCGATGGTCGACGCCGTCGGTATCGACATCCTGAGTCTCCTGCTCGTCCTCTCGGTCGCGTGGGTGTTCGGCGCGGTCGCCGAGCGCTTTGGCTATCCGACGATGATGGGCGAACTGTTCGCCGGCATCGCCTTCGGCCCCGCGCTGCTCGGGCTCTTGCGCCCCTCCGAACTGCTCACGGTTCTCTCGGAGCTGGGCGTGTTCCTGTTGATGGTCTACGTCGGGATGGAGGTCGACCTGCGGGAACTGTTCGAACTCGGTCCCCAGTCGCTGTTGATCGCCTTCGGGGCATTCGTCATCCCCTTCGGACTCGGCTACGCTGCCGGCGTCTGGCTCGGCGTCTCCGTCGGCGCGGCGCTCTTTTTGGGCCTCGCGATGGCCGCCACGTCGCTGGCCACGAAATCGCGCATCCTCGCCGACCTCGAGTTGCTCGATACGCGGATCGCGAACGTGTTGCTCGGCGGGGCGCTGGCCTCGGACGTTGGCGTGTTGATCGCGTTCGCCGGCGTCGACAGCTACGTGACGGCGGGCGCGCTCGAGCCGTCCGAGATCGGCGTCATCCTGCTGCAGGCGGCGGGCTTTTTCGCGGCGACGCTGCTGATCGGCTACCGGTTTCTCCCGTACGCCTGGCGCTCCATCGAGCGCCAGCGCGAACGCTACGGGTTCGTCGACCGGACCACCGCCTTCACCTTCGCGCTGTTGGTCTCCCTACTCTTCGCCCAGCTGGCGACGCTGGCGGACCTCCACATGATAATCGGCGGCTTCATGTCTGGGATGTTCCTCCGGCAGGCCGACGTCGAGCCCGGGCTCTACGAACACATGCACACCGTCATGTACGACCTCGCGATGGGGCTGTTCGCGCCGATCTTCTTCGTCACGGTCGGCTTCCAGATCACCTTCGACGTCTTCGCCGACTCCCTCGCCGTCCTCGCCGCGCTGGTGGCCATCGCCTTCCTCGGCAAGATCGTCGGCTCGTGGCTGTTCTCGCTGCCCACCTCGCTGACCTCTCGGGAGGGACTGGTCGTCGGCTTCGGCATGAACGGCCGCGGCACCGTCGAGATCATCATCGCCGAAGTCGCCTTTCAGGCCGGCGTTATCGACCAGTCGATGTTCTCGATTCTCGTGTTCATCGCCGTCTTCACGACTGCGCTCGTCCCCGTCACCGTCACCTGGGGCGTGCGGCTGCTCGAGTCCCGCGACGAACTCGTTTACGTCGATTCGGCGACGCCGGCCGAAGACTGACCCTCGCGGGTTCCCGCGATGCTCGAGCGGGGCGTTTTTCCCGGCCGCGCGAGCAGCTAGGGGTATGCAAATCCACGTCGTGGGCGACGACCCGGTCCGCGAGGCGGTCGTCACCGCGCTCGAAGACGTCGACGTCGGCGTCCGGGAGGCAGAGGCGTCGGCGATCGGCGACGCTCGGTTCGCGGTCGTCAGCGATGTTGCCGGCGCGGCGACGTTCGAACGGGCCAACGAGGCCGCACGGGCGGGGGATACCCCCTGGATCGCCGTCGAGATCGGCGGCGTCGGTGGCTACCCGATCCCGACGGTCGACGCCGCGATTTCGGGGTTCGCCCCCGCGACCGCCTGCTTCGACTGTCTGCGCGCCCGCGTCGCGTCCCAACTCGAGGAGCGGGCCGACGGCCCGCAGGCGGATCGGAGCGCGGCTCGGCTGGCCGGGGCCGTCGCCGGCCGAGAGTGTGTGCGCGTCCTCTCGGGCGACGAGCGCTCGATTATGGGCGCGGTCCGGGAGCTGCCCTACGCCCGCCGCGAACTGCTGCCGGCCCCCGGTTGTGGGTGTGCCGACGGCCACCAGGACCGGTCCCTCGACCGCGAGGACGCGGACACGCTCGGTCTCGAGGCGGCCGTCGAGGCCGCCGAGCGGGCGATCGACGACCGGATCGGCCCGGTCGGGAGCATCGCCGAGGTGGAGTCGTTCCCGTCGCCGTACTACCTCGCGACGGTCGCGGACACGACCGCCTACAGCGACGCGAGCGCGCCGCGACAGGCCGCTGGCGTCGCCGACGATTGGAACGCCGCGTTGATGAAGGCCGTCGGCGAGGGCCTCGAGCGCTACTGCGCCGGCGTCTACCGCGAGCCGGACTTCGTCCGCGCGAGCGAGGGCGACCTCGAGAACCCGGTCCCGCCGACGGAGCTGGTCCGGCCGGACGACGGCCCCGCCTACGATCCCGCCGCCGAACACCGCTGGGTTCCCGGCGAGGACCTCGTGAGCGGCGAGCAGGTCCACCTACCGGCGGCCGCGGTCCAGTTTCCCCAGCCCGGCCCGGCGCTGGTCCCGGCGATCACGACCGGGCTGGGACTCGGCTCCTCGACGGTCGACGCGCTCGTCTCCGGACTGACCGAAGTCGTCGAGCGCGATGCGACGATGCTCGCGTGGTACTCGACGTTCGACCCGCTCGGGCTGGCCGTCGACGCCCCGGTGTTCGATCGCCTCGAGCGCCGTGCGGAGAGTCAAGGCCTGTCGGTGACGCCGCTGCTCGTGACACAGGACGTCGACGTCCCCGTGGTGGCCGTCGCCGTCCACCGGAATCCGGCGGCCCTCGGGGACGGTCCGGTCGCGCCCGACGACGACGCGTGGCCGGCGTTCGCCGTCGGCTCGGCGGCCGGCCTCGACGCCGCGGCGGCCGCGACGGCAGCCCTCGAGGAGGCGCTCCAGAACTGGATGGAACTGCGGAGCCTCGGCTCCGACGAGGCCGATTCGGCGGGCGGCGATATCGGCACCTACGCCGCCTTCCCGGAGCGAGCGCGATCGTTCGTCGACGTCGAGTCGACCGTCCCCGCCGAGAGCGTCGGCCCCGACCCCGTCCCGACCGGTCGCGACCGACTCGAGGCGTTGGTCGATCGGGTGGCCGACGCGGGGCTGACGCCCCACGCGGCGCGGCTGACGACCCGGGACGTCGAGGCGATCGGGTTCGAGGCCGCCCGGGTCGTCGTCCCCGGTGCGCAACCGCTGTTCACCGACGAGCCCTACTTCGGCGAGCGCGCCGAGACGGTTCCAACGGACCTCGGCTTCGAGCCGCGCCTCGAGCGGGCGTTTCATCCCTATCCCTGACGCGTCGCTGTTCGGCCGTTCTCTCCTCGAAAAGCGGTCCCGGGCCGCGTCAGCGAGTTATGTCGACCCGTCCGAGTCGGGAGTCGTCTCGTTCGTTTCGGTCGCGTTCGTCGAGTCCCCGTCACTCACGTTCGATTCGTTCCCGACGGGGCTGTCCGGCGGTTCGGACGGCGGTGTCGGCTCCCCGCCGGCCTCCTCACCGCGTTCGATATCCAGTATCAGGTCGTCATCGGTAATCCGAACGGTCACGAGTTCGGTCTCGGGCCTGAGCGTCGTCTCCCTGCTCGTTCGCTCGCCGTCCGCGTCCACGAACTTGGTCACTCGGAAGCTCTGCTCGATTGCATCGAGATGCGGTGCCGACACCGTCTGGTCGGGCGTGACGGTGTAGCTCTCGTCGTAGGTCTGTCGGTCGGTCCCGGACTCGTAGGCCTCGAGGACGATGTTGTAGTGACGGTCGGCCTCGCTTTTGATTTCGAGCGGGATCAGTCCCTGAAAGCTGCCCTGATAGTGTTCCCGCAAGGTATCGAGACAACCCGATAGCCCGGCGACGGCGGCCACCCCGGCGGTTCGAAGTACCGTACGGCGGTTCACGTGGCTATCTCAGGCTTGGACGACCGTATGCGTTACTCTTCGGTACCGGGTCGCCGTCGGCTCCGATCCCCCCATGCGTCAGCCATCGACACCCACTGTCTTTTTGGTCCACTATCCTAACTATCGTTCATGGAGAAAACAGCGATCGACGACGTCGAGATCGAAGTCAACCCGATGGACGTCCATTCGGTTCGCCGGCCGATTTCGGACGCGCTCGGCTTTACCGACTTCGCGATGAACTACTTCGAACTCGAGCCCGGCGAGTCGTTCTCGGGCGGAATGCACACTCACCACGATCAGGAAGAGGTCTTCTACGTCCAAGAGGGGACCGCGACCTTCGATACGGAAGCGGGCGAAGTCATCGTCGACGAGGGCGAGGTGATCCGGTTCGAGCCCGGCGACTTCCAGACCGGCTACAACGACACCGACGAGCAGGTCGTCGGATTCGCCTTCGGCGCACCCAAATCGAAACACGACTGGGACCAGCTCGAGTCGCTGGTCTACTGTCAGGAGTGCGAGGAGGAGATCGGCCACGGTCTCGAACTCACCGACGACGGCAACTTCCGTCTGACCTGTACCGAATGTGGCAACACGTTCGTTCCGCCGTAACGGAGCGACACGGCGATTTAGTACCGGCGTGAACTCGGCGGTCGACCCCGTCGATGACTCTCGTTCTCACCGATCCGGGTGCTTTCGCTCCCGAGGAAAGAGGGGAAAATTGTTCACTGGGGACTGAGAGTATCGACGTATGGCTGCACAAGAGGGTTCGACCGTCGATATCGACACGTCGCTTTTTATCACCGTCTCCGGACCGCCGGGTTGTGGAGCGACGACACTGTGTGAACAACTCGCCGACGCGATCGGCTGTCCCTACGTCTCCGGCGGCGAGGTCTTCCGGGAACTCGCCGAGGACCGCGATATGAGCCTCAACCAGCTCATCGCCAAGGCCGACGAGTCCGACGAGATCGACCGCGCACTCGACCAGCGGCTCCAGCAGATCGCCGAGAAGTGGGGCATGTCGAACAAGCCGTTCATCCTCGAGTCGCGACTTGCGGGCTGGATCGCCGGCGACCGCGCGGACCTGCGACTCTGGCTCGACGCGCCGGAAGCCGTTCGACTCGATCGAATCGACGACCGCATCGAGACCGAGGCGGAGATGCGGGTCCGCGAGGTCAGCGAGGCCGGCCGCTACGAGTCCTACTACGAGATCGACATCGACGACCGGGAGTTCTACGACCTGCACATCAACACGGCCCGCTGGAGCAAGCGTGCGGTCTTCACGATCGTTCGGTCCGCGATCGAGGAATACGATCCTGAGATCGACGAAGGGGCGTTCCGAACGCCGCCGATGAACCCCTAAGTGATTACTCGCCGTCGGGCGAGTAGTTGGGCGCTTCGTCGGTGATGACGACGTCGTGGGCGTGACTCTCGGCCTGTCCGGCCGAGGAGACCCGGACGAACTCGCTGCGCTCTTTGAATTCGGGGATCGTCTCGGCACCGACATAGCCCATCCCCGACTGCATGCCGCCCGCGAGCTGGTGGAGTTCGGACTTGAGCGTTCCCTTGTAGGGGGTTGCCGCCTCGACGCCCTCGGGGACGTACTCGTCTTCCTCTTCGGGTTCGTCCTTGAGATAGCGGTCGCCGTCGCCGGATTTCATCGCGCCGACCGATCCCATGCCGCGGTACTGCTTGTACTTCTTGCCGTTCATCGTGACCACGCGGCCGGGTGCTTCGTCGGTGCCGGCGAAGTACGAGCCCAGCATGACCGCGTCCGCGCCGGCGGCGACCGCCTTGATCGCGTCGCCGGAGTACCGGATGCCGCCGTCGGCGATGACCGGGACGTCGTGTTCGGCGGCCACGTCGGCAACCTGTGCGACGGCCGTGATCTGGGGCATGCCGGAGCCGGAGACGATACGCGTCGTACAGATCGAGCCCGGTCCGATGCCGACCTTCAGTCCGTCCGCGAAGTCGACGAGGTCCTCGGCCGCCTCGCGCGTACCGATGTTGCCGACGACCACGTCGGCGTCGACGGACTCCGTGATGTCTCGAGCGCCGTCGATGACGTTCAGGTTGTGCGCGTGCGCGGTGTCGATGAAGAGGACGTCCGCGCCGGCTTCGTCGGCCGCGACCGCGCGATCGTGTTCGAACGGGCTGACGGCGACGCCACAGCGGAGTCGGCCGTCCTCGTCGCGGACCGCTTCGCCGTACTCGCGGCGCTGAAGGATGCCCTGCATCGTCACGAGCCCCACGAGGAGGTTCTCGTCGTCGACGACCGGGACGCGCTCGATCCGGTGTTCGTACATCAGATCGAACGCCTCGCGGGCGTCGATGTCCTCGTGAGCCGTGATGACCTCGTCTGTCATCGCCTCGGTGACCGGGTCGTCCTCGTTGACCTCGAGGTGGGGCCGGATGTCCGTACTCGAGATGATGCCAAGCACCTCGCCGTTGGTGTTGACGACAGGTGCGCCGCCGACGCCCCGCCGGGCCATCCGTTCGTCGACTTCGCGGACGGACATCTCGGGATCGGCGGTGACGACGTCCTCCAGCGGGATGATGAGTTCGTCCGCGCTCTTGACGCGGCCGATCTCCTCGACCATCTGGTCGACGTTCATGTTCCGATGGAGGACGCCGAGCCCGCCGTGGCGGGCCATCGCGATCGCCATGTCGCTCTCGGTGACGGTGTCCATCGCCGCCGAGAGGATGGGAACCGAGAGTTCGACGTGTTTCGAGACGTGTGACGTGAGGTCGGCGTCGTCGGGTTCGACGCGGCTCTCCTTGGGGCGGAGAAGGACGTCGTCGAAGGTTAGCGCTTCCGGTACCTGCAGTTTCGAAGAATAGGGCTCGTGCTCGGGAACGTCGTTCGCCATGTAAGCCGTCCGTGGTCCCCGGGGAAAAACGTTGCGAGACAAACCCGGCTGTGAACGGTTGACGAGTCACTCAACGGGCGATTCGCCACGGTCCGGTCGTCGGCACCGTAGCGCCGCTCGAGCCGTTGCCCGCGTTCCGACCGGTCGCCCGTGTGTTCCGGCGTCTCGTTCCCGTGGTCCTGAGACGAACGCCCACCGCGAGCGCAGATCCGTCCGCTTTCGTCCACATCTGTGCGTCGTCGGCGGAACGATCACCGAGTCGTGGAATCGTTTCTCACACAACGTTTATTGACAATCCCCCCGTCTTGCCGTGTATGTACGCTGTGAGTGCATTCGACGCCCGGACCGCCGGTCTGACGAGTTCCGACTCCGTCACGACGATGTTCGGGAATTTTACAGCGAAACTCACAGCTCGAGGCCCTAATCCGAATCCGATCGACTGGCCCACGGACCAGTCGGTGCGGGACCGCCCGTCCTCTTACCCATCGGCCTCGGGTCATGGCCATCGACCCTGACCGATGAGTACGTCCCAACACCCAGTCGCGCTCCAGATGGAGCGTATCGTGGGGGGCGATGCCAGACTCCTGGCACTCGTGATGATGCTGCCGTTAGTCGACGGCGTCTTCCCCGCACTGATCCTGGCCGGTGCGCTCGACGAGCCACTCGGGGCCCTTCAGGTTGGATTGCTGATCTTCGGTGGCAGCGCCACCGTCGCGGTCATCCTCGCGGAGATGGAGGGGTCTCCCCGCGAGCAGGCGACGGTCGTCTTGCTAGTCGGGCTCCCACTGATCCTGCTGGCGGCGGTGCAGGCGGCGTTCGCCCCGGCGATCGCGAGCGTCATCGACATCGGCATCTTCGAGCGGTTCGCGGCGCTGGTCATCGCCACGATCGCGGCCCAGACCGCCAGCGCGACCATCGGCGAGTCCCTCCCCAACCCCGTCGTCGTCATCGGGTTAGGTCTGGTCGCGAGCGTCGACCCCTCGGGGGCGGAGTTCGCGGTGCTGACCGACCCCGCCCTCGTCGCGAACGCGACGCTGGCAGCGGGCGTCGGCGTCGGCTTCGCGCTGGCCATCGCGCTCTCGGGCCCCTACCTCCGGGAGTACATGGACATCGATCGGTTCCGCTTCGGCAGCGCCGTCGCCCTGGGCCTGCTCCCGCTGTCCCTGCTCGGGATGGCCTTCGGACAGGCCCCGCTGGCGGCCCTGGTCGTTGCCGGCCTCTTCGCCGTCGATATCCCCTTCCGCACGGGCGAGGACGAGGACTCGAGCGCCGACGGGAGCGCGGCCGCCAAGATGGACGCGCTGGCCGACGGCGGGGACGCGACGGAGTCGCCGGCCGTCGACGGCGAGTCCGCGGACGACGGGACCGATACGCCGGGCCGTGCCCCGTGGCTGTAGGGCGATTCTGAATCGAAACCACTTTAGGGATCATCACCCAACGAAGACTCGAGGGGTCGTGGCCAAGCCAGGCATGGCGGCTGACTCCAGAGGCAACGCGCCCGGGACGACACTCCAGACTGATATACTGATCGGGCACCTGATCAGTGTCCGTGTGATGACCCTCTGGAGTTCCGAGGCGCACCGGAGATATCAGTAGATCGGGGGTTCAAATCCCTCCGACCCCACTAAACTTCTTACTGCTCCAAAATTAGTAGCAGAGGGTTTCTTCCTTAATTTCCCGCCCTCCATGTGGTGCTTGTTTCAGTCGATCAGGGAATGGTGTCCGTAGTTGTCTCCTGTTTTCAGATGATGTTACTGTGTGAAAGTAATGTGTAGCCAGAAACACATCGACAGATTGATTGTCTTTTGATTTGAGATCATATAGTATGGTTGACTATTTGGATACTTTTATATTTGTGGCAGGGGCAGCTTTTCTGATAGTAGCGAGACAAGGACTGAAATCGGCAACTGATTGGACTGTGAAGCAAGGAATCGGGTGGGTTACGACCTCTGCTGTCCAAGAAGGGGTGTCCCGCGATGAGATCAAAGGAAATGAACAAGCTCTAGAGATAGAAAAACGGCTCAGAGATAAACTGGAGAGACGAGAGGAAGAAATATCTGATTACGAATGGATGCTCAGAAGCCTGAAGCACGATAATATATCAAAAAAGAGGATAATAGAAAAATATTGGCGTCCACTTCCTGCAATCATAATAACATTTTATAACGATTATGAAGGGAACAAGAAAGAGAAGAAGTTCCTGAAGTATCATATTCAAGAGAACAATGAGGCAGAGATGTTAACAGCAAACACATACGTGATTCCTCCAAAGGGATTTCCAGAACGATTCGAATCTCCAAACAAGGTAGGGCGCGACAAGATTCGTGACTGGATTGAGGAAGACATCTTAGCCAAACATGACAATGGAAAAGTGGTTATATGTCAAGCATCTGCTGTAGACTTGCGGAGAGTATATTCACATACAGATTACGAGACTCATAGTTTTAATCGAAAAACAATAGACCAGGCTCTGGACATAGACAAAATACTTGGTGAAAACAATGTCCATCGGATACTAGCAAGCGATGGTGTAAATCTGTCCCGGGCTATTGAGGACGGAGATATCGCATTCTTTCTCTCACATTATGTTTCAGATGATGAGCTAGAAATCATCCATGAGAATCAAAATGAAATCCGTGAACGGTTACAAGATCCATCTCTACGCAAGATCGCTACGAGTGGATTCGAGGATGAACTGACTGAAGTATTATCTGATTATATTGATGCTCCGCGTGAGGCGGCGTCAAAAGCAATAGAAGAAGCAAAATTATGGCAGAAAGAACTTCAAGCCCGATAAGCCGGTCACATCATAGGTTATCTAGGTATTGTTTCCGCGTGGTCGCTCGTTCTCCCATGTAGTTCTATCCTTCGAGTTGAGCATCGTATTCGTATTGATCGCTGGAGAGCGACTCCGAGATGGCAATATCGAACTCAAGCTCAAACGAACTCGAACTATCCCCAGTAACTGTAATCTCACGCCGTTCTGTGTAGGTGTCTCCGCCGGAGACATCGACTTGCCCGACTAACGTACTTGACTTTGAGGAGCTATTACTATTCGAGACTGAAACGGTGAGAACGACATTCCCAAACGAAGTAGTCTGGGCGTTGACGCTCTCGACGGACAGGCCGCCACCGATTCCACCAGTACCATCGCTACCAGAACACCCCGCTACTGTTGCCAGAACTCCCACACCTGCATTACTGATTACCGTTCTTCGGTTTAAACCCATGCGGGCCAATAATTCCACTCGTCTGTCTTGTTTTCTTCTATTATTGTGTGTCGCTGGATGTCGTGGACGCAAAGACGACTGTCGACGGAGCAAGTGAGGTAGTATAAACAGCGTCAGGCACACAGTCACGTCTTCAGAATACCTTCTCACAAGGATCACACGTCGATAGAATCCGATTCCCGAATATGCACACGAGTCGCGACACCTCGTGTGCATCTCTCGAGTCGATCCATCGTTTGAACCGTCGTTCGTCTCCGAGTGACCGATAGGTTCCGCTACTTTCGGGCCGGAAACGGGTCATTCAGTGCGTCGAACCCCAGTGGATTCTGGGGTCGTGTGTGGAACTATTCGAATGTGACCTGTATTGCCGACGCGTGTTCGTAATCAAATTCGAATATACGATTGTACCTCGAACTCTGAGCCACGACAATCTATTTATGTGCTGTGATATATGTTTACGCGCATGAGTATCGATCGTCTCCGCGATGACCTACTGATCGCTGTGGCATTAGCGGAGTTTTCGTACCGCCGTCAGGACACCGACTCCGAATTGGCGAGACAGGCGTGGGTTCTCGCGACTGAAACGCTGGACACGTACGACCTGGATTCGTATCAGAGCATCGACGCCCTGAGAGCGGTAGCCGAACTCGAGCCTGCTGGTGTCTCCGAGCCACCGATCGATGTGGAGTGACACGATGTGTCCGTTCTCGTGGCCGCTCGGAGTCGGTGAGACTGAGAGCCGCGTCGATCTCGCTTAGAATCCGTCCTGCGTGTCGTCCAACAGTTCGTATTCGCCACCGGCCGGCCCGCATCCCGAGCCGGTATGAACCGCCCGACGACTGCAGGCACTGTCGTTATCACCGACACTCGGCTACCCTCGGTTGAGAAACATGAGCGACGCATCCGAAACCGAACGCCGGACCCGCACCGACTACAACTCGCTCAACACCGACGTGATGCAGTGGGTCAGCGCCCTCGCGGCGCTGCTTGGCCTGTATCTGGTCGCGTCGCCGTTCCTGCTCGAGTCGACGGACGCGGCGGTCTGGAACGATACGCTGGTCGGGACGGCGATCTTCCTGACGGCCGGTTACAACTTCTACCGGCTGTCGAAGGACCGACTGGCCAGCGTCGGGGTCGCGTCGCTAACGGTCCTGCTGGGGCTGTGGGCACTCGTCTCGCCCTCGTTTATCGACATGGGCGGCAACGCGCTGGCGACCGGGACGGCGATCTCGGGGCTGCTCGTCGCGGCCCTCGCGGCGTACAACGCCTACGCCAACAATAAGGCCGACACGCCGGAGCGTGCGCGAACCCGGGCCTGAGACGGCTCGTCGTAACGGTTGTCGGGTGTAACCGCGCCCGTCCTGTGGGTGCCTCGGCAATGACTTCCGACAGTCCACGTGATCCGGTCGGTAACCGCCGTGGCTCCGCCGGATACCGGCGCTGCTCGAGTCCCCGTCGCGAGGAATCGCCGCTGCTCTCATATGCGTGGCTGTCAGTAGTACCGAATATGAGTACCCACCAAGCGGACGATGCGGCGGTACTGGTCGAACGAACGGCGGGACTGACCGCGGTCTTGGGGGCGTTCGTCATGGTTTCGACGGCGGTCTTTACCATCACCGACACGCTTGGTATCCACAACGTCCTCGTCGGTGCGCTCGTCGCCCTGCTGGCCTCGGTTCACGCCTACCGGACCGGCGAGCAGCGGTCGCCGAGCATCGTCCTCGCCGCGGTGCTGACGCTGCTCGGCGTCTGGATCGCGGCCGCTCCCTACGTGATCGATTCGTCACAGGCGCTTGCCGTCGGGATCAACGGACTGGCCGGCGTTTTCATCGCGATCCTGTCGCTGATCGGGATCTACGGGAGCGTCCGAACGACGAGCGCGTCGGCCGCGAGTGCGTAGCGTCGTCGCTGTCCACGGTCCGCCGTCGAGGTCAATGGGCCGACACTGATTTTTCGCCCGCTCGAGCGAGCGCCGACGCAGGCAGCCCGTTTCAGGCGACGAAGAAGACGGCGATGGCGACGAGGATGAACGCGGCCTTCAGCCCGACGTTGACGACGATCACCTTCGTTCCGAACGACGCACCCCAGATCCCGAACTGGAACGGGATCGAGCGCTTGACGGTGCCGATCGTCAGCGACACCAGGCCCCCGACCAGCAGCGTGATCACCGCCTGATCGGGCGTCAGGACGTCCCCGATCAGCGGCGCGACCGTGATCGCGCCGGTCGTCGGATCGACCAGCGAGACGAGGATCACCGGGACTGCCGCGCCCGGTAGGCCGAGCAGGCCGGCGATCGGGTCGACGGCCGCGGCCGGCTCGGTGATCCCGACCTCGGCAAGGGCTTCGAGGATCCGATCGGAGTACTCGAGCGCGAGAAAGACCAGCGAGTAGACGACGGCCAGTCGGGGCACGATCGATCGGAGCCGCTCGAGCGTACTCGTGCCGGCGGCGCGGAACTTGTCGCGGGTCGTCCGGACCTCTTCCTCGGGCGTCTCGGGGTCGAGTGCGTGGGGGTCGTACTCGTAGCCACGGAGGAGGACGGCACCGGCGAGCAGGCCAACGAGCGAGATGCCCAGCGAGATTCCCGCACGCGCGCCGACGTACATGAGCCCGACCTGGACCCCCAGGATGGGGACGAGGACCGGGCCGTAGTAGGTGAAGATGTGCTGGACGAAGCCGAAGAACGTGTTGATGACGACGGCGATCAGCGTCGCGCGGTCGTCCAACAGCCCCTCCTCGCGGAACTCCGCGAGCATGCCGTAGCCCGCGGTCACCGAGACGGTGTTCGTGAGGACGGCGGTGCCCACCTCCGGCGGGAGGTTCGCCGGCTCCGTGAGATAGCGCCCGACCCGGGCGACGACCGTGACGAGACCGTACTCCACCGCGAGGTTCGCCAGCCCGACGCCCGCGCCGATCAACAGCGTGATCGTCACCACGCGCGGGAGCGCTTCCTCGAGGAGGACCGAGACGACTGTCTGCACGGCGGCCAGTTTGGAGCCCGGGAGCAAAGGGCCGTCGGATCGCGCGACACTCTCCTGTCAACGAGCGTTTCTTTCGGATCGCTTTTCCCGCTGCCGGTCATCCGACGATCCATGAGCGACGACGACGTTCGCGTGACCGCACTGTGTGGCAGCCTCCGTGACGGAAGCCACACCCGGACCGCGCTCGAGCGGGCGCTTGCAGCCGCCGAGGGTGCCGGTGCGAGTACCGAATTGCTGGACCTCCGCGAGTACGAACTGCCGGTCTTCGATGCGGATCGGGACCGGGAAGACGCCGGTGACGCCGCGGCACTGGCCGCGCGGGTCCGGGATGCGGACACGGTCCTGTTGGGGTCACCGATGTATCACGGCTCGTACTCGTCGCCGCTGAAAACGGCGCTCGACTACTGCGGGTTCGACGAGTTCGAGGACACGACGGTCGGCCTGCTCGCGGTGTCGGGCGGTGCCTTCCCCGTGACGGCCCTCGAGCATATGCGGTCGGTCTGTCGGGCGCTGAACGCGTGGGTGATCCCCCACGAGGCGGCGATTCCGAACGCCGGCGACGCGTTCGACGGCGGCGAGTTCGTCGATCCGAAACTGGCTACGCGGGTCGAGACGCTGGGACGGCGGGCCGTCCAGTACGCGACGATCGAGCCGGATCCGGACTCCTTCGAGAGCGACCAGAACGTCGGTGCGGAGGGGAAGTGATCAGGAACCCAGGAGCCGCTGGAACCGGCGCTGGTGGGCGAGAACGGCCGCGAGGCCGAACGCCACCGCGCCGAGGTGGACGGCCTCGAGGCGGACGACGACCGTCGTGACCCCGAGCGAAATCGGCCCCGAGGAGAGGGTCCAGCCGGTAAACCAGGCGGAGGCCAGCAGCGCGGCGGCCCCGAGCGCCAACAGCAGGCCCGGGCCGACGAGCCAGCCCGTCCGGTAGCGTGCGTAGCGATCGCAGACGCGTCGCTCGAGGCGACACTGTGCGGTGAGGACCGCGGTCAGGACGACCGTCGCGACGGCGACGCCGGCCACGTCGCCGACCAGTTCGGCCACGAGCAGCCAGCAGATCCAGCCGCCGGTGAGCAGCAGCGGCGCGGCGAGTCGGTGCGGTTGCAGGAGATCGCCGAGGTCGCCGATCGTCGCGTCGACGACGACCGTCCTGAGGAGTGCGCCACAGAACAACACCCCGAGCCCCGCGAGCGCGGTCGTCGTCGTCCGCGAGCCGACGACTAACCCGAACCAGAGCCCGACTCCGAGCGTTTCCACGGCCGCGGCCGAGAGCGCGGCCGTCACCCCAACCACGCGTCGTCGCGTCGTCCGGCCGAGGACCTCCGTCCGGCGGATAACGCTCATGTCCGGTCGTCTTTCGGGGGAGCCCTTTCGTTATGGAACCCGTTCGACGCGGCGACCCGCGGGAAAGCGGCCGACGCAGTTTTATAGGTCGGGAAGGGTCGGCTTTCCCGCCCCTCGAGGGAGGCCGGATCGACGCGCGAGGATCGTACCGCCCTCGCTGGCCGTCGGGACCGTCGTCCGTCTCCCTGCCCGGTCGAGACGCGGCCGCGCGATCGATGGGTGGGTCGGCGGCGGCGTTCGCGAGCCGTCTCGCCGGGTGGGAGTCTCGGCTCGCGTTCCGAGCCGATCGTAGTCGGTCGTCCGTCGCGGCCGCGCCCGCAAGGCCGGTGGTCGGGCCGACGGTAGACGTCGGTTGTCCCCTCGCTCCGAACGGTTAGCCGGTGTCTAACGCGAGCGGATCGTGTCCGAATCGAGGGAAACGGTGGATAGAACTATGTACGGCGGTGTGGTCGTGGCGGATTATGCCCGAGACGGAGCAACAGGACAGGACGCTATCGGAACTCGTCGTCAAGGAAGCGATCACCAAGGGGATGGACTCGCCGCTGCGCGAGTCGATCCTCGAGGCCGTCGAGGAGTCGGAGGGCGGACGCTCCGGCGGGCGGCTGCCGCTTGCGGGGGCCCTGTTCGGCCTCGGTGCGGCGCTTGGCTTTCTGGCGGGGCGGAACTCACCGGAACTCGAGGAGTCGCCGATCGAGGACATCGAGGAACCCGAGATCATCGAGGACGTGATGGAGACGACGACCGGAACGAGCGAAACGGGCGAGGAAACGACCGAGACGGACGAAACCGGGGGCGGCTCCTCGGTGCTGCCGCGGCTCCTGCTTGGCGTTGGACTGCTTGCTGGGGCCGCGATCCTCCGTCGTCGACTCGCCGGCGACGAGGAGGCCGAATGGGAGCCGATCGAGGAGTTCGAACCCGCCACTGGTGGCGAGGGCGACGAACCCGAGGAAGCCGAGGCCGAGTCGGGGAACGAAGAGACCGAAGAGTAAGCCGCGAGTCGATCCCGATCCCTTTTTCGACGCCGTCCGTTTGCGCCCGCGACCGGTCCGGCAGCGTCGCCGCCGCGGCTCGCGGTCGCGGCGGTGACGAAGGAGCTAAGGGCGCGACGTGGACAGTGTGTAGCCAATGGAAACGACCCACCGCGTGTTCGTCGGCGACGCCCGCGACCTCTCCGCGGTCGACGACGCGTCCGTCGAACTCGTCGTCACGTCCCCGCCCTATCCGATGATCGAGATGTGGGACGACCTCTTTACAGATCTCGATCCGGCCGTCGGGGACGCGTTAGACGCCGGCGACGGGCGGGCGGCGTTCGAGGCGATGCACGCCCAACTCGATCGGGTCTGGGACGAACTCGAGCGGGTGTTGGTCGACGGCGGGATCGCCTGTATCAACGTGGGGGACGCGACCCGATCGGTCGACGACAGCTTCCGGGTCTACCCGAACCACGCCCGCGTCCTCTCGGCGTTCGAGGAGCGGGGGTTCGATCCGCTGCCGGACGTCCTCTGGCGCAAGCCGGCCAACAGCGCGGCCAAGTTCATGGGCAGCGGGATGATCCCGCCCAACGCCTACGTCACGCTGGAACACGAGTACGTCCTGGTCTTTCGGAAGGGCGGGGAACGCCGGTCGTTCGAGCCGGGGGCCGACCGCCGGTACGAGGCCGCCTACTTCTGGGAGGAACGCAACCGCTGGTTCTCCGACGTCTGGACGGAGGTCACCGGCGAGCTACAGGCGCTCGAGGACGACGAACTCCGGGAGCGGTCCGCGGCCTACCCCCTCGAGATCCCCTACCGGCTGATCTGTATGTATTCGGCCTACGAAGACACCGTTCTCGACCCCTTCTGGGGGACCGGAACGACGACGCTGGCGGCGATGTGTGCCGGCCGCAACTCCGTGGGGGTCGAACTCGAGTCGGCGTTCCTCGAGACCTTCGACGATCGCCTCGGGGAGGTACCGGCGCTCTCCCGGTCGGTCGGCCGGACGCGACTCGAGCGCCACCGCGAGTTCGTCGAGCGCCGCCGCGAGGCGGGCGAGTCACTCGAGTACGAGGCCGATCGCTACGAGACGCCGGTCGTGACGGCGATGGAACGGGAGATTCGGCTGTGGGAGGTTTCCGAGGTCGTGGACACCGACGACGGGTACCGCGCCGAACACGCGCCGCTCTCCCTCGAGTAGGCGAGCCGACCGGCGCGAGCGAACCGGCGCCGGAACCGACACGAGTTTTTTACGCGCTGCGCTCCCAGCAGGGGTATGACACGCGGTTTCACGGCGACCGAACCGACGCCGGTTCGCGCGCTCGTCGTCGGTTCGTCCGAGTGGGCCCGGTCGACGGCGGAGTTCGCCGACGAACGGCTGACGGTGACGGGGCCGGTCACGGGGGTCGACGACCTCGCCGACGATCGACTCGAGGCGGCCGACTGCGTCCTGACCGACGACCCGACCGTCGTCGACGAACTCGCCGGGTCGTGTCCGGTCGTCTACGCCCTCGACCCGACGGGAGACGAATCGATCGACGACGTCCGGCGAGGGGCGACCGACGTGATCGCCGCGACGACCGCCCGGAACCCGGCGCTGCTGGCTCATCGGCTCGAGCGGGCGGTCGCCACCGACGCGCGGGCAGCGACGGCGGACGGACCGCCCGTTCGTGGGCCGGAGTGGTACCGGATCATTCTCGAGTACTCCTCGGAAGTGGTACTCACGATCGAGGCCGACGGGGAGATATCCTACGCCAGCCCGGCGGTCGAAGTCGCCGGTGGCTACGATCCCACCGCCCTCCGTGGCGATCACTATCTCGATCACGTCCACGAGGACGATACGGCGGCGGTCGCGGCCGAGTTCGAGGCGGTCCGCGAGGCCGACCTGGGCACCTCCCGGTCCGTCGAGTACACGTGCCAGCACGCCGACGGCGCGTGGTACGTCCACGAGGCCGTCCTCACCAACCGGCTCGGGGACGGCGTCGTCGACGGCGTCGTCGCGTCGATCCGGGATATCACGGAGTACCACCGCATCGAGCGGGAACTGAGCGAGTCGTTCAAACGCGTCACCGACGCCTTCTACGCCCTCGATTCGGACTGGGAATTCACCTACGTCAACGATCGCGCCCTCGAGATCCTCTCTACCGACCGCTCCGAGTTGCTCGGCCGACACATCCTCGAGGTGTTCCCGGAAATGACCGGGACGGCGTTTCAGTCCGCGGCCACCGAAGCGATGGCCGAGCAGGAGTCCCGGACCGTCGAGGGCTACCTCGACGCCTACGACGCGTGGATCGAGGCGCGGATCTACCCGTCGCCGTCGGGGATGTCGGTCTACTGGCGGGACGTCACCGACCGCGTCCAGCGAAAGCGGGACCTGACCGAACGGACCGAGCGACTACAGACGTTGGTCGAGAACGCACCGATCGTCCTGTTCGTCCTCGACGAGGACGGGACGTTCACGCTCTCGGAGGGGCGCGGGCTCGCGAACCTCGGCACCGATGCCGGCGAGGTCGTCGGTGACTCCTTTTTCGACCAGCTCGGGGACTATCCGGACATCTGTGACGACGCGAGACGTGCCCTCGAGGGCGCGGACGTCCACTCCCGGCGGGAACTCTCGGACCGGGTCTTCGAGATGTGGTATCGACCGATCACCAACGGCGGCGACGTCGACCGCGTGATCGGCGTCGCAAGCGACATCACCGAACGGGTACAGTATCAAGAGGCGCTCAACGGACTCCACGAGGCGAGCAGCCATCTGTTGAGCGTCGACTCGAAGGCAGCCGCCTGCGAGTCCATCGTCGAGGTCGCGACCGACGTTCTCGACCTCGACAGCGTCGTCTACCGGTTCGACGAGCGCGCGAACGAACTCCGGCCGGCGGCCCACGCGTCGGCGTTCGAGTCGACCTTCGGTTCGCCGCCACGGATCGAGCCGGACGGGAGCATCGTTTGGGAGACGTTCGTGAACGGCGAGACGGCGATCTACGACGACACTCGAGATTCGACCGCGGTGTCCGACGAAGAAACGGCCGCACGGAGCGTCCTCTCCGTCCCGCTGGGCGAACACGGCGTGGTCGTCGCGCTGTCGACCGACCCGGCCGCCTACGACGACGAGACGGTCGAACTCGCGGAGCTGTTCGCTCGAGCCGCGGAGGCGGCGCTCGATCGGATCGGCCGGACGCGTCGGCTCCGCGACCGCGAACGCGAACTCGAGGCACAGAACCGCCACCTCGAGCGGCTTAACGACGCCAACGAGATCCGGCAGGGGATCGAGGAACTCCTGTTGAAGGCGGACTCCCGGGCCGAGATCGAACGCGGCGTCCCCCGGCGGCTGGCCGCCCTCGAGTCGTGTTCGCTGGCCTGGTTCGGGGAGCCCGACCCCGGCGGGAACCACCTGCAGGTGCGGGCCAGTGAGGGGGCCGATCGGGGGTATCTCGAGGCGGTGACGGCGACGACGGTCGACGATTCGGCGGCCGAACCCGCGGGGCGGGCGGCGCGAACGCAGGCCCCGGTCTACGTCGAGAACGTCGCCGACGCGGTCCACGACGGGGAGTGGCGACGGAAGGCGCTCTCCCGGAACTTCCAGTCGGTGTATGCGGTCCCGCTGGTCTACGACGGGTTCTGCTACGGTGTCGTCTCGATCTATGGCGAGGAGCGCGACGCCGTCGACGAGACGCTTCGCTCGATGCTGTCGGAACTCGGCGAGACGATCGCCTACGCGATCGACGCCGTCAAACGCAAGAACGCGCTGTTCGGCGACGACCGCACCGAGGTCGAACTCGCAGTCGCAGCCGACACGACGCTGTGTCAGTTGGCGGCGCGTCTCGGATCGCCCGTGAGATACGAGGGGGCGACGGCACCGGACGAGGGGCCACAGCTCGTCTTCGCAGCGATCGAAGGGCCGATCGACGATCCCGCATCGGCCGTCGACCTCGCCGCGGTCGACGGGATTAGCGAGATCACGACGATCGCCGACCACGAGGGGGAGACGCTCGTCCAGCTCCGGATGACCGATTCGTTCCTCGGCTCGATCGCCGGGACCCACGGCGCGCGGCTGCGCGAGTTCTCGGTCGACGAGTCGGGCGGTCGCGCCGTCGTCGACGTTCCCGATGCCGTCGAGATCCGTGAACTGCTTGCCGACATCACCCGCAGCGGTCCCTCGGTGTCGATGGTCGCGCGACGTGAGGCCCCGACCGACGACCCCGAGACGGTCGGCGGGGCCACGCGGACGGTCCTCCTCGAGTCCTTTACTGATCGCCAGCGAGAGGTCGTCCAGACGGCCTATCACGGCGGGTTCTTCGAGTGGCCGCGTCGAGCGACCGGCGAGGAGATCGCCGACTCGCTTGATATCTCTTCGCCCGCGTTTCACAAGCACGTTCGGTCGGCCGAGCGGAAGCTGTTCGCGGCGCTCTTCGACGGGACGACCACGGAGGAGGTTAATTGATTAACCACGTCGTGAAATCACCATTATACAGTTAACGATCAAGCTCTTTACAACGACTCGTGAATCGGGGGACGAGTTCCCATCGACCGCATTGGGGGTACGATACATGACTGAAACGAGTTCACCATCACAGTCGACCGCACACCGGGATCACTACGCCGTCCAATACGATAGACTCGACGACGAACCGCTCAGCGTTACCGTCGCGGACGCCGTCGCAACGTACAAGGGGGTCGAGGTCACGGATCTCGAGCCGCTTCACTACTCGATCAACGCCGACGCGCTCGAGCGACTGTTCGAACCGCGGACGGACGGTCTCCGATCCAACGGCTCGGTGACGTTCGAGTACAGCGACTGTCTCGTCACGGTCACGGCGGACGGCGAGATCCGGGTTGCATCGGTCTGAGGCGCTGCCGAGTCCTTCTTCTCCGGGGCGGTCGTCCGATACCGACCGCGTCCGGGCCGGGATATCCCACAACGGTAAGCGGGTGGCGGCCCAAGCCAGCGCATGGCGAGTCGAATCCTCGTGCCGACCGACGGAAGCGACGCCGCGACGGCCGCCCTCGAACACGCGCTCGATATCGCGGCCGACCGGGAACTAACGGTCCACCTGCTTACGGTCGCGGACACGAACCAACCGAGCATCACGCGCCTCGGCACCGAGGTCGTCGACGCCCTCGAGCTGGAGGGTTCGGAGATCGTCTCGGACGCCGCCGAGCGAGCCGACGAACGGGGCGTCTCGTACGTGAAGGACGTCACCCAGGGCGACCCGCGGGACGTGATCGTCGAGTACGCGACCGGCGACGAGTTCGACCGCGTGGCGATGGGGACCCATGGTCGGCGCGGGCTCGGGGAGTACGTCCTCGGGAACGTCACCGATCACGTCGTGAACCGAAGCGACGTACCGGTCTTGACCGTTCGTGCGGCCGAGGACGCGAGGGCGACCTACCCCTACGAGAACGTGCTGGTACCGACCGACGGAAGCGACCACGCGACGGCCGCGCTCGAGGAAGCCGCGTCGATCGCCGCCGACTGCGGCGCGACCGTCCACCTGCTGTCTGTCGTCGACGAACTCCCGGAGGTCCTCGATACGGGGTCGGCCGCCCTCTCCGCGGGCGTTGAGGAGAACGTCCAGGCGGTCCTCGACGAGGCCGCGGCGACCGCCCGAGAAGCCGGTGTCGACGACGTGACGACGACGATCGCGTCGGGATCGGTCGCCCGGGAGATCACGGCCGCAGCCGACTCCACGGCCGCGGATCTCATCGTGATGGGGACCCACGGCCACACCGGTCTCGATCGACACCTGCTCGGCAGTTTC
This sequence comes from Natrinema thermotolerans, assembly GCF_031165565.1. Lineage (NCBI taxonomy): Archaea > Methanobacteriati > Methanobacteriota > Halobacteria > Halobacteriales > Natrialbaceae > Natrinema > Natrinema thermotolerans. The sequence goes on along the minus strand of NZ_CP101873.1, from coordinate 3,888,206 downwards.
ACCGAGCGGGTGATGCGTACCTCGCCGGTTCCGGTTCTCACGACACGCCTCGCTGCTGATCGGGACTGACTGCCCACGAGATACTGAAACGGGCTGAAATCACCGCCCTGAATCGGTTAGAAAAGGTACTAGTGTCTCGACTCTGAACCGGAAGGCAATGGTTCCCCAGACAGTACCCGCAGTGGTGATCGAACCGTGACCGAGCGCTCGCTGCCGTCGGCCGGGGACGTCCGGTCGGGACTCGGTAGCGTCCGGGCCGCACTCTCCCGGAACCGGCTCCGAGTCGCGTTCGTCGTCCTGATTCTCGTCTCGGCGGCCGTCGTCGCAAGCGCCGCGGGTGAGGGCGTCTCGACGGCGTCGAAGGCAGACGTCCCGGACGCCCCGCCAACCGATAACCACACGGTCGTCACCGAGTCCGGTCGCGCCGGCACGATCACGGCGTACCAGCCCAACGGCGAGGTCCTCTACTACAACAACTCGCGGACGAAGTACTTCGACGCCGATCCCGTCGAGGGCGATCCGTTGACCGTCGAGTACGCCGCGACGGATACCCTCCACACCGAGGGGCCCAACTGCGGCGCTCCGCCGTGTACGCGTAACGTTATCGAGCGCGCCGACCTCGAGACCGGCGAAGTCGAGGTCCTCTACGAGCGCTACGACTACAAGGAGTACGCCGGCGAGTGGCACGACGTCGACCGCATCAACGAGAGTCACTTCGTCGTCGCGGACATGGTCGCCGACCAGGTGTTCATCGTGAACACGGAAACCGAAGTCGTCGAGTGGCTCTGGGACGCACAAAGCGACTTCCCGCTCGAGGGCGGTCACTCCTGGCCCCGCGACTGGGCCCACATCAACGACGTCGAGTATATCGAGGAGGGTCAGATGGAAGGGCGCATCATGGCCAGCCTGCGCAATCAGGACCAGGTCGTCTTCCTCGACCGCGAGGAGGGACTGCTCGAGGACTGGACGCTCGGCAGCGAGAACGAGTACGACGTCCTCCACGAGCAGCACAACCCCGACTACATCCCCGAGAGTCAGGGCGGACCGGCGGTCCTCGTGGCGGACTCCGAGAACGCCCAGATCAAGGAGTTCCAGCGCGAGGACGGCGAGTGGACCCAGACCTGGCAGTGGGAGGACGATCGGATCCAGTGGCCCCGCGATGCCGATCGACTGCCCAACGGCAACACGCTGATCTCCGACACCCACGGCAACCGCGTCATCGAGGTCAACCAGTCGGGTGAGATCGTCTGGGAAGTCGGGTCGTCGCTCCCCTACGAGGCCGAACGCCTCGAGACCGGCGACGAAAGCGCGGGTGGGGAAAGCGCCCAGTCGCTCGGCCTCGAGAACCGCACCGCGGCCGACACCGGCGGAGGCGGCGGTGACGGCGGCGGTGGCTTCGGTTTCAACCCGCTCGCCTTCCTCGGCGATCTCATCGAGTCGATCCTGCCACACCGGATCTACAACGCCCTCCTGTTCGTGAGTCCGGTCTGGATGGGGTCGACCGAGTTCGCCGCCATCGGCGTCGCCCTCTTCTCGGGGCTGGCGTGGATCGCCCTCGAGATCAGGTGGAAGCTCCGGGACGCCGGCGTCCGGTTCCGGCTGCCGTTCTACCGGACCCGAAGCGAGTAGTCGATCGGAGCCGCGACCCGTCACGCGGTCTCAGAACTCCCCTCTCGTCTATTCTCTCTCGCTGTGTCACCGCTGCTCGCGTAATCTCTCGAGCGGCGACTACAGCGCTAACAGGTGCCCGCCGAGCAGGTACAGCGCCGCGAGGATCGACTGGAAGGACAGCGACCCGACCGCCGACAGGGCGAGAAACGCTTTCGCGTCCATCTCCGAGAGGCCCGCGGGGACGGTCAGCAGTCCGCGAACGAACAGCATCGTGTTGCTCACCGGGACCGCGATCGCACCCCAGCGGTCGAACCAGCCGTCGAACCGCTCGAGGCGCGACTCGGTGAGCGGGAACCACCGCTTCTGGAGGACGTACTCCCGACCCGCCCGCCGGACGAGGAGGAACAGGAGGAGCTGGCCGACCGTCGTTCCGACGACCGCGATCGCGACGATCGTGACCGCCTTCGGGATCGTCGACCCGATCAGCGCCAGCGCGGCCGGCACGACGAGTTCGCTCGGCATGAACCGCAACAGCATCGCTCCCTCGAGAACGCAGATTCCCAACAGGACGGCGAACGCGAGTTCCGACGTCAGCATCGACTCGAGCCAGGACGGCGTCCCCTCGAGTTGCAACGGACCCATTAGCGGTCCGTATTCGACCCCGAATGTAAGTCCTGTTGGTTCGGCCGATATAGTGATACATTAGTTACGAGAGCGATGGTCAGTGAACCGAAACCTATCTGGGGGCGGCGATCCAAGGAACGGGCGATGGAACTCGGGCGGGTCCTCTTTCTCACCGGCGCGTTCGCGACCCACGCGCTGGTCGGCTCCGCGCTCGTCGGCGGGTTCACCGACGCCGATCGGCGACTCGGGATCGTCTTCGGACTCCTGCCGGACGCCGATTTCCTCTTCCCGGCGGCGGTCGGCTGGCCGTTCGTCCACCGCGGGATCACCCACACGCCGCTGTTCGCGCTGACCGTCGTCGTCGGCTGCTACGCGATCGTCCGCGAACGGGCCGTCGCGGCCGCGGTCGCGCTCGCGATCGGGTCGCATCTGGCGATCGACTCGCTCTCGCCGAAGGGCATCGAGTGGCTGTTCCCGCTGCGAACCGACTGGAGCCCCGGCCTCGCGGTCCACGGACCGGCCGCGACGCTCCTGCTCTGGACCGCCTCGATCGGCCTGCTCCTGTGGCGCGCCGACGGCCGCCCGTCGCTGCGGTGAGGTTGGGTTGCCGGCTGCCGGACTGTGCGGTCACCACACCGCGACCAGCAGCGACGCCGACAGCGCGGCCGTCCCCGCGAGCAGGAACCCGCGGTTGATACGTTCGTGCTTCGATTTGAACCACTCGAGGGTGACGTGGGCCCGCCACAGCGGCGCGAAGGGACTGATCCCCATCGGCGTCACGATGTCGCCCGCGAGGTGTGCGAGGATCCCGCAGGAGCCGACCAGAAAGCCGAACGCGAACGCGGCCGGCGTCGCGGGGACGGCGATCGCGGTTCCGACGCCGGCGACCAGCCCGACGAGAACCGCGAACCAGACGGTGTGGGTCGGCCCGCGGTGGCTGATCCGCGGCAGCGGTTGGTCGAGGTCAGGGAGGTTCGCGGCGGCGAGGGCGACGACTGCACCGACAAGCGCCAACTCGAGCGACCAGCGGCCGCTGACGACCGGAACGAACGGGGCATACAGCAAGGCGTTGAACCCGGCGTGGCCGTCACGATACATTCGGACGCCAGTCGGCGACCGACGGCTATGACGCTGTCGGAGACGGGGCAGCCGTCGACGGTCTTTCCGGTCAGCGTAGCGCTCGGACGCCGAGAGACGACACCGACAGCCCGCCGATCAGGACGGGCATCCAGTAGATCGCGCCCCGGAAGATGAGGACGGCGGCGGTGATGACCGAGGCCGGGATCCCGGTCGTGGGGACAAGCAGGGTGACGAACGCGGCCTCGATCCCGCCGAGCCCGCCCGGCAGGGGCGCGGCCCCCGCGAGGTTCGCGAGCGGGATGACGAACAGCAACACGTACGGCGGGACGGAGTAGCCGAGCGCGGCAAAGGCCGCCGTGAGCGCGGCCACCTGAAAGAGCCAGCCACACAGCGACAGGCCGACGACCGCCGCCAGCCGCCAGCGGTCCGTCGCCACGCGCTCGATGTTCTCGAAGAAGCGGTCGAGCCGGTCCGCGATGTCCGCCTCGAGCGTATCCGACTGGAACCGCTCGATACCGAGTTTCCCGAGGCGGGGCGCGATGATCCCGGGGAGGCGGTCGATGATCGTCTCGTGATATCGCCAGACCAGTCCCATCGCGACGACGATGCCGGCGATCAGGACGATCGCGGAACTGACGGCCGTCTCGAGCGTCTCGCCGAGTGCGGCGGTCGTCGCGTAGTAGCCGACGCCGACGAGGATCAGCGAGATCGATGGGACCACGTTCAGGACGTCGACGCTGGCGATGCCGACCAGCCCCGTCTCGTAGCGGGCGTCGGAGACCTTCGAGATGAGCAGGGCGGCGACCGGCTCGCCGCCGGCCTGGCCGAACGGGGTGACGTTGTTGGCGAAGACGGCACCCGAGTAAACGAGGAAGGACTTGCCCACCGGCACGTCGACGCCCAGGGCGGCGAGTACCGTCCGGAGCATCAGGCTCCAGGCGACCAGCCATCCCAGCGCGAACGCGAAGGTCGCGACGACCAGCGAAGGCTTCGCCGACAGCAGCGAATCGACGATATCACGCGCACCGACGGCGAAAAACAGGACTGCGAAGATCGCGATCGTCCCGACGGCGCCGACGAGAAACGCGCGTCGATTTCGCTCGTCCATGGCTGGTATGAATCGTCACCGAACTTGAAACGTCTGATCGACGTTCGCGACCGCTCGCTGTCGCGCGAGCTACCGTTCAATCGATTTATTGGGATGGAGGGAGGTGTCCCGGGTAATGGATACGACCTCCCAGTCGAACGTCCTCTTCGTCGTGCTGGATACGGTCCGGAAGGACCACCTCGAGCCCTACGGCTACGAGCGGTCGACGACGCCGGCACTCTCCCGGTTCGCCGAGGAAGCGACCGTCTTCGAGTCGGCGGTCGCCCCCGCCCCGTGGACCCTCCCGGTACACGCCTCGCTGTTTACCGGGCTCTACCCGAGCGAACACGGGGCCGATCAGGGAAGTCCGTACCTCGACGACGCCACGACGCTCGCGTCGTCGCTGTCGGCGGCCGGCTACGATACGGCCTGTTACTCCTCGAACGCCTGGATCACGCCCTATACGAGCCTGACCGACGGCTTCGACCGGCAGGACTCCTTCTTCGAGGTCCTGCCCGGCGACGTCCTCTCGGGGCCGCTGGCCAGCGCGTGGCAGGCCGTCAACGACAACGCCTACCTCCGCGAACTGGCGTCGTCGATCGTCCACATCGGGGCCAAGGCCCACGCCAAACTGGCAAGCGGCGAGGGGGCCGACTCGAAGACGCCGTCGGTCATCGACCGGACGAAGTCCTTCATCGACGAGAGCGACAGCGACGAGGGCTGGTTCGGCTTTATCAATCTGATGGACGCTCACCTGCCGTACTACCCGCCCGCGGAGTACCGCGAGGAGTTTGCACCGGGGGTCGACCCCAGTGAGGTCTGCCAGAACTCGAAGGAGTACAACTCCGGAGCCCGCGAGATCGACGACGCGGAGTTCGACGACATTCGCGGGCTTTACGACGCCGAGATCGCCCACATGGACGCCGAACTCGGCCGACTGTTCGACTGGCTGCGCGAGACAGACCAATGGGACGACACGACAGTCGTGGTCTGTGCCGACCACGGCGAACTCCACGGCGAACACGACCTCTACGGCCACGAGTTCGCCCTCTACGACCAGCTGATCAACGTCCCGCTGCTGGTCAAACACCCCGACCTCGAGGCCGACCGACGCGACGATCTCGTCGAGTTACTCGATTGCTACCATACGGTCCTCGACGCGGTTGGCGTCGATCCCGCAGCCACGGTCGGGACGACCGGCGACGATGCACCCGTTCCCCGCGACCCGACCCGGTCGCTGCTCTCGAGCGAGTACCGCACCTTCGAGGGCGCGAGCGAGCCCGACCCCGGCCAGCGGGCCGTCATCGAGGGCGACGCGGCGTCCGATGACGCCTCGAGCGACGACTACGCGTTCGTCGAGTACGCACAGCCGGTCATCGAACTCCACCACCTAGAGGAGAAAGCCAGCGAGGCGGGGATCGAGCTACCGGACGATCATCGCGCGTACTCGCGCCTGCGTGCGGCCCGCAGCACCGACGCCAAGTATGTCCGCGCGGATCGGATCCCCGACGAAGGGTACCGGCTCGACGAGGACCCGGCCGAGGAGTCGCCCATCGATCCCGACGACGATGCGGTCGTCGCGGCGACCGAGCGGGCGCTGGCCCGCTTCGAGGACGCGGTCGGCGGCGCGTGGGACGATCCCAGCGAGGCCGATCCCGACGAGGCCGACGCGCTGGCCGAAGCCGACGAGGAGACCCAGGAGCGACTGCGCGAACTCGGCTACCTCGAGTGACCGCTTCGGTCGCCGTCCGCAGCGGCGGACGATACGCGGACGTACAGTGACTGAAACACCGGAACTGACGGGTTACGGTGACTTTCCGGGAACCAATAAGAATACGTAGGTCGACTCGAAAGGTTGCCGCAACTAATGGAGGACCAGCACTTCCTCGAGTCCGATTGGGACTACTGTCTCGTGCTGGATGCGTGTCGGTACGACGTATTCAGCGAGGTATACGATGACTACCTCGACGGAACGCTGGAGAAACGATGGAGCGTCGGCTCGTCGACGCCGGAGTGGGCCTATCGGACCTTTCAGGACGATCACGACATCGCCTACTTCTCGGGGAACCCATTTATCAACGACTTGGGGATTCCGCTGAACGAACTCAAGTGGGGGGCCAGTTGCGACTACGAGTGGACGGCCTCCGACCACATCAGCGACATCCACGACGTCTGGAAGTCCGGCTGGGACGACGATCTCGGAACGGTGCCGCCGGACAGCCTCGCCGAGGCCTACTACGACAATCAGGACGCCGTCGAGCGGGCCGATCGAACGGTACTCCACTATATGCAGCCCCACGCGCCGTATCTCTCCCGCGGGAAGGGCCAGAAGCTCAAACAGATCCAGAAGGGCATCCGGAAACAGGAGGAAGCCGAACAGGGCGACGGCGACGCTGGCGGCGGCGCGCTCTCGTCGCTCGGGGACACGATCCGACCGAAAGTCGAGGACAAACTCGAGGGCAGCGAACTCGCCCAGAAGGCGGGACTCTGGCTCGAACTCGATCCGGCCGATCTCGTCAAGAACGGCACCCGGGAGGCGGCGCTGGAGCTGTACGAGGAGAACCTCCGTATCGCGCTGGAGTCGGTCGCCGAACTGATCCCGGAACTGGACGGCACGGTCATCGTGACCGCCGACCACGGCGAAGCGTTCGGGGAGGAAGGGGTCTGGGAACACCACATCGAGACGCACATCCCGCCGCTGATGGAGGTGCCCTGGCTCGAGGTCGAGTAGTCAGTGGGGACGATCGGCGAATCGGATCGGGAAACGAAGGGGACGACAGCCACAGGGAGTCGGGCATGAAGATCAGCCACTACTTCGAACTCGAAGACCACGTCACCGGGGGCATCAGCGAGTCCGTCGCCCACCAGCGGGCGATGCTCGACCAACTGGGGCTGCAGTACACGACCGAACCGACCCTCGAGGCCGACGTGTTTCACTGCAACCTCATGGGCCCGCGTTCGGTCTGGTACGCCCGGCGGGCCCGCTCGAAGGGGGTGCCGGTCGTCGCGAACACCCACGTCACCGCCGAGGACTTCGGCGACAGCTTTCGCTTCACGAACGCGCTCGCCAAACCGCTGAAACCGTACCTGCGGTGGGCCTACGGGCTGGCCGACGCTCTGGTCTGTCCCTCCGACTACAATCGGGAACTGATCGAGGACTACACCGACACCCCGACGACCGTCATCTCGAACGGCGTCGATCGCGGGAAACTCGAGGGATTCGAGTCCCTCGAGGCCGAGTACCGCGACCGATACGATCTCGAGTCGCCGACCGTCTTCCTGGTCGGCCACGTCATCAAGCGCAAGGGACTCGAGACGTTCGTCGAGCTGGCGCGACGGCTGCCCGACATGGACTTCGCGTGGTTCGGGCCGCTCGATCTCTCCCTGAAGGGCCGGGAGACGACGCAACTGATCGAGAACGCCCCGGACAACTGCACGTTCACCGGCTTCATCGACGACATCCGGGGGGCCTACGCGGCGGGCGATATCTTCTGTTTTCCGACCCACGAGGAAAACGAGGGGATCGCGCTGCTCGAGGCGATGGCCGCCGGCAAACCGGTGCTGGTCCGGGACATCGAGACGTTCTCGTGGCTCGAGGACGGCGCGGACTGTCTCAAGGCGTCGGGCGACGGCGTCGCGCCGTTCGTCGACGCCCTCGAGCGACTCCGGGATCCGGACCTCCGGGACCGACTCGGATCGAACGCGGCCGACCGCAGCGAGGCGTTCTCGCTCGAGGCGGTCGCGAACCAGTACCAGTCGCTGTACGCGGAGGTGGCAACATGAAGATCGGATTTTTCACGGACAGTTACTTTCCCGAGATCGACGGCGTAACGTATACGATCAAACTGTGGCGCGAGGAGTTAGAGCGGAAGGGACACGAGGTCTACGTCATTTATCCCGATGGCGACTACGACCCCGGCGAGCGCGAGGTTCCCGTCAAATCGGTGTCGAACCCGTTCTACCCCGGCTATCGGATTCCCCTCACTCGGCGGCCGTCGATGCTGCCCGATCTCGACGTCGTCCACTGTCATGGGCCGGCCCCTATCGGTCTGTTGGGTCGGTACTATGCCCGCAAACACGACCTGCCGTCGATCTATACGCACCACACCCCTCTCGAGGAGTACTTCCACCAGAACGTCAAGTTCGAGTCGGTCGCAAACGCCCTCTCGAAACTGTACGTCCCCTTCGAGAACGCCTTCCTCGAGGGATTCGACATCGTCACCGCCTCGACCGAGCGGATCGACCGGAACGTCGAACACGTCCAGCTCCCGGTCGGCATCGATATGGACTTTTTCCAGCGGACCGACGAAGACTGGTACCCCGACCGAACGGTGATCGGCTACAGCGGCCGGCTCAGTATGGAGAAAAACGTCAGCGAGATCCTCCGGGCCGCCGAGAAACTGCCCGAGTACGACTTCGTGATCGTCGGTGACGGGCCGTACAGGGCCCCCCTCGAGCGGGACGCCCCTGACAACGTCGAGGTCCGTGGATTCCTCCCGCGCGAGGACCTGCCGACCTTCTACTCCTCGATCGACGTCTTCCTGACCGCCTCGACCGCCGACACCCTCGGGCTCTCGACGCTCGAGGCCAACGCCTGTGGCACCCCCGTCGCGGCCACCGACGTGTTGCCGTTCGAGCAGACAATTGGCGCTGACAACGGCGAGCGGTTCGCCTACGGCGACCTCGAGGCGATGGTCGACGCCATCGAGACCTGTCTCGAGACCGACCGCGACACCCGTGCGGCGGTCGAACGCTACTCCGTCGAGTACACGATGGAACACTTAGAGCAGTTGTATCACAACGTGCCGCTGTCGAAAGACGAGTCGCCTGTCGACGCCGACGCGCCGTGGCGCTTCTCCGACGAAGAACGGAGCTAGCCGGGACACCCATCGCTTCGACCCGCACCCCTTTCGAGACCCGCCGAAATCGATCTCGGGCGGTCGGAGGACGTTCGGCTGATCCCAGACGGCGCGTTCGATACGACCCGGTCGTGACCGGCGATGGAACGGCCGTGATCGACACGATACTCGATCGGCTTCTCGAGGCCCACGATCGGGAAGGCCGAAGTGGCTGCCGCCGGTAGTGTCGTCCATGTTTACCGACGACCGGGACCGACCCGAGACGGGTGGTCGACCGTGACCGACGGCAGACTCTCACGCCTCCGACGCCGCCTCGACGCGGCGGTCCGGGAGCGACTCGAGGGGGTTCGCTGGTGGTACGCGCTGCGGTTCGGCGGTGCCCCGCGGTGTGCGGAATGTGGCGATGAGGCGGCCTGGATCGCCGAAACTGAGGGCGAGCCGCGCTGTTTCAAACACATCCCGAGCGAGGGGATGGCGGCCATCCGCGACGTCCGGCCGGCGGACTGTTTCACCGACTGGAGCGAGGATCACGGCGACGCCTGATCGCGGTCGTTTCGGCGGCCGATAGCGATACCGTGTCTACCCCGAGCCGTCGGATCACCGACACCGTGACGGCCACGACGAGGACGAGAACCACGGTGCCGCCGACGACGTTCGTGCCGATACCGACGTCTGGAAACTGGGATATCAGCTCGGATCCATCGTCTAGGAGCGGACAGTCGCTCGAGACACTATTTGCTAGGGGCCGGATCGCGTCGAAAAGACCGCAGAACCCGCCCGGATGGGCACAGGGGGACGGCCGCCGGGCGGAAACGGGACAAGATTGGGGTGGATGCTGATTGGATCGTCACTGTCGCGCGGGGAACGCGACGGTGAAGATGTTCGGCGAACTGATTATCAATCTCGTTCCGATTCCAAGGAACTCGGAATCGTCCCAGTGGCCACTGCAACTATCGTCCCCGCTCAGCGGTCCAAAGGCGTCGGCCATCACACTCGAGAGCAGGGACTACTCCGGACCGAACGCGTCTTGCAGCGGGATCACTCGGCTTCGACTCGTGTCTCCGTGAGAAGTATGTCCGGCTATCTGACGGCGTCGCTACTCACTCCGTTCGTAGCTGCGTTGTGAAAATGCCCGGGGAGGGCTCCGAACCCTCGATCTCCGCATGTCCCAGGTTCGAGGCTCGGCAGTCCTCTATGGGACACGGAGGCTTCCAAGGCGAAACCGCACCGAATCTCTGAACCCTATGAGTGCGGCGCTATGTCCAGCTAAGCCACCCGGGCTCAGTTACGGATAGTGCGGTCCGTTTCTTTAACCTTCTCATTCGAATCCGGCGTGCAACGTGGACCCACGGATTTATCACACGGTGTTACGAAGGGCGCGGCATGAGCGTTCCCGGCATCGTCGACGCTTCTCTCGATGGCGAGGAGATCGCGGCGCGAGTCTCTCTTGGCAGTGACGACGAACTCTTCATCACGCCGACGAGGACCATCGTCTACCGTGCCGACGGCCTCCTGAGCGACGAATCGGCCGACGAATACCCCCACGACGCCGACCGGCTGACCATCTCCGAGGGCCGGCGAAAGACCAAGTTCGCCCTCGAGTACGCCCTCGAGGGCGAGCGGGAATTCGCTGTTCCCGCGAAAAAGACCGACGACGTCCTCCACCCCGTACTGGCGGGCGTGTTAAACGGCAACGGGATCACCGATCCCGGCGAGACGGTCGTCAAGACCTACCGTTTCAGCGAACTGACGCTGATCGTCACGAGCGACCGTCTGGTCAAACACATCGGCGGCGCAGTCTGGGACGGCGACTACGAGGAGTATCGTTTCGAGGACGTGACGAACCTGACCTTCGAGGACGGCAGCGTCGCCACTCAGATCGTCCTGACGGTTGACGGCCGCCCACAGCGGATCAAGGCCCCCAACGAGGAGGCAAACGACCTCCGGGAACGGCTCCAGCGGGCGCTGTTCGACTACCACGACGTCGAGTCGCTCGAGGAGTTTAACCTGACCGTCGGTGACGACGAGGACGAGGCGGCAACCGACGAGGGATCGATGGACTTCGGCGGCGGGGTCGATCCGCTGGACGCCGATCCGCCCGAACCGGAGGACCGCGAGACGGCGGGGACCGGCGACGCCGGCGGGACCGGGTCGGCGGATCCCCTCGCCGACGGGGCGGCGGACGACGCCGCCGCGAGCGGGTCGGCGTCGACGGGGGCCGCGGCCGGCAGCGGATCGGCGGCCCAGTCGGCGACTCGCGGGGCGACCGGCGACGGGCGTGTCGACGCCGGCTCGTCGGAGCAAAGCCGTGCTGAAACCGGGTCGGTCTTCGAGTCGGCGAGCGACGCCGAGTCGGCCGCCGAGGCGACCGGGCAGACGCAGCGACCGCCGACCGAAACGGATCCCGAACTCCTCGAGCGGATCGAGTCCCTCGAGGCGGCGGTCGAACGGCAAAGCGAGATCATCGAGCGACAGGAGGAGACGATCGAGCAGTTGATCGCGGAACTCCGGCAGGGCCGTTAGTCGTCCCGGCCGGTCACTTTTCGGATACACGAGGAGCCGAAGGGGCCGAGTTCGCCCGCCTCGAGGTCGATGAAGTAGCCCGTCTTCAGCCCCGAGCCACAGCGCCGACACGAGAAGTCACCGTCTTTCGTGATGACGTCCCGCTCGAAGCGGACGTACTGACGGCTCTTGGGTCGGATGATTCCGTCCTCGCGTTCGATGATCCCGTGGAGTTCGGCCCGATCGAGGATCGTTCTGGTCACCGTCGGATCGGACGTGACCGTCTCGATCCGATCGACGGCGTCGGGCAGCGGCAACTGGTCGTGTTCGAGACGGGCCAACAGTGCGAGTCCGCGTTCGACGCGGTCGTCGTCGATCTCGACGTCCTCGAGCGGGTCCCCCTCGTTCGGCATTCGTCCGTGGTGACGGCTCGCAGCGAATAAACGTTGTTCCTCTCGGTCCCGCGGCTCTGCGCCTCCCGCGGGGGCAGTCGATCCCGTTCTCAGACCGTGGGAATCCGCCGGCCGTTGATACCGTCCGTTCCCTCCGTTCCAAGGGAAGACGGCACACGGACCGGGGGCGACCCCGGGAGTGACAGACACATGACTGGAACGAGCGTCGACGCGACCGACCAGCGGACGACCCGGAACGGTAAGCGCAACGCCGCTCCCGAGCGGGAGCGATCGGAGTGTCCGGAGTGTACCGGCCGGATCGCCGACGACGAGGAACGCGGCGAGCGAGCCTGTGTCGACTGCGGGCTCGTTCTCGATGCCGACGGGATCGATTACGGACCGGAGTGGCGACGCTTCGACGACGGCGACGACCGGCGTCGGGTCGGCGCGCCGGTCACGGCGCGCAAACACGACAAGGGCCTCAGCACGACGATCGGCTGGCAGGACGAGGACGCGTACGGGAACCGCATCTCGGGGCGGAAACGCCGCCGACTCCAGCGACTGCGGACCTGGAACGAACGGTTCACCTCGAAGAACGCCGGCGAACGGAACCTCAAACAGGCACTCGGCGAGATCGAGCGCATGGCGTCGGCGCTCGGCCTCCCGGACCCGTGTCGCGAGACGGCCGGCGTCATCTACCGCCGGGCGCTCGACGAAGAGCTGTTGCCGGGCCGGTCGATCGAGGCGATGGCGACGGCCTGTCTGTACGCGGCCGCCCGCCAGCAGGGCACCCCGCGGACGCTCGTCGCGTTCGCGTCGGTCAGCCGGGTCGAGAAACTGCCCGTCCAACGGGCCTATCGCTATCTCTCGAGCGAGCTGGGGCTCAAAATCGAGCCCGCCGACCCGATCCACTACCTCCCGCAGTACGCCTCCGAACTGGGCGTCGGCGACGAGACCGAACGCCTCGCCCGGAAGATCCTCGAGGCGGCAAAGGACCGGGACCTCCACAGCGGGCGGAGCCCGGCCGGACTGGCTGCGGCGGCGATCTACGGGGCGGGTCGGCTAACCGACGAGGGACTCACACAGGAACGGATCGGCGAGGAAACCGGTGTCAGCGGTGTCACGGTCCGGAACCGCTACCGCGAACTACTGGACGCCTACGGGGCGACCCGTGATCGATAGATGACCGGGAACGACCGCCCGGTTCTCGAGGTGCTGGCTGCAGACGGGCCGCTCGCTGTCGTCGATCTCGCCGCGGCGATCGACGCTCATCCGGTGACGGTCGATCACGTCTGTGACCGACTCTACGAGCGGGACGAGGTTCGACTGATCGGCGGCCAGCGGTACGAGATCACGGCCGCGGGTCGGCGGCGGCTCGCGGACGAGACGCCGGTCGCGACCGACCCGGACGTTCGGACGGGAACGGAAAGTCGTCCCTGACTGCTCGCGACAGCGGCCGGCGGTTGCAGTGTGTTCTCCGAGGACTCGAGCGAACGGGGAGCAGTGCCTCGAGACCGGCCGCGATCGGATCGGATCAGCCCTCGTAGCCCGCGTAGGACATGAGGTCGGCGAAGACGTCGGTGTCCATCGCGTCCCGGTAGACGATGCCGTTGACCATGCCGCCGGGGTAGGAGTCGCCGTTCATCGCGTGGTTGACCTTGTGACAGTGCATGAGGTAGATGCCGGGGTCGGCATTGGCCTCGAACTCGACGGTGTGACGTTCTGCAGGCGCGATGTTGGTGACGTCCTGTTCGTACTGAGCCGCCTCGGGGAGCTGGCCGCCGTCTTTCTCGATCAGCCGGAAGCGGTGGTTGTGCGTGTGCATCGGGTGAGACATGTAGCCCGCGTTGACCATGTGGAGGCGGACGGTGTCGCCGTGGTCGACGATGATCGGGGAGCCCTCCTCGGGGTGGAGCGTCCGCGGGAGGCTCTTGCCGTTGATCGTGAACACGTCGGGGTTGCGGTTCCGGGGACTGTAGTCGACGTCCTCGCCGGCGAACTGGCGGTTGACTCGCGAATCCCAGTCTTTCAGCGTGAAGAAGTACTCCTTGTCGGCGGGCTCGTACCCCTTCGGATCGACGCGGAAGATACCGTACATCCCCATGTCGATGTGGCGATGGGTCTGGTAGTGGCAGTGATAGAGGTGCGTTCCCGGGACGTTCGCGGGGATCGTGTAGGTGTGTTTCTCGCCGGGGTTGACCGTGATGCCCGTCGTCGTCGGGACGCCGTCGTTCTCCCAGGTCTTCTGTGCCCCGTGAAAGTGCAGCGTGTGCGGGTGATCGTTGCCCGTGTTGTCGAGGGTTACTTCGATGTCGTTGCCCTCCGTCGTCCGGAGGATCGGGCCGGGAACGCTGGGTTCGCCGTCGTCGGCCTTGAAGGCCCAGACCCGCGGCAGTTCTACCGGTCCGCCCATCGAGTCCATCGGGTGGACCGCGTGTTGGGCCGATACCGACTGCAGCGTCACGCTCCCGCCCTGCTCGTCGACCTGGACGACCTCCGGGGAACTCGTCCACGGCAGGTCGGGTTCCGACCCCGCGGACTTCGAGGACGGCTCCTCGGAGCCGGCGTCTCCCTGAGAGCCCCGGCCCACACAGCCGGCCATGCCGGTCAGTGCCGCCACGCCACCGGTTGCAGCAACGAATTCGCGTCGCGATAGCCCCAGTCCGGGTGCGCCGATTCGATCACTCATGACAGCTCGTGCTAAGAATAGCCGGCGTATAACGGGGTCAATCGGTTCTTACCGGCCGAGAAGACCCAGGAACATGTTCTCGTATGGTACTTAAATGGCGGTCCGTACCTACCCGCGGGCCACGGCCGGCCGAGAACCGGGACACGGCACGGGCCCGTCCCGCTATCGGTACGGCCCGCGACGCGCGGGACGGGTCCCGAGTTCGAGCGAGACGGACCGTTCGGTGCCGTCGCGGCGGACGGTCAGCTCGACGGTATCGCCCGGCCGCGTCTCGAGCGCGAGATAGCTCTCGAGGTCCTCTTTCGTCGCCAGTGCCGTCCCGTCGACGGCGAGAAGAACGTCACCGCCGACGGGCACGCGTCCCCGACCGGTGTACTCCGTTCCGGGACTCGGCTCGAGGACGCCGGCCGCCGGCCCGCCGCCGACGATATCGACGACGAGTAGCCCGCCGCGGTCCGCGAGGTCGTTCGCGGACGCGACGGCGGGCGTGACGTCGGTGAACGACGCGCCGAGAAACGAGTGGTCGTACGCCCCTTCTTCGACGAGGTCGGGGACGACGCGTTCGGTCAGTGCCGCGGAGATGCCGAAGCCGACGTTGTCCCCGCCGCCGGAGTTGATGACCGCGGCGACCGCGCCCTCCAGCGTCAGCAGCGGGCCGCCGCTGTTGCCCGGGTTGACCGCGGCGTCGGTCTGGATCGCATCGGGGATGCTGTAGCCGGTCGGTGCCGGGATCGACCGGTCGACGCCGCTGACGATCCCCGTCGTGATCGTTCCCTCGAGATCGAAGGGGTTGCCGATCGCGACGACCTCCCGACCGACGGCCGGCGGGTCGTCGACGAAGGGAAGCGGCGTCGCCGACGACGGCGGGTCCTCGACCGCGACGGCGGCCAGATCGCTGTGGGCGTCCGCGCCCGCGACCGACCCGGACCGCCACTGCCCGTCGGCGAATCGGACCTCGACGACACTCGCGGTTCCGACCACGTGGGCGTTCGTGACGACGTGGCTCTCGTCGAACGCGAACCCGGTCCCGCTCCCCTTCGGGGTCCGGATCTCGACGACCGAGTCGATCGCGTCCTCGTAGACGGTCCCGTACGCGTTGTCGGCTGCGGTCGCGGCCGTCGATTCGGTCGGATCCGGCGGCTCCGAATCCGCCGATCGGGCGAGACAGCCGGCGGTTCCTGCGACGACTGCACCACACGTTGCCGTGAGAAGCCGCCTGCGGGAGACGCTCGGCGTCATGGCTCCGTTCGAATATTTTGGCTCGAGCCACGTATATGTTGACCGACGGTAGAGTACGGAAACCGAACAGGACAGGTGAGCCGGTCCGAACGGGGTGTCTCAGCTGCTCACTCGACCCAGACCGTCTTCCGGTTGACGAACTCGAGCATGCCGTCGCGCGCGAGTTCGCGGCCGTAGCCCGACTCCCCGACGCCGCCGAAGGGCACCCGCGGATCGGATTTGACGAGTTGGTTGACGTAGACACAGCCCGCGTCGATCTCGCGGGCGAGCCGTCGGCCGCGCTCGCGGTCTTCCGTCCAGATGGTCGCCCCGAGGCCGAACTCGGTGTCGTTGGCTTTGGCGACGAGGGCGTCCTCGTCGTCGATCTCGTAGACCGCGGCGACCGGCCCGAACGTCTCCTCGCTGTCGGCCGGACAGCCCTCCGGAACGTCCGCGAGGATGGTCGGCGGATAGAACGCGCCCTCGCGGTCCAGCGGTTCGCCACCGGTGAGTAGCTCCGCACCGGCCGCGACGCTCGCTGCCACCTGTTCGTGGAGTTCGTCCATGAGGTCCGCCCGGGCCTGCGGGCCGATATCCGTCTCCTCGTCCGTCGGATCGCCGACGGTCAGCGACTCGACCTCGTCGACAAAGGCCTCGAGGAACTCGTCGTAGACGTCGGTGTGGACGAGGAATCGCTTGCCGGCGATGCAGGACTGACCGCCGTTCTGGTTGCGCGCCCACGCGCCGGTCTCGGCCGCGGCCTCGATATCGGCGTCGTCGAGAACGACGAACGGGTCGCTCCCGCCCAGCTCGAGGACGGACGTTTTGAGCTGGTCGCCCGCCGTCGAAGCCACGGCGCGACCGGCCGGACCGCTGCCGGTGACGGTCGCGGCTTTGACGCGGTCGTCCTCGATGACATCGTCGACAAGATCCGAGGAAATCAGCAGCGTCTGGAAGACGTCCTCGGGGTAGCCCGCCTTTCGGAACACGTCCTCGATCGCTTGCGCGCAGCCGGGGACGTTCGAGGCGTGCTTGAGCAGCCCGACGTTCCCCGACGTGAGATGGGGTGCCGCGAATCGGAACACCTGCCAGAACGGGAAGTTCCACGGCATCACCGCCAGGATCGGACCGAGCGGATCGTAGACCGTCTCGACCGACGAGCCCGGCGGGCTCGGGTGGCCGTCCGCCGAGAGGTAGGCGCTGCCGTGTTCGGCGTAGTGGTCACAGACCCAGGCACACTTCTCGACCTCGGCGACCGCCTGCGAGATCGGCTTCCCCATCTCCCGGGTCATCGTCTCGGCGTACTCGCGCTTGTTCTCGCGAAGCACGTCCCCTGCGGCCGCGAGCAGTTCCTCACGCTCGCGGATCGGTCGGTCACGCCACTCCTCGTAGGCCGCCGTCGCACGCTCGAGGGCGTCGTCGACATCGGATTCGGTATGCTCCTCGACCGTCCGCTCTCGCTCGCCGGTGGCCGGATTGATGACCTCCATACGGAACCCCATCATTACGCATTCAGTTTAACTTTTCGTAGGAAACAGGGATTCGGTTCAAATAAAATGTCTTGGGGCGTCATGGGTTCGACTGACGATCGACTCCACCACCGACAGCGCGCCGGCCGCGTCGTCGGTCGGGTCGAACCGATTCGTCCGGAGGTATAAGTCCACGACCCGTTTCGATTCGTATATGCCCGAAGTCACGTCGCTCGAGGGCCTCGACGATGCGCCCCACGCAGAAGTCTTCGACTTACAGACGCCACGAACCGTCCGTCTCGAGTTGACCGAGGATCAGCGTGTTCCCGAACACCGCCATCCGGAGTCGAACGTCGTCCTCCACCTGCTCGAGGGAGCCGTGGAACTCTCCCTCGGTGACGAGGTCTACGACCTCGAGCCGGGCGATATCGCTCGGTTCGACGGTGATCAGGACATTTCTCCGTACGCGCGCGAGGCGAGTACGGCACTGCTCGTTTTCGCCCCGAAGACCGATTAGCCCACCGTCGTCGCGACTCCTTTCGTCTGCCGGTAATCGCTCGCGAGCAACGCCTCGAGCCGTGCGACGATCGCCTCGCGGTCGCCGTCGGCCCACTCGCTTGGCTCCCTGATCGGAACGACCAGCACCCCTCGTCCGCGGATCTCGCTCGCGTGGAGCGCGCCCATCTCGAGGGGGTCGTCGTACCGACGGCGTTGGGTCGTGTACTCCCGGAGGACCCGGTCGGTCGCACGGGCACCGACCGGCAGGAGGATATGTGCGTTGATCGCGCGGAGTTCGGCGTCGAAAAACCGCTCGAGGTCGGCGTAGTCGTCGTCGGTCGGCGCTTCGTCCGCGGGCAGGCTACAGAGGTAGACGTAGCTCCAGAAACAGTTCTCGAGGACGGGGTCGTCCCGTGGGCCGCTCGCGAACCCGACCGCGCGAGCGACGTCCTGGACGGCGAGTCCGGCCGCAGTTTCGGTGAACGGGACCCCGGTCGTTTCGCCGCCATGGACGCCGGGGTAGTCGCCGATCACGTGGAAGTCGGCGTTGGCGTCGCCGTAGCCGAAGACGGCGGCCCGGTCCTCGGGATCGGAGCGATCGACCGGCGCACGCAGTCCGAACGGGTTGCTCGTCCTGTCCGTAACGTTTCGCACAGCCGTTCGGAGGCGATTCGCGATCAAAACCGCGTCGGTCGCGGCGAACGGGGCCGCCCGCCACCGGTCCCGTTCGCTACTGGGTACTCTCCGGGCCGGTATCGCCCTGTCCGCCGTTCGCGGGCGGATGGCGGTGGCTTTATGCCCCGTTGGCCGATCATGTCGCACATGTATCAGGTGGGCCACTACGGCGGTGCGCTCACGGCGTACGCACCGCTTGGCACCATCATCGCCGTGGGCGGCTACGGCGAGGTCGCGATCGTCGGCGGCCTCGTCTGTGTCGCGCTCTCGACGCTGCCGGACTACGATCACCGGCTCCCGCTGATCGACCACCGCGGACCGACCCATACGATCCCGTTCGCGCTGTTGGTCGGCATCGGCCTCGCGACGATCACCGGCGTCCTCGTCGACGCGCCCTCGGCCTTTGCCGACGTCGGATTCGTGACCTTCGCCTTCCTCGTCGGTTTCGTCTCGGTCGGCTCCCATCTGTTCGTCGACGCGCTGACGCCGATGGGCGTCCGCCCGTTCTGGCCCCTCTCGCGGCGACGGTACTCCCTCGAGGTGACGACCGCGGCGAACCCGGTCGCGAACTACGGACTGTTCGGACTGGGCCTCGGCTCGATTCTCACGGGGGCCGCAATCGTCGTGGTCGTGGGCTGATCGAACGGGAAAAGGGCGACGGCGTCCGTTCCTACCGGTCAGGGCGAGAGCGCGCCGGCGTCGTCCCCGGACGTATCCGCGGAGCGGGTAAGCACCAGTCCGGCGAGGAAGGTGACCAGCGAGACGGCCACCGCGACGAGGTACGGCACCTCGAGCGCGGGGTTGATCGCCTGCCGGCCGAAGAAGAGGACGGCGATCACGATCGGCGGTGCCGCGAGCAGCGGGACGACGGCGCGACCCGTCAGGCGGCGACGACCGACCATCGCGGCGACGATCGCCGCACCCAGCAGGACGAGCGTCACGCCGTACTGGGCCATCTGCATCGTCGGCGAGTAACTCGAGAGTTCCGAGCCGACGACGGGGCTGAGCGTGACGTGGACGGGTAGGGCGACGAGCCCCAGTACGAGCGCGGCGACGACGTGGCGGCTGGTCAGTCGGTGTGCCCACACGAGGACGGTCGCGACCAGAAACAGGGTGAAGATGGTGACGGCCGTCCAGAAGTGCAGCGAGAGGATATCCATCGTGTACGTGGTGACCGTCTCGCGACCGAGTGCGACCTGCACCGGCGTCAGGACCATCCCGAGGACGACCAGTCCGGCGACGTTTCGGTCGATATCGGGCAGTCGCCAGGCGGCGATCGCGGAGCCGATGATGGCGAAGCCGGCGAACATCGAGACGAAGCGGTGGAACCACTCGTAGAAACTCGGGAGGTTCGCTGGGAACAGGTTAAACGGTCCGGCGTCACACTGCGGCCAGTTGGCCTCGCAGGCCAGCCCGGAGCCCGTCGCCTTCGCGGCGATCCCCAGCAGGATCGTCGTCGCGACCAGCGCGAGCGTTACCGTCAGCAGGTGCGGGAAGCCGAACCGATCGATCAACGATCGAAACCTCGAGTCGGGCGTGTGATTATCGTACGACACGGTCTCTAGCGGCCGTTAGGACGGCCCCTACTTAGGTTGACCGAGTCGTCCGATTCGCTGGGAATCGGGGCGGGATACCGTTCTTGCGGCTCCCTCACGGGTCCCCGCAGACCGGCGTTCGCCGCATTCAAGACGCGGCCTCGCAAGCACCCGATATGGACAAACACGACCGGCTCGAGGCCCACCTCGAGTCCACCGGACTCGATTCGGTCTGGTTCGCTCGGCCGAACGCATTTGCATGGCTCACCGGCGGGAACAACGTCGTCGACCGCGAGGGCGACGCCGGCGTCGCCGCCGTCGGGTACGACGGCACCGCGATCACGCTCGTGGCGAACAACATCGAGGCCGATCGCATCGTCGCCGAGGAACTCCCCGACCTCGATGCCGACGCGGTGTCGGTCGTCGAGTTCCCCTGGCACGCGTCGTCGCTGGCCGCGGCGATCGCCGATCGCGTCGGCCCGGACGAACGGGCGGCCGCGGACATCGAGGTCCCGGGCCTCGAGCGCGTCGACCCGACCGCGCTGCGCCAGCCCCTGACCGAGCGCGACCGGGAGCGCTACCGCGACCTCGGCGAGGAGACGGCGGCCGCCGTCGAGTCGGTCTGCCGGGAGCTCCAGCGCAGCGATACGGAACACGAGGTCGCCTCGGCGCTGCGAGTCGCGCTGTCGGCCCGGAACATCGAGACGCCGGTGGTCCTCGTCGGCGGTGCCGAACGCGTCCAGCGCTACCGCCACTACACCCCGACCGAGGCCGAACTCGGCGACTACGTCCTCGTCTCCGTGACCGCCGAACGGGGCGGCCTCCACGCGAGCTGTACCCGAACCGTCGCGTTCGACCCGCCGGCCTGGCTCGAGGAGCGCCACAGAGCGGCCGCTCGCGTGGAGACGACGGCGCTGGCGGCGACGCAGGCGGCGGCCATCGATGGTGAGACCGACGGCAGCGGAACCACCGGCGGTACCGCAGGTGCCGTGTTCGCGGCCATACAGGACGCGTACGACGCGGTCGGCTACGAGGGCGAGTGGCGACATCACCACCAGGGCGGGGCCGCCGGCTTCGCCGGTCGGGAGTGGATCGCCACGCCCGGCCACGACGAGCCCGTCGAAGCGCCGATGGCTTACGCGTGGAACCCCACAGTACAGGGCGCGAAAAGCGAGGATACGGCGCTCGTCGCCGACGACGGGATCGACGTCCTGACGGCGACGGATCGCTGGCCAACCATGACCGCGACGGCGGTCGATCGGGATCTCGAACTCGAGCGGCCGGTCCCGCTCGTCCGCGAGGCGTAAGTCGGATCCCGGCTACTCGTCGCCGTCCGCCGGGTCGTCGGCGTCCGTCCCGATGGGTTCCGTGTCCGTCTCATCCTCGAACTCGATGACGTCGGCGTCGTCCGACTCGTCGGACTCGCGGGTCGGTGCCGCGTCGTCGATCGTGATCGTCACCGGTTCGGTCTCGTCCTCGAGATCGGGCGGCGTCCCGCGGTCGGCCTCCCGATCGACGATACGATCGAGCGTGAAGATCGTGTTCAGTTCCGCCTGGACCTGGTCGACGACGCCGCCGACGAGTTCGCTGGGCTGGATCGCGGTGTACTCGTAGGGGTTGTTGCCGGCCCCCTCGTTCTCCCGTTTCTCCCGCGTGACCCGTTCTTCCTCGTGGAGTTCCGCCAGCGCCTCGCGGACGGTGCTGGGATAGAGACCGGTCCCCTTCGCGACCTCCTCGGACGTACTCCCCGGGTTCGCGAGCAGGAACACATAGATCTTCGCGCGGGTCTCCGTGTCGAGGATCCACGAGAGCAGGTCGATCAGCCGCTGGTCGAGTTCCTCGACCGTCGGATTGCGGCGCTCTCCACCCGGCTCGACGACGTCGTGGTCCTCGAGCGGTTCGTTTCCCTCGCCGTCGACCGGACCCTCGTCAGTGTCGTCGAAACTCATGTGTTTTCTCGTACAGGTGGAGGCTTCCCGCGGAGTTAAACCTTTGTGGGGGTCGTCACTCGGTCTGCAGAAACAGCGAGTTACACAGCGCGTCCGGCCCCTCGTCCTCGAGCAGCCGGCGCTGGCGGTCAGCGCCGCTCTCGCGCTCGTAGACCCGTTTGATCCCGTCGATTCCGAGTCGTTCACACTCCCGGTCGACGAGTTCGCCCAGTTCGACGGTCCCCTCGAGGTCGCGGTCGATGAAGGCAGCGTCCTGTCCGTACCGGATCGCGCGCCACTTGTTCTCGTCGAGCAGTTCCCGCCGGTGGTCGTGACCGGTCGCGCCGTCCTCGTACTCCTCGGCCAGGGCACAGACGAGTGCGTGGGCGTACTCGACGAACGCCAGCACGACCTCGGGGTCGGCCTGGCCGTCGGGCGTCCGCAACTCGACGGTGCCGTGGGCGGTGTGGGGTCGCACGTCGTACCAGAGTTCGCCCCGATCGTTGATCGAATCGGTCTCGAGCATCCGGCGCTCGAACCGGTCGAAGGCCTCGAAGTCCTCGAAGTGGGTCGGCATGCCGGTGTTGGGAAGCGCCTCGAAGATCTTCGCGCGGGCCGACTGGAGCCCGGTGTCGAACCCGTTCCAGTACGGCGAGTTCGCGGACAGCGCGAGCATGATCGGCACGTACCACCGCAGTTCGTTCGCGATCCAGACCGCCTTGTCGGCGTCGTCGACGCCGACGTGGACGTGGACCCCCGCCGTCGTGTTCCGGTGCTGGGGATACTGGATCCGGTCGAGCTGTGCCCGATAGCGGGGTTTCTCGGCGTGTTCGAGTTCCTGCCACTTCGCCAGCGGGTGGAGGCCCGCGGCGGCGATCCGGTAGCCGTGAGCCTCGGCGTGGTCGACTAACGCCTGCCGGATCGCAAGCAGCGAGTCGCGGGCGTCGTCGGGGTCCTCGATCAGCGGCGTCTGGGTCTCGATGACGAACTTGAACAGTTCGTGATCGAGTCGGCCCTCGAGGATCTCGGGCGGGTCGTGTTCGTAGACGAGGTCGTCGGTCCCGCTGGTGGGGCGACCGTCCTCGTCGACGACGAAACACTCCTCCTCGATCCCCAACGTACCCATGCGCGTAAACGACTCTCGGGACCCGCGTTCCATCGTATCGCCTTTTCGACGCCGACAGTAAATACGGTTTGGAGTCGGAGCGTTCGGCCGGAACGTGGGCCGGTCGCCCCGCCCGCGCGATCAGGAGGCGACGCGTTCGGGCTCGGGCTCGCCGTCGGCCTCGTCCTCGCGGAGCTTGAACTTCTGGACCTTCCCGCTGGGGTTCTTGGGGAGTTCGTCGACGAAGTAGTAGGTCCGGGGGCGCTTGAAGTCGGCCAGCTGGTCGCTCTCGCGAACGAACGCGTCGAGATCGGACGCCTCGACGCCGTCGGCGACGACGTAGGCGGCGACCCGCTCCCCCCACTCGTCGTCGGGTTCGCCGACGACGGCCGCCTCCGCGACGGCGTCGTGGGCGAACAGCGCGTCCTCGACCTCGGCCGGATAGACGTTCTCGCCGCCGGAGACGATCATATCGTCCTTGCGATCGACGACGTAGAGGTAGCCGTCGTCGTCGCGGTGGCCCAGGTCGCCGGTGTAGTACCAGGTCGTGCCGTCGGCCTCGCGCAGCGACTCCGCGGTCGCCTCCGGTCGGTTCCAGTACTCGCGCATCGTGCAGGGGCTGGCGATCAGGATCTCGCCGATCTCGCCCGGCTCGACTTCGGCGTCCGGCTCCGCGTCGGGTTCGACGATCCGCAGCCGGTGGTTGAGCGCCGGGAGGCCGGCCGAGCCCTGCTTCGAGAGCTGGTCCTCCGGGGGCTGGAAGACGCCGGCGGGGCCGATCTCGGTCATCCCGTAGGCCTGGAGGTAGTCGTCACAGAGGTGTTCCCGGCAGTTCTCGAGGACCTGCTCCGGCATCGGGGCCGCGCCGTAGAGGCCGAGCCGGAGCGAGGAGACGTCGACGTCCGCTTCGGCGGCGGTCATCGACAGCGCGTTCCAGGCCGTCGGGGCCGCGAAGAGGAGCGTGACGCCGTGTTCCGCGACCGCCTCGAGGGTCGCCTCCGGATCGAACTCGTGGTGGATGACGCTGGTCGCGCCGCGGTGGGTCCGCGGGAAGAGGTTACAGTGGAGTTCGGCGCAGTGATACAGCGGCATCACCGACAGTCCCACGTCGTTGCGGGTCATCTTCCCCTCCGCGATACACAGGAGGTTGTGTTCGACCATGCTGCGGTGTTCGTGGACGACGCCTTTCGGCCGGCCCGTCGTCCCCGACGTGTAGATGAAGGCGTAGACGTCGTCTTCGGCGACGCGGACGTCGGGCTTCTCCGGAGAGCCCGACTCGAGCAGGTCGTAGAACCCGCGGGCGTAGTCGGGGGCCGCCTCGCGGTCGTCGTCGATGAACACGTACTCCGAGACGGTCTCGAGGTCTGGTTTGGCACCTTCGACGGCCTCCCGGGTGGCAGCCTCGAACAGTACCAGTTCGGCTTCGGCGTCGGTGACGATGTACTCGATCTCCCCCGCCGGCAGCCGGAAGTTCAGCGGGGTGAAGACCGCGCCGATCTTCGCGCAGGCGTAGACGGTCAGGGCCATCTCGGAGCCGTTGTACAGCACCGTCGCTACTCGATCCCCTTTCTCGATGCCGGCCTCGAGCAGGGCGTTGGCCAGCCGGTTTACCCGCTCGTCGAACTCGGCGTAGGTCCAGCGCTGGTCCTTGCGCGGATAGACGATCGCGTCCCGGTCGGGGTGGCGCTCGACCGTCCCCTCGAGCGTGTCGCCGATAGTGGGGTGTTCTGACATACCACGCTCGCGTACCACGACCGATCATATAGTAGTTAGTATGCGGCCGTTCGTCCGTTGATCGACGGATTTGTCTCGTCGGAGTCGGGTGCCGCGACAACAGGGCCGGGGTGGCCCGGGTGGGACTCGGTAACTCAGTGACTAGTTGAAGCCGCTCCCACGAACGGCTGCGTTAACACCCCACACGAACGGGCATGAGTGTACCGGCTGGGTTCGACGGTCGGTGGGAGAAAGAAACCTCGAAACCCGTCTTCGAATCGCTCTCGAGTGGCGAGAGTCCCTTACAGACCGTTACTTCGGTCGTGCGACGATCCCGAGGTGATCCGTATGATACCGCTCGAGCCGTTCCGCTTCCACGACCTCGTACCCCTCCTCCAACTCTCCCTGAACATCCTCGAACACCGCCGTTGGCTCTCGAGTCACGTCTTCACTCCGGGCTTTCACAGCCAGAAGCAGCCGTCCGTCGTCAGCCAAGAAGCGCCGATTCTCGAGCGCGACCCGCGCCTGCCCGCGCGTCGCCACGTCCTGGACGATCACGTCGACGTCGGACTCGACGACGTGGGCGTAGCTCTCGGGCTTCCGGGCGTCTTTCAGCAGCGGGAAGAGTCGATCGCGCGATTCCGCGGCCTCGAGCAGGTCCCGAGCCGGCCGCGCGGCGAACTCGACGGCGTAGGTCGGGCCGGCGAAGTCGGCCACGTGGCTCACGGTCGTCCCGCTGGCGGCCCCCAGATAGAGGACCGTCTCGCCGCCCGCGAGGCCGGTGTCCATGCCCAGCTCGAGCATCGCTCCGAGCTTGGATCGGTTCGGGTTCCACGCGCGCCACTCGCCGTCCTCAGAACTCTCCGAGTTCTGATTGGCTGCAGCAGACTCCGTCTGCTGAACGTCGGTTGGTTCGCCGTAGACCGGTTCGCCCTGTGTCGCGAGTCGCTCGGTCCCGTCGAACTCGCGGCGCTGGACCCCCGTCGGCAGCTCACTCATCGTCGACACCCCCGTCGGTCGCCGCCTCGTCTCCACTGTCTCCGTCCGCGTTTCGCGCCTGGATCGTCTCGATCCGCTCGGTCAGTTCCGCCTCGAGTTCCGGCTTCAGGTCGCCCGAGTAGTGATCGACGCGGGCGGCGATGGCGAGTTTCCCCGCGACCGCACGCGCCGCGGAGCCGCGCTCGTCGGGGTGGGTCCCCCGCACCGCGTCGTGGGTGTAGATGATCCCGTGTTTTGGCGAGGGCGCGTGGCCCCGCAGGTGGGCGAATAACGCGTCCTCCGCGCCCAACACCTGCACCGTGCCGCTGGGTTTCTTCGCGAGTTCCTCGAGGCCGCCGGCCAGCGAGATCAGCCGGGCCGCCAGCACGGGGTCGGCCAGCGCCGCAAGGTTTGGCGCGACGACCGGCGTCCGCCGTTGGACGAATTCACGGAGGTCATCGGCCTCGTCGGCCAGTCCAGCCACCCGTTCGGCCAGCGAGCGCACGGCTGGCTCACCGAGGTCGTCGCCGGCCTCGCCGCTGGCCACCTCCCGCGCGTACTCGACGCCGGTCCCGGCGTCGGGGTCGATCGTCCCGGCCCACTCGGCCAGCCGCTCGGCGAGTTCGTTGGCCGTTCGCTCGCAGTCGTCCATCGCCCGCACCGCGTGAACGAGCTGGCGGTCGTCGGCCCGCTCGCGCTCGGTCACCGCAGCCCGGGTGGCCTCGGTCGTCACCTCGCGGAGGGCGTCGTAGTACTCGTCGGTGTCGTCCGCGAACCCGTCTTCGACCGCGAGACGCGGCCAGTCGCGGGGCTCGTCGGCGCTTCCCTCGCGGACCGCGGCCGCCGTCGCGTCGGGATCGTCGCGGTCCCCGGCCGCGAACCACCCGTCCGTATCACTCATGGCGAGTCGTTCCGGGCGCGGGCGATTAAAGCCCCCGTTCGCGGTCGCGTCGATCGCCGCGGCTATGGCGACGGGCTCGAGGTCACACTCTCGGATTCGAACGACAATCAGCGGACCGTCAGACGCCGAACGTCGCGCGAAGCATGTCGCGGGTCCCGGGGCCGAGGCCGACGGCGACGACGGTGATCATGAGCAAGACGGCATAGCGCGGGCTGTCCTCGAAGACCGTCTCGTCGAAGATCCAGATGACGAAGACGGCGGCGGCGAGTTTCACCAGCAGGAACGGCCACGCGGAGCCGGTCGCCGACACCACATCGGCGGGCAACACGTCCGCAGTCGTGTTGGCGATGGCACGGTTGATCGGGTGTTTCGGGACGAGGTTGGCCGGGAGCCCGAGCGTCGTCGCCCAGTCGAGGCCGATCACGTTCGCGACCCCGTCGACCGCGTGGGCCCAGATGACCACGATCCCCATGTATCGGGTCCCGCGGTTCAGTTCCGGCGCGTATCGCTCGAGGCCGAACCAGGTGATCGCCGTCGCGACGGTCGCCCCGACGAGGACGACCAGCGGGATCAGCGGATAGAACTCCGAAAACGGCTCCGTCGCTGCCGTGTAAGCCAGATACGCGATCGTAATCGTCAGTACAGCAGTCCCGATCCCGGCCAGCGGATACTCGTAGCCCGAGACGTAGTCGTTGCGCTCGAGCCAGATCGAGGTCACGACCGCAAAGAGCGCGATGAAGAAGACGGTGAAGTAGATCAGCGGGCTGATGATGAAGCCCGACCACGGCAGCTGGATGGCCATCTCGCCGGTGTACTCGTAGGCGGCGGCGTTGGCGTCCTCGACGACACGCAGGGCGCCGCCAAAGAGCATGAACGGGAACAGGGCGAAAAAGCCCGCACGATACCGCTCGATCTCGAGCCGGCGCACGAGGAAGATGATCCCGATCAGCAACAGGACCAGCGTGGGGATGTAGCCGGCGTAGGAGACGAACGTGTAGCCGGGTTCGGCCGTCGGTCCGGCGTTGGTGGCCGCTTCGGTGCAGGGAACCTGTTCGCCGCCGGCCCAGGCGACGCAGTTCCAGCTGTGTGCGTCGGCGACGACGGGGCCCCAGAAGTACTGCCAGATGAACTCGACGTACACCCGCTGGGGGAAGATCACCGCCCCGAGGGCAACGACGACCGCAAGCGTGGCGACGGTCGCGGCCCAGACGCGCTCGGCCCCGAACCGGTCGATGAAATCGTCCATACCGGAATCCCGTAGTGGGGGGCGCTTACCGTTTCCGATTTCAGCCCGCCTGACACTCACGATTGCCCGCTGACGAGCGCCATCAGATGGACCGTCTCAGCCGTCGATCTCCCGGGCTGCCGCGAGGACGGCATCGTGAATCTCGCCGTTCGAGGCGACCAGTCCCTCGCTGTCGTGTCGCCAGCGATCCCCCGAGAGGTCGGTGACGACGCCGCCGGCCTCGCGGACCATGCCGACGCCGGCGACGGTGTCCCAGGAGTTGGCCCGCACGTTGGTCAGCGTCCCCTCGAGCGCGCCCGAGGCGACCATCGCCAGCTCGAGCTGGGCGCAGCCGTACCGACGCATGTCGTCGAACCGCCGGACGATCGCCCGGGTCGCGGCGGCGTACTCGTCGCGCCGGTCGCGGCCCCACCAGAACGTCGGGCAGACGGTGGCGGCCGCGGGATCGTCGCAGTCACTGACTGACAGCGGCTCGTCGTTGCGGGAGATGCCGTCGGGGCCGAACCGGTAGACGTCCCCGAGCGCGGGGCAGTCGAACGCGGCGGCGACCGGCTCGCCGTCGATCACGGCCGCGACGGCGGTGCCGAACGCCCGGGACCCGTCGACGTAGTTGTTCGTTCCGTCGATGGGATCGACGATCCAGGCCGGCCCCGATTCGGGAACCCGCTTCAACGCGTCCTCCTCCTCGCCGACGACGGGATCGTCCGGGAACGTCTCCCGAATCGTCTCGATGACTCGCTCTTGGGCGTCGCGATCGACTTGCGTGACGACGTCGGTTTCCCGGTCTTTCGACTCGATCTCGAGGTCGGTCCGGAACGAGTCGGCCGCGACGGCGGCTCCCGCCGCGGCCGCGCGAACCGCGACGGCTTCGCGGCGGGACGTGGCTTCGCTCATGTCCGTTCTCGGTGGCCGGGCCGGAAAAGTGGTCGTGGTATCCACAGATCGGAACCACGTTCCATCGTAGCGTTCGCGTTACTCGAGCGGACACAGCGTTTGCTGTCCGGTTCGTCGGTCGGCAGAAGTTTGCGAGGGCAAGACGCTCCGTCTTGCCGCGCACTATGGTGAGTGCGAGGGGAGGGGATCGAACCCACGAACTCCTACGAGAGCGGATCTTGAGTCCGCCGCCGTTGACCGCTTGGCTACCCTCGCACGCGTCTCCCTCTGGGGCCGCCCGGAGGTTAAATCGTCCGATTCGGATCGGCGGTGGCCCGAAAACGGATCCGTTCCGTCCCGTCACCGTCGGGGATGGCGGCGGGCCACGAGTGGCGCCTGACTCAGACGGCCCGCGTCTCGAGGTCGGCCTCGGTGTAGCGCCGGTCGCAGTTCACACACTGGTAGTCGCCCTCGATGTGGGCGTAGAGGCGTTCCCCGCAGTGCTGGCAGCGGCCGTACGGATGCTCCATACCGCGACGTAAGGGATCACATCCGAATAAAGGCGGTGCTTACACACTCGCCGTCTGAAGTGACCGACGGAGGTTTCCGGCGCTCGACCGTTCGGTCGGGTATGGACGACCACACCCGGGACCCGACGGTCGAGCCGCCCGCCGGAACCCCGACCGGATGGGATCCAGAGGCGGGTCGCTGGGACCACGCGACGCTCCGCCGGGCGACGGTCCACGGCGTCGCGTGCTACAACGCGGGCGCGTACCACGAGTCACACGACTGCTTCGAAGCGGAATGGTACAATTACGGGCGGGGTTCCACCGAGAGCGCCTTCTGTCACGGACTCGTGCAGGTCGCAGCCGGAGCCTACAAGCACTTCGATTTCGGGAACGACGACGGAATGCGGAGCCTGTTCGAGACCGCGCTGCAGTACCTCCGGGGAGTACCCAACGACTACTACGGCGTCGACCTCCTCGCCGTCCGGACGACGCTGACCAACGCCCTCGAAGACCCCGCGGTTCTCGAGGGCTGGCAAATCGAAATCGACGGGGAGGCCCCGGTCGCCACCGACGCCGACTTCGCGTACGCCGCGGGGCTCGAGGAGTAGCTGTGCCCCGCCGATCGTTTCTTGACGATCCATGTCGTCGAAACCCGAGCTAACATATATCACGGACGGTGTCGTTCACCCGGTATGTCATCCGAAACGGAACTCACGCGACTCTCCGCGACGGCTCTCGCGGCTCGCATTCGGAACGGCGACGTCACGGCGACCGAGGCGGTCGAGGCCCACCTCGAGCGGATCGACGAGCGCGACGACGAGATCAACGCCTTCGTCACGGTCTGTGCAGAGGAGGCCCGCGATGCGGCGGCGAAGGCCGACGCCGCGCTCGAGGACGGCGCGGACGTGGGTCCGCTCCACGGGGTCCCGCTCGCGCTGAAGGACTTAGGCGCGCTGAAGGCCGGCGTCCGACACACGTACGGCTCGGCGCTGTTCGCCGACCACGTCGCCGACCGGACCTCGGCGATCGTCCAGCGGCTCGAGGACGCCGGCGCGATCGTGATCGGAAAGACGAACACGCCGGAGTTAGGCCACAAGGGGACGACCGACAACGAACTGATCGGGGCGACCGCGTCGCCGATCGATCCCGACCTGAACGCCGGCGGCTCTTCGGGCGGCTCAGCGGCGGCACTGGCGGCCGGGATGGCCCCGATCGCGACGGGCAGCGACGCGGGCGGGTCGCTTCGCATTCCCGCGGCGGCCTGCGGCGTCTACGGGTTCAAACCGACGTTCGGGCTGGTACCCGACGACGGCCGGCCGAGCGCGTTCGGGCGCGAACTCCAGCACACGACGAAGGGGCCGATGACCCGGACCGTCGCCGACGCCGCCCTGTTGCTGTCGATCATGGCCGATCCCCACCCCGATGATCCCAACAGCGTCCCCGTCGAGATCGACTATCGGGGGGCCGTCGAGCGCCCGATCGACGACTACCGGATCGCCTACAGCCCCGATCTGGACGTCTTTCCCGTCGCCGACGAGGTCCAGACGGTCGTCGACGAGGCAGTCAGCGCCTTCGCGGACGCGGGCGCGACTGTCGACGAGATCGGCGTCGATCACGGCTACTCGATGGCCGAACTGAGCGAGGCCGCGATGCCGGCGTATACGACCTCCGTCCTCGAGAGTGCCACGGTCATGGAGGAGGCCCACGGCGTCGACTTTCGGGCACGATCCGACGAGGTCTCGGACAGCCTGCTTGCGATGCTCCACGTCGCCGACGATCACGGGCCCGCGGACGTCGCCCGGTCGGGGATCGTCCGCACTGGCGTGTACGACGCCGTTCAGGATGTACTGGCCGACTACGACCTGCTCGTGGCCCCGACGCTGTCGCAGGCCGACGTCTCCCTCCACGCCGATCTCGAGGCCGAGGCTTGGGAGTGGCCCATGACCTGGCCGTTCAACTGGACCGGCCACCCCGTCGCCTCGGCCCCCGCCGGGCTGACCGAGCGCGGCGGTCCCGTCGGCCTGCAACTGGTCGGTCGCCGCTTTGCCGACGACGACGTCCTCGCGGCGAGTGCGGCCCTCGAGCGCGAGCGGCCATGGGACGGGCTCTACGAATAGTCTCACCGGTCAGATCCGACGCCCTCAGATCGACTCGAACCGCTGTGCCGTCGGCAGCGCCCAGCCGTACGTGACCGCGGCCAGCCGCGTACCGACCGTGATCGCGGCGCAGGCGGCCGCGGCGGTGGTTCCCGACGCGCCGACGATCGCCACGATCCAGTAGGTCGTCCCGCCTAGCACGGCACAGCTCGCGTAGAAGTCCTCGAACAGGATGAACGGCGGGCGATCCAGCAGGACGTCGGCGATCGCGCCGCCGCCGACGGCGTTGATCGTCGCGATGACGACGACACCGAAACTCGAGACGCCGGCCCCGGACGCCACGATGGCCCCGGCCGTGGTGAACGCGGCGAGGCCGACGGCGTCCGAGACGAGCGTGACCGGATGATCGTCCGGCGACTCGAGGGCGATGCTGAGTCCGATCGCCAGGGCGATGCCGAGGAGTCCGAGGCCGATCTCCGTGGGATCGCTCAGCGCGAGCGGGACGCGGTTGACGAGGAGATCGCGCGTCGCGCCGCCGGCGAAGGCCGTGGCGAGGCCGACGACCGCGATCCCGAACAGATCGTACTCCTCGCGGATCGCCTTGCTCGCGCCGACGAGCGCGAACGCGACCAACCCGATCGCGTTCATCGCGACGAACGGGTCGGCGAGTACTGCGGTAGCGACGTCCCGTATCACGAGGGAGTCTCCGACCGGAACGGCCTTGAGCGCTACGCATCGCTCGGTCCGGCGCGCGGCGTTCCCGTTCCGATCACCAGCGGACACCCGACTCGCTCTCCGCAACCCAAACCCATTTTCGCTCGCTGGCCCACTTCCTGCACATGGGAACGAACGACGCCGAGACAGTCGCACCCGAAACGTGTCCGACAGCGAACGGCATGCCGATGCTCGGTCTGGGAACCTGGCAGAACGACGATCCCGAGCAGTGTGCCGAGAGCGTCCGTACGGCCCTCGAGACGGGCTATCGCCACATCGACACCGCCCAGGCCTACGACAACGAGGAGGCGGTCGGCGAGGGGATCGCCGCCGCCGACGTCGATCGCGAGGAGATCTTCCTCGCGACCAAGGTCTGGATCTCGAACCTCGACCACGACGACGTCCTCGAGACGGCCCGGGCGAGCCTCGACCGACTCGGCGTCGACTACGTCGATCTGCTCTACGTCCACTGGCCGGCCGGCGAGTACGACCCCGAAGGGACCCTCTCGGCGCTCTCGGAACTGTACGACGAGGGCCTGATCGAGAACGTCGGCGTGAGCAACTTCCGCCCCGAAGACCTCGAGGTAGCCGTCGACGTCTGTGACGCGCCGATCTTTGCGAACCAGGTCGAACTCCACCCGCTGCTTCCCCAGGCGGAGATCCGAGCGGCCTGCGAGAACGACGACGTCGAGGTCGTCGGCTACTCGCCGCTGGCCCGCGGGCAGGTCTTCGACCAGCCGGAGATTCAGGAGATCGCCGAGAAACACGGCGTCACCGAAGCACAGGTCAGCCTCGCCTGGGCCCGCGAGAAAGGCGTCACGGCGATCCCGAAGGCGACCGGCGAGGACCACATCGGCGATAACTGGGCCTCGCTGACGGTCGACCTCGAGCAGGAGGATATCGACGCGATCGACGCGATCGACGAGACGAGCCGCGAGGTCGACCCCGACTTCGCACCCTGGAACTGAGCGGAGCCACAGTCGCGAGTCGCGTTTTTCCGTCCGGTATCGACCTGTCGTTCGCAAAGAAAGAGAAGGAAAGTTTACGGTACGCCGGCTTTTTGGCTCGCGTATGTCTACCCGCTCACGAAGCGGTGGCGGCGGTGGGTTCGTCGGCGCGGTCAGAGCCGACGTCCAGCGGTTACACGGGGCCTGGATGGAGATCGTCTTCCCCAGGCAACGTGGCCGTGGCCACTCCGTCATGGGCAAGTGGCAACCCGAGAGCCTCCCGCAGAAGGTGGCCTATCACGGCTGGAGCGCGCTCGGGGTCGTCGGCTTGCTCCTCCTTTACCCGCTTACCGTCCTCGGCCTCGCGACCCGCTACTACGCGGCGAAACTCGACTCGACACGGACCCGGCTGGGCATCGTCGGCGTCACCGGCATCGCCCTGCTCGGCTGGGGCCTCCTGACGATCGCCTGGGGGGCGATGTCGTACATGGAACAGGTCGACATCCCCCTCGAGGCGGTGCTTGCGGTCGCGGCGGCAAGCGGCGTCGCGACGGTCGCGACCGCGCTCGCCGCGTCGGCGACGAAGGTCGGCGGCCGCGGGACGACAGTCGTCTTCGCCTACCCCTTCGCGATGACGGCGTTGTTCCTGCCGCCGGTCGTCGCCGCCCTGGTCACGCCATCGCTGCATCCGTACATCCTCGACCCCAGCTACGAGTTCGCCGCCTGGGCACTGGACAACGTGTTGGTCGTCGGCGGCCTCAACGAGTTCCTCCGGAGCAACTTCACGCTCGAGGGGGCGGCCTACGCCGGGATGTGGCTCGGGATTTCGTTCCCGCTGGGCTGGTTCTTCGGAATCGTCGTCGCGCTGGCGAACCTCGTTCGGCCGTCGCAGTAACTGCCGCTCGCTTTCGATCAACCGACGTGAACGGACTGCCGATTCCCGATACCATTAGGGGCCCCTGTCCTAACGGTCGCCCATGGAGTTCAACCAGACGACGACGGCGGCCGCGTTCCTCGCGATAATCGTGATCGGCGTCGGTGGCCTCGTCGCCGCGCCGATGATGGCGACGGAGACCGTCCTGATGATGGTCGCACCGTCGATGATCGCCTTCGGACTGATCATGCTCGCCATCGGCGTCAAACACGGCGAGTACCGCGCAACGGGTCGATAACGAACGGGTTCGACCCGGACTGCGTTCTCTCCTGAAGACCGGTGATCACGACGTTGTCACCGTCGGCACTCCTCGAGACGCTGCAACCGGAAGAAACGGGTAGTTAGCTGGCGAACGAGCGTCGGCGCCGACGGCCTACATGTAGCCGAGGTCGCGCAGGCGCTCCATCAGGTCTTCCTTGTCCTGGGCGCGGCCGGCGCGTTCGGTCGTTCCCTCGAGGTCCTGCAGCCACGCGGGGTCCTCGTCGGACTTCTCGGTACTGACTTCGCTGCCCAGCGAGCGGAAGCCGGCGAAGTACTTCGGCGAGATCGGGATGTCTTCCTGCTCGACGCCCTCGGGGAGGTCGTCGTCGGCCTCGGGGACGTAGCCCTCCTCGGGGAAGCCCTCGACCGTGTCCGGCACGACGAAGTTCCAGAAGGCGTCCCAGACGGCGGCCTCATCGAACTGCAGGATGGGCTGGATGCGGTCGTGGGGCGGGTAGATGTCGGGGTCGTGTCGCGGCGAGAAGAACGTCTCGTCGGCGCGGGCCTCCTGTTCGTCCCAGCGGACGCCGGAGATGACGCCGTCGATGTCGTACTCCTCTAAGGCGTCGTTGAGCGCGACCGTCTTCAGCAGGTGGTTGCCGACGTAGGTGTCCAGCAGGAACGGGAAGGTGTCTTCCTCGTACTCGAGGATCTCCCGGACGTGGTGCTGGTTGTGGTCGGAGAGTTCCGAAATGTCGATGTCGTCGCCGGGTTCGAGGCCGTGTTCGTCGACGTACTCGCCGACGTCCTCGTTGCGCGCGTAAATGACCTCGAGGTCCCACTCGTCGGCCCAGTGGTCGACGAAGTCGTGGATCCCGTCGAAGTGCTGGTAGTGGTCGATGAAGACCGCGGGCGGTACCTCGAGGTCGAAGCGGTCGGCGACCTCCTTGATGAAATACAGTGTCAGCGTCGAGTCCTTGCCGCCGGTCCACATCACGGCCGGGTTCTCGTAGGACTCGAGCCCCTCGCGGGTGACCTCGATGGCCTTCTCGATCTTGTCCTGAATGTGCTGGTAGTCCTCGGGGTCTTCGCCGTTGCCGTCGTCGTAATCGACGTCGACGTAGTCGGGGAAGTTCTCGGTCATCTCGTGTAATTAGATGTAATTAGGAACTGTAAATCCTTTGGGTCGGCGGAAACGCCTGTCGGGACTTCGGACCGCGAGCGGCCGACCCGACGAGCCGTGCGGCGAATATTTCCCGTCACGAAAGGTTCTTGCCATCGTTCGAGAGAGGTTCTCATATCGAGTGTTAGCATAGGTCTGTGGCCGAGGACGGCGTCGCTCGGCCGCTCGAGCCGTGATCGCGACTACCAACCGTGTCAGCACACGAATCCACGCCGATACGACGGAGCATCGAGGTCGAGTACTGGGTCGTCGACGACCGGGGCCGGCTCGTCGAACCGGGTGATCTCGTCGAGGCGTCGCCGGGTGCCGAACGGGAGTTCGTCGAGCCGTTGCTCGAGATCAAGACGACGCCCTGTGAGTCGACCGCCGAGTTGCGCGAGGAACTGTACGAGCGGCTCGAGGCCGTCCTCGAGCGAGCGGACGAACGCGGGCTGGGACTGGTCCCGCTCGCGACGCCGATCAACCACGGCGAGATTGCGGATCGGCCCAGCGACAGGACCCGCGTTCAGGAGCGGGTCATCGGCGAGGACTTCGAGTACGTCCGCCACTGCGCGGGGACGCACATCCACGTCGAGCAACAGCCGGGACGGGCGGTCGATCAGTTGAACACGTTCATCGCGCTCGATCCGGCGCTGGCGCTGGTCAACTCCGCGCCGTACTTCCGCGGCCGGAACCTGGCAACGGGCGCGCGGTCGAAGCTCTACCGCTGGATGGCCTACGACGATGTCCCTCATCAGGGACGGCTCTGGCCCTACGTCGACGACACCGAGGAGTGGACGCGCCGGCTCGAGCGGCGATACGAGGACTTCGTGACGGCCGCCGTCGACGCGGGGATCGATCGGTCCACGATCCGGGCGCAGTTCGATCCCGAAAGCGCCGTCTGGACGCCGGTCCAGATCCGGGAGTCGTTCGAAACCGTCGAGTGGCGCTCGCCCGACACCGCCCTCCCGAGTCAGGTCGTCCGACTGGCGGACCGGCTGGCCACCGTCGTCGACCGCCTCCGCGGGGCCGAGGTCCGAATCGAGGGTGACACCGGCCGGGTGACCGACGAGGAGATCGTCCTGCCGACCTTCGACGCCGTCATCGAACACGTCAACGCCGCGATCCGGGACGGGCTGGACGCGGACGCGGTGCGGTCCTATCTCGAGCGAATGGGGTTCGAGGTCGCGACCTACGAGCCGATCGCCCACGACATCGGCGGCCGCGGCCCGGTCGACCGCGAGGCGGCGCGTCGACTCCGACTCGAGTACGCCGAACGCCTCGCGAACGATGTTCGACGGGCCGGCCGCATACCCAGTGACTGACCGCTCGACGATCGAACCGCGACTCGATCGCCGCGGCCGAACGTATTACTCGATGGGCCCGTAACTGATCGGTCAGATGACCACACTCAACGACGAGACGATCATCGTCACCGGTGCGAGCAAGGGACTCGGACGCTCGATGGTACTCGCCCTCTCCGAACGGGGCGCGAACGTCGTCCTCACGGCCCGAAGCGAGGACGAACTCGAGACCGTCGCCGACGAGGCGGCCGGCGAGACGCTGGTCGTCCCAGCGGACGTCCGTGCGGCAGATGACGTCGACCGCGTCGTCGAGGCGGCCCTCGAGCGGTTCGGGCGCGTCGACACGCTCATCAACAACGCCGGCGTCTCCGGGCTCAGCTTCGGCGAGGAGCGTCGCTCGCTCGTCGAGACCGACGAGGAGGAGTGGGATACGATTATGGACGTCAACGTCAAGGGCGTCTATCTGTTCACGAAGCGGGTCCTCGAGGCGATGCTCGAGGCCGGTCAGGACTCGGGCAACGTCGTCAACGTCTCCTCGGGGCTGGGCCGGTACGCGATCCCCGACGCCGCGGCCTACATCACCTCGAAGTGGGGGCTCGAGGGCTTTACCCAGGCCGTCGCACTTGAGGTCGAGGACGAGGGGATCAACGTCAACGCGATCGACCCCGGCGGCCGCGTCAACACGCGGATCTGGGAACACCTGCCCGACGACGAGCGCGGGGAGATCCTCCAGCCCGACGTGATGGACGACGCGGCCGCCCTGCTCGCAGCGCAGGGACCGGACGGCGTCACCGGCGAGTCGATGACCGCCGAGGAGTGGGAGGACCGACTCGCCTAATAGCCGGCAGCACAGTCGTA
Organism: Natrinema thermotolerans; assembly: GCF_031165565.1. Classification (NCBI taxonomy): domain Archaea; kingdom Methanobacteriati; phylum Methanobacteriota; class Halobacteria; order Halobacteriales; family Natrialbaceae; genus Natrinema; species Natrinema thermotolerans. The sequence goes on along the minus strand of NZ_CP101873.1, from coordinate 3,850,498 downwards.
CGACACGTCCTGAATCGTTGTTTTCTGGTGGATGTAGACCGGCTCGGAAACGTCGACGAGAAGCGTGACGTCACCCGTTCCGTCGGCCGTAGTGGTCCCCGAACACGAGACCACGACATTGCGGGCCTCCCCTTCGGACAATGTTGTCGGTGCTTGGCTAACCTCGAGGGTGTCGTCGGACGCACCTCCAACGGTGTCGACTTCGACATTGAGGGTAGAGTAGTCGGTGATGTACCTGTTCTCGAGGGTGGCGACTGTCCTGGGTCTATCGTATGAAAAACAGATGAAGATACAAAGATAGTTCCGCACAGTGCGCCCACCGTACCCATCCTGTATCGAGAGATATGCCTCGTCCTCTTCGGCGACGCTCACGGAGGCGTCCCGTTCGGCGACGACCTGATCGAACGCGCCGAGTTGAACGCTGCCGAGAGCGACGCCGAGAACGATCAACAGGAGACCGAACGCGGAGACGAGTCGGTTCATGCGAGGTTATTTTCGGCTGTCCGTTCGCGCCCGTCCGTCGTTTTTCGGTCGATACAGAACGGTTATGTATCTATAGTATTAAATATTGATAGGAGCGCTCGAGAGTGACCACCGAATGAAACGACGCACGGTTCTGGTCGGGTTGGGGGCTCTCACCGCCGGTGGTGGGGTGGCCTTCGGGACCGGTGCGTTCAGCCGGACTGAAGCCGAGCGCGGTGTCACCGTGTCGACCGCAGTCGACGACGCCGCGCTGTTGCGACTCGCACCTGGCTCCGGGGACGACGGCGGGTTCGTCACGGGCGAGAGCGACGGGACGATCACCGTCGAGATCACCGAGGTCGATAACGGTACTTCCGATCCGGGACTAGGTGTAAACGACGGCTCCGTTACCGGGTTTCCCAAACTCATTAAGGCAGAGAATCAGTCGGCCCACGAGATCGAGTTGTCCACGACGGTTTCTCCGACCGGCGGCGTCGTTCTCTTTCCTGACGGCGGCTTCGACGGTCCCGAAGCGATTGATCGGCTCGACGAACCCGAAAATCACGTGCTTCTCTCGCAAGAAGAGTCGGCGGAATTGGGTCTCGCGCTCGATGCCGGGTACGGAACGAGCCAGATTCCCGGGACGGTCTCTGACGGGGACTCAGTCGACCTCGAGATCAGTGCGACCGACGCTGAGAACTAATTTGCTACGTCCGTGCGGTTAGCCGCCATAGCTACGGCTCCTGATCTTCAGCGAGGAAAGCGCATCGGTTAGCTCTCCGCTCTGTTCCGGCCGAAGCGCCTTCAGTCCGTGATGAACTTGTTGTCCCGCCAGTTGACGCCGCCTTGCCCCGAGCCGGTATCGCGGGGCCCTTCGACGACTTCGATGTCCGCGGGACGGGGTTCGCCGTCGACGATCCGGGTCGCATCGAGGTCGCCGTCGCGTTCCGAGATAGCCGTCAGCGTCCCCTTCTCGGCGGCCTCGGCGATCTCACAGAGGACGAGGAACATCTCGTATTGCAACAGCGAGTTCTGGAGGACCGTCTCGCGGTCGCCCTTGAACGCGGCGAACTCGACGAGTTCGGACTCGATCTCCTCTTCCTCTTCCTCGTCCCAGCTGAACGATTTCTGCCGCCGCTCGTCGGGGTCTTCCTCGTAGACCCGGTTTTCCGTGACGCTGGCTTTGAGCTGGGCCGTCGGCGTGTACTTGCTGACCGACTGATCCTCGGCGACGGCCTTGAGGATCAGCGTGTTGTTGCGTCGCGTGATCTCGACGTCGTCGATTCCGTCGGGATATCTCGCCTCGTCGATGTGTTCGCGAAGGTCTTCGAGGGGCAGTTCAAGGGTCGAATGCAGCCGATATACGTGTCTGGATTCCTCTGTTGACATTGTGGGAAGGTGTGTACGGCGATAGTCGTGATCTGTTACTACGAGGGCGTGACTTATATGAGCTGCTATTAAATGCGTGAGATATCAACTCGAGTATATGGGTCACGCCAGTGGGCCGGCCCTACGCGGTCTCGAGCGTCTCCGCGAGTTCGTCCCGTTCCTCGAGTTCCTCGAGGACGTCGGAGCCGCCGACGAACTCGCCGTCGACGAACGTCTGGGGGATCGTCTCCCAACCGCTGTGTTCCGACAGCGCCTGTCGGTACTCGTCGAGCGAGTCGAGGACGTCGACGGTCTCGAACTCGTCGCGGTGCTGGTCGATCAGGCCAAGCGCCTTGCGGGAGTAGCCACACTGGGGCATCAGTTCGGTCCCTTTCATGAAGAGGACGACCTCGTTTTCCTCGAGCGCCTCGGCGACCTGTTCGTCGACTTCGTCCTGATCGAGACCCTGGTTCGGTGGGAACTCCATACTCGTCCGTAGGGCGGTAAGGGGGATATGCCTTGCGTCATCGGCACTCACGCCGGTCGGTCGCGACCGCCGGCCGGACACACCGTTGGCACAGGGAACCCGGGCGATCTAGTCGGCCGACGCCGGCGTCTCGAGGACGTCGAGTTTCTCGGCGGCGTAGCCGAAGACGTCCCGGTAGCCGTTCGGGGACATCAAGACGGGATAGAACGACTCGTCGGCGACCTGCTCGTCGCCGTCGGCGGCGGCGAAGGAGTCGCCGGCCTCGACCTCGGTGAAGTTCTCGACGAACACCTCGTAGGAGTCGGCCTGCTCCTTGCTGATGACATCCGTGAGCCGATAGATCGGGAGGTCGCGTCGGACCGTATCGCCGGGCAACACGCCGACGGCGGTCAGAAACGCCCGCGTCAGCCGGTCGGCGTTTTCGGCGGCCGTCTCCGAGCCCTGGAGCCCGCACTCGACCTCGACCGTGTCGATCTCGGCGAAGAGTCGCCCCTCCGCGAAGTTGCTCGTCTCGACCATCGCCGTCACGGGCAGCTGTGGCACGATCTCCTCGGCCGTCTCGCTGACGCCGTTGACGACGGCGAACGGTTCGGCGTGGCTCTGAGTCGAGTGCATCGAGAAGGTCAGACAGCCCTCGAGTTCGTCGACCAGTTCGGTTGCGAGGCGACCCTCGTGGGTCGTCGCGTCCGGATCGCCGGGGAACGCACGGTTGAGGTCCTCGTCGATGAACCGAACCCGTCGCTCGAGTGCTTCCTCGTTGGCGACGATGAGCTTGACGGGCCGTTCGACGGTCGGGCGCTCGTCGAGCAGCCGTTCGACGGCCCGGACGCCACAGGGTTCGTCCCCGTGAACGCCCGCGACGACTGCGATCTCCGGCTCCCCCGACCCGAGCTGTGCGACTCTCATTACTAGTTAGTTCGGCTGAAGAGCCAAAGGCGATTCGGTCTCTTACCCGGACTGACATGGTGGCATGCCCCACGACCGAGGCGGGGAGACGGCTCAGTCAGCCAGCGACCTTACTGGTACATCCGCAACGGCTGGGCTTGCGAACTCTCCTCCTGTGCGATCGCCTGCATCTGCTGGGCCAACTGCTCTCGCTTCGCCCGGATCTCCTCGGCGCGATCGACCAGTTCGCTCACGTCGATCTCGAGGCCGGTGACGGGGGCGACCCCCTCCTCGAGGAGGACGCTCGCGGCCTCGGGGTCGGGGAACTGGTGGTCGCACTCGACGACGAAGCCGAGGCTGTCGTAGCCCTCGTGGGCGGCGCGGTTGATCAGCGCGCCCGTCGGTCCGGTGATGACGCCGTCCTCCGGCGGGGTCGCCACGTCGGTCTCCGCGAGCCGGTCCCCGGCGTTCCCGGTCTCGATCCCGTAGAGATCGGGTCGCTCGCCGTTCTCGCGCTCCGCGGGGAGGCCGCTGAGATACAGCGGGGTCGCCCCCTGCTCGACGATCCAGCCGGTCAGACACTCCGCGACGCTCTCGACGGCCTTGGCGCTGATCGGCGCGTCGCTTCGCAGCGCCAGCAGATCGTGTTCCTCGTCGACGTAGAGCCGGACCGGCGGTCGAGCGGTCCGATCGCCCTCGCGGTAGACGCCGATCCGCGGGAGCCCCTCGCAGTTGACGCTCGCGTAGTACTCCATCTCCAGTTGCTCGATGAGGTGGTCGGTCGCGATCTTGCCCACGAGACCAACGCCCGGAAACCCTTCGACGAGCGTTGGATCCTCGAGCGCGACCGATTCGCCGTGGACGCGGATTCCTGCCATGCTCGGACCGACGGACGTCACCGGCTTAAAATCGGGGGCAGGGTGTGCCGACACCGTCGCCGGATTCGTTCCCGTCGCCCGCGGATTTATACCGATCGCCGCCGATCGTTCGTCCGACGATGACGACGACCGATCCGGAGTCGGAGAAGACACGGCGGGACCGCGACGCGATCGTCCGTTCCGCAGTCGCGGACGCGATCTTCGACGCCGTCGGGACCTTCTCGCTGCTGGGATTCTCGCTGCTGTTTCTGGCCGTCGGCGTGCGGGGGCTCCTCGTCGACGGATCGACGGCGGTCGCGGTCGCCGCGCTCGCCGCCAGCGTCGCGGTCGCCGGGGCGGCGTTCGAACTGGTCCCGCCGTTTCGGGACTGAGACGGTCTACTGTGAGTCATTTCCGGTGCAACCGCAGAGCGGTCTCGCGGTTGCACCGGGACATCGTTCCGGCAAACCGCACGAGCCGCGTTGGGCCGTCCGCTTCGAAACCCACAAACGCCAGTCGCGCGAACCCGCAGTCGATGGAGCCACTCGAGCGGTATCGACCGATCATCGACGACTTCGAGGACTTTCTGGCGGCCTGTCAGCGGCCGCTCGGCAACGCCGTCCGCGTAAATACGATCAAGGCCTCGGTCGACCGGGCCCTCGCGACCCTCGAGGCGGAGGGACTCGCGTACGAACAGGCCGACTGGAACCCCCGGGTACTGGACCTCGAGACCGACTCGCCAGGCTCGACGTGGGCCTCGTTTCACGGCTTTACCCACGGGCAGGAGGAGGTTTCGGCGGTGCCGCCGGTCGTCCTCGATCCCGAACCCGGCGAGCGGGTCTGGGACTGCTGTGCCGCACCGGGCGGGAAGGCGACCCAGATCGCCGCACTGATGGACGACCGGGGAACGGTCGTCGCCAACGACAACAACCTCGGGCGGATCTCGGCGCTGCGTTTTAACGCCGAACGGCTGGGTGCGACCAGCCTCGCGGTGACCAACGCCGACGCCCGGAACTACTCGCTGTCCCGCTTCGACTTCGACGAGTTCGACCGAACGCTCGTCGACGCCCCCTGTTCCTGCGAGGGGACGATCCGGAAGAACCCCGACGCGCTCGACAACTGGTCGCCGGACCACATCTCCTCGGTCGCGGGCATCCAGAAGGGCATTATCCGCCGGGCGATCCAGGCCACCCGCGAGGGCGGGACGGTCGTCTACTCGACCTGTACGTTCGCCCCCGAGGAGAACGAAGCGGTCGTCCAACACGCCCTCGAGGCGGAGGACTGTCGCGTCGTCGACTTCGATCTCGGGCTGGAACACGCGCCCGGCCTGACCGAGTGGGACGGCCAGTCGTTCGACTCGAGCCTCGAGAAGGCGGCCCGGATCTACCCGCATCACAACGACACCGGCGGCTTCTTCGTCGCGAAACTGGAGGTGACCGCGTGATGAGCGACAACGACGGCCAGCGGTTCGACCGGCTGCCCGCGACCGAAGCGGAACGGGACGTCGAGGGCCGGGCCACCCGCGAGGAGGTCGTCGACTACTTCGCCGACCGGTTCGGGATTCCGTCCGAAACGTTCGACGACTACACCTTCTGGGAGAAGGGCGCGGGCAAGATATGGCTCTACGGCGGCGAGGCGTCGACGCCGCTCGAGATCGAGGCCATCGGCATGACTTGTCTCCGCACCCGCCAAGAACACTGGAAGCCCACGACCGACTTCGTCCAGCGGTTCGGCCGCGCGGCGACCGACTGCGTGATCGACGTAGAGCCCGCTGAGGCCCGCCGGTTCGCCGCGGGGGAGGATCAGGAGATCGAGCGGTGGGACGGCGACTGGGGCTATCTGATCGCCGCCCACGACGTCGGGGTCGGGCCGACGGACCAACCGGGGGGAGACGGTGAACCCGTCGACCGGGGCGAACGCGAGCCGATCGGCGTCGGCCTCTACGTCCACGGCGAACTCCGCTCGATGGTGCCGAAGGGGCGTCAACGCGACCTCGAGTCGTAGCGTCGATCGGCCCCCGACGCTGCCCGCCGGGTGACTACCGTTACGAGGGGATCGGGGGCAGCGCCGCCTCCTCGATCCAGAACGCCTCGACCGCACGGCCGATGTCGGCGAACTCGTCGGGATCGGTCGGTTTCGTCAGGTAGGCGTTCGCACACAGTTCGTAGCTCCGGACGATGTCCTCGTTCGCTTTTGAACTCGTCAGGACCAACACCGGCAGCGACGCGAGTTCCGGGTCGTCCTTGATCGTCTCGAGGACCTCGAACCCGCCGGTCCTGGGCAGGTTCAGATCGAGCAACATCAGGTCCACTTCGGGGCCGTCCTCGCTCGCCGCCCGTTCGTGAAGGAACTCGAGGGCGGCGTCGCCGTCGGCCTCCGTGTGCAAGCTGACATCGAACGACGCCGTGTTGAACGCCTCCTCGATCAACCGCACGTCGCCGGGGTTGTCTTCGACGAGGAGGAGGGAAATCGGTTCCGTGGAGGACTGAGGGGACACGTGACTGTGTCGGGGTAGTGCCTATCGGGGATTAAGCGTGACCACTAAAGACGTTGGTATCGGCCCCGGATCACGCCAGCGAGCGCCGAACGGCGGCGGCAGCACGCTCGAGTCCGTCCCGCTCGTTCGGGGCCAGGTCCCACTCGACGACCTCGCCGACGCCGCCGGCGTCGAGCCGGACGGGGACGCTCACGCTGACGCCTTCGAGCCCGTACTCGCCGGAAAGCGGGGTCGAGAGACAGACCGGTTCGTCGGTTCCGCCGTCGGCCAGTCGAGCGACGATCGTGGCGACGCCGCGGCTCGTAACCCACCGCGACGAGTCCTCTGGCCCCCGCCGCTCGATGACGTCGTAGGGAACGTCGCGGACGTACTCGAGGACGGCCTCGCGCTCGGTCGCCGAGAGATCGATCGGCTCGCCGTCGACGGTCGCCCGCGAGAACGCGGGGACCATGTGTTCGCCGTGTTCGCCGAGGACCGGACAGGAGACGGCGGCGGGCGAGGTGTCGAACCGGCGGGCAAGTTCGTCCGCGATGCGAGCCGTCTCCGACAGGGAGTAGCCGAGGAACCGCTCGCGGGGCCAGCCGCTCGCCTCCCACAGGCGGTAGGTGACCCGATCGGTCGGGTTGGCGGCCACGACCGTCGGCGTCGGGTCGGCCTCGCCGAACCACTCGCCGATGTCGGCGGCGATCTCGAGGTTTCGCTCGAGGTTCGACAGTCGACCGCCCCGTTCGAAGCTGTCGGGGTCGCGCGCGGCGCTCGCGGCGACGACGATCGCGTCGGCCGCGTCGATCGGATCGGGGCCCGGGGACGCGCTCGGATCGATCGCGGTGACGGTGCCGGGCGGGTCGTCGCCGAACGACGGACGCCCCGCCGCGGTGGCGACGTGACACTGCGCGTGGCGCAGATCGATCGCATGGCCGGTCGTGACCGCCGTCTGGGGATCCGCGAGCGTGACGGTCGTCTCCGGACGCTGTACCGCGAGCGTGTACGCGACGGTGCTGCCGATCGTCCCACCACCGCCGACGACGAGGACGTTCATGGCCGGGCTATCGGCGCGGGCACTTGTAACTTGGCCGGGACGTTGTCATCCGGCGGGAGCGCCGTCAGCGCTCGACGAGCGTCCCGCCGGCCAACCCTTCCCACTCGACGCGATACCCCAGCCGCGAGAGGACGGCGCTCGCGTCGGCGATCCCGTACTCCTCGAGGACCGCCTCGGCGTCCTCGAGGGCCATCCCCGCCTCGATCGCGTCGGCGAGCGACTCGAGGACGGCCGGCCGGACGAGCGTTCGGCCGACGCGCTCGTGGTCCGGGACGGAGACGTCCGCAAGGGCGTCCTCGCTGACACTGTGGCGGTCGGCCAGCCGCTCGAGCGCGATCGCGTCCTCGTCGGGACGGAGTTCGTCGGGCAGGGCGGCCGCGCTCTCGGCGACCAGTTGGCGTTCGTACTCCCGGAGGACGTCGGCGACGTCTTTGACCCGGACCGTTCCCGAGTAGGGGATCGCCCGGTGGTCGCGGGCCGCGATCTCCTCGCCGACGCCCAGCGACTCGTCGACGGCCACGAGCATGTCCACGTCCTCGAGGTCGGCCAGTTGCGAGAGTTTCTTCTCGACGTACTCGGGGGTCCAAAACCCCATGATCTCGAAGTAGAGCCGGAAGTCGCCGTAGGCGTAGTCGAACGCGAAGTCCGGAATCATCACCCGCGTCCCCGTCGCGAGCGGCTCGGGCTCGCGCACGAGGTCCCAGTCGAGATCCAGATTCGTGAAGCGGGCGGCGAAGTCTGCCTCGACGCCGCTGTCGAACGAGACGTCCGCGACCGGTTCGGCGTCGGGCACCCGAACGGGATCATCGTGGGAGAGCGAGAGCGTCCGCTCGGTCCCGCGGTCGTCGATCGTCGCCTCGAGCGACCACCGCTCGGCCGACACAACGGTCCGCAGCAGCCGGGCAAAGCGGGTGCCGTACCGCCGCGTCGCCCGGAAGAGCCGGGTCGGGCCGGTCACGACGACCTCCCGTTCGGCGATCCCGTCCGCGAGGTCTGTCTCCGCAACCCCGCCGCTCGGCGTCGGTTCCTCCTCGAGCCGCCGGATCTCGTACAGCAGCCGCAGGCGCTTGATCGCCGAGATCAGCGCCTTCGGATCGCTCGAGCGGACCCGGACTTCGGTCGCGTCGAACAGCGCCGTCTGAGCCAGCGAGAGGTTGTACTGGGCGAGCAGTCCGTCGGGGTCCCAACGCGGCTCGACCGCGGTCAGGACCTGTCGCTCCTCGAGGTCGGCGTAGAGGGCGGTCTCGAGGTCGTCCGCCGAGACGTCGAGCGACTCGCCCGCCCGGATCAGCGCCATCGCCCGCTCGTCCTCGGTGACGACGCCGATCGCTTCGGCGGCCTCGAAGGCCGCCCGGCGGGCTTTCTCGGGGTCGATCGCCGCGTCGGTCTCGAACGTCGCCTCGCGCTCGAGCAGCGCCGAGAGGCCGCGGACGAGTTTGAAGTCGTCGGCCTCGTTCTCCAGGGTAGTCAGCGCGTCCTCGAGGTCGCCGCGGGGTTCGCCGACGTGGCCCTGATAGGTGCCGAGGACTCTGGCCGCGAGCGGGCGTTGGTCGCGGCCGGCGAACTGCGGGTGGTAGCCGCCGCCGGCCCGCGAGACGCGCAGCAGGTCCTTCGTCAGCATTCGTCCGATGTCGGCGCGGCACCGGCAAAAGTGACCCGGACGAAGACCCGACGATAGCCCTCGCCGACGGGGCTCAGGCACTGATATTACGGCGGTTCGGTTCCACCCTCCGGTATGGACGATTCGTCGCTCCGGATCGCGTACGAGACCCACGACGGGGTTCGGGAACTGGTCGACTGCCTGGCACATGCCCTCGAGTCGCTCAGCATCGACTTCGATCGGTGGGACGAACAGTACGTCAAAGGTCCCGGCATGTACGTCGCCGTCGTCATCGGGCCGTCGGTCGCGGACTTCGCGTACCCGATGGGCGACAACACGTGGCCGACGGACCGCTGTCACGACGTTTGTCTCGATCTCGACGCCTTCTACGAGACGGCCCGAGAGGTCGCGAGGACCCGCGACGGGGCCGTCGTCGTCAGCGTCGACGGCGTCGTCCAGGAACAACTGGTCCGGTTTACCGACCTCGGTCCCGACGAACTCGAGAGCGGGAAGGCGGATCCGGACGATCCCGGCTACGAGGACTGGATGGGGTCGCGCCACATGAGCGCACTGGATACCTCCCGGCGGCCGAACGTGGTGTCGACGTTGACGCTGAGCGAGGAGACCGGCCGCGTGACACGCTTCGAGGACGGCTCGTTCGTGACGACCGAGCGGGGGGACCTCGGTGGAGAGTGGAACGTGGACGATACCCACTGAAGCGACGCGGCAAGACCACACGGGCCGGATCGCGGGACTGTGCCGCCTCGAGCGTGGGCCGACGTGGAGTGCAACGGTCGGTCGGAGTCGCTCGATTCGATCGGTGACGACCCGCTGCGGGGCCCCTTCGGCGCGTCACTCCCGCCGTCGGGCGGCGATCCGTTGCTCGCCGGTATCGGCTGTGATGACCTCGTAGAGGACCGCCCGGCCGCCGTCGTCCTTCGGGCGGAGGACCCGTCCGAGTCGCTGGACGAACTCCCGCTCGCTGCCGCTGCCGGAGAGGACGACCGCGACGTTCGCGTCGGGGACGTCGACGCCCTCGTCGAGGACGTTCGAGGTCGCGATCCGGCCGTAGGTCCCCTCCCGGAACCGCGCCAAGATCTCGCGGCGCTCGGCGGTCCCGGTCCGGTGAGTGATCGTCGGGATGAGGAACCGCTCGCTGACGTCGTACGCGAGGTCGTTGTGGGCCGTGAAGACGATGACCCGGTCGTCCCGATGGTCGTCGAGGATCCCCGCCAGGGCCTCGAGTTTGGCCTCGCTGCCGAACATGATCTCCCGTGCGCGCTGGCGCGCGAGCAGCGCCTCGCGGGCCTCGGGGTCCGACCCCGACCGCTTGACCAGTTCCTGGTAGTCCGAGCCGCTCCGCATCTCGATGTTCGAACTCGCGAGGTAGTCGGTGAACGTCTCCTGGTTTCGTTCGTATTCCTCGCGCTCCTCGGGGGTCAGCGATACCTCGAGGCGCTTGAGATCGTAGGCCGCGAGGTGGTCGCCGGCGAGGTCGTCCACGTCGACTTGGTGGACGAGCGGCCCGACGAGGGCTTCGACGACCTCGTGGGCACCGTCGGGGCGCTCGAAGGTCGCGGTCAGACCCACCCGCGCGGGGGCGGCGAGCAAGCGTGCGATCTCGCGGTACCCCTCGCCGCCGAGGTGGTGGGCCTCGTCGAAGACGACGAACCCGAACCGGTCACCCACCGAATCAGCCTTCAGATATGCCGAATCGTACGTCGAGACGGTGATCGGCTCGAGTCGTTGCTCGCCGCCGCCGAAGCGCCCGATCGGCGTGTCGAACTCCCGCTCGAGTTCCCGTTCCCACTGCTCGAGGAGGTCGATCGTCGGGACGACGACCAGCGTCGGGACCGAGAGCCGCTCGATCGCCTTCAGGGCGATGACGGTCTTGCCGCTGCCGGTCGGCAGTTCGAGGACGCCGGCAGGCGCTCGAGCGGGCGACTCCGGCCCGGGCACGTCGGCCCACCGGTCGGTCTCGAGCCACGACTCGAGCGCCCGTTCCTGGTACGGCCGGAGTTCGTAGGCTGACGCGAGGTCCCCGACGGACTCGAGATCGAGGACGCGGTCCTCGACCGCGGCGTCGGCCCGCCACAGCGCCGCCCGCAGTTCGGCGTAGCGGTAGGCAGGGACGCGCCAGCAGCCGGTTCGGGAATCGGCCTCGAGTTCGGGGACCGATTCCCGGAGCGACGACGGCGAGAGCGGTGCCGTCTTGAGGTCGTCGATCCGAACCGTCCCGTCCTCGTACCGACATTCGATCGCGGTCGGCTCGTCGTTCGGGCTCCGCGTCACGCGTCCCAGTGGGGGGTAGATACACATATACGGTCGGGTACTCGGGACGGCAAATCCGGAGGTGGGGCGGTCCGGGCGACTATAGTAGCCACTGAAACGATTTACACACTGAGCGCGACGCAGTCGTGCGATCAGGTGTGCAATGACTTTCAGTGGCTACTATAGATGGGCACAGCGATGCCGGCGGCTCCGACACGGGTACCTCAACCCTTTTATTACCGCTGTTCGTTGACAGCCATATGAGCGAAGACGAGGGCACGGAGACGTCCGCCCCGGGTGTCCCGTCCGAGGAGGAATCCGACGACGGCGAGACGGCCGCGGCGGACCCCGACGTCTCGACGGATGGGGAATCAGAGCCGGCTCCCGACGTCGAGGAGTCGGACGCGGAACCCGCGGGAACCGACGACGAGAGCGAGGCGACGACCGACGCCGACGGGGACGCTGCCGAGGGCGAGTCGGCCCCCGCGGCGGACGAGACTGACGCACCCGAAACCAGCGAGGACATCCAGCGGCTCCTCGATCGGGTCACCGAGTACGACGACGAACTCGCTCGGCAGGTCAACTCGATCGTCGAGGAGGCCCGCGACCTGAACGGGACCGTCAGCCACCAACGCGAGGAACTCGAGGACCTCGAGCAACGCGTCGAATCACAGGCCGAAACTATCGGTGAACTGCAGGACGAACTCGAGGCCCGCGACGACCGACTCGAGGAATACGAGGAGGAAGTCGAGGACTTGAAAAGCCGGCTCAAGCGCAAGCAGGCGGACTTCCAGAACTACAAGAAACGCGCCAAGAAGCGCCAACAGCAGATCAAAGACCGCGCGACGGAGGACCTCGTCGAGCGGCTCATCACCGTCCGGGACAACCTCAAACGCGCCCTCGAGGAGGACAGCGACGACGTCGAGAGTCTGCAGGAGGGCGTCGAGATGACGCTCAAGGAGTTCGACCGCATCCTCGAGGACGAGAACGTCGCCGAGATCGATCCCGAGCCCGGCACCGAGACCGATCCCCAGCGCCACGAGGTCATGATGCAGGTCGACAGCGACCAGCCCGAGGGAACCGTCGCCGACGTCTACACGCCCGGCTACGAGATGGGCGACAAGGTCATCCAGAACGCACAGGTCACGGTCTCGAACGGGGAGTTCGCCGACGACGAGGACTCGAGCGCCGATGCGGACGGCGACGTCGACGGCTCGAGCGCCGACGACGGCGAGTCCGGGACCGACGAGGAGTCGGCCGAATCCGACGACGGCGAAGAGGACGCAGAGGCGATCGAACTCGGCGGCGAAGTCGCCGACGACGAGTAGCCGTTCTCTCAGAGTATCGCTGCTCTGTCCGTCACGACGACGCAACTGACCGGTTCACAGTCGACCGCCGGTCCGACACGGCGGGCCGATCGACCGATCTCCCCGCCCGTTTTTACTGAGACCCAACTACCGCGAGCGAGCCGCTACTCCCTCGTATCGGGCTTTTATTCGGGTTTCGAGTCCGGCTAGTAACCTTTAAAACAAAGTGCGCACAATACCCCTCCACGATGGCGAGCAACAAAATTCTCGGAATCGACCTCGGCACGACGAACAGCGCGTTTGCGGTGATGGAAGGCGGCGATCCGGAGATCATCGTCAACTCCGAAGGCGAACGGACCACTCCCTCCGTCGTCGCCTTCTCCGACGACGAGCGACTCGTCGGGAAACCGGCCAAGAATCAGGCCGTCCAGAACCCCGAAAAGACGATCCAGTCGATCAAGCGCCACATCGGCGAGGAAGACTACACCGTCGAGATCGACGACGAGGAGTATACGCCCGAGGAGATCTCGGCGATGATCCTCCAGAAGATCAAACGCGACGCCGAGGACTATCTCGGCGACGAAGTCGAGAAAGCCGTCATCACGGTCCCCGCGTACTTCTCCGACCGACAGCGCCAGGCGACTAAAGACGCCGGCGAGATCGCCGGCTTCGAGGTCGAGCGCATCATCAACGAGCCGACGGCCGCCTCGATGGCCTACGGCCTCGAGGACGATCAGGACCAGACCGTCCTCGTCTACGACCTCGGCGGGGGGACCTTCGACGTCTCCATTCTCGATCTCGGCGGCGGCGTCTACGAGGTCGTCGCGACCAACGGTGACAACGACCTCGGGGGCGACGACTGGGACGAGGCCATCATCGACTGGCTCGCCGAGGAGTTCGAGGCGGAACACGGGATCGACCTCCGCGAGGACCGACAGGCCCTCCAGCGGCTCAAAGACGCCGCCGAGGAGGCCAAGATCGAACTCTCCTCGCGCAAGGAGACCGAGATCAACCTCCCGTTCATCACGGCGACCGACGACGGCCCGATCCACCTCGAGGAGTCGCTGACCCGCGCGAAGTTCGAGTCGCTGACCAGCGACCTCATCGAACGGACCGTCGAACCGACCGAGCAGGCCCTCGAAGACGCCGGCTACGAGAAAGACGAGATCGACGAGGTGCTGCTCGTCGGCGGCTCGACCCGGATGCCCCAGGTCGGGGAGAAGGTCGAGGAGCTGACCGGCAAGGAGCCCCAGAAGAACGTCAACCCCGACGAGGCCGTCTCGCTGGGCGCGGCGATCCAGGGCGGCGTGCTTGGCGGCGAGGTCGACGACATCGTCCTGTTGGACGTCACCCCGCTCTCGCTGGGGATCGAGGTCAAGGGCGGTCTCTTCGAGCGCCTCATCGAGAAGAACACGACGATTCCGACCGAGGAGTCGAAGATCTTCACCACCGCGGCGGACAACCAGACGACAGTTCAGGTCCGGGTCTTCCAGGGTGAGCGCGAACTGGCCGAGGAGAACGAGATGCTCGGCGAGTTCCACCTGACCGGCATCCCGCCGGCCCCCGCCGGAACGCCCCAGATCGAGGTCACGTTCTCCATCGACGAGAACGGCATCGTCAACGTCTCCGCGGAGGACAAGGGCAGCGGCACCACCGAGGAGATCACCATCGAGGGCGGCGCCGGCCTCTCCGACTCGGAGATCGAGAAGATGCAGCGCGAGGCCGAGAAACACGCCGAGGAAGACCAGCAAAAGCGCCAGCGCATCGAGGCCCGCAACAACGCCGAGGCCACGATCCAGCGCGCCGAGACGCTGCTCGAGGAGAACGACGAGCAGGTCGACGACGACCTGCGCGCCGACATCGAGGCCGAGATCGAGGACCTCGAGGCGACGATCGACGACGACGAGGCCGACGCCGAGGATATCGAGGCCGCGACCGAGAGCCTGAGCGAGGCACTGCAGGAGATCGGTAAACAGGTCTACCAGCAGGAAGCCGGTGCGGGCGCTGCCGGCGCTGGCGGTGCAGCCGGCGGCGCTGCAGGTGCCGGCGGTGCCGGAATGGGCGGCATGGGCGGCGGTCCGAACCCCGGCCCCGATGCAGGCGCTGCCGGCGACGAGGGCGAGGAGTTCGTCGACGCCGACTTCGAGGACGTCGACTTCGAGGAAGACGACGAGGAGTAACGAGCCTTCCTCACCTTTCGGGCGTGGTCTAACGACCCCGGGCTTGGTTCCGTGATTCCGTTGCTATCAGATCTGTTCGCCCCGTGCTGAGTGATGGATCTGTTTTGTAGTCCGGACTGTGATAATATTCTTATGTATATGCGGATTAGAATACGGTATGAATACCCGTCGGTTGCTGCTCGCTTCGATAGGCGCTCTTGGCAGCGCTCCCCTCGGTGGTTGCTCTCTTCGCACGAGCAAAGACACCAATCGGCACTACGTAGATATGCTAAACGGCAGTGACAAATCGCACACGTTCATAGTCACTGTTTCCAACGAAAGCGGCGAAGAAATCTTCGGCGAAGTATACGATCTAGAGCCGCTTACCGGCGACGAAAACCAGATAATCGAAGGTACTCCTGCAGAATTTTCTGTTGCTATCGATGATAATAAACCCGAGGTCTTCCACTGGGATCCGCAAGTGGGTACTGACCCTCATTCTGACGAGTGTTCCGAAGGAACATCTACAAGCTTAACAATCTATTACAATATGCAAGAAGGTGAAGGTCTGAAACCGAGCTACGGCTGTGAGACGGTTACTGATTAAAAATGATCCCGACTACTTCGATTCAGCGGAGTTGTTTGTGATAGTGTCGCCTCGCAGGCGGCCTCTGAATTATCGCGAGCGAACTGAGTGAGCGAGCGGGCCGACGACCGATGTGAAGGCTCGCTATGCGAGCCGAAACGGAGGGTGGAGTGCTTTTGATCAACCTTTTGCCGAGCGACCGAGCGAAAGCGAGGGAGCGCAGAGCAAAAGGTTGTGGTGGAACGGTCGTTTCAAGTGCCTCAGACGAGTATCGGTTGCACAACGAATGAGCGAGGACTTCTACGACGTACTCGGCGTGAGCCCCGACGCCTCTACCGAGGAGATCAAGCAGGCGTATCGGACGAAGGCCACCGAGTACCATCCCGACGTCAGCGACGACCCCGACGCCGAGGAGAAGTTCAAGAAGATCCAGAAGGCGAAGCAGGTCCTGACCGACGAGGAGAAGCGCGAGGCCTACGACCAGATGGGCCACGAGCGCTACGAGCAGGCCGAGAAACACGGCTTCGACGCCAGCGAGTCCGGCGGCGCGGGCGGCATGGGCGGCGGCCCGTTCGGCGGCGGCATGGGCGGTGGCGGTATGGGTGGTATGGGCGGCGGTGGCGGCGGCCTCGGCGACCTCTTCGAGCAGGTCTTCGGCGGCGGTGGCGGCGGCCGCGGTCGCCGTCGCCCCCGCAAGGGCCGCGATCTGCGAACCGAACTCGAGATCGACCTCGAAGAGGCCTACGAGGGCGCGGAAAAGCAGTTCTCGCTCGAGCGGCCCGAGGAGTGTGATGTCTGTGAGGGCGAGGGCCACCCGCCGGAGGCCGACGCCGAGACCTGTTCGGAGTGTCAGGGCCGCGGGCAGGTGACCCAGGTCCAGCAGACGCCGCTCGGCCGGGTCCAGCAGACGACGGCCTGTCCCCGCTGTGAGGGCGAGGGGACGATCTACTCCGAGACCTGCGGCGAGTGTCGCGGCGAGGGCTACGTCCGCACCGAGGCGACGCTGACCGTCGAGGTCCCGGCCGGTATTCAGGAGGGCCAGACGCTGCGGATGGAAGGCGAGGGCGCGCCCAGCCCCGAGGGCGGCCCCCGCGGCGACCTGCTGATCGACGTCTCGATCCGCGACCACGAGGAGTTCGAACGCGAGGGCGACGACCTGCGTTACCGGCTGCCGATCTCGTTCCCGCAGGCCACGTTCGGCGACACCGTCGAGGTCCCCACCCTCGAGGGCGGCGCGGAGTTCGAGATCCCGCAGGGCACCCAGAGCGGCGAGACCTTCCGCCTCGAGGGCAAGGGGATGCCCCGACTGCGCGGCCGCGGGCAGGGCGACCTCTACGTCAAGGTGCAGGTCGTCACCCCCGAGAGCCTCAACGAGGACCAGCGCGAGGCCCTCGAGGAGTTCGCGGAGGCCGGCGGCGACGAGATCGAAGTGAAGGAAGGCTTTTTCGAGAAGATCAAGCGGGCGTTCTGAACCGGCGACAGTGGTCGGGTCCTCGCCTCGACTCGGACAGTAGCGGCGCGGGGTTCTCAGTCGACGCCGAGTTCGTCGAGCAGGGGGTGTACGGACCGAACGCTCCTCCGTCGATGGCTTCGGTATGTGAACTACCCCTCTCAGTGTCGGCGAGGTCGATGCGGTTACTCGGATCCGTTGGCCACTCGCTGCGGATATCCGTTCGGCCTGATGAGTGTCGTGATAACAACCAACACGTGTTATACTCATCGCGACCGAACGACCGCGTGGAATACCATGACAGAACAACGAATCTTGCTCCTCGCGGGCGACTTCGTCGAGGATTACGAGGTTATGGTCCCGTTTCAGGCGCTCGAGATGATCGGCTACGAGGTACACGCCGTCTGCCCGGAAAAGGAGGCCGGCGACACCTGTCCGACCGCCGTCCACGACTTCGAGGGTGACCAAACCTACACCGAGAAGCCGGGACACGAGTTCGAACTGACCCACGACTTCGACGCGGTCGAGCCGTCCGAGTACGACGCGCTGGTGGTCCCGGGCGGGCGCGCGCCGGAATACCTCCGGACCTACGACGAGGTCCTCGAGATCACGCGGCACTTCTTCGAGGAAGACAAACCCGTCGCGGCGCTGTGTCACGGCCTCCAGATCCTCGCCGCGGCCGACGTCCTCGAGGGCCGAACCTGTACCGGCTATCCGGCCCTCGAGGCCGACGTCCGGGGCGCGGGCGCGGAGTGGACGGACGAGGTGACCCGCGACGGGAACCTCGTGACGGGGCAGGCCTGGCCCGACCACCCCGAGTGGCTCGCCGAGTTCCTCGCGGTCCTCGGGACCGACGTGGATCACGCCGAGCCGGCGGCCGCCGACGACTGAGACGGTTTGCTGTCCCGATGCCAGGTGGGACCGCAGGGCGGTCGCGGTCCCACCGGCAATGACTGACAGGAGACCGTATGGGAGGAGCGGACGGCGGGCCGAATCCCGCCGTATAGCGGGGACCGAAGGCGAGACGAACGACACGAGTCGGCGCTCTTTTTCCCCCGCGGTCCTCAGTCCCGACCATGAACGCTGGGACGGTCGACGACCTGCTCACCCGCGAGCTGCGGGACGACCGGATCGCCCTCGTCGACGCGACGGGGCGGGAGTACGACTACCACTGGCTGTGTACGACCGCGTGGAAGGCCGGCAACTTCCTGCGCCACTCGGGGGTTCGCGAGGGCGTCACCGTCGGTGTCGTCGGCGACGGGCCGCTGGCCCTGCTC
The DNA here is from genome assembly GCF_031165565.1 of Natrinema thermotolerans. Classification (NCBI taxonomy): domain Archaea; kingdom Methanobacteriati; phylum Methanobacteriota; class Halobacteria; order Halobacteriales; family Natrialbaceae; genus Natrinema; species Natrinema thermotolerans. The sequence continues at coordinate 3,832,253 of NZ_CP101873.1, read as the reverse complement.
GCTTTCTTCGGGACGACGCTGCTCGAGGGGACCACTCGTTTCGACCCGCCCACAGACCTCACGGACGAGGGCGACTTCCGAACGCTCGTCGCGCCGGTCAGCGCGCTCGAGTCCTACGACCTTCCGCAGGGCGCACAGCGGGTCGGTTACGGCGACGAGCCCGACGCGCCCGACGTCCATCACTTCGACGCGGGACTGTGGAGCGAGAACCCGTCGTTCCCGCCGCTGGCGATCGATCCCGACACGGCGATCCTGACCGACGGCGAGCGGACGGTGACGCACGAGCAGGTCCTCGAGGCCGCACACGGCGTCCTCGAGGGGACCGACCTCGAGGCCGACGACCGCGTCGTGGTCCGCGGGCCGCTGTCGGACCCCCGAACCGTCGTCGCGGGCGTGATCGCGCCGCTGCTCGCGAAGGCCGTGATCGTGCTGCCGGGCGACGCGAACGACGGTGAGATACTGGGGGACTACGCCGTCTCGAGCGATTCCGACGCGCCGGTTCCGGAGCCCGGTCGGATCGATCTCGAGTCCGTATCCGTCTCTCGGAGCCACTGAAACGGTTTCGACGCCGATCGCGACGCCAGCGTTCGATCGGGCATGCACCCGTTTCCTGTAGCACGGATGACGATTCGACGTCGGGAGTATATTACGCCGCCTCGAGTAATAAGGGTATGTCGCCATCGGAACCGGAGCAATCGGTCGAACGACCCCACGACGACGCCAGATCCCGCGAAGGGGGAACGACCGCTGTTACTGGGGACGCTGCTGCCATCGCTGTCGATGGACTTGAACTCGTCTACGCCGACGGGACTGCGGCCGTCCGCGGGATCGATATGGCCGTCCCCGAGGGGGAGTTCTTCGGCTTTCTCGGGCCGAACGGAGCGGGGAAAACGACGACGATCAAGGTGTTCGCGACGTTGTTGTCCCCGACCGGCGGAGCGGTTCGAGTCAACGGTTTCGACGTGCGTTCGGAATCCCGTGAGATCCGGGAGTCGATCGGGTACATGGCCCAAGAGACGAGTATCGATCCGGAACTCACCGCCGAGGAGAACATCCGGTTCGCCTGTGAGGCGTACGGAGTGCCGCGGGGGGAACGGTCCGAACGAGTCTCCGAACTACTCGATCTCGTCGACCTCGCCGGCGTCGCGGACAAGCGGGCCGAGGAGTTCTCGGGCGGCATGAAGAAGCGACTGGACGCCGCGACCGCGCTGGTCCACCGCCCGCCGCTGGTCTTCTTGGACGAACCGACGACGGGGCTGGATCCGAAGGCTCGCAACCGTCTGTGGGACTACTTCCGGCGCATCAACGACCTCGGAACGACCATCTTCCTGACCACACAGTACCTCGAGGAGGCGGACCAACTCTGTGACCGCCTGGCGGTCATTCTCGACGGAGAGATCGTGGCGGACGGGAGCCCTGCGGCCCTGAAACGCGAGGTCGGCGGTGAGGTCCTCGACGTGGAACTGGAGGGCGGGTCGACGGCCCGACAACAGGCGGCGACGATCGCGCGCGAGTTCGATGCGTTCGCCGACGCGTCCGTCACCGAAACGGACGACGGCATCAGCGTCACCGCGGAGACAGTGCGACAGTACGGGACCGACCTGCTCGTCGCGCTCCGGGACGCGGAGTTGACGGTGACCGGATTCAATATCCGTGCCCCGACGCTCGACGACGTGTTCCTGGCGATCACGGGTGAGGAACTCGAGACCGACGACACGGAGGCCGTACCATGAGTACGCCGAGGGCCGACGAGGACACGCCGGCATCCTCGGCGCGGCCGGACGCACGCGCCGGGAACACGTTCGTCGGAGACGTCTGGGTGAATTTCAAGCGGTGGAACCGAAAGGCCGTTCGGAACCCGTTCGTCTTGGTCGTCTCGCTCGTCCAGCCGATCATCTTCCTCGTGTTGTTCACGGAAGTGTTCGGGAACGTCGCCGGCAGCGCTGTCAATCGAGGGATTCCGGGGATCAGTTACGAGACGTATCTGGTCCCGGCGATCGCGATTCAGGTCGCCCTCGCGGCGGCCATCACCTCGGGCGTGGGACTGGTCAACGACATCGAGAACGGGATGTTCGAGAAGATTCTCGTCACGCCGATGAACCGCACGGCCGTCTTCGTCGGCAAGACCGCCGCGGAAGTGTTTCGAATCGCCGTGCAGATCGCGATCATTCTCGGACTCGGCGTCCTCCTCGGCGCGGAGATCGTCACCGGCGTCGTCGGTGCCCTCGGTATCATCGCCGTCGGCGTTCTCTTCTCGCTCTGGTTCGTCGCGTTCTCGAACGCGTTGGCGATTCTCACGCGAGATCAGGAATCGACGATCATCGGCGCGAACCTGTTGCAGTTCCCGCTGTTGTTCCTCTCGAGTGCGTTCCTTCCGCTCACGGCACTCCCCGACTGGATTCGGACGTTCGCCCGTATCAACCCCGTTACGTACGGCGTCGATGCCGCCCGTTCGCTCATGATCGACCGGGACGTGATGACGGTCATCGACGTCTCGTGGTTCGGCGGGACGCTCGACGGCGTCGTTCCCGGCGTGGCCGTGCTGCTCGGCCTCGATCTCCTGTTGGGTGGGGTCGCCGTCTACCTCCTGTCCCGTGCCTCGAGTTCCGACGTGAAATAACGATTCCCGTATACCGTGCCGGGGGCGTCTCCGGCGGGCGTTTGCGATATGGTGACCGCATCGAGCAGGCGTGCCGTCGTCCGTGTTGTACCCGCCCGGCAGTCGACGCGACTCGCTGGCCGTCAGTGGAAACTGGCAGGGCCCGCGACCGTCACAGCCGCCGGTACAGCAGTCCCTCGAGGGCGGGTCCCGAGAGGACCTCGCCTTCGCGGGAGAACCGCGAGCCGTGGCAGGGGCAGTCCCAGGTGCGCTCGGCGTCGTTCCACCGGACGAGACAGCCCATGTGCGGACAGGTCGCCGAGACGGCGTGGGTCGTGCCCTCGTCGTCGCGGTGGAGCCCGACGGGCTGGCCCGCACGTCGGACGACGCGGGCGTCGCCCCGTTGCAGGTCATCAGCGCCGTCGGCCCCGAGCGCGGCCAGCAGGGACTCGATTCGGTCGCCGACGAAGCTCCCGCCGACGGTCGCGTTCTCTTCGAGGAAGCGCTTGGCCGACGCCTTCGGGGTGAACCGCTGGGGATCGAAGACGTCGGCCCACGGGCTCGAGCCCTCGACGATCAAGTCGGCGAGGATCGTTCCCGCGGCGGTGCCGGTCGTCATTCCCCAGCCGTTGAACCCGGTGCCGACGTAGACCCGGTCCGACAGCGGATCGATCCGACCGATATAGGGGACGGAGTCGACGGGGGAATAGTCCATCGTCGACCAGCGGTACTCGACCGACTCCACCTCGAAGTGTTCGCGGGCGAAAGTCTCGCAGCGGCGGTAGCGCTCGGAGGTCGGCACGCCGTCGACGCTCGGTTTGTGGCTCTGGCCGCCCACGAGGAGGAGATCGTCCTCCTCGCCGTCCGCGGCCGAGTACGGCCGCATCGTCGCCGCCGGCGTGGCCGTGTTGTAGTACATCCCCTCGGGCGGCGTCCCGTCGATCCGGACGGCCAGCAGGTACGCGCGGTGGGGGTGCATCCGCGCGAAGTAGCCGGCCCGGTCGAGGATCGGGAAGTGGGTCGCGACGACCACGTCGTCGGCGACGACCGTCCCGTGATCGGTCTCGATACGACACGGCGACCCGGGATCGACCTCGAGCGCGCGGGTCTCCTCGAAGACGTGGCCGCCGTCGTCGCGGACCCGCTCGGCGATCGCGAGCAGGTACTTCCGTGGGTGGAACTGGGCCTGTTCGTCGAAGCGGACCGCGCCGGGCACGTCGAACGGCAGCGGGGTGTCATCGACGTACGACGCCGGCAGATCGACCCGCTGGGCGGCCTCGACCTCGTCGCGGATCTCGCCGACATCGTCGGGTGACGCGGCGTAGGTGTAGGCCGGCGTCCGGCGGAAGTCACAGTCGACGCCCAACTCTTCGACGCGGCGTTCGACCGTCTCGATCGCCGCCTCGTTCGCCGCGGCGTACTGGCGCGCCGTCTCCGCGCCGAACTGCGAAACGAGCCGGTCGTAGACCAGTCCGTGCTGGGAGGTGAGCTTCGCCGTCGTGTGCCCGGTCGTCCCCTCGACGATCCGGTCGGCCTCGAGGACGGCGACCGAGCGGCCGGCGTCTTGCAGTTCGATCGCGGCGGAAAGGCCGGTGATTCCGCCGCCGATGACGGCCGCGTCGACGGTGAGACCGTCCTCGAGGGGGCCGTAGTCGGTCGTGGGGGTCGTGGCGAGCCACAGCGACTCGGGGCGCGGGGACTCGGCCGGGGTCGGGTCCGACATCGGATGCGGGTCGGGCTATCCACACCCAGACAAAAGGGCTGGGGGGTGGACGCGGGCTCAGGACGCCGCGCCGCGGAGCCGGCTCGTCCCCAGTCCGACGGCGGCGATACCGGCGATCGCTGCGGCGGCGGCGAAGACGCCCTCGACGCCCGCGAGGGGAACGAGCGCCCCGAACAGGACCGGCGAGAGGAACTGCCCGGTGTAGCCGAAGGAGGCGATGTAGGAACTGAACTGCCCCTGTCGGTCCGGCGGGGCGAGGGCCTCGACCCAGGCGAACGTCGACGGGAAGACCAGTCCGATCCCGAGTCCGAACAGGACCACCGGCAGGGCCGCGCCCGCTGCGGTCCCGACGACCGTCGCGGTCGCGAGCCCGCCGGCCCAGAGGCCGAAGGCCGCGAGGACGAGCGTCGATCGATCGGCGTAGCCAAGCAGCCGGTCGTAGGCGATCGCCGAGACGCCGCCCGCAGCGCCGTTGGCAGCCAGATAGAGGCTGATCCGCAGCGACGAGGTCACGCCGATGCCGGAGAGCAACTGGGGGTAGTAGACGACGATCACGTACAGCAGGGCGTTCGCCCCGAAGTACAGCAGGTAGACTAGCGGAAGCGCTGGCCGGTCACGAAAGACCGCGAGGACGCCGCCGCCCCCGCGTTCCGCCCCGTCGGCCCGGCCGCTCCCGTTCGCCGCGGTATCGGTCCCGTCGCTCGAGGCCGTCATCTCGGGGACCGTCGCCGCGGCCAGCAAGCCGAGCGGCACCGCGACGAGATAAATGCCGAACGGGGCGTTCCACGCGAGGCTCCCGGCCACGCCGCCGACGAGGGGCCAGACCGCCGCGCCGGCGCTGTTCGCGCTGCTGCGATAGCCCAGCGCCCGTTCCATCGCCTGCCCCTCGTAGAGATCGTAGATGAGGACGGTCACCGACGTATACACCGCGGCGGTCCCGAGTCCGAGGACGACGCGGGAAGCCAGCAGCGGGAGGAACGCGTCGACGAACAGTCCCGCGCCGCCGCCGAGGCCGTAGACGAACAGGCCGCCAACGAGGGGACGACGCGGCCCGATCCGGTCGACGAGCGATCCCACGAGCGGGCTCGCGAGGACGATCACGCCGCCGTGAGTGGTGATGATCAGGCCGGCCGCGGACCCCGACACCCCGAGTTCGTCCCGTATCTGGGGGACGATCGGGCCGAGGATCGCCCCGGCCATGACCGTCAGCGTCGCCGCGGCCACCACGACCCAGAGCGTCCGTCGGCGCTGTGTCGACGTTGCCACTGGTCGGCTCTCCGAAGGGAACGCCCAACAGGATTGTGATCGCGGCCGGCGCTGCCGGCGGGACGGCGTCGACTCGACGGTGATCGGCTTCGGCCACGAGCCGTCCCGAACGATCCCTCGGTGTCACGACCGCGTGTTCGTGACATCGCTCGCCGCTCGACCCGTCGATTTCAAGGTCCGCCCCGTCGAACGGAGGGTCGTGCAACTCGAGTGCGCCTTCTTCGGCCCCTTCCGCGACGCGGTCGGTGAGAAGACCGTTCGCTACGAGACCGAGGCCGAGACCGTCGGCGACCTCCTGACCGACCTCGAGGCCGCGTTTCCGGGCCTCGAGGGGGAACTCGTCGCCGACGACGGGGCGGGGCTGGCCGGGGACACGGTCGTCACGAAGGACGAACGCAACGTCGTCCACCTCGAGGGGCTCGAGACGCCGCTCGAGGACGGAGCCGTGATCCGGCTGGTGCCGTCGGTGTACGGCGGCTGACGGTGCGTCGGCGGGATCGCGCGGCGAACCGGGTCAGTCGGCCGACGGCGCGGGCGGCGACTCGATCGCGTGGGTCGGGACCGTCCCGTCGTCGTTCCAGCCCCGCGCCGCGTAGTACTCGCCGATCGCTTCGTCGAGGTCGGGGATCTCGTAGGGGAGGTCGTCGTCCGTCCGGTCGAACCCCCGCCGGTTGTTGAAGTGACGTTCCAGTTCCACCGCCCGGGCACCGACCTCGAGCAAGTCCTCGTACTCGGCGTCGAACAGCGCCTCGAGTCGGTCGGGGGTGGCGTAGTCGCGCCCGAAGACGCAGACGATACCGGTGTCGAGGAACGCGGCGAGGTCCTCCCGTTCGACCAGGCGCTCGGCCTTGCCGAGCGTCCCCTGCGGGTCGAGTTCGCCGCTGTACTCCAGCGCGAGCATGCTGGCGTAGAGGTGGTCGGCGCCGCGGTTCGCGACGGCGTAGGACAGCCCCTGCCCGTGGAGGACGCGGCCGTCGTGGGCGGCGAACTCCATGCCCTTCACGGTGTAGTTCTCGACCCCCAGCTCGTCGTGGGCGCGGTCGACGCCCTCCGCGAGCAGGTCGCCGATCCCCTCGCGGCGGGCGATCTTTTCGGTGACCTCGTGGGCGAGGTCCGAATCGCCGAACGCGTCCTCGCTCTCGAGGTAGGCCGCGACCGTGACGCCCGCGGAGATGGTGTCCATCCCCAGCGTGTCACAGAGTTCGTTCGACTGCATGACGTCGACGACGTCGTCGACCCCCTGCATCGAGCCGAAGGCGTAGATCGTCTCGAACTCCGGCCCTTCGGTCTCGAGGCCGGTCTCCTCGTCGCGGGTCGGGAGCTTGCAGGCGTAGGCACAGGCCGAGCAGGCCCCTTTCTTGTACTTCTTTTCCTCGACGGCGTCGCCGCCGATGTCGGCGGCCCCCTCGAACTCGTACTCCCGAAAGTACCGCGTCGGCAGCGAGAAGTTGTCGTTGATGAACTCGGTGCCGCCCGCGGTGCCCTGACTGCGCATCCGGTCGTCTGCCGTCGCGGCCTCGCGGTGGATCTCCGACTCCGGCGGGTCCGGAATCTCGACCGGTGGCTCGGCGTCGCCCTCGAAGGTGACGCACTTGACGTTTTTCGCGCCCAGTATCGCGCCGAGGCCGCCCCGGCCGAAGGCCCGCGAGTCGAAGGTCATTACCGAGGCGAATCGCACCAGATTCTCCCCTGCCGGCCCGATCGCGATGCAGTGTTCCGGACCCAGATCATGCTGCTCGGTCATGTACTCGGACGTTTCGGGTACCGTGGCCCCCTCGAGGTCGGGCACCGGCTCGAACTCGACGCCAGAATCAGTGACGTGGACCGCGAGCAACTCGTCGCTCTGGCCGACGATCTCGAGGGTACTGATCCCGGTTCCGACGAAGTTCCGCGAGAGATAGCCGCCGGCGTTGGCCGAGACGAGGCCGTCGGTCAGCGGCGAGAGCCCGGTCATGTTCATCCGCCCGGTAAAGGACATCCGCGACTGCTGGAGCGGACCGGTCGAGACGTAGACCCGGTTTTCCGGGCCGAACGGGTCGGCGTCGAAGGGAATCCGTTCGTGGGCAAGCGCCGTCGCGGCCGCCCGCCCGCCGATCGCGTCCGCGAGCAACTCGTCGATATCCGTCCTGCGTGCGGTCCGCTCGTCCACGTCGACGGTGAGCAGCGGGCCTTCTGCGTGGAGCATGATACCCCATAGCAGGGGAACCCCCTTAGCTTTGGGTCGTCGTGACACGACGGCGTGCCCGGTTCCGATCGGACAGGTTTAGGACCCTCGAGCGGACACCGTCGAGACGAATGCAGTACGATACGGTCCTGTTTGACTTCGACGGCGTCGTGGTCGAGACGCCCTCGAGCCAGCGACTGGCCGACGCCCTCGAGCGGGTCTACGAGCGGCTTGGGCGGTCGGGCCCGGCGGCGGAGACGGTCCGCGAGTTGATGGCCGGCGACTTCGATGCGGTCGCAACGCGGTGTCGGGACCTCGGCATCGAGGCCGACACGTTCTGTGAGCGAGCGGCCCGCGAACTGGTCCGGACCCAGTGTGAGTCCGTCGAACAAGGCCTGCGCTCGGCCTACGACGACGTCGCCGCGGTCCGTTCGCTCGAGGTTCCGCTCGGGATCGTCAGCGACAACCATCCGACCGTCGTCTCGACGCTGCTCGACCGGTTCGGGTTCCGATCGCCGTTCGAGACGGTTCGGGGCTGTCCGCTGACGCCGGCCGGCCTGGCCCGGCGCAAGCCCGATCCGACGAACATCGAGGCCGCGCTCGCCGATCTCGAGGCCGAGTCGGCGCTGTACGTCGGCGATAGGGCCGTCGACGTGCGGGCGGCCGACAACGCCGGGATCGATTCGGCGCTGCTCTCGCGGTCCGGCACGGACTCGACGGACGTAGCCGTCGATCCGACCTATCACCTCTCGTCGCTCGCGGCCGTGCCCTCGATCGTCGACTGAGTCCCGGCGATCGTCCGTCGTGACGCCGGTGGCAGATTCGTGGCCGCGCTTTTTCAGCCCCGTCCGCGTAGCCAGCGTATGGAACCCGACGACACCTGGACGAGCCTCCGGCGACAGTGCGAGGCCCTCGAGCCGGGTGCGGAGCTGCTGACGCCGGTCTCCGAGCGGCCCTTCGGGATCGAGCGCACCGACGACGACCGGCTCGTCGTTCGGTTCGGCGACAGCGGCGAGACGCGGCCGCTCTGGCGCGAGCAGTTCGTCGTCTTCCTCGAGCGACTCGACGAGGGGGCGGTCCCGATCGAGGGGCTCCAGCCGGGCGTCGAGCCCTACGCCAGCGTCCTGACGCTGGCCGCGGCGTACACGGCCGACGGCGACGCGATCCGGTACGATCCCGACGCCGCCGGCGGGGAGAGCCCGTTTCTCGTCTCGGCGGCGGCCGCGCGGGACCCGCCCGAGCGCGTCCACGACGACGCGCTCCTGCTCGCCGCCGTCCTCGAGCGGATCGACGCCGACGATCCGGCCGCCCTCGACACCGAGGCGCTGACCGACCTCTACGTGCTGGCCTCCGACGCCCAGCACGGGGCCGACCGCCTGCGGCGATCGGCGCGGGAGCCGCTGCTCGAGCGGCTCGGGCCGGACCAGCGGCTGCACGGCCGCTACGGCACCGTCCGCCGGACGACGCGGGAGCGCCAGCGCCCGAAAGACGAGGCGACGATCTTCGAGGCGCTCGACGACCACGGCATTCCCCACGAGTGGGTCACCGGCATCGACCGGGACAAACTCGACGTCGTACTCGCCGTGACCGACCTCGAGGAGGACGCCGTCTACGACGTCGAGGAGGACGTCTACGTCCAGAAGGTCGGCGTCGACGAGGACGAGAAGTACACCCGCCTGCAGGGGCTGGCCGACCGGATCGACGACCTCGCTGACGCCGAGGGCGAGGAACTGCGCGCGGAACTCGACGCGATCGAGGATCGGCTCGAGGAGGCGCTGTCGGCGGGGTAGTTCCGGCGGTGACGGCGTCCCGGCGCTCGCCGGGGCGATCGGGAGTTCCGGACGACCGCGGTCCGTCCGGAACCGTTATTTTATATCAGAAACTCGTTCGGTGCATGCAACTCTCGAGGCGAACGGTCCTCGCGTTCGGCGGCGCCCTCAGTGCGGGAGCGCTATCGGGCTGTACCGGGTTCTTCTCGGAGCCGTCGCCACTCTCACTGACGCTTCTCAACTTCGATTCGACGCGACACGAGGTGACCGTCGAGGCGACGAGACGGGACGCGGAGACGTATCAGGAGGCGGTCGCGCTCCGAGAACAGTACGAACTCCCGCCGCCGACCGGGGACGACGTCTCGTCCGAACTGTCGGTCGACGACGTCCTCGAGAGCGACGGGTACGTCGTGACCGTCGCGCTGGACCGATCACCGGTGAGGGCGACGTATCAGTTCTATCCGGCGCTCGCCGACGACCCCGAACGGGACGACCGACTCTTCATCGAGGTTCGGCCCGTCCCCGACGGAGCGGGACAGTACTTCGAGTTTCAGCAGAACCACTGACCGTCGGCGAGCGACGATCGATCGGGTTGGGCCGTCCGATACCCGTTTCAATCGGCCGTCCCTACACGCGACCGACAACGATGTCCGTCGCTCGAGCGGGAAACGGGACCCGGCTCCTGATGGCACTTGTCGGCCTCGCCGTCCTGGTGTGGTACCTCGCGCTGGCCGCGGTCAGCTACTGGGTGCTGTCGGTCCTTCGGGTGACCGCGCCGGGTCCACTCGGCACGCTCGCGTTGATCGTCACTGTCGCCGTCGTCGGCGGCGTACTGAGCTACCGCTTTGGCACGTCGCAACTGCTCTCGAGCCTCGAGGCGGTCGAACTCCCCCGGTCCCACGCGCCTGGCCTCTTCCGGCGACTCGATCGCCTCGAGTCGCGGATGGACGTCGACTCGCCGACGGTCCTGCTTGCACGATTGCCGATGCCCAACGCATTCGCGCTGGGCACGGCGGGCAACGGGACGATCGTCCTCGATCGGTCGCTGTTCCGACTGCTCTCGCCCGACGAACTCGAGGCGCTGGTGGCCCACGAACTCGCCCACCTCGAGCGCTACGACGCGTTCGTCCAGACGCTGGCCTACAGCGGTTTCCGGACGCTCGCCGGGCTCGGCTTTCTCGTGTTGGCCCCGGTCCTGTTGCCGATCGCGGGGATCGCTCGGGCGGTCGCGTGGCTCCGTGGGCGGCCGGGATCGTGGCAGCGAACGGCGTTCGGTCGGCTGCTGGTGGTACTCGAGTCGGGCGCGGTGTTCGCGTTCCTGGCCGTGACGCTGCTGGTCCGGGCCCACTCGCGTCGCCAGGAGTACGCCGCCGACGATCGGGCCGCCGCGGTGACCGGCAAGCCGGTCTCGCTGGCTCGCGCACTCCGCCGAATCCAGCGGGCCGCGGAGCCCCCGCGCGGGCTGCTCGCACCGCTGTACGTTACTCCCGACGACGAGGGCGCACTGAGCCGGCTGCTGTCGACCCATCCCTCGACGGACGACCGGATCGAACGGCTGCTCGAGCGCGCTCGAGACCCCGACGAGACCGTCAGCGCGACGGCGGGGTAACGCTCACAGGTGGTCCATGCGGGCGATCACGTCGTCGACGATAGGGGGTCGTTCCGTCCAGAAGCCGTAGAACCGATTCGGGCCGCGCTCCTGGGCGAGCAAGACGAGTTTCTCCTCGTCGTCGCCGGCACCGTCATAGGCGACCCACCAGTGGCGGCGGGCCTCCGCGTCGGTGCTGGCGTGGGTCGTCAGGTCGACGTCCGGTCGCGGTCGACGGTCGGGCTCGCCGTAGACGTGAACGTCGACGTCCGACGTCGCCAGATCGCGGTACACCTCCGGCTGGTGGTCGATCTTCGACAGTTGCTGGAACCCCGCGTGGAGTTCGCCCTCGCCCCCGTTCCAGGCCCGGAACTCGACGGTCCGGGAGGCCATGATCATCCGCTGCTTGTCGTAGGACTCGAAGTAGTTGTCCCGGAGTCCCGTGACCACGGCCGGCGGGTCGGCCCGCAACCCGACCGCCATCGACTCCTCCCAGGCCCGGGCGTACCGACGGACCGCCGCGAGCGGACTCGATTCGATCCGGCGACCGTCCGCGAGCAGGTCGACTACGTCCGCCGGGCGATCCGGCGCATCGACGAACTCGAGGTCGACGTCGTGGGGTTCGAAGAACGCCTCGAGCGCGTCGTCGTTGCTTCGGTCGGACACGTTGCAGAACCGGACGGTCTTGCGGTCGGTCTCGATGCGCTCGATACAGTCGGAGAGGGAAACCGTGGAGACGTTCACTACGCATGAGTAGTCAGCTCGGCTATTCGTCGACCGGGCTACGTTGTTAGGGGTACCGCCCCCGTAATCCTGTGGACTCGTCGGTCGGCTACCGGTTGGTGGTCCACCCGCACTCGAGGCAGGTGTCCGACGTTCCGTCGGTGATCGTGGCCCCCGAACAGACCGGACAGGCACGGTGCGTCCCGCCGTCCGCGATCGCCCGCCCGCCACGCTCGTCCGCTGTGCCCCCGCCCGGGTCGTCGGGCGCGACCGCGTCCGGGAGATCGGGGTGACAGCTCGCACAGACGCGCTCGGTTCGGCGGTGTGTCATCGCCTCGGTCCGCCGTCGGTGTCGGAACCGTCGCCGTACGTCGTCACCGCAGGTATCGCATTCGGCCATCTCATGCCAATAGTTGTCATGACAAAGGATAAAGTTTCGGCTATCGCAACTATATTCCCGGAAGTCTGGTTTGAATGGGTCCTCTTGGGGCCAAAATCATCCAAACACTCGAATTATGTCTGTATAGTTGACTGAATAAACATTCGTCTGGGCTGTCGTCCGTTCGGCCCGTTCACCCCCGGGGCAATCCTGCCAACCCACAAACGCTTTTGGCCGCACGTCGCCTACGCCGAGACATGTACGTGCGGGACGCGAAAAACAGGGAAGAGGTCTGGCTGCTCGACCACATCGAGTCGATGGGGCTCGACGAAACGGCGTTCCGCTCGCGCGACTACGTCGTGGCGATCGACGAGGCGTCCGGCGAGAAGGCCGGCTTCGGCCGCATCCGCGTCCACAAGCCCGACGACGGCGACGATGTCTGCGAACTGACCAGCATCGGCGTCCTCGAGGGCTGGCGCGGACAGGGGGTCGGCGCCCACGTCGTCGAACGGCTCGCGGAGTACGCCGGCGACGAGGGGTTCGACACCGTCTACGCCCTGACCGGCGAGGGTGCCTACCTCGCCCAGTTCGGCTTCCAGCGGGTCGACGAGTCGGCGCTGCCGCCGGTCCTCCGGGAGCGACTCGAGGCCAAGCGCGAGGGGGCGGATCCGGACGCGAAGCCGCTGGCGATCGACGGTGCCGAGTTCCGGGTCCCCGATCGGCTTCGCGAGGCGTTCAAACATGCCCCCGAGGGCCGGGCCGAGGCCGACGACGACGAGTCGCCCGAGGACTTCGGCATCGATCCCGAGTCGGCGACGTACAAGTACGACACGGGTCGATGAGTCGGATGGCGACGCTTCCGTCAGCGACTCGATCCCGGTCGGCCGGCGCGCTCGTGAAACCCGTGGCGGAACGCGACCCAGCAAATTCCACAGAGAAAGACGATCGGCGGCGCAACGGCGAAGGCCCACAGCGGGTCCAGCCCCCACACCAGCAAGAGCAGGAGGTGCCCGGCCCCGATCGCCAGAAACGGCGCGACGTAGCGGGCCGCGCGGCGACGGTCGTCACCGCCGCGGGCCGGCGTCGACGCCTCAGCGGACTCCTCGAGCGACGCGTCGCCGGACATACGCGTGCCGTCGACGCCGCGAAAGATAAGTGGCCGTGGCGACACGAGTGACTCTCATGGAGACGAACCGATCCGACGAGACGGGCGACCGGACCGACGCGGGAGAGACGGCGGATCACGGTGACCCGGCCGATGACGACGACGGCGTCCGCGTCTGGCTCGTCGAGCGAACCTACGGCGACGACGAACTCAACATCGTCATCCTCGTGTACGCGACCGAAGACGGCCGGCGGTATCACCGGCGTGAGCGTGCCCTGACGAGCTTCGGCGGCCCCGCTCGCGAGACGAAGGCGAGTCTGGTCGTGCCGCCGAACTCGCTTGGTACCGTCGACGACGTGGCGACCCAGGAGCGCTACGCCGAGGAGGCTGCGCGGATGGCCGCCCGACACGACCCCGAGGATAGCGTGTGATACGGTCTCCTGTCCGTCAGTCCCGGTGGGACCGCGGGATGGTCGCGGTCCCACCGGGACGTCGGGACAGGAAACCCTCTGAGCCGTCGGCGACGCGACCGCGTCGCCGGCCGCAGATCTCGCCGTGTTCATCAACCTTCAAGCCCCGGCCGGTCCTCGGTAATCATAATGTTCGATCCCGACGAACTCGAGGAGATCCGTGCCAGCAAGGAGGAGTGGCACGAGGCGGAAGTCGAACCCGTCATCGAGCGCTTCGGCGAGCGCAAGGAAACGTTTACGACCGACACGGGGGGGCAAGAGGTCGATCGGCTCTACACGCCCGACGACGTGGGCGATCTCGACTACGAGGACGATCTCGGCAATCCGGGCGAGCCGCCGTACACGCGCGGCGTCTACTCGACCGGCTACCGCGGCCGGCTCTGGACGATGCGCCAGTACGCCGGGTTCTCGACACCGGAAGACACCAACGAGCGCTATCACTACCTGCTCGACGAGGGTCAGACGGGGCTGTCGATGGCCTTCGACCTGCCGACCCAGATGGGCTATGACTCCGACGCCGACATGGCCGCCGGCGAGGTCGGCAAGGCCGGCGTCGCGATCGACTCGCTCGAGGACATGGAGACCGTCTTCGACGGCATCCCGCTGGACGAGGTCTCGACCTCGATGACGATCAACGCGCCCGCGTCGGTGCTGTTGGCGATGTACATCGCGGTCGGCGACCAGCAGGGGGTCGATCGCTCGGAGCTGCGGGGGACGATCCAGAACGACCTCCTCAAAGAATACATCGCACGCAACACCTACATCTATCCGCCCGAGCCCTCGATGCGGATCATCACGGACATCTTCGAGTTCTGTGCCGAGGAGACGCCGAAGTTCAACACCATCTCGATCTCGGGGTATCACATCCGCGAGGCGGGTTCGACGGCCGCGCAGGAACTGGCCTTTACGCTCGGTAACGGCATCGAGTACGTCGAGACGGCGATCGAGGCCGGCCTCGACGTCGACGAGTTCGCGCCGCAGCTTTCCTTCTTCTTCAACGGCCACAACAACATCTTCGAGGAGGTCGCGAAGTTCCGCGCGGCCCGTCGGATGTGGCACGACATCATCGACGAGCGGTTCGACCCCGACGACCCCAAGTCCAAACAGCTCAAGTTCCACACCCAGACGGCCGGCTCGATGCTGACCGCCCAGCAGATCGAGAACAACGTCGTCCGCGTCGCCTATCAGGCGCTGGCGGCCGTCCTCGGCGGCACGCAGAGCCTGCACACGAACGGGAAAGACGAGGCGCTTGCGCTGCCGACCGAGGAGTCCGTCCGAACCGCGTTGCGGACCCAGCAGATCCTCGCCCACGAGTCGGGCGCGGCCGACACCATCGACCCCTTGGCGGGGAGTTACTACGTCGAGTCGCTGACCGACGAGGTCGAGGAAGAGGCATACGAGATCTTAGACGAGGTCGACGAGCGCGGCGGCATGCTCGAGGCCGTCGAGCAGCAGTGGGTCCAGCGCCAGATTCAGGACACCGCCTTCGATCGCCAGAAGGAGATCGAGGAGAAAGAGCGCGTCATCGTCGGCGTCAACGAGTTCGAGAGCGAGGACGGGGAGCCCGAGATGGACGTCCAGGAGATCACCGAGGAGGACCAACAGCGCCAGATCGACAGCCTCGAGCAGACCCGCGAACGCCGGGACGACGAGGCCGTCGACGCGGCGCTCGAGGCGCTGCGGGACGCGGCCCAAAGCGACCGGAACGTAATGCCCTACATCATCGACGCCGTCAAGGCCTACGCGACGGTCGGCGAGATCTGTAACGTCATGCGCGACGAGTTCGGCGAGTACCAGCCCGGCGCGGTCTGACGGCGCTCGAATCGTCGACTGCGACCGAACGAACCTTCGTCCCGATATCCCGTTTTCCGTGGTCGATGTCCGACTGGAGCCAGTCTCCCGGTCCATGCGGGCTCGAAACGCCACGAAAAATCACAACAGTAACACGGCCATCGACCGGAGTACAGGCCGATGCACTTCGATCACGCCGGCATCGCAACCGACGACGCACAGGGACTCGCAACGCTGTACGGCGATCTCTTCGGTCTCGAGGTCGCCCACGAGGAGGTGTTCGACGGCATGCGCGTCGTCTTCCTCGACTGTGGCGATGGCTATGTCGAACTGCTCGAGCCGATCGAGGAGGGGACGATCGCGCGCTATCTCGAGGACAACGGGGCGGGAATCCACCACCTCGCGCTCGCGACAGACGACATTGAGGGGGCTCTCGAGACGGTCCGGGACCACGACGTGACGCTGATCGACGAGGAACCCCGTCCGGGCGCGTGGGGCCATTCGGTGGCGTTTCTCCACCCCAAGGACACCGGCGGGATCCTGATCGAACTCGTCGAACACTGAGACGGACTCGTCTCCGGCGCGACCGTCGCGCGCGGTTGCACCGGACGAACAGCCCGTCTGCCCGACCGCCGGGCTACCCGGCGGCGAACTCGTTCGTGGTGATCACCCGCCGTTCGTCGCCGGTCGCGTGGACGACCGCGACCCGGCCGGGATACCGACCCTCGAGATCGATTCCGGCCTCGTAGTCGGCGGTCCCGAGGCAGTCGACGCAGGTCTCGGCCTCCTGTTCGCCGACGGCGACGGTGACCACGAGCAGGTCGCGACCGTCGTCGTAGGTTACGTCGGATAGCTCGAGGGTGTGACACGGCGTCGGGATGCGGATCGACCCCTCGACCAGCACACGCTCGTTTTCGAACTCGACGGTCGCGTCGTCGCCGTCGGTCCGGCCCGCACACTCCCGGCTATCGACCGCGAGCGATGCGTCCGCTACGTCGGGCACCGGGCAGGGGATCGACGACGACGTCGACTCCGTCTCCGTGCCGGATTCGGAGAGCGTGACGGTCGTCCGAGAGCGAACGCAATCGAACGGCCGGCGACTGATCCCGTCGGTGACCGTCGACTCGCCCGTGCCGCCGTCGCGGCTCGACGTGACCGTGATCGTATACGATCGTGGCTCGACGAACACGAGCGTCCGTTCCTCGCCGGCCCCGAGATCGAGATTGCGGTCGAGCAGCGGCTCGTCCCGTTCGTCCTCCCCGTCGCCGTCGATCGAGTCACTGCCGTCAGCGTCGTCGGCCGAAACGACCACGGCGACCGTCCGTTCGGTCTCGCCGTCGTTGCGGAGGGTGAACTCGTGTGGCGGATGGGCCTCGAGGAACGGTACCTCGTCGGGGTCCCCGACCACGATCGCGTCGGGCCCGGCGGACTCGCTGCCTCGACGATCGGTATCGTCGCTCGAGCCGTCGACGTCGGGCCGCTCCGACTGGAGCCGCTCGAACCGCGAGTCGGCACAGCCGGCCAGGCCACACGCCGCTCCGGTCGTGAGCGCGAGGAGATCACGACGTCGCATACGCGCTCCCACACCGATCGGGCATAAACACCTTTGTCACGGCTTCGTACCTGTTCTATCGACGGACTTTCAGTTCCGAAGAGAGGCAACTGTTGTGGCCGGACTGACCCCACTCGAGGGGATCGGCGTCACGCTAGCAACGGCGTCGCGGGAGTGACGGCGTCGCCACCTCGAGTCGGTGGCCGGTGAGCCGGCCGATTACCCGAAGTTCTCGATCAGCGCGTCGTCGGGATCGCCGCCCGCGGCCTCGATCGCGTCCGCGATAGCGGTGACGAAGTCGTCGAAGCCGAATGCGTAGACCTGACCGGCCTCGTAGTGTGTTGCGATCGCATCGGCCAGTTCCTCGGCCGCGCCGTCATCGATAAAGACCACGGTCGCACCCGCGTCCGACAGCGCCTCGAGCCGGTCGGTGTGGGCGGGTTCGTCGGCCTGATAGATCACGGTGGCGTCGTGACCGGCCTCGTGAGCGGCCTCGGCGACCGCGACTCCCGCACCGACTCCCGGACCCCCGGCGGCGGCGACGACGTCACCGTCGTCGTCGTAGGTGATCCGGCCGAACGGGCCTTCGACGTGGACGGTCTCGCCGCCCTCGAGGCCCGCGAGCCACGGCGAGAGGTCGCCCTCGGGGTCGATCCCGACGGTGAGTTCGAACGTCTCGCCGACCGTCGGCGAGGAGAGCGTGTAGTGGCGAGCGATCTCCTCGTCCTCGGGGGCGGCCCGCAAGAGGACGAACTGCCCGGGGAGGGCGTCGAACCCCGCGGGCGTCTCGAGTTCGAGCGCGACGGTGTCGGGACCGACCTCGCCGACCGATGCGACCGTGACTGGCGTCCCATCCATGTCGAACCCGTTCGTCGGCGGATTGAAAAGGCGTTCCGTTCGCCGCGACCCTCGCGAGCGGCCGTTTCGATGGGAGACGATACCGTGTGATTACCACACACATTCACTCGCTTCCGTGTTTCTTTCTCTCGTAAACTCTCGCCCCACAATTCCTAACGATTAATAACCAACTGTCCTTCCATCCCGAACATATCCACCACTGATGCGGTGGTCCGCTTGGGGTTTCAGAAGCCTTTTCATTTATGGGGGGCAAGGGGCCTCATAACATGGCTGAGGATCTCAACTGGGCGATCGGAGGCGAGGCCGGTGACGGTATCGACTCCACCGGAAAAATCTTCGCTCAGGCACTGTCCCGGGCCGGAAGACACGTATTCACCTCCAAAGACTTCGCGTCGCGAATCCGTGGCGGCTACACAGCCTACAAGATTCGGACGTCCGTCGAGCAGGTCCAAAGCGTCGTGGACCGCCTCGACATTCTCGTCGCCCTGACACAGCGGACCATCGACGAGAACTTGGACGAACTCCACGAGGGCAGCGCCATCATCTACGACGGCGAGCGCTCGTGGGACGCGGAGATCCCCGACGAGATGACCGCGGTCGACGTCCCGCTGAAATCGCTGGCCGAGGAGGCCGGCGGCGCGATCATGCGCAACATCGTCGCGCTGGGCGCGGCGTGTAAGATCACCGGCTTCGACGTCGAGTATCTGGACGAGGCCCTCGAGAAGCGCTTCGGCGGCAAGGGCTCGAAGATCGTCGAGAACAACAAGGAAGCCGCTCGCGCGGGCCAGGAGTACGTCGAGGAGAACTACGACCTGAGCCACCTCGGCTACAACGTCGAGACCACCGACAACGACTACGTCCTGCTCAACGGCAACGAAGCCATCGGCATGGGCGCGCTCGCGGCCGGCTGCCGGTTCTACGCCGGTTATCCGATCACGCCCGCGACCTCGATCATGGAGTACCTGACCGGGCGTATCGAGGACTACGGCGGCCACGTCGTGCAGGCCGAAGACGAGCTGTCGGCGATCAACATGGCACTCGGCGGCGCACGGGCGGGCGCTCGAGCGATGACCGCCACGTCGGGAGCCGGGATCGACCTCATGACCGAGACGTTCGGTCTCGTCGCGACCAGCGAAACGCCGCTGGTCATCGCCGACGTCCAGCGATCCGGTCCCTCGACCGGGATGCCGACGAAACAGGAGCAGGGCGACCTCAACATGGCGCTGTACGGCGGCCACGGCGAGGTTCCGCGGTTCGTCGTCGCACCCACGTCGATCACCGAGTGTTTCTGGAAGACCGTCGAGGCGTTCAACCTCGCCGAGAAGTACCAGACCCCGGTCTTCCTGGTCTCGGACCTGGCGATGTCGGTCACCGAGCAGACGTTCCCGCCGGAGGCCTTCGACATGAGCGAGGTCGAGATCGACCGCGGCAAGCTCGTCGACGAGGACGAGGTCGACGAGTGGCTCGACGCGCAGGGCCACTTCCGTGCCCACGCCGTCACCGAGGACGGCGTCAGCCCGCGGGCCATCCCCGGGACGACCGACGCTGCCCACATGTCTACCGGCCTCGAACACGACGAACTCGGCCGCCGGACCGAAGAAGAGGACGAACGCGTCCAGCAGGTCGACAAGCGCAACCGCAAGGTCGAGACCGCGAGGGAGAACGAGGACTGGGACTACCGCGAGTTCGGCGATCCGGACGCGGACAACCTCGTCATCTCGTGGGGATCGAACGAGGGCGCGCTCGTCGAGGCGCTCGAGTACCTCGAGGAGGACGGGATCGACGTCCACGTGATCTCAGTGCCCTATATCTTCCCGCGACCCGACCTGACCGAGGAGATCGAGGCCGCCGACGAGACGATCGTCGTCGAGTGTAACGCGAACGGACAGTTCGCGGACGTGATCGAACACGACGTGTTGACCCGCGTCAAGCGGATCAACAAGTACACCGGCGTGCGATTCAAGGCCGACGAACTCGCAGACGATATCACCGAGAAACTCACCGAGGAGGTACCCGCATAATGAGCTCCGACGTTCGATTCACCGACTTCAAATCCGACAAGCAGCCAACGTGGTGTCCCGGCTGCGGCGACTTCGGGACGATGAACGGCATGATGAAAGCGCTGGCCAACACCGGCAACGACCCCGACAACACGTTCGTCGTCGCCGGGATCGGCTGTTCCGGCAAGATCGGGACCTACATGCACAGCTACGCCCTTCACGGGGTCCACGGCCGTGCGCTCCCGGTCGGCACCGGTGTCAAGATGGCCCGACCCGACGTCGAGGTCATGGTCGCCGGCGGCGACGGTGACGGCTACTCGATCGGTGCCGGTCACTTCGTCCACGCCGTCCGCCGGAACGTCGACATGACCTACGTGGTCATGGACAACCGCATCTACGGCCTGACCAAGGGCCAGGCGTCGCCAACCTCGCGGTCGGACTTCGA
This sequence comes from Natrinema thermotolerans, assembly GCF_031165565.1. Lineage (NCBI taxonomy): Archaea > Methanobacteriati > Methanobacteriota > Halobacteria > Halobacteriales > Natrialbaceae > Natrinema > Natrinema thermotolerans. The sequence continues at coordinate 3,811,821 of NZ_CP101873.1, read as the reverse complement.
GACCAGTACGACTCCCGAAGGGCCGAAGCAGCCGCCGGTCAACCCGCTCGCACTCGCGCTCGCCTCCGGCGCGAGCTTCATCGCTCAGTCCTTTAGCTCGGACGCGATGCGCCACGCCGAGATCGTCGAGAAGGCCATCGAACACGACGGCTTCGGCTTCGTCAACGTCTTCAGCCCCTGTGTCACGTTCAACGACGTCGACACCTACGACTACTTCCGCGACAGCCTCGTCGACCTGCAGGAAGACGAGGACCACGACCCCCACGACTACGAGGCCGCCAAGGAGGTCATCCTCGACAGCGAGAAGGAGTATCAGGGCGTCATGTACCAGGACGAGAACTCGGTTCCCTACCACGAGAAACACGGCGTCACCGAGGACATGTCCGAGATCCCCGACGGCGCGCCCGAGGACGCGATGGATCTCGTCCGCGAGTTCTACTGAGACCGCCGTCGATTCCGACTGATTCGCGCTTTTTCCGTCGTCGGTTCCGGTACTGCCTTCGCCGTTTAGTTACCGACCGCTCGAGAGGCGAGGTTCCAATCGCAAACTAACCGCCGGAGCGACCCGGTCGCCGGTCGTTAGGCCGGGTGTTCGACGGACTCGAGCAGGACCTCGGCGTTGGCCGATTCCTCGGTGAGCAGTTTCGGATAGGTGCCAAGGAGGACGAGCAGATCGCCCTCGTGATCGAAAGAGGTGAGTTTGATCTCGACGTCGATCGGCTCGCCGCCGAGTTCGGACTCGCCGAGGAACCGGTCGACCTCGCGGCCGTCCCCGAGGATATCGAGGCCGAACGTCTCCTGGTGCTGGATGTTACTGATATCGCCCTGGCCGCCCTCGAACTCGCCGAGGAACCGGTCGAGTAACTCCTCGTTGGACAGATCGTCGATCGGGTTGAGCGATCGGCCTGCGACCTCCATCCCCGGGATGGAGACGGCGGCGACGGCGGCCCCGTCGCGCTCTTCACCCTGATACTCCACGGCCTTCGAGTAGATCGCCGTCGCGATCGAGGCCTCGACCTGGCGCTCGACGCCGCCGGGAAGTTCGACCGAGCGGTCGATCGTTCGCTGGCTGACGTCGTCTTCCGCGTAGCCCGTCTCCTCGAGCGCGTCGTCGGTCGGGCGAACGGCGTCCGAATCGAACGCGAGCGGCTCGTTCCCGAGGACGACGTCGATACAGCCGGCGGTGAGCGCGATCGTCCCGGTCGCGCCCGCGGCGAGCAGCGATCGTCGAGAGAGAGTCATTACAGGTGGGTACGTTACGAGCGGCATATTCCTTGTGGCTTCTTCAGTTTCGCAGACAAGAGTATCAGGCCTCGTTGAACGTCGAGAGCGGATGATAGCGGACAGACACATCAAGAGTTATCGGGGTCGGCATCCCCCGTCTAGCCATGACTGACTTTGCAGACCGAGTCGAGCAGGTGTCGATCAGCGGTATCCGGGAGGTCTTCGAGGCCGCTGGCGAGGACGCCATCAACCTCGGCCTCGGCCAGCCGGACTTCCCCACTCCGGCCCACGCTCGGCGCGGGGCCATCGAGGCCATCGAGTCGGGGCAGGCCGACGCCTACACCTCGAACAAGGGGACCGAACAGCTCCGGGAAGCGATTTCCGCGAAGTACGACCGCGACTACGGCCTCGCGGTCGATCCCGCCGACGTGATCGCGACCTCCGGCGGGAGCGAGGCCCTGCATCTGGCGCTCGAGGCCCACGTCAACCCCGGCGAGGAGGTCGTCTTCCCCGATCCGGGCTTCGTCTCCTACGACGCCCTGACCCACATCGCCGACGGCACGCCGAAGCCGGTCGGGCTGCGGGAGGACCTCACCCTCGATCCCGCGACCGTCGAGGACGCCATCACCGAGGAGACCGCGGCGTTCGTCGTCAACAGCCCCGCGAACCCGACCGGGGCCGTCCAGAGCGAGGCCGACATGCGCGAGTTCGCCCGTATCGCCGACGAACACGACGTCCTCTGTATTTCGGACGAAGTCTACGAACACATCGTCTTCGAGGGCGAGCATCGTTCGCCGCTCGAGTTCGCCGAGACGGACAACGTCGTCGTCGTCAGCGCCTGCTCGAAGACCTACTCGATGACCGGCTGGCGGCTCGGCTGGGTCGTCGGCTCGAACCGCCGCATCGAGCGGATGCTGCGGGTCCACCAGTACGGGCAGGCCTGTGCCTCCGCGCCCGCCCAGTACGCCGCCGAGGCCGCTCTGACCGGCCCCCAGGATCAGGTCACGGAGATGGTCGAGACCTTCGAGCAGCGCCGGGACCTCGTCCTCGACGGGCTCACCGACGCGGGCCTCGAGGTACCCACCCCCGAAGGCGCGTTCTACGCGATGCCGAAAGTACCCGAGGGCTGGTGTGACGAGGTGCTGGATCGCGGCGTCGTCGTCGTCCCCGGTGACGCCTTCGGCGCGAACGGCGAGGGCTACGCGCGACTGTCCTACGCGACCGGGACCGAGGAGCTGAAGGAGGCACTCGAGATCATCGACGACGCGACTCGAGCCGTCCAGTAGCTCGCTCAAGCCGTTCGGTTTCTCCGGTCTTCCATGCAGCTTTCTCTGTCGCCGAGAAAGTCGCCGTCTCCCCTGCCGTCACGTGTACCGTTTTACCGTCCCGATCCGTGTGTTCGAACGAGATGCGCGCTGTACGCCTTCACGAACATGGCGACGCGGACGTACTGCAGGTCGAGGAGATCGAGCGGCCCGAACCGGCCGCCGACGAGTTGCTCGTCGAGGTCGCCGCGGCGGGGATCAACCCCGTCGATACCTACTTCCGGGACGGCTCGTACGAACCGGTCGGCCTGCCGTTCACGCCGGGCGTCGACGTCGCGGGAACCGTCGCGGCGACCGGCGAGGCCGTCGAGGGCTTCGCGGAGGGGGACCGCGTCTACGGGACCGGGATCGGTAACGGCGGCTCGCAGGGTTCCTACGCCGAGTACGCGACGATCCCGACGGATCGCGTGGTCCACCTCCCGGATAGCGCGGACCTCACCGAAGCGGGCGGGGCCGGCGTCGCCGCCGTCACTGCCTGGCGCGCGCTGATCGACCACGCCGACCTCGAGCCCGCGGAGTACTGTCTGGTCCACGGCGGCTCCGGCGGCGTCGGCCACGCGGCCGTCCAGATCGCGGCCGCGGTAAGCGCGCGGGTGATCACGACCGCGTCCGAGGAGTACCACGACGAACTGGCCGACTACGGTGCCGAGACGGTGCTTGACTACGGCCGGGACGATCTGGCCGACGCCGTCCGCGAGGCGGCCGACGGCGGGGTCGACGCCGTCCTCGACCACCGCCTCGACGACTACCTGCAGTTCGACGCCGACGTCGCCGCGACGGGCGCTCGCGTCGTCGGCATTGGCGAGAACAGCCCCGATCCGGGCTTTACGAACGACGGCGCGGCCCGCTCGAAAGACGTCTCCTACCAGTTCATGAGCATGTTCAACACGCCGGACCTGCGCGTGCCGATGCGGGGCGTCGCCCACCTCATGGACACCGGGAAGCTCTCGATCGACGTGGCCAGAAGCTACGACCTCGAGGAGGCCGCCGAGGCCCAGCGTGCGGTCATGGAAGATAGCTTCCTCGGCAAACTCGTGATCGAGCCGTAACGGACCGCAGTTCTCGGTGAAAACAGCGCAGTCGGCCGGTCAGGCGGACACCTGAACCGCGTCCGCCCGCTCGAGCAGGGTTCGTCCGTGGTCGGTAAGCGTGATCGTCTCGGTCTCGGTGTCGTAGTCCACGACCTCGGCGGTCGTCAGTTTCGGGATGTGGGTGTGATGCAGCGAGATTCGGACGGCGCGGCGCTCCCGCGAGGAAACGTCGCTGTGGTCCGAGATCGCGTTCGGCTCCACGCCGGCCTCCTGCGCGGCGATCTCGACCGCCAGTTCCGTGAGCGTGGCGTCGCCACCCGTCTCCGCGAGATACTGCAGCGCCGCGCGGCGTCGCCCGTCGGCAAGCAGATCCATCGCCGTATCGACGGCGTCGGCATCTTCACCGAACGCGGTGAGGCGCTCGGGCGACCGCAGTAGTGGGATCATATCCCCGGTAGGGTCCGGGACGTATATATGCAACTTGTGAGTCAGATCGAAACACCACACTGCGTGTCACGTCGTAGGAGGGCCCGCTCGAGACGGCTGCGATCGCGATGGAGGACCGATCCGGCGATTAGACGAGGTCGGCGACCGCTTCCATCGTCGTCCGCTTGTCGTCCTCGCTCATCCCGTCGACGAACCCGATACGGACGGCGTCGACGCCCTCGATGGCGGCGTACTCCGCGAGCCACTCGCGGACCTCGTCGGGGGTGCCCGCGAACGCGAGTTCGTCGAGGACCTCGTCGGGCAGGGCAGCGGCCATCGCGTCGGTGTCGCGGTCGTCCCAGGCGGCTCGGACCGCCTCGACGACGTCGGGGTACCCTTGCTCGGCGACCGAGTTACCGTAGTAGGGACCGTACGCGCCGAGCATGAACGCGATCGTGCCGCGGGCTTTTTCGCGGGCAGCCTCGCGGTCCTCGCTGGCGATCCCGCGGACGATCGGCGCGACCCGCAGGTCCGAGAGGTCCTTCCCGCCGAGTTCCGCGCCGCGCTCTAAGTCCTCGAGGCGGTCGCGCAGGCCGTCTTTCGTGAACATCTGCGGGGCCCAGCCGTCGCCGAAGCGGCCGGCCATCTCGGTGGCCTTGGGGCCGAGGGTGCCGACGTCGATCGGCGGCGGGTTCTCGCTCGGGCCGCGCTCGTAGCCCAGCCCGGCGATCTCGAAGATGTCGCCCTCGTAGGCGGGGTTGCCCTCCTCGTAGACGTTGCGCATGATCTCGATCACTTCCCGGGTGCGCCGGAGCGGCCGGTCGAACTCCTGGCCGTGCCAGCGCTCGGTGATCGCGGGCGAACTCGGGCCGATCCCGAACCGGAAGCGGCCGTCGGCGGCCGCCTGCATCGTCAGCGCGGTCTGGGCGAGCATCGACGGCGTCCGGCCGTACGGCGAGATGACGTCGTTGGAGATGCCCAGTTCGTCGGTCTGGTCGGCCGCCAGCGTCAGCGGCGGCACGATGTTCCAGCCGGTCGTCTCACCGACCGTGATCCGGTCGAAACCCAGTTCCTCGGCCTGGACGGCACGCTCGGCGACGCCCTGCGGGCGGTCGTAGTCCCCGAGCCGGACCAGCAAGTCGAGTTCGGCGTTCATCGGGCTCCCCTCCGCGTCGGCCGTCGAGTCGTGGTTCGGTCTGCCATCACCGCACACCGCGTCACGGACTCACATAAATCTGTAGCGTTTCCGTCCAGTCACGTGCGCGACCGATCACCGCGATGGGAGGGTCGTCACATCTCCGGCGAACCGCTCGCGGCGATCCACCCACTGTGTGCCTACAGTTCCGTGAGGGACGGGTCGCCGTCCGGAGTGCGATATCGGGCGAGGGTCGACTGCTCGGCATCCCGCGGGTCCGCATCTTTGTCGACGCCGTACACGGTGTACGTACAGTGATCGCGGGTGAACTCGACGACGGCGTAGCCGTGCTGATGCCAGTCGACGTACTCGAGGTGGTCGTTTTGATCTTTGGTCAACTCCGCGAGCGCGTCGTCGTCCCAGTCACTCGGGAAATCGACGACGTCGGCGGCGTTGACGCTCGTAACGGCGGGAGTCATCAGCTCGACACCGATTCGGTCGTACGTCTCGAACGGCTCGATTTCGCCGTAGCCGGCTTTCACGTGGCCGGCAAGCGACGCGTGGAGGTCGCCGGTCAGGACGACGAAGTTGCGTGGATCGACGTCCGCGACGTGTTGCATGAGTTCCCAGCGTTCGTGCTGGAAGCCGTCCCACGAGTCGTGGAGCAGTTCGATCTGCGACCAGTTGTCGCCGATGGTCAGGGGCATCGTCAGCACCTCGTTGGCCCAGACCGACCAGACGGCATCGGACTCGCTGACCCACTCCGTGAAATACTGTTTCTGTTCGTGGCCGAGCATCGTCCGCCCCTGCGCTTCCTCATCCGTACAGGTGATCCGTGCGTCGCCACAGGGTGGCCCGTCGCGATAGAGGCGTTCGTCGGTGACGGTCAGATCGACGAGGTCGCCGAACTGGAGATCCCGCCACAATCGGAGCTGGTCCTGCAGTGCCGACTCGTTCGGATCGAACTCGACGCGGGCGGGAACGTACTCGACCCACGCCTGGATGCCGTCGGCCGTGATCTCCATCGCCCGCTCGGGCTGCTCGCCGCCGTCCGTATCCGGCAACACCGGCGCGTTCGCTTCCTCGTCCCAGTATCGATTGTTCCCGATCTCGTGGTCGTCCCAGCCGTGAACAACGGTGTGTTGCTCGAGGCCCTCCTGGAGGAATTCGTTCCCCTTGTAGGTTCGATACAGCGTCCGGAAGTCGGCCAGGGACTCCGCCAGACCGGCGCCGCTGGGGAGGTCGATGTCGCGCCCGTCCTTGATATCCGTCGTCGGCGAGGTGTAGGCACCGTCGGCGGACTCGTAAATGAAGTCGCCGAGGTGGACGACGAAGTCGACGTCTTCGGCCGCGAGATGGCGGTAGGCTCCGTAGTACCCGTTCTGGTAGTCCTGACACGTAAGGACCGCGAACGACAGCGAATCGGGGCTCGCGCCGGCCGCCGGCAGCGTCCGACAGCGACCGGTCCGTGTCGCGACGCCGTCGTAGACGAACCGGTAGTAGTAGCGCCGATCCGACTCGAGAACGCCGTCGAGATCGACTTTGACCGTGTAATCGTGTGTACTCGAGAGTCGATCGGCGGGGACCGTTCCCTCGTAGACCGGCTCCTCGAAACTGTCGTCGGTCGCGACCTGGACACCGATCGGCTCCTCGGAGACGACCGCACTGGGGGCGATCCGCGTCCAGAGAATAGCGCCGCTCGAGGTCGGCCCGCCGCTGGCCACCGACTGCGGAAACGTCGCGTCGGGATCGGCTGTCTCGTCGACGGCGAAGACGCTCGGATCCGTCGCCGACGCCGCGGCGACGGGCTGGACGATATCGCGCTGGGCGAGAACCGCCGCGAGGCCGCCAGCGACCGAGGTGGTGCCGATGCTCTCGAGAAAGCCGCGCCGATTCGTCCGGTTCCGTGTGCCATTTTGCTCTGGCATACGATTGTGCTGGCAGAATCCAGTAAAAGGCGATTATAATTTATATATGTTGGATACTGTTATTATACCGTCGGATACGAGGGATATATACCCGAGTCACGAGGTCGTCTCGAGCGATCCGCGTACGACCCAGTGGGAAACGTTGATACTGTCAGTGTCTAACATGCATGCATGGCACACGATTGTTCGTTCCTCGAGGACCTCGACCTCGGGGACGACCAGCTGTCGTTCGCGGACGGCCGACGCGAATCACACGCGACGGACTGGGGGACCGAGGAGTCGGGCGGGGTCATGCCCGACGCGGTCGTCTGGCCCGAGCGGACCGCGGACGTCTCGGCAGTGCTGTCGGCGGCGACCGACCGCGGCGTGCCCGTCACACCCTACGCGGCCGGGACGGGCCTCGAGGGCAACGCCGTCCCGGCCCACGGCGGAATCAGCCTCGACCTGACCCGGATGGACGCGGTGGTCGACTACCGGCCCGACGACTTCCAGATCGACGTCGGCCCGGGGATCATCGGCTCCGACGTCGACGAACACGTCGCCGGCGACGGCCTCTTCTTCCCGCCGTTGCCCTCCTCGGGCGATATCTCGACGATCGGCGGCATGATCTCGACCGACGCCAGCGGGATGGGGACGGTCCGCTACGGCGAGATCGCCGACTGGGTCCTCGGGCTCGAGGCCGTCCTCGCGGACGGCACCGTCGTCCGGACCGGCTCGCGGGCGATCAAGACCTCGAGCGGCTACAACCTGACCGACCTGCTGGTCGGCAGCGAGGGGACGCTGGCGGTGGTCACCGAGGCCACCCTCGAGCTGGCCGGCCGGCCCGAGCAGATCCGTGGCGGACGGGCGATCTTCGAGACGCTGGACGACGCCGCCGAGGCGGTCTTCGACGCGGTCCGGACCGAGGTCGACGTCGCCAAGATCGAGCTCGTCGACGGGCTGAGCGCTCGGATGGCCAACGACTACCTCGACACCGGCCTGCCCGACGCGCCGATGGTCTTCCTCGAGTTCCACGCCAACCACGGGATCGAGGCGGAGATCGACCTCTGCCGAACGATCTTCGAGGACCACGACGTCGCCCGCTTCGAGATGAGCGAGGACGACGACGAGATGGCCGCCCTCTGGGAGGCCCGGCGGGAACTGGCCTTCGCCGTCAGGAGCTACGACCCCGACCTCGAGTCGCTCCATCCGGGCGACGTGACGGTGCCGATCAGCGCCTACCCCGAGGTGGTCCGCGAGGCGAAGCGACTCGCCGACGAGTACGACCTGCTGGTCCCCTGCTTCGGCCACGCGGGCGACGGCAACCTCCACTACAGCGTCCTCGCCGACCCGAGCGAGCCCGACCAGCTCGAGCGCGGCGAGGCCCTCTACCGGGAGATCGTCGAACTCGCCATCGAACTGGGCGGCACGGCGACCGGCGAACACGGCATCGGCGAGGGGAAACAGCCGTACCTCGAGCCGGAACACGGCGCGGGCGCGGTCGAGGCCATGCGATCGGTCAAGCAAGCGTTTGACCCAACGGATACGCTCAACCCGGGGAAAGTCTTCCCCGAGACGGCCGACGGCGAGCGGGTTCGGGAACCGGACCGCTGACAGCGGTCGGGACCGGCGTCAGTGGCAGCCCCAACCCTCCTCTCGGCCGGAAAGACGATATGATCACACTCGCATCGTTCCCTAGAGCGTTCCATGCCAACCCGCCGTCGTGTTCTCGCGTGTGCCTGTACCGTGGCCGGAACAGCCGCTGTATCGGGAGTCGGCGCGGCTACCGGCAGCGACGGTGATCTGACCCTCGAGATCGTTCGTCACGCCTCCGCCGAGCCCGCCGAGGACGCGCTCGACGCGGTCCGCGAGGGTGTCGACCTGTTCGCGGAGACCTGGTCCGGAGCGACGCCGGGCACCGCCGAGGTAACCCTCGAGACGGATGCGGTCGCCGACTTCGAGATCGCGCCCGCACACGGCGAGACGTTAGACGCCATGGAGACCGACGACGCCCTGCGAGGCGGTCGAACGGCGGCAACGGTGACGCTGGTCGTCGTCGCCGACGGCGCGACGACTGCCGGGGCGATGCGGGGGTACGCGGGCCGTGGCGACGGTCGCTCCCGCGAACCCGGTGCGTACGGCTACGTCAATGCCGAACTCGCTGCGCTTTTCGGCGCGGGAATCGGGACCCCTCGAGACCTGCTGCGGAACTTCGCAGCCCACGAGTGTGGCCACGCGGTCGTCGGCTGGACCGACTTTCCGCACTACCCCGTCGAGGCGACGGAGTCCGAACCCTCGCCGTCGCGACGGGCCCACAGCTGCGGCGCACAGGACCATCCCGACGCGCGGGGCTGGTTCGTTCGCCACGGCATCACCCCAATGGCGACGGGCTACTCGGCAGTGGAGAGCCGGAACACGCCGCGCGATCACCCGTTCGCGACCGAACGGGGGCCGATCGACGAGTACGCCGAGCCGGTTACCGAGTCGCCGTTCTACCTCACCATGGACTACGTTCCCGTCTTCTCCGCCACCGCTCGAGCGGCGATGGCCCACCACTACGAGCGGGTCTTCGGTTGAGTCTCGGCGACCCGCCCGACCGTGCCGTCGTGGAGTGCAGCCCAGTCTTTATTGCGCTGCTACAATTCTTCCGTAGTAGTTACTGTTCGCCGGCCGACGGTGGGTTCGGTCACGCTCTCAGCTATGATTGGCAGGATTCACGTCGATGTCCGCTCGAGTTGCAGCCTCCTGGGCACCGTGTTGAAGTCCCTCTCGCTGACGCTTTTGGTGCCGACGGCGGTCGCGCTGTTCTACCGGGAGAGCCCGCTCCCGTTTCTGGTCGCGCTGGTCGTCGCGGTCGCCGTCGGGATGGGGCTCGAGCGCCTCGAGCCCGAGCCGGACCTCGAACACCGCGAGGCGTTCCTGCTGGTGGCGCTGACGTGGCTGGTCCTGCCGTTGGTCGGGACGATCCCGTATCTCGTCGCCGGAACGGGGACGATCGCGCAGCCGATCAACGCCCTCTTCGAGTCGATGTCCGGATTCACGACGACCGGGGCGACGGTGATGGGCGAGATCTCCGTCGAAACGCACTCGCATTCGATCATGCTCTGGCGACAGCTCACCCAGTGGCTCGGCGGGATGGGGATCATTGTCCTCATGGTCGCGATCCTCTCGGAACTCTCCGTCGGTGGGACCCAGCTCATCCGGGAGGAAGCGCCCGGCATTCAGGTCGAGAAGCTGACCCCGCGGATCAGACAGACGGCGCGGGCGCTCTGGCTGATTTACGTCTGGTTCACGCTCGCGGCCGTGGTCGTCTACTACGGGCTCCACCTCGCGGGACTGGCCCCGAACATGACCTTCTACAACGCCGTCTCGCATGCACTCACGACGCTGCCGACCGGCGGCTTCTCGCCGGAGGGACGCAGCGTCGAGGCCTTCGAACCGATCGTCCAGTGGGCGGTCATGCCCTTCATGATCGTCGCCGGGACGAACTTCGCGCTCTACTGGCACGTCTGGCGCGGCAAGCCCGATCGGCTGACCGGGAACGCCGAGTTCCGGTCCTATCTCCTGTCGATGGGCGTCGTCGGTGCCCTCCTCTCGGCCCTGCTCTTTCTCGGGGTCGGCCTCGCGACGGTCCCCGACGGCGTCGCCGCGATCCCGGGCAGCCTCGAGCGATCGCTGCGCCACGGGCTCTTTCAGACGCTGGCGATCGTGACGACGACCGGCTACGCCAGCATGGACTTCAACACCTGGAGCGAGTCGACGCAGGTAATCTTGCTGTTCGCGATGTTTCTGGGCGGTTCGGCGGGGTCGGCGGCCGGCTCGATCAAGATCATCCGCTGGTACGTCGTCGGGAAGTCCATCGAACGCGAACTGTTCACGACCGTCCACCCGCAGGCGGTTCGGCCCGTTCGGATGGGCGACACGGGCGACGTCATCGACGAGGAGGCGATCCACGGTATCTTCGTCTTCATCGTCCTCTTTCTGACGCTGTTTGCGGTCTCGACGGTCCTGCTCTTTCTCGACGCCTATCGAACGCCCGGCCTCGAGCTGACGGCACTTGAGGCGATCAGCGCGACGATCGCGACGCTCGGCAACGTCGGGCCGGGCGTCGGCGTCGTCGGCCCGATGAACAGCTACGAGCCGTTTTCCGGAGCCGCGAAGCTGTACATGACCTTCCTGATGTGGATCGGCCGGCTCGAGATCCTCTCCGTGCTGGTGATCCTGACGCCGGCCTATTGGCGTTCCTGACTACGCGGGGGTCGTTACTCGGCCGCTCCGACCCCGGATGACGTCCCGTCGGACCGGTCGTCAGTCGCCGTTTCGTGTCGCTCGACGCCGGTGATCTCGAACCGTGCGCCCCCGTCCCCGTCAGTCGCGATCACCGACCACCCGTGTCCCTCGCAGATGTCCGCCACGATCGACAGCCCGAGTCCCGTCCCGCGCTCGCTCGTCGTATAGCCGGAGTCGAAAATCTCCTCGGGATCGCCCTCGAAGCCCGTCCCCGAGTCGGCGACGAAGAACCCACCCTCGAGCGTGCCGACGGTGACGGTCAGGTCGCGGCCGTCGGTTTCGGCCCCCGATCGCCCCCCATGGTCGATCGCGTTTCGGAACAGGTTCTCGAGTAACTGCCGGAGTTGAGTCCGATCCGCGACGATCGTTCGCTCGTCGACGACCGACAGCGTCGCCCCCGCGGTATCGACCGTCGACCACGCCTCGTGTGCGACGGCCGCGAGTGCGACCGGCTCGGGATCCAGCCCGCGTTGGCCCTGCCGAGCGAGCGTCAGCACGTCGTCGATCAGCTGTTCCATCCGCTCGTGGGATTCGGCGACGGTCCGTACGTACGCCGGGTCGTACTCCTCCTCGAGCAGTTCGAGATACCCCTTCGAGACCGTCAACGGGTTCCGCAAGTCGTGGCTGACCACGCTCGCGAACTCGTCGAGTCTTCGGTTCTTGCGTTCGAGTTCGCGTTCGCGATGGACCCGCTCGGTCACGTCGTGGACGACGATCGTCCAGCCGGCCGAGTACCCGCGCCCGTCGTCGATCGACGAGATCGAGAGATCGTAATAGGTCCGTCCGCCGTCGAGCGAGAACTGCATCGTGTCGGCGTTTCCCGCCGTTGTCGCGGCGTCCACCCGGTCTCGGTCGCGGGACTCGTCGATCACCGCGTCAACATCGATCGGAATTACGTCGTCGATCGATTCCCCGACGAGAGCGTCTCGCTCGTCCGCGAATATCTCCCGCGCGACCGGATTGCTGTCGACGATACGGCGATCGGCGTCGGCGACCAGCACGCCGTCCTCGAGGTTCGTCACGACCTCGCTGCGGGCGATGGGGGCGATCTCGAGGAGCCGGTATCGATAGAGGCCGAAGGTAATCGCGAGGCCGGTGACGGTAAAGCCGATCGGCGTCGTGCCGACGATCTCGAGCGACGCCGCCGAGAGGACGGCCGCCCCCCAGGGAACCGTGATCGCGACGAAGACGGCGACTCCCTGCCACCGGTAGAGTCGCTCGGTCCGCGCGATCAGCCGGAAGACGAGGACCGACGTGATCGCCAGACAGAGTGTCGCGTACCCCAGGTGAACGAACAGCCCGAGCCCCGGTTCCGAGGTCGCGACCGTCGCGGACGATGCCCACCAACTCCCGATCGAGATCGGTTCCTCGACCGGCGGCCCCCACAGCACGAACGTGCGGTCGTTGATCGCCAACGCGCCGATCATGGCGAGTGGCTCGATCGACAACAGCCCCAGTCGAGACCGGGTGAGCCAGCGGTCCTCGCCCGTATACTGGAGCGCGAAGACGACGAATAGTGTCGGAATAACGGCAGCACATATCCACTGGAGGTCGGCCCACCACAGTTTCGTGGCTATCGTCGCCGATTCGATCTCGAGGACGTGTGCGCCGAGCCAGACGGCGACGGTCGCCATGAGCGCGGCGAGCGCGCTCGAGCCGGCTTCGGGTCGGGTCCGCCACGCCGCGGCCGCGGTTCCGACGGCGACGACGAGCGAGAGCAACAACACGGCACTGTACGGAGAGACGGCCCAACCCATCGGTGAATAGGTAGCAATTAGTAACGAGACGCAAGTGTCTACCGGCCGGCCATCCGAGAGCCGGCGCTCCGCCCTCGAGGCGGTCGCGGATCGACGTCTCAGTCCTGTACCAGTACGTCCAGTACGTCCGGCCCCGAACGGTCCAGGGCCGCCTCGAGCGCGCCCTCGATTCCGTCGGGCGTCTCGACGAGTTCGGCTCGCGCGCCGTGGCTCTCGGCGTTTTTGACGAGGTCGACGTTCGGCTCGAAGTCCATGCCGACGAAGTCGTAGTCGTCTTCCTCGCCGCCCATGATCGCCAGCGTGTTGTCCTTGAGGATGCGGTAGTTGCGGTTGTCCGAGATGACGACGGTCAGGTCGAGGTCGTAGCGGGCGGCGCTGTAGATCGAGTGGGGGTAGTACTGGTAGGAGCCGTCGCCGATGAACCCGACCACGTCCCGGGGATCGTCGTGCTGTTCCTCGGCAACCGCGGCACCGACCGCGGCGGGCAGCCCGTAGCCGAGCCCGCCGCCCTTGTTCGAGATGTACTGCTCGGGGCCGAGGTCCCACCGCGTCAGCATGGCGTACTTCGAGGTGACGCCCTCGTCGACGATCGCGGCGTCGCCCGCAACCCGCTCCATCGCATCGACCAGCTGGGCCTTCGAGGCCCGCGGATCGTCCCCGTCGGCCTCGCCGTAGCCGGCCATCTGGGACTCGACCATCTCCTTGACCTCGGCGACTCCCTCGAGGCGGTCGGCGACGACGTCCTCGGAGAGCTTCGTTTGGACGCGCTCGGCGATGCCCTGCATGACGAGCCCCGGATCGCCGATCACGGCCGCGTCGGCGGGCTGGTTCTTCCCGACCTGCCAGCTGTCGTCGGAGAGGTGGATGCAGGTCGTGTCGGGATCGACCAGCGCCTCCTCGTGGCGGGTCAGCGTCGTGTTGGTCGAACAGCCCGCGAAGAGTATCGTATCGGTATCCATCAGCATCGCGGCCAGCTCCTCGTTGGTCGGCAGGTACGAGACCCACTGCTCGTGGTCGGTCGGGAAGTCCACCTCGCAGGCGAGGATCTCCCCGTGGACGCGGGCCCCCGTCGCCTCCGCGAGGTCGACCGCCGCGGCGACGGCGTCGGCCCCCGACCGGGCGACGTGGTCGCCGACGACGATCACCGGATCGTCGGCCTCGGCTAACAGTTCCGCCGCGCGCTCGAGCTGGCCGGGATCACCGCTGCCGGCGTTGGGGATCGGGCCCAGCCGTTCCGGTTCGGCGTCGGTTTCGGCCAGCATCACGTCCAGCGGCAGCCCGAGGAAGACCGGTCCCGTCGGCGGGGTCATCGCGACGCGGAACGCGCGCCGGAGCATCGTCGGCAGCGCCGACACGTCGAGCACCTCGTCGGACCACTTGCAGTACTCGCGGGCCATGTCCGCGAGCCGGCCCGAGAGGATCGGCTCCTCGTGGCGGAAGTCGGTGCTGTGATTGCCCGCGGTCACGACCAGCGGCGCGCCGGTGATCTTTGCCGCGTAGAGGTTGCCGAGCCCGTGGGCAAGCCCCGGCGCGATGTGGAGGTTCGCGACGCCGACCGGCGTGATCGAGTCGTCGTGGTGGGCGTGATACCGGCGGCGCTGTGCGTAGCCGCCTGCCATCCCCACCGCGATGTCCTCGTGGAGGCCGAGCCGATACTCGAGGTCGCTGTCGCCGATCGCGTCCATGATCGGGAGTTCGGTCGTCCCCGGGTTGCCGAAGACGTAGTCGACGCCGTAGGTCTCGAGAGCGTCAGTGAAGAGATCCGCGCCGGTATAATCGTCCGTCATGCTCGCTCGTGGTACGGCACACCACATCAAATTGTGTGTTTCGGAACCTCGGTGCCCGCCCGAGGTATTATCCGTCGGTTCGTTGTCGTCCGGGTATGGCTCTCGCGAGAGACGGGACGGGTTCGGGCGCGGTCGCTCGAGCGTACTGGTCGCAGGTCCATCCCGTCTTCATGACGCCGCCGATCGCCGCGTCGCTGTTCGGCGCGATCCTCGCGGGGAGCGTCGACCCGGTTCTCGCAGCGGTCCACGTCGTCGCGATGTTCGCGGCGGTCTACACGGCCCACGTCAAAGACGGCTACGTCGACTTCCACGTCCGCGGCGAGGACGACGACCACCCGCTGACCGAACGGGGCTGTCGGATCGGCCTCGCGGCGTCGACGGCGGTGTTCGCGGGCTGTTGTCTCCTGCTCGTGGCGCTGGTCGACGTCCTCGTGCTGGCGGTCGTGGTTCCGACGTGGCTGATCGCCTACCACCACGCACCCCAGCTCGACACGAACCCCGTGACGGCGACGACCGGCTATCCGCTCGGCATCGCCCTCTCGATCCTCGGCGGGTTCTACGTCCAGGCCGGGACGATCACCGCCGTCTCGCTCGGCTTCGCCGTCGTCTTCCTGATCCTGTTGTCGGGCGTCAAGGTGATCGACGACGCACAGGACTACGCGTACGACCGCTCGATCCGGAAGCGAACGGTCGCGGTCGCCGTCGGTCCCGACCGCGCCTATGCCGTCGCCTACGGACTGATGACCACGGCGCTGATCGCCGTCACCGCGTTCGCCGTCCTGCGGATCTTCCCGCTGACCGCCCTGGTGGCGGCGCTGGCCTTCGCTGCGGTCGCCGCTGTCGCGCGCCGGGCCGATCCGGAACTCGCGACCATGCTGCTCGTTCGGGGCTCGTACGTCTTCTTGGCGGTCCTCGTCGCCGCCGTCCGGTTCGATCCGCTCGGCCGACTGGTCTGAGACCGAGCGCCCTACAGCGACTCCCGGAAGCCACAGCGAGGACAGTACATGCAGCCGTCCCTGACCAGCGTATAGCTCTCGTCACAGCGACTGCACTGACAGCCCAGCGAGCGGCCGACCTCGCGGGCCAGCCCGGCGACCGTGGTCCGAAGCAGCCGCTGTTGGCGTTCGGCCGCCTCGAGTCGCTCCTCGAGGGTGGCCAACCGTGCCGCCATCGCTCGGTCGCGTCGGGACTCGGAAACGCCCGTGTGACGTGGGGTCATGCGGGGTGTAGGTCGCCGTCGGAGAAAAGCACGACCCTACCCAACAGCGATCGCGATAGTCCGTGCCGTCGTCGGTATCGACCGCCCGGAGAATCCGACCAGAGCGCCGCTACTCGGCTTCGCTCTCTTCGGTTCCCTCCGTGGTTTTCGGCGGCTTCCAGTCGAGTTTGACCGTGACCGTCTCGCGCTGGCCGCGCAGGATCGAGGAGCGCTCGCGGACGCCGACCTCGTAGGCGATCGACTCCGAGGGCGTGAGATCGACCGTTTTGTTCCCCGTACGGACCGATGTTGCTCCGGTCCCATCGATCTCGTCGGCCAGCGCTCGCAGTCGTTCGGCGGCCTCTTCGCGGGTGACTTCGTCGGCGGAAAGGGTCTTGTCCACCATATCGGACCCAACCACGTTTCGCGGGATAAATAGCACACCCAATGGCGTATCGGTCATAGATGTACAAAAATACATAATAAAACTGCATTCACACCCACTCGATTAATTCACGACCGACTATCAGTTCCCGACGGACTGACTCCGAACCGACCCGACGATACCCGGCCCGATCCGACCCGGTTCGCTACAGCGGTAGCGAGGCGAACGCCGACGGCGTTCGCCGCGGAAGAGCAATACCGTTCTATCTACGCCGGTTTCGTCTCTCCGTCAGTTGATGCTCACGATCTTGATCAGCACTTCTGCGTACACAACGGATAGATACAGCCAAACTCCGTGCGCTGCAATAGCAAGGATTACCTCGGGTGCAGTCTGATTGAACGAACGAATGGCAGACTCGCTCTGGTATCCGTCAGTGGGCGACGTTCTCGCCATCCACGACGACATCGTCTCGGAGTACTCTGACACGCATGCTGGCGTCCAGAATCGTGGCGATATCGAGTTTGCCCTGAACTACATCGAGAGTGGGAGTTTCGGGACGGTGCCCGAAACGATTCACGAGAAATCATTTCACCTCCTCAGACTGTTGGTGGCGAACCACCCGTTCGTCGATGCGAACAAACGCACCGCGCTCAACACGACGGTCGTGTTCTACTTCCTCAACGGATATCGGTTCACGTACGACAACGAGATCAGGACGATCCTCAAGCAGTTCGGCACCGATCAGACGACCGTCGAAGAAGCAGAAACCATCGAATACCTTCGTTCTCATACTGGAGAAATCGACCTCGTCGGAGAGATCGAACAGTGGCGTGATGATCTCATCCAGTACGGACTGGACGAACTGACCGGTGATTCGTCTAACCCGAACGATTAACCGCAGTCGGGGCGATACACCAGATATGGCGACCGAGGAAAGTTCAGAGTCCGATTCTCCCCTCGATGAAGTAATGGACGACATCCGACGAGAACTCGTCCAGCGGGTGGCAGCAGCTGACCGGGACGCGAACCGCAAGATCTACGACGCCCTCGAAAACGAGTAACGCGCTTCGACTCTACTGTTATCAGTTCGTACTCACGATCTTGATCACGTCGCCCTCCTCGAGTTCGTACTCCTCGCTGATCTCGCGGTTCGATTTCGCGTTCACGGCGTGGAGGTAGCCGTCGCCGATGTCGGAGTGGACGCTGTAGGCGAGGTCGACCGGGGTCGAGCCCTCGGGCAACAGGAAGGCGTCGGGGAGGACGTTGCCGCTGCCGTCGGACCACTTCGAGGCGTCCTCGACCGGGTAGGCGGTGAGGTGATCGAGCAGGTCGTAGACGGCGTGGTCGAGTGCCGCCTGCACGCCGGTGCCGCCCCACTCGGTCATGGTGTCTGCCAGTCCCTCGAGGGCCTCGCGCTGGGCGTCGTTGACGTCGTCGCCGACCTCGAGCGTCTCGTCGCCGGGATCGTAGTCGACCAGCCCGTTCTCGGCGGCCCGGCGCAAGGCGAGTTCGCCCTCCGCCGTGGTCGGGATCACGGGCTTGTCCAGGTCCAGCAGGCGCTCGACGTTCTCCGCGGGTGCGACGTCGATCTTGTTGGCCGCGACGACGATCGGTTTCGTTCGCTCGCGGACCAGTCGTGCGAGTTCCTCGCGGTGGTCGTCGTCCCACTGGATCGGGTCGTCGGGATAGTCCAGTTCCCGCAGGACCGTCGCGATCTGCTTGGGAGAGGCACCGAAGCCCGAGAGCATGTCCGCCAGCGCGTCGTCGATGTCGAAGTCCGGGGAGCGCGATTTGCGCTCGACGGACTCCCAGTTGCGGTCGACGATGCCGGCCAGCCAGAGATCCATCTCCTCCTCGATGAAGTCGATGTCCTCGAGCGGGTCGTGGTCGCCGATATCGACCGGTTCGCCCTTCTCGTTGGTGCCGCCGGAGGCGTCGACGACGTTGACGATCACGTCCGCGTTCGTCAGTTCGTCGAGGAACTGATTGCCCAGTCCCTTCCCCTCGTGAGCGCCGGGGACCAGCCCCGCGACGTCCAGCAGTTCGATCGGCACGTAGCGCTTGCCGTCCTCGCAGTTCTCGGCGTTACAACGGTCCTCGCGCTCGAGGCAGGGACACTCGGTCCGGACATAGCTCACCCCGCGGTTGGCGTCGATCGTCGTGAACGGATAGTTGGCGACGTCGACCTCCGCCATCGTCGCCGCGGTGTAGAACGTGGACTTGCCGGCGTTCGGTTTCCCGGCAAGCGCGATCGAAAGCATACCTCCCGATAGCGCCGTCCGGAGGAATTGTCTTTCGATTCGACCGACCTCGGCGGTCACTCGCGTCGGTCGGGCCGGCGGAAGCGGCGGACACGTCGCGTACGGCGGTCGATTCCCCTCGTCCCCCGTACTCGAACCGCGTGGGGGGCACGTCGTGCGTTCTACCCCGTTTCGGGGGCGGTCAGATAAATCGGGCTGTCAACTCAGAGTTCGGCAGCCATCATTACCTCGTCGACGTAGTGGCCGTTGAGTTTGTAGTGGTCCTCGCGGACGGCTTCCGTCTCCCAGCCGTGACCCTCGAGGAAGGCGATCGCCCCCTCGTTGGTCGAGGGAACGCTCTGGTAGAGCTTCTCGTAGCCGTTCGAACCGGCCCACTCGAGCCCCCGGGAGAGGAGATGCGAGCCGATGCCGTGGCCACGGTACTCCTCCAAGACGCCGACGGTGAGTTCGGCGGTGTGGCTCAACTTGTCGATTTCGGGCGCATAGAGGTGGACCCAGCCAACGACGTCGTCCTCGACGGTGGCGACGAAGAACATCCGCGACTCGAGTTCGTTGTGGCGGAGCAGGGCCTCCTCGTGATCGATCTCGTCGGCGACGCTCTCGGCCTCGATGTAGGTTCGTTCCTCGGCAACTTGCCGGATCGCGCCGACGATCCCCGTCAGGTCCTCCTGGCGGGCGGGTCGGATGTGGAACTCGAGGTCCGCCGAGACGTACTCCTCCTCGGCACCGGCGTCGATCGTCACCCGGAGTTTGCCGTCGCCTTTCTCGAGTCGCCCGTCGCGTTTGAGGATCGCGACGTGGTGTCGGAAGCCGCTCGGATCGATCCCCAACCGTTCCCGCGTGTCGTCGGGATCGACCGCGCCGTGTCGCTCGACGTACTCGTAGATCCGTTTGCGGTCCTCGTGACCGAACTCGAGTGTCTCAGTGGCCATGGCACTCGCTACCACGAACCAATACTTAATCCTTGCCTGGCGGATACGACCGGTCTCCGGCGTGACCTTAAGCCGGCAACTGGTACAGCCGGCCCCCCTTGCACCGGGAGTCCATCGATCCGATCGCGTGAGACGATCGCCGCCCGGTTCCCGGCGGCAGACGTGTCGCGCGCTCCCCATGATCGGATCGGACGTGGTGGTTGCTGGATCGGCCCTCGCGATCGCGGTAGCGGTCGGACTGGTCGCCCACGAATGGTCACACGCCGCGGTTCTGCGGCTCGCACGCGTCGAGTACGCCGTCTCCTACTTTCCCGGTCGTGCCGACGGCCTCGTCGCACTGGTCACGACACGGCCGTGGGCCGCCGTCCACCCCCGACCGACCGGTACCGAACCGCCCTGGGCACTCCGCCTCGCGGCGCTCGCGCCCGCCCTGCTCGCCGTGCCCGTCTTCGGACTGGGACTGTCCGGCCACCTGACCACGGAGACGCCGGTCGTCGCCGCGGCGGCGATCGGGTGGCTCGCCTGTGCCCTGCCCAGTCCGCAGGACTTCTCGGTCGCCTTTCACGCCGGCCGACTCCTCGAGCGGTCCCGAGAGCGGACCGGAACGGCCCACTCCCGCGCCGACTGACGGTCGTCGCCGGGTCGTTCCCGTCGCTCTACGAGTCGGTCCACGCGTGTGCGGCCGTTACGGCTGCGAACGAACCCAAAACGAGTCCCGCGGCGACGAGCCCGTCGATCGGAGCGAGCCCGGCCGCCACCGCGCCGAGGAACACAGTACCGAGCCCGACGGTCGCCCCGTACCGGCGGGGCCACGGGTCGCTCGAGTCCGTTTCGGTCGGCCCCTCGAGATACGGCTCGAGCTGACCGGTCCGCGGCGTCGAGTCGACCCGGCCGCGATCCTTGTCGTACTCGATGATCCCGTGATTGTCGAGTTTCGGCAGGTGGGATTGGTACAGCGAGATATAGACGCGCTGGCGTTCATCGGATCGGAGTTCCTCGACGGTCGTCTCCTGTTCCCAGGCGGCGACCTGTTCGGCGAGTTCGCGCAGTCGGACCGGCCCCTCGGCGTCCCGCAGGTATCGCAGGACGTCCCGGCGACGCTTCGTCTGGAGGAGGTGATGGACGTCGTCCAGTGACAGTTCGGCGGGGATCGCCCCTCCGTCCGCGTCTCGGGCGGCATCACCGGGGTCGTCGGTCCGGCCGCGATCGATCACGTTCGTGTGATTGTATACCAGGCGGACGGATAAACATACTGACCTCGACGGTGTGTCTCGGTGATTGACGGCAAAAGCGAACGCTCGGGTCGTGAACGACCCGGAGCGGCCGACAGCAACGCGGTCATACAGCCACGAATGACCGCGAATCGTGATTGAGTACGGGTGATCCACCGGCGCTCACAGCGACGGTCGGTCGTCGGGCGGTCGGCGTCTCGCCGACATAACTCTCATTGGGCTATCGGGCAATAAATCTATCCATTGGAACAAGAACGTCATTGTCTGCCGATAGAAAGAGGATGTATTGGGTATTACTCGGCGAGATATGTTTCACCCAGGAACCTACGAGCGCAGAGGTGCGGGAAAACTGCTAGCGTGTCGACCGAGGCCCGGCGGACTCAGGGGTCGATCGCCATCGGTGCGGTCCGCTCGGAGAGTTCGGCACTGACCAGAGCCGCGTGGCTTCGGCGGAGTCGTTCGGACAACGCCTGATGGGAGACGTCGAGTTCGGCCGCCAACTCCTTGAGTGTCACCCCCCTCGGCACGTCGAAATACCCCAGTTCGTGGGCCTTGCAGATCGTCTCGTACTGGGTTTCGGTCAGGGGAGTCTGTGCGCTCGCGAGGTCGTCGACGCCGCTGATCCGGGTGACGGTCGCCCGGTATTCGTATTGCTCGAGCAGGTCGTGACACGCCGACACCGACTCCCGGTCGTGAAAGAGCAGTTTCACCAGCCACCGACCGTTCCGTCCCCGAGCGGTCAGGATCGCGCCGTCGTTGTCGGTCACGATCTCGGTAAACAGTTTCGCCGCGTCCCCGAACTCGGTCCTGAACAGCCAGCGATCGCCCGGGCCGACGTCCGTCCCGGCGCCGTCGGACGCGCCGGTCGGCGACTCCCCGCCGTCGCCGAGGCTGGCGATTACGTCGACCGACGGATCGGCCTCGAGCGCCCGAGCGACGGCGTCCCGATCCGGACCGCCGGCCCAGATCAGCGGCGGCGAGTCACCGATCATCCCCCCGACCTGAAACTCGAACGTCGATACCCGATCGAAGGTCCGGTCGAAGCCGAGTCGCGCTGCCGGAATCTCGAGTTCGACGACTGTGGTCATCACCGAACCCCACCACGAAGACGTATAGACGGATTTCGCTACCGGTAGCCTTTCCCGCCACCCAAATCGGATGACTGTCATGTCGAATCCAATTTCAGCCGGGACGATATGCGGGGTATGACCGTGTTATAGGAGACTACCGGCCATTTGTGTGTGAATTTTAACACTCTCATCGGGGTGCGACTCTCTACGAAGAGACGAAACGACATCGATGCGTTCTCAATTCCTGTAATTTCCGGTCAAGTACAAGTCCCTCCGTGTCTTCCTTCTAGGTGGCCAAGAACCGATATTTGGCTGACAGGGAATACGAAACCACGGCGCTCCGTCGCCGCCGTTCTCGCCGATTTCTCCACACGATCGGCACGTAACTACCGTCGCAGCCGAGCGACGGGTCCGTCCGCACCGTCGCGGTCGAACTCGACCAGCCCGTCGGCCTCGAGGTCCTCGAGCAGGCCGGTCAGCCACTCACGGCCGTACTCGCCGTCGGGGACGTAGTCGACGCGGATGCGGTGACCGAGCGTATCGATCTCGAGTTCGCCGTGTTCGCGGAGGGTGCCGATCACGCGACCGCGGAACTGCCGGCGGCTCCCCTCGAAACTCGGCTGGGTCGGGACGTCGGGGGCGGTGAAGTCGCCGCTGGCGTAGGCCGAACACCATTCGCGCCACGGACAACCGGCTTCGTCACACGAGGGCGTCTGTTCGCAGGCGACCCCGCCCAGTTCCATGATCGCGTTGTTCCAGACTCGCGACTCGCCGTCGGGCATGAGATCGTTCGCCGCGTCCTCGAAGACCGCGTCGTCGTCGGGCACGTCGAACGCCCGATAGAGGACTCGCTTGACGTTGGTGTCGACGACCGCGTCCCCGTTGTTGAACGCGAAGCTCGCGACCGCGTTGGCCGTGTACGGACCGACGCCCATCAGTTCCTGTAGCTCCGCGGGGGTCTCCGGAAAGTCGCCGTCGTACTCCTCCTCGACCTGCCGAGCCGCCTCGTGGAGGTACTTGGCTCGGTTGTTGTAACCCAGACTGTGGTCCGTCCAGAAGCCAACCACGTCCGCCCGGTCGGCCGCCGCGAGGGCGGCTGTCGTCGGCCAGCGCTCGAGGAACCCCTCCCAGGCCTCGACGACCCGACCGAGCTGGGTCTGCTGGCTCATCACTTCGCTGACGAGGATTTCATAGGGGTCGTCGGTCCGCCGCCACGGGAACTCCCGATGGTCGTCCTCGTACCACGCGATCAACGCCTCGCGAACGGCCTCGCGGTCGTCGGGTAGCTGCGCCCCATCCCCTGCTGTCATCGGCTGGGGTTACGCCGTCGGCTGTAAGTCAGTGTCGCAATGGGGCGGCCCCCGGCGACGTGGTCCGACTCGAACTGGAAAGGCCTATCCGGCCCGCTCGAGTCCGCACGGGTATGAGCCTCGACGATCTCAACGACGACGTAACGGCCACCTACACCGACATCGGCGACGAACTGGCGCTCTCGCTGGACCGCGAGACGCGCAACGAACTCGCCTTGCTCGAGACGGCCCTCGAGCCCGAGGAGACCGACGAACTCGTCCGGCGGGCGATCCACATGCTCTTTCAGTCGACCGTCGACACCGGGAAACTCGACTTCCAGCTGCGGACGGCCTACGACGTGACCTACGACGAGTACCTCTCGGGGATGACCTTCGAGGAGATGACCGGCGCGGACCAGTATCCCTCGATGGACGACGAGCGACGCTACCAGTTCTGAATTCGCGTGTCCGTCGCCAGCCGGCGACCGATCGGAATTTCCGACGTTCAGGCCGCTGAACTACTATGAGTCATAGGAACACGATATGATTTCACCGTCATAATAGGTGAGCTTATCAGCGCTCGGCTCCTCGGATCGCACATGGCAATCTCCCAGCATTCACTCGAATCCGAATACCAGTGTCCCGACTGTTCGGGTGCGCTCTCGACCCGATACGAATCGCTCGTCTGTGACGACTGCGGCTACACGCCGCGTCACGGTGCCGACTGATCGGTCCGCGACAGTGTCGTAATCGAATCGATGACCGACCGCCCGGTTTTCAGTTCCCTCCACGCTCGAGAGAGTCCGCTCAGCAGTCGGGACGTTTCACGCCGCAGTCGGTGCGAAGCGCGGGCTCGATTCCCTCGGACCTTGCTCGAGTCACTCGTCTTTCCAAATGAGGCCTTCAGTCTCCGCGGTCAGGACGGTCTCACCGGCCGCGTTCTCACAGACGACGTCCGAGACGAATTCGTACCGGTCATCTCGTTCTCTAACGGTGTCGAACGTCGAGCGACACGTGATCGGTTCGCCGGTGTAGACCGGCTGGTGGAAGTTAAACTCCATCGTACTGGCCAACACTTCGTTATCGCTCCCGAGTTTCGTTGGCAGCGTCGCGGTCAACAACCCCTGGACCATCACTCGTCCATCGTCGTCCGGCTCGGTGTGGCGCGGTTGGTCGTCACCGGTGAGGTCCGCGAACCGCTGTACGTCGTCGACCGTGAACGTTCGCTCGAACGTCCTCGTCTCGCCCTCGGTTGGGTGCGTCATCGGAACTGATCTCCGCGTTGAAACTACAACAAAATAGCGGTGCCGGGACGACGCGTCGGCTGCGACCGTTTCGCCACGGTCCTCGCTCGCTCGAGTCACGCGCGGAATCCGGATCGTAACGGCCGTTCGTGTCCGCTCCGATCTCGGACAACTCTCTCGGGAACTCCGTCTGCTAATCGCTCACTCGATTTCCAACTGGCCGCCGCTCCCGCCGTCCCCCTCGTTGCCGTCCTCGTTCCATTCGAGTTCGAACTCGACACTCAACTCACCGGGCCCGCTCGTTGGCCCCTCGCGTTCGGCTTTGACCTCGAACGTCGGTCGGGCCGGCGGCTCCATCGTCACGGACTCGGAACCGGACTTGAGCGTGATTGCATCCCCTCGTTCGAGCTTGTCAGCAACACGCCGGAGATACGACGCGATGTCCGCTCGGCTCTGGTCGCTCTCCGATTTGAACAGGACTTCTTCGGGCATACAGCATCGCTACACTTCCCGTCCCGATAAATGTATTCGCCGTACGTACCGCAAGTTCTACTGGACTGAAGAGGGGCTCCTGCGACCGTCGGAGCCGTCAGTCGTCGATCGGGGCCGCGCTCGAGAGCGCCTCGTCGATGTCGGCCTCGGCCATCTTCTCGACCAAGGCGTCGATCACTTCCTCGCGCTTGCCGCTGACGAACTTGATCGAGCCGACGACGAGGTGGCCGCCGCCGGAGACGCCGCCGCCCGCGATTTCGGCTTCCAGTTCCGAAACCATGTTCGGGATGTCCAGCCGGACGCCGTCACTGCGAAGCACGGCGAAGTCGGGCCCGTAGCCGACCGTGATCACCGGATCGCCGGTCTCCTCGATCTTGCGGTCGTGGATCTCGCCGGTGGTCTTGCCCGGCGCGGGGTAGGTAAAGCGGTGGGCGTAGTTCTCGACGTCGATCCGATAGAGGTGCGCGCCGTTCTCGAGGGTCTCGTGTTCGAGGTGGGGCATGGCGGCCTCGAGTTGCTCGTCGACCTCCTCGCGGCCGCGGTCGGCGAAGAACTCGACGAGTTCGCGGTGGCGATCCTCGTCGTCGCTGTCGACCTGCAGCAGGTCCTGAATCAGCTGGTCGCCGGAGTTATACCGCAGCCAGAAGGCGGCGTAGTCGAGCGCCTCGCTGAGGTCTTGCAGTCGGTTCTCGTCGTAGCCTTCTTCGGCGGCCAGTTCGAGGTAGTCGTCCATCGCGTCGGCCTTCGAGCGGTCCGAGAGGCCGGCGACGGCGGGGACGTGGCGGAGTTCCTCGCCGAGTTC
This sequence comes from Natrinema thermotolerans, assembly GCF_031165565.1. Lineage (NCBI taxonomy): Archaea > Methanobacteriati > Methanobacteriota > Halobacteria > Halobacteriales > Natrialbaceae > Natrinema > Natrinema thermotolerans. The sequence continues at coordinate 3,786,034 of NZ_CP101873.1, read as the reverse complement.
GGGATAGATCATCCGCGCGAGTTCGACACAGAGCATCCCGGTGGTGATCCGGTAGTCCTCGTCGTGGAGGTAGGGATTGACGTGGGCGTCGAGCAGGTCGCCGACCGCGTCGGGATCGGGGTGGTGGTGGTCGACGGCGACGATCGGGATGTCGTAGTGGGCCAGCGTCTCGTAGGCCGGGACGTCCTCGGCCGTCGAGCCGTTGTCAAGCATCAACAGGAGGGGAAGCTGCTGGCCGTGTTTCTCGCGGTCCTCCAGGGCGAAGTTCAGGTCCCGCGTGGCGTCTTCCATCTCGTAGAACGGCGCTTTGGCCGGCAGCCGCTTGATGAGATGGCGCGGCGCGTCCGCGTCCTCGTGGACATCGGCGATAAAGCGCTGCAGCGCGATCTGGACGGGGACGGCGGCGCACATCCCGTCGCCGTCGGCGTGGTGGCGCACCCGGATCGGGCGTCCCTCGAGGACGGTCCGGCGAAGCAGTCGCGCGACTTCCTCGAGGTCCTCGCGGAGCTTTTCGAAGGCCGGCCAGTCGATCAGCGGCTCGACGTCGTGGGGTTCGGCCCGTTCCTCGAGGGCCGCCTCGAGGCGGTCGCGCGCCTCGGTGGCGTCTTTCCCCTCGAGTTTCGAGAGGCCCTCGACCTCGATCTGGACCGAGCCCTCGCGGTGTTCCGGCGTCCCGGTGACCCGGACGACGTCGCCGACCTCGATCGAGGGATAGGCGCGGACGCCGGCCTCCTCGAAGGCGGCACAGGGGACGACGCCGTTCTCGTCGGCGACGTGGAAGATCGTCGGGCCGCCGGTCTGTTTGACCTGGGTCACCTCGCCCTCGAGGTGGACCTGGTCGCCGATCGATCCCTCGAGGCCGTCGGTGCCGGTCAGCGAGTAGTCGCGGCTGACCGACTCGGTCTCGTAGTCGTCGCTGACGTCGACCGGCTCGAAGGCCATGTCGCCGTTCTCGCGGACGCTCTCGAGTTCGACGACGAGTTCGTCGCCGACGGCGTAGGTGCCCTCGAGGACGGATTCGTGGACGAGTCCGGAGACGGAATCGGAGAGATCGACGAAGACGCCGTAGTCGACGATGCCGTTAATTTCGGCAAGATAGGAGCGGCCGGTCTCAACGTCGTCAGCGGTACAATCGGGAGCGAGATCGTAAACGACGGAACCCCCGTCGTCTGCGCCGGGTTCCCCGGCGGAGTCACGCGTCATCTTGAGTCGGATTTTGGAGGTGGTCGCGTATAACCCTTGTCAAGAAGCGATGGCGACTCGCGGCGCGGATCGCATCAAGAGCCGTTCGGTGCGAGTACGTCCGCGCCGAGTGGTTCCGGGCCCGTCGCTGCTCTGCTCGGCGACGAGGCGCTGCCAACTCGTCGCCGTCGAACCCGCCTGCGGAGCGACTGCGCGAGACGTCGAGTGGCCGGGAGCGCACGGTTGCCCCTCGGTCGATGCTCTGTCGGTGCTTCTCGGTCGCGATCGGACCACCCGTACCGTCGGGGCGAGACGACGATATCACGGCAGGTATTTTATATGAGGAAGTTTAAAATGAACAAGGTATCCCGTCGGAACCGACAGGTCGCGTTTGATCGTCGGTAGCGTCGGTTAGAGTATTCGCATGGAAACCGATATACAGGAGATTAGGCCGGTTGAACTGTCTGATTCGATCGAGTCAGGTGAGGTAACCCTCGTTCTCGGCGCACCATGCGTCGGCAAGTCCCACCACGTAGCGGCCGTCGGACACACCGTCACGCGACTGCCGGCGGCCGCGGCTGTCGACGATGACGAACTGGTGATCGTCGATGACTTCGCGACCGCGATCTGCGATCTGACCGACGAAGCCTGGTCGACGTACGGTGACGAACGCAGCGAGAAATCGTTGCTCACTCGAGCGGGCGGCGCGGCGTTCGTGACCCGACCCCGAAGTTTCGACTGGCTATGCCGGTCCGAGTCGGACGTGTCCGCGGCGTTCGTCGAGGCGGTGGATACCGTTTTGATGGTCAGAACGCCGCCTGCTGCGGGTACCAACGCGATCGAAACGATTCGAGACGCCGTCGCGTCGAGGCGAACGTCCCCACTGGGTGACGAGAGACGGGCCCAGCTCGGATCGCGGATCGCGTATCCGACGTATCGGTTCGAGAGCGACCCACTCCGTGCCCGGTTGGGCTGGTACGACGCAACGGTCACTCCCGCGGCGTTTCTGTCGCTGACTTCCGCCGGATCGACGCCGGTACTCGTCGGTGCGGACGTGCGGCGAATGCTTCAGGACCGAGACGTTTCGATCGAGCCACTCGGCAACGCACTCGTCGACATCGGCCGCCCCCTGGTACCGAGTGGCGACAAACCCGGGCGACGGTTCAACGAGCGGGCCCCGCCCGTCACCGCAGCGGCGTCGCTTATCGCTGCTGCACTGGTCGATGACGCGAACTGGTTTGGGCCGCTCGTCCGGTGTCGACCACTCCCAGCGGCCGCTGAGGCCCTCGAGGCTGCGTTCGACCTCCCGCCGGGTACCGTCGGCTTCCTCCGAACGTTCGCGGCCGAACCCGCGAGGGGAGCGATTCGCGATCGACTCGCGGCTCGAGCCGACGACGAGGCCGCAATCGCCGACTTCCTCGAAGACCGGGCCGAGGCGTTCCGTACTATCGACGCGGTGTTCTCGTCGCTCGAGGCGGTCTCGACATCGCCTGAGACGTACGGTTCGTCGCCGTTGGTCAGTGCCTGGCAGTCGGAGGGGCTCGACGAACTGCGGGCAGCGGCGACGGCGCACGAACTTCCCGATCGGACCGACGGCTCGGACGGGAGCGCCGATCGACCGGGAACGGACCCGCAGTCGGACGTCGACTCCACAGCCCTGCTTGAGGCGCTCGACGGCGGGATCGTGGTCCTCACCGGGACGAAGGCGAGCGGGAAGCGACGACTCGCCTCCCGCGTCGCCGCGGAACTGAGCGACTGGGGGGCGACGATCATGCTCCCCGATCTCCGACGGCCCGATCGGGTTCGCCGCGGGATCGATGCCACGCCCGATGCCGTCGTGGTTGCGACGTACGCGGCAGAACCGGCCCAAATCGTCGGCGACGACGGCGTTCGAGCGATCGTCGACTGGGTCGACGAGGGCGTGTGTACGGGCGCGATACTCATCTGCGATACCAGTAATCGCGACCGGTTCGATGCGAGCTGCGAGCGAGCCGGCTGTGACGAGCGGGAGGCGTGGCTAGACCGCACCGACGTTTCACTCGACGAGCCAGCCGTCCCCGCCGATCGAGACCCAGCGACGATCGCCGAAGACCTACTCGACGCGATGGACTGGAACGAGACCCAAACGCCGTCCCGCGACCCCATCGATGTCGAGCCAGTTGCCGACCAGAGTACGCTCGCGGCCGTTGCTGGCGTCCCGGACAACGCTTTGGACGAGGCGTTCCTCGGTCGGATCGTCGCCGAAACGGTCCACGGGTTCGCGACGACCCACCGGCCGAACGCGGGGTCGCCGTGGCTCGACCTCGTCGACGAACTCGTTCGCGATGTCGGGCGGAATCGGTGCGCCGATTCCGACGAGGCGATACGGTTTCGCGGCGGGGTCTACGGGACCGCGATGGCCGCCATCGCGACCGCGGATCCGACGACCGACGAGTGGATCGGTGCGATCGCACAGCACGCCGTCGCCGCCACGAACGAGACCGCGACTCCGGTGGGACGGGAATCGGTCGGCGGCGACCAAGAACCGTTCGCGACCGCGTTTGCGACGGCACTGGGGAAACTCGCACTCCCCGGGGACGAGACGAGGGTGAACATCGGTGCCGTCGCGTGCGTCGACGAGGCCCTCCACGAGGTCGTTCCGACCGACGGGTCGGACTATTGGCTTCACGTCGTGTACGGACGAACGGTGGGGGAAATCGCCCGCGAGAGCGACGACCCCGCCACGGCCGAAGCTGCCCTCGCCACCATCGAGTCGCACGTCCGACAGCACGCAAACGACATCGACGACCGGGAGACGGCACGTGTACTCGCTGGCAGCTTCGCGTCCATGCTCGGCGCTATCGCGGGCCTCGAGCGGTCTCCCGAGGAACTGCTGGCGTGGACGAACGAGTTGGAGACACGAGTCAGGGAATCGGCCACGCTGATCGTCGATCCGGACGTCCAAACGACGATGCTACAACAGGTCTACGTCGACTCGATCGGACGATGGGCGTTCGAACACGACTGTCCAGCGGATCGGGTCGGCCCCTGGTTCGAGGCGGTCGGTCGGAGTCTGCGCCGAACCGCTGCGCTCGCGGACATCGATGACTCCGACGCGTTCGTCTCCGAGGCGTACGGACAGGCCGTTCACGCCATCGTCGCGGACGGCGACCTCGAGCGGGCCGAACTGTCGTTTGCGGGCTACGACCGGCTTGTCGACGCTGTCGCCGAGTCGGACCGCTCGGACGACGAGTGGGAGAGCCGAGCGGCCCTCCACGCCGACGCCCTCGCAGCGTTCGCCGCCGTTGAGCAGGACAACCACGAGGGCGTCAGGAGCTACCCCTACGGCCACCAGACGATTCCCTCCGAGGACGCTCTCGGATTCACGGACTGGCTCGAGTTGTACGACGACACCGTGACTCGAGGGGCGGCCGCAGACGCGTCCGGAGCGACGCTCGACTCGTATCTGGCAGCGGTTTACAGCGGTGCGCTGTCGGCGCACGTGCGGGGGTTCGACGCCGATTCGTCGACCGGTGTCACGCCTCGCAGCGAGCATACCTGGTGGACGGGGATTACTGACCGACTGACCGTCGCGGCGACGGAGGTAGTCGAAGAGCCGTACTCGTTCCTGACCGAGGTCTACGGCGACGCGGCAGTGGCCTGGGCGAACGAGGGCGACGCCAGCCGCAGTCGCGAGTGGATCGCGTCCCTCGTCGAGTCGTACCGGAGCCGTCGCGACGCGATCGACGAACCAGACCGGACGGCGTGGTTCGAGGCGTTCGCAGCCACGGACGCGGCGATTCTCGCGGCCGTACTCACGCGAACCGATACCGGCGAACGGACGCACGATCGGCTGGTCGAGACGGTGCTGTCACAGATCGAGACGGCGGCGACGGCGGCGGACAATCCGTGCCGGCCGCGGGACTACGCGGTCTCGGTATTCGGCACCGCGCTGGCGCGTGCGGCCGACGCCGAGCGCGACGCGGTCCGGTTCGGGGTCAGCGAAGTAGTGGCGACCGTGATGACGGAGTCGGCGCTCGAGTGGCTCGATGTCGACCGAACGACTTTCCTCGAGCGGATCTACGGCGACGCGTTCGCGGCGGTCGGTCGCGAACACGCCGACGGGACGAACGTGGACGAGTGGCTGGCGGCCGTCGGCGAGCGGACGGAGGTGATGGCGACGAACGCGGCATCCGACGATCCCTCGAGCGTGCTCGTCGCCGTCTCCGCTCGCGCAGTCGCTGCAGCGATCCGCGACGGAGCCGACGCGTGGTGTCGCCGCGTCGACTCGACGCTTCATGGGTGGGCGACGGGCTCGCTCGTCGACGACCCGGAGACGTTTCTGGTAACGGTCTACGCGGCGGCGATCGTCGAAGTCGCAACGGACCACGACACGGAGGTCGCGATGGAGACCTGTCTCGACGCCGTCGACGACTCGATCGCGAGGGCGACCGAGGCGGGACTCGTCCGCTCCGACGAGACACTCGAGCGTACCGTCTCGCGGGCCGCGACCGCACTGTCGACGGGCGACGGCCCGGCGGACGCGACCTCGAGAGAGTCTCTCGGTCGTGCCCTTCGAGCGGCCGACGACCGGTCGGCAACCGACGGGAAGGAGTAGGCGGCGTCGGTCGGGTCGATTCCGAACCAGCGCATCGGAACGTTTAGCAACCGCAAGGCCCCAGCGTAGACCATGGGGCTGTTCGACGCGCTGTTTCGCTCGAGCGAGATCCTCGGCATCGCGGAGGAAACGCTCGAGTTTGCCCTCGAGTCCTCCGAGGAGACTCACCCGAACGAGTACATGGGATTTCTCCGGGGGACCGAGGCCGACCGGTTGGGGCTGGACCGCGAGGGGCTGGTCATCACGGACATCCTCGTGGTGCCCGGCACCGAGTCAAACAGCGTCAGCGCGACGGTCAAGACGAACCAGATTCCCAACGACGTGAAGGCGTTGGGTAGCATCCACTCCCATCCGAACGGCGTCATCAGCCCGAGTAACGCCGATCTGGACACCTTCGGTCGGGGCAGCGTTCACGTCATCATCGGCGCGCCCTACCGCCGGACCGATTGGAAGGCGTTCGATTCGAAGGGCCAGCCGACCGGACTGAACGTGATCGACGTCGACCTGCCCGAGACCGAGGACTTCTTCGATTTCACGCAGGCGGATATCGACGAGGAACTGCGATGACGAGACTCGCCATGCTCGAGACGATGCCACGTACCGGACCGACGACGGGATCGCCACGAAAACCACGTACCGCCGGATCGACCGCGGGGGCGACATGAGCCGGACCGTCATCGCGCAGGGGACCTTCGACATCATCCATCCCGGCCACGTCCACTACCTGGCGGAAGCCGCCGCGATGGGCGACGAACTCTACGTGATCGTCGCCCGCAAGACGAACGTCGATCACAAGGAGAAGCCGATCTGTCCGGCGACCCAGCGCCGGGACGTAGTCGGCGCACTCGAGTCCGTCGACGAGGCGCTGCTGGGCCACGAGGAGGACATCTTCGTCCCCATCGAGGAGATCGACCCCGACGTGATCGCGCTGGGTCACGACCAGCACCACGACGACGAGGCAATCGCGGCCGAACTCGAGCGGCGGGGGATCGACTGCGAGGTGCGCCGTGCGAGCGCCCGAGAGACCGACGACGAGCAACTGCTCTCGACCCGGCTGATTATCGATCGGGTCCTCGAGCGCCGCGGCTGAGCGGCGACGCGGAGATCAGTTCTGACGGATCACGGGCGGCGGGAGCCGCAGCGAATCGACCGTGTGTCCCGTCTCGACGAAGTGGTCGATCGCCTCTTTGGACACCTCTTTTTCGGTGTAGCCGTCGGCGGTGCTGACCTGCCAGTCGCACTCGAGACAGTATTTGCGCATGCGGGAGTCTAGCTGGTACTCGGTCTCAAGGGCGGGAAAGAGCGGTGCAGGAAATCGAAGGGACCGCCCCGCGGTCGGGACGAACACGGCCCGGACGGTGAGACGCCGCGAGCCGGTTGCGGCCGCTACTCGTCTTTGACGCCGGGGTTGGTCACGGCACCGTTGGCCGCGGAGCCAAAGGCCTGCCCGTACTTCGCCAGCACGCCGCTGGTGTACTGGCGGTCGGGCTGTTCCCGGTCCGCGAGTCGCTGCTCGATCTCTTCGTCGGAGAGGTCGACGGAGAGTTCGAGGTCGTCGATGTCGATGGTGATCGTGTCGCCGTCTTCGAGGGCGGCGATGGGACCGCCGGCCGCCGCCTCGGGGGCGACGTGGCCGATAGAGAACCCGCGGGTCGCACCGGAGAAGCGGCCGTCGGTAAAGAGCGCGACGTCCTCGGCGTGGCCCTGGCCGGCCACGGCTGAGGTGACGCCGAGCATCTCGCGCATGCCGGGACCGCCGCGGGGACCCTCGTTGCGGATCCCGATGACGTCGCCGGATTCGACGTTACCCTCCTGGACGTAGGCCATGGCCTCCTCCTCGCGCTCGAAGATCCGGACCGGTCCCTCGTGGTGGAGGTGGTCCTCGCCGGTGATCTTGATGACCGCCCCCTCGGGCGCGAGGTTGCCGGTGAGGATGCGGATGGCGCCGCGCTCGTGGATCGGGTCGTCGACGGTATGCAGGAAGTCGGCGTCGAGATCCGAAATCGCGGGCGGATCGACCCGCTCGATGGCCTCGGCCATCGTCTCGCCGGTGACCGTCAGCGCGTCGCCGTGGAGCAGGTCGGCCTCGAGCAGTTCGCGCAGGACGACCGGCACGCCGCCGACCTCGTGGAGGTCGTTCATCACGCGCTTGCCGCCGGGCTGGAGGTTGGCGATCTTCGGCGTGCGGGCGCTGATCTCGTTGAACGTCTCGATGTCTAAGTCGACGCCGGCCTCGGCGGCCATCGCCAGCAGGTGGAGGACGGCGTTGGTCGAGCCGCCGACAGCGACCTGCAGGGCGATCGCGTTCTCGAAGGAGGCCTCGCTGAGGAAGTCGGAGGGTTTCCGCCCCGCTTCGACGGCTTCGACGGCGATCTCGCCGGCCTCGCGGGCGACCTCGTAGCGCGACTCGGCTTCGGCGGGCGGGCTGGCGCTACCAAGCGGTGCGAAGCCGATCGCCTCGGAGATCGAGGCCATCGTGTTGGCGGTGAACATGCCGCCACACGAGCCCGCGCCGGGGCAGGCGTTGCGCTCCATCTCGTCGAGTTCGTCCGGGCTCATCTCGCCGTCGGCGACGGCACCGACGCCCTCGAAGAGGTTCTGGACGGTGATCTCCCGGCCCTCGTGTTCGCCGGGCATGATCGAGCCGCCGTAGAGGAAGACGCTGGGGAGATCCGTTCGAATGGCGGCCATCATCATTCCGGGCATGTTCTTGTCACAGCCGCCGATCGTGACCAGCCCGTCCATGCGCTCGCCGAACGACACCAGTTCGACGGAGTCGGCGATCACTTCCCGGGAGATCAGCGAGGCCTTCATCCCCTCGGTCCCCATCGAGATGGCGTCCGAGATCGTGATCGTTCCGAACTCGATCGGCATCCCGCCGGTGTCGTCGACGCCCTCGAGGGCGGCGTCGGCGACGTCATCCAGATGGACGTTACACGGCGTGATGTCGGCCGCGGGGTTTGGAACGCCGATCATCGGCGCGCCGAAGTCCTCGTCGTCGAACCCCATCGCACGGAACATCGCGCGGTGTGGGGCCTTGTCCGCGCCCTCGGTCACCTCGCGACTACGTAACTCCTCGTCCTTGCCGTAGTCGAATTCGGTATCGCTGCTCATGGTCTCACGTCGCATCGAAACGGTATAAGTTACCCTTTCTCGGCCAATGGTTCGGAAACTCGGAAAAAGCCGAATACGTTCGTCCGCGAGGCCAACGGCTGCGAGCAGCGACGGACCGGAACCGACGCAGGGACTCACGCGCTCAAAAGGATAGGAGCCGCTGAAACGATTGACACACTGATCGCAGCGCTGTCGTGTGATCAGGTGTGCAATGACTTTCAGCGGCAACTATAGTCCCGCGTCGGCGACCGTCATGGCAGGACGTACTCGAGGTCGCCGACCGGATACGTCAGGAACAGTCCCGCGTAGTCGACCCGCTCCTGCCGACGGGACAGGTCGGATCGTAGACGACCGTTTCCTCGCGGCGCAGCCGCAGGGAGAGGTCGGCCTCGTCACAGGCTGGCACGATTACCGAGGCGTCGGGACGCGCCATCGTGGAAGCGTGTCCGCGGAATCGGTATCGGCTGTGTCCCGCTGCCCTCGAGTCCACGGTCCCGTCGAGTGGTCCGTCAGAGCCATCGTCAGGCGTTGCCACCGTCGAAACCCCCTTGCCGGGGGGCTCCGTAGCGAGGCCACGATCATGCCGAGCGCGACCGTCAGCACCGGGGCGCGACTCCACGTCGGCTTCCAGAACCTGTCGCTTGCCCGCGGGCGGCTCTACGGGGGCATCGGCGTCGGGCTCGCGGAGCCGCGGGCGACCGTCACCGCCGAGCCCGCCACCGAGGTCGCGACCGACGACCCGCTGGTCGGAGAGTACGCCCGCCGTGCCGTCGACGTGCTGGACCTTCCCGGCGTCGCGGTGGCACTCGAGGAGCGGCTGCCGCGCCACGTCGGCCTCGGGAGCGGCACCCAACTCGCGCTGGCAGTGCTGACGGCGACGGCACGGGCCCACGGACTCGAGCCGCGGGTCCGCGAGAACGCGCCCGCGATGGGGCGGGGCGGCCGCAGCGGCGTCGGCGTCGCGACCTTCGAGAGTGGCGGGTTCGTCGTCGACGCCGGCCACCCGACGAACCGCTTTACCACGGAGCCGCCGGCGGAGGGTGACTGGACGGTGCCGCCAGTCGTCGCCCGCCACGACCTGCCCGATGACTGGCGCTTTCTGGTCGTCGTCCCCGACGCCGAGCCCGGCCGCAGCGGCGACGACGAGGACGAGAGCATGCGCGCGGTCGTCGAGCGGGCCGACCCCGCGATCGCCGACGAGATCGCCGGCGTCGTCACCCGGAAACTGCTGCCCGCCGCGGCCGGCGGCAGCCTCGAGCCCTTCGGCGAGGCCGTCGCCGAGATCGGCCGCAAGAACGGTGCCTGGTACGCCGACGCACAGGGCGGGGTCTTCCGGCCGCCCGCGGGCGAACTCGTCGACGCGCTCGAGGACTGCCCGGTCCTCTCGGGCGTCGGCCAGTCCTCGTGGGGCCCGGTCGTCTACGGCGTGACCGATACCCCCCACGCCGGGGAGGCTGCGGCCGCGGCTCGGGACGCGCTCGCGGACCGCGGGCTCGAGGGTCGCGTGATCCTCGCCGAAGCGGCCGAGAGTGGGGCTCGAGTCGAGACGGATGTCGGTCGCCGATAGTGATGGAGATATTGTCACCGCGAGCGAACGAAACCGCGGCGCTACGCGCTGCGGTAAGACGAGCGGCCGACGGCCGCGAGTCAATGAGCGAGCGGGCCGACGACCGACCTGAAGCGAGTGAAACGAGCGACGCGAGGGAGCGGAGCGCAAACGGTCGGCCGCAACCGGTAAAGGGACGCGAGCGAACGACCCCGTATGAAACGGATGCCGCTGGGCGTCTCGCGGCTCGATCGGATGATCGGTGGCGGCGCGCCAACCGGCAGCGTCGTCTTACTGGCCGGCGAGTCCGGTGCCGGCGCGCGGGAGTTCTGCTACACCAGCGCCGTGCTGAACGGGCTCGTCGAGGCCGACCCCGATCTCTTCGACCTCTACTACGGCGACCTCGCATCCGACGTGACCCTCCCCGAGGACGTCCACTACGTCTCGTTTACCGACGAACCGAGCGCCGTCGTCGACGAGATGCAGTTCGTCATGGACGAGGCCCTCGTCGACGCGGGGATGGACGACGTCCGGTTCGTCGAACTCGCCGAGGAGTACTTCCAGCTGACGCCGGTGCCGACCGACTGGTACGCCGACGGGATGGCCGACATCACCGAACTCGGCAGCCACAACGAACGTACTGACGTCCTCGAGGCGCTGGGCGAGTACCTGACCGACCACGCTACCGACAACCTCGTTGTGATCGACTCGCTCACCGATCTCGTGGCGGCGGCCGATGATCGGCTGAACTGGTCGGACCTGACCGTCCTGCTGAAGGGACTCAAACGCGCCTCACATCGCTGGGGCGGCGTCATCCTCCTGCTGGTCAACGCCGAACTGCTGGGGCCGACGGAACTCGGCCGGCTCAAGGAGGCTACCGACGGCACGCTGCTGTTCGAGTGGGAAAGCGGCGGCTCCGAACGCGCCCGCACCCTCGTCGTCGAGCAGTTCCGGGGCGTCCTCTCCCGGCTCGAGGACGAGGACATCGTCCGCTTCGAGACGGAGATCCACGACGGCGGCTTCGACATCAGCAACGTCCGCAAGATCAGGTGACCGGCGGCGCGGCTCCCCCTCGAGTTCGGACCAACGCTTATACGCTCGATATCCCAAGTACGGACAGATGTCCAGCCGAAACCACGATGAGCGCGCCGTTTCCTTTGCCGTCCCCGACGAGGCCGATGACTGGCTGGCCGACGAAGCCGCCCGGCGCGGCGAGAGTCGTGACGAGATCTGTCGGCGGCTGGTGACCGCTGCGGCCGCGGTCGCGACCGACGACGACCCGACGCCGACGGCCGAATCGACCGACTCGGCAGTGGCGACGCACAACGACGACACCGGCCCCGAGACCGGCGGTGAGTCCGATGACTGACGACACCGGAGACGACGAGAGCGAGTTCGAGACGGATGCCGGAGCTGAATCCGCGGACGGAGACGCCGGAATCGAGATCACTCACGACGCGGACGCGGCTCCGCTCGAGTCCGACGATTCCGAATCGGACGACCATGCCGATCCTCCCGATGACCTCGCCTCGACCGTCGCGGAACCGGACGACAGCGCCTCTGAGACGACCGAGTTCGACGACCTATTCGATCGGCAGGACACCGCCGATATCGACGCCGACCGACTCTGGGAGCAACTCGAGGGCGACAATCTGCCGGCACCGACGGACGCGGACGACAGCGAGGTCCGCGAGGTCGACAAGCGAGCCTACTGTCAGGGGTGTGAATACCTCACCGAGCCGCCCGACGTCGCCTGCACCCACGCGGACGCCGAGATCCTGGCGGTGCCGACGATCGAGACGGTCCGGGTCGCGGACTGTCCGTTCGTCCTCGCGGACGAGGCGGGCGACCGGGAGCGGTGACCCGCCGATCTCGAGTGTTTTTGCCGCTCGGGCACGTACCGGCCGGGTATGCAATTCTGCGACGACTGCGGCTCGATGATGAAGGCTCGCGGTGACCGCATGGTCTGTACGAACGACGACTGCGGGGCCTCGAGCGAACGCGACCGCGAGCAGGAAGACGCCTTCGTCACGACGGAGTCCCAGACCGACGACGACGTGATCGAATCCGACGAGAACGCCAACTTCGAGGGGAAACCGAAGGCAAACGACGTGATCTGTGACGAGTGCGGTGCCGAAGAAGCGTGGTACACGCTCAAACAGACCGCGTCGGCCGACGAGCCGCCGACGCGCTTTTTCAAGTGTACCGAGTGCGGGAATCGGTGGCGGGAGTACAACTGACGACGCTACCGGGTCCGTTCGGCGTTTCTGACTGGATTATCGTGCTAATCGACACCAATGGGCAAGGAATAAGCGCCGGTCCCCCGTATCGGTCGTATGGATGCGCTCGAGCGGCCGACGTTTAATTCCGAGGCCAGCCGGCGTCTCTACGAGTACGTCGAGCGCCACGGGACCGTCGAACGGCACAAACTGCGCGAGATCGTCTCCCTCCCGGTCGAGGAGTTCCAGACCCGTCTCGAGGAGCTAAAGCAGGACGGCTATCTCGCGGAGGACGGCGGGACCCTCCGACTCGCGCTCGAGTTCGGGGCCGTCGAGAAACACGAGTTGGACGAGTTCACCGTCACCGTCCGCCCCGCCAGACAGGACGACTTCGACGGGCTGGTCGAGACGATCAGGGACGTCACGGCCGAGGAGACCTACGTCGTCGCCGAGACGGTCGCCGAGCAACTGCTCTCCGACGACACCGTCACAAGACACACCGCGATCGAGACCCGCCAGTTCTTCGTCGCGACCGTCGACGGCGCGGTCGTCGGCTGGACGCACCTCGATCTCCACCGGCTCGAGCCGGTCCGGGAGGTCGCCCAGCAGACCGTCGGCGTCCGCGAGGCCTACCGGGGCCACGGAATCGGGAGTACCCTCCTGCAACGCGGGATCGAGTGGGCCGAGGCCAACGGCTACCGGAAGCTCTACAACAGCGTCCCCGTCGTCAACGACACCGCGCTCGAGTTCCTGACCGTCCACGGCTGGGACACCGAGGCGATCCGCAAGGACCACTACACGATCGACGGCGAGTACGTCGATGAGGCGATGATGGCCTACGAGTTGTAGCGGCGTCGATCCGGGCGGACCGCGGCCGCCGACGGCGGGCGCAACGTTCACGTCGGTCCGGACGAATCGACCGGTAGACGAATGTCCGACGGGCCCCGGCTGCCGGGCGTCGAGCGCGAGGCCGACGAGGACCGGATCGTCTGTCACGTCGACGCCGACTGTTTCTACGCCTCCTGCGAGCGGCTGCGCGAGCCCGAACTCCGGGGCGAGCCGGTCGTCGTCGGCATGGGGTACGAACCCGGCGAGACCGTCGGTGCCGTCGCCACCGCCAGCTACGAGGCCCGCGAGTTCGGCGTCGAGAGCGCCCAAGCGATTTCGACGGCCCTCGAGCGGTTGCCCAGACGCGCGGCGCACGAGGTCGGCGACCTCGACGGGGGGACGGACCGCGAGGAGACCGGCCACTACCGCCCCGTCGACATGGACTACTACGAGTCGGTCGCGGCCGACGTCCGGGAGATCCTCCACGACTGCGCGGACGTGGTCCGGGAGGTCAGCATCGACGAGGCCTACCTCGACGTGACCGAGCGGACGGCGTGGGAGGTCGCCGACGGCTTCGCCCGGCATATCAAGGACCGCATCCGCCGGGAAGTCGGCGTGGCCGTCAGCGTCGGCGTCGCGCCGACGATGAGTACGGCCAAGATCGCCAGCGACTTCGACAAACCCGACGGCCTCACCGTCGTCCGACCCGACGAGATCCGCGAGTTTCTCGCCCCGCTCGCGGTCGACCTGCTGCACGGCGTCGGCCCGGTAACGGCCCGCGAGCTTCGGGAGATGGGCCTCGAGACGGCCGGCGACGTGGCGGCGGCCGACCCGGAGCCGCTGGTCGAGCGGTTCGGCGAGCGCGGCCGAGAACTGTACGACCGCGCACGCGGCGACGACGACCGCCGCGTCGAGCCCAAGGGCGACCCCAAGAGCTTCTCGCGGGAGTCGGCCTTCGCCGAGGCCGTCGCGGAACCCGAGCCGAAGTACGACCAGATCGAGACGCTCGCGGCCGCCGTCGCCGACCGCGCCCGCCGGGAGGGTGCGCTGTACCGAACCATCGGCGTCAAGGCGGTCACGCCGCCGTACGACGTGAACACGCGCGAGCGATCCCTCCCCGGCCCCGTCGACGACCCCGAACTGGTCGACCGCGTCGCGCGCGATCTCTTCACCGAGTTCGAGTCCGAACCCGTCCGCAAGGTCGGCGTCCGCGTCGCCAACCTCGAGTTCGCGGCCGCCGATCAGGCCAGCCTCGAGAGTTGGGAAGGGGGCGGGAACGATGCCGACGGGGGGTCGAACCTCGAGCCGACCGACGACGAATCAACTGCCGACACAACCGACGACGAGCCGGAACCGGGGGCGCTCGGCGGCGATCGCTCGAGCGGACAGTCGTCGCTCGCGGACTTCTCGTGACTGCCCGTCCGCGTCCGATCCGACCGGCGGCGGCCACAACGCACTCGGCGCTCGAGACCGAGCCTCCGCTCGGATCGGCAATAACATTGAAACTATAACCCCTCCCCCACAACTCGGGGACAGACTACACTTCCCTACGCTCATATGACAGAGGACTTCTACGATCTGCTCGAGATCTCGCCCGACGCCGATCAGGACGAGATCAAGGACGCCTACCGCGAGCAGGTCCGTGTCTATCATCCTGACGTGAACGACGACGACCGCGCACAGGCGCAGTTCACCGCAGTCAAGACCGCCTACGACATCCTCGGCGATCCCGTCGAACGACAGGCCTACGACCGACTGGGCCACGAGGACTACGTCGCCAAACGGACCAGCGGCCTCCCCTCACCCGACGTCTGGCAGAGCGACGACGGCGACGACGAGGGAACGGAGGTGAGCTACTCGGAGTCGGAGACGGCCTCCGCGTCGGCGTCGGCCGCCGGCGCGTCGGCGGCCGGCTCCGCGAGCAGTAGCGCCGGGACCTCGAGTCACGGTTCGACGTCGACCTCGAGCGCCGGTACGAGTGCCACTAGCTCGGCCGCCGGAACCGGTGGCGCTGCCTCGAGTACGGACACGTCAGCAGCCGGCGCGACGGCCGACGCCTCGAGTGCGACCGCCACCGGAACCGCGACGGGGACCGGCGGCGGGACGGGTTCGGGAACGAGCAGTCGGACCGGCGGATCGGGTAACACTGCCGGCGGTACCGATCGATCACAGACGACCGACAGTGACGACGGGTCGACGGCCAATCCGATCGCCCGCTGGTGGCGGCGACGGAACGTCTCGCTGCCGCTGCTCTGGCTGTCGGTGATCGTCTACGCCGCCGGCCTCGTCCAGTTCGCGCTCGCGAACGAGGGCGCGCTTCGCTCGCTCCGGGCCGAACTGGCCGGGATCGGTGCCGACCCGCAAGGGCTCTGGACCGCGCTCTCGGCCGACCGTGGGGGCGTCGAGACGACCGTCGCGTTCATGCGCGGTCTCGAGGTCGTGACCCCGCCCCTCGAGCGGCCGCTGTGGTACGGCGCGCTGGTGGGCGTCGTCGCCCTCGCCGCCCTCGGACTGCTCGTCTCCCGGGTCGTCCGCCGGGAGGAGACCTGGGGACCGGTGACGATCGACGAGACGATCGTCGTCGCGCTGTCGGTGGCGGTGCCGACGACGCTGATCGGCGGCCCGCTGCTTGCCGGTGCGGTCCTCATGCCGCTGCTGTTCGGCGTCGTCGTCCGACACACGCGACGCGGCCCGGGGTGGACGCCGTCGTATCTCTACGTCCTGCCCGTCCTCGCGCCGCTCGCGGCCGTCGGCGCGGCGGCAGCGGGCGTCGCCAGCCTCCCGCTCGACATCGCGGCGGTCGTCGTCCTACCGTTGCTCGGCGGGCTGGGGCTGCCGTTGCGAGCGACGATCAGGAAACGGTTCGGGCGCTGATTGACCGACGGAATCCCCCGCGGCCCGTGTCCGTCGCGACGGCGTGTACGCTACCGAACCGTTGAAATGCGGCAGATGCCAAACGTCCGCATGGCCAAATACTCGACCGGTTCGTCCGGCGGTGGCGGCGGGACGAACTGCGAACTCTGTGGTACCGAGAGCGACTCGCTGACGCTCGCGTCGGTCGCCGGCGCGGAACTCGAGGTCTGTCCTGACTGCGCGCCACACGACGATTCGAAGGCCCACGGCGGGGGAGACCGAAAGCGAAGCGAGCAGGACGCGGGCTCGACCGACGAACCGAACCGCAAGCGGAAGGCGGCCCAGAACGTCGCGAAGGCCAATCCGGTCTGGGACGGCGACTCCGAACACTGGGAGAGCGAGGGTACCAACTACGACGACGACCCCCTTCCCTACCTCGTCTCGGACTACGGCGAGGCCCTCGTCGAGGCCCGACGGGAGGCCGGCCTCCAGCGCGAGGAACTCGCCGAGGAACTCGGCGCACCCGAGAAGGACATCCTCGCGGTCGAACAGGGTCGAGCGACCCAGGCCGGCGTCGGCGGCGGCCTGATCGACGCCCTCGAGGAGCGACTGGACGTGACGCTCGCGGAGTAAGCGACCGGTAGTTTTTCTCGCGTCGGGCGACGGTCTCGGCGGGCAGACTTTTAGTGACCGAGAACCGACTGGAACCGATGACCGGGCAACGGGCGGCGGCGGAGCCGTACGCGACGCGGTTCGAGACCGAGGTGACGTCGATCGACGGGCGACGGGTCTGGCTCGAGCGCAGTCACTTCTTCGGGGCGAGTGCGGGCCAAC
Source organism: Natrinema thermotolerans (assembly GCF_031165565.1). NCBI lineage: Archaea > Methanobacteriati > Methanobacteriota > Halobacteria > Halobacteriales > Natrialbaceae > Natrinema > Natrinema thermotolerans. Next base: position 3,768,861 of record NZ_CP101873.1, on the reverse strand, counting down.
CGGCCGATAGGGGGACAGTCGCCGCCACCGCGGTCACCGACGTCGAACTGGTCGACGGCGAACAGGTCCACGTGCTGGCCGACGCCCCCTCGTTTTCGGTCGGCCACCGCGTTCTCTGTTCGGTCGACTGGTCCTTCCGGATGTACTGCATGCGGGCCCACACCGCCAGTCACGTCCTGCTCGGGGTCGCCGACCGACTGCTTCCCGACAGCTCTTATGCCGGCCTCGAGATCGGCCCCGAGAGGGTCCGGGTCGACCTCGAGACGGCGGCGACGGTCGACGACGAGCGCCTGCTCGAACTCGACGAGGCGGTCAACCGCGTGGTCTGGGAGTCCCGGCCGGTATCGTGGGACGACGAGCCGGTGTCGGCGGTCCGCGAGCGTGACGCCGTCGTCTTCGACGACCACGCCGACGACGCCGCCGTGGAAGAGGGCCGCGTCCGAACCGTTTCGATCGAGGACGAGAAGGACCGCCAGCGAACGGGTCGATTCACCGCGACGACCGGCTCCCCGGAGCCGTGGGACGCGCGGGCCTGCGGCGGGACCCACGTCCGCAACACCCGCGAGATCGGTCCCGTCACCCTGCTGGGTACCTCGAGTCCCGACGCGGACGTGACCCGGATCGAACTCGCCGTCGGACCGGCGGCGATCGAACGGCGAACGGCCGAAAAGCGGGCCGCCTTCGCCGCGATGGAAGCGACCGACGCCGCCCTCGAGGACGTGCCCGACGACCTCGAGTCGTAGCCGATACTGACGTCGCCTGTCGTATTTTCGCTATCATACATGATTAGTAGGATTCAATTGGGACAGTGTGTGACTGAAGCTACAAATAGCTCTGAAACGTTTTTCTCGTTTATACCAACATACGGATATCAGCTATCATGGATCGGTGAGGTAGTATAATGATACTGCACCAGTGATTTTTACTGCCTGATCTTACGTTAGATATGGTCGAAATATCGCGTCGGAGGGCGGCATTACTGCTTGGTGGTGGTAGCGTACTGGGCTACGGAACGCTCGCCATCACAGGTGGCGTCGGTTCGAATGAGCCGTTGATACCGAACTCCATCCCAGTAGACGGGTGCAGTGAGCGAGCCGCTTGGCCGACGCTCCAGCGCGATCCAAAACGAAATGCTGCCATCGACCAATCGATGAAGCGTCAGCTCGCGTTGCGAAGCGAAGGGGAGCCTGTGAATTCTATTTCGGGACGGGCAATGGTTGTGTGTACCGACGAGTACGTTATTTGGCATCTCGAGCAGGGAAAGACCGTTCATCGGTATCATATACCGTCGGGTAGAGTCGACTCACTCTCGCTGCAATCTCGGTTACGTGTCTATCCGGCAATCCACTGCTCGCTGTTGGGAGTCCACACGAAATCAGCAGTGTACTGGATCGATATCGATGAGTGGAACATCGTCTCGAAGACATCCGCGAGTACACCGCTCATGGACGTGCTTGTTGACGACGACTTCGCCTATCTTCAACTCGGCGGCGGAATCCAGACGTTTGCAGTCGACACGGGCGAGCCGGCGTGGTCGTTCGAACCCGAGTGGACGGCAGTCGGTATCAGCAGCTCGGACGAGAGGGTTTTCGTGATCGACGCTACCGCGGGCGAGGGCGGGACGCTCACTGCCCTCGAGAAGGGAACGGGGGAGATCCGCTGGACGACCGACGTGATCGGCGAAACGTATTCGTCGCCGGTCGTCGGCAACGCCGTCTACGTCCTGAACAACGAGGGAACGCTGTACGCGCTCGAGGCGGAAACCGGCGACCTCGAGTGGCGGGAGCGCGTGACTGACACGCCCGACCGGTATACGATCCCAGCCGTTCGGGACGGGACCGTCTACGTCTCGGACGAGTCCGGCGGACAGACCGTCGCCCTCGACGCCGAAACCGGCGAGCGAACGTGGGAGGCGCCGATCCCGCGCGACGACGGAACGGGCGAGTCGTCAACGACGCTGTCGGCCCCTGTCTGTACACCCGAGTCAGTGTTGGTCGGGGCTGCACCCGGCGGACTGGTCGCTCTCTCGCAATCGGACGGCTCCACTCAGTGGCAAGCGTCGTCGCACTCGATCGTCTCGAATCTCGTCATGAACGCGAACGGGGTGTACGCACTCTCGCCCGACGGGGTGGTAGCGGCGACGGACGCCGTTTCGGACGAGTCCAGTACGTGAACCGGCCAGGATACTCCGTCCCGTCCGGCACGACTGCGCAACCCCGCCCACCGCAGGTGACAGTTATTACTACCGTGCGAGTGAACGTCCGACTATGGGAGTCGATTACTCGAGGCTGCACGACCCGAACGCCGAGTACACGATGCGGGACCTCTCGGCGGAGACGATGGGAGTCACGCGCGAGCGCGGCGGCGGGCGCGATATCGAGATCACTGACGTCCAGACGACGATGGTCGACGGCAACTTCCCGTGGACGCTCGTGCGGATCTACACGGACGCGGGGATCGTCGGCACCGGCGAGGCCTACTGGGGTGCCGGCGCGCCGGAACTGATCGAGCGGATGACGCCGTTCCTGCAGGGCGAGAACCCGCTGGACATCGACCGACTGACCGAACACCTCGTCCAGAAGATGTCCGGCGAGGGCTCGATCGGCGGCGTCACGGTCACCGCGATTTCGGGCATCGAGGTCGCCCTGCACGATCTGGCCGGCAAGATCCTTGAGGTGCCGGCCTACCAGCTGCTGGGGGGCAAGTACCGCGACGAGGTCCGGGTCTACTGTGACTGCCACACCGAGGAAGAGGCGGATCCGATCGCCTGCGCCGACGAGGCCGAGCGCGTCGTCGAGGAGTTGGGCTACGACGCCCTGAAGTTCGACCTCGACGTGCCAAGCGGCCACGAGAAGGACCGCGCGAACCGCCACCTCCGAGCTCCCGAAATCGAACACAAAGCCTCGATCGTCGAGGCGGTCACCGAGCGCGTCGGCTCGCGCGCCGACGTGGCCTTCGACTGCCACTGGAGTTTCTCCGGCGGCAGCGCCAAGCGGCTCGCGAAGCGCTTGGAGGAGTACGACGTCTGGTGGCTCGAGGACCCCGTGCCGCCGGAGAACCACGACGTGCAACGCGAAATCACGCAGTCGACGACGACGCCGATCACCGTCGGCGAGAACGTCTACCGGAAACACGGCCAGCGCCGCCTGCTCGAGGAGCAGTCCGTCGACATCATCGCGCCCGATATGCCGAAGGTCGGCGGGATGCGCGAAACCCGCAAGATCGCGGATCTGGCGGACATGTACTACGTCCCGGTCGCGATGCACAACGTCGCCTCGCCGGTCGCGACGGTCGCCAGCGCCCACGTCGGCGCGGCCATCTCGAACGCCCTGGCCGTCGAGTACCACTCCTACGAACTCGACTGGTGGGAGGACTTGGTCGAGGAGACGGTCATCGAGGACGGCTCCATCGAGATCCCCGAGGAGCCCGGCCTGGGCGTCACGCTCGACATGGACGCCGTTGCGGAACACGCGGTCGAGGGCGAAGACCTCTTCGACGAGGCCTGACCCTGCTGTTCGGGGCCGATCGGCTGCCCCTGCCGGCTCCCGTTTTATGTCGCTCGTCGGGGTGGCTATCCGCGTGCCATCGAACGAACGGACGCGACGACGGTTCTTGCGGACGGCTGGAACGATCAGCACCATCGCGGCGCTGGGCCTCGGCGGGGCGGGAACCGGCGCTGCACAGGACGACGGCGACTCGAGCGCGGCGGGAGACGGCCCCAACGTCGACAGCGAGTACGCGGCGGTGTACGAGGCGGCGATCGACTCCGTCGTACTGGTGTCCGTCGCCGGAATGGGCGCGCCAGACGGTGGTGGTCGAGGCGGGATCGGTACTGGATTCGTCCTCGAGAACGGATACGTCCTGACGAACAACCACGTCGTCGAGGCTGCCAGTGAGGGCGGGATCGAACTCCAGTTCAACAACGGCGAGTGGCGGACGGCCGCCGTCGTCGGTACCGACGTCTACAGCGACCTCGCCGTCCTCGAAGTCGAGGACGTGCCGGATGTCGCCGACGGGCTCTCGCTGGCCGACTTCCGGCCGGTGATCGGGCAGGAAGTCCTCGCCATCGGCAACCCGCTGGGGCTCGACGCCTCCGTCTCACAGGGGATCGTCAGCGGGCTCGATCGGGCGCTTCCCAGCCCGACCGGGTTCTCGATCCCGGCCGCGATCCAGACCGACGCGCCGATCAACCCCGGCAACAGCGGCGGGCCGCTGGTGAGCCTCGACAACGAGGTGCTGGGCGTCGTCTTCGCCGGGGCCGGCCAGACGATCGGCTTCGCGATCTCCGCACAACTGGCGAACCGCGTCGTCCCCGCGCTCATCGAGGACGGCGACTACGAACATCCCTACATGGGCGTGGGAGTCCGACCGGTCGGCCCGAGCGTCGCCGAGGAAATCGGCCTCGAGGAGGCGACCGGCGTGCTGGTCGCCGAGGTCGTCCCGAACTCCCCCGCGGACGGCGTCCTCGAGCCGGCGGCAACGGGACGGCCCGGGACCGGCGACGTAATCGTCGCCATCGAGGGGACGCCGATCCCCACGCAGGACCAACTCTCCTCGTATCTCGCGCTCGAGGCGTCGCCGGACGAGACGGTCGAGGTCGAGATCGTCCGCGACGGCGAGCGGGGGACCGTCGAACTGACGCTTGGTTCCCGGCCGGAGCCGGAACGGCAGCGGCCCCCGATTCCGGGCGGTCCGGGCCCGGGCGAGCGACCGCCGGGCCCCCGGCCCTGATCGCCGTTGATCTTGGTCACAAAAACCGGCACGTCCCGGTTACTGCCGTTTCCGACCCGCTTTCGTCGCGGTCTGCGAGTCGTTCGGCGTTACTCCTCCTCGGCTTCGCCTTCCGCTTCCTCGAGGGTCTCCGCGTTCTCCCGGGGCGCGTTCTGCGTCCCGAGAGTACCGTCGCCGTCGTCGACTTCGTCGGGGTCGCGGTCGATCCGCTCGAGTTCGTCTTCGATTTCGGCTTCCCGTTCGGCCTCGTACTCGTCGGTTCTGTCGGTATCGTCTTCAGCCATGCGGCGGCGCTTGGGGGGCGAGCGGTTTGGACGCCGGGCCGTCGAGTGCAACGTCGATAGCTGCCTCGAGTCGGCCCGCTGAGCGGGGGGCACTCGTGGCAACACTTCGGCTGACACGAAAGACAGATAAAAGACCCCGCGCTGTGAATAGACAGATATGGACGTTCCCTACGACCTCACCTCGTACGTTCGGGTGTTGAAAATGGCGACGACACCCACGACCGAGGAGTTCCTCCAAGTGTCGAAGATCGCCGGTGCGGGGATCTTCCTGGTCGGCCTCGTCGGCTTCATCATCGGCGCGATTATGCTGTTCATCTCGGGCGGTGGTGGCATCTAATGGGGATCTACGCTGTCAAAACGACGGCGAGTCAGGAACGAACCGTCGCCGACATGATCATCAACCGCGAGGAGCCGGAGATCCACGCGGCGCTGGCCCCCGACTCGCTGACCTCCTACGTGATGGTCGAAGCCGAGGGCAACGCCGTCCTCAACCGCGTCCTCGAGGACATTCCCCACGCCCGCAGCATCGTCCCCGGCGAGTCCGACATTTCGGAGGTCGAACACTTCCTCTCGCCGAAGCCGGACGTCGAGGGGATCGCCGAGGGCGACATCGTCGAACTCATCGCCGGTCCGTTCAAGGGCGAGAAGGCACAGGTACAGCGAATCGACGAAGGCAAAGACCAGGTGACCGTCGAACTGTACGAGGCGACGGTTCCGATTCCGGTGACGGTTCGGGGCGACCAGATTCGCGTGCTGGATTCCGACGAACGGTAGTTCGTCGACGATGCGAGCGGATGCGACGCACCCGTAAACGGACAGTAACGAGCGGTCGCGGATGGGGTCGCTCGGCGCGAACGAAGTGAGCCTCGCGGACGTTTCTACGCCAGTTTGCGAGACACAGTAACGACGGAGGTGATTGTCCGCGGGCACCCGGCATCGTAATCCGAGCGGGCGAGTCACATCCGTCGTCAACCTACCTACGACATTTACCAGCGGTCGCGAAACCGATCGACTGCTAGTCGGGACGAGCCAGCCACCTGCCCTGTAATAAAAACGCTCAGTTCCGAAGATAAAGCGGTAACGACGGACACGAGAATGGGGTTGTCGTTCGCTACCACAACGCGAACGATAACTGATGACTCACGAAGCACACGCGGATTCGACTGCGGGGAACAGTGATACGACGCTCTCGCGGCGGCGAATGCTGCGGACGACGGCGGCGACGGTCGTCGCCGGGACCGGGTTGAGCGTCGCGTCGGGGTCGGTCGCGGCCGACACCGACGAGATCATGGAGGTCGACTTCCGGTATGGGACGCCGAGCATCGACGACGCGCCACAAAACGAGGACGAGGTCGTCTTCAACGTCCACGGCTATACGGGATCCTCGGAGAGCGTCAACGAGGCCGCGACCTTCCAGCAGACCGCCAGGGATCTCGGCTATACCGAGACCGTGACCGCCGTGACGTGGGACGACAGCGGCCTCCCAAGTTCCGCCGAAGCGAGCGCTCGAGACACCGGCGACGCCTTCGCCGCTTGGCTCGGCGACTACACGAACGCGAACCCGGACACGACGATCCGCATCCTCGGCCACTCGATGGGCGGAATCGTCCAGATGGAGACGCTCGCGGCCATCGGCGGCGCGTTCACTGTCGAGACAGCAGACAGCATCGGCTCCTACGAGGTGGATGACGCTCCCTGTGAGAGCGGGGACTTTGACGACGCTATCGAGTCCTCGGCCGGCGAGGTCCACAACTACTACTCGACCAACGACAGCATCGCCCGACTCGGGAGCGGACCGGCCGACTGCGGCGGCTGGTTCTCCGACGGGGAGACGGCGAGTAACTATGCCGACGTCGACGTGAGCGACGCCGTCCCCGACCATACCTCCTACAAGGAGAGTACCGGCTGCGTCTCGGCGATTATCGACAACTACTGACGCCGATACAACGTGGCTCGAGCGGACGACGAGAGTGAGGACGCCACGGCAGGGACGACGATTGTCGTTACCGCTTCAGTTCGTTCGCGATCGTTTTCATGTCCGCGACCGATTCGATCTCCTCGAGCAGTTCCTCGCGTTCCCGGACCGCCTCGGAGCTGGCACCGTAGGCGCGGACGTACTCGGCGCGACTGTGTTCGGTGAAGGCGTGTCGGATCGCGAGGTAGCCGTCGGGGACGACGGTGCCACAGACCTTACACTCGCGGCGCTGGTGTTCCGTCGCCTGATGGACGACGGCCGACTCGACGTCTTCGAAGACCGATCCACAGCCGTCGATTCCGCATTCCCAGGCCATTCGATACCGGAACTCGCACGGCCGCCCTAATCATCCTTTCGCAGCCGAGCCCATCGGTCGGAAGACAGGTGGCCGATCGGCCGCCGAATCAGAATTCATAACTCGGCTGTCCCGAAAGTGGGGGGCGTGATCGAGGAGTGACGTACCGAGTCGACCCCCACGTGAAGGTGCTGACCGATCGCGTTGTCGAGCGGGCAAAACGGGCCGGTCTCGACGCGATCGTCTACGCACCGCATTTCACCCGGCTTCCGGAGACCCGCGAGCGGGCGGCGGCCTATTCCGACGACGACCTGCTGGTGATCCCCGCCCGCGAGGTGTTCACCGGAACGTGGCGGAACCGCAAACACGTCCTCGCGCTGGGCCTCGAGGAGCCGGTTCCCGATTTCATCCCGCTCGAGACGGCGATGGCCGAGTTCGAGCGCCAGGGAGCGACGGTACTCGTCCCGCATCCGGAGTTTGCGAACGTGAGCCTCTCCGAGGCGGATCTGCGCCGGTACGCCGACGTGATCGACGCCATCGAGATCTTCAACCCGCGACACTTCCCGTGGGATAACCGACGTGCCCGCGACCTCGCCGACTCCCTCTCGCTGCCGCCCTTCACGTCGTCGTACGCACACCTCCCGCGGTCCGTCGGGGTCGCCCACACCGCCCTCGAGGCCGCGATCGAGACGGAAGCCGACCTCCTCGAGGCGTTCGACGACGGGGTCGCTCGCCGCGTGATCTACGACGACGGGCCGTATCGCTGGTCGACGACCGCTTCGGAACTCGGCAATCTCGTCTACGAGAACACCTGGGAGAAGGTCGACCGGCTCTTCCTCTCGGGAACCGAGCCGACCCATCCACAGCATATCGCCTACGACGGGCGGTTCGACGACGCCGCCGTCTATTAGTACCGCCGGGACCGCATACCGTCCGCCATCGATGCTCGAGCCGGTGGTTTGACGTGCGAACGTGTGCCAGTATTTCCCACGATGATCTCGAGTCCCCGTCTCGCCGCGTCGTCGTTCGACCGCGAACCCAGTACCACCGTCGTCGTCGGTGATCGGCGGTGAGGGATTTTTCGAACCACGCCACGGATCGCCCGGCGGGTCACGACGTCGCGATCACCGGAATCGAATCGGCGGTCGTCGACGGAAACTTCGAGTGGAACCTCGTGAAAGTCCACACGGATGCGGGCGTGACGGGGATCGGCGAGGCCTACCGCGGGGGCGGCGTCCCGGAACTGATCGAGTACGCGAACCGGTTTCTGGTCGGCGAAAACCCATTGGACGTCGAGCGGCTGTTCCGGCGCATCGTGCAGGAGACCTCGGGCCACGGCGGGACGACGGGGAAGGTCGTCACCGCAGCCTCGGGCATCGAGATCGCGCTCTGGGACGCCGCCGGGAAAATCCTGGACCTGCCGGTCTACCAGTTGCTGGGCTCGCGCTACCGCGACCGGATTCGAATCTACTGCGACTGCCACGCCGGCGAGGCCTACGCGGTCGACGACGGCGGGTTCACCGAGTACGCCGACGCGGACGCCTACACCCCCGAGGCCTACGCCGCGGAAGCCGAGCGCGTCGTCGACATGGGCTTCGACGCGATCAAGTTCGACCTCGACATGGAGCGGGACAACGAGCCCGACCCCTACAACGGGCGGCTATCCAACGCCGCGATCGACCACAAAGTGTCGGTCGCCGAGGCCGTCCGCGACGCCGTCGGACGGGAGGTCGACCTCGCCTTCGACTGCCACTGGGACTACACCGTCGAGAGCGCCGCGCGGCTCGCCCGCAAACTCGAGCCCTACGATCTCATGTGGCTCGAGGACGTCGTCCCGCCGGAGGAGACCGACGCCCAGAGAGAGGTCGCCCGCCGGACCGAGACACCGCTCGCGACGGGCGAGAACCGCTTTCGTATCCACGAACTGAGCGACCTGCTCGACGAGTACGCGGTCGACGTGATCACGCCCGATCCGGCCACCTGCGGCGGCCTCGCCGAGTCGAAACGGATCGCCGAGCGCGCCGAGGAACGGTACGTCCCGTTCTCGCCGCACAACGTCTGTAGCCCCGTCGGCACGATGGCCTGCGTCCACCTCTGTGCCGCCGTCCCCAACGCCGACGTGCTGGAATATCACGCCCTCGAGGTCGACTGGTGGGACGACCTGCTCGCACGCGAGGAGCCACTCATCGAGGACGGCTACATCGACGTGCCGACCGAGCCGGGGCTGGGGATCGAACTGGACGAGTCGGTCGTCGAGGACCACCTGCTGCCCGGGACCGACGGCTTCGACTGAGCGACGCGTACCTCCGCCATACCCGTAGCTGCTACCGGAATTTTGATTCGACGGTGGGTGTGAAACCCGCGTTCAGTAGCGGGGCATCTCGAGCAAATCGTCTCCGATGTCACGACTGATGGATACCATTATGTGTCTGGGATTCGAACTTCGTGTCACATGTCCTCCAAAAATACGGTTGGCGCTGCGCCACTGATCACGGGCATTTTGCTCGCGTTCCAATCAGCCGATGCGATGGTCCAAAGCGGACTTTCGCCGTGGTCGGTCCTCGGTCTCACTGGTGGTTGTGCCGCCATCGTTGTCGGTCTCGGAACGCTGCTCGGGACGGACACGTTCAAACGGGAAACAGTCGCAACCGACCGACTTTCGACGGCCGTTCTCGGACTGGCTGCGACCGCATTTGCCGCCGGTGCAGCGATCGCAGTCGCATAGCATATAACGACTGAGAGCGACGTCCCCCGCTATATTTTCGGACCCCCGACGCCACGTGTCGAAGAGCCCGATTTCAACCGCTTCCGAACGGAGAAACCGTACTACGCGCCACCGTCGACGTTACGGACTCTCGAGAGCGTCGCCGCGACCCGATCCCAGTGGCTCCCCCGCCAGAAGTGCTGACCACAGTCCCGACAGACCCACGTCTCGACCTCCGTCGGATCGGGCGCGTATTCCGGTGTCGAACCGGTCGGATCGGCCGGCTCGAGCGGGCCGTTACACCGCCCGCAGAAGTCGGGGTCGTCGGCGAGGGTGAGATCGACGCCCGCCGCGTCGAGTTCGGCGAGTTGGGCCTCGACGTCGCGGCTCTCGAGGAGGATCGACTCGTCGGCGCGGGCCGCCACGTCGACGTCTCGCGTGACGACGGTTCGGTCCTCCTCGCGGGCGACGGCGAGGAGGTCGTCGTCGGCCTCGAGGCCGCGGTCGCCGGCGTAGGCGGTGTCGTGGTCGCACATCCGCAGATAGGCACGGAGCCCGCCGCACATGAGATCGAGGAGGAGTCGCATGGTGTAGCGGGGACGTGTCAGTGGAGGAACTCCCGTAACGCGGCGAGCCCCCAGGTGTTGATCACGTCCGCGGGCTCGGCCCAGCCCCGCCGCGCGGTGTGGACGCCCCAGCGCATGTACTCGAGCGTCGCGGGCCGGTGGGCGTCGGTATTGACGGCGATCACCGCGCCCTCGTCTATGGCCGCCTGTACCGCGCTGCCCCAGAGATCCAGCCGACGGGGATTGCTGTTGACCTCGAGGGCCGTGTCGTGGTCGGCGGCGGCCGCCCCGAGCGCGGTCGCGTCGAACTCGAGGCCGGCGCGTTCGTTGAGCAGGCGGCCGCTGGGGTGGCCGAGGACGTCGATCGTCGGGTTCTCGACGGCCCGGACGAGCCGTTCGGTCGCGGTCTCGGCGTCCTGGCTCAGGGCGCTGTGGGTCGAGGCGACGATCACGTCCAGCGCGTCGATCACGTCCTCGGAGAGGTCGACTTCGCCCGCGGCGTCGACGTTGGCCTCGATCCCCGCGAGGACCTCGATGTCAGCGTCGTCGCCGACTGCACGGATCTCCGCGACCTGCTCGAGGATCTCGTCGTCGGCGAGGCCCATGCCGCCGACGACGCCCGGGCCCTCGGCGTGATCGGCGATCCCGAAGTAGTCGTAGCCCCGGTCCGCGGCGGCTTCGACCATCGCCTCGATGGACGTGTTGCCGTCGGACCACTCGGTGTGGGTATGCAGGTCGCCACGGATATCGTCGCGCTCGAGCAGGGTCGGTAGTTCGCCGGCCGCCGCGGCGTCGATCTCGCCGCGGTCGGTTCGGAGTTCGGGCGGAATCCACGCCAGTCCGAGCGCTTCGTACATCCCCGCCTCGGTCTCGCCCGCGATGCGGTCGCCGATGCGCTGGTCCGCTTCGTGGTCTTCGACCCCGCTGACGTCGAAGGCCCCGTACTCGTTTAACTTCATCCCGCGGTCGATCGCGTAGTTTCGCAGGGCGACGTTGTGGTCCTTGCTCCCCGTGAAGTACTGCAGCGCCGAGCCGAACTCCGCGGGGACGACGACCCGCAGGTCGACGCGGCTCTCGCCGACCCGGACGCTGGCCTTCTCGGGGCCGGACTCGATCTCGTCGTCGACCGACTCCCACGAAACGAACTGCTCGACGACCGCCTCGCCGTCTTCGGTCGCCGCGAGGACGTCCACGTCGCCGATCGTCTCGCGCCACCGGCGGATCGAGCCCGCCACCTCGCAGCGCTCGACCGCCTCGAGACCCTCGAGGTACGCGAGGACATCGTCAGCAAGCGGCCGGGCTTCCCCAAGGAGCTGGCGCTGGCCGACCGTTCGGGCGAACTCGAGGTTCTCGAGGATGTTCTGCTCCGTTTTCGGGCCAAACCCCTTGACGTCCTGTATCTCGCCCGCTTCGGCCGCGTCCTCGAGGTCGTCCAACGTCTCGACCCCGAGTTCGCGGTAGAGCTTCCCTGCGGTCTTGGGGCCGACGCCCTCGATGCGGGTGATGTCGGCGATGTCGATCGGCAGCTCGGCCCGCAGTTCCTCGAGTTCCTCGATTCCGCCGGTCTCGACGTACTCGACGATCTTCGCGGAGATGGCGTCGCCGACGCCGTCGATGTTCTCGAGGACCTCGCGGTCGCCGGCCGCGACCCGGTCGGCGATCGGCGACGGATGGGCCCGGACGTTCTCGGCCGCGCGCCGGTAGGCGCGGGGCTTGTACTCGACATCGTCGGCCTCGAGCAGGTCCGCGAACTCCTCGAACCGGGCCGCGATCTCGGCGTTGGTCGTCATCGGCCCCTCCGGGAGGCTCCGTCGTCCTCCCGTCCCAGCGCCTTCTTCAGGAAGGACATCCAGCGCTTGCGGTCCTGGGCCTGCTTGGCCTGTTGCTCGCGCTCGAGGTCCGTCGGGCCGAGGCTCTCGAGGGCGTTCAACGCCCGGTCGATGCCGATGATGCTCTGGGCGAGTTCCTCGCCCTCCTCGCGGGTGATCGCACCCTCCTCGATCCGCTCGAGTCGCTCGAGCCGCTCGCGTCGCAGGTTCCGCTTGGCCTGCTCGACGCGCTCGCGTTCGCCGGACGGCACCGTCTCGCGGCGCTTGATCTCGAAGACGAAGGTCCGGAGATCGATCTCCTCGTCCTGGACCGTGATCGTCTCCGGGATGTCCGCGCCGACGGTCGCGCCCTCGCGCTCGACGCGCTCGAGCAGTTGCTTGCGCTCGTACTCTTGCACGCCCGGATATGGGAGCCCGCCGGGCAAAAATGTACAGTCCGCCGGGAAGCGATGTGACCGCCGGGGCCGCCGCCGTACCTGACAGCTCTTCGAAACTAGTGACAAACCCCAAATCCCTTAGCGACGCCGCACATACCCCCGGTCAATGGCGAAGTGCGACGCGTGTGGGAACGACGAAAACATGCCGTACAACTGTCGTCACTGCGGCGGCACCTACTGTGGCGACCATCGGCTGCCCGAGAACCACGACTGCTCGGGACTCGAGAACTGGAACGACCCGCAGGGTGTCTTCGACAGCGGGTTCGACGACGGGATCGGTTCCGGCGGGAGTACCTCGCGGGCCTCCGGAGTCATGGACAAACTCCCGATCGATACCGGCCCGGGCGGCCCGCTGGCGTACTTCCGCGGGAACATGACCTACACGTTCCTGCTCCTGATGTGGGTCACGTACGCCCTTCAGGCCGCCGCCCTGATCGTCGGCGGTGTATCACTCCACCAGTCCCTGTTCGTTCTCTCGTCGGAGCATCCGGAGTACGTCTGGACCTGGGTCACGTCGGTCTTCGCCCACTCGCCGTTCCTTCTCCCCGGCGGGAGCTTCTTCCACATCGTCGGGAACAGCATCGTGATATTCTTCTTCGGCCCGCTGGTCGAGCGCTACGTCGGGTCGCGGGACTTCGCACTGCTGTTTCTGGTCAGCGGCGTCCTCGCCGGACTGGGACAGATCTCGCTCTCGGTGCTGCAGGGCGGCGGGACCGCGGTCCTCGGGGCCAGCGGTGCCGCCCTCGCGATCATGGGCGTCCTGACCGTTCTGAACCCCGGTCTGAAGGTCTATCTCTACTTCATTCTCCCCGTCCCGATCTGGCTGCTGACCGCCGGCTACGCCTTCATCAGCATCTTCTTCCTCACCGGCGCGACCGGGGGCGGAGGTATCGCCCACGGGGCCCACCTCGTCGGCCTCGTGATCGGCCTCGCCTACGGCCAGTACGTCAAACAGAACCGAAACGTCAGCGCGCCCAGTCGCCTCGAGTTCGGCGGCGGCGGTGGCGGTCCGGGCGGTCCCGGGGGCCCCGGTGGTCCGGGCGGTCCCGGCCGCGGCCGGTTCTGACGCCCGCACCCGTCGCAGGACCCCGCAACTGATTTTCGCCCGGCGTCTACCCTCGATCCAATGCACCAGCCCCGTCCCGACCTCGCTCCCGACGGCTCGCTCTCGCGCGCGGAGATGGAAACCCTCCAGCGCGAGATCGCTTCCGTCGCGACCTTCGAGGACGACTTCTCGTTCGATCACGCAGTGCTGTCGAACCCGCTCGAGGCGACTGCGAGCGGCGGTGAGCGACCGGTCGTCGTCGGCGTCGACCAGTCCTTCCTGACGAACGCCGAGGGCGAGCAGGACCGCGCCTTGAGCGCCGTCGTCGCCACCCGCGGCGGCGAGGTGATCGAGCGCGTCCACGCGGTGACCGACCTCGAGATCCCCTACATCCCCGGCCTGCTCTCCTTCCGTGAAGGGCGGCCGATCCTCGCGGCGCTCGAGGAGTTGTCCGTCGAGCCCGATCTGCTGCTGTTCGACGGGAGCGGCCGCATCCACTTCCGGCAGGCCGGCATCGCGACCCACATCGGCGTGGTCCGGGACGTGCCAAGCGTCGGCGTCGCCAAGAGCCTGCTCTGTGGGACTCCCCGGGCGGACACCGCTGACCTCCCCGAGGGGACGACGATCGGTATCGAAGCGAACTCGAGGGTCGACGCGCCCGACGGTACCCTACTGGGCTACGCGGTCCAGACGCGCCAGTACGAGTCGCCAAACCGGCATATCAATCCGCTCTACGTCAGCCCCGGTCACCGCGTGGGTCCCGAGACGGCAGCCGAAGTTGCGCTCGCGCTGGCTACCTCGTACAAACTCCCCGAACCGGTCCGACTCGCCGACAAGTACGCCGACGCGGCCAAGGGAGAGGTCGACGCGTAGCCGATTCGACTGTCCACCGGCTACAGCCTGCTGATCAGCCACCTGCAGCGGGTGGGACTGAAAGGGGCCGGACCGATCGACGAAGCACGACGACGGAAGCACCGCAGCGACCGTCGGGAGCGAGGAGCGCACCGAGGCGCGCGAGTCGATCGGTTCGGGGGCTTTCAGGTCGTTTGCCGTCTCGAGACGATTGGTAGAGCCGATCGAACGTGAATCCGATCCGAACAGTACGATCAGCGCGACAAACCATCGATACTTAGGTATCGTCGCACGAACCGGTCGGGTATGGCTACCGATGCGGACGTCGAGAGGACAGCCGACGATGGCTCCGACGGGACCGTCGTCGAGGACGACCCCGGCCACGAGACCGCCGCGGACGACGCGGGCCCCGCAGGCGACGAGGACCGCTACACGCGCAAGCAGTCGGTACTCATCACCGGCTGCTCGTCCGGCATCGGTCGCGCGACCGCCCGCGCCTTCCTCGACGACGACTGGCAGGTCTTCGCGACGGCGCGCAACGTCGACGACATCGCCGACCTCGCGGACGAGGGCTGTGAGACCCTCGAGCTGGACGTCACCGATCCCGAGCAGGTCGCCCGGACCGTCGAGGCGGTCGTCGACGTTGCCGGCTCGATCGATTGCGTGGTCAACAACGCCGGCTACGCCCAGATGGGGCCGCTCGAGGACGTCTCGACGAGCGATCTCCACCGGCAGTTCGACGTCAACGTCTATGGGCCCCACCGGCTGACCCGCGCCGCTCTCCCGCACATGCGAGCGCAGGGCGAGGGCCGAATCGTCAACGTCTCGAGCGTCTCCGGTCGGATCTCCATGCCCGGCTCGGGCGCGTACTCCGGCTCGAAGTTCGCCCTCGAGGGGATGAGCGACGCGCTGCGGGCCGAAGTCGACGAGTTCGACATCGACGTGGTGCTGATCGAGCCCGGCCCGGTCGAGACGGCGTTCACGACCCGCGTCGACGAGGAACTCCCGGAGAACGAGCGGACGGCCGACTACGAGTCGCTGTACGAACTCTACGACGACGCGCAATTGATCGGCGGCGGCAGCGGCGGCCCGTTCGCCTCCGAGGCCGAGGACGTCGCTGAAGCGATCCTCGAGTCGGCGACCAGCCCCGATCCGCCCGCCCGGTACCCGGTCGGTCCCCTCGCGCAGTACGGGCTGTACGCCCGGTTCCTCCCGGCCTCGATTCGCGACAGGCTCTACGGACTGGTCCGCAAGCTGGTCTGAACGCCGTCCGCCGGCCGCACGCGGCCGCCTACCGCTCCGAGTCGTCGTACCGCTCGGCCGCCGACTCGAACCCCAGTTCCGACTGTTCGCGCCCACGGCGCTGCTCGAGGGCCGCGATCGCCTCGGGCTCGGGCGCGGCGTCATCGGTGATCCGCGCCCACGAGTCGTGGACCTTCGAGTGGCACCAGCGACAGAGATAGACCGTGATCTCGTGGGAGAGGGTCTCGCCGTCGCGGTCATAGGAGAGGTGATGTTCCTCGAGCAGCGGCCGCTCGTCGTCGTGGGCCATGCGTTTTTCCTCGAGGCCACAGCGAACGCACTCCCGATCGCGGTTGCGCGACCGGAAGTGGGGGCAGTCGGCCCACGTCCAGTCGGACTCGGGGTCGACGACGGGACACTCGTAGTCGTCGGCCGCGCGCTCGCGGGCGAACTCGGGGTCGTGGTCGTAGTGATCGAAGGCGTACCGACACGTCCCCTCGCCGGTCAGGTAGTCACAGACGCCCGCGAACTCGTAGGGGTCGTCGACGCCGACCGAGGTCCCCTGCGGCGTTTTCTCCATCGTCGCTCGTCCGTCTTTGGCGGACCGACCAGTTGAATTTGGCGTCCGATAGCCACGCCGGAACGTAAAAAGTATAATATGTGTGAGGAGTAACGAAAGTGAATGAACCAATCGGATCCGATTCGAACCGTCGGCGTCGTCGTCGCCGGTTGGGTCGCCCTCGAGGTCACGCTTCGTTGGGGTTTCGTTCTGGCCGGCGCTGCCGCCGGGATCGATCCGGGACTGGTCGATGCGTTCGTCCTCGCGCTCGGATTTCCACTCATCGCGGCGGTTCTCAGCCGGTACGCGCTCGAGCGCGGGCAGGACCGCGAGACCTGGGGCTGGGGCTGGGGCTGGTCCCGGCGGACCGTCGGTGCGGGGGCGCTCGCGGGGATCGTCGGGCTCGGACTGGTAGCTGGGGCGTCCCAGGTCGACGCGGCGCTGTTCGGGTTGGGCGACGGGAGCGGGACCGGCGACGAAACGACGGTGGCGGCGGCGATCCTGTTACTCGTTGGCAACGGATTCGTCGTTCCGATCGCGGAGGAGCAGGTCTGGCGGGGCGTCGTCCAGACCGAACTCGTCGAGGCCCGAGGAGCGGTCGCCGGAATCGCGGTGACGGCCGTCCTGTTCGCGTTCAAGCACGTGATCGTGGATCTGTCGGTAGTCAGACTCACGACACTGCTGACCCTGGCCGCTCTCCTCTGCGTCGTTCGCTACCGGTGGAACACTGTCAGCAGCACGGTGGCTCACGTCGTGGTCAACGCCGCCTTGACGGTCACTCTCGTCGCAACGACTCTCGGCTGACCGAACACGGACGGGCCGACGGGCGGCATTCGCGCGGTCCGACTGCCCGGCGAGAAGGTTTTTACTGGCACCCGTACGACTCGAGGTCGTGCGACTCGTCCACGAGCCGGCTTCCGACGCCGACGACGAGATATTCGAGGAGCGGACGGAAACGCTGGCGATGACAGTCGAGGTCGCGGACACGCTCGTGAGCCAGGCCCGCGGGCTCATGTTCCGCCGATCCGTGCCGGACGACTACGCGCTCGCCTTTCGGTTCGACGACGCGGCGGTCCGGGACCTCCATATGCTGTTCGTGTTCTTCCCCATCGACGCCCTCTGGGTCGAGGACGGGGTCGTCCAGCGCGTCGAGCGGCTCCGGCCGTGGCGGAGTTTCGCCCGCGCCCGAGCCGATCTCATCGTCGAACTCCCCGCCGGCAGCGCCGCGACCGTCGACCCCGGCGACCGGGTGCGACTCGAGGACGCCTGACGGATCGGTATCCGGAACCGGCGGTTTTAAGACACCGTGATACGTTGTGACGGGATACAATGGCACGCCATACGCCATCTGACGAGGATAGAGGAAGTCGGGGCGACCCGGCTGGGCGTGAAATTCTCCGACGAGTATAATCACCGTTCCGACGACAACACCCGCAGTTCCCGCAATTCACCACTCTTGCCTGTAACTCACTCACCCGAACAGACGATCGCATCGGACCGTACAGTACGCCTGCTGGACACGACGCTTCGCGACGGCGAGCAAGCGCCGGGCGTCTCGCTCTCGCCGGACGAGAAAGTCGAGATCGCCCGCTCGCTCGAGCGCGCGGGCGTCTCCGTCATCGAAGCCGGCAGCGCCTGTACCGGTGCGGGTGAGCGACAGGCCATCTCGCGGGTGACCGACCTCGATCTCGACGCCCGCGTCACCAGCTTCTGTCGCGGCATGAAAGGCGACATCGACCTCGCGCTCGAGTGTGACGTCGACGGGGTTCACATCGTCGTCCCAGCCAGCGACCGTCACGTCGAGGGCAAGGTCGGCACCTCCCGCGCGGACAACCTCGAAAACACCGCCGAACTGGTCGCCTACGCCAAAGATCACGACCTCTGGGTCGAGGTCATCGGCGAGGACGGCTCGCGGGCCGATCTCGACTACCTCGAGGAACTCGCCGAGACCTCTTTCGAGGCCGGCGCGGACCGGTTCTGTTTCGCCGACACCGTCGGCCACACCGGCCCCGAACACACCCACGAGGCCGTCTCCCGACTCGCCGACCTCGGTCCGGTGAGCGCCCACACTCACGACGACCTCGGGCTGGGCGTCACGAACGCGCTCGCGGCCGTCTCCGCGGGGGCCGATCTGGTCCACTGCACGGTCGACGGCCTCGGCGAACGCGCCGGCAACGTCGCCTTAGAGGAGGTCGCGATCGCGCTCGATCACGTCTACGACGTCGAGACGCTCGACCTCGAGGAGGTGTACGGCCTCGCCCAGATCGTCGCCCGGGCGACGGGCGTCCAGCTCCCGCCGAACAAGGCCGTCATCGGCGAGAACGCCTTCACCCACGAGAGCGGGATCCACACCGACGGCACGCTCAAGGACGACAAGATGTACGAGCCCTACGCCCCCGAGACGGTCGGGCGCGAACGCCGGCTCGCGCTGGGCAAACACACCGGTCGCGCCGGCGTCAGGGCCGCGCTCGAGGAACACGACGTCGCGGCCGACGACGACGAGGTCGCCGAGATCGCCACTCGTGTGACGGAACTGGGCGATCGTGGCCGCCGGGTCACCGACGCCGACCTGCTGGCGATCGCCGAGGACGTCACCGGGGACGATCGCGAGCGCGTCGTCGAACTCCTCGATCTCTCCGCGACCAGCGGCGGGGCGGTCCCGACCGCGAGCGTCCGCCTCGACGTCGACGGCGAGGAGCGCGTCGCCAGCGGCACCGGCTCCGGTCCCGTCGACGCCGCCGTCTCGGCCGTCCGCGAGGCGCTGGGCTCGATGGCCGACGCCGAACTCGAGTCCTACCACGTCGACGCCGTCACCGGCGGCACCGACGCCGTCGTCACCGTCGAGGTCACGATGGTCCGCAATGACCGCTCGGTGACGGTCGCCCGCAGCGAGGCCGACATCACTCGAGCGAGCGTGAAAGCGATGGTCGACGCGCTCGATCGGCTGCTCGCGACCGACCAGCAGCCGCTCGCACCGGCCGACGACTGACGACAGCCGCCGCTGATCAGCGCTCCGGTCGCTGACGCGGCCACGCCGTTTTCCCCGATTCGACCCGACAGTAACAGCAGCGTCGACGCCCGCCGTCTCCTACTCCTGTCGGAACGGATCGCTCACGACGTTCCACGGGTCGAACGCGTAGATGGCGGCCAGAAACAGGGCGACAGCGACGACGAACAGGCGAGCGACCGCGCTCGCAGACGTGGGGACGCCGATCTCGAGGGTCGTCGCCATCACGATCGCGACTCCGATCCAGAGGGTGCCGACGATCGTTCGTTTTCGACGGTCCATAGTCGCCCGTTCGGCTCGAGTCGCTTGAATGCGTGGGGTTTCGAACGGCCCCTGACTGCCGTCTCGATCGGGGTGAGGGGAGGTCAAGACGAGTCGATCGGCCCGAGGCCGACGGTCTCCTCCTCGAGGGCGTTCTGGCGCGTATCGAGCATTCCGACGTCCTCGTACGAAACCGGCCCCCTGACCTGATGAGCTTCGGGCCCGGGTTGGTGACCGAGGTAGTCGACGTTCGGGTTCGTTCCGATATCCGCGAGCAACTCGAACTCGTTTTGGGGCGCGTTGACGTAATCCTCGAACAATTCCTGGGCGACCTCCGCCGTGTCGGCGACCTGGACGTCCTGACTCGGCCCCTCGAACTGGTCCGGCATCAGCCCGAGTTCTCGGCGCACCTCGTCGCTTTCGAGGTCGAGGCCGGTTTCTTCGATCGCGCTGACGACCTCAAGGATGCCCGCTTCCTTGTCCGGGAGCGAATCGCCCGGCGGCGCTTCCTCCTCGTAGTCCTCTTGGGTAATTTGGACCCCCGTCGCGAGCGCGATTCGCCTCCTCGTGAATTCGTCGACGGCATCGATGACCGCGTCCAGGTCGCCGCTGACGCCCTCGAGCGACGACGAAACCGAATCCGCGGACGGAAGCGCCGCATCCAGGTTGATGATCGTTCGCGATCGAGCCGGGTTCTCCCTGTACCGTTCGGGATCGCTCGCGGGGTTGTTCTTGTCGCCGAACTGGATAACGTTCGGCGGGCAGGCGACCTCGCAGGCGCTCGTGCCGATGTTGCCCTCGCCGAAGTTGCCGTCCTGACGGGCGGGATCGAAGACGCACTTCGACATGACGCCGCGAGGGGCACGACTGCTGACGCGCCGGTCACGATAGTCGTAGACCATGTCCGCACCGAGTTCGTCCTCGTCGGTTTCCGGTTCCCCCCACTGGAAGTAGTTGACGCCGTACGGACAGGCGACCTGACAGTAGCGACAGCCGATGCAGACGTCGTAGTCGGTCAGCACCAGCCCGCCTCTGTCGCGGGTATGCCGGGCCGTCGTCGGGCAGACTTTCTCACAGGGCGCGTCGGTGCAGTGCTGACACGGGCGGACGAGGTAGTTGAAGTCGTGAACGACCGGGTTGTCCCCGCAGTCCTCGGGATCGACGTCGACGGTATCGGGGTCCGGGGACTCGACCGCGCCGTCCTCGAAGGCGAGGACGTACATCCAGTTCGCCCCCTGGTCCCAGTTGTGTTCCTGATTACACGCGGTCACGCAGGCGAGACAGCCGTCACAGTTCTCGAGGTCGATCGTCATTCCCCACTGGGTCCCCTCGTCCGCGTCCTGGACTTCTCCCGCCTCCTCGACGGCGGGCTCCGGTTCCTGCTGATCGACCGCGCCCCAGCCGAGACTCGCGAACCCCAGCCCGGCCCCGGTCTTTTTGAGCATTTCACGACGGGAGCCGTCGCCGTTGGCGAATTCCAACAGCGTCGACCCGATCCCATCCTCGTTGCCGTCCACATCGTCCGGACTGGCAATCGGCCGTTCGTCCTCGCCGAACTCCGCCATCACGTCGTCGTGATACCGTTCATGGAACTCCTCTTCCGAGAGTTCGCCCTTCGTGACCCGCATGGCGTCTCTCCCCATCTCCATCCCGAGTTCGGTGTCGTACTCGGTCTCGTCGAGCATCTCCTCGAGGTCGTCCTGCCACGACTCGCCGAGGGGGTGAAACGCCTCGTCGTCCGAGGTGTCGTCGTCGAAACTCATCGTCCCCACCGGTCCGGTGTCGCTCGCGGTCCGTTCATTGTGACTCGTGTTCCCACACCTATCACAAGTCTTCGCAAAGAGGCCCAGCCTGCAAATGACGGGATCGGCTGTCCCCCGAATCGGCACCTGCCGTGAACTGCCGCCGGAGGGGGTGGGTCGAGAATCGAAGTATCCGAGCAGCGCAACCCTGCGGTGTCAGTTCGGACGATCCCGTACGTTCGGGTTGCGGTCTCCGTAAACTGTCCTTTCCGACAGGGATCACGATGGCGGATGGCTGGCTCTACTTATCGTCTTGTGCTATACCGAAAACCGAGAAGGCGAGTCGAATCACGCCGAGACGTCCCGGATCGTTCGCTCCGCTCACGTCCCGGACTGCGCCTCGTCTAGTTCAAATCGTCCGTAATCGTTTTGCAGCACCGAACATCGATTCGCACCGCTACGCGGGGCTCATCGGTTTGTTGCTGTAAAAGCGCCGAGAGGGAGATTTGAACTCCCGAGTCCGTGAGGACAGCAGATTTCGAATCTGCCGCCTTGGCCGGGCTAGGCTATCTCGGCTCACTCCTCTCTACTCGAGAGACGTTTTTACCCGTTTCGATTTTTTCGCTCCGTGCGAACGGTTCGCCCGAGGGCGATAGCCCCTCGAGCCGAGCGGCGTTACCCCGTGTTCTTCATCCCGGCCGCGATCCCCTTGACCGTCAGTCGCAGCGTTCGCTCCTCGATGTCGGTCCGGTGGGTCCGGTCGAGCAGGTAGACCTGAAGCATGTTCAGCGGGTCGACGTAGGGGTTTCGTCGCTCGAGGTTTTCGCCGAGCCAGTCGCGGGTGTGTAACTGTTCGCGCTGGCCGATCTCGGTGATCAACTCGCTTGCCCGCTCGTACTCGTCGGTCACCCGGGGGAAAAAGCGCTCCCGGAGGTCGTCGTCGGCCATTTCGGCGTACCGTTCGGCGATCTCGAGTTCGGTGCGGGACAGCGAGAGCGCGGCGTTGTCCAGCGTCGTCCGGAAGAACGGCCACTCCTCGTACATCTCTTGGAGCGTCTCCATCGAGCCGCCGTCGTCTGCGTAGGCGTCGATCCCCGTCGCGAGCGCGTACCAGCCCGGGAGGATACACCGCGACTGGGTCCAGGAGAACACCCACGGGATCGCCCGCAGGTCCTCGACGGTCCGCTCGCCGCTGCGAGAGGCCGGACGCGAGCCGAGATCGAGATTCTCGATGACCGTGATCGGCGTCGCCTGCTCGAAGTAGCGGACGAACCCGTCGCTCTCTAAGAGGTCGCGGTACTCCCGGCGGGCGGCGTCGGCCATCGTTTCCATCGCTTCGACCCACTCCTCGCGGACCTCCTCTTCGGGCTGGTCCAGCGCCTGCTTGCGCGCCCGCAGCTGGGCGTTGAGCATCTGCTCGATGTTGCGCTCGGCGATGCGGGGATTGGCGTACTTCTCGGCGATGGCCTCTCCTTGTTCGGTGAACTTCACTTGTCCCGTGACCGTACTGTTGGGCAGGGCCAGCAGCGCCTCGTTCATCGGGCCGCCGCCCCGGGAGATCGAGCCGCCGCGGCCGTGGAACAGCCGCATCGTCACGTCGTGATCGTCACAGATCTCGCCCAGCCGGCGCTGGTTCTTGTACAGCGACCAGTTGGCCGCCAGAAAGCCGTTCTCCTTGTTCGAGTCCGAGTAGCCCAGCATGATCTCCTGGGTCCGCCCGCGGGCCTCCAGCGCCTGCGCGTAAGCCTCGTTCTCGAACAGCGTGCCCATGATTCGGCGGGCCCCGGAGAGCGCGTACTCCGTCTCGAGCAGTGGCACGATGTCGAGTCCCGAGTGTTCGGGCAGGGAGACGACGCCGGCCTGATCAGCGAGGAACAGCACCTCGAGGACGTGGCTCGGCTCCTCGGTCATCGAGATGCAGTAGGTGTCGATCGCGTTGCTCCCGTACTCGGTCTGCCACGCCGCGAGGCGATCGAACAGGTCGAGGACGCGGGCGGCGTCGTCCGAGAGGGTCTCCGTCCGCTCGAGGTCGATCACGGGCTCGTCCTGCAGGACGGCGTCGGTCAGGAACTCGACGCGTTCGTCCTCCGAGAGCCCGTGGTAGTCGATCCCCTCGGCCTCGAGGGCCTCGGCGATGGCGTCGGTGTGTTTCTGCTGGTGATCCCGCAGGTCCAGACTCGCCAGTGAGAAGCCAAAGGTCGCGACCCGCCGTCGGATCGGGTCGACGTGGGCGTCGACGACGCTTTCGGCCCCGTTGTCCCGGAGGCTCTCGGCGATGACCGCGAGGTCGTCGCGCAGGCCCTCGACCGTCTCGTAGCCGCCGGGGCGAACGTCGCCGACCCGGCGGAGTCGCTCGCGCATCAACTTGAGCTTCTGTCGGTACGGCTCGTCGGGGTAGCGCTCCTCGGCCGTCCGAGCGGTCCCCGGCAGCCGCTCGCGGTCTTCCTCGAGCGAGGCCTGGAACGCCGAGCCGGCGTCGATCCGGCTGCCGTCCTGGCTCAACACGCCGGAGAGACGCTTGAGCTGATCGCGGTACTGTTCCAGGACGACCGAGCGCTGGCGTTCCAGGGTGTTGGCCGTGACCTCGGGGGTCACATAGGGGTTGCCGTCGCGGTCGCTACCGGCCCACGACCGGAACTCGAAGAGCTTCGGGATTTCGAGACTCCCGGGTACTTCCTCGTCGATCGCGTCGGCGAGTTCGTCGTAGACCTCGCCGACGACGTCGAACAGCGTGTTCTCGAGGTACCACTGGACGTTGCGCGCCTCGTCTTCGGGTTCGGGCTGGCGATTGCGGACCTGTGGGGTCTGCCAGAGGCTCGTGACCTCCGCGTCGACGTCCCGCCAGACCTGCCCCTCTTCCTTGTCGGTCAGCAGCCGCTCGTCGACGGTCTCGAGCGACGTCGAAATCTCCCGCAGTTTGGACTTGACCGTCTTCCGGCGGGCCTCGGTCGGGTGGGCGGTAAACGTCGGCTCGATCAGGACGTCGTCGAGGACCTGCCGGACGGTCTCGACGTCGGCCTCGCCCAGTTCCGCGGCCGCGGTCTCGAGGCTGTCCTCGAGGGTCCCCTCCTGAGATGCGGTCCGAATGGTCCGAACCCGCTCGCGTTCCTCGGCGAGGTTGATTAACTCGAAGTAGGTGGTAAACGCCCGGGCGACGATCCGTTGCTGGTGGGGCGACAGTCCCTCGAGTTCCGCGATCAGCGGCTCCCGGGACTCGAGGTCGCCCGACCGGTACTCGATCGCGGTCCGGCGACAGGACTCGACGGTCTCGAACGCGCGTCGGGAAGTCTGGTCCTCGAGGACGTCGCCGAGCAACGCCCCGAGTTCGCGGACGTCCTGGCGGACGTTCCTGTTGTGAAGTCGCATATCAGGTCCGTACGTGGCCGACGGGAAAAACCCCTAGTGGCCTTTCCGGTCGTCGGTTGGAACCGAACCGCGCCCATCACCGCCATCGTTCGCAGGGGACCGTAGTGACGAACCCCGAGGCTTTACGGTCACCCACTGCCCCAACTCGAGTAAATGCCGACCCAGCGCCGGATGCAGTTCGTTCGGGGACACGTCGCGTGGATGGTCGCGACGATCCTCGTCCTCGCAGTGCTGGACGCCGTCTCCTACGAGTTGGTCTTCGTCTGCTCGCTGATCGGCTTTCTGATCGTGACGGAACTCACCGCACCGTTCAACGTCACGCCGACGTGGCGACGCCGGCTGCGGTGGCTCGTTCTGCTCGGACTCGTCGGCTTCGCAGCCGTCGTCGTCCGGCGGATCCTCGCGATCCTGCCGCCGGGGGTGATGCCGATATGAGCTGGCACGCTGGCGTCCTCGATGGTGACGGGGTCGACTGGCCCCGGTTGCTACTAGCGGGGCTCGTCCTGTCGCTGCTGCTTGCACTGGTGATCGCCGCCGCGACGTCGTCGGCGGCGTTCGGCCCGTACAACCCTTCCTGGGAGGGGTCGTCCGAGCTACGGGGCGACGCCGAGTCCGCACCGGGGGTCGAGACGCACTTGCTGCGTGACACTGCCGAGTACGAGGAGTTGCCGGCGACCGAGACGGTCGCGTTCGTGATCGCGCCCGAGGAACCCTACGAGGGCGAAGACGTCGCCCGGCTCCGGGAGTTCGTCGCGAACGGCGGGACGCTGGTGGTCCTCGAGAACTTCGGCGAGCCGGGGAACGCGTTGCTCGCCGATGTCGGCGCCCAGGCGCGGGTCGACGGCCAACTCCTGCGGGACCAGCGCCACCACTATCAGGGGCCGGCGATGCCGGTCGCCAACGAGGTCGGCAACCACTCGTTGACCGACGGGGTCGATCAGTTGACGCTGAACTACGGGACGGCCGTCGAGCCCGGAAACGCGACGGTGCTGGTGTCGACGAGCGGCTTCACCTATCTCGGCCCCGAGGGCGACGACCTCGACGAACAGGACGAACTCCGGTCGTACCCGGTGGCGACAGTCGAGAGCGTCGGCGACGGGCGGGTCGTCGTCGTCGGCGATCCCAGCGTTACGATCAACGCAATGTACGACGAACCGGACAACGCGGCGTTCGTTCGGGGGCTCTACGCGGACGCCGATCACGTCGTCTTCGATCGCTCCCACGGCGGTCCGGTCCCGCCGCTGCTCGGCGCGGTGTTGACGCTCCGCGACTCGCCGCCGTTACAGCTGTTCGTCGGGGGACTCGGGATCGGCGTCGTCGCGGCTCTCTCGCGAGGACGCCCGCGTACCTGGCTCGAGGGCGTCCGAGCGCGACTCCCGGCGCGGTTCCGGCCGGTCGAGAGTAGCGAAGAGCGTCCTTCATATCCCGGTCTCTCGGACGCCGAGCGGGCCGAATTCCTCCGCCGACGTCATCCGGACTGGGACGAAGAACGGATTCAACGCGTGATAACAGCCCTTAACCATCCCCGTTCGGAAGGGGGGACTGACGAATGAGCGGGACCACCGAACCGGCCGACGAACCGAGCGCCGATCCGGAAGCCATCTACGAGCGTCTGCAGGCGGAGATCGACCGCGTCCTCATCGGAAACGAGGAGGCCGTCGAGTACCTGACGATCGCGCTGCTGACCCGCGGGCACCTCCTCCTCGAGGGGGTGCCGGGGATCGCGAAGACGACGCTCGCGAACCTCTTCGCCCGGACGAGCGGCCTCGAGTACAACCGGATCCAGATGACTCCCGACACCCTCCCGGCCGATATCACGGGGACTCACATCTACCAGCAGGGAACGGGCTCCTTCGAACTCCAGCGCGGCCCCGTGTTCGCCAATCTGGTGGTCGCTGACGAAATCAACCGCGCGACGGCGAAGACCCAGAGCGCCCTTCTCGAGGCGATGCAGGAGCGGCGCGTGACCATCGAGGGGGAAACGCTCTCCCTACCGGACCCGTTCATGGTCGTCGCGACCCAGAACCCCCTCGAGTCCGAGGGCGTGTTCCAACTTCCGGAGGCCCAGCGCGACCGCTTTCAGTTCAAACTCCGGCTCGAGCTACCGGACCGGACCGACGAGCGGGAACTGCTCGACCGGTTCGACGACGAGCCGGATCTGGGACCCGATGACGTCGAGCAGGTGGTCGAGCCGGGGACGCTCGTCGACGCCAGAGAGACCGTTTCGGCGGTCCACGTGGCGGAGTCGGTCAAGGAGTACGTCCTCGATCTCGTCGCCGCCAGCCGCGACCACGCCGACGTCTCCCACGGTGGCTCCCCGCGTGCGACGCTTGCTTTTCTCAACGGCGCCAAGGCACGGGCCGCGATCAACGGCCGCGACTACGCCATCCCCGACGACGTGAAGTCGATGGCCGAGCCGGTGTTACGACACCGGCTCGTGTTGAGTACCGACGCCGATCTGAGCGACGTCGATCCCGGCGACGTCGTCGTGGACATCGTCGACTCGGTCGAGCCCCCCAGCGCTGAGGCGGAGTTCAGCTTCGACGCGCCCGCGGCCGGCGACGGCGGGGCGGAAGTCTCCGAGTAGAGCCGGCCGCGGTCACTCGCCGCCCGTAGAGGTCGATTCTTCGTCGTCCCATCGACAGGTAATCAGCCAGTCGGACCGGTCATCACCGGCCGCGACCTGGAGTCGGACCGGTTCCTCGAGGCCACCGGCGAACCCGACCGCGAGAAACGAAGCGATCGGGTGATCGAAGCGATCGACGTCGCCGAACGCGCTGTCGGTGACGGCGACGGTGGCCCGATCGGCGGCCGCGTCGACGTCCGGCTCGGCGCCCCCGGCGAGTTCGAACTGTTCGACGAGCCCGTCGGCGAGCTGGGCCGCGAGCGGTTCGGGCGCGGTCGCGAGATCGTCGGCCAGCGCGTCCTCGAACGCCTCGAACAGCGGCCGGCCGGTGGGCTCGAGGGCGAGGCCGCGCGACTCGGGGGCGGTCAGGATCGGCCCCTCGAGGTCGTCGGGGACGTCGCCGGTCGCGTGCTGGGGAACGTACAGGCGGGTGCCCGAGGGGTCGTCGGTCGGTACGTAGACGCGGTCGGCCCCGAGCCCGAGTTCGTCGGCGACCGCCGCCTCGTTGGCCGCCATCGCGGCGTAGATGCGCTCGCCGACCTCGGCGGCGACGAAACTCCCCGGCGTCAGATAGTAAGTGAGGACGCCACCGAACAGTCCGACCCCGGCGAGGGCAAAGAGGACGTCGCGAGCCGACGGAACGAGCAGCGCCAGCGGGACGGCACAGATCCCGATCAGCGCCAGCCCCGCCGCGGTCCGGCGGTACTGTGACTGCCGTGCGCGGGCGTATTCGTCACGCAGCCGCCGGTTCTCCCGTTCCAGCAGCTCCGCCCGGGCCGCAAGCTCGAGCCGATCCGCCGGCTCGTCGCCGTCGGCGGCCGTCTCGGTCGTCGCGTCGTCGGAAGCGGTGTCGGTCGAACTCATGTGTCAGTAGCGGAGTCGGTCGTTGATTCGCCCTCGTGGGCCGGAACGAGTCCGAGCCGGACGAGTTCGTAGCGGTGGAGCCCGTAGGCGACGACGCCGAGGACGGCGACGAGCGTCGCCGCGGCCGCGGGGGTCGAGTGGGCGTCCGCGACCAGCCACGCGATCCCGGCCAGCGCGCCCGCGCCGACGACCGCGACGCCGGCGATCGCCCGGGGACGATCGACCCGGAGGACGGGCGCGAGCAGGACGGCCAAGAACGCCGCCTCGACGATGGCGAACGGGACCGGCTCGATCCCGTCGGGAAGGACCGCCACGAGCGCGACGTGGCCGACCGCCAGCGCGTACGGTGGGCCGAGTCGGTAGCCGACGGCCGCGGTTCCGAGGCCCGCGAGCAGGCCGATCGGACCCGAGACGGCGCCGAACGCCAGCGCCAGCGCGAGCAGCGCGGCGACCGTCGGCCGGTCGCGTCCGGTCGCCGCCGGCACCGCGTCGATGCGGGCGCTCACGCGGGACCACCCCGTCGGCCCGCCTCGAGGACGGTCGCGAGCCGATCTGCCGGCCCTACCTCGAGCGCGGTCACGCCGTCGGTGCGGGCGAGTTCGCGTCGGAACTCCTCGAACGCGACGTAGCGGTCGTAGGCCCGTTCGATGTCGGCCAGCCCCCCGGGTTCGTAGAGGACCGACGGGGCGAGCAGGACCAGCACCTCGTTGCCGCCGCGCCGAGCGAGTCGGACGGTCTCTCGCAGCTCCGCGGGTCGCGAGTCGTCGGTACAGACGACCGCCCAGACCGATCCCCG
This sequence comes from Natrinema thermotolerans, assembly GCF_031165565.1. Lineage (NCBI taxonomy): Archaea > Methanobacteriati > Methanobacteriota > Halobacteria > Halobacteriales > Natrialbaceae > Natrinema > Natrinema thermotolerans. The sequence goes on along the minus strand of NZ_CP101873.1, from coordinate 3,739,680 downwards.
GACGTCCGTCAGGCCGCGCTGGACCCCGGCGTACAGCGGGTCCTCGGCGACGCGCTGTCGGCAGCCCTGCCGGTCGGCGTAGAAGGGCCGAAGCGTCCGCGCGAAGGCATCGTCGTCTCCTTCGAGGTCGGACAGCGAACGCTGGACATCGGCGGGGCTCGTCCGCCGGGGGACCCCGGTGTGGCCGCGCCCGCTCGGCACGGCGTCCGTCGGGTCCGTCCCGGACGCGCCCGCCGGGTCGGCTCGACCGGACACCGCTGTCGGCGAGGGAGCGTCGCCGGCGGTCGTCGGCTCGAGGTCCAACAGCCGCCGCCTGACCGAGCCGTAGTCGGCGGGCGACGAACCGGGCATGGAGGCGTCGGTGATGCCGTCGTCGCCGACCGTGACCAGCCCGAGCGGGTCCCCGAGCCGGCGCGCGCCCCCCGCGACGGCGAGGGCGACCGCCCGGAGCGTCTCGAGTTTCGTCTCGCCCCGCCGACCCGTCGAGAGCGCCGCGCGGTGGTCGACGACCAGCAGCGTCTGCCGATCGGTCTCGGCCTCGTACTCCCGGACGTACGGCGTGTCGTGTCTCGCCGTCGCCTTCCAGTCGATCTCCGACGCAGTGTCGCCCGGGACGTACTCGCGCAGTTCGGTGGGCGCGATCCCCGACCCGCTCCGACCGGAATCGTGGACCCCGGACGACGCGCCCGCCGGGTCGCCGCCCTCCCCGACGTGGATCGAGCGGGGGGACGGCGGCTCGACCGTCACCGCGGGTCGGGGACCGACGGTGAGCGTCTCACGGAACAGCCCGTCGGTCGCCGTCACGGTCGGCGCGGCGAACCGGTGGCGGCCGGTAACGGGCCACTCGACCGCGGCCGTTCGGTCCGCGCGATCGCGGTCCGGTTCGAGCGTGACCGCGAGCCGGTCGGCCGCGACCGCGGCGACCGGGAGGCCGGCCTCGATCTCGAGGGACAGCGCGGTGTCGGCCCCGCGGGTCGCGACGAGGGTCACCGGCATGTCCTCACCCGTCCGAACGCCGGTACGGGCGGGAGCCTGCTCGATCGCCAGCGACGCGGCCGTCCGCTCGAGGTCCGCCGTGAACCGGTACTGGTGGGCCAGCAGCCACGCGCCGACCAGCGCCGCGCCGACCAGCGCGAGCGGGCGTGCGAACACCGCGGCGAGAACGGCGAGAACGACGGCCAGCGCGGCGACCGCCCACCCCCGGCGCGTGGGATACATATCTGGACAGAGTTCGGGGGACGGTGTTCAAAGTATTGGTACACGGCGGTGACCGCCGGCCGCGTTTCCGGTCGGTCGCGACAGTCAGGAGAGAATACCTTATCTATGTGCGTTCGCAACCCTCGAGTCGTGAATATCGCCGGGAATCGCGCGGTCGTCGTCGCCCTCCTGCTCGTCGCGATGGCGATCACCGGCGGGATCGTCCTGACGGGGGGCAACGGCGCGGGCGGCGCGAGTTCGAGCGACGGGGACCGCGCCGGGACACCGTCCCACCGCGATCCCGACGCCTACTCCGAGGAGGGGGACCTCTCGAGCGTCCAGCGCCAGCTGGCGGGGCAGTTGAGTTCCCAGCTGGGACAGGGCGCGATCTCGCTCAGCGAGGGCGAGCGCGAGGCCGCCAGCCAGTTCGTCGACGAGGAGTACCGCGAGCAACTGCGCCAGTACGTCGACGTCGCGGACGAGACCGGCGAGGGGGCCGACCTCGAGCGGGAGTTCGAGCGAGCGGGCGAGACGCAGGCCAACCTCTCGGCGGCAGTCACGGCGTACCGGGAGACCAAGCCCGAGTACGAGGCGGCCTACGAGGACGGCGACGAGGAGCGCGCTCGCGAACGCGCCCGCGAACTCGAGGCGCTGTATCGGGATATCGACGACCTCGGCGACGACGCCATTGCGCGCTACGAGACGATCGAGAACCGGACCGACACCGATATGTCGGCCTCGATTGAGGCCGTCGAGAACGTCTCCGCGGAGATTCGGGCCGAACAGGCGACCGTCCGCGACCAGCAGTTCGAGGAGACGTCGCTGCGGCTAACGCCCGAGCGCGAGACGATCTCGTTCCGGGAGCCGCTCGTCGCGACGGGCGAGTTGCGGACGACGGACGGCGATCCGATCGCGAACCGGTCGATCCGCCTCGACGTGGGGAACCACACCGAACGCGTCCGGACCGATTCGGCGGGCGCGTTCACGCTCGAGTACCGCCCGACGAACGAGTCGCTGTCGACCGACCGGCTCCCGGTCGAGTACGTGCCGGCGACGCAGTCGGTCTATCTCAACGCCGAGACGGCAGTCAACGTCTCGATCACCCAGAGCGAGCCGACCGTCTCGCTGAACCGGACCACCGACGAACTGTCGTTCGGCAACGAAACGGCCGTCAGCGGCGCAGTGACCGTCGACGGGGTCCCCGTTGACAACGTCACCCTCGTCGTCGACATCAGCGGGGATCGCATCGGCACGGTCAACGTCACTGACGGCGCGTTCGACGACCCGGTCGCGATACCGGCCTCGGTCCCCGCCGGCGAGCGCGAGCTTCGGGTCGAACTGCCCTACGAAGACGAGGAGCGGGCGCTGACCGCGGCGACCGACGCGGCGACCGTCACGGTCCGGGAGCGCGAGAGCAGCGTCGCGATCGCGGAGGTGTCGTCGTCGGAGCGACGGGTCACCGTCACCGGAACGCTCGCGACCCCGGACGGAACGCCGGTCCCGGACGAACCGGTCCGGATCCGGATCGACGACCTGACCGTCGGTACCGTCACGACCGACGAACACAGCGCCTTCCGGACGACCGTCTCGGTCCCGGACTCGGTCGACGCCGGCGAGACCGCCGTCGCCGCCGTCTACGAGGGGCGGGGCTCGAGCCTCAAGTCGTCCTCGGCCGAGGCCAGCGTCGCGGTCAGCAGCGCCGGGCCGAACGCGCCGACGACCGCGATCGCGGTCGGCATGATCGCGCTGCTGGCGGGCGGCGGGCTCGCGTGGTGGTACCGCGGGGACGACGACCGACCCGCCGCGAGCGGGCCCGCGGTCGAGCAGTGGAGCCTCGCTGGGGAGCCGACCGTCGGCGACGCGCCGGCGAAACCGACGCCCGACGAGGTCGAGTCCGTCCTCGAGCGCGCGAGCGACCAGCTCGCGAACGGGCGACCGGACGACGCGGTTCGGACGGGCTACGGCGCCGTCCGCCGGGCGCTGCTCGCGCGGCTTGGCAACCGGGACGCGCTGACCCACTGGGAGTTCTATCGGCAGTGTACGGACGCCAACGACGTCGACGCGGCGTCGCTGTACGAACTCACGCAGGGCTACGAGCGCGCCGCCTTCGGCCCGGACGGCCTCTCGAGGGAGGACGCGGCGGCCATCCTCGAGCGGGCGCGATCGTTGTGTGATCTCGACGAGCCGTCGAACGGCGGCGCCCCGGCCGACGACTAATGCCGATCGAGAGCCGATCGAGAACGACGGGAGCGTACGACCGCCGCGATCCCGGAGCCGCCATCGGATCGTTTTTACCACCGACCTCGATACTAGGAGTCGAATGGTCGCGTCCCGTTCGCTGTGGTTGTTGCTTCCCCGCCCGCTCAGACGGCTGCCGGCGGATCTCGCCGGTGTCCTCGCGCTCGTCGTCGCGACGAACGTCGCGGTGCTGACTCCGTTCCTTCGGGAGACGCCGCTTCGGGTCCCGCTCGGCCTCGCGTTCGTGCTGTTCGTCCCCGGCTACGCCTTCGTTGCGGCGCTGTTTCCCGAGGCTGGCGAGTCGCCCGGCTCGACCGACGGCGACGATGCGGCCGACGGGACGGACGCCGACAGCGCGGACGGCTGGACCGACTCGATCACCTCGCGGGCCGGTATCGACGGCATCGAACGGGTCGCGCTCTCGTTTGGTCTCAGTATCGCCGTCGTCCCGCTGCTCGGACTCGTCCTGAACTTCACGCCGTGGGGCATTCGGCTGGGGCCGATCATGCTCGCGGTCAGCGGCTTCACGCTCGGGGCGACGGCCGTCGCGACCCGCCGACGGTGGGACCTCCCCGAGACGGAGCGGTTTCAGGTCCCCTACCGAGAGTGGTACGCCGCCGGTCGCGAGGAACTGCTCGAGCCGGATACGCGGGCCGACACTGCGTTGAACGTCCTCCTCGTCCTGTCGATCGTCCTCGCGGCGGGCAGCGTCGGCTACGCGGTCCTCGTACCGCCGGAGGGCGAGCAGTTCTCCGCCGTCTACCTGCTGACGGAAGACGACGACGGCGAACTGGTCGCCGACGACTACCCCAGCGAGTTCGTCCGCGGCGAGAGCCAGGAGGTGATCGTCGGCGTCGACAACCACGAGGGCGAGCGGACGGCGTATACGGTGGTGGTCCTCGAGCAGGACGTCGAGGTGATCGCGAACGAGACGACGCTCGAGAACGGGTCGACGACAACGGTCAACGAGACGGTCGTCCGCGACCAGCGCGAACTCGACCGGTTCGGTGCCACGGTCGCGGCCAACGAGAGCTGGCACTACGAGTACGACCTCGAGCCGACGATGACCGGCGAGAACCAGCGGATCGTCTGGCTGCTGTTCCCCGAGGACGACGTGCCGGCCGATCCGTCGATGGACGACACGGAGTACTCCGTCCACCTCTGGGTGTCCGTGAGCGAGTCGGACGGGTGAGGGGGGCCCGTAACTCACCGTCAGATCGGCGATCGAGACTGCGGTCGACGAACTCTCCGCTGTTCGTTGGCATCGGCCCGAGGAGCGTAGCGATTTAAACGGCTTTCGAAGACCGTTCGGCCAGTAAATATATATCCCGACACGAACGTCGAACGGGTAATATGGACGAATGGAAAGCGAACGAAACGCGTCTTTCAGGACGCCCCGGCTCGACCGCATGAGTACGTCGGACGGAGGAACATCGAGCCGGTCGGCGGGCGTCGACTCGACGTCGGGGTCGGCCGATCCGGTGGTGGCCGACAGAGAGTCCGGTACGGCAGGACGGGAGTTCCACGAGGCCGACGAACTGCTTCTCGGACCCGACAGCGATCGCGCGCCGACGATAAGCGTCGTCATGCCGACGCTCAACGAGGAGGAGGGAGTCGCCGAGTGTATCGGCCGGGCCAAGACCGCCATCGCCGAACTCGGCGTGACCGCCGAGATCATCCTGAGCGATAGCTCGAGCGACCGGACGCCCGAGATCGGCCGCGAGATGGGCGCCATCGTCTACGAGCCCGACCGACCTGGCTACGGCTACGCCTACCGGTACGCGTTCGACCGCGCCCGCGGCGACTACATCGTCATCGGCGACGCGGACACCACCTACGACTTCGAAGCCATCCCGCGCCTGCTCGACGAACTGAAAGAGCGCGACGCCGACATGGTGATGGGCAGTCGCCTCGAGGGCGAGATCAAAGACGGCGCGATGCCCGCGCTCCACCAGTACGTCGGGAACCCGCTGCTGACGAAGTTCCTGAACGTCTTCTACGGAGCGGGGGTCAGCGACGCCCACAGCGGCTTTCGTATCATCCGCCGGGAGTGCCTCGACGACCTCGAACTACAGACGACCGGCATGGAGTTCGCCTCCGAGATGATCATGGAGGCCGGCGCACAGGACAAGTCGATCGCCGAGGTGCCGATCACCTACCACGAGCGGGAGGGCGACGCGACCCTCGAGAGCTTCAAAGACGGCTGGCGCCACGTCCGATTCATGCTCGTCAACGCGCCGGGCTACCTGTTCTCGGTCCCGGGACTGCTGTTGAGCGTCGTCGGTCTGCTGGTGATGGGGACGGCGTTTACCGGGGCGTCGATCGGCGACGTGACGCTCGGCATCCACTCGATGATCGCCGGGAGCCTACTGACCATCGTCGGCTACCAGGTCTCGAGCCTCGGCGTCTTCGCGGCCGTCGCGAGCGATCCGATCCAGGTGCCTGACGATCCGATCACGACTCGCATAACCCAGTCGCTGTCGCTCGAGAACGGCGCCACGATCGGTCTGGCACTGTTCGCGGCCGGCAGCGCCTACGCCGGCTGGCTCGTCTACCGGTGGTACGCGAACGGGTTCATGACCCTCGAGTTCACCATGAGTGCGCTGCTTGCGTTTACCGCGATCGTCATCGGCCTCCAGACGGTGTTCTCGTCCTTTTTCCTGAGCGCCGTGAACCGGTAGCGTATCACGGCCTCGGTCTCGGTTCGGTTCCAGTCAGTCGTGCCCCGCGAGCCGGGTTTCCGCGACGGACCGTGAGCGGTCTGTGCGTTTCACCACCATCCGAACCGATAACCCGAAACCGGAGCAGTACGACGGTGAACCCTATCGGAATTCACCAGTCATTGCTATCGCGTGAGTAGCCGAGAACGGACGGCATCGATGCCGTCACCAGAATTGCGCGGCCGGCGTCCCGCAGTCCTCGCAGACCACAGCGGCGTTGCCCTTGTACGTGTCGCGGACGAGGGCGTTCGCCTCGCAGTACGTACACGTCCCCTGTACGATTTCGTCGAGGGCGGCCTCGCGATCCCCCGCTCGTTTCGGTTCTGCGCGCATTATCCGAGACCACTCAGCTTTCTTTTATATGTCTTCTGGCTACGTGATCGCCCGGCGGGGGCGCCCCGAGGTGAGAGCGAACGCATTACGACAGCGACTTCGATCGAACCGTCGGCCGTGCGAAAAGTCCATTAGCCCTGCCTCGAATAGCTCGGAGCAATGCAGGAGACGGACGCCGAGGCGGTTGCCGACACGACCCGGGAGTTCGTCGCCGAACGCGACGACGGCGCGGCCGCACTGGAGGCCGTCCTCGAAGCTGACGACGGCGCCGAGACGTGGACCTTCGACGACATCGAACTGGACTCCGGAACGTTCGGTGAGTTGGTGTCGCAAGGGATTGTCGAAAAGATTGACGGCGAGTACCGGCTCGCGGATCCCGCGGCCGTTCGGCAAGTGATCGGCGGTGACGAAGCGCCCGCTCGAGACGCCGACTCGGACGAGGGTGTCGGATCGCTGCTCGAAGGGGTCGGCGGGATCGATAGCGTTCGCAACGCGGTCGTCGGCTTCGCGACCCTTCGTACCCTCTTCGTCGCCCTCGCACTCACGTTCGTCGGAGCCGTCCGAACCGTGCCCGTCTACGGCGACGTCCACCGGGACGGTCTGGTCGTATTGCCCGGGAACGACCCCTATCGGTACCGCTACTGGCTCGAGCAGCTGGTCGTGAGTGATCTCCAGCCCTGGAACCCGGGTGATCTCAGCGCGATGCCGAGCGAGGTCGCCGGCAACGACGTGTTCTACTACTGGCTGGCCTGGCTCGGCTCGGCACTGCTCGGGAACTCGGCCGACGCGGTCGCGACGGTCCTGACGTGGTACCCGGTCCTCGCTGCGATGGGGACCGGGCTCGTGATCTACGCGTTAGCCATGCGGTTGACCGGGGATTTCCGGATCGGGATTGCGTCGATACTCATACTCGCGTTGATCCCGATTCACTCGACGTACACCTCGCTTGGCTTCGGCGATCACCACGCGCTGGATTACCTGCTGCTGACGCTTGTCGTCGGCAGTCTAGTGGTGCTGGTCGATCGCGATCCGACGGTTCGGCTCGCGGGCGCCGCGCTGTCGGCCCGCTGGGTCGGCGCGATCGGCCTCGGACTCGCGCTGGCCGCCCAGAACGCCGCCTGGCGCGGCGGGCCGATCTGGTTGATCGGGATCGGGCTGTACGTGCTGGTACAGACGATCGCCGACGTGACGAACGACCGCTCGCCGCTCGCGTTCGGTGGGCCCCTCCTCGCGGCCATTGGCCTGTCCGCGCTGGTGACGGGCGTGTTCTGGGGCTGGTTCGACTGGCTCGAGCAGTATCGTGCCGTCGCGCCCGTCCTGTTGTTCGTCGGGAGCGCAGTCGTTATCGCGGGCGGTGAGGCGGCTTGGCGGGTCGACGTGCCGACTCGAGTCGTCGTCGCCGGCGAAGTCGGGGTAGCCGGTTTCGTGGCCGCGATCGCCTGGCTCACGATGCCGGCGGTTTCCGAGACCGGGACGCGCGCACTCGAGTACTTCCAGCGGACCAGTGGATCGGGGATCACCGAGACGGCCTCGCTGTTCTCGGCCGAATTCAATGTCCTCTTCGGGCCAGTGATCTACCTCGGCTCGGCGTTCGTCCTCGCGGTGCCGTTTCTGGGCTGGGCGACCTGGACGGCGTTTCGGTCGGACCACCGCGGTTGGGGCGCTGTCGCGACGATCAGCTGGTATCTGCTCGTCTGGACGGCGATCCAGTTGCGGTTCGCGGCCGAACTCGCGCCTTTCGTCGCGCTGTTTGCCGGGGTCGGATTCGTCGCGCTCCTCTCGTGGATCGAGCTGATCGACCCGGCGACGATCTTCCAGGGCGAAGCCGAGACGGAATCGAAGGAGCAGTCGTTCGCCGACGGCGCTATCAGTCGGTCATCGCTTCCCTCCCCGTCCAGAAGCGCGTATATCGTCGGCGGCTTCCTCCTGCTCTCGAGTTTCAGCCTGATCTTCGTCCCGAGTCACATGGCTGACGTGACCGCCGAGGAGTCGACGGTCGAGACGGCGACGTGGCTCGAGGAGTACAGCGATGAACAGGGCTATGAGTACCCACAGAACTACGTCTTCAGTCCGTGGAGCGATAACCTGCGGTACAACTACTTCGTCAACGGCGAGTCGGCGTCGTATAGATACGCACAAGACAATTACAAGGACTTCGTTTCCGCGAGCGATCCTGACGACTGGTATCGGCAATTGCAACAACAGGGACGGTTCGTCGTCACCCACGATATCGACGGCACGTATCCGGCCTCGAGTACGCAGGCGACGTTGCACGACAGGCTGGGTAGTCGCGGGAACGGAACATCGGGGGCGGGCCACTATCGAGCGCTGTCCGTCTCCGACGACCGGGGTCGAGCGGCGTTCGAACTCGTTCCGGGGGCTCGACTGACCGGCGGCGGCCCGGCCAACGAGACGATCACCGTCGAAACCGACGTGGAAATCGACGGGGAGACGTTCACGTACGAACGGCAGGTCGAGACGAATCGATACGGCGATTACGGCGTGACCGTTCCCTACGCCGACGAGTACGTGACTGCTGGGGAGACTCGGTCGGTTACAGTCGCCGATATTCAGAATGGTGAAAACTTCGGTCAAATTCGTGCCCATTGGACATTCGACGAAGGTAACGGTAACTCTGTTTCCGACCCGGTTGGGGGTGATGTAGCAACAGTCGACAGTGCTGAATGGATTGAGGGCGTCAACGGCTCTGGGCTGCACTTCAACGGGAGTGGTTCAACTGTTATTAGAAATGATCGGACTCAAGGTGTTGCAAATGGTTCGTTCTCGGTATCACTCTGGGTGAAGGGAAATCTTACGACGAGTGGCGCAGACTATCCGACAATTTTACGCCGTAGTGGTGATGGAGGATACGGGTTTTGGGCAGGATCGAAAGCCAACTACTTCGGATTTCGAGTCTATGATGCCGACAATAATGGTGTTGATGCGTTTGGGATGAATAATACGGAATTTGAAAATTGGACCTTAGTCACAGCAGTCGTTGATCGGAACCACGAGACAGTCCATTTGTACCGAAATGAGACACTCGTAACAACCCGTAATGCAAGCACTCTTGGTCCGATTAGAGAACCAGATACATTATCCCTTGGTGGACAACCGAATGACAACTTTGTTACTGCCTCTGTCGATAGCGTACGAATCTATTCAGAACCACTCACTTCTAAGGATGTTAGCCAACTGTACAAAGAAAACAGAATTAGTACTTGAAACCGATATTAATTTCTGGTATTAGGACGAGACGATATTATTGACATATAAAAATATTCATGTCAATAATTATTCAAACTTTGCTTGTCTCTCCCTTTCCCGACAATAAAAATTTATTCATTTTTATTTTTAATATGCATTTCGGCAGTTTGCTCGAGTCCCTCCTCAAACGACCAGTCAGGTTCCCAGCCGAGTTGCTCGATCTTCCCTGTCTCGAGGGCGTACCGCTGGTCGTGGCCCGCACGATCCTCGACGAACGTGATTTGGTCTTCGGAACCACCGACGGCTTCGAGGATCGCCTCCGTTACTTCGAGGTTCGTTCGTTCTTCGCCCGAGCCGATATTGTAGATTTCGCCGACCTCGCCCTCCCGGAGGACGAGATCGAGGGCGCGGCAGTTGTCCGCGACGTAGATCCACTCGCGGACGTTCGAGCCGTCGCCGTAGACAGGGAGGTTCTCCCCCGCGGCGGCGTTGCGGAGGAACTTCGGGATGAGTTTCTCCGTATGCTGTCGCGGCCCGAAGTTATTGCAGGTTCGGGTGATGAGAACGGGGAGATTGTGCGTCGTCTCGTAGCTCTTGGCCAGCAGATCGGCGCTTGCCTTCGTCGCGGCGTAGGGGTTTCGCGGGTTCAACGGATCGTCCTCGCTGAAGGTCCCATCAAGGATCTGGCCGTATACCTCGTCGGTCGAGATCTGGAGAAACCGGTCGAGGTCAGTCTCGACCGCAGCATCGAGAAGCGTCCGGGTTCCCTCGACGTTCGTCTCGACGAAGGGAGCCGCCCCTTCGATCGAGCGGTCGACATGGGATTCGGCCGCGAAGTTGACGACCGCGTCCGCGTCCGCGACGAGACCCGCGACGAGATCGCTGTCACAGACGTTGCCCTCGACGAACTCGTGTCGCGGGTGATCGATGACACCCGCTAGGTTGTCGCGCGAGCCGGCGTAGGTCAGGGCGTCCAACGTCACGACTTCGTCGTCGCTGTTCTCGAGGAGATAGTGAACGTAGTTGGAGCCGATGAATCCCGCGCCCCCCGTAACGAGTATTCGCATACGATCACGTGTCGCCAGCATATATTTACAGTTTCGGGAACCCAGTGCAGTCATGACGATCCTGATTCTCGGTTCCGGGGGACTGCTCGGAAGCGCGCTCGTCGATCGCTGTCTCAAGCGATCGATCGACGCGGTCGGAACCTATCACTCGAGTCCGCCGTCGTTCGAACTTCCGCTCGAGCAACACGATATCCGTGACACGGAGACGTTCCGGACCCTGTTGGACGAGTATCGACCCGACGCCGTTGTGAATTGTGCGGCGATGACCGACGTCGACGGCTGCGAGTCCGACCGGGAAGCTGCCTTCGAGATCAACGGCACCGCTCCCGGCGGCCTCGCCGAGTGCTGTGCGAACCGCGGCGTCCCGTTCGTCCACGTTTCCACGGACTACGTCTTCGATGGGGTCGCCGTCGACCCCTACGACGAAGCGGCAGTGGCCGAGCCGATTCAGGTCTACGGCGAATCGAAACTCGCCGGCGAGGAGGCAGTTCGAGCGGTCGACGGATCGATGCTAGTGACGCGACTCTCGTTCGTCTACGGCGTCCGCGGCGATACGAACGAATTGGTGGGTTTCCCGACCTGGGTTCGCGACACGCTGGCCGCCGGCGACGAGGTGCCGCTGTTCGTCGATCAGCGGCTGACCCCGACTCGAGCCGGCCAGGCCGCGGCGACGATTCTTGATCTCCTCGCGACCGATGCCGAGGGCGTGTTTCACGTCGCGAGTCGCTCGTGCGTAACGCCCTACGAATTCGGCCGGGAGATCGTTCGGGTTCAGGACGCGGACGAGACGTTGCTCAACGAGAGCCAGCAGTCGGACGTCTCACGGCCCGCCGACCGGCCGTCGTATACGTGTCTCGACGTGCATAGAGTCGAGGAGGAACTGGACCGTCGCCAACCGACGCTCGAAGCGGACCTCGAGGCGATCGCGGCGCAGTTTTAGAGTTCGTACTGCTCGGCGTGGTCGAGGAAGAAGGTCCGCTCTTCCTCGGGAAGGTCGGTGAACCGGAGGACGTTCTCGCAGCCGAGTCCCGGACACTTCATGACGCGGTTCGACTCGAGTTCGTTCGCCGAGACGACGGTACCACAGGCCGTACAGGTGTGGGTGATAATACGCATTGTCAGAGTTTGAGCTGGGAGTTCTCTCCGACGACGAGACGTCGTCCCTCCGGCAGCTGGTCGTCGGCCCGGCCGACGTTCGCGCCGCGCCCGAGGAGGCTGTCCACGATCTTGCCGTTGGTCGCGATCGTCGACGCCCCGATGACGACGCTGTTCTCGATGTGGACGCCCTCGAGCGTCGATTCCGGGCCGATCGAGGTGTACGGACCGACGTACGTGCCCGACTCGACGACGGTGTTGGGACCGATCGAAACCGGGCCGCGGACGACCGCCCCGTCTTCGATCGTCGCCGTCTCGTGGAGTTCGATCCGGCCTTCGACGGTGGCGTCGGGTCCGATCCGGCCCTCCCGAACCAGATCCTCGTCTTCTAGTACGAGGCGGTTGGCCTCGAGGATGTCTTCGGGTTTGCCCGTGTCCTTCCACCAACCCTGAACGACGTGGGAGTCGATCGAGTGGCCGTCCTCGAGCAGCGTCTGGATCGCGTCCGTGATCTCGAGTTCGCCCCGCCAGGAGGGCTCGAGGCGCTCGATCACGTCGAAGACCTCGTTCGAGAAGACGTAGATCCCGATGAGCGCGAGGTTCGTCGGCGGGTCGTCGGGCTTCTCGATGAGTTGCGTGACGGTCCCGTCGTCGTCGACGTCGGCGATCCCGAACTGTTCGGGCGTGTCGACCTCCTGCAGCGCGATTCCGGCCCCGTAGTCACCGCGCTCGAAGCTCTCGACGAGGTCGGCGATCCCCTGCTTGAGGATGTTGTCACCGAGGTACATCACGAAGTCGTCGTCACCGACGAAGTCCCGAGCGCAACCAGCGGCGTGGGCCAGTCCCAGCGGGTTCCCCTGAACGATGTAGGTGATGTCGACCCCGTAATCACTGCCGTCACCGAGCAGTTCCTGAATCTCCTCGCGGCCCTTGTGCCCGAGGACGACGCCGATCTCCGTGACGCCGGCTTCCTTGAGATCCTCGATCGCGTACTCGAGGACCGGTTTGTTCGCGACTGGGACGAGCTGTTTCGGGCCGGTGTGGGTAATCGGGCGGAGTCTCGAGCCCGTTCCCCCCGACAGAAGTACGCCTTTCATCGGTTACTCGTGCGGTTCCGCCTCCCAGTCCAAAGGAATTTCGTCCGTGTCGTAGGGGATGCGTTCCTCGTCGGGCTCGTCGTAATCGTAGAGTTTCGACGGGAAGTTGAGCAGGAACGCGGGCTCATCTCCGATCGCCTTGAAGCCGTGCCAGCAGCCCCCGGGGATGCGGATCGCTTTCTGGTTATGTTCGCCGATGACGAACGTATCCAGTTCGCCCTGCGTGGGGGAGTCCTCTCTGTCATCGTAGATCCCCACCTTGATCCGTCCCTTCGGGCAAATGAAGTGGTCGATCTGGCCCCCGAGGTGGCGGTGCCAGGCACGAACAATACCAGGATAAGTCATCGAATAGTACGACATCGCCGGGTCGGGATCGTAGAGGTTCCAGTCTTCGCGGAAGACCTCCACGAGGTGACCTCGCTCGTCGGTATTCACCTGGAGATCTCGGACTTTGACGTCATGAATCATCGGAGTAAGAAACTGATTCGGGTACGTTGTGATAGATGTAATGGTTCTAAAGAAGAGCCTGTGTGTATTGGGAATATATCAGTAGTATGCCAAACAAAAATATGTTTGACTGTATAATTCGGATTGTGTGGGGTGAAATTAGGTTGTTGCTTATTCCAGAACAGGTAAACACTCTCTCATTACTAAATTATCGATAGAGGAGTGCTGTTGCAACCATTCGACGAATCGGTTTCAAATTTCTCATTACTTTCCTCTCTGAATCATGAGCATCAATGGGTAGGGTCATTGTCTCTGGCCAGAGTTTCTCAATAAGGTTATGAAAGAGTCGATTATGTCGCCGGTCTTCATATGGAACGGAAAGGGTTAATTCTAAAAGTCGTCGACAATTAAACAAAATGTGTGTGTCCTGCGCAATATCCCACTCCAAGAGGGATAGTCCTTGCCAGATACCAATACGATGTTCCCAATAATAAAGATCATATGGGTCAAATCCGGCATTTCCAGATGGATCAAAGGCGGTCTTTTCAATAAATTCTTGGAAAGCCCCACGAACAAATTTGGAATCATGAGCAATCCCATAGAGACGGGATTGCATCGCGGCATCAGCCTCAGGAAGAAAAGCATAACTATCTCGATAGAATGTTCGGCCAACCTCAGCTACATTGGATTTCAAATGGAGGCGGTTCGAGGGGTATTGTTCGAGAAGGGCTTTCCCCATTCGTGCTCGAAATGGTGAAGACATACCTGCCACATTTTCAGAGAAAAATGTATAGAACTTGTCACCTACATTATTTGGAACATTGACCGTCCTGTGGTTAAGGTCAAGTGCTGTGCAGAGTTCACGTGCAATAGCCGCCTCTTTCCGACTCTCGTCATCAAATACTAATGTGTAGTAAAGGACATCATCTGCTACGTTACGAGTCGCAGCGAGCGTAAGCCGACTGTCTAATCCAGCAGTCAGTGAAACCGCTAGTGGTTTCGAATCTGAAAGAAGTTGAACTTGTGATTTCAATAATTCAGCAACTTCACCAGCAACATCTGCAACCGATCGTTCAGTTCGCTGACTGCGAGGATAAAAGCGTTCTATCGTCATTTCTGGAATTTCTAGAAGGGTATTTGGTGTAAGTGATCTAATTGACTGGTACGGGGTCTTGATACCTGGGAAATAGCTGTCGCGGTGTGACTGATAAACGTTTGAGTCTCGGAATGCGACAGCGTCAGGGTCCTCTGACATCCCGGTTACATCGGCAAGCAGCGTGGGGTGAGAAGCGACTGCCGGTACGTCAATATTATAGAATGCCGAACGATTTGCTGTCGCATCAGTTACAATAAATGTTGAATCAGTTGAGTGTACAAGGAGAAGAAACCGCCCAGCTAAATAGTCTAACCTATCAAAAAATTTTGCTCTTGACTCTTCGTATCGTTCCCCGAGGGACATGGTAACTTTGTCTATATCGAATGTTTTCGCTCGGCAGTCGAGGATACGGCCAATGCAAACTATCTCAGTATCATCGACTGAACTCGTTGAAATCTCAAGATTAGAACTATACCTAATAGCATATCGTCCAACACTGGTTGACTTCCACGACGCTGGCACTGCTCCAGAATTGTCGTATTGCTCTTCTGTGAGCAAATAGCCACGAGAATAGAGTAAGTTATCGTATTTCAATCCCATT
The DNA here is from genome assembly GCF_031165565.1 of Natrinema thermotolerans. Lineage (NCBI taxonomy): Archaea > Methanobacteriati > Methanobacteriota > Halobacteria > Halobacteriales > Natrialbaceae > Natrinema > Natrinema thermotolerans. Next base: position 3,724,582 of record NZ_CP101873.1, on the reverse strand, counting down.
TTGCTCAAAAATGCATCCACGCCTATATAGTAGTATTGCAAAACCTTGGGGTATGCTAACATTGGAGACATTTATGGTATAAATTCAATCATGGGAGAAACAAGTCGCTGTGCTATTTCTCTTATTGGTGAGTACACAAGAACAATAGAACCATAGACCAGTACTCCGAAGCAAATTACGCTTCCGAGTTCAATAATGGTATTAATTTCGATATAGATCTGTACACTGTAGACACAGATCCCCATGGCGGCTGATGCGACAATACTCCACAACGCTTTTTGAACAGGAAAATCAATATTCAAGAATTGTGTGAGATAATGAGCGTGTAGGGATGTGTTCACAATGAATGATAACGTAGTCGCGATCGCTGCGCCAACAATACCGAACTTCCAAATCAACACGACGTTCAGCACGAGATTAACCAATATTGAAACTGCTGTCGCGTAGGCAGCTAAGTCCGGACGGTCAATCGCTTGGAGTGATCTGCCCAGTACGACATGGACTGCTTGGAATACTTTCTCACCAGCTAGAATTATCAGTACAAACCAAGCGACGGTGAATTCCGGCCCGAACATTATTTTGAGAAGGTCCCGTGAGAGGACTGCTATTCCGACAAAGGCTGGAGTTACTAAGAGGAAAGCAGGGAGGAGAGCTGTCGGGATGACGCTCTCAATCTGGTCAACTGCACCATCAGCGTTCCAGTGACTAACTTGAGGAAAGAGTGCTGTTGCAATCGACTGGCTGAGCAGCATCACGACAAGGGATAGCCGCCATGCATTCTCGTATGCGCCAATTTCGCCACGAGTAACTGCAGTCCCCACTGCGACAAAAACTGATAACATCGCAACATCCATCCAATTGTAGAAGTAGTCTCCGATTGATGATATTACGCTGAACTTCCCGTAATCGATCAATGAATCTACATGCTCGAGAGTGGGATTAGAGATTGGCGTTGACACTTTCCACCAACCAACAATAAGCATGAGTGTTGAACCCACGAGGTATCCATAGACTAGTGAATAGACACCGTATCCTTGTAGATAGAGTACGTATCCGGAACTAATCCAGCCAATAGGACGAAGAATCTCTACAAGCGCTGTTTCGCCGACGCGCATCTCGCCACGGAGTACAGTCACAGAGAGTTGTGCAGTTTGCCTCACGAACAGTGCTACAATGAGCGCGAGCGTAAGGTCAGCACCGAGATATTGCGTGACATATCGACGTGAGTAATGTATTAATAGGGATATTAAAATTAATGGTGGAAATTTAAGCGCTATCGCAGTTCCGAGATATTTACTCTTATCGGCACCCTCGCTGATTCGCTTCTCAGTAGCACTCGAGATGCCAAAGTCTGTTGGGATAGATAGGATGCCGACGAGAGCGATGAAAGGATAATACGTCCCGAGCGGGGCTGCTCCGAGCTTTCGCGAAAAGATAATAATAGCGAGAAAATTGAGAATAGCAGCCCCAATCTTAGCTACAAATATCTTCAGACTTGATTGGGCTAGATTCATCGGGATACCAACACCGTTGAGTGTATTCAGAGTATTGATTAATGGGTTACGTTCGAGCCATATGTGAAATTCTAATCAATTATCCGCTCTTGTTTATATGACGGATTCAACTAGTGCCTCTATTTTTGGTCGGACAGTTCTAAGGCTATATTTTTCAATACAGCGGCTCCTAGCGATTTGTCCAAGTTCTGTACGTCTGTCAGGATCATCCACGAGAGTCTGGAGACTTTGATAAAGTTCATTCGTGTCACTTGGCTCCACAACCAGTCCGCCATCACCAACAATCTCTGGAATATCCGATACAGCAGTCGTTACGATCGGCACCCCCATTGCCATTGCATCAAATAATTTAGCAGGTATCTGGCCCTTTGATGCTTCTGTCCGCTGCTGTGGGATACACGCAATATCGGATGCAGCGTACCACTTTGGAATGGAATCAAACGGCTGGTAGCCACGAATATCAACCCGGTCATTAGTTGTCTGGTTTAAACTTGCCGTATAGTCCGAATTGTCACCACCGATAATAAGAAGACGAACACGTTTATTGCCTATTAAATTCACTGCCTCAATTAGCTTCTCTACTCCTTTATGAGGTCTCGGAGTTCCAAAAAACAATATCACAATGTCTTCGCTAGGAATGTCAAACTCTTTTCGACACGAGACTTTTGAGTGCCGACTGGGTGAAAATTTTTCTGTGTCCCGTACATGTCGTATGATCTGTCCACCGAAGCGTTGCTGTAGTAGGGAATTTGAGACTGTTAGACCATCAGCCAAATCCGTGACTGATTCCAACGCACGGGTATAGTAGAATGAATTGAAATTAATGAGGCGGGGTATTCGTTCAATATAGGGCGTACTAAATGTTTCGAATTGATCAAATTGTGTCTCCCAGTCATCAATATCAAGAAGGAGCGGTTGTCCATTAAGACGCGATTTCAGTAGACCGAGGCCGTAACTTGTCATCCGAGGTTTTGAAGCATAAACGACATCACCATCTATTAATCTTAAAAGGTCACCCACATCATAGGGGAACCGATGGATGCGAGAGTTCGTTTCCAGAGATTTATATTCATGTTTCTCACACAGTGGGTCCCAGATCCCAGATTTCAATTCGGGGCCAACTATCTCGATATTATACCTATCGCTCAATAATTGAGCCAGTACATGCGCTCGACCTAGACAGTTGTGAGAGACATCATAAGAGAGTATGGATACTTTCTCTACCATCTCGATACTGGGCAAAGTGCGGAAGAAGTAATCAAGATAACGAATCCAAAACGGTTAACACCGACTAGTGTATGAAAAATCGATTGAGAATTAGTATTAAACTCATATGGAGATCAAAATAATATTTCTATCGCCAATTGAGAAGAATATTACTTAAAATACCTGGCTAAGTCATGCCGCAACATCTGTGGCCAGAAGAGGATTCGGTTTCACTACACTCAAATATCTTTAGGAGAAAGAACCTGTATGGATGTTCAGAAAGGGTCTATAATATATGCATGTATTGGATTTTCTTTTGGCTTGCTTGGTTTGGTGAGACAATCATTTTTATTAATTCTTTTTCTCTTCTTATAATACTCCTAGGTATAACTAGAACGAAGGAATGGAATCCCCTTATTGCTCTCCTTGGACTGGGAGTTTTTTGGCCAAGTATCACCTCATTTGGGCACCTCTATGGCCGAGATAGCCACCCAGCCGCCATTATTGCAGATACGATTGCTCAGACCCAAACGGAAATTCCGGTAGATACAGGATTTGAAGCTGGTTTTTCTAAGACCCCTGGTCTCCATTCCCTAGCAATCGTTACAAGTGAGGTCACAAGTCTCCCAATTGTCCCAGCAGTCAGGTGGAAGCCACTTATCACAGGTATTTTACCATTCATAATATTTATAGTGTCTTTACTGATTGTTCTATTAACTATACGTCGCTTTTATCCACATCGACCGATAGGACTTTCGGTGACGATCCTTCTATTTTGGACCCCAATGCTAGCATTTAGGAGTGCGTTTCGCCGACCAACAATTGGTCTTTTTGCCTTTAGTATGATTGTTTGCCTTTATTATTGGTACGACCAGACTGGTCAACGACGATATCTTGTTCCTCTTTTTCTAATAATCCCAATTGCAATTACTGGTCATCATCTTGCGACCGTAATGATGATTCTTTATTCAGGGATTTACCTACTAACTAGAACAAAAAACCGGCAACTCATGTTAGCATTAATAATTGGATCGTGTGTCGTCTTGTATTATGTTTTCTTTAATCTTGGCGGATCTAATATCATTATGTGGATTGCTGGTGCAGGATACCTTTTGCTTGAGGGAGGATCACTCGATCCAGTTCTGCCAACATATCGAATTCAGGGCAATTCGGTAAGCTTCTTTCAAGGAACTGTTGCTCCATGGATATATCAACTAATTCTAGCTATTGGGGTTGCATGTTATGCATTTCTATCCCGGACGCGAAGGTCATATCATTTCCTACTCTGGGGTATTTTGACTGGAATATTATCAGTCATTGCATTTGCAACTAATGTCGTAGATTATACTCGTATGATGACTTATTTTGTTATCGGCGCAGGCTGGGTGGCCCCTTGGGGATATCAAGATGCGATTAATATAGTTTCCTCAGAAAGGGCACGACATGTGACTACTGCTATAATTGTGTGTCTATTCCTCCTGGGGGCCTCAATGGTACCGTTGCATACGGTGAGTCAGAGTAATCCAGAATATCTTACTGGAGAGACGAGCCAAAACTATCCAAAACAGCAATATGCTGTAGCTAATTGGATAGATAACCATAAGACTACTCCTCCCCGAACAATAGTTGGCGATACTGATACGATAGAGACGACTGCACCATTAACCGGTTCATTCGCTACTCCTGCTATCAGAGTTATTCTATCGTCTGATGTTCCATCTGGCCATTTAGTTGTTTTATCTAAATACCGAAATAGCGTGATATTCCATGGGACTTATCAGAATGAGGTAGTCGTGATAAAGTATAATTCTATACAACAATTTGATTCATCATCAAACACCATCTATTCCAATAATGGATTTAATGTGTATGGAAATTCTAGCATTTGATTATATTATGTTGGGCATTCATAAATAGAATAGTCGGACCCATATTTTGTCACGTTCTACTTCAAACGATAGATTATTCTTACCGGAAGTATCCATAGTCAAGGTGGGATCAATATGAGGATTCTAATGTTACAAGATCACTGGTGGCCTGAGGTCGGTGGGGGTCCAAATCACGTCCGCGATCTCTCAGAGTCCATTGAACAAGCAGGTCACGAAGTCGATGTGTATACACGAGCATTACGTAGTGGAGGTGAACTATACGATAGTCGGGAACAACTCGGTGAAGATATAGATGTCGTTCGTCGAGGGCCAACTACTGAATTCCATAATCCAATAGGCCGGATTACTACTACACTTTCAATAGTGCCTTGGTCTTCTCTTTCGAAATACGACATAATACACACGCATACATTTCTGCCGGCAGTTTCCGGAAAGCTAGCCTCGCTTATTTCAGGGACTCCGGTTGTCCTCACAGTCCATGGTACGGCAATTCCGAGTGGGGTTGGCTTATCCAACTCAGGTATTAGGAACAAGATTGAGCGTGAGATCGAGAAAGTACTACTACTTCGACTGAATTACAATTATGTTATCTCTGTTAACCAAGAGCATCTCGACCTTTTATCACCAAAACATAAAAATATAGAATACATACCAAACGGGGTAGATATCGATAGATTCCAAACCGATGGAAAAGATAGTGGATATGTTCTCTATCTAGGACGATTGGCCCGCGAAAAACGGGTAGGTGACCTAATATCTGCATTCTGTGAGATTGCCAACGAACACGAGGATCTTGAGCTTGTAATTGTGGGTGATGGACCTGAGAGAGAAAACCTAGAACAGGCCGCTCGCGAAACCCCGTTCGCGGGACGGATCCAGTTCAAAGGACGAGTCCCAGACAAAGAGATTCCTGAATACTACTCAAGAGCGTCGGTTTTTGTACTGCCGTCAATATGGGAGGGTCATCCATTGACACTCTTAGAGGCCTGGGCGAGCAAAACACCAGTAGTCACGACTAACGTCGAAGGAATTCGAGAGTTCGTAAAACATGAAAGAAATGGTTATCTTGTCGAACCGAAATCGCCCGATGAGATTGCTGAAGGTATTCGATTTCTTATCGAAAACCAGAACCTGAAAGAACAGATCATTGAAAAAGCCTACTCGGAGGTCGTTCAGGAATTCTCATGGGAGTCAGCCGCACAAGAGACTATTAGGGTATACCGAGAGATCATAGATGGATACTAAAGTAAGTGTTATAATACCGACATATAATCGTCCACAAAAGTTAGAGGAAGCCTTAGATACAGTAAATAACCAATCCTACGAAAATATAGAAATAATTGTAGTTAATGACGGATCAGATGTATCCTATTCTACAGTAACAGCGTTGGATAATCCGAATGTGAGGTATTTCAAACATTCGGAGAACCAAGGAGCATGTGCAGCAAGAAACACAGGAATTAAGCAAGCCAGTGGAAAGTTTCTTGCTTTCCTAGATGATGACGATAAGTGGCGACAAAGCAAGGTTAGAGAAGGGATTAATGAGTTAGAAACATCAGATAAGGATACGAAAGTATGCTATAGTGGAGTTATACACAAAAATGGAAATGGTGATGTAAAATCAGTTAAGAAGGCTAAGAATAGAGGCTGGATAACTGATGAAATTTTGCTCGGAAACTTTGTCGGAACTTTTTCAAATGTGATCATTGAAAAAGAAGCGGTCTTAGAGACGGGATTATTGGACGAAGACTTCCCTGCTTGGCAGGATTGGGAATGGTACATCCGTCTTTCGTTAGATCATAAATATACATATAACAAATCTAATAATACAGTCCATGTCGAACATGAAGAGGAACGAATGAGTTCAGATAGCACCCGTACAGAATCTGCATTATATAAGATGATTGACAAGCATACTGATACTGCGCGTAAATATGGGTTGTCCAAAAAATTCCAATCGCGGTGTTACTCTACGAAAGCAAGGTATGGGTTAACGACAGGCAATTATGACAAAGCAATCCAATTCTCATTACTATCTCTTGTTCTTGACAAAAGTAATATGCATGGTCTGAAAATTCTGGCTGCCGCGCTTGATGATGGATTGGGATATCGAGCAATTCGAAGTGTAAAGTCGTTATTCCACTACATCCGATAATAACATCCAAAATATCCCCTAAAACTATATCTTCACAGACTTTTCATCCACTATAGTTTTTATTATAGCAGGGTATACATCGAAAGAGTGTTGATATCTAATCAACAATTAATATGCAATGAATACCGCTTTCATTTCTAACGTTGTCTTTCCGTTCGTCAAAGGTGGTGCTGAGAAACGCATTCACGAGATCGGGAGGCGGCTCGCGGCGGAGGGCCACGAGATCACCGTCTACGGCCGGCAGTTCTGGGACGGTCCGCAGGTGATCGATTACGAGGGCGTCACGCTCTACGGCGTCGCGTCCGCCGCGGAACTCTACGCCGACGACCGTCGGTCGATCACGGAAGCCATCGACTTCTCGACGCGACTGCTCCCCCATCTCCGCCGAAACATCGACGATCACGACCTCGTCGTCGCCTCCCTGTTTCCCTACTTCCCCGTTCTCGCGTCCAAACTCGTGACCCTCGGAACTGAGACCCCGCTCGTTACGACCTGGCACGAGGTCTGGCTCGACCACTGGGACGAGTACCTCGGCCACCTAGCTCCCTTCGGCAAAGCCATCGAGCGACTCACCGCGAACACGCCACACTATCCGATCGCCGTCTCCGGCGTCACCGCCGATCGGCTCACCGAGATCGGCCCGGCTCGAGACCGGATCGAGGTCGTCCCGAACGGCCTGGACGTAACCCAGATAGAAACCACCGAACCAGCCGCGGAGGGCTTCGACGTCCTCTATGCCGGCCGGCTCGCCGAACACAAGAACGTCGACCTCCTCCTCGAGGCGTTCGACCAAATCGCCGACACCCGCCCGGACGCGACGCTGGGCGTGATCGGCGACGGTCCGGAGCGAGACGCGCTCGAGGCCCGAGCGCAGACCCTCGAGCATGCCGACCGAATCACCATGCTGGGCTTTCTCGAGGAGTACGACGATGTCCTCGCTCACATGCGCGCGGCGGACGTGTTCGCTTCTCCCTCCACTCGCGAGGGGTTCGGGATCACGTTCGCCGAAGCGATGGCCGCGGACTGTACCGTCATCGCGGCCGACCATCCCGAATCGGCCGCCTCGGAAGTGATCGCCAACGCCGGGTTTCTCACGCCCCCAGCAGTCGACGACCTCGCGAGCGTCCTTGAGCGAGCGCTTGCGGGCGACCGTCCCGCGACAGACCCCACGGCTCGAGCGCGGCGATACGACTGGGACAGCGTAGCCGAGCAGGCCGAGGCGTGTTACCGGCGAGCGATCGACGGCACTTGGTAACTCGGCAGAGACGACACGATCCACGTGCGACAGCCGGCCGATCGATCCACCGCGGGTGGGACTGAAAGGGGCGACGGCGCTCGAGGTGCGAGACGACGTAAGCACCGCAGGACGGAGTCCGAGGAGCGAAGCGAGTCGCAGCGCTCGAGCGCCGTCGGGGCTTTCTGGACGTCGTCACCGGACACGACAGTACCGAACTCCTCAGAAGCAGTCGGTCTGATGTGGCTGCAACGGAGACATCGTCGTCCTCTCGCAGCCGCCATTCCACGCCGATCGATTCGTGGTCCGTCTCGGATCGAAAGGCGCGGGAGACTCGAGTTCAGTCGTCCTCGAGTTCGCTCGCGTCGAGTTCGCCCTCGAGATAGTCGTGTCCGGTATCCGTGAGTTGGTAGAGACCGGTATCGACGGAGGCCAGTAGGCCCGCGTCGACCAGCCGTCCGCATCGTTTACTCACGTACTGCCGATCGTATTCGATGTTAGCGGCGAGTACCTTCGGCGAAACCTGAATGGGATGCTCGTCAAAAAAGAGCATGATTTCATAGTCAACGGGAGCCATCCAGGACACTCGCTCGACCATCAGTGGCCAATACCACCCCAGCAGAACGGAAAAACAGGTGCTATCTACGGAGAGCATATCTACATTCGTATTTATATTTGGACGACGTACGTAGTCAAGACTTTTGTCAACGGAGTATATAATCGTAAGTGCGGAAGCTACGCGTGATCCCGACAGGGCACAAAACGGCGGACCGGTGCTTGGCTCACCGAGTCCGCGAGTAGCTCCCGTCCGACCCACGGAAGCATGACGAACGACGAGACACGGGATTGTGAAACTCCCGACCGACCGGACGCATCGATACCGACCGCTCGAGCCTGTGCTGACTGTTCGATTCGCCAGCGGCTGGCAGCGATCGACCGACTCGCACGGAGTCTCCTCGCGGACGTTCAGGCCACCAACGAGGCCCCACTCGAGGATCTCGAGCCCGAGACGCGACGGGCGGCGACGCGACGGCTCCGGGAGGTGCGGGCCGAGGCCGAACGCGTCGAACTCGAGCTGTTCGGCTCGCCGCTGGCGTCGCCCGCGGACGACCCGGCACCGGCGACGGTCGTCGGTTGCGGATCGCTCGCGACGGCCTATCGCGGTCCGGACCCCGGAGCCGGGGACGACGTCCTCGAGTCCGTCCCCGATGACGAGGGCGTCGATCCCGACCGACGGCACGGGTAGCCGAACCGCCCCACCTAGCGGTCGCCGATTTTCCGTATTCGATCGGCGACGGAAAACGCACTGCGAGACGCGACAACGGGTCCTCGAGGACGAGTACCGGCCCACCACGACCCGCCGTCAGCGCCGCCCCGATCTCGGACGCCGATCGATCGGTGTCCGACTAACCCTGGTCGTCGACGGCCCGCCCGCAGTGCGTACAGAGGTCGTCCTGCCAGGGGACCGTGATTCGGACCTCCCGTTCGGTACCGCAGTGGTGACAGCGTCTGGTCTCCGTTTCCGTGTTCTCCTGCATGTTCTCCCCCATGGTTTCGAACGCCAACCCGGCCGCGCTTGAATATTCTGGCCGAATAGCACACGATATCTAAAACGTACGTCGAATCGATAGGTCGCCGCAGGGGCGATACCGCGTCCCCGTCCGCCACGAACGGAGTATCGCGTGGGTGTTCCCCGCCCGACGAACGGCAGTCGGAGACGATCGGCCGCCGGTGAACCGCCGCTGTCGCTGCTCGAGGGACGAGCCTCCTGACCGAGAAGTGACTCCCCGCGAGACGCCACGGGTACGGGCCGGGCTCAGTCCTCGGTGTACTGCGCACAGACCCGCCGGATCCCCTCCTCGAAGTCGATCTGGGGTTCCCAGCCGATCGCCTCGCGGATCTTCGAGGCGTCGGCACAGGTGTCATGCACGTAGACATCCTCGGGGATGGGATTCTCGACGTACTCGGGCTCGACGTCGGTCCCGAGTTCGTCGTTGATCATCTCGACGACCGTGTCGAAGTCGTAGGCTTCGCCGGTCCCGAGGTTGTAGATCCCGTCGAGTTCGGCCGCTGCGGCCCCCTCGAGCCCGCGGACGATATCGGAGACGTGGGTGAAGTCCCGGGTTTGGGTCCCGTCGCCGTACAGGACCGGCGACTCGCCGTTTGCGATGTCGTCGGCGAACTGCGCGATCACGTTGGCGTACTCGCCCTTGTGTTCCTCCGCGCCGCCGTAGCCTTGATAGACCGAGAAGAAGCGCATGCCGGCCATCGACATGTCGTAGTGGTTCGCAAAGTACTCGCCGTAGCGCTCGCGGGCGAGTTTCGAGGCCTCGTAGCCGGTGTCGACGCCTACGTCCATGTCCTCGGGCGAGGGCTCGGTGCGGCTGCCGTAGATCGACGACGTCGAGGCGTAGACCACCGTGTCACAGCCGTCCTGTCGGGCCTGCTCGACCACGTTGACGAAGCCCTCGACGTTCACGCGAGCGCCCGTGGTCGGGTCCTCCTCGTGCATCGCATAGGACGACAGCGCCGCGAGGTGGAAGACGACGTCGACGTCCGTCGGCAGGTCGTCCGCGAGGACGCTCGCGTCGACGAAGTCGACGTCCTCGTCGAGGTTCTCCGGCGTACCCAGATACTGGTCGTCGACGACGGTCACGTCGTTGTTCGCGGCGAGGTGATTCGCCAGGTTCGAGCCGATGAATCCCGCCCCGCCGGTGACGAGAACGGTCCGATCGTCCAGAGTCATATCGAAAATCCCAGTTCGGTGATCCATAGGTGTTTTGAAAGCCCGAGCGGTGGCAACGACTGCGACTGACGCGACCGGCCAGCAGTCGACGACAGGCCGGCGATCGACGCTCGAGTCGCCTCGAGTGACGCCGCCGACCTACCGCTGAACGTAGCTTTAATGTATATGATACCATACCCCAAACAGTGAGACTGCTCTCGAACCCGTATCGACGGCGCTGGATCGGCTGGGGACTGCTCGTCGCGGCCTTTTTCCTCGTCAGTCTCCACCGGTCGTCGACCGCGGTCCTCTCGGGGGAGCTGATGCGTGCGTTCGACACGACGGCGACGAGCCTCGGACTGCTGCATTCCTCGTTTTTCTACCTGTACGCAGCGTTTCAGGTGCCCGCGGGGCTGTTGACGGACCGATACGGTGCGCGGGCGACCGCCGCAACGGGGACCGCCGTGATGAGCGCCGGCGCGGTCGCATTCGGGCTGGCGTCGACCTATTCGGTCGCGTTCGGCGGCCGCGTGCTGGTCGGGCTGGGGGCCAGCGTCCTCTTCGTCGCGGCGCTGCGGTTCTGTGCGAACTGGTTCCGACCCGACGAGTTCGGGACGATGACCGGCGCGACGTTCAGCGTCGGCATTCTGGGCGGCCTCGCGGCGACGACGCCGCTCGCGGTCGCTATTTCGCGGCTCGGCTGGCGGGGGTCGATGGTCGGCCTCGGCGTGGCCGGCCTCGCGGCCGCGGTCGGCATCCTCCTCGTCTCCCACGACTCGCCGGCCGACGCCGGCCTCGAGCCGATCGACGACGTGCCGGACCGACCGGACGTGACCGACGCCGCGACGCTCAAGCGGTACGTCTCGGACGCGGTCCGCGAGCCCGAGACGTGGCTGTTGGGGATCATGCTCTTTTTCATGACCGGCATCGGGATCACGATCTTCGGTCTGTGGGGGATCCCCTATCTCGTCCAGACCCACGGGATCTCCGTGACGGAGGCGTCGGTCTACCTGCTGGTGGGCAACGTCGGCGGCATGATCGGGCCGACGGCCTTCGGCTGGCTCTCGGACCGGTGGGGGCAGCGAACCGGCCTCATCGTCTTCTCGACGGTCGTGTTCGGGCTGACCTGGGCGGTCTTCGCCGCCTTCGGGACCGTCCCCCTGTTTCTCGTCGGCGCGATCTTCCTCTTCTCTCGCGTCCTGCGCGGCGGCGTGCCGCTCGCCTTTACCGTCATCAAAGAGCGCCACCCGGAGGGAGCCAGCGGGACCGTGATCGGGATCGTCAACACGATGGGCTGGATCGGCGCGGCCGTCTTCCCGGTCGTTCTCGGTGCCGCACTGGATGCCTACTGGACCGGCGACACCGTCAACGGGACGCGGGTCTACACCGAGTTGGGCTACCGGGTCGCGTTCGCCATCGCGGCCGCTGCGGGATTGCTCGCCGCGGCCTGTGCGATCCTGCTTCACGTCCGGACGCGGGCGGAACGGCCCCTCGAGACCGGGACCGACCTCGAGCAGCCGACCGACTGACGTTCGAGTTCCGGACGACCACACACCGTCGCCTGCCTCAGCCCACAGCTACTTGCCGATACGTACCACACCACACGGTCATGCGCTACTACGAGGACATCGAGGTCGGGGAGACCCGGGAGTTCGGCGAGTACCACGTGACCAAAGCGGAGGTACTCGAGTTCGCCGAGCAGTACGACCCGCAGCCGTTCCACACGGACGAAGAGGCCGCCGAAGAGTCCGCGTTCGGCGAACTGGTCGCCTCGGGCTGGCATACCGCCGCGATGTGTATGCGGATGCTCGTCGACGGGCCGATCCAGGACCGCGCCAGCATGGGCGCTCGCGGCGTCGACGAACTCCGGTGGAAACAGCCGGTCAAACCCGGGGACACGCTCTCTGTCCGGACCGAAATCGTCGACAAGCGGGTCTCCGAGAGCGATCCGACCCGCGGCTACGTCGACAGTAAGCTCGAGGGGATCAACCAGGACGGCGACGTGGTCATCTCCTGGATCGGGCTGGGCATGATCGCCCGCCGGCCGGACGGCACGGAGGAGTGAGGATGGCACGGGTGCCGCTGCTTGAGGCCGACGACCTCCCCGAGGAGTACCGCTATCTGTTCACCGAGAACGACGTGGGCGACGCCCACATCTTTCAGGCGATGGCCAACGCCCCGGAGCTACTGCAGTGGTACATGCGCTACTCGACGCGGCTCTGGGACGTCCTGCCGGCCCGCGAGCGCGAGGTCGTCATCCTGGCGGCCGCCCGCGCCCTCGAACACGAGTACGAGTGGCACCAACACGTTCGGCTGGGCCGCGAGGCCGGCGTGACGGACGCCGAGATCACCGCCATCAGCGAGGGCGACCTCGCGGCGCTTTCGGACCGCGACGCGGCGCTGGTCACCTACGCCCGTAGCGTCGCCCTCGGCGATCCCCGCGACGGGGACCACGACCGACTCGGCGAGTACTACGGCGTCGAGACCGTCGTCGGCGTCGCCATGCTCGCGGCCCACTACGTGGCGACCGCACGCGTTCTGGACGCCTTCGACGTGGCGACCGAGGAGGCGTTCGTCGGCTGGCGGCCCTGATCCCCCGCGGCGACCGCGAGTCGATTTCGGTCCGAACCCGTTCGGATCGTCTCTTATCCGATTCGCCGCCGTTCCGTCGGTATGGCCGATCTCAGGCAGTTCGACGTGCCCGAGAGCGTCGACCCCGACGAGTGGCGACTGTCGGTGACCGGCGCGGTCCGGCACCCGACCGACTTCGCGCTCGAGGACCTCACCTCCCTCCCGCTCGAGACCGATACGGACGACTTCGCCTGCGCCGAGGGGTGGGTGGCCGAGGGGCTGTCCTGGCGCGGGGTTCGGGTCGCCCGACTGCTCGAGCGGGTCGAGCCGGCCGACGCGAGCGCGTACGCGCTCGTCGACGGGATGGACGAGGGCTACGCCTGCGCGTTCCCCCTCGAGCGGCTCTCCGAAGCGGTGCTGGCCGTGGCACTCGACGGCGACGCGCTCCCGGTCGAACACGGCGGCCCGGCACGGCTCGTCCCCACCGGCGAGGCGGCCGACTGCTGGGAGAGTATCAAGTGGGTGCGCGAAATCGAGGTCCGCGAGACGGAACCGACCGCGGACGACACTGCGAAGGACGTGGCGCTGTCGCGGCTCGAGTGAGCTGGCGGTGCGACGAGGCCGGGGTCAGGGCTCCGTGGCCCGGTTACCGAGGAAGGTCCCGGTCGGGGTCTCGAGCCCGTCGATTTCGGCGGTCAACGCTCCCGTCGAACTGTCGAAGACCAACAGTTTCCCCGCGTCCCAGCAGCTGACGTAGACCGCCTCGCCGTCGCGGGTGAACTCGGGATGGAGCGACCGGCCGGGGGCCCACTCGGTCGTGTCGATGACCGTCGAGACGCGCAGGTCGTCGGGATCGATCGCGTAGATGACGCCCTCGTTGTCCCGATCCGTGTCGTCGAAGATCACGTCGCCCCAGACGTAGTCGCTGTCGGGGTGGGAGTTGCAGAACATGCCGTGGCCCGGGACCTCGATGTCGGCGACCGGTTCGCGGCTCTCGAGGTCCCACGCCGTGATCGCGTCGCTCATCACGGTCCCCGTAAAGCCGAGCCCGCGGGACTCGTCGATCGCGCCGGGGGTCGGATGCGGCGGGCCGGCCGTCGGTACCCGGTCGACGACCGCCCGCTCCCGGACGTCGAGGACGTACAGACACTCGTCTCCCTGCGAGGCGAGGTAGCAGTACCGCTCGTCGGGGCCGTAGACGGCGTCGTGGAGGGTCCGGCCGACGGCGACCTCGTCGACGATCGGGAACGAGGGATCGTCGTAGTCGACGAACCAGGCCCTGCCGGCGTCTTTCAGGACGACCAGAAAGCAGCGCTCGCCCGGCACGTCCCGGACGGTACAGATCCGCGAGGCGATCGACTGACCGTCCGGATCGACCGCGTGGGCCGGGAGCCGATGCAGCGGCTCGAGCGTCTCGGCATCGAGGACGACCGCGTGGTTGGGGTTGTAGTACCCCGCGAGGAGGTAGTTCGAGTCCGCGGAGATCGCGATGGCCCGCCCGGAGGTGCCGGCCCGGACGCGGCGGACGAGGTCGCCGCTGGAGAGATCGAGCTTGCTCACCCACCCTTGCCGGGACTGGACGTACGCGGACGCTTTGGGGTCGTTCTCGGCGAGAAACCGGTGAAAGACGATCGAATGGGGCGCTCTCCCCACGTTCTCGATGCGACCGAGCCGCTCGTGACGCGTGGTATCGATCAGCGACACCGACCCCGGCTGGCGTTCCGCAACGAGCAGCAGGTCCCGCAGGTCCGGACAGTCGTATTGTGGCGTTGCCGGTGGATCAGTCTCCTCACGGTGAACCTCGAGAGAATCGGCGATCTCCTCGAGCCCCAATTCGCGAAACGACGGCGGTCTGACGGTGCTGGCGGCGAGTTGCTCGCTCATCGAGTCTCTCGGTCCCCCCTTTCGACCTGACCCGAAAATACACGTCCGCGAAGACGTTCGGGACGGACGACGGACAGTGAGCCGAGCCGGGCCGGGGTGGATCGTGATGTCCGCTCGAGGGGGCCACGGCCCAGCCGCGGACGGAAAAGCACGCGAAACACGAGCGCGCGGCGGGCGTCCGGACGGGCGGCGATTACCCTCGGAGTTATTGGCCGCGGCGTCGAGACGGACCGTATGACCTTTGTCGTCCCGTTTGACGGATCGGAACTCGCGGAAGCCGCGCTCGTCAGAGCCGTCGAGTACGACGCTGCCCTCGAGGAGGGGGTCGCGGCCGTCGCTGTCGTCCCGGAGCGAAAAGGATACGCACGGGAGAAAGGCTGGATCGACGAGGACGAACCGTACGACGTCGATGCGGTCGTCGACCGCCTTCGCGAACGAGTGCGGACGCTCGCACCGTCGGCGGCGTTCGAGTGCGAACGGATCCGCGAGTTTCCGCCCGAGGCCCAACTGGCCGGCCACATCGAGCGACTGATACGGAACCACGATCCGAGCGTCGTGTTCCTCGGCAGCGACAACGTCGGCCGCGTCGTCACGCCGTTGACGAGCGTCGGCGTTCACGTCGCCGCCGATGAAGCGTACGACGTCTTCATCGTTCGCCAGCCGACACCGCCAGCGCTCGAGGCCCTCGACCCCCATCCCGACTTCTACCGGGACACGGAGTCGACGTAGCGATCGCGATACCCGGTGTGAGAGTCCGATCGGCGGCCTTCGACGGATCGACTCGACGTGGTGGGTTTATGCTGCCGAGCGATGTGCGATCACCGAACCTATGAACTTCGACGAGTTCACCGGCGACGTCCAGCACCGACTCGAGCTACCCGGTACCGGCGAGACCGTCCGCGCGATCAGGGCCACGCTCGTGACGCTCGGCCAACGGCTTCCCGAGGGTGCGGCCGCGGACCTCGCGGCCTCGCTGCCGATGGAAATCGACTGGTACCTGACCGGGGCAGTCGACGAACACGGCCAGCGGTTCGACTGGCGGGAGTTCGTCTCGCGGGTAAGCGACATCGAGAGAACGGACGAGTCCGAGGCCGCCTACCACGCCCGCGTCATCGTCGATCTCGTCCGGACACAGGTGCCGGCGTCCGACTTCCGTGAACTTCGCGACCAACTTCCCGAGGACCAGTCGGACGAGAACTGGGCGGAACTGTTCGACGTCGTCGACGCTGGCGGCTGGGGCGACGCCGAAGAGGCCCAGACCGGCGGCGGGCCACAACCCGAACGCGAGTGATCGCCGGCCGACTCGAGGCGGGAGGCGAGCCCGTCGTCCGAACGTCGTCACCGAGCCCAGCGATTAATGATCACGTCGACCAAGGAGACGGTATGTACGACCGAATTCTCGTTCCGACCGACGGGCGCGAGGAGACCGAACGGGCGATCGACGAAGCGATCGCGCTCGCTGCCGAACACGACGCGACGCTGCACACGCTGTACGTGGTCAACTCCGCTGCGATCGCTCCCGGCATCGACTTTAGCGATCTCGAGGACGTCGGCAGACAGGCGGTCGAATACGTCCGTGATCGGGCGACGGCCGCCGGTGTCGATCGGGTCACGGGTGACGTGACACATGGCCTTCGCCATCGCGCGATCCTCGACTACGCCGCCGACCATGATATCGACCTGATCGTTATCGGTCGCCATCGGGAACTCGACCATCTCGTTCGCGGGAGCGTCTCGAAACGCGTCTCCGAGGCGGCGACGGTCCCGGTGTTACTCGTCGAGTGACCGTCAGCCGGGCCCCCGTACCCACACCATTAATCACCGAGGAACCGAAGTCTTTCGCCATGTCACCGACAACCGATGCGATCGATTCGGTCCTCCTGCCGACCGACGGCAGCGACGGTGCGCTCGCGGGGGCGAAACGGGGCGTCGATCTCGCCGCGATGGCCGACGCGACCGTCCACGTCCTCTCGGCCGTCGACACCTCCGCGATTGAGGGCGTCGCGTCCGTTCTCGAGTCGGATCTGGACGAACAACGGGCCGCGCTCGAGGCCGACGCCGAGTCGGCCGTCGAATCCGTCTCGTCGATGGTCCGCGACCGGCGGCCGGACCTCGAGGTCACGACGGCGACCGAGCAGGGGACGCCCTTTCGGGTCATCGATCGCTACGTCGACGAACACGATATCGACGCCGTCGCGATGGGAACGAAGGGACGAACGGGTGTCAGACGAGTCGTTCTCGGAAGCGTGACCGAAAACGTCCTCCGGACCGTCGGGGCCCCGATACTCGTCGTGCCGCCGGCGGCGAGTGACGAGCCGCTTACCGAGGACACCGTCCGGAACGTCCTCCTGCCGACGGACGGGAGCGACGGTGCGGCGGTCGCCGTCGACTGGGGACTGGCGCTCGCGGCGGCCTTCGACGCGATGACCCACGCGGTCTACTCGGTCGACACGAGACGGTTCTCGCCACGGCGAGCGCCCAGTGAGGTCCTGTCCGAACTCGAGCGCCCCGGGGAGGACGCCCTCGAGTCGGTCCGCGAACGAGCGCGCGAGCGCGGCTGCACCCTCACGGGAACCGTCGCGACGGGGCCGCCGGCGAGAGTCATCCTGGATTACGCCGACGGCAACGATATCGATCTCATCGCGATGGGGACACACGGCCGCTCGGGCCTCGAGCGCCACTTCCTCGGGAGCGTGACCGAAAACGTCGTCCGGAACGCCGAGTTGCCGGTGTTTTGTGTTCCGATGAACGCCACCTGAGAGCGATAACCGGGACGCCGGATGTCCCCCGCCGACCCCGTCAACCGGAGACAGTCGGCGAGTCCGGCCGACGGGTCGCTGTCGCCGGCCGATCGGCCGGCGGTTCGAACACGGTGCCGGTATTATACCGACGGTCGTCGTAGCGGCCGGTATGAGTGACCGACTCCTCGTTCCCTACGACGGGTCAGCGCCGGCGAAAGACGCACTCGAGTACGCGCTCGAGAAGTTCCCGGATGCGGACGTCACCGCCCTGTACGTCGTTCCGGTTCCGGACGGGTACTGGACGGCGTTTCAGGACCCCGAGGATCGGGTTCCGGCCGTCGAACGCGGCCGCGATGACGGGCACGATATCCTCGACGAAGCAGTCGATATCGCCGCAGACCACGGCCACGATATCGATACCGAAATCGCGACGGGGAAACCCGACCAGGAGATCGTCGAGCTGGCGACGGTGGACGACTACGAGACGGTCGTTATCGGAAGCCACGGCCGCGAGCGAATGTCGCGTATCATGCTCGGCAGCGTCGCGGAAAAGGTGGTCCGCCGATCACCGGTGCCAGTCATCGTCGTTCGCGACTGAATCGGTCGACAGCTCTCCTCGGGACCGACGCCCGTCGGTCGAACGAGGACGGCCGGCCACCGATCGAAGTGACAGTGTACTGGCAGTGCCGCCGGTAGATACCGACGTTCCAGCCTGCCGGAAAGTAGAAGTGTTTTTATATGAACTCTCGACGAATCGTCAGTTCATGGAGCCGATCGAAATCGGCGGACGGTTGATCGCTGGCATCGCCCTCATTCTGGCGAACGCCTTCTTCGTCGCGATCGAGTTCGCGCTCACTCGTGTCCGACAGTACCCCGAGTCGGAGTTCGACGAACCGGGGCTGCGGCGTGCGTGGGAAATGACCAACGAACTCGAGATCTACCTGACCAGCTGTCAGGTGGGCATCAGCGGGACGAGCATCGCCGTCGGTATCGTCGCCGAACCGGCCCTCGCGACGATCATCCGTCCCGTCTTCGAGAACACCGCACTCGCCTCCGCAGGCGCGGGTGCCGTCCTCGCGTTCGTCATCATCAATCTCCTTCATCTCACTCACGGCGAGCAGACGCCGACCTATCTCGGCGTCGAGCGAACGAAGTTCGTCGCGAGGTATGGGGCCACCCCGCTGTACTGGTTCGCAAAACTCCTCTCGCCCGTGATCTGGTTCGGAGACGCCGTCGCGAAGTGGACGCTACACCGGTTCGGGATCGAGATGACCGGTGCGTGGCTCGAGACCGAGACGGAGATCATCGAAACGCGTGCCGAACTCCGGAACCGACTCGCGTCGGTCCTCGAGCGGGGCGACGTCCCCGACGACCGACGCGAGGAGATCATCAACGCCCTGACGGTCGGCGATCGGCCGGTCGAGGACGAGATGACGTCCGTCGAGGACGTCACGTTCCTCTCGACGACGGCCTCCACTGCGGAGAACGTCGATCGGATCGGCTCGAGTCCCCACACCCGGTTTCCACTGATCGAGGAGAGTCCGGAGTCGTTCGTCGGGATCGTCTACGCCCCGACGGTCGTCGACCGAATCGACGACCTGCGAAACGGCGACGTGTCCTTTGCCGACATCGCGACGCCGCCGATGACACTGCCCGCCGATATGCACGTCAGCGACGCGATCGACGAACTACAGGCGGCACAGCAGGAACTCGCGCTCGTCGAGGCCGACGGGACCGTCGTCGGACTCCTGACGGCGACCGACGCCCTCGAGGCGCTGGTCGGTGACTTCGAGGACCCGCTCGTCGTGAACGACGGCTTGCTACAGGGACGATCGTAGTTCCGACAGCGTTCGCTTTGGCTGTCATCGACTCGTCTCCCGTCGCAGTCGCGTCGGTAACGGGATCAAAGCTGGAGTCCGCCTCCAAATATCACTGGTCGATTCGAAGTGAGAGAAATGCTCCGACAGGGATTCGAACCCTGGTCATTGCCGTGAGAGGGCAATATGATTGGCCGGACTACACCATCGGAGCGCGCTGCGTCGTGTCCCGACGCGTCGCGAGTGCATTCCATCGTAGCGCCGTCTGACGTTTAAGCATTCCGTTTCGTCCCGGGAGTGTTGAACGCTCTCACGCAGGTATTTGTCGATCGAGCTACTCTTCGAACGGCGACTTGGTCGCCTCGGGTTCGAACCCCTCGAGGCTGATGATGTTCTCGCGGCCGACGCGGAGTTTGCTGATCGTGCCTTCCTCTTCCATGTCGGAGAGCAGCATGCTCACTTTGGACTTCGACCAGCCGGTGTCCTCGACGATGTTGACCTGTTTCATCCGACCGCCGTTCTCGCGGATGAGTTTGACGACGCGGTCCTCGTCGGTCAGTAACTCCTCGTTGGGGATCGACTCGGAGTCGTCCGCGGCGTCGGTGGCCGGATCGACGGTCGAGCCGGCACCGGTGGCCGCCCCTCCGGCAGGAGGCGTCGGTTCGGCGTCGTCAGACGCCGATTCGCCGTCGCTGATCGGGCCGTATCGTCGGTACCAGACGGCGGCCACGACGCCGACGACGAGCAGCAGGACACCGACGAGGATCGGAACGAGGTTCCCGCCGAGCAGCCCCGCGTTGCCGTCGCCGATGGCGGCCGAATCGGGACGGTCGAACACGACCCGCGGCCGGCCGTCGATGAACTCCCGTTTGCCGCTCCAGCGAACCGACTCCGCGTCCGTGAGCGAGCCGCCGGCGTACTGGGCGTCATCGGGTTCGATCGACCGGAAGGTCAGATCGCCGGCGGCTTCGATGACGATCGCCTGATCCGCGGAGAGCGGAACCCCGTCGAAGACGTCCCCGACGACGATCCGGTCGTCCTGAACGTCGGCGAAGTTCGTCCACGTAAACGACATCTCGACGACCCCGGTCGGCGTGAACTGGTCTTCGACCCGTACCGATCGCCGGAAGTTCGTCGCTTCCATCTCCCGGCCGGATTCCTGCATGCCAGCCCGGGTCAGTTCGCGTGACTGGTTGGTAAACCGATCGTAGAGGCCCGTTTCGTTCGCCCGGAACTCCTCGGCGAAGGCCTCGAAGTTCTCCCGGGTTCTGGTCGCGTTCTCGTCGTCGGTAAACCGCTGTTCGTAACGGAACGTCCAGGTCGCGCTGCCGTTCTCGTGGACGCGGATCTCGAACGTCGTATTGTCGAACTCCCGCGTCTCCTGTCTGAGCAATCCCCGTGAGTCTTGAGGTGCGATCGCGGCCCCAGTCTGTGGCTCGACCGGCGTCGTCGAGACGGCGTCGCCCGGCCCGCCGGCCGCCAGCGATGCCGTTGTGCCGACGGCGAGGACGGACGAGAGAACGAGAAGGACGACGAGTCCGACGGATCCCGGCCGATTCATTCGTCTTCCACTACGTGCCGGAGCTAAAAATGCTTGTGAATATCGCTACCGAACCGATGGGGTCGACAGTTCGGTCGGTACGCTCGGCGTACCTGTCGTGGCGGACGCCACGGCTGCGTGTCGATACCCACAAACCGATCGGCCGCGTACCGCTGGCTATGATTGCCAATCTCGCGCAGGGCGTCCAGGTGTTTACCAGCAACGTCTTCCTCGTCGACGGCGACCGACCCGTCGTCATCGATACCGGTGCGAACTTCGACGTCGTCGCGGCCGCTCGTAACCACGTCGACGACCTCGAGGCGGTGATCCTCACTCACACTCACCGCGACCACGTCGGGAACCTCGCGGCGGTCAAAGACGCCTTCGGCGTCGACGCATGGGGTTTCGACCCGTCGATCGACGGCGTCGATCACGCCATCGCCGACGAGGAGACGGTCCGGTTGGGCGACCACGAGTACGTCGCACTGCATACGCCCGGCCACAAGAACGACCACCTCTGTTTCTACTCGGAATCGGCCGGCGTCCTCTTCGCCGGCGACCTGATCTTCCAGAACGGGAGCTTCGGCCGCACCGACCTCGAGGAGGGCGACCGTGGGACGCTGGTCGAGAGCATCGATCGGGTCCGCGAGCGGATCGATCCCGACCTTGCAGAGATGCATACCGGCCACGGCCCGAGCGTGACGACGGATCCGTACGATCACGTCGAACTCTCGGGGCGGATGGCCCGACAGTCCTGACCTGCGGGCGTTTTTTGCGAGCTACGCCCGCCCGGCGGCGTCCAGCAGTGCGTCGTACGCGTCCGCATACGCGCGAGCGATCCGTGCGGAATCGTCCCGTTCGTCGCCCCCGAGCGCCGGCAGTCGAACCCGCTCGAGGGGATCGAGATACTCGAGAACGTCGGGGACGCGCTTCTCGACGGCACCGTCTCTGGGACTGGAACTGGCGACCTCGCAGGCGCGACAGTAGCGATCGCCCGGATAGAGCCGGACCCGGCCGGGTTCGACGGCCGCGACGGCCGCGATCGACGCCGGCTCGAGGGAGTCGAGCGGGAGCGCGATGTCGCTGTAGGACTCGACGACGGCCACCTCCGTGGCCTCGATCTCGGCGGCCAGTCGCTCGAAGGCGGGGACGTACTCGCGCTCGGCGAGGGCGTTGAACTCGTCGACGGTCTCGACGGGGACGGCGTCGGAAAGCGGGAGCGCCTCGGCGACCCGGTCCGGAACGTCGGCGGTGGCGTTGCGAACGAACAGCGGGTCGTCGGGGTCCCGGCCGATTCGGTCGATCACGAACTCCCGGTCCGAGCGGCCGAGCAGTCCCGTCCCGCCGTCGGGAGCGGGCCGCCACAGCCGATGGACGGGGTTGAGCCGTTCGGGCGGCCGCTCGCGGCCGCCGGCCGCCGAGAGTCGCGCGGCGTCTTTGCCGTACAGTCGCCCGTCGGCGAGTGCCCGGCGACAGTCGTCGTGGTCGAACCAGAAGTCGTTGCCGGCGCGGGGCTTGTAGCCGACCGCGCCGGTCCGCTCGAGGAGGCCGGCCGAGAACGTGGTCTTGCCGGCGTCGACACGGTCGGCACCGACCACGAGCAGGATCATTCCCGCAGGCCGTAGTAGCCGGGTTCGTCCTCGTCGCGGGGTTCGGCGACCACGAGGTCGTCGGCGTTGGTCATCACCCACGGAATCGCCCAGTCGAGCAGGATGTCCTCCGTCTCGCGGTCGATGTCGGCGTCCGGTTCGATCCCCTGGAGCAGGCGGGCGATTTCGTAGACGGTGTACATCCGGTCCTCCTCGAGCAGTTCCGCGGGGGTATAGAAGTCACACGGCGGGAGACTCTCGAACTCCGATTTGGGTACGGGCATACACCCTCGTACCGCCGGCTGACGCCTAAATGATTCGTTCGGGAGCCGGGAACCGGGCCGACGTCGATCGCAAGACCGGCGGGCTGTCGGACCCGACGACGACCGATACGGCGCATCTATCGTCCGGTCACCGGCGAGACCGGTCCGGCCGGTACACTTTATTGACTTGTGACTCGAATAGGGACGATGGTACCGAGCGTCGACTCGATCTGGTTCGTTTACGTCGTCTCGACGCTTTTCGGCCTCCTGCTCGCGGCGTTGCTCTGGAAACACCGTCACCGGACCGGCGCGATCCCGCTGCTGGGGAACGTTCTGTCGGGGACGCTGTGGTCGGCGTCCCTCGCTGGGCTGGAACTCGTCGATCGACCGTCCCTCGTGTCCCTGCTGAACGGTGCGGTGTTCCTCGGCGTTGGCCTCGCAACGCTGACGCTGCTCGTCTTCACGCTGACCTACACCGGCAGAGAACGGTACGTCACGCGGCGGACGCTCGCTGCCCTCTCGATCCAGCCGGCACTGATCACCGTCCTCGCCGCCGTCAATCCGGCAGGCCTCTTCTTCGAAACGACCGAGGCGGGCGTCGAGACCGGCGTCCTCTTCTGGATTCACCTAGGCTACTCGTATCTCATGCTAGCGCTGGTGACGGCGATGATCGTCGGCTTCCTCTTTCGAACCCGGTCGCTGTACCGGGGACAGAGCGCGGCGTTGCTCGTCGGGACGCTCGTGGCGTGGGTCGCCAACGGCGTCTTCGTCGTGGGCTACGTCGACTTCGATACCTCGCCGATCGGGTTCGTCGTCACCAGCGTCCTCTACACGGTCGCGATCCTCCGCTACCGACTGACCGACATCGTCCCCGTCGCCCGCGACCGGGTCGTCGATACCGTCTCCGACGCGATCTTCGTCATCGACGAGCGAGACCGCGTGATCGACGCCAATCCCGTCGGCCGGTCGCTCCTCTCGGCGTACGACGCGTCGCCGATCGGAAAATCCATCGGCTCGCTGTTCGCCGACGCGCCGAAACTGCTCGAGAGCTACCGCGATCTGACTGCGACCGTGGAAAGCGACGGCCGGGAACTCGAGGTCGACGGCACCTACTACGACGTTTCGGTAACGCCGATCGACGACGACCGGGACCGCTACATCGGCTGGCTCGTCATCGTCCGTGACATCACCGAGCGCAAGCGAAACGAAGTACGACTCAGACGACAAAACGAACGCCTCGAGCGGTTCGCCGACGTGGTTTCCCACGACCTCCGGAATCCCCTGAACGTCGCCGACGGCTATCTCGATCTGGCCCGGGAGGGGGACGATCCGGAGCCGTATCTCGACGAGGTCGACGAGTCGCTCGACCGCATGGAAGCGATCATCGAGGACGTCCTCGCGCTCGCCCGCCACGGTGCCGACGTCACCGATCCCGAACCGGTCTCGATCGCCGACCTCGCGGAGACGGCCTGGGAGACCGTCGACACCGGTGGTGCCACCCTGCGGGTCGCCTCGGACGCGACCGTCCTCGCGGACGGCGATCGGGTGACGCGCCTGTTCGAGAACCTGTTCCGCAACGCAGTCGAACATGGCTCGACAACCCCTACTTCGAACGCTCAGCAGGACGCCGTCGAACACGGTTCGACGAGTCCCGACTCGCTCACGGTCGAAGTGGGTGCGATCGACGCGACCGAGGACGACGGTGAGACGGGGTTCTACGTCGCCGACGACGGGCGAGGACTGCCGGACGGAGCGGACGTCTTCGAGGACGGGTACACGACGAACGCGGACGGAACCGGGTTCGGTCTGAGCATCGTCCGCGGGATCGCGGCCGCTCACGGCTGGACCGCGACGGCCACCGAGAGCGAAGCCGGGGGCGCCCGCTTCGAGTTCACCGGCGTCGAGGCGACACCGGACGCCGACAACGAGGCCGCACCTTCGGCGTCCGACCGCCCCGAGTCAGCGACGGACGCCACCTCGTCCTGACTCGCGCCGTCACTCGTCTCGCGTCCCGCCGTCGAGATAGTGTCGGATCCGATCCCGGCTCGAGTCGGCTACCTTCCGGAACGCGACGACGCGGTCGCCATCCTCGCGGCGGTCGGCCTCGATTTCGATGGTCAGCGACTGCTCGCGGAGGTGATCGAACAGCGCCTCGAGCGCGTCGGGGTCGCCCCTGACGGTGTGGCGCTGGCCGATCGGTTTACCGACGGCCACCGAACGGATCGTCGCGACCATCGGTAGCAGGATCGCTTCGCCAAGGTCGTGGGCTCGCTCCCGGAGCCGGTCGTCGTTCTCGGCGAACTCGGCGGCCCGAAACGCCTCGCGGACGATCCGCGAGAAGACGAAATCGCGGCCACACTCGAACGGCAAGGAGAACGCGTAGGCCAGTTCCTCGCGATGCTGGGATGCCGTCGTGTACTTGACCATTGATTCCCCGTCGGCCGACTTCAACACGACGCCCTCCCGGCCGGCGGCGTCGAGGTCGGCGATGGCGGCCGCGGCTATCTCGACCGCGTCCGACGGGGCCGCCCGCCCGAAACACCGCGGCTGGCCGAAGTCGAACGCCCGACAGAGCGCGCGCCGGTCGGCGACCGACATCGGCTCGCCGGACTCTCCGTCCCGAACGTCGAACACGCGGATGTCGTGGGAGTCGATCCCCTCGTAGTCGGTGGTCGTATAGGGCGTCTCCGGACCGATCAGCTCCGCACAGAGAACCCTGTCCGGGTGTGCGTCGAAGAAGGACTCGAGGTCGAGCAGGGCCCGCGCCCGGGCGGTCGTGTACGGACAGACGTAGCCGCTTCTGGTAAACGCCAGCGGCTCGCCGCCGACGGCTGCGATCCGGACGTTGAACCCGTCGAGTTTCTCCTCGACGACGACCGTCTCGGTGCCCGCGAAGAACGACTCGATGCCGGGCTCGAGAACGAGGATCCGCGGGATGCTCGGGTAGCCGCGGACGACGACGTCGGCGTCCTCGACGACGACGGTCCCGCGTTCGACCCCGTGGCGCGCGGCCGTGAGGACGTGGTGGGTCCGGCCCGCCACCGACCGCTCCTCGAAGTGTTCGAAGAGGTCCGCGGGATCGTCGGTCGTGGCCGCGAGCCGCTCGCGATACGCGTCCCGGTCCATACGTCGTCCGACCACGCACCGGCCCAAAAACACCGGGCCGTCCTCGGACCGGTCGCGAGCAGCCGGGTCACGACCCGTTTTCGGGCCGACCTCTTTGTGTCGGACCGTCGAACCCCCGCGTATGTCCGGTGACCCCCCACGCCAGCGGTTCGTCCTCGACACGTCGCTGTTCATCACCGAGGAGATCCGACGGGACGACGAGGGAATAGAGACGGCCGTAATCCGCCTGCTCGACCTCGTTGCGACCGCACGCCTCGAACTCAACATCTCCTGTTATGTCCCCCCGTCGATCCACGACGAGCTCGCGACGATGCTGCGCGAGCGCGACGTCGACGACGAGGTCTTCTCGCGGCTCGACACGTGGGTCGTCCGCAAGAGCCCCGACCGGTACGGCGTTACCATTCCGGCGAACATCGTCTACGAGTTCATCGACGAGATGAGCGACCGGGTCGATCGGGGGCTTCGCGTCTCCGAACAGGCGATCCGCGAGGTCGAACAGCTCGATCCGGACGAACTCGCCCACGGCTCGGGCGACGGCGACCGCGAGGAGTACATGACCGACGCCGACCGCGTCGTCTCGGACCTGCGCGACAAATATCGGCGGGCGCTTCGCCAGGGCGTCCTCGACTCCCGCGAGGACTTCGATCTGCTGATCCTCGCGCGCGAACTCGACGCCGGCGTCGTCACCGAGGACCGCGGGATCATCTCCTGGGCCGACGAGTTCGGCCTGCGGTACGTCCGCGGCGGTCGGTTCCCCACGCTGCTCGAGGAGTACCTGCGGGCGGTCGGCGTCGACGACGAGGGTTGATCCCCCGCGATGCGGTGGCGCGCGCTGGGCCGCGGTTCGCCCCCGTGGCGAACCGCGGCGTAACGCTGCGCGAGGGATGAGCGAGGGAGCAACGTGACCGAGCGAATCGGTTGGGGAGGGTGTGGTTACTCCGTGTTGCCACGATAGCAGGACGGCTCGAGCCGCTGTCCACTCGACGAAACCGGTAATTCACCCACCAAACCGCTGTTCACTCACCAACTACGCCGATTCGACCCCTCGAGCGAGCAGTTCGACGGGATGGACCGGCCGGTCGTACCCCTCGAGATCGCCGACCTGCGTCCGACAGGAGGTGCCGGGCGCGGCGACGATCGTCTCGCCGCCGTCGCCCGCCCGCCCGGCCGCGCTCGCCTCGAGTTGCTCCCGAAGCAACGATCCCATCGCTTTCGAGAGAGCGTAGTGTTCGGCCTCGTAGCCGAAACTCCCGGCCATCCCACAGCACGTCGAATCGACCGGCTCGACGGCATAGCCCGCCCGCCGGAGGACGCCCACGGCGTGGTGGTCCGCGCCGCGCGCTTTCTGGTGGCAGTGGCCGTGGAACGTCACCGACGGCCCCGCCGTCGCCGACTCGTCGACCGACAGGTCCTCGTCCAGTCGGCGCTCGTCGACGTACTCACAGACGCCGTAGGCGTTCGCCGCGAGCGTCTCGACCCGGTCGTCCGCGAGCAGCGATCGGTACTCGTCGACCACCATCGCCGCGTCCGAGGGCTCGACGAACAGAACCGACCACCCGCGCTCGAGATAGGGCTCGAGGTCGTCGAGCAGCTCGCGGCCCTGCTCGGCCGCGGTCTCGAGCAGCCCCTCGGAGTAGGCGGCCCGCCCGGTCGGGCCGAGATCCGGGACCGCCACGCGAACGTCCGCGGCCTCCAGCACGTCGACGGCCGCCTTTCCGATCTCGGGATTCGAGTAGTTCGTATCCGTGTCGGGAAAGAGGACGATGCCGGCCGTTGCGTCCTCGGGGGCCACCTGGGGTCCGCCGCGCGCTCGCGGCGCTACCGCTCGCGTTTCCGAGATGTCGTCGACGTCTCGCTGCTCGAACCACTCGACCAACGACTCCCGCCGGAACGTCGGCAGCGTCCGTTCGGGTGCGATTCCGATCGTCTTCTCGAGGACCGTCCGCGCGCCTGGCAGGTCCGTCGCGTGGTTCGTCACCGGCGCGAACGTACTCCCCAGCGACGCCAGTCGGTCGACGTTCGCGAACAGTCGCTCGCGCAGGCTCACACCCTCTCGCTCGTGATACCCGTGTTTGACTTCGGCCTTGAGCTTCGCGAGGTCGACGCCGGTCGGGCAGTCGCTTTGACAGCCCTTGCAGCCGACACAAAGGTCGAGGACGTCGGACTGGAACCGCTCGCTGTACAGTTCCTCGGGATCGATCTCGCCGCTAATCGCTGCCCGGAGCAGGTTGGCCCGCCCGCGGGTCGTGGCGATCTCCTCCTCGGTCGCCCGATAGGTCGGACACATCACGTCGCCGTCGGTCTGGCGACAGGTCCCACAGCCGTTACAGAGTTCGACGAGTTCCGAGAAGCCGCCCTCGTCGTCGAAGTCGAGGGTGGTCCGGGGCTCGAGCGAGGCGTAGTCGGGGCCGTACCGCAGGTTCTCCCGGCTGTCGGTCGGATCGTCGTCCCGGTAGACGACCTTGCCGGGGTTCATGCGCCAGTCCGGATCGAACGCAGATTTGAGGTCCTGAAACGCCGCCCAGAGGTCCGGCCCGTACAGCTTGGGGTTGAACGCCGTCCGCGCGAGGCCGTCCCCGTGTTCGCCCGAAAACGAGCCGTTGTGTTCGCGGACGAGGTCCGTCACGTCGTCGGCGATGGCCCGCATTTTCTCGACGTCCTCGCCTTCTTTGAGGTTCAGGACCGGCCGGATGTGCAACGTTCCGACGCCCGCGTGGGCGAAATACGCGGCCTCGGTGTCGTGGTCCTCGAGGATCTCCTGAAACCCCGCGACGTACGCTGCCAGTTCCGCGGGGGGCACGGAAGCGTCCTCGACGAAGGGGTAGGGCTTCGGATCGCCGTCCATGCTCATCAACAGCGGGATGGCGGCCTTCCGGAGCTTCCAGAGCCGATCCTGTTTCGCGGCGTCGAACGCCTCGAGCGAGTCGAACGCCGCCCCGCCACCGACGAGATCGGCCGTCGCGGTTTCGACGGCCGCAGGCAGATCGTCGACGACCTCCGAGTCGAACTCGAGCAGCAGCGTGGCCGCGGTGCCCTCGGGAATCGGCTCCGCGTACTCGGCGTACTCCGCCGACTCGGCCGCCAGCCGGAACACCTCGTCGTCCATCAGTTCGACCGCGCTGGCCTCGAGTTCGAGCGCCTCGGGGACGGCGGCCAGCGCCTCGAGCAGGTCGTCGTAGCAGTAGACCGCGAGCGCGGTCTCGTCGGGCCGGGTCACGAGCGAGAGCGCGGCCTCGACGACGACGCCGAGGGTTCCTTCGGCCCCCACGAGCAGTTTGGAGAGGTTGATGATCCGGGCTCCGTCCGCACGCTCCCTGATAACCTTCTGCAGGTTGTAGCCGCTGACGCTGCGCTTGAGGTCGGGGTAGCGCGCCTCGATTTCGTCGGCGTTGTCCTCGACGAGCGCCCGCACGGTGCGGTAGATCTCCGCCTCGCGGTCGTCTTTCGAGACGATCTCGTCCCACACCGGTCCGTCGAGGACGACGTCCCGGGTACGGATCAACGAGCCGTCGGCCAGCACCACCTCGCACTCCTCGACGTAGGCGTCGGTGATTCCGTACCGGACCGAGTGGGCACCCGTCGAGTTGTTCCCGATCCCGCCGCCGATCGTCGCCCGGTTCGAGGAGGCCGGATCGGGCGCGAAACGCAGTCCGTGGGGCTCGAGGGCGGCGTCGAGGTCGTCCTGGACGACCCCCGGCTGGACGACGGCGGTCCGGTCGTCGGGCTCGATCTCGCGGATCTCGTCCATATGCCGCGATAGGTCGAGGACGACACAGCCCGGTCCCACGGTCTGCCCGGCGAGCGACGACCCCGCACCGCGTGGCAGGACAGCCACGTCGTGGTCGGCCGCGACGGTCATCGCCGCGCGGACGTCGGCGGTGTCCCGCGGGAAGACGACGCCGGCCGGCTGTGCGCCGTAGATGCTCCCGTCCGTCGCGTAGAGGACCCGCGTGTACTCGTCGAACCGAACGTCGCCGTCGACGGCCGCCCGCAGGTCGGCCGCGAGTTCCCCGCCGGCATCGTCGCCGCCCGCTCCCGTCTCGAGCGACGGCCGGTGTCGCGTCTCGTCTCGATTCTCGACCCTCGCGTCGACGCCGCTGTCCTCGGCAGCCATAGAATGGGGGATCGTCCCACGAACAGTTAAACCATGGCAGTCATTCACAGCCACTGTCTGCGAGCGAGCGCCGGGCGATCGACTCGAGCGGGTTCGGCAATGGCGTCGGGTCGGAGCCGTCAGCGGCGGCTACCGGGACTGGCACAAGAAAAATTCGGGATCGACTGGCTCGTCGCTTACTCGAAGTGGTCGAGGCAGGTCTGGTACTCTTCTTCGGCCTTCTCCCAGTTGACGACATCGAAGAAGCCGTCGATGAACTCGCCACGGTCCGGTCCGTAGTCGTAGTAGTAGGAGTGTTCCCAGACGTCCAGCGCGAGGATGGGGTGAGAGCCCCAGAGTGCGCCCTGGTCGTGCTTGTCGACCGCGACGTTGCGAAGCTGTTTCGCAACCGGGTCGTAGACCAGCAGTGCCCAGCCACCGGCGGCACCGGCAGCGGCCTCGAACTCGCCCTTCCAGCCCTCGTAGGAGCCGAAGTCCTCCTCGATGCGGTCGGCGAGGTCGCCCTCGGGTTCGCCGCCGCCGTTGGGGGACATGTTCTCCCAGAACAGCGTGTGGAGATAGTGGCCACAGCCGTTGTGGGTGACGTCGCTGAGCGCGCCCGGCGTCGAGCCGAAGTCGCCCTCCTCGCGGTTCTGGGCGAGGGTTTCCTCGGCTGCATTGAGGCCGTTGACGTAGCCCTGATGGTGCGTGTCGTGATGCCAGGTCAGTACCTGTTCGGACAGTGCCGGTTCGAGCGCGTCGTAATCGTACGGCAGTGGTGGAAGTTCGTGGTCAGCCATAGTATACACCTCATGAATCGTATCGGTTTCTCGCCTGTTAAGTTTTGAGGAGAGAGACG
The DNA here is from genome assembly GCF_031165565.1 of Natrinema thermotolerans. Classification (NCBI taxonomy): domain Archaea; kingdom Methanobacteriati; phylum Methanobacteriota; class Halobacteria; order Halobacteriales; family Natrialbaceae; genus Natrinema; species Natrinema thermotolerans. The sequence continues at coordinate 3,693,376 of NZ_CP101873.1, read as the reverse complement.
ATATCACACTCCATAAAGTATCGCCGCTCCCGCTGGCGATTTCCCGATACGTCACCGGAACCACTACGGACTCGGACTTAAACCTTTCAGACCGTCTCCGGTCCGTCATTGCCGGTGGGACCGCGACTGGCCTGTGGTCCCAACGGGCTCGCGACAGCAAACCGCATCAGCGACCCCAACCCGACCGCTTACCGTCGTCTCCGCGTTCGCGGTCCGTGACAGGCGGTCTACGACATCTCCTTGTGATGTGCATGCTCGAGCCACTCCTCGAGCGACGGCTGTCCCCAGTACCGCACCGTCTCGCTTCGCCGGTCGTGTTCGAGGACACCGGCATCCTCGAGTTTCGGGAGGTGGACGTGTCGGAGTTCCACCCGAACGGTTTCCCGTTCGTCGGCGGGGTCCGCGTCCCGGTCGGGCGGCGACCGTGCCGAGTCGCGGTCGGCGTCCTCGGCGGCGATCCGCTCGAACGCGACGACGTTCTGTGCTAGGGCTGCGACCGTCGCGACGCCATCGGACTGCTGATTGAGGTAGTACAGCGCGTAGCGCCGTCGTCTGTTCGAGAGGAGATCGAAAACGAGGTCCAGCGACGGCATCGCGTCGGCCTGCAAGGTCGATACACCCTCCCGTTCACGCATCCACGAACCACCTACCGTCTGTTCCCATTCGAAACCACCACGGGCGTCTACTTCGGCCGCCACATTAGACTTTACGTCTGTCTGAAAATATATGTGTGACAACGTCTCAGCTCGCCGTAACTGATACTAGCGACAGCCAAAACCGGCGGTGAAGCCGCCGTTCGGTCCGGAATGCGTTACTCGTAGAGCCACTCGGCGTCGTGCTGATCGTAGTCGATCAGCTCGTCCTCGTCGAAGTGGATCGCGATCTCGCGTTCGTTTGCGCCCTCGTCCCCGTGGTCGGCGGCGTGAACGACGTTCCGACCGAGGTCGAGCGCGTAGTCTCCCCGGATCGTTCCGGGTTCGGCCTCGAGCGGGTCGGTCTCGCCGATCATCTGGCGGACCTGCCGGGTCGCGTCCTGGCCCTCCCAGACCATCGGGACGACCGGTCCCGAGGTGATGAAGTCCACGAGGTCGTCGTAGAACGGCTTGTCCTCGTGTTCACCGTAGTGTTCTTCAGCCCGGTCGCGGGGCATGTTCTCGACTTTGATGCCGACGAGCTTGAGCCCGCGGTCCTCGAGTCGGGAGACGACCTCGCCCACGAGGCCGCGCGCGAAGGCGTCGGGCTTGACCATCACGAAGGTTCGCTCGTGATCGCTCATGCTTCCTCGGCCTCGGTTTCGGCGTCTTCGGACTCGTCGGCCGCCGCTTCCTCGGTCTCGTCGACCGCGTCGTCACCGGCGGGCGCGTCTTCCTCGTCGTCGGCGTCCGTCTCGAGGTCCTCGTCCTCGTCGGTCTCGTCGGCAGGCGTCTCGTCCTGCGTGGGACCCTTGCCGCGACGACCCTCTTCGGTCCACTCCAGGTCTCGGGGTTCGCGCCCGAGCTTGTAGTTTTTCTCCGCCTTGGAGTCGACGAAGTGGAGTACGGAGCCGTCGTTTTTGACGTACATGATGCCCGTACCGGGTTCGATCTCTTCGCCCGTGTAGTCGCAGGTTCGTTTCTCGACCATTATTGTCCTCCGATGGAGTCGGCCTCGCGGGCGGTCTCGCGAAGCTGGAGTACGTCCCCTTCGCGGACCGGCCCGAGGCAGTTACGGGTGATGATGCGTCCCTGATTCTCGCCCTCCTTGATTCGGCATTTGACCTGCATGGCTTCGCCGTGCATGCCGGTCTTGCCGACGATCTCGATGACCTCGGCGGGCGTGGAGCCGCTTTCTTCCTCTTCAGCACTCATCTTTGGTCACCTCAGTCGAGGTCCTCGACCTTGTCGGCGATGTCCTCGACGTCGTCTTCTGCCTCGCCGGCGTCGACGATCGCCGCAGCGGCCGAGCCGACCTCGAGGCCGGCGGCGTGGCCGACGTCGTCCTGGGTCTCGATGAAGACGACGGGGATGCCCTTCTCCTCGGCGAGGTCGGGCAGGTGCATGACGATCTCCTCGGGGGAGACGTCTTCGGCGACGTAGACCAGATCGGCGTTGCCGCGCTCGATGGCCTTCGTGGTTTCGTTCGTTCCTTTCTTTACGCGTCCGGTGTCTCGTGCGACCTCGAGCGCCTCGAGGGCGTCGTCGGCGAGGTCGGCTGGGATGTCGGTGTTGACGTAGACTGACATGGTTGTTCACCTCTCCTACACGTGGGCTCGCGCTCCCCTGCCGTCCGGGCACTGGGTACCCGTGCCGGGCCGATCCCGGCGGAAGTCCTGTGAAGCTAGGAGCATCATCAACCCCGCGTAGGGTGTACACTCGAATAGCGTTGCCCCCCTTAAAAGCGTGTTCAAACGGATGGCGAAGTGAGACACCTCCGCACGGACGAGGTCGGTTGGGGTCGCCATCAGGTGCGAAAAATGATAGAATCGAACGGTCGTGTTCCCCCGGCCGGCAGTGGGTTCCCACACCGCCGGTGAGTACTCCGGTATCGGGGCTATCTGAACGCCGCTTTCGCGGCGTCGACGAGAACCTCGGGTTCGTACTGGTGCGTACTCACCGGTGGCACGTCCCGATCCACGTCGAGTTGGTCGTAGACGGCCGTCATCGCGGACCGTACCGAATACTCGACGGTGAACACCACGTCCCGGGGTTGCTCCGCGAACTGGCCGATGAACGCGAGGTTGTTCGATCCCGGTGGGACGACGTCCGGCCGATCGCCGGGCGTCCGCGGCATGAAGTGACTCGTGATAAACGGCATATTACAGGGGATACAGTTCGCGTCCTCGAGGACCGACGGGAGTTCATCGAGATAGCCGAGGTGGTAGCACAGTTCCTCGAGGATCTCTTCGCCGGTGCAGTTCCCCATCTTCTTCTCGACGTAGTTCCCCTCCTCTTCGGGGAACAGGCCGTATCCCCAGAAGACCTTCACGTCGTCGGGCTGGTTCGCGAAGTGGGGCTGGGCGGCGACGACGATGGACATCAGCCAGTTCGACTCGGTGAAGGTGATCAATCCGTTCCCGGGCGCTTCGCCCGTGACCTCGACGATGTGTTCGAGCAGGTCCGGCTCGTCGAGCGTGACGGTGTAAGACGGCCACTTCGTCTCCTGGACGTGGTCGGCAAACGCCGACGGCGTCCCGAACTCGGGGTTGTCCTCGGCGATGTTCTTCCACAGTTCGAAGGACGCCCCCGTCGTGTTCAGGTCGGGCGCTTCGGTCATCGATCCGAGATCCGAGCCGTCGGTCATCGAGCCGTTGGTCACGAAGACGAGATCCGTCGGCTCGACGTCGATCGTCTCGGCTACACCGTCGGCCTCGTAGTGGATCGTTTCGACGGTCTTGCCGTCCCGACCGGGTACGATATCCATATCGGTCACTTCACAGCCGCCCCGGAACTCGACGCCGTGGTCTTCCAGCCACCGCCGAATCGGTCGGACCATCGAATCGTACTGGTTGTACTTGGTCCGGTGGATCCCCTCCATGGTGTTCAACCGGGGGAACTCGTGCATGAAGCGGTGCATGTATCGTCGCATCTCCGCGACGCTGTGCCAGGGCTGGAAGGCGAACGTCGTCGCCCAGATGTACCAGAACGTCGTCTCGAAAAAGGAGTCGGAAAACCACTCCTCGATCCGCGTGTCGCCGAGTTGCTCCTCGGGCGTCAGGACCAGTTGGAGCAAGGAGAGCCGATGCTCCATCTCGAACCCGTACGACGAGACGTCGAGGACCTCCTGTTCGTCGCCCAGCAACCGAGCGACGGCGTACGTCTGATGGTCCTCGTTGAACTCGTCCATGACGTCCTTGACCGATCGCTCGCGGTCCTCGAGCGACGGAATCGTCTCGAGCAGGTCCCACGTACACTCGTACGTCGGGAAGTTGAGCATCCGGCCGCCCCGAATGACGTATCCCTCCTCGGGCGAGCCGGCTCCGTCGAGTGCCCCGCCCATCACGTCCAGTTTCTCTAGGACGTGGACGTTCTCGCCCGGCAGTTCGCTGTCACGGACGAGGAACGCGGCTCCGGCGAGGGATGCGATCCCCCCGCCGACGAAGTACGCCTCCCGTTCCGATCCGTCCTGTCGCTGGGGTTGTTCGTTACTCATATGATCTTCCCTCCGTGTTCCCGATCGACGTCCCGTTTCGCCGGCACGGCCAGTGTGAATCCGTCCTGTCGTACATGTACAACCACACTTAGATTATTGATACGACCGGTCTTGAAATCGGACAGCAGTTCTCATAGCGTGGAAATGATGAACAGGTTATAAGTTTCCGGAAATTGCCGTCCCGATCGGACGCGGTTCGACGGACGGAGACGGCGAAAGTCGCCGAATCGATCCTCGAACCGGACACGGAGTCGCGATGGTCGAGGGCACCGTCGATGACGGCGTCCGCGCATGAGTGAATAATTATACCGGCACACACGAAGCGGCCGTATGAACGCGGACGCGGACGTCGTCACGCTCGCAGGAACACTCCATGCAGAAGCCGAGCGCGCCAACGAACGGCGGGCGTTGGTCCTTGCGGGAGACCGAGAGCGCGGGTACGATCGACTCGAGGCGGTCCTCGATACCCTGTCGGTCCCGATTACCGCGACGACGCTGGTCGGGCCCGACGACCGGCTTCGCTGCGAACAGTTGCCCCAGGCCAACGCGAGCGAATTGCTGGGAACGACGCGAGAGGTGATCGCCGTCGACGCTCACGCGGAACTCCGGCCCAACGCCGTCGGGAAAGTCGCCGGTGCGGTCGACGGCGGCGGCCTCCTCGTCTTGCTCGTGCCGCCGCTCGAGGCGTGGCCGGACCGCCGCGACGGGTTCGACGAATCGCTTGCCGTCCCGCCGTTCGAACTGGACGATGTCTCCGGCCGCTTCCGACGACGGCTCGTCGAGACCGTACGGGCGCACCGCGGCGTCGCCATCGTCGACCTCGAGTCAGGACGGATCGAGGCCGACGGCCTGACCCACCCGTCCCCGCGGCTGGCGACGGCCGATCCCGCGCCGCCGCCGGATCGACGGTTCCCGATGGCCGCCTACGAGGCCTGCCTGACGGGCGATCAGGCCGACGCCGTCGCCGCCCTCGAGTCGCTGTCCGAGGCCGATCGGGCCGTCGTCCTCGAGGCCGACCGAGGACGGGGCAAGTCCAGCGCGGCGGGGATCGCCGCGGGCGCGTTCGCCACCGCCGGCGAGGACGTCCTTGTGACCGCTCCAGCGGCACGAAACGCGGCGGAACTGTTCGATCGCGCGGGCGAACTCTGCCGGACGCTCGACGACGACGCGACGGTCGAGTCCCGCCGGATCGAGACGAGCGCGGGCGGCTCGGTCCGGTTCCGCGAGCCGACGGCAGCGGCGGAAACGACCGAAACGGCCGATATCGTCCTCGTCGACGAGGCCGCTGCGCTTCCCGTTGCGACCCTCGAGTCCCTGCTGACCGCGGACCGGGTCGCGTTCGCGACGACGATCCACGGTTACGAGGGAGCCGGTCGGGGCTTCTCGGTCCGGTTCCGGGACCGGCTGACCGAGAGCGACCACGAGGTGACCGACTGCCGGCTCGTCGAGCCGATCCGGTACGCCGGGGGCGATCCCGTCGAGGTGTGGGCTTTCCGCGCGTTGCTGCTCGACGCCCGGCCGCCGGTCGAGCCGCTGGTCGCCGACGCCGACCCCGACTCGGTCGAGTACCGCCGGCTCGAGCCCGACGCCCTCCTCGCGGACGAGCGCCTGCTCCGAGAGGCCTTCGGCCTGCTCGTCCTCGCACACTACCGGACCGAACCCAACGACCTCGCGCGCCTGCTCGACGCCCCCAACCTCGAGGCCCGCGCGTTGGTACGGGACGGCCACGTCGTCAGCGTCGCCCTGCTCGCGCGGGAGGGGAACCTGTCGCCCGAGCGCCGCGCGATGATGTACGAGGGCGGCCGGATTCGGGGTAACATGCTGCCGGACGTGCTGACCAGCCAGCTGCGCGACGAGGCCGCCGGCGAGCCCGCGGGCCTGCGGGTCGTCCGCATCGCGACCCACCACGCGGCCCGCTCGCGGGGGCTGGGCTCGTTATTGCTCGAGCGCGTTCGCGAGGAGTTCGGCGACGGCGCGGATTCGATCGACTGGCTCGGGACCGGCTTCGGCGCGACCCCCGGCCTGCTCGCGTTCTGGCGGGCGAACGGCTATCGGACGGTCCACGTCTCGACGACCCGCAACGATTCGAGCGGCGAGTACTCCGCGCTCATGCTCGCGCCGACGACGGACGCGGGCCAGCGGCTCCACGACCGCCACGCCGAGTGGTTTGCCGGCCGATTCGGGGCCTGCTGTTCGGACTCGCTCGCCGACCTCGAGCCCGACGTGGCCCGTGCCGTCCTCCGGAGCGTCGACGCCGAGGCCGCGCCGCCGCTCGAGTTGTCCGATCACGAGTGGCGGGTCGTCGCCGGAGCCGCCTACGGGCCGGGCCTGTTCGACGTCGACCCCGGCCCCTTCCGCGATCTCGTCGTTCGATACCTCGCCGACGACCCCGACGGTGTCGACCTGACCGCCCGCGAGGAGCGGCTGCTCGTCCTGCGCGTTCTGCAGGCCCGGGACTGGGAGTCCGTTGCCGACCGCCTCGAGTTCCATTCGACCAGCCAGTGTATGCGCGCGCTGGGCGACGCCATCTGTCCGCTGGTCGATCGCTACGGGACCGCGGCGGCGCTCGCGGTTCGGGAGCGGTTCGCCGACGAGTGAGTCCGCAGTACCGCGAACGGCGGGCCGTCCCTCACCCCGTTTTCACGAACTTCGCCGTCCCGTTCTGTTCGACGGTGATCCGATACCGGTGATAACTGAACTCGACCTCCATCTGGGCCTCCGGTGCCGGCGGGTTCGAAAAGAGTTCGGCGAGCATCCCGTCCACGCAGTCGTATATCGTCGGGAGGTCGGTCGAATCGACGCCCTCGAGGTCCATGATCGCCTCGATGATCTGTACCGTCGGGTTCTCGCCGTCGGGGTCGAGCGTCCGGTGAACGATCTCACTCTCGGTCTGATCCGTCATCGTCCCTGCCAACGGGAACCCCCAGTATAGATGTCCGGCATGATTCCGCTCTCCGAGACGCCGTCCCCGGCACGCACCCTCAAAACAGCCGTCGACGCAGCCGCTCGGGAAGGAGATCAACGAGCCACGCGATGGCCCGCCAGCGCCGCGTGACGTAGGCGTGCGTTCGCTTCTTCTCGATCGCTCGAGCGATCTGTGCGGCCGCCGTTTCGGGCGAACACTCCCAGAAGCCGCCCAGCGACAGCTTGGTGTCGACGAACCCCGGCTCGATGGTCGTGATCGCCACGTCCGTATCGCGATCGCCCTCCCGATAGCGAAGCCCTTCCAGATACGTCGAGACGTAGGCCTTGGAGGCGCTGTACGCCGGCGCGTCGTCGTTACCGATGTGGGCCGCCACGGACGAGATCCCCACGAGGTGCCCGTCCGACTCGCTGGCGTGGTCCGGCGTCGACTCGAAGTATTCCATCGCGGCCGTCGCCAGCGCGGTAAACCCGCGGACGTTGACGTCGATCGTCTGCCGTTCGGGCTCCCACTCGAGGTCCCGATTGACGGTCGCGACCCCGGCGCTGAGGACGACGAGATCGACCGACGGCATCGCCTCCGCGAGGTCGAAAAAGCCCTGTCTGGCGTCCTCGACTGCGGTGACGTCCATCGTCGCGACGTAGGACTTGGTCGGTAGTTCGTTCCCGATCCGCCGCATCCGTTCGGTTCGCCGGGCCGCAAGTCCGATCTCGTAGCCGTCGGCCGCCAGCCGTCGGGAAAGCGCCTCGCCGATCCCCGAGGACGCGCCGACGACGATCGCACCGCGTTGCTGTGTCATATCCACAGGTTCGGAGCCGCGTACCTAACCCTACTGAAGGCGGTAGGCATTTGCCGCAGTCCGTCGTCGCCGTCAGTATGGTCGACGTGGTCCTCGTCGTCGCCGTCGCGTTGCTCGCCGGTGCGATCGTCGGCGCGGCCGTCCCGATGGTGCCCAGCGGCCTCCTCTCGCTGGCCGGGCTCGGCGTCTACTGGTGGGGGTCCGGAACCGCGGAGATCAGCGTCCTCACGTTCGCCGTCCTGGCCGTCATCGCGGTCATCACGGCACTCATCGAGTTTTTCGGCGGGTCGATCGCCGCCCGCGCCGGTGGCGCGTCGTGGCTGACGACCGCCGTCGCCGCCGGCGTCGGGATCGCTCTCATGCTCGTCACCGGCCCGGTCGGGCTACTGGCCGGCCTCTTCGGGACCGTCTTCGTCCTCGAGTTCGTCCGCGGCGAGGAACTCGAGGGCAGCGCCCGGTCGGCGGTCTACACGACGGTCGGGACCCTCGCGTCGACGGCGGTCCAGGTGCTGTTGACGGCCACGATTTTGCTTGGCTTTCTCGTCGCGGTCTTCCTGCTGTGATCCGCGGGAAACACTGAAGTCGTGGGTATCGTTCACGGAGAATGATGGACTGTACCGAATCCGACTGTCAGCGCCAAGCGGCGGTCGAGTTACACGTTCCGTGGGACGAGAACCGGCACGTCTGTGCCGCCCACGCCCGCGTGCTGGGTCGGCAGGATGGCGTCGTCGCCGATCCGTTACCGGATCGGGGTGACGACCTGCTCGAGTAATCGGCAGGAGCGTGGGAATCCCCGACTCAGAGAGCCGTCCCGTCTCGAAACGGCCTCAGGGATGTGTGTAGTACGCGACGGTCTCCGCGTCGTCCTCCTCGTCACTTTCGTGCCGATCGATCCGCGCGAACCCGACCCGCTCGAACTGCACCAGTTCGTCGGGCTCGAGGTCGGCGACGCCGGGCTCGGCGTGACCCGTGACGTCGCCGTCGATCGTCCGCATGCGGAGGGGGACGCGGCCGTCGGCCGGCACCCAGTGGACGACGTCGACGCCCTCCTCGCGGACCACGTCGAGATCGTCGGTGGCGTACCGCAACGCGCCGTCCTCGAGTTCGAACCCGCCCAGTCCCTTCAACCAGAGTCGCGTGTCCTCGGCGGCCGGCTCGGGGAGGTCCTCGCTCTCGAGCATGACCGAGTCGCCGACGGGGATCTCTCGGACGCCCCGTTCCTCGTGGTTGGGGTGCAGCGGCGGGTTCGCCTCGGCGGGCGGGTCACCGGCGAGGGGGACCTGATTGCCGTCGCGGACGAAGAAGCGGCGGTCCGTCTCCTCGTCGATCAGGTCGCGGTTGGCGGCGTAGATCGAACTCATCGCCAGATCGACGTCGCTGGTCGAGGTGCCGAGGCCCACCATCGCCTCGACGATGGCCTCGCCCCGAATACCGCGCCGGCGCAGGCTCTTGAGCGTCGGCGCTCGCGGGTCGTCCCAGCCGTCGAGTTCGCCTCGCTCGATCAGCTCCGAGATGGTCGAGGTACTCATCTTGACGTCGTAGTCGTCGAGCTGGACGTGGCCCCAGTGGACGACTTCCGGATACTCCCAGTCGAAGTAGTCGTAGACGAACTGTTGGCGCTTCGCGGAGTCCTGCAGGTCGATCCCGCGGATGATGTGGGTGATCCCGAGCAGGTGATCGTCGATCCCCGACTGGAAGTCGAGCATCGGCCAGCAGCGGTACTCGCTGGCTTCCTCGCGGGGGTGTGGCGTATCGATCATCCGGAAGGCGACCCAGTCCCGCAGTGCCGGGTTCTTGTGTTCGATGTCCGTTTTCACGCGGAGAACCATCTCACCGCTTTCGTACTCCCCGTCGATCATGGCCGCGAACTCCTCGCGGACCGTCTCGACGTCTTTCTCGCGGTGGGGACAGGCCTCGCCGCTGTTTTTCAACTCGGAGAATTCCTCGCCCGAACACGAGCAGGTGTAGGCCCCGCCGAGGTCGATCAGCTCGCGGGCGTGGTCGTAGTAGGTCTCGAGGCGATCGCTGGCCTTGTAAACGTCGTCGGGCTCGAAGCCGAGATATTCGAGGTCCTCGAGGATCGCGTCGTAGGCCTCGAGATCGGGCCGCTTGGTCTCGGGGTCGGTGTCGTCGAAGCGCACGCAGAACCAGCCGTCGTAGCGCTCGCGATAGGTGCCGATGACGGCGGGCATCCGGGCGTGGCCGACGTGCCACGGGCCGTTGGGGTTGGGCGCACACCGCATCCGGATCTCGTCGTAGTCGTCCGCGTTCGGGAGATCGGGGAGGTCGTGTTCGTCTTCTTCTTCCTCGGCCTCGATCTCGGCGAGTTCCTCGGGAGCGAGTTCTTCGAGGCGCTCGCGTTTCTCGTCGTAGCCGAGGTCGTTGACCCGGCCGACGACGCCGCCGGCGATGCCCGGAATCTCGTCGCCGTGTTGGCGGAAGTCGGGGTTGTCGCCCATCAGCGGCCCCATGATGGCACCGACGTCGGCGTCGCTCTCGTGTTTGACGGCGTTCAACAGCGCGTGCTTCTCGACCTCGCGCTCGATGCGTTCGCGTAAGTCGTCGTCCATTACCGGGCGGTACTTCCGCCCGGGCCAAAACCCTCGCGATTCGGGCCGCAACCGACGCACACAACGGCGGCTACCCGTGACGGGTCGGGGAAGTCACTACCGGCACACCCATCCCCGTCCTGTGGTCGTACAGAAAGATCGGCACGATAGCCCGTCTCAGTCTCGAGGTCCCCCTCGTCTTCTCGGAGCGATGCGACCGGAACGTCGGTTCGCTCGACCAGCGTGTAGAACTCGCCGGCCGTCCCCTCACGGGGCTCGTTCGGCGCGACGGGGTCGATCTCGTTTTCGTTCGGGCCGGCGGTCCCGAGGACCGAGTCGAGACAGTCGGCGGTCGCGATCGCACCGACCGCCATTGCCGTCCCGAGTAGGTCGCGTCGGGAGAGCCCGCCGGCTCCGTCCGTGGAGTCGTCAGTCATATCAACCGCTCGGTGGGGAATTCGCAACAGAATCCGGGCGAAATCGAACGCCGTCTCGAGCGGTGCGTCGCCCGTGCCGACCGCCAGCGGGTGCCCGATCGAGCGTCAGTAGCCGCGTTCGATCAGGTAATCCGCCAGCTCACAGAGCAGGTCGCGGGCCTCGTTGTCCGGCAGTACCTCGAGTCGGCGCTTGCCCCGTTCGACGAGATCGGTCGCGGTTTCGTCGGCGTAGGCGATCGAGCCCGACGCCTCGAGTTCGGCGACGGCGTCGTCGATCTCGGCCTCCGTGACCGCCTCGACGTCGTCGGTATCGACGAGGTTCTCGACGTCGACGCCCTGCTCGCGGGCGTGGACGGTGATCAGGGTCTGTTTGTTCTCGACGAGGTCGCTCCCGCGCTGTTTGCCCAGTTGTTCGCTCGGGACGGTCAGATCGAGGACGTCGTCCCGGATCTGGAACGCGCGGCCGATATCGAGCCCGTAGCCGTAGAGTTCCTCGATGGTCTCGTCGTCGGCCCCGAGCAAGATCGCGGGGAGACACGCCGACGCGGCGTACAACACGGCCGTCTTCTGCTCGACCATCTCGAGGTACTCGTCGGGGGAAACGTCGGCCCGTTCCTCGAAGGTGACATCCAGCGACTGGCCCTCACAGATGTCCGTACAGGTCGTCGCCAGCACGTCGAGCGCGTCGACGATCCGATCCGACTCCGCGCCCGTCTCGAGCATGATCTCGAAGGCCTTCGAGTAGAGCGTGTCGCCGGCGAGGATCGCCGTCTCGAGGTCGTACTCCTTGTGGACGGCCGGCACCCCACGGCGGAGGTCGTCGTCGTCCATGATGTCGTCGTGGATCAGGGTAAACGACTGGATGACCTCGACGCTGACCGCGGCGGCCATCATATCGACCGGCCCGCTCCCGTCGACGGGGTCGAACGAGCGGTAGTCCGCCGACAGCGGATCGACGTCGGTCAGCGCCTCCGCGGTCGTCAGCAACACCGTCGGTCGGAGTCGCTTGCCGCCCGCATCGAGCAAGTAGCGGGAGGCCTCGTAGAGCCGCTCGGGCCGCTTGATCGGTAGCTCCTCGGGGATCGCGTCGTTGACCTGCTCGCGGCGCTTCCGGACCGCCTCGAGCACCGCCTCTTCGCGTGCCTCTGGGCTCGTCATATCAGTCGACTAGCTGGATGAGGTTCCCGTTGCGTGTCACGTGAAGATCTCGGCCCATCTTGTAGCCCTCGCTCTCACAGAGATTGACGTAGCTGGAGAAGCCGCTCATGTCCTGGTGGGCGGGGATGACGTGTTGCGGTTGGAGCGCATCGAGCATCTCGTAGTGCCCCTCTTGGTTGAGGTGACCAGAGACGTGGATGTCGTCGTAGACGCGTGCGCCCTGCATGCCGAGCAACTTCTCGGCCTGGTAGCGCTGGCCCTCGTTGGTCGGCTCCGGGATGACCCGTGCCGAGAAGACGACTTTGTCGCCGTCGTCCAGTTCGTAGGGCGTCTCGCCGCGGGCCATTCGGGTGAGCATCGCGCGGGGCTCGCCCTGGTGGCCGGTGACGATGGGCAAGTAGTTCTCCTTGCCTTCGTTCATGATGCGCTTGAACGTCCGGTCGACGGATTTGCGGTGGCCGAACATTCCCAGATCCGAGGGGAAGTCGATGAAGTCGAGCCGTTCGGCAGTGCCCGAATACTTCTCCATCGACCGCCCGAGCAGGACCGGCTGCCGGCCGATGTCGTCGGCGAACTCGACCAGCGATTTGACGCGGGCGATGTGGCTCGAGAACGTCGTCGCGACGATGCCGCCGTCGTAATCTTCCACACTGTAGAGGACGTCCCGGAGGTGTTCGCGGGCGACCTTCTCGGAGGGGGTCCGTCCCTTCTTGCTGGCGTTGGTACAGTCCTCGATGTAACACAGCACGCCGTTGCCCTCGCGACCGATCTCGCGGAACCGCTCCATGTCGATCGGGTCGCCGATGACGGGCGTGTGGTCCATGCGCTTGTCAAGCCCGTAGACGATCGCCCCCTCGGGCGTGTGAAGGACCGGGTTAATCGCGTCGATGATCGAGTGGGTGACGTTGACGAACTCGAGTTCGTTGCGGTCGCCGATCGACATCGTCTCGCCGGCCTCCATCTTGACGAGGTCGTTCTCGACGCCGAACTTCTGTTCGCCCTCGATCTGTTGTTTGACCAACTCGATCGTAAACGGCGACGCGACGATCGGCGCGTCGTATCGGTGTGCCAGCTTCGAGATGGCACCGATGTGGTCGAGGTGCCCGTGGGTCGGCACGATGGCCTTGACGTCGCCCTCGAGGTCGCTCATGACCCGGTCGTCCGGGATAGCGCCCATATCGATCAGGTCGAGACTGTGCATCCGTTCGGTTTCGACGTTGTCGTGGATCAGGACCTGCGAGAGGTTCAGACCCATGTCGAAGATGACGACGTCGTCGCCGGCGCGGACGGCAGTCATCTGCCGTCCGACTTCTTCGTAGCCGCCAATGGTTGCGATTTCGATTTCCATGGTTCGTAGCACTGAAAGCCGCGTGATGGACTCTCATCGAAACTGTCCGCGGACGCCTAGTCGTACGGCCCCGGCGTCTTGCAGCGCGTCGGCCATCCCGCTATGCGCTCGCGGGGACGATCGTCCCCGTCCGGCTCACGACATCGTGAGCCACCGAGCGCACTTGCCCGCGGGTTTCGTTGCTCCCCCCTACACGCCCGGGCATTAAAAACGCAGTGGGTTGGCCGTCCGGAGCGACCGTCTCGTGGGGGCGGTCCGGGCGGAACGCGGGGGGCTGTCACGGGTTTCGAGACACCGTAATCCATTTCTCTATTCGGCCGAAACCGGTGGGCAATACATGCTTTCGGAGGGATCGTCGTGTACGTAATCATCGTCGGTGCCGGCGAGGTCGGGCGCTCGATCGCCGCGAACCTCGAGGACGGCCACGACGTGGTCGTCATCGACCGCGACGCGAACGTCGTCGAGGAACTCACCTACTCGCTGGACGTGCTGACGATTCGGGGCGACGGGACCGACCTCGAGATCCTTCGTGAGGCGGACCTCGAGCGGGCGGAACTGGTCATCGCCTGTACCGACAACGACGAGACCAACGCGGTCGTCTGTGGCGCGGCCAAGGCCGCGACGGACGTCTTCACGGTCGCTCGAGTGCGCCGCCGGACGCTGCTGGAAACGTGGCAGGGATCGCAGGGTGCCTTCGGCGTCGATTTCATGGTCTGTACGGACCTGTTGACCGCGCGGGCGATCTTCCGTATCTCCGGCCTGCCCAGCGCACACGACGTCGACACGTTCGCCGGCGGACTGGTCCGGATGGCCGAGTTCGACATTCCGACGGATAGTCCGATCGTGGACCTGACCGTCAGCGAGGCCGACTGTTACGACTCGCTGACGTTCGCGGCGATCTTCCGCGACGACGAGATGATCGTAACCCGGGGTGACACACACATTCGGGCGGGCGACCGGGTCGTCGTCATCGGTAGTCCCGACTCGATCAACGAGTTCGCCGACGAGGTCGCGACCAAACCGGACGACGCCGAGGAGGTCGTCATCGTCGGCGGCAGCGAGGTCGGTTACCAGGCGGCCCGCGAGTTCGAGGACCACGGGTTCCGACCGCGGCTGATCGAGCGGGACCACGAACGGGCCCGCGAGATCGCCGAATCGCTGCCGAACACGATGGTCATGGAAAGCGACGCGACCAACTCCGAGTTCCTCGCGCGCGAACACGTCGGCGAGGCCGACGTCGTCGTCGCCGCCTTAGACAGCGACGAGAAGAACCTGCTCGTCTCCCTGCTTGCCGATCGGCTCGGCGTCGACCGTACCGTCGCGATCATCGAGAACCCCGAGTACGCCGACCTCTTCGAGACCGTCGGGATCGACGTCGCGATCAACCCCCGCGAGGAGACCGCCGAAGAGATCATCCGGTTTACCCGGACCGACAACACCGAGAAGATCGCGATGCTCGAACACGACCGTGCCGAGGTCATCGAGATCGAGATCGGCCCGGAGAGCGTTCTCGCCGGGCGTGAAATCGTCGACGCGACCGACGATCTCCCTCCCGGCGTCGTCATCGGCGCGATTTCGCGGTCCGGCGACCACATCACACCCCGCGGGTCGACCGTCATCGAGCCCGGTGACCACGTCATCGTCTTCGTCGATGCGACGGTCCTCGACGACGTCCTCGACCTGATCTAGCGCCGCTGTTCGTTCTCCGCAGTTTCCGTCGCCACAGCCTCCGCTCTCGTCGACCAAGCACTGTCACTCGTCTCGATCCCGGTTCGACAGTCGCCTCGAGGACGAGGCGACGGGCCACCACCAACCGTCAGCGACGGATACCGCGATAAAGGACGTATGCGACGAAGAAGAGAACGTACGCCGCTGCGAGGCCGACCGTAACGGTCGAGCGGCCGAGGAAGGCGATGACGAGTATCAGGACCGGCCCCGCAAGCAGGAGCGAATCGAAGACCCGGTCCTCCGCGCCCGACTCGAGGAGGTCGCCGACGATCGGGATATCAGAGACGGTCATCGGTAGAGCCCCCCGCGGTCGAAGACCGCCCGCAGCGTCACCAGCACGGGAATGATCTCGAGGCGGCCGATCCACATGTTAAAGAGGAACATGACCTTGCCGAGCGTCGGGAGCGACTCCGGCCCGGTGATACCCGCCGAGAGGCCGACGTTCCCCTGTGCGCTTGCCACTTCGAAGATAACGTTCTCGAGGGTGTACTCGCCCTGCGGGAGCATGATGAGAAGCGCGAAGGTGCCGAGCCCGAGGAAGAGGAACCAGAGCGCGGCGATGATCGCCGCTTCCTCGAACTCCTGGCGTATTTCCTGCTCGTTGAGCCGGCGGCCGTTGATCTTCAGTCGGCGGACGGCCGTCTCGGGGTAGAAGACGTCCGCGATACGGAACCGGATCCCTTTCAGGAGGGTGAGCGCTCGGATCAGCTTGATCCCGCCGACCGTCGACCCCGCCGCGCCGCCGACGACCATCCCGAACACGACGGTGAGCTGGGCCTGTGCCGACCAGCGCCCCAGCGCGACGTTCGTCGCGTCGGTCGCGGTCTGGAAGCCGGCACAGGTCGCCGCCGAGACGAACTGGAACGAGCCGTACCGGAACGCGGTAAACAGGGAGTCGTACGTGTCACTGACGTACACCAGCACGGTCAGCAGAACCGTCCCGATCCCCATGTAGATGAACACCCAGCGGGTCTGCAGGTCCGAATAGAGGTTCCGCAGGTCACCCTGCAGGATGAGATAGTGGACGGGGAACGCGATGCTGCCAAGCAGCATGATCGGGAGGAGCGCGAAGTCGATGGCCACGCTGTCGTAGGTCGCGATCGAGTTGTCAGTGATCGAGAACCCGCCGGTCGCCAGCCCCGTCATGCCGTGGTTGATCGCCCCCCAGAGCGGCATTCCGACGACCCACAGCAGCAGGATCGAGACGAACGTAAAGAGGATGAAGATCCACCAGATCGTCTGCACGGTCGAGACGATGCTCGGGTGGATCCGCTCGGAGCGGGCTTCGCTCTCGTAGAGGGTCAGCGAGCCGCTCCCCGGCCGGGCGAGGATCGCCGTCGTGAGGACGATCACGCCCACGCCGCCGATCCACTCGATGAACGACCGCCACCACTGCAGCGTCCGCGGCAGGACCTCCTCGTTGTCGGTCATCGTCAGCCCGGTCCCGGTGAAGCCGCTCATGCTCTCGAAGACGGCATTGATCGGGTTCGTAAACGCCGCGAGCGTCGACGTCTGGGATGGCTCGCCGAGGATCGGCGGCGCGAGTTCGACCGTCCACGCGATGAGGAGGAACGGCAGCGAACCGAAGATCGCGACACAGAACCAGCCCAGCGCGGCGATGATCATCCCGTGGAGCTTGCCGGGCCGGGCCGCGTCCCGGAACCGCGAGGTCAAGATGTAGCCGACGGCGAAGGGGACCAGTCCCGCGACGACCAGTGCCGGAATCGCGTAGTACTCCCCCCAGATGAGCGGCACGAGGATCGAAACGAACAGCAGTCCGGCCAGCGCCTGAAAGATGCGGCCCAGGTCCCGTCCGATGGTCCGTGCCGCCCCCTTCATCCGTCACCCTCCACCGGCTTCGGAGACGCCGGTACGGTGAGGGCTTGCCGCCCCGCTCGAGGCAGGGCTCCCGAAGACGGCCGTGCGGTACCAGCGGCGTCGGTCCGGACCCACCGTCGATCGACCGTCATTGGACTCGGTCTTCGGGATGGCCGAACACGTCCGTGAGTTCGGGTTCCGCACCGAACGCCGAATAGACCGTCAGGAGGTCCCCGGCCTCGATCCGCGTATTCCCCCGTGGCGTGATCGGCGGATCCTCGCCCTCGCGTTCGATCGCGACGACCAGGACGTCCTCGGAGAGGAGGTCACCGTCAGCCGCCTCGATGAGGGTCTTCCCGGCGATCGGCGCGTTTTCCGTCACCTCTATCTCGAACACTTCCGCCTGCTCGCCGATCCGCATGTAGTCGACGATCGCCGGGCGAGCGACCGCCCGATAGAGGTATTCGGCGATGAGTTCCTGCGGATTCTCCATCGTGTTGACGCCGATCTGGCGGAACACGTTCATGTGTTCGGGATCGTGAACGACCGAGACGATGTTGGGGACCTCGTGTTCCTGGGCGAGCAGACAGACCATGATGTTGGTCGCGTCCCGGTCGGTCGTACTGATCAGGGCGTCCGCCCGCTCGATGCCGGCGTCCTGAAGCGCATTGTGATCGGTTGCATCGTCCTCGAGAATCAGACAGTCGTACGTACCGGCGGCCCGATCCGCTCGTTCGGGATCGTTCTCAATGACGACGACTTCGTTTCCCGAACGCGTCGCGATATCGATGAGGGGTTGGCCGATATCGCCCGCACCGACGATGACGATATACATTAGATCGGTGTTCTTGCGTGACCGTTGAAAATATACCGCTTCGGTGACCGTCTCGGTCGCCCCGAACGAGAGGAACTCGATCCCGTGCGAATCCGTCGAGAGAGCTACCGGGACGGGATCATTTCCACGGCCAGTCCCGTTGGCGCTGCCGTCTCGATCGCTCCGTGGTTTCCGACAGAATCCGTTCGATCGCCCAACCGGCCCACAGGAAGACGACCGCGATGAAAACGGCCATCTCGAGTCGGATCACCTCCCCGTATCGGACGGCAAGGACGAGGGCCATGATCGCCACCGCGGCGGCGACGACGCCAAAGACGTCGTAGAACGTATGTGGGTGGCGAACGCTTGGTAATCGAACGTGCATAGTACTATCTACGCGCTGTCAGTATATAATCCTATTCACGAAACCGATCGATACTCCCCCTTCGAGGCCCATTTTCGAGGCGCTTTTTCGCCGGCCACAACGGTGTCACGGGTGGAAACCGTCTTACGATGGATTAATGGGACCGAATCGAAATGCGATAACTACCGTGTCTAGATGTACTTCCGCGAGCGGGGTGTTCCATGCGGCTCCGAACTGACTGGCGCGCCAGCGTCGCGCTCGTCGGAACCGTTCTCAAGTATCTCTCCGTGCCGCTGGTCCTTCCGCTCGTCGTGGCGCTTATCTATCGCGATCCAGTCGTCCCGTTCGTCGCGACGATCGCGCTGACGGTCGCAGTCGGCGAGGGTCTCGAGCGGCTCAGCCCCGAACCGGACCTCGATATCCGCGAGGCGATGCTGTTCGTCGCGATCTCGTGGCTCGCGGTCGCGGTCGTGGGGGCAGTGCCGTACGTGATCGCGGGCTGGGGGACCGAGTCGACGCTTGCCCATCCCGTCAACGCCCTCTTCGAGTCGATGTCCGGGTTCACGACGACCGGAGCGACCGTCCTGGGCGAAATTTCCCTCGAGCGCCATTCCCACGCGATCATGATGTGGCGACAGCTCACCCAGTGGCTCGGCGGGATGGGGATCATCGTGTTGATGGTCGCGATCCTCCCTGAAATCGCCGTCAGCGGTGCCCAGCTCGTCGATTCGGAGGCTCCGGGCCCCGAGCTACAGAAACTCACGCCGCGGATCGCGGAGACCGCCCGTATCCTCTGGCTGGTCTACTTCGCCTTTACCGTCGTCTATATCGCTATTCTCTACGGCTTGCACCTCGCGGGAGCGGCACCTAACATGGGGCTGTACAACGCCATCGCCCACGGGTTCACGACGCTCCCGACCGGCGGGTTCTCGCCGGAGGCCGACAGCGTCGCGGCCTTCTCGGCGGCCGTGCAGTGGACCGCCGTGCCGTTCATGATCATCGCCGGGACCAACTTCGCGCTGTTCTGGCACGTCTTCAGCGGGGAGGGCCACCGCTTCGTCCGCAACTCCGAGTTCCGCGCCTACATCACCGCGATCGCCGGACTCACTGCCCTCTTGGCCGGGATGCTCTACGTTGGCACCGCGCCTGCCTTGGCGGAACTCGGCGGCGTGACCGAAGGCGTGTTCGAGAACTCGCTGCGCCAGAGCGCCTTCCAGATCTCCTCGCTGTTGACCTCGACGGGGTACGCGACCAGCGACTTCGTCGACTGGAGTTCGACGGGGAAGATCGTCCTCCTGTTCGCGATGCTCGTGGGCGGCTGTGCCGGCTCGACGGGTGGCGGCGTCAAGGTCGTCCGATGGCTGATCATCTTCAAAGTCCTTCGGCGGGAGCTGTTTACCGCGTCCCACCCCGAGGTCGTCCGTCCGATCCGGCTCGGCGGCAACGTCGTCGACGAGGACGCCATCCGGGGCGTCCTCGGCTTTACCTTCATGTACCTCATCATCTTCGCCGGCGCGACCCTGCTGATCGCGCTGGACGTCAGTCGGGCCAGCGCGATCGCGAACTTCTCCCCGCTCGAGGCCTTCAGCGCGAGCCTCGCGACGATCGGGAACATCGGCCCCGGCTTCGGCCACCTCGGACCGTTCGGCAGCTACCTGGATTTCCCGGTCCCATCGAAACTCCTGATGATCTTCCTGATGTGGATCGGCCGCCTCGAGATCATCCCGGTACTGATCCTCTTTACCGGCGGGTTCTGGACCCGCTGAACGGATCGGCTCGCCTCCGTGCGGTCGATCCCGCTCCCTGCTCTCGCGTTCGTCCGATTCCCGTCAGTCCCGACACGGCCACGATCTGCACCACGGATGCGCCGGGACCCAGTAATAGCAACCCACCTCAGTCGATCGTCGTCCCCGGGTTCTCGCCCGCGAGGAACGACGCCAAGCCCTCGAGCCCGAAGATCGACGCCTCGGCCTCGAGACCGAGCAGCGTCCGCACCTTGCCGGCCATCCCGCCGGTCACGTCGGTCGCCTCGCTGGCTCCCAGGACGTCGGCGACGGCGTCGAAGTCGTCGATCCGGTCGATGACCGCATCCTCACCGTCCAGTACGCCGGGCACCGTCGAACAGAGCCCGACCCGATCGGCCTCGAGGGCTCGAGCCAACGCCGCCACCAGTTCGTCGCCGCTGACGACGGTCGCGCCTTCGCCTGCGTGGGCGATCATATCGCCGTGGAGGACGGGAACGAATCCCTCGGCGAGCATCGTCTCGACCTGCCCGGTCGGCAGATCGAGTTCGCCCTCGCCGTCGCGGTGGCCCGCCGAGAAGGGATGGACCGGCACCGCCTCGACGTCGCGCTCGAGCAGCCGTCCGATGACGAACTGATTGAGCGTCTTCATGGCGCCGTGAATATCGAGCGCCGCGGTCGCGTCGCGGGTCCCCGCCGTCGTGGTGACGCCGTGTTCGCTGGCGTTGTGGTGGCCGAAACTGCCGCCGCCGTGGACGACGACGAGGTCCTCATCGCCCTCGAGCGCGGCGATCGCGTCCGCCGCCCGCGCCAGGGCGTCGCCGTCGAGGGTCTCCGGTCGGTCCTTTGCGGTGATGACGCTGCCGCCGAGTTTCAGGACGATCATTCGACCCGCTTCACCCCGGTTTCTGCCAGTTCGGCGCGGAAGGCGTCCTCACAGCCCGGCGTGAACGAGAGTGCGGTCTCGGTCTCCTCGGTGGGATCGAGCGCGACGATACAGCCCCCGCCGCCGGCACCGGTCAACTTCGCGCCGTGAGCGCCCGCATCGCGGGCTGCCCAGACCATCGTGTCCAGCGAACGCGAGGAGACCCCCAGCGCGGAGAGCAGGCCGTGGTTGAAGTCCATCAGCCGGCCGATCTCCTCGACGTCGCCGTCGGCGAGGGCGTCCTCGCCGTTGCGAACCACGTCGCCGATGGCTTCGACCGTGTGGGCCGCGAAGTCGTACTCCTCGCGGAGGTCCCGGACGCCCGCGACCAGCTGGCCGGTCTCGCCCGCGCCGCCGTCGAACCCGATCACGATCGGGAGTTCCGGTGCCTCGAGCGAGCGGCAGTCGTCTCCCTCGACACGGACCGCGCCGCCGGTTGCCGAGCAGAACGTGTCGGCGCGGGAGGCCTGGCCATCCTGGACCTGTGACTCCGTTCGATAGGCTCGCTCGGCGAGTTCGTCGCGGTCCAAGGTGACGCCGAGTTCCCGAGTGGCCGCGTCGATGGCGGCGACGACGACCGCCGCCGAGGACCCCAGACCCGCCCCGAGCGGGATGTCGCTCTCGATGGTCACGTCGAAGCCGGCCTCTTCCGCACCGGTGACCTCGCGGACCTGTTCGATCGCGCCGTCGACGTACTGGGTCGCCGCCGTCACCAGCGATTCGGGGACGTCCACGTCGGGACGAGCGTCGGCTGTCGCCCCGTACTCGACGGTGAACCCGTTCAGGCTCAGGTCCTCCGCGTTGACCCGGAGTCGCCCGTCGTCCCGTTGCCGGACCTCGACGCGGGCCCGCCGCTCGATCGCACACGGGACGGCGGGCTCGCCGTACACCACCGCATGCTCCCCGAAGAGGTACACCTTGCCGGGAGCGCTCGAGAGTGTCATGGCCGGCCGTTCGTCCGACGGCCGTTAATAGCTATCTCTACCGGGCGAGCGTCGCCCGCCGCTCCATCGAGGACGGATCCCGCCGCCCGCGGCGTATTCGTAGGTGTTATACCCCGGTGATGACGACAGCGGCTGTGAACCGACGGACGTATCTCGGAGCCATCGCCGGGGGCGCGACCGCCGCCATCGGCGGCTGTCTCGGCGGCGAGAGTATCGACAGTGACGACCACCCGGTCGCCGCGTGGGCGGACGGGACGATCGAGTTCGCGCTCCCGCCGTTTCAGGACGCGGAGCAGCTCGAAGCCCAGTACGCCGGCACGTTCGAGTGGATCGCGGACGGGTTCGACGAAGTCGATTCGGTCGAGGGGACGCCGACGACCAGTTACAGCGCGGTCGTCGAGAGCGTCGTGCAGGGTCACACGGAGCTGGCGAACCTCTCGCCGGTCATCTACGCCATGGCCCGCGACGAGGGGATCCACCCGCTGGCGATCAACTGGTCCCACGGCAGTGACGCGTACCACACGTACGTCGCCACGCGGGCCGAAACGGACGTCGAGCACCTCGCCGATCTCGAGGGGAAGACCGTGGCGATGGTCGACCCGCTGAGCACGAGCGGCGGCCTGTTCCCGCGGTACATGCTCTCGGAGGCGGGTCTCGATGCCGGCGACGTCGACACCGAAGCGGCGGACTTCGACATCGAGTGGTCGTTCGGTCACGACGCGTCACTTCAGGCCCTCGAGAACGGCCACGTCGACGCCGCCGCCTACGGCGACTTCCAGCATCCGGACGACGACGCGATCGTCAAACTCGCCGAGAGCGACCCGATCCCGTTCGACCCGATCGTCGCGAAGCCCGATACCCCCGAGACGGTCCGCGAGCAGATGACCGAGCGACTGCTCGAGACGCCGGACGAGGCCCTCGAGGACCACCGGGTCGACAGGTACGGGCCCGTCGAACCCGGCACCTACGATCCCGTCCGGGACGTCGCCGAGGAACTCGGCATCGAAATCGCGGATCTGGAGGAGGAAGACGGAGACGAATCCGACTAGGTCCCGTACCGATGCTCACCGTAACCGCCCTCGAGAAACGCTACGGGGACGAGGTCGCGGTCGACGGCGTCGACGTGGCCCTCGCCCCGGGCGAACTGACGGTCCTGATCGGCCGCTCGGGAGCCGGCAAGACGACGCTGCTCCGCTGTCTGGACGGACTCACGGAACCCGACTCGGGCACCGTCCGTCTCGGGGGCGAGCGGGCGGTCCCGACCGACGTCGCGCTCGTCTTTCAGGCGGGGGCGCTGATCGATCGCAAGTCCGCGCTCGAGAACGTCCTCGACGGCGGGCTGGGTCGGGAACCCGCGTGGCGGGAACTGGTCGGCTGGCACGCCCCGTCCGCGAAGCGGGCGGCGATCGAACGGCTCCACGCCGTCGGACTGGACGGCTACGCGGCCCGGCGTGTCGGGGATCTCTCGGGCGGCCAACGCCAGCGCGTCGGCATCGCCCGCGCGCTCCAGCAAGAGCCCGCGGTGTTGCTCGCCGACGAACCGGTCGCCGCCCTCGACCCCGCGACGGGCCGCTCGGTCCTCGAGCGCCTCGCGGCCGTCGTCCGCCGGCGGGAGCTCGTCGGCGTCGTCAGCCTCCACCAACCCCGGCTGGCCGACGGCGTCGCCGATCGGTATCTCGGTCTCGCCGACGGCCGCCTCGTCCTCGACGCCGCGGCCGCCGATGTCGACGACGCCCGAATCGAGGCGGTGTACGATGACTGACCGCGGACCCGCCGATCGGGGTGACGCGGTCGAACCCGCTACGGCAGCCGAACGCACGGCGCGAACGGAACCGACCGAGGAAAGCGCTGGAAACGCCCCGTCATCGAATTCGGTCGCCGCCGAGTTCGATCGCGTCCAGCGGCAGTGGCGTCGCCGAACGGCGGGCCGCGCCGCGCTGCTCGTCGCCCTCGTCGCGGGCGTCGTCGCGATCGCGCAGTGGCTCGGGTTCGACCTCGCCTACCTCTACGCCCACCGGGAGAACCTTGTCTCGATCCTGCTCGAGGAGATGCTGGCTCCGGACCGGCTCGCGGCGCAGCTGCGCGCCGACGGCCCCTCGCTGGCCGCGGCAGCCCTCGAGACGCTCGCGATCGCGGCCGTCGGGACAGCGATCGGCCTGCCGCCGGCGCTGTGTGTGGGCGTACTCGCGGCGAGCAACGTCGCCCCGCGGGTCGTCTACGGGCCGGCCCGACTCCTCCTCGGTGGCCTCCGTGCGGTGCCGAGTATGGTGTACGCGCTGCTGTTCGTCGTCCTCGCGGGGCTGGGTCCCGTCGCGGGGACCCTCGCGATCGCGATGGGGACGGTCGGCGACCTCGGCCGGCTGTTCGCCGACGAGATGGAGGAGATCGACCCCGGTCCCGTCGACGCCCTTCGCTCGACGGGCGCAGGTATCGTCGCGACGACGGCCGCTGCCCGGCTCCCGCAGGTGACGACGGCGTACGTGGCCTGGACGCTGTTTTACCTCGAGCTCAACGCGCGGAAGAGCTCGGTGCTCGGGATCGTCGGGGCAGGCGGGATCGGCTACCCGTTGATCATGGCGTTCCGGGCCCGGAACTATACGCGAGTGATGGCGGCGATCGTGGTCGTTCTCGCCCTCATCGTCGGCGTCGAGACCGTCGCGAACGCGCTCCGGAGCGTCCTCGATGCGGACCGGCGGGCGGCCGAACGGTGAGCCGGTCGCCCCGGTGCGGGTAGTCGGACTTATGTCGATCCGCCGGCTCGTCGCTCGTATGTCGCTGGTCTTGCCGAGCGAACTCGTCGTCGACCGGTTCCTGCCGACGGTCCGGGCGATGCTGGCCGCCCGACTCGCGGATCGCGGGCTCACCCAGCGGGAGATCGCCGCCGAACTCGGCGTCACGCAGGCCGCAGTCAGCACGTACGTCGCCGGCGAGGGCGGCGGCGACAGCCGCTTTCGCGACGATCCCGAGACGGTTGCGACCGTCGACCGGATCGCGGACGGCCTCGCCGACGGTGAGATGGACGGCTACGACGCCCTGTCCGAACTGCTCTCGCTCGTCCGCAGCCTCGAGGACCGCGGGCCGATCTGTGAACTCCACGAGGAGGAGATGCCCGCGTTACGGGGACTGGGCTGTGACCTCTGTGTCCGGGGCCTCGATCCCGATGTCCGCGCCGAGCGGGATGTCCTCGCGAACGTCCGGACGGCGGCACGGACACTCGCTTCGGTCCCCGGGATGGTTGATGCCGTCCCGAACGTCGGGACCAACGTCGGGATGTCGCTTCCCGACCCGACCGACGAGACCGATGTCGCCGCCATCCCCGGCCGGATCTACGCCATGGGCGGCCGGATAGAGATCCCCGCGAACCCCGAGTTCGGCGCGTCGAAACACGTCGCGACGGCCGTCCTCGCCGCCAACGACACCGACCCCGATATCCGGGCGGCGATCAACGTCGCTACCCACGACGGCCTGCTCGCTGCGGCCCGATCGCGGGGGATCGATCCCCTCGAGTTCGATGCCGACTACGAGGACCGCGGCGAGCATCTCGGCGACCGGTTCGCGGACCGCGGTGCCGTCCCCGCCGTCGCCTACCACCGGGGCGCGTTCGGAATCGAACCGGTGACCTACGTCTTCGGGGCAACGGCCGTCGAGGCTGCCGAACTGGTCGGGGAGTTACTCGCGGCCCGGTCCACGTCGGCGGCCGACGGTTCCGCCTAGCCGCTGAGTTCGCTCCCCCGATCCCCACCCCGCCGTTCGCGTTCGAGCGTTCGACAGCCCAGGGCCAACCGGTCCGGTAACGCCCCCGCGTTCGCGTACAGGCTCTGTAGGACGAGTCCGGCGTCCTCGAAATTACAGCCGCGGTAGGCACGCAACGGCTCCCGTTCCCATTCGACGATCCGTTCCCGCTCCAGCAGCGGGAGGTGGTGATGTCGCAACCGAAGCCGTACCCGCTCGAGGTCCGTGTCGATGCTCGGGTTCGTCGCGACTTCCGGTAACGGGACCGACTCGCCGGCCGGGGCGTCCAACAGCGCGTCGACGATCTGCCGTCGCGGCTCCGCGGCGAGTATCTCGAAGATGCGATCCCATCGGTCGACGGCGTCGGCCGCCTCGCCGGACACTGGCTCGGACATGGTCGCGGGCACGGCGACGTGACCACTAAACCTTGTGGCGAGTTTCCACGCCACTATTTATACGTCGGCTGCCCCAGTCGTCGGCCGGTACGCGACCAACGCCGGCGCGGCCGCTGATCGAGGCGAGCGGTGGGAAAACGAACAGTGTCGAAACCGACCGAATCAGACGCCGCTTTCGAAGTCCTCGAGCGAGTAGGACGGCTCGGCACCGCGTCGATCGAGAACCTCGTTGGCGAGCAGCCAGTAGACGACCGAGAGGGCCTTGCGACCCTTGTTGTTCGTCGGGACGACCAGGTCGACGTTGCTGACCTGGTTGTTCGAGTCACACATCGCGATGACCGGGATGCCGACCGTGATGGCCTCCTTGACGGCCTGGGCGTCGCCGATCGGGTCGGTGACGACCAGCACGTCCGGCTCGATGTAGCCGTCGTACTTGGGGTTGGTCAGTGTGCCCGGGATGAAGCGGCCGGTACGGGCGCGAGCGCCGACGGCCTCGGCGAACTTCTCCGCCGGGAAGCGACCGTACTGGCGACTCGAGGTGACCAGGATCTGTTCGGGGTCGTAGTTCGCGAGGAAGTCCGCGGCCGTACGGATGCGGCCGTCGGTCTTCGAGACGTCCAGCACGTAGAGACCGTCGGTCCGGACGCGGTGGATGAACCGGTCCATGTCCTCGGTCTTTTGCTGGGTCCCGATGTGGACCCCCGCGCCGAGGTAGTCCTCGACGGGGATCAGCAGGTCCGCCTCCTCGTCGGACATGACGTCGTCGTCGAGGGTCGGTCCGGCGTCTTCCTCGGCGTCGTCGGCGTTGTCGGCGTCGGCCGCGGGCGTTCCCTCGGCGTCGGCGGGCTGTTCGTCTACTGGCTCGACGTCCTCCTCGGCGGCGGGGCCAGCCCCTTCGGCTGGCTCCTCGTCGATGTCCTCCTCGGCGGCGTCGAGCCCTTCTTGGGTTGCGTCGTTTTCTGTCATGTCGCGTCGTCTGCGATTCGAATGAGCTCGTTGAGCTTGGCAGTTCGCTCGCCGCCGACCGCGCCCGTCTTGATGTAGGGAGCGTCGGTCGCGACGGCGAGGTGTGCGATCGTCGCGTCTTCGGTCTCGCCCGACCGGTGGGAGACGACCGAGTCGTAGCCGTTCCGTCTCGCGAGTTCGATCGCGTCGACGGCGTCGGACAGCGTCCCGATCTGGTTCGGCTTGATCAGGATGCTGTTTGCCGCGCCGCGATCGATGCCCTCGACGAGCCGATCGGTGTTGGTGACGAACAGGTCGTCGCCACAGATCAGCGTCTGGTCACCGACCTCGTCGGTGAGATCGGCGAAGGCGTCGTAGTCGTCCTCATCGAGCGGATCCTCGACGTAGACGAGGTCGTACTCCTCGACCAGATCAGCGATGTACTCGATCTGTTCCTCGGTGTCGCGGCTCCGGTCGCTGTACTCGTAGGTGCCCGAATCGGCGTCGTACAGCTCCGCGCCGGCGACGTCGAGCCCGAAGCCGACGTTGAAGCCGACCTCGTCCTGGACCCGGGAGACCGCCTCGGCGACGATCTCGAACGCCTCGCCGTCGTCGATCGACGGTGCCCACGCGCCCTCGTCGCCTTTCCCGCAGGGAACGTCGCGTTCCTCGAGCAGATCGGCGACGGCGGCGTGAACGGCCGCGTTGGCGAAGACGGCGTCGGCGACGCTCGGCGCGCCGACGGGCGCGGCGAGGAACTCCTGGATGTCTGTCGCGTCGGCAGCGTGTTCGCCGCCGCCGACGACGTTCCCGAGCGGGATCGGGAAGTTGTCGCCGCGGAACGTCCCACCTAGATGTTGGAACAGCGGGGCACCGAGGACGTCGGCACCGGCCTTGGCTGCGGCCATCGAGATCGCGACCGCGCTGTTGGCACCGATCTCCGAGAAGTCGTCGGTCCCGTCGGCGGCATGGAGCGCGGCGTCGACGTCGCGCTGGTTGCCCGCGTAGACCTCGCCGACCAGTCGGGGAACGGCGTGTTCCCGTGCCGCGGCGATCGCTTCGCCGGGCGGCCGTTCGACGGCCTCGTACTCGCCGGTACTGGCACCGCTGGGTGCCGCGGCGCGGCCGAAGCCGCCGCTTTCGGTCAGAACGTCGGCCTCGACCGTCGGGTTGCCCCGCGAGTCGAGGATGCGACGCAGCCGAACGTCGGTGATCAGCGTCATTTCCGGTCGTACCCCCGCTTGACGGTAAAGGGCAACACGCCGGCGTCGTACTCCTCGGCGGCGATGAGGATCGGTTGGGTCTGCTCCGTCTCGATCAACACCGGCGCTCCGTAGGAGACCTGCAGCGCTCGCGCGCCGAGAATGCGTGCCTTCTCGTAGCGGTTGTGTTGTTGTTGCATGGGTTACTGGTACGGGGAGACGACGTCGACGAGATCCTCGTGACTGACGAGCATGCGCCGACAGCAGTAGCGGTCGACACCGAGTTCGTCGAGGACCTTTTCGGGGTCCTCGTCGCCCTCGTTGGCCCGCTCGTCGAACTCCTCCCAGTGTTCGCCGACGACGTTACCACAGGTGAAACACCGGACCGGTACCATCATGATTGGATCACCTCAGCGGTAGGACTTCTGGTAGCGCGCCCGAGCGCCCGGGCCGCCCCACTTTTTCGGTTCGGACTGGCGAACGTCGTTGACCAGCAGCGAGCGGTCGAACTCCATGAACGCGTCGCGGAGTTCGGCGTCGTTGGTGTGCTGGACGATCCCGCGTGCGATGGCGGTGCGGACGGCGTCTGCCTGTCCGCTGATGCCGCCGCCCTCGACGTCGACGTCGATGTCCATCTCGCCGCGGAGGTCCTCGCCGACGATGCGGAACGGCTCGAGCATCTTGAGCCGGGACGTCTCCGGTTCGACCAGCTCGACCGGCTGGGAATTGATTCGAACGCGACCCTCGCCTTCGCGCACCGTGGCGCGGGCGACGGCCGTCTTTTTCTTGCCACTCGTGTTGGTTACCATGTGACGTTAGCACCTAACTGTTCGGACACTTCGTGCAGGTGGACGAAGCGGATGTTCGACAGACGGTCCAGCGACGTACCCTCGAGAACCGTCGACTCGTGGTCGTCGTCGTGTTCGTAGGGGTTGCCGACGTAGACACGGACGCTGTCGAGTGCTTCGCGACCACGGGGCTTCTTGTACGGCAACATCCCGCGAACGGACCGCTTGAAGATCGTGTCCGGCCGGCGGGGGTAGTAGGGCCCGCTGTCCGAGCCCATCTGGAGTCGCGTACGGTACGTCTCGAAGATGTCTTCCTTGTCGCCGGTGATGACGGCGTCCTCGGCGTTGATGATCGCGACGCTCTCGCCGTCCAGCGCGCGCTGGGCGACCTCGCTGGCGACGCGACCGAGGATGCAGTCACGGGCATCGACGACGGTATCGGCGTCGAACTCTGCGAGACTCATCGAATCACCCGGACGTCGGAGCCTTCGGGGTTTGCTTCGAGCGCTTGCTCGAGCGGTACGGATTCACCGACCTGGTCGATCTTCGTCTCGGCGGACGAGGAGAAATCGACTGCAGCGACGGTGACGTTCTTTTGTAGTGCGCCCGATCCCAGCACCTTGCCGGGAACGACGACAGTCTCTTCTTCGCGTGCGTATCGCTCGATGCGGCCCAGGTTTACCTCAGCGTGGGTGCGCCGGGGCTTTTCGAGTCGATCCGCGACGTCTCGCCAGACGTCGGCGTCCCGCTCTCGGGACGTCGACTTCAGCTCGGCGATGAGATCGTTGAGCCTCGGATTGGTTTTGCTACTCATTGTATCCTCCAAATACGGTCGTCTCGGCGAGGCGAGGAAGCGTCTCGCCGATGGTGGAATCGGTTCGCTGCCGGCCGACAACGCGCCGATCGTCGCTGATCGGTGTCGGTCGGCGGTGAAGAAGTGGATGCAGGGAGCAGGATTTGAACCTGCGGACTCCTACGAGACAGCGCCCTGAACGCTGCGCCGTTGGCCTGACTTGGCTATCCCTGCTCGCACTTCCGTGTATCCGCCGCCCCTTCAAACCCCTTTCGATTCCAGTAGGCGAGCGATCGCCGGCCTCGTGGCTGACGGCACCGGCGAGCGGCTCGACCAGTTCGGGTCGGGGGCGTCGGTTCATATCTATAGCTGTACTGCGTCTTCGAGTTCGGTCGCGCGTGCCTCGAGCGTGTCCGCTGCTCGAGTCACGAGCTCTTCGATGCTGAAGGAGCCGTCCGTCTCCACGTGGAAGACGAACGCTTCGGGCACGTCCTCGACGCGGACTTCCTTGCCCGGGTATCGGTTCGAGAGATCGTGATCGAACTCGCTTGTCGGCACGAGTTCGCCGTCGTCCTCGATGACGCCGCGAATGATCCGGCGCTCTTCGTCCTCGAACTCCGGTAGGTCACCCTCGACCTCCACGCGCTGGAGGTGTCGGTAGCCGACCGCGACCCCGCCCTGGTGTTTGGCGTGGTCTTTCCCGCGGTCGATGACGGCGTCGGCCTCGGCCTCGAGGCGCTGGCCGTCCTTGAGATCGATGATCGGGACGTTCTCGTCGGCGGGTTGGACGAGGTCGTCCTCGGAGACGAGGTCGCCGGAGTAGGCGGTGTCCGGCCCTTCGACGTCGATCGAGAGCGTGACGGTGTCGTCCTCGGCGAACTCGCCGACCGGCGGCGTCGTCAGCGGGACGAGCCCCATTCGCAGGGCGAGTTGCTCGTCGAACATGACCGACGAGTTCTCGACGAACCGGACGGTATCGATCGCCATCGTCGGCACGTCGGCGATCATCGCTCGGCGGATGCCGTTTGCGAACCCGGGTGTCACGCCGCGAACGAGGAATCGCGCTTCACGATCCTCGCGTTCGACGAACTCGACGTCGTACTCAGCAGTCATGATCTAGTAGCCGCCCTTGCCTTTCGGAGCGCGCGATCCGTCGTGTGGGATCGGCGTGACGTCCTCGATGCGCCCGATCTCGATGCCCGAGCGGGCCAGCGCGCGGATCGTCGCCTGCGCGCCGGGACCGGGGGACTTCTGGAGGTTGCCACCGGGGCCACGGACTCGCACGTGGAGTCCGGTGATGCCCGCGGCCTTGACCTCCTCGGCGACGGACTCGGCCATCTGCATGGCCGCGTACGGCGACGCCTCGTCGCGGTTCTGCTTGACCGCCGTCCCACCGGAGGACTTGGCGATCGTCTCCGCGCCCGTGAGGTCGGTCACGGTCATGACGGTGTTGTTGAACGATGCATGCACGTGGGCGATACCCCACTTTTCGTCGTCCTGACTCATGGTTTACTGGCCCTCCGCGCGTTCGGGGTGGAGTTCGTCCGCGAGCGGGCTGTTCTCCTCGAAGGCCACCAGCTCCTCCTCGTCGACGTCGACGACGTAGGAGGGGACGCGGTGACGCTGCCCGTCGACCACGATGTGGCCGTGGGTGATGTACTGGCGTGCCTGCTGGGTCGTGTTCGCCAGCCCCTTGCGGTAGACGACCGTCTGGAGACGGCGCTCGAGGATGTCCTCGATCTCGAGCGACAGGATGTCGCCGAGTTCGTCGGCCTCGTCGAGGATGCCGACGCGTTTGAGCCGACCGAGGAACTCCTCGGAGCGCCGTTGGACGACCTCGTCGCCCTGGGCCTGGCCGAGCAGTTCCCGGGCCTCGCGCCGGTAGGAGCGAAGCTCGGATTGGGCGCGCCAGAGTTCTTCCTTGTTCTTGAGGCCGTAGCGGTCGAGCAGCGAGTGTTCGCTGGCGATGCGTTCACCCTGGTAGGGGTGGTTCGGCGTCTCGTATTGTTTGGTGTCAGTGCCGAGTGGCATTATTCGCCCTCATCCTCTTCTTCGGCAGCCTCTTCGGCCTGTTCCTCGCGGATCTCCTCGACGTTGACTCCGATGGTGCCCTCCGTTCGGCCGGTGGACTTGGTCCGCTGACCGCGGACCTTCTGGCCGCGCTTGTGGCGCGTGCCCTTGTAGGAGTCGATCATCTTCATCCGGTTGATGTCGTGCTGACGCGTCAGCTGGAGGTCGTTGCCGATCTCGTGGGTCGTCTCGCCGGAGTAGAAGTCGTCCTGACGGTTGTTGAGCCAGTCGGGGACTTCCTCGGCGTAGTTCTCTACGAGTTCGACGACCTCGTCGATCACGTCTTCGTCGAGCCGACCGAACGTGTCCGTTCGGTCGACGCCCGCTTCCTCGGCGATGAGCCGGGCGGTCCGGTGACCGATCCCGTTCATCTCCGTGAGCGAGCGCTCGACGGACTTCGTCCCATCGAGGTCGGTTTGCCCGATGCGGACGAAGTAGCGGAGATCTTCGTCGTCTTCTTGCTCTTGAGGTTCTTCCGCGCTCATGTTGTCGTGTATGTGTGTCTAGTCTGCGTGCGTTGCAAATCGACTGGCGGGAAAACGCCAGCTGAGTTCCGACGTTGTGGCGGGGATTCGAACCCCGGAGGCTTGACGCCACATGGTTAGCAACCATGCGCCTTGGGCCGCTTGGCTACCACAACACCGTCGGTCTATCGTCGCCCTCTCGGACTCGGGGATCGCTCCCCTACACGTATCGCACCCGGACCTACCCCTGTCTGCTACTTAAGGGCAACGAAAGGCGGCCGGTTCGTATGCGATGCGCTCGCACGGAACCGACCGAGCAGCGGATGGAGAACCGACCACAGTAGGACCAGTCGTCGTAAATACGACGCTCTGTTTGCCGGACTATCGGGAGGGGGCGACACATGTCCTTCGGTCCGTCGACTGGACTAATCACCCGCTACGCGGTGGCGCGCGCTGATGGTCGACCGAGCGCTAGCGAGGGCGACCGTCGATACTGCGCGAGGGATGAGTGAGTGACCAACGGGAACGAACGAATCGGCTGGGGAGGGCGTGGCTACTCCCTGTTGCCACAATAGCAGAACACCTCCTCGAGTACTCCGTCAAACCGCGTACCGAGCAGTGGTGTCCGCGAGTCCCGTCTTCCGCCTCGAAACCCGTTTATAGGCTGAACAGGCGCAATACCACGGCCTTCAGGCCGTGGATACGCGCCGTCACTCTGGGAAACGTCCCACCGTTCAAACGCCCGCCGTGAGTTTCCCACAGTGACGTTTAAGTGACAGACCGCCCTACTGAAGAGCAGGAATCGGTCGGAACGGAGCGGATTCCGAACCGTCCTTCGGAGGCGGCCTGTCCGCCCACGTAACGAGGCAGTGTCCGGAAAGGGCAGTCGGTGAACGCACATTCCAGAAGAGTGTGTCCGTGCCGACTGCTCAAAGCGAGCATCACGATACCCCCGACTCTGCTGACGCCTGCCGGCGTCCCCGTGGCAAAAACAACACCGGGACGCCGTACACGGTTGAGGATAGGGGTAACAGCGGTTTGGCACCGCCAGCAGTCCACCAGTCCGACGTTGTGGGACTACCCGCGCCCGAAAGGACTGGTAGTCCGGTGACTGGACTGCAGACCTGAAACTCCCACCGCTCGGGATTCCTCCGCGTTCACGCGGAGGAGGATGTCAAGCGCCGGCGTACTCCTCGATGTACTTCTCGTTGATCTCCCACTCCCCGTCGTCGTTTTGCACCATGTACTCCCCGTAGTAGGGTACTCGGTTGGCGACGACCTCGCGGAAGGCGTCCCGGATTTCGGGTTTGGTCATCTCGCCCATCGTCTTGAGGTCGTCGTTGCGGTTGAGACACCCCTTCAGGTAGCCCTCGTGGGTCACCCGAACGCGGTGGCAGTTCGCACAGAAGGTGGGGTTCTCGACGGGGTCGACGATCTCGATCATCCCTCGACCTTCGGCGTTCGACCCGCTATCGTTCGCATCGCTCGAGCCGTCGCTGACCCAGTAGCGCCTGCGGTCGTGCATCTCCCGGTGTTCGATCTCGTCGGCCTGCTCGGCCAGCCAGTCGTGGACCCGCTCGATGTCGATGTTCCACTCGGGCTTGCCAGTCAGCTCCGGCATGTACTCGATCAACTGGAGTTGGAGGCCGTCGTTTTCCGCGACGTGGTCGACCATTTCCGGGACGTAGCCCGCGGTGTGTTCGAAGACGACCATGTTGAGTTTGACCGGGTCCAGCCCTGCCTCGAGCGCGGCCTCGACCCCCTCGAGGACCTTCTCGTACGCGCCGCTTTTGGTCACCGCGGCGAAGTCCTCGGGATCGAGGGCGTCCTGCGAGACGTTGACCCGCTCTAACCCGGCGTCGACGAGGTCCTCGGCCCGCCCCGGAAGGAAGGTGCCGTTCGTCGTCAGCGAGACCTCCATTTGATCCGGCGTGCGCCTGATGATCTCCTCCAAGTCCTGCCGCAACATCGGTTCTCCCCCGGTGAACTTGACCGCGTCGACGTCGAACTCGGCGGCGACCTCGAGAAAGCGGACGACGTCGTCGGTCGACATCTCGTCGTCCTGTGGGTCCATCGGCCCGCGAGTGTCCCCCAGCCCTTCGTTGTGACAGTAGACACAGTCGAAATTACACCGGTCGGTGAGGGAGACGCGTACCCCGGTTACCTCCCGCCCGAACTCGTCGGTGAGCATGCCAACGAGTTGCAGCCGGATCCGCTTAAACGCGCCGGGAATTTCGACCCGACGTAACCGGTTTCGGTTCGCAAACCCTGTCAGCCCGCTACGAGGATCGGCGACGCCGACCGGTCGCCGCTCGCTGCAACGCCAGTGTCGAGAGACGAACATTTCGCGACCCGCGACTCACGCGCCGACCGGCGGAAGGTCTACGCCGCTCGCGCTCGAACGGCGGCCCATGGACGAGGACATGCTCGAGGACCAGCGACGGCTGGTCGAACTCATCGAGGACGAAGGCTGGGACGTGACCGATCTCGAGATCTCGGCCTACGACAGCCCGTGGGCCGACGAGGACGACCCCGAGGCGACGGTGACGATCACCGCGCGAAAGCCATACGACAGCGAAGGCGACGGCGAGGACGAGGACAATCCGTACCGACTGAAGTGAACGCAAGCGGCGACGGTCAGTCCGTTTCTTCGAGTTCGGTTCGTCCCGCTTCCTCGAGGGTCGCGTCCAACGCGCTCTCTTTGAGTTCGTCGGCCGTTTTTTCGCTCCGTCGCGCTTCGTCGCGAAGGGCCTCGAGCGGCTCGTCCGGGACCGGAACAAGTACGAGTCGATCCCCGCGATCGATCAGTTCGAACTCGTCCCCGAATTTTCCCGGATCGATTCGGGAAGACGGATACAGCCGTCGTCCGTACTGACCCGCATACCTGCGTTTACGTGGCAAAATCGCATTATTCTTCCGATGGGCAGCACGGAACGAGTCTATAAAAGCAGCAGACAGTTCCCAATCAGCCCTTGATGTTACAGACGGGGAACGTCCGCGCGACTTTGTCGCCGATCCCGAGCGCGTCCGAGACCCGGACGACCTCGTCGACGTCCTTGTAGACGCCCGGGGCCTCCTCCGCGACGGTCGCGCCGGACTGGGCCTTGACGTAGATCTGATTCTGCTCCTCGAGGTCCTGCTGAACGTCGCCGCCCCAGAACTCGTTTTTGGCCTGGGTACGGCTCATCAGCCGGCCCGCACCGTGGGCGGTCGAGCCGAAGGTGAGATCCATCGAGTTCTCGCCGCCGCGGAGGACGTAGCTGCCCGCGCCCATGCTGCCTGGGATGATCACCGGCTGGCCGACGTCACGGTAGGCAGATGGGACCTCGGGATGACCGGCGGGGAACGCCCGCGTCGCGCCCTTGCGGTGGACGTAGAGTTCGCGTTCCTCGCCGTCCTCGCCGACCGTGTGGGTCTCTTTCTTCGCGATGTTGTGAGCCACGTCGTACAGCAGATGCATGTCCATCTCTTCCCAGGAGCGATCGAACACGCGCTCGAAGACCTGCCGCGTGCGGTGCATGATCAGCTGGCGGTTGACCCACGCGAAGTTGATCGCGGCGTTCATCGCCGCGTAGTAGTCCTCGGCCAACTGCGAGCCGGCGGGCGCGGCCGCCAGCTCCGTGTCCGGCAGCTGGTTCAGCAGCCCCTCGTGTTGCTGCTCGATCTTCCGCAGGTAGTCGTTACAGGTCTGGTGGCCCAACCCGCGCGACCCGCAGTGGATGAGGACGACGATCTGGTCCTCGGAGAGGCCGTAGGCCTCGCCCACCTCGCCGTCGAAGACGTCCGTGACGCGCTGGACCTCGAGGAAGTGGTTGCCCGAGCCCAGCGAGCCGATCTGGTTCTTGCCGCGGTCTTTGGCCTTCTGGCTCACCTTATCCGGGTCCGCACCCTCGCGCATGCCCTCGTCCTCGCAGTGCAGGAGGTCTTCCTCGACGGCGTGGCCGTTCTCGAGCGCCCAGTCGACGCCGCGGGCCAGGATCTCCTCGACGGTGTCGACGCCGGCCTCGACGATGCCGCCGCCGCCCAGGCCCGACGGGACGTTCGCGAAGAGGGAGTCGACGAGTTCCTCCTCGCGGCCCTGTACTTCGTCGTAGGTGAGGTTCGTCCGCATCATCCGGACGCCGCAGTTGGAGACGACAAACCCGTTAGCGACGAAATTGTGCGCATCGTGAGCGACGCCGATATCGTACACCGTTTGCGCTTCGTCAACCGTCTCAATGGATCTGATCCGGGTGGAAACGGTGTAATCCTCGCCGACTTCCGTCGTTTCACAGTAATCCTCGAATCCGGGAAACTCCGCCGGCGGTCGCGGTCGTCCGCTTCGTCCACCCCAGATACTCCGCTCGATGAACCGCTCGTTGATATCGAATTGCGATTTGATGTCGCTCGCTGGCGTTCCCCCATCGGCCATCGCTTTCGCTTCGCGAGCGATCGTCGCTCGACGATCGATCACCGCCTCTTTCGTCTTGAGATACTGTATTGCTTTGGCTGCCTTTTTCCTCTTTTCGTGGTTATAACGGTAGCCGACGGTCGAGAAGAACTCGATCAGGTTCTCGGAGTCGTTTTTGATTCCGAGTCGAAGTCTGATCGTCTCTCGATCCGAACTCGAGTCCGTCTCGAACCGTTCGATCTCGTTCGTCTCGATACCGAGATCGTCGAGGAAGGAAGCCAGTTCTACCATGAATTCCTCACCGGCATCGGCGACGTCAGCGACGCGCGTCTGTGACACCTTCGGACAGTACAGGTTCTTGTCGTGCTGGGCCGCAGGGGCGTTCATCTCGGCGCCGAAATACGCCGAGACGTACAGTGCTTTCTGCCAGCCCGTCAGTCGATCGAAGTACCACGGCGTCGTGAAATCGGATTCGATCTTCCGTCCGTCGGGTGCCCCCAGCGCGAGGAGTACGCGCTGGAAGGCCTTCGAGGTCGATCGGACGCTGAACTCCGTCGTCTCGAACGTTTTCCCGTCGATCTCGTGCGATCGGTCCCGCTCGTAGATTTTCGAGGGCGTGAACCCGATCGCTTTGATATCGTTTTGAATGGATTCGAGATCCGCGGGTTCTCCATAAAACCACGTCTGTCCGCCGCTTCCGATCGCACCGTCGCCGGTATGGAACCCGACGAGTTTGAGAAACCGATTGAACGCGTCGTCGGTCGACTTCAATGGGAGGAGATCGCGCTCCTCGAGCGCGCGGACGAGTTGCGAGTTCTCGTCGGCGAAGTCTTCCTCGCTGAGGACGGTGAAATCCTCGGGTTTCTCGTCGGGAACGCCGCGGAACGGTTGGAGATGGATCTCGTCGCCTTCGGAGAGTTCCTCGAGAGGCTGCATCCCCTCGGGCGTCCGGAACGGGTGGTCCGCAGTCGCGGTAATACGGTCGCCGGTCTCGGTCTCTACTTCGTACACGGCCGCGTTCTCGCGTTCGGTGAACAGCTGAATCGGTGACGGCGTAAGGTCATCATCGGCGACCATCGCGTTCTCCGCTTCGAAGCGGTCCTCAAGGGTTTCGATCGGGGTGCGACGGCCGTATTCGAGGAGTACTTCCGAATCGCCTGTAAGGCAATTGATGTCGTAGCCGACCGCTCCCGGCGAAATACAGCCGGTTTCGGCATCGAGCGCACCCACCCCACCGACGGGGAAGCCATAGCCCTGGTGTCCGTCAGGCATACAGATCGCGTGGTCGGTGATCCCCGGCAGGTGAGTCGTGTTTTTGATCTGCGCTAAGGTCTTGTCGTCCTCGATCTGCTCGAGCAGGGCCTCGCTGGCCAACACTCGCGCCGGGACGCGCATGTCGCCCTCCTGTGGGATCTCCCAGACGTACTCGCGGATCCGCTCTAACGTGATGCCGTCGGCGTCGTAGGTAGTCATACCCGAGCATCCGACCCCGGCGATGAAAGATGTTCGTCTTGCCAGCGACCTCGAGAGTCCGTCTCACCGTCCGATCACGGCGGTTCGCGGACGGAATCGATCGGCCACTGGTCAGACGGATTGCTGTAACGGTTTCCCGGCGCAACCGCCGCCCGGGTCGCGGTTGCGCCGGTAATGACTCACAGGAAACCGTATCAGACGTCGAAGACGACGTAGGCCTCCCAGCCGTCCGCGACGGACTCGAGGCGCATCTCCGAGTAGGTCACGGCCTTCACCTCGCGGGCGTCGACCGCGGCCAGCGGGACGCCGCGGGCGCTGGCCTCGAGGGACCACGCGGTCGCGTCGGCGTCGTCATCGCTCCCGTCCGCAGGCGCATCGATGCTCTCGACCCGGTTGTCGACGGGCAACTCGGCGCGGACGTCCCGCAGGTAGATCAGTTCGCCGAGATAGTCGAACAACAGCGCCTCGCGTCGCTCGGCGGTCACGGTCAGGGAGAACCGCTCGCCGGTCTCGGGCGGGATGTCGTCGGAGGATGCGGCCGCGAGGCCGTCGGCCGTCGCTTCGAAGACCGCCTCGAGGGAGTCGCCGGTCGCAGCGACCGCGACGTCGGCCGTGTGATCGCGCAGTTCGAACCCCATGTGGCGGTCCTTCGCGGACGGGGGTGGTATGACCGTCGGTTCGGCCTCGAGGACGGCGCCACCAACGGCGTGTCGAGGAGGTACCACACCCCGTCGTCCGACGTTCCCGAGACCGTACTGCCGGTGGAATTATAGTGGACAGGCTGGTAGACTGTGATAGTGAGCGTCAACATCGATAGTCGCGTCGTCGCGCCGGGGAGCGACGATTTCGTCGACGACGCCTGGGAACTCAAAGAGGAGATCCGTCGCGAGGAGGGCGTACTCAAACAGCGCTACGACTTCTTTACCGACGCGTACCGACGGTCGAAGGTCCACTGCTACGTCCGGAACGACGAGTTGATCGGGTTCGCGGCGGTGCGA
Source organism: Natrinema thermotolerans (assembly GCF_031165565.1). NCBI lineage: Archaea > Methanobacteriati > Methanobacteriota > Halobacteria > Halobacteriales > Natrialbaceae > Natrinema > Natrinema thermotolerans. The sequence goes on along the minus strand of NZ_CP101873.1, from coordinate 3,654,449 downwards.
CGCGACGGCTATATTCTCTTTCTCGCGGTCGCACCCCGTTATCGCAGCGAGGGGATCGGGAAGCGACTCGTTGCCCGCGTGGCCGACGACCACGATACCATCACGTGTCATGCCCGGACGAGCAACGAGAACGCCCTCCAGTTCTACGAGCATCTGGGCTTCGAGATCAAGCGCCGGATCGACGACTACTACGAGGACGGCGGCGATGCCTACTATCTGAAACTGGGTGCGGACGTCGGGATCACGGACAAGATCTCGGATCTGATTCGGCGGTAACGACCGGTTCTGCGGCTCGTCGACGCGCTATCCGTCAGCCGCCGGCCCATCCCTGACGGTTCCCGCGACGAACGCCCGGCGGAGGACCGTCGACAGCAGGTAGGTCTCGTACTTCTGTGTGCGGCAGTGTTCGCAGGGGGCCATCTCCCCGACGATTCGATCGATCTCCTCGCCGTACTCCTCGCGTAACTCCGCCACGAGGGCGGCGACCTCGGGGGTGATCTCGTCGGCCATCGCCGCGACCGCCGCGTCGGCGTCGTCGGGCAGCGCGTACGAGAGGACGATCGTATTCGCGCGGTAGTACTTCGTCGTCGCGCCGCCCTCCTCCTCGAGGCGGGCGACCTCGACGAGGCCGGCGTCGCGGAGTTCGTTGACGTGGTGGCGTACCGTGTTCGGCGTCCGGTCGTATCCCCGCTCGCCCAGCGCCGCGTGGATCTCCGCGACGGAGCGTGCCCGTTCCGCCAGCATGTCGAGGATCATCGCGCGCAGCGGTTCGTCGACGGCGCTCGAGACGTTCGTGTCCCGGACCGCGATGTCCTCGATCGTCACGTCCGACGTGAATTCGGCCATTGAGTGGTCGTGGTTGGGTGTCGAACGGTAAAAGTGATTCAGCCGAACGCCCTCGAGGGAGCGCACCCATGTTCAAAAATTGATGGTTTCTTGATTCGTCGACGGACGGATCCGAACCGAGACAGTGTTCTGCGATCGGTACAGCAGAAGCGACGTCCCACAGTGTGTCGGTCGAGACCGGCCCGCCGTCTAGACGAGTCGTTTCACCGGCGGAATCCCCCGTCCGTGCGCCCAAACAAGTCATTTGGGTGATGTATTTACGAACGGGGCTCCGACACGCATTCGAGCAACGATGTCTGAGATCGAATACCGCGTGACCGACTTCGACTGTCCGACCTGTGCGAGCAACGTCGAGCGGGCGCTGTCGAAAACCGACGGCGTCGACCGCGTCGAGGTCCACTACACGACCGGCCGCGTCGAGATCGAGTACGACGACGGTGTCGTCGAGACGGACGACCTCGAGCGAACCATCACGAAACAGGGGTACACCCCCCGGGTGCGGTGACGAAACGTGAACGCCAAGCGATACGTTCGCGCCCACCGGCAACCGATCGTCGTCGCGGCGAGCGGCCTGTTGCTTTCGCTCGGCTGGACCGTCGGGACCCTCCACGACGTGGCCCTGCTGAGCGCGGGACTGATGATCCTCGCCGCGGCCGTCGGCGGCTACGACGTCGCGAAGAAGGCCTTCTACACCCTTCGAAGCGGCACCGTCGGCATCAACACCCTCGTCACACTGGCCGCGGTCGGAGCGATCGCCATCGGCGAGTACTGGGAGGCCGCCGCCGTCGTCTTCCTGTTCTCGCTCGGCAACTACCTCGAGGCTCGGACGATGGCCAAGACCCGGTCGGCCCTCGAGGAGTTGCTCGAGTTGGCCCCCGATACGGCGATCGTCCGCCGCGACGGCGAGACTGTCGAGGTTCCCGCTCGCGAGGTCGAACCGGGCGAGACCGTCGTGATCAAACCCGGCGCGAAAGTCCCCGTCGACGGCGAGGTCGTCGACGGTGAGAGCGCGATCGATCAGTCGCCCGTGACCGGCGAGAGCGCGCCCGTCCGCAAGTCCGCGGGCGACGAAGTCTACGCCGGGACGATCAATCAGGCGGGGGCACTCGAGGTCGTCGCGACCGACACCGGCCGGGACACGACCCTCGAGCGGATCATCCGCCGGGTCGAGGAGGCACAGGAAGCGCAAGCGCCGACGGAGACGATCATCGAGCGTTTCGCGAGGTACTACACGCCCGCGATCGTCGTGCTGGCGGTCGGAACGTACGCGATCACCGGAAACGCCGTCACGTCGCTGACGCTGCTTGTCATCGGCTGTCCCGGCGCCTTGGTCATCGGGCCGCCGGTCAGCATCGTCAGCGCCATTGGCTCGGCGGCACGGGCCGGCGTCCTGCTGAAAGGCGGGGAACACCTCGAGACCGCCGGGAAGATCGACTGCGTCGCGTTCGACAAGACCGGCACCCTGACCAAGGGCGAGCCGGCCGTCGCGAGCGTCGACGGATTCGGGGTCGCCGATGACGACGTGCTTCGCGCCGCGGCCATCGCCGAGAAGAAGAGCGAACATCACCTCGCGGACGCGATCCTCGCGGCCGCTCGAGCGGGCGACGCCAGCGCCCGCGAGACCGCCACCGACGGCGGCGTCGTCACCGACCACTCGGCTGATTCGGCGGGCCCCGAGCCCGACGAGCCGGCGATCCCCGATCCCGAGGCCGTCGACGTCGTCGCGGGCAAGGGCGTCGTCGCCCAGTACGACGGCCGGACGATCGCGGTCGGCAACCGCGCGCTCCTCGCCGACCGCGGCCTCGAGGTCCCGTCCGAGATCGCAGCTCATGCTCGCGAACGCGAGGCGGCCGGCGAGACGGCGGTCTACGTTGCCCTCGAGAGCGAGGTCGTCGGCGTCGTTTCGATACGGGACGAACTCCGACCCGCAGCGAGCGACGCCGTGGCGACCCTGGAAGCTGCCGGTGTCCGCACGGTAATGCTGACCGGCGACAACGACCGTACCGCGCGGTCGGTCGCCGAGGCGGTCGGAATCGAGGACTACCGGGCCGAACTGCTGCCCGAGGAAAAACGAGACGCCATCGAGTCGCTCCGGGCTGAGGGCCACGTCGTGGCGATGGTCGGCGACGGAATCAACGACGCGCCCTCGCTTGCGGCCGCCGACGTCGGGGTCGCGATGGGCGCTGCAGGCACCGATGCGGCCATCGAGACGGCCGACATGGCGCTGCTGGCCGACGACCTCGAGCGGGTTCCCGAGGCCGTTGGGCTCAGCAAGGCGACCCGCCGGAACGTCTCGGAGAACGTTGCGATCGCCGTCGCGACGGTCGGCCTGCTGCTGGCCGGCGTCGTCGCCGGGGCCGTCCACATGGCCGCCGGGATGCTGCTTCACATCGCCAGCGTGTTGCTGGTGATCCTGAACGGGATGCGGTTGCTGCGGTACTGACTACCGACCGATACGACCTTCGAATCCACAATGACAGAGACGACCAACGACACCGACCGAACGAACTGGGCGATCGACTACGACGATATCGAACCGATTCGGCTGCGCGACCCCGCCGCGGAGGCGCTGGCCGTCCTCGAGCCGGGCGATCCGATCGTCATCACCTACGAGGACGTGGTGAAGGCGGCGGGCCACTCCTGTCCCACGGCGGCGGGGGCGTACCGAATGGCACGGGACGGCCTCGAGGCGCTGTACCCGGACTCGCTGCCCGTCCGGGGCGAGATCGCCGTCCTCGCGGGCGGCCCGCGGACCGATCCCGGCTACGGCGTCACGTCGCGGCTGCTCTCGTACGTGACCGGGGCCGCCGGCGAGGACGGCTTCGCAGGCTTGGCAGGCGGCCACGGCGGCCGGAAAGACCTGCTCCGGTACGGGGCGATCGGCACCGACGGCGTCGCCTTTGAGTTCACTCGCACCGACACCCACGAGACCGTCCGGGTCACCTACGATACGACGGCGATTCCGGAGGCCGGGCCGGGCACGCGCCACCTCCAGTCGCTGATCGACGGCGAAGCGACGGCCGAGGAACGCGCGGCCTTCGCCGAGGACTGGCACGGCCGCGTCGAACGGATCCTCCGCGGCGACGGCTTCGTCACGGTCGACGGCCCCGCGACTCGGCCCGGCGACGACTGAGCGCCGCTCGAGCCCGTGACCGCCGCCGTCGGCGAACCGCTCGAGCCGCCCCGTCCCGGCCCGCCGCGCGGACAGTCCAATACAATTATACCGGCCCCTCCCCGAGTAGGCCAATCGTATGGAAGAGCGAACGAGGGCCTACCTCCGCGGGCGATTTCGCGACCACTACCGACGGACGGAGATCACGCCGCCGCCCGCGGCCAACGAACGCGAGTGGGGCTTCATCCCGTGGACGGAGGGCCCCGACACGACGATGGTCCGCCACCGTTCGCTGCTCGAGTTGGGGGATCTCTCCGAGTTTCTGGTCCGGAAGCGCCCGCGCCACGTCTACTTCTCGGCGGGGCGCTTTCGCGACCCCGGCGCGAGTTCGATGCACGAGAAAGACTGGCAGTCCGCGGACCTCGTCTTCGACCTCGACGCCGACCACCTGCCCAGCGTGACGCTCGGCGAGGACAGCTACGCCGAGATGCTCGCCAAATGCAAGGACGCCCTGCTTCGGCTGCTCGATTTCCTCGAGACCGACTTCGCGTTCGAGGACCTCGAGATCGTCTTCTCCGGCGGCCGAGGATATCACGTCCACGTCCGCGACGAGAACGTCCTGGGCCTCGATCGGGAACACCGCCGCGAGATCGTCGACTACGTCCGGGGGATCGGGCTGGAGTTCGACGAACTGATCGAGACCGAGACGGTGGCTGGATTGGGACGGAAGACCCCGACCGAACGCCGAACCCTCCGGATCGAAGGGGGCTGGGGGGCGCGGATCCACGCCCACTTCATGGCCTTCGTCGACGAGTTGCTCGAACTCGAGGAGGAGGCTGCCCTCGAGCGGTTACAGGCGTTCGACGGCATCGGCAAGGGGAAGGCCAAAGCGACGCTGAACGCCGCGCGCAACAACCGCGAGGGACTCGAGGCGGGCAACGTGACCGTCCACACCGCGATCGCGCAGTTGGCCGAGCGGTTCGCGAACGAGGCCGTCGAGCGCGACAACGCGCCCATCGACGAACCCGTCACGACGGACACGAACCGGCTGATCCGACTGCCGGGCAGCCTCCACGGCGGCAGCGGCCTGAAGACGGTACGGCTCGAGCGCGACGAGATCGCGGACTTCGATCCCCTCGTCGACGCCGTTCCCGAGACCTTCGAGAGCCACGAAATCACCGTCGACGTCACCGACGGCGGCGAGGTCGAACTCGGAGGAGATAGCTTTACGGTCGCGGAGGGTGACCAGTCACTACCCGAGTACGTCGCCGTGTTCCTGATGGCACGCGGCCGCGCCGAGAAGGAGAAAGAATGAACTTGGACGAACTGCGCTCGGTCCAGAGCAAGGAGCGCCAGAAGGACAGCCTCCAGAACCTGCGTCCCTCGTTCTACCAGGAGGTCGGGGAGTACATCGCCGATCTGGAGGCCGAACGCGACCGGGTCGCCGAGGCGTCCGAGGACCCCTTCTCCTCGCCCGAGGTCCGTCGGCTCTCCGACGAGATCGAGACCGCCAAGGACGTGGTCGAGGCGATCTACGAGCGCCGGATGGGAAAACTCGTCAAGCAAGCCAGCCTCGCGGCGGCCGGCATGGCCGCCGACGACGAGGGACTGACTGCCGAGGAGGCGGACCTGTTCGACGACCTCGTCGACCGCATCGGATCGAACAAGAGCCGCGTCCTCGACGTTCTCGAGGGCGTCGAGGAATCGACCGGTGGCGGCGACGCCGTCCCGTCGAACGACACACCTGCCCCGAACGACGCAGATCCGGGACGCCCCGGTTCACCCTCGAGCGAGCCGGCACCCGAGCCCGACGACGACGCCCCACCGGCACCGCCCGAGGAGCCGCCTGCCGGAATCGAGTCCGGTCCGGACGACGGCGACTCGAGCGGCGTCTCCCCCGCGGACGTCATGGGCCGCGACGGACCAGCGGTCGACGACCCTGCTGACGTGGGCGGTTCTCCGGACACGGCGACTCCCCCGGAGCCGTCCGGCGAGCCCGGTTCGGAAGCCACTCCCGAACCCGACCCGTCGCCCTCGAGCGACGGTGCGGACGGAGCGGCCGCCGATCCTGACACGGCCGACGAGCGCGCGACGGCCGGCGACGTGGACCGGACGACCGTCCGAATCACCGACGACATCGGGTCGATCTACGGCGTCGACGGTCGCGAGTACACGCTGAGCAGCGACGACGTGGTCGAACTCCCGGAACAGAACGCCGCCCCGTTCGTCGATCGCGGCGCGGCCGAACGCCTCGAGTGACCGGCCCTACCCGGCCGTTTTCCGCTCGCCCGACTTTCCATCCCTTGCTGACCGTCACGGACCGATCGGCGGGCACGGCACTGACCGTGTGAAACCGTAACGCCTACAGTAACCCCCGCTAACTCGAACCCATGCTCGACGTCGGCGACGACGCACCGGAGTTCGAATTGCTAAATCAGTACGGCGAGACCGTCTCGCGGTCCGATTTCGACGGCCAGCGGCTCGTCGTCTACTTCTATCCCCGCGCCAACACCGAGGGCTGTACGCTCGAGGCCCGCGGGTTCGACGAAGCGCTCGCGCGCTTCGAGGACCGCGACGTCGGCGTCGTCGGTATCAGCGACGACCCCGTCGACGACCTCGAGTCGTTCGCCGACGAGTACGACTTCGGGTTCGACCTCCTCTCGGACGAGTTCGGCGAAGTCGCGACGCTGTACGACTCCTACGGCGAGAAACAGATGTTCGGGAACACCTTCGACGGCGTCTTCCGCAACACGTACGTCGTCGGCCCCGACGGCCGCATCGAGGCGGTCTACGAGGACGTGACCCCCGAGGGCCACGCCGAAGAGATCCTCGCGGACCTCGCCGACACGTCGGCGGAAGCCACACCGTAGCCGGGCCGGCGCTTGCCGTCCCGTCACCCGACGAACCGCTCGCCGTTCGTTTCCAAGTTCTGAAGTAGCCGGGCGCGAACCGGCCAGTATCAACCCTTCGACGATATGACGCTCAACGACAACGACCGCTCGATCGCGGCCTTCGCCATGCTCGCCCACGCGACCGTCCACTGGTTCGAACTGGCGATCCCGATCTTCCTGGTCGTCTGGCTCGAGGCGTTCGACATCTCCATCGCGGTCGCCGGGATCGCGGTCGCGGCCGGCTACGCGCTGTTCGGGCTCGGCGCGTTGCCCGCCGGCTTGCTCGCCGATCGCTACGGGCCGAAACGGCTCGTTCTGGCCTGCCTCGTCGGGATGAGCGTCTCCTTCGTGGGACTGTCGCTCGCGACCTCTATCTACGGCATCGCTGCGGCGCTGGTCTGCTGGGGCGTCACCGCGAGCGTCTACCACCCCGCGGGGCTGACGCTCATCAGCACCGGCGTCGAGGACCGCGGGACGGTCTTCGCCTGGCACGGCATCGCCGGCAACCTCGGTATCGCGCTGGGTCCCTTCGCGACCGCGACGCTGTTACTCGTACTGGACTGGCGGCTCGTCGCCGTCGTGTTGTCGATCCCCGGCGCGGTCGCGACCCTCTACGGGCTGCGGGCCCGGTTCGATCCGACTGCGGCGGTCGCGGACGACGGCGAGGAATCGGGGTCGCTCGCCGCGAGCGAGTTCGTCGACACCTCCCGATCGCTGTTTGCCGGCTCGTTTCTGCTGGTCTTTGCCGTCGTCACCGTCGTCGGTCTCTACTACCGGGGCGTCCTCACCTACCTGCCGGAACTGCTCAACGGACTGCCGGCGCTCGCGGGGATCGAGCCGCCGGCCGCCCTCGAGGAACTCTCGCTTGGCGACTACTTCTACGTCGCCCTGCTGGTCGCGGGGATGGCCGGCCAGTACGTCGCCGGAAAGCTGACGAGTCGCGTGCCCGTCGCCCGCGGACTGGCGGTGGTCTTCGTCGGGCTCGCGGTCCTCGCGGTCGCGTTCGTGCCAGTCTCGGGGCTGGGTCTCCTCCCGATCCTGCTATACTGTGGCGTCCTCGGGTTCGCGCTGTTCGCGATCGAGCCGTTCTACCAGGAGGCCGTCGCCGTCTACACGCCCCCGGACGCGCGGGGCCTCTCCTACGGCTACACCTACCTCGGCATGTTCGGACTGGGCTCGCTCAGCATCGCACTGGGCGGCTACCTGCTCGATCACGCGACGACGGCGGCGCTGTTCGTGACTCTCGCGGCGATCGCGCTGCTCGGTGCCGGGATCGCAGCGCGGTTGCTGTTCAGCCCGACGCCAGTCGCGAGCGGGTCGCCCGACGCGGCGGACGCGAGCGCGGGCGACGACTGAGATCGGTGCCGTCGCTCGACGTTCGGGTCGCCCTGAAAAATTGAAACGGTCGGCGGGCCACGGACCCCAGTTCGCTTACTGGAAGGTGCGGCCGAGTTGCTCTTCTTCCTGAGCCGGTTCGGCGGTGTCGAACTGCTCTTCGATCTCCTCGTACTGCTCGCGGGTTTCGGGGGTCACGCTCGGGTTGACCTCCTCGAGGGCGTGTTCGAAGTGTTCCTTGCTGATGCGGACGTTGCCGACGGTGTCGGCCATCTCCTCGGGATCGACCGAGTTGATGAACTCGCGGCTGGCGGCCATCGAGGCCTCGCGGGTGACCGCTTCGATGTCGGCGCCCACGTAGCCCTCCGTCTCCGCGGCGAGCCAGTCGAGATCGACCGCGTCGGCCAGCGGCTTGTCGCGGGTGTGGACCTCGAAGATCTTCCGGCGGCCGCCCTCGTCGGGGACGGGCACGTGGACGTGGCGGTCCAGGCGTCCCGGACGGAGCAGGGCCGAATCGATCAGGTCGGGCCGGTTGGTCGTCGCGATCACGACGACGTCCTCCAGTTCCTCGAGCCCGTCGAGCTCAGTGAGCAGTTGACTGACGACGCGTTCGCCCACGCCGGAGTCGCCCTGTTGGCGGCCGCGCTGGCCCGCGATCGAGTCGATCTCGTCGAAGAAGATCACGGTCGGTGCGTTCGACCGCGCCTTCTCGAAGACCTCGCGGACGCCCTTCTCGGACTCGCCGACGTACTTGTTCAGCAGCTCGGGGCCCTTGATCGAGATGAAGTTCGACTGGGCCTCGTTGGCGACGGCCTTCGCGAGCAGGGTCTTCCCGGTGCCCGGCGGGCCGTACATCAGCACGCCCTTGGCGGCCTGCATGTCCAGCTCGTCGAACACCTCGGGGTAGTCGAGCGGCCACTGGACGTTCTCGCGGAGCCGCTCTTTGGTGTCTTCTAAGCCACCGACGTCGTTCCACGTGACGTCGGGGACCTCGACGAAGACCTCCCGCATCGCGGACGGTTGGATGCCCTTGAGCGCCTCCTTGAAGTCGCCCTCGGTGACCTCGAGCGTCTCCAGCACTTCGGCGTCGATCTCGTCCTCCTCTAAGTCGAGGTCGGGACGGATGCGACGGAGAGCGTTCATCGCGCCCTCGCGGGTCAGGCTCTCTAAGTCGGCCCCGACGAAGCCGTGGGTGTTCTCGGCGTACCGGTCGAGGTCGATCCCCTCTTGCAGGGGCATCCCGCGGGTGTGGACCTGCAGGATCTCCTTGCGGCCGTCCTTGTCGGGGACGCCGATCTCGATCTCGCGGTCGAAGCGACCGCCCCGGCGGAGCGCGGGGTCGATGTCGTCGATGCGGTTGGTCGCGGCGATGACCGTGACCCGGCCCCGTTCCTCGAGGCCGTCCATCAGCGAGAGGAGTTGGGCGACGACGCGGCGTTCGACGTCACCGCCGGCGTCCTCGCGCTTGGCCGCGATCGAGTCGAGTTCGTCGATGAAGACGATCGCGGGCGCGTTCTCCTCGGCTTCCTCGAAGACCTCGCGGAGCTTCTCCTCGCTCTCGCCGTAGTACTTCGACATGATCTCCGGCCCGGAGATGGTCTCGAAGTGGGCGTCGATCTCGTTGGCGACGGCCTTGGCCATCAGCGTCTTCCCGGTGCCCGGCGGGCCGTGCAGCAGGACGCCCTTCGGCGGCTCGATGCCGAGCTGCTGGAACAGCTCGGGGTGGCGCATCGGCAACTCGATCATCTCGCGGACCTGGTCGAGTTCGTCGTCCAAGCCGCCGATGTCCTCGTAGGTGACGTTCGGGACGCCCTCGGCGGACGCGCCGCCCCCGGACTGAACCTGTTCGGCCGGCGTCTCGGAGATTTCGATGCTGGTCGAGTCCGTGATGACGACGGTACCCGACGGCGAGGTGCTGGCGATCTTCAGCGGGACCGACTGGCCGGAGCTGGCCATCGGGCCGAACGAGAGCGAGAACGGCACCGTCTGGCCCTCGGTGACGGCCTGTCCGGAGAGCTTGTCGCGGACGAGCGGCCCGATGTCGCCCCGGATACGCAGGTTTTGCGGGAGCGCGACCGTGACCGATTTCGCGGGTTTGACGTCGGCGGGTTCGATGTCGACCGTGTCGTCGATCCCGACGTCGGCCTCCTGACGGAGGCGGCCGTCGATCCGGACGATGCCCCGGCCCTCGTCCTCCGGGTAGCCCGGCCAGACGCGAGCGACGGCCTGTCCCTCGCCCTTGCCCGAGATGACGATGTAGTCACCGTTCTCGAGGTCGAGTTCGTTCATCGATACCCGGTCGATCGCGGCGAGTCCGCGGCCGGCGTCCTTCTGTTTCAGTGGTTTGACGGTAAGCTTCATCGTTCCTCCTCTAACTCGATAGTGAGCACGCCGTTTTTCATAAACGTGTGCGCGTCCCCGGCAGCGGCCGGGAGTTCGATCTCGTACTGGTCGTCCGCAAGGACGACGATGGCGGTGTCGTCGACGACGTCGACCGAGACGTCCCCGACGTCGGTCCCGAAGTCGACGGCCATGACCGTGGCGTCGTCGTACTCGTACCGACGGGCTAACTGCCCCTCTTCGCGGGTGAATTGGTCGAGAGTCATGCTGTAACTAACCCAAGGTAAGTGTCGCTAGTATATAAACCTTTTGCCGATAGACCGCATGAAGGCGGCGGGGTGGATAGAGAGATCGTTGTTCGTAGTTCACGGTGTGCCGGTCGGCGAGGCAGCCGCCGGCCCGGGACGCGGTCGTTGGACCCGAACGGGGATATCCCTCGTGCCGGCGTTCTCCGGTGAGAACCGCCTCGAGTCTTTATGCCCGTCCCCCTCGTGTCCTCGCGTATGGAAACGGTAACACATCACGGCAGGGAGACGGCGTACGAGGTTATCGACCGAGGGGCCGACGGACCGACGATCTGTTTCGTCCACGGCAGCGGGGGATCGCGCGACGTCTGGACGGGCCAGCACGCGCTGGCGGAACACCGTCCCGTCGTCGCGATGGACCTCAGCGGCCACGGCGACTCGGACGATATCGACGCCAGCGCCGGCTACAGCACGTTGTCGGCCTACACCGACGACGCCCTCGCCGTCGTCGAGGCGACCGGGGCCGAGGTCTTCGTCGGGAATTCGCTCGGCGGTGCGGTCGTCCTCCAACTGCTCCTCGAGCGCCACGTCGATCCCGACGCCGCCGTTCTGACCGGGACGGGCGCGCGGCTGGGCGTTCTCGACGACCTGTTGACGTGGCTGCAATCGGACTTCGAGCGGGCGATCGAATTTCTGCACGGCTCGGACCGGCTCTTTCACGACCCCGACCCGGCCGTCCGCGAGCGATCGATGGACCGGATGGCCGACACCGGACAGGCGGTCACGCGACGGGATTTCTTGACCTCCCACGAGTTCGACGTCCGCGACCGCCTCGAGGAGATCACCGTCCCGACGCTCGCGCTCTATGGGGAACACGACCAGTTGACGCCGCCGTGGTTCCACGAGTTCCTCGCCGACGAGATCGAGGGAGGCCGGCTCGCCGAGATCGAGGATGCGGCGCATCTGGCGATGATCGAGCGTCCGGACGCGTTCAACAGGGTCATCGAGGCGTTTCTCGCGGATCTCGAGGGCTGATCGGGAGCGGCGACAGCCACCCGTACTACCGGAGGAGAACGGCGACCGTCCCGCGAGAGGGAGCTAACGGCGGTCCTCGAGCGCGACGAACGAGTCGGTCGTGGCGGTGAGCCACGCCGTCGATATCGCGTCCTCGTCGATATTCTGTGGGAACATCGTACACACTGCGATATCGTCGTGTTCGACGGTGACGTGTTGCAGTTCCGATCCGTGGTCGCGAGCCGACTCGCGTTCGCCGGTGGCGCGTTTCGATGATTCGGACATGATACCGATCCTCCGCGGTCTATCCGCGTCTTCCCCGTTCTGGCATATAACTGTCTGCCCTAAACCGAGAGTACAATACTATGTGGTATTATCACCCTTATACATTTGCCGTCGAGCGACCCATGGGATTGCGAGCGGACCGATCGGGCTCGGCCGCGCGAGCCGAGAACGGAGCCGTCAGTAGAGTTCCTCGAGATCGCTCTCCTCGTGGCCGTGTTCCGCGGCGGGGAACTCGCCCGATTCGACGGCCGAGACGTAGTCGTCGATCGCCGACTCCATCTCCCCGCGGACGTCCCCGAACTGTTTCGAGAACGAGGGAGTCCACTCGCTCAGCCCGACGGCGTCGTCGACGACCAGTACCTGTCCGTCGCAGTCCGGCCCGGCGCCGATCCCGATCGTCGGGATGTCGATGGCGTCGGTGACCTCCGCCGCGAGGTTCGAGGGGACGTGTTCCAGCACCAGCGAGAACGCACCCGCGTCCTCGTGGGCCTCGGCCAGCTCGAGGATGCGTGCTGCGGCCTCCTGGTCGGTTCCCTGCCGGGGATAGCCGCCGTACTGATTGACGTGCTGGGGAGTCAGCCCGAGATGTGCCATCACTGGAATCCCGAGCTGGACCAGCTTTTTCGTGAGGTCGACGGTGTGGGGACCACACTCGAGTTTGACCGCGTGGGCGTCCTCTTCCTTGAGCATCCGGCCGGCGTTCTCGACGCTTGCCGCCTCGTCGACGCCGATCGAGAGGAAGGGCATGTCGGCGACGATCAACGCGTCCTCGGTCGCCCGCGCGACAGCGCCCGTGTGGCGAGCCATGTCGTCGACGGTCACTGGCAGGGTCGTCTCGTGGCCGAGCGTCGTGTTTCCGAGGCTGTCCCCGACCAGAATGATGTCGACGCCGGCCTCGTCGACGATCGAGGCCGTCGGCGCATCGTACGCCGTCAACATCGTGATCGGTTCCTCGCCCGCTTTCGACCTGACATCCCGTACGGTAGGCATACCCATAGCTTGACCTCCCACGATTAAACCTCGTTGTTCTCCGGCCGCGCTCGGCCGGACCCGGCGCGCTTAAGAGGGACCGGTCGCCATACCCACGCGTGCCAGAACGCGTCGAAACGACCTCGCCCGACGGCGTCGACTACGGCTGGGTGATGCAGACGACGTTCGTCGCCACCATCCTGGTCGGCGCACCGATCGTCGTCGCCCTCTCGACGACCGTGACCCTGCCGTCGTGGGCCGACCGGGCCGAGTTCGCGATCCGGGTCGGGGCCCCCGTTTGGTTAGTCACGTCGCTCGTGGTCTTTGCCTACGCCAAGCGAAAGCAGACGTAATCGGAAGATTCGGCCGCCGCCGGTCGGTCTCAGACGCCCGACGGTCCCTCGCCGACGTATTCGAAGTCCATTCCCGCTCGTTCTGCGGTCCGGAGATCGCGCTCGGAGTCGCCGATGAACAGCGCTCGTCCCGGCTCGACCTCGAGCCGGCGCGCCGTCGCGAGCAACGGCTCCGGATCCGGCTTCCACGTCCCGACCGTGTCCCGACCGACGACCGCCTCGACCGCCGCCAAGAGGGCGTGTTCCTCGAGCGCGATCCGGCAGGCCCGCTCGCAGTTCAACGAGCAGACACCCGCGGGCAGCGACCGGTCGAGCAGATCGTCGGCGTGTGCGAGCCGCTCGGAGGACCGCGCGCCCTCGTGTTCGTGGGCCGCGATGGCCGCCTCGACCTCCTCGCGCAGTCCCACCTCGGCCGCGCCCTCGAGCATGGCCCAGAGCCCCTCACCTGGGGGGTCGCGGTTCGCGCCGTCGTACACCTCACGGACGTCGGTGGCGACGGCGTCCCAGTCGACCACGAGATCGACGAGGGTCCCGTCCAGATCGTAGACGATGGCGTCGTACTCGCTCACGGACGGCCGTACGGGCGAAAGGAGAATAGGAGCTTCGGTGCGGTCGGCACTCGCCGGCTGGTCACCCCGGTCCCGAGCCGTGAGCGGCCGGCAGGGTCTCGCGGACCGCTTCCCGTTCCGCGATGAGTTCCATGGCGGCCGTTCGACGGCCGTGGTAAAAGGCCCCGCGACGATCGGGATGAACGGGGTCAGAACGGTCACAATATTAAATATGTTCGGAAGGTGAAAGCGACTGTGCAACGGAGAGATCTGTTACTCGGTGGGGGAGTAGCGCTTTCGGCGACGATCGCGGGCTGTAGTTCGGACGGAACCGACTCGAGCGACGGGGAGTCGGGGAACGGCAACAGTAGCGACGACGGGGCCGGTTCCGACTGGGAACGAACTGAACTGCTCACCGAGGGGTCGGACCTCGGACTTCGCGGTAGCGGGCGATTGACGAAAGAACAGGAGGACATCGGCTGGGAGATCGAGGACGCTTACGTCGATGCGTACGTCGACAACGAGGGGAGCGGGCCGTCGGGGACCGCGACGGTCCGCTGTACCTGGTACGACGAGAGCGGCGGAACGATCGGAACCGATACGACCGAGATCGCGACGATCGCCGCCGGCGAGACCTGGAAAGCGCGGGTGTACCACCACGGCACGGATCCCGGCGCGGTCGAGGGCTTCGACCTCGAGGTCGTCGACGAGACGCCCGCGGAGCCGGTCAATTTAGACGTCGGTGGCATGACAGTCGCGAACGTCGATCGCTATTTCGACGAGACCGGAGTTCGGTACACGGCCGGGTTCACCAACGAACGCGACGAGCCGATCGAGTCGGTGTACGCCGTCCTCAAACTCTACGAGGACGAGTTCCTCCTGAACACGGAAGTCGGTCACCTCGAGGACTTCCCCGCGGGTGAAACGAAAAGCGGCTACCCCTTCGACTGGAAGGACCGACGCGCGGACGCAGTGAACGACCGCGAGTTCCTGTTCGCCGACGGAGTCCCGTCGGCCGAGGAGGCCTAGACTCCCTCGAGGGGAACGTCGAGGTCGCGAAGCCGGTCGCGCATCTCGGCGGCGGACTCGTCGTCCGCGAGCCGCAGCGGACTCCGGAGCGGTCCGGCGTCGAAGTCCCGCATGCGAAGCGCCGTTTTCACGCCGGACATGTAGGAATCGCCGGTCTTGAGGGCGTCCCGAACGGCGAAGATATCGCTCTGTAGCTCGCGAGCGCGCTCCCGTTCGCCGGCGTCGTAGGCCTCGTAACAGTCGACGACCAGTTCCGGGAAGACGTTGGCGACGGCGCTGACCGCGCCCGAACAGCCGACCGCGAGGCCGGTAAAGACCAGCGAGTCCGACCCCGCGAGGAAGGTCAGTTCCGAGTGGGCATCGGTCGCCTGCGCGAGCCACGGGACGTCCTTGCTCGAGTCCTTGACGCCCGCGAGCGTGTCGATCTCGGCGAGGGCAGCGAGCGTCTCGAGGGAGAGTTCGTTGCCCGTCTTGCTCGGGATATGATAGACGTAGACCGGCAGGTCGACGGCCGCGGCGACCCGGCGGTAGTGTTCGATCGCACCCTCGTGGTCGAGCGGATAGTAGTAGGGCGTGACGACGACGATGCCGTCGGCGCCGACCGATTCGGCGTGTTCGGCGCGGGCGACGGTCCGGTAGGTACTCGGCGCGCCGACGCCGGCGATGACCGGCACCTCGTCGCCGACCTCGTCGACGACCGCCTCGATCACGCGGTCGCGTTCCGCCCCTGATAGGAGGGGGAACTCGCCGTTGGTTCCGAGCGGAAAGACACCGTGGGCACCGCGATCGACGACGAACCGTGCGTGTGCAGCCGTCCGCTCGTAGTCGACGGACTCGTCGTCTCGGAACGCGGTGACCGTCGGCGGGACGACGCCGCGAAGCGACAGCGGATCCCCAGCGCCGGGGTCGTGCTGAGCCATGGACGATCGTCCGCCCGGCACGGGCAAAAAAGGCGCGCCGTCCGCTGCGCTCGGTGGTCAACAGCGGTGGCGCGTCGCTTACGGCGCGACGCGATTCAGTCCGGCGTCGCCACCTCGCCGGCGGGCTCGTCGAGCTGTTCCCCCGCGAGGACGCGGTTCGCCCGACGGAGCCGTTCGGACAGCGCCTGATGGGAGATATCGAGTTCGTTCGCCAACTCCTCGAGCGAGATCTCGCGGGGGACGTCGTAGTAGCCCTGCCGGTAGGCCTCGGCGATGGCCTCCTGCTGGGGTTCGGTCAGGGCCGCCGTCGTCTCGAGGTCCTCGTCCGTGCCGGCCTCGACCATGCGCCTGACGTCGATTCGGACGCCCTGTGCCTCGATCCCGGAGACGGCGTCGGACAGTTCCTCGCGGTGGGGAAAGAGCAATCGGAGGGTCCACTGCCCGTCCGCGACGCGGGCGTCAAGAACCGTCCCGCCGTGTTCGTACACACAGCAACAGACCGACCCGACCGCTTCCGTGTACGTGACGCGGTAGAACAGGTCGCCGTCCGCGGTGTTCTCGAGGAGTTGGCGGTAGTCGTCGACCGTCGAGTCGGCCTCGAGCGCCGCCTCGAGGGTCTCGCGGTCGACCTCGGAAAACCAGACCAGCGGGACGGTCCGGGTCGGCCCCTCCGCGACGACGCTCTCGACGCGGACCTCGAGGGCCGGTAGTTCCTGAAACGTCTCTGCGAGTGCGAACTCGTCCGTCGAAAGCGAGAGTTCTGCGATCGTCGTCATTGGACGGTCACCTCGGAACGTGCGGTCGAACCCGTTCGGCGACCGCTGTCGCCGTCAGGGGAGCAGTGTGACTCGAGTGGTCTCATTCGTATCCAGCCGATCCGCAGCGGCGTGGGACGCGGCGTCGAACGGCTCCGACAGCCGCTGACGACCACGCTCGACCGGATCGTGCTGGGAGAACGGAGGACTCCAGGACGCTTGATGAGCGGCCCTTCCGATTCCGGCCGTTTAAGTCGGCACGTCACCGGTTGAGACGGTCAAAACCACGTGGCGGAACGGCGATCGCGACTGTTCGCTCAGCCCAGTCGGGCCAGCCGATTGAGCGCGTACACCGTCCGAAGGACGTCGACGCTTTTCCCCCGATCGAAGACGAGTTCGTCCGTCTCGAGGACGTGTTCCAAGGTATCCCGCGAGGCGTGTTCGGGGGCGGCCGCGATGCCGGCGTCGGTGTCGGCGACCCACTGCATCACCCGTAGATCGCTCTTTGAGTCGCCCATCACCAAGGCGAACGGGTCGTCGACGCCAAGCACCTCCAGCGCGCGCTCGACGCCGATCACCTTGTTCAACTCGAGACTGCCGATCTCGGCCGCGTCGGCCTCGTAGTAGGCGACGTCGATGCGCTCCAAGACCGCCGCGAGGGAGTCGGGCACATCGTCAGCGTTGAGGTCGGGATAAGCCCCCTCGCTCTCGAGGACGCTCCTGATCTCGGGGTCCTGCGCTGCGTAGAACGCGCGGGTCCAGGCGGCGACGGTCTGCCCGTCCAGCGTCAGCCCGTCGCTTTCTCCCGCTGCATCGATGCCGGCGTCGGTCGCCGCCCCCTCGAGGGTCCGTCCGACGGCGTCGGCGAGCAGGTCGATGAGATAGACCAGCGCCTCATCGATGGTGTCGCGGGCATCCGCCGAGCCGGTCTCGTAGTTGGGCTTCATCGTGACGTTGAACTCGTTGCCCTGCAGGTGACAGCCCCGGCGGAGTTCCTCCGGGGCTTCCGGCAGGACCCGTGACCGTACGTCATCGAAGACCGAGCGGATGGTCTCGTCTAGGTCCTCGTAGAGCAACTGTTTCGTCGCCGCGCCGTGGCCCGGCGTGAATACACCGGTCCCGGCCTCGTAGACGATCGAGAGGTTCCCCGAATGGACGATCTCGCTGCCCAGCCCCTGGATCGCGAAGCCCTTGACGTTCTCCAAGGTCTGGCCCGTACAGATGACGATCGGGACACCGGCGTCGTGAAACTCCGTCAGGAGGTGCAGCGTCTCCCGGGGGATCTCGTTGTCCGTGCCGCCGGCCGACCGCAGCGTCTCGTCGACGTCCAACACGAGGACGTTGACCGCCCGGCCGTACTTCGTCTCGAGGTCCAAGGCAGTAAAGGCCTGATCGCGGGTCGCCCGCGCGGCGATCTCGGCGAAGGTCTCCCCGGCCGCGAAGTCCGACCGGATCTCGTCTTTCCGGGCCTCGAGTTCCTCGGTCGCCTCCTGCCAGTGTTCCAACGCGACTCGGGAGTCGACGGCGGGGAAGACGTCGACGAACTCCTGGTACTCGCGGAGGGTCTTCGTGTCGTACTCGTCGTAGAGTCGGTAGACGAGATCGTACCGTTCCATGTGGTTTACAGGCATGGGCAGGCGGATAACCGTTTCCGGAATCGGTCGGTGCGAGACACGGTTCGGACTCGTTCGTGTGAGCGTGAGCGTTCGATCATCCGATAGTACAGTAGTTTACTCGGATAGAAATAAATATTTATCCTCGCAGCCCCTATCGAGTTCACATGAAAGCCATCGCAGTTCAGCCCGGAGCGGGCGGCCCCGACGTCGTTTCCCGACCCGTTCCCGAACCGGCTCCTGGCGAGGCCCTCGTCCGAATCCATCGTGTGGGCGTCGATGGCACCGACTACGAGGTCATCGAGGGAACGCACGGCGGCGTCCCCGACGGTGACGATCGGCTCGTCCTCGGTCACGAGGCCGTCGGCGTCGTCGAGGACCCGAACGGCACCGGACTCGAGGCGGGCCAGTACGTCGTACCGACGGTCCGCCGGCCCCCGCCGGGCGTCGAGACCAACGACTACTTCGAGCGCGGCGACCCGGACATGGCCCCCGAGGGGGAGTACGTCGAACGCGGCATCGTCGGGGCCCACGGGTTCATGGCCGAGTACGTCACGAGCCCGGCAGCGTATCTCGTCCCGATCCCCGACGAACTCGCGCCGTGGGGCTTTCTCGTCGAGCCGATCAGTATCACCGAGAAGGCGATCGAACACGCCCGCGCGTCCCGGTCGGCGTTCGACTGGCGGCCCGAGTCGGCGCTCGTGTTGGGGACCGGCGCGCTGGGGCTGTTGACCGCCGCAATGTTCACCGAGACGCTCGGCTACGAGCGGGTCTACTGTCTCGGGCGCAAGGATCGCCCGCACCCGACGATCGATATCGTCGAGCGACTCGGCGCGACCTACGTCGACTCCCGCGAGACGCCGGTTGACGAGGTCGCCGCCGCCTACGAGCCGATGGACGTCGTCTACGAGGCGACCGGCCACGCCACACACGCCTTCGAGTCGATCGACGCGCTGGCACCCAACGGCGTCGCCGCCCTGCTCGGCGTTCCCACCGACTGGACGTTCGAGATCGACGGCGGCCGTCTCCATCGCGACCTCGTCCTCTCGAACAAGGCCCTCGTCGGCAGCGTCAACTCCAACCGCCGCCACTTCGAGGCCGCCATCGATACCCTCGCGGCGCTGCCCGACTGGCTCCTCGAGTCGATCGTGACCGGGATCTACGGGCTCGACGAGATCGAGCGAGCGTTCCCATCGGCGACGGCCCCCGCCGCGACGACCGACGGCGGTTCGGGTGTGGGCCCCGATGACGATACGACTATAAAAACGGCGGTCGAATTTATGCCCATATGAAAAACGTCGACGACCTGATCGAGAGCGCGGCCGAACTCGCGGCTCGTGGCCTCTCGAAGGGCGAGATCGCCGACGAGTTGAACGTCTCGCGGGAGACCGCGAGCTGGCTCGTCGAGCGCAGCGGGACGACGCCCCAGCCGGCCGACCAGCAGACGGCTCAGCCCGACAACGGGGCGAGCGGGCCACAGGACATCCACGTCGACTGGTCGGCGATCGGCCGGGACAGCAAACGCATGAGCGCCATCGCTTCTGCGATGGCCGACATGCTCGCCAAACACGGCGAGGACGTCGATCTCACGATCGGCATCGAGAAAGCCGGCGGCCCCATCGCGACGCTGGTCGCCCGGGAACTCGAGACCGATCTCGGGACCTACACCCCCGCGAAACACCAGTGGGAGGAAGGCGACATCGACGATCTCGGCGGGACCTTCTCCCGGAACTTCGCCGGGATCCGCGACCGCGAGTGTTACGTCGTCGACGACACCATCACCAGCGGGACCACCATGCGCGAGACCATCGAAGCGATCCGCGCCGAGGGCGGCACACCCCTCGCCTGTATCGTCCTCGCGGACAAACAGGGCCTCGAGGAACTCGCGGGCGTCCCCGTCTACTCGTTGTTGCAGGTCATCAGCGTCGGCAAGGACGACTAGGCGACCGCCGGCCGCTGCCGTACGACTCGTTCGATCTGCCCGATACGTACTCGAGCGACGGCTCGGTCCGGCGGGCCGATGCCCGCGCTCCGTGCGTCTCGTGACCCCGGGCTGACCGGTTACTGTCGAGCGAGTGACCCAAAAAAGCGACTCGGAGACGGCGAACCCCTACCCGTGAATGCCCATCGCTTCGATCTGTTCCTGATACCGGTTGCGGATCGTCACTTCGGTCACCTGCGCGACGTCGGCGACCTCGCGCTGGGTCTTTTTCTCGTTACAGAGCAGCGAGGCGGCGTAGATCGCGGCCGCGGCGTACCCCGTTGGCGACTTGCCCGAGAGCAGTCCTTCCTCGGCCGTCTTCTCGATAATCTCGTTGGCCTTGGTCTGGACTTCCTCGGAGAGTTCGAGTTCAGAACAGAAGCGCGGGACGTATTTTTTCGGGTCGACGGGACGCATCTCGAGGCCGAGTTCCTGCGAGATGTATCGATACGTGCGACCGATCTCTTTGCGTTCGACGCGGGAGACTTCCGAAATTTCCTCGAGGCTTCGCGGGATGCCCTCCTTTCGACAGGCGGCATACAGCGCCGAGGTCGCGACGCCCTCGATCGAGCGTCCGCGAATGAGGTCTTCCTTGAGCGCGCGCCGGTAGATCACCGACGCGACCTCCCGAACCGACCGCGGGACGCCGAGCGCCGAGGCCATCCGGTCGATCTCGCTGAGCGCGAACTGCAGATTCCGCTCGCCGGCGTCTTTGGTGCGGATGCGTTCCTGCCACTTGCGCAGGCGGTGCATCTGACTGCGTTTCTTCGAGGAGATAGAGCGGCCGTAGGCGTCCTTGTCCTTCCAGTCGATGGTCGTCGTCAGTCCCTTGTCGTGCATCGTCTGGGTCGTCGGCGCACCGACGCGGGGCTTCTCCTGTCGTTCCTGGTGATTGAACGCCCGCCACTCCGGGCCAGGATCGATCTGTTCTTCCTCCACGACGAGCCCACAGTCTTCACAGATGAGCTCACCCCGGTCGGAGTCCTTAACGAGATTATCCGATTCACATTCGGGGCAGGCACGTACCCCCTCTTGTTCCTCGGTCTCGTCCGTCTCGCGCGTTCGCTCCCGCTGGCGGGTGGACCGTGTCATCGCACTTTTATAGTAGTATCACGACAGTATATAAACTTTTGGCCACTCGTTTCGGCCGACTACCCAAAACGCCCGAAAACAGGCAATACGGGTGTCGAGAGTCGAGGTTTACCATTCGGAATCGGAAACTCTTTATCCGGCTCTGCCCCACCTCGGGGACGAATGCCGGTCATCGAGTGCGACGTCGAGACGGCTCGCGAACGGCTCGAGGCAGCGGGGGTACCCGT
The DNA here is from genome assembly GCF_031165565.1 of Natrinema thermotolerans. NCBI lineage: Archaea > Methanobacteriati > Methanobacteriota > Halobacteria > Halobacteriales > Natrialbaceae > Natrinema > Natrinema thermotolerans. The sequence goes on along the minus strand of NZ_CP101873.1, from coordinate 3,632,894 downwards.
CGAGTCGGGTAACACCGACCACGAACGCTGGCGGGCGAGCCGCGGCTCCGCGACCGCCGTCGCGTACGACGACAAGGTCGTGATTCAGGGGGCAGAGCCCCGTGAAATCGAGGCACTGCTCCGCGAGGGCGGGGGTCGTGCCCACGTCTACTTCGACGGCGGCTCGCGGGGCAACCCCGGTCCGGCCGCGATCGGCTGGGTGATCGTCACCGGCGACGGCATCGTCGCCGAGGACGGCGAGACCATCGGGACGGCCACCAACAATCAGGCCGAGTACGAGGCGCTGATCGCGGGACTGGAAGCCGCTCGCGACTACGGCTACGACGAGGTCCACGTCCGCGGCGACTCCGAACTCATCGTCAAACAGGTCCGCGGGGAGTACGACACCAACGACCCCGACCTCCGCGAGAACCGCGTCACCGTCCACGAGTTGCTCCGAGCGTTCGACGAGTGGACCCTCGAGTACGTCCCCCGCGAGGTCAACGACCGCGCGGACGGGCTGGTCAACGAGGCGCTGGATCGGGCCTGACTCCACACGATACATCGTATCGGCCCGACCGGGCGATCTACGGTGGCGCGCGCTGTCGATCCGTCCGAACGCCAGTGAGGGCGGATCGATGACATCGTGCGAGGGATGAGTGAGCGAGCCTCGCGAGCGTTAGCGCGGAACCTTCGGTTCCGCGAACCATGCGAACGGGCGCTGTGCGCCCGTGAGCAGAAATCGGCTGGGGAGGGCGTGGCCGTTCCCTGTTGCCACGATAGCAGAACGCTTCCCCCGAATTCTCGCCGCGGCAATTCCGTCGGGATCCGGTTCCACCGATCGACTATCGATCAGAACGAACCGTCGAAACGGATCGGCAAGCGGAAACCCGCCCGCGTCCATACACACCCCTATGACCGATCCGAACGCGATCGATGCCGACGGTGCGGCCGACGAGCGGGACGAAGACGCCACCGACGACGAACCCGACGGGGACCTCCCGCGCGGCGTCGTCGACGAAGTCGAGCGACTGACCCGCCTCGAGCGCACCGCGGTCGACGACAACGAGATCGAGGCCTACGAGCGGCGGCGCGAGGAACTGCTCGAGAACCACGACTTCACGTCGCGGATTCGCGACGACGACGGCGACGACGTCCTCGTCTGTCACCCCGAAGAGTGGCACGACGACGAAGCCGGCGTCATCAGGACCGACCGCATCGAAGACATCGATCGCGCCGTCGAGATCCCGCTCGAGGGCACCGAAGACCCCGACGACTGGGCGGCCGTCGACGACCGAAACCGGGATCTCGTCGCCGCGGTCAGGGAGGCCCACGGCGACGTTCACGGGGACAACGCGGCACTGCTGGCGGACTTCGCGGGTAATCACTACGCGAAACCGATCGCGTCACTGACCGCCGACGAACTCGCGGAGTTTCGGGAGGAGTACCTCGTCAGGAACGCCTGGCCGTCGGAAAAACAACGGGAAGTGATCGCGGAGTCGATCGAACTCGTCTTCGAGGCCACCGGTGAATCGGCCCCGACCGTCGGCTCTCAGTAGCTCTCGTCGACGATCTCGCGGATCTCGTCGGCGCGGTCGTCGCCCGTGACGACCTTCGAGAGGGTCCACTGGATGCCGTCGAGGACGGCGTCGTAGCCGTCGTCGGTCAGCGAGTACTGGTTCGTTCGCTTGTCGAGTTCGCTCTTTTCGACCAGCCCCAGATCGACCAGTTCGTCGAGGTTGGGGTAGAGTCGACCGTGGTTGACCTCCGTCCCGTAGTAGTCCTCGAGTTCGCGTTTGATCGCCAGGCCGTACATCGGCTCCTTGGCGAGGATCACGAGGATGTTATTCTGGAAGGCTGTGAGTTCGCGCGCAACACTCTGCTCGTCGGTGATTGATTGTGCCTCTGACATGGCTATGTAAATGTCACCAGACTATTTAAGACTTGTCAACCATTCCGTCGTTTCAGCGGGTTGGATGGGCCGTACGGCCGCGATGCGGCCGGACGCCGGTGAAACGGGCCCGTTCGTCGTCTGTTCCATAGCTGGCAACCGTCAACTGACTAGTGACACTCGATTACGAAAGTACTTTTTGATCGACCGTCGATCCTCCGGTACATGGTCAACCTCTGGGAAGACCTCGAGACCGGACCGAACCCGCCGGAAGAGATCTACGCCGTCGTGGAGTGTCTCAAGGGCGAGCGAAACAAGTACGAGTACGATAAGGACGTCCCGGGCGTCGTACTGGACCGCGTCCTCCACAGCAACGTCCACTACCCGAGCGACTACGGCTTCATCCCGCAGTCGTACTACGACGACGAGGACCCCTTCGACGTCCTCGTCCTCGTCGAGGACCAGACGTTCCCCGGCTGTGTCATCGAGGCCCGCCCGGTCGCCCTGATGAAGATGGACGACGACGGCGAACAGGACGACAAGGTCATCGCCGTCCCCTCGGAGGACCCGCGCTACGATCACATCGAGGATCTCGACGATATTCCGCAGCAGCAACTCGATGAGATCGACGAGTTCTTCGCGACCTACAAGAACTTAGAGGAGGGCAAGGAAGTCGAGACGCAGGGCTGGGAGGACAAGCAGGCCGCCTACGACGCGATCGAACACGCCCAGGACCTCTACGACGAGAACTTCTAAACGGGACCCGCCGCACTCGCGGCTCCGCCCGTTTTCTCTCGCTGCCGCGAACGGATACCCGAGAGTTATCCGTGGCCGACCGGCTGATTCGTTATGAGCATGGGTAATTTTATCCCCGTTCCCGCCGTAGTCGTTCCCGTATGGCAGCATCCGACTCCGCCCCGAGAACGTCATCGTCGGCCGACGACGCGGACGAGTCCGCCGCCGGTATGGCCCATCTCACGGTCGTCCCGGCCAACTTCGATCCCGACGACTCGAGCGCGACCGACGAGTAGGGACGACGGTCCATGACCCGTCGGTACGCTGCGTGTGCTACCGTCGTGTCCCCGCCCGACGGGCACCGCCGGTTCGTGCCTCGGCCGTTCGGAAAACAGTGTCTCGAAACGAACCTTCTTGTATGCGGTCGAACTACGTCCGTCCATGGGTCTGTTCGACCGATTACGGGGCGACGGTGACCCCCGGGTCGCGTTTATCGGGGTCGACGGCGTACCGTATAGTCTCCTCTCGGAGAACGAGGAACTGTTTCCCAACTTCGCTGCGATCGCCGCGGACGGAACCGCCGGCGAGATCTCGAGTATCGTCCCGCCGGAGTCAAGCGCCTGCTGGCCGTCGCTGACCACCGGGATGAACCCGGGCGAAACCGGCGTCTACGGCTTCCAGGATCGTGAAAACGGCACCTACGACACCTACGTTCCGATGGGACGTGACGTCCAGGCCGACCGCGTCTGGGACCGCGTCCAGGAGAACGGCCGTAAGGCCACCGTGATGAACGTCCCCGTTACCTTCCCGCCCCAGCGGGACGTCCAGCGGATGGTCTCGGGCTTTCTCTCGCCCGGCCTCGACAAGGCCGCCTACCCCGACGACGTCCGCGACTACCTCGAGACGCTCGATTACCGGATCGACGTCAACCCGAAACTCGGCCATCAGGACGACAAATTCGAGTTCATCGAGGACGCTCACGCGACCGTCGACGCCCAGTACGAGGCCTTCCAGCACTACATCGAGGAGGACGACTGGGACCTGTTCTTCGGCGTCTTCATGACGACCGACCGGGTCAACCACTTCCTGTTCAAAGACTACGAGCGCGACGGCGAGTACAAAGACGAGTTCATCGAATTCTACAAGAAAGTCGACGACTACATCGGCCGGCTCCGGGAGTCGCTGCCCGACGACGTCACGATGATCGTCGCCTCCGATCATGGCTTTACCAGTCTCGACTACGAGGTCCACTTCAACGAGTGGCTCCGGGAGGAGGGGTGGCTCTCCTTCGGGACGGACGACCCCGAGGAACTGGGCGACATCTCCGACGATACCAAGGCCTACTCGTTCATTCCGGGCCGGTTCTACATCAACCTCGAGGGCCGCGAGCCCCGCGGTGCCGTCCCCGAAGACGAGTACGACGCGGTCCGCGATCAACTCAAGGCCGACCTCGAGGCGCTCGAGGGCCCCGACGGGAACAAGGTAGTCGACCGCGTCGTCGAGAAAGAAGAGGCCTTCCGCGGCGACCACGACGACATCGCGCCGGACCTGGTCGCGATCCCGAACAACGGCTTCGACCTCAAATCCGGCTTCAAAGGCGAGGGCGAGGTCTTCGACACCGGCCCGCGCAACGGGATGCACAGTTTCGACGACACGTCGCTGTACATCGACTCGCCGGACGCGACGATCGAGGATGCCGACCTCTTCGATATCACGCCGACGATCCTCGACCTGCTGGACCTCGAGTACAGCCGCGGCGAGTTCGACGGCGCGAGCCTCGTCTGACCACGGCTCGTCGCATCGACGACCGACGAAAGACTATTTTCGCCGCGGAATGATCAGAACGTATGAGGGACGCTCTCCTCGTCGGGGGCTGCTTCGCCTTGGCGCTGCTGTGTGCCGCCGTCGCGAGCGCGATCACCGAGAGCCCGGCCCTGCTCGGAATCACGCCGATCGGGATCGCGATTTACTTGATCGTCGGCGTCGGCCTACCGCAGTCGCTGTTAGCCCGCCGGACCGGGTCCGATCTCCAACTCGGGCTGGCCGCGCTGGCCGTCGCCGGCGGGGCGGTCGCAGTGATCGCCGGGATCGCGATGGGCTCACCGAACGCCGAACTGAGCGGTGGCGTCGTCGCAATCTTGCTTTTCGTCGTTCTGGGCAACGCCATCGGGGCAGTCGTTCGACAGTTCCGCGACGGCTATCGGTCGTCGACCGATGAGTGAGACCACCGCTTCCCCGCCCCGATTCGATCCCGTTTTCCCGGCGGCGACGAACCGCCGTCCATGGAAGAGGTCATTCACGCTCGCGGCCACGAGAACGTCACCGCCGAACACGCCAGCACGTTCGAGGTGACGACCGACGACTACCTCACCCCCGCGGGCGACTGCATCCTCGCGATCGAGGCTGACCGCGCGCCGGCCGACTTCGATCCCGACTTCGTCGCGGCCTGTCGGGACGCCGACGCGACGATCACCGTCACGCTCGAGGCCGACGGCCATACGGAGTCCGTGACCGGACGGGGCGATCCTGCCCTCGAGTTTACGAACGAACGCAGCGCGGTCGGGCGAACGAGCGACTACGTCGACGACCGGACGATCGTCAACAGTGCCGAGTTCGCGGCCGAGGGGTTCGACCGCGACCTCGTGGCGGCGCTTTCCGACGGTGCCGAGGCGACGGTGACGATCACCGTCGAGTAGGCGGGTCCCGGGCCTCAACTGTCGGTCCGCCGACCGTCCGCCGCGGTTTTGGGGTCGAAGTCCAAACGGGACAGTATGACTGACGATTCGGAGCCAGCGGTCAACATCAGCGGCGGGACGGCCGGTGGCGGACGGACCGCCGAGTTCGATCCGGCGACGGCCGACACCCGCGCCGAGGAGGTCGTCGACCGGCTGGGCGAGCTGTTCTGGCGGAAGGAGTACGGTGGTCGTGACGCCTTCACCTGTCTCGTCCGGACGATCCTGAGTCAGAACACGAGCGACAAGGCCAGTCAGCCGGCCCACGACGCGCTGATCGACCGGTACGACGGTGGTGCGTCGCACCGCGACGCAAACAGTGCGAGCGATGCGAGGCACGAACGACGTGAGGGCCTCGATAATGCGAACGGCGAAGCCGTGAGCGGGCAACCGCGAGCCAAGGACATCGACCTCGCCGAATCGCTCGCGGCCGCCGAACAGTCGACGCTCGCCGAGACCATCAGCGGCGCGGGCCTGTACAACCAGAAGTCCGAGACCATCATCGACACCGCCGAGTGGGTCCTCGAGGAGTTCGGCTCCGCTGCGGCGTTCGACGCGTTCGTCAAGGACGAGCCGCCGGCCGAGGTCCGCGAGACGCTGCTCGGCGTCCGTGGCGTGGGGCCGAAGACCGCCGACTGCGTCCTGCTTTTCGCCGGCGGTCGAGGCGGCGTTTTCCCCGTCGATACCCACGTCCACCGGATCTATCGACGCATGGGGATCGCGCCGTCGGACGCCGACCACGAGGCCGTCCGCGAGGTTCTCGAGCGCGACGTTCCCGCAGCCAAGTGTGGCTTCGGACATACGGCGACGATCCAGTTCGGTCGCGAGTACTGCCGGGCGCGCACGCCGGCCTGCCTCGAGGACCCCGACGCCTGTCCCATGGCGGACCGCTGCGATCAGGTCGGCGTCTATCCGGAACCGGGCGAGGTCGTCGACCCGGCCGAGGCACCCGAGGCGGAGTGACGGACCCGACCACGGTACGGTCCCGACCCGTCTCGCTCGAGTCGATGACGTAACGGGCAGTCAGCGCCTTTATACAATCGAACTTTCATTCGTGAAACAATGGTTGCGTTCAGCGACGCGGAACGGGACGCAGTGTACAAGGCGATCTTCACACGGCGGGATATCCGGCGGTTCCGCGACGACCCGATTCCCGATGGCGTCCTCGAGCGACTCCTCGAGGCCGCCCATCACGCCCCGAGCGTCGGTTTTTCCCAGCCGTGGGACCTCGTCGTCGTCCGTGAGACGGAGACGAAAGCCGAAATCGCCGAGATCGCCGACCGCGCTATCGCGGCCGCCCGCGAGGGGTACGAGGAACCGCGGCGAAGCGAGTTCGCCGACCTGAAACTCGAGGGGATCCGCGAGTCGCCGGTCAACGTCTGCGTGACCTGTGATCCGACGCGGGGCGCGCCCCACGTGTTGGGGCGAAGTTCGATGCGGCGGACCGACGTATACTCGACCTGTCTCGCCGTGCAGAACCTCTGGCTGGCCGCCCGTGCGGAGGGGATCGGCGTCGGCTGGGTGAGCGTCCTCTACCCTCACGAGGTCCGGGAGGTTCTCGACATTCCGGCCCACGTCAAGCCGATCGCGTATCTCTGTCTGGGCTATCCCGAGGACGGGTTCCCCGACGAACCCGTGCTTCAACAGGAAGGCTGGCGCGAGCGACTCGACGTGGAGACGCTCGTCCACGAGGGCCAGTGGGATCCGGATCGGGCGACCAACGCTGCTCGCGAGCGTGGCACTGACAGCGATCGCGGCCACGAGCCGCGTTCTCGCTCCGAATCACAGCCACGGTAGCACCGTCCGGCAGTGGATGGCGGCCGGGAGTGCCCGCCGAGACGTCGACGGTGGACGCCAGTCGAGACCGGCTCCCCGCGAGCGACCGGTACAACTCCACGACTGCCACAACGTTAATGCAACTCGACGGTTGATACTCGGTGTCAAACGAAAAACGCCGTGTTTTACGTTTCCGCTCTCGGCCGGTACATCGCGAGGATGCCCGAGTCCGAACGGCCAGCGCTGTCAACCGGCCGACGGAAACGCGCGACAGCTGTCGCCCCCTCGAGGAGACGATACTGACCAATACAGGCCCTCTACCGAAATATGACGTACGAATACACGCCGATAGCGCTCCCGTATATCATCGCGGCGGTCGTCTGTACCGTCCTGTTGAGTACGATCTGGCAACGCCGCGACCGGCGGGGAGCCAAAGGGTTCCTGCTGGACATCGCTGGCGTGATCATCCTCTCCGTGACGGTGTCGTTGCAGTTGTTCGCGACGGCGGAGTCGACGAAACTCTTCTGGTGGAACTGGCGGTTCGTCGCGGGGTCGTTCATGGGGATCGGCTATCTGCTCATGGCGATCGAGTACACCAACAACGAGGAGTACATAACGTATCGAAACGGGGTGTTACTCGCCGTCGTTCCGGTCCTGATCCAGTTTGCGGCGTGGACGAACGACCGTCACGAGTGGGTGTACACCGCATCGGTCGATCCGGCGACTGGACTCCTCGTGCCCACGTTCGAACCGCTGTACTGGATCTACGCCGTGACCATGTTGGCGTATCTCGGGCTCGCAGTCTACCTGCTGATCCGGCTGCTCCGCTCGCTTCCGGGGTTCGAAAAGCAAGCGGGCGTCCTCATTGCGACGATCCTGTTCGTTACGGTCGGGCTGCTCGTCTGGTGGCTCGGGTACGTCCCCGTCGATACGCTCGCTCTGACGAGTACGGTGAAGGTCGTCGGCTTCTACGTCGCAGTGGATCGCTTGCAACTCCTCGATATCGTTCCCGTCGCGCGGACGAAAGTGATCGACAACATGCAGGACGCCGTCCTCGTCGTCAACGCGGCGAATCGGATCGTCGATGCGAACCCCTCGGCCAAACGACTCGCCGACACCGAGATCTCGATCGGTGACTCGCTCGCGGCGGCGTTTCCCTCGGCCCCGTTTGCCGAGTATACCGACACCGCCGACGCCCGAACGGAATGGGCGTTCGAAACCGACGGTGAGACGCGACACTTCGCCATCCAACTGTCGCCGCTCACGGACTCCCGAGGGAACCAGACCGGCCAGTTGATCGTCCTCCGAGACATCACACAACTGAAAAATCGGGAACGGGAACTGACCGTCCTCAATCGGATCGTTCGCCACGACATTCGAAACGAGATGAACGTTATCATCGGTCGTGGCGACCTCCTCGCCGATTACGTCGACCCCGACGGCGAGGAACACCTCGAGTTGATGCTCGAGAGCAGCGATCATGTCGTCGACCTCACGCAGGTCATCGGCGATCTCGTTGAAACGCTAACGACCGACGGCGATCTGGACCTCGAACCCGTTCACCTGCTGCCTGTCGTCTCGAATCAACTCGAGAAAGCGCGAACCAGCTACCCCGACGCGTCGTTCCGTCTCGATGACGAACCGCCGGCCGACGTGACGGTACGGGCCAACGAGATGTTGTCGTCCGTGTTCACGAACCTCCTCAACAACGCTGTGCTACACAACGACGCGGACGACCCACGCGTGGTGCTTTCGATCGCGGACCGGGACGAAACCGTCGCGATCCGCGTCGCGGACAACGGCCCCGGTGTTCCCGAGGAGCAACGCGACGAAATCTTCGGGCGCGGTCAGAAAGGCCTCGAGAGCGAGGGCACCGGAATCGGGCTCTATCTGGTCGATACCCTCGTCGAAGGCTACGGCGGCGACGTGTGGGTCGAAACTGCCGAGGAGGGTGGCGCGGCGTTCGTCGTGGAACTCCCGAAAGTCGAGGCGCGTCAGGAGCGTCCAGCGGCGCTTCAGGAGTGACCTGCGGCGTTCGCGTCACGGACTCGAGCGGGTACTGCCCCGGGAAAGGCAGCACAATCACGGAGCGAACACGCGCGGCCTCGAAAATCGCGACGTGATTTTCTGTTTTCGAAGCCGATCAGAGGAAGCGGAAGGTCTCCAAGTTCTTCGGCGCGAAGGTCCGCATATCGTACTCGTGGTAGAGTGCGGACGAGAGGTCCTGCGTGGAGCGTTCGTCGCCGTGGACACACAGCACCTTCTCGGGACGGGGGTTCATCGTCTTGACGAAGTTCTCGAGGCCGGCGCGGTCGGCGTGGCCGGAGAAGCCGTCGACGGTTTCGACGTTCATGTTCAGCGAGAGGGTGCCGCGGCCGCCGCCGTTGCCCATGGCACCGACCTCGCTGGTGGGGATCTCGTCCCAGCCGTTCTGGATGCGACGACCAAGCGTCCCCTGAGCCTGGTAGCCGACGAAGACGAGCGAGGAATCCGGATCGGGGCCGATGTGGGAGAGCCAGGACATGATCGGGCCGCCGGTGACCATCCCCGAGGTCGAGAGGATGATACAGGACTCGCCGTCGGCGACGTCCTGCCGTTCTTCCTCGCCGCCGTCGATGTGGTTGAACTCGTCGGCGAGGAACGGGTTCTCGTCCTCGTGGAAGATCCGGTCGCGCAGGTCGTCCCGGAGGTACTCGGGGTAGGTCGTGTGGATCGCAGTCGCCTCCCAGATCATCCCGTCGAGATGGACCGGCATCGACGGAATATCGCCGTTGCGCATCGCCTCCTCTAAGACGAGCATGATCTCCTGTGATCGCCCCACGGCGAAGGCGGGGATGACGACCTTGCCGTCCCGCTCGTAGGTCTCGTTGATGACTTCCTTGAGGTTGCGCTCGGAGTCTTCCTGATCGGTCTGGTAGTCGTTGCGGCCGCCGTAGGTCGACTCGAGGACGAGCGTCTCGACGCGCGGGAAGTCGTTGACCGCGCCGTTGAACAGGCGGGTGTCGTCGTAGTGGATGTCGCCGGAGAAGGCGACGTTGTAGAGGCCGTCACCGATGTGGAAGTGCGAGACGGCCGAGCCGAGAATGTGACCCGCATTGTGGAACGTGAGCTTGACGTCGGGCGCGATGTCGGTGACGTCGCCGTACTCGAGCGGGATGCAGTGTTTGATCGCCTCGCGGACCTGCTCGCTCTCGTAGGGCGGGCTGCGGCCCTCCTTGGCCGCGACGTCGAGGTAGTCGAGCGTCAGCAGCCCCATCATGTCCCGGGTGGGCTCGGTGCAGTAGATCGGGCCGTCGTAGCCGTACTTGAACAGGAGCGGGATCAGTGCGGAGTGGTCGAGGTGGGCGTGGGTCAGCACGACCGCGTCGATGGTCTGTGGGCCCGCGCCGAGCGCCTCGGGCGCGTGGAGGTACGGCACTTCGCCTTCCGCGCCGGGCTTGTCCCCGCAGTCGATGAGGATCCGCGTCTCGGGCGTCGAGAGGATGAAGGAGGCGCGACCGACCTCGCGACAGCAGCCCAGCGTGGTGATGCGGACGTACTCGTCGTCGGACATCTCCTCGCGGTGGATCTGTCGGCCGACCTTCTCCAGGATGTCCCGGCGCTCGTCGCGTTCCTGCTTGAGGAAGCTCCGAACGTTCGAGACGGTCGAGGACTCGATCGGCGGCGTGCGGACGACTTCGGGCGTCCAGCCGACGTTTTTCGTGATTTCCCGGAGCGTCGACCCGTGACGGCCGATGACCATGCCGGGCTTTTCGGCCTCGATGACGACCTCGCCGGTGTCGGCGTGGAAGTCGAGATCCGTGACTCCGGCGTCGTCGGGGATCACGTTCATGATCTCCTCGCGGGCCTGTTCTGGCCGCGAGAGGACGCTCGGATCGGGACGAACGGTGATCCGTTTGCGAAGCTTGCTCGCCAGTTGCCGAATGAGGTCGCCCTGCTGGGCGAACTTCTTCGGGTCGCGCGTGTAGACCACCAGTTCTGGGCCTTCGTATTTCACTGAGGAGACCGAGATATCGCTCGGTAACTCGCTCGTGATCTGTGCTTTGAGATCGTCGAGTTGCTGCTCTACAGTACTCATAGGTCGCCGAATGTGGATTGCGTGAACTCGCCGTCCAGAACCGAGTGTGACGTCAGATGGGTGGGGGAGATCGGGATCGGGGTGTCGGAACCGAGCGCCCGCGGCGGACGACGATTCGCGTGCTGTTTCGTCTCCCGAATCATCGTTTCGACACCACGCCTGACGAACACGCTCCCGGATCGGTTATCCTGGTTCGTGCGGGAAATTCCAGGGAGAACCCGCTTACTCGAGGCTATTCTTTGCGGAGTATAAAAGCCTTCGCAAAACCCAGGGCACTCCGGACGGTAGTTGTCGTTCCATGCACGTCACGCCGACACGGGTCGTCGAAGAGCGAGACTGGGTCCGTGACCGGGCCGAGACAGTCGTTCCGATCATCAACGACGTTCGCGACGATCTCGGCGAGATCTTCGATACCGAGGTCGACTCGATCACGACCGAGCAGTACCGCACGGAAGTCGACGTCGTCTTCGCCGACGGCGATCTGGCCGTCAACGTCGCCGCGATGGTCGCGATCCTTCGGGAGTTAGACGTCGAGGGCGATTATCCCGGGTTCGTCGTCGACGAACTGCTCGGCCGGGAGTTGGCCGCGACGATCGCCGGCCGCCAACCCCTTCGGACGCTGGGCGAGGCGACCTTTCACTACGCCGACCTCCACGTCCACGGCGACGCGAGCGAGAACGCGGGCGTCGACGACTGCGAGGCGGCGCTGGCCGCCGGCTTCCAGGAGCGACTGCCCGGCTGGAACTGGACCGACCGGGAGAGCCCGTTCGGCGTCCGTTATAGTAGCTCTTGAAAGTCAATGCACACCCGATCGCAGGACAACATTGCGATCGGTGTGTAAATCGTTTCAAGAGCTACTATAGCCGTCCGTCTCGGACTCGTTCGTTGAGCCGTTCCCGTCGGTCGATTCGTTGGTGTCCCCGGTGGACTCGTTCCCGGTTCCGGACTCGTTGCCCGTGCCGTCGCCTTGCTCGTCGATCGCGCTCTGCTGTTGCTCGAGTCGGGCCTGTTGCATGGCGAACTGCTCGTAGCTGTCCCCGGGGTAGATCGCGCTGATGTCGCCGTTCTGGAGGGCGGCGACGATCGTCTCGGCGGGTGCATCGACGAGGAAGAAGCCGTACGCGGGCGAGGCCTCCTCGATCGAGACGTCGCCGTTCGCGTCTGCCAGGTCCTCGACCGCGGTCGCGGCCTCCTCGGTCAGTTCGCGCTGTTTCTCCTGATAGCGCTGGCCGGCTTCCTGTTCGCTGATGTTGCCGTTCTCGATCGACTGACGAAGCTCCTGCTGGAGGCTCCGCAGCTGCTCCTGATCGGGGGTGACCGTCACCGTCAGGGGTCCGTCGGCGCTTCCCGAGTCGTCCTGTGTCAACGACTCGAGGGCGGAACAGCCGGCCAGTCCCGTGGCAGCACCGGTGCCGGACAGTGCGAGGAACCCGCGGCGGGTCGGTAGGTTCGACATCGTGTCGTCGGCGGGGGGCGATGCGGATATACCTTCTGCGTCGGCCCGACTCGAGCGCGTGGCGTCGGCATCGTCGTCGGCCGAGGGCGCGCCCCTTTTGGTCGTCGCGGCGCTACCTCGAGCCAGTGACCGACGCAGCGCCCCGCCGACGGACGGAAACGCTTCAGGAGCCGACGCCGCCGGTCGCCCGCGACGCCGTCGCCCGCGGGATCGACCGCGAGGCGATCGTGACCGTCTACGGCCGCTGTACCGTCGACTACGACGGCCGAGCGACGAGTTACCTCGAGGCGGGGGATCGCCACCTCATGCTCAAGCCCGACGGGGCGGCGCTGGTCCACACCGACGAGGGCCAACAGCCGGTCAACTGGCAGCCCCCGGGCTGTGACCACGCCGTCAGCTGTGCGGAGGGCGAACTCGTCGTCGAGAGCCTGCGGTCGACGCCCGACGAACGGCTCGCCGTCCGGTTCAGCGAGGTCCTGCAGGTCTCGGCCTTTTCCGGGACCGACGAGACAGACCTCGCACTGACCGGGACCGAGGAGGACCTCCGCCAGCGCATCCTCGAGGAGCCCGCCCTGCTCGAGGCCGGCTTCACGCCGCTGGCGACCGAACGCGACACGCCGGCGGGAGCCGTCGACATCTACGGCGAGGACGAAGCGGGCCGGGCGGTCGTCGTCGAACTGAAGCGCCGTCGGGTCGGCCCGGACGCGGTGAGTCAGCTCCGGCGGTACGTCGACGCCTTAGAGCGGGACCTCCACGCCGACGCGGCGGTCCGCGGGATCCTGGTCGCCCCCTCGGTGACCGACCGCGCCGGCCGGCTGTTGACCGAACACGGCCTCGAGTTCGTCTCGCTCGAGCCGCCGGCCGAGTGATCCGACGGGCCGCGTTCGGTCGGCTCCACTTCGTTCCCGTCTCTCCTCGCGGTCGTCCTCGAGCGGCGGTTTTGCGACCGTCCGCCGGGCCGCCCGGAATTGCGGAGAAAGGATCGCGCGTTCGAACTGGTCGATGTCGACGGCCGGCTACCGGCGAACGGTGAAGATCACGACTCCGAGGACCAGGAGGCCGACACCCCACCACCACGACTTCCCCGGGAGATACGCCAGCAACAGCGTGACGATACCCGAAGTGATGAGCGACCAGCCGATCGTCGTTCGATATGTCATGCTGTCAATCAGTGGGGGGAGCGAGTTGGGCGTTGTGCCGGAGGCTGCAAGATGGGTGTCCCGCCCGGACGGGACGCAAGCACCGGTCGTATCGTCCCGAGAGGACAATCACTCCTCGAGCAACCGCTTCAGCCGGTCGAGTTCCGTCAGCGCCTCGACGGGGGTCAGGTGGGCCAGATCGAGCGCGCGTAGTTCCGCAGCCACGTCCGTCGGCACGTCTCCTCCATCGGCGGTCGCAGCTGCCGTCTCGGCGGCCGGAGCGTCGCTCGAGGCAGTGGCGGTGTCGATCGCCTCGTCCCCCGGCTCGGTGTCCGCGTCGGCCGCCGCGACCAGGTCCCGCGCGCGGTCGACGACTGAATCGGGGACGCCGGCGGCGGTCGCGACCTCGACGCCGTAGGACCCCGTCGCCGCGCCGGGTGCGATCTCGTGGTGGAAGACGACCTCGCCGTCGACCTGCTCGACCTCGAAGTGCAGCGTGAATGCGGCCGCGAGGTCGTCTGCGAGTTCGGTCAGCGGGTGGTGGTGGGTCGCGAACAGGGTCGTCGCGCCGACCCGATCGTGGAGGTGTTCGGTGATCGCCTGCGCGATGGCCATCCCGTCGGCCGTCGAGGTGCCTCGGCCGACCTCGTCCAGCAGGACCAGCGAGTTCTCGTCGGCCTCCCGCAGGATCGTCGCGAGTTCGTCCATCTCGACCATGAACGTCGAGCGCCCGCCCGCGATGTCGTCGCTGGCCCCGACGCGAGTAAAGATTCGATCGACCGGCGTGAGCCGGGCGGCGCTGGCGGGCACGAAACTGCCGACCTGTGCCAGCAGGACGATCTGGGCGACCTGTCGCATGTAGGTCGACTTCCCCGACATGTTGGGGCCCGTGATCACCGCCAGCCGGCGGTCGTCGGTAAAGCGGGCATCGTTCGGGACGAACGACTCCTGCGTCCGCTCGACGACGGGGTGGCGACCGCCCTCGATCTCGAGGACGCGGCCGCCGCCGTCCGCACCGCTCCCACGCTCTTCGATCTCGGGTCGGCAGTAGTCGTACTGCGCCGCGGCCGTCGCCAGCGAGACCAAGGCGTCGAGCGCGGCGAGGGCCTCCGCCAGCCCCTGGACGCGCTCGACCTCGGCGGCGACTTCGCGGCGCACCTCGCAGAAGAGGTCGTACTCGCGTTCGTCGGCCCGCTCCTCCGCGCCGACGATCTCGTCCTCGCGTTCCTTGAGTTCCGGCGTGACGAACCGCTCGGAGTTCTTCAGCGTCTGGCGGCGCTGGTAGTTCTCGGGCACCGACTCGAGGTTGGGGTTGGTCACCTCAATGTAGTAGCCATGCACCGAGTTGTAGCCGACCTTCAGCGAGTCGATCCCGGTCCGTTCGCGTTCGCGTTCCTCCAGATCGTCGATCCACTGTTTGCCGTCGCGGGCGGTTCCCCGGAGGTCGTCTAAGTCCGCGTCGTAGCCCTCGGCGACGACCCCGCCCTCGGTGATCTCGATCGGCGGGTCGGCGACGATCGCGTCGTCGATCAGTTCCCGGACGTCGGCCAGCGGATCGAGGGCGTCGTGCAGCCGCCGGAGCCGATCACAGTCGGCGTCGGCGAGTTCCTCACGCACCTCGGGGACGACGGCCAGCGTGTCCCGCAGCGAGCGCAGGTCCCGCGCGTTCGCCCGCTCTCGGGAGATGCGACCGATCAGCCGCTCGAGGTCGTAGACGTCCCGCAGCAGGTCGTGAAGCCGCTCCCGGGTCCGGACCGCACCCGTCAGTTCCTCGACGGCGTCGAGCCGGGCCTCGATCCGGTCGGGCTCGAGCAGCGGTCGCCGGAGCCAGTCCCGGAGTTTCCGGCCGCCCAGCGCGCTCGCGGTCTCGTCTAAGACGCCGACCAGCGTCGCATCGTCGCGGCCGTGGACCGTCCGGGGCTCGAACAGCTCGAGGCTCCGCAGGGCAACGGCGTCGAGTAGGAGGTATTCGCGGGGATCGTACCGCGTGAGATGGGTGAGATACTCGAGGTGGTGGTCCTCGTCGTCGAGTGCGTCGTCCTCGGTCTCCGCCTCGTCGGCGGTCTCGCCGCGTTCGCCCTCGTGTGCCCCGCCGCGGACGTACTCCGCGTAGGACAGCAACGCGCCGCAGGCCCGAATCTCGGCATCGCTGGCGAGCAGGGCATCGGGGTTCCGGAAGTACGCCGAGAGCTTCGCTCCCGCTCGGTCGCGGTCGAAGGCGGTCTCGTCGTAGGGCGTGACCATGCAGTTCTCGGGGAGGAGGTCGGCGGGGGCGTCCGGGTCGACGACGGCTTCGGCGGGGTCGAACCGGCTCACCTCGTCGGCGATCGCCTCCCGCGAACTCGAGCTGGTCGCGAGGAAATCGCCCGTGGAGACGTCGAGCAGGGCCAGTGCGATCTCGTCGCCGTCGCTGCCGGCACCCTCGCCGCGGGCGACCGCGGCCACGAAGTTGTTGTCGTCGCCCGCCAGCAGTTCGTCCTCGGTGAGCGTCCCGGGCGTGATCACCCGCGTGACCGCCCGCTCGACGACCCCCGACGACTCGCCGGGCTCCTCGACCTGATCCGCGACGGCGACCCGGTAGCCGGCCTCGAGCAACTCCTCGATGTACGACTCGGCGTTGTCGATCGGGATGCCGGCCATCGGGTACTCCCCGGTCGAGTCCTCGCGGCTGGTCAGCGCGACCTCGAGCAGTCGCGCGCTGCGTTCGGCCGCGCCACAGAACGTCTCGTAGAAGTCCCCCACCTGAAAGAGAACGATCGCGTCGTCGTAGCGCGCACAGAGATCGTGGTACTGACGCATCATCGGCGTCAGCTCGTCGCGTTTCTCGGCCATCGCCTCGGGCGGGCCAAGCGCCGGATCCATACCCGGAATCGGCCGCCCGACGCTGAAATACCTTGCTGGATCGGCCGTCCCGCCGCCGGCTCGAGGGCGGTTCGCGAACCGGGTCGGGGAACGCTTCAGGCGTCCGTCTCGAAGTACAGGTCGGCGTGCTTCGCACAGCCGGGATTGAACGCCGCGTCGCAGGCCGGACAGCGGTAGTCGGCGGCGCGGTAGTCGGGGACGGTGAGCGCGGTCCCGCAGACGCCACAGAGAACCGACGGCTCGTCGAACCGGTCGCGCGGCCACGGCACGGCCTCGTGGTCGGTCGTCTCCTCGTGGCAGCGGAAACAGGGAAAGAAGTCCTCGCAGCAGGCGAATTTGAACGCGACGACGTCGCGGTCGGTGTCGTAGTGGGCACACCGCGTTTCCGGACCGACGTCGACGCCGCGGACCGTGTGGCCGCCGATCGATTGCACGCGTGGCTCGAGGGTCGGCGGGTGCTTCGGTGTTGCGGTGGCGGCCAGATCGGTGGTCGGACTCGAGGGGGCAGCTTGTTTGATGGGGCCAGCGCTCGAGTGCCCTGAAGGGTACAGGGCAATTGCGCGCCGCGCTGAGAGAAAGACGAACTGACCGGTGCCAGACGGTACAGTAGTGCTACTTCAGCAGTAGGTGTAGATGGGACCTGGATAACGACTACTGTCGAGTTCCGCTTAGGCGGGGAGAGATTAGATTCTGACTGACGGCCAGTACAGCGTGTGGATTCAACGAGAAAGCAAAGGTGATCGGTGAGACAGTCTGCTGACGCCTACGTATGTCAACCCTTAGTCGCTTTCATGCTAGTGAAGGATCTAAAATCGCCGATAATGAACGGCTCCCCCTCGAATGGCCCAACATAGACGATCACCTCTCCCCAGCCGTCGGTGGGTTCCTCGGTCGGTTGGTATGGAACCCAGATCTCCGGTAAAAAGCCGCCGGTATGGTGGACCAGAGTGATTTGTTCTGCGTCGCCGCCAAACGCCTCCGCGTCAGGCACGAGATTAGCCACTTCTTCCCCTCCTAATTGTCGCTGCTCGCCGTTTTCGCCGGAAAACGTGAACGTGGCAAACTCGGATACGGACAGTTCGGTAAATTCACCGAGGGACACGTTGACTCCCTCTCGGCTCATTCCCCGATCGTTCTGCATCGTCTCTGTCAGTTGCTCGACCGACGCTCCATCTCCCGATCCCTCGAGCTGTGTCATCGATAGACAACTGGCTGCTTGTTCGAGATCTCCATTCGCAGCCGCTGTATAATACTCTTCGACGAGTGATGCCGCGGCGGAACTTCCGTCGCTATCGCTCCCGGGGGTATTGCCTTGGCCAGAACGTCCATCGCTGTCGTTCTCCGGGGTATTGCCTTGGCTAGAACTACATCCGGCGAATGAAAGCACTCCCCCTGTCCCAAGCGTTGCAAGTAGAGTTCGTCGACGAGTCATGATGGAAAGCAAAGAACAGAATCTGATAAAACTACTTGAATATTCCATTATGTTGGTCTGGTTGGCAAATGTTCCGTTCGATATGCACACGCAATTATCGGGACGTTCACTTCTCCTTCTCGAGCGGGGAATCCGAAACCCCGCAAAATAGCACGTCGTGCGTGCGAATCGCTCGATGAGATGGCCCTCCGACGGCGTTGTCACTCGAGCCGAAAAGCGAGTCGACGCCGCGCTCGAGCGAGTCACTCGAACTGGGCGGTGTCGCCGCGCCGGTAGCGGTCGACCCGACGGTAGCCGTGGACGGTCGCACCGGGGTCGAGTTCGATCTCGTAGCGGCCGATGATGTCCTGGGTGTCGGGGACGGCTCTGCGTTCGACCACTTCGACGACGGCGCGCCAGCCGTCGTCGGTCGGCGAGATCTCGCTGACGCCGTCGAACTCGTGGCCGATGAGTTGGCCGGCGGTCGACTGGACCGTCTCGCGAACCGCGAGGATGCCCGCGATCTCCTCCTGCTCGACGTCGACCTCCTTCTCGACCTCGTCGGGGTCGGTCATCTCGTCGGCGGTCATATGGGTCGTGCCGCGAGAGCGGGGCTCCTCGATCTCGTCGCTCTCGTCCTGTTCCTCCTCCTGACTCGCTTGGCTGTCGCTCACTGTTGGATCATTCTCGTCGTGTTGGTAGCAGAAGCCGTCCTCGCCGGCCGGCCGCGAGCAGCGCTCGCCGTCCTCGGTGCGGGCCTTGCACTGCTCTCGTGATTGTGTTTCGGCTTCGGCCATTGGTCTGTGTTCGGTCGGTGACTCGTTCGATCGCCTCCGGGTCGGTTAGATGGTCTCGCCGATCCGCGTTCGCAAGTCGTCGATGTCGTCGCCGTCCTCGCCGGCGACCTTCGGCGCGAGGACGTCCGTGAAGACGTGGGTCAGCGTCTCGTCGTCGAACTCGCCGTCCCCGTCGTGGCCGTCGAAGACGGCCACCCCCTGCGCGGCGGTGATCGCCGCCCGGGTGCCGACGACGATCTCGAGTTCGTCCCGGAGCGCCCGCGTCTTCGCGACGATGGCCGCGATATCGTCCGCCGAGAGGTCGACGTGTGCGCCGACGATCTCGCGTTCGGTCTCGTCGTCGTAGTAGTCGACGTGGACGCCGATGAACCGATCGAGCAGGGCGTCCTGCTGTTCGTGGACACCGGCGTACTCCACGTCGTTCGAGGTCAGGATCGCCCGGAACTCGGGGTGAACGTCGATCGTCCGGTCCTCGCCGCGCTTGCCCGGTCGCTCGAGGACGCCCTCCTCGAAGACCGAGAGCAAGACGTTGTGGGCGGCGGGATCACTGCGCGAGAACTCGTTGTAGACGAGCGTCGCACCCTCCCGGACGGCCACGGAGAGTGGGTTGTCGACCCAGCGCTCGCGAACGATCTGGGTCTTCTTGTCGACGCCGCTAACGTACCGGTCGTGTTCCTCGTAGCGTTCGCCGCCGGCGTGGGAGCCGACCAGCGCGGCGGTGTCGACCGACTCGTCGCCGTTGAGCCAGACGACCGGGCGACCGCGCTCTGCGGCGGCCGACAGGGCAAGCGCCGTCTTGCCACAGCCGGTCGGCCCGATCAGGTGGACCGGCTGGTCCGCCTCGAGCCAGCCGTTGATCCGGTCGCGCAGCGACCGGACGGCGTCGGTCTCGACGAACGGCTCGGGGACGACGTCGTCGGGGTCGGAAAGGGGACTGTCGCCGTTGCGTTCGCCGACGCTCGATGCCGTTCGCGCGAGCTTTTTCTTCGCTTTGCGACCTTCCTTCTGCTCGCGACTGGCCCGGATCTTCGTGCCGCGGACCGTTCGCTTGCGCGACGTGTCGTCGGCCATGGGGAGTTACTCCGCCGACTTCGGCGACGACTCTGGGCGGGGCTCGACCTCGAGTTCCTCCAGCTCGTCGAGGTCGCCCTCCGCCGTGGCCTGCTCAATTTTTGCGATCTCCTCCGCGTAGTGCAGGAAGGTGTCGACCGAGGCGACCACGACCCGGGCCTCGATGGTCAGGAGTTCGATCCCGACGACCGAGATCCGCGCCCAGACGTCGATGACGACGCCCTTGTCGAGGACGCGGTCCAGTACCTCCGCGAGGCTCGAGGAGTCGGGTCTTCGTTGTGGTTGTGCCATACACCCGCTCTTCAGCGGGAGTTCGTAACACGGCTTGGACTGCGACTGCAAGCCGGCGGAGGCGAGTCGGCCGTCGACGCGACGCGAGCGGGCTCGCCGGCGGGAGGGCGACGGGGGCTGCGACTGCAAGCACCACGGTAACCCGGGACGGTGGTGTAGCCCCGACGACGATACTCGCGTACTCCCGCCCAGCGTTCGGACGAGTACCGCTATCGCCCCCACTGAAACGATGAGTAATCGATACGTCTACGGCGTCGTCGAAGCCGACACCGTCGAGTTCGAGACCGAGGCCGTCGCCGGTGCCGATCGCGTCTATACGATCTCGCATCGCCGGCTCGGAGCCGTCGTGTCGGACGTCGACACCACCGACCCCGAGGAGACCGACGCGGACGCACAGCGCCACGACGAGGTCCTCCGCGAGATCATGGACTACGACGGCGGGACGACCGTCGTCCCGATGCAGTTCGGCATGGCCTTCGAGAGCGACCGGGCACTGAAGAACGTCCTGCGCGGCGCGCGGCCCGCGTTCCGGCGCGCGATGAACGACATCGAGGGCACGGTCGAACTCGGGCTCAAACTCGTCAGCGAGGACGGGGCCGAGGTCGACCGCGAGGCGATCGCGGCCGAGGTCGCGGACCGCCTCGATCCCGTCGCCGCACAGGTCGTCGAGAACGACCTGTTCAGCGACCGGCTCGTCTGTAACCGCTCGTATCTCGTCGCCGAGGACGACCGGGCGGCGTTCGACGACGAGATCGCCCGCTTCGAGGACGATCACGACGAGCTCATGGTCCGGTACACCGGGCCGTTCGCACCCTACAGCTTCGTCGACGTGAAAATCGGCGCCCAACAGTAACCATGTTCATCCTCGACGACCTCCTGTTCCGACCGTTCGTCGGCATCATCAACGCCCTCCACTCGATCGCGCTCGACGAGCTGTACGACGTCGAGGCCCTCGAGGCCGATCTCAAGGAGAACCAGCTACTGTACGAACTCGGCGAGCGTGACGAGGACGAGTACCGGCGTCGCAAGGAGCGACTCGAGGCGGACCTCGAGGTCGCCCGCGACGTTCACGAGCGGCTCTCGAGCGGCCGCGTAGAGGTGAAACGATAATGACCGACAGCACCCCCGACGACCGCGACGAATCGGCCGACGACGGCGACTACGAGAGCGACAGCTGGCTCTCGAGCCTGCTGTCCGCACTGGAGTCTTTGGAGGGCGACACGACGTCGACCTCGGGCCGTCGCCGGAGCGACCGGGCGGTCTTCGATTACGATATCTCGATCCGATCCGGCGACGATCTTACCGCCGACCCATCGCCGTCGGAACGGCGTTCGTTCGGCGGGTGGCCGGGCGAGGGGACGGCCGGCCGCGACCGATCGCGGAACCGCCGCGTTCGGTCCACGAGCCCCTCGAGCGATCATCACGTCGCCACCCGGGAACACGAGGACGAACTGCTCGTCACGGCGGACGTCGCCGGGGTCGATCCGGCGGACGTCACGGTCGGGTTCGACGACTCGACGCTCGTCGTCGCCGTCGACGGGACCGAACTCGATCGGGTCAAGGTTCCGTGGGCGGAGCGGACCGCCGAGGCCGAGATGAGAAACGGTGTACTGACGGTTCACGTCCGAGCGCAAGCGGACGACGCCGCTACTGACGACGAGACAGCCGCCGACGATGGGACGGACGGCGGAGGCGACACATGAGCGACGCCGAGTCCGAGGAGAGTCTCGAGGCGCTGGTCGACGACGCAATCGAGAGCATCGGGCGACTCGAGGGGACGCTCGCGGACAGCGAGACGATCGACGACCTCGACGACGACACCCTCGAGACGGTCGTTGGCGACCTCGATACCCTCGTTCGGGTCGCCGAGGAGGCCGCCGAACTGCTCGAGGCGATCGACGTGAGCGAACTGCCCGACGCGGTCGACGGCGACGAACTCCTCGACGCGATCGAACTCGGGGAGATCCCCGACGCGGTGGCCGACGAGGAGACGGGCGCAACCGACCTCGTCGACTTCACGGAACTCCTCGGCGCGATCGACCTCCTGAACGCTTGGAACGCCGCGGACCTGACCGACGTCTGGGAAAACAAGCGCGAACTCGACGCCGCCCTCGACGACCTCGAGGACGGCGACGACGCGGGGATGCTCGAGGACGCGGTCTCGGACGTCGCGGACGGCGGGGACGACGGCGAGGGCCTGCTCGGCGACGACGAGGATGGCGTCCTCGACAGCGGCATGGACGCCGGCGCGGCGGCCAAGGAAGCGTTGGGCGACATCGACGTCGCCGAGGACCCGGAGGCCTATCAGGTCGCCATCCAGCAGCAGGCGATGCGGGGTATCGACGCCTTTCGGGCCGCACTGCTCGAGACCCACGAGAAGTTCGAGCGACTGTACGAGTTCAACCGCGAGAAGATGCGCCGCCAGGACAGGGGGACGAACTCGCGGAACCCGACGGCGTCCTCGACGATGCCCGTCGACCGGCGCGATCTCGGCGGCGGGGCCCGCTACTCGACGGTGCCCCAAGACGTGAAGCTCTCGACGGCACCCAGCCGCAAGCGGATCTACGGCCGCCGGTTCGAACTCGAGCGCGAACGGCAGCGACAGAACGAACGGCCGGAGCGCCAGCGGCGAAACGAACGGCAGGAGCGGCAGCGATGACCCGACAGGAGACCCAACGATGACAGACCCACCACTCCGCCGACCGACCGACAGCGAGGTGCGTGCGACGACCGACTGCGCCGCGACGACCCGTCACGGAGGTGATCGCAGTGCCCGATGACTTCCAGCCCAGCCGCCAGAAGGCCGATCTGGCCGAGGTCGTCGAGATGTTACTCGACAAGGGAATCGTCATCAACGCCGACATCGCCGTCTCGATCGGCGATACCCAACTGCTCGGCGTCCAGGTCCGGGCCGCTATCGCCTCCTTCGAGACCGCGGCGAAGTACGGCCTCGAGTTCCCCGAAGGAACCGATATGCGCCGGGTCGCCGAGGCGGTCGACGACCCCGCGATCGCGGAGCAGGATCGGCCAAACCCAGTGATCGATCCGACTCGCGGCGTCAACGTCACGGCCGAGGAGGACGCCGACGGTGAGGCAGCCTCGGCGGACGACGGGCGAGGCGGCGAATCGACCGAGAGCAAGCTTGCCGTCGGCGACGAGGAACAGGTCAGCGAACGACTCGGTGCCAGACCCGACCCCGAGCGGCCCACCAGCGGCGGGTTCGATCTGCTCAGTGACGACGAGGCGGACTCGAGCGACGCCGACTCGAGCGACGGAGACGCAGACGACGAGGCCGTCCCGGACGCGGAGTCGGAGACCGAATCGGGGGGTGACGACCCGTGACGGCGATCGACGTCGGCGACGGCGAGGACGCTCGCGACGGGCTGATGACGCTCGTCATCGCTGTCGTCGAGATCCTGATCGACGCCCTCGAGCGCGAGGCGGTCCGGCGCATGGAGTCGGGCAATCTCACCGACGAGGAGATCGAGCGGCTGGGCGGCCAACTCGCCAGAATCGAGACCGAGATCGAGCGGCTCAAGGACGACGAGGGGATCGAGGATGGCGTCGACGACCTTCGAAGCGATCTGGACGGGCTGGTCAACGACGCGATCGAACAACTCCACGGCCAGCCGACGGCGACGACGCAACCCGGCCACTCCGTCTTCGGGGGAGAGTCCGAATGAGCGACCACGATCTCGAGGACCCCGCCGACCGGCTCGAGACGATCGAGGGGGCAGGGACCGCGGAGCCGGCCGACGCCCCGTCGATCGACGAGGGGCGGTACCTCTACTGTCTCGTTCGGGCCGACGGGGACGCCGCGCTCGAGACGACCGGCGTCGACGGCGAGCCGGTGTCGGTCGTCGTCGCGGACGGCATCGGCGCGGTCGTCCACGCCTGCGACGGCATCTACGACTCCGGAGATCTCGCCCAGATCAGGCGCTGGCTCGTCCGCCACCAGACGGTCGTCGACGAGGCGGGCCAGGCCTTCGGCACGCCGATCCCCTTCCAGTTCGATACGATCCTCCGGGGCGACGACGACGGCCTGCGCGAGTGGCTCCGCGAGGAGCGAACGATCCTCGAGCAGGCCCTTGAGGGCCTCGCCGGCCACTGGGAGTACCGCGTCGAGGTCGTCGAGATCGATCCGATCGACGACGCGGCGCTGATCGAGTGCGACGACCGCCTGCGCGACCTCGACGAGCGGATCGCCGACGCCGAGGAGGGAACCGCCTTCCTGCTCGAGAAGCAGTTCGACCAGCGGCTGACCGAACTTCGGGCGGCCCGCCGGGAGTCGGTGACCGCCGACCTGCAGGAGCGACTGGCCGCGAAAGCCAGGGAGGTCCACGCCCTCGGGCGGTCGCCGAGCGCGGGGCTGTCGGACGACGTGGCCGGAAGCGGGTCGGACTCGAACGCGAGCGCAGGCCGCGACGTGGACGGCGGTGAGACCCTCACGCGGCTCACCCTGCTGGCCCACGAGGACGACGAGGGTGTGATCGGCTCGATCCTCGACGACGTGGCCGCAACCGACGGCCTCGAGGTCCGGTTCACGGGGCCGTGGCCGCCGTATACGTTCGCGCCCGAGCTGGGAGGCGACGGAACCGACGGCGAACACACGAACCCGAACCTATGAGACCGCGAAAGGACGACGAGACCCTCGTCGATGTCCTCGATGTGTTGCTCCGGGACGGAGCGATCCTCCGCGCGGACGTGATTGTCTCGATCGCCGATATCCCGCTGGTCGGCATCAAGCTCACCGCGGCGATCGCCGGCATGGAGACGATGAACGAGTACGGGCTCTTCGAGGACTGGGACGCCCACCGGCGGATGGCGGCCGCCGGTCGCCGCACCCACTACGACGATCCGAACGCGGACCGGGAGGACACCGAGCCGGACGCGGCCCTCGAGGGGCTCGAGGAACTGGGAATCAGCAGTTCGAACGCCGGCATCGACGAGACGGAAGAAACGAACGAGAAGGACTGATCAGGATCGCGCGAGGACCGCCCTCGTGATCGGCGAGATCATACGGTTCGCGGTCGGACGCCCCCGAACGGGGGCGACGGGTCAGGCGTACTTCGGGCGCTCGGTCGTGTGTTCGACCTCGCCGGTGACGGTCTCCTCGTCGCGGTCCTCGTCGTAGACGTACTTCCCGGTCGCGCCACAGAGCGTACACTCGTAGGTCTCGGAGATCTCGTTGATCATCTCGCCGTCCTCGAAGTAGACGCGGCTCTGCGTGATCTGCAGGAACTGGGCGGTCTCGCAGTTAGTGCAGGTGATCATACCCGTTCGATAGCCACGACCGGTTGTAGTTATCCGGCTTGTAACCGAAAGCGACGGGAAGCTATCGCCCTCTTACCCCGGTCTCGGCCGCTCGAGGTCCACCGTGGCGATGCCGTCGGCGCTCCGGCTCCCGAACGGCCGGGTAATAACACCGTAACCACCGGACAGAAGTGGGAACGCGGAACGACGAACCCGTCGCTGTTCGACGGACGAAAAATCGTCTTTCCTGACGAAATACCGTAATTACCGGGCACCGATTCGGCGGCTCCCGACCGGCGTCGAACCGGACTCGAGGCGTGGCCACGACCCGGGAACTCAGACGGTCTGCTGTACGTCATTTCCGGTGCGACCGTAGGCTGTGTCGCGGTCGCACCGATACATCGGTACAGCAAACCGTATCAGTCGCCGACGGGGACTCGTTTTCCGGTCCTCGCCGCCTCGTAGGCCGCTTCGGTCAGGGCCGTCACCCGGAGGGCGTCCCGGACCGTCGCCGGCGGCTCGGTCCCCTCGCGGACGCTCTCGAGGAAGGCGTCGGCCCGGGACCGCTCGCCTCGGGGGTCGACGTAGGGAGTATACTCGCCGGCGTCGGCGTCGATCTCGCGGACCTCTCGGGGGCCCCACTGGGTCCCCTCGAGGTAGACCGCGCCCGCGTCGTCCCACAAATGGACGTGTTCCCGGACCGACGGCGCGTCGCCGTGGAACGAAAACGTCCCGGTCGCGCCGTTCTCGAACGCGACGTCGAGGTGGGCGCGGCGGTCGACCCGGCCGGCCTCGTCGTGGAAGTCCATGCTGGCGGCGACCGAGGCGGGCTCGAGCCCGGTCGTCCAGAGAACGCCGTCGAGGACGTGACTGCCCGTGTCGTAGAGGAAGCCGCCGCCCGAGCGGTCCGGATCGAGCCGCCAAGTACCGCGGGAATCGTCGATCCAGTCCTGCGTGATCGAGGCGGTCACCCACTCCGGGTCGCGGTCGGCAAACCGCTCGCGGGCCCGTCGAAACGCCGTCTGGAGGTGGCGCTGGTAACCGACCATCACGGTCCGGTCGCTCCCCTCGACGCGGTCGGCGAGGTCCCGGGCCCGCTCGAGGTCTGTCGTGAGCGGCTTGTCGCAGTAGACGTGACAGCCCCGCTCGAGGGCGGCGACGACCTGTGTGTAATGCAGCGTGTGTGGCGTCCCCACGAGGACAGCATCGAGGGCCGCCTCGGCGAGCATGGTCTCGTACTCGGCGAACCGGCGGTCCGCGGGGACTCCGAACTGATCGCCCACCTTCTCGCGGACCGAGGACTCGAGGTCACAGATCGCGCCGACGGTCGCGTCCGCGTGGCGGTGGAACTGTCCGCCGACGGTCCTGCCGATGTAGCCCAGCCCGACGATGCCGATCCGGACCGGCCCGGCGTCGATGGCGTCGTTCATGGGGACCGACACGGCGTCCAGTGCCATCCCTTTGGAACCGTCGCAGGCAAGCCCGGGACCGACCGTGCGGAGAACCATCGGTCCGTAGTAGCCGGCTACACCGGCGTTAGACGCCACCTGCGTTCGATCAGAGGGGGCTACCGCCACCCAAGTGACTGCATAACAATGTCCACTGCCTGCATTGTCCGGCCTGCGGGGAGGAAAGGCCCCGCCGGGTACGCGTTCGGTCAACGGCGACGCGCTAAGCAGCCGATTGCGTGCGTTCGTGCCCGGATCGCTCGGATGTGGACTCGCCCCGCTTCGAGTACGCTCATGTCTCTCACGCCCAGGGCGGTTCCCGCCCCGCCCGGGGTTTCCGACGCTCGAGCCGCCAGCGGCGGCTACCTATCGCCGGTTAGAACTCCGTGACGACCGGAATACCGACCGTCTCGTAGTCGTCCATCGAGGCCAGCGTCTCCGGTAGCTCGTCGAGCGAGAGTCGCTCGCCGATGATCTTGCTGGGCTCGAGGGTGCCCTGTGCGATCAGCTTGAACAGTTCCTCGTAGCGGACCAGCGGCATTCCGAAGGAGCCGTGGAAGTCGATCTCCTGCATCGTCATGACGTCGACGGGGAGTTCGATCTGGCCCTCCTCCTCGCCGGTCGTCAGCCCGACCTGGACGTGGCTGCCCCGCGTGCCGAGGCTGTTGACCGAGTTCTTGCAGGTGTCGGCGACGCCCAGCGCGTCGATGGAGACGTCGGCACCGCCGTCGGTGATCTCCTGGACCGCCTGGGCCGAACTGTCGACCTCGGTCACGTTGACCGTCTCGCGGGCGCCGAGTTCCTCGGCGCGCTCGAGCTTGTCGTCGACGAGGTCGATCGCGATCGGGTGGGCTCCCAGCGCGTCCGCGATGTGGATCGCCGAGAGGCCGACGCCACCACAGCCGTGGACGGCGACCCAGTCGCCCGGCCGGAGGTCGGCGCGGTCGGCCAGCGCGTGGTAGGCCGTCATGAACCGACAGCCGAGGCCGGCCATCTCGTCGTAGTCGACTTCGTCGGGGAGCTTGACGCAGTTGAAGTCGGCTTCCCGGACGGCAAACGCCTCCGCGAACGCGCCCTGGGAGAACTCCGACAGCCCCAGCGGGAGTACCGTCTCGCAGTTGTTGGCCCGCCCCTCGCGACAGTGCGGACAGGTGCCGTCCCCGAGGTGGAACGGGACCGCGACGCGGTCGCCCGCCTCGAGGGTCTCGACCTCCGAGCCGACCTCGGAGACGACGCCGGCGGGCTCGTGGCCGAGGATCTGCCCCTCCGGGACGCCGGCCCCGATCCAGTTCCAGTCGCCCTGCCAGGCGTGCCAGTCACTGCGACAGACCCCACACGCCTCGGTCTCGACGACGACCTGATCCGGTTCCGGTTCGGGATAGTCGACGTCTTTGACCGCGAGCGGTTCCCCATGTTCTTCGAGTACGGCTGCTCGCATGTCCTGACTGTTCGGTCAGCGAGTACAAAAGTGTGTGCGGTACGTGACCGATATGTCACAAACCCGTGTTGAGTTTCTCTCCGTTTTTCGCCGAGTCGATCCGCGGAACGGCCACGCTCGCTTCGACCGCGAACGGGGACGACGGTCGGAGAGTGACAACCGACGGCCGATGTATTCGGTTCGACGAATATGTGTCGTGGTACACTGTATCGTATCGATCGTCAATGGCCATCGGTCGTCAGAGTGAGGTGTCGACTCGAGCGCCCTCGACGGAGTCGTCGACCGACGACGTCCCAACTCGCAATACTACTCGAAAATAGTATATATACGTCTGCTCAGCAACCGTCCACCCGGCTCGGAAATCGCAGAGTAGAGCGATAATCCGCCATCGAAACCACGGCAGAGCCATTCGTGACGCGATGTTCGATTACGAACTGCGAGGAACTCGCGGTCCGACCCGAAACCGAACGCTGGGGAGCAAAACCGCCTCCGAAGCGCCGAGCAACCGGCCACGCATCGGCTCAGTTTTCCGGCGGTACCGGCGAACGGCGCATTCGGAGTTTCGAACAAATATGAAATAATTCTTATAGAACGTGCTATCTATCGGACCGATATCGATTGCTGGTCGGATGAAGGCGTTCTCGAGGCGGCCCGGACGTGCCGGCTGAACGCAGCGGCCACACGACGCCGGGTCAGTCCGCCTCGACGGCCGCGACGGTCGAAACGTCGGGGTTGCGAAGCAGCGGCGCGGAGACGAACAGCAGACAGCTCGTGACGAGGGCCGCACAGAGGACGTACGTCCACTGATACCCGAACCAGCTGTCGACGGCCGGGATCGCCACGAGCGGCCCGAGACTGAGTCCGATGTCGCCCATCACGTTGTAGACACCGCCCATTCGACCGAGTTCGTCGCCGGGCGTGAGGTCCCCGAGAATGGCCATCAGCGCGGGTGCGGCGACGCCCATCCCGCCGCCGACGAGCGCGATCGCGACCAACAACGCCTCGATCGTCGGGACGGAGCCGATGAGCAGAAAGCCCGCAGCCATCGACAGGAACGCCGGCACCGTCAACAGCGTCCGGTCGTTCATCCGGTCGGAGATCCAGCTGGTACCGAGCGTCGTCGCTCCCGAGGTGAGAACGCCGACCGCCATGACCACGCCACTTACCCCCGCCGCGCCCAGCAGTGCGATTTCGAGGTCGTAGACGTTCGCGTACCGGGCCAGTGTCGAGAGGATGATCCCGCCCCAGAGGAACTGGACGGTGAAGTTGCCGAAGCCGATCAGGAGGACGGTGGGGCGACCGGCAAGCAGCGACGGCAGTTCGCGCAGGCCGGTCGATCGGGTGTCGGTGCCGCTGTGGACGTTGGGAAGGACGAGCGTCGCGATCGTGCCGGCGATCAGCGCGAGGACGCCCGCAGCGAGGAAGGCGGTCTCCATGGTGGCGAGGTCAGTCAGGACCCCGCCGACGATGAGCCCGGTCGGGAAGCCAAGCGACTGGCCGCCGCGCATGTAGCCGATCCAGCGGCCACGGTTGTCCGCGGTCGTCACGTAGGTGATGGTAGCGAAAGCACCGATGAAGACGAAGGCGCTGCCGACACCCCAGAACAGTCTCGAGAGGACGAAGACCAGACCGGGCAGCGACACCTCGCCGAGCCCCGGAACGGAGCCGAGGATCGTCGCCGGCGCGTTCAGGCCGAGAATGTAGCCGAAGGGCGCGAGCGCCTGCGTGAAGAGCCCGAAGATCATCGGTTTCCGCGCGCCGTAGCGGTCGATAATCGTTCCGGCAGGCGTGTTCATCAACAGTCGGGCGATGCGGTTGGCCGACAGGATGAAACTCAGCATGACCGCGGAGATGACGAGTTTCTCGTCGAGCAAGGGCAGCGTCGGGAACGCGACCCCGGTCGCCACCCCGCCGAAGAAGATGCCGGCGATGACCGCGAGCGCGATCGTTCGGATCTCACCGGCCGTATGCGCCGTCTCCTCCGTCGACGCTTCACTCATCGTCGCCGCCGATCACCCGGTTCGTCCATACGCCCTCCCGTTTCGAACACGCGGCCTTCAACCTGCCTAGGTCGGACTCGCCCGCCGGCCCCGACAGCTGGTCTCTCGAGCGTCTCGAAAGGTAATAAATCATAGAGAAATCCCGAAATGGCAATAAACGTATGTACTGGCGGACGAGGTTAGGCGAGTAGCCGCTCGAGTATCGATCTAGCGCGTTCAGTAGCGGAAGAGTGCCGAAGTCGCGGTCGGTACGGCCCGGAAGTCGTCTTTCGTCGACCGGAGACTGGATAGAAACTGTGTGGGGCGCTGGTGGGCAGGTACGGGGAGACCACTGTATCAACCACCGTATCGGTCGGTTATGAGGGTGCTTTTCAAAATCCACGTATCTGTACTGCTACACGGAATTGAACCCGTTCCGCAGCTGTGAATCGATACATGTCTTATCACACATCAGTTGGGTATGCGTATGTATTGGTTACCAAGCAATTCCCGAAGTCCGAACTTGAATACCCCGTTACACGCTTATGTCTGTAATCAGGATCGGGAGGCTCACGCTGTCTCGAGCGTTCGTCGGCCGACCCGGGCCGGCAGACGTACAACGGTTCGAGGTGCTGCACGTATCGACGGCCCGAGACGGGGCGATCGAACTGAACGCGACGCGTGCCGGCCCAACGGACGGCCGGGAGAGCCGATCAGGACTCGTCGCCTTGCGCGTCGACCGTCGCGACGGCCGCGAGGTTTACGATGTCTTTGACCTCGTCGCCCCGCTGGAGGACGTGGACCGGTTCGTCCATGCCGACCAGCATCGGGCCGATCGCCTCGGCCCCGCCCAGCCGCTGGAGCAGCTTGTAGCCGATGTTACCCGCCTCGAGGTTCGGGAAGACCAAGACGTTCGCGGGCTTCTCGAGGTCGGTGAACTCGTAGGTGCCGGTCAGCATCTCCTCGACGACGGCGGTGTCGGCCTGCATCTCGCCGTCGACGGGGAAGTCGACGGCGGGGTCGTCGTGGAGCCGCTGGGCCGCCTCGCGGGGCTTTCGCGTCCCCTCGTTGTCGACGCTCCCGAAGTCCGAATAGGACAGCAGGGCAGCCCGGGGGTCGACGTCGAACCGCCGGGCCAAATCGGCGGTGTGACGGGTGACCTCCGCGAGGACGTCGGCGTCGGGGGCCTGATTGACCGTCGCGTCGGCGACGAAGACCACGCGGTTCTTGAACGTCAGCATGTAGACGCCGGCCGCGTAGTCGGCGTCGTCGGCCGTCCCGATCACCTGCAACGGCGGCCGCAGCGCCGAGGGGTAGTGGTTCGTCAGCCCGGTGAGCATCGCGTCGGCGTCGCCGCGATCGACCATCACGCTGCCGAAGTAGTTCGTGTCGTCGCGGATCATCGTCTCGGCCTCGCGGCGGGTCACGCCGTTGCGTCGACGGCGCTCGTAGAGGTGATCGACGTACTCGCCGTAGTCGCCGCTCCCGGGATCGACCACGTCCGGATCGAACTCGAGGGCGAGGTCCGCGACCGTCCGCTCGATCTCGGCCGCATCGCCGATCAGGACCGGCTCCGCGACGCCCCGATCGGCCATCTGGGCCGCCGCGCGGACGATCGTCTCGTCGGTCCCCTCCGCCAGCGCGATCCGCTTGGGGTCGGACTTGGCCTTGTTCAGCACCACGCGCATCATCTCGCGGGACTTGCCCAGTCGGGCCTCGAGGCGTTCGACGTACGCGTCGACGTCGAACTCGACGCGGGCCGCGCCCGAGTCGATAGCCGCCCGCGCGACTGCGGGCGCGACCTCGAACAGCACCCGCGTATCGAGCGGTTTCGGGATGATGTAGTCCGGGCCGAACTGCAGCGGCTGGTCGCCGTAGGCCTTGACGACCGCATCGGGGACGTCCTGTTTGGCCAGCTCGGCCAGGGCGTGGGCCGCCGCGACCTTCATCGCCTCGTTGATCTCGGTCGCGCGCACGTCGAGCGCCCCGCGGAACAGGAACGGGAACCCGAGGACGTTGTTGACCTGGTTCGGGTAGTCCGACCGGCCGGTGGCCATGATGACGGTGTCGTCGCGGGCCGCCTTGGCGGACTCGTAGTCGATCTCGGGCTCGGGGTTCGCCATCGCGAAGATGATCGGGTCCTCGGCCATCGAGCGGACCATCTCCTGGGAGACGATGCCGCCGGTCGAGAGCCCGACGAACGCGTCCGCGCCGACCATGGCGTCCGCGAGTTCGCCCTCTGGCACGTCGCTTGCGAATTGGCGATTGTACTCGTTGAGATCGCCGGCCTCGGCCCGTTCGGTCGTCAAGATGCCGTCGATATCGACCATCGTGATGTTCTTCCGGCGGACGCCCAGTGAAACGTAAAAGCGCGCCGTCGCGACCGCGGCCGCGCCCGCACCGGCGACGGTGACCTCGAGGTCGGCGAGGTCCTTCCCCGAGATCTCGACGGCGTTGAGCAGCGCCGCGCCGGTGATGATGGCGGTGCCGTGCTGATCGTCGTGAAAGACCGGAATCGAGAGTCGCTCGCGGAGTCGCTCCTCGATCTCGAAACACTCCGGCGCGGCGATGTCCTCGAGATTGATCCCGCCGAAGGTCGGCTCCATGGCCGCGACCGCCTCGACGAACGCGTCCGTCTCGTCCAGCTCGAGTTCGATATCGAAGACGTCGATGTCGGCAAAGCGCTTGAACAGCACGCCTTTGCCCTCCATGACGGGTTTGGAAGCCTGTGCGCCGATGTCACCCAATCCGAGGACTGCCGAGCCGTTCGAGACGACGCCGACGAGGTTGCCCTTGGTCGTGTACTGGTAGGCGTCGGTCTCGTCCTCGTCGATCTCGAGACACGGTGCGGCGACGCCCGGCGAGTACGCCAGCGAGAGGTCACGCTGGGTGTTCGTCGGCTTCGTCGTCGAAATCTCGATCTTGCCCGGTGGATCCGTCCGGTGATACTCGAGCGCGTCTTCGTCCATTGTTGTGATCGAGTGTCTTTGCCGGACCGACAAAAGTGTACGGCTGTGGCACTCGCCGCCTCGAGATTCGATCAGTCGACAGCTCGCCTGGGTGCATGGCCACGATCACCACACTGCACGAGCGGTCGTCGAACGCGAGATCCCCCCACAGTCCAGGCATCGGTCCGCTCGTCCGACGAGCGGCTGGTGAGCCGTCATTACCCGCCGCTGACAGGCGATAGACCCCGTCTCCCTGTCGGGCCGACCTATCGTAGCCACTGACAGTTACTGCACACCTGATCGCACGACAGGAGCGCGGTTCGGAGCGAGCGACGTGAGCGAGAACCGCGGACAGTGCGATCAGTGTGTCAATCGTTTCAACGGCTACGAGAGACACACGGCCGTTGCCCACTGGAAAACGAGACCCGGCCGATCGATCGGTAGTCCTTACAGGCATATTCGTGTAATAGGGGGCGCCACGATCGGGCTCGGCCGCCCGCTCGTCGGACCGCTTGTCGATACCCTCCCTGAATTGATCGATAAACAAAAAACTGTGTTACTGTTATCCGACATTTCGGTCGGTTTCAGTTCGGTTCACTCCTACCGAACTGGTCTCCATCCGTCGGATTTCGGTGCCGACGATGTCGACGTCCTCGAGGTGGCAGCTGATCGTTACGTCTCGTGAACGAATGGGGATAGTTCCGACCGCGACCGGCCGGTCAGCGGCGGTGGTTCGTTCGGTGGCCGCCGCCCCCGACCGAACCGGTGACGACCACAACATTTGTAGGAGAGGCCGCGGTGCCATCCGGTATGGCAGACGACTCGCGTGGTGGGCGGCGAACGAAAGTCGAGCGAGTGATGGACCAGTACGGCCTCGAGGAGTGGGGGGAGCGCCTGGAGGCGGAGTGGATCGGCGACGGCACGGACCGAACGAGCCTTCGGGACCTCGCGACCGAGTTCAACGAGGCCGTCCTCCGTGCCGCTGTGCGCGAGGCAGGTGGTTCGGCCCTCGATACGGACGTCGGGTCGCTCTATCGAACGCTGACCGACGACGATGCGTCGCGATCCGTCGCGGTTCGGCGACGGCGCGAACTCGAGCGGGCGGGCGTCGACGTCGACGCGGTCGAGTCGGACTTCGTTACCCACCAGACGATTTACTCCTATCTCACGAACGTACGCGAGGCCTCCCTCCCCGAGGAGGACACCGAGGATCGCATCGAGCGGAAGAAAGAAACCGTCCAACGGCTCGCCGGGCGGACGCAGGTCATCACGGAGTCGACGCTCGAGGAACTGGGGAACGCCGACGAAATCACCGACCGGGAGTACGAGGTGTTCGTCGACGTCCGGACGATCTGTGGGAACTGCGGTGCCGACTACGGAATCGCGGAGTTGCTCGAGCGGGGCGGCTGTGACTGCGACGTACCCGACGCCGCGTGACGCCGATGCGAAACCGGCCGTAACCACATAGCATTTAGTTCAGCGGCGTGAAAGGGCGCTCGTGTCATCTCAAGAGTCAGTCACCTCGTCGATTACCGTCGCGGCGGAGAATATCGGCGGAATCGATAGCACCGAGGTCACGCTCGCGCCCGGCGTGAACGTCCTGACCGGACGAAACGCGACGAACCGCACGTCGTTCCTGCAGACGATCATGGCGGCGCTCGGCAGCCGTCGGTCGTCCCTGAAAGGAGATGCGGACGACGGCCGCGTCGAACTGACCTTCGACGACGAGCGATACATGCGCTCGCTGACGCGGCGCAACGGCGAGGTCGTCTTCGACGGTGACCCATATCTCGACGAGCCGGAGCTGGCGGATCTGTTCGCCTTCCTGCTCGAGTCCAACGAGGCCCGCCGTGCGGTCCGGAGCGGTGACGATCTCCGTGAGATCATCATGCGGCCGATCGACACCGACGAGATCGAGGCGGAGATCGACCGCCTCGAGGCCGAAAAGCGCGACCTCGACGGCCGGCTCGAGGAACTCGCCCAACTCGACAGCGAACTGCCCGACCTCGAGTCCGACCGCGTCGCGCTCGCGGACGAGATCGAGGCGACCGAGGAGCGGATCGCCGATCTCGAGGCCGACCTCGAGGAATTCGATCTCGACGTCGAGGCGAGCCGCGAACGGAAGGACGCGATCGAGTCGGCCTTCGCGGACCTCCAGGAGGCCCGGACTGAACTCGAGTCGATCGAGTACGATCTCGAGACCGAACGCGAGAGCCGCGCCGAACTCGAGACCGAACGCGACGATCTCGAGACCGAACTCGAGGCGTTCGACGACGACCCCGAGTCGCCGGATCGCCTCGAGGGCCGCGTCCAGGAGCTGCGGGACCGAAAGCGGTCGCTCGATACGACCGTCAGCGAACTCCAGAGCGTGATCCGGTTCAACGAGGAACGGCTCGCAGAGGACGGCTTCGACGTCGATCTCGAGGTCGACGACGGAGCGGCCGCGGACGACGACGGCGACGTGACCGACCAGCTGCTGGCGGACTCGGACGACGTCGTCTGTTGGACGTGTGGCTCCCGGGTCGACCGCGACCGGATCGAGGCGACGCTCGACCGACTGCGCTCGCTCCGCCAGCGGAAACTCGACGAGCGCAGCGATCTCCAAGAGCAGATCGACGACCTCTCCGACCGGCGAAAGGAACTGCGCGAGCAACGCCAAAAGCGCGGGGAGATCGAAACGCGACTCGAGGCCGTCGAGGACGAACTCGAGCGCCGCACGGACCGCATCGAGGCCCTCGAGGCCGACCTCGAAGAGCAGCGGGCGCGCGTCGAAGACCTCGAATCGGACGCCGAAACCTACGAGAACGCCGAGTACGGCGAGGTTATCGATACCCACCGCGACCTGAACCGGCTCGAACTCGAACTGGAGGACCTCGAGGCCGAACGCGACGAGGTCGAAGCGCGAATCGCGGAGATCGAGGAGAAGATCGAGGAGCGAAGCGACCTCGAGCAGCGTCGCGAGACGGTCGAGGACGAACTGACGGACCTTCGAACACGGGTCGACCGGATCGAAGAGAACGCCGTCGACGCGTTCAACGACCACATGGACTCGATCCTCTCGATTCTCGAGTACCGTAACATCGACCGCATCTGGATCGAACGCCGCGAGCGGACGGTCCGGGAGGGCCGGCGGAAGGTCTCGCGGACGGCCTTCGACCTCCACATCGTCCGGACGACCGAGGACGGCCGCACCTACGAGGACACCGTCGACCACCTCTCGGAGAGCGAACGCGAGGTCACCGGGCTCGTCTTCGCGCTGGCCGGCTACCTGGTCCACGACGTCTACGAGATCGTCCCGTTCATGCTGCTGGACTCGCTCGAGGCGATCGACTCGAACCGGATCGCCGACCTCGTGGCCTACTTCGAGGAGTACGTCGACTGTCTCGTCGTTGCCCTGCTCCGAGAGGACGCCGAGGCGCTGTCGGAGTCGTACACGTACGTCGAGGAGATCTAGCGCTCGGCGATCGCCGACGTCCTCGTTCCGTCGCCGCCTTCCGACCGATATCGATCGACCGGCCTTTATTCATCAGACATCGAAGTTTTTCGATATACTTTCGGAATTCATACGTGAATTTCGATCGATCGGTTCCTCGGCCGGTTCGCCGGCGCCGCCCATCAGCCCTGAACGGAAAATCGACGGAACCGACGGACAGGGGCCATCTCTCTGGGGTATGATTCAGTTCGACCGGGACTATACACACGATGAATCAGCCAGTTCGTAATACACCCGTGGCCGGTGATATCGGCTCTAAGCCCGTTTGAGTGATCGTCGGCGATTCGCTCGAGCGATACCGACGGCATCGAGTGAGTCCTTGCCTACTAGTTCGACCGAAATCGTACCAGATTAGAATGATAGTGACAAGGCTGGTATTTCTATCAATCGCCGGGCGAGGAGTCGGGCCGGTAGCCGCGGCTGATGGCCTTCCAGTGGCCGGCGGCGAACCGGTGGTAGGTGACGGCGGCCGGGACGAGCGTCTCGAGGATCAACGCAGCGTACAGCGCCCCGATTCCCAGCGGCGTCACGGCCTCGAGACCCGGCAGGGGGACGGCGACGGCACCGAGGGCGGCGACGGGAAGCGCGAACGCGTACAGCCCGAGTACCTGTCCGTAGAACGGCCAGCGGGTGTCGCCGCTGGCACGCAGCGGGCCGGTCGCGCCGCCGCTGATTCCGCGGAAGACGACGCTCACGCAGGCGACGACGATGAACGTCGTCACGAGCGGGAGGATCTCGGTGTCGTCGACGAAGAGCCGGCCGACCCGCTCGGCGGAGACGAGGACCAGTGCCGCGCTACAGAGGTAGACGGCGGTGCCGAACCACAGCACCTCCCAGCCGTAGGTGTCGGCGTCGCCCTCGTCGCCGGTGCCGAGTTCCTGGCCGACGAGGCTGCTCGAGGCCAGCGAGAACCCCCAGCCGGGCGTGTCCATCAGATCCCGAACGCGGCGCGCGACGACGTAGGCGGCCACGACGTTCGGGCCGAAGAGGGCGACGATCGCGAGCATGGGGAACTGCGCGCCCCGGCGGGCGACGTTGGTGAAGACGAGCGGCGTCCCGATCTCGATCACGTTCCGGACGTCCTCGAGGGTCGTGTACGGCCGCGAGACGTCGATCCTGACCGGGAAGTCGCCGATCACCGGCAGCCGGCCGAACGCGAAGCCGGTGACGAACGCCGCCAGCACGAGGACGTTGGCCAGTACCGTGCCGATCGCCGCGCCGACGACACCCAGCTCGAGGACGAACAGCAGGACGGCGTTGACCGCGACGTTGACGACGGCACCGCCGGCTCGCAACGCCATCGGCGTCCAGGCGTCGTCGGCCCCGACGAGGGTCCGGCTGCCGATCAGGTTCAGGGCGGCGACGGGAACCCCGAGGGAGACGACCCGGAGGTAGTCGGCACCGTAGGAAACCGACGCGGCGTCGTCACCGACGAATCCGATCAGCTCCGCGGGAACGAGCCAGAACAGGGCCGCGAGCGGCACGGTGATCGCGACGACGACGAGCGCGCTGGTCGTCACCGCCAGCGAGAGGTCCTCGGTCGCGCCCGCGCTGAATCGCTGGGAGACCAGCCCGATCGTCGCGCCGGCGACCCCGCCGCCGATCCCGAACGCGAGCGCCCAGAACGGCGTCGCGAAGCCGACGCCGGCGATCGCCGCCGGCCCCAGCGCGATGCCGACCATCGCCACGTCCGCCGCCGACTTCGACATCCGGGCGATCCCCGTGACGATCCGCGGCCACGCGAGGTCCGTCGTCCGCACGACGCGCTCCCGGTCGACGACGCCGGCCCGCGCGAGCAGGAACCCGATCGATAGCAGGAGCCACCGGAGCGGATTCGGCACTCGAGAAACCACGCCTCGCGGTTCGTGATTCGACGCTAAAACGCTTTATACCGCCTTCGTTTCTCATGGACGATCGTTCGAATCGACCCCGTAGTGACGGTGTTCCCGGCCGACCGGTGGTCGGATTTATCCGACTCGAGCGCGTCGGATCGAGTCGACCTGAACCGATGACCAGCGACGATCGATACAAACTGTTCGGCGTCTACGTCTCGCCGCCGGTCTTCGACGCGCTCGAGACGATTCTCTACGAGGAGGCGGGCGTCGTCGACTACGCGAACTACTTCGAGCCGACCGGCTCGACGGTGCCGGTCGGCGATCCGGGTGCGGACGCGACCGCCCAGCTGGTCGCCGACCTCGTCGCGGACTTCGCCGGCCTGTACGACGCGGCGGACTTCGGGGCCGCTCGCGCCGTCGACCCCGAGGCGTTCGAACTCGCGCAACTCGCCGCCGAGCCGGAGACGGTGGCCCGCGCCCGCGAGCGGTTCCAGGCGGCGGCCACGATTCAGGAGACCGACAGCCGAACGGTCCACACCGCGATCCTGGCAGCGGCGCTCGAGGGGGTCGACGGCCCCGGAGAGTGAGCCGTCCGCTCAGGCTTCCTGCAGGTCGACGATACGCACCCAGTGATCGCCGTGTTCCGCCTCGTGATCCCTGGCATCCCTGTTTGCGTCCGCCCAGTCCGCGTGTTCCCGCTCGAAATCACAGCCGTCACACCGCAACTGGTACACCATGCGAGGAGCTACCACTCGTGGTGAGTTAAGTTTCGTCGCTACTATCTCCGGTCGGAGTTCTCGACGGTTCGATACCGTTCGATTCGCCGATACACGTCCGAACCCTCGGAACACACGTTCGTCAGTAATTGAATTGAGGAACATATTCGGGGAGTATGATTCGTGGGTACCCGTGGTACGGTGTTTCGAACGATGACTGCCGCAGACGTGGCGATGGATGCCGCCGAGACGGCCGGACCGTGTACGTTACGCAGCCCGACCGCAGGGTGGTACCTCCTCACCGTCTCCCGGCTCGCCGCTCGGGGAACGGGACGGGTCGGAACCGGTGAACTCGCCGAGCAACTGGACACCAGCCCCGCAAGCGTCACCGAGATGGTCGGACGACTCGCCGAGGACGCCGTCCTCGAGTACGAGAAGTACGCCGGCGTCGAGCTGACGCCCCGCGGAGCGGCGATCGCCGAGTCGCTCGCGTGGCGACAGTGCGTGGTCACGTCCTTTTTCGATCGCGTCCTGGCGTACGATATCGACGACTACACCGCCTATCGGATCGGATACACGATTCCCGAAACCGGCGTCCACCGGCTGCAAGAGCGGATCGACGACCCCCGTGTCGACGCTTGCCGACGCATCGGTGAGGGGTCCGACGGCTGTCTCGTCGAGGCTCACGCCGAGGGTTAGCGGGACCGCCTTCCAGTCCCGACCACCGATGGCGGGCGCTTGGCCCGACGGCGAATCGACAACGACGACCGGGACCGAACGGTCGTCAGCCGAGTTCTCGCCCTTCGAAACGCCGTTAGTCGGATCGGTGTGATTCCATCGCCGCACCGTCCTCCTGTGGCCACATCGCCCAGGCTAGGAGGGCGATGACGACCGCTAGCCCGACTACACCCGTCTCGAGGACGGACAGCGTGATACCGAACCACGAGAGGGCCGTCCGGAACTCGATGACGAACGGGATGAGGACGGCGATGACGACGAGAAGCGCACCCTTGGAAAGTCGCATATTTTGGTTCCCGTCATATGTTGGGCCCGAAACCGCCAAAGGTTGGTGGTGAACATGTTCGCCACCGGTTGCCCGTCGTCGAGCGACCGCCCACGATCAGCGACGCTCGGCTGACGTCGGTCCGATCGATTCGTCCCCGCGTCGCGGTCGCTCAGACCGTGTGGATCTCGTAGCCCTCGTCCGCGAGGGCCGCGACGTCCGGTGTGTGTTCGGTCCCGTCGATCTCGAACCCCTCGGCCTCGACGGCCGCCGCGACGCCTTTGAACGTCGCACAGTGGTCACAGACTCCGGCGATGAGGTCCTCGTCTTTCGCCCGTTCGTAGGCCTCTCGTGCCGGCGCGGGCCGGTCCTCGATATCTTCGAACCAGTACGTCGCGGCCCCGTCGAAGTAGACCCGCGCCTCGTGGCCCGCCGCGTCCAACTGCGCGGCGTAGGTCAAGGGGTTCGCGAACTTGCCCGGTCGCTCCGGATGCGAGAGGAGGATGAACGCGTGTTTCGTCATAGCCGGTTCGGGAGACGGCCGCGACCCGGATAGTAACCGTCTCGAATACCTTCCCCGGATCGACTTCGGGGGTCCGACACGCGGTCTCGAGGCGGCAGGGCCGTCGGCTGCGGGCGTCGGGATCCGAGGGCGCTTCCGGTCGCGAGACGCGGGACCGTTCAATCGGCGCGGATGGAGATATCGGGCTGGTGTTCGCAGTCCCCCGTCACGAACTGTTTCAGGACGCGCTCCTCTAACCGGTGGAGCGTCTCGCTACACGTCGACTTGGCGATGTCGAGTTCGTCCGCGAGTTCGACCAACGTGATCCGGCGCGGCGTGTCGTAGTAGCCGCGATCGATCGCCTCGTAGAGGAGCCACTGCTGTCTGTCGGTGAGCAGCGACTCGGAATCGGCCTCCGGTTGCACCCGCTCGAGCGAATACGTGATCCCGGAGTCGGTCAGGCTCTCGCCGAGCCGCGAGAGTTGCTCCTGGGGGATCGTCGTCTCCAGGGCCATCCGCCCGTCGCTGATCTCGAAGGGGGTCCGAAGCGGCACGCCCGACGACTGGATCGCGGTCAACACCACCGGCGACGTCGTCTCGAGCTGGAGACGCCGCCGGTGACAGGCCGTCTCGAGGACCGTCAGATCGGTCACCGAGTCGTCGGCCCGGAAGGCCTCGCAGATCCGGTCAGCCGCCGTCCCGAGGACCTCGAGCCGGGCGGCTCCCGTCCCGTCGGTGGCCGTCGCCGCGAGGACCCGAAACCGGGCGTCGGGGTAGTCGCGCGATATTCGGCCGATCCATGCGTCCGCTGGAATCGTGACGGTGAGTTCGACGTAGGGCATGATGTGGGGCGGTCGCGATCGGCGTCGGTACGACACCGGTCGGACTCGAGCTACCTCACTGTTTTAGGCACACCTAAGAATAGGTTGGTGCGGATATGTTCGCCGCTCACGTAAATACCCCAGTCGTATGACGGGGTCGTCGGCTCGGTCGGACCCACGATATCGGCGGTGTTCGCGGTAGTGCCGAACGGCCGTGTTCGAACGAGCGGGCGACTCGAGTCCCGCGAGATCGACGCCCGACTCGAGGATCGACAGCCCGTCGATAGCCGTGTCCGGCCCTCGAGTGTGGGACGGCCCGTTCGACCGCGAGCGGCGAGCGCGTATTTAAACGACGATCCGGATCGATTCGTCAGAGTCCCTATCCGCGGTCTGCGTGTGAGAACGACCGATGACTGATCACGACTCCGGCGTCGCCGTCACGTTCCACCCGCAGGAATGGACCGATTCGGCGGGCGCGGCACACGATTGGGACCGGAAACAGTTGATCCCCGCCGAGGGGCGGGACCCGGTCACCTTCGTGGTCCCGCTCGAGGACGGGACTGACGAGGACGGCACCGTCTACCCGGACGAGTCCTACGAGGCGAATCAGTTGCAGGCCCACCCCGTGGCTCCGGACTGGGTACGCGAGTGGGACGGGCCGTACTACGTCACGACGGAGTCGGTCTCCGAGAGGTGAGCGATTCCCGGTCGGCGGCCGTCGCACCTCATCTATTCATGGACTTTCCAATAAATATAAGTTTCTTACCGCGGTATCAGAGAGTGGAAGCGCTCTCCCAGGGACTACGCGAAAGTCCCGGGTGCTGGAACACCCGAGACGCGCTTCCAAACCCCAGCGGTTTGCAAGCATGATTCCGTACTTACTCACGAGGCATAAAAGTCTCGCACGATACGCAGCGCGTCGGTATTCGATTGGATTTGGGTCACGCAGGCTCGAGCGATGCGATCAGTGCTGTCCGAAATCGCCGTCCAAGAACTGCGGCACGCGGGGTGGCGGGCGATGAGTGACGACGGTACGCTCGGGACGTGTTCACGCTGTGGCCGCGATGTGCTGATCACCCACTGTCTTGGGCCCGGTGAGTGCTACGCGTGGCCCTGTGGCTGTCGCCAGCCACCTACGCCGACAGCGGACGGAGAGGGCACGTAATCCGGTAGTCGATCACCGACCCTCACCGAGGTCGTTCTCGAACCCAATTCGTCGGGAACAGGAATCCGAATGGGTTAGTAGCGATTAGACCTATCGTGTGGGAAGCGTAATCACAGAACTCCCCAACTCCCTGTTTTCAGTTTACCTAACACGGCTGGTTTCTTCGCCTTGAGCAACCTGTGATTCCTGACCTCAGACGAAAAATTCGCGGAGCGACCTTAGATAGCTCTAAATCAGTGTTGACTGATCTCAGACGGGCGTTTTCTGCTGTATAGACGGAATTCCATCATTCATTTCGTGGTCTGTTTTTCGTGTCCCGGCCTGCTTTTTGATTCTGGATATAAAGTACTGCTTGAATCGGACACCCCAAACAATCCTCGACCCCTGTTTATTTGGATTGTATTCCAAAACAAGTCGATTGAAGCGCTCTATGCCTCTAATTCCCCGGACAGAGTTAGATGGGACATTATGATGCCCGGCGCGTTAGGTTTAAGGCGGGGGAATCCAAACGTGTTTGTAATGGCTTCCGTCGAACTCCCCAGTCGAGCAAAACCCAAGGCGCTACACACACTCTGCCGCCACCTTCATGAGGTTAGCGGCTCCGAAAAGATTGAGCTCTATGACCAACTAGATATTGACCAGCGGCAAGTTCGATCTGCTATCAATTATGGCGCGAAGCTCGGCTTCTTGACTGTTGAGGACGACTACATTCAAAACACAAATCGAGG
The DNA here is from genome assembly GCF_031165565.1 of Natrinema thermotolerans. NCBI lineage: Archaea > Methanobacteriati > Methanobacteriota > Halobacteria > Halobacteriales > Natrialbaceae > Natrinema > Natrinema thermotolerans. The sequence goes on along the minus strand of NZ_CP101873.1, from coordinate 3,589,347 downwards.
TTCGGGTATTAGTTACTCCGAGAATATTGATGAAAAGCCCGTACAGACCGCATTTCAGGAGGCGATCGAGTTCTATGAACCTTACCGAGATACGCTCTTGCGTATTCACGCCGGAAACTTAGTGGAGAAGATCAATGGCAATCCGGCGATTAAACAGAGTACCTTCAAGGAGAAGGCCGAAGCATCGACCGGAGATGAACATACGGACAGAGAAATCAATCTCCTGATTAAAACCGCTCAGGCGTCTGGAATTGGGGAGTTCGTTACCGGAAGAAAGGGCTTCGAGACACGACTCGAAGTGTCTGACCAGTATGGGGCGTTCATTGAGGAACTTACTGAGGAGTACCCCACCCCCGAACCCGAGGAAACCGTGGAGGAGGAGTCAACGGAGGCTGACGCTGATGCTGGTTCTGTGGCTGATAGCGTATCCGCCGAAGTGGACGAAATGGCTCTCAAAGCAGACGGGGCCGGTGAGAAATTGAAGTTGAAAGTCGAGTACGACGTGACCGACAGAAGCGAGACGCAGATCATCAATCTTGTCCAACACATTCGGAGTACCGAGTAAACCCACGAGGTTTCCACATGGTCAGCCTACTACATGTACTCGGCGTCCTCATTCCGACAGCAGTAGGCTATGCCACTTGGCTTGGAAACGTTACAGAAGCCCCCCGCGAGAGACGAGACCGAATACGAGACTACATCGACGAAAGGGAGTTTTCTTCGGGAGAGATTGGATTTCAGGTCGAATGCGTGACTTTCTCGGAGAAACAGTCATATCGATACAAGCTCCGCAAATTCGTGCCAATAGCACGGAAACTAGACGGGGTAACAATTGTCACGCTCCGCTCCGATGGTGGCGAAATCTCTATTCGAGCAGATGGATTTGGACCTACAGAGTATCTGAGTGGAACTCTCAAGACTAATGATCGTCTTGGGAACGGCCACCCCGATTTTGAATGTGAACAGGGTTTCCGGGAAAGCGACAAGGTGAAACTCCACATTGAGTCATGGAGCGGATCGAAGATCTTGGAACTGCTAGAAGATGTACCCTTACACCTCCACGAGACGTTGAACAACTATCCAGGTAGTTCGGAATACGACTTCAACAAGTAAGAGCCATTGGGACAGGCCGCACAGCCCTCCGAATCCTTAATCTCGGCTTCCTACAGTCAGGGCAGAGGTTCGGCTTCTCATCGTTGTCCACGCGGGTCGTGACACCTGTTTATCCGGAGAGCCGTTCCGGTAGACGGTGAGAACCTTGTTAACCGCGCCACATTTGTCCATGCCGAGCGTAGAGAACCAGATTCTAGCACATGTTGGATTACTTATTGGGTAACAGGGACGCTGTACTGCGATTCTACACAGAACTGAGAAGCAACTCAGTGGATTACTAGAAGGGATAACATCAACACCGCTCTCTGATAGTTTACCACTTCACGCAACGGAAGGAGCGTAATGGGTTGGGGCGGATTTGAACCGCCGGCTTCCTCCGTGTGAAGGAGGTATCATAACCGGACTAGATCACCAACCCGCACGAGGCCCTTCCCGTGCGTCTGACTTAAGACTTCCTTTCAGCGGTCGTCGGCGTCACTCGAGCGACCCCCATCAACGCGCCCACGCACGTCACCAGCGACCCCACGAACCCGATGGGCCGCACGCCGCTCGAGGCCGAGCGCATCCGCCTGGACCGCCTCGAGCCGACTCGGCTCGGGTTCGGCTTCGACCGCGAGCCCGAGCCGTGATCGGACGCGATCGACGTGGGGCTCGAGCGTTTCCGCAACGCCCAGACGGGCGTGTTCGGCGGCGCGAGCGAGGTAATACCGGCTGTCGTGGAAGTGGTTGTTCATCGGTTCTCTCCCGTAGAAAGGTTAGCTGCGTATATAGTCCTATCGTAGAGGACGAATTTCGACGCCGCTCCCGCGGGCGATCCCGAGCCCGACACGCGATCGATTGACATACGTCACTCCGTGAGAATTCCCGGCTATGAACGAGTTCCAGTCGGTCGCGCTCGAGCGCGAGGGGGCGACCGCCGACCTGGTCGTCGAGGGCGGGCAGGTGTACTGTTCGAACCGCCGCGAATTTCTCGACCGCGATGTCGCGATCGTCGGCGACAGGATCGCCGCCTTGCTCGCGGACGCCGAGTCGGTCACCGGCCCGGAGACGACGGTCGTCTCGGCGGCCGACAGCATCGTCTTGCCGGGGCTGATCGACGCCCACACCCACGCCGACATCCAGCTGCTGTTCGACCGCGAAGTGCCCCATCTACTCGCATCGGGGACTACCTCGATCGTCACCGAGAGTTCCGGCCTCGGGCTGCTCTTTGGCAGCCGCGGCGTGGAGACCTTCCTCGAGCGGACCGCCGACTGCCCGGTCACGACCTACGTCTCCCTGCCGCCACAGGACTTCGTCGACACCTTCGAACCGACGACCGGCTCGCCGGCCGAACTCGAGGCGCTCTCGGACCTGCTGGACCGCGACCGGGTCGTCGGGATCGGCGAGATCGACTGGATCCACGTCGTCGGCCAGGACTCGCCGCTCGAGGACCTCTGTGAGCGCGCCCGCGAGCGCGATCTCCCGATCGTCGGCCACGGCGCGGGCTGTCGGGGCGAGGCGCTGCGGGCGTTCGCGACCGTCGTCGACAACGACCACGAGGCGATTTCGGCTGACGGGATCCGCGAGCGCGCCGCGAACGGGATCCACGTCGTCGGCCGCTCCGGCTCGATCCGAGACGACCTCGAGGCGCTGATCGATGCCTACCCGGACCTCGACCCACGGAGCGTCTCGCTGTCGACCGACGGCGTCTGGCCCGGCGACCTGCTCGAGGGCTTTGGCATGGCCGAGATCGTCCGCCGGCTGATCGACGCCGGGATCGAGCCCGCCGACGCGATCGACGCCGCGAGCCGGAACACCGCAGCCCACTTCGGACTCGCGGACCGGGGCGTCGTCGAACCGGGTGCCGTCGCCGACCTCGTCGTCGTCGACGACCTCGAGTCGATGGCCGTCGAGACGGTCCTCTCCGAGGGCGAGGTCGTCGTCGCCGACGGCAAGCCCCTCGTCGACGCCAGGACCGATCCCTACCCCGACTACGTCTACGACACGATCTCGGTCGACGTCTCGGCCGAGCGCTTCACCGCGCCGCTCGAGGCCGCGCCCGAGGGCCGTGTCCGCGCGATGGCGGTCGACCGCGGGCTCGTGACGACCGAAACGACCGCCGATGCCGCCGTCGTCGACGGACCGGACGGCTCGAGCCGCCGGCTCGGCCCCGACCCCGCCACCGACGTCCTCACCGCGACGGTCCTCGATCGCGACCCGGCGACCGAGAAACGGGGCTTTACCGGCTTCCTCACGGGCTTCGGCCTCGAGTCGGGGGCGCTCGCTACCTCGGCCGTCTGGGAGGCGACCGGGCTTGTGACCGTCGCCGCGGATACCGACGACGCCGTCGTCGCCGCCGACCGCGTCGCCTCGATGGGCGGCGGGATCGCAATCGCCCGCGACGGCGAGGTGGTCGCCGACCTCGCCATGCCGGTCGCCGGGGCCGCCGCCGAACTCCCGCCCGAGCAGTTCGCCGCGGAGTTCGAGGCGCTCGAGGACGCCCTCCGCGAGGCCGGCGTCGACATCGACCGGCCGCTGTTGACCGCGCAAACGCTGACGTTCCCCGGCGTTCCGACGCTGAAGCTCACGGCGTCGGGCTACGCCGACGTACTGGGCCAGTCCGTCGTCGGCCTCGAGCCGGCGGCGGACACCGACGACTGAGCCGCGCGGATCGCGCTTCGGTCCCCGCCGGCCGAACCGACCCCGTTCTCGGCTCCATCTACCATTATAATTCTACGGATAACCGGCGCTTCACCCGGTAACACTCCCGTTAGCGAGAATATAACCGGTTCTGGAACGAACCGGATACCGTCATGCAACGACGAACGCGGAACGCGGATCGAACCGACTCACGACCGATCGGACCGGCCGGCGCGGCGACGGCGGTGAGCCGCTGATGGCATTCGAGAGCGGCCCCGCCGCCGTCGTGTTGCTCGTCGGCCGACTGCTGTTCGGCGGGCTGATACTCTACCAGGGAATCAACCACTTCCTCGCGCCGGACGCGATGGCCGGCTACGCCGAGGCCAAGGGCGTCCCGGCGCCCACGTTCGGCGTCGTCGCCTCGGGCGTCGTCCTCGTTCTCGGTGGTCTCGGCCTCGTCCTCGGCGTCTACCCCGTCATCGCGGCGGGGGCGCTGGCTGTCTTCTTCCTCGTCGCGACGCCGCTCATGCACGACTTCTGGGCGGTTCCCGACGACCAGAGACAGAACGAGATGAACCACTTCACCAAGAACGTCGAACTGTTCGCCGCGTCGCTGCTCGTGCTGGTGCTGGCGAGCCAGCCGTGGGGCTACGCGCTGAACGTCGGTCTCTGAGCAGGATTCTCCACGAGACGACGTCTCGCGGCTACAGGACGGTAGTACGAACGGCGGGCTCTCGGCCGACTCACCGGCTCGAGCGATGGGTTCCGACCCGGACCACCAACGTGGTTCGGCGAACGGTTCAAGCGGTTCGTCGCCGACCGGTCTCGTATGGCAACGAACGAACCGACCGCGGGGGCCGCCGAGACGAAGCAGTTCCTCGTGACCTGTGACAGCTGTTCCTACGAGCGGTCGGCGACGGGCCGTGCCGAAGCGACCCGACTCGGCACCGATCATCACCGGGAAACCGGTCACGACCCCGTCGCCCTCGAGGTCCCGGCATCGGCCGCCGGCCCGTAATCCGGGCCCCGCCGGTAATACGGATCGCACCCGCGTCGTCTCTCGAGTACTGCGTGTGGCGGCCGCTCTCGTCGTGTCCTCGAGCGACGGAAAACACCGATTCAGGTCAGTACTCCGGCGATTCTTCGGGTTCGCCGTCGCGGGCATTGACGACGCGCGCGATCGTGAACAGGCCGTCCGAGAGCCGGTTGAGATACTGCACCGCGTCCTCGTTGATCTGTTCCTCCCCGGCGAGCGCGACCGCGCGGCGCTCGGCGCGCCGACAGACCGTGCGGGCGTGATGGAGCGCGGCCCCATCGTCGCTGCCGGTCGGCAGGACGAAGGAAGTCAGCGGCTCGAGTTCCTCGTCGTAGGCATCGATCCAATCCTCGACGGTCTCGACGTGGTCGGGCCGGATCGCGGGGTCGTCCTCGTCGGGGTCGGGATTGGCGAAGTCCGCCTGGACGATGTGGAGGTGGTTCTGGATCGCCGACAGGTGGTCGTTGACGTCGTCGTAGTCGGTCGGGCGGATCGTCCCGAGCAAGGCGTTGAGTTCGTCGACGGTCCCGTAGGCCTCGATCCGGGCGCTCGCCTTCGAGACGCGGCTCATGTCGCGGAGGTCCGTCTCCCCGTCGTCGCCGCGGCCGGTGTAGATCGACATGACTGGACCGACGGACGGCGACCACTTAATTTCCGCGTCGAACGCACGCCGGAACCAGTACGTTAAACTCGCTCGATCCGCTATCGCCGCGTATGGCTATGGAACTCGACCACGAGTGCCCCGACTGCGGGGGCGAGAAGACCTTCTACCGCGCCGCCAGCACGTCGCTGCACCTCGGCGAGAAGGTCAAGTGGCACTGCCCGGACTGTGACTACGGCTTCGTCCGGATCGGCGACAACGGCACCGCCGTCGACTCGAGTACGGCGTAAGCCCGACCTGCGCCGTCTCCTTTCGTCGTTCGATCCGTCGTTTTTCACTTCACGGCACGGATGCCAAACGTGTACTCGTAGCGGCACCGACGCCGCGGACGAACAGTGCGTACTACTCGTCCTCGAGGTGGTGCCACGACAGCCGCGGGGTCCGCGCGGCGCTGGTCTGGTCGATCCGGCGGGCTGTCGTCCGTTCGGGCGCGTCCGCGAGCGTCGCGTCGTCCTCGCCGGCGACGGCGTTGAACGCGGCGGCGAGCCGATCTAACGTGGCCTTGCTCTCGACCTCGGTCGGCTCGGTCATCAGGGCCTCGGGGACGATCTCGGGCCACTTGGTCGTCGGCGGGTGGACGCCGTAGTCGAGCATCCGTTTGGCCACGTCGGCGGCGTCCTGCTCGCCGGCGCTGGCGACGAATTCGTGGTGGAACGGGCCGTAGGGCACGTCGTACTCGATCCGCTCCGCGAGGTAGTTCGCGTTCAGTACCGCGGAGGCGCTGGCGTCCGCCAGCCCCTCGTCGCCGAGCCGCGCGATGTAGGCGAAGGCCTTGAGCAGCACCAGCCAGTTGCCGTGGAAGCCGTGGACCTTCCCGATGGTGTGGTCGGGCTCGAAGCGTTCGTACCGGGGCTCGCCGCCCGCGGACTCGGCCTCGCGCTGTCGGACGCGGGGCGCGGGCAGGAACGGCGCGAGGTCGTCGACGACGCCGACCGGCCCCGCACCCGGCCCGCCGCCGCCGTGGGGCGTCGCGAACGTCTTGTGGACGTTGTAATGCATCACGTCGAAGCCCATGTCGCCCGGCCGCGCGCGGCCGAGCAGGGCGTTCAGGTTCGCCCCGTCGTAGTAGAGCAGTCCGCCCGCGTCGTGGACCAGCTCGGCGATCTCGGTGATATCGCGCTCGAACAGTCCGAGCGTGTTGGGGTTCGTGAGCATGAGCGCCGCCGTGTTCTCCGAGAGGGCGGCCTCGAGCGCCTCGAGGTCGACCCGGCCCTCGTCGTCGCTGGGCAGGGAGACGACGTCGTAGCCACCCAGGGCGGCGGTCGCGAAGTTGGTCCCGTGGGCGCTCTCGGGAACGATGACCTCGTCGCGGTGGCCCTCGCCGTTGTGTTCGTGGTAGGCCGCCGCGACGCGGATGCCGACGAACTCGCCGGCGGCCCCGGCGGGCGGCTGCAGCGTCACCGCGTCCATGCCGCCGATCCGACCGAGGTAGTCCTGCAGACGATAGAGCAGTTCCAGATTGCCCTGTACCGACCCCTCGGAGCGGTCGGGATGAACCGCCGCCGACGGCAGCGCGGCCACGTCCTCGGTGAATTTCGGGTTGTACTTCATCGTACACGAGCCAAGCGGGTAGGGCCCGCTATCGATCCCGTAGATCATCTGGGAGAGTCGCGTGTAGTGACGAGCCAGTTCGGGCTCGGAGAGTTCGGGTAGCTCGAGCGAGTCACGGGTGAGGTCGTCGGGCAGCGGCGACTCGCCGTCGGCCGTCTCCTCGCCACCGCCGATCTCGACCCGCGTCAGATCCTTCTCGGAAAGCAGCGGCTCGTACTCGCCGTTCTCGACGTAGCGGGCCTGATCGTACCGGACCTGCGGGTCGTCCGGTCGCTCGTCGCTCATCGGACCACCCCCTCGAGCGCCTCGACGAACCGATCCAGCCGCTCGTCGGGCACGCCGGCGACGCAGACCTGGATCTCGTGATCGCCGACGACGTGGACCGCGAAGCCCCGTTTCTCGAGGGCGTCGGCGACGGCGCGGGCGGGCTGGTCGACGCGGGCGACGAACTCCCGGAGGTGGTGTCGGTCGTGGACCGGCGCTTTCACGCCGACGATCTCGTCGAGTCGAGCCGCGAGATCACGCGCGCGTCGGACGTCGCGCTCCGCGAGATCGACCATGCCGCTCGGGCCGAGGACGGCAGCGTGCATCGCGGTCCGGAGCGCGACCCAGGCCTGGTTCGTACAGATGTTGCTCGTGGCCCGCTCCCGACGGATGTGCTGTTCGCGGGTCTGAAGCGTCAGCGTGTACGCCCGGCGGTCGGTCGCGTCCTCGCTGGCCCCGACCAGCCGGCCGGGGACTTGCCGGAGGTAGTCCTCCCGCGTTGCGAACAGGCCCAATCCCATCCCGTAGCTCGTCGGGAGCCCCAGGACGCTGGCGTCGCCGATGACGACGTCCGCGCCGACGTCGGCGGGGCGCTCGAGCAGGGAGAGCGCGATCGGGTCCGAGCCGAGGACGAAGAGCGCATCGTTGGACTCGGCGAGGTCGCCGACGGCCTCGAGCCGTTCCTCGATCGTTCCCCGTACCGTGGGGTTCTCGGCGTAGATCATGACGACCTCCTCGTCGGCGGCGGCCTCGAGTCCCGCGAGTTCGACGGTCCCGTCCTCGACGGGGTAGGACTCGACCACGAGGTCGGTACCGGCGACGTAGTTCTCGAGGGTGCTTCGGCGCTCCTCGCGGAGCAGCTCGGGGACGAGGACACGGTGGCCCGTGGTGTCGCGGATGCGGTCGGCCAGCGTCGCGGCCTCGCCCAGCGCCGTCGCGGCGTCGTACATCGAACAGTTCGCGACCGGGAGCCCGGTCAGCTCGACCAACAGCGACTGGTACTCGAACAGGGCCTGCAGGAACCCCTGTGAGACCTCGGGCTGGTACTGCGTATAAGAGGTCAGAAACTCCGAGCGGTCCGCGAGGTGATCGACCAGCGACGGCACGTAGTAGCCGTAGTGGCCCCGTCCGAGCAGTTCGGTCACCTCGTCGTTGCGGGCCAGCAGCGAGCGTACCAGTCGCCGCGTTTCCCGTTCCGATCGCGCGTCGATGTCGAAGCGCCCGTCGAACGCGACCTCGGCCGGAACGTCGAAGAGGTCCTCGACGGAGTCCGCGCCGACCGCCTCGAGCATCGCCGTGCGGTCCTCCTCCGTGTGGGGAGCGTAGGGGCTCCCCGTAGCGTGTGATCCGTGCATAGCTAGCCGTGGTCCCGGTCGATCGACCCGATCGGTCGCCCCCTGCAGCGTCGGCGGCGTTCGATCCGAGACACGATACTGGTCTCTAGCGGAGGGGGCATAATGAACGCACCCGTTTCGGTGCGATCGCCGGTGACCGTGGCCGCGCTCGCCGTCCCGGCCCCTGCAGTCGCCACACGGGCGACTATACGCGGCGGTGCTGTCGAGAGGTGCCATGACCGACAGCGACGACGCCGACGGAGGCGGCCCGCTCGACCGCGACGACCAGGAGATCGGCGCGGCGGTCGCGAACGAATCCGAGTTCCTGCTCGACGTCCTGCCGCACTTCTACCGCGGCGAAGTCAGTCAGGCCAACAGCGCGCAGGATCGGATCGACCGGACGACCGACTGGGCGATCACGCTGCTTGCCGCCCTCCTCTCGATCGTGTACTCGAGTCGGAACATGCCCGCCTTCTTGCTGCTGATCGGAATGTTCGCCCTTTCGATCTTCCTCTTCTACGAGGTGCGTCGGTACCGCTTTTATGACCACTGGCGCGCCCGCGTCCGGTTCGTCCAGGAGAACGTGTTCGCGAACGCTCTGGAGCCGACCGGCACCGAACACCCCGCCTGGCGCGAGGAACTGAGCGACGACCTTCGCCGGCCGACGTTCAAGGTTTCGACTCGAGAGGCACTCTCACGCCGGATACGGCGCGTGTACGGGCTCCTCTTTGCGGTGGCTGGCGTCGGCTGGGCGTTCAAGGTCACGCTGTTTACCCCGGAACAGCAATGGACCGAGGCCGCCGAACTGCCTGGAGTCCACGGCGCGCTCGTCGCGGCCGTCCTCGTCGTGTTTTTCGCGGCCGCGTTCGCGATCGGTCTGTGGCCCGACGAACGGGAGGCGAAAGGCGAAATCCACGGCGTCGAGCCGGGCGACTGGAAGAACGACTGAATCGGCCGCCGACCGATCAGGAATCGTCGTCCGCGCCGCTCGAGTCGGCTTCCCCCTCGGCGTCGGTGACTAGCCCGCCGGCGTCGGGAGCTGCCCCGTCGATGGGGTCGTCCGTTCGGGCGCGCGCGAAGCAGTCGAGCGTGAGTTTCGCCCCGCCGAGGACGACGGGTCCGATGAAAAGGCCCACGGCACCGAAGACGATGAGGCCGCCGAAGATGCCGACGACCACGATCGCGGAGTTGAAGGCACTGGACCGGCCGATCAGCGCGGGCCGGAGGTACGAATCCGAGAACGTGACGACCAACCCGTAGACGAACATCGCGACGCCGGCGCTCAGTCGCCCCATCGCGACCAGATAGAGGGTCGCCGGGATCCAGATCCCGAAGGCCCCGACCAACGGAAGCAGCGTCAGGATGAACGTCGCGACGGTCAGGAAGATAACGGCCGGAACGCCGGCGATCAGCAGTCCGACGCCGAGCATCACCGACTGAATGGCTGCGACGGCGACGTTTCCGACGACCGAGGCCCACATCAGCCGGTCCAGCCCGGCCTCGAGTTCGTCGAGGACGTCGTCCTCGATCGGCAACACCCACCGGAGCCACGAGACAAGCCGCTCCCCGTCACGCAACAGGGCAAAGAGGACGAACAGCGTGACAGTCAGCCCGATGAACATACTCGGCAGACTGCCCAAGAGTGCGATCGCCCCGTTCGTGACCTCCTGAACAGCCGTCGCGATTCGGTCTTGGTTCGACTCGTACAGCGCGACGAGATCGACGGCATACCCATTGCTCTCGAGCATGGACTCGATCATCTCGACGTCGATCTCGCCTTGCCTGATCGACCGGACGAGTCGGAGCGACTGGCCGACAGCGAGCGAGAGGACGTAGATCAGGGGCAACAACACGACGAGTAGGGTCGCCGCCACGACCGCAAGCGCCGCGATCGTCGGCCTGACGTAGGCCTCGAGGCGTCGCTGAACTGGCAACAGGATGTACGCGAGAACGACGCCGAAGAGGACGTACTGGAGATACGGCAGGAGAACGACCAGTGCGAGCAGGGAACTCGCCAGTGCGAGCGCGGTCAATCCCGGCCGCTCGACGAGCCAGTTCGGGGGATCGGGCCTGTCGGACATAGACGGATATGTCACAGCCCGTCAGATTAGTCTGCTGATACGACGTCCGAGCGGCGTCGGAACCGCCGCCTCCTCCACGTACCGGGACTTGCTACTCGACGTATCGGTACTTCCGCTCGCCCATCCGGCCCCAGCCGTCGAAGACGAACTCCTCGTCGGGGGTGGTAAACTCCTCGACGTCGACGTCCATCTCGTGGTTGTGGGCGTCGTGGATCTCCTCGTAGTCGTCCCACGACATCTCGTAGCGGTCGGAGAGCTGTTCGTCGATGTTCAGCGCCTCGATCTCCTCGACCCAGCCGTCCCGGACCGTCTCGGAGTGGATCTCCGCCTGCGCACCGCTGCCGTAGGACCCGATGAGCAACTTCTCGCCGACCATTTCGCGGTCGTTCTCGAGTGCGTGTTTGAGCGCGCTCGCACGGGCGACGTGGACCGAGCCGGTGTACCAGTTGCCGACCTCGCGGGAGATCGTCAGCGTCGGATCGATCGTGGCGTCGTACCACTCGGCGTAGCGGTCGGTGTCTTTGAGCGCGTCCATGTACTCCCGGAGCGCATCACGGTACTCGTCGTCGGAGTCGAACGCCTCGGGACGGGGCTGGCGACCGATTTCCTCGGCCAGTTCGTCCTCGACCGCCGTGTTCCGCGTGACGTGACGGAACGCGAGCAGGGCGGCCTTCCGGACCATGCCCGGGAAGGGGGTGTGGAACGGCGCGTAGGCGAAGTCCTCCTCGTGGACCTCGCCGGCGACGCTCTCGAAGTCCTCGAGGGCCTCGCGCATCCGAGCGAGATAGACCTGCACGGAGCGTTTGCCGTCGACGCTCGGGAACTGCTGGTTGGGCTTGAGGAAGTCCGTCTCGTCGGCCGAGCCGTAGCCCTGCTCGGCAGAGAGTTCGACCAGATTCGGATCCTCGCTGATGAGCATCGCGACGGCACCGGCACCCTGTGTCGCCTCCCCGTCGTCACCGCGGGCGTACAGCGCCGTGTCGGTCGCGATGACAAGCGCCGAACGGCCGCGGTTGCGGCCCGCTCGGATCCAGTTGTACGCGTCATCCAGGCTCTGGGTCCCCGCGATACAGGCGAACTTGCGCTCGCCCTTGTTCGCGTGGTGGAAGTCGCCCTCGTAGACCTGCTCGAGGCAGCCAGCGACGTACGTCGAAACCGGCTTCGAGTTGTCGAAGGCGCTCTCGGTCGCGACGTCGATGCGGCCGATATCGTCGGGCTCGAGGCCTTTGCGCTCCATTAGCCGGTGAGCGGCGTTGGCCCCCATCGTGACGATGTCCTCGTAACTGTCGGGGAAGGAACTGGCGTTCAGTCCGAGTCCTTTCGTGTACTTTTCCGGATCTTCGCCCTTCTCAGGGGCGAACGTGCCCGGAAGGTCGAGTTTGAGGTTACCCGTCCAGATCTCGACGGCGTCGATGCCGACTGCAGTCATACTTTCTCAATGTAGGTGACGGTACAAGATATTGTCGTTCGTCGTTTCGACGGTTGACGAAACTTCTTGAGATAGGCCATAGTAATTTATCTCTGGAAGATGCTCATTCTATATATCTATATGCGAAAATGGCCGTACAGGTGAGGAAAGCGTATCAGGTGCCTTCCGGTGGCGTGAACGTAATCGTCACCTCGTCAGTCGTTCCATCGTCGTACCGATAGTCGACTGTCGCAGTAATCGACCGCCCAGTCATGTCGATCGCCGTATTCGTATTCCGTTGTTGTTGGAACTCAGTGAGGATCACGCTTACCTCTTGATCCTCCTCGACAGTGGCTGTGTCGTCCAAATCGATACGGTCTCCGAGTCGGTATCCTCCGCTCCCAAACTGCCACGCGAATCCATTGTCTGTGCTTTGGACGAACACTTCGGGAACGGTGAACCCAACATCGTCGCTCCGAATCTTATCGGCTGGGCCGGTTTTCTCCACCGTAACACCCTCGACCGTTACTGAATCGGTACCCGTATTCACGAGGTCGAACGCGACCCGTGAATCGGTTCCAGACTGGGATCCCTCGGATGTCCGTGCCGTGCCAGCATATTCGAGACCCCGCTGCTCAGCAGAGTCCTCGTCTTCGACAGTGAATTCCATGACACGACCATCAACGGATTCATTCGTCCAGACACCACGGGTATCCTGTGCGCGAACACCTACGGTGTAAGTAGTGTTCGTCTCGAGGGTTTCCGTATCGATCGTCCCGTTTGCCCACAGGGTTGTCTCTCTACTGAACTCTTCGGATGAGAGGAACCCGTTGCGGTCGTTCTCAACGAGATACCACTCCGCATCGACGATGGGCGTCCCACCTCGTAGATCGGTGGCGGTACCCCTGTTGTCGAATTTGCCTGCTATGTCGACCGTCTCTCCGCGAGTGACGGTAACCGGATCGAGTTCAAGATCGGTCACGTTTGGACCAGCAAGCGTGGTTCCGTCCCTCGAGTCTGCCTCCCCGTCGATATCGAAGTCCTCACAAGTGGTGTCGCTGTCTCCGATTGCAACGCAGGCCATTTGAAGATCGTACGGTTCTCCTCTTTTCGCGAGTTCGATCGGTAGCTTCCCGTCGGCATAGCCGGACGGCACGACTCTCGCGTTCTCCTGTCCAGATTCCGGTCCAAAGTCGGTTCCGATGGTCTCGTTCCACACGTCCGGCGACTGCGTCGGAACCGTAATCGTAATGTTATCGTCGGTCGATTCGAGACTGACCGGATCCGTAGGGCCACTCAGCGATCTGGAATCGACGGTCGTCGCGCTGCTTGAGGACGTTGATAAGTCTCCGTCGACGAGGACGATGGTGACTCGGTCACCGTCGATCAGCGGTTGATCGGTGAGTTCGACCGTAGCGTCGCCGAAATCGTTGAACGCTAACCCGTGTTCGATTCGAGTTGCAGGAGCGTCCCGATATTCGTTGTAGTGTGGTCTGTAAACAACCGTTCTCGTCTCGTGAGACCCGAGTAATCGATCCTCCAGTTCCCTCTCACTGTACCCACCGAGAGGGGCAGTCACGTCCGCATTATTGATTGTAAGGGGACTCGGATCGGTCGTCTCGAGCGTCCCCGTCGGGTCCGGTGGATTCGTCAGAAAGGTCCGGGTCGGATACTGGGTCCCGAGGGTTACCGAAATCGAGGTTGAACCACCCGTAGTCCCGGTGTTTTTGATCGCGTTTCGGAGTTCTTGCATCTCGCCGTGGATCTGCCGGTTGTGGTCTATTTCGACCGCCTGGTTCTCCGCCGGCACGGCGTTGACCTGATAGAGCGCGAGCGCAGTGAAAACGATCGCGAGCAAGAGTATGGCTCCGATCTGCACCGTCACTGCGCGCTCGCCGTACCGCCGTCTCATAACGATGGATAGTCACCGGCGGTTAAACGTCTGGTGGCCCGACGCGGCGAAAACGAGACCCCGTCCTACTCGTCTTCCTCGACGACTTCCGGGTCGCTCATCGCGCTCTGGAGGCTGTCGAGGCCGTTGATCCACTCCGTGACGAGGCCGTACTCGAGGTCTTGTGCGACACCCATGTCGAGTTCCTCGCCGTCGATGATGAGCGTCCCTGCCTGGGCGGCGTAGCCAAGCGCCGCGTCGAGATCCTCTTCGGCCTCGGCGTCGGCCGCCGCGCCAAGATAGTCCCCGACGCTGCCGTCCTCGGCCGGCCCGTTGGCGACGTACTCCTCGGCCGCGAAGAAGACACAGACCAGGCTCGTCTGGACGCCGTCGACCAGGATCAGTTTCTCCTCGTCCTCGATGTCGACCTCCCCGAGGACGATCTCGCGGACGTCCTCGATCTCCGCGAGGGCGTCCTCCCCCTCGAGTTCGCCGTCGTCGTAGGCGGCAACGATCTTCGCGATCGCGATCGCCGTGTCGTCCTGCAGGTTGAGCAGGAGTCGAGCCGAGTCTTCGTCTTCCGGATCGATGTCTTCGTCTTTGATGCGACCGATCCAGTTCTGCCAGCGTTCCTCCGAGTAGAACTCGGTCGGGGGATTGCTCATACAGACACCTACACCGGCCGCTTGAAATGCCTTTCTCTACACTAGCCGCCGAAAGTGAATGTTTGGACCGGCATGATGATCGGCTAAAACGCTTTTACAGCCGCTCATGAGAAGTCAGGTGCCGTTTCAGCTCGTCGGATAGAGCGGGCGTTCGACGGTAAGAAGGAATTACCCGTTCTCACTCGAGCGTCGCTTCGGTATCGATCCCGTAGACAGCCTTCGGCGTCTCGACGTGTGCGATCTCGACCGCCTCGTCGTACCCGTTCTCGAGCAGCCAGCGGACCCGCCGGGGGACCGTCTTGGGACCCAACACTGCGCCCGGCCGGTCGGGGTCGTCGATGTAATCGGTCTCCATCAGGAACGGCTCGCCCCGCTCGGCGGCCGTCTCGAGCCGATCCTTGTCGCTCATCACGCTCGGCGTCGGTCCCTCGAGGCGGCCGCTCGCGTAGTGTTTGACGACCCGGTGGGGCACCATCCCGGCCGCCTCGGCCCAGTCGGCCACCTCGGTCATGTCCTCGCTGGCCTCGGCATGGAGCTGGACCGCACACTCGAGGGCGGCCCCGTGGTCGAACGCCCGGCGCATGACGTCGTTCGAGGCCGCCCAGACGTCGTCGTCGACCTCGTAGTGAGGGCGGCCGGACTTCAGCGCCAGCGCGTCGCCCGCTTCGACGTACTCCGCCGCCACGTCGATGCCGGCCTGCATGAGATCGCAGGCCTCGTCGGGCGCAAAGCCGCGCTCGTCGACCAGCCGCGAGATCAGCCCCGGATGGACCCCGAGGACGGGCCAGGCCCGGCCCTCGAGTTCGCTCGAGGCCGCCTCGACGATGTCGATGGTGCGTTCGAAGACCTCGCGGAAGTCCGCACCGGTCTCGGCCTCGACGCCGAGATGCCAGGAGGGTTTGTTCACCACGAGCAGGTGGGTGCCGCCGACGCGGGCGAAGTCGCGGACGGCGTCGATGCCCCGGTGGTTGTCCGGATCGAGGTGGAGGTGGTCGTCCAGCACCGGCCGGTCGTCGATCATACGCGTGGCTGGGCGGGCCGCGCCCGAAAAGTCACCGGGTTCGGACCGCCCGGGAGTGGACTGTCATTATCAACCCGTATCGACCGTCATCGGCCGCTGTGGGCCGATGACCGGGAGTTTGCCGACCAGCTCCATCCCCGACGCCGTCGTCGGGAACCGATAGCTAAATGATAGACCTCGCGCGTACTGCCAGAAGGATCGATAGCGACCGACGAGAACCACGAATCCAATACTGTCAGAAATAGTTATTATGACTGATGTCAATACTACGACCGCGTGGCAATATGAGTGATCACATATGAGTGAGGCTGGCGACGAACCGACCGACCAGTTCACACAGCCCGACAGCGGCGGCCCCACAGTCGAGTTCTACGGCGGCCGCGGGATGAGTGCGTTCCCGATCGCCTTCTTCATCGTCTGGGCCATCGTCCAGACTGCCCTCTGGCGGATCGGCGATACCGGCGGACTCATCGTGGGCATCCTGGTCGGGCTCATCGTCGGGATGTTCTTCGCCCGAGGCGACTGGAAGCACTACGCCAACACGATCTTCGAGGGGATGACCCAGCCCGTCGCGGTGACGGCGATCGTCGCGTGGATCTGGGCCGGTATGTTCGCCCAGCTCCTGCAGGACGGCGGCTTCGTCGGCGGACTCGTCTGGTTGGCCGACACTGCCGGCGTCGGCGCGGCGCTGTTCCCCGCGATCACGTTCGTCCTCGCGGCCGTCTTCACGACGGGGATCGGGACCGGCTACGGTGCAAGCATCGCGTTCGTCGGCCTCTTTTTCCCGGCCGGCGTGTTGCTCGGTGCGAACCCCGTCCTCCTGTTCGGTGCGATCCTCTCGGGGGCGATCTTCGGTGACAACTTAGCGCCCGTCAGTGACACCACGATCGTTAGCGCTGTCACCCAGGACGCCGACATCGGGGGCGTCGTCGCCTCCCGGTTCAAATACGTCATCATCGCTGCCGTCCTCGCCTTCCTCGGCTACGTCGTCGCCGGCGGTGCGATGGACGGCATCGAGGTCGGCGCACAGGCCCAGGAGATCTTCCTCGAGGAGAGCGACGCGATCGGGCTGGTTCACGTCATCTCGATGGCCGCCGTGATCGGGACGGCTATCGCCGGCCGACACATCGTCGAGGCGATCTCGTGGGGGATCGTCGTCGCCGTCGCCTTCAACCTCGTCTTCGGCCTCGCGGGCCTCGGCGACATCGTCATGTTCAACGCCCCACAGGATGCGCCGCTGGCCGGTCCGCTCGAGTCCCTGCCGATCCTGACGATCGTCGAGGACCCCGACGCTGTCGGCGTCGGCGGCAGCCTGATGAACGGCGTCGCCGGCTTCCTCGAACTCTCGATCCTCGTCTTGCTGATCATCGGCGCGGCCCAGATCATGATCCGCGGCGGGGCCTTCGACGTGTTGCTCGAGTGGTCGATCGAGAACCTCGCGACGAACGTCCGCAACGCCGAGTTGACGATGGTCGGGACCGCGGCGCTGATCAACGCGATCATCACGATCAACACCGCTGCCGAGGTCGCGATCGGCCCCTACATCTCGAAGATCGGCGAGCGGTTCAACCTGAACGGCTACCGCCGGGCGAACATCTTAGACGGCCAGACCGCGGCCATGGGCTACATCTTCCCGTGGTCGGGCGGGGTGCTGGCCGGCTACTCGGCGATGCAACAACTGCCCGACGACTACAGCTGGTTCGAACAGTCGATGCTCGTCACGCCGATCGACGTCGTCCCCTACGTCTTCCAGGGCTGGCTACTGGTGGCGGTGTTCATCGTCGCGGCGTTGACCGGCTTCGGCCGCGAATACCTGATCGACCGCGAGAGCGAGGAGGTGGCACGCGTATGAGCATCTTCGGAAAGTACCTCACAGGCTGGACGTTCCGGGCGAACCGACCCTCCCTCGAGGTAGGGAGCGAAATAGACGTCTTCATCTCCGAGACCAACGGCTCGGCAGGACGGGCCTACATCGGCGACACCGAACTGCTCGTCGAGGGAGCCGGACCCGAGACCGTCGAGAAGCAAGTCCGTGTTCGCGTGACCGACTTCGACGAGACCACGGCAACGGGCGAGGGCGACCTCGTTGAGGTCGTCGGCGAAAGCTCGTACAGCGGCTAACCGTCCGGCTCGAGCGTGACGGCCTCGTCGGCCGCGTTTCGCAGCGCATCCGAGCGGCCGTACGACCCCGGCGCGATCGCGTACGTTTTGACGCCGCGGGTACCCGCGTGTTCGAGGACGGGTTTAAAGTCGGTATCGCGTGAGGCGATCGCGAGCCGGTCGATCGTAGCGTCGCCGGCCAGCGCGGTCGCGTCGACCGCGAGTTTGACGTCGACGTCGCCGCTGGTGACGATCACTTCGAAGCCGCGGGCTTCCGCGGCCTGAATGAGGCCGGGTGTCGCGTGTTCGTCGAGGTAGAGACGGATGACGCCGACGCGGCCGAGTTCGCCGGCGGCGTCCCGGAGGTCGTCGAGATCGACGTCGAACTCGTCGCGGAAGACGTTCGGCCCGTCGACGAACAGCCCGACCGTCGGCTCGGTTTCGGTATCGGGCGCGAGACGGGTACGAACGCGGTCGAACATAGTCAGTTGCCCGCTCTTTCCCGTGCCTGGAGATAGGTGTGGCGAAACGCGACCGTCGCCGCTATTCCCATCGACTCGAACGGCGTCCCGATCGCGATCGGTTCGAGATCGTGAACGGGAGAAAAATACACTGCCCGTCAACCATAGATAAACCCTGGTTGGGTTTATAATCTGCCACAACGGGGAGACAAACGGACCGCGATGGTGGTTTCTACCAGTAATAACTCCCTCATGAGAAGTGGTATTAGTATATTTATAATTTATATTAACTCCTAATAGATTTAAAAATCATTTAGTGCAAGAGTATAATCTCATCAGTTGCGTCATGACAGAAGATAACTACTCTGGCGTGAATCGACGATCAGTCCTCGAAGCAGCCGGTGCGTTCGGTGCGATTCTCGGCCTCAGCGGCATTACGTCCGCAACGCCGGGTCGTGAACCGGGGCCGAAAAAAGACGAACTGATCGTCGGTGTCGATGCCGATGTATCGGACATCGAAGCGGCAGTCGATCCGAAACTCCCGAGCAACGCGACCATCGTACACACGAACGAAACGCTCGGCTACGCGTCGGTAGAGATAGCCGACGAAGCCTCCATACAGGCCAAGGAAAACGTCCAGCGAAACCTCATGGACGTCAACGAGGTACAGTACACGGAGGACAACGTCACGTATCACGCACTCGAGGCCGAGCCGCTCGGGTCGGGAACCGACGACGAGACGACAGACGCACGAGGGAGTGCATCGCCACTGTACACGCCGAACGATCCGAGCTTCGGGAGTCAGTACGCGCCACAGCAGGTCAACTGTGAGGAAGCCTGGGAAGAGACCCTCGGCGATCCGAACGTGACGATCGCGATCGTCGATCAGGGGATCCAGTACGATCACCCGGATCTCGCGGAAAACATGGACGACAGCGTCTCGAACAACGGCAAGGACTTCGTCGACGGTGACGGTGATCCGTATCCGGCAGACGCGAGCGAGAACCACGGGACGCACGTCGGCGGAATCGCCGGCGGCGGTACCGACAACGGAACGGGTCATGCCGGCATTTCGAACTGTTCGCTCCTCTCGGCCCGCGCGCTCGGGTCCGGTGGCGGCGGGTCGCTCTCGGACATCGCCGACGCGGTCCAGTGGTCGGCCGATCAGGGTGCCGATATCATCAACATGTCCCTCGGTGGCGGCGATGCGACGAATCTCATGCGACAGGCCTGTGAGTACGCACAATCGCAGGGCTCGTTGCTCGTTGCGGCTGCCGGCAACGATTCCGGCAGCCCCGTCTCGTATCCGGCCGCCTACGACACCGTGCTGGCCGTCTCCTCGCTCGACGAGGGCGAAACGCTGTCGGACTTCTCGAACGTCGGCCCGGAGATCGAACTGGCCGCACCCGGCGGTAACGTCCTCTCGTCGATCCCCTTCGACGACTACGACACCTTCAGCGGCACCTCGATGGCGTCGCCGGTCGTCGCCGGCGTCGCCGGACTGACGCTGTCGGCCTGGCCGTCCCTCTCGAACGACGAGTTGCGGACACACCTCCACGAGACGGCCGTCGACATCGGTCTGGACGCTACCGAACAAGGAAACGGTCGCGTCGACGCCGCGAACGCCGTCACCACCGAACCCGGGACGACTCCCGATCCGGATCCGGACCCCGAGCCCGGCGACTGTGGCGACGAAGTGAACACGGCCAGTAAGGACGGCCAACTCAGCGGTGGCTGGTGGGGCAATCCGAGCGACACCTACACCTACACACTCAAGACGGCGAACCCCTGCAGCGCTACCGTCACCCTCGAGGGGCCGGCGAGTGCGGACTTCGATCTCTACCTGACTCTCGACGGACGGACGCCAACGCGGCAGGACTACGATAAACGGTCGGCCAGCAACGACTCGAGCGAATCGATCGACGTGGACCTCAGCGGCGACGAGGAGTTCGGCATCCTCGTCAGGCGATACAGCGGCAGCGGTTCCTACACGGTTGGCGTCGAAGAACTGGGCAAATAGAGCCGCTCAGGACGGAACCGCGATCAGAACGCCGTTCGACGTCACCGATCGAGACCGGCCGCTGACCGGTCGGAGTCCGTCGAAACCGCGACGGCGTTTCTCGCGTGCCGGTCGGTTCGCGTAACCGGCCGACTTCATATATTCGATCACTATTAGCAGATATTGTTTCATCCAATCATTATCGCCGCGGTTATTTCGAGAATAAATCAGACGAAGTTCGATAAGAGTTTACTAATTTCAGGGAGTGATGACTGTCGTCCCATGACACCGAACGGTCCCCCGGACGACACCGCAGAGCCGACCTACGACCGCCGGTCGATCCTGTCCGGCACCGGCGCGATCGGTCTCGCCGGCCTGCTCGGCTCGAGTACCGTCACGAGCGCGACGCCGGGTCGCGATCCCGGACCGCGGACGGACGAGATACTCCTCGGCATCTCGGCGGGTGCCGACGACGTCGCCGCCGAGGCACGCAGCGCCATCCCCGGCGACGCCGAGGTGGTCCATACCAACGAGACGATCCGCTACGCCGTCGTCGAGTTCCCGTCTGCGGCCCCCGACCGTGCCCGCGAGCAGTTCATCGACGCGGTCACCGCCTCGCCGGCGGTCGAGTACGCCGAACCCAACGCGACGCTCCAGTCGCTGCTCGAGCCCAACGACCCCTACTACGGCTATCAGCACGCCCCCGAACTGATCGGCTGCGAGCGGGCCTGGGAGACGACCCGTGGGGACGAGGACGTCGTCATCGCGGTCGTCGATCAGGGGATCCAGTACGATCACCCGGCGCTCGAGGAGACCATGGACGAGCGGATCGGCAGGGACTTCCTGAACGGCGACGATGATCCCTACCCCGGCCGCGGCGGGGACCACGGCACCCACGTCGGCGGGATCGCCGCCGGCGGGACCGACGACGGCACTGGCCACGCGGGGATCAGCGACTGCTCTCTCCTGTCGCTCCGGGCACTCGATGCGGACGGCGTCGGCTCGCTGTCGGACATCGCCGACGCGATCCAGTGGGCCGCCGACGCCGACGCGGACGTCGTCACCCTCTCGCTGGGCGTCGACGGCTCCTACCGAACCCTGACCGCGGCCTGCGAGTACGCGGCCGATCGGGGCGTCCTGCTGGTCGGTGCTGCCGGCAACAACGGCAGCGACCGGGTCTACTCGCCGGCCGCCGAGGACAGCGTCGTCGCCGTTGCCGCCGTCGACGACGACGATTCGATCGCCTCCTTCTCCAACACCGGCCCCGAGATCGAACTGGCCGCACCGGGCAGCCGCATCGTCTCGAGTACGACCGGCGGCGACTACGGCCGGATGTCCGGCACGTCGATGGCGACCCCGGTCGTCGCCGGCGTCGCCGGCCTCGCGCTGTCGGCCCATCCCGACCTCTCGCGATCACAACTCCGCGATCATCTCCGCGAGACGGCCGTCGACGTCGGCCTCGCGGACGACCAGCAGGGGTACGGTCGGGTCGACGCGGCCGCCGCCGTCGAAACGGACCCCTTCGGGGACGACGGCGGCGGCAGCGAGGACGAGCCCGAATCCGACACCGGCAACTGCGGCGACGAGACGGTTACAGCGAGCGCGAGCGGCTCCCTCGACGGCAGCGGCTGGTGGGGCGAGAGCAAACGGTACGGCTATTCGCTTCGCACCGACGACCCCTGCTCGATCACGATCGATCTCGAGGGCCCCGCTCGGGGCGACTTCGACCTCTACGTAACCACCGACGGCAGTAGACCCACTAGATGGAGCCACGACGAGGCGGCCGCGGGTGCGGGGACGAGCCCATCGCTCACGCTCGCCCTCGAGGGCGACGAGTCGTTCGGGATTCAGGTCCACGCTGACAGCGGCAGCGGGGCGTACACGCTTCAGGTGGAAGAACGGGGTCGATAAGGAGCGCCCGCGAACGACCGCCTCGAGCCGAACTGGAACGCAACGGGCGCCTCCGCCCGGTTTCGGGCGCTACTCGAAGACGAAGTAATCCCGTTCCTCGCCCTGCACGGAGATCCACTTGGGCTCGGTGAGTTCCTGCGTGATCCACTCGCCGTGGTAGCGTCCGAGGCCGGACTGCTTGACGCCGCCGAAGGGCGCGTTGTGGTCCTCGTTGATCGGCTGGTCGTTGATGTGGACCATGCCCGCTTCGACGCGGTCGGCGAGGTCGCGAGCCCGCTCGGCGTCCTCGCAGAAGACCGACGCCGAGAGGCCGTACTCGGTGTCGTTCGCCAGTTCGATGGCCTCGTCGTCGTCCGAGAACGGAATGACCGGCGCGACCGGCCCGAAGTGTTCGTTACAGGCCGTCGGCATGTCGTTGGTACAGTCCGACAGCACCGTCGGCTCGACGAACAGCCCGTCGGCCTCGCCGCCGGTCTCGAGGGTCGCGCCGTCCTCGAGCGAGCCCTCGATGAACTCGACTAAGTCGTCGCGCTGGGTCTCGTTTTGCACCGGGCCGAAGGTGACGTCCTCGTTCTCGGAGGGATCGCCGATGACGAGCGACTCGGCGTGGTCGACCAGCAGGTCGACGTACTCGTCGTAGACCGACTCGTGGACCAGATGGCGGTTGATCGAGATACAGACCTGCCCCTGATGGAAGAACGACCCGAACGCGCCGGCGCGGGCGGCCCGCTCGAGGTCGACGTCGTCGGTGACGATGAAGGGGGCGTTCCCGCCGAGTTCGAGGGCCGGCAGCGCGAGGTTCTTGCCGGCCTGCTCGGCGACGCCCTTACCGACGGGCGTCGAGCCGGTAAAGGAGACGACCCGCGGCGTCGGGTGGCTGGCGATCCGGTCGCCGATCTCCGAGCCGCGGCCGGTGACGACGTTGACGACGCCGTCGGGGACGCCCGCGGCCTCGCAGAGCTTCGCGATGAGCAGCCCGCCGGTGATCGGCGTGTCCGTCGCCGGCTTCAGGACGACGGTGTTGCCCAGCGCGATCGCGGGTGCAACGGCCCGCAGGGAGAGATGCAGCGGGAAGTTCCACGGCGAGATGACGCCGACGACGCCGACCGGCTCGTAGACGATGTGGTTGTCCTTGTCGTCGACCGACGGGGAGGGGCGGACCTCCTCCTCAGGCGGCTCTAACTCCAGGGCCATCTCGACGTCGCCGGTCGCAGTGGCGAACTCGCCCATAGCGCGATAGCCCGGGGTGCCGGCCTCGGTCGCGAGCAGGCCGGCAATCTCCTCGAAGCGCGCGTTGAGTTCGTCCAGCAGGTTCTGGACGATCTCGTTGCGCTCCGCTCGAGGGGTCGCCGCCCAGTCGGACTGGGCCGCCTCGGCCGCCTCGTAGGCGGCGTCGACGTCCGCTTCGGTCCCCGCGGGTACTTCCGTAAACACTTCCTGTTTCGCCGGGTTCTCCACGGGGATCGTCTCGCCGCCGGTGGCGTCGCGCCACTCGCCGTCGATATACAGCTGGTTCCAATCGGCCTGCGGCTCGAGTGTCGGCGCACTCATACTGTACCTCGGATACGTTATTTCCGAACATATGTTTTCGGCAACCGGAGACAGTAGCTCGTATCGTTGTAACCCGAATCGGTTACCTGTCCGGACCGGGGTCGGTTTCGACGCCGAGCCGGCGTCATGCGTCTCCTCGCGCCGCGGGCGATCGGCCGCGTGTTCGGTCGACGAAAAGACATTACTACTCCGCGGATGACGGTGTAGATATGCCGCTTCAGACGCCGCCGTTACGTGGGTTACACGACGAGTACGGGGCGAAGTTCACGGAGTTTGGCGGCTGGGACATGCCGGTCGAGTTCGAGTCGATCCGGACCGAACACGCGGCCGTCCGGGAAGGCGTCGGGATCTTCGACGTCTCACACATGGGCCAGCTGCACGTCACCGGCCCGGACGCGACCGAGCTGATGCAACGGCTGACGTCGAACGACGTCTCGCGGCTCGCGGTCGGCGACTCCCAGTACGCGACGATCACCGACGAGGACGGGATCATCATCGACGACACCGTCGTCTACCGGCTCCCCGACGGTGACGGCAACGCGACGGACGACGCCGACGGCGACCCGACGTACCTGTTCGTTCCCAACGCCGGTACCGACGAGGCCACCCACCAGCGCTGGATCGACTACCGCAACGAGTGGGACCTCGAGGCGACCGTCGACAACCGGACCGACGAGTACGCCATGTTCGCGGTCCAGGGACCCGAGGCGGTCGCGTTGGTCGATGACGTAACCGAGGAGTCGGTCGCCGATCTCGAGCGCTTCGAGGCCCGGTACGCGACGATCGAGGGCGTCGACTGCTGGACGGCCCGGACGGGCTACACCGGCGAGGACGGCGTCGAACTGATCGTCCCCTGGGCGGCCGCCGAGGAGATCTGGACCGCGTTCGACTGCCAGCCCTGCGGACTGGGCGCTCGGGACACGCTCCGCATCGAGGCCGGCCTGCTGTTGGCCGGACAGGACTTCCACCACGACGACGACCCCCGGACTCCCTACGAGGCCGGCATCGGCTTCACCGTCGCGCTCGAGACCGAGTTCGTCGGTCGGGACGCCTTGGCAGAGGTCCACGAGCGGGGCGTCGAAGAGCGACTGGTCGGCTTCCAGTTGATCGACCGCGGCGTCCCCCGGCACGGCTACGACATCACGAACTCCGAGGGGCGGGTCATCGGCACCGTCACCAGCGGCACGATGAGCCCAACGGTGGAGCAGCCGATCGGGCTGGGGTACGTCCCGGTCGAGTACGCCGAGCCGGGGACGACGCTACAGGTGGTCGTCCGTGGCCAGTCGAAAAAAGCAAGAGTTGAAACCACACCCTTCATCGATACAGTATGAGCTTCGACGTTCCCGACGACAGACGGTATTTGGAATCACACGAGTGGGCGCTCGAGACCGACGGCGTCGTCCGCGTCGGTATTTCCGACTTCGCACAGGACGAACTCGGCGACGTGGTCTTCGTCGAACTCCCCGACGAGGGCGACGACCTCGCCCAGGAGGCGGAGTTCGGCGTCGTCGAATCGATCAAGGCCGTCTCCGACCTCTATGCTCCCGTCGGCGGCGAGGTCGTCGCGATCAACGACGACCTCTTCGACGCCCCCGAACTCGTCAACGAGGACCCCTTCGGCGAGGGCTGGATGCTCGAGATCGAGCCCGACGATCCCGACGCCCTCGAGGCGCTGCTGACCGCCGACGAGTACGAAGCACAGATCGCCTGAGACGGGGGCGTTCGGCGACCGGGAGCCCGCGCTATTCGATCGAAACCAGACTGTCGAGGACGCCGTCCAGTTCCGCGTTCGTCACGGCCAGCGAGTAGCCGTCGATGCGGGCGAGTTCCTTCGCGTGATCCCAGAGGTCGTCCTCCTCGAGCCCGTGGAGGATGACGGCGTTCGGCGTCGGGTTGACCACTCGCAGGGCGATTCCGACGCCCTCGCCCTGCGTGACGTTCGTAAAGACGAGAACGCGGTTCGTACTCTGGCCGTAGAGCCGAAAGAACTCCTCGCTCGAGAGCCGCGTGATCGCCTCGATGCTGTCGATGACGGTGTGGCCGCTGACCCGGTCGGTGCCGCTCGAGGCGACCTCCGTCGCCTCGAGGTCGTCATGCAGCCGCTCGAGGGGGATCGAGGTGGCGTACTCCCGGAGGTCGTAGACGACGTCGCTCTCGAACCCCGCCGAGAGGACTCGACCGTACTGGCGGATACGCTCGCCGCCGCGGCGCTCGTCGATCGCGAGCAGTCCCTCGACGAGCCGGCCGACGACGCCGATGCCGGGGCTCTCCCGGCGGCCGCTCTCGTAGTCGGAGATGACCGAGGAGGAGACCTCGAGTTCGGTCGCCAGATCGGTCTGGGAGACGTCGAAATCGGTGCGCCACTTGCGCAGCGTCGCGCCGGGGTCGTCGCTCAGCGTGATCTCGCCGGCGATCTTCTCCGCGAGTTCCCGTTTGGGTCCGCGTCCGCTCATACCCGACGGTCGCCCGGTCGGTCCAAGTAGCTACCGGAGACGACCGCGGGCCGGCCGCTCGTTCCCTCGAACCGGAGTCGATCGACCGACTACGCGATACCGGGAGCGACCACGGACGTATTTGTGGCCGGTGTTCGAAGACGGGGTATGAGCTGTCGACCGATCGATGCCCCGCCGACGAGCGAATGAAGGGGTACTATCTCCGATACCTGCAGGTCCTCGTGCGGTTCCTCCCGATCGCGGTCGCCTTTCTCCGGGACCGCCGGCGGTTCCTCGTGTTCGGACCGCCCAGACGGGTCGCTGAGGCCACCCACCGGGAGCGTGCCCGTCGGTTGACCGAGACGATGGTCGATCTCGGACCGGCGTTTATCAAGATCGGCCAGGTGCTGTCGACCCGTCCCGATCTCGTGCCGCCGATCTACGTCGAGGAGTTCGCGACGTTGCAAGACGAGATCCCCGAAGACGCCGGCGGCGATCCGCTGACCGTCGTCGAAGCGGAACTCGGCGACGACCTCGATCTCGAGACGCTCGAGCCGGTCGCCGGGGGATCGCTGGCGTTCGTCTACACCGTCGACTACGAGGGCGAACGGATCGCGCTGAAGGTCCGCCGGCCCGGCCTCGAGCCGATGATCGAGCGGGACCTCCGCGTCGTCAGGGGGCTCGTCCCGCTGCTTCGGGCCGTCGCCGACGAGGACCAGCGCTACTCGATCGAGAACGTCGCCGACGACTTCGAGGCGATCGTCCTCGAGGAACTGGACTTCGGACGCGAGGCCGAGATCATGCGGACGATCGCGGACAATTTCGCCGACGACGACCGGGTCCGCATTCCGGCGACCTACGATGCCCTCTGCTCGGACCGGATCGTCGCGATGGAGTACATCGAGGGGACGAAGATCACCGACGAGGACGCGCTCGCGGAAGCCGGACGCGACCGGACCGAGATGGCCACGCTGCTGGCCCGCACGTATCTGAAGATGGGGCTGGTCGACGGCGTGTTCCACGCCGATCCACACCCCGGCAATCTCGCGGTGACGGCGGAGGGCCGACTCGTCGTCTACGATTATGGCATGAGTCGGCGACTCACCGAGGCCGAACAGGAAGACATCACGAGCCTCTACCGGCACCTCGTCCGCCGCGACATCGACGGCCTGCTGAACACGCTGATCGCGCTCGAGGTGTTAGATCAGTCGGTCGATCGAGCCGCGGTCAGGCAGGTCCTCGAACTGGTGATCGACAACCTCGAGGGGCGGTCGGAGATCACCTGGCGGCGGATCATCACCGAACTGTTCTCGACGCTTCAGGAGTTCCCGTTCCGGATCCCGCCGAACGTCATGTTGCTCGTCCGGGTCGGCACGGTCGGCGAGGGGGTCTGCCGGAGCCTCGACCCCGAGTTCGACTTCATCGCGGCCACGCGCTCGTTCCTCGTCGACCACGGGTTCATCGAGAGCGAGGTCGACGCGCTGCTTGCGGACGTCCGGACCGACCTCCGCGAGTCGGCCCCCGTCCTGGCGCGGGCTCCGTCGCGGTTCGATTCCGTCTTCGGCCAACTCGAGCGCGGCGAACTGGTCGTCAGGACCGAGCCGGTCGAGCCCAGCGACGGCGGCGATCCGGCCGTCGGGTACGCCGTCGTCGCCGGTTCTCTGGTACTTGCAAGCGCCGTCTTGACGTTCCACCCGGCACCGCTCGAGATCGGAAGCGCCGTTCTCGCGCTCGTCTTCCTCGGGCAGTACGTTCGCCACCGACGAGCGGGGTAGGGACGACCGAGGCAACGGCGGCGACACCGGCCAAACAATCAAGCCCCCGCGGTTCGAGTCGCCGAGATGTGCCATCGACGGTCGTCCACGTCGCGTTCGCGGGACTGATCGGGATCGCCTTGCTCGGCGACGAGTTCGATACGAAGGCGATCCTGCTCGTGATGGGCACGAGCGCGCTGCTCGATCTCGATACGCTGATCGGCATCGTCGTCCCGGGGACTCACCGCGCGGCGTTGCACAACCTCTGGATCGTCCTTCTCCCCGCCGCTGCCCTGTTGTGGGACACCCGATACCGCGAGGAGTCGCTCGTCCGGAAGCGGTGGGGCGTGTACGGCCATCGCCTCGCGTGGACGACGCTCGCCGCGTTGCTGTTCGCGCACGTCCTCCTTGACGCCTTCTTCAACGGCGTCAACCTCTTCTGGCCGGTCCACGACCGGTTCTACGATCTCTCGGGCGAACTCCTCGTCACGGATCAACGCGGCCTCGTCCAGACGTTCGTCGAACTCGAGGGCAGCGGCATCGCCGAGACTACAGCGCGGGGCACGACCGAGGACACCCACTACCGGACCGGCGTCGATCCGACGCGAGACGAGCCCGCGACCGGGGTCGAACGGATCTTCCCCATCGCGGCGACCGGCGAGCGATTCGTCCTCACTATCGCGGGGCTCACCGCAGTCGCCGTCCGAATCCTCGAGGACCAGCAGGCGGACTGACCGGGCGGCGGCCCGACGGGACCCGACGCCGCCGAGGGCTCGATGCGATGTCGCCAGTCACTCGTGTTCGGACGGCGGCTCCGTCGTCTCGACGCGGTCGCGCAGCCACTCGATGGCCGCGTCGGCCGTCTCGAGGTCGGTACTCGAGACGCGGATCCGACCGGGACGGTTCTCGCTGCGCGGGTAACTGCCGACCGCCACGTCGAACCGCTCGGCCACGCCCTCGAGGGCATCGTGGAGCGAGCCCTCGGGCGCCGGCGTGTAGATCGTCCGAGCGACGGCGTCGCCCTGAAACTCGTCGGCGACGGCCTCGAACATGGCCTGCATCTCGTCGGGGATGCCCGCGAAGACGTAGACGTTCTCGACGATACAGCCGGGGGCCCATCCCTCGTCGATGACGATCGGCGTCGCGCCCTCGGGGATCGAGGCTGCCGCGTCGATGTCGAGTTGCAGGTCGTACTCCTCGACCAGGTCGGGGTTCTCGTCGCGGAACGCGGCGGCTTTGTCGACCAGCCGCTCGCGGATCTCGCCGTGGACGACGAACGCCCGGTTCAGGCCGTCGGCGACGGCCTCGACGGTCACGTCGTCTGGTGTGCCGCCGATACCGCCGGTGACGATCACGGCGTCGAACGCGTCGCTCCAGCGGGCGACGGTGTCTGCGATCAGGTCGCGGTCGTCGGGAATCGTCAGGATCCGCTCGACGCTGCTGCCCCGTTCGGTGATCCGCGCTGCCAGCCACGACGCGTTGGTGTTGGTCGTCGACCCCGCGAGGATCTCGTCGCCGACGGTAACGATCGCGACGTTCATGGGCGGCGTTGGGACTCCGTGCAGTTAGCCGCTCCGGGATGTGACCGCCGGGCCGGCGGCGGGCGACCGCCCTCGAGTAGCGGGCCCGTCTCGCCCGTAGCGCCACGGTTTTGACAGCCCTGTTCCAAGTGTCCGTATGGTAGTATTCAGCGGCGATCGGACGCCGACGGAACTGGCTCGCTTGGAATCGCACGGGTGGAACCGATGGTAGACCTCGCCTTCTCGGTCGGACGGCTCCTCTTCGCGTTCTTCCTGGTCTTCCTGAACGGCTTCTTCGTCGCGGCCGAGTTCGCCTACGTCCGGATCCGACCGACCCAGATCGAGGCCCTCGTCGAGGAGGGACGGCGGTCGGCGAAACTCCTGCAGGAGGCCGAGGAGAACCTCGACGACTACCTCGCGACGACCCAGCTGGGCATCACGATCGCCTCGCTGGGGCTCGGGTGGGTCGGCGAACCCGCGATCGCCTCGCTGCTCGAGCCCGTGCTGGGGCCGGTCCTGCCGGCCGGAACGTTGCATCTCGTCTCGATCGCGATCGGATTCAGCGTCATCACCTTCCTGCACGTCGTCTTCGGGGAACTCGCGCCGAAGACGCTGGCCATCGCCGACGCCGAACGCATCGCCCTGCTGGTCGCTGCGCCGATGAAGTTCTTCTACTACATCTTCATCCCGGGAATCATCGTGTTCAACGGGACGGCGAACTTCTTCACGCGCCTGCTCGGCGTCGCGCCGGCCTCGGAGCGCGACGAGAGCCACAGCGAGGAGGAGATCCTACGGATCGTCGCCAAGTCGGGCGAACAGGGCGTCGTCGACACCGACGAGGTCGAGATGATCGAAGCGGTGTTCGATCTCGGCGACACGGTCGCCCGCGAGGTGATGATCCCCCGACCGGACGTCGTCACCGTCCGCGCCGACATGCCCCTCTCGGAACTCCGCGGGGTCGCCGCCGGCGGGAACTACACCCGCTACCCCGTCGTCGACGACGACGCCGACGAGCCCGTCATCGGGTTCGTCCACGCCAAAGACGTCCTCCAGGCCATCGAAGCCGCCAACGGGGAAGACACGACGGCGGCCGAACCGACCGCACGCGACCTCGTGCGGGATGCGATCATCGTCCCCGAAACGCGCCGGATCGACGGCATCCTCGCGGAGTTTCGACGGCAGGACGCCCAGTTGGCCGTCGTCATCGACGAGTGGGGCGCCTTCGAGGGGATCCTGACGATCGAGGACGTCATCGAGGAAGTCATCGGCGACATCCGCGACGAGTTCGACGCCCCCGACGCG
The DNA here is from genome assembly GCF_031165565.1 of Natrinema thermotolerans. NCBI lineage: Archaea > Methanobacteriati > Methanobacteriota > Halobacteria > Halobacteriales > Natrialbaceae > Natrinema > Natrinema thermotolerans. The sequence goes on along the minus strand of NZ_CP101873.1, from coordinate 3,558,673 downwards.
GAGGCGTCGATCGACGAACTCCCCGACGGCCGTTACGCCGTCGACGGCGGCGTCACGCTCGAGACGGTCAACGAGACGCTGGGCACCACGCTCGAGGGCGAGGCGTTCGACACCGTCGGCGGCCTGGTCCTGAGCCGCCTCGGCCGCGCGCCCGAGGTCGGCGACTCGGTCGCGACCGACGGCTACGAGGTCACCGTCGAGGAAACCGAGGGGACGCGGATCTCGCGGGTGATCGTCGAGGCGACCGCACCGGCCGAAGAGTCGGCGGGCTGATCGGCCGCCGGCCGATTCGATCCCGTCCGATCCGGGGACCGTCATCGAATCCGACCGACGCCACTCCTTTTGCTTCCGACGTGGTGGCCTCCGTATGAGCTACCCGACGCGCGCCGTCGTCAGTCGAGGTGTCTCGCGATGAGCCACGACACGAACGACGGACCCGGATCCGTCGACGACTCGAGCCACGAAACCCGATCACCGACGGTCGACGGGCGGGACAACGACGACGAACCAACGACGATCGAACGGGCCGACCGAACGATTACGTTTCACTCCTGTTCTCGAGCGACGGTGACCGGCGACTTCGAGGACGGCGATATTGCCTACGCGAACACCGGCTTCTACGACGACGGGCTGTTCGGGGACACGATCCTCGAGGACGGCGTCGCGTTCGGCGACGACGTCGACGCGCCGTTTTCGGGGACGGTCGTCTTCGAGATCGGCGACGAACCGGGCGTGACCGTCGAGTCTGATCGCGTCGTCGTCGGGGTCCCGGACTACGGGAGCGACGGGACCGCAATCACGTCGCTGACGACCCAGCGGGCGGACTACCGGATGGGCGCGCCGACCCACGAGCATCCTCGGGCAAGTGAGTGCCTCGAGGCGATCGGCCCCGAGTAGGCGAGGGCGGCCCGGACCCGGAAACCGATCGGCGACGAGTACCGCTCCGCAACCACTAAACGCGACTCACCCCAACCACGGGGCAATGACCGACTGGACGGAGAAGTACCGCCCGACGACGCTGTCGGAGGTACGCGGCAACAACAAGGCCCGCGACCAGTTAGCGGAGTGGGCCGAGACGTGGGACGACCACCGCGAGTCGGTGATCGTCCACGGCAGTCCCGGCGTGGGGAAGACCTCCGCCGCCCACGCGCTGGCCAACGACATGGGGTGGCCGGTGATGGAACTCAACGCCAGCGACAGCCGGGGGGCCGACGTCATCGAGAAGATCGCGGGCGAGGCGTCCAAGAGCGGTACCCTCACCGCCGGCGAGTCGGGACGACGGCTGGTCATCTTAGACGAGGCCGACAACTTCCACGGCAACGCCGATTACGGCGGCTCGCGGGAGGTCACCCGCGTCGTCAAGGACGCCAATCAGCCGATCGTTCTCGTCGCGAACGAGTTCTACGAGATGAGCCAGTCGCTTCGCAACGCCTGCGAGACGATCGAGTTCCGCGACGTCTCGAAACGCTCGATCGTCCCCGTCCTGCGGGACGTCTGCCGGCGGGAAGGCATCGAGTTCGAGGAGGAAGCCCTCGAGAAGATCGCCGAGTCGACCAGCGGCGACCTGCGCTCGGCGGTCAACGACCTGCAGGCGGTCGCCGAGGAGGCCGAACGCCTGACCGTCGACGACGTGGTGACCAGCGAGCGCGACACGACCGAGGGGATCTTCGACTTCCTCGACGAACTCATCAAGGAGAAAGACGCCGAGGGCGCGCTGCGGGCCTCCTACGACGTCGACGAGACGCCCGACGACCTGCTCAACTGGATCGAGGACAACGTCCCGAAAGACTACGCAGGCGCGGAACTCGCCGACGCCTACGAGTTCCTCTCGAACGCCGACCGCTGGCTGGGGCGGGTACGCGCGACCCAGGACTACTCCTACTGGCGCTACGCGACCGACAACATGACCGCCGGCGTCGCCGCCTCCCGCCGAGGCGACAAAGGTGGCTGGACCCGCTACGGCCCGCCGAGCTACTGGTCGAAGCTCGGCCGGACGAAGGGGACCCGAAACACCCGCGATTCGATCGCCGAGCGTATCGCCGAGCGGGAGGGCGCAAGCGTCGCCACCGTCCGTCGGGAGATCCTCCCGTTCCTCTCGGCGATGACCCACCACTGCAAGAACCGCGACCTGACCGTCCGGATGGCCGCCGCCTACGACCTCGACGAGTCGGAGGTCTCCTTTATCACCGGCAGCGGGAAAGACACCAACAAGGTCCAGTCGATCGTCGCGGACGCCGAGGAACGCAAGGCCGAACTGGCCGTCGAACACTCCGGCGACGCCTTCTTCGAGGCCGAGCGCTCGAGCGGGGACGCGCCGGCGGAGGCCGACGCCGACGACGGCGAGAGCCAGCAGCCCCTCGCGGCGTCGGACGCCGAGGACGAGAGCGAGCAGGCCGGTTCCGAGGGCGGCGACGACACGGCGACGGTCGACGAACCCGACGACGATCAGTCGGGACTGAGCGACTTCATGTGACCGCTCGCGGCCGGCTGCGGCCACCGACGACGAGCCGTACTCGTCCCGATATATCAATCAGACGACTAATCGATACTATTAGGTCGATAAACGGTGAGACCCTCTCTTGGTGATCGGTCGAATGACAGACCTCAACAGCTGCCCGCTCTGTGCCGAATCCTACGACGACCGCAACGGGCTTCGAGTCCACCTCGAGGTGGAACACCGGAAATCCGAGATCGTCAGCCGCCTCGTCGATCTCGACGCGGCGGTCGCCGACGGGTCTCCCGACGAGCGAGCGACCGCGGCCGACGACGAACCGCCGGCGCCGACGGCCTGAGAACGTCGTCCCGATCAGTCGTCGACGGGGAGCCGGTCGCGAAACGCCGGTGACAGCGCATCGCAGACGCCGGCCGCGAGTTCCTGCGGGGTCGCGGTTTCGTCCCCGAGCGGCGGCACCGTCTCGACCGCGTGGCCGGTCATCCGCGCTAATTCGTCGGGATTCGTCCGTTCCGCGAGCGTCTCGCCCGCGTACTCGTTGACGACGACGCCGCGGACGTCGATTCTCCGGTCCTCGAGGGCGTCGATCGAGAGCGCGGTGTGGTTGAGCGTGCCCAGCCCCGAGCGCGTGACGACGATCGCCGCCGCGTCGAGGTCGTCGACGAGGTCGATCACTTCCTTGTCGCCGGCCAGCGGCACCCGGAGCCCGCCGATCCCCTCGACGATCGGGACCGGCGTCGCTTCGATTTCGCGCTCGCAGGCCTCGCGGATCGGCTCGTATGCGAGGTCCTCGTCGGCGACGTCGGCCGCGACGCGCGGGGCCAGCGCCGGCTCGAGAAAGCGCGGACAGGTGGCGGCCTCGGGGTCGTCACAGGCCGCGGCGACGAACTCGGCGTCGTCGTCGGGCGGGTGGCCGGTCTGGGCGGGCTTGATCGCCCGCGCCTCGTGTCCGTCCTCCCGGAGCAGCCGGGTGAGGCCGGCCGTGACGACCGTCTTTCCGACGCCGGTGCCGGTGCCGACGACGGCGAGTGGCCGACTCATAGCAGCCCCACCTCTTCGCCCGCGGCCTGAAAGGCCTCGAGGCAGGCGATGATGTCGTCTCGATCGTGTGTAGCCATCGGGACGACGCGGATCCGGCTCGTCCCCTCGGGGACCGTCGGCGGCCGAATCGCCGGCGCGACGACATCGCGTTCACGGACCCCGTCGGCGAGGGCGATCGCGTCCCGCCGGTCGCCGACGACGACGGGGAGGATCTGGGAGTCACCCCAGACCTCGAACCCCATCGACTCGAGGCCGTCCCGGAGGTGGGCGACGTTCTCCCAGAGGCGCTCGCGCGCGTCGCCGTGACGGGCGACGTGGAGCGCCTCGCTGGCCGCCGCGGCAGCCGGCGGCGCGAGGCCGGTCGAGAAGACGAACGACCGCGCGTCGTTTAGCAGGCACTCGATCAGCGCCGAGCTGCCGGCGACGTAGCCGCCCTGGCTCGCCAGCGCCTTCGAGAGCGTCCCCAGCTGGATCTGGACGCGGTCCTCGAGTCCTTCGGCCTGGACGACGCCGCCGCCGTCGGCGTAGAGGCCGGTCGCGTGGGCCTCGTCGACCATCACCCATGCGCCGTACTCCTCGGCGGCGTCACAGATCGCCGACAGCGGCGCGACGGTGCCGTCCATGCTGAACACCGAATCGGTGACGATCAGCCACGACTCGTCGGCCGGCTCCCGGCCCTCGCGAGTCGCACGCTCGACTCGTTCCTCGAGTCTCGCTCGCAGGTCCGCGGCGTCGCAGTGGTCGTAGACGACCGTCTCGGTGTCGGCGAGCCGGCAGCCGTCGATGATGCTGGCGTGGTTCAGCTCGTCGGAGAAGACGACGTCCGGCTCGAGGGCGGCGATCGTGCCGACGTTGGCGGCATACCCCGAGGAAAAGGCCAGCGCGCGCTCGGTCCCTTTGGTCTCTGCGAGCTGGCGTTCCAGGTCCCGGTGAACCAGCGTATCGCCCGTGACGAGCCGGCTCGCACCGGCACCGGTGCCGACGGTCGCGGCCGCCTGCCGGGCGGCGTCCTGGACCCGCTGGTCGTCGGTCAAGCCCAGGTAGTTGTTCGAGGCGAAGACCAGCGCCTCCGCGCTGTCGAGGACCGGGAGGTCGCCGCCCGAGGGCTCGGCGAAGTAGCCGCGCTCGGCGACCCGGTCGACGGGCGAGAGGGCGCGCTTCAGATCGTGTTCCTCGAGGGCGGCGAGTCGCCCCTCGAGGTCGAACCCGCGGTCGGCCATTCGGGTGGATGGACTCAGCGCCACGATTTGACTCTCACGGTTCGGAACGGACGTCTGGTTCGGCTCGGGGACGGCTCGAGCCGGTTGATACACGGCAGTCTCGGGAATCGTCTCGTCTCATTCATAAAAACGGTCGGAGCGAACGTCGGCGTTCAGAAGCCGGGCATTAGATCTGCAGGGCCGAAGACGCCGTACTCGCCGGCGCGATTACGCCGGACGCCCGCTTTCAGGTACCCCAGCGCGGGCCCGTTGACGTTTGCCTCCATACTCGTCTCGTCGCCCAACTGGAAGGTGTTGGTCGCCGTCTCGCCGTCGAAGGTACGACCGGTCACGCGGACCGTCGTCGTCGTCGGCTTCTCGTCGTTGCGCACGTCGAGGATCCCGCCGACGGTGACGTCTTCGGCGTCACAGACGCCCGCACGCTCGAGGAGGACGTCGTCGGCGTGTTCCATGTCCTCGAACTCGATGACGCCGTCGTGGTCGTCGATGATCGCCTCGATCTCCGCCTCGGAGAGGTCGCGGGCGGTCTCGATGTCGTACTCGGGGAGGTGTGCGATGTCCTCGCGGACGGTCCCGCGGTTGTCCTCGTAGCCCGATTTGAGGCCGACACCCCAGTGGATGTCGACGTCGGTGACCTCGACGAACGACTGGGCGGCCAGCGCGGCCGCACCGGTCAGCAGGCCAGGGGTCGCGCCCGCCCCGCAGATGAACGTGATACCGCTCTCCTCGAACTCGTCGCTGCGGTCGTCGAGCATATCGATCACGCGCGAGCGCTTGAGGACGTCGATCATCACGCCGGCGTAGCCGCCCTCGGCGAACCGGTCGGCGGTCCGCGGGATGAAGTCGTGTTCGTAGTTCGGCAGGGCCAGCAGGACCGCGTCGATCCGGTCGCCGTGGTCGATGATCTCCTGAATGGAGTCCTCGCTGGGGCGGGCCTGACTTGAGGCAACGACGCCCCTGTCCTCGCCGTGTTGTTTGATGCCGCCCTCCGCTGCGGTTGTGCCACCGTCCGTCGCCACTTCGTTGTCGATGTTGCCTTCCGTCGCCGCCAGCAGTTCGTCCACGTCGAGGCCGTCGAAATCGACGGCGACGCCGTGGCGGTCACACGCCGCGACGGGCGTCAGTGCGTCCTTGTGCTGGCTCACTTCGAGCGCTCGTCGGCCGATGCCTCCGGTTCCGAGTACCGCAAACGTGATTTCGTCCATAGGTGTCGATGTGCTGAATTCGTCGTGCCGTTAGTCGTCGCTCGGTTCCGCTCCCGTACTCGCCGTTTCACTCGAGGAGTCGGCGGCCCCGCTGTGGCGGGCCTTGACTTCTTCGGGGTCGAAGTCGTTGGTGCCTCGGTTGGGCTCGAGTCCCGCACGCTCGATGATCTCGATGTCGTCGCCGGGCGACTGGCCCTCCGTCGTGAGGTAGTCGCCAGTCAGGATGCCGTCCGCGCCGGCCTCGAGCGGCAGGTGCTGCTCATCGGGTGCCAAGTTGACCTCGCGGCCGCCGGTCAGGCGGACCCGCGACTCGGGGTGAAGCAGTTTGTAGACCGCGACCGTCTTGACGATCTCTTCGGTCGTGATGTCGACCCCCTGCTCGGCCAGCGGCGTCCCCGCGACCGGGTTGAGGACGTTGACCGGCAGCGAGGAGATCCCGATGTCTTGCAGGGCGATCGCGGCCTCGACGCGATCGGTCGGCGTCTCGCCCATCCCGAGGATCACGCCCGCACAGAGGTCCATCCCGGCCTCCTTGGCGACCTCGAGGGTCTCGACCCGATCCTCGAAACTGTGGGAATCGACGATCTCGGGGAAGTAGTTCGGGGAGGTCTCGATGTTGTGATTGTAGTGGTTGATCCCCTCGTCGGCGAGGATCGCGGCCTCCTCCTCGGTGAGTATCCCGAGGGAAGCGTCGACCTCGAGGTCGCACTCGTCGCGGACGAGGCGGATCGACTCGAGGACTTCCTCCCACTCCTCAGGGCGGTGTTCCTTCGAGACGCCCTTCTCGGCGACGACGATGCCGAAGCGCTGGGCACCGTCGCGTTCGGCCCGCTTTGCGGCCTCGAGGACCTTCTCGGGCCCGAGGAAGCCGTAGGTGTCGATGCCGGTGTCGAAGTGGACCGACTGCGCGCAGAAGCCACAGTCCTCCGCGCAGTTGCCCGCCTTCGCGTTGACGATCGAGCAGGCGTCGACCGTGCCGTCACCGAAGTGATCCCGCACGGCAGCACCGGCCTCGGCGAGCGCGTCGGTCGGCTGGGCCATCAGCGCGAGCCCGTCGGTCCGATCGAGGCGTTCGCCGGCCATGACCCGCTCGAGTGCGTCGTCGACCGTCTCGTTGCCAGTCTCGTAAACCACGATTCGAATAGCGGTTGACGAGACTATAATGATTGTGGATTCTCACCGTGGGTGAAACGTACGCCCTCCCCTCGAAGCGACGCGACCGATCGGTGAGCCGCTCGTCCGGATTGCTGGAACGATTTCCCGGCGTAACCGCGACCTGGGCGGCGGTTGCGCCGGAAACGACCCACAGTAACCCGTCTCAGTCGTCGTCAATGACCCGGGCCGAGATCGCGTACGCCTCGCCGTCGTAGTGGTAGTAACGGGTGTCGTCGACTCCGAATATCGGCGTCACAGCGTTGTACTCCTCGAGTCGAACCCGGTCGGCGTCGTACTCGCGGGCCAACACGATGGCGTCCCGTAACTGATCGTTCCGCAGGAGCGTTTCCCTGATCAGTTCGGTTCCCTCCACGTCGTCGTCCGTCCGGACGAGTTCGTACGCACCCAGTCGTGTGTCGTCGTCCTCGGGAGCCACACGATCCGAACTCGCAACGATGACGTCGCCCGCCCACTCGACGCTCGTGATCGCGTCCGTCGTCGTCAGCGACAGGGAGTCGGTCTCGAGGTCAAATCGGGCACAGAACCCGACCGAGCCCTCAGCGGGGCCGTCGTCGAAGTCCACGTCGGTGCCGAAGACGTACTCGCCGCCACCGAGACCGGCGATCGGATCTGGCTCGGCGACGCCGTGGCCGCCGATCGATCGCCCGTCCTCGATCCCATCGTTATCGACGCTGAGGTCCCAGGCGAAGTTGTCGCCCGGTTCGAGGGTGTGTGCCGGCTCGTTTATCCCTCGTGGCGCGACGTAGTGCCAGCGGCCGTCGACGCGTTTGTGGAGTTGCCACGCGTACGGGTTGTACGAGAACCCGCCGCTCGACTCGTTGAACAGCGTGAACGTCAGTCGCTCGGACTCGGTGATCGACGCGGCCGACGGCTCGAGGTAGATCGCGGTCTCCCCGGGGTCGATCTCGTCGAACGCGACGAGCCGATCGACGTCGTAGTCGGGATAGCCGTTGGGATCGGTTCCCGACGGTGGGAGCGTCCGGTCGTCGTCCGGAAGCGGCGTGAGGTCGTCGTCCGGACTCGAGTCGTTCACGGGCGACTCGTCGTCACCGGCGAGACAGCCGGCGAGTGCCATGCTACCGATCGCAGCGAGGAGGGAGCGGCGCGGGCGGAGCATGACCGTTCCTGCAGACGGAACTGGTAAGTGTTTTGTCGTTATTCGGCAGTGGTTTCGGGGCGTCGTCGCGGCCAGGAGTCGGTCGACGACCGATCGGTCCCACTCCGACGGGGCGACCCGCGTCGGATCGATGACGGTGTCCGAGCGCAACAGCGACCGCAGCGTTCACATCGATTTCCCAACTTTTGTATAGTGATGCATGGTGACATGCAGTATGGTTGTTAGTGTCTCGGAGGAACACTTCGAGGACGTACCGGATTTCGACTACGAGCCCCAGTACGTCGACGTCGGCGAGTTGGACATGGCCTACGTGGAAACGGGCGGTAGCGAGGGCAACGGCGATGCCGAGGAGACCTTTCTCTGTCTGCACGGCGAGCCGACGTGGTCGTTTCTCTACCGCAAGATGATGCCGACGCTGGCCGAGCGTGGCCGCGTCGTCGTCCCCGACCTGATCGGCTGTGGCCGCTCGGACCGGTACGAGGACCGCGACGACTACACCGTCGAGATGCACTACGACGCGCTCCGGACGTTCGTCGAGGAACTCGACCTGACGGATATCACGCTGGTCTGTCAGGACTGGGGCGGCCTGCTCGGCCTCTCGCTCGCCGCCGAGCAGCCCGAGCGGTTCGCTCGCCTCGTGCCGATGAACACCGGCCTCCCCGACGGGACTCAGGAGATGACCGACACCTGGCACGCGTTCGCCGAGATGGTCGCCACCGCCGAGGACCTCGACATCGGCGAACTCGTGGCCAACGGCTGTTATCGGAACCTCTCCGAGGACGTGATCGACGCCTACCGCGCGCCGTTCTCCGACGAGCGATACATGGCCGGCGCGCGGACGTTCCCCGGCCTCGTCCCGCAATCGCCCGACGATCCCGGTGCCGACCTGTTCGCCGACGCGCGGGACCGACTCGCGGAGTGGGAGAAGCCCGCGTTCGTCCTGTTCGCCAGCGAGGACCCGATCACCGCCGACAACCGCGATCCGCTGCGCCGGCTGCTCCCGACCGCGAGCGACCAGCCCGACGTCTGGATCGACGAGGCGGCTCACTTCCTGCAGGAGGACGCCGGCGAGGAGATCGCTGACCGCATCGTCGAGTTCGTCGATCGGACCTGACTCGGCCACCGAACCCGGGTCGATCGCGCGAGAGCGGTTCCGGCCCGACGGCCGACGACTACTGACGGTCTTCGAAGAACTCCCGGAGCAGCGGATACCACGCACCGCAGACCGCTCCGAACACGAGCAGCGCGTAGAACGCACCCCAGTGTCGGTACGGAACCGGAGGCGCGTTCGCGGTGACGAGTCCGAACGCGAACGGCGCTCCGTAGGCGATGACGGCGACCCACAGCACGACGCCGTACGCAGTTCCCAGACAGGCACAGAGGAACGAGTTCCGATAGCTCTCCGCGAGCGGACGCGGAACGCGCCGTCCCATCCGCAGGCGGTTCACGAGCGCGACGAACGGCCCGGCGGCGAGGACGCTGTGACCGAACACGAGCGTCCACTCGTTGACGACCCCCTCGAGTCCGTAGACGGCGGCGACCGTTCGAAGGTTCCCGGTCACGTGTAACACGCCACCGAGAGCCACGCCGGCGATCAGCGCGGCCGTCACCGTCGTGAGAACGGTGACCGGTGAGAGAACCCCACCGCGCCGTGATCGTCTATAAGCCATGAAAACCAGTCGAAACTACACCCATAATAATTTTCCTGATTTCTAGACAAATGTCTAGTTTTATGACGAAACATAGCCAACCATCGAACAGGGTCGAACCGCTATCGCGGCGTCTCCGATCCCCACTTCTCGAGGGCCGTCGCCAGTTCGGGGTGGTCCTCGGTGTAGTCCTCGAGAGCCGTGCCGGCCATCGACGCCTCGACGGATTGGCGGAGCGCTTTCGCGCCCGCGTGGGTACCGTCAGGGGTACCCGTGAACGCCGCCGGCCTGGACGATGATGTCGGTCCCCAGCGCCTCGAGCAGTTGATCGACGACGCCGGGATGGAGCCCACCGGAAGCGACCGGCAGGACCGGCCGCAGGTCGTGACAGTCATCCGTGAGCCACTCGTTGATCCCCGGCGTGTCCTCGTTCGCGAGTTTCCCCAGCCCTGCAGTGCCGGTGTGGATGTTCGCCGACGGCGAAGGGACGGCCGAATCCACGTCGATCACTCCGAACCCCTGATTCTTCGAACCAGATCCCGAACTGGCGTTTCACTGGACGATTGTCCACCCCGCTTCCGTCAGACGCTCCCGACGGCCAGTAGAGTAATCAGACAGCAATATCGTCCGCCGTGACTGAAAAAATTCCAAAAATTAAAGTCGCGTGATAATCCATTGATAGAGAGCGAGCGTATGTACGATAGTACGACGGACATCACTCCGGGCGAAGGCGCGTTCGAGACGGGCTCGAACGCCGACGACCACCTCGGAGACCTCGAGGCGGCAGCCGAGTCAGGCGACGAACACGCGTCCGGAATCGACGCCGCCGAGGACCGGACGGCGGCGGATGTCTTCGATCAACTCCGAGACGACGCCGACGTGGGTGGGACCGACGACATCCTCGCCGACGAGAGTCCGGACGACATCATCGCGAGCGCGAACGACCCCGAGCCGGAGACGGAGACGGTCGACGACGCGCTGCTGGCCGACGACGACGAACTCACGGACCTCCTGCTGACCGGCCGCTCGACCGACGGCGAGGGCGAATTTCACTGGGTCGATCCCGATGGCTCGGGGGGGTCGACGGCGACTGCTGGTTCCCAGTCGGCGTCGGATGCGGAGTCGACACCGGCCTGGGAAGCCGGCGGGACGGACCTCGACGACGTCTTCGGCGATGCGGTCGACGATAAGGGGGCCGCGTCCGAACCCGACGACGCGGCCGAATCGGGAGCTGCCGACGGCGCGGCGGACGAGTCCGAGACCGGGGCAGACACGGCCCTCGAGTTCGACGATGCGTCGACCGCTCCGGAGACGGACACGTGCATCGAGGACGAGCCCGACGCCACGATGTCCACCGAATCCGAACCGTCGTCCGAGGGCGACTCGGCTCCCGGGACAGACGACGCGAGTTCGGACGACGACGTCGCGGTATCGCCGGCGGACACCGAGACCGAGGTCCCCCTCGAGGACGCTGGCGCCAATACCGCCACGAGCGAGAGCGACGCCGAGAACGGTGCCGACCCCGACCTCGCGGACGGCCTCGAGGGGACCGCGACCCGCGCCGACGATGTGCCCGACGCGATCCCCTCTCTCGGGACCGACGACCGGGATACCGCCGCGAACGAGGGCGACGGTCCGACGGACGACGCCGACGAATCCACGGCCGAGGACGACGGATCGACGACGGATTCCGACGGCTCGAGCGGACCGCTCGCCCGGCTCCGATCGGCGCTGAACGGGTTGTTCTGATCGCTCGCTGCCGTCGCTTCGCCCGCACAGTCCGGCGGATCGTCCCTTTTTCGGATCGGAAGCCGGCCTCGAGCGAACCGACCGTCACGGATCGGGATGCCAGTCGAGTCCCGACCGTCGAACCGAGAACGCCCGTTCGCCACACGACGGGCAACGCGTCCCGCCGCCGGGTACGACGTCTCGCTCGGGGATCGTCCCTTCGAGGCCGCAGTCGTCGCATTCGATCCAGACCGGCATAGCCGTGACTGCGGGCCCCATCAGTCTGAAGCTATTGCAGGAATTCGACTGCAGTCGACGCTCGAGCCGGTCGATCGCGACACGAAGAGAAGAACGCAAAGAGAGAGTCACCACGCCGGTCACGGACCGACGCGGGGGCCGACGGCGTTAGTCGAGGAAGCCTTCGATGTGGTCGGCGACTTCCTCGGGGGTGTCACCGACGGGGACGCCGGCGTCGTTGAGCGCCGAAATCTTGCTCTCGGCGGTCCCGGTGCCGGAGCCGGAGACGATCGCGCCGGCGTGGCCCATCCGCTTGCCCGGAGGTGCGGTGCGGCCGGCGATGAAGCCGGCGACCGGCGTGTCGACGTTCTCGCCGATGAACGCGGCCGCTTCCTCCTCGTCTTCCCCGCCGATCTCACCGCACATGACGATGGCGTCGGTGTCGGGGTCGTTCTCGAACAGCTCGAGGGCGTCGACGAAGTCGGTGCCGATGATCGGGTCGCCGCCGATGCCGATGGCGGTGGTCTGGCCGATGCCGCGGTTGGTCAGGCTGTCGACGACCTGGTAGGTCAGGGTCCCCGAGCGGGAGACCAGACCGACGTTACCCTCGGAGAAGATGTTCCCCGGCAGGATGCCGAGTTTGGCCTCGCCGGGCGTGATGAGGCCGGGACAGTTCGGCCCGATGAGACGGGTGTCGGTCTCGGAGAGGCGCTTGTTGACTCGCGCCATGTCCTGGGTCGGGATGCCCTCCGTGATCGCGACCGCGAGGTCGAGATCGGCGTCGAGCGATTCGAAGACGGCGTCGCCGGCGAACGCCGGCGGGACGAAGATGACCGAGGTGTCGGCGTTTTCCTCCGCGACCGCTTCGTGGACCGTGTCGTAGACCGGGACGCCGGCGGCCTCCTGCCCGCCCTTGCCGGGGACCGCGCCGGCGACGACGTTGGTGCCGTACTCCATCATCTGTTCGGCGTGGAACTTCCCTTCCCCGCCGGTGATGCCCTGTACCACGACGCGCGTGTCGTCGTCGACTAGTACGCTCATTGTTCGTTCACCTCGTCAGCGTATTCGACAGCACGCTGGACCGCGCCCTCGAGGGTCTGATCGACCGTCACGAGGTCCTCGTTCAGAATCTCCATGCCTTCCTCCCAGTTGGTGCCGGCCAGTCGGACGACGACCGGCTTGGGAATCTCGTCGAACTGCTCTAGGGCCTCGTTGATCCCGCGGGCGACCTCGTCGCCGCGCGTGATGCCGCCGAAGATGTTGAAGACGACCGAATCGACGTTGTCGTCGGAGAAGACCATATCGAGCGCGTTCGCGATGCGGGCGGCCTTCGCGCCGCCACCCACGTCGAGGAAGTTGGCGGGTTCGCCACCGTAGTAGTCGACCAGATCCAGCGTCGTCATCACGAGCCCGGCACCGTTGCCGATGATGCCGACGTTGCCGTCGAGTCGGACGTAGTCGAAGCCGTACTCGTCGGCCTTCTGCTCGAGTTCGTCGCCGCCGGCCGCTTCCTCTTCCATCTCGGCGAGTTCGGGCTGGCGGAACAGCGCGTCCTCGTCGATGTTCATCACGGCGTCGGCCGCGATGACCTCGTTATCGCTGGTGACCATCAGCGGGTTGATCTCGGCGTCGGCGCCGTCCTTCTCGTCCCAGAGTTCGTACAGCGTCGTCAGGACGCTCGAGACGTCGCGCGCGATCGACTGATCGACGCCGGCGTCGTAGACGGCCTTGCGGGCCTGGTAGGGATGCATCCCGAACGCGGGGTCGATGTGTTCGCGGGCGATCGCCTCGGGGTCCTCCTCGGCGACCTCTTCGATGTTGACCCCGCCCTTGGTCGAGACCATCGCGACGGGTTTGCCCTCGCCGCGGTCCATCGTGATCCCGACGTAGAGTTCGTTCACGAAGTCGACCGCTTCCTCGACGAGGACCCGGTCCACGTGATAGCCCTTCAGGTCCATCCCGAGGATAGACTCGGCGGCCTCGCGGGCCTCGTCCTCGTCCTCGGCGAGTTTGATTCCGCCGGCCTTCCCCCGGCCGCCGACCTGTACTTGCGCCTTGACCGCGACTGGATAGCCGATCTCCTCGGCCGCGGCGACGACGCCGTCGACGTCGGACGCGAGCTGCGAGTCCGGCGTCGGTACCCCGGCATCGGCGAAGACCTGCTTCGCCTGGTACTCGTGTAATTTCATACCATTCGAACGGCCGTTCCGGCCTTGCTTAAATCCTGCCAGTTTCCACTCGCCACGGGTGATCCATCGACGTGCATTAACGACACTGCCGCCGGATTCCCCCGACCGTCGTTTCAGTCCCCTTCTTTGTGTGGGTTCTCAACTGAACTGACCGTCTACGGGGGGACACGTTCGAACTCCGACCCGAAGCCTCGGCACGACTGGTCGATTTTCAACCCGCCGGCCGACACGCCCTTGGCACAGCATTCAACCCTCGGCTCTTCTAACGGTCGAGACGAACACCGCTGTGACGAATCCCACCGCGACCCGGCGTCCCTCGAGTTGGGCGTCGTCGCTCGCCGCCGTGGCCCGATTCCTGGTCCACAGTAACCTCTTTATCTCGCTGGCGACGGTCAGCGTCGTCGTGACGACGACGCGGCTCGCGGACCTGCCCCTCGAGGCGCTGCCGGTCTTCATCGTCTTTGCGGCGACGATGTTCGTCTACACGGTCAACCGGTTTACCGACCTCGCGGAGGACGAGCAAAACGTCCCGCGGCGTGCGGCGTTTACGAAGCGGTACGGCCGGTACTGGCTGCCGATCGGGGTCGGCCTCTACGTCGTCGCGGTCGCGGTTGCCATCGCGCTCGGGCTCTCGGGCGCACACTATCTGGTTCTTCCGCTCGCGGTCGTCCTGTTGTACTCCGTCGGCGGGATCAAGCAGGTCTTCCTCGTGAAGAACCTCGTCGTCGGGTTCGCCTGGGGCGCCATCCCGCTGGGCGTCGGCTACTACTACGGACGGGTGTTCGCCCCCGAGATCCTGTTTCTGGCCACCTACGTGACCGTCATGATCACGATCGCCGCGGTGGTCTTCGATGTGAAAGACATCGAGGGCGACCGCGCCGAAGGGATCCCGACGGTACCGAACCTGTTCGGACCGGCCCGGACGCGCCAGCTGTCGCTGCTGGCGACCGCAGCCGTCGCGGCGGCGGTCGTCGGCGGCGTCGTCAGCGGCGTCGTCCCCGGCGAGTTCCTCGCGGTCCTCGCGATGAACGCCTACGTCTGTGCCTACATCCCCTTCGCGACGCCCGATCGGGGCCCCCTCTACTACGGCTTCGTCGTCGACGGCGAACACGTCTTCCTCGCGGCCGTCGTCCTCGCCCTCGAGTGGCTGGTCTGGTGACCGCCTCGCGCCGGTCGAGGGGGCACCATGCCTGTCCCGGCCGGATCGACAGCCCCTCGACCTACGTCCCAACGTTTATTCGGCTGTCGTGACTTGCAGGAAAAGAGATGGGTGTACTCGATTCGTTCGGCATCTTAGCCGCAAGTATCATCACGGCGTTGGTCATGCTCCTCTTCGCCGTCCTCAGTTTCTTCGTCACCGTGTTCATCGTCCAGGCGGGCGCCGGACTGGCCGGCTACTCGCCGGGCGCGGACTTCGTCGTCCTCTCGGCCGCGATCCTCTCGACCGGGGCGATCGTCGCGGGCGCGTCCCCGGTCTCGGGACTCGCGAACACCGATCAGTAACGCGTTCGACCCCTGATACAGACCGATAGCGCATACCTCCGTCTTCAGGCGGAGGTCAAGCGATAGGCATAGTGCGTCAATCCACGAGTCCTGCCATTACTTGATTTCCCACGCTTCACCGAAGGTATTAACACGCCGACGAACTACAATGTGCAATACGGATGAAGACCACACGGCACGCGACCTACAACCTCAACTACCACATAGTGTGGTTGCCGAAATACCGCAACTCGGTACTCAAAGGCGAGGTCGCCGACCGTGTGCGAGCCATCCTCCACGAAATCGCCGACGACAAAGGCACAGAGATAATCGACCTGACCGTTCAACCCGATCACATCCACCTGTTCGTCAGTAGCCCACCGAAACACGCCCCCTCGCTTCTCGCCAACTGGTTCAAAGGCATCAGTTCGCGGAAATACAACCACCGCTACGCCGACAACAAAGGTGAGAAGATTCGATGGGCGCGAAGCTACTACGCAGGAACGGCGGGACACGTTTCCAGCGAGACGGTGCAGGACTACATTCAGCGTCACGAGGCGGGCGACCAATGACCGAACTCACCAAGACGCTGGAACTCAAACTGGTAGACCCGAACGCGCACAAACGGCGGAAACTCCGCGAGACGCGGGAAGCCTACCAGCAGGCCCTTCGAGATGCCTTCGACGCTGGCTGTCGCACACAGACCGAAGCGAACGACGTGGTAGTCAACTACGACCTGTCGGGGTACGCGAAAAACGCCCTCAAGAAGTACGTTCCGCAGTTGACGACGACGTACAACGCGGGCGACTTACACGACGACCACCCTGTTCGATTCACGAACGAAGGGCTACAGATCGACCACAAGCCCGAGAACGCTATCGAGTGGTACGTCAAAATCCCGCACCATGAGGACTACTACCTCTGGATGCCAGCACAGCCGAATCCCGACCAGCGAGACTGGTTGGAAGCGTTGAACGCTGGTGATGCGGAGATGGGTGAGAGTCGCCTGTTCGAGCGGGACGGGACGTGGTATCTCCACGTCACCGCGACCCGCGACGTGGAGGAGTGTTCCGAAGCGTCTAACGATGAACGGACGCCTATTGGAGTAGACATCGGGGAAGCGTCACTCGTCACGGTGTGTCACCGTGACGACCACGGTTCTCCGACTCGCCCCGAACTATGGGCCGACGAGGGCAAGACCGTTCGTCAGCTACGCAAGACCTACTTCACCGCTATGCGACGGCTTCAAGAACGCGAAAGCGACCGTATCGTTGAGTCGTTCGGTGACGACCTGTGGAACCAGATAGATGACGTGTTCCATCGTGTCACCCGCGAAGTCGTAGAGTACGTTGAATCCGTCGAGAATCCTGTACTGGTTCTGGAAGACTTGACGGACATTCGGGAGTCGATGGACTACGGCGAGTACATGAACCGCCGTCTTCACGGCTGGGGATTCGCCAAACTCCACGCCCAGATACGGTACAAGGCCATCGAGAAGGGGATTCCCGTCGAGACGGTGAATCCGCGCAACACGTCGAAGGAGTGCCATGCGTGCGGTGGAGTCGGGTATCGCCCGAAGCAGGCGACGTTCAAATGCACGAACGACGACTGCTGGATGGGCGAGTACCAAGCGGACGTGAATGGGGCGATAAATATTGCAGACCGCTACCGCAGCGGAGAGAGTCGTTCCAGAGAACACGAGAACGACGATGACTCGGCTGCGGATGGGGCGCGTTTGACCGCGCCACAAGACAGCCACGCCGATGCTGAAACTCAGCAGGTGACGCGTGGATCGTATGCGTCTTGAAACCACAGGGTCGTTGCACTCGGCCTGGAATCCCGTGGCGGGATTCCCGCGTCTTCAGGCGCGGGAGGAGGTCAATTTCGAGCCGAGATACGGCTCACGGAGCCACCGTCGATAGCTGCAGTGTCCAGTCGACCGGTCGGTCCCGGGCCTAGTCCCGGTCCGTCTCGCTCCAGTCGCAGTCCTGGCACTTCCAGCCGGTAACGAGTTCGGTCACGGAGGGCATGTACACCACCTTCAACGCGTTGCCCCCGCAGTCCGGACACGGCTCGTCGGCCTCCTCGATCGAGTCGACCTCCATCACCGACTCGCCCTCGATCAGTTCCGCGAGTTTTCCTGCCGTCACCATTCGTCCCTGAACGACGCGGTTCTCGCTCACGGTCGGACTACCGTCCGCGATCGACTAAGCGTTTCCTGATACGGGTTGCTGTAACGGTTTCCCGGTGGGACCGCAGGGCGGTCGCGGTCCCACCGGCAATGACTGACAGTAGGCCGTCTGAACGGATCGCGCCAGCCGTCGCTCGAGGCAGTCGAGTCAGTATCGAAAGAGCGTTCGGCCGATCGGCGATCGCTCACGAGTCGGCGTCGCCGATCGGCGAGTCCCAGTCGATCGGTGCGGCCCGCGTGCGTGTACTCCCCCATCCGTGGGCCGTCAGCGCGGTCGTCGATCCACCTACCGCGATCGAACGGACGGGTGCCGCGGATATCAGTGTATTCCGCACATCGTGTGCGTGCCATGCACGGCCCGCGCCGCTATCGTCTCCCCTGTGTCGCTACGGCTCCAGTTCGAACGGCCGCGCCTCCCGGCGGAGGGTGTCGAACCGCGCTATCGCCCACTCCCTGACGCGGTCGTCCGTCGACTCGAGCAGCGCCGTTGGCAGGCCGGTGTCGTCGTGGACGCCGATCTGGACGGCCCGATCGACGACGCCCAGATAGACGGGAACGTCCCGATCGACGACGGACACGGAGACGGACGGCTGGTCGACGATCGACTCGAACGCGGCGGCGAGTGTCGGGTCCGTCCGGACGCTCTCTACGACCGGTTCCGCAAGTAGCATCTCGAACTCCGCGCCGTTCTCGATCGCCTCCGTCGAGGCCTCGAGCGGGTCGGCGCCGGCCGCCGGCAACACCGCCCGCACGCGATCGGCCTCGGCCAGCGTCGTCGCGTGGTGGGTAACCGGCGCGTACGGGTTCGCCATCGTGGCCTCGACCACCGTCGCGTCCGTCAGCCTGTCGGGATCGACACCGAGCCACTCCTCGTCGAGCCGCTCGAGGACCGGCCGCAGGCGGATCGCCGCATCGGTCCGTTCCAGCGCCGCGGTCACCCCGTCGGCGACCAGCGCTCCGGCCGCCGTGATCTCGTAGCGTTGCCCCCGTTCGCGGATCAACCCCCGGTCGACCAGCGCGGACAGGCTCCGACTCAGCGTCGTCCGCACGACGTCGACCTCGGCCGACAGCGCGTCCCGCGAGACCGCCCCCTCGGCGTCGAGTCGCTCGAGGATTCGGACTCTGCTCGGCGACCGGGTCACGAACTCGAGGGTATCGACCGCCGCCTCCGTCCGCTCGGACATCACATCGACCCTCTCGTCGCCCCTACTTTATCGCACTGGCCGTCCGGGGAATCGATCCGGCTCCCGGAGCTGAATTCGGCCCGAGCATGGTTCTGCGCGCACAATCGTATAGCAAGTCCGCTCCGAACGGTCCCACATGGAGACGCGCTGGGCGACCGTCGACGGCGTCACCCTCGAGCTACCGGACGACAGTACCGTGAGCGAGCTTCGGGACGCCCTCTACAAACCCGACGACGCAGTCCTGATCGCAGTGACCGGCGACCTCGTCTCGGTAGTCCACGACGAGGACCGGCCGCTCTCGGAGCTGGTCGCCGGCTGTGCGGACACCTACTACTTCTATCGCCCCGGCGAGCCCGACCGCAACGAACTGCTGGCCGCGACTGAACTCGAGGCGGCGCTCGAGTCGGGAACCGGCGGTCGATCGGACGCCGAGACGACGTTCCAGCGGCCCGGCATCGATCACTGACGGCGGGTGTCGACCGGATCACCGACCTCCAGAGCGCGGCCGCGGTCGCGCTCGGGAACGCGCGTGATGATCATCAGCGTGTAGTAGTGATCGAACGCGTCCCGGTCGGCCCAGTCGGGGAACGTTTCCTCGCGCCGTTCGACGAACCGCCGTCGGAACTCGTCGGTCGGCTCGCCGGTGTCGGGATCGCGCTGGGGGACGACACACCGGCCACAGGGCGTGACTCCCTCGAAGCGGACGTCGCCGATCTCGAACGCCGGGGCGTCCTCGCCGACGAAGCGATCCTCCCAGAAGGGGTCGACGCCGCCGATCTCGACGTTGGCTCTGAGCCGCCGCCGTGCGCCGTCGACGGTCATCCCGTCGAACCACGAGGCGACGGTCTCGAGCGTCGCCGTGCTGATGACCGACGGCCCCATCTCGCGGCGATCGACGAAGCCAAGCGACGCGTCACGCTCGAGCGACAGCTCCGCGTCGAAGAAGTCACCGAACCAGTCCGCGGCGGCCTCGCGGTCGGTCTCGAGGTCGAACTGCCGGCGCTCGCCGTCCGGTGCCGTGACCGAAAGCGTCGCCGTCGACGGCTCGAAGTCGGTCTCGAGGTCGTGGACCCGGTCGGTCCGCTTGCCGTTTACGACCTCACCGTCGGCGTCGAACAGGGCGAACTCCCTGTCGTGAGCGAGCGTGCCACCCGCGAGGACATCGGTCGCCTCGAGGTCGATGCCGTCCAGTCCCTTCACCGGATACACGGTGAGCCGGTCGAGTCGTGTCATTGCGAGGAGCTATCCGCCGATGATCCATTAGTCTTCGTTCGAACGGAACCGCGTCGCAATAGAGCGGCGATCCGATCGGGCGGTCGTCACGTCGAGAGCCGCAGTCAATCGATCGTCACGACGGGGTCACCGCGTTCGTCGAACTCGACACGGACCTCGTGGCCCGCGTACGTGAAGCCGACGTGACCGGCCCGGCGATTGCCCGATTCGGTGGTCGCGAAAAGCGCCGCGAGCGCGTCGGGGTCGACCGCGTCGAAAAGCGGCGGTAACGCCGTCGGGTCGGCTCCCTCGAGCGCCGCGATACCGGCGACGATCCGTTCGTGTACCGCATCAGTATCTGCCGCCATATGGTGGGTCTGGTCCATTGCCGACTACGGCCACACCGCCACATTAATAGGTTTTGGAATACCGGCGTGTTCTGGGCGCGGTCAGAATACCTGTTCAGCAGTATTCGGCCGTCACGTCTCTGAACCTGATGGACCAGGACCGATGCACTCGAGCGTCGATATCGATCGCTGTTTCTGCGCTCGGCTCCGTCCGCTCGGTCGACGCACCGACGTGTGAACCGATCGGTCGTCCCTCGGACACCGACTCCAGCACCGGCTTTTTCGGTCCTAATCGTCGAATTAACGCCGTTTCTCGAGGTCGTGACGACACCGCACCGACACCCGATTTAAGCCGGTCGGCGTGGAAGCCCGCCCGATGGACGTCCGGACGTTCCCGGTCCTGACCGACGAGGACGAGCCGGTAGTCGACCGGCTGTCCCTCGGGACGGGCGAACGGCAGGCACGGGTGCTAGCGTACCTGTTGTGTCGGCGGGCGGATCCGGACCTGTCGGACGCGGCGAGCCGGACGGCTGCCCACATCGGGGCCGGACTGAGCAAGCACGCGACCGCGGACGCGCTGACCGAACTGGCGGCCGCGGGGCTGATCGCCGAGACGACGGCGACGACCGGTTCCCCCGGTCGGCCGCCGAAAGCGTGGCACGCGGTCGCCCCCAAAGCCGAGACGGTCCGGCGGGTCGACGCCCGCCACGCCGACCGCCTGCTCGAGCAGGGCGAGCGATACGCCGGCCTCGAACCAGCGGGGGCCGAATCCGCCGACGACGAACGGAACGGGGGCGGTACCGACGGGCCGGCGTCCGAATCGGCCGAGCGATCGGACCAGGGGCGGGTCACCGTCGCGCTCAACTGGCGGCCGAACGGACTGCACCTGCCGCTGCTGGCCGCGCGAGACACCGACGGCGGCGTGTCGCTCGCGCTCGAGTCCGCCGACGGCTCGCGGGCGGCCGCGCTGGCCGTCGCGTCCGGGGAGTGTGCCGTCGGCGTCGCCGGCGCGGCGACGGTTCTCCGGGCGCGCTCGCTCGGCCACCCCGTCGTTCCGATCGCGGTCTGTTTCCAGCGGTCACCGGTCGTCCTCTACACCACGCGGTCCGCGTTCGGCGACCCCCTCGAGGCCGTCGGACAGCTCCGCGGGCGTCGGATCGGGATGCCGAACGGGACCGAAACCGGCCTGTTAGGGCGGCTCCTCCTCGAGCAGGCCGGCATCCGGGACGCGGTCGAACTCGTCGCCGTCGACGGCGAGGAGTGGGCGGCGCTGCAGTCGGGCGTCGTCGACGCCGTGACGGGAATGGCACCCGATCCGGTCCGGCTCGAGGCGGCGGGCCGAACCGTCGACTCCCTCGCCGTGTCGGCGGCCTACCCGGCGTACGGACCGGCACTGATCGCAGCGGAAGATCGACTCCGGCGGGATCGGGACCGCTTCGCGGCGTTCCTCGAGACGACGCTGGCAGGCTGGGCGGACGCCGTGTGCGCGCCCGAGTCGGTCGCTCGGACGGCCGCGAGCGAGACCGACGAGTCGGCCGACCGCCTCGCCCGGACCTTCGAGCGGGCGACCGAGCGCTTCGCTACAAGCGAGGGGGCCCGGCGACACGGCTGGGGCTGGCACTCGCCCGACGCGTGGCGAAGCCTCCGGGACGCACTGGCACAGGGTGGCCTGCTCGAGGGCGAGTGATTCCGCGAGAACCACCGCTACCGGACGGAGAGGTCCTCGCCGCCCGCCGGGGCAGTGAACTCGAGTTCGACCTCGAGTTCCCGGTCGCGCTGGTCGCCGAACTCGATCTCGACCTCGATCGGGTCGTCGTACTCGAAGGGGATCTCCCACTCCGAGGCGGAGATCGTAAACGAGGATCCAGCCTCGAGTTGCTCGGCCAGTTCGTGGAGGAACGCCGCGGTCTCCTCGCTGGAGAGGTAGACCTCCTGTTCGAAGAAGCCGCTGGTGATCGTCCGCCGGTCGCCGGTCCGATCGTCGGGGAAGTCGACGCGGTCGCTCATGGTCCTCGCTCCCACGCCGACACCGATAAAACCGCAGTCAGGGACGTCGATACGTTCGAAGCGGCCGAACGCGGCGGGTATCTAGCCGAATCGAGGAAACCCTTCTTGTGGCCGGCGAGTGAAAACTAGTGGCATGGATCTTCTCGAGGCGCTCGGTAACGGCACTCGCCTGGCTATCCTCAGGCAACTCTCGCGGGAACCGATGTACGTCTCGGAACTCGCGGAGGCGACCGGGATGGACGGCACGACCGCCGTCCATCACCTCTCGACGCTGGAGGAGGCCGGACTGGTGACCCACTACAGACGCGGCAACAGGAAATACTACGAACTCGTCCAACGGGTCGAGTTACGGATCGCGCCGCCACCCGAGCGGACCTTCGTCCTGCAAGCCGACGAGGCCGACGAACACGACACCGCGGCGGACGACTGACCCGCTCCGCCCGGGCCTCCCGTCGGACGCGAGCGTCACGGACCACCGACCACGATGCGTGTATAGATTTCCAACGGACGTTCCTCCCCGGACTGTTAGCTATATGTGACCATGCACCGTGGACCGATGGTATGATCGAGGCGGCCCTCGAGGGTGTGGTCGACTCCCAGGGAACGTGGTTCGCGTACCTCGTTCTCGCCGTCGGGGCGATCGCCCTGACCTATAGCGTCGAGAAACTCATCAGCTACCTCACGCGGGCGGCGATGGGGCTTGGCGTTTCGATCTTCGCGCTGGCGATCGTCTTCACCGGCATCGAGTTCGACGACACGGTCGTCGCGCTGGTGTTCGGGGCCGGCGACCTAGAGGGGGTGGCGCTGGGCACCGCGCTCGGAACCGCGCTGGCGATCACCGGTATCACGCTGGCCGCCGCGGCGATCTACAAGCCGTTTCCCGTCGAGGTCCCACGGGACTACCTGCTGTTGTTCGCGATTGCGCCGCTCTTGCTGGTCCCGTTCGTCGCCGTCGATCGACTCGGGCTCGCCCACGGGCTCGTCCTCGTCGCGATCTTCGTCGGTCTCTTCGGGTATATCGTCGCCCGAGAACTCCAGCGCGACGTGCCGGTGTTCAGGGACTCCGAGATCGCCGAGCGACTCGAGGCCGACGGCGGCGTCCCGCTCGACGACCTCGCCATCGGAGACGTCGACAGTCGGACGGTCTTAGAGGAGATCCCAGAGGACCGGTACGTCGCCGAGCGACGCTACGCGGGGGCCTTCTGGCTCGGCCTCGCCGCCGTCTCGCTGCTCGGCGTGATCGTCGGGGCCATGCTGCTCGAGGCCGGCTCCGAGGCGATCGTCGAGTCGTGGGGGATCGAGGAGACCGTCTTCGGGGCGACGGTGTTGACGCTCGTGTTGACGGTCGAGAACCTGCTGTTGACGATCGAGCCGGTCCGGCGTGGCATCCCGGAGATCGGGATCGGCCACGTCATCGGCAGCGTCGTCTTCTCGGTGACGGCCAACGTCGGCGTCATCACGTTCGTCGCCGACGTGACGATCCCGCGTGCGGTCCTTTATTTTCATCTGCCCGCCGTCGTCGTCCTCACCGCCGTCGCCGCCGTCTTCGTCTCGAGCGGACGGCTCCGACGGCGACACGGGCTCGTCTTGCTGGGCCTCTACGCCGCCTACTGGCTCGTCTCGCTGCTGGTCTTCGGCGGCGTTCCGATCCCGGAGGCACTCTGATCGGGGCGACGCTCCGCCGGAGCGGGGCTGCCCCACACGCCGGTCCAGCGGTCGAAAATTAAGTACTCCGACGATGTAGCTCGGCCGCGATGGTCGTCCCCAGTTCGACGGTCGCGCTCGTGGCCCTCTTCCTGTTCGGGGTCGTCCTCGTGATCTGGTGCGTCGAGGTCTTCATCGAGGCCGTCGCCAGAAGCGCCGTCTCGCTGGGACTCTCGGGCTTTTTCCTCGCGGTCGTGTTGGCCGGCATCGACCTCGAGAACGCCGTCCTCGGCGTGGCCGCGGCGTTCGTCTCCCTCCCCGACCTCGCGCTCGGGACGGTGTTCGGGGAGTCGCTGTTCGTCCTCGCCGTCGCCCTCGGGCTCGCCGGACTCCTCGTGCCCTTTCGAACGGCCGTCCCCCGGGCGTACCTGCTCATGCTCGTGCTGGTGCCGCTGCCCGCGTTCGCGCTGTCGCTCGACGGCCGGCTCACTCCCCTCGAGGGCGCGGGGCTGCTCGTGTTGTTCGTCCCGTTGCTCGCCTACATCTTCCGGCGCGAACGCCGGACCGAGACGACGTTTCTGCTCTCGGCGGAGGTTCAGGAGGCCGTTCCGCTCGAGGGCGGCGCGGAACCGAGACCGGAAACGCCCGATGGCGGAGATCTGACGGCCCCCGAATCCGACGGGCAGACGGCGGCCGACGGCTGGGACCTCGACCTCGACGAGTTCGTCCCCGCCTTCGAGGACCGGAGCGGGCTCTTCAACCTGGGCGTCGCCGCTCTCGCGGTCGTGGGGATGACGATCGGCTCCGGGATCACGGTCGTCAGCGCCGAGGGGCTCTTCCTCGCGCTCGGTATCTCGGGATTGGCCTTCGGGGCGACGGTGTTGAGCTTCATCGCCTCGCTCGAGGAACTCGCGCTTACCGTCGAACCGGTCCGGCGGAACCGGCCGGAACTGGCGGTCGGCAACGTGATCGGCAGCACGGTCTTCTACGTGACCGCCAACGTCGGCATCGTCGCCGCGGTGCATCCGATCGAAACCGGTGGGGACGTGCTGACGATCCACTGGCCGTTTCTGGGCGTCTGTCTGCTCGTCGCGACCGCCATGCTCGCCCGCGGACGCGTCGGCCGCGTCGGCGGCCTCCTGCTGTGTGGACTCTACGCCGCGTACTGGGTCGCGAACTACCTCTGACGGGACCCGCCGTCGGACGGCCGGACGGCCGCGATTCTCAGTGTGAGGGGATACGGTAACGATTCACGTCTAGAGGCGGCCGGATCGAAAGGAGTAATTAGGCGATGGCAAGCCGGTGTTGGAACCGCTCGCGCCGCCCAAGTCGACCTTGAGCGGGGAACGATCGGACCGGTTTATTGCGCACTACCGAGACCCCGTATCCAGTACGCGGGCGGGAACGGATCGCTACCCGGCGTACTGGTTTACTATGACACGGAACGACGATCACGCGTTCTCGAGGCGGTGGCTCCTTCGATCATCGGCGGCACTTTCCATAGCCGGCGTCGCGTCGACGGCGCTGGCACAGGAGGCGCTCCCGAGCGAAATCGAACTCGGCGGCCGAGTCAGTAGCTGGGTCGGGCAAACGCCCGACGCCATCGCCGACGAGCGGAACCCGACCCTCCGGCTCGAGGCGGGCCAGGAGTACACCCTCACGTGGGAGAACCTGGACGGCGCGGCCCACAACTTCGTCATCGTCGACGAGAACGACGAGCGGCTCCTCGAGACGGATCTCGTGGCCAGTTCGGGCGAGACCCAGACCGTCGAGTTCACCGCCGAGGAGGGCATGGTCGGGTACTTCTGTGGCCCGCATCGCTCCTCGATGAACGGCGAGATCGAACTCGTCGGAGGCGATGGCGGCGACGGGGCGGCGACCGACGACGGGCCGCTGATCGGCGAGGGACCGACGGTCGGCCTCGAGCCCGTCGCCGACGGGTTCGCCAACCCGATCACGCTCGAGACGGCCGACGAGGACGCCGATCGCCGGTTCATCGTCGATCAGACCGGTACGATCTCCGTCCACGGCGAGGACGGCCTCGAATCGGAGCCGTTCCTCGACGTCTCGGACCGACTGGTCGAGTTGCGGGAGGGATTCGACGAGCGCGGACTGCTCGGACTGGCCTTCCATCCCGACTTCGCGGAGAACGGCCGCTTTTTCGTCCGCTACAGCGCACCGCCCCGCGAGGGTACTCCCGAGGGGTACGATCACACGTTCGTCCTCTCGGAGTTCCAGACGGCGGACGACGACCACGCGAGCGCCGATCCCGACTCCGAACGGACGATCCTCGAGATCCCGGAACCGCAGTTCAACCACAACGCGGGCCCGATCGCGTTCGGCCCGGACGGCTTCCTCTACGTCGCCATGGGTGACGGCGGCGGGGCCAACGATTCGGGCGAGGGACACGTCGAGGACTGGTACGACGAGAACGAAGGCGGAAACGGCCAGGACACCGAGGAGAACTTGCTGGGTGGTATTCTCCGGATCGATGTGGACGGCGGGACGTCGGAGACGTCCCGAGACGGAGACGGCGACGCCGCCGACGAGGGCGACGAGCGTGCCTACGGCATCCCCGACGACAACCCGCTGGTCGATATGGAGGGACACCGCGACGAGTACTACGCATGGGGGCTGCGCAACCCGTGGGGGATGACCCTCACCAGCGAGGGGGCGATCCTCGCTGCCGACGTCGGTCAGGAACTGTTCGAGGAGGTCGACCACGTCGAACGCGGCGGCAACTACGGCTGGAACGTCAGGGAAGGGACCCACTGTTTCAGCACCGAATCACCGACGGAGCCGCCCGAGGAGTGTCCCCAGGAGACGCCCGAGTCGGTCCGTGGGGGCGAGCCACTGCTCGATCCGGTCCTCGAGTACCCCCACGAGGCCGACGGCGAACCGGTCGGCGTCTCCGTGATCGGGGGCTACCTCTACGAGGGCGAGGAGGTCGACCCCCTCGCCGGCACCTACGTCTTCGGCGACTGGAGCAGGGACGGCCAGAGCCCCGGCCGGCTGTTCGTCGCCCGCCCACCGACCGCGTGGCTCGAGGAGAACGCGACGGTCGAGACGGAGGAGGAGGACGACGACCCCTTCATCGATCCGCCGGGCGAGGGCGACGACGGCGATGACGGGGGTGACGGCGGGGAAACCGAAAGCGAGGGCGGACTCTGGCCGATCGAGGAACTCGAGGTCGAGACCGCAAGCGGGGATGACGACGACGGGACCGAGGACGATGACGGCGAGCCGGTCGCTGTCGACGGGAACATGAACCGCCTCGTCTACGGCTTCGGCCGCGACGACGCCGGCGAACTCTACGTCCTGACGTCGGCGACGCCGTCCATCGAAGAGGACGACGGTGCGGTCTACCGGATCGTTCCCCAACAGCGATCCGAACACTGATCACGTCGGACGCGACGCTGGGCGTCGGGGCGATCGCTCGCGTTTCCGTCGACGCGCCAAAAAATACCGGCCGGCCGCTCAGATCTCGAGCGAGAAGACAGCCAGCGTGGTCCCGAGTTCGACGTCGGTGTGGTGGCCGCCGCCGGCGGGCATCGCGATGTACTGTTTCTCCTCGTGTGGGTCGACCCAGGAGATCGGCGCGCCGTCGACGCCGTGGTCGCCGACCTCGAACTCGGCGAGGCGATCGCCCGACTCGACGTCGTAGGCGGCCATCACGCCGTTTGGCGTGCCCGCAAAGGCCAGCCCGGTCGGCGTGGTGAACGACCCGCCGCGGGGGTGGTAGTTGGACCAGTCGTACCATTCCTGCCACTTCACGTCGCCGGTGTAGGGGTCGATCCCGGCGATGACGCCGATCGCACCGTTCCACTCCGGCGGGTAGGCGGGTCGGCCCGACGCGTCGCCGTCTTCGCCGTTAGTGGATTCGCCGTTGTCGCCCTCTCCCTCGTCGACCTCCGCCTCGAGGTGTGGGTCTTCGCCCTCGGCGACCTCTTCGGCATTGAGCGTCGGCTCGTCGGGCTCCTCGATGTCCTCGGGCGGATCTCCACCGACGATGTCCATGCCCATGTATCGCTCGCCGGCCTCGTACTCCTCCTCGTACCACGACAGTGCCATCGGCTCGTTGGCCCCCTTGACGACCATCGTCCGGGTGTTGGGATCGAAGGAACTCGGCTGGGGGTTGGTGCCGCCGGTGAGATGGGGCATCATCCACTCGGCGCTGTCGATGTCGTCGTACGGCGGCAGGGAGAAGGTGTTGACGTGCTGGACGTACTCCTCGCTGCGCTGGTGGAGCTGTCCGGTCTCCATGTTGACCGTGTAGACCCAGCCGGTCTTGCCCGGCCACGCCGCGAACCGCGTCTCTTCGCCGTCCGCTTCCTCGCGGAAGACGATCGGCGGGCTCGGCGAGTCGTAGTCCCACCAGTCGTGGGGCGAGTCCTGGTAGTGCCACTGGTACTCGCCGGATTCGATGTCGATACCGACCTTCCCACAGGTAAAGGGGTTGTAGCCCGGCCGAACGGTCCCGTACCACGGCCCCGGGTTGGCCGACGGCACGATTACCGTCCCCGACTCCGGCTCGATGGCCGCCGAGGCCCAGGCGGTCCCGCCGCCGTGTCGCCACGACTCGCCGACCCACTCCTCCGACGGTGTCATGTTGAACCGCCACTGCGGGTTCCCCTCGAGGTCGATCGCGTCGAAGAAGCCGCTGACGCCGAACTCGCCGCCGAAGCTGCCTTTCAGCAGCGTGCCGTCGTAGATCAGCGGCGGGAACGAGGAGGTCGACCCCCGCTCGCGCACCCACTGCAGCTCCTCGTGGATGAGGTCCTCGGCGACCTCGCCACGGTAGGCCGCCGCCCCGTTGTAGTACCACTCCGTCTCGCCGGTGTAGCGATCGACCGCCAGCACGCCCAGATCGAGCGTACTCTTGTAGACGGTGTCGCCGTAGACCGCCGGGCCGCGCTCGGCCGGTGGCGCGTCCTCCGAATAGCCCACGGCCGGCTCGTAGTAGTGTTCCCACAGCTTCTCGCCGGTCCGGGCGTTGAGCGCGTAGAGCTGGTCGGCCCCGACCGTCGTGTACATGATCGGCGGATCGCCGTCGACGACCAGCGGCGACCCCTGGAACTCGTGGCTCGGGTTCGGCTCGAGCGCCTGCGGCGGCGCGAGGTCGATTCGCCACTCGAGTTCGAGCTGGTCGACGTTGTCCGGCGTGATGTGTTCCGCCGGGGTGTGGCGTTGGTTCTCGTAGGCCCCGCCGAACAGCAGCCAGTTCGTCTCGTCGTCCGCGGTCCGGCTGAGGTCTTCTTGGGTGATTTCGCGCTCGGGAATGGTATCGATATCGCCCTGTGCGACGTGTGATTCGCCCGGTTTCTCGTCCCACGGTGCGTCCGACGGCAGGTCCATGTGTTCGGTATCGAAGGTCATGGGTGACTCACCTCCCGGGGTGCCCGCATCCGATCGTCAATGTGAACCACGTCGTTGCGGAGGAACTCCTGGCCGATGATCGCGATCGCGGCGCTGCCCGTGATCAGCGCCGAGAGCTGTTCGTCGGGGATCTCGCCGCTGGCGAGGTCGCGGGCGGCCGACCCCAACAGGTAGTAGCCGCCGAGCATCGACTTGACGTCCCAGAGCCCGCGGTCGATCATCTCGTCGGTTACCAGCACCTCGTTCTGCCAGAGGAAGTGATCCAGGCCGTCGATCCACAGCAGGGCACCCTCCGCGGCCCGCCGGTGCAGCGGCGCGACGAACTCGTGAACGACCCCGTCCTCGACGGCTTCGGCCGGCGGATAGTCCGGCGTCTTCATCCACCACGAAAGCTGCTCGCGCGAATTGACGATGTTCGTCACCAGCGCCGTCCGCTCGCCCTCGGCGAACCCGACCTCCGCGAGGGTCGCCGGCAGCTCCTCGATGTGGAGCAGCTGTCGGGTCGTCTCCTCGATGTGATCGGGGGTAAACGCCGGCAGGTTCTCCTCCGCGCTCGCGAAGAACCCGACCTCCGCGAGGTGGTCGTTGATCGCCCATGCCGGCGTCGTCAGCTCCTGATAGGCCGACGCCCCCTGCTCGGGTACCCCCATCGACGCCAGCTGGGGCAACAGTTCGAAACTCCCCTCGAGTCCCGTCAGTTCCTCGGCCAACAGCGCGCCGTCCAGCGTGCCGGTCAACCCGGCCCGTACCGCCTCGCCCATCTCGGCGAGCCCGCCCGCAGCGCCGCTTGCGACCTCCCCGCGGAGATCGTGGAGCGTCGCACCGGCAACGCCGCCGCCGGCGACGACGCCCAGCGCCTTCAGGAACTCGCGACGGTCCTCGTCGCTTACCTCCCCGTAACTGTATCGCTCTTCAGGTGCAGTTCCATATGCCATGGTACCAGTTAACGAACACCACACTGGCCATTAGAAGCGTTCATAGTTGCATCGTTTGCAACATATTTATTCCGGTGGCCCCGTGGGCTGCATTTACGGACCGAACACCCAGCATATGATGGGGGCCGGCAACCACTGATTAGAACATCGCTCCGAAACGCAATCACTGGTTTCAATGTCCGTTGTGGCAGTAATCCCTATCCAGAACCGGGGACGAGTGATAAATAACGCTTCGTCGACGACGGCCCGATTCGGTACGGTCCCACGTTTCCCCCGACACGATCGACGGCGAGGACCAGCCCACGTCGCCGGTCTCACGGGGCGGCGTGAGCCAGCTGTGGCAACTCGTCAGGAGACCGCGGGCCGAAGCCGCCGCTGATCGATGCAATCGGTCCCGGCCGTCGGTCGACCGTTAGCTGTCCCCGTCCGTCTCGAGTTCGAACTGCTCGTTCTCGCTGACGGCGTTGAGGACGATACTGGTACTCGACTGGTTGATGTCGGGATCGGTGATCAACTGCTTGATCTGATCGTTCATGTCGTCGGTGTCTTTGAACTTCCCGATGGCGATCACGTCGTAGTCACCCGTGACCTCGTAGACCGAGATCATCTGGCGGTGGTCTTTCAGCGTCTCCGTGATCTCGGGCAGGGCGTTCCCTTCGGCCTTGAGTTGCATCACGGCGGTCACGTCGTAGCCGACCGCGTCGTAGTCGATCTTCGGCGTATACCCCTCGATCACGCCCTCGTCCTCGAGGTCGGAGAGGTGGTTCGAAACGGTCGTCACGGAGACATCGAGTTCCTCCGCGAGGCTGCGGAGACTCGAGCGGCCGTCGTCGAGCAGTTCGTTTACTAGATCGGAATCCAGATTCTCGTACGTCATTGACTGATCTAAACGGCTTCTTATATTAGGAGTTTACGGATATCAACTTCTATCTCGGGCTTGGGTCGGACTGTTTCGGCACCGACGGTTTCGGCTCACCCCCTGTCCACCTACGGGTCGAAAACGCGACCGTTCCGACGACTCCCGCGGCGCTTCGACGGACAGGAACGCTCTAGTGGCGTCGCTCCTAACGGGTCGGTATGACAGAGCCAGCCAAACCGGTTGTCGGCCGCCTCGAGACGGTCGCAGTCAGCGGCACCGACGCGACCGAAACGGTCGTCGCGAAGGCCGACACCGGGGCGGACCGGACGACGATCGACGAAACCCTCCTCGAGCGGATCGGTAGTACCGGCGCGATCGACGACGTCACCGTCAGGTCCGGCGGCAGCGCCGAGAGTCGCGACATCGTCGCGATCAGCGTCGACGTCCGGAGCGTCGACCGGGGGCCTCGAGTCGTCTTGGCCGACGTGGACGACCGCCAGCCGTACACGGGCGAGGTCCTGCTCGGGAGCGATCTACTGGACGGGTTCTACGTCGATTGCGAACTACAAAACACCACCGTGAACGCCGATTAGCGGGGGTTTCGACGAGTCGCCACACGAGCGGGTACTCCGATCGTCCCGCCGCGGTCCGCGACGGCGTATATGACTCGCGAACGATTTCACGGGCGCGGTTACAGTGGCCGAGACGAACTGCTTTCTATGAGCCTCGTACTCCTGGGTGCGGTCCTCTCGCTTTGTCTGCTCCCGTCGCTTTGCTTTCTCGGTCTCTGGCACGGACTCGGCCGACTGCAACGCAGTTCGCTGATCGAACGCGTCACCGACCGTACAGGGAACGCCGATACGGATCCGGTGGTCACGTGGGGCGATGTTCTCGATGCGTACTCCGACCCCCGGAAACGCCTCTTTGCGGCCACCCCGGAATCGCGACCATCGGTGGCTCGTGACGACCAATGTGCCGTCTGTGCCGCGGCGAACGACCCCGTCGCATCGTACTGTCACAACTGCTTCCGGAAACTCGAGTAAGACGGGGTTCCTCCCACGTATCGAGGCGGCTGTGACTGTGGTCGTCGAAGAAGACACTACCTCGATGGACTAGGTGGTCCAGTTCTTCCGCAGCTTATGATGCAATCAATAGTTATAGTTTATACTACCAATAGCGGATGCATCCGCGATCACCGGCGGAGAAGCCGAGGAAAGAGAACTTACTGTACCTGTTTGGATATTCATACTCTGTATTGTACCGGTTCTGGTGGCTGGGTTGATATATTTAATAAGAAGATAGCAAAGGTGTCATCGTATAGTTATCGAAGGTAGATATCAGAAATATTTGTTTTCCATCTTTCGATCATAGCGTTTAGATTGTTGAACCACTTATTCATATTTGTAATGAAATCAGATGCCACTTCCTTAGCAGATTCTATGATGTCCGTCTGCTTCTGGCAGTTCTTCCAAGCAGTGTACTCGGAAAGATATCCTTCCTCTGCGATCCGTTCTACTTGGTCTGATGCTTGCTTCTTAGCACACGACTTCGACATATCTGTCTTTTTAGCCAGGTTTCTAGCTACTGTCTCCGTTGATTCTGAAATCGCTACATCCATAGACTCCGAGTAAATGATGCGGATGCACCAATGGATCTCGCTTAGGAGCCAGGAGTACACATTCCAGCCCACTTTACGGCCGACCTGAGTTATCAACTTTTGATTCACTTTCCCTGTCAATTTGAACGCTAGGCTATATCCTCCGCTGCCGAAGAGAAGCACGATTTCAACTATAAGCAATCCAATATGCTCAAATAATTCTTTGAAACTCCCTTTCTCAATACTCTTACCTTTCTCGTGGTGTTCATGGATACTACAGCATACAGTGAGTAACCCATCTAAGTTCCAAAGAAACGGAACATATCTCTTCCAACCACGTATCTTGGATGCGTCAAAACTTCCTGCTATATTCGTAACTGTATCCGGTAGGAAGTCAAGGTGAGAGACCACTTCGAGAAGATCTTCAAGTCGTTCTAGGATCCAATTTTGTTTTTCCTGGTTCTCATCTAGGTTCTCAAAGTCGATGTCATTGAGTCCTGGGATTTGAGGTAGTTCGTCCGGTAGCTTGTCTGCCAGATCGGATGCTTTTTCAAGGACGTAGCAAGGTATCTTCGCCCAGTCGCTTACTTCTTCTGCGAGTTCTTCACGATTCCATCTTCCTTTGACTAAGTCACCTACTAGGAAGTGTTGAACTGAATCAAGTATTTCCTCCCTCTTTTGGTATTCAACTTTTCCGTCTTCGAATCTACAGTTGTCGGCTCTAACGGGCCGAATAGTAGAAGTTGCGGCGGCGGTGGAGGCTGCTAAGAAACGCCGACGATTCATTTATCAGATCATTCATTCTCCGATGCTAATAATCTACTCCTGGATGCTCGAGCCCGGAGTCACGATAGGATAACGTCGCGCGCCACGGCTCGCCCTCGAATTCGAACTCGGCATGTTGACTCCCGTCGCCGTCCTTGATCCGGCTATCGCACGGGAAAAACGGATCGAGACCATGCTCGGCAAAGAGAAGTGAGCTGCAAACTCGTGGGGTGCGGTCTCGATCAGTTGCACCCGCACTCACCTCCGAAATACCGGTCGTAGGTAGACCGGTTGCTATCGAAGGTCGTTTGGGCATCTAAACCCAGAAGGGTGTGCTCCGTCTGGGATTTGAACCACGCGAAGACGTTCCTGCTCACTCACTTCGTTCGCTCGCGGGCTGCGACTTCTCTACTTCAAATCCCAGAGCGTGCGCTTCCTTCTTCACTCACTTCGTTCGTTCAGAAGAGTGCTCCGTCTGGGATTTGAACCCAGGTCATCGGCTCGAAAGGCCTGATCCAGCCCTCGAGCAAAGCTCTCGGCCTGGACCGCATGATTGGCCGGACTACACCAACGCTGGTCCGTTCCTGGCCCTCTACTCTATACTCACCGTACCCAGCTCCATAAAAACGCGCGTCGTCGGCCTATGGCCTATCGCGGCTCTATGGTCCTATAAAATAGGCCGTTCTAGTCATTGGGTTGATATATGTTAGCGGCCTACCCCTGCTATGGAGGCCGAATGCTGCGTCACCGCCAACACACTCGGGACAACCCACCGACGCCAACTCGAACGGTACTGTAGCGGTCTCCCCCAGAAATCCATGGTCCTCACCTGCTACGACCCAATCCACTCCCTCGACACACTCGAACCATCACTCGACATCCGGGACTGGGAAGATACCCTCAACCTCGGCTGGGAGTACGACGCCATCGCAGACCTGGACTACGGAAAAGAGAGTACCCTTGTCGATGGGCCGACTGGCGAAGACTGGATTACTGACCGAATTATCGCCCTCCACGACGGGGTCTACGCCCGTCGACTCGAAGACCCCGACCAACTCGAGATGATCACCGCCCGGCTCAAGGAGGGGATGCACGGGTCGTCGACGAACGGGCTCGTCGCACAAGTCTTCCAAGAGAAGGACCTCGAACGGGCCTGCGTCCCGCGGCCGAATAGCGACGGCATGGCCTGCATCACACAACTCCAGTTCCACCCGGTCAAAGACAGACTCCACCTCCACCAGACCCTCCGGTCCCAGTACGTCGACCTCAAAGGCTACGGGAACCTCGTCGCCGCTGCGACACTCCTCGCACGGGTCTGTGACGAAACGGGGTACGTACCCGGCTCCATCATCGAACACGTCAACAACGCCACAGCGCTCTCAGAACCGCTCGCAACCAAAATATACCGTACAATGAACGACTATGCCGCCAGCCACGCTTGAACAACTCCAAACCGACCTCGACTTAGACGACCAGACCACGGAACTCGCCGACGTCTTCTACGGCGCGTGCGACGTCTCCGGAATCGGTAACGGCCGGTCGACAGAGGCCATGGTCGCCGGGTGCGTCTACCTCGCCGTCCGTGAACTCGAGCAGCCCGTGAGCCTCTCGGATATCACGGACGCGACCACGTTAGAGATGAATACGATCCTCGCCGCGTACCAAGAGATCATCGGCAAACTCTCGATCCAACTCCAACCGGAGGACCCGATCAAATACGTCCCCGAATTCGTCCAACGACTAGACGAGGAATTCGACGCCCACCTCGGGACCCCCGTCGTCGAACGGGCGAAGGAGATCATCGACATCAGCAAAGGGTTCACGTCATCGACAGCGATCGGGGTCGCCGCCGGTACCGTCTACGTCGCAGCCGACCTCGAGAACAAACGCCTCACACAGGCGGAAGTCGGCGAAGTCGCAAACGTCTCGCCGGATACCGTCCGAGAGAACGCGTTAGCACACAGAGCCCAGCTATGACAGACGGTATTGATAAATTAACTAATTTAGGTAATAGCGCTGATACTAGCGTGGCGCTACATCGACTTGAGGAATTCCTCTGGTTCATGTGTGAACGGCAGCGGATCTACGAACGCCGGTTTATCGACGACCAAGATCCACCGTGGACAGATTCCGACGTCCTACAGGAATACCACTTCTGCAACGTCTACCGGCGACTGGACTATACGACACAGCACCTGCTCGACGAGGTCCTCACTCGAGAGAACGACCGGGACGTCTTCTTCAATACCGTGATCTATCGCTTCTTCAACCGGCCAAAGACGTTCCAATCGATCGGCGGGTTCACCCCAGTCGATCGGTTCGACCCGGACGGGATGTGCCACGCGCTTCGGCTCTACGAAGAGGACCACCCGCTCTTCTCGTCAGCCTACCGGGTCACGACACACTCCTGGGCGGACTCCGACTCCAAGGCCGTCAACATCGTCAAAGGGATCATCCGTGATGACCTGCTCGCGAACTTCGACTACTACTGCGAATCCGTACTCGAGGCCGAGTCGATGGAAGACGCGTTCGAGGTCTTGTGTGAACTGAACGGTGTCGGGGAATTCCTCGCGTATGAGATGGTCATTGACCTGAACTACGAACTACTCCCGTTCTCGGAGAACGACTTCGTCAATATCGGTCCTGGGTCATCGTCCGGGCTGATGATTATCTTCAATGAGGTCCACGAAGACTGGTTGCACTGGATGGTCGATCGACAGGAGGACCTATTCGCGGAGTTTGATCTGACCTTCCCATACTGGGAGAAGCGGCTCACGTTACGGTCGTTCGAACACGCGCTGTGCGAGTATCAGAAATTCGTCGGCATCAAGGAACAGGACGAAGTCCGACGGAAGTTCTCCCCACGAGACCACGCGCAGGATACGCTCGAAGATTTCGCTTAGAAGTTGACCTCAGTGTCGATCTTCGGGTGATTGTTCTTCTCCCGCCAACACGGGATGCAGTCGCCGTTTTGCTGGTAGTCTGGTGGATAGACCTTGTTACATGACGTACACCGTCCTCCGACCTTCTGTTCTACATCAGCACCCACTTCATCTGATAACCGTTTATCGATCTCCATCATTCGCTCAACGATATCCTCCATCTGCAGCATCTTCTTCGTAAACTCGTTCATATCGGTTACAGTCAGATAGCTACAATAAGTGTTGCGTCGATAGCAGTCACTACGGGACTTGTTTCAAAAGGCGAGGTGAGGGACGCCGCAGTCAGGGACGTCTCACCGCGCTCAACCGGTTATAGCTACGTTCGCCTACTACTTAATACCAATGGTACAGAACTCCATTTAGGTACAAAGTGTAGCGAAATCATTAAGTTACCGGGGGCCTATATACTATACGTAAGCGCCGAGGGACGCCGCAGTCAGGAACGCTCATCGCTCTCAACCACTGTTCCTCGGTGCTTTCAACGGGAAATAGCACCAATGACGGAAGTAAACATCAGCGGTGGCAAACGCGTTTGTGTCAGTTGTGGGGACCCACCAGTCCCGGTAGGTGACACTAAGCTACAGTGCTTCAACTGTGGCAAGAAGATGCGTGATATTGACGTTCCTGACGAAACTCACATCTACGTGGGTGGGGCCGGATACGCTGTCTGGACTCGGAACGGGAATAAGAAACACATTCTCCGGAAGGAGTCGTCGGAGTTGACGATCTGTGGACGGGTTCGTGGCGAGCCGGTACATGAGTACACGGAACTGGGCGACAGCGAAATCTGTGGTAACTGTAGAAAGGAACTGAACAAGTAACAATGAACGGATACGAGTGGTATCGGATCGCGAGTCAGTCAATGGTTCCCCACATAGAGCGCAGTGGGGATAATTCGGCGAGAGAACCTTCCGTGTTAGATCTCACGATCGAAGTCGGAGAAAATCCGATTGGGTATAGGAACCTGACACGGTCGCCTTACGCGAAGGGATCATCCCTGATCGATGGTCTAAATGGCACGAGCCAGATATCCATCGACAGTTCGGTTACACCGGACTGCAAGCCCCAGAGCCAAGTCTAAGACTCGACTCGTTGCAACGACAAGCCCTTTCACTCCGAATGGAGTCCCCCTCCATTCTAGAGGGTGGGCGGTCCCCAGCTCTACCATGCCATCCACCACAGGTATTCGCGTCCGGTCGCCCCTTTCGTTCCGGCCCGAAGCATCCTAACCGAAGCGTCCGCCTGAGAAACCCATAAATCGGCTAATCCACCCAGACAAGCTGGGCGGATATATGGACTCAAACAGGTCCCCCATAAGAACCGGTCTTGCCGCACAAGAACCATCACTTATCCGGTAGGAATTTGACGTTTCGGGGCGTATACCTACGTATGAGCCGGGTTCTTGGCGACTACGATATCGATCCGTCTTCTGACCCAATCGTCAGAAACCGGTCTGGGCACAGCGCCAATCCTGGTCTATCTGACCCAGACCAATCGGATCAAGACCCGTTGTCTAAGCCAGTAGACGACTTTGATAGACGATTCCTCCACAGACAAGATTGCTCTCCTCCGGAGAAGACGACCACGAAGGTCGACTATCCGTCTTGGGTCCACCACTCCCTCAAGACCAAGTACTCGGCCGAGACTATCCACTACACGCTCAATTTCCACGACGGGCAAGACCCGCTCCAGATCAGACAGCTCACGAACGTTTCTATCCCGGCCCTTATCGAGTGTCTGACCTACATGAAACTGATCCACGGCGATGATCTGTCTGGTGGGTAGGTCTGGTCTCTCGAAGGTATACGCGGCCGTATCGGTCAGACAGACCCTTGATTTAAGGTAGCAACCCTACGCCGTCTTAGCGTAATGTCCGATAAGATAGAAGTCTACTCCAACTGTGAACGTTGGGGAGACGAGTTTGAGTGTGAAATCTCAGGTGTAATCGACGACCGAGACGACCCTGCTATGAGCTATGCAGTTTGCAGAGGCTCAGACGATCACGAGTGGGTCAGTTCTCGAGGAGATGGACAAGGGTACTGTCGGAAGTTACCTGTTCGTTAGCCTCGAATACCGCAGACCAACTGGTCTCCGATTCCGATATCCTCGTTATTCCGGTACTCGCAGGTCGCGTGCCTGTTAAGACCGACTTCGATTGTATCCGGGGACACCTCAGACCACTCGGTCGCAAACGGGGCGAGGTTGAGGTATTCAACCTCGAGTTCTCGTCCTGGAGCCTCGTCCTCTGTAGTTGGATCATCGATTGTACACCGGAACGTCTCCTCGTCTTCTCGCTCACAGACGATGTTCTCGGTCGGACCGAGCCGTTCGATATGGTCCTGCGTATGATGTTGGTATTCAGCCATACTACGGGCGATACCCTACTATCGGTCGACTTAGTGATACGGGCGAAGTCGACTGTCATCCGGTGTACTGCTCCGTCTGGCGAGCAAGAACGGTCTCGCGACTCTATTCTTAATAAATTAACACTAAGTGGTAGTCGGCCCTACCCCTACTTGGTGGCTACCTAGTCACCAATACAAACGTCGGAGGCGGAATTCCCGTTAGAGGATTTCCGCCAGTACGCTCCATGTGGCCTTCGCCACGGACCACAGTGCCTTGGCAAGCTTGAGTAGTCCGTATGTGCGAAGGACGGTTTGGAGCCACGAGCGGTCTCCGTCGTCGTCGGAATTCACCGGTTTTCACCTCTGGGCCTTTCCTCTTGTACGTGCCCTTCACCGCGGACCACAGTGTCTTGGTGAATACACTGCGTAGTCTGGTCTCTCGAGGGGTATACGCGACCGTATCGTTTCTTGATATAGAGATTTTGCCCCGGCCTCATGACACCATATTTAAAACTCTACAAGAATAACAGACGGCCATGAGCGTCAAGAACGGTTCTACCGTCAATACTGCCGTTTCGATAGTTCTTCTAACTGCTATACTCGGTTACGTGGTCGGTAGTCTATTTACCGTTCATCTTCTGTCTGGTCTGACTGAAGCGGTATGGACAACGACGGTCGTGTTCGCTGTGACAGGGTTGTACCTCTGGGATACCTATGGCTCGTGATTTGACCCTCAGAAACTTCTTGAAGGATTTAGGAATGCGAATTGCCGCTGCAGCCGTTGTTCTGGGTATCTTCTTTGGTCTCGGATACCTCAATGGAACGGATTTCCTCAGCCTTTCTGGTAGCCAATTCTTTGCGATCGCGTTCTTGTTGGTGGGGATCGCCTCTCTTGGTTGGATCGGAATTCAGCGCCACAGAGACTAAACGGCACACGCAGGAACGCATCATTCGACCTCTTTAACGAAATAGGGAGGTTATATTAGCCATTATTTTTCGATGGTACAAAAAGAGGTCAATATACACTGTATAGGTCTATTTATATTCGAGATTTACACTAGTCTATCAAAGCAATTCGAACTGCTTTAATAGGTGTAAACAGACATATGTTTGACTGTGAACAGCGTACCGCCTCCAGAAGGACACCGGACCTTGGTGGATAACTTTCCAAACGGTGTATTAGTCCTCTTTGACGCTGACCTCTACTATCGGATTGTCGGCCCAGAAACCCTCCCGTTCTCAGGACGAACGGCAGCGGATATGGCCGGGAAACAACTCTACGACCTCTTCCCGGAGGAGACTGCAACTGAACTCGAACCGAAACTCGAGGCCACGATCGATGGGGAGCCCCGTTCGTTTGATATTGAATTTAAGGGGATGACTCACCACGTTGAGACGAAACCGGTCCATATCGATAGTGAGCCGTATGGTGTTCTGGTGACCCAAGACGTAACCAATGTCCGTCAGACTGCGGAGGTACTCGAGCAGCAGAACGAACGTTTGGACCAGTTCGCGAGTATGGTCTCTCATGATCTCCGAAACCCACTTTCGATTGCCTATGGGGAGCTCGAGCTGTACCGGGAGACAACGGAGGACACCCATTTGGACGAGGTCAAAAACGCCTTAGGACGGATTGAGGATCTGATTGTCGATCTTACGGCGCTTGCTCAGGCGAATACACTCTCGGAGGAGTACGAGCCCGTCTCGCTGACTGCCGTCGCTGAGGACGCATGGGAACTGATCAATACTCGATCAGCCAGTCTCGAGACGGAGGAGGACGTTATCGTCGGTGACCGGAGCCAGCTCCAGGCACTTTTCGAGAACTTGTTCCGAAACGCAGTGGGCCACGGCGGTGAGGACGTTACTGTTCGGGTCGGCCCCGTAGACGAGGGTTTCTACGTTGAGGATACGGGCGATGGAATCCCACCGGAGAAGCGGGATCACGTATTCGAACACGGGTTCACGACAGGGTACGGCGGCAGTGGCGTCGGGTTGACGATCGTCAAGCGCATTGCTGCTGATCACGATCTGGAGGTTTCCATATCCGAGAGCTCCGAAGGTGGTGCGCGATTCGAGTTCCAAACTGCTCAGTAATTGGCCGGTCGCAGGGTATTCGGGGACGTATCGTCTTATGCTTTGGATCCGGTTGCAGAGCCTCATGCCTTATTGGTAAGCATCATTGCGAGCCCGATAAGGGAGACCAATGCCAGAAATGACCCGAGCTCGGCAAACGGGGATGGAACAAGTAGTGGAAAGACTCCGGGGACGCCGAACCAGAGCCCGAGTCCCACGACGACAACTCCGAAGGTATACTTGACATTCCAGTATTTTGCTCTCGTGTAGATCCCAAGAAGGATGAGAGCAGTTAGTCCAACATAGATCAGCCCGGCCTCTTGCGGTCCATAGACGACTCTGATTACCCCCACAAGTACCAAGAGAGCAATAGGTGGAAGTCCGAATTCCTCGATCGCTCTTCTGATACCATCGAAGAGTGAGGGAGCAGCCATCAGTACGAGAACCAATTGGTTCTCTGACCAGATAAATCTGTATAGCAGAAAGTCAGGTATACTTGAAGAATAGTCTACCAAGTTCTCTCAGCGCTTCGCTGTGATGATCTACTAATCTTGTCGGATAACCACATTTATTGTCTCTTATTGGAATTATCGAGATATGGGTCGCAAAACTAAGAAAAGCCAGAAAACGTGCCCTGAATGTGGTCGCAGCGTCTTGCGACAGAAACGAAAATGCAAGTGCGGGTACGAGTTCTAAGTATGTCTGACGATAAGATACCCGAGGAAGCGCGTCAATGGAAGTGTTCTGAGTGTGGGTCCAGGAATCTTGTCCAGTCTGGTGGGGAAAAGCGGTGTAGTAACTGCGGCCACGAACCGTAGAGATGCTCTCCCAGCTCGGGATTCTGTTCGTCCAATGGTTCCTGTTGCTCCTCTTCACGATTGAGGTCGGTAGCAAACTCTATCTGAACTGGGATCACCAATTCGGAATCGTCGAAGACCCCAGTCTCTATGACGAGATTTCGCAAGATCAACGAGGGACAGCACTCGCAGTAGCCAGCCTGGTCTTCGCGGGATTAGCGATTATTCTCTCTGATAGTCCCGGACAGTACGTCCTGCAGATAGAGATATTCGTAGCTGCATTCGGGATGTTGCTGATCGCCGCGTTTGCTCACGAACTGACGCTTACGTATCGTATCGTCTTGACCCTCCAAGAGATGACGTTAGAGTACGGACTAATGCTGATGGTCTGGGGTATCTTCCTGTTGATCTATGAACTATCGCCAGAGACGGGACCAGTCTTAGCGCTCGTTTCGCTTGCTGTCTTCTTGTTCCGATTCGCGAGTCTGAAGGGC
The DNA here is from genome assembly GCF_031165565.1 of Natrinema thermotolerans. Classification (NCBI taxonomy): domain Archaea; kingdom Methanobacteriati; phylum Methanobacteriota; class Halobacteria; order Halobacteriales; family Natrialbaceae; genus Natrinema; species Natrinema thermotolerans. Next base: position 3,516,409 of record NZ_CP101873.1, on the reverse strand, counting down.
GAACTCGAAGCCCATGCTAACGAGTAACTAATCTTGCCTGATTTCGATATCTTCTCGAGTGAAGCTGTTATAAAGAATCGACACTGCTCCAGAGAAAACCACCAGACTGCGTCGGGGTTTCTCGCTAATGACAAGTATTCTAGTATCCATTTAAAAGTGTTTAGGACGTGACGTTGTTGCGCCATGCAGAGAGATGGCGTGAACGGCGTTGTTGAACAGATCGCTAAGAATATGGAAATCTCCGCAGGGGACGCTCTGGCAGTCTACCATGAACTGAGCGCCGAAAGTGCAGACGAGATAGACATCTCCCCGGCACCATCCCGTTTAGAACGGGTTCTGCTTAAGATCACTCGACAGAAGTTTGATCAAGACGGCGCATACAGCGATCCCCGGCACCTCGCTGTACTCGAGGGAGAAAGCCGTCAGGAACTCCTCCCGATCGTTGATATGAAATCGGATCCGGAGGCCAAGGACGCTGCTGACCCGATCTACGGCGAGATGACCGGCGACCTGTACAATGCAGGGCAGTGGCTTGAGCCGGTCGTCGGGATCGGACTCCCCTACCAGCGGGACATCCGCTATGCGTACATCTACGATGGGGCAGTAGACGAGATCACCGTCGACGATGTCTACGTCCATGAGATCCACTCGGTCGACGTCAACCTCGAGCTGATCTGCGCTCACCCGGACGCGAAGATCCTCCAGCTCTGGTAGCGTAGTCCCTCCCCGACTTTTTGTTAGGGTAGTATCGAGGGACTGTACGAATACGCGATTAGGCTTAAGTAGCGGGTCATACGTTCGGTACGGTAGTAGTCATGTCGGATCAGCCAGCCCTCGAGTACGAGACAGCAGTGCGTAACGCGAAGAAATACCTGGATAACCCCAAGACCGAGTTGTTCGTCTTCGGTGCTGCACAGACCACTGGGACGGCGAAGACGATGATCGCTCGTGACCTGAATGGCGAAATCGACGAGGACGTCTACCTGACGGTGACAGCTGCGATCGTCGCCCGGCTCGCCGATGCTACTGATACCTCCCTCGAGGAGATTGGGGAGAACATCCTAACCCGTGCTAACAGGATGGAGCTGAGACAGGATGTTCCTTGACGCGATTGGCGACTGTGACGAGTGCGGGAGTGACGCATTCTTCGAGTATATGGACACGACGTATTGCGTTCGCCACTCGAGTGCGATCAACAGCGTTGACCCGGACAAAGTCGACCGGATCGCAGACAACCTGGAAGATATCGACGGTGTAGCAACGGTAGAACCGTGGTCAATGGCGTTCATTGTTGTTGTCCCTGCTGGTGACGAGATCCCGTGGACGGTCCACGACGTGGCTGATGAACACGGCTACCGGGTATCTAATGGGGAACCCGAGCAGGGCTCCATAGTAGAACCGAAGGACACTACGTTCCCGTACCGGGACATGGAGGAGTATCTGAGCCGCTGACAGGCTCATGAGAACGCTCCCTGACCGGACTTACGTAAGCGCCCGCGCTACCTACGAGTCACGGTTCAACGGTAATGGTAGGAGTCTCATCGAACTCAATAGTGATAGTGTATCCTGCGTACGAAAATGTGACCGATCCGCTTCGTCCCTTAGCGAAGATCGCCTCGAGCGCATCCGGATCTACTGCATCAAATAGTGGCGGTAATTCGACCGGGTCACTGTTCTCGAGTACTGCAACGCTATTGATGATCTCCTCATTAAGCGTACTAGCGTCGACCCTTTGAGATTGAATCATAGGCTATGGGCCACGTTCCCTCAGTAATACTTTTCGAAAAGTGTATGGCCGTCAGTAATTGTTCTTGGGAGAGCCTTGCTCCACACTGGGAAGAGGGAGGGAAGATACTGCCGATGGGAATAGACGAACGGGCAGATATACGCCCTCAATATCGACCGACAATAGACGTTCATTGACTATCATCGCAGAAATATTGAATACGTTCCAATTGATACAGTGTGGTATGAGTCCAAGCCTCACGCTTGAACAGGTTGATGAGATCCCCAGTGACTCTCGAGTATGCCACTACGACGAACTGGGCGAAGACGCAAAGGAAGAACTCCCGACTCTCACCGGATCCGATTCGGCGTCTGTCGATCGGTCAACTGCAGAGGGGTTCCAGGAGTGTGATCTCGTGAAGTACACCGACTACTACGAGATCTCTGTCGCCTAATCGAGGAACTGGGATTCCCATTCACGTCGTTCCTCGATCACTTCCTCACCCCCGTCCGCAATTGCATAGTAGTTCGTCCGCCGGTTGAGTTGCCCCTTCTCGACGAGGTCCTTGTTGACCAAGGTATCGAGATTGGGATAAAGCCGCCCATGATTGATCTCGCTGTCGTAGTACTGCCCAACCTCGTCTTTGATGTCTTGTCCTGACGGTCTGTCGGCGCCAGCGATCACGTACAGCAGGTCGCGTTGGAATCCGGTGAGATCGTCCATCTCACCAGAAAATCCCAGAACACTGGTATTTGTTATCACTCCCGTATTCGACTGTGAGTCCACGTAACCGATGAGTACAGGTCAGCAATCTCTTCTCCGCCACCATTACGAATTGCAATTGAGACCGTCCGCCAGAGATCAGTGTTTCCTGTTGGAACCTCGGCGACAGTCCCCTCTTCTGGTGAGAGGACGATCCCTGTATGGTTCTTCGAGACGACTACCTTCCCTCCACAGGAGGGACAGGTTGCTCTGTACATCGTACCACCATACCCCCAGTAGTAGCCGCAGTGGGAGCATGTGACAATTGGATCCCCTGCTTCGGCGTTTTTCGGAAGCATGGTCCACCCTGACTGCCCGACTATCTTAAATAATTCGAACAATACGTCGGAGAATGTAATTGTTGCATCTTCTCCGTGCAACGAACTATTGCAATTCTCCTCATTTCGGTTGGTAATGTAGATTCCAATTGGACCCGGTTCTGGTGACCATATACGCCTCCGTATCGCCTTCTAGAGGCCGAATTCATCAGTAGCGGTCCAATTGGAGGCATAACTATTATATCTAAATTGATACGTTCGCCTAAACGGTGACGCGAGTGTCGGAAACAGTCCTACTTGATGATATCGAGATCGAGGATACGGACCCTCGATTCGAAACAATTGGAGCGATCCAGAACAACGCGGAGAACAAGATCGACCACGACCGGGTCTCGATCAAATACACTGACGAGACCCAGTCCGAGGTCGACTCAATTGCAATCCAGCCCTTCGTCGATAAGAACACGCCTCATGGAGGGATGGGCACCCAAATCGACCCCGGCCGGATTGGTGAACTGATCGACCGTCTCGAGATGATCCAATTGGAGGTGTGATTCGATGGACATCGATATCGACTGTGACGGATGTGACGAGAATACGGAGGCTGAGCTAGAGGCAAAGCAGGAGCGCGGTGAGGAGTTGACTGAGGAGGAACAGGCAATTGTAGACGGCGAGGAAGAGGTCCCGACGTTCAATGGTCCGCTGTCTCCTGCCAATGTCGAGTACTGTGACTTCTGCCACACCGTCGGTCAATCTCTCGCCATAGCCTTCGGTGCAATTGGAGGGGGTGCTACATTCCTTTCCACGAACATTCAGACGGGTATCGGAGCTGGACTCGCCATTTGGTTACTCCTTGCCCTTGTCGTAGGATACGTCGGGAATTTCCCGATCCTCGGTCCAGTATTCGGTCCAATTGTAGAACGGATCGCCGCCTCCCAAGGCGTGTATCTGACGGAGAAGGCAAAGCGGAAATACAGGAGAGAGACGGCCACAGACGGTGGAACTGCAGTAGACACTTCTTCTGACGAAATTGAGGACGTTGATCTCGATGACGAGGATGTCGCTCTGGAGTATGACGAGACGGAGGTCAACACCGATGCCCAATTGCAACAGCTCGAGAAGGAGAAAGAGCGATGGAAGAAACTCGCTGAGAAACGGGGAGACGAGAAGGCCGACCTCAAGTCGAAGGTCGAAACGACCCAACAGAACCTCGAACAGTTAGAGGGAAAGAAGGAAGACCTCGAGGACGATCTCAAGAAGGCAAAGAAGCGAAACGAGAAGTTAGAGGGCCGTCTCAACCGGGAAGTCCACAATGGTGTTCTCGGTGGTAGTGACGAGTATATGGCGTTCCACCCACTTCACTCTGAGAATCTCAAATACGCCGATGATACGGGTGGGGCGTTCGTTGGGCCTGTCTTCGTCAAGAAGACGGTCGAGGTCTATATCGAACGGTTCAACCAGACGGTTGAGCTAGCGTACATCGTTACTGATGAAGATGACCTGACGAAGGGTGCACCGGACTATATCGGCTCTGAGGACCTCCCAGAACACAATGACCACCTCTTCCCGAAGCCAGAGACCTTGGATTCGCCGATCACCCACAAGCACCCTGGTAAGGCGGGATACGACCCTGATAACCCGAACCACAGGGTGCTCTACTGGAACAATCTCGGGACAGTCAATGAGACGCGGAAGGCGCTGCTCGGTGACGATAGCGTCGACTACTACCGGTCTCCGGTCGGCATTGCATGGGATAATGAGGGGAACTACTGCCCGCCCCCATACGATCCACGTGGGTTCGAGAACATTCAGGAGCTCCGGAGCAGGAAAGATAAAATCGAACGGTTGCTCCGGCAGACACGGTCCCAGCTTAACAATGAGAAGGACCGGAATGGAGCTCTCCAGCAGAACATAACTGTCCTCGAAAACGAACTCGACAGCGTTCGGACTGAACTGGAACACGCTCGGGAACGGGAAATGGAGGCTATCGAGGCATCCAAAACCCAGGAGCATGCAAACCGGGTCATATCCGACGCAAAACAGCAGAGTGACCGTGAACTCGAGCGCCGTGAAGAGGAGAAACAGCAGCTCAAGAAGGACCGGGATTACCACCGGAAGGAGAAGTACGACGAAACGGACAACATCCAGACAGAACGTGCCGAGGCCGAGGAACGTGTTGCGGCGAAACAGACGCAGGTCGAAGCAGTCGGCTATCTTCTCCGTGTTGGGTACCAACCACCTGAGGCGGATATCGACTACGACCGGCTGAGCGACGATTCCTACGAGTATGATCACGGCGACGTGATCCAGATGGCGTTGGGCGATGATGAGATGCCCAAGAAGATCGAGCAACAGCTCCAGAAAACTCTCCAACCTGAAATGATGGAGGGGATGAACTGATGAAGCGCGTACTCGCGGCCCTCCTTGCCCTGTCGCTTCTCACGCCCGCTGCAGTAGCGGCTGACACGGCGGAGGACTGTACGGGGGAGGTAGGTAACGCGACAGTTGACGACCTCTGTGACCGCGTTGAGAGCCTTGAGGAAACGAACGATGAACTCTCCGACGAGAACGTCGAACTCGAACGGGAGGTCGCGGAACTCGAGACCGAACTGAACGACTCCCGGGGTTTCCCACCGGCGATGAAAGAGGAGATGAAGGCGATGGGGGCGTGGAACCCCTACGAGGACGAACCGGCGACGATCATCGTCCGGGAGACCGGGTTCTTCCCGATGGTCTACCAGTACGTCGGTCCCGGGAATGGCGATGCCAATGGGATCGGTGGTGAGAATACTGGTGGCAACTTCAACGGGATGAACGCCTGGAAGCGGGTTGCCGAAGCGGAACAAGCCAAAAACCAGATCGAGAACAATGGGACGTTCTCCTTCTCGATCGAGTACGGGCTCGCGGGGATGAACACCACATATACGGCGAATACGATGGGCGAATACGAAGCGACCCTCGATAATCTCGAACGGGACCTCAACACGCCGCAAGGGTTCGCTGCGTGGGCCGACTGGGAGAACGACAACCGGCAGTCAGCGGAGACCTGGAGTACAGTTGGTCTCGTTGGTGGAGCCGCTGCCATTGTCGGGGTCGGCATCGCGAGCGCCCATATCGAGTCACGAGTCGGGATCGTCAGCCGCCGCCAACAGAAGAAGAAGCGGGAGAAGGTTACAAAGCAAGCAGCGGGGGCACAGAAACCCTCCCTGATTGAACGGCTCAAGAGGCGGTTTGGGCGATGATTCTGAAGTACCTCTACGCGGAGGACTGCCCGGTCTGTAATGGCCTCAAGAATGAAGGGATCGTCTTCGACATCCAGCGGTTGCTTGAGCCGTTGCCCGACGTCCACTGGGTCTCCGGTCCGGTTGGACAGTTCCATAGCCGGTTCACGCTCACTGATGATGGCGACCTCGGCGATACGTCGATCACTGAAGGACAGATGATGCACGATGTCGCTCGAGACAGCCCAGATGACTACCAGAACCTTGCGACACCGATGCTCCAAGTGACGACAGCCCGCTCTCCAGAGGCCCGTGAGGAATTCTTCCTGAGCAGCGTCCTCGGGGACAACAGCCATGAGATCGGACAGAAGCTCGAGCAGAAGCAGTGGCTCTGTAAACGGCTCATCGCGCGGAAGATCCTCCAGTGCTATCTCCAGTACGAGTTGAGTCTCGACCCGATCCCAGCGGAACAGATCCGTGAGGTCGGTACCCGCGAAGAACCGCCTTTGGAACCGGAACTGAACCACGGCATCTTCCAGATCAATGAGTGGACACATGCATTCATCAGGGCAGACCAGCTACGTTACTGAACGGACCGAGCCCAGTACGGACGAGCAGGCCTACGATGTCCTTGACGGGAAGGCCAAATACGTGGATATCTACTACCTGATGAAAGGTGGGGAGACCTACACGGCCCGCGAACTGTGTAACGAGATCTCGATCTCGTACCAGAAAACCTCGACGTATCTTAACGAGATGGAGGATCGGGGTGTCGTCACCTACGAGAAGGACGGCAATACCAAGATTTGGTTCCTCGACAGGCCATACTCGAAGTATGACCCTGAGCGGATTATCGAGGAGCGCACTGTCGTCGAAGAGATTATCGAGGAACGCACGGTCGTCGAGGAGGTCTCGCCGTACAAGGAATTCGAGGACTTCCTCTGGGCGTACCGGATGTTGGTTCTCCCGAGCGTGTTCGTCCTCCTGTTCGGGGTCTCGCTCTTTGTCTACAAGTACGTCTTCTACGATCTCTACCCGACCGCAATTGGGAGCTGGCCCGAGGTCATTACAACGGCCGGTCTGGTGTGTCTACTGACGATTCTCGTCACTGCAGGTAACGAGGTGAGATAGCTCATGGTTCAATCAGTTCATCCGACGGATCGACATCTGCCCGATCACGACAAGTCCCTGCTCCAACTGTACGATGACAAGCTGCTCGACGCGTTCACGTACTTCTTGGAGGAGGACAACCATGCGTGGTTGAGTGAAGTACTGGCGTCCGAGTACTGGACCGGCGATATCCCAGATAAGATCCAGCCGTACATCTCCCCGGACTTCCAGGAGACGAAGAGTACGACCAACAGGAAGAGTTCGGACTCGAACGCGACGAAGGACGAGTTCGACCAGCTCTCCAAGAAACGGCGAAAGCTCCTCACGACGATCGAGGATGACCTCGAGGACGAGTGGACGGTCAACGAGGCCGCCGATGAGTCGGGGATCTCCGATAACACAGTCCGGAGTTACGTCAACGACTTCAAGGAGAACGGGTGGGTCACGGAGACGGGCGACAAGAAGAACCGGAGCAAGGTCTACACACTCATCAAGTCCCGCTACAAGAAGCCATCAATCGCTGCTGATGGGGGTGTCAATTGGGACTACCGGGAACGGTGGCCCACGGCAGTTCGGCATATCAGGTCAGAGAACTACCTGAAGCTCGCGGATTCCAAGTACCAAGACGAGGAGAACTACGACCGGGACTGGTTCCTGAACCGGAACGTCGAACCAGTCGCGACGATCTTCGAGCATATCAGCGAGGTCAACGACCTGCTCTGGGAGATTCACCAGAACCGGAAGGAGCTGGATGAGGATTGGAGTTGGTTGATGGAGTTCACGCGGAAGGAGATGATGGACGAGATCTGGTCGTCTCTCCAGTCGCTCGCTGATGAGTTCCGGGATATCTTCACGAAGTTCAAGCAGTTAGTGGGAACGGGGTTCGACAACTGCTCGAAGTGGCTCGATTCGAAGACTGGCAAAGGAGCTTCGAACTCGATCGAGAAAGAACACAACCCGGAAGGGAAGAAGCAGAAGTGCAAGCAGCGCCTCGACGCCAAGCAGTACGCGCTCATTCGGACGCATATCCAACCGCTGCTCAAGTTAGATCCTGAGCATCAGAAGAACAACCCCGACTACGTCGACCAGGTGTACGACCTCGAGAAGTCTGTCCGGGCCTTCCTGCACTGGGCGTGGGACTTCTACAAGCACCTCGTCGACGGGACGTCTCCCCCTGCCCCCGAAGAAGAGCAGGAGGACAGTGACGAGGATCCAATTGCGGAAGAAGATCGCCCGGTACCAGAGGTGATGAAAGAGGAGGAAGAGTACTCGCTCCCACAGCCGACGAAAGTCCTCCAGACGACGCTCGAGAACGCTTGGGAGGGGCCGATCTCGTTGGGCGGAGACGGATTCGGTGATGCCCTCTCGTGGGATGAACTCGTCGATGAATACACCGGGTATATCAATTCCCACCGGGTCGACGATACTCCAACGGATACGACAATTGCGACCCGTCTCGAGAAGCTACAGGACTACTACTGGCGGGGAGAAGGCGATCACGTTGGCGTCTACGTCTGGGACAAGAACGAGTTCGACCCGACAGAGGAGCAAGAACTCCAGATCAAACTAGTGAAGTCGGTTGACGAGTCGTGGGCAGCGGACAATGACCGCTACATGGACTGGCCGGAGCATCGCGACCTCGAGATTCCTCCCTTGTAGGTCGTCTTCTGGGCGTCTACTACGCTACCGCCCAAGGCGTACTATACTACCCAAAACCCCCGTACGGGAAGTAGGTAGTATACAGTATTACCGTTACACATACCGCTGCACGTACTGGCAATGGCTGTCCCTTCGTGCTGCCGCCTTCGGAAGTAGTTGACTTCTCAAGTAGGTTTTCTCCTACTTCTCAAGTTCTATACCGGGGGTTTTCCTATAGTAGCGGTAGTTCTATAGGCTTCTACTTCCCCCTTATTCGCCCGCTCAAGGGGGTAGAAGCCGATCGTCTTCCTGAGAAGTTCCTCCCGGCGGGGCGCGGGGCCGCCCGATTACCGCGTAACGCCGGATCTATATGGCAACTGTTCAACACACCACTATGGTTAGCAATAAAGAATGGTTCACTGCCAAAGGATTTTCACAGGAGAATTGGGAGGACAGAGTCCAAACCGATATTGAATATCTCGAAATGCTCCGCAAAAGGCTCGATCTCACAATGAATGAAGTGGGTGAGAGATTAGCTGATTTAGACAGTTGGTACGCAAATCGCCAACGAGAAGGTTCTAGTCACCACTTCACGGTTGCTGATTATTACAAGACCAAGGTCTACTTAGAGATTCAGTATCTTCGTGAATTAGCAGACGTATCTCCTGATGATCTATACAATGCAATAGATGACCCACAGACTCACGACCAGAATGATCCACCGATTGATTGGGAGAACGTTGGATTGAACCTCAAACGATACACACAGGCGAAACTCTTCTTGGTCACGTTGATCGCCAACAGAGACGAGGAACTCGCCAAAGAATTAGTTCATGATGGAATCATTGAGGCAGACACCTTCAATGAGGCCCATCAGAAGCTAGAATAAACACCAGTATAATCAACACGTGGTTGGACGGGGATATATTCTCTTACGGCTATACCCCGCGAAATCGGCACCCGGTAGAAGCGTTGTACCCGCCGTAGAGTAAGGGAAGAGAACGGGGTTGAGATTATTCGGATTCGTCTTCTGGTAGCCGTTGGCGTCGCTTGATGCCATACCATGATTCAAGTTGTTGGGAGGAGAGTGTAGTTGAGCCAAAACCTGCTGCGATCGCACCAGCAGGCCCAATAGCAACAAAGGCGATTGTTCCAATGAGAAGTCCAACAGAAAGCGCTAGACCAAGACGGATTCCTTTCTTTTTCTCTTCGGAGATGTCAGAAGAGAGTTCCCCACTGTCGTGCGCAGATGCTAGAATATAATTCGTGATGAGGATCTGAATCTCAATAGCTTCCTCCCGAACAGGCTCATACGGCTCAACCGTTTGGTTGTAAATTGAAGCTGTGGGACTCGGTGGTTCCACTTCTGGGACACCGGTATTGTCGATTTCCGGTTCATAGGTATTTGTGTGAGTATATCTCGGCGAGATCCGGGCGAGTTCGTCCAGTGAATTCTTGATTGTGGCTGACTGCTCTATCGCGTCGACAAATGCTTGGTTATTGATGATCTCAGTTGTGATGTTATTGTATAGTTTAGCACTTTGAGCAGCTACCTGGAGAACCGACGGTTGATATAATGTCTGTTGTGCAGCGGTGATCTCCTGAATAGGCATTGACTCAAGGAGTTTCTGGGCACGGAATACGCCTGACTCCTCGAGTGTTTTCTCGAGTTCACGCTGCTGCTTAGCTGCTTCAATAACATCGGAATCAAGATATAGTGTGTCCAGATTTTGCTCGATTTCTCTCTTCGTCTCGGCGAATCTCTGGATAGAATCCCAGTAGTTCTGGGAAAACTTCATTTGCAAAAGATCCGGGAAGAGCGTATAAAACGATTTCGCCGCTAGAACTGGACCACAATATCAGAGACATCGAAGTTTTCGTCTTGCCGTCCGTTCTCGAGCGCTTTCCGGTAGTCATCCCTGTTGTCCCACATCCGCTTGATCGTCGACGACGGCGATCCCATCCCCTGCTCTTTCGCGTAGGACCAGAGCCCGTCGGCAGTGCCGTGTTTGCGAGGGTTCCCGACGTCCGCCTGTTCGTTGAGGATAGCAACGGCGATCTCGAAGTTCTCCCCCGGAAGTCGAGTCGTCGACTTCTCGAGGTCATAATAGAGCTTATCGGTCGTAATTCCCCACGGCATGTTTCCGATGCGTTCGTCCCGCTCTTGCTTGGACTGGAGCCCATCACGGGTACGCTTCGAGGTCATGAGCATCTCCCAGAGTGCGGAGTTGCCCTGGAGCATGAAGACTTGCCGAAGGTTATACGCGATTATTGGCTCCTCCTCCTGCTTCAGTTCGTTCGGGAAGACCGGCGGAATCGTTCGGTACGGCGGCATCCAGGGATCGATCTGCAAAATCTCGATCTCCCGACCGACGTGGTAGCGACGGAGCTTGTCCTTGATATTGACCTGCCGGATGGAGTCACGAGCGAGCCGGTCGAACTCCCAGACAACAATCCCGTCAATCGACTTGTCTTCCTCGAGATGATCCACGAGCTTCGGAAACTCCTCTCGCTTGTCCCCGAATGGGTAGGTCGACCCGGACACCTCTTCGGCGTACCACCACTCATCTTTCTCCCCGACGAGCTCGTGTTCTCCCCCGTATTCATACTCATCCGTTTCTGCGCAGAAGTTCTCGATCCGATCCTTCTGATCGTCAAGAGACATGTCCTGCTTACCGGTACTCCGTCGGCCATAGCCGAGTAACCTCATATAAGCGACAATAAATCCATAGAGTAAGTCTGTACCGCCATCGAGTATATTATCTCGCAAATAGAGTGCTTCTATCCCTAAATATCGGCAAAAGCGATACGATTCGTATACGATTTGCTGTTTATCCGTGTTCAGTCCGTAGGGTATGTGGACCAGATTATATGTCATATAACCGATAAGACTAAGTCGTACGGGTACGTACTCGTAGGTACGGGGTAGCACCCTGAGGTAATAGAATGGAAGAGCTACAGCACTCTCGGCTTGACGTCGAGTACAAGGAAGACTCGCTCAGCGTGCTCCGCAGTATCAGCGGTGAACACGGACTCAACCGGAAGCGGGTCTACGGACTTGCGCTCGACTTCGCAGCCGCGAACGAGGAATCGTTTGAAAACTACGCGGAAGAACACGGTGACAACTAATGTACAAAGAAACCTACCGACAGAACTGTGAGAACTGGACGCGGGCAGTGATCGAGAACGTGGACTTCGAATGGCATCAGGGCGACGACGAGGACGAATTCGTTGAGGCCGTAATGAACGACGTAGAATTTGAGATTGAGCGGGAGGGCCGTCTGATTAAGGAGTACGCTCCCGCTGAGGTGACTGCGTATCACCTGTTCATCAAGACCGGTAGCGATGCCGGACAAGATATTGATCCCAATCTCGATGACGCACTAGACTTCTTGCGTGTAAGTCGATCTGACATCAAGGAAGTTGACAAACAGATGTATAGAGATGAGGGGGAGATGACGATCCCCGGTACAATAACGAAACACCTCTGAATAGTCCATAATGACTAACAAGAACACTCAGACAGGTATCGCCAACGACCACTCTACAGAGAACACAATGACGACGAATACAGACTACACGCCGACCGAACCGAACTACAACTGGGACCGGATCATGTCCACCAGCTCGATCAAGACCCACCGCCTGTTCTTGATCAATCTTGAGCGGTACATCCCTGACAAGGATACGTTCTACCAGATTATCAAGGTCTTCAAAGAGAACGAGGACAAGCGGCCACCAAAGACGAGCTTCCGGGAGTTCATCGGAGCGATCGCGTACATGGTCATCTACGAGCAGGACCCACGGATCGCGCCGATTGACATCGTCACTGCTGCCGGGAACGAGTTTTCGAAGGGAGATCTGATGGAGACCGCCGGGAAGGTCCAGTACGAGACGGAGATCCACAACCCGTTCGTCTACCTGGACCGGTTGAAGAACATCGCCGGTGAGGAGCAGAAGGAGGTTGAGGAGGCGATCACCTACCTACCCAGTGAGATCCTCAACGAGTATGACGACCACCACGAAGCGATCGTCGGAGCAGCGATACACATCGCTCTTGACGAGTCGGTCGGTGCGATCTGCTACGATCGACTCAATGGGAACCTGCTCCCCGAAACTCTCGACTCGATCGTTGAACAGCTTGATAACCGGACCTTCGAAGAGAAGTGGGAGGAGTTCGCTTCGGATCTCGACGGGGAACTCCGCCCCGAGTTCGATACTGTGTCTCTCGAAGACGCGAAGCTCGCCGTTGAGATCGAGAAGACGTACGGAATCGGGAAGTGGTTCCCGACGTCCGCGATCGATGACGACAAGCTCCCGTTCCCAGTGGAGGAACACATCCGAGCGCTTGAGAGAATCGGTATGCTCGATGAGGAGAACGATACCTGCCAACTGGTCCAGTCCTGCTTCCAGTAACTGAGGGAGTCAAACCACTCTCTGAGAGGTAGGGAGACCGTCGCTTCGTAGTGTTTGCGGGTAGCTGAGTAGTCGAATTCTGCGGGGTATAGCCCTATGCGAACTCAACCCGTATCACACACGGTTCAATTATACCAATGTATTGCCAATTATGTAGATCACACATCGGGGAGCAAGACCCACGAGTATTGTTCAAGAATAGGCACTTCTGTTCGCTCCAGTGCCGTGATGTCTGGAGTGTGCAGTACCGAGTACCGACCAACGACTGGACAGAAATCGAAATAGAATAGCCTACTCGAGTCCGACTTCTTCAGGATCGGGGCAGCCGTCCGCATCCTCGTAGAAGTCCGCCTTCGAGTCGTATTGTTTCTTGTATTTCGTGTGGTACTGTGCGTCGCACTTCAATTTGGTAGTTCGTTCTCCCATGGTTAGCGTTTGACGTCGAATGTTGCTTCGACTGTCCCGTGATCAGTCTCGATGTCGCACTTGACCCCAAGGCCGTCACGTTCACAGTCGGCGTTCTCAAATTTGTCTGAAACCTGTTCCTTGACCTCGTTCGCTGTATCGATACCTGCCTTTGCGGTTGCACCTCCTGCCGCTGCCTTCGTCGCTCCTTTCTTGAGTCCAATACGTGAGGCCGCTGCGCCAGCGGCTCGTGCGCCTGCGCCGAGTAGTGGAATTGCCATTGTTACGAATACCCCGACGGAAGTGGATCGCCGACACCACTGAGACCAGACGACTTCACGTCGAAGTCACTGTACTGCTCGAGGCACTCCTGTTCTGCCTCGTCGTCCATCATCTTGCACTCGATCTGCATCGCGACAGCGGTGCCAGTCGTTGCTCGAGTCGGGAGGGAGATATCCTCCGTCTCGGCCAAGTCTTCGATCTGGTCCAAGGTCCGATTCACTTCATCCTGGAAGACCCGCTTCTGGTTCTCTTCACCGGCGATGTCGTCGTAGACCATATCACCGCTGTAGATGTAGTCCGGGGTAGTCGCTCGAACTCCCGTCCCAGCCTCATCGACTGCGGTGTAGGCGTCGTTCACTACCCACCCAGAGATATCGTCATCCGGTGGGGTGAACTCTGTCTCGGTGTGTTCCCGATAGTCCAGTCCACAGCCGAGGCTCGTTGTATAGCGGACCTTCTCTTGGACCCGGTTCAGCTGCTCAAGCTTCTCTTGATCAATATCCGTTTGCGCTAATGCGTCCGCCAGATCATCGTAGCTGACATCATCGACCCCTTCGAGTTTCTCACGGACCTCCTCAGTATTGTCCTCGATGATCGCTTGCTTGTTCTCCTCGAGTTTGCTATGGGCCTCTTGGAGTTCTTCACAGGTCGACTCGTCGAGTCCTTCGATTGGTTTCATCACTAATCACATCTGAACGTCACGTCGCCGGGGTCATCGTCCCAGTCGACTTTGGCTGCCCCTTTCATCAACGCCCCATTCCGGGCGACTACTTTGCTACTATTCGCACTGTTTCCTGTTACCTCGCCGATCTTCTCTCCGTCGACGAGAACTTCGCATGTGGCTCTAGCCATGATGGATACCTTCCGTATCCATACACTCCTCGACGCAGTCCTCTGCTTCGTCAGGACATCGAGAATGTATGGCGCATTGTCTTTGACACTCGGTACGCCGGTCGTCCATTAGTTCAGTTCACAGTAGGGACCTTGCTTGGTTCCGTCATCCCTCCGTCCACCGTCGTTCCATTCGCCACCACGATTCTCACACTCTTGCTTCGAGAGCATACTTAGTTGGGGTTCTTCCGGCAGTGTGGTTTCAGCTCGCCGCCATCCGCCCAGTAGTGGTCGTCACTGTTCTCGCACTCATACTTGGTATCAGGATTCTCGCTCATCGGTTTGGCTTGATTCGGCAGTGGTTTTCCAGCTCGTCACTCTTGACCCAGTAGTGGTCGTCGCTCTTCTTGCACTCGCTGTAACTCAGGTCAGTGCTGTCGCTCATACGCTACAATTATCAGTAAAATGAAACCAGACTTAAGCCTACTCCCTCTGGCATTCTCACCGAGACGGCTTACCGTGGGTCAGACTGAAGCAAGTAACTCTCCCTCGAAAAACGCCGACAGGGGGTCGGCGCTAGCCCCCCATCCTTCAGGTGGTGTGTCAATCAGGTGGGTGGCTCGAGATCGGATGGCTATTGACCTGCGATCGTCGATCTCGATGGCGGCAAGGGTGTGTCTCGGAATCGTCTGGTGATCTTATCCCTCGCCAGATGCGAATTTTCACGGTGATTGCATAAGACTACTGGCTAACATCCGAAATTCCCCTTAGAAGCAACTGTACTCGCTCCCAAGTCCACACTCGAGGAGGCCCATTCCGACTACGGCAGCCAGTGTCATCACCGCCGCGAGGACGAACGTCCCAATGAACACCTTTGCCTTGACGAACTCGTTATCCGTCTGCTTCGGGACTCGGAACCACGAGAGGAGTACCCCCGGAATCAGCAGGAACGATGTCTGGAGCAAGACGATGATTGTCCCCTGACTGAGTGATACCAGATTCACGGGATAGTCCGCGATCCACAAAGCCGGGGCTGCCATCAGCACATAGGCGACTGTTGAGACGTTCTCGAGGAGGCTATCATTGAGCCAGAACTTGAGTACACCAAAGACCAGCGACATCAGCGAGAACAACGTCCCGAAATTGAGAACATGTTCCGCGATCTGGGACGTGTACATCCACTCCCAGAGGAAGTAGATCAACGGATACTCCCGGAATCCGAGCTGCCCCATCAAGATCGTGAATCCAGACCCACCGAGGAAGGCAACAGAGACCAGTGGAACGAGATTCGTCTTGAGGGCGCGTTCCGAGAACGTTGTCTCGTCAAGTTCGTCAACGGCGCTCACAGCGGGATCACCTCCGTAAGGGCAACGGGCCGTACCGATGATGGCGATAGCTCCACGGGTCTCACACCCCGTAGAGAATTACCGTGGACACTGCTACTCCGGCCCCGAAGCCGAGGGCGAGCCCGTAACTGGTCTTGAACCGGATGTGCGAGGCAAGGGCAACGGCAGCAACACCGAGTATCCCGACCGTCATCACGAGGAACTGCTGTCCATCGTGCCCGAAGTCATAGAGCCAGACCCGCGGAGCAATCAATCCAACCCCGTACATCAGAAGCGTCCCGTAGGGATCCTCGTCGATCTTCTGTGTTACTAGCCTAACCGACCCGCCAGTCACGGCACCGACGATCCCGAGCAGCGCGATCTGTTGGGCGGTCGTACTCGCAAATGTGAACAGAAGCCCGAGGACAACGAGTACGCCACCGACAAGCACTGTCCGGCTCGCTCGCCGTTGTGTCTGATACTCCGTAGCCATTAGGTCAACGCCCCCGGTTCGGGATTAAATTGCTTACTCATAGACGGCACCCACAGGGCGGGTACACTTGGCAAGACGATACGGGGCGTATACGATGCCAATCCGAGGATCATACGGTGACAACTGACCCGTCAGGTTCGTTCTTGAGGTGAGTCAGCGTGTAGGTGGTTGCAATCGAGACGACTGCAAACGTCCCGGCGATCAGGATCGCACCGGAGAGGAAGTCGAACACGGATAACCAGAGCGCGGTTGTCCCGATCCCGGTTAGGGTGAACGAGTAGAGCCCCGCCTTCGTATCGTCCTCGGATGCGGAATAAAGGATGAGGGCGATCCCACCGAGGGACATCATCATCGCAACTGGCGTTGGTGCGATGTGGAAGAAGACGAAAATGAACCCGACGACGATCCCAACGAGATCGTCGACGGTATCGTTCGCGAAGCTGGCTGGCCGGAAGAACTGGAGCGAGCTGATACTCGTGAAGATGTCGACGATGTTGAGGATCACGAGTAGGACACCGATGAAGATGAACGCGCTCTCGACGCCAGTGAGTGCGCCAGTATACCCGACGAATCCCGCGGAGAGACCGAAGAACGCAGCAATCGGGGAGAAGATCGAATTGAGGATGATCCCCACAGGGACAAAGATGATCCCGGGAATATAGAATATGAACGTAACAATGCTCTCAAGACCGCTTAGAACGGCATTGAAGGCATCAATCAAATTCGTGAACCATGCGAGCGGTTGGAGATCCGTGAACGGGAGTGTTGCATTAGCAGCTCCTTCTGGCGTAGCCAGCCGAGGAACATCTGGAACGATATGTGAATTCACGTAGGAGGGCCAATTTGCCCACGTATTCCCGACACCTGCGACCCATGCAAACCCTCCTTGGATCGTTTCGAGTCCGGTTTGGAAGGCACTGAACAGGCCATCACTCCCCTGATCCAGTGTCTGGTTCACTTCGCCAGCGATGAGGTCAAAACGCCGGTTGATGCCGTCCTCCCATGCGACGAATCCGTTCGCCCACCCAGTCAGGGTCTTGTCGATCAGGAAGGCGACCCGGTACAGTTGCAGGAACTCCAAGGCTCCTGTTGTGATGCCGTTGATGAACGCGAGTACCGTCGTAACGATGTATCCGAGTATTCCCATGTCAATCACCTATCTCACAGATTCCCTGTTCGTCGTTCCAATTCTCAGGCTCACAGTCCTCGCGAGAGGGTATACCTGAAGTATCGTTCTCGTCGGATTGGGTCCCGAGAACTTTCTGCCAGAGGTTGCGGTCGACAGCGAGCTTGTACGAGAACCACGCAAAGAGTGATAACGTCGCCGTATAGGACGTGTGCAAGAACGCCAACGGGAGCAGAACGAACACGGTCCCATCACGGGTGTATTTGACCATATCCGGTTGCTCGAAGACGCCCCACTGTCCTGCGATGAAGTCTGACGCTGCCCGCCAGACCTTCCCCAAGACCAACGCGAACAGGGTCCCAACGACCAACCACGCGAAGAGGACATGGCCAACGAATACCGGCCAGATATCGACCGGGAAGACGTCGATTCCAAGCCGAGGGAACGTCACATACGCAAGCAGTGACCCCGTGAACAGTGTCACGAATAGCTTCCCAGCCGAGTCAATCACTGGAACGTAGTAATGGGACAACGCTGAGATCATGATCAGCGAGATCACGAGCATGGCCCCGACTTCGACGACCGGATCCTCGAGGAGGCCAAAAGCAACGAGGTCTAATCCGGCCTGGATATCGGTGTTGCCGGTGAGGATCTGACGGACAACGAAGATCCACTCTGTGTTCTTCTTCGTCATCTCCCAGACGAAGACCTGTCCTCGAAGGACGCTGTCTATTGTCGTGAGTACGGCCCAGATCCCACCTGCAACGACGACCTTTCCGCGGTCAGTGAACCCGACTCCCGTCACCTTGGCCTTGGCGTACGACAGCAGGTTCATCCCGAAGTACATCATCGCGATGACTCCGGCGACGTAGATACCTGTGAACAGGAACGAGAGTACGAGGTCGATCTGTCCGGGGTCGACCGTGAGACTCTCCTCAGCTGCGCGGTATGGGTCTATGACGCCACCGAACAACGTCCGGAAGGACGCCTCATTGCCCTCAATTATGGGGCCTGCAGGGGAATCTTGTAGCCACTCGACGATCCATCTTCGTAGTATCATCCCGCTTAAATTTCATAGCCGTATCCCACCGACTTAGCTGCCGGGGTCAGGGTATACGGGATGACTGCCCTACTGAGTCGGACTTGCTGGTTCTTCTACTAGTTCGTCGTACTTCTCAAGGACTAGATCGAAGTACTCATCGGTCATCACTCGCGGGCTCTGTACTCGATGGAAGTCATCAAGGATGAACTCCGTTTCGTCTCGATCAAATCCATAGGCACCAAACATTGCTGCATCGATCTCAGCTTGGAGTTCTTGTCGCGTCTTCTCGTCTGTCACTGGATCAATATCCAGTCGATTGGCGATCTCCTCGAAATCATCTCCATAGCAATTCAGTCTCGCAGCCCGGTTCCAGACTGGTTCAAACCATTCATCCCCTTTTGTTAAGCGGGGTGCTTGGCACTCTTCGAACATATTCATACTCAGACTAGTATCGAGCTTTGTTCGGACGATATAATCGAAGGGAACGCTATTCAATATCCCAAGGACAGCAAAGAGTTCTTCATCAGAGAATATGCGTTCATAGACTCCATGTGCAGGTGTTTCCTTGAGGTCTTCTTCAGAGGGATTGATTTCATAGGGACGGATTGTCGGACATTTGTGGTGACAAACAACTCCCTGTGGGAGTACAGCTGCTACACTGCTTCGTTCATTAGTATTGTTAGAGATTTCTCGAATACCGATACGATGGGTGGTTGAGTCGAGAAGCACATCCTGTTCAGAGAACTCGGTTCCTCGATGGTCTTCGAGTAGTTCTCTCACGAAACCTATCTGGGACCCTGTCCCATCAAATGCCTCATACAGGGCTTTCTTCAACCGTTTCGAATTCTTTTCTCTAACCCGCTGTTTTGCGCTCGCATCGGGATTCACATCTTCCTCTACACTCCACAATGTCGGGGCTTCAATATTGTCCCAGAAGGTGTTATCGTAGGCGAATTGCCAGATATTCCCGCCACCATAGACAGGATAATCGCCGTCTGATTTATTTTCGACAAACCGATCCGAATCACGAGTTCGGTTGAGTTCTTCTTTATAGAGATCAATATACCACGAGTCTTCCTTCGGTTCATTGATTGGCGGATGTTGTACGATCTTCCGGAGAAGTGGGACCTCTTCTTCTTTCGTGATTTGTGGGAAGATCGTCGTTTGGGGCGAATAGTCCCTCAGAACCTCAACTGGAACATCAAAGGTTTGCTCCTCGACGTTCTGCAGGACTTCAGGATCCCGGTTGAGGAATTTGACGCGCAACTGGTCCGTACTCCCGGAGTTCTTGTAAGTCACTACTCCGAATTTATACTGGTTGTGGATCTCTTCAAAAATCCCCTTGTTTTCAAAGCCGACAATATAGCCAACTTCCGTATTCGAGAGAAGGTGGTTTCTCAGATCCTTGTTCCCGGTTCCAGTAAACAATTTACCGGGGAATAGCTTAGCCACGTATCCGTCCTCATCAGTTAGAGAGAACACACGTTCCATGAACAACATTGAGAGGTCAGCTTTCGCCTGTCCACCGATATCTGGGCTTTGGAGACGGTAAGATTGACTCTCCTTGAAATACGTGCTAAGAATATCCATTCGACGTTGGTGTTCGATCCATCCTTCTGCTTTCGCTGGGTCCTCTAACAATTCTGCTTCGATCTCATCTTTTTCGCTCAAGGGACGAGTTCTGAACTTCGCATCGAATTTGCTGAAATATTCTTCACGGTTTGAAGTAAGAACTTCCCACGGTGGGTTCCCAACAATAACATCAAATCCACCCTCTGCATACACCTCTGCAAATTCGAGAATCCAATGGAAGGTGTCAAACTCGTCGATATCCTCTTCTGCTATACCTGTTGTGATCTGCTCCTCAATCTCATCCAAAACATCTGCTCCGATCTCTTCTCCGTACTCATCACGGATCGTCTCTGAATCAATACTGATGTTTAGGTCTTGGAACTCATCAAAGACCAACGTATCCAGTTCGGGTCGATATTTATCAAGTAATTCATTTGCCTTCCGACGATGTTCCTCCGCTTTCTCGGAGAATCCTTGTTTCCCTGCCTCCTCATAGAGATTGATCTGCTCAATGACGTCCTGATACCGAGACCGGACACTATCTTCACTGAATGCTTCAAGAGTATACCCGCCGTCGTCGGTTGACTCTGGGAAAGTTGTGAAACCAATGAGACTATTTCCTTGTCGGAGATTGAAACCAATGTTAGGCAGAGCAAGTTCAGAGGTGTCAAAGTTCTCTATATCCTCTTCCGATAATTCCGCAATAATCGAAAGCCAGCACCGAAGCTTGCCGATCTCTACTGCTGGCCCAACGATATCCACCCCGTAGATGTTGTTCTGAACGGTCGCTTTCTTCAGGCGGAATCGGTTCGGATATGAGTCCATCTGGGCATAGAGAGCAGCACGGACAGATACAATCTCTTCAAGAACTGATGTGAGGTAGTGACCACTCCCACAGGCGGGGTCAACGACGTAGAACTGGTCAACAACATCCTGTAACAGTCCAGTGATGAGGGAACTGCTCGCTGGCAGATCTCTGATCAACTCGAGGACGGTATCGCTTCGCTTTGCTTCTGCCTCTGGCCAATCTCGTTCTTCGATCAAATACTCCTGGAATCGCTCGTGCAGTGCCGGTCGGACAGTTTGTTCAGCAGAAAATCGCGTGATCTCACTTGGTGTATAATACGCACCCAGTTCCTTGTTCTGGTCGCCAGGATCTGTTGTGAGATAGTTGATCGTCTTCTCGAACACGTTCCCTAGAACACTTGGATCAATATCAGCTGGCCCACCGTCAGCTGAGAACCGATACTGTTCCAGAAGCTCAATGATCGAGGTTAGAACGGTATCTCGGACGTCGAAATCACGCTCGTCAATATCGGGGTTTCCATTGAGTTCTGGCCGGAATAGCCCGCCGTTCAAGTAGGGAATATCGCCGTATATCTCGATACTCTCAATCTGAGGATCTCGAGGCGGCTTCTGATTAAAGACATCATAGAACAATGGATCGAGGAACGTCTCGTAGAGCGTTTGTGGATATACTCCGTCCTCATAAGTCTCGACGATCGTGTCCAAGAGATCAGGCCGGACGATCCGTTTGTCCTCGAGGAATTTGATAAAGATGAGGCGGTTCATCAGGTCAACAGCGAAGAGACGGACATCATCACCGGCCGCATCATCTGGAGCGATAACACCGTCACCGATTAGGCTTCGGGCACGTCTCTCGTCATCTTCGTCAGTCACCCCGAAGACAACATTGATGTAGTCGTCATAGAACTCATCCGTGATCTCTTCTTGTTTGCGCTTGATGACCTCCTGTGCGTCATCAATGATAGAAGTGAAATTCTCATATGCAAAGGTCCGGAGTAACCGGGTGATCAGTTCCAGTTGATCCGTTGAGAGAACCTCCTTTGGTGGCTGGCGCTCGGTCGCCTCATTCTCAAATAGCGACAGGAAGACCGAACTGAGGTCAATCTCCTCGATATAGCTGTGCGTGTAAGTATCCGGATCATAGCGGATGAAGATCCAGCGAAGACCATCTGTTGCGAACCCAAAGTCAGATTCAAACTCACGTTGACTGAGCCAGCTCTTGACTTGATCTACACCGTGACCTCGGTTCTCAAGGGGTTTGTTGGTGGGTTCTGCCTCAATTAGTAGGCGTGTCGAGTCAACAGTATCTATATCACGTAGAGAGACCGCGTAATCCGCCTGTTCGCCGCGTTCAGAAGAGAAGTCACCTGCCTCATAGCCATAGTCATCATAACCGAGTGTTTCGAGGAGGGGTTCAATAACGCGATTTTTCGTGAGTGGTTCTGGGTCAAGTTGGTCCTGCGTAAAGTCGCTTCGGAGCTGGTATGTTCCGGGATCAGCTCGAAGCATCGATTCCAGGATATCGTCCTCAATTTGGTCTCGAAGTCGAGAAATAGACTCTGCGATTGCTTCGATTACTCGGTCTCGGTCCTCTGCCGTAACTTCAGTTTCGAACTCCGAGATGTCGAATTCGGTCTGGGTCCCCTGTACCGACATTGAATAGTCGGCCTCTACTCAGACCGGGGTAATGAAAGATGGGATGATAACTTCCACTGTGGCAGGATCGCCTTTTTCAGGGTATACGTGGACGTATCGGTTGGAGTCATGGATTCCCTGTCACACGCTCCATGGCTCTATCCCCATGCCAGTCGGACGTGATCCACTCGGCGTCTGCCCGCTCTGTGAGTCACCCGTCCCTGCCTACAAGACGATTATCGAGTACGAGAATGGTGTATTCGCGGAGTGTCCCGAGTGCGAGGAAGTCGTTGACCCGACTCAGTGAGTCTTGGCCCACATCCGGCCCATCGTCGACAGTGACGTCTCCAGTCGGTTGCCATCCTTCTCTCGGTTGACGTAGCCTTTGCCCTCGAGCTTGCCGACGTTGTACTGGACGCGGCTCCGGAAGGAGTCGTCGTACTCTTCCTCGATCTCGCTCGCTAACCGCTCAGCAAGTTCTGACGTCGATTCGATCGTATCCTTTCCGTTCAAGAACTCAAGAATCGTCTCTTCGAAATCGTCGAGATCACTTCCAGGTGAGGACGGAAACTCGATATGCATCGGGTCTTCGTGCTTCGTCCCTTCTGTGACACCGCTCTCATTGAGCCGCTCAAGGATATCGCTAATATCGGCATAGAGATCGTTGAATTGATCGGATCCCTCGAGTTGCGCTTCTGCCTTCTCCAAAGCCTCGATCATATCCACCACAAGATAGTTCTCGGGTCCAACGTAGTACGTGTGAACCCGATTTCGTGCGTCATCTATCCGGTCTTCCGTGGCTAATGAGTCAGCAGCGGTAGCAAATGCGAATGCAACCGTTCGCGGCATGGAGGAGATGTTGACGTAGACCTCGTTTCCAGCCTCGAGTTCATCAAAGATGTACTCGTACGCCTTAGCATAGATTTCCTCGTAATCATATAATGAGTCGATCTCAATCCCCTTCTCTTGGGGTTCCACACCCATTAGTTCGAACGACCGAGATAACTGCTCATACATGTCGGTCGCGAGTTCTGCGGCTCTGTCGGTCGGCTTGTCTGTTGGCTCGCCTTCGTGCGTAATCAAGACGACACGGTCAGCATTCAATTCCCCCTTCGATATTGGGAGAATAAGACGGTCAAAGTCAAACCCGACTGGGATGAAATGAACACTCTCACTCATGACTCTCCCTATCTAGTGGTCATTGTAAATACCTTCGCTACAGATTGCTCACCTGAGAGTGGCAGCTTTCGGCCGCCCTAGAATATAGATGTAATATAGATGTTTACCGGCCTTGTAGAAACACAGTCCACAGACTTATGGTGGTTGAGAATGTATGTAGCACCGAGTGCCAAAGAAACAAGAAAGAGCACTCGAGTGAGAGACAATGAGCGACAACACGTTTCCGAGCGGTTTCGTTGCAAAGGCGGACCCGTTCAACGCGGACGAACGCTACGTATTCGGCGACCCTGATGTCAGTGAGTACGTCCAAGTAAAGCTCCACGAGGCCCACTGGTTCCAGAACAATCCACGGGATGATTTCCCTCATCCAGATCAGAAGGTTGTTCTCAACTCCATGGAGAACGACAAGTATCTCCTCGGGAGGACACCAGAAGAGGAGGTCGAGATCATCCGACCCCTCGAGGACGTGGCAAACGTAGTCTTCGCGGGCGACCGGATGACGTACCCACAGATGTCCACTCGTGAACTCCTGAAGGAGATCCGACGATCCGTCGAGGGTCAGAAAGCCTTCTACAAGATGATGTCTGACGTAGACATCGCGGTCGGAGCGACGATCGTCGGATGGGAGGACTGGATGTACGAGCACAGCCTCGAGCTCCTGGACCTACTCGACACTCGTTACGTGGCCTTCGACGCAACCTCGTACAACTCAAAGTACACACTCGGAGAACATATCGACACACTCAACGACGTTATCGATCCGGATGGTATCTATCTCAACGGATGCTTCTCGGAAGAAACCCTCCGTGAGATGCCACGAGAAGTCGAAGCGTTCTCCGGGAAGATCACTCCACTCAGTGAAAGCGAACGTGCTGACGGGACCCACAGTCGTGAGTTGATGAAACAAAGTGTTCAGGAACGGACCCCTGCCATCAACAACTGGCAGGCGAAGATCAGCGAGTTCGGCTACGGACACGCGACGGGGGACGACTAACAATGGCAGAGAAAGGCGGCGACCCACGAGACGACCGCAGTGATGAAACACCATGGACACCATCTGGTTCGAAAGAACCATTGAACCGCTCCCTCGACAACGCTCTTCAGATCGGGGATGATGAGGACGACGAACCCGACTTCATCTACGGAGACATTGCCCACGACGATGAAGTAGATGAACCCGAGGATCTCGTTGTGGTGAACCTCCCACCAGTTACCGCAGATGAGTGGGAACTTGAAGACGAGACGCTGGCCGATCAAAATCCCAAGTATCCGGCAGATGACGACGTTGTCATCACCGTTGAGTTTGAGACCCTCGACAAAGTCATGCCGGACTGGGATCTTCGGGAGACGCCGATCCCACTCGATGAACTGGAGGAAGCTGAGATTGCGTACGAGCCATTCCCAGAACACCGGCTCATACGAGAAGAGGACTCCCACCTGCGCTGATCCGCAGGACGTATTCGCCCCGTATCACCTGTCAGTATAACGAACCACGGGATCATCCCGGATAGACAGCGTTAGGGCTATACCCCGCGATTATCGCCCCGGTTACAGCGCCTGAGTAGGCCGATATCAGTACTTTCGAGGGCCTGATTCAATTTTTCCAACGGGCGACAAGACCGACCATCACGATAGCGGGCACGCCAACGTATTCCAGCGGAATTCCATTATCCGATTCCGTCGGGATAACGATTCCACCCTCGCTCGGTCCATCGATCGATCCCGGAGTGGATTCCGTGTCGCTTTCGTTGGCTTCAGCACCAAAGACCGTGGTGTAGGAAGCCGCCGAATCCATCCCATAGATCGTTCGTGTCGTCTCATTGTAGAGCGGATAGTCGGAGGTCCCACGAACAACGCTCATAGTCCCGGAGTCCACCTCCGGATAGAACCGGACATCAACCACCGTCACCTCACTCCGCTGCTCGTCGATCTCGAGTTGGGTCTCGATCTCCTGTCCCAGTTCTTCGGTCTGAACGAGCGGGAGCGGTTCCCCTGTTTCGAGGGATCGGCCGATCGAATGCTCAGTACCGTTCAGGTCGAACGACTCGATGTAGACTGACTCGACATCGGCTCCCGTGTACTCCCACTCCAGCGTCCCACTATCCGTCTTGAACTCGAACTGGTGTTCCCCAGCTGGGAGTGTCTCGACCTCCGGCTCGACAGTCACGGACTCGTTGAGCGTGCCATTGTATGCTGCAAAGACTTCGCCCCCTCGTATGAGACGAGGATTATCGACAGATCCGTCCGGTGTGAAGGTAACCTCCATGTCGGTCTGTTCAGTATCGAACTGGAGTACATCCGTATATCCATCAGCCGCAGCAAACGGCCCATATTCGACAGTGTTCACGCCAGCACCCTGCAGTTCGGCAACAGGCTCTCGAGCAGAGACGATGTCTGTCTTCCCCGTTACTCGTTGGTCTTCGCGTGTGAATTCGTAAGCGAGCCTCACATCACCAGTCGTGTTCCCCTGGAAGTCTACCGTAAGCGGGTATGCGTTGTCGGTCACCAAGTCGGCGAATTCGGTCTCATCACCGAATGAGACCTCGCGCCCACCGAGCGTCGCCGTGAGATTCGTTCTGTTGACCGTCGTGTCTTCGTGGAGAGAGATCGTCGCGGTCTCAGCGTAGTCGACGTCGAAGGCCACCTCTGCCTCACTTCCGGTCAAGACGACATCGTCCTGTTCGGCTAAGTCCGCACTGAAGACGGGCGTCAATGCAAAGTCGGCGACCGTCGTATCCCCACCGCCAGTCGTCACTTCTCTCGTCTCAGATTCATAGGTCGCCGCCTCGACATTCAGGGTATACTCGGCGTATGAGTTGACAGTAGCCGTGAATTCGCCGTTGCTGTCGGTCGTCATAGACTGGGCTCCAATCTCAACGGTGGCGCCGGAGATCGGTTCGCCGACACTGTTCTCGACTGTCCCAGTAATCGTCGATTCTTCGTCAGCCGTTGCGACTGCACTCAGGCCATCGATCCGTCCTTGACCACCACGGATATCCCCATCGTGACCGTCGGCAGTATCCATCAGGATTTCTTTGACATCTCGATTGTCCAGGTCCTCATTCACGGATAGCATGAGTGCAACTGTCCCGCTGACGTGGGGCGCGGCCATACTCGTCCCCTGCATCGACCCATAGCCGCCTCCGGAAACCGCACTGGTGATGTCAACACCGGGAGCCGCGACTGAGGGCGTATGGTACTCGTCTGGCCAATGGTCTCTGGCGGTACTTCCCCAGTCCTTGTCCGTATCAATCCAAGCGCCGCTCGAGAACTCAGCGATCTGATGACTGTCATCGTGCGCACCGACACTGATGACATCGTAGATATTTCCAGGTGTTCCTGCCTCGCCGACGCCATCGTTCCCGATCGAAGCGACGACAGTGACACCGACATCGTCCGCGTTCTCGACGGCATTCGCGTAGAACGTTGAAAACCCGTCTCCGGAGAGGCTCATACTGATAACATCAGCGTTGTTTTCGATCGCCCACTCCATCCCGGACACGATATTACTGGTATAGCCAGAACAGCTCCCGTCGCTGCAGTCCGTCAGTACAGCCCCATGGAACAGATTCGCCTTCGGAGCAACACCGATATACTCACCACTCGAGTCGCCGCCAACGACCGTGCCGCTCACATGGGTTCCATGGTTGTCGTAGTCCATCGGCGTCGCTGATGGTGTATCGTCGAAGTCCTTCCACTTCGCTACATCAATATCTGGGTGCGAGTCATCGACACCAGTATCGAGTACGGTCACGTTCACTCCCTCTCCCATCGTATTGTACTCTTCCCAGACCTCGGGGGCACCAACAGACTCGACTCCCCATGCGCCGCTTTCAGTGGCAGCCGACTCCGTCTCTTGAACCGAAACCTCTGAGTTCTTCTCGATGGTCTCAACGCTATCCAACGCAGCCAACGACTCGATATCGATAACAGTCGTATCTACCTCGAGCAAGACGGCATTCGTCAGCCAGAACCCCTCTTTGAACTCGATTCCGTCCGTCTGATTCGCGTGTTGTCTAATCGGAGCCTGCGCGCCTTCTGCCTGTGCCTTCAGCTCCTCTATCTTCGAATCGTCTTCTGCGGTCACTCCAAAGAACGGGTAGTCCTCGACACCAACGATCACTTCAACTGTCCCGTTCGCGTTCTGGAGTTCCGAATCCACCTCCGTTCCTCCATCAGTTGCAACGACTGGAAATGGAACAAATAGCGAAACAAGGAGCAGTGTTGCCACTGTCAGACTTAGAGTACGGTTCATTACTTCACCCGGCTAACTTGCGATACTTAACTGATATGCCGGGTCTTACCGTCGGGCATAGAGGACACCAAGAAGCCCGAGTACCAGCGCGAGAGTTCCACCGAGTACCACCGTATCCTGTGACACAGACGGGACCAGTCCTCCACCGCTACTGATCGGGATTCCACCAGAGTTACTGACGAGATTGAACTCCCACGAGTCGCCCTCCGTCACGCTGTAGATCGTCAGGGTGTCAAACTCGTAGTTATCGTACTCAGCGTCGTTCTTGTAGACCTGTGCATTATCGTACTCCGAAAGGCCATCTGCTCGAATTGTGAGATTGATCTCGGTCCCTTCGACCTCGGAGTCTCCCGTAGACAGGTCGATCGTATTCCCGTTCTGGGTGATGTTATTCTGCATCACGAGACGGACCGGGTCCTCAGAACTGACCCGAGAGTCTACGTCATACTGGTGACCATTGAGATCCAGCGTGTCGACGTGAGTGCGCCCGTCGGTATAACCGACATATTTCCATTCGACCTGTTCACTCCCTCCGACAGAGACTGAGAGGTCATGCTCACCAGCGAGGACGTCGACACCGACGTTAACAGTCGCTGACTCACCAGCGCCAAGATCGCCGTCGTAGCTGGCATCAGGATAGCCGTTGCCCGTAAAGTCGATTTCCGGATCAACCGACTTGAGGTAGTTCGGAGTGTATTCAGATACCTCAGTACTGGTCGCTGTATAGAAGGAACTCCGATCCGCATAGAAACCAGAGATGTTCTGCTGTCTGGTCTCTGTCGACCAATCATCGGTCGATACTTCGAGAAGGGAGCCGGTCTGCTCAACGAACAGCGTCCCTCGAGGCGAATAGTAAGCAACGGAGTCCGTTGTTACTGACGTGACTGTCGGGTCTATGAGTTCCCCACTGTCGTATTGAGTGACAACCACCCCATCACCGGATACGGCAGCGATCTCGTCTCCCGAGGGAGACCACGTCAGGTTGTCCAGCGATGAGTCCGGACTCTCGACTCGGTCGCGTTCAGATCCTTCCCAGACCGTCAAGTGGTCTTGCGTCCCGATCCCGAGTTCACCGGTAGGGGAGTACGAGAGTCCCGTTACGATCTCGGTTGTATCAATGGTCTCGTCGACTCTCCACTCCTCGGCGTAGATCTTGACTTGGTACGGGGTCGAACCGTCGACGAGGGCCAGCTCACCGGCAGGCGACCAACTGAACAGCTTCCGGTCACCAGCTGAAACGAACTCGAGGGTCTCAACCTTCGTATAGTCGTCAGTCTCGTAGATGTGGAGTGCGTCACTCTGGATTGCAAGGTAGTCGCCATCCGGGGAGAACTCGAGGTGGGATACATCTCCGACCTGAAGCGGAGAATCCGTATTCGTGGCGTATACGTTCCCATCCGCCGCAGCGGCGACGGTTCCGTTATGCGCACCGATCACACTCCCGCTGATTGCTGCTGTATTGACTTCCTCCCAAGACGTGAACTCGCTCACTCCCGTGAACTCGATCTGAGGAGCGACCTGCTGGTACTCAAACTCGAGCGTCTCACTGTCTCCGGTGCCAGTTACAACGGGGTCCGTTTCGACGGGTGTCCCCTTCTCATCCGGTCCTTCGATTACGATCTCGCTTGACGCCTCAGCACCCACTCCCGATGTGAGTACGAGGACAACGATCGCCAGTGTTGCCACTGCTTGTTGTGTCGATCTCATGGTTATCTACGTCGGTACGCGATTACGCCTACAAGACCTCCGATACCAACCAGACCGAGCGAGACGTACATCGCCCACGAACGGCCACTGTCTGTCGGAAGGAGGCCGCTGCTCTCAGTTACTGTTACCGAGAACTCGGTCGAATCAGTCGCCATTTCGACTGAGTAATTGTACTCGCCCGGTCCATCAATGGGGAGGTCAAACGAGACGGTCCCCTCGGTCACTTCGCGGTCGTCCACGAGTTCGCCATCGACATAGAGCCGGGCCGTCTCCGTCGTCGCTACACCACCGACGTTTTCGAACGTAATATTGGCAGTTGCGTTCTCCCCGTTGTCCACTGTCTCGGGAGTATCTACATCGGTAATGCGGAGGTTCCCTTCAGCGAGGGCGGTGACATTCGCCTCATCCCAGTCATCCTCTGATGAGACGGTATACTGGTACTCTCCCGGCCCATCAGCCTCGAGATCGAAGTGGACGGTCTCGTAGCTATCTCCCTCGAGTTGGATCTGTCTCGTCGCTACCTCTGTCCCGTTGAAGGAATAGGTGAGGTTCTGCGTATCCGCCGTCTCGCCGGTATTGATCACATCAACTCGGACCGACACAGGGTCACCGGCGACGATCTCCTCAGGCGGCTCTTTGATGACGACGTTGAACGCGGACTCGCTCAGAACGGTAACGGTCTCGTTCCGTTCGTCATCAGCAGTTGTGAACGTCGCCGTGTACTCGCCTGCCTCAGTCGGTTGCCACTCGAAGTCGACGGTAGCCGATTCGCCGCCCTCGAGTGTGACTTCAGTCGAGTCCACCTGCGTTCCGTCTATCTCGAAGGTGACGTTCTGTGTGGCGTCCGTATCGCCGGGGTTCACCAGATCAACCGATACGGGCCGTATCGTCTCCTCGACCCCATCCTCGATACCTATGGTCTCAATCTCAATCGCTCCCGGCTCCTCAACGTAGGCAAGGTCAGTTCCGGAGTCGTCGTCAGAGCGAACTGTGAGGTCGTAACTGGTCCCACCGGTCGCCGGTTCCCAGCCAAAGGTGACGTTCGTCGGTTCGCCTTCTGCGAGCGTCACATTAGTCGAGTCGACCTGATTCCCGTCAGCTTCGAGGACAACCGACTGTGTTACCTCGTTCTCGCCGGTGTTCGTGATCGTTGCGTTGACGTTCATCGTCTCACCGACGAGAACAGTGTTGCCCGTAACTCCAGAGACATCGAAGTGCGCCTGTCCGACGATGTAGGCTTCACTGGACATCGAGCTGTTGTCGGACGACGCAGTCATCGTGTACGTCTGCCCGCCGTCACCGTTCTGTGTCTGCCACTCGAGGGATACAGTTGTACTCGCTCCGCCAGCGAGCGTGACATCCGTTGCATCAACCTGTGAGCCGCCGACCTCGAGTGTGATGTCTTGTGTCCCTTCAACTTGACCGAGGTTCTCAACGGTGACTTCGGTCGTGACCGGATCACCCTCAACAACGTCCGTAGCAGGGTCAAAGCCGGTGATATTGAAGTCTGGTGGGGCTTCGTCGATGAAGACTAGGCCAGTAGCTGAATCGTCCTCAGAGGAGACCTCAACATCATGTGAGCTTCCCGCGTCATCCAAAGTAGTGGTCCACTCGAGTGGGACCGTCTTGGACTCCCCAGAAGCAAGGGTTACGTTCGTTGAATTGACCTCCTCGCCGTCGACTGTGAGTAGAAGGTTCTGTGAGACCGCCGTATCTCCAGGATTCTGAATATTGGCAGAGACAGTTGCTGTCTCTCCCGCAGGTACGTCTTCCGTCTCGATATTTCCGATCTCAACTGAACCAGCTACATCCCACGAGACTGTATACTCATCAACCGCGTCGCTCGCATTTGTGAGCGTGTACTCGACATAGACATACCCGGATTCATAGTAGGTATTAGATGTGACTCCACTGCCTTCAGTCACATCAGAGAGAGTTATCGTTGATGCGGAATCAGCAGGGTACCGTTGGATGTATGATCCAGACTCGTACTGTACTTTGTTATCGTACATGGTAGCAACCTCACCATCATTCAATTCGGTATTGCTGGTGGCCCCATGTTTGTCCTCTAGTGATTCAGTGTAGTAGAGTTCTCCAGACCAATCACCAGAGTCTGACTGTGTAGTGACATTCCCTTCAACGTAGATTGACGGTCCGTTGTAGATTGAGTTACTCCCCATCCAGAATTCGATGTTATCAGATGATAATGGGCTGCTTTTAGTTATATTGTCGTCACCCCGAATATACACTTCTCCACTGAGTATCGGTGTACCTTTCCCTGACATCTCTATGTAGCCTTTTACATATGTATTATTGGTGGTGAGCTCAGAACCATCTATCGTCACACCCCCATCTACATAGAGTTTATCAACGGTGGTATCCGAAGAAATAGTCACATCACCATTAACGTAATAGGCACCACCAGAGTCATTCATCCCATCAAGCTCTGAAGCAGTTATCTGTGTTGCTTCACTTTTTGGGTCTGAGATTCTGAGCTGTCCGTTCTCAACGGTCACATTGTCGCTCTCATACGGATCGAAGGTCCCAGTGAAGTCTTCTGTCTCATTCTCTTCCGCCGCTGCTATCCCTGTTATTCCGACCGCGAGGAGACACCCCACGAGGATAGCGAGCGTTGCCACTCTTTTGTATCTCATTAGTTTATCACTTAGTTGTCATCACTTAATCTATACGTCCGGTATAATCAGAACCGGGGGAGGCGGCTTCACCAATTGCGGGGTATAGCCGTAGGGGAATTCGGGATCCTCACCGCCCGGAAGAGAGCCCACAGACGCGGTATTCGCGGTCATACGATCGCCTCCAGCTGATACGTAACCCACCGGATCATCCAGGTAGTCACGACGACGATTCCGACCGTCGCGATCATTTCACCGAGGACCCCAGCCATGTACTGGTCCGTCCCGGCGATCGGAACCAAGCGAGGCTCGAGCGTGATGTAGCCCTTGGCCCAGTTGATGAACGGCGGATTGATCCAGACCTCGAGGAACGCAGCGAACCCGATCTGGGTGATGCCGATTACGACGAACCATGCACCCCGAACGGAGCGGCGGACCCCTTTGTGGAGCCCCATCCCGACGAAACAGGCTCCAATCCCAACGAGCATGATCGCCATGAACTCGTGGAACGTATGCCCGAGGATGAGCAGCCCCATCGACGACAGATAGGAGACTGGGCCAGCGAGCAGCGCCTCGAGCGGGCCGCCAGCGATCCCGATACTATTCCGAATTAGAATTCCGGTGAACGCTCCGAAGAGGACACCCGCGTTCACAGCCATCACGAGGATCAACGGGAGGAGCAATCCGGCAGTCGCTACACCAGCACCCAACCCGATCACACCTGCACCGAGGGAGAGACCAGCGTTGTTCTTGAAGAGCAGGACGGTATGGTCGACCGCCGCTCGAGGGAGCTGAGGGATCGTCAGCCCAAGGATCGCCTGAAACTGCGAGAGGAAGTAGAACGCCATCGTCAGGTGGTACTGGAAGAGGTCACGGAGGAGCGCCGTATCCGGGTGCGTTCCGATGACGAAGGCGACGCTGAACCCGACGCCAAAGAGGATCGACGTATAGAAGCCAGCGAGCCGGACAAGGGTCGATCGAGCGTCCGTATCGCTATTGTAGAGCGTGCGCTGGTTTGCGAGTAGCCACCGCCCAAAGAGTAGCAGCCCAAGTACGACAGACCACATCGAGATGTCGACATCCGCTAACGGAATCGTATATGTTGTCCCAGCTGGACCAATGAGGGACGTGAGCCAGACAAGAAGGTATACCTCGAGTATAGTCGTGACGAGGATGTACAGCTCCTCTGAGTGGCGAAAGCTCTTATCGCGGACGATATGGTAGCCGTCCTTCAGTGGGTTTGTCCAGAAGACGTAGAGGGCCGCCCGCAGGACAATCGCGAGGGCGAGATATGGGTCTGTGAGTAGCGTCCCAATCATACGGGCGAGATCACCTCTTGGAAGCGAGCAGCGATGGAGTCCCAAAAGTACCACCCAAGTCCAGTCAGGACCGAGACCAGACCGATCCACGGCAGGACGAAGCCGACTCCTGCCACACCGATGATCGCGGAGAGGCCGACCTTGGTACGCGTCTGAAGCTGTCTGAGTGTCCAGTCGCCAACGGGGAGCGCGATCGTCCCGAAGTGGTGAAGCCAGATCACCGAGACCAGACCACCGGTCAGGATCGTCTGTGTCTGGATGTACGTCCCCTGCCCGAGGTCTACGAACCCACCGAGAGGCCACTCGAGCCACGTATTCGCTACTACGCTATCCGTGAAGTCCGCCCCGATAGACCCAACAGCCCCACCAGACGTCGCCGTCGATATCGAGATCGACTTCTCGACTCGAACATCGTCGTGGGTTGCAGTGATCGTGATCGGTTCCCCAGTGTAGTCTTCGGCAACGACCTGGAACTCCCAGGACTTGGACATCCCGGAGTCAACAGTCCCGTTATCGGGGCCAGAGACCTTTCGAACGATGTCCTCGTCGTACTCGAGTTCGTACTCGATCTCTGCGTCGTCGATTTCGAAGACCTGGAACTGTTGGGTGACGTGTATCGTCCCACCGGGCGACTCCGAGAACGAGTCCTGCCCACCGATGAGGATATCGTAGACGGAGACTTCCCAACTCTGCGTATCTGTCCCGTGCCCACCGTGGAACACTTCGGCAGTAACCGTGTGTCTCCCCGACTCGTTCCACGTCTGCTCTAGCGGTGGAATGTCGCCGACAGGGACGTCTGTATAGTGTTCGACCTCATCTCCATTGACGTACCAGCGGACATCGTCGACGTTGCTGGTGATGTCATTACCCTCGACGCCCGTGATCTGGAATCTGTCAGTCGAGTCGATCGCCGACCGGAACTGAGTCTGCTCGATATCACGCGGGGTGTCCGAGTTGTACCCACCAGTCACCTTCCAGTCCGTAATCTCGACATCCTTTGTACTCTCCTCGTAGGTCAACTCCCACGACTCGAGTGTGTCAGTCCCACTCTCAGAGATGAATTCGAAATCGAGGAAGAGGTGCTGGTTCTTGTACTCGGTGAAGTTGATCGCACACTCATTACGCAGATCAACACGAGAATTGACTACATCGGGGACCGTACAGACCACCTCATCCTGCTGGTTGACGAATTCAGCCGTAATCGATGCTCCCGTCGTATTCGTCCCCTCAACTACAAGTTCGTCCAATGCACGTGCTTCTGAGAAGTCGAGCCCTTGCTCCGGATCAAACTGGTCATGGGCACGAACGGTTTCATTCGAATCGTAGTGTTCGTGGTCTAGTGAAATATCGGTGATTTGGGGAGCATTCCCGTTGTCTGCGAGTCGTACTTCTCCACTTGGACGGAATTGGACCCGAAGAGAAACCTCGCCTGACCCGTTGAGTTCGGTATTGAATGTAAGCTCCTTACTATCACTTTTCCCATCCGGGATATCGAACGAATCATGCGTTTGCCATGATCCAGATCCAGTTCGTGTTTGGACTTGGAACTCATACTTGTCGTATACATCCCCTGCTACATCGACGGTTCCTGAAACGGTTCCATTCGGTCGGTCAAACTCGATCGGTTCGCTTGTCCATTCGGCAGTAGTCGATTGGGTCTTATCGTATGAGTCGTACCTCGCATATCCGTTCGGAAACACATATCGGTAGCGCCCATCGACATTAGCACCGATCGCACCAACACCGTAATCATTACCATACGATACCGGTCGAGTCTCAATTATATTTCCACTCTGGTCAAATTCGACATACTCTCTGTCGTCTTCATCATACGTGATGAACGTATCAGACCCCTCTCTGTAGCCGAGTCCACGATGATTGTACAGGGTACCAACATCGTAGTCACGAAGGATCTCGGCCTCGATATTACCGGCCGATTCGTAAATACCGTCAATCTCTACCTCAAGGATATTGGTCGTCCCAGAATCGTAGTCACTCGCTGTTGAGTCCATAATGAAGTAGCGGTCATCACCACGGGGAGACTTCGTGATACCGAGTTCCTCAGTCCCAAACCCAAAATCCACGTATTTGACTTCCGGGGTACTCCCATCTCGGATCAACACAAAGTCATCCGATGGTCCCCAATACCCTGTCATCAGATCTCCTAATCCACTCCCGGAGACGTCGACTAATCCACCAGTGTCATAATTGTTACTCCCGAAAGGGCCATGGATAGAAGCGATTTCATCCCCATTTTCGTCGTATATCAGATCTGGAGAATTGTAGCGGGTGATAAGATGCATAAGCTCGCCATTATGGACGGTTACAGCCGTTCTATCCATTGGTCCCGAATAATATGCAGTTAGCCCTTTGTACCCGTAGAATCGGTGGTGTTTCACATCAGTTCGGTCAGAATCCACAACAGACCCAGAATTCACGGCCAACCGACCAGATTCGGCTGTATTATTCAGGATCTGGGACGTGTTATACGAGTCCGACGTTCGACCCACCTCGTATCCACTGGACGTATTGACTACGTTCCCCTGAGGCGTCGTCATTGACCAGTCTTCCTGGGCACTATCGCTGATCGTATTGGTGGAGTTCGACTGGGCGTTGCCCACCCCGATCGCGCCGAGCGAGGTGACCAGTAAGACGGCGAATACGGCCGCCGGGATTGTTGAGCGTTTCATAGGGCGTTCGTACAGGAGTCAGCCGGGCGTTGCAACTCGGCGTAGGGAGCGTACCGTTTCATTGGAGAGACGCCTCTGGGCGCTGTGACACGCGCCAGAGGTGAGGTGTGTCAGTTCTATTCCGAGCTATTCAGCGTGATTTCCGAGCTGCTGGACGACTCCCGCCGCCAGTTGATGATGTCCACGATCGCCACCAGCGCGTACACCATCACCGCCGAGACCATCGCCGGGAGGATGTACTCCTCGAGGGCGTTGCCACGGGCGATGTTGAACACGATGTACGCGAGGACGTTGTAGACGAAGATCGTGATCGAGTCGTCGATCAGGTTCACCTTCCGGGGCTTGACGAATCCATGCCACACCGCCAAGACCAGCGGGATCAGGAGGAACGACGTCGTCGCGATCAGATACGGGAAGACCAACGCCTCACCGCCCATTACCGGGACCGGAATCGTCTGGGTGAGGATGAAGTCGTGGACCTGCTGGGCGTGACTGATGTCGGTCAGCGCGAAGAGCGCCGACAACAGGAAGCCGAGGGACACGATCGTCCCCGCGGCAATGGACGCTGTGATGAACCAGTCCATCCACGACTCTCCCGGGTCCTTCGTGAAGTCTCGGGCGAGACCTCTCAGGTCCGGGACCAGCTCGCTAATACTCCCGCGTGCTGAGGTTACGAGTGACATTGGTGATCACTCCATCAGGTTGTAGGGTCGCGTACTTGCAGCGGCACTTACAGTGGCGACAGCGAACCCAGCGAAGGTGACGATGGTATCGTCTACACCAACGTACTCACCGACGACAGAGCCACCAGTGAAGCCGTCAATGACGAGTGCGATACCAGCGCCAATCCCGACAAGCCAGATGAGGACTTTCGGGTTCGTCAGGCCGCCCTCATTGATCGAGAATCCACGGAGACCGAATCGCTCGGGGTCTCGAGAAACGTAGAGGGCACCACCGATGATCCCGATGGCGCCGATCCCGAGTACAGCGGTGATCCCGAGTACAGCGGTGATCGGTACAACGTCGCCGATGTTGGCGAACATCGCACCATCGCCGCCTTCATCGATCTCGTACGCGTCCTGAGCTTCGCTCGTCGGACCGTCGGTCGGGGTCTGGATGCTCCCGACAGTAATCGCGTCGTCACTGTTTGCGGCAGTGACCGTCCCGTTCAGTTCAAGGGTATACGTCACCGTATCGTTATTCGGCTGGGCGGCATCGTAGACGTACTCCTTCTGGCTGTTCTCTTCACTGATCTCCTTCAGCGTGAGGGTATCAGAGTCGAGTTCCGTGTTGTCCTCAATATCGCTGAAGACGTTCTTGTCGAAGCCGAACGTCAGCTGGAGGTCACTCAGGTCGAGGTCCTCGTACGGCGTCCCGTTCCGCGTCATGTCGACGGTGAACTGGACGTTCTCGCCGGTCTCGTTCGGCTCGTAGGTCGAGCCATTGAACTCGCCGTTGTCAGCTTCGAGGGAGTAGTCAACGACCTTGTCGGTGTGGTAGACCATGTACTCGGCCGTCTCTGTCCCCGGTCCATCGACAAGGTTCGCGTAGTCGGACATCACGACTTCGTCGACGGTGATCTGCGCCATGCTCGAGGCACCGTCAATCGGGGACCCGATCTCACCGTCGTTGCTCGTGTAGAGCTTCGCAGTGAGGTCTGAATCGTTCTCGAGACTGTCATCAAGGTCGACGTTGACCGTGTCGTAGTCGCCCGCGAGCGCGTCAGAGGCACCGACGTAGGCCAGCTCACCGTCGTCGTTCTCCGTGACGGCACTCCCGTTCTCGACCTCGTGGACGACAACGAAGAACTCGTTCTCGTTCGCAGCGCTCAGGGTAAGCCGCTCACCGTCGGACTGCTGGTCCGCGAAGGAGATCGAGGCGCTACCAGTGTAGTTCTCGTCGACGGGTTCTGCGTCAGTAGAGACATAGGGGAGCTGCGCCGTGTCGAACGTGACACGGAGGTCCTCAACCGTCACCGAGTCTGACCCAGTGGTCTCGGTGACCTCGACGTCTCCAGCTGCGGTGATGGAGACATCAAAGTCACCAGCACCGCTCGAGTTGACTACGTCGGCGCTAGCCGCGTAGGCGTCGGTCTGATAGGTGACCGTCTCGCCTGCCGTGAGGTTAATGTTCTCCGTTAGTGCGACGGAGACGTTCTCTTCGTCGGAGTCCACGCTGATGTGGACCGGATCGTCGTATGTCTGTACGTCTGTGTCGGATTGGGCAGCGGCGCTCCCTGCGAACGCCGCGCCACCGACACTGAATGCCATGATCGCGACCATGAAGATCGCGACGAGTTTGTTCCGTTTCATGAATTTCTACCGGTTGCCCATGCTGTATACCCTATTCCGACGACGGTGAGCGCAAGCGCAGCACATACCAACGCAACGTGCCACCACTCGCCGAGGAACGAGATACCGGGGAGATCAACGCTCGAATCACTCGAGAGAAGTCCACCGTCCGAAGTCTCGATATGGTAGTCGAGGGTCGGGTGTGCCTGATTGTCGACCTCGTCAGCACTCAGGTCGACCGTCCAGGTCTCGCCCGGCTCCATCGGCTCACTGTACTGGACGACGTACTCGCCGTCGTCCCACTCACCAGACGGATCGCTCTCGATGTTCTCGCCGGACCACGTCGCCGTCACTGAGTTGTCGTTCAACTCGGGGACGGTCCCGAAGCCGATGTTCCGGATAGCGACTTCGAAGTTCCCGTTGCCCTGGTCCTCGACGTCAGAGACGAGTACACCGTACTCGTGGCTCACCAGAAGCCCCGTTCGGAGGTCGGTGAACTCCGCGATCGACGTTACAGACGCGTTCGTGTGGGACTGAACGTCGACAGGGTTATTCGTCGAGTATACCTTTGTAGTGTTCTCCCACGCGTCGAGCGTGTCAGTAACTGCGGAACCGAGGTCATCGGTCTCCGTCACGAGCAACGAGGTGTTCTCTCCGGAGCCGACCTGTGACACGTGGTGAACGAGTGTCGGACTCGTCACAGCGACATGCTCCGTGTCGTGTGCGAGGTCACTCGCAACTGCCTGCGGTGACCCGTTCAATGTCGCCTCGTCGACGGTGTAGTTCGCCTCGAGTTCTCCGATCGTGCTATCCGAGACACCGGGGGTCACGTAGACCGTCTGTGCCTCCAGCGAGTCGAGAGCGCTCTGGATGTCGTCAATACCTATGGACTGTTCCAGGACAGGACCGAGATCGTCGTTCGCCAACGCCGCACTGACCGTTGCTCGATCACTATCGACCTTGGAGGTCAGGACGACGGAGTCCGCCGACTCCCATTCCATGGCCGATTCGTAGAGCAGGTGGCGGTCCTCCGCAGCTTCGATCTCGGTGGTCACGTCGATCCCGAGGGTCTCGAGGTCAGTGGCAGCCGAGTCGAGGTCGTTCCCGACTACGATTGCCTCGTCAAGATCCCCGTTGTCAACGCGCTCAGAAAGAGTCTGCACTGCCTGTACATCGAGTCCATCGGCGTCAGCCTGTACTACGGTGTAGTCGTTCGCACTCGCGATCGTATTTGCCGCGAGTAGAGACGAGTCGGCTTCGCCAACGGCGACGACTACAGTGTCGCTCGTCGCAGCGTCTGGTGACGCGCCCGCTACGGGCATTCCACCAGCCGCGAGGGACAGCATAAGCACTGCTATCAGCACAAGTTTTCTCATATAACCGACTCACCCGGAGCTACCGGCTACGGCGACTTAAATGAGCTAAACGGAATGCGTTAAACAAGGAATATGCGACGTTAAACGTCGTCCTCCAGGTGAGCAACGGCAGTATCGACGAATATCGGCTCAACAAACTTCTTCATAAGATCACTGTCGGACAGATCGTACTTCTCCTTCATGGCGACGAAGAGTTGGGCAGCCTCATCCTCGAAGGAGACCGCTTGCAAATTCCGCGTCTTGAGTTCATCAGCCGACGACGCCATATCGTCATCAACCAGCACCTCAAGATCGAACTCCCGCATCTCGGTCCGGAGGTCTAGTTCCTCGGTTTCTGTCTCTTCCTCCTCCTCTGTACTGTCATCAACTGGCTCGGGGACAGTGTCATCCTCGAACTCGAGGTCGTCACCGTTGAGCATTCCCTCCTCAAAGTCGCTTTCTTCTATCTTCTCAGTCTCGTTGTGAGCGTAGTTCTTCTCGAGATTTGTGAGGAGTCGGTTCTCGTCCCATCCCTCCTGTGCCCCCTTCTTAGCCTCATTCCGGATCTCGTTCAGACCGACACCCTCCATATCAGAGATCTCATTGGCAACGAATTTGCTCTGTCCTATTGGGACAACACGGCTGCCCTCATCACCACCCCGTTCCAGGTAGTCGATCGTCTCATCGATCACTTGTACTGCATCGGCATCGGGGTAGTTCCCGGACGCCTTACCCCCGAGAGCATCACGGAGCGGGTACTTGTCACGGAGCGGGTTCTGCCAGACGGAAATCGTCTTCTGAGCTACCCCGACCTTGTCCGCCATCGCCGTCTGCGACATCCGTCGCTCATCGGTTATCCGTTCACCCGGCGGAAGCAGCCATGGCCCACAGAACTTCGCAACTGCCCGTGCCTTCTGCTCCTTATCGCTCTCTTTCCGATGCTCGTTCGCCGTGATCATCCGCATCGTCTTCTCGGCCTCCCGTTCCGACTCCGAGAGATCCTCCCCGTCTTCGAGGATGAAGCAGGCGACGGTGTCTGCCTCGTTCTCGGTCAGGGCACGGTACCGACGATCCCCGTCGACGAGTTCGTAGCCAGTCCCGTTCTCGGCGACCTCGAGCGGCTTGTTCGGTTCGGTCCCGACGGACTGTCGGAAGGCTTCCCACTCGGGGAGTTCGTCGTCGTTGGTTGTCTCCGTCTCCTCGTTCTCGTAGGGATGGAGCTTCTCGCTGCGTTCTGGGGGCTCGATCTGGTCAAGCGGGACTGCTGCGTTGAATCTCATTGTTCCTCCATGTACTGCTGGAATTCGTCGCTGTTCTGGACGGCAAACTCGATGCAGTGGCCGATGATCCGGTGCTTCGGGACTTTCGTACTCGCCTTGATGTGCGAGAGTTGGTCATAGGCCGACTCGTCGACCGTCACGCGGTCAGGCTGCTTTGAGACTGTCATTATTCTAACACTTACCTACGGTTACGGGTACGTACCGGGGGCACTTAGTTCCCCCTATTAACTAACAGGTCAGAATAGTGGTGAATATCTGGGACGGGAAAGCGATACCCAGCGTATCGTCTCCATATACGGCATATATAGAGACCAGTATAATCAAACGGTAGACAACAGGTCATATACTCGACTACGGCTATACCCCGTCGAAGCCGCCCCGGGTAGAGGCCCTCATCAGCTCGATTTCACGGGTGCTGACCGGGGACTTTCAGGTACTGTAGACTCGATCGAGTCCAGGCACTCGGTTACGAGGAACGAATCGGCCGTGGGATAGACCCAGCCGTCGTCCCGCTCGAGGATTCCGTAGTCCACGAGCAGCGGGACGTGGCTCTCAGGGATTTCCTCGTCGACGCCTTTGCCATTGATCGCGAGCGCAAGATCGGATACAGCCGTACACCCATTCCGGTTCACGTAGCGGAGGACTTTCTGCCGTGTCGGATCCGAGAGTACGTAGCAGGCCAGTGCGGAATTCATAGGAGTAATACACTTCTCAGTCACTATAAATCGATTTCAAGGACCTCATAGTCGGAAATACGGTCAAACCGCAGGCTCATCCTCGTCGGGTCGAGTTCCCGGAGGGTCAACTCCTCGACCGAGAACGGCTCGCCGTAATGGGGCGAGACGAAGACGAACGTCCCCGTGGTCGCCTCTCCGACTGCGTGGAGTTGCCAGATCATTTCGAACGTACCGTCCGGACGGTCTTCCCAGAGGAGCGGCCACTTCTCGCTCGACTCTCCGGTCAAATCCTCAATCGGGATCCCGTACTCGGAACCGATCTGTTCCCAGTTACCGCCCGAACTCGACTTCCCCTTGATGAGCGTTATCGACTCAAATTCCGTATGCCGATTCTTACATAGTTCTTCGATCCCACCAATCAAATTATTTGACATTACTCGGGCTTCCTACTTGGCCCTCGCTGATAAAATGGTAGCCCGGTAACCAAGTAGAGCAGTCAGAGGTCGACGTACTGGGACTCCCACTTACGACGGGCCTCGAGTTCACGAGTCCCACGGCTCGTTATCGTGTAGACGTTAGTCCGCCGGTCTTTCTCTCCCTTCTCGACGAGACCCTTGTCTACGAGTGTGTCAAGGTTCGGATAGAGCCGTCCATGGTGGATTTCTTTCTCGTAGTAGTTCTCGAGTTCCTCCTTGATCGCCAGTCCGTGTGGTTCCTCCTGTCCCGCGATCACGTAGAGCAAGTCGCGTTGGAAGCCAGTGAGATCGTACATAGTATCTGAATCTTGGAGTAGTCGTATAAGAATTGTTTTACGAGGTGACCGTTGCTGAGATGGTGCCGATCAGCGAACCCTATGGGTTACGCTCAATCAGCAAGTCAATACGGATATCTTGGGTATCGTCTTCGGTATTGTTTCCAC
Source organism: Natrinema thermotolerans (assembly GCF_031165565.1). Classification (NCBI taxonomy): domain Archaea; kingdom Methanobacteriati; phylum Methanobacteriota; class Halobacteria; order Halobacteriales; family Natrialbaceae; genus Natrinema; species Natrinema thermotolerans. Next base: position 3,473,435 of record NZ_CP101873.1, on the reverse strand, counting down.
TGTCATCTTCACTACTGTTTTCACCAATCGTAACAGTCTCTACATCAACCGTAGTGGTAGGAACCAAGTTGATCGCATATTGACCATCGGAGTCTGCTGTTTGTTCAGTTTCAATACTCGACCCTGTCTCACTAAAGAGTTCATTCTCGTCCGAGTCAGTGATCGTGAGTTGGAAATCGTTTCCACTCTCTTCTTCTGCCTCAACCGCTATGGTGTCTCCCTCACTGACTTCCACCGGTTCGACGTAAGTCGGTTCTACAACTTCATCTCGGATGGTCTCACTTGTAGACTCGTTTCCATTATCTGAATTGGGCTCATCTTCGGAGTCGTCATCAGATCCCCCGGAACAACCCGCAAGCACTGTCGTCAATACCCCGCCCGTTCCGATCAAAAGGTTACGTCGATTCACACGCCCCTGTTCTTTCATGCTAACAAAAATCTGATGGTATCTATTAGTTTCAGTTCTGATGTTACGGGTGAAAATGCGACCTTGGTGCGTGTTATCAGACTATACTCGACGAATAATCTGGGTGAAAATCGGCAGAGAAGCCAGCCAATACCGGGTGAAAATCGGCAAATGGGATTCTAATAGCCGGGTGAAAATACCGGGCGGGGGCGGGTGAAAATGTGTGAACGCACGCAGACCACGGGTGAAAATAGAGTCGAATAGCGCACACGGCGGCTGAAAATCGTCTCAGTAGAAGTCACGCGCCCGCGCAACAAGAACCAACACCGGGTAAAAATAGCTAGAGGCCGAAGTCCTCGAGCGAGGTTTGTTCGACTTCGAAGGCCTCGCGTGCCTCCTCGACCGTGATGTCTTCTTGGGACTCGGTGAAGTCTTCCTGGGACTCCGTCGTCTGGGTGTCTGTTTCGTCTACTGGTTCGGTCTCGTACGAGTCCGGTTGTGTCGCTGCCCGGTCCCGACCATATCGGCAGGCACCGGCGACGGACGGCTGGTAACTCTCCTGGATCGCCTTCGCCGTTTCTGGTTGGATCGGCGGATCGTCTTGTTGGCTCATCGACTTCACGAGGTCGACGTCGTTCCGGAGTGCCTCCTTCAGGATCCGCTTCGTCTCTGGGCTACTCACCCGCGACCAATCCTGGACGCGATCGTAGCCCTGCAACCACTCCCCGCTATCCGTGCGTTGGCACTGGGCCTTGGTCAGGTCGCTCACGTGGACCTCGTTACCATCGACCTCACAGTAGAGGTCATCGTCCCGTTCACGGCACTCAATATCATCAGCCATTACTCACGCTACCGCCGTCTGCGATTTAGTGTTTATTCCAGACGAAGGCCCTCGAATTTACGTTTATAAGCACGGAGCTTCTATGATATGCGAACCATCCAGAATGACAGAATTTCCACATTGGATGCATCCACGAACCGCAGGCGATTGGATCGACGACCCCGACGATATCGAGGTCGACATCAAGGCAGAGTACGAAGACAGCAATAGACGAGGGGCGACCTACGAGAACTTGGCGGAGACCCTCTCGCACGTCGCCGCCGTGAGCCGCCCGGACTTCCTCGACGAGTGGGACCGGGTTATCGCCGTTACCAACGGCTACACGCCACGGGATGACGCTCAGTGGAAGTCAGACGCCGACTTCGACGCCGCAGAAGCGTTCGACTACTGCTACCGGTACGTTACCCGGCAGGGAGCTATCTACCTGTCACACGTCGTCGCGGCGCAGGGAGAGAACGAGCGTGGCGACTTCGACCGGCGACCGTGGTCACCGCGGTGGGACGGACGCGACCCGTACCAGAACCCGGTGGAGCTGTTCACGGACATCATGTCGGGGGACCAGATGCCACCGACGCCGTTCATGCCGATTGGAGAGGGCCAGAACTACACGAGCCTCGACGACCTATACGAGGATTTAGTCAGCTGCGACAAGCTTGCGCTACGCGACCACGAGGGAGACTGGTACGTCACGCCGCGCACGGCGTGGATCGACCCGAAGCGCGAAGAGGACGACGACGTCCCCCTGCTGCCCGACCGTTAGGCCGCTTCGACGATTTCTTCTTCCGGCTTCACGACGTCGCCCGGTTCAGACGCGACCCCTTGGCTGTGTCTATAGATTTGGTAGTGAGCGTCTCCCGCATGGAACACGGCCCCGTAGGTCAAGTCGTCATGGAGGTCAGACACACGACCATCACCGTCCTCACCGGGCCGGAGTTCATAGCCGATCAACTCACCGGATTGGTCAACGACCTCACGGTAGGGGAGGTGGTGGAACTTACTATACAGGTAGTCACCGGCGACCGAGTCGAACGGGAACGGATCCATTGTTGCGGGCGAGTGTAACGGGAACCGTCCATCGTCATCGAAGAGGGTCCCATCATCATTTCGCGTGTACTCCTTACATTGGCCGGCATCCTCCGTAAAGAGGATTAGACCACCGTTGTTCCAACGTGTCAGCCAGTGGTTGTCAACATGGTCATAGAACGCATACCACACATGGGTACTGTTCTTGACCATCCCATGGGCCGCTTCTAAATCCTCAACGTAGGTGCCGTCTGGCCGATAGACGGCCGCTGGTTTCCCTTCCGCGATTCGGGACTTTACACCTTCGACCAACTCCCGACCGGCTTCCTCGATAGGAAAGACAACCTCACTTTCGGGATACCACTCCTCATTAGCGTAGGTCTCGTGGAATCCTTTCTCGCGGATGTACTCACAGATAGCCGAGTCATCAGCCCTGGGAATATCCAGGTACACCGTTGGCGATTCTGGTATCATTCCATGTATTACTTGTGTGCATAACCACTTAACTTTTCTTACATTCATTTACCAGATAACACCAAGTATAGCCCATAATAGAACATACGCGTGACAGACTAGTCAGCCCAACAGACTTTACCCTCAGAAGGTACAAGAAACAGGTAATGCGGAAGTTCCACCTGCTGGCATTTGCGCTTATATTCACGGGTGGAATGGTAGCGTTCAATCCAGCGTTTGCTTTCAGTACACTTGCGGCAGACCGTGGCGTCGATGTCTCAGTCGCAGGGGAGAACAAGGGACTTATCGAACTTACCGAAGCGGAATACAATACAGTAGAGTCACAGGACACGTTTACGACCGTCGCGTCTGTCGAGAACAACCTCAAGAACGGAGCAGAGATTAACTATCGAATCACAACGAACAGCACGCTAACCGTTCAATTCGACGGACAAGAAGGAGAGACAGTCGAAGGCAGTACGACGGTTCTGTCTGGGGAGGGGCAAGATATTGGTCTCCGGTGCCCGAGCGGGAACGATCGGATAAATCAAGCGGGTCTAACCGTCGAGATTACCGCAACCTCAGACGATGTTTCGGTTCAGAACATTCAATTCCAACAAGGGCTCGACGTCGCCTGTTCACCCGGGAACTCGCCACCCGGAACAGGCCCGCCGGGAGGAACGCCACCCGGACAACAGTAGTCAGGCTTCACTCAAGACCCGGAGTACCTCGAAGAGGATAATCAGGAAGTTCAGATAGATACTCAACTCCTGCTTGGCGGGTCTTGGGACTTCTGTGCGCGTTCTACCTCCCACGCCGTAAATATCGAGAAGAAGACGATAATCCCAAACGAGATCGTCAGATCCAGCGCCGACGGGAGCTCGAAGAAGGCTCGAGCAATAACGATTCCCAGAATACCCCACAAGATCGTCAGAAAGGGGCCTCACTCAGCGAGGGTCTTGTAGTACGAGTTCCAGTTCATATCACAGACAACCTCACCCATCTCTTCGTTGACCGCCTCACAGAGACTGTCCTCATTGAACTTAGCGACGTGGTGCGAACCGCCTTGGAGAACACTATCTGTTGGCATGACTTCTATCGCTCGCCACTCAAGCAGTTCGTGTAGGAGACTTTTGGTAGCCCCTCGTGGACGATACCCAGCCAAGTCTTCGTCTACGATGATTTCTTGGGGCTCTGTATCACCATCCGGATATTGCTCACCATCAACCTCTCTGGTTGGAGTAAACGCCCGAGTATACGCTGCTCTTTCTTCGGCAAGAAGACCAGACTCAAACGAGAATTCGTCTGGCACAGTCTCGTATTCGCCATGGTGTTCCTGGACAATCTTCTTGCCCACCTCGAATGCTTCCTCCATCCTTTCCTGATCAAGAGTACAGCGGAGGACCCCATCTTCTGATTGATGACACTCAAGCCCTGCATTTTCCGTCATAGTATTGATAGTAAGTTTGCGCAGTTAGTCGTTTTGCATAACCGGACAAGACCAGTCGATCAAGACCGAGAAACAGCTACTGGTATGGAATAGGGGAGGAGTTTTTGGCACCGGTGAAGCGGGAACACGAGGCGAGGTCGCGCTCGGAAGGATTGGTTGAGCGCTGAGCCGCAGTGTATACTCCCCTCAAGGAGAGTTTATTCTCCTTGCTGATTCCCGTGTCCCTTTCGGGGCACGGTCCTTATCGACTCAGGCCGTACCGTGCGTCCGACGCCGTCTTGTCTCACGTTCGGGGCGACGCTGGGAGTTGCACCCTGCCGTTAGATCTTTGCTCCTCGCCGGGATGGTTTATCTCCAGTTATCAGCTCTCGGGTCAGAGTAACCCCGACTTCGGCCATGGCGGCTGCGTCCTTCGTTGGATGTCCCATGGCACGTGAAGTCGTCGGATACAGTGTTGGAACCGACCGAAGTCCTACTCCGGAAATCCTCGCGGATTCCCTCTGAGAGCCAGATCCACTCGATGGGACCTGGCGGCGTACTTACTATGTATAGGGGCTACGCGAATATATACCTTTTCGTTACAGTAATGGCTACGTGGTATAATGGAGCTAGGCGGCACAAGACGGCCACCTAGACCTGTTTCGGTCGGTTCCAAGGACGTAACAGGCCCCCTATTAGGGGTAGCTACTAGTACGGGGCAGGGCGACTTATTGCTATTGGTTACGGCGGTGTCCGGGACCGCTCGCCACCGCCCAGTTCAATATCCTTACAGACATCGAGGAAGCGCTCGAGGAGCGGGCAGGGGTCGTACTCGATCCGCTCATCGTCGTGCATGATGTAGCCGACGTCGGCTAATCGAGGGAGGTCCCTGTGGACCATTTGCGTATGCTCGACTTCCGATCTCGCGAGCTCTTGGATCTTGGCGCTGCCGTGGTCCTCGAGGTAGTAGAGGATGTACCGGCGTCGGTGACTCGACAGGACCGTGAGTACTGTGTCGATATCCGTCATACAGAACTAACCTAGCTAATCTAACATTAGTGCGTTTCGCCGCGATCATGGGTTTTGAGTTACAAATACGGGTATGGAGAAGTGCCCCTCCTGTGGAGAGGAACCGAAATACAATAGCGAAAACTGCTCACATTGCCAGTATACGTACCGCTATGACGATGTTGCGGATTACGACCCAGAAGATATCGTCTTTACTGTGACGTTCCGATGTAAGAATTGTCATCGGACGTTCAAACACGGCTTCGGAAAGGGAGACGAAGTCCGTCCGAAGGGGATTGGGAAACCCGGCTTCCACATCAACGAAGTAACCGGGAATCCGTACTTGGCTACAGTTGATGGCGACCGCTGCCGTCCCCAGTGCCCAACTTGCGAGAGCGACAGCTCACTTGCGGTACGGAAACGAACTCCTGTTCGCGAACGCTAACGGGCCGCCCGACACTCGCCACAGATATCGGCCTCATTGACCCGAATCTCTTTCCTCGTCCCACCAGACCACCCGCACTCCGCTGTATTCGACTCCGCATCCTGGCAGAGGTGGATAGCGCCAGTGTTCGAATTGTAGATCGCCTCGATCTTCTTCTCGCCACCCGAGATGACGCTACTCCCCGATCGAATCCGCGGGACCTCAGCACCACACTCGGGACAGACTCGCTTGAGTTTCACTTCGTGATGGCCTCGGGCGCTGCGGCCGTCACCGATATCGATCTGTTTGACCTTCCGCTTGTGGACCGGCTTCCGACAATTCGAGCAGCCCTCGTCCTGTTCTGGATCACGATTTGCCCTGGCAGCGTCCAGGTGCTGCATCATTGCGGAGATGTCACTGTCGGAAGTCGACATACGACAAATAGTTAGTCGAAGAGACCTATAGTTTTCTACGGAGACGATACTTCTAGGTATAGCCTTACAGATACCGTCTCGTTTTACCGCCGTTCTTCACACGGAGATACTTCGCGTACTCACAGAGCGAGTGTTCGACATCGCGGGCCGTGAGGTAGGGGAAGTCCTCCGGAAGGGACTCGTCTTGTTTGCTCTGGAGGTCCCGAAGCTTCGCCTCGTAATCGCTGATGTCGTCGCCGTAGATTTGCTCGAGCCCCTTCTCTGCGCCGGGACCGACGTTGACAAAGTCGTCCTCGTGAAAATCGAACCAGATGTAATTGAGGTCGGTAGCGATCTCGTAGACGAGGAACTCACCGAAGCCGGTTACGTCGCGAAGTGGCTGGTTCGCCTGCTCGAGTGTGTCGGCGTACATCGTCCCCTCACACAGCTCGTCGAATCGCGGCATGAGGTCGTCGCGGAGACCACCGTAGAACAGTTGCTCGAGCTTCCCGTTGTAATCGGTGGTGTTGTTCCCGCCGACCCGGTAGGCCGAGGAGAAGACCCGTTCCTCTCGGTCTTCTAACGTCGCGACGATCGCCACAAGGTCGGTATCGCGCCCGTCGATCAAGTCCTCGATCTCCCGATAGGAGTCAGGATGGTTGAGGAGCCGGTAGACGACCGTCCGAATGAACAGATCCTCCGCGACCTCTGTCTCATCGGTGAAGGCCGTCTGCGAGGGCGGGGCGACATGCTCGAGGTAGAACCGGGTTCCTCGGTCGTGGCGCCGATCGATGTTGCAGAAGTGGTACTGCTGTAGGATCTCGTCGGCCGTCCACGGCGGATTCTGGTTAGCGATCTCCTTCCGTCGACGGATCTGCTCTCGTTCGTCGACGTAATTGTAGAAGCCCGGTTCGGTATCGTCGATCTCGGGTCCATTGGATCCCGACCCGCCGAACGTATCTTGGCTGCTCATTCTTTCTCCTCACCGAAGTCGAGTTCTGATCCGTCGAGCATTCCCTCCTCGATACCGTCGGGCACTTCGATCTCGTCGGTCGATTCGTCGGCGAAGTCGTCGAGCATATCCTGGTCAGGGTGACTTGGCTCGTTATGCATGAGCGATCTTTCTAAGCGTCTTGTGGTGGAGGTGTTCGGCGTACTGTTCGTCGATATCGCGGAGCGCGTCCTTCAGTCGGTCCTCGTCGAGATTGTCTTGGCCGACGACGCTGGTGGCGAGGTCGGTGTAGCCGTGATCGACGAGTCGTTCGATCAGCTGTGCTTTGTCATGATCGTCCAGCAGCGGGACGATTTCGGTTTCTTGCGCCATGGTATAATTGAAACGTGGATGGTTTCGTCTGTTATTTGCTACGGCTATACCCCGTGATTTTACCCCTACCCAAAGAGTTCTCCGAGGCCTTCTTCGGTAGTCTCAGGCTCCGTATCAGAGCCGTTGGGAACTTCCTCATCGGGAAGCTCAGCGATGTAGTCATCGTGTACGCGCCAGACCGTGGAACCGGGGTGAACGCTCTCCGTCGACTCGACATCGTCGTGCAGGAGCGCGACCCGCTCGGGTTCGAATAGACTCCCCATTTCGGTGACTTCGATATTCTGGACGGTCGGGTCCTCGCCTAATCGGAGCGAGAAGAACACGTAGCCAGTCGACTCGTGAGTACGAGCAAGACCGAGGATCGATCCCTCGACAGTAGAGTCGGGGTGACCGATCGGCATAACCGGGACCGTCTCGTGGTCGGCGAAGGCGTAGACCTTGTACACGTTGGTCAGTTCTTCTCGCCGTGCGACGGCGATGAGCTGTGCGAGCAGTTTCGTGTAGTGCCACGCGGACATTGCACCCATGGGTACCCCCCGCTGGTTAAAAAGCAGAGTATAAACCGTGACACATTAGAACCATGGCAAAGGTTGTCGCAAAAGTCTAGTTTAGACCTATCTAAATATCTCTGATTCTCATATGTCGTTTCTCGATTTCTATTTTTCTCTCCCCTTCGTCCATTTCGTCCCGATCTTCCCAACCAGACTCAAGTGAACGAGCAAAATCTTCATCAAGGTCCCAAATGAGATCCCAGACTTCGTCTTTTGTCGTACCCTCATCGAGTAGTACCTTGGTTCGCCAGATAGTCGACTCCTCGTCTTCTAGCTCTTCCTCGATCAACTGAAGAAGGTACTCGACTTCTTGTATACTCATCTTTCTCATCATGGGCAGAATCGTGTTCTTCTGCATAACATTCCGGTATGTCCACCCGTTACTAATGAACGTCGGGGTTAGCCCATCCGGTCCAGCGCGTCACGACGGTCCTCTACCGGAGCGTTATCATATTTCATGGTCGTGAGTTCGCTCTTGTGACGGAGCTGGCTCTGCGCTGCCGCAAGCCCCTCTTCTCGAGCCATATACGTGCCAACTGAGTGACGGATCGCGTACCAACTCATCTGTCTATTCTCGGTCGGGATGCCTGCTATCTCACAGAGCCGATTGAGGACGTATTTCAGCGCACTCGAGCCGTACGGGTTTCCCTCGCGCGTGAGCCACAGTTCATCAGAATTCCTATACTTCGGGTATAGTCCTCGCTCATCAAGCCATTCGCCCAGCATACGGGCAGTGCGTTCCTGAATCGAGACGGTCCAGTTATCCCTGTTCTTGCTCGACTCTTCCTGTGGAATTCGGAGGAGGGAGTTCTCGACGTCGACCCACTGGACGGTGGCACGTTCGACTTCGATCGGTCGGAGACCCGCGTCCAATGAGGCCCAGACGAGGGACGGGATCTTGAAGCCGTTCGCGCGGGCGAAGTCGTCCTTCCCGACTGCGCGGATGGGCTTCTCGTAGCGTTGCGCGAGGTAGGCTTTCCACTCCCGGCGTTGCTCCGGGTCTAAGGACTTGTAGTGAGGCGTACTGCCGTACTCGAGAGCGGCTTCGCGGATCTGTGTCCGTTCCTCGCGCGTGAGGAAGTCGCGGGGTTGCGTCGACGTCCGACCGGAGAAGGACATGTCCGGGTCCCAGAGGTCATCGCCGTGCTGGTGGTGTCGCCACTTGAACAGCATCTTAATCGCCTTCTGGACGTTCGCCTTGTGCGTATCACTCGAGTCGCCGTAGGCGAGTTCCCGCATGTATTCGTCCGCGTGCTCGTGCGTGACCGTCGCGGTGTACCCGTCTTCTTGGTCCCAGACCCAGCGGTAGAAGATGTCCAGTCGGTTCGCACGCGCCCGGACAGTGTCGTAGGCGTATCCCTCGGCACGGTCCGGGTTCTTGCCGATATTGAGTGACCAGTCGATCAGTGACTCGCGGAGTGACCGGTAGTCGATCAACTCGCGTTCGGACAAGCGCTCCTCAGAGGACGGTGGAACGACAGGGATATCGAGGTTATTAGACATCGGCCTGAGAAGTGAGCAGAATCGCACGACTGCGTGGTTGTCGGGCAATACGGTGAATCACGGTGGCCTGAGCGGCGTACATACTTGCATCTCCAGAGAACCAGAAACCACCAGAAGGGATGGTGTTGGGATGCTCCGTCTGGGATTTGAACCCAGGTCATCGGCTCGAAAGGCCGAAATGATTGGCCGGACTACACCAACGGAGCGTTCACTGCGCTCGCGCACCGAGCCTCGACGGACTGCGTCCGTCTCACCAACGGGAGCGCGTCTCGCAACTCATTGTTGCCGAGGCCTAATGAAAAACGTTCCGTTCCGGGCCGGCAGTGCCACGATATCACGCACGTTGACTCATCAGGGTGCTAACAGCAGCCCGCTCGAGCGACCCGTTTCACCCGCAGGCGGTCGCTGCCGAATCCGCGAATCGGCCCTCGAACTGACCGGCTTCTCAACGCTTTTGATGCCCGGTGTCCATTCCACCGAGCATGAAATACGCCCGCTTTCGCGACCCGGCCGGTGCGGTCCGCCGCGGCGAGTACGAGAACGGCACTGTCCACTTCGGAACGGAAAGCTACGACCTCGAGAGCGACGAAATCGACGTGTTGCCGCCGACGGAGCCGTCGAAGATCGTCTGTATCGGGCGGAACTACGCCGACCACGCGGCGGAACTCGACTCCGAGGTTCCGGATCGACCCTTGCTCTTCCTGAAGCCGCCGAACGCGCTGGCGGCCCACGGCGATACCGTCACCCTGCCCGCGGGCAAGGAGCGGATCGACCACGAGGCCGAACTCGGCGTCGTCATCGGCGAACAGTGCCGCCACGTCGCCGAAGCCGACGCGATGGACGTCGTGGAGGGCTTTACCTGCGTCGACGACCTCTCGAACCGCGACGATCAACGACAGGAACAGAACTGGGTCCGCGGGAAGGCCTTCGACGGCGCGGCTCCGATCGGGCCAGTGCTGGCGACCCCCGACGAAGTCCCTGCGGACGCGTCCGTGCAAACCCGCGTCAACGGCGAGTTGAAGCAGGACGGCTCCCGCGAGCAACTCATCTTCCCGATTCCGGAACTGATCGCCGAGATCACGACCTACCTCACCTTGGAGCCCGGCGACGTGATCGCGACGGGCACGCCCGAGGGCGTCGGCCCGCTCTCGGACGGCGATACAGTCGAGATCGAGGTCGACGGCGTCGGTACCCTCGAGCATTCGGTCCGGATCCCCTGAACCGGCCGCGCCGGAGCCGACAATCGATCGACTAGCCCAGCGTCTATCTCCCTTGAGAGAAGCCTTTTCGGATCTCTCGCTCGTGTCTCCGGGCATGACCGTCCGATTCGACGCGGTGACCGTCGACTGGCTCGGCCACGCTACCGTTCGTCTCGAGGGACAGACGGGTGCGGTCGTCTACACCGATCCCGGCCCGGAACGGGTACTGGAGGGGCTCGAGCCACGGGACGGCGACCTGATTCTCGTCTCTCACGGCCACCACTACGATCCCGACGCGATCCGACGGGTCGCCCGGGACGACGCGCTGGTCGTCGTTCACGAGTCGGTCGACGCGAGCGAGAGCGACGGTGTCGACGAGCGGCCGGAAACCCTGCCGTTCGACGTCGAACGCGTCCGTGCCGACGAGTCGTTCGTCCTCGGCCCGCTGGATCTGTTCACGACGCCGGCGTACAACGACCCCGCTGGGCCACATACCGACGCCGACGGGACCGTTCCACATCCCGAGGGACGGGGCTGTGGCTTCGGCGTGACGATCGACGGGATCACGGCGTTCTGGCCCGGCGGCACCGACGCCCTCCCGCTCCACGAGTCGCTCGAGATCGACCTCCTGCTCCCGCCGATCGGCGGCGCGGTCACGATGGACCGCCACGAGGCCGCGTCGCTGGCGGGCGAGATCGATCCCGATCTGGTCCTGCCGGTCCACTACGACGCGGACGGGACGCTCGCGGCCGACGCCGAGGCGTTCGTCGTCGACGTGGCGACCCGCGGCGTCCCGGTCGTCCTCGACGAGTAGGTGCGCCGGCGGCCGTGCTTACACGCCCACTCGAGACCAGGCAAAGAGCGCGACTGCGGCCAGGGCCAGTACACCGAGTGCGAGCCACTGCCCGACTCCGGAGTCGGCGATCGGGGCGAAGAAGTCGACGAGCCCGGACCCCTGCAGGAGGCCGAGGCCGAGGAGGACCATGGCACCGATGGCGATCAGCCCGACCGTGATCCCCTCTTTCATCATCCACGCGGTCTCGTCGGCTTCCTGTGCGCCCGAGGTCGTCGGCTCGTCTATCGCGCCCTCGTCGGGGTCACTGTGCAACGGCCGTTCGTCGTTTTTGTCGTCCGCCATGTCACCGTTCTAGACGGTGAGTGGCCACGCAGACGGGAACCGGTTGTACCTGCAGTCACAGGGCGCGCTACGAGTGTTGGTCCTGTCGGCGTCGAAGGCCCTCGAGACGCAGGCCTAGAGGACGCCCATCTCGCCGAGTCGTTCGGGCAGATAGGTGTCCGTCACGAAGTCCAGGCCACGAGCGGCCAGCGACTGCTGTTCGGACTTCTTCCCGAGGTCGAGCTGGAGTTCGATCTGTTCCTCCCAGTAGTCGGTCTGGAACCGCGGGTCCTCGAGTTCGCTCTCGAGGGCGTTGATATCCGAATCCGACAGCGGGTCGGAGGGCAGATCGTACTCGACGATGTCGGCGGGCTGGATACCGATGAAGTCCGCCTCGGGGGTCGCGAGATACTCCGAGAGGTGGGCGGACTTGATCGAGCCGTAGGCCACCGAGCCGTAGATGCGGTACGACCACGGGTCGCCGTCGGTAAAGACCGTAACCGGCAGGTCGAGTTCGTCGTGGAGTCGCTTGGTGATCCGGCGGGTCGCGCGGGCGGGCTGGCCCTTCAGGTGGACGATCAGCGCGTTGAACTCCTCATCGAAGCCGTTCTCGACGAGCCGGTCGCGCATCCCGCCGGTCTCGACCGCGAGGATGAAGTCGGCGTCGGAGCCCAGAAACTCGATCGTGTCCGGGTTGTTCGGGATCTGGTAGCCGCCCTCGCCGACGTCTTCCTGACAGTGGATCTCGCGTTCGCCGCGGCGGGTCTGTTCGCGCAGGTGCAACGGCCCCATGATCGTCGCGCCCGACTCCTCGGGGCGCATGTGGAAGTCCTCACGGGTGACCCCCGAGACGATCTCGAGGTCCTCGACGAGGTTGTTCGACTCGTCCTGGCTCGAGAACTGGGCCTCCTCGTTGTCCCAGCTCTCCGAGAGGTAGTAGAGTTCACGCAGGGTCGAGGAGCGGTCCTCCTCGAGCTGGTCGGCGAGGAACTCGATCGTGTAGACCGCCTTCAGGAGCTTCCGAGCGCCCTGGACCGAGTTGGCCGATCGGGTCGACTCGCGGTCGCCGTAGACCCAGACGTCTTTGTCCTCGTCGTACTCGATGTTGTTCTTCGTCCGCGTCGGCACGGACATGTGGGGGATCTCGCCCAGTTCGAACTGGTCGTAAAACTGCGCGGCGAGATCGATCAACTGCTCTCTGGCTTCCTGGGTATCGTCTGCGCTCATTGGTTTACGGTCAGTTTCTCGCTTTCGACGCCTTTGACGTCCAGATCGAAGGTCGCGTCGTCCGGTACCTCGTACTCGAGGGCCGCTTCGTCGTCACTCGGGACCTCGGGTTCCCACTTGACGAACCACTCGCCGTCCATCTCGACGACGGTCGCGCCGTCCGAGAGGGCGGTCGGCTCCGCCGAGACGATGTCGGTGATCTCGAGCGATTCGTTCGTTCCCGAGTTGTTCTCGACGACGACCGAGACGGCCCGTCCGTCGCCGTTTGCCTCGACGTTGCGCTCGACGAGGACGTTGTTCATGATGCGAGCGATCGCGTCGTCGATGTCGGGTTCGTCGCGGTCGGTGACCTCGGCGACCTTCTCGGCCATCTCCGGGAGGATCTTCCCGAGGACGTTCTGTTTCTTCCGGCGCTGTTGCATCGAGCGCCGTTTGTTGAGGTAGCTCTTGAGATCGCGAGCGGCCTCACGGATGGCGAGTTCGATCTCGTCTTCGATCTCGGGGACGTTCGCGACGGCGTCTTTCGACTCGCTGGTGAAGGGGACGTTCGTCGAGGCGACGTGGACCATGATCACGACCGGGCCGTTGGGCAGGCCGGAGCCGCCGGGCTGATCTAACCCGTAGTTGCGCCAGCCGATCGACTTCACTACGTCCGTCGTGGCACAGGCCCCGCGCTGGTAGACCAGCGGGACGCGGTTGGCAAAGCGCATGACCTCGCCGGTGCCCTCCGCGGGGAGGTCGCCGCCGTAGGCGATCCCGGCCTCGACGATGAACGGATCGCCGCCGGAGACGCCCGCGTCACGGGTCGCCGAAGCGTAGAAGTCCGCGTCGAACTCCTTCTCGAGCCCCGCAGTGATGAGGTCCTCGGAGATCGGCGAGAGACACCGCGTCGGCGGTGCCATGATGTCGGTCGCCCGCATCGCGTCGACGAGGTCGCTGGTGGCGTCGCGGTCGCCGTTCAGCTCCCGCACGAGCGGCGGGTCGTCGGGCACGGTGGCCATCACGTCCCAGATTGCGTCGGTGACGTTCTCGCGGGCCGTCTCGCCGAAGGAGACGTCGTCGTACTCCTCGGTGAGATCGGCCGCGCGGTCGACGAACTCCCGAAGTCGCGTCCGCGTGAGCCGGTGGCGGACGTTCCCCTCGTCGTCGCCGGCCGCGAGTTCGTCCCCGAACGCGGCCCCGAGCCGGTCGGCGAAGGCGTGGATGGTCTCGTCGTCCTTGCGGGTACTCGTCGCCTCGTCCGCGAGGTCGTAGAGGTCGGCAACCAGTCGCGACTCGTCGTCAGCGCCACCGTCGTCCACCGACTCGGTTTCGACGGCGTCGATCAGCTCGAGCCAGACAGCTTCGACGGCGTTTTCCCGGACGGTGTCGCCGAACGTCGTTCCGTGGTCGTCTTCGACAGCTTCGGCGGCGGACTCGACCGTCTCGAGCAGTTCGTGGTAGGCGATGCGGTCGTAGTCGTCGACCCCGTCGGCGATGGACTGGGCGAACGCGGCCGTCGCCTCGGCACCTTTGTTCGCAGTGGCGTCTTCGACTGCGGCGTGGAGGTCGACGTTCTCGTGACTCGCGGGCGGTCGCCAGCGCATCTCGCGGCCGTAGTGACGATCGCGGAACTCGTCGATGATCGAGTCGGCAGTCTTCTTGCCGACGCGGGTGAACTCCTCCTGAACGAACCCGGAGACGGTCTGGGAGTCCGTGGCCGCGAGCATCTTCATCACGGTGCCGAGTTCGACGCCGTGGGGGTGGGGCCGGATCTCCTCGGTCTCCGCGGGGAGCTGGTCGGTCGCGCGTTCGAACTTGAAGTGTTCCTGCGGTTCGCGCAGCTCGAGGCGGGCGTGGGGGTTGACGACCGCCGTGTGCTTGATGTAGTCGTGGAGCTGCTGGCGGGCGCGCATGTTGGCTTCCATCTCGAGTTCGATGCGCGTGCCGTGGGGGCGGTCCCACGTGGTCGTCTCCTCGACGCTGATCTCGGGCTCGTTGTCGTCGGTATCGATGATGAGTTCGAAGTATTCGGCCTCCTCGGAGCCCTGCGTGCGGCTGGTGATCTTCGCGGGCTTGCCGCTGGTCAGTTGCGAGTAGAGGACGGCCGCGGAGATCCCGATCCCCTGCTGGCCGCGGGATTGTTCGCGTGCGTGAAAGCGAGAGCCGTAGAGCAGTTTCCCGAAGACTTTCGGGAGCGATTCCTTGGTCAGCCCCGGCCCGTTGTCCTCGACGATCAGGCGGTAGTAGTCGCCGGCCTCCTCGATCTCGACGTAGATATCCGGGAGAATTCCCGACTCCTCGGCGGCGTCTAAGGCGTTGTCGACGGCCTCCTTGACGGCCGTGACGAGGCCTCGAGCGCCGCTGTCGAAGCCGAGCATGTGCTTGTTCTTCTCGAAGAACTCGGCGATGGAGATCGACTGCTGGCTCTCGGCCAGCTCCTCGGCGATCCCCGGCTCGTCACCGAGTGTCGACTGGAACGACGTCATCGTCTCCCTGTACTAACGGGGAGGCTAAAAGGTGTGTGCTACCGGAGTGAAAGTGAATCCCCCGCGCGTTTCGTCTCGGTTCGATCCGCGGATACCGCCCGCTAACGGAACGAAACCGGCGTTCAGAAGGTAATAATCTCGTAATCGTCGTCGACCAGCGAGCGGATGCTCGAGTGACCCTCGTTGTCGTCTACCGTGACGACGCCGGCGTCGTTGACGGCGTCCTCGACGCCGAACGCGCCCGCACAGTAGTCACAGGCCGCTGCCTCGTCGCTGACCGACCGGTAGAGGTCGTGGTAGTCGTGGTCTGCGTCTTCCAGTTCGGGAATCCACTGCGTACCGGCTCCATCGAAGATGAGTTCCAGGTCGTCCTCGGGATTCTCGGCGAACTCCCGGGCCGCCTCGAGGCCGTTGACGAGCCGCCCGAGGTCGCTGTGGGAGTCGGTCCCTGCCAGAATTACGATTGCTGCGTTCGTCATTACGGAGGACGGTAGGCCAGTGGCCTATAAAAGGGAACGGCGGTCGCGTGCCGTGGACGCAGACCCGTCACGCTGACGAGGGTCAGCCGGGGCGAGGGGTTACGACACCGGGACGGACTGCGATAGAACGGTATCGTCCCGCCGGAGTCGGCCTCGGGCGGTCCCTGCCTTGTTGAAATCCTCGGTAGCGGCTCGGAGTGGCGTGCTGAATACAGCGGACGGATTCGAAACGACGGGAGCGTCACTCGGTCCACCTGATCTCGTACTCGAGTTCGTACCGTTGTTCTCCCGTTTCCGAATCAGTGAGTCGTTCGAGTTCGGTTTCAAATCGGGCGTGTTCCGGAATGGTGACGTCTCTCGAATCCGTTTCGCTCTTCAACTCGACGGGGCCGGATTCGATCTGTTCGGCCGCATCGCGTAGCGCCGCCGCGATTTCGGTTCTCGTCCGCTGGTCCTCGAGTTTGAACAGTTGCTCTTCGGGCATCGATTTTCCTCACGTTCCGGATTCCAATATAGGTGTGGCCCGCTCTCAAACCGCTCAGTGATCGACGGCGTCACCGCGGCCGGAATCGAACGGCAGGCGGTCGATCACGCCGTGTCCGCGTCCGGCGTCCCCTAGAGCGGCTCGACGCGAAATACGTACTCCGCGTAACTCCCATCGAGATTCGCGGGACTCTCCTCGGTGGCGTGCTCTTGACAGAGAACGGCCTCCGCCTCGACGGCACCGTGTCCGGTCTCCTCCTGATATCGTTCGAGGGCGACAAACGTCGCCCGCTCGGTGCAGCCACGGCGGTGACACTCGGGAGGCGAGTCCAAAGAGTCGTCGTCGCGTCGGTCCTCGTCGTCCGCTTGCCGCTCTCGTCCGCGTTCCGTGTCTGCCATCCCGACATCGTAGGGAAGCAAGCGGGATAATACTGTGGTCGTTCCCGATCTCGGTACCGCCTACGCGCTCCGTAAGTGGCTACTAGAGATCGGTATCGTAGCGGCGTACCCGCGTGGCAACTCCCGAGTGCGCGGGGAGTTACTGACAGAACAACAATAGATGTCCGTCTTACCGATCGTGGCTGTGGTCGTGTCCGTGGTCGTGCCCGCCCCGCGTGAACTGCCCCGAAAAGGCCCGCTGGACGACCTCCGAGAGCGCGGGGTGGATGTGGACCGACTGGCGGATGTCCTGGACCGTCCCGGAGCCGGCCGTCATCGCGACGACGACCTCCTGGATCAGGTTCGAGGCATCCGGCCCGACGATGTGACAGCCGAGGATCTCGCCCTCGAGGTCGATGATCGGCTTGACGAACCCCTCGGCTTTCATCGCCGACCCGCGGGCGGTCTCCTCGTAGCGGTAGGTGCGCGTGGCGTATTCCCGATCCGTCTCCCGCACTTCTTGTTCGGTCAGTCCGACGCCGGCGACCTCCGGCGAGCCGAAGACGGCGAAGGGCATCGCCGAGTAGTCGACCGGCTCGAGGGCCTCGCCGAACAGGTTCCGCGCGACGGTCCGCGCCTCGTGGTTCGCGTTGTGTTTCAGCAGGTATTCACCGACGATATCGCCCAGCGCCCAGACGCCGTCGGCGGTCGTCCGCAGATACTCGTCGGTTTCGACGAAGCCGGCGGCATCGGTCTCGATCCCGGCGGCCTCGACGTTCAGCGTGTCGGTGTTGGGGACGCGACCGGCGGCGACGAGCAGTTCGTCGCCGGTGACCGAGACCGTCTCGCCCGGCCCGGTCGTCTCCGCGTCCGCGTCGCCGTCCGACTCGGAGAACGGCCGTGCCTCGACCGTGATCGACTCCCCCGACTGCATTGCCGCAGTGGCCTCGTAGCCCGTGTAGACGTCGAACCGGTCGGCGTAGCGCTCGGTGAACTCGGCGGCGACCTCGTCGTCGGCGTCGGGAAGCAGGTGCGGCCGGCGGCCGACGATCGACACGTCGCTGCCGAAGGTACCGAAGAACTGCCCCAGTTCGGCGGCGATGTAGCCGCCGCCGACGATCACGAGGTGGTCCGGCGGCGACTCGAGTTGGAGCGCCTCGCGGCTGGTGAGGTAGTCGACGGAGTCGATCCCGTCGATCGGCGGGACCGCCGGGCGGGTCCCGGCCGCTACGAGGACGGTCTCGGCGGTGAGGCGCTCGCCGTCGTGGTCGCCGCCGGCGAGTTCGAGCGTCCGCTCGTCGACGAACCGGCCCTCCGCCTTGTACAGGTCGTGGCGGTCCGACGAGGAGAGGCCGCGCTCGAGCGAGTCGGAGCTGCCGTGGACGTCCGCGGTGACTTCGCGGACGATCTCGGCGACGTCGACGTCCTCGACGGTCGCGTCGATGTGGAACTCGTCGGCCCGCTCGATCGTCTCCAGCACGTCGGCGTGATACAGCAACTGCTTCGAGGGGATACAGCCGCGGTTCAGACAGGTCCCGCCGAGCCGTCCCTTCTCGACGATTGCGACCGATTGGCCCTGATTCACCGCCGCGTTCGCCACGTCCAGTCCCGATCCCGAACCGATGACCAGAAAGTCGTACTCTTCCATACGTGGGGGACGGCCCCTGACCCAATGAATATCGGGCCGTGTTTCCGCCCGATTCGGTCGGAACCCGTTCCGGTGGTGTCGGAAAATGACTGTGGGCTACCCCTGCGTTACTCCTCGATCGGCGGCCACTCCCAGGCGTCCGCCTCGACCACACCGAGGAGTCGCCGTCGCCGGTCGGTCTGATCGGCCAGCGCCTCGGCGAAGGCCTCGTCAGAGACTGTCGGGACGTCGTCCTCGCGCAGGCGCTCGAGGTCCGGCGCTCGCGGGACCGACGGCGCGGGGTCGATGAACGAGTCGTCTAAGGTCTCGAGGTAGCTCTGTGCGCTCGAGCGGCCGTTCTCGACGATCGCGGGGTCGAGCCCCTGTCCCTCGGGCATCGCGTACCGGGACAGCATGAGCGCCTCGTCGAGGATCGGGACGGCGACGGCCGAGGCCCGAGAGGCCTGCTCGCTGTGGTAGTAGTGGAGGATCGGGTAGGACTTGTGCTGTTCGGCGAGGGTACTCAGGTCCGCCGCGAGCGACTCGACGGTCAGCTCGAGCCCGCGGAAGTCCTCGCCGTTCCAGCCGGTTCGGAGGAACGCCTCGCTGCGCTCGCCCAACCCCGTCACGGTGCTGGCGAAGGAGCGTTTGTCGGCGACGGCACCGAGGACGGTCAGCACGTAGGAGACGCCGAGCGTGACGAAGGCCATGCCGGAGGCCGTCGTGAACGCGCTGGCGACCTCCCAGACGTTGCCGCCGTAAACGGGCGTGTAGTCGCCGTTTCCGTCCGTGAACATCGTGTAGGCGACGTAGTAGAACCGACCCCACCAGTCGGCGGGGCCGCCGGTCCGGCTGTCGACGACGGCGAGGGGCTCGCTCGCGAAGATGATCGTCCAGCCGACCCAGATCAGCCCGATCCACGTCGCGAGCGTGAGCATCAGAATGAGGGGGCCGGCGAGGCTGAGCGCGCGGTTGCGGTCCCCCGTCACGGCGCGCAGCCCCTTCCAGACCCCCGTCGTGAGTCGGCCCGACACGGGGCCGGAGCCACCGTCGACCCACAGCGTCGTCCAGACGATGTCGACGATGCCGGTGACGAGGATGACGATCCCGACGGCGAGATAGACCGGGTTCATTCGACGACCGCCCGCTGCTCGAGGGCCTCGGCCAGCACCTGTGCGATCTCCGCGTTGGTCTCGGGGCTGTAGTGGCCGCCCTCGCCGCGCTCGACGTACAGCGACTCGACGTCGCCGTCATCGGGCGAGAGGTGGATCGCCATGTCGATCGTCGTCAGGTCATCGTAGCGCTCGTCGAGTCGCTCGAGCAGGTCGCCGTAGATCGGGCCGTGTTCGGCCTCGTAGGTGGCGTACCGGAGCTGTTGGACCATCACGAACGTCGGCTCGAAGTCCCGCTTGTCCGCGTAGTCGACGAACTCCGCGATGAGCGCGTCGAAGAGGGCCTCGTGGGTGTCGAACAGTCGCTCGTGGTACCGCACGCGGGGCCGCTCCAGGCGGAGCGCCGACTGTGTCTGGGCCAGATCGAAGTCGATTCCCGGGATCGAGCGGCCGAGCCGCCGCTCGAGGTCCTTGCCGGCCGTGTACGCCGCGTAGCGGACGTGTTCGTTCTTCGCGAGGAAGTCAGCGGTGTAAGGACGGGTCGCGAAATGGGGCTCGAACCAGTGGTCGTAGTGGAAGTCGTACTCTCGGAGGAAATCCGCCTTGGACTCGAGATCGAGCAGCTCCTCCTTCTCGTCGACGGGGCTCTCGATCCGCTCTAATTCGCCGTCTTCCAGCACGTACCGGGGCTTGACCGCTAAGATATTGCCGAACTCCTGATAGTGTTTCCAGACCGAGAGGATGCGGGCGATCGAGGAGGCAGTGACGACCATGCAGACGTGGTCGGTCGGGTCCTCCGGATACTGCCGTTTGAGCCGCATCAGGGCCTGATCGAGACCGTAGTTGCCGCCGCCGTAGTTGGCGACGTGAGTGTCGAGTTCCTCGGCGAGGTAGTTCTGGAAGGTCTCGTCGTCGTCGACCTCGCGGCAGAAACAGTAGGAGTCACCGTAGGTCGAGACCGTCAGCTCGGCGTCGGAATCCCGCTCCTTGGCGGGACAGACCCGGCTCGCGTACTCGTCGGTCGAGTAAGTGACGACGGAACGGACCTCCTCGCCGGGGAGGTGGTCACCGGTGTCTTTCTGTTTCTCCCGGTTCGGCTGGGGACACCAGCCCAGTTCGGGGTCGAAGCTGCTGAACTTCCCCAGAAGCTCCCGATCGATCTCGGGGAACTCTTCGGTGGCGACCGAGGGGATCCGCTCGAGCGCTCGGTACGACACGACCTCGAGAACGACCGCGACGCCGACCACCGCGAGGGCGATCGCGACGAACGGAAGCATAGATATCGTACCGGAACGGGCGGTAAGTGGGTTGGGCCGGACAATGCCACTTTCAGGTCGCCGTGGGTCGTACGTCGACGGCTCGGCGTCGGTTTCGGATCCGGACGACGCTGTAAGTCCCCAGCGCGGTGGCGAGCAGTCCGGCGACGACGTCGATCCAGAAGCCGGGTTCGCTCGCCGTCTCGACGCCGCCACTGCCGGCACCCAGCAGGAACGTGGTGGCGACGAGCCAGAGGCCGACGAGCGCCGCGAGGACCGCGACGCCCATGCTCCCGAACGCCCCGTTCGTGCGGCGGACGTAGTTGTACGCGCCGGCGATCGACAGGGTCGCGCCGACGAAGACATCGTTCCAGAACTGGCCCGCGGCCAGTTCGAGGACGAACGCCTGCCCGAGGACCGCGAGCCCGACCAGGGCGATCGCCGCCGACAGCCACGTTCCGCGTTCGGCCCGGTTTGGTTCGAACGGCGTTTTGTCCCCGCCGGTCACCCCGTCGTCCCCGCGGTTGTCGTGTTCGCCGGTCCCGTCCTCGCGCCACGGGGTGTCGGGGTTCTCGGTACCGTCGTACTCGCTCATGGCCTCGAGATCCACGCCTCGGCGAAAAGAGGCCGCTGCCCGTGTATGCAGGCCGGACCGGTTCGAGGCCAGCGCCGTCAGAGCAGCCCGGCGATCGAGCGAACGAGCGACTCGGCGGTCACGAGCGACGTCAGGAACATCGCGACCACGGCCGCAAAGAAGATCGCCTGCTCGAGTCGGCTCGGCTCGAAGTAGCGCTTGATCGCCGCGAACAGTGCAAGCGCCGTGATCGGCAGCCCGACGACGCCGTTGACGGCGGGCATGAGCAGCGCCAGCCTGACCGGCGTGAACTCGGTGAACGCGAGGATCGGGATCGCGAGGGCGACCGAGAGGGCGATCAGGAAGTGGACGGTCCGGCGGAAGTGCAGGTCACCGAAGTGGGTCGTGAGTTCGTACGACTGGGGGACCATGAAGCCGGCGGCGAACAGCGTGCCGGTCGCGCTCGTGAAGGAGGCGGCACCGACTGCGAGGACGAACACCCCGAGTACCCACGGGCCGATCATGTCGATCAGCGGTTCCGCGGGGGCAGTTAGGGTGAGCGTCCCGTCGGGGACGGCCATCGCCGCCGCGATGACGACCGTCGCGCTGAGCGCGACGACGGCCGCCAGTCCGACGGTGTGATCTTTGCGGTAGCGGGAGACGTTCGTCCAGTCTTTCTCGTGTTGCATGCTCGTCTGGATGAAGAAGTTCGGATAGTAGACGGTCGTCCCCATCAGCGCGATGATCATCGTGAGATAGTTCAGATCGCCGGATATCGTCGGAACGAACCCCATCGCGACGCCGCCAAGCGAGGGCTGGAGGTTCGCGACGATGACTAGATACGAGGCGAAGATCGCGAGAACGAGCGTCGCGATGACGCCCTCGATGCGGCTGTACACCCGGAGTTCAACGAGCGAGATGCCCAGCGCCGCCATGAGGATGATCCCTACATATACGTTCGACAGTGGGGTCAGAAAGACCAGTGCTGCTCCCGCGAGCGCGTAGTTCGCTACGCTCCAGAACTGCATGATGAACGCGATTCCGAGCGCGAACGGTTTCGCCGCCGTCGGACCGATCACGTCCCTGATATAGTCCATGAGCGGTTCGTCCTTCGCCGCGAGGCGGGCCGACATCTCGTGCATCGTCAGCCCGACGCCGAGTGCCAGCGGCAGGACCCACAACAGGCCGAACCCGAAACTGACACCCGCCTGTGTCAGAATGTAGACGGACCCGGCTCCGAAAATGTTCGCCGCGAAGAGGAGACCGAGCCCGTACTGGTGAATTGTTTGTTTAGCCTTTTCGACAGGAACGTCGACCACGGTGCTGTGTTCTTCCATGTGTGGGACTGCTCCGAAAACCGGCAGACGCGTTGGCCGCTCGAGCCCGTCCGGCCGCATCGACTCGTGGCCGGACGAATTGCACCTGTGTACTGTCGCACGGAATGCTGTACCCGAAGCAACGATTGGGATCCGGTTGAGCGGAAAGCTTGAGATAGCAGCCCACCCCTCGCAAAGCCGACTCGAGTAATCCGATGTTTACCGATTCGTGACGGATCGACCCAGCGTGACGACCTCGAGGGCGTCGGGCTCGGAGCGACAGCGATCGCCGACACCGACCGATCAGCCCGCCGACCCGATCGAGACGTCGTCTCTCGAGAGTCGGCCGACGCCGCCGATCGGTCCCGTCTCGGGCCGCCCCCCTCGAGTCCCTGCTGGCACCACTTTCTTGGGAGTCCGGGTCGAAGCGGCCGATACAGGCCAAGTTGCCTTCAGAAGAAGGCCTATATATTTCTATCCCTTACCACAGGTGAAGACCAAATGCAAGGACAATCCCAACAGCAGGCCTACGACCGGGGTATCACCATCTTCTCCCCGGACGGACGCCTCTACCAAGTCGAGTACGCTCGCGAAGCCGTCAAACGCGGCACCGCGAGCGTCGGCGTTCGAACGCCCGACGGCGTCGTCCTCGCCGCGAACCGCCAGATCAGCTCGCCGCTCATGGAGCGCTCGAGCGTCGAGAAGATCCACAAGGCAGACGACCACGTCGGCGTCGCAAGCGCCGGCCACGTCGCCGACGCGCGCCAGCTGATCGACCTCGCGCGGCGACGCGCGCAGGGCGAACAGCTCCGCTACGGTCAGGAGATCGGCGTCGAGACGCTGACCCGATCGATCACCGATCACATCCAGGAGTACACCCAGACCGGCGGCGCACGGCCGTTCGGGGTCGCGCTGCTGGTCGGCGGCGTCGAGGACGGCCAGCCGCGGCTGTTCGAGACCGACCCCTCCGGCACCGACTACGAGTGGCAGGCCGCCGCCGTCGGCGGCGACCGCGACGTCATCCAGGGCTACCTCGAGGAGGAGTACCGCGAGGATCTGGACATCGACGCCGGCATCGAACTCGCCATCAGCGCGCTCAACGAGCCCGAAGAGGAGTCCGTCGCGGCCGAAGCGGTCGACGTCGCGACGATCACGACCGAGGACGAGTCGTTCAGTACGGTCGACGACGAGCGCCTCGAGTCGATCGTCGCGGAGATCGACACGGAGGAAAGCGATGAATAACCCGCTCTCGCAGGGCAACGGCGACCCCTCGCCGTACGAGCCCGAACTGGGGTCGCTGCCGAACGGCGGAGCGGCCGGCACCGACGACGAGACGGTCAACAAGACCGGGACGACGACCATCGGCATCACGACCGACGAGGGTGTCGTCATCGCGACGGACATGCGTGCCAGCCTCGGCGGGCGGTTCGTTTCGAACAAGAACGTCCAGAAGGTCGAGCAGATCCACCCGACCGGCGCACTGACGCTGGTCGGCTCCGTCGGCGGCGCGCAGTCGTTCATCTCGACGCTGCGAGCCGAGGTCAACCTCTATGAATCCCGGCGCGACGAGCCGATGCCGATCGAGGCGCTGGCGACGCTCGCGGGTAACTTCGCCCGGGGCGGCCCGTTCCGCGCGATCAACCCCATCCTCGGCGGCGTCGACAGCGAGGGCAGTCACGTCTACAGCATCGACCCCGCCGGCGGTGTCATGGCCGACGACTACACCGTCACCGGCTCCGGGATGCAACTGGCCTACGGCCTCCTCGAGCAGGAGTACGAGGACGACCTCTCGCTCGCGGACGCGAAGTCCGTCGCGGCCCGCGCGATCAAAAGCGCCGTCGAGCGCGACACCGGCTCGGGCAACGGCGTCTTCCTCGCGGAAGTCACCGGCGAGGGCGTCGACATTCAGGGCCACGAGGAGTTCGACGCGGTCATCTAAGCCGCTTCGACGGTCGTTTCGGGTTCGACGCCGCGATTCACCGGATCCGCGCTCGCGCGCGTACACGTGACTTTTATTAGGGCCGGACCGCTATCCGAAAGCAGGTTTTACATGTCCCAGGAAAGCGAGTACGGAGCCGGGCAGATTCAGGTCTTAGAGGGCCTGGAGGCTGTACGAAAGCGACCGGCGATGTACATCGGCTCTACCGATTCTCGAGGACTCCACCATCTGGTCTACGAAGTGGTGGACAACTCGATCGACGAGGCGCTGGCCGGCCACTGCGACGATATCACCGTCTCCATCCACGAGGACGGCTCGGTGAGCGTCGCCGACGACGGCCGCGGCATCCCCGTCGACACACACGAGGAGTACGACCGCCCTGCACTCGAGGTCATTCTGACCGTCCTCCACGCCGGGGGCAAGTTCGACAACAAGTCCTACCAGGTCTCCGGCGGCCTCCACGGCGTCGGCGTCTCCGTCGTCAACGCCCTCTCCGAACGACTCGAGGCCGAAGTCAAACGCGACGGCGGCGTCTTCCGCCACGCGTTCGAAGGCGGCGAACCCGTCGGCGACATGGAGCGGGTCCGCGATATGGAGCCCGACGAGGAGACCGGCACGCAGATCCAGTTCTGGCCCGATACGGGCATCTTCGAGACTGGCGAGATGTCCTTCTCGACGCTCTCGAACCGACTCCGCGAGCTGGCCTTCCTCAACTCGGGCGTCCGTATCACGCTCCGCGACGAGCGCGAGGAGACCGACGACGGCGACGTGGTCACCGAGACCTACGAGTACGACGGCGGCATCCGCGAGTTCGTCGAGTACCTGAACGAGACGCGCTCGGCGATGCACGAGGACGTCATCTACTTCGAGGACGAGGAACAGAGCATCCAGATCGAGGTCGCGATGCAGGCCACCGAGGAACTGCAGGGCTCGATCCACGCCTTCGCGAACAACATCAACACCCGCGAGGGCGGGACCCACCTCACCGGCTTCAAGACCGCCCTGACGCGGTGTGTCAACGACTACGCCAACGAGAACGACCTCCTCTCGGACCTCGATAACAACCTCACGGGCGAGGACATCCGCGAGGGGCTGACGGCGGTCATCTCGATCAAACACCCCGATCCCCAGTTCGAGGGCCAGACGAAGACCAAACTCGGCAATAGCGAAGTCCGAGGGATCGTCGAGAGCGCGATGCACGAGGGGCTTGGTACCTACTTCGAAGAACACCCCGACACCGCCGAGTCGATCGTCAACAAGGCCGTCGAGGCCGCCAAGGCCCGCATGGCCGCCCAGAAGGCCGAGGAACTCACGCGGCGCAAGTCCGCCCTCGAGTCCACGTCGCTGCCCGGGAAACTGGCCGACTGCCAGACCAAAGACCCGGAGGAGGCCGAACTGTTCATCGCTGAGGGAGACTCCGCCGGCGGCAGCGCGAAACAGGCCCGCAACCCCGACTTTCAGGCCATCCTGCCGATCAAAGGGAAGATCCTCAACGTCGAGAAACACCGGCTCGATCGCATCCTCGAGAACGACGAGATCCGGAACATGATCACCGCCATCGGCGCGGGGATCGGCGACGAGTTCGACATCGAGGACGTCCGCTACAAGAAGATCATCATGGCGACCGACGCCGACGTCGACGGGGCTCACATCCGGACGCTCCTGCTGACGTTTTTCTACCGGCACATGCGCCCGCTGCTCGAGGGTGGCTACGTCTACGCGACCCAGCCGCCGCTCTATCGCATCCGCTATCGCGGCGAGACCTACGACGCGATGACGGAGGCCGAACGCGACGAGATCGTCGCGGAGAAATGCGACGGTAACCCCTCGCAGGTCCAGCGGTTCAAGGGCTTAGGCGAGATGAACCCACAACAGCTCTGGGATACGACGATGGACCCGGACAACCGCATCCTCAAGCAGATCACGATCGAGGACGCGGCCGCGGCGGACAAGATGTTCTCCGTCCTGATGGGCGACGCCGTCGAACCCCGCAAGCAGTTCATCAAGGAACACGCGCCGGAAGCCGAGTGGATCGACATCTAGACCCGAACTTTTACCCTGCGTGCGGTCGCTTCGCGACCGCACTCGGTAAAACTTCGATGAAAAGCACTCCTCCCTCCCCGCCGCGCGGTAAGCCGCGCTCCGGGTCGGTCGTCGGCCCGCTCGAGCGTCCGCAGAGCGGACGCTCTCACGGATGCAGTGCTTGTAAGCTGACCGGATACCACCACGAAACCAAATGAAGACATGAGTTCAGACGTACCCGATCCGACTGATATCGAGGCGCGAGCGGTAGAGAACGTCCGCATCGAGGACGAAATGGAGCAGAGCTACATCGACTACGCGATGTCCGTCATCGCGGGCCGTGCGCTCCCCCGCGTCGAGGACGGCCTGAAACCCGTCCACCGGCGCATCCTCTATGCGATGCACGAGATGGGGGTCTCGAGCGGCTCGTCCCACCGGAAGTCCTCCTCGATCGTCGGGGAGACGATGGGTGACTACCACCCCCACGGCGACAGCGCGATCTACGACACGCTGGTCCGGATGGCACAGGACTTCTCGATGCGCTACCCGCTGGTCGACGGCCAGGGGAACTTCGGCTCGATGGACGGCGATCCGGCCGCCGCACAGCGGTACACCGAGGCCCGGATGTCGCCGATCTCCGAGGAGTTGCTCGAGGACATCGAGAAGGACACCGTCGACTTCTCCGCGAACTACGACGACCGCCTGCAGGAACCCGACGTCCTGCCGGCGGCGTTCCCGAACCTGCTCGTCAACGGTTCCTCCGGGATCGCGGTCGGGATGTCGACGAACATCCCGCCGCACAACCTCGGCGAGGTCGTCGACGCGACGATCGAACTGATCGACGATCCCGACGCGACGGTCGAGGACCTGATGGAGCATATCAAGGGTCCCGACTTCCCCACCGGTGCCAACATCGTCGGGCGCGACGCCATCTACTCGGCGTACAAGACCGGCCGCGGTCGCCTCCGCGTCCGCGCGGAGTTCGAGGTCGAGGAGTGGAAGAACGGGCGCGAACGGATCGTCGTCTCCGAACTCCCCTTCCAGTCCAACAAGGCCCGCCTCGTCGAGCGCATCGCCGACGACGTCAACGAGGGCGAGATCGAGGGCATCACCGACCTGCGCGACGAGTCCGACCGCGACGGCGTCCGGATCGTCATCGAACTCAACCGCGGGGCAAACGCCGAGGTCGTCAAGAACAAACTGCTCGAGAACCACCTCGAGAAGACCTTCGGCGTCATCAACCTCGCCCTGGTCGACGGCCAGCCGCGAGTCCTCTCGCTCAAGGAGACCTTGGAGGAGTACGTCGCCCACCGCCGCGAGGTCGTCCGCCGGCGCAGCGAGTACGACCTCGCCGAGGCCGAGGACCGCGCCCACATCCTCGAGGGCCGGCTGACGGCCGTCGAGAACGCCGAGGACGTCGTCGAGCTGATCCAGGACAGCGAGACGCGGTCGGACGCGAAGGAGAACCTCCAGGACGCCTACGACTTCTCCGCGGACCAGGCCGACCACATCGTCCGGATGCAACTTGGCAGCCTCACCTCGATGGAGGCCGCCGAGATCGAGACGGAGTACGAAGCCGTTCAGGCCGAGATCGAGCGCCTGACCGCCATCCTCGAGAGCGAGGAGGAACTGCTCTCGGTCATCAAAGAGGAACTCCGCGAGATCAAAGCGGAGTACGCCGACGACCGCCGCACCTCGATCATCGAGGATCAGGGGACGGTCACCCACGAGGACCTCATCCCCGAGGAGGAAGTCGTCGTCGTCATGACGGAAGACGACTACGTCAAGCGGATGCCGATCGAGCAGTTCGACCCCCAGGGTCGGGGCGGCAAGGGCATCATCGGCGCGGACGTCAAGGAGGACGACCGCGTCGCGACGGTCTTCCGGGCCAACACCCACGACTACCTGCTCTGCTTTACGAATCAGGGCGAGGTCTACCGGCTCAAGACCTACGAGATCCCCGAGATGGGCCGGACGGCCCGCGGGAAATCGGCGGTCAACATCCTCGATCTCGACCCCGGCGAGGACATCACGGCCATCGTCGACACCGACGCCCTCGAGGACGACGAGTACGTGACGATGGCCACCCGGAACGGCTACGTCAAACGCACCGCCGGCGAGGCGTTCGACAACATCCGCTCGACGGGGATCATCGCCGCCGATCTCGAGACGGGCGACGAACTCGTCGACGTCGAGGTCACCGACGGCTCGCAGGACCTGGTCATCGCGACCGAGGGCGGGATGACGATCCGCTTCGACGAGGACGAGGTCCGCGCGATGGGACGGAACGCCCGCGGTGTCAACGGCATCAAACTGCAGGACGGCGACGCCGTGGCGGGACTTGTCGCGACCGACGAAGGCGACGAGCAGGCGCTGCTGACAGTGACCGAGAACGGCTACGGCAAGCGGACGCCGCTTTCGGAGTACAGCACGCAGTCGCGGTACGGCAAGGGCCTGATCGACATCAAGACCGGCGAGCGAAACGGGCCCGTGACGGCCGTCAAAGCCGTCTCCGACGACGACCAACTCGTGCTGATGAGCGAACGCGGACAGATCGTTCGGACCCGCGTCGACGAGATTTCGACCGTCAGCCGGAACACGATGGGCGTGACCGTCATGGACGTCGAGGAGGGCGACGCAGTCGCTGCGGTCGACGACATCCCGGCAGCCGCCGCCGAAACCGGCGACGAACCGGTCGACGCGACGGACTGAGCCGGCCGCGCCTCGGCGCTGCTCGAGCGGGCGAAAAACGCTGTTTTCGAACCGATACGGCGGAGAGAGCAGACGCTAGATGGACGGAGAGACGGCGGTCGAGTGCCGATCAGTGGGCCGGTTCCTCGGCGGGCGCGACCATGTCGTCGATCCGCAGGATCAGGATGTTGTTCGTGTCGTCCTTGCCGTCGACTGTTCCCTCGATCAGCAGCTTCGAGAGCGGCGTCGGACCGACGGTGACCGAATCGTCCTCGTGGATGTCGCTCAGCGTCCCCTGAATGTGGATCTCGGCCCGGCAGAGTTCGGGGTGGTGAACGCTCGAGAGGTCGATTTCCTCGATGATGGTGGCGTCGACTGGTTCGCCCTCGTGTTGCATCGGGACCGCGGCGGGCTCGTCCATCTGCTGGATCTCGAGTGCCTCGTAGGCGGCTGCAGTGGGCTTGTAGCCACCTTTCGGCCCCGGTACACCCTCGACGAGCTGGAGGGCTTTGAGACTCTGCATCTGGTTACGGATCGTGCCGGGGTTACGGTCGACTTGTTCCGCGATGTCCTCGCCTTTGATGGCATCTTCGGACTCTTTGTGGAGGTTCGTGAGCGCGCGGAGGATTTTCTTCTGGCTGGGTGTGAGTTCGATGGATGACATAGGTATTTATTCGTATTTGGTTTCCTTAAACCCGGCGGGTGAGTCCGTCGGATTCGTGGGGGAACGTGACGTTTGCACGGGGGACGTGAAGATGTTTCTTTTCGTTCCGCGACGGAAACTAGGTGTCCGTTGGCACGATTCACCGGGAGTCAAACGCTTGCGAACTATCCCTGTGGATCCGGCTCTGCCGGGGTCACGACGCGGACGTGGTGTGCGACCGTTTCGGGCAGCGATACCGGCTCCTCGCTCTCGCTCGAGCGAGCAGTCACCATGCCGAAGGGGGCGACCTCGAGAATCTCGAGTTCGACGCCGGGTTCGACGCCGCGGTCAGCGAGATAGGAGAGAACCTCGGGGTCGCGGTCGGCAACCTCCGCGACGGTGACGACCGCCCCCTCTTCGAACTCGGAGATGGCCTTGCCTGCGGGCCGCTCGGGCGGCTCGAGGTCGGCGCCCGGGATCGGCGAGCCGTGGGGATCGACCGTGGGCTCGCCCAGCGCGTCGGCGACGCGGGCCTCGAAATCCTCGCTGATGTGGTGTTCGAGTCGGTCGGCCTCGGCGTGGACCTCCGACCAGTCGTAGTCGAGATGCTCGGTGAGGTAGGCCTCGAGCAGGCGGTGGTGGCGAACGATCTCGAGGGCGACCGTCTCGCCCTCGTCGGTCAGCGTGACGCCGCGGTACTTCTCGCGGTCGACGAGTTCCCGTTCCTCGAGCTTGTCGAGCATGCTGGTGACCGTCGGCGACGTGACGTCTAACTCCCCGGCGATCTCGGACGTGCGGATCCGCTCGTCGGTCCCGCGTTGGAGCTGGTAGATCGCCTTGAGGTAGTCCTCCATCACGTCGCTCAGCATCATGCTGTCCCGGAATTAGACGGGTCTAACCCTAAACCTGTCGCCCCCGAGAACGCCGCGGGATCGCCACGACCAAGCCGGTCGACCCTCTATCGTGGATATGGACCGAACCGTCAGGATCATTGGCGCGCCGATGGACTACGGGGCGAACCGCCGGGGGGTCGACATGGGACCGTCCGCGATCCGGTACGCGGATCTGGCCGACCGACTCGCCGAGGCGGACGTCGAACCCGTCGACGACGGCGACCTGACGATGCCCCGAGCAGAAGAACGGGATCCGGACGCCGACCAGCCCACCGACGGGAACGCGAAGTTCCTCCGGGAGGTCGAAGACGTCTGTCGGCGAGTGAGCGACCGCGTCGCGGCGACGCTCGCGGACGGGGAGTTCCCCCTCGTTCTCGGTGGCGACCACTCGGTTGCGATCGGCTCACTGGCGGGATCGGCACGCGAGGCCGACCTCGGCGCGATCTGGTTCGACGCCCATGCCGACATCAATACGCCCGAGACCTCGCCCAGCGGCAACGTCCACGGGATGCCGCTGGCCGCGGCGCTTGGCCACGGGTCGTTCGGCGAGACGGAGTGGGCTCCCGCCCCCCGGCTCCGGGCGTCTTCGATCGCGTACGTCGGTCTCCGGAGCATCGACGATCGCGAACGCGAACTGCTCCGGGAGAGCGAACTGACCGTCTTTACCATGTCCGACATCGATCAGCGGGGCGTCTCGTCCGTCGTCGAGGACGCGCTCGCTGTCGCAACCGACGGGACCGACGGCGTCCACGTCAGTCTCGACCTCGACTGGCTCGATCCCAAGACCGCGCCCGGCGTCGGCACTCCCGTCCGCGGCGGCGTCACCTACCGGGAGGCCCACGCCGCCCTCGAGGCCCTCTCGCGGCGCGAGCGCGCGGACGACGTCCTCAGATCGATGGACGTCGTCGAGGTCAATCCGATCCTGGACGAGGGCAACGAGACGGCGACGCTGGCAGCCGAACTGACCGCGAGTACGTTCGGCAAGCGCATCTTCTGACCGACCAGTCGTCGACGCCCGCTCTACGAAACGAGACGTTTGTCAACATTGTTCGTGGGGCAACCGGTTTCAACAGCTTTGTATCATAGTGTTTCTCAGTATGCCGTATGACTGAGAACGTCGTCGTGCTCGGAGCCGGCTACGCCGGAACCGGTGCGATCACGAAGCTCCAATCCGAACTCGGGGGCAACGCGCGACTGACCTGGATCGCCGATGTCGACTATCACCTCGTTCTCCACGAATCCCACCGCGTCATCCGCGATCCCAGCGTCCGATCGGACATCACCTTCCCCGTCGAGGAGATCGCCGACCCCGCGACCCGCTTCATTCAGGACGAGGTCGTCGGCCTCGACGTCGACGAGCAGGTCGTCGAACTCGAAGACACCGACGACGTCGAGTACGACTACGTTCTCGTCGGACTGGGCAGCCAGACCGCCTACTACGGCATCCCCGGCCTCGAGGAACACTCCCTGACCCTGAAGAGCTTGGACGACGCGCTGGAGATCCACGAAGCGGTCACAGAGGCAAGCCAGGAGGCGACCCGCGGCGAGCCCGCACAGGTCGTCATCGGCGGTGCCGGCCTCTCGGGTATCCAGACCGCCGGCGAGATCGCCGAGTTCCGCGACGAACACCGCGCGCCGATCGAGATCCACCTCGTCGAGGCGCTCGAGGAGATCTTCCCCGGCAACGACCCCGAGATCCAGCAGGCCCTGCGGGATCTCCTCGAGGACGCCGGCGTCCACATCCACACCGACGACCCGATCACCGAAGCCACCGCAGACCACATCGAGTTCGACGAGGGCGAACCCCTCGATCACGACGTCCTCGTCTGGACCGGCGGCATTACGGGTCGCGACGCGATGGACGACGCCGACCTCGAGAAGGAACACAACCGCGTCAACGCGAGCGCGAACTTCCAGACCTCGGACGAGCGCGTCTTCGCCATCGGCGACTCGGCGATCATCGATCAGGGCGACCAGCCCGCACCGCCGACGGCACAGGCCGCCTGGCAGGCCGCCGAAGTCGCTGGCGAGAACATCGCCCGCGCGATCCAGAACCGCCCGCTGAAGACCTGGGAACACGAGGACAAGGGGACCGTCATCTCCGTCGGCGACGAAGCCGTCGCCCACGAGGTCAAGCCCGCATTCGGCATCTCCCTGCCCGTCGACACCTTCGGCGGCATCCCGGCCAAGAACCTGAAGAAGATGATCGCAGCCCGCTGGATCGCCGACATCACCTCCTGGAACGAGGCCCGCAAGTCCTGGTCGTCGTTGTAGCTCGGTTTCGACGCCCCCGACTTCGAGAGTCCGTTTTCTTGCCCGCTCGAGCGAGTACGCCCTAGTCCGGCCGTTCGTCTGTCGATCCGTCACCGGTCGCCTCGCCCATCGGTTCCGCGGGGACGCCCGCGACCGTCGTCCCCGGTGGGACGTCACGAGTCACCAGCGAGTTCGCCGCCACCCGAGCGCCCGCTCCGATCTCGACGCCGGGCAGCACGATCGCGCCCGCGCCGATCATCGCCCGCTCGCCGACGACGACCTCGCCGGTCCGGTACTCCTCGTAGAGGAACTCGTGACAGAGGATCGTCGCGTCGTAGCCGACGATCGCGTCGGCCTCGACGGTGATCAGGTCCGGCCAAAAAACGTCCGGCGTGGCCTCGAGCCCCCACGAAACACCCTCGCCGACCGTGACGCCGATCCGACGCAGGAGCCAGCGCTTGAGTTTGAGACTCGGCGAGATCCGGACCAGCCAGACGACGACGTAGTTGATCGCGACCCGGAGCGGGTTGCGGGCGGCCGTCCAGTGGGCCAGCGAGTTGCGCGGCCCGGGCGTCGCGTGGCGTTCGACGCGCTCGTGTCGTGGCGTCGTATCGTCGGAACCCGTCACTGGATCGCGGTTTCGAGCCGTTGGCACATGAAACCGAGCGATGCGGAACCGCGTGTGACTATCGCTAGGTGCCCAACTAGTAAGGGGATACTGCTGTTGCGCTCCGAACTGACCCACCGCTATGTCCCGTTCCCGACAGACCGTCCTTGAGACCGAGACCATCTACGCACTACTCGCGGACGAAACACACCGGGCCGTCCTCGAGGCGCTTCGAGCGGGCGAGCCGGCGTCGCCCGACGAACTCGGTCGTCGCCTCGCCGCGTCGGATCGCTCCCTCGAAGAGAGTTCCGCCGGATGGACTGATCGTCGTGCGGTCACCGTCGAACTGATCCACTACTACCTGCCGAAACTCGACGATCACGACGTCGTCGAGTACGACCGGTCGGACGCGACGGTCACGACCGGATCGAACGTCGACGACATTGCACCGTTTCTCGACGGGATCGAAAGGGTCTCGTCCTGACGGCAGAAGTCGATTCCCCGGCGGCCGCTGTCTACGGCTGCCGAGGGTGATCCGGGTTCCAGCGGTCGCGTTCCGCGGCCGTCCGCGCGCCCGGAACCCCGACCAGGTCCCGAAAGGCCGACCCCGAGCGGGCACAGCGATAGGCCGGTTTGTACATCATGTTCTCGCCGCCGGCCCGGACGTTCCACTGCGAAGCGATCTCCTCGCGGAGGTAGTACTGTGCCCGCTCGTTGCCCGGCTTGACGTAGTAGTCGCTGAGCCGGATCGGATCCCGCTCGAAGAGCCCGCCGGGTTCGCGGCCGTCGACGATCACGACCGGCTTCTCGAGGTAGAGATCCCCGTTCTGTGCGCGTTTCGCGTGGGCATTCTCGGGATGGTCGTCGAGGATCGCCGCCCGCTCGGCCGGCGGCGTCTCCGGGCCGACGACGGCCACCTCGTCGACGGTGAAGTACCCGATCAGATAGCGGTGGGCGCGGTCACCGTCGGGCCGACGCAGGCCGGCGTAGAACCCGACGACGTCGCCCGGCTCGAGCGCGCGTAACCGCGAGACGTAGCCGCTGGTCCGGTGTTCGCCGTAGGTCAGCGCCGCGAAGTTGGGGTCACGATGGAGCGGCCAGGACTCGAGGGCGTCGCCGGCGACGGTCTCGGTCCCGTCGTGGACCGGCTGTGGCGTGATGCGGGTCGTCAAGTCCGCGGCGACGCCGTCACCGGCCCGCAGCTTCCACGAGCCGAGCGTTTCGGGTTCGGCCGTCTCGCGGGTCTTCTCCGGGATCGGAACGTACTCGAACCGCCCGTCGTCGTACAGCGGGGCCAGGGCACCGAGGTTCGTGCTGTCGGCGCCGACGCCGGCGAGGACGACCGTCATGGTGTTCGTCGTCCCGTCGGGACGGCGAGAGGGTAAAGCCCCCGGTCGCGTTCGATCACCCGTCCGCGCCGCGAGCGAGATAGAACAGGGGAATCGCGAATGCGAGGAACACCGACCCCAGCCCGGCGATGCCGATCCAGGCCGTCGACAGCCACCGGTCGGGGAGGACGCCACCGACCTCGAGGACCCACAGCAGGCTGTAGGACCCGAGGAGCAAACAGCCGGCCACGTAGAGCCGCAGGAGCCAGCCAGCGATCCGATAGAGCGTCGCCCTCGTGACCGCCGGCGGGAGCGTGTCCTCGAGGCCCTCGATCATCGGCTCACCGTCCGATCGGGAGGTCGATCACCGTCGTCGGCGACGGCGGTCACGTCGCCGCTCGAGGGTCCGTGACTGCGGGCCGTCGGAAGCGATGCCATCGATCGATACCGACGATGTGGCGTCGAACCGCTTGAATCTTCGTGTCCTCGGGACGGAGTCGGAACACCTGCTGACCGCGAAACCGGTCGCGTCCTCGTCGGTCGTCGCTGTGATCCGTTCGGACCCGACCGGTGCGCTCGCGAGAGGTACCCTTATCGGGGCGGACGTGCCACTCCAGCGTATGCGTGTCACCTTTCTCGGAACGGGCTCGGCGTTGCCCACTGGCGAACGGTTTCAGGCGGGCATCCTCGTCCAGGAGGACGGACGGACCGTCCTGATCGACTGCGGAGCCGGGGCCCTCCAGCGGCTCCAACAGTCCGGCGTCGGCTACGAGGGCGTCTCGACGGTGCTGCTGACCCACCACCACCTCGATCACGTCTCCGACCTGCTCCCGCTCGTGAAGGCCCGCTGGCTCGCCGGCGAGGACCACCTCGAGGTCGTCGGGCCGCAGGGAACCAAGGCGTTGCTCGACGACCTGCTCGCGGTCCACGAGTACATGCAGGACAAGATCGACCTGCGGGTCCGGGAGGTCGTCCCCGGCGAGTTCTCGGTCGCCGGGTTCGACGTCTCGGCCTACGAGACGCGCCACTCGCTGCCGTGTCTGGCCTATCGGTTCGACGATCGGTTTACCTTCAGCGGCGACAGCGAGGCCTTCGCGGGACTGGCCAACTTCGCCGAGGGGTCGGCGATCCTCGCCCACGACTGCTCGTTCCCCGACGACGTCGACGTCTCGAACCACCCGACGCCGGACAGCCTCGGCCGCGCGCTGGCCGGCCGGGAGATCGGCCGGGTCTACCTGACCCACCTCTACCCACACACCGAGGGCCGTCACGACGAGATGCTCGAGTCGATCGGAGCCCACTACGACGGCGACGTTCGGTTCGCCGAGGATCTTCAGACAATCTCGATCGAGTCGGGTCGAAACGAGTGACGGTCAGGAGCTGAAGAAAGTCAGCGTTGTAAGTATTTTTTGAAATTTCCAACCAGGCATATTGAGTTTTATCTGTTTTAAAACCCCGTTTCCAAACAAATATGTATAGTCGCGTTTGTAGGATCATAACAACAGAATGGTCCAACGCGAATCCACACGGCCGAACCGAGAGGTGACCGCATGAGCCTTCCCGATCGGCTCGCGGACGCCCTCATGTCCCACACGCGAATCGTTCTCGTCGTCCTTCTGCTCGCGACGGCGCTCGTCGGCGCGGGTATGCCGATGGTCGACGACGACTCTTCGCTCTCCCAGTTCGAGAGCGAGTCCGACGAAGCGAAAGCCCTCGAGCGCATCGATGAGAACTTCACCAGTGAGCAACGGGAAAACGCCACTACCGTCCAACTGATCGTTCGGG
Organism: Natrinema thermotolerans; assembly: GCF_031165565.1. NCBI lineage: Archaea > Methanobacteriati > Methanobacteriota > Halobacteria > Halobacteriales > Natrialbaceae > Natrinema > Natrinema thermotolerans. The sequence continues at coordinate 3,436,663 of NZ_CP101873.1, read as the reverse complement.
GTGGCGAGGATGACAACGTTCTCACGAAGGAGTCGCTGCTCGACTCTTTAGAGTTACAACAGGAGATCCGCGATGACGAGTCGATCAACGAGACGCTGGTCGAGAACCAGTCGATGGTCGGTGTCGAGAACGTCATCGCGACGTCGGTGATCAAAAACGAACAGGCGGCCGAACTCAACGCGACGCGGTCGCGGCTCAGCGACGGACTCAACACGACCGTCGGAATCCAGCGACAGTACGAGCAACTGAACGAGTCGTACAACGAGTCCGATCCGGAGTACCAGCGACAGGCCGCCGAACTCGAGGCCCAGCTCAACGCGACCGTCGAGAACGCGACGGTCGGCCTCACCGAGACCCAGACCGCGCGGTACGAGGCTGCGGTCCGGGACGTCCGTGAGATCGAGTCACAGCAGTACGAGATTCGGTCACAGACGGACGAGCCGGCGGAAGATCCCGAGTACCAGCGACTCTCGGCCCAACGCCAGCAAGCGTATCGGAACGGAACCGTCGGCGTCCTCGAGGCCGAGTACGCCGCCCTCCAGAGCAGCGAGCAACCGCCGCTCGAGGAACAGATCGAGGCCCTCGAGAGCCTCGACGACGAGGAGTTCGAGCGAACCCTCGAGTCGACGCTGTCGGGCGAGAGTGAGGACAACTTGGCGATCGGATTCATGCCGTCGTCGTACGAACCCGGCTCGACGCAGGCCGAAACGCGAATGACGGCGATCACGCAGTCGACCGCGGGTGGCAGTGCGGGCGGGATCGAAGGCGGCATGATCAGCGACGAGATCCTCGATAACCAACTCGAGATCCGCGATATCGCGGAGACACACGAACAGGACTATCTCGTCTTCGGTGCCGGTGTCATCACCGACGAGATCGACCGCTCGATGGGCGACAGCCTCGCTATCGTCGGCCCGCTCGCGCTGTTGTTCGTCGTGGTCGCCTTGCTCGTCGCCTACCGCGACCTGCTCGATATCGTCCTCGGGGTCGCCGGCATCGTCGCCGTCCTCGTCTGGACGTTCGGCTTCATGGGCTGGGCCGATATCGCGTTCAACCAGATGTTCGTCGCGGTCCCGGTGTTACTGATCGGGCTCTCGATCGACTACGCGATCCACGTCTTCATGCGCCACCGCGAACAGCGCGAGGCCGACGGCGCCGAGGGGACCGTCCGCGGTTCGATGACGGTCGCGCTGGCCGGCGTCGGCGCCGCCCTCGTCTGGGTGACGGCCACGACCGTCATTGGGTTCCTCTCGAACCTCGTCAGTCCGATCGGCCCCATCCGCGAGTTCGGGGTCGTCAGCTCCGTCGGTATCGTCGCCGCGCTGATCGTCTTCGGCGCGTTGATTCCCGCCGCCAAGGTCGAGATCGACGAGTTCCTCGAATCCCGCGGCTTCGACCGCCGCAAACGGGCCTTCGGGACCGGTGGCGGCCGTTTCAGCGAGGTGCTGACGGTCGGCTCGACCGCCGCCCGTCGGTTCCCGCTTGCCGTCCTGCTGGTCGTCGCGCTGATCACCGCCGGCGGCGCCTACGGGGCGACGCAGGTCGACACCAGCTTCCAGCAGGAGGACTTCCTCGCCGACAGCCCGCCGGAGTGGACGCAGAACCTCCCCGGCGGGATGGCTCCCGGCGAGTACCACGCCAAGGACAACCTCGAGTACGTCAACGAACACTTCCAGCCGGAAAACAGTCAGGCACAGATCCTCGTCGAAGGTGACGTCGCCGACGACGAGTTCCTCAACGCGACCGCGCAGGCACAGGAGGAGGCCGCCGCGGAAGGCGGCGTCGCCTACACGCTCGCGACCGGCGACGCCGACATCCAGGGCCCGCTCTCGACGATGGAACAAGTCGCCGGCCAGAACGAGTCGTTCAACGAGTCGTTCACCGCGGCCGATACGGACGGCGACGGCGTCCCCGACGAGAACGTCTCGGCGCTGTACGACCAGCTGTTCGAGATCGACGAAGACGCCGCGAGTCAGGTCATCCACCGGACCGACGGCGGCGAGTACGAGTCCGCACGGCTGATCGTCGGCGTTCAGGGTAATGCCTCAAGCGCGGAGACGACCGACGAGATGCGGGCCATCGCCGGTGATCTCGAGGATCGTGGCGACGGCGAGTGGAGCGCCATCGCGACCGGCGATCCGGTCGTCAGCCACATCGTCGAACAGGACCTGCTCGATACCGTCCTCGAGAGTCTGCTGATCACGCTCGTGGCGGTGTTCCTGTTCCTCACCGCCGCCTACTGGCTGGCCGGCAACAGCGCGTCGCTGGGGGCGGTCACCCTGCTCCCGGTCGCGTTCTCCGTGGCCTGGATCCTCGGCACGATGTATCTCATCGGGATGCCCTTCAACGTCCTCACGGGGATGATCACGAGTCTCACCGTCGGACTCGGCGTCGCCTACAGCATTCACATCAGCGAACGCTACCGGCTCGAACTCAAGCGCCAGGGCAACGTCTGGTCGGCGCTGCGGACGACCGTCACCGGCACCGGCGGCGCGTTGCTCGGCAGCGCGGCGACGACCGTCGGCGGGTTCGGGACGCTCGCCTTCGCGATCCTCCCCGCGCTCCAGCAGTTCGGGATCATCACCGGGCTGACGATCACGTACGCGTTCCTCGCGAGCGTCGTCGTCCTCCCGTCGCTGCTCGTGTTGTGGACGCGGTACTTCGGCCCGGACGTCTCGTTCGATACGGCCGGCGCCACCGGCTCCGCACCGACCGCCAGTGACGGCGGCGAACCGACCGACGACGGAGGGAGCAACGAGTGAGCGACGAGAACGCGGCCGTCGACGCCTTCGAAACGCTGGGGCTGACCAGCTACGAGGCCAAGGTCTTCATCGCCTTGCACCGGCTCGGCGCGGGGACCGCCCGCGATGTCGCCGACGTCACCGACGTCCCCCGGTCGCAGGTCTACAGCGTCGCCGAGAGTTTGGAATCGAAGGGTTTGCTCGAGGTCCAGCAGTCGAACCCGATCCGGTACCGGCCGGTGAGCGTCGACACCGCCCGGGAGACGCTCCGGAATCAGTTCGAACGCGAACAGGACCGGGCCTTCGAGTACGTCGAAACGGTCAAGAACGAACCCTCGGGTGAGGAAACCCAGGAGGACATCTGGACGGTCCGCGGTCGCGACCGCGTTACCGACCGGATCATCGAACTCGTCTCGAAGGCCGACGATCGGATCATCTTCGGGACGCGCCTCTCGGAACTGGTGACCGACTCGATCGAACGGACCCTCTCCGAGCGGGCGGCGGCCGGCGTCTCGGTCGTCATCGTCAGCAGGACGCCGGCGATCCACGAGCGGTTCGCCGACCATGAGGGGATCGTCGTCGACACCCCACCGAGCCACCGGGGGGACGATCAACGCTCCGGCCGTATCGCCGTCGCTGACGACGACAGCATCCTGTTGAGCGTCCTCGGCGGGGAGAGCGGCGAAACGGCGATCTGGAGTTCGGAGTCGGTGTTCGCCTCGGTGCTGATCCAACTCATCGAAGCCAGCGACGAGGTCAGGGGCGACTAAGCGCCCGTTGGCGAAGCCGACGGACTCACTCGAGTCGATACCGCAACAGGGCGGCGATCCCACCGAGGTTCGACAGCTGCTGGCCGGGTGGGAACTCGCTCGAGAAGACCGTCACCTCGCCACCTTTCTGCTCGGTCGTCCGGATGACGTCGTCGACGCTGATCGCCCACTCGCCGTCGGGACCGCGTTCTTTCTGTAAGCGGTCGTCGAGGACGAGCAGGTGTTCGATCGCGCCGAATTCGGCGGCTTTTTCGACCTGTTCGGGGCCGTAGGCCGCCTTGGCACCGTCCGCGATGCGCCGCGTGAGTTCGTCGATGTACTCGGCCTCGCTCTCGATGCGGGTCTCCTCTTGGACGTCCGCGACCGCGCCCCGTTTGAGTACCTCGTGGACACCACGGTCGCCGACGGCGGCCGTATCGACCATCGTGACCGTCTCGGCGACCTCGGGCTCGTTTTGCTCGAGATGCTTGTAGGCGTCCTGTTTCGTGAAGCCGGGGCCGGCGAGGATGATCGCGTCGACGTCCTGCCGTTTGAGAACCTCGCCGAGTTCTTCGAACAACTCCGAGCGCCCGCGGGCGTACTCGCCCTTGCCGGTCGTGCCGGTGATCGTCGCCCGCTCTTCCGTACCGTACTGGGCGACCGTGTGGACGTGGGCCTGTCCTTCCTCGACGGTCGCGATGGCCACGTCGGGGTTTTCGGTCGCCTCTTCGGCCTCCTCGAGGCGGGCCTCCTGGTCGGGTTTGAACCGCTTCTCGATCGAGAGTTCGTCGCGTGGTTCGACGTTGAGGGTGTGATGGAAGTTCAGCTGGTCCTCGCGCGAGCAGGCGACGATCTCGCCGCCGACGCGCAGTCGGTTGGCGAACTTGTGGAACTCGACGTCCTCGACGGCGATGGCGACCCACATGTGTTCGCGCTCGCCGCCGGTATCGCGCATCTGGTCGTCGTTGCGCTGGATCCGCCGGGTCGTATCGCCCGCGACGCGGTCGCCGGGCTCTAAGACGTACTGCAGGTGCCAGAGGTCGTCGACACTCTCGGGGACGACCGTGACCCGTTCGCGGCCGCCTTCGACCTGCTCCCGGTCTTTGATCTGCATGGCCGGTCGTTCGCGGGGTGGCGGTAAGTGGACTGCGATCGGGTCGTCCGGCGGTTCTCGTCCCGGACCGCCCGCGAGCCGCCGCGACGCGGGAATCGACGGTCGTATCAGTCGGCAGAGACTTTCGTGTTAATTGTCATCATTCAACATAGTAAGGGCGCGAGGCTATCCGCGCTGCGGTCCTCGTTCACGTATGAACCTGGGACACATGGCTCGGTTGGAAGACTTCGGAACACGGTCGTTAGTGACTCACGCCATCATGGCGACGACGTTTGCGGGGGCGATCGTGTCGGGACTGTTCATCGACGGCCAGATCGGACTCGTGTCGTTCGTCGCGTTCCTGAACTTCACCGCCGGCGTCTGGGTCGCACAGTCGACCCACTCGCTGGGGAACGCCCGCACCGACGACTCCTACGACGGGATCCTCTCGGTATTGGCCGACACGACCGGTGAGAAGAGCTACCGAGGGCTCGACACTGGCCGACTCGCCCGGCTCCTGACCCTGATCGCGGTCGTGACGGCCGTCTCGCTTCTGGTCTCCGGGGAAGTCCTCTCCGGTACCGTGGCCTCGATCGGTGCCGTCGCAATCGGCGTCGTGGCGCTCGTGACGGCGATGGTCGGGTTCCTGATCGCGATGAGTTCGGCGTACGACGCGTCCGAACGCGAACGGATGCGGACCGTCGAGCGCGACTCGTCCGAACCCGGAGGTACCGACCGATCGTCGGGCGAACTCGAGGATGGCTCCGACATCAGGATCTCGATCCGGGAATCACACGTGGACGAACCGGCCTCGGAGTACCGGTAGACGCGGACGACACTGCCAGAGCGGGTTCATCAGTCCCGAAGCGATTCGAGTTTTCCTTTGGCCTTCTCGAGGCCGGACTCGAAGGTCGCCTCGATCTCCTCGACGGATCGTTCGACGTAGTGGACACGCTCTTTGGGGACCCGGCGAACGACGTCGTTGCCGTCGTCGTCGGTCCCGTACGCGAACAGCCAGTGATCCTGGAAGTAAGCGATGCGGTCGTTGTCGACCGTGGCCCGTTCGTCGGTCTCGCCGGGCGTCTCGTAGACGATCGTCGCGGTCCCGAGTTCGGGGTCCGAATCGGTGTCGGTATCGATATCGACCATGGTGGTCGCGTCCACGAACCGCGGTGTAGTCGTGGGGCCGGCAGATGCAGCCACCGGCCAGCGGGAGGGTGGCCCGTAGCTGACGGCGGGACCCGTGGCTGCCCCGATGGCGCTCGCTTCGAGGACGGAAGGCACGGCTTCGAAAACGTAGACTCGGTGTCGGTCAGCGATCAGACGAGGAGCTGGATGTCGGATTCGGCCATGTGTTGCAACGCAGTGGCTGCACCCACACCCGTCGTGACGCCGTCGTAGAAGTCGTCCTCGTCGTAGTCCATCAACTCGATCGTCATCTGGCAGGCCTGCAGGTCGACGCCGCTTTCGAGTGAGAGATCGATCAACTCCTCGATGGTGGCGGTCCCGTTCTCGTCGATCTTCTTTTGCATCATCTTCGTGGCCATCATGTCCATCCCGGGCAGCGCAGCGACGGCGTTCGGGACCGGCATGCTCGGGTTGCCGACGGCACTCAGCTTGAGGTCCTTCGACTTCTCCTCGTGGAGGATGTCGAGCCCCCAGAACGTGTGGAAAACGACGACGTCCCAGCCGAAGGCGGCCGCCGTACTCGCGAGGATCAGCGGCGGATACGCCATGTCGAAACTGCCCTGCGTGGCGACGATGGTCATCTTCTGCTGATCGTCGCCGACCGCCGTCTCGAGCGCGGCGACTTTCTCCTCGAGTTCCGCGACCTGTGTCCGCAGCTCCTCCTCGGTCATCGGCTCGCCGTCCGTCGCCGACGGTGTGTCCGTACTCATCTTACGCCGTCTTCTGCACGTAGTGTTTGTAGACGTCGCCGTCCTCGACCTGCTCGAGGAGTTCGACGCCATCGGTCCCGGTCGCCCAGCCGTCGATGTCGCTCATACTACCCGAGTCCGTCGCTACGACCTCGAGGACGTCGTCCTCGTCGAGGTCGTCGATGGCGGACTTGGTCTTGACGACTGGCATGGGACACGATGCACCTTTGACGTCGAGCGTCTCCGTGATGTCGAATTCGTCACTCATAGTTGGATACTCCGTATCTGTATTGGAGCTACTACACAATATTGGCCACGAGGTTAAAAGGATGTCGGTTATTGTAGAATACACAAACAACCGGTCCCCCGCACAGGCGCAATACAACCATCTAGGTTGCGTTTATGGTCTCTTAAGGTGGTTACTCTCATATCCTACCGGCACTATATTGTGCGATGGAGGAACTACTATGCAAATCCTTTTATGCGACCAGCCAATACAGAGGGATGTACGACAATGAACCCAGAAGACTTCCCGACCCCGGACGCAGAAGTCGAAACGATCACGCCGGACACGCTGAAGAGCCGCATCGACGCGGGCGAAGACGTCACGCTCCTCGATGCGCGTATGGAATCGGACTACGACGAGTGGCACGTCGACGGCGAGACCGTCGAGTCGATCAACGTCCCGTACTTCGAGTTCCTCGAGGACGAAATCGACGACGACGTCCTTGCACGAATCCCCCAGGACCGCGAGGTAACCGTCCTCTGTGCCAAGGGTGGTGCCAGCGAGTTCGTCGCAGGCACGCTCGCGGACCGCGGGTACGATGTCAATCACCTCGAGGACGGGATGAACGGCTGGGCGCGCATCTACGAGCGCGTCGAGGTTACCGGCTACGACGGCTCGGGGACGCTCTACCAGTACCAGCGCCCCTCCTCGGGCTGTCTCGGGTACCTGCTCGTCGACGGCGGTGAGGCCGCCGTCGTCGATCCGCTGCGGGCGTTTACCGATCGCTACCTCGCGGATGCCGAGGAGCTGGGCGTCGACCTGCAGTACGCACTCGATACGCACATCCACGCCGACCACATCTCTGGCGTCCGCGACCTCGACGACGACGGGGTCGAGGGCGTCATCCCCGCAGCGGCGGTCGACCGCGGGGTCACCTACGCCGACGAGCTGACCCAGGCCGAGGACGGCGACCAGTTCCAGGTCGGCGACGCCACCATCGAGACGATCGCGACGCCCGGCCACACGACCGGGATGACCTCGTACCTGCTCGATGCGAGCCTGCTCGCGACCGGCGACGGGCTGTTCATCGAGAGCGTCGCCCGCCCCGACCTCGAGGAGGGCGACGACGGGGCCCCCGACGCGGCCCGAACCCTCTACGAGTCGCTCCAGGAGCGGGTCCTCACCCTGCCCGACGAGACCCTGATCGGCGGCGCTCACTTCAGCGATTCCGCCGTCCCGGCCGCCGACGGCACCTACACCGCGCCGATCGGCGACCTCGTCGAGGAGATGGACGCCCTGACGATGGACGAGGACGAGTTCGTCGAGCTGATCCTCTCGGACATGCCGCCCCGACCGGCCAACTACGAGGCCATCATCGCGACGAACCTCGGGCAGCAAGCGGCCGACGACGAGGAGGCGTTCGAACTCGAACTCGGCCCGAACAACTGCGCGGCGAGCCAGGAGTCGCTCGCCGGTGACTAACGCCACATGGTAGCTGATCCAATCGCGCTCCAACTGACCGCCGAGCTGTTCCCCAACGGGATCAGCCGGTACGCCATCGGCGGACTGCTCGTCGGTCTCGGCACGGTCGTGATCTACGTCGGGACCGGTATCCCGGCCGGGGCGAGTACGTTCCTCGAGTCGACGCTGTCGTACGTCTCGGGGCAGTCCCGGTTCCAGCAGTACGTCTCGTCGCGAGACTGGCGGGTCGTGTTCACGCTCGGTATCATCCTGGGTGCGTTCGCGTTCGCGGCGACGGTCCAGTCGGGCGTGTTGACGACCTCGCTCTACGAGCCCGGGACCACCGGCGAACTGTACGAGGTCGGCGGCGTGACGCTCTGGTCGACCGACGTACAGCCCTGGCGACTGCTGGTCGGCGGCGTGTTCGTCGGGATCGGCACCCGAATCGGCAAAGGGTGTACGTCCGGTCACGGCGTCTGTGGCGTCGGTTCGGCGTCGAAGACGTCGCTGGTCGGCGTGGCGACGTTCCTGACGGTCGCGATCGTGACCGCACAGGTCGTTTCGGCACTGGGGGTGTCGCCATGAGCGAGACGGTCACCGCTCGAGTTGGCGAGCAGGGAGGTGACGGCCCGTGAGCGGCGATCGCCATCCCCTGTTCATGCCGCTGATCCTCGTCGGCGGCCTGATCTTCGGGTTCGGGCTCGGGTTCAGCCAGATGGCGCGTCCGGAGGTCGTGCTGAACTTCCTGCAGTTCGAGGACTTCGGACTGCTGTTCGTGATGTTCGGCGCGGCGATCGTCTCGGGGGTCGCGTTCGCCGTGATGCCCCGACTCCGCGATAGCGCGCCGCTGACCGGCGATCGATACGAACGCCGGCTGAAGCCCTTCGACCGGAACGTCCTGATCGGCGGGGCGATCTTCGGCGTCGGCTGGGGCCTCTCGGGCATCTGTCCCGGTGCCGCCTACGCCAGCCTCGGCGTCGGCAACGTCTCCATCCTGTGGGCGCTCGCCGGCATGTTCGCCGGCGCGTACCTGCAGGGAGCCTGGCGAAGCAAGCGCGCCGCGGCCGACACAGCCCCGGCAGGTGCCGACTAACGCCGTTCACAGCTCGTGTTTCACAACCTGAAAGACAGGCGGTTCATACACTAATGGATCCAGGAACGATACTACTGTTTGCAGCCGCCGCGCTCGCGAGCCTGTTTATGGCCTGGGTGATCGGCGCCGGCTCGAGCGGCGCGACGCCGTTTGCCCCGGCCGTCGGGGCGAACGCCATCTCGACGATGCGCGCGGCGTTTCTCGTCGGTATCCTCGGGTTCGCCGGCGCGGTGACACAAGGCGCGAGCGTCTCGGAAGCCGTCGGGAGCGGCCTCGTCGAGGGCGTCACGCTCCCGACCACCGGCGTCATCGTCGTGTTGCTGCTCGGCGCCGGCCTGATGGCGATCGGCATCTCCACCGGCTACCCGATCGCGACCGCGTTCACCGTGACCGGCTCGGTCATCGGCGTCGGCTTCGCGCTCGGCGGCGATCCGGCCTGGGGGAAGTACGTCGAGATCGGCGCGGTCTGGCTACTCACGCCGTTCGTCGGCGGCGGGATCGCCTATGGGCTCGCCAGTATCCTCCCGCGACCGGACGTCCCGGAGGACGTCAGCGTCCCGATCCTCGCCGGGATCGTCGGCACGGTCGTCGCGAACCTCGAGTTCTCGTTTCTCTCGTCGGTCGGGGGGACGCTCGCCGCCGCCGGGGCCACGCTGGTTCCCGTCGACGGCGTCGCCACCGCGACCGCGATCTCGCTCGGCTTCGGAGCGATCGCCGCGGCCGTCGTTCGCTGGGACGTCGGTCGCGATCAGGCCGGCGGTCTGCGTCGGTTCCTGCTCGCGCTCGGTTCGCTCGTGGCGTTCTCGGCGGGCGCGAGTCAGGTCGGGCTGGCGGTCGGTCCGTTGTTCCCGCTCCTCGAGGCCGTGCCGTCAGTCTCGCCGCTGGTGGTGTTGCTCGGCGGCGGGGTCGGGATCCTCGTCGGCTCCTGGACGAGCGCACCCCGCATGATCAAGTCGATCTCGCAGGAGTACGCGTCGCTGGGGCCGCGCCGATCGATCTCGACGCTCGTCCCGTCGTTTCTCATCGCACAGACCGCGGTCCTGTTGGGGGTCCCGGTCTCGTTCAACGAGATCATCGTCAGCGCCATCATCGGTAGCGGACTCGCGGTCACCGGTGGGGACGGTGTCAGTCCCCGTAAGCTGGGACTCACCGTCGCCGCGTGGGTCGGGTCGTTCGGACTCGCGTTCGGACTCGGCTACGGCGCGATGCTGCTGTTGGAACTCTGAGTCGCGGGCAGACGCGGTCGGCTCCTCGAGTTGGCCCGTTTCGGTCAGTTCCCGGTCGCTGTCGCGGTCGTCCATGCGTTCTCGAGAGGTGACGGACACCGGGTACCGCTTGCGAGTCGCAGTATCCTTTTCGTCCTCGAGATTGCTATCCATGGTTGCATGCAGAAAATAAATCTCGACGACATGACGCCGGAATCGGGAGGCCAGAAGCGACGAAGCGTATCGGACCCGCTCGACGCCACGGATTTCTCGATGAACTACTACGCACTCGAGCCGGGCGAGGAGTTTGCCGGCAGCCTCCATACACATCTCGACCAAGAGGAGACGTTTTTCGTCCTCGAGGGGGAGGCCACGTTCGAGACGAAACCGGAGCTAGGGGCGGCTAGCGAAACCGTCACGGTCAGCGAGGGCGAGATGATCCGGTTCGATGCGGGGGAGTACCAGCAGGGGCGAAACGAAGCCGACGAGCCCCTCCGGGCGCTCGCGCTCGGCACGCCACAGGAGTCGACCGACATCCGAGTCGCAGTGCCGTGTCGGGACTGTGGCGAAAGCGAGTACATGGAGTTCACGATGGTCGACGGGGAGCAGGCGATGGAATGCCCGGACTGTGGTACCGAACTCGAGGTCGATAGTAGCTCCTGAAACGATTTCCACACCGGTCGCAACGTTGTCCTGCGATCGGGTGTGCAGTGACTTTCAAGAGCGACGATAGTACTGGCGTCGGCTCGGCACTACCGCGTCCGGATCCAGCGTGGGAGGTCGTGGACGGCGAACAGCGTGTAACCGGCCGAATCAATACCGACTTACCTCTCCCTTAACGAGCGTCCACACTGATGGCTACTCGTGACTCGTGGGTTTCGAATCTGGGGTTCGTTCTCGCTGCGGTCGGCAGCGCCGCCGGACTCGGGAACATCTGGCGGTTCCCGTGGCTGACGGCCGAGAACGGTGGGAGTGCGTTCCTCGTGATGTATCTACTGCTGATCATCGGCGTCGGTGTACCGGGCCTCCTTGCCGAATTCGTGCTGGGGCGACGCGGAAAACAGACGCCGACCGGGGCCCTTCGCTCGCTCATCGGTTCCCCCGAGGGACCGGCGCTGGGGTCGTTTAACGTGGTCACGACGATCGTGATGCTCTCTTTCTACTCGGTCGTTGGCGGCTGGATCCTCCGCTATACGCTGGTTTCGCCGGTTGGTGCGTATTTCGGCCAGCCAGCGCAGTACTTCGGGCAGATGAGTTACGGCCTGCAGGCAGTGGGGTTCCATCTGGCCTTTCTCGCTATCATCGCCGCGATCGTCTTCTTCGGTGTGAGCCGCGGCATCGAACGGGTCTCGAAGGTCATGCTCCCGGCCGTCGTGGTACTCCTTATCGGTCTCGCGGCGTGGACGATGACGCAGCCGGATACTGCCGCCGGTTACGCGTTCTATCTCGGCTTCGACGGCGAGTACCTCGCTGCAAACTTCGTGAGTATTCTCGGCCCGGCGGCGGGACAAGCGCTGTTCACGCTCTCGCTCGGCGCCGGTGCGATGCTTACCTATGCGTCCTACCTCGAGGACGATGCGTCGCTTCCGCGTGCCACGCTCGTCATCGCGATTTCGAATACGGTCATCGGGGTACTCGCCGGACTGATCGTGATCCCGCTGCTGTTCTCACAGGGTATCGATCCGGGACAGGGCGGTCCGGGGGCGCTATTCGTCGCGCTCGCATCGGTGTTCGGCTCGCTGCCGGGCGGTGCCGTCGTCGCGACGGTCTTCTTCGCAACCGTGTTGCTGGCCGCCGTGACCAGTGGCATCAGCCTCCTCGAGACACCTGTTGCAACACTTGTCGACGAGTACGGCGTCTCGCGCCGACGGGCGACAGTGGGAGTCTCGCTCCTGATCGCAGTGACCGGTGGCGGACTGGCACTCGCGAGTTCGGTCTTCCGGTTCGTCTCCGGACCGCTCGTCGATATCATGCTGTCGGTCGGGCTGTTCGCGTTTCTCGCGATCGCCGGGTGGATCCTGCGGACGGAGGCAATCGAGGAGTTCAGCGCTGGTGCCGGCCGCTTGGACGCGCTGGCCACGCCGTGGGTAATGACCGTCAGCTGGGTACTACCCGTCGTCGTTCTGTTTTCGTTGCTGAGTACGTTCACGTCTCTTGCCGGCATCTCACTGGGGCTGAATGGGCGCGCCGTCGTCGCTATCACCGGGACGATCGTCTGCCGGATCGCCGTCGCAAGCGCCACTGGTGACTGACACGGCCCACCGGGATTCGAGCTGCCGTCGCTCGGTGTTCACGAACGAGGAGAGACACTGTTCGAACAGTCAGGACGACTGCTGGGTCGCTGCTGCTGGGTCGCTGCTGCTGGGTCGCTGCTGCTGGGTCGCTACGCGTGTTGTGCGATCAGCCCCTCGAGCGTCCCGCGGTCCTGTGCGCCGACCATGCGTTCGACCGGCTGGCCGTCGGCGTAGAGGACGAGCGTCGGCACGCCGCGAGCGCCCAGCTGCTGGGCGATCCGCTGGTGCGCGTCGACGTCGACTTTCGCGACCGCGGCGTCAGTCTCGGCTGCGAGGGCCTCGATCGTCGGCTCCAGCATCTGACAGGGACCACACCAGTCGGCATAACAGTCCACGAGGACGACATCGTACTCCTCGACGACTTCGTCGAGGTGACCCTGGCCCGTGATCGCGATCGGCTCGTCGGGCGTGTCGACACCCTCGCCGGCGTCGGCCGCGTCGAGGCTCTCACCGTTCTCGAGGCGTTCCCGCAACTCCTGTTTCTTCCGCTCGCGGATCCGTTGTCGTTCGTCGTCGATGGACTCGCTCATCGGCTACCAGTAGGACTCCACGATTATAATGATTTTGTACTTCTAGAGCAATATTGGCTCGACGAAACGGCCGAAACCGCTCTTCGCGGACGACGTGACCGACCGATCGACGGTCGCGGCAGTCGCACCGAGTCGAATGGGTAGAACACCTTCGGAGCGGATTTTCGGGGGAAGGATCCGTTTCTATCGCTCTCTGGAGATCGCAGGGTTCGGGCCGACGACCGAGAAACCGGACGAGGACGGTCGTCACATATATATCCACTGCTGATTCCTGAACAGGTGGCTTTCTCAATAATGCCATTACTATACAATACTTCTCTCCGAGTGTGATCGAACGATGACCGACCCACGCGACGCGATCGAACGGTATGCGGGACGAGCGACGGCCCTCGGCGTCGTCTTCCTCGTCGCCGCGGCCACGACGGCGTCCGCCCAGCCCCACGGCGGTAGCGCCGGTGGATCGATGGGCGGCTGGGGAGCGGTCGGCGGCTGGCTGTTCCGCTGGCCGGTCCTGCTACTCGGGCTGCTCGCACTGCTGGTCGTCTGGGCCGGCAGTCGACGCCCGGGAGACCGCATCGATCGCGCCGACCGATCCGACCGGGCGCTCGAGCAACTCCGCGAGCGCTACGCCCGCGGGGAACTCTCGACGGACGAGTTCGAACGACGACGACGCAACCTGCAATCGTAGACCAATGACTGACACAGACGATCCGGACGTGACGATCGACTCGAAGGACGCATCGTGTCCCGGCCCGCTGATGGACCTCATCGGGAAGGTGAAGACACTCGACGCCGGTACCGTGGTCGAACTCCAGACCACCGCACGGAACTCCACGACGGACGTTCCGGAGTGGCTCGAGGAGGCCGGCCACGACTTACTCGAGATCGAGGAGCGCGACGAGTACTGGAGCATCTACCTGGAGGTCAACTGAAATGCACCGAATCGCTATCGTCGGCGGCGGAACGGGCGGAACGGTCCTCGCGAATCGACTCGCGGACGAGCTACAGTCCGAAATCGAGGCCGGCACGGTCGAGGTCCGACTGATCACGGCCGATCCGAACCACGTCTACAAGCCGACGTTCCTGTACGTGCCCTTCGGGAAGAAGACGGTCGACGACGCGAAACGGCCGATCGAGGAACTGGTCGACGCCCGGGTTTCGATCACGATCGACGAAGTCGTCGACGTCGATACCGACCGGAACCGCCTGTCGCTGGCCGACAGGACGACGCGACTGCACTACGACCAGCTCGTGCTAGCGACCGGCGCGAACCTCGAGCCCGAGGCCGTCCCCGGACTCGCCGAGGGCGGCCATCACTTCTACGGCCCCGACGGCGCAACGCGACTCCGAGACGAACTCGCCGAGTTCACCGAGGGCCACCTCGTGTTGAGCGTCGTCGGCGTCCCACACATGTGTCCGGCCGCGCCCGTGGAGTTCCCGCTGATGGTCGACGACTGGCTCCGCGAGCGTGGCCGGCGCGAGGACATCGAGATCACCTACACGTACCCGATCAACCGCGCCCACGGCCTCGAGTCGGTCGCCGACTGGGCGACCGACCTGTTCGAGGAACGTGACATCGCCCTCGAGACGTTCTTCAACGTCGACGAGGTCGACCCCGACGCGGAGGTCATCGAGACGGTCGAAGGCGACGAACTCGAGTACGACCTGCTCGTGGCGATTCCACCCCACCGGGGCAGCGATCTCGTGATCGACGCGGGGCTGGGCGAGGACGGCTGGGTCGACGTCGACAGGCACACGCTCGAGGCGACCGAGGCCGAGGACGTCTACGCGATCGGTGACGTCGCGGACGTTCCCACGAGCAAGGCCGGCAGCGTCGCCCACTACGAGGCGGGCGCCGTCGCCGATCGGATCGCCAGCCGCGCCCGCGGGGAAACGCCGACTGCGACCTACGATGGAAAGACCGTCTGCTTCCTCGAGGCCGGCATGGACGAGGCGACGTTCATCGAGTTCGAGTACGGTGAAGAACCGTACGTCCGCGAACCGTCGAAACCGCTCCACTGGGCGAAGCTCGGCTACAACGAGTCCTACTGGCTCACCGCACGGGGGTTGCTGTAGATGTCCGAATCCACAACCGAGACCACCGACACCGGGGAGCCGACGCTCGAGGACCTCGTCGCCGAAAACCCCGACGAGGTCGCCCGGTTCATCGAGCGGCTCGGGGTCGTCAACGAACTGCTCGATACGGCGGATCTCGCGACCGCCGCGATGGACGACCGGATGGTCGAGGAGGTGGCCGGGACGGCGACGAACCTCGGTGCGGCAGCCGACGAACTGGCGACGCCCGAGGCCGCGCGGCTCGGCGAGGCGACCGGCGAGAACGCCGACGACCTGGCTGACGCGATCGAGACGCTCGCTCGCCTCCAGCGGTCGGGGACGCTCGACGATCTGCTGGCGATGACGGACCTGTTCGCGCTCGCGTCGTCGGCGATGGACGACGACATGGTCACGGACCTCGCGGCGACCGGAACACGTCTCGGTGAGGTGGCCGACACGGCGGCTGACGACGACGTGGCTCGGACGCTCGGGGACCTGCTCGAGGCCGTCGGCGAGGCCGGGGCCGAGCCTGCGGACCCCGTCGGTCCGGTCGGCGTCGCCAAAGCGCTGCGCGATCCGGATACTCAGGCCGGAATCGGTTTTCTGCTCGCACTCGCGAAAGCGCTGGGACGAACGACGGGATAACTGGTCACCCCGCCTCTCACAGCGAATTCGGGCCGTCCGCGTTCACCGGGCGTGAGTCGCCGCTGTCGGCGTGGACGTGTGGCTCCTGGCAGTGGGAGAAGCCGACGACCGGTCACTCGCCCGTCTGCCGTCGCTGTCGGGTTCGACGTCGTCGCTACCGCTCTCGAGGAACGGGACGACGGCGGTACCCGCGAGGCAACGGCGACGGAGGTCGCGTCGGCACTCGTGTCGCTGCATGGCAAGCCGGGCTCGGTTTCGGATCGCCGGTCAGGCCGCTCGGTTCGGCGGGATCAGCATGACGTTCCCGTCCGCCCGTGCGACGATGTCTTCGGAGACGCTCCCGAGCAACAGTCGGCGGAGTCGGCTGTGCCCGCGCGAGCCGACGAGGGTCGTAGTCGGCTCGTACTCGGCCTCCGCGGCGAGGATCTCGTCGGCGGGATCGCCCCGTCGGACTACGGTTCGCGTCTCGATCCCCCAGTCCTCGAGTCGCGTCGCCAACTCCGCTAGTCGCGCTTCGGGATCGTCGTCCTCCGGAAGCCCCGGGTCCTTCGGCGTTTCGACGTGGACCAGCGTTGCCTCCTGGGTCGCGTGGCGGAGGTACGAGAACGCCTCGAAGGCCCGCTCGGCGTTCTCGGAGAAGTCCGTCGCGTACAGCACCCGCCGGAACAGGTGTTCGCGGACGACGTCCGGCTCGTCCGCCTCGCGTTCGATCCGGTTGACCAGCAACGGCACGACCGTCGTGCGCGCGAGGTTGCGCGCGGTCGAACCAATGACGCGGTTCTCGAGCGGGCTCTTCCCGCGCGAGCCGACGACGGTGAGGCTGGCACCGACGGCCTCGGCGATGCCGTTGATTCGTCGGTGGGGCGTCCCGCGGACGACGTGCGTCTCGACATCGAAGCCCGCGTCTTCGACGACGCGGCGGTAGCGCTCGAGCGCCTGTTCGCGGCGTTTCTCGAAGTTCATCCCGGGCATGCCCGCGTGGACGTTCGACGGAATCACGGTCACGAGATGGATCTCCTCGACGCCGATTCGGCCGAGACACTCGAGACAGGTCTCGCTCTCGATCGTCGCCTCGCTGGCAGCGGAGAGGTCGGTCGCACAGATCGCTTTCATACTACTCGTAGGGCCGACGACACTATATTGTTTCCGGCTACCAATACCGGCGTCGGCCACGCGGTCGTGGACGGGCGGACAGTGACTCGAACTCCGCAAGTGTCAACCGAGCAGACGCAGAGGGCGTGACCGATGGAACCGCCCGATTCGATCGTTTTGACCGCGCGCGAACCGCACGGATGGGTCCTGGCCCGACCCGTATATTCTCGTAAGTTATTCGCATATCTTCGTAGGATAGCCGTGAGATAGATCGCAGTAATATTGTGCGCAATTCCCAAAAGCGTTATAGTCGTCCTCCGGGTAGACAGTACTGAGCAGAAACCCATGAGAAGTACACAACCGAACGGCGGTGGTCGATCCCGATGATCGATCTCGCCACGTCTTCGTCAGCAGTACAGGCAGGCGCCCTCGTCGGTGCCGTCCTCCTCGAGGCGTTCGTCCTCTACGTCGGGTACGGCGCGCTCGAGCGAGTCGCAACGCCGGTCGTTGAACGGATCAAACACGCATAATGGAACCGTTTGGAATCGCACTGACGACGCTCGTACTGTTCGTGAGCTTCGGCTTCATGGTCGGCGTCCTGTTCGGCTTCTTCGGGATGGGCGGCTCGTTCCTCGTCACGCCCGCGTTGCTCGTGATGGGGTATCCCGCCAGAGTCGCCGTCGGGAGCGGGATGGCTTTCGTCTTCGGGACGGCAGTCATCGCGACGCTCAAGCACCACGACCTGGGCCAAGTCGACTACAAACTCGGCGGGTTGATGATCGTCGGGACATCGGTCGGTATCGAGGTCGGGCGAATCGGGGTGTTCTACCTCGAGGATCTCGGCCTCGCCAGCGGTGTCATCGGTATCACGTACGTCGTCCTGCTGGGCGCGATCGGCGTGTTCGTCACGCGGAACGCGCTCAAAAACGACGGCAGTAGTGGGTCCGGTGGCGGCCACCACGACGCGGCCGACGACGAGATCGATCCGGACGCGATCCCCGACATCGCGAAGAAGATCCAGTCCTACCGCGTCCCGCCGATGATGACGATCGCGGGCGGCATCCAGGTCTCGCTGTGGATGGTCCTTGGCGTCGCGTTCGCGACGGGACTGCTGTCGGGCTTCCTGGGTGTCGGCGGCGGCTTCATCCGGATGCCCGCGATGTTCTACCTCATCGGGGTACCGGTCCCCGTCGCGGTCGGGACCGACCTCTTCGAGATCGTGTTCTCGGGCGGGATCGGGTCGTTCCTCTACGGGATGGAAGGCGGCGTCGACCTCTCGATCGTCGCGCCGCTGCTCGCAGGGAGCGCGCTGGGCGCCAGGATCGGTTCGGCCGCGACCAGCATCGTCAACGAAGACGACATCAAGATCTACTTCGGACTGATGCTCCTGGGCGGGTCGATCGCCGTGGCGTTCCAGCAGGCCGGCGACTACTTCGCCATCGAGATCTTCAACACCGTCGGCTTCGCCCTGATCCTGCTCTCGGCGTTCATGGTCAGCGGGGCCGTGATCTACAGCACTGTGACGGAGATGCGCGCACAGGCGAACGCGTCCGTACCGTCGGCGGACTGAGGACGCTCTCCGCCGCTCGTTGCGTTTCATCGCAGTTCATCGAGATTGCACGATATTCACACAACCCTTATAGCGATGCGGCCCCTATCACCGGATAGTAACATGGCAAACTCGATGGCAGAGCAACTACAGCAGGACATGGAGTGTGAGGGGTTACTGGAGTGTATCCACGGACTCAAGCAACTCGACAAGGACTGCTTTCGCGTCCTCGTCGAGAGCGAGCAAGCGCTGACGATCGACGAGGTCGCCGATCGGGTCGACCGCGAGCGTTCGACCGCGTACCGATCGATCCAGCGCTTGCTCAAGAGCGGGTTCATCCAAAAAGAGCAGATCAACTACGATCAGGGCGGGTACTATCACGTCTACTACCCGACGGACCCGACCCAGATCGCAAACGACATGCAGCGAAAGCTAAACGACTGGTACGCGAAGATGGGGCAACTCATCCAGGAGTTCGAGGACAAGTACGAACATGCGGAGGCCGATACCGAGATTCCTGCCCAGAGCTAACCGTCTCCCGGTCGATATCCGCTAATTATACGCGTCTTCTCACAGCAGTAGCCCCGCGAAAGCCCGCGGCTGTAGCGGAAGTAGCAATCGAACGCTTGATTCGACCCCGTCTCCAGTCCGGCCGCCGGCAGCGGACGCCCCTCGTGAGAAAGCAAGGGACGGGACTTTCCGGTCGGGAGTACCATACTCGACGGATCCGACCGACGAACCGAGATCCGCGATAGCGTAGGTATGGCGTTTCTGAGAAAGATCGGGTCGGTCCGACGACAGTCGCTCGACGCATCGACGAGACCGACCAGTGAACCGCGTCAGTCTCGAGTCGGGACCGAAGACGGCTACGGAAAAAAGAAGCGACCGGCCGAATGCGGCCGCGTTACTGCACTGCGTGTGTCTCGAGCGCGTCGACGAGCGTGTCGGCCTGCTGGAAGCCGTCGTCGAAGCGAGCGACCGCCTCGCCGTCACGCAGGACGACGAGCGTCGGGACGCTCCGAACGTCGAATTCGGCGGTGAGATCCGGGACGTGACCGGCGTTGACCGTCGCGACGACTCCCGGTGCGCTGCGTGCGACCACACCGAGTACCGGCTCCATGGACGCGCAGATACCACAGCCGGACGTGACGAACTCGAGCAAGACGAGGTCGTGTGTCGCGAGCAGTTCGTCGTAGTCGGTCCCGTCGGTCAACTGGACGGGGCTTCGGGTCGTGGGGCCGTTGCCGGTTGACTCCGGCGGCGTTGAGTCGGTCATCACTGTTGGTAGGCCCTGAACGTATTTCAGTGTTTTGTGTCCACCATACAATACTAGTTGCTCTTGCTAGACCGAGCCACTGATTGAACGCGGTCGACGGTGACGCCCCGCCATGGTCGGAGGAGGCAGTGAATATCGCCGCCATCTATGACGCGTGGATTTCCGGGAACCCCTCGTGAATGCCCTCGAGAAGGCCCGATTCGAGACGTGCGCCGACTACCGGTGACTCGAGCGATGATGAATCTCGCCGTATCGCACAGTCGAATACGTCGGGCCCGATGATTGCCTGCAAACGACGGTCCCGTCCCGTCTCCACCAACCTTCGAACTAGCATGAGTGCCTCCGAATCCAGAGTCGACGTCGAACAGTTTCTCACCAACCTCCTCGCGTTCCGATACCGGGAAGTGACGATGGTCGGCGCGACGGTGGCCGTTCTCGTCGCCGCGGTCGTCTTCTTCCCCGGATTCGAGAACGTCGGGAACGGTGTCCAGTCCGACCTTTCGGTCGGGTTGCTCGCTGGGATCGTCCTGGTCGCGATCGTCGCCGGCGCCGTCAAGGGCATGACCGGGTTCGGCTACTCGCTCATCATGACGCCGATCGTCGCGTCGGTGATCGATCCGACCGTCGCCGTCGTCGTCCTGGCGATCCCGCCGTGGATGCTCAACATGTTCCAGATCGCCGAAACCGGGACGGGACGGGCGTTCGTTCGCGAGGAGTGGACGCTGCTGGTACTCGCGATCGCGGGGACCATCGTCGGCGTTGCGGCGCTCGCGACGTTCAGCGTCGGCCCGATCGTCGCGTTCGTCATCGGTCTCGTCCTCTTCGGTTACGTGGCCTTTCAGTTCGTACAGAACTTCGTCACGGTCGAGCAAGCCCACCACCCGTTCGCACTCGGTGCCGCCGGGTTCTTTCAGGGCTTCCTGCTTGCGTTCGCGAACCTCGGGCCGCTCCTCCCGGCGTACTTCCACACCTTCGAACGCGACACCGAGCGATACATCGGCGGACTGTCGATGGTACTCGGGACGATCTTCACGGTCCGTCTCGTGCAGATGGCGCTGTTCACCGACCTCCTGACGACCTACCGGCTCTGGCTCGGTTCGATGATCGCAGTGGTTACCATCGTCGGGTTGTTGCTGGGTACGTACCTCCGGCGCTTCGAGTTCGACGAGCGAACGTTCGACTGGTTCGTCGTCGGACTCCTGTTTGTCATCTCGCTTAACATCTTCCGGAACACCGTGCCGGCACTGTTCTTCTAGATTCGGGGCAACGTCACTTCGTCAGCGAGAGCAAAACGAGCCCCATCCCGCTCGAGACGATGACAGCCTGCACGAGGGCGGCGGACGCGATCGTCGTCCCGAACACGTGATAGATGAGTCCCTCACAGATCGCCCCGGCACCGATGAAGACGAATCCGCCGGAGACGTACAGCATCGGCGTCCGTCCGCTCCGGCGATAGCCGTGAAACGCCAGATACGCGACGACGAGACTCAAAGCGAGCGTAATCAGTTTGGCGAGGAGGAACGACGCGTCCATTACTCGTCACCCCGGATCCCGCGCCAGAGGTCGGTGAAGTTGTCGGCGAGTTCGTCGCGTGTCTCCATCGTCAGCGAGAGCTGTCCGTCGGTGACGTCGACGTGGAGTTCCTCGAGTGTGGTTTCGAACTCGCTTCGGTGAGAGCCGTCCGCGTCGACGGTTCTGCATTCCTCGATGAGGTCGTATTCTTGCAGCGTCGACACACGGCGATAAACCGTCGTCAGCGAGGCGTCACACTCCTCGCTGAGCGTCTTCGCTGTCTTCGGTCCGCCCCGATCGGCGGCGAGGAGTATCTTCCGTGCGTACTCGTCCGCGAGGAGCTGGAAGATCGCCGCCGAGTCCGAGGAACCACCGGGTTGCACACGAGAGACCCTCTCGTTCAGCGGCAAATAGGCCACGATTCGCTGACCCGGCAAATCACCGCAACCGTCTTGTATTGCCCTTCGAGCGGCGTCGGTGAGATGCCGTCATAGCGACTCGTCGGGGCGGACGGCTGTTCGAACGCAGTTCAAAACCGATCAGACGGCACAGGTCGGACACGTCCGGCTGTGGCGGACGTAGATCAGCCCGAGCAGCAGGACCACTGAGAGGGCCCCGAAAACCGGTCGTAACGGATCGACGTACGTCATTATCGCGGAGGAACTGAACAACGCGAGCAAAACGACGTTACAGATCGGACAGCTGACTGCCAGAAACCCGCCGACGAGACCGCCAAGCGCCAGGCGATCTTCGCCGCTCGTGTCGCCGTCCTCGAGCCCGGGTTCGACTCGCTCGGTCGCCAGCCGCTGTGCGGTGTACACGCCGGCGAGCAGTGCGGTCGACGTCAGGAACAGGTAGTCGACGGGCGTCCGCGGGACCATCCGAACGTAGAGCGGGTTCGGAATCAGGCCGGTGACGAGTCCGAACAGCAGGAACACGCCGATTCCAGCGGCCGCTCCGTACCCCATCGCCCGGCGATCCGAGCGGATCGGTCGGAGGAATCCCCGGCCCGTCATTTCGCCCCCTCCGTCGCGATGACACACCGTTCGGGATGGCCCGTCCGGCCGAGAAAGAACAGCAACAGCACGAGCCCGGCGACGCGAAGCGCCGCGCCGTCGTACGGGAGTGTCGCGAGGCCTCCGGCGAACCCGAGAAAACCGAGGAGACCGGCACCACAGCTCGCACAGCCAGAGGCGAGAAGTCCGGGGACGACTCCCGAGAGGTCGGCGAGACTCGAGACGCCGACGATTCGCAGCTGTGTGACGGCGTTGACGACGGCGATCCCCGACAGCAGCGCGTAGAGGACGACGATCCCGAGTCCGGTCCAGCCGTCGGTGCGGTACACCGTCTCCGTAAGTGAGACGACGACGTACTCGAACCAGTGGAGGCCGTCGCCGAGCATCTGGAGCGAGAACGCCGGCATCGTACTCAGGAGTAAGAGGACGTAGGTGGCGGCCGCGACGGCAACGAAACCGATCGTCCCCCGCCACGTTTCGAACGGATACGAGACCGCTGCGATGAGGTTCGTCAGATACTCCCGGCCCGCGGCGCGCATAGTCATCCGATCGGATCGACGGGAGACGACCTGAAATCACCAACTCCGATTTGCTGACCCAGCAAATCGGCGATTCCGTTAGGAACACGGACCAGAAACGCTCGGCAACACCGATGTCACTCGAGCAGCCATCCCGTCGCGCGTTCCTCGCCGGCTCCGTCGTGACACTCGGCGCCGGTGGCGCCTACTATCTCACGCGATCCGACGACACCGCACAGCATCTCTCCCCGTCGTTTCACTCGAGCGACGAGACGTCAGCGTTCGGCGTCGATCTCGGCGGCAAGCCGATCATGGGCTCGCGAGCGGCACCGCTCGAGATCTACTACTGGACCGACTTCCAGTGCCCGTTCTGCGAGCGGTTCGAACGGGAGACGCTCCCCGACCTCGTTCGGGAGTACGTCGAACCGGGTGACGTTCGCATCGTCTTCGTCTCGGTGCCCTATTTCGGTGCGGACTCGATGACCGCCGCGGTTGCCGGCAAGTGCGTCTGGGAGCGGGTTCGCGACGACGATCCCGGCGCATACTGGGACTGGCATACGGCGGTGTTCGACGAACAGGGCGAGAAGAACTCGGGGTGGGCGTCGACGGACAACCTCCTCGAGTACACCCGTTCCGTCGACGGCGTCGACGCGGACGCCCTCGAGTCGTGTCTCGAGGACCGACGGTCGGAGTTCGAAGCCGCGGTCGAAGCCGATGCGGAACGGGCGACCGAGTTCGGTATTTCGGGCACGCCGTCGTTCGTCGTCTTCGATCCGGAGTCCGAGGCGGCGGGATCGCTCACCGGTGCCCAGCCGCCGGAACGGTTCGACGACGCGATCGAACGGGTCAGGGACGCGTAGCACCGAACGGCGTCGGATCCGGCGTCCGTCCGACGGGCTCGGCGGTCGTCCGGGCTATCGGCATTGCGTCGGCAAACGGCCGCGTCAGGCGCTGTTTCGACGTTCGTACCCCAAGCCCTACTTCCCGGCAGGACCGAGATCCAATCGACGCCGCTCGCGGTTCACGAGAACGGACGGACGACCGACAACAGGTTCCGCTCCCAACAGCCATGATCGACCCAGTCCTCGGCAGTCGGCTGCAGTTCGCGCTCACCACGATCGTTCACATCATCTTCCCGGTGATGAGCATGGGGCTCGCCCCCTTCCTCGTCTACTTCACGTGGAAGGACATCCGCACCGGCGAGCCGATCTACGAGCAGTTGCGCCGGTTCTGGACGCGGATCTTCGCCGTCAGCTTCGTTGTCGGCACCGTGACCGGTATCGTCCTCGAGTTCGAGTTCGGGACCAACTTCGCGGCGTTTTCGACGACTGCCGGCGAACTCTTCGGCGGCCCGCTCGCGCTCGAGGGCATGATGGCGTTCATGCTCGAGGCGACGTTTCTCGGCATCTTCGTCTTCGGGCGCGAGCGGGTCGGGAACGCGCTGTATATGGTGTCGGCGGTCGCGGTCGGACTGGGGACGTGGCTCTCGGCGGTCTGGATCCTGATCGCCAACTCCTGGATGCAGACCCCGCGGGGCTACGAGTTGACGACGGCGAACGGCCACACGATCGTCGAACTGGTCGATCCGGTCGCGGCCTACGCCAACCCCCGGTTCCCCTGGATGTTCGTCCACATGCAAAACGCCGCCGTCGAGTCCGTCGCGCTGTTTATGGCCGGGCTCGGCGCGTATTTCGTCTTCAGACACCACGTCTGGGAGTACCCGGTCGAGAACGTCGCGTTCTGGGAGACAACGCTCAAGTTCGGCCTCATCGCGTTGCTCGTTACCGCGCCGTTGCAGGTGCTACACGGCGACCTGTACGCGCGACACATCGTGGAAACCCAGCCCCAGAAGTTCGCCGCGATGGAAGCCGTCTGGGAGACCGACTCCTACGTCCCCGAGTACATCGTCGCGTTCCCGACCAGCCTCGACCAGCTGCTGGATCCGCGGGCCAAGGAGATCTTCGGCATCGGCATCCCCGGCGGCGCGTCGTGGCTCGCGAGCGGCGGCGATCCGCAGGCGACGATTCAGGGACTCGAGGAGTTCGAGGGAAAACAGCCGCCCGTGGCGATCGTCTTCTGGTCGTTCCGGATGATGGTCGGTCTCGGGTTCTGGTTCGTCCTGCTCGCCGTCTGGGGCGGCTACCGCTGGTGGAGCGGCGAACTCCTCGAGGACGATCTCCTTCACAAGGCCCTGATGCTCTCGACGCTGCTCGGCATTGTCGCGGTCGAACTGGGCTGGATCGTCACGGAGGTCGGCCGCCAGCCGTGGGTCGTACAAGACGTTTTGCGGACGACAGACGGCGTCTCGCCGGGGTTGACCGCCGGCGAGGCGACGGTGACGCTCGTGGGGTTCGCGGTCGTCTACCTCGGCCTCCTGGCCCTCTACACCTATGTCGTCGTCCGCATCGTTCGGGCCGGCCCGCCGGACGGGGACGACCTCGCGACGCGGGACGCGTCGGACCGGCCCGCGTCGGAGGTGAGCGCCGATGACTGAGCCGGCCGCGCTCGCGACCGAGCCGCTGTTCGGTCTCCCGCTGGCCGACCTCTGGTTCGGACTGGTGTTTTTCATCCTCGCGATGTTCCTCTTTCTGGACGGCTTCGACTTCGGGGTCGGCGCGCTGTTCGCGACGCGCGAAGACGACGACGAACGCGAACGGTTGCTGGCGGCCATCGGGCCGTTCTGGGACGGCAACGAGGTGTGGCTCGTCGTCTTCGGCGGCGCGCTGTTCGCGGCCTTTCCGTCGGTCTACGCCAACCTCTTCAGCCGCCACTACCTGTTGATGTTCGCCATTCTGGGCGCGCTCATCGTCCGAGGGCTCGCGCCCGAGATGTACGAACAGCGCCACGACGACGGCTGGCAGCGCTGGTGGGGCCGGGCGTTCGTCGTCGGCAGCCTCACCGCCCCCTTCTTTCTGGGCATGTTCACCGCGAACTGGGTGACCGGCGCGACGTCGATCGTCACCCTCCCGGCGCTGGTCGTCGGTCTCGCCGTCGTCGCGCTCACCGTCGTCGACGGCGTGGCCTTCCTCCGACTGAAGACTCGAGGCGACTTACGCGACGACCTCGAGACGGACGGCCACCGCGCGCTCGGCGCGTACCTCGTCCTCGTCGTCGCGGCGCTTGGCTCCGTGTACGTGGCCGAACCGGCGTTGCGGTCGGCCCTGCTCTCGGCACCGGTGCTGGCGCTCGTCCTCGCGACGCTCGCGTTCGCCGGCGCGTACGCGGCGGCGACGCGGGCGGACCGCTACTACGTGGCGTTCGGCGCGGCCGCGGGGCTGGTCTTCGCGCTGGTCGCCATCGTCGCCGGCCTGATGTACCCGTCCATCGATCGAGCGGCCGGACTGACGGTCGAGACGGCCATCGTCTCGACGCTGCAGCTCAATCTCATGTCCGTCGGCGCGGCCGTCCTGTTGCCGCTCGTGTTCGTCTACTTCGCGGTCCTCTACACCGCGTTCAGCGGGCCGATCGAAACGGGTGAGTCGTACTGATGGCAGCCGACGGCGATGATGGTCGACCCGCGGCTCGCGACGACGGCCGCACCGGCGACCGGACGACGACCGGACGGCAACCCCGACTCGGCTCTCGAGTCCTGCTGACGTGGCTCGAGCTGACGGTCGTCGGGATCACCGGCGGCCTCCTCGGCGCGACGGTCGGCGGCCCGCCCGGGTTCGTCGTCTATCTGATGACGACGCTCCTGTCGGTCGGGATCGTCTTCCACAACGTCAACGAACTGATCAAGGGCTGGCTTCGAGCGACACGGGTGGATCGACTACCCGAGACGACGGAGTAAAACGGGGACTACGCCGGGCGCATGGTCGTCGAACGCCCGAACGACCACGGTCGAGCGGACTGCCTGCTCACTCGAGCGTCGCGATCAACAGGAACGTCTCCGGACGGACGGCCCCGTGTTCGATCTCGAACCCGGCCTCGCGGAGCGCGTCCGCCGCCTCGTCGGCACTGTACCGTTCCTCGACCGGCGGACCGGCCTCGCCGGTGCCGGTCGCCGCCCAGTCGACGATCACGAGTCGCCCGTTCGGAGCGAGGGACCGCCGGATCTCGGCGATCGCCTCGTCGCTCGCGAACTCGTGGTAGGTCATCGTCGAGAACGCGGCGTCGACGTCGCCGTCGTCGAACGGGAGGTCGCTCACGTCGCTGGTCACGAGATCGACGTTCTCCGGAACGCCTTTCTCGCGGTAGTACTCGTGCATCGCCGCCTGCAGGTCGACCGCGTAGACCGCCCTAGCGTGTGGAGCGACGTCGTCGGTGAAGAAGCCGGTCCCGCTCCCGAGGTCGGCGACGGTGTCGTCCGGCGAAAGCGAGAGCGCCCACAGCAGTTCCTCGGCCGAGACGAACCGGTATCGCTGCTCGGCTTCCTCTAACTTGTCCGCTCGCTCGGCGTCGAACGTGTGGTGACCCACGGTTACAGGGCCTCGAAAGCGTCGTCGACGATTTCGCCGGTATCCGCGATTATATCGGCCATCTCGTCGTCGTCCGGCGCCATCCCGACGAGCCGTGCGATCCGCATGATCGAGACGTGATAGACCAGCTGGCGGCCGGGCGCTTCCTCCCGGACGACGACGTTACACGGGAAGAGTCCGCCCATCTTCCCGTCGGTCGCCTCGAGCGCCCGGTCGGCCACTGCCGGGTTACACGCCCCGAGGACGTAGTAGGGGTCGCGGTCGGCGTCGACCTTCTCGTTCAACAGTTCCGACGGGGAGAACTCGACGGGGACCCCGAAGCCGGCGTCGGTGAACACCTCGCGGACGTGTTCGATGGCTTCCTCGTGGTCCATCTCGAGGGTCGTCTGTGTGGCACCGATGTCGTCCGGATCGATCTGACTCGGGTCAATGGGTAACGCCATTGTGTGGAGTATTGGGCGTTTAAGACAAATGCCTTTCGACGGCTCGTCTCCGCACACGAAAACGGCTCGGCGCGTGTCGGCGTTTCGAGGCCGCCTCCCGACCGGGACACGGTCTCGACGCCTCGTCGAGAGTCACCGAATCGACGGTCCGCTGCTTCGCTCGTTCCGAGACCCCGTCCCGTCCGCGAGGGCGGAAAAACGCCCCAATACATTTACGCACACCCGATCGAAAACCGACGCATGGACTCCGACTCGGCCTCCCGACGGTCGCTTCTCGGACTCGCGGGCGTTGCGAGCCTTTGTTGTCTCGGAACCGGCGGCCTGGTGGTCGGCGGGACCGCTGCCGTCGCCGGCGGAGCCGCGGCCGGGAACGCGAGCAGCGGGGTCGTGCAACTGGCGGTCACCCTCGTCACGATCGGCGTGATCGGGATCGGACTGCGGTTTCGGACCCGCTGTTCGGACTGTGACACCTGAATCGAACCCGCGGAAACCGAACCGGCCGCGCCTGTCGTCCCTTCCCGTCGTTCACCGCTCGAGGTGTGATCGCGGCTCCGATGCCGGCCCGAACTGTTCGTCGGCGAACCACGAGATGATGCTCCCCTCGGCCCGATGTAGCACGTCGCTACACGTCGCTTTCGAGACGTTCAACCGATCGGCGACGTCCGTCAACGTCGCCTCCCGCGGCGTCGCGTAATAGCCGGCTTCCAGTGCCGTCGTCATTACTTCCTGTTGTCTGTCCGTGAGCAGCCGGTCCGCCTGCGTCGTCCCGATTTCGGCGACGGATTCGAGCGTGTACTCGATCCCGGCGGCCTCGAGGGCCTCCCCGAGAGCCGAAAATCGCGACGAGGACGTCACCAGTTCCCACGTGGCTTCGCCGTTCTGGATCGAAAACGGCAGTCTGATCGGCACCCCGGCCTGCCACAGCGGCAAGAGAAGCGGCGGACTGGTCGCTTCGACCTGGAGGAGCGCCGTCTCCTCCTGCTTCCAGAGCAGTTCCACGTCGACAACGTCGGACCGTTGCTCGATGGCCGTCAGTATCGGGAGCGGGTCGTCCGTCGTCAGGTTGAGCAGTGCGATCCCCGCCTGCTCGCCCGCGAGTGCGGTAACGATCTCGAAGACCGCCTCCGAATGCGTCGTCGAGACGTCTCGGATCCAGATCCCGTCCGGCAACGAGATCGAGAGCGTGGCTCGTGGCATACAGGACCTGACTCGTCGCGCCTTTTTACGTTCTCTACTAACATAGTAGTGGTACAGCTATATATTCGCGAGAGGGCTACCCGTACGGCCGAACGCCTACGCGACGGGGAGGCGAACACGAGAGTAGTGACACAACTATGAACATGCAGACGCGGAACGATCCGTTCATCCTCATGGCAGGGGTGTACCTGACGGTCGGCCTGCTCGCCGCGATCGGAACGCTGACCGTCGAGGCCGGACTCCTCGAGCCGCTCCCCCGCCTCCGGTGGGTGACGGTTCACTTCGTTACGATCGGCGGGCTGACCCAGGCGGTGTTCGGTGCCCTGCCGGCGTTCGTCGCGGCGCGTTCGACTCGCCGGCGATCGTCCGCCGGCCGAAGCCGATGGCTGCAATGGGTGTCGGTGAACGCCGGCTATCCGCTGCTGCTGGTTGGGATGACGAGGGGGTCGACGATCACCGCTGGGGCCGGAGCGGTTCTCGTCCTCGGCGCGCTCCTGTCGTTGCTGGTGACGGTGTTTCGACTGCCGTCGTCGACCGTGGCCGCCGGCTCGGCGCGGTACTTCCGAACGGCGCCGTGGTTTCTGGTCGTCGGGATCCTGGCCGCGCTCGGTATGCTGTTCGGCGTTCACGGACCGGGGGGTTACTTCGGGTCGCTCGAGGCGCACGTCCACGCCAACGTCTGGGGGTTCCTCGCGCTCGTCGTCGCTGGCGTCCTCCTGACGGTACTCCCGGAACTGCTGGGGACCGACCGTCGGTTCCCCCGCGCTCGAGCCGTCACGTACTGGGGACTCACGATCGGCGCGGCGGGGCTGGTCGTCGGGCCGTGGACCGCCCGGCACGAACTCACGATCGGCGGACTGGTGATCTACGTGGTCGGGACCGGCGCGCTGCTCGCGTCGGTCGTCGGGACGTACCGGCACAGCGATCGCCAGCAGGACAGCCGGATCGCGCTCGTGTTGGGCGCGTATTTCTGGCTGCTGGTTCCGGTCCCGATCGCCCCGTTCGTGTTGCTGTTCCCGACTGCCGTCCCGGCCGCCGCGATCGAACGCGCGGCGATCAACGGACTCGTCTTCGGCTGGCTGTTGCAACTGGCGATGGCCTTCCTCCCGGTCGTCGCGGTCGCGGCCAGACGGGACCCGGCTGCGTTCGTCGACGCGATCGCGGCGGCGGCCGAGACGGCGCCGCAGCCGTCCTGGTGGCAGGTCGGGAGCGCGAACGCGGGGATGCTCCTCCTCTGGTTGACGGCCGTGCCACTGGCCGACGGCGTCGCATCGCTTCTCACGCTCGGCGGCTATCTCCTGCTCGCCGCCGCATGGGCGGCGTTCGTCGTCGATCTCTGGACGGCCCTCGCGGGCGAGCGTTCCGTCCGGCGACGGCTCGAGGAGACCCCGTTCGGATAGCCCACCATACTTGTATAATATTGGGAATTTTGGAAAATACTTTACGCACGGCGACCCTACCGCCGAATATGAACGAGACGTTCGTCGTTATCGGCGGTGACGCAGCGGGAATGAGCGCCGCGAGCAAGGCAAAGCGCGAGGATCCCGACCGAGCGGTGATCGTCTTCGAGAAAGGGGAGTGGGTCTCCTACGCCGCCTGCGGGATGCCCTACTACGTGAAAGGCGCGGTCGACGACCTCGACGATCTCGTTACCGTGACGCCCGAGGCGTTCAGGGAAGAACGGGACATCGACCTGCGAACCGGCGCGGAAGTCGTCGACATCGACCGCGAGGGACGGACGGTGACGGTCGAGGCCGACGACGGGACGTACGAACAGTCCTACGACGACCTCCTCGTCTCGACCGGTGCGAGCGCGATCGAACCGCCCTTCGACGGCCTCGACCTCGAGGGCGTGTTCACGATCCACGACATGGACGAGGCCGACGCCATCGAGGACTACGTCACCGAGGAGGGCCCGGAGACCGCCGCGATCGTCGGCGGCGGCTACGTCGGGATCGAGATGGCCGAGGCGCTGTCGGCCCGCGGGGCCGACGTCCACCTCTACGAGATGTTGCCCCACGTCCTCCAGCCGTTCGGCGAGCCGGTCGCCGAGGTCGTCGAGGACCACCTGCGCGAGCAGGGGGTCGATCTCCACCTCGAGACCGCCGTGTCGGGGTTCGTCGGCGACGAGCGGATCGACGGGGTCGAACTCGAGGACGACACCGTCGACGCGGACATCGCGATCGTCGGCGTGGGCGTCGCCCCGAACGCCGACCTCGCCGAGTCGGCCGGGATCGAACGCGGGCCGACTGGCGCGGTCGCGACCGACGAGTTCGGTCGGACGAACGACGAGAACGTCTACGCGGCGGGCGACTGCGCGGAGTCGACCCACGTCGTGACCGGGGAGCCGGACCACGTGCCGCTGGCGCTGACCGCCAACCGCGCGGGCCGGGCGATCGGCCAGACCGTCACCGGCGATCCCATGCCGGTCGGCGACATCGCGGGGACGGCCATCGTGAAGGCGTTCGAACTGGGGGCCGCCCGAACGGGAATCGTCGACGAGGAGCGGGCCCGCGAGGCGGGCTTCGATCCCGCTTCGGTGACGATCTCGGCGTCGTCGCGCGCGCACTACTATCCCGACGGCGCGGAACTCACCGTCACCCTGCTGGCCGATCGGGAGAGCGGCCGGCTGCTCGGGGGAAGCGTCGTCGGTCGCGACGGCGCGAAGCGGATCGACACGGTCGCGACGGCGCTGACGGCCGACATGACCGTGACCGAACTGCAGAACGCGGACCTGGCCTACGCGCCGCCGTTTAGCCCCGTCTGGGACCCGATCCTGA
Organism: Natrinema thermotolerans; assembly: GCF_031165565.1. Lineage (NCBI taxonomy): Archaea > Methanobacteriati > Methanobacteriota > Halobacteria > Halobacteriales > Natrialbaceae > Natrinema > Natrinema thermotolerans. The sequence goes on along the minus strand of NZ_CP101873.1, from coordinate 3,404,893 downwards.
CGGCGGCGAAAGTCCTCTCGGGGAACCTCGAGTGACGGCGATGACCGACGAACTCGAGGCGTTCGTCGCCGACCGCCGCGGAGAGCTGGCCGCCCTCGCGCTCGATCTGCTGGCGATCGACACGGCGAACCCGCCGGGCGACACGCGCGAGATCGTCGCCGTCCACGCGATCGACGAGTACACGACCGTCGACGCGCTCGTCGGCAACGCGACGATCTACGCGCGCCTCCCCGAACGGTGGGCGGCCGCGGCCGACGGGGCGGACGTCCGGCCATAGTGGCCACTGACAGTCGTTGCCCACCCGACCGCACGGCAGTGTTGCGATCGGTGTGGCAACCGTTTCAGTGGCTACGACAGCTCGCCGGAACTCGGAAGTCGAGAAACGTTTAAGGGTGTTCTGTGCGTACTTGTGGACATGAAGCACAATATCGGAACGATGGACCGGAACGTCCGTGCGGTCGGCGGTGCGGTACTGGCCGCCGTCGGCGTCGCAACGCTCGTCGGCGCGCTCGAGTTCGGGACGGCAGTAGGTGCCGTCGCGCTGTTGATCGGGGGCGTCCTGGTCGGAACGGCGCTGACTCGAACCTGTCTCCTGTACCGGATTCTGGGCGTCGACACGTCTTCGTAACCCCACCCATGGACGCGGAACGATTTCGAAATACGGGCCAGCCCGACTGGGACTGGTGGGGCAGACTGTGGCCGACGCCGGGGGCGACGCTCCGTCGTCTGGGGATCGCCCCCGGCCTGACGGTCGCGGAAGTCGCCTGCGGGAACGGCTACTTCGCGCTTCCCGCCGCCCGGATCACGGCTCCCGAACCGGTCTACGCGCTCGACCTCGAGGAGTCGCTGCTCGAGGAGTGTACCCGCCTCGCCGAACGACAGGAAATCGAGAACGTCGTCCCCGTTCACGGCGACGCGCGGCGAATGGCCCGATTGCTCCCGGAGCGGGTCGATGTCGTCCTGCTCGCGAACACGTTCCACGGTATCGACGACAAACGGGCGTTCGTCGAGGAGGCGGCGGAGTCACTCCGACCGAGCGGGCACCTCGCCGTCGTCAACTGGCACGATCGGCCACGCGAGACGACCACCGTCGCGGGCGAGCCGCGGGGACCGCCGACCGACCTGCGGTTGCCGCCCGACGACGCGGCCGCTGCCGTGCTAGACGGCGGGGCGTTTTCCCTCGTGGAGCGGATCGAACTCCCACCCTATCACTACGGACTGCTGTTCGAACGGACGACGGGCGGATCGACGACCGACTGACGGTGACCGAGACCCAGTGTCAAGACGCGTCCGACCGCCCATAGTAGTATTTCGCCCCACACCCAATATTATTACCACACGAGTCCGTAGGAAGTAGTATGCAACCGAGTACGACGACGACACCCGCCGAACTCAGGGCGGATATCCCCGCCCTCCAGCAGGGGACCTACCTCAACTTCGGCGCTCACGGGCCGAGTCCGAAATACGTCGTCGACGCTGCCGACGAGTTCGTCCGCGAACACGAGTACGAGTCGCCGATCGGGGACCACCCCTACGAGACGGCGTTTCGAGCGTTCGACCGCACTCGAGAGCGGGTCGCGTCGTTCGTCGGCGCCGACGCGGACGAGATCGCGCTCACCGAGAGTACGACGGCCGGGATCAACGCCGTCGCTAACGCGATCGACTGGCAGCCCGGAGACGTCGTCGTGCGGACGGACCTCGAACACCCCGCCGGAATCCTCCCGTGGCAACGCCTCGAGCGGGACGGCGTCGAGGTTCGCGTCGTCGAGACCGAGGCCGGTCGCGTCGATCTCGAGCGCTTCGCCGAGGCCGTCGCGGACGCCAGCGTCGTCTGCTTCAGCGCGGTCACGTGGACCCACGGGACGCGGCTTCCCGTGGCGGACATGGTCGATATCGCCCACGACGCCGGTGCGCTCGCCCTCGTCGACGCCGTGCAGGTCCCCGGACAGTTGCCGATGGACGTCCGAGAGTGGGGTGCCGACGCGGTCGCCGCCGCCGGCCACAAGTGGCTGCTCGGGCTGTGGGGCGGCGGCTTCCTCTACGTCGCCCGCGACGTCGCCGAGCGTCTCGAGCCGCGGACGGTCGGCTACCGAAGCGTCGAGACGCCGTCGGCCGACCCCTACGAGTACGCGGCCGGCGCGCGTCGGTTCGAAGTCGGATCGGCGAACCCGGCACCGCACGTCGCGCTCCGGGAAGCGATCGACGCGATCGACGACGTCGAGACCGAAGACCGCGTTCGCCGTCTCGCCGGCCGACTGGCGGACGGTGTCCCCGCCGACCGCCTTCTCAGCCCGTCGACGCCGGAGTCGGGGCTCGTGACGATCGATGTCGACGACCCGGCGGCGACGGTCGAGCGGCTGGCCGCCGACGGGATCGTCCTGCGGGACCTCCCTTCCCCGAACGCGATTCGGGCGTCCGTCCACGCCGTCAACACCGAGAACGAAGTCGATCGGCTGCTCGAGTCCCTGCAACCGGAGTGGTAACGGAATCGCCCGCTCACACGGACCGTCGTCCCGAGTTCGCAGTGTAACCGCAGGACGGTCGCCGTTGCACCGGAACCGCGGACAACGGTCCGTATGAGACCGGACCAAAACATCCGTGATCCGGGGGCAGCTGCCGCCCCGAAGGGAACCGACTTCCGTCTGATCCGTGTCACGGCTGTTGCCGGGATCTTTCGATAGACGGACCAGAGGGGCTTTTTCGCCGACGATCCAAGGATACCTGTGTCCCGGCCATCTCGAGAGATCGTACTGGCTGCCATTGTACTCGTTGGCACCGTCGGACTCGGTGGCCTCTTCGTCGGTGACGCCGATCCGGCGCCCCCGGAACCGGCCCCGTTCGACGAAACCGTTTCTGTAGGACTCACGCTCGAGAACGAACAGCGACTCGACGAGAACGTCACGCTCCCGCGAGCGCAGGCGTTTTACTCGCAGTATCAGTACGTCGTCGGCTACTACGGCGTCGAAACGTTCGTCGAGGCCCAGCGGCAGGACGGACACGAACAGCGCTTTGGCTATCCGCTGGCGGTGTACGTCACCGACTACGGCGACGCGGCGGTCGAGTTGAACGAGGAGGGATATCCGGTCACCAACCGACAGCTCCCGTGGATCGACGCCACTGACGCGTGGTTCGTCGTCGGCAGCGAGGCCCGAGCGCCGTCGGGCGAGACCGTCGTTTCGTTCGCTGACCGAGCGGACGCGGCGGCGTTCGCGACGGCTCACGGCGGCGAGGTGTATTCGTGGGACGAAACCCTCGAGCAGTCGTTCGACACCGACGACGTGACCGGCGTCCGCGACCGCGTTTCCGAGCAGGACCGCCGTGCCGATGCGACCGTCGAGTCGACGCAGGCCCGCACCGATCGGCCGGTCTCGACCGTCGTCGGAGCGGACGCCGAGGCCGTTCGGGAGCGCATCGACGGGGATCCCACCAACGTCACGATCGTCGATACCGTCCAGGCGGGCATCGACGAGGCCCCCGCAAACACCACGGTTCTGGTCTCCGAGGGGACCTACGAGGAGACCCTCGAGATCGACCGGCCGATCACGCTCGCCGGGGACGGAACGCCGACGATCAGCGGCGACGGCAACGGCTCGGTCGTGACCGTCACCGAACCGCGGGTCGGGATCCGTGACCTCGAGATCACCGGCGTCGGGCCGCTGACCTCCGGTGCCGAGGACGTCCCCGGACAGGCAATCGACGACGACGCCTGGGACGAGAAGTTCCTGACGTACTACACCGGTGCGGACGCCGGGATCTCGGCCCACGTCGCCGCGGGGCTGTCGGTCGAGAACGTGACGATCGAGACGCCCTCGAACGGGATCATCCTTCGTGAGAGCCCGGAGACGGTCGTTCGGAACGCGACCGTCCGCGGCAACGAACGGTGGGAGGACGGGTTCGCCGGAATCATGGCGTTCCGGTCGCCGGGCGTGATCGAGGAAACGACGATCGTCGACGGGCGGGACGCGATCTACGCGTACCGATCCGAGGGGATCGTGATCCGGGAGAACACGATCGACGAAAGCCTACTGGGAATCCACTTGATGCACACCGACGGCACGCTACTCACGGACAACCGACTGAACGGCGTCATCGATACGGGGATCTACGTCATGACGGGGCCCGAGCGGAACGCGGTCGTCGGCAACGAGATCAGGGGCTCACAGGTCGGCGCCTACATCGGCGGTTCGGACACGTACGTCGCCGAGAACGTCCTCGAAGCCAACGACGTCGGACTGGAGCTTGCGGCGTCCGGCTCGATCTACGAGCGAAACGTCTTCGCGGGGAACCGGGTCGGGGTCAACGATCGGGTGATACTGCCGACGAACCGGGTCGTCGAGAACGACTTCGTCGGCAACGACGACCACGCCACCGCGGGCGCCGGACCGTTGCGCGTCTGGACGTACGACGGTCGCGGGAACTACTGGCAAGGGGCCACCAGTATCGCGGACGGCGACCCGCCGTCCCGGTCGTATTCACCGACCGACACCGTCGACGGCCGGATGCACCGCACCGACGGGGCAGCGACGCTCGCCCGAGCGCCGGCGCTCGACGCGCTCTCGGGGTTCGAAGCGTCGGTGTCCGGAATGCGGACGGGTAGTGTCACCGACACGGAGCCCACGTGCGAACCGAACAACCCGGAACTGCTCGAACGGACCGAGTACGCCGATCGCGCCAGATCCTGCGACGGCTCACTTACGATCGAACCATGACGACAGCCCAACCCCTACTCGAGGCATCGAACGTCGATTTCGCGTACGGAGACGTGACCATCCTACAGGACGTATCCGTCCCCGTCCGACCGGGCGCGGTGACGGCCCTGATCGGTCCGAACGGGACCGGAAAGACGACGCTGCTTCGCACGCTCGCCGGACTCCAGGAACCCACCGGCGGGTCAGTCGCGTATCACGGGCCGGCGGCCGCCCGCGAGGTCGGGTATCTCCCTCAGCAGCCCGAGTTTCGGCCCGGGTTCTCCGTCCTCGAAACGCTCGCGTTCTACGCGTCGCTCGTCGGCGGTGGACGCGACGAGGCGATGGCACGACTCGAGCGCGTCGGACTCGAAGACGCCGCGACGCGTCGGGTCGAGGCGCTTTCCGGGGGGATGACGCGACTCGTCGGGATCGCACAGGCGACGATCGGTGACCCGCCGCTGGTCGCCCTCGACGAACCCGCGTCCGGACTCGATCCGGGGATGAGCAAGCACGTGTTCGCGGTGGCCGACGAACTCGCCGCCACCGGAACCGCGGTGTTGGTGAGTTCGCACGATCTCGAACTCGTCGAGCGGACGGCCGACGAGGTGGTCGTCCTCGACGACGGCGCCGTCGTCGAACGCGGGAGCCCGACGGCGCTTTGCGATCGCCTCGGCGTCGAGTCGCTCGAGGACGTCTACGAGTCGTCGATCACCGGCGACCTCAGTCGCGTTCGGGTTCAGGGTGAGACCGCGTGACCGGCACGCCACGCTCGGTCCGCGACGACGACGCGACGACGGCGACCGACGACGAGACCGACTTCGAGCCCTCAGGGTCGGCCGACCGTGCGCCGAAGCCGACCCGCCGGATCGAACGCGTCGTCGTCCGCGAACTCAGAACCCTCTCCCGGACCCGGACGTTCGTCCTCCTCGGAGCGGCGTTCGCAGCCGTCCTGCTGGGAATCGCGTGGGTGGGTGGCGGCGTCGGGGCCGGCTACGTCCCGACGATCGTCGATCTCCTGACCCCGCTCGAGTTGCTCGTCCCGATCGTGGCCGTCGCGTTCGGCTACCGGGCGATCCTCGGCGACCGCCGACGGGGCGAACTCGACGTCCTCGAGACGTATCCGATCGCACCGCGCGAACACGTCGTCGGCGTCTTCGTCGGCAGGGCCGTCGGGCTCCTCGGGACGGTCGTCGCGTCGCTTCTGCTCGTCGGCGGCGCGGTCGTCGTCGGTCGCGAGGAACCGTTCAGCCGGTACGCGTCGCACGCCGGTGCCGACTCCCCGCTCCTGTTCGCGCGGTTCGTCGTGTTGACCGCGCTGTTCGCGCTATCGATCCTCGCCGTCGCGATCGCGATCTCGGCGCTCGTAAGCGGAACGCGAAGCGCCCTCGCGCTGTCCGTCGTCGCGCTGGTCGTCGTGTTGGTCGGGCTGGATCTCGCGCTCGTCTACGGCCTCGCAAGCGGCTATCTGGGCGAGTCGTCGCTCGTCTACGCGCTCGCGGCGAGCCCGCTCAGCGCGTACCGCGGGCTCGTCTTCGAAACCGTCGTCATAACGGCGGCGGGAACCGGGCCACAGACGGCCTCGCCCGCGGCGAGTCTGGCGGGGCTCGCGGTGTGGACGATCGGGTCCCTCGCCGTCGCGACCGGCGCGATAAATCGGTAGCCGTCGTTTCGAACGCGGTCGTGGGGTCGGTCGCTACATCATCGACATCACGAGGTCGCGACTCACGTCGCCGTGTTCGTAGAGATCGCCGCCGTGTTCCGACTGAAACGCGTCCGCGTCGTCGGAGTCGGAAAAGCCGATCATCGACGGCCCCATCGCGCCCTCGACCTCGCTGTCGACGACCAGCGTGAGGTCGGTTATCGGCGCGAAGTCGTCCGCCTCGACGTGGCTGGTGATTTCGGGCGCGTCGCCGTCGGTATCGATCTCGTAGTCGACGCTCGAGTAATCGGTCGCGTAGGTCACGCTCGGCTCCTGATCGTCCTCGTGTTCGAACGTGAACGCGTACGTACAGAGGGAACTGCAGAACTGTGCCGGACGGTCTTCGTCGAGCAACGCCTCGGCGTCGTCGTAGAACGCTTCCCCGACCGGTCCGGGGTAGTCGACGATCGGCATCGTGCAGTTGTCACAGTTCGTCCCGTCCTCGATCGTGACCGGGTCGGGACCGCTCGCCTCGTCACCGTCGAGGCACCCGGCCAGCGCGGCCAGTCCGGTGAGGGCCGATCCGGCGAGGATCGTTCGACGCGGCACGCTTCGTTCGCCGTCACTCCCGTGGTATTCGTCCATGTGCGTCCTTGGGTAGCGACCGATAAGTGGAGTCTGGTCCAATCGACGAAACAGTGTGCAGCCGTCCGCACGGAACCACCACGAGATCGACGCCGGCACCGCGCTGTTGCTCGGCTCGATCGTGGTTGCCGTTCGCGAGACCGGGGGCGTACCGGGAACGCTGGAACCGCGAGACGGCCAACCCGGCGATCGCACTCGGTGCAGCACTGCTCGTCAGCGGGCCGTCGTCTACGGCGGCCTCACCATGCACCGGTCGCAAGCGGGCGCGCCGTCACCGGCCACGGAATCGGATGGCAGACTTGTCCCAAGTACACACAAACGCTCCGAAAAAGGAGGCCGTCCGAGGCGCTCGAGCGTTCGGAACTGCCGGACGATCGGCAGTCGACCACGTCGTCACCGGCGACCGTCAAGCAACCGGCGGACGAGTCGGTGTGTCTCGGTCGTCGCCGAGGCCGGCCGCACGCCAACGGAGTTGCCTCGTGACGGCGAACGGTGACGGGCCACAGATCGCCGGGGATCAGTACTCGGGTCGCTGAGCCCGAATGACATCCGCGAGCTGTTGTTCCTCGTCGGCGATGAGTTCCGTCAGATCGTCGGCCGTGATGATGCCGACGAGCTGGTCGCCGTCGCTGACGGGGAGGCGGCGCACGCCGTGTTCGGCCATCAGATCCGTCGCCTCGTAGAACCCGCCGTCCCGTTCGATCGTACAGGGATCCTCGGTCATTACGTCCGTTGCCGTCTGCTCGGCGTCGGCCCCGTCGGCGAGGACGCGCACAGTCAGGTCGCGGTCGGTTACGATACCCACCGGCGCATCGTCATCGGTGATCACGATACTCCCGACGTTCTCCTCGTCCATCATCGCCGCGAGTTCGGGGACCGACGCGTCGGGTGCGGCCGTTACGACATCGCTGCGGGCTAAGTCATCGATCGGCATGAGGACACCGGATAGGCCGACCACGCGAGACGTCTTAGTCTCGGGGCCCAAGTGTGACGACGGCGGACTCTCTCGTCGGTACGACCGTCACGCGACCGTACTCGAGTCCTCGACGGTCGCGCTCGAACCGATCGCGAGCGGGCCGTTTCCGGCGGGTTTCTTGTGCGTTGCTGACGTGTCTCCCGTATGGGAACGCACGTACTCGTCCCGTTGGACGGCTCATCGCAAGCGTGGGCCGCGTTCGATCACGCGGTCTCGAATCACGACGGCGGGCGAATCACGACGTTACACGTCGTCGATCCGATGGCTGGCGTCTACAGCGACTACGGGGGCGGCGGCTACTACGATCCACAGATCCACGATCAGGCCGTCGAACGGGGCAACGAACTCGGCGAAGACGCGCGCGACCGAGCGGAGGAAGCGGGAGTTCTCGAGACGACCACGATCGACACCGCGGTCGAAACTGGACCGCCCGCTCGAACGATCGTCCAGTACGCCGACGAAAACGACGTCGATCACATCGTCATGGGAAGTCACGGTCGGTCCGGCGTCACTCGTGTCCTGCTCGGAAGCGTGGCCGAAACCGTCACTCGGCGCTCCCCAGTCCCGGTGACGATCGTTCGATAACGGAACACGCCCGTCGCTTACACTGTCGGACAGGAGCCTCTACGAAGTCGGTCGCCAATTCGCGACCTACCGGCGACGGCCACAGCAGAGCGCCCGATCTTCACGTCGTTCTGCCCAACAGCGTTACCGTATCACACGGACTGCCGTCCGTCAGTTCCGACGAGACCCGACCGTCCCGCGATTGCACGGGGAATCGGGACAGTTGCCCGTATGAGCCGTTGATGGACGTCCGCTCGCTACGCATCGGTCCGGACCTCTTTCCGCCCCGTTATCTCGTCCGGATCGAGGCTGAAATAGCGGAACGTCATCTCCCTCGGCGGTCGCTCGAACACGTCGACGATCGGGATCTGGATCCCCCACATCCCCTGAATTTCCGTCGATTCGTACGGCGCATCGGCCGTATCCGAAAGCCGTCCCGTAGCGACGACGCTTCGCCAGCCGGTGTCGGTCTCGTCGTGTGTCACGAAGGAGACGGGGTTGTCCACGAGGTCCTCCTTTCTGCTGTCCTGTGGGATCGAGAGTCGATAGTAAAACCGCTTCACGTCCGCGCTGTACCCGTACGAGACGGGGATCGAAACCGGTGGTTCGTCGGGATCCGTGGCGAAGGAGATGACGCCGGTCCCGCCGCGACCGAGGAATTCGTTTAGTTCGTCCTCGCTCAGTTGCAGCCATCGAGGGTCCTGCATACGGTCCCCGACGATGCGCTGGCTAAAAGTCCCCCTATTATTGGAGGCCGTACTATCACGGGAACGGGAACGTCGCCACCGACCTGCCGGGATCGTCTCGTAGCCACTGACAATCGTTGCACACCCGACCGCACGACAGCGTTGTCATTCGTTTCAGCGGCTCCGATAGCGGCGGCCAAGCGTGTCCCGAAGCGAGCCGATCGGCCGCGAGACACGCCCTCGAGTCGGTCGAACCCCGTCCCGGTCGTCGAGGGTGCCTGTGCAGGGACGATACCTATCAACGGGCTCGCAGTATGAGTCTTGCAAGGTGAGTCCAATGGTGACCCAACTATCTCCCGAACGGCTCGCGGAGATGATCGACTCGGACGAGTCGTTCACGCTCGTCGATACGCGCCCCGAAGACAGTTACGAGGGGTGGCGGATTCACGGTGCCGAAAACGTCCCGTTCGACCCGCGCGACGAGTTCGGTGACGAGAAAATCGAGCGCATCGAGGCAGCGAGCAACGGCGACTCGATCGTCGCGATCTGTGGGAAGGGGCTCACGTCGACGCCGTTCGGGTTCGAACTCGAGCAACGCGGCTACGACGACGTGGCCGTCGTGAAAGGCGGGATGGAAGACTGGAGCAAGGTGTACGAGGTCGTTCCCGTCGAGACGGCAAACGAGGATCTCGTCGTCCTGCAGCTACAGCGCCGGGCAAAGGGCTGTCTCGGCTACGTCGTCGGCTCGACGGCCGCCGAGTCGGCGGTCGTGGTCGACCCGACCCGACAGACGGATCAGTTCAAGATCGCCGCTGAGGAGGCCGGACTCGCGATCGAGCGCGTCCTCGATACCCACGTCCACGCCGACCACATCTCGGGCGGGCGAAAACTGGCGACCGAGCTGGACGTTCCCTACCATCTCGGCGAACGTGCGAGCGAGCGGGGCGTCGAATACGACTACGAACCCCTCGTCGACGGCGAGACGATCGCCCTCGGCGACGTCGAAATCGAGACGCTACAGACGCCGGGACACACGACCGAGATGGTCAACTATCTCGTCGACGGTGAGGCGCTGCTGACGGGTGACACGCTGTTCGTCGAGTCCGTCGGCCGGACGGAGCTTCAGTTCGGTGACGAGGACGCGGCCAACGGCGCCGAACTACTGTACGAATCGCTCCACGACACCGTTCTCGAGTTACCGGACGAGACGCGAATCCTCCCGGGACACGTATCCGTCACGGCGGACAACCGATACGAGGTCGGTTCGCCGGGCGAACTGATCGGCGCTCGTCTGGGCGATCTCCGCGACGATCTCGAATTGCTCGGATTGGACGAAGACGAGTTCGTAGATCGGATAGTCGAGAACGACCCGGAAAAGCCGCCGAACTACGAGCGCGTACTCGAGATCAACACGGGGACGGAGCCCCCCGAGGACGAGTCCGAGGCGACGGAACTCGAACTCGGCCCCAACAACTGCGCGGCCTGATTCGCCGGCGAGCGTCGGACACGGGATCACTGCCAGACGGTGTCAGCAGGCGACTCCGTGGCCGGTTTCACCCGTTCCGTTCAGTGTGGTACTGCCACAGTGGATAGCGGACACTCATTGCTGTCGGAGCCGCTGGATCGGATACACTGATCACAGCGTTGTCGTGCGATTCGGTGCCATTGACTATAGAGGTCTCCCTCGACGCGTCAGCGACCGAGCCGAAACTGACCGAAGTTCACGGAACGGAGGACACGGCGAACGTCCGACAGCGCCCTTCAGATCTATTTTTCAGCCATGAGATCGGCGTGACGACTTTATACCGGGTTGGCGAACCATTCGTCATGGCCGACCGAATTCTCGTTCCCTACGACGGGACGCCGCAGGCGACGGAAGCCCTCGAATTGACCTTCGATGAATTCCCGGACGCGACCGTCATCGCGCTGTACGTCATCGAGATACCCGACGGGCGGTGGGCGCAACTCCTGGGACCGGAACTGCAAGTACCCGTTTCCGAAAAAGCGGAGGAACACGCAGCCGATGTCCTCGAGACAGCGACGGACCTCGCAACCGAGTACGGTCGCAGTCTCGAAACGAACATAGTCACGGGCGAACCGGACGACCGCATCGTCGCGCAGGCGGCGGAGGAATCGGTCGATCTGATCGTCATCGGCAGCCACAGCAAGGAGGGGGTCTCCCGCGTCCTGCTCGGGAGCGTCGCGGAAACCGTCGTTCGACGATCACCGGTTCCCGTTCTCGTGGTCCGGTAGTGGCGACCGGAACGCGCCACGACACGAGCGGAGATCGTGGTGCCGTACGCTTAGAACCGCGGTGTTACAGGGACTCGAGAACCCGCTCGAAGCGCTCGTACGCGTCGTCACCGATCGGGTCGAGGTCGTCGTTCTCGGTGACGCCGATCAGCCGTCGCGGGTCGACGGCGCTGACGACGACGCCGCCGTCATCGTCGTAGACGACGACGTTGCAGGGGAGTACGGTCCCGAGGTCGAGGTCGTCCTCGAGTCCCCGATGGGCCAACCCCGGATTGCACGCGCCCAAGATCCGGTACCGTCGGAAGTCTTCGTCGAGTTTCTGCTGCAGCGTCTCCCGAACGTCGATGTCGCAGAGGACGCCGAATCCTTCGTCCTCGAGGGCGCCGATCGTTTCCGCGACGACGTCGTCGAACTCGCCGTCCGTTCGCGTGCGAAGCGTGTCGGACATAGTAGACGGTCGATTTCGATCGTGATCGTCGTTGGGGTAGCAACGGCAAGCCCGCAGGGCTCGCGTCGGTTCGGGGGAAGACAGTAGTCCGTCCGTGGAGACTGTACTCCTATGAGTTCTCGTCGTCTCCCGCGAGCGGTCGCCGCCCTGCTCGGGCTCGTGTTGCTCGCCGGACTCGGATACGCCCTCCGGTGGCGGTCGAACCCGTCACCGTGTCCGTACGCTCAGCGCAACGCGATCGATCTGCCGCGTCCGGTCATCACTCGCTCGAGGCTGTGTGACGTACTCGAGCCCCGGCCCGGAGAACGTCTTCTCGAGGTCGGGCCGGGAACGGGCTACTACACGGGGACGGTCGCGCGGGCGGTCGAGCCGTCGGGGACGGTACACGCCGTAGATGTCCAATCGGAGATGGTCGAACACCTCCGGACGCGGACGCGAGCGGCGGGTAACCTGCCCGTCGAACCGGTCCGCGGCGACGCACGAGCGCTTCCGTATCCGGACGACACGTTCGATGCCGCGTATCTGGTCCTGGTCCTCGGCGAGGTTCCCGACCAGGAGCGGGCGCTCGACGAACTCGAGCGGGTCCTCAAGCCTGACGGCCGACTCGTCGTCGGCGAATCGCTCCCCGACCCGCACTTCGTCGGGTTCGAACGGCTACGACGCCGCGCCGAACGACGCGGATTGACGTTCAACGGTCGCGTCGGGACGCGAGCGGGGTATTTCGCCCGCTTCGACGCGAGTGCCGCGGAGCGGCCGCCTCGTTGAACGAACGGTTATTAGGTATATGCACAAAACTACTCGTACCGAACCGAACGGGGTGGAACCGGTTTTCACCCCGCCGCCAATCCCGAAGACGGCCACGCATGTACTTCTCACAGCCGTCGAACCACGTACTCCGTGTAACGGGAGTGATCGCCCGAGAATAGCTGCCACTATATTGTACACTATGTACAAAACCTTTAAGCGGTGTCGGTCCATACGTAGTGGTGATGGCAACTGATGCACGCGACGACGTTTCGGCACGATCGCTCGACGAACCGCTCTACATCGACGGGAGAAGCCACCTTGAGGACGTCACGGCGGAACACGACGTCGTTCTCGTGGACTTCTACGCCGACTGGTGTGGCCCCTGTCAGATGCTCAATCCCGTCCTCGAGAAGCTGGCCGACACGACCGACGCCGTGATCGCCAAGGTCGACGTCGACGAACACCAGCAGCTCGCGGGGTCGTTCGGCGTTCGTGGCGTGCCGACGCTCGTCCTCTTCGCGGACGGTGAGCAGGTCGAACAGCAGTCCGGCGTGTTACCGGAAAACCGACTCCGAGCCCTGATCGAGAGATACACCGAATGAACGAGGCAACCGACGCGACCGCGGACGTTCGTAACGTCGTGATCGTCGGCTCCGGCATCGCCGGTCTCTCGGCGGCCGTCTACGCCGCGCGGGCCGACCTCGAGCCGCTGGTACTCGAGGGACCCGAACCGGGCGGCCAGCTGACGCTGACGACGGACGTCGAGAACTACCTCGGCTTCCCCGAGGGCGTCGGCGGGATGGAACTGATCGGGAACGGCAAGGACCAGGCCGAGCGCTTCGGCGCCGAATTCGAACACGGAACCGTCGAGGACGCGGCGCTCGGAGACCGGCCGTTCGAACTCGACCTCTCGAACGGCGATCGGCTGCGAACGCGTGCGCTGATCGTCGCGAGCGGCGCGAGCGCTCGCTGGGTCGGTGCCGAAAACGAGGCCGAACTGATGGGGTATGGCCTCTCGACGTGTGCGACCTGCGACGGCGCGTTCCACCGCGGCGACGACGTCCTCGTGATCGGCGGCGGCGATTCGGCGATGGAAGAAGCGCTCTTCCTCGCGAAGTTCGCCGACAGCGTGACCGTCGTTCACCGCCGAGAGGAACTGCGCGCGTCCGAGATCATGGCCGACCGTGCCCGCGACAACGAGACCATCGAGTTCCGCTGGAACACGGAACTCGAGGCGCTGCGGGGCTCCCAAGAAGAAGGTGTCACCGGCGCGACGCTCGTCTCGCACCCCGAGGGCTATCCCCTCGAGCAAGCCGCGAACGGCGCCGACGTGACACGCGAGACGGTCGACGTCGGCGGCGTGTTCTACGCGATCGGCCACACGCCCAACACCGACTTCCTCGCGGGAACCGCCGTCAACCGCGACGAGAGCGGCTACCTCCACACGCGAACCGACGACGCCGGCCGCGCGACGACCGAGACCGCGGTCGAAGGCGTCTTCGCCGCCGGCGACGTCGCCGATCCGAACTATCAGCAGGCGATCACCGCCGCCGGAACCGGCAGCATGGCGGCCCTCGACGCCGAAGCGTACCTCGACACGCTCGAGCGGACGACGGCGCCCGCGCTCGAAGTCTCGCAGTAGTCGTCCACGTCACTGGTAGAGTTCCCTCGCGCGGGTTGGCACGCGTATTCAACGGTGAATTTTCCGGTATTTCGACGACGGCGAGGATGGGGTCCAGTCCGACACCGACTCGACACGGTGATCCGCGGCCATCGCGTGCGGATCGGCGCGATTACTCCTCTTTGATCCGGCTACCGCCCGGCGGCATGAAGTGCTGGATCCGGTCCGGGCTGGCGATCTTGCGGACGAACGACTCGTCCTCGAAGCGCTCGCGGAACCGACGGTAGAGTCGCTTTGCCGTGTCCGCCTGGGCGTACTGCCCGGGCTCGAGTTCGATCGTCGTCTCCGTCCGGTCTTCGATGGCCGACGGCGGGCCGCCGATCACTCGCGTGTAGGGCTCACACTGGATCCCGACCGCCGCGCCGACCGGGGTATCGCGGTAGTAGGTCCGATCGCCGCGGATCGCGAACCCACCCTTCTCCAAGTACTCGCCGCTCTCGGGGGTCTTCGAGACCTGATCGGCGTCGACCGCGTAGACGTCGCCCGCGTAGCGGCCGTCCTTCCAGACCGAGGCGTACGAGACCGCGAACTGGGCCGCCTCCTCGATGCTCGACTCGGGGAGTTCGATGTCGCTCGAGGAGGCCTCGCTCGGGTCGGTCGCCTTCAGCACGGTGACGGGACCGCCGTGGGCCTGCGTGTGCAGGACCTTGTCGCCCGGCTCGAGGTACTTCTTGACGATCTCCTCGTTCTGGTCGGCGTTGCGGCCGCCGATCACGAGGTAGTCGTCGCTGGTGTGGAACCAGCGGAAGCGATCGAACCAGGGCTCGTTTTCGCGGATCGGAATCGAGGGGTCGGCGAGCCAGTCCCGTTTCGGCCCTTCGTCGTCCGCCTCGTCCTCGTCGTCGCTCGCGGCGTCCTGGGCTTCCCACTCGTCGCGGCGTCGCTTGGCGTCTTCTAAGTCCTCGCGGGTGTTTTCGATGGCCGCCAGCGCGCCCTCCTTTTTGTCCTCGACGCGTTTGGCCTCGGTGTAGAGCCGGTCGGCGTTCTGTTCGACGCCCCGATCGGCGACCAGTTCGATCCGCTCGCCGTCGAGGTCGACGGTCACGGTCCCCTCGCTGCCGTCGACGTCGATGACCGCCTCGGCGGCCGCGATACCGCGGTCGGCCCCCTCCTCGAACCGTTCCCGGATCTCGTCCCAGGCGCGGTCCTGCTCGCGGGCCTGCTGGACCGTCGAGAGGATCTCGTCGACGAGTCCGTACTCGGCATAGAGCAACTCCGCCCGCTCGCGAAGCTGCTCGGCCTCCTGCTCGAACCCCTCGATCGCTCCCTGCTGTTGCTCGATGATCCGCTCGTGTTTGGCGATCTCCGACTCGAAATCCGGTCGCTGGTCGGTCGGGTCCGGCTCTTCCTCCTCCTCGAGTTCGAGCCGGAAGAAGTAGTCGTCCAGGGCCGACAGGAACGAGTCGTAGCCCTCGGCGGGCAGGTCCGCGTGTTCCTCGAGCGGGAACGGCGTGACGTCGACGACGGGACCGTCGCCTGCGTCGGTTCCGTCGCTCTCGTCGTCCCCGTCGGCCTCGTCGTCGCCCGCGAAGTAGAGCCGCGGATCGAAGTTACCGTTGCGGATGTCGAGCGCGAGCCGTTCGATGGCCTCGTAGATCCGATCGTAGACGTCCTCGTCGGCGTCGTCGATGTCAAGCCCCTTCTCGACGCCGGCGCGGGTACAGATCTCCTCGGCGTAGAGCCCGCCGAAGTTGAGTTGGGTCGCCAGCGTCCGGACCACGTCGGTGTCGGAGTCGTCCATCTCGTGGTCGAACGCCTCCCGGGAGACCGTCAGTGGGTTCGTCCGGGTATCCGGGAACTCATAGCGCGAGCCCGGGACGACCGTTCGGGACTTGAGTCGGACGGTCTCGAGGCAGTCGATCACCTCGTACTCGCCGTCGGTGACCGCGACGTTGCCCTGCCCGAACAGTTCGACGATGATCCGGGTCGTGCCGTCGTCGCGCTCGAAGACGAACTCGAGGATGCGGTCGAACTCGTACTGTTCGACGCCCGCGAAGTCGGCCCCCGACAGCCGGTTCCGGAGCATCATCGCGAACTGGGGCGGCCGGCCGGGGGCGTCGGGCACCCGCTCGGGGGCGACCGTGTGGGCCCGCTTGACCTCGCCGACCTCGAGGATCAGTTCCAGTCGGCCCCGGTCGAAGTCCCGCATCTTGAGGCGGACGAGATCGTCGCCGTAGAGGTAGGCCTTGTCGACTTTCGCTCCCTCGTAGGTGCCGAGTTCCCCGACGAGGGCCGCGAGGTCGACGCTTGTCAGCTCCCGCTTCGAATCCATACTACACACTGCCCGGCCCGGTCAAAAAGGGATGTCGCTCCGGAGACGGTCGATCGCGTCGGCGAGCGTCCGCGAGGACGGTCGACAGTTCCACCCGTCGGTCGCTGTCGGAACATCTAATCCCCGCGGGCACTCAGTACGGGGCATGTACGAGGCCGTGGGTGGCGTCACCCGTGAGTCGAACGCGCGACTGCGAGGGGGCACTGACCGAACGCGGACGGTCACGAACGGGGGGGCGACCCGATGAGCGCGGGCGAGGAACCGCCCTGGACCGACGTCTCCCGGTTCCCGGACTTTCTCGATCATCTCGAGCAACAGGGCGGTGCGACGGTCCGCGGGATCGTCGACCGGATCGATGCCGACGTCGACATGGACGGTGTCGTCTATCACGATCGGGGCATTCGCTCGCCGGGCTACGACGCGACGTTCGTCCCCGAGCCCGAAGGTGAGCGACTTCGGCCCGCGTTCAGCGTCGAACTCCACACCGTCGGCCCCCGAAGCGTCTGGGCGGTCTTCGACGCGACGCTCTCGTGGGACTTCTATCTCCTTCAGGCCGAGGGGATCGCGGCGATCGCCTGGGTGAGCGACGAGGAGTACAACACCGAGGAGTCCGGGATGTTCCTCTCGAAACACGACGCCCTCGCCGCCGGCCGGTTCTCCTTTGGCACGTTCATCTATGCCGACGAGGACTGGCAGGAACAGCTGGAACTCATCGAGGGAACCGATACGCCCGCCTTCCTCCAGCGCGACGACGGCAGCACGCTCGTGCCGACCAGTCAGGACGATTTCTACAGCGTCGTCAACTCGACGCCCCAGGAGTTCCGGACCAACGGCGGCGGTGCGCCGCCACATCTGGGACTGCTCGAACTCGAGGTTTCGATCGACTGAGGACGGGCGCCGCGGTATCCGACCGCAACCGTTTTCGAGCCGGCCTCGGAGGGAATCCGTATGTCGTCGCTCGAGGAAGTCGTCGTCGTCGCGACCATCGCCGGCTGTACCACCGGGCTCGGGGCGTTACCACTCCTGCTTACCGACCGAATCAGCCACCGCGTCTACGACGGGTCGCTCGGCCTCGCAGCCGGCATCATGGTCGGAGCCGCGGTCTTCGCCCTCGTGTTGCCCGGCCTCGAGATGGGGTCGCCGCTCGAGGTTACCGCCGGTCTCCTCGCCGGCGGCGGCTTCCTGCTGGTCGTCAACGCCGTTCTCCCGCACTTGCATCTCCTCTTTCGCGGGGAACGGGTCGAAGGGACGGGACCGAAATTCGACCCCGCCGGCGAGCTACCGTCGGCCGAGGCTGACGGCGACCTCGAACCGCTCGGCGACGACGCCGACGACCTGCGTCGCGCCGCACTGGTCGGCGGCGCCGTCACCATCCACAACGTCCCCGAGGGGCTGGCGGTGGGGATCGCCTTCGCGAGCGGCGAGACGGCGCTCGGCCTCGCCATCGCGACGGCGATCGCGGTCCAGAACGTCCCCGACGGGTTCGCGATGGCGGTGCCTGCCGTCCGGGCCGGCGTCTCCGCCCCCCGAACGCTCCTCTATACCACGCTCTCGGGCGGCGTCCCCGAACCGATTGCCGCTGCCGTCGGCTTCTCGCTCGTCGCGGTCGTCTCCGGGCTCTTCCCCCTCTCCGCCGGCTTCGCCGCGGGGGCGATGATCGCCGTCGTCTTCCGGGAACTGGTCCCCTCGAGCCACGGCCACGGCTACGCCGACACCGCGACGGCGACGTTCGTCCTCGGCTTCGCGGTCATGCTGCTCGTCGACACCGTCCTCGCGGTCTGACCGGGTGTCTCGTCCACCGGCCCACGGGTCAAAGGAAACATACGTCACCGGAGCCACACGAACGTATGGTTTCCCGCGAAAATAGCGTCCTCGCCGTCGCGTTCGCCCTCTGTCTGGCCGCCTTCCTGCTCGGTGCAGCCCTCGGCCTCGAGGGACCGATCTACGCGTTCGTGGTGGTGATCGCGATCCCGATCGTCGGGCCGCAACTGTACCTGGCGGCCACCGGCGACGAGGCGGTGCCGGCGCCGACTCGGATCCGGACGGCCCTGCTGCTGGGCGGCGGTCTCTGTCTGCTGTTCGGGACCGCCGGTACCGACGCGGAGCGGCGGCTGTTCTGGGGGATCGGGACCGGATTCCTCCTGACGGCTCTCGTCTACGAGGTTCGGACGGGATACCTGCGCGAAATTGCGAGCCGCTGACGGAGCGGCCGTACTGATCACGGCAGCGTGGCGTCACCTTGAACGAGCTGCGAGAACGGAAACCGAGCGTGCCGGTGTCGCTCTAGGGGGAGTCGAGCGATGGGATGGGTGCCGGCGCGCTCGCGGGACAGTGCGGTGTGCCGCTGTCGGAGTGGGATGGGGGGTGGAGGGGATGACAACGGTGCCGACGATTGTCGGCACGCGAGTATACGACATATAGAATAATAAATTTTTCGAGTTCAGAAGATGAACTATTTCCGCAGGGAAAATGCGAAGCGCGACGCGATTTCGTGTCTCGATTCGTCGCAGTCGGGAGTCGGAGCGGCCGGCAGCGGTCCCGATCGACTCTCGAGCGGGTCCGGCCACACACGAACGGCCTAGAGACGTTTGCTCACGTACGGGCCGTCCTGATGGTAGCCGAGTTTGTTCCGGTAGTACTCCCGCGCGCCGATGCCGGAGATAACGCTCAGTTTGTCGTAGCCGGCGTCGGCCGCGAGGTCCTCGGCGCGATTCATCAGCCGGCGGCCGTAGCCCTGATGCTGATGTTGATCCGTCTCGCTCTCGTCGCCCATGGCGACCTCGGAGCCGTAGACGTGCAGTTCCCGGATCAACGCGGCGTTCTCGAGTTCCGGGCGGACAGGGTCGTTGGGGAACCGGAGCCTGCAGAAGCCGACCAGCAGGTCCTTCTGGAAGTCCTCGAAGGAGATGAAATGCTCGGTGCCGCCGCAGGCCTCGTAGCGCATCACGTCGAGGTCGACGTTCTCGGCGTCCTCGTCGTTCATCCCCGCTTCGCGACAACGGATACAGTCGCAAGACCAGCCGTGGTCGTCCATGCGCTTGCGGGCGAGCTGGCGGAGATTGGACTTCCAGACGCCGGCGTCGATGAAGTCCGCGGGGATGTCCCGCTGGACCCGCTGGAGTCGCGTGTACCGGGGAATCATGTCCTTGATCTCGGCGATCAGCTCCGCGGCCTCGTCGTTGCCCAGCGGTTCGAACTCGCCGTTGTGCCACCAGTCGTAGGTCGCCGTTCCCCGGACGATCAGCGTCGGATAGATCTTCAGGTAGTCCGGCTTCCACTGCTCCTGCTCGAAGAGCCGCCGGAAGTCCTCGAGACACATTTCCTTGCTCATTCCGGGCTGGCCGGGCATCATGTGGAAGCCGACCTTGAACGCCGAGTCCCGGAGCCGCCGGTTGGCGTCGATCGACGCCTGCGCGCCGTGGCCCCGGTGCATCTCCCGGTTGATCCGCTCGAAGGTCGTCTGGACGCCGACCTCGACTTTCGTCCCGCCCAGCTCGAGCATCCGGTCGATCTGTTCCGGATCGCACCAGTCGGGCTTGGTCTCGAAGGTCGTCCCGATGTTGCGAACGTCGGCCGTCTCGTTCTCGGCGATGACGTCCTCGAGGTACTGCCACTCGTACTCCTCGGGGTCCTCGGCGAAGCTGACGCCCTGGGCCGGCTCGGGCTCCTTGTCGACGTCGTAGTCGTTCATCGCCTCGAGGGCGCGCTTGACGAACCACTCCTGATAGTCGTGGCTGCGAGCGGTCATCGTCCCGCCCATCAGGATGAGTTCGACCTTGTCGACGGGATGGCCGATCTGGCGCAGCTGCTCGAGTCGGAGCGTGACCTGCCCGTAGGGGTCGTAGTCGTTCTGGACGCCGCGGGCAGCGGCGGGCTCCTCGCCCGTATAGCTCTGGGAACTCGAGAACTCCGAGTCGGGGCCGCCGGGACAGTAGAGACACTTTCCGTGGGGACAGCGCTCGGGCGAGGTCATGATCGCGACCGGCGAGACGCCGGAGGCCGTTCGGACCGGTTTGCGCTGTAACACCGCTTCCAGGTCCTCGCGGTGTTCTTCGGGCGCGTAGTCCAGTAGCTCGGAGTTCTTCGGCACCTTGGGTGCCGAGTGTTCCGAGCAGGCCTCGAGCTTCGCTTTCTCGACCTCGTCGCGCTCGATCTCGCCGGCGAGGATCCGCTCGACGAGCGTCTCACAGACCCGCTCGAACGCTTCGGTTTCGGTCGGTTCGGGCGTCTCGGTACTCACTACGTACGAATGGTCGCCGTTCGCGAATAAGCGTGTCGGACTCTTCGATCCGGCCGCTACTACCGCGACGTCCAGTCCGTGTGTAACGGTTCCGTCTATCAGTCGGGCTTCCGAAAGGTAATCGCTTAAGGGACGTCTCACCCTATCCTCGGCGTACCGAATGTCTCCCGACCTGGCGGTCGTCGTCGCCGCGGTCGCGTTGCCGTTCGTCGCGGCAGCACTGACGCCGCTCGTCTTCCGTCTCTTCGGCGAAACGACCGGGTTCGTCGGAACCGTCGTCTCGCTGGCGTCGTTCGGCCTGCTCGCCACACAGTACGGCACCGAAGGCAGCGTCTCCCTCGAGTGGATCTCGTCGCTGAATATCGCACTCCAGTTCTACGTGGACGGCTGGGCACTGCTGTTCGCGATGCTTGCCACCGGTATCGGCGCGCTCGTGTTCACGTACTCCCCCGCATACATGCACGGTCAGGCCGGTCTCCCGAGGTACTACGCCGCCCTGCTTGCGTTTATGGGCTCGATCGTCGGCGTCGCGCTGGCCGCCGACCTGGTCGCGATCTTCCTCTTCTGGGAACTCACGAGTCTCTGTTCGTTCGTCCTGATCGGCTACTACACCGCCGACGACTCCTCGCAGTACGCCGCCCGAATGGCCATGTTCATTACCGTCGGTGGCGGCCTGTTCCTGCTCGTCGGCCTCCTCTTGCTCTCGATCGTCGCCGGCGACGTCCTCGGCCCGGGGGCCGCGTTCGACCTGGCCACGATGCTCGAAAACCCCGAGACCATGAGCAATGCCTTGCGAGAGCGGGGCCTGTTCCTCCCAGTTCTCGGCCTGCTGGCGATCGGTGCGGGCACCAAGTCCGCACAGGTGCCGGTCCACTTCTGGCTGCCCAACGCGATGGCGGCTCCGACGCCGGTCTCCGCCTTCCTCCACTCGGCGACGATGGTCAAGGTCGGCGTCTACTTCATCGGTCGCGTCCGACCCATGCTCGTCGGCGAGGAGTGGCTCTTCCTCTTTGCGACGCTCGGGCTGACGACGATGACCGTCTGTGCGATCATGGCCGTCGCCGCGACCGACATCAAGGAACTGCTTGCCTACTCGACTGCGAGTCACCTCGGACTGATGGTCGCCGGCTTCGGCTTTACCTCCGTCTACGGCGCTGAGACCGGTGTGTTCCACCTCCTCAACCACGCACTGTTCAAGGCCGCGCTCTTTCTCGTCGCCGGTATCATCGCCCACGAAGCGGGGACCCGCGAGATCCGGGAGTTGGGTGGCCTCCGTCACGATCTCCCCGTCACGGCGGCGATCACCGGCGTCGTCGCGCTCAGCATGGCCGGTATTCCGCCCTTCAACGGCTTTTACTCCAAGGAACTGCTCTTCGAGGCCGCCGTCGAAGCGAGCCATCACCACGAGATCGGACTCCTGGGATGGCTCTACCCCGCCGTCGCCGTCTTCGGCAGTATCTTCACCGTCCTCTACTCGCTGAAGTTCCTCTCGCTGTTTTTCGGTGAGCGCCCCGAGGCGCTCGGCCACGTCCACCGGCCGAACGTGAGCCTGCTCGTCCCGCCGGCCGTCCTCGCGTTGCTGGCCGCGGCCGTCAGCGTCGACCCGCAGCGAGCGGTCGACCTCATCGTTCAGTCGGGACTCGAGGCGACGGCGGTCGACCCCCACGCGATGCACGTCGGCCTTCCGACCTCGTACTCGACGCCGGTCGGCATGAGCGCGGTCACGATCGGGGCCGGCGTCCTCGCGTATCCGGCCTACGGACGGATTCACGACGGGATCCGTGCGGGGCTGGCAGCGGTCCCGCCGATCCGCGCGAACTGGTGGTACGACCGCATCGTCGAGGGACTCACCGACGAGGGGCGGCTGTTCGCCGAGTGGGTCCACAACGGCCATCTCCGGACGTACGCGACGTGGACGCTGGCGGCGACCTGTGCGCTCGCGCTCACCGGGTTCGTGGCCGCCGGTGCCATCGTCCCGGCGACGATCGGACTCGAGGTCACGATCCCCATCGCCCTCGTATTGCTCGTGGCGGTGGTCGGTGCGGTCGCGGTCGCACGCGCCGACAGCCACATCGCCGGGATCCTCACCCTCTCGATCCTCGGCTTTATGATCGCGATCTTCTACATCCTCGCGAGCGCGCCCGATCTCGCGTTGACCCAACTGGTCGTCGAGACGCTCGTGCTGGTGATTTTCCTGCTGGTCGTCGAGGAGATCCCCGAACGCTACGAGATCGAGGTCGGGCGGGTCGCCCGCGATGCCGTCCTCTCGGTCGCCGTCGGCGTGACCGTGTTCGTGACGATCCTCGTCACGACCGACGCTCGGCCCGACGGGCCGACCGAGATCGCCCGCGCCTACGCCGAGCGGGCGGTTCCGGGCGGCGGCGGGACCAACATCGTCAACGTGACCCTCGTCGACTTCCGCGGCTTCGATACGCTCGGCGAACTCGCCGTGATCGCGCTCGCTTCGATCTCGATCCTGACGCTGATCGTCATGCGCGGTCGCGGCGACGCGAGTCCCGCCGGCGACGACGGATCGCCCGCCGACTCGAGCGGCGACGGACCGACCGCCGCCGACGCCAGCACCGACGGCGGCCCCAGCGGAGGTGAGGACGCGTGACGACGGTCATCATGCGGACGACCGCGCGGGCGATCGTCCCGATCGTCCTCGTCGTCGCGATCTCGCTGTTCTTCGAGGGCCATAACCTGCCCGGCGGCGGGTTCATCGGCGGCGTCCTCACGGTGACGGCCTTCGGGATCGTCTACATGGCGTTCGGACTCGACTTCCTGGAGCGGGGCGTCCTCGGCCGCGAGGTCGATCCCGGCAAGGAACCCTCCCGGGACCGCGTCGTGTTGGCGTATCGCCGCCTGTTCGCCTACGGGTTCGCGATCGCGGTCCTCAGCGGACTCGTCCCGCTGGTCTTCGATCGGCCCTTCCTGACCCAGACGTTCGTCATGCTCGAGGGGGTGCCGATCTACGACCACCTCGAGGTCGCGAGCGCGATGGCCTTCGACTTCGGGGTCTACTGCGTGGTCGTCGGCGGACTGCTCACGATCCTCTCGGTGGTGGGAGCCGAATGACGGCGATCGTTCTGGCGGCCGCGGTCGGTGCGCTGTTTGCCCTCGGGACCTTCCTGCTCCTGCGGCGGGACCTGATCCGGGTCGTCTGGGGGCTGGCGATCATCAGTCAGGCCGCGAACGTCTACCTGCTGGCGATGGGCGGGATCGCGCCAGCGACAGCCGACTCGGTGCCAGTACTCGCCGGTCATGGGGACCACGTCCCGGAGACGGCCGATCCGCTGGTCCAGGCGCTGGTGTTGACCGCGATCGTCATCGGCTTCGGCATGACGGCCTTCGCGCTCGTGCTGTCGTATCGGGTCTACGAGGAACACGACACGTTGGACGTAACGGAACTGGGTGATCGGAAATGACGATGACGACGATGACCGCGACGCCGGTCGGAACCGAGTCACAGCTCGTGATCGCGCCGATGCTGATCGTACTGGTCGCGGCCGCCGCGACGCTGTTTCTCGGCCGCCACCCCCGGGCTCGAGCGGCCGTGAGTCTCGCAGCCGGCGCGGGCTACGGGCTCGCGGTGGCGGCGATCGACTGGTATATCGTCCTCGCGCCGTCGGCGCCGGGGATCGCGACCTACCAGGTCGGCGACTGGCCGGCCCCCTTCGGGATCACGCTGGTCGCGGACGGCCTCTCGGCGTTCATGCTGACGATGGTCGCCGTCCTCGGCATCGGATCGCTGGTCTACTCGACCAGACACCTCCCCGGCGGGGAGGGCCGTAGTTACTACTTCCCGCTCTTTCATTTCCTCGCGCTGGGCGTGACGGGAGCGTTCCTCACCGGCGACCTCTTCAACCTCTTCGTCTGGTTCGAGGTCATGCTGATGGCCAGCTACGTCTTCGTTGCCTACAGCGGCGGCCCCCAACACACCCGCGCCGCGTTCTGGTACGTCGCGCTCAATCTGCTTGCAAGCGCCGTCTTCCTGCTCGGCGTCGGCGGGATCTACGCGACGACCGGCACGCTCAACATGGCGGATCTCGCCCAACGGCTCGCCGAGCCGGCAGCCTACGGCCTCGAGCCCGTTCCCGTCGTCGGCCTGCTCGGCATGCTCCTGTCGGTGTTCGCGATCAAGGCCGGGCTGGTCCCCTTCCAGTTCTGGATCCCGACGGCCTACCGGGCCGCACCGCCCCAGATCACCGCCCTGCTCGCCGGCGCGACCAAGAAGGTCGGCATCTACGCGATCATCCGGCTTTCCTTTACCGTCTTCGCCGGTGCCGAGGTCGCCGTCGACCTCCCGCTGCCGGTCGTCGACGCCACGATCGCCGGCGACTCGCCGCTGCCGTTCGTCGGTGCGGCGCTGCTCGTCATGGGCGCCGGCAGCATCCTCGTGGGCGGCATCGGGGCCGTCGGCCGCGACACCATGGAGGGCGTGTTCGCCTACTCGAGCATCGGCCAGGTCGGGTTCATCGCCGTTCCGGTCGCGATCGCGGCGTCGACGGTCGACCCGACGCTTCGCGAGTTCGCGATTATCGCCGCGTTGGTGTTTGCCTTGAATCACACGCTGGCGAAGGGACTGCTCTTCCTCGCGGTCGGGACGGTTCGCTCGGCAACGGGGACGAGCCGGTTCGCCGATCTGGGCGGGCTGGCCGGCCGGTCGCCGCCGCTTGCCATCGCGGTCTTTATCGCCTCGCTCGCGCTCGTCGGCATTCCGCCGCTGTCGGGCTTTTTCGGTAAGTTCCTCGTCTTCGACGCCGCGGCGCGGGCGGGGGCCGGCCCCGTTCTCGTCCTCCTGCTCGTCGGCTCACTGTTGACGATCGCGTACGCGACTCGCATGTGGAACCGGAGCTTCTGGGGCGCTCGAACCGACGCCGTCGACGCGGCGACGATCGATCCCGTCGAAGTGGGCGTCCTCGTGGTCCTTGCGGCGACGATCGTCGTGGTCGGGGTCGGCTTCGATCCCGTCTACGAGTTCGCGGAAACGGCCGCGGAGGCCGCCCTCGACACGGATACCTACGTCGACGCGGTCGACCCGCAGAAAGCGAGCGACCTCGGCGGCTCGAGCGGGGGTGATCACTAATGCGGGTTCGCACCTGGCCGGTCGTCGGCGTCGTCTTCGCCGTCCTGTGGGTGTTCGTCGTCGGCCAGCCGCTGACGCCGATCTCGCTGCTTCGGGGCTTCCTCTCGGGACTGATCGTCGGATTGCCGATCGCGTACGTGTTCCGCCGGCTCTACGGTCGGCGACTCGATCTCGGCCGCGGGGTTCGTGCGCTCCCCTACGCCGGGCTCTATCTGGGGGCGTTCACGCGGGAACTCCTGTGGGCGAACGTCGACGTCGCCTACCGCGTCCTCTCGCCGGGCATGCCGATCGAGCCCGAGGTGATCCTGGTACCGCTGCGTGTCGAGTCCGACGTCGCGGTCACGGTCATCGCCAACAGTATCACGATCACGCCCGGCACGGTGTCCCTGGACTACGACGACGAGACCAACGCCCTGTACGTCCACGGCGTCAACGGCCGGAACCCCGAGGCCATCGCCGAACCGATCCGTACCTGGGAGGACTACGCGCTCGAGATATTCGCCGAGGACGCCTCGCCCGACGACGAGCCGCGGCCGATCGTCGTCTCCGGCGGGGAAAGAGACAGTACGGCGGACCGCCAACGGGGAGGTGTCGGCGATGACTGAAAGCGATCCCGCCGTCCTCGAGACGGCGATCCGGGCCGCGCTCGTGGTCGTCAGTGGCCTCTGTGTCGCCTGTGGCTACCGGGTGATCCGCGGGCCGACGAACCCGGATCGAGTGGTCGCGCTCGATGCCATCGCGACCAACGTCATCGCGATTGCCGTCCTCTTCGCGCTGCTGACCGGTCGGGGCCTCTTCATCACGGTGAGCCTCGTACTGGCGATCATCGGCTTCATCGCGACCGTTGCCGTCGCCAAGTTCGTCACCGACGGGGAGGTGATCGAATGATCCACACCGCCGTCGTCGTCGGCCTGATCGCCATCGGGGTCTTCTTCCTGACCGTCGGGACGATCGGGCTGCTTCGCCTGCCCAACGTCTACAACCGGATGCACGCCACGAGCAAGCCCACGACGCTTGGCACCGCCGCGATCTTCCTGGCCGGCTTCGTCGAGTTCGGCCCCGGCTCGGAGGGACTGACCGCCCTCATCGGCATCGGCTTCCTGTTCCTGACGGTGCCGACGGGCACCCACATGATCGCCCGGGCCGCAGAACAGATCGGCGTCCCGTTCCTCGGGAGCGTCACCTGGCCCGATCCCGACGCCGTCGAACGCCCCGACCGCGCCGAGCGAACGGACGAGGCCGAACCGACCGACGACTGAGCCGGACCGTTAGAACGGGTCCCCAGTACGATCGCAGGACGTCGCGGACGGACCGAAAGCGACTGTCAGCCGTCCGTCTCCCCCGTCACCGGTCGTACTCGAGGTCCCGTTCAGGAACCCCGTCGCCGGTCCGGTCGCGCTCTCGTGTCCACTCCCGGGCGTCCTCGAGCGACTCCGTATCCAGCAGACGCTCGAGTTTGCGCTCGAACTGCTCGTCGCTCAACTCACCCGCGGCGTAGCGCTCGCGCAGCGTCTCGAGGGCGTCACGCGAGTCCGTCGCGGTGTCGGTCGTCGACTCGGGTCGTTCGGTCTCCGCCGACGAACGGAACTCGTCGGCCCACTCCTCGATGTCATCCTCGTCGCCGAACAGGATCGCGACGACCGGGACGACGGCGATATAACCGACGAGCAACGCCGCGAGCCACCAGTCCTGCCCGGTGAACATCGCTCCCATCCAGATCGCCGTCACGAGCAACGAGACGATCCCGGTGGCGTTCTCACGGAGTCGGGTCCACGGATCGTCGTCGCCCGGTTCGCGGCCGATTCCTTCGGGTCCGCTCATGCGTGTGCATTCGGCGTGGAGGGGAAATACGTTGGTGGTCCGAGGGATCACCGAGCGTCGCGAGGCGGCACCGATCGACGGTCCGACGGCACCGCAACCCGATCGTTCACGTTGTGTCGGCACCTCTCACGAGTATGGCTATCGAGGCGTCGTTCACCATCGACCGGACCGAGTTCCCGTTGACCGCCGTCTTCGAGGCGTTCCCCGACGCGACCATCGAACTGGACCGAGTCGTCCCGACGGACAACGCCGTCGTTCCCTACTTCTGGATTTCCGCGGCCGGGATCGACGAGCTGACGGCCGATCTGAGCGAGGACGAGGGGATCGAGGCGTTCAAAGTAATCGACCGACTGGAGGCGCAACTGTTCGTCCGCATCGACTGGAACCTGGACTACGCGAGCGTCCTCACCGGACTCGTCGAGACCGACGTGACGCTCCTCTCGGGGTTCGGCGACAGCGAGAACTGGACGTTCGAAGTCAGAAGCGCCGACCAAGCGGCGGTCGCCGAGTTCCAGTCGTACTGCCGTGCGAACGAGATCCCGGTTCGGCTCGCGCAACTACACGCGCTCTCGCCGCTCGAGTCGGACGGCGAGTACGATCTCACCGAGGGCCAGCGGACCGCGCTGGTACTGGCCTACTCCCGGGGCTACTTCGACTCGCCGCGGAAGGCCACGCAGGCCGATCTCGCCGACGAACTCGACATCAGCCGGCAAGCGGTGTCCTCGCGGCTGCAACGCGGGCTGCGGCGACTCGTCGCGAGTTCGCTGATAACGGAGTGAGTCCGACCGACTTAAATGCATGTTGCTCGAGCAAAACCCACCGTCATCCCCGTCGATACCCTTTTACAGGTAATGAATACGCCAGCAGGCTCGATCGATGCCCTCGAGATCGTCGACTCGATGCACGCCGTGGAGTTCGATCCCGACGCGGGGCTGTTCCGGGCGACGTACGATCGGACCCGCGATCGGGCGAGTCTCGCCGTCGTCGCAGCGGTCGCGGTCGCGAGCAGCACTACTCCGGTCGATCTGGAGCCGCTCCACACCGCCGTCGAGACGGCCGCGCTCGATTCCCTCTTTCCGGGGTCGGTCGACGACGCGGAGCCGGCTCGGATTTCGTTCCCCTACGAGGGGTTCGAGGTGACGGTGTCCGGCGCTGGCGCGATCGAGATCGATCCTCAAGGGAAGCAGCCGGCGGCGAACGCCCCGGACGGGACCACGGGTGTCTCGAGTGGGACCCGATAGCCGAACGGCAGAACGCGGTACGGACCTCGCGACCGCGTTGCGAGCCCAGCGGGACCGAGTGCTGGCCGCGCTCGCGGACGACGGCTCGCTCGAGGCCACGCCGATTCTCCGCCCCGACGAACGCCTCGACTGCGACGCCTACGTCACGCTCGTCTACGAGTACCACCACGTCGTGCTCCCCGAACTGGCGGCCGACGGTCTCGTCCGCTTCGACCGAGAGGCGGACGCGGTGACGCGCGGGGAGCGGTTCGACGCGGCGTCCGCGCGAGCCGACTGCACGTGCGAGTCGTCGGACGGAACGCGTTAGTGATCGCGGTCCCGGTTCGAGTTCCGACCACCACAGCGCCGCCGCTCGCGGATCGAGCGGACGACGGAGGAAGAACGGGGCTTACGCGAGCGTCTCGCCGAGCGCCTCGAGCGCGGCCTCACGAACCGCATCGCGTTCGCCGGGCAGGAACTCGACGTGGCCGTCCTGACCGCCGACGACGGAGACCCCGCCGTTGGGAACTGCCTCGGCGATGGCATCGCCGAGTTCGCGAACGTCGACCGATTCGGTCGCGCGGACGTGGAGTTCGTCGTCGCCGACGCCGAGCGTGACGACCGGCGGGTCGGCACGGTCGCGTTCGCTGCGGTGGAGCGCGTCCAGCAGCAGGATCGTGGTCGGGAAGTTGTACCGATGCGTGAAGGCGTCGGTGTCGAGGACGGAGACGGTGACCCCGTCGATGCCCCGCACGGAGAGGTTCTCGCGGGCCGTCTCGAGTTCGGTCTCGAGTTTGTCGCGGAACTGTTCGGAGACGTGGGCGGCGAGGTCGCCGTCGCGGGGGCGCTCGGTGTCCCCGTCGCCGAACAGCAGGTCGATGATGAGTTCGCGCTTGTCCTTGTAGGACTGGTAGTAGGCCTGCAAGGCGACGGCCTCGCGGCGCTCGGAGATGCCGGTTTCGTCGTAGCCGGCCTCGCGGGCGAGTTCGAGGTAGGCCTCGGGGGCGTCCTCCCAGTAGCTGACCGCGGGGAGGTGTTCGAGATCGGCTCGGACGTCGTCGTTGACGTGGGCGGCGACGTTGGCCGCCAGTGCCGTCGAGGTCACGTCCGAGACGTCGACGCCGGCAAGCGAGGGCGCGACGGCGAGGTCGACGGCGTCGGTGACCTCTTGGTCGGCTCGGCTGTCGTCGATCACGAGCGAGTCGGCGTCGTACAGCGAGAGCAGGTCGTAGCCGTCGACGGATTCGACGGTCGAGCCGGCGTCGACCAGTACGACTAAGGGCAGCTGCTCGCCGTGGCGGTCGCGGGCCTCGAGCATCGAGGTGACATCGCCCGTGGCGGCGTCCATGTCGTAGACGCGGCCGTCGAGCGGGCGGCGCTCGAAGTAGTGATACTGGGCGTCGTCGCGGGTGTGTTTCTCCCGGATCAGCGGGAGGACGGCGCGTTCGATCGCTGCACCGGCGACGTAGCCGTCGGCGGTCGCACCGTGGCGGACGACGATCGGCCGCGCCTCCATGACGGCACGTCGGATCGCGGTCGCCGCGTCGGCAACGCCGTCCTCGACGGCCGCGACGGCCTCGTGGTCGGCAAGCGGCGCGACGTCGGCCGGACGGGCCTCGCGTTCGATCGCGGTCTCGAGGCGGTCGACGACGCGCTCGCGGTCGTCGTCTTCGAGAACGTCGAGGGATTCGGTCTCGACCTGCAGATCGCCGTGGTGGTGTTCGACCTCGCCCTCGAGGGCGACGACGTCGTCGATCTCGACGTTGGGATACGCGCGAACGCCGGCCTCCTCGAAGGCCGCACACTCGACGCTGCCGGTTTCGTCCGTCAGTTCGAACACCGTCGGACCGCTCGTCTGTCGAACGCCGGTGATTTCGCCCTCGAGGCGGACGACGCTACCGACCTGGTTCTCGATGGCCTCGACGGTCGTCCGCTTGAGCGCGGGTTCGTCCTCGGCCTCGGGTTCGGCGTCGGCCGCGTCGTCGGTGGCCGGGGTCGAGGCGGCGGCGGACTCGGTCGCGACCGAGCCGCTGCTCGTGACAGCGCCGGCGGCCTCGGCGGCCGCGGGCTGCTCGTCGACCGTTTCGGCTTCGGTTTCGGTCTCCTCGGCGGCGGCTTGCAACTCGCCGGCCTTCGCGGCGCGGTCGTCGGTCGTCGTCGCTTCTGTCTCCTCGGCGACGTCGGAGTCGTCGGTCGACGACTCGGTCGCGCCGTCGTCGCCGTTCTCGGCGTCGGCATCGTCCTCGAGGTCGTCGGGCTGGAACTCGTCGTCCTCGGTTTCGATCAGCTTGCCGCGGAACTCGCGTTCGCGCTGGCGGATCGACCAGCCGAGGTCGACGTTGCCGTTGTCCCGAACGTCGAGGACCTGAACGAAGACGTCGTCGCCCGGTTCCCAGTCGAGACTCTCGAGTCGCTGGTCGAGTTCGCTTCTATGCAACAGTCCGGTGACGTGATCTCCGATGTCGACGAAGACACCGAAGTCGGCGTAGCCGTCGACGGTACCCCGGTAGTACCGACCGGGGGTGAGCTGTGAGGCGGCGGTGCCGCGGAATTCGAATACGGCGTCCTCCTCGTGGCTCTCGCAGATCTCGCCATCAACGGGTGTGCCGCAGATGATACAGTTACCCATCTACTCGGACCAAGCAGTTTCGCCCTAAAACGGTTGTCGGAATGCGTTCGCCAGCCGAACCCGGTCCGCGGGCCGGCGTCATACGGTCTGCTGTCCGTCATTGCCAGTGGGACCGCGACCGCCCTGTGGTCCCACCGGGAAATCGGGACAGCAAAGCGTCTCAGTCGAAGACCGGCGACTCCTCCTCGAGGGCCTCGACGTCGTCGACCAGCTTACGGACGTCCTCCGGGAACAGCGAGATCTGGATCTCGTTGTCGTCCTCGTCCTCGAAGACGAGCTTGACGCGCTTGTCGCCGAACTCCCGCGCTTCGGCCGACTCGACGTCGAACAGCTTGGCCGTCGCCGCCTTGTTGTTCGGTCCGACGTTCTTGATGGCACCGTCGTTCAACTCTACCATGAACTCCTCGAGCGTAAGCGCGAGCATAGTCGCCGTACGGACCGGAGCTAAAAAACGCCACGGCATCGCCGGTCGACCGGCAGTTGCCGAAAGCCAGTGATCCCCGCAACGACCCGTCAGGGCCGGCCACGGGGACCACCGCCGCATGCGTGGTGTGTCAGTTCGCCTGCGGCTTGCTGGCGTAGCAAGAGCTGAGGCATAAAGTATGGTGATCGTCCACTTCGGGGACGGCGGGCCGACGGTCCCCGATGGTGGGGTCAGGCACCCGTTGACCGCGACATCGCTGACGCCGTCAGCTCGAGGAGTCGTCCGCCTCGCCCACTTTTAAGTTACATTCGCCCGAATCGGGCGGATGCTATGGAACTTACCTGGCACGGCCACTCGACGTGGCACGTCACCGTGGGGGAGACGGAGCTGCTGATCGATCCGTTCTTCGACAACCCGAAGACGGATCTGGAGCCGGCGGACGTCGATACGCCGGATTACGTGCTGTTGACGCACGGCCACGCCGACCACATCGCTCACGCGGGCGAGTTCTCGGATGCGACGCTGGTCGCGACGCCGGAACTCGTCTCCTACTGCGAGGACGAGTTCGGCTTCGAGGACGCCGTCGGCGGGATGGGGATGAACCTCGGCGGCACCGTCGAGTGTGGCGACGCCTACGTCACCATGACCCGTGCTGACCACACCAACGGGATCATGACCGAGAACGATATGAGCGCCGGCATGCCCGCCGGCTTCGTCATTTCGGACACGAAGCCCACGCAGGTCGAAGACGGGGAGTCGACGACGATCTACAACGCCGGTGACACCAGCCTGATGAGCGAGATGAAAGACGTCATCGGCCCCTATCTCGAGCCCGACGCGGCGATCGTCCCGATCGGCGACCACTTCACGATGGGACCGATGCAGGCCGCCGTCGCCGTCGACTGGCTCGACGTCGACCACGCCTTCCCGCAGCACTACGACACCTTCCCGCCGATCGAACAGGACCCCGACGACTTCGCCAGCGAAGTCACGGGCACCGGTAGCGACGCCGAGGTCCACACGATCGAGGCCGACGAGCCGTTCGAACTCGAGGGCTGAGCGGAGGGCCGCGACGAGCGAGTCGGTCGATGCGACCCGCGATCGCCTTTTCTTGGCCCGACCGAGCAATCAGTCGTCAGTACCGGTAGCGGACGGCTCGGTGCTTCCGATTCGGTAGCGCGTCTCGAGCGGATACCGATCGTCCCGGACGAGCAGCAAGTGGAGGGCAACGGCGACGCCGAACAGGCCGAAGTTCCACACTGGCGAGTCGTAGTAGATGACGTCGACGATCACCGGGTCGGAATAGACCGGCCAGAACGGCGAGAGCGGAGGCGCGATGTCCGGCGCGGAGAGGACATCGGCAAACAGATGGCTGATACCGCCGGTAAGCAGCCCCGCTGTCGCGAACACGAAGACCGCCTCGCTCCCGATGTCGGTGCTTCGGATCCAGCGGGTAGCGTTGAACCAGTCGGTGAGATAGCGGGCCGCGACCGCGCCGACGAGGACGCTACTCAGCGCCACGAACAGCACGGTATGGGTCACGCCGTGATGGCTGATCGGAAGAACGCCCTGCAAGACGAGATCGGTGTCCGGGAGCATGGCCGTCACCAGCGTGAAGCCGGCGAACGAAAGCGCCGCTCGGCGACCCCAGACGAGCCACGCTGGGGCAGCGAACAACAGCGCCATCGCGAGGTGACCGGTGACATCGACCATCGAATCACCCGCTAGCGGAGCCGCCGTATTGCTCGAAGGGCCAGCGACGCGCCCGTTCCGATGCCCGGGAGCCGTGCGGAGAGCGCGGCGGCGCCGAGAAGCAGGAGTCCGCTCTTCGGCCGCCCCCGTCGAAACTCCAGCGCGCTGTCGATCAGCGTCGAGAGGACGCTGAGCCTGTTGATCGACCGTCTGTCGAGAGACACCATCGTTCGTCCGCGGACGTTGGCCCGCGACCGGCAAGTCGAACCACGCTGCAGGTGCAGGCCAGACGCCGCGATTCCGACTCACGGAGCCAACGACCAAACGTTTACACCATCGCTCGTAGACGACTCGAGTGCTATGGCGAAGCAGGTCACCACCGTTTCCGACGAGGGGTACAGCGCGACCAACGAGATCCGCGACTTCGAGACGACCATCGACGCCAACGGCGAGGACGCCCCGGGAACGCTCGAGACGCTGCTTGCGGCCTACGGCTCCTGTTACGTACCGGCGTTGCGGGTCGGCGGCCAACAGCGCGGGGCCGACGATCTCGGCCGGATCGAGATCGACATCGACGGCGAACTCAACGACGACGACAAACTCGAGTCGATCAGCTTCGATATCCGCGTCGCGGCCGACGTCGACGACGACACCGGCGAGGAGATCCTCGAGCGGGCCTTCGAACTCTGCAAGGTCCACGACGCGCTCAAAGACGGGCTGCACGCGGAGACGAGCTTCGAGGGCGACGCGTTCTGAGGACAGTCCGGCTCCACGGCCGCCACTCCCGTTTTGCCTCCGTAGGCGCTTGCCCGTTCCGGTCAGCCGTCCAAGCAGTTCCGTGATCGGAGGGGTCCGAACGCACATTGTCCCCGCGGCCGTCCGTCACGATACGAATGGGTCGAACCAGCACGGTCGTCGTGGTCGCGGGACTGCTCGTCCTCGCCGGTTGTGGCGGATTCGGTGGCGTGGACGGCGACGGGACCGCCACGGCCGGTACCGGCGGCGACCTCGAGATCCACCACATCGACGTCGGGCAGGCCGATTCGACGCTCGTGATCACGCCGTCGAACGAGACGATCCTGATCGACACCGGTGACTACCGCGACGACGGTGCGACAGTCGTCGACTACCTCGAAGCCCACGACATCGACCGGATCGACCACCTGGTCACGACCCACGGCCACGCCGACCACATCGGCGGCCACCCCGCCGTCATCGAGTACCTCGAGACGAACGGCGAGGGCGTCGGCGCGGTCTACGACTCCGGCGTCCCGCACACGACCGCCACCTACGACGCGTATCTCGACGCGATCGAGGCCTACAACGTGACGCTGTACGAGGTCGCGGCGGGCGATACCCTCCCGCTCGAGAGCGACGGCCTCGAGGCGACCGTCCTGAACCCGCCCGAAGACGGGACCGGTGACGACATCGACGCCAACAGCGTCGTCCTCGCGCTCGAGTACGGTGATTTTTCCTACCTGACAACCGGTGACATCGACGAGCGGGCCGAACGCCGACTGGTCGAAACACGCGGCGACGACCTCGCCGCCGACGCCTATCAGGCGGGCCACCACGGCTCCTCGACCGCTTCGACCGATCCGTTCCTCGACGCGGTCGCCCCCGAGGTGGCCGTCGTCTCGAGTCCGCTCGACTCGCGGTACGGCCACCCCCACGACGAGGTGCTGGCGGCCTTTGCCGACCGTGGCGTCGAGACCTACTGGACCGGCGTCCACGGGACCGTCGTTCTCGCGACCGACGGCAGTGAGATCGACGTTGCGACCGAACGCGAGGGGCCGACCGATCCCGAAGCGCTGCTCGAGCGGAAAGCCGATGCGCAGTCGTCGCTCGCGACAGAACCGAACGGGGGCGAGCGCCCGCGCGCCGACGAGGTCCGGCCCTCGTTTGATAGCACTCCCGCCCGTACGCTCCCCCGATGAGCGAACCCTACACCGGGGTCCTCGACCGCATCGTCGACGGGGAGCAAGCGGTGCTGTTGCTCGAGGACGATGGTGACGACGGGGCGGCCGAGAACGTGCCTGGCGAGGAACCCAGGGACAGAACGGAGGCCGGACGGCCGACAGTCGTCGACGAACTCGTCGTCGGCGTCGACACTCTGCCGGCCGAGGGCCGCCACGAGGGGGCCGTCTTCGACGTTCGAGTCGAGACGGACGGAACGCTGCTCGAGGCGACCTACCGAGCGGACGCGGAAGGGGCGCGTCGGGAGTCCGCCCGGGAGCGGTTCGACCGACTCTCCGAGCGGTTGCCCGACGAGTAGCGCCAGCGGACGGGTGAGTGGAGGGGACGAAACGGAAAGGGGAAGTACCGAACCGCGGGTGGGTTCGGGGGGATGACAGGCGACACGCGGCCGTCGGTGCGACGATGGCGTGTCGCCATCCCCACGTTGGGAAGTCTCGGCATTAGCCCTACTGCCAAAACGTATTGGGCCTCGCGACGAACGAATCCAGCGAGTCGGCAGCATCGTCCCCCTTACGGCGCTGCGCGCTCGGAGTCGGTCGGTCGAGCCGATTTCCCTCACGTCGAGACCGCTCGAGTCGACGGCGTGCATGCGAGTCGGGATGGGCAGGTTGAAGACCGTCCTCGAGACAGGAACGGCCATGTTACGATCGTTTGACGGGACCGAACCGCAGGTCGCCGACTCCGCGTATGTCGACGACGCAGCGGTCGTCATCGGCGACGTCGTCATCGAGGAAGACGCAAGCGTCTGGCCGAACGTTACGATCCGCGGGGATCACGGCCGGATCGTCGTCGGCGAGGGGGCGAACGTCCAGGACAACGCCGTCCTCCACGAGGACGCCGAACTCGCGCCGTACTCGACGGTCGGCCACAGCGCCATCGTCCACGCTGCGACCGTCGCCGAGCGCGCGCTGGTCGGCATGAACGCGGTCGTCTTGGACGGTGCCCACGTCGGCGAGGGATCGGTCGTCGCCGCCGGCAGCGTCGTCACCGAGGGCACCGAGATCCCCGAGTCCACGCTGGTCGCCGGCACCCCCGCGGAGCCGAAGACCGAGATCGAGGACGCCCACCTGCAGGCGACGGCCGACCGGTACGTCGAACTCGCGTCGGAACACGCCGAGACGTCGGAACGGCTGGACTGACCGTCCCTCAGCGGTCGCCGTCGCCGGCCGCGGTCGCGCCCGTTCCGTAGAGAACCTCTCGCACGTCGTCGACGCCGGCCCGCCGGACCACGGCTCGAACCGGATCGCGAGCGCCCGCGAGGTTATCGGAGTCGCCATCCAGCACCAGCAGGCGGGCCTCCCGCCCGGGCTCGACCAAACCGTACTCCAGATCCGCGATCTCGGCCCCGTTGACCGTCGCCATCCGGAGGATCTCGGCGGCAGGCAGCTCCGACAGCTTCGCGAGGAACTCCATCTCGCGGAACATCGACGGCGAGTTCAGCATCACGTTGTCCGTCCCCAGCGCGAGTGTCGTCCGTTCGTTGAGTTCCGCGTAGGGCGACAGCCCCACGTCGGTGACGAGGTTCGACCGCGGGCAGACGACCACTGGAATCTCACTGTCCGCGAGCCGGTCGAGGTGGACCGGTTCGGGATGGACCATATGGACCAGAAAGTCGGGATCGAGATCCAGGGCCGGATTGATATCGCTCGAATCGACCTCGCCGGCGTGGATGCCGAAGGGCTTGCCCGCCTTGCGGGTCGCCGTCCGTTCCCGATCGAAGCTGTCGTCGTTGGCCCCGCTGGCCCCGAAGCCATCGCCCGCATGCATCGCGTCGATCGACCCCCGCGCGAACGACAGCGCGTCGATCGAAAGGCCCTCGACCGCCCGCTCGAGCGTCCGAACCCCCTCGACGCCGCCCTCGCGAAACTCCAGACAGGCCGCCGTGCCGGCCCGCTGCATGAACCCCAGCGAGCGTCGCATCGCGGCGGCGAGTTCGTCCTGCGAGGCCGCCCGCAGGAGTCGGTGTTTCAGCCCGTCCGGCGGCGCGACCAGTTCCTCGAGCGAGAGGCCGCCACCGGCCTCCTTGGCGATCGAGTCGCCGATGTGGGTGTGAGCGTTGACAAAGGCCGGCAGAATGATATCGTCGCTCTCGACTGCCGTCTCCTCGACGGCCTCGATGCGGCCGTCATCGCCGATCACGACCCGCCCCTCGACGGGCTCGAACTCGCGGCCGCGGAGGATCGTTCCCGTTCGTTCCATACCGAGCCGTTCGTGGGCCGTCTTTTCAATCGTTGCGACCGACGGGCGACAGTAGACGGTATGGCTCGAGGCGCTCGTTTATCACGTTCAAGTATCGGTCAGCCGTGTCGTTCCGCTGCGGACCCGTTCGAATAGCGAGACAGCGGCGGGTTCGATCCGGTTCGAATACTGCATGAGCGAGGTGCCGAGAATGCTCATAACCAGAACGTAACCCACCGTGAAAGCGTAGATCGTCTGTGCGGTTTCCGCCGCCATGCCGCTGCCGGCCCCAGAGAGAGCGAGACTCGCGATGATCAGTGAGAACTCGCCGCGAGTGGCCATCCCGAAGCCGACCCGAAGTGACCGACGGTCGTCGAGGCCGTAGATCCGCCCACCGAGGTAGCCACTGATAATCTTCGTCGGCGTCGTCACGAACACCGCAGCGACGATCATCCCGAGGATCGAAAGCGTGAACAGTCCCGGATCGGTGACGAGGCCGATCCAGAAGAAGAAGATCGCTGCGAACGCGTCTCGCAACGGCTCGAGCAGTCGCTCTAAGTCATGGACGTGATCGGTCGACGAGAAGGCCATGCCGACGAAGAAGGCGGCGACCGCCTCGCTGACGCCCAGCGCGAGCGCGATCCCGGCGACGAGGATCGTGACGCCGAGTGCCCGGACGACGATGAACTCGTTCGTGTCGGCGTCGAGAAAGCGCTGAAAGAAGCCGGTCCCGAAGGTGACGAGCCCGAGCAACGCGAGGATGAACCCGACCGCGATCCCGATCTGTCCGACGGCTTCCCCGATATCACCGCCGCCCAAGACCAGTGCGGACGCGATCGCCAGGTAGACCGCGATGAACAGGTCCTCGTAGACGAGCATGCCGAGCATCGGTTCGGACTCGTCGTTGGCGATCCAGCCCAGATCGATCAGTGATTTGGTGATGATCGCGCTCGAGGAGATGTAGACGATGCCCGCCGTCAGGAAGGCTGCGAGGAAGCTTCCGAAGACGAGATAGCCGAAGAGCAGTCCGATACCGAAGTTGATGACCAGATCGACGGATCCCGCTTTGCCGATCCGGTCTTTGCTCGCGATCAATCGGCTCAGGTTGAACTCGAGGCCGAGAAAGAACAGGAGGAGGACGATCCCGATCTCCGCACCGACGACGATGAAGTCGGTCTCGCCGAGCGCGAGTCCGCCGACTGCGGCCAGAAGATCGACACCACCGATCGTCACCTCGGGGACGGTGACGGCGATGCCACCGACACCGACCTCGTTGCCGGCGAGCGCAGGGAGTTCTCCCAGTACGTTCGATCCCAGCACCACCCCGATGATAATATAAAACGGGATCACCGATTGCTTGATCCGACTCGAGAGGACGCCAGCGATGGCGACCGCAGTAAAGAGAATACCGACATCGACGAGCGCCGTTTCAGTCGCCACTAGCGCTCACCTCGTGGAGGAAGGGTCGTTGCGATCACTCGTCGAGTCCGGCTCCGAGCAGTTCCTCGAACTCGGCGCAGTCCTCGCGGTCGCCGATGACGACCAGCGTGTCACCGACCTCGAGGACCGTCTCCGGCGTCGGCGGCGAAATCAACTCCTCGCCGCGCTGAATGGCGACGACGGAGACACCGGTTTCGTCGCGGATGTTCGCCTCAGCGAGGGTCTGGCCGGCGACCTCGGCGGTCTCGGAGACGCCGTACCACTCGAGGTAGGTGTCGTCGGCGAGCATCGTCTCGACGTTGTCGGCCTGCACCGGCTGGAAGTACGCTCCCTCCAGAATCGTGCCGATTTTCCGGGCCAGTCGATCCGACGCCTCGAACACCTTCTCGCTGTCTGCATCCGCGTCCGC
Source organism: Natrinema thermotolerans (assembly GCF_031165565.1). Lineage (NCBI taxonomy): Archaea > Methanobacteriati > Methanobacteriota > Halobacteria > Halobacteriales > Natrialbaceae > Natrinema > Natrinema thermotolerans. The sequence goes on along the minus strand of NZ_CP101873.1, from coordinate 3,365,175 downwards.
TTTCAGGTACACCTCTCGTTTCCCCGTGTTGTGGGTCACGATGACGAGGCGCTCCCCGTCATCGAGTTCGATCTCGAACTTCTTCCCGACGCCGGGGAGGTCGCTCTCGTAGACGGTCATACGTCACCAAAGCGAGGGCGTGATAATAAATGGCGTGTCCCGATCGACCGATCACAGTCGTCGCTGCCGGTGGTTTTATCGACGCTGTCAGGGAGCGATTTGCAGGCATCGCAGCGCTCGCGCTCGAGGGCCGATACGCGGTGCCAACAGGCGGTTCCAGCAAAACCGGTCACTTAATCGATCGGAGACGCTATCGACAGTGACTGGTACAGCACATGCGCGAGCTTCGGGATATAGACGGACTGCATCCGCGGGATCTGACGCAACGGCAACGGCTGTTAGTACTCTTCGTGGTCGGTCTCGCTTCGGTCGTCCTCTTCTACACGGTCGTCTACAACTGGGGAATGCAGGCGCTCGAGGATCGCCCCCAGTCGATCTTCCGGTCGTTCCAGACGGTCGTCGAGACGATGACGACGACCGGGTACGGTGCGGATTCGCCCTGGGAGACGCCAGTGATGAACGTCCTGATGGTGTCGATCCAGTTGACTGGCGTCATCATTGGGTTCGTCACGCTGCGGGTCTTGGTCATCCCGCTCTTCGAGCGGACGCCGCTGGACCTTTCCGACCGCCTCACGACCAAGAACGACCACGTCGTCATCGCGGAGTACCAGCACGATACCGAGTTGCTCCTCGACGAACTCGAGGAACTCGATATCGACTACGTTCTCATCGAGTCCGACGAGGAGGAAGCGAAGCGGCTCTCGGACGATGGCTATCAGGCGATCAAAGGCGATCCCGAAGAACGGGCTGACCTCGACCGTGCAACGATCGAGCGAGCGTCGTTGCTCATCACCGACGCCGGCGACGAAACGGCGAGTATCGTCCTGACAGCGCTGGAAGCCAACGAGGACCTGCGGGTGATCAGTTTCACTGAGTCGACGCGTCGGAAGGCAGCACTGGCGGAGGTCGGTGTTAGCCGAAGTATCGCCCCGCACGCGCTGATCGGCCAGCGGTTAGCGGAGAAAGCGACGACGCCGGTCACGGTGCCCGACCGAGCCGACGGCGACGAGGTCGACGTCCGCGAGATCCTCGTCCGACGAAATAGCCCGCTCCACGGCGTCAAAGTGCGCGACTCGCCGATCGTGAACCATCCGAACCTGACGCTGGTCGCCGGGTGGTTCGACGGCGAGTTGCACCTGCCGCCGTCGCCCGACGACGAACTCACGCCCAACACCGTGTTAGTCGTCGCCGGACCGAGGAGCGAGATCGACGAAATCACGGACGAGATCGCGGGCGCTCGGTCGCGGCGCATCCGAACCCCCTCGAAGCTCATCGTCGCCGGCTTCGGTGAGGGCGGAACCGCAGCCGTCGACGCACTCCCGACGGACGTCTCGGTGACGACCGTCGATGAATCGAAGGATCGGGGACCCGATATCGTCGGCGATGTCACCGAACCGGAAACGCTCCGCGACGCCGGCATCGACGACGCTTCGGCCCTGGTCGTGACCGTCGGGAACGATTCGACCGCACTGATGACCATCGCCATCGCCCGCTCGCTCTCGAGCGAGATCGAGATCCTAGCCCGTGTGACAGATAGCGAGAAGACGAGGGCGGCATTTAGAGCGGGCGCTGACTACGTTCTGTCTATCCAACAAGTGTCCGCCCGACTGGTCGCAGCGGAGGTTCACGGTGAACGGGTCATGTCTCCGACAAGCCAAATCCGCCTGATTCGAGCCGACGCAGCGCCGTTTACTGGCGATTCATTGGGGGATACCCGTCGTAATCCAGAGCGTGGATGGACCGTGATCGGCGTCTCACGGGGCGGAACTATCCGTACCGACGAACGGACCACCATTGAAGCCGACGACGAAGTGATCGTCGCGGGGAGCGACGATGCAATTCAGGAGTTCGAGCGGACGGTCACCTCCTCGTGAGTGCGGGGACCATATTGCCGAGGAGCTGCGGCGCGATGCCGAAATAAGCGGTACGTACACCTGTACTGACCGCGGGACCCTAGTCGACGAACTGGTCCAGCGTCGCGTCCACGCCGTTCCGGACCTCGCTGACTAAGGCTCCGTCGATGTCGAGTCCGAGGACGTCGACGGCGGCCCGGCCGACCTGGTCGCGCAGGTCGGCCGGCGAGTACACCCCGAGCCGCCACTGTGAGTACTGGGACGCCCGCAGGGCCGCGACCAGCGGCGACTGCTCGTCCAATCGCCTGATCTCGCCGTTGACCATCACCCGCGAGGTGGACTCGGTCATCGAGGGGCGACTCGGCACGTCGAGGATGACCCGCTCCGGGTCGACACCGGCCCGGTCGCTGATCTCGCGTTCGAACTCTCGGATCGTCCCGTGATCGGCCTCGATGATTCCGCCGGGCACGTCGTCCATCTCCGCCCACACCGCCCGCTTGAACAAATCGCGCTGATCGAGGCGGCGGGAGAACTCGCTCGTCGCCGGACACGAGCGCAACGCGACGAGCAGATCCGGATCGTCCATCCGCTGGAGTGTCGTCGCATCGACATCGGTTTCGGGCGACTCGAGCAGCCGTTCGGCCGCCCGGCGCAGCATCGCCTTCCCGATGCGGGCGACGCTGTGACTGTAGACGGTCGGGTTCATCAGCGCCCGGGCGACCAGCAGGCTCTCGGCGGTCTGGACGTTGCCTTCCGCGAGGACGAGTTCGCCGTCGGCGAAGGTCAACTCCCGAACCAGCCGGCCGTGGTCGATCGTCCCGTAGGGGACCCCCGTGTGGTGGGCGTCACGCACGAGGTAGTCCATCCGATCGACGTCGAGTTCCCCGGAGACGAGTTGCCCGAACCGGCCTTCTCCGGCGACCAGGTCGGCGACCCTCCCGGGCTCCAGGCCGTGGGATCGCAGCACCCCGCCGACCCCCCCGTCGGCCAGCAGATCGTGGACGTCGTCGTGATACCGGCCGGTCCGGCGGTGGGTCAGCGACTCGAGGTTGTGGCTAAATGGCCCGTGACCGACGTCGTGGAGCATGGCGGCGGCGTGGACCCGCTGGGCCTCCCGGCCCTCGACGCCGAGTTGCTCGAGGGCCTCGCAGGCGAGGTGATAGACGCCGAGGCTGTGTTCGAAGCGGGTGTGGTTGGCCGAGGGGTAGACCAGCGAGACGGTGCCCAGTTGGCTGATACGTCGCAGCCGTTGGAGTGCCGGCGTGTCCAGCAGATCGCGGGCGACGCCGTCGATCCGGATGTGGTCGTGAACGCTGTCCTTGATCGTCTTCATTGGCGCGAGAGTTCGGCCTGAACGTACAAAAACGGTCGTCCGGCCCCCAACAGCCGTCCGGACACCGCAAGCGGGGTTGCGAATACCGGTGTAACGACTACCCGCGTGGCCGTCGGCGTCTCGACGGACGATGACCGACCTGACGATTCCCCCGAATGCCGACACGGATCGCATCAAAGCCCTCGTGCAGGACCACCTCGAGATCGGTGACACCGTCGAGGTCCGGAGCGAGGAACGGACCGAGGACCACGGGACCGACGTCGTCGGCGACGTGACGGGGTTCGAACCGGGCTATCTCGAAATCGACGGCCAGTCGCTCGACGCGGGCAGTGTCCGCTACGACGAGATCCACACGGTCGGGACGATCGAGAGCGATAGTCACCGCTGAGACGGGCCACAAACCAATCGAGCCCCGCAGTGGCCGGTATCAGGTCGTTCCCTCAAGGTCGGCACTCAGTCCCTCGCGCAGCGGGTCCGGAATCGGAATCGAGCCCTCCCCGTCGACCGTGACGGCCACCGTGGTGACCGTCGCGACGACCCCCTCCGCGTCCCGGAGTTCGTACTCGAGGGTGACACTCGTCTCGCCGACGTCGGTCACGTCGATTCCGACGGTAACCGGGTCCAGCGACGCGAGCGCCCGCTCGTACTCGACCTCGAGGCGGACGACCAGATGATCGAGGTCGTCGGGGCCGTAGCCGTGGCTCGCGAGGTAGCGGTCCCGCGCGAGGTCGGTGTAAGCGACGAACTTCGAGTTGTTGACGTGGCCGCTGCGCCCGAGGTCGTCGGTCCTGACGTCGACCGTCGTCTCGTAGGCCGCCATCGATCAGTGAGAAGCGGTGCCACGGCGAATAGGTTGCGAACTCGGTCGGCCGCTCGAGTTACGCAGTTCGTCGGCGTACGATTCGAACTGCCGTTTTCGAAGCCCGCGAGCGACGTCTCGTGCCGAACCGACCACACGGTGTGCGGTGACGCGCGCTGTGTCGCGGTGAGTGAGTAACGAACCGCGACACGACTCTGTGTGAGGGATAAGCGACCGACTGAAAGGTGAGAGCGAATCGGCTAGGGAGGACGTGGTCATTCCCCGTTGCCACGATAGCAGGGAAGTCCGTATCGACTGCGATGTTGGGAAGAAGAGAGTCGTTCTGCTATCGTGGCTGCACGGAGTCTCCACACCCTCCCCAACCGATTCGTTCACGCCTGGCGGCGTTCACTCATCCCTCGCACGGTGTCGTCGACTGCTCTCGTTCTCACTCGAGCAGTCGACAGCGTGCGCCACCGCACGTCGGCTGTGGCGGTCCGACCCAAAACACAACTTGCCTCTCTCGAGGCCGACCGCCTACCGAACCGCTCGAGGAAATGACCACGGCCGAACTCACTCGAGCGCGACCCACTCCCCCCGATCGTCGCTGCGTTCGATCGCGTCGAGGACCCGCTGGGCCGCGAGCCCGTCCGCGAAACTCGGCGCGAACGACTCGCCGCGCGCGACGGCGGAGAGGAACTCGTAGTTCTCGTGGACGAAGGTGTGTTCCCAGCCCAGCACGTGGCCCGGCGGCCACCAGTGGTCGACGTAGGGGTCGTCTTCGTCGGTCACGAGGATCGTCTCGTAGCCCCGGTCGCCCTCCCGGAGGATCTCGAGTTCGTTCAGCCGCTCGAGCGAGAACCGCAGGCTCCCACTCGAGCCGTGGATCTCGATGGTGTGGTCGTTCTTGTGCCCCGTCGCGAAGCGCGATCCCTCAAGGGTGCCCATCGCGCCGTTCGCGAACTCGAGCTGGGCGGTGTAGGCGTCGTCGACGGTGACGGGACGGGTCTCCGGATCCCCACCCTCACCGCCGTCTCCGACCGGCCGTTCCTCGACGAACGTCTCCAAATGGCCGCTGACCCGCTCGATCGGCCCCGCGAGGTCGTCCGACCCGACCAGAAATCGCAGGAGGTCGACCGTGTGCGCGCCGAGATCGCCCAGCGCCCCCGACCCGGCCAGTTCCTCGTCGTTGCGCCACGACCACGGCGCGTCGGGGTCGACCAGCCAGTCCTGTAAGTACCGCCCGCGGACGTGGTGGATCTCGCCGAGGTCGCCCGCCTCGAGCAGTTCCTTGGCGTACTGTATCGCGGGGACGAACCGATAGTTGAACGCACAGCCGGCGGGCACGTCGTCGCCGGCCTCCCGGGCCGTTTCGGCCATCGCCTCTGCCTCCTCGAGCGTCGGTGCGAGCGGCTTCTCGCAGAACACGGGCGTCCCGGCCTCGAGGGCGGCGATCGACGGCTCGGCGTGGACGTGGTTCGGGCCGAGGTTGTAGAAGGCGTCGACGTCGTCGACGACCGCGCGCCAGTCGGTCGCGGTCGAGTCGAAGCCGAGCCGTTCGGCGGCGTCTTCCAGCGCCGCCTCGTCGCGGCCGACCAAAACGCTGCGTTCGATCGCCGGTGCGTCGGGGAAGAACATCGGCAGCCGCGCCATCGCGTTCGCGTGTGCTTTCCCCATGAACCGATAGCCGAGGACGCCGACCTCGAGGGTCATGGACGGCCGTTCACGGGCCCGGTAGTTAGCGCTTTGCGGTGGCCTCGCCGGCCGACTCCCGCGACGAGTACCGAAAAGGGACGCTCTCGCTCAGTCGTCGGCGGGCGTCGGCGCGCCGCGCTCGACGTCGATGTCGCCCTCGTCGAGGGCTTCCTCGACGTTGCGGGCGGCCTGGACCATGTTCGCCATCTTGCCGTAGGCGACGTCACGCGGCAGCAGCTTCACGCCGCAGTCCGGCGAGACGACCAGCTGTTCCGGCGGGACGACCTCGAGCCCTTTCTTGATGTTTTCCTCGATCTGCTCGACCGATTCGACCTCGGCGACGTGGGCGTCGGTGACGCCGAGCGCGAGGTCCTTCGAGAACTCGGGGTCTTTGAAGACATCGAGCTGTTCGTAGTCGCCGTTTGCCAGCTCGAGGTCGAACTCGTCGACGGGGAACTCGAGGATCTCGGGGTAGATCCGGGAGTAGTCGCCGTAACAGACGTGGAGCCCGATACGGACCTCCTCGGGGATGTCCGCGACGATGTGTTCCAGCGCCTCGCCGACGATGGCGTGGTCGTCCGGTGTCGTCGCGAGCGCGGGCTCGTCGATCTGGATGTAGCGCGCACCGGCGTCGACGAGCTTCTCGATCTCCTCGTTGACGAGGTCGGCCAGCTCGAGGGTGAGTTCGTCGTCGTCCTCGTAGGCCTCGTTAAATGACCAGTTCGCGAGCGTGTAGGGGCCCGTGATCGGGACCTTGACCGGTCGATCGGTGGCATCGGCGGTGAACTCGTACTCGTCGACGAGCCAGGAGTCGTCGTACTCGACCTCGCTGACGACGCTCGGCTTGTCGAAGTAGTTGTGGCCCCAGACCTTGACGGGGCCGTTGAACTCGTAGCCCTCGATCCGGTGGGCGAAGAACTCGACCATCTCGTTGCGCCGCATTTCGCCGTCGACGACGACGTCCAAGCCGGCGCGTTCGTGTTCGGCCGTAATCAGGCGGGCGGCGTCGTCTTTGGCTTCCTGCCAGTTGTCCTCGTCGAAGTCGCTGTCCTCGTCCTCGTACAGGTCCTTTGCCCGGTTGAGCCACTTGGGCTTGGGGTAGGAGCCGACGACGGTCGTCAGCAGGAAGTGGTCGTTGGCGTGATCGGCCGGTCGGAACTGGTCTTTGTTCTCGTTGGTCATGCTGCGGTCACCTCCGCGAGGTCCGCGGCTTCGGCAAGAACCTCGAGTTTCTCCACGTACTTGCGGTAGGGCAGGTAGAACGTCTCGGTGTTCGTCGTCAGGTAGACCGTCTCGAAGTCGGTGACCCCGAGCTGGCCCTCGACCCACTCGACCCGGTCACGGATCGCTTCGGGGTCCTCGACGAGCGTGTTCTGGCCGTCGGCAAGGCCGAGCGCGACGTCGTCGGTCGCGCCGTACTCCTGGAGGTTGTAGACGTTGTCGTCCTGGTTCGCGACGAAGTCGAAGCCGACCGCGTCGATATCGGCGTCGAGCAGGTGCGCGTAGACCTTCTCCTCTACGGCGCCCCAGTAGGGCTGGACGACGACGTCGGCGTCGGTCGCGCTCGCGACTCGATCGATCGCCTCGCTGGCGCGTTCGTCCAGCCCGTCACCGGGCGCGGACTCGACCAGCGAGGGCTCGAGCAAGAACAGCGTCTCGACATCGGGGAAGGCCTCGACCTCGCCCGCGAGGAAGTCGGCGATCGCGGCGAGGAAGTCGGCGTCGTCGCCGTAGCGCTCGTCGGTCGCGAGATCGAACAGCGAGTACGGGCCGGGGAGGACGGCCTGCAGGTCCTCACCGTCGATCAACTCGGACGCGGCCTCGAGTTCCGCGGCGACGTCGCCGGTCGGCTCGAGGTCGTCGGTGACGACCGGCTCCCGGTAGAAGTTGTTGTTGTCGTAGTAGCGGACGATCCCGCGGGTCTCGACGGCGTCGGCGACGGCCAGCGGGTGCGCGAGCATGTCGTCCCAGCGCAGTTGGCCCTCGACGATCCGGTCGAGGCCGGCCTCGGTCTGGACGCCGACGACCTCCTCGCGGGCCTCCTCGTAGGCCGCGGTGATTTCCTCGCCCTCGTCGCCGCTGATGAGGTCGTGTTTCTGGTGTCCCTTGAGATCCGAGAGATCGTCTTTCGCCCAGTCCGGGAGCGGATACAGCCCCGGCGTGGTCGAAACGTACTCAGTCATCGTAGCCCCGACTAGGCTATACCGACGCTTAATATTTTCCATCCATTCTAATACATTGCAGTAATTCCTGCGGGTTTCGGACCGGTCGGTCTCCGAGCCAGTGGATCGTGTTAACAGCCGTCATGAGGGCGAAATCCGATGGGGATTACCGGAATAGCTTCAGTACCGTCAGCGTCTCGAACGGGAACGACTCGTCCGCGACGGCGACGGCGCTAAAGCCCTCCTCGCCGGCCCGTTCGACGACCCCGTCGACGCCGGTGAGGCTGCTCACGAGCAGGTAGACGACCCCGTCGGGCGCGAGGACGCGCCCGACCGCCTCGAGGAATGGATCGATGACCGCCCGGCCGTCCTCGCCGCCGGAGAGGGCATGTTCCATCCAGTCGTCCCACTCGTTTTCCGGGTCGGTCGGCAGGTAGGGCGGGTTGAACGCGACCGCGTCGAAACTGCCGTCGCGGAACGGCGAGACCAGATCCGCACGCACCGCCTCGACGCCCTCGCCCCGGGCCTGCCGGACGGCGTGGGGGTTCAGGTCCGACGCGATCACGCGGGCGTCGGTTTCGTCGGCGATCCGCCCGGCGACGAAGCCCGAGCCGGTGCCGACCTCGAGGACGCGCTCGGCCCCCTCGAGTCGCTCACAGACTGCGTCGGCGAGCAGTTGCGAGTCCTCGGCCGGCTGGTACACGTCGGTTTCGACGTCGCGTTGCTCCTCGAGTCCCATCTATCGTTCCTCCGGTGTTTGCATACGGTGTTCCTCGCTCCGTTCGCGCTCCGACTCGTCGGCGATCCGGAACCCGCCGGTCTCGGCGCGGCCCGAGAGTTCCCGCTGCGGGAACGGGATCTTGATCCCCTCGTCCTCGAAGGCTCGCTTGACCGCGTCGATCGCGGCGGTCCGGGCCTCCCAGTAGCGTCTGGCGCTCGGCTTGTCGATCCAAAAGCGCACGCCGAGGATCACCGCCGAGTCGCCGAAGGACTTCCCGACCACCTGCGGCGACGGCGCGGTCAGCACCTCGTCGACGTCCCCGATCGCCGACTCGGCGAGCGACGCGGCCCGGTCGACGTCGGTTCCGTAATCGACGCCGACCTCGACTTCGATCCGCAGGCGGCCCCGCTTCGAGCGGTTCGTCACCATGCTCGAGGCGATGACGTCGTTGGGGATCATGATGTACTCGCCGTCGAACGACCGGACGCGAGTGTTGACGATCGAGATGTCGGTAACGATTCCCTCGTCGCCTTCGACCTCGATCCAGTCGCCGATCTCGAACGGTCGGGCGAACATCAGGACGAACCCCGACAGCATCGTCCCGAGGGTCTGGCGGGCCGCCATGCCCAGCACGATCCCGAGGAAGCCGGCCCCGACGAGCAGGCTGCCCAGATCCTCGATCCAGATACCGAGGATGACGACCAGCGCGACGGTCCAGATGATCACCTGCGAGAGTCGATGGGTAATCTGGCGCTGGTGTTCGGTGACCGCGGCCGTCGAGTCCATCACCTCCTCGATGATCCGTCGGACGAACCGCGTGACGATGACGGTCAGTACGAGCAGGATGAACGAAAAGACCGCGCGCGGAACGGTGTCGCCGCCCGGATCGAGTCCCACGAAGAGCTGGCGGACCTCGTCGGTGCGGTCCCAGACGCCCAGGACGACGCCGGCGCTGACCGCACAGGCCCCGATCAGTACTGCCACCGAGACGACATCCGCATATAGCGGTCGCGTTCGCTCGGCCACGCGCCCGTGTAGCCGCCGGTACGAGAGCAGGACTGCGAAGACGAGCCCGACTGCGACGAGGGACACCGCGAGTCGAAGCGGGACCGTCGGAAACACCTCCGAGAGCCAGTCGAGCCGCGTCAGTACAGACATGCGTTCGTCTCCCGAGTTCTCGGCCGTGCAGCTTTGAGTATTCGTTGGTTACTTCGCCCCGGTTGTGTGGCCGCTGTAGGCCCACCGAACGGCCGACTCGAGCCGCCGCGTCCGACGTTACGTCTCGATCTCGCAGACTACGTCTCCGGTTCGCCGACGTCCCACGCGAGCCCGGCCAGTGCGGCGAACTCCGCCGGTGCCATCGCGTCGGGCCGTTTGCGGAGCAGCTCCTCGTCGGCCGCCTCGACGACCGCGTCCGGCTCGCCGAGTCCGGAGATGTGGGCCGTGTTCCGGATGGCGTTGCGGACCGTCTTCCGGCGCTGGGTGAACACGGCCTTGACGAACCGCAGGAAAAAGTCCTCGTCCGCGACCGTGTAATCGGGCTCGCGTGGGACCGCCCGGACCACCGCGCTCTGGACGGCGGGCTGTGGGTCGAACGCCTCTTTGGGGATCGACTCGACGAGTTCGACGTCGGCGTAGTGCTGGCTCGAGACCGAGAGCCGGCCGTACTCCGACGTTCCGGGCTCGGCGACCATCCGCTCGGCGAACTCCTGCTGGAACATCAACACGAGGGGCTTTTTCTCCGGAAAGAGCCGAAACGCGATCTCGCTCGAGACGCCGTAGGGGAGGTTCGAGACCGACGCGGTAAAGTCGGGGAGGTCGACCGCGAGGGCGTCGCCCTCGATCACGGTCAGTTCGCCGGCCGCGATCTCGTCGGCGAACTCCTCGCGCAGGAATTCGGCGAGGTCGCGGTCGCGCTCGACGACGGTCACCTCGTCGCCGGCCGCGAGCAGTCGATCGGTCAGCGCCCCCGTCCCGCCGCCGATCTCGAGTAACTGACTCGTGTCCGCATCGATCGCTTCCAGGTAGGTCGGCAGCCGGTCCAGCACCCGATCGTCGACGAGGAAGTGTTGATCGCGGTCCGGATCGCCCCGCACGCCCGCTCGGGCGATCAGCCCGTCTGGGTCTCTCATTGCCGGCGCTTCGGTCGGGCCGGGTGTAAACGCACCGTCTCGGACGCCCATTGGCAGTGCGGAAAACGGTCCCCACTTGACGTGCAACGGGCTGTCGGCCCGTGAACGGGCGGGGTTCGCGGACAGCGCCGTCGACCGCGGCTCGAGAAAACCGGTGGGTGGAATACGTGTGTTTTATAACCGTCACCGGACAAAGCGGGCGTACGACTATGCCGAAATCTAATGGCCCCCGTCAGGGAACCCGGAAAAAGCTCGCGAACGATCCTCGAGACCGCGGCACGTCGCCGCCACAGCGTGCCATTCAGGAGTACGAGGAGGGTGAGAAAGTCCACCTGAAGATCGACCCAAGCGTCGCCGACGGTCGCTTCCACCCACGATTCGACGGTCGCACCGGCGAAGTCGTCGGCAAACAGGGTAGCGTCTTCAAGGTCGCGATCAATGACGGCGGCAAGGACAAGACCCTGCTCGTCGCCGCGGCCCACATGCGCGCACAGAACCAGGAAAAGAGCCGGATCTAAGCAGGATGACGATCTTCAAAGAGATCGTCGACGAGGAGTTCCTGACGGTCTCGGAGACGAAGGAGCTGCTCGCCGACATCGAAGCCGAACGCGCGATGGACGAGGACCGCGAGCTGCGGTACGAACTCGCGCGAGCGATCGAACACGCAAACCGGTTTGCCGTCCTGGAGCCCGACGAGGCCCAGGCCCTGGTCGATGACCTGCAGGACTTAGAGAAGGTCGACGAGCCGACCGCGTACAAGATCGCCAACCTCCTGCCGCGCGACCGGGACGAACTCCGGTCGGTATACGCAAAGCAGCGCTACTCGCTGTCGGGGGACGAACTCGACGAGATTCTCAACGTCGTCGCGCAGTACGCCTGAACGCAGTTCGCCGTTTCCGTTCGGAGCGGTCCCGCCAGCGACGACCGGCGTTCGACGATCGCGACTAGCGTCAGCGCTCGAGGCCGCGTTTCCGCGTCGTTTTCAATCCTCGTGTAACTACCGTCGACTGGTATTTCCCGTCGCCTTTCCGTGGAAGGGGGACGAGGAATCCGGGCAGGTGGTGTCGGTCATGGACAGCGCTGAGGCGGAGACCGAACCGATGGGGACACACGAAACCGACTCGCTCGAACGGGACATCGGCCTTCTCGGAGCCACGGCGATCGGAACGGGAACGATGATCGCCGGCGGTATCTTCGTCCTCTCGGGACTCGCCGTCGCAAACGTCGGCGCGGCGGCGATCGTCTCGTTCGGGCTGGCGGCGATCGTGGCGTCGTTCACCGCGCTGACCTACGCCGAATTCGCGACCATCTACACGGTCGACGGCGGCGGCTACGCCTACGTGGCCGAGGTGTTCGATTCCGACTGGTCGTACGTGGTCGGCTGGCTACTGATTCTGGGCTACCCCGCGAGCGCGGCCTTCTACCTCGCGAGTTTCGCCAACTGGTTCGCCCGATTCGTACGGCCCGAGATCGCGCTCCCCGAGGCGCTCCCGTACTGGATCCCGGGGGTCGTCGTCCTCGCGGTTCTCGTTGGAGTCAACCTCGCCGGTGCCGAGGAGACGGGTCGATTCCAGATCGTCGTGACCGGGCTGAAGATCGCGCTTATCGGGCTGTTCCTGGTCGGCGGTCTCAGCGCGTTCGACGCGGACGTCGTTGCGTCGTCGCTTACGGCGAACGCCACGCAGTTCGACGACATCGCTCTGACCTCGGCGCTCGTGTTCATCACGTTCTTCGGGTTCGAAGCGATCGCCACGAGCGAGGGCGAGATCGAAGCGCCCGAGCGGACCGTTCCCCGGGCGATTTTCCTGAGCATCGCCGTCGTCACCGTCCTCTATGTCCTGGTAATCGTCGTGGTGGTGCTTGCGATCAACGACGGCAGCTTCCTCTCGTTTCTCGCCGAGCGAGCCGGGCTGTCGTCGTCCGGCGCTGCCACGGGGTTCGTCGCCGAACGCGGCGAGGTCGCGATGGCGCGGGCGGCCCAGTATTACCTCGGCGACGCCGGCTTCTACGTCTTCATCGTCGGCGCGTTGCTGTCGATGATCTCGGCCGCCAACGCGACCGTGCTGGCCGGCTCTCGAGTGAAGTTGGCGATGGCCAGACGCGATCACCTTCCGGAGCGGGTCCAGCGGATCAACCCACAGTCCGGCGTCCCGACGGTCGCGGTGGTGCTGACCGGCTGTCTCATCCTCGTTTTCTTCCTGCTGTTCGGCGTCGTCTTCGGCGCGTCTCCGGTCGGGGGCGGCGGTGCCCACGACCCCCTGCTCGGCCTCGAGTCGCTGGCTCACTTCGCGGACGTCATGCTCTTGGGCGGGCTGGTGTTCGTCAACGTCGCGTTGATTCGGTCCCGCCGGAAGGAACCCGACCGGGAGCGGCGGTTCCGAGTCCCGGGCGTGCCCTGGGTGCCGCTGCTCGCGATCGGCTCGAACCTCGCGCTGCTGGCGAGCGTCGAACTGACGAGTTTGGCACTGGGGACGCTGGCCGTCGTCGTCGGGATCGTCCTCTGGTTCGGCGTCATCGACTGACCGCGACGGCGTCGCACCGCGACCCCGACCGCGACGTCACGCGCCTTCCGTTCCCCCGAGCAACGTCGTGAAAGTGGGCCGACTCTTTAAGTACGACCTCGCCGTACCGTAAACCAATGAGCGAAGCTGATCGCGATGAGATGGACGTTCGTCGGGCGGTCGTGTTGGACTACCTCGCACACGGGCTGTCGGACGACGGCCGACCGCAGTACGCCAAGTCTCCGGCAGGGTACGCCGTCGGAATCGAGGACTTTCAGCTCTATCAGGTCGCCTTCGACGAGGACGAACGACTCACGATCGGCAGCGAGGTCGTCGTCGAACCGGCCGCCGAGCGCGACATCGTCACCGAGTGTCACCGCGTCGAGTACGAGGACCTCTCCTCGGGCGCGCAGTCGGAACTCGAGTACGTCGTCCAGGATCTGGTCGAGGAGAACGAACAGCGGTTCGTCGACTTCTACAACGACGCCCAGCCGATCACGCTGCGGCTCCACCAGCTGAACCTACTGCCGGGGATCGGGAAGAAACTCCGCAACGGCATCTTGGACGAGCGAAAGCGAAAGCCCTTCGAGAGCTTCGAGGAACTGTCCGAGCGCGTCTCGGGGCTGCACGATCCCGACGAGATCCTCGTCGAGCGTATCCTCGAGGAACTGCGTGACGACGATCTCAAATACCAGACGTTCGTGGGACGACGCGAACAGGAGCAAAACCAGTAAGCCGGTAGCGTTGGTTCTGTGGGGCGTCACCGCCTCGAGCAGCCGCGAGCGGACAAGCGACCTCGCTTCTGCAACCGACTGCGAGCAACGGCGTCCATAACAGTGATCCGACCGCGGGGCACTCGTAGGAGTATGGACGACGACCACGACAGTCGGATCGAGACTCGATCCATCCACGCCGGTCAGGAGCCCGATCCCGAGACGGGCGCACTGATGTCGCCGATTCACGCGAACTCCACGTACAAGCAGGACGCCCCGGGGGACCACCGCGGCTACGAGTACTCCCGTACCGGGAACCCCACGCGTACCGATCTCGAGGAAAACCTCGCGAGCCTCGAGAACGCCGAGTACGGCCGGGCCTTCGCCAGCGGGATGGCCGCGATCAACACCGTCCTGAACCTGCTCGAGGCCGGCGATCACGTCGTCACCGGCAACGACGTCTACGGCGGGACCCACCGCATCTTCACGCAGGTCTACGAGGACTACGACCTCGAGTTTTCCTTCGTCGACATGACCGACCTCGACGAGATCGAGGCGGCGTTCCGAGAGGAGACGGCACTGCTCTGGCTCGAGACGCCGACGAACCCGCTCATGTCGATCGTCGACATCGAGGGGGCGGCCGAGATCGCCCACGATCACGACGCGCTGTGTGCGATCGACAACACGTTCGCGACGCCGTACCTCCAGCGGCCCCTCGATCTCGGTGCCGACATCGTCTCCCACTCCCTGACGAAGTACCTCGGCGGCCACTCCGACGTCGTCGGCGGCGCCCTCCTGACCAACGACGAGACACTCGACGAGCGACTCGGCTTCTACCAGAACTCCGTCGGCGCGACGCCTGGCCCCTTCGAGTCCTTCCTCGTCCTCCGGGGCACCAAGACCCTGCCCGTCCGGATGGATCGGCACTGCGAGAACGCCCGCGCGATCGCCGAGTGGCTCGCCGACCACCCCGACGTCGAGCGGGTCTACTACCCCGGCCTCGAGTCCCACCCCGGCCACGAGATCGCCGCCGAGCAGATGGACGACTTCGGCGGCATGCTGAGCTTCGAACTCGACGCGAGTCTCGAGCAAGCGAGCGAGGTCGTCTCGAACACCGAGATCTTCACGCTCGCGGAGAGTCTCGGCGGCGTCGAGAGCCTGATCGAACAGCCAGCGCCGATGACCCACGCCGCCATTCCGCGGGAGGAACGGCTCGCGGCCGGCCTCTCGGACAGCCTGATCCGCGTCTCCGTAGGAATCGAACACGTCGACGACCTGATCGCCGACC
The DNA here is from genome assembly GCF_031165565.1 of Natrinema thermotolerans. Taxonomy (NCBI): domain Archaea; kingdom Methanobacteriati; phylum Methanobacteriota; class Halobacteria; order Halobacteriales; family Natrialbaceae; genus Natrinema; species Natrinema thermotolerans. Next base: position 3,349,858 of record NZ_CP101873.1, on the reverse strand, counting down.
TCGAGGGCGCGATCGACGCCGCACTCGCTTGAGTATCTACTCCCCGGACCGGGCCCGCCGGGCGAGTTGCGAGCGGAAGATCGGTTCGAACCCCTCGAGGTAGGCGCGCGCGTCGAACGACTCGGCGTCGCCGCAGGCGTCGAGCGCGGTCTCGAACTCGCGGTCCCACTGTTCGACGAAGGCGGTCTCGATACCGGACTCGCGGATCCGCTCGATCACGTCCGCGACGGCCGCGTCGGTCGGCTCGTTCCGGATCGCCCGCAGCTCCGCAGGTGAGACGAGTCCGGACTCGAGAGCCCGGACGGCGACGCCGGAACTGTAATCTCCTTCGGCGAGTTCCCGCTCCCAGGTAGCGAGCCAGTTACCGATCCGTGCCATTCGCTGGCCGTGATCGACGACGGTCCGGAGCGTCGAGAGGTCGCGCGGATCGAACGCGCTCGCGTTCGCGATGTCGATATCGGCGAACGGAAAGAGCATCATGTTGTAGACGTCGTAGGTCAGGAGTTCGCGCTCGCTGGCGAGGCCGGGCTGGCGGGCCAGCAGCGCCGAGTAGTCGACCGACTGGAGCGCCTGTCGAACGTCGAACCGAAACAGGGCCTCGAACTCGGCGGCGCGCGGACCCGCCCGAAACTGCTTGCAGAGCGCGTCCCAGAGCTCCCGCTGGAACCGGACGTAGTCGCCGTCGACATCCGCTCGCGACGGGTCGGCAGCCCGGGCGTCGAACGGCACGAGGCGGAGTTCCTCGAGGGTCGCGCGGTCGCCGTGGCGTTCGGCGACGTCGTCGATGACCGTGATGAACATCGTCGCGAGGACCTTCGCGTCGTGGACGCGCTGGCCGGCCCCGTCGTCGACACAGGACAGTCGGAACGCCGGTTCGACCGCGTCGAACCACAGCCACGTCGACCGGTCACGGTCGCCGATCCGCTCGTCGTAGGCGTCGGCCAGCGGCCGAACCGTCTCCGAAAGGGTCCGCTGTGGCGCATTCGAGAACGGGTCCGATTCGACCTCGAGGGGAGAACTTCTCGATTCGAGTTCCATTACCGATAGTTTTGTCTCCCGAGCTAAAGTATTTTATTGCAAACTATTGCAGTTTAGTATCTTTTTGAGTGACGGACGCCGTGGCGGTCGGAGGCGAACGATCTTTCGTGGTCGCCGTCGACGACTCGAGCATGGCGACTGATGAACGCGACGCGGGCGTCCACGTGCTGCCGCTGACTGTGGAGTACGGCGGTCGGGAGATAACCATCACGCCGACGCTCGTCGAGACCGAGCGCGGTCCGATCCTGATCGACGCCGGCCCGGAGGGGGCCCGCGAGGGGATTCGAACGCACCTGCGGTCGCTCGGCTACGAACTGACGGACGTCTGGCTGATTCTGGTTACGCACCACGACGGCGATCACGCCGGCGGCCTCGCGGCCTTGCTCGAAGACGTCGATGCGGTCGTCGCGACCCATCGGGCGGAAGCGCCGTACGTGTGCGGCGAGCGCGAACCGATCAAGGGCGACGGCGACCGGTATCCGCCGGCCGATGTCGACATCGAACTAGCAGATGGCGTTCGGTTCCCGACGCTGGCCGGGCCGATGGAGGTCGTGGCGACACCGGGCCACGCCCCCGGCCACGTCTCGCTGTACCTCCCCGAGGGGAACTTGCTGATCGCCGGCGACGCGCTCGTCGCGGACGGTGACGAGCCGCTATCCGGGCCAAAACCCCACTTCACGCCGGAGATGGAGCAGGCGACCGAATCGGTCGGGCGGCTGGCCGATCGCGAGATCGACCACGTGGTGTGCTTTCACGGCGGTTACGTGGATCGGGGGACCGAGCGGATTCGGGAGATCCACGAGGAGTTGCGAGCGTAAGGCGACCGCGTCGGACCCGAATCGGGTCGTTACACGGGGCTCGAGGGACCGAAGCGGAATTCTCATCGGTGTCGGTCGCGTAGGGACGCCCAATGCGACTCGAACTCCGCGTCTGCCAGCACTGTCTCGACGGCGATCACGGCAACGAGAAGCGGACGGCCCTGCTCAACGATATGGTAAACTGCGCCGAACAGATCAAGAAACACAAGGAGGTCATCGACCTCGACGAAGTCCACATCCGCAGGGTCAAAGACGACGAACCGGGCAAACCAGCGGCGCTGCCGGTCGTTTCGGCGACGATCCAGAACGATCAGGTCGTATTGAACGACACGCAACTCGTCGCGGAGGGCCAGGACGGGAACATGCTGCTCTATGCGAACCCCGACGACGTGTTGACCGTCCTCGCGGGGAACCTAGACGAGATCAGCAAGGCCGTCACCGAGGACGTGACCGTCGACCTCTCGCCGATCGGCGCGGAGATCGTCTCGGAGGCCGATCTCGGTGCGAACCGCGAGCAGGAGCAGTAAGGGCGGTCGAACCCGGCACTGCCGCTCCGCTGTCATCCGTTTTCACGCCGTTTTCGCCGGCGTCGGCTCGAGCGTTGCCGGCCCCCGTCTCGGACGGAGAAATCGACAGTGCCGTGGCTCGCGACTGACAAAAACAGCCGAAAATCGGCCAGTGACCGGTTATATCCGGCCGACGTTCTCGACTTCGACGCTCTCGACGCCGTCGACGTCGCCGAAGTTCTCCTCGACGGTCTCCGTGCCGCCCGAACCGTCAGGGACGATCACGGTGGGGTAGAGCGCGACGAGCCCGAACGCGACGTCGTCGCGTTCGACGCCGTTGATCTTCGCACCCTCGGGGAGGGCGCTCTCGAGGCGCTCCTGGAGCGCGTCGAGGTCGATTTCGGGGCTGTCCGGCATGACCTTGATTTTGGCGGCTACCTTACCCATTGTTACGGACCCATGAACCCGCAGTCGGGGCACTCGTAGAGGTTGCTCTGCTTGCGACACTTGGCACAGCGGTAGATCTGCTCGCCGCAGTCGGGGCATTTGAACGCGGCGGCGTTCGTGCCCGCGATGTTGAGCCCACAGGAGACGCAGGAACGCGTCTCTCGGTCGTCGGTCGTACTCATATCCATCCTTTCCCGCCCGCCGTTTTTAACGGTTGTCTTTCCACGTTCCTCGCTGACTGGCAAGAAGTACCATGACTCACAAACCGGTTCGGAACGGCGTCCGAACACAGCCGCGGCGTTTTCCGACTCTGAAAACGCACTGGCGGCTATTTTATGTCCCCGTGTGATGGTTGGGATGAGGTTCGGTTACTCGACGCCCGACCGAACCTCTGCCTCTGACATTCTGTTCGGACACGTCATCGAAAGCGTGCCGACCGCCGGCCCGAACGACGAACATTCAAACCGGTGCCGGCCCTACGTCGACTGAATGCGCCTCGACGACTACATCGAGGAGTTAGAGCCCGACGAGGAGGCCGAGCGTCGCCGCCTCGCGAAGGAGAAATCCTACGCGATCACGGACCACTTGGAGGAGTTCGAACGGCAGTTCGACGACGCGCTGAGTGGCGACACGCTCGTCGGGTCGACCGCGCCCTCGATCTTCGTCGGGCGGTCGAACTACCCCGATATCCCCGTTGGGCTGCTCTCGCCGGTCGGCAACGAGGGCGACGCCGAGGAGTACGTCACCGACGGCGACTGGTACCGACAGGGGTACGCGATCGATGACGTCCTCCAGCGCCGGACCGGCCTCCTGAACTCCAACAAGCGGGCCAACGTCGACTCGCCGTCGATCGCGAGTCGACTGACGCCGTCGGTCCACGACACGTGGGACGGCTTCGTCGGCGTCCAGCGGGAGGTCGCCATCGCCGACCGCCCGGTCGATCTCGAGATCGGACTGGACGACACGCCCGACCTCGGACTGGACGCGGGAACGGACGTGGCGACGCCGCGCGGTCCCCGAGCCAACGCCCGGAACGCGGACCTCACCGAGAACCCCCACGTTCCGCGGCCGGTCAAGAAGACCTTAGAGGACGACGACTGGCAGGCCGAGGGCGCGATGACCTACCTCTATCGCCGGGGGTTCGACGTCTACGAGATCAACTCGATCCTCTCGGCGGGCGCGCTCGGGCAGACGAAACAGCGCCGACTCGTCCCGACGCGGTGGTCGATCACGGCCGTCGACGACACCGTCGGGAAGTTCCTCCGCGGGCGCATCCGCAACGCGCCCAGCATCGACGAGGTGCAGGTCTGGGCCAACGAATACGTCGGTAACCGCTACTGGATCGTCCTCGCGCCGGGCAACTGGGAGTTCGAACTCGTCGAGATGAAAGCGCCGGGCAGCATCTGGAACCCAAACCCCGAAGACGACCTCTGGATGGCCAGCGCCTCGGAGGGGTACGAGGGCCGCTCGAGCTACGTCGAGGAGACCGCCGGTGCCTACTACGCGGCCCGGCTGGGCGTGTTGGAGTACCTCGAGTCGATCGGCCGGCAGGCGAAGTGTCTCGTCCTGCGGGAGGTAAGCGACGACTACTGGGCTCCCGTCGGCGTCTGGCAGGTCCGCGAGAGCGTCCGCAACGCCTTCGAGGGCCAGTACGGCGAGGCCGAAACCTTCCACGACGCGGTCTCGGAGGTCGCGACGCAGTTGCCGGTGTCGCTCGCCCGACTGCGCCGCAAGTCCGAACTCGCGGCCGGACTGCAGGCGAACCTGAGCGCCTTCTCGAGTCGAACCTGAGCGCCGAACAGCGCGGTTCTCGACCGGCGATCGTCACGGGGCGGTTCTCGTATCGATGTGAGCGAGCGCACGCGATCCCATCGTTCGATCTGCCGTCCCGAAAATAACTGTGAACGTGACTTATAGCAGCTGCTGAATGTGGTCGCTGGTAGCATTGTGCATGCTCTGTAGTAATGAATCGTTCAGTTTTTATGCCCCAAATGCATAACTCGGCCGATGACATTCGACTTCACACCGACGACGATCGACGACATCGCGCCCGAACGGCGGCCGTCGTTCGCGCTCGCGCTCGTTCCGGTCTTCGCAGTCGTCGCCTTCCTCGGGGTCGGATCGGCCGTCCTCGGGCTCGATCCGCACGTCCCGCTGCTGTGGAGTATCGTCTTCGTCGGCGCGTTCGGCATCTATCTCGGCTACGACTGGCCCGAACTCTCCGACGGCGTCGCAAACGGCCTCCTGATGGGGATCCAGGCGCTTTTGATCATCTTTACCATCTACGCGCTGATCGCCACCTGGGTCGAGGCGGGAACGATCCCGGCGATGATGTACTACGGCCTCGAACTGCTCACGCCATCGGTCTTCCTGCCTGTCGCGGCGATATTGGCGGCCGTCGTGGCGTTCTCGATCGGCTCCTCGTGGACCACGGTCGGGACGCTCGGGGTCGCGTTCGTGGGAATCGGCGCGGGGCTGGGCGTCCCCGCACCGATGACCGTCGGCGCGGTCATCTCGGGCGCCTACGCCGGCGACAAGCAGTCGCCGCTGTCGGACACGACCAACCTCGCGGCCGGCGTGACGAACACGCCGCTGTACGACCACATCCGTCGCATGCGAACGGGAACGGCCGTCGCCTTTGGCCTCTCCGTGGCCGGGTTCGCCGTTCTCGGACTCCAGGCCGCCGGCGAGATCCCGACCGACCGCGTCGTCGAGATCCAGACCGCGATCGCGGGCGCGTACGACCTCTCGGTCCTCGTCTTCCTGCCGCTCGTGGTCACCTTCGGGCTCGCGCTCTATGGCTTCCCCGCGCTCCCGACGCTCGTCGCCGGCGTCTTCGCCGGCGTCATCACCTCGATCGCAGTTCAGGGAACCGGCTTCGTCGCCGCCTGGGAAGTCTTCATGAGCGGAACCGCTCCCGAAACCGGCACCGATCTCGTGAACGACCTCCTCGCGACCGGCGGGCTCACCGGCTCGGCCTGGACGATCACCGTCGTCGTCGCCGCGCTCTCGCTCGGGGGCCTCCTCGAGCGGACCGGCGTTCTCGCGGTGCTGGCTCATCGCCTCTCGCAGGGCGTCCGCAGCTCCGGAAGCCTGATCGCCGGCACCGGCGCGTCGGCGATCCTCGTCAACGTCCTGACCGCACAACAGTACATGAGCATCGTCCTGCCGGGGCTGACGCTGCGGAACCTCTACGAGGAGTTCGACCTCGACAGCGAGGAACTCTCGCGGGCCGTCGAGGCCGCCGGGACGCCGACCGGTGCCTTGCTCCCCTGGCACGCCGGCGGCGTCTTCATGGCCTCCGCGACCGGCGTCCCGACCCTCGAGTACGCGCCGTTTTACCTGTTCGGGCTGTTGTCGCCGCTCGTGCTGTTCGTGATGGCGTTTTCCGGTCTGGGCGTGCCGACGACCAGTCGGCGCGAGCAGCCCCACTACGCCGACTGAGCGCGTTTATCGCTCCGTCTCGACGATCGGAGACTCCCGTTCGATCTCGGTTCCGGACTCGGTCGAGACCGGCTCGAGACGGCGGTTCGCGACCCGCAACGCGGCACCGAACGCGCCAAGGATCACCGGGCCGGCGAACAGGCCGACGATGCCAAACAGCGAAACCCCGCCGATGACGCCGAGCAAGGCCAGTGCCGGATGGAGTCCGGACCGGCGATCGACGAGGATCGATCGGAGGTAGTAGTCGGCGACGGCCAGCACGACGAGCCCATAGCCGAGCAGGACGGCCCCGCTTGCCGGCCCGTCCGCGGTCGCGTGGGCGATCGTCACCGGTCCCCAGACGAGCCAGACACCGACCGTCGGCAGGAACGACGCGAACAACAGGACCACCGCCAAGACGGTGGCGGAGGGCACGCCGAGCAGAGCCAGCCCGATCCCGCCGAGCGTTCCCTGCACCACCGCCACGAGAACGTGACTGCGAAGCACTGCCCACGTGACCGTGTGGACCTCAGCGAACAACTCGTCGAGGACGGCCGACTCGAGCGGGACCGTCCGGCGCAGCCAGGCGAGCAATGCGGGCCCGTCGACGAGCAGATAGTACAGCAAAAACACGAACGCGACCGTTCCGATCGCGACGTCGACGGCCGTCGAGAGGAGCCAGACCGACTGTTCGAGCGTGACGTCTACGACGTTGGACACCATCTCCTGAACCCGTGCCTGCAGTGCCGATTCGACGACTGCCACCGACTCCGCTTCGATACCGAGTTCGGTACGTGCCATCTCGCTCCCGTACGCGGTGACCCCCTCGATCGAGACGTTCTCGAGCGTCGAGGCAGTCGTTCGAACGACGACGAGCGAGACGAGCGCGAGCGGCACGAGGCCGGCGACGATCACGAAGGCAGTCAGTGCGAGCGCGGCGAGACGCTCGCCGAGCCGCGGTGCCAGCCGTTCGTACGCGGGTCGGAGGACGACCGCGAGCAGGCAGGCACCGAGGACGTACTCGAGCAGCGGGCGGACCAACAGGGCGGCGACGCCGGCGAGGATGGAGACGAGGAGGGCGAAAAACGTCGTCCGGGCGTCCATACGCAATCCTCACGGCTGGCGGCCATAAGTGTTGGCGTTCTATACTGTTAGCCGCGGCGAAAGGATCGTTAGATCGGGAGCGGGAGTGCCTCGAGGACGTTCAGGACCGGGGTCGGATCGAACAGCGGCTCGTGAATCACCAACCAGTCCAGTAAGACGAGCCCGCCGCCGTGGGCGACCACGGAGGGGAGAATCGAGTCTGAGGTGTAGTCGACGGCACCGAACAGGACGTCGGTCGGCCCCGACAGCAGGAACTCGATCGGCGGCTTCGACGTGTGGTGAAGCATGTAGACGACGGGGCTGATGAACACCGCACCGAAACCCAGTTCCCTGACCCCGACACACAACAGCCCCCGATAGTAGGTCTCGGCGGCCAGTGCGAGGACGAACAGCTTGATCGCGTGGGGGATGAACGCGGCCGGCGCGGCCGACGTCTCCCAGATCGGGTAGTACGCGCGGATCGTCGGCAACGTCGAGCCGACGAGATAGAACGGCAACACGAACAGTCCGAGCAGGGCCGCGTTCCTGACCGCTGTCCGGTCGACCCGCCACCCGACGTGTCGTCCGTGGGACAGCCCCAGTGCGAGCGGCCCACCGATCAGGAGGACGCCATCCACGAGGAGTCGATCGTCCAGCCCGTCGGGGACGAACCGCATCCACAGGGCCGTCAGGAGCGCTCCGAGCAGTAACGACTTCTGTACCCAGGAGAGGCTCAACCGCTGGCGAAGCCAGCGCACAGCGCGTCGATCAGACTCGGATCCCACGGTGTTACTCGTCGGCGGTCGGAATCGGGCCGGTTCCGATCACGTCCCGGACGTGGCCCTCGAACTCCCGTTTGCGCTGGAAGTACGTTTCGTCGACTGACTCGAGGATAGTCGATAGCTCGCGGGGGCCGTCCGGCGTCCGAACGACCGACTCGCCCTCCATTCGCTCTACCTCGCTTTTCTCCTTGGGCCAGGTCAGCCGCGAACTCACGCGGGCAAGCGGTGCGCCCTCGACGGGCGTGTGTGATCCGAGTTCGACGGCTGGCTCCGCGTCCTCGTCGTCGTCGCTCATGGCCAGTCGTTTGCGAGCGCAGTGATTCAAGCTTTCGCTTCCACGGGTCACGGGAGCGGGTACACGGCCGTAATGGGAGGTCGACAGAACGCGGTGCGATCGGGATGGCCACCTGGCGACCCGGCTGGATACCCACTCCGTACAATACCCGCCGATCCGTCGACGACCCTCGATCCCTCTATGATCCGAAAGGTGTCTGACGTATCGTTTTGTGGTAGGACATCGAACGGGCTCGTATGACTAGCCTGACGGAGGTCTACGACGGGACCGCATCGGGGGTGACGAGTCGCCGGCTGTACGCCGGCACGACGCTCGTGATCCTCGGTGCGATCCTGGCCGTCGTGGCCGTCCTTGCGGCCACGACCGACCTCGTCGGCGGATACGCAACCGCTCTCTCGAGCGGGATGGCGGCCCAGTACGCGACCGTCCGCGCCGCGGGGGTGTTGGCCGGCCTCGCCGTCCCGACGGCCCTCGTCGGCGTCTTCATCGTCTTGCCGGCCAGCCGTCGCGTGCAGGCCGCGGCCGCGATCAGCGTGAGCCTCTGCCTGCTCGGGGTCGCGCTCTTCTGGTACGCCTACCCCCACCACTGGCGGAACTACGGCCAGCAACTGACCTTCGAGGTCTCGGTGGTCTACCTGCTCGGACTCCTCCCCGCGATCTGGTGTCTGTTCGCCGCCGTCGCTACGTTCAAACGGCGCAACGATCCCGGCGGGAACCTCGAGATGAACGTCACCCGCCACAACAGGACCGTCGTCGAAGTCGAGGAGAGCAACGATGACGGCGGCCTGGGCGGGATCGGCTTCCTCGGCGGGACCCCCGACGGTGACGTCGAGACACAGACCAACGCGGACGCCGACGCGGACGGCACGTCGCTGTCCTACGAGGAGGCCCCGGCCGACGGCCGGACTACGACCCGATCGGCGACCGCGTCGCGATCGACCGGCGGTACCGGGCGAACCGTCGGCACTGCGACCAGCGACGGCGGCTCGGCGGCCTCGGACATCTCCTCGCCGCTCGAGGGGGGCGACGCCGAGATCGTCGAGTCCGAGTCCACCGGTCCGACCGAGCCGACGGACCGCTACTGCGGGAACTGCGAACACTTCGAGTACGTTCGCTCCTCGGAGGGAATGGTCCCCTACTGTGCCCGCCACGAGACGGCCATGGACGACATGGACGCCTGCGAGGAGTGGACGCCGAACCGGTAGCTCGCTCCCGGCCGCATCGCTCGAGAACGGAAGCTATCTTGATACAGCGAGAGAATCCCGCCGTTTACGGCGGGCGTGAATCGCGTACGCTTCGCTGAGATGCCGCCACGTTACTGCTGATCATGAGTCTCAACAGGTATCGTCAGTTTCACTTCCACTGTGGATGGCTCCCCTTCAATATATCCCAGTTCGAACACCAATTCAGGCGATGAAGCGAACCAACACGTTTGCCGTGCGACCGCTCACCGACGACGACGAGCAGGTGCTACGGGGCCTGTTGGACGCTTCCGCCGCTCTCTGGAACGAGATCAATTTCCAGCGCCTCATGCGCTACAACGACGAAGACGGCTTCGAGGGCGACGTGTGGGACGCCAATACCGGCATTCTCGAAGGCAAATACAAAGCCGTTCTCGGTGCGTCCACCGCCCAAACTGTACGACGGGCAAACACCGAAGCGTGGCGCAGTTTCTTCGGGAGCAAGAAGGCGTATCATGACGAGTCGAACACGTCTGTCGCGGAACACCCGGAACCACCGGGCTTCCGTGGCAACAAAGACGATGGACGTCTCCTCAAAGGCGTCGTCCGAAAGGACGCATACACTGTCGAATGGGGCGACCGCTCCCGACTTGAGATGGTCGTCGGAGAACAACTCCGAGATAGGCACAACAGCCCGAAAAGCCGTCTTCGGCTCGAAATCGTTGGCGAGCCCAGCTGGCCCGACTACGAGGATCAAGGCCGGTTAGAATTGTGGTACGACGAGACTGATAGCACCTTCCGAGCTTCGCAACCCGTGACTGTTTCTTCCGGTTCACGGGATACTCCACTAGCCGATGAGAAGGCCGCTCTGGACATTGGTGCGAACAATCTCGTTGCCTGTACCACGACGACCGGCGAGCAATTCCTGTACGAAGGCCGCAAACTGTTCGACAGGTTCCGCGAGACGACACGAGAAATCGCCCGATTGCAGGCGAAACTCGAAGACGGTCGATACAGTAGCAAACGTATCCGGCGGCTGTACCGGAATCGAACCCGTCGCCGCGATCACGCCCAAGAGGCACTGTGTCGTGACCTGCTCGAACGACTGTACGATGAGGGCGTTGATACCGTGTATATCGGTGGGTTGACCGACATACTCGAAACGCACTGGTCAGTCGAGACGAACGCCAAAACGCACAACTTCTGGGCGTTCAAGCAGTTCACCGAGCGACTGACCTGTACCGCCGAGGAATATGGTATCTCGGTCGAGGTTCGCTCGGAAGCGTGGACCAGTCAGGAGTGTCCGCAGTGTAGTTCGACAGACCGAACGACACGGCATCAGGATACGCTCACCTGTCCGTGTGGATTCGAAGGGCATGCTGATCTCACCGCGTCAGAAACGTTCCTGAGACGGCACGCAGAGCAAGCACAAGCAGTCAGGCCGATGGCACGGCCCATGCGGTTCAAGTGGGACGACCACACCTGGTCGGGGATACCACACCCTCACGAACGTCCCAACGAACAGCGCACAGACCCGAGTACCGTCTACGGGGACGGGAATGTTGCCTCCGGCGAGTCTTAGACCGGCTGAGACTCCCACGGAGGAAACCCCGGCGTTCACGCCGGGGAGGATGTCATACTCGCCGCGGATCGATACCATCGATGGCATGTCGTGGCCCCTCCTGTTCGTCGCCGGTTGTTTCGAGATCGCGTGGGCGATCGGACTCGCGTACTCCGACGGCCTCTCGCGGCCCGTGCCCACGCTCGTGGCCGGGGTCGCGATGCTCGTCAGCGTCGTCCTCCTCGCGCGGGCCGTCGAAGAGCTTCCAGTCGGGACGGCCTATGCGGTCTGGACGGGTATCGGGGCCGTCGGGACCGCATCGCTCGGAATCGTCCTCTTCGACGAGTCGGCGACGCTCGCTAGAATCGGGTTCATCGGCCTGATCGTCGTCGGGATCGTCGGGCTCCATCTCGTCAGCGGCGGGCCGTGACGGTGGGATAGAGAAGCCGTTACAGCCCGAGTCCCTGCCGACCCAGTTCGAATCCCCACTGTGGAATCCGAAAGACGACCAGCGCGACCAGTGCGAGTTCGGCGACGGTGACGATCACCATCATGAGATCGGACCGCTTGCTGCTGACCGCCACGCCGATCGGCAGGCCGAACTCCTTCTTCCAGAGCGGGTAAAACAGCGCGATCCCGCGCTTGCTCCCCGCCACGTCGAGGACGTAATGGGTCAGGACGCCGACCCAGACGTACTCGAGGTTCCCGAAGACGTACGGAAAGGCCAGAAAGCCAAGCAGGATCGGCAGGTTGTGCAGCGTCTTCCGGTGTTTGCCGAAGGCGGTGTCGACGTCCGGAAAGAGCGCCCCCAGCGTCACCGGCACGCCGATCATCACGATGGTCCTGAACGTCTCCAGACTCCCGGAAGGCTCGAGCAGATACCCCAACCCGATGCTCAACAGCACGGCGTTCAACACGTGTCCCTTCTTGTTCATTCACCCGACTCTGGGGAGCCGACTCGGGAATAGCTTTCTCTCGAGACTGTCAGGTTTGCGAACCGATCCCGCGTCGGCGCGGGCCCGTCGGAGGCGACTCGCGGGCCGATCAACGCGCCTCGAGTTCGGTAAGCAGGTCCTCGAGGGCTTGATCGACGGTCTTCGCACGGACGTCGGCCCGGTCGCCGTCGAAGACGTACCGGGAGACGGTGGTGTAGGAGTCACCGCTGTCCCACGGGGCGGCGTGGGCGACGCCGATGTAGACGGTGCCGACCGGGTTCGCCTCGGTCCCGCCGGTGGGACCGGCGACGCCGGTCGTCGCGACGCCCCAGGAGACATCGGTCACGTCCCGGATCCCCTGTGCCATCTCGCGGGCGACGGGTTCCGAGACCGCGCCGTGGTCGTCGAGCGACTCGCGACTGACGCCGAGATGGCGGCGCTTGGCGTCGTAGGCGTAGGTCGTCAACCCCGAATCGAAGTAGTCGCTCGCGCCCGGAACGGCCGTGATCGCGGCTCCGATCAGCCCGCCGGTACAGGACTCGGCGACTGCGAGCAGCTCCTCGCGGTCGCGAAGCTCGTCGCCGACGGCCATCGGCAGCTCGCGGTCGATGTCGTCGTTCATGTGCGAGTCGACGGACGCGGTCGTTGTCAAAGCGAGGGTCCGGGTCGTCACCTCGCGAGTACCGCCGGAAACGGAAAGACAAACGGTGGCCGTCGCCCCAGTGGGCCGCATGGACTACGAAACGCCGCTTTTCTTCCACGTGATGGAGTACGCGGACGCGGCGGACCGCGACGTGGTCGACATGGTCAGCGGCAACCCCGACTGGGAGCCCCCCGAGGCGCTCCGGGACGGCCTGCGAGAGTACGCCGACTTCGAGCCCGACCGGTTCCAGTACCCGGCCAGCGAGGGCTTACCCGAACTGCGCGCGGAGATCGCCGCCCGGCGCGGCGTCGACGCCGACCAGATCGTCGTCACGAACGGCGCGGGCGAGGCCAACTACCTCGCGATGGCGCGGGCCCTCGAGCGCGACGCCGGGGACGAGATCCTGCTGACCGATCCCGTCTACTCCTACTATCCGGGCAAGACGACGATGCTCGGGGGCACCCAGCGGTACGTCGCGACCGACGACGACGGGCAGCTCGATCCCGCGGCCGTCCGCGCGGCCGCGAGCGAGGACACCGCCGCTATCGTGGTCAACACGCCGAACAATCCGACCGGCGCGGTCTATCCCGAGTCGACGATGGCGGCCCTCGTCGATATCGCCGAGGAGAACGACGCGATCCTGATCAGCGACGAGGTCTACGACCACTACGACCTCTCCGGCCAGTTCGCGAGCGCGCTCGAGACCGAGTCGGCCCATCGGATCGTCACGAACGCCGTCTCGAAGTCGATGGCCGTCACCGGCCTCCGGGTCGGCTACGCGATCTTCCCGCCGGAACTGGTCGAAGACGCCAGGAGCCGCCACATGCTGGTCAACGTCGCCACGACCCGCCCCGGCCAGTACGCGGCTCTGAAGGCCTTTCGCGAGACGGAGCCCGAGTACTACGAGCGCAATCGCGACCTGCTGCGCGAGCGCGTCGACACCTTCACCGACGCGCTCGAGGCGGCCGGTGCCGAGTACACGACGCCGCGGGGCTCGTTCTACGTGATGGCCCGCTTCGACGGCTACCCCGGCACGCTCGCGAACGTCGAGCGGCTGATCGACGAGGCCGGCGTCGCGGGGATGCCCGGCGAGGCCTTCGGCGACTCCCGGGCCGACTGGCTGCGCTTCGCCCTCGTGACCCCGCGCGTCGAGGAGGCCGCCGAGCGACTGGCGGCCTACTTCGACTGAGGTGTCGACCGATCGGCGGCGGCGATCGTCCGGCCGAAATACCGATACGTCGGGCGACTAACCGACCACGTAATGCTGCTCGAGGCCGTCCTCGCGGTGTTCGTCCTGACCCAGTTGGCTTACTTCGTCGGCAACTGTGCGCTGGTGACGCTGCTCGTTCGCCGCTCCGACGCCCTGGTCGACGACGCCACCGTAGAGCGGCGCGTCGCCGAGGCGACCGAGACCGACCGCGATCGACCGCTGGCACGGCCCGACGGGGGCTCGAGCGGTGGTGTCGCTCCCGCATCGGCGAACGCGGACCGGACGGCCGGCGAGCCGCGACCGACGGCCCGCTCGGGCTGTCGGCTCCCGCAGTCGGCGGTCCGTCGGCTCCGCGTTCTCGTCCCGATCTACCGCGAGTCGCCGGCCGTCCTCACGGAAACGCTCGACAACATCGCCGCCCAGCGGTATCCGACCGCGGCCGTCTCCGTATACGTGATCCACGAGCCCGACGATCCGACCGTGTCGGCGGTCCGCGAGTCCATCGCCGCCCGCGAGGACGACCTCGCCGTCGAGTTCGTCGCCGTCGACCGGGCGTCGCTCGCGGCCGACCGCGCGCCCGGCGACTGGACGTTCAGCGGGACCGGCGTCCCACGGACGAAGGCCGCTGCCCTGACCTACGCCTTCACGACGCTGTCGTTTTCGGCCGACGACGTCGTGACGGTCTTCGACTCGGACACGCAGGTGCCCCTCGACACGTTCGAACTCGCCGCCGCCGGCCTCGCGGAGTACGACATCGTTCAGGCGAAACAGACCGCGCGAAACGTCGACGACGGACTCCTCCCGCTGCTCGAGTCGATGGGGATCGCGGCGTGGTCGGACCTGATCTACGCCAACTCGACGGACGGCCCCTACCAGCTGCTGGGGAAGGCCTACTTCGTGCCGGCCGGCGTCCTCTACGACCTCGACCGGTGGCAGCTCGACGCGGTGACCGAGGACATGGCGCTGGGCGTCGCCGCCCACGAACGGGGCTGCACGCTCGGCATCATCGACCGCTACGTGCAGGACCTCTGTCCGGCCGACCTCGAGGCCTGGATCCGGCAGAAACGCCGCTGGGTCCGCGGCCCGTATCGGCACCTGCTGACGCCGGGCTGGTCCGGGCTCGAGCGCGCCCGGTTCTGGGCGGGTACCGTGTTGACCCAGCTGCTGGCGGTGACGAACGTCCTCGGGCTACCGGTCGGGCTCGCCGTCCTCTGGCTGACCCTCACCGGCTCGACCGGCGTCGTCCCCAGGTCGCTGCTCCCGCTCGTCGCGTTCAACGGCGTCGTCTGGTGCTACTACAGCTGGCGGTCCTACCGCGCGGCCTGGGAGGCGATCGCCTTCGACAGCCGGTGGGAACAGGTCCGGTACTCGCTGGTCTCGAACCCGATCACGCAGGCGCTGTACGCGACGCTGTGGGCCGTCCCGATCTGTCTGGCGCTCGCCGACGCCGTCCGCGGCGTCGTCCCGACGTTCGACGTGACGCCGAAGGACTGAGACGATTTCCTGTCAGTCATTGCCGGCACAACCGCCGCCGGATCGCGGGTGTGCCGGGACATCGGGACAGCAATCCGTCCGGCTCGAGAGCGGCACGATCGTCCGCGGGAGACCGACGAATACTCCTGTCGGGACCGGGAACGGCGGCGTATGAGCGGCATCGACGTCGAACCGGTCGACGAGGAGGAGCGGGACGAGAGCGACGGCGGCGACCACACCATCGAGGTGACGCCGACGGAGTCCGTCGGCGACGAGGAGCGCGAGACCGTCGACGTCGAGCCGTCCGACGAGCCGATCGACGGCCCCGACTACGTCCTCTACGGCGGGAAAGGCGGCGTCGGGAAGACGACCATGGCGGCCGCGACGGCGCTGGACAGCGCCCGCGGCGGGACGTCGACGCTGGTCGTCTCGACCGACCCGGCCCACTCGCTGTCCGACACCTTCGAGACCGACATCCCGGCAGAACCCGGCCGAATCCGGGACGATATCCCGCTGTACGCGGCCGAGATCGACCCCGAAACCGCCCTCGAGGAGGGAGAGACGCCCTTCAGCGCGGGCGAGGGTGCGGACGAGACGGACCCCTTCGCTGGCGGCGAGGCGGGCGGCTCGCCCTTCCCCGGCGGCGAGGGGGACGCGAGCGGGCCGCTCGGTGGCCTCGGCGACATGCTCGGCGGCGAGTCGCCGATGGATGCCCTGTTCGGCGGCGCGATGCCCGGTGCCGACGAGGCCGCCGCCATGCAACTCCTGCTCGAGTACATGGACGACCCGCGGTTCGAGCGCGTGGTGGTCGATACGGCACCGACCGGTCACACCCTCCGGCTCCTGCAACTCCCCGAGATCATGGACACGATGATGGGCCGCATCATGAAACTCCGCCAGCGCCTCGGCGGGATGCTCGAGGGCGTCAAGGGGATGTTCGGCGGCGACGCGCCCGACGACGGCGACGACCTCGAGGACCTGGAGGTGCTTCGCGAACGCATCGAGCGCCTCCGGGCGGCCCTGCGCGACCCCGCGCGGACGGACTTCCGGATCGTCATGGTCCCCGAGGAGATGAGCGTTGTCGAGTCCAAGCGCCTGCGGGCCCAACTCGAGGAGTTCGGGATTCCGGTCGGCACCGTCGTCGTCAATCGGGTGATGGAGCCCCTGTCGAACGTTACCGACGACGTTCACGGGGAGTTCCTGCAGCCGAACCTGGACGACTGCGAATTTTGTCAGCGCCGCTGGGACGTCCAGCAGAGCGCCCTCGCGGAGGCGCAGGAACTGTTCCGCGGCACCGACGTTCGACGCGTGCCGCTATTTGCCGACGAGGTCCGGGGCGAGGGGATGCTCGAGGTCGTCGCGGCCTGTCTGCGGTAGGCGTCAGTCCCCGACGAATCGGTACCCGGCCGGCCGCCTTTCACGACCGTTAGTCGCTGCCCTCAGAAAGAGCAGCGGGCCGTCGACGACGCGTTCGAGGTGGAGGTCGTGGAAGTCTCGGCCCGCCCGCGCTCGCGGATCGAGACCGCGACGTGACCCGCCGTCGTCACCATTCCGCCGGTGTCCAGCTCCATCACCCGATCGGCGAGAGCGGTCGTTTCCTCGTCCGACAGCGACAGCGTCGTCTCAAACCACAATAGCGGCATCCCTCGAGTCGACCGGTGACCGGCTTGGGCGTTCCGGCGGCGGCCGAACACTGTCGACATCCCGTAGGGCGTCGTCCTGCTGTTCGGGGTGAACTGGCTCCCGATCGCGTAGGTTGTCGAGATCGGAACGCTCTCGACGGAGTGCCCGAACGCATTCCACGGACAGGGAGCAGGAGGACACCGATTACGACCGCGAGTGCCGTCGGCACGAGCGGGCCGACGATTGACCCGGAGCGAGCGAAGCGAGCGGAGGGGAAGGAGGAGTGCTTTTGATCGAAACTGAGCGGGATCTTCGATCCCGCGAGGTCGGCGGCGCTTCGCACCGCCTGCTCGAGGGACCTCCGGTCCCTCGCTGTCCAAAAGAGCGCTGTGCGCTCTTTTGAAGATTCTGCCGAGTGACGAGCGGACGGTTGCGCTGATGGCGCAACCGTCCGCTCAGAGCGCAGCGCAAAATTTCGTTAGTCGTCCGCGGGCAGCTGCTGGCCGCCGACGTCGGGCCGGCTGACGTCGCGGTCGGTCTCCTCGCCCTCGATGTCGTAGGGGTACTCGCCGGTCACACAACCCAGACAGAGGTCGATGCGCTCTTTCCCGAGGACGTCGGCGACGGCGTCGGTCGAGAGGTAGGCGAGGCTGTCGGCGGCGATCTCGTCGCGGATCTCGCCGACGGACTTGTCCGAGGCGATGAGTTCCTCGCGGGTGGCCATGTCGATCCCCATGTAACAGGGGGCGACGATCGCGGGCGCGCCGATGCGGACGTGGACCGCCTCGGCCCCGCAGTCCTTGAGGAGTTGGACGAGCTGGGTCGAGGTCGTCCCGCGGACGATCGAGTCGTCGATGACCGTGACGGTCTTGCCCTCGATCGTCGACTTGATCGGGTTGAGCTTGAGCCGCACCGCGCGCTCGCGCTCGTCTTGGGTCGGCATGATGAACGTACGCCCGACGTAGCGGTTCTTCATGAGTCCCTCGGCGAACTCGACGCCGTCGTCGTCGGCGTCGCGGGCCTCGCCGTCGGCGGTCGTCTCGCCTGCCGCGTCCGCGTAGCCCGAGGCGAAGGCGCGTCCGGAGTCGGGGACCGGCATCACGACGTCGGTCTCGACGCCGCTTTCCTCCCAGAGCTTGCGCCCGAGGTTCCGGCGAGCCTCGTAGACCAGCGTGTCGTCGATGACGCTGTCGGGACGGGCGAAGTAAACGTGTTCGAAGAAACAGTGGGCGGTGTTCTCGTTCTCGACGAGCTGGTAGGAGTCAAAGCCCTGTCCGTCCTCCTGCAGGACGACCAGCTCGCCCGGTCGCACGTCGCGGACGAGTTCTCCATCGAGCGTGTCGATCGCTGCCGACTCCGAGGCGAGGATGTAACCGTCCTCGAGTTCCCCGATACAGAGCGGGCGATTGCCCTGTGGGTCGCGCACGCCCAGCACGGTATCGTCGTGGGTGATCGTCAGCGAGTACGAGCCGTGGATCCGGCCCATCGTGTGCTTGACCGCGCGGACGAGGTCCTCCTCGAGGAGGTTGCGCGCGAGGTCGTGGGTGATGACCTCGGTGTCGCCGTCGCTGGTGAAGGCGTGGCCCGCAGCGGCGAGTTCGTCGCGGATCTCGTCGGCGTTGACGAGGTTGCCGTTGTGTGAGAGGCCGAGCGAGCCGCTCTTGAACGAGACGGAGAACGGTTGGGCACACGAGGAGTCGACCGAGCCGGCCGTCGGATACCGGACGTGGCCGATCCCCGCAGCGCCGGTCAGTTCGTCGAGATCGCCCTCGCCGAAGGCGTCACCCACGAGCCCCATTTCGACGTGGCTGTGCTGCTGGAACCCGTCGTGGGTGACGATACCGGCGGACTCCTGACCGCGGTGCTGGAGCGCGTACAGCGCGTAGTACAACGGTCGTGCCGCGTCCCGACCGTCGAGTGAGACGCCGACGACGCCGCACTTTTCGGTCATTCCTGTTCGCCGGGGAGTCTCGCCCCGCCCATCAGTCATGGGTGTTCGTAGGGCACCGAGACGATAAAAATCCCCGTGTTTGTGGTGCTTCAGCTCCCCATCGACCAGAGTTATATGCGCGTTTGTGTATATCCCGTCGGGGACTGCGTGACGGCCTGTCACGTCACGGCGGGAACGGTCGACTGACCTCGGGTCCCGCGCTCGGTGATGACGTGCCGGATTGCCTGCCCGGTCGGGAGGATTCGGTGGCGCGTCGAACCCCAAGTGCGTGCGTACCCGGTATCGGTGCCGCCCGGATCCGGCCGTTGGGGCTCTGTCGTGTCCGGCGCATAACAGTTCGCCGACGGCACCGGCCGGTGGTCCGAACGCTTTATCGTTGAGAAACGTGTGACGGATCAACCAACGTGTTCAGTTGAGGATGACTGCAAGCTCTAACACGACGTTCGACGGCGGGGCCGAAACCGGTGACCGGCGGGCCGAGTACGATTTCGTCTCCGACGACGTCGCGCAACCGGCGCTGGTCGACGAGATCCGCGACCGCGTTGCGGGGGACGTTCGCTTCGACACCTACACGCGACAGCTGTACGCCACCGACGCGAGCGCGTACGAGCTGACGCCGATCGGCGTCGTCTATCCGAAATCGACCGACGACGTCGCCGCGACCGTCGCCTACTGTGCCGAGCGGGGGATTCCCGTCCTCCCGCGCGGCGGCGGGACGAGCCTCGCGGGACAGGCCGTCAACGAAGCCGTCGTCCTCGATTTCACCCGCCACATGGACGGCGTGGTCTCGATCGATCCCGAGGACCGCCGGGCGCGCGTCGAGGCGGGGACGGTCCTGGGCGAACTCAACGACGTGCTGGCCCCCCACGGTCTGAAGTTCGCACCCGACCCCGCGGCCGGCGACCGCAGCGCGATCGGCGGCGCGATCGGGAACAACTCGACGGGCGCACACTCGCTGGTCTACGGCAAGACCGACGCCTACGTCGAGGAGTGCGAGGCGGTGCTTGCCGACGGCACGGTCACCACGCTCGGCGAGATCGCCGTCGAGGACCTCCGCGAGTCCGCCGATCCCGACGGCTCCGTACTCGAGCGGATTCACGCCGAAGTCGTCCGGATCATCGACGAGGAGAGCGAGGCGGTCCGAGAGCGGTTTCCGGACATGAAGCGCAACGTCTCCGGCTACAACCTCGACGTCCTCGTCGAGGAGGCCGAGACGGGGACCGTCAACCTCGCGCGGCTGCTGGCCGGCAGCGAGGGGACGCTGGCGGTCGTCACCGAGGCCGAGGTCGCGCTCGAGCCCGTTCCCGAGACCAAGGCCGTCTCGCTGCTGTTCTACGAGAGCGTCCTCGAGGCCGTCACCGACGTCCAGCACGTCCTCGAACACGAGCCGGCGGCGGTCGAACTCATCGACGACGTGTTGCTTGGGTTGGCCCGCGACACGACGGAGTTCGAGGAAGCGGCGTCGCTGGTGCCCGACGCGGCCGACGCGGCGCTGCTGGTCGAGTTCTACGCCGATGACGACGACCACGGACGGGCACAGACGGCCGGCCTGCTCGCCGACAGAGTGCCCGGGACCGACGCCGAGGCAGCCCCGCCCGCCAAGCGGCCGTCGATCGACGGGACGATCGCGTTCGACGGCCTCGAGGCCCACGACGAGGGCGAGCGCGAGACCTTCTGGACGCTTCGCAAGGCCGGCCTGCCGATCCTGCTCTCGCGGACTTCCGACGAGAAACACATCAGCTTCATCGAGGACTGTGCGATCCCGCCGGAACACCTGCCCGAGTTCGTCGAGCGGTTCCAGTCGCTGCTGACTGAGAAAGGGCGGGACAACGATGCGGCCTTCTACGCCCACGCCGGCCCGGGCGTCCTCCACGTCCGGCCGCTGGTCGACACGAAGGCCGACCGTGACCGCGAGGAGATGGTCGCGATCGCCGACGCGGTCACCGACATGGTCGTCGAGTTCGGCGGGTCGGTCTCCGGCGAACACGGGGACGGCCGGGCACGCACCCAGTGGAACCACAAGCTGTACGGCGACGACCTCTGGCAGGCCTTCCGCGACCTGAAGACCGCGTTCGACCCCGACTGGCTGCTCAACCCCGGCAACGTCTGTGGCGACCACGACATGTCCGAGCATCTCCGGTACGACGACGACTACGAGTACGACGCCGGGCTCGAGCCGTCGCTGCACTGGGACAACGAGAACGGGATGCAGGGGATGGTCGAACTCTGTCACGGCTGTGGCGGCTGTCGCGGGAGTCAGGAGACGACCGGCGGCGTGATGTGTCCGACCTACCGGGCCGCCGACGAGGAGATCACGGCCACCCGCGGCCGGGCGAACCTCCTCCGGCAGGCGATGAGCGGCGACCTGCCGGACGACCCGACCGACGACGAGTTCGCCGAGGAGGTGCTGGACCTCTGTATCGGCTGTAAGGGCTGCAAGCGCGACTGCCCGAGCGGCGTCGACATGGCCAAACTCAAGACGGAGGTCATGCACGAGCGCCACCAGGAGGAGGGCGCGAGCCTCCGCGATAAACTGTTCGCCAACTTCGACACGCTCGCGGCCGTCGGCAGCGCGCTCGCGCCGGTGTCGAACCTCGTGCAGTCGCTTCCCGGCTCGGGAACGATCGCCGAGACGACGGTCGGCATCGCGAGCGAGCGCTCGCTGCCCGAGTTCGAGCGCGAGACGTTGCAAGATTGGTTCGAGAAGCGAGGCGGCTCGCGCGTCGCCGAATCCGAGGCCGAACGGAAGGCGGTCCTCTTCGCGGACACCTACACGAACTACAGCCATCCCGAGGTCGGCAAGGCGGCGGTCCGCGTCCTCGAGGCCGCGGGCGTCCACGTCGACGTCGCCGACCGGACCGACAGCGGCCGACCGGCGCTGTCGAAGGGCTTTATCGATATCGCTCGCGATGCGATCGAGGAGAACGTGGCCGAACTCGAGCCCCGGATCCGCGAGGGCTGGGACGTCGTCGTCGCGGAGCCCTCCGACGCGGTCATGTTCCAGTCAGACGCCCTGGACCTGCGCTCGGGGGCGGCCGTCGAGCGGTTCGCTGCAAATTCCTACGGTCTCTGTGAGTACCTCGACACCTTCCGGCTCGACGAGAACGTCGACTGGGCGGCGCCCGACGAGTCGGTCGTCTACCACGGCCACTGCCACCAGAAGGCCGAGAAGAAAGACCACCACGCGGTGGGGGTCCTCCGGCGGGCCGGCTACGCCGTCGACCCGCTCGACTCGGGCTGTTGTGGCATGGCCGGCACGTTCGGCTACGAGGCCGAACACTACTCGCTGAGCCAGTCGATCGGCGACATCCTCGTCGGCCAGATCGATGACAGCGGTGCCGACGTCGTGGCCGCGCCGGGCACCTCCTGTCGGACCCAGCTCGGTGACAGCCGGGTCGAGCCGGTTCCGGCCGACAGTTCCCTCGCCGGCGGCTCGCTGGACGGCGAGTCGCCGCCGACGCCGATCGAACTGCTCGCACACGCCGCGTCGCGGTAACGCGGGCTCGGCGCTGTCCCCATCGGCGCGTTCACCGTGGTTCTACGACGGGACTCGAGCCCGCGAGACACAGTGTTCAAGGCGGTCGCCGCGAGTCACCACCGTATGCGACTCGAGGAGTACTGGGGCGTCGGCCCGAAGACGCGCGAGCGGCTGGTCGACGAACTGGGGACGGAAGCGGCGGTTCGGGCGATCGAGAACGGCGACGTCCGGTCGCTCGCCGACGCCGGGCTCGCCCGCGGTCGGGCGACGCGGATCCTCCGGCGGGCGACCGGCGGCGCTGGCATGGACATTTTGGCGACCAGCGACGCGCGGTCGGCCTACAAGGAACTGCTGGATCTCGCGGTCGAACACGCCGTCACGCAGCGGGCCGCGGACCGCATCCGGGTGTTGACGCCACTCGCCACCCGCGAGGCGATGGACTCGCGCCTCGACGACGTGATCGCGGCGCGGGACGCGTGGGCCGCCCTCGAGGAGGAAGAGCGTGAGGCGGTCCTGGCGGCCTACGAGCGCTACGACGAGCGCGAGGGCAGCGAGTACGCCGCGGTCGAGGCCGCGATAGCGCTGCTCGAGGCCGGCGTCGATTCGGGTCCCTTCGCCGCGATCGCCGACCTCGAGCGCGACCGGCTGGCCGACGCCGCCGACGCGCTGGCGGCGCTGGACGGGAATCGGGTCCGTGAGGGGGCCGACGACGAACTCGATCGCCTCCGGGACTCGCTGGGGGCGATCGAGGATATGGACGCGAACGCCCTCGAGCTGATCGAGGAGCTGCGCTCGGAGGGGGTCCGCGACGTGGAGGGCTTTCGCCAGTCCTTCGAGGACCACCTGCTGACCGAGACCGGCGTGACGATCGACCGCGTTCGGGACGCGATGGCGACCGACGCCACCGACGCGACGGACTTCGTCGGCGCCACGCTACGGGCCCTCCGGAGCGACCTGACCGAAGCGGTCGACGAGCGCGAGGACACCGTCGCGAGCGACCTTGAGGACACCCTCGACGATGCCCGCGACGCAGTTAATCAGGCCATCGAAGCCGTCGACGACATCGCCTTGCACCTGTCGCTGGCCCGCTTCGCACTCGAGTACGACTGTACCCGTCCCGTCTTCGTCGAGGGCGACGACGCCGCCGTCTCGGTCGTCAACGCCCGCAACCTCACGCTCGCCGCGCGCGACGACGAGTCGGTCCAGCCGGTGACCTACGGGCTCGGCGATCACGGGGTCGCGAGCGTCCCCGAGGGCGTCGGCTCGGTTCCCGGCCAGCAGCGGGTCGCGGTCCTCACCGGGGCCAACAGCGGCGGGAAGACGACCCTGCTCGAGACGCTGTGTCAGGTCGTCTTACTGGCGACGATGGGACTGCCCGTCCCGGCCGATCGGGCCGAAGTGACGCCCGTCGACTCGCTGGTCTTTCACCGCCGGCACGCGAGCTTCAACGCCGGCGTCCTCGAGTCCACGCTCAAGTCGATCGTCCCGCCCCTCTCGACGGGCGGGCGCACGCTGATGCTGGTCGACGAGTTCGAGGCGATCACCGAACCGGGCAGCGCGGCGGACCTGCTACACGGCCTGGTCACGCTCTCGGTCGACCGCGAGGCGCTTGGCGTCTTCGTCACCCACCTCGCGGACGACTTAGAGCCGCTGCCACCTGAGGCCCGCGTCGACGGCATCTTCGCGGAGGGGCTCAACCCCGACCTCGAGTTGCTCGTCGACTACCAGCCCCGCTTCGACACGGTTGGCCGGTCGACGCCGGAGTTCATCGTCTCACGGTTAGTCGCCAACGCGGACGACCGCAGCGAGCGGGCCGGCTTCGAGACGCTCGCGGAGGCGGTCGGCAACGACGTCGTCCAGCGGACGCTCGCGGACGCCAGGTGGACGACTGGCGAGTGATCGATCGGTCTCAGGCCCCGTCTCCGCTCTCCTCGTCCTCCCGTCCGTTCCCCTCACCGTCCCATCTGTTCCCCTCGTCACGCTCGTTCTCGCCGGTTCCGACCCCGTCAGTGTCGCGTTCCCCGTCGGCTCCCTCGAGCCCGTCCGCGCCGCCGAGCCACCGGTCGAGGGGCGGATCGTAGCCGCCAGCCGGCTCGTCGGCCGGCGCGTCGCCGTAGGTGTAGCACCGCCCGTCCCACTCCTCGTGGACGCGGGCCTCGAGGTAGGTCTGTGCGGCCCGCCGGGACAGGACGCCCATCTCGATGACGTCGGCCAGCGTGGTCTTGGTCGCGCGAAACCAGACCCTGACCGCACGGTCGTCGGCCGGCTCCGTCGCGACGATCGCGCCCCGGCCGCCGTCGCGGCCGTCGCCCCACTCGAGCCAGCAGACCCGATAGGGATCGACGGCATAGCCGGCGTCAGGGGCGACCAGATACAGCGCTTCGTGGACGCGGGGGTCGAGGTGATCGGTCAGGATCCGCTCGCGGCTGATCGAGTCCGCGAGCAACGCACCGTCGATCGCGCCGTCGGCAAGCGGCGTCCGCGGGGTGATCGCCTCGGCGAGGGCGAGGTCCTCGCCGCCCCAGTGGCTGTACCGCAGTCCGTAGAGCCGGTCCGGCCGCCGGTAGGCGACCAGCGCTCTATGTCCCATGTGCGTGCCTCGCTGGTGGACTCGGGGCGGTTCGCTCACGGATCGTGCGACATCGGGTAGAGCGGGTCACGGCGAGCCTCGCCGCTTGTCCGTACTTGAACCCTCGCCGAGCCACCCTCGAGTCACGCGGAGACGCTGTTCGTCCCGGCGTCCCCTCGCCACGGCGCGTCACCGCCGACTTCCGCCGGCTGGACCACCGCACCGACGACGAACTGCCGGTCGGGCCGACACACGGGATCGGATCGCTCGCGTCGCTCTCGGCGTTCTAGGCGGCGATCCGCCGCTCCGCCCGCGTCGCGATCGCCTCGTTCATCGCGACGAAGGCCCGCTCGAGACGTGCCTCGTCGAACGCCAGACCGGCGAGTGCCCCGCGGACCGTCTCCCGCTGGAGCAGTCGGGTCCGGCGTCCGTCTCCGATCGGCTCGAGGTGGAACTCGTGGTAGCGATCGAACGCGAACGGCACGACGAGCCGGTCGTGCCAGGCGAGCCGTCGCGGCGGCTCGGCGGCGACGACCGTCGGCCCGATGGGCCGAGGGCGGTACGCGAACGCGTCGCTCCGTTCGGAACCACCCGTCGCGTCGACGGCGACGCCCTCGATCGTTCGCGTGAGCGGGTCCCACTCCGGGTAGGTGTCGAACGCTATGAGCGCATCCCAGACGACATCGGGTGGCGCGTCGATCTCGACGAACGCCTCGATCTGATTCATGGGAGCGTATACCACTCGAAGACGGATGGCACTGCCGGTCATCGCGGGCGCGCCGCGATGGGGATGGGCCGAGATACGGGGCCCGCGAGCGCTCGAGGTCGAACTCGGGGTCGCCGGTGCGTCCCAACTACGCGCTGTCGTTGAACCGGCGGTTCGTCGAGAGCGGTGCATCGCCGGGCTCGCCCCGGACGAAGTGGCCCGCCGGATTGATCTCGCCGTCCCGTTCCATCGAGAGGAGTTCGACGAACCAGGCCTCGTGTTCGATCTCCTCTTGCAGGATGCGCGAGGCCATGTCGTAGGTCCGGGGATCTTTCCCGTGGGTCATGTCACAGACCTCCGACCACGTCCGGATCGCACAGCGTTCCGCCTCGAGCAGGACTTCGAGGATGCTCTCGGCGTCGAGTGACTCGGTGTCGAAGCTCCCGTCGCCAGCCATCGGCGTCGGAACCTCGGCGTCGGGACAGGACGCTCGATCGGCGAAGTCCCGAATGTCGTTCGGCAGTGCGCCGCCGAGTTCGTACACCCGCGGCGCGACCAGTTCGAAGTGGGCCCGGTCCTCGAGGCGGGCGTCCTCGGTGATCTCCTTGTAATCCTCGTGACCGGCGAGATGCATTCGCAGATTGGTGTAGTAGTAATAGGTCGTGAACTCGGCACCGATGGCATCGATCAGTTTCTCGCGCAGTTCCTCGGGCTCGAGCCCGCGTTCGCGAAGCACCGCCATCCCGACGCGCTCGCTCGTGTCCCCTGCGTCGACGTTTCCTGCCGCGTGTGGTTTCTCGTCCGACATCCACCGGTCCACTCCCATAACTCGGCGCATGAAGCTTTGCTTGCAATTGCCGAGAACCGTCGGTGTCGCTCCCTCGGTGGTTCAACGGTCGGACCACAATATCCTTAGTCGTCAGCACCCCAGAGTCGTGTATGGACAGGTCGGACCGCGGACTCCCGCGTCGCGAGTTCGTCAAACGCGCCGTCGCCGTCGGCGGTGCCGCTGGGCTCGCCGCGTGTCTCCAGCGCGAGGAGCGTGAGGACGTCCCACAGGCCGTCCTCGCGCCCGACGAACTCCCGACCCGACAGCACGCCTGGAACGAGTTCCTCTCGACGGACGACCACGGCAACGACGTGCCGCCCCGACACCACCTCCTGCTCGCCCTCGAGTACGTCGGCGACGGCCCCGCCGACGCCGCCGAGGAGCGCGACCAGCTCGAGGCCGCGTTCCAAACGCTCGAGCGGGCCTACAAACGGGGCAACGAGGGGCTCGCCTTTACCGTCGGCTACGGCCCCGCGTACTTCGACCGGTTCGAGAGCGACCTCGAGGGGGTCGAACTGCCCGATCCCGAGCCCCTGACCGCGCTGGAAGACCCCGCCCTCGACGAGTACGACGCGCTGGTACATCTGGCCAGCGACTACGGCCACGTCACCTTGAGCGCAGAGGAAGCGCTGAAAGGCGAACTCGAGGACCTGAACGGCCTCGCGGTCGAGGGTACGCTCGAGGGGGTGTTCGAGATTGCCGAACGCCGAACGGGGTTCATCGGCCGCGGGCTCCCGGCCGAGAAACAGTCGGGCGTCGCCGGCATCCCCGACGGCGAACCGGTCCCCGAGGATGCGCCGATGTTCATGGGCTTCAAGTCCGGCTTCCGGCGCACGCAGGCCAGCGAGGATCGCGTAACGATCGACGAGGGGCCGTTCGCCGGTGGGACCACGATCCACCTTTCGAAGCTCAACCTGCATCTCCAGCAGTGGTACGAGCAGGACAGCCGCGAGCAACGCGTCGCCAAGATGTTCTCGCCGACCCACGCAGAGGAGGGGTTCGTCGAGGGAGCCGGCCACAACCTCGGTGACTCGAGTCGGGTGACCGAGGTCGCCGACGCGGCCGACGAGGCTGCCCGGCGGAAGGGGACCGTCGGCCACGCACAGAAGACCGCTCGCGCCCGCGAAGACGGGGAGCCGATCGTCCTCCGACGGGACTTCGACTCGACCGACGACGATCGGGCCGGCCTTCACTTCCTCTCGTTGCAGCGCTCGATCGACGACTTCGTGACGACCCGGACGGCGATGACCGGCGGCGACCTCACCGACGGCTCGGTCGGCCGGCGAACGAACAACGGCATCCTCCAGTACATCACCGTCGCGAACCGGGCGAACTACCTCGTGCCGCCTCGAGAACGGCGGGCCTTGCCCGAGCCCGCACCCGGACGCGACTGAGCGTCCGCGAACGCGGCTAGCCGCGGACGGTCGCCGCTATCTCGCTCACCGTGATTGTCCACGTCCCTTCGATTTCAGCAGCGATGGCTATTCGACCGGGATACACCACCGGGTCGGGCTTTATCCACACCCTCGGTGTCCGATTGCTATGGCGTCATCACGACGGCGATTCCTCGAACTAGGGACGATAGCAGCGATCGGCGGACTCGCGAGCGCGTCCGGCGTCGGCGCGACCCAATCCGACGGCGAAGGCGACGAGGGCGACGACCCCGAAGTGACCGTCACCGCCAGACAGGAGCCGGGCGACGCCGTCTACTGGGTGTTGCCCGGCGAGCGGCGACTGAGCCCGATGGTGTTCGGAACCGCGGAAAACCCGCGACGCGGGACCGACCTCCTCGAGGCACGAATCGAACAGGCCCGGGGGCTCCCCTCGCCGCTCGGCGAGGCAGTGCCGGGACTCCTCGCGGACCTGCCCTTCCTCGTCGCTGCACCCGACGAGGCCCGCGAACCGATCGCGGACGACGACTCGATCGCCCAGCAGCGACTGACCGAGCCGACGCTGTACAGCGACGAGGCCGAGGTTACCAGCGGTTCGTTCGAGATCACCTACGAAGATCACCAGCCGTACGACCTCCCCGGCGCGCCGGGCGAGACGACCGATACGGTCGCCCTCGAGGCGCAGTTCACCGATCCGGCGGGCAACGAGTACAGGATCGACCACGATCACGTCATCCAGCCGCCGATCCCCGGCTACGAGACCGGCGGCGGCGTGTTGACCGACGGCTCGCTGCACGGCATCACGGGGACCGGCTCACCGCTGTTCCCGCAGGTCTACACCTACGGCGCGTCCTGGGGCGTCGGCCACCTCGAGGTCAACGGCGAGCGGGCCACCGAGGAGGGGATGCGCGTCGTCCACCTCATGACGACCGCGACGGTGCGTGACGAACGGTATCGGATGGTCCTCGACGATGAGCTGCCGCTCGCGCCCGCGGAGACGATCGCCGGACAGATCCACCACACCCACGGCGTCGTCTTGCCGATCAGGCCGACACCCGACGGGCCCGTCTACGATCCGGTACCGACCGCGTTCGAACTCCCGAACGGCGAGACTCAACCGTTTATCCACGCGATGTGGGAACAGGACGAGATCGTCGAGGGGCCGTTCGCGGACTGGGAGTTCCCCGGCGACGGCGGCGAGACGCCGGCAGATGGGGACGACGGCACCGACACACAGGCCGACATCCGCCTCGTCGGTGAGACGTCCGGCTGGCAGGGAGCCGCACCCGATACCATCGCGGGGACCGAAAACCCGACCCTGTCGCTCGAGGCGGGGACCGAGTACACCCTCGTCTGGGAGAACGGCGACGGTCTCCAGCACAATTTCGCGATCGAAGACGAGTCGGGGGAGGACGTACTCGAGACGGACCTGCTCGGGGAAGAAGGGGCGACTCAGTCGGCTACATTCACCGCCAGCGCCGAGATGGCCGAGTACTACTGTCAGGTCCACCCCAACTCCATGCGGGGAACGATCGACGTGTAGTCCCTGCGGGGCTCGAGCGGCCCACCGGTCGGCGAACCGCCGGCTCGCCTCGAGGGGCGCTCAGGTTCCGGGCACGTGCGTCCGGCCCGCGCTAGCCGCCAGTTCGTCGAACAGCGCCGCGGCGTCGCTGGCCATCGGATACGCGTCGTGGTAGGGTTCGATCTCCCGGTCGGTTCCCGAGACGACCCGCACGGCGTCCGCGAGTCGCTCGTAGTTCTCGCCGACGATGTCCCGAACCAGCACCGGCATCCCCGCCCGCTCGCAGAGTTCGATCGCGGCCGCACGGCCCGCCCAGACCGTCCCGGCCTCGCAATCCGCGAAAAAGAGCGCGAACGGCGTCTCGCCGAACTGAGCCTCGAGGAAGGCCTGTGCGGCCGGCTCCGACCACGAGACGACGCCGACTGACTCGAGCTGCCGGACGGCGGTCGAGGCGGCCGAACAGAACGGACAGTCGCCGTCGGAGAGCAGGACGGCGGTAAACCGCGGCTCGGTCATATCGGGCCGTTCATCGCAGGGGCCGAAAACGTTCGGCGGGCAGTCGCCGGGTCGGTCGGATCCGGACGGACCGCCGTCGCCCCTCGGCTAGCCAAGTTTCGATCGTCCCGGCGGCCTGTCGTGGTCGGCCCGATGGCGAAGCAGTTCGTCGTACTGTTCGACCAGGATAACGCAGTCGGCGCGGGGCTGGGCCACGCAGGTCAACACGAAGTTCTCGGCCTCGTCTTCGGGGTAGTACCGCTTCGCGTTACTGTGGTCGAGTTCCCCCTCGAGCAGTCGCGCGCCGCAGGTGATACACCACCCCTGCTGGCAGTCCGCGGAGAGCCACAGGCCCGCCCGGCGGGCCGCCGCGAGGATCGCCTCGTCCGCGCGGACGTCGATGGTCCAGGACTTGCCGGCTGCCTCGAGGGCGGCGTCGTCGGGCACGCGGAGTTCGACCTCCCAGGTCGTGGGCGCTGTCACGGGTACACCTACGGCCGGCAGCGAAAAAGGGCTGGGTCGGCGGTCCCAAGCCCGCCGATCCGCGCTCGACGTGGGATTCCGCCTTCCCTAGGGTCTTTGTCCTCGGGATCGATCCGAAACTCGATGCGAGCCGCAGCCTTCACCGAACTGAGCGGACCCGAGGGAGTGAGGACGATCGAGCGCGACACGCCCGAGCCCGGCCCGGGCGAAGCCACCGTCGACGTCGCTGCCTGTGCGATCAACCGCCACGACCTCTGGATCCTCGAGGGGGACTCGGCGATGGTCGACGCCGACGATCTGCCGTTCGTCACGGGGCTGGACGTGGCCGGCGTCGTCAGCGAGGTCGGCGACGGCGTTCGAGGCGTCGAGCCCGGCGACCGAGTCGTTCTCTGTCCGAACGAGACCTGCGGCGAGTGTCGGTTCTGCCGCGAGGGGCCGGAAAACACCTGCGAGCGGTTCTCGCTCTATCACGGCGGGCTGGCCGAGACGGCGTGCGTCGAAGGCGACCGGCTTATTCCGCTGCCCGACGGCGTCGACGCGACGACCGCCGCCGCGATCCCGACGGCCTACATGACCGCCTTCCACATGCTCCGGCGGGCCGAGGTCGGCCCCGGCGACCTCGTGTTCGTCCCCGGCGCGACCGGCGGCGTTGGCGTCGCGGCGGTTCAGCTGTCGGCCGTGTTCGGTGCCGAAACCATCGGCACGTCGACGTCGGCGTCGAAGCTCGAGCGAGTCCGCGAACTCGGCCTCGATCACGGCGTCGAATCGGCCGACGTCGACGAGATCCGCACGGCGGTCGAGCGGATCGGCGAGCCGGACGCGGTGATCAACCACCTCGGCGGCGAGTTCACGCGGCTCGGCCAGTCGGTCATGCGACGCGGCGGGACGATGGCGATCTGCGGTCGCACGGCGGGCGGCGAGTCGACGATCGATATCGCGAGCCTCTTTCTGGGTCACAAACGCATCGTCGGCTCCACGATGGGGACCCAGGACGACCTCCGGCGGCTCGTCGAGCTGACCGCCGACGGGGATCTCGAGCCCGAGATCGACGAGACGTACGCGCTCGAGGACACCGACGACGCCTTCGCGGCCATGCAGAACCGGGACAGCGTGGGCAAGATCGTCGTCGAGCCGTAGTTCGCGACTCCGACCGCCGCGTTTCTGCCGCCCTCTCCGTCCACCGCGTGAGCGGGACTGAAAGGGGCGACTCGCTGGGCACGAGCCCAGCGAGTCGAGGCTTTCGGGCAAGAAGACGCCGGCCCGACCTATTTTGCGCCGGTCGCCGTCGCTCTCGTATGACGAACATCGCCATCACCGGTGCGGCGGGCAACGTCGGCCGGGTGGCCATCGACGCCTTCCCCGACGACGACCACGACCTCGCGCTGTTCACCCACAGCGAGACCGACGACCTCGAGTCCGAACCGATCGAGATCGCCGATTACGACGCGTTCAGCGACGCGCTCGCGGGTCAGGACGTCCTGATTCATCTCGCGGCCAACCCCTCCCCGCGGGTCGAGTGGGACGAGGTACGCGAACCGAACGTCGACGGCGTCTACAACGCCTTCGAGGCGGCGGCCGCGAACGACCTCGAGCGAGTGGTCTTTGCGAGTTCGAACCATGCGGTCAACATGAAAAACACCGTCTCGGAGAGCCGCCCAGAGTCGACGGTCGGCAAGCCGGAGATCGTCCGGCCGTCGGATCCGACCGATCCCGACACTTACTACGGCGTCACGAAGGTCTTCGGCGAGTCGATGGGGTCCTACTACGCGAAGCGCCACGGGTTCGACGTAGTGAACCTCCGGATCGGCTGGCTGCTCACCCGCGACGAACTCCGCGCGGAGTGCCGTGACCGCGACGGGGCCGGCGAGCGCTACGCCCGCGCGATGTGGCTCAGCCCCGGCGACTGTCGACGGCTGCTCAATGCGGCCGCGACGGCGACGCTCGAGGAGTCCCCCCTGATCGCCCACGGCATCTCCGACAATGCCGAGCGGTTCCTCTCGCTGTCCGAGACCATGCAGGCGCTGTCGTACCGACCGCAGGACGACGCCGAGGTGGTGCTGACCGGCGACTAGCACAGCCACGGCAACGAACCCGACGAATCGAAAGACCGAACACCGGTACGTTCGTACGAACCCATATGTCAGTCAAGGTGTCCGAGTCGACGGGATACGGGCCCAACACCCAGATGTCCCTGTTCGGCTATATCATGGCCGCGGTACTCGTGATCGTCTTGCTTCCACTGATCCCGGTCCTGGTCCCGGTCTGGATCCTCTGGAAAGTGTTCGTCGCCGAGGAGGAGTTCGGCCACAGCTTCGAGGACTGGCGGCGCGACACCGGCCGTACCCCCGATGACCGTGCGGCCGCCGCCGACGCGGAACTCGCGGCGGCCGAAACGGAAGCCACCGAGGCCGACGATGCCGAATCCGAGGACGAAACCGAACAGGCGACTGCGGAGTCCTGACGCCGCGAGATCGTTCTTCTGCTCGAGGACGACCTAGTCGTCGGCGCTGGCGGCCGCGACCAGATCCGACGGCGGGCCGCCGGGGAGGTCGTCGCGGTCGTGGGGTTTCTCGAAGTCCAGGTCCGGCCCTCGAGCGACGATCCGGTGGGGGTTGACGTCCGGGTGGGTCGTGTAGTAGTGTTCCTTGATGTGGTCCATGTTCACCGTCTCGGCGACCCCCGGCGTCTGATAGAGGTCCCGCAGGTAGGGCCAGAGGTTGTCGTACTCGCGAATGTACTGGACGTTACACATGAAGTGCGTGTGGTAGACGTTGTCGAACCGGACGAGCGTCGTGAACATCGCGACATCGGCTTCGGTTAGCCGGTCGCCGGCGAGGTAGCGCTGGACGGCAAGCACCTCGTCCCAGTGGTCGAGCGCCGCGAAGAGGTCGTCGACCGCCTCGTCGTAGGGCCCCTGCTTCGTCGCGAAGCCGGCCCGGTAGACGCCGTTGTTGATCGGCTCGTAGATCTCGTCGATGATCCGGTCGATCTCGTCGCGGTAGCCCTCGGGGTAGAGATCGACGTCCCGCCGAGCGTACTCGTCGAACTCGGTGTCGAGCATCCGCATGATCTCTTCGGACTCGTTGTTGACGATGGTCCCCTCTTCTTTGTCCCAGAGGACCGGCACCGTAACGCGACAGGTCGCGTCCGGATCCGCGTTCACGTATAGCTCGCGCAGGTAGTCGGCGTCGTGGACGTGATCGCGCGTACAGCCCTCCTTCTCGGGGGAGAACTGCCAGCCGTCCTCGCCCCGATAGGGATCGACGACCGACACCGAGATCGCGTCCTCGAGGCCTTTCAACGCCCGCGTCACGAGCGTCCGGTGGGCCCACGGGCAGGCGGCGGAAACGTAGAGGTGATACCGGCCGGCCGCCGGCTGGAATCGGGCGTCGGGGTCGTCGCGGATTTCGTCGCGGAACGGCGTCGTCTGGCGCTCGAACGAGCCGTCGTCGTCAGTCGACTCGTACGCGTCGGTTCGCCACTCGCCGTCGACGAGCATGTTCATACTCACGTTCAGGGCTGCGACCCACATATATACTCGCTAACACTCGTGTCACCGGTTCCGGTCTCGTCGATCGGCGACGCCGCGGCCTCAGAGAATGGCGCTAACGACCCAGTAGGCCGTTCCGAACGCGACGAGCGCGGCCCCCTCGAGGCGGGTCAGCTGCCGCCCCGTCGCGAGGACGACCGTTGCGAACGCGGTCACGGCGGCGAGCCA
Organism: Natrinema thermotolerans; assembly: GCF_031165565.1. Classification (NCBI taxonomy): domain Archaea; kingdom Methanobacteriati; phylum Methanobacteriota; class Halobacteria; order Halobacteriales; family Natrialbaceae; genus Natrinema; species Natrinema thermotolerans. Next base: position 3,315,698 of record NZ_CP101873.1, on the reverse strand, counting down.
TCCGAGCGCGAGAACGACCGCCGGATCGACGGCCAGCGGGCGAGCCGCGGCGGCCAGTCCCAGTACGCCGAGGACGTTGAAGACGCTCGAGCCGACGACATTGCCCGCGGCGATTCCGGTATCACCCTGGCGGGCGGCTACGACGGATGTCACCAGCTCCGGCAGCGACGTACCGGCCGCGACGATCGTCGCGCCGATGACCCACTCGGAGATCCCCACCGAGAGAGCCAGCCCGACCGCGGCGTCGACCAGGACGCGCCCGCCGACGATCACGATCGCGAGTCCCGCCACGGTGCGGCCGGCCTCGAGGCCGAGCCGGACGTCCCGCCCGGTGCCGCCGGCCCCGGCGGGCGCCGTCCCGCCGTCGGTCGCCCCGCTCGAGTCGCCGTTCTTGACCGCGATCACGAGCGCCGCCAGATAGCCCGCCAGCAGCGCGAGGAGGACGGCCCCTTCGAGCCGCGAGACGAGGCCGTTCGCGAGGACGGCGACCGCGACGGCCGTCGAGGCGGCCATCGCCAGTACGTCCCGGCGAAGCAGCGGCTCGGACACGCGAAACGGTGCGATGACGGCGACGAGCCCGAGGATCACGCCCAGATTGAACACGTTCGAGCCGACGACGTTGCCGACCGCGACGTCGCCCCGACCCTCGAGGGCGGCCCCCGTCGAGACGACGATCTCCGGCGCGGACGTGCCGAAGGCGACCACCGTGAGCCCGACGACGAGCGCCGGGATCCCGGCCGCGCCGGCGAGCCGCGAGGCACCGGTCACGAGGAAGCGAGCGCCGATCCAGAGGGCGAGAACGCCGACTATCAGCGAAGCGACGTCTCCGACGGGGACCATCGTATCGGACGCCTTTGGAGGGGGCAAGCAAAAACGGCAGGGACGACCGGGACGCTCGAGCGGGCGGATCGCGAAAGGAGTATTTAAACGGGTCGCGTGACCACTCGAGGTATGGCAGACGACGGGGGCCGGCACCGCCAGAGCCGGCTGTTCACTGACGACGACGGCGGGTTCGACGCCGAGCGCGCACGCGAGGAGTCACTGCCCGTCGAGGACGGCGAGGTGATCGATACCGACGAGTTGGCCGATCACCAGACCTACCTCGAGGGCCGCGGGATCTACGACGAGCGCAACCGGGTCAACGACCTCACCGGCAAGGAGTGGAAGTACGCCACGAAGTCGGTGATCGCCGAGGGCTATCCGCCGGCCCTCCAGCACGACTTGCGGAGGGAACACGGCGGCCAGAAGCCCCCGCGGCTCTGTGCGGAGTTGATCGGCCGGTTCAGCAAGGCCGGCGACACCGTCCTCGATCCCTTCGCCGGCGTCGGCGGCACCTTATTGGGCGCAAGCGTCTGCGAACACGAGGGGACCGGCCTGCGGGAGGCCATCGGCTTCGAGCGCACGCGCCGATGGGTCGAGATCTACGAGACGGCCCTCGTCCGGGAGAACGAGGAGCGACGCGAGCGCGGCGACCCGCCGCTGGCCGAGCAGGACATGCGCCACGGCGACTGTGCGGACCTGATCGAGGAGGTCCCCGACGACTCGGTCGACCTCCTGTTGACCGACGTCCCCTACTGGCACATGGACGAACTCGAGCAGACGCGCAACGAGCGCCGGACCCGCGAGAGCAGTCTGGGTTCGTTCGACGGTCGGGACGCCGACGGTGTGGACGACGAGAGCGACGACGAGCCGGGCGCCCAGTCCCGCCGAGAGGGGTCGACGGACGGCGAGTGGGAGACGAAAGCCGACTGGCTCGACGAGATGGCCACGAAGTTCGACCGCTTTACTGACGCGGTCGCACCGGACGGCCACGTCGTCGTCTTCATCGGCGACATGTACCGCGACCAGTCCTACGAGTTCCTCTCCGCCGAACTCGCGCAGGCGATCGAAGCGGCCGCACCGCTGACGCTGGCGGCGACCCTGATCTGGTACGATCCGACGAAGGACCTCCACGTCTACGGCTACCCGTTCTCGTTCGTCCCGTCGATGGTCCACCAGAACGTCCTCGTCTTCCGACCCGCCGACGATTCGGACGCCAACTGACCGTCGTCAGTCGATCGTCTGACGCAGTTTTATTGGGTTCGAAACCGTCGGAACGAACAGGCGCGCTGACGGCCTCCCCACCCCTCCCCCATCCGTCCGTCCGCGCGCCTGCTACCGTTCCTCTCCCCCCCTTTCGATCCGATCGCTACCGCGAGGTTCAGGCACCGGCGGGCAACAGCAATGACCGAACGTCGGCCGCGTGGTCGGTCTCGGTGATGACCGCAACCTCGTCGCCGACCGCGAGTTCCGTCCCGGGCAACGGGATGGTCAGCGATTCGCGGGCGCGCCCATGGGCGTAGATCCGCGCGGACTCGGGCAGATCGAGTTCGCTCATCCGCTTGCCGACCGCGGGCGATCCCTCTCGGATCTCGAGAACGGTCAGTTGGAGGTTCGCCGCGAGGTCGGCGACGACGTTGAAGTCGCCGCCCAAAAGCGCCGTCTTCGCACCCGCCGCACCCAGCCGCTCGGGGTAGATGATCTCGTCGACCTCCTCGGCGTACTTCTCGTAGATGTCCTCGCGGTAGTCCTCGTCGATCCGCAGGATGGTCCGACAGCCGTGGTGGGTCCCGACCATACAGGCAGCGAAGTTGGCGTTGAGATCGGGCGTGAACGCACCGATCGCGTCGGCGGTCCCGATATCGGCGTCGACGAGGACGTCCTCGTCGGCACCGTCGCCGTGGACCGTCTCGAGCCCGTCGTCGCTGGCGCGCTCGATCCGGTCCATGTCGTTGTCGACGACGACGACGTCGTGGCCTTCCTCCGCGAGGATGCGCGCGGTCCGGGAGCCGACTCGGCCGTACCCCACGATGACAAACCTCATGTGAACGGGATACACGCTCCGGGGTGAAATACGTTCGTCCGACATCGCTGCCCAAGACGGTGCGGTGCCGCGGCGCTCGCGGCGGCCGTGGGCCGGCGGGTTCGATCGACTATGCACGAACGTGGTCACATTCCGCGTCGATCCGGACAAGAACGCTTAACTAACCCCTGTTGTTATGCTCGAGCATCCAATATGGGGGCACTCGACTCGCTCGCAGCGTACTTCCGATTCGGCGACCACGAGACCGACCTCGAGACGGAATCGATCGCGGGGCTGACGACGTTCCTGGCGATGTCGTACATCATCGTCGTCAACCCGGTCATCCTCGGCGAGGCGATCTCGCTCGAGGACTACAATACGGGTGAAGTCACGCAGATGATCACCGTCGCGACGATCCTTTCCTCGGTGGTCGCCATGCTAGTGATGGCGTTCTGGGCGAACCGTCCGTTCGGCCTCGCGCCCGGGATGGGACTGAATGCCTTCTTCGCGTACACGGTCGTCCTCGGGCTCGGCGTCCCGTGGCAGGTCGCGCTCGCGGCCGTCTTCGTCGAGGGGATCGTCTTCATTCTTCTGACCGCGGTCGGCGCGCGCCGCTATATCATCGAGCTGTTCCCCGAACCGGTCAAGTTCGCCGTCGGGGCCGGGATCGGCGTCTACCTGCTCTTTCTCGGCCTGCAGGAGATGCAACTCGTCGTCGACAACCCGGACACGCTCGTTTCGTTGGGGAACGTCGCAACCAGCGCCGTCGCGGCACTGTCGGTCGCCGGGCTCGCGCTGATGCTCGTCTTACACGCTCGCGGTATCAGAGGGTCGATCGTCATCGGGATCATCGCCACGGCCGTCGCCGGCTGGCTACTGACGGCCGTCGACGTCGTCTCGCCAGGGACGCTGACGCCGCCCGGGAGTTACGAACGAATGACGAACGAGGGGCTGGTGAGCCTGATCGCGAACGTCCAGTACGACTTCACGCCGCTGGTCGCCGGCTTCATCGACGGCCTCGGCATGATCTCCGACGATCCGCTCGTCTTCGTGATCGTCGTGTTTACGTTCTTCTTCGTCGACTTCTTCGACACGGCCGGGACGCTCATCGGCGTCTCCCAGATTGGCGGCTTCCTCGACGAGAACGGCGACCTTCCCCAGATCGAGCGCCCGCTGATGGCCGACGCGATCGGGACCACGGTCGGTGCGATGATCGGGACCTCGACGGTGACGACCTACATCGAGTCCTCGACCGGCGTCGAGGAGGGCGGCCGGACCGGCTTCACCGCGCTCGTGGTTGGGGCCCTGTTTTTCCTGTCACTGCTGCTCGTGCCGCTGATCAGCGCGATCCCACAGTACGCCTCCTATCTGGCGCTGGTCGTCGTCGGGATCATCATGCTGCAAGGCGTTACCGACATCGACTGGCAACATCCCGCGTGGGCGATCTCGGGCGGGCTGACGATCACGGTCATGCCGATGACCGCGTCGATCTCGAACGGGCTCGCTGCCGGGATCATGAGCTACCCGCTCGTCAAAGGCGCGATGGGCGAGGCCGACGACGTCTCGACCGGGCAGTGGGTACTCGCGATCGCCTTCGTCGCCTACTTCGCCGTCTACTTCGCCGTCGACGCCGAGATGCTCTCGTTCTGATCGTCCCCGTCCGTTTTCGCCCCGTCGACCGGTCGTTCCATGCAGTCCGGGTTGCGGCAACCGCTCGGTCGACCGGTGGGCTGATACGGCCTCCGGGCCACTAGTCGACCATGGCAGACATCACGATGTACGAACTCCCCGGCTGTCCGTACTGCGCGAAGGTCCGTTCGAAACTCGACGAACTCGACCTCGAGTACGACACCATCGAAGTGCCCCGTTCCCACGACGATCGAACGGAAGTCGAAGCGGTCAGCGGCCAGACGGGCGTGCCGGTCATCGTCGATGAGGCCAACGGGATCGATGGGATGTCGGAAAGCGACGACATCGTCGAATATCTGGAGGAGACCTACGGCGGCGCGGCCTGAAACCGACTCGAGCAACTGTTTTCGTGGGGCTGAGTGCGTCGCAGTCGCTTTGATGACGGCCGGCAGAGCGAACTATTCGTCCCGCCAGAACCGACTCGAGAACAAACTGAACACCGTACAGAGGGGGTAGCCGACGACGACGGAGACTGTGAGAAACAGAACCGCGTCGCCGGCCGTCGTCACGGTCGTGCCGATGTTGAACACGAGTCCGAGGACGGCGAGGACCGCCACGGAGAGGGCGCGGTATTCACTGACAAGATCGACGTGAGTATCGAGTGTCATCAGGGTGTATATTCGTGAGCGGTGAGCCTCCCCAAGATGGCGGCCGACTCAGGCCGCTTCCTCGTAGTCGGCACGTTCCCGGATGACATCGCGGAGTTCGTCGGCGTCCCGGAGGTCGTCGAGTTCGTCGCGTTCGACCAGGGCGGTGCCGTCGACGTTGTCCTGTTTCGCCCGGTCGACGACGTAGACCGAGCGGGTGCGGGTCACGCGACCGATCGAACTCATGATCCGGGCGCGTTTCTCCGCGGCCTTGGTGAACTCGGAGTGGCCGGTCAGCACGACGTCGCTGTCGTCTTCATCCTCGCTGACCGCGGTAAACGGCGAGCGGGCCGTCGGATGGACGCTGTAGCCGGCCCGGGTGAAGACGGCGACGACCCGTTCGTCGTCCGGGTCCGCCTCGGGGTCGTCCGGGGTCGCCTCGCTCTCGTGGACGTCGTCGGCCCCCTCGAGGACGTCGACGGGGCTGGTCAGCGGCGCGTCGAAGAGGTCCTGAAGTTCCAGCGCGACCTCGACGGAGGCGTTCATGCCGTCCTCGTACTTCGAGACGGTCCGTCGGGAGACGCCGAGTTCGCTGGCGAGTTGGCCCAGACTCCAGTCGCGGTCCTCGCGTTCGTCGGCCAACAGGTCACCGTCGATGTTGACGTAGAGGCCGCCTGGGGCGGCGTAGATCAGCGGCGGTACTTCCTCGATAAAGAGGTTATACGCCGTGTCGGGGCTGAGGACCGGCACGCCGTGTCGGAAGTAGGTGACGTCGGGTTTCAGGTCCTCGTCGCGACTCCGCAGGCCGATGACCAGCGGCGTCGCACGGAGGTAGGTCCCCAGCCGCCGCATCTCGTGGCCGGTCGCCTCGTTGAACGCGTCGATGTTCGCGAGGATCTTGACTAACAGCAGATCCTCGCCGCGGCGCGCGGCGATATCGAAGCTCTTCGGCCGGATCGCACACCGGTCGCTTACCACGAATCCCGCGTCCTCTAACATCGCGGTCACGTTGCCGACCATTGCGGAGCGGGACATAGGGGGTTGTAAGCGATTCCTCCTATAAGACGTTTTCCCCGATATGTCCGTGTGCCGTGTCGCGATTCGGACCCGTACCGGGAATATGCTTATATAGTTGGTTCGACCCGCGACCGGTGCCGATCTCCGACGACAACGCCGTCCCGAAAGGGGTTACCCGCTGCCCGGCCAAGGACCGCCGATGACCGTCGTCGGGATCGACGATACCGACTCGCGCGAGCGCGGGATGTGTACGACCTACCTCGCCGCGACGATCGCGGATCGACTGCAACGGGACCACGGAGCGGCGCTTGCCCGCATCCTCCTCGTCCGGCTCAACCCCGCCGTCGAGTACAAGACGCGGGGGAACGCCGCACTGGCGATCCACACCGACTGCGATCCCGACACGGCGTTCGCCGTCGCCCGCGACCGCCTCGAGGCGCTTTCCGAAACCGCCGACGAACGCACGAATCCCGGGCTGGTCGTCGCGGATCACGACCCTGGCGACGTGGCCGACGCGGTGAGACGATTCTCGCGGACTGCGATCCGCGATCACCTCGCGATCGACGACGCCGTAGCGCTCGTCGACCGTTGTGGCTATCGGTCGTGGCATGCCGGGGACGGCCGGGGCCGGATCGGCGCGCTGGCCGCCGTCGGCGCGTGGGCGGCGCTCGAGGAGTGGACCTACGAGTACATCTCCTATCGCGAGCCGAATCGCTGGGGAACGCCCCGGGACGTCGATCACGACAGCGTCTTCGCGGCGGCCGACTGGGGCTATCCCGCTGTCTGGGACACCGTCGATCGCGGCGAGGACGAGACCGTCTGCGTCCCGCATACGCCGGGCCCGATCCTGCACGGGATCCGCGGCGACGATCCGGACGCGGTCCGGACGGTCGCCCGGCGGATCGAGGCCGAACCGGCCGCTTCGAGCCAACTGTTCGTGACCAATCAGGGGACCGACGTCCACCTCCGGGACAGCTCGATCCCCGAAGTGCGGGACGGACGGGCCTACCGGCTCCCCGGCCGGGTCGCCAGCGAGCCCGAGACCCGCCGCGGCGGCCACGTCTTCGTCGACCTCGAGCCGCCCGAGGTCGGCGAGAGCGCAGCGACCGAGCGGCTGACCTGTGCCGCCTTCGAACCGACGAAACGGTTCCGCGATCGGGTGCGGGCGCTCCGGGTCGGCGACCGCGTCATGGCCTGTGGCGAAGTGGCGGACGGGACGCTCAAACTCGAGAAGCTGGCGGTCCGCGATCTCGTCCGCACCGAGCGGGTGACGCCGACCTGTCCCGACTGCGACCGACGGATGAAAAGCGCCGGCCGGAATCAGGGATACCGCTGCCGGGACTGCGGGACGAGCCGGGACGAGAAGGCGACTCGACGCCTCGAGCGGGACCTCGAGCGCGGCTGGTACGAGGTGCCGCCGTGTGCGCGTCGCCACGTCGCGAAACCGCTGGTTCGGGGCGGGTTCGACGCGCCGACGCACCCGGAGCGGTAAGTGGAATCAGCGGACGCTGATGCCGCGGCGGGTGAGAAACTCGTGGACGTCTCGGATCTCGACGGGACTGCCGATGATCCGACGGCGCTCTTCGCCGGCTGGCGCGATCGTGACGGTGAACGCCTCGTCGAGCTGCGGCTCGAGGGACTCGAGGGTCTCCGCGGGAAGCACGATCTGGGTGCTGTCACGCAGCTGCGACGCGTTCGACATACTCGAGGGTCGCCCGGGGGTCGTTTAGGTGTACCGGAATTTCGTTGTGAATGGTAATTATACTGGGTAGTAGTAGCGGGGATTATTGGCCGATGCGGACCCCGGCCGGCGACGGCGATTCGAGACGCTCAGCTACCGCGACGGCGAGATCGCGCTCCGTTTCGATCGTGCATCAGTCAGTCCCGTAGACCGTTACCGTCCGCGTGTCGCTCGCGTGGGTCGATCGGACCGACACCGGGAACGTATCGTCGTTCGCGACGGGGTAGGTGTCGTAGCCAAGTCGGACCGTCGTCGTCTCACCGGGCGTGAGTCCGACGCTTCTGGAATCGACCACTGCCGGCGAATGGCCGACCACGAGTTCGACGTCGCCCGACCCCGCGGCTCCGCCGACGTTTTCGACGGTCGCGGTCACCGCGAGGAATTCGCCGCCCGACACCGGCGCGTTCGTTCCGGTGATCGACACGGCGAACTGCGCCGCGTCGCCGCCGTTGCCCCCGTCGCGCCCGTAGACGAGGACCGACTGCGAAGCACTGTCGTCGCCCGTCCGCACGCGGACGGGGAACTCGTCGTCGTTCGCGACGGGATAGGTGTCATAGCCTATCGTGACCGTCGTCGTCTCGCCAGCCCCGACGGCGACCGATCGGCTATCGACGGTCGTCGGATCGTGCCCCACCACGAGTTCGACCTCGCGACTCGCCGGCCCCTCGCCCGTGTTCGCGAGCGTGGCCGTCACCTCGAGGAACTCGCCACCCGTGACCGGTGCGTTCGTCTCGAGGCCGGTCACCGACAGATGGCCGTGTTCGGCCGCGTCATCGGTTCCGATGACGGTGACGTCGGTCTCGGCGGCGGCGTGGCGCGTCTCGACGCGGGCGGGGAACGTCTGGGTGTTGCGGACCGTCGCAGTGGTGAACTCGAGGGACACCGGCTCGGACTCGCCCGCGAACACCTCGACGGTCTCGCTGTCGACGTGGGTCGGATCGTGACCGACGATCAGATCGACGGTCGCCTCGACGAACCCGTGATAGGTCGAGTGCCCCTCGATCGCGACCTCGGCGTCGACGACGAGGTCCTCGCCGGCGTGAACCGGCGTGTTCGTCCCGGTGATCGAGACGTCACGCAGCGCCTCGACAGACGGGCCGTCGGTCTGGGCTGCCCGCGTCCGACCGTCGCGACAGATGGCCCACGCGGCCATCGGATAGCCGCCGATGAACCAGATCGCATCGCCCCCGGCCGTAGCGTAGGTGACCGTCGCCGTCGACCCCGACAGATCGGCCCGCTCGAGAAAGGTTGCGTTGCGCCCTTCCTGCCAGACGAGCCAGTGGAGAACGCCGTGGTCGTCGGCGGCCGTCGCGGTGACCTCGATCGACTCGTTCGGCGTGATAGTCGTGTCGGGTCCCGGTTCGCAGGTCAGTTCGACGGTCGGTGCCGACGGTGCGTCGTCGGTGACGGTAACCTGCCACGCGAGGCTCGCCCCGTCGACGGTCACCGACACCTCGTAGACGCCGGGCTCCTCGAATCGGCCGTGAGCCGCCGGATGCCCCGTCCGATACGTGTAACTCCAGAAGGGGGCCGCTCCCGCGAGGTCGGCCGCTCCCGGCCCCTCGACCGTCCACTCGGCCGTCGCCGGATCGACGCCCGGCGTTGCCGCCGCTTCGAACACGACGTCTTCGCCGGGCCGGACGCTCGTTGCGTCGTCGACTGGACACCCCCGCTCGAGTGCCCGCTGTGCCCGCCCGGTCCCGAGCGTCGCGAGCGCTCCCACGGTTCCCACCGCCGTGACGTACTCCCGCCTGTGCATACGCTGACATACCGCTCGGGGAACGGTATAGCTAATCGAAGCTCTCGGGAACGAACCGGCGCGAGGAAACGAACGTCCGGGTTTCCGGCTCGTTTCGGGCGGGAGTCGAACGCGGAGTCTCGAAAGGGTTTTTCGGCCCGACCGGCTGTGTACGACCAAATGGGGCTCGAGGACGAGATCGAGGAGATCGAAGAAGAAATCGCCAACACGCCCTACAACAAGTCCACGGAGGCCCACATCGGCCGGTTGAAGTCCAAGCTCGCCGAGAAAAAGGAGAAACTCGAGAACCAGCAGTCCGGCAGCGGCGGTGGCGGCGGCTACTCCGTCGAGAAACACGGCGACGCGACCGTCGCGCTGGTCGGCTTCCCGAGCGTCGGCAAGTCCTCGCTGTTGAACTCGATGACCAACGCCGAGAGCGAGACCGGCTCCTACGAGTTCACGACGCTGGACGTCAACCCCGGGATGCTCAGCCACCGCGGCGCGAACATCCAGATGTTGGACGTGCCCGGCCTGATCGAGGGCGCGGCCGCGGGCAAGGGCGACGGCCAGCAGGTACTCGCGGTCGTGCGCAACGCCGACCTGATCGTCTTCATGCTCTCGGTGTTCGAGATCGAACAGTACGACCGTCTCCAGAAGGAACTCCACGACATCAACATCCGCGTCGACCAGCAGCCCCCGCGGGTCACGGTCCGTCCGAAGATCAAAGACGGCATCAAGATCACCTCGAGTACCGACCAGGACCTAGACGAGGAGACGATCAAGCACGTCCTCCGCGAACACGGCTACGTCAACGCCGACGTCAACCTGCAAGAGAACGTCACCATCGACCGGCTGGTCGACGGCCTGATGGAAAATCGCGAGTACATCCCCTCGATCACCTGCGTCAACAAGGTCGACCTCATCGACCCCGACTACAAGGAAACCGTCGACGAGCAGTTGCGCGAGCGCGGCCTCGACCCCGAGGAAGTAACCTTCATCAGCGCCGAAGAGGAGAAGGGCCTCGAGGCGCTCAAGGATCGCCTCTGGGAGAACCTCGGGCTCATTCGGGTCTACATGGACAAACCCGGCCGCGGGATCGACTGGGAGGAGCCGCTGGTCGTCGAGGAAGGCGCGACCGTCGGCGAGGCCGTCGCGAAACTCGGCGGCGAGATGGAAGAGCGGTTCCGTTTTGCGCGAGTGACCGGCCCGAGTGCGGCCCACGACCAACAGCAGGTCGGGACGGATCACGTCCTCGAGGACGAGGACGTACTGAAACTGATTCTGCGACGGTAGCGCGTCGACGGGTTCGGCCGAGCGGACGATACCCTGCCGGAGACTATCAGTACGTCGCTTCCTACTCGAACGATTGCGTTTCGATTAGTGTGTGAATCGTTTCAGTGCGTACTATCGTCGGCTATACTGCCGTTTACTAGCCCGCCTCAGTGAGTTTCTGATAGCCTCGGGTTTCTGACCTGAACGGGTTCGAAACGGAACGCTCAAAAATATCCGGCAGCCCCACTAGTAGGTAGATATGGTTGCTATCGAGTGGCTCTCACAGTTGATCGGTTCGGGGATACTCTCGCTCGTCCCGCCGCTACTGGCGATCGCCCTTGCGATCGCGACCCGCCGACCGATGCTGGCGTTGTTTCTGGGCATCTGGTCGGGTGCGATCATCCATACCGGCGGCCACGGCATCGCACAGACCTTCGACTGGATCGTGGCCGCGATCATCGTCGACGACGGCTTCCACGTCCAGATCCTCGTCTTCACGCTGCTTCTGGGCTCCGGTGTCGCTCTCATCTGGCGACTCGGGGGCGCGATCGCCGTCCGAAACTGGGCCACAAACCGCCTCGAGACGCAACAGACCGTCGGACTGACCACGTGGGGGCTTGGCATCGCCATGTTCTTCGACGACTACGCCAACACCGCCATCGTCGGCAGTACCATGCGGGAAATCTCCGATCAGTTGCGGATCTCCCGCGAAAAGCTCGCCTACATCGTCGACTCGACGGCCGCGCCCGTCGCGACGCTTGGCATCTCGAGCTGGGTCGCGTTCCAGTTGTCGCTGATCGGCAGTGCCTACGAGGAGATGGGTGTCGCGGGTGAGGCCCCGACAGCGTTCGCGACCTTCGTACGCTCGATTCCGTACAACACCTACGCACTGCTGGCGATCGTCATGGTCGGGATCGTCGTCTACACTGGCCGGGACTACGGCGAAATGCTCGACGCCGAACACCGCGCCCGGACGACGGGCGCGGTCAACCGCGAAGGGGCACAGCCGCTCCAGAAGGTCGAGGAAGACCTCGGCAAGCCGATCGACGAGCGGCCGATGTTGCGGACCTTCTTCGCGCCCGTCGTCGTCCTGGTCGCGGTCACGCTCGCGGGCGCGTTCTGGACGGGATATCAGTCCTGGCAGTCGAGTCAGGCCGAGGCGGGAGCGCCGACTGCGTTCGGTGCAGCCGTCAACGACGCGGGATTCACGCAGGTACTGATCGATGTCGTCGGGGCGGGCAGCTTCGCGACGGCGCTGATATGGGGTTCCTTCGCCATGGTCGTGACCGCGATCGCGATCGGCCTCGCCTACGGCCTGTTCGACATCGGCGAGGGCGTCGAGACCGTCATCGACGGGTTCGGAATCATGCTGACGGCGGTGACCATCCTCGTCCTCGCGTGGACGATCAGCAGCGTTGCGGAGACGCTCGGCACCGGCGAATACGTGGCGACTGTCGCCGAACCGTACCTCTCGGAGGCGTTGCTCCCCGTCCTCATCCTCTTCGTCGCCGCGTTCGTCGCGTTTACCATGGGGTCGTCGTGGGCGACGATGGGACTCGTCACCCCGATCGCGGTCCGGGTCGCCTACGAGTTCGGAAGCGGGTTCGAACTCGTTCCGGTCGCCGTCGGTGCCGTCTTCTCCGGTGCGATCTTCGGGGATCACGCCTCGCCGATCTCCGACACCACGGTCCTCTCGGCGACGTTCAGCGGTGCGGACCTGATCGATCACGTTCGCACGCAACTGCCCTACGCGCTGACCGTCTTCCTCGTGGTCGTCGGCTGTTACCTGCTCAACGGCTACCTCGGCGTCCCGCCGATCGTCTTCCTGCCGCTCGGCGTCGCCGCCCTCGTCGGCCTCGTCGTCGGCCTCTCGGAACTCGACGCCGGTCGGAAGGGGCTCGAGCCGGTTGCGACGGAGCCGGTCGTCTCCGGGCCCGAGCCAGAGGGAGAAATCGACGCGGACTCGACGGGTGGAGACGAGTAGCCCGCCGCCTCCGCCACGTTTTTGCCGTCTGCTGGCCTGTCTTCGCGTATGGACGGAACGCTCGATCACACGATGATTCGCGTCGCCGATCTGGAGGCGTCTCTCGACTGGTACCAGTCTCACCTCGACTATGAGGAGAAAGACCGCTACGAGGGCGACGGCTTCACCATCGTCTACCTCGGGCCCGAAGACATGCACGAGGACGGCGCGATGCTCGAGATCACCCACAACGAGGGCGAGGAGCCCGACGTGGGCGACGCCTGGGGGCACGTTGCGGTCCGCGTTCCCGAGGGCGAACTCGAGGACTACTACCAGCAGCTCATGGACGAGGGCGTCGACGATTATCGAGACCCCGAGTCCTGTGGCGGGCGCTACGCGTTCGTGAAAGACCCCGACGGTCACGAGATCGAGATCGTCCAGCGCGAGACCGGCGCGCTGTGGTCGCTCGATCACACCATGATCCGCGTCGAGGACGCCGACGAAGCGCTCGGCTTCTGGACCCGGAAGTTCGGCTACGACGAGGTCGGCCGCTGGGAGGCCGACACCTTCGCGAACTACTTCGTCGAACCCGCGGACGCCGCCGACGAGGCGATGTCCGTCGAACTCACATACAACTACGACGGCCGCAGCTACGATCTGGGCGACGCCTGGGGTCACCTCTGTGTCCGCCTCGACGACCTCCACGACGACTGGGAGCAGCTCATGACCCGGGAGGCCGAAGACTACCGCGATCCCGAGAGCTGCGACGACATGTACGCGTTCACCACGGACCAGGACGGCCACGAGATCGAACTCATCGAGCGGGATCTCGAGGCCGACTCGCTGTTCCCGTTCTGAGCCGCCTGCCGCCATTTGTTTCCCTTTTCGCGCGACGACGAGGCCGTCTCGAGCCGGTCAGCACTCGAGCCGTCGGCGACGAGGGCAACCGCTAGAGGTCCGGGATCGGCACGACGACGACCGGCCGGTCCGCATCCGCAAGCAATCCCCGCGTGGTCGAGCCGAGGTCGCGCGTCGCATCGGGATCGCCGCTGTGAGCCCCCACGACGAGTTCGTCGGCCGCCGAGGCTGTAGCCGCGTCGCGGAGTTCCGCGACCGGGGAGCCGGTACGGACCTCGGTCTCGACCTCGCCCACCGTCGCGAGCCGAACGGGGGCGACGTTCAACGCCTCCTCGCAGTCCCGGCGCGCCGTCGGGTCGTCGGCTGGCGCGACGGCGACCACGGTGACGGCGTCGTCGCCGTTCGCCCGTTCCTCGAGGTAATCACAGATCGCTGCGGTGGTGTGGACCGAGTCGGTTCCGACGAGATACTGCATGGCCGTTAGCAGGGTTGGGGTCGACACAAACCTATGGGATCGGGACCGTCGAACGCGTCGGTCGGGCGGATTTTCCGACTCGGAAAACGCTCTCGGATCACTAATAGGAACGGGGCAGTAGCGGGAAACGGGGGACGTGATAGGCAATCCCCGCACGCCTGCGTGGTCCCCCGCTTCCCCGCATCCGATCATCCCACGGCCGCGACGCCTGCCCCACACGTCCCCGCGATTCCCCCTCGCGCGGGGACGTGCGGCGTCGGCCGTTCCCCTGAGCGGTGGTCCCTGCCGCTTCGGCCCGCCTGACAACTCAATGCCGACCGTACAGCGAGTACGTGATCGCGACCAGCCCGAGCAAGCGACTCACGTTCTCGAGCAGTGCGATGACGACCTGATCGGGATCGACCAGCGTCGTCACGAAGACGTTGAGCAGGAAGGGAAACACCGTCAACAGCAGGAGTCCGATGGCCAGATAGAGCATCGACTGCGCGTCGTTGCGCCGGTACCCCCGGTACGCCTGATACGCGATAACCGCGCCGAACAACGCGACGAGGAAGAGACTCGCGACGGTCAACAGTTCGAACAGCGTCGCCTCGTCGATCCGGACGGCGTGCCGACTCATCGCATCCCCTCCCACATCCGGGTGAACTTGTCGGCGACGTCTTCCTCGCGATACGTCAACTCGAGTTCGAACGATCCCTCCTCCAAGGACAGTTCGAGGTGGTCGAGGTTCGCACTATAGACGCTGTAGTGGTTGCCGTCGGATGCGAGTTCGGTCTCCTCGGTGACGAGGCGACACTCCTCGAGGCGATCGAGTCGTCGATAGATCGTCGGGAGGGAGGCATCACACCGTTCGCTCAGGGTACTAGCAGACATGGGTTCGACGCTCGTGTGGGTGAGGATTTCCCGTGCGTACTCGTCGTCGAGAACCGAAAGCAGGGTCGACAGGTCGGTTTCCTCACTCACTGGTATGGCAGTTCCTTCCGCCATGGCTATCAAAAGCGGTCCGGTTTTTCTGGCTGAGAAAACACCCCGCCGTGGAGACGACATAGGGTTCGGAGAACGGAACGTGGGTGAGTAACATGGCTGTAGCGTGATGAGCATTGATAAGCGATGCGGCGTTCCCGTTCGAGGAACTGACATCCGGCTCATCACACGGACGTCGCTGGACGGTATCGTGGATTCGTTTTTGAGCAACGAGACGATGAGAGGATACGAATGTCAGACGTTTTCTATATCACCACCAATATTTTTCCAAGCTAGAGAATTTTTTAATAGATCGGAGCCGTATCTTCTATTGAGATAGAAGAATGAGTATGCTAAATTATATAACTATAACATTTTTGTTATACATGAGCGCTCTCCCAGCACTATACAGCGCCTATACGGTGTACGACAAGCGGCGGAAACCGGCAATCCAATGGTTTATTCTCTTCATGGTTCTGGCGGCCGCCTGGGCATTTCTTTACGCGACGATGAATCTAGTCCCAGCCGCTGGCCTTACGTATGCGATCGCGAACGTCTTCTGGACAGTCGTTACTGCAACAGGTGGCGCGTTCTTCCTGTTCGCGTATGAGTTTGCCTACAAACAACCGCTATCGAACAGAGCTGCCATCCTCTTTTTTCTGCCTGCGATCGTATTCTTCGCCCTTAGTTGGATCAATCCGGGTGATATCGTCTACACTGCCGAGTACACTGTTGGGACCGACGGCGTGCTTCAAGTCGGATTTCCACAAGGAATCCTGTTCGTCGGTATCGTTCAGGGATACGGCTATCTGATGACGATCGCCAGTACTGCGCTTTTCTTCGCAGAAGCCATCCACTCGGACGGAAAGCATCGCAGACGAGCGGTGACACTCGCGATATTCTTCATCGGCGTACTGGTCGCCACGACACTCACGATCGTCGATTACCTTCCCCCATACTACGATGGAACCGCGCTACTGTACGGGTTCGCGGGAATCTACTTCGCTCACTCCGTGAACCGGCATGGGTTTCTGGAGTTCTCACCCGTCGCTCGAAACCAAGCGTTCAATGCCATCAACGAAGCGGTCTTCATTCTTAACGCCGAAGACGAAATCATCGACGGGAACAGTACCGCTGCTGAAACGTTCGATGTGAACTTGGACTCCCGAGAACGTATCGAGGATGTCTTGCCGACCCGTTCTTCGACAGGCGAAATCAAAGGGGCGTTCTCTCGGACGGAGCGTGGCGAACTCAAGTACTATACAACGCAGACGCAACCGTTTGCGTACGGTCGTGGGTTGGCCGGGAAATTAATCGTCGTCGGAGAAATAACGGAACTCAAACAGCGGGAGAAAGAACTTGAGCGGATAAAAGACGTTCTAATCAGGTTCTTTCGACACGATATCCGTACGTCGATGCAGATTATTCTCGGTCAATCGGAAAGTCTCCAAAAGGACCTTCCCGATGGGGGTGACGATAATTTGACAGATATTGTGGATACATCGGAAGACATCGTGAACAAAGCCCACAAAATTAGGCTTATCGATAGTGTGATCGGTGAGGACCGGAACGTGGTTGCTAGCCTCCCGGAAATGGTCGAAGACGGTATAACGAAGGCCGAAATTCCCTCGGATACCGTTCTCGAGGTGTCAATCCACGATGTCGACGTGCAGTGTCATTCGAAATTCGCTTTCGCCGTTCAGGAACTAATCGAGAACGCGGTCGAACACCGTGGCCAGCCCGATCAAGCTACCGTGGTGCTTCGGAGCGAAATAGAGGAGCACGCTGTAACGTTATTCGTCGAAGACGACGGCCAGGGTATCCCCGAAACCGAACTCGAGGTGCTAAGAGAGGAAGGAGAGACCCAAATGAGTCATCTTAGCGGGATCGGACTCTGGATCGTGAAGTATCTGACCGAAAAGGCGGGCGGTGTCTTCGAGTGTAGAAATCAGCACAGCGGCGGTGCACAGGTCCGTATTACGCTTCCCGTTCCTGCGGAGTCCGAGGATGAGCCAGCCCGGACCGTTTCGGATAGGTAAGTGTTCACATGTTCTTCGAACGGAGCCATTCGACGGCGTTTTGATTCCATTCCCTCAGGAAATTTTAACTCAGCATGGTGCCTCGGTACGAGTACTGTGGATACACGGACCGTTCATACCCCCTTCCTGTTGAATCTCTGGCTTTGCATCGGCGCTGTGCTTATGGTATGCATAACCGCAATCACGCTCGATATCCCACTTTCAGCAATCGGTGTTGGGATACTCCTCCCTGCACTGGGCGTATACGTCATTTACGTCGAGGACCGGCGCAACATCAGTCCGGAAGACCGCATCAATAACGCGTACAGGACGGCGCTCGTCGAACGCTTCGATACGCCACTGCTCTATACGAGCCTCGCCAGTATCGTCATCTATCAGGCCATCACGCTCTTCTTTGCGATCGACCTCGCATCGACGTCACGAACGGGGCTCGCACTACTCATCGCACAATTGCCGCTCGTATTCATCTATACGTACGACGACTCGAAGCGCTATCCCTTCATTGATTCTGCATACGTCGCAGTGGTCTGGGCAGTGCTGATTTTCCTCCCGATATTTCTCAGTACGACGCTGCGTGTTACGATGCCAACGGTGGCGGTGTTCATGGCCTGGTTCGCCATTATTTTTGCAGGTGTCGAGTCGAGGAACGTAAACGATATCACCGGAGACGACGAAGTGAACCGCGCGACTGTTGCCTCTATTCTCGGCCCGCACCGGACGAAATACCTCGTGTTGTCATTGAAAACAGCCGGACTCGGTACGATCTACGGGTTTGGCGGAGTGATTCCGGCACTCCTCACGGTAGTATACCTGCTGTATCTCTCCCTGTTTCGTAAACTGACACGGAATATCACCCCGCCACCGGAGTACCGACCCGGAGAGCCGTCGAACGGGACGTGGTGAGAAGGGGTACTACTGCCGGAGAGAAACCCGGGCCAAACATCGTCTACAACACGCGAGGATCGTCTCGAGTCAGGTCTGTCCACCGGGTAGACGTCTCGGTGACACCCTCCTCGCCGTAAACGGCGAGGCTTCCCGTACCGCAGGTTGGGCTATTTGCCGGTCTACGATACGACCTGTTCTCTCGTGGTGAACGTCCCGCTCTCGCGGTCGAACAGGTGTACCGATGGCTGTGCCACACAGCCGTTACTCCTATCCTCACCGTGAGGACTCGGAGTTATCTTCTGTCGCATGTTTTCCGCCCCGTTACAATCCGCGTTGGCTACTAACTCACACGACGAGCAAACGTATAGGCCACGTTCGACACGGTTCGACGGCGTGTCGTCACCACACCGTGAGCAGGTCTTACTGGTGTTCCACTCGTTCTCCTTCAGCACTTCAACGCCACGAATCTTGCCTTTGTATTTGAGGTACTGGTAGATGCGGTCAAACGCCCATGAGTGCAACTTCTTGTTTCCCGTCTTGCCCCAGTCTGATTCTCGTACGTCTTCAGGCCAACTCACCGCGAGCGTGCCGACACCACGTTCGACACACTCGGTAATGATGGTGTCCGTGAGAACGTGGTAAAAATGCGTCTCGCGGTCTGCGAGTTTCCGACGCGCCCACATCGACTTTTCTGACGGGCCGTTCTCACCTTCGGTGTCGTACTCTCTACGAGTGAAGTAGTGCTTGTCCTGTTTGAGCGAGTTCCCCGGGTACAGGACGTATTCGTCGGGGAATGCGACCGTGGCCATATTCGTGATGCCAAGGTCGATACCTGCCACTTCGTCGCCTGTGGTGTCGTTCCTTTCGAGTTCGATCTTGCAGACGAGGTGCAATTCCCACTCGTCGCCGTTCCAGACCGCCCGAACGTTCTGTACCTTGTTGACCTTCGAAAGGTCAACGTCTGGGCGCGTCTGATACTCACAGAGGATGAAGTCAGACCAGTTTTCTTTGAGGTTCGAGCCTTTGCTGAGTCGGACACGGTTGTTCTCGGGGTCGTGTTTGAACCCGTCTGCTTTGAACGTGATTGTGGAACGTGGTCGGGTGTCGCCGTATTTGCGGTAGCCGGGCGGATTCGCCGCTGAGTCTGTCTGTCGCAGATCGAACCACGACTGGAAAGCGTCGGAAAGTTCTTCGATGACTTTCTGACTAGATTGGGCGTTCAAGTCTTTCCAGCACGGCTGGTTCTTCATATACGCCTTCAGCACCCCTTCAGCTGGGATTTCGCCGGTTGCGTTCCAGATACGGTCGGCTGTCCAGCGTGCGACGTTCCAAATTTTGGAGGCAGAGTCTCCGAGCGAATCGAGGCCATCGCTGACCTGTCGCTGGTTCTGGATGGAACCAATGTAGGTGCGCGTGACCTCAATCGCCATGCATAGCCTATGTAGATAATTCTACTTAATGATGTGGATTAGCGTGGAATATCCGGTCTGCCACCGAGCGGTGGATTGTGGGGTTGAGTGACGCGATTCACGCCCGGCGTAAACGCCGGGATTCTCTCGCTGCTTAAAGATAGATACTCCGAGTCGGAGACGTGTCCGGCCCCAAGCCGGTGACGGATCCGGGTCCTGGTTGCGTTCGCCGCTTGCTGTACTCGCTTCGGCGTGTCGCGGGTTGTCGGTCGTCGAGCCGACACACGAATTGTGTATAGCAATATCTGATTTATCCACTACACAGCGGATCAGCACCGCCCGCTCTCGCCGCCGGCCCACTCGAGCCAATCGAACAATCGCTTCCGCAATCGGTCCTCGGCCGCCCGCGAGAAGCGATGGCCTTCGCCAGCGAACCGCTCGAGGAGGACGTCGGTCTCGAGTCGCCGAGCGGCCGCGAAGCTGTCGGCGGGATCGACGACGTCGTCGGCCCCGCCGTGGAAGATCGCGACCGGGACCGAGAGCGATTCGACGACGTCGTCGAAGGGGTAGCGATCCAGCGCCTCGAGAAACCGACGGTCGATCCGTTCGCCGGTCTCGAACTGCACCGCCCCATCGCGGTCGATGGTCGACCGATACTCGTCGAACGTATCGGTAGTCGTCACGGGCGCACGCGTCGCGACCGCCCGCACCCGGTCGTCCGTCGCAGCGGCGTGGACAGCCATTTTCCCGCCGAAACTCGAGCCAAAGAGGACGTACGAGTCCGGATCGAAGTACTCGATGACGGCACGGAGATCTGCCAGTCGAGCCTCGAGGGTGGCGTCGACGAACGCACCGTCGGACTCGCCACAGCCCCGGCAGTCGAACCGGACGGCGTTGTACCCCTCCCTGACGGCCCGCCGACACCGGCCCTCGTAGCTGCCGGACTTGTCGCTGCGGAGGCCGTGACAGAACACGATCCAGTCGTCCGAGTCGGCCTGGTGATGAACCGCGGCGACCTCGGGGGGCGACCCCGTCGCCGTCGCCGTTTCGATCGGGATCCTGTGTGATTCCGGCATCGTCCCGGACGACGGGCGGCAGCGTCTTGATCCCGACGCTCCCCGAGAGAAAGTGCGGGTGCCGACTCGAGCGCCCGAGCCCCGGCCGGCGAATCGTTTATCGCTCCCGACGGGGTTGGTCCGACTATGACCCGCACGACCTACCGGTGTCCGTGTGGTGCCCGCCTCGAGTTCAAACAGGACCTGCGGAAGGAACGCGGGACGCCGACGCCCAAGTGGAAATGCAAGGACTGTGGGACGCCGGTACCGGGGATGACGGCCGAGAAGATCCGGCACCAGCATCCGTCCTGAGTCGCGACTCGATCGATGCGTTCGTCTCGTGCCCCGGAGTATAAACCACATTCAGATATACGGATTCGGACGGTCCCGGTCGAGCGCGACTCGAGGATGACCCGGCGAGTCACGGATCGGATGCGTCGGTGGTGGCGAAGTGACACTTCGCGCGGCCCGGCCCGAGTCGGCGCTGGTCGGGGTCGGTTTCTGCACATTCCGGCTCGGCCATCGGACAGCGGTCCCGGAAGACACACCCGCTCGGCGGCTCGACCGGGCTCGGACGGGTGCCCTCGAGCGACGTGCCGGTCGAACTGTCTGGTTCGAGCGACGGAATCGCCTCGAGCAGTGCCGTCGTGTACGGATGTGTCGGCCGATCGAACACCCTGTCGGCGGGGCCGACCTCCATCAGTTCCCCGAGATACATCACTGCCACGCGGTCCGCGACGTGTTCGACGACGGTCAGGTCGTGAGAGATGAACAGATAGGCGAGATCGAGATCGGCCTGAAGGTCCGCGAGGACGTTGAGGAGGCGGGCTTGAACGGAGGCGTCGAGCGCGGAGACCGGCTCGTCGAGGACGACGAGCGAGGGGTCGAGTGCGATCGCACGCGCGATCGCGACGCGCTGGATCTGTCCGCCCGAGAGTTCGTGGGGGTAGCTCGTCGCCTGCTGTTCCGAGAGCCCGACGCGATCGAGCAACTCGCGGACGCGGTCCTTGCGACGAGGCCGGTTCCAGCCGACACTCCGGAGCGGTTCACCGATCGTTCGCTCGACCGTCAGTCGGGGGTTGAGACTCGAGTGCGGGTCCTGAAAGACGACGCCGACGTCGGTGAGGGTAGCGGCATCGCGGTCGGCGACGCTGCCGACCGGCGTCCCGTCGATTCGGACCGTCCCGGTCGTTGGCCTCTCGAGGCCGGTAATCAGCGATGCAAGCGTGGACTTGCCACAGCCGCTCTCGCCGACCAGCGCGAGCGTCTCTCCGGCCCGGATCTCGAGGTCGACCCCGTCGACGGCCCGGAGCGTGTCGTCGGCTCCGAAGAGGCGTTCGATCGGCCCGCTCGCGAGCGAGTAGTGTCTGGAAACACCCTCGAGTTCGACGATCGGGGACGGTCGGTCCGAGTCGCCGGGGGCCGATTCGGGAGCCGCGGTCGATTCGGATCTGGCACCGGGAACGCCCGTCCTCGAGGGCGGGGTATCCGACTCGGACCAGTTCGACTCGACGCAGGTGACGCTTCCGCGGTCGTCGGCGAGAGCAACGGTCGGGACCTCCTCGTCCCGACAGGCGGCAGTCGCGTACTCACACCGGGGGGCAAACGGACAGCCCGCCCGATCGGCGGTCGGTTCGGGAACCGATCCGTCGATCGTCGGGAGTCGGCTCTCCCGGTCGACGCGCTGGGGGAGACACTCGAGCAGCGCCTTCGTGTACGGGTGGCGAGGGTCCTCGAGGATGCGTTCGGTCGGGCCGGTTTCCATCACCTCGCCGGCGTACATCACGACGACGCGGTCGCAGATTTCGGCGACAACGCCCAGATCGTGCGTGATCAGCAGGATCGCCGTCCCGCGCTCGGCGTTGTACTGACGGAACCGCTCGAGGAGCTGTGCCTGCGTGGTCGCGTCGAGCGCGGTCGTCGGTTCGTCGGCGATCAACAGGTCCGGGTCGGATGCGAGCGCGATCGCGACGCCGGCCCGCTGGCGTTGTCCGCCGGAGAGTTCGTGGGGGTATGCGTCAACCCGGTCGGCCGGGCTGGCGATTCCGACCTGTTCCATGAGGTCGATCGCCCGTTCGCGGTACTCGCGCCACTCCGACCGGCTGCTAAACGGCGGGAGATGGAGGTACTCGAGCAGGCGCTGGGGACCGGGTTCCTCGTGGACCTTGATCGATTCGGCGATCTGCTCGCCGACGTCGAAAACGGGGTTCAGCGTCTCAGTCGGGTCCTGAAACACCATCGAGACGGTGTCTCCCCGGAGCCGGCGGAGTTGTCGGTCGGTCGCATCGGTCACAGCCACGTCGTCGAGGTGAATCGATCCCCGGACGATCTCGCCCGGGTCCTGTAGGCCGACGATCGAGCGTGCGGTCACGGATTTGCCGCTCCCGCTCTCGCCGACGAGGCCGACGATTTCGCCCTGGTCGACGGTCATCGAGACGCCCTCAACTGCGCGGACGGGGCCATTGCGAGTCTGAAACTGCGTGTGGAGGTTGTCGATCGAAAGCAACGTGGAATCCATCGATTGTCCAGTCATGTCGTGATCACGTCGGTTTCTCGAGGGGTGTATCGTGGTTCGGATCGAGGACGTCACGGAGCCCGTCACCGAGCAGGTTGAATCCAAGGACGGTGAGCATGATCGCTGCGCCCGGAGCGTTCGCGAGCCACCACGCCCCCCGGAGGTGGTGGCGGCCGGTCGAAAGCATCGTTCCCCATTCGGGCGTCGGTGGCTGTGCGCCGAGGCCGATAAACGAGAGACCGGCCGTTCCCAGTATCACCGTTCCGAGGTTCATCGTCGCGAGAACGATGATCGGGCCGATGGTGTTCGGGAGGAGATGACGGATGGCGATGCGATGCCGGGAGACGCCCATCAGCCGGGCCGCCTGGACGAACTCGCGTTCTTTCGTCGAAAGAACACTGCTGCGGACGAGACGGGCGTAGGACGCCCAGCCGACGACCGCGAGTGCGAGCATCACGTTTCGGAGGCTGGGGCCGAGAATGCCGGCGACCACGAGTGCGAGTACCAGCCCCGGGAACGCGAGTTGGACGTCGACGAGTCGCATCAGGAGTTCGTCGATCAGGCCGCCGGCATAGCCCGCGAGCAGGCCGATCGCCGTCCCGAGGACGAGCCTGATCACGGTGACGGCGACGGCGATACCGAGCGAGAGCCGGGCACCGTACAGAAGTCGCGAGAAGACGTCCCGTCCGAGCTGATCGGTTCCCATCGGATGGGCCAGCGTCGGTGGCTGTAACCGGTTCACGAGGTCCTGACTCGTCGGGTCGTAGGGTGCGATGACGGGACCGAACACGGCGGCGATCGTCAGGGTGGCGACGATCACCAGCCCGACAGCGTTGAGCGGGTTCGCAAAAAACGCCGCGGTCGCCCGGGACGTCCGAACCGCACGGTACCGTCGTCGAAGGCCCGCCACGAGGGCCTCGAAACGGCCGATCACGCCGTCTCACCCCCGAGCCGGACGCGGGGATCGAGATACCGGTACGTGAGATCGACGACCAGGTTCGTTACGACGAAGACGACCGCGGTAACGAGGGTGACCCCCTGTACGACCGGGTAGTTGCGTTCGAACACCGCATCGACGAGCAACGTACCAAGCCCCGGCCGCTGGAAGATTATCTCGACGACGACTGCGCCGTTCAGCAATGTCCCCAACTGGAGGCCGAGAACCGTTACGACCGGGACGAGCGCGTTTCGGAGCGCGTGTTTGTAGACGACGATCCGCTCACGGAGTCCCGTCGAGCGGGCGGTATCGACGTACGCTTCGTCGAGGACCTCGAGCATGGAACTCCGGACGAGTCGCGTGACGACGGCGGCCATGCCAGTACCCAGTGTGATCGCTGGCAACACGAGGTGGCCGACGCTGCCGGCACCGGCGACCGGGAAGACGCCGAGCGTCAGCGGGAACAGCAGGATCAGCAGGTACGCGAGCCAGAAGTTCGGCATCGAAACGCCGAGTAGTGCGCCCAGTTGGCTTGCATAGTCGATCGAGGAGCCTTGGTGGACGGCGCTGGCGACGCCAGCGGGGATCGAGATCACGAGCGCGACGACCATTGCGGCAAGGGCCAACTCGAGTGTCACCGGTAGCGCCTCCACGATCAGCGTCGAGACCGGCGTGTCGCTGTAGTACGACGTGCCGAGATCGCCCCGGCAGACGTCCAGCAGCCAGTTCAGGTACTGGACCGGGATCGGCTCGTTCAGGCCGTTTTCCGCCCGGAATGCCTCGATTTCGGCCGCAGAGGGCTGGCGGCCGAGCTGCTGGGAGAGAATGATCTCGGCCGGCTCGCCGGGCGTGAGAAATACCAGCCCGTACGTGACAAGCGAGACGCCGACCGTAACGGCAAGCGACGTCGTGAGTCGGGACGCGAGGTAATCGTAGGCAGTCATCGTCAGGCCGTTCGTGTCAGCTCGCTCCACTCGGCGAACTTCTCGATCGGAGGGAGTTCGAGTCCCTCGAGCGCGGCGTCGGCGGCGACGACGTACTCCTGGTAGAACAGCGGGACGACGACGGCCGCCGCCATGATTTTCCGCTGTGCCTCGATGTAGGCGTCGCGTTTCGCGGCCGGGTCACGCGCCTGATAGCCGGTCTCGATGAGGTCATCGACCTCGCCGCCGAGGTTGTACAGCCCGGTCCCCTCGGCCTCGTAGCGGTCCTTGTTGTCGACGCCCATCGTGTGGAAACTCTCCCACATGAGGTAGTCCGCGCCGGGGCTGTTCGATCCCGTACTCCCGATCTGGAGGTGGAATTCGCCGCGGTCCGTCAGGTCGTTTATCGCTGCGCGCTCGCGGACTTCGAGACTGACGTCGACGCCGATTTCTTCGAACGCCGACTGGAGGACTTGCCCGATCGTCCTGCCGTCGTCCATGTCGGTGTCGACGAGGCAGGTCAACTCCGTGCCGTCGTAGGCCGACTGATCGACGAGGTCACGCGCGGCGTCCCGATCGCGTTCGTAGGCCGGCAGTTCGTCCTCGTCGACCCAGTCGATGACCGTCGATATTGGGCCGCGGGCGGGCTCGCCGACTCCCTCGAGTACCGTCTCGACGAGTTCCGTCTGGGAGACCGCGTAGTTGAGCGCGCGCCGCAGGGCCAGGTCGTCGGTCGGCTCGCGATAGATGTTGAGCCAGACCGAAACCGCCCCCGCGGACTGCTGGGAGTCGACGCGAACGTCGTCGCGATCGCGAAACGACGAGAGACGACTTTTGGCTGGCATATAGATCAGATCGACCTCGCCGCTCTCGAGGAGATCGGTCCGAGTCGTCTCGTCTTCGGCCGCCCGGAACGTGAGTTCCGTCGGGGCCGGTTCGCCGCCCCAGTAGTCCGCGAACCGTTCGACGCGGACGTACTGCCCGCGCCGGATTTCCTCGAGGGTAAACGGCCCGGTACCGATGATCTCGCCCGCCTGCCGATCGGCTGCGGGCGGCTGGATGTCGATCATGTTGTGGGCGATCGTTCCGGGGAAGCCGGGGAACGGGTCCGTCGTCTCGAACGCGACGGTGTATTCGTCGCGTTTCGTGACGCTGCCCGGTTCGAGGTGGAGCCACCCGTAGACGAAGTCGCCGCGCTCGGAGAGGATGTTCTCCTCGAAGGTGTGGACGACGTCGTCGGCAGTCAGTTCCGCACCGTTGTGAAAGCGGACGCCCTTGCGGAGTTCGAACTCCCAGGTGGTGTCATCGGTAGCGGTCCAGTCGGTCGCGAGCCACGGTTTCGGTTGCATATCATCAGTGCCCCAGACCAGCGGCTCGATGACGCGTGTCCAATAGGGAGCCATGCCGCCCCAGTTGTCGTATCGACTGGTGTCGGTCGGATCCGCCGCCAGCCCGATCGTAAATGCGGTCTCGTCGGCCGTGTCGCCGGTTGCACACCCGGCAAGAGAGGCGAGTCCCCCACCGGCGATGCCGGCGAGTACCCGTCGACGTGACTCGTCCATCAGTGTCCCCTCACCGAACCTCGGGTTCGGGAGTTGTCGTTCGAGCGACGCCGTCGACACCGCCTCCCGCCGCGGAACGACCGGGCCGTCGCCGGTGTCGATACGTCACGGCCACCGTGGCCATCACTCCGCATCGATGTTTCGTTTCCAACCATTGTGAAACCTGAATTTCAGTACTGAAACTATACTTGTAAATATTCTGCTTCGATTTCGGTCCGACCGCCGAGCGAACCGAGAACTCGAGTACGTCGCTACACCGCGGCGAGCGCCTCTCGAGAGACGCGTTGCTGACCATACTGACCTGCACCTGTGTCGGGCAGTAGCAACGCTCGCGAGACCGGAACGGTGCTAGAGGGCCTCGTCGGGGAGTGAAACGGGTTCTGCGGCCTGTTTGACGGACTCGTAGCGCTGTTCGGCCCAGGTAAGGGCGGCGGGCGTGTCGGTAACGATGAGTCCAGCGATCCCTCGTTCGGTGAATCCCCATCGAGGGCGATGCCGAGCATTTCGCGTACAACGACGAAGCGGACGTCGCCGAAATCAAGACGGGCGAAAACACCCTCGTCAGAGCGCGACGTGACGATGGCGAAATCCGCGTCGAAAACCTCGTTCTCGGCGACGCGGTCACGACCGAGGCGCTGGAGACGCTGCAAGCCAGTGACGACTGGACCGAAGCCCTCGAGAACGGCGAGGTGGCGACGGTCGATACGGCCGACGCGGCCGCCCATCGCGACCTCGAGTCGGGAGTCTCGAGGGTGTTCGTTTCCGCGACGCTGGAAAGCGGTGCCGATACCCTTCTCATCGCCGAAATCGACGGGGCCGAACTGGAATCCGTGTACAGTCTGGCCGGACAGTCCGACGGGATCACCACGCAGGAATCGGCGATCGACTGCTGGGTGAACTGTATCACGTGGGGTACCTTCTGTGCGACCCCGTGTCAGGTGTGTGTCGCCGACCCGACTCGAGTCAGCTGTGCCCCCTGTGCGGTCTGTATCGGTGGTACCGCGGCCGGCTGTGCCGCCAAGTGTGGTATCGAACAGTTCTGGTAACTACCGAAGCGAGACGACGAATTCGCCCGAATCGATACTCAAAGCCCATTTTTCGAGCGACGGCGTAACGACCGATCGTTGGTACCGTTCCGATCGAGAGGCCCGAGACTGAGATTCATGGAATCGTATACTCCTCGAACGTCCTCACCGCTCGTCGGTAAGAGACCGCCGAGACCGCGATCGCGAGTGCGACCGTTCCGACGAGCGACAGCAGGCGAACGGTCGGTATCGAGACCCCGAGTCCCGTCGACAGCGGCACGTTCACAGGCGAGAGATACCCCGTGAGCGCCGGCAGGTAGACGAGCCCGACGAGTGTCATCACGACAGCAAGCTTGAGAAACGACCGTCGTCCGGTCTCCGAGTAGACGGTCGTGGCGACGAACGGGATCGGGACCGGGCGAAAGTCGCGATATGACACGTCCATGCCGATCGCTGCAGCGACGGTGACGCCACAGAGACAGAGGGGGACGGTCGCGAGGGCGGTCAAGATCACTTCGAGGCTGCCGAGGGGGCTTCCCACCCCGGCAACGGCGGTTATCGCTACCGTCACCGGCGCGCCGACCGCGGTTCCGGCAAGGACGGTCCCGCGGACGAACTGGCGGCTCGAGGCGGCGGAAAGCGTTAGGGGGAGCGCGGGATACTCGACGCTGAGTAACTCGAGTCCGAACGCAAGGCCCGTCCCGACGGCGAGGACGAACGCGAGGAGAATCGGTGTGGCCGCCAGTATCTCGCCGGCAGCGAGAAGCGGTAGATAGACGATCGGCAGGATGAGCAGCATGTATCCCGCCGTCAACAGGCCCCGGGGGACACGCCGTTCCTGAAGCCATCGCTTTCGGGCGACGGCAAGAACGGGCCGGGAAACCCAGCGACCGAACAGCCACCTCGCGCGTCCGGGTCCGAGAAGCGACCGCGAGCGGTGGACCGTTCCGGACCCGACCGGATCGGTATGCCAGATTCGGTCAGCGAGCCTGATCGCCACGGCTGTACAGAGCGGGAGTCCAACGCCGAACAGACAGAGCGCGCCGATAGGACGGCGGCCGACCGGCTCGGACCCCGTCAGTCCGAGTAGACCGAGATCAGCGATCCAGGTGATCGGAACGACCGGAAGCCACGAGACGAGACGGTCCAAACCGACGGCACCACTGGCCAGTACGAACCACACGGTCACGAGGGCCGCGAATCCCGCCGCGTACAGAAGCGTTCTGTATCGGCGGATTCGGGGCGATCGGAGGGCAGCGAGTTCCCGACCGAGGCTCAGCGTTACACCGACCAGCGCTGCGAGCGCGACGCCGCCGAAACCGGCGAGCAAGACGGTAATCAATCCTAACAGGGATTGGTGTCCGACAGCGAGCCCGGCCGCGAAACAGACGGCGGGCAGCGACAGCGGAACGGCGATCCCGGCGACGACCGTGCCGACGGTGCCGAGCGCGACCGTTCGAGTCGGAACGCTTGTAAGAAGCAACGCGGGTTCGATGCGCTCCATTACCGTCGACGTGCGTCGATCGAATACCCAAACCAGCGTGAGAAACCCCGAGACCGTGGCGACGTGTATCGTCTCGAGGGGGAGAGCGGCGGTTCCCTGCCGTAACGATCGGCCGACCTCGTACGCACCAACCCCGAAGAGTACGGCGGCCGAACCGAGTGCCACGACGAGGATCGTGCGCCACGCCGATGATCGACCGAGCCGCCGTCGGGCGCGCCGCCGCTCAATTCGTACGATTTGGAGAGCCTGACGCATTCGTACGGTGATCGATCGTGTCATTCACTACCCACTATCGAAAAATTATCAGCCAGTGTACTTAATTCTGGATATCGAGCCGGCCACCAAGGACGAGTGGGTAGGTCCCCGACGGTTGCGGACGGGCCGGATTCCGTCGCCGGCCCGCGCTCGCGTGTGATCGCAGTTTTTTCGACCGGTGTGGATTCGAAACACAGATTTAGGACCGTGGAACAGGAAGACACGAACCGATGACCACTGGCGTCACCCTCGAGAGTCGTGCCGACCGGCGGGATCGGTCTGGGCGACGGCGATCCGGGGCGAGAGACGCGGGCGTCGGGCGGGTGATCGCGCCGTGACCGGCGTCGCGATCACCGATGCGGTCGACACCTACATCCAGCGCAAGGCGGTGGGCGATCCCGACGGCTCCGGCGCGGGTGCTTACGCCTCCAACGCCGAGTCGATCCTGCGGCGGTGGGCCGAGTGGCTCGAGACCGACCACGGGATCCGATCGATCGACGCCCTTGCAGTCGATCACATGCGCGCCTACGCTGCGGAGCTTCGCCGCCGGACGGAGCGTGGACAGTACACCGCCTCGACCGCCGGCACCTACTACGCCGTGGTCCGGGCGTTCCTCTCGTGGTGCGTTCGCGGCGGCATCCTCGAGACCAACCCCGCCGCGACCGACCGGGCCGAGGCGGCGCTGCCGGCCGCCGACGCCCGGCCCACAAGCGACTCGTGGACGGCCGACCAGCGCCGCGAACTCGAGCGCCACGTCCGCGAGCGAGCGCTCGAATCGGGGACCCGGTCGACGAGCGAGCGCCGCACCCGCCTGCGCGAGTACGCGATGGTGGCGGTCCTCGCCCACTCGACGGTCCGGGGATCGGAGCTGTTCCGGGTCCCCGACGACGACCGCCGCACCGGCGCGACGTGGGATGACGTCGACTTCTACACGGGGACGATCCGCGTGCTTGGCAAGTCCCAGCGCCTCGAGGACGTCCCTCTCCCGGCCCGAGCGCGGACGCCGCTGCGTCGGTATCGGATCGTACTGGACCCGCCCGCGAACGACTGGCCGCTGTTCCCGACCGGCCACGCCCCGTCGATCGCCCGCCGCGTGCGGACGGTCCTCGCTGAGCGTGGCCACGACGAAGCAGAGATCGAGTCGCTGCTCGAGTCCGCGACGGCCCGGGAACTCGCCCGCGAGCGTGCGATCGCGCCGCCGGCGATCACCACCGAGGGGGCGCGGTCGGTCCTGCGCCGGCTCTGTGAGGCGGCCGGGCTCGAGGTCGACGGCGACTACTTGACGCCACGCGGGGTCCGCGGGGACCGGATCGACGACGACTACCGACAGGAGGCGACGGCCTCGAAGCCGACGCTGCGGGCCTCGGTGTTAGAGCAGTCGATCGCCGTCCCGCCGGAGGAGCCGCTGGTCGTCGATGCCGAGCCGGTCGAGGGCGAGGAGTCAAGCGATTCCGGCTGAGAAAGCGGTCGTCGAACGATCAGACGACGAGCAGCCAGAGGACCACCGTCAGGACGAGCGTCAGTAGGAGGACGGTCGTTCCGATGCTCGTTCGGAGGTGGATCGTCGACGGCCGGCCGCCGTCCGTCGGCTGCCGTTCCTCGACGTCGACCAGCGGGAGTCGCCGTGCGGCCGCGTCGACCGCGAGGACGGGATTGTTTCCGATCCAGTAGCAGCGCTTGACGCCGCCGACGACGGCTCGGTCGACGGCAGCGTAGATCTCGGTCACCGCGAGCATCGTCCATCGACTGACGTAGTAGGTTACGGGGTAGACGATCATCGCCGGATCCCCGAGATCGAGTTTCGAGAGGGGCTTGCGAACGACGACGAACGTGACCGCGGCGACGGCAGTCAGAATGCCCGCCGTCTGGAGGTGGCTCGTGCTGTAGGGATGCATGTGGCCTTCGTCGTTCGGGTAGGCGAACGTGAACTCACCGCCGCCGTGGGCGTGCAGCGTCGGCGCGAGGTCGGCCAGCCCTTCCCACCAGACCCCGAAGAGGACGCAGGCTGCGCCGAGGCCGAGCATCGCGACGGTCTGGCCGGGCTTGGCGTCGGGAACCGAGACGTCGCTCTCGCCGTGGAAAAAGACGTAGTACCCGAGCTTGATAAAGGAGAGTAGCGTGCCGATCGCGCCGAGCCAGAGCAGCCAGTACAGCGGCTCGGAGGCCTCGATTCCGTAGTAGTGGGGATCGGCTGCGTCGAAGAGCATCCCCTTGCTAACGTACCCGTTGAAGCCGGGAATCGCGGTGATCGAGAGCGCGCCGAGGCCGAACCCGATCGCGGTCAGGGGCATCTCGCGCCAGAGGCCGCCCAGCTCGTACAGATCCTCCTCGCCGGTCCGATAGATGACGACGCCGACGGCCATGAACAGCAAGCTCTTGAACAGGATATTGTTGAAGAGGTGACTCATCGCGCCAGCGACGGCAATTTCGCTCTCGATCATCCAGGCACCCATGCCGATCCCGGCGACGATGTAGCCGAGTTGGGCTTGGATGTGATAGGAGAGCAGCGCCCGCATATCGTGTTGGAGGAGCGCGAAGGTCGCGCCGTAGACGGACATCAGGCCGCCCATGTACGCGATGTAGATACCGAGGTCGCTCTCGGCACCGATCGGGAACGCCCGGTAGAGGACGAACGCGCTGGTCTTGGTCGTGTAGACCGAGAGGAACACCGAGGCGGCGATATGGGGCCGCGGGTAGGTGTCGGGCAGCCACGTGTGAACGCCGATGAAGGCGACGTTGACGCCCATTCCGAGTACCGCGAGCAGGGCCGGGATTCCGTCCGCGATCCCGGTCCCGTCGTAGATGAAGGTGCCCGTCTGGACGTAGTGGGCGGCGACTGCCAACATCACGAGGACGCCGCCGGTGCCGTGGAAGAGGGCGTACCGGAAGCCGGCCCGGACCGCGTCGCCGCCGTAGTGCCAGACCACGAGCGTGCTGGTCACGGCCATCAGCTCCCACATGAACAACAAGACGAGCCAGTCGCCGGCGAAGGCCGCGCCGACCGACGAGGCCACGTAGACGAGCGCGAACGCGACCAGCGTTGTACTGGCCTCGCTCGAGTAGGCATAGATGACGCTACAGACCCCGAGGAAGCCCAGCCCGAGCCCGACCATTCGGGAGAAGTCGTCGATGTAGTAGGGGACGACCTCGAACCCGAGGAAGGTCCCGGCCAGGTGCTGGCCTTCCGGCGCGACCAGCGAGATCGCGAGGACGGCCGCCAGACTGAGCGCGCCGACGGTGAAGCCGGCGATCCGGGGCAGGACGAGGACGAGCAGTGCCGCCGCGAAGATCAAAAGCGGCGGGTACGCAAGCGACAGGACTTCGAGTTCCATCAGTTGTTCACCTCCGTCATGAGTTCGTCAAAGGGGACGGTTCCGAGTTCCTCGAAGGGCATTCCGAAGACCTCCTCGGCGATCCGCGTCGCCAGCTCGAGGAAGACCGCGTAGTCGGGGCCGACTCCGAGGACGACCGCGCCCGTCGCGATGACGGCGATGGGCGCGAGCATGAGCCACGTGCTTTCGGTAAACGGCGAGCGGCGCTGCCAGACGTCGGCCGGCGGGCCGCCGGTGAGGTGGTCGTCGTGGTTGCCGTGGTGGTCGACGGCACTGACTTGCTCGCCCACGGGGACGTCGGCGTCGCTCGGGTACTCGTCGACGGCGTACTCGTAGTCGCCGTCGTCGGCTGCGGCGGCGCGTTCCGGCTCGGTCGTGTCCGCGTCGCCGGCAGGCGCATCGGCCTCGCCGTCGGTCGGCCGACCGCCGTCGGCGGCGACGTCGTCCGCCTCGGTGCGGTAGGACTGAACCAGCCCACCGGCCGGGAACTCGAGCAGCGGTTTGGCGTCGTGGCCGTCCTCGCTCTCGAAGAAGGCGGTGTAGACGACCGGCCAGAAGTAGCCGACGTTAAGCACCGCCGAGAGCAACAGTGCGCCGGCAAAGAGCCAGTAGCTGCCGCCGACGTCCGCGCTGCCGATCAACATGTAGAACTTGCTGACGAAGCCGGCGACCGGCGGGAGCCCGGCCATGCCGGCCGCACCGATCGTGAACGCTGCCATCGTCAGCGGCATCCGTTTGCCGATCCCGGCCATCTCGCTGATGTAGTCCGTGTGGGTCTCGACGTGGATCGCCCCGGCACAGAAGAACAGCGTCAACTTCGCGAACGCGTGGGCGGGGATGTGGAACAGGGCCCCGACCACGGTATAGGGGTGCAGCAAGGAGAGTCCGAGGACGATGTAGGAGAGCTGGGCCGTCGTCGAGTAGGCCAGCCGGCGCTTGAGGTGGTCTTTCCGCATCGCGATGATGCTGGCCGCAGTCAGCGTGAACGCGGCGACGATGGCGACGGGGATGTTGAGCCCGATTTCGCCGATTCCCGGCACATCGAGCGGGAGATCGTAAATCAGTCCCGGTCCGTAGACCTCGAGGATCACTCGAGCGATGCCGAACGCGCCGGATTTGACGACCGCGACGGCGTGGAGCAGCCCGGAGACGGGCGTCGGCGCGACCATCGCATCCGCGAGCCAGGAGTGAAGGGGCATCAGCGCGGCCTTGACGCCGAAGCCGGCGATCAGCAGGAAGAAGGCGGCCTGTGCGTAGACCGGCTCAGCCTGTGCCGCCGCGGCCAGCGCCTCCATTCCGCCGGCCTCGAAGGCCAGCGTCGGCTCGCCGACGAGGCTCGTCAGCCAGTAGATCATGACGGTGCCGGCGAGCAGGAAGACCCCGCCGCCGAAGAACGTGTAGGTGAGGTACTTCCGGCCGGCGATGCGGGCCTCACTGTCCTCGTTGTGGGCGACCAGCGGGTAGGTCACCAGCGACAGGAGTTCGTAGAAGACGAAGATCGTCACCAGGTTCGCGGCGAAGGCGATCCCGACCGCCGCCGAGAGGCTGGCGGCGAACGAGGCGAAAAAGCGAGTCTGGGAGTGTTCGTCGAGCCCGCGCATGTAGCCCGCCGCGTAGAACGACGTGAAGATCCACAGGAAGCTCGCGAGCAGGGCGAAGAAGATCCCCAGCGGGTCGGCCCGCAGGGCGAAGTCCAGTCCCGCGAGGAACTCGACGCCAGTCGAGTCGGCGAGGCTCCATCTGAAGACGGTCCCGTCCATGACGGCCGGCAGCATGCTCGCGACGATGGCGAACTTCGCGAGGGCGGCCAGGACGGACCACCCTTCACGGAGGTTCGGCCGGCGATGCGACGCAACGATCAGGACGATCGCGACCGCCGAGACGAGGACGGCCGCGAGCGGGCGAATGTCTGCGACCATCAGTTGAACACCTCCGTGAGGAACGGCTCGAGCAGGTCGGCGATCGTGCCGCCGGCGAAGCCGAGCGCGACGGCGACGACGGCGGCGACCACGACGACGGCGATCATGCCGATCGAGACGGGATCAGCCGCCCCCGCGCCGCGGATCGCGGCCGCGGCGTCGGTGTCGGCCGTTCCGCCGTCGGTCGCGGCCGGCCCCGGACGACTCGCGTCGGCGGGTGCCGACGGCGTGAAGTACATCTTCTCGAGCAGGCGAGCGGCGTAGGCGAGGGTGAGCATGGTGCTGAGGAAGATCACGGCTGCGACGGGCCAGAGCTGCGATTCGACGGCACCGACGGCGATGTACCACTTGCCGACGAAGCCGACGCCCGGCGGGACGCCGACCAGCGCCAGCAGGAGGACGGCCATGGAGCCGGCGACGAACGGCCGCCGTTTGGCGAGGCCGGCGTATTCGTCGACAGTGCGTGCGCCGTAGCTCGTCGCGACGAGCGCGGCCGCAAGGAAGAGGCCGGCTTTCAACACGCCGTGTCCGACGAGGTGGATGGCGGCACCGATCAGCGCGGTTTCGGACTCGCCGGCGATGACGACGCCGTAGGCGGCGATTACCAGTCCGAACTGCGAGACCGACGAGTAGGCGAGCATCCGCTTGACCTCGGTCTGGATCACCGCCAGAACGGTGCCGGCGAGGACGCTCACGCAACCGATCGTCAGGACGATCGGAGCCACGTTCGGCGTGCCCGCGAGGTACTCGACCCCGAGGACGGTGACGATGATGCGGCCGAACGCGTACGCGGAGGCCGTCGAGACGAGCGCCGCTATCAGCGGCGTCACTCCGTCGGGGGCCCGCTGGTAGGCGCTTGGCTGCCACGTGTGCAGCGGCCACTGGGCGACCTTGACGGCGAAGCCGACGATCATGAACGCGATCCCGGCCCGGATCAGGGTGGTGTTGGCCTCGGGGATGGCGCCGGCGAGTTCGACCATGTTGAGCGTCCCCGTCGCCATGAAAACGAACGCGACCCCGATCAGGTACATCGAGGCGGCGACGGTCCCCAGGATCAGGTACTTCAGGGCCGCGACCGCCGCCTCGGGGCCGTCGCCGCTGGCGACCAAGGCGTAGGTCGCGATGCTCGAGATCTCGAGGAAGACGAAGAGGTTGAACACGTCGCCGGTCAGCGAGATGCCCAGCAGACCGGCGACCAGCAGCAGGTAGGCGGTGTAGAACGTGTTCCCGCGCGGGCCGCCCCGGCGCGTGAACGCGAGGACGCCGGCGGCGACGGCGGTCACGAGCAGGACGATCAGCATCGAGAACTCGTCGGCGACGAGTTCGATCCCGTACTCGCGGGGGTAGCCCCCGAGCCGGTGGATCACGTTCCCGTCGGTGTAGACGGCGTTCGCGAGGGCGACGGCTCCGACGAACAGGCCGCTGGTCGTGGCCGCGGCGACGGACCAGCCGGCCCGGTCGAACCACAGCCCGAGCGCGATCGGCAGCGTCGCCGCCAGAATGGGGGCGGCGATCAACAGCGGCGGGAGCAGGTCGATGCTACTCATCGGCACGCACCTCCCGAAGGGTGTCCTCGCGGAGGGTGCCGTACTCCGAGTAGATCCGGATGATCAGCGCCAGCCCGACCGCGGTCAGTGCGATGCCGACGACGATGGCGGTCAGGACGATGACCTGCGGCAGCGGGCTCGCGACCATGACCTCGCCCGGCGTGCCCTCGTGAGGAACGATCGGTGCCGAGGCACCGTCGACGTCGATGTAGGCCATCGAGACGAAAAACAGGAAGATGGCCGTCTGAAACAGGTTCACCCCGATCAGCTTCTTCACGAGGTTCTCGCTGGCGATCACCATGTAGATCCCCAGTCCGAGCAGTACGAACGTCAGGACGTAGAGGTAGTGGCTCGTCAGCAGCTCAATCATCGTCGCTCACCTCCGGCTCGGCCGCGTCCGGCGCGTCGTCGTCGACGCCGCTGACGCCGCCGGTGCCGCTGGGCCGGTCGGACGTAAAGCCCGCTGCCATCGTGAAGAAGAGGCTGATGATGACCCCCGAGACGATCAGCGAGATGCCGCCGATCTCGACGGCCTCGAGCCCCCACTTGGGCTTGATATCGAAGACGGCCTTGAGCTTGTAAAACTCGAGGAACTCCCCGCCCAGCGCGATCATCCCCAGCCCGATCGCGCCGAAGATGACGACGCCGCCAGTGACGAGGCCGGTGATAACGGAGTTGCGGAGCCACTGGCGGGTCGGGT
The DNA here is from genome assembly GCF_031165565.1 of Natrinema thermotolerans. Lineage (NCBI taxonomy): Archaea > Methanobacteriati > Methanobacteriota > Halobacteria > Halobacteriales > Natrialbaceae > Natrinema > Natrinema thermotolerans. Next base: position 3,278,946 of record NZ_CP101873.1, on the reverse strand, counting down.
CGATCCCGAAGGCAAAGGCGAGCATGAGGACGGTGACGCCGACGATGGTCCCACCCTGGAACCCGCCGCCGGGGGCGTCGCCGCCGTGGAAGGTCATGAACAGCCCGTAGGTGAGGGTAAACGGTGCGATGATCTTGACGGCGGTCATGATCACCTGACTCTCGGTGTAGGTATCGTCGTAGTCGGTCATTCAGGCGAACACCTCTCGTTTCAGAACCAGCAGCGTCGAGACGCCGGCGGCGAAGACGACGACCGCCTCGCCGAAGGTGTCGAACCCACGGTAGGCGGCGAGGACGGCGGTGACGGCGTTCTCGACGCCGGTCTGGTGGTACGTCTCCGTGATGTAGTGTTGGGTTACGTCGGGGTTCGACCAGACGGGTGTCTCCGTGCTTCCGACCGCGTACATCTCCGGCAGGACCGCGGCACACAGCAGGAGGACGAACGCGCCGACGACGACGACCGCCGGGACGTGGATCCGCTCTCTGAGCCGGTCGGTCGTGGGTCGGGTCGTGCGCGCGATCGTCAGCAAGAGCAACAGCGTCGTGACGCCGGCACCGATCGCGGCCTCGGTCATCGCCACGTCCGGGGCAAGCAGGAACGTATAGATGATCGCCATCCCGAGGCTGTAGGCCCCGAAGACGATGATCGTGGATAACACGTCGCGAAACAGCGCCGTCGCCACCGCCGTCGCGAGGACGAACGCGACGAGCGAGTAGACGAAGAGGCTCATCGAGTCTCGCCCTCCGTTTCGGCGGTCGAATCGTCCGGTTCGCCCTCCTCGGCGAGGATCGGCTCGACGCCGGTCTCGGCCGCCGATCGCGCGATCGCGTGGGCGGCCGTCGGGTTCGTGATGAATACGAAAAACAGCAGCAAGACGGTATAGACCGCCGCGTGCTGCCAACCGAACGCCAGGGCGACGCCGGCCAGCGCAAAGCCCGCCCCGAGCGTGTCCGTCTGGGAGGCGGTGTGGGCCCGCGCGTAGATGTCCGGCAGTCGGAGGACGCCGATCGTCGAGACGAGCGTGAAGAACACGCCCAGTCCAAGCAGGGCGACGATCGCCCAGAACCGGACCGTCTCGAGGGTTACCTGCAGCGGGGTCGGTTCGATCACAGCACACCACCCCGCTCGACGGTGAACTTCGAGATGGCGACCGACATCAGGAAGTTCAGCAGGGCGTAGATCAACGCCACGTCGAGAAACCACCGCTGGTCGAGTCCCGCTGCCAGCAGGGCGAGGATGACGACCGTGTTCGTCCCGAGGACGTTGACCGCAAGCAGTCGGTCCTGCGTGGTCGGCCCGACGACCGCCCGGTAAAACATCGCGATCGCCAGCACGACGAACAGGCCGGCCGCGGCGAGGAAGACGTCCTCGAGCGGGACCGGCGTCACAGCTCGTCACCTCCGACGATCTCGGCGTCGTCGCGTTCGCGCGGCGAGGGGATCGCGGCCGACTCGCGGCCGTAGAAGACGAATCTGATCCCTCGCTCCAAGCCGCCGTCGAAGAGGTCCTCACGGGCGGCGGGAATCAGCGTATGGACCAGCAGCCGCTGGTCGGTGGCCCGGACGGTCAGCGTGCCCGGGGTGAGGGTGATGCTGTTTGCCAGTGCGGTCAGGGGTAGCCCGCTTCTGACTCGGGAGTCGACCTGCGTCAGCGTCGGCTCGATGGGCATCGACGGCCGGAGTATCACGGCCGAGACCGCGATGTTCGCCTTGACGATCTCCCAGAGTAGGTAAGGGATATAGAGGGCAAAGCGGACGACCCGGATCGGCGACTGGACACGGTCCAGCGGCACCGAAAACGTCACCCGCGCAAGCGAGATGGCGACGATGCCCGCGACCGCCGCGCCGGTAACCAGATCGAACCAGTAGGTGGGATCGCCCAGGACGAGATAGAAGCCGTAGGAGATCATGAACGTCGCGAACAGCCGGTCGAAGTCCTCGCTCCCCGTGAGTCGGCCGCGGCGGGTCGAGCGCTCGACCGGTGCCTCGTCGTAGGCCAGTCCGATCCGGTCGAGTTCCCGCTCGAGGGGCTGGAGGATGCGAGCGGTGACGCCGGGCTCGTATTCGGGATCGAGGACGACTCGGTCGAGGTCGTTCTCGGCGGCGTAGGCGTCGAAGATCTCCGCGTAGTCGCGGGGACCGAAGAGGTACTCGTCGGCGCCCAGCGTCGCCGTCTCGATCGTCACGTCGGCCTCGCCGGCGTCCTCCTCGACCCAGTTGCGTGCCCGCGACAGCAGGTCGTCGGCGTCCTCGTGCTGGCGCGCGCTCTCGGGGACGTCGTCGTCGTAGGGAAGGGCAACGACCAGGTGACACTCGAGCGAGTCGGCGCGCTCGAGGCCCGACTGGACGGCGTAACCGACCGTCTGTCGGACGGTCACCGTGTCCGACAGCGGGACGAGCAGGCGTTCAACCGCCACGGCCGTTCCCTCCGGGTGACCGTCGTTGGATATGCATGACTCTCGTTGGTCGAGTCAAGCGTCAGCCGTAGGAAAACGATTTCGTTATTCCCCAGCAGTCGCCCGATCCGTCGAATTCATTCGGATCGTTCGTGACGGTTCGAGTTCCGTTCGGTCGTACGGTCGACGATGGGGAAATACGGTGCCGGCGTCGGACGATCGGTAGTTTTACAATCGGAGTTTCAGTAGGGAAAACTGACTTGCATGACGACGACCGACACCGTCCACGATCGTATCGGGACCGCGCGTGACGACCTCACGACCGGACAACTGCTCGCCGTCTTCGCGTTCGTCGCGGCAGCGACGTTCGCCTTGCTGTTCCTGCAGGAGCCGTTGGCTCACGACGCGATGCATAACTTCCGGCACGCGGCCGGCGTCATCTGTCACTGATGCTCGCCGACTACCTCAAGCGGGGCGTCCTCGCCGGGGCGATCGCGGGGATCGCCTACGGAGCCTACGTGGCGCTGGTCGCGAACCCCCTCGTCGGCTACATGGAGACGCGCGCCGAGGGCGGCGACCACACCCACGCCGGTGAACACGCACACGAGGCGGGTGAACACGCTCAGGCCGCCGGCGAACACGCCCACACGGTCAGCGAGGCGACGACCGCCGCCGTCAGCATCGGCAGCGGCGTTCTCTGGGGGATCCTGCTCGGCGGCGCATTCGCGCTCGCCTTCTACTTCCTCGAGCCGGCGCTGCCCGGCCGCGGACGTGTCAAGGCCTACGTGTTGGCCGCGACCGGCTTCCTGACCGTCTCGGTCGCCCCGTGGCTGGTGCTGCCGCCGACGACGCCCGGGGCCGAACTGGCGTTCGACCCGACGCTGCGAAGCGCGATCTACGCCGGGATGATGGCCGTCGGGGCCGTCGTCGCCGCGGCGTCGGTCTATGGCTACGGTCGCCTGTCTCCCGAGAACCGGCCGCTTGGGGTCGGTGTGGCCGCGGTCCCGATCGTCGCGCTCGTCGCCGTCGCGACGGTGGCGGCACCGACGATCGTCGAGACCGGCGCGCTGTCGGCCGACCTGGTGACCGCGTTCCGCGGACTGACCGTCCTGAGTCAGGCCGCGCTCTGGGCGCTGGTGGCCGCCTGCTTCGGCTGGCTCCAGACGCGGGCCGGCGCGCAGCCGGCAGCCGAGCGCCACGACGACCTGCTGATGAGTCCATGAACGACCGGACCGAGCAACACACCGAACGGCTCGATGCCCACGTCTTCGTCTGTACGAACGACCGGGACGGCGAACACGCAAGCTGTGGTGCGGTCGGTGCCGACGAGACCGCCGCGGCGGTCAAGGAGTGGCTGCGCGAGCGAGATGCCTTCTGGACCGCCGTCTCGGTCAGCGAAACCTCGTGTCTCGGCCTCTGTAGCGAGGACGGGACCGCGATCACGATCCAGCCGCGAAACCGCTGGTACTCGGACGTCTCCCCCGAGGACGTCCCCACGTTGCTCGAGTCGGTCTTCGGGCCGGACGCCGAACGAGTCGGCGAGGCCTGAGCCGGTCCGCCATCCGGATTTCGCGGAACGACGCGACTGTCCTGCGGTAACACCGAAACTGCGACGGCCGCCCGAGTCGGGAACCGAAGATGGCCGGGCACGCAACCGTTTTATCCGTGGTTTGTGATAGCACGCCTAATGCTCACGTGGCCAGACGAAACCATCTACGAGGGGATCGCGACGGTCGCGGCCGAGCGGCCGGAACAGCGGGCCATCGTCTTCGAGGGCGAAACGTGGACGTACGACGACCTGCTCGCCGAGAGCCGCGCGCTCGCGGCCGGCCTCGCCGAACTGGGCGTCTCGGACGGCGATGTCGTCGCCGTCTGGCTCGGGAACCGCCCCGAGTGGATCGCCTGCCAACTGGCGACCTCGATGCTGGGCGCGGCGACCGTCGCGGTCAACACCCGCTACCGGAGCCACGAACTCGAGTACATGCTCGCCGACTCGAGTGCGTCGGTGCTGGTCACCGAGGACGCTCTGCTCGGGCGGGACTACCACGAGATGCTCGAAGCGGCGGTTCCCGAGATCACCGCGGGACCACCCGAGGCGTTCGATCCCGATTCGTTTCCGGCCCTCGAGGCGGTCGTCAGCCTCGAGTCGGCGGCCGAACGCCCGGCGCTGCGTGACTACGACGACGTGGTGGCGACGGGGCGAGCGCGGGGGAGCGACGACGTAGAGCCCGCGTCCGATCCCGCGGCCCCGGCGGCGATCTTCTACACGAGCGGGACCACGAGCGATCCGAAGGGTTGTCTCCAGTCGAGCCGGTCGCTGTTGAACCACTCCGCACACGTCGCGGATCACCTCGGCGTGGATGGGGGCGACGTCGGCGTCGCGACGCTGCCGTTCTGCGGGATCTGGGGCTACAACACGCTGTTCAGCGTTCTCGCGACCGGCGGCACGCTCGTCGCACAGACTCACTTCGACCCCGGTGAGACGATCCGGCTGGTCGACACGTACGACGCCACCTATCTCACCGGGCTGGGCGTGATGTTCGAACGGATGCTCGAGGCCGACGCCTTCGACGCCACGCGGGTCGAGACGATCGACAAAGGCGTGGTGGGGTTCATCAGCAAGGGGTTCGACGAGACGCTGTTCGAGCGCATCGAGTCGACGTTCGGCTTCCCGGTCGTCCAGCCCTACGGCCTCTCGGAGGCCAACAGCCAGCTCTTCGTCGGCGACCCGGTCGACCCCGCCGAGCGGCGCAAACGGGTCGGCGGCCCGCCGATCCATCCGGCGATCGACGCGAAAATCGTCGACCCCGAAACGCGCGCGGAACTGCCGGCCGGCGAGGAGGGCGAACTCGCGATCCGGGGCTACCCGCTGGCCGACGGCTACCTCGACAAGCCCGAGGCGACGGCCGCGGCCTTCGACGAAGCGGGATGGTTCTACACCGGCGACCTCGCTGAGATCGACGCCGACGGCTACGTCTACTACCGCTCGAGACTCGACGACGCCCTGCGGGTCCGGGGCTTTCTCGTCGCGCCCCGCGAGATCGGGGCCGCTGTCGAGGACCACCCCGCCGTCCGCGCCTGCGAGGTCGTCGGCGCGCCCCATCCGCGCCATGGCGAGGTCCCGGTCGCGTTCGTCGTCCCCGCCGATGGCGAGGTCCCGACCGACGACCTCGAGGCGTTCCTCGACGACCGCGTCGCCGACTACAAGGTGCCCGAGGCGGTCGAGGTCGTCGACGAGTTCCCGACGACCGAGGGGCCGAACGGGGAGAAGGTCCAGAAGACCGTCCTCCGGGACCGGGTCCGCGATCGGTTCGAGGCCTGACGTCGCGTTCTCACGGGCGAGGAGTGGGACGCCGCCTCGAGCGGTCGGATCGCCGTCCGAACCTCGCTGTCGGAAAGCGGATCGACGCGTCGGTGAGGAACAGATGCGGCCGTTACGGTCGGCGAGTGTGCCACCGAGCCACGGTATCACATAACGTTTTTCTTCCGACCGAGAGATCATCCCCCAATGGCCCGACTCCTCAGCGACGCGGTGGCACTGACGGAACGCCAGCAGTTGGTTCGGTCCAACATCCGGGAGATCTGCGCGGACTTCGACCGCGAGTACTGGCGTCGACGGGCCGACGAGGGGGCATACCCCAAGGAGTTCGTCGACGCGCTGGCGGATCACGGGTGGATGGGGATCCTGCTCCCCGAGGAGTACGGGGGTGCCGGGATGGGCACTCGAGAGACGGTCGTCATGATGGAGGAGATCGCCGCCAACGGGGGCGGGTTCAGTGCCGCACAGGCGGTCCACGGCGGCGTGTACAACTCCGTGCCGATCGTCGAATACGCCAGCGAGGAGATCAAAGACGACCTCCTCCCCGACGTCGCGGCCGGTGAGACGTCGATCCAGGCGTTCGGCCTCACGGAGCCCAACGCCGGCTCGGACTCGACGGCGATCGAGACGCGCGCGGAAAAAGACGGTGACCAATACGTCATCAACGGCCAGAAGATCTGGACCTCCCGCGTCGACGTCTCCGACTACATCGTCCTCGTCGCGCGGACGACGCCCCTCGCTGACGTCGACAAGCGCACCCGCGGCATCTCGATGTTTCTCGTCGACCTCGCGGACGCCCACGAGCAGGGCGCGCTCGAGATGGAGCCGATCCCCAAATCCGCGAGCGACTTCGTCCACTCGTTCGAACTCTGGTTCGACGACCTGCGAGTCCCGGAATCGAACCTGATCGGCGTCAAGGGCGACGGGTTCTATCAGGTGCTTGATGGCCTCAACGAGGAGCGGCTCGTCATCGCCGCCGAGTGTATCGGGCTGGGCCGGCTGGCGCTCGAGCGGGCCGTCGAGTACGCCACCGACCGCGAGGTGTTCGACCGCCCGATCGGCTCGAATCAGGCGATCCAGCACCCGCTGGCGGAGGCCTACGCGCGCCTGCAGGCGGCGAAGCAACTGACCTACAACGCGGCCGACCGGGCGGCCTCGGACGAGGAGGTGGATCTGGGCGCGTACGCGAACGCGGCGAAGTTCCTCGCGGCCGACGCGGCCTACGAGGCGGCCGACGCGGCGGTCCAGACCCACGGCGGGTTCGGCATCGCCACGGAGTACGACGTCGAGCGCTACTTCCGCGAGGCCCGACTGACCCGGCTGGTGCCGATCACCCAGCAGCTCGCACTGAACTACATCGGCGAGAACGTGCTGGGACTGCCCCGCTCGTACTGATCGACGATTGCGCTCTATCCAAGACAATGACCGACGACAGCGACACCGACGACGCGGACGAATCGACCGACAAACGCCTCGTCGAGGGCTGGCACGGCCGCTACTACGAGGACTTCGCGGTCGGCGACATCTACAAGCACCCCTTCGGCCGGACCGTCACCGAGACGGACAACGTCTGGCTGACCAACGTGACGATGAACGCCAACCCGATGCACTTCAACGAGGCCTACGCCCGAGAGACGGAGTTCGGCGAGCGCCTCGTCAACGGACTCGTCGTCATTGCGACGGCCGTCGGGATGAGCGTCGTCGACGTCTCGGTCAACGCGACGGCCAATCTCGGCTACGACGACGTCCGCCACCACAACCCCGTCTTCCACGGAGACACCCTCTTCGCCGAGAGCGAGGTCCGCTCGAAGCGCGAACTCGAGTCCCGCGACCACGTCGGCATCGTCGAGACCGAACTCCGGGCGTACAACCAGCACGACGACCTCGTCCTCTCGCTCGAGCGGACCCCGATGGTGCTGAAACGGGAACACGCCGAGCCCTCCGCGGCGGAGCCGCCGGGCTGGCCCGAAGGAATCGGCACGCAGCCGGAGGAGCTGTAGATGCTCGCGCTCGAGGATATCACGGTCGTCAGTCTGGAGAGCGGGATCAGCGCACCGCTGTGTACGCGGCTGCTGGGGGACTTCGGCGCGGAGGTGATCAAGGTCGAGCGCCCGGGCGTCGGCGACGTCAACCGCCACTGGGACACGGCCGTCTACGGCGACTCGTCGGCCCACGTCTGGGTCGACCGGAACAAGCTCAGTGTCGAGTTGAACCTGAAAGCCGACGAGGGCCGCGCGGTCTTTCACGAACTGGCCGCCGAGGCCGACGTGATCGTCCAGAACTACTCGCCGGGCGTGGTCGAACGGCTCGGCGTCGGCTACGAAGACGTGACCGAGTACAACGAGGACGCGATCTATCTCAACATCTCGGGCTACGGCCGCGACGGCCCCTACGAGGACCGCAAGGCCTACGACATGGTCATGCAGGGCGAAACCGGTCTCATTCCGATGAACGGCTCGCCCGACGCCCCGGCCAAGATCCCGCTGAGCATCTGTGACATCAACGCCGCGACCTACGGCACGATCTCGACGCTGCTCGCGCTCTTTCACCGCGAGCGCACCGGCGAGGGCCAGGAACTCGACGTCACGATGTTCGGCGGTATCCTCTCGTGGCTCGGCTACTTCCCCCACAAGTACTGGCACACCGACGAGATTCCCGAACGGATCGGGATGCGCCATCACCTGCTGACCCCCTACGGTCCCCACGAGACGGCCGACGACCGGGCCGTCAACTTCGCCATCCTCAGCGAGGCCCATTGGGAACTGCTCTGTACGGACGTCCTCGAGCGCCCCGACCTGCTCGAGGACGAGCGATTCGCGACCAACGAGCAACGCGTCGAAAACCGCGAGACCCTCGAGCCGCTGATCGAGGACCTGATCGCCGACCACCCCCGCGATTACTGGGCCGAACGGCTGGCCGAGGCGGGCATCCCGTGGGGCGACGTCAACCGACTCGACGAGGTCCTCGAGCATCCACAGACCGACCACCTCGATCTCGTCAAGGAGTTCGAGACCGCGGACGGCCCCGTCCCCTACGTCGATACCCCGATCGACTCGAGCGAACTCGAGTTCGCGGCCGAACCGATGCCCGACCTGGGCGAGGACACCGACGACGTCCTCGCGGCGCTGGGCTACTCGAGCGCGGAGATCGAGGAACTGCGCGACGCCGGCGCGATCTGAGCGGCGGCTGGCCGCGCCACGCCCGTGCTCGACGACCGGCCGCAAACCCGACGGATCGGGGCTACGGTTATAGTCCTCCTCGAGAGACGACACGACATGACGGACCCAGACGCGGACGGAGTCGCGGCCGACCTCGCGACGTTCGTGAGTTCGCTTGCCGCCGCCGACGTTCCCGAGGACGCGTTTCGACTCACCGAACGGGCGATCCTCGACACCGTCGGCGTGACCCTCGCGGGCGCGGACGCCGAGGCCGGCGGTATCGCTGCGGCCACGGCAAGCGACGGCCACGGCGAGACGACGGTTCTCGGTCGCGACGACCGACTGCCGCTTTCCGACGCCGTCTTCGTGAACGCGACCGCCGGCCACGCGCTCGACTTCGACGACGTCGCGCTGGCCGCGATGGACGGCCACCCCAGCGTACCGATGGTCGCCCCGCTGCTAGCGGTCGGCGAGCGCGAGGGCGCGAGCGGCCGGGACCTGCTGACGGCCTTCGTCGCCGGCTTCGAGACCCAACACTACCTCTCAGCTCCCATCAGCCCCGGACACTACGAGGGGGGCTGGCACGCCACCTCGACCATCGGCCTGTTCGGTGCCACGGCGGCGGTAGCGAACTTGCTCGATCTCTCGGCCGAACGGACCGCACACGCGCTCTCGATCGCCGCCTCGATGCCGGCCGGTCTGAAGCGCAACTTCGGCTCGACGACCAAGCCGGTCCACGCGGGCCAGGCCGCCCGCTCCGGGACGACCGCAGCCCTGCTCGCCGCCGAGGGCGCGACCGCTGATTCGACGGCGATCGACGGCGAGCGCGGCTTCTTCGACCTCTATCGCGGCGACGGCGAGCCCGACCTGGGGGCCCTGCCCGCCCTCGGCGACCGCTGGTCGATCCTCGAGGACGGCATCGACGTCAAGAAGTATCCGTGCTGTTACTACACCCACGCCGCCATCTACGCGGCGATCGGGCTCGCCGACGAGTACGACCTCGAACCCGACGCGATCGACGACGTGACCGTGACGGCCTCGCAGGGGGCGGCCGACGCCCTGGCCCACGACGACCCCGAGACGGGGCTCGAGGCGAAGTTCTCGATGCCGTACCTGATCGGGCGCGCGATCGCCCGCCGGGACGTCGGACTCGCCGCCTTCGACGCGGCCAATATCGACGAGCCGGCGGTCCAGACCGTCCGCAGGCGGGTCACGTTGACCGTCGACGACGAGCTGGCCTACGACTCCAACGCCGCCCGCGTCGCGGTGACGACCCGCGGCGGCGAGACGTACGAACGCACCCGAGAGCGGCCGCCGGGCACCCACGACGACCCGCTCTCGATGGACGAACTGCGCGAGAAGTTCCGGATGTGTGCCGACCGCGCGCCGGCTGCGGTCGCCACCGACGATACGCTGGCAGCGCTTTCGGACCTGCGATCGGTCGCGGACGTGAGCGATGTCCTCGAGTCGCTTTGATTGCGGACGGCCCCTCGAGCGACCGGGCGCGCCGCTTCGGGACGTTTACCTGTCGGCCGCCCCCACGTCCCGGCAATGACGCTGTACTCGCGGGTCCGCCCCCTCGCGTTCAAACTGCCGGCCGAGACGGCCCACGACCTGGGCAAACGGACGCTCCGGGCGGCCCAGTCGACGCGACCGACGCGGGCGGCGCTCTCGTATGCGTATCGGTACGACGATCCGGCCCTCGAGGTCGACCTGTTCGACGCCACGTTCCCGAACCCGGTCGGCGTCGCCGCCGGCTTCGACAAGAACGCCGAAGTGACCCACGCGCTCGCAGCGCTTGGCTTCGGTTTCGTCGAGATCGGTACCGTCACGCCGTATCCGCAGTCGGGCAACGACCGGCCCCGGCTCTTCCGCCTGCGCGAGGACGAGGGGATGATCAACCGGATGGGCTTCAACGGCCAGGGGATGGAACGGGTCAAATCGCGGCTCGAGGCAGACGGCACGCCCGGGATTCCGCTCGGCGTGAACGTCGGCAAAATGAACTCCTCGAGCGAGCGCGAGGCGATCGAGGACTACCGCCGGGTCTTCGACCGGCTCTCGCCCTTTGCCGACTACGTCGTGGTCAACGTCTCCTGTCCGAACACGCCCGACGAGTTCGACGAGGGATCGCCCGAGCATCTGCGGGCGATCTTCGAGACCCTCGAGGCCGAGAACGGCCGCGATGTCCCGATACTGGTGAAGATCGGCCCCGACGAGCCCGAGGAGTCGATCTTCGATCTCGTCGACATCGTTCAGGAGTTCGGCCTCGACGGCATCGTCGCGACCAACACCTCGACGAGCCGCGAGGGACTCGAGTCGCCCCGGCAGGAGGAGTGGGGCGGGCTCAGCGGCAAGCCGATCACGGACCGCTCGACGGCCGTCATTCGGTCGCTCGCCGAGTACACCGACGGCGATCTGCCGATCGTCGGCGTCGGCGGCGTCGATTCCGCCGAGAGCGCCTACGAAAAGATCCGGGCCGGTGCCTCCCTGGTTCAGTTGTATACCGGGTTCGTCTACCAGGGACCGTCGACCGCGACGCGGATCAACCGGGGCCTGGCCGCGTTGCTCGAGCGCGACGGCTTCTCGTCGGTCGAGGACGCGGTCGGTGCGGACCTCGAGTAAGGGAGAGTCAGTCGGCGGGTTCGGGGTCGTCGATCGCGTCGTCGAGCCCGTGGAGTTCGGCCGGTCCGACGGCTTCGTCGGCCCGCGCTTCGTCGATTTCTCGGCGGTCGGAGCCCTCCCGTTGTGTCTCGACGACCGGCTCGGCGTCGCCGTCGGTCACGGAGAGATACAGCGACCGAAGCTGTTCCGTCTTGTCCGTACCTTCCGTTTCGTCGCCTGCGTCCGTCTGAGAGTCTGAATCGGTCATAGCGGGGTCCCTGTCGGCATCGGAAGGCCGAAACGGGAATATAAACAGGTTGCTACTTTCAGGCACTGAGAATTGTCACGGGAAACGGCCAATTCGACTTCGACGATCGTCGAGGGACAGAGGACGCCGCCTCACTCAGGTATCGACGTCGACACGGGTGCCGTACCCCGACTCACCGACGACGTTGCCGTCCTCGGCGACGATCTCGCCGCGGACGACCGTCGCGACCGCTTTCCCGGTGAAGGACTCGCCGATAAACGGCGTGACGCAGTTTTTGGAGTGGAGTTCGTCGGCGTCCTCGAGCGTCCATTCCCGGTCGGGATCGACGATCGTGAAGTCGGCGTCGGTGCCGACCTGCAGCGACCCCTTCCGGGGGTACATCCCCCAGATCTGAGCGGGCCGGGTCGAGTGGCGGCGGACCCACTCCTCCATCGTGAGTCGGCCCTGATCGACGAACGTGAGCATGACCGGGATTTCGGTCTCGAGGCCGACGAAGCCCGAGATCGCCTCCCACGTATTGCCGAACGGATCGTCGACCTTCTTCTCCTCGGGGGTATGGGGCGCGTGGTCGGTCGCGATGGAGTCGATCGCGCCGTCGTCGATCCCAACCCGCCAGAGTTGCTCGCGTTCCGCGGCGTTTCGGATCGGCGGCTGGATGCGGGCCGGGTTGCCCTTCTCGCGCATCACTTCCTCGGTGAACCAGAGGTAGTGGGGCGTCGTCTCCGCGGTGACGTCGACGCCGCGCTCTTTGCCGCGGGCGACGGCTTCGGCGGCCGAGCCGGAGGAGACGTGGAACATGTGAATCTTCGCGCCGGTCTCCTCGGCGAAGGTAATCATCCGCTCGACGGCCTCGCGTTCGGCGATCACGGGCCGGGAGTGGGAGTGATCGATCGGCTCGTTTCGGCCCTCGGCCTGGAACTTCTCGGTGTAGTGGTCGATGATCTCGCCGTTCTCCTCGTGAAAGCCCAGGCGCTTGCCGGTCTCCTGGATCTTCTCCATCGCCTCTATGATCTCGCCGTCGTTCGGCGGCGGGACGTCCCCGACCGTCGAGCCGAGGAAGATCTTGAACCCGAGCGCGCCGGCCTCGTCGATGTCGGGGATGAGATCGAGGTTTTCCGACGTGACGACCGCGTAGCTCTGGAAGTCGACGTGAGCCGAGGCCTCGCCGCGTTCGAACTTCAACTCGAGGTGGTCGGGTCGGTCGATGACCGGGTCCGTATTGGGCATCCCGACGACGGTCGTCACGCCGCCGGCGGCCGCGGCCCGCGTCGCGGACTCCCAGTCTTCCTTGTACTCGAGGCCGGGCTCGCGGTTGTGGATGTGGCCGTCGACGATACCCGGCACGAGGACGTTGCCCTCGGCGTCGAGGACGCGGTCGGCGTCGGGGAGCCGGTCGCTTCGCCCGACGGCGACGATCTCTCCGTCCTCGACGGCGACGCCCGCGTCGGGCGTCCGCCCGGCGGGCGTGACGACGGTACAGTTGCGCACGACGAGATCGACGGTCATTGCCCGGGGGTTGCCGAGGGCGGCGCATATAGCTTCCCCAAACGGGTCGTCGAGTCGGAGCGACTGAGCGGTCGAGTTAGCGGTTTTCGTCCCGGGCGTCGTCGGGCAGTTCCTCGAGCGCCTGTTCGGCGTCCCGGCATCGCCTGTGCTGGGGCGAGACGATCGCCTCGCCCGACCCCTCGATGCGCTCTTCGGGGTCGTCGACGGCGATCCACTCGCGGAGCCGCGACAGGGCAGTTCGGAGCATACCCGAACCGAGGTACCTGTTGGCCAAAAGTGTATCCCATCCGTCACTTCTTCTGCCGGAAACCGCGCTGTGTCTCCGCTCGAGTGCCGGCAGATCGTCCACGGAAACTATCGATCGGGTCCCGTAAGCACTGCCTTCCGCTCGAGCGGTCGCCGAATCGGCAGGGGTACGAGCGCGATACTAAACAGCGAGGATCCGGTCGCTTCAGGGGATGGACTCCCCAGCGATCCGCGACAGCACGGTACTCGTGACCGGCGGTGCCGGCTTCATCGGCAGCCACCTCGTCGACGCTCTGGTGCCACACAACGAGGTACGAGTCCTCGACGACTTCTCGACCGGCGATCCGGCCCACCTGCCCGACGACGCGACGGTGATCGTGGGCGACGTGGGGGATCCGATCGCCCTACAGGAGGCCGCCCGCGGCGTCGACGTCATCTTCCACCACGCCGCCGTCGTTAGCGTCACCCAGAGCGTCGATAACCCCCGACAGAGCAACCGGACGAACCTCGAGGCCGGACTGCTGGTCTTAGAGCAGGCTCGCCAGGAGGACGCGCGGGTCGTCGTCGCCTCGAGCGCCGCGGTGTACGGCCACCCAGCGGAGTTGCCCGTCTCGGAGGCGGCACCGACCGATCCGACTTCTCCCTATGGCGTCCAGAAACTCGCGCTCGACGAGTACGCCCGCCTCTACGCGGAGTTGTACGACCTCCCGACCGTCGCCCTGCGGTACTTCAACGTCTACGGGCCGCGCCAGCGGGGTCCCTACAGCGGCGTCATTTCGACGTTCCTCGAGCAGGCCCGCGCCGACGAGCCGATTACGATCGAGGGCGACGGCCAGCAGAGCCGCGATTTCGTCCACGTCAGCGACATCGTTCGCGCGAACCTGCGAGCGGCTGTAACCGACGCCGTCGGCGAGGCCTACAATATCGGCACGGGCGAGCGGACGACGATCCGGGAACTCGCCGAAACCGTTCGGGACGCCACCGGCTCGTCCTCGTCGATCGTCCACCGCGAGCCCCGCCCCGGCGATATCAGACACAGCGGTGCCGACACCACGAAAACAGCCCGCGAACTCGGGTTCGAGGCACGAGTGGGCCTCGAGTCGGGGATCCGATCGCTGGTCGAACGCGATACGGGCGTCCCGACCCGCGGAGATCCCGAGAAGGCGGTCGAACTACCCGGCGAGTGACCCGGTGTTCGATAGCTCTCCCTGGCGATGCCATCGACGGGCCGCTCGCGGGAGAACGCGGCCGTCCGAACTGACCGATGTGGCGTCGTCTTGCCGGCGATCTCGAGTGACTACCGACCGTGTTCGTTCCACGGAGAGTCACGCCAGTATCGGATTACCGTCTGAATCCGGAGCGAATCCGGGCTAACCGATCGAAACGTCCGGGCCGGTTTATTCCTCCCGTCGAGCAACGAGTGGCCATATCATGACTAGGGAGTGTCAACCGGAACCCGGCACCGACAGGACTGACGCCCGCCAGCCACCGGGAGAAGCCGATCACCGATGAGACGTCCGACCGGAACCGGTCGAACGCACGGACCGTTCGGTCGACATGAGAGACACCGACGCGACTAACAGCATATGGGTTATAAAAAACGACTTGTGAGACGGTCACGAGGGTATCGGACATGAACCATCGAAATACAGCATCTCGGGGGGCATGACTATCCGACGACGGGCGTCCGCGGTCGTCGATGCGTTCGAATCGTCGACCAACGGGGCGGTTGCGACGACGGTCGGGTTCGGGTTCCGACCCGAGGTTTCGCGAGCCGCTGAACCGCTCCAACTAGAGGGAAACGCACACCTTGCGGCTCTCGTCGGGATGGTTGCACTCGCACTGCTCGGTGGCGTACTCGTCGCTCGGAACCGATACGACGGTCCAGAGACCGGTCACGAGACGGAGCCCGATCGGGAGGAGTTCGTCACCGACCGAGAGCGGGTCCGACAGTTGCTCCGGGCCAATGGGGGTCGAATGAAGCAATCGAACATCGTCGACTCCGTCGACTGGTCGAAAGCGAAGGTCAGTCGGCTGCTCGCCGATCTCGAGGAGGACGGCCAGATCACGAAACTGCGCCTCGGTCGGGAGAACCTCGTTTGTCTTCCCGGACACGAACCGACCGCGTCGAAATCGCCCGAACAGGCCGGCGATGACTAGCGCGGCCACCGTTCCTATCAGCAATCGTTGATTTCGGAATCAGAACGAGAGACTGAATTCGCCACTGTTGGGCCGTAGTTTCCGATTTCTCAGCGTAATGGTTCTGCCGGTTTATCCGCCGAAGCCACGACGTGACGGATGCCATTACGGCAACCATGAACGCACGCAAACAGGTACTGGTCGTACTCACCGCGCTGATGGTAGTTTGCTCCGGCGGGGCGATGGTCACAGCAGCTTCGGGCTCTGGGGCCGTCGATTCGGGTGACACTGCCAGCGACGGCGAATACGACTCGGCGAACGAGACAGATGGCGACGAATCAACGACAGACGAGACAGTTGCCGACGAAGACGAGACGGCAGTCGGTGACGACGATGGAGAGATGGCGGACAACGAAACCGGCCTCGAGGAAGACGCGGCCGGCCAACAGTCCGCGTACGTGACGTTTGAAGACCAGGAGACCGACGGGCAGACGGTCGTGGTCGAGAACGTCACGCTCGCGAGCGGCGGCTTCGTGACGATCCACGACAGCAGCCTGCTGGTCGGAGACGTCTTCGAGAGCGTCATCGGCACCTCCGCGTATCTCGAGGCGGGGACCCACGAACAGGTCGAAGTCACCCTCGACGAACCGCTCGAGGAGGACGAGACCCTGATCGCGATGCCGCATCGGGATACGAACGACAACGAGGGATACGATTTCGTCGAGAGTGAGGGCGCGGCCGACGGGCCGTACCTCACGGCCGACGACGAGCCGGTGACCGACGACGCAGTGGTCTCCGTCGGCGCGGCCGACGAGGAGCCCGTTGCCGAGGAACCGGCTGAAGAGGACAACGAAACCGTCGTCGACGACGAACCGGTCGAAGAGGACAACGAAACTGTCGTCGACGATGAACCGGTCGAAGAGGACAACGAAACCGTCGGCGATGGCGAACCGGTCGAAGAGGACAACGAAACTGTCGTCGACGATGAACCGGTCGAAGAGGATAACGAAACCGTCGTTGACGATGAACCGGTCGAAGAGGATAACGAAACCGTCGTTGACGACGAACCAGCCGAAGAAGATAACGAAACCGTCGTCGATGAACCGGCTGACGAAGACGAGGACGTCGTAGACGAACCGGCGATGGACGACGGGCTAACGATCAACGTCGTGATCGAACAGCTCACCGTCATCGTCAGCGAGAACGGTGACGGTCTCGAGATGAACGGCGAGACGGACGCCGGAGACGAGCAGGCCGACGACGGAGCGACCGTCGACGAAAACGAGACGGACACTGACGACGACGCTCTCGAGACCGATGACGGCGTCGACGACGAAACCGAGTCGGACGCGACGGACGACGGAACTGTTGCGGACGTCGCCGGACTGCTCGGTGACGGCGACATCTCCCTCGAGCAGGTGACGATCACCGTCGACGTCGAGAACATCGAGATCCAGAGCGCGTCCGAAGCCCCCTCGCAGGGCGACGGAGCCGACGATGATCTCGACACCGAGACTGACGACACCGAAGCCGGCACCGACGACGCTGCGGACGGTGTCGACGACGGTGACGATGGGGCCGTCGCGGACGATGGTGACCAGCAGGGCGACCAGATCCAGGTGACCATCGAAGAGGCCACCGTGTACGTCAACCTCGGCGGCATGGACGAACAGCCCGTCGAGGACGAACCGGCTGAGAACGAGGAGCCGATCGAAGAGGAACCGACTGAGGACAACGAAACCGACGACGACCTCGAGCCGATCGAGGACGAACCGGTCGATAACGAAACCGAGGACAACGAAACTGACGACGGCCTCGATCCGATCGAGGACGAGCCGACTGAGGACAACGAAACCGAGGACAACGAAACTGACGACGGCCTTGAGCCGATCGAAGACGAGCCGACTGAGGACAACGAAACCGAGGACAACGAAACTGACGACGGCCTCGAGCCGATCGAGGACGAGCCGACCGACAACGAAACCGAAGAGGAGCCGATAGACAACGAGACGGAACCGGCGGAGTCCTTCGAGGTCAGCAACCTCGATGCGCCCGCGAGCGCCGAAGTCGGTGAGACGATCACCGTGACGGCGACGATCGAGAACCCGAGCGACGAGGAACGCACCGAGACGGCACAGTTCCGTCTCGACGGTGACCTCGTCGACGAGCAGAACGTCACGCTTGAGGGCGACGAGAGCGACGACGTCGAGTTCGAGGTCGACACGAGCGACCTCGCGGCCGGCGATTACATCCACATGATTCTGACCGATGAGGCCGGTGAAGTCGCGACCCTCGAGCTGACCGAGGCGACCGACGACACCGAACTCGAGGATGGCGACGACGGCCTCGAGAACGACACCGCCGACAACGAAACTGCGGACAACGGGACCGACGACGGTCTCGAGAACGACACCGACGAAGAAACCGCACTCGTCGGCGCGTAAGGAGAGTTCCCCAACGGACAGCGCGCTTTCTCATTTTGAACCGACGGCTCGAGTGACCGGCCGGTCAGGGCGGTCGCCTGTGACAGTACTCGAACCGGAGAGCGGCGTCAATCGTCCTCAGGCGAGCAGTTGATAGAGACTGCTCGCGCCGACGACGAGCAACACCAGCACGCTCGAGAGGACCGGATCGAGGGCCGAGATCCCCGGGAGGCCGAGCCCGACCAGCGCGATGATCGCGAGCCCGAGGAGACAGCAGCCGAGGTGTAACTGCAGGACTCGAGAGTGATCGTCGGCGTGGCCGTCGACGTACTGCAGGACCTCGGCGAAGTGCCGGCCGGGCTGGATCGTCTTCGCGTCGGAGTCGTACTCGATCACGTCGTCTTCCTCGAGTTGGGGGAGATGGGTCTGTTGGAGGGAGACGTAGACGCTCTTGTAGAGGTTGTTCGGGACCGGGGTCGTGTCGGATTCGGTCGCGGCGATTTCGGTCGCGACATCGGAGACGTCGATCTGTCCGCCGTCCTCGGCGAGCAACTGGACGATCGCTCGTCGCCTGTCGTTGCCGAGGATGTGAAACACTTCGCTCTCCGCCAACGGGTCAGCTCGGTTCGTTTGAACTGACATCGATCAGGGAGAAGGGGAGCCGATTCTCGAGGGGCGATCCACCACCAGTGACCATATCCCGCTAGTTCCGACACCAGCGACTTTAACTTTTGCAGGTTACGGGGGTCGCCGGCCAGAGTCGCGAGCCGGCGAGGATCGGGTGCCGGGGTAGGGAGCGGGTACAACAGTGGATCGCGTCGGCCGACGCTGGCGGTCAGCGGTTCGTCTCGGAGAAGCTGAAACGGCTGTCAGTGTCGTCGGTCGACTCGGACCAGCCAGGGTCAGTCGCCGGGGAGGTGGCCGCCGGACTGCATCTCGCGATAGGTCGTACAGGACGGACAGCCGTGGACGACGTCGCCGTTATCGCCGAAGACGCGAGCGAACTGCTGTGTGACGTGTGTCCCGCAGTTTCGACAGCGAGCGCCGGCTGTCGACGATTCCATGGGCTTCCAGTCGTGTTTGTGGGCGTTCATGGGTGGTGGGGGGGGGGTGTACTCGGACGGGCGTGGGACCGTCGTGCGGAACCGAGTTCGGGCCGGACCGAAAGCAACGGTAACACCGCCGATGTCCCGCGATACCCGTCCGGGCATCATCGTATCGAGGGGGGCAAACGAGAATAAAGGACGCCGACCGTTCACCGATGACGCGACCCCCGAACGCGGGAAATAGCCGATTGCTGCCCGCCAAAACGGCTGCAGCGGCTCAAATTCGCCGTTCCGGAACTATCCGGTCGACCGACCTCAACCCGAATTCAGTCGTCTTGGCGCTGTGTCGGCTTTCAAACGAGAGATTGTGCCGGCCGGTCGCCGCTCGAAACAAGTCGTTTCCGGGTCGAAATACGATCTTACGTTGTCGAAGGACGTGCCAAACGCGCATAAGGTACATCGTTATAAAATACCACTATGGCTTACCGATCCTCGTGCCGGAATGTATCGGTGGACCCCCCGACAGTGGCTGCCCCCCTGTGACCTCTCTCGAATCGCCACCTCTCACGAAGAGCGAACGGACCAGATCCATCCCATTCGGTGACTCCCACTATGTCAACACAAGCAAGTGACACGCGAACTGAATCGACGACCAACCCTGCGACCCAGCTGGACGTCCTCGGGGACGACTGTGCCCGGACGATCCTCGTCGCGACCAGCGAGGGGCCGAAGACGGCCAAGGAACTGACCGAGCGGACCGACAGCTCGTCGGCGACCGTCTATCGCCGGATCAACAACCTCCTCGAGAGCGACCTCATCGCGGAGTGTGTGCGGTTCGAGGACGACGGCTCCCATACCACCGCCTACGAGGCGACCGTCGACAGCCTTCGGGTTCGGATCGACGCCGACGGGATCGAGGTCGCGGTTTCGGAACCGAACGAGCCGGACCTGTCGGACCGAGAGTGACGCCGCGGCCGCGATCGGGACCGACCGACTCGAGCGAGCGTGGGTGCGAGCGGTCGGTCGAACACACCATTAGGAGTGTTTGATAGTTAAGTGACACTATCGTTTCTGCCGGTAATACGGGGTGAAATCGGAGAACGGTGGCTGTATGATACGGATAACAAATATCCGTTCACTGGAACGGTCAGTGTGATTGAGCAATGCACGATCTGACCGGCTTCCAGCGCGACCTGCTGTACGTGATCGCAGGTGCCGACCGTCCGTCGGGCCAGACCGTCAAGGACGAAGTCGAGAAGTACTACAGTTCGGAGATCAATCACGGACGACTGTATCCGAACCTGGACACGCTCGTCAACAAGGAACTGGTCGAGAAGGGACAGCTCGACAGACGAACGAACTATTACGCGATCACCGATGCCGGTCGAGAGCAGATCCAAGAGCGTCGGGAGTGGGAATCGCAGTACGTCGATTTCTGAACGGCCGCCAATCCGATCGTCGGTCCGCGGCCGTCGCCCGTCGTTCGTGGTCGCCGACCGCCGTGTACCCGACACCGACTGCACATGGACAGGCCGATCGCTCGAGGACGGCCAGTAGCGGCCTCGAGCCGCGTTGTACGGCACACATTTTCTTCGATAATACGGTCATAACAAAGAACGACAGCGTATACCGATCGGAGGAGCATGGCATCCGGATCGTCCGAACGGAGACCGAACGCGCCGACGGCGGTGGACCGATGAGTCATCGAACGAGTAGCTGGACGCGGTTCGGGTTCGTTCGCCGCTACCCGTTCGATCTCGCCGCCGTCTCGATCGGCGCGGTCGTCGCGTACCTGCTCGTAACGGGCGAAAGCGGGAACGAGGGCCTTCGACTACTGGCGACGCTGCCGCTCGCCCTGTTCCTGCCGGGCTACGGGCTGGGGGCGGTTCTGTTCCCGGCCGACAAGCGCGAGGACCGCGAGACGGCGGCGACGGCCGCCGACGCTCGCCCCCGCGGGATCGATGCCATAGAACGGCTCGGGCTGGCGTTCGTCCTGTCGCTGACGATCGCGCCGCTTGTCGTGCTGGTGTTGGCGGTCACGTCGTGGGGGTTGACCACGACCTCCGTGGCGGTGGGGCTGGCCGGCATCGCCGTCTGCCTGGCCCAACTCGGCGTGGTTCGACGGCTTCGGACGCCGGCACCACAGCGGTTTACCGTGTCGCCGCTGGCCGGCCTCGAGCGGCTCCGTCGGAACGGCCGGGCAGCGGCGACGGTGTCGACGGTGGTGTTGGTCGTGGCGATCGGAACGGCCGTCGGCGCGTTGCTCGTCGGTTTCCTGTTTCCCGTCTCGGGCGGCGGCTTCACCGAACTCGCGCTGTACAACGAAACCGCGGACGGGGAGATCGTGGCGGATCTCCCGAGCGAGGTCGAGGCGGGCGAGTCGGTCCCGGTCGTCGTCGAGATCGAGAACCGGGAGGGCGAGGACCGGACGTACACGGCGGTCGTCCAACAACAGGTCCTCGAGGACGGTGAGGTCGTCGAGCGGACGGAGCTACGGCGGATCGAGACGACCGTCCCGGCGGGGGAGACGGAAAGCGGCGAGCGAGCGATCGCGCCGACGGCAGACGCCGGTGAGACGGTTCGGATCAGCGTGTTGCTCTACGAGGACGACCCACCGTCGACGCCGACGAACGAAAACGCGGCCGAGAGTACGCACTTCTGGGTGACGGTCACCGGCGGATAACTCGGCCCTCGCTCGAGCCCGTCTCAACCCACTGTTGCTACCGTGAGATCGGAGCTGGGAAGCCGTGCCCAGG
The DNA here is from genome assembly GCF_031165565.1 of Natrinema thermotolerans. Lineage (NCBI taxonomy): Archaea > Methanobacteriati > Methanobacteriota > Halobacteria > Halobacteriales > Natrialbaceae > Natrinema > Natrinema thermotolerans. Next base: position 3,257,089 of record NZ_CP101873.1, on the reverse strand, counting down.
GATGCGATCGCTCACGACGGGCGGAACTGTTCGCGTTGGACGGCTCGTCGACCGATCCCGTCGCCACTGAATCACTGTCCACCAGATTACACGACGACCTCGTGATCGGTGTGTGAATCGTATCAGTGGCGCGGGAGCCGAGAGGAGTTACTCCGGTGAGGAGCGATCGCGTTCGGGCTGCGACTGGAGACACGGCGGCCGAATTACCGGCCCGCCAACCCGATCGAACGGCGGAGATCGGACCGGTGTGACACGTGCTGTGCCGCTGCGAGCGCGAGAACGACGAGACAGAGCCCCGCCGCGACGACCGGCGCGACGGCCGTCGTCAACGGGCCGACGGCGAGTGCCGACAGGACGATGCCGATCGCGCCGACGGCCGTCACGGCCCCGTAGCAATACTGCCACGCCCGCTCGTCCTCGAGGTGGCGATCCAGATACGGGTCGAACCGTTCTTCGCTTGGCAGCAGTTCGATCCGGTGGCCGTCGGGATCCCAGTCGACGATACCGTGGTCCTCGAGCATGGGGAGGTGGGTCTGATACAGCGAGATGTAGACCCGGCGGCGCTGGGTCCGGGTGACGTCGTCGGGGTCGGTATCGTTCTCCCAGGCGGCGACCTGTTCGACGAGCGGTGCGAGGTCGCAGGCGCCGCCGGTGCGTTTGAGATACTGGACTGCGTGTCGTCTGCGTGCGTTGCTGAAGACGTCGAACAGTTCGGCCTGCGTGAGGTTGCTCTCAGCCATGTGTGCCCTCGTCGTGTCCCAGTGGGTCCCGTTCCGATCCGACGGGTGTATTCGGATAGCTCACAGCCTCGAGTGACAGCGATTGACACTTTACTATCGCCGGGCTACCCGTCCGAAAGCGAATTATACCAGTTAGCGTCCGTGACAGACGCTAATACCGACGTTTCGTCGATTCAGCGGAGGCCGTACCCTCGGATCACGGTCACGACGGCAGCCCCAGCGAGCGACGGAAGCGACCGACAGCGACGCTGTAGTTCCCGGCTACGGGCCGCTCAAGGCGGGGATAACAAAGCCTCGTTACCGGGTGTGTCAGCACGACTGCCCACGCGGGTATCGATTCACTATGGAACGACTACACGACCGACGACGAACGGCGGCTCGAACGCGGACCGCGCGTGACCGCGCTCGCACAAGCGAGCGTCGGCCCGCGCCCGACCGCACTCGAGGTGGACGATGAGCGAGACGGTACGCGAGGTCGTCCGCGGCGACGGCTGTACGATCGACGACGACGCGACGGTCGGCTACGGCGAGTTCGACGAGCCGACCCGGCTCGGCGACGACGCGACGATCAGGGCCGGCTCGATCGTCTACGGCGACGTTCGGATCGGCGACGGGTTCGCGACGGGCCACGACGTGCTGGTCCGCGAGGGGACGACGATCGGCGACGACGTCCTCGTCGGGACCAAGACCGTCATCGACGGCGAGACGACGATCGGCTCCCACGTCAGCCTCCAGACGAACGTCTACGTCCCGACCGAGACGACGATCGGCTCCAACGTCTTCGTCGGGCCGGGCGCCGTCCTCACCAACGACGAGTACCCCGTCCGGACCGACGACGGGCTCGAGGGGCCGACGATCGAGGACGGCGCGTCGGTCGGCGCGAACGCGACCGTCCTGCCCGGCGTGACGATCGGCGAGAACGCCTTCGTCGCGGCCGGGGCCGTCGTCACGGAGGACGTACCGGCCGGGCGACTGGCCGTCGGATCGCCGGCGACGGTGCGACCGCTACCGGACCCGCTCGAGGGGGAGAACCGGCTCGCATGACCGACACCGAAACGAACGCCGAGCCCGACGGCGGCCTCGAGGGAACGGCCGGGTCGGACGAGACCGCGGCAACCGAGGTCGACCCCGGTGCCGGCCCCGTCCCGATCGCCGATCCGGAACTGAGTGAGGCGGCCCTCGAGCGGGTCGAGTCGCTCCTCGCGGACGGCCGCCTCGCCGACGGACCGGAGGTCAGGGCCTTCGAGGACGAGTTCGCCGCCTACTGTGGGACCGATGCCGGAGTCGCGACCTCGAACGGCACGACCGCGCTGCACGCCGCCCTCGAGGCGATCGGTCTCGCGGATGGCGAGGCGGTGATCACCTCGCCGTTTTCCTTCGTCGCGAGTGCAAACGCCGTCCGGCTGGCCGGCGGCAAACCGGTCTTCGCCGACATCGATCCCGAGACGTACACGCTGGACCCGGCCGACGTGCGGCGCGTCCTCCGGGAGCGCGACGACGTCGTCGGCCTCCTACCGGTCCACCTCTACGGGCTGCCCGCCGACATGGCGGCTCTCTGTGAGATCGCCAACGACCACGACCTGTTCGTCCTCGAGGACGCCTGTCAGGCCCACGGCGCGGCCGTCGATGGCACCCGAGTCGGCGGCTTCGGCGACGCCGCCTGCTTCTCGTTTTATCCCACCAAGAACATGACCACTGCCGAAGGCGGGATGATCGTCACCGACCGCGACGACGTCGCCGAGCGCGCCGCGAGCTACGTCAACCACGGGCGCGACGTCGGTGGGACCGGTGGCTACGATCACGTCGAACTGGGACACAACTACCGGATGACCAGCCTCGAGGCGGCGATCGGCCGCGCGCAACTCGATCGGCTCGCCGAACGCAATCGAGCGCGCCGCGAGAACGCCGCCGTCTACGACGAGGCACTGGCCGAGCTGCCGGTCGAAACGCCGACGGAGCCGGCCGGCTACCGCCACGTCTACCACCAGTACACCGTCCGGACCCACGACCGGGACGCCCTCGCGGCGACCCTCGAGGACCGCGACGTGGGAACGGGGATCTACTACGAGACGCCGATCCACCGCCAGCCGGCCTACGAGACGGTGAGTTCGGCCGCGGCCGAGTTCCCGGTGGCCGAACGGGCGGCCGACGAGGTGCTGTCCCTGCCCGTCCACCCGACCCTCTCGGAACGCGACAGGCGGACCGTCGTCGAAGCAGTCCGCGACCATTTCACGACCCAATGAGTACAGACGATCGAGCGAACGCGACGACCGAGGAACAGCTCCGCGCCGGCGTCGTCGGCGTCGGCTCCATGGGCGAGAACCACGCGCGGGTCTACGACGAACTCTCGGGCGTCGAACTGGCCGGCGTCACCGATCACGACGACGAGGTCGCCCGCCGCGTCGCCGCCGAGTACGGAACGGAGGCGGTCGACCTCGAGACGCTGTGCGAGCGTTGCGACGCCGTGACGGTGGCGGTACCGACCCGCGCGCATTACGAGACGGTCTCGACGTGTCTCGAGGCGGGCGTCCACGTCCTCGTCGAGAAGCCGATCGCCGAGACCGTCGAGCAGGGCCAGCGGCTCGCCGAGCAGGCCCGCGAGGCCGGACTGGTCCTGCAGGTGGGTCACATCGAGCGGTTCAACCCGGCCGTTCAGACGATGGCGGACCTGATCGACGATCTCGACGTGATCGGCGTCGAGGCCGAGCGGCTCGGCCCGCCGATCGACCGGACGGCGACGGACAACGTCGTCTTCGACCTGATGGTCCACGACGTCGACATCGTCGGCGCGCTGCTGGGCGAGCGGCCCCGGTCGGTCGCCGCGATGGGGACCGAGAACGGCCGGTACGCCACCGCGACGATCGAGTACGGCGACGCCGTCGCCACCGTGACCGCGAGCCGCGTCACTCAGAAGAAAGTGCGGAAACTGACCGTCACTGCCCGCGAGTGTCTCGTCGAGGTCGACTACCTCGAGCAGTCGGTGTTGATCCATCGCGACTCCTACCCCGAGTACCTCGCCGACGACGGCCAGCCCCGCTACCGCCACGAGAGCGTCGTCGAACGGCCCCACGTCGACAACGGCGAGCCGCTCCGGTACGAACTCGAGTCGTTCCTCGCGGCCGTCCGGACCGGCTCGGTGCCGGAAGTCACCGCTGACGACGGGATCGCGGCCCTCGAGACGGTCCAGTTGATCGATCGCCTCGCCGGGGGGCCGAGCGACGAGCCCGACGAGGAACTGCCCCAGGACCGGGAGGTGGAAGCCTGATGGACGCGGACGCGACCGACGAGGGCGGGGCGTCCGCCACCGACGGACTCTACGGCTCGCACCTGTCCCCGGACCGCCAGCGCGAGCGCCTGACGGCCGGCGAGATTCCCGTCGCCGTCTACGGGCTGGGCAAGATGGGGCTGCCGCTGGCGGCGGTCTACGCCGAGACGACGGGGAACGTCACCGGCGTCGACGTCGATCCCGACGTGGTCGAGACGGTCGCCGACGGCGAGAGCCACGTCGTCGGCGAACCCGGGCTCGACGAGCTGGTGGCCGAGCAGGTCGCGGCCGGGCGGCTCGCGGCGACGACCGACGGCGAGGCGGCGGCCGCGGCGGCGCGGATCCACGTGATCATCGTGCCGACGCTGCTGGACGCGGAGAACGAGCCCGACCTGACGACCGTCGAGTCGGTCGCCGACGACATCGCGGCCGGACTGGCCCCCGGCGATCTCGTGATCGCCGAGTCGACGCTGCCGCCGGGGACCTGCCGCGACGTCCTCCGGCCCCATCTCGCGAACGAAAGCGGCCTCGAGCCCGACGAGTTCGGACTGGCGTTCTGTCCGGAGCGGACGTCATCGGGGACCGCCCTGCGGGACATCCGCGGCCAGTACCCGAAGGTCGTCGGCGGCGTCGACCCGGAGAGTACCCGGGCCGCGGCCGTCGTCTACGACGAACTCTCCGACAACGCGGTCCACCCCGTCTCGGATGCGACGACCGCCGAGGCGGTCAAGGTCTTCGAGGGGATCTACCGCGACGTCAACATCGGGCTGGCCAACGAACTCGGCCGGCTCGCGGACGAACTCGAGATCTCGGTGCGCGAGGCGATCGACACCGCCAACGACCTGCCGATGTGCCAGCTCCACGACCCCGGGCCGGGCGTCGGCGGCCACTGCATCCCCTACTACCCGCACTTCCTGCTCGGTCGGACCGACGAGTCCATGGCCGTGACGGAGACGGCCCGCCGGGTCAACGACGGGATGCCCGCGACCGTCGTCGAGCGCCTCGAGCGGGAACTCGCCCGCGACGGCATCGATCTCGCGGACGCGTCGGTCGTCGTCCTCGGGATCACGTATCGGCCCGGCGTCGAGGAGACCCGCGCCTCGCCCGCGCTGGGAGTCATCGACGCGCTGGACGAGTTCGGGGCCGACGTCGCGGGCGTCGACCCGCTCGTCGATCCGGTCGACTACGGCGCGCGGCCCGTCGAGATCGACGAACTACGTGGCGAGGGGTTCGACGCCGCGGTGGTCGTCACGCTCCACGCCGCGTTCGACCGAATCGCGTGGGAGGCCCTCGAGCCGATGGTCGTCGTCGACGGCCGGGACGCGGTCGACCTCTCGGGGACGCACCATCGGGAGTACGACCTCGCGGGCTCGAGCGACGGGCGACCGCCTCGAGGTCGGCATCGTGCGGGCGATGAAACGGACGGCGGCGACGCCGAGACGACGCCGGCGACGACCGACGGAGGCGCCGATGTATAAGGGAAAGCGGATCGGCGTCGTCGTCACGGCCTACGACGAGGCGGCGTTCGTCGGGCGAGTCATCGAGACCGTCCCCGACTTCGTCGATCGGATCTACGCCGTCGACGACGCCTCGCCGGACGAGAGTTGGAGCGTGATTCAGCGGGTCGCCGAGCGGCTCAACGAGCGGGCGGCGAGTGAGGGTGCCGATCCGGCCGTCGCCGTGGCCGACGGGGGCGACGATCGCCGGGTCGTCCCGATCCGCCACGAGGCAAACCGCGGCTACGGGGCGGCCGTCAAGACCGGCTACCGGCGGGCCGCCGCGGACGGGATGGACGTCGTCGCCGTGATGAACGGCGACGGCCAGATGGACCCCGCGATCCTCGATCGGATCGTCGACCCGGTCGCCACTGGCGAGGCCGACTACGCGAAGGGCAACCGGCTGCGCAGCCCCGCGGACCGCGCGGAGATGTCGAGGTTCCGCCTGTTCGGCAACGCCGTCCTCACCGGCCTCTCGAAGTTCGCGTCGGGCTACTGGTCGATCGGGGACCCCCAGAACGGCTACACCGCCATCTCGCGGGAGACGATCGAGGACCTCGACCTCGAGGCGATCACCGACCGGTACGGCTTCCTCAACCACATCCTGACCCACCTCAACGTCGCCGATCGCCGGGTCGCGGACGTCCCCATGTCGGCCGTCTACGGCGACGAGGAGAGCAGCATCCGCTACGTGCCGTTCGTCCGGTTCGTCTCCCTGCTGTTGCTGCGTAGTTTCTGCTGGCGGCTGAAGACCAAGTACGTCGCCCGGTCGTTCAACCCGGCCGTCGTCCACTACGCCGTCGGCTCACTGGGCCTGGCCGGCGGGCTGATCGGACTAGCCGGATCGGCCGCCCGAGCGACTCGCGAGGGGGACGGGTTCACCGCCGGACTCGCGTCGTTCGTCGCCACCATGCTCGGCCTCGTCTCGCTCGGCTCCGCGATCAGACTCGACGCCGCGGCGAGCGAGGACCTCGAGCGCCCGTGTGCCGACCGCGAGGGCGATGCGGAGCCTGTCAGCCGCGAGAATCGAGCGCCGGCACGGCAGGACCCGTAGCGACGCGGCGCCGAGGGAGAAAGGGGAGTGAGAGGGAGTCGAGAGCAACAGCAGCGGCTCGAGCGGCGTCGTCGACGCCGGGAGAGCCAGGGCTACTCGATGGAGTAGGTGACGATCTCCTGGCTCTCACAGGCGGGACAACGGCTCGTCTCGGCCGAGACGTTGGTTCCACAGTTTCGACACTCGTGGAGGACGGTGACCGACCCGTCTTCCCCGCTCTCCGTAGCGGGTTCGGGGGCGTCCGTCCCCGACTCCGCGTCGGAGAACAGGTCACCGAGGAGGGTGGAGAGGCTCATAGAACGGGGTGGTGATCGCTCCTATTCCAGAGCGAGTCATAAGTGTTTCGCGACTGTCGGTACGACATTATTATTACTGAACGAGTGTCCGGAACCTCACAGGGAGTGCGATCGAGGGCGGAGCGCCCGCTTTGCCTCGCCCTCAAGCCGGGCGATCGAGCCCCGGGATTCCGCGACCGCAACCAGCAGGTCGGTCAGGTTCACCAGGCTGCCGACGTACTCCCGCCGCCGGCGCTCCCAGCGGTCGCTCGCCCCGTCATCGGCGAGGATCTCGAGCGAGCGGTCCCGGACCGCGTCGTAGGCGTCGAACTGTTCGGCTAGCCCGGCCCGCTCGAGTGCCCGGAACTCGCCGTACTCGTGGTCGTCGGTGCCCCGATATCGGAACGCCGGGGTCCCAAGCAGCGCGGCCTCGGTCGCCATCGTCCCGGTGTCGGCCACCAGCAGCTCGGCCTCGGCCATCGCGTCGTGGATCAGGGCGGGATGGAGGTCGTACGGTCGCGCTGGAAGGTCCCGCAGGTCCAACTCGCCGCCCTCGTCGGAGACGAAGACCGTCGCCGACTCGCTCAGCCGCTCGATCAGGTCCCGGCGCTGCTCGGGCCGGAACCCCTCGAGGTCGGTATCGTGGAGCGCGTCGAGCGCGTTGAACCGGACGATGACGTAGGGTTCGTCGGGGTCGACATCGAGGTACTCCCGGACGTCGCCGGTCGGTTCGAACACCTCCGGGTGGAGATAGGCACATTCCTTGAAGCCGTCGAACGTGTAGTGAGCGTCGCCGAGGTCGCGGCGGGTCACGGCGGGCGAGATGATGCAGTCGGCGAAGGGCCGTGAGACGGTATGGTTGAAGTCGCCGGGTTCGTCGTCGAGGACGAGGACGACCGGCGCTCGCGAGAGCGTGCCGGCGTAGGCCGCGTAGGGCCCCCGGCCGAAGATCACGTCCGGATCGAACCGCAGCGCCTCGAGCCCGATCGTCAGGAACTGCCCGCCCAGTTCGCGGGCGAACCCGAGCCGCGAGTAGCCGTCCGTCTCGTGGCCGCCGTAGACCCGATAGGGCATCCCGAAGAACTCGAGTAGGTCGGTCGTACAGGCGTACTCCCGGGTGAGGACGAGGACGTCGTGGCCCGCCCGCTCGAGGCGGTCGACCGCGTGTCGATACAAGTGAACGTGTGCCGGCGTGTTCGCCAGGACGAGGATCCGCATCGTCGGGGGGTAGCCGCCCTCGAGGCTTTGTAATCGCATTACTACAGGTAGTCGCTGGACGAAATTTCGAGATGCGATCGGCACGTCCCGTTGTACGTGAAGGAAAACGCGCTCGAGCGCCCCGGATAACAAAGCGACACCGGACCGTCGTCCCCCGCAGTCGAGATGGAGGTCCTCACGCTCACGACGTACGCCGACGCCCCGTTCATGACCCAGCAACAGGCCGCACTCGAGGAGCGCGGCGTCTCCTTTACGACGCTGTCGGTGGCCGGGGAGGTCGCCGCCGACACCGATCGGCGGCCCGTCGACTACGTCCGGACCGTCCCGCGGGTCGTCCGGGAGGCGGCGACCGGCTACGACCTGATCCACGCCCACTACGGGCTGACGGCACCGCTGGCGCTCGCGGGGCTTCGCACGCCCATCGTCCTCTCGCTGTGGGGATCGGACGTCCATGGCCCCGTCGCCCCCATCAGCAAGGCGGCCGCGCCGTTCTGTGACGCGGTCGTCGTCATGTCCGAGCGCATGCGCGAGGCGCTCGGGCGGGAGTGTACGGTGATCCCCGACGGGGTCGACCTCGAGCGGTTCCGGCCCGAGCCACGGGAGCAGGCCAAACAACGGGTGGGGTGGGACGACGAGGGACAGGACGTTCTCTTTCCGTACCCGCCCGCTCGCGGGGTCAAGAACCACCCGCGGGCCGAGCGGATCGTGTCGGTGGTCGACAACCTCCGCGAGGAACCGGTGCGGCTCCGGACCGTCCACGGCGTCGATCACGATGCCGTCGCCGACTACATGAACGCCGCCGACGCGCTCTTGCTGACATCCGACAGCGAGGGGTCGCCCAACTCGGTCAAAGAGGCGCTGGCCTGTAACCTCCCCGTCGTCGCCACGGACGTCGGCGACGTCCCCGAACGGCTGGCCGGCGTTGACCCCTCCGTCGTCGCGACGAGCGACGAGGAACTCGTCGAGGGGCTGCTCGCGGTCCTCGAGCGCGACGAGCGATCGAACGGTCGCGTGGCCGCCCGCGAGGTCAGCATCGATCGAACCGCAGACCGGCTGCTCGAGGTCTACGAGCGGGTCGCGGACACGGTGATCGATACCGAGACCGAAGGCGAACAGTGGCGCGTCGTGGGAACGGGATGGCTGGAGTAGGCGTCGGTCTCGCCTTCGACGTCCGTCCCAAGTATATTTTTCTGGGGAAAACATATCTTTTACCGGCACGTACGGTGGCGTATGAGCGAGGACGGTCCACGAGTCGCCGACCTCGATCCGTTTCCGGAGACGGATACCGGCGACGAGGTCAACGACGCCGCGGAGACGGAATGGCGGGCCGCGACGACGGCGTTCGAACGCGTCGACGCGGTGTTAGGTCGGACGACCGACTGGCAGCGCGCGAGCGAGATCGCCGATCGCGCCCGCGTCTCCGAACCGACCGCACGCAAACACCTCACGGCGCTCGCCGAGACGGGACGGGCGACGACGAAAGAGACCGGCACGGGGAAACGGTTCCGTCGCGATCCCGATCGGCGACGGCTCGAGCGGGTCCAGCGGCTGGCCGACGACCACTCGCGAGCTGAACTCGAGCGCTCGATCCGCGAGATGAAGGCGCGGATCCAGGAGTTCCAGGAACGCTACGACGCGACGGGCCCCGACGAACTCGTGGATCGGCTGGAACCCGACGACGAGGACGGCTGGGACGACCTCTCCCGATGGAAGACGACGCGTCGGAATCTCGCGTTCGCGAAAACGGCCCGGTCGTTCGTGGAGACGCGACTCGTCGACGCGATGAGTACCGGTGCGGAACACACGGAGAATGCCTGACGAGCGGGGACCGATCGACTGGGACGCGCTCCGCGCCGTCGAAGGGGTCTTACGGGACCGACTGAACGGACTGATCTCGGCGGTCGAGTACGTTCCCGACGCGATCGACCCGGTCGAACTTCAGGTGACCCTCGCCGCCGGCTTCGACACCGATCGCTGTCGGTTCGACGTTCAGTGGTGGACGAACCACGGATACAAGTACCACTACAGCGAGGCCGACCTCGAGTTCCGGTTCGGCTGGGAGATCCGGCCGGGAGTGCCGGACAAGCACTTCCATCCGCCCGCGAACCCGGCCGAACAGCGCGAGTCGTGTATCGCCCACGAGGAGCCGGAACTTGTCACGCTCGCGGTTATCAAGTGCTGGTGGGACGCGCTCGAGGCCGGCGATCCCGCGGTCCTCAATTCGAACGAAAACCCGCCGTAACCCCGACGAGGAACGATCGTCAGCGATCGCTCCGTCTCGCAGTTATTGGACTTCCGCCCGATACCACTCCATCGCCTCGGGGACGTGGGCCTCGAGCGGGCGGTACTCGTAGCCCAGTTCCTCGCTGGCCTTGCGCGACGTGTAGAACAGCCGCTGGGTCGCCATCTCGGCCATGTCGCGATCGAAGGGGAACACCCGGCGATCGGCGACGGCGTCGACGACCTCGGCGACGGGGCCGGCGGCGCGGATCGCGGTCGCGGGGACGCGGATCCGCGCGGGGGAGCCGTCGACGGCGTCGGCGATCCGGGAAACGGCGCGGTCGTAGGTGAGGTTCTCGCCGCCGAGGATGTAGTGGTCGCCGCTCGCGCCGCGCTCCGCGGCCGCCAGCAGCCCGTCGACGACGTCGGCGACGCCGACGATGCTGAGCCCGCCGGGGAGGTGAGCCGGCATGGTCGGCTCGACGCCCATCGCGAGCAGTTGTGCGGTGAACTCCCCGTCGCCGGGGCCGAAGATCGAGGTGGGGTGGACGGTGACGGCGTCGCCGCCGTCGGCGGCGTAGTCGTCGACCAGTTCCTCCGCGGCGGCCTTCGAGGCCTGGTAGGCCCCGACCGGCTCGGCCACGTCGGTCTCGTCGGCGAACTCGTCGTCGCCCTGCGGGCGGCGAGTGCCGGCCGTGCTGGTGAACACGACGCGACCCACGTCACCGTCGCGACAGGCCGCGAGGAGCCGCTCGGTGCCGTCGCGGTTGACCGCCCAGATCGTCGCCGGGCCGGCGCTCCAGAGTCCGATCCCCGCGAGGTGAAAGACCACGTCCGCGCCGTCGACGAGTTCGCGCAGCGTCTCCCCGTTGGCGAGATCGCCGACGTGCCAGTCGATGCCCTCGAGGTCGCCCCGCTCCGACGTCGGCCGGCAGAGGCCACGAACGGTCCAGTCATCCGCCAGCAGCCGCTCGCAGAGGTGCGAGCCGAGAAATCCCGTCGCGCCGGTGACTGCCGCAGTGGGGGCGTCGGCGGACACGGTTATCGACCCCCCTCGAGCTGTGGCGGGACGGCGTCGCCGGCTACTGCCGCGTAGAGTCGGTACGCGGTCGTGACGGCCGGGTGGGGGTCGTCGGACGGCGGGAGGGCACCGTCGCTGATCCGACCTCGTAGGCGATCGACGTCGACGCCCGCCCCGTCGACGGTGACCGGGTCGTCGGTGCGACGGGTGGCCGAAAGCACCGGATCGGCCTCGAGCGAGCGGCCGAGCAAGGAGGTAGCGACGGCATCGACGGCGGGAGCCGAGCCGGCGAACAGCGCGTCCGCGGCGATCGGATCGCCGCCGTAGGCGACCGTCGCGTCGAGGACGGCGAGAGTCGGTTCGACCGACCGGGTGACCGCAACCGGTGCCCGGTCCGCACCCGCGTCGCAGTCGACCAGCGCGGCGAGGGTCCGCATCGCGCCCGCGACCGGCCCATCGGCGGTCGGCCGCAGCGACGGGACGACGACGACCGCGTCCTCGGCGAGCCGGGCCGGGATCGAGAGCGCGACCGGTTCGTCCTCGACCCCGCTGAGGCCGCCGGTTCGGGACTCATCGGCCAGGTCGACGAGGGTCGCGTCGAACCGCTCGAGCAGGCCCGGATAGCCCAGGTACTCGGCGGTCCGATCGAAGTCGATCCGGTCGTCGGTCGCGCCCGCGACGGCGATCTCGGCGTCGGTCCGGTCCTCGAGACGGGCGACGATCGCGCCCACGACCGCCGGGTCGGTCACCATCCCCGAGGAGGGGTGAAACGGGTAGTGGGCGTCGGGAACGATCGTGATCCGCTCGGCGTCGCTCAGTTCCTCGAGCGCGGGCCCGAGGACATCCCGGACCGGCGACTCGAGGGCGGCCAGCCGGGCGTCGACGTCGGGATCCCAGCCGCCGCGGCGATCGGCGTCGTCGATTCGGGCGGCGCGGACCGTCTCGGTTCTCATCGAGTCACCTCCGGGGTCCCGCGGTCGTCCGCGGGACCGCCCGTCTCGCCCGCTTCGGCGGCGGCGAGTTCGTAGGCGCGTTCGGCCAGCGCGAGTGTTCGGCGGCCGGCCTCGCCGTCGACGGGCGGTCGCTCCCCCTCGCGGATCGCCTCGCAGAAGTCCGCCAGCGCGTCGTAGTGGGCCTGCAGGTAGAAGGTCGGCCCGAAGACGTCCGGCTCGTCGCCCGTGAACCGGCTCGCGACGTTCGAGAGCGCCGACCTGGCCGCGTCGGCGTAGAAGTTCGCCGGCAGGTAGTCGTCGTTGCTGATCGTCCCCGTCACGCCCTCGAGGCGCAGCCGGGTGTTGACCTCGGGGAGTTGCTCCCACTGGTAGGAGCCACAGTGCAGCGTGATCGTCGTCTCCGTCTCGGGAGCGGCCATGAGGACCGTCGCCGCGTCCTCGACGTCGGTCTCGAGGCTCCGGCCCACCGACGCGTCCCGCACCTCGAGGTCGCCGAACAGCCACTCGAGGACGTCGAAACAGTGGACGCCGAGTTCGAACAGCGAGCCGCCGCCGGCCGCGTCGGCGTCGAGCGGCCAGGACGCGGGGGCGTCCTCGGCGGGCGGCCGGCCGAGCGGGCCGTCGTTGAGCCGGGTGATCGAGGCGTAGGGGACGTGACCGACGCTGCCCTCGTCGTAGGCCGCTTTGACCCCCTGCATGTCCGGCTGGTAGCGCAGCGTGTGGTCGACGCCGACGGCGACGTCGGCCTCGCGTGCCGTCTCGAGGAGCCGGTCCGCTTCGTCGGTCGAGCGGGCCAGCGGCTTCTCGACGAAGACGTCGACGCCGGCCTCGGCGGCCCGCTCGACGGCGTCGGCGTGGAGAAAAGGCGGGAGGGCGACGACCGCCGCGTCGACGTCCTCGGCCGAGAGCAGCGTCGTATAATCGTCGTAGGTCCGCGGGACGCCGGCCCGTTCCGCCCGCTCGCGGTTCCCCGGGACGGCGTCGGCGGCCGCGACGACCTCGACCGACGGCATCGCCGCCGCCGATTTCAGGTGTACCATGCCGATGTTGCCGACGCCGAGGATACCGAGCGAGAGCGTACTCGAGTCCGTCCAGCGATTCAGAAGCGGTGGAGTCATCTGCCCGAAACGGGGCCGCCAGCGGGCTTTGTTATCGCCGTCGTACGTTTCGTCGAGCTTTCGTGTAGCGCTCCCTTTCAGCCGCTCACTGCCAGCTCGCCGTTGCCCGTTCGCTAAACCCCGACTCGGGCGCGACCCGATCGGCGACGTCGGCCATCGTCTCGACCCGGAGGTCCGTCGCGGCCCGTTGGCGGTCGAGATACGACAGGATCGCCCGCATGCGTCGGTCGTCGCGCTCGTCGGTCAGGTTGTTCGGGTGCAGCCACATGTGAAAGAGCCCGTCGGTGCGGGCGGCCTCGTCGATACCGCGGCGAGCCAGTTCGACCATCGGGTCCGCCCAGATCGATTCGGCGACGGTACGGGCAGCCCCTTCGAACCCGAACAGGAACAGCGAGGCCGGAACGTTGACCAGCCCGTACTCGTCGACGACCGGTTCCACGAGCATCGATCGATCCCGGACCGTCGAGTCGAACAGGCCGCGAACGCCGTCCCGGGTCGGGGACCGCCCGCGATAGGCCGTAATCCCCTGCTCGGCCAGGACGTCGCGGTGGCCGACGTCGTTGCGGGGATAGACCAGGGTGTCGATCGATCGGTTCCAGTCGTCCGCGATCTCGCGACTGCGCTCGAGTTCGGCCACCGCGAGTTCCCGGTCGGTTTCGGGGCGACCGAACAACACGTGCGAAAAGGTGTGGCTGGCGAACTCGTGATCGGCGTCGGCCGCAAGGACGTCGGCAACGAGGTCAGGGCCGTATCGCAGGTCCTCGCGGTCGGCCCACTCGCCCCGTTCGCGGGCGAACCAGCCCTCCGGGGCCGGATGGTCGTCGTGGATCCCGTCACAGCTATCCAGCATGAGATGGCCGACGACGGCCCAGGTCGCCGGCACTTCGAACTCCTCGAGTAGCTCGAGCATGACCGACCAGCCGCGACGGCCGGCCGCGACCCGTTCGGCCGGCGGCGTCACGAGATCGTGAAACCCCCAGCCGAGTTCCGCATCGAGCGAGATTACGACGCTGCCCACGGATCCCACCACGGTTGGACGCGTTTCATATCTGGACGGTTCCGACGGGATGACTTTGTTATGGATCTCTTGCCGGCGACGGAATCGGGACCGGCGTCGTTGCCCGTCGACGAGCCCGCAACGGCGAGACGAGCCGCGGTCGCCACCGGGTTAACCGAACCGAACAGGGACCGGGTCGATGCGACGCTGCCTGAACACGCTCTATAACAAAACGCTCATCGAGCGATTCCCGGGATAGCAGGCGTCGCAGACACTTCAAAACCCAATCATGAGCGGATCTATACCCCCCTCCGAGCGAGCGTTCGTACTCGGACTCGACGGCGTCCCGTGGCGACTCATCGAGCAATGGAGCGACGCGGGCGAACTCCCGAACTTCGCCCGGATGCGCGAGGAGGGGGCCGCCGGCCCGCTCGAGAGTACGCGCCCGCCGACGACGCCGCTGGCGTGGCCGTCGATCGCGACCGGCGTCTGGCCGGACAAACACGGGATCTACGGCTTCCAGAACCTCTCGTCGGAGTACAGCCACGAGATGTACACGAGCCGGGACCTGGCGCAGCCGGCCCTGTGGGACCAGCTCGGGCCGGCCCACGTCGGCAACGTCCCGATGACGTATCCGGCCCGCGAGATCGACGGCTCGATGGTGACCGGGATGATGACGCCCGCGACGGACCGAGAGTTCACACACCCGCCCGAACTGAGCGCGGAGATCGAGTCGCGGATCCCCGATTACGAGATCAGCCTCGATTACCCCGAGTACGCCAACCGCCCCGACGAGTTCGAGGTTGCCGTCGAGGAGATGCTCACAAATCGGCGCGAACTCCTCGAGTTACAACTCGAACGGGCCGGCGACGACTGGCAGCTGTTTTTCTTCGTCTTTACCGCACCGGACCGCTTCCAGCATCTCGTCTGGGAGATGGATCGGCTGCTGGCACACTACAAGCAGTTAGACGAAATTCTCGGGGAAATGATGGCCTACACCGACGATCACGACGCCGATCTCTATGTCGTCTCCGACCACGGCTTCGGCCCGATCGAGGAACTCGTCTACGCCAACCGGATCCTCGAGCAGGAGGGGTATCTGGCCAGGCGCGAGGACGACGGGACCCGCGGTGCGCTCGCCAGTCTCGGGATCTCCCGGGACACCATCACGGGGGCGCTCAGCCGCGTCGGGATCACCGAGGAGACGCTGGTCCAGTCGCTGCCTCGGCGGCTGGTCGACTCCGTCGCCGAGCAGATCCCCGGCGATCACGCCCTCTACGACGTCGACTTCGATCGGACCGTCGCCTTCGTCCACGACACCGGCAACTGCTATATCAACGACACCGATCGCTTCGACGGCGGCGCCGTCTCGCCGGCGGAGGTCCCGGAGGTGAAAGCCGACGTCAGGGCCGCCCTCGAGTCGGTGACCGACGAGGCGGGTGAGCCGCTGCTCGAGGTCCGCGACGGGGACGAACTGTTCCCGACCGACGACGACTCGCCGGACCTGGTGGTCGGCGGGCGGGGCGTCTACGAGTCCCGCAGCGGGATGGCCGACGAGGTGCGGGGCGACACCGGGACCTACGACGCGAGTCACCGCAGCGAGGGGATCGTCCTCTGTCGGGGGCCGTCGATCGACCCCGGCGCGACCCTGCGCGGGGCTCGAGTCGTCGACATCGCGCCGACCCTGCTACACGGGATCGGTGAGCCGGTCCCGAAGAACGCGGACGGGCGGGTCCTGTTCGACGCCTTCGCGGAGACGAGTACGCCGGCGACGAGCCGTGTCGAACGGACGGCGGTCACCGAGATCGATACTGGTGACGACGTCGACGAGGACTTCGACGACGTCGAAGACCGGCTGAAAGGATTGGGTTACATGGAGTAATTCCGGTCGCGAACCGCAGGCACGACTCGGGGTGACGGTCGGCCGTTATGAGTCTCGCGGCAGCGACACGGTGACCGTGTTTCCCCCCTCGGCGCGTTCGAAGGCGATGTGGCCGTCCGAGAGGTCGACGACCCAGTGAACGAGCCACAGCCCCAGCCCCGAGGTGTGATAGACGTCGTCCATCTTCCAGTCGCCGGTCAGGACGCGAAACTCCACCTCCGGAATCGGCGGGCAGTCGTCGCGGATCACGATATCGACCCCGTCCGACCGGGTACGGACGGTCACCGACAGCTCCGTCGACCCGTCGGAGCCGTGGTGAACGGCGTTCTCGAGCAGTTCCATCACTGCCAGTTCGACCTCGTGTAGAGCGCGGGCGGTCGCCGCGTCCGGCAGGTTCGTCTCGATCGTCGCGTCGGGATACGAGTCGTGGATCCGGTCGACCGCGTCGGTGACGACCGGGACGAGGTCGATGGGTTCCGGGACCGACCGCTCGGTCAGCAACTCGATGATCTCGCGCTGTTTGTCCGCGCTCTCTAAGAGTTCCTGTCCCTGCGTTCGGATGATCTCCGCGCGCCCGCGGGAAGGTTCCGATGCCTCGCTGGCGATGCACTCGGCGTTGCCGAGGATGACGGACATGTCGTTGCGGAGGTTGTGTCGCAGGAGGTTGTCCATGACCGCGAGTTGACGTTCGCGCCGTCGTCGGTCGGTGATGTCCCGGGAGAAGCCGACGATCCGCTCGACATCGCCGTCCTCGAGGATCGGTTCCGAGCGGACCCAGACCCAGCGGCCGTAGTCGGCCGCGGGGTTGACCCGGTACTCGATATCGACCGATTCGCCGCTCGCTGCCCGTTTCATCGCCTCCCTGACACAGGGAGTGTCGTCGGGGTGGACGACGTCGAGAAACGCCTGTGGGTCGGCCTCGAGGGTCGACACTGGCTGGCCGAAGACGGCCTCGTACGCGGGGTTGACGAACAGGACCTCTTCCCAGTCCCCGTCGAACATCCAGAGAACGTCGCCGACCGTACCGGCGATCGTCCGCAAGCGGCTCTCCGCGTCGCGGCGTTCCTGCTCCGCAGCCACCTGCTCGGAGATGTCGCGCGAACTCACGACACAGCCCTCGATGCCCTCGTCTGGGGGGTTCGTGAACCGACTCTCGAGCCACACCCACCCGCCGTCCGCGGCCGCGTGTCGGTAGCGAACCGTCGCCGACGACCCCGTCGCTTCGATCACGGCCTCGAACTGCTCGAGAACGGCCGTTCTGTCGTCGGGATGAACATACTCGATGGCACGGTCACCGACGAGTTGACTCGGCTCGTAGCCGACGATCTCGGTACTGGCTTCGTTGACGTAGACGTACGTGCCAGCCGCGTCGACGACTACGAGCTTTTCCCGAGCATGCTCGAGCAACACGGACGAGAGATCACCCATCTCCATACGACTGTTCTGGTATGCGTTAGTGTTAGAACCCGAAAAGGGTATGGGTGCTGTTGTCACGACGACACTATCGGGGCCGGACGACCGGGCAGACCGAACGAGTTCGTCGTCGATGGGGCAGTCGACATCGAGACGCGAGCGGTAGCAGGATCCTATCGTCGGTAGGTGAGTACTACGGGGCGACAAGGAGCCCCGTCCGCGGAGAAACACATATATAATTACTAGTGTCGGCACCGGTGACCGTTCGTAGGCACGCACCCGTAGTCGGCATCGTCGTCAGCGCAGTCGGCGGGTCGAACGCGTGTGTCTCGAGTGAGACGATGAGACGGCAGAAGCTACTGATCGCGATCGCAACCGCGGTGGTCGGCGCGCTAACGCTCATCGGATCCGATCGACTCGCATCGATCGCCCGCCGGGCCGACGGATCGGAGCCGGCCGATACCGAGACGACTGTCCCGCGAGACGCCTCGAGCGGGTCGGAACGTCGGTTCGGTCGGCGCGTGTCCGCCTCCCTCGAGCCCGTATTCCGACAGCCGTGACGGGCCGACATCGGGGTTTCAGCTCCTGATCGGCCGGTTTCGGTTCCGTCGGCCGCGACCCGTCGTCGATCGGGACTCTCCGGTATGCGACTATTTACTAACACCGTGTCTGTGCTGAGACGTAATCGGTCAAACAGACAATGAATAGAGGTCAGACTCGGAGCGGCCCGCTCCCCGTCGGGACCCGCCGACGGCCCGCTGACGGACTCGAGACGCGCCCGCGAGCCGACGATCGCCCGTCCGCCGGCCGCGAGCGGACCGCGGAGGTGAACGGCGAATGAAGGTGGTGTCGGTCGTCGGTGCCAGACCGCAGTTCGTCAAGGCTGCGGCCGTCTCGCGACGGCTTCGGGACGCCCACGACGAACGCCTCGTCCACACCGGCCAGCACTACGATCCCGAACTCTCCGCGGTGTTTTTCGACGAACTCGCCCTCCCCGAGCCGGCGTACCACCTCGGCGTCGGGTCGGCCCCCCACGCGACGCAGACCGCGGAGATGATGACGGCACTCGAGGGAGTCGTCGAAGACGAATCACCCGACGTCGTCCTCGTCTACGGCGACACGAACTCGACGCTGGCGGGCGCACTCGTGGCCGCCAAGTCGTCGGCGACGCTCGCACACGTCGAGGCCGGACTGCGCTCACATGACCGGTCGATGCCCGAGGAGGTCAACCGCCGACTGACCGACCACGCCGCCGACCTCCTGTTCGCGCCCGGCCCGGACGCAAAGCGAACCCTCGAGCGGGAGGGAATCACCGAGGGCGTCTCCGTACCGGGGGACGTGATGTACGACACGCTGCTGGCGATCCGCGATCGCCTCGAGACGCTGGGCGGCGACGAGCCGTCGGTTCCCGACGAGTACGTCCTCGCGACGGTCCACCGGGCGAAAAACACCGATGACCCCGATCGTCTCGAGGCGATCGTCGACGGGTTGACGCGACTCGAGCGACCGGTCGTGTTCCCGGCCCACCCCCGGACCGTCGACGCGCTCCACGACTACGGCCTCTGGGAGCGACTGACCGCGGCCGTTCGCGTCGTCGATCCCGTCGGCTACGCCCGGTTCATCGGGCTGGTCGAAGGCGCGACCTGCGTCGCGACCGACTCGGGCGGCGTCCAGAAGGAGGCGTTCTACCTGGACACGCCGTGTGTCACCCTCCGGGATCGGACGGAGTGGACGGCGACGGTCGACGCCGGCTGGAACGACCTCGTCGGGGCGAACGCCGACCGGATCGTCGACGCCGTCCGGGCCGCCGAGAACCCGCCCGCCAAGCCCGACCTCTACGGGAACGGCAACGCAGCGGCGCGAATCGTCACGACGCTCGAGCGACACGTCGACGATGGCTGAGACACCCACTCGAGGGCGAGCCGAGACGGAGGTAGCGACCGACGACGACCGCTCGTCGGACGTGGTCTTCGACCGGGTAGCTGACCTCCCGCGGGCGCGGGTCGATCCTCCCGGCGACGCCTCGTTCGCCCTCTGTCTGACCCACGACGTCGACCGGCCGTTCAAGGGGATCCGGTCGCTGTACTATGCCCTCCAGGAGCGACCGACACATCACCTCCGGACCGCTGTCTCCGGGGACAACCCCTACTGGCAGTTCGAGGAGATCATGGCCCTCGAGGACGAGTTAGGGGTACGCTCGGCGTTTTACTTCCTGAACGAACAGCACCTGCTGGCCGACCGGCCGGCCCGGGAGTGGCTCTCGCCGGCCAACTGGGTCCAGCACCTCGGCCGCTACGACGTGACCGGCGACGGGATCGCCGGCGTCATCCGTGACCTCGATTCGGGCGGCTGGGAGGTCGGCCTCCATGGCTCCTATCACTCCGCGGACGAGCCCAAGCGGCTGCGCGAGGAGAAAGCGACCCTCGAGGACGTTCTCGATGGTCCCATCGCCGGCGGTCGCCAACACTACCTGCGGCTGTCGGTCCCCGAGACGTGGCGCTACCACCGGGCGATCGGCCTCGAGTACGACGCGAGCCTCGGCTCGAGTACCGAGTGTGGGTTTCACGCGGGCTACGACCCGATCCGGCCGTTCGGCGACGACTTTCTCGTCTTTCCGTTGACGATCATGGAGCAGGCGCTTCCGGATCCCGACAGCCAGCCCTGTGGGGCCCGTCAAACCTGCGAGCAGCTGTTGACGGAGGCGGCGGAAAACGGGGCTGTCATGACCGTTCTCTGGCATCCTCGCTATTTCAGCGACCGGGAGTTTCCCGGCTACCGGACGCTGTATCGCTGGCTGATCGAGCGAGCGCGGGAGTTGGGGGCCTGGATCGGCCCGCCGCGGGCGCTGCAGGCGGCGCTCGAGGGCGACTCCGACGGATCGCATCGCGCCGAAACCGACCCCGCCGAATTTCGATTCACACAGGTAAAATCATGAGTTTACGACTCCCCACGGGCGCGGCAGCGGTCGTCGTCACCGCGCTACTGCTCGTCGGCAGCGTCGGCGGCGTCGCCGGCCAGTCCGGCTCGCCGATCGCACAGGCGGACACGCAGCAGGCCGACGGCTACGTCGTCGAACAGGGCTCGTTCTGTCAGCCGATCGAGCCGCTGTCCTCGGGCGAATCGGTCGAATCGTTCTACGAGTATCGCAGCCACGAGACCCATCCGGAAGGAACTGACCGCTTCTACAGCTCCTACGGGACGACCCACCTCCAGCGGGACAACACGTCCGCCCTGTTCCTCCACGAGGGCCCCGAGGGGCTGAGTCTCGTGACCGTCCACGGCCGCCTCGATAGCGAGACGCCCGGTGGACTGGTCACCTACGAGATCGCCGGCCTGCCCGCCGAGAGCGAGTGGGTCGTCCAGGACGACAACTACACGGCCGAAACGCGGATGGACGAGTTCGACCGCGGCGACGGCTGGACGTCCGCATCCTGGATCTTTCAGGAGGGGCGGACCGACGGCGGCGCGATCCGGGGCGGGCTCGACGGCCAGTTCGCCGTGACTATCCGGCCGGGCTTCAACGAGGACTCGGCGTTCGCCGACCGGCGCAGCGAACTGTATGACCCCGACTTCGACGGCGACGGCGAGATCGAACAGTGGGACGTCCTCTCCGGCGCGGCCGGCGACGGCAACCGGCGGACGGAACTGCCCTCCCTCGAGGAGCCGGTGACGATCCGGACCGGCACCTGCGACGATCCGTCGGTCACGTACGAGCGAACCGACGGCGGAATCACCGCGAGGGTGACCGACGCCGCGCCCGAGGATCGCGTCTTCCTGCAGCCGACCCGCGGGACCGACGACGGCGTCCGGTTCGACGGCGTCGAGCTGACCGGCCTCGAGAGCGAGGCCTCGATCGGCTTCGAGAGCCGGTTCTCCGAACTCTCCGGGAGCGGCCCCGACGGCGTCGAGGCGCTGTCGTATCTAACCATCACGAACGAGTCGGGCGCCGCCGACGCCTCCGGGACGGTTGCCGTTACCGTCCAGAAGGACCGACTCGAGGAGTTGGGCCTCGAGCCGGAGGATATCGTCCTCTACGAGCAGACCGCTGACGGGTGGACTGAGGCCGACACCACGGTCCTCGCGGAGTCCGACGGTGCGTACCGGCTCGAGGCGGACGTAACCGCGCCTTCGGCCGTCGCGGTCGCGCCGGCACCCGGCAGTGGGTCGGATTCGCTCGGCCTGCTCGGACTCGGGGCGGGCCTCGCCGCGGGGGCAGTCATCGGCCTTGGCTGGCTGGCGACGACCAGACTGCGCGACCGATAGCGGCGGCATCCGCGGCCGCGGAAGACCGGTTTCCAAGACGGTGTACGCGCTGATCGCGATGGCGTCGCGAGATCAGGGGAGCATGACGTTCAGCGGCTACTCTCCTCTCGATGGAGTCCCGCGTACCACCCGTCCGTCGAGTCAGAAATCGAGCTGAAGGTTGTACTGCATACAGCGGACACCGCGGGAAGGGACACGTCATTCCAGAGTTAGCCGGGTCAGGGTGAATCAGAATAACAGTACCCTTTTGCCATCCCTTTTGCAAGTTCGACTAATGACGGAGCAGGGCTCGTCGGAGACTGAAGATAGAAAAGACGATCATATCCGGATCGTGCAGGAGCGAGACGTCGAAACCACGGGAACGGGCTTCGAAGACGTACACCTCGTCCACGACGCGCTGCCGGAACTCGATTACGACGCGATTGACCCCGCCATCGAATTTCTGGGACACGAGTTGTCGGCCCCGATCTTCATCGAGAGCATGACTGGCGGGCACCGCAACACCACGGCCATCAATCGGGCACTGGCCCGTGCTGCCAGCGAGACGGGCATCGCTATGGGGCTTGGAAGCCAGCGGGCTGGCCTCGAACTCGACGACGACGGCGTCCTCGAGTCGTATACCGTCGTCCGCGACGTCGCACCCGACGCGTTCATCTACGGGAATCTCGGTGCCGCACAGCTTCGAGAGTACGACATCGAAACCGTCGAGCGCGCAGTGGCGATGATCGAGGCGGACGCGCTCGCGGTCCACCTGAACTTCCTCCAAGAAGCCGTCCAACCCGAAGGCGACGTCGACGGGCGGGACTGTCTGGCTGCGATCGAACGCGTCGCCGCGGATCTCTCGGTTCCGATCATCGTCAAAGAGACCGGCAACGGGATTTCCGGGGAGACTGCCCGAAAGCTGTCAGCGGCAGGTGTACACGCGATCGATGTCGCCGGCAAAGGCGGTACGACGTGGTCCGGGATCGAAGCCTACCGTGCGGCTACCGCGAACGAACCACGCCAGCAACGGATCGGGACCCTGTTCCGTGACTGGGGCATCCCGACCGCTGCAAGTACGCTCGAGTGTGTCGCCGAACACGACTGCGTGATCGCGAGTGGCGGTGTACGGACGGGGTTAGACGTGGCCAAAGCGATCGCGGTAGGTGCCCGTGCCGGCGGGCTGGCGAAACCGTTCCTGAAACCGGCCACGAACGGCCCGGACGCCGTTATCGAGCGCGTCGAGGACCTGATCGCCGAGTTACGGACGGCGATGTTCGTGACCGGTTCGGGGTCGATCGACGCGCTTCAACGAACGGAATACGTGTTACAGGGCGAAACGCGAGAATACGTCGAACAACGAACCAGTAGCGAGAAGCAATTGTATTCGTGACCACGAGCAAACGATGCAACGACCATCGATGAAATCCCGGTATGCCGTATTGGCTCGGGAAGCACCATGAGTATCGGAACGCTCCTGCTCGCACTGGTAGTCGGTAGTCTGGTCGGATACTACACCGCTCTGCACCGGATTCAGGAGATCGGTGATGCCATTATCTTCAGCGGTCTCGCCGTCTTGCTCGTTTCGATCGGGACACAACTCGGCGGTGACGAGCAGATTCTACAGGATTTGAATACGATCGGCGGCTCCGCCCTCGTGTTGTGTCTGGGCAGTATCATCGGAAGTGTCGGCTGTGTCTACCTCCTCATCACGGCCACGTCGATCGGCGATCCGGAATCCGCCTCGGCCGATGGGACCGTCACTCGGCCAGACACACCGTCGGAACTAGACGCTGGTGGCTTCGATTGGAAGGTCACGGGCCTCATCGTCGTCTCGCTTACCGTCGGGCTCGGACTCTCGGCCGTCGGGCTTCCGGAACACGTCATCACACGTATCGTCTCGATCTCCGATTACGCGCTCCTGGCGCTGCTGTTCGGCGTCGGTATTACAGTTGGCGGCGATACCGAGGCCGTGAGTCATATCGTCCGGATTGGCTGGGGCGTCCTCCTGATTCCGGTGGCCGTGGCCGTCGGGAGTATTCTCGGTGGCGTGTTGCTCGGGGCGGTTATCGGCATGCCAGTCACCCACGCCGCAGCGGTCGCAGCAGGGTTCGGATGGTACAGTTACGCGGGTGTCGTCGTCTTCGATCTCGGCGGGGTTGAACTGGGGACGATCGCGTTTCTCGCGAATCTCTTTCGGGAGATCGTTACCTTCCTGGTGCTACCAGCCGTCGCCAAGTATCTCGGTGGGGTAACGAGTATCGCACCAGGTGGCGCAACGACGATGGACGTCACGCTCCCGTTGATTCAGCGTGTTTCGGGTGAGCGGTTCGTGATTCCAGCGCTCATCAACGGGCTCGTCCTGTCGGTCGCTGCGACCGTTCTCGTCCCGGCCATTCTGGGGATCTAGACGCCGTTACATCGAGGGTCAGTCGCTGCCGACGCCGACGGGTGCGTTCGGATCGTCGGTCGCCGGCTGGTCGAACTGCCGGACGGTATCGATGTCGTCGACGCGACCGCGGGCCGTCGCGACGTCGACGAGCAGGTCCGTGAGGTTGATCGTCTCGGCTAGGTAATCGTGGCGACGCCGTTGCCACGCCTCGTCGACGCCCTCGTCGCGAAGGACCGCCGTTGCCCGATCGCGGAGGGCGTCGAAACGGGCGACGTTGTGGATCAGCCCTCGGTTCTCGAGCGCGACGAAGTTGCCCATGTCGGCGTCGCCGACGAAGGAGTTCGACCGGATCGCCGGCGTGCCGAGCAGGGCGGCCTCGGTGACCATCGTCTGGGTGTCGGCGACCAGCAGCGTCGCCTCGGCGAGCGCGTCGTGCATCAGGGCGGGATGGAGGTCGAACGACCGTGCCGGCAGGCCCGTAAGGTCGACGTCGTTCCCCTCGTCGGAGACGAGGACCGTCGCGTCGTCGCTCAGTCGCTCGACGAGGCGGCGACACTGCTCGCTCGAGATGCCGTCCTTGCCGACGTCGTGCTGGGAGCCGAAGGCGTTGAGCCGGAGGAGGACGTACGGCTCCGCCTCGCCGACGCCGAGTCGGTCGCGGACCGAGGGGTTCGGTTCGTAGACCTCGGGATGGAGGTACGCACACTCCTTGAGCCCCGGGAACACGTAGTGATCCTCCCCGAGGTCCTTGCGGAAGGTGTTCGGCGTGAGGATCGCCCGTGCGAACGGCGTCGAGACAGTGTGGTCGAACGACGCCGGCTCGGAGTCGATGAGCAATACCGTCGGCGTCCGGAGCAGGGCCCCCGTGTGAGCCGCGTAGCCCCCCATCCCGAAGACGAGATCGGGATCGAACCGTCTGGCCCGCCGGATCGCCCGGAGGTAATGGGCCGGCAGCCGGCTCAGCAGCGACCCCTTCGACGTATCACAGTAGCCGTAGACGTCGTAGGGCAGGTCGTACCACTCGAGCAGGTCGAGTGTACAGGTGTAGTCCCGCGCGAGGACGAGGACGTCGTGGCCCCGCTCGCGCAACGTCGCGACGGCGTGTTTGTACAGGTGCACGTGTGCTGGCGTATTCGTAAAGAACAGGTATCTCATGTCACGGACCACCCGGATCCATATCCGTACGTGGGACCGTCACTGCAATTGTTATCTCGCTCATACCAGTTTCACCGGGAGCGTTCACCGAACCGATCGATCGCCGGCACGGCCGCTCGAAAGGGTAGCCGCCGTATAATAATGGCCTGCCGGCGGGAGGGCGGAGACAGATGCAGTCCGAGTACATTCCGCGGATCGGCGTCCGGCGACTCTCGAGTACCGTCTCCTCCCGGTCCGCCGACCCAGCGGGCGATTCGACGGGGGAAAACAGATCGGGGACGGCCGCTCGAGCGCTCGAGCGATACGGGCCCGTCCTCGAGTCGACGCTCGCGTACGCCCGGGAGCGGGACTACGTCGGGCCGGATTACGGCGACGGGATGAGCAGCGAACTCCTGCAGGCGCTGCCGGTCGAGAACAGGTGGCTCAACCTCGCCGTTCAGGAGACCGTCAAACGGACGCCGGTCGACGTCAGGCCGCTGTTTCGCGTCGAACTCCGGCGCAACTTCAAGGGCGGCGGCCTGTTCGCGATGGCGAACCTGAACTACCACGACCTCGGAGCCGAGTGGGACCCGGCGAGCGAGTCGGAGTTCGATCCGCTCGCGGAGACCGAACGGCTCGCCGACTGGCTCGTCGCCGAGCGATGCGAGGGGTACAGCGGGTTCTGCGGGGGGCACCGTCACGAGATCCAGCATCTCCACACGAAAGGCGAGCCGAGCGATCCCGACATCGTCTCGACCGCCTACGCGGTGAAGGCGCTGTTGGGCGCCGCCCGACTGGACGAGCGATACGCGGAGGTCGCCCGGACCGCGCGCGACTTCCTCGTCGAGGACCTGAACTACCGGGAGGTCCCCGAGGGCGCGAAGATCGACTACCACATGAACCACCCGGACGACTCCTACACCCTCAACTCCGCGGCGCTGGGCGCGGGCATGCTCGTCGACCTCTACGAGTACTTCGGCGACGAGGACGACCGCGAGCGAGCGACGAAGATCCTCGATCACGTCGTCGCCAACCAGACCGACCGCGGCGGGTGGCCCTACCGGCTGCCGGCCTCGGCCTCCCACCTCTCAATGGACAGCCACCACAACGGCTTCATCATCGAGTGTCTCCAGCGCTATCGAGACGTCGTCGACGAGGACCGGTACGCCGACGCGCTGGAGACGGCCCTCGAGTTCTACCGGACCGAGCTGTTCGACGTAGACGGCGCGCCGAACTTCGACGAGGAGAACGCCTATCCCCGGGACATTCACGCCAGCACGCAGGGGATCCTGGTGTTCACCCGCGAGGGCGAACTGGGCGTCGCCGAGCGGATCCTTCGGTGGGTCCTCGCGAACCTCCAGCCCGAACAGGGGCGGTTCTACTACCGGAAGTATCGCCACCACACGAAACGGGTGACGCTGATGCGCTGGTGTCAGGGGTGGATGTCCTACGCGCTCTCGGAGTTCCTGCTTGCGAGCGCGAACCGGGCCGACCCCGATCGGGTGCCAGAGCATCGGGGGGCGGCCGATCCATCGGTGGTCGGCGACCGATGAGTCGGTCCGACTCGTCGACCCGTCCGGAGCGCTCGAGGGAACCGCCCGTGACGAAATCCGGGTCGGCGACGGAATCCGAGACGTCCGGCGATGCGAACGCGGTCGACGACCGCCGGGTCCTCGTCGTGACGGGGCTGTCACACAAGAACGAGCGCCACTACGGACCGCTCGCCGATGTCGCCGGAGAGACGACGATGGTCTGTCTCGATCCGACCGGCGACCTCGAGTCCGCACGGACCGTTCGCGTCCCCGAGATCGGCCCGCGGATCGTCCGCGTTTTCCTCCTCTTTTTCCTCGCGCTGTACGAGGGGTATCGCAACGACTACGACGGGGTCGCATCGATCTCGCTCGTTCCCTACGGCTGCTATGCACTCGCGCTGAAAGCGATCTACGGCTACCCCGCCCACCTCGGGATCATCGGGATCGATCTCGATCATCACGCCGAGCAGTGGTACGGTGCCGTCCCGCAGTGGCTGTTCAGGCGATTCGACGCGGTGTCGGTCCCCGGCTCTTCACACGCCGAGCGGCTCGTCCGGTTCGGCGTCCCGCCCGACCGGATCGAACGCCTGACGAACGCGATCGACGTCGACACCTACCGGCCGCCGGAGCGGGCGGTCGAGAGCGACTACGAGTTCGTCTGGGTCGGCCGGTTCAGCGCCGAGAAGGATCCGCTGCGGTTCGTCGACGCCGTCGCCGAACTCGAGGCCGCCGACCGGGAGTTCCGGGCGGTCATGGTCGGCGACGGCCCCCTCCGGTCGGTCGTCGTCGAGGAACTCGACGCCCGCGGACTGTCGGACCGGGTCGACTGCCCCGGCTGGGTGGACGAGCCGCTCGAGTACTACCGCCGATCGGCGGCGTTCGTCCTGACCTCCGAGCGGGACGCCTTGCCGCTGGTCATGCTTGAGGCGATGGCGACCGGCCTGCCCGCGATCGTCCCGCCGGTGGGGTCGATCCCGGACGTCGTGACCGACGGCGAGAACGGGATCGTCGTCGCCGATCGCGAGCCCGCGACCGTCGCCGCGGCGATGGAGCGCTGTCTGGACGAGCCGGCGTTCCGGCGCTCGCTTGGAGCCGCCGCGACGGCGGTCCGGGACGATGTCTCGCTCGAGCGGGCGAGCGAGGACTGGCGGCGGATCCTGGCGACCCTCGAGCGGTGAGCCGGGTGCCGGTTGCGACTCGTCGCTTGAACGGCTGCCGGCGACCGGAAGGACCTCGATTACCGCCGGTAGCGACGCGATAACAAAGCGAATACTCACCGCAGGGAGACCTACATGGATATCGAACGGCTGACCCTCGAGGAGTGGGGCAACGCCTTGCCGGCGACGGGCTACGAGGTGTTTCACGAGCCGGACGCGCTGGGCGTCCTCGACGACCATACCGACGCGGAGCTACAGCTGTACGGCGCGTTCAAAGGCCAGCAGCCGGTCGGCCTGTTGCCGGTGTTCGTCGGCGACCGCTCGATCGGCCGGACGGTCCTCTCGCCGCCGGTCTCGTTCAGCGTGCCGCGGCTGGGCCCGATCCTGGATCCGGCCAGCCCGAAGCGACACAAGCGCGAACGGATCAACCGGGAGCTGACGGCCGGCGTGATCGACGCCGTCGGCGTCGGCGATCGGACGACGCTCTTCCGGATGCGGTGTCCGATCGAGTACGTCGATCCCCGTCCTTACGAGTGGAACGACTTCTCGCTCGAGCCGAAGTTCACCTACGTCCTCGACTGCGAGGGCGAGACGATCGAGAGCCTCATGAAAGGCTTCAGCAAGAGCCTGCGCCGGGAGATGCGCAAGAAAGACGAGCTGGATCTCTCGATCGAGCGGGAGGGAATCGAGTCGGCACTGCGGGTCTACGAGGACGTGGTCGAACAGTATCGGACCCACGACGATCCGCCGCCGATCTCCCGCCCGTTTCTTCGCGATCTCCTCACGTCCCTGGACGACGAGCTGTGGCGGGTCTACGTCGCCCGGTCGCCCGACGGCGAGTACCAAAGCGGCGTCGTGACCCTCTACTCGCCCGACCTCGCGTACTTCTGGCAGGGCGGGGTGACGGCCACCTACGAGGGTGTCAGCGTCAACAGCCTCCTCCATCGGGCCATTCTCGAGGACATTTGTTCCGATCCGACCCTTGAGTCAGTGACTGGCTACGACCTCGTCGGTGCGAACACCGAGCGGCTCTGTGAGTATAAGGCCAAGTTCAACGGCGACCTGCGCCAGTACTACGTCGTCGAGTCGTCGGGCCTCGAGATGTCGTTGGCCAAATCGGCGTACCAGACGTTTTCCAGCGCGTTGAAGTAACGGGAAAAGCCGGCGGACAGCGAGCCGAACGCGACCGGCCGTAACAGCGTGGGGCGGTCACCGCAGCGAGACGGAAGCGGCTTCGTTTCAGCGAGAAACGACAGCAGCGAGAAGAGCGCCAGCAGCGCGGTTCGACCGCCGGCCGTCTCACTCCATGTACCCGAGTCCACGGAGCCTGTCCTCCACGTCGTCGAAGTCCTCGTCGGCGTCTGCGGCCCCGCTCGAGCCGGCGGTCGCGTCCGGAACGGCCTCGCGGACGGTCGGCTCCGCGTCGGCCGAGAGGACGTCGGTCCTGACCCGGCCGTCGACGTCGTCGGGGATCGGTTCGCCGACGCTGTGGAGGACCGTCGGTGCGACGTCGACGACGGACAGTCCGTCGGCGGACGCGTGCGGGTCGATGTCGGGACCGTGTGCGAAGAACACGCCCTGCTTTCGGTGGTTGGCGGCTTTGTCGTCCGCGGGTTCGAACACGGTATCGGCGAGTCTCGTCTTCTCCTCGTAGCCGTCCCGCCCGACGACGACCAGATCGGGCCCGGCCTCGTCCGACGGGAACACCTCGTCCCCGTCGCGGACCCTCAGCGCCGGCTCGCCGGTGTCCGGATCGGTCACGTTCGAGAACCGCTCACGCAGTTCCGCCTTGATCGACGGCACGTCGGTCGGGGCGACGATCCCCTCCGCGAACCGCTCGGTGTCGTTGATGTAGACGTAGCTCGGGCCGTGTGCGAACGCGACGGTTTCGGTGAAGTCGACGTCGTACAGGCTGTGATCGCCCGGCACCTGCTCCGCGATCCCGTCGACGAGGCGCTTCGGCAGGTGCTTGACGAGCCGCTTGTCGTCGACCCCGAGGCGGTCCAAGGTTCCGTGGAGCGTGGACTTCGTGATCCCGAACCGGGCGAGCGAGTTCCGCGTGGTCCCATCGGTCTGCTCCGTGAGATAGCCGCCCTCCGCCAGCACGGTGTTCAGGTTGACGAACGTCGAGATCGGCCCGAACCCGTGATCGGAGACGACGAACAGGGTGGCGTCCCGCCGATCGGCGTACTCGAGGGCGTCGCCGACGATATCGTCGAGCCGCTTGTAGTGGTCGAGAATGACGTCCTCCTCCCAGATGAGATGCTGGAGCCGGTCCGGGGCCGTGTACACGAAGAAGAACAGCCGCCAGTCGTCGATCGCCATGAGTTCGTCCATCAGCTCCCGGCGCGCGCTCACGAGCGATTCGAGGTCGTCCGTGAACGCCGTCTCGTCGTCGGTGTAGTCGTTCCAGTCCAGCGCGATCCGGTACTCCGGGATCCGGTCATCGATCTCGTCGACGAACCCGGACGGATGCGTGAACCGGTCGCTCATCGACGGCGAGATCATGCCGGAGACCATCGTGCCGTCGATCTCGCTCGCGGGATAGGTCATCGGGACGTTGCCGACGACCGCCGGCGACAGCAGCTCCCACAGCGGCGGCCGCCCCAGACTCGCGCTCGTGTTCATCTCCTGCGTGTAGTCGCGCTCGAGCCGTTTGAAGCCGTAGATCCCGTGTTTGTCCGGCCAGACGCCGGTCGCGATCGAGGGCCACGCCGCCGGCGTCGTCGGCGGGTCCGTACTCTCGAGGGGCGCGCCCACGCCGTCCTCGACGAGCGTCGCGAAGTTCGGCAGTTCGCCGGCCGCGATCCAGTCCGAGATGAGGTCCCACGGCACGCCGTCGATACCCAGAACGAACGCGCGGTCGGTAGTGGTCGAGTCGGTAGTCATGAACCAGTGTCTCGTTCGCGTTGACCCCGGCCCCACCAATTGTTATGGATCGAATTACGAGCGCGACTCGGATTTCGGGGCCGATCGCCCGCCGCCGTCCCCGACAACGCGGTGCCGTCGGGGCGATCAGTTCGGCGATTTCGCGTCCAGGTCCTCGTCGCCCGACGACGGGATCCACCGGCGAAGCATCGGGACCGAGACGCCGGCGGCGTCCTCGAGCAGATCGAGGACGACGACGTCGTTCGACTCGAGGCCCCCGACGAGGCCGGCGACGACGAGCGAGGCGAGCCCGACGCCGACGAGGACCGGCCCGATCGTCACGACCGTGATCGAGAGCCACGGCGAGAGGGCGAACGCGAGCGGGAGCAGGACGGCCGGCAGGGCGACGTAACAGCGCAGCGCCTCCGGGGAGATCGGGGTGATATCGTAGCGGACCGCCAGGACGCTACAGATGACCGTGTGGACGGCGACCAGCGAGGTGACGGACGCGACGGCCGCCCCGACGGCCCCGTACCGTGGAATGAGGGCGACGTTGATCCCGATGTTGAGCAGGAGCCCGACGACGTTGCCGACGGCGATCCACGTCGTCGAACCCAGCGCCGAGAGGGTCTCTCGGTTCCGACCGGCGGCGGCGCTGAGGAAGAAGCCGGTCGCGAGGATCGGCAGGACGCGGGCCGCGTCCGTATACGCGGTCCCGAAGACGAGGTGGATCACGTCCAGCGGAAAGACCACAAGCAGGAGAAACGCCGGGAACGTGACCACGTAGACCCACTTCGTCGTCGTCGCGTAGATCTCGTCGACCGCGTCCCGATCGCCGTCGTCGTCCAACCGAGAGACCAGCGGGAGATAGAGGAACCCGAACGCGGAGAGGACGACGAGTAACCCGCCGGCGATCGGATAGGCGGCGTCGTACATGCCGACTTCGTAGGAGCTTCGAAAGTAGCCCAGCATCAGCGTGTCCGTTCGCGTCAGTAAGATACTGATCACGGTCGAGACCACGAGCGGGGCGGAGAACCTGAGGAGTTCGGGGACGTGCGTCCGGTACCGGCCGCGAAGCGGCATGAGACGGCTCAGAAAGGCGTGAGCGACGACGAGCGTCACGATCGCGCCGCCGAGGTACGCGACGCCCGCCGCGGCGATGCCGACGCCCGAGAGCAACAGGACGGTGAGCAACCCGATTCGCAAGAGCGGATCGAGGAGGTTGCGGGTCAGCGTCCGGTAAATCGTGTTCTCGTGGCCGCGAATCCCCGCCACGGCGATTCGAAAGCACGCGACGAACGGGATCGCGACGGCGAGCAGCCTGACCAACGGCACCGCCGCTTCGGTCTCGAACAGCCCCGAGACGATGGGGTCGGCGAACAGGAACAGGACCGCACTGAGACAGACCGAAGACACCGTTGTGACCAGGAGCCCACTGATCCAGACGCCGCGGCGGTCCTCGACGGCGTCGTACCGCGGAATGTACCGGGAGACGCCCTGCGTACAGCCCACGAGCGCGACGGTCACGCCAACGTTCAATAGTGCCAGTCCGACGCTGATCTCGCCGTACGCGTCGGGCGACAGCAGTCGGCCGATGACGACCCGCTCGGCAAGCGTCGCACCGGACCCGATGATCCCGCCGACCATCACGATCGCCGCACTCGAGAGGAGCGCGGACAGTTCGCGTTCGCGAGCGACCATCAGAGGTAGCCGAGATCCTCGAGCCGTTCGGTGACTCGCTCGTCGTCGATCGATCGGTCGGCCGCCGAATCGCCGTACGGCACGTCTCCGTACTCCGTTCGCGGGGGCTCGTCGACGAGGAGCCCCTCGGGGACGGAGCCGGTCATCACCGCCGGTATCGGTCGGTCGAGCAGCCCCATCACGATCGGGCCGACGTCGGGGAGCGAGAGCCGCTCCGGTGTCGCGTCGGCGAAGCCGGGACCGGCACCGACGAAGACCCCGTCGCGTTTGTGGTTGTGCGTCTCGACGGGCACGAACCGGCGGCCGTAGAGCCCGCTCGAGACGGTGTGGTTCATGTCGGTCGGCAGGAAGCAGACGTCCGGTGCGTTCTCGCGGTAGGGCCCGCCGAACAGCTCCTCCCGGCGGCGGACGAACTCGAACGCCGGCTCGCCGTCGGGCGTCTCGAGCCCTGACAGCAGCTCGATGATCTCGTCGCGAACGCGCTCGTACTCGGCGGGCGGGACGACGCCGTCGGGCTCACGCCCCTCGAGGTTGATCCGGACGCCCATCCGCATCCCGTCGGGGCAGTACGCCTTCGACGCTCGCCAGTCGATGCTCTCGCTCGCGGCGGACCGGGCCCCGTCCGGGACGACTCGGAGCAGCGCCTCCTCGAGTCCGACGCGTTCCGCGGCGGCGTAGACATCGGCCGGTTCGATCCCCACCCGCGAGGCCGCGCGCCGGCCGGCGTGCAGCGTCCGTTCGAGGACGGTCGCGGTCCCCCCGGTCCCGTCCGCGGCGTCGCCTGCGGGACCCTCTTCGGCCCCGATCAGCGACGCCTTCTCGGCTTTCATCGACATCGCCTCGCCCTCGTCGGTCGCCGCGACGAAGCCGTGTTCCCTGAGGATCTCGTTGACGTGGATGCCGTAGCCGGTGACCGGCCCCATCCCATGGTCGGAACAGAGGACGACGTTGACGTCGTCGCCGACGGTCTCGAGGACGTCGCCGGCGAGCCGGTCCGCGGCCACGTAGATCGCCCGATGCCGGTCCGGATCGTCGAAGTTGTGAAACACCGCGTCGGTCTTTTGGACCTGTATCACGGCCAGTTCCCACTCCTCGCGCTCGAGCAGGGCGACGGCGGCCCGACGCCGGTTCTCGACCAGATCCAGATACCCCTCGAACTTCTCGTCGGGATCGTCGCTGAGTTCGCCCCGCGAGTATATCGTGTACTCTTCGCCCA
The DNA here is from genome assembly GCF_031165565.1 of Natrinema thermotolerans. NCBI lineage: Archaea > Methanobacteriati > Methanobacteriota > Halobacteria > Halobacteriales > Natrialbaceae > Natrinema > Natrinema thermotolerans. The sequence goes on along the minus strand of NZ_CP101873.1, from coordinate 3,223,195 downwards.
TCGCGTCCGCCAGCTCGTCCCGGATCCCCTCGGGGTGGCCCGGCTCGTCCTCCGCGGCGAGATAGCCCGGGATCAACGCCCCGTCGATCGACTCCGCGGGATGGGTGATCGGGACGTTCAGCACGACCGAGCGGCCGCCGTCGCTTGTGACGTAGTTCCACAGCGCCGGCCGACGGACGTCGCTTCGCGACACGAGGGTTCCGTCGTCGGGATAGCCGTCGTAATCAAAGAACCCGTAGACGCCGTGGTGGCTCGGGTCCGTTCCGGTGTACATCGACGGCCACGCGCTGCCGGTCCACGGGGGATGGGTCGAGGCCAACGGTGCCTCGAGCCCTCGATCGCGGAGTCGCCGGAGGTTCGGCAGCGAGGACTCGAACCGATCGAGATAGCGGAAGTCGAGAGCGTCGAACCCGAGGACGACGGTCTTCATCGTGAGTTCCTCCGTCGGCGGGGACGGCGGTCGGTCTCTCGCGGCTCCAGAGGAACGCGAACCGTTCGATTCATCGTTTCGCTCGAGACTACAGTCTCCCTTTGTTATCCCTCGGTTTCTCACCCTAACTGCCGGTTGGACCGGACGCCGCGTTCACCGCGACGCGGCGGTCGGTTCCCGGCCGACGCATCGCCTGACGGGCGGACGGAGACTACCGCTGTCGGTCGATCGACGAGCAACGGCGATCGAACGCCCGTCGGAACCGCCGATTCGTCTAGTACGTCCATAACGAAGGCATTCACGAATCGTGATGTGAGCATGCCCGGAGTCAGCGTCCAGCACTCACGATCCCGAGGGCGTTCGGCGTCGATGCGACGAACGCTCGAGGAGTTGTGCTACGTCGAGAACTACACGAGTCGCGTCGTCCGAGAGGCGGAGCCGTGGACGATCGGCACCACCGCGTATCCGTCCTATCCGATCGACGAGTTCGAAACCGACGAGTTCTGGATCTGTCTCGAGGGCCGGATCTACGACGACGCGCCGTCGTCTCGGGCCGAGACGCTCGAGCGAATCGTGACGGCCCTCTTTTCGGACGACGAATCACACTCGTCGGTCCGGGACTGGCTCCGGACGACCGACGGGGAGTTCGTCCTGTACGCCCTCGAGAAAGCGACCGGGCGACTCGCCGTTCTCAACGACGTGTTCGGGCGGCTCCCGGTGTACTACGCGGACCGGGACGGCGGCCCCGTCTTCACGCGCGAGATCGGGTACTTCTTCGAGTCGCCCCTCGATACTCCGGCGTTCGATCGGCACGGGCTCGCACAGACACTCCTCTTCGGGTACACGCTCCGGGATCGGACCCTCTGGAGGGACGTCACGACGATCCCGCCGGGAACGCAGGTCATCGTCGACCCGGACGGAACCGCCTCGTTCAGGTCCGTCGCGGAGTTCGACTTCGACGAGAAACGCCACGCCGACAAGAGCGTCGAAGAAAACGCCAAAAACCTCGCGAAACGCTTCCGGGCGGCCTGCGAGGACCGAAGCGATCCGGATCGAACGAACCTCCTCTCGCTCAGCGGCGGTCACGACTCGAGATCGATCGCGGCCGCGTTCCACGCGTCGGACGTGCCCTGCTCCGCGGCGACGTTCGTCAAGTCGACCCAGGAGACGAGTTCGGACGTCGAGATCGCACGCGAAATCAGCCGGAGCCTGGACGTCGACTGGGAACTGTTCACCGTCGACCCCGTACAGGCGTCGAACGCGGACACGCTCTTGACGATCAAACGGGGACTCAACCATCTCGGTCTCGCGTTCCTGATCGACTTCTTCGAGCAGCTACGGGCCGCCCACGGGTCCGACCTCACGTACTTCACCGGCGACGGCGGAGACAAGACGCTGCCGGACCTCAGTCCCGCCAAGTCACTGTCCTCGTCCGAAGAACTCGTCTCCTACACCATCGCTCGAAACAGCGTGTTCCCGCTCGAGGACGTGGCGGCGATCACCGGCCTCGATCGGGATCAAATCGTCGGTGAAGTGGCGGCGACGTTATCGTCCTATCCGGAGTCGAAGCTGGCGAACAAGTACGTCCACTTCCTCACGCACGAGCGCGGGTTCAGTTGGCTGTTCGAGGGCGAAGACCGGAATCGGTACTACTTCTGGAGTACCTCCCCGTTCTATTCGGCACCGTTTTTCACGTACGCGATGAACGTCCCGGACGAGCAGAAGGCACACAACCGCCTCTATCGGGAGTTCCTCCGAGAACTGTGGCCCCGAGCGATCGAGTTCGACGACGCCGACTTCGGCACGCCGATGGCCTCGCCGCGATACAAACTCGTCCAGTACGGGCTCTCGCTGCTCGGTCGCCATCCCTCCCTCGAGGACATCGCTCGCGTCGTGTACCGCGGGGAAGTCAACTCCCAGTACCACCCGAACGTCGCGCGACTCCTCAGTGACTCGGTTGCCCGGTCGCAGTCGCTCGAGACCTATCTCGACACGGACGTCGTCCGCCGGTTCACGGACGATACCACATCCTGTGATAACCACCAAATATATCTGCTGCTAACGGTCACTGCCGCGATCCTGCTGGCGGAGCGACGGTCCCCGTTTGCCGGTCGCGAGTTACCGCTCGATGCCAGTGCGCTCTCCTGAGCCGCGAGCGTCGCTCTCGATCTCACCGACGACTGTCGAGTTTTCGGGATCGGGTTCTCCCAGGGTCACCGGTCGCGCGCGTTGTACTGGAGGTCGACGGCCGCGTCGCCGCGCAGTCGGAAATCGGCGATATCGCCGTCGAACCAGTAGGCATCGAGCCAGTTGCCGACGCCGCCCCGAACCGTCCCGTTCTCGACGACGTCTTCCTCGTCGATGGAGGCGTTCTGGTAGTCGGACTGGACGACCGCGCCGTCGATCTCGAAGGCGTAGGTCGTCGGCCCGTCGGCGTCGGTGCCGTCGATGACCAGCGCGTGGGGGAACATCTCGTACGCGCCGTACTCGCGGGGATCGATCCGTTCGCCGTCGACGGTGATCATCGCGGTGCCGTCCGTGAACGTCACGTCGGTCAGCGCGCCCGAGAAGCGGTAGGTCTGAGTGCCGTCCGTGATCGAACTCTGGGCGGTCGAGCCCGAGACGGTCGTCGCCTCCGCGGCCGGCTCGTCGTCGGCGACGAGTTCGATCGATCCGTCGACGGTGATCTCGTAGCTCATCGTCGTCCCCTCGCCGCTGACTTCGAGGACGTGGGGGAGCTGTTCGCCGTAGTCGGCGGGATCGACTTCCTCGCCGTTGACCAGTACGGTGCCGGGGCCGTCGACGGTCAGTTCGGCGAGGTCGCCGCTAAAGCGGAAGGCGTCCTTCCAGTCGGCGACGGTTCCGTTCACCGTCGAGCCGTCGATTCGGTCCTCGTCGTCGATCGACGCGCCCGCGGCGGTCGAGCGCTCGACGTCGCCGCCGACCGTGAACTCGTAGCGGGTCACATCCGAGGAACTGCCGTCGACCAGCAGGAGGTTCGAGAGTTGGGACTCGGCGGTATCCTCGTTCGAACCGCTGCTCGAGCTATCGCTCGAACCGCCGGACGCGGCCTCCTCGGGCGTGGTCGGGACGCCGTCGACCTCCTCGGGCCGGGTCCGCCGGGCGGAGCCGGCGAACGAGCCGTCCACGTTGCCGCCCGGGTTGGAGCCGTAGACCTCTTCGATGGTGGCGACGCCGTCGAGCGACCACGCGCCGTTGCCGCCGTAGATATCGCCGATGTTGGCCCCGGAGAAGTCGCAGTTGCGGTACGTCGGGTTGTTGAAATACGCCCAACCGCCGCGGTTCCCGCCGACGGCCACGCAGTTCTCGACGCGGGAGTCGTCGGTCCCGACGCGGAAGCCCGAGGACGAGTGGTTCGACGAGTAGGAGTCCTCGATGACCACCGTACCGCCCGCACCGGGGCTGGGATGCTCCTGTGGGTTGCCCGGGGAGGAGCCGTAGACGGCGTTGCTCGGGTTGTCCTGGTAGTTGAGGTTCCGGACCGTGACCGTCCCTGCGTGCGAGGGCGGGACGAACACGCCGGGGTTCCCGGCGGGGTAGTTCTCAGCGGTCGAGCCGTCGCCGAGATAGACGTTTTCGACGAGAACCTCGCCGTTCGGATCGGTAGCGTAGGCGACGAGCGGGGAGCCGTCGTGACCGTCCCAGACGCCCCGAATCCCGACGTTGCGGATCGTACAGGAGTTGCCCTGCGTGTGAATGAGGTACTCCGCCCCGCTGGCGGTGATGTCGATCAGCTTGTTCCCCCAGGTCTCGCCCTCCTCGAGGCGTTTGGTGAACCGCTCGCCGGCGCTGACTTCGATCACGTCGTAGTCCCCGCTGACGCTCTGTCCCGTCGCGGTCGCCGCGCCGAGAGTCGCCGCCGTGGTGGCGCCGGCCATCGTCAGGTACGATCGTCGGCCAAGTAATGACTCGTTACCGCCGTTCCGTCGGTCGTCGCCGTTCGTCTCGGACGAAGCGTCATCGTCCGGTACCGAAGTGTCGCGTGCCATGCGACCGAAATCGAGTATTATACCCTCATAAGCCTTTCCTAATTTCTGCACATTCTCATACCAAAACACTATTTCGACGAATATAAATTCAAAATATTTTGAATTATTTGCATGTTTGTTATGTATGTCTCGGCTCGAGGAAGGTCTAATCTGAAGAGCAGTAAATAGGTATTACCGGCCGAAACGCGCTTCTCCGGCCGGCTCAGGGAGCCGGTAACACCATATTACCGTAGCGGTGTCGACTGTCGGACGCGGTCCAGTCAGGACACCGACGGAGACCGACCGATCACACGGCGGGTCGCTCGAGGCGACCGCGATCGAAACGCGGCGCTCGAATCGCCACCGATCAACTCAACGCGGACGGCTGGACCTTCGGTCGAAGGATACAGTGTGATCGCTTCAACCCCGCCGACGGCGATCGGGCGGCACCGGAACCGAGAAACCGACCGGTCGCTGGAGCAGATCGCCGAACGGACCGCCAACGAGCGAGACGGTCGCGTCCTAACTCGACTCGAGACGGCAGCAAGAAACCGAGGCGGGGCCGCCGCTGGAGGCGGCTACCGAGACGGCGAAGGGATGCCGGCGACGGGTTCGATTGCGATCACGCCGGCGGAGTCGGTTTCCGACCGTGTCCGGTTCGGGACCGAAACGACGGGATCGCGTTCCCGGTGTCGAAAACAGTGACGAGAGCAGCGCCGGTCCGAGGCGATTGACCGTTCCGCGGAATTGACCGCGGGTCCGAATGCAGTCCGTTACGCCGCCTCGGACTCCCCGCTACTGGTAACGTAGTACAGCGTGAACTCCCCGTTGGACTGAACCCGGTTCACGTTGGGGGAGGCCGTTATTCGATCGAGTTCGCGCTCGGAATATCGCAGCCCCTGGTACGCTATCACCTCGCGTTCGTAATCCGATCGCGTGAGCGCGAGGTACCGATCGCCCTCGTACTCGTTAGAAACCCCGTCCTCGATCACGGACGGAGGGAGACCGTCGTGGGCGTGCATCCGCTGTTCGTTGCCGTTGATCGCGTCGTCGTACCGGTTCGGTCCGTTTCGCAGCCCGATGAACGCGAGATCGGACTGCTGAGTGGCGAAGGCGGACTCGTAGCCGTGCAACTCCTGTTCGCTCACGTGAGGGGACGCTTTGTAGATGTACGGCGAGGGAAAGACGGCCAGCAGCGACAGGACGAGTAAGACGGCGACGGCGACGGCCATCAGCGGTCGCCCGACGGGCGGTCCGCGACCCCCCGATCGTCGCGCCGAGAGCAGCGTCAACAGCCCGTGGATCGCGATCGCCCCGAGGACGGTCACGAACACCATCATCAGTCCGAAGACGCGAAAGTACATCTTCGACCCGCTGGCGAGGAAGTACGCCACGAAGACGGGGCCGAGCGCGACCAGGCCGGCGGCGAGATACGTCGTCTCGAGGCGGAAGCGATCGAGCCACTGCGAACTCAGCCGTCCCGCGACGGCGAAGACGAGGCCGCCGGCGAGCAGCGAGAAGACGAGCGAGGGGAAGAACAGTTTGAAGAAGATCCCCGAGAGGCTCCCCCCGATCGACGCCAACGAGGTGCCCTGGGTCGCGACCGTGTCGCCCGCGCCGCCGCCCGTGCCGAGGACGAACTCGATCACCGAACCGAGGAAGTACTCGGCCGTGCCGGCGAAGAACCCGTAGTTCGAACTCCACACCAGAAAGACGACGGCGAGGAACAGCACCTGTCCGTAGAGGGCGGGGTGTTCGGGGGCGCGGTCGTGATCGGCCCGCCTGGCGAGGAACTGAACGAGCCCGATCGCGACGAAGGCGACGAGCAGATGCGCCGCGAGTTGCGGGTGATAGAGGACGACCGCGGCCGACCCGAGCGCGAACGTGACGCCGACGGCGGAGAACGAGCGTCCGTCCCGATCGGTGCGGAGATACTTCGCGAACAGGTACAGGAGGACCGACGAGAACAACACCGCCTGCGACATCGCGTGTGCCGACAGGTTCATCGAGATCGTCGTGATCGGCAACAGCAGAAACGCCGAGAAGGCGGCGATCGCCACTGCGTTCCAGTCGCGGACGATCACGCCGACACACAGGGGGACGAACAGACAGAACAGCAGGACGGCGAAGAACACGACGAACAGCATCGACCGCGAGAGCGCGATCCCGACCGTCGCGTTGATCAGGACCGTCACCGTGTGGATACCGGGATAGAACAGCTCGAAGGGGAGGAACGTCCCCTCGCTGATACCGCGGGCCCACCCCAGATGGGTCAACGCGTCGTAGTGGCCGTAGAACCGGTAGCCGCGAACGATCGGAAGCCCGACGAAGACAGCCATCACGAGCCCGCCGAGGACGAGCGCTATCGAACGGCTCCACTGGTGCCGGTGTGCCCGCGAGAACGGGACGAACGCGACGGCAAGCGAGACGCTCAGCGCGACCAGCAGCCCCGCCCAGACCGCCCACGGCGTCATCGTGTAGATCGATAGCTCGTAGCCGGTCGCAGGGTTCGTGTGCGCGACGAACGCGCTGGCGCTGACCGCGAGAAAGCCGATCGCGAGTACCAGCTTCCGGATCGGATCGTCGTCGACGGCTGACTGGGAAGACATTCGAACTGCCGAGACGTTGCCCGATCGCGGGCCTTGTTATTCACCGGTTGCCGACTGTAAGTTCGCTCGTACCGTCACCGCGGACCGAACGACGCTCGAGGGCGAGCCCGCCCGGAAGCGGTCACAAGGGGCGCTCACTCGCCGTCGGTGACGTCGACCCAGAAGTAACCGTGGCGGTACGCGTTTTCGGTCGTCGGCGTCTCCGGGACATCCCCGTCGTACAGGAGAACGGTGATCCGGATCGATTCCGCCTCGGCCTCGGGGGACAGCGTGCGATCGGCGTAGGCCGTGCCGCCGGCGTTGACGCTGTAGTCGATGCGCTGTAACTCGTTGCGTTCGACGATCTCGCCGTCCTCGAGGCGTTGTTCCTGGACGACAGCCGTGTAGTCCTCGTCCTCGCCCTCCTGGTTCTCGACGGCGATGACCAGCGGGACGGCCTCGCCGGCTTCGATCTCCGAGGGATAGCCCGACGCGACGAGTTCGCCCGTGTCGTCTTCGGTGAGCAGCCGGAGGCTCGTGTACTGCTCGCCGTCTTGGGGTGCGACGAGCGCGTAGCCGACCGTCGTCACCGCCAGCAGCATACTGATGACGAGAACGACGTTGACGGCGACGTGACGCGTCGACCGGGCGTCGAAGATCGCTGCACGAGCCGCCTCGAGTCGGCGAGCGGGGCGATAGCGGTCGGCGGGCGGGACCGCCAGTCGGCGGGCGATCGCGACGCCGGCCCCGAGCAGGGTGGCTCCCGCAACGGTGTTGACGACGGTCGAGGTGGTGAACCCGAACGGCGTGACGGCGATTACCAGCCCCAACGGCGGGAGGAGGGCGAAGCTCAGTCCGAACGACAGCGCCGCTCGTTCGGTGTCTGACAGGGAAACCGTCTGTCGGAGCAGGGGCCGACCGTCGGCGATCGCGGGCGTCTCCCGCGGGAAGAGCGCGGACAGGACCACGTACCCGGGCGCGAGGAACAACAGCGGGAACCCGACCGCCGCCCGTAGGACCGTCGACGGGGCGTCGACGATCGTCAAGAGGACGGCAGCGACGAGGACGAAACCGGCGATGCCGATCAGATCGATGGGAGCGCCAGCGAGGACGGACTTGCTGCGCCGCCGCAGGGCCGTGACCGGCTGAAATGGCAGGCCTTTCATTGTGATTTATCGACCGCACCATCCTGTCAGCCATTGTTACTGGTCGGTTACCGTGGTGGTCGACGCCGACCGCCGGCACGCGACCCGGCGGCGTCCATCACTGATCGCGGAGCGTCGGCGGACCGTGGGATGCGACTGCTCCCTCGAGTAACGAACCGTCGGAGCGTGTCCGCTCGCTGTCGCTTCCGACGACGGAAACAGGCTGCTTACAAAGTAGCTGTGCGGGGAGCCATCGCTTATGGAACGCCGAGCGACGACCGCCTCGATCGCATGTGAGGGACCGCGGCCATGAGCATCGACGTCCGCGTCGCGACGGAGGACGATCTGGACCGGTGGAACGGGTACGTCGAGCGATCGCCGCAGGGACGGCTCTGTCACGAACTCGAGGCGCTGCGGGTACAGGCCGACCACGCGGACGCGACGCTGCATCCGCTGGTGGGGTTCAAGGGACAGGAGCCGGTGGGGATCTTCCCCGTCTTCGAGATCACCAAGCGGCTCGTGACGACGGCGTTTTCGCCGCCGCCGCGGCTCCGCATCCCCTACCTCGGGCCGGCCTTCCTGAACATGGGGAAGCTGAAACAGCGAAAGCGAGAGCGACGACGACAGCGGTTCATGGACGGCTGCTTCGAGTGGATCGACGCCGAACTGAACCCCAAATACGGCCACGTCCGCACCGCGACGACCTTCGCGGACGCGCGACCGTTCCAGTGGAACGAGTACGACGTGACGCCGTCGTATACCTACGCGGTCGACCTTGATAGGGACGCGGACGACCTCCTCATGTCGTTCAGCAGCGACGCGCGGAGCAACGTTCGCAACGCCGACGACGACGCCTACGAGATCGACGTCGGCGGCCGCGAGGAGATCCGGCTGATCCACGAGCAGGTCCGGAACCGGTACGAGTCCCAGGGGATCGACTTCGACGTACCGCTCGCGTTTGTCCTCGATCTCGCCGAGCGGTCGCCCAACGGTCAGGTCCGCCCGTACACTCTCCGGGTCGACGGCGAGTTCGTCGGCGGCATTCTCGCGCTGGAGTACGGCGACACCGTCGGCCGCTGGCTCGGCGGCGTCCGTACCGACGCCGACGTCGATCTGCCGACCAACGACCTCCTCGACTGGGCGATCATGCGCGACGGGCTCGAGCGCGGCCTCGAGACCTACGACCTCGTCGGTGCCGACACCCGCCGGATCAACCGCTACAAGGCGAAGTTCAACCCCGAATTGCGGAGCTACTACAGCCTCGAGTACGGCTCCTGGGGGGTCAGGCAGGTCGCGTCGCTGTACGATTCGGTCAAGTAACGCCTCGCGGCCGCGGGGGCAGCCGGTATGAAGTCGTTTCGACGGTTATTCGGGGTCGTTACCGGTGACCGGTCGACGATAGAGGAGCCGCTCAGAGCCGGAAAACGAGTCGGTCCATGATAATTTCGTCTATAACGAAGGGTAGAGAGGGGGGACGTCCCCTCGATGGACGACGGATCCTCCCTTCGAACGCTACTCGTCGGTATCGACGCGGCCTGCGATCGGGTCCTCGAGCCGCTGTTCGACGACGACGAGGTACCGACCCTCCAGTCGCTCTACCGGGATGGGGCGAGCGGGCCGCTCGAGTCCCAAATCCCGCCGTGGACCGCGAGCGCCTGGCCGTCGCTGTACACCGGGATGAACCCGGGCAAACACGGCGTCTACGGCTTTCTCTCCTTCGACGGCTACGACTGGGACGTGGTCAACGCGACCGACGTCCGCGAGCGGACGCTGTGGGAACTGCTCGACCGACACGGGATCACGAGCGTCGTCGTCAACGTCCCGGTGACCCACCCGCCCCGCGAGTTCGACGGCGCGCTCATTCCGGGGTACACCGCACCGGAAGACCCAGACTGTCATCCCGCCGGCCTGCTCGCGGACGTGCGGGAATCGATCGGCGAGTACCGGGTCTACCCCGACGAGGACGCCGCCGACCTCGGGAGCGCCTACGCCGACTGCGTGCGGAGCCGCGGCGAGGCGTTCCGGTATCTCGCCGACCGGTTCGACCCCGACTTCGGCTTCCTCGAGTTCCAGGCGACCGACTCGATCTTTCACGAGCGACCCGACGACGACGCAGCGATTCGGGCGATCTACCGCGAGGTCGACCGCCAGCTCAGCGAGACCCTGGCGACGCACGATCCGGACACCGTGATCGTCGCCAGCGACCACGGGATGGGACCGTATGACGGCTACGAGTTCCGGGTCAACGACTATCTCCGTGACCGCGGCGTCGTCGAGACCGAACGCGGCGGCGAGGGAATGCCCACGTGGGCGACGGTTCGGGACGGCAACCTCAAGCAGGGCGACGAGGCCGCGGACTACGAGCCCGGCCTCGCCGAGCGCGCGATGGCGCGGGCCGCGGGGATGGGGCTGACGAGCCAGCGGATCGGTGCCGTCCTCGCACGGCTCGGGATCGACGACTTCGTGGCCGAGTACGCCCCCGCGGGGCTGGTCAACGCGGGCGCGACCCAGGTCGATTTCGCGGCGTCGACTGCCTCCGTCCGCTCGCGGATCGAACTCGGCGTCCGCATCAACCTCGAGGGTCGCGAGCCCGACGGCGTCGTCCCGCAGTCGGAGTACGAGACGGTCCGGTCGCGGCTCATCGGGGAACTGCGGTCGGTCACGACGCCGGACGGAGAGCCGGTCTTCGAGACCGTCGCTCCCCGCGAGGAGTTCTTCCACGGCCCGGAGAGCGATCGTGCCGTCGACGTCGTGACCGTGCCGGCCGACTTCGATCACTTCCTCTCGGCGACGCTACGCGACGAGCAGTTCGGCCCACCGAGCGAGCCGTGGAACCACAAGCTCGAGGGGACCGTCGCGGCCAGCGGCGACGCGATCGATCCCGATGCGGGGGTCGGCCGGCCGCACCTCTTCGACATCGCGCCGACGGTCCTCTCGACGCTGGGCGTTCCGACCGACGAGCGAATGGATGGCGAGGCGCTCCCCTGCGTCGAGCCGCCCGAGACCCGCTCGTATCCCCGGTTCGACGCGGACCCGTCGGTCGAGACCGCCGACGAGGGGGTCGAAAAGCGACTCGCAGATCTGGGGTATCTCGAGTGACTCGGACGGGTCCCGACGCTTACCGGTCGGAGCGAACGAGCCGAAGTCCGGCCTTCGCCGTCGTCCAGACCGGATAGGCCGCGTTGTAGACCGGCGCGGGGGCGTTCCGCGCGCCGGCCCGGAGGAGTCGATCGGACAACGGCGGCTCCGCGGTCGTGATCAGGTCGTCCAGATCGACGCCCTCGAGCCACTCGAAGAAGGCCCGCTCGGCCGGTGAGGTCGGGTCGGTCTCGCGCGCGCGCTCGCGTATGTCGGCCCACATGTGGCGCTCGTCCTGCCCGAGGACCCAGTCGCCGCGCTCGAGCGAGCGCCGGAGGCGGCGATAGTCGGCGTCGGTGAAGGGGTAGCCGTGATCGGTCGGCTCGAGGCCGGCCAGCCGGAGCCCGACTGCGGTCCGATAACATTTCTCGCACCCGCCGCAGTTGCCGTCCATGCGGTCGTTACAGGTCTGAAGCTGTAGCCCCGGGTTCTCGGTGCGGACGTAGTCGGCGATAACGTCGAGTCGCTCCTGGCGGGTGAGTTCGTAGGCGTCGTGGTGACACCGGGTGCCGGCCCACCGGACTCGCTCGTCGATATCGGGACGGGACCCCCACTCGAGGTCGATCCCGTCCCAGTGGGTCGCGGCGACGGAGAGATCCGTCATGCCGCGGGCGTACGCGAGGGGGGCACAGAGCCCGAGCAGTCCCAGCCCGTGGCCGACGGAGCTGTACCAGCCGCCGTCGACGTGGCGCTTGTAGTGGGCCAACAGCATGGGGTGATCGAGGAAAGAGAGCATGTTCGACTCGACGAACGCGGCGTCACAGCCGCGGTCGTCGGCGAACCCCGACACGCGCTCGCGGAGCGCCGCCCACTTGTCGTCGTCGGCCGCGTCGGGGGTGATCGTCCAACCGCGGATCCCGATCAGCGTCGGCGACTCGTCGCGATGGCGGACGTACGAACACGTCGAGTCGACCCCGCCGGTAAAGAGCAGTCCGTGTTCCCCGCCCGGGTCGGGCTCCGGCTCGACGGTTCGACGGGCGTAGAGGTCCCCGCCCTCGAGGAAGTCGTACATCGAACACAGCGACGCCTCGATGTCCTCGAGGGCGCGAGCGAACGTCGCGTCGACCTCGTCGACGTAGACGTCGGCCCCGTTGGCCCACGCGACCGGGCAGACGTGGGCCAGAACTGGGATCGCGAGGATTCCGTCGGGAACGTCCGCGATCGGGACGTCGTAGCTGGCTCGGAAGGGTTCGTCGGTGAAAAACCGCTCGAGGTCGCTCGAGGGGCGGACGGACCACTCGAGCGTGCGTTCGTCGACGGATAGGTCGTCGATGAGAATGGATGACATTCGGAATCGCCTCTCGTCCCGGTCGGACCACGACCGTCTACAAAAGGGGCCGGAACCGTTGATCAGTTCGGGATCGAGAAATCGTTCCGTAGCCGACCGTTCGGAACGGCAGGGTTGCCATACAGGACGGGTGTCGCCACGCGGTCACGACTCGAGCCGGCTCCGAGCGGTCTCGGACGGCGATATCGACGATCTCAGCATCGGCAACGGTCGAACGTTCGTGGATGGGGTCGATTCACACACCTGTTTTCGGCCGTAAGAGACGGATAACAAACGTGGCCAGTGCCGACGACTGACCAATACATGCGTGTCGAGAGCCCGCCGAACGGGCGCGGTGAGAACGCGTGAACCGCTCGCGACTCGACGTGACGCTCGCGGTCGGCTACCTCGCGGTCGCCGCGGGGATCCTCGTCGCGAGAGCCAACCCCGCGACGGCATACGAGTCCTCGGTGTACACCGGCTCGCCGACGGGAGTCTGGGTCGGGTTCGCGCTCGCGCTCGCGATCGCAGTCGGGACGGCGCTTACCTGTCGCGGCCGGCGGCAGGGGCTCGGCATCGCGCTCGGCGCGATGACGGTCACCGCCGTCGCGAGCCTCCCTGTCATCCGGAACTACCACTTCCTCGGAATGGGCGACTCGATGAGCCATCTGGGGTGGACGCGGGACATCGTCGCCGGCGGGACGGCGCCCCACGAACTGTTCTATCCGGGCCTCCACGCGCTCGCATCGGTCTTTCACTTCCTCGGTGGCGTCTCGATCGAGCGCGCGCTCCTGTTCGGCATGGTCGTCCTGTTCGTCCCGTTCCTGCTTTTCGTCCCCCTGACTGTCCGGGAGATGGCCGACAGCGGGCTCGCGGTCGGGCTCGCCGCGATCGTCTCCTGGATGGTCCTGCCGGTCAACAACATCGCGACCCACATGGCCGTCCACACCAACTCGAACGCGCTGTTTCTCGTCCCACCGGTCGTCTTTGCGGTCGTCGCCTATCTCCGCCGCCGGGCGACCGTCGAGCGGCTCCCGCTCGGACTCTCGCCGTTCAGCGTCCTCCTCGCTCTCACCGCGATCGCGCTCTTGCTGGTCCACCCCCAGCAGATGTTCAACGTCGTCATCCTCATCGGTGCGATCACCGCCGTCCAGTACCTCGCCCGCTGGCGGTTCGACGACCATCCGATGCTCGAGCATCCGACCCTGGCGGCACAGACGCTGCTTCTCGGCGGCCTGTTCGGGCTCTGGGCGCTCGGCAACGAGCGGTTCCGGTCGTCGGCGATCGCGCTCGTCTCCGGGCTGCTCACGGACGACACCGGAGCCGGCAACACGGTGAACCAGCGCGGGACGTCACTGACGGAGATCGGCGGCAGCCTGCCCGAACTGTTCGTGAAGCTGTTCCTCGACGCGGCGATCGTCGGCCTCGTCGTGGGCCTGTTCGTGCTGGTCGTCTGGGTCCGCCGTTCGAGTCTCGCGGACGAGCCCCGCGCGTTCGTCAACTACGTCTCGCTCGCGCTCGTCCCGCTCGGCGGCCTCTTCGCGGCCTACTTCCTTGGCACGCCGACGATGGCGTTCCGACAGGTCGGCTTCATCTACGTGTTGCTGACGATCCTCGCCGGGATCGCGCTGGCACAACTCGTCGGCGGGCTTTCGAAGTGGATCACGAGGCCGGGTGCGAACGCCGTCGCGGCGCTCGTCCTCGGCGCCTGTCTCGTCCTCGGGCTGCTCACGATGTTCGCCTCGCCGCTGATCTACAATCCCGGCCAGCACGTAACCCCCGAGATGATGAGCGGCTACGAGGACGGGCTCGAACACGGTGCCAACGGGACGCCGCACGTGGGGATGGGGTACGATCCCTACCGGTACGACCACGGGATCAACGGCCTCGCGGGGAACGACACGCTCAGCAGCGCCTCGGCCGCCACCGGCACGGCCAACGCGACCGTCTTCTCGAGGGGGAACTACAGCGGGGCCTATCCGACCGACGAGTACTACTTCGTCTACACCGAGTGGGACCGGACGAAGGAGATCGAGGTCTACGACCAACTCAACTACCGGCGCGCGGCCCTCGAGGGGATGGATCGGTATCGCGGCGCGAACAAGGTCATCTCGAACGACGAGTTCGAGATGTACGCCGTCCGAGACGCGTAACCGACCGTCGTCGGTCTCGGATCGTCGCTCCGGTGGGTCGCCGAAGCAAGCTAATAAGTTGTTTTCCGCCCGCGCGATCGAGAGACATCGAGGACCGCGAGTCGTGATCGATTCGTCATCGCCCGTCGCGCCTACCGGCGTCGCCTCGAGGCCGTCCCGTCCGCTTTCCCGGCGGGTAATCCGACCGTCGACAACCGTTGAAGCGCCGGTAATACGCTATTACGGCCGAAAACGCGACCGTGTGTCGTCGAAACGGTGGCGTCCGTCCCAGACGGAGACACACGGTTTGATCGGAGAGATCGGGCTCGAGCCGGCCAGTGGCCGCTGTATTCCCGTCTTTCCTGCCGAAAAGAGTTGCTTACCGACCGCCGATTCCTCACGATTACGTTCGTAATTTCGTGAGCGTACAGCGGTATATTGTTCGCGATTCTACAGTGTTAGAAATATAGTCTGTAAATTTAAGCCATACCTCCAAGGAAAAGTTTATGGGTGTAAGTCGGAGTTACGCAAGTGTATGGCGCAGAACCCCCGTACGTCCGACACGGAATCTATGCCGACGACAGGCCGTAACAGCGGATTAACCCGCCGAAACTACGTGCGCTCGCTCGCTGCGGTGGCGACCGCGACGACCGCACTCGGTGGTGTCGGCGCGGCCGCGGCCGAGGACGACTACGAGGTCATCGAAGCCCAGGGACAGACGATCTCCCTCGAGGAGGGCGAGACCTGGGAGAACAAACTCATCGACATGACGACCGGCCAGGACATCGTCGTCACGGCCCACAGCAGCGACTGGACGATCCGGAACGTCGGCTTCAAAGGCGAGAACACCTCCGGCACCGGCTCCGCCACGTTCGGGATTTCAGATACGGGCAACGGCACCAGCACCGTCGAGAACGTCTACCTCGGTGATGGCGCGAGTACGGGCAACACCAACCCGAACGGCCACGGCCAGACGGCCTTCTGGGTCGCCCCGGACCACAACGGTCACATCGACTTCGAGAACGTCAACATCCAGAACTTCTCGGACAACGCGATCTACGGCTCCGCGCCCGGCAACAAGGGCGGCGGCACGATCCACATCGACAGCAGTTTCGCCGCCAACTGTTACGTCTCGCATTTCCGGCTCGGGACGGAGGGCAGCAAGGTCACCAACTCGAGCGTCTACGTCGACACCAACGAGGGCTACGTCGGCCGCGGGATCTGGGCGTGGGCACCCGGCACGGTCGAGGTCGAGGACTGCCAGATCGAGATGAACGGACAGAACACCGCCATCGACGCGGGTGCAAACGGCAATCCGACCGAGGTCGTCGTTACGGACTCCGAGTACGACGACGGGGCCGGCATCGCCGAACACGCCGGCTCGACGGTCAAACTCGGTGACAGCGTAGGGACTGATCCCGAGCCAGTCATTCCCAGCGGCGTTCCGACCTCGCCCGAGGAAGCCGCGTCGGGCGGTTCGGACTGAGCCGCCGACGCCTCTCGTCTCCACATCTCGGCCCCGCTGACGTTTCCGACCCTCCCTATTACCGCCCCGCTGACGCTTTCTCCCCCACCTCCACCGCCGTCCCCGCTGTTTCTACCACACCGCATTCGGTCCTCCCATCCACGTTCCGCCGCTGGAACTCGAGTAATCCGCTATTACTGACCGAGACTGTTCTCGAGCGGGCCCGGAATCGGCTGCCCGTCTCGGTAATAGCTACTTACCGAACCCGTACGTCGAATTTCGAATTTCGTAAAATACGACACGGAACATCACCGAATCTTCTACGAATCGTGCTGTATGTAGTTACAGTCTGTTAATTTTACGCTAGTAGATGGAGAAAGTTTATACAGGTAGTCTCGTATTACCCGATTGCATGGCACGCGACCCTTCGGTATCGGACGGCGAGTCGTCCCCTTCCCCGGACGGGGAGGCGAGCGACGACGGCGGTAAGAACGGATTACTACACCGGCGATCGTACATGAAGTTGGCCGGTGCGACGACGGCGGCGGCGACGCTGACGGGAGCGGCGGCCGCCGCCGGCGACGAGTACGAGACCATCGAGGCCCGCGGACAGACGATCAGGATCGGACGCGGTGAAACCTTCGAGAACAAACTGATCGACCTGACCACCGGCGAAGGCTTCCTGCTCTACGTCGAGGGCGCGAACGCGACGATCCGAAACGTCGGGTTCGAGGGACTGTACCGGGGCGATTCCTTTATGATCTCGATCAAGGCCGGTGTCGGCGACATTCTCGTCGAGAACGTCTACCTCGGCGACGGCGCGACCAAGGAGGGCTCGAGTTTCGTTCACGGCCCCGGTGGCGTCTTCATGCATCCGGAAAACGACGCCGACGTGACGTTCCGGCACTGCAACGTTCAGGGGTTCCCGAACAACGGCTTTTACTGTTCGAATACGCCCTACGGCGGCAGCGTCCGCTTCGAGCGCTGTTTCGGCAAGAACAATGGCGTCACCACGTTCCGGTGTGGCAGCGCCGACGACGAGATCGTCGACTGCGTCGCGTACAACGACGACACCGACTACGGCCCCGGTTACGGCGGCTACGGCGAAACCAGCGGCCGCCCCGTCTGGGTCTGGAACGGCGGGACCGTGACGATCCGCGATTCCCACTTCGCGGCCGGCCCCTACCCCTACGCGCTCGTAGCCGGTGCGAACGGGTCGCCCGGCAGCGTCGACTTCCAAAGCGGCGGCGTCCGCGGCGAGATTCAACGCGCCAGCGGCTCGACGGTCGACGTCGCCAGCGCCGTCTCGAGCGACCCCGACCTCTCGGTCCCCGACGGCGTCCCGACGACGCCCGAGGAAGCCGCGACGGGCGATAGCGATGGCTCGAGTGATCCGACCGCCGGTTCGGCCGGCGAGACGGACAGCGACGGGCTACCGAACCTCCTGCTGGTCGACGGCAGTCCGGCGGACGCGACGCGCTACGAGTTCACGGTCGACGGCGACGTCGAGCGCTCGACCGCCGAGGGCGCGTCGATCGACGACGAGGACCGAATCGACGGCTCGGCGGTCCAGGGCAGCGTCGCCGACTGGAAAGACGCCTTCCGTTTTGCCGGCGATCTCACCGAACTGACCGTCGACGGTCCCGGCTCCGTGCTGGTCAACGGCGAGCAGGTCGACCCCGACGACTACGGTTCGGATCTTCCCCACGTTCTCGAGGTCAGCGGCGACGGGACGGCGACGAGCTACGAGATCACCGTCGACGGGACGATCGAACTCGTCGCCGACGACGAGCCGGCCGCGGAGGCCACGACCGTCTCGGGTTCGACCGTCCAGAGTTCGATCACGGACGGCACCCAGACGTTCCGGTTCTCGGGTGCGGTAACCGACGTGACGTTCTCGGACGGGGCTGCGACGATCACGGTCGACGGCGAACCGATCGACCCCAGCGAGTACGGCGATCACGAGATGCTTCCCCACGCGCTGGTCATCGACGGCACCGACGCCGACGGGCCGACGACCTACGCGTTCGAGGTCGACGGCGCGGTCGTCAGATCGGACTATCGCGACGCCTCGATCGACGACGAGGACGTCGTCGAGAACGGAACCGTCCGCGGCGCGGTCGGCAACTGGCTCGACGCCTACTGGTTCGACGGCGATATCGACGATTTCCGACTGCGCGGCGACGCAGCGGTCGACCTGCAGTACAACGCACGCGACCAATAATTTCGAGTGTTTTCTTACTGGTCGCGAGCGCGCGATCCGCCACAGAACGCGGCGACGGCGGACGCGAGCGGTGGCCGGACCCGTCTCTCGAGACGGCGTGAGAACTGTACGGATCGTCGTCGTATCGAGAAGGCTCCCGCGCCTGGAACAGCTGCTGGCACGCGACTGCTCCGGTACTGGATGACGGTCGTCGGGAGCCAGCCGTGGCTACGGGACCCGGTACCAAAAAGCTTCTCAGCGGTCGGCGACGATCGGTCGACGGCGCGGCGATCGGACCGCGACGGAGCGCTCGCGGATCGGGACCGGCCGCTGGAGCGAGGACCCACCGCTCGGTGGGCGAAAGCGGTCGGAAAACGTCCGCAGTGACGGGCGGCGAAACTGACGAACCGAGACCGGCGGATCGAGGATCACTCGATCCGGGAGAGTTTGCCGTCGACGTTGCGCTCCTGATGGCGATTCCGGACGAGGTGGGCACCGGAGAGACAACAGAACGCGGCGACGACGACGGCGGCGAGCGCGGTCATCGGGACGGCAGCAAGCACGGGAAGGCCGAGAGACGCCGCAGCGAGGACGGCAACACCGACCACACTGAGGGCGGCGTACCACCGGTCCCAGCGGTCCTGTCGATGAGTCTCGGTATCGAGATACATCATCAGCAGGTCGGCATTGTCCGACAGCGAGATCAACCCGCGGTCCTGATCGTACTCGACGATGCCAGCGTCGTCCATCTTCGGCAGGTGGGTCTGATAGAGGGCGACGTAGACCCGTTTTCGCTGATCGGAGCTGAGCGCGTTGATATCGGTGTCGTTCTCCCAGGCCGCGATCTGCTCGGCGAGTTCGCCGAGGGTGACCGTTTCGTCGGCTTCCAGCAAGTACGTGAGGACTTCCCGCCGTCTGCGGTTCTTTAATAGTTCGAAAATGACGTCCTTCGAGAGGCGTTCGCCCTCGTCGTCGGCGACCGATGCGATCTCGTCGGGCAACGACGTATCGATCGAGGACATCACCGACTCCCCCCAGCCGTATCGGCCCCATTCGAGCTTGTAGCCCCCTGACTCCGGAACGCCGGATCACCGGCGTATCGACTCGACGACGACCGCTGTACGTTCGAACGGCGGGTCGAAATCACGTTTGACACACCAGGTTGAACACCAACAGAGATACTCTTAAACACGACTACGTTTCGCACCGTCTGCAAAGGAGGTACGGATCGACTTCTCGACCGACCGATAGCGGCGGTTCCTCGAGGGTGAGACGAGCAACGACGACGGCTGTCGAGTCCGGACCGTATCCGGCGATTGCGTGCATATATCGACGACGTACGGGCGAGTAAGGGGTGGAAGGAACGACGACCGTGCGGTGATGGGGTAGAGCGGGACACGGCACTGGTACCGAACGTCCGCTGGGACCGATATAAAATCGAGCGACAGTTCACACACGAAAGAGCAGTTTACGGAATGAAGGGGTGATTTACGTCGGCGACTCGCCGAAACGATCGGGGCGTTTCTTGTTGCATGTGATCATTGATCATTGTGGGTCGAAACGACCGACAGTCGGTCGTTTCGCCCGGACACGACCGATGGGACACGGTTTCGACTCGACCATCGGGGCTGTTCGCTCGCGGACAGTCGATGGTCGGGTCCTTTCTCTTTGCTTTTCGCTTCGAATCTCCGGGTGGGAACAGTAAGTCGGTGTTTCCGTCGAAACCATGTGAACCCCTTACAGTGCCGGCACGGTTTCGATCGACTACTGATGACGCGGTCTATCATCGATCACGCCAGCGACGAATCACAATCCGAGCAGGTCGAGGCTGGTCTGTGTCCCGACTGTGAGACCGACACGATCGTACACGATCCCGATCGGGGAGAGCGTGTCTGTGAGGAATGTGGGCTCGTCCTGAACGCAGATCCCATCGATTACGGGCCCGAATGGCGGGCGTTCAACGCACAGGAACACGACGAACTCTCCCGGGTCGGCGCGCCCTTGACCCAGTCGATGCATGATCGGGGGCTGACGACGACCATCGACTGGCGAAACAAGGACGCCAACGGGCACTCGATGTCCGCGGACAAACACGGCCAGCTCCATCGACTGCGGGTCTGGCAGGAACGGATCCGAACGAAAAACGCCGGGGAACGCAACCTCAAGTACGCCCTCTCGGAGATCGATCGAATGGTCAGCGCGCTGGGCGTCCCCAAGCCGGTCAAGGAGACGGCGAGTGTCATCTACCGGCAGGCGCTCGAGCAGGACCTCATCCGTGGGCGATCGATCGAGGGCGTCGCGACCGCCTCGCTGTACACCGCCTGTCGGAAGGAGGACATCCCCCGGAGCCTCGAGGAGGTAACCGCCGTGTCACGCGTCGAGCAACGGGAGATCGGTCGGACCTACCGGTACATCGCGGACGAACTGGGCATCAACTTGGAGCCGACGAACCCCCGCCAGTTCGTCCCGCGGTTCTGTTCGGAACTCGACGTCGGCACGGACGTCGAGACCAAGGCCGTCGAGATCATCGACCGGACGACCGAGCAGGGCCTGCACTCGGGGAAGTCGCCGACCGGGTTCGCGGCCGCGGCCATCTACGCCGCTGGCCTGCTCTGTGACGAGACCATCCCGCAGCGGGCCGTCGCCGACACCGCCCAGACGACCGTCGTCACGGTCCGGAACCGGTACCGGGAGCAACTCGAGGCGATCGATCAGCAGCCGGCTACATAACCGAGCGGTCGTTCTCGCCGTAGAACGCCTCGTCGACCAGCGCGTGCAGGTTGTCGTAGGGAACGAACGCGATGAACTGCTCGTCGTCGTTGTAGAGTTCGACGCCCGTGTCCGTGTGGTCGTACCGGTCGCACTCGATCTGTCCCTCGGGGAGGATCGCGCGGTACATGCTCCATTCGACAGTGCCCAGTCAGATATAGCTATCCGGGCTCGCGGCCGGAGTGTCCCGGAGAGCCGCCGGCCTCGAGCGACCGGTACCCGCGAACGAAATCGGTTTATCCGCACCGCCGTTAAATCGGGCAGTGACCGACGAACGTTCTGCGACGCCCTCCGACGAGCAGCGAAGCGACCCTGACGAGCAGGCCGACGCCGCGTCGACTGCCGGCGACGGCGCGGCGACCGACGCCGACGAAGGGGCGGTCGGTGACGACGCGTTCACCATCGCCGACTTCCACGACGCTAGCCAGCGTGAGGGGCGGCCCGTCCTGACCGCCGCGGCGGTCGCCCGCGCGCTCGAGATTCCCCACGAGGACGCCAGCGACCGGCTCGCGGCGCTGGCCGAGGGAGGCGACATAGAGCGGCTCTCGGTGTCGACCGACCCCGTGGTCTGGTATCCGACGGAACTCGAGGACCTCACGGACCGCGAACGCGTGGTCGTCTTTCCGAAGCGCCGGGAAATCGTCGTCGACCGGCCGGACCAGTTCACGCGCGCACAATTGGCCCAGTTCGCCCACCTGGCCGACGCCAACGGCGACCAGGGATACCGCTACGTCGTCCGGCCCGAGGACGTCTGGAGTACGCCCCACGACAGCTTCGACGACCTCGCCCGGACGATGCGACAGGCGCTCGGCCAGCGCTCCGAGGACTTAGAGGACTGGGTCCACAGCCAGTGGGATCGGGCCCACCAGTTCCGGCTGACCACCCACGAGGACGGCTACACCGTCCTCGAGGCCCAGACCCCCGAGATCATGGGCAACGTCGCCCGCCAGAAACTCGACGAGGAACACGTCCACGCGCCGATCTCCGAGACGGAAGACTGGGTCCGGGAGGGCGCGGAAGCGGCGATCAAGCGAATCCTCTATGAAGCCGGCTACCCGGTCCAGGACCACCGCGACCTCGAGTCCGGCGAGGAGCTAGCGATCGACCTGCAGGTGTCGCTGCGGGACTACCAGCGGACGTGGGTCGACCGCTTCGCCGAGGCCGGCGAAGGCGTCTTCGTCGGCCCGCCCGGCAGCGGGAAGACCGTCGCGGCGATGGGCGCGATGGCCCACGTCGAGGGCGAGACCCTCGTCCTCGTCCCGAGCCGCGACCTCGCCCAGCAGTGGGCCGACACGATCGTCGAGTACACCTCGCTCGAGCCCCATCAGATCGGCCAGTACCACGGCGGGCAGAAGAACGTCCGTCCGGTGACGATCGCGACCTACCAGATCGCGGGAATGGACCGCCACCGCTCGCTGTTCGACGACCGCGAGTGGGGGCTGGTGATCTTCGACGAGTGCCAGCACGTCCCCTCGGACGTCTACCGGCGGAGTACGCACCTGCAGTCCAAACACCGGCTGGGCCTGTCGGCGTCGCCGATTCGGGAGGACGACCGCCAGACCGAGATCTTCACGCTGGTCGGCCCGCCGATCGGCACCGACTGGGAGGCGCTGTTCGACGCCGGCTTCGTGGCCGAACCCGAACTCGAGATCCGCTACGTGCCGTGGGGCGACGACGAACAGCAAAACGCCTACGCGTCGGCCGAGGGTCAGGAGAAGTACCGCATCGCCGCCCGCAATCGGGGCAAGATCGACGAGGTGCGGTACCTGCTGTCGGCCCATCCCGAGGCGAAGGCGATCGTCTTCGTCGATTACCTCGAGCAGGGCCGGGAACTCTCCGCGGCGCTTGACGTCCCCTTCCTCAGCGGGGAGACGCCCCATCACGAGCGCCGGCGGCTGCTCGAGGAGTTCCGACGCGACGAGCGCGATCTGTTGCTGATCTCGCGGGTCGGCGACGAGGGGATCGACCTGCCGACGGCCGATCTGGCCATCGTCGCCTCCGGACTGGGCGGCTCGCGCCGGCAGGGGACCCAGCGGGCCGGCCGGACGATGCGGCCCGCCGGCGGCGCGCTCGTCTACGTCCTCGCGACGCGGGGCAGCCGCGAGGAGGACTTCGCCCGGAAACAGCTCCAGCACCTGGGCCGCAAGGGGATCACGGTCCGCGAGCAGCGGGTCGAAGACGGTTCGAGTGCGGACGAGGACGGTTCGGGTGCGGGCGCGGACGAGGACTGACCGCAGTAGCCTCGCCGCCGCGGCCTCGCGGCTCGAGCCGAGGCCAATCTTCAAGGTGCCGTGTTCGAACCGTACTGATATGACTGACTCGCGCGTGGCCGGGGTGGGTCGTCGGTGAGCGACGACACCCAGCAGCGCCAGATCCGCGTCGGCGAGACGGCCGATGGAGCGCCGCTCAAACTGCCCGTGATCGAGGTCCTCACCGGCCGCGGGTTCGCGACCGGGAAGAGCGGCTCCGGGAAGTCAAACACCGCGTCGGTCATCGCCGAGGAACTGCTCGAGGCCGGCTACCCGCTGCTCATCGTCGACACCGACGGCGAGTACTACGGCCTGAAAGAGGAGTACGAGATGCTGCACGCGGGGGCCGACGAGGAGTGTGACATCCAGATCGGACCGGAACACGCCGAGCAGATGGCGACGATCGCGCTCGAGGAGAACGTCCCCGTCATCCTCGACGTCTCGGGGTATCTCGATTCGGACGTGGCCGACGAGTTGCTCCGGGAGGTCGCCCGACAGCTGTTCGTCAAGGAGAAGAAGCTCAAAAAGCCCTTCCTGCTCGTCGTCGAGGAGGTCCACGAGTACATCCCCGAGGGCGGCGGCGTCGGCGAGACGGGCAACCTGCTGATCAAGATCAGCAAGCGCGGCCGGAAACACGGACTCGGAATCTTGGGCATCAGCCAGCGGCCCGCCGACGTCAAGAAGGACTTCATCACGCAGGCCAACTGGCTGGTCTGGCACCGGCTGACCTGGGACAACGACACCAAGGTCGTCGGCCGGATCATCGACACCGAGTACTCGGACCTCGTCTCCGACCTCGACGACGGCCAGGCGTTCGTCCAGACCGACTGGACCGAGACCGACGTCCGGAAGGTCCAGTTCCGGCGCAAGCGGACCTTCGACGCCGGCGCGACCCCCGGCCTCGAGGACGTCGAACGGCCCGAACTCAAGTCCGTCTCCGACGCGCTGGTCGGGGACCTCCAGCAGATCTCCGAGCGCAAGGACCGCGAACAGGACCGGATTCAGGAACTCGAGACCGAACTCGAAAAGAAGGAAACACGGATCGAGACCTTAGAGGACGAACTCTCCTCGGCACGGGACGTCTCGAGCGCGGCCAGACAGATGGCCGACGCCTTGCAAAACACCGAGACGGTCCAATCTCAGCTGCCGGAGGGCGGCGGGGACCTGCGCCGACTCCACGAGGAGATCGCCGATCTCGAGGACGAACGCGACGAGTTACGCGCGCGGCTCGCGGACCGCGACGAGCGCATCGAGGCGCTCGAGGGCGAACTCGAGGATCGGACCGCCGAACTCGAGCGACTCCGCGGGGAGAACGAGCAGTTGCGGGAGGTCGTCCGCGAGCGCGCGGCGAGACGCGAGGGGGACTCGGGTGGCGACGGGCGCGGAGCCGAAAACGCCGGGGCGGAGTCGGCCGGCGGGGACGAGTCCGAAATCGTCCAAGCCGGCGGCGACGCCGTCGAGTTCGGGTACATGTCCGACGACGATAGAGAGAGAGACTCGAGCGGCGGAACCGATACCGATTCGTCCGGGTCGGACGAGGGAGTCGTCATCGCGGACGAGGACCGTCGCATCGGAGAGATACTCGAGACGGACCTCGAGGACCGACTCGCCCGCGCCTGCGAGGGGTCGCAGTGTTCGGTCGAGACGGCCGAAGCGATCGTCGAACTGTTCGCGCGAACGGGTCCGCTTCGGACCGAGACCGTCGCCGCCCGGGTCGATCGGTCGCGGGTCGCGGTCCAGAGTCTCGTCTCGGAGCTGCGAACCGAGGGCGTCCTCGAGCGGGCGGGCGAGCGGACCTACGCGCTACACGAGGACGTCCGGGCTGAGTTGCGGAGTGCGACCCCCAGCGAGTGATCGGCTCCGACCCGCTATCTCATCGCCGTCGGAACGTCACCGTCGGCCCCGGAGTCGATCGCGGACGGTTTCGATCGCGCTCGGCTCGATTCCCTGGTGGACCGGCAGGGCGACGACCGACTCGGCGTAGCGGTTCGCCGTCTCGTAGGCGTCGTCGCCCCGCACCGACTCCCGGAGGATCGGCCAGCCGTGGGCACCGGCGACGCCAGCGTCCTCGAGTTCGGCGAGAAACGACGACGAGTCGTCCGCTAACACGGGATATTCGTAGGGGCTGATGCCGGTCGGTAGCTCCTCGTACAGCGGGGCGAGGTCGTCGCGGTCGGCCAGCACGCGGTCCCACGCCCGGAAGTTCTCGCGGCGGGCGGTCCGGATCGCGTCCGGATCGGCGGCATCGGTGACGGCCGCCGAGAGCTTCGACATCGGTGCCTTCGCGGCCTCGTATCTGGCGATCGGATCGACGCTCGAGACATCGTCGTCGTCGAGGAACGACTCGATCGATCGGTAGAGTGGGTCGAGTGCGGTTTCGGCGACCGACGTGGCGAGGTATCGATAGTCATCGGCACCGAACCGGTCCGCCCTGCCGGCCAGCGACGACGGCTCGAACGCCGCTTCCACCTCGTCGCTGGCCCGGTAGAGGACGGCCCCGTCTGGGACCGGCAGCAGCTTCCGCAGCGTCGTGAACCCGAGGTCGCCGTGGGTACCAAGCAGCCGGCCGTCCGCGACGCTGAGCGGCCCGTGGGCGTTGTCGTCGACGTGGTAGCAGCCGTATTCGTCGGTCAGGTCCGCGAGCCGCTCGAGGCCGGGCTGGGGGAACCCGAAGTAGTTGACCGAGGTGACGGCGACGGTGTCCTCGTCCAGTCGGGATTCGAGGTCGGCGAAATCGGGTGCGAGCGACGGCTCGAGGGCGTAGAACCGGGGCTCGAGCCCGAGTTCGCGGAACGGTTCGACGACGGCCGGCGAGAGGTAGGCGGGAACGAGGACGTTGCCACCGGGTTCGACGAGGCCGTCGAGGCCGTCCCGAAGCGCGACCTTGCCGGCACCGTAGTAGGAGTAGCCGACGCCGGGAGCGTGGCGCTCGACGTAGGCGTCGATCCCCTCGCCGGCCGACCGGGAGAGCGAGGCGTCGAACACCGACGGGGTCGCACTGATCATGCCTGCGGTCGCGGGCGGTCAGTAGGAGAGAGGGTCATCAGCGAGAGACGGTTCGTCCGCGCCCTTAGTGATGCGGACGGTACAGGGTTAGCGCCAGTGAGAAACCGGCACTTACAGCCGCGCTGCCGGTCGCACAGTTCACTCGCGTTCCGAGACGGTTACTGCCAGTATCGGCTTACAGCGTCCCAGTACTTGCATAACAAAGCCCGGCCGCCGGCACAACGCCACCATGGCAGGTTCGACGGATGGAGACGACCTTCGGCTGCTCGTCGTCGGGCTCGACGCCGGCTGTCTGCCGATACTCGAGCCGCTGTTCGAGTCGGGCGAGCTGCCGACGCTACGGGGGTTGTTCGCGGAGGGGACGGCGGGACCGCTCGAGTCGCAGATCCCGCCGTGGACCGCGAGCGCCTGGCCGTCGCTGTACACCGGCAAGAACCCGGGCAAACACGGCGTCTACGACTTCCTTACCTTCGACGGCTACGACTGGGACGTGGTCAACGCGACCCACGTCCGGGCGCGACCGATCTGGGAACTGCTGAGCGATCACGGCCGCTCGAGCGTCGTCGTCAACGTCCCCGTGACCCATCCGGCACGGGAGTTCGACGGCGCACTGATACCGGGGCTGACCGCCCCCGAGGAACCGGCCTGTCACCCCGAGGGGATCCTCGAGGACGTCAAGCTCGCATGCGGGGGCGAGTACTGGATCTACCCCCAGAGCGGGCCGGTGCCGGACCGATCGATCGAGGGCTACGAGCGGACGATCGAACTCCGGGGGAAGGCGTTTCGCTACCTCGCCCGGCGGTTCGACCCCGACTTCGGCTTTCTGCAGTTCCAGCAGACGGACTCGGTGTTTCACGAACGACCGGGCGACAAGCGGGCGATCGAGGCCGTCTACCGGGAGGTAGATCGACAGGTGGCCGAAACCATCGAGCGGACCGAGCCGGCGAACGTGCTGGTCGTCAGCGACCACGGGATGGGGAAAGTGACCGGCGACGAGTTCCGAGTCAACGAGTACCTCCGTGACGAGGGCTACGTCAGCGCCCGCAGCGGCGGCGAGGGGATGCCCGATTGGTCGAAGACCTGGGAGAACGACCTCCTCTACGGTTCCGAAGCCGGCGACCGGGAACCGAGCGCCATCGAACGGGCGCTCAACGCCGCCGCGACGGTCGGACTCACGACCCAGCGGATCGCGAGCGCGCTCGATCGGGTCGGCCTGAAGGAACCGATCGGCAAGCGGGTTCCCAACGACGCCATCCGGGCGGCGAGCGAGCAGGTCGATTTCCCCGACTCGAGGGCGTACGTCCGCTCGAAGAGCGAACTCGGCGTCCGCATCAACCTCGAGGGACGGGAGCCCGACGGCACGGTCCCGCCCGAGGCGTACGAGACCGTTCGGGAAGAGCTCATCGCGTCGCTGTCGGCCGTCCGAACCCCCGATGGCGAGCCGATGTTCGAGGCGGTCGAACCCCGCGAGACCTACTTCGAAGGACCACACGTCGAGCGGGCCCCGGACGTGATGACGATCCCCGCGGGGTTCGACAACGCCATCGCCGCCGATCTCGGCAGGGAGCGGTTCGGCGAGCCGATGGAGCCGTGGAACCACAAGCGGACCGGCGTCGTCGCGGCCGCCGGCCCGGCCTTCGACGCGGCCGCCGACCTCGAGGGGGCGACGATCTTCGATATCGCGCCGACGATCTGTTCGCTGTTCGACGTCCCGGTCGACGACGACATGGACGGCGGGCCGCTGTCGGCCGTCGACGGCGGTCGTCGGCGAGCGTATCCGGCCTACGATCCGGACCCGATCACCGCGACCGACGACGGAACCGTCGAAGACCGACTCTCGGACCTCGGATATCTATGAGCATCGAGATACGGCAGTTCGATCCGCGAACCGACGCCGACGAGTGGAACCGCTACGTCGAGCGATCCGACGGGACGAACCCGTTCTTCCGGGCGGAAGCACTGGCGTTGCAAGGCGAGGAAACCGACACAACACCCCATCTCCTCGCCGGGTTCAAGGGACAGGAACCCGTCGGGGTCTTTCCCGTCTTCGAGTACGCGAAGGGGCCGATCACCGGCGCGTTCTCGCCGGCCCCGCACTCGTGGACGTCCTACCTCGGGCCCGCCCTGTTGAACGTCGAGAAACTCAAACGCCGCAAGGCCGACCGCCGGATCAAGCGCTTCCTCGAGGGCTGTCTCGAGTGGATCGAGGAGACCATCTCGCCGCTGTACAGCAAGTTCGTCACCGGTGCCGCGTTCGACGACATCCGGCCGTTTCGCTGGAACGAGTACGACGTCGTCCCCGGTCACACCTACGTCGTCGACCTCGAGGGCAGCGAGGAGGAGCTGTTGAAGCGGTTCAGCAGTGACGCTCGCAGCAACGTCCGCAACGCCGACGACGACGCGTACGTCATCGAGGAGGGCGACGGCGACGACGTCGAACGCATCGTCGAGAAGGTCCGGCAGCGCTACGAGAGCCAGGATCAGCCGTTCCGGCTGCGGCCCGGCTTCGCGCGGTCGCTGTACGAGACGCTGCCCGAGGGCGCGATCCGGCCCTACGCCTGTCGGGTCGACGGCGAGTTCCTCGGCGGCATCCTCGTCGTCGAGTCCGACCGCACCCGCTACCGGTGGCAAGGCGGCGTCAAGCCCGACGTCGACGTCGATATCGCGATCAACGACCTCCTGGACTGGCACGTCATGCGCGACGGGCTCCGCGAGGGGATCGACGAATACGACCTCGTCGGGGCCGGCGTCCCCAGTATCAACCGCTACAAGGCCAAGTTCAACCCCCGCCTCGAGACCCACTACGAGATCACGCGGGGCGCGTTCGGGATCGATCTCCTCGTCGATCAGTATCAGAAACACCGGTAACGCCGAGGGCGTGACGCCGCCGCGATCACAGCGCAACCGTTCGGTTCGCACTGAGCGACGCGTCGCAGTCAGTCCGCGCGCTCGCTCGGTTGCGGTCGGTTTTCGGAGACGGACCAGCGGGCCACGAAGACGAGCGCCAGCAGCGTCAGCACCGCCGCGATCGACAACGGTCCCGTTCCCGCCGAGAGTCCGAGGAGGGCCGTGACGTCGGCGTAGAACGTAAAGAGGAGAAACGCCGGAAAGATTGTCCCGATCGCGTATCGCCACGGGACCACCAGCGGGCGTGAGAACCGTCCCGCACCCGCGAGATACTCCTCGATCGCGGCCGGGCCGAGAACCCAGGCGGTGTAGGTCATGAACCCGGTCAGGCCGAGTATCAGGAGGAGGTTGACGAGCTGGTCCGCAAACAGCGTAAACACCGCGGGGCTGAACGCGTTGACGCCGCCGGTGACGACGACCAGCGCGAACAGTCCCCGGGTCGCCGTCGACCGCTCGAGGTCGAACTCGTCGACCAGAAACGAGACCGGAATCTCGAGCATGCTGATCAGACTCGTCAGGGCCGCGAGGAGAACGACGAGGAAGAAGACTGCGCCGAGGAGCCGCCCGCCGGGCAGGCTCGCGAACGCGCCGGCGATCCCGATGAACAGGGCACCGGGGCCGCCAGCAGTCGGCCCTGGCGCGAACGAGAACAACAACGGGAACACCACGAGTCCGGCCAGGATGCCGATACCGAGATTGAACACGGCGATAGCCGAGGCGTCGAGTGGAAGCGAGCGGTCGTCGTCGATGTAGGAGGCGTAGGTGATCATCGTCCCGCTGCCGATCGAGAGGGTAAACAGCGCCTGGCCGGCGGCTGCGCCCAGTACCGAGAGGAAGTTCGCCGCGAGGTACGCCCCGTCGAACGCGAGGTAGAACTCGTATCCCTGCGCAGCGCCGGGTTGGCGGGCCGCCCAGATCGCGAGTCCGACGAGCAACACGACGACGCCGGGGATCATCACCCTCGTCGACGCCTCGATGCCGCGTCTGATCCCTGCGGCGACGATCAGCGACGTGGCCGCGAGGACGGCGAGTTGGTAGCCGAACGCTTCGGCACCGTAGCTGATCGCCGCGAAGTGGGTTTCGGGGGCCGCGAAATAGGCACCCGTCGCGCTCTCGAGGAAGTACCGGAGGATCCACCCGCCGACGACGCTGTAGAACGACATCAGCATGATCGAGGTGACGACACAGAGGACGCCCAACACCGTCCAGAAGCGAGATCCGGAGAGCGATTTGAACGCCCCCACTGGGTTCCGGTTCGACCGGCGGCCGATCACGAACGCGGCCAGTAATCCCGGTACCCCGACGAGGAGAACGATGAGCAGATACAACAGCAGAAAGGCACTCCCGCCGTTCTCCGCGGTCATCCAGGGAAATCGCCAGATGTTCCCCAGTCCGATCGCGCTTCCGACCGCGGCCAAAATGAATCCGGCCCGGCTCGTCCAACTCTCACGTACCATTCTGTCTCAGGAAATCGACTCGGCGAGCATAAGAATTGTTTATCAGTGCCATACCCCCATTCGCAGTGACATGGGAGCGGGGACTCCGATACGACGCGTACCCGGGTCAGTTCTCGCCCGTCAGTACCGACTTGCAGTGGCTACGATGGGAACGCGGCAACGCCGGCGAAACGGGGGCACCGAGACTACTCGCGGATCCGGTAGGTCGACTGGCGCGCGTCCTCGAGACAGACGCGACTGGCGACCAGTTCCCGATCCTCGAGTTTCCCGAGGGCGTAGCGAACGGTCCGGGGACAGAGTCGCGACTCGGCTGCGATGCCCTCCTGTGTGAGCGGTTCCTCGTACTCGAGGACCTTGTAGACGAGTTTCGCACTGGGCGGGAGGTCGTCGAGCGAGACGTCGGTCCCGGGATCGTCACCGTGGGTGTCGGACTCGGTCGCGCTCATACGGTTCGACTCGATCGGACGGCCGCTGGCTGTGTCGGTCCCATGCTGTTCGAGCCTACCCGCGTCGGTCATATATACGGCCCAGACAGTTCAGCCAGACAGGCGGATGCTAACCGGTCGTATCGACGTGACAGACGACCGGACACGGACGGCCGACGCCACCCCACGACCCCCGTCGAAAACGGCGATCCTAGCCGGTGCTACCCCATTCGTCGGCTGGTTAATCCACACATAGTAAGGCACTCGCCCCACGCAGAGAATCGTATGTTTGGAACGAGCGGTATTCGTGGCCGGGTCGGTGACGAGGTGACGGCGGCGACCGCCCTCGAGGTCGGTCGCGCGGTCGCGTCCGAGGGGTACGACCGCGTCGTCGTCGGACGGGACGTTCGCGAGAGCGGGGCAATGCTCGTCGACGCCGTCGCGGCGGGGCTGTGTGAGTGTGGCGCCAATGTCGTGACGGTGGGCGTCGAGGCGACGCCGACGGTCGCCCGCGCGATCGATCATCTCGAGGCCGACGCTGGCGTCGTGATCACGGCGTCGCACAACCCGGCGACGGACAACGGGATCAAGCTCTGGACGCCGTCGGGGAAGGCCTTCGGTCCCGACCAGCGCGAGGCGATCGAGCGGCGGGTCCGCGAGGACGACTACGACCTGGCCGATTGGGAGGGAATCGGCGACCGGGTTCGTCGCGAGGGCGCTCGCGAATACCACGCCGACGCGCTCAGCGAGGCGGTCGACCTCGAGCGGACGCCAAGCGTTGTCGTTGATATCGGCAACGGTACCGGCGGGGTGACGGCATCGGTCCTCGACGAACTGGGCTGTCAGGTGCGGACGCTCAACGGGCAGCGGGACGGCTCGTTTCCCGGCCGACCGAGCGAGCCGACCGCCGAGACCCTCGAGACGCTGTCGACGCTGGTCGCGGAAACGGACGCGGAGATCGGACTGGCCCACGACGGCGACGCGGATCGGATGCTGGCGGTCGACGAAACCGGGGCGTTCGTTCCGAAAGACGTCCTCCTTGCACTGTTCGCCCGGGACGCGGCCGGCGAGGGCGACCGCGTCGCCGCACCGGTCGATACCAGCCTCGCGGTCGACGACGCGCTCGCGGCGGTCGGTGCATCGGTGACCCGGACGCGGGTCGGGGACGTCTACGTCGCCGAGCGGACGACCGAGCCGGACGTAGTCTTCGGCGGCGAACCGAGCGGCGCGTGGATCTGGCCGACAGAAACCCGGTGTCCGGACGGGCCGCTCGCGGCCTGTACATTGGTCGAACTGGTCGCGGATCGGGGATTGCTGTCGGACCTCGTCGGAGAAATCGAGCGGTATCCGATCCGGCGAACGTCGGTCGAAGTCGCGGACAAGGCGGCCGCGATGGCCGCCGTTCGACGGCGGGTCGACGAGCGATACGACGAGGTCGATACGCTCGACGGCGTCAGAGTCGAGACCGAGGCGGGCTGGTTCCTGCTTCGTGCGAGCGGGACCCAGCCACTGATCCGGGTCACCGCGGAGGCACGATCGCCGGCCGACGCCGACGATCTGTTCGACACTGCCCAGTCGCTGCTCGCCGAGGCCATCCCTTCGTCGGCGTAGGCGGCGACAGTACGACGGGAGAACGGTGCGACTCGAGGTGTGAGCGGAACAACGGTGCGACGACGACTACGATCCGGTCGAAAACGTCGGTTATCTGGCTTCTTTCGGGATGAAATCGGAAGTCTTCATCTCGCGGTAGGTCGCACAGTCCGGACAGGCGTGGACGACGTCGCGGTTGTCGCCGAACACGCGAGCGAACTGGCGGGTCACCTGATTCCCACAGTTGACACATCGGGGGGCTGTCGTTTGCTGGCCGGCCGTCATGGGCGTCCAGTTGGCGGATGGGTCCGTCGACATCAACAGTCCGTAGCGACAGAACGGTATTTACTATAGACCGCATAATGCCG
Organism: Natrinema thermotolerans; assembly: GCF_031165565.1. Lineage (NCBI taxonomy): Archaea > Methanobacteriati > Methanobacteriota > Halobacteria > Halobacteriales > Natrialbaceae > Natrinema > Natrinema thermotolerans. Next base: position 3,190,067 of record NZ_CP101873.1, on the reverse strand, counting down.
GTCGCAGCAGGGGATTGCAACGTGATCCCGGAACGGCTCGAGTCGGAAGACTGTTCGAGGATCGGGAGTGTGAGCCACGGAGCCGCGGGAAATACGATATTAAACGCGAGTAACAACGTCTTTATCGCCGCCCAAGTCCGTCTAAACTCGCACGAACCAAACCGAGAGACGGGCCTCGATAGGAAGGCGTGAACCGTCGTCACGAGACCGACACCCAACTCGTCGCGACCCGGCGGATCGCGACCGACGAAGCGACGGCCGTAGCTATCAGGTGTGCCATTTATACGAGCGGCAAACACCTAGGCTAACCGGAGGGTATCGATCGATACCCAGGTTCCGGTGGGCGCCACCGGCGACCTCGATCGCCAGCGTGACCCTCCACGTTCGATTCCGATGTCGTTCGAGTACGGGTCGCGATCGACGACGCCGTGCGGACCGGGCTACGGGGGTGGCCTCGGGTCCTGCGGCCTCGGTGACCCCTGCTCGAAACCGACCGATCGGGCTTTTCGCGGGGTGACAGAAAAGCGTCCAGAGCGGCAGCGGGCGGGTCGAAAACGAGAGTACGACAGCAGTGGGAACGCGGACCCGAGGAATCGGGTCGCCGGGGACCGCTTACTCGACGGTGACGCTTTTCGCCAGGTTCCGCGGTTTGTCGATGGGACGGCCGAGGAGATCGGCGGCGTGATACGACACGAGCTGGAGCTGAACGTTCGCGAGCAGGCCTGCCAGATCGGGCTCGGTGTCGGGGATCGGGAGGTGGTCGTCGGCGACCTCAACGGCCGGGTGGTCGTCGGGACAGACCGCGATCACCGGCGCGCCGCGGGTCTGTGCCTCCTCGGCGTTTTTCAACGTCTTCTCGTCTTCCTGTCCGGTGAAGATCGCGAACACCGGCGTCTCCGGCGTCACCAGCGCCAGCGGCCCGTGTTTGAGTTCGCCCGAGGCGAAGCCCTCGGCGTGTTCGTAGGTGATCTCCTTGAACTTCAGCGCCCCCTCGAGCGCGACGGGGTAGCCGAGCCCGCGACCGATGAAGAAGTACGCCTCGCTGTCGCTGTAGCGTCTGGCGACGGTCTTTGCGGCCGACCCTGCGAGAACGTCGTCGATGGCCGCCGGCATCGATTCCAGTTCCGGTAGGAGCGCCTCGAGGTCGGCCGGCGGCTCGCCCCGCAGGTCGGCGGCGATCCGCTGGGCCAGCAGCGTGAGCATGACCGCCTGCGAGGAGAAGGTCTTCGTCGCGGCGACGCCGATCTCCGGGCCGGCCCGGATAAACAGCGCGTCGTCGGCCTCGCGGGCGGCCGTCGATCCGACGACGTTCGTCAGGGTGAGCGTAGCGGCACCCTCGCGGGCGGCCCGCCGAAGCGCAGTGAGCGTATCGGCCGTCTCCCCGCTCTGGGTGACCGCGATCACCAGCGTGTCGTCGTCGATCGGCGGGGCCGAGACGCTGTACTCGTTGGCCAGTAGGGCGGTCGACTGGACGCCCGCCTGATTCAGCGCCAGCGAGCCGTAGAGCGCGGCGTGATACGAGGTCCCACAGGCGACGAACTGGACGCTGTCGACGTCGGCGAAGGTTCCGGGTTCGAAGTCGGCCAGCGCGATCCGGCCACCGGCCGGATCGATCCGGCCCTCGATCGCCTGTGACAGCGACGTGGGCTGTTCGTGGATCTCCTTGAGCATGAAGTGGTCGTACGTACCCTTGCCGGCCTGTTCGGGGTCCCACTCGACTGTTTCGGGTTCGCGCACGACCGGGTCCCCCTCGAGGTCGGTGAACTCGACGCCGTCCTCGTCGACGACGACGACGTCGCCGTCCTCGAGGTAGATGACGCTGTCCGTGTACTCGAGGAAGGCGGGGACGTCGCTGGCGAGGAAGTACTCGCCGTCCTCCATGCCGACGACCAGCGGCGACCCGCGGCGGGCCGCGTAGAGGACGTGTTCGCCCGAGACCATCGCGGTGACGGCGTAGCTGCCCTCGAGTTCGTCGATGGCCTGTCGGAAGGCCGGTTCGCTGTCGTAGCCGGCGTCGAGGTAGTACTGGACGAGATGCGGGATGACTTCGGTGTCGGTGTCGCTGGTGAACTCGTAGCCGTTGGCCGCGAGCCGCTCTCTGAGTTCGGTGTAGTTCTCGATGATACCGTTGTGGACGACGGCGACGTCCTCGCTCTCGTCGGTATGCGGGTGGGCGTTGGCGTCGGTCGGGGGCCCGTGCGTACTCCAGCGGGTGTGACCGATCCCGACCTCCCCCTGGAGCGGCTCGCCGATCGACGATTTCAGTTCCTCGACCTTCCCGGAGCGTTTCTCGACGTTGATGCCGGAGCCGTTCTGGACGGCGACGCCCGCGGAATCGTAGCCGCGATACTCGAGGTTTTCCAGGCCCGTCAGCAGCGGTTCGAGAGCGTTGCCGTCGCCGACGCGGCCGATGATGCCACACATCGGTGGCTCACCCCCCGTCGGGCCGGTAGTGACGGTCGTGTGGCCCGCTCACGGTAGTTGCGTGTGCAGCGACGGCCCGGCTCGCCCCCGACGACGAGGGCCGACGCGATCTGACAGCACAGTGATCCGAATCGAGTGTTCGAGATGACAACCGGTACGCGACCATGAGCCAAGGCAACCCTCCCGAACCCATTACTATAGACGGACTACTGAACGCCGTAGTCTCCGGGTACTCGAGGCCTGAGTCGCGGTTCGGCCGTTTCGAATGCGGGGGACGGGTCGCCGTATCGAGTCGCTATCACGACCGAACCGTCGGTCCCGGCCGCGCTCTCGAGCTGTTTTGCCGAAGGCGTCGGCCGGCGGTGAAAAGTACGGCAAACGAACAGGGGATTGCCGCTCTAGTACGGACGGCAAAACGATCGGTAGGGGGCGGACACGGGACCGGTCGACCCGGTTTCGAAGGGGTGCAGCCACGTTGACAGAAAAGGGCAAAAACCGGCACACCTTTTGCAGTGGCGGCGAACGTGTACGTATGGGTTTTGGTAGCTACGACGAATCCGAACAAAAAGAGCAGACTGCCGACGACGACGAGGACGTCGAAGCCGTCAACGTCCACGAAAACGACCATCATGGCGAGATGTCGTTCGAATCCGACGTATCGACGGACGAGCTGGTCGACCAGCTCGGCGCGATGAAAGACGACGAAGACGACGAGTAACGCGTCGGTAGGCGACCGGAGCGCCCGGAATCGCTTGCGACGGCCCGCAGGGTCGTCGAACTGCTTACATCTCGGTTTTCTCGCGCGGACGTACGACTGTCGTCGCTCGATCGGAGAGCGTCGGGACGAACTGCAACGGCGAGACACCGCTGGAGGAATGGGCGGCCCTGGGGCTCGGTCAGAGCGTCTGTGCGCAGAGTTCGCCGATCGCCCGTCGCAGTCGCTGGGAGACGGCCGACTTCGAGACGCCGAGTCGTTGTGCGAGTTCGTCCTGGGAGATGCCGCGAGGGACCTCGAAATAGCCTTCCTCGTAGGCGACGGCGAGCAACTCCTGTTGTTTGTCGGTCAGGGCGACGACGCCGTCGTCTTCCTCGTCGGACACCCGGAGGTGATCGACGGTGATCGACACGTCGCGCTCGCGGCAGTAGTCGTTGAACGCGACGAGTCGGTCCCGGTCGGGGAACCGCAACTGGAGCTGCCAGCCGGCCCGGCAGCTCGAGCAATCGAGGAGACGACCGCCGACGGCGGCAGTCGCGGCGGTGAACGTGACTGCACGGTCGGTAAGGGCCACCCGGTAGACTCGCCTGTCCGGATAGCGGTCGACGAGGACGGGATCGGCGACGGTAGGATCGGTCTCGAGCCCGGCCTCGAACGCCTCGAGGTCGGTTCCGTGGGCCGTGACGAACACGACGGTCCGGCCGGGTTCGGGCTCGGTCCAGTAGTCGGGCTCGAGGGTGACGTCCGGGGCCCGCCGGAGCGAGGGGGCCAGAAACAGCCGCGAGTGATCGAGCCGGAGCTGGGCGACGATACCGCCGTCGGCCGTCGATCGAACGCCGCTCGCGTCGGCAGCGGTTCCGTCGGCGTCGGCTCCCGGCTCCGGTCGGTCCTCGCCGTCGGCGATCTCGATGCTCACAGGACCATCCCCCGCCCGCCCGGGCGGCCGCTGTAATCAGTTCTTACCTCGAACGCACTCATTGAATGGCTCATTAGGAGCCGAGTACATGGTCGTGGACGCTATACACGGAAGCGGACGGGGAGACGACATCAATACGTATTCATCCGTCAGCTCGCTGTCCGGTTCGTCTCGAGCCGGAAAGAGTTTGTTACCCGACGGATCGGACCGGTAAGACCGTCATACGTCCGGACAGTCACCGACGCTGTCCGAGTCGGACCGGTGACCGATGCCGGTTGGGTCGGACCGGTCACCGCTGCTCGGAGGGGTGCGAGCGAGTCCGCCGGTTCGGTCGCCGGCGAGCGATCACGCCTCGCCGGCGTCGTCGAACAGCAACGCGAACAGTTTCCGCTGGGCCAACCGGAGGTGGCGACTGAACGTCGGCTGGGAGATTCCGAGGGTGGCCGCGATCTCCTCGCCGGTGTGGTCGCGGGGCCATTCGAAGAATCCCCCGTGGTAGGCCGCCTCGAGCGTCCGCCGCTGTCGCTCCGAGAGGCGCCCGGCGAGTTCGTCGATCGCACCCGCTGCCCGGGGCGGTCGCTCCCGCGTTCGGCGAGCGATCAGCTCCGTCCCCGGATGCCGCCGCTCGAGAGCGCGGACGAACGCGCGGACATCGACGGGCTCGCCGAGTTCGATCGTGAGCCGGGTCCGGTCGTCGACCGGCTCGAGCGCCCGGAGGACGCCGCCGTGGGCCGCGATCGTCCCGGCGACGGTGGGCGCGGCAAAGACAATCTCGAGGGCTGTCCGGTCGTCGCCGTCGCCGACGACCGTGACCGATTCGACGGCCGTCACGGCCGCGGCTCGGTCCCGGATCGCGTCCGAATCGCCGTCCGAGATCGAACAGTACACCGTCGAACCGTCCGTCGACCGCGGGATCACGGCCCGGATGTCGATCGCCCGCCCGAGCCGGGCGGCGAGCGACGACAACGGCTCGGTCTCGTCCCGGCAGACGACCTCGAGTTCGGTTACCCGGTCGGCGAGCAGCGCCGCTTTCGTCTCGAGCGCGCCGATCGCGGCGCCCGCGATCGTTCCGAGATGGGCACAGGCTCGGCGGGTCCGCTCGTCGAACGCGCCCGGCTCCGTCGCATACGCGGTCAGCGTCCCGAAGCGGAACTCGTCGGCGGTGAGGGGGACGCTCAGCGCCGATCGGAATCCGCGATCGCGCAGCCGTCGCCGCCACGAGTCCTCGCCGGCGCGGTCGGTCGTCTCGGCACCCATCGCGTCGTCGGTCGCGAGATCGTCGACCACGACCGCCTCGCGGGTCGTCGCCGCGGTGTGAGCCGGCATCTCCTCGCTCCCGTCCAGCGCCACGGTCGCCGACTCAAGGAACGCGGCGTCACGGCCGGCCCACGCCGTCGGGACGAGCCGTTCGCGGCCGTCGTCCGCGCGACCGACCCAGGCGAGTGCGACGCCGTCGGCCGCGGCCGGCAGCGGGAGCGAGACCAGTCCTTCACAGAGCCGTTCCTCGACCCCCTCGCGGGTCTCCGCCCCCAGTAGCGACCGTCCGAGGTCCCACAGTCGCTCGTCCCGGTCGACGACCGTCTCGAGCCGGGCGCGCTCGTGGCGGCAGGTCCGGAGGGCAGCGGCGCGATCGCGGTCCTCGAGTGCGAGCGCCGTGGCCGTCGACAGCGCCTCGAGCCCGTCGCCGTCGATGCCATCGAACGCCGTCGGCTTCGTGCTGGTCGCGAGGACGATCCCGTCGCTCCCGACCGGTACTGCGAGTACCCGCTCGGCTCGGAGCCCGGTACGTGCGAGGACGTCCGTGAACGCCTCGCGGTCGTCGACCGTCGGCTCGCCCGACTCGAGGATCGGTTCGAGCCGCGTCCCACGGGGGTCGATCGCCGGCGGTTCGATCGACGCGTCGTCGCTGTCAGTATAGTCGGCCGTCACGGTGGCCGCCGGCCGAAGGTCGTCGGTCCCGCGGTACCAGACGGCGACATCGGCCCCCATCCACTCGCCGACGGCGTCGACGACCGCACGCCGAACGGCCGAGGGGGTTTCCGCACTGGCGAGTGCGGCGGTCGTTCGACGAAGCATCGACGCCGCGCCGTCGCTGGACTCGGCCCCATCGCGCACGACACAGAGCGTTCGATCCGCCGTCGATGGGGCGCGGTCGGCGTCGAAGTCGGGAGACAACGGTGCGATGGAAACGTCGACCGGCCGCGGCGGCTCGGTCGCGAGCGTCCCCGAAACGGGGTCGAGCCACCTGACGACCGGCGAGTCGGCCCGCTCCAGCACCGCCGCCGCGAGGTCGTCGTCGAACACCGATTCGAGGTCCCGGCCGACCAGCGACGCTGCGTCGACCAGTTCCAGCAACGCCGGGTTCGCAAGCCGGATCGTCGGCCCCTCGAGGACGGCGATCCCGATGTCGACGGCGTCGACGACCGACTCGAGGAGCGCGAGCCGATCCCGATCCGTCTCCACGGCCTCGGCGGGCCGGTTCCGGACGTGGATCGTCGCGCCGTCGTCGCCGGGATGAACGGCGACAGCGATCGGGTCCTCGAGCGAGGGGGCAGTCGTCTGGAACACGGTGACCGAGCCGGTCCGCTCGGCCTCCCGGACCCGTTCGGAGAGGGACCGACCGAGGGCGTCCGGAAGCCGGTCCCAGAGGACGACGCCCGGCGGGAGCGGGTCGTCGGCCACCGTCGAATCGAACCGCCGGACGAATCGGCTGGCTGCCGCGTTCGCGTACTGTACGTCGTCGTCCGAACCGAGGACGAAAAGCGGGTCCGCCAGCCGATCGAGCCCCGTTCGGACGGCGTCGGGACCGCCGGCGTCGGCGGTCGATTTCGCGTCCGTCCGCGTCACGATGACCCCCTCGAGGGCCGGATCCGCGAGCCGGTTGGTACAGGTAAGCGTCGCGACCCGCCAGGTGCCGTCGGCGTGGCCGAGTCGGACTCGGACCCGTTCGGTCGTTCCAGTCGGTCCCGCGACGGCGGTGGCAACGGCGTCGCGAACCGCCTCACGATCGTCGGGGTGGACGAGCCGCGTCAGCGCCGTTCGCTCGAGTTCGGTGGGCGTATACCCCAGCCGCGACTCGACGGCCGGCGTCGCGTACTCGACGGTCCCCTCGGCGTCGACGACCCAGACGACCGCGTCGGCTGACTCGAGAATCGCGCGGTGCCGCTGGGCGGCCGCGGACGCGGCGCGGCGATACCGCTCGCGATCGGCGGCGTTCCGAACGCGGGTCCGCAGGACGGTCGCCGACGCGTCGCTCGCGACGTCGCTGGCTCCCGCCTCGAGCGCCCGGTCGGCGTCGACCTCGTCGGCGAGCGCGACGATCGGTACGTCGTCGGCTCGGTCCGCCAGTCGCTCGAGGAGCGAGGGCGAGTCCGAGCGCTCGTCGGGGTCGAAGGGACAGACCAGACAGTGGACCTCGCGCTCGGCCAGTCGTTCGCGGGCAGCCGCGGCCGTTCGCGCCCGTAGCAGCGACTGCTCCGCGAACGCCCCAGCGAGGGCGTCCATCGCGTCGTCGGCCGAACTGGACTCACCGACGATCAGGACGCACGGGAAGTCGCCGACGACCGTGGCAGCAGCGTCGCTCACCCGGCGACCACCCCCATCAGGATCGCGGCCGTGTAGGGAGCGGATCGGCATCGGGACGGGTCGACGGCTGCCGGCCGCTGTAGTGCCGGTTCGGTCGCCGACTGCCACCGAACGTGCCCGACTCGAGCGGTCACGATAGCGGTCACAACACCACCGGACGGGTTAAGTATCGATCTCGTACCGGCGGGTAGCACCGGATTAGGTTCGGCGACCGCTGTCGAGCGGCCAGGGGCCATCGTGGCGGCCGGTGTCAGCTGGCGAGTCGGAGACACCGCGCTGGCGCGGTTAGGGCTGCTCGCGGACCGTCAGTACCGGTACCGGCGCGTTCCGGACGATTTCCTCGGCGACGCTGCCCGAAATCAAGTGATCGAGCCCGGATCGACCGGCCGTCCCGACGATGACCATGTCGACCGGGTTCACCTCCGCGTAGTCGACGATCTGTTCCTGGGGAACGCCGTGGCGAACGTCCGTCGTCGCCTCGACGCCGTCGCGTTCGGCCGCCGCTCGAGCGCGTTCGGCGGCTCCTGCGGCCTCGTCTTCCGGATCGTGTCGGAGTCGGTCCTCTTTCTCCGTCGCCTGTGGGCCGTCCTCCGAGACCGAGAGGACGTGCAGCGTCGCGTCGAGTCGGTCCGCGAGTTCGATCGCGTGGTCGGTCGCCCGCTGTGCGGCGTCGCTCCCGTCGGTCGCGACCAGCAGATCCTGATACATGTCCCCCGATTCGGGTGACGGCGGGATAGGTTCCGGACCTGCCGTTGCCTGCCGAGATGGGGGCGGCTCGAGCGAGGTGCGAAAAAGCGGTTCGAAACGGCCAGTCGGAACGCAGCCGGGGCGAGGCGCCGACGGTCAGGGCACCAGCGCGGCGAGATCGATCGCGTCGAGGACGACGATCGCGAGGTAGAGTTGGCCGATCCCGGCGACGATCATGACGACGCCCGCGATGCGCTTGAGCAGCCCGGTGTAGGCCGCGAGCCGGCCCGCGCCCGCGACCAGCCCCATCCCGGTCGCGACGGTCAGCGACACCATCAACACGACGAAGCTCCCGACGTAGGTCCCCAGCAGGACCGCCGCCGAGGTCGTCGGCAGCGACAGCGCGCGGGTGACCACGCCGAAAAACACCGGTGCGACACAGCCGGCCGCCGCCAGCGCGTAGCCGACCCCGAAGATCCCGAACCCGAGGACGCTCGAGCGCCGTTTGGGAAGCGCGATCGACGGCGACGGGGCGCGATCGAAGACGATCAGGAGGCCGAACGCGATCAGGACGACGCCGGCGAACACCTCGAACCACGTGACGGCCGACAGCGTCGAGTAGCCGACCCAGAACGTCGCGCCGAGCAGGACGCCGAAGGTGACCAACACGCCGAGGCCGGCGATCAGCCCCCGGCTGAGTGCGCCGCCGAGCGACGCACGGTCGCCGTCGGTCTGGCTGACGTAGAAGCCGACGTAGCCGGGCAGGAGCGGATAGGAACACGGCGAGAAGAACGTCGCGATCCCCGAGGTCAGTCCGAACGCGATCGACGTCGCGAGTGTGGTATCGACCATGTTAGTTTTCGATCGCTCGTTCGATACCGTCGACGAACTCGTCGGCGGATTTCCGCCCCTTGTCCGTCCACTGAACGCGTCCGTCGGCGTCGATCGCGACGGCGTAGGGGAGCCCCTCGATAGAGTACTGGGCGCTCAGGTCCCGGATCGGGTCGATTCCGAGCGTCCAGTTGCCGTCGTGTTCTTCCCACCAGTCGACGACCTCTTCTTTCGTGACCGAGCCACCGACGTTCTCGTTCGTAACCGACATGAACAGTACGTCGTCGCCGACTCGCTCGTGGGCCTCAATGAGATCGGGCATCTGCTTGGAACAGGGCGGACACCACGTCGCGAAGAAGTCGATGAACGTCGGCTGATCGGATGCGGGCACGCGTACCTCGCCGGCCTCGCTGCCCGGCGCGGCGATCGTTTCCACCGTCTGTGGCTCGACGGGGTCGGCGTCTTCGGTATTCCCGAACGAGGGGACGCCGCCGATAGCGACCGCACTCGCGCCACCGACTATACCGAGGCTACCGATTCCGGCGAGTAGCTCGCGCCTGCGCATCTAGCCGTTCACCACCGTTTCGAAATCGTCGATGAGGCTGGATACCTCGATCGAATGGCCCTTGGGATACACACGTTCGACGATCCCCGCTTCGTTGACGAGGAAGATATAGGGGAGATGCGGGAAGGTGTACTCGACGTTTTCGTAATCGTGCTCGTAGTTCTTTTTCAGTGACTCCTCGGGGAGCCCGTAGGTCTCTCCGATGATCGATTGGGCCTTCTCGTACCGCTCGGGACGCAGGAAATGCCAGTTGTCGGCGTCGTAATCGACGCTACGTCGGTCGGCGAACGTCCGTAGTTGCTCCGCGGTATCCCGTTCGGGATCGAACGTCATCGCGAGGAACGCCGCCTCGTCCTCGTAGCCGTTTTCGACCGCAGCCTGCTGTGCGCGTTGCAGTCGTAACGTCAGTGCGGGACACATCCCGTCCGGACAGTTCGTATAAATGAACGTCATCAAGACAGTCCGGTCCCCCTCGAACTGCTCGACGGAAATCGTCTCGTCGGAAAGCGGGTCAGGCAGCGTGACCGACGGGTATTCGTCCCCGTAGCTCGGATGCGTCGCTGCGCTGAGGTCAGTTTCCGGCGGCCCGAGAACGGCATCGGGATGGCCCGCGTCCCCATTGTCGTTCTCGTTTCCCCCCAGCGCCTCACCGAGACAGCCGGCAATACTGGTAAGTCCCGTTATCCCGGCCGTACCGAGGTATGTTCGCCGGTCCATAATCGACTCGAAGGGTGGGCCGATCAAAGGTTCATTGGTTCGGTTCCCGAAGAGCGGGCGATCCTCCGTCCACGGGACACGGATCCGACCACTGATACGACCGGTGAACGAGAGTCACCCTACGACCGGTAGACGAGAGGTCTCTTCGACCCGCGAACCAACAGGCGTTTCATCACCGGTTTCCAACCGTGAGTCAATGAACCGTCGGCGTTATCTCCGCGGCGTTGCCGGGGTTGGAGCGGTCGGAGCCGCCGGCCTCGCCGGCTGTCTCGAGCGGCTGGGCTTCGAAGAGGAATCGGCGTGGGCGAACCCGCCGCTGGTCGAGGACCGCCCGGACGCCGTCTACCTGCCCGCCTCTCGGGAGGAGATGGGCATGTACGGGATGGACAGCGACGGAGATTACGCCCTCGGGCTCTCGTACACGTTTCCGCATCGATTCTGGACCGTCGAGGCGACCAGCGAGGGCAAACAGCTCGTCGAGGTCGACGCCGACGACAGCCTCCATCTCATGCTGACCGTCTGGGACCGGGAGACGGACACCGTCCTTCCGGTGGATCCAGTCATCGAGGTGCGACAGGACGGGTCGCCCGTCGACGCCGGCATCTCGTCGCCGTGGCCGATGATCTCCCAGCGGATGGGGTTTCACTACGGCGACAACATCCGCCTCCCCGGCGAAGGCGAGTACACGGCTCGAGTCCGTGCCGGTCCCGTCTCGGCCGACCGAACCGGTACGTTCGACGGCCGACTCGAGTCGGCCGCGACGCTCGAGGTCGACTTCGAGTACAGCCGCTCGTCGATCAACGATCTCTCGTTCCAGACGATCGACGAGGAGCGGCGAGGGAACCGCGGAGCGTTGCCCCTCATGTCCCACGGTGATGGCGGGGACAGCGACGGGGCCGGAGACGGAAGCGGCGGGATGCCACCGATGGGGCAAGGACCGCCGATCGACGACCTCCCCGGCGAGTCGCTGGGGACCGAACGCAGCGGCGACGCGGCGATCACCGCGATCAGGACCGACGCCGAGCGGTTCGTCGGCAGCGACGGTGGCGAATACCTGGCGGTCTGTCTCAGGACGCCGTATCACGGTATCAGCCTCCCGCTGACGTCACTATCGGCGGCCCTCGAGCGCGACGGCTCGGTCCGCCTGGAAGAGCGATTAACCGAGACGTTAGACGGCGAGTTCGGTCACCACTACGGGCTCGCGGTCGACGATCTCGCCGCCGGAGACCGACTGAGAGTCACCGTCGATTCCCCGCCGCAAGTGTCCCGTCACGACGGCTACGAAACGGCGTTTTTCGAATTCGAAGACGTAACGTATACGGTCTGAGTCGGGACGGGGTTCGCGTCCGCTGAATCGACACTGCGGGTCAACCGCCGGATTCTCCGGCCGTGCTGCCGGAAACAGCTTCTTTCGGGATTCCGGCTCGAGCCGCTGCTATTTTCACGGCAAACCGACGCGGTCCACGTCCGGTCGGACGACTACCGAGTGTCGCGGGGAATCGTTTTCCAGGTAAATCCGATCGTAGCGGGCGAAATCGTTCCGAAACGAACCGCAATAGTTCGGTACGGCTCCGATAACTATCGGGGAGTATCGAATACGACCAAGGCATGTCTCTGTCAACCAATTCGGATATGGATATCGGGTGCCCGGCGTGCGACGCGACGGTCGTCGCGTCCGTGCCTCCGGGGCCGGGAATCCACGCGGAGAGCGATTCGAATCGGCTCCTGGGGAAGGAAACCCGGTGTCGGAACTGCGGTCACGAACTCGAACTCTACTACTATTGAGCGGGCCGTACGGAATCGGTCGACCGAACTGGTCGCCGTCGGATCGGAACCTGAACATCCGGGATCGTGACGACGAGCGAGAGGGCTGCAGTCGTGTGCCACTGGCCCGGACTCGAGGGGGCCGACTACTGGCTCGAGCGGGCGTGTCTCACACCGGGTTTCCGGTGAAATTCGAGAGGGACGCTGGTACTGGCTCGGCATGGCCATGTGGAAACACACCGAATTTCCGGTGAACAGGACCGAATTTCCGGTGAGCAGGTCCAAGTTTCCGGTGGACAGGACTGAGATGGAGGACAGAATCAGTGCAAGAGACGACTCGGTTCGGCACCGATACGGCTGTGACTCGTTCTGATTCATAGTGGAGTCGGATCGATAACAGCCGTGGGGTCGAATCGGCAGTAACCACGGGTTCGAACACCGGGTTTCCGGTGAATCAGCGGAGCGTTTCCGAATCCCCGTTCCGCGGCGGTGCTGTTCTTTTTGTACCGGTACTGTTCTGTCACCGATTCGGTGACGTGAGAACTACCGACTCGACGGGTTTGGCTGGTCCCCGCTCGAGTTCGATCACCCATCGCTCGATGAGGGCCGCTCGATGAACCCGGCAGTTCGACCGGTCGCGCGGTCACACCGTGTTTCCGGTGAAACGGGGCGGCGGCCGCCGCTCGAGAGCGGAGTGGTGAGACACACCGTGTTTCCGGTGAAGCAGTCCGAGACTCATCGACTCACAACAATCCGGTGAATCCGCAAAGCCACTGTAGCCGCCATAGAGGAGTTAATCGACCGACTCAGCGTCTAAGAGGCCGTTCTGAGTAGAGACGAAGTTAGAGATCGAGTAGAGACCGGGTAGAGACCGGAGAATATCTCGAGGGCAATTGACAGCCCTTGATATCCTTTGACTGCCCTCGTGAGTGGTGATTGGTATCCTGTCATGATTATAGCCACATATAAGTAATAGATATGAGTATAGTCCACTAAGTGAATCGGAAAGTACTCTCGAGAGAGATCGAGAACGGATCCAGTCGAATCGGTGGATCACGCCAGCGGCGTTTCCGAGGGTTAAACCGCTCGTTCCACCCGGCTCGAGCGGGTGTGTACGTCCGGAGCGACCGTATTTCGAGCCGCCCCACACCGTGTTTCCGGTGAAACGCACCCCGACTTCGACTCCACCCCAACCCCCCAGTCGCCCCGTTTCACCGGAAACACGGTGTGTGTGTCCGCGACCGATCACCGATCGCAACCGAGGTTCCGGTCTCGAGTCTCCGGACGAGGACGTCCCGATCTGATCGTCAGTTCGGTCCGTAACCGCCCGCTCGGTGCCGAACACGCTCCGTGCGATCGATCCCCAATCCGCCGGGGCGGAACGGAAGTGCTATTTCACCGGAAACACGGTGTCCGACTATGTCGAGTTCCGGCGACGACCTGTTCACCCGCGACGACCCGATCTTCGAGAACAAGGAGCTACTCGAGATCAACCACCTGCCCGAGGAGGGGCGGATCGTCGGCCGGGACGACGAGATCGCCGAACTCGCGAACGCGGTCAATCCGGCGATCTTCGGCCAGAGCCCGAGCAACCTCCTCATTTACGGGAAGACCGGGACGGGCAAGTCCCTCTGTGCGAAGTACATCTCCGAACGGCTCGTCCGGGTCGCCGAGGACGAGGGGATCACGTCGGCCTTCGCCTACGTCGACTGCGCCCAGGACAACACGGAGACACAGGCGGTCCAGACGATCGCCCACACGTTAAACGAGCCGGCGATCACTGATGTCAGAATCCCCGATAAGGGACTAAGTACGTCGACCTACTACAAGCGCCTCTGGACGGTGCTGGACGCCCAGTACGACGTCGCCCTGGTCATCCTCGACGAAGTGGACAAGCTCGACGACGACGACATCCTCATGCAACTCTCGCGCGCGGGCGAGGCCGGCAAGCTCGAGTCGTGCAAGATCGGGGTTATCGGGATCAGCAACAAGATCAAGTACAAAGACCGGCTCGACGAGCGGGTCAAGTCGAGCCTCTGTGAACGGGAGTTCGTCTTCCCGCCCTACGACGCGACCCAGCTCCGGGACATCATGGAGGCCCGCAGCGACGCGTTCAAGGACGGCGTCCTCGAGCCGTCGGTCATCCCGCGGGCTGCCGCACTCGCGGCCCGGGAACACGGCGACGCGCGGAAGGCGATCGACATCCTGCGCTACGCCGGGGAGATCGCCCAATCGGAGGGCCACGAGACGGTTCGCGAGGAGTACGTCGTCCAGGCCCGCGAGCGGGCCGAGACCGACCGGTTCCGGGAACTCATCCGCGGCTCGACGCCTCACTCCCGCTACGTGTTACAGGCCCTCGCGGTCCTGTCGCTCAACACGCCCGACGAGGACGGGTTCCGGACCACCCGGATCTACGACGTCTACGAGGAGATCTGCCGGCAGGAGGGCTCCGATCCACTCTCCCTGCGCCGCGTCCGCGATCTCCTGAAGGAACACGCCTTCCTCGACATCCTCGAGCAGACCCGTCGCAGCGGTGGGAGCGCGGAGGGCAGCTATACCGAGCATCAGTTGCTCGAGGACCCCGAGGTCGTCCGGACCGTCCTCGTCGAAACCGACGAGCCGTAGCCGAGCGACAGATCGGCGGGGCCGCCGTGGAACCGACCCCATACGTGGAACCGACCCCATATCGAATCGAGTTCCGTGCAACGGATCGAACCCTGGAGACCGCAGTCGGCCGACATTTCACCGGAAACCCGGTGTCCCGGCTGCAGGAGCCGATCGTCCGGCACCGAACTCTCCCGCGGCATCACTGCCCCGTCGCCCAGCCCCGCGGGGTGTCGTTCAGCCGTTCGGCTCCGTCCTCGGTCACGGCGACGAGGTCCTCGATTCGAACGCCGAACTCCCCCTCGAGGTAGATCCCCGGTTCGATGCTGAACACCATGTCAGGCTCGAGTTCGCGGTCGTTGCCCGCGGCGATGTAGGGCGGCTCGTGGACCTCGAGGCCGACGCCGTGGCCGGTCCGGTGGACGAAGTCGTCGCCGTAGCCGGCATCCTCGATAACCGACCGCGCCGCGCGGTCGACCGCCCCTGCCGTCACGCCCGGCTCGACCGCCTCGACGGCGGCGTTCTGGGCTTCTCTGACGGTCTCGTGGACACGTTCGTACGCCGCGGGTGGCTCGTCGCCGACCACGATCGTCCTGGTTTGATCGCCCGGATACCGCCCTATAGTAGCTCCACTTCCCTCGAGGTCGGCCGCGACGAAGGCCCCGAAGTCCAGAACGACGGGGTCACCGTTCTGGATCTCCCGCGAGCCGCTGTGGTGGTGCGGTTGCGCGCCGTTCGGGCCGGCGGCGACGATGGTTTCGAACGCCGGTTCCTCACCGCCGTCCGCCGCGAGCAAGCGATCGATCTCGGTCGCCAGTTCCGCTTCGGTGGTCCCGATCAGGTCCGTCCCCCGCTCACGGATTTCGAGCGCGACCCGATCCGCGACCGCGCCGGCTCGCCGCAGCGTCTCGAGTTCGACCGCTCCCTTCCGGATCCGGAGCGGCTCGAGGACGGTCCCCGCCAGTCCGAACGCGGCCTCGGGACACAGGTCCCGCAGGTCCTGAGTAAACGTCGCCCACATGCGGTCGTCGACGAGGACGGTCGGCGGCCCTTCGATCTCTCCCGCGAGGGAATACCCATCGATAACGGCCTCGATGGCCTCGAGCGGGTCGTCCGCATCGGTCCAGAACCGCCGCTCGAGGTCCGGAATCGGAAGCTCGGACAGTTGCGCCTCGTACATCGCCGGCGCGACGATCGCGGGGTCGCCATCTCGAGGGACGAACAGCAGCAGGTGTCGCTCCGAGGGCGACTCCTCGAAGCCGGTCAGATAGGTCAGGTTCGGACTCGGGAAACAGACGACGAGGTCGGCCCCTTCCGCCGTGAGCCGGCGCTTGCAGGCTTCGATGCGGCGCTCGAACGGTGGTTCCATGAACGGGTGTTCGCTCGAGCGGTGAATCAACGTTTGGTTAGTCGGGTGTGAAGGCGGCTCCGGTCGTGAATATCGACTCCTGTCGTGAACATCGACTCAACGATATCGACCGTCCTGCTATCGTGGCAACACGGAGTGGCCACGCCCTCCCCAGCCGATTCGCTCGCTGCTCACGGCTCCCGTTGGTCACCGTTCGCTCTCGAGACCTCCCTCCGGTCGGCCTCGCACCGCTCGCTCATCCACTGACAGAGCAAGCTCTGACAAGCCTTCGCTCGTGAAACTCGCGAAGACCTCGCGCGGTGTCGTCGGCCGTCCTCGGTGGCACTCGTCCGGCCGACAGCGCACGCCACCGCCAGTCGTTTTCCGATTCCGACGACTCGTCCCATCGCCGACCGCACCAGTTTCCCGACGTGACCGTTGCCGCGGGCGGACGGTCACTCGAGGGCGAACGCCGTCGGAAACGTATTAACCCCCCAGCGACCGCAGGCCGCGAAGCAACCCGTCGGGACGCTGTGTCATTACAGCGAATGCGAGTTCCCGAGCGGTTGTCGTCGACGGCTGTACGGAATCGACAGTGCCGGGCCGACGGTCGAGGCCGAACGGACGACGAGTCCGCGACCGGCGGGCCGAGCTGTCCCGGTTCGCTGATCGTCGTCTCGAACCGGCAACCGTATCGTCACGAGTACGACGACGCGGGGCCGCCGACTGAGACTGACGGCGGTGCCCACTCGAGCGCTACTGCCCAGACCCGGTCGATCACGGTCGACGAGCCGACCGGCGGGCTGACAGCCGGGCTCGATCCAGTCGTCAAGCGGACCGACGGGACGTGGATCGCCTGGGGCGACGGCGAGGCGGACTTCGACGTGACCGACGAGCGAAACTGCGTCGCCGTCCCGCCCGGGGAGGAGGACTACACCCTCCGCCGGCTCGATCTCTCCGAGGAAGCGGTCGACTCCTACTACTACGGGTTCAGCAATCGCGTCCTCTGGCCGCTCTGTCACGGCTTTCCCGACCTGATCGAGGACCGATCGAACGACTTCGAGTGGTACCGGACGGTCAACGAGCGGTTCGCCGACGCGGTCGCCGACCACGCGACGGCCGACGCCGTGATCTGGCTGCAGGACTACCATCTCGCGCTCGCGCCGCGGATGATCCGGGAGTCCGTGCCGGCCGGCGCGACCGTCGCCCACTTCTGGCACATTCCGTGGCCGTCGCCGCCGACGTTCCGGCAGTGTCCCGCCGGTGGCCACGTCCTCGAGGGACTGCTCGGCAACGACCTGCTTGGCTTTCACGTCGAGCAGTACGCGGACCGGTTCCTCGAGTGCGTCGACCGGTTCCTGCCGACGGCGACCGTCGACCACGAGCGCCGAACGGTCCGGTACGATGGGGGGCGAACTCGCGTCGTCGCGACGCCGATGGGAGTCGACGCCGCGGCCTACGACCGGGACGCTCGGTCGATCGACCCCGACCGCCTCGCCGACCTGCTCGAGGAGTACGACATCGCCCCCGACACGACGCTCGGGCTGGGCCTCGACCGACTCGACTACACCAAGGGGATTCCCGAACGGCTGGCGGCCATCGAGCGGTTCTTCGAGCGAAACCCCGGCTGGCGCGGCGAGTTCACCTTCCTCCAGAAGGCGACCCCCTCGCGGACCGACATCGAGACCTACCAGCGCCACGGCGACCTCGTCCGCAGCGAGGTCACGCGGATCAACCGCCGCTTCGAGACCGACGACTGGCGGCCGATCGCCTACACCGAGGACTACCTCTCGACGGACGACATCTGCACGCTCTATCGGCGCGCGGACGCCATGGTCGTCAGCCCACTGGTCGACGGGATGAATCTGGTCGCCCAGGAGTACGTCGCGGCCAGCGTCGATGGCGACGACACGCTGGTGTTGAGCGACCGGACCGGCGCGCACGAACGGCTCGGCTCCCACGCGCTGACGATCGATCCGATCGACACCGACGGGTTCGCGGCCCAGCTCGAGGCGGCGCTCTCGATGCCGGCCCACGAACGCCGGCGGCGGATGAACACGCTGCGCCAGCGCGTGTTCGCCGGCGACCTCGAGTCGTGGATGGCTACGCAGTTCGACTGGTTCCGGCGGCTCCGCGACGAGCGGGGTCGGACCGACGCGGGCTCGGACAGCGATTCCGACTCGCGGGAACCCACGCCGCCGGTCTAACGGATGACCAGCTCCGAATCCGGAACCGCCGCTGCCGAGTCGTCGCCCCGGCCGCTCGAAGACGGATTCCCGGCCGTTCGGGAGACACTCGCGGACGCTGAGCAACTGCTCGTCTGTCTCGATTTCGACGGGACGCTCGCGCCGATCGTCGACGATCCCGACGCGGCCCGACCGACCGAGGACAACCGCCACGCCGTCGCGAGGCTGGCCGCCCACCCGGACGTGACGACGGCGGTCGTCAGCGGCCGGGCGCTGCGGGACGTCCGCGGTCGCATCGACGGGCCGGCGATCTACGCCGGCAACCACGGTCTCGAACTCGAGCGGCGGGGATCGATCGCCGTCCATCCCGTCGCGCGGAAACGGGCCGCTCGGATCGACCGCCTCTGTACGGTCCTCGAGACGACGCTCGCGTCGATCCCGAACGTACGGATCGAGAACAAGCGCCTGTCCGGGACGGTTCATTTCCGGTCCGTGCCGACGGCCGCCCGGCCGGTCGCTCGCCGGCTCACGACCGCCGTCTTCGAGGCGTTCAACGATGGCGCGCTCGAACTCTCCCGCGGGAAGCGGATCCTCGAGATCGGGCCGTCGATCCCGTGGGGGAAGGGGAACGCCGTCGAGTTGATCGCGGCCGACGAACCGCGGGGGACGGCCGCCGTCTACGTCGGGGACGACGTCACCGACGAGTCGGCCTTTCGTGCCGTCGAGCCGGACGGGATCGGGGTCCGGGTCGGCGGCGACGGCCCGTCGGCTGCCTCCCGTCGGGTCGAGTCGCCGGCGGGCGTCGCGTCGTTGCTCACTCGACTCGCGGACGGCATGTCGTCCGGTCCCGAGCGGCGACCCTGAGCCGGGCCCGAATCGCCGGGGGCCGTGCGGACATCCCGTCGTCGGCAAGGGGACCGGTTTCGCCACCCGAATAGACCACTCGAAATCTCCGAAAACAACACAAATAAGAAATTTGTTGTCCGGGGCCGAAAGTATTAGTTACCACTGGAAATACAATGGGGACGAGTGTGAACGTGTGTGAAACTCCGACAGCCAACTGATTTCCTGATCCTCGAGGCGCTCGAGGACGAGGGGCGAAACGTCGCGACGAACCTCGCGGCGCATACGGGAAAGAGTCGAAAGAACATCAACACCAGACTCCCGGTTCTCGAGGACTACGGGCTGGTCCGGAAGATCGGCCCCGCGGAACGCTCGGGACTCTACGAGATCACGTCGGCGGGGAAGGCGGCACTGGTGTATCGCGATCAGTACGATGAGGTCGACGACTTCGAGGCGCTGATCGAGGGGCCGAACGCCGGCACTGATGGGGAGGGAGAGCGGGCGAGTTTCGTCCGGGGGGGCGACGACGCCGACGACGGGGAGTAACGTTCGTTCTCCGCGCACCCGCTCCGTACCGACCGGACAACCCAAGGTTCCGTAGCCTGCGGACCGGAAAGCCTGCGAACCGAGTCGTCGCCGACTCGAGCGTCGGTCAGTCGCTGGCCTGGTGACGCGTCACCGGTCGGCCCCATCTCGTCCGTCGGCGGCGAGTTCCTGCCTGGCACACGCGGAAAAGGCGAAATCGAGTCGTCGCTCGCGACCGTCCGTCGGCGGAATCGCGCCTCCACACCGCGTCGGGGAGGGATCGAACCCCGGGTCCCAGGCGTAGGAACTCAGCATCGGCGTCGTGACGATCGCATCGCCCGATCGAACGGCGACGCCGTGGCGGTGGGCCAGTCCGAGCGCGTGCCCGACTTCGTGAAGCAGTACGTGCATCGTCCGCGCCGCCGTCGTGACCGGGACGATCCAGTCGTCGCCGAGCAGGTCGTCGACCGACTCGAGCCGTCCGATGTGTCGCGCGCCGCCGACCGACGCGACGTGGGGAACCCCGTAGCCGGTCGGCGCGTCCTGCATTCCGTCGTCGGTCACCAACAGGTTGACGCTCGAGACGGGGTCGATGTCACGGCGGCCGAGCCGCCCCGACGCGAGCGCCAGCGGCCATTCACCGCGACTGGTGAGACGTGCGGCGTCCTCGGTCGACACCGAAACCGTGCCCCCCACGGTCGGCTCGACGCGCCGCCGCTCGAGCGCGAGCGTCCGTGCGAGGAACGTGCGGACGCGGTCGGCTACCCCGTCGTAGCGACCGGCCCGCTCGGAGAGCCAGATCCGGACCGCGAGGGCGTCGTCGTCGGCCCGCGTCGTATACGCCAGCGTGCCGAGCGACGCCATCGAGCCGACTGCCCCCAGAAACACGCGGCGCTTCACGGCGACGACTTTCGCCGCCGCCGTTCAGATTCTGCGGGTGAACAGAGACACGCATTAGGGTCGATCAGTGACACCGCGTCCGCCCGGCGGCCGTCGGGTATCGACCACGCGGGCGCGGCGACCGGTGACTCTGATCTCGAGTCCGGCCGGCAGTGCGGTCGGCTCGACCGGACGGAGCATGAGCAAGGCGTCCTCGGCGGTTTCGACCAGCCGTCTGTCCGGCTCTCGCTGGCGCAGACAGAGCGCCCACTCGCCGGATCGGAGTTGGGTTCGGACTTGCCAGTCGGTGTAGTACCGACCGTTCGACCCCCTGAGGACGGTTTCATACGGCGACGTCACCACGGAACGCCCACCCTCACTCGGCCCGCCAGCCGCCGCCCGGAAACGGATCTCGGCATTCTCGTCCGAGCCGACCGGGGCCAGCCCCGTCGCCGCTTGGCTTCATATACGCGACTGTTAAGCGATCATGAGTGTCGTGCAAACGAGAACACGGGACACCGAGATCACGGAGTATAGTAGCGGCTCCCGATCATGTCTGTGGATACCATTATCAGGATCGAGTGACTGGGTTCGACCGGCGTCAGTCGGAGTCGCCGCGCGATTGTAACACCATTCGAAACACCACCACCTACCGCGTCGGGATGCGGCGTCGCGCGGTTCCGCTGGCGTCCCGGGACCGAGCGGGTCGAAGACCGGCCCGTCAGTGCCCGGCCCCGTCTCCCGACGCCGCGGTTCCGTGTTCCGCCCGAGTGAGATCCCCCACTCGAGCGGCGGCTCGACGCTCACTCGGTGCTGCTGCCGCCCTCGAAGAACTCGCTGAGGATCGATTTGAGCCCCTTTCGCAGGTGCTGGTGCATCGTCGGCGGCGAGATGTCCATCGCTTCGGCGATGTCCTCGCCGGTACTCTCCCGGGGCCAGTCGAAGAAGCCGCCGTAGTAGGCGAGTCGCAAAGTCGTGAGCTGTCGGTCCGTGAGTTCGTCGAGGATCCGATCGCGGCGCTCCGCTGCCGTCCGCACCGGTCGGTCGACCTCCCGCCTTGCGACGAGTTCGGTGTTCGCGTAGACGACGGTCAACGCGTCCGCGATCTCCCGGATGTCGGCGTCCTGTGAGACTTCGACCAGACAGCGTCCCACGCCGTTCTCGACGACGACGTCACAGATCGTCGCACCGTGGTTCACGAGCGTCCGAACACCCGATTTCGCGAGTCGGATCTCGACCGTACACTGGTCCTCGCCGTCGTGGATGAGTCGGCACTCCTCGACCGAATCGTGGGCGTCGGCCTCGTCGCGGACCGTCTCGCCGTCGAGACCCTCGATCGTGACGTACTGGAACGTTCGCCCGCCAGCGGTCGTCCCCGCCCACTCGAGCGAACAGGTACAACCGTACTCCTCGGAGAGATCGAAGGAAAACGTGTCGCCGCCGTCGATGCGGAACTCGAGTTCGACGACGGTGTCGGCAAAGAGCAGTTGGCGGTTCTTGACGGCCATGATGGTAAAGCCGATCGTCTCGCCGAGCAGGCGGAACCCAGCCCGTTCGCGTTCGCTGAAGGCGTCGTCCCGACTGGCGAGTACCGTCAACACCCCGTAGGTCGCGTCCTCGTGGGTGATCGGGACGGCGATCGCCGACCTGACGTCGTCCTTGCGGGCCGCCTCCCGAAGCGGCTCTGGCGTCGTTTCGTCGTCGAGGATGTGGTTCGTCGTCTGAATCTCGCCCGTTCGGGCGGCTCTGGCGACCGGTCGCTCCCGACCGGTGGCGTACTCGATACCGTCGCTGACCCGATCGAGGTAGGTATCGGCCTCGCCCGTCCCCGTTCGATAGGTGAGTCGGCCCTCGCCGGTTCGTTCGGCGATCCACGAGCCACAGTACAGTTCCGAGTCGACGAGCTGTGTACAGACCTCGCGCTCGATGGCGTCGCGAGCGGGTGCCTCCACCAGCGTCTCGATCACCTGCCGAACCACCGCGTTGATCCGGTTTAACGTCTCGAGTTGGTCCTGTCGGGATCGGAGCCGCCGTTCGCGTTCGACCCGCTCGGTGATGTCCCGGGCCAACCAGACGACGGCGCGTCGCCCCCGGATCCGCTCGTCGATCGGGACGACGCGGGCTTCGAACCGTCGGCGGCCGTCGGTCGTCTCGGCGTCGTACTCGACCGACTGGACCTCGTCCGTTCGGAGGGCCCGATCGAGACAGTCCTGTAACTCCGCGGCGACCTCGTCCGGAAAGGCGTCGTCGAGTCGGCTGCCGCGCAGTTCGTCGACACTGGTCCGGTACAGTTCTGCCGACTCCGAGCGTACTTTCGCTTCCAGATAGGTGCCGTCCTCGCCGATGACGAAAGCCTCGTCGGGCAGTTCGTTCGCGAGGATACGGTGCGGCCGCTCGTCCGTCGTCACACGGTCCCGCGACCCGATCGTCGAGACGATCCGATCGATCGGGTCTTCGTCGCGCTCGCTCGGGACGTAGTCGGTCGCCCCGGCACGGAGTGCCACCGTAGCGAGTCGCTCGCTGCCGTCCTGTGGGGCGACGATCGTCGGCACGTCCGGCGTCTCGGCGTGGACCCGTTGTAACAGCGTCTGGATTTCGCCGGGACAGTCCAGTTCGAGGACCACCGCGCCCGGTGGCGATACCCCCGCTTCGTCTGCGGACGTCAGAGCCGCTTGCTCCGTCGCCGTCGACTCGTCGTCAGTCGCGGGACCCGAGTCGTTCCCCCCGTCCGTTTCGGGCTCATCGACCGACGACTCGAGGATCGACCCGATGTCGTCGGCCGTCGACACCGCTCGAACGGCGCGGTCGGTCGCCTGTTCGAGTCGGGGTCGAAGGCGACTCCGTTCGCTTCGAGCGTCGATCACGACGACGATCGGTCGTTGACAGTCTCCAGTGGTCATCCGTATCTCTCCCGTCGCGTCCGCCGACACCGCTACCGCCTCGCTCCTTTCTGTCACATCGTGACTGTGAAATAAAAGCTTGCTGGTCAGACGGGGTCGATCGGCGCGAACTCGACCGGGCGTGAATGCGCCACGTCGACGCCGGGCGACTCCCTCGAGCGGAGGCCCGCCGAGGGAGCTACGACGAAACCCAACCCCCCCTGTCCCGGCGTCCCGCGACCGATTAGAGTTCGCCTCGTTCCCGCAGCGCATCGATCAGATCGTCCACGAGGGGGTCGACGCCCTCGTAGGGAAAGTCACCGCCGTCGGTCTTGGTGTACAACTCCATCGCGGTCATCGAGAACTCCCCGGTCTCGAACCGCGTACTCGGGCCGTCAGGGAGCGCCGGGATCAGCGTCATGGGGTCCGAAACGGGATAGTCAGCGCCCTCGAACGCGTCGACCAGCTGTTCTCGGAGGTCTGCTTCGACTGTCATGTTAGGTCGTGATTATCCCGCGGGCGCATTAACTTCCGGGTGCGATCGCGGTCAGAGCCGGCGCATGCACTCGGAGCGGAGTCCCCGCTCGGTCGACTCGCCGGCCCTGACCGCGATCGCACCCGTCAGGACGGTCGTTCGGTTGACGTCGGTCTCGTCGAGCGCCATCCTGAACACCAGCACCGCGAGCT
This sequence comes from Natrinema thermotolerans, assembly GCF_031165565.1. Taxonomy (NCBI): domain Archaea; kingdom Methanobacteriati; phylum Methanobacteriota; class Halobacteria; order Halobacteriales; family Natrialbaceae; genus Natrinema; species Natrinema thermotolerans. The sequence goes on along the minus strand of NZ_CP101873.1, from coordinate 3,165,912 downwards.
GGATCAGCGGGGCCGCGAGCTACCATGGGAGGAAACTGAGGAGAACGCCGGGATTTTCGAGCTTCGATCCGCCGACAGGAACCGATCCCGTGGCTCGAGGATCGCCCTCACTTGCGACCGAAATAGTAGACCCCCAAACATATAGTCGAAACAGTGATTAATCAGCGGGGACGAGTGTTCCCCCATGGCGAAGGATACCGTCAGGTACCCCGACGACGTGGTCGAGGAAATCGACGCACTCGTCGACGACGGTATGTTCGAGAGCAAATCCGAGTTCTATCGCTTCTCCGCGGAATACGTCCTAACCCTGATCAACGACGACCACGACGTCAAGACGTTCAACTTCGACGAGATCAAGGGCGAACTCGATATCAGCGACCGCGACCACGCCGAAGCGCTCGGGGCCGACGGCGGGACCTTCTTCCTCGATGCCGTGATCAACGTCCGCAAACACGGGCTCCGGGGCAACTACGAGGCCGCGGAACGCTTCATCGACACCCACTACGACGAGACTGACCAGGAGTGTATCATCCTCGAGGAACTGCTCGGGACCTACCGCGACGAATCGGCGTAGCTGTCCGTTCGAAGCCCTTCTCCGGGTTCTCACTCACTCGAGAACGGCTCGCCGAGCGCCGCCAGATCGACGTTCTCGGCGACGAGCCGCGCCGCTCGATCGGACGGCGTCGCGCCAGTCCGTTCGGCTCCTCCCGACGGTGATCCGCCACCCACTCCGTTCGTCGGCCGGTCGACGCCGGCCGTCTCCGCGACGTACTCGAGAAAGGCCGCCCGGACCGACTCGTTGTCGAACAGGCCGTGCAGATAGGTCCCCAGCACGTGCCCACGGGCCGCGCTCGAGTCCCCGAGCGGCCGCGTCACGTCGCCGACCGCCTCCGTCCGTCCCGCGTGGATCTCGTATCCCGTCGCGGGGCCGTCCGCACCGGACAGCAGCGGCGACGCCGACCCGTCGACGGGCACCGCGGTCTGCTCGAGGCGCTTCTTACCCTCGAATCGGGTCTCGACCGGCAGCAGGCCAAGTCCCTCGACGACGTCGTCCTCGCCGGTCCCCTCGAGCGCGGCGTTGGTGATGCGCTCGCCAAGTAGCTGGTAGCCCCCACAGAGGCCGACGATCGGGCCGTCGAAGGCCGCGAGCGCGTCGGCGTAGCCGGCGGCCCGCAGCGCCAGCAGGTCGTCGACCGTGTTCTTCGTCCCCGGAAGGACGACTGCGTCGGCGTCGACGCCCGCGAGCGGATCGGTCGTAGCTGGGTCCCCGTCGCGGCCGCCCTCGTCGACCGGGAGATACACCACCGAGACGCCGGGTACCGCCGCCAGCGCCTCGAGGTCGGTCGCGTTCGAGATGCGGGGGAGCCGCGGGACGGCGATCCGGAGCCGTCGGTCGGCCGGCACGCCGTCGTCGTCCCCGACGACGCCGCGTTCCTCGCTGCCGGGGAGGCCGACACTGTCCTCCTCGGGGAGCCCGGGGTCGTCGTACGGGAGTACGCCCAGAATCGGCACCCCGGTACGGGATTCGATCTCCTCGATGCCGGGCTCGAGCAAGGACGGGTCCCCGCGGAACTTGGTGATGACCGCGCCGACGATGCGGTCCCGGAGGCCGTCTGGCACCAACTCGATCGTCCCGTAGAGACTGGCGAAGGCCCCGCCGCGCTCGATGTCGACCAGCAGGAGGATCTCGGCGTCGGCGAAGTCGGCCGTTTCGACGTTCGCGAGGTCCCGATCGTGGAGGTTGATCTCGCCGATGCTGCCCGCACCCTCGGCGATAATCACGTCGTTGTCGGCCGCCAGTCTGCGGTACGACTCCGCGGCAGCTTCGCGCGCGCGAGTCCAGTACTCTTCGTAGTAGGTGCCGGCCGGCACGTGGTCGTGGGCCTCCCCCTGCAGGACCAGTTGGCTCTCGCCGTCCCCGCGTGGCTTGAGCAGGACCGGGTTGCAGTCGGTGGTCGGGGTAGTCCGGGCGGCTCGAGCCTGCACGAACTGGGAGACGCCGATCTCGCCCCAGCGGTCGCCGTCGGCGTTCGCGTTCGGATCACCGTCGCCGCCCGGGTCGGCGTCGGTTCCGCCCTCGCCCTCGGCGTCCGGCCGCACGACGACACGGGCGTTGTTGCTCATGTTCTGGCCCTTGAAGGGGGCGACGTCGACCCCGCGGTCAGCGAGCAGGCGACAGAGGCCGGCCGCGACCGTCGACTTGCCGACGTGGCTCGCGGTTCCGGCGACGAGAAGCGTTCGTGTCATCCGCGTTGGCGGGAGTGGGGAAGCCGGGGGTATCGTCCTATCGGTTCGCGTTCAGCGTCCGATGCTGTCGCGACTCGCGGTCGTTTGCGGCCATTCCCGCAGGAACCGTCGTCACGGAAGCTCGGACGCACACTCGAGCAAATCGTCCTCCGTTTGCCAGGTGCGGAGTCGATCCGCGTCCGCGAGCATCTCGAAGATAGACGTCTGCATCCCGCTGTAGGGGCTTTCCGGGTCGGCTTCCGTTTCGATCTCGTCCGGTTCCAGGCCGTCGTACGTCCGCTTGAAAACGTACGTCTTTTCGAAGTACTGCTCCAGCGCAGTGAAATAGCCCTGTTCGACGAGAAACCCGCCGCTGTCGTGTTCGGACACGCCGACGATGTAATCGGCGTAGTCGGCGAGGAGACGGAACTTGAGGTAGGTATTCGTCCACTCGTTACGGATGTCGACCATCAGGAACGCGTAGCTATCCGTCCGTCGGTTGAGCCTGTCTTTGACGAGTTGCAGGCGATGGATCTCCGGCCGACCGTAGCTGCCGAGAACGAAATACGACCGCCCGGTCGTGAGAAGCGGCGCCAGTTCCGTGACGCTGTGTTTGAGCGCTTCGTACTCCGCCGGCGTCAGCGACGACTCGTGGAGATACGACTCGGCCTTCGCCGCGAGGTCGTCGACCGTCACCGGCTCCTCGCTCATCGCTCGGTTGCACGCCCCTTCGAAACTTCAATTTGCCGACCGAACGAGGGACCGAATCGTATACGACCGATTCGTATTTGAGCGAAACGCTTTTGCACGCACCGAACGAATCCATAGGTATGAGTACCCCGGACCGGCCGCCGGCGGACCTCCAGCGCGTCCGCGAGCGACTGAACGTCGTGACACAGGAGACGCGGTTCGCGCTCGTACAGGACCTCCTGGGTCATCCCGAAGGGCTACCGACGCTGAAGGAACTGGATTACGTGAACCCCAGTAAGAGTCGGACGACGATCCGACAACACCTCCAGCAGCTCATCGAGGCGGACATCGTCGAGGAGGTAACGCTCCCGAACGATCGTCGGCGGAACGATCTCCCCTACAAGTTCTACGGGATCAGCGACGAGGGGCGGGCGTTCCTCGAGGCACACGACCTCTTGCGGGCCGAAGAGACGTTACGGTCCGTCTACGATCGAGTCGAGAAGACCGACGAAATCGAGCGGTACGAAGCCGCACCACGACCGGAGCGATAGGGTCGGCGTCTCCGTAGCAGCTACTCCGTTCTGTATCTCGCGTCCCAGCGCGGTCCGGCTCGGCTCGAGAGGACGATCCCCACTGCCCCCATGACGAGCCCGCCGAGGACGAGGACCGCGGCCAACTCGAGCGACGGCGGGACGACGACGAAGCCGGCCACGAGCGTCGGGACGAGCGCGACGGCGACCCCGACGGTAAAGGTCGCGAAGCGGACGGCGTCGAAGAGGAACTCGTTGGGATCGAAGCCGGCGATGAAGACGGTGAGTCCGTAGTAGTACAGCGCATAGCCGGCCAGCAGCACGGCCCCGACGACGGCGTCGAGTGGCGTCGCGTCGAACCAGACGACGGCGGCGAGATACGGGATCACGGCCGTCGGCGCGCCGACCAGGAGAAAGGCCGTTCGCTTGGCCCGGAAGACATCCGCGATCGAGACGGGGTAAGTGAGGTAGGCCTCGAGCGAGTCGAACTGGGTGAGCCAGTTGTAGGTGGTAAACGCCGAGAGCCCGAGGACGCCGCCGAAGAAGATCCCCGGCGCGGGCGCGACCCCGGTGATCGAGTCGACGACGCCGACCAGGGCGGCCACGAGCGCAAGCAGGATCGTCGACGAGACGAACGGCTTCCAGACCCCGCCCGAGGAGCGGGCGAGATCGAGCAGCGACTTCGTCACGAGGGGCGAATCGGCGACCGGTAGGGCTGCACTGAGCCGGGCGAACCGGTCGGTCGCGGTCCGCGAGGGCCGGCCGTAGGTCGGGTCGTACAGCAGGAGCGAGCCCGCCGCGACGACGAGGGTCGCGGCGGCCAGTCCGCCCGCGGCCGGGACGGTGCCCTCGATCGGGACGAGGAGGCGACGAAGAACCCCGCCCGAGCCGAGCGCCCAGCAGCCGACGGCGGCGAGCCCGATTCCCAGTCCGATGGTCCACGGCGGCACGCCCCGCGTCCGGACCGCGATCAACGCGACGGTCGTCGCCATGCCGACGGTAAAGACCAGAAACAGCGATCCCCAGAACGCGACAAGCGAGAGCGGCGTCGTCGCGGAGAGGCCCTCGGCGACCGCGCCGCCGAGCGCCATCGGCAACACGAACGCGATCCCGTAGAACAGCGCGTCCTTCAGGAGGAAGACGCCGAGCAGCCGCCGGCGCGAGAGCGGCAGCGTCGTCGACGAGGACAGCAACAGCGAGAGTCGACCGAAGACGTTCTCGAGCATGTCCGAGCCGGCGAATCCGGCGGTGCCGCTGTAGAGTCCGAAACCGGCTGCGAGGACGTGGAGACCGACGACGACCGTCCCGGACGCGGTGCCGGTCTCGACGAGCGCGACCGAGCCGCCGACCGCGAGAGCGGCGATCACGAGCGGGAAGAGGGCGAACCGCCAGCCGCCGAACAGCTCGGTGTGCATGCGCCACTCCTCGCGAAAGAGGATCGCGAGCAGTCGACGCGTCGACAGGCCCGAACCGGAACGGCCCGTCCCCGTCGGGCCGGCCGGGTCCGTCGTCTCGCCGGTCATACGTCCAATTGCTCGAGCGCCGGCATGTCTCGCGCGTCCGCGCCCTCGACGCGGTCCAGGAAGACCTCGAGCAGCGACTCGTCGGTCCCGTCGTCGGCGACGGACCGCTCCGTGACGAGTTGACCGTCGGCCACGATGCCGACGCGGGTACAGATCTCCTCGGCGACGTCGATGTTGTGCGTGGAGACGAAAACGGCGTTGTCGCCGGCCGCGTAGGAGACGAGGAACTGCTTGACCTGTTCCTGGACGAGCGGGTCGAGGTTCGCCAGCGGCTCGTCGATGAAGACCACGTCGGGCTCGTGGAGGAAGGCCTGCGCGATCATCACTTTCTGTTGCTGGCCCCGGGAGAGGTCGGTGTGTAACGTATCGAGCTTGCTCTCGAAGCCGAGCCGTTCGGCCCAGCTATCGGTTCGCTCGGCGACCCGGTCCGCGTCGAGGTCCCGGACCTCACCGACGAACTCGAGGTACTCGCGCGGCGTGAGAAAGCTCGGCGGCGACTCCTGTTCCGGGAGGATGCCGACCCGCCGGCGCGTCTCGATCGGGTCCGTCGTCGGATCGGTCTCGAGAACGCTGACCTCGCCCGAATCGGGCTCGATCTGGCCGGTCAACACCCGGATCGTCGTAGTCTTGCCCGCCCCGTTCGGTCCGAGAAACCCGTACAGCTCCCCTCGCTCGACGGTGAACTCCATGCCGTCCACGGCGTCGACGGCGCCGTAGGACTTCTCGAGTCCGGCTACGTGAATCGCACCCATTGAACGCGAAACCGTTTGGAGGATTTGATAATAACTGTGTTGGTAGGGGTATAGTAACAGCGGCTCGAACGGATGAGTGCTGGACGACGCAGTCGGGGATGCAACTGATGTTACTCTCGGAAGTCGATGATGGGAAGTTGCGTCCGGAGACTCGCGAGTAAATACACCACGGACGAAACGAGGACGACCCAACCGACGACGGATGCCACCCCGTGGATGACGCCCGGATCGGCATCGGCAAGGCGGCTGAGGTGATACAGTACCTCGTTCGTGAGTACGACCAAGGTCGACAGAAGCAATAAGACGATCGCGAGTACCCGTTTCGTTCCTCCGCTTAATTCTGCCATTCAATACTTTCCTTTCGTGTTGAACGGGTGAAAGAAATCGTTTCAGTTGATGGCTGGAACCGCAGCCACCGGTGTCTCCGTCGGCGCTCAGAACTCGGTGCCCTGTCGCGCTCGCTGGCCGTCGTCGATCGGGTGTTTCACCTTGCGGACGTTCGTGATCAGGTCCGCGCTGTCGGCGAGATACGCGGGCTCGGTGTGGCTCCCCGAGAGGACGAGTTCGAGATCGTCGGGCTTGGCTTCGACCAACCCCAGCACGTCGTCCTCGGACAGCAACTCCCGGTCGGCGGCGTAGAGGACTTCGTCGAGGATGAGCATGTGCATCCCGGCCTCCGGCTCCGCCTCGAGATCGATCGGTGCGCCGAGGTCGGCCTCGCTGGCCGCCTCGAGCAGTTCGTGGGCGCGCTCGAGGCCGGCCTGTGCTTCGGCCTCGTGGTCGGCCTCGTCGCTGCCGTCGGCCATTCCGTGCCAGCCGTAGTGGCCGAGGTTTTCGTAGCTGATCCCCGGCAGGGCGGCGATGGCGTTGTACTCGCCCCGGACTGCGTCGACGCTCGAGGCCCCGCCTTTCATGAACTGGAGCATGTGGACGCGGTAGCCGTGGCCCGCGGCGCGCATCCCCATCCCCAGCGTCGCGGTCGTCTTCCCTTTCCCGTCGCCCCACCAGACCTGCACGCGGCCGAACTCCTCGGGCGCGGCGGGTTCGATCCGCTCGGCTTCGGGCGTTCGACCCTTCCCGGGCGTGTTCTCGATCGCGGACTCGACTGGCTCCTCGTCGCTCATACGCGGGCGGTCGGGCCGCGCCCACATGTACGTTGCTCCATCGCAGGCGGCATTCTGTGACATACGTAACCAAACGTGTCTTCCGTGTTCGCTCCTAACTCGCGGTCACCGATGTCCCTCGAGTTCTCCTCATCCGACGAGACGCCCGGCTTCGAGTGCGTGATCGCCGCGCTCGACGACTGCGCCTGTCGGGAAATCATCGCGATTCTCGAGGAGCCGATGACCGTCGAGGCGATCGCCGAGGCGACGGATTGCCCGCTCTCGACGACCTACCGCAAACTCGATTGCCTGACCGAGGCCGGTCTCGCCGAGGAGGCCGTCGGCGTCCGGGAGGGCCGCCACCGGAAAGCCCGGTACGTGGCCAACCTCGAGCGGATCTCGATCGGACTCGACGAGGACAACGAGTTGCGCGTCGACGTCGAGTACGCTTCGGGGGCCAGCATCTGGTCCGAACTGCAGGGCGGCCACTGACCGATGGTTCTCACCCCGCGTTAGCTCCCGACGAGATCCGCGTCCGTCGGTCCCTGTCCGTCGAACTCCCGGACGAACTCGTCGAGCCGGTCGGGATCGGACGCCGCCGGCAGCCGCTCGTCCGCGGTGGAACAGTCGGCGTCGACCTCGAGTCGCTCGCAGACGAGGTCCGCGGTCGCCTCGGCCATCCGCCGATAGGTCGTCAGCTTCCCGCCGACGACGCTACAGCAGTTCTCGACGCCGTCGTCCGCGTGATCGAGCAGGTGAAACCCCCGCGAGATGCCCCGGCCGCCCCGCGCGGCTTCGTCGGGTTCGTACAGCGGGCGGACGCCCCACCACGTCCGGACGCGGTCGGCGTCGGCCACCGGCGGGAGCATCGCCGCACACTCCCGGACCGTCTCGGCGATCTCCCAGTCGGCCCGCTCGTAGTCGTCCGGATCGTCGACCGCCACGCTCGTCGTCCCGAGGACGACCTCGCCGTCGTGGGGGACGACGATATCCCCGTCGGCCGGCTCGCGACACCGGTTGAGGACCGGCTCGAGGCCCGCGTATTCGACCGAGACCATGACGCCGCGAGTCGGTCGCATCTCGACGGAAACACCCGCCATCGCCGCGACCCGACCGGCGTGGGGCCCGGTCGCGTTCACGACGTACTCCGGACTGAGCGTCGTGTCGCCGCCGAGCGTGACGGACCTGATTCGGCCGTCCTCGGTCGTCATCGACGTGACCGGTGTGTGCGGACGGATTCGCGCGCCGTGGTCGCGGGCGTCGGCCGCGTTCGCCGCGACCAGTCTGGACGGCACGACGACCCCGTCCGGGACTTCCATCGCGCGTTCGACGTCGGTCGCCAGCTCCGGGACCGCTTCGCGGGCGGCCGCGCCGTCGACGACGTCGGTCGGGATACCGACGTTCTCACAGGCCGCTCGCTTCGCCTCGAAGTACGCCGGATCGTCGGCTGCGAGTTCCACGAAGAGTCCGCCGGTGTCCCGAACGCACTCGCCCGCGATCCGGCGGACGATCCGGTTCTCCTCGAGACACGCCCGGGCCTCCGGCCCGTCGGCCTCGGCGTAGCGTGCGCCGCTGTGCAACAGGCCGTGCGACCGGCCCGAGGTACCCGACGCGAGCCCGTCGCGCTCGACGAGCGTGACGTCGACGCCCCTGCGTGCGAGGTCTCTTGCGATTCCCGCCCCGGTCGCGCCGCCGCCGATCACGAGGACTGTGGGTCGCTCCATACCCGATCGAGGGCGTCCACACTGACGTAGCTTTCACCGATCGAGCGAGACGAAGAGCGAACGGGTCGTGATCCGCTGTAGTCTCTCGACTCGAGGACACCCTACACCCGGTCCTCGAGGATCGACGCCAGTTCTTCGACCCACTCGCGCGTGGGTTCGTTGACCGGGGCGCGGTCCCGTCGTCGCTGACAGAGCGTCTCGGCGTAGGCCTCGAGCCAGTCCGTCGCGGCGACGCCGCGGTCGTCCAGCGCCGACCACCAGCGCCGCCAGAACTCGTCGAAGGTCGTCACGCTCACGGTCACGCCGAACTCCGCCTCGAGGGCCGCGAGCCGGTCCTCGATGGCGTCGTCCCGGACCGGCTCCGAACTGGTCACGAACGCGACCGACTCGGTTTCCGGGTGGGCCTCGAGCTTCCCCCGGATCTCCTGGAGTTCGTTCAGCAGGTACGCCTTGCCGTACTTCGCGTCGTAGGCCTCCCGAACCCTGAACTCGTCGTCGGGGTCGACGACCTCGATGTCAGCGATGTTACCGTGTTTCTTGTCGGCCGAGCGCATCTGCGTGAGCGGCTTCAGGCGGCCGTCGAGCAGCCCCTCGTCCTCGAGGACCTGTGCCAGCGCGTGCATGGCGACCTCGTAGATGCGAGCTCCGTGCTGAGACTGCGCCAGGTGAATGTCGATGACCTGCTTGACCGTTTCGGGGGACGGCTCACCGGCGACGAACCGATCGACCAACTCCAGGGCGTCCTCGTAGACCTCCTCGGCGCGCTCGCCGCGATTCGAGAGGCTGACGATCATGTACTCGAGCGCCTCCAGCGCATCGACCGGGTTGTCGTCCTCGAGGGCCTCGACCAGGTCGCCCCACTGTCGTTGGGCTCCCCGAATGTTCGCCTTGTACTGTTTCGAGTAGGGGTAGTTCTCCGCGAGCGAGCGGGTCATCATCACGCCGTCGGCGTTGACCCGCAACAGGTCTCTGTCCCGGAGCGCCGGGGCGACGTAGTCGCTGTCGATCGTCCGCATCGACAGCCCCTCCCGCCACGAGAAGTGCGCGCTGTTCCGGCTCCCCTTATGGAGTCGGACGCTCTGTGCGGGCTCGAGGGACTTGATTACCAACTGAGTAACGGTCAGCCCGGCGATCGCACGCCCTCGCTCGCTGGTGATCGACTCGACGATCTCGTCGATGAGGGGCCGGATCTCCCCGTCCAGCGCGATCTCGTTCTCGGTTCCGGGGTCAGTGACCCGGTCGAGGACGTCCTCGAACCAGCCGTCCTCGAGGTCGTCTTTGATGCGGTTGTACCGTTCTCTCGCGGCCTCCGACTGCTTTCCTTCCCGATACTCGGTGGTGGTCCCGTCCTCGTCGACGAACACGACGCGGTCGGCGTAGTACCGCACGTGCGGCTCGACCCCGTCGTTCGCGTTCGATGTACTGTCAGCCATCTCTATGTGTCTGCTATGTTCCCCAATATAACTTAAACGTAATGTCCACTGTAACTTCCCGGATTAGTATATAAGTGTATAGTAGTACAATAACCACGCCTACTGATTACAGCGCAGTGTCGTCGGCGAACGGACCCGGTTGCTATCGACCGACCTGCGGCCGTCGCGACAGCCTCCACGTGGCGCGAGACTTCGTGGCTCAGAGCCGTGAGAGACGGATTCGAGGGCGAGATCGACGGCTCGACGGAGCATGGCGAGGCGACGCTAGGCCCGTCGGATTCGACCGGTCCTCGAGGTGCGAAACCACAAGCACTACACTCTTTCAACGCCGGAAACCTATCAACGATGACGCTGCTACCGGGTGGTGGAGATGAGTGATCGGATTCGCGTTGCCAGTCTGTTTACCGGCGCCGGCGGTCTCGATATCGGCTTTAGCACGCTTTCGGAGTTCGACGTCCGCTTTCATACCGACATCGACGATATCGCTATCGACACGCTTCGGACGAACGCCGAGCGGGGCTCCTACATCGACGACGACGCGATCATCGAACGAACGGACATCACGGAGTACGATGGCGGCGACCTCGAGCCCGACGAGGTCGATCTCGTCATCGGCGGCCCGCCGTGTCAGCCGTTCTCCGCGGCGGCCCGCCGTTCCGGCGGCTTCGCCGGTGCCGACAGCGAGGACGGACAGCTGTTTCGCGCGTACGTGAAACTGCTCGAGCGGTGGCAGCCGACGGCCTTCCTCTTCGAGAACGTCTACGGCATCACCTCAGACGAGGAGGACTGGCAGATGATCGTCGACGCCTTCGAGAACGAGGCTGGCGATCCCGGGTATCGCCTGACGGCTCGGACGCTCGACGCCGCGGACTACGGCGTCCCACAGCACCGCGCGCGGACGTTTATCATCGGCGTCCGGAAGGACGTAGACGAGGAGTTTCGCTTCCCGCGACCGACCCACGGTCCCGACTCGCCCGCCGACCGCGACCTCGTAACGGCTGGCGAGGCCCTCGCGGACCTGGACACGGCGGGCGCAGCCGAGGATCCGACCTACGAGATCACGTCGAAACACGCCCATCTGCTGGCCGATATCCCGCCGGGGCTCAACTACAGTTTCTACACGGAGAAGCTCGGCCACCCGGAGCCGGTCTTCGGCTGGCGCTCTCGCTTCTCGGACTACCTCTACAAGGCCGATCCTGACCGGCCCGTTCGGACCCTGAAGGCACAGCCGGGCGCGGCGTCGGGCCCCTTCCACTGGGAGAACCGGAAGTTCACCGAAGCGGAACTCAAACGCCTGCAGGCGTTCCCCGACGACTACGTCCTCGAGGGTTCGTACGGGCAGGTCGTCAAACAGATCGGCAACTCGGTCCCCCCGCGGATCGCCGAGGTGCTGGCGAAAGCGATCGCCGAGGAACTGTTCGGGGCCGACGGGTACGACGACGTGGTGCCGATGCCCGACGGGTACGACCTGAACTTCCGCTCGAGAAAGCGGACCAGTACGGAGGAGTACCGCCGGAAGGCGCGCGAACGGCTCGAGGAACTCGGGCTCTGGGACCCCCGCAACGAACGAAGCGGCCAGCAACGCGGGTTAGAGGAGTACGGCGACTCGAGCGACGACGAGACGGAGCCGGAAGCGACCCGCCGACGGGCCACGCTGCACTACCGCGACCACTTCGAGCGCGAGCGGTTGAGCTATGGCACCGCCGTCGAACCGGACGGTGCGGGCCGGACCTTCGATACGGAAAGCGACGTGGACGGCGCGACCCTCCGCGTGGACATCGAGCGACAACACGGCGGCGAGGGGACGATCGAGATCGTCCTCGAACCGGACGACGGCATCTGGAACGGGATCGGCTCTCTCGAGGTGACCGCGACTGGAGTCGATCTCGACGATGTCTTCTACGTCTGGGATATCGCCGCAACGGACGTAATCGAGCGAACGCGATACGAGAAGTTCATCGACGTCGTCGGGCACTACTCGACCACCCGGCTGGACTACTCGTCGTCGCTCGAGTTGACGGGCGTCGACGCGGGGCTGGTCCCGCGGACGCTTCAGTTTTTCAGCCGAGCGAGCAACTGCAACACGGAGTTTACCCTGGACGAACTCGGCCGTCAGTTGAACGCGACCCACGAGGAACTCGTGGACGCGCTCCGGCAACTTCGCGGGTGGCGCTACGAACTCCGGACGCCGGCGACTCACGAAACGATGCCCGAGGGGAAGGTCCTCTGTACGTACCCGTTCCCTGACATGAACGAACGGTCCCATTTCGATTCCGAGATCGAACTCGACGCGCTCGAAACGCGAACGAACTAACCCCCGACTGCGAGGACGACTCGAGTCCCTGCCACTGGCTGTTCGCGGGTGCATCCAACTACCGGCTAATATTACAACGGCGAACGCCACGTCTGACCCCCGCTAAACTGGGTCCGGATCGCGGTTCGTCCGACAGGGGGCGTGGCGCAACTCCCGCGCTCAATATCGTCGCAGCGAGCGATCGTGATGACACGGCGATCGACCCGGACGATGGAGTCACCGTCGCTGTAACCGGTTACTCCCCCGAAGACTGCCATCTTCTTTCGACAGAGATAGCGGCAGTAGTTTCCGAAACGCCCGAGTCGAGGTATCGCTTGCTCGGGAACCCGTCTTTATCCGTCCGACCGCGTAACCCGAACCCATGACAGCAGACGCGACGAAAAAACGGGGCTCCCGAACCGCGGCCACACCCGCTTTGCAAACCGGACCGGCCGCAATCACGTCGAGCCCGCGGTCGGAGGTGCCCGCGGAATGAGCGACACTGCCGAGTCCGGCGGTTCGGACGAGGAGTCCGATCGAGACGACGGCCACCTCGAGGACGTCGACGTCGGTGCGGGGTGTACCGAGATCTGGGAACACCTCGCCGAGGAGCGCGAGGACTGAGCGCGCCCGTTCACGATCGATTGCCCCCGAACCGCCCCGTGACCGAGCGGTCTCGCTATTGGTTCAGCGCGATTTTCTCCTCGAACCGCTCGCGGACCTTCTCGACTTTCGGGGCCGCGTGCATCTGGCAGTAGGCGTCGGTGGGGTTCTTCTCGAAGTAGTCCTGGTGTTTCTCCTCGGCGCGGTAGAACGTCTCGAGAGGCTCGAGTTCGGTCACGACGTCGTCGTCGTACTCGGAATCGAGGGCCTCGATGTAGGCCTCGGCCTGCCGGTGTTGCTCGTCGTCGTGAGCGAGGACGATCGAGCGGTACTGGGTTCCCACGTCGGGGCCCTGTCGGTTGAGCTGTGTCGGATCGTGCGTGGCGAAAAAGACCTCGAGCAGTTCGTCGTACGCGATGGCGTCGGGGTCGTACTCGACTTGGACGACTTCGGCGTGGCCGGTGTTGCCGGAACAGACCTCCCGATAGGACGGGTCCTCGACGTGGCCGCCGGCGTAGCCCGAGGTGACGGCGTCGACGCCTTCGAGTTCCTTCATCGCCGCTTCGGTACACCAGAAACAGCCGCCGCCGAACGTGGCTCGTTCCATACCCCACAGTAGGGCACGACCGAGGAAAGATGTGACGGGTGGGTTCGTTCGGGCTCCGCGACCCGACCGCTGCTGACCTCGCGAGCCGAATCGCGTGCCAAGGGATTTGACGGTGGCCGACGAACGCCGGGATATGTCCTGGGACACAGTCTCCCTCGAGTACGACGACGATGTCGCAACGCTGACCGTCGACCGACCGGACGCCCTGAACGCCCTGAACGTCGAGACGCTCGAGGCGATGGGGGAGGCGATCGAAACGGCCGCCGACGAGGGCGCACGCGCGCTCGTCTTGACGGGGGCCGGCGACGCGTTCATCGCCGGCGCGGACATCAAATACATGCAGGATCTCGGTCCCGAGGCGGCCCAGAAGTGGGGCGAACTTGGCCACGACGTCGCCGACGCGCTCGAGGCGTTCCCCGCGCCAACGATCGCCGCGGTCAACGGCTACGCGTTCGGCGGGGGCTGTGAGATGGCGCTGGCCTGTGACCTCCGCGTGGCGAGCGAGTCGGCGCTGATCGGCAACACCGAGATCGATCTGGGAATCATCCCCGGCTGGGGGGCCACCCAGCGGCTGCCGCGGCTGGTTGGCGACGAGACCGCTCGCCGGATGATCTTCCTCGGTGAGCGCCTCGACGCCGCGTCGGCCGCGGAGGTGGGGCTGTTCGGCGAGGTCGTGGCGGACGACGAACTCGAGGGGGTCGCCGCGGAACTGGCCGATCGGCTCGCCGCGAAACCGGCCTTCGCGATGCGAACTGCAAAAGCGGCGATTAATCAGGGCTACGAAGGCTCACAGGAGAGCGGCCTCGCGTACGAGCAACGCGCCTTCGCGAGCCTCTTTGGGACCCCGGACCAGCGCGAGGGGATGGCCGCGTTCGTCGAGGACCGCGAGCCCGACTTCGAGTGATCAGCGGTCTTCGACGCGCCACGTGAGCAGAACGCCCTCGTCGAGCCGGTCGACGGCCTCGAGCGCGAGTTCGGGGAAGTCGGCGACAAAGCCCTCGCCGTCGGCCAGCGTCGGGGCGTCCCGGCCACCGATAATCGTCGGGCCGATGAACACCCGTAGCTCGTCGACCAGCCCGGCCTCGAACAGCGAGAAGATGAGTTCGCCGCCGCCCTCGACCATGACCTGCTCGAGGCCCGCCTCCTGCAAGGCCGCGAACGCCCGTAGGAGATCGACCCGCTCCTCCCCCGCGGTGATCAGTTCGGCGGCGTCGGCGAGTGCCGCGCGGCGGTCGACGGGCGCGGCCTCGCTCAGACAGCAGTAGGTCGTCGCCGCGTCGTCGAGGACCGCGGCGTCGGTCGGGGTCCGCCCGCTCGAGTCGACCACGACCCGTGCGGGGGTTTCCGGCTCGCCCCGCTCACGCCGTCGTTCCCGCAGCCGCTCGTCCTTGACCGTCAGGTGCGGATCGTCCGCGAGGACGGTCCCGACGCCGACGACGACGGCGTCGCTTTCGGCCCGGACCCGATCGACGCGGGCGAAGTCCTCGTCGCCGCTGATCGCGAGTTGCTCCCGGCGTCGCGAGGAGAGTTTCCCGTCCGCGCTCATTGCGGCGTTGACCACGACGTGCATACCGCTGCTGCGGGGGGACGGCTAAAGAAATCCCCGCTCGCGGGCTGCCGGCGTCGCGTCGGGTGTCCGCCGACGGGGGTCGGACCGTTTCTCGTGTCGGCTATACGCTACTATATAGCATCGCGTATCCAACATATAAACGACTTATCCGGTTTCGCTGGACGGGTCGGACACGACGCGTGACGACCGCCACCACCCCAGCAGACGACGCGGTATCGTTCGACCACCGTCACATCGCCCTCGAGAACCACGGCGACGTCTACGTCATCGGCGACGTTCACGGCTGTCCGGACGCGCTCGATGCGCTGCTCGAGCGACTGGACCTCGGCGGCAACGACCTCGCCGTGTTCGTCGGCGACCTGGTCCGAAAGGGACCCGACAGCAAGGCCGTCCTCGACCGGGTGCGCCGGTCGCCGCGACTGCTCTCCGTTCGGGGCAACAACGAGCGAAAGCTCATCGAGGGGGCGGCCTCGCTGTCGGCGCTGGGGCCGGCCGACTACCAGTACGTGGAGTCGCTGCCGACCGCGATCTCGTGGGACGGCGGCCTCGTCGTCCATGGCGGGGTCGACCCGGCCCGCTCGCTGTCGGCGCAGTCCCGCGAGGACGTACTGACGATGCGGTCGCCCGAGGGTGACGGCTACGACGGCCCCTTCTGGTTCGACGCCTACGAGGGGCCGCCGCGGGTCTTCTTCGGTCACACCGTCCTCGAGACGCCGATCGAACGGGAGTGGGCGGTGGGGCTCGATACGGGGTGTGTCTACGGCGGCAGTCTCACTGCGTACGACGTCGGGAACGAGCGGTTCGTCAGCGTCGACGGCCCCGACCACGTCGAGCGATCGTCGTCGAAGATCGTCACGCCGGACGGCAGTTGCTAGGGGGTCGGGATGAACGAACGAGATGCGACAGCCGACGACGAGCGGGGTGGAACGACCCCGGAGGAACAGGCAAACGACCAGTCGACCGCCGACGGCTCCGAGTTCGCGTTCCGATCGCTGCTCGACGACGAAGGTGTGACCGCCTCGAGTCCGGCCGAGCGGACCGACGGCGGCGCCGAATCGGAGACCACTGATCGCGCCGGAGACCAGGAGTCCACAGCGGACACCGTGATCGAGGCCGAGTCGGACGCGGGAGCGGGCGCGCCCGGCTCGCGGACCGACGGTGCCGCGGAGACCGACGACGGCAACGCCGAGACGCTGCCTCTCCCCGAGCCGATCGGCGATACTTCGGCCGACGGCGACGGGACCGATCCAGTCGAAGGGAACGACCCGTCGTCCGGCATCGCCGACGTCGACCTCTCGAGCCCGGAGTACTACCTGAATCGCGAACTCAGCGAACTGGCCTTCCAGCGGCGGGTCCTCCACGAGGTCCTCGATTCGGACAACCCGCTGTTGGAGCGCGTGAAGTTCTGCTCGATCGTCACGCGGAACCTCGACGAGTTCTTCCGCAAGCGCGTCGGCGGCCTGAAACAGGGGATCGCCGCCGGCGTCACCGAGGAGACGCCCGACGGGCGCACGCCCCGCGAGCAGTGGGACGCCGTCCTCGAGGCGGCCCGGCCGCTGCTCGAGCGGCAGGCCGAGTGTTACTGCGAGGAGATCCGTCCGGCGCTGGCCGACGAAGGCATCGCCATCGTCGATTACGACGACCTGAGTGCGGCCGAGCGGACGACGCTTCGCGAGTACTTCGAGAGTTCGGTGTTGCCGACGCTGACCCCGCTGACGTTCGATCCGGCCCATCCCTTCCCGTTCATCTCGAATCAGAGCCTCTCGCTGGCGGTGCTGACGCGGGAACGACCCGACGCGGAACTGACCTTCTCGCGGGTGAAGATCCCGCGCAACCAGCTCCGGTTCGTCCAGCTCGGCGACGACCGGCGGTACGTCCTCCTCGAGGACGTCGTCCGGGCGAACCTCGATCTGCTCTTTCCGGACGTCGAGGTGGTCGACACTGCCCTGTTCCGCGTGACCCGCAACGCCGAGGTCCGGCGCAACGAGGAGGTCGCCGAGGACCTGATCGAGACCATCGAGGAGGTCATCGAGGAGCGGCGGTTCGCGGCCGCCGTCCGCCTCGAGATCGAACCCGACGCCCCGCAGGAAGTGCGCGAGATCCTCACGCGGGAACTCGAACTCGACGACCGGGAGGTGTTCGAACTCGCCGGCCCGCTCGATTACCGGGACTTCGCCGACCTGACCGAACTCGACCGCCCCGACCTGAAGCTTCCCGAGTGGTCGCCACAGCCCCATCCGCGGCTGGGCCGGTGTGACGACGCGACGAACGTCTTCGACGCGATCAGCGACCGCGACGTCCTCGTCCATCACCCCTATCACTCCTTCGAGGGAACCGTCCAGCGGTTCCTCGAAGCCGCGGCCAACGACCCCGACGTACTGGCGATCAAGGCGGCGATCTACCGGACCGCCAGCGACTCACGGGTCATCGAGAGCCTGATCGAGGCCGCCCACAACGGCAAGCAGGTCGCGGTCATGGTCGAGTTGAAGGCCCGCTTCGACGAGGAGAACAACCTCGAGTGGGCGAAGAAACTCGAGGAGGAGGGGATCCACGTCGCCTACGGAACGATCGGCTACAAGACCCACACCAAGACCTCGCTGGTCGTCCGCGAGGAGGCCGACGGCGTCCGGCTCTACTCTCACGTCGGGACCGGTAACTACCACTCCGAGACGGCCAAGAGCTACGAGGATCTGGGGTTGCTGACCGCCGATCGGGACATCGGACAGGACCTCGTCAGGCTGTTCAACTACTTCACCGGCCACTCGATGTATCGGGACTACCGGGAGCTGTTGATCGCGCCGGGGAACATGCGCGATCGGTTCGTCGAACTGATCCGGGCCGAGGCCGAGCGGGCCCGCAACGGCGAGGACGCCCGGATCGTCGCCAAGATGAACCGGTTGGAAGACCCCGAACTCGTCCGGGAACTCTACGAAGCCTCAATGGCCGGCGTCGACATCGATCTGATCGTCCGCGATATCTGTCGGCTTCGACCCGGGCTCGAGGGCATCAGCGAGACGATCGACGTCTACAGCGTCGTCGGCCGCTTTCTCGAACACTCGCGGATCTTCTACTTCCGGGCCGGCGGCAAGGACCGGTACTACATCGGGTCGGCCGACTGGATGACCCGTAATCTCGACAACCGGGTCGAGGCGGTGACACCGATCGAGGATCCGCGGCTCCGGGAGCGACTCGAAACGATCCTCGAGACGCTGCTCGAGGACGATCGGAACAGGTGGATAATGCGGTCGGACGGGAGCTACGATCGCTGCCGATCGACGGACGGTTCGTCGACTGACGTTCACGAGACGTTCATGCGGTCGGCGTTACGCCCCGCGGGTCGGGGGCGGATCGATCTCGGCGACTGAACGGTGGGGCGATCGCCGACTGCTGATTGCCAGTTTCAGACTACCAATCGCCGACTACCGATCACCGACGGTTCCCTTTTCCATTTCCGAAACGAGTGCCACCAGCGACGCGGCCCGTCCCTGCCGATACCGAGTCGTTCGAGGCCGTACGGATCCCTCAATAGCACAACTAGCAGCGGCTTTGTACGTTCCGTCGGTCGACTTCGATACGCGCTCTCCCCCGACCATGAACGGATCAACCGGCGGCTACGGCGATCGTTCGACGCGGCAACGGCTCTCGACGGCGACGCAGTACGCGACCGAGACGGCCACCCTCGAGTCGATCGTCGTCCGATACGAGGACCGGGCGGACCGATGTACGATTACGCCGCGTGAGTGTCCGGCCGACGATCAGCTGACGACGTGGCTGTCGGCCGATATCGAGGCGTTCGTCGATCTCGAGGACGTTCGCTGACGACGACCGGCCCGGCGAATCGATCACGATTCGCGCCGACTGTACCCCCCTCTTCGTCGGAGTGATCCCACTCGATATGTGTCTCTACAATTTCTATATAGCACTATGTTTGATAACTATTGTCGATAGATTCGTACTGATGAATAGTTATCTGAGACGGCCTAAAACGTCCGATAGTGGCACTATCTCCCTGGCTAATTCTCTCTATAGACTAGTGGATTTATATTGTTGTAATCAAAATCGGCCCGTATGGAGACGCGAAAGGTCCAGGTGACCGGTGGGTCGACGTATACCGTTTCGCTGCCGAAGACGTGGGCGACCGACAACGGTGTCAGCAGCGGTACGACCGTCGAATTCTATCCCGAAGACGACGAACTGCTTCTCACGCCGGAACGCGAGACGCGCCGGCAGGAAGGCACCCTCGACGTCTCCGGCCTCGAGGGCGAACAGCTCACGCGGGCCGTGATGACGATGTACGTCAGCGGCTTCGACGTGATTTCGCTCGAGGCCGGCCGGATCACGACCGAGCAACGAAGCGCGATCAGGAGTGCGACCCAGCGACTCGTCGGCGTCGAGGTCTTGGAGGAAACCAGCGATAGCGTCGTCATTCAGGACTTGCTCGACTCATCGGAGCTGTCGATCGTCAACGCCGTCACCAGGATGCGGCTGATCGCCCAGTCGATGCTCGAGGACGCGGTGACGGCCCTGATCGAGAACGACGACGCGATCGCCGAGGACGTGATCGAGCGCGACGACGACGTCGATCGGCTCTGGCTGGTCGTCTCGCGGATCTTCCGCGCGACGTTGCGCTCACCACGCGCCGTCGAGGAACTCGGCGTCTCCCGGGAGGACTGCTTCGACTTTCACTCGACCGCCCGGCAACTCGAGCGGATCGCCGACCACGCCGTCAAGATCAGCGACATCGCGCTCAAACTCGACGACCTGTCGGCCGACGTCGCTGATGCCGTCCACGGGCTCCACGCCGAGGCCGCGTCGGTCCTCGAACAGTCGACCGACGCCCTGTTCGCCGAGGAGTCCGACGAGGCCACCCGCCTCGGCCACGCGGCGCTCGAGGCCGTCGTCGAGATCGACGAACACACCCGCAAGATCGACGACATGCTGCGGGATCTCGAGCCCGCACAGGCCCAATCGCTGGGGCTGATCGTCGACTCGCTCTCGCGGAGCGCCGACTACGGCGGTAACATCGCCGAAACTGCGCTGCAGAAGGCCGCCCCACGGCCCTGACGACCGCGGACGATCGATTATCGGGGGACGGTACGCTCGTGGTGTAAACGGCAGAGCCGCAGCTGGCCGCGCTGGCACAACGGAAGAATCAGCGGGCGTTACTCGAGGAGAACGGCGTTGACCTGACCGGTCTGGCCGGGTCGGGACGTAACGCGGGCCTGCCCTTCGCTCGTCTCGATGACGGCACCCTTCGTGATGATGTTTCGGCGGACGTAGTTCGGGTTGGCGTCGTTCTCGACGACGTCCTCGATGTCGGCCGAAACCGTCTCGTCGCCCTTGTTGACGCTTGCGACGTTGGTCGCCAGCGCACGGGTCTTCGTCTCGTTCCCGCGGGCGTCGACGGTGCGGAACCGCGGTTCGCCGACCTGCGTCTCGGTGGGCAGCCGACCGAGTTCGTTCTTCCGGCGCTTTCGAACGTTCTTCAGTCGACCGCCGGTTCGCTTGCGCGTAGAGCGTCCCTGATCCTGCATACACGTACCCAGCCCCGGCGCGTATTTATATGCAACGAGATACACCCCGGCTGCAGGCCACCGGCGCAGTCGCCGGCCGGTCACTCGTCGGCGACAAGACAGTACGCGCGGCCGGGCTCCTCGAGGATCGTCTCCTCGTCGGCGTAGTAGTTCGAGAAGACGCCGCGCTCGGCGTAGTAGATCCGCCCGTCGCGGGGGATCGCACCGCTGGTGACGTGCCCGCGGTTCGCGACTCGCCAGCGCTGGTCGCCGGTCTCGCGATCGAGCGCGTACAGATGCGTATCGTAGGAGCCGACGAGAATCGTCTCGGCGGTGGCCGTGATCGAGCCGATGACGTGCCCGTCCACGTCGGCCGACCACAACTCCTCGCCGGTATCGGTCTCGAGCGCGTAGACGTGGTGGTCGTCGCCCCCGACGTAGACGATCCCTGCCTCGGGGTCGATCGCCGGGTTCGACATGACGACGTCGCCGGTGTCGAACGACCACTCCTCGCTGCCGTCCGCGAGGTCGAGCCGGTAGAACCGACCGTCCCACGAGCCGACGAACGCCGCGCCGTCGTAGACCGGGATCGTCCCCTTGATCTGTGCGCCGAGGTTGAACCGCCCGCCTGCCATCGACTTCCCGTCGGGGCCGCCCTCGCCGCCCGCCTGAAACGACCACGCGAACTCGAGGGAGGGGAACTCCCAGCAGTAGACGACGCCGTCGTTCGAACCCGTGACGAGCCGGCCGGCCTCGCAATCGATCGCGGGCGAGGGGTGGGGCATCCCCCAGAGGCGGTCGTCGCTCCAGACCGGCGTGCCGGTGGCGGCGTCGACCGCCCAGAGCGTCCCGCTGGCCGGGTCGCTGTACTCGGCGAGCAGGTAGAGCGTCCCGTCGACGTACGCGGGACTCGAGCCGATCGCGATCGCGCCGCCGAACTCGCGGGCGGTGGTTCGCCACTGCAGGTCGCCGGATGCGATATCGACGGCGTAGAGCGCGCCGTCGTAACCGCCGATGTAGGCGGTCCCGTCGACGATCGCCGGCGTCCCGTGAAAGCCCAGGCTCCGGCCGGCGCCGGTCTCGAGGTGCCAGCGCTTCTCGCCGGTCGGCGTGACGGCGTCGATCCGGCCGGTGTCGCTGGCCACGAGGACCGTCTCGCCGTCCGGCGTCGGTCGCGGCGTCGACTTGGCCGCGGTGTGTCCGATCCGGTTGGTCGAGAACGACCAGTCGACCCGCACCGCGTCCGGGACGGTCTCCTCGGGGTAGTAGCCGTACCGGCGCAGGCCCCGACGGAACATCGAGGTGCCATCGTCGGCCGGCAACGGAACGTAGCCGTCCGCGTCGCTCGCGGCGGCAGTGATCGCCGAACAGTCCGTCCGCGAGCGGTACCGCCGGTCGGCGCAGCCGGCCAGTCCGACGATCCCGGCCGTGCCGGCGGTGCCGAGCAGTTGCCGTCTGGTGACGCGCGCAGCCGCGGCTGTCCCGCCGTCGTGATCGGCGTCGGCTCGAGGGTCCGCGGCGCGGTCGCTCACGCGTCTACTCCTGTTGGGCGTCGACGACCGCCACGCCCGCGAGGTTCACGATGTCTTTGACCTCGTCGCCCCGCTGGAGGACGTGGACCGGCTTGTCCATCCCGACCAGCATCGGCCCGATGGCGTCGGCACCGCCCAGTCGCTGGAGGAGTTTGTAGCCGATGTTGCCCGACTCGAGGTTCGGGAAGACCAGCACGTTCGCGGGTTCCTCGAGTTCGGAGAAGCCGTACGTGCCCTCGAGGATGTCCTCGACGACGGCGGTGTCGGCCTGCATCTCGCCGTCGACCGTGAAGTCGACTTCGGGGTCGTCCTGCAACATCCGCGCCGCCTTGCGCGGTTTGCGGGTCCCCTCGTTGTCGACGCTCCCGAAGTTCGAGTACGAGAGCAGTGCCGCGCGGGGTTCGATGTTGAACCGCCGCGCCAGTTTGCCGGTCTGTTTGGTGACCTCCGCGAGGACCTCCTCGTTGGGGTCCTGGTTGACCGTCGCGTCGGCGACGAAGATCACGCGGTTCTTGAACGTCAGCATGTAGACGCCGGCGGCGTAGTCGACGTCGTCGTCGGTGCCGACGACCTGCAACGGCGGTCGCAGCGCCGAGGGGTAGTGGTGGGAGAGGCCGGTCAGTAGGGCGTCGGCGTCGCCCTGTTCGACCATCACGCTCCCGAAGTAGTTCGAGTCGCGCTCGACGAGTTCGCCGGCCTCGCTGCGCGTGATCCCCTTGCGGGCCCGCAGTTCGTGGAGCCGGTCGGCGTACTCCTCGTAGTCGCCGACCGAGGGGTCGGCGACGGTCGGATCGAAGTCCAGCCCGAGGTTCGCCGAGGTCTGCTTGATCTCGTCCTCGTCGCCGATCAGGACCGGCAGGGCGATCCCCTGCTCCTGAATCTGGTAGGCCGCGCGGATCATCTTCTCGTTTTCGCCCTCCGCCAGAGCGACCGTTTTGGGGTCGCTCTTGGCCTTGTTGAGGACGACCCGCATCATCTCGCGGGACTTGCCCAGCCGGGCTTCGAGTTCTTCCTCGTAGGCCTCGAGGTCGATCTCGGTACGGGCCGCACCGGACTCCATCGCGGCCTCGGCGATCGCCGGCGCGACGCGGAAGAGGACGCGCGGGTCGACGGGCTTGGGAATGATGTAGTCGGGGCCGTACTGGATCGGGTCGTCGCCGTAGGCCTTGACGACCGCGTCGGGAACGTCCTGGCGGGCGAGTTCGGCCAGCGCCTCGGCACAGGCGACTTTCATCTCCTCGTTGATCTCGGTCGCGCGCACGTCGAGGGCCCCACGGAAGATGAAGGGGAACCCGAGGACGTTGTTGACCTGATTCGGGTAGTCCGACCGGCCGGTGGCCATGATGACGGTGTCGTCGCGAGCGGCCTTGGCCTCCTCGTAGCCGATCTCCGGATCCGGATTCGCCATCGCGAAGACGATCGGGTCCGACGCCATCGACTGGATCATCTCCTGGGAGACGATGCCGCCGATCGAGAGCCCGACGAAGACGTCGGCCCCCGCCATCGCGTCGGCCAGCCCGCCCTCGGGCACGTCGCGGGCGAACTGCTGTTTGTACTCGTTGACGTCGCCGTCCGCGGCGCGGTCCTCGGTGATGATTCCCGAGGAGTCACACATCGTGATGTTCTCCTTCCGGACGCCCAGCGAGACGTAAAAGCGCGCCGTTGCGATGGCACTCGCGCCGGCTCCGGAGAAGACGACCTCGAGTTCCTCGAGGCTCTTGCCGGCGATGTCGGCGGCGTTGAGCAGCGCGGCCCCGGAGATGATTGCGGTGCCGTGCTGGTCGTCGTGGAACACCGGAATGTCGATCTCCTCGCGCAGCCGTTCCTCGACGGTGAAACAGCCGGGTGCTTTGATGTCCTCTAAGTTGATCCCGCCGAAGGTCGGCTCCATCATCTTGATGGCCTCGACGAGCTTGTCGGGGTCCGAATCGTCGAGTTCGATGTCGAAGACGTCGATGTCGGCAAAGCGCTTGAACAGCACGCCCTTGCCCTCCATGACGGGTTTGGAAGCCTGTGCGCCGATGTCACCCAATCCGAGAACCGCCGAACCGTTCGAGACGACGCCGACGAGGTTGCCCTTGGCCGTATACTGGTAGGCGTCAGTCTCGTCCTCGTCGATCTCGAGACACGGCGCGGCGACGCCCGGCGAGTACGCCAGCGAGAGGTCGCGTTGGGTGTTCGTCGGTTTCGTCGTCGAAATCTCGATCTTGCCCGGTGGATCCGTTCGATGGTACTCGAGTGCGTCCTCGTCTAATCCCATATCGGGGACACTGTGGGCGACTACAAAAAACAATGCGAAGGGGAGTTTCGACGGCTGTCGAAATAAACCGTTCCGCGGCCGCAGTTCGCCCGGACAAAAGACGGGGATTCGACCGTTTTATACACTCCGCGGAAGTGTGGTGGGGTATGGACGTCGCGCTTGGTGGGACCTTCGACCCCGTTCATGACGGCCATCGGCGGCTGTTCGAACGGGCGTTCGAACTCGGGGACGTGACTGTCGGCTTGACCAGCGACGACCTCGCCCCGAAGACACGAGACGTCGACCGGCGGGTTCGGTCGTTCGACGAACGGAAACGAAACCTCGAGTCGGAACTCGAGTCGATCGCGGCCGATCACGACCGCACGTTCGAGGTCCGGCTGCTTGAGTCGCCAACGGGGATCGCAACGGAACCGCAGTACGACTATCTCGTCGTCTCGCCGGAGACCCGCGAGGGCGGCACGCGGATCAACGAGATCCGCCGCGAACGCGGCCACGACCCGCTCGAGGTCGTCGTCGTCCCCCACGTACTGGCCGACGACGGCGACATCATCTCGAGTACCCGGATCGTCCACGGCGAAATCGACGAACACGGAAACGTCGTCGACGGGGAGTAAGCGTCGTCGCGGAGACCAACCCGTCGGTGACGAGCGTCAAGCCAACGGCCGATTGCCGTCGGACAGTACCGGCCGATACGGCTTCGTATCGTACAATTACGCCGGGACAGCCCGCTTCTGAGTCGTGGAACGGTCGCGCTACGAAACGATTACCAGCGCGGCGGCTCGAGACCCGCCGCCTCGAGCAACTCCTTCCAGCGCGATTGGATCGAGAGCCGGGAGACGTCGGCGGCGTCGGCGACCGCGCCCTGGGTGCGGCCGTCGCCGGCGACGAGCGAGCCGGCATAGAGGCTGGCGGCCAGGACCGCCCGCTTCGATCGATCCGACTCGGGCACGTCGGTCAGAAAGAGGTCGACCGCACACGAGCGAGCCTCCGTCGACAGCTCGAGGCGGTCGGCGATCGTCTCGAGTTCCGCGAGCCACGGCTCGTACTCGACCCGATCCCGGGCACTGTGCATACCTCCGAGTACCTGCTGAGCCGATATAAACGTGCGGTCACGACGAGCCGTTCGACGAGCAGCCGATCGGCTCGCCGTCCCAACGAGAGACTACCGACACAACGGTCGGCTACGATTCATGGAGTATGTGGACCGTTCGCGGCGGATTCAACTAGGAGCCGACTACTAAACCGCGTGTCGCCCCAACGATCCGTCGACGTACGGCGTGTCGAGTCCACCTCATGACAGAGCCAACCTGCAAACTCGTCTGTACCGGCTGCGGGCTCGAGTTGGCCTACCGGGAGCGCTCGCTGGCCGAACGGGCCGCAGAGTTACACCAGCTCCGGGATTCGGAACACGTGACGTTTATCGTCCCACCGGACTGGTCGCCCGAGGAGCCGGTGACCCACTGTTGAGCGCCGCTTGGCGCGGACCGACAGGTACTTACTCGATTCGTGAAAACTCGAGAGCGAGCGCGGGTAGCCAAGCCAGGCCAACGGCGCAGCGCTTAGGACGCTGTCCCGTAGGGGTCCGCCGGTTCGAATCCGGTCCCGCGCATTCTCCGCGAACAACTTCGTGAGCGAAGAATGCAGTCAGCGGATTCGAACCCTGCAAGGAACGCGCAGCGACCACCGGGAGCGAGCATTTCTTGCTTCGGTTCGAATCCGGTCCCGCGCACTTCCAACCCTGTGCTATCATTCGGTTTTCGCTCTGCATATTGTAATCGTCCCATTGGATAACGAAGACCGACTGTCTGAGAAGAAGTTCGTGGGCTACCACAGCTACCGCGAACAACTTTAGAATGGTTACTCCACTTGGGGAAGTCCGGACAAGGCCCTCCGCTACTCAGCAGACTATGAGAGTGGCTACAGGCCGCCGCGTTCGACTGATGGTCTGGGATTATCACAACGAATATTGGATAGAAGAGGAGAATCAAGGGAATACCGAAATAGTATTTCAAATATCTGGCCAACAAGTACGGGAATAACCATGTTTGGGAAATCATCATCATCATCATTGTTGGCAGAAGCCTTTCACTACTCCCCGAATATCGCGTAAATATTTTAATGAGTCTAAAACTCAAGTATAGTAAGATGGTTTAAAATCTATTTACAAATCTAGCTGTTCAGATTTCTTTCTTCCTAGCTAGCATACATAAAATCTATTCAAATATTTTATTATTGTTTTAGGCTGTATTTCAATACTGAAGAATCGCTTCTGACGGTAGATGGAAATGACTTTCTGCTATAAGATATTTTGATGCCCATATGCTAAAGTCAACAAAGGTACAGAACTACCGTTCAATAGTGGATTCTGGGACTGTTGAGTTAAACCAGAAAATGACCACTATTGTCGGTGGAAACGAAGCAGGGAAAACAAACTTCTTAAAATCGCTGACTTTACTGGGAGATCCGAACGAAATACCTAGAGAGAAGTTATGTGACTACAATAGTGAAAAAATAACTTCAAAGAAAATGGGTGATATACAGGTATTAGAGGTTGAATTACCTTCACAGTCATTAGCGTCAGACTCTAATGCTCATCTCTTCCATCGGAGAAGATATGTACGCGAGGAAGGTTCGAATGATGCCTATTTTATAGAACCGTCAGAGAGCGATGGGTCTTTGGCAACTGTTAAAAGGTATGCTGATGGTACTCATAAGGCAACATTCAACGATCAAGAGGTTGAAAAGAGATATCTTACATCTCTTCTCACAAGTCGAACCCAGCAGTTGGGTAATCAAATCACGGTGGAACAGATCTCGTCTGAATTAGGAATGAGAATCCGTCGCCTAAGAAGAACACCTTTTGAAGAAGACGCTGAGACAGACTTTCAAGATTCATTAGATGATTTGCAGAATTATATTCGTGAGAATAATGAGGTGATTGCAGGGCAGTATGATGAGGAAGAGTCAGCTGGTAGTCATAATGCCGAAAAGCTTATAAGTGAAATAATAGGCATAATAGAATCGTCTCGTGAAGAAAGTGGTATACGAATATATGAGTCTGATTTGCGCCACCTTCCAGATATCCACTACTATGGAGAGATTGATGAGATAAAAGATGAGGTCGCTATTGAGGAACTTAGAGAGAACCCAGAAGAGAATGCTGCCTACTCCGCGATACTGAGTTATGCAGGATTAGAACCGGAGGAATTAGACGACCTATCGTCTGGAGAAATAAGGGATAGGAGACAACGTGCTGGAGAAGAATTTTCGGACCTATTTAATCAGTATTGGAACCAATCAACTATTGATATTGAAATTGAACTTTCAGGTGGTAGGGTCTCACTCCAATTCTATGATGAGTCAAATAAACGAAAAGCGGCATCTGATAGGAGTAGGGGCTTAAGGCGGTTTGTCTCCTTCCTCGCACAGGTCATCTCACAATCAGACTCTCAGTTGGAGAATTCAATAGTTTTGTTAGATAGTCCTGGAGTCCATTTACATCCAGAAGGACACAGAAACTTGCGGAATTCACTAAGTAGATTAGCTGAATCTAATCAGTTAATATTTGCTACACATGCACCATATATGATTGATACGCAAAATCTCACAAGAATTAGAGTTGCACGCCGTCCGGGAGACGGGTCAGGGACAAAAGTACAAAAGTTAGGCCACCAAGAGACACCAAGTGACGATTCATTAGCCTCCGTGAGAGCATCATTGGGGGCAACCTTTTCGGATTCACTCTTTTCCAGTTCGAAGACAGTCTTGGTGGAAGGGTTTGAGGACCGTCTATATCTGAATAGTTTCTCGAAGCTATTCGACAAATTAAATGATGGTGAGTCTTTCCATCCGAATATCCAGATTATAGATTGCGGAGGTGCAACTAAAACGACTTACATGGGTAGATTAGTTGATGCTGAAAATTATGAATATGCTGTTTTCTTAGACGGGGATGAGGAGGGTCGGGTTGCGAATGACCAATTAATAGAAGACGGAGTTCCATCTAAGCATGTCCTCACAGTTTCGGATATACTAACTACTGATGCTGAAGTTACAGTGGAGGACCTATTCTCTCGGGAATTTTCCTCTAAAATTACTGCGGAAGTACATGGACTGTCCTTAGACGACATTGAAGAAGAATTTTACAACTCCGACAAGAGTGTCGTAGAATCGTTGAATGGTGAAATCAAACGAATCCAGGGCATCTCTGACGGCGGTCTGGTAGTGAAAAAGAAAGAAATAGCGAAGCGGATAAGCGAGAAGATATTAGAAAAAGATGATATCGACCTCGATGATGAAACGATTGACAACTTTTCCAACCTGATATCGGAAATAAATCGAATTGTTGCAGATGAAGACGATATTAGTAGTGGTGAACAAACTGGTGAGGGAGAAGAGGATGAAGAAACCAGAACTGAGCTCGAGAACGAAGAATAGGGCCAACATCGGAGGATGAGGCGAATACTACCGATCGCAATAGCGGTCGGCGACCGTCGACTACCGTACGTCTGACGGCCGCTTGGATCGTTTCGACCGCTCACTGCAGAGAGAAACGACGGACAAGCGTCAGACGCTCCATAACGCTTATTCGGGCAGAAACAGGTTGTATGTTCAATGGCCGGGTTAGACGACGTCTTCGGGGACCTCTTTGCGAGTGTCGATGCGGTCGTACTCTTCTCACCCAGCGGCTCCTACTACGAGCAGTTCGTGGACATCGAGGACCTCGACGTGATCGTCGTCGGGACCGAAAACGCCGTCGGTGCGGAGACGTTCGTCGAACTCCCCCTCGAGTTCGGGAACATCTCCGAACGGATCCGATACGGCCTCGAGGGGGCTCTCGAGCAGGGCGTGATCGAGGACGGCGACGAGTTGGCCTGTGCAAGCAGCGTCTTCAGCGACGGGATCGATACCGTCTCCCGAGTCCGGGCCGACGCGGAGACCCGGACGGGGATCTACGACCTGTTCGTCAAGTCTCGGGCCGACCCGGAAGTGGTCAAGTCGGTGCTGGAAGTGGCGATCGAACTGGGCAAGAAGGGCCAGAAGGGCAAGCCGGTCGGCGCGCTGTTCGTCGTCGGTGACGCGGGCAAGGTGATGAACAAGTCCCGCCCGCTTTCCTACAACCCCTTCGAGAAGTCCCACGTTCACGTCGGCGATCCGATCGTCAACGTGATGCTCAAGGAGTTTTCGCGGCTCGACGGTGCCTTCATCATCTCCGACGCGGGCAAGATCGTCTCGGCGTATCGCTACCTCGAGCCCTCCGCGGAGGGGGTCGACATCCCGAAGGGGTTGGGCGCGCGGCACATGGCCGGCGGCGCGATCACGCGCGATACCAATGCGATCGCGATCGTCCTCTCGGAGAGTGACGGCCTCGTCCGGGCGTTCAAGGCCGGAGAACTCATCCTGGAGGTCGATCCGGAGGCGTACTGATATGGTAGAGTGGCAGCCGCTTCTGAACGAACCGGCCGTCATAGCCGCGGCGGTACTGACGCTCGGCCTCGCCGTCGGCTATCTGGTCGGTCGGCTCAACGAGGAACTGCTCTCGGCGTCGGGCGTCCCGGAGGCCGTCGAGGGAACCCCCTTCGAGCGGACCGCCCAGTCGATCGGTACCTCGACGGTCGAGATCGTCGCCCGCCTGAGTTCGTGGTTCATCTACGGCATCGCGGTGTTGACCGCGATCCACATCGCCCAGCTGCTCGACACCGACGCCTTCTGGCTACGGGTCACCGAGTTCGTCCCGCAGCTGTTTATCGCCGTCCTCGTCCTCATTCTGGGGTTTATCGTCGCGGACAAGACGGAACTGATCGTCAGCGAGTACCTCCGTGGCGTCAAGCTCCCCGAAGTATCGGTCATCCCGAAAGTGGTCAAGTACTCCGTCCTCTATGTCACTTTCATCATCGCGCTCGGGCAGGTCGGCGTCCACGTTCTCGCGCTCTTGATCCTGCTGACCGTCTACGCCATCGGCATCGTCATCGTCGGCACCGTTGCGTTCAAGGACTTCCTCGTCTCGAGCGCCGCCGGAATCTATCTGCTTCTGAACCAGCCCTACGGGATCGGCGACGAGATCCGGATCGGCGACCAGACCGGTATCGTTCAGGAGGTCGATCTGTTCGTCACCAAGATCGAGGACGACTCCGAGGAGTACATCGTCCCCAATCGGAAAGTCTTCGAGGACGGGATCGTCCGGATGCGGGACTGACTGGGCCGAGACGGGAACCGACTACTCGAGCGAGAGGCCGGCGTGCCAGCGGTCGGCATCCGCCTCGCGTTTGACGGCATCCATCTTCGCCAGCAAGTGCGTCGCGAGCGTCGCGGTCTCGGCGGCACGGGACTCGCCTTCGGTCCGGAACGCGCCGGTCTCGCGGTTGGCATAGACGGTACAGACCGCGCCGGCCCGGAGCCCGTAGAGGTTCGCGAGGGTCAGGATGGCGCTGGCTTCCATCTCGATATTCTTCACGTTCGCCGCTTTGAGTTCGTCGACTAACTCGTCCGAACCGGCGGCCTCGAAGCCGTCGAACCCGGGCCGGCCCTGGCCCGCGTAGAACGAGTCCGAACTCATCGTCACGCCGGTGTGGTAGTCGTAGCCCAACCGTTCGGCGGCGGCGACCAGCGCCGAGACGACCTCGCCGTCGGCGGCGGCCGGGTAGTCCTCGCGGACGTACTCGTCGCTGGTCCCCTCCTGACGGACCGCGCCGGTCGTGATCACCAGATCGCCGACGGCCATGTCGGGCTGAATCGCCCCGCAGGAGCCGACCCGGAGGAAGGTGTCGACGCCGATCCGGGCCAGTTCCTCGACGGCGATCGCGGCCGACGGGCTGCCGATCCCCGTCGACGTGACCGAGATCGGCGTCCCCTCGTAGCTGCCGGTCGCGGTGCGGTACTCCCGGTGGTGGCCGCGGATCTCGTGATCGTCCCAGAACGCCACGATCTTCTCGAGGCGTTCGGGATTGCCCGGCAACAACACGGTGTCGGCCACGTCGTCGGGGCCGACCTCGAGGTGGTACTGTTCGTCGGCGTTCGGGTCTTCGCTGTCTCGAGTCATCGAATAGCGGCGGTTCGGTGCGACGCTGTATATAAACCCGGGGCGCACGTAGCGACGGTATGGCACGCGGGACGCTCACGGACACCTATGTCGCGGCGATCCAGCACGACCTGGCGGAGCTGCCGGCCGACGCGACCCGGGTCGGCGTCGTCCGCCGGCCGACCTCGTGGTTCCACGCGGCCGTCGACGAGAACCTGCCCGAACTCGGGCCCCCGGAACCGCTCCTCGAGTCGATGCGCGACGCCGAGGAGGACATGAAGATACAGGGGCTTTGCGAGGAGGGTGCCCACAACGCCGCGTGGGAGCAGGTCGGGTTCGGCGAGGCCTACCGGGACCATCTCGAGAGCGACGACAGCGCGCGGGCGGCGATCGAAACGCTCTCCGAGCGGTTGGCAGCGGGCGAGTCGCTGGCGCTGGTCTGTTACGAAAACACCGAGAAAAAGCGGTGTCACCGGACGATCCTCCGGGAGTACCTCGAGGGGTAAGTCGAATCCGTCTCGGGGCCGGCATCGATCGACCGGCGGCTCCGAGCCGCGACGGCGGGTTCGACGGCAGTGGTCTGTCCCGTCACTCGAGCGTTTCTTCGGAGATCGTGTTCGGCAGCAGTTCGCCCAGCGTGTACTCGGTCACGTCGTCGCCGCCCTCGTCACAGATCACGGCGAGGTCGTCGTCGCAGAACTCCGCCAGCGTCTGGCGACACATTCCACAGGGCGTGACGCCGTCGCGCCGATCGGAACTGACCGCGAGCCGCGAGAACTCGCGGTGGCCGTTCTTGACCGCCTCGGCGACCGCGACCTCCTCGGCGTGGAGGCTGTTGCTGTAGTTGGCGTTCTCGAGGTTACAGCCAGTAAAGACCGCGCCGTCGGCGGTCTCGAGGGCGGCACCGACGCGGTACTCGGAGTAGGGGACGTGGGCCCGGTCCTGTGCGTCGCGGGCGGCCGCGATCAAGTCGTTCATGGAGGCCGATTCGACCGGCGGGGACCAAAGGATGTCGGCTCCGACGCCGGTCGTCGACGACCGCTACCGGACGTCCTCGATTGCCGCTTCAATGACCCCGCTGGCCTCGTCGACGAGGTCGTCGACCGACTCGCTCTCGGCGTAGAGACGCACGTAGGGTTCGGTGCCGCTCGGGCGAACCAGCAGCCACGAGGCGTCGTCGAACTCGAGGCGGACGCCGTAGTCGGTGTCGACGGCGGCCTCGGGGAACGCGTCGGGCAGATCGCGCTCGAGGGCAGACATGGCGTCGCTTTTGGCCGTGTCGGGACAGTCGAGACTGACCTTTCGGTAGGGGCGTTCGGTGACCGGCTTCCGGAGCCGGTCGGTGTCGCCGGCCGCGGCGACGAGCGCGGCGACGACCGCCGCGCTTGCGACGCCATCGATCCAGCCGCCAAAGGCGGTGTGGATGTGTTTCCAGGGTTCGGCGGCGAAGGCGATTTCGGTGTCGTCCGAGCCGCGCTCGCGCTCCCGCGCGATCCCCTCGTGGAGTGCCCCGAGCCGGACGCGCTCGACCCGGCCGCCGGCCGCCCGGACTCGCTCGTCGATACGGGCGGAAGCGTTGGGTGTGGTGACGACGACGGGGTCGTCGGCGTCGCTGTCGGCCGTGTAGCGTGCCGCAACCACTGCGAGGATCGTGTCCTCGTGGATCACCTCGCCGTCGGGGTCGAGGACGACCAGCCGGTCGGCGTCGCCGTCGTGAGCGAGCCCGAGATCGAACTCGCCGTCCGCGACGAACGCCGAGAACTCCGAGAGCGTCTCCGGGGTCGGCTTGCTCCCCCGGCCGGGGAAGTGGCCGTCGACGGAGGCGTTGACCGCGACGACCGTCGCGCCGAGGCGCTCGAGGACCTGCGGCGTCGCGAGCGCGCCGACGCCGTTCCCGCAGTCGACGGCGATCCGGAGCCCCGCGAGCGGGTCCGCCGGGGTCGCGGCCTCGCCGTCGGTCCCGGCGTCGGCGAACCGCTCCCGGACGTAGTCGGTGACCGCGTCGCGATAGCGATCCACCACCGCGAGGCGTTCGCCGTCGCCCCACTCGTCCCAGTGGACGGGGCCGTCGTCGGCCGCGACGGCCTCGTCGACGGCCCGCTCGGCGTCGCTGTCGTACTCGACGCCGTCGGCGAAGAGCTTGATCCCGTTGTCCGCTGGCGGGTTGTGGCTGGCGGTGAGCATCACGCCCCGCCGGCCGCGCGAGGCGTAGGCGAGCGCGGGCGTCGGGACCTGCCCCACGCGGCGGACGTCCGCCCCGGCGCTCTCGAGGCCGGCTTCCATCGCCGCCGCGAGCGCCGGGCCGGTCTCTCGCCCGTCGCGGCCGACGACGAACGTCGCCCCGGGTTTGCCGGCGGCTTGGCCGACGGCGAGCGCGAGCGACGGCGTTACCTCATCGACGGGACCGCGAATCCCCGCGGTTCCGAACAGCGTCATATGCGCTCGTTCCGCGAGCAGCCACTTAGCAACGTTGCAACTCGTTGCGGACGGCAAGCGGGGGACTGATGCCGGGCGAAAAGGGGGTTACTCCGCGGGCAGGTCGTCGATCAGTACGACGGCCTCGCCGTCGATCACGGTCGCGTCGTCGTCCTCGTTGCGGACGACCGTCTCGAGGCGGTACTGGTCGTTGCCGAGGGCCTCGACGATCTCGACGCGGGCGGCGACGCGATCGCCGATGCCGACGGGGCCGCTGAACTCGAGGTCCTGTGAGAGATAGATCGTGAGTCCCGGGAGGCGAGCGAGGGCGGCACTGATGAGTCCGGAGACGAGCGTCCCGTGGACGATACGTTCGCCGAAGCGGGTCTCTTCGGCGAAGTCCTCGTCGAGGTGGAGTCTGTTCGTGTCGCCGCTAACCGCGGCGAAGGCCCGGACGTCCTTGTCGGTCAGCGCCTTCTCGAACGTAACGGTGTCGCCGACGCTGATGCCGTCGGGGTCATCGACCGTGCGATCGAACTGCCAGTCGAGGTCGGAGTACTCGATGGAGGGGATCGGCGGTACGATCCTGTCGCCCTCGGAATCGCGGTCGCCGTTGGCGGCGGGGACCATCGCGGAGACGGCCGCTCGGTTGGCCGCGGTCGCGGTTCGGAGGAACCCCCGCGTCATCGCCGACCAAGCGTCGGTCATGGCGGCGAAGTTCTCACCCCCAGTGTTCTCGTGTGACATCTACGAGCGGCTAAGCGAGGGACGTATATGACTTCTTTGGCTGCATTCCGGCCGATCCAAGCCCGTGTTACTGGCCACAAATCGCCGTAAAACTCGATTACGACTCGGTCGTATTCGCCGGTCATCCCGTCGCCATGACGGTCGTGATCGGCGAGCGGTCGGCACCGATGGGACTCGCTCGAGACGGGGACCGTCCGGACGGGTCGGCGACGTGGCCCGGAGTGACCCACTTCGAACCCCCTGAAACCATCTGCTGGTACTAGATGGTATCTAGTGGAAAGCCTTATCATGTCCGCGATCCAATGTACTGTTGATGACGGACGACTCCGACCGATCGCCCTGGTTCCCGCCTGCCATGTTTACCGAGCAGATGCAGGAAGCGGGCGAGCAGGTTGCCCAGTCCCAGCAGGAGATGATGAAGCAGTTGCTACAGGCCAGTTCGGCGAATCCGCTCGAGGACACGTCGGCCTTTGGCCCGATGAACATGGGCACGGCGACGTTCAAGGCCCGCGTCCAAAGCGGCGGTCGGATCAGCATTCCCGAACCCGAACGGGACGCCCTCGACATCGAGGAGGGCGATATCGTCCAGACGATCGTCGTCCCCGTCAAACGCAACCGAGAGGATCAATCATGACCCAGAACCCATTCACCGCAGTCTTCGACGCACAGCGCACCGCACTCGAACAGAGCCAGTCGTTCGCTCACGAGGCCCTCGAGGCCCAGCGCGCCTCGATCAGCGCCGTCGCCGACGTCGTCGAGACGTCGGGCTCGCTGGCCGAGTCCAACGCCGAACTGACCAAGGGCGCGATCCACGCCTACTTCGACGCCCTCGAGGCGTCGATGCCCGAGGAGGCCGCCGAGTTCGACGACCTCCGCGACCTCGTCGACGAGGGCTTCGACTCGGCCACTGAGGCCCAGTCGCAGTCGCTCGAGGCCGTCCTCGAGGCCCTCGAGGAGTCCGAACTCGCCTACGAGGAGTTCGCCGCGAACTACTCCGAAGTCGTCGACTCGTCGTTCGACGCCGCCCTCGAGGCCCACGAGCAGGTCGAGGAGAACGTCGAAGCGGTCGCCGAGGACGTCGAGACCGCCGCCGACGAGTTCGACGCGTCGGCCTGAATTAGGCCCACCCGTTTTTCACCCACCATCCCCAATTTCCGTATATGTCAGACCAACACCAGCCCCAGGCAGGAGACTGGAGCGCGTTCGCCGAACAGTGGAACGAGCAGTTCCTCGACGCACTCGAGGACAACATGGAAGCGCAGGCCCAGTTCGTCGAGCGCTGGTCCGAAAGCGTCGGCGAACTGAGCGAGGACGAGGAACTCTCCGACGGCGTCGAGGGCTATGCCCGTGCCTACGAGACGTGGATGAACGCCTCCCAGCAGATGGTCGATCGGATGAACGACCAGCTCGAGGGCGAGGACGTCGACATCGAGGAGTTCCGTGACATCTGGCTCAACACGGCCAACGAGGCGTTCAAGGACGTGATGTCGACGACCGCGTTCGCCAAGATGACCGGCGAGACCGTCGGCGACGTCCTCGAACTGCAACAGCAGGCCGACGAGGCGGCTCAGGAGACGCTGCACACGCTCGGCTTCGCGACCGAGGACGACATCGTCGAGGTCGGGGATCGGCTCGTCGAACTCGAGCGCCGCCAGCACGCCGTCGAGCAGAAACTCGACCGCGTTCTCGACCACCTAGAGGAGCAATGAAGAACCCCTTCGCAACCGCCCTGAACATGCAACGGCAGGCCTGGGAGGCGACCGCCGACCTGGCCGAGAAAAGCAGCGTCGCACCCGACCGGACCGAAACCGTCGAGAACGTCGGGGTCGGGCAAACGCCCAGCGAGGTCGTCTACGAGGAGAACAAGCTCGAACTCCTCCACTACGAGCCGATGACGGAGGAGCAACACGACATCCCCATCCTCATCGTCTACGCGCTGATCAACAAGCCCTACATCCTCGATCTCCAGCCGGACCGCTCGGTGGTCCAGACGCTGCTCGAGGCCGGCTTCGACGTCTACCTGATCGACTGGGGCGAACCCTCCAAGCTGGATCGGACGCTCGGTCTCGACGACTACGTCAACCGGTATATCGACAACTGCGTCGACGTGGTTCGGGATCGCTCCGGACTGGACGCGATCAACATCCTCGGCTACTGCATGGGCGGGACGATGTCGGCCATGTACGCCTCCTTGTCTCCCGAGAAAGTCGAGAACTTGGCGCTGATGGCCGCCGGGCTCTGCTTCGACGGCGACGGCGGCGTCCTCGAGCTGTGGGGCAGCGAGGACTACTACGACCCCGAGACGGTCACGGCGACGTTCGACAACGTTCCCGCCGAGTTCTTGGACGTCGGCTTCGCCCTGATGGATCCGGTCCAGAACAACGTGACCAAGTACGTCACGTTTTACGACAACATGGAAGACGAGGACTTCGTCGAGAACTTCGCCCGGATGGAGCGCTGGCTGGCGGAGGGGATCGACGTGGCCGGCGAGGCCTACGAGGAGTTCATCCGCGACATCTATCAGGAGAACAAGCTCTACGCAAACGAACTTCGGTTGGGCGGCGAACACGTCGATCTGGCCAACATCGACATGCCCGTCCTCCAGATCGTCGCGGAGTACGACCACCTCATCCCCCCGGCGGCCTCCAAACCGTTCAACGACGAGATCGCCTCGGACGACACCGAGATCCTCGAGTTCGCGACGGGCCACATCGGCATGTCCGTCTCCTCGCGAAGCCACGCGGAACTCTGGCCGGAGGTCTGTGACTGGTTCGAGGCGCGCTCGAACGGGACGGATGAAGGGTCACGCACCTCGGATCGGTCGACCGACCCCGACGCCGCGGACGCGGCGCTGGCCGAGGACGTCGCCGGCAACGAATCGGGTGCCAGCGACCTCGCCGACGGCGGCATCGACGTCGAGTCGGGGACGGATATCGACGCCGAGACGAGCGAGTTCCACGGTCAGGATCGCTCGGACGCGGAGATCGCCGATCGCGGCGAGGGAGACGTCCAGGCGGAACCGGCCGAGCCGGGCGAGATGACCGTCGACGAGGACGTCGTCGAGGAGGTCGCTGGCGAGGACGCGGCCTCGGAGATCGCGTCCGAACCCGACGATCTCACCGATCTCCGGGGCATCGGCGACGCCTACGCAGCGGCGCTCGCCGAGGCCGGGATCGAGACGTTCGCGGAGTTGGCCAACGCCGATGCCGCCGACCTCGCCGCCGAAACCGGGATCTCGCCGACTCGAGTCGAAGACTGGATCGACCAGGCTCGAGAGCGCTGAGGCCGGTGTCGACGATGGGGCGATCCGATCGCCCCGGTCGCCCTCCGGTCGTTTGCACTCACTGTATTGATAGCTAACAGGTCGTTATTTACCATCGGACGTTGAATGTGTGAGTTATGTCCATGGATGGTCGCACCTGCGTTATTACGGGCTCGGCGAAGGGGATCGGTCGCGGCATCGCCGAGTACCTCGGCGAGGAGGGAGCGAACGTCGTCATCAACTACCGATCGTCGGAGGGCGAGGCCTACGAGGCAGTCGACGCCATCGAATCGGCCGGCGGCTCGGCGGTCGCGGCTCAGGCCGACGTCTCCGACCGTGCGGCGGTCGAGAACATGGTCGAGGTCTGCCACGAGGCGTTCGGCCCGGCGGACGTCCTCGTGAACAACGCCGGCATCACAGCCGACAAACAGTTCACCGAGATGTCCCCCGAGGAGTGGAACCGCGTGATGGACGTCAATCTGGGCGGCATGTTCAACTGTACCCAACTGTTCTACGACGACCTCTGGAACGCCGAAGAGGGTCGATTGATCAACATCTCGAGCGTCGTCGGCAAACAGGGCAACTACGGCCAGGCAAACTACGCGGCCGCGAAAAGCGGGATGTTCGGCTTCACGCGGACGATCGCCCTCGAACTCGCGAAGGGGGGATCGACGGCCAACTGCGTCGCACCGGGCTTTACCGCTACCGATATGCTCGAGAGCGTCCCGGACAAGGTGTTAGACCGGATCATCGCGGGGATCCCTCTCGAGCGACTGGCGGAGGTCGAAGACATCGCCGCAGTAGTTCGATTCCTCGCGAGCAAGGACTCCTCGTACGTGACCGGCGAAGTGATCGACGTCAACGGCGGGATGGACCTGTAACGACAGTCGTCGCTTCGTTCTGCGTTCGAACGCGACTCAGTCTGCACTCCCCGGGAGTTTTGAAATCGCGTCCGCCGTTTCCGCGGCGAGTTCCGCGACGATCTCTCCTGCGGGACGAACGTCGTTCGTCAATCCGACGCTCTGGCCGGCAAACAGCGCCATCGATTCGACGTCGCCCTCGACGCCGGGCGTCGCGAGCGCCTCGTCGTAGCGTTCGATGGGGGCACCGTCACCGCTGTCGGTCCGCGCGACGACCTCGTCTTCGCCCGGTCGCTCGCCGGCGGGCGGTTCGCCGGCCTCGCGCCAGCGCTCGAGCGTCTCGTTCTCGAGGACCCGATGCGGCGTCCCCGGCCAGCCCTTGTCGAACAGCGTCGTATAGGCGGTATCAGTCTCGTCGCTCTCGCGGAGCCGCCGCCGGTACTCGTCGTGGACGCGCGCCTCCTCGCTCGCGACGAATCGAGTCCCGAGCCACGCGCCGTCGGCCCCGAGCGCGAGCGCGGCGGCGATCCCTCGGCCGTCGGCGATCCCGCCGGCCGCGACGACCGGGACCTCGTCGCCGACCGCGTCCGCGACCCGCGGCACGAGTGCCGTCGTCGCGACCTCGCTCTGGACGTGGCCGCCGGCCTCGAGGCCCTGCGTGACGACGAGATCGACGCCGGCGTCGACGGCATCGCGGGCCGCCTCGGCGCTGCCGACCGTCTGCATCACCGTCGCGTCCGCCTCGTGGACTCGATCGACGTACGGAGCGGCGTCGCCGAACGAGAGGGTGACGATCGGCGCGCCCGCCTCGAGGACGGTCTCGATGTGGTCGGCGGTGTCGATGGCCGTCGTCGCTTCGTCCAGCACGAGATTGACTGCGAACGGGTCGTCGGTCAGCTCGCGCGTTTCGCGGATCGCCCGCCGCGTTTCCTCGCGATCGCGCCACGTGACCGCGAGGTGACCGAGCCCGCCGCCGTTCGAGATGGCGGCCGCGAGTTCCGGTGTGGTCGCGCTGCCGATCGGTGCCTGGACGATCGGGTACTCGATTCCGAGCAGGTCAGTGAGTCGCGTCTCGAGCGTCATCCGTGACTACGCCTGCCGCTTTTCCTTCTCGAGGACCCGGACGTCCTCGATCCCGGTGTCGGGGTACTGGCCGTCAGCGTCCTTTTCGACGGCCTTGACCATGTCCCAGACGACGTTCAGGCCGGTCGTCACGCCCTCGAGGGCCTCCATCTCGCAGCCGGTCTTGCCGGTGGTCTCGACGGTGACCCGGAGTTCGATCCGGTCCTCGTCGAGGGCGAACTCGGTATCGACGTTCGTGATCGGGATCTGGTGACACATCGGGATCGTCTCCCAGGTGTGTTTGACGGCCTGGATCGCGCCGACGCGGGCGGTCGCGAGGACGTCGCCCTTGCCGACCTCGTCGGCCCGGATCGCCTCGATCGTCGCGGGCTGCAGGCAGATCTCGCCGGCCGCGACCGCGCGGCGCTCGCTGTCGGGCTTGTCGCCGACATCGACCATCTGGACGTCGCCGTCCTCGGTGGTATGCGTGAGATCGTCGGCGCTGCCGTCGTCCGCAGCGTCGGCCAAGCGGTCGTCACTCATCGTCACCACCCCAGAGGACCGCCGGGAGTTCCCCGACCAGTTCCGACGCGAGGAGGCCGTAGTCGTCGCGCTCGGCGAGGCGTTCGCCCGCGAGCCCGTTAACCTGAGCGCCCGCCGCGGCGGCCTCGAGCGGGTCGGCATGCTCGAGCAACGCCGCGACGATCCCGGCGAGCGTGTCGCCGGTGCCGCCGACTTTCATGCCGACGGTGCCCGAGCGACTGATCCGGGTCCGCTCGCCGTCGGTGATCACGTCGTTCGCACCCTTCGCGAGGACGACGTGTCCCAGATCGGCCGCGAAGGCCTCGATCTCGTCGGCCGCGGCCGCCAGATCGTCGGTGTCCGGGCCGCCCATCCGTGCCAGTTCGCCCCGGTTGGGCGTACAGACCAGCGTCGCATCGGTCTCTGACTCGGGGACGACTGCGAGCGCGTCGGCGTCGACGACCGCCCGGCCAGTATAGGCCGAGAGGAACTGACGAGTCGCCTCGAGGGTCTCGTCGGCGGTCCCGAGGCCGGGGCCGATGACGACGACGTTGTCGTAGCGTTCGGCCGTCTCGAGCAGGTCGTCGGCCACATCGGGCGTCAGAACCTCGCTGTCGTAGGGCTGGACGATCAGGTCCTCGCTGTAGCCCTGTATCTCGCCGGCGACGGAATCGGGGGCGGCGACGAAGGACAGTTCCGCGCCGGCCCGCAGGGCCGCCTGTGCGGCCAGCGCCGGCGCGCCCGTGTAGGGACCGCCGCCGATGACGTTGGGGCGGCCCTCGCGACCGTCTGGCCGCGCGAGGGCCACGTCACCGGGGCCGACGAATCGTTCTGCGGCTGCCGGGATGCCGATGTCCGCGACCGTGACCGCCGCGTCGAGATCGTCGAGCCCCGGCTTCGTCTCGTGGAAGGTGACGACCCGGTCGGCGTCGACGCCGTTGTCGGCGTGGTCGCCGCCGTCGGCATCGAAGCCGGAGGGGACATCGACCGAGACGACCGTCGCGTCGGCAGCGTTGATCGCCGCGGCCGCGGTGGCGGCCGGTTCCCGCAACTCGCCGCTGATTCCCGTCCCGAGCATCGCATCGACGATCACGTCCGCCTCGGGGAGGTCGACCGCACTCGAGTCCGTGATCTCGTGTGTCTCGTAGTCGGCCCGCTGGAGGGCCGCCCAGTTCTCGCGAGCGATCTCGGTGCCGATCCGCTCGGCCCGGCCCAGCAACAGCGTCGTGACGTCGTATTCATCGAGAAACCGGGCCGCGACGAACGCGTCCCCGCCGTTGTTGCCACGTCCGGCGACGATGGTAACGCTCGCACCCGGTTCCGCGACCTCGCGGACCGCGCGAGCGACGGCGCCCCCGCTCGACTCCATCAACTGCTTTCGCGGGACGCCAAGCGACGCGGCGTTCTCGTCGACGGCGGCCATCCGTTCGCCTGTAATCATGGCTACTGATTCGACCGGCCGACTGGTGAAGATTGCGGACGACCGGCAGCCTGAAACCGACGCGGCCCCCAGCCCGTCCGTGAACGTCTTCTGGCTCGACGAGGACCCTCGCCTCGCGGCGCGGTACCACTGCGACCAGCACGTCAACAAGCTGCTGCTCGAGGCCGCCCAGGTCCTGTGTACTGCCGCCCGCGAGAACGGCTACGAGGCCGAGTTCCTCTACGGGTCGACTCACGTCGATCACCCCGTCACGCGGTGGGCAACCGAATCGCGGGCCAACTGGCTCCGGCTGCGCGACCACGCCGAGGCGCTCAACGCGGAGTTCGTCGAGCGCTACGACAAGGACGAGCCCCACGCCAGCTGGTCGGTCATCGAACGCATCGACGTCGACGCGATCGCGTTCCCGTCCGCGGAGCCGACACCACGTCCCCAGGCGATGCCCGAGGAGTACAAACGACCCGGCGATCCGGTCGCTGCCTACCGCGCCTACTACGCCGGCGAGAAGGCCGACTGGGCCAAGTGGACGTATACCGAGAAACCGCCGTGGCTCGCGGCTCATTTGTCCGACGCCGAGTGAACCCACGGCATCTCGAGCGGTCTACTCACCCAGCGGTCCGTGATACGTGCCCTCGCGGCCCGCGGGACCCGGACTCGATAACGATTATTCGATTTAATTTCGCCCAGATAACTCTGAACGCATAAGTACTCCCGACCCGTATCGAACACATGAACACGCTCGAAGCAACCGAGCCGATCGACGGCGCCGACGACGAATTTCACGACCCCCCGCTCGCACAACCGGACCCCGACATCCATCTGCCCGGAACGCCGACCGTGTCGTTCATCGAGTACGTCGCGGTCGCTATCCGGACGCTGCGTCGCTGAATCGGCACCGACGTGGCCGCGAAAACGGGGTACCGCTCGACCGACCGTTCCGAGCGACGATTCAGTACCGGATCTCGAACCCGTCCTCGTCTCGAGGCTCCTCGTATTCGACCGTGACGTCGTCGACCTCGGCGGCGGGACTGCCCGTGTGACACCACTCGACCATCGCTTCGACGGCGTCATCGGGGCCCTCGAAGACCGCCTCGACGCGACCGTCCTCGAGGTTTTTCACCCAGCCGTCGACGCCGTTCTCCCGGGCCGTGTCACGGGTGTTCGCTCGGTAGTAGACGCCCTGTACCGTTCCGGAGACGAAAACGTGTGCGCGGGTTCGGTCGGTCATATCCGTGCCCTCGAGCGCGACGGGCAAAAATCCGCGGCCGTTCGGCCGGCGAGTGACGCGATGACGATGTGGCGAACGGCCTGCCTGCGCTTACCGCGGCTCTTCGT
Organism: Natrinema thermotolerans; assembly: GCF_031165565.1. Classification (NCBI taxonomy): domain Archaea; kingdom Methanobacteriati; phylum Methanobacteriota; class Halobacteria; order Halobacteriales; family Natrialbaceae; genus Natrinema; species Natrinema thermotolerans. The sequence continues at coordinate 3,122,894 of NZ_CP101873.1, read as the reverse complement.
AGCGGCGAGCGCCGACGATCATCCGGGCGGCAAGTACGACGACGCCGACGGCGAACGCGATCCAGACCGCGTCCGACCCGCCGAACGAATCGGTGTATTCGACGGCGGCGACGAGGAGAACGAGCGCCGCCACGTACAGCGTATTGGTGCCGATGAAGTCCGCCAGCCCGTCCTCGTCGGTAACCCGCTCCGGATCGTAGCCCGCGATCAGTTCGACCACACCGAAGTACTTGATGAGGACACCGAACGCTCCGATGAACCCTGCAGTCACGAGGAGACCGATGACCGAGTCGGTGGCCATACCGAACAATTGACACTCATCTCACAAAACATTTGGTGCGTTAGTCGCGCGGACCAAGCCAGTACTCGCCGGGTCAGTGGGACGCCCCGTTATTCACCGGTTCGCAGGTGATGGAAGATATAGGTCTGGGCGTACCCCGTGTACTCCCCGCCGAGTCGTTCCCGGATCGCTCGAGAAGTGTCAGCGTAAGACCCGCGATCGCAGTCGGGGTAGTACTCCTCGATCGCCGATCTGATCCACGTATCGAGCGGGACGGCCTCGTCGAAGCCCAGCGAGAACAACAAAACGCAGTCGGCGACCTTCTCACCGACACCGACGAACTGCGTCAGATACTCCCGGGCAGCCTCGTACTCGAGGTCCCGTGCCGCGGCCGGATGTGCCTCGCCGTCGGCGACCATCTCGGCGGTCCGGACGACGTAGGGGGCGCGATACCCTAATCCGAGATCGCGGAGTTCGTCCTCGGTCGCGGCCGCCAGTTGCGCGGGCGTCGGGAACGCGTGGTAGGTCTCACCGTCGAAGGCGATCGGACTGCCGTACTCCCGAGCCAGCGCCCTGACCATCCCGTGGATCCGACTCACCCGCATCTGTGCCGAGCAGATGAACGCGATCAGACAGCCGAAGGGCGGATCCTGAACCAGACGCAGTCCGCGGTGAGCCTCGTAGGCCTCCCGGAGCAGGGGATCGTCCGGTCCGGCCGCGACGATCGCCTCGAGGTCGTCGTCCAGACACAGAAGTCGACGGACGGTCGGCTCGGCGTCGGTCGTCGATTCCCACTCGAGGCGATCGTCGCGAGACCGAACACGGATCACGTCGCCGTCGACGACCGTCGAGTACCACGCGCCGGGGGCGGGGTCCCCGTGATACATCTCGCCGTCCTCGCGTCGCCAGAGGTAGCTCTGTCCGCTCTCGAGCGTCCGATACAGATCGAGTCCACCGGCGAGTTCCGCGAGTTCGATCGTGCCCGTCGCCATTCGTTGGGGCCTTCGCGGGGGCAGGCTTTTGCCTTTCGAACCGACCGGGCCGACCCGGAGCAACAACGCGTTTCCGCCGCTTCCCGGTCGGGCGAACCTTCTTACTGTAGGCCACACATTGTCTAGGTATGAATTGCAGGGTTGTCGTCGAAGCTGCCGTGCCGGTATTCGACGTCGAAACACCGGACGAGGCGATCCGTATCGCCATCTCGAAGACGGGAGAGATGTTGAACCCTGACCTGAACTACGTCGAGATCAACATGGGCGAGCGTACCTCTCCGTCCGGAGAGGAACTGCCCCCCGCGTTCATCGCAGCCGACGAGGCACTCGTCGCGCTCGAACTGGAGATGACCGTCTTCAACGTCGAGCGCGAGGAACACGCCTCCCGAATCGCGCGCAAGGAGATCGGCCAACGCCTCGAGAACATCCCGCTCGAGGTCACGCAAATCGAGATCATCGAAGACGAAGACGCCGAGGACGAAACGGACGACGAATCGGCCGGGACCGAGTCGGCCGACGACGAAGCCGTCGAGTCGCCGACCGACGTCGACGAGGACGAGAGTGACGACGAGGAAATCCTCCCCGAGTTCGAGGATCTCGTCGAGTAGTCGTTTTCGGGGTCACGGACGGCGAATAGTCCGATAGTTGTCCGTCTCGAGTCGGTTGTCGGAGAACGTCGAACCGAGAGAGATGAGACTCCGCAGCGGTTGTGACGATCGGAGGATGCGACGAGTGACTCAGTCGGCAGTAGCGGCGACTGCTTCCTGCTCCCCTTCCTCACGCATGTTCTTCGTGATTCCCCCGGCGAGTGCAAAAACAGCGGCCTTGTGGTCGGTCTTCGATTTGTGGATGGATGTCGGTCGGATCCCTTTCGCTTCGTATTTCTCGAGATCGATCTGACAGTTGTCCCACTCGGCGCACTGGTTCGATACCTCCGCGAGAAGGCCGTGAAGGTGAATGAGCTCCTGCTTCTTCATAACCATCCAGTCCTACCCACTGCAGGGTTATATTATTATCTTGAGTTGCGTTAACACGCGCCTCGTGGCGATCGAACGGCCTGTCATCGTCCGGTACGGTTCGAACGGATCACCTACAACGGCGTAATCACAAGCCGGGATCGAGGTAGAGGTTTATTTCTCGCCGTAATAATTCGTTTCTCCCCACGTTCCGAAATGCTGGCTCCGGAGAGTTAAACGGTGACTACTCGGAGAACGACGGCGGGAGAAACCGTACTGCTAGCCGAGCTGTTTCAGCGTCTGGAGGTCACGATCCGTCCGCATGAACTCGGCGGTCCGGTGGGAGGCATGGCAGTTCGGGCAGTGGAACATCTCCGCAGCTGCGGGGAGTTCGTCCGGGGAGACCTGCCAGTCTTTGGTACATTCGGGACACAGTAACTGGACGGTCGTCGTATCCATGTGACTCCCTTTCACTGGGGGATAGAAAAACGTTGCCGCAGTTTCGGACGGTCGAGAATACCACCCGCTCCGAGCCGACCTGACAGATGACGGTCGGAAGCTTACGCAGGTGCGGCCGTATCGGAGGCCTCGAGCAGTTCCTTGTAGCGGTTGCGGATGGTGACCTCGGAGATACTGGCGACGTCGCTGACCTCGTTCTGGGTGACCTTCTCGTTGGTCAGCAGGGCGGCGGCGTACACCGAGGCGGCCGCGAGGCCGACCGGCGACTTGCCGCTGTGGACGCCCTCCTGTCGCGCGGACTCGAGCAGTTCACGCGCCATGCGCTCGGTTTCGTCCGAGAGGTCGAGGTCGCTGACGAAGCGGGGCACGTAGTGTTCGGGGTCGGCCGGCTTGACCTCGAGGCCGAGTTCCCGAATGATGTAGCGGTACGTGCGGGTCAGTTCCATCTTCTCGACGCGGCTGACCGCCGAAATCTCGTCGAGACTGCGGGGGGTGCCAGCCTGTCGGGCGGCGGCGTACAGCGACGCCGTGGCGACGCCTTCGATCGAGCGGCCCGGCAGCAGGTCCTCCTCGAGAGCGCGTCGATAGATGACGCTTGCAGTCTCGCGGACGTTCTCGGGGAGACCGAGGGCAGAGGCCATCCGGTCGATCTCGCCCAGCGCCTGCTTGAGGTTGCGCTCCTTGGAGTCGCGGGTACGGAACCGTTCGTTCCAGGTGCGCAGGCGCTGCATCTTCTGGCGCTGGCGGCTCGAGAGCGAGCGGCCGTAGGCGTCCTTGTCCTGCCAGCCGATGTTGGTCGAGAGCCCCTGGTCGTGCATCATGTTGGTCGTCGGCGCGCCGACGCGGGACTTCTCGTCTTTCTCAGCGGCGTCGAACGCACGCCATTCGGGGCCGCGGTCGATCTCGTCTTCCTCGACCACGAGGCCACAGTCCGTACAGACCGTCTCGGCGTGTTCGTCGTCCGAGACCAGTCGGCCGCCACACTCGGGGCAGTGTTCCTGCTCGTCGGATACCGCGGTCTCGTCCTCGGTCTCCGCCTCTCGCTCGTTCGTATAGGTTCGGATGCTCGTATCTGTCATGGTGTATCGGGTGGGTTACTCGGGGCTCCCGGGTGGGGTAACCAGAAGAAACCCGGTCGCCTCGGCTAACATAGGGTAAGGCCGAAACGCATATAAACCTTTCGCCTACTTTATAAACTGACCGTATTTTCTATTATATAGGTTCCGGTTACATAGTGATTAATCGTGTGGGATTCCCCACCTTGGACCGAGTGCCGTCGGACGACCCGAGTCGCTACTCGACGGTGAAGAGATGCCCCTCCCTCGGGACGTCGAACAGACCGACTCGGGCCCCCGCGTCCAGCCACGCGTGCCCGTACGAAAACGACGCGAGCGCGTTGACGAGGTCGCCCCGCTCCCGGAAGTGGTTCCCGTCGTCCAGGTACGACGCCGCCATCTCGTAGCAGTCGGCGGCCGCCTCGGCCATCGGCGTACCCTCGGGCGGCGCGACCGTCGCCTCCTCGAGCGCCTCCGCGAGCAACTCCCCGTACCGGTTCGTCTTCTCCTCGAGATCGGCGGCCATGGTCGAGCCTCGTCGCTCGAACCCGTAAGTGCGTCGCCTCTTCGATCCGATCGCTCGAACGGGGGACGGTCGATGCGTCGGGGAGGATGATCACGACGCGGAAATCACCCGAGCGGGAGCGTGAACGCGCCATCACGCCGTCATAGCAAGAGGGAGCGATTGCTGAGAACGCAAGCGGTTTAGGCGCTCTACCCCAACCGTAACACATGAGCGACCAGCCACGCGTCGAGATCTATACGAAGACGGACTGTCCGTATTGCGAGAAGGCGAAGGACCTCTTCGACAGCAAGGGCATCGAGTACGAGGAGTACAACGTCACCGGCGACGACGAACTGTTCGAGGAGATGGTCGAGCGCGCCGACGGCCGCCAGACCGCCCCCGAAGTGTTCATCGACGACGAGCTCATCGGCGGCTGGGACGACACCTCCGCGCTGAACGAAACCGGCGAACTCGACGAGAAACTCGGCATCGCCGAGGAGAGCGACGACGAGATCGTCGAGCACCGCAAACTGATCATCGCCGGCACCGGCATCGCCGGCCTCACCGCCGCCATCTACGCCGGCCGCTCGAACAACGAGCCGCTGGTCATCGAGGGCGACGAACCCGGCGGGCAGCTCACCCTGACCACCGACGTCGCCAACTACCCCGGCTTCCCCGACGGCATCGGCGGCCCGGAACTGGTCAACAACATGAAAGAGCAGGCCAAACAGTTCGGTGCCGACCTGAAAAACGGCATCATCGAGTCGGTCGAGCGCGTCGAGCAAAGCTCGACTGCAAACCAGAACGCGTCGCGTTCTGGTGACGACTCGAGCCGTCCCTTCCGCGTCGAGATGAAAGACGGCGACGTCTACACCGCCGACGCCGTCATCGCGGCCTCCGGCGCCAGCGCCCGCACGCTCGACATCCCGGGCGAGGACGAACTCATGGGCTACGGCCTCTCGACGTGTGCGACCTGTGACGGCGCGTTCTTCCGCGGCGAGGACATGCTCGTCGTCGGCGGCGGCGACGCCGCGATGGAGGAAGCGACCTTCCTCACGAAGTTCGCCGACACCGTCTACATCGCCCACCGCCGCGAGGAGTTCCGCGCGGAGGACTACTGGGTCGATCGCGTCCAGGAGAAAGTCGAGGAGGGCGAGATCGAGATCATGAAAAACACCGAACTGATCGAGATCCACGGCTCCCAAGAGAACGGCGTCGACCACGTCACCCTCGTCGAGAACGAGCAGGGCCACCCCACCGACCGTCTCGACGACCCCGAGACCGAGGAGTTCGACTTCGACGTCGGCGCGGTCTTCTTCGCGATCGGCCACACCCCAAATACCGACTACCTCGAGAACACCGGCGTCGAAACCGACGCCGACGGCTACCTGAAAACGAAGGGTGGCGACGGCGGCGACCAGACCGAAACCGACGTCCCCGGAATTTTCGGCGCTGGCGACGTCGTCGACTACCACTACCAGCAGGCCGTCACCGCGGCCGGTATGGGCTCGAAAGCTGCCTTGGACGCCGACGAGTATCTCGAAGACCTCGAGCGCGCCGAGTCCGCGGCCGGAGAAGCCGAACCCGCCGCGGCCGACGACTAACGAATCGTCCGTTCCGTCGGCTGGATCCCGTTCTTCGGCGCTCGTTCTCACTGCTGTCGCTGTGATCGGTTCGATTCCGTCACACCGAAGCGTCTACGTAGCCCTCGAGGCCGAACGGGGACGACGGTTCGACACCGACTCGGGAAACCAACGGATTATCGCTCACTGGTGCTCTGCTTCGTGGTCTTGCCGCTCGATCGGATAGCGTCTCTGCGTCGAGTTACTGCCGTCTCGATCGAACTGCGACCACAGAGCTAGCTCCGGGTGAACCCGGCAGTTCCGGTGTCGAGACGCGTCTGTCTTTCCCTCGCGGATCCGTCACCTGTCGCTGGTCGGTGTAGCGTCCGATAAAAAACCGCGGAAATTGAGGCCGGCGTGAGCCGGTAGTTGTCAGGCGTTAGTTCTGTCGGCGGAGGGCCAGCATGGCCGCGCCGAGGAGTGCGACGAGTGCGACGCCGACACCGAAGCCGGGCGTTCCGTCTCCGCCGTCGTCGCCGTCTTCACCGTCGTCGGTTCCGTCTTCACCGTCGTCGGTTCCGTCTTCACCGTCGTCGGTTCCGTCTTCACCGTCGTCGGTTCCGTCTTCACCGTCTTTCTCGTCGGTTCCATCTTCACCGTCGTCGGTTCCATCTTCACCGTCTTTCTCGTCGGTTCCGTCTTCACCGTCGGTCTCGTTTCCGTCGTCTTCACCGTCGTCGTCAGAGGTTTCCTCGACGAAGACGCCAGTTGCGTCGTCAACCGAGGAACCGCTGATACGGAAGTTGAGGTTTGCTTCCTCACCGACTTCGCGGTCGCTGAAGTCGACGGAGGCGCTTTCGAAGGTTCCGTCGTCGTTGACCGTGACTTCGGGGTTCTCGAGGAAGCTGCTGGTATCGTCAGCGTTCGTGACGCGGAGGTCGGCGTCCGTGCCGGGTGCGACGTTGGTCTCACCCGAGATGACGACGTCCTCGCCGTTCTCGATTTCGACGTTACCGTCGTCGTTGACGTTGTCGAACGTGGCTTCCGCGTCCTCGAACGTGAACGTTGCCGAGGTACTCTGCGTCGAGTCAGCCGAGTAGTACGGGAATGCCGCGTCATTGCCGTTGCCGTCAGCGCCGCCGAGGAGATCTCGGTTTTCGCCGGCACCGTTGTCACCGAACTTGAAGCGGTCATCCTCGTGCGTCTCGTACTCGATCTCGACGTCGAACTGGTCACCGTCGTCGATACTGCTGGTGAACGGTTCGTCGCTGGTGTCGACGACGATGTACATTTCACCGCTGACGTGGTTGGTCAGGATCCAGACCTCGTCGCTATCCGCGTTTGCGAGGTCGAGCTGGTTCGGTTCCTGATTGCCAGTGGTCGTACTGTCTTCAATAGCGATGTTGACACCCTCTCCCGGCAGATCATCGACGTCCTGGAGGGTGCTGGCTTCGAAGCCATCGCCAAGGGCACTGTACGGGTCGTCCGACTGCAGATTCATCGCGCCGTAGATACCGCTGGCTTCGGCGTTGATGACGAGCTGGTCGTCGATCGCGACGTTTTCGCGTTCGACGAGGTTGTTCTGAAGCTCTGAGATGTCGGAGGTGTCGTCAGCGTTTTCGCTCGGACCGACCCACGTGGTGACATCGCCCAGCTGGGGCGCGGTCAGGTCGAGGGTCGCGTAGCCGATTTCGTTGTTGACGGTGGACTCTCCATCTTCGCTGATGAACTGTCCGTTCTCGTCAACAGTCAGTTCGTAGGTGGCCGGCTGCATCGGCCGCACGAGCTGATCGAACTGATCTTCACCGTTGTTGGTGTTGATCAGGTCGAGGTCGTCCAGGTAGGACCGGTAGTCCGCCTCTGCAGTACCGTCTGCACCGAACGTCGAGTCGGTGTCCTCGTCGTAGAACGTTGCGGCGACGGTACCGGGGTTGTAGTTCATGCTGTTGACAATGTCGTCATCCGAGTAGACGACCTGTCCTTCCTGGACGGGAGTACCGCCCATGGTTTCGGCGCCCGCAGCACGGGTGTTCAGCCAGAAGGTGACTTCGTCGTCATCGTTATCGTCCTCGATGTAGAGGATGTCGATGTAGCCGGCTTCTTCGTCACCGAGCTGGACGTACGCATTGTCAGTGTCCTCGAGTTCGACGGTGAACTGCTGGAGGTCACCGGCGCTCTGCGAGTAGACACTCTGGTCGAAGCTCGCTTCGGCATCAGACTCCGAGACCGTGATGTCGGCGGTTGCCGACGCCTCAGTGTCGCTCACGTTGAAGTCGACCGTGTAGTCGCCTTCGTCAATGCCAGCGAAGTCGATGGTCTCTTCGTCGAGATCAGTATTCTGGACGAGAGCGACCTTTTCGTCGTGGGCGGCAGTATCGTCGTCTTCGTCCTCAGCGTATAGCGCAACGTTGAGGCTACCGAAGGTCTGAGCGTTATCGATATTGTCCGCAGAGGCACGGTCGTTGTTGCCCTGCTCAACGACGGTATCGATGTAGTCGCTCAGGCTGTTGAGGTTATTGTTGTTCTCGATCGTGTCACTGATGGTGACACCCTGAGCTGCGTAAGGGTCTTGAGCGGTCTCCTGATCGACTAGGATGTCGAACAGTTCGGCATCGCTGAGGTCTCCATCAGCACTAACGTTAGTCGTGTAGGTACCACGCGTGGATTCGAGCGTGAGATCGGTTTCGGCGTTCGGACCAGCGTCGGTCACCTGGTCGTCACCGAACTCAGCGGAGAGGTCCTGGACACGGACTTCGAAGGTGTCGGCCATGTCAGGGTTCCGCGGGAGATCGGCACCACGGAGGAAGTAGTCACCAGATTCGAGATCATCGGTCTCGACGACCGGGTTCCCAGCTGCGTCAGTCCCGGTGACTACTGTCTCGAATTCAGCGGTCGAGACTACCGTTCCGTCCTCGTTTGTACTCGTGACCCGGTATAGGTCATACTCTTTATTTTTGGTGATGTCGCCGCCGCTCACGGTGACATCCTGTCCTTGCCATGCTCGATCACTTTGGGTACCGTCAACGTTGTAGTTGACGTCAGCGTTTGCTGCCGCCGCCCCGCCCACGAACGCAGTGGACATGGCGACAACAGAAAGTACCATAAGCGCGGCCAGGATCGCTGCACGACCCTTTTGGCGATAGGTTGTGTCGTTTGTCATTTAGTGTTGTATTATTGTTGGATTTCGGTTGGTTAGCGTGCGATTCAGGAGTGTGAGTCATCGCCGACACTGCACCGCTGGGCTGTCGACTTGGTGACTCACACCGGGTAGGGGTGTCTGATATGTATTAAGCATCCAGTAATAAGCTTTCTGGAAGGGGAGTCATTTGGTAATACGGTACTAATCGTGGTCCGATGTCCGGGACTTCTCGAGAGCAATGCTATTCCTCTATTATCCGATCATCTATTCCGACGCAGATTCCCAGTCCCGTGATTACTCCGGAAAAGGAAACCCCCCAGCAGACGAAACCAGTAATCACATTTTAGACTCGAGATCCTCCCCCACCGTACTCGTGCCTCGAAACACGCGGAAACGGGCACCCTCGGTCGGAAGAAATACCGTCCTATTCTTCAAAATCGCCGTCCCTCTCTGCGCACACGCGTATCTGAAGGTATTTTTCTAACTCGTCGTGGACCTGACCGAGCCACTCGTCGCTGTCGGTACTCGAGCGTCGTAATCCGGCTCCGATGATTGTTGATTGGATCGTCTCCGCAACGGCATCGGGATCACACTCGGGGAAGTCACCGGCGTCGATCCCGGCACGGATCCCCGTCGCAATCGACTCACCGAATAGGCGATCGCTTCGAGTGAAGTGTTCCTGGAACGCTGGATCGTGAATCGCTTGAATCCGGAGTTCGAACATCGCCGATACGAACGCCATCCGTTTGTCGTCGACAGCCGGTGTGAACCACCAGTCGAGTACCTCTTCGAGCTGATCCGAGGGATCGTCGATCCCATCGTGTTTGAGTTTGCCCTCGAAGTGATCGAGAAGAAATTCGAGGCACTCGAGGACGAGATCGTCCTTACTGTCGTAGTGCTGGTAGACCAGCGACGGACTCTTCTCGAACTCTTCACCGATTGCGCTGATAGTAAGGTTCGCGTACCCTTGATCACAGAGTACCCGATAGGTCGCGGCGAGAATCTGCTCGCGCGTCCCGTCTGGGTCACTAAAGACTGGCTCTACCACTATCCTCACCGAATCGAGAGACGCCCATCGACACTTGCTGTGACTGGCTGTTCGAACTGATCCGTTCCGCGCGCAATCATGTGCGTAATCATATCACCCCCCCCATATAAGTACTATGATTGAACGTTCAATCACAATATCTATACGGCAACCATAACTATAGTCTACAATGAGTGAAGTGGGTACTGATAATTGCCTGCTGGTCGAACGTGATCGATTAGACGGTCTTTTTCGGACCATTCAGCCGCGTTTAGGAGGTGTTGTCGGTGCCGACTAATCGCCGAACTATCATCGTGGTTGCTCTTCTCGTAGGCGCCGTCGCCGGGACAACTATTGGCCCTTCGATTGTCGTCGCACAGGAAACCGGCACGAGAAGCGGTGAACTCACGCGTGGTGAACCCGAAATCGACGTTCTCCTCCCGGAACCTGAGGTCACTACTGGAGCCGAACAAACCCTCGAACTACAACTCCATAATGAAGGCGACCTCAAACTTGGCACCCAGCGCGGCCGAGTCCTCACAGCCCGCGGCGTGACTGTCGAGATCATCGACGGGGGACCGTTCGACGTAAAATCGGGGGCGTCATCCACCGGATCGCTGCCGGACGGACAGCTAACGACGGTTGCTCAGCGTGTCGCCGTCCCGGACGACATCGAACCAGGCGAGTACGAGATAACCGTGGAAGTGTCCTACTCCTATACGAGACAAGTTTCGGACGGGTCACAAACAGCCCAGCAACGGTCGGGGAGCGAGCGAGTTGATCTCACAGTTGAAGTACCGGATGAACCCCGTTTTGAACTCGGAACCGCCGAGACAGATGTCCAACCGGGCGCCGACGGCTCGGCGACACTTGCGGTCGAGAACGTCGGTTCCGAGACCGCTCGTCAGGCCCGTGCAACCGTTGCCGGAACCGGGGGGGTGACCGTCGACGGTGGTACCGCTGAAGAGGTACTCGGAAATCTGGAACCCGGTGATACCGAGCAACTCACTGTCGATATCGATATAGCCGAAACGACAAGTGAAGGCTCTAAACCCCTCGAAGTAACGGTTTCGTACCGCGACAGTTCGGGTATCAAGCGGAGCGCCCCACCGGAGATGACGAGCCTTGTTCCCGCTTCCAAACAGTCGTTCTCGATCCGGAACCTCGATGAAACCCTCTCAGTCGGCTACGAGGGGGAAATAACAGGCAAAATAGTTAATGACGGTCCCCGGCCCGTCGACGACGCCGTCCTGGTCGTCGAACCCATGAGCGAGTCGCTGTTCGTCGAGGACACCCGCTACGCGCTGCCGGCACTGAAGCAGGGCGAAGCGACCGAGTTCAGGTACCCCACCGACGTCAGCGGACAGGCCGACGCCGGCGCGCGTCAGCTTCGCTTTACCGTCGAGTACACCGGCAGCGGGGACGCGACGCTGACCGACGGCCCAATCTCCGAGCGGGTGGTCGTCGACGAGCGACGCGACGAGTTCTCGATCGCCGACGACGGCATCTCGGTCAGTCAGGGCGAGTCGAGCGACGCCGTCCTCGAGATCACGAACCAGCGGTCGGAGACGCTCTCGAACATCGACGCCAAACTCTACGCCGACGACCCGCTCGACGCGCCCGATGGCGAGGCGTTCGTCAACAAGCTCGAGCCCGGCGAATCGGCGGAGATCCGGTTCGAACTCGAGGCGACAGAGGACGCGACCGTCGAGACGCATCCGGTAGAACTCGACTTCGAGTACGAAACCGAACGCGGCGAGTCGATTCTCTCGGACACCTATCAGCATCCGATCGAGGTCACGGCCAGCGAAGACGATGGCGGGGGGGTTCCCTCGGTCGTCGTCGGGATACTCGTCGCACTCGCCGTGAGTACGATCGGGATCGCCCTCTGGTATAGACAGGACTGACGATGCCGGACATCGACGCGTTCCGCGACGACGACCCGGGGGAGAGCGAGCCGTCACTGACAGACCGGCTGGAGACGGTGATCACCGAACATCCCCTGAAAGTTGTCCTCGCGTTCGCCGTCGTGACCGTGCTGCTCGCCAGCGGCATCGGTGGCGGCGGGGAGCAACAGGCCGGGACCGATCAGTTCACTGAGGGTCTCGAGGAACAGGAGGCCTACGAGGAGATGCAGGCCGACTTCGCAAGCGGCGCTCGCGACGAGGGGAACGCAACCGCGAGCCTGTTTTTGGAGGACGGCCGGAACGCCCTCTCGAAACCGAACCTCCTCCGGATGCTCGAATTCCAAGAACGGGCGGAAAACGAGGATGGACTGCGGGTCGCATCGACGACGAGTCCGGCGTCACTCGTGGCACGACAACTCGATCCGAGCGCGACAACGCCGGAGACCCAGTACCGTGCCATCGAGCGCGCGTCACAGCGCCAGCTCGAGGCGGCGATCGCGGACGCCGACGAGACGGCGGGTCTCCCGGTAAGTACCGACTTCACCCGCGAGTCGGCCGCAGCGGACGTCGCTCAGGTCGCAGTGACCTACGACGTACCGCCGAACGCGGATACCGACGACACCGCCGAGCTACAGAGCCGAACCGTCGAACTGGCCAACGAGATCGACGGCTACGAGTCGGGGGATAACGTCGTGGTCTTCGGCGACGCGATCATCGAGGAGGAGATGCTGCAGTTGCTCGGCGATACCTCGATGGTCGTCTTCCCCGCGGCGCTCGTCTTGATCCTGTTTTTCCTGCTGGTGGCCTACCGGGATCCGATCGATCTCGGCCTCGGCCTCGTCTCGCTACTGCTGACTATAGTCTGGACGTTCGGGTTCATGGGTCACGCTGGGATTCCGTTCTCGGATTCGCTGATCACGGTCTTTCCGTTGTTACTCGCGGTCGGGATCGACTTCGGGATTCACATCATCAATCGATACCGCGAGGAACGCGCCGCGGGTGCGGCGATCGGCGACGCGATGGGTATCACGACTGGCCAGATGTCCGGCGCGTTCATGATCGTCACCCTCACGACCGTCATCGGGTTCGCCGCGAACCTGACGAGTTCGCTGTCACAGCTTCGCGATTTCGGTATCGTCGCCTCGGTCGGAATTGCGTTCACGTTCCTGATCTTCGCCGTGTTCCTGCCGGCCGGAAAGGTCGGACTGGACCGGCTCCGGGAAGGGACGCGGTTCCCGGCGTTCGGCTCGACCCCGCTCGGTAGCGACGACTCCATACTCGGCCGCGTTCTCCCCATTGGAACGAGACTTGCGAAGATCGCACCTGCCGTCGTTCTCGTGACTGCACTCCTCTTTGGCGGCGTTGCGGCCAGCTACGGGACGGGCGTCGATTCCGAGTTCTCTCAGGAGGCGTTCTTCCCGGACGAAACCCGACTCGATCAGTATGAACGGCTCCCGGGCCCGCTCCAGCCAGGCGAGTACACGTTCCTGACGGTCCTCGACTATCTCGAGGAGGACTTCGATCAGGGGTTCGTGGGGTCGGTGACGGTCTACGTCGACGATCCGGACGTCAGATCGAATACTGCCTTCCGTGAGGTTGATCGCGCGCTACAGGACCCACCGGATGCGTTCAAGGAGACCGACCGGCGCGCGGAGGCAACCAGCATCGTGAGCGTCACGGAACAGCGGGCGGCGACCGATCCCGAGTTCGCGGCGACGGTCAAGCGAACCGACTCGAACGGGGACGAGTTGCCGGACCGGGACGTCGACCGGGTCTACGACGAACTGCTCGAAAGCGACGAGGGGCCACAGTACGTGACCAGCGATCGAAGCGCCACGCGTATCGAGTATCAGGTGGAACCCGACGCCGATCAGTCCGAGGCGACGGCGGCCGCGAAAACGGTCGCCGACGGGATGGACATGGATGCGACTGCGACGGGAACGATGGTCGTCAACCAGGCCGTCATCGACCGGATCACCGAGTCGGCGATGCGGAGTCTGGTCGTCGCGTTCGTACTTACCGCCGTCTTCCTGATGCTCTCCTACCGGTGGCTCGAGGGACGGATGATCTACGGCGTGATCAACCTCGTCCCAGTCCTCGTGACGGTCGCGATGCTCGCGGGTTCGATGCGACTGTTCGACATCCCGCTGTCGCCGTTCAATGCGCCGATCCTGTCAGTCTCGATCGGACTCGGCGTCGACTACACGGTCCACTTTATGCACCGGTTCGTCGACGAATATGAGTCGGGTGCCGATGTCCACGAAGCGCTGCAGGTGACCGTTCGCGGTACCGGAGGCGCTCTGACCGGGAGTATGCTCACGACCGTCTGCGGTCTCGGTGTCCTCTACTTCGCGTTGATTCCGATGATCATGGAGTTCGGACTCCTCCTCGCGATGGGGGTCCTCTATGCCTACCTCACGTCGATCGTCATATTGCCGTCGACGATCGTTGTCTGGGACCGCCTCGAGCGACGGTTCGGTCCGATCGGCGGTGTTCCGTGGTAGGCTTTCGCCGTCCGTTCACACATGCCGGACGCGAGCGCTGTTCACCTACGATTTGCTCTCGCCATCGTGTTATGTGGTCGCGCCCCCTCGAAAACGGTACTCGACTCGCCCTCGAAACGCGACTGAGCGAACGGCCCATAGGGTTGTACACGGCGCGAACGACCGGACCTTCAGCGGTTCTCGCGTTGCTCGACCTTGTTCAGCTCGATCAACAGCCGGAAGATCGCCTTGACGAGGTTCGCGTCGACGTCGAACTGTTCGGCGTTGTCCCCCGCTCGGTCCATGACCTGCTGTTCCTGTGACTCGTCGGTCGTCGGCAGGTCCTGTTCGTCTTTGACCGCCGCGATCGTGTCCGCGACGTAGGTCCGCTGGGCGATCAGCTCGACGATCTCCTGATCGATCGAGCGGATCTCCTCGCGGAGTTCGTCGAGGCTCATCTCGTCGGGCGTGCGGTTCTCATCGTCGTCGGTCGGGTCGTCGGTTGGCTCTCGAGTCATAGTCGTTGCGTACCGTCGGTTCGCGTTTTCAGTAGCCGCGTCCGTCCGTCCCGGTCGGTCCAGTGTTCCTGTACGGCCTCGAGCGCGTCCCGTTCCCCGACGGCGACGTAGCTCGGACCGGTGCCGGACAAGGAGACGCCGGCGGCGTCGGGGAGGGCGTCGAGCATCGGTCCGGTCGGGAACTCGAGGGCCGCGGCGAACGCGAAGCCGTTGACAGTCATGGCCTCGCCGTAGCGGCCGTCGAGTGCGAGTTCTTCGACGAGTTCGGCCATCGGCGCGATCCGTTCGCAGGCCGAGACGTCGGCGTCGGCGCTGTAGGACTGTTCTGGCGGGGTATACACGAGCGCGTGCCAGTCGATCTCCTCGCGGGCGAGCAGGGCGTCGGCCGTGTTGTCGGTCACCGTCACGCCGCCGAGCATGCTGGCGCTGGCGTCGTCGAAGGCACCGGTTACGGTGACGCCGGCGTCGCGGGCGGCCCGGACGCCGAGCCGGCAGGCCTCGATCCGTTCGACCGCGTCGGCGACCTCGAGCGCGTCGAGCGTCGCGAGGACCGTCGCGTTCGCGGCGGCGCTGGAACTCTTCAGGCCGGAGGCCATCGGCACGTCGCTTTCGGTCGTTACGCGGGCGCCGACGGTGGACTCGTCCAGGCCCGCGGCGGCCGCGTACTCGGCGACCGTCAGTTCGACGCAGCGTTCGACGAGCGTCGTATCGGCCTCGGGCCGGCCGGCGACCTCGCCGACGACGTCACCGTCGCCCGTGAGTTCGACGCTGGCCGTCGTCTCGAGGTCGATCGCGAACGCCGACCCGGTGCCGGTCGCGAGCGCGTTGAGTACCGTCCCGGCTGCGGGTGCGACAGCGCGGCCGTCCATACTCGAACACTCTCAGAGCGCGTACTTACGGCTGACGGTCTCGTGGCTACGCGCGTCCGGGCTGGCGGGCAGATTCTCGAGCGGTCTCGATCATCCCGAGCGCGAACGCCTCGAGCGGCCGAACGGACGGGCGACGGAACGCACCCCTTTTCCCCGATCCGACCGAACGGGCGTCTATGAGCGCGCGCAACGACGTCCCCCCCAGCACGATCGGCGTCGATCTGGTCGACGGCGGCGTGGTCGTCGAGTACCACGACGGTCGGGAGGTCTTCTACCACGGCCCGCCGAAACCGGTCGAGGACGCCGTGACGACGCCGCCCGGCAAGGAGGTCCACGTCCTCGTGACCGATCCCGACGGCGTCGAGGGCGTCATGACCTACGTCAACGACCGCAACACCCACGACGACATCCTCGAGTCGACCGGCGTCGGCCGCGTGATGCTCGATCGCAACGACGAAGAAGAGCTGTTCCCCGGCGTAACCGTCGCCACGGAGGCCTACTCGATCCGTGTCGAGGCGGACCCCTCGGTCGTCGACGGCCGGGTGTTCGTCTTCGCCGAGGACGAGATGAGCGAACACGCCTACGAACTCGTCGAGGAGGCCGACTGATGCCGCTGCAGAAGTCCTGGCGCGACCTCGACCGGGACGCGGTCGCGGCCGCACCTGACCGTCCCGGCGTCTACGAACTCGGCGACGGGTCGGGCACAGTACTGGCGGTCGACCACGGCGTCCTCCGGGACGAACTCAAGAGCGCGCTGGCCTACGGGGACGGTGACCGCGTCCGCTGGACCGAAGCCCACACGCTCGAGCGGGCCGCGGAACTCGCCGCCGAGCATCGCGACCGACTCGAGTGACCTACTGGATGTAGGACGGATCGCTGTCGTCGCAGTGTTTCTCGTGGTCGGCGGCGTCCGCCTGTTCGTCGAACAACATCCCGCAGGTCTCGCACTCGTACCAGGTGGCGTCGTCGCGTTCGGTCTGGACGACCATGGTAGTCGTTGGAACGCGAACGACAAAAGGCGTTGCTCCGGTTCCATCGCCCGGGAACTGACCCGCGACGCTATGGTCAGTTCTCGAGTTCGGTCAGTTCCTCGACGTCGGGAATCTTCTCGCTGGCCGAGGTGATCTGTTGCATGCGCTGTTCGTGTTTCGTGTAGGCGTAATCGGCCAGTTCGGACGGGCTCGGGCCGGGGCCGCTCTCGGAGCTTGCACCGCCGTCACCGGCCAGACTCTCCTGGACGAGTGGCACCAGTTCGTCGACCGTCTCCCGAAGGAGGTCCGGCTCGACCTCGCCGTCGCCCACGAGCGACTTGAGTTTGGCCATCCCGAAGCCGACGTGACGACCCTCGTCGCTGCGGACCAGTTTGAGCCCCTCGACCAGCCCCGGTAGGTCGGGAAGTTCGGGCTCGTTTTCGCCGTAGGCAAGCGTGAGGCCGTAGTAGCCGGTCTGGGCGAGGATTCCTTCGATCGTCAGATGGTAGTGACAGTGTGCACGCGCACGGTTTTCGGGAGTATCGTCCTCGAGCAGCCGCGCCATCGCCCGCTCGTTGCGCTCGAACAGTTCGTCGTACGGCTCGTTGTACCACTTCTCGTCGGTCGGCGACGATAGCTCCTGCCCGCGGCGCTTCTCCTCGGCGTGGATGACTTCCCGCCAGTAGCGGTCGAAGAAGTCCGTGTGTTTCGACTCCTCGTAGAGCTGGGTCGTGAGGAACATCTGGTCGTTGATGTCCTCGAGGACGACGGCCAGCGGCGCGAGGTCCTCGGTCACCGATTCTTCGCCAGCGCCGAACAACGCGAGCGACTGCTTGAGCCCCTCGAAGGCCGGCTCGGAGAGTTCGGCCGCTCCCTCGCGGTCTGCCTCGAGATCGACCTCGTGGGGGTCCCAGTGTTTCTCGACCGCGTTTCGGTAGTAGTTGTGCGAGCGAATTCCCGTATCGAGTTGCATTGCCGGCTCGTCAGCGCTCATGCGTGCCCGAACATATGCGTCGGTTCCCGATGAGGCTGTATCTCATGTATTAGGGTGTTTAAGTGCTATCGGGCCGAACGCGACGTATGGGTCTCATCGCGGAGTTCCAACATAACTCGCCGGATATGCCGCTGACGGACGCCGTTGCGGCCGTTCCGGACGTGACGCTCTATATCGACCGAATCCTCGTCGTCGATCCCGATCGGCCGGTCGTCCTCTGTCGCGTCATCGGCGACGAGGAGCGGTTTTCGGCGGCGCTCGCGGACGATCCGACGGTCGAAATGGCCGAGACGATCGACGCGGGCGGGGACGAGGACGCGATGTACCGGATCAGACTCCGGAACCCGCCGCTGCCGATCTACCGAAAGTACGTCGAACTCGGGACGACGCCGCTGGGCGGTATCGTGACCGTCGACGGCTGGTGGGCACGCGCCCGATTCCCCGACCGGGAGGCACTCGCAGAATACCGGGCGTTCTGTACCGAGCGGGGCAGTGACTTCAAACTCGAGCGACTCACCCGTGAGTCGGCGAGCGACGAGCCGCCGTTCGGGCTCACGCACGAGCAGTACGAGGCCCTCGTCGAAGCCCGCGATGCGGGATACTTCGCCGTCCCGCGGGCGGCCTCCACCGAGGAGGTCGGCGATCGACTGGGTATCTCGGCACCGTCTGCCTCCGAGCGGCTCCGTCGCGGGATCGATCGATTGCTCGAGAACGCGCTGTGAGGGCGCTTCCGAGGGGACAATTCTCAAGGCCACCGGCGCGAAAGGAACGGGTATGAGTTCGTCGGAAGCGGACGGCGTGACGCTGTCGGTTCGCGCCGCGGAGAAAGGCGACGCCGGCCGGGGCGTCGCGCGCATCCCCGAGCAGGCGCGGCGACAGCTCGGAGTTCTCAGCGGCGATACCGTCGTGATCGAGGGCACAGAGACGACGGTCGCCAAGATGTGGCCGGCCGACGCGTCCGTCCCGGAGACGGCGATCCAGATCGACGGCGATACGCGCGCGAACGCGGGCGTCCACGTCGGCGATACGGTCGCCGTCCGGGCCAAGGACAAGTCGACGATCACCGACGCCGACCGCGTGACCCTCGTCGCGCCGCCGGGACTTTCCGACCGCCAGCAGCGGGCCGCCGAAACCGACGCGACGAAGCGACTCCGGAACCGACCGGTCCGTGCCGGGGAACAGATCCGGATCGAAGGGATCGACCAGCAACCGTTCAGGGTGACCGACACCGATCCGAACGGCGACGTGCGGATCACCGACGAGACGACGGTCCGGATCGTCGACGCCGGCGCGGGATCGGGTGCTGTCGGCTCGAACGACGCCGGCTCCGGTACCGCTGCCAGCGGCGGTTCGGATACCCGCAACGAAGGGGCCGCGTCCCTCCCGTCCGACGGCGCGACCGACCGCGACGAACCCGGGCCGAGTTCGGGCGTCACCTACGAGGACATCGGCGGCTTGGACGAGGAACTCGAGCAGGTCCGGGAGATGATCGAACTCCCGCTGTCGGAACCGGAGCTGTTCCGTCGTCTCGGCGTCGAGCCGCCGTCGGGCGTTTTGCTGTACGGCCCGCCGGGCACCGGGAAGACCCTGATCGCACGGGCAGTTGCCAACGAGGTCGACGCCAATTTCGAGACGATCTCGGGGCCGGAGATCATGTCGAAGTACAAAGGCGAGAGCGAGGAACGGCTCCGAGAGGTGTTCGAAACCGCCGAGGCGAACGCACCGACGATAATTTTCTTCGACGAAATCGATTCTATTGCGGGCGCTCGAGACGGCGAGGGTGACGCCGAAAACCGGATCGTCGGCCAACTGCTGACGCTGATGGACGGTCTCGACGCCCGCGGCGAGGTCATCGTCATCGGCGCGACCAACCGCGTCGATACGATCGATCCCGCACTCCGGCGCGGCGGTCGCTTCGACCGCGAGATTCAGATCGGCGTCCCCGACGAGGAGGGCCGCCGGGAGATACTCGAGGTCCATACCCGCGGGATGCCACTCGCGGACGACGTCGACGTCGACGCGATCGCGCGACGGACCCACGGCTTCGTCGGGGCAGACCTGGACGCCGTCTCGAGCGAGGCCGCGATGGCGGCCATCCGCGACCGGCCGACCGATACCGACGAGAAACAGGACTGGAACCGGAACCCGACGGTGCGAAAGGCCCACTTCGACGCCGCGCTCGCGTCGGTCGAGCCCTCCGCGATGCGCGAGTACGTCGCCGAGTCGCCGACCACCGACTTCGACGACGTGGGCGGCCTCGAGGCGGCGAAACAGACACTCCGGGAGTCGGTCGAGTGGCCGCTGACCTACGACCGACTCTTCGAGGAGACCAATACGAACCCGCCGTCGGGCGTCTTGCTGTACGGGCCGCCCGGCACCGGCAAGACGTTGCTCGCCCGGGCGCTCGCGGGCGAGACCGACGTCAACTTCGTCCGCGTCGACGGGCCCGAGATCGTCGACCGCTACGTCGGCGAGAGCGAGAAGGCGATCCGCGAGGTCTTCGAGCGCGCTCGCCAGTCGGCACCCTCGATCGTCTTCTTCGACGAGATCGACGCGATCACCGCCGCCCGCGGCGAGGGCCACGAGGTCACCGAACGCGTCGTCTCACAGCTGCTGACCGAACTCGATGGAATGCGGGAGAACCCCAACCTCGTGGTGCTGGCCGCAACGAACCGCAAAGACCAGATCGACCCTGCCCTGCTTCGACCCGGCCGGCTCGATACCCACGTCTTCGTCGGCGAACCGGACCTCGAGGCTCGGAAAAAGATCCTCGCGGTCCACGCCGAGGGCAAGCCGCTCGCCGACGACGTCGACATCGACGACCTGGCGGTCGAACTCGAGGGGTACACCGGTGCCGACCTCGAGGCGCTGGTCAGGGACGCCTCGATGCGAGCGATCCGCGACGTCGCGAGCGAGTACGGGCCGGAAACGGCAAACGAGAAGGCTTCGGAGGTCCGAATCGAGCGCCGCCACCTCGAGGCCGCGCGGGACGCAACCGACCGGCCCTAGCGTCGCGTCACGGGCCGGCGATCCGAGGCCGGCCCGTCGGCGTCGGCGGCTCGGTCAGTGTCGTCACGATCGTCCGTCCGGGGCCACCGAACGCAGTTCGTCGACGGTACCGAGGACGGAGAGGTCGTCGCCGGCCCGGAGGGTCAGGTTGTCCGCCGGGAACGGACGGACCTCGCCGTCGCGGACCACGGCGAGGACGGTCCCCGGAACCCACCCGACGAAGACGTTCTCGAGCGACCCGCCGTCGTCGACGGTGACCGACCTGACCGTCCCATCGGCCGCACGGAGCGCGGCGAGTAGCCGGAAACCGTCGTCAGGGGGGCCAGACCGAGCCGCGAGTCGATACCGGGTGTCAGGCTCGGTAGCGAGTCGGTCGGCAACGTCGGCGTCGACGGCGACGGTCGCGGCGTCGCCATCCGTCGCCCACAGCCGTCCGGTCGCGACGAGGCGACTCGATCCCTCGGCGGTCGCCCAGACTTCGACGGGGTCGCCCGCGCCGACGGCGGGCGCCGGCTCGCCGCGGATCGACACCGCGACGGTTCCCGGCGGGATGGTCGCTGCGATCCCCGACCGGGTTCCCCCGACCGCGAGCCGGTCGATCGCCCCGTCGGCCCCGACCGTGATCGAGACGTGGCCGAGATCGTAATCGCGCTCGAGCCGGCTCGAGAGTCGGGTTCGAAGCGCCGAGTGGGTATCGACCTGCGGTAACAGGACCGTGCTGCCGGCGAGATCGCGTTTGATCGACGGCTCGACGGATGGGGAGCCCGCCGCGTCGTCGATCCGGTCGGGCAGCCGGACGACCGACGGGAGCCGCGCCGACCGAACGAGTGCGGCGATCTCGCCGGTCGCGCCAAGTCGCTCGATGTCGAAGACATCGCGGGCGATCCGATCGCCCACCCGCCGGCCGCCCTCGGCGCTGAGGGCGCTCGCGGCGATCGCCCCGAGGAAGTACGCGGCGGTGGCGTAGTGAACGAGCGGCGTCCCATCGAGTATCGTCGACCGACCGAGCCCGACTGCGTTCAGCCAGCCGACGACGACGCCGAGCCCCGCGAACAGCCCCACGCCAACGGGGAGCGCTCGAGCGCTCGCGACGCGGTAGCCGAACGCGACGACCGTCGCGACAAGCCCCGACAGGAGCGCGAACCCGACGACGGTTCGCATCGCCGTTTCGGTCCACTCGGTGACGACCGCCTGAGCGAGGACGCTCATGGCGACACCCCCGTCGCCGCCTCGACGGGCGGCGGTGGACGCAAGTCGTGATCGTCATCGATGTAACGCTGGAGGGTGACTTTGTCCCCCGAAACGAACACCGATTCCCGGTCGTCGAGTGTCTCCGGATCCGGATCGAGCTGCCACCGGTTCCGGTCGGCAACGGGCTTTGCTCCCGTCGTCTCGGTCGCATCGACATCGGCCGGTGAACTCGCCGCAACGGGATGGATCGAATCGTCAGTCTCGCCCTTGCTCGCCTCGAGCGCCGATGCGATCGTCCCCCCGGAGACGTGCCGGACCGCGTAGTCCGCTCGCTCGAGGCGGGCCAGCGCCTCCCGCTCGGGGTCGTGACCGGTCGCGGGAACGGCGATGCGAGCGTGATCTGCGGCCAGGAGCGGCGTGGCGTCGGGTGCGGGAACGGCGACGGTAACGGTCTCGTCCACATCAGTCGAATCGTCGGCTCCCGTCTCTCGCCCCGGGCGGGCACACCCGTCGACGGACAGGACGGTTCCCGTCGTCGACGCGTCTCGAGTGACGACCTCGACGGTCGTCCCGGGCACCAATCCGGGCGGGAAGGGGGCGGAAACCGAAACCGCACGCCAGCCGTCCGGAACCGCAGCCGCGACGCCGTCGGTCGGCGGTGCAGCGGCGACGGTCGCCCGGCCGCGGCCGTCGATCGATACCGACACGGCGGTCAGGTCGTATTCGGTTCGGAGCCGCGTCGCTAGCCGGGTCTCGAGGGCCGAAAGCGGAAGGTCCGCGGGCAGTCGCCATGCGTCGGCTTCGATCGCCGTCCGCACGTCCGGTGACAGCGGCGGGTAGCCGTCGATATCGCGAACACCGCCGGTTGTCTGGATCCGCACCTGTCCCATGGCATCGACTGCGTCGATGGCTGCGGCCGACAGCGACCGCGTCCGGATAGTCGGCCGATCGGCCCCGATCGGGAGTTCCGCGGCGATGCGCTCGCCCTGACTCGCCGCGGACGCCGAAAGGAGGGCGACGACGAGCGCCGCGGCCCCGAATCGGGGGACCTGCGCTCGACTGACCCCTCCCTCGAGGAGGCCGACGAAATACCCGTTGCACCCGGCGAGGAAGACGCCGAGACCGACGGCGGCCGGGAGCGGGAGTTCGCGATCCCGGCAGTCAGTTACGACGGCGAGGGCACCGACGACGATCGCGGGACCGACGCCGACGACGAAGCCGAACGCGATACCGACGACGAGTTCCGTCGTAATTTCGATCATCGGTGGTAACGGCCGGCGATCATCGGGAAACGACCCGGATGGTCGGGTTCGGTTGCTCGTCGATATAGTTGCTGTCCGACGGCGGGATCACCTCGAGCTGGATCGCCCCCATGTCCTGATCGGCCCGCAGGCTCTGGTCACCGCTGAAATCGAGCTGTGCGTGATTGTCGTCGCCGGTCGGTTTGTCGAGGACGCCGTCGAGTTGCGCCGAGTCGGCGGTCGCGACGATGGTTGCGTCCGAGACGTTGTTCCCGTTCTCGTCGATCGCGTAGACGTCTACCTTCGCGTCGCTTCCGGTCGCGTCCGCCTCGATCACCTGATCGTCGTCGGCGATCTTCACGGTCACTTCCGTATCGCCGACGCTACCGATCCCGCCGAGCATGTTCAGCATGATCGCGAGCGCCGCGACCCCGACGACCAGCGCGATGACTAGCCGGATCGGCAGTCCCTCGATCGCGCGGTCGTCGCGAGCGAACGACGACAGTGATCGATGCGGTCCGTCCCTCGAATCGGACTCAGTCCGGTTCGAACTCATGGGCGTGCTGGCCGCGGCTTCCGTCTTAAACGGTGGGACGCGGGTTCAAATACGAAGCCGCGGGAGTCGGGGCCGTGAGCTTCGTACTCGGTCGCGATGCCGACCGCGAGGACGGCCCCAGCTGTCGGCTCGGTGTCTATCGGGCGCTCGACGGCAGCGACGGCGCCCCGCTCGCGCTCGATCTGGACTCTCCCCACGCGATCGCGCTCGTCGGCAAGCGCGGCTACGGTAAGTCACATACGATGGGTGTGATCGCGGAGGGGCTCGCACGGGCGCATGGACTCGCACCAGTCGTTGTCGATCCGATGGGAGCGTTCGCAACGCTCGCGGCGTCGGCGGACGGCAAGCCGGTTCCGGCGACGGTCGTCGCGGAGCCGACGGTCGCGCCGGCGTCGCTCGACCCCAGGTCGTGGTGTACGCTGCTCGGTCTCTCGCCGGAAAGTGCCGCCGGAAGCCTCCTCTGGCGGGCCGCACAGGCCGAACCTACGATCGACGGCATGCGAACGCACGTCGAATCGGCCGACGCGGCACGCGCCGCACGACGCGCGGCGACGAACCACCTGCGGCTGGCCGACTCGTGGGACGTCTTCGACGCCGACGGGCTCGGCGCTCGAGCGCTTGCCGGTCCCGAAATAACGGTCGTCGACGTCTCCAGTCTCTCGGCCGCCCCGATGAACGCCGTCTGTCGCGGGGTCGCTGAAGCGCTGTACCGCGCCCGCGTCGACGCCGCGGTCGACCGGCTCCCCTGGCTCTTGCTCGACGAGGCCCACACCTTCTTCGACGGCGTGGCCGCACCCGCCCTCGAGACGATCCTGACCCGCGGCCGCGCGCCCGGCGTCAGCCTCGTGGCCGCGACACAGCGTCCGAGCGCGCTCCCCGACGTCGGGATCTCACAGTCCGATATCCTCGTCTCGCACCGGCTTACAGCCGGGGACGATCTGGCGGCGCTCGAGGCCGCCCAGCCGACCTACGTCGGCGGCTCGCTGGCCGACGCCGACCGACTACCGGAGGCCCCCGGCGAGGTCCTCGTCATCGACGACGCCACAGAGACGGTCCACGCGGGGCGGGTGCGGGAGCGAGACACGCCACACGGCGGCGAGAGCCCGGCCGCGAGCGACGTGGTCGTTCGTCCCGACCATAGTAGCCACTGAAAGTCATTGCGCACCCGATCGCACGACGGCTGTGCGATCGGTGTGTAAATCGTTTCGGTTGTTACGATAGCGACCAAACGGCCGTCTCGCGGTTCCGTGGGTATCCGACCGGCGAAACAGCGACGAAAAGGGGGATTCGCGTTACTGGAAGCCGATCCGGCTGCCGCGACGACCCGTCGGATCGGGACCGCCGCCGCCACCGCCGCGGAACTCCTCTTCGATCCGCTCGTAGTAGTCGAGAATGTCGTCGGTGATCGTCGGCCGGACGTTCTCCATGGCCTGCCGGAAGTGTCGCATCTCGACGACGTCTGCCTCCTCGTCCTCGCGCAGCGCCTCGATGGCCGCCTCGCGGGCGATCGACTCGAGGTCGCTGCCGACGTAGCCGTCCGTGATCTCGGCGATCTCGCGCAGGGTGACGTCGGCCGCCAGCGGCGTGTCCTGGGTGTGGATCTCGAGGATGCGTTCGCGGCCGTCGACGTCGGGCTGGCCGATCATGACTAGCCGGTCGAAGCGGCCCGAGCGCAGCAGGGCCGGGTCGATCATGTCCGGGCGGTTGGTCGCGCCGATGACCATCACGTCGCCCATGTCCTCTAACCCGTCGAGTTCGGTCAGCAGTTGGTTGACGACCCGCTCGGAGACGTTCGAGCCGGTCTCACCGCCCCGGCCGGGCGCGAGCGCGTCGAGTTCGTCGAAGAAGATGACCGTCGGCGAGACCTGCCGGGCCTTGCGGAAGGTCTGGCGGATGGCTTTCTCCGATTCACCGACCCACTTCGAAAGCAGCTGCGGGCCACGCACCGAGATGAAGTTGGCGTTGGTCTCGTTGGCGACGGCTTTCGCCATCAGCGTCTTCCCGGTGCCAGGCGGGCCATACAGCAAGACGCCGGCAGGCGGGTCGACGCCGAGCCGATCGAACCGCTCGGGGTTCGAGAGCGGCCACTCGACCGATTCCTGGACCTGGTCCTTGGCGTCGTGGAGGCCGCCGACGTCGTCCCAGGAGATCTTCGGCAGCTCCACGAGGACTTCCCGCATTGCCGAGGGTTCGACCTCGTTCAAGGCGCCGCGGAAGTCCTCCCGTTTGACGATCATCCGGTCGATCAGGCTCGGCGGGATGTCCTCCTCGTCGAGATCGATCTCGGGGAGGTACCGGCGTAGCGCCTTCATCGCCGCCTCTTTGGTCAGGCTCTCGATGTCGGCCCCGACGAAACCGTGGGTCTCGTCGGCCAGGTGACCGAGGCTGACGTCGTCCGAGAGGGGCATCCCGCGGGTGTGGATCTGCAGGATCTCCTCGCGGCCCGTCTCGTCGGGGACGCCGATCTCGATCTCGCGGTCGAACCGGCCCGGCCGTCGGAGCGCGGGGTCGACGCTGTCGACGCGGTTAGTCGCCGCGATGACGATGACTTGGCCCCGGGACTCGAGGCCGTCCATCATCGTCAGCAGCTGGGCGACGACGCGGCGCTCGACCTCGCCGGTGACGTCTTCCCGTTTGGGCGCGATGGAGTCGAGTTCGTCGATGAAGATGATCGAGGGCGACTCCTCGGTCGCGTCCTCGAAGATCTCCCTGAGTTGCTGTTCGGACTCGCCGTAGTACTTCGAGATGATCTCCGGCCCGGCGATAGAGAAGAAACTGGCGGAGGTCTCGTTGGCGACCGCTTTGGCCAGGAGGGTCTTCCCGGTGCCCGGCGGGCCGTGCAGGAGAACCCCCTGTGGCGGCTCGATGCCGAGTTTCTTGAAGATCTGCGGGTGTTTCATCGGGAGTTCGACCATCTCCCTGACCCGCTGGATCTCGTTTTGGAGGCCACCGATGTCCTCGTAGGTGATCCCGCCACCGGTCTTCTCGAAGCCCGAGATCGGCTCCTCGCGGAGTTCGACATCGGTGTCCTCGGTGATGAGGACCACCCCCTCGGGCTCGGTTTCGACGGCGATCAGCGGGATCGCCTGGCCCGGCGACCGCATGAACGGATGGTTCGTCGAGGACATCACCGGAACGATGTCGCGACCGACGACCGGCCGCTTTAAGATCTGGCGTTTCACCATGCCGGCGGCGTCGGAGCCGAACTGGACCGACGCCTCCTCCGGCGGCGCGAGGACGAGCTTGTCGGCTTTCGTCGCCTCGGCCTTGCGGATCGTCACCCGCTCGCCGATACCGACGTCGGCGTTCTGGCGCGTGAAGCCGTCGATGCGGACGGTGTCGGTGTTCCAGTCCTGCCGGTCGGCACGCCAGACCTTCGCGGCAGTGGTGTCTGCACCCTCGATCTCGATGATGTCGCCCGGACTCAGCTTCAGATGCAACAGCGTGTCCGGGTCGAGTCGGGCGATACCACGACCCGAATCGTTCGGGTACGCCTTCGCAACCTCCAGTTGGACTTCGTTCATGATTTGGGGACGGCGATGTAATTGACTCCGATTCGTGCGCGGATAGGTTTTTTGCTAGGGTGAGTCATTTCCTGTGCTAGTATCTACCATACTCACGTCGGACGGGCGGTTACAAAGATGTACCGGCCTCGGTTGGTTTTGGCCCTATCGATACCGCCCCTCGAGCGAGGAGAGATGGCTTTTTGCGTTTTCCGCGCCGAGAACTGGCATGCGAGTCCTCGCGTTCGACGGCCGGATGGGAGCCAGCGGCGATATGATCCTTGCCGCGCTCATAGACGCCGGTGCCGACGCCGACGTCCTCGAGCCGGTAACCGAGGCACTGCCGGTGGCCTACCGGATCGACGACACCGAAAAGACCGGGATCGCGGCCACGACGGCCGACGTCGTCTTCCCCGACGACGATCACGCACACGACCACGATCACGCCGACACGGACGGTGCGCACGGTCACGATCATTCCCACGGCCACGATCATTCGCACGACCAGGCCGACACGGAGGGCGGGCACACACACGAGACGGCAGGCGACGGTACCGACACCCCCGCAGAGGGCCACGGCCCCCATCGCAGCTACCGCGAGGTCTGCGAGATCGTTCGGGAAATGGACCTCGAGCCGGCAGTCGAGCGCGACGCGCTCGCGATCTTCGAACTGCTCGGCGAGGCCGAGGCCGCCGTCCACGGCGCAGACCTCGAGTCGATCCACTTCCACGAGGTCGGGGCCGACGACGCGATCGCGGACGTGGTCGGCGCGGCGGCCCTGTTGCACGACCTCGAGCCCGATCGCGTCGTCACGACCCCGCTTGCGACCGGCGGCGGGACGGTCTCGATGAGCCACGGCGAGTACCCCGTCCCCACGCCGGCGGTGGTCGAACTCGCCCAGTGGGCCGACTGGTCGCTGCGGGGCGGCCCCGTCGACGCCGAACTCCTGACGCCGACCGGCGCAGCGATCCTGGCGCACGTCGCCGACGGCGTCGATTCGCTGCCCGCGCTGGATCTCGAGGCATCGGGCTACGGCGCGGGCGGCTACGATCTCGACCCCCACCCGAACGTCCTCCGCGCGCTGATCGGGGTCGGCGAGGGAGAACTGGTGAAAGACGACATCGCCGTCCTCGAGACGAACCTCGACGACGCGACGCCGGAAGTGCTGGGTGGCCTGCAGGAGACGCTCTCGGACGCGGGCGCGCGAGACGTGTCGATCCTGCCCGCGACGATGAAGAAGTCTCGGCCCGGGCATCTGGTGAAGGTCATTTGTAAACCGGCAGATCGGGAACGGGTCGCTCGAGCGCTGGCCGAGGAGACCGGGACGCTCGGCGTCCGGGATTCGGGGGCCACACACCGATGGATCGCCGAGCGGGAGTTCGAGACGGTGACGCTCGAGATCGACGGCGAGGAGTACGAGGTCAGCGTGAAAATCGCCAGCGATGCTGACGGTGATGTCTACGATGTGAGTGCGGAGTACGACGACGCGAAGGCAGTAGCTCGTAAGAGCGATAATTCGATCCGCGAAGTGGTTCATCAAGCAGAATCCGATGTTATAGCTGACTTGGAATAGAGGGCCACGAGCAGATAGATCTCCAATCGGGTTATAGAGTCCGGTCCAAGTTACCGGATAAAATAAAACCGAATAGGAGGAATTACAGCGTTATTAGCTGAGGATTCCAGCTTCGATCAGGAGTTCGATAATGCTGTCACCGCCGTTGTCGCCGTTGTCACCGTTGTCGCCGTTGTCACCGTTGTCGCCGTTGTCGCCGTTGTCGCCGTTGTCGCCGTCGTCGCCGTCGTCGCCGTTGTCGCCGTCGTCGCCGTCGTCGCCGTTGTCGCCGTTGTCGCCGTTGTCGCCGTCGTCGCCGTCGTCGCCGTTGTCGCCGTCGTCGGCACCGTCACCGAAATCGACGTCAATATCGTGGCCTGCGTCAGCAGCTTGGGTACCGCTCTGGCTGACATTGACGTCACCATCGGTGGTCGCCGTCTGTGCGTTCTGGTTCTGTTGTTGGTTCACCTGAACGCCACCGATGTTATCGTCCTGATTATTATCGTTTATCTGTGCGACTTCTTGGTCTTGATCGACGCTATGTGTTTCTACGTACGTGGAGGTGTCCCCTAGATCATCGAGTTCTCCTTGGGTTTCGACTTCAGCGTCGTTATTGTCATCGTCGTAGTCTCCGGCCGCGGCTGTTCCAGCAGCCCCCATGAAAGCGAGGCCGCCGATCACTGCTATCGTCAGTGCGAGCGTGAGTGCGCGTTTCATTGGTTCGGTCACCGTGTGTGGGCACCACGCGTCGCCACACTGGGGAGACTCTCGAGGGGGCTCCCTCGAGCGACAGTGCTGTCGCTAGTGGCGAATGCGGCTGTCGTCTCCCGGTCGCTCCCCGCTGTGGCGCGTTGCCCGGTCGCTACTCATCACGGGGACCCATTTGAATCCGGCAAACGGTTTCGAGCCGAATAGCGGCATTAGAAAACCTGATACGTCCGTTTATGCGTCCAGGGTAACCGTTCAGCGACCGTAACCAACAACGTGTCGTCGTTTCGACGACCCTATTCGGACTTCCCTCAGCGTTTCGAGGACGGGATTCCGCGCCCCCGTTGCCGAAATCCGCGGTGTGAAACGGTTGTTGATCCGTTTCGCGGCGCTAATACCCGCATTCGATCCCTGAAACGATCAGTAAGCAGATCAATGGCGCGCCAAAGCATTCCTCAATTTTCATTTTCAGTCGAGTGGCGATAAATACGCCCAGACAGGTTCGAGCAAGACGGTTCGGTGAACCGAAGCCGCCGATTTCTCCCCGTAAGTAGCCCCCTTCGGTCCCATAGGCGACTTCATACTCCGGCCAACCTGTCGATAACAAAGTCTGTAATGGGAGAACGGGGGTTTGCGTTGCACAGTTACAGAAACGAAAGACAATCACGACGAATATCAAACACTCAATGACAACCGATACGACGAGACGATCACGAGCTACGACGGTTCTTATGGCCTGTATGCTGGCCTTGTCGATGGCGATGGCTGGCGTCCCGGCCGCGTCCGCGGGCGGTGACGCCGCGTCCAACAGTGACACGGTACACACGCTCGAGGACGGCGACGAGCTGTATCTGGTCTTTGGCGCCGACCTCGGCGATATGTCGCTCGAGGAGTACGTCGAACAACACGCGGACGGGACGAGCAGCTCGGCCGCCGAAGTCATCCAGCACCAAGACGTCGATCAAGTCAACATCAACGAACAGGGGTCGGCGGTCTCGGTCTCGATCGACGGCGGCCAGGCGACGGCCGTCCAGGAGGCCAACCAGCAGAACGACAACGTCCAGACCGGTGAGGCAACGGCCGGCAACGTCGAGGTTCGAACCGCACAGACGCAGTTCGAAAACGTCGGCGAGGTCAACATCATCATCGGCAACGGTGGCGACCAGCAGTTCGACGGCTGGGGCATCAAAGACGAGAAGGGCGACGACGAGACGGTCACCCAGGAAGCCATCGCCGGCGTGACCCAGTCCCAGACGGTCGGTCAGGTCAACTACAACAACCAGAGTACCGCGTTCGCGTACGCCATGAACGACAGCGAGGCGACCGCGCTCCAGCAGTCCTACCAGCGCAACGAGAACCTCCAAGAGGGCATGGCCAACGCCTCGAACGTCTACCTCGGTGACGGCGAGTTCGGACACGCGAAGGACAAGTCCGGCGACGACGGTCCCGGTGTCGGCCAGAGTGCCGAAGCACTCGTCAACCAGTCACAAGACGTCGCCCAGCAGAACGTCAACGAACAGGGCGGTGCGGTTGCCATCGCGATCGGCGAAAACAGCACTGCCACGGCGATTCAGTTCACCGACCAGAGCAACCTCAACGAGCAGTTCGGTAGCGCAACCGCCTCGAACCTGATGGTCTCGTCCCTCGGGATGAACGTCGCCACCGCCGGCGATGTCGACGGCGACGTCCTCTCGACCACGACTGACGCACACAAGCCCGACAAGAAGGACAAGAACGACAACGTGAACGACACCGAACAGACCGCTACCGCGGGTATTGCCCAAGAACAGGCGGTCGAACAGCAGAACATCAACTTCCAGAACACCGCGATGGCACTCGCGGAGAACGGCAGTGAGGCCACCGCGATCCAGCTCGCCTACCAGCAGAACTACAACGCACAGGTCGCCTATGCCGACGCGCTCAACGTCTACGCGAGCCCGGGCTACGTCTCCGACGACGTCACTCGGACCTCGAGTACGACCGTCACGGTCGACGGGAACGCGGGCATGGGCGCCGGCACGTCGTACGACTACGCCGGGAACGCCACGCAGACGAACGACGTCGAGCAAGAGGCCAGCGCCGCGATCGCCCAGCAGCAGATCATCACGCAGCAGAACCTGAACGAACAGCACAGCTCCATCGCAGTCGCCGAAGACGGCGGCAGCGCCGGGAGTTCACAGATCAGCATGCAGGAGAACGAGAACGTCCAGCTCACGTCGGTCGCCTCGACGAACACCTGGGTCGGCGCGTAACCTCTCGATCCGTCACACGGTCGGTTTTCGACCGCAGTGACCGACGTATCCGTTTCTTTTGTCCGGTTTTCCGACGCTACGACGACGGCTCCGAGCCGTCGGTGTCGTCCGTCTCGCGCGACTCGGTTTCCGAGCCAGTTCCATCGTTGCGGTGTTCCGCGAGCGCCTCGTCGATCGTCAACTCGCCGGCGGCGACCCGCCGGGCCAGTGCCTCGTCGATCGCCCGGTTGTGTTCGCTTCGCTCGCGCGAGCGGTCCTTGATGACCTGAATCTCCCCTTCCGTCGGCTCGATCTCGCGGGCGTCGACGACCTCTCCCTCGAGGCGAGCGATGTTGACCGCGGCCAGCACGTCGCCCATCCCCCGCGAGCCCGTTCCCAGATAGGGGGTCGTCCCCGTCTCGTCGACGAGTTCGACCCGGACGTCCTCGAG
The DNA here is from genome assembly GCF_031165565.1 of Natrinema thermotolerans. NCBI lineage: Archaea > Methanobacteriati > Methanobacteriota > Halobacteria > Halobacteriales > Natrialbaceae > Natrinema > Natrinema thermotolerans. Next base: position 3,090,735 of record NZ_CP101873.1, on the reverse strand, counting down.
GTCGGTGACGAGTTTCGCGCCCTCGAGGCGGGAGCCGTCGCCGATCCGGACGACCGGCGAGGGCGCGTCGCTGGCCTCGCGTTCGATCACGTCGACGGCGTCGGAGAGCGGGACCTGAAAGGCGGCGACGACCGTCTCGCCGGTGAGGACGGCGATGCCGGGTTTGCGACCGGGGTCGACGCCGATGATCGTCCGACCGCCGTCGCCGCGGACGGCCGCCAGCGCCCGGTCGACCGCGCGCCGGGGGTCGTCCGGATCGGCGACGACGGTCGTCGCGTTCGCGAAGGCATCGGCGTTGTCCCCGTCGGTGATGACGACGGCCGCCCGGTCCGGTAGCTCTTCATCGAGTTCGATGGTCGTAAACGTCGTTCCGCGGTCGCGAAGTTCGTTGACGACACCGTGGTACACCTCGAAGTCCGCCGTAGCGACGACGATCACGGGCGACTTTCGCCCCCATCGGAGATAAACGTACGCGAACGGATTCCATCGTCGAGACGAGCGGTCGGAGTCGCGAGCGCCGACAGTATCGGGCCACGATCGCCCGCGAGGCGGAGGCGAAGTCCTGCCCCGGCCGTTCCGGGGCCTTTTTGCGCGTCCCCAGTCAACTCGAACCGTGACCGACGAGGCGATCCCGACCGGCTGTGGCCCGGTCGACGAGTTGCTCGACGGGGGGTTCGAACGCGGGACCGTCACGCAGTTGTACGGCCCGCCGGCGGCCGGGAAGACGAACCTCGCGCTGTCTGCCGCCGTCCAGACGGCCGTCGACGGAGGGACCGTCGTCTACATCGATACCGAAGGCGTCTCGGTCGACCGCTTCCAGCAGTTGCTCGAGGGGAGCGTCGACGGGGAAGACCTCGAGGCCGTCGCCTCGCGGATCGTCATCGAAGACGCCGTCGATTTCGAGGAACAGGCCGAGGCCGTCCGCGACGCCGAGGGGTTCGCCGAGCGCGCCGAGTTGATCGTCCTCGATAGCGCGACGGGCTTTTACCGGCTCGAGCGGACCGCCGACGGCGACGAGGGGGAAGCGCTGCGAAGCGTCACCCGACAGGTGACCCATCTGCTCTCGCTCGCGCGCAAACACGATCTCGCGGTCGTGCTGACGAATCAGGTCTTTTCGGACCCGGACTCGGACCGGACCCGTGGGCTGGGCGGCAACACGTTGGAACACTGGACCGGGACCGTCGTCCGCTTGGAGCGGTTCCGGGGCGGGAACCGACGCGCGACGCTGGAGAAACACCGCTCGAAGCCGGCCGGTGAGTCGGTTCAGTTCCGGATTACGGATCGGGGGCTCGAGGGCGGCGAGGAGTCGGCGCGACATTGAGCCACCTCCGGCCGGCCGATGGTCGGTGTCCAGTCCGGAGTTGGAAAAACGAACCCGGGGTCGATGTCGACGCTACAGTTCGTTGAGTTTCCGCAGGAGCTGGCCGCGGTACTCCTCGTCGCTGGTGACGCCCTTGAGTTCGAGGACGTTGCGCTCGAGTTTATCGAGCGCGACGCGGAAGGCGTTCTCCGAGCCGTAGCCCTCACCGGTGCCGGCGACTTGGCCCTTGTTAGTACGCAGTCGGATCTGTGACTGCACGAGCGGCGTGCCGCGGAGTCGCTCTTGGTGTTCCTTGAATCGAACGTGGGCGTGCATCACCTGCATGTCCTGGTACTTGTCGACGACGTCCTCGATGTTCTCGACGATCCCTTCTCGAGTGATGGTATCGAGCATCGAGATGTTGGTGATCTGGACGTCCATGTGTTCCTCCTCGGTGAAGGTCAGCGCCCGCAGGACGTCGGTCTTGGTGATGACGCCGATGACGACCCGGTCGTCGTCGGCCGGCGTGACCATCAGCCCCGCGTAGTCGTTGCCCAGCATCCGCTCGACGGCAGCCTCCGCGGTCGTGTCCAGCGTGGTCGTCTCGACGGGGCTGGTCATGATGTCGTAGACCGGCACGTCGAGCAACCGATCGGAGTCGCCGACCCGATCGCCCGTCGTCGTCGTGTGGTTCTCCCGGATGACGAAGTCGGCGATGTCGTGGGTCGTGACGACCCCAGCGAGGAAGCCGTTCTCGTTCATCACGGGCAGGCGGGAGATGCCGTGTTCGCGCAGGAGATTGATCGCCTTGCCGATCCCGTCGTCCTCGGTGACCGTGACCGGGTCGGCGGTGTAGATGTCCTCGACGGTCAGCGCGTCGAGGTTCTCCAGTACTGCCTCGAGGATCGCGTCGTCGGTGATGACCCCCCACAGCTCGCCGTTCTCGAAGACCGGCGCGACCTTCGCGTTGCTCTCGACGAGGACGCGGGCGGTCTCCCGGACGTCTTCCTGGCGGTCGACCTTGGGCGATGGCGTACTCCGACTGGGCTTCGTGAGTGCCGCCACCTTGGCGTCGTCCTCGACGTGGGACTGGAGGATCTCCCGCTCGCTGATGACCCCCTCGTAGTCCCCGTCGTTCATGACGATAATTCCCTTGGGGTTGCCGTCCTCGAACATGGACCGGACTTTCCCCATTCGCGTCCCGACGTCGACTTCGATGAACTCCGTGGTGGCGATATCAGCGATATTCATCCTTCTACGTGAACGTAGTGCCGCCGGGGTATTTAAGATACTGCCCGTTTTATCCGGGTGGATCCAGCCCGGGTGTTTTTATACTGGCCGTTGAATGGCCGTCGATGTTCGACATCAGCGTCTTCGGACGCTACACCTACCTCGTCACCGAGATCGTCTGGGGGGCCGTCGCTGCCCTCCTGTTGCGCCGGGCCAACGCCGTCCGGAAGGCCGCCGTGACCATCCTCGCGCTGTACCCCATCGCCTACGTCTGGGACCGGTATACCCTCGCCGTCGGCGTCTTCGATATCAAACTCCGGACCGGGATCGACGTCGCCGGCATCCCGCTCGAGGAACACCTGTTCATGGCGGTCGTCCCCGGTCTCGTGATCGGCATGCACGAGACGATCTTCGGCGACGGGGCGGACGGGGTCGCGGTCACGGACCCGTAATCGGTCCCTACCGCTCTCACTCGCTGTAGTCCGTCCCGACGCTCTTGTACCGGCGAGTCGACGGTCGATCCGATGGATGGGAGCCGGTCCGACGGAACGGGACACGACCGCGCCCGGCGGTGCGACCGGGCACTGCTTCGGGGACTCCTGAGTCTCCTCGTCGCGATCGCGCTCGTCGTCTCCCTCGCCGTCGGAACCGCCGTGTTCGCCCCGCAGGTGACCGACGGGCTCGGCCTCGGCGAGGGGCCCGCGCCCAGTTCCGAGCCGCCGCCGGCCGGCGAACGCAATCCGCCGGTAACGGATCCCGACGACCCGGGTACGACCCGGTACGAAACCGACGTCGAGACGATCACCTCGCCGACCGTCGAGGACTTCGTCCACGCCGAGATCAACGAGCGGCGGGCCGAACACGGCCTCGAGCCCCTCGAGTGGGACGGGACCGCCGCGTCGGTGGCTCGCGCACACACTCGCGACATGGGCCAGCGGGACTACTTCGCACATACGAACCCCGACGGCGAGGGGCCGTACGATCGCTTCAGAGACGTCGACGACTACTGTCGGGCCTACGGCGAGAACATCGCCATGACCTGGGTCGATCGACGCGTCGAACGACCGACCGGCGGGGTCGTTCGCTACGAAACGGCCGAGGCCCTCGCGATCGGTCTGGTCGATCAGTGGATGAACTCCACCGATCACCGGCGGGCGATCCTCGAGGAGGGCGAGACGCCAACGTGGGATCGGGCGGGGGTCGGCGTCTACATCGACGAGGACGGCGCAGTCTACGCCGGCCAGAACTTCTGTCGCGAGTGGTAAGCATCGCCACGGGCACGAGTCGGTCGGCGGCTGCCGCTCTCCCCGATACCGGACGACAGGAACTGCGAACGATTTACACGTTCATAGTCCAGACCGTCGTACGAACTGTATGGAGCTTCCGGAGACGGTCACGACGATCTATCGGACGGCGAGCGACCGCGATCTAACCTTTCTCGCGGCCGGCTTCGCTTACTACGCGTTCGTGTCGCTGATCCCGCTGGTCCTGCTCGCACTCGTCGTCGGCTCGCTGCTGGGCGGCGAGGCGGCCGCCGAGCGGCTGATCACTGTCGCCGGGGACTTCCTCCCGGCGTCGGGCGAAGACCTCGTTACCGAAGCCCTGACGACCGAATCGGGACGGGCCGAGGCGACCGTCGTCGCGCTCGTCGTCGCCGCCTGGGGTGCGCTCAAGGTCTTTCGAGGGCTGAGTCTCGCGTTCGACAAGGTCTACGACGAGGTCACCGAAGAGAGCCTCGTCGGACAGCTCGTGGACGGACTGACGGTACTCGTCGCGGGCGCGGGCGCGATCGCGCTGATGATCGGGATCGGGGCAGCGCTCAGGCTCGTCACCGGTACCGTGCCGTTAGCCGACTTCCTCGGCTGGCTCATCCTGCTTGCCGGGCTCATCCTCGTCTTCTTGCCGATCTACTACGTCCTGCCGCCGATCCCCGTCGACGTGGCCGAGATCCTGCCGGGCGTGGTCTTCGCCGCCGTCGGGTGGACCATCCTCCAGTTCGGGTTCCAGCTGTACGCGGCCAACGCCGCCCAGTACGAGGCCTACGGGGCACTCGGTGCCGTGTTGTTGTTTGTTACCTGGCTCTACTTCGCGGGCATCATCATTCTGATCGGGGCCGTCCTCAACGTCGTCCGGGCGAACCCGGCGCTCGCGGAGTGATTCGCCCCCGCCGTCCGGACACAGCTACGGACCCGCCGTTCGACCACCGACAGGGGAAGGATTATGTCGTCGGCAGCGACAGCCACCACCATGAGCGACGAGCGACAATCCGGTCCCTCCACGGCCGACGAGACGGACGCGGCCGACGCCGACTCGGACGACGCCTTAGAGCCCGGCGGCGGTCCCCAGCGGGTCGTCTCCGAGGAAAGCGTCGACGACATCCTCGAGTCGCTGGATTCGACCCGGTCGGATCCCGACTCGAGCGATGGGAACGCCGGCTCGAGCGACGAGGCCGACGATACGGCGACCAGCGAGTCCGTGACGGCTGCGTTCGACGAGGACGACGTTCCGACAACCGATCCCGTGACCGACGACGGCGACGACGAGCAGTCGTCGGCGCGAACGGACACCGCTCCGGCCGACTCCACGGCCGCCGAACCGACCCCGGAGCCGAGTGCGGGCGAGGGTCGCGACAGCACGTCCGCGGACGCCACTGAGACGGAGCCGACGTCGATCGACGACGCTGCCGCTTCGATCCCGGACGACGCCGACCTCGAGGACCTCGCGGCCCGCGTCGAGGCGGGCGACGTGACCGGCGCGGACGTCCGCGCGGCCGAGGCCGGCGAAGGCCGCGAATCGACCCCCGAGATCGACGATGTCGATCTCTCGATGGACGACCTCGAGACGACGGCCGCGTCGGGGTCGGCGGACGACGACTGGCCCGACGACGCCGGCCCACTCGCCGGCTCGGTCGATCGCGACGGAAACGGCGACGGAAGCGACGACGCGTCCGACGACACCCCCGGTCTGCTCGGGCGGCTCAAACGCTTCTTTTCGCCGTAACGCGGCGTCAGCTTGTGATCCTTGCTCGAAGGAGCGCCCGCAGTCACTCAGCCGACCAGTGTAATGAGGACGAACAGCGTCGCGATCGAGGACAGCGTCGTGACGAAGACGTTCAGCGACGCGAACTCCGGGTCGCCGCCGAGTTCGCTCGCGAAGACGAACGTCGAGACGGCCGTCGGCGTGCCGAGCATCACGACGCTGGCGATAAACGTCGCGGTGTCGACGGCCAGCGCGGAGAAGACGAGCCACGCGAGGGCCGGCATCACCACGACCTTGCAGGCGACGACGGCCGCGGTCGTGGCCGCGTCGATCGAGGACCGGTCGATGTCCAGCGATGCGCCAACACAGAGCAACGCGACGGGCAGCGCCAGCGACCCGACGGCGTCGAGACCGACGGCGACAGGTGACGGCACCCCGAGCCCGAGCGACCCGATCGTCAATCCGGCAAGCAGCGTCACGAGGACGGGGTTCGTCGCGAGTCGCCGCAGTTCGCCGGTAACCGTCGCGCCGGCCGCGTTAAGTGTCGAAAGGATGACGACCGTCAGCGGGACCTGAGTCAGTGAGACGACGCCGAGTACCACGCTCGCGATCGCCGTGACCGTCGGATCGAACGTCGCGGCGACCAGCGGCAATCCCAGATAGCCCAGGTTGGAGTGATACGACTGCACGATCGCGACGCTTCGGCGCGCGCTCGAGTCCCGATGCCAGTGGACGACCCAGGCGACCCCCGCGGTTCCGAAGACGACGAGCAAGAGCCCGCCGAGCAGCGCCGGCGAGAGCAACGTGGCGATCGAGCGATCGAACGTCGAAACGAAAATCAGTGCCGGGAGCGCGACGTAGTAGGCGAGGTCGTTCAACAGCGCGGTCCGGCGGTCGTCGAGGACGCCGATCGCTCGGATGCCCGCGCCGCCCACCAGGACGACGAGCAGTGCTAACAGCCGACCGACGACCTCCATACCCCGTCCCAGTCGGTTCCGTGGTTTGTACCGTTCGATCCGGTTCAACGGGGTTTTATAATAGATAACGGGACTGGTATACGATCATGACTGTAAATCGCCGTGACGTGTTGAAGCTCACGGGTGTTTCGATGGCAGCGGGTGCCGCCGGCTGTCTCGGTTCCGGCGACGAGAGCGGCAACGGGAACGAAGACGGCGAGGACTCACCGCCGACGTACGCGCAGTGGCTCACCACCGACGACGAGGGCGCGGTCGGGTTCATCTACATCGACTGGTCGGACTTCGAGGACTCCGAAAGCGACGACGAGACGCAGGACGACGAACTGGGCGAAGAGTATCAGAACGACCCGATGATGGGACTGCCGATGGCCGGAACGATCGCGGCGGGGTTCGCCATCGGGTTCGGTCTCAGTTCGTACGGGCTCACCGGCGTCCTCGAGGCGACCGACTCCGAGGACGTGGAATCGCTCGAGTCGAGCGCCAACGCGACGCTCGTGACGAATCAGGCGGTCGTCCTGCCCGGCGATATCGACACCGACGAAGTGGCCGATATCCTCACCGCCGAACCCGAGTCCGCGTTCGCGAGGCAGTACGAGCGAACTGATGGGATCGACGAGTACGACATCTTCACCCCCGCCGACGGGAGTTCCGACGCGATCGCCGTCGGCGAGGGCGCGATCGTCTTCGTCAGCGGCAACGAGATCGCCGATCCCGTCGCCGCGGTCAAGACGCCGATCGAGGCCGCCGCGGGCGACGCCGAACGGGCGACCGAAGCGGTCGCGGACGTCGAGTGGTTCCTCTCGGCTGCCGGTCATGGTACCGTCGCATACGGGGGCTACGGTGACGAGTTCGAGACCAACCCCAGCGGCGACAGCGGTACTAGCGGTGACGGGATGTTCTCGGACGTGGAATACACCGAACTCGAGGGACTCGAGGGCGGGGTCAGCACGCTGTCGTTCGACGGCGACGGCGGCGGTTCCGGCGAGTTCGCCGCCGTTCTCGGCGACGCGGACGCGAGCGCGCTCGAGGAGTCGCTCGGCGCCTCCGCGGACGAGCGTTCGGTCGACGTCAGCGACGGTCGAGTGACCGCCTCGGCGACCTGGAACTCGGCGACCTGGAACGACGGCGAGTAAGCACCGCGACGAAAGCGACGCCTTCGATGGCGATTCTGCCCGACGGAAGACGCGGACTTCCGACGGGATCGCCCGTCTAGGGGTCGGCTCTTCGAAATCAACTGCTTCTCGAGAACGACGCCTCGAGCGGCGGGTCCCGCCAGTCGAAATCGCGGACGACTACCTCGACGTGATCTCGAGTTCGGTCGCAACCAGCGCTCGAGCCGTAGAAGTGGGGTAGAGCGGATTTGAACCACGTCGAGACGGTCGCCCTCACTACGTTCGGGCGCTGCGGCTCGCCTCGTTCAATCTGCCCGTAACAATCGTTCGAGCGACGCGCTCGTCGCTCAGTTCCTCACGATTTGTCGCTCGAAAAAATGGGTTGGAGCAGATTTGAACTGCCGGCCTCCTCCATGTCAAGGAGGTGTCGTAACCAGACTAGACCACCAACCCTGGTTCGACCTTCGTCCGTGGCCTGCGTCGCCACGTCCGCTGCACTCAATCGTTGCCGGGCACACTAATTGAAGGTTTCGAATCGACCGCCGTACGCGACTCGTCCGCACGCGGCCGGGCGACACGCTTAAGTCGATGTACTGATTTGGGCATTACAAGACAACTACGTACATTGGTGTTCACTATGCAGGACTACGTCGAACGAGTCACGGACGGGCAGGATCTCACGCAAGCGGACGCTCGAGCGGCCTCGACGGCCGTTTTCGAGGACGCGACGGAGGCACAGATCGGCGCGCTGCTGGCTGCGCTGCGAGCGAAAGGCGAGACCGAAGCCGAGATCGCCGGCTTCGCGGAGGGGATGCGTGATGCGGCCCGAACGATCTCGCCGGACCGGGCGCCGCTGGTCGATACCTGTGGCACCGGCGGGGACGACTACGACACGATCAACGTCTCGACGACGAGCGCGATCGTCGCCGGCGGGGCCGGGGTTCCGGTCGCCAAGCACGGCAACTACTCCGTCTCCTCCTCGTCGGGCAGCGCGGACGTCCTGGAGGAAGTCGGCGTCGACGTCGAGGCCGAGCCCCCGGCCGTCGAAGAAGCCATCGAGGAGGACGGTATCGGGTTCATGCTCGCGCCGGTCTTCCACCCGGCGATGAAGGCCGTCATCGGTCCACGCAAGGAACTGGGGATGCGGACGATCTTCAACGTCCTCGGGCCGCTGACCAACCCCGCAGGCGCGGACGCACAGGTCGTCGGCGTCTACGATCCCGACCTCGTTCCGGTCCTCGCGGACGCCTTGGCTCGAATGGACGTCGAGCGCGCGCTGGTCGTCCACGGCGCGGGCACCGACGAGATCGGGATCCACGGCGAGACCGTCGCCGCCGAAGTCGACGGCGAGTCGGTCGAGGAGTACACCCTCGAGCCGGCCGATCTCGGCCTCACTGAACACGACATCGCGGACATTTCGGGCGGCTCGCCCGAGGAAAACGCCGCGGACATGCGCGGGATCGTCGAGGGCGACGTGACCGGCGCGAAACGCGACGTCATCCTCGCGAACGCGGGCGCGGCGATCTACGTCGCCGGCGAGGCCGACTCGCTCGAGGCCGGCGCGGACGCGGCCCGCGAGGCCATCGAGTCGGGCGCGGCCGCCGAGAAACTCGACCAGTTACGCGGCGTCACGGCCCAGCCGACCGGGGACCGATGACCCGGGTCAAGATCTGCGGCCTGACTGATGAGACCGACCTCGAGGCGGCGATCGACGCGGGCGCGGACGCGGTCGGCATCATCTGTGACGTCTCGGTCGACACGCCCCGTGAGGTCTCGATCGAGCGGGCGACGGCGCTGGCGGCGGCGACCCCGCCGTTCGTCACGAGCGTCCTCGTGACGATGCCCGACGGGCCGGCGGACGCGATCGAACTGGTCGAGGAGATCGAGCCCGACGCGATCCAGATCCACAGTGACATCCGACCCGGCGACCTCGCGTACCTGCGCGCGAACCTCGAGGCGGAACTGCTGCTCGCGGTCGATGCCGACGACGCCGCGACCGCCGAGACCTACGACGAGATCGTCGACGGACTGCTCGTCGACACGGGCAGCGCCGAGGGCGGCGGTGGGACCGGCCGCACCCACGACTGGGACCGGACCCACACCGCCACGGCCGACCTCGAGTCGCCACTGATCCTCGCCGGAGGGCTCACCCCCGAGAACGTCGGTGACGCGGTCCGGACCGTCGCGCCCTTCGCCGTCGACGTCGCCAGCGGCGTCGAGGAGCGGGGCGGGGTCAAAGACCACGAGGCCGTTCGCTCGTTCGTCGACCGAGCCAAGACCGCCCGCAAGCGGGCGGAGCCCGACGCGTGACTCCCATGCCCGATCCCAAACCCACCCCCACCGACCGGTTCTCGTTCGATCTCGATCGGGAGGCGTTCTGTGAATACGCCGGCTCGAGTGCCGACCGGGACGACCGACCGGCCGTCGTCCGGACCGTCGCGACCCTCGAGGGCGAGACGACGCCGCTCGCGGCCTACGCCGCGCTCACCGGCCGCTCCGAGGCGAGCGACCGGGAACGCTCACCCTACGCCTTCCTCCTCGAGAGCGCGGGGAAGACCGCCTCGAGCGATCCCGACGGTGCGTTCCGGCCGAGTTCCGCCGACGCCGAGCGCCACGCGCGCTACTCCTACGTCGGCTACGACCCCGAGGCCGTCGTGACGGTCGAATCCGGCGAGGCGACCGTGGAGGCCCTGACCGACGAGGCACCGCTCGATACCATCGACACCGATGCCGAGGGCGACACCGTCGACGCGCTCCGGGCCGCGATGCCCGACGTTCGCCTCGAGAACGTGCCCGATCACGACCGCCAGCATCTCGAGGGCGGGCTGGTCGGCTTCCTGGCCTACGAGGCCGTCTACGACCTCTGGCTCGAGGAAGTCGGCTACGAGCGGCCCGATTCGCGGTTTCCCGACGCGCAGTTCCTCCTGACGACGAAGACCCTGACCTTCGACGAGCGCGACGGGACGATCTCGCTGGTCTGTACGCCCGTTCTCGAGGCCGACGACGACCCCGACGCGGTCTACGACGCGCTCGTCGCGGAAGCCGCCGAGGTGGCGGCGACGCTGTGTGCGGCCGAACCGCCCGAGACCGGCGGCTTCGTCCGCGACGAGGAGAACGCCGGGCCGAAAGCCGCCTACGAGGACAGCGTCCGTGCGGCCAAGGAACACGTCCTCGACGGCGATATCTATCAGGGCGTGATCTCCCGCACGCGGGAACTCTACGGTGACATCGATCCGCTCGGCTTCTACGAGGCGATGCGCGAGGTCAACCCCTCGCCGTACATGTATCTGCTCGACCACGACGATCTGACCGTCGTCGGGGCCAGTCCCGAGACCTTGCTCTCGGTGCGCGGTCGCGAGGTCATGTCGAACCCCATCGCCGGCACCTGCGACCGGGGCTCGAGCCCCGTCGAGGACCGCCGGCTCGCGGGGGAGATGCTGGCCGACGGCAAGGAACGCGCCGAACACACGATGCTGGTCGACCTCGCGCGCAACGACGTGCGCCGCGTCTCGGAACCGGGCTCGGTCCGAGTCGACGAGTTCATGAACGTCCTCAAGTACAGCCACGTCCAGCACATCGAGTCGACGGTGACCGGCCGGCTCGCCGCGGACTCGGACGCGTTCGACGCGACGCGGGCCTCGTTCCCCGCCGGGACGCTGTCGGGCGCGCCGAAGGTCCGCGCGATGGAGATCATCGACGACCTCGAGTCCGAGCCCCGCGGGCTCTACGGCGGCGGCGTCGGCTACTACTCGTGGTCCGGCGACGCGGACTTCGCGATCGTGATTCGGACGGCGACCGTGGAAACCGAGGACGAGCAGGATCGAATCACCGTGCAGGCGGGCGCGGGACTGGTCGCCGACAGCGACCCCGCCGCCGAGTACGAGGAGACCGAACAGAAGATGGGGGGCGTCCTCGCGGCCCTCGAAGAGATCGAACTCCCAGCCGCGGAGCAGCCGTCGGACGGCGAACCCGACGCGACGCCGGAGGTGAGCCGATGAGCGCGACGGCGGCGGACGACCGCGACGCGGCGGGCCGCGACGGCGAGACGGAGCCGCTGACGGTGCTGTTCGTCGACAACTACGACTCATTCACCTACAACCTCGTCGAGTACGTCAGCCAGCAGGCCGGCACCGAGACCGCAGTTCTGAAAAACACCGCGTCGCTCGCGGACGTCCGCGCGGTCGACCCCGATGCGATCGTCATCAGCCCCGGCCCCGGGCATCCGAAGAACGACCGCGACGTGGGCGTCACGATGGACGTCCTCCGGGAGATCAGCCCCGAGGTACCGACCCTGGGGGTCTGTCTCGGCCTCGAGGCCGCCGTCTACGAGTACGGCGGCAGCGTCGGCCGCGCGCCGGAGCCGATCCACGGCAAGGCCTCCGCGGTCGACCACGATGGTGAGGGCGTCTTTGCGGGCTTAGAGCAGGGATTCCGTGCGGGCAGGTACCACTCGCTGGTCGCGACCGACGTGCCGGACTGTCTCGACGTGACGGCGACCGCGGAACACGGCTCGGAGACGCTCGTTATGGGCGTGCGCCATGCGGAATACCCCCTCGAGTGCGTGCAGTTCCACCCCGAGAGCGTCCTCACGGCCGTCGGGCACGACGTGATCGAGAACTTCCTCGCGTTCGCGAAGGAGTGAGGGCGGCGAAAAGGGGGCGTCTCAGAAGAACGGGAGGAAGCCCAGGTCGGTGAAGCCGGTGGCGTACAGCGCCGCCAGCACGACGGCGGCGACGATGCCGATACGGACGGCCAGTTTGATTGCGATCTTGATCGCGACGACGGCGACGGCGAATGCGGCAAGCGCCGCCAGGACCAGGAGGATCGTCGGTCCCGAAGTCAGTGCTTCGATCATGTACGACCCCCCGCACTGGAGGGACGTAATCTTTCTGGAAGTCGTGACTGCCAGTCGCCGATGACTGACTCGCTCGAGCGATCGTTCGGCGCGTCGGACTGTGAGGTCATGAAAGAGAAAACCACCGGAGGGAACCGTGATCACGTCGCAGACAGTCACTTTCAGTCCGGTCTGAAAATGGTTAAGACGGTCGGCCACGTAGGTTCGAGCGACCACGGCAGCGGCCGTTTCACCGGTCGTCTGCTGACCGAACACGACAAGGTGACAGAGACATCTATACAACCTAATTTGTATTACTACAAGAACGGTAGGACTACAACACCACGTTTTATGATGGATGGATGAATACCGAACCTTCGTCACGAATGATGCAAGTCAGGACCCGGACCCACGCCACGATCGACGTACTGCAGCGAGGTAGCGACGAGGTGACGCGCGCATGAGCGACGCCGAGCTCTCCGCGGAAGAGTTGACGCTCCCGATCAAGCGCACCGAGGGGGAAACCCTCGAGGAGCGGTTGACCGACAACGCCTATCACGACATTCTGCCGGCCCGCTATCTCCGCAAGAACGCCGACGGCAACCTCATCGAGGCCCAGGAGGATCTCTTCGACCGCGTCGGCAAGAACATCGCGCTGGCCGAGGCCGTCTACGAAGCCGAAAACCGCGATACTGAGATTACGGTTACGCCCGACCAGCTCAAGCCCGACCACCCGCGACGGGACGAACTCGCCGCCGAGGTGTTCGGCGCGGGCACCACCGCCGAGGACGATGCCGAAGCCACGCTGTCTATCTACAACGTCAACAAGTTCGCCTACGACACCGTCGTCCCCGAACTCCCCGACGAGATCCGCGACCACGTCGAGGACATCGCCGACGAGTTCCAGGGCATGATGGAAAACCTGGATTTCATGCCGAACTCGCCGACCCTGATGAACGCCGGTGACGAACTCCAGCAGCTCTCGGCGTGTTTCGTCGACTCCCCCGAGGACGACATCGACGATATCCACCAGACCGCCAAGGAAGCCGCACAGGTCTTCCAGAGCGGCGGCGGGATGGGCTATGCCTTCTGGCGGCTCCGGCCCTACGGCGACGCGGTCGGCTCGACCGGCGGCATCGCCAGCGGCCCGATCACGTTCATGCGAACGTACGACCAGATGTGCGAGACGATCGCCCAGGGCGGCGCCCGCCGCGGCGCACAGATGGGCGTCATGCGCGTCTCCCACCCGGACGTCATCCAGTTCATCCACGCCAAGAACAAGGACGTCTCGCTGGCCGAGACGCTGCGGCTGAACGACCCCGACGACTACACGCACACCTCCTTCCAGGACGCCTTGGAGGAGGCCCGCGAACTCATCGACGACGACGGACGAGTCCCCAAGCACCTCCGGAACGCGGTCGAGGGTCACCTCTCGAACTTCAACATCTCCGTCGGCATCACCGACGACTTCATGGACGCCGTCAAGAACGGCGAGGAGTTCACGTTCACCAACCCCCGAACGGGCGAACCCCACATCGCCACGGCCGAGACGAAGGAACTCTACGGGATGTTCGGCCTCGGCGACCACGTCGAGGTCGGCGAAGAGCTGTCGATCCCGGCCGAAGAACTCTGGGACGACATCGTCGAGGGTGCCCACGAGAACGGCGAACCCGGCGTCGTCTACCTCGAGCGGATCAACAAACAGCACTCCTTCGACGTCGAGAAACACCCCGACCACCGCATCCTCGCGACCAACCCCTGCGGCGAGCAGCCCTTAGAGGAGTACGAGGCCTGTAACCTCGGGCACATCAACCTCTCGACGCTCGCCGATCTGGAGGCCCCCGACTGGCGCGTCTGGTACGACGACCACGGCGACGAGTACGAGTCGCGAGCCGAGGCCGTCGATGCCTTCCTCGAGGAGGCGATCGACTTCGAGGAGTTCGACCGCCGCATCGAGATGGGCACGCGGTTCCTCGAGAACGTCGTCACGATGAGCGACTTCCCAGTCGAGAAGATCGAGCAGAAGGTCCGGGAGATGCGCAAGATCGGCCTGGGCATCATGGGCCTGGCACAGCTGTACATCCAGCTCGGCATGGAGTACGGCAGCAAAACCTCCAACGAGGTCGCGCGCCAGCTGATGCGCCACATTAACCATACCTCGAAGTGGACCTCCCACGAACTCGCCGAAGAACGGGGCAGCTTCGACGAGTGGGACAACTCCAAGTACGCGAACCCGACCGAGTACCGCGAGTGGTTCGAGAAGCAGACCGGCCTCGACGCCGACGACTGGGAAGACGGCTTCGCCATCCGGAACCACAACACGACGACCATCGCACCGACCGGCACGACCTCGATGGTCGGCAACACCACCGGCGGCTGTGAGCCGATCTACAACGTCGCCTACTACAAGAACGTCTCCGACGACGTCCAGGGCGACGAGATGTTGGTCGAGTTCGACGATTACTTCCTCCGCGTTCTCGAGGACAACGACATCGACGTCGACGCGGTCAAAGAAGAGGCCAAAGAGCAGATGGCCACTAACCAGTTCGACGGGGTCGAGGGACTCTCGACGGTGCCCGACGCCATCGGCGAACTGTTCGTCACGACCGGCGACCTCTCGGCGAAGGAACACGCCGGCGTCCAGGTCGCCTGTCAGGAAGGCGTCGACTCCGCGATCTCGAAGACGGTCAACGCGCCAAACGACTCCACGCTCGAGGACGCCAAGGACGTGTTCGAGTACATCTACGAACACGGCGGCAAGGGCGTCACCTACTACCGCGACGGCACCCGCAGCAAGCAGGTGCTGACCACCCGCGCCGACAACGCCGACTTCGCCGACGAGACCGAGGCCGCACAGGCCCTCGTCGAGCAGATCGACGAGATCTTCGGCGGCCTAACGGCGTTCCTCGAGAGCGAGGAAGTCCAGGACGTCCTCGAGGCGGACGTCGGCGGACTCCTCGACGAGGACGGCGAGCCCGTCCAGGTCGACTTCACCGAGAAGCGCGAGCGGCCCGACGCCCTGCAGGGCGTCAGCCAGCGCATCGACACCGGCTACGGGAAGATCTACGTGACGATCAACGAGGATCCCGAGACCGGTCAGCCGTTCGAGCTGTTCGCCAACATCGGCCATTCGGGTGGCTTCACCAACTCCTTCACCGAGGCGCTGGCGAAGGTCATCTCGACCTCGCTGCGCTCCGGTGTCGACCCCGAGGAGATCGTCGACGAACTCTGTGGGACCCGGTCGCCGAAAGTCGCCTGGGACAAGGGCGAACAGATTCAGTCCATTCCGGACGCCATCGGCACCGCGATGCGCCGGTACCTCGAGGGTGAGATCGACAAGCCGTATCCGAAACAGCAGACCCTTGAGGAGTCGGCCGACGCCGAGGTCTACGACGGGCCGAAGACCGACGGCGGGGCGGCCGCCGCGTCCGCGGACGCCGACGACACGACCCAGGACCTCATCGAGGCCGGCGAGTCGCCGGAGTGTCCCGACTGCGGTTCGATGTCGCTGTACTTCTCCGAAGGCTGCAAGACCTGCGAGTCCTGTGGCTGGAGCGAGTGCTGAGCGCTAACTGAGGGTTTGGTTCCGTTTTCGCGGTCGTTTTTTCGGGACAGCGGACGGGAGCGTCACCGCAAACACCACACTTAGCACCGGCCGGCGCGAACGGCGTCGTATGACTGCCGACGCTGGGGACGGCTCCGCCGGTGGTAGGGAGACGGCGGCCTCGAGCGACGGTACCGGCGCGCCACGGTGTCCCCACTGCGAAGCCCCGATGTACAAGCGCCACTGCAAGTACGCCTGCCCCCAACACGGGGTCATCATCGACTGTAGCGACCCCTTCCGCTGAGCCGTTCTCGTTATTTCGAGCCGAACGCCCGACTCGAGACGCAACTCCCGGCGATGAGCGAGTCGCTGCTCGAGAGCGAGTAGCGACGAGCAGCGGTGGGCTGTTCGTTCAGTTGTCCGTCGACTGGCCGTTTCCCGTTCGGAGCGGGTCTCGCGATCGGAGCGTGCGGTAGGCGGGCCTGGCGAGTAAGAGACAGGCCGCGAGAAGGCCGGCCAGCGAAACTGCCAGCCCGGCGTCGCCGATCCCGCCCGCCGTCGCCGTCGCCGCGGAGGCCCCGACGACGACCGCAGCGATCGTCCATGGGAGTTCGCCGACCGCCGTGCCGACGAGAAACCACCGGAGCGAAACGTCGCTGACCGCCGCGGCACACGTCGCCACGTCCGACGGGATCGGGGCCAGCCGCGAGGCGACGACGCCCCGAAGCGGACCCGCGGTCTCGTAGTAACGACCGACGGCGTCGCCGGCGCGCTCGAGGAGTCCGTCCTCGTCCCACCCGTTCGACGCCGTGGTGACATCCTCGGTCGACTCGTCGCCAGCGAGCCAGCCGACGGCGACAAAGATCGGCAGGACGGTGACGACGACGCCTGCGAGTGCGACCGGAACGCCGACGGCGACACCGTACCCGTAGCCGACGACGGCCGCGAGCGGCGTGGTCGGCCACGCGAGCAGGGGCCGCACGAGATAGAGCCCGGCGACGACGAGGCCGAAGGAAAGCGGATCGGCGGCGAGCGAGTCGACGGCCCCGATTGCCGTCGACGGCGAGACGAGCAGACCCGCTGCGACCATGCCGCTGGCCACGACAGCACCTGCGAGCGCACGTGTTCGTCCCGACTGCATCGATCTGAGATTTCGCTCGAGCGTTGAAACCTTTGTGTCTCG
This sequence comes from Natrinema thermotolerans, assembly GCF_031165565.1. Taxonomy (NCBI): domain Archaea; kingdom Methanobacteriati; phylum Methanobacteriota; class Halobacteria; order Halobacteriales; family Natrialbaceae; genus Natrinema; species Natrinema thermotolerans. The sequence goes on along the minus strand of NZ_CP101873.1, from coordinate 3,073,576 downwards.
CGGGGCGCGACGAGAACTGCCGCACGTGTTCGCGGCCGTGGCGTCTCGGTCGGGGAGTAGTCCGCAAACCTGTCACGCGGGACCGTCGTCCGCGTGTGATCCGGCCGCAGTCGCCGATCCAAAGGAAAGGGCTTTTATAATCACACTGGATACCATTGAGTGCAGACAGAGACCGCGAGCGTGGGTAGCCAAGCCAGGCCAACGGCGCAGCGTTGAGGGCGCTGTCCCGTAGGGGTCCGCCGGTTCGAATCCGGTCCCACGCATCGCACAGGTGGCTGAGCTCCACCCCAAACCGATGCAGGTGATTTCCCTTCGTGGACATCACCCACGCATAATCCTTTCCGACGCTACACCGACGAGCGACAGCAGTACGGCGCCGATGTGACGTGTTCTCGAGGAGAGCGGCGACAGCGCTATGAGCGGTTCTACTCGGCTCGATGACAGCGTTCGATACCGGGTTCGGTGTCAAACGCCGTCGTGGCTGTCGCGGAAGGTAACCGCTTTCCCGCTTCGCTCGAACGATCGCACATGGAATACGTCCCTCGAGAGCGCGTGCGCCTGCTCACCGGCGTGTTGAGCGTCGTGTCGCTAGCGGTGGTCTTCGCGGCCGCCGGCGGCCGGATCCCTGCCTCGAGCGTGCCCGCCGCCCCGGAGTGGGTCATCGATGTGATTCCGGCGGTCAACGCCGTGATCAGTGCGGTCGCGATCGGGACGATCGCGGTCGGCTGGCGGGCGATCCGCCGCGGTGCGATCGGCCGGCATCGAGTCGCGATGCTGTCGTCGTTCGGGCTGTTCGCGACGTTTCTCGCGCTCTATCTCTATCGACTGACGGTGATGGGCGGACCGTCGGACTTCCCGGGGCCGGCGACGATCGAGCAGTTCGTCTACCTGCCGCTGCTGGCGATTCACATCCTGCTGGCGATCGTCTGTATCCCGCTGCTGTACTACGTCCTCCTGCTTGCGGCCTCGCGGCCGGTCGCGGAGATCCCGGCGACGAGCCACGCCCGGATCGGCCGCGTCGCGGCGTCGCTGTGGCTGGTCTCGTTCTCGCTGGGGATCGTCGTCTTCGTGTTACTCCACGTGGTCTACTGACCGGGTCGGATTCAGTCCAGAATGTCACCGACGCGTCGTGGCTCACCCTGCAGGTTCGGCTGTTCGGCGACGATCTGTAACACCTCGTGGTCGGTCACGTCGTAGTAGGACTTCTCGGTGGCTTCCTCGATCAGGTCCTTCTCGAGACGGAACTCGGTGCCTTCGTAGACGACGTCGACGCCCTCGTCGTCGAATGCGAGCGTAGTCATGGCCGAGAGTACGCAGCGGGGGTGTAAAAGCGAGGCGACTGGTCGCGACGGCCGAGCGCCGGGACCGGCAGACGGGCGTCCGACGGACGACTGACGACGCGCGAGGTTTATTAGGTGGTGCCCCCTTTGGGCCCGAGTGTGGCCTTCAGCAGGGACCCGCTCGACGAACTCGTCGTTCCCGACGGGACGGAAGCCCAAGAGCGCGACCTCGTTACCGACGGGGACGTCCTCGTCGGGGCCCGCTCGACCGTCGGGTTCGGCGTGCGCGGCCGGAACGTGCTGGCCGGCGAGTCCGCCGAGTTCGGCGGCGCGATCGAGGCCGACGGCGACTGCCGACTCGACATGTGGTGTGACGTCGCCGAGAACGTCCTGGTCGGCGAGGACGCCTACGTCGGCGAGCGCGTTCACATCGGCGGCAGGCTCAAAGTCGCCGGCGATCTCGACATCGGCGACGACGTCGAGATCGACGAGGGGTTCGAAGCCAACGGCTGGATCGTCATCCGGAACCCGATGCCGACGATCGTCTTCCTGTTCGTCTATCTCAAGCACTTGCTGTTGATCGGTGAGGAAGACACCGCCCAGCGGCTCGTGTCCGAACTCGTCGAGGACGACGACGGCGACTCCGAGGCCGAACCGCTGGTGATCCCCCGGAACGCGACCGTCGGCGACGACGCTTGGCGCGTCTCGACGCCCGCGACGATCGGCGACGACTGCCGACTCCACGGCAACGTCCGTGCCGAACGGATCGCCGTCGGCACGGACTGCAACATTTTCGGGAGCCTCCGTGCGCGCGGCGACATCACCGTCGGCGAGGGGACCCGCATCCACGGCGACGTGACCACGCGCGAGGGCGACGTCGACGTCGCCGCCGACGCGCGGGTCCTCGGTGACGTCGTCTGTGCGGACCTCGAACTCGGCCCCGACGCCGAGATCGACGGGACGATCCGCGCTGACGGCGAGATCACGATGCGGACGACCGAGCGCGATCGCGAATGAAGCGGACGGCCGATCGCTCCTCGCAGTACTGATTGTCTCCGCTCGAGCGGACGCTACGGACGGAACCTCGGAGCGTCTCGACGGGCGGCCGACAGCGCCGACCCGCCGATCAGCGCTCTCTATCGGCGATTTTCACCCCTATTCTTAATACTGATACTATGATAGAAGGCCACAGCCATGTCAACAATGGTCATATACCGACGGGGGTATTCATGCGATCGATCGTACTGACGAAAGGCGTCCCCGACTTCTCCGAGGGGGCCGTCTCGTTCGACGAGGAGGGCCACTTAGAGCGGGGGAAGACGCCGACGGTGATGAACCCCAACGACGAGTTCGCGCTGCAGGCCGCGCTCCAGACGAAGATCCGCCACGGCGGCCACGTCAGCGGGATGAGCATGGGGCCGCCGGGGTATGCCGAGGTCCTGCAGGGGGCGATGGAGACGGTCTACACCGACGACAGCTACCTGCTGTCCGACCGTGAGCTTGCAGCCTCCGACACGTGGGCGACGGCGATCACGCTCTCGGCCGGCCTCGAGACCTACCAGGAGGAAGTCGCCGACATCGACATCGTCTTCGCGGGGTTCAAGACGGCCGACGGAGAGACCGGCCAGACCGGCCCACAGACCTGCTGGGCGATGGACTGGCCGATCGTCACCCACGTCGTCGCGCTCGACATCGATCCCGACGAGCGGATCCTGCGCGCGAAGCGACTCGTCGAGGGCGACGTCGACGAGATCGAGACGGTCGAAGCGCCCCTGCCGTGTTTCGTCGTCACCGATCCCGAGTTCGAGCCGACCTACCGGACGGCGTCCCAGCGGTTGACCCGCAAGCGGCTCCGGGCCAAGACCGAGGAGCGGGCCGCCGACCACGAGGAGTCCCTGACGACGTGGGACCACGCCGACCTGAACCTCGATCCCGACTACATCGGGCTCGACGGCTCGCCGACGATCGTCTCCTCGGTGGATCCGATCCCCAAAGCACCCTCCGAGCGCGAGGCGACGATGCTCGATCCCGACGCCGGCGACGGCATGGGCGAGGTACTCGAGGAGATCCAACCCTACGCCGCGGAGGCGGGTGATTGAGATGCCGGCCATCGATCCGGACGACCACACGGTAGCGGAACTGACCGACGAACTCGAGACCGTCGACGACGCGGACGAGCTACGGGCGCTCCTCGAGGCCGAGCGGGCTGGTCAGGATCGCGACACGGCCCGCGACGCGGTCCACGGCCGGCTCGAGGCGGTCGGGGCCGAGAGCGACGGCGTCGAGGCGGGCGCCGAGCCGGAAGACGAGTCGGACGCCGAATCCGACGACGCAGAGACGGATGCCGACGAACCCGAGACCGAGGCCGAGGAAGACGACGGCCTCTCCCACCCCACCCGCGACAAGCGACACGTCCGAGCGCTCGCGGACGGCGACTACGCCGACATGTGGGTGTTCTGTGAGACCCAGGGCGGCGAGTTGCTCGAGGTCTCGACGGAGATGCTGGGGAAGGCCCGCGAACTGATGGACGACTTCGCGGACGAGTACGGTGACGAGGAGCGGGTCGTCGCGTTCCTGATGGGCGAGGACTGCGAGGGACTGGCCGAGGAGTCGATCGCCTACGGGGCCGACGTGGCGGTCTATCACGACGACCACAGGTTGGAACGGTTCCTACACAAGCCCTACACCGAGATCGCCTCACACATGGCCCGCGGCGAGGGCTCGATCGAGAGTACCGACTGGCGCGACTACGACAAGCCCCGGTACGTCCTGTTCCCGGCGACGAACAACGGCCGCGACCTCTCGGCGAAGGTCCAGGCCGAACTCGACTCCGGGCTGGCCTCGGACTGTTCGGACCTCTTCATCGAGGAGAACGAGGTCTCGAACCCGGTCAAGACCGGCGAACCGGGCGTCAAGAAGACCTTCGAGAAAGTCCTGCACATGAAGCGGCCGGACTTCTCGGGCTTCGAGTACTCGACGATCCTCTGTCTCGACAACCCCGGTCGGGAGTTTCACCCACAGGGTTGTTCGGTCATTCCGGGCAGCTTCGAGCCCATGGAGCCCGACCACGACCGCAACGGGCTCGTCGTCGAACACGACATGGAACTGGACGATGACTGGTTCCGCGTCGAGATCACCGAGTACGATCAACTCGAGGCCGGGATCGATCTCACGGGCCACGACGTGATGGTCTGTCTCGGGCGCGGGATCGCGGACGATCCGACCCGCGGGATGGAACTGGGGCTCGAGCTGGTCGACGCCTTCGCGGACGCCGAACTCGGCATCACGCGGGGCATCGTCACTTCCTCCTACGAGTTCGAGGGCCACGTCGAGAGCTACGCGACGGAAGAACGCCAGATCGGCGAAACCGGCCAGGTCGTCGCGCCGGACGTCTACATCGCGGCCGGCGTGTCGGGCGCGGTCCAGCACAAGGTCGGCATGGACGAGTCCGACACCATCGTCGCCGTCAACACCGACACCGACGCCCGGATCCGGGACTTCTCGGACTACTTCATCGAAGGCGACCTCTTCGAGGTACTGCCGCGCCTGACCGAGGCCGTCGAGGCCGGTGAGACGGCGCTCGAGGCCGAAGCCGTCGCCGACGGGGGTGAGGACGATGACTGACGAGTACGAACACTACGAGGCGATCGTCGTCGGCTGTGGCCCCGGTGGGGCCGCGGCCGCGGCGCGGCTGGCCGACCACGGCGTCGAGACGCTCGTCTTGGAGCGCGGCACCGAGGCGGGCTCGAAGAACGTCTCCGGCGGCCTGATTTACGGCGAGGAGTCCGCCCCCTACACGCTCGCGGACCTCTTCGATGGCTTCCGCGAAGAAGCGACCGAACGGCCGGTGACGGACTACTACATCCACAACGTGGCCGGTAACAAGGTCAAAACGTACGATCTGACCGACCTCCACGAACACGACACCGACTGGTGTGACGCCGTCCTCCGCCGGGAGATGGACTCGTGGCTCGAGCGCCGCGTCCACGAGAAGACAAGCGAGACGGGCGGCGGCGTGCTGACGAACGTCCGAGTGAACGGCCTGCTCGAAGACGACGGCGAGATCGTCGGCGTCACCTGCGACGAACTCGAGCCGATCACGGCCGACCTGATCGTCGCGGCCGACGGCGTCAACTCCGAACTCGCCCGCGAGGCTGGCCTGATGGACTGGGAGGAGCCCGAGGAGTGGTTCCAGGGGGTCAAGGCCGTCGTCGACGTCGATCCCGACGCGATCGACGACCGCTTCGATATCGGTCCCGACGAGGGCGCTGCCCACCTGTTTTCCGGCGATCTCTTCGACGACGTCCGGGGCGGTGGCTTCCTGTATACCAACGAGGATTCGCTCTCGATCGGGACCGTCTTCCACCTCGATAGCCTCCTCGAGCGGGAGGCCGAACCGCACGAACTGCTCGACGCGTTGCTCACGCATCCGCTGCTCGCCGGCTGGTTCGGCAACGAGTACGACGAACGCGAGTACGCGGCGAAACTCGTCCCCGACTCGAAGAAGGCCGCCCACCGGGAGCCGTACCGCGACCGGCTCGTCCTCGTCGGCGACGCCGCCGGCCAGATGCAGGCCCAGGGGCCGATCATCAAGGGGATGAACCACGCCGTCACCGCTGGCGCGCTCGCGGCCGATGCCTTCGCCGTTACTCGGGGCAACGCCGACCCGGCGGCCGCCGGGCGGCGATACACAAAACTGCTCGAGGACTCCGGCACCATGGCCAAGCTCCGGCCCCGCCGGTACGACCTCGCCCGGACCGTCGGCGAGCGCGACGCCGTGACTGGGGCCATCGAGCGGGTCCTCGACTCACCGCTCGGTTCGCTGGCGGTCGGCAATCCGATCGCGGACCGGCTGCTCGAGCGGGCGTACAACTCGCCGTTGCTGGTGTCGATGCTGCCGGATACGAAGACCGGCTACGTCTCCCTGCCGACGCTGATCGCCGAGCAACACGGCAAGACGATCCACTGGGAGAGCGAGATCGAGCCGCCGACGCTCGAGGAGCGCATCGGCGACCTGACCTACGATACCGACGTGGGCAACCCACACATCGAGTTGCTGGATCAGTCGCTCGACGCCAGCGGCGCGGCGGTCACCGCCTGTCCGGTCAGCGCCGAGGACTTCGGCGGCGGCTGCTACCGCTCGGAGGCGGTCAAGACCAACGGCACCGAGGAGACGCTGGTCAGTCTCGACACCCAGCCCTGCGTCGAGTGTGGCACCTGTGCGGTCGTCGCCGACACGGAGTGGGAACACCCCCGCGGTGGCAAGGGCGTCGAATACAGGGAGGGGTGACGTGAGCCGGTACGGACCGCGGATCGCCGCGCTCGCACGCCGGGCCGAGCGCGAGCGGGCGGCGCTCGACGGGGACGACCGTTCCCCGACGGCGTCGAACCGCTCTCCGGCCCCCGGCGATGCCGACGCCTATCTTCGGGATGGCGTGGGCCCGGCCGTCTGGCTCTACGTCGAGGGCCGGACTGGCGGCCGCACGGTCCCGTTTACCGAGGCCGAACTGGCCGCCCTCGAGACCGCGATGAACCGCTGGCTCGAGTGTTATACGCGGTGTCACGGCGTCGACCTTGAGGCGGCGTTTACGGTCCGGGAGGCGGCGGAACTACTGCTCGAGACGCGAAACGTCGTCGACACGGCCCAGTTGCTGACCCGCGTTCCGGAACGCGACCGGGCGTCGCCGCCGACCGGGTAGTGACCCGAGCCAGTACTCCCGAACGGGAGCTATAGTAGCCGCTGAAACGATTCACACACTGATCGCAACGCCGTCGTTCGATCAGGTGTGCAATGACTTTCAGTGGCTACTATAGTCGGGAAACAGCCACAAATCCCGCGCAGACCGGCTCGTATATGAGTCCCACGCAGTAGACGGGTATTCGACTATTCCCGTTGAGCGCAAAGTCAGCCCGATGGCACGAGACGATCGGTTATCCCGACGGCGAATGCTTCAGTTGACAGGTGTCGCGGCTTCGACGGCAGTCGTTGCGGGCTGTGGTGGCGGTGGTAACGGTGACGACGGTAACGGCAACGGTAACGGGGGCGGTGGGGGCGAGACGATCGAACCCGGTACCCAGATCGAGTTCGACGGACAGACGGCCGGCTGGGTCGGTATCGCGCCCGACTCGATCGCTGACGAGGAGAACCCGACGATCACCCTCCAGGAGGGGGAAACCTACGAGATCGGCTGGACGACCGGCGACGGCGCCGAACACAACATCGCGATCTACGACGAGAACGACGAGGTCGTCGACGACCTCGCGACCGAGCGGGTCACCGAACCCGAAGACCAGTGGCTCGAGTTCGAGGCCAGCAGCGAGATGGTCACGTACATCTGTGAGGTCCATCCGACGACGATGGTCGCCGATATCGAAGTCGAAAGCGGCGGCGGTGGCGGCGGTAACGGCGGGGCCGAAAACGAAAGCGAGGGCAACGAGTCGATGGGGAACGAGACGGAGGGCAACGAAACGGACGGTAACGAGTCGATGGAAAACGAGACCGAGAGTAACGAGTCCGAGTAACTCGGTTCTCGAGCGGGGCGTTCAGTAGATGAGTTCGTCGTCGTTCTCGACCATGTACAGCGTCCGCGCAGCGATGTTGACCGTGTGGTCACCGACCCGCTCGAGGTCGCGGATCGTCAACAGGAGTCGGGAGACGTCCTGCAGAATGCGCTCGACCTCCTCGGTCGAGTCGAGTTCGCGCTCGATGAGGTCGCGAACGACGATCTCGCTGGCCCGTTCGGCGAACTCGTCGAGATCGTCGTCGCGGCCGGCGAGTTCCCGACAGCGGTCGGTGTCTTCGGTGTCGTAGGCCATCATCGCGTCCTCGAGCATGTCGAGGGTCAGTTCGCCCATCTCCTGGACGTCGACGTCGGGGAACAGGTCCCGCTCGGCGTCCATGGTGTACTCGCCGAGGTTCGTCGCCAGATCGGCGATCCGCTCCAAGTCGGTGATGATCTTGAACGAGGCGGCGATAAAGCGGAGATCGCTCGCGACCGGCTGCTGCAGCGCGAGCAAGTCGATACAGTCCTGTTCCAGATCGAGATACATCCGGTTGATCTCGCCGTCGCCCTCGATCACTTCCTGTGCGAGGTCCTCGTCTTTCTGTTCTAACGCGTCCAGTCCCATGCGCAGCCGTTCCATGACGACCTCACTCATGTAGAGGACGTCCTCACGGAGTTCCGTGAGCTTCTCCTGGTAGGATTTTCTGGCCATAGTAGTCAAAGCCGGTCCGTCCTTCATAAATACTGTGTGCGAAGTACTGCTACGGGTCGGCGGCTGCCGGTCGCGGAGGCACTGCGACCGGGTCGGCGATCGTGGACGCGTTACCGGAGCCACTCGAGCGGTGTCGCCGGGAAACGAAGTGGCTCCGGGCGTCGGACGTCGTATTTCATCGCGAGCAAGCCGCCGAGGACGACGGTGACCGCGACGGCCGAGACGGCGGCGTTCAGCAGCAGCCAGTCGACTGACGTGCCATACACCGTATCGTCGATGGGGGCAAGCAGCCGGACGCCGCCGCTGACGAGATCGAGCGCGAGATGCGAACTGACACCGAGGACGGCGGCCCGCCAGGGGCCGACGGCCGAGAGGACCCCGATCAGGACGAGGCCGCCGAGCAGCGAGTGGGTCAGCGCCCGGTGGCTCCACAGCGCTCCGTGGACGGCACCGAGTTCGACCAGCGGCCGAAAGAGGAACGTGTCGGCGTCCGGAGCGGCGGCGGCGAGCGCGGCCACGAGGTACGGGGCCCCGCGCCGGGACCGGGCGACTAGCGCGACCAGCGCCAAACTGCACAGGATGTGGACCCCGGTTGCGACCATTCCGCTCGGTACCACACCGTGTGAGACAATAAATAGCATTCTCAGCGCGGAGGACACATTCCCTCGTCTGACGGTGTGTTTCGGCAGGATTACTCGCTCGAGTGAGAGCGGTAGCGTCGGATCGAACGCGGTGAGCAACGGGAAACGCCGTCGTCGACCGGTGACACCGACTATCCGAACTTGCCGGTGATGTAGTCCTCGACGCGCTCGTGTTCGGGGTTCTCGAAGATCTTGTCCGTGTCGTCGAACTCGACGAGTTCGCCGCCGGTCAGGAAGACCGCCGTCTTGTCGGAGATCCGAGCCGCCTGCTGCATGTTGTGCGTGACGATGACGACCGTGTACTCCTCGGCCAGGTCCTCGATCAGGTCCTCGATCTTCGAGGTCGCGACCGGGTCCAGCGCCGAGGCCGGCTCGTCCATCAGGATCACGTCCGGGTCCGGCGCGATGGCCCGCGCGATACAGAGCCGCTGTTGTTGCCCACCCGAGAGGTCCAGCCCGCTCGCGTCCAGTTGGTCCTCGACTTCCTCGAGCAGCGCGGCCCGCTCGAGGGCGGTCCGGACCTTCGCGTCGACGTCGCCGTCGTCTTTCCCCTGAACTTTCAGGCCGTAGGCGACGTTGTCGCGGATCGACTTCGGGAACGGGTTCGGCGACTGGAAGACCATGCCGATCTTCCGGCGCAAGGCGACGGGATCGACGTCATCGTCGTAGACGTTCTTCCCGTCGAAGCGGAGTTCGCCCTCGACGCGGGCGCTGTCGACGAGGTCGTTCATCCGGTTGATACACCGGAGGAACGTCGATTTCCCACAGCCCGACGGGCCGATGACCGCCGTGACCTGCTTTTCGGGGATCTCGATGTCGACGTCGGAGAGCGCCTGTTCCTCCCCGTAGTAGACGTTCAGGTCTCGGGCCTCGAGCAGCGTTCGGTCGGTCGTCGTTTCCCCGCCGGAATCGGCGGTGTCGGTGAGGCCGTCGGTGCCCGGCGTCGGGGCCGGTTGGTCGTCGGTCGGTTCCGTTTCCGAGGAAGTCATCTGTTCGTTAGTCATTGTCAGGTGCGCTGTTGATAGCGGTTGCGGATGATGATCGCGATCGAGTTGATCGTTAACAGGACGACCAGCAGGGTGACGACGCCGGCGGCGACGACGCCGTACTGGAACTCCGTCTGGGGATAGGACGCCCAGTTGTAGATCTGGAGCGGCATGGCGCTGACTTTGCTGAAGAAGCTGTTCGGCAGTCCGAACACCGTCGTCGGCGCGGCGATCATGATCAGCGGTGCCGTCTCGCCGATCGCTCGCCCCAGCGCGAGGATCGTCCCGGTCATGATGCCGGGCATCGCCCGCGGCAGGACGACGTTGCGGATCGTCTGCCACTTCGTCGCGCCCATCCCGTAGGACGCCTGTCGCTGCGAATCGGGGACGGCCCGAATCGCCTCCTGGGCGGAGATGATCACGATCGGCAGGATGAGCAAGGCGATGGTGAACGCGGCCGCCAGTACCGTCCCGTAGCCGATGTTGAACAGGCCCACGAACAGGCCAAGTCCCAACAGGCCGTAGACGACCGAGGGGACGCCCGCGAGGTTCGCGATGTTGAGCTGGATAAAGCGGGTGAGATAGCCGTCGTCGGCGTACTCCTCGAGGTAGACCGCGGCGCCGACGCCGAGCGGGAAGGTGACCAGCGCGATCATCAGCATGATCGCGATGGAGCCGACGAGCGCGGGCAGGAATCCGGCCTCGTAGGGGTTGGGGTGTGGCGGGTTCGTGAGGAACTGCCAGTCGAGCCAGCCGACGGCGTCGACGGCGACGTTCAGCAGCAACGCCGCGAGCGACACGATGCCGACGAGCGTCGCCGCGAGCGCGAGCAGTCGGAACGCGACGTCTTTCGTCCGGCTGATGCGTCCGAAGCCGTCGGCGGGCGTCTCTCCGGTGTCGGCCGCCATCAGCGATACACCTCCCGATACCGCGACGCGACGAGTTCACTGATCAGGTTCATGACGAAGGTGATGACGAACAGGGTCAGACCGACCGCGAAGAGGCTCTTGTACGCCGGTCCCTGCCCGACGATGTCGCCGGTGCCGATCTGGACCATCGCGGAGGTCATCGGCTGGATCGAGTCGAGGAACATCCCTGCCGGGTCGGTCAGGTCGATCATCCGCGGCGTCTGGCCCGCGGCGATGGCGACGATCATCGTCTCGCCGATCGCCCGCGAGAGCGCGAGGATAAACGAGGAGAAGATCCCCGACAGCGCCGCCGGCACGACGACCGACGTTGAGACGGTAAACTTCGTCGCGCCGAGCCCGTAACTGGCCTGCCGCAGCGAGTCCGGGACGGCGCTCATCGCGTCCTCGCTGATCGAGGACACCATCGGGATGATCATGATACCGACCATGATCGAGGCCGACAGCGCGTTGAACGTCGAGAGATCGACCGGCAAGATCGTGTCGATCGCCGGCGTGACATAGACCAGCGCGAAGTAGCCGTAGACGACCGTCGGGACGCCGGCGAGTACCTCGAGCGCCGGTTTGAGATATGCCCGCTGTCGATCGGAGGCGTACTCGCTGAGATAGATCGCGGTCAACAATCCGATCGGGAGCGCGACCATCGCCGACCCGATCGTGATGACCAGCGTTCCCGAAATCAGCGGGAGGACGCCGAATGCGATCGGTTCGTTCGTCGGACTCCAGCGCGTGCCGGTGAGGAAGTCGACGAGCGGGATCTGTGCGAAGAAGTCGATCGCGTCGAGCAACAGCGTCAGAATGATCGCGACGGTCGTCAGGATCGACAGGAGCGCACACAGCATGAAGAGATAACGAAAGGCGGTGCCCCGTGCCGTGCGGATCCCGTCGTGGGAGAAGTCCGGCTGGCTCATGCCGTTACCTCCTCGATCGCAGCCTCGAGTTTCTCGAGGTTCTCGTCGCGTTTGTCTTCGGTGAGCGGCACGTAGCCGACCTCCGAGACCAAGTCCGTCGCGGCTCGCTTCATGTAGAACCGGACGAAGTCACGGACGGCCGACTTCTCGAGCGACTCCTTGGCGACGTAGATGAACAGGGGTCGCGAGAGGGGCGTGTACTCGCCGTTCATCGCCGTCTCGATCGACGGCTTGACACAGCCGTCACCGTCGTCGACCGAGATCGCCTTGATCGAGTCCGGATTCTCGCTGTAGAACGAGAAGCCGAAGTACCCCATCGCGTACTCCGAGCCCTGCACTCCTTGTACGATCGTTCGGTCGCGCTCGGTCGCGTGGTAATCGCTGCGGTGGTTCGCTTCCTCGCCGATGATGGCCTCGTTGAAGTAGTCGAACGTGCCGGAGGTCGTCGCGGCCCCGTACAGTTCGAACGGTTCGTCGGGCCACTCGTCGTTGATATCGCTCCAGTGGGTCGCGCCGTCAGCACGCCAGATTTCTCGGAGCTGTTCGACGGTAAGACAGTCGATCCAGTCGGCGTTTGGGTTGACGACGACCGTCAGCGCGTCGGTCGCGATCGGAAACTCGATCGGCGTCACATCGTTGTTCCCACACTGTTCAACCTCGGCGTCAGCGATCGTCCGACTCGCGTTGTTAATGTCGGTCCGTCCCGCACAGAAGAAGTTCCCGAACCCACCGCCGGTTCCGGTCTTACTGAGCGAGAGGTTGACGGTCGGATTTTCCTCGGAAAACGAGGAGGCGATCGCCTCGGTCACGGGGAAGACGGTACTGCTCCCCGCGATGTTTACGTTGTTGCCCTCCGCGGCGAAGACACCGGTACAACCGGCCAACCCGCCGGAGAGGCCAACGCCCGCCGCGGCGAGAAAGTCACGCCGACCGAGTCCGGCCGGCAAAGACGCCGTGGAATCTCTCGACATCACCGGATCGAAGTCACAGAGTAGGTAAGTATACTACTATGAGATCTATATAGCACTATGTACTACTGCGGCGATTCACTGGGGCCCAGCCCAGGGCCGGCGACGGCGTCTCGAACGCATACATATGGCAATAGTTGCCACCCACCAATCTAGTGGTGTCTGAAGGTACTTCGGTCCGTCCACTATTCGGCTGAAGACGAGGTGACATATATAGACGAGTCATGCCGAGAACCGAGCGAGAGATGGTGGGCAGTCTCGGGGCCGCTGGTGCCGATGTCGGCGGCGATCCGGTCGGCCGTGGCGTTGTCGCGGTATTCCCCATGAATTCGTTCGAATTGCGCAAACTACGTCAGCAGGGAGCCCACAGCGGACAAAATCAGACGCGACGTGACGTGTCTCTCGGTCGATCGCCGTATAGAGACGACCGTCAGGCAAGCAGCGACGCGTCGTTCTCGAGGGCATACAGCGTTCGAGCGGCGACGTTGACCGCGTGGTCGCCGACGCGTTCGATATCGCGGACGACAACGAGGGTTCGTGAGACGTCCGCGAGAACGGGGCCGGCGGGGCGACCGCCGCTTCCGGCCCCGGACGATCGGCCCCCGACACAGTCGTCGGCGTCGCGACGCAACTCGATGAGCCGCCGGACGACGCGCTCGGCGACCGCCACACAGCGGCGATCGAGTTCCGCGTCGCGCTCGGCGACCGCCCGGCAGGCCGCCGGTTCCTCGTCGACGAACGCCTCGACCGCGGTCTCGAGTTGCTCGAGTGCCAGCGCGGCGATTCGCTCGAAGTCCACGTCCGGCAACGCCGGATCCGAGCCGGTTGCGTCGAGCGTGTACTCGGCCAGATTGGTCGCCAGATCGCCCACCCGCTCGAGGTCGGTGACGATCGTGAACGCGGCGACGACGGTCCGGAGGTCACCGGCGACGGGCTGGTACAGCGCCAGCAGGTCGAGACACTCCCGTTCGATTTCGAGATACCGGTCGTTGACCGCGTGGTCCCGCTCGATCACCTCGCGGGCGAGGTCGCGATCGCTCGTAAACAGCGCGGAAAACCCGTCGGCGAGTTGCTCGCGAACGAGATCACCCATCGAGACGACCGTCTCGCGGAGCCGCTCGAGGCGGTGCCGGTAGTCCTCGCGGGTCATCACCCGAACTTGCCGGTGATGTAGTCCTCGACGCGCTCGTGCTCGGGGTTCTGGAAGATCTTGTCCGTGTCGTCGAACTCGACGAGTTCGCCGCCGGTCAGGAAGACCGCGGTCTTATCGGAGATACGGGCCGCCTGCTGCATGTTGTGGGTGACGATGACGACCGTGTACTCCTCGGCCAGATCCTCGATCAAGTCCTCGATCTTCGAGGTCGCGATCGGATCGAGCGCCGAGGCCGGCTCGTCCATCAGGATCACGTCCGGGTCCGGCGCGATCGCCCGCGCGATACAGAGCCGCTGTTGTTGCCCACCCGAGAGGTCCAGCCCGCTCGAGTCCAACTGGTCCTCGACTTCCTCGAGCAACGCGGCCCGCTCGAGGGCGGTTCGGACCGTCTCGTCGACGTCGACGTCCTTCTCCTGTACGTCCAGTCCGAACGCGACGTTGTCCCGGATCGATTTGGGGAAGGGGTTCGGCGTCTGAAAGACCATGCCGATCTTCCGGCGCAGCGCGACGGGATCGACGTCGTCGTCGTAGACGTTCTTCCCCTCGAAGCGGAGTTCCCCCTCGACGCGAGCGGCGTCGATGAGGTCGTTCATTCGATTGATGGTGCGCAGGAACGTCGATTTCCCGCAGCCCGATGGACCGATGAGCGCCGTGACGCCGTTTTCGGGGATTTCGATGTCGACGCCCTGTAACGCCTGGGCGTCGTCGTAGAAGACGTCGATATCCCGCGCCTCGATCACCGTATCGGCGCCCGCAGGAACGGAGCCACCCTCGACGTCGAGCGAGGAATCGAGTAGTGATCCGCTTGTCGCCTCTGATCCCGCGGTCGGTTCGGAGACCGCCGTTCCGCTGCTGTTCGTTCGCTGTTCGTCACCGTCGTCGGCGTTTCGTGTATCGTTTCGAGTCATTTCAATCGCGTCGCTGGTACTTGTTTCGCAGCAGGATCGCGGTGCCGTTCATCATCAGCAAGACGATGAGCAACACGAGGACCCCGGCCGCGAGGACGCCGTGGTAGAAGTCCGGTTTGGCTAACTGTGCCCACGAGTAGAGCTGTCGTGGCATCGCGCTGAACAGTCCGAAGAACGAGGTCGGCGAGATCCGGACGACCGCCGCGACGCCGACCATCAACAACGGTGCCGTTTCGCCGATGGCGCGGCCGAGCGCGAGGATCGTCCCAGTGAGGATCCCGGGCATCGCCCGCGGCAGAACGACGGTCCGGACCGTCTGCCACTTCGTCGCGCCCATCCCGTAGGCCGCCTGTCGCTGGGAGTCGGGTACCCCCCGGATCGCCTCCTGTGCGGAGACGATGACGATCGGGAGGATCAGCAGCGCGACCGTCAATCCGCCGACGACGACGATCCCGGGCTGCAGGGCGCCGGCCTTGACGAACAGCGCCAGGCCGAGCAGTCCGTAGACCACCGACGGGACCCCGGCGAGGTTCGCGATGTTGATCTCGATGAGTTCGACGACCGACCCGAGTAGTCCGCCGCTCGGCGCGTACTCCTCGAGGTAGATCGCCGCGCCGACGCCGACCGGGAACGCCGCGATCGCGACGACGATGATCATCATCACCGACCCGACGAGCGCGGGATAGATGCCGGCCTCCCGCGGTGTCCGACTGTGCGCGGCGGTCAGGAACTCCCAGTCGAGCCAGACGTTCGGGCCGGCGAACCCGGCCGCGTCAACGACGACGGCACAGACGACTACGCCGGCCGCGATGACGAGCGGCAGCGCGAGTCCGGAGACGCCCTCGCCGCCTCTGAAAACCCGTTCGACGTATAGCCCGACGGGAACGCCGACGACCGTCGTCAGGATGAGCCACGTCGTCCAGGAGACGCCCGCGAGCGGCCCGGCGACGACGCCGAGCGCGGCCGCGGCGATCGTGGCCCCGCCGGCGATCGACCCCGCACGCTCGTTCTCGCGGGCGCGACGGACGTACCAGCCGGCCGCTATCCCGACCGGCACCACGAACGTTCCCAGCAGCGACAGGGGTGCCATCGGGAGAACCGGGAGCGACAGGATCAGCGCACGGAGGCTCGGGACGAGTCCGGGAACCCCGACGATCGTCAGTCCGAGAACGACCACGCCGACCGCGGCCCGCTCGAGCGCACCGGCGTCCCGCGTTCGCTCGTGGACCTCGAGCGCGCCGTAGGCGACGATCGCAGCGATCACGAGCGCGAGCCACTCGTGTGGGCTGACGACATGTCTGAAGACGATACCGACGCCGCCGGCGAGCAGCGCCGCGGCGACGGGCAGTCCGAGCGCCGTGTACGCGACTTCACCCGCCCGTGGATCGGAGCGGTAGTAGTAGAGCGAGAGGACGACCGCCGGGAGCGCGACGGTCGCGACGACCGTCGCCCACCAGGCCGGATCGGCCGTCCCCGGTTCGACCGCGTCGACCGCCACGTAGATGAGAAAGACGAACACGAGGAACAGCGTGAGTACCGTCGCCCCGAGGCAGCTGGCTTTGAACAATAGCCCGCGGAGCTGACTCACTTGTCCGTCCGCGCCGAACCAGGCACCCGTCGACTCGTCGGTCGTCGCCATCAGCGACGCACCCCCGGTGTGGCCGTGGCGTTCGCAGTAATCGTTCGGTTCATTGGTATTCCTCCCTGTATCGAGCGGCGATGCGGTTGCTGAGTAGGTTCATGCTGAACGTAATAGCGAAGAGCGTCAGCCCGATCGCGAACATCGAGTAGTAGCCGGCGGTTCCGCCCGACAGGTCCGTCGTCACCGCCTGCACCATGGCAGCGGTCATCGTCTGCCCGGAATTGAGGAGGTTCGCGAACGGCTGGGACGGGTCGAACATTCGGCCCTGACTGCCGCCGGCGACCACGACGATCATCGTCTCGCCGATCGCCCGCGAGAGCGCCAGAATGTACGAGGAGAAGATCCCCGAGATCGACGCCGGGATGACGATCTTCGTCGAGACCTCGAACTTCGTGGCACCGAGGCCGTATCCCGCCTGGCGTAGCGAGTCCGGCACCGCGCTCATCGCGTCCTCGCTGATCGAGGAGACCATCGGAATGATCATGATCCCGACCATGATCGACGCGGACAGCAGGTTGAACAGGTCCACGTCGAGCCCCAGTTGCTGGAGCCACGGCGTCAGGTACACCAGCGCGAAGAAGCCGTAGACGACGGTCGGGATCCCCGCGAGGATCTCGAGGGCCGGTTTCAGCACCGATCGCATCCGATCGCTCGCGTACTCGCTCAGATAGACCGCGGCCGCCGTGCCGATCGGGATCGCGACGAGCGCCGAGACGATCGTCACGGTCAGTGTGGCAGACACCAGCGGCAGGATACCGAGAATCGGATTTTCGCTCCGCAGAACCCACTCCGTGCCGGTGAAGAAGGCGAGGGGGTCGACGCGGCTAAAGAACTCGACGGCGTCGATCGCCAGCGTAGCGACGATACTGAGCGTCACGAAGACCGTCAGTGCCGCACAGCAGAACAACAACCCGTGGTACAACCGCTCCTTTGCAATTCGTCCGTTCGCCGATCGTGTGAGATCGGCTTCCATTGATGTGTCACTCATTTTCTATTCGGTTTCCCCGAAAAATCGGTCGGCGTTCGCGTTACTCGCCCGCTGCGTCCTCGAGTGCGCTCATGTTCTCATCGACCATGTCCTGGTTCGACGGGACGTAGCCGACGTCGTCGGCGATCCAGTCGGCACTCGAGTTCTCGAGGTAGTAGTTGACGAACTCGTAGACCGGATCTCGCTGGAGTGCGCCCTCGGCGGGGTAGATGAACAACGGTCGGGCCAGCGGGTACGAACCGTCCTGGGCCGCCGACAGGCTCGGCGCGGTCGGCTCGTCGCTTTCGCTCTCCGCGATCGAGAGGGCCTTGACGCGGTCCTTGTTTTCGCTGTAGTAGGCGTAGCCGAAGTACCCCATCGCGTACTGGCTGTTCTCGAGGCCCTGAATGATGGTGTTGTCGTCCTCGGTGCCCTCGTACTCAGTCCGGTGGCCGCCGCCGTTGACGTTCTCGCTGAACCAGTCGTAGGTCCCTGAGGTGGTGTCGGGGCCGTAGAGCTCGAGTTCTTCGTCGGGCCAGTCGGAGTTGATGTCGGACCACGTGGTAGCGCTGTCGTCGCCCCAGATCTGCGCCAGCTCGTCGAAGGTCATGCTGTCGACCCAGTCGTTGTCGGGGCTGACCGCAACCGTGAGCGCGTCGCCCGCGATGTGCATCTCGATCGGTGTGACGTCGTTGTCGGCGCAGTGACTCTGCTCCGCTTCCTTGATCGGGCGCGATGCGCCGTTGATGTCGGCGTCACCGGGACAGAAGTGGTTCTCGAAGCCGCCACCGCTGCCGGTCGGGTCGACCGTGACGTTGACCTTCGGGTTCTCCTCCATGAACCGTTCGGCCATCGCGTCGGAGATGGGGAAGACGGTACTCGACCCCTTGACGATGACTTCCCCCGAGAGTTCGTCGTCGCCGTTCCCGCTGCTCGTGTCGCTGCACCCTGCGATCACGGCCGTCCCGGCGGCGCCGGTTGCGGCGATGAACTTCCGTCGCGATACTGCGTCGCGTCCGAACTGGTTGTCTGCCATCACGTGAGTGATTCGAAGGGGTATAAAAAAGGGATGCTATGAATCATATATATGCGTCAGTGATCACATATCTCTATATAGTCCTATTTCGTCGGCAGCGGGAGGGTCGGAGCGCGGTGTCGAGGCGGCGAACCGCAGTCGATCACGTCATCGAACGATCGCAGCCATCGACGCGAATTCGTCGCTGCGGGCATATGGACCGGGAGAATAGCAGTCCAGGATTCGTCGGGCAACGGTCGGTGTGACGGCCCGCTGGGACCACCGCGATCGACTCGTGTCCCCACCGATCCCACCGGCCTGCTCGAGGGTACGCCGTTCACGGAGCGGCGACCCGGCTGCCACCTGTATCTATATACTGATCTCGTTCACTACCGGGTAGTCCCGTTCGTGTTCATATGCCGTTCGTATTCCGGGATTAGGCGGCGCTGAATCGCCGTTCTATGGGGCCACCAACGGCGCTCTATAGATCCGCGTATATTTATGCCCGAGCGGCCGAAGCCCACCGTATGGAGACGCGAAAGGTCCAGGTGACCGGCGGCTCGACGTACACGGTCTCGCTCCCCAAAACGTGGGCGACGGAAAACGACGTCAGCGCCGGGACGACCGTCGAGTTCTACCCCGAAGACGACGCGCTCTTGTTGACCCCTCAGAGCGACACTGAACGACAGGAGGGGAGCCTCGACATTTCGAGTCTCGAGGGCGAGCGGCTGACCCGGGCCGTGATGACGATGTACGTCAGTGGCTTCGACATCATCAGGCTCGAGGCCGGTCGGATCACGACCGACCAGCGGCGGGCGATCCGGGACGCCACGCAGGGGCTGGTCGGCGTCGAGGTTTTGGAGGAGACGACCGACAGTGTGGTCATTCAGGACCTGCTCGACTCCTCGGAACTCTCGATCGTCAACGCCGTGACCCGAATGCGGCTGATCGCCCAGTCGATGCTCGAGGACGCTGTACGCGCGCTGATCGAGGACGACGACGACATCGCCCACGATGTCATCGAACGCGACGACGACGTCGACCGGCTCTGGCTGGTCGTCTCGCGGATCTTCCGTGCCACCCTGCGATCGCCGCGGGCCGCCGAGGAACTCGGCGTCCCCCGCGAGGACTGCTTCGACTTCCACTCGAGCGCCCGGCAACTCGAGCGCGTCGCCGACCACGCGGCCAAGATCAGCAACATCGCGCTCAAACTCGGTGAGATCCCCGAACCGGTCGCCGAGGCGCTCGAGGAACTGCGAACCGACGCCGCGACGGTCCTCGAGAAGGCGATGGACGCGCTGTTCGCCGAGGGAACCGAGGAGGCGAACCGATTGGGTCACGACGCCCGCGAGGCCGTCCTCGAGATCGACGAACACACCCGCCAGATCGACGACATGCTACGGGATCTGGAACCGGTACAGGCCCAGTCGCTGGGGCTGATCGTCGACTCGCTGTCCCGGAGCGCCGACTACGGCGGGAACATCGCCGAGACGGCGCTGCAGAAGGCCGCTCCGCGGCCCTGATGAAACGATTATACCGCGTGCGCCCATTTCCTGAAGTGGTTTGACGGGAGAGTAGGCGAGAAGAGAAGCGTCCCGCTACTGTGGCAACGGGGAGTCGCCACGCCCTCCCCAGCCGATTCGCTCGTGCCTCCGGCACTCGCTCATCCCTCGCACAGTGTTATCGACCGCCCTCACTATCGTTCGGTCGGCCGACAGCGCGCGCCACCGCATGCCGGTTGCTTGGTTCGAAGTGAGACAGCATCTCCCGTACTGACCGTCCATTTCGGGAGTTATTCGACACTCACGAACGGCTCGATTCGGCGTCCGGCTCGTTCACTTCCGCCCTCCTCCGGGAACGCTTTTTAAGCCCCACCTCCAAAGGAAAACGATGGAACTCGACGATCATGCCGAGGATCTCGCCTCCGACCTCGGTGTCGACAAAGAGGAGGTCAAAGACGACCTGCAGAACTTGGTGGAGTACAGCGTGCCGGTCGACGAGGCCAAACAGAGCCTCCGGCGGAAGTACGGCGACGGGCAGAGCGGCGGTGGCGACACACCGTCGGCGAAGGACATCGCCGACATCACGCCCGACGACAGCAACGTCACCGTCACGGGCGTCGTCCTGACGGCCGGCGAGCGGTCGATCCGCTATCAGGGTGACGACCACGTCATCGTAGAGGGGCGACTGGCCGACGAGTCCGGCGTCATCGACTACACCGCCTGGGAGGACTTCGGCCTCGAGCCGGGCGAGACGATCACGGCGGGCAACGCCGGGGTCCGTGAGTGGGACGGCGAACCCGAACTCAACCTCGGCGAGAGTACCTCGCTGTCGGTCGATTCGGAGTCGCTCGACGTCCCCTACGAGGTCGGCGGCGAGGCACAACTGGCCGACCTCCGGACCGGCGATCGCGCAGTCAGTATCGAGGTCGACGTCCTCGAGTGCGAGCGCAAGACGATCGACGGCCGCGACGGCGAGACCGATATCCTAAGCGGCGTCTTCGGCGACGAGAGTGGCCGCCTCCCGTTCACGAACTGGGACCCTGCGCCGGAGATCGAGGACGGCGGGACGGTTCGTATCGAGAACGCCTACGTTCAGGAGTTCCGCGGCGTCCCCGAAGTCAACGTCTCGGAGTTCTCGACGGTCACCGCACTCGACCGGCGGATCGAGGTCGGGAGCGATACCTCGACGATGGACGTCGCCGACGCCGTCGGAACCGGCGGTATCTACGACGTCGAGGTCGTGGGGAACCTGCTCGCGGTCCGTGACGGCTCCGGGCTCATCCAGCGCTGTCCCGAATGCTATCGGGTCGTCCAGAAGGGACAGTGCCGGACCCACGGCGACGTCGACGGGATCGACGATCTGCGCGTCAAGGCGATCCTCGACGACGGGACCGGTACCGTCACCGTCGTCCTCGACGACGAACTCACCGAGCGGGTCTACGGCGGCACCCTCGAGGACGCCCTCGAACAGGCCCGCGAAGCCATGGATCAGGAAGTCGTGGCCGACCGGATCCGTGAACACATCGTCGGCCGCGAGTATCGGGTACGCGGCCACCTCTCGGTCGACGAGTACGGCGCGAACTTAGACGCCGAGACGTTCGAGGAGAGCGACGACGATCCGGCCGCGCGTGCGACGGCCTTCCTCGAGGAGGTGGACGCATGAGTGCGAACGACGACGAGGAGGTCCCCGGACGGGAGATCGCCTACCGCCTGTTCGCGGCCGAGTACGACGACGCCTCGCTGTCCTACGCCGAGAGCGACGAGGAGCGGGCCCCGAACTACGTGATCTCGCCGACCGGCGCGCGGCTCAACCGCGTCTTCGCGGTCGGCACCCTCACGGAGGTCACGTCGGTCAACGAGGAGATGGTTCGGGCCCGCGTCGTCGACCCGACCGGCGCGTTCGTCGTCTACGCCGGCCAGTACCAGCCCGACGAACTGGCCTTCCTCGAGGGAGTCGAGCCGCCCGAATTCGTCGCGGTAACCGGCAAAGCACGGACCTTCCAGCCCGAGGACGGCGACCAGGTTTACACCTCCCTGCGCCCCGAGAGCATCGCCACGGTCGACGCCGACACTCGGGACCGCTGGGTCGTCAGCGCGGCCGAACAGACCCTCGAACGGATCGGTACCTACGCCGGCGCGGCGGACCTAGACGCGGACGGCGAGGACCTGACCGACGCCCTGCTCGAGGCCGGCGTCGAATCCGGGCTGGCAGCGGGGATCCCACTCGCACAGGATCACTACGGCACGACGCTGGCGTATCTGGCGGCGCTGCGTGAGTGCGCCCGCGAGGCCTGCGAGGTCGTCGCCGGCGAGCGCGATCAGGTGAGCGGGCTCGACCTCGCGCCCGACGCCACGAGTCCCGAGTACGACGTCTCGTTCGCGTCGCTGGCCGATCTCGACGGCCTCGACGCCGACGCGCTCGAGTCCGAACCGGCGGAACCGATGGCGGCGACGGCCGGCGGGAGCGGGGCGGCAACCGATCCCGACGACGCACACTCGGGCTCCGCGGCGGGGACGGCCACCGAGACCGATTCCGGGACCGAAGACGCCGCGATCGACGTCGACGCCGACGGGACGACGACCGATCAGGGAGAGACCGCGGGTGTGGTCACCGAGGACTCGTCAGTCGAGGACGCCGAATCCGAGACCGCGTCCCTCGAGGCCGACGAACCCGAAACCGAGACGGCGGCCGCTGATACTGCGGCCCCGACTCCCGACGACACCGGCGAGTCGACGAGCCCCGAATCCAACGACGGTGACGCCGACGACGACCTCGGCGACTTCGACGCCGGCGAGATGGACGACGGCGGGATGTACGAGATGGACGACGAGGAGCGTGAACAGCTCGAGGAGGAGTTCGGCGCGGAGTTTACGACCGGCAGCCAGGTCGAGGAGCCCGGCGAGGCGGAGATCGATGTTCCCGAGCCGGACGAACCGGCCGACGACCCCGCGGACGCGCCGGAACCCGACGATGCCGATACGGAGTCCGCGACCACCGAAGCGGGCGACTCCGACGCCGACGACGGACTCGGCGCACCGCCCGAATCCGGTCTCGAGGCCGACGGTGCGAGCGACGCGTCGGAGCCCGACGCCGAGCCGGAGGCGGCGGTGACGGCGGACGAGTCGGCCGACGAGGCGGCAGCCGAGACGGACGACACCGAGAGCGACGCGGAACCGGCCGACGACGTTGACCTCGAGGACTACGTCGTGGAGACGATGGAGGAACTCGACGACGGCGACGGGGCCGACCGGACGGAACTGGTCGAGGCAGTCGCCGACGACACCGGAGCCGCCCCCGAGGACGTCGAGGAGGCCATTCAGGACGCACTGATGGGCGGGCAGTGTTACGAACCCGACGACGAGACGCTGAAGGCGATCTGATCCCGAACGGATGCGCGACGATTCCCGCCGCGGCTCGGGGTCGACGGCCCGACCGCTCGTCGAACCCGTCCCCAACGAACCGGCCGCGACCGCGACGATCGGCCGTGACCGCGCCCTGCTCGTCGCCGACTACCACGCCGGCTACGAGGCGGCGTTGCGGTACGAGCGCGGTGTCGACGTCCCCAGTCAGGCCCCGGACCGCCGGGAGCGCCTCGCTGCCCTGCTCGAGCGGATCCGACCCGACCGACTGGTCGTCTGTGGCGACCTGATGCACTCGATCGGCGATCCGGGCGGGGCCGAACGCGGCGAACTCGAGGTGCTGTTCGAGTCGTTCCCGAGCGACCTCGCGGTCACCGTCGTCAAGGGCAACCACGACGGCCGGATCGAGACGTGGCTCGGCGAGAGCGACGATATCAGTGCGACGGTCGAGGTTGTCGCCGGCGCGGGTGTTGCCCGCGGCGACGTCGGCGTCTGTCACGGCCACACCTGGCCCTCGCGGGCCGTCCTCGAGAGCGACGTGGTCTGTCTGGGACACGAACACCCCTGTGTCAGACTCGAGGACGAGGTCGGTGGGAGCCGCGTCGAGCGAGCGTGGCTGCGGGGGCGACTCGCCCCCGACCCGTTTCGCGACCGGTCGGAATACGAGGGCGTGTCGTGGCTCGACGGGGCGGCCGAGCCGCCGCGAGCCGTAGTGATCCCCGCGTTCAACGAACTGGTCGGCGGGACGTGGACCAACGTCGCCGGCCAGTCGTTTCTCTCGCCGTTCCTTCCCACGGGGCTGGCTGACGGCGAGGCGTACCTGCTCGACGGGACCCGGCTCGGTCCCTACGAGTCGGTCTGATTCGACGGCGGGATTCCTACGATCCGATCGAAACGTTTCAATTAAAAACTATTTTGGCGAGAGAGGCCCAACGAGGGATATGTCCCTCCGGAAGCCATCGGCCCCGTTCTTTTCGATCGTCCTCGGCGGATACGTCGGGGCACTCACGCTGTGTGCGACCAGCCGCGTCCTCGGCACGGCGTACACGGCGTTGTGGCCCGTCGCGATCGGTGCGTGTGCCGGGCTGATCGCGGCCGGCTGGTGCCATACGCGGTCCGCGCTCGCGACGACACTCGTCCGAACGCGGTTGTACGTCCTCCCGGTCGCGGTGATCGTCGCCGGAGCCGCCGTCGTCCCGGTCCTCCCAGCGGTCGGCGTGCGCGGCCTCGAGCCGTGGCTCCGCGAGTGGATCGTGGAGTTCTTCGTCTTCAGTTTCGGCGGCGCGGCCGTCTATCTGGTCACGGTAAACCGCCACGTCACCGCGCTCCACGAACGGGAGTCGGTACTGGCCGAGTGGCACGCCCGGCCGGACCGCCGGTATCGGCGGCTGCTCCGCGCTGGCGGGTTCGTTCTCGGGTGCAGCCTCCTCGTCGTCGGGTTCGCACTCGTCTTCGTCCTCGAGCCGAGCGTCAATCCGCTACCCGCGTTCGGCGGTGCCCTCATCGGACAGGCGATCACCGCCGGCCGGCCCCGGACCTACACGCTGTTCGAAAGCGGGCTGTGTGTCCACCGGTCGAGAACGATCAACTACCAGTTCGTGCCCCGATCGCAGTTACGGGCGGTCGATCTCACTGCCGACCGACTCGAGATCGAACGCGGGCTTCCGTGGCCGCTCCCGATCCGGTGTGCCACGGCGACGGTGGCACACCCAGACCGGGTCGCGGACGCGCTCACGCGGGTCCTCGAGTCCGCCCCGGCGACCGACTAACGACGCCGCCGTCGCCGCGCGACGAGACCGCCGCCTACCGCCGAACCGTCTCCGATCTGATCTCGTCGCCGTCGCGCCACTGGAAGTAGTAGTACTCGGTGCCGGCGATCTCGGTCACCGAGACGCTCGCGCGTTCGGGGACGCCGTCGGGGTACGTGGCCGGCCCACCGTCGTCCGGCGACGGGTCGTCTTCGTCGTCGCTTTCCTTCCACGCCGCCAGTTCCTCGAGGTACGCACTCGCCGCGCGAAGCGCCGCCGGCTCTCGGGTCGCGAGTTCGTCGAGTGCCTCGTGGCCAACGCGGTCCAACTCCGTCGGCGGGGTCGGCCGCTCGTCCGCGGTCATACTCGCTGCTGGGAACTGACGGTCCGTAAAACTCGTCGTTCCGTCGAGGCGGTCGTCGGGACCGGCCAGTGACGCGGTGTCACGACCCATATCAGGTCCTAGTATCCATTAGTACCCCAATTACGTGTGGATTTATATACACGAACGAGGTCGCTGAGAGTGACAATAGTCTCACAGACACAGCGGCAAAAGACGCTCGATCCGGTTCCGGACGACCTCGAGTCGGCCCGTGCGAAGTTGGTGTACCTCTACCTCGAGGTGGCGGAAGGCGCGACGATCGAGGAAGTTGGTGAGATACTGGCGATGAAGAAGATCAACGTCCTGAGCGTGTTGCACTCGCTGGTCGACGCCGGCCACGTCGAAAAACGGGAGTCGGCCTACATCGTCGCGAACTGAGCGGGCGACGACGAGCCGCGGAGACGGGAGCGTCGGCTGACTGACGACTGGCGGGACGAAAATCGGTTTCTCGGCGTGCCGTCGCGGTCGCCGGTTCATACGGTCTCCTGTCCGTCAGTACTGGTGGGACCGCAGGACGGTCGCGGTCCCACCGGGACATCGGGACAGCAAACCGTCTCAGAAGGTCTCGAGGTAGCGGTCGATCTCCCACTGGGAGACGTCGACGAGATAGTCCTCGAACTCCTGGCTCTTGGCCTCGACGAACTTCGGCCCGACGTGGTCACCGAGCGTCTCGTAGATGACCTCGTCCTCCTCGAGGGCCTCGACGGCTTCGCCGAGGTTGGTCGGCAGCGTGTCGATGCCGTACTCCTCGCGTTTTGCCTCGTCGAACTCGTAGATGTTCTCCCGGATCGGGTCGGGACACTCGAGGTCGCGTTCGATCCCATCGAGGCCGGCGCTGATGAGCGCGGCGAGCGCGAGATAGGGGTTACAGGACGGGTCGGGGAAACGCGCCTCGATGCGCGAGGCCGCCGGGACCCGCGCGGCCGGCTTGCGGATCAGCGCCGAGCGGTTGCGGTCGGACCACGCGACGTAGACCGGCGCTTCGTAGCCGGGCACGAGGCGCTTGTAGCTGTTGACAGTCGGGTTCGAGACGGCCGTGATCGCCGGTGCGTGTTCGAGGATCCCGGCGATAAATGACTGTGCGGTCTCCGAGAGGTCGAACTGGCCGTCCTCGTCGTGGAAGGCGTTTTCGCCGTCCTCGAACAGCGAGAGGTGGGTGTGCATTCCCGAGCCGTTGATGCGCGGGATCGGCTTGGGCATGAAGGTGGCGTGCTGGCCGTGCTGGGCGGCGATCGCGCGGACTACTGTGCGGAAGGTCCCGACGTTGTCGGCCGTCGCGAGCGCGTCGTCGTACTCGAAGTTGATCTCGTGTTGGCCCTTAGCGACTTCGTGGTGGCTCGCTTCGATCTCGAAGCCCATCTCCTCGAGGCCGTAGATGATGTCGCGGCGAACGTCGCTGGCGAGGTCCTTCGGCGCGAGGTCGAAGTAGCCGCCGTGATCGCCGGTCTCGGTCGTGGCGCGGCCGTCCTCGTCTTCCTCGAACAGGAAGAACTCCGGCTCGGGCGCAGCGTTGACGGTGTATCCCATCTCGTCGGCGCGCTCGAGGGTGTTCTTGAGGACGCGGCGCGGGTCGCCCTCGAAGGGTTCGCCCGTCGAGGTGTCGATGACGTCACAGATCATCCGGGCCGAGGCCCCGTTCTCGCGGTTTTGCCACGGCAGGACCGCGAACGTCTCGGGGTCGGGCTTGAGCCGCATGTCCGATTCCTGAATGCGGACGAACCCCTCGATCGAGGAGCCGTCGAAGTAGATTCCCTCGGTGAAGGCCTTCTCGGCCTGTCGAGCCGGCACGGAGACGTTCTTGACAGTTCCCAGAATGTCCGTGAACTGCAGGCGAAGGAAGTCGATGTCTTTCGCCTCGATTTCGTCCAGTACCTCCTCTTCGGTAGCGGTTAGGTTCCCGTTCGTCATCTTCTGCTCGCTTATGCCAACGGATTCTACTATTAAAGCTCTACTGTTGTGGGCGAATATACGCAAATATAGCAAAAAGTGGCCGTACGTCGATTATAATAGGTAATATTCGGTGGGTGGCTGACATCGGCAGGAAGACGGCGATGAAATTGAATAGTTGTGGAGCGGCCGCGTCCCAGCCGCCGGCAATCAGCACCGAGATCGGGTACCTGGATCGAGAAATGTCAGAAGTTAGATTGCTTGGATTCGAGCAGGTGCCGGACCGTCACCGGCGTTCGAACCGCCCGCTCCCACGCTGCCACTGGTTCGGACGACGGCCGCTCACGTGACCGCTCCGTCCGGCGCGGGCGCTTCGTGAGCGTCGTCTCACACTCCGGACAGACGTACGCGACGCAACGCTTTCGCGACTGGAACACCCAGTCGCCGTCGATCGGACTCGAGTGATCACACTCCCAGCAAAACAGCGTCACCTTTCTCAGTGTCGACGTGCCGTCGTCGTGGGCAGTTGTGGGCCGGGTCATCGAGCGTGGGTACAGGACCGACGCATAAAGTTACACTCCGTGCAGCGTTCACACAATACAGCGAAACGGTGAATCCGGTCCGCGACAACGTCTCCGCACGTTCGAAATGAGACGCGTTCACACCGGACAATCGCGTGGCCATCCGACGCGACCGTCGCTCGAGGGTCACCGTCCGTCAGGGGTTTCAGCGACCGAGTCGTACCTGGGATATGGCCGCGACCAGTAAACCGCGTCAGCTCGAGACCGGCGACGACGTAGACGAGTTCGTGGCGAGTCACGACGTCGCGCTCGTGGAGTTCTACACGAGCGGCTGTGCGCTGTGTCAGGCGATGGAACCGGTCCTCGGCAACGTCGCTCGCGCAACCGATGTCTCGATCGGGATGGTCAATCCCGGCGACGACATCGGCCTCGTCGACCGGTTCGACATCCGGTCGGTACCGACTCTGATCCTGTTCGAGGACGGCGAGGAGGTCGCGCGGCTGGCCGACGGATTCCAGGGCGGCGATGCCGTCACCGACTTCCTCGAGTCGAACGTTCCCGAAGCAGTCGACGCCGACTGACCGGCTTCCAAGGTCCGCCGCACGTCCGAGAACCCTTATGCCCGCTCGCTCGCATGCCTTTCCTATGCCCGACGAGGAGGGGGCCGACCTGCTCGCGCTCCGGTGTGACGCCGTCGCTGACTTGGACGACGCGGCGGTCCGCGACGCCCTCGAGTACTTCGGTCCGGACCTCGTCTACGTCGTCCGGGAGTCGTCTGACGTCCGCGTCGTGAGCCGGGTCCGACGGGCCGCCGACTGTCCCGTCGTCGCCGCTGCCGGCCCCGCGGAGATCCGGACCGAAACCGTCGCGGGGACCTCGTTCGTCTTCGCACCGTCGACGTCCCTGCTGGCGGACGCGCCACCCGCCGACTACGTCGTCTGTGACGACCTCGAGCCGACGACCGACGCCGTCGCGCTCGAGGCGAGGCTCGCCGGCCGCGAGGCGATCGGCCGCTACCGCGCTCGCTCGAGCGGAGAGACGACGTTTCTAACCGGCGCGCTCACAGCGAGCTACGACCACGTCTGGGAAACGACGGTCGACGGTGTTCCGGTCCGGTTGCCGATCCGCGGGGTCGCTCCGCTGGAACGGTCGGGAGCGGTCGAACTCGCTTGCCTCACCTGCGGTCGAACCGGCTCGGTCGCGGTGTCGTCGGTCCCGGCCGACAGGTTCGGACTGGGGGCGCTGTCGGGCGTCGGTCCGACGATAGCCCGGCGGCTCCGGGACACCGGCTACGGGACGCGCGCAGCCGTCGCCACGGCGTCCGCGACGGAACTGTCCTCGATCGATGGGATCGGCCCGTCGACGGCCCGCGAGATCGTCCACAGCGCACGAGCGCTCGCCGACGGCCGCGTCGTCCGGACGACGGCGGAGCCGCTCCCGCCGACCGGCGACGCGACGCCGCTGTTCGTCGACATCGAAACCGACGGGCTCCGGCCGACGATCGTCTGGTTGATCGGCGTCTACGATCCCGACCGAGAGGCGTACGTCGACTTCGTGGACACCGAGCCGTCCCGCGAGGACCCGGGGCAAGCGACCCGCGAGTTCGTCTCGTGGCTGGCCGCCGAGTACGATGCCCCCTCGCTGGTCGCGTGGAACGGCCACGGGTTCGATTACGACCACCTCGAGCGCTTCATCGCCCGCTACACGCCCGAGTACCGCGCGTACTGGCACGATCACGTCTCGATGTACGACCCCTACGACTGGGCGGTCCGCCGGGACAACGCCGTCCTGCCGGGTCGAACGAACCGGCTCGAGGACGTGGCCGCCGCACTGGGCCGGGACCGAACGGGGGCCGCGGCCGCGCTCGACGGCAAAACGCTGGCCGAGCGGCTCCGGCGGCTGCTCGAGGGCTCGAGCGAGCCGGAAGCCCCGACCATCGACTGGATGGCCGCCCGCCGGTACTGCGAGGCGGACGTTCGCGAACTGGCCGCGGTCTACGAGGCGATCGCCTCGGCCCCGACTGCGACTGCATCGCCGGATGCGGACGGATCCACAGCGGAAACGACACAGACCGGACTCACCGACTTCTAACATGCCAGGAGACACCGACGGACCGATCGACGGCCAAGACGACACCGGCTCGGACGGCCTCGCCTTGACCGCCGAGGAACTCCGCGAGACGTATCCCGACGCCCGCTACGGCGGACAGTGCCGCGAACGGTTCATACTGCCGGCCGAATCCGCCGATCACGTCCCCGCGAGGGAGGTACTGCCGCCCGACCTCGCCGCAAAGCTCGCCGTCGATCCCTGGCGCCATCAGGCCGACGCTCTCGCGGCGCTCGAGCGCGGCGAGAGCGTCTGTGTCACGACCTCGACGTCCTCGGGGAAGACCTACGTCTACGCGCTGGACATCGCGCGGCGGTTCCGGAAGGACCCGGACGTGCGTGCGCTGCTGGTCTACCCGACGAAGGCGCTCAGCCGCGATCAGGAGCGGGAACTCAACGACCTGTTCGACGACCTCGGGCTGGACGTCACGGTCGGCGTCTACGACGGCGACACCAAACAGCGGGAGAAGTCCCGCATCCGCGAAGAGGCGAACGTCGTCATCACGAACTTCGCGGGGCTGAACCAGTACCTCGAGGGCCACCACCGCTGGGCCGCGTTTCACGCGGACTGCGACCTGCTCGTCGTCGACGAAGCCCACGCGTGGACCGGGATCAGCGGGATGCACGCCGCCTGGATCCTCCGGCGGGCCCGACGGGTGATCGAGTGGTACGGCGGCGACCCCCAGTACGTCCTGACGAGCGCGACGATCGGCAACCCGGCCGACCACGCCGAGGCGCTGACGGGCGAGCCGGCGACGGTGATCGACGAGGACGGCTCCCCGAGCGGCCGCCGCCACCTCGTCTTCTGGGATCCGCCGGCCGACGACGCGAGCGAGGGCGGTGGCGACGGGAACGACGAGGGGGACGACTGGCGACCGAGCAAACGCCCCGCCACCGTCGAGGCCCCCGAGGTGTGGGCCCATTGCTGTTATCACGGCGTTCCCTCGCTGCTGTTCTGTGACTCGCGGAAGGGGACGGAACTCGCCGTCGGTCGCGCACAGGAGTTCCTCGAGACGCCGTCGCTTCCCTACAGCGGCATCGCCGATTTCGCCGCGTACAACGCCGGCCACGGCAAACGATCGCGGCGAGGTACCGAAAACCGCCTCAAGAGCGGTGACCTCGACGGCGTCGCGACGACCAGCGCGCTCGAGGTCGGCATCGACGTCGGCGGGATCGACGGCACCGTCCTGCTGGGGTATCCCGGCTCGAGACAGTCGTTCTGGCAGCGGATCGGCCGCTCGGGACGTGGCGAGCGCGAGGCCCTGTCCGTGTTCGTCCCGAGCCACTCGACGCTCGATCAGTACGTTCGCAATCACCCCGAATACCTGCTCGAGGAGGAACCGGAAAGCGCGGTCGTCGACCTCGAGAACAACCCGGTCTACCTGCAGCACCTGCGGTGTGCGGCCCAGGAGCTACCCCTGCGCCGCGCGGACGCGGCCCGGTTCGGCGGGCGCGATCGGCTCGAGCAGGCCGTCGAGTACGGCCGCCGGACGGGCGACTTCGAGGGCTCGCTCGCGGGTGGGATCACCTACGCCCACCGCGACCGGCCACAGGACGAGATCAGCCTCTACGCCTCGGGCGGGGATTCCTTCGAGGTCCGACTGGCCGGCGAGGGCTCGATCGACCATCAGCCGATCGGCCGCGCACGCGCGTACCGGGACTATCACGAAGGCGCGACGGTGCTATACCGTGGCGACCAGTACGAGGTGGTCGAACTCCGCGAGGACCGCCCCCGGCCGTACGTGGAACTCGAGGCAGCCGACCTCGACTACTACACCCAGTCCCAGCGCCGGACGACGATCTACGACACGGAGATTCGGGAATCCCGCGACGTTGGGGACTTCCGGCTCAACTGGGGGTACGGGACGGTCACGGTCCACCACGAGACGTTCTCGAAACGCGACCTCGAGTCGGGCGACGTCCGCGCGGTCGGCCTCGAGACCGGCGTTCCACCCCTGGAGATGCGCACCCAGCTGTGCTGGGCCGAAGTCCCCGCGGACGTGGAACGAGCGGTGACGGCCGCCCACAGCGACTATCACAACGATGAGTGCGAGGAGCTGCCCCCGCGGCTCCACGGCTACCTCGGGGGGATCCACGCCGTCGAACACGCGATGATCGCCGTGACCCCGCTCGAGTTGACCGTCGATGCGGCGGATCTCGGCGGGCTCGCGACCAACCGGCTCCCCGATGGGACCGACGCGAGCGGCTGGTTCATCTACGACGGGATCGAGGGCGGGCTGGGCTTTTCCCGGCGCATCTACGAGGAGTACGAGGCGGTCGCACGGCGGGCCCGCGATCTCTGGGTCGACTGCGACTGCGGTCGCGACGAGGGCTGTCCCGCCTGTCTCATGAGCGATCGCTGTGGGAACGACAACCGGCCCCTGTACGGCCCCGCCGCGCGGGACGTGTTCGAGGCGCTGCTGGACGAGGGCAGCGCCGACTACCGCTCCGACCTCGCGGACGAGGACCGCGACGAGCGCCGCCCGCCCGCGTCGATCTCGTAGCGGCTACTCCTCGGGCGCTAACTCGCTGGGGTCGAGTTCGCCCGCGAGGTAGCGTTCACCGGCGTCGGTAACCTCGTAGACACCGGGCATGTGCCGCTTCAGGAGGCCGTATTTGGCCAGTTCCCGGCACCGATAGGCGGCGAAGTTCGCCGGACAGATCCCCGCCTCGTCGAACTGGTTCGGTTCGAACACGTCTTCGGACTGCATGAACTCGAGGATCCGCTCGTCGGCGGGGTCCATCCACTCGGCGTCGGTTTCCGCCTCGTCCGGCTCGGTCTCCTCGTCGGCCGCGCCGGACGCGTCACTCTCGGTCTCGACCGACGGGTCGGCGTCGGCGTCGGGAGTTGCGTCGTCCATGTGCGTACGTGACGGTTCCAGTCCGGGAGTATGTTTGCGTATCGATCGACCGGATCGCGCCGTCCCACCGGTTCGGACGGGATCGGCCCCGCCGGTCCGTCCGCATCGGCGACGGGATCGACGGACCGCAGGCTACGACCCGCGCCCGTCGGGCACGCCGTAATCGACGTGGACGTTCGGGGTCGCCGCCGGTTCCCGGCCCGTGATCCCGCGATCGACGAACGTGACGTCGGTCAGGTCGCCGGAGAACCGAACCGTCACCGTCTCGGACTCGACGGTCCCTTCGACGCTCGTGCCGGAGCGGACGGTCACGTCCGCCGTTCCGGATTCGGCGGCCAGTTCGATCCCGCCGTCGACGGTGATCTCGAAACTCGAGGGGGTTCCCTGCCCGATGATCGTCAGCGTGTTCGGATGACCGACTGCGCCGGCGTCCGACGGCGTTCGCGTCGCCGCGATCGTCGCGGCCGGTTCGGTTTCGGCCGGCAGCCGCGTTCCCTCGTCCGTCTCGGTGGGACGTCCCTCTTGGTCGACCGTCGCGTTCTGGCGTGTCATCTAGTGAACGCAGTCGAGGATGGACGCATAAACCTTCCCACTGAACTAACGGTAAGTAAAGACGAAATATAACCGCTCGAGCCGGAAACGAGCGGCGTTTTGTGATCGGGCGCGTCGGTGTGGCTACCGGAACGGGACGCCGTCGGCGGTCGGCGCATCGGGGTGAACGTGCAGGGGGAACGACTGTGATACCAGCCGCCGTACTCGAGAGGGATGGACTCGAAACGACCCGACGTTCGACTCGACGACGCGCCCGACGAAGAAGGACGCGTTACCGCACGGAAACACGAGGGATCGTCCGGTTCACTCGTCGACAGACTCCGCCGATTCTTCGGCCGGTGACGACACCGGCCGTCACTCCGTGTTCTCGAGCAGTCCGAGTTCGTCCGCGACCAGGTCCGCGATCCGATCGGCGATTTCCGGGTCGACTTCCGCGACGGCATCGCCGTCGTGAAGTTGGTCGTTGTGTCGTTCGATCGCGTCGGCCACGTCCGAGAGCGGGACGCGGGAGGTCGTCTCGCAGTCGGGACAGACGATGGGAACGCGGGGGGTCTCGTCCGAATCGTTCGCGGTCGTCATTTCCCGGGTGTCTCGCGTCGACCGTCAAAACCTAATTGGTTCCGGCGGCCGACTATAACCCGTCACTCGGGACCGACTGCGTCGCGAGGCCGCCACCCCGAAACGCCGGACATCGGGATCGGGTAGTCGATCGTCATGGAATACCATACCATATCGGCCGTTCGACGGATTCTACCGGCGATTTTCGCGTCGTTCCCGACGCGTTGGCCAGCAGAATTATTGTGGTTCGAACCAATCGTCCGATAGACGGGGGTACGACAGTCTGTCGGTGGGGCCACCCACTCGATCGTCACCCCGTCGTCACACAACGGAGCTCCATGGTTCCCGGCTACATCCGGTAGCCGTTCCCTGTCTTTCGTCTCCTCGAGTTCGAAAGCGACGCATCCCGGTAACCGCCCGCCTTAACCGCGACGGCGAGCGAGGACGGCAACGGACAGCGCGACGAGCGCACTGACGACGCCGAAGCCGGGCATCCTGTCATTGCTCTCGGCATCCCCGTTGTCGTCACCAGTTTCGCCGTCCGATGCCGGGTCGGACCCGTTCGGTGGATCGCTCGAGTTGTCGGGGTCGAACCGCTCGTCGGCGGGGGCGTCGAGTTGCAGGACGACGACCACCTGGCCGTGGGTCGAGTTCTCGGCCGCGTTGTATGTCCAGCTGCCGCCCGCCTCTTCGTAGGACTCCGCGGCGGCGACCGGGTCGATATCGGTGTCCCAGCCGTCGCCCGCCGGTTCCTGTTGGATATAGCCGGCGACGTCGATTCGGTCGGCGTATTCGCCGCTGATCTCGGCTTCGCCGTAGGTGAGGGTCGCGTCTTCGGGGTTCCCGTGGAACTCGAGGCAGTGGGAGTCCATATAGCCGTCGCCCTGTGCGACGTCCGGACTGGTTCCGAACTGATCGCCGTCGAGCGGGAACTCGTAGTGGTCGTCCATGGGGAACTGGACGGTCATCGGATCGGCGTCGGAGTGCCACGTCGTCGCGCCGCCGGTCGGGACGGTCACGGACGTGTTCGGCACCGACTCGCCGATGACCGGCTCGCCGTTTTCGTTGACCAGCGAGACGCAGACTTTCCCGGAGCCGTCACCGAGATAGGGGCTCCGGTACTCGTCGCGCGGGTTCTCGTAACTGACCCAGCTGCCGTCGTCGGCCGCCGCCTCGAAGTAGGGATCTCCCTTCTCGGGTGCGGGGTCGACGTATGCCGCCTCCGAAACGGTCCCGTTGTCGTCCGGATCGGCCTGCGCGGCGACCGCCCCGGAACCCGCCGCGACGAGGCTGCCGATCACGGCCAATCCGAGCCCGAGCGCGAGGAGCGTTTGCCACCGCTTCGGGCCGTCCGTACCGCGTGCGTCGGCCATGGTTATGCGCCCCTCTCCGGCTCGATTCTCCGGGCGTCGAGCGGGCGATCGATCAGCGTCGACGACTGTCGTTTACTTCTATATGTCATCGACCTGCCGTACCGGATCGGCTATCCTATATATGAGCCGCGTACTCGAGCGGTAGCAGGTCGTTACGAGGCGTAGGCGGTCGTTTGAATGATCGGTGGCCGTCGAAACCGACACCTACTGCTGGCTCCGACACCCGAGCCGGACGGCCACGACTTTGCTGGCGAGACGACGGCCGGTCCGTCGGTTCGTCGGCTTCGATTGCCGGTACGATCGATGAGAGTTGCGTATTATCCAATAAGTGGTGATCATATAGAATATTATCTTGACTGTTTTTGAATGGTTAGACTTAACATCCATCACTTGGCACTGCGTGGTATGGCAGGAAACGACAGTGACTTCGAGCGGATCCTGACGAAGAAAGATCTCTTCGTACTCGCGTTCGGCGCGATGATCGGCTGGGGATGGATCATCCAGACCGGGTTCTGGATCGACGAAGCGGGCGTGGCCGGGTCGGTACTCGGCTTCGTCGTGGGCGCGGTCATGGTATGCGTCGTCGGACTGATCTACGGTGAACTCACGTCCGCGATGCCGTTCGTCGGCGGCGAACACGTGTACAGTTTCCGGGCGCTCGGCCCGCTCTGGTCGTTCGTGTGTACGTGGTCGCTCGTCCTCGGCTACGTCGGCGTCGTCGTCTTCGAGGTCGTGGCGCTGCCGTCCGCAATGGCGTTTATCGTGCCCGGGTTCAACGTCCTCGAACTCTGGACGGTCGCCGGCGAACCGGTGTACGCGTCCTGGATCCTCGTCGGCGGGATCGGAGCGATCGTGATGACGGGGCTCAACTACCGCGGCGTGAAACCCGCGGCACAGTTCCAGACGCTGCTAACGCTCGTCATCGCCCTCGCGGGCGTCATGCTCGTCATTGGGTCCCTGTTCAACGGACAGACCCAGCCGAACCCGCCGCTGTCGGACGTCGGGACGGCCGGCGTCGCCACGGTCGCGATCATGACGCCGTTCATGTTCGTCGGCTTCGACGTCATTCCCCAATCCGCCGAGGAAGCGGACGTCCCGCCCCGTGTCATCGGGCTTCTCATTCCGGCGGCGGTCTCGCTGGCCGCGCTGTTCTACGTCGGCGTGATCTGGGCGTCCGGGCAGGCCATGCCCGGCGTCGAACTCGTCGAGAGCCCGCTGCCGGCTGCCGCGGCCATGGAAACGATCTTCAGCAGTCAGTTGATCGGCCGCATCATGGCACTGGCCGGCATCGCGGGTATCCTCACGAGCTGGAACTCCTTCCTGCTGGGGGCCAGTCGCGCCGTCTTCGCGCTCGCCGATTCGGGGATGATCCCGCGGCGGATCAACGCGCTCCACCCCGAGTACAACACGCCCTCGACGGCGATCGTCCTCATCGGCGGACTCTCGATCTTCGCGCCGCTGTTCGGCGAACAGATGCTGGTCTGGATCGTCAACGCGAGCGGGCTCGGCCTCGTCGTCGCCTGGTTCCTCGTCGTCGTCTCGTTCCTCGTTCTCCGCTACCGAGAGCCCGGCCTGAACCGCCCGCTGAAGCTCCCGTTCGGATACGCGTTCGGGGCCGCGGGGCTGGTCCTGACGCTCGGCTTCATCGGCCTCTATCTCCCGGGCGGGCCGTCCGCGCTCGTCTGGCCCTACGAGTGGGCGATCGTCCTCTGCTGGACGCTGCTCGGCGTGGTGCTGTATGGAATCACCTCGACGGACTCGGAGATCGAACTGGCCGATCTGGAGCCGAGCGAACTCGAGTGAGTGCTGCGACAGTCCGTCGGGAGTCAGTCCTCGTCCGCGGTCGACTCGACTAACGTCTCGAGTTCGAAGTCGTTCAGCGGATGCGGTTCGTCCTTGACCGTTTCGACCACGAACTGCGAACTCGTGCGAACGACCTCGTCGATCGCCTCGTAATCGCTGATGAGACGGTTGACCATCTCCCGGTCCGCCAGATGTGCGATGACGATGAAATCGGTGTCCCCCATCGTGAAATACACCTGATTGGCCCCTTCGATGGCGGCGAGTTGCTCCCCGACGTCCTCGTGATACTGTTCGTCGTACTCCGCGATGACTTCCGTGACGACCGTGATCTCCAGTCCCAACGCCTCGAGGTTGACGTCCAACAGGTCGTTGGTCACGACGCCGTCCTCCTTGAGTTTCGTGAGCCGGTAGTGGACGGTCGATTTCGGGATATCGGTGTACTCCGAGATCTCGTCGGGGCTTCCCGTTCCGAGTTCCGCGACGGCCTGTAGAATGCGAACGTTTCGCTCGTCCATGTCACGGATATTCGTCCACTCCGATAAACAACATTCGAATATCGGGTCCGTCACCGGACGAAAATCGGATGGCGTTCGATGGCTCGGCCCGGCGCAGAGTCCGATCGCTCCGACGGCGTCGCGGAGGCGGGGCCAGATCTGTGTATTGAGTTCTAGATACTATAGTTTATTAGGACCCAGTCTAGAAGTATGTAGTATGTCCGAACAAGAGCCCAGGAGAGCGGCCAATCGCGAATCGAACGCGGCCGTCGTTTCGGCCTACGAAGACCACATGATGCCGATCTGGAAGTCGCTCGATGTCCCCGTCAAACGGGCCTCGGGCTGTACGCTCGAGGACGTCGAGGGCAACGAGTATCTGGACGTCTTCGCGGGGATCGCGGTGACGAACGTCGGCCACGGGAACGAGGCCGTCGTCGACGCCGCCAAAGACCAGCTCGAGGAGTTCGTCCACGGCTGTTCGTACGTTCATCCCAACGAGCCGGTCGCCGATCTCGCAGAGCGGATCGCCGACGTAACGCCGGGCGATCTCGAGAAGACGTTCTTCTGTAACTCCGGGACGGAGGCCGTCGAGGGCGCGGTCAAGCTCGCGCGGAAGTACACCGGATCGAAGGAGGTCATTTCCCTCGAGATGGGCTTTCACGGCCGGACGCTTGGTAGTCTGGCACTGACGGGCAACAAGTCCTACAAGCAGGGGATGGCCCCGACGCTCAACGACGTCGCCCACACCGCGCCGCCCTACGGCTACCGGTGTCCACGCTGTGAGGGCGGGGAGTGTAACTCGGGGTGTGCCGACGAACTCGAGCGCGTGATCGGCTCTCATACGAGCGGCGACCTCGCGGCGATCGTCGTCGAGCCGGTCATGGGCGAAGCTGGGATCGTCGTGCCGCCGGAGGGCTGGCTCGAGCGGGTCCAAGAGATCGCTCACGACCACGGCGCGTTGCTGATCGCCGACGAGGTCCAGACCGGCTACGGTCGGACCGGCGAACTGTTCGCGAGCAGCCACTTCGACGTCGAACCCGATATCCTGACCCAGGCCAAGGGGATCGCGAACGGGCTGCCGCTCGGGGCCTTTATCGCCACCGCGGAGATCGCGGACGCCTTCGAGTCCGGCGACCACCTCTCGACGTTCGGCGGGAATCCGGTCGCCTGTGCGGCCGCGCTGGCGACGATCGACGAACTGCAGGACGGGATCGTCGACGACGCCCGCGAGCAGGGCCAGTGGCTCGCCGACGAACTCGGCGCGCTCGAGGACGAGTACGACGTCGTCGGTCAGACCCGCGGGCTCGGGCTGATGTGGGGCGTCGAACTCGTCGATCCGGAAACGACGGGACCACAGAACGTGTCGCCGGCCCCGGACAGCGACCTCGCGGCCGCCGTCAGCGACTACCTCCGCGACGAATCGAACGTCGTGATGGGGGTCGGCGGCTACTACAAGAACGTCATGCGGTTCCAGCCGCCGCTGACCATCTCGCGCGACCAGTTGCAGTACGCCGTCGACGAACTCCGTGCCGCGCTCGAGACGGTCGCCTGAGCCGACGGCGTCGACCGAAAGGAACGGGGGCGTGCCCGGGTGGCTGTAGAGTTGGCACGAGGGGTGAGTGACACGCCGATTGATCGTCGGGAACGGGACGACTTAGCCGTGTATAAGTGACCAATACAGCACTATAGACGGTCAGTAATGAGTACGGATCACACACGTCCGCCACGCCATCGCCGGCCCGCCGCTTTTGGGTCGGGTAGCGATAGCTCGAGCCATGAGCGACGGACCCAGCCGCGACCGGGCACAGGACAGCGCGGAACGACGGAAAGCCGAGCGGGCCGACAACACGGAGTCGATCCTCGAGGCCGTCGAACGCGATCTCGGGGAGCTGGAGTATCCGGTCACCAGCGAGGAGTTGGCGACGGAGTACGCCGACGAGCCGATCGACATGCCAAACGAGACGGAGTCGCTGGGGAGCGTCTTCGACCGGCTGGCGGGCGAGCAGTTCGACTCCCCCGAAGCGGTCCGGGAGGCGGCCTACGGCGAGATCACCGGCGAGGCCGGCGGCCCGAACGAAGCCAACCCCGAACGCGACCTCCGAGAACTCGACGAGGGGAAGGGGGACTCGCTGACCGAGAGCGGCGGGGACGACCACTGACCCGACGGCGGGATCGTGCCCCGTCGCGGGCCGATCGACGGACCGCCGCGCCGTCGGTCGGATCGTGAGAGATAGTAGCCGCTGAAACGATGGACACGCCGACCGCGATGCGGTCGTGCGATCAGGGTGTCCACTGACGGTCAGTGGCTGCGATAGCAGAACGGATTTACGTTCGCATCGCCTGTTTTCGCGTATGGATTACGAATCGAGCCTCGACCGCGCGATGGAGGACGTCCCCGATATCGGGGGCGACGAACAGCGACTGCAGATCCCCGATCCCGAGCCACAGAAAGACGGTGCGTTCACCCGCGTCACGAACCTCGACGAGATCGCGGACGTCCTCTCGCGGGACACCGAACACGTCCACCGGTTCATCCAGCGCGAACTCGGTACCAGCGGCAAGCTCGACGACGGCCGAGGCCGGTACAACGGCACCTTCTCCCAGCAGGACTTCGATGCGGCTATCGACGCCTACGTCGACGAGTACGTCCTCTGTTCGGAGTGTGGCCTGCCGGACACCCGCCTCGTCCGCGAGGACCGCACGCCGATGCTGCGCTGTGACGCCTGTGGTGCCTTCCGCCCGGTGACCAAGCGCTCGACGGCCAGCCAGCAGCAACAACAGCAGGAGGCAGTCGAGGAGGGCAAGACCTACACCGTCGAGATCACCGGCACCGGCCGCAAGGGCGACGGCGTCGCGGAGAAAGGCGAGTACACCATCTTCGTCCCCGGTGCCGAGGAGGGCGACGTGGTCGATATCTACATCAAGAACATCTCCGGGAACCTCGCGTTCGCTCGGCTCGACTGAGTTCCCCCTTTTCGCCGCACTCGCGGTTTCGACGACACGACCCAGCGTGACGATAGTCAGCGGGCCGACTCGGGGACCGCCTCCGGCAGACAGACGACCTTTTCGCGGCCGACCCGGTAGCGGGCGATCACGCCTTCGTCCTCGAGTTCGGTCAGGAGGCGGCTGAGCGACGCCGCCGACCAGCCGTACCGGTCGGCGAATCGGTGCTGTTTGATCCGACCGCCGTGTTCGACCAGCACCGCCCTGACGTATTCGGCGGGCGTGAGACCGTACGCGACGAGGTCGCCCCTGCTGGTCGGCCCATCGTCGGGGTCGACGATCCCGGTCGCGATCGACGACTCGTCGTCCGACCCACCTTCGGCAACGGCCGCTCGGTCGGCACTCGTCCGGCCGTCGGTCGCGTCACCAGTCCGGGACCGACCCGACTCGAGCCGATCGCGAGCGGTCGATCGCCCCTCGCTGGTCCCGGTCGCACTGAACGCGTCGGTACAGGCTCGAACGGTCCGGCCCACGGCCGTCGTGAGCCGGGATCGGATCGGCACATGTCGTTGGGACATCGTACGTCCGACTGGCCGCGACGGTTTCAAAGGGGTATGCACAAAACAATCCAAAAGGTCGTGACCCGCCACCGACGGACCGCGAAATTAAAGTCAGATTGTGCTAGTCACACCACTGTGGGAGTATCGTTCGACCTCTTCGAGACCTTGGTAGACGCCGACAGACCGACCGACCCGGCCGCCGCGGTCGCGGCCGAACTCGAGAAGCGGGACGTTCGAGTGCCCGACGACTGGGCCGACGCCTACGCGGAGCCACACATCGATGCACCCGAGGGTGCGGAGATCCCGTTACCGGCTCACGTCTCGCGGGCGCTTGCAAGCCGCGGCGTCGACTACGAGGGGAACGCGGCCAGACGGGCCGTCGTCGCGGCGTTCGATCCGGACGTCGAGACCAGGCCGGGCGCACGCGAGGCGGTCGCGGCCGCCCGCGAGCGCGGTCCCGTCGCGATCTGCTCGAACTGCAGCGTCCCGGAACTCGTCGGTCGCACGCTCGTCCGCTCGGCGTTCGACCGCGACGATTTCGACGCCGTCGTCTCGAGCGTGGGCTGTGGCTGGCGCAAGCCAGCCCCCGAGATCTTCGAGTTGACCGCCGACGAACTGGGCGTCGCGCCTGCCGACCTCGTCCACGTCGGCGACGACCCCGGCACCGACGGCGGGGTCGAGGCCGTCGGCGGCATGGCGTTGCTCCTCGAGGAGGTGTCGCTCGCGGACGTTCCCGACCGGCTGGCCACGGTGTCGGCCGACGAACACAGCAGTAATGACTGAACGCTGCCCCGCTCCGACTAGCATGGAGGCGACGCCGGTGTGCTGACGACGCTTGCGGTCCTCGGGCTGGCGTTCAGCCTCGACCTGCTGATCGGGGAGCCGCCGACGGCCGTCCACCCGGTGGCCTGGTTCGGCCGACTCGTCGACGCCGCGGACCGGAACTGGGCCGGCAGCGAGCGGGGACAGCGGCTGGTCGGAGTCGCCGTCGCCGTCCTCACACCGCTGGTCCCCGCCGCCGTCGCGGGCGGTCTCGTCCTCGTGGCGACGCCGCTGCATCCGATGGCCGGTCCCGTCACCGCCGCGCTCGTCCTCTTTCTGACGACCAGCCTGCGCTCGCTGCTCGAGCTGACCCGGGACGTGGTGGCGGCGACCGACGGGGACCCTGATCGAGCCCGCGAGCGGGTCCGCGGGCTGGTGGGCCGGGACACGTCCACCCTCTCGCCGGCGGGGCTCCGTAGCGCGGCCGTCGAGAGCGCGGCCGAGAACCTCGCCGACGGGCTGGTCGCGACGCTGGTCCCCTTCGCCGTCCTCGCGCCGGTGTCGCTGCCGGCCGCCGCGGCGGCCGCCGCGTGGGTCAAGGGCATCAACACGCTCGACTCGATGCTTGGCTATCCCTCGAAGCCGATCGGGACCGCGAGCGCCCGACTGGACGATCTCGTCATGTTCCTTCCTGCACGTCTCGCGGCCGTCTCGATCGCCGTCGCCGCGGTCGACCCGCTCTCGCTCGCCCGCGCTCGAGCGTGGGCGCAAACTCCGCCGTCGCCCAACTCCGGCTGGCCGATGGCGACGCTAGCCTGTGCGCTCGGCGTTCGCCTCGAGAAGGTCGGTGTCTACGACCTCAACCCCGACGCCGA
Source organism: Natrinema thermotolerans (assembly GCF_031165565.1). Classification (NCBI taxonomy): domain Archaea; kingdom Methanobacteriati; phylum Methanobacteriota; class Halobacteria; order Halobacteriales; family Natrialbaceae; genus Natrinema; species Natrinema thermotolerans. Next base: position 3,030,678 of record NZ_CP101873.1, on the reverse strand, counting down.
CCTCCCGACGCTGGCCGAGGGCGAGCGGGCCGTCGCCGTCGTCGGCCGCGCGGCCGTCGTCGCGATCGCCGTCGCGGTCGCGCTGGCGGCCATCGTCACGACTGTGCTGACACCGTTTGCCCCCGGACTCGAGCCGCTGCGCGCGATACTGACGACCGGCGACGCCGCCCCGGCGGAGGTGGTCCGATGGGCCTGATCGGTCGTTGGATCGGTGCCCTCCGTGGCGGGCTGGGCTTTCTGACCCGGTTGCCGGTCGGCTACCGCGACGGGGACTGGACGGCCTTCCGGACGACGCCGGCGGCGTTCCCGGTCGTCGGCCTCGTGGCCGGAACGCTCGCGGCGCTGCCGCTGCTTGCCGTCGGGACGCTCGCGGCACCGACCGTCGCGGTGGGGTATCTGCTCTCGGTCTACGCCGTGACGGGGATCCACCACCTCGACGGGATCGCGGACCTGGGCGACGCGCTGGTCGTCCACGGCGATGCCGAGCGCCGCCGCGAGGTGCTGAAGGACACGACGACTGGCGTGGGCGCGCTGCTCGCGGTCGCGATCACCGTCGCTGTACTGGCGCTCGGCGGTCTCGGGCTGGCCGGACTGTCGGTCCCCGCGGCGGTCGGCGTCGCGATCGGTGCGGAGATCGGCACGAAACTCGGGATGGCCGCGATGGCCTGTTTCGGCCGTGCCGCGTACGAGGGGATGGGCAAGGGGTTCACTGACGCCGCCGCGCCGGGATCGTTCCTGCTTCCCCTCACGATCGCCGTCGCAGCGGCCGCCGGCGTCGGCACTGCGCTCGCCCGGCCGCTCCCCGTCGCGGTCGCGCTGGCCGGTGCCGTCGCCGGCCTCGCGCTCCCGTGGTACTGGGCCGATCGCCACCTCGGCGGCATCAACGGCGATATCTTCGGCGCGGCCAACGAGATCGGCCGCGTCGCCGGCGTCCATCTGGGGGTGATCGCGTGGACGCTGTCGTGATGTGTGGCGGGAAGGGGACCCGCCTCGAGAGCCCCCACGAGAAGCCCCTGCACCCGATCGCCGGGACTCCCATGATCGATCGCGTCCTGTCGGCGCTTAGCGAGAGCCGGATAGAGACCGTCTACGCCGCCGTTTCGCCGAACGCGCCCGAAACCCGGGCACACCTCGAGAACCGCGATGGCATCCGGACGATCGAGACAGCTGGCGACGGCTACGTGGCTGATTTGATGACCGTCCTCGAGCGACCCCCCCTTGAGGTGCCGATCCTGACCGTCGCCGCCGATCTGCCGCTGCTCGAGCCCCCGGTCCTCGACCGGGTCCTCGCGGCCCACGGCGACGACTGCGGTTCGCGGACCGTCTGCGTCCCCGCGGCGCTCAAGCGCCGGCTGGGCGTCAGCATCGACTCGCGGCTCGAGCCCGAGGACCACCTCTCGCCGACCGGCGTCAACGTGGTCGGCGCGACCGACGATTCACCATCCATGACCGACATCCACTACGATCCACGACTCGCAGTGAACGTGAACCGACGCGAAGACGCACGGCTCGCGGCCGGCCGGCTGCGGACCCGGGGCGGAGAGGGTCGCTGACCATGCGTGTGGTCCTCCCCGCCGGAACGACCGAGACTGCCCTGATCGACGGCATCAGCGCCGCCGGGGCCGCCCCGGAGCTGATGGAACACACGCCCTCCGCGGACGTCGAGATCCTCGCGTACGGGGAACCCGTCATGTCGCCGGTGACGCCGGTGAGCCCGAACGGCTGTCCGACGCCCGCGGCCGTGACCCGCGCCGTTCGCGAGGTCATCGACTTCGACGTCGCGGTCGTCGACGCGGGGCTCACCCAGTCGACGGCCGCGCCGACGGTCGATCTGGGCGTCGAACCCGGGACCGACGTCCGTGAGGCCGTCGCCGTGCCGTCGGCGGACGCGGTCTTCGACCGCGCCTACGACTACGGCGTGAGCCTCCCCGACGACGAACTGCTGATCGGCGAGACGGTCCCCGGCGGCACGACGACCGCGCTCGGCGTCCTCACCGCGCTCGGCGAGCCGACCGCCGTCTCATCGTCGCTGCCGGAGAATCCGATCGAGCGCAAGCGCCGCGTCGTCGACGAGGCACTGGCCGCGAGCGACCTCGAGCCCGGCGACTGCGAGGGCCGCCCGCTCGCGGCGATCGAAGCGGTCGGCGACCCCGTTCAGCCGACGGTGGCCGGGATCGCCGCCGGCGCGCTCGAGGCCGGCACCGCGGTGACGCTGGCCGGCGGCACGCAGATGATCGCCGTCGCCGCCGTCCTGCGTCACGCCGGGATCGACGCCCCGCTATCGATCGCGACCACGTCGTTCGTGGCCGACGAGCAGGGCGACCGGCTCGAGGCGGCCTGTGAGCAGGTCGGGTGCGATCTCACCGTCACCGATCCCGGCTTCGACGGACGCGACCACGTCGCGATGGAACGCTACTGCGCCGGCGAGGCCAAAGAGGGCGTCGCCATGGGCGGCGCGCTCTCGCTGGTCCCCGACGATGAGATGGCTGCGGTCAGGGACCGGCTCGAGGCGGTCTGTGCCCGGCTCGGGATCGACGGTACGGGTGAAGGGAGTTCAGTGGCGGAGGGGAGCCGTGGACCCTGACGCGATCCAACGCGGGGAGCGGGTCCCTCACGGCGGCGAGACCGACCGGGACCTGCTCGACTTCTCGGCCAACACCAACCCGCGGACCCCCGACGGGGTCGCGGACGTCTACACGGCCGCGCTCGAGGACTCCAGACGCTATCCGGACGACGACTATCCCGAGTTCCGGGCCGCCGCGGCCGAATTCGTCGGCTGTGCCCCCGAGCGGGTGATCCCGTCCCCCGGCGGGCTCGCCGCGATCCGGCTGGCCATGGAGTCCGTCCTCGAACCGGGCGACGAGGCGCTGGTGCCGTACCCGAGCTTCGGCGAGTACGCCCGGGAGATCCGGCTGCAGGGGGCCACGCCGCGGTTCGTCCGCTACGACGACCTGCTCGACCTCGGACCGACCACCCTCGAGCCGTGCGCGCTGGCGGTCGTCTGTACGCCGAACAACCCGACCGGCGACGCCGTCGACCCGGACGCGCTCGCGTCGTTCGCGGCCCGCTGTGCCGCGGCCGACACGACGCTCCTCGTCGACGAGGCGTTCCTCGGGTTCACCGACCGGCCGTCGATGGCGCGGTTGGACCGCGAGAACGTCGTCGTCGCGCGCTCGCTCACCAAGCTCTTCGGGCTGCCGGGGCTGCGGGCCGGCTTCGCCGTGGCGAGCGGCGACCGACGCGACGCGCTCGAGACCGCCCGTCGATCGTGGTCGCTCGGCACGCCGGCGGCTCGCGTCGGGACGCATTGCCTTCGACAGGACGACTTCGTCCGAGACACGCGCGAGCGGGTCGCGGACGAGCGTGACCGGCTTCGTGAGGCCCTCGAGACCCGGTTCGACGTCCACCCCTCGGAGGCCCCGTACCTGCTGTGTGATGTCGGCGACCGCGACGTGGCGACGGTGATCGCCGACGCGCGGGCCGCCGGCGTCGCCGTCCGGGACGCGACGACGTTCCGTGGGCTGGATTCACACGTCCGCGTCGCCGTCAAGGACCGCGCGGCGAACGACCAACTGCTCTCCGCGCTGGGCGTTCGCGACGCCGACGAGGGCGGCGACGACTGACGATGTCCGACCCCGACCCGGCCTACGGCGCGATCCGACGCGACGGCGTCCTCCGCGTGGGTCGGCCGGCCACCGAGTGGCTCTCGACCGGGCCGAACGGCGGGCGTCAAACGGCCGATCACGCCTACAACATCTCGGTGCCCGAGGGCTGGGAACGGACGGATCTGGCCGCCTACGTCGGGGAACGCCTCGAGCGAGCGGGCTTTGACCCGGCGGGTACGATGCGCCGCGGGCCGGCCCTGCTGACCGGCGTCGATATCGACGACGCGCGCGGCGCGTGCCGCGGGCCGGTCACGGTCTACGCGACTGCCGGGATCTCGAACCCAGCCGCGTTACCGATCGAGCGGTCACGCGAGGCGGCGGACCGAACCGACGGGGGCGATGCAGACCCCCTCGCACCCGACGAGGCGGCCCAGGGACAGGGTCGGGGGACCGTCAACGTCGTCGTCGGTACGACCCGGTCGCTCGCGCCGGGCGCGCTCGAGAACCTGATCGCCGTCGCCGCGGAGGCCAAAGCCGCGACCTTGCTAGCAGAAACCGGGTTTCCGGGGACTACGACCGACGCGATCGTCGTCGGCCACGACCCCGAGGGCCGGCCGGCCGAGTTCTCCGGCAGCGGGACCGAGGTCGGCGCCGCGACCCGCGCCTGCGTTCGAGACGCCGTTCGGGCGTCGCTCCGGGCCCACTACGCCGACCGCGACGCGGACGCCCCGGACTCGGTCATCGACGCCACCTACGGCGTCTCCACCGACGGCCGTGCCGCGGTCTTTCGGCCCCCGCTCGAGTGACCTCTCGAGCGACGGTCATCGACGGTTCGGCGACGGCTACAGAACGCCGACGTACTGCAGGCCCGCGATCAGCACGATCGCGACGACTAAGACGAGTTTGAACAGCCAGGGCGGAACGTCCTTCCGGATTCGGAGGGCCCAGTCCATGCAGGAAAATGTGATTCTAGTCACAACAATCTTCGGTCGGGTTCCGAGCGCGAACCCGCGACGTCGGTTCGCCACACCGCGGCGGTTCCAACCCGACAGTTAACCCGTCTCGAGCCCAACCGTCGGCCGATGGACGATCCGTCAGGGACCGACGACCAACCGGGCGAGGACGACCCGAGGGCCATCCGGTCGATCGCGCTGTCGCCGGAGGACGCCGTCGATGCCTACGTCTACGGCCGGGAGAACCCCGGTGACGCCGTCCTCCGAGTCACGCCGCCGTTCCACGGCCGGATGCGGGCCCGGATCCACGTCTACCGCCGCGACGACACCGAACTGACCGGCGCAGTACATCTCCCGCCGGCTGACGTCATCGCCGACGATGTCGTCGCCGACTACCCCGACCTCGAGTCGGCGCTCGCCGACGCGGACGCCGACCCCGACTCCGACGCGGCCGAGCGGATCCGAAAGCGACACGCCGAGTCGGTCGCGGCGTGGCGAGAGCGCGCCCGCGAGGCGATCGTCGAGACGGTCGCCCTCGAGACCGACGAGGGGTCGCGGCGGGTCGAGATCAAGACGGTGGGGTGACGCGGCGCGACCGCGTCCGCCGACCGGTCCGACTCGAGGCGCGGCCTTCGGCCTCGAGCGTCGCTCCGTCCCGCACTTTCACTTCCACTCCGGACGGATCGGTTTGATGAACAGTCGGTCTCACTGTACGGTATGCAACTGACACTCGAGCGGACCGACGACCGAACCGAGCGCAGCGAGGCCGACACCGCCGTCACTGCGGCCGCGGACCCGGCCGGCCGGCAGCGACGGCGCATCGACGTCACCGACCGCCGCGCGGCGGGCCTCGAGGCGTTCGTCCGGACGAACGTCGATACCGACGCCGTCTCGCTCGAACACCGCGGCGGTCGGACTTACCTGCTGCTCGAGGACTGACCTCGGGGAGTCGCGACCCGCGTCGCTCGAGCGGCCGCTGTCGCCCCGTATAAATAGTCTCGGCGTGACCGGAAGAAGACTCCTTAGAGGCGCTGCAGTCGGACCTCGTCGTCGGAGATCGACTCGACGTGGTCGTCGTCGAGCGGGTAGGTGTCCTCGTCGCGGTCGCCCCAGCCGAGTTTCGACTTGATCGAGTCGGTCATTCCCGGGTCGGGATCGACGTGGGCGGTCCCGCCGCTGACCGATTTGACCATGCCGATCTCATCGCCGTTGGCATTGACGACCCGTTTCCCCTCGTCGTCGTCGGTGAAGTGTGCGGACATGCACGTTCCCCTCCGCGGGGCGTCGCGGTATAGACTGGCCCTGCATCTGCCCGGGATCGCCGACCCGCCGGGCCTCGCGACGAGTCGATCGACCCGACCCGCTCCGCAATGGAACCGGTACGACTAATCGGCAGGAACCGACACCGCCGGTAATGAAACTCGCGCGGATCGCGACCGACGACGGACCGGTATCGGGACGGTACGAGGACGGCGTCGTTCACGCCGACGACGGGGTCTACGAGGTGGGGACGGACGCCGACTTCCTGCCGCCCTGCGAGCCCTCGGCGCTGTACTGTATCGGCCGAAACTTCGCGGCGACCATCGACCAGATGGAGTACGAACGCCCCGAGGAACCGGACTTCTTCATCAAGCCGCCGGCGTCGCTGGTCGGCCACCGGGATCCGGTTCCCTATCCGTCGTTCAGCGACGAGGTGACCTACGCCGGCGAACTCGCGGCCGTCATCGACGAACCCTGCCGGAACCTCTCCGAGGACGAGGTCCCCGAAGTCGTCCGGGGCTACACGATCATGAACGATGTGGACGCGCTCGATCAGGGTGGGCGCACACCCAGGAAGGCCTTCGACGCCTCTGGCCCGCTGGGCCCGTGGATCGAAACCGCCGTCGACCCGACCGGGATCGACATGTACACCGACGTGGCCGGCGAGCGCCGCCAGGAGGCCAACACCGAACTGATGCTGTTCGATCCCGACGAGATCATCGCGTATCTCTCCCAACGGGTCACCTTCCGGCCCGGCGACGTGGTCTCGTTCGGCAGTCCGGCCAACCCCGGCCTCGTCGACCCCGGCGACACCGTCGAGATTACCTACGAGGGCGTCGGCACGCTCCGGAATACCGTCGTGAACTCGAGCGAGCGCGAGACCCTGCCGCTCGAGGGAGAGTCCGTTCGAGCATAGTTCGTCGCGCGAATGCACCGGCCGGTCCTACGACCGTCTCCCCGAACCCCTATCATCGAAGGGCAAACACGGATGCCTCAAGCGCCCCTAATTGGACCGATGTCGATGGACGAATTCGACCTAGAGGAACTGCTCGAGACAGGTGGGCCACAACTGAAGACGAGTCTCCCCGGCGTGGTCGTAACGACGAAACTCACCGACGCGGATGCGGACGAACTGGAAGCGGTTCACCGCCGGCAACTGGAGTACGCGCTCGAACACGCCGAAGAAGCGAAGGAAGCGACTCGAATGTGATTACGGGCGTCGGGTCCGAAAAAGTCGCGTTCTAGAGTGACACTCCGCAGCGCCGAACGGCGTGCGTGACGGGACGTGACCGGTCGACCGCCGCTCGACGAGAGACCGAACCGCCGGGTAGAAAGGCACTTCACGGCGACCGCCCACCGACGACACGTGAGCGCCGACACCCGACGCGTCGAGGTCTACCCCGGCCGCGAGGTCGTCGTCGAGTTCGACCCCGAACTCACCTTCGAGTGCGTCGACGACTGCACGTGGTGCTGTCACCATGGCGTGTTGCTGTACGATCGGGACCTCCTCGAGTTGGCCCAGCGGGCGAACCTCTCGGAGACGACGACCGACTTCCGCGGCGAGAAGTTCGTCACCCGCGAGCCCAAAGAGCGCGACGACCACGTCGCCGAGGACGGCCACGCCTGTGCCTTCCTGCGCGAGGACGGCCTCTGTACGCTCCATCTCGAGGAGGACTGGAAACCCACCCGGTGTTCGGTCTTTCCACTCGCCGTCCGGCTCGAGGACGGTGACCTCCACGTCGACATTCGGGACTCGGCCCACGACCACTGCGAGGGACTGAACGTCAGCGAGCGGTCGGTCATCGACAACCTCGATGCGTTCCTCCCGGAAGTGCTGTGGGACCTCGAGAACCCCGACTCGGACCGGGAACTGTAGCGGTGCCCCCACCGAACCTCCCGTAAATGGCAAACGGCCGTCAGCTATTTTCCCGTGACAGATAAATAGATGAACAGTATCGTGGGGAGAGCTACCACGACTCTCCAAGCGTTTAAAGGGCTGCCGCACGTAGTTAAACTGTGACAGAAGACTCCGGGCGGCGGAACCTCCGTATGCCCAACAGCGACGAAGTATTCGCCGTCGTAACCGAACACCTCGGTGGCAATCACGTCCAACTGCGGTGTGAAGACGGCAAGGAACGGCTCGGCCGCATCCCCGGGCGCATGAAATACCGCACCTGGATCGAGCCAGACGACATCGTCGTCGCCGAGCCGTGGGACTGGCAGGACGAGAAGGCCACGATCGAGTGGCGCTACACCGGCCAGGACGCGGATCAACTGCGTCGCGAAGGCCACATCGATTGAACCACGCGACCGGGTCCGACAACTACTAGCTTTCTCTCGAGACGACGACCTACCTAGCAACAGCTCCTCCTCGAGCCGTGAAAAATCGGACGACGAGGCCGACTGTGTTAACAGAAGTACACCCAGTAGGTGTGGCCGTCCGAACAGGTAACCGTCGTGTGGTCGCCAAACGCCGCGACCGACTGCCGTATCTTCACATCGACCTCCTCACGTGGAAGGGAGACCGTCGCGCTCTCCCCGCAGTGCGGACAGGTGACCGCTTTCGTCGCGATTGCTTGCATTGTCGTTCCCCGTGGTATAGTATGGCACGAGGGAGCATAACTGTTCGTCGCGGTCCGATCGCTCGCGGTCGACGCGTGTCGCGGCGAAACTGATCTACCGGACGGCGAACGCCGTTACGTTCGACCGTCGGTCCGTGCCTCGACGCGCATTTCGACGTACCGATCCGCCCACGTCCGGACGTGCCGCCGGATGGACTCGCGGACGGTCGAGATGAGTCCGTCCGTCGGGGCGTGATCGACGTGATCGGCGTCGTCCTCGAGTGCGGACTGCTCGCCCGGCTTCCGTGGCCCTTCTGGAAAACTCATCGTGCTAGTACGTACCGTAGTTAGTGTGATAAAGATTGAGGATATTTCCGCCACGCGGGAGCCCACGAGCGCGCTCCACTGTCTTCAGCCGCACTTGCCGCCATATGAACGGGTCACATGGACGGGACAGACGAAAATACTCTTGTTTCGGACCTCCGATAGCAGCGTTCACGCCTCAATGACCGATACGTCAACGTCGCCGAGCATCCAAAAGACGCTCCTCAAGTACCAACACGTGTTCGTGTTTCTCGCGCCGCTTTTGTTCGTCGTCGGCGTCTACTTTGTCGCACCGACCCCGGCGGATGCCGGGACTGGCTACTGGCTCGAGTACTGGTGGCTGTTCGTCGCGTTTCTCATCGGCGCGACCATCGTCAACACCGTCGGGATCAGCGGCTCCGCGCTGTTCGTTCCCTTCCTCATCTTCGTCTTCCCGCTGGTCGCGTATCCGCTCGAGCCGAACACACTGGTGAAGATCGGCCTCATCAGCGAGTCCTTTGGCCTCTCGAGTTCCGCGCTGGCGTTTATCCAGTACGGGCTGGTCGATCGACGGCTCGGGACGGCGCTGATCCTCGGTGGCGTTCCGTTCGTCGTCGCCGGAGCCCTGCTGTCGTTCGTCATCCCGGAACCGCTGTTTCACGCCCTGCTCGGGGTCGCGCTCCTGGCCGCGGCGTACCTCCTGCTCAAGGCGAACCTCAGTCACGAGGAGCCCGGCGGTGGCGGCGGCGACGAGGCGGTGGCGGCCGACGGTGGCGCCGCCGAGTTGCCAAACGACGCGAACAAGCTCGGTCCCGCGGGGGTCGAAACGAACGACGCGGGGACCGTGACGCGGGTCGACCGTGACGGCAACGACTACCGCTACTCCCGGAGCGGCTACCTCGAGCGGTTCGCCAACTACAGCGTCGGCGGCGTCTTTCAGGGCCTCGCCGGGTTCGGAATCGGTGAACTGGGCATTATCTCGATGCTCCGGACCGACGTCCCCGTTCGCGTCGCGATCGGGACCAACCACATCGTCGTCGCAACGACGGCCGTGTTGGCCTCGCTCGTTCACGTCTTCGGCGGCGGGCTCGTGCCCGGCGGACACACGATGGACCTCGCCTCGACGCCGTGGAATATGGTCGTCTGGACGGTTCCCGCGACGACGCTGGGCGGACAGATCGCCCCCTACGTCTCGGCGGCGCTCGATACGAGTACCATCAAGAAAGGCGTCGGCGGCCTGTTCGCGATCATCGCCGTCGCGCTGTTCCTGATGGCCTCCGGCGGGATCTGAGCGGGACGTTCGCTACTCGCCTCGAGATCGGTTCCACCTCGAACCGCCGACCGAGGCCCCGTGTCACCGGGTCGCCTGTTTCCACTCTCGGAGCCCGACGGTCTCCCCGTCGAGCGCCGTCGGGTCCGCCTCGGTCGCCGCCCAGACGAACATCGGCGCGACGGAGTCCGGATCGCGGCCGGTCCCGCCCGAGAGGTCCGTCGCGACAGTACCGGGATCCAGACAGCCGACGACGTACTCGGTGTCCGCGGCGAACCCGCGAGCTACCGCCTCCGCCGTCGCCTTCGAGATCGCGTAGGAGCCGTAGCCCGCGCTCCCGTCTCGAGCGACCGCACCCGTCGGGACGAGGGCCCGCGCGCCGTCGTTCAGGTGGGGCAGCGACTCGCGGATGGTCGCGTACGCGCCGCGCCCGTTCGTCCGCCAGTGGTCGTCGAACGCCGAGTACGACTCGTCGTCCATCGGCGTCCGCCCCGGTTCGCCGTGATAGACCCCTGCCGCGGGAACGACGACATCGATTCCGCCCTCCGAGCCCGCTCGCGCGGCGGTCTCGGTCAGCCGTTCCACGTCGTACTCGTCCCGGACGTCGGTCCGGTGCCCGTCGGCGGTCCCGCCCGCCCGCTCGAGGTCGTCGATGGTCGCCGCGACGTCGTCGGCGTCTCGAGCGCCGACGACGACGGTCGCCCCCTCGGTCGTGAACGCTTCGGCGACGGCACGGCCGATGCCGCGCGTACCGCCGGTCACGACGGCTGTCGTTCCGTCCATACGTCCGCTACGCGAGCCAGCCACAGGAATCCCCGGGGAACGCACGGCTGCCGGCGGACGGAAGCCGTCCATCGCTCACCCTCCCCGATAACCGGTCGGGTTCCCTACCTATGTGTGAACCACGTTTAACACAGGTCGGCTACTCATGTCGACCATGCAATCGCTGGCCGGTGAGTCGGTCGTCGTGATCGGGAGCGGGATCGGTGGGCTCTCGACGGCCTGTTATCTCGCCGATGCGGGTGCCGACGTACGCGTCATCGAAAAGAACGAACAGCTCGGCGGCCGGGCGAGCCGACTCGAGAAAGACGGGTTCCGGTTCGATATGGGGCCCTCGTGGTATCTGATGCCCGATGTCTTCGAGCGCTTTTTCGCCGAGTTCGGCCGGACGCCGAGTGACTATTACGACCTCGAACACCTCGATCCACACTATCGGATCTTCTTCAAGGACGGAGACCGGGTCGACGTCACGCCGGACTTGGAGCGGACGAAAGACGTCTTCGAGGAGTACGAACGGGGGGCGGGCGAGGCCCTGGAGCGATACCTCGAGAAGTCCAAAGAGAACTACGAGGTCGGGATGGAACACTTCGTCTACGAGGACCGGCCGCGGCTGCGGGACTACCTCGATCTCGACGTCGCCCGACAGGCTCGCGGCCTCTCCCTGCTGGGTTCGATGCAGGGCCACGTCGAGGGCTACTTCGACCACCCGAAACTCCAGCAGATCATGCAGTACACGCTGGTGTTTCTGGGCGGTTCGCCGACGAACACGCCGGCGCTGTACAACCTGATGAGCCACGTCGATTTCAACCTCGGCGTCTGGTACCCCGAGGGCGGGATCGGCGCGGTCATCGACGGGATCACGGACCTCGGCCGGGAACTCGGCGTCGAGTACGAGACAGGTCGCCCGGCGACGGAGATCAAGGGACGTACGGGCGGGTTCGAGGTCGAGACCGCCTCGGGACCGATCCCGGCGGATCTGGTCGTCAGCAACGCCGACTACGCTCACACCGAACAGGAGCTTCTCACCCCCGAACGGCGCGGCTACGACGCCGACTACTGGGAGGACCGGACCTACGCGCCCTCCGCCTTCCTGCTCTATCTGGGCGTCGAGGGTGAGGTCGACGAACTCGCACATCACACGCTCGTGCTGCCGACCGACTGGCAGGACCACTTCGACAAGATCTTCGAGGACCCACAGTGGCCCGACGACCCCGCCTACTACCTGTGTGTCCCCTCCGAAACGGACGACACCGTCGCGCCCGAGGGCCATAGCACCCTCTTTGCCCTCGTCCCGATCGCACCCGGCCTCGAGGACACACCCGAAATCCGCGACGAGTACCGCGATCGGGTCCTCGCGGACATCGCCGCGAACACGGGCACCGACCTCCGAGACCGGATCGTCCTCGAGGAACGGTTCACCGTTTCCGACTTCGCGAACCGGTACAACAGCCACGACGGGACGGCACTGGGGATGGCCCACACCCTCCGCCAGACGGCGCTTTTCAGGCCGCCACACCGCTCGAAAGAAGTCGACGGACTCTACTTCGTCGGCGGCGATACCACGCCCGGAATCGGCATGCCCATGTGTCTCATCAGCGGCGAACTGACCGCCGACGCGGTCCTCGACGATCACGGGACCGCACGCACGCCGTGACGGCCGCTCGAGCGGTCCGGCGGACCGAACGCACCGGGCGACGCGTTCGCTCGGAGCGAGACGACCGACCGCGCCGCGGACGTCGGCGCGGGACAGCCTCGAGACCGCATCGATGACCTCGGAACCGACCGCAGCGGGCGAGACCGACCGCGGCGAGCAGCTGTCGTACCTGCTGTCGCTTTCGCGGCCGCGGTTCTGGCTCTATCTCGCGGGGCCGGTCGTCGTCGGCGTCGCCTACGCCGCCGACGCCCCCGACGAGCTGTTCACGCCGGCCACGGTCGCGCTGTTCGTCTACTTTCTCCTGCCGGCCAACGTCTTCCTCTACGGCATCAACGACCTCTACGACCGGGAGATCGACGCCGCGAACCCGAAAAAGGAGGATCGGGAGACGCGCTATCGAGGACAGGGGTACGTCCCGGCGGCCGTCGGGCTCTGTGCGGCGCTGGCGATCCTGCTCGTCCCGCTAGTCGGGGCGGCCGCGGTGCCCTGGCTCGCGGCCTTCCTCCTCCTCGGGGCGGCCTACAGCGCCCCGCCGGCGCGACTCAAGACGACGCCGCTGCTCGATTCGGTCTCGAACGGGCTCTACGTCACGCCCGGGATCGCCGCGTACGCGGCTGTCGCCGGCACCGGACCGCCCCTCCTCGCGATCGGCGGCGGCTGGCTCTGGGCCATGGGGATGCACACCTTCTCCGCGATCCCCGACATCGAACCGGACCGCGAGACGGGGATTCGTACGACCGCGACGATCCTCGGCGAACCGCGGACCTACGCCTACTGCGGCGCGTGCTGGCTCGCCAGCGCCGTCGCCTTCGGCGCGATCGACGTTCGACTGGGCGCGTTGCTCCTCGTCTATCCCGCGCTCGTGGCCGCCATCGCGACCGCGAGCGTCGCCGTCGACCGCGCGTACTGGTGGTTCCCGGCGATCAACACCGTCGTCGGCGCGGCGTTGACTATGGGCGGGCTCTGGAGGCTGCTGTATGGATAGCGGTGAGCCGACCGCGCCGGGGTCAGAGTCCGATGCCTCGAGTCCGCGTTCCGGCGACGCGACCCTCGACGATTCGACCCGAGCGACCGTCCAGCGCCGCCTCGAGGCGCTGATCCGCGAGAACCGGTTTACCATCGCGGTCGTCTTCCCCGTGATCGGTGCGGTGACGCTGGTCGCCAGCGCCGAGGGGCTGCTCCCGGCGGCGCTGTCGTACAACCCGCTGCTGATCCTGTTCGGGACGCTGGTGATGCGCTCGCCGCTGGTCGTCGCCCTGTTACCGCAGGTCGACAGACGGGCGGCCCTGCCGTTGACCGTCCTGATCGCCTACACCTACGGGATCGAACTGCTGGGCGTTCGGACGGGCTGGCCCTACGGGACCTTCGAGTACGGGATCAGCCTCGGGCCGATGCTCGGCGGCGAGGTGCCGCTTGCCCTGCCGCTGTTTTTCGTCCCGCTGGTGTTGAACGCGTACCTGCTGACGTTGCTGGCGCTTGGCGACCGGGTTGCTCGGCTCGTCCCCCGACTGCTCGGCGCAATCGCCGCCGTGGTAGCGGTCGATCTGGTCCTCGATCCGGCGGCCGTCGCCATCGGCTTCTGGTCGTACGTGCCGCCCGGCGGCTACTACGGCGTCCCGCTCTCGAACTACCGAGGCTGGCTCCTCTCTGGGACCGTCGCCGTCGTCCTCGTCGAACTCGCCTTCGACCGGCGGGCGCTCGTCGACCGCGTCCGGGCCTGCGAGTTCGCGCTGGACGACCTGGTGAGCTTCGTCCTCCTGTGGGGTGCGATCAACCTCCTCTATACGAACTGGCTGGCGGCCGGGGTGGCCGGCGCGTTCTGTCTCGGCCTGCTCCGGACCGACCGCTACGACCTCGGGATGGTCCGAGGAACGTAACGGGGAGTCCAGCCGGCGTCGAACGCAGTCGAGTATGCCGGCCACTCGCTTTTGCTCGTGGCCCTCGTGGCCCCCGTATGGCGACCAAAGAACCCCTCGAGTGTCCGGTCTGTCGCGAGCCGCCAAGGGCCGGCCGGCAACTCGAGGACCATCTGGTCGACGAACACGAAAAGCGCAAGCTGGCGAAGTTCATCGTCGCCGAGACGGCGGCGCTGACGACCGACGACGTCTCGGAGTGATCAGACGAACAGGCTCGAGATGGCGTCGCCCAGCAGGAGTAGTAACACGACTGCGGCGACGGTTATCGCGAGCCAGACGCCGAGACCGATCGCCGTCGTCCGGGCCATGCGTTTGTCGTTGCCGGTGATATCGGACCCTGTGTCCGTGGACATACCGTCGGTTACGGGACCGGTCACAACGAAGGAATAGCCACCATATCGAGGGGTTTCAAAAGCTACCGCGTCGGGATACCGTCGCCGTGTTCGGGCCCGTGACGGCTGGGCTCGCGGGTCGGCACCGCCGACACCCGCTGGAACACCGCTTCCGGATCCCGGTTCCAGTGCCAGTGCCAGCGCGTCTTCGCGAGACACCACAGCTTCCGAGCCGTCGACAGCGACGGCTCGGCGGAGAGGACGTCGTACTCCTGGGCGCGGATGAGCGAGTGGTGTTCCGCATAGAGGACCGCCGCCAGCAACACGGGCAGCTGGCAGTCCTCGGGGAGATACCGGATGCCGGCGACCCCTTCTCGGTAGAGATCCTCGGTTCGTTTGAGTTCGGCCTCCATCGCCGCCGCGAACGACTCGGAGTGTTCGAGGCGTTCGACCTGCGCCGGATCGACGCCGTGTTCACGAAGCGTCTCCTGTGGGATGTAGATCCGATCTCGCTCGACGACGTCTTCCCGAACGTCCCGCAGGAAGTTCGTCATCTGGAACGCCTCGCCGAGTGTCACCGCGTGGGGGATCGCCGTCTCCTCGGCCTCGGGCTCCATGATAGCGGTCATCATCACGCCGACCGCAGCCGCCGACCCGCGCATGTACGACTCCAGGTCCGCGTAGGTCTCGTACCGGTGGGTGTCGATGTCCGTCGCCATCGCGTCGATGAAGACGTCGACCTCGCGGTCGCTGATGCCGTATCGCTCCCGAAGCTCGACGAACGCCTCGAGGACCGGATCGTCGGGCTCGCGTTCTCCCAGTGCCTGTTCCCGGAGTTCCTCGAGTTGTGCGCGCTGTTGGGCCGGGTCGACGCCCGCGGCGTCGTCGACGACCTCGTCGGCGATCCGAAAGAACGCGTAGAGGACGTGCGTGGCGTGTCGCACTCGCTCGGGGAGAAACCGCGTCGCGAGATAGAACGTCTTCCCGGTCCGCTTCTGTATCGCCTTGCCTGCGTCGATGTGTTCCTGTTGCATTCTCTGTTGCTGACCCTACCCGCCGGCGAACGGATGTATACGGTACGACAGGAGAGTATAAAGTAGCATACCCTCACTATGTTCAGAATCGCTGTCGGACGACGGTCCCGCTCCCGACACAGTCCCATCGACCGACGGATCGGACTGCCATGAGTCGGCTCCGGTGTGACTGCAGGACGGAGACGGTCGCACCGGGAACTCGGGACACCGATCCGTCTCAGTCGAACAGTTCCTCGAGGACCTTCCGCTGGGCGGTCCGGAGGTGCTGGTGGAACGTCGACCGGGAGATATCCATCGAGTCGGCCAGTTCCTCGCCGGAGATGTCGCGGGGCCACTCGAAGTAATTCGCGTGGTACGCCTTTCGCAACGCCAGCAACTGCCGGTCGGTCAGCGACGACTCGAGCCGCGCCGAGACGTCGTGTGGCCGTTGGCTCGGCTCCTCCTGTTCGTGGTAGCTGATCAGTTCGACCCGATCGTACCGACGTTCGAGGAGGTCGTACGCGGAGCGAGCGGACCGGCTGTCGGGAAACTCGACGGCGAGGTCGGCGACGCCGTCGCTGACCGACAACTCCTGTACTACCGCGCCGTGTTCGTTCAGCGCCGTTACTGGGCCGTCCCCCGCGGTGACCTCGAGGAGGGTCCCGCCGTCGTTTTTCGAAAGGACCGAGAGGTCGCGGACGTCCGCGTCCGGTGCGAGGACCGCCTCCTGGTCGATCTCGCGATCGGCATACAGGAGCAACTGCGGCGTCTCGTCGGCGTCGTAGGTCAGCCCGCGGTAGCTGATCGTCGCATCGACGCGCTCGGACAGCGACGTGACGAACAGCGACGGGTCCTCGACGGCGGCCTCGATCGAGACGACGGCCTCGCTCGTGAGCATCCGCCTGGCCTCGAGGGCGTTCATCGCGGTCGCGACCGTCCCAGCGAGCGACTCGAGGACCAGCGACTCCCGCTCGTCGAAGGCATCCGTTTCGTCGGCAAACACCACGAGGACGCCGTAGGTCACGTCGCCGTAGGCAAGCGGCAACGCGGCGACCGACTGGAACCGCTCGCCGGCTCCCACGGGCCACCAGCGGTCGGCGTCGTCGAACGCGTCGATATCGTCGATCACCTGTGGCTCGCGGTCGACGAAGGCCCGGACGGCGGGATGGGACTCGTCGCTCTCGAGGACGAGTTCGTCGTCCTCGAGCGGGACGTCGTCGCGACTGTCCCACTCGCGGGGCGAGAGCCGCTGTCTCGTGACGTCGACCCGGCCGGTCCAGGCGAGGACGTACGGATCGGTGTCGGTCAACCGCGTACAGACGTCGCGCTCGAGGGCCGCCCGGGTCTCCGCACCGACCGCCGCATCGGTGATCTCGGTGACGAGCCCGTCGACCCGCTCGAGGACGTGTTCGACGGTTTCCCGTTCCGCACGGATTCGGCGTTCGTTCTCCTCGGCGGCGATCTCGGCCAGTTTCCGGTCGGTGATCTCGAGGTGAACCAGCGACGCCAGCCGCCGGCCGTCGTGTGAAAACCGGGTGACACGCATCAGGAACCAGCGCTGCTGATCGGGCGAGTGACACGGGTACTCCATCGAAAACGCGTCCCGGTCGCCCGCGAGGACGGCCTCGATCCCCTCGACCGCCCGCCGGGCGTGTTCGTCCTCGGCCGTCGTGGCGTTCGCGAGGTAGTCGACACCGACGTGATCCGTGGGACCGTCCGCGGGACCGAACTCGCGCCAGGAACGATTGGTCAACAGGATCTCTCCGTTCTCATCGATGAGTGCGACGGTGATCGGAAGGTCCTCGAGCGCCGACGCAGCGAGTTCGTGCCGAGTGCCCATCGGTCCGACGTACGGGATTGGCCCTCTTAACACGATTGGACGGTCGTGCGTGCTGGACCGAACCGCTCGGCCCCAGCATCTCGGCGATCCTCGCCCCACCGATGTCCGACGAGCAGACCACTGTGAGCGACGTCAGCGACTGCTCATGCTCTCATCGAGACGTTTAATTGGCTGTTTGATAGTTTCGACAACGCTTTTATTACTGTTCGTGGACGGCTCCCACGGAGATCCGGCGTCCCGGACTGCCGAACCGACGACTCGAGCGCTGAATCGGGCGGCCCGCCGGCCCGCGGCTCGCCCGTCGACGGGCGCTCGAGGACGGCGGCCGATCCGTCGAGCCGATCTCCGAACTCGTCCACGCGACCGCCGGTCGTGGTCGTCGTTCGGTCGCCGACTGACCGGCGGTCGCGCCGTCCACGCTTTCCCCTGTCAGACGCGGTCGCGGCCGATCGTCGCGATCGGCCGCTCGACCCGTCGGAACCGGTGAGAGATCTCCGAATGTGAACAAATACCTATGTATGGTCATGACATAGAGTAGCTCATGGCACAGGATCAAGCGACGCGCGGACGGTCACGGTGTCGCAACTGTGGCTTCGAAGCACCCGGCGGAGACGACGACTGGCGGCGGATCGAGGTCCCGAAACTGGGCCGGATGACCCAGTGTCCGGACTGTGAGAGTACGGACGTCATCACCACCCGCTGAGTTTCACCCGACGAGCGTCGGGCCGGCCACGAACAGACTCTTCAACGGCTCGCCCCTACTGCGGGTATGAGCAACGAACCAGCGGAAACCCCGTCGGGCGACGAGGAGTGGCGCGACCGACTGAGCGACGAGGAGTACCGAATCCTCCGGGAAGCGGGAACCGAGCCGGCGTTCAGCGGCGAGTACGTCGACCACAAGGAAGACGGCACCTACGCCTGTGCCGGCTGCGGTGCCGAACTGTTCGACTCCGAGACGAAGTTCGAGTCCGGCTGTGGCTGGCCCAGCTTCTACGATACCGACAGCGACCGGGTCGAAACCCGCCTCGATACGAGCCACGGGATGCGACGGACGGAAGTGGTGTGTGCGAACTGCGGCGGTCACCTGGGTCACGTCTTCGACGACGGCCCCGAACCGACCGGCAAGCGATACTGCATCAACTCCGTCGCGCTGGATTTCGACGACGAGTGATGGCCCGACTCGAGGGGGCTTCGCCGGCGACTGCACATGGACGGGCCACCGGCCGTCGTTCGGACGGGCTGCGGCGGTAGCGACTGCACGGCCGACCGGTAGCGACCGCCGAGTTCCGAGATTCAACCCGAGCGGCAAATAGGGCCGGTATCTAAACGAAACTGGCCCATTATGTCCAATATTCAACCACCAATCGATCTCCTTCCGGAACATTCATACTTCAGGTGGCGGAACGGTCGACCATGACGCCCGAAGCGACACCGGTCGGACGAGAGGCGGACAGGGCGAGCGACGTCGTCGCCGCGGTCGACGAGATCGACGGTCGGCCGCATCTCGTCGTCGCCGACATCGCTCGAGACGACGCCTGGATCGCGATGGCCGAGTCGGCGGCCGTCGCCGTCGAAGACCACCGGTAGGCCGCTCGGGAGTTTTCTCACGCCGTCGCGGGCTTCGCCAGCGACCGCTCTCGCCCTCGCGATGCGCCTACGGATCGTCGACGGTAACGGCGACACGGACGTTATCCGGCGGGACTCGAGCGGCGAACGCGTGTCGATTCCAGCGAGCGCGACCGGACCGATGGGTTCTATCGGCCGGAGGTCGTATCGGGAACGATGGCTTCCGAACGGCCGCTCGATGGCGCTCGACTCCTCGTCGTCGCACCCACCGAAGCGAGACCCGAGCCGCTGGCGAGCGTCCTCGACGACGACGCGTTCGACGCGACCGCGGTGTCGACCGCCACGGCGGCGCTCGAGCGCCTCGAAACGACGTCCGTCGACTGTCTGTTGACCGTCCAGTCGCTCCCGGATCGGAGCGGGCTCGCCCTCCTCGAGGCGGTCAGGGAACGCGAGCCCGACCTGCCGGTCGTCCTCGCACCGATCGACGGCGACGAGTCGGTCGCGAGCGCGGCGATCGCCGCGGACGTCTCGGCGTACGTCCCCCTCGACGGCTCCCCCGACGGACCGGACGAGGACCTCCGGCCGGCGATCGAACGGGCGCTGTCGGCCGCCAGCGGTCGCCGGTGGCGGCGGGACCGCGCTCGAGCGTTCGACGCCGTCTTCGACGATCCGGAGGCGTACGGCTGGCTGCTCGCGCCGGACGGGACCGTGCGGCGGGCCAACGAGCCCGCGCTCGAGGCGATCGACGCGACCGCGACCGACGTCCGCGGCCGCCCCTTCGCGGACCTCCCGTGGTGGGAGGCGACCGTCGACGGGGATGCGGTACTCCGAAACGCGATCGAGACGGCCGCGAGCGGGGAGACCGCACACCGGGAACTGACGCGCGTCCGCGCCGACGGTGCGGGCGTCTCCGGACGGGACGGGGGCGACGCCGCGGGGGAGACGGCCGATCCCGACCGGGGTCGAACGTTCGACGTGACCGTCCGCCCGATCCGCGACGAGTCCGGGACCGTCGTCTCGCTGTTCGCGCGGGCGAGCGACGTCACCGAGCGCGCCCGCCTCGAGCGGGAGTTACGCGAGTCCGAACAGCTACACCGCGTGACGCTCAACAACATGACCGATACGGTCCTCATCACCGACGACGACGGGGCGTTCACCTACGTCTGTCCGAACGTTCACTTCGTCTTCGGCTACTCCGACGACGAGATCCACGAGATGGGGACCATCGACGAACTGCTCGGGCCGGACCTCTTCGACCGCGACGAACTCGAGGCGGCCGGCGTCCTGACCAACATCGAGTGTACCGCCACCGACAGGGCGGGCCGGGAACACACCCTGCTTGTCAACGTCCGGGAAGTCTCGATTCAAGGCGGGACGACCCTCTACAGTTGCCGCGACGTGACGACGCGGAAACGCCGCGAGGAGGCGCTGACGGCGCTGCACCGAACCACCCGCAAGCTGCTGTACGCCGAGACGGACCGCGAGATCGCCGATATCGTCGTCGACGACGCGACGGACGTTCTCGACCTCGAGGCCAGCGCCGCGTACCTGTTCGATACGGACGAGAACGTCCTGCGGCCGGCCGCGTCCTCGCCGGCCATGGAGCGGTTACACGGCCCGGTCCGGGACCATCGGGCGACGGACGACAGCGTTCCCGGTCGCGTCTTCGTCGACGGCGAGAGCCGGTTCTTCGCGGACGTCCACGAGTCGCCGTCGCTTTCGAACCCCGGAACCGAACTGCGAAGCGTCGCGTACGTTCCGCTCGGGGACCACGGCGTCTTCGTCGCGGGCTCGAGCGAGCCGGACGCCTTCGACGACGTCGCTCGCGAGTTGACGGACCTGCTGGCCACGACCGCCGAGGCCGCGCTCGACCGCGTCGGGCGCGAGCGAACGCTGCGCGACCGCGACCGCGAACTCGAGCGGCGCAACCGCCAGCTCACCCGTCTGAACGGAATCAACGAGATCATCAGGGACCTCGATCAGGCGCTGGTCGGCGCGGAGACCCGCGACGAGATCGAACGCGCCGTCTGCGACCGGCTCACGACCGCGGATCGGTTTTCGTTCGCCTGGATCGGGGCGGCCGACGCCGGCGACGACCGACTCGCGATCCGCGCCGACGGCGGCGCGACCGAGGGCCGATCGTATCTCGACAGCGTGTCGCTCTCGCTGACCGAGGGCACCGAGCCCGCGGTCAGGACCGCGACCGACCGGGCGGTAACCGGCGTCGCGAACGTCGCCGACGGGCTCCGCGAGGAACCGTGGCGGTCGGAGGCGCTCGCCTGTGAGTTCCAGTCCGCCGTGAGCGTCCCGCTGTCCTACGACGACTTCACGTACGGCGTCCTGACCGTCTACGCCGATCGGCCCGACGCGTTCGACGAGATGGTCCGGACCGTCCTCGCCGAACTCGGGGAGACGATCGCCGCCGCGATCGCCGCCGTCGAGCGCAAGCGCGCGCTCCTCTCGGACTCGAGTACGCGCCTCGAGTTCGCGGTGGGCGACGAGACGTTCCTCTTTACCCGCCTCGCCCGGCGGACCGACTGCACCGTCTCGTTCGACGGCGGCGTTCGCCACCGCGAGGACGGCGCGACCGTCGTCGTGACGGTCGCGGGCGCGTCGCCAGACGACGTCGCCGCCGCGGCCACGGACCTCGTCACCGTCGATGGGGCGCGGGTCATCGGCCGCGACGGCGACGGGGACGGCTCCGACGAGGACGTCGGCGGGGCGGTCCTGCTCGACCTCTCGCGGCCGGTTCTCGCACTGCAACTCGCGGACCACGGGGTACTGCTGCGCGGCGTGGAAGCGACCCCCGACGACACGCGCGTCGTCGTGGACGTCCCCAGTTCCGTCGACGCGCGGGGCGGTGCCGACGTCGTCTCGACGGTGTTCTCCGAGGTCGAACTGCGGTCGAAGCGATCCGTCGAGCGGACGACCCCGCGTGACTTCCACGCGAGCCTCCGCGACCGGCTTACCGACCGCCAACTCGAGGTCGTGCGGCTCGCATATTACGGCGGCTA
Source organism: Natrinema thermotolerans (assembly GCF_031165565.1). Lineage (NCBI taxonomy): Archaea > Methanobacteriati > Methanobacteriota > Halobacteria > Halobacteriales > Natrialbaceae > Natrinema > Natrinema thermotolerans. The sequence continues at coordinate 3,008,611 of NZ_CP101873.1, read as the reverse complement.
CTTCGAGTCACCCCGCGCGCAGTCCGGCGAATCGATCGCCGAGACACTCGACATCTCGCCCGCAGCGTTTTACCGGCACGTCCGGACCGTCCAGCGGAAACTCTTCGCGATCGTGTTCGACGAGATCGGACTGCCGGCAAACCCGTCTCGGGGGGTTGAATAGTGAACCCCCACTAATCGCCGACGCTAGCTATCTGACGAATAGGTTCATCCTAATATCCCTATTATTCCTAAGTGCGACGAACGCACGATCAGCCGCGCTCGTCATCTCTCACATGCAACACAAAGACGCCGAACTCGACCCCGAGACGGAATCGACCTACGAGTGTTTCGAATGCGGTACTGTCGTCCGCGCTGCCGCGCCGGACGCCTGTCCCGAGTGCGGGGCCGAAATGCGAAACCGGCGCACACCGATCGAGTAACGATGTCATCACAAAAGCGTTCTTCGCCGTCGAACCGGGAAGCAACGGCTGAATCGTCCGACCCGGAAACCGCACTCGAGACGGCACGCCGGCAACTCGATCGTGCCGCCGCCCGACTGGACGTCGACGACGCGGCCCTCGAGCGGCTGCGCCACCCCGCGTCGGTCCACGAGGTAACGGTACCCCTCGAGCGCGACGACGGATCGGTCGAGGTCTTCACCGGCTACCGGGCCAAACACGACAGCGTTCGCGGCCCCTTCAAGGGCGGGCTGCGCTATCATCCCGACGTGACCCGCGACGAGTGTGTCGGGCTCTCGATGTGGATGACCTGGAAGTGTGCGGTGATGGACCTGCCCTTCGGCGGCGCGAAAGGCGGGATCGTCGTCGACCCCAAGCGCCTGAGCGACGACGAGACCGAACGGCTCACGCGGCGGTTTGCACAGGAACTGCGCGACGTGATCGGGCCGAAGACGGACATCCCCGCGCCGGACATGGGGACCGATCCGCAGACGATGGCGTGGCTGATGGACGCCTACAGTATGCAGGAAGGCGAGACCATCCCCGGCGTCGTCACCGGCAAACCGCCCGTCATCGGCGGCAGTTACGGCCGCGAGGAAGCGCCAGGCCGAAGCGTCGCCATCGTCACTCGGGAGACCTGCGAGTACTACGACTACCCCCTCTCCGAGACGACCGTCGCCGTTCAGGGCTTCGGCAGCGTCGGTGCCAACGCCGCCCGCCTGCTCGCCGACTGGGGCGCAACCGTCGTCGCCGTCAGCGACGTCAACGGCGGGGTCTACGACCCGGACGGGATCGACGTCGCGGCGATCCCCTCCCACGACGAGGAGCCCGAAGCCGTCACCCGGTTCGCGGCCGGCCTCACCGAGGACGACAGTCCGCGCCGGCTCTCGAACGAAGAATTGCTCGAACTCGACGTCGACGTTCTAGTCCCAGCCGCGATCGGCAACGTCATCACCGCCGACAACGCCGACGCCATCGCCGCGGACATCGTCGTCGAAGGTGCCAACGGCCCGACGACGTTCGCGGCCGACACCATCCTCGAGGAACGCGGGATCCACGTGATCCCGGACATCCTCGCGAACGCGGGCGGCGTCACCGTCTCTTACTTCGAGTGGCTCCAGGACATCAACCGCCGCGCGTGGGCGCTCGAGCGGGTCAACGAGGAACTCGAGTCCGAGATGGTCCGGGCCTGGACCGCCCTGAAAGACGAGGTCGAACGGGCGGACGTCTCGTGGCGCGACGCCGCCTACGCCGTCGCGCTCGAGCGGGTCGCCGAGGCCCACGAGGCGCGCGGCCTGTGGCCGTAACACGACCGTAGAAACGGCCCACTGTCGCCGCATCTCGAGACCCGTCGCCCCGTGATTTCGGCCCTCTATCGTTTCCGCGTGGCTCGGAGTCCGTTTGGATCGGGCGATCCGCGTTCCGATCGATCGCTGGTTGGCCGTCTCACTCGAGGTATTCGAGCGCTTCGTCGTCACTGACCTGGCCGAAGGTCCGGTAGTACTGGCCGACGGCGCGGAAATCGGCCGGCGTCTCCAGCGCGATGATCTCGTCGGCCTCCCGCTCGAGGTCGTCGATCGCGCGCGGGGAGCCGACGGGGACGGCGAGCCCGACCCACTCCGGGCCGGCCTCGCGGACCTGTCGGAGGCAGGCGGTCGCGGTCGCGCCGGTCGCGACGCCGTCGTCGACGACCAGCACGCGTTTTCCCGCCAGCTCCGGCAGCCCGTCACCCTCGCGGTAGCGGTCGGCCTTCTCGCGGGCGTTTGCGGCTTCCTCGGTGCGGATTTCCTCGAGGTATTTTTCGTCTGGATCGAGCCGCTCGAGCAGGCCGTCGTTGTACCAGACGCTACCGTCGCTGGCGACGGCACCCAGGGCCACCTCGGGGTTTTCCGGCGCACCCAATTTACGGGCGACGACCACGTCGATGTCGGCCGCGAGCGCGTCGGCGACCGGCCGCGCGACGGGCAAGGCACCGCGGGGAATCCCGAGGACGACGTCGACGTCGAGGCCACGACCTACGAGCGCTGCGGCGAGGCGGTCGCCGGCGTCGGTTCTGTCCTCGAACATGGCTCGAGCTACGACGGCGATCCATATTAGCTTCCGCCGTCGGTGCTGGCCACAAACCGGAACTCGCCTGCCGAACGGCTACACGGGACCGCTCGGGACGTAAGATATGGGTCGCCTCCAGCAAACGCTCTCGAACGTCAGCGACGACACTGGACGGGACAACGGCCGCGTCGGTATCGTCGGCGGCAGCGTCGCGTATCCGAACCAGCCCGCGCTGGCCGGGCGTGCGGCGCTGCGGACCGGCTCCGACCACGTCCGGGCGTTCGTCCCCGAACCGATCTACGAGGTCGTCGCGGGCCACTCACCGAACCTGCTCGTCGACCACTACGGCCGCGAGTCCTTCGCCGACGGCGCGATCGAACGGGCGCTCGAGGTGGCCGAGTGGGCCGACGCCGTCGTGATCGGCCCCGGCCTCGTCGACGCCGATCCCGACGCGGTATGCGAAGCGGTCGACCGCATCGAGACGCCGACCGTCGTCGATGCGCTGGCGATCGAACCCGCCCTCGAGGCCGACCTCTCGAACGTGATCCTGACGCCCAGTGGCTCCGAGGACGACCCGATCTACGAGGCCTACGGCTCGCTCGAGGCCTTTTCCGAGGAGACCGGCGCGGTCGTCACACTCACGGGCGGGGTCGACGAGATCGTCGCCGAGGGCGACCGGATCGAAAACGAGACCGGTACGTCGGCTATGACCGTCGCCGGCACCGGCGACACGATGGCCGGAATCACGGCCTCGCTGCTCGGGCAGGGGACCGACCGCCGGGAGGCCGCCGAGTTGGGCGCGTGGATCCTCGGCAAGACCGGCGAACTCGCGACCGCGGCGTACGGCCCCGGCGTCGTCGCGACCGACGTCATCGAGCGCATCCCCAAGGCGATCCGGTAGCCGCGAGTGCCGCTCGATCAGGACTCCCGCCGTCTTCGGAGCCGGCCCCGTACGATCGGCGTCGCCGGAAGGACGCCGACCCGGGTGCGTTCGATCTCAAGGACGTCGAACGCGTCGTGGCTGACGAACCGCTCGACGGTCTCGCGGTTCAGCTGACAGCCGCCCGCAGCCCGCTCCCAGATGGGGTTCAGTCGGTCCTGTACCCGCGCGCGCCAGCCGTCGTTGCGGACGTGTTCGAGAAAGCGCAGTTCCCCGCCCGGCGCCAGCACGCGGGCGACCTCGTCCAACGCTCGGTCGGGGTCACCGATCGTACAGAAGACCAGACTCGAGATCACGGTCTCGAACGCGTCGTCGACGTACGGCAGCGACTCCGCGCGGTCGTCCCGGAGCTGGGTCCGCAGGGCCGACCGGTCGGCCGTCGATGCCGCCCGACGGCGCATGTTCGGGTCCGGCTCGACGGCGTGATACTCGAGGTCGTCGTCGCCGCCCGCGGCGACGTAGGGGATCATCGCGCCCGTCCCCGCGCCGAGGTCGAGGACCCGCCCCGAGAGATCGGCCGCGAGATACTCACGGTGAGGGCCGACCAGCAGTCGGTCCGGCATACACCGGTCATAGAGGGCCGCAAAGCAGGGGTGGTCGATTCGCCGTTCACCCATTGTGCGCGAAGAGAGACCGCTTCCCATTGTGACTCGGTCCAACCGACGAGGGCCCGACTGATACCCGTTTTCCCGCCCGCTCGAGACTCCGGGGGTGTTCCGGCCTACTCTCGAGCGGTTTATGACCGAACACGCCGGTAGTCCCCGTATGAGCGACGATCGACTCCGCATGACGCCAGGGCCGACCGCGGTGCCGGCCGCCGTCCGCGACCGGATGGCCGAACCGACGCCCAACCCCGACGTCGAGCCCGAATTCTTCGAATTCTATCGAGACTTGACCGACGACCTCGGGGCGATCTACGGCGACGACGACATCGTGATCCTCGGCGGCGAGGGCATCCTCGGCCTCGAGGCCGCGGTCGCCTCGCTGGTCGAACCCGGCGACCGGGTACTGTGTATCGCCAACGGCCCCTACGGCGAGGGCTTTGCGGACTTCGTCGAGAGCTACGACGGCGAGGCGGTCGTCTGTGACTCCCCGTGGCGCGACTCCATCGATCTCGCAGCCGTCGAGTCTCACCTCACGGACGGCTCGTTCGACGTCGCGACGATGGTCCACTGCGAGACGCCGACCGGCGTCCTGAACGACCTCGAGCCGGTCCTCGATCTCCTCGAAGACCACGGCGTCATCAGCGTCGTCGACGCCGTCTCCTCGCTCGGCGGGACGGCCGTGCCGACCGACCGGATCGACGTTTGTCTCGGCGCCTCCCAGAAGTGTTTCAGCGCGCCGCCGGGCCTGACCGTCGCCTCGGTCAGCGACCGCGCCTGGGCGACGATCGAATCGTTCGAGACCCGCGGCTTCTACACCGATCTCGAGCCCTGGCGCGACGCCGCCGACGAGGAGTGGTTCCCCTACACGCACCTGTCCGCGAACCTCTACGGACTCGGCGCTGCGATCGACCTACTGCTCGAGGAAGGACTCGAGACCGTCTTCGAGCGCCACGAGCGGGCCGCACGGCGGTGTCGCGAGCGGGCCGCCGACCTCGGGCTGTCGGTCTACCCCGACGACGCCCGGCCGTCGCCGACGGTGACCGCGCTCGAGGTCCCCGGCCGGGCAGAGGCGCTGCAGCGGACGCTGGCCGACGACCACGACGTCGTCCTCGCGACCGGGCTCGGCGACCTCGCCGACGACGTCCTCCGGGTCGGCCACATGGGACACAACGCTCGAGTCGACCGGGTCGAGCGAACGATGGACGCGCTGGCGACCGTCCTCGAGGAGTGACGCGGTCGGGCCCGTTACCTGTCGGCACGAGGCGGCGTTCCGGGACGACCCGTCCCCGATCTCGCGTATCGACGTTCCACTCTCGTTATTTGTCCGCGATTCCGACAATATCACCAGCAATATATGCTATATAAGGTTACAGACGCGGAGTGTACCGGGACGAAAACAAACAACAATTAAGGTCATACATCACACTGTGTCTGTCTAGAGGTACCATGACACAGGTCATATGGATCATCGCGGCAGTGCTGGTAACGTTCACTGTGGGGTACGTAGGGTACTCTCGATATCTTACACGTTTCGTCGAACTCGACGAAGACGCGGAGACGCCGGCACACAAGTACGAGGACGGACAGGAGTACGTCCCGTCGAAGAAACCGGTTCTGTTGGGACATCACTACTCGAGTATCGCCGGTGGGGCACCGATCGTGGGACCGATCACGGCCGGGGCGATCTGGGGCTGGGTGCCCGCGCTACTGTGGATCGCCATCGGGAACCCGCTGATGGGCGCCGTCCACGACTTCGTCTCGCTGTCGGGCAGTCTGCGCCACGAGGGGAAGTCGATCGGCTACATGATCGGGGAGTACGTCGGCGAGAGCGGGAAGAACATGCTGCTGTGGTTCGCGTTCCTGACGATCATCCTCGTCGTCGCCGTCTTCGCGCTGGTCGTCGGGATCGTCTTCAACGCCTATCCACAGGTCGTGACGGCGTCGCTGCTGTACATCGGGTTGGCGCTCGCCTTCGGCGTCTACCTCTACCAGTTCAACGGCCCGTTCATCCCGGGGACGATACTGTTCGTCGCCGGGGTCTTCGCGGCCGTCTGGGTCGGCCTCGAGTACCCGCTCGCGCTCTTTGCCGGCGACTATCCCTCGGGCACCATCGTGCTGTTCGGCGGTGACGGGAGCTGGGTGCCCGGTGCCGCGGCGCTGGAGGGAATCGGCGGCGGCAACACCGCCGGCTGGGTGCCGATAATTCTGGTCTATGCGGCGGTCGCGAGCGCGCTCCCGGTGTGGGTGTTGCTCCAGCCGCGTGACTACCTGTCGTCGTTCCTGCTGTACGCCGGCGTCGGTGGTGCGACCCTCGCGATCATCGTCGGCACGTTCTTCGGGACGGCCAATCAGGACCTCGTCATCGACAGCTCGATCGCCGCGTTCGAAGGGTTCTGGGGCGCGGAAGCGGCCGGCTACGCGCCGCTGTTCCCGCTGCTTTTCATCACGATCGCCTGTGGGACGATCAGCGGGTTCCACTCGCTGGTCTCCTCGGGGACCACGGCCAAACAGCTCGACAAGGAGACCGACGCCCGCCTGATCGGCTACGGCGGCATGCTCGGTGAGGGCCTGCTGGCCGCTGTCGCGCTCTCGACGCTCGCCGTGTGGGGCGCGCCCGACGTCGGCGGCGGCATCGGTGCCGCTCTGCCGAACTTCGCCTCGGGCGGCGGCGTCATCCTCACGAGTTTCGGCGTCCCCGAGACCGCCGGCGCCGTGTTCATGGCGCTGGTCCTCTGTAGCTTCCTGCTGACCTCGACCGACACGGCCGTCCGCCTCGGCCGGTACATGATGGAAGAGATCGTCGGCACGCCCGCCGGACGGACCGACACGGGGCTGAACGCGGACCCGCGATCGTTCGTTCGCGGCCGGTACACCAACCCGATCGTCCAGGCCGTCCCGGCGTACCTGCTGGTTATCTCCGGGCAGTGGGTCGTCCTCTGGCAGCTGTTCGGCGGTGCGAACCAGCTGCTGGCCGCGCTTGCCCTGCTGACCGCGACCGTCTGGCTGGCCAACTGGGACGACAGCAAACAGCTCGTCTCGACCGGCGTCCCGATGGCCGTCATGGTCACGATCACCGTCCTCGGGCTCTCGATTCTGGTGTTCTACGAGAACCTCTACCTGAACCTGATCGAGGGCGGTGCAGGAACCCTCAGCGAGCAACTCTCCGCGGTCGTGCAGATGGCGCTTGGCCTCGTCCTCATCGGCCTCGCGCTCGCGCTCGTCAGGCTGGGCTACCGGAACATCAGCCGCGTCCGTCGCGGCCCCGAGACGCCCGCCGCCGAACCCGGCGACGACTGACGTCGTCCTCGCCGATCCGTTCTTTCGCCGTGTCTCGTGGACCGACAGTACCGCGTCTCGAGTCACTCGAGACCCCCAGCCGTCTGCGACACGCACATCCGTCGGCGACCCGCACCGCCGACTGTGGGTTCGAACGATCGCTCCGAAATCGTCGCGGACGGCGGCGACTGATCTCGTGTCGTCGACGTTGCCATCCGAGCGAAAACGGGCCCGCCGGTTACTGCCAGAACCGCTTCGCGAACCGCGAGAGAAAGCCCTCGTCGGGCGTCGTCACGTCGTCCCAGAGGGTAAACGCCTCGGCCACGTCGGCGGCCTCGCTGGCGACGTGGTCCTCCTTCTCGGGGACCACGACGACGAGGTTCACCTCGTAGTGGCCGTGATAGCCGAACTTCAGGAGAGTCCGATCGCGAAAGTCCCCAACGAACGCGCGGACGTCGTCGGAGAGTTCGTCCGCGACGAGGACGAACGAGAAGTCCGTCCCGAAGTGTTCCTCGTCGGGGACGACCCGCTCGTCCGCGAGATCGTGGCCCAGATCGACGAGTCGCTCGAGTTCCGCGACCGTCGGCCGAGACTCCCGACGGGCAAAGAGGTACTCCTCGGCCTCGTGGTCGGCGTAGGACAGCGCCGGGTGGAAGAACTGCTTCTGGCTGCGGACGCGCAGCTTCCCGTAGAGGTCCCAGCGCTCGCCGCCGGCCCGGTGGTCCTTCTCGAGGTCGTAGTTGTACAGCAGTCGGTCGGACACCCGGTCGAGGTACTCGTCCTCCCAGTCGGGGACCCCCTCGCGGATTTCGGCCGGCAGTTCCGCCGGTGCCCGCTCGTCGCTCATCGCGCGGCGACGGACCGCGGGCTGGTTCGGTCGCGATCCGGCGTCGGCTCGGTTCCGGTCGGATCCGTGACGGGGTTTCGCATACCACTCGTTGCGCTCGGAATATCAAATACCCGTCGGTGGACGGCGAGCCGGCGCTGCGGCGCTCGAGCGGTAGGCTTTAGCCGCCGGAGCTGTTTCTTCGTGTAAGGAGTTACCATGGGGAGCAAACGGACCGAAGCCTGTGGCCGGTGTTCGATGTCGACGGTCGTCGACGTCGCCTCGAGCGACGAGGACGACGCTCGCGACCCGTTCGGCGAGGACGCGATCGAGGTCGACGACGAGACACTCCGGCGCGTCTCGCCGGGCGCGTGGATCGGCCGCGTGACCGATCGGATCGACGACCTCGGCCACCGACTCATTTACGGCCGCTGACCAGCCCCGCCGGCTCCGCGAGCGAACGGGCCGCCGGTCAGGACATCGTCACGAGATACGTCAGCGCGAACAGCAGTATCGCCGCCGTGGCGACATTGATAGGACTGAACTCGAGGACGTCCAGAAAGGACAGTCCCCAGACGACCGTCCAACCGAACAGCGTCGAGAGGACGGCGTTCATCACGAGCAGGACCCGCGGGTCGCCCTGCGAGGATGATACGCCGGCCTCGAACCCCTCGCGGTCGGAGTCCTCGTCGTTCATACAGGGAGACGGCGGCACCGCCACTTATAGCTTCGCCGGCGGGACGCGTCGGACGGGCCGGAAACCGCACGGTCTAGCTCTTTGCCGCTCGAGTCCGAACGGCGGGTATGCAACTCCGTAATCGCGACGGCACGCCCGTCGATCCGGTCCCGTTCGGCGTCGTGGTCGGACTCGCGTTCATGGCCCTGCTGTCGTTCGGGCCGCTGTACGGACAGGCGCTGGGCCTGTCCCTCGAGGCGGCGATCTGGCTCTCGACGGCGGTGTTCGTCGTCACCGCCGCCGGCGCCTTCTACCGGCAGATCTGGACCGCTCGGCCCGAACTCGACTGCGAGGTTGCGGCCGCGGTCCGCGCACGGCGGGTGTTCTATCTCATTCCGATCCTCGGAGCGCTGCTCGTCGCGCTGTCCGTGCCGCTCGTGGTCGGCTGAGACGGACCGCCCCGGATCGGTAGCGCACCCCGATCCGCGGTCGTGTGTCTATGATACACTGTCGCACGATATTAGTGGCCGCCGACCGAACGACCCCGTATGGGACTCATCGACTCGGTCAAAACGGCCCTCAGCTCGCCCGCGCCGAAAGAGCGGCCCGACGACGGCTCCACGGGAGCCTACTGGTGTGACGACTGCGCCGTCCGCATCAGGGACGTCGACCTCGAGGGGGAGCCGGTCTGCCCGGACTGCGGTTCGGAGATGCGCTTCGAGCGCGCGACCGGTCGCGACTGTGCGTGTTGAGACGGGACCCGGTCACGGCTCACGGACGACGACGGCCGCCCCCTGCTCGTCGGGGAACGGCCCCTCGAGGGCGCCCTCCCACTCCGCGTCGGTGACCAGCGCGTCCTCGAGGCCCTTCCGCAGCGCCGCCTCGTCGTAGTCGGTGCCGATGAATACCAGTTCCGTCCGCCGGTCGCCGTGTTCGTCGTGCCACTCGAGATCGGGACGATTCGACCGGTACATGTCGCGCTCGACCGCGGGCAGGCTGGCGATCCAGGGACCCTGTGCGGTGGCCCGGACCGAGGGGCCAGCCCCCGCGATCGAGACCCGCATCTCGTTGTCGGCGAGCCACGCGGTCCCCTTCGAGCGGACGATCGACCGCGGCAGTTCGCGGAGGACGGCGGCGAACCGCTCGGGGTGAAACGGCCGCCGGGCCCGGTAGACGAACGAGGAGACGCCGTAGACTTCGTCGGGGTGGTGATGGCCGTGGTGGTCGTCGTGACGGCCGTCGCCCTCGTGGTCGGTGCCCTCGCCATCGGTCGACTCGAGTGCGCGCTTCCAGCCCGGCAGGTCGGTCACCCGATCCGGGTCGAACAGGCCGGCACCGAGCAGTCGGTCGGGATCGACCGCCGCAAACTCCGTGCGGATCGTCTCCGCGTCGGGCTGGAGCGCACCGACGAGTTCTTCGGCCTCCTCGAGTTCCGCCTCGGTACAGCGATCGGCCTTGTTGAGCAACACGAGGTTCGAGACCTCGACTTGCTCGACGAGCAGGTCCGAGAGCGGCCGATCGTCCTCGTCGCCGCGGCGTTCGGGAGCGTCCTCACCGGCGAAGGCCTCGAGGAAGGCGGGGGTATCGAGGACGGTCACGAGCGTGTCGACGTCGTACAGCGCCGCGACCCGGGATTCGGTCGTGAACAACCGTGCGACGGGTGCGGGCTCGGAGATCCCCGACGACTCGACGATCAGGTGATCGAACGAGCGATCGCGGGCCAGCCTGACCACGGCGGTCTCGAGGTCGTCCTGCAGTTCACAACAGATACAGCCGTTCGAGAGTTCCGCGACGCCGTCGTCGAGTTCGAGTTCCGATCCTTCGGCGACGAGGTCGGCGTCGACGTTGACCTCCCCCATGTCGTTGACCAACACTGCAAGCGACCGGTCGCCGGCGTTCGACAGCAGATGGTTCAAAAGCGTCGTCTTCCCCGCCCCGAGACTGCCCGAGAGGATCGTGACGGGACGTCCGTCGTCCGTGTCCGTTCTCATAGCCGGATAACAGACGCCGGAACGTCTTGAAAGCGAGCCACGAGGGTTTTTAGCGTTCGATACACAGATACAGGCATGGATCTGGCCGACCGGATCGACGCGTTTCGCGAGACGCTCGAGGAGTGGCTCCTGGGGCTCTATCACGGGATGATCTCGCACCCAGCCTACGAGAAGATCGAGAAGGAAGCCGAGGACGCCGAGGACGCGTTCATCCTGGCGTGTTTCCCGGACGCCTTCGGCATCCCGTCGCCGGTCTCCTACTACACCGCCGAACTGCTACCCTATCTCGAGGACGAGTTCGAAGCGTGGGAGCGGCGGCTGTGGGACCGCGGCACGTACCTCGAACGAAAGGGCCAGCAGTACCACTTCTGATGGAACCGTTCGTCTTCTTCGGCGGCAAGGGCGGCGTCGGCAAGACGACGGTGTCATGTGCCTACGGGCTCAAGTGCGCCCGCGACGGCCACCGCACCCTCGTCGTCTCGACCGACCCCGCCCACTCCGTCACGGACGTCTTCGACCAGCCGTTCGGGGACTCGCCGCGACCGGTCGAGGGGGTCGATCGACTCGAGGCCATGCAGATCGACCCCGAGGACGAGGTCACCCGGCACTTAGACGAGATCCGGCAGGACCTCTCCGAGCAGGTGTCGGCCTCGATGGTCAACGAGATCAACCGCCAGCTCGAGATGGCTCACGGGACGCCGGGGGCCTACGAGTCAGCGCTGTTCGACCGGTTCATCGAGGTGATGCGCACCGCCGACGACTACGACCGGGTCGTCTTCGACACCGCGCCCTCGGGCAGCACGCTTCGCCTGCTCGGCCTGCCCGACCTGCTCGAGGACTGGATCGACCGGCTGATGTACAAGCGCCGGACCAGCATCGACCTCTTCGAGAAGGCCGCCATCGGCAACAACGAACCCCGCCGCGTGATGGAGGGCGACCCCGTTCTAGCGCGACTCGAGGAGCGCAAGTCCTTCTTCGAGTTCGCCGGGTCGGCGCTGCACGACGACGCCGCGTTCTTCCTCGTCCTCAACCCCGACGAACTGTCGGTCAACGAAACCCGCCGCTCGATCGCCGACATCCGCGAAAAGGACCTCGCCGTCCGTGGACTCGTCGCCAACAAGCTCACGCCGTCGCCGGACCCCGACGAGAACGGCCGGGGCGCACGCTACCTCCGCGAGCGGGTCGCGACGGAGGAGGAACGCCTCGAGACCATTCGGTCCGAGTTCGAGCCGCCGCTGGTCGCCGAAATCGGCTGGCGAAGTTCGGAGGTCAAAGGCGACCTACTCGACGACGTCGCCGCCGAACTCGATATCGCGACCGCGGTCGAGCCGCCGACGCACGTCTAGCCCCCGTTCGAGTCGACTGCGCGAATCTGATACGCCCATACATACCACCCCAGCGACGGAGGGAAACCCGTTTACGCTGGCCGCGCCACGGACGGATAATGAGTACGAGTTACCGAATCGGACTGGTCGGCAAACCGTCCGTCGGCAAGTCCTCTTTCTTCAACGCCGCGACGATGAACGACGTGCCCGAGGGGGCCTACCCGTTCACGACGATCGACCCCAGCGTCGGCGAGGCCTACGTCCGCGTCGACTGTGCGGCCCCCGAATTCGACGAGGAGTGTACGCCCAACGTCGGCTACTGCGACCACGGCACCCGCTTCGTCCCCACGAAGCTCGTCGACGTGGCCGGGCTCATCCCCGGCGCACACGAGGGCAACGGGCTGGGCAATCAGTTCCTCTCTGACCTAAACGAGACCGACGTCCTCGTCCACGTCGTCGACTTCTCCGGACAAACCGACGCCGAGGGCGAACCCACCGAGGGCCACGACCCCCGTGACGACATCGACTTCCTCGAGGTGGAACTCGATCAATGGTATCTCGACGTCCTCGAGAAGGGGATCGAACGCTACGAATCGGGCTACACGACCGAGGACGACGCCATCGAAGAGGAACTCGCCGAGCAGATGAGCGCGTTCAAGACCACCGACGACGAGATCAAGCGCCTGATCCGGCGGGTCGATGTCGGCTTCGAGCCCGAGGCGTGGGACGACGAGGACAAACTCGAGCTGGCCCGCGAGATCCGCAAGGAGACCAAGCCGATGGTCATCGCGGCGAACAAGATGGACACGCCCGAGGCACAGGAGAACTACGAGGCGATCGCGAACGATCCGGACTACGATCACCTGACGATCGTGCCCTGTAGTGCCCACGCCGAGAAGGCGCTGAAATCGGCCGACAAGGCCGGCGTCGTCGACTACCGGCCCGGCGACGACGACTTTGAAATCACGGGCGACGTCTCCGGCGACCAGGAACAGGGACTCGAGCAGATCCGGGACTTCCTCGACGAGTTCGGTGCGACGGGCGTCCAGGCGGCGCTCGAGACCGCGCTCTTCGACGTGCTGGGCGTGACGCCGGTGTTCCCCGGCGGTGCGAACGGGCTGGGCAACGAACGCGGCGAAGTGTTGCCAGACTGTTATCTGATCCCGCCGAACTCGACCGCGGAGGACTTCGCCTACAGCCTCCACTCCGATATCGGCGACGGGTTCCTGCACGCGATCGACTGTCGGACGAACCGCCAGCTCGGGAAGGACTACGAGGTCGAGTCCCGGGACGTGATCGAAGTTATCACGACGAACTGACCGACCGCAGGAGTCGCCAACTGCGGGACCTTCCGCACGTCGCCGGCCCGGCCTGACCGGAAGAGCCCAGCATGCGTCCCCGTTCGGGGCGACTACGGACGACAGCAGAGCTGTCACGCACTTCCTGCCGACGACCGACCCGGCCAACGCTGCGGTCCGTCGAAGTACGACAAAAGATGCGGCGAGGTCAGTGGTACACGGCGCGGATCACTTACGGATAACCGCTGGAATCGTTACTCCCGCGATGGAACGACGTGACCGATCGAACCGCTGGTACCGTCGTACGAGAGCATCGCGTACCGGATTTCGTCGGCATCGACGGAAACGGTATCTCCCTGTTCGAACTCACCGTCGATTTCCTCGCCGAGGTCGATCTCGCTGAAGCCGTCTTCGGTCATGACCCGGAGGGTAAGCTCCGACGCGGCGACCGAATCGCCGCCGACGTGTTCGATCACGCCCTGATCCTCGTCGAACTCGAGTTCGATCCGCGGTCGCGGATGGGTTCCGCTGACACGGACATCGTCGTCACCCCAGACGACGGTGACATCCGATCCGGCCGCAACGTCGTCGACTTCGATCGTCGCCCCCGAAGAGACAGTGTCCGCCTCGTCGGCCCACTGCGTCTCGGCCGGCTCGTCGTCGATCAGCAGTTCGTACGCGTCGGCCGGGCGCTCGCCGTCCTCGAGTTCGAGCGTCGCCGAGAGCGTCTTGCGCTCGAAGTCGTAGTCGAAGGCCACGGTCCCCGGCGGCTGGGCACGGAAGTGTGCGATACTGTCTTCCATGGTCGTTCCGTCCCAACAGACGAGAACGGTGTCACCCGGCCGAATGTCCTCGAGCGTCGTCCCGTCGCCCGAACGCATCGTTCCGGACCACGGCTGAGCGGTGGTTCGTGGCTCGACTTCCTCGTCAGGGGAATGGTACCACGGTCGTTCGTCGTAGACGGCGATGGAAACCCGCTCGCCCTCGAGCGGGAACTCGTCCGCGTACTCGACGGTGGGCGTTCCGGCGTCGACGTCGTAGTCGTATTCGAACTCGAATCGATCGAGGATCGACGTCCCGCTCGTGCTGCTCCCGGCCGCGTGGTCGTGGGTGAGGGTGATCGATAGGTTCGGCTCGACATCGTCCATGTCGATGACGATCGTATCTCCCTCTTCGAGGGTGCCGTGGCTGTTGGTCCAGATATCGCGGTCGTACTCCTCGCCGCCCACCTCGAGCGTGAGATCCTCGACCGGGGTCGGATCGCCGCGTCCGATCTCGATCTCGAGTTGGTCGTCCTCGAGATCGATGTCCTCCTCGGGCCGGAGACTTCCCGGGCTCTCGTGGTCGTTGGCTTCCCGTTCGGCGGCGAGATCGCGCTCGGCGGTGATGGTGACGAGCGACCCGTCTCGTTCGACCGTCGGCTCGCCGGTGAGCGCCATGTAGCGCAACTCGCTCGTGAGCGTATCGACCAGTTCGTCAGTGATCTCCGTAGCGTCCGCGAAGGCGACGCCGATGTTCACCTCGAGGGTATCCGGATCGAGGACGGTCGTTGCTCGGGCACTGTATTCGATGGCGGCGTCGTCGGTGAAGTCGGGGAACTGATACCCCTCGCCGATCTGGACCGTGTAGTCGGCATGCTCCCCGTCGAAGAGGCCGAACGCCTCCTCGAGCAGGGGTTCGGCGTCCAGCAGTCGCTTGGCCTCGCCCGCGTTCGCCGCGAGGGCCTCGCCGATCCGCTCGTCGTTTTCGGCGGCGACGACGACCGTCTCGGTGACGGCGGCGACCATCTCGTTGTCTTCGCGGCGCTCGTACTCGACGCCGCCGTCGGTCTCGCGAATGTCGCCGTCGTCCTCGAGTTCGAAGTCACCGGCGATGACGACGATCGGCATCGAGAACGCATCGTCGTCGGTCGCGTAGACGAACGCCTGCTTCGAGATCGACTCGGGGTCGATCCCAAACCCGCTGCCCGTCGACATGTGTCCGTAGGGGTCGTTGGCCTTTCGCTGCTGCTCGAGATCCCTCGTCACAACTGCCATCGAGTCCGATTCGGCCGAGGCCGGGAAATAGTCGAAGAGGGAGTCGAACGCCGGCGAGCCGACATCGTTGGTGGACCGTCCGTCCGTCGCGCTGACAGCGTTTCCTGCCAGTGCGACGGTCATCGTCGTGCCGATACTGCCGAGGAGGGTTCGGCGGGGATACTGCGGCATACGATCCGATTTCGTTCCCCGCACCACAAGTAGGTTTTCATAACTTTCTACGTTAGAAACAGGTTCGGTCGATCGGCCCCGATCGACGATTCCACCGCCCGGCGATCCAGTCCCGAGCCGTTACTCGAAACCGGTCTCGGCCGACTCGAGCAGATTCGTGAGTTCGCCCCGCCGTTTCCAGGCGGCGATCCGATCGCCGAACGGTAGGGGGGCGGCGAGTTCGACCGCCGAGCGGGCGGTGAGTCGGGTCCGTCCGTGGTCGACGGGGTCGATCTCGAGCCACGTCTCCATCGCCGAAAAGGGGCCGCGCTCGCTCTCCTGTGTGTAGTAGATCGTCCCGTCGCGGTCCTCGAACCGCAGCGGCAGTTGCAGTCCCGGGCCGCTGGCGACGACGACCGTCGCCCCGTCCCGCTCCTCGACGCGTTCGATCGCGAAACTCCCCTCTGCCTCGACGATCGTCGCCGGCTCGAGCCACGCCGACAGCTCGGTCGGAGCCGCAGCGACGACTCCAGAGACCGTCACATCACGCATATCGGCCCCACGGACGGAACGGCCATAAACGTCGGTCGTCACGGACTTCACGTTCGGCTCGGGGCGTCTCGCTCGTTCCGTCGGTGTCTCAGCTCCCGTCGTGACCGAGTCCCGGCGAATCCGTACCGAGGCGACAAGTTCTCCTGCCGGGCCCGCTATGTCCCGGTAATGAGTCTGGGGCAGCCCTCCGCGTACCGCCCGACGAAACCCGACGTCGCGGTGTTCGTCTCCGGCGTCACCAGTATGGGTCTCGAGATCCTCGCGGGCCGGATCATCGCCCCGCAGTTCGGGAACAGCATCTACACGTGGGGGAGCATCATCACCGTCTTCCTCGCTGCACTGAGCCTGGGTTACTGGCAAGGTGGCAAACGTGCCGATACCGCCTCGAACGCGCGGATGAGCTGGCTCCTGCTGGGGACGGCCGGCTACGTCGCGATCGTCGTCTACGCCAGCGATCAACTCCTGCTCTCGGCGTCGACGCTGCCGCTTCCGGCCCGCTACGCCTCGCTGCCGGCGGTCCTGATCCTGTTCGGCCCGCCGACCTATCTGCTTGGCTTTATCAGTCCCTACTCGGCCGAACTCTCCGAGAAAGAAGGCACCGGCGAGGCGTCGGGCCACGTCTACGCGCTGGGCACCATCGGCAGCATCGTCGGCGCGGGCGCGACCACGTACTTCCTGATTCCGTCGCTGGGAATCGACGCGATCGGGCTGCTGTTCGGGTTCATCCTCGTCGGCACCGCGTTCGCGTTGACCCTCCCGCGGGTCGCGCCAAGACCCGCGGCCGCGAGCATCGGCATCGCCCTGCTGTTGGTCGTCGCCGGCGGCGTCGGCCCCGTCGCCTTTGACCACCGCGGCGACGTCGTCTACGAGACTCAGACGGCCTATCAGGAACTCGAGGTCATCGACGACGGCGACGTGCGAACGCTGTATCTCGACGGTGCGCGCCACAGCGCGATGGACCTCGAGGACCCGGACCGACACGTTTTCGAGTACACGCGGTACTTCCATCTGCCGATGCTGATGACCGACGACCCCGACGAGGTCGATGACGTGTTGTTCATCGGCGGGGGCGGCTACACCGGCCCGAAGGACTTCGAGCGGCGCTACGATGTCGATGTCGACGTCGTCGAACTCGACCCCGAGGTGACGCAGGCGGCCAAGGAGTACTTCCGCCTCGAGGAGGGCGAGAACATGACTGCCCACACCGAGGACGGCCGGATCTTCCTGCAGGAGACCGACGAGACCTACGACCTGATCGTCCTCGACGCTTACCAGAAGGATCAGGTTCCGATCCACCTCACGCAACTGGAATTCATGGAACTCGTCGAGGACCGACTCTCCGACGACGGGGTCTTCCTCGCGAACGTCATCGCCGCGCCCAGCGGGGCCGGCTCGGCGTTCTACCGGGCCCAATACAAGACCATCGACGAGGCGTTCCCCTCGACCTACAGCTTCCGGACCTCGAGTCTGGGCTCGGTCCAGAACATCGAGGTCGCCGCGACGAAGGCCGACACCGAGTTCACCGAAGACGACCTCGCGGCCCGCAACGAGCGCCGCGACCTGCCGATCGACCTGAGCGACGAGGTCGACGCGTACATGGACGACCCGAACACCGACGACGTGCCGGTGTTGACCGAGGATCACGCGCCCGTCGACAACCTACAGGCGTCGACGATCGGCCAGGAGTACGTCATCGAGGAGACCGACGAGGACGAGGCGGAGCCGGAACCCGCCTCGATCACGGTCGGGCCGGACCCGCTCGCGACGGCGCGGCCTGCGGCGGGGCTCGAGCAGATCCAGCAGACACACACTATAATTGAATGAACACAGTTTTGTGAGACTCCGGAGAGTATACATTCGGAGACTATACTTTCGTAAAGACAGTAAAGTATAGCAATACTTTTTGAGTGCGAGATACTAGTATCCCGTGTAGGCACCGCCAATAGACCACGCCTACATCCGATACGATAAATCAGGATGGCTGGCCGCCCCAGCGGCCAGTTAATTGCCGCCTGATTCCTCAGTCGAGGCGGCGACCGCGACGGCGATAAGCGCCCAACCCAGCGCATTTCCCTGTGCCACCAGGGTCACACCGCCCGTCGCGAGCGCCGCGCGGACGTTTGGAGGCACGCTACTTCACCTCCTACCGACTCTCTTGTTTAGCCACGCAATTCGGTGATGCGTGGGTGGTCATCGACCACGCCAGTATGGTCGTGTAGTCGACATAAAAAGCCACCCTTTACGCGCGGGTGTCCAAGCCGAACCTAATCGGCGAGATCGTCGACCGAAAGCGGCGTCGCGGTCCGCCAGTAATGATCCAGCGAGTCCTCGGCCCACGCGCGGACGGCGTCGTCGTCGGTATCGACGGAGGCCCGCAGGATGCCGTCCTCGTCGCGCAGGAGGAGGTAAACGAGGTCGTCGACGATCATGATCGCGATCGGAACGCCCTCCTCACGGACCCTGATCTCGGCGTCCTCGGCCGTGAGCAGGGCCTCGAGCCGGTCGCGAAGCTCCGACTCCTCGGCGAGCGCCTCGATCGCGTTGCGGCCGAAGACGCCCCGAAAGCGCTGGTCGCCGCCGATCACGCGCTCGCTGACGACCCGTAGCGCCTGTCCGTTGAACGTGTGTGAAAACGTCCTGATTTCGTCGCCATCGCGGACGAACTCGAGCAGTCGCGAGAGCGGCGCGTTCGGCCGCGTCGCCGTCGGGACGGTGATCGTCGCGTCCGAGAGCCGCCGGAGGTCGAAGTCCATCGCATGGGTCGGCAGGTAGTCGACGATGTCGCGGAGTCGCCCCTCAGTCTCGAGGATCTCCTGCAGGTCGGTGAACCCCTCGGCGACGAGTCGGCCGGTCGCGGTCGCGACGTACTCGCTGCCCTCGTGTCTGACCCACGACCGGTCCTCGAAGTCCCCGAGGATCCGGCCCAGCGTCGCCTGCGAGGCCCCCGTTTCGTCGGCCAACTCCCTGCGCGTGTGCCGCCCCGCCGAGAGCAGCTCCAGCACCGCGACGCGGTTCTCCGAGAGCGCCAGGAACTCGATCTCCTCGAGCGCCGATTCCATACGTCACCTCTCCGGGCCGAGACCAAACCGTTTTCGCACCGTGAAAGGGTTTCACGGCCCGCGCGGGTGTCGCGTCGCCGGTCCCTTTCCCGGCCCGCCCACATTTCTTGCTCTGAAATCGTTTCTGAACGAAACTATATACCCGACGTTCGTACGTCCGTGTACGATGATCTCCACTCTTCACGCGTCGCCCGGGTCCGGGTCGGCGCATGCGGTTCGCACGGTGGTGACGACGCCGTGGTAGCGCGTCGTACTGCCGTCTTCTTCGCCCTCTCGAGCCTGTTTTTCGGCGGCACGTTCGTCGCCGCGAAAGCCGGGCTTGCGTACTTCCCGCCGCTGCTGTTCGTGGCGTTCCGATTCGACGTGGCCGCCGTCATCATGCTTGCCTACGTCGGGCTGACGACCTCGCGGGCGGACCTGTTTCCCCGGACCCGCGGCGACATCGGAGCGATCCTCGCGACCGGCGTTCTCGCGATCGGGCTGACCAACGCCTTGCTGTTCGTCGGCCAGCAGTACGTCACCAGCGCGGTGGCTTCGATCATGTACAGCCTCAACCCCATCATGACGCCGATCTTCGCCGCGTTCTTCCTCTCGGACGAGCGGCTCTCCGCCCGCGGTGCGGCCGGGATGGGGCTGGGCCTGCTCGGCGTCGGCCTCGTGGTCAGCCCCGACCCCGCGAACCTGCTCGGCGGTGCCGTCGGCAAGGGGATCCTCTTCGTCGGCGCGATCGCCGCCGCGCTCGGGGCCGTGCTGATCCGTCGGGCGGACAGCGACCTCTCGAGTACGGTCCGGGTCGCCTGGGGGCTGCCCTTCGCCGCGGCGCTGTGTCACCTGCTCGCCTGGACGGGCGGCGAGTCGGCGGCCGCGATCGACTGGACCGTCGAAGCGGTCGCGGCACTGGGGTACGTCAGCGTCTTCGCGGGCGTCCTCGCCTACATCGCCTACTTCGGCCTGATCGACGCGGCCGGCGCGATCCGCGCGAACCTGATCTTCTACGTCGTGCCCGTCGTCTCGACGCTGGGTGGCTGGGCGCTGCTTGGTGAGACGATCGACGCGCTGGCGGTCGCCGGCTTCCTGACGATCTTCGCCGGCTTCGCGGTGCTGGGCAGCAAGTCGGTCGATCTCCGCTCGCTGCGCGAGCGGCTCACCCCCGACCCGCGGCTGCCCGACGACGAAACCCCAGTCAGGGACGAACCCCGCGGCTACCGGTCGGACTGACGGTTAAAACAGCGACAGCTCGCCGGTCACGCTGTCGACGCGGTCGTCGGCCGCCGGGCCGACTGCCAGCGCGGTGACGGTCCCCGGCTCGAGTTGGGTGTGGCCGGCGTCTCGGATCAGTCCGGTGGGAATCCCCTTTCGCTCGGCGATCTCGGAGAGTTCGTGAAGTTGGCGCTCGCTCTCGCCTTTCAGGACGACCTTCTTTTGGCCCCCCTCCTTCCACTGGTCTCGCAGTTGCCGATCGGCGTTCTCGTAGGCCGACAGCGACGCGTGAGCGACCTGTGCGGCGAGCTTTCCCTGTCCCATCCCGATATCCGTGCGAGCGACGATGGCCTGTTTCATGGCCTATTCGAGGACGTCGATGCCTTTAGCGGTACCTATCGATCGCTGCGACGGACGCCGGCGAGCCGTCAGTGAACGACCTCGCTCTCGCGGAAGTACTCCCGTTCCGTTCGTCTGGCCTCGGGCCCCGCCTCGACTAGCGTCGGTTCGTCGATCGGCCTCTCGAACCGGTCGGGATCGGGCTCGACCCGTTCGATCATTGCCGAGAATACCGATCCCCGGCGGCCGCTCGCCGAGACGAAACCGCCGTACTCCCGCTCTTCCCGGGCGGTCTCGTCGGGGTCGGGGAACTCCTCGCGGATGATCTCGGCACCCGCTTCGAGATACGTCGCCGCCCGCCGCTGGGAGTAGTAACTCTCGTCGTAGTAGGTTTCGGCGTACTCCTCGTCGAGGTCGTCCGTGGAGTGTTCGGGCGACTCGTATCGGATCGCCTCGGTCGTCTTGTGCCCGTTGGCAAAGCGGATGTTGACCGTGAAACTGTTCGGATACCGGAGGACCAGCGGCGCGTACAGCATGTCCGTGATCGTGGCCTGCTGTTGGGCGCGCCAGGCCCCCTCGAGGTAGTACGCGGCGATCGCGCCGATGCGGTCGTCGCGATCCCCGCGATGATACGCCCGTGCGACCGCCTTGTAATCGTCGCCGACGATCCGTCGGAGTCGCCGCTGGAAGCTTTCGGCGGCGTGATCGAACTGTGCTTCGTAGGCGTCTAACACGGTCACTTCGGGATCGGCGAGCAGGTCCGCTTTCCGCTCCAACGCGGCCGCGATCGTCAGCATGTTCTCGTGGAACAGCCGCTCGGCCTCGAGATCGGGGAGCGGAACTCTGACCGCCCGCTGGTGTAGGACTTCCGTGTCCCCGTTGAATCGGCCCTGCCTCCCACTCATGGACCCACCTTCATCGTACAGCGTTATAATCGGTTAGGCCGTCCGTCGTCGGGTTACAGGCGCTTGAATTGTACCAACATCATAAATGATGTAAACCGTTGGCTCGACCGAGGGTCGCCGGTCACCCGTGGATCGAACCGGGACCGCGCCGCGAGCGACGGCGGACCGAGGACTTTAGGGTGCCGTGTTCGCTCCCTCTCGATATGATCCTCTCCGACGCGGACATCCTCGACCGACTCGAGGCCGGCGACCTCGTCGTCGAGCCGTTAGACGACCCGGAACTGCAGATCCAGCCCGCGAGCGTCGACCTCCGACTGGGCCGGGAGTTTCTCGAGTTCCAGCGGACGAACATCCCCTGTATTCACCCCAACTCCGAGGACGAAGTCGACGATTACGTCTCCGAGACCGTCGTCGACGAGGACGACGACTTCATCCTCCACCCGGGCGACTTCGTGCTTGGGACGACTCACGAGCGCGTCGAGATCCCGGCGGATCTGATCGCCCACGTCGAGGGCCGGTCCTCGCTGGGCCGGCTCGCGGTCGTCGTCCACGCTACCGCCGGCCTCTGTGATCCCGGCTATCGCGGCCAGATCACGCTGGAACTGTCGAACTTGGGTTCTGCACCCGTCGCGCTCACGCCGGGTATGCGGATCTCCCAGCTCACCTTCACCGAACTCAAGACCGAAGCCGACCGGCCTTACGGGAGCGAGCGGGGCTCGAAGTATCAGGACCAGAGCGGACCGCAGGCCTCCCGGATCGAGAGCGACGACGAGTTCGGCGGCGACCAACTCGAGCGCGGGGACGCGGACGGCGAGTGAACCCGGGGCTGGAACTCGATCCGCCCTCGAGACGTCGGCACGCCGTTTCGATCCCGACCGGCCGCCGAACCGTCTCCCGGTCGCTTCCCCCGCGGATCACCGACCGGCCATCGCAGGCACGACCGACTTATTCTGAGTCGCGGTAGCCGACGGTATGTGCGCCGTCTTTTCCGACGACGATATCGACAAACCCGTCGAGAACGCCACCGGCGAGACCGTCGGTATCGTCGCGGCGGTCGCGGGCGACGTCGCTCACGTTCGGCCCGACCCGTCGGCCGTCGAGTCGATCAAATCCTCGCTTGGGTGGGAGAAAGGAGCCCGGTATCGCGTCACGCTGGAGCGAGACTCGGTCCGTGAGATCACTCCCGATGCGGTCCGGCTCGAGGGTGGGCTGCCGACGGAACCGGCCGCGACGCCCGACGCGGACGCCGACTCCGGAAGCGACGGCGGTCGGGGACTCGAGTAGCGGTCGTCCGCCGTCGCCGTAATGGGCCGGGCAGACCACTAAGGTCGCTCTCGTGATATCCCCATCGGCTATGGACTGGACAGGCGAGGACCCCGACGAGACCGGCGTCGACGTCGCCGGCCCGTCGGACACCGACTCGATCGTGTTCGTACACGGCGCGATGTTCACCCGAAAGATGTGGCTCCCCCAGACGCGGGCGCTTTCCGAGGAGTACCACACCGTCGCGCCCGATTTACCGGGCCACGGCACCCGCGCGGGGAAGCCGTTCCGGATGGAGCCGGCGATCGACGTCCTCGAGGCGATCGTGGACCGGCATACCGATGGCTCCGCGACGCTCGTCGGGCTCTCGCTGGGGGGCTACGTGGCGACGGAGTACGCCTACCGCCATCCCAGCACGGTCGACGGGCTGGTGCTGTCGGGCAGTAGCGTCAACCCGGTGAACACGATGGAACTCGGCACACGAGTGAGCGGCGGCGTCGCGCGACTACTCACGAAGCCTAACCTCGGGAAACGGGCCGTCGAGACACTCGCCACCCGCTGGGTCCGACAGCGTGATCTCGCGCCCGATATCGAGCGCGAGATCATCGACGCCGGCTTCTATCCCAAACAGTTCGGCGACGCGGGGCCGGACATCGCCGGCCGCGACTTCCGGGCTGCGCTCTCGACGTATCCCGGCTCGACGCTGCTACTCAACGGAGAGAACGACAAGCTCATGCGCCGCGGCGAGCGCGATCACGCCGCTGCGGCCCGTGACGGCCGGGTCGAAGTGCTGGCGGGAGCCGGCCACATCTGTAACCTCCACCGGCCCGAGACGTACGCGAATCGGGTACGGCGGTTCGTCCGCCAGACCGCTCGCGTCCGGTAACTATCGGCGGTCGCCGACCGCATCGCGGAGCCGACCGGGGAGGCCGAGGAGGGAAATGCCGAAGCCGATCAGGACCATCAGGACGTAGAGGCCGAGCGTCGAGGTCCAGACGACGAGCATCGCGAGGATCGCCCAGCCCCCGTTGAGGAAGTAGAACGCGCCGATCGACATCGCCGTCCCGTAGAGCAAGACGAGGTACGGTCCCCAGTCGCGGGCGTGGCCGCGTCGGACCCGACGGCGGACGTAGCGTTTCAACTCGCCCTCGAGGGACTCCTTCCGGACGGTGCGCTCTTCGACGTCGGACTCGAAGTCGTCGACGCGATCGCGGAGTCGCTCGATCTCCTCGCGTAGCGCCGCCGGATCGTCGGCTCGATCGCGGGTTCGGGCGCTCGCGCTCGATTCGCGTGCGCGGTCGCTCGCGCGGTCCTCCGTGGCTCCCTCGTCGGCGCCCGTGGCGTCGTCGGTCATCGCTTCTGTCGGAATCTGTCGTCGGCCGGGACTTTGTAGCTGCCGATCCAGTTCACGGTCGGCCAGCACCGCGTTGACAACCGCCGCGAAGACGAGGATGATCGCACCGACGTACAGCCAGACGAGGACGAGAAAGACGGCCCCGAGCGCACCGTAGACCGCGTAATCGGAGAGTAACCCGGCGTATAGCGAGAACGTGCGGCTCAGAACGAACCAGCCGACTGCGGCGATGACCGTTCCAGGTGCCGCCTCGCGGATCCCCACGTTCGCGTCCGGGAAGATCACGTACAGCGGCAGGAAGGTGACGAACAGCCCCAGCACGACGAACAGTTGGCCGACGACCGCCACTGCGAACGACACCTCGAGCCCCGGCAGGAACCGAACGACCAACTCGAGCGCTCCCAGCAGCGCGAGGCCGGCCGCGATGGCGATCGAGACGATCATCGCGTCCCAGATCGTATCGAGCAGCGACTTCTCGCCGACCGTGTCGTAGACCTGCGAGAAGGCCCGATCGAGGCCGCGGAGGACGCGGCTCGAGCCCCACAGCAGGCCGAGGATGCCGACGACGGTCGCCCCGCGACGACCCGTCTCGTCGGTGACGGCGTCGGCCAGCAGCGTCTGGGCCTGAACGGTGAGAATGTCGGTCGCGGCCGCGGAGAGGCGGTTCGCGAGCGCTTCGCCCCCGACCGACGCTGCGAGCCCGAGCGCCAGCAACATCAGCGGCACCAGCGAGAGAAAGCCATAGAAGGCGACCCCGGCCGCCAGCAGCGTCAACTGTTGGTCCTTCGCCAGCCGAAGGACCCGTCCCGTCAGATCCACCCCTCGTCCCCGATCGATCACGGCCCGCCGTTCGAGGTCCCACCCAATATGTAATCGCACGACACAGGGATCCAACGGGCTGTTACGCCGGACGGCCCCGACAGTACCGTCGGGCTGATCCGGGTCGGCGTCCCGTAGCGGTCGGTTTCGGCCGCCGATCGGAGACCGGCGACGGCGGCTCGATCGCGAACTTCTTTCTGTCGGGAATCCAACGCCATCGCATGGAGCAGCGACGCTGTCCCGACTGCGGCGTGACGATGAAAGAAACCACCGTCCGCGACACCGAGGGAATGCGCCTGTCGATCACGACCGGAAAACGTGACGGACTGTTGGGAAAGATGGGGGTCCAGAACACGGCGAAAGTACAGGGCGTCTGCTGTCCCGAGTGCGGGCTCGTTCGCCTCTACGCCGACCTCGAGTGAGCAGCGTCGGGGCCCTGTTCGAGTATCCGGAGTCGCGCTGTCGGGATGCAGATGGGTTCGCTTTCGCATCCGTTCCGACACCTGGCTAACCGTCAGAAAACGGTCCATCGGGTCGGTCGGGCCAGTGCCGACAGGAGCCGCGTCGATCGTGGGTCGGTACCACAAGTATGCCGCCGGCTCAGTGACGCCGTACAACGCCGCGATAAAAATCGGATCAGCTGGGTCGACCAGCTTGCCGGTCGTCGGTCTCCGGCTCCGAGCGGGGCCGTTCTCGGTAGGTGTTGCGACCGAGCATCGATTTCATTGGGCACTGCTGCGTGCGAGCCGTGATCGTCAGCACCGCCCCGACGACGAGTGCGAGGACGGCGAGTGCCATCCCGAGGGTTCCGGCAGCGATCGAGAGCAATCCAGCGAGGGCGGCGATACCGACGACCAGTAGCACCGGGCCGACAAGGAGTCGAGTCCGACGGTCGTATCCACCGACGTTTTTTTCCATGGTTTCTGTCACCATGCACACATACGGCAGCTAACTATTTGACATCCTCCTCCGCGTTCACGCGGAGGAATCCCGAGCGGTGGGAGTTTCAGGTCTGCAGTCCAGTCACCGGACTACCAGTCCTTTCGGGCGCGGGTAGTCCCACAACGTCGGACTGGTGGACTGCTGGCGGTGCCAAACCGCCGTTACCCCTATCCTCAACCGTGTACGGCGTCCCAGTGTTGTTTTTGCCACGGGGACGCCGGCAGGCGTCAGCAGAGTCGGGGGTATCGTGATGCTCGCTTTGAGCAGTCGGCACGGACACACTCTTCTGGAATGTGCGTTCACCGACTGCCCTTTCCGGACACTGCCTCGTTACGTGGGCGGACAGGCCGCCTCCGAAGGACGGTTCGGAATCCGCTCCGTTCCGACCGATTCCTGCTCTTCAGTAGGGCGGTCTGTCACTTAAACGTCACTGTGGGAAACTCACGGCGGGCGTTTGAACGGTGGGACGTTTCCCAGAGTGACGGCGCGTATCCACGGCCTGAAGGGCGTGGTATTGCGCCTGTTCAGCCTATAACGCATGCATATCGTTCATTGATGCAATCAGTTGTTGCTGGTGTTCAGTCATGGCTCCGCCGCGTCGATCCGGTCGGTTACTCGTATATTCTCGATGCGGGACTTGTCCGCTTCGCCAGCAATCAGTGCGTACGGCTCGGTGGGGACGCGCGCTCGGCGACTCACACGGTGCGCGGTGACGCTGGATTAGTCGAGACCGTCTTTCGTCGCCGCCTTGACCTCGCCGACGCTCGCGTCCGTCTTGAACGTCGTCCCGCCGTAGTGGGCCCGGGACGCCGCGTGGCCGGCCTCACGCAGATCCGCCAGGAACTCGTCCATCGCGTTGGCGGGCAGCCCCCAGTTCCGACAGAGCTTGTGCTGGTCGTAGTGGGTCGGCGTGTCGAGTTCCGCCGCGAGGGTGTCACAGAGTTCGCGGGCCTCGGGCGCGGTATCGAACGTGTACGGAATTTCGTCGCGGACCGCCCCGATGAACGACGGGTCCTGCACGGGGCCGAGCCAGACCGGGCCGGCCGCGAGGACGCGGGTCCCATCACAGTGGGGACAGCGCTCGAGTGGATCGGCGATCAGCCCGGGGTCGGCCTCGCGGTAGAGGCAGTCTTCGCAGTGGTAGAGGTGGCCTAACTCGTCGATCGCGGCGTCGGCCGCGGTGGCTTTGTGGGTCAGCTCGAGGTAGGTCCGGACGTAGTGGCTGGTCGCGTGGGTGAGCAGTGGTTCGACGCCGACGTCGAACCGGGCCGCGCTGCGGGCCAGCGCCGACATGAGGGTTCGGACGCCCATCTCGGCGTGGTAGTCGGTGTTTCGCGGCACTGCGGAGTAGGAACGCACGCCGCTGTTGAAGTGTGCGCCACACATCGGCGCGGTATCAGTCGCGGTGATACAGACCAGATCCCGGCAGTTCGCGAACGCGGCGTCGGCAAACGGCATCGGCGTCCCGTAGGGATCGAGATCGATCACGTCGAACGGCTCTTCGTGCATCAGCGCGTTGACGTTGCGGTGTTCGACCCGCCCCTCGCAGTCGTTTCGCTCGAGGTTGTCCCGGGCGAGGGAAACCGCTTCCTCGTCGACGTCACAGCAGGTCACGTCCCAGCCGTCGGCCGCGGCTCGAACCCCGCGGACGCCGCTTGCGGTCATCGCGTCGAGATACGTCTCGGCGCGATCCTCGCGCTCGCGGTAGGCCCGCAGCGTCGCGATCGTCAAGTCCCGGTTCAGCTCCTGTCGCGGGTTGTAGAAGACCGCCTCCTCGATGCCCTCGGTCTGCTCGCCGGGGACCTCGAGATCGACCCCGCCCTCGGTGACGCGCATACCACGTCTCGTGGGTAGCGGGCGAAAAGCGGTGTGGTCTCCCGGCGGCGGCCGATGGGGAGACGGCGGGCCAGCGGCGGACAACCAAACCGATTTTACAGTTCGGCGCACAGTCACGGACGTGTCGGAGGCCAATCCCGTCGAGCGATGGCAGGCGAGTCTCGAGGAGGCCGGCGAGCTGACGCCGGAGATCGTCGGGACGATCACGCGGGTCCACGGCGACCGCGGGGCCCAGGCCATCGAGGCGGTCGGCGAGAACCGCGTGAAGTCCTATCGCGATTTCACCATCGTCGTCGGCTACGAGGACGAGTATATCGTCGAGGACGGCGGCTGTACCTGCAAGGACAGCGAGTACAACTTAGACGCCGACGACCCCACCGAGAAGTGCTGGCACTCCCTTGCGGTCGCCATCGCTCGCCGGGTCGGCCACGTCGACTACCACGATATGTGGTACTCCGAGGTCCGCGAACTGCTCTGAGGGCGTCGGTCTCCGTTCCTACAGAACCAGACGGAGTGAGCGAATCGACGAGAAGTGTCTCTCTCCTCGTCGCCACGATGGCAGCACGCTCGCGGCCGATATCGTTCACCGTGATCGAGAGCGCTACTCGGACTCGTTACAGGCGGCGATGATGACCTCGGGGTCGTCGATCAGCCGATTCTCCATGTAGTTGCCTTTCCCCTTTCCGGCCCACTTGCGCTCCTGATCGATGATCGAGAGGAACTCGAGTTCCGAGAGGATATCGCGAACCCGACGGAGCTTCAGGTGTTCCGAGCCGTCCCGATCGCAGAGACGTTTGTAGAGGTCGTACGCCTCGTTGGTCGTCACCGGCGCGTCGTCGCCCTCCTTTTGTTGGGTCAACAGCGCCATCGCCTCGAGGACGAGTTTCGCGTGACTGGGGCTTTTGGATATCAGTTCGGCCAGCCGGCTGGTCTCCTCGCGCTCGTGTGCCTGATCGACGCAATCCTCAGTGACCGTCTCGAGGGCGTTCTCCTCGGCGATCTCACCCGCAAAGCGGAGGATGTCGATCGCCTTCCGTGCGTCACCGTGTTCACGGGCCGCGAGCGCTGCAACGCGGGGAACGACGCCATCCTCGAGGACGCCCTCGTGAAACGCATCGGACCGTGAGCGCAGGATTTCCCGGATCTGGGTCGCATCGTACGGCGAGAAGACGTACTCGCGTTCACAGAGGCTCGATTTGATGCGCTCGTCCAGCGAGTCCTTGTACCGGACCTTGTTCGAGATTCCGATAACGCCGACGGTACTCTCGGTGAGTTTGCCGGACTCGACCGCTCGAGAGAGTTGCATCAGGATGTCGTCGTCCTCGATCTTGTCGACTTCGTCTAAGATGATCAGAGCGACGTCGTAGCAGGTGTCGACGATGTGCCAGAGACGACGGTAGTATTCGGCCGTACTCAGTCCCGAGTGTGGAATCGAGACATCGGTCTTGGACTGGTCGTTGAGTTGGTGGCCCGTGGACTGCACTGCTTGCGTTTCCGTCGACTCCTGGAGGCAGTCGACGTACGCGACGCCGATCGAGACGTCGTTGCCCTCCGCGCGCTCGATCGCCTGATTCGTGATGAACTTCGAACACAGCGACTTCCCGGTTCCTGTCTTCCCGTACACGAGGACGTTGTTCGGCGTGTTTCCTCGAGTCGCCGGTTTGATCGCGTTCGCGAGGTTGGTCAGTTCGTCCTCGCGGCCGATGATTCGATCGCCGTCCGGGAGGTGTGAAACCTGCAGCAGCTCCTTGTTCCGAAAGATTTCGTTCTCACTGCCGAAGTAGTCCGTCGAATCCGACATTCGGGTGCCAGCTCCTTTCGGCGTCGACTACTTAACCGTTCGGAACCGGACTGCCGCTGTATAGTCTACAATTCCCGTCCAGAGTCGACAAATACCGGAAAATAACACCCCAGAGTGCCGCTGTATCGGCCTAGTATCACCCCTCAATGCCGCTGTATGGGTTGCACTTGGCTGCGGTCGCCACTCCCGTCGAAGAACTGCAACCCTGTCGGAACCCCGGAGTGCCGCTGTATGGACGGGCGCGTCCCTGGGTACGGCTGTGGAGGCGCTGCGAGACATCGTCACGCGGTGGCGAACCCCGGAGTGCCGCTGTATGGCACGGCGGCCGCGTGACGACGGACGCGAACCGGACGGCGGCGAGTCGCCAGCGGTGTCCGCAGGGTCAGACGACCGTCGTCGGCGGGTTCCGGCTCGAGCCGTCGAATCGGACGGATACCGTCTTTCCGCTGTATCGGATAAAAAGAGTTTCTATTGGACGTGAGGCAGTTGGTTTTCACCCCTCGGTGCCGCTGTATGCGGAGACACACACCCCGCGTTGCCGCTGTATAGCTGTGGTGGCGGCCGTGGACTCGAAGCGGGGGTCAGATACCGACCCAGAGATCGGGTCGAACAAACGAAGATCAGGTGAGAAATCAGGCCAAACGAACGAGAGATCGGGCCGAACGAACGACAAGACACGGTGCGGCACCGATTACGGAATCCGTACCGACCAGCAGTGACTCCGACGTGGACCCGACGATTCGGCCGAGAACGGCGCAAAAGCGACGGGAGCGTTCGTCTCGAGCGGCGAAGACCGCGTCCAAGACCAACTGGACGCTACCACTTCCAAGACACTCAATGGACGGTCACACAGGACTCGTATATACTATTGGTGATTTTTGATCGGCGTTGGTATCGGTGTGGGAAGCGCTTTCGGCAGCGTACGGCAATCCGTGAACCGGAATCTGGGGATTTCTCGAGGAAGACGGAATCTCACGGATCGATACAGCGGCAACGCGGGGTGTGTCCCTTCGCTACCTACCGTCCGTATTCGTCTTCGAACCGATGCGGAATTCGCGTACGAGTCGCCGAGGGAGCGTGCGGCAGAGAAACAACCGGCATTACGAAGCGATCGCCGCTATGCAACTACCTCGTTTCGGTAGCTGTTCGCGTCCTGGCGGGACTACTCCTCGGCGCAAATCTCTACGAAGTTCCGCAGGATCTGTAGCCCCGTCTCGCCGCTCTTCTCCGGGTGGAACTGCGTGCCGAAGACGTTCCCTGACTCGTTCGCGACGATCGAGGGGAACTCTCGTTCGTAGTCGGTCGTCGCGACCGTCGCCGCTTCGTCATCGGGAGCCGCGTAGTAGGAGTGAACGAAGTACGCGTAGTTCCCATCGACGCCCTCAACGAGCGGGTGATCGCGCTCGACCGAGAGTTCGTTCCAGCCCATGTGGGGAACCTTCTGACCCTCGGCGAAGCGAACGTTAGTCCCGGAGATCAGGTCCAGTCCCTGGACGGCGGAGTCGCCGTCGGTCTCGCCCTCCTCGCTCGAGGTCAGCAACATCTGCATCCCGAGACAGATGCCGAAGAGGGGGGTCCCTTGCTCGGCGACTGCGAGGAGATCCTCGCGGAGCGGGTCGGCGTTCTCGACGCCCTCGCGGAACGCGCCAACGCCGGGCAGGACCACCCCGTCGGCCGCCTCGAATGCGGCCGGATCGTCGGTGATCTCGACGTCGGCACCCGCACGTTCCAACCCGCGGGTGACACTGCGGAGGTTCCCGAGTCCGTAGTCGACGACGACCACGGACGCGAGGGACTGCTCCTGTGGAGACGAAACGGAGTTCATACCGGTAGTCGGAACGGCGCGGTGAAGTGTATTGCCCTTCGGTGAATTTCTACGACGGTCAGCCCTCGAGCGCCGCGGCGACCGTCGCCGTGGCGTCCGGGGCCGAGCGCGCGACCGACTCGAGCCAGACGTACTCGCCGTAGGCGCCCGCGATCGCCTCGAGGTCCGACACGGTCGCGCGGGCCAGCGTCTCGTCGACGTCGGCGAGCGCGATCACGAGCGATCGGGCGAGCCACGTCTCGAGCGGCGAGTCGTCCCCGAGGGAAGCGACGGCGTCGATCGCCGCCCCTCGCGCCTCTCGCACCGCGTCGGCGCCGTCGGGAAACAGCTCGTCGCCGCCGTCCAGTCGGTCGACGATCGGTGCGACCGCGCCGACGGCCGCCAGCGTCCGCTCGGTCAGACAGATCGCCTGCGGCGTCGACGACACGTCGCCCTCCCGCGACGGAAGCGGCCCGGTCCAGACACGATCGAACGTCTCGCCGAGTTTCCGCGAGAGCAGCCGAACGCCGGGCTCGTCGGGGTTCGCGTCGCGATCGAGCAGCGTGACGGGATCGACGGGAGCCAGCCGCTCGCCCTCGCGGGTGTAGTCTGCGATTCGGTCCCGCACGTGCGGACCGAGGGCGTCGACGGCGCGCTCCAGGTCCGCGGCGATCGATCGCGGCTCCGCGAGGGAGTCGACGTAGCGTGTCCGGATCGCGTCGCCGGCACGGATCCTGCGCCACCGTCGCTCGAGGAATCGCGTCCACCGGCCCGCCCGAATCGGATCGACGGGATCGGGCGGGTCTTCCACGAGGTAAAACCAGGCGTCCAGTGGCCCGTATACGGCCGCGCCGGCCGCCGGCCCGGCGGCCGCGGCCGGCAGCGAATCGGTGAACGCGGCGCGATCGGTCGAGAGTTCGGCCCGAGAGATCGTCACGTCCTCGAACGACCGCTCCGACGTGATCGCCGCCCAGACGCCCGCGGCCCCGGCGGCGTGTCCACAGGCGTCCGCGGCCGCTTCCGCCTTCGAGATCGTGTCCGCGCGGTCGGACAGCCGGTCGAGCGCCGTCCGCGCGTCCGATCGGTCCGAGTCTATCGCGGCACGGATCTTCCCGTTCGGGACCGTTTTTTCGGTGAGCGGCTCCGGAATCGGCTCGAGAAGGGCTTCGACGCGCGTCGCGAACGCCGCGAGCCGATCGGCCGATAACGCGACCGGGATGGGATCCGGCCGATCGGGGAGGGCGGCGTCGGTCACCGACTCGAGCCCGTCCGCGTCGAACGGCGGCGGGTCGTCCCAGAACCGATCCTCACCGAGACAGCCTGCGGCCGTCACGGCGAGCCCGCCGGCGGCCACGGTCCGCATGGCGGTCCGTCTCGAGCAGCGGCGGCTGAAGCGTCGGTCGTCCCCGCCGCTCATGTGTCACTGGCCTCCGAGTCGTTGCCGTCGATCGTCTCCCAGTCCCGTTCCCCGCTCCGACACGAGGACGGTCCGCTCGAGTCGGTACCGGTCAGGTCGCGCTCGAGGACCGCCGGGATCCGGACGAACAGGCCGAGCGTCTCCCGCCTGCCCGCGACGCAGGTTTCGTCGGGCGCTCTGAGTTCGGAACAGTACTCGAATTCGACGCGGCCGGGCGACCAGCTGACGGACCGGAGACGGTACCGGGAGCAGGACGCGATACCGCGCTCCGTGACGAAGACGGTCGCCTCGTCGAAGTCGGTCTCCTCGAGGAACGTCCGCGTCGCGTCGACGTGGTCGTCCGGCACGGCGTCGGCGAACTCGAGCGACGCGGCGCGGTCGGCCGTCCCGACGAACTCCCGGACGAACTGCCGGTCGTCGTGGCCGTCCGCGTCGACGACCACCGGCCCGTTGTCGGGGTTCCGCGGCGTAGAAACGGGCGGTTCGGAGACGGTCCCCGACGGACCGCTCGATTCCGCCCCGGTCCCGTCGGAACCGAGGCCGCCTCGATTCGCACAGCCGGCGAGAGCGGTCGTCAGCGCGAGCCCGCCCGCGAGGACTGCACGTCGTTGGGGAGCCATCCGGCTACCCTTCGGAGAATACTGGTAAATATTTTGTCCCCTACGGGTGAAATACACTCGAACCCGTGATCGTCGGTCCGGCAGTCAGAACCCGTCGAGCCGGGACTGTCCGCCCTCGCTCTCGGTGACGCCCGCCAGCTCGGCCGCTCGCTCGACCGCCTCCTCGAACGTCTCCTCCTGACTGCGGTCGTACAGCGTCGCCGCAGGATGGACACAGAGTAATACGCGCCGCGGCGTCCCGTCGATCCGGACCTCCTCGAGCGAGCCAGCCTCCTTGGTCACCGCGACGGATCGCTCGAGCAGGTGTTCGCTTGGCACCTTCCCCAGCGTGACGACGACTTCGGGGTCGACGGCCGCGATCTCGCGCTCGAGATAGCCCCGGCAGTTCTCGAGTTCCTCGGTCGTCGGGTCGCGGTTCTCCGGCGGCCGACAGCGCACGCAGTTGGTGATGCGGACGTCGATCCGGTCGAGGCCGGCGGTCCGGAGGGCGTCGTCGAGAACGGATCCGCTGCGGCCGACGAACGGCTCACCCTGTTCGTCCTCGTTGGCACCCGGCCCCTCGCCGACGAACAGCAGGTCGGCGTCCGTGGGACCGGTTCCGTTGACGATCCGGCTCCGCGAGTCGACCAGCGCCGGACAGCGCGTACACTCCGTGACCCGACAGTCCTCCATTTCCATACCGGTGGCTGTGACGGGCGGCTACTACGTCTTTCGGGTCGCAGTTGCAGACCGATCGTCGGCCACAGCCCGGGCCACACTCCGGCCATCCTCCCCCTCCCGTACCACTTACTCGAGCGATCGGGCGTACGCGTCCGCGGCGCGAGCCGCCTCGCGCGCGACCCGGATCGGCTCCGGACGACCGCCTTCGGGCGTGAACCCGCGGACGACCGACGCAGCCGCAGCCGGCTCGAGGCCGACCGCTCTGACGTAGACCGTCTCGTCGTTGATCGACACCGCGTGGCGCTCGGGCAGCGACCGGTAGGTCTCGAGTCGCGACTCGAGATCGGGTCCGGAAAAAGCCTCCCGCAGACCGTCCTCGAGGCCGTCGCTGGCCTCGAAGGTCACTGCGATGACCGGTCGGTCGACCGCTTCGAAAAGACGCGTGAGATCGAGCAGGTTGTACCACGCGGGGGCAACGGTGCCGAGCAGCACGTACCGGGCGTCGGGACGGCCGAGGTCGTCGACCAGCCCGGCAACGGAGCCGGTGCCATCGGTGCCGCCGACGCGACAGGAGCCGTACGCGAACCCATCACAGACGCGGTCGGCGCGGACGACGGCACCGGCGATCGTGCTTCGATTCCGATCGCGATCACCGCGGTACGATTCGGCGATGCCCAGCGCCCGTACCCCGGCTTTCATCGCTCACCCGTCGTCGTCTTTGATCTCCTTGAGCCGGTCGAGCAACTCGTCGCTCGAGGCACCGTTCTCGAACTCGATGGTTCCGTCGTGGCTGTTCGCTCCCGACTTCACTGCGTCATCGTCGTCAAAATCGGCGTCGACTTCCTGCTGTTCGGATTCGTCGTAGCTCCCGAATCCCATACACCGAGTACTATGGGATACCGATTGAAAAATTCAGTGGTCACCAGTTTATGAGGGTTTCCGAACCGCTGTAGTCACGCGTGAACGGGGTCAACCCCGACAGTTAGATACCGTTATATAAGAAAGAAAGGACGAGCGGACGAGGGCGTTCCACAGCGATGACACCGTTTTTGCCGTCGGCCCTCGAGTGACCGAGTATGGAAGTCGTTCACGTCACCGAGGGCGCGGAAACGTTCACTTGTAACGCATTCCTCGCGATCGGCGAGGACGGGCACACGACGCTGGTCGACGCCGGCGCGTGGGACGGCGTCATCGACGAGGTTCGGAGCCACACCGACGGCGTCGACGCCGTCGTCATGACCCACCAGCACGGTGATCACGTCGAGCGACTCGAGGCCGTCGTCGACGCCTTCGACCCCGAGGTCTACGCCTACGCGGACCACCCGACCAGGACCCACGCCATCGACGACGGTGACACCGTCCGGATCGGCGACGAGGAGTTCGACGTGGTCTACACGCCCGGCCACGCCGACGACCACGTCTCCGTAGTCTCCGAGTCATCGCTGTTCTCCGGCGACGTGGTCGTCCACGACGACGGAGCCTTCGATTACGGCAGCTTCGGCCGGACCGACATGGCCGGCCAGTCCCGCGAACGGCTCATCGAGAGCATCCGCGACCTGCTCGAGCGCATGCCCGAGGGAGTCGAACACATGTACGCGGGCCACGGCGGCGTCTTCCACGGGGACGTGCGCGACGTCGTGGAAACGGCGCTCGAGCGGGCGGCAAAGCGCGAGCCGAAGTATCCCGACGAGTAGCGTCGCGAACGACCACCGGAAGTAAGCGGGTTTTTAGTCCAGATGTTTGCCGTGAGCGGTCGGCGAAGCCGACCCGAACGGGAAACAGGTGGGTGCGAAACGGCGCTCGAGCGGGCGACGAAGCTACCCTGTCGAGTAGCCGGACCACGCGGCCGGGTTCGGTCCCGGCATCTTGGGGCGCTCGTAGCTCCTGCAGTTACGGATCCGTGTCATGCTGGGTCGTTACGTATTGCGGGCTTGCCTCGGATCGCCGGAAAAGATCACGAAAACAAAGCATTAATCGAACAATACGACGCCTAGAACTTAGCCCGCGCGGCGATTGGCTCGGAACGCACGATGTTCGACGAACAGGTCGCGAGTGCGACAGGGGCACTGGTCCAGATGCAATCGGGACAGAGCGGGGCGGTGACACGGATCCAGAACGACGCGCTGTTGAGTGCGTCGCTATGGGTAAACGTTGCACTGGCGGGCCTGTCGGTACTGCTTTTCGTGTATATGTCCCGCAACGTTCGAGCGCATCGGGCACGGCTGATCTTCGCCGCGACGGTTCTGATCCCGTTAGTATCGATAGCGAGTTATCTGGGGATGCTATCCGGCCTCACGGTCGGACTGGTGGAGATGCCGGCCGGCCACGCGCTCGCGGGCGAGGCGGTCCTCAGCCAGTGGGGGCGGTATCTCACGTGGACGCTGTCGACGCCGCTGATCCTGTTGGCCCTCGGGCTGCTGGCGGGGGTCGACGCCGCTGACCTGTTCGTCGTCATCGCCGCCGACGTTGGGATGTGTGTGACCGGTCTCGCGGCGGCACTGATCACCTCGTCGTACGCGTTCCGATGGGTGTTCTATGCCGTCAGTTGCGCCTTCTTCCTCGTGGTCCTGTACGCGCTACTCGTGGAGTGGCCGGTGGACGCCGCGGCCGCCGGAAGCGACGAGATATTCGCTACCTTACGAGCGATGACCGTGGTGTTGTGGCTCGGGTACCCGATCGTCTGGGCGCTCGGGGTCGAGGGCTTCGCACTCGTCGAGTCGACTGCGCTCACCTCGTGGGGGTACTCGCTGCTCGACATCGGCGCGAAGTACGTCTTCGCGTACCTGCTCTTGCGCTGGGTCGCCAGCAATGAACGCGTGATCGCGGGGGTCACCCACGCCACTGCGGCCGATACCGGAACGTCCGCCGACGACTGATCACGACCCGACCTCGTTCCGTGTCGTCTTCGGCCCGTCGACCGACCAGCGGACTCGTTTAGTGCTGTGACTCGTCGGCCTGAACGTCGAAAATACGCCGTAAGGTGCGGAGGCGATCCCGAAACGGTCGCCTCCGAGACCGAGCCGGTTATGCCGCGCGCGGTTCCTTCGCCTTGGGGCGAAGCTTCTCGTAGCCACACTTGCGACAGCGCTGGGCTCGCTTGGAGTTGCGAGCGTTACAGCGCATGCAGATCATCTTCTCGAGCGTCCGTTTCTCAGCGGCGTCGAAACTGGCCATACCCCGGCTTCGCCCGTGGCCCATTTAACGGCTGTGATTGGGGTCGCCGCGGGAAGGCGGCCGCAAAAAGGTTCCTGAGGCAACATTTAGGGCCGGCCAGCGTGTCCGCTCGAGTAATGACGACGGAATCGATCCGGTGGACGATGGGGCCGCACAACAGCTGGCTCTCGCGGCTCGCCGCGTACGCCCCTTATGCGATCGGTGGTGGGCTCGGGCTCGTCGTGCTACTGAGTCTCGCGGTTTTCACGCTAGTCGGCGCGGTCACCGGATCGACGCTGGCGCTCGTCGTGGTCCTGGGGCTCGTCGGCGGTCCGATGTCCCTGCTGTACTGCTGGCTACTCGTTCAGTACGGGACGAACGGCTCCAAGTGGATCGTTCAGTACGCGGGAACCGACCGACTCACGAAACGCGGAATCGTCGTCGCGACGGCCGTCGGTGCCGTCCTCATTGCGGGCACGATCGGCACTGTACCCGAGCTAACGCTTGCGTTGTTCGTCCTCGGGTTCCTGTCGATGGTGTTTCTCGGCCCGCTTACGGCGACGGTCACGCTCGAGCTAGACGAACGACGGCTGCAGCTGGGTGGGGACGACGATTTCGGCGGGCCAACGGTGATCGACCTCGAGAACGTGATCGGTGTCCGGCGGCTCTCCCTGGGACCGCTCTCACGGTGGCAGTTCGTCGTGATCCGACGAGTCCACGGTCCGCCGCGTTTCGTCCCGGTGCCGGATCGACATGCTGTGGCCGTCGGTCGTGCGCTCGAGTGGGGGCTCGCGGCGACGCCGACGGCGCCACCGAAGACGGCCGGCACGACCCGTCCGATGCGGATCGTCCTGGCGGCCATCGGGAGCGGCTTCCTCGCGCTCGCGGTCGGGTTCGCCGCCCTCGTCGCCCGAAGTGGCGACTCCGCTGGCGGTCGAGCGTTCGTTCCAGTCGTCCTCTTCGTATCGTTCGCCGCCGTCGCGCTCGGTTACGCCGGGTACGAGTCGTGGCTCGCACGGCGGCCGGCACCGCCGAGCGACGAGAACACCGGGTGAGCCGCCGCGCGTCGGGAGTCACTCCTCCTCGTCGGCCAGATAGTCCTCCTGGACCGCGACGACCTCGCTCGAGTCGGTACACTCGCTGTAGCGACGCAGCGGTTCCTCGTTTAACGTCAGGAAGGTCTCGCCCCAGCGGAACGGCTCGAGCAGTTCCTCAGCGCGGTCGTACTCGTCGAAAATACAGCAGGCCGCGGCCAGCGCCTCGACGGTGGTCAGCCGGAACGGCCGGCCGTAGTTGATCGGATTCGCGGCGACGAGGAAGGGCAGCGCCCGGTGGACGCCGCGCATCTGGAACGACGCCTCCTCGGCGGACTCCCACGAGCAATCGAGGGCGACCAGCGTGTCCAGCCCTTCCTCGCGGTCGGCCGGCGAGAGCGCCTGCTCGGCGTGGGGGTTGAGAACGACCCCGTAGGGCACCTGCCCCATCGACCGGTAGAGGGTCGCCTCGTCGAACTGCTCGAGGCGACGCGCGGTACACTTCTCGGGGTCGTCGTCGCCCTCGTAGTAGACGTGACACTCCACGGCCGAACACAGGTCGGCTCGGGACAAAAGGGTCGCGAACCGCGGTCGAATCGGCCGCTCCGGAAGCGAATCCGCGTCGCGTCCCTCGTTGACTCCGGCCGACGGCGCGGTCGGTGCCGCCGATCCGACTCGCTCGCTCCGTGCGATCGGTGTGCATATGGCAGTCGTAGGCCGAACGAGTGATATGCTCGAGACGGGGGCAACCGCACCGACGTTCGACGGGCCCGCAGCGATCGACGACGAGATCCGTCACGTCACGTTCGACGAGGTGACCGCCGACAGCGGCGTCGTCCTGTTGGTCTTTTACCCGGCCGATTTCAGCCCGAGCTGTACCGAGGAACTCTGTTCGCTCCGCGATCTCGACCTGTTCGGGCTCCAGAACGACGTTTCGATCGTCGGGGTTTCGACCGACTCCGCGTTTAGCCATCGGGCGTTCGCGGACCGCTACGACCTCGACTTCCCGCTCGTGTCGGACGGCGATGGCTCGATCGCGGCGACCTACGGCGTCCTTTCGAACGACCAGTACGGCCACCAGCAGGCGGCCAAACGCGCCGTGTTCGTCCTCGACGGGGAGCGGACGGTCCGCCGTGCCTGGTCGAGCGACGACCCGCAACGACAGCCGCCCCTGGCGGAGATCCGCGCGACGATCGAAACGATCTCCGACGACGATGCGGCCGTCGAGCGCTATCGGATCGCACACACCCACTACCGCGAGGGCGTGACGGAGTACGAGCGGGGCCGCGAGGCGTTCGCGGCCGAGGACTGGGTGACGGCAGCCGCCGCCTTCGACGCCGCCGTCGAGCCGCTTACCGACGCACTCGAGGCGTTCGACGCGGCCAGACGGTATGCGGACGACGAAGCGGTGGCCCGGATCGCGGAACGGGCGAACGAACAGGCGACGGATCGGCGCAACGCCGCGAAGTGGTACGCGAGCGCGGCGGACCACTACGGCCGCGGCGACGAGGCGACCGGCGACGACTATCGGGCGGACGCCGACCCCGTTCACGCCGCCGTTACCGACCGCGAGGAGCCGCCCGAACCCGAAACCCTCCTCGAGACCGTCGACGGGGACTCCGCGGACGACTGATCAGACGACGACTGATCCGACGCCGAGTGATCGGAGAGTCCCACTCTTTTGTCAGTCGCGACGAAACGTCGTGTATGAACCCCGCCACCCTCGTCAGGCGCTACTACGATGTCCTCGACGATCACGACTACGAGGCGCTCGAGACGATTCTCGACCCCGAGTTCGTCCAGCGCCGCCCCGACCGCACCTTCGACGACCGGGCTGCGTTCGTCGCGTTCATGCGTGATGAGCGGCCGAATCCGGACACCGACCACGAACTCGAGACCGTCATCGCCGACGGCGACCGCGTCGCGGTGCAGGGCCGCGTCGTCGACGACGGCGCGACGCTCTTCGAGTTCGCGGACGTCTTCGAACTCGCGGACGATCGGATCGTCCGTCTCGAGACGTACTCGCGATAACGCGATCCCACCGGCCGAGCAGGGCCTCGCGCTGCCGGCTCTCCTCAGCCGTCGAGAACGATCATTTAACTGAGACGCCGCCCAAGCGAAGCGTATGTCCCTGTCAGATTACGTCGCCGCCGTCGTGGCCGTCCTCCGTCGCCGGCCAGGTGATTTCCTCCCGGCCTATCTCATCGGTGCGTCGGTCCCCGCGATCGTCCGCACCGTCCCGTTTCTGGCCGTCGCCGTCGCGTACCTCTTTCTCGCGACGACCGGCCGCCTCGAGACGATTCGGACCCACCTGACCGACCTCGAACAGCCGCCAACCGATCCCAACGCCGATCCCGAACAGTTCGAATCGTGGGCGGCCGGCCTCGAGCCGGTCGTCGATCAGCTGGTGACGCCGCCGCTGCTCGCGCTCGCTGCGGTGACGGTCCTCGTGAGTATCGCGCTGTTCGCGTTCGCCTCGGCCGCCGTCGCCGCGGGCCAACTCGGGGCCTGTTACGGGCGGCTTCGGGACGAGCGCGGACTCGTCGCCGCGCTCTCCGGCGCTCGTCGGTACTGGCCGCGCTTTCTCGGCCTGTTCGTCCTCGAGCTACTGTGCTGGGCGGCTATTCTCGTCGCCGTGGGGACCGTGACCGCAGTGGTCGCCGGCAGCGTCTCGCTGTTGGGCGGGTTGGGCCTGCTGGCCGTCCCAGTCGTGTTGCTGGCCGTCGGCGTCGCGATCATCGCGCTCCTCGCGATTCGCGCCGTGTTCGCGTTCGCCCCGGTCGCGGTCGTCGTCGACGACGCGGGCGTCGTCGGCTCACTACGGCACGCGGCCGGCTTCATCCGCAGACAGCCGGTCGAGGCTGGCTTCTACTACGTCATGGCCGTCGGGGCGCTCCTCGCGCTCTCGACGGTCTCGGGACTGCTCTCGCTCGTCGACGTCGTCGCCCTCGGCTCGCTGCTCACGTCGCTCGTTCTCTTCCCGGCGCTGGACCTGCTGAAGACGGCCGTCTACTGCGGCTATCGCGACCGGCTCGAGCCGCCCGCGTCGCCGACCCGCTCGCTCCGGGGGCAGTTCGGGGCCGGCCTGGCACGGGGCTGGTCGTCGCTGACCGCGTTCGTCCGCTCGCATCCGGGCACCCACGCGCTGGTCGTCGTCCTCGCCGGGCTGAGTTTCTGGGCCGGCTGGCTCGTCGCCGACCCCTACGCCGGCACCGTCGAGGCCTCGATCGCCGCCCGCCTCGAGGGGCACTTCCCGCCCGCGGCGGCCGTCGAACTGTTCGGCAACAACTGGCTGGTCGCGCTCTCGACGGCCTACGGCGGGCTCGCGCTCGCCGTCCCGGCGATCGTCTCGCTGCTGTTCAACGGTCTGTTTATCGGGGCAATCGCCCGCCTCGAGGCCGACCCCACGCAACTGGCCGCGTTCGTGGCTCCCCACGGCGTCCTCGAGATTCCGGCGATCCTCGTCGCGGCGGCGCTGGGGCTCTCCGTCGGGGCGGCCGGGTGGCGGACCCTCCGGGGACGGGCCGGCCGAGTCGAGTTGGCCGACACCCTCGAGCGGGCGTTCTGGGTCCTGGTCGGAATCGGCATGGTACTCGCCGTTGCGGCGCTCATCGAGGGGTTCGTCAGTCCGTACTACTACCGCCTGTTCCTCTAACCGATCGGGCGGTCGAGCAACGCCGGCCGAACCATCGACCGCGGCGACCCGTGGGACTCGAGGCGGGACATCTCGGACGCAGGACTCCGTAACGGTGATCGTTACTGATAGGCCTCGAACTCCTCGCCGAACAGGAGGAAATAGCCCGTCCCGAGCAGTCCGATGGCGGTCGCGACGGTAAAGGCGACGACCGGGTCGCCGGCGAACAGTTCGGCACCGGTCAACGGGTTGGGAACGCCGTCCCAGAGCAGCCCACCCAGCGCGGCGCTGGGAATCACGATCAGATTTCGCAGCAGGTAGTACGCGCCCGTAACCCGACCGCCGGCACCTCGTTCGGCGGGGCCGACGATCAGCGCCTTGTGCGCCGGCAGCCCGGCGAACCGGAGCCCGGAGAAGGCAAAGAGAACCGCGAGGACGGCCGCGTCCGGCGGCGCGTTGATCAGCAGGATCGGGAAGATCGCATAAACCGCAAAGCCGATCGCGACGACCGGCTTGAGCCCGACGCGCTCGGCCGCCCGCGCGACCGGAATCATAGTCACCAGGGCCACGAGCATCTCGATCCCCAACAGCACCCCGAAGTACGACTGCGGCGAGAGATCGAGTACGCCGATCACCGGCAGCGACAGCGAGAGCCCGACCTCGAGAAAGCGCGTGACGACGATCACGAAGAAGATGTAGACCATCCCGTTCGCGAACCGGACGAGCGTGTCGGCGACCAGCAGCGGGCGCAGTTCCGCCGGCAGCGCCCGGAGGTCGGCGAGCAGTTGCGAGACGCCCTCGAACTCCGAACCGATGTCGTCGCCTGCGGGATCGTAGAGCCGGTGCTGAACCAGCGTTCCCAGCGCGCCGAAGGCGACCGCGACGACCAGGATCAACTGGAAGGCGGTGACGATCCCGCCGTCGCTCGAGCCAAAGGGGTAAAAGAGCGCGGCAGCAAGCAGCGGGCCGACGAGGAAGGCAGTCCGGCGGAACGTCTCGGTGCTGGCGAAGCCGGCCGCCAGCCGCGACGGGGGAACGGCTTGCTTGACGATGGCGAAGGTCGCCCCGAGCCCGAAGGACTTCCAGGCCTGTGCGAGTACGAGCCCGAGAAAGACCGCGACGATCACAAGCGAGGTCGGCCCGACCGAGACGCCTGCCAGCGCCGGCGCGACGAGCCAGACGCCGAAGCCGACCGTCGAACACAGCCCGAACGCGGTCAGTGCGTACCGTGAGCCGATCCGATCCGAGATCGCACCACCGGGATAGGGATACACCGCGCTGATCACGTTTCCGAACGAGCCGAACAGGCCGACGACCAGCCCCGTGGCCCCCAGCGCGTAGAGGTACTCGCCCATGTACCGACTCGTCATCTGAAACCCCAGACTGAAGGCGAACATCGCCACCGAGAGGACGAGGACGTCCCGCTCGAGCGAGACGAACTGCCGGAACGGATCGAGCGCGTCGGCCTCCTCGGACGACTCCCGCTCGAGGCTCATACCGCTTAATGATCGGGCCGCCGGCTTGAACGTTGGTCCGCGACGGGCCGTTCCCGATCCGGCAGCCGGCTCGGTCCGGTTTGGCTGACAGTATCGACTGAAGGGAAGGGCTCATTAGCCAGCAGTGTGAGGTAGTGGATAATGGCTTCGTGGAAGCGGGATTTCGCGAGCGGGCTGATCGTTCTCGGCCCGATCTTGGTCACGCTCTATGCGATCTACTGGCTCTACGGACTCGTCGCCGGGCTGACGCCCGGACTCATTCTCGATCAGTCCGCGCTCGAGGCCTTTATCGCCGGCACCAGTCAACAGGCGATACAGACCCGCGAGCAGATCGCGCAGTTCCTCCGCGTGATCGTCGCGCTGACGGTCTTTATTATCCTGACGTTCTCGGTCGGCTATCTGATGCGGACGACGATCGGCGGCCTCGTCGAGCGGCTCGTCGACAACATCGCCAACCGCGTGCCGGTGATGCGGGTAGTCTACAACGCCTCGAAGATGGCCGCCGAGACGGCCTTCGGCGAACAGGAATCCCTGCAGAAGCCGGTCAAGATCGAGACCTGGGAGGGGCTCCGGATGACCGCGTTC
This sequence comes from Natrinema thermotolerans, assembly GCF_031165565.1. Lineage (NCBI taxonomy): Archaea > Methanobacteriati > Methanobacteriota > Halobacteria > Halobacteriales > Natrialbaceae > Natrinema > Natrinema thermotolerans. The sequence goes on along the minus strand of NZ_CP101873.1, from coordinate 2,964,526 downwards.
AAGACCGGTAAAGTGACCGACGACGGGCGCGAGGTACTGTTCTTACCGACGTCGCCCAACATCACGACCGGCTACGTCGTCGAGGTCGAGTCCGACGAGATCACCGAACTCGACGAGGACGTCGAGGACGCCCTGACCCGCGTTCTCAGCGCCGGGTTCGGTGACGCGAACCGGCGCGGAATGGACGCCGGCGTCTCGATCGACGTCATCGACGAGGCCGGGCGGACCGGGTCCGATGACGACTAACGAAATTTTACCCTGCGGTCTATCGCGGCCGCGGCACCGCCGCGGCCGCGATGTCCCTCGGTGAAATCTTCAAAAGAGCGCGAAGCGCTCTTTTGGACATCGCGGGATCTTCGATCCCGCTCAGTTTCGATCAAAAGCACTCCTCCCTCCGTTCCGTGACGCTTCGCGTCACTCCACATCGGTCGTCGGCCCGCTCCCTCCCTTCGGTCGCTCGCGGTGAATTCGGGTGAGTGCCTGCCCTTCCCCGGGTCACGCGCCTCTCGTGGTACTCGAGGCGCGCTCCCGGCCACGAAATCAGTTTCTCGAAGTAAAACGCCCCCTCCAAAACAGATGCGAACCGATCTAAACCGACTCGAGAGCCGCTATTCGATGTCGACGAACTCGAACCACTCGTCGTACTCCTCGGGGGCCTGCTCGACGATGTCGAAGAACTGCTGTTGGATCTCCTCGGTGACGGGGCCGCGGGAGCCGTCCCCGACGACGACGTTGTCGACTTTCCGGATCGGCGTCACTTCGGCGGCCGAGCCGGTGAAGAACAGTTCGTCGGCGGTGTTGAGTTCGCCCCGCGAGATCGAGACGTCGTCGTGGACAGTGTAGCCCAGTTCCTCCGCGATCCGAATGACCGCATCGCGGGTGATCCCGTCGAGGATCGACTCCGAGAGGCCGGGCGTGTAGATCTCGTCGTCGCGCACGAGGAAGACGTTCTCGCCGGGGCCTTCGGCGACGTTACCCTCCTTGTTGAGGACGATCGCTTCCGCGTAGCCGTTCCGGCGTGCCTCCTCGCCCGCGAGCATACTGTTGACGTACAGGCCCGTGGTCTTGGCGTTGGTCGGGATCTGGCTCGAGGCGTGTTTCCGCCACGAGGAGATCATCACGTCGATGCCGTTCTCGAGGGCGTCCTCGCCGAGGTAGGCTCCCCACGGCCAGGCGGCGATGGCGGTGCGGGTCGGACAGTCCTTCGGACTGACCCCCAGCGAGTTGTAGCCGTAGAAGGCGACCGGGCGGATGTAACACGACCGCAGTTCCTGGCGCTGGATGAGTTCCTTCGTCGCCGCGGTGAGTTCTTCCTTCGAGTGTTCGATGTCCATCTCGTAGGGCTTGGCGGACTGGAAGAGCCGATCGAGGTGTTCCTCCCAGCGAAAGAGTGCGGGGCCGTTTGCGGTGTCGTAACAGCGCGCGCCCTCGAAGACGCCGCTGCCGTAGTGGAGTCCGTGCGTGAGAACGTGGACCTGCGCGTCGTCCCAGTCGACGAACTCGCCGTCCATCCAGATCGTGTCGACGTCCATCTCGTCGAATCCCATGATCAGAAGTGTTACAAGCCACCGTACTAAGTGTTCGCGATTCGACCTGCGTGTGGTCCCGTCGGCGCTGTCGCCGTCGTCGCTGCGTTGTCGGCAGCCAGCGGTCGGTGGCCGACTCGAGACAGCGCTCGAATCGGTGGACTATCGACAGCGCTCGAGGACCTCGCTGCCCTCGAGGTAGGCGAAGCCGTGGCGGTCGGCGTAGTCGCGAGCGTCGGCCGGGGAGAGCGCGTCACCGGTCTCGTCGTCGAGCATCTCACAGACGACGACGGCGGGCGAACGGCCGGCGGCGTCGGCCAGCGCGAGCCCGAGTTCGGTGTGGCCCTCGCGCTGGGCCAACAGGTCCGGTGCGCCCTTGAGCAGGTGGACGTGGCCGGGGACGCGGAACTCCTCGGCGAACGCGGTCGTCTCGGGCGTAGCGGCGGCCGCGCCCAACTCCCGAATGGTCGTCGAGCGGTCGTCGTCGGTAATTCCGGTGTAGGTGTCGCGGTGGTTGACCGTCAACGAGAACGACGAGCGGTCGTCGTAGCCGAGTTCGTGGTCGGCCGTCGCGGGGTGTTCGACCGCGTCCGAGTAAAACGGGAGGTCGAACGCCTCGGCGATCTCGTAGCCCAGCGCGACGCAGATCAGCCCGCCGGCGTCGTTGCGCAGTCGGGCCACGGCCTCGGGAGTGACGGCGTCGGCGTGGTAGATCAGGTCCGTCTCGCCCTCGCGGTCGGCCGCGTCGTGGACGAGGATCGGCTCGCCCGTCCGAAGCGACTCGAGTGCGCGGTCGAACGCGTCGGCGGTCGGCCCGGCACCCGCGCTGCCGTCGGCGTTGGACTGCGGACCGGCGTGATGACCCGTCATTCGCGATCACCCACCGAGACGGTGACGTGATCGCCGTCCTCAAGGTCGAGTTCGTCGCGCAGCTTGACGGGAGCGATCACCTCGAGCTGGTCGTCGTCGTGGTGGGTGCGCTCGGGGGCGATGGTGTAGGCGTCGTCGTAGGTCGCGCCGTCGGCGGTCTCGATCGTCGCGGGGTAACAGACGGCGGGACCGTAGGTCCGGTCGTCGGATTCCCAGCCGTCGATCGGGACGGGTTCGAGGGAGGCCATCGCGCTGCGCCGGCGGACGCTGTCCTCGCGCAGGTCGACGTTGAGCGTCCCGGGGAACGGCTCGTAGCCGAGCCGGTCCTCGAACTGGCGCTGGTAGCCCGGCAGGGAGATGTAGTGGCGACCCTCGCCCATCCCGCTCGTGATGGTTCCCTCGAGCGAGATCTGTGAGTCCGTCTCGAAGATCCGCCGGTAGTCCTCGTACTCCGCGTGGAGGGCTCGCTCGCCGGTGTCGGTGATCGCGACCCACTGGCCGTCGCTGACGGTGTCGCGCTCGAGCAGGTCGGCGCTCTCGAGCCGTTGGAGACGTCGCGAGGCGGTCTGGTTCGAGGCGTCGAGCCGCTCGGCGAGGCGAGAACAGGAGATCTTGACGTCACCCTCGAGCCCGCCCTCGAGCGCGAGGAGTTTGAGCACGGCGAGTTCGTCGTGCCCGACGGCGGACTCCGTGAGTACTGACATACTCGTCCCTATTGCCCATGTGGGTAAAAGCATACCGAATGTGGCATGCGTAACGAAACTGTGACGGAGTTCACGAGCGTTTATCGCGTATTCCGGAGTTGGGGACCGAACGGAAAAACCCACCGCCTCCCATGATCGGTCGGGCTACAGTTCCCGCGCGATGTAGTCCGCGATCCGCGTGACGCGGTCGGGGTCGGTCGTCCAGAAGCCGTCCCAGACGCGGGGTTCGGTCTCGAGACAGACGAGTGCGGTGCCGACGGCGTCGGGTGCCCTGCGATCGTCGGGATCGAAGACGACGAACCAGCCGTCTCGGTACTCCGGCCCCGTCCCGGTGTGAACCGTCGCGTCCAGTTCCGGCGGACAGCCGTCGTCGACGCCGTAGACGTGAACGTCGACGTCGGTTTCGGCGAGTTCCGCGTAGGTCTCGTAGGTCCCGATCTCGTCGTCGATGCGCGAGAGTTGCTGGAACGCGCTCCGTAACGTGCCGCTGCCGGCCGCCCAGGCCCGCTGTTCGATATACCGCGAGACGACGATCAACAGGAGTTTTTCCTTGTGTGCGAGCGGGTAGCCACGCAGTCGGAGCCGGGTGCCTTCCAGCCCCGCCAGCACGTCGGGGAAGGCGATCTCGCCCATGCCGCGCGCGCCAGTGACGAACAGGTCCGAGTTGATCGCGAGGATCGCGTCGTACAACGTACGCATCGGCGAGGCCGCGACCGGCTGCCCGTCCTCGAGCAACACGGCCGTATCGCCCTCAGTTGCGAGCGCGTCGTCGATTTCGGGGTCGGGATCCGATCCGATCGCACCGGCTTCGGCCCGTTCGACGGCGATCGGCTGGCCCGCGAACGCGTCGGAGAGCATCTCGGCGAGCGGGCCCGTGGAACCGTCGGCGACGATCGCGATCGTCCGATCGGGCGAACCGACGTCGTCGATGAACGATCGGAGAGTCACTGGAGAACGTTCATCCGTTCGGTACGTAAGTGTTGTCGCCGCCGTCGGATCGGATCGACGACCCCGTTTCCCGCGCGGTGGCGATGCGGTCTCGGAGTCGATCGATCGACCCACCTGACGTATCAGACGGAAAGAAAGAGCGTGTCAGGAACAGTGATCGAATCGAGGCCGCGAGCGGCCGTGTCCACATCGGGCGCGCGATCAGTGTCGGGTGTGACCGTCGACGCCGGCGAGCGGAGCGGCCGACACGGCCGGCGGGACGCGGCTAATCGCCCACGACCGGATCGCGCTCCCAGAACTCGCTGCCTTTCTTCAGCTTGGGGACCCACGTATCGCCGGTCTTGGCGAGCAAGGCGACGCGGGAGGCCGGCACCTCTTTGACCTCGTCGAATGCCGGCATGTATTCGCCGACCCGCTCGGCGAAGTCCACGACCGCCTCGTGGTCGGGCATCGCCGAGCGGTCGAGTCGACCCTGTGAGTGGCCGACGTGCATGTACGCCTTCAGTTCGATGAAGTCCGGATCGGCCTGCTGGTAGAAGCCGGCGTACCAGTCCGGGTGGTGCATGTTCTCACCCTCGACGAGCGTCGTCCGGAGGACGGTCCGGGTCTCGTCTTTCGCGGCGAGAACGTCCATCGTCTCGAGCAGGCGCTCCCAGGCGTCGTCTTCCATCGCGCCGACGACCTGATCGAAGGTGTGGCGCTCGGGGGCGTCGACGCTGACGTAGAGTTGCGTCGGGTCGCACTCCCGCAGGACCTCGGGCCGGGTGCCGTTCGAGACGAGGAAGGTGGTGATATCCCGATCGTGGAAGGCCTCGATGAGTTCGGGCAGGTAGGGGTAGAGCGTGGGCTCGCCGTCCAGCGAGATGGCGACGTGGCGCGGTTCCATCGCCTGCTCGAACACCTCGCGGGGGACCTCGTCGTTGCCGCCGAAGCCCGAGAGCAGTTTCTTCTGGAGCCGGATCGAGGCGTCGACGACTGCCTCGGGGTCGTCCCACTCGACGTCGTCCATCTCGTAGGCGTGGCCCTGGTGGTCGCGCCAGCAGAAGACACAGCGCTCGTTGCACTTGACCACCGGCGTCATCTGGATACAGCGGTGGGACTCGATGCCGTAGAAGATGTTCTTGTAACACTTCCCCTCGCCGCGGACGGCGTTTGCCGTCCAGCCGCAGGTCTGGGCGGCCGTGTGGCTCTCGCTGTGGTAGTTCGGGCTCGAGACCTGTGCCGGCCCGCCGTCGTCGCCGTCGGCGGTGGCGTCGGCACCTGCGTCGCCCCCGGGGTTCGCGGAGTCGCTCATGTTGGCGGTCGTTGGACGGGACCCGTCAAAAGGTGTGTGGTGTCGGGGACGGTCGGCGCGGGACCGCCACCTACTCCTCGCCGGAGCGGTCGCTCGAGGAGTCGCCGCCCGGGCCGTCGGGCAGCGCGTGCGGATCGGCGGGTTCGTCACCGTGTCTCGCGTCGTCGCGCTCGAAGAGGTACAGGGCCGGGCCCGCGATCACCATCACGAGCAGGCCGGGGATCGGGACGTCCGGCGGCCCCAGGTACGTGACCAGCCCGCCCCCGCAGGTGACGAACACGAACCCCGCCCACAGCGCCGGCCGCGAGATCTCGAGGCGGCTCGCGTCCCGGTAGACGGCGGCCGCAGCGGCGATGACGATCGCGAACCCGACGACGGCGACGGCGACCGCCTGCAGCGAAACCATACTCGGACTTACGACAAGGAAGGGAAAAGCGTTCTGAGACCCGGTTCGCGGCCCTGTCGTGTGTTCGGTCCGGCGGTCGGCTGCCGGCTTCCGTACGAAAGCCTCGCCCTCTTTCCCGTACCGATCCAAGCGATGACCATGATTGGGGCCTACACGATCGGCAAGAAAGCAGTCACGTTCGGTTACAAACGCTACGGGGTTCCGGGAGCGGTCGCCTCCGGCGGTGCGGCGCTCGCGGGCTATCTCGTCGTCCGCCGGGCGCTGCAATCGTCGACGAACGACGGGAGCGTCGACTCGGCGATCGACGCGGGCGAGATCCAGTCGGCGGTCGAGGAGAAGGGACTGGGTGCGGTGACGGACAAAGGGACGCTCGACCGGGCGATCAACGAGGACGAAATCGGCTCGCCGTTCGACATGGGCGACGTCCAGTCGTCGGCCGCGGATGAGACCGACGAGTTCGCCGAGGGGGCGGGCGAGGGCGACTCGAGCGCCGGGAACTGAACCTGACGGACCGCGAGTTCGATTTCAGCATGAGCCAGCGAGACAGCACCACCGAGACCGACGAGGAGCCGGCAGACGAGCGACGCGTCGCGGGGATCGACGATGCCCTCGCCGAAGCGCTCGATACCGTTCGAAGCGGCGTTCGATCGGGCGCGCCGGCCGGTGCCGCCGGCTTCGCGAGTCTCCTGAGCGGCGTCCGGGCGCTGCGACGCGGCGACCGCGGGCACGGCTATCTGCGGCTCGGCGCGGGCGGGCTCCTCCTCGCGATCGCGATCGACCAGCGCCGGGCGGCTCGCGACCGGACCGGCGTCGAGCCGTCGGACGTCGCCAGTACGTCACCCGACATCGAGGGTCTCGAGGGGCGGGAACGAAACGCCGGTCGCGAAGACCACGCCGGCGGCGACGCGGCCAGCGAGGTCGCCAGGACATCGATCGACATCGAGGACGCGGCCTCGAGTCCCGAGTCCGGTGACGCCGCGAGCGGGCCGACCACTGCGGCCGAGTCCGGCGACGCCGAGCGCGAACCGGACGCTGCCGAAGTTGCCGAACCCGAAGCCTACGAGCAGTTGGGCGCGGCGGCGTTCGACGAACACAGCAGCGAGGTGCCGGTCCCCCAAACCGCGTTCGACCGGACGATCCTGTCGCTGGGGTCGGAGGTCTTCTGGGGGATCCGCGAGGCCGGCGACGCCGTCGTCGTCTCGGGGCAGTTCGATCCGATTCAGGACGGCGACGGGATCCGGTACGTCGCCAGTTCCGAGGTCGACGGCGAGCGGTCGCTGACGGTGCCCGACACCGTGTTGAACCACTGGGATGCGGTCGCCGGCGGCGGGCTGGCCGTCGCCTCGGGTGACGACCTCGTCTTCCTCACGACCGACTCGCTGGGGGCGGCCGGCCAGATACGGGTCGTCCCCGAACAGTGGCTCGAGGACGTCATCGAGAACGGCGAGTAACGATCGGCGGTCGCGGCGCGGTCCCCCTGACGGCGACTACGACCCGCGGACCCGCTCGAGGACCGCGAGCGTCCCGTCGGCGTGGACGGCGTCGAGGACCTCGTCGGCGGCCGCTTTCGCCAGTTCGTCGGCGTTGCCGACGGCGACGCTCCGGCCGACGGCCTCGAACGTCGAGACATCGTTGACGGAGTCGCCGACCGCTACGCAGTCGGCGAGGTCGATCCCGACGCGGTCGGCGATCGTCTCCAGCCCCTCGCCCTTGTTCGGATCGGTGTCCTTGACGTGGTAGGCGTAGCCGGTGTCGATCACCTCGAGGCCGTGGTCGGCGGCGATCTCGCGCAGGGGCTCGAGCGGCTGTTCTAAATTGACCGCGATCTCGGTTTCGCGCCAGCGGTTGACGGTGTCTTCCTCGCCCCAGCCCAGGTCGTAGCCCGCCGCGCGGTACTCCTCGGCGACGGCCCGGGCGGCCTCGCGATCGGCGGTGAAGAAGACATCGTCGCCGGTGTAGACGACGCCGCCGTTCTCCGCGACGACGAGTTCCGGAATCCCGACGAAATGACAGAGGGCGACAGGGTAGGGAAACGCCTTCCCGGTGGCGATGACGACCGGGGCCTCCCACTCGCGGATCGGATCGAAGACGCGGGGGTCGATGCCCCACCCCTCCGGGCGGGTGAGCGTCCCGTCGATGTCCAGCACCAGCGGCGGATCGGCGGTCATACCGAGCAATGGGTAAGCCGGCCCCTAAAACGGTCGGATCGGTGGACGTAGTCGCCCCGACGGCGACTCGCGCCTCGTCGTCGCTGCTCGAGCGTAACTGAGATGCCGTTCGTCGAAAACGCGAAATTCTGGCCGCTCAGAGAGCGAGATAGCCCGCGTTGGGGAGCAACCCGGCCAGATAGAGGACACCGAGGACGAGCATGAACTCGGCGATAGCCATCGCCGGCGGGTCGACGTGTGTCCCGGAGTGGGAGTAGAACACGCGCTGGCTCACCTCGCCGAGCAGGCCGCTGATCGCGCCGAAGGCACCGGCGGCGAGCAACGCGACCAGTTCGCTGCCCATCGCGGGCATGGCGATCACCGCGCCCACGGCACCCAGCAGCGTGATGTGATGGGTGACCGGGATCTTCTCGACGCCGAGGTTGAGAAAGAGCAGGCTCATGGCTGAGATCGCGTAGCCCATGAAGATGCTCCCGGTCTCGAGCCAGATGTAGCCCCCGAGCAGCCCGCCGACGATCCCGATGGCGGTCACGCCGGCCCACTTGTACTGGTGGGGGAGCCAGGGTTCGGTCGTCAGCCGGTCGGTCTCGGTGCCGCCGTCGGCGGCCATGCGCTTTTCGTCGCGCTCGAACGGCGACATGTCGAGGACGCTCGAGCCGCCGACCCGGCCCACGATCGGGTAGCCGAACGCGAGTCGGGCGAGGAAGGCCGTCGCGACGACCGACAGCGCGATGTTGTCGGTCGGGAAGCCGAGCCCGCCCATGACGCGCGTGATGAGCATCCCGAGCGCCCCGAAGACGGCCCCGACCGCGAGGATGTCCGGTTTCGTGCCGAACGCGTAGAGGATGTCTTTGCCGAAGTGGTAGTCCCAGTCGTCGGGTTCCATCTCGGGATACTTCCGGCCGGCGTAGGCCGTCGCGGCGACGCCGCCGGCGAAGGCGATGTGGGGGCCGGTGACCGCGCCGAAACCGATTACCCCCGTGATGTCAGTCGCGACATCACCGCCGAGTTCGCCCTCGAGGACGGCCAGCCCCTCGCCGAGGAAGACGACGAAGCCGGTGAAGACGAACGAGGGAAGGGCACCGAGGGCCGCGCCGAACGCGCCGCCGGCGAGGGCGGCGATGAGCAGGACGGCGAAGGCCTCGAGTTCCATGCCGACGATGGGGACGGTAACGAGCGGCTGCAACATCGTTACTCCTCCTCGTCACGCGCCCAGTCGCGCGAGCGCTCGACGGCGTCGTTCCAGCGTTCGTATCGGCGGTCAGCGCGGTCGCGGTCCATCTCGGGCTCGAACTCGGCGTCGACCTGCCAGTTGCTCCGCAGTTCGTCGGGATCGTCCCAGTAGCCGACGGCGAGGCCGGCCGCGTAGGCCGAGCCCAGCGCCGTCGTCTCGTCGACGACGGGGCGGACGATCTCCGAGCCGATGATATCGGACTGGAGTTGACAGAGGTAGTTGTTCTTGACCGCGCCGCCGTCGACCTTCAGCGATCGCATCTCGATGCCCGAGTCGGCCTCCATCGCCTCGGCGACGTCGCGAGTCTGGTAGGCGATCGACTCGAGCGTCGCGCGAACGACGTGTCCCTTGCGGGTGCCGCGGGTCATCCCGACGATGGTGCCGCGGGCCCGTTGGTCCCAGTGGGGTGCGCCCAGTCCGGTAAAGGCGGGGACGACGTAGACGCCGTCCGTCGAGTCGACGCTGCGGGCCAGTTCCGCCGTCTCGGCGGGATCCTCGATCAGCGTCATGTCCTCGAGCCACTCGATGGCCGCGCCGGTGACGAAGATCGACCCCTCGAGCGCGTACTGGACCGGTTCGCCCGAGCGCTGGAACCCGATCGTCGTCAGCAGCCCGTGATCGCTCTCGACGGCCTCGTCACCGGTGTTCATCAGGAAGAAGGAACCGGTGCCGTAGGTGTTCTTGGCGTCGCCGGCGTCGAAACAGGTCTGGCCGAACAGTGCGGCCTGCTGGTCGCCCAGTGCGCCCGCGACCGGCACCTCGGCCTCGAGGAACCCGTCAGGGTCGGTCGTGCCGTACGTGTCGTCGTCGCTGGAGGGCCGGACCTCGGGCAACATCGCCTCGGGGATCGAGAACTCCTCGAGGAGGTCGTCGTCCCATTCGAGGTCGTGGATGTCGTACAACATCGTCCGCGAGGCGTTCGTGACCTCGGTGACGTGGTTCCCGGTCAGGTTGTAGATCAGCCACGTGTCGATCGTCCCGAACAACACGTCGCCTTTCTCCGCGCGGTCGCGGATGTCCTCGGGTCGGGCGCGCTCGAGTTTGATCGGATCGGCGTTATCGAGCAGCCACTCGGCCTTCGTCGCCGAGAAGTAGGCGTCGGCTTCGAGGCCGGTCTTCTCGCGGATCGCCTCGACTTTCCCCTCCTCCTCGAGGGCCTCGACGCGATCGGTGGTTCGGCGGTCCTGCCAGACGATGGCGTTGTGGACCGGTTTCCCGCTGTCGGCGTCCCAGAGGACCGTCGTCTCCCGCTGGTTGGTCACGCCGATGGCCGTGAGCTGGGACGGGGCGATCCCCGCCTGTCCGAGCGCTTGCTGGATCACGGCTTTGGTGTTCTCCCAGATCTCCATCGGGTCGTGTTCGACCCAGCCGGGTTCGGGGTAGATCTGTTCGTGTGTCTCGTAGGCGTTCGCGACGACCTGGCCCTCGTGATCGAACACGATAAACCGGGTCCCGGTCGTTCCCTGGTCGACCGCTCCGACGTACGTTGTGTCTGTCACTGGTAGTCACCTCGTACCGCCACGCGATTCGTTTACTGCCGGTCGCGTGATACCAGTAAACGACACCGACGATCGTTATAAATGTTACCAACGATTTCACGAACGATGGGGAATAAGTGGATCAAGACAGTAAGTTCGCCGCCAAATCGCCGTCAGTGACGGTGTGGGAAAAGTGAGTTACGAGTGTTAGCTCGGCGGCGATAAAATAAAGAGTGGGGTGACCGTAGGTCCGGTGAACGAATGGCACGGGACACCGAGGTCCTCGTCCTCGGCGGCGGCTCGACCGGCTGTGGGATCGCCCGCGATCTGGCGACCCGCGGTCTCGAGGTCACGCTCGTCGAACGAGGGACCCTCACGGACGGAACCACCGGTCGGATGCACGGCCTGTTACACAGCGGCGGCCGCTATGCCGTCTCCGATCAGGCCAGCGCGACCGAATGTATCGAGGAGAACGAAACGCTCCGGGAGATCGCCGGGCACTGCGTCGAGGAGACCGGCGGCCTGTTCGTACAGCGGCCCGAGGACTCGGACGACTACTTCCGGGAGAAACTCGAGGGCTGTCGCGACTGCGGGATTCCGGCCCGCGTCCTCTCGGGGCGGGAGGCCCGCGAGATCGAACCGTACCTCGCCGAGGACGTCGAGCGGGCCATCGAGGTCCCCGACGGCGCGGTCGACCCGTTCCGGCTCTGTGTCGCGAACGCCGTCGACGCCGAGGCCCACGGCGCGCGGATCGAGACCCACGCCGAGGTGATCGACCTCCTGCGCGAGGGCGACGACGTCTACGGAGTCGAGGTCCGCCACGGTGCCGGGCCCGGCAAGCGAAGCGACGCCGCGGCCGGGACCACCGAGGAGATCACCGCCGAGTACGTCGTCAACGCGACCGGCGCGTGGGCGGGCCAGATCGGCGCGATGGCCGACTTAGAGATCGAGGTCCGTCCGTCCAAGGGCGTCATGACGATCATGAACGTCCGGCAGGTCGACACCGTCATCAACCGCTGTCGGCCGAAGGGCGACGCCGACATCATCGTCCCCCACGAGACGACCGCGATCCTGGGGACGACCGACGAGGAAGTCGCGGATCCGGACGACTACCCCGAGGAACAGTGGGAGGTCGAAGCGATGATCGACACGCTTTCCGAACTGGTGCCGATCCTCGCCGAATCGCGGACCATCCGCTCGTTCTGGGGCGTGCGCCCGCTCTACGAGCCGCCGGGAACCGGCACGCAGGATCCGACCGACATCACGCGGGACTTCTTCCTGCTCGATCACGCCGATCGCGACGGCGTCGCCGGTATGTCAAGCATCGTCGGCGGCAAGTTCACCACCTACCGGGCGATGGCCGAGGAGATCGCCGACCACGTCTGTGCGAAACTGGGCGTCACGGCCTCGTGTTCGACCGCCGACGAACCCCTGCCCGGCAGCGAGAACCTCGCACGGCTCGAGGCGGGGATGGACGACTTCGGGCTGCGCTCGCCGGTGGCCCGCCGGAGCAAGCAACGGCTGGGGAGCCGGGCGCGCGAGGTCCTCGAAACCGACGAGCCGAACCCGGTGATCTGCCAGTGTGAGGGCGTGACCCGCGCGGAGGTCCGCGACGCGATCGAGGGATCGGGGGCAGACCTGAACGCGGTCCGCATTCGGACGCGGGCCTCGATGGGGAACTGCCAGGGCGGGTTCTGCTGTCAGAACATGGCCCACGAACTCCACCCCGAGTACGACGAGGCGACGGTCCGGGCGGCGCTCGACGAACTCGTCGCCGAGCGCTGGAAGGGGCAACGTCACGCCCTGTGGGGCGAACAGCTCTCGCAGGCGATGCTCAACTACGCCCTGCACGCGACGACGATGAACCGGGATCGAGACCCCGCGGACGCGACCGGGGAGATCGAGTTCGCGGCGTTCGACGGCGGCGGGGCTCGAGAAGCCCGGGGGGACGACTGAATGGCCATCGAAGACGACGTCCTCGTCGTCGGCGGCGGGCTGGCCGGTGCGACCGCCGCACTGGCTGCGGCCGAGCGGGACGTCCGGGTTCGGCTCGTCTCCCACAAGGAGAGTACGCTCCGTCACGCCAGCGGCCTGATCGACGTGCTGGGCTATACGCCGACGGGCGAGGGCCCGCTCGCGGACCCGTTTTCGGCCCTCGCGGACCTCCCCGAGGGCCACCCCTACGAGCGAGTCGGGGCCGAGGCGGTCCGCGACGCCCTCGCCTTCTTCGACGAGATCGCAGGCGAAGCCTACGCGGGCGCACACACCGACGCGAACGCGCTCGTCCCGACCCACGGTGGCACCGTCAAGCCGACCGCGCGGTACCCGACCGCGACCGCCGCCGGGCTGGCGAGCGACGACCGCGACGCCCTGCTCGTCGGCTTCGCGACGCTGCCGGACTTCGAGGCCCCGCTGGCGGCGGCCCATCTCGAGGCTGCCGGGGTCCCCTTCGACGCCCGCGGGGTCACGGTCCGCTTTCCCGGTATCGAGCGCGACGACGCGAAAGTCACGCGCTATGCCCACCTGCTCGACCGCGACGAACCCGTCGAGACGGCGGCCGGCGAGTCCACCGCGCGTGCGGCGCTGGTCGAGACGGTTCGCTCCCGCCTCGAGGGCGAGTCCCGCGTCGGGTTCCCGGCGATCCTCGGCGACGACAGCGCCGACGCGGTCAGGGCCGATCTCGCCGACCGGCTCGGCGTCGACGTCTTCGAGGTCCCGATGGGACCGCCGAGCCTCCCCGGACTGCGCCTCGAGGACCTGCTGTTCGACGCGCTCTCCGACGCGGGCGTCCGCGTGACGACGGGGGTCCCGGTCGTCGACTACGAGACCGGGGCCGACGGCGCGGGCTCGAGCGGCCCCGCGCGGATCGACCGCGTCACCGTCGACCGCAACGGCAGCGAGGTTCCCCACAGCGCGGACCAGTACATTCTCGCGACCGGCGGGCTCGTGGGGAAGGGCGTGCAGTCCGACCGCGAGCGCGTCTCGGAACCGGTCTTCGACTGTCACGTCCCCCACCCCGCCGACCGCTACGACTGGTTCGTCGACGATGTCTTCGGCGATCAGCCCTACGCCCGCTTCGGCCTGCCGGTCGACCGCGACCTCCGCCCGCTCGATGCCGACGACGCCCTCGAGTTCGCGAACCTGCGCGCGGCCGGCGCGGTCCTGGGCGGCTACGACTTCGCGGCCGAGAAGTCCGGCAGCGGCGTCTCGCTTGCGACGGGCTACGTCGCGGGTCGGCGCGCCGCGGAGGGGTGTCGATGAACGAGACGACGGATTTCGGACGACTGATTCAGGTGATCCAATGAGCGACGCAGAACGACCGACCGACGACAGTGGCGACGAGTTCGAACCGATCGAGGTCTTTCCGGAGGCCGGAGAGACCGACCTTCGACCGGGGGCCGACGACTGCTACAAGTGTTCGACCTGCGATACCGAGTGTCCGGTCGCCGAGGTCGACGACGAGTTCCCCGGTCCGAAGTTCCAGGGGCCCGAGCAGTGGCGGCTCAAACGACAGGACGATCACGACATCGACGAGTCGGTGATGAAGTGTTCGAACTGCATGCGGTGTGACAGCGCCTGTCCATCGGACGTGCCGCTCTCGCAGATGCACAACACCGCCCGCGCCGAGTACGTCGAGGAGAACATGAGCAAACTCTCCCGGGAGTACTGGCGCAACCGGATGCTCGCGAACTACCGCCGGCTCGCCCCCCTCGGGGCCATGTTCCCTCGGACGGCGAACTTCGTGACCGGGCTCTCTGCGACCCAGTGGCTCGGCGAGAAACTGTTCGGGATCGCCGGCGAGCGGGAGTTCCCCGAGTTCGCAACCGAGACCTTCCGCGAGTGGTGGACCGCACGGGGCGGCGCACAGGTCGAGAACCCCGACAAGCGTATCGCATACTTCCACGGCTGTTACTCGAACTACAACACACCCGAGGTCGCGAAGGCGCTCGTCCGCGTCTACGAACACTTCGGCTACGAGATCATGGTCCCCGACCAGGACTGTTCGGGAACGCCGATGTTCGCCAACGGCATGCTCGAGGACGCCCGTCGCGCCGCCGAGACGAACGTCCGGGAACTCGCCGCGGCCATCGAAGACGGGGCCGATATCGTCGCCTCCTGTAGCTCGTGTTCGATGTCGCTGCGCCAGGAGTACCCCGAACTGTTCGATTTCGAGGACACCGAGGCCGTCGCCGAGAACACCTGGGATGCCGTCGAATACCTGCGGGTCCACGAGGACCTCGAGGCCGAACTCGAGGGAACGTCGGTCGGCGAGGAGTTCGACGACTTCGCCTACCACGCACCGTGTCACGCCCGCAATCAGGGGCTCGACGGCCAGACAGTCGAACTGCTCGCCGCCATCGACGGCGTCGAGGCCCACGACGTCGGCGACTCCTGTTCGGGCATCTCCGGCACCTACGGCTGGAAGGAAGAGAACTACGAAACCTCCATGGAGATCGGCGCGGAGATGTTCGACCACATGGACGAGGCCGACGCAGAAGCAGGGTTGACGGAGTGTCCGACCTGCTCGATGCAGATGGAACACGGCACCGGCTACGAGATCACCCACACCCTCGAGGTGCTGGCTGCGGCGCTCGTCGGGGACGGGACGGGCACGAACGCGACGGGGGCACGCGCGGAGTAATGGACCTGCAGGAACGGATCGCCAGACGGCGGTCGGCCCGGGAGGGGAGACGGCTCGTCGTCGACCGTAACACGCTCAGCCCGGTCGTCCACCGGCCGGAGCCGATCGGCCGGGGCCCGGTCCTCGAGCAGTTGCTGGACGCCCTCGAGCCGGTCTTCGACGGCGAGTTGCCGCCCCCGGTCGCCGTCGTCGGGCCGCCCGGCTCCGGGACGTCGGCGATTACGACGGCGCTGTTCGACGCCATGAACGAGGGGTTCGGCGGCTCGAGCCGTGCTATCGAGACGACGACTCGGGGCGGCACCACCGGCCCGGCGACCTGGTTCGTCACCGTCGACGGCCGCCGGGTCGGGAGCCCCTTCGCGTTCTATCGCGCGGTGCTGTCCGGGCTCTCGAGCGAGCGGGTCCCCGAGAGCGGCGTCGGGACCGACGACCTGCGTGACCGGCTTCGCGAGCGGCTGACTCGCGGCGATCGGCGCGCGGTCGTCGCAGTCGACCACCACGATGAGTCCGAGGCCCTCGGCCCGGATCGAGCCCGCGAACTGCTTGCGCCCGTCACAGAGCGAGTCACCGTCGTCGCGGTCGGGGCGTCCGAACCGGCCGGCCACGAGGGAGCGACCGTCACCGTCCCGGCCTACCGGGATCACGAACTCGTCGACGTGATCACCGATCGCGTCTCGACGGGGCTCGCCGCGGGCGCGCTCGATCACGACGCCGTCCGCGACCTCGCAGCCTGGGCCGACGGGAACGCCCACGACGCCCTGGCGGCGCTGTTCGGTGCGGCCGTCCTCGCCAGCGAGGACGACGCCGATCGGATCGAGCGGCCCCACCTCGAGCGGGCCCGCGCGGCCGTCCCCGATGACGGCGTCCACGTCGGCCGGGCGCTGGCGCTTTCGGAAACCCGCCAGCGGGTGCTGTCGGCACTGGTCGCCCTCGAGCCGGACGACCGGCCGATCGACGAAATCGCGGCCGCCATCGCCGACCGGTCGTCGCTGACCGCCGGGACCGTCGAGCGGTTCCTGTACGAACTCGCGGACCGGGGCGTCGTCGAACGAATGCCCGTGGCGGTACGGTCGGGCGGCAGCGGTCGCCGGCCGAGTACGGTCGAGCCGCGGTTTCCGACGATCGCGTTCCGCGCGCTGACGACGGCCGACGGCAACTGATCGACGCGCTAGCCGGCAGGGTCGTCGTACTCGAGTCCGCTTGTGTATCGGTTCGCCAGCAGAACGGCGACGACGCCGACGGCCCCCGCCGCCACCGCAATCGGCAGCGTCGCGGTCGGTTCCGAGCCGACGTTGGTCGCTATCTCGGTCGCCGGCAGGCGCAACGCCCCGACCATCAAACTCACCAGAAAAGCGAGCGTCGCTGCCCGGTAGGACTCGAGCGCGCGTCGAACGACGTGTGCCATCGTAAACAGGCCGATCACCGTCCCGAGCAAGTACAGCGCGACGACGGTCCCCGACTCGACGACCGACCCGGCGGTCCCGCCGCCGGCCAGCCCGAGCAGGCCGTCGACGAACGCGGTCAGCGTCGCAGTCATGAACTCGTACTGGCCCAGTAGCAGCAGGAAGAAGGCCCCGGAGATCCCCGGGAGGATCATCGCACAGACCGCGATCGCACCCGCGAGGACGACCATCGCCGGCCCGTGTGAGACGCCCGTTGCCGTCACACCCGTGATCGCGGCGGCGATCGCGATCCCCGCGATCGAGACGGCGAGTCGCCGACCGGGCCAGCGATCGATCTCGCCGTACAACACGATCGCCGACGCACTGATCAACCCGAAGAAGAAGCCGTAGGTCGGCACCGGATACTCGGTTACCGCGGTGTGTAACACCCGCGACAACACCACGATCGCCGTCGCGATCCCCAGTCCGAGCGCCGCCAGAAAGCCGGCGTCGATCCGCTCGAGTTCGGCCCGCAGGGCCGCCCGCTGGGCCGGCTCGTGGAGCCGCCACGCCGATCGAAATTTTCGGGGATCGATCGTCGTGATCGCCCGAATCAACCGATCGTAGATCCCGAGAATCAGTGCGATCGTCGCGCCCGAAACGCCGGGGACGACGTCGGCAGATCCCATGGAGAACCCCTTCAAGTAGACGGCGAAAAGCTCCCGCATCGTCGGTATTTGGGGCGGATCTCGCAAAAGCCTTCTTCCCGCTGGGTGTCCGATCGGCGAGCGACCGATCAGCTCGCCGGCTCGGCGGCGATCGGCGCGACGGCCGCCGCCGTCTCGTTGTCCGTCGATCCGTCGCCGGCCGTGCCGTCGTCAGTCGACCCGCCGTCGTCCGTCTCGTTGCCGGTCGTTTCGTTCCCAGCAGTTTCGTTGCTCTCGTTACCCGTGTCGGTCTCGATCTCCTCGAGGGTGACGTCGACCGACTCGCCGTCGACGACGGCCGGTTCCGGAACCGTCGTTTCGCCGCCGTACTGGACGGTCTCGTTGCCGGAGGGCGCGATGGCCCGAACGGTGTAGTTGCCCAGCGCCTCGACGCTGCTGTCGGTGTAGCCGTCCTCGACGCCGAGTTCGTCGTTCGTCGCGTACGGGACAGTCACCTCGAAGCTGCCGTCCGCGTCCACGTCGGCGGTCTGTCTGTAGGCGAACGTCCGTCCGGTGCCGGTCTCGAGCGGGACGCTGACTACGGCCGTGGCGTTGTCGGCGTCGATCGACTCGGCGTCGACGCTACCGGTGATCGTCGCGCCCGCGACGCGTTCGTAGGTCTTGACTCTCGACTCGACGTGGGCATCCCACATCGGAACGCCGAGTTGCTGATACACCTGGTCGTTGCTTCGGGCCTGTGCGAGCTGTTGTTGAATCGCTGCCGTCTGGTTACTCCAGCCGGTGTCGAGGTTCTGTCCGGTCGCCCGGTTGTACCGGCTAATCGGCAGGGAGTAGTGGGGGAGTCGCTGATTGCCCACCTGCATCCCGCCGACGATCGCGTAGTCGTCGCTCTCGTGAACCAGCCGGTAGTGTTCCATGCCGGCCGCGTCCTGCCGATACAGCGACGCGGTCGTCGTGTTCTCGTAGACCTCATTTCCGCTCGGAAGCTGGATCGAGCTGTTTCCAGCTTGGAACTGTTCGCTCTGAACGTACGCGCTGTAATCGGGCCCGGACCACGCCGTGATCGCACTGAACTTCCCGCCGGCCATCTGGTCGTCGATCATCACGTATCGGATCCCTTCGCCCTCCTGAGAGTCGTTGCCGACGGCTCCCTCGAGTTCCTCGGTCGATCGATTCACGACGGGTTCACCGGCGGCGATCCCATCGAGGATCAGTTCCGCTTCCGCCTCGGACTGGGCAGTCAAGAACTCGGAAGACGACCGCGCGTTCTGCTGGAACGGGTTCGAATGGGGGATCCGTTCGCCCTGGGTCGTTATCAGGTGGCCGTAGTCCCACCACGACATGACGCCGTAGGCCCCGTCGGGATACTCGTAATCACCGTCCTCTGGGGTGTAGCTCCCGTAGTAGTCGAGCGTATCGGCGTTGTTCGCACCGCCGTAGTTACCCGGTGCCGGCGTGTTCTCCGCGAGCCACTCGTTGGACTCCTCCCAGGCCATCGCGTCGGGGTGCGGTCGAGCGCCCTCGGCGTTCCCCCAGGCCGTTCCCGATGCCAGCGGCGGTAACAACGGCGCAAACAGTAACAAGACCACGAGGATGACGACGACCACCTGATAGGTCTCGATCGACCTGAGCGATTCGATGCCGCCCCTGATATCGAGATCGAACAGCCGAACCACGTCCGCGACGAACGCGGCGTTAACGACCGCGACAGCGAGAACGAGGTAGTACGCAAACCGAAGCTGTGTGGCCGCCATACTGGTCAGGAACAGTGACCAGACGATCACCAGCGTATACTCGGCGCGATACTCGCGGCCGAGAAGCGGCCGCACGACGAGCAACACGAGCCCCGCAACCATCGTGTAGAACGCGGCACCGAACTCGTCGAAGACGTGAGAGAGGAACTGATCCGGTGGCTTGGCCTCGCCGATCGTGAGGTCCGTTGCCGTCCCGCCGATCGGGAGAACCCGGCGCACCGCGTTGCCGACGATCGTATCGAACAGGCCGGGCAGGACGAGCCACGCCCCCACTCCGATCGCACCGAGGAGGCCCGCGATGGCGACGGGGTAGTACTGGCGCTCGAGATCACGGTTGTTCCACTCACGGGCGAGCCACGCCATGAACACGCAGCCGGCGGCCACGAGGAAAGCAGCGAGTGGCTGGAGGAGGCCTAACGATGTCGATCCCGTACTGCCGGGCCGTTCGATCAACAGGATCGACAGCAGCCCCGTGACGCCAAGGCTTACTGCCCCGACGAAGGCGACGTGGTCGGGCGAAACGCCCCGGAGATAATCGACACAGAGCTGTACGGTAAAGAAGACGCCGAAGATCCCGATCAGAAGAATCGCCGACGGCCAGACCCAGATATACAAGGTCATCGCAATCCCCGCGAGCGTGCTGTAGACGAGTGGGGACCGGAGGGTATCCCAGTCGCGGTCGACGACGAGTTCGTAGATCGGCTTGTCCCGTTCGGCCACGCGCAACGCGACCATCATCGCCAGGACCGCGATCGCCATGAACAGCACCTCGCCGACGTGGTGGTCGAGCTGCCCCACCAACGAGCGCCGAAGGAAGGTCCCGGGCGCGAGAGCGAGGACGAGAACCGAAACGATGCCGCCGATCGTCCCGCCGAGTCGCCGCCCGGCGTAGAAGACCGGGATCGCGACGAGCGCGGCCATGACCGGAATCGCAAGCAGCGAAACCGTATACAGGGTCTCGGGCGACGGATCACCGAGGCCGACGATCATCGCTACCGTGACGATGAGTTGGTCGAACAGCGTCCCGAACTGGCCCACGTAGTTGCCGGACGGGAATCCGGTCCAGACCTCGTAGGGCATCGTGTGCGGGTAGTTTTCGGCAGTCCAGTTGATCGTTCGCCAGTGATACCACGAGTCGATACCGGACAGCGCGGGCTGTCCGCCGTCCGTGACGAATCGGTCGTACATCTGGGTTCGGACCCAGACCATAAACAGCATCACGACCCCGACGACGGGGATATGATACCAGTCTCGCCACGCCTCGAGGGTGGAGGTTTCTGCTCCCTCGTCGACGTGTTCGGTGTCCGTACTCATTAGGTTCCACCAGACCCAAGCCAAGAATAAGCCTTGTCATATACGCGTCGCCGTTTGATACCCCGTCTAACGACGGAGTCGGAGCGACGATACTCCGGTTTTCGGACCGTTCCTCCGCCGAGCGGGTTACTGAAGGAAAAGGCTTATTCTCTCCTCTCCGAAATCGAGTCCCGATGAAGGTCTCCGTCGTCATCTGTACGTACGCGATGGACCGGTACGACGTCTTCTCGGAGTGCGTCGACAGCGTCCTCGCACAGACCTACGACCCCCTCGAGATCGTCCTCGTCGTCGACGGCAACGAGCCGGTCTTCGACCGCGTGAGAGATGATTACGGGGGCCTCGAGGACGTCGTCCTCCACTGTAACGACGAGAATCAAGGCATCTCCTACAGCCGGACCCGCGGAGCCGAGATCGCGACCGGCGACGTGGTCGCGTTCATCGACGACGATGCCGTCGCCGAAGAGGACTGGGTCGCGGAATTGGCTCGAGTCTACGCCGAAACTGACGCTATCGCGGTCGGCGGCCACGTCGCCTCCGACTGGGTGACCGAAAAACCCGACTTCTTCCCCGCGGAGTTCTACTGGCTCGTCGGCTGTGACGAGCGCGGGATGGGCGATCACATGGAGGAGCTTCGCAACACCTACGGTTCGAACATCTCCTACCGGCGGGACGTCTTTCTCGCCGTCGGCGGCTACGACGAAAATACGGGCCGGAAAGGCGACCGTCACATCCAAGCCCACGAAGCGCCGGTCTGTATCCGGATGGCGAACGCGTACGGTAAGGGCGTGATCTACAACACCGACGCCGTCGTTCACCACAAACTGTTCGATTATCGGGGCGACTTCCAGTGGCTCGTATTCCGAGCCTTCTGGCAGGGCTACTCGAAACGGATCATGGACCTGCTGTTACCCGAGGCGAAAGGCGACAAAAACGAGTACCTGCAACAGCTCATGCTCGAGTTCGTTCCGGATCGGCTATCCGACCTCTTGCGACGCCCGTCGAGTGCGAAGGTCAAACAGCTTGTTACGATCTTCGTGTTCACCGCTGCGGTCGGCTTCGGCTACCTGTATGGGCTTGCGGAAGTGGATCGGGCGGAACTGACCGCCGAGCGTGACACGCCGAGCGGCGCGTGACTGCCTGCAGTCGACTCAATCGCCGGTTTCGTACGACTCGTACCAATCGGGCGTGATATCGGCGCTCGCAACCGCGGTATCGACTGCCTCCCGCATCCCCTCGTGGAACGCATCCACGGAGAACCGGTCGGCGAAGGCGGCGATCTCCGCCGGCGACCACTCGACCCCCTCCGTCTCGAACCGGCGGATCGTCTCGGCCAGCGAGGGTCCGGATTCGCCCGCTCGCGTGTGGCAGTAGCCGTTCCTCCCGTCGACGACCTGAAACTGTGTCATCCCTTCCTCGACGCCGAGCAGCGGCGTGCCGGCCGCCAGCGCTTCGACCGGGGCGATCCCGAAGTCTTCGTCGCGGCCGTTGAACACGAAGGCCTTCGCGCCCGACAGTAGACGTCGTTTCTCGGCCTCGTCGACGTAACCGAGAAACTCGATGTTGTCGCCGGCTAACTGCTCGAGGCGCTCGCGTTCGGGACCGTCGCCGGCAACGAGCAATCGACTCTCGAGGTCGTTGAACGCTCTGACGATCCCGTCGACGTCCTTGTGCCAGTCCAGTCGAGAGAGGGTCGCGTAGTACTCGCCGGTCTCCTCGTCGTCCGGATCGTACTCGTGGGTATCGACGGGCGGATAGACGACGCTGATCTTCTCGCTCGGCACGCCCCAGTAGCGCTCGAGGCGGCGCTTGACGAGTTCGGAGTTGACGACGTAGCGATCGGGACGGTGGGTGTTGTGGTCGAACAGGACCCGGATCGCGTAATGAAGGAGCAGTCGGAGCCGGGGGAACCGAGCGGATTCGACCGCAGTGATCTGGTCGGACTGTCTGCGGTTCGTGTGATGGATGTAGGCGACCCAGGTCTGCTCGGTCGGGGCGACGTAAAACAGCGGCTCGTTCCCGCTGGTGACGAGGATGTCGTACTCCCGGAGCGGCTCGGCGAGCTGCCATCCCACGAGATGCGCGAGCTGTCGCGCCAGCCCGCCCCGCTCGAGGGCCCGGTTCAGTAACCGGCCCTGGATGAGCTGTTCGGCCTCGATATCGGTCGGCTCGATCGACTCGTCACGCCAGCCGACATAAAAGGGTGCGTCCTCGAAGACGCGGGCGAGTTCCCAGGCGAGGCGATCACCGCCACCGTTGGCGTGTTCGCCCCAGTGTGCGACCGCCAGTCCTCGGCCGCCAGGTCCGAAATCGATCATTACACCCGTCTTCTAAACCGACGGCCATATCCTTCACGGGTTGATCGGTGGCTGCGGGGGCGCCGTTCGCCGTCAGTCACGCAGAACTCGCTCGTATACCTCATGAAACTGTGGCACGACGACATCGGGGTGATACCGGTCGTCGACGAACTGCCGATTTTCCCGGCCAATCCGGTCACGGTTTGCAGCGGCGTATTCGATGCTCTCGCTCAGACTTGCCGGATCACCGGGCGTCGCCAGTAGTTCCGACTGCGGGACGGTGTCGGCCGGGCCGCCGATATCGGTCGCGACGACGGGCAATCCGGCCTGCATCGCCTCGAGAATCGTCCGGCCGAACGGCTCCGGCCAGACGCCGGGGTGGACGAACACGTTCGCGTCAGCGTACGCCCGTGTGACCTCCTCGTAGGGGACCGAACCGGTGAACTCGATCCTGTCGACCGCGGCGGTACCCGCGGCCCGCTCCGTCAGGGCGTCCCGCTCCGGACCGTCGCCGACGACCGTCAGTTCGACCCGCTCGGGGAGCCGGTCCATTGCATCGATCAGATACCGAACGCCTTTCGTGTCCCGAAGATAGCCGACGTACAGCAACCGGACCCGGTCCGTCTCTTCGGAGCCGTCGTCCGGGACGGAAAACGACGGATCGAGCATGTTCGGGATCACCTCGTAGTCGGCGTCCCCGAGGCCGTTGTTCCGGTAGACCCGTTCGACGGCGCTGCTGAGCGGCAGGAACAGGTCGATGTTCGACAATTGTCCAAGCAGGCGGGGCCGTTCGAGACGCAACAGTGTCCGCTCGTACACTCGACGCTTGAGCGACGGGGTCACGTTCACCTCGGCCCAGTCGACGAGCGGATATGCATTTAGCGTCGCCACCGCGGGAACGTCGAGCGTCGCGGAGAGCCGTCCCACGGCGGGATGGAGATGCATGTTGTACGCGTGGATCACGTCGGGGTCCGGCCCGACCGCCCTGAGCTTCCGGTAGGCGATCTCGTTCGGCAGGCTGTAGGGGTACTGGGGGACGTCCGCGAGCCGGAAGACCGGAATCCCCCCGACCGTCTCCGTCGACTCGCCGTCGAACGAGTAGACGACGACTTCGTCGACGGCGTCTCGAGCGTGGAGTTGTTCGGCGAGCAGTCGGGCACTAATCTCACCGCCGCCGGCGTGGGTCGGCGGATATCGCGGGGTAACGAGGGCAAGTCGTGTCATTCGTCGTCTCTCATCGGCGTTCAGGCGGCCGGCTCGCTTCGACGAAGTAGTTTGCCCGCCGATCGCCGAGATACTCGAGGTCAAATCCCAACTCCCGAAGAAGCGTTTCGACCTCGTCGGCGCTGCCACCGATCTCCCGTACTTTCTCCGTGTGTATTTCACAGAAAACGCGGCGACAGTTCGGATCGCCGAGCGTCTCACGGAGCCCGTCGAGCGCGAGATATTCGGCCCCTTCGATGTCGACCTTGCAGACGTTCGGCGGCTGGAGGCCGTGTTCGTCGACGAGATCGTCGCCGCGTCGCGTCTCGATCTCGAGGGTCCCGTCGCGGCCGTCGGCGAACTGGTGGCCCGTCCGTCCGTTCACGGTCATCCGGGTCGTCCCGTTCGCGTCCGAGAGTGCGACGTTAAACGTCTCGACGGGAACGTCGTTTCGGTCGACGTTCCGACGGAGGACATCGTACGCCTCCGGCGTGGGCTCGAAGGCGACGGCCCGTCCCGAATCCAGTCGATCACCGATCAGACAGGAGTAAATACCGACGTTCGCACCGATATCGTAGAACACGTCGTCTGCCTCGACGGCCGAGAGGACGCGTTCGATAAGCGCCCGTTCGGAACGGATGTCGTCGACGAAGTCGTGGCGGTCCAGACGGTGGCGGGACATGTCGAACTCGGCGCTTACGTCGCTGACGGTATACTGTTTGTATTCGGGTTTCGTCAGCTGATAGAGCGGATCGAGGTATCCCCCGAACTTCTTTCGGGCCTCATTCGCGACTGCCCCCGCACCCTCGGAGCGGAACAGTCGATACGCCCGATGCAGGAGAGTCATGGTTATCTCATAACGCCGGCTTTGCTACAAGTAGCTGACGCTCCGTCTTCACATTTTGTAGCCGAGCGCTTCGAGTTGCTCTGAGAGAGTCCCGTCGGCGTCGTTCTCCTGTGGCGCTTCGAACTCCGGAGTATACGTACCGGTGTCAGTCGCGGACGTCTCTACCCACGGGACGGTCCGGACTTTCGGATGCATACTGCCGGTTTTGTGACCGAACTCCCAGTACTCACCGAACGCTTCGCCGTGATCGGCCGTGATGGCCACCCGCTCGGCGTCCATGTTCTCCAACAGGAGTTCGACATCGTCGAGGACGTACCGGAGTTCGTCCAAGTACGTTTCCCAGACCGTTTCCTTGTCGCCGGTATCGCCGAGATACCCCCACCAATCCCGCTCGTGTTCGTGCAGCGGCCGGTCCGCTTCGAGTGCGCGCGCCATGTAGGGTGGATGGGGTTGGAGATAGTGGAGAATAACGCGTTCGAAGTCCTCGTTGCGGACAACGTCGATGCCCCGGTCGGTCACGTATCGGGGCGGAGTTCCACCCTCCGTATGTCCCAGCGGCCCCGATTCACCGACGGATTCGTATTCGAACAGGTACTCGCATTTCCCGAGCGTCGCCACGTCGACGGTTGGAACCCTGTCCAGAAGGTCATACGTGAAACTCCTGTTCGCAAGCGACGTGGCGTCGGGATCGCCGGTGTCGAGGATCGGCTCGGTGAAGACATTGGCGGAGAGATACGCGGTGTCTCGGATCGCGGCTTCGTGGCGTTCGACAAACGTCTTGGCGATCCATTCGGGGGATCGGCCGCCGACCGACCGGATACTGCCGACCGACGAGATAAATTCGTACTCGTCGGCGACCGCACGAAGGGCGTCGACACGACAGGTATCCAGCAGGATCAGAACGTCCCATTCTCGCGTGAAGACGTTCGTCCCGATGGTCGTTACCGTGTTCGCATATGTCATCGGGATTCGATAGAGCAGTTCGTAAACGGTCTCATCGACGGCCTGATCAGGGTTCTTCAGAGCCTTCTTTAGATTGTCGACGCTCACTTCGTGCCGCAGCATTGATCTGAAATAGCCGACAGCGGAGATAATATTTGTGATGGGGGCTGACGCCGTCCCCCGCGAGAACCGTGTCGTCGAGTCACCATCACTTATACCCTAACGAACGGAGCCGGTCCTCGACCGTCGACGAGTCGCCACGCTCGACCGCAATCGGGTCGTCACTTGTGACCTCCCGTCGCTTATCCGTCGGCAACTCCAGCCACGGGACGACGTACAGCGTCCGGTTCCGGAGGTACTTGTGTGAGTGACCGAACTTGGGGTTGGTCAACGGCGTCAGCTGATCACCGAGCATCTCCCCATGGTCGGCCGAGATAACAGTCTTACCGAACAGTTTATCAGTCAGTGACGAGACGTGTTCGAGAACGATATCAAGCGTCTCGCGATAGGCCTGTCGAGCCTCATCGATCGGGATTTCCCCGCGTTCGACGAGAGTCGCAAACGAGGGCTGGTCGGTCCGTGCTCCGGTCTCGGCGATATTTCTATTGAACCCCCTGATCTCGTATGCCTCTTGGAGAGATTTCGCCGTTTCGCCGAGGTACGGCCGATGAGGTTGCATGAAATGGGCAATGATACGCTTGTCCGGATACTGTCGGTGTGCCTCGAGGACCGCATCGGCGACATCCTCCGGAAGCACGGTTTCGTGGTCGTCATCCCAAGCATCAAGATAGAGCGGCCATACCGCATGGAAAACATCGTCAGACAACTTCTCGGTATGTGGATTCGCAGTCACGTAGACGGTGTCGTGGAACTGTTCCCCGACGAAGTTCCCCTGCATAAACTCCCAACTCCGGCCGCCGTGTGAGACGACGGCCGAAAGGTCGCCGGACATCGTGTTTTGTGCTTCAAACCGGTCGTACCGGCAGGCGTCAAGGAGAATGAGATTGTCCCAATCCTGTTCCATCACGTCGATTGCGTCACCGCTGTGGCGCAGGTCGAACGCGATTCGCTGGAGTTCCCAGAGGGCGTACTCCGGCCTTCGAAGCGCTTTTTTGAGATTCTCAAACGTGTATCGTTCCATCATGTACTGGGTCAGATGTCGTCTACTTCAAACTCCGGTTTGGTGGTTACGGCCCATACTGTATGTACTTTTGTCACGGTAGTCGGGGCCGGTTTGACCGATAGCATTAAGATTCAGAAGGAGGAGTTTCAATTGAATACTTAAACACTATGCCGGACCTCGATCGGGAGCATATACTGAAAGGACTGAAAAATCCGTCTCGAGTAGTCGATTCGGTCTTACTCGACTATCTATACAGAATTCCAGCGATCGCCGTCAACGGCCACCGAACGATCGGAACGAACGTGTTCGATCGTGAGTGGGACGTCCTGATCCTCCTCGATACGTGTCGAGTGGATGCTATGCGTCTCGTCCAAGACGAGTACGACTTCATCGATACCGTCGATAGTATCCGGTCGGTCGGGGGTGCATCCGCCGAATGGCTCGCTCGGACGTTCGACGAACAACACCTCGATCAGATCCGGGAAACCGCGTTCCTCTCGGCGCAGAGTCATATCCAAGAAGTATTAGATACGAAGGTCCACGAGACCGATAGCGATAGACCGTTGCCGTTTAAGACGCTTCGACTCTTTCCATCCGTAGACATAACTGAACTCGGGAAGGCGGAATACCTGTTCAAATTCGAGACCGTCGGAGAAGAAGGGCCGTTCGGACACACGGAAGGTAACACACCCCCCAAATACGTGACCGACCGCGCGATCTCGGTCGGGCGCGAACACGACTTCGATCGACTCATCCTTCAGTATCACCAACCGCATACGCCCTGGTTTTCGAAAGCACTCGCGGAGGATCGCGACCTGCAATATCACGAGTACGATTGGTGGAACTATTACTACGAGACGGGGGATCTCGAGAGTATTTGGGAGGCGTACATGAGCGATCTTCGGTTCGTTCTGGACGACATCGAACTCCTCTTGGAGAACCTGGACGCTGACCGAGTAGCGATCTCCTCCGACCACGGCGAGGCGTTCGGGGAGTACGGGATCCTCGGCCACAAACTCGGAAGTCTTCACCCCCAGATCCGAAAGGTCCCGTGGGTGATCACGTCCGCGGAAGACAACGAAACCTACGAACCGACGGTCGAGGAACCGAACAACGCCCGGATGTCCCGAGAAGAACTCGACGAACAACTAGAGGCATTAGGGTACAAAGTTTGAACGACTAACGCCCGTTCTCTGAACCGAAACGTTATTTTCTCGGAGGGAAGTCCCCCATCGTATGCGTCATCATCTCCGCAAAGCGAGGGAACTCTACGCCAGCGGAGGGTTACTCCGAACCGCTAGGAGCGTGTTGCGATACGTTCCTATCGAACTCAACAATCTCGTCTTCCAACTCCGACACGGAAACGGAACCCGAATTATGTCCGAAGACTGGGATAATTTGTTGATTCTAGATGCCTGTCGCTACGATATGTTCGCGGATCGGATCGATCTCGACGGGAAACTGGAGTCGCGGATCTCGTTAGGATCCAGTAGCGAGGAGTTCCTCGAACGGAACTTCGCCTCCGGGAAATTCCACGATACCGTCTACATCAACTCGAATCCGTACATCCCGCGTCTGGATCTCGATGAGAGTACCTTCCACGCCGTCGTCGACTGTCTGGGTGAGTGGGACACGGAGTTACAGACCGTGACCCCGGAAACAGTCGCTCAAGCGGCGGTAGACGCCCATGAGACCTACCCCGACAAGCGGCTGATCATTCACTTCATGCAGCCACACGCACCGTTCATCGGCGAACTCGGTCGTAACATGGCCGGCGGCGGGTGGACGATGGATCACGATGTGGAAGAGGAACCGGGGATCTGGAATCAGCTTCGCGACGGCACCGTCGACGTGGACTTAGCGACAGTCTGGGAAGCGTATCTGGAAAACCTCGACGTCGTACTCGCGGAGGTCGCCGACCTGCTCGAGACGCTTGACGGGAAGTCGGTAATCACGGCCGACCACGGCAATTTCGTCGGGGAACGGCTGTCGCCGATCCCGAGCCGCCGAAAGTACGGGCATCCGTACGGCGTCCACGCCGAGGAACTGGTCAAGGTCCCCTGGTTCGTCGTCGAAGGCGACGGCCGCAGGGAGATCCGATCGGAACCGCCTGTCGAGCGGGAAAGCGTCGATGAGGAAACCGTCGACGAGCGTCTCGAGGCGTTGGGGTATCGATGACCGGATATCTCGTCCAGCACCGACGGCGATCGGTCCCACCGAAACCGATAGCGGATTCGCTCACAGGAACATGATTCCGACCGAGTTCAGCCCTCGAAAGCTAACACGAAAGCTCGCGGCCGACGGAACCAGGGAGTCGATCGTCGCAGCCGGCGATTTGTTGACCCGGAAACGTCTTGGTCGGCCCGTCTTCGATCCGCTCGTCGAACGCGGCGTCGTTCGGACCGTCTCCCGGGACGCCCTCGAGTCGATCGCGAGTGAAACCATCACGGTTCCGGGAGACGACGGTGAGCAATCACCCCCGTTCGTCGCGCTCGTCGAGAACGGATGCGTCCTCTCGGAAACCGGACTGGCACTGACCCCGCAACGCGAGATTGTCGAGGAAAGTGCCGCCGCGCCGGACCAAGCTCAGCAGGCGATGATGGCGATGCTCTCCAGACAGTTGTTCTACGGCGACGCCCCGCTCCGTGGCCTGCTATCGGGATATCGCCGTCGCGACTTCCGCGGGGCCGACTCGCTGGACACCGCGGCGCCGCTTATCCCACGGTATCCGAACTACTACCACTGGATCGTCGAGACGGTTCCGAAGCTCCGCTATATCCGAGCGTTCGAGGACGCGACCGGCGAGCGCGTGACACTGCTGATACCACCGGGCGCGCCGCCGTTCGTTGACGAAACGCTCGAACTACTCGAGTGGCCCCAGTCGCGGATCCAGACTGCGACGAAACCGGCATACAACATCTCGCGCCTCGTCGTTCCGTCGTTCCCGGAGCGGCGTACCGACGACTTCGCGTGGCTCCGCGGAGAGATACTCGACCGCGCACCCGAGACGACGCCGGAGAGCGGCGACAACGTCTATGTCTCGCGTGCCACTGCCGTCGAACGTCGCGTGGTAAATGAAGCGGAGGTCATGGATGTCCTGTCGCAGTTCGGCTTTTCGTGCTATCGGCTGGAGGAACGGTCACTCGAGCGGAACGCGCGGCTGTTCGCCGACGCGGACGTGGTCGTCGGTCCCCACGGGGCCGGCCTCACCGACATTGTCTTCGCCGATGACTGTACGCTCGTAGAACTGTTCGGCGACAAGGTCAAACAGCCCTACCGGTTGCTGGCGGCGACGCTCGGCGTCTCGTACGAACCGATGTACTGTCGGGCGGCGTCGACCGACATCGTCGTCGACACCACGGCGCTGGAAGAAACGATTCGAGAAATACGGTGCCAGTAGCGTCTTCCTATCGGCTGTCGGCCGCAAAGGGGACGATGTTGGAACGACGAAAGTGCCTTGAACAGGGGCAGCATCCATTCAGACATCCGTATACACCAGTAGCATGAATAATCACTATACACTCGAGAATTTGAAGCGGGCGATACGAAACCCGGTTCTGATCGGCCGAGAGGCCGTTCGATTGGCTAGCTGGCCGGTACACGAGGGCTACGGTAAATACACCGACCGAAAATACGGGGAAGGGCTCGACGTGATGGCAGAGGACTGGGATAACCTGCTCATTCTCGACGCCTGTCGGTACGACTATTTCGAGCGTCTCAACACGATCGACGGGACGCTTTACAAGGCGTCGTCGAAAGGGAAGAAAAGTTGGGATTTCATGCGGGAAAACTTCGCAGTCGGGGCGTTTCACGATACCGTCTACGTGACGGCGAATCCGTTTTCGACCGATCTCGACGAGGACACGTTCTATCACATCGATCACCTGCACGCCGATCGATGGGACGAAGACATCGGAACGGTCCAGCCGGACGATGTCGTCAGCGCGGCGATCGAAGCCCACGAACAGTTCCCCAACAAGCGGCTCATCGTTCACTTCATGCAACCTCATCGGCCGTATCTCGGGGAGACGGCTGATGAACTACGGCGTCGATTGGACCTGCAAGGGTACGGCCGACACGATGAGGGAATTCAGATCTGGGGCGCAGTCAAACAACGAGACGTGACGTTTCAGGAGATCCGTGACGCGTACACGGAGAGCCTCGAGATAGCGCTCGATCACGTCGAAGAACTGCTCGAGAAGGTTTCCGGGAAGTCCGTTGTCACCGCTGATCACGGGGAGATGCTCGGCGAACGGGTCTTCCCGTTCACGAGCCGTGTCTGGGGTCACATGGAAGGGTTCAGTACGCCGACGCTCCGCGAGGTCCCGTGGCTGGTCATCGAGGCGGACGACCGCCGCGAGATCCGCAGTTCGGACCCCATCGAATCCGAGAGGGATCTCGACGACGACGAGATAGCGGACCGGTTGGAAGCCTTAGGGTACGCTGATTAGCGGCGCGGGTTCGATAGCGGCGACGGCACACCACCAGAGCGGTCCCGGTCCGGTCGGCGGTCGGGTCCGTCACGACGGCCTCGTGAGAACTCATCAGTTCGGCTCGAATCGACGGATCGAAGAACCCATGCGCGGATAGATCGAATCAATGCCCTCTCAGTGACCACATATGCGTCTCGGCCAAACCTCCATCATATATTTTATTTCGAAATTCTTCGCATCGGGACTCGGATTTCTGGCAACCATCTATATCGCCAGAATGCTCGGTGCGGGTCCGCTCGGCATTTATAGCGTTGCCATCGGCCTCGTGTCGTGGCTCGCTATCGCGGGGAAAGTCGGACTGTCCGGAGCGGTCTCGAAGCGGGTTTCGGAGGGACAAGATCGGGGCGAGTACGCACTCGCGGGAGCGACGATTATCTTCAGTCTGTTCGTGCTTATTGCGTGTGTACTTGTGTTGTTCCGAACGCAGATTGTCGACTACGTCGGGTATCCGGCCACGGGATACATCGCGTTGATCCTGCTGGTAGTTCTCCTCAATAGTCTTATAAACTCACTCCTCGTCGGGTTACATTTAGTACACGTAAGTGGCGTTCTATCCCCGGTGCGGACGGGAAGCCGAGCGCTGCTTCAAATCGCACTCATCGCCGCCGGTGCGGGCACGGCCGGCCTGTTTGTGGGGCACATCGTCGGGTACTGTCTCGTCATTGGTGTCGGCGGTTACTTCATTGCACGAAACGTACCGGACCTCTCCCGACCCAAACGCCGACATTTCGAACAGCTCGTCGACTTCGCGAAGTTCTCTTGGCTCGGGAGCCTCCAGTCACAGATGTTTAGCTACACCGACATCATCGTCCTCGGGGCGTTCGTGTCCTCGGGGCTGATCGGCGTCTACGCGGCAGCCTGGAACATCGCGGAGTTTCTCATCCTGTTTAGCGGCGCGCTCAGTTCGACCCTGTTTCCCGAAATGAGTTCGCTCTCAGCGAAGGAGGATCCACAGGCCGTCGCACGAATCGTCGAACAGTCGCTCTCGTTCGGCGGGCTCTTTCTGATCCCCGGGTTGTTCGGCGGGACGTTGCTCAGTGAGCGTATTCTCCGGATCTACGGCCCTGAGTTCCCGAAGGGAGCGACCGTCCTGATAGTGCTGATCGTCGCGAACCTCTTCATGGGGTATCAAAACCAGTTGTTGAACACCCTCAACGCGATCGACCGTCCCGACCTCGCTTTCAGGGTCAACGTCGTGTTCGTCGGCCTCAACGTCACGCTCAACGTCGTGTTGATCTCCCTGTATGGCTGGCTCGGCGCGGCGGCTGCGACGACGGTATCGGTTGCGGCCAGCCTCGTACTGGCGTACTACCACGTGGACGCGATCATCGACTTCGCAGTCCCGACGGGTGAGATCGCCAAACAGTGGTTCGCTGCCGTCCTCATGGCCGGCGTGGTACACGCCGGACTCCGGACGGAGGCGACCTATGGCCTACTCAACCACAACGTCGCGACCGTCGTGTTGCTCGTCGGGCTCGGTGCCGGCGTCTACTTCGCTGTGCTACTGGCAATCTCGGCGGAGTTCCGGACGGTCGTCGACCAGAACGTCCCGTTCAACCTCCCAGTCCTTTCGAGCGGCTAGTCGGACGTAGTTGCCACCGGCCACGACTGCTGCTATCTCCCAAAGTATTTGTCCCGCTCTTTCGACCCATTCGTTATGCAAGCAGTCGTTCTGGCCGCGGGCAAAGGAACCCGCCTCCGGCCGCTTACCGAAGACAAGCCGAAGGTTCTCGTCGAGGTCGACGGAACCCCCCTCATCGAGGACGTCATGGACAACCTCATCGAGATCGGTGCGACCGAGTTCGTCCTCGTCGTCGGCTACATGAAAGAGAAGATCATCGAGCGCTACGGCGACGAGTACCGCGGCGTCCCTATCACGTACGCTCACCAGCGCGAACAACTCGGACTCGCTCACGCCATCCTGCAGGCGGAACCCCACGTCGACGACGACTTCATGCTCATGCTCGGGGACAACGTCTTCCGAGCGAACCTCGGGGACGTGATCAACCGCCAGCGGGAGGAGCGGGCAGACGCTGCCTTCCTCGTCGAAGAAGTTCCCTATGAGGAAGCCTCGAGATACGGTGTCCTCGATACCAACGAGTACGGGGAGATCGTCGAGGTAACGGAGAAACCGGACGACCCACCGTCGAACCTCGTCATGACGGGGTTCTATACGTTCACGCCGGAGATCTTCCACGCCTGCCATCTCGTCCAGCCCTCCGACCGCGGCGAGTACGAACTGCCGGACGCGATCGACCTGCTGATCCAGTCGGGACGGACGATCGACGCGATCCGGATGGACGGCTGGCGCATCGACGTCGGCTATCCGGAGGATCGAGAGAGAGCAGAAAAACGACTCGCCGAACCCGAGAACGACGACGACCAGTAACGGGACGACCGAACGATCGATCGTCCGTCGTCTCGAACCCAAAAACCACTAATCGATACTGCTCGACACACCGTTCATGAACGTCTCTATCGTCGGCAGCGGCTACGTCGGTACGACCGTCGCCGCCTGTCTCGCGGATCTCGGCCACGACGTAGTCAACGTCGAAATCGACGCGGACATCGTCGCCAGCATAAACGCCGGTGAGGCACCGATTCACGAGTCCGGGCTCGCCGAGCGGATCGCCGACCACGCCGGCACCCGTCTCCGCGCGACGACCGACTACGATGCCGTCCGCGAGACGGACGTCACCTTCCTCTGTCTCCCGACGCCCCAGTCCGACGACGGGAGCCTCGATCTCGCGATCATGGAAGCCGGGGCGGAGTCGCTCGGCCGCGCCCTGGCGGGCAAGGACGACGACCACCTCGTGGTCGTCAAGAGTACGGTCCTGCCCGGGACCACCGAAAACGTCGTCGCGCCGATCCTCGAGACGGAGTCCGGAACCCCAATCGGCGAGGGGATCGAGGTCGCCATGAACCCCGAGTTCCTCCGGATGGGAACCGCGGTGCGGGACTTCCTCGAGCCCGACAAGGTCGTCTTCGGCACGGCGAGCGACGAAGCGGCGGCCACCCTCCGCGAGCTGTACGCCCCGATCCTCGAGGGCGAGGCGCTACGCGCCTCGAATAACGCGAGCGGTGGTGAACCGCGAGCGCGCGATGGGACGGATCTGGTCGAGACCGACATCCGCGAGGCCGAACTCATCAAGTACGCCAACAACGCCTTCCTCGCGTCGAAGGTCTCGCTGGTCAACGAACTGGGCAACGTCGCCAAGGCCTACGGTGCGGACGCCTACGAAGTCCTCGAGGCGGTCGGGCTCGATGATCGGATCTCCGAACGGTTCATGCGCTCTGGCCTGGGCTGGGGCGGCTCCTGTTTCCCCAAGGACGTCAACGCCCTGCGGGCCGGTGCCCGCGAACAGGGGTACGAGCCGGAACTGCTCGATGCGACCGTCGCGGTCAACGACGGACAACCGCGGCGGCTCGTCGCCCTCCTCGCGGACCACGTCCCCCTCGAGGGTGCCCGCATCGCGGTACTCGGACTGTCGTTCAAGCCCGGGACTGACGACATACGCAAGTCCCGCGCGCTGGACGTGATCGACGCCCTGACGGCACGGGGCGCGGACGTCGTCGCCTACGATCCGGTCGCGATCGAGAACGTCCGGGCCGACTATCCCGACATCGAGTACGCCGACTCGGCGGAGGGCGCGCTCGCGGACGCGGACGGCGCGGTCGTCGCCACTGGGTGGCCGGAGTTCGACAGGCTCTCGTTCGATGGCATGGCTCGCAGAGTCGTGGTCGATGGCCGCCGGATCGACATCGACGAGGACGCACTCGAGGTCTACGAGGGGCTGACCTGGTAGCCCGCTGATCACGGAATTGGGTCTCAGTCAGCCGCCGTTCCGTCCCCGTAATGCTCGCGTCGGCGATGATCGCCCGAGCGAGAGCAGGGCCGCCCGCCGATCGAACAGCGCCCCGATCGCAGTCGAATCGCCCGTCGCCGTTACACGAGTCGCCACGGCGCTGGGGTCAGTTAAAAGCCCGCCAGTGATCAATCAGCAACCTTTTGCAGTTACGCCGGGGAGTAGTCACCGATGGAGGATGACGTGGTACGTTCGGGTTCGGCCCTCCAGCCGGACGGCGGGGGGATCGTCGCGATGACCGACGACTCCCGCGAGATCGCCCCCGACGAGGTCTGTATCCTCATTCCCACGCTCAACGAGGCGGCCACGATCGGCGACGTGATCGAGGGCTTTTACGACGAGGGATACACGAACGTCGTCGTCATCGACGGTGACTCGAGCGACGAGACCCGCGAGATCGCCCGTGATCACGGTGCCGAGGTGATCGTCCAGTCGGGCAGCGGAAAGGGCCAGGCCGTCCGCGAGGCCCTCGAGTACATCACGGTTCCGTACGTGTTGATGCTCGACGGCGACGGGACCTACGATCCGGCCGACGCCGATCGGATGATCGAACCGCTTTCCCGGGGCTACGAACACGTCATCGGTAACCGATTCGCAGACATGGACGACGACGCGATGCGGGCGCTGAACGGGTTCGGCAATCGCGTGATAAACCGCGCGTTCGGGTTCGTCCACGGCGCGAACTACGAGGACATCCTGTCGGGGTACCGAGCCTTTACCGTCGACTCCTTCGAGCGCCTGTCGCTCGACTCGGACGGCTTTACGATCGAGACCGAACTCGCCGTCGAGTGTGTCAAACACGGGATCGAAACGACCGTCGTTCCGATCAGTTACAGTGCCCGTCCCGAGGAGTCCGAAACCAACCTTCACCCGGTCAAAGACGGCGGCACCATCCTGCTCGCGCTGTACTCGCTCGCCAAGACGAACAATCCGCTGTTTTACTTCGGGAGCCTCGGCGTCACCGGCATCGTCTCCGGCGGCCTCATCGCGATGTACGTCCTCTGGGAATGGATCCAGTACCAGCAGAGCCACGAGGTCATCGCACTGGTCTCGGCGGCCGCTATCATCCTCGGCGTACAACTGCTCATGTTCGGCGTCCTCTCGGACATGCTCGTCACGCTCCACCGCGAGCAACGTCGCCGCCTCGAGCGGATCGCTCGAGACGAGCCCGAGGAGTAACGGCCGTTCGAGCGGCGTCACCGAGCGGGCGTCGAGACGCCCCCGGCTATCGCTCTCGTGGTCGATAACGCACCGCGACGGTTCGAGCAACTCGTTCAGAAAGGCAACAGTGAACGGACCTGTGCGACGACCCCACCCGAACGGTTCCGCCGATACTCCTCGAAAGGCTCGTGGAGCGCGTTCAGCAGTTCCTGCCGGGACTCGAACTGTCGGGCCGGGACCCGCTCGAGCATCTCGGACAGCGCCACGTCGTTGCCGTGGACGTCGTAGGGAATGCGCTCGTGGCCGAGTGCCGCGTTGACGTCGTCTTTCGTGGCCGGAAAGCGCAGCTCGGCGTCCTTGAGGCGGGCGTCGACGGCCGCGATGCCGAACTCGATGCTGTCGGGTTCCTCGTCGTCGCCGCTCGATGGTGGCCGGACTCCCATACCTGTACCTCTCGATACGGAGCCGGATATAAAAATGGCTGTGGAGACGGTCGAGGTCGACGGCGATCGGCCGGGGGACGACCACGGGACGAGTCACCGACGAACGTCGCCCGTCGACACGCCTTTGAGGACCGCGACGGAGTATGGCGTATGACCGAATACACCACTGTGTCGATCCCGAAGGACCTCGCGGACCGCGTCGAAGAGACCATCGAGGGCACGAGCTTTCAGAGTACGAGCGACCTCGTCCGGTTCCTGCTTCGTAGCATCGTAATCCAGCACCAGAAGGAGGGCGAACTCACCGAAGCGGAGTTCGAAGAGATCACCGAACAGCTCCGCGGGCTCGGCTACCTCGAGTAGACCGTGGCTCCCCGGTCGCATCGTTTCGTGTGGATCGACCGGCCGGGCCGGAGCCGCTTCGATCCGGCGACGGCGGGGTAGCGTTTTTGCCGCTCGAGGGCGCTAGCGTCGACTGGAGGGAGACCGATGCCACACGTTCCGAACTTCCCATCCGAGGATACCGACGAGTCCGAGGACGAACGGCGTGAACGGACTCCGGGGAGCATCATCGACCGAATCATCGATAACGGCGAGTTGCCGGTCACGACCGGGATCTGACGCTCAAGCCACCAGTCGCTTCGTTTTTCCGCCCGTGGTGTCGACGCCGTTCGAACCGACCGCGTGTGTCAGTCCGTCAGTGACTTCCCCGGCGGCGTGGCGTCGACGATCTCGAGGGGTTTGCGGCGGCCGCTGCGGTCGAACGCCGCGAACGAGTTCTCGTCGGGCTTCCACGGCGGGACGGCCACGAAGACGATCTCCGCGAGGTCGTCGCGGCGGGTCACTGCGAGTTCGCCGACGGGATGGGAGACGAACTGCCCCTGTGTCTGGCGGGCGGGCGTCGACAGGTTCACGCCGAAGACGGCGTTGACGGCGTTGCCGGGGTCCGGCAGGAAGAAGTCGGTAAAGACCGGCGTCTCCGGCGGGAGGTCGGCCGCTCCCTCGAGGTCGCCGGCCGGCGAGACCGAGACGCCGGTCGTCAGCTCGTCGGGGTCCGCATCACTGGCCAGATCCAGCAGGACGTCGACGAGACCGCGAGTGACGTAGACCACAGGCGTCCTATGGGGGGCTGCTAGTTAGATGTATTCCCCGACGTGACCCTCGTTCAGAACGGCAACATCTCCCAGACGGTCCCCGCGTACAGCCGCGGGGCCCGTTTTCGCGATCTCGAGAGCGCGGCCTCGAGGACGGTCGCCGCGTTCTCCATCACGCCGGCACCGTGGCCGACGAGAACGCGTTCGGGAGCGACACCGCGAAGCGCCGACCGGGGCGGTTTCAGCCGCAGGGCCGGATGGACGCCGAGCGTCTCGTCGCCGGTCAGGAAGTAGTCGACGGATCCGACCGACTCGGGGACCATGAGCGTTCCGTCGGCCGGATTATAGAGGGCCATCTCCTGCCAGAAGCGGTTGTCGACGACGGTGATCGCCCGGAGCCCGGTGTCGGAGAGTTCGTCGTCGAACCGGGCGACCGCGGCGTCGATGTCGCCGGTGACGCCGTTGAACCACTCCGGGAGGTAAACCGGAACGTCGTGGCGGTTCGCGATCGTCGCGGCGTCGCGTTTGTGTCGGTCCAGTCCGACGACGACGCCGGCCACGTCGCCGAACTCGGCCAGGAGGTCGTCGAGCCCCTCGGCGTCGACCGGGTCGATCACCCAGACCTCGCCGTCGATCTCGAGGGCGTGGCTGGCCCGTTGCATCCGTTCGTCGGGGTGAGCGATCCAGCCGATACCGCCGTCGAATCGGTCGATCTCTCGGAACTCCGTCGCTCGTTCGTCGGCGCGAAAACCCATGTCGTGTGTTATGGGCCACCGACGCATAAACGTCGGTAAACTCCGTCTCACACGGCCGTCGTTGTCGACAGCCCAAGCGCAACGCGGCGACGCTTCTATGCGCCCGTCGCCCGTACGGTCGGCCATGCTATCCGGGCTGGCCTGGCTGG
Source organism: Natrinema thermotolerans (assembly GCF_031165565.1). Taxonomy (NCBI): domain Archaea; kingdom Methanobacteriati; phylum Methanobacteriota; class Halobacteria; order Halobacteriales; family Natrialbaceae; genus Natrinema; species Natrinema thermotolerans. The sequence continues at coordinate 2,925,771 of NZ_CP101873.1, read as the reverse complement.
CGCTCGAGGCGAAGTACCTCGAGCCGGCAGCGGCGTTCTACGAGGAAACACTGGGACTGACCGTGCGCGAGCGCGGCCCCCGCGAGGTCGTCTTCGCGGCCGGCGACACCGATCTCGTCTGTCGCCGGCCCGACGGGATTCCGCGGGGCGGGCTCCACACCCACTTCGCGTTCTCGATTCCCGACGCCGAGTACGACGACTGGTGGGAGCGACTGAGCGAGGGCTACGACCTCGAGGAAGCGCAGTTCGGGCCCGCTCGATCGCTGTATCTGTACGATCCCGACGGCAACTGCGTCGAACTCGGGCAACAGGACGTGGCCGGGCCGGGCATCGACGGGCTCTTCGAGGTCGTCCTCGAGGTTCGCGACCTCGAGCGCGCCCACCGGTTCTACGAGGCCCTGGGCTTCGAGACGGTCGACGAGGGCGACGACCGCAAGCGTGTGCGGCTGCAGGGTCCGATGGCGCTGGAACTGTGGGAACCCCACCTCGGCCTCGCCGACGCCCGCGGCGGCGTCCACGTCGACCTCGGGTTCGAGACCGACGAGCCGGCCGCGGCACTCGCCGCCGTCCGGGACCGGACCGGCTCGCTCGAGCGCGAGGCGGATGACGAGGTCGTCGTCCGGGATCCGGACGGGCACGTCCTGACGTTCACCAGCGGCTGAGTGGGCTGACCACGTGGTCTCGAGAACAGTCTCAGAGGCGCTCGGTACTTACGTCCACGCCCGGCGGCGTCACCAGCAGGAACCCCCGGAAGTGAACGAGGTTGCCGCCCTCCTCCCTGACGTCCCGCGCGAACCCCGCGGCCAGCTCGTTGACATCGCCCTCGACGTTCAACACGAGGACGTTCCCCTTCGAGATCGTCTCGAGCCACTCCTCGGCCGGGGTTTCCCCGTCGAGGACGCCCAGTACGATGCTGCCCTCGATCTCGAGTTCGTCGTCGATGTGTTCCTCGACGGTCCGGAGGTCGAGGTCGAAATCGCTCATGCGCCGTGGATGGCAGCGCGACGAGAAAAACGTTCGCCATCGACCTTTTGCTCTGCGGGCCAGCAAAGCTGGCCCTCGGCAAAAGGTCGATCAAAAGCCTCCTCCCTCCGTTTCAGGCGCTCGAAGAGCGCCTTTCACATCGGTCGTCGGCCCGCTCGCTCACTTCGTTCACTCGCGGTTATCACCTCATACTCAGTCCATCGGGAACTCCTTCTGGAACCCGCGAAACTCCGTGCGGTGGGCCTCCTCGTCGGCGAGGATCGTCACCGCCACGTCCTCCGTAACGGGATCGTTGGCCTCGGTCGCGGCCTCGATCAGCGACCGGTAGGTCTCGATGGCGTCCGCTTCGGCCTCGAGGACTCCCTCGATGACCGACTGGACGTCGGTCGTATCCTCGGGCGGCTGGAGGCTGTGCTGGTTGGCTTCGAACGACTCCGAGCCCGGCGGCGACTCGTCGAGCTGTTTCAGCCGCTCGCCGAGTATTCTGGCGTGGTCGAGTTCCTCCTGAATGTCCTCCTCGAGGCTCGTCTTGACCTCCTCGGCGTGGATGCCATCGAGGACGATCGCGTTGGTCTGGTAGTTCATCACGGTCTCGAATTCGTCGATGTAGGCGCCGGTCAGCAGGTCGGTGATCTCGTCGGTCGTCATGCCGCCGGTCCCTACCACAAGAGGGTATAAAGTGTTCATCCGCGCGTCTGCCCGCCACGACGACCGCCCTCGAGGCTCGACGACGAGTCGGATGAAAGTGGACGACCACGCACTTATTACGGCTGCTGTGGGGACTACATCTAACGTTCTGGAACGAACACGATACTGGCTGCCCGAACGTTCACCGCGGAGCGCGCGCCAGCGCTTGCGAGCGACGAACCGGCCCCGATCGGCGACGAAACGGGGGCGATCGCGGTTCGTTCGGGCCGATCGGACGGAATACCACATACTATACTAGGTCATATATGTCGATAATATGCCGCTGCCGTCATGCGATTCTTCGATTCTTCACGATCGATCGAGAACGTTCAGTCCGCCGACGGCTCCGTCCGCAGCGGTAGTTTTATATACCTCGTCGCACCTCGGGTTGAGATACAATGTCTTCACAAGACAGCCCATCCTCTGACAACAGTCAGGGGGGTCGAGTTCTTCCAGGGCACGTTAGATTCCACTGACGAAATAGAGTCAGCACGTGTCTTCGATACGACCCTCCGGGACGGCGAACAGTCGCCCGGCACATCGTTTTCCTACGACGACAAACGGCAGATCGCGTCCATCTTGGACGAGATGGGAACCCACGTTATCGAAGCCGGGTTCCCCGTCAACTCCGACGCGGAGTTCGAAGCCGTTCGTGATATCGCTTCGGCAACCAGTTCGACGACCTGTGGCTTAGCCCGCGTCGTCGACGGTGATATCGAAGCGGCCCTCGATTCCGGCGTCGAGATGGTGCATACGTTCGTCTCCACCAGCGACGTCCAGATCGAGGACTCGATGCATGCCACCCGGGAGGAAGTCGTACAGCGCGCAGTCGAGTCGGTCGAACGCATCAAAGAGGCAGGCGCGACCTGCATGTTCTCGCCGATGGATGCGACCCGGACCGACGAGGAGTACCTGATCGACGTGATCGAAGCGGTCACCGAGGCAGGCACCGACTGGATCAACATCCCCGACACCTGCGGGGTCGCGACACCGACCCGATTCCGGGCCATGATCGAGAAGGTCTGTGCCCACACGGACGCGCGGGTCGACGTCCACACCCACGACGACTTCGGGCTGGCCACCGCCAACGCGCTGGCCGGCATCGAAGCCGGCGCGGCACAGGCGCAGGTCTCGGTCAACTCGATCGGCGAGCGGGCCGGCAACGCCGCCTACGAGGAGTACGTGATGGCCGTCGAGTCGCTCTACCAGTGCGACACCGGGATCGACACGACGCGCATCACCGAACTCTCGAGCGTCGTCGAGGAGAAAAGCGGGATGGACACGCCGGGCAACAAGCCCGTCGTCGGTGCCAACGCCTTCTCCCACGAGAGCGGCATCCACGCCGCCGGCGTCATCGAGAACTCCGACACCTTCGAACCCGGCGTCATGACCCCCGAGATGGTCGGTGCCGAGCGCCGACTGGTCATGGGGAAACACACCGGGACCCACTCGGTCCGGGAGCGACTCGTCGAGCGCGGCTTCGAGCCCACCGACGAGCAGGTCAAGGCGGTCACCCGCCGCGTCAAAGACTACGGGGCCGAGAAGCGCCGAGTCACCGTCGACGACTTAGAGCGCTTCGCCGAAGAGGCCGGCGTCGAGCGCCGGAACGAGGAGGAGGTGCGGATCTGAGCGATGTCCTCCCCGTTTGCCACCCGCCGCGAGCAGCGGCTGTCGCGTTCGATCGGGCACACTCGTAAGGGTTATGTCCCTCGAGGGAGCTACGTAGACAGTAATGACGGTCCGCGCTTCCCTGTCGATGTCCGCCAACGCGGTCGACAGCAGCGCGTTCGGTTCGATTCGTATTGTAGGGGCAGTATAGCCCCTCATATAGTACTTCGTCGCTTCAGACCCGAATTCGCCGCATCGTTCTTCGAGCGATCAGCGACCCACCAGATGACACACTACCGTACACCACTCGATCGCCAGCAAACGGCGGGAGACAACCGATGAGCGAACGCGCAGCAAAGGTCACACCGACCGACGAAGAACAGGACGACGAGCAGATCACCGACAGCGCCGCGCCCGATGCGGCCACCGAGGAGCCGGCGGCCGGCACCGAGACGACGACCGATCCCGTCACCTCGGGTGCCGAGGCCGTCGTCCGCGCGTTGGAGAACGCGGGCGTCGAGTACGCCTTCGGCGTACAGGGCGGGGCGATCATGCCCGTCTACGACGCGCTGTACGATTCGGACATCTACCACGTGACGATGGCCCACGAGCAGGGCGCGGCCCACGCGGCCGACGCCTACGGCATCGTCTCGGGCGAGCCGGGCGTCTGTCTGGCCACGTCGGGGCCGGGTGCGACCAACCTCGTGACCGGCATCGCCGACGCCGACATGGACTCGGATCCGATGCTTGCGCTGACCGGACAGGTCCCGACGGAGTTCGTCGGCAACGACGCCTTCCAGGAAACCGACACGACCGGCGTCACGACGCCGATCACGAAGGACAACACCTTCGCGAGCGGCTCCGACACCGTCGGCAACGACGTCAGCGAGGCCTTCGCGCTGGCCCGTGAGGGCCGGCCGGGGCCGACCCTGGTCGACCTGCCCAAAGACGTCACCAACGGCGAAACCGACCGCGAACCCGACGAACCGAAAGTGCCCGACACCTACGACGTTCAAGAGCGGGCCGACGAGGAGATCGTCGCGGCCGCCGCGGAACGGATCGAGAACTCCGAGCGGCCCGCCCTCCTGCTGGGCGGGGGCGTCATCAAGGGCGAAGCCAGCGAGGCCTGCCGTGAGTTCGCGATCGAACACGAGATCCCGGTCATCACCACGATGCCCGGCATCGGTGCCTTCCCCGAGGACCACGAGCTGTCACTCGAGATGGCGGGGATGCACGGCACTGGCTACGCCAACATGGCGATCTCCCACTGTGATACCCTGATCGGGATCGGTACCCGGTTCGACGACCGCCTGACCGGCGGCATCGAGACCTTCGCGCCCGAGGCGGAGGTCATCCACGTCGACATCGATCCCGCGGAGATCTCGAAGAACATCCACGCGGACTACCCGCTGATCGGCGACGCCGAAACCGTCGTCGAGCAGTTAGACGAGGCGGTCGACGACTCGCCGGAAGCCACAAAGTGGCGCGCTCAGTGCCAGCAGTGGAAGTCCGACTACTCGATGGCCTACGACGCGCCGAAGGACAAGCCGGTCCAGCCGGAGTTCGTCGTCGAGGCCCTGGACGAGGCCACCGACGACGACACCATCGTCACGACCGGCGTCGGCCAACACCAGATGTGGGCCTGCCAGTACTGGACCTACACCGAGCCCCGCACATGGGTCTCGAGTCACGGGCTCGGTGCGATGGGCTATGGCCTGCCGTCGGCGATCGGCGCGCGACTGGCGGCCGACGACGACCAGGATGTCGTCTGTATCGACGGCGACGGCTCGTTCCTGATGACGATGCAGGGGCTGTCGGTCGCGGTCCGCGAGGACCTCGATATCACGGTCGCCGTCCTCAACAACGAGTACATCGGGATGGTCCGCCAGTGGCAGGACGCCTTCTTCGAGGGCCGACACGCCGCCTCGGACTACGGCTGGATGCCCGAGTTCGACAAGCTCGCCGAGGCCTTCGGCGCGCAGGGGTACCGGATCGACGACTACGACGACGTCGCCGACACCGTCGCGGACGCCATCGCGTACGACGGCCCCTCGGTGATCGACGTCCACATCGATCCCGACGCCAACGTCTACCCGATGGTGCCAAGCGGCGGCGACAACGGCCAGTTCGCACTCACGGAGGACCAGCTATGAAGAAGGGACTCGAGGGCCCACCACCGGAGGACCGACCGACACCCGCGGGACGGCGCAACAAGCAGGGCATCCGCATCGACCCCGAGGTCGAAGCGACCCACGAACCCCGTCGGACCGTCATCTCGGCGCTGGTCGAACACGAGCCCGGCGTCCTCTCGGACGTCTCGGGACTGTTCTCGCGCCGCCAGTTCAACATCGAGAGCCTCACCGTCGGGCCGACCGAGGACGACGATCGCGCGCGGATGACGATCGTCGTCGAGGAGCCGGATCCGGGCATCGACCAGGTCAAGAAGCAACTGCGCAAGCTCGTGCCGGTCATCGCGGTGCGCGAACTCGAGCCCGACGCCATGCGCCGGGAACTCGCGCTGATCAAGGTCGACGCCGCCGACCCCGCACAGATCGCCGCCGTCGCGGAGATGTACGGCGGCAAGACCGTCGACTCGAGCCCGCAGACGGCGACGGTCGAGGTCACCGGTGCGCGCCAGAAGATCGAGGCCGCGATCGAGACGTTCAGTCAGTTCGGGATCCGGGAGATCTCCCGGACCGGGACGACGGCGCTGGCCCGCGGAACCGACCCGACAGGGACGGCCGGCGCGACGGCACAGCCCGCCGACGAGGCGAACCACGACGAACCCTACACAGCAGACGATGACTGACGAATTCACCACCGACATCTACTACGACGATGATGCAGACGTATCGACGCTCGACGACGAGACCGTGGCCGTGCTGGGCTACGGGAGCCAGGGCCACGCCCACGCGCTGAACCTCCACGACAGCGGGGTCGACGTGGTCGTCGGCCTTCGCGAGAGTTCGTCCTCGCGCTCGGCCGCCGAGGCCGACGGCCTCACGGTCGAGACGCCCGCCGACGCGGTCGCAGCGGCCTCCTACGTCTCCGTGCTGGTGCCCGACACTGTTCAGGCGGACGTCTACGAGAACGCCATCGCGCCGAACCTCGAGGCCGGCGACACGCTGCAGTTCGCCCACGGGCTGAACATCCACTACGCCCAGATCGAGCCGCCGGAAGACGTCGACGTGACGATGGTCGCGCCCAAGAGCCCGGGTCATCTCGTCCGCCGCAACTACGAGAACGACGAGGGGACGCCCGGTCTGCTCGCGGTCTATCAGGACACGACGGGCGATGCGGACGAACGGGCCCTCGCGTACGCGAAAGGGATCGGCTGTACCCGCGCCGGCGTCATCGAGACGACGTTCCGGGAGGAGGTCGAGTCCGACCTCTTCGGCGAGCAGGCCGTCCTCTGTGGCGGCGTCACCTCGCTGGTCAAACACGGCTACGAGACGCTGGTCGACGCCGGTTACTCGCCGGAGATCGCCTACTTCGAGTGTCTCAACGAACTCAAACTGATCGTCGACCTGATGTACGAAGGTGGCCACGCCGAGATGTGGGACTCCGTGTCCGACACCGCCGAATACGGCGGTCTGAGCCGCGGCGATCGCATCGTCGACGAGAACGTCCGAGAGAACATGGAGGAGACCCTCGAGGAGATTCAAAACGGCGAGTTCACCCGCGAGTGGATCCTCGAGAACCAGGCCGGTCGCCCGAGCTACAACCAGCTCCGGGAGGCCGAGAAGAACCACGAGATCGAGCAGGTCGGCGAGCGCCTGCGGGACCTGTTCGCGTGGGCAGAGGAAGACACCGAAGACGAGTCCGTCCAGGTGCAGGCGGACGACTGAAAGCAAACCCATGACAGCAAACGACAACACGGACACGATAGCCGAGATCAGCCACACCAACCCCTACACCGGGGAGACGGCCGGTCGCCTGTTCAACCGCGGCCCGATCGTCGCAGCGGACGGTGGGACACCCGATGCGACCGAACCCGCCGACACTGACGAGGCCGACGAACGGACCGACACGAAAGAGACGATGCGCGACGTCGACCACACGCCGCCAGGGGACGCCGCGGACGCGAACCGCGTCTTCGAGCGCGGCCGAACACAGCCCGTAGAGGACGAGGAATGAGCGAGGGCACACTGTACGACAAGGTCTGGGATCGACACAAAGTCACCACGCTGCCGACCGGACAGGACCAGCTGTTCGTCGGGCTCCACCTCATCCACGAGGTCACGAGCCCGCAGGCCTTCGGGATGCTCCGCGAGCGCGACCTCGAGGTCGCCTACCCCGAGCTGACCCACGCGACGGTCGACCACATCGTCCCGACGGCCGACCAGTCCCGACCCTACGAGGAGGACGCGGCCGAGGAGATGATGGCCGAACTCGAGGAAAACGTCCGCGAGGCGGGCATCGAGTTCTCGGACCCGACGACGGGCGATCAGGGGATCGTCCACGTCATCGGCCCGGAGCAGGGACTAACCCAGCCCGGCAAGACGATCGTCTGTGGCGACAGCCACACCTCGACCCACGGTGCCTTCGGCGCGCTCGCCTTCGGCATCGGGACCTCCCAGATCCGCGACGTCCTCGCGACGGGGACCGTCGCCATGGAGAAACAGAAGGTCCGCAAGATCCAGGTCGACGGCGAACTCGGCGAGGGTGTCGAAGCCAAGGACATCATCCTCGAGATCATCCGCCGACTCGGTACCGAGGGCGGCGTCGGCTACGTCTACGAGTACGCCGGCGAAGCCATCGAGAGCCTCGGGATGGAAGGGCGGATGTCGATCTGTAACATGTCCATCGAGGGCGGCGCTCGCGCGGGCTATGTCAACCCCGACGAGACCACCTACGAGTGGCTCGAGGAGACGGACTACTTCCAGGAGAATCCGGAGCGCTTCGAGGAACTCAAACCCTACTGGGAGTCGATCCGCTCCGACGAGGACGCCGAGTACGACGACGTCGTCCACATCGATGCGAACGAACTCGAGCCGGTCGTCACCTGGGGCACCACGCCCGGCCAGGGGATCGGTATCACGGATCCGATCCCGGAGCCGGAATCGCTGCCCGCGGAGAAACAGGATACCGCCCGACGCGCGCAGGAACACATGCGCGTCGAGCCCGGCGAGACGATGGAGGGCTACAATATCGACGTGGCCTTCCTCGGCTCCTGTACGAACGCCCGCCTGCCGGACCTGCGACGCGCCGCCCGGATCGTCGAGGGACGGGAGGTCGCCGACGACGTCCGCGCGATGGTCGTCCCCGGCAGCCAGCGCGTCCAGAAAGCCGCCGAGGAGGAAGGCCTCAAAGACACCTTCGAGGAGGCCGGCTTCGAGTGGCGCAATGCCGGCTGTTCGATGTGTCTGGGGATGAACGAGGACCAGCTCGAGGGTGACGAGGCCTGTGCCTCCTCCTCGAACCGGAACTTCGTCGGCCGCCAGGGCTCGAAGGACGGCCGGACCGTCCTGATGAACCCGCAGATGGTCGCCACGGCGGCGATCACCGGTGAAGTGACCGACGTTCGCGAGCTGCCGGAGACGGAGGTGACGGCATAATGAGCGACGAGGTCGAAATCCCCGAAGTCGACGCGGTTTCGGGGTCAGGCATCCCGATCCGGGGCAACGACATCGACACCGACCAGATCATCCCCGCCCGCTTCATGAAGGTCGTCACCTTCGACGGGCTGGGCGAGTTCGCGTTCTTCGACCTGCGGTTCGACGACGACGACGACCAGAAGGACCACCCGTTCAACGAGGACCGATTCCAGGACTCCTCGGTGATGGTCGTCAACAGCAACTTCGGCTGTGGCTCCTCGCGCGAACACGCCCCGCAGGCGCTGATGCGCTGGGGCATCGACGCGATCATCGGCGAGAGCTTCGCCGAGATCTTCGCCGGAAATTGTCTGGCGCTCGGCATCCCGACCGTCACGGCCGACAGCGAGACGATCGAGGAACTGCAGGACTGGGTCGACGCGAACCCCGACGGCGAGATCGAGATCGACGTCGAGGCCGAAGAAGTCACATACGGAGACGAGACGATCGACGTCACCGTCGACGACGCCCAGCGCAAGGCCCTCGTCGAGGGCGTCTGGGACACGACGGCGCTGATGAAGTCAAACGCCGGCGCGGTCCGCGAGACGGCTCGCGAACTGCCCTACGTCGACGACGCGGCGATTCCCGGAGCGGAATAACGCCGTTCTCGACTCGTTTTCGCGCCGTTTCTCGACCTGTAGCCACCGTTCGATCGGTTTCGCCGTCCCGCTCATCGCGTCCTCGAGCCGCGTCTCGAGAAACGGTATCACACTGAAAGCGGCAGGGAACCACTGACACCGCGAGATATTTCGGCTCCAGTCGACTACTGGTGGGTATGTCTCGGTATCTAGACGGCGCTCTTTTCGCGTTACTCGCCGTTCTCTGGGGGTTTTCCTTCCCGGCGATCTCGGTCGGCCTCGAGTACCTCCCGCCGCTGCTCTTCGCGGCCGCCCGGTACGACATCGCGGCGGTCCTGTTGCTGACCGCGGCCGTCGTCCGGGTCGAAAAGTGGCGCCCGACCGCGCGGAACGATCTGGCGGCCGTCGCGGGCGGCGGCGTCTTCCTCATCGCCGGCAACGGCCTGCTCTTTCTGGGCCAGCAGACGGTTCCGAGCGGCGTCGCCGCGATTTTGCAGGGGCTGGTGCCGATCATCACCGCGCTGTGGGCGATCCCGCTGCTGGGCGAGCGCCTCTCGCCGCTGGGGGCCGTCGGCGCGGCGATCGGCTTCCTGGGCGTCGGCCTCGTGATCCAGCCCGATCCGGCCAACCTGCTCGCCGGCGATACCGCCTCGAAGTTGCTCATCGTCGGGCAAGTCTGTAGCGTCGCGCTCGGTGGCGTGTTGATCCAGCGGGCCGGCCCGACGCTCGAGCAACTGCCGCTGGTCGGCTGGTCGATGCTCGTCGGCGGCCTCGTCTTGCACGCGGTCAGCCTCGCGGTCGGCGAGTTTCCCAGCACCGATGTGATCGGCCCCGTCTCGATTGGCGCGTTGCTCTATCTCGGGGTCTTCGCGACCGCGATCGCCTTCATGATCTACTTCCGCGTCCTCGCGGAACACGGCGCGTTCGAGGCGGCGCTGATCGGCTATCTGGTCCCGATCGTCGCGACGGTCGCGAGCGTCGTCTTGCTGGGCGAGGAGATCGGCATCCTGACCGTCGCCGGCTTCGGACTGGTCGCGGTCGGCTTCGCCCTGCTCAAGCGGCGCGCGATCGCCGACGCGGTGGGGTTCTCGACGGGCGTCGGAAGCCCCTGATTGGCGAGTGGGTCGGGACAGTCGGCTCGAGCCGCGAGTGGCATGATACCGGTATCGATACCCTCTTTTCGGCCCCGCGACGATGATTGGGCATGACACACGAGATCGCCGTCATCCCGGGCGACGGAATCGGACAGGAAGTAACGCCGGCCGCCGTCGAGGTACTCGAGGCCCTCGAGCCCGACTTCGAGTTCGTCGAGGCCGAGGCCGGCGACGCGGTCAAAGACGAGACCGGTGAGGCGCTGCCACAGGAGACCTACGACCTGGCGGCGGCGGCCGACGCGACGCTGTTCGGTGCGGCCGGCGACACGGCCGCGGACGTCATTCTGCCGCTCCGGGAGGCGGTCGATTCGTTCGTCAACGTCCGCCCGGCGAAGGCGTATCCCGGCATCGACGCCGTCCGCCCCGAGACGGACCTGATCTTCCTCCGGGAGAATACCGAGGGCGTCTACGCGGGCCACGAGGATCGACTGACACAGGACGTCTCGACGCTGACCCGCGTCGTCACGGAATCCGCGTCGGAGCGGCTCGCCGAGTTCGCCTGTGACTACGTCGCCGGCGACGACCACGACGGGTTCTCGATCGTCCACAAGGCAAACGTCATGCGCGAGACGGACGGGCTCTTCCGCGATACGGTCAAAGGCGTCGCCGACGAGAACGGCGTCGAGACCGATCAGGTGCTGATGGACGCCTTCGCAACGCGGGTCTGTCTCGACCCCGAACAGTTCGACGTCGTCGTCTGTCCGAACCTCGCGGGCGACGTCCTCTCCGACCTCGCTGCGGGACTGGTCGGCGGCCTCGGCCTACTGCCCTCGGCCAACATCGGCCCCGACCGCGCCCTCTTCGAGCCGGTCCACGGCACCGCGCCCGACATCGCCGGTGAAGGCGTCGCCAACCCCGCAGCGACGATCATCTCGGCGGCGATGTTGCTCGAGTACCTGGGCTACGACGACGAGAGCGACCGGGTCCACACGGCCGTCGAGGCAACGCTAGAAGACGGCCCGCGAACGCCGGATCTGGGCGGTGACGCCTCCACCGAGGACGTGACCGCGGCGATCATCGATCGCCTGTAACGGGGGTCACTCGCCGTTTTTTAGTAGCACGGGGTCGCCCAACACCGCATGGATCGGAACGATCGGGCCGTGACGGCCTTCGTCATGCTCGGCCACGCCACGTTCCACACCTACGAGCTGGTGATTCCGATCTTCGTCGCCATCTGGCTCGAGACGTTCTCGACGACACCGGCGTTTCTGGGGGCCGTCGTCGGCGCGAGCTACGCCCTCGTGGGAGTCGGCGCACTCCCGAGCGGTCTGCTTGCCGACCGGATCAGTTCCAAGGCGCTCGTCCTAGCTTGCTTGCTCGGCATGGGCGCGGCGTTCGCGGTCGTCGCTGCCGCGCCGACGCTCGCCGTACTGACGGTCGGGCTCCTGTTGTGGGGGCTCGCCGCGAGCCTCTATCACCCGGCCGGACTCGCGCTGCTCAGTCGCGGGGCGAAGGCGCGCGGGACTGCCTTCGCCTATCACGGCGCCGCGGGCAACGTCGGCGTCGCGACCGGGCCGCTGCTCGCGGCGGTGGCGCTCGCGTTCGTCGGCTGGCGGGCCGTCGCCGCCCTGCTGCTCGTTCCCGCCCTCGCCGCAGCGGCCGTCGGCTGGCGACTCGAGTTCGACGAGACCGCCGGGAGCGCGGCCCGCAACGCGGCTGCCCCCGATGGCGACCGCGAGCAGCCGCGCAGTCTGGCGGCGTTCGTCGCCAGTTCGCGGCGGCTGTTTACCGTCGGCTTCGCGCTGGTTTTCGCGACGGGGATCCTCTACGGCGTCTACTACCGCGCGGCGTTTACGTTCCTGCCGGAGGTCCTCGCCGATCTGTCGCTGTTCGACCCGGTGGCGCTTGGCGGCCGCTCGTTCGAACCGAGCCAGTACGTCTACTCCGGGCTCTTGCTCGTGGGCGGCGTCGGTCAGTACGTCGGGGGCAAACTCGTCGACCGCGCGCGACTCGAGACGGTGTTGCTGGGCGGCTACGCGGCCCTCGCCGCCGTCGCGCTCGCGTTCGTCCCGTCGACGAATGCGGGGCTCGCGCCGCTGCTGGTCGTCGGGGGAATCCTCGGCTTTCTCACCTTCATGATCGCCCCGATCAATCAGGAGGCGATCTCGGCGTACACACCGGCCGACGCGCGGGGTCTCTCCTTTGGCTACTCGTACACGGCGATCTTCGGCGTTGGCGCGGTCGGCTCGTCACTGGCCGGGCTCGTCCTGACGCGATCGACGCCGACTGTGCTGTTCGTCGTCGTTGCCGCCTGTGCCGCGGTCGCCGCCCTCATCGGCGGAACGCTCCGCCGTCGCTCCGGCCGACGGTCCCCCGACGGCGTGACGGCGGACGACTGAGACGGATTACTGTCACTGTTTCCCGGTGTACCCGCAGGACGATCGCGGGGACACCGGTACTGACTGACAGGAAACCGTATGAGCCCGCCGCGACGGCGGTGTGAAACCCGTTCCGGCCCGAGAGTTATCACGGGGGCCGTGGTACCGGCGGCCATGTCTCGAGACGACACCCTCGCCGGGGTCGACTCACGGTTCGTCGAAACGGAGCGATTGGGGACCCACTATCTCGAGTCGGGGGAGCCCGACCGGGCCGGGGACGCGGGCGAGGCGGTCGTGTTCCTCCACGGAAACGTGTCGTCCTCCCGTTTCTTCGAGGACGTGATGGCGGCCCTCCCCGGCCGCCACCGGGCGATCGCACCCGACCTCCGGGGGTACGGCGACTCGGAGCCGAAACCGGTCGACGCGACGAACGGGCTCGGCGACTTCGAGCGGGACCTGGACGCCCTGCTCGGCGATCTCGACCTCGCGGAGCCGGTCGTCCTCGTGGGCTGGTCCAACGGCGGCGGGGTCGCGATGCGGTACGCGATCGACCACCCCGAGGCGGTCGCGGCCCTCGTCCTCGTCAACCCGCTGTCGCCGTACGGCTTCGGCGGGACGAAAGACCTCGAGGGAACGCCGTGTTTCGACGACTACGCCGGCTCCGGCGGCGGGATCGGCAACGATGCCTTCGTCGCCGGGCTGGCGGATCGCGACCGTGGCGTCGAGGGCCAGACCTCGCCGCGGAAGGTCCTGCGAACCTACTACGTCGATCCGACCCACGAGTTCGACGCCGAGCGCGAGGAGTCGTATCTGACCGGGATGCTCGATACCGCGACCGGCGATGGGAACTACCCCGGCTCGTCGAACCCCAGCGACAACTGGCCCGGCATCGCCCCCGGCGAAACCGGGGTGAACAACGCCATCTCGCCCAAGTACTGCGACCTCGAGGGAATCACTGAGATCGACGCCGATGCCAAGCCGCCCGTGCTGTGGATCCGCGGCGATTCAGACCAGATCGTCTCGAACGCCTCGCTGTTCGATCTGGGGACGCTCGGCCGAATGGGCGAACTCCCCGACTGGCCCGGCGAGGACGTCTTCCCGCCCCAGCCGATGGTCGACCAGACCCGTGGCGTCTGCGAGCGCTACGCCGGCCGCGGCGGCGAGTTCGAGGAGATCGTCTTCGGCAACACCGGCCACGCGCCTCATCTCGAGGTGCCGGGGGACTTCGGCGATCGGCTCGAGTCGGTGCTTCGGGGCTGAGATCGTGGCTGCGGTGTGACGGGTCAGGACTTCGAGTTCCGCTTCGAAATCGCGTCGGCATCGGCCGCCGCTTCCTCCCGTTCGTCGGTCGCGCCCTCGCTGCGCATCGTCCGCAGCGTCGAGAGGCCGCGCTTGCGGGTGACGCCCTTTGAGATCCTGACGCCGTCGAAGGTCCCCTCCCAGCGGTCGTCGCCCGCGCCGAGGTGGTCCATGTAGTACGCGAACGCCCCGAGCCACAGCAAGACGGCCGTCAGTACGAGGAAGGCAAGCGCCGAGACGAGCGCCGACGGGTCGACGACGCCGACCGGAATCCCGGCGACGGCGTAGACGAACGCGGCGATTACCATGAGGACGGTGATCGTCGCGAACATGTCGTTGACGGCGGTCACCCGGGCGTTGTACTCGATCCACCGACCGTAGCTGCGCAGCAGTCGCACCTCGAACCGGTCGGCGTCGGCAGCCGGATCGGCCCGTGCCGTCGCGAGTGCGGCCTCGACCGCGTCGCCGTCGATCCCGCCCCGGAGGTTCGAGGCGGTGTAGGTCACGCCCGCGAGTCCTGTCGAAATCAACAGCAGGAGTGCACTGGCGATCGTGAAGGCGTTGACGAACGGCGCGATATCGATCGTCGTCTGGACGACGATCGAACCGCCGGTGACGACGAGCCCGACCAACAGGAGGTTCGCCTTGAGGATCTCGATCGCCTTCTCGTCGATCTCCTGGACGCGTGCGACCTGATAGTCGAACGTCGACCGGAGTTCCTCACGGGCCAACTCGAGGGTCTCCCGATCGAGGGCGTCCCGCTCGCCGGCCGCCGACTCCTCGGCGTCGCGCCCGTCGTCCGTGGCCGCCGGACCGCTCATGGGCCATCCTTACCCGCACCGACCGTAAATCCCCCGGCGTCCGTCCCCGGTCGTCGCAGTCAGGCGATATCGAGGGACTCCCTGTCGGCACCGGCCAGTTCCTCGAGCGCGTCTGCCTCGAGCAAGTGACACTCGCCGGGGACGACGAGCAGATGCAGCGGGTCGCCGAACTCACGGTCCGCGAGCTCGGTCATGGTCCCGGCCTCGACGAGCGGGTCGGGGCTACCTGCGCGGGCCACGACGACCCCGACCAGGTCGGGATACGCCGCGGCGAGCAACTCGGCGCCGACGTCGGCGGTCATGTACTCGTCCTCGTCGGTCCGCTCGTGGCCGATCTTGTCGTCAGAACGCGACGCGTTCTGACTGCTGGTTGGACCTCGTCCAACCTTGATATCGAGGTAAACGACCGTATGAAGCCCGGCAGCCCGATTCGCGTCGATCGTTTCGGTCACGCTCGCGGGGAGGCCGTCGGCACCGTGGGCGTAGGGAAACGGCAGCGTCGTCGCCTTCCCGAAGCGATAGTTCTGGAGGCCGGTCAGCGCGCTGGTGGCCGTCTGAGCCGTGACGCCGTGGATCACCCGCGTTTCGATCCCGCGGTCGTGGGCCCGCAGGCGCAGGTCGACGTGGGTCGTCGAGATCATCGTGTCGCCCGCGGTCAGGAAGGCCACGTCCTCGGCCGCCGCTGCCTCGAGCATGTCCTCGGGGTGTTGTTCGACGCCCGCTCGGTCACGGACTTCGATCTCGATGTCGTGGTGGGACTCGAGGTCCTCGATCGTCGTCCCGATCAGTTCGCTGGTGTAGAACTCAGCGTAAACGCGGTCGGCCGCCTGGAGCGCCTCCCGGCCCTCGACGGTGATCGATCGCTCGTCGTAGAGCCCGAGGCCGATGAACGTGAGCATACGAGGCCGTAGTCGTAGCGCGCGGAATACGTTTTCGAGACGACGATTTCCGGTGCGAACCGCTCAGAACCCGATGTGGGAGGTCGACGCCGGGCCGTCGTCCTCGTCTTCGTCTTCGATTTCGCCCTCGTGGGCGAAGCTGAAGTCGTCGTCGGTCAGATAGACGACGCCGTCCCCGACGGTGACGTCGACGGACGGCAGGGTCGTGTCGGCCGCCTCGCCGTTGTCGCAGTAGCCCGAGCAGCTATCGAACATCGAGCCGTGTTTCGGGCAGATGATCTGGCCGTCGCGCATCGCCGCGCCGCGACCCGTGTCGAGCCGCTGTGCCTCGTGCGTACAGCGATTGATCCACGCTTCGACCCCTTCTTCACAGGGGACCAGAATCGCTTCGTCGGGTTCGCCGTACTGATCGCGGATCGTAAACAGCCACGATCGGTTCTCGTGGACCGTCTCCACGGTCGTGAGTCGCGTCCCGTCCATTTCGAGGAACGTTCGTGCGGCGAGCGGAAAACGTTCCCGACGACCACACTGTTCTATATACCCGTAATTGATTTACAGTACCCTCCCGCCGATCGTCGGCGAAAACGTCAGCGTTACGGCGACCGGCCGGCCAGTTCGGGTATGGAAGTCCCGTGCGTTCGCGTCGCCCGCGAGGAGGGGGAAGCGGTGCGGTCGGCGCTGGCCGACGCGGACCTGATCGACGACGACTACGAGATCGCCGTCGAGGACGGTCGCCTCTACATCCCGGTCGCCGATCCCGACGCCGCGGCCGGGGTGCTCGAAGACGGCGAGGTCGTCTCGCGGTCGGTCGCCGAGCGCGACCAGCAGACGACGCCCGCGGACCTGCTCGCGTTCGACCCCACCTACGAACGGCTCGGCAGGGCCGCCCTCATCGACGAGGACGATCCCGAGCGCGCGCGAGCGATCGCCGACGCCGTTCTCGAGTCGGATCTCCCCGTCGAGACGGTGCTGAACAAGGCCTCGAAGGTCAAGGGAGAGACGCGGGTCCGGGACTGGGAACTGCTCGCGGGCGAGAACACCGAGGTCGTCCACCGCGAGTACGGCTGTGAGTTCCTGCTTGATCTCGCCCAAGTCTACTTCTCGCCGCGGCTCGCGACCGAGCGCCACCGCGTGGCAAAACAGGTGAGCAGCGACGAACGAGCCTTCGACATGTTCGCCGGCGTCGGCCCCTTCGTGATCCCGTTTGCCAAACGCGGCGCTACGTGTGTCGGCGTCGATCTCAACCCCGACGCGATCGAGTATCTCCGCGAGAACGCCGCCCGCAACGGCGTCGAAGAGCGGGTGACCGCCATCAACGAGGACGTTCGTGAGGTCGCGACGGAGTACGCGGACTGGGCCGACCGACTCGTGATGAACCTTCCCCACAGCGCCGACGCGTTCCTCGAGGCAGCCGTCACCCTCGCGGGCGACGACTGTACCCTCCACTACTACGACATCCAGCACGAGGACGACCCGTTCGGGCCCGGCGAGCAGGCGATCCGCGCGGCCGCCGAACCCGAGTACAACGTCACCGTCGAGACCCGCCACACCGTCCGCTCGTATGCACCCCACGAGCTGAACGTCTGTCTGGACGTGCGCCTCGAGCGGTGACTCGAGTAACGGGCTCGAGGGCGTAACTCCCTCCCATGACCGGATCGATTCGCAACCCTTATGATCGGTATCGGTCCTATAATCGAGTGCGCGCCGGAGTAGCTCAGACTGGCAGAGCGAATCCTTCGTAAGGATTAGGTCGAGGGTTCAAATCCCTCCTCCGGCTCTTTCTGCGACGGACGTCACGCCCGGAGCGACCCGCTGACCGACGACGCGGCTATCTGTAGGGAGCGGGCGACTCCGCAGCGACCAGGCGCGACTCGAACTCCGCCACTGAACACACCTCGAGGTCTCCCTTGCGTTCTTTCTCGTGAACGTAGTCGACGATCGCCCCGAAGTCGTCGACGTGGTACTCGGCGTCGGCGAGGTCCCCCATCGAGTGAAAGAGCAGCGTGAGGACACCGTCGTGACGGATCGTCAGATCGAGCAGCCGCCTGGCTTCGGCCGGGTCGGGGTCGCCGCGCCGCGGGGCCAGCAGCCGGTTGGGGACCCGGCCGGTCGCCGGCCACCCCGCGGCGAACCCGAGCCGATGGTACTCGTCGACGAGTTCGAGCGTGGTGGCGTCGTAGTCGCTGTACGGATAGGCGAAGTACTCGGCACCACCCTCGAACCCGTGGTCGACGAGCCACTCCTTACCCCTGCGGATACGCGCTTCTTGGATCGCCGGCTCGAGACTCGAAAGTGAGTCGTGGCTATCGGCGTGGCTCCCGACCGTCCACCCGCTGGCTTGTAACTCGGCGAGTTGGTCGAGATCGAGCGCGTCGCGTCCCCCGATGGAATCCGGATTGACGAACGTCGTCGCGGGGTAGCCGTGTGACTCGAGGATCGGTGCCGCTTGGGTGTAGTCGGTGACGCTACCGTCGTCGAACTGGAGGAGGACGACGGGAGTGTCGGGGCGAGGCGTCCGCGCGAGATGGTCACACCAGAGCGACAGCGACTCGCCACCGCCCGTATAGGTGAGGATCCGGAGTTCGCTGACGGCCGAGCGATCGCAGCCCCCGTCGTGATCGATCCCGAAGGGATACGACTGGAACGGCACTCCCGCACGAACCGGTGCGCGGAGGTCGAGCCGGTTGCCGTCGGTATCGAACAGCTGAATCCGAGGGTAGATGGCTGCGGTGGCACGGAGCGCCAGCGAGAGCCCGTCGCCGGTCAGATCGACCGGCTCCGCGAACGACCTGCGGATCGCGCCGCGCCTGTCCCGCGGTCGGACATCGATCCGCGCGGCCTGTGTCCCGCTGTAGTAGGTCGCGTCGTCAGCGGTCAGCGTTCCGCCGTCGCTGGTCCACGGCGACAGGTCCTCGAAGTCCTCGAGCGGGGACGGATCGACGGCGTCGGACGCCGCGTCCTCGGCGGGGTCGTCGTCCGGGTCGACGTCGCTCGGTCCGTTTCCGTCCGGTTCGATTCCCGTCGAGTCGTTGCGCGGGGCACTCGTCGACTCACGCGAGAGACACCCCGCGACGCAACTGCCGAGTCCGGCGATCAGGAGATTACGGCGGCGCATTACCGTCTCAAGCGGGCCGGCGGGTATTCGTTAAGAGCAGTGAATATCATCGTAACGGGATCCTACCGACGGATTACGTGCTGGCTGTGGTCGGTGACCGGGAGGTCAGGTAGCGGCCCGCCGGTGGATCTGCGCCCCACTGCCGACCGCGGATAAACCAATTATAGCGATATCAAATCGATGATGGTGGGACCGAGACGGTCCGAACCCGCCACTGGAGAACGGGGCGGCTCGAGGACGGTGTTTACCGCGACCGACGGCTCGAGTGGGGAAATATCAGTTCTGAGCGGTCGCGAATGCGCGAGGATCAGTAGAACGCGGACAGCGCGAGACAGAGGGCGAACGCGAGGACGGGGTAGTCGAGGCGGGAAAAGGCGAGGGGCGGCAGCGTGGGGTTCCACGCGAAACACCGTGCGCGGAGCGCGAGCGAGAGGCGGTCGGCCCGGTCGAAGGCCCGCGTCAGTCCGAGCATCCCGACCGTGCTGATCCGGTCGATCGTGCCGCGTTCGGTCCCCAGCCGGGCGGCCATCGCTTCGCGGATCGTCCGGAGATCGCCCTGTAGGACGGGGAGGAACCGAAAGACGAGCGCGATCCCGATCCCGAGCAGTTGGCCGGGTTTGCCGGGAATCGTCCGCTGGATCGCCGCCCGGGAGTCCCGGACCGGCGTCGACCGGACGTACGCCGCGCTGACCAGCAAGATGAGGAGGACCCGATAGCTCGCCAGTCCCGACGTGAGGGCGTCCGCGCGGTCGAACCAGGGGGAGCCGATCGTGACGCCAGCCAGCACCGGCGCGATCGCGAGGACCACGAGCGCGTACCGGTAGGCGGCGACGGTCCGGCGGAGCGAGACACGCGCCGCAGCCAGCACGACGACGGTCACCGCCGATAGCACCAGCAACGCTCGAGGCGTCGGATGGGCCAGTGCAGTCGCCGCGAACCCGATCTGGACCGCCAGCTTGCTCCGGGGGTCGAGCCGGTGGGCCAGCGTCTCGTCCGGTTCGTAGGTCAGCATCGGCAGCCCCCGAACGCGCGTGGTGGGAGTAACAGTTCGGTCATCGTGATCACCGGTCTGGAACGCGGACCTCGAGGCCAGCGAGGTCCTCGAGCGCGTCGTCGGGCGAGCCGTCGATGGCCACCTGTCCGTCCCGCATCGCGATCACCCGGTCGGCCAATGTCAGTACGTCCCGCAGGTCGTGGGTCGCGAGCAAGACCCCGGTGCCGTCGGCCGACAGCGCCGCGAGTCGCTCGAGGACCGAGCGGCGCGCGGGTTCGTCGAGGCCGGTGAAGGGTTCGTCGAGGACGAGGTGGGAAGGGTCCATCGCGAGCGCGCCCGCGATGGCGACCCGGGACTGCTCGCCACCCGAGAGGGCGTCGATCCGGTCGTCTTCCCGGCCGGCCATGTTGACCGCCTCGAGGGCGGCGTCGACGCGGCGATCGATCTCGGCTCGCTCGAGGCCGAGGTTTTCGGGGCCGAAAGCGACGTCCGCACCGACGGTCGCCGAGACGAACTGGTCGCGGGGGTGTTGGAAGACCATCCCGACGCTCGAGCGGGCGGCGATCAGGTCGTCGGAAACGGGCGTGCCGTCGACCAGTACCTCGCCGCTGTCGGGCGTCAAGAGGCCGTTGCAGTGACGCAACAGGGTCGTCTTCCCGCTGCCGTTTGCTCCCGCCAGCAGGCCGAACTCGCCGTCCTCGATCGTCAGCGAGACGTCCTCGAGGACCGAAACGTCCTCGAACGCGTACGAGACAGACCGAAACTCGATCATCGGCTCGCCCTCCGGACGGTCACGTCGGATCGATGCGACCGGCCTTGACGATCGCGATCGCGGCGACGATCTTCAGCAGGTCGCCCGGGACGAACGGGACGACCGCGAGCTGGAGCGCTTCGATCGCACCCAGTTCCAGCACGTACCCGAGCCACGCGGTCCCGAGGCCGTAGATGACGATCAGCGCCGCGAGCAACACCGCGGCGATGACCGGCGTCGAGGTGTCGGCGGGGTCCGCGAGGTCGTCGGTGCCGTGAACCGCGAGCCCGATCAGTATCACGGCGAGGGGGTAGGCCCAGAGATAGCCACCGGTCTCACCGATCAGGACGCCGATCCCGGCGGTCCCGTTCGCGAACACCGGGATCCCGATCGCGCCGGCGGTCAGGTAGAGCCCGATCGAGACCGTCCCCCAGTACGGGCCGAGATACAGCCCCATCAGGTAGACCACGAGGACCCCCAGCGATATCGGGACCGGCGACAACGGGATCGGGATCGATCCCACCACGGCCGCGGCCCCCATCAGTGCCGCGAGGACGGCCGCCCGTGCGAACGAGCGGACGGCGTCGTCGTCGACTAACTCGACCGAATTCCGTTCCGTTGCCATACCCCCGCTCTCTCGTAAACCCGGATCAATACTTCGGTTTCCGAAACCTCCAGTAAGGCCGGTGACAGAACGGCTCGAGCGGCGGTTCGAACCGGGACGGCCCGGCCGAAACAGGGCGCTTCGTTCCAGTTCGCGTGACGGTCCCGGACACCGCTCAAGGTGGGAGAAAGCGGTGAGAGAGGCTACCTACGGTGGGTTCTCGCGGACCGGAAAGCGGTAATCCCTAATTGTGCCGCCGTGCTAACCGAAACGACCGGCCGTGCTTATGGCTCGCTTCGACCCCGTGATGTGGGATGGGAGTCCGTACTGCGAGCGCCGAGCGGGGCCGTAACGGGTGGTGGGCAACCGAACGCATCGCTGACGGGACGGCGGCGGTGACTGTGGCGTCGGCGACCGGCGGGGGCAACCGATGAGCCGCCGCCGGATCGCCGCGGTCGTGGTGATCGCCGCCGCGATGATCGCCAGCGTCGTCGCCGTGCCGCTGCTCGGGGGGCTCGGGGGGATCGGCGGGGCCGACGCGGGAGCGGAGACGGACGCTGCGTCGCCACCCGGTCCCGAGGCACAGGCACAGTTTCAGAACGAGAGCGGGAATGACGCGGCGGGCGGAAACGGGTTCGATCCGATACGGCTGGAGTCGCCCGAGACCGAGGGGACGGAAACCGACGCGGACGCCGGCGGGACGAACGCGGCGGCGGCACAGAGCGACCGCGAGAATGCCGTCGAAGAGGGCGTCAGCGAGGGGATCGCGCTCGTCCAGTCCCAGGGAGTCGAGGTGACCCAGGCACAGCGAGCGGCGGCGCTCGAGGGTGCGCGCCAGTCGGTGTCGCAGTTCCAGACCGTCGAGGCCGAGCAGGTACAGGCGGCGACGGCGGGGGCCGTTCACGGAACGTTGATACAGCAACAGTCGGTCAACGTCACGCAGGTCCAGTACGCGGTCGGCGGCGCGACCGGCGGGGCGCTCACGCAGTCCCAGTCGGCCAACGCGACCCAGCTTCAGAGCGCGAGCTGGGGGGCCGCACACGGCGCGATCGCCCAGAGTCAGTACGTCAGCGTCGAGCAATTGCAGGTTGCCACCAGGGGCGCGGCCGCCGGGGCCGCCAGCGAGGCGGGCGCGAAAGACGTCGGCGCGGTCCCGAGGATTCAGGAGGCCGCACAGGGGGCCGCCTACGGTGTCCTGACGCAGTATCAGTCGATCTCGGTCGAGCAGCGCCAGCGAGTGACCCTCGACCACGTCCAGCACGCCGCGGCCGGCGCTGCCGCCGGCGCGCTCGAGGGGAGTACGACCGCCGCCCTCGAGCAGCGCCAGCGAATCGATCTGCGACAGGAGCAGCGGACGGAGACGAGACAGGGCCAGCGCGTCGACGCCGAGCAGCGCCAGCGGGTGACGATCAAGCAGATACAGAAGGCCGCAGCGGGGGCGGCGAAAGGCGCACTCGTCCAGAAACAACGGGTGTCGGTCGAGGGAACGCAGGCCGCGGCCCGGGGCGCGGGTCGGGGATCGCTGACGCAGGTGCAGTCGATCCGGATCGAGCAGGTCCAGCGGATCTCGATCACGCAGGTACAGGAGGCCTCCTTCGGTGCCGCGAAAGGCGCGATCTCGGGGAGTCAGGACGCGACCGTCGAGCAGGTGCAGGCGGCCGCGGACGGGAGCGCCGGCGGAGTCTTAGTCCAGCGACAGTCGGTGTCGGTCACACAGATCCAGGCCGCGGCCGTCGGGGCCGCGGAGGGTGCGGTAACGGCAGCCGTGCAGCGACAGTCGGTGACGGTCGAGGGAGTCCAGGCCGCCGCGTTCGGTGCTGGTCAGGGTGCAGTGAGCCAGACGCAACTCGTCGACGTGACGCAGGTCCAGCGGCTCGCGTACGGCAGTGCCAGCGGGGCCCTCGTTCAGGCACAGGACGCGTCGGTCACGCAGGTCCAGGTGGCTGCCAGCAGTGCCGCGACGGAGACCGCTCGAGCCGTCCAGTCCCAGCGGATCAGTATTACGCAACTCCAGACGATAACGCAAGAGGCCGCGGCCGACGCGACCGCCTACGCCGTCTCGGAGGATACCGCCGACGTCACGGTGATCAGCCAGCACGTCGAGATAGAGGTCGAGCAGCGCATCGAGACGGTCGACCGGATCGAGGGCACCGCGTCGATCGACTTCCCCGATCAGGAGAGCGACGGGGACGCGGTCACCGTCGACGACGTCTCGCTCTCGGAGGGCGGATTCGTCGCCGTCTACGATGGCGTCGCCGTCGACACCGATCCCGACGCGATCGTCGGCGTCTCGAGCTACCTCGAGGCCGGTGATCACGAGAACGTGACCGTCGACCTCGAGGAGTCGCTGAACGAGAGCGGCCCGCTTGTCGCGGTCGTCCACCACGACACCGACGGCGACGAGGCGTTCGGCTACGTCGAGTCCGACGGCGAGGACGACGTGCCGTACGTCACCGCGGGCGGCGCGCCGGTCCTCGACGGTGCGTTCGTGACCGTTGCCGACGAGCCCGCCGAACCCGAGGCGACGCTGTCGGTCGACGATCAGGAGGGCAACGGGACGACGCTGACAATCGACGAGGCGAACGCCTCCGTTCCCTACGTCCTGACTGCGGCGTACGACAACGAAACCGTCGGGAGCGAGCCGTTCGCGGCCGGTGAGAACGTGACGAACCACACGCTCGAGCTGGAGCCGCCCCTCGAGGAGAACGCCAGCGTCGCGGTAGCGATCGTCGGCGAGGACGGCGCGACGCTCGCGAACGAGACGATCGAGTACACCGTCGCGAACGGCACCACCGAGCCCGAAGCGACGCTGTCGGTCGACGACCAGGAAGGCGAAGGCGAGTCCCTCGAGATCGACGCGGCGAGCGCGACGGTACCGTACGTCCTGACGGCCGAGTACGACGGGGAGCGGGTCGATAGCGAACCGTTCGAGGCCAACGAGACGATCGCGGAGACGGCGATCGATCTCGAGCCGCCCCTCGAGGACAACGCGAGCGTCGACGTCTCCGTTCGAGCGGCCGCGGACGACGCGATCCTGGCGAACGACACGATCGAGTACGCGGTCGTCGAGCCCGAGCCCGGCGAGCCGACGGCGAACCTCTCGGTGGCCGACCAGACCGGCGACGGGGAGACGCTGACGATCACCTCGGCCAACGCCTCCGTCGAGTACGCGCTGACCGTCGCCGACGAGAACGGAAGTCGGCTCGCGGAGACCGAGCGCTTCGCGGCCAACGAGACGATCGGCCCGCGGGAAATCGCCCTCGAGCCGCCCCTCGAGGAGAACGCGACGCTCGAGGTGTCTGTCGTCGCGGCCGAGGACGGCACGCCGATCGAGACTGACGAGGTGGCCTACACCGTCGACGGGGCGGTCCCCGACTTCGGCGTCGAGTTCACGAACTGTTCGCGGGCGGTCGTCGAGGCCGAACTCGAGGCGGGCGAGAGCGTCGCGGCGAGTACGGGCTTTTACACCTCCGGTGGCTTCGGCAACACCATCATTGAGGACTTCGTCACCGCCGGCGAGAACGTCGAGGCCCCCTTCGACGGGACGATCGTCTTCGAGATCGGCGACGAACGGAACGTCACGACCGACGGCGACGAGGTGACCGTCGAGGTTCCCGACTACGGTACCTTCGGGACCTACATCTCCGGGATCAGTTCGCCCGAGGCGGCCCCGTTCGCGTCGATCGATCACCCGAACCCCGACCTCGAGGCCTGTAACGACGAAGTCCGGCCCGAACTCCCGTCGTTGTCGGTCGAGGAGACCGAGCCCACGGCGGATGGGGACGCGATCGACGTGACGTTCGGCTACGAGAACCCCAACGACGCGGCGGTCGCGGCGAACAGCGAGTTCGTCGAGGGGACGACTACCGACGAGCCCCCGAGCGGGTTCGAACCCGGCGAACACGAGTTCACCGTCGAGTGGACGCCAGAGAGCGACGCCGAGCGCCTCGTCTGGCGGGCCGATTTCACGAACCACGGCTACGAGGAACCGGTGACCGTCGCGACGCCGCCCGCCGGCGAGATCGGGGCGTCCGAGCCCGCCGTGTTCGCCGTCTCGATCGCGTCGGTAACCAGTCCGGTCGAGCAGGGACAGGAGATCACAGTCGAAAGCGAGATCGAGAACGTCGGCGGCGAGGCGGGCACGCAAGAGGTCGCGCTCGCGATCGACGGGACCGTCGTCGATACCGAATCGGTCTCGCTCGAGGCCGGCGAGAGCCAGTCGGTCGCGTTCGACGCCGAAACCGAGGGGCTCGAGCCCGGCGAGTACACGCTCGCGGTGGCAAGCGACGACGAGACCGACGAGACGACCGTGATCGTCGAGGCGAGCGACGAGCCGGCGACTCTCGCGGTGACCGACCTCTCAGCGCCCGAGAGCGCCGAGCCCGGCCAGCAGGTGACGGTGACTGCAACCGTCGAGAATCAGGGGGATCTCGAGGGGACGGACACGGTGACCTACAGCGTCGACGGGCAGCCGGTCGCCGAGGCGACCGTGACGCTCGCTGGCGGCCAGTCGGCCGAAATTCCGTTCACGTCGTCGGTACCCGAGGGCACGTCGACGCATACGGTCGCGACCGACGACGACGAGGCGTCGGTGGTGATCGAGGCGGCCGCGCCGGCGACGACGGACACGGACGGCGGGACGGAGGCCGGTGACGATGTGGGGACTACCGCTGCTGGTGGGACCGACGGCGGAGCGGCACCCGGTCAGGGGACCGAACCGTCGTCCGAAGAGTCCGGACCGCCGAGTGAGACGGGGGCGGCGGAAGTGCCGGAGGCGGCCGAGGAGCCGAGATCCGAGACGAACGGACCGTCAGCTAACGGACCGGCCCTCGGCGGCGAGGGGACTGGAGACGCCGGAAACGAGACTGCCGGATAGACCCCGATCGCGTCGTTCTCGAGGGCGTTTCGACCGCTACGCGGTGAGCTATCGAGAGAACAGTGCCGGTGCCGCGAGTGCCGTCAGTGCTGGTGGCCGGTCGCTTCGCCGAACGTGACGCCGAACCGCTCCTCGAAGAGGTCCATTACGCGTTCCTCCTGTGCCTCGAGTTCCGGATCGGCGTCCTCGCCGTGATGGACGATGTGGTGAGCGCGGCTGGCGAAGGACAGCAGCATGACGTCGCCGACCGTCTCGACGTCGGTCTGGTCTCCCTCGGCGACGAGGTCGACGAGTCCCGACGGAATCGTCACGTCGTCGGTCGCGCCGTCTTCGGAACTGATCGAGAAGGTCGTCGTCTCGACTTCGTCTGTCATACTCCTACGGTCGGGAACCGCACCTAAAGGTGCTGTGGCTTGCAGCGAATGCACCGCCACTGCGGCCTCCGGTGACAGCCGGTCCCCCGTGGTGTTTTTGCCGATCGGCGGCGAACGACCGGGTATGCCATCCGTCGAACTCGAGGCGGAGACGATCGAACGGTTGGATGAGCTACGCGTCGACGACGAGTCCTACGACGAACTGGTCACCGAGTTGATCAACATCTACGAAACCAGCGAGTACACGATGTTTCACGCCGGTGACTGATACGGTTTCCTGTCAGTCGGTACCGGTGTCCCCGCAGGACGGTCGCGGGGACACCGGTAACCAGCGACAGTAATCCGTATGAGCGTCCCACCGGTGTCCGCATTGTCGGCTCAGCGCCCGTCGGCGACGCTCTCCCGAACCGACTCCCAACGGCCCTTCGACTCGAGGTGTGACTGGAGTTCGTCCGCGTACTCCTGGGTGAGCCGCTCGGCCGCTTTCCGCTGCTCGGCCTCGGCGGAGCCGTCGTCCCCGCCCATACCGAGCGCGCCCATGATCGAGTCGACGATCCCGCCGCCCGACGAGTCCGATCCCCCGGGTCCGCCAGGTCCGCCGGCCATCGCACCCATGCCGGCCTGCACGTTCTCGAGTTCGGGGATGACGCCGTCGAGTTTGTCGGTGTCGGCGACGATCCGCGCTCGGTCGGGCTCGTCTGGGTGTTCGATCTCGAACTCCGTGGCGGTCATGATCAAGCTCCACTGCTGGTTGGAGAACTGCGACTCCTCGATCCGCGCCGAAAACTCCTGATCGACGGTCATCCGCTCGCCGACGATCCGGTCCGTCCACGGGTTGTCGCTCATGCCCCTCGGTTGGCGCGGCCGCTGTATCAGCGTTTCCCTCCCTCTCGCCTGCGAACGGCAGGACCGGTCGGTCGCGAATCCGTCAGTTCGACGGATGGTCGTTCCTGTCAGAAAAACACTCATATAGTGATCTGTTGTATGGCACCATATAGCATAATGTATGACTGCATCCTCGTCCCGACCGACGGCTCCCGGGAGGTCGAACGGGCCCTCGAGTACGCGTTCGACCTCGCACAACTGCACAACGCGACGATCCGTGCGCTCTACGTCGTGAACGCCGCCGGCTACGGCGGGCTGCCGATGGAAACCGCACTCGAGGGCGTCAGCGACGCGCTTCGGGGCGAGGGACGGGCGGCGGTCGATCGGGTCGCGGAACTCGCGCCGGACGACGTCACCGTCGAAACCGAGGTTCGGGAGGGGTCACCGAGCCAGGTCATCGTCGACGAGGCCGGACCCGAGGCCTGCGATCTGATCGTGATGGGGACACACGGCCGCGGGGGAATCGACCGGCTGCTGCTCGGTAGCGTCACCGAACGGGTCGTCAGGCGTGCCTCGGTGCCGGTCCTGACAGTACAGGTCGATCCCGACGATCTCGAGGATCGGCCCGAGGAGCCGCGACTTACCGCCGAGTAACGCCATTTGCTGACCTGTTCGACGAGGAAAGCAGTCGACGGATCACAGCGTCCGTTCAGCGCCGTGACAGCCCTGTGGCCTATTCGTCGCTCTGAAGCGCCTCGGGGAGGAACGGCTGCACGTCCCCGTGAACGAACTCGATATAATCGTCGCTCAGCCGCCGGCAGAACAATCGGAACTCGCTGTCCGAGCGGATGGTATCGAGTTTCGGCTGTCCGGAACCGGGATCATAGTAGGCGGGAACGAACACGACCGTCTCGCTCTCCGGATCTTTCTCGACGATAAGCAGGTAGAACATGCTACTGTCCGCCGCGCGAAACACGTCCACGTCGACGAACGAACAGTTCTCGGTTAGCGATTCAAGATTCTCGTACTCGGGCCCTGGAAGGAGGACGTCGAGTCCCGTCCGCTTCTCGGAGTCCACGAGTACGGCGTCTCCGGGATGGAGTTCGAGGGCCGTCCAACCGCGGTCACGGTACTCGTCAGCGATCGCTGCCATCTCCTCGATGACTGACTGCCAACCGGACTGAGCTTGCACGTTGTTCGAGGTGTCGCTTGCCGGGTTGTCGCTCATGTCTGCACCGCGTGTACCATCGGAGATAAACGTTGTCCAAGTCCCACAAGCTATTTCTTCACTGCCTCGAGAAGTGCTGTCAATGTCCGATCTTTTATCGCTCTCCGGGCTCCGGACGCAGTTCGATACCAAACGCGGTGCGGTCAAGGCCGTCGATGGCGTCGATCTCACCGTCGAGGAAGGTGAAACCGTCGGTCTCGTCGGTGAGTCCGGCTCTGGGAAGAGCGTAACCGCACTCTCAGCAATGGACCTCGTAGACGACCCCGGCGACGTCGTGGCCGGACGCGTGTCCCTGCGGAGCGCGGCACTTGCCACGGATCTCGCAGCCGAGTTCGACGATGCCGTCGTCCCGTACCCCTTCGAACTCGTGGACGCAGTCCGAGAACTCGTCGCGGACCTTCGATCCGGCCAGGGAGGCGACTTGGCCGGACCGGAACTTCGCGGCATCGCCACCGATCTCGCTGCTCACGACGATCCATCGGACCTCGCACCAGCCCTCCAAACCGCTGCCGACCGACTGGATGACGGGACGGCGCAGTCCGTCATCGCGGACGACCTCGAAGACACCCTTGAGGATGCCGACAACGGGTTCGTCTACGTCGACGGAGCAGCACGTGAGCAGTTGGAGAGTGGCGTCGACGCCGACGAAATCGCGGTTGAGGACGGCGTCATCGACCTAACGGATGCGCCTGAGGAGGCGATGCGAAAGGTCCGCGGTAGCGAGATGGGGATGATCTTCCAAGACCCGATGACGTCCCTAAATCCCGCGGTTACCGTCGGCGAACAGGTCGCGGAGTCGCTCCGACTCCATCAGTACGGCGAACGGAAGCGGGACACGTGGCTGAACGCCGTCCGAGAGATTCTCCCATCGATCAGAGAGAACGAACACGACGAGGAGGTTATGGAGGATGTTGTCGAAATCCTCACCGAGGTCGGCATTCCGGAGGCGACTACGCGCCTTGAGGAATACCCCCACGAGTTCTCCGGCGGAATGCGCCAGCGCGTCCTCATCGCAATCGCACTCGCATGTCGGCCGAGTCTCCTCATCGCTGACGAGCCGACGACCGCCCTCGACGTGACCATTCAGGCTCAAATTCTCGACCTCATCGACGACCTTCAAGAGGAGTTCGGGATGTCGGTACTGATGATTACCCACGACCTCGGCGTCGTCGCGGAGACCTGCGACCGGGTCGCAGTAATGTACGCCGGCGAAATCGTCGAGGAGGGTCCCGTCGAGGAGATCTTTTCCGATCCGAGCCACCCGTATACGTACACGCTGCTCGAGTCTATCCCGACGGAGGAGAAAGACCGCTTGACACCTATCGAAGGCAACGTCCCTGACCTCATCGACATGCCCGATGGATGTCACTTTGCCGATCGATGCCCGTGGGCCCAGCCCGAGTGTCGCGAGGGCGAAATTCCGTTCCGCCAGCACGGTCCCGATGACGTCGATCATCGGGCAAAATGTCTCTTCAATTCCTTCGACAAGGACGAGTACGGCAACGACGGCGTCGCGTCCGCAACCGACCACGAAATCGGTGAGCCACTCGTCGAACTCCGCAAGATGCGGAAATACTATCAGCAGGAAGACGGAATTCTCGA
The DNA here is from genome assembly GCF_031165565.1 of Natrinema thermotolerans. Lineage (NCBI taxonomy): Archaea > Methanobacteriati > Methanobacteriota > Halobacteria > Halobacteriales > Natrialbaceae > Natrinema > Natrinema thermotolerans. The sequence goes on along the minus strand of NZ_CP101873.1, from coordinate 2,895,460 downwards.
CCGGTTCATCGACGAGCAACCGAGCGTGAAAGCCGTCGACGGCGTGAGTTTCGATATTCACGAGGGCGAGACCCTCGGACTGGTCGGCGAATCGGGCTGTGGCAAGTCGACGGCGGGTCGCGCCATTCTCCATCTCAACCGGCCGACGGACGGAACGGTAGTGTTTGCCGGCGATAATCTCGGAGACCTCTCGAAGTCGGAGTTGCGGGAGAGGCGCAAGGACATGCAGATGGTGTTTCAGGACCCGATGTCGAGTCTCGATCCGCGAATGACCGTCGGAAAGACCATTATGGAGCCGCTGAAGATCCACGGCCTCCCCGAGACCGATCCCGACGTGGTGACACGCGCGGACGTTTCGACGGCCGGTATCTCGCCGGACGCAGTCTCCGTTGACGTCGCGGACAACGTGGACGCGTTACTCGGGAGTACCGATGGAGAAACCGTCGTCCCCGTGACCGTCACCGTGGCTGACGGCGATGTCACCGTAGATGTCGAGGGCGCGCTCGGCGTGACGACGGACGTGACGCGCGACAACGGCCGAATCACGAGCGTACACGTCGACATTTCTGCAGGCGACTCGAAGCGCATACTCCGCCGTCGCCGCGTCATGCAACTCCTCGAGGAAGTCGGTCTCGACGCGGGTCAATATGGTCGCTATCCTCACGAACTCTCCGGTGGGCAGCGCCAGCGCGTCGGTATCGCTCGTGCCCTCGCAGTTGATCCGGACTTCATCGTCGCTGACGAGCCGGTGTCGGCGCTTGACGTCTCCGTGCAGGCACAGATCATTAACCTGCTCGAGGACCTGCAAGACGAGTTCGGGCTGACGTACCTGTTCATCGCCCACGACCTCTCTGTTGTCCGGCATATATCGGACCGCGTGGCCGTGATGTACCTCGGCGAGATCGTCGAAGTTGCGGACACCGACGAGCTATTCGCGGAACCGAAACACCCCTACACGAACGCCTTGCTGTCGGCGATCCCCGAGCCGGATCCGCTAACAGCCACCGACGACCGGACCATCCTGAAAGGCGACGTGCCGTCCCCTATCGATCCGCCATCCGGCTGTCACTTCCGGACGCGGTGCCCGTCGATCATCCCGCCCGAGGATCTCGACATCCAACAGGAGCGCTACCGAGAAGTCATGTTCTACCGACAGCGAGTCGAAGCCCGTGACATCGACCTCGAGGCGGCCAAAGAGAGAACACCCGAGGAGACGCCATCGCCGCGTGCGGTTACGGACGGTGGCAACGACTTCGCCGCCGCGCTTGATGCACAGTTCTTCGACGGGCCCCTATCGGGTCGCGCTCGCGAGGCAGTCGACGAGTCCTACCGCCATCTCGCTGACGGCGACTGGGAGGCCGCCGAAGCCGCCCTCGCGGACACGTTCGAGAGCGTCTGCGAACGAACTGACCCCACACTCGCCGACGGTGCCCATCCGGCTGCCTGTCATCTCTTCAACCCCAGCGAGTAAGCGACTCGGCCTTCGTCGCCAGACTGATTGGAACGGTGGGCGGGCATACTGATCGAACAGATTCGCGGCCGTTCCCACCACAATACTATATTTTTATAGCGATAACTGCTCAGCTTATCTCGATACAAACCTACGGGGAGTTGTAAATCGTTTTCGCCCAATTTTGTCCGGTACCATTATATACATGGCACCAAGTTGTGGTGCTATGTCAGGCCATAACGATGCGGTATCCAGACGTGGTTTCCTGAAGTCGGCCGGAAGCGCGACTGTCGTCGCAACTGCAGCGAGTTCCATGTCAGGCTGTCTCGGTGGGAACAGCGGGAGCAGCGGGACGCTCCGGTACGGACGCAGTTCGCATTCGGACACCCTTGACCCCCAGAACACGACCAGCGGCGAAGTCTCGAAGGTCACGAACCAGATTTACGACGGCCTTATCGACTTCGAGCCCGGCGAGGCAGCCATCACGGAGAGTCTCGCAACCGACTGGACGATGGAGGGCGAAGACGTCACGATCGAACTGCGCGAGGACGCGCAGTTCGACGACGGCTCTGACTTCACCGCCGACGACTTCGTCGCAACCTACCGGCGATTCGTCGACGAAGAATACGAGTACTACTTCGAGGATGCGTCCGCATACGGACCGTTCACGCTTGGGAACTGGATCGACTCCGTTGAGACCGACGGAGACTATACGCTGAACATTACGCTCACGCAGCCGTACGCACCGTTCCTGCGTAACCTTGCGATGTTCGCCGCCGTCGTCCTCCCGCAGGACGGAATCGAGGGAGATTTCGACTTCAAAACGGACGCCAACGGTACTGGTCCGTTCCAACTCGAGGAACTCGACGACTCGAACGGTCGTATTCTACTGACCCCCAACGACAATTACTGGGGCGATGCCCCGAACGTGGAGGAACTCCTGTTCATCGAGCGCGGCCAGAACTCCACGCGGACGCAAGCCCTCGTCGAAGGCGAACTCGAGATCATCGACAACCTCGGACCCAACAACATCGGAACAGTCGAAAGTTCCGATGCCGCCGAAGTCCAGTCTGGGCAGGGGATCAACGTCGGCTACATGTCGCTCAACCAGTCCCGCATGGAGGAATTCCGCGACCCGGATGTCCGGCGGGCAATCAGTTACGCCATCGATACCGAATCCATCGTCAACGAAGTATACTCGGGCATCGCCGAACAGGCCGACCAGCCGTGTCCGCCGGCGCTGTTCGGACACAACGACGATCTCAGCCCGTACGCCTACGACCCTGACGAGGCACAGTCATTGTTGGACGAGACCGAGTACAGTGACGGGTTCTCGTTCAACTTGACGACTTTCCAGAACGCTCGTGGGTACAATCCGGCACCGCTTCCGACGGCGGAGACTATCCGAACGAACCTCAGCGAGATCGGCATCGACGTCACGATCGACGAGCGACAGTTCTCGGACTACCTTACCTACACCTCCGAAGGGAAACACGACGCGTCCCTCGCTGGCTGGTATACGGACAACGCCGACCCTGACAACTTCTACTACGTCCTGCTTCATCCCCAGGTTGAGTCCCCCGACGGACAGGACTGGGTCGACTGGGGTACCGAGGGCTACAACACGTCTAACCGGTCCGCGTGGGCGAACCAGGAGTTCATGGACCTCGTTGAGGAAGCCCAGCAGACGGCAGACCAAGACGGGCGTGCCGAACTCTACCACGAGGCGGCCCAGATCGCCCACGACGAGGCTCCGTGGGTCTTCATCGACTACGCCGACGAGATCCGCGGTGTCCGCAATAACGTCAGCAATTACGAGGTTTCGGCCATCGGTGGGCCGCACCTCCACCTGGTCGAACTCGAGTAACACGGCCAGTTGACGAGAGCTTTTTAAACTTATAAACATATCTCAGAATAATGGTCTCAAAGCGGTTCGTTGCCAAACGTCTGCTGTTGCTCGGTCCGGTGCTGTTCGGGGTAGCAACGGTAGTCTTCGCCATCCTCCAACTCTCGCCAGGTGATCCCGCGGTCGCAATCGCGGGCGAACGCGCGAGTCAGGAGTACATCAACCAGGTTCGAACTGATCTTGGACTCGATGATCCTCTGTGGCAGCAGTACGTCCGGTTCCTCCGAGACACTGCGACGCTCGAGTTCGGAGAGTCCTACAAGATCCGGCGCGGCGCCGACGTAAGCGAAATCCTCGCCGATCGGCTTCCGATTACCATCGAACTCGCCATACTCGGTCAGATCGCGGGCCTTCTGTTCGGGCTTCCCCTTGGCATCCTGAGCGCCGTCAAGAAAGATACGTTGACCGATCACTTCTCGCGGATCGGCGCACTTACGGGCATCAGTGTCCCGATCTACTGGAGCGGTCCGCTCCTCATCCTGCTGTTTGCACAGTTCCTGGGTATCCTCCCGACGAGCGGCCGTATCGGATCGACACACTTCATCGACTCGACAACCGGATTCATCCTCATCGATACACTACTGGCCGGAGATCTGGCAGCATTTCAGTCCGCAGTTCGCCATCTGCTCATGCCGGTTCTCGTCCTCGGCGTCTACTCGATGGCGTTTATCTCCCGGATGATGCGGTCATCGATGCTGGAAGTCGTTCGTCAGGACTACATGCGGACGGCCCGCGCGAAAGGACAGGGCGCGAAGACGACGATCATGAAACATGGTCTCCGGAACGCGTTTATCCCTGTCATCACTATCATCGGGATCCAGTTCGGATCGATGCTCGGCGGCTCCGTCCTGACCGAGACGGTGTTCGAAATCAACGGTATTGGGACGTTGCTCGTGGACGCGATCAACAAGAGCGACTATCCAGTGGTACAGGCGACCGTTCTCGTGTTCGCGTTCATGTACACGATAGTGAACCTTTTCGTCGACATCACGTATTCCATCCTCGACCCACGAATTGACCAATGAGTACTGAAACCCAATCACCAGACATCGAGCGCAGTACCATCGAGCGTATCCGCGCCAGCCCGTTCCTCACGGAACTCCTGTCGAACCGCCTTGCCGTTATCGGCCTCACAATCATTGGCGCGATGTTCGCCGTCGCCATCTACGCGCGGTTCGCGTACGACCTCGGTGCGATCGTCAACACACAGTTCGGGACGAATCCGACGAAGGCAGCGCCCAGCAGCGGGTTCTGGTTCGGGACGGACGGACAAGCTCGCGACATCTTCCCGCGCGTGCTGTACGGCGCGTGGTACGCACTGAAATTCGGGACTGCGACTGTCCTCGCGTCCACGTTCCTCGGCATCACTGCCGGCATCATCGCAGCGTATTACGGCGACCTCACGGACAACATAATCATGCGGACGATGGACGTGCTTCTATCGTTTCCGTCGCTGTTGCTTGCCCTGGCACTCGTCACCATCTTCCCCGAGTCGCTGGGGCTGTGGCGTGCTGTTGCCGCGCTCACGCTCGTGTACACGCCGCGATTCGCCCGCGTCGTCCGCGGCGCAGCGCTGAAAGTCCTCGAGGACGAGTACATCGAGGCGACGCGCGCACTCGGCGCGACCGATCCACGGCTGCTGATTCGTCACGTCCTGCCGAACTGTCTGGCTCCGATCACCGTTCAGTCGACGTTGAACTACGGTCTGGCAATTATCGATATCGCGGCGCTGTCGTTTCTCGGCTTCGGCGCCAAACCTGGCGACCCCTCGTGGGGAATGATGCTCTCGGAGGGCGTCACACGGGGCCTGTTCTCGGGCGCGTGGTGGTGGTCGTTCTTCCCTGGTCTGTTCCTCGCACTCACCGTACTCGGGTTCAACCTCCTCGGTGACGGAATGCGAGACGCCCTGGATCCACGCATGCGTGATGCCGTCGACTGATCCCGGCGTCCCCGTCTCGGGGGGCTACGTCGAGCGGACTCGCCGGCTCGTGACCGCAGCCGCTCGCTGGGTGACGATCGGGGCCGCACTCGGGACAACGATCTCTCTCGGGCTACTGGTTGTCCTGTCGCCACGAACAGCGACCGACACGGCGTTCGCGTTCGGTACGCTACTACTCGGATTCGGCGTCACCGCGTGGTCGACGGCAGTCGGTCTCGGGCGAACCATCGAAGGGATGAGAGACCGACTCGATGTGAGTTCCGGATGGACAGAGGCCGGCGCTCGCGAGGCGTTTTTTGTGATGTCGTGGACGGGAGCAGGGTGGGTGGTCGCCGCGGCTGGCTGTTCGATACTGCTCGGCGTGTGATCCGCCCACACTGGTCGCTTACGGCGTTGCTGTTGGTGCCAAGCAGACGTGAGTGTTCACGCCGAGCGGCTCTGGTCTCTGTCAGTGATCACGAGTTTCGGTCCGATCCATGACAGTCGAACCGATTACTGTTCAGACGGGACGGAGGTGTTCGCAGTCGCCCGCCGACACCGTCACCCGCCCGTCGTCGGTTTCGACTACGAGCGCGCCCGACTCGGTCACGTCGACCGCCTCCCCGACGATCTCGCCCGCGGGGCGGTCGACCCGCACCCGCTGGCCGAGCGTCAACGCCAGTTCGCGCCACGCGGGAACGACCCTCTCGAGGTCGTTGCGGTGGTCGTCGAAGGACTCGAGCAGGCGCTGGACGAACCGCCGGCGGTCGACGTCACCCGCCTCCTCACGGATGCTGGTCGCGCCCTCGGGCAGCGCGTCGGCGTCGATGTTCGCGTTGATGCCGGGCCCGACAATGACCCACTCGACGCGGTCGGTCTCGCCTTCCATCTCCGTGAGAATCCCCGAAAGCTTCCGGTAGTCGCCGTCGTCGCCGACCGGGACGACCACGTCGTTGGGCCACTTGATTCGAGCATCGACGCCCGCCTCGCGGGCCGCTCGCGCCGTCGCGACCGAGATCGCGAGCGTGTACAGCGGGGCCTGCGCGGCCGCGATATCGGGCCGGGTGACGACGCTCAGCCAGACGCCGCCCGGCGGCGCCGTCCACTCGCGCTCGAGGCGGCCGCGGCCGCCGGTCTGTTCGTCTGCGAGGACGACCACGTCGGTCGCGCCCTCGCCCGCGAGTTCACGCGCCCGGTCGTTGGTACTCCCGACGGAGTCGTGATATTCGACCGAAAACGGGGCCTCGAGCCCGAACTCGACTGCGGGTGCGTTGTACGCCTCGATCTCGCCGAGATCGTAGCCGTTCGGCCCGCTCTCGATCTCGAAGTCCGCCTCGCGCAGCGCCTCGATGTGCTTCCAGACGGCCGCCCGCGAGACGTCGAGGGCGTCGGCCAGTTCCGGCCCCGAAACCGGACCGTCGGCAAGCGCCTCGAGGACCGCGCGTCGCGTGTCGTTCATACCCTCGAAAGGGGGGCGCGATCACTTCAATCGGCTGGATCACCGGTCGTGTGACCGCGGCGACGCGGCGGTGACGAAAAACGAGAGACGACCCCGGTCAGTCCCGGAGTTCGCGTAGCTTCTCGCGACCAGGCGCGATCAGTTCGTCGAGGTAGGTCGCCAGCGTCCCCTTCGCGTCGGCGGGGTGGAGTTCGCCGGACTCGAGATCGGCTGCCAGCGACTCGTAGCCCTCGTAGGTCAGGTCGCCGCCGTACTCTTCGGGGCGTTCGACCACGACCTCGTCGAAGCGGGGGAAGACGTGGTACTCGAAGAGTTCGAGGACCGGGTTCTCGCGCTCGTTGCCCTCGTCGTCGGGCTCCGGATCCCGCGTTGGGGGACAGTACGCCGAATTGACCTTCTCTTCTACGTCCGCGGTCGAGTCCTCCATCGAGATCGTGGTCCCCTCGCTCGAGGACATCTTCCCCTCGCCGGTCGTGAGGTCGGCGAGGATGGGGGTGTGGATCGCCGGCCGGACCTCGTAGTCGAGCTCCGGCAGTTTCTCGCGGGCGAGCATGTGGACCTTCCGCTGATCGAGCCCGCCGACCGCCAGATCCAGATCGAGGTACTCGATGTCGAGCGTCTGCATCAGCGGGTAGACCAGGTGGCTCACCTTGGCCGTCTCGTCGCCCTGAATCTCGGCCATCGCGCGCTGGGCTCGGTTCATCGTCGTCGCCTGCTCGAGGGTGTGCAGATCGCGGGTGTACGCCTCGTCGAACTGGAACGTCGAGCCGTAGACGAACTCGGTCCGCTCCTCGTCGAGGCCGTACGCGAGGAACTGGGCCTTCATCCGCTCGGCAGTCGCCCGGATCTCCTCGAGCGACCCCTTCTCGTTGAGGTAGGCGTGGGCGTCCGCCAGCAGGATCACGACCTCCATGCCGGCTTCCTGGAGGTCGATGAGCTTGTTCGCGGTCAGGAGATGCCCCAGATGGAGGACGCCGGAGGGTTCGTAGCCGACGTAGGCCCGCTTGCCCTTGGGATCCTCCGTGAGGTCGCGGACCTCCTCATCGGTGACGACCTCCTCGGCGTTTCGCGTGAGTAACTCGTAGGCGTCCATGTACGGAGGGAACCGGAGGAGGAATTTATACCTCCTGATACGGTCTACTGTCAGTCATTGCCGGTGGGACCGCGACCTACCCTGCGGTCCCACCGAGAAATCGGGACACAACCCGTATGAAAGGCGCTCGAGTCGATGCGCCGAACCCGAACGGCGGTTCCGATCGGCGGGTTCAGGACCGACTCGAGCGATGGTGTCGGTCGACCACTGAGTCGCGACCGTGCGGTCAGAGATCGCCCGACCGGATCCGCTTCTCGGCGTCCTCGAGCGCGCGCTCGCGGTCGAAGTCCGCGATAATCGCACGGAGGGTAGCCTCATCGGCGTCGGCCAACTCACGCGCGTGATCGGTCATGTTCGGTACCGCGCGGATGATGTTGTCGACGATCGGGACGTCGGCCACCTGCGGTGATCGCGAGAGGGGGTTGAGATCGATGACGATCTCGGTCTTGTCCATCTCGTCTAAGGCTTCCGCGCGATCGCCGTCCTCGAGGGGAACCAGCACCACGTCAGCCGCGTAGATCCCGTCGGCGTCGACCTTCGCCCGCTGGTGATCGAGGTTCGGGATCCGTGCGTCGGCCTCGAGCCCTTTCACGTCGTCCGCGCCGTGGTCGCGGAGGTGGTCGGCGATGGCCTCGATGCGCTCGGGCGTCCGGTTGAAGAGGTTGACCTCGAGGTCGGCACCGGTTGCGTCGGCGAGTTCAGCCATCTCGCCAGGGACCAGCGCCGCGACGTTGCCGTTGATCGAGAGGACGGGACGGTCGGCCAGCAGGAGGTGTGCCGCGGCCGCCCGTTCGGCCGCGTCGGCGCTGGGAATCGTCTCCTCGCCGAGCAGATAGTCGAAGGCGCTGCCCCGCCCCTCCGCGTGCATCCCCTGGAGGTGGGTGATCCCCTTCTCGACGCCCCGCTCGATGCGGTGACGAGTGAGCAGATCCTGGTATCTGGGGTGGTCTGCCGGGATCTCCTCCTCGTCTTCGACGTCGGCGGAGACGCTGTCGTAATCGGTCACGATCGATCACTGGGTTCGATCGATAAAAAACGGCCCGATCGCCCGCCGAGTCGACTCGAGCGAGCGCCGCGTTCCCGCGGCGAAACGGACCGGTCAGTAGTCGGTGCGAGCCGCTGGCGCCGTCACTCGGTGAAGGTGATCCAGCCGTCGGGGGCCTGTGCCTTCACGTCGTTCATCGCCTCGCGGGCCTCGGTGCGGTTCTCGTAGGTCTGGGTACTCTCGGCCATCGTCGCGCCGTACTCGTCGATCAGCTGCCAGACCCAGCCGTCCTCTGCGGTGTGGAGTTCGAACGAGACGCTGTCGATCTCGAGGATGCTCGCCGACTCGATCAGCCCGCGGACGTCCGCGAGGGCGTCGCGGGCGTCGTCGGCCGTCTCGTGGGTCTCGGAGCCGGTCGCGACGGTGCGGCCGTCCTCGTCGATGAGCCGCCACTGCCAGCGGTCCTCCTCGTCGGCGACGAGTTCGAAGGAGGCGACGTCGAAGTCGACGCGGCCGGCCATCGGCGCGAGCTGGCGGACCTCCTCGATCGCCTCGAGCAGGGTCTCGCGATCGGGTTCGGAGTCGACGGCCTCGGCGATAACGGTCCGCTCGGCGTCGACGAGTTCCCACGACCAGCCGTCCGCGTCGTCGACGCGGATCGCCGCGTCCTCGATCGCGAAGATCGGCGCGTCGGCCGCGTGTCGCTTGAGGTCCTCGACGCCGTCCATCGCGGCCTCGCGGTCGCCGTAGGAGACGGTCGCGTCGGCGATCTCCTCGCGGTCGCGATCGAGCAGTCGGAAGCGCCACTCGTCGGTGCCGTAGAGCTGGACCGAGACGTCGCCGATCGTGTGCCGGCGCGCCGACACAGCGGCCTCGCGCACGTCGTCGAGGCTGTCGACCAGTTCGTCCTGTGTCGGGTGTGCCTCGCCGTCGACGGCGACGGTCTCGCCCGAGGGCAAGACGAACCGCCAGTGCCAGTCCTCGGTCGCGTACGGCTGGAAGATCGCCCGGTCCATCGTCCGCACGTCCGAATCGAGATGCTCGAGCAGGCGGTTCATCGCCTGGCGGGCGGCCCCGCGGGTCGGGTGGGTCGCGGGGTCCTCGGCGACGAGCTTGCCGGCCTCGTCGATGAGCCGCCAGCCCCACTCGTCGTCCTCGTTGACGAAGAGTTCGAACGCCGCGGTCTCGATCTCGAGCAGTTCGGCCTCGGGGGCCTGCTCTTTCAGCGTCATCATCGCCTCGGCGGCCTCGCCGCGGGAGGTGTGTTCAGCGCCGCTGTCGGCCAGAACGTTGCCGTCCTCGTCGATGAGCCGCCAGCGCCATTCGCCGGAGTCGGCCTCGTAGACCTGGAAGGCGGCGTTCTCGAACTCGATGAGTTCCGCCTCGCTGGCCTGCTGGCGGACCCGCTCGATGGCGTCGGTCGCCGACTCGGCGTCGGGATGTGGTTCGGTACTCGCGGCGACGACGTCGCGGTCGTCGGTGACGAGCCGCCAGTGCCACGGGCTCGCATCCTCGGCGTCGGGGGCGTCGACGGCCGTCCCGCCGTCGGCCGCCGGTTCGGGCTCCTCGATTGCCGCGGGGAGGTCGTCGTCGGGCGTCGAGGCGGCGCTGCCGGTGTCGACGTCTTCGGCCGGATAGACCTCGTACTCCGCGTCGTCGATCTCGACGACGTCGGCGTCGGCAGCGTTGTCGCCGAACCGCTCGGTCCACGTATCGACCGCGAGACGGTCGTCGGTCCCCTCGGGGCTTCGCGCGACCACGTGTTCGGTCTCGTCGACGAGCCGGTAGCGCCACTCTTGGCCGGACTCGTAGAGTTCGTAGGTCGGCTCGCCGGCCACGGTGACCGACGCCGACTCGAGTTCAGGCAAGAGTGCCTCGGCCGCCTCCTCGGCGTCGCGCCGGGAATCGAAGGCGTCGGTACTGGTCGCGAGGACGTCGTCGGCGGCGTCGACGATCCGCCAGCTCCAGCCGTCGGCCCGCTCGCGGAGTTCGACGCCGACGTTCTCGACGTCGAGGACTCGCGCTCGATCGAACCGTTCGGCGAAGGTGCGGGCGGCCTCTTCGGCCCGTTCCTGGGTCGAGTGGCCCGTCTCGCTCGAGGCCAGCGGCACGCGGTCGTCGTCGACCAGTTGCCAGTACCACTTGTCGCGGCGCTCCTCGTAGGTAAAGGCCGCCCCCTCGATCTCGATTACGTCGGCGTCCGGCCCCTCGTCTTTGAGGAAGCTCACCGACTCTTCGGCCCCGTCGCGCTCGTCGAACTCGCCGGCACAGGCACCGACGATCGAACCGTCGTCGCGCGCGAGCGTCCACTGCCAGGTGCCGTCGCGGTCCTCGTAGAGCCGGAACGCGGAGGTCGTCAGCTCCATCAGCCCCGCGGAGCTGATCTGGGATTTCACCCGCTCGATCCCCTCCGTGGCCTCCGGCCGCGTCACCGCACTCTCCGTACTCTGGGCCAGGGCCTCGAGGTGGAGGACGTGCCACTGCCAGTCGCCGTTGTCGTCACGGAAGGCGGCGAATTGGGCGCTTTCCATCGCGTCGCCGGTGAGGATCGGCGGGTCCTCGGTCTGGCCTTCCTCTTCGACGAACATGCCGCGTTGGCCGGTCAGAATAGGGACGAGGGCCGTCACCCCCGCGATGATGCCGATCCCCAACGTGTAGACGGAGATCACCTCGACGCTGTAGTCGACGCCCAGTTCCCGCCAGTTGTTCGGATACGCCCACCCGAAGAAGCCGACGCCCGCAAACGAGACGAGCAGACCGACGAAACTCGCCTGGATTCCCCGTTTCCGCACCGGTAACATCAGTACGATCCCGAACAGACAGAGCGCGAGTCCGGTCGCAGCGGTGATCCCGGAGGCCCTGATCAGCGTGTACGGCTCCCCCTCGCCTGCGTACCCGACGACGAACGTCGCCACGCCCGCGGCCCCGATGACGTAGCCGACGATGAACAGCCAGTAGCCGTAGACGTCCTTGCTCGAGTCGGGTTCCCCGACGTAGTGTTCGTACAACTGAAACAGGTTTTGGTGAATGTCAGTGCGTGAAGCCATTTCGAAACTTGGCCCGATAACTCGAACGTACCATAATAAATTTTTGGCCAATGTTTTCGGTTCTGGTATTTCCAGCGCCCCACTCTCTCACCGAAACCCGGCAGTCGATTTCCGCCGTCGAATATCCGTTCTCGAAACGACGGGATGGCAGTAACCGGTCCGAGACGAACCCTCTGTATTACCTTTGTGAAAAATAGCAGTGGAACGAACGGCGACTCGAGCGGGCCATCGGCGGCTCATCGCGGAAAGCGAGACGCATCCGGTTCGCCGTCCTGCGGTTTCTCGATATATCTATATGGCAGCTGATACGAGTGTGGCGTACTTAAACGCGACGGGCCCCGGATCTGTCGCGTGGCACCGGCGCTTGTCGACGGCGCGTGAACGCGCTCGTCTCTCGTGGACACGACAGTCACCGAAAAGTGGCAACAATCGACCGATATCGGGACCCGCTCACTTCAGAACCGCACCGGCGGGGTGGGTCGCACAGACCGAGGGCTCGTAACCGGCATCGGAGAGGCCGGTCCCGAGCGCGAAGACCGTTTCGCCGAGCATCGCCATCGAGGCCTGCCCGTCGGCGTCCGACACCTCGGCGATCGTTTCGCGGACCCGATCGGTCAGCAACTCGGCGTCGCGGGCAAACAGCCGTGAAGCGTACATGAACGACAGCAGCGTCGGTTCCTCGACGACGCGGGAGAGCGCCTCCTGCCCGGCCGCGGTCAACTGTTCGGTATCGCCCGAGAGAACGTCGGCCGTCGACAGCTCCCCGAATGTGACGTACTCGACGCGCGCCCGGGCGGGGACGGCGTCGAGTTTGTTGTCCTGTGGCCCGCCCGGCTCGAGGCGGATCGGGACGCCGCCGTGGGCCTGTGCGACGACGTCACCCAGCCCCGTCCCGGCCTGCACCTCGGCCCCGTGTGCGATCGTGACGAGTTCGTTCATCGAGAGCTTGCAGCCGAACACGCGGTTCGCGGCCAGGGCCGTTCCGAGCGCCATCGCCCCCGAGACGCCGAACCCGGACCCGATCGGCAGCTCCGAGGTCGCGTCGATCCGAGCGCTCACGTCGAGCGTCTCGAGGACGGTCTCGACCGGTTCGATCTCGATCTCGACATCGTCGAGGAAGACCGTCGTCTCTGCCGCTCGTTCGACCGTCACCTCGACACCGTCCGTAAGCGTCAGTCCCGCGCCCCGTGAGCCCGCCTTCGTCGGGTCGTCGTCCGGGTGGGCGCTGAAAAAGCCCGTAACGTGGCCAGGAACGAACGCCGTCGCCTCCTCACGCATTACGCCCCCGCTTTCTGCCCGAACGATATAACCTTGCAGGTTCGCGCCCGCACGCGCCGTATTCCAATCGGTCCATCGCTCTCCCTACGAGTTCCATTGAAAGTCATTGCATAGCCGCCGTTCGAACGGTGTGGAAACCGGTTCAGTAGTATGGCCTGGCCGACTCGAGGCGAGGGCTGTGCCCGCCCTCGAGCGAGTCAGGCTATCGGGCCCGGGCGGTGGTATCGATCGTCCGCGGAGATAGTCGTCTGTCTACCCGGTTTTGAATACGCTCTGTATGGAGAAGAAAACTACAATCATCGGTTCGTCGAAGGATCGGTCCGCATGCCAAATAATGACATGTCCAATGACGTTCCAGCTGTGACCGAATCGACGACCGACCGACGGACCCTCCTGAAGGCCACCAGCACGACGTTGATCGGCGGTGCGGGACTGACCGCCGCCTCCGGCTCGGCGTCCGCGCAGTCCCTCGGCCCGGACACGATCGAGGTCGACGACGGCTGGTTCGGCTGGAGCGCCGACGACGACCTGCCGGTCACGGACGAACTGCTGGTGTTCATTCACGGCTGGTTCGGCGATACCACCGTCTCGAGTCAGGCCGCCGACGTCAGGGACTCGCTCGTTGCCGGCGGCTATACGCCCGACGAAACCGTCGCAATCGAGTGGCCCGCCACCACGCTCAACTACTTCGGTGCCGAAAGCGATACCGAGGACGTCGGCGAGGTCGTCGCCGGCCTCATCGAAGACTTTTCCGACGCCGGCGGCGGGAACGTCCGGCTGGTCGGTCACTCGCTGGGCGGCCGCTGTGTCTACTGGACCGCGACGAATCTCTCGGACGGCTACGAGATCGAGACCGTCGCCGGCCTTGGCACTGCCGCCGACGGCTCCGAGATCTGTGGCGACCCGTGGAACCCCGGCCTCAGCAACGCGTGTGCGGTCCGGAACTATCACTCCCAGAACGACTCGACCGTCGGCTCGGCCTACGGTGGGTTCGGTGACACCGCACTTGGGACCGAAGGAGCCGGCTGTGATCCCGGCTCGAACTACACCGATGTCGACGTGACCGATAGCGTCGGCAGTCACCTCGCGTATCTCGGCGACGACGCCGTCGGTTCGGAGCTGGCAGCTGCCATCAACGGCGGCTCCTGTGACGACTAGTGGAGCTGGCACTCACGAGTCGTCGGCTGTGACGAAGTCGTGGCTCCGAGGCTACGGACCCGAGACCGTTCTCTCGCTCGAAGCGCGTTCCCGACACATCCCGCGTCACGTATCGGTACTGATCGGCGGGCGGTACCGATAGCGAGGTTGACAGCGTCGGTGTGGCACGGATCGCTCGTCCGACCTGTCCTTGCCGCTCGAGTCCCGTTAGTGCCCGACGTCTTCGTTCTACGGACTCAGTCGTTGGCGATCATGCGGAACCGTGCTTCGCTTCCGCTTGGGTTCCGCTTGCTCTCAGGTTTGTCGCCTACGGCGACAAACGCTGACGATCTCGAGGAAACCGACTCGCGCTACGCGCTCGTGGTTTCCACGCGCTCCCAGAGACGTCGTCCTACGGACTCAGTCTCTGGCGATCACGCGGGAACAGCACCGCTTCCCGGATGTTGTCCAGCCCGAGGATCGTCATGAGCAGGCGCTCGCCGCCGAGGCCGAAGCCGGCGTGGGGCGGCATGCCGTACTTGAACATCTTGGTGTAGTACTCGAACTGGTCGGGGTCGAGCCCCTGCTGTTCGAAGCCCTCGATGAGCTTCTCGTGACGGTGTTCGCGCTGACCGCCCGAGACCAGTTCCATCCGCGGGTGCATGAGGTCGAAGCCGGTCGACAGTTCGGAATCGTCGTCGTGGTCCTTGATGTAGAACGGCTTGATCTCGCTGGGCCAATCGGTGATGAAGTAGTGGCCGCCGACGTCCTGCCCGAGGGCCTCCTCGGCCGGCGTCGAGAGGTCGTCGCCCCAGACGAGCTGCTCGTCGAGTTCGCCCGTGGCGTTGATGCGCTCGAGGGCGTCCTCGTAGCTGATACGCGGGAAGTCGCCCTCGGGAACCGCGAAGTCCTCGGCGAGGTCGAGTTCCTCGAGCTGGTCGCCGAAGTTCTCCTGGACGGACTCGTAGGCGGCTTTGACGATGCCCTCGGCGACGTCCATGGCGTCGGTATGGTCACAGAACGCGCCCTCGAAGTCGATCGAGGTGGCCTCGTTCAGGTGCCGCGGCGTGTTGTGTTCCTCCGCGCGGAAGATCGGGCCGATCTCGAAGACCCGCTCGACGTTCGAGCCCGCGACCAGCTGCTTGAACAGCTGTGGCGACTGGTTCATGAAGGCCTCCTCGCCGAAGTAGGTGATCGGGAACAGTTCCGTCCCGCCCTCGGTCCCCGTCGCGACGATCTTCGGCGTGTTGATCTCCGTACAATCGTAGTCGCGGAACTGGTCACGGACCGCACGCAGCACGTCCGAACGGATCTCGAAGACCGTCTGGACCTCCTCCTTGCGGAGGTCGAGGGTGCGGTTGTCCAGTCGGGTCGAGAGGTCGGCGTCGACCTTCTCCGAGGGGTCGAGCGGCAGTTCGGGGTCGGCGGGGGCGACGACCTCGAGCGACTCGGGCGTGACCTCGACGCCCGTCGGCGCGCGGGGCTCTTCCTCGACGTCGCCGGAGACCTTGATGACGCTCTCGCGGGAGACGTCGAGTCCCGTCTCGACTAACTCCTCGTCCATCTCGTCTTTCTCGAACTTGATCTGGATCTTGCCCGAGCTGTCTCGGAGAATCAGGAACGCGATGCCCCCGAGGTCGCGGATCTCGTGGACCCAGCCGGCGACGGTGACGTGGTCGCCCGGCTCGGCGTCGGCCGTGTAGGTTCTGTCCTGCATACCACTCGATTCACGCAGGCGCAACTTAAGCCCAGCCGTTCGGATCGAGGGTAACGTTTTGCCGCATCGGAAACGATACGACCCGTATGGACGACCTCGAGCGACTCGCGACCGCGGTTCGGGATGCGGACACCGCCGTCGCCTTCACCGGTGCGGGCATCTCCGCGCCGTCGGGCGTGCCCACGTTCCGGGGTGACGACGGCGTCTGGGAACAGTTCGATCAGGGGCAGTTCGCGTACGGCCGGTTCCAGCGCGATCCCGAGGGGTTCTGGGCCGATCGAGTCGACCTCCAGCGAGCGATGTTCGACGGCGAGTTCGAGCCGAACGCCGCTCACGAGGCCGTGGCTGCGATGGGACGGGACGGCCACCTCGAGGCGGTCCTGACCCAGAACACGGACGGCCTCCACGGCGACGCCGCGGCGGCGGTCGACGAGGGGAACGACGCCGAAGCGGACGGCGGGTCCGGCGCGACGGCCGACGAGCCGACGGTCCTCGAGTTACACGGCAACTCCCAGCGGGTCCGCTGTACGGACTGTGGGAAACGCACGGACGGCGACCCGATCTTCGAGCGGGCGGCCGGCGGCGAGTTGCCGCCGACCTGCGACTGCGGCGGCGTGTTCAAACCCGACGTGGTCCTCTTCGGCGAGCAGTTGCCCGGTGCGGTCCTCCAGCGTTCCCGGTCGCTTGCGCGCGAAAGCGACGCCTTCCTCGCGATCGGCTCCTCGTTGGTCATCGAACCCGCCGCGTCGCTGCCCCGGCTTGCCGCCTCGACCGGCGGGACCGTCGGGATCGTCAACCTCGAGTCGACCCCGTGTGACGACGTCGCCGACGCGGTCGTCCGCGAGGACGTGACCGAGGCGCTCCCTCGCCTGCGGGAACTGATCGTCGAATAGTCCGGGATCGGGCGGACTCAGTCGACGACGTGGGACTCGACCAGCCGAGCCTGTCCGCGTCGCAGCCGTTCGCTGACCGCCTGATTCGAAATCTCGAGTTGGGAAGCGATCTCGGCTAAGTCCGTCTCGCGGGGGACCTCGAAGAAGCCGCGTTCGTGGGCCAGCGACAGTGCCTCCCGCTGGCGGTCCGTCAGCGTGGGGTCGCCGGCCCGTCGCGAGCGAGCGTCGGTCTCGGCGAGTCGGCGGAGTTCGACGGAGACGCCTTCGTCGACGAGAAAGTCGTGATACCGGCCGAACGATGCCCGGTCGGGAAACCGCATCTCGACGTTCCAGCGACCGTCCGCGCCCCGGCACTCGAGCAACTCGCCGCCGGCCGCGACCCACTGGCGGTACGCCCCGACGACGTTCGTCTCGCTTCGCTGTAACCGGTAGAGGTCGCGGCCATCCCCGCCGGCGATCCTGTCGAACCGAGCGACCGTCGGGTCGGCGGCCAGCGCCCGCTCGAGCCGGTCGCGGTCCCGACAGCGGAGCCAGCAGAACGCGATCGGGCGGTCGGGATCGAGCGCGTACTGGCGCTCGAGGGCGACCTCGAGCGAGGGGAGGGCGTCGAAGGTCGGCGCGAGGACCAGCGACGGCGACGACGCCTCGAAGGCGACGTGGAGACTCATGCGGGGTCGTCCACCGCGAAGCGATAAAACAGTTGAGGCTACTGTCGGGTTTACCAACCGGTCCGGTGTGTCGTTAGGCGTCGTTGGCCGCGTCGACGGTCTCGCGGACCGCCTCGATCCCCTCGTCGTGTGCGAGGTCGCCGACGACGATAACGTCGGCGTACTGGGCCATCGAGTACGCGGAGTCGTAGTCGTGGATGCCGCCCCCGTAGAACAGCGTCGACTCGTCGGTCGCCTCGCCGGCGGCCTGGACGACGCCCTCGTCGCCGAGGGTGCCCGAGTACTCGACGTAGACGATCTCCTGTCCGAACATGTGTTCCGCGACGGTCGCGTAGGCGGCGACGTCGTCGGCCCCGAGGTCGCAGTTGGCCTCGGTCAGCTCCGCGACGTCGGCCTCGGGGTTCATCACGATGTAGGCCTCCGTCGTCGTCCGCTCCCAATCGAGTTCGCCCTCGAGGCGGACCCACTCTTTGTGGGCTTCGGTGATCCAAAACGGCGAGCCGGCGTTGAACACAGTCGGAATGAGATAGCCGTCCAGCGCGTCGTCCTCGAGGACGACTTCGGGGTTGGACGGCTCCTGATAGAGAGCAACGTCGTGTTCGGCACAGGCCTCGATGACGGCGCTCATGTTCTCTTCAGTGATACCCATGGTCCCGCCGACCTCGATGGCGTCCGTTCCGGTCGCACAGAGGTCACCGTAGGTCACGCCCTCGGGCAGCTCCTTGTCCGGATCGAGCTTGAGAACGTGGTTCCAATCGTCCCAGGGGGCAGTCATACCGCGTCGTTTCCCGACAACCAGCAAAAACGCTACGGAACGACCCCGACGCGAGGGACGCGGTCACACGGTGGGGGCAGTGGCCCGGCCGGCTCGAGTGCGTCGTTGGTCGACTCGAGCGCGCCGCGGCCCTCGGGCGCGATCGGGTCCACCTCCGGGTCGCGAGCGGACTGGTTCCGTCGCGACGATCGAGCCGTGATCGGCAGCAAGCGGGTCGAGCGAGGCCGATCCGGCCTATAGCTGTTCAGCGCTGACGGCCCGCATCGAGCTGTCGTTCTCGACCTCCCAGATCCGCAGCACCAGGTGTGCCTTACAGTAGTATTCGGCGGTCTCGAGGCCAGTCTCACCGTTCTCGAGGACGAGCTGGCACGTGACCCCGTTCGAACACTCTGGTGAATGTTCACACATTTGAACTCGGTTCGTCTACTCGTCTCGGAGTCAAGGCTCTGTCGGTGAAAGCGTTCGGTTCGCCGTGCCCAACTGGGCGCCCGATAGCGGTTATACCGGCTGTATTCGGCGGTATTACCCGGTACTGGGGCTGTCTAAATGCCCTGTCCCATCAGGTGGCTTCGCAACACGTCGGCCTCCTTGTTGCCCGCGCCCGTCGAGACGATCACGACCGTCTCGTCGCCGTCGAACGCACCGCGGTCGGCGAGTTCCCACGCGCCGCTGGCGGCCGCCGCCGCGCTCGGGGTCGGCTCGAGGCCGGTCGTCTGGGCCACCCGCACGGCCGCCTCGAGGATGTCGGGGTCGTCGGTCGCGACCGCGTCGCCGTCGGTCTCACGCAGCGCCTCGAGGACCCACGAGCCGGCCGGCGGGTCCGGAATCTCGAGTTCGCCACAGATGGTGTCGGGGCGCTCGACGGGGTCGAGGTCGTCGCGGCCGTCGGCGACGGCGTCCGCGATCGGGGCACAGCCCGACGCCTGCGCGGCGTAGAGTGTGGGCATCTCGTCGATCAGTCCCAGTTCCTCGAACTCGCGGGCGGCCTTGGCGAGGCCGACGATCCCCGTCCCGATCCCCGTCGGGTAACAGATCGCGTCCGGAACCGTCCACTCGAGGTCTTCGACGAGTTCGTAGAACAGGGTCTTGATCCCCTCGTGGCGATAGGGCGTCTCGAAGGCTCGCAGCGAGTACCAGTCGTCGTGTTCGGCGAGCGCCTCCTCGTACGCGCCGACGGCGTCGCCGTAGCGACCGCCGACCACGTTCATGTCGCCGCCGTGAACGTTGACCATCGCCTTGTTCGTAAAGCCCGAGCGCGAGGGGAGGTAGGCGTGGGACTCGAGGCCGGCCCGGCCCGCGTAGGCCGCCGCGGCCTGACCGCCGTTGCCCGTCGACGGGAGCGCGACGTCGTCGGCGTCGCTCCGGGTCGCGGCCGTGACCGCAAGCGACGCACCGCGGTCGCGGACCGAGCCCGTCGGGTTCCGGCCTTCGTCCTTGAGCAGGACTTGCTCGACGCCGAGTTCGTCGGCCAGGTCGGGACAGTCGACCAGCGGCGTCGCGCCCTCCCGGGTCGTGACCGCCGTCTCGCGGGCAAACGGCAGCAGTTCGGCGTAGCGCCACTGCGAGTCGGCCGGCCGACCCTCGAGCGTCTCGCGATCGAGGTCGATCGCGTCGTAGTCGTAGCGCGGGTCGAGCGGACCGTCACACTCGGGACATCGGTGGGCCTCGGCGGTGGCCTCGATGACGGTCCCGCAGTCGACGCACTCGAGCCCCGCGACGGCGTCAGTCGTCTCCATACGCGATCCTTCGGGGCGGCGAACTAAGGGTTGTCCATCGGCGTCGCGCGTCCCGGCATCGGCGACGACGCCGGGGCTGTCGGATCGGAAGACGAGAGGAAACGACGAAAGAGAGACCGGTCAGTTGTCGCCGGACTTCGACTGCCACTCGTAATCGCGGCGCTTCGAGGACTTGCCGAAGCCACACGACGAGCAGACCTTCTTTTTGGTGTGGTAGGACTTCTCTCCGCAGCGACGACACTTGGTGTGGGTCGTCTTGTTCTTCTTTCCTTGGCTCGGGGTTCCTGCACCAGTCATGGAGTAATCGAGACGACGTTGTCGCCGCGTATAATGGTTGTGTCTTCGGCCGGAGCCTCCTGATCGACGCCCTCGACGGGGATCGTCACGTCCTCGAGGACGAGGTTCATGTGCTGGTCGTACCCGGAGAGATCGCCGACGTACTCGTCGCCGCTCTTGAGTCGTACCGTGACGCGTTCGCCGAGCGACGCCTCGAGGACGTCCAGCGGTCGTCCACTCATACGCAACACGGCTGGTGATGGACACTTAATCGTACCGGTCCCGGCTCCGACGAGGGCCGTTCAGCGGCGAATAACACGATGTTTCCCACCCGGTCTTGCGGATCTCGCGGCCGTTACTGATAGCAAGCTGACTGGTGTCGGGACGGTCGGCAACGCGCTCTCACCGGTCCGCCGATTCCGCGGCGGCGTGTTTCAGGAACTGTGGCGTCGAGACCGCATCGAAGACGGCGAGCGCCAGAACGAGCAGTCGCGTCGTTCCGTCCAGAAACAGCACCGCGATGGCGGCGATGAGGGCACCGCTGGCGAGGCCCACTCCCCAGCGGGTGGTGGGATCGTGCAGGTTCATACGCGAACTAGTGTTTCGTTCCGGTATAAAGCGGTTGTAGTTTATCAATTAGGGAACCATGAACCGCGAACGGTCGGGTCCGGGACTCGAGGGGTAGCCGGCCCGTACGCTACTGCTACCCCATACCTAACCAAACGGCTAAGTGTGTACTCGTGGACCTTCCGCTCATGGGAGATAAAAAGTTCACCCTCGTAGAGTTGCACATCGACACCCCCCAGATCGGCCTCGGCTCGGTCGGCGAAGCACTGCCGATCGGATCCACGGAATCGGCGTCCGAAGCCGACCTCGAGACTGAATCCGACGAAAGCGACGAGGAGTCCGGTGGGAGCGGGAAAAGTGCCGTCGGCGCGCTGGTCGCACTGGTCGTCCTGATTGGTATCGCCGCGGCCGCCAAGAAGTTCCGCGGCGACGACGAGGAGTCCGACCTCGAGGCCGACGAGGAACCCGACGTCATCGTCAACTGAGCGCCACCTGACTGATCGCCGGCCGGCGTCGGACCGACCGGCGGTGAATCGGCCCCACTGAGCCGAACGCTTTTGCGGGTCCTTCCCCTATTTGGGGTCGTGAATCTCTATCGTAGCGCCCGGGCAGTCGCCGGGGCGTCCGGTGACGACGCGATCGACTGGCGATCCGCCGCGGAGGCCGCCAAGGCCGCGACCGAGCCCGGCTCGCTCGCGCTCGAGGACGGCGAACGCGAGGCCTACGCCCGCGACGTGCGAGACGCCAGGGCGGCCGTCCGCGCCGTCTCCGGGGCCGAATTCGACGTCCCCGAGACGATCGAGATCCAGAACCGCCACCACTGGATCGACGCCAACGTCGCCACCTTCGAACGGGTCATGGGCGCCCTCGAGACCCACACCGGTACGTTCCCTGGGATCGCGCGGACGATCAACACGGGGACGATGACGGTCATGCTCTCCTTTCTCGGGCGGAACGTCCTCGGTCAGTACGATCCGCTGTTGCTCGCCGACGCCCCGACCGACGACCACGCGCTGTATTTCGTCCGACCGAACATCCTCAACGCGGCCGACCAACTCGACGTCGACGCCGATCGATTCCGCCGCTGGATCGCCTTCCACGAGGTGACCCACGCCGCCGAGTTCGGGGCCGCACCGTGGCTCTCCGACCACCTCGAGACCCGCATGGAAGACGGGATCGCCAACCTCTCGGAGGGATCGTTCGACCGCGAGGCGTTCCGTGATCTCGACGCCGCCATGACCGTCGTCGAGGGGTACGCCGAACTCCTGATGGACCACGCCTTCGACGACGAGTACGAGGACCTGCGGCGAAAACTCGACGAGCGCCGGCAGGGCCGGGGCCCGATCCAGAAGGTCTTCCGGCGGCTGCTCGGCCTGGGGCTGAAAGAGCGCCAGTACGAACGCGGCAAGGACTTCTTCGAACACGTCGTCGCGGTCCGGGACCTCGAGACGGCCAGTCTCGTCTGGGAGGGGCCGGAGTACCTGCCGAGCCACGACGAACTCGACGCGCCGGGGACGTGGCTCCGGCGCGTCGACCGCTGACCCGAATCTCCCGTTTTCCCTCGCGTGGTGGTCGCCCGGACGCGTTCAGCCGGTCGTGATCCAGATCAGGTACCAGAGCAACGCGCTCCCGGCGACGATGCCACCGAGGATCGCCGCGACGATCACGACCGGTGACGCCTCGCCCTGAAACGCGACCAGCCCGCCGGATAGGCCGACCAGCAACACGAAAGCGACCTTGAGCTGGGTGGCTGCGTCCGAGACGCCGCTCGAGCCTGACGGCTCCCGTCCCCGTCGGCTCATAGCTCGTGGGGGGCGCTGACGTGCATGAGCGCGAACTGCCAGTCGGGCGCGCTCGAGTCGTCTGCCGGAACCAGCGTCCCGCTCCAGCGGCTGTCGAATCGGCGTCGGTCGCCGCCCTCCGTGTCGGTCCAGGCCATCGTCACCTCGTCGGCGAAGGTCGCGACCGCCTCGCGCCGATCGACGACGAGGCGGCGGCTCTCGATCGTCCAGTCGGCGGTCGTTTCGGTCTGTTCCCCGAGGGCCGCGGCGACGGCCCCGCCGCCGAACAGCGACTCGCTGATCCCGAACTTCACCGTCGACTCGTCGGCGAGGAAGTACGGCTCGAGGGGGTCGCCGTTCCGGAGCGCGTCGTAGTAGTCGCGGACGACGGCCTCGGGGCTCGCGGTCGCTGACATGGCTGTATCCTCGACGGCCGTTTTCAAAGAGCCATCGGACGCGGATGCGGGAGCGGTCTCGAACGAGGGAAAAGATTTTGCATACGCATACGTATTCCCATACATGGGAGACACGTCGATCCGCGTTTCGGACGAAGCGAAAGACCGACTGGATCTCCATAAGCGTGAGGACGAAAGCTACGAGGACGTGATTCTACGACTCACGGAAGGCGACAAGTGGGCCGGGTTCGGCGTCCTTTCGGAAACGGACACGGAAACGCGGGCGGGGCTGGAGACGATGCGAGAAGAGTTGCGGGCGGGAACGAGGGACCGAATCGAGGAATCAAAGTAGATGCTCGTACTTGATAACAATCTTCTCAGCGATTATCTCGACGGAACCGACGACGCTCGTCGCTTCCTGCAGCGGTACGAACAGGAGGCGTGGGGAGTGCCGGCGATAGTCCTCTACGAGGCGTACATGGGTGCCGTACACGGCTACATCGACGGCACCCCGGACGCGATTCGACGGGCCGTCACGTCGTCGATGGACGTACTCGACGTGACCGCACGGACGGCCGACGAGGCCGCATCGTTGCAGAGCGAATTGCTGGATCGAGGCGTCCCGGCGGACCACCCGGACGCGCTCATCGCGGCGACCGCTCGCGAACACGGAGCGACGTTCGCGACCGCCGAGAAACACTTCTGGGACGACGAGGTGCAGTCGGTCCTCTCCGTCGCGGAATACGATCCGTACTGAACGCGAACGCCTCGACCGCGGTCCCGACCGCTACATGAAGCCGCGATCGACCTCGTCGGTCTCGATCAGGTCCTCGAGTTCGGCGTCGAGCAGTTCGTCGGCCTCCTCGAAGCGGTCGGCGAGGGCCGCGAGGTCGTCGGGTCGGTCGTACTGATCGTACTCCATCGGGCCGAACGCGGGACTCTCGAGCGCCTCCATCACGTCGTCGAACAGGTCCTGGGGTCGGGTCGGCGCGTCCGCGTGGGTTTCCAGCACCGTCTCGAGGCGCTTGCCGACCGTCTCGGCCTGCTCCTCGTCCTCGGGGGGTGACTGGACCGCAAAGCGGCCGCCCGACTCTCTCTCGGGCATGAACGACCCGATCTCGTCGTCGATGTTCCGGGCGACGCGGGTGCCGACACCCCGTACCTCGAATGGGTTTTTCGCGTACGTTTTCAGGAAGAAGACGCCGGCCCGGGGATGCGCGAGGTACATGTCTTCGCCGACGCCGCCGGCGCGGTCGCCGGCGACTGCGCGCCAGTCCTCCGGATCGACGTCGCGCTCCGTGACGTCCTCGAGTACGTCCTGCCACTCGCGTATCCGCATAGGCGAGGGTTGGATCGCCGGCAGAATGAACGTATCGGTTCCACCGAAAGACGCCGAGAACGGACTGTTACGCCCCGCAACGGACCGTTCCGGAACCGAAAGGAATACACTGGCCCCGCCGACAGAGACGGTAACCGACGCTTTCCCTATGTCCACTCGTCGCTCACCGTCGCTCGTCGATCTGTTCCGCGCTGCACCCGCCAAGAGTTCGCTGCTGACGATCGCCCCGCTGGCGCTGGCGCTGGGCCAGCTCTGGAACGGGTACGTCAACGGCGTCTCACCGATCGTCTCGGTCGGCTTCGCCGTCGTCATGGTCGCCTTTTCGGTCGTCGCGATGGGCCATCACGCCGCCGAACACCGGCTTCGCCGGCTCGAGGCCGACCCTTAGATCCCCGTGCCGGAGTCGGTCGCGACCGTTCGGGCCCCGCGGGCCTCGTAGGCGTTGTACCCCGCGAGCCCGGCGATCAGGAGCCCGGTCACGAGCGTACTCCAGAACAGCCCGCCGGTCATCCCGAGCAGGGCGGCCGAGACGATCAGCCAGATCCCGAGGAGGGCGACCAGCGAGGCGATGGCGGGGCTGAGCGGGATGTCGTTCGTCACCCGATAGTAGTTGTAGCCGGCAGCCAGCGCGACCGCGAGTCCGACGAGGACGTCGTTGGACGCGGGAGCGCCACCGCTCTGGAAGACCAGCACCGAGAGGGCGACCCACGCGCCGAGGACGGCGACCAGCAGACTGACGACCGAGGTCTTGCGCCGGCGCTCCTCGCTGGCGACTTGCGTCGACTCGTCTCGCGGGTCGCGGCCGCCGGGCCGCTCTCCGTCACCGACCCCGGTCCCCGAGTCGATGTCGGCCGACGCCGATTCCGGTCGGTTGATCGGGCCGTCGTCGGTCGGCGGCTCGTCGCCGGCCCCGGGCCCGTCGCCCCGCCGACGATCGTCGCCGTTCGGGTCACTCATAGTACCGGACGTTCGGGGCCTGATCGCAAAAACGGCCCGTCCGTTCCACTCGCGGCCGGCCGGGAACGAAACCCGGGAACGCCGGTAAGTGAATGTTATCGTGGGCATCGCGTCCCGCGAGCGAGGAAACGAGCCGGTCGCCACCGGGACCGATAGCGTTTTTGATCGCTCGCTCGTGACGATAGCTGTGTACGTACGCGGAACCGTCGCCGGCGAGGTCGACGTGCGAACGGTGTCGACGAGCTACGGCGAAAGCGATCTCGCGGAGGTCCCGGTCCGGCTCGCGACCGACGACGAGCCCACCGGCGACGCCACGCCGACGCGCAGCGACGGCGGCACGGCGGCCGTCGCGGACGGCCGCGAAACGACGGTGACGCTCTGGAACAAGTGGACCGAGTCGGCCGAGCTGCTCGAGCCGGGGATGGAACTGGTCGTGACGAACGCGAAAGAGGAGGAGTATCAGGGCGAGACCAAGTACGCGACGACGGGCGAGTCCTACGTCGTCGTCGAACCCTCCTTTCTCGTCAGCGTCACCTCGATCCGCAACTGGGTGGAGTGTCCCCGGCTCTACTACCTGAACAAGCTCTCCGGGGTGCCGCTGAACTACCCCGTGGTGAAAGGGACGCTCGTCCACGAGGTCTTCGGCGACCTGCTTCGCGGGCGCAACCTCGAGGAGTCGATCGACGCCCGCGTCGAGGAGCGAGGCCTCCAGTTGGGGCTGTTAGGCGAGACGCCCGACGCGGTCAAAGAGGAGATCCGGGAGAACGCCAAAGCGATCGAGGGCTGGCTCGAGCAGGGCCGGCTCACCGAGGAAGACAGTTGGCGCTCCGAGCAGTTGCTCATCAGCGAGACCTTCGGCATTCGAGGCCGGGCCGACGCCGTCCGCCGGGGCGCGCCGGTCGAACTCAAGACCGGCAAGAACCTCAAGAAGGAACCGCGGTTCAAGGACAAGGTGCAGGCTGCCTGCTACGCACTCCTGCTCGAGGAACACGGCGGCGACGTCGATATCGGGACGCTCCTCTATACGAAGAACTCGGCGCTGGATCGCAACGAGGAGACCGGCGACCTGACCCCCGCAAAGGAGTTCACGATGGGCGACGGCTTGTTGCAGTACGTCGTCCGCCTGCGCAACGAGATCGCGGCGATGGAGATGCGAGGCGAGGTTCCGACCGGCTACGAGGCCGACGCGAAATGCGAGTACTGCTTCGAGCAGGACACCTGCATGGTCGTCTCCGGACGGCTGGATCAGGAGTCGAAGGCCGGCCAGATCGGGCAGGCGCTGCCGGCCGAGGAACGCGAGTACTTCGACCGGTTCTACCGAGCGATCGAGGAGGAACGGCGCGAGGTCCACCGCGAGTACGCCAAGCTCTGGGAACAGACCGCGCAGGAACGAGCCGACGACGACCGCGCGCTGATCGACCTCGAGTTCGTCGCAAAACGGCCGCTCGAGGGCGGTCGCTGGGAGCTGCGGGCGCGCCGGACTGGCGGCGCGAACTCGAAGCTCCGCGAGGGCGACCTGGTGCTGGCCAGCGACGGGGACCCCGTTCGGGGCGACTCGGAACTCGCGCGGATCGAGCGACTCGACGACGAGGTCGTGATCACGGCGGACGAGCCGGTCGCGGTCACCCGGCTCGATGTCTACCCCTCCGAGCTGACGACCGACCGGCTGCTCGTCGCGATGCACGACGCGCTCCTGAAAGGCGACGAACGGCGCAAGGACGTCCTGTTCGGCCGCGCAGAGCCCGAGTTCGAAGCGATCGAGGAGACCTTCATCGACAACAACGAGCGCCAGAACGAGGCCGTTCGGAAAGCCGTCGGTGCCGAGGACTGCGCGCTGATCCACGGCCCGCCGGGGACCGGGAAGACCTACACCATCGCCCGAGCCATCCGCGCGATGGTCGAACGCGGCGAGCGCGTCCTGCTGTCGGCCTTCACGAATCGCGCCGTCGACAACGCTCTGGAGGCCCTACTCGAGCAACTCGAGGACGTCATCGACGAGGACAGCGTTGCGTCGGAGACGCAACGGAGTGGAGACGGCGAAGCCGTCGACGTCGTCCGCGTGGGGTCGGAGAGCGGGGTCAGCGACGAGATGGAGCCCTACCGCCTCGAACGGGCGGGCGAGCCCGCCGATCGGGTCGCCGAACTCGAGGACGCGCAGGTGGTGGCGGCGACGACCGCGACCTGCGGCTCGCGGATCATGAAAGAGCAGGCTTTCGATGCCGCACTGGTCGACGAGGCCGCCCAGCTGACCGAGCCCGGGACCTGCGCGGCGATCAACCTCGCCGAGCGGTTCGTGCTGGTGGGCGACCACGAGCAGCTGCCGCCCGTCGTGCGCGCCGAGAACGACCTCACCGAGTCGCTGTTCGAGCGCCTGGTCGAGCGCTACCCCGACGCCGGCGTCATGCTCGATCGCCAGTACCGGATGAACCAGCGCATTCAGGTCTTCGCCTCCACCGAGTTCTACGACGGACAGCTACGGCCGGCGACGCCCGAGGTCGCCGGACGAACGCTGGACGACCTCGAGGGCGTCTCCCGGGACGCCCTGCCCGAGACCCTGTCCGATCCCGTCTCGTTCGTCGACGTCGAGGGAGACCGGAGCCAGTATACCGACAGCGAGGAGGCCGCACGAATCGCCGACCTGATCGAGCGCTACGAGGCGGCTGGCCTCGACCGGTCGGAGATCGGCGTCATCGCCCCGTTCCGAGCGCAGGTCTCGGAGATCTCGAGTACGGTCCCCGACGACGTCACCGTCGACACCGTCGACCGCTTCCAGGGCTCGAGCCAGGAGGTCATCATCGTCTCGTTCACTGCGACCGGCTCGCTCGAGGGGCCGATCTTCGAGGACTACCGGCGGATCAACGTCGCGCTGACACGGCCCAAGCGGGCGCTGGTGTTGGTCGGCGACTCGTCGGCGCTCGCGAGCGATCCGGTCTACGAGCGGATGCTCGAGTGGGCGCGGCAGTAACGGGCCCACAGAGAGTCAGTAGGCTGATATTTTTCCCATGAGCTATAGGTATCGCTACTAACCACCTCGCCTGCGTCGGTATGAACGCGGCAGCCCGGTGATTCAGATGACTCAGCGAGACACCGCCGCGGCGGGCGACTGCCCGGCGTTCGAGCGCGACGACGAGACGTATACCGCACGGTACGACTGGGACGATGCGGACACGCCATCGTCCTCGATCGTTCGGGCGGTTGCAGCCGTCAGAGGCACTGACCCGACGACCATGCAGCCACTGTACGAGGCGGTCGAGACGACCGCCGTCGACCGGCTCTTCGATCGACGGCCGCGAGCGCGGCCGGAGCGACTCTCGCTCTCCTACGAGGGCTGTGTGGTCGCGGTCTATGGAGACGGACGGATCGTCGTCGCTCCGTCCGACTGATCGAACGGCCGGCGATCGACCGCGTCCTGGCGGTCAGTTGGCCTCGTCGTCGGCCCTGTCCGCGAAGGCCATCGCGAGGAGTTTGCGCTCGGCGGCGTGGATGTGTTGGGAGAACGTCGGCGACGCGATGCCGAGTTCGGCCGCGACGTCCTCGCCCGAACACTCGCGGGGCCAGTCGTAGTAGCCGGCTTCGAACGCGGCCTCGAGGACTTCCCGCTGGCGGTCGGTGAGTCGGGCGCGCAGTTCCTGCCGGAACGCGGTCCGGCTGAACGGCGTCGTGAGCGCGTCGGTCTCCCGCTTCGCGACGAACGTCGCTTCCGGCACGCGCTCGAGGAACGCGTCCGTGATTTCGCCGGCGTCGTCCCGCGGCGGTACTTCGGCGACGATCCGGCCGTCCCCGTCGCTGCCTCGAACCGTCCGCGGCAGCGCCCCCAGTTCGGCGAGTTCCACCGCGGGGCAGTCCTCGGCGACGAGGAACTCAAGCAGCGCGCCGCTTTCGTGTTCGCGGAGGGACCGAACGTCGGCGCTCTCGTGGTCGTCGGCGAGGTCCGCGACCCGGGACGGCTTGGCCTCGGCCACGGTGAAGAACTCGGCGTAGCACCCGTTCCCGCGGGGGATCATCTCCACCAGTTCGACGCGACACTCGAGTTCGGCCGACGCCCGGACGAACGGATACGCGGGCGCAGTGATCTCGAACTCGATCTCCCGCACCCGCGGCGTTCGGTCGCGGTTTCGTGTATCGTTCATACTGGGCCACTGTCCGGCCAAATGGTACCTGCTATCAAAGTGATTCCGACGGGGAACGTCCCGATCGGTGAAAACGGTCCGACGCGATCGTCAGTACGGGACCCGCGAGACGCGTCCGCCGAAACGAACGTTTAGGTAGCCGACGCGTCACGTGCCGGCCGAGATGCGACTCGAGGCCCAGAGCGAAGCGATACGCGGCGTCGTCCCGAACGAGTACGCGGAGTTCGTCGTCTTCGTGACCGAACTCGGCGGGACGACCGCGCTCATGGTTTTGCTCGCCGTGCTGTTCTGGTGTGTCGATCGCCGCCGCAGCGCGCTCGTGATCAGCTACGCGGTGGCCGGACTGGCGCTGTTGCTCTCGCTCAAGGCGCTGTTTGCCCTCCCCAGACCGCCGGCCGACGTCATGCCGATCCCCCTCGAGAGCGAGCGCGAGGGCTACGGCTTTCCGAGCGGGCACGCCTTCGCTGCGGCGGTCGTCTACGGCGGCCTCGTCTCGGCGTACGACCGGGCGGGTGACCCGCGGGCGCTGGCGGTCGCCGCGGCGCTTGTCGCCCTCGTCTCGCTCTCGCGGGTCGTCCTGGGGGTCCACTATCTGGGTGACGTGATCGTCGGCGCGGCGCTCGGGGTCGCCTTCGTCGCCGCCATGGACCGGGTCACGCGCGGCGATCCAACGATCGGGTTCGCGATCGCGCTCGCCTTCTCGGCGCCCGCGTTCGTCATCGCCGGCGGACGGGAAGACGCCCTGCTCGGTCTCGGGGGCGCGCTCGGCGGGCTGCTGGGCTCGCGGCGACTGTCCGCCCTGCCGGCACTGCGCTCCCGACTCGAGGCGGCCGTCGTCCTCGTCGTCGGCGTCGGGTTCGTCGCGCTCGTTCGGGGACTCGAGTCCATCGTCACGACGGTCGAACCGCTGTTGGTCGTCCTGTACGCGATCCTGGTCGCTGGCATCTTTCTCGTACCGGCCGCCGTGGGGCAACTCGAGATCGGCCCGCTCGAGTCGACGCGGTCGTGAATCGATCCCGTTCGGGATCGGCGTCCGCGGGACGTTCGTACTGTCGGCAGGCAGTCACTACGACGTCGGTCGCGAACTCGCCCACGTCTCCGGTGTGCCGGGACCGACGGGGATTTACCGCCGGTGCGGGCGTAGGAGCAGTATGCTCGAGGCGTTTCATCCGCGTCGGCCCGGCGGCCGCGTCGCGATCGTGATCGTCACCGTAATCGCACTCACGTCGATCGCAACCGGAATCGGTGCGATTCTCACCCGACCGGCCCTCGAGGGTGGCGGCTCGCTCGCCGATCTCCAGACCGCGGCGGAGTTCAGCGGGACCGTCGTCGGCTTCGCGTTGCTCGTCACCGTCTGGGGAATGCGCCGTGGCTACCGGGTGGCGTATCTCGTTGCCGTGGGCCTCGTCTTTCTCTCCGGGGCACACGGCGTCGCCCAGTTCCGGGCGCTCTCTCTCCCGCTCGTACTCCTCTCGATCGGCGGGCTCGTCGTTCTCGTAACGGCGAGCCGACGGTTCACGCGTGCGAGCCACCTCAACGCGACCCAGGTCGGCGCGCTGCTTGCAATCGTCGGCGTCTGCTGCTACGGAACGGCCGGTGCGTACGCGCTCCGAAGCGGGTTCGACGGGGTCGAGGGCGTCGTCGACGCGGTGTATTTCACCGTCGTGACGGCGAGTACGGTCGGCTACGGCGACGTCCACGCGAGAACCGAGGCGGCGCGGCTGTTCGCCGTCTCGCTGGTCGTCCTCGGTCCGGCGACGCTCGCGGCCACGGCCGGCAGTCTGCTCGGTCCCGCGGTCGAGGCGCGTCTCGCGCGGGCCGGCCGACGCGCGACGAGGCGCGGGAATCGAGCGGTCGGTGACGATCACGACGGGTGGCTCCACGACGGATCGCGGGTCGTCGTCTTCGGGGCCGGCGAGACGATTCGGCCCGTGATCGCGGCGCTCGCCGGACGGGCATCGATCACGGTCGTGACCGACGAAAAGTCGACCGCGGTGCTACCTGACGGTGTCGAGTCGATCGACGGCGACCCGACTGCGGAGCGGACGCTCGAGCGCGCCGCCCTCGACACCTGCAACGCGGTCCTCGTCGGAGCCGGGACGCGAGATCAGACGCGGCTGGTGGCGGCCGCCCGGTCGGTGACGGACGCGCGAATCGTGGCGCTCGCCGACGGTAGGACGGTCGAATCGCTCGAGCGGGCCGGTGCGGACGTCGTCGTCGACCCCGAAGCCCTGGTGGTCGAGGCGACGCTCGGCGCGCTGTCGGACCGCGGCGGGAACGGGAGTCAGTCGTCCGCGTCGGCCCGCTCCCAGAGCGGGTAGAGGTCGTCCTCGATCGGCCCGGTGATCGGCTCGCCGTCGAGGACGAGTGCCGGGTCGCCCCCCTCGAGTCCCCGCACCGTGCCGATTTCGGCGGCCTCGATTCCCGCGTCCGAAAGCGCCTCGAGACGGTCGTCGACGGCGTCGCCGGGAACGGTCGCGACCAGCGCGCCGGAGCCGAAGATCCGCAGCGGGTCGACCCCGGCCGCCTCGCACAGCGTCGCGGTCGCCTCGCGGACCGGTACTGCCTCGCGGTCGACCTCGAGGCGGACCTCGGAGGCGCGGGCCACCTCGAGCAGGCCGGCCGCGACCCCGCCCTCAGTGGGGTCGTGCATCGCCGTCGCGTCCGCGCGGACGAGCCGGGCCTCGGGGGCGACGCTGATCTCGTCGAGGAACGACTCGGCGCGCTCGCGCGTCTCGGGATCGATCCCGAGGTCGTCGCCGAAGTCGGCCGCGAGGACGGCCGAGCCCTCGAGGCCTGCCGCCTTGGTCAGGATCACCGCGTCGCCGGGCTCGGCCCCGCCGGTCGGGACGAACCGATCCGTCGCCCCCATCGCCGTCAGCGAGAGCAGCGGCCGCTCGAGCTGGTCGACGTACTCCGAGTGGCCGCCGACGATCGACGCGCCGATCTCGCCGGCGGCGGCGTGGAGGTCGTCGGCGATCTCCTCGAGGAGGGAGCCGTCGGCACTGCCGTCGGCGTCGCTCGGGAGCAAGACGACGGCGGTCAGCCAGCGCGGGTCCGCGCCGGAGACGGCCACGTCGTTCGAGGCGACGGAGACGGCGAGCGTGCCGACCGCCGAGGCGGCCAGCGAGATCGGGTCGGAGCTGACCACGAGCGTCCCCTCGCCGTCGGGCCAGTCGATCGCGGCGGCGTCCTCGCCGTCCGCGGGCCCCTGAATCACCGTCTCGTCGGCCGTCTCCGTCCGCTCGAAGACGTGCGCGAGCAAGTCGTCCGGACTCACCTTGCCGGGCATACTACGATCTGGGACGATTCGGGGTTTGTAGCTGTCGAAGGCGTCGCTTCTCGAGGTCGTGTCCGAAACAGCGGTCCTAACGGACTCGCGGTACCGATTGAAACGGGACGAAACCGGGCCGCTCCAGCCGATGTCAGTTCTCGGGCGCGACCGCTTGCATCGTCTCGCGGACCTGGTCCTCGTCGGCCCCGCGCGGGAAGCTGACGGCGATGGCGTCGAGGCCGTCGACGTCCTCGTAGCGCTCGAGTTGCTCGCGGGCGGTCTCGGGGCTGCCGGCCGCACAGAGGTCGTCGAGGATGTTCTCGTCGACCAGCTCGAGGGCGTGTTCGCGGTCGCCGTCCTGCCACGAATCGTAGATCTCGGTGGCCTCGTCGTAGCCCTGTCGCTCGAGGGCGTCGCGGTAGAAGGTACCCATGCCGCCGACGTAGAACCCGATGTGCTGGCGGGCCAGCGCACGGGCTTCCTCGGGGTCCTCGAGCGCGCAGGCGGTGACGCCGGCGGTGACCTGGACGTCGTCGGGGTCGCGGTCGCCGAGGTCGGCCCCGCGTTCGATGTCCGCGATTCGCTCGTCCATCCCGTCGGGAGTGAGCATGATGCCGTGCCAGCCGTCGGCGAACCGGCCCGCGAGTTCGACGGCTTTCGGTCCCATCCCCGTCACCTCGATCGGGGGCGAGGTTTCCGGTGGCTCACACCGCAGCCGGAACCCCGAGAGGTCGAACTCGTCGCCGTCGTAGTCGACCGTCTCGCCGGAGAGAACCTGCCGGACGATCTCGACCGTCTCGCGGGTGCGCTTGAGCGGGTTGCCGAACTCGACGCCGTGCCAGTTCTCGATCACGACGGGGCCACTCGGACCGAGCCCGAGCCGGAAGCGGCCCTCGGAGAGTTCCTGCAGCGTCGCCGCCGTCTGGCCGAGCAGGGCCGGCGATCGCGAGTAGGTGTTGAGGATGCTCGAGCCGATATCGATCTCCTCGGTGCGTTCGGCCATCGCCGAGAGGACGGTCACGCCGTCCCGACCCCACGTCTCGGGGAGCCACGCGCAGTCGTAGCCGCCGTCCTCGGCGGTCCGTGCGTAGTCGACGATCGAGTCGATCGTCGGCTGTGCAGCGACCGGAAGGTGGACATCTCTGTCTGTCATCGTTGTCCACAGACGAAACCGTCCCTTTTGGGTGTATGGGAACCGGCGGCGTGGGGACGGCCGTTTACGCGTCGCCGAGGCGGTCGTCCCCGGGCCGGATAAAACCGGGCCGCAAGCGTCGCGTTCGCGCGCTATTCGACGATGAACCCGCTGGCCAACTCCAGGACTTCCGAGCGAGACCGGGGCTGGTCGAAGGCCATCGGGAACCCGATCTCGCCGCTCAGCTCCCGCAGGTAGGAGGCGTGTCGCGCCTCGACGCTGTGGATGCTCAGCGCCGGCGGAATCAGTGCCGCGTTCTCGATCGACGGCGCGGCGCCCGCGTAGGCCGAGACGCCGATGTCCTCGAGCGCGGCGGCGGTGGCGACGAACTCGGCGGGGTCCTGTACGGCCGTTCCGAAGTCGAACTCCGGACTCGAGACGGGATCGCCGCCGAGCGCTTCGATCGTCTCGGCCAGCGTCTCCACGTGCGTGATCTCGTGATCCCGAACGACTCGGAGGCGATTGACGACCGGTGCCCCCTCCGGTCCCAACTGCTCGAGGGCGGCCTCGTCGATGTTCCGGATGCCGCGGGTGTAAAACACCGCTTCGAGGTACTCGAGCGTAAGCGCGTAGTTCAGGATCGCGATGTCGTTTTCGAACTCGTCCGGCACCGCCTCGGGCGGTTCATCGACGGGGTCGTCGGCTGTTTCGTTCGATTCGTTGTGATAGTCGTCGCCGCCCGCCGCCGCACTGCCGGCAGCGCCGGTGGCCAATACGCCTGCGAGTCCGCCGAGGACGGGTCGACGACCGAGGTCGAACCGATCCGAATTGTCCGTCATTGGTGGGTAGTACCCGGTCGATCAACTCTCGAGACGCCGCTAAATAGCGAGTAATCGTTTCCGCGTCTAACGTGGAGTTCCGACAGTCGACCTTTCTTGCTTCGGTCACCCTACCCGTATAATGGTGGCGGTACACGAACCGGTCCGTCTCGGACTGAAGAAACCGCTCGTTTTCCGAGACGTGTCGTCGAAAACGCGTGTCCGTCCGCGGGTGAAGACCCCGCGTTCGGCGGTCGTCCGCGGGGCGACCACCGATCGAACGGCCCGGTCTCCGGCGTGCGCGCGTCGCCGGCTACACGTCGTGGTCTTCTTCGATCTGCGGGACGCCCTGGGCCGTGATCGTCTCACCGACGATGTACGACGAGGCCGGACTGGCGAGGAACTGGGTGAGGTCGGCGATCTCCTCGACGGTGCCGATCCGCCGTGCAACGTCCGTGCGGTCGATATCGTCCGCGGAGACGCCCATCTGGCTCTCGACGCCGGGCGTGGCGACGAAGCCGGGCGCGATACAGTTGACCCGAACGTCGTCGTCGGCCCACTCGTAGGACAGCGTCGTCGTGAGGTTGATGACCGCGGCCTTGGCCGCGCCGTAGGGGCTCATCAGTGGTGAACCGCGCTGGCCCGCGACGCTGGCGAGGTTGATCACCGCACCGCCGCCGTCCTTGAGATGCTCCGCGGCGGCGTGGGTGCAGTGATAGGTGCCGTTGATGTTGATGTCGACGATCGTCTCCCAGCCGTTCGGGGAGATGTCGTCGAAGCCGGCCATAAAGGAGGCCCCGGCGTTGTTGACCAGCACGTCGAGTCCGCCGAACTCCTCGACGGTGGCCTCGACGAGCGCCTCGACGGCCTCGCGGTCGGTCACGTCACACTCGACGGCCAGCGCCCGCCCGGGACTGTCGCTCTCGTTGATCCCCTCGGCGACCGGATCGACGTTGTCCTGTTCGCGCGAGCAGACGACCACGTCGACGCCGTCCGCGGCGAACCGCTCCGCGATCGACTTCCCGATCCCGCTCGAGGACCCGGTAATGATGGCGACGTCGCCGTCGACGCTGAATCGGTCGGTACTCATACGCGATCACCGGCGACTGCGTGCGTGTTGGTTTCCATTGTTAGCCCCAACTGGCTATTTGCAGTAACTGTTAATAAAGATGGGTATGAATACCGTACCGTTAAGTGAATGCGAATCACCTGCACACATACTCATCCGACGGCGATCGGTCACCGACCGTCGCCGGGACCCAACCCATGAGAGGAACCACGCGAGCGAGCGGCGGATTCGACCAGACGAGTACGGAGACGGACGAGAGCGAACCGACCGACGGCCAGGGGTCGCGCCGATGAGCAGTGATGGAGCCGATGGCGCGGCTGCCCGAACGGACTCCGAGTGGGAGGCCGTCTTCTGGGACATCGGCGGCGTCATCCTCGGGCTCGAGTCGGTACAGGGCGCCCACGCCGAGTTCGTCGCGCAGCTCTGTGACCGCTACGACCTCGAGACAACCGTCGAGGAGGCCGTCGAGACGTGGCGGACGACCGTGGGCGACTACTTCCGCGAACGCGACGGCACCGAGTTCCGGTCCGCACGCGAGGGCTATCACCGCGCCGTCGCGGCCATCGTCGGCGAGGAGGTCCCCCGCGAGGAATGGGAGCCCCTGTTCGAGGAGATCGTCGCGGCGTCGATCGAGCCGGTGCCGGGAGCCGTCGAGGCGATCGAACGGCTGGCCGAGCGGGACCTCCACGTCGGCGTCGTCAGCGACGTCGACGACGCCGAGGGAAAACGGATGCTCGAGCGGTTCGGCGTCCGCGAACACTTCGACTCGATCACCACCTCCGAGGAGGTCGGCTACACCAAACCCGACCCGGCCATGTTCGAGACGGCCATCGAGAAAGCCGGCGTCGCCCCCGAGCGGTCGCTGATGATCGGTGACCGCTACGATCACGACGTGAAAGGAGCCGACGAGAGCGGCCTGCACGGCGTCGCCTTCGGTGCCGAGGACGGCCCCGCGGTCTCCTATCGGATCGAATCGCCCGAGGAAATCCTCGAAATCGTCGACGGGACACGAGACGGGTAGCGTTCTCGAGCGGCGTATCGATTCGAAACATCGGGCAGGACGTTCCCGACGGTCGCCCCGCCCGGTTCGGACTCGGTTGCCACCGCGTCGTCCGCGAGTCGGTATGTTGCATGGTAACTTCCATCCCGCAAACATTGTAAAAGAGAGTTCGTGGCGTAACTATTTTCGTAAAGGGGGAGATATAGTAGCACACGACAATGCCCACTGCAAAGCGAACCGCCACGAACGACACCGTATCGGCCCGCGACGACGGCCATAGCACCCACCGGTTCCCATGAGCGAGAACTACTACGAACGCCTCGTCGACGAGGACGCGCTGGTCGCGTATCTGGGGGAACACCTCGGCGAGGTCGACGAGTACGACATCGCCCGTCATCAGGAGGGCCACTCCAACGAGACGCTGTTCGTCACCTGGGGCGACCGGGAACTGGTCATCCGCCGGCCGCCGCCGGGCGAGACCGCCGATACGGCCCACGACGTCATTCGCGAATATCGAGTGACAAACGCGGTCGCCGACACCGACGTCCCGGTACCGACGCCGGTGCTTGCCTGTGAGGACCACGACGTCATCGGCAGCGACTTCTACGTGATGGAGCAACTCGAGGGCGACGTCCTCCGGGAGGACGAGCCGGAGCGGTTCGCCGACCCCGATCACCGTGAGCGCGTCGGCGAGGAACTCGTCGACACGCTCGCGACGATCCACGACCTCGACTACGAAGCGATCGGCCTCGAGGAGTTCGGCCGCCCCGAGGGGTACACGCAGCGACAGGTCGACCGCTGGGGTAAACAGCTCTCGTGGGCGTTCGAAGTGACCGAAGACGAACGCGAGGTTCCCGACCTCCACGAGGTCGGCGACTGGCTCCGCGATAACGTGCCCGACGAACACCCACACACGCTCGTCCACGGCGACTACAAGCTCGACAACGTGATGTTCGGGCCGGGGACGCCGCCGGAACTGATCGGCGTCTTCGACTGGGAGATGGCCACGCTGGGCGATCCTCGGGCGGACCTCGGCTGGATGCTGTCGTACTGGCGCGACGCGAAGGATCCCGATCCCGAACTCCCGGAACTGGTCACCCGGTTCATGGAACGGGAGGGGTATCCGACCCGCCGCGAACTGGTCGACCGCTGGGAATCGCGGACCGGCTACGAGTTCGAACACGAGCGGTTCTACCGCGCGCTCGCGGTGTACAAACTCGCCGGGCTCGGCGAGATGTTCTTCCGACGCTACCTCGAGGGCAACAGCGACGACCCGATGTACCCGAAGATGCGCGATCGCGTGCCGGCGCTGGCCGCGCGCGCCAAACGGATCATCGAGGGCGACGAGCCGCTGTAGGCTCGCGTCGTCGGGCCGGTTTTCTTCGGACGGGACACGCGTTCAGCGGTCGCGATAGCCATCGGACGCTGCCGGCACGCCACCACGACGTCGGTCGGCCGGTCCGCGCGAAACGTCGACGCCGCGGAACGGGCGCGTGCGAGCCGGCCGGTCGACCCGTCCGCTCGGCCGCTCCCCGACCGCCGTTACCGACGGTCGCGATGAACGCGAATCGACGTACGTGATGTGCAACGGCCGACAACGGGCTTAACATTGCTAATTCGGTTCGGTGGTATTAAGACGGTTCCCGGCAATGGAACGACCATGTCACTGGACAGCATCGACCGCGTGGCAGTACTCGGCGCGGGGAACATGGGGCACGGAATCACCGAAGTGACCGCGATGGCCGGCTACGATGTCACGATGCGTGACATCAAAGACGAGTTCATCGAGGACGGCTACGAGTCGATCAAGTGGAGCGTCGAGAAACTCGAGGAGAAGGAGATGCTCGAGGACTCCGCCGAGGAGGTCCTCGGCCGGATCGACACGACGACGGATCTCGAAGAAGCGGTCGCCGACGCCGACCTGGTCATCGAGGCCGCGCCCGAGGATCTGGACCTGAAACACGACATCTTCACCGACCTGGAGGAGTACACCAGCGGCGATACGCTACTGGCGACCAACACCTCGAGCCTGCCGATCTCCGACATCGCGGAGGCCGTCGATTCCTCGGAGCGCGTACTCGGCCTGCACTTTTTCAACCCGCCGGTCAAGATGGACCTCGTCGAGGTCATCTACGGCGAGGACACCAGCGACGAGGCGGCGGAAGCCGGCTACGAGTGGGTCGAGTCGATCGACAAGACGCCGATCTACGTCCGCAAGGACGTCCGCGGCTTCGTCGTCAACACGATCGTCGGCCCCTTCGGCGGCGAACCCGCGTTCATGGTTTCGAACGACGAGGCGACGATCCGCGAGGCCGACGCGACGATGGTCCACGAGCGGGGCTATCCGATGGGGCCGTTCGAACTCGGCGACCTCACCGGTATCGACGTCGGCTACCACGTCCGCAAGGAGGGCGACAGCCCGATCCCGCCGATCACCGAAGAGAAAGTCGAGGCCGGTGACCTCGGCCAGAAGACCGGCAAGGGCTTCTACGACTACGAGGACGGCGACGGCGCCGACTACGAGCCCGAGGACGCGGGCGACTTCGACTGGCTCCGCGTCGAGGCCCGCATGATCAACCGCGCGGCCTTCCTCGTCGGCGAGGACGTCGCAACCCCCGAGGAGGTCGACACCGGCGTCCAGCTCGGGCTCGGCTTCCCCGAGGGTATCTGCCGACGCGCCGACAAGATCGGCCTCGATACGGTCCTCGAGAAGCTCGAGACCCTCTACGAGGAGACGGGCGAGGACCGCTTCGAGCCCCACCCGTACCTCGAGCAACTCGTCGCGGAGGGCAAGACCGGCGAGGAAGCCGGCGCGGGCTTTTACAGCTACGACGACGACAGTCTCGGTCCCTACCACGACCTGAACTACGCCCTCGAGGACGGCGTCCTCTCCGTCGAACTCGACCGGCCCTCGCGGATGAACGCGCTCTCGGACGACCTGCTCGCCGAGATCGACGACCTGTTCTCGAACGTCGACACCGACGAAGTCCGCTGTGCGACCATCGAGGGCGCGGGCGATCAGGCGTTCTGTGCCGGCGCGGACGTCTCCGGCTTCAGCGACGCCGACCCGACCGACCTGATGGACGTCACGCCGGCCTTCGAGACGGTCAACGACTTCGAACGGCCCGTGCTGGCGAAGATCGACGGCTTCTGTCTCGGCGGCGGCCTCGAACTCGCGCTGGCCTGTGACCTGCGGGTCGCGACCGAGCGCTCCTCGTTCGGCGCACCCGAGATCAACCTCGGCCTGATCCCCGGCGGCGGCGGTACCCAGCGACTCACCCGCGTCCTCGGCGAGACCCGCGCGAAGGAACTGGTCTTCCGGGGCAACCACATCGACGCCGACCGCGCCGAGGAGTGGGGCCTGATCAACCGCTCGGTCGAGCGCGAGGACTTCGACGACACCGTCTCCGAGTTCGTCGACGACCTGGCCGGCGGCCCGCCGATCGCCCTCAAGATCGCCAAGAAGGTCATGAACGAGGGCGAGGACGCAAGCATCGCGGCCGCCGTCGCCATGGAGAGCCAGGGCTTTGGCCTGCTTTCCAGCACCGAGGACGTCCTCGAGGGGACCGCGGCGTTCGCCGAGGACCGCGAGCCCGAGTTCGAGGGCAAGTGACATGACCGACGGACCGGACGACCCGTCTGCGTGGCCCGAATGGGACTCGTTCGTCCAGAGCCACGGCTACCTGTCGTGGCTCGACATCGGGGTCGACTACCTCGAGGACGGGCGCGCGGTCCTCGTCATCGAGCAGAACGAGGACTTCGAGAACCCCATCGGTACTGACGGGCCGGATCCGGTTCACGGCGGCATCGTCGCGACGCTGATCGATACCTCGAGCGCGTTCGCGCTGCGGAGTACGTTCGAGAACCCCAGTGAGTCCCATCTGACGACGACCGATCTCAACGTCTCGTATCTGCGGCCGGCGACCGGTGACCTCCGCGCCGAGGCAGAGGTCCTCCGGGTCGGCGGTTCGACCGGCGTCACGGACGTGACGGTGACGGGCGACGACGGCGAGGCCGCCGTCGGCCGCACCACCTATCGGCTCTTCCGGGACGGTATCGACAGCGAATAACGCGTCTCGAGCGGCCGTGTCCCGACTCCCGGAGCCGTCGTGGTTCCGGCCGTCGAGACCACTCGTGGGTTCGATTTTCCGCGTGTCGACGGACCGTCGCTGTGAAAGCGAATATCAGTCGCTACGATCCTCGCCCAGTTCCTCGTAGATCCGCGGATCGGTCTGGAACTTGAGGACGTTGTGGATCGCCGAGTTACGAATGTTGGCGATGACTGCGCCGTGTTCGGAGTAGCAGTCGTGGATCCACTGGGACACCTCCTGTCGGTCGCGGAACATCATGATCGTCTTCCACTGGTACTCCCCGTCCGAGAGGAAGAAAAACAGGGTGTGTTTGTCCTGCTTGATGTACTCCATCGCGTCGCGCCAGTACTCGTCGAAGTGTTCGGGATTGAACTTGAACTCGAACAGCGCAAAAATATAGTACTCCTCGTTGGGGATGATCGCCTCGCGAAAGACGCCCTCGTCGCGCATCCGCCGGATCGACTCGCTGACGGTGACGTGAGAGACGTCGATATCGTACTCCGATTCCAGTACCTGTGTCAGTTCGCGCGAGGACAACTGCGGATCTGCCGAGAGTTCACTCAGGATCGCGATATCGCGGTCCTTGAACTCCCAGTTCGGTGGGTCGCCGCTCATGTTACCGTGAGTTTCGTTGCGGGCATGATTTTATGGTTCCGCTCCCGCGAGGAACTCGCGGAGCCGCTCGGCGTACGCATCCGATCGGTCCTCGGGGACCCAGTGGTAGGCCGCCGACAGCGGCGCGAGTTCGGCGTCGTCGATGTCACCGGCCAGTCGCTCGGCGTAGCTGTAGGGCTGCATCACGTCATCTTCGCCCCACAGCAACAGCGTCTCGGCGTCGATCGCCCCGTAGTCGATCTCGGTCGTGTGGTTCGTGTTCGTTGCAACGGCGTTGCGGACCAGCGACAGGTGGCCCTCGTCGGTCAGCCACGGCGCTTTCATGCCCGCAACGAACTCGGAGTCGGCCTCGCCGTAGGCCCCCTCGACGAACGCCGCGTCGAGGCGGCCCTCGAGTTCATCGCGGTCGATGTCGGCGGTCGCGGGCAGGCCCAGATTCGAGACGAACTCGACGGGCCAGGAGTCATAGCAGACGGCGTTCGAGAGGACGAGCTGATCGACGATCCCGGGGTTGTGCGCGGCGAAGCGCAGCGCAACGCCGCCGCCGATGTCGTGGGCGACCAGCGCGATCTTCTCGAGACCGAGATCGTCGATCAAGGCCTCGAGGACGCCCTCCTGGGCGCGGATCGAGCGGTCGAAGCCGTCGCGCATCGCGGAGTTGCCGTAGCCGGCCATATCGAGCGCGATCGTCCGGCGGTCCTCGGCGACCGGCGGGACGACGTCACGCCAGAGATACGACCAGGTCGGGATACCGTGGACGAAGACGACCGGCGGTTCGTCGGCGTCGGCGGGACCGGCCTCGTGGTAGGCGATCTCGAGGTCGTGGTCGTCGACCGAGACGGTTGTGGCCGACTGTTCGTCGGCCCAGGTCTCGTGGTCGACCATCTACCGATCACCCGGTGTCGCCGTTCGGTTGGGGTCGCGGACCGGCTCAGTACTCCCAGCGCCGTCTCGTATGGCAGATACTCGCATTATCATTGGTGACATGCCACCAATTCAGTTTCCAAGATAAAGTCAGTTTGGGAGCAGACTACCGCTGTTAACTCGGTCGCCGAACGACGGCGGGGACGCGGTTCCATCGACCGTCCGGGCGGATCGCTACTCCTCGTCCGATCCGGTGGTAATCCCCGCCAGCGACTCCTCGCCGATCTCCTCGAGGACCCGCTCGTGGAACGACTGGAGGGCCGCGCTCTCGTCCTCGGCGAGGACGACGTCGCTTGCCGATAGCGTGGCCAGCCCGAAGGCTCGCGGCGTCGGCGAGTCAAGCGGCTGCCGGGTGAGTTCGATCCCGCCCGCGTCGATGGCGGCGACGATGGCCTCGATTTCGTCGACGTTGAGTTTGTCCTCGAGGATCTCGCGGTAGGTCTCCTCGATTACCGCAAAGTCCTCGAGATCCTCGGCGAAGCCAAGCAGCATCTCGCTGGAGACCTGCTGTTCGCTCGCCGACTTCTCGTAGCCCTTGTAGCGTTTGAGGATCATCAGCGCGCGGGTCGCGTTGATCCGGAAGTACCGCTGGAGCAGGTCGGTCCCCGACAGCGAGGCCCGGAGATCGTCCCGGACCTGGTCGGCCTTGAGGTCGGCGAGGATCCCCTCGAGGTCGACCTTCCGGTTGAGCGGCATCGAGAGGACGAAGCCGTTGTCCGCGACGGCGACGCGGACGTTGGCCGTCGCCTCCTGGGCGCAGCGATAGGCCAGCAGCCGGGAGAAGCCGTCGTTGACCTTCCGGCCGTACGCCGAGTGGACGTAGTAGTGGCGCTCGTACTCCTCCCGGTCGCGGACGACTTCGACGGCGAGGCGGTCGGGCGTGCTGACGCTCTCGGGACCGGCGTATCGACACTGGTGGTCGAACAGGCGAGCGATCGCGCGCACGCTGTCGTCGTCGAGCGGGAACTCCCGGAGCCACGCGCGGACCCGCGGCGGCCCGCCGGCCGCGTAGCGCTCGAGGAGGTCTCCCTGAAACGTCAGGATCTCGCGGCCGAGATCGTACGACAGCGGCAGGCGTTCGGAGTACCACGAGGGGACGGTCGGGCGCGCGCTCGTCCGGTCGACGTAGACTTTCGAGCCTCTGCGGTAGCGAAACTCGAAGTGGTCGCCCCCGAGGACGAAGACGTCGCCTTTCTCGAGAGTGTCGAGGTAGTTCTCGTCGAGTTGGCCGACCCACTCGTCGCTCGCGCGCGTGTAGACATCACAGGTAAACGAGTCGGGGATGGTCCCGATGTTGGTCATATAGATGACCCGCGCGAGGCGGCCGCGCTTGCCGATCAGTCGCTGACCGACCGGATACTCCTCGTGGTGGTGTTGGCCGTCGGGCGGGTCGTTCTCGTCGCGCCAGACCTTCGCGTAGACGTTCTTCTCCTCCAGCCCGGCGTAGTCGGCCGTGAGATAGCGCATGAGCGACTCGTACTCCGCCTCGGCGTAGTTCCGGTATGGATACGCCCGCCGGAGCGTCGCCTTCAGTTCGGACTCGGGGCGGATCTCGGCGATGGCCATCCCGTAGACGTGCTGGGCGGCCACGTCCTGGGCGTTCTCGGGGATCGACACCGAGTCGACGAACCCCTCCTCGGCCTTTTTGAGCATGACCGCACACTCGAGGAGTTCGTCCCGGTCGAGCGCGATGACGCGGCCGGTGACGGTCTGGCCGACCCGGTGGCCAGCCCGGCCGACCCGCTGGAGCAGGGCGGCGACCGATTTGGGCGAGCCGACCTGGACCACGAGGTCGACGTGGGGCATGTCGATCCCCAGCTCGAGGCTGGTCGAGGAGGTGACGACGTCGAGGTCGCCCGACTTCAGGCGGCCCTCGATGTCCTGTCGGACCTCCTTCGAGAGGCTGCCGTGATGACAGCCGGAGTTTCCCTCGTCGTAGGCGTCGAACCGCTCCCGGAGGTTGTGCAGGACCCGCTCGGCCCCCGAGCGGGTGTTGGTGAA
Source organism: Natrinema thermotolerans (assembly GCF_031165565.1). NCBI lineage: Archaea > Methanobacteriati > Methanobacteriota > Halobacteria > Halobacteriales > Natrialbaceae > Natrinema > Natrinema thermotolerans. The sequence continues at coordinate 2,851,029 of NZ_CP101873.1, read as the reverse complement.
CACGAGCGTGTTCGTGTGGGCCTGTATATGATCGTGGAGCATCCGGTAGAACCGGTCCTGGACGACCTCGCGGGGCGTGTTGATCAGGTCGTCGGTCGGACACTCGAGTTCGATGTCGAACTCGCGGGCGAAGCGGGCGTCGACGATCTCGTAGTCGCGGGCGGACCCACCGGGCTCCCGGCAGCCGACCAAAAACTCCGCGACCTCCTCGAGCGGTTCGATCGTCGCCGAGCAGCCGATCCGGGTGATCTCGCCATGGGCCATCGACTCGAGGCGCTCGAGGCTGACCGAGAGGTGGGTGCCGCGCTTCCCCGCGGCCAGCGAGTGAATCTCGTCGACGATGACGTACTCGACGGTGCGGAGCTTCTCGCGGAACTTCGGCGAGTCGAGCAGGATCGCGAGCGTCTCGGGGGTCGTGTTGAGGATGTGGGGCGTCTCCTCGAGCATCTTCTGGCGCTCGCTGTCGTCGGTGTCGCCGTGACGGATGGCGTGGCGGATCTCGCCCATCCCCTCGCCGTCGCGTCGGTCGACGACGGATTCGATCCCCTCGAGGGGCACCGTCAGGTTGCGGTGGATGTCGTTGGCCAGCGATTTGAGCGGCGAGACGTAGAGACAGTAGACCGAGTTCTCGAGGCCACCGGGAGACGCCGTCTCCCGAGCAGACGGACTTCGTCCGTCGACGTCGGACGACTCGCGGTCGCGCCGGTAGAGTTCGTCGATGATCGCGGTAAACGACGCGAGGGTCTTGCCCGACCCCGTCGGCGCACAGATCAACGTGTTCGTCCCCGCGTGGACGTTCGGGATCGCGCCCCGCTGTGGCGGCGTGAAGAAGCCGCCGTTCTCGGGGACGAACTCGCCGAACTCCTCGATCCACCACTCTTGGACGGCGGGCTCGAGCGAGTCGAAGACGTCGCGGTCGGCGATCGTCGTGGTGTCGGGATCGAAGGGCAACTCGGCGTCGGCAACCGGCAACTCGAGGCCGTCGTTCCCGTCCATGCTCGTCGTCTCAGGGGGCGGCGTGTAAGAGGGTTTGGACGGCGCAGTGAAAGTGAAATCGCTGGCGGGGACCGCGCCGACGGCAGTCGCGCCGGGGGGCCGACGGCCGATGACAGTCACGGGGGAGCCACAACACAGATATCCCCTCGTTCGTGACTGTCAGGAAATGCTATCGTCGCGAGCCCTGACCGCCTTCGTTCTCGTCATCGGCCTGCTCACCGCGGGGGTCGTGGCGGGAACGACGGTCGTCGACCTCGACGGCGACGGGCGGTCGGTCGTCGCAGAGGTCCGGGACGGGACCGCACCGCTCGAGGCCGACACCGACGGTGACGGCCTCGACGACGACGTGGAGAGCCGGTTGGGAACGGATCCGACTGCGGTCGATACCGACGGCGACGGGCTCGAGGACGGCACTGAGGTGAACGAGTACGGGACCGATCCGACGGCGACCGACACGGACGGCGACGGCCTCGACGACGACGCGGAACTCGACGAGTACGGGACCGACCCCACCGCGGCCGATACGGACGGCGACGGGCTGGACGACAGTGTCGAGGTCGGCGAGTACGAGACCGATCCCACGGTCGCGGATACGGACGACGACGGCCTCACGGACGGCCTCGAGGTCGAGGCTGGCACGGACCCCCACGACAGCGACACGGACGACGACCGGCTGAACGACGCCGCGGAACGCCGTGAGTACGGCACCGACCCGACCGCTCCGGATACGGACGGCGACGGGCTCGAGGACGGCATGGAGCGGCACTTGCACGGGACCGATCCGACTGCGGCCGATACGGACAGCGACGGGTTGGACGACGGCGCCGAGGTCGACGAGTACGATACGGATCCGACGGCAGCCGACACGGACGGCGACGGCCTCGAGGACGGGACGGAGATCCACCGAGGGGACCGTCTCCCCGACGCGGATCCGCTTCGGACGGATGTCTACGTCGAGATAGACACCATGGAGGGAACCGACCTCTCGGAGGCAGAAGCCGATCGGATCGTCGACCGGTTCGCGGACGCCCCGCTCGACAACCCGGACGGATCGACGGGTGCGGACCTCCATCTCGTTTTCGACGAGACGGTCCCCTGGGAACGCGAGACGGACGTCGACGACCTGACGCGGTATCGGTCCCAGTACTTCGACGGCTCGGGCGCGGGGTATCACTACCTGGTGATCGTCGACGACGTCGCGGGCGGGACGGCGACGACGAACGTCATCGGGAAGGCGACGCTGGGGACCATGATGGTCGAGGATCAGCCCGAACGCCACGAGACCGGTTCGACGGCGATGCACGAACTCGGCCACTCGCTCGGTCTCACCGACGGGGACTTCGAGGGAATCGACTCCGATCAGTACGCCTTCGCACAGTACCCGAGCGTGATGAACTACAACGCTCCGAGTGACTACTACGGCTTCTCCACCGGCGGCGGCTACCGGGACTTCGACGACTGGGGCTATCTGGCCGAGTCCCTGTTCACGCCGGATACGACGGCCGTGACGGCGGAGTAGTTGCCACGGCCGAGCGGGCCCTCCCGGCCGGATCGACGCCGCGAACCGTCCCGTCCCGGATCAGTTCTCGTTTTCGCTCGGCGTCGATCCCGCGGCCGAGACGTCCGCGGAGAGATCTATCTCGCCCGAATCGTCGATATGGATCCGGTGACCGCGATAGGAGAACTCGACGGCGACGGGCGTCCGCGACCCGTCGCCGACCGGCCGATACAGCGCGTCCAGCGCATCGGTATCGACGACCGCGTGCAACGGCGGCTCGAGATCGATCGGATCGACGCCTTCGCGTGCCGCCACCCCCTGTACAACCCGAATGCTGGTCGGAACCGTCGTGGGCATATGTCAGCGACCAACGACGATGTAAATAAGCCCCTCGATCCTTTGCTGACGCACGGCAGACGCACGTCAGACATACATCATATTTGTGTCAGTAGTGGCCCACTCGAGCGATTGTATCCGAACGCATCACCGGAGGTAGAAATCCCAAATACGTTTATACCCGTTCTCCTTACACGTATATAGCCCAGCGGAGCTGGTGTCACGGCCGCCCGGCACCAGTGGGCTGTCAGAGGCATTCCACCCACCGTCGAGCGGCCGTCTCTTGGGCGTCACGACGGCCGTTCGGTCACGCTTCCGGGCGTCGCAGTTGTATTTTTTCGGTCGGCTCGGTCAGCGGTTCGAGAGGTCGTCGCCGCTCAGATCGTGATCTCCCGCTCGAGGACGATCGACTCCGAGCGCGACGTGTACGCGACACCGGTGAATTCGATCGTAGTATCCCCCGTGGGCCCCTCTTCGACGGTGAGCCGCTCGCCGCTTTCCGTGACGGTCCGTTCGATCGCCGAGTCCGTCGTCGCGCCGTCGGTGATGTCGTCACCGCTGGTTTCGGCCGTGATCTCAACGCGGTCGCTCGAGCCGATATCGAGGACGACTCCCGTCACCGAGCCGTCGTCGATGCCGGGCGCGACCGCCGTTTCGATCGAGGCGCGGGCACCGCTCTCGAGCAGGTCGCCGAAGCCGAGGAAAGACGTCCCGATGGCGGCCGCCAAGACGATGACGACCGCAACCATGAGAACGGTCGAGACGACCGGGCTTACCCCCGGTCGTCCGCCCGTCGTGATGGACTGTCGCCGCTAGTCATCGACCCACCCCTGGATCGAGTCGTCGCATGGCCCGCAAGCCCACCCCGGCTCGCGTCGGGCTGCGACGGTGTCGGTAGCGCGGTACGGCGTCGGCCGCCGTTGGCACCCACCAGCCGCTGTCGTCACCTGTTCCCCCCGGTCGATCGTCGCGTCCCCCATTTTCCACCACCCCGCAGCCCCCGGACGGTCCTCCTGCTCGAATCCGTGTCGGCCTCGAGCAATCGCGGTCGAACCCCTGCTCGAGCGCTGTCGGTCGAGACCGCCCGTGACGGCTGCGAGTGTATCCCATCGGTGGAAGCCCCATATAGGTACCAGATAGTGGTCCCGGTCCGGCCGAGCGATACGGTGCGGCCGTTTTCAGACGTGATAATCAAAGGCCACTGGAGTGCTTACAGCACGGGCTTGAAGCCACACAGCTGTATGAATAGTCGAAGGAACGAGCCGCGAAGAGTTGAACACGTGGAATCTTTCGAGTGGAACAACCGAGGTGCCACAACAGGACACGGCGTCATCCAATTTTGCGTCGCAAAAGTGGGACCGCCGAGAATTGAACTCGGGTCCTACGGACCCCATCCGCAGAGGATACCACTACCCCACGGTCCCGCACGTGAACCGATGGCCGTCTGCCGCTTAAGGGTGTCGTTTCGAAGGCGGTGCGGTACCCGGTTTCGTACCTCTAGACGAGTACTCGCTCGAGGTCGACGACGACGCCCTCGTCGGCGTCCGGGCTCGCGACCAGTTCGCCCAGACAGACCGCTGCGTCGTCGGGCGTGTAACAGGCGACCAGCGACCCCTGCTCGATCCCGTCGTCGGCCTCGATGACGCCGGGGCCGTAGACCGGCGCACCATGTGCGATCTCGCGGGCGGCCGACTCCGCGACGACGACGCTGGGGATTCCCTCGAGGATGCGTTCGGCGGGGTCGACGACGTCGAACAGCGGCTCGGGATCGTCGTCTTCGACCCAGAATGCCAGCGCATCGAGGAAGTCGTGGGCCGAATGCAGCGTCCGATCGTCGAACGGATCGGTGGCGGTCCGACGCAGGTGGCCCATGTGCCCGCCGGTGCCAAGCGCCAGCCCCAGATCGTGACACAGCTTGCGGACGTAGGTACCGCTCTCACAGCGGATCCGCAACAGGAGCCGGCGCTCCTCGGCCTTGAGGATCTCGAGGTCGTAGATCTCGCGCACGCGCAGGCGACGCGCAACGGCGCTTTTCCGCGGCGGCTTCTGATAGATCGGCCCCTCGAACTCGGCGACGACTGATTCCGCGTCGGCCGGCACCGGCGCGTGGCACTCGAGGACGGCAGTGTACTCCTTTGCCCCCTCGAGAAACACCTGTGCGAGGCGGGTCGCATCGCCGAGCATGACCGGCAAGCAGCCGGTTACTTTGGGATCGAGCGTCCCCGCGTGGGCGGCGCGATCGATCGTCGCCGCTGCCCCGCGATCGGCGAGCGTCTCCGCGACCGCGTCGCGAAGCCACCCGCTGACCTGATGCGAGGACGGACCGGGCGGCTTATCGAGATTGACGACGCCGAAGGTGAGTAACTCGGCGGGTGATCGCTCCGCCGGTGGGCCACGGAGGCTCATTCGAAGCCGTTCTCGAGTTCGACGCGTGCTTTCCCCTCGTCGCCGTTGGCCGCGTAGCGTTCGACGGCGGTGACGAGCATATCGAGGACCGCCTCGGGCTCCCAGCGGGCCGTGTTCACCGATAGATCGTAGATCGTCAGGTCCCGGATATCGATGCCGTAGTACTCCTGATAGCGCTGGGCCTCGCTGGCCTCGCGGGCCTTCGTCTCCTCGGTTGCCCGGGCCGGGTCCTTCTCCTCGCGCTCGGCGATACGTTCGCCGCGGACTCGTGCCGGTGCGTCGAGCCAGAACCGGAAGTCGGCCTGGTCGCCGGCCAGCCAGCCGGCGAGTCGCGACTCGAGGACCAGATCGTCCTCCTCGACGGCGATCTCTCGCAGTCGCCGGTCGAGGTCGCGATCGATCTCGTCGTTTTCCTCGGCGAGTTTGTTGAACTCGAGTGGGGTATACCCCCGCTCGTCGGCGAGTTCACGGAAGATGTCGCCGCCGCTGACGTGGTCGAGATCGAAGGCGTCGGCGAGCAACTCCGCGGTCGTACTCTTCCCGCTACCCGGCGGGCCGGAGACGGTGAGTAACATACCTTATCTGGGGAGGGTGGCACTAATGAGACTTTTCGTCTCCGCTGTCGGCGGAATTCCGACGACGGTGGGCGTTCGATCCGAAGCGCGGTGCGGCCGGGCTACGACGGGGACATGTTGATGTCCAGTGCTTTCCGGATAAGCTGATTGCAGGCCATCGAACACAGGAAGTACCAGAAGAGCCACACTGGGATGAATCCCTGCAAGCGGTCGCCCCACGAGACCTCGCCGGCGAGCGGGATAACGACTATCTCGCTGCTGATCCCGCCGTACATCTTCCAGTACATCCACAGGAACATCGGGATCGTAAAGAGCATGATCCAGACCATCGGCCGGAACTGCTCTTTGAACATGCCGAGGTTGTCGGCCATGGCTTCCATCTGCTCTTCGCGTGCGCGTTCGATCTCGTTCTCGAGGCGTTCGATCTCGGCCTCGCTCGCGCCGCGTTCCTCGGCCTCCTTTTTCTCCTGTCGGAGGTCCTTCTGCTCTTCCTGAACGGCTTTCATCCGTTCCTGATATTTCGCCATGATCTCGGGGTTCATCAGGTTCGCCTGGAGCAGCGAGGAGTAGAGGCCGGTGATCAGTGCAACCGAGAGGATCACGGCGTAAAACGGCAACGCCGCGTCGAGGGGTCCGAGCGCGAGGTCGAGCGTACTCCCGACGACGTTGCGGATCGAGTCGAACCAGTAGCCGGGCATCAACAGCAATGCGCCGACGCCGGCGAGTTTGTCCCACTGTGACCAGCTCGATTGTTCCTCGTCGATCTCGATGTCGGCGGCCGCGCCCCCGCCGTCGCCATCGCCGTCGAGCGCCCGGTCGAAGGCCTCGCGGTCGGCGATTTCGAACCCGTCGTCGCCGTCGACTAGAACGCCTTTTTCGATCAATCGCCCCCACTGTCCGCTCGTCAGGTCGTCGCTGACGTCGGCCCATTGAACCTCGCCACCGTTCCTGTCGGCTTCCTCGCGGATGGCCTCGAGGGCCGCCGCCATCGAGGAATCCTCGCGGACGAGGGCGTCGATCTTTTCGGCTGTACGCGTCATCTGCTTGGGCTAGGGCACGTCGGCTATACAAGTGTTTTTCTTCGGTACTCCCGCGAGGACGGACTGGCAATCGGCCGATCGGTGAGCCATACCGACGACGGGACACTCTCAACGTCTCGGCAACTCCATTCGTCGAGTTCGGACCGAGATAAACAGTTTGATCGGTCGAACGTTTTATCATAAGGTTTCCCAAACGGGTAGAGTGTATAAATGGGCTTCCGAAGAGCTGACGGACCGGCCGCTCCGTCACAGCGGGGACAGAGCGCGATACTCGCGCTTGTATTGCTGATCGGAATGGTCGCAACGATCAGCATCGGCATTCTGCTCGTCGCCGGGGACGTTATGACCAGCACGGAACAGCGGGCCGAAACCGAACGCATCGAGCAGTCGTTCGTGGAGATGAGCCAGCAAATGGCGACCGTCGCCGCTGATGGTGACACATCACGATCGATGACATTCGACGCGGGTGAGAAAGGAGCGATCGTCAAGACCAATACTGCCCACATTAACATCACGGGCAACGGGGTCAACGAGTCGATCCGCGTCGGCGCGATCGAGTACGAAGGCGACGACGGGACCCGACTCGCTTATCAGGCTGGCGGCGTCTTCCGCGAAACCGGGTCGGAGACGCAAGTCGTCTCCGAACCGCCCCTCAAGTACGACCAGCGTACCCACACGTTCTCGTTCCCGGTGGTAGAACTCGACGAGGAGACGACGCTCAGTTCGGGCGACGTTCAGTTCGATCAGACTGATAACACGGAGTATGCGAATTCGACCTATATCGAAGAGAGTCCGATACGGGTCAACATCACCAGCGAGTACTGTGTCGGTTGGCAGACGTACTTCGAGGAGGAGACCAACCAGATCAACGGCAAAGCGGTACAGGAAACCTGTAGTGAGGGCGAACAGGATACCCTTCGCGTCGAACTCGGCAGATTGGACATTGCGGAAGGAACCTTCGAGGAGGGGATCGTTGCCGGAAACGTGTCGGGAGACACGGAGGATGTCGATATAGTCGAAAAAGATAGAGAGACCCCACCGGCGCTCGACCCGATAATCAGCCGGATGGTCTCGGAGATGAAAGACAACGATAGCGTTACGGATCTGAGCGACGTCGGGGATACGGCGACAAGCGGCACCTACTACGCCGAAAGCGCTAGGATCAGTGACGAATTGACGTTCGATCTTGAGGACGGTAACGCGACGCTCGTAGTCGAGGAGGAACTCATCGTAGACGGCGGTAGCTTAACCGTCGAAAACTGGGACCAACCCGGCACGGATCACGCCCTTCAGGTCTATGTGAAAGACGGGATGCACGTCGACGGCGGGAACGGCGAGATGTGTGTCGCTCCGTGTACGAGCGGCGAGGTCGATTCGGAGCAACTGCAAGTGTACGGAACGTCGGAGACCCACATGGCCATCGGGACCGGGAAGGCGTACTTCGAGGGGGTCATGTACGCACCGGGGGACGGAACGTTCGACGAGACGAACGACTACATCAACAAGGAAGGACAGCTCGTGATTCAGTCGAACGGCGACATGGACGGTTCGATCGTCGTCTCATCGGCCCATATTCAAAGTAACGCGCCGGAGGGGATGTACGACCCATCGCTCGAGACGTTCAGTCCCGAGATATCTCCCGAAGGGTACGTTTTACCCCCGAAACTCTCGTATCTCAACATCGCCAAACACACGATCGAAGTAGAAAACACCTAGTCGCCGTCCGGACGACGGCGACGAACGAACCGAGCGAAACCGTCTACGCCGCGTCTTCGATCGTCGCCTTGACTTCGTCCCAGACCGCGTCGGGGGCCTGCTCGCCGTCGATCCGCTCTAAGTCGCCCTGCTCGTCGTAGTACTCGATGACCGGCTCCGTGTTCTCGTGGAAGACCGACAGCCGCTCGCGGACCGTCTCCTCTGTGTCGTCGTCGCGCTGCTCGAGGCGAGCCTCGACCTCGGGGTCTTCCGGCGGGTTGTACTCGACGTGGTAGATGTCGCCCGTCTCGGGGTCGAGTCGCCGGCCGGTCAGCCGGTGGACGAGTTCCTCCTCGCCGACCTCGAGATAGAGGACGACGTCGAGGTCGGTCATGTCCTCGAGTTCCTCGGCCTGCTCTATGTTCCGCGGGTAGCCGTCGAGGACGAAGCCGTCGGCCTGGCTGAGTGCTTCGTCGACGATCGCGTTGACGACATCGTCGGGGACGAGTTCGCCCTGGTCCATGTATTCGCCGGGCGTGTCGTACTCGGTGTCCATGTCGGAGATGTCCATCTCCTTGTTCGATCGCAGCGCGTCGCCGGTCGTGATGTGATCGACGCCGAACTCCTCGGTGATCTTTGCACTCTGGGTGCCCTTCCCTGCCCCGGGCGCACCGAGGATCAGGATTCGTGGCTGTGCCATACGACACCGTTTACGGGCGTCACATAAAGTCTTAAAGAATCGGGCACGTCCGTCGGTGTATGACCCGCTTCGACGCCGCCGAACCCGCCGAGCGCCGGAAACTGTACGTCGACGCCATCACCGCTCATCGTGAGCGAAACAGCGCGTTTTGTACCTTCGAGGTCGACGAGAGCGAACTCGAGGCCAACGCTGGATCGGGAGCGGAAGACACCACGACCGACGAGGCGACCACCGATCCGGGCGTCCCCTGGATTCAGTTCGGTGACGGGACGATCAACCTCGACTGTACCGACGCGGAACTCGAGTCGGTAAAGTCCCGCCTCGAGGCGTTCCCCGCGTTCAAGATCGACGATCTCCACCGTCCCGAGGAGGCCGAGGGAGTCAATGTTCGGATCAGCGCGAAAGCGGATCCGAACCGGATCGCACAGTTTCTCGATGACGTCTTCCTCGAGGTGTACGAGCTGCCGTCGACGGTTCGGGTCTGGGTGGTCGAAATATAAGCGCGGGCGAGAACTGAAGCTGCCGCATCCCGGTTTGATCGGCTCCGTTTCGCGTCCCCTCCGGCACTGGAAGCGAACAAGTTCGCCAAAAGCCACATGTCGAAGAGTAACATGTGCCCAGCAAGACACGATGGTGGTCTATCGGCGATAGAAAGAAGGGTATCGGGCCCAACCCCACAGTGATGAATCGAGACAGTTGGTGGTCGTGTCGTCGCCCGAAACAGGGGTCGGACGTTGCGACCGCCAGACCGTATCAGTCGGGCGGTTTCCAAATAGATAAGTGCCCTCAGCAATCATCCTCCGACATATAACCGGCATTCAAAAGAGATGAACACACTCTACAGCGCACTCATCGCACCGATGCAGCGGACCCGCGTCGACGTGTTCGAGAATATCTTCCTGGTATTCCTCGGACTCGGGACGCTCGTCGGCATCGTCGTGGTCGCGTACACTTTGTACAACGCGTACAAGTACCGCGACACCGGCGAGCCTGCGGGCGACGACGAAGATCTGCCATCGGTCGGGGAGTTACCGACGGGCGGAAAGGGCGGCAAGAAACTGTTTCTCTCGTTCGGCATCAGCGCCGTCATCGTCATTTCGCTGGTGATCTGGACGTACGGGATGCTCCTGTACGTCGAAGGGCCTGACGAGGTGCAGGAAACCACCGAGGTCGAAGTTACCGGAGAAGGCTTCGCCTGGTTCTACGAGTACGAGAACGGGATCGAGGCAAGTGGAACGTTGCGAGTGCCCGCGGGAGACCGTGTCTGGTTGCAGGTAACGTCGGGTGACGTCTGGCACAACTTCGGCATACCCGATCAACGGGTGAAAGCCGACGCGATCCCCGGCGAATACGACAAGACGTGGTTCCAGGCCGATGAACCCGGCAAATCCGAGATCGAGTGTTTCGAACTCTGTGGCGAGTACCACACCTCGATGGTCGGGACGCTCAATGTGATGTCTGAAGACGAGTACGACCAGTGGATGGACAACCAGCTGACGATGCAGTTCACCATGGTCGATGGAAACGAATCCCGAGTCACCGAGGGCTACGAGCTGACCCTCGAGCATCAGGAGAACGACTCCATCGAGGACCGCAGCTTCACGGCCGAGGAGTTCGACAACGGCACGATCGAGATCACCGACATCGAACAGGCCGGCCAATACAACGTGACGATCGAGTCGACCAACGGGCAGTTCGAGACGGTTGAAGACCAGTTCGACATGACTGGTCCGGTCGACGAGAGCTACACGCTCGAGATGAACGAGAGTGAAAGCAATGCAAGCGAAGCGAACGACGGAGGTGAGAACTGATGGGTGACCTTCCGCCGAAACGGTCGATCAAGCGGTGGCTGGTCACGACCAACCACAAAGACGTCGGTATCCTCTATCTGACGACGGCGATGTTCTTCCTGCTGTTCGGTGGCCTCCTTGCGCTGCTGTTTCGCGCACACCTGTGGAAGACCGGCGGCACCGGACTGCTGACGAACGACCAGTACTACCAGGCCGTTTCCGGACACGGACTCATCATGGTCTTCTGGTTCCTCTCGCCGATCGCAAGCGGCTTCGCTAACTACTTCGTGCCGCTCCAAATCGGTGCGAAGGACCTCGCGTTCCCCCGACTGAATGCGCTGAGCTACTGGTTTTACCTGTTCTCTGGCATTCTGATGGGGATTTCGTTCTTCCAGGGTGGCTCGTTCTCCGGCGGCTGGACGATGTATGCCCCGCTGAACGTGCCGACCTATACCCCGGCGATGGAGGCGATGACCGGCGGTAACGCAATGGTCCTTGGCTTGGTCTTGTTCTGTATCTCCATCACGATAGGGACGGTGAACTTCCTGACTACGATGCACCGATCCCGTGCGGAAGGACTCGGTCTATGGAACATGCCGATGTTCTCGTGGTCGTGGCTGCTGACCGCTTGGATGATGCTGTTTGCGTTCGCAGCGCTGCTGGCAGCCGTGCTACTGCTTTCGGTCGATCGGCTGTTCCTCACGCAGTACTTCGCGACTGATCAGGGCTCGAGCCTGCTGTGGGCGCATATCTTCTGGTTCTTCGGCCATCCGGAGGTGTATATCGTCTTCTTCCCGGCTCTGGGGATCATGTTCGAGACGTTCCAGACGTTTACCGGACGACGACTCGTCGGCCGGAAGTGGGTCATCATCGCGATGGTCCTCGTGGCCGTGCAGTCGTTCCTCGTCTGGATGCACCACATGTTCCTGTCGACGATCAACCTCCCGATCAAGACCCTGTTCATGGCGACGACGATCGGGATCTCGTTACCCTTCGACCTGATGGTCTTCGCGCTGATCTACACGATGGTCAAGGGGCGGGTCCGCTTTACGACGCCGTTCCTGTTCTCGCTTGGCGCGCTCGTGTTGTTCATCCTTGGTGGTATCACGGGCGTGTTCCTCGGCGCCGTCGTGCTGGACTACGAGTTCCGTGGCACCTACTGGGTCGTCGCTCACTTCCACTACGTGATGGTCTCGGGCGTCACGGCACTGATGGGCGGCATCTACTACTGGTGGCCCAAGATCTCCGGGAAGATGTACTCCGAACGGCTCGGAAAGCTCAACTTCGCCGTCTATTTCATCGGGTTCAACCTGCTGTACTTCCCGATGTTCATGGCCTGGGAGACGCCGCGTCGCGTCTTCCACTACGGCGAGGGCGCACAGCTCTACCACCAGCTGGCGACCGTCGGGGCGTTCGTGTTCGGGGCTTCGTTCCTGATCATGTTCTACACGCTCGGGAAGAGCCTGATCTCCGGCCCCGACGCGCCCGATAACCCGTGGACCTACTCCCGGACCGCAGAGTGGGCGATCCCATCACCACCACCGCTCGAGAACTGGACCGACCGCCCCAGCTACGCCAGCGGCCGCCTCGAGTTCGTCGACGACACTGCGACCGCGACCGACGGCGGCGTCGCACAGGAAGCGACCAGTGCAGCGACGAGCCACGAGGAGGAACACGCCGACCACGCCAGTATCTGGCCGCTCGGTATCGGTGTCGCGACGTTTACGTTCTTCCTCGGACTCAGCGGTATCACGCCGTACGTCTTCTCGTTCGTCGAGTCGCATATCCACAGCGAGGTCGGTAACTTCGTGACGCTCGATTCGGCACCCGCACAGAACATCATCTATCCGGCCCTCATGGTTCTCGGAGTGGTGATGCTCGGGGTCTCGCTGTTCCAGTTCGGCCGCGAACAGTTCGACGCACCCGAGATGGCGGTCGCCGAACGGTGGCCCTTTGGCGGCGTCAGCAACCAGAAGATGGGCGTCTGGGTCTTCCTGGCCTCGGACGTCGTCGTCTTCGGTGCCGCCATCGGAGCGTATCTCTTCATGCGCATCCACATGGGCTGGGACGCATGGCATCTCGATGCCATCACCGAGGCCGGCCTGTTCAACACCTACGTCCTGCTGACCTCGAGTTTCACGGTCATCCTCGCACACGTGATGGCCGAGCGCGAGAACAAGAAGGGACTGCTCGGTGCGCTGAGCGCGACGGTCCTGCTTGCCCTCGTGTTCATGGGCGTCAAGGCCTTCGAGTACAGCAGCAAGTTCGCTGACGGTCACTACTGGTTCAGCGGGATCGAGTACTCGTTGTACTTCGTGACGACCGGGCTCCACGCCCTGCACGTCATCCTCGGGGTTCTGGTCGCGCTGTTCATGATCTACCGTGTCCTCTCGGTCGATGCCTACCTTGAGGACCACGCGCCCGTCGAGTCCTTCGGACTCTACTGGCACTTCGTCGACATCGTCTGGGTCTTCCTGTTCCCGCTGTTCTACCTGATGTAAGGCCCGCGCCGACGCGGGCTTTCGCCGTGCGGTCGTGATTTTGCGTTCGAACGCTTACGGGCAATCGTGCAGTCTCGATGCTTCCTGTCGCCGGTACCGATTGGCAAGTAGCTCCCGCCACCACTATAGTAGCCACTGAAAGTCATTGCACACCTGATCGCACGACTGCGTCGCGATCAGTGTGTAAATCGTTTCAGTGGCTACTATAGCACCACGTACCCCGGGCCCGTACTGCGAGTATGAGCGAGGCCATTCCGGTAACCGTGATCACCGACGAGAGCGAACGCGTCATCGAAGTAGCGTCCGGCACGATCCTTCGGGATGCGCTGCTCGAACACGGGTTCCCCGTTTACGGAACGGTATCACGGGTTGCCAACTGCGGAGGACGGGGTCTGTGTTCGACCTGCACTGTCGAGGTCGACCCCGCACCGGAACCGACCCACTGGCACGACGCTGCGGCGGTCCGGTTCGGCTATCCGCGGCTCTCCTGTTGTCTCACGGTCGAGGAGCCGCTGACGGTCCGCTGTCTCGACAAGCACGTGTGGGGGCAGCTCCTCCCGCGTCGGCCTTCGTCGGAGTCCTGACTGCGTGTCGTCGACCGACAGCCGCCGCGATTACTGGTCGCCCGGTCGATACCGAACCAGAACGACGAGGCCGAGACAGACCGCGAGCAACGCGACGCTCGCGATGACGGCCACAGTCGAGAACGAGTCGCCACCGAGTTCGGTATCGCTCGAGCCGTCGGTGGTCGGGCGGCTCGTTCCGCGAACGGGTGCGATCGTGTCCGCGGCAGCGCTGGCGTCGACGATGCCCGCGCCGTAGCGAGTCGCGATCGTCTCGCTGTCGGCGTCAGCGGGCACTCGAGCGGTCCGGGTGAGCGCGGCTTCGATCTCCGTCGGCGTCGCGTCGGGTGCGATCGATAGCAACAGGGCGGCCGTCCCGGAGACGTGTGGCGTTGCCATGGACGTTCCCGGAAGCGACTCGTACCCGCCGCCAGGAGTGGCGCTCGTGACGGCGACACCGGGTGCGACGACGTCGGGGACGGTGTACGACGACGGGGCCGTCCAGTCAACCGAGGATCCGACCCACTCCTCGCGGGCGATGTGTTCACCGCCCGAGAACGGCGGGACGGTCCCGGTCGAATCGACCGCGCCGACGGTGAGCGTTTCGTAGACGTTGCCCGGGCTCCCCGAGGTGTCTGGCCCCTCGTTTCCGACCGCGCCGACGACTACGACGCCGCTCGCCCGCGCGTTTCGGACCGGATCGATCAGCTGAGCGTATCGGCCGGTCGCCCCGAAACTCATGCTGAGAACGTCGGCGTCTCGCTCGACGGCCCACTCCATCCCGGCGACGATCTGGGCGAAGGTCCCGCTCGTCTCGTTCAGGACGAGTCCGTGAAGCAACTCGGCGTCGGGGGCCACGCCGATGGCGGTCCCGCTCGCGGCCCCGCCGGCGACCGTCCCGCTGACGTGAGTCCCGTGGACGCCGGTGTCGTGTGGCACCGACTCGACCCGCTGCCCAGTCGCGTCGAACTCCGCCCAGCCGCCGGGAAAGGTCGGATCCGACGGATCCTCGGTCGCGAGGTCGATATCGGGGTGGTCCGGGTCGACGCCGGTGTCCAGCACTGCGACGCGGACGCCCTCGCCGCGGGCGTCGTACTCGTCCCAGACAGCGGGTGCGTTCACCTGCGCGATTCCGTTCGTCGTTCGCGACTCGTGCGCAGCCGACGCCGTCGCCGCGGTCGGGCTCGATGTCGTCGCGTTCGCGCGTGCCGGGGGTTCGGGGACCGAGACCACGATGTTCTCATGAACCGCCTCGACCGCGTCGAACCGGTCGAAGGTCTCGTACGCTACCCGTTCGGTGTCGACCTCGAGGACCACGGCGTTGGTCAGCCAGAAGCGCTCTTCGACGGCCAACCCCCGTCTGTCGTCGGCGTACTCGAGCAGGGGATCCTGGGTTGCCTCGGCGTGGGCCTCGAGCCGTCGTTCGGCCTCGGCGTCGCTTACACCGTCGGGAACAGTCGGCTCGGTGAGCCTGACGACGACCTCGACGGTGGGGCCGTCGGTCGGCAACTCGTCGTCGATGACGATCGAGTCGTCCGCAGCGGCCGTTCCGGGGTCGGCGGATCCGGCCACCCCGAGGGCAAACGGGGTGCTGAGGGAGACGAGTAGAAGGAAGACGATGACGAGGGTTCCGAGGGCGTCCGGGCGAGGGAAGCCAGCGACCATGTGACCGGTACTGTGTAATCAGCGGGGAAAGAGATTCTGGAGACCGAACTGGTCGGCAAACGGCACGATCTACCCGGCCCAGATGAGCGCGTAGATGAACGTAAACAGGAAGTAGACCAGAAACACCGAAATAGCGGTCTTGAAATGGAAGGTAAACAGGTCGTACTCCTCGTCGTCGCGTTCCTCGCCGAAGGCCTCCTGCTCCGCGTCCGTACACTCCTCGGCGTGTTCGACCCCGACGTGGAAGGTGGCATAGCGGTCGGACCGAAACGGCCGCCCGCAGTACGGACAGGTCGCTTCCGGGCCGTCCGTCGGCACCTCGTACTCCGGCTCGAGCGCGCGTTCGGTCGCCATTCGGTCGGTCGTTACGGCGGCGCGAAGAAGTGATTGCCGGTTCGGAACACCGCACCGACCGACGGATCATCACAACGGCTCGTCGATCGGACGGGCCGTCAACTCGGGACGTAGGGCGGGCTCATCGAGCCCTGTGAGACGAGATACAGACTCGCCATCGTGAAAAAGACCATCACGACGATCAGCGGGTACTGGCTCCTGATCGACTGCAGTTTCCCGGGAAACAGGTCGAAGGAGACGGTGTGGCTGACCCACACCGCGAGGACGTGGCCGAGCAGGATGCCCGCGATCTCGACGTAGCCGAACCAGCCCGGCAGGGCATAGCGCGTCGGGTTCGGCGGCGGGTTCAGCGGCATCGCCACGGCGTCGACCAGCGACGGCCACAGCGAGAGCCCGAAGCCGACGTAGTGTGCGAGGTGGTAGCCGGCCGCGATGGCAAGCAGCGGGGCGGCGAGTCGCAGGCCGAGATACTCCCGTGAGAGATACGTCTCGGCCCGCTCACGGGTCCGGTCGACGGCGATCCAGTAGACCTTCCAGAAGGCCGCGAACCCGCCCGCCAACAGCGCCAGATAGACCAGTCCCGGCGGCAGGCCGATCCCGACCAGCGCCTCGATCGTTCGGACGCCGACCGGCGTGACGATGAAGCCGCTGTAGGTCAGCTCCCAGACCAACGCCAGCACGAAGGCCACGAGCGATCGGTCGGTCACGAGGTCGGCCTCGCTCAAGCGTGCGCCCGGAAACCGAAGCTCGAGTCCGTCGTCGGTCCGCTGGATCGGGGCAACGGCCCCGTAACACCGGAACCACAGCGACAGCGGATCCCCGCGACGGAACCACGTCTCCGGGGAGAACACGACCGCGCCCGAGAGGGTAAACAGCGAGTACATGACGATGACGAACGTCAACACCACGGGCGACGACGTCAGCGGCGCGACCACCTCGAGCCAAACGAACGCCAGCAGGGCGATCACGGCGGGCCAGGAACGGTAGGCCTCCGGGTAGGGCTCACCCGCGCTCGGCAGGACCTCGGCGATTCGTCGCCAGGGGTTCAACGCGGGCCAGGGGTCCCCGACCGTGTACGTGACGATCGTCAACAGCGCGCGGCCGCCGGCGAAGGTCACGAGGACCGTCGCGCTGACCAGCCCGATGTTCGGTCCGAGGACGCCGACGACGAGAATGCCGGCCAGTCCGAGGAGTCCGACGACGCCAAGCAGCAGGCCACCGGCCGACTCCAGCCGCTTTGCAGGTGACTCGAGGGTGCGATCGTGATACGCCCCGATGACCTCCCGGTCGGTGACGAGCATGGTCAGAAGCGCCGAAGCACCGACCGCGCCGCCGCCGGTCGCGAGGTAGAGCCACGTCGGCACGGAGACGTCGCTGCCGCCGGTGAGACCGGCGGCGACGTTGCTGGCGGCGGCGACGCCGGCACCCACAGCCAGCGCGACGAACGCGACTGCGAGGCCGATACCGAACCGGCGGACGAAAGCCGACCGTCCACTCATTGGCGGCGATTCGGGCTGGTCGTCCATCTACGTGTCGTTTCCAGTTCCCGGGTACCGCCCACGGCGAGCGGTGGCTACGTCGCGGGGGCACGTTCCGTTGGGGTCATATGAGGAAGGTATAAGTATCCGTCGCCCACATTCACCACCAATGGCGAGCATTCGGACGTACAGCCTGATTTACGTGGCACTGCTACTGCTGGCTACGGGGAAGTTCGTTTTCTTCCACTTCCCGGATATCTTCACCTACGAGATGGCAATAATCGGGACGATGATTCTGGCGGCCATCAAGGTCTCGTTGATCGCCGGCTACTTCCAGCACCTGAAAGACGAACCCCGCTCGATCACCTACATGATGCTCACCGCAGCGTTCATGGTCGTCCTGCTGACCCTCGCTGCTGGGTACTCGATTCAGTAACCGCGCCGTCTCGTCGCAACGATCGGGCACGTCCTTTCTCCCGCCGATCGGGTGGGATTCGTATCGTCTTTAGCGTCGCTCGAGTGACCTCTCGACTGTCACAGCCACGTTCAAACTCGACATCACCGATTGGTTCTGGAGCCCCACGAATCGGACAGCACCGTTTTCCACGAGGAGATGAACCGGGTGACACAGGCCCCGAAACTGGAACCACGACCGACTGAGAGCGCCGGGTAACCGTTCTCAACGTTCGGTACGGACGGCAAACGAGCGCGGTTTCACGTTGCCGAGTTGTATTGATGGGGCCGTCCTCGAGGCCGAATTCGATCGTCCCGGACCCATTATCCGTCACTCGGCTCGAATCCCGTGGCAGCCTGACGACGGAATCCTCCACCCACTCGGGAATCGACTCCAACTGCGTCGCGGAGACAGTCGAGTCGGTCATCGGTTTATACTGACGCTTGCTGATTCCCTGAGAAAGCCGTCTCGACGGCGCTTCGGCGATGCACCGCTCGCGGTGGATCGTCTCGACGAGAGAGAGCTACCACATGCAGAATCGACCCGGCTCGACCCTCTCGTTCGGTCCGGATCGGGTACGAGAAGCAGCGAGCCTCGAGAAGAGCGTCGCTATCGGGCGGTGAAAACGAGGAAAGGCAGGTCGTCGGGAGACGGCGAACGGTTTACTCGTTGCCGAACATCTGGCGCATCATCGGGTGCATCTCCATGAGCTGTTCCTCGGCGATCTCCTCGTACAGCTTGTACGTGATCGAGACCGCGAGCAGCAGCCCCGTCCCGGAGACGGAACCGATGGTACCGAGCATGTTCGCCCAGACGGCCAGCAGGCCGACCAGTGCGCCGCCGATGACGGTCACTTGCGGAATGTACCGCTCCATGACCTTCTCGATGACGCCGACGTTCTGTCGGAAGCCGGGGATCTGCATCCCGGAGTTCTGGATCTGCTTCGCCGTCGATTCGGGCCCCATGTCGGTCGTTTCGACCCAGAAGATGGCGAAGATCGCACCGCCGACGACCATGAACGTGACGTCGATACCGATGCGGATCAGCACTTGCCACCACTCCTGGGAGACGTTCGCCGTGAACCACATCCAGTCCTGCGGCGAGTAGATCGGCGACACGTAGTAGAAGAACCCGCCGTCGGGCTGGCCCTGCGAGTAGGTGCCGAGCCAGGCGGGCATGCCGCTCCACTGCCGGTTGAGGATCTGGCCCATGAACTGGACGTTCGCCTGCACGGCGCGAACGAGGATCATCGGCAGGACGCTCGCGTAGATGAGCTTCACGGGGAAGCGACCGCGAGCGCCTTTGACGCGAGCGTGACTCAGCGGAATCTCGACGCGGACCGACTCCGCGTAGACGACGATTCCGAAGATCAGCAGCGTCGTCAGTAGTGCGATGAGCTGTCCCTCGCCGATCAGCAGCGTCTGGAGTCCGCTCGCCGAAACGAGCGATCCGACGTCGACCTGACCGGTCAGGATGCGATACCAGTCGAAGAGGAACCCGCCCTGTGCGGGCTGGACGAGCCCGGTGACCAGTCGCTGGCTCACGCCGGCGATGATGAACAGGCCGATCCCGCTCCCGACGCCCCACTTGCTGACGACCTCGTCCATGTAGAGGATGAGGATCCCGCCGACGAGGATCTGGGCGAACATCAGGAGCTGAACCTGTGTTCCCTCGAGAGCGAGGCCGCCGAGCTGCAGCGTTTGCTGGGCTGGCAGGAAGCCGCCGGCGAACACCATCGGAAGCCCGGTCAGGATCACCATCATGACCACCAGCAGCTTCTGGAGCCCCTGATAGAGGACCTGGTCCCGCGGATCGTCGGTGTCGAGTCCGAGCAAGTTCGCCCCGCCGAGCAACTGTAAGACGATGCTCGCGGTGACGATCGGGCCGATACCGACCTGCAGCACCGACCCCTGTGAGCCCGCGAGGATCGCGCGGAACTCGCCGAAGAGGTCGTTTGCCCCGCCGGACTGCAGACCGAGCAGCGTGACGTTCGTCAGGAAGAAGTACAACATGAGGATGCCGGCCGTCCACATCAGCTTCCGCTTGAAGGGGACGTGCCCCTCCGGACGGCGCACTGCTGGCATCCGCGTTAGGACCGGTTCAGCGGCTTCCTTCCATCCCATATGTTAGTCCTCGTCCTGTTCGTCGTCGGCGTCGTCCTCCTGTGCGCGCTCCGTGAAGACGGCCTCGCCGCCAGCGGCCTCGAGCTTCTCTTCCGCCGCGTCGGAGAAGGCATCAGCCGTGACGGTCAGTTCGTTGCGAACCTGTCCTGAACCGAGGACTTTCACTTTGTCGACCTCGTGGCCGTCCTCGACGATATCGCGAGCGTCGAGAGCGTAGCCACCGTCGGTCTCCTCGGCGAGGTCCTCCGCGACATAGAGGATCGCGTCCTCGTCTAGCTTCTGGACGTCGATCTCCGCGACCGTTTCGCGGATGTCGTGGGGACGCTTGAAGCCGTGTTTGCCCTTCGGTTCGTAGTTGTGGAACTCGTGTTTGCTGCGCCCGGCACGGCCGCGACCACCGCGGTGGCCCGCACCGCGTCGGTTCTTGTGGGAACCGCCGCTGTGGGTCCGCGATCCGCGCTGGCGTCGTTTTTTGCTCGTCATGGTTATCGCATCGATTCTAGCAGGTCGTTAATCTGCCCCGTTGTATGCTTTCCGAGTTGGCCGCCCTCGATGGTCGGCTTCTTGATACCCTCGTGACCCCCCCGCGGTGGGTGGAGTCGAAGCGTCGGTGACAGCCCTTCGTCACGAAGGGTCGTCTCCTCCGCCAGGAGCGCGTCGGCCAGTTCACCGAAGTCGTCGTACTCGGTGTTGTCGGCCAGCCACGCTTCGTCGACATCTGCCTGGTCGCCCTCGAGGGGTTCGGCTCGCTTTGCGAGCAGCGTCTCGAGGACGTCGGTGTCGGGTTCGCCGTGGGCGACGTAGTCGTTGACCTTCGCGATCATCCCCTCGTAGGCGTCGGTCTCGGGGACGAGCGCGCAGTGGTTGACGCTGTGGATGTTGAGCATCTCCAGCGTGTCCTGGACGTCGTCCTGTCGGTTCACTTCGCCGCGAACCTGAACGATCGCCTTCATCACTCGCTCACCTCGGCTTCCTCACGGTTGGGTCGGCGGCGCGGGTGCCGCGACTGGGAGGCGTTTTCGAGTGCGTTGTAGGTCGCTTTCGCGAGGTTGACCGTCGTTCGCGTGTTGCCGTGGCTCTTCGTCCAGGCGTTCTCGATGCCGGCCAGCTCGAGGACGTGACGGACGGTGTCGCTGGCGGCCAGCCCCAGCCCTTCGGGGGCGGGGATGAGCTCGACTTCGACGGAGCCGGCCTTGCCGGTCGTCCGTCGGGTCAGCGAGTGTGGCCGGTCCGAGCGGTCCTCCCAGGAACCCGAACCGCGGGGGACCTGGATCATGTTCAGCTTCGCGATACCGATGGCCTTCTGGATGGCGGAACCGACCTGGTCGTCGCGGCCTTCCGCGTAGCCGATGAAGCCGTCGCGGTTGCCGACGGCGACGACACAGCGGAACTTCACGCGTCGCCCGGAGTCGGTCATCCGCTGGACCATGTTGATGTCCAGTACTTCGTCTTCCAGCCCGGGGAGGAGCTGATCGACGAGTTCGGGCTCCTTCAGCGGGAGGCCCGAGTTGAGGGCGTCCTCCATCGTCTCGATGTCGCCCTCCTGAACCATTCGGCCGAGACGGGTAACCGGTTCCCATCCGCCGTCGTTGTAGTTGTTTCCACTCATTCTAGGATCTCCTCTCGTACCTCGTCGAAGTGTTCGGGGAGGTCAGTCGCGTCGAACTCGCCGCTGTAGAGCGGCTCGTCTAGCTGCTCGGCGTACTCGGCGATGTGTTCGCCGCGAGTGCGCGACCAGTCCGCCAGTACGCTGTCGTTGTGCGGGATCTCGAGGCCGGCGTCGATCGCCCCCTCCTGGACCGCAAACACCTTGTTGCCCGGCGTCGCGGTGTTGAGGCCGATGTCCAGCACTGCCTCCTCGATCCCGGCTTCGACGGCTCGCTGGCCGGCCAGCAGGCCGGTCAGATACGCCGCCGAAATGTTGCTCGTGGGTGCGTCCCAACCGTACTCCTCTAGATCGCTCGAATGTGCGCTTGCGAGCGTCTCGTCTCCCTGAGGTCCGGGAGTGATCAGCTGCGCCGTAGTATGCTTGTTGCTCTTGCGAGCGACGAGGCGGGGCTTGCCCGATTTCAGCAGGCGCAACCTTTGGTGGTAGTCCGTCCGGACCTCACGGCGACGCCGCATCGGTACTTTGTATCGTGGTCCTGTCGCCATTATTGGTCACCGTAGTTGTCGTCGATGTAGTTCAACAGGTACCGGACGCTACGGAACTCCCCACCGCCAGCCTTCTTGTAGAGCTCGCGGTACTGCGTGGGCGAGAGTTCGCCCTTGTCGCGGAGTTCACGCAGCTTCCGACGCTGTGCGCGAATCTTGTCCTGCCACTCGTCTTTCTCGTTCTGGCGTGCGCCTTTCTTGCCGCGGCGCTTGCCCTGACCTTTCTGGTGGCCGTAGGCGCGTTTCGCGTTGCGCTCGCGGGCGCGACCGCGGGAGTTGCCCGAGGGGTCGTCGGCCTGAATGCGTCCCTCGTCGACGAGTTCGCGGATCTCGTCGCGGGTGATCGCTTCGGCGATGTCGCCCTGGGCGTCGGGGTCGAGCCAGACGCGGTTTTCGCCGACGTCGAGGACGTCGGCTGCCAGTCGCTTCTGTGCGGAGAGATCAGTCATCTGCTTCCACCTCGACTTCCTCGTAGGTCGGGTTCAGGACGCGGACGCCCTGCTCCTCTGCTTGCTCCTCGATGCGTTCGCGCTTGCGCGCGCCGACCGAGGAGGCGATCCGGACCGCTTCGCGGGAGCCGTCGACGCCCTCGAGGTCGTCCGTGTTCTCGACGTAGACTTCCTCGAAGCCGCTCGGGTGCTTCCCGCGGACTTCCGTCGGCGTGCGGTAGCCGGCCTGGACCTTCGGGCCCTTGCCCTTGACGCCGCGGCGCTGCTTGGACAGCGTCCCGCGGGGTCGACGCCAGGATTCCGGCGTCCGCTTTTTCTTGTGGTAGTCCTGCCGGTTGAACTGCGGCTTGCCCTCGCTTTTCCGTCGGTTGAGGAGTCGCTCCTCCTCCTCGGAGAGATCGGGCGTCTTCTCGGTCAGCCCGCGGGGCTGCAGTTCGGTTTCGACGTCTTCGTCCGGCTCTTCCTCTTCGGCGCCTTCGTCTTCGATCTCGGCCTCGGTCTCCTCGGTGACCTCGAGGTCACCGACGTCGGCCTTGATACGGGCCGCAAGCGCGTTGCCGACGCCGTCGGCCTCGGCAAGGTCGTCCTGATCGGCTTCCTTGACGTCCTGAATGGACTCGAAGCCGGCGTCGCGTAGTGCGTCTGCCTTGCTCGCGCCGACGCCGCTGATGTCCTCGAGTTCCTGGGGTTCGTCGTCTGCCATCTATCAGGCACCTCCCTTGGCGGGTTTGTTGGTGATGTAGACCCCGTCCTGGAAGATACGGGTGTCCTTGCCGCTGACCTTCGTCAGCTGCTCGATGTCGGCCGCCGTCTGTCCAACGTCTTCCTTGCTGGGGCCGGACAGGACGAGCTGCTCGTCGTCGACGGTAACCTCCGTCTCACCGTGGATAGTCGTTCGTCGCGGTGCCTTTTCGCCGAGGAAGTTCTCGATGACGACCTCCTCGCCCTCCACGCGGACCTGCATCGGGAAGTGAGAGTAGAAGACCTCCATCTCGTACTCCCAGCCCTCGGTCACGCCGTGGAAGGCGTTGGTGATGTGGCTCTCGAAGGTGCCGACGGTCGAGTTCGTCTTCGCGTCCTCGACGCCGCTTTCGATGACCACCTGGTCGTCGTCTGTCTCGACGGTCACGTCGGGGTACCAGAGGCGCCGCGAAACGGCACCTTCCGGACCTTCGACGGTCACGTCGAACCGATCGACCTCGACGGTTACGTTTTCGGGGATTTCCAGTTCAACTCGCATGGTTAGTAGACGTATGCGATCACCTGGCCCCCAATACCCTGCTCGCGTGCCTCGTAGTGGCTCATGATGCCACTGCTCGTCGTGACGACGAGCGCACCGAAGTCTCGAGCCGGGAGATAGCGCTTCTCCCACTTCTCGAAGTCTTCAGCGCCAACGGCGTAGCGGGGCTTGATAGGGCCGCACTCGTTGATCGCTCCTTTCAGTTCGACCTCGAACTGACCGGCTTTGCCGTCGTCGACGTACTCGAAGCCGTCGATGTACCCGCGGTCGTAGAAGACCTCGAGTACGCTGCCGATCTCGTTCGAGGCGGGCGTTACCTCGTGGGTGAGATGACCCACACTCTCGGCGTTGTCGAGTCCCGAGAGCGCGTTGCTGAGTGGATCGTTTCCGGTCATGTTATCGATACTTCTTGAATCCCATCTCGCGGGCGATCTCGCGGAAGCACTGTCGGCAGAGATTGATGTCGTACTTGCCGACGAGTCCTTGCTCGCGACCACAGCGCTGACAGGACTCGATCTGTCCCGTCCGCTTTGCGGCGTGCTCGCCCGTGCGGTCGTCGTCCGCTTCTGTTTCGCTTTCACTCATCGTCTGCCTCCACGCTGACGTCGAAGTTCGCCCTGATGAACGCGAGCGCGTCCTCGGGGGTCAGTCGGTGCTTCGACGGGATCGACCGGGTGGCCTTGTCGCGCTTGGCGATCCGGTAGCCCGGACGCACCAGGTTGACGGTGACGTCCAGCCCGAAAATCCCGACGTTCGGGTCGTACTCCTGGCTCGGGAAGTCGGTATGTTCCTCGACACCGAAGCTGAAGTTACCCGTGTCGTCGAACTGGGCCGGGGAGAGTTCCGTCAGCGGCAGCGCCTTCTCGAGGAACTCGTAGGCGTCGTCGTCACGAAGGGTGACCTTCGTGCCGATCGGATCGCCCTGGCGAATGCCGAAGTCGGGTTCGGTCTTTTTCGCCTGGGTCCGGACGCTTTCCTGCTCCGTGATCTCCTCGATGATGTCTTCGGCTTTCCCGAGTTCGCGACCACCTTGACCGACGCCCATGTGGACGACGACCTTCTCGACGCGCGGTTCGCGCATCTCGTGGAAGTCGGCTTCGGCTTCGCTCATTCGTCATCACCCGTGAAGTTCTCGTCGATCACGACGACGTACTCCTCGACGGTCTCGAAGCCGCCGTCGTCCGTCGAGACGCCGACGCGGTTCGAGCCGCTGCCCGGCGTGACGTCGATCGCGTCGACCTCGCCGATCTTGCCACCGTGGTTGCCACGGACGGCCGTCACGAGCGCCCCCTCCTCGTAGGGGAAATGGGCGACGATCGATTTGTCGTCGTTGTCGATGACGATCGAGTCGTTTGCCTGGTACTCGTCATCGTCGACGAGGACGTTGGTCCCGTCGTGCAGCGTGAGCTGCGTGTCGCCGCCGGGAACCTGCTGTTTGCCCTCGATCTTGCCGAGGCGGCTCTGGGCCGACTCCTCGTCGATCTCGGTCAGCGCGAGCCGACCGCCCTCGTCGGGGAAGACGCGGTAGTACTCCCCGCGACCGGGGAACGCGACGATGTCGAACATGCCGATCGGGCGCTGTTCGTCGTTGATCGCGTCGCCGTTGATGAGGATCGCGTCCTCGCTCAGGGCGTACCGTGCTTCCTTCCGCGAGTCCACGTAGCCGAGGACGTCCCGCAGGAGGACGACGAGCGGCACGCCGTCTTCACCGTGGGGACCGGCGTCGGCCTTGACCGTGAAGGTCTCGGTCTTTCGCTCGACCGGCCAGGACTTCGGTACCGATAGTCGTTTCTGGTGTTTCGTCATTCGCTATCACCTTCGAGACGCGCCTCGCGACGCTCGTCCTCGAGGTCGAGGTCCGTGATCCGGACGTTCGACGGGTCAAGCGGCCGCGGCACTTCCTCGCCGTCGGCCGTCTCGACGGTCACGTCCTCGACGTGAATCGTTCCGTCCTCGAGGATCGCGCGGATGACCTCGCCTTCGTCGCCGGCGTGGTCGCCGCGCATGACCTCGACCGTGTCGCCCGCGTTGACGCGGGTTCGACGGGTGTCGTACTCCTCGCGGAGGTCGTCGGACAGCGTCGCGTGCAGCTGCTTCTGTCGCTTGTGCAGCGGCGCGCGTTCCGTCTGCGTTCGCTGTTTGTGTGGTTGCTCGGTCATATCTATACGATCATCGTCGCCGTGCTGGCGATTGCTCCGAAGCGTTCCGCGACTTCGCGGGCGATCGGCCCCTTGATCTCCGTACCACGGGGCTCTTCGTTCTCGTCGATGATGACCGCCGCGTTGTCCTCGAACTTCAGTCGGGTGCCGTCGGGCCGGCGGATCGACTTCCGCTGGCGGACGACGACGGCCTCGAGGACCTGGCGGCGCATCTCCGGGGTACCCTTGGTGACCGAGACAGTCACTTTGTCACCGATCCCCGCCTTCGGCTGGCGGTTCTTGGTGCCGTGGTAGCCCGCGACGCTGATGACCTTCAGCTCACGCGCGCCGGTGTTGTCGGCACACGTGACCAGCGAGCCCTTCTTCAGGCCCTGCGTGACGTCGGCCTTCATCGCCTCCATCACTGATCACCCTCTTCTGCGGCGGCGAGGTCCTCGTCGGAAAGCGCCGGCTCAGGCTCGGCCTGGCTGGTCAGCTCCGCGAGGTCCTCGGCGGTCGCTTCCTCGGTTACTTCGACGACCACGTGCGATTTCGTCTTCGACAGTGGTCGGGTCTCTGCGATCTTGACCGTGTCACCGACCGAGAGCGGCTCGAGCACGCCCGGTACGTGTGCCGGGATGCGCGAGCGTCGTTTCATGTGTCGGTCGTACTTCGGGACCGCCACATCGTACTCTCGCTCGACGACTACGGTCTTGTCCATGTCCGTCGAGACGACCGTCCCCTCGAGGATCTGCCCTCGAACGGAGAGTTCGCCGTAGAACGGACACTTCTCGTAGTCGTATTCCTCCGGGTTCTCTGGTTCCGGAGGGGTGTCAACGTCTAGTCCTATTGCCATGGTGAGTCACCATTCGTTTCCGTGCGTCGGGCGGGTCGTGAGAGCAAGCGCGATCCATCGACCGTAACGTAGGCTACATCCTCGCCGGCGCTATCTACAGCAGCGGCGCAATCGTCCCCCGCTGCAGGTTGAGTGTCGGCCAGTTTGGACGCAGTCCCCGACCCCTTCGTGAGGTCGGCGGCGTCATCTGTGATCGCGAACTCGAACGTCGAGCCCGATTTCGGCACCATCACCACCCGAGACTCGCCGCCGTCACGGATCTCTACGGAGAGGGTCTTGGTCGTCTCGATGACGACGCGTCCCTCTATGCCCACCCGCGAGGAGTCGTCGCTCTCGACGACTCGGACGGGGAGCCCGTTGAGTTCGTGTCGCGGCAGCGTTTCGGGTGTTAGTGCCATTGGTGTGTGGTTATTCGTCGGTCGCTTCGTCCGCTACGTCGCCTTCCTCGCGCTGGATCGTCTTGATCCGCGCGATGGTGCGACCCAGCTCGCCGATGCGGCCCGGGTTCTCCGGGGCCCCACCGGCGGCGAGGACGGACTTCTGGTTCAGCAGTTCGGTCTCGAGTTCCTCGAGTTCTTCCGCCCGCTCGGCGGGCGTCATGTCGCGGATCTCTTCGACGTGGAGGATCGCCATCAGGCGTCACCTCCCTCGTCCGCGTCGTCGTCGGCCTCTTCCATCTCCTCGACGAGTTCCTCGGCCTCGGCTTCGACGTCTTCCTCGAGTTCCTCGAGGTCTTCCTCGACGTCCTCGTCGCCGCCGGGGACTTCGACCTCGTCGAACTCCTCGTCGCCGTCGACCTCTTCCTCGATGACCTCCTCGACGACGTCTTCGTCGAGGTCGGCCTCGGCGTCGGCCTCGTCGGCGTCCGCAGCGTCAGCCTCGGCCTCGGCGGCCTCGGCCTCCTCGGGTTCGCCCTCGAGGAGTTCCTCGACGCCGCCTTCCTCGTTGACCTCGACGGCGTCGGGGACGATCTCTTCGGGGTCCATGTCTTCGCTGACCTCGAAGTCGTCGGGCAGCTCCGCACCCGGCGGGATGATCTTGACGTCGACACCGATGGTGCCGAGTTTCATGACCGCGACGCCCTGGCCGTGGTCGACGACCGTCTCGGCGGGCTCGCCGTTGTGCTTGATGTAGCCGCGGTTGAACTTCTCGACGCGCGATCGAGCGCCCGTGACCTTCCCCGACAGGACGATCTCGGCACCGAGCGCGCCGGCTTCCATGATCCGGTCGATCGTCGTGTGACCGGCCTTGCGGAAGTACCAGCCACGCTCGAGTGCGTTGGCCAGTCGATCCGCGACGATCCGTGCGTTCAGGTCGGGTTCTTCGACCTCCTGCACGTCGATCTGGGGGTCCTCGAGGTTGAACCGCTCCTCGAGGGTCGTCGTGACCTTCCGGATGTTCTCGCCGCCCTTGCCGATGACCATCCCGGGCTTTTCGGCCTTGAGGACGATCTGGGTTCCCATCGGCGTCTTGGCGACGTCCATACCACCGTAGCCCGCACGGCCGAGTTCTTCCTGGAAGAACTCGTCGATCTGGGACCGCTGCAGGCCGTTCTCGATGAATTGATGTTCGTCAGCCATTAGCTATCGTCCTCCTCCTCGGTCTCCTGTTCTTCGACGACGATCTCGACGTCGACCTCCGGCGTGTTCCACGAAGACGCACGCCCCATCGCGCGGGGCTTGCGGCCCACGGACTCGCCGATCTTGTGGGCGGCGACGTGGACGATCTCCATGGACTCGCCGTCGAAGCCCTGATGGTCCGCGTTGGCCTCGACGTTCTCGAGCAGGTCGAGGAACTCCCCCGAGACCTTCTCGGGGTACTTGCCGGCGTCCCAGCCATCGACGTCGGAGCGATGCCCCGCGCCGGCGTTGTGGGACTTGAACGGGACCGACTGCTTCTCGTCGATTACGTCACGGAGGTACGCTTGGGCCTCGCCGACGGTCTTGCCCTTGATCTCGCGTGCGACCTCCTTGCTGTGCTTGTGGCTCATATGACGCTCCCGAAGCATGGCTTTCGCCGTGGCGTCGGGATCCGCGTCGACTGAGTAGTTGATTCCCATACGATAATCACTTCAGTGGGACGAACTTCGACGATCGGGTCGCGCCGATGCCGGCCTGACCGTGTTCGACGGAGGTCCGTGTCAGCTGGAACTCGCCGAGGTAGTGGCCGATCATTTCGGGTTCGACGCGAACGCGCTCGAAGGCCTGTCCGTTGTAGACCTCGAAGGTCAGCCCGACGAACTCGGGCAGGATCGGCATGTCCCGGAGATGCGTTCGGATCGGGTTGTTCGCCGTTTCCTCTTCGCCCGCTTCGCGGGCCTCCTCGAGCAGTTTCTCCTTTTCGACGGAGAGACCGCGTTCGATACTTCGCCGCTGTCGTGCGGGGAGCAGTTCCACGACCTCGTCGAGCTCCATCGACTGCAGCTCCTCGAGCGTGTGACCGCGGTAGGTGAACTCACCTTCGCGGCCGGTTCGGTACTCCTGACTCATTTGTTGCCACCTCGACCGGTGCTTCGGGATGCGATGTCACCGACCTTCCGTCCCGGCGGGGCGTCCCGAGAGACGGACTTGGGTTGGCCGGGATGCTGTCGGCCGCCGCCACCGAACGGGTGGTCGACGGCGTTCATCGCGACACCGCGGACACGGGGCCACTTCGTGCCCCGGGCCTTCATCTTGTGGTACTTGTTGCCTGCCTTGACCATCGGCTTCTCCGTGCGGCCGCCACCGGCGACGACGCCGATGGTGGCACGACACTGCGGATCAAGGCGCTTGACCTCGCCGCTGGGAAGCTGAATGACCGCCGCCGACCGGTCGTGGGTGATCAGGTCGGCGTTGGTCCCCGAGGCGCGGGCGAATCGGCCGCCGTCGCCGGGGTTGGACTCGACGTTACAGACCGGAACGCCCTCCGGGATCTCGGCCAGCGGCAGCGTGTTGCCGGGCTTGATCTCGGCGGAGACGCCGACCTGCAGTTCCTCGCCGACCGAAACGCCCTCGGGGGCGAGGATCAGTCGCTGGTCGCCGTCTTCGAACTCGACGGCGGCGACCGGTGCGGATCGGGCCGGGTCGTGTTCGATGTCCACGACCGTCCCGCGCACGATGTCGTCGTCTTCCTCTTTCTTGTGGTCGAGCTTCGCCTTGTATCGGTGGGACGGGGCACGGAACGTCGAGGTCCCGCGGCCGCGTCGTTGGCCCTGAATGCGTCGTCCCATGTTCAGAACACCCCGATTCGCGAAGCGACTTCCTGAGCGTCGTCTTCCTCGGAGAGGCGGACGATCGCCTTCTTTTTGCCGTTCATCGTTACCTGCGTGTTGATGTTCTCGACGGAGATTTCGAACCGCTCCTCGACCTCGTCCCGAATCTCGGGCTTGGTCGCGTCCGGATTGACGACGAACTGGAGCTTGTTCTCGAAGTCCATGTCGTTCATCGCCTTCTCCGTGACCAGCGGGTGTTCGATGGCCGAACTCATCGCTCGGCCACCTCCTCGAGCGCGCTTTCGGTCCAGACGGTGAGCCGTCCGGGCTGGGCGCCGGGTGCGAGATCCTCCGCGTTGACCTCGGCGGCCGTCGTCACGTCGGCACCGGCGAGGTTCCGGGCCGCTCGGGACGGGCCGGTCTCGCTGGCGGTGACAAAGAGGATCGACGTCGGCGTCTTGTACTTGCGGCCGCGGGCTTTCCCCTGACCGGAGCGGACGCTGCGTCCCTCGTCGGCGCGTTCGATGTCGTCCGCGAGGCCGGCTGCCTCGAGGAAGTCGACGACCTCGCGGGTCTTCTGGAGGTCCTCGAACTCGTCGTCGACGACGACGGGGATCTCGGCGTCTTCGTCGAACTCGTGGCCGCGCTCGGCGACGAGTTCGGCGTCGGTCGTCGCAGCGATGGCGCTGCGGACGGCCAGTTTCTTTGCTTTCGTGTTGATCGATTCGGACTGGTCCTTCTCGGCTTTGGGCGGGTGGGCCTTGCGTCCCTTGACGGCCTGGGGAACGCGGCGAGCGCGACCCTCCTGTCGTGGGACGTGGGCCATCCCGCGGCCGCTACCGAACGATTCGGCCGGCGTTCGGAGGCCGGCGAACTCGTCGGAACCGTAGTCCTGTTTTCGGTTTGCCTGCGCGGCGCGAACGGCACGAGCGATCAGGTCCGGGCGGTACTGGGTCTCGAAGACCGCCGGGAGCTCGATCGTGTCCGCGTCCGAGCCGTCCAGGTTTCGTACTGTTGCGTCCATGTGTTATCCCTGGTTGGATGCGGTGGAGACGTACCGGACCTCGGGATCGAGGCGCGGCTGGTCTCCGGGTCGGATCGCCGGGCGGAAGCGTACGAGACGCTGCTGTGGCCCGGGGAGCGAGCCCTTGATCAACGCGTGCGGGCCGTCGACCTCGCCGTAGTTGACGAAGCCGCCGTCGACCGTCGCGTCAGCGCCCTCGCCGATGTCGACGAGGCGCTTGTTCAGTTCCGTCCGCTGGTGGTAGCCGGTCTGGCCCTGCTGGGGGACCGTCGAGCGGACGCGGGAGGGGTTCCAGGGGCCGAGGTTGCCGATGCGGCGACGCCAGCCCTGCCGGGCGTGTTTGCCCTTGCGTTTCTGGACGCCCCATCGCTTGACGGGACCCTGAGTCCCTTTCCCTTTCGTGACGCCGCTTGCGTCGACGTACTCGCCGGCGCGGAACACGTCGTTCATGACGTGTTCGCCGCCGTCGGCGACGGTCTCGAGGGCGAAGTCGACGCGCTCCTCGACGGAGCCGCCGCCGACGCGCGTTTCCATCACGTCGGGTTTCTTCTTCGGTACCGAGGGAATCTCGGTGGGCACCGTATGCGTGATGACGCGGACGTCGTCGACGCGTCCCTCCGAAAGGAGGCCCCGAAGCTCGTCTTCGGCGGCGTCGACGTCGTAATCGTCACCGGGAATGTCGAGAACCCGATCGAGTTCCGGAACGAACTCGTCGGTCCAGACCTCGGTAATCGGCTTCTTCCCGTACGGTGTGTCTTCGTACGCTCGCAGCGCGACCGCGCGCATCGGCGGCGTCTCCACGATCGTCACGGGGACGGTCTCTTCCATCCCTTCGGTCGGCGAGTTCGCTTTATCGTCGACCATGACGACGTGGGTCATGCCGGCCTTGTAGCCCGCGAAGCCCTGCAGCGTCGGCTGTCCGTCAGTGTCCGGCCACGAATTGAAACGCGGGACCTCGCTGGTCGCACGCTTTCGTGGGCCGAACCCGAGTGAGCCTTTGCGTGGTGTATTTGCTTGTGGCATGCTTTCACTCTCGCAGTGAGAGGGACGCGAGGGTAGCGAACAGAGCCTCCTCCGTTCGCACGACCTCGCTTCCCTGATCCGGAACCGTGTTTAGCCAGAGGTCGAACCCCGGATCGGCTGTGGGTTCGACTCCGTCATCCTCGCCGGCGGCCGCGTCCTTCGGGGCCCCGACGGCGGATGCCTCGATTTCGAGGATATCCGGCAGCCCTCGTTCGGGCGCACCGAACGCGACGGTCATCCCATCGCCCTCGATACGTCCGGCCAGCGTCTCGAGCCGCCCGACGGTGAGTTCTTCACCGAATCGGGAGGCGGCGATACGGACGCCGGCGTCCTCACGGCCGAGTGCTGTCGAAAGGTCCGTCCGCTCGACGGCGAGCCCCGGAAGGGGAACGTCTTCGAGTTTCGCCCGGACCGGTCGTCGCGAAGAGATCCTGACGGTCACGCGCTCCCCCTCCTCGACCGCCATTTTCGGCGGTACGTTGAGGGAGATCGGGTGTTGCAGTCCGCAATTGACCCGGACGCGCCCTTCAGGTCCGACCTCGGTCACGATCCCTTGTCTTGACGACCCCGAACCGTTCGATTCGGAGCCGGTCTGTGACACCGCGCGGAGCGGTGGCAAGACGCCCGCATACTCCAGTTCGTCCCGCATCCCCCACGCCTCGTTGCGGAGGTAGGGGGGCGTCGCGGCGTACCGCAAGACGGTTTCCACGAACCCGCCGTCGAACCGCCCCGTCTCGCCGTCCCGGTCGGGATAGACGAGCAGGCGGTCGGCCCGGAAGACCGTCGCCGCGCGGGCGACGTATCCGAGTTTGCGAGTAGCCTCGCGTTTGTCCTCGGCTTCCCGGCTGAGCGACGACGGCACGAGTATGCTGACGGTCATGCCGAAACGCTTCGGCGCCGCGTCACTAGACTGTAGCGATGTATTGCGGAGAGGGTCTTAAAAGAATAGCGGATTCGATCCCGGCTGTCAACGGCTCACACCGACGAATTCGTGCCGAACGGACACACACTCGCGTGTGACGACTAGTCACGATCGACCGACGTCCGACCCGGCCCATGTTGCCGCCTTTGGGGCGGAACTGTCGGCCCGATAACTCGGGAATCGCCATGCTGCAGCATGGCGATGCGGGTTCGATTCGCAACCCTTATACATCCATCCGACAGTAGGTATGAGTGCAGCGAGGCGCTGCGGGCGCTGGTAGTGTAGTGGTATCACGTGACCTTGCCATGGTCACAACCTGGGTTCAAATCCCAGCCAGCGCATTTCTGTCGTACTCAACTCCGTTAGTGACGGAGATCGTCCTGAATCTTAACGAGAGATGTCTCAGTCCGCGAGCGAGCGGAACCGTCTCCGTGTCGTTCGAACTCCGGCCAGCGCACTTCTCCGAAGCCGACGCCTCGAGCGGCCGCGATACGCGATCGCGCGGGTGCGGTGAGTTCGGAACACCTCCTCGAGTCGGCGCGGCTCCGACGGATCGGCACACGGAGAGTCGTAGCGACCGTTCGTGGGCGACGGCTTCGGCGGCGGCCAGCTAGTCGATCGTCACGACGTCGGGCCCGGTGTCAGTCTCACCGCCCTCGGCGGCGAGGTCCTGCAGGGCCAGTTTCAGGTTCCATTTGTTGGCCTTCCAGACGGCGTCGAAGGCGACGCCGAGGACGGGAACGGAGCCGATGACGGTGTCGACGCCGACGTTCGCGATCATGCGCACCAGCGTCGATAGCGAGACGCCGAGCCGTGCGGCCTCGGCGACGAGATACAGCGAGACGGCCCCCGCGACGGTGTCGCCCGCGCCCGGGAGGATGCCGACGATCGGGTCGAGACCGATCCTGAAGTCCGTTCCCGGAACCGGCACCCCCTCGTCGAGGGCGTGTGCGACGACGCGCATTCGCGTGACCGCCGCGTCGTCGACGGCCGCAGGGAGGTCGTCGATAAGTGTCTCCAGGTCCGAACGCCGCTCGGTTGTGTCGGAAGCCATGGGAACGATTGGACGCCCGTGTGGATAAGGACGCGGACGGACGTGGCAAGCGGGCATGGATATTGATGGGCATCGTACCGGCGACGGGTCGGGAGCCGATGGCCGGCAGGCGTCGCGAACGCGCGGACGGATCGCCGCGCTCGAGCGAGACGATCACGATCGGCGTTCGACGCCAGTCCACCGGCGGAGATCGACGAGCCTAACCGGCGCTTTCGCGGGCAAAGTTCGAATTTGCCCCGAGACAGCGGACGGGAACCGGTGCTTACCCCCGCTCGAGCGGTCGTGAACGACCGTGATAGACGGATGCCAGCGTATTTTCATTCAATTACTAATCCGCGGACGTATTTCACGTATGAGTACTATTGTCGCCTGCGAGTGGCTTTTATACTATGAGTAACTACGGTCTAATACACGATTGAACGATCAGATATAGCAATGCAGACAGAAATCTCACCCGCAGCGGGCACGGACGATCTCCAGTACGACCAGCCCAACGATCGGTACGTCTTCCACCACGATCCCGACGGTACCGCGACGATCACGACGACGATCGTCCACGCGCTCGCGTCGATCGCGGAGACCGACGTCTCCCAGGGGGAGTTCTCCCTCTACGACAGCGTCGACCCGGACGCGCTCGATCGAATCTTCGGCAAGAAGGCCGACGGCACCGAACGTACCGGCGGCCACATCGCCTTCACCGCCCTCGAACACGAGGTGTACGTCTACGCGAACGGCGACGTCATCATCTACCCACCTGCGGAGACGCCTCGAACCCCGACGACGAACTGAGGCCACACGTCCAGTCCTGATCGTTTTTCCGGCGACGCTCGCTCCCCAGCGCCGCGACCGGCCGAACCGACGAGCGTCCGCGATCGAACCGACGCTCGAGCGGGCGATCAGCGGCGAAGCCGGCCGCATGGCACGGCTTTAGGGTACTCCCGATCATCACCGCCGCCCATGACGGTAGTCGCGCTCTTGAGCGTCGCACCGGTGATCGAGGACAGCATGGCCGGCGAGGTCGCGAAGGCGGTCGACGCCCTCGAGGACTTCGACGTGAGCTACGAGACGAATCCGATGGGGACGGTGATCGAGGCCGAGAGTACCGACGAACTCTTCGCGGCCGCGCAGGCGGCTCACGACGCGGTCGACGCCGACCGCGTGAGTACCGTCCTGAAGATCGACGACAAGCGCACTCGTGAGGTCGACGCCGCGGAGAAGGTCGCGGTCGTCGAGGACCACCTCGGCCGACCGGCCCGAAGCCGGGAGGAGTGAGCGATCGACGACCCGGTCGACGGTAGGTTCTCGAGGCGGAACACCCGGCACCGATCTGACAGCCGTCAGCCACTGGTCGGACACGAACGGACAAACGGTTTTACCCCGGAGGCTGAATCCCGCCCCATGGAAAGTCTCAATCGCATGGCGATCGAGCTGGTCGACGAGGCCCTCGACTACGCCGAGGAGTTGAACATCGGAGGCTACGACCTCGAGAACGAATCGACCGTCCTGGACTTCGGCCTGGAATTCGACGGCGGTATCGAGGCCGGCCTCCTGCTGACCGAGATCCAGACCGCCGGGATGGCGACGCCGAGCTACGAACTCGGCG
This sequence comes from Natrinema thermotolerans, assembly GCF_031165565.1. NCBI lineage: Archaea > Methanobacteriati > Methanobacteriota > Halobacteria > Halobacteriales > Natrialbaceae > Natrinema > Natrinema thermotolerans. The sequence goes on along the minus strand of NZ_CP101873.1, from coordinate 2,815,202 downwards.
AACTCGGGGACGCGTCGATCCCCTACGTCGAACTCTCGACCGACCAGCCGGCGCTCGCGCTGCTCTGCTCGCAGAAGGCCGGCTGGGAGCTGACGACCGAGGACTTCGAGGGGCTGGGCAGCGGTCCAGCCCGGGCGCTGGTCGCCCGCGAGGAGGAGTTCCGCCGGATCGGCTACACCGACGCCTTCGATCTGACGGCACTGGCCCTCGAGACCGAACAGGAGCCGACCGCGGCCGCGGCCGAGCAGGTCGCCGACCTCGCGGAGGTCGAGACGAGCAGCGTCTTCCTGCTTGCCTACCCGACCGCGAGCCTCGTCGGCTCGATCACCAACGCCGCCCGCGCGGCCGAACTGGCGACCTTCCGGCTCTCGGAACTGGGCTACGACCCGCTTGATATCGTCTCCGCGACCGGGCGCGCGCCCGTCGCGCCCGTCGCGGGCGACGAGCGCACGGCCATCGCGCGCACGAACGACGCCATCGCCTACGGCGGCCGCGCCCACCTCACCGTCCGCGAGGACGCCGACGTCTTCGACTCGGTGCCCTCGACGGCCGCGGAGGACCACGGCCGTCCCTTCGGCGAGGTCTTCGACGACCTCGACTGGGACTTCGAAGAGGTGCCGTCGGATCTCTTCGCGCCCGCGACGGTGACGATCGACGTGATCGGCGGGCCCACCTACGTCCACGGCGAGACCGACGAGGACCTGCTCGTCGACTCCTTCGACCTGTAGCCGTGCGGTTCAAGCCGGTCCCCGAGCCGCCCGCCGACTTCGAGACCCTCGAAACTGTCTACCGCGCCCTCCCCGCGGCGGTCGACGACGTCGACGACTGCTGTGCCCACCTCGTCGAGGAGACGCCCCTCGAGGACCGCGAGGAAGCCGCGACGTGGCTCACCTTCCTGCGTGCGCTCGAACTCGCGGTCGAAGAGTCGGGGAGTTTTCGCCGCCGTGAGACGGGTTCGAGCGGGGACGCGGCCGAGCCGGCGGTACTCGAGCGCGAGCGGCTCGGCCGGGCGTTCCGGGCACGCGTCGACGGCGCCGACGCGGTGTGTACCGCGCTCGAGGACGCCGTGGAACACGGTCCCACGAGCCCCGACTCGCAGGCTCGACGGGACGCCGACGAGCCGCTGACCGTCGCCGAGGTCGTCGAACGGCTCCGCGAGGATGGCTCGAGCGCCGATCGGCGGCGGTCCGGCCGCCCTCGAGTCGATCCGGAGCGGACCGAACGGCTCCTCGAGTGGGCGGTACTGCTGGGGCTTGCCGAGCGAGTGGACGACGGCTATCGGGTCGCACTCACGCGCGAGTAGAAAATCTCGAGGCGTTACTCGTCCGAGAGCCGGCCGGGCGACCAGTCGGCGTCGAGTTCCGTGTGGGTGTACGGCTTCGCGTCCTCGCCGGCGTAGGTCGCGACGAGCTGGCCGTCGCCCTCGAGGTGGTACTTGTAGGTGGTCAGGCCCTCAAGCCCGACGGGACCGCGGGCGTGGATCTTGCCGGTGCTGATGCCGACCTCGGCACCGAGACCGAATCGGTAGCCGTCGGCGAAGCGGGTCGAGGCGTTGTGGAAGACACTCGCCGAGTCGATACTGCGCATGAACGTCCGCGCGCGCTCGTCGTCCTCGGTGACGATCGACTCGGTGTGTTTCGAACCGTGGGTCGTGATGTGGTCGATCGCGGCCTCGAGCGAGTCGACGACCGTGATCGAGACGATCAGGTCGCCGTACTCGGTGTCCCAGTCGTCTTCGGTCGCGGCCGCGACGTCGACGATCTCGCGCGTGGCCTCGTCGCCGCGGATCTCGACGTCGGCGGTTTCGTAGCGGTCGGCGATCGCCGGCAGGAACTCCGCGGCGACGTCTTCGTGGACCAGCAGGGTCTCGACGGCGTTACAGACGGCGGGGTACTGGACCTTGGCGTCGTAGGCGATGTCTTCGGCCATCGAGAGGTCGGCCGCGTCGTCGACGTAGACGTGACAGATCCCCTCCGTGTGGCCCAGCACGGGAATGCTCGTGTTGTCCTGGATGTAGCTGACGAACGCGGAGCTGCCCCGTGGCATCAGGAGGTCGATCGAATCGTCCATCTCGAGTAAGGCGTCGACGTCCTCGCGGGCCTCGATGTGCTGGGCCCAGCCGTCGGGGACGCCGGCGTCGGCGGCCGCCTCCTCGATGGTCTCGAAGAGGATGCGGTTGGAGTGCAGCGCCTCGCTGCCGCCCTTGAGGATCACGGCGTTGCCGGACTTGAGCGCCAGCGACGCGATCTGGACGAGCGCGTCGGGCCGGGACTCGAAGACCGTCCCGACGACGCCGATCGGGACCGCGACCTTGTACAGCTCGAGGTCCTCGTCGAGTTCCCGCGCCGAGAGGGTCCTCCCGAGGGGGTCGTCTTGCTCGGCGACGCTGCGAACCATGTCGGCGATGCTCTCGATTTTCGACTCCGAGAGCTTCAGTCGGTCGACCAGCGCCTGCGTGTACTCGCCTTCCTCGAGCAGCCGCTCGCCCTCTTCGACGTCTTTCTCGTTTTCGGCGAGGATCTCGTCGGTTCGGGCCTCGATGGCGTCGGCGATCTCGTACAGCGTTGTCTTCCGCTCCTCGTCGGACAGTTTCGCCAGCTCGAGGGCCGCGCCCTGTGCCTCCGCGACGTCGGCTTCGATGTCGGTTTCAGTCATCGCTCACACCGTTGATGGGAACGAATATGGTACCCACGGGCTTGGCAGTAGCGATCTTCTCGAGGACGTCGGGCGCGGTCGACTTCGCGATGACCGCCGGGACGCCGTGTTCGCTGACGTCGCGTGCCCCCTCGACCTTGGTCTTGATGCCGCCGAAGCCGTCGGACGTGGTCTCGCTGATGATCCCTTGAACGTCGTCGTAGTTGGTGCCGACGGCGTCGATGCGCTCGGCGTCGTCGTCTTCCTTCGGGTTGCCGGTGTAGACGCCGCCGACGTCGGTCAGCGTCACTAACAGATCGGCGTCGACGCCCATCGTCGTCGCCGCCGAGAGCATGTCGTTGTCGCCGATTCGGATCTCCTCGGTCGCGACGGCGTCGTTCTCGTTGATGATCGGGACGACGCCCCAATCGAGCAGCGTCTCGATCGTGTTTCGCAGGTTCGTGAAGCGTTCGGGGTTCTCGAGGTCGTGCTGGGTCAAGAGCAGTTGTGCGACCTTTCGGCCGTAGCGGTCGAAGCTCTCCGTGTAGCGGTGCATGAGGAGGCTCTGGCCGACGGTCGAGAGGGCCTGGGACTCCTCGACGGTGCCGCTCGACTGTTCGATTCGACCCGTCCCGGCCCCGATCGAGCCCGAGGAGACGAGAATGACTTCTTTGTCCCGCTTCAGGAGGTCCTCGAGGTCGTCGACGAGCTTGTCGAGTTTCCCGTCGTCGAGATTCGAGTCCTCGTCGGTCAGGGAGTTGGTCCCGGCCTTGACGATCACCCGGTCGGCGTCGGCCGCCAGCCGTCGTGCTTCCTCGACGCCCGACTCCTCGAGTTCCTCACGCATCGTTCTCATCGCCGAACTCGGCGGCCAGTTCCGCGGATCGTTCTTCGGCCGCCCGGACCGCCGCGGTGACGTCCGCGTCGGCGTCGCTGTCCCACAGGACCTCCATACCCTCGATGGTCGTCCCGTTGGGTGAGCAGACGGCGTCGATCAGTTCCTCGGTGCTGCGGTCCGACCGGAGGACGGTCTCGGCCGCGCCCTTGAACGTCTGGGCGGCCAGCGTCTCCGCGTCCGACTCCTCGAGGCCGCCCTCGACGCCGGCCTCGGCCATGGCCTGAATGAGATAGAAGACGAACGCGGGGCCGCTCCCGTTGACGGCGGTCGCGGTGTCCATCTGTCCCTCGTCGATTTCGGCGAACTCGCCGACGTCGTCGAGCAGCTGCCGCACCTCGCCGGGGATGTCGTCGCCGGTGACGGCCGCGGCCATATCGCCCGTCTCGGCGGCGAGGTTCGGCATGATCCGGACGACGTTCGCGTCGGTCCGGGCCTCGACGTAGTCGGTCGGGACGCCCGCGGCGATAGAGAGCAGCGTCTGGTCCGGCGAGAGATCGAGATCCGAAAGCACCGCGCCCACGATGTCCGGCTTCACGGCAACGACGACGACGTCGGCGTCGGTCACCGCTTCGGAGACCTCCGAAGTCGTGTGATCGACGTAGTCGGCGACCGACTCGAGTGCGTCGGGATCGAGGTCACACGCGGTCACCGTGTGATTCCCCGATCGATGGAGGCCCTTTATCAGGGCACTCCCCATGTTGCCACAACCGATAACGCTCGTCTGTACCATCTTGCTCTAACGGAGGAACCGAGGCGGTCATACCAACTTTGGTTTCGTTCGGTCGGGAGGACCGTCGCGTTTCCGGAGCCGACGGCGATCGTCTCGTCCCGGAGCGGTCAGCCGAGCCCGAGGATGACCGTCGAGATTCCCTCGACGATCGTCTCCCAGACTGAGAACCCCGTCAGGAGCTGTAACAGCGTGTCGAGCCCGAAGAAGAGGAACAGTCCCGCACCGGCGAAGTGGGCCAGCTTGGCGTCGAAGCGATGGGAGAACCGGTGAAAGAAGTACGCGTTGACCGCGCTCACGGGGACGATCGCGAGCATCTCGCCGGCCCAGATCGCGGGCCGGGCCCCGTACTCGAGCGCTAGTCCGATCGTGACGAGTTGGGTCTTGTCCCCGAATTCCCCGACGGCCATCAGGGCGAAAATCGGGACGAACCCCCGGAGGTACGGCGGCACGTCGTAGCCGAGCAGCGAGACGTCGACCGCGTCGGTCGTCGCCGCGCCGCCGTTTGCCGCCACCGGTCGCCGACTCGTGCCGGGTGCTGACCGGACGAGCAACGCCGCGAAGACGAGGAACAGTCCCGCCGTGATCGCCTCGAGGTAGACGGCGGGCACCACGCCCTGGATCGCCGCGCCGAAGGCGATCTCTATGGCCGTCCAGCCGGCGAAGGCCGTCGCTGCGGCGGCGACGACGATTCGGGGATCGTATCTGGTCGCCAGCCCCGCGATGATGAACTGGACCTTCTCGCCGGGAAGAACCGACAGCTGCAGGACGAACGCGGCGACGAGGATCTCGAGCCAGCCGGTCATACGAGTCCCAACCACTGCGGACGCTCGACGACGACACCAGTCACGGCGTGGTTTAGCTGCGTCTAATTAATACGTTTTGCGGACGAACGGGCGCAAAACCTGCCCGATCCAAACGCCGATCGATCTAAGCCCGGTCATTCGGCCGCTCGAGGGAGAGAACGAAACCCGAACGCCCGGTCACTCCATTGGGGTGACGTCGGTCACCGTCCCGACGCCCTTGCTGCGACCCTCACGGAAGACGAACTTCTGGCCCTCCTCGACGAGGTACGGGCGGAACTTGAACCTGACAGTGGTCGTCCCCGAATCGCCCGGCAGCAGCCGGCCGTTCTCCGGATAGAAGGCCGCGGCCTCGCCGATCGTCTCGAGGTGGACGACGGGTTCGTACCCCTCACCGATCCGGGTGGGGTGGTTCAGCACCATGACCTCGGCCTCGAACTCCCGGACGGGGTCGGGGTCGGCCTCGCGGGGAAGCAGGACCATCCCGCGCTCGATGGCGCTCTCTTTGATCCCCTTCAAGGCGATGCCGACGATCCGGCCGGCCTGCGCTTTGTCGACCCGGTGGTAGTGCATCTCGATCGATCGGACCTCGACTTCCTGAAAGCGGCCATCGGCCATCGGCCCGATCAGGAGTTCGTCGCCGGCCTCGACTTCGCCGGCCATGACGGTGCCGGAGGCGACCGCGCCGACCCCCGTAACCGAGTAGCTGCGGTCGACGTACATCCGGAACTCGCCGGTGTCCTGGGACGTCTTGGGGAGTCGGTCGAACAACTCATCCAGCGTCTCGAGGCCGTCCATGGTGATCGCGCTGGTCTCGACGATCGGAACGACACGCTCGCTGATCTCGTCGACGGCGGCGTCGACGCCGTGACGGGAGACGCGAAGCGGCGACTTGTCGACCTCCCGGAGGAGCCGCTCGACCTCGCGTTCGACCTCGTCGACGCGTTGCTGGTCGACGGTGTCGGTCTTCGTGATCGCGACGATCGTCGGGAGGTCGGTCGCGAGCAAGACGCCGAGGTGTTCCCGCGTGGTGCGGGTGGGGCCGTCGTCGGCGGCGACGACCAGCAGGCCGTAGTCGAGTTTCTGGCCGACGAGTCCGCGGATGGTCGTCCGGAGCCACGGCTCGTGGCCGACCGTGTCGACGAAGGAAACGAGCCGGTCGGCGTTCTGGACGACGTCCGCGCGGTCGGCCTTGCGATTCGGATTCCGGACCCGGACCGGCCCCTCATCGTCGAAGCCGTAGACGGCGTAGGACAGATCGGCGGAGAGGCCCCGCTCGACCTCGTGGGGCTGGACGTCGAGGAAGGCCCGCGTCGCGCCGTCCCCGTCGTCGGCTTTGCCCGTGACCAGCGACCCGACGAGCGTACTCTTCCCGTGGTCGACGTGGCCGGCGGTCCCGACGACGACGTGTTCGTCGTCGGTCTCGAGGACGCCGCCCTCCCGGACCTGTGCGACGCCGACGAGCCCCTCGTTTATGCCCCACGTCTGGACGTCCTCGATGTGGGCGTCGGCCTCCTCCGCGAGCAAGGAGAGGACGTCCATCGTCTCGGAGAAGGTGTCGGGATCGATACCGGCGAGACCGCCGTCGTCGGTGACGCCGACGACGTAGGTCGCCTCGCCGTCGCCCGAGAGGAGTCGATGTCGCAGTTGCGCGGCGAGGCTCTCCCGCCGCCCACCCTCGAGGTGGACGTCCCGTGACAATCGCTCTTTGAACTCGACGTTGCCACCGTCCTGTTCGCCACGGTCCAGGGCCCGCTCGAGGAGGGCCCGGTCACGGCTCATGTCCACTGGTAGGCAGGCACACGGCAAAAGCCTTCTCGTGGTTTGGGACAGTATAGCACAGTAGGCCGCCCGATTCGGGACGGCCGACGTCTGCCAGTCGAGCGTGCCGGGCCCGGTTTCAAGCCCCTCGAGCGCGTACCCTCGCTATGAGCGTTAGCGGCCTCTGTCAGATCTGTGAATCCCGGCCCGCACAGGAGCGGTGTTCAAACTGCGGGACGCTGGCCTGCGAGGTTCACTTCGATGAGAGCATGGAGCTGTGTGCCGACTGCGCGTCGCAGGCCCAGCCGGGGCCGGGCAACGACGACGTGGAGATCAACCGGTTCTGAGCGTGACCTCGATCCGCGACCTGCTGGGCGAGGCGGTCGGCGTCGGGCAGCGGTACCGCCTGCGCCTCGAGGAGCGCGACGGCGTCCTCATCGCCGCCCACCCGAACGACTCGAGTCCGATGGACATCGCCGTCGTCGAGGGACTGGACCGGCTCGAGGAGCGACCACCAACTGACCCGGTGACGGTCGAGATCGTCGATCGGGTAGTCGACGGGCGGATCGCGGGGCGGGTGGTCGCGTCCGGTCCTCAAAACGCGTAACGTTTTGCCGTTCTCGTTGCTGTGTCCCGGACTGTCGCTCCCCCGATACTGCTCGAGGACGGCCTCGAGATCGTCCCAGTCACTCGAGTCGAATACGGACAGTGGAACGATCGAAGCGATAGACAGTGGCCCATGTTCGACGAAGGACACGTCTCGAACGATACGGTCGACTTTCGTCGTCTATCGTACTGATCGGTCGCTCACTCTTCGTTGTGAAGGTTCGTAACGTCCATCACGTCCTCGAGCGGCCGGATCTCGAAGTCACTATCGGCAACCACGTATTCGTCCCCGGTCGAACGTGCAGTTGCGGCGATCATGGCGTCTCGGTGGGACAGTTCGCTTCCGTCCTCGATAGCCTCATTCTGTAACCGTGAGGCTTCCAAAGCCAGCTGTTCGTTGAACTCGAGCGCCTGCACACCGCTGAATTTCTGCCGTTCTTCGGTCGGGTCGAAGTCCGGCGATCCCGCGGGCCCGTTCAGGACCTCGAACACGCAAATCGTCGACGTCCACCACGGCTGTCGTTCATCGAGATACTCGATGACAGTTCGGTCGTTCCGCAGGTATTCGATGATGGTCGAACTGTCGAGAAACGTCATCGCCAGTTCTCCCGAGACTTCCTGATCGACTCCTTTGCCCGTTCTGCTTGCTCGTCCGACCATGCCCCGGCTTCGATCGGTTCTTCAGTAGCGGTGACTCGTTCTAAGAATTCGTCCCAGGTTTCGCCGTCTCGCTTCAATCGGTCCAACCGTTCTTTGGTGGCCGAATCGACCGGAATAGACGTTCGACTCATATGAATTCATAGTGAATTCATCTTTGTAGGTGTTTCGCCGGCGCGAGGAGTACGTCGACCACCGCTGTACCGACGACGATCACTGACTCGAGATCAGTGCGATCGCCTCGAGCGCGCCAGCTACTATCGGTACTGATTGAGCCGCTTCTTGAGTCGCTTCGCGGCCTGCCCGCTGGCCCTCGCGAAGTCTTCCCCATCGTTTTCCCCGGCGAAAATGATTCCTCGTGAGGAGTTGACCAGTCCAACACCGTCGGCCAGTCCGTACTCGACGGCTGCCTCGGCGTCGCCGCCCTGCGCGCCGATCCCGGGCACGAGGAAGGGCAGATCGGGCACCTGCTCGCGCAGTTCCTCGAGTTCCTCGGGCTTGGTCGCGCCGACGACGAGCCCGACGTTGTCGTTCTCGTTCCAGAGGTCCGCGAGCGCGGCGACCCGCTCGTAGACGGGTTCGCCCGTCTCGAGTTCGAGGTCCTGAATGTCGGCCCCGCCCGGGTTTGAGGTCCGACAGAGGACGAAGACGCCGGCTTCCTCGTTCGAGAGAAACGGCTGCAGCGAGTCCCGGCCCATGTAGGGGTTGACCGTGATCGCGTCCACCTTCTCGAGCAGTTGGGCGTACTGGCGGGTCGTGTTGCCGATGTCGGCCCGTTTGGCGTCTAACAGAACCGGCACGTCCTTGCCGTGGGCGTAAGCGATGGTTTCCTCCAAGGCGGCCCAGCCGTCCGGGTCCTCGTAGAAGGCGGCGTTGGGCTTGAACGCGGCGGCGTGTTCGTGTGTCGCGTCGATGATGCGGCGGTTGAACGCCCACCGGGGGAGGTCACGATCCTGCAGGTGGTCGGGGAGTCGCGACGGGTCGGGATCGAGCCCGACCGAGACGACGCTGTCGACCGTTCGGATGCGGTCGTGCAGGCGATCGAAGAAGTTCATGGCGGGAGTGGCCCCGCGACGGTCGAAAAGGTTGCTATCCGGGCCGCCCGAACCGGCGGTCCGCCGACCCATACGCTGCGAGCGACGGCCGCGTCCCGACGCCGTTCCAAATCCTTCAGGCATCACGTACTTCGTTCGTATCCTGATCGAACACTGTATGGATAGCCGACGGAAATCGCAGTCGCTCTCGAGTCGCCTCCGCGAACGGGTCCGATCGACGCTGCTGGTGCCGGGACGCTCGCGGGACACGGAGACGGACGGTGGCACCGACGCGGCGGAAGCGTCGGCAGGGGACCGCGGCGGGGACCCGGACGCGCCCGGCAACCTGTTTCACTGTTCCAAATGCGGGATCGTCTACATCGACGCCGAGAAGCGGGTCTGTTCGCAGTGTGAAACCGACGTAGAACGGGTTCGATCGACGCTCGCCTGTAACCGGTAGGCCGCGAGCGCACTGCCGGCGGTCAGACGGTCGACTGTACGTCACTGACGGTGCAACCGCGACGCTCTGCGGTTGCACCGGGACATCGTTCCAGCGAACCGTATCAGGCCTCGAGGATCTCGATCAGGTTCCCCTCCGGATCGCGCAGGAACATGATCGTGGTCCCGCTCTCGGTCGTCCGCGGCCCGCTGATCGTCGGCACGTCGTCGGGGAGGTCGGCGGCGAATGCCTCGAGGTCGTCGACCGAGAGCCCGACGTGGGAGGCCCCCGGCTGGTTGAGCCCCGCCGCCGGCGAGCCCCGGGCTTCCGGCTCGTACTCGACGAGCTCGATCCGGACGCCGTCGGCCTCGAGGTGAGCGAAATCGGCGCTCGCGCCCTCGACTCCGACGGCCTCGGCAAAGGCCTCGCCGCCGACGCCGAACCGATCGACGACGGTGAGACCGAGCGTATCGCGGTAGAACGCGAGCGTCTCCTCGAGATCGCTGACCGTGAGGCCGACGTGGTGGGCACTGCAGTCTGTCATGAGTCGGTCGTCCCAGCGCGAAGAAAAAACGCTTCCGTCTGCGGGCAGCGGTCGGGGGCCGGCGCGGCGGCGTCCACCGCTTTACGCCATCAGTCGTCCGCCATCGAAGCGAGGTCACTCGCCTGCTGTCGCAACGCGGCCGGCATCGCGGGAACGTCGCTCGCCGAAACCGCCCCTTCGGCCTCGAGTTCGTCGAGGGACTTCGGGAACGCCCGCAGTTCCGTGTGGATCGCGAGGCCGGCCTTCGCGCCCTGGCCCATCGCGACGGGGATCTGGTTGTGGCCGGGCGTCAGGTCGCCGACGGCGTAGAGTCCGTCGACGCTCGTGCGCCCGTGATCGTCGACCGCAACCGTACCATCGTCATTGATCGCAGCGCCGAGTGACGCCGCAAGGTCGTTGTTGTAGTCGCTGCCGTACATCGCGAAACCGCCCCGGTACTCGCGGACGCTCCCGTCCTCGAACTCGAGCGCCTCGAGCCAGCCGTCGTCGCCGTTGCGGACGCCAGTCACGTCCTCGTGGACGATATCGACGGGGTGGCCCTCGAGCAGGGTCGCGGTCTCATCGCTCCAGGTCGGCTCGTCGCCCCGCAGCAGCAGGTCGATGTCGTCGGTGAAATTCAGCATGATCATCGCGACGTGAGCCGCGCTCTCACCCGATCCCATCACGTAGACCGACTCGTCGACGAACATGTAGGCGTCGCAGTGCAGACAGTAGTGCAGCCCGCGGCCGGTCCGGGGCAGCGGCGGGTCGGGCCGCTCGTCGCTGAAGCCGGTCGCGAGGACGACGCGGTCCGCGACGGCGGGCCCCTCGGTCGTCTCGAGGTCGAACGAGTTGCCGGCGCGTTCGATACCGGTCACGAACTCCCGCCGGTAGTCGGCCCCGTAGGACCGGAGCTGATCGACGGCCGTGGAGAGGAACTCGTTGCCCGACACCGACTCCGGGGTGCCGATGACGTTGTGCGTGTCCTGCATCATGGCCGCGCGGCCGCCGCCGCGGTCGAAGACGGCGGTCTCGTGGCCGAGCCGCGCGGCGTACAGCGCGGTCGTCAGTCCCGCCGGGCCGCCGCCGACGACGGCGACGTCGTACCGGCGGTCCGCTGCGATCGAATCGCGGGTCGTCCCATCTGACTCACTCATGGTAACTCGGTTACGACCGCTCACGTATAACTGTCAGCTATCGTTGAGGTAACCCGGTTACTGGCCGGTAAGTGACCCGCGCCAGCCCGACTATCTGGGTCGAACGGTAACTGATAGTAAGTCAGTAACAGGTGGTAACTATAAACGACTCCAGCACCAACTCACATGCATGGAAGAGTCGACGCGGGAACTCGAGGTCTGGTGTGCTGGCGAAGAATGGTGCCCGATCACCTCGACTGCGACGCTGCTGGGCAAGAAATGGCATACTGTTATCATTCACCGCTTGCTCGCCAACGGCCCGCTCGGGTTCAACGCCCTCGAGACGGAGGTCGACGGTATCTCGAGCAAGGTCCTCTCGGACGCCCTGGAGGACTTGGAGGAGAAACGGCTCGTGAACCGCGAGATCGTCAGCGAGAAACCGGTCCGCGTCGAGTACTCGCTGACCGACCTCGGCCAGTCGCTCGAGCCCGTCATCACGGAGATGCGTGAGTGGGGGCGCGAACACCTCGCGGCCGCGGCGGACGAATCGGAGTCGATCGCCTGATCGGACTGCTGGAACGATGTCCCGGTGCAACCGCAGGCGGTCACAGTTACATCGGAAACGACCGACGGTAGTCCGCTAGATCCGGCGTCCCTGCGGTCCGGTTCGGTGCCGGGCCGAGACAGTCCGGTCAGTAGTTATGTAGCTCCCCAACGATACGGTCGGTATGCGCGATCCGTTCGTCGTCGTCGGCGGTGACGCAGCCGGAATGTCCGCGGCGAGCAAGGCTAGACGCGAGGCACCGGACCGCGAGATCGTCGTCTTCGAGAAGGGGGAGTGGGTGTCCTACGGAGCCTGTGGGCTCCCCTACTACGTCAAGGGGGAGATCCAGTCGCTCGAGGACCTCGTCTCGGTCACGCCCGAGGAGTTCCGCGAGGAGCGCGACATCGATCTCCGGACGGGCCACGAGGTCGTCGCGATCGACACCGAGGCCCGGACGATCACCGCCGAGAGCGAGTCGGGGACCGTCACACAATCCTACGGCGATCTCCTGATCGCGACTGGCGCGGAAGCCGTCGTCCCGTCGATCGACGGCACCGACCGCGAGGGCGTCTACACGCTCGGCTCGATGAGCGACGGGAAGGAACTCCGCGAGTACGTCGCCCGCGCCCGCGACGGCGAGGGCCTTCAACAGCCCGATCGGGGGCCGGCCTGTCGCTACCTCGAGGACTGTACCGGGCCGGTCGGCGTCGTCGGCGGCGGCTACATCGGGATCGAGATGGCGGAGGCGCTGGCCGAAAACGGGTTCGAAGTGAACCTCTTCCAGCGCGGCGACCGCGTACTGAAAGGCTTCAGCGACGAGACCAGCGAGTACGTCGCCGACCACCTCCGGGAGGAAGACGTCGCGCTCCATCTCGGTGCCGAGGTCAGGGAACTCGCGGGCGGCGACCGCGTCGAGGCCGTCGTCACCGCCGACGATCGGGTCCCGGTCGAGATGGCCCTGCTCGGTACCGGCGTGCGACCGCGGACGGCCCTCGCGGACGCCGCCGGGATCGAACTCGGCGAGACCGGCGCGATCGCGGCCGACGCCTACCGCGAGACGAGCGCCCCCGACGTCTACGCCGCCGGCGACTGCGCGGAGGCGACCCACGTCGTTACGGGCGAGCCGACCTACGTCCCGCTCGCGCTGACGGCCAACCGCCACGGGCGCGCGATCGGGCAGACGGTTACCGGAACCCCGACCGAGGGCGGCGGCGTCGCCGGCACGGCCGCTGTCAAGGCCTTCGACGTCGAGGCCGCCCGTACCGGACTCGTGGACCACGACAAGGCCCGCGCGGCCGGCTTCGATCCCGTCAGCGAGACGGTGACGGCGAAGTCGCGGGCTGGCTACTACCCCGACGGCGGGAACGTCCGGCTCACGCTGACCGCCGACCGCGACTCCGGACGCGTCCTCGGGGCCAGCCTCGCCAGCGAGTACGGCGAGGGCGCGGTCCATCGGAGCCACGCCGTCGTCGCCGCGCTCTCGGAAGGCGCGACCGTCGCCGACGTGGAGAACTACGACCTCGCGTACGCGCCGCCCTTTAACACCACCTGGGACCCCGTCCTCGTGGCGGCGAAGGTCCTCGGCGGGACCCTGCAGGACTGAGTCGCTCGAGTCGGTCGGCGCTCGACCCGTTTCGCCGGCGATCACGCGAGGAAAACGAGGGGGCTCGTCGGATCGTCAGCAGCCAAGTGCGTCGGCTAGGTCGTGGAACGACGTGACGGTCAGGTCCGGATCGCCGGCGATCGCCTCCCACGGGCGCCCCTTCCGATCGACCCACGCGCCCTGCATGCCGGCGTGTTTCGCGCCCATGACGTCGTACCAGCCGGCGGTGACGTGGACGATCCCGTCGATCGGGGTGCCGGTCCGGGCGGCCGCGTGGCGGTAGAGTTCGGCGGCCGGCTTGAACGTCTCCACCTCGTCGGCGCTGATCGTGTCCGCGAGGAGGTCGCCGATGTCGGCGTGTGTGACCATCGAGGAGAGCATGTCGGGGTCGCCGTTCGAAACGACATAACAGTCGTAACCGCCCTCGCGGAGTCGTTCGATACCGTCGCGGACGTCGTCGAAGACCTCGAGTTCGTGATAGACCGCCAGGATTTCGTCGCGCTCGTCGGGGTCGACGTCGACGCCGTGGACGTCCAGCGCGTACTGCAAAGCGTCGCGGTTCATCTCGTAAAACGGCTGGTAGGCGTCGAGGACGTTCGCGACGAGCGTGTACTCGAGCGATCGGAGCCGCCAGAGCCGCGAGATCGGTTCGGGATCGTCGACCCGGTCGGCGAGCGCCCGTTCGGCCGCGTTGACGTCGACGATGGTGCTGTACGAGTCGAACGTCACGGTCTCGACCGCGTCGGGATCGAACGCCATGGGTCCCCCTACGTCCCCGGGCCGGTAATTCGTGTGGTCGGCGGGCAGCCCGGCCCCGATCGAAGTCGAACGCTTGCTCGCCGTCGAGCCCCATCCGTCGGGGAGTCGTCCCAGCGAGGGAGAGCTGTGGGCTGACTGTGGACAGCGGCCGGCGCGGTCACTCCCACATAAAATCGCTCACGAGACCGGGAACAACCGTCTTCGCGAAGTGGGAGGCGAGGACGACGACGATCGGCCCGAGGAACAGCCCCCACCAGCCGAACGCGAGCGTGCCGAGGAAGTAGCCCAGGAGGACAAGCCCCATGTGGACGCCGCTGCGCGCGGAGAGGAACGACCGCGCGAAGAAGTCGGGGATGGTGTCGACGACGACCAGCGTGAGCGCGAAGAAGACGAGCGGGTGCCAGAGCGGCTTCGGCGTCGTCAGCGCGACCCCGAGGAGGACCAGTCCGTAGGGCACGTAGACGATCTTCATGCCGACCGCCGGGACCAGCGTCCCGATGCCGATGAGCAGGGCGAGCAGGACGGGCGTCGGGACGACTGGGCCGCTCGAGGCGACGAAGTTGAGGCCGTAGTAGACGACGACGGCCGCACCGGCCGCGACCACGATGACCGCCAGATTGCTGAGAAAGACCGTCTCGAGGTCGTCGTCGACCGCCTGCGTGTACGAGACGATGTCGTCGTCGTGGTCGACGCTCTCGTAGAACCACTGTCGCAGCTTCCAGTCGTCGCGCAGGAGATAGAAGAGGAAGGTAAGCATGAGGAAGAACCGCGCGAGGACCCCGAAGACGGCCGCGGCGACCGACTGCAGCCGGCCGATAACCCCCGGTAGGTCCTGCCGGAGGACGCTCGTGACCGAGCCACCCGAACCGGAGGTGATCGCCTCCCGAAGCTGATCGATATTTCCCCGTCTGGCCACCCGCAGATACGGCTGGAGCGTCGACCGGACGACCTCGAGGTCGCTCGTGGAGAGGAACTGATCCAACTCCCTGAGTCCGACGACGATCGCGTAGCCGACGACGGCCAGCATGGGGAGGATGACGAACAGTATCGTCGCCGTCGCCGTCACGTTCGGGTGGTCGATGACCCGATCGATCTGCCGGTAGAGCGGCCGAATAGCGTAGTATAGGAATACCGCGAAGAGGAGGGGGCCGATATATCGGAAGAGAGCGAGCCCGATCAACGCCGCGAGGACGAGTCCGAGTACGACCCAGGCGACGCGCTTGCCGTCCCAACTATCGAAGACGCCCATGGGAACTGCCACAGGGGTCAGGGCCAAAAACGCCCGTTACGGGCCGTGTCACTGTAATTAGTTCGTGACCGTCACCTCGAGGTATCGGATCGGGAACGGCGACGCTACGCGACGACGGCCCGGACCTGCAGGTACTCGACCCGGATCGCGTTGTCGCCGAACCAGTCCTCGAGCGCCCCCACGGCGTCCCGGCGGAGCGCGGCCCGGGCCTCGTCGTCGTCCATCCGTCGCAGGACCGGCGAGAGCGGCCCGGACTCCTCGGCGAACTCCCGCCAGAAGTGCCGCGGCGTCGCGTACCGAAAGTCGAGCAGGCGTCGCTGGAAGGACAGGTCGGCGACGTCGGAAAACCGCTCGCGGACGAAGTCGGGCTCGCCCCACTCGAGGTGGGCCCACGGATCGCTCGGCGGTGCCGTGACGTGGTCGGTCAGGACCTCGGTGAGGTCGCCGACGACGCCGCTCGGCGACCACGCGGTGAAACAGACCCGGCCGCCGGCGGTCGTGACCCGCCGGAGTTCCGTCCCGGCGCGGGTCGAGTCCGGCGCGAACACGTGCCCGAAGTTCGAGAGGACGACGTCGAACGCGTCGTCGGGAACCGGGAGCGTCTCGGCGTCGCCGACGAGCCAGCCGATGTCGTCGTGGCCCGCGAGTCCGGCGTTGTCACGCGCCAGCTCGAGCATCTCGGGGGCGAGGTCGAGACCGACCACGTCGGCACCGGCCCGGCGGGCGGTCAACGCGGCGTTGCCGGTTCCACAGCCGACGTCGAGGACGCGGTTGCCCGGATCGATGCCGGCGGCGTTGACCAGTCGTGCGATGGCCGGTAGCATGTTCGGTGCCATCGCGGGGTACCGGCCGGCCGACCAGACGTGTCTCGCCGATCGGTCGTCGGCGTCGGTCGGATCCTCCATGACCGATGGTCGGTCGCCACGCACAAAAGTCGATAGCCGGCCCGACCGCCCACCCCTTCCGTGTCGGGGCCACTGTTTTGTGGCCCGCTCCCGTGGCACTGCTATGACGAGAACGGCCGTCATCGCCGGCGTCGGTCCCGGACTCGGTGCATCGCTCGCCCGCAAGTTCGTCGACGAGGGCTGTCGGGTCGGGCTGTTCGCCCGCTCGGACGACTCCCTCGAAGCCCTCGCAACCGAGCTGGGCGACGACGCGCTCGCGGTCCCGACGGACATCACGGACCCCGAGGCGGTCGCGGCGGGGTTCGACGCGGTTCGCGAGGCGTTCGGCCCCGTCGACGTCCTGATCAACCACGCCAGCGGCGGCTCATGGAAGGGACTGCGAGAGATCTCGCCGGACGAATTCGAACGCGCGTGGCGCGTCTCGGTCCACGGTGCGTTGCTGTGTTCGCAAGCGGCCGTCGACGACATGCTCGCCGGGGACGGCGGAACGATCGTCTTCACCGGCGCGACCTCGGCGGTTCGGGGCCGCGACGGTGCGATCGGCTTCAGCGCGGCGAAGTTCGCTGTCCGGGGGATGGCCGAGTCCATGGCTCGAGAACTGGGTCCCGAGGGGATCCACGTCGCCCACGTCGTGATCGACGGCGGAATCCGTCCGCCCGAGATGGACGACGCCGCCGAGGCATCGGGGTATCTCGATCCGGACGCCATCGCGGACTCCTACTGGCACCTCGTGACCCAGGACCGGTCGGCGTGGACGCTCGAGTTGGACCTGCGACCCCACGTCGAGGCGTTCTGAATCGGGCGTCTCGAACACGGACCAGCGTTATTGTCGCGGCGGTCGTCCGTGCGGTATGACTCGCGTCGCACTGATCGCCCACGACGAGACCAAGCCCGATCTCGTCGAGTTCGCCCAGACCCACGAAGCACAGCTCCGAATGTACGACCTGGTCGCGACCGGGACGACGGGGAAGCGGCTCCGCGAGGAGACGGACCTCGAGGTCGAGCGCAAGGAGTCGGGACCGCTCGGCGGCGATCTGATGATCGGTGCCGAAGTCGCGGCGGGGGAACTCGACGGGATCGTCTTCCTCCGGGACCCGCTCCGGGCCCAGCCCCACGAGCCCGACATCTCGGCGCTGTTGCGGATCTGTGACGTCCGCGATGTCGCGCTGGCGACGAACCGCTCGTCCGCGGAGTTCCTCATCGAAGGGCTGGCCGAGTAGCCGGCCGACCGCCGGGCCGCGGGGGCGGTATACTACCACGACCCGATACGGCAGAGCCACGACGGTCGCCCGGAAGGGATAGTTTCAACCGGCTCGAGCCCCCTCACGTATCCATGCCACGCGCGGTCGTCTTCGACCTCGACTACACGCTCGCCGTCCCCCGGCGGGACCGGACGACCATCCTCGAGGAAGCCGCGACCGCGACGGGCGCGCCCTCGCTCTCCCGCGAGGCCTACCTCGAGGCCCACCGCCGGAACCTCACCAGCGAGACGCGCGAACCCATTTTCGAGGACTTGCTCGCGGACACCGACAGCGACGCCGATCCGGCCGCCGTCGCGACCGCGTATCGGGAGACGATTTCGGACTCGCTCGAGCCCCTGCCCGGCGTCGAGGCCATGCTCGCCGATCTCCGAAGGAGCTACCGCGTCGGCCTGCTGACCAACGGCCCCGTCCGCGCCCAGCGGGACAAACTCGAGACGCTGGGCTGGGAGGACGCCTTCGACGCCGCCCTGGTGACCGGCGAACTCGAGGCGGGCAAACCCGATTCCCGCGCCTTCGAGGCGATCACGGACGAACTGGACGTTGCGCCCGGCGAGGCGGTCTACGTCGGCGACGAGGTCGAGGCCGACGTCCAGGGCGCGACCGAGGCCGGGATGGCGGCCGTTCAGGTGCTGCTATCGGACGGACCTGCGCCGGATTCGAGAGCCGTCGCACACCTCGAGCAGGCCGATCTCGCGGCGGCGTTGCCGGGTGTTCTCGCGGCTCTCGAGTGATCGGGCACTGAATCCGCAGGCCGTTTCCCCTGATCTGTGAGTAGAAATTAGTAAGTCATAGATGGCGAACTAACGGTATGGACGACGCGACTCGAGTGCAGTTCAAGCGACTCTTCGCCGGCGCGGTACTCATGCTCGTCGGGATAGAAGTCGTTCAGATGGGCGGAATGAACAGGAACCTCACCACGCTCGCGCTTTACGCCGTCATTTTCGGCGCGGGGGTGTTCGCCCACGGCTACTTTACGCCCACGTCACAGTCGACTCGAAACGAGCGCGAGTAGCCCGTCGCGTCACGTCTCGGCTCGGTCGTCGGCCTCCTCGAGCGCCCGCCCGACCCGCTGGACCACGTCGGTCGCCCGCTTGACGGCGGCCCCGCTCTCGAGGAAGACCAGCGTCTTCGGCGGCTCGGTCGCCTTGGGTCGGACCCGAAGCTCGAGGTCCGTTGCCGTGTCGGCCGCTCGGTCCTGTGCCGCCTCGAACTCGAGGCGGGCCCGGTCCTCGTGAACGAACACGCGGGCGAGACGCTCGTCGCGGTAGGTGACATCGTACGCGCGAGTGCCGTCGGCCGACGGCTCGACGTCCCGGTCGGCGTTGGTCACGGCGACGCGCTCGAGCAGGCCGTCCTCGCGGCCGTCGAGTTCGCTCGAGAGGAGTTCGGCGATGCGGCGACCGTCGGTGATCCGGTCCTCGACCATATCCAGTCGGTCGTGACGGCGGGATTTAGTACCAACTGAAACGGGTTCCACGCTGCTCGCACGCGAAGTCGCTATGAGCGGCCGAACTCGGCCGCTCATAGCCGGCGTATCGCGAGCAGGTGGGCGATGACTTTCAGTCGGTACTAACAGTCCCCTTCGGTGTCGAAGACGGCCTCGCGGGCGACCGGGGCGAGGTCGTCGACGTCGATCCCCTCGCGGCGGGCGTAGACCACCGCGGCGGCCTCGATGGTCAGTCCCAGCTCCCCCTGGAGGGTGTTGATCGCCCCGACGGCCTCGTGTTTCTCCATGCCCTCAGCGACCAGCGAATCGAGGACGCGTTCGAACGCCGACCGTTTCCGCAGGAGGTCCTCGTCGGGGTCGAACTCCTCGGGGATCGTCACCTCGCCCGGCTCGAAGGCCACCGCGAGCCCGTCGTCGGTCCGGTCGAGTAGCCCCTCCTCCGTCGCGATGTCGATCAGCCGCTTGGCCTGATCGGGGGAGAACCAGTCCCGATCGAGCGAGAGCGCGACGACGAACTCGTTTTCCTCGAGCCGACGGCTCCCGTGCTGGATGAACGGGGCCGCGACCGCGACGCGGAGACTCATCGGCGACGACTTGCTCGAGCGGCGAGAAAACGATGACGGTTACGGACGGTCCGCGCTCGCGGGCGGCCGCGGGCGATCAGTCGGAGGCGCGGCCGCCGCCACCGCTGTTCCGATCGGCCCGGGACGGCGGGGGGAACTCGCCGGCGGTCGGCTCCGGCGTCTCGGGAAGCACGCAGCGGTCGGGCTCGCGGTTGACGTGGCGGTACTGGTCGGGCGCGTTCGCGAGCGGGTGGGCGGGGTTCTGATCGCTGTCGATGCGGGCGGCCCGCACTTCGTCGAACCCGTTGAGACGGGCGCGGATCCCGCGCCAGTGATACTGCGTCGCGGTCGGGACGGAGACGGGGCGGGGCGACTTCCCGTCGGGGTGGCGCGTCGCGAGGATGGTACTGTTGACGTTGCTGGCGAGCGCGTCGTGATCGATGAGGACGCCGACCGCGGCGTCTCGCGGCGCTCGAGCGGCCAGTACGTCGAGCCCGAGATGCAACGCCCGATACTCCGCGACGTTGTTGTCCGGCGGCGTATCCGCGGTCGCGATCCGTGCGACGCGGGTACCGTCGCGGGTTTCGATAACGGCACCCAGCCCGCCACCGGCCTCCCGGAAGGACCCGTCGGTGGCGACGTAGAAGTCTCGGTGGTGGGTCCGCGGGGGGTGGGCGATGTGAGGCGTGGGCGACTCGTCGAACAGGTCCCGCAGTGCGGGCCGGCCGTGAGCGGCCATACGCCCACGTAGGCCGGTCGCCGACTTAACTATTCTGTCCCTGATAACATGTGCCAAACAGACGCATACGGAGACGAATCGGCACCGAACCGTCGTTCTCGGGTCACACTCGAGTGTTCTTCGTCGCGACGAGCTAGGCGAGCGACGACGACAGTCGAACCCCGGCCGATCGGGATGGTATTGCTGCACGTTCGAAATCGAGACTGTCACGAAACGGTGTACGAACGGCTAATTCGGCGGTATCGTCCGATACGTGGCTCGTACGACCGACACCGGAATCGAGGGTGAATCGGGACTCGAGCGGACCCAATCTGTATTGGCAGTAGGTGTAATACCACTGGGTGCCTGCTCGACGTATGAACCAGACGAACGCGAGCCGGATGGAAGCGGCCTGTTCCCTTCTCGCCGAGTCCGAACGCCGGTATCTCCTCTATCAGCTGGCCGAGGACACCACCGCGAACCTCGAGGACGTCGTCACGCAGGTCGCCGCTTGGGAACTCGACGCCCGTCCCGCGACGATCGGGAAGGAACAGCGCCAGCGGATCTACGTCTCGCTGGTCCACAACCACCTCCCGCGGCTCGCCGACTACGATATCATCGATTACGACCTCCGCAGCGGCGACGTCGTCCTCGATGACGGGTTCGACGACATCAAACCCCTGCTCGAGCAGTTCAAACAGACCGAGGAGAAAGTCGAGATCCGCGAACTGCCCTCGCTCTGAGACCCCGTCCCGGTGGCGGCCGATCGACCGCCGGAGTCGCCGCTGGCGTCGACTCGAACCGAAATTCATAGGCACTTTCTCACGGAACAGTCACCGTGAGCCGATATCAGACCCTCTCGCTCTTTCTGGTGCTTGCAGCGTTGTGGGGAGCAGCGTTCGTCGCGATCAGCGCCGGGCTGTCGCATCTCCCGCCGATACTGTTTGCGGCGCTTCGATACGACATTGCCGGACTACTGATGCTCGGCTACGCGGCCGCCGTCGCCGACTGGCGACCGCGCGATCGGGCCGGCTGGTGGCAGGTCCTCGTCGGTGCCGGGCTCCTGATCGCGGCCTACCACGCATTCCTGTTCGTCGGCCAACTGCACACGACCGCCGCGGCGGCCGCCATCGTCGTGAGTCTCTCGCCGGTCCTGAGTACTGGGTTCGCTCGGGCGCTCGTCCCCACGGATGCCCTCTCTCCCGTCGGTCTCGTCGGCGTCGTCGTCGGACTCGTCGGCGTTGCTATCGTCGTCCGCCCCGATCCGGGCAGCCTGCTCGCGGCGGACGCCGTGGCCAAGGGACTGGTCTTCTGTGCCGCGCTGGCCTTTGCCCTCGGTAGCGTCCTCACCCGCCGCATCGACGCCGACCTCCCGATCGAGACGATGGAGGCCTGGTCGATGCTCGGCGGCGCGGCCATGCTCCATCTCGTGAGTCTCGCGCTCGGCGAACCGATCGTGCCGGCCGATTGGATCCACCCCGAGGCGATCGGCGCGCTCGCGTACCTCTCGGTGGGGGCCAGTGCCGTCGGCTTCCTCATCTACTTCGAACTGCTCGAGCGGCTGGGTGCCGTCGAGATCAACATGGTGTCCTACGTCGCTCCGATCGTCGCGGCCGTGGTCGGCTGGCTCTACCTCGGCGAGGTCGTCGACGACGCCGCACTGGTCGGGTTCGGCGTCATCGTCGTCGGCTTCCTCCTCGTGAAACGCCGGGCGATCCGCCGGGAGCTGGGGCAGGTCCGGTCCCGAGAGGCGAGCGAGTAGGCGGCCCCTACCGGCGATGGGCGTGACCGACGTACAGCGATAGCAAGTTGCCGGCGAGCAGGCCGAGAAAGAGCCCGCCCTCGAGCGCCGAGGAGAGACCGGTCGCGAGCAGGGGGAGGTAGGCTGCGGGGAGAACGATCGCCGCCCAGAACCCGACGGCGCGAATCGGCGTCGCCAGTCCTGGGACGGCCCGCTCGAGGAGGCCGTGGTCCTCGTCGGAGCGGCCGTCCGGCGCGTTCGGGCCCGCGGATCGTCGGTCGTCGAGGGAGGGAGGACTCGCCATCGAACTCGTCGATCGATCGTTGCCCGCCGCGGTGCATATACCGGGTCGACCGTTTCGTCGGTTACCCCGGATTCAGCCGGACTCGGCCGACGGAACGGTCCGTTTACCGACGGAAACGACTCGTTCATCGTCACGATGAGCGGTGCCGAACGAACCCGGTCGGAGGTTTATCCGTGATCGCGGGGCAACGCTCGCCATGAGCGACATCGAACGGATCGAACAGCGGCTGTCGGCGCTCGAGCGCGCGGTCGTCGACGGCGACTCCGAGGTACCGGCGCTCGAGGACCGCGCGTCGCTCGCCGCCGACCTCGAAACGGCCGTCGAGCGCCTCGAGGCACACGACCGACGGCTCGCCGATCTCGAGGGACGCGTCGACGCGGTCGAGGGTGCCGTCGGCGGCGTCGAATCGGTTGACGACGCGGTCGAACGGCGGGCCAACGCGGCCGTGGCGGCGGTCGACCGGCTCGAGTTCCGCATCGACGGCCTCGAGCGAGCCCTCGAGAGCCACCACGATCGAAACGGTTCGCGGTCCGGTTCCGAACCGGGAGACGAGGGGGCGGCCGAGCGAGCAGCGCCGAAATCGACGGCCGACGCTCGAGACAAACGCGAGTCGGGGAGCCCGCCCATCGCGTCGACGGACGCGGCCGGGGAAAGCGGTGAACGCCCCGGCGTCGAACGGACCGTCGAGGCGATCGTGTCGACGGCCGACGACGACGACGGACGCTCGAGCGACGACCCGCTGTCGGAGGGCGAGGTGGACGGAGCGGCGGCCGCGGACGGAGCGGCAGCCACGGACGAGGCGGACGGGACGACCGGCATCCTCGGATCGCTCCGGGACAGACTCCCGTGAACCGCTACGTCGTCGCCGCCGTCCTGACGGTCGCGCTCGCTGCGCTCGCCGCACCGGCGATCGAGCGGGGTGCGACGATGAACACGCACCGGCAGGTCGAGACCGGGATCGCATCGGTCGACGACGCCGCGACCGATCTCGTCGCCACCGAGGAGCCGTCGCCCGACGGCCACCCGAACCCCCGACGAGTCGTCGAGTTGACGCTCCCGCGTCGCTCGCTTACGACCGTCGCCGTCGACCACGTTCGGATCGTTCCGCGGGCCGACCGACGCGCCACCGTCGTCCGGTACGCGCTCGCGGACGGACGGGTCCGTGAGACGATCATCGACGAACGGATCGTCGGGGGCGATCCCGACGACACCGAGCCGTTCGTAGTCCGTGAGCGTGGCGAGAACAGGCTCGCGTTGACGCTTCGGACCGACGCGGACGGGAAGCCGGTCGTCGTCGCGAGCCGCCTGTGAGTTTAAATCGGATGCCGCGGCCAGCGCCGGTATGTTACAGAACCCACCCGAGCGGCTCCGCTCGGTCGTCGATCGCGTCGACGGCACGCGGCTCGGTCTCGGGGGCCTCTTCGACAACTGGGGCGACGAACCGGACGCCGGGTGTACGTGTCGAACGGCCGTCGAAGCGGAGACGCTCCGGATCGACGCGAGCGACTGCGACGGCCGCCTCGAGTCGGCCGTCCCCTGTCGCCGGACCGCGATCGAGGCACTCGCCGACCGCGAAGCGAACGCGATCGTCGTGCGATCGAACGGCCTCGAGCGCCGGTACGCAGACTGCGGCGTCGCCCTGCTCGGTTCGGCCGGCCGGTTCGTCGCGCTGCGTGGCCATCGCGACGACCGGCTGGCGTCGGCCGCCGCTCGGGACCCGCTCGCCGTCGGCGAGGAACTCCGGACCCGAGTCGGTCCGATCGCGGACATCGGCGTCGAATCGGGACTCGTGGCGGCTGCCGAGCGCGCCGAGGGCTACGAGTCGGCCCTGACCGCGACCGTCGGACTCACGATCGGTCACTACTTCGTCGATCGGTCGATCGCCGACGGAGCGCGTCTCGTCGATGCGCGCTCACTGTCGACCGGCAGCGAGGCGCGGATCTACGACCGCCCCGACGAGACGCCGCAGTACGCCCTCGAGATCGTCGATACGACCCTCTCCGAGAGTGACCGCCGGCTCCTCCTCGAGGGCTACGAGGCGATCGCCGAGGGTGTCGTCGAGGGGGACCGGGCGGGACCGCGGGCGATCGAACGCGCGAGCGGGGAGCCGGCCACCCCCCAGCTGGCAGGCGTTCTCACGAAGCATACGGCCGGCTACGGCGTCCTCGAGGACCTGTTCGCGGACCCGCGCGTGACCGACGTCTTCGTCACCTCGCCGGTCTCGGCGAACCCGATCCGGGTCGTCGTCGACGGGGAGTCGATGCCGACGAACGTCTCGCTCACTCGAGCGGGCGCACAGGCACTTGCGTCCCGGGTTCGACGCACCAGCGGCCGGGCCTTCTCCCGGGCGAGCCCGACCGTCGACGCGACGGCCGCGCTCGAGAACGGGACCGGCATTCGAGTGGCCGGCGTCACCGAGCCGGTCGCCGACGGGATCGCGTTCGCGTTCCGGGAGCGGCCGGACGAGCGGTTTACCCTCCCTGCGCTGGTCGCGAACGGAACGGTGCCGGCGGGGGCCGCGGCGTTGCTCTCGGTGGCCGTCGAGCGAAACGCCGCCGCCCTGATCGCCGGTACGAGAGGGGCCGGCAAGACGACGCTGCTTGGCACGCTGCTGTACGAACTTCCGCCGGCGACGCGGACGGTCCTGATAGAGGACACGCCGGAGCTGCCCGTCGACACGTTACAGTCGGTCGGTCGGGACGTACAGGCGCTCCGGACCGGTACTGGTGACGGGCCCGAAATCGCCCCGGACGAGGCGCTCAGGACCGCCCTCCGGCTGGGCGACGGCGCGCTCGTCGTCGGCGAGATCCGCGGCGAGGAGGCGGGGGTCCTCTACGAGGCGATGCGAGTCGGGGCCAACGCCAACGCCGTCCTCGGTACGATCCACGGCGACGGGGCCGACGATGTCGCCGAACGGGTCGTCACCGACCTCGGCGTCGAACCCTCGTCGTTCGCCGCGACGGATCTGATCGTGACCGTCCAGACCCACCGGACCCCCGACGGCCGAACCCGCCGCCTCGCCGCCATCGAGGAGGTGATCGACGACGGCGACACCCACCGGTTCGAACCGCTGTACGAACTCGAGGGCGAGGACGCGGTCGCGACCGGTCGGATCGACCGCGGCGAGAGCCGGCTGGTGGACCGGCTCGCCGGACCGACCGAGTCCTACGCCGACGTACGCCGGGCGCTCGCGTCCCGGACGGCACTGCTCTCGCGGCTCGCCGGCGAGGGCCGAACGAGTCCCCGCGCGGTCACGCGAGCCTACGCGGACCGGACCGACGAGTGATCTCGCGATGACGTCCGTGCCCGTCGTTCGTACGCTGGCGGCGCTGTACCCGGCCGAGGTCGACGCCAGTGACGGCCTCGCGGAGTCGCTGTCGTTTACCGGTTCGCCCCACGACCCCGAGACGGTCGTCAGAGCGGGATACGGGGCCGGAATCATCGCCGCCGTCCTCCCGCTGGGACTGTTGCTGACGCCGGCACCGCTCCCGTTCGTGGCGTTTTTCGTCCTCATGGCCCCGGTCGCGGCGATCCACACGGTTCACTCGATCCCCCATCTGCAGGCGGCGTTTCGCCGGACCGAAGCCCTCGGCGACACGCCGAACCTGATCGGCCGGGCGGTGTTGCGCATGCAGGTCCAGCCGGCCCTCGAGAGCGCGATCCGGTTCGCAGCTGACACCGGCTCGGGCCCGCTGTCGCGGAGTCTCGACGCGCACATCGATCGAACGATGGGCACCGCGGGGACGGGGCTGCTGGCCTTCGCCGAGGAGTGGGCCGAGTGGTTCCCGGCGTTACGGCGGTCAGCACACCTACTCGCGACCGCCCAGGACGCTCCGGAAGCCGAGCGGTTGCGGACGCTCGATCGCGCGCTGTCAGCCGTCCTCGACGGCACGCGTAGCCAGATGGCCGAGTTCACGTCGGCCATTCGTGCGCCGGCGACCGGACTGTTCGCCTTCGGGATCATGCTCCCGCTCGCGCTGGTTTCGCTGGTCCCGGCGGTGCCGATGGTCGGCTATGCCGTCAACATCTGGCTCGTCGTCCTCCTGTACAACGTCGTGCTGCCCGGTGCGCTCGTCGGGGCCAGCCTCTGGCTGCTCGTCCGCCGGCCGGTCGCGTTTCCGCCGCCGACGATCGGTCACGACCACCCCTCGCTCCCCGATCGGCTCCGACTGCGGCCGCTCTGGGGTGTCGCCGCCGGCGGCAGCAGCTATCCCGTTCTCGTCGCGGTCGGTCCTACACACCTCGCGCCCGTCGCCGCCGTCGGTCTCGGGCTCGGGGTCGCGCTGCTCGTTACCTACCGGCCGATCCTCGCGGTCAGACACCACGTCCGCGACGTCGAGGCCCACCTCACCGACGCGCTGTACGTCGTCGGCCAACAGGTCGCCGAGGGGGAATCCGTCGAGTCCGCCGTCGAACTCGCCGGCGACCGGGTCCCCGGCGAAACCGGCGCCGTCTTCGAACGCGCGGCCGGCCTCCAGCGACGGCTTCAGACCGGCGTCAGGGAGGCCTTCCTCGGCGAGTACGGCGCGCTCCGATACGTTCCCAGCCCGCGCGCTCGCGGGACCGCCGCCCTGCTTGCGATCGCGGCCGACGAGGGGAAACCAGCGGGTCGCGCCATCGTCTCCATGGCCGACCACCTCGAGGAACTCGAGACCGTCGAGGCCGAGACCAAGCGGAACCTCGAACAGGTGACCGGGACCCTCGACAACACCGCGGCGTACTTCGCGCCGCTCGTGGCCGGTGCCACCGTCGGCATGGCCGACATGATGGCCAGCGACGCACTCGTCGCGTCTGGCGAGGTCGACGCGGCCGCCTTCCCCACGGAGTCGTTGGGGATCGTCATCGGGGTCTACCTGCTACTGCTGTGTGTCATCATCACGCCGCTCTCGATCGCGCTGCGTCACGGGATCGACCGTGCCCTCGTCGGCTATCACGTCGGTCGGACGCTCGTCTCCGCGATGGTGCTGTACGTCGTGACGGTGGCCCTCATCGGTGCCGTCCTCTGACCGCTCGCTCCCACTTCCGTCCGGCCCGGGTCGGCTCCCCACCGCGACTGAGGTTTAAATACGAACACGCGGCCAGCGAGGGCATGCACCTGGAAGCACCGATCGACGGCTGGTACGTCTGGCTCGCCGTCTCCATCGTCAGCGCCGCCGTCGGTACCGTTGCGCTCGGTCTACCGACCGGCCCGCCACCGGACGCGAACCGAGCGGCGAACGCCATCGAGGAGACGGCTGGCAGTCCCTACGAGGCGAGTTCGACCTACGACCACGACGCGACCGCGATCAAGGTCACCGGCCGCACCGTCGCGATGCGAAACGAACACGGCACGACGCGGGCGACGCTCACCTACGGCCATGTGGTCCCCGTCACGGGGAACGAACGGCTCGAGAACGTCTCCGCCGGCCGTGCCGTCGAGGACGAGTACGCGGCGGCGGTCGAGGATCCGAGTCGGAACGCGATCGATGCCTTTCTCGCGGACGTCGAATCGGCATACGAGAGGAACGGCGACGAGTGGCGGCCCGCGAACGGGCCGTTACGGACCCGGACCGTCGCGACGAGGCCGCTTCCAACGGTCAGTGTTGCCGTCGATATCGAGCGCGTCCCCGGCGACCAGACCCACGAAGTTACCATCGAGTACGAATCGACCGCGGAAACCGGGATACGACTGCGGGCAGACGGGAGTGGCGATCGAGGACGCATCGACGAAACGGTCACCGCGACATCGACGAGGAAGACCGAGACGATCGTCCACGACGAGTTCGAGGGAGCGCCCGCGATGTCGTTCCCGATCGACGTGCGGGTCGAAGCCGGCGGCACCGAGCTGTGTACCGTAACCGTCCGCGCCGATCGAGGGGACGAGACCGTCGCGGTCTGTCCGCCCGGCGGGGAGACCCTCGAGACGACCGGTGTCGACGACCGAGGCTACGTGAGTCGCGATACGGAGGCCGATTCGTTCTATGTCACGCTCGTCGATGTCTGACCGGGGACAAACCGATCCCCTCGCCGCACTCGTCGCCGTCTCGGCGCTTATCGCCGGGATCGGTCTCTACGGGCTCTATCTCACCGATACCCTTCCCGGAACGACCGATCGAACCACCGAAACGACGGCGCTCGAGCGGATCGCCGACGACCTCGAGAGCGACGGCGTCGTTCGCGCCTACGACGGCGACCTCGCGGGCGGAATCGAGACCGAGTCCTTGCCACACGGTCGGAACGTCTACGTCCGGCTCACGACCGTCGCCGACGGCCGCGAGAGCGTCGTCGGAACCGCCGCGTTCGGAACGGACGGAACGTCACGCCAGAGTGCGATCGATGACGAGGAACTCGACGGCCCGCCCGACGAGGCCGGCGTGGCCGAGCGCTCGATCGCCGTCGCGACGGCTCCCGGCGACGTGCGACGCGGGACGCTGCTCGTGGGGGTGTGGAACGGATGAGATCGGACCGAGCGGTGAGTACGGTCATGGACGTCGCGATGGCACTGTTGCTCGTCAGCGCGAGCGTCCTGTTGCTCGGTACCCACCTGTACGGGACCACGCCCGACCCCGACGGGGACCGAGCCGACCACACGGCCGCGGTACTCGGCGCGACGACCATCAGCGTCCAGTACAGCCTCGCCGACGCCGATCCAGTCGCCGAACGACCCGGCGGATACCACCGGACCGAGTACGGGTCCGCGACCGGCCTGCTTGCGGACGCGGCCGTCGCGAACGCCCGCATCGACGGGACGCCGATCCGCCCCACGGGCGACGAGTTCGAGGCCGCCGTCGACGCCGCCATCGGGAGCGCACTGATCGGGTCCGACCGCGAGTTCTACGCCGTCGCCGAGTGGGAACCCTACGAGAACGCCTCGATCAACGGGACGGCGACCGCCGGCGAACGGCCACCACCAACCGCGGACGTCTCGAGCGTGACGCTGACCGCTTCGAGCGGACTGCCGGCCGTCGACGCCGACGAGATCGAACGCGCGTCCCTCGAGGGCGGGACCGACTGGAACGACCGCCTTGGGGATCGAACCGACCTCGTTGCGGATTCCGACTCGGCCGGTTTCGAAGCCGCGGGTATGGTCCTCGGGGACGCGATCGTTCGCGGCTACTTCCCACCCGAGGAGACGCAACTGGCACTCGAGAGTCAGGGGCTGTCCCACGACCTCGCCGTCTTCCAGTACGAGCGCATGGTCGCGCCACTCGAGTACGAGTTCTCCGGGACGACGAACCCGGCCCATCACGGCCCGCTCAAACGCGAGAAAGCGGACGCTCTCGAGGCGAACGCACAGGTTCGCCGCGGGATCGCTGACGCGGACCGATTCGGCCGGGACGGGCTCGGAGAGTGGCTCTCAGAGGACCTGCAGGACGCCTTCGCCGAGGAAATCGCGACGATCGACGACGAATACAGCGGCGCCGCCCGCGACGAGCGGATCGCAGCGCTGCTCGCCGACGAGGTATCGACCGCCGACGTAACCATCACGATTCAGACTTGGTAAGATGACCGACAGTCAACCCACAGTTTCGATCGCAGCAGACAACCGCGCCCGAGTTCCGTTCGCCCTGATCGCAGTTCTCCTGTTGATCAGTAGCATCGCCATCGTCGGCGTCCTCGGCTCCAGAGACACACCCGAGGTCGAGACCGAACAAGCAGTGGCCATCGACCGCGCCGAATCGGTCGCCGTCTCGGAGTTGCGGCGATCGGTCCTCCGAGCGACCGAGGCAGCCGCAAGCGCACCCGTCACGTCGACCGACGGTGCGAGCCCGACCGTCGAAGCAGCGTTCGACGATGACGAACCCGTCTTCGACCAATACCTCAAGCTCCTCGTCTACCGGGAGGTAGCCGAATCGTTCGCGACCACTCCGCAACAGGTCGGCCACGATACCGCCGCTGGCGTCACCATCGACCGTATCGACTGGAACGACAGCGACGATCTCGCAGCCGCGATCGATCGTATCTCGCTCGAGCGACCCGACACCGGCGTCCTTACCGTCGAGGTCGCAGACGTCGAACTCATCGGGAACGAAAGCGACGGCGAACCGATCACCGAACGCCGCGATCTGACCGTCTCGGTCGCGACCCCGCTCTACCAGCTCAAGGACCGAACCGACGAGTTCCAGCGCCAGCTCAACACCGGCTTTTTCGAAACCGACGAGTACGACGGCCTCGGTCGATATACGGCTGCCCGGCTGTTTCCCTACACCTGGGGCAAGGCCTACTACGACCGCCTCTCGAGCGGCCAGCCGGCGTTCGATAACCTGACGCCCAACGACCACACCGAGGTCATGGTCAACGACGCTATCTTCGGCCTGCAAGAGCGAACCTTCGGCACGACCGACCCCTACAAGGACCGCGCCATGCTCCAACCGACGCTGTGTATGGCCGGCGATCTCACCTCGAACGCGGGCGACATCGAGACCGAGGACTTCGTCGCTAACGACAGTGCCCTCGCCAACGAGACCGACCTCTGTAACACCGACCTACTCGATCAAGACGGTGCGCTACCTGACCCGCCGACCGTTCAGGAGATTGCACTGACGATGCTCGAGGACAACGTCGAAACCGATGTCGAGGTTCAGGCTCATCCGTTCGCCGATCTGGGGTATATGCAGATGGCGGCTGGGATGGATATGGCGCAGATCGAATCGAAATTTAACGACTCACTTATGAAACATGGTGGCTTCACTGACAGTTATCTCGATAGCTATTTCTCCGACAAATTAAATAACCAGGGAATAGCCGATAGAGTTGGAAATTTTCGAGGAGAAAATGACGGGACTTTATCCGATTTCGAAGATACATTTTCGAGAGATTATCCACGTAACTCGGAGATACAAGGAGTGATAAATGACATATATCAGATTGACACAAAAACACGAGAAAGCGGTCCGGTTAGGTATAATCAATTACCGGATCCATCACCGGCAGAAGATTGGGCACAAAACCCGGGAAATTGGACAGGCCCCTTCAATGTAACACGCTACGCCAATCCTTCACAAGCGAATTCTGATGTATCGGTCAATATATTGGAAGAACATAATAGTGCCAGCTTTGACAACCGGGGTTTCGCTGAGATCGATATCGAATACCAGAATTCTATCGGGGTTAGTGCTGATTGGGAACACGAAGATAGAAATCAATCCCCGCATACGCATTGGAACTGGAAGGACAATATTACATATAGTGCAAGCTACACGATCACTGGAGATCTGGTTTCTGATGACATCGACATTGAACGGGAAGGGCGCGGAATTGAATCACCATTCCGATCTGACTCGTGGAACGAAGAATATGGATCTGTTAGCAACTTTGAGGGTGCCAAAACGAGAGCGGTCAAGGAAACCTTCGACCTCGACGCGACGACTGTCCGTTCACAGGAACGAGAACTCGAACGGGAACTCGAAAGTTCGAGTGCATCGATAATTACGAAAAGCGATTTTGAGAGTGAAATACCCTATTCAGCCGACCCAAATGTTGATATTAGCCCACGGAACGAAGAGGAACTCTACGAATGGGCGCTCTCCGAACTCAATCATACGCACTATGAAGTCATCACGCGTGCCGAGCCACATCGAACTGACATCTGGAACATGGTTGAACAACCGAGTCCGCTCGAGAAAACCGAAAGCAACGTCCGTGATCTAGAGCGAGGGTTAGTGTACCAGAACGCGTCTGAACCGTACGCGAACACCGCCGATCTCCTGCGAGCAGAAGTCCGCAAACAGTACTTCGAGAACACGTACGATAATATCGAGAAGGTAAGCGGCTGGCACGACACGACGCTGGGCGAGAGCAGTGCGATACTCAACGATCTCCTCGGGGGACTGCTCGATACCAGCAACGACCTTCTCGGGGGACCGGTAGACTTTGTCGACCGAACGATGGATCCCGAAACACGACCCGAGGACACACAGGGGTCGCTCGAGGAGTCCCCACTAATAGAAGACGTGAATTACCAGATCGAAGGATCACCGACGTACCTCTCTTTGGAGACGGTCAACCGAACTGAGGTGCCAGCAGTACGCCCCGACAGTGGTGAGATGCTTTCGATCGACGAGATCAACGAGACGAAACACGCACCTATGGGTACCGGGTATCTCGATGGAATCGGCCATCCAGGATTTCCCCTCATGCCGTGGCCGTCGTTGTTTTACTTGCAACTCGATGCGTATTACCTCGAGGTACAGGGCGAATACGCACGGTTCGAAGTACGATCTACCGACGGTGATCCGACGGGCGCTACAGGATTAACGTACGTCCGGCAAGACACTGAGGCGACAGTCGATACACCCACTTGGGCAGCACAAGACGAGCTTGCAGTCGGTTCCGTTGAACCGATTTCGTTCGAGAATGAGCTTGTAATTCCAATCATTGTTCCAAGTCCACAGCTGCTAACAAAGGGAACCCCTGGCGTCGGCGATACATGGCGATACAAAGCCTCAAACTCACCGCAAAAGAATTGTTCGACGGCCTGGAACGAAGTTGGTGCTGGATTCGAGAACAGTAGTAGCTGTATCTCAAGTGGGAACCTTCCGGTAAATAATTAAGCATCCTCTACAGCATAGACGTTCCCTTCTGCTGTAGGAACATAGAGTGTCCCATTGGAAATAGCAGGTGGTGCCCTAATTGATTCACCACTCTCCTGTCCAAGGTCTTTAACTCGCCACTTTACAGTACCATCTTCCGTATTGAAAGCGACCAGATCATGATAGCTAGACACATATACTATATCATCGGTGATTACGGGCTTCGCACTTACACTATACCGAAGGTTTTTTGGACTCCATTCAAAACTCTTGTTTTCAATATTAATAGCGAAAAAGTCCTGTGTCCCTGTTCCACCGCCGCCGAAATAGACTGTTCCTGATGCTACCGATGGACTACACTTTATTGGTTCATCAATCTCTAGCTCCCATTTTTTAGACCCAGATTCAATTGCATATAGCCGATGATCCTCACCACCAAGATAGACTGTCTCATCCAAGACAACTGGATCGCTTTCACCTAATGGCTCTTTTGTAGAACTGTTGAATTGCCATTGGACGCTACCATCCACAATGTCTACTGCATAAATAGAGTTCTCACTAACAAAATATGCATTCCCGTTATCAACGGCAGGGACATGTGTATATGGATAGCTCCCTTGGTGGTTACGCATATCATGGAGGGTGCTTTCGTCACCATTCTTTAGATCAAAATAGTGAAGGAATAGGTTTTGTATGCCGATGACGCCATCATTCACCGGCACGGGATTGACGCTACTGATCCCAATGTCGTTCCGCCATCGTATTTCGCCGTCCTCGAGATCGGCCGCAACGATCCCATCTCTCGTGCCAGCGAACACTCGGTCATCGCCAGCAGCGGGATGCGCCGCAGGAGACGCGTTGACTTCTTTTTGCCACTCGAGTTCCTCCGTTTCTAGATCGACCGCGTATAAGTGAGTATCCGCAGCGACATAGAGCGTGTCGTCGACGATGACGGGGCTGTTACTGATCGATCCCTCGCCTTCGAAGACTTTCCGCAATCGCACTTCGTCACCGGTTGGACCGGTCGCCGTCGGATGATACCCCGTGTTCTGTGGGTCAACGCCGTACATAGGCCACGTGTCGGCTGAAAGCGTGTCGTCGTTCTCGGGTTCGTCCTCGTTCGTTTCGGAACTGTCGCTCGTACAGCCAGCGAGGACCGAAACGCCGGCAACGGTACTGGCACAACTCGCCAGCCAGGTCCGGCGAGTTCGGTTCGGTTTCCAACTCATAGTATAATCTCAAAATTAAACCCATACTGTAAAATCTTTATCCTCTATCCAGACTGTGATTTCCGAGAGGTAACACCAGCCCGTGACGGACCGACAGATGATACGCGGATCCGGCAGCACTGAGCGAGCGACCGAAACCAACTCGAGAACGGCGAGACGGAGCGGGCGGACGTTCAAAAAGGAAGCCGCGGGACTGTCGCTATGATCGCTATCGCAGGAGCGAAAGGCGGCTGTGGAAAGACGGTGACGACGATCGGACTCGCGGAGGCGGTCACACGGGAGACGACGACGGCGATCGCGGTCGATGCCGACCGCCAATTACCGAACCTCCACGTGGCCGGTGGCGTCGATCGGGAGCCGACGCTCGCGGCGCTCGAGTCCGAGTCGGCCGTCGCCGAGACGGTCGTCCAGTCGAGCCCGCGGACGGACGACGCGGGGCTGGTCGCGGCACCGGAGCCGTCCGACCGGGTCGACTTCGAGGCAGCGTTCGATCGGCTCGAGAAGGCGGCCGAGCGGGCGTTCGTGGATTGCCCGTCGGGTGCGGGCCCGGACGTCGTCGAAGCGCTGTCGGCCGCCGACGGGGTGATCGTGGTCACGACGGAGACGGAACGCAGTCTCACGGCCGCCGAGACGACGATCGAGATGGCGCGCCGGCTCGAGGTGCCGATACTCGGCGCGGTGGTGAACCGGTGCGACCGCGTGCCGGAGGTGATCGACTCGTGGACGCGGGTCCCGGTTCTGGGGCGGGTTCCGGAGGGGGAAGCACCGCTGACTGACGAGGCGACGCGGGAGGCCTACGAGGGGATCGCACGGACGATAGAGCGACGATTGGCTCCGGATCGGACGCCGGTAGCGTACGACGAGGAGTTGCTGCCGACGGGGATCGACGCGCTCGATCGCGCGCTCGGGGGCGGACTGGAACCGGGATCACTCGTCGCGGTCGTCGCGGAACCCGCCAGTCAGTCGGAGCAGTTGCTTTACGGAACGACCGCCGTCCGCGGGACGCTCTATCTGTCGACCGAGCGGTCGACGGCGAACGTCTCGCGGGCGCTCGAGGCCGCGGCGATCGAGACCGGGAACCCGACGGTGCGCCGCCTCGGTGGCGAGACTGGGCTCGACGACGCGGCGGAATTGCTCGAGACGCTGCCGGCGTCGTCGACGCTCGTCGTCGATCCGACGAATGCGATGGAGACCGCGGACCGGGCGACGTACGTCTCCTTTCTCGACGCGCTCACGGAACGGCTGGTTGCGACGGAGAGCATCGGCCTGTTGCACTGTCTCGAGGGGCCGGCGGTGCCGGCGAACCGGACGGCGACGCTTCACGCCGCCGACGCGGTCTTCGAACTCGAGTCGGAGCCGGCAGCGGATGGGACCGACCATACACTGTCGATCTCGAAGTTCAGAGGTGACAACGCGGGGACCGAACGGATCCGGCTCGCGTTCGACGGCCGGTCGCCGGCGTCGATCGAGGCGACCGACAGCCGATCCTGAGAGCCGAGTCCAGTTATCGGCTGGACGGTCGGTATCGGGTTATGCTAGTCCAGCACGGCCGGCGATCGATCGTGAGCGTCGCTCCGATCGGGATCGTGCGTCGTACAGCGCTCGAGCCGCCGGGCGAGGGCCCGAAGGGGTTCGACCGCCGGGCAGTCGGGAGCGACGGCGGCAACGGGACGTCCGCGCCGCTGTGCGTCGGCAACGGCCGACCGCTCCTCAAGGGTGCGTACCGGGGCGCTGACGGTTCGTTCGATGCGCTCGGCGATGCCGTCGGGGACCGCTCCGGACGTCCTGTTGAGGGCGACGGCGGCGACCGGCGTCTCGAGGTCGAGTGCGACCTGTCGCGTTCGCATGGCGTCGGTGAGTGCGGGTTCGGTCGGGGTCGTGACGAGAACGGCCGCGTGGGCGCTCGCGAGTTGTCGGCCCACGTCGCGTGCCAGCCCGGCGGGGCAGTCGATCACGACGCGGCCGAACTCGCGTTCGAGCCGTCGAACGATCCGCGGGAACGCCGACAGATCGGCCGCGCGGGCACCGGCGAGCGTTCGACCGCAGGGAAGCAGCCGAACCGGGCCGTGCCGGTCGACCGCCTCGAGCGGGTCGGTACGGTCGGCCAGGACGTCGTGTAGATCGGGGCCGCCGCCATGGGAAAGGTCCGGGGTCGTGAGGTCGCCGTCGACGACGACCCCGTCCAGTTCGTACGCGAGGTTCAATGCGAGCATCGACTTGCCGACGCCCCCTTTCCCGCCGGTGATCGCGACGATCATCGCTCCCGTCCGACGACGGTCGGTGTCGGTTTCCACTCGGTCAGCGAGGCGAGGATGGCCGCCGGCCGCGGGGAGCGGTCGCTCGAGGCCCGTCGGTGATCAGTCACGGCCAGCGGCGGTTCGACCGGCGACGCCGGGCTCGCGAAGCCGATTCCGTGACGGCGGTCGGGTTCGATCACGCCCTCCCAGACGGCGTCGGTCCACGCCGCAGTCCGATCGCCGTCCGTCGGCGGCCAGACGGGGCCGTCGAGTCGGCTCTCGAGTCGGACGCGCTGTGGGGTCGTCGCGGCGGTTTCGATCGTCGCCGACACGAGCGTCACGCCGTCGATGCGGTCGGTCTCCCAGTCGAGGTCGATCACGGCCGCGTTGGCCGCCCGCTGTCGGATAAAGGTCCGCTCCCGGTCGCGGCCGAGCGGGATCGGTGCAGGCGCGGCCGCGAAGTCGTTACTCGTCCCGACCGTCTGAGCCAGAGCCCGAACCGACCTCGAGGTCGAACCCTCCGAGGTCGCCGGGACTCGACTCGAGGACGACGGTTTCGCCGGCGGTCATCGAGTCGCCGATATCGACGGCGACGTCCTCGACGTCGACGGTCGGCGGAAAGAGCAGGTCGACGCGGCTGCCGAAGGCGATATGGCCGATGCGGTCGCCGCGCTCGAGGGCGTCGCCGCGCTCGGCGTAGGGGTGGATCCGGCGGGCGAACGCGCCGGCGATCAGGGTCACCTCGGCGTCGGAGTCGGGTTCATCGGGATGGGACGTCGACTCGTCGGTCTCGACCGCAGCGGAGTCGGCGTCTTCGGGGGACGGCAGGTTCGGCGAGTCGGTCTCGAGGCGGACGTGGACGCGTTCGTTGCGGTCGGACTCCTTCGAGAAGGCGGGGCGGTTGGCACCGGAGACGTGTTCGACATCGGTAACGCGGCCGGCGAAGGGGGCGCGGACGACGTGGACGTGCCAGACGTTCATGAAGATTCCCAGCCGGACGCGGTCGCCCTCTTCCCGGAGGACCGAGACGTTCCCGTCGGCCGGCGAGACGACGCCGGTCGGCGGCGGGGTACGGTCGGGATCGCGGAAAAAGGCGAGAGTACCGGCGCCAACCGCGAGCGCGACGAGGCTCGCGGTGACGCTGATAACGAGTGCGAACGGGGCGGCGAGTAGCGGAACGATAGCGTACTTCCAGGCCCCCGGCGCGACGTTCATGGGAGAACTGAGGCGACCGACTCGTATGGCCGTTACGGATGGCACGAGCCGGACAGCGGGTACAGACGAAGGGGCGTTCAGTCCCAGAACGACTGGGTCCGGGCGTACTCCCGCTCTTTCGAGAGGATGTCGCGATAGAACTCCGCTTCGTCCTCGCGGAGTTTGTTGATGATCTGGGCGGCGTTGTGCGGCCCGACCCCGCGGGCGGCCATCGCGATCACGGCCTGCTTGCCGTGACTCTGGACGAGGCTCGCGGCCCGGAACGCGCGTTCGGTCATCTTCTGCTGTTCCTCGTCCTTTTCTTGCGCTCGGACGGCCTGTACGACCTCGTCGGCCCACGGGTTCAGCGAGGCGATCCGGGTCGAGCCACACTCCGGGCACTCGGGCTGGTCGGCCACCCGCTTGACTTTCGTCTTCACCTTCCACTCCGTACAGTGGGTACACAGCAGGATGACCCGATCGTTCTGCAGGCGCTCCCGGACCGTCTCGATGACGCTGGCGTCAGCGTTTTCGGGTGCGAGCAGTTCCTTGCCGCCTGACGACCGGCCCCCCTTCCCGATCGGCGTGTGGCCGCGGTGGGTCACCAGTTCGAGGTCGCCCGACTGGAGCCGCTCGAGGACCGCACTCGCACGTTCGATATCGAGGTCCTCGTGGAACACCTCCCGGATCGCTTCCTCGTACATGGGGGTGTCCTCCAGGGCCGCCAGCAGGCGATCGTTCGAGAGTCGGCCCGAGCCCTGCCAGCGCTTTAACGCGCCGAACTTCGCCGAGACCTGCGCCAGCCGGAAGGCGAGCGCGTCGGAATTTTTGAGTCCGAGTTCGACGATCGCCTCGACGTGGTCCGGGTCGGTCTCCTCGATGACCTCGAGTACCTCACTGGTCGCGATCGAGTTCGGCACCTCGAGTTCGATCCGGTAGGGATCCGTCTCGAGGCCGACCGAGGAGCCGGCCCGCTGGCCCAGCAGCGCCGACAGCACCCGGCCAAGGGTCTCGTTGGCCGTGTGGCCGAAGGGCGCGTTGCAGACGATCGTCCGCCCGCGGCGCTCGAGGACCAGCCGGTCGGCCGTCGGCATCGGCGCGTCGGCCTCGACCTGTTGTGCGAGTTGCGTGCAGGCCTCGGTCAGCGTGTACTCGTCAGCCGGATACCGACCCGTGAGTTCCCGGCCGACCGCGGCGGCGTCGGCCCCGGCTGTGAACTGGGGTTCGGCGACGGCCCGGATCTCGCCGACTTCCCCCGCGACGGCGGCGGGGACGGGGATCTCCTGGCCGATCCACGAGGGGACTTCGCCCGCGGGATCCTCGATCGGGCTGACCTTGACCGTCCCCTCCTCGTCGTCGATCTCGGCGATCCGCCACATCTCGCCCCGTTGGATGAACACCTCGCCGGGCTGGGCGAAGTTGACGACGAAGCGCTCGTCCAGGGTCCCGATCTGGCCCCCCGAGGCGATGTCGTGGACCTCGTAGGTCTCCTCGTCGGGGATCATCGAGAGGTTCGCGTAGACGTACTGCCACGTACCGCCGGTGGTCTCGATGCGGTCCTCGCCCTCGTCGAACCAGAGGATTCGATTGCGGTCCAGTTCCCCTGCGATCTCGCGGATCGTCGCCTCGGGGACGTTTCGGAACGGATAGGAGCGAGTGATCGTCTCGAGCGCCTCGTCGAGGTACGTGTCGCCGCGGCTCTGGACGATCGCGGGCAACTGGTTGGCGACCACGTCCAGGCTCCCCTCGTGGATCGCCGCCGGTTCGACCTCGCCGTCGCGGGCCCGTCGGGCGATCGACAGCGCCTCGAAGGTGTCGTCCGGGCGGGTCGTCACGATCGTCCCGCTCGAGACCTCGTCCTGTCGGTGCCCCGCGCGGCCGATCCGCTGGAGGAGTCGGGTGACCTGTCTGGGGCTCTTGTACTGGATCACGTGATCGACCTGTCCCACGTCGATGCCCAGTTCCATCGACGAGGTACAGAGGAGCCCGTCTATCTCGCCGGCCTTGAACCGATCCTCGACGTCGATCCGGGCCTCCTTCGAGAGCGATCCGTGGTGGACACCGATCGGGAGGTCGAGTTCCTTGAATCGCGACCCAAGCGCCTCGGCGGTCTGGCGGGTGTTGACGAAGATCAGGGTCGACTCGTGATCGGCGACCAGATCGCGGATCAGCCGGACGTGGCTGGCGGTATCGGCTTCGGTCATCAGTTCCCCGGCCAGCCGCTCGTCCTCGTCGGTAACCGCGGGCTCGCGGACCGTCACGTCGACGTTGCTCCCCACGTCGATCTCCCGGATCTCGCAGGGTCGGCCCCCCGTCAGGAACTGCCCGACCTCGCCAGGATCGCCGACCGTCGCCGAGAGTCCGATCCGCTGGAACGGGCCGGCGAGATCGCGCAGTCGCTCGAGGCCGATCGCCAACTGCGCGCCCCGCTTGGAGGCGGCGAGTTCGTGGACCTCGTCGATCACGACGTGGGAGACGTCGGCGAGCGCCTCGCGCAGCCGCTCGCCGGTGAGCATCGCCTGCACCGTCTCGGGCGTCGTGATCAGCACGTCCGGCGGGTCCTCGGCCTGCTTGCGCCGCTGGTAGTCGGTGGTGTCGCCGTGGCGGACGTCGACTGCGAGGTCGAGGTACTCGCCCCACCACTCGAGGCGCTCGCGCATGTCGCGATTGAGCGCCCGCAGCGGGGTGATATAGAGTGCGCCCAACCCCTCTGGCGGTCCTTCCTCGGCGACCAGATGATCGAAGACGGGCAACATCGCCGTCTCGGTCTTGCCGCTCCCGGTGGGCGCGATCACCAGCGTGTTCTCGCCGGCGGCGAGCGGCGGGATCGCCAGCCGCTGTGGTGCCGTCGGTTGCGAAAAGCCGCGTTCGGAGAGCGCCCCGCGGACCGTCGCTCCGAGGTGCGTAAACGCCGCGACGTCCCCGTCAGTCATCGGAATACGGTAGGGACGAGCGGCGGATAAGCACCACGTTTCCGGTGACTCCGAGGGCCCCTCGAGGGTCGTCTCACTCCTCGGGTTCGTCGGCGTCGATCTCGTCGGCGAGGTTCTCGGCGACCCCCTCGTCGACCGCCATCTCGCCGGGTTCCACGGGTTCGTCCCCGGCATCGGGCTCGATTCGTTCGGCGATCCCCGCGTCGGAGAGATCGCCGTCGGTGGAGTCGGCCGTTGCCTCGCCGTCGTCGATGGCGGCGCCGCTCGAGTCCGTCTCGGAGCCGCCGGATTCGGCTTCGCTGTCGCCCTCGAACCCGGTCACGTGGTCATTTCCCTGTTCCTCTTCGGACGGGGTGACGCCGGGGTCGAACGCCGAGGCCTCGCTTCGAGGGCCGTCGATCGTCGTCGGCGTGACGTCGCGATCGGTGGCCTGCAGGCGGTTCCGTATCGTGTCGACCGACGAGTCGTCGGGGACGGCGTCGGCGGCACGGTCCGTGACCCCCTCGGGGAGTACCTCCTCCATTTCCTCCTTCGCCTCGTCGACCGACTGGATCGGGACGTCGTCTCGCGGCCCGAGTAGTCGCAACACGGCGTACGTGACGGTGAGCAGGCCGATTGCGGTCAGGAGATGGCGGGCGAGCCCCCGCAGGCGTGACGCGGTCGTCGATCCCGCGCCGGCCGTCCGCTGTCGCTCGCTATCGGGTGTTCGTACTCGCATCGCGACCCGTACGGCTCCGGCCCCCAAGTGGCTTCGGCGTGGATACGCCGGCAGGGTTGTCGGACTCCAGCCGTCACTCAGGCCTCGAGGTGTTCAATGCGGGCGTAGCGGCCGGCCCGCCAGCCGGCAACGAGCGCAACGACCGTCCCGACGGCCAGCGCGAGCGCGAAGCCGCCGGCGTAGACCGCGGGCGGCGTCCGGAGCAGGTCCTCGAAGCCGAGGACCGACGCGGAGAGCCGGTTCAGCCCGATCACGGCCGGCGGCGTCGCCGCCAGTCCGAGGAGGCCGCCGAACAGCCCGATCAACAGCCCCTGTGTGCCGATCACCCCGGCGAGCAGCCCGCGGGAGAGCCCGATCGCCCGCAGCGCCGCGAGCTGCTCGCGTTGCTGGTGGGCGACCAGCGCGAACAGGTTGGCCGTCAGGACCGCCCCGCCGAGGACGGCCAGCCCGACCAGCGTGATCCCGCTGGCGAGGACGATCGATCGCTCCTCGAGGACGGACTGGATCTGGTTATCGCTGGTCCGAACGTCGTACTCGGGGTACTCGGCATCGAGGTCGGCGGCGACGGTCTCGCGGTCGGCGTCGTCCGCCACGTCGGCGGTGATGAACGTCGCCCGATCGGTCCCGTCGGTGCCGGCGACGGCCTGCAGGTCGCCCAACGGGACCGTCACGGCCGGCGAGCCCAGATACTGCGAGTAGTAGCCGGAGATTCCGATCACCGTGAACTCGTGGTTCGCCGCCGTCTCCCGGCTGGTGCCGACGTGGATCGTGTCGCCGACCGAGACGCCGAGGTCCTCGGCGACTCGCGGATCGATCACGATCTCCTCGCGCTGGGGGTCGTCGGGCGGCGGCGTCGCCGCAGTTTCCGGATCGACCTCGAACCCGTTGCCGGCCTCGAAGTCGAACCCGTCGTGGGTCTCCTGGACGCCGACCGCGGGGTGGCGCTGCAAGTTCGAGGGCTCTGTCCCGACGTAGACGTCGTACATCGCGATCGGCGACGCGGCGTCGACGTCCTCCCGTGCGGAGAGTTCGGCCGCCCTCGCGTGTGCCCCCGAGATCGGGTTCGCCGTCCCGCTGGCCGACGGATCGACCGGTTCCCGCGAGATCCAGATGTCCCGTCCGGCGTTGTCAAGCCCCTGCTCTCCCTTGTTGACGACGCCGACGCCGAGGCTGGCCAGGACCGTCACCGACAGCACCGCGAGCGTGACCGCGAGGACGGTCAGCGTCGTCCGGCCGGGCGCGCGTCGGAGCTGTGCAAGCGCCAGTCCCGTAACAGCCCGAAGCCGGACGATCGCCCCGCGAACGCTCATCGTCCCACCTCCGCCAAGACCGACGTTCGCGCGGCCACCGCGAGCGGGTACGGCACGGCGACCAGTCCCGCCAGGAGGGCCACGGCGATCCCGTAGGGAACGAACAGCGGATGGAACTGCGCAACCGCGCCGGGCGCGACGGTCGCACCGGCGACGGCGTTGACGCCGGCGATCCCCGCCGCGCCGAGCGCGACACCCACGACGGCCCCGACGAGCGTGGTGAGCCCCGTCGAGACGGCGACGACGGCCAGCCGGCCGCCGACGGGGACCCCGACCGACTCGAGGACGGCAAGCGTCCGCCGATCCTCGTCGACGGCCATTCCCGCGGTCGTCGCGACGAAGGAGGCACAGATCGTCAGGCCGACGAGCAACGCCACGGCGCTCGCCGCGAACGCCAGCCCGTCGTCGAACAGCGCGGCCGGATCCGTGCTGCCGGCCACCGTCACCGACGCGTCGGGATAGGCGTCGTCGGCGGCCGACTCCGCCGCGGCGGGCTCGCCCCAGACGAGGACCCGATCGGCGAGTTGGCCATCGTCGGCACCCGACAACGACTGCAGTTCGCTCAGGTGAACGAGCGCAACCGGTGCATCGCCGGCAGCCCCGTCATCGGCAACGGCCGCGA
Source organism: Natrinema thermotolerans (assembly GCF_031165565.1). Lineage (NCBI taxonomy): Archaea > Methanobacteriati > Methanobacteriota > Halobacteria > Halobacteriales > Natrialbaceae > Natrinema > Natrinema thermotolerans. Next base: position 2,772,135 of record NZ_CP101873.1, on the reverse strand, counting down.
CAGTCACCGTTGGGGTGGTCGCGGGCGTGTTCGCTTGATCCTGCCCCGGCATCGATACCGCCACCTCGTCGCCCTCCGCGGCCTCGAGGCGCTCGGCCGCGGTCGGCGAGAGGACGATCCCGCCCGCCCGCGGCCCGTCGTACGAGCCGTTGGCGTAGTGGGGATCGCCCGCTTCTAAGGCCGCCGTCGGCAGCCCGGCGACGGTCCGGGACTCCCCGTCGGGAACGACGCCGACCACCCGGACGGGTCGGGGCTCGCCCTCGTCGGACTCGAGGTGGACCGTCTCGACCAGCACGGGCGAGGCGTGATCGACCCCCGGCGCCGATCGAAGTTCGCGGGCGCGGTCGTTGCTCGCCCCGAGCCGCAGCCCCTCGACTCCGTCGACCGCGGAGAGCGTACTGCCGTCCTCGGCGGTTATCCGCACGGTCGCGTCGTCGTCGCTCGCCGTCCCGCCGTCGGCCAGCGCCAGCGCGACGCCGGTCACGACGAGCAGGAAGGCGACGGTCAGCGCGACGGTCGCGATCGTCGACGCGATCCGACCGCCCGTCGTTCGGGTCGCCCGCTGCCACCACCGCGTGGCCGTCAGACCGACGAGTCCCCGCCAGCGCGTCCGTCGCCGTGATCCGTCCGGCGACACGTCGTCGCCCTCATCGGACATCGTCCACCCGTCCGTCGCGCAACGAGACGATCCGGTCCGCGACCGACAGCGCCCCCTCGTCGTGGGAGGCGACGATCACCGCCCGATCGCGCCCGACGTCGGTCAACAGCTCGAGGACGGTCCGACCGGTCGCCGTGTCGAGTTCGCCGGTCGGCTCGTCGGCCACGATCACGTCGGGATCGGTCGACAGCGCCCGCGCGATCGCCACGCGCTGGCGTTCGCCGCCGCTGAGTTCCCCCGGAAGATGCGTGGCCCGATCGCCGAGCCCGACCGCCTCGAGCAGCGACTCCGCCCGGTTCCGGCGATCGGCGCGGGGAACCCCCGCCTGCACGAGCGGCAGGGCCACGTTCGCGCGGGCCGACAGCGACGGCAGGAGATAGAATCGCTGGAAGACGATCCCGATGTGGCGCCGTCGCAGTCGGGTCCGCTCCGCGTCCGACAGCGCCGTCAGGTCGGTTCCCGCGACCTCGACCCGGCCCGCCGTCGGGACCAGCAGCCCCGCGACGGCGTGCAAGATCGTCGACTTCCCGCTTCCGCTCGGCCCCTCGAGGCCGACGATCGCTCCCCGCGGCACGTCGATGGATACCCCCCGGAGCGCGGTCACCGTCCGGTCCCCGCCCGAGCGGAACCGTCCCCCCGTCGATCCGTACTCGTGTCTGACGTCCGCGAGGCGAACGGCGCTGGCCGATTCGCGGTCGTCCGTCCGATCCCTCATCGACGATCGCGAACCGCGTACTGACTGGTTTGACATCCTCGGCGATCTCACCGACAGCGACGCCGTCCCGGCTCATTGTTTCGACCCGTCTACCCCAGTCAGCCCCGTGTTACAGGAATTTTCGCCGACACGAGCGGGCCTCGGGGTCGCTCGAGCGGCCGGGCTCGGGAACTGTCCGGGCCGTTGGAATCGGATCCGCGATCGACCCGCATCGGCCGACGATATCGACCCGTAGGCAGGGATTGTGTGGGCGGGACCCCGCGAAAGGGTGCCGTACAGATCAGTGACGATTGACGTTTGCGGCCGCGATTCAATCGTCGCGCCCACGGGACCTCGATATCGTCCCATGGATGGCGGTGTGTTCGATCCACGTCGATCGCGTTTCGGTGGAACCCGTCCCCTCTCCCCGGATTATCAGGACACTGATTCCGTCTCGTACCACCCGTCCGCTCCTCGGGTCCGTAGGAGCGACACCGGCTGCGTTCGTAACAGAACTGACCACATCTGCAAAATACGCGAGTCGTGTTCGGGTATTCACACCACCTTTCGAGTACTAAACCATATTTTCGACGTATGGGCCAGATAGTACATACCTCTACTCGGCGAATCGATTCATGAATGTCGATCAAAAAGCCGCTGTTCGCGCTCGTAGCACTCAGTGTGTTACTCACCGGTATTGCCACACCGGTACTGGCACACGAAACACAGGCCGTCGACGGGTACGACGTCACCTTCGGTGGGGCGGACGAACCCCTCATCACCGACGAACGGATGTGGCTCGAGTTCGAGATCGTCGACACCGAGACCGGCACGCCAGCGGCGGGCCACGCCGAGAACCTAACCGTCTCCGTCCAGACGTCCGAGGCCGAGAAAACCCCGCTCGAACTCAGCGAAAAACACGGGGAGCCCGGCGTGTACGAAGCACCGGTCGTCTTCGCGGAACCGGGCGACTACGTCGTCCACCTCGAGGGACATCTCGACGGAGTCGACGTCCACACTCACTTCGAAAAGACGGTCACCGATCGTGCCGAGTTGGAATACCCGGCCAGCGAATCGGAAGCCGCCGGCAACAGTACTGACTCCCAACCCAACGACGAGCGGCCCGACGAAGCCGGGTTCGGTTCCGGAAGTATCGCTCTCGCCGGACTCGGTCTCGGCACCGTTATCGGTGCAGTCCTCCTGCGGAGACGACGCTAACCCGCCTCACGTTTCGCGACGGACAGCCCCGATATCCGTCTCCGAAAGCGGTCGTCAGACAGTCGGACTCCCCCGAACGCGACCGCCGCGTTGAACTCGAGTGGAAGGGGAACCACCGAAATGCGACGCTCTGTACGGGCGTCGATGACGCTGCTATCGAGTGCCCTGGCATGATCGTCACGCTGGCCACCCCGACGACTCCAAAATTCGCCCGCAGGCGTCTACCCGGCACTGGAACCAAGTTCCACTCCGAATTTAGCCTCCGATATTGGAAACGCGAAATCAGCAGTAAGGCCGCTATGAGTGACGAAAAAGCCAGTATCCGGTTCGACTGTGCTTCGGCGAGAATCCGAGTCCGCCCTCCCCGATTTGAACGGGGGGCAAGTCGATCTACAGTCGACTGCTCTACCAGTCTGAGCTAAGGGCGGGCACTCCAACGTAGCCGCCCTCGTACACATAAGGGTTATTATTCGCACCGGCTGCGACGTGTCACGAAGCGTGAACGGCAGCATGATTGATATGGGATGCGTGGCAACAGGGGAGGTAGTTCGAGCATGAGCAAGATCACGTTCCGCGCGGACGACGACCTCGTCGACCGACTCGAGGCCCTCGAGGTCTCCAAGAGCGAGGCGATGCGGGAGGCGCTCCGGGCGTACCTCGAGGGGGACCGCGGCGAGTCGGCGTCGGAACGTGACGGGGAGACGGCGATCGACGACCTGGTTCGCGCACGCGTGGACGAACGGCTCGACGCCCGACTGCGGGAGTTGGGGCTCGAGGCCGCGGGCTCGCGCATGTCCGACGGCCACCGGGACGTGACCGTCTCGGTCTCGCTGACGGGCGCTCACGGCGAGTCGGTCGACGACGTCCGACTCGAGGCCGACCGATCGCGCGACCCGGCGTCGGACGACGCCGAACACAGACAGTTGGAGCCACGCGAGGAGACGGACGCTGCCTGTACCCAGTGTGGGGAGACGCTCGAGGGCGATCACGTCTACTGTCCGAACTGCGGCGAGAAGGCCGCCCGACGGCTGTTCTGTGACTGCGGCGACGAGGTCCGCTCGGACTGGTCGTTCTGTCCGGGTTGTGGTCGTCGGACGCCGGCGGCAGACGTTCTCGAGGCGGACACTCGCCAGCGCTGACCGGTGTAAGACACTGAACGTCAGTCTCGGGGAAAGTTTTATTATCTGTGCCAAACATCGACTTAGTCGCGTAAGACGGATTGTCTTACACCCGTCGACAAGACGGGAAATCGCCCGACTTCGGGTGGTTTCGACGTAAGACACGCCGCGTCTGACAGGGGCGCGCCACCGTCTTACCCCCAACGGGGAATACAACCATGGAGCGTGTGACACTGCGAATCCCGAAACAGCAGATCGAGGAAGTAGAGCAACTGGTCGACGCGGGCGAGTTCCCGAACCGGAGCGAGGCGATCCGGTCGGCCGTCCGCGAGATGATCAACGAACAACGGGAGGCTCCCAACGAGCAGTCCGGCAAACGCAACTGGGCCAAGGTGTAACGATGCAGGATATCGTTCAGGACGCCTTAGAGAACGCGGAGGAAGAGGCCCGGGAGATGGACGTCTCGATGGACGACGACGAGTTCGGCGATCCACGGATCGTCATCGTCGGCTGTGGCGGTGCCGGCAACAACACCATCAACCGCCTGTACAACATCGGCGTCGACGGTGCCGACACGATCGCGATCAACACGGACAAACAGCACCTCAAGATGATCGAGGCCGACACGAAGATCCTCGTCGGCAAATCCCTCACCAACGGGCTCGGTGCCGGTGGCGACCCCTCGATGGGTGAACGCGCCACCGAGATGGCCCAGGGGACGATCAAGGACGTCCTCGGCGACGCGGACCTCGTGTTCGTGACCGCCGGGATGGGCGGTGGCACCGGCACGGGTGCCGCCCCCGTCGTCTCGGAGATCGCCAAAGAGCAGGGTGCGATCGTCGTCGGCATGGTCTCGACGCCGTTCAACGTCGAACGTGCCCGCACGGTCAAAGCCGAGGAAGGCCTCGAGAAGTTGCGCGAGCAGGCCGACTCGATCATCGTGTTGGACAACAACCGGCTGCTCGATTACGTCCCGAATCTGCCGATCGGGAAGGCGTTCTCGGTGATGGATCAGATCATCGCCGAGACCGTCAAGGGGATCTCGGAGACGATCACCCAACCGTCCCTGATCAATCTGGACTACGCCGACATGTCCACGATCATGAATCAGGGCGGGGTCGCAGTCATGCTGGTCGGCGAGACCCAGGACAAGAACAAGACCGACGAGGTCGTCAAGGACGCGATGAACCATCCGCTGCTTGACGTCGACTACCGCGGCGCGAGCGGCGGGCTCGTCCACATCACCGGCGGCCCCGACCTCACGCTCAAAGAGGCCGAGGGAATCGCCGACAACATCACCGAGCGCCTCGAGGCCTCGGCGAACGTGATCTGGGGCGCGCGCATCCAGGAGTCCTACAAGGGCAAGGTCCGGGTCATGGCGATCATGACCGGCGTCCAGAGCGCGCAGGTACTCGGTCCCACCACCCAGAAGCAGGCCGACAAGTCCCGCGCGAGCATCGAGGGCATCAACGAGGCCGACTTCGACGCGAGCAACAACGTCGAGGCCGGTGGCTCCGGCTTCGGTGCCCAAAGCGACGGCGGCCGCGAGAAAGTCGACCGCCAGAACGGCGTCGACGTCATCCGGTAATCGCGACGGGACCACGACCGACACACCACCGCCGATCGGTTCCGTTTTTGACCGGCTTCGCTTCCGATTCTCACGGGGAGTGGCGACGGATATCGCAGTCTCAGTACAACGTATCGGCTTTCGTCGTCCACAACCGCCGTTTACGACCGTATACGGAGCGAACGCGACGAACGGATCGGCGGACTCGAGTCAGGCCAGCGACTCGAGCAGCGAACACTTCCGACAGACCTCGCGCGTCGTCGTCGAGCCACACTCGACGCACTCCTGTAGGTCGGCACCGTCGTCGCCGCTGTACTCGTCGGCGGCGATCGACGCGAGATCCTCGTAGCCAGCCAGGATCGAGTGACGGGTACCGGGGTGGTTCTCCTCGAGATCGTACAGCAGTTGCTGGATCTCGCCGCGATAGGCCTCGCTGGCGTGGGGACACTCGGTGATGTGGGCCGGCAGGTCGTTGATGTGGGCATAGAGGGCGACCTCCTTCTCGGGAACGTCACGCAGCGGTTTCGCGCGCGGGACGAACTCCTCCTGTTCGCCCCGTTCCGAGAGGGGGCCGAGGCTGGCGTCGAAGTGTTTCGCGATCTGTTCGACGTCGCCCTCGAGGAAGTTCATCAGCGCGGTCTGGGCCTCGTCGTCGAGATTGTGGCCCGTCAAGAGGAGATCGGCCCCGAGTTCCTCGGCGTACTTCTCGAGGAGATCTCGCCGGAAGACGCCACAGTAGGCACAGGCGGCCATGTTTTCGGGGTCGTCCTCGACGACCTCGTCCATGCGGACGCCGAACTCCTCGGCGTAGCTGACGAGTTCGTGGCGGATGCCCAACTCCTCGCTGAGTTCGACGCAGGCGTCGACGGACTCGTCGCGGTAGCCCTCGATGCCCTCGTGGATGGTCAGCCCGACGAGTTCGATGCGGGGGTCCTCGGCGAACGTTTCGTGGAGGATCTGCGTGAGGACGACGCTGTCTTTCCCGCCGGAGAGGCCGATCACCCAGGTTTCGGGATCCTCGGGCGTCGCGTCGTGTGGGACGAGATCGTCCCGTCGGACGCGCCGCCGGACCCGCTTTTCGACCGACTCGCGGAAGTGATCCGCACAGAGATGGGAGCCGGAGTAGGCGGCGTGCATGACCGCGTCCTCGTCGCATCGGGTACAGTCCATTAGCGGCCCGTTGTCGGTCGCCGCCAATCACGGTTTCGTCTGCCGGAGCGTGGCGGCCGTCTCGAGCGGTGAGCGGGCGTCCGTCCCACCGCCGCTTCTGGCAGCCGTCTCGGTCGACACACGTCGCGACCTATCCGGATCGTTCCGTCGACCGGATCAGACGGGAACTCGGTCCCGGTCCTCGACGGCATCGGCCCCGTCCTCGAGCGCGGCCAGCAGGGGGTCGACGTACCGGTCGCGGCCCGGCGAGGAGAACAGTTCGTGGCCGCCGTCGTAGAGGACGACGTGGTCGGCGGGCACCCGCTCGCCGATCGGTCGCAGGTCGATGACGGGATCGCGCAGCGAGCAGAAGACGACGGCGTCGTGATCGATCGTCAGCAGCTCCCGTTGTGCGCGGCGGGTCTCTCGAATGAAAGCCGGCGACACCCACGACGGGGTCGTCTCGAGTTGGTGATCGGTCGCCTCCTGACCCAGGTCCTCGCGGTCGAAGCCGCCGGTCGGAAGACAGGGGAACGCCGTCGGGAGCTTCGAGACGGCCTCTAACACCGGTTCCGGAAATCCCTCGCCGTACCCCCACCACGGGCTCAGATAGACGTGGTTGTCCGCGCCGTCGAGGGCCTGTGCCACCAGCGAGCCGGCGCTGTGGCCAAGCAACTGATAGCCCTCGAGGTCGCGGACGTACTCGGCGACGGGCTCGAGCCAGTCGGCTTTGAAATCGTCGATGTTCGTCGGGAGTTCGAACGCGTGGACCCGATAGTCGGCCGCGGTCAGCTGTCCGATGAGCCAGCTGACGTTCTCGTGGGTCCAGCGGTTACCCCAGCCCATGACGAAGACGAGTTCCGCGTCGCCGTCCTCGTTGAAGATCCGGTGTCGCATGGGTTTGCGTTCGCCGCGAACCGGTAAAAAACCTGATCTCTCGAGCCACCGCTCGTGACGGTCGTGGCCGCTGACCGCAGGTCGGTCGCGGGTCCGGACAACGATGCGGTCGCGACTGAGAAACGACTTTGCGCGTCCGGCCCCAACGGCGACCGATGAGTGGATTCGATCGGGCGAGAGCGGTCGACCGTCTCGAGGACCTCGTGGAGACCGTCGCGAGCGAGCGGATGCCGGTCCCGGTCCGGGAGGTGTGGACGTTCGGCGACGTCGCGTTGGGTCTCGATCCCGTCGAGCGGCTGGACGTCTACGTGACCAAGGACGTCCTCATGCGCGACGACAGCGACAACGGGGCGGTAGACGCCGACGCGATCGCCGCCGAATACGGCGTCGAGGGGATCGGCAAGTCGGTCCGGGCCGACTGGGCCGCCGACCACCCCGAGTATCTGCGAGCCAACGCGAACGGCCACGCCGCGCCCGAGCAGTGTCTCGCCGCCCACCTCCTCGAGGAGGACGAACCGGTCCATCTCGAGGTCTGTAACGCCGCCTTCGAGGACAACGTCACCCAGCGGCTGCGCGGCGCGCGCCTGCGGGAGGACTACACGCAGTTGCTCGATCCCCGCGGCGTCTGTCTCTGGGCCGAAGGCACGCGAAGCGACGAGGCGTTCCGGAAGCTCCGGGAGGGCGAACTGGCCCTGCCGACGCTATCGGCGGCCCTCGAGATGCTCGGACTGGACGACGCCGAGGCCGAGACCGCGGCGCGGGAACTCCACGCGTGGCGAGAGCAACAGGACGGCGTGACAGTTCGTGGCGACGTGGTCTGACGACTGTTAGCGATCGATCGAAGCGCCCTGTATCTCAGCGACCGTCTCGCGGAGCAACTCGAGCCGGTCGGCGATCCGCTCGCGGTCGGCGTGGACGACGCCGCTGTCCCGCTCGTACTCGAGCAGCCCGGCGTCTTCGAGTTTCGGCAGGTGGAGGTGGCGCAGTTCCGTCGCGACGGTCCGCCGATCGAGGTCGTCCGCCGCCGATGCCCGGTCGACGATGTAGTCGGCGATCTCCGCGTGGTCGAGACGCGTCGTCTGCGTTCGCATGGCGTACCGGCAGACGGATCGGCGGTACGGATCGCTTAACGCGGCGAGCGACCGATCGATCAACGGCTGTGCTTCGCTACTCGCCCCGTCCTGGTGAGTCATCGTCCGTCACTGGGACAGCCCGTCGGATAGTTGCGGCGCGGCAGTATTCACGCTATTTATCAGTCCCTGGCGTGCGTTCGGCCGAAACCGAGAAACGGCACGGTGTCTTACGTCGGTATCTCGGATGCTACTCGCGACGCTGCTGATCGACTACCCCATTCTTCGCAACGCGTTATCGCACGCTCCCGGTGTGACCGCCACGTGGGAGCAGTCGGATCTCACCGCGGACGGCGACCACCGAATGCTCGTCTGGATCGACGGCGACGACGACGAACGGGCGGCCTTCGAGGCGGGTCTCGAGGCGGACCCGACCGTCACAGCGTCCCTGCAGACGGCCGCGTTCGACGACCGGTGGCTCTACCAACTCGAGTTGACGCCCGAAGGAACGGAGGCGAGCGTCTATCCGACCGTGATCGAGGAGGGCGGCGTCTTACAGGAGGCGTCCGTGACCCACGAGGGCTGGTTCTTTCGCGTCGCCTTCCCCAGTGACGAGGCGCTCGAGCGGTTCCACGGGTTCTTCCTCGAGCGCGGTTTTGAGGTCGACGTCCGGAAACTCCGCGACACCCGCGAATCCGCCGGCGGTGGGGACGCCAGGTCCCAGTTCGGCCTGACGAGCCGGCAGCGCGAGGCACTCGTCGCCGCCGTCGAGGTGGGCTATCTGGATATTCCGCGGTCCTGTACGCTGGCAGAACTCGGCGAGCGACTCGGCATCTCACAGAACGCGGCGTCGGAGCGGTTCCGTCGCGGCGTCGAGACGCTCGTCGAGAACACGGTGTACGACGACCGGTCGCCGTAGTCGGGGTCAGGCGGGCGAGATCCGGGACGGAGACCGTCTTGCCCACCTCACTCCTCGGGCGTGACGCCGGGGACGGGGATCGGATCCGGGGTGTCGGGCACGAGCCACGCGGGCACGACGCGGGTGAGGACGACCATCCCGGCCAGTTCGACGAGCGTCTGGGTGACGACGACCGCCGGTGCCAGTTCGTACCTCGCCGGAAGGGCAAGCGCCAGCGGCAGAACGACCAGCGAGTTCCGGGTAACGGCGGTGAAGACGAGCGCACGGCTCGCGCCGGTGTCCAGCCGGAGCAGCCCGGCCGCGAGCCGGCCGAGAAGCGGCATGACGACCAGAAAGGCGACGTAAACGGGTACGACGGCCGCGATCCCCTCGATCGAGTCCCGTACCCGCGGGAGCTGCGAGGCGATCACGACCAACAGGGTCGCGCCCATCATCGGGACCGGCAGCCACCCCATCGCCGACTGCCAGCGGCGGGCGGTCGGCGAGCGGGTCGCCCCGATCTCGGTGACCCACGCCAGCGCCAGCGGCAGCGCGATCAACAGGAGAAACGCCTCGAGGAAGGGGCCGGGCTCGACGACGGCCGCGATCCGCTCGCCCATGAACAGCCAGAGGTACGCGGGCAGAAACAGCAGTTGTAGGAGCATCAGGGCCGGCGTCGCGGCGGTGAGTTGTTCGGCGTCACCCCCGGCGAGGTCGGTGAACGCGATCACGTAATCGATACACGGCGTCAACAACACCATGAACGCGCCGACCAGAACGACGGGCTCGTTCGGGAGGAACCGGGTGAGCCCGTAGACGACGATCGGGACGACGAGGAAGTTCAACACGAGCGCCCCGGCCATGAACCGGCCGTTGGTGATCGCCGCGCGAAACCGGACGAAGGGGATCTCGAGGAAGGTCACGTAGAGCAACACCGCCAGCACTGGCGTGATGAGTGGCTGGAAGACCGACGCCGCCGACGGTCGTCCCAGCCCGATTCCGACGGCGACCGCGACCGCGACCGCGTAGACGGCGATCTGGTGGCGCTGTACCCACGCTCGTGAACGCATCGCGCGGTCGTTCGGTCCCCGACCGGAATAGGGCATCGACGGGCCCGTCGGCGGGCTCGGTCCCGGTCCCGCTCGAGGGCGACGCGGAGCCGACCCGCGTCGCGTTCAGACGTCTCGTCGCCCGAACCACAACTGACTCGCCGCGAGGAGGACGGCGGTCATCGCCACCAGGATCCCCGCGCCGAGAAGGTCGTAGGTGCCCTCGAGCAGGACGGCGTTGGGATCGTAGTACCGCATCGGTGCGATCGCGCCGACGGCCTCGGCGTCGGTCCCCGACAGCAGCGATTCGGAGAGAAAGAGCGCGAAGGTCACGCCCAGCGCCACCCGCTGGGCGATCGCCGCCCGATCGACGATCACGGACGCGAGCAGACCGATCCCGGCGCAAGCGAACAGATAGGGGATCGAGAACAGGTGGACCGCGAGGACGTCGGCGGCGGGGATCGGATGGTCGATCAGTCGCGCGCCGACGTAGACGACCAGCGGCGGGAGGAGGTTGGCACCGACGATCGGGACGGTCATCGCCCCGAACCGCTCGGCGACCAGCCGCCGTCGGGAGATCGGCATCGCCAGCAGCACGTCCATCCGCCCGCGGTCGACGTCGTCGGCGATCGTCCCCGCAGTGCTGTAGGCCAGATACAGCCCCAGCATGATGATCCAGCCGAAGGTGTAGAGTTCGAACGAGAGAAAGCCCGCCAGGCTCGTCATCGTCTGGACCCCCATCACCTGCAGGATCGGCTCGGGATAGGCCGCCAGCAACTCATTGAGGTCGATTTCGGCCTCGAAGGAGGGGTAAACCCAGACGACCATCGCGGCGAGCAAGGAGAGCCCGATCGAGAGATACAGGCTGCCCCGGATCCGGCGGCGGCCGTCGTAGGCAGTCAGTTCAAACATCGTCCGCACCCCCGCTCGCCGCACCGGGCCCCACGGCCAGGTCCGCCCCGTTCGGTTCATCCCCGTCACTATCGTCGTAGAACCGCATGAAGACCTCGTCGAGCGGCGCTTCCTCGATCGACAGGTCGTGCAATCGGTACTCCCGGAGGGCCGCGAGCAGGGCGTTGACGTCGCCGGTGAACGTGAACGCGTATTCGGTCCCGTCGCTCGGCCCCGTGTCGGACTCGATGCCGTGGACCCCGTCGATCTCGAGGGCGTCGACCGGGATCGACTCCGCGGCGTGCAACCGGACGAACTTGCCGCTCCTGTCCAGCAGCGATTCCACCGGCTCGACCGTGACGAGCCGGCCGCCGCGGATGATGCCGACGCGGTCGCACAGCTTCCGCACCTCGCTCAGGATGTGCGAGGAGAAAAACACCGTCAGTCCGCGCTCCCGTTCGGCCCGGACGAACTCGTTGAACCGCTGTTGGAGGAGGGGATCGAGCCCGCTGGTCGGCTCGTCTAGAATCACCAGGTCGGGATCGTGCATGAACGTCGTCACCAGCCCCAGTTTCTGGACGTTGCCGCGCGAGTACTCCCTGATTTCGCGATCGAGCGGCGGATCGAACAGCTCGAGCAACTCCGCGCTTCGCTCGTCGCCCTTGAGCGATGCGTGGAGGTCGAGGACCGCCCGGCCGGTCGCCGTCTCGTCGAACCCCGGATCGTCGGGGAGGTAGCCGAGCCGGCGTTTGGCCGCGAGCAGTTGCGCCTCGTCGGTCACGTCGTTGCCGAGCAACCGAGCCGTCCCCGCGGTCGGCGAGAGGAACCCGAGCAGCGTCCGGATCGTCGTCGTTTTCCCCGCGCCGTTGGGGCCGAGATAGCCGAAGATCTCCCCCTCCTCGACAGTGAACGTAACGTCGTCGTTGGCGAGTACCTCGCCGTAATCTTTCGTGAGGCCCTCGAGTTCGATCGCTGCCATACCGGCACCCTCGGCGGCCATCCGTATGTAATATGGCGGTCGTTCCCGTCGCCACTCGACCCGACTGCGTCGATCGCGATGGGCACACCACCGTTTGCACCGACCGCGACCGAATCAGGGGACGATCTGCGTGAGGAGCGTCGCCTCGATCCGTCGCAGGTGGCCGCCGACCGTCCCCCCGGTACAGCCAAGCGCCTCGCCGATGTCCTCGTGTGTCACCGCCCGCGGAACGTCGTAGTACCCCATCTCGACGGCGGTCCGGAGGATCTCCTGCTGGCGACCGGTCAACTGGGAGAACAGCCGGTCCGTGTTCGGTTCGTACCGGCCCGTCTTGAGGAGCTTGAGCCTGATCCCGTCGGGAACGTCCGGAACGGCCTTCTGGAAGCTCTGTACGTCACCGATCATCGTGACCCGGAGGCCGCCGCGGCGCGTGAACTCGAGGGGCGTATCGTAGATGAACTCGAACTCCCTGAGCATGCTCAACAGCCCGACGAGCCGGTCGTCGGCCTCGAGGTGGACGTAGGCGTGGTGTTCGCCGTCGGCGCTCGAGAGCTGGTGCTGATTGACCATCGACGACGCCGACAGGATCGACTCGAGAACGTCCCTGTCGCCCGAGAACTGATAGAGCGCGACGATCGTCTCGTCGACGAGGAGGTTGACGTTGTGGAGGAGTTCACGCGTCACGTCCGGATGGTCGGCGATCCGTCGATGGAGCGGGTGCAACCCCTCGTCATCAGGGATGATAACACATTTCGCGTATCTCATCGTCCGACAGTCACGACATCGTGCATGTATTTTTCAGTATCGGTCGGCAGTATAGAACGGTCGGGAGTGAACTGTCGGGCCGATCGGCCACGCGCTCGTCGATGCAGCCTGTTTCGGTCGCATGCTCCGACAGGGGAGGGACGTTCCAATAGGAGTTACCCCGCGTTTCCACGATCATTTATATCAGGAGCGGCGACGGAGTGAGTTCCCGCAAACGGCTGGAGCCGATTCCCGAGGCGGACATCCATCAGCGCCATAATATTCTCTCCGACTGCGTTATAAATGTCCCAGCATACGAGGGGGAAAAATGATTGAATACCGTGTTGGGTGTGGACTTGTGACGTTCGAAATGAGGCCGCGATATCGGAGCGGACACGGTGTGAGCGCAGCGAATAGAACGAAAGCCGCCGAACCGATCGTCCGGGGGTGGGCCTAGTATGTACCGCCGAAAGCGACTCGCGACCGGGACCTGTGCGTCGTTCCTGGTCGTCGCCTTGGTCGGTCTCGTCGTCCTCTCGTCGGGGACGGCCTACGCGACGGCGATGGCCACCGCCAGCGGCAGCGGCTTTACCGTCACGGCCGACGAGATCAGATCGGACGACTTCCTCCTCTATCCCAGCATCGGGGAGAACACCGAAGGGACGACGCCGGTCGCCGTCGTCGAACAGCGCGGCGTCGAGATCGACGGCATGGTGCTGAGCGGTGAGAAGTCGATACCCATGATCGACGGCTCGATGGAGATTTCCTTCGCCGCCGACGGGACGGTCAAAGCGGACGAGCAGTACATCAAACTCACCGACCTGAAGGCAGAAGAGGCGAAATTCAACGGACAGGTCGTCAACGCACAGGCGACCGACAACCCGGAACAGCAGTTCCAGCAGACGGCCGGTGGCAACGCCGATCCCGAGGACGGCTACCTCACGAACATCTCCGGGGAACAGCCCGGAATGGTGCAGGAAGACGTCGAGATGGAAGCGGTGTATCTCGCCTCGAACGAGATCTCACTCCCCGGTCTCGACGTCGACGTGGAGTACCACCCCGACGGGTGATCACCCATGTCGCCCGAAAACGAGCAGGACGAGACCGATACGCTTCCCGCACGGGCCAGGAGCCGGTGGAGCAGGGTCAGCCAGTGGAGCGGGACCAGATGGGGCCGGTTCAACACCTGGCGGGCCGGACGGCCGTTCCTCGGTGGGCTCTTGCTGTGTCTGGCCGGCGTCCTGATCACCTGGGTACCGATGCAGATCCTGCCGGATCTCGCCTTCATCGGCGGACAGATGGCGGGCTTTCTCGCGATCGGTGCCCTCTTCGGCGTGTTCGTCTTTCTGACGGGGATCTACGTGCTGGTCAAGCCGGCACACGCCGACGTCGCCGGCGTCGTCGGGACCGTCCTGTCGATCTTCTCGCTGTTCGGATCCCTCGGCGGGTTGCTGGTTGGCATGCTGCTTGGGATTCTAGGCGGGAACCTCTGTCTCGCCTGGAAGCCACGCGACGAAGTCGTCGACGACGCCGTCTCGGAGCCAAGCGTCGTCGACAAGGCGGCGGCCCGGATCGACGCGGGGTTCGGTCGCCTCGCCGGACGGCTACTCCTGAGTTGCCGTGCGGGCATCGACCGAATCAAACGGTGGGGTACCGACGAGTGACGACGAGACGAACCCGACCGAGGGACCGCCACGACGTATGACCCGGGCCGGTGCGTTCGTCGTCGTGGTCGCGGTCGCCCTCGGTGGTGTCATGGTCGGCCCGTCCCACGTGGCCGGGCAGGCCGACGAGCAAGCCATCACCGTCGACCTCGGTACGGTCGAGGGCGCGACCGTCTGCGTCCAGCAACTTTCGTCGGACACCAACCGGATCGTTGTTCGAGGCGACGACGGAAACGTCACGATTCACTTCGACGAAACCAGACGCGTCGAACTCGAGGAGACGCGATCCGCCGAGGGAGAGATCGTGTTACGAACGGACCGGCAAAACGAGGCGCTCAACGATCTCGCGGCGGCCGATGAGTGTTTCACGGCACAACAGACCGACGTCGTCGTTGACGCCCGCTCGGTCGAGTTGCGAAACCTCTCCGTTACCGGGTACACCGTCGAGGTCGGCCCGGAACGCGACGTCCCCGCACCCGCCCCGTTCGACCCACCGCACGACATCGGTGGGCAGAACGACGGTGGTGATCGAGAGGACGAAACCGAGAGCCGAAGCAACGAGACCGACCGTTCGGCCAACGAGAGCGTTGGAGGAAATGAAAGCGTTGGGGGAGGAAACGAGAGCGTTGGTGGAAATGAAAGCGTTGGAGAAGGAACCGAGAACGCTGGAGGAAACGAAAGCGATAGCAGAGACAATGAAAACGACGGCCACGACGGCGGTGATATCCGAGACAACGAAACCGAAACTCGAGGGAACGAGACCGATGGGCTGGACAACGAAAGTGACGGCCTGACCAACGAAAGCGACGGGGCCACGAGCGATTCGGCTGGCGACTTGCCGTCGAACGAGTCCGGTAGCGAGCGTCCGAACGGCGATGAACAGACGGCAACCCCGACCTCCCCTGAGGCTGACGAGAACGACACGGAGACGCCAGCGCGGACTGGAAATCGATCGACGGACGACGGAGTCAGTGACGAGCGGGAAAGCGAACCATGAGCGATCACGAGACGAACGACGTCGAGGAGTACGCGCCGTCCTTGGCAGCGATCGACTCGCGGATCGTCCTCGGAGCCGCCGCCGTCGGGGTGTTCGTTTCCTTTACCTCGCTTCTGGTACCGGTCTTAACGCGGGTCGGGGGCGGTATCGTCGCGGGATTTATCGCCGCGTACGCCGCCGGGCGGGTCGTGACCGGCCTCGCGTACGCGGTTGTCGCGAGCGCGCTCGTCGGTGGCCTCGCAGGCTTCTTCATGGCGTTTCTCGGCGCGCTCTCCGGGCTGTACACCGAACCGCCGCTGTTCGTCCTCACCTCGGTCGGGCCGGTCAGTCCGGGGCTCTCCGGGCTCGGGCTTCCGAGCGTCGTCCTACTCGCCGTCGCCTTCTCGCTGCTGACTGCCATCGACGGCCTCGTCGGCGGACTGGTCGGCAGCGGACTGCGGGCGCTCTCTCCGTGGTGAGAAACGGCGCTCGGGACGTCCGGACTCGCAAACGCAGCCACAGTCCGTCGCGGGTGACGATCCTCGCCACCGAAACGGTTCACTCGGACTCGCAACGCCTTGCGCGAAACAGTCCGTCGTGACCGGCAGTGGCTACGATCGGGGGACTCTGCCCACGGTAACGAAAAATGGGACCGCTTCCATCCGGCGATACTCCTCCGCTTCCATCTGCTCGATGACGGTCCATCCCATCTCCCGCCACGAGCCGCGGAGGTCGTCGTACTCCGCCTCGGTCAACGGCCCCGAGAGCATCGTCTCCCGATCGTCTGCCAGCCCCGCACCGGTCGCTTTCCGGCGAGCGTCCCGCAGTGCCCCCTCGCTGTACGGTGGTTCGACCGTCCGGACGTGATCGTACCGGCGCGTCTCGAGGACCGCGAGCCCTGCATCGTCGAACGCCTCGCGGGCGTCGGCCCCGAGCGCGACGTCCGTCGGCACGCCATCGATGTAGGCCCCGCGTGCCCGCCGCTCAAGGTCGCCCTCGGCGTCGACGCTCGAGTCGATCTCGACCGCGGCATTGTTCGGTTCCACAGCCGCGACGAGGTCCGTCGAGACGCGAGCGAACTCGGCGATTGCGGCCGCGGGATCGGGCAGGTTGATCAGCAGCGCCTGACAGACAACGAGGTCGAACGTGTCGTCCGGAAACGGCAGCTGGAAGGCGTCGCCGGCGACGACCGGGATGTGAGCGTCGGCCGCCGAAAGCAGGTCCGGGTCGGCGTCGCAGCCGATCACCTCGCCCGACGACTCCGCCGCGAGGACCCGGCTCAGTTCGCCGGTCCCACAGCCCACGTCGAGGATCCGGTCGCGGGTGTCGAGGGCCAGCGGCTCGAGGGCCTCGCGGGAGTCGGCCCACATCCCCTCGCGGGTCCGGCTGAGGTAGGATTCGGAGAACTCGCGCACGGGCCCCGATAGCGGTGTCTCGAGTAAAAACGGGTCGGTTTCGCGAAGCGCCGGCCTATGCGTCGTCGCGCAGTTCCCGGACCTTTTCGATGTTCCACGCGAAGCCGCGGCCGTCCTCGGTCGGCGTCTCGAGGGCAAAGGGAAGCTCCCGCAGGTCGGGGTGGTTGACGATCGCTTTCATTCCGTCCTCGCCGATGTAGCCCTCGCCGATGTGGGCGTGTTCGTCCTTGTGGGTGCCCACGTCGTGTTTCGAGTCGTTGAGGTGAATGTACTCGAGGTACTCGAGGCCGACCACGTCGTCGAACCGGCCGACGGTCTCGTCGACCGCCTCGGACGTCGTGAGGTCGTTGCCCGCGACCAGCGTGTGGGCGGTGTCGATACAGATCCCGATATCGGTCTCGGTGCGATCGATGATCCCCGCCAGATGGTCGAACTCGCCGCCGAGTTTCGTCCCGCTGCCCGCGTCGGATTCGATGAGGATCTGCACGTCCTCGGGTACCTCGAGGTCGTCGATCAGGCTCGCCGCGTTGTCGAGGCCGCCCTCGACGCCCGCGCCGGTGTGTGCCCCGAGGTGGACGTTGACGTAGGGAATTCCCAGTCGCTCGGCGGCGTCGAGTTCCGCCTGCATGCTCTCTTTGGACTTCCGGCGGAGGTCGTCTTTGGGCGTACAGAGGTTGACGAGATACGAGGAGTGGATCACCCACGGCCCCTCGAGTTCCTCGTCGGTCTCTTCCCGGAACCCGTCAGCGGCCTCGTCGCCGATTTCGGGTTGTTGCCAGACTTGTGGCGAGGTGGTAAAGATCTGGCCACAGTTGCCGCCGAAAGCGAGTTGGCGGTGGACGGCGTTGCGGAGATCGTCGTACGGCGGTGTTTCGTCGTCGGAAGAGACGCGCGAGCCGGAGATCGAGACGTGTGCGCCGACCTTCATCGTCATGCCTGCCGGTCAGTACCGGGCCGTGATAGGTATAACGGACCGCCCCGATTCGATCGACTGACGGTGTCGCTCCGACCGGCCGCCGGACCTGCCGTGGCGCGTGCTGTGCGACGGTTCACCGGTAACGAACCGTCGCGCGGTGTTCTCCTGCGATCTACTGTCGGCCATCGCGGTACGGCACGCGCTACCGAACCGCCCGCTCGAGCCGTGCTTGGCGTCTTTCCGTCACTGCCCACCCACTTCGAGGACCTCCCGATCACGGACCCATTCGTCGGCCCCGAACTTCCGGGCGGCGAGATCGCGGGCCGCCTCGAGTTCGCCCTCGCGCCAGGTCGATTCGTCGGCGTCACACCAGTCACCCAGCGCGCCCGCGATCGCGTCGACGGCCGTCTCGCGATCGACCCCGACTTCGTCGCGGACGCTCGTTACCCGGTCGGTGAACGTCGACTCCGCGAGGTCGGTGTCGAAGACGCCGACGTGGGCCTGGGGCTCGAGGGCGTAGCTGATCGAGCCGTGCTGAATGACGACGTCTCGCTGGCGGTACTGGGCGTTACCGCTGATTTTCTTCGCGTCTTCACCCGCGCCGGCGGGCGCGACGATGTCGTGGGCCGGGTTGATGTCCCGCAGATAGCACGAGGGCTGGTAGATCGCATCCTGCTCGGCCGCGGCGAAGTCGGCGTCGACGCCCAGTCGGTCGAACGCCTCGAGGATCGGCTCGCAGAACAGTTCGTAGCAGTCCATCAGATCACCCGGGACCTCGTCGGCGGGCGCGACGATCGTATAGGAAATGTCGGCGTAACGGTCGTGATAGATCCCGCCGCCGCCGGTCTGTCGGCGGGTGACGTCGATCCCCTCACGGTCGCAAAACGCCCAGTCGACGGTGTCGGCATCCTGTCGATACCCGAGCGAGAGCGTACTCGGCTCCCACGAGTAGGTGCGGACGGTTCGAACGCCGTCCTCGAGGGCCGTCCGCGCGGCGATCTCCTCGAGGGCCATCTGCGTCGCCCCGTCGCGGGGCTCGTCCCGGATTAGCCGCCAGTCCCGATCGGTGCGGTCGGTCATACGTGAGGCAATGGGGACGAGATGGAAATCGATTCCGACGTACCTCGGTTTTCGTATATCGGTATTCGATTTATCCCGGCCGAGCGTCGGGTCGAACCGCGGTGGCACCGTGGCTCCGAGCCACCCCATGCGCCGATCCCGTCCCAGTCGGCATCACCAGCCCGAGTCGCGTCGCCGACACCGGAGCCGCGTCACGCCGTTTTTACGTACACGCCGGCTATCGGCGCGTATGGTGCGCAACGTCGCCGGGTTGCTCCCGGAACTCGAGGACGAGGACTTCTATCTCCTCTCGGGCGTCGAGCAGGGGATGCGCTTCTCCGAGTGGGTCCAGCGGGAGAAGCTCCCGAAGTTCGCCGACCTACCCGACGAGGAGGTCGAGTACCGCCTCGAGCGGTGTCTCAAGCGCGGGCTGGTCGAGCGAAAGACGATCCAGTACGAGGGGTATACACTGCAGTTCGAGGGCTACGATACCCTCGCCTTGCGGGCGCTGGTCGAACAGGATACGATCTCGGAATTCGGCTCACCGCTTGGCGTCGGCAAGGAAAGCGACGTCTACGAGGTCCGCTCCTACAAGCCGCTGGCCCTGAAGTATCACCGCGAGGGGTATACGAACTTCCGGGAGGTCCACAAGGAACGCGACTATACCTCCGACAACGATCACGTCTCGTGGATGTACACCGCCCGGAAGGCGGCCGAACGCGAGTACGACATCCTCGAGGAACTCTACCCCGACGTGGCGGTCCCCCAGCCGATCGGGCAGAACCGCCACGCCATCGTCATGGAGAAGATGGACGGCGTCGAACTCTCGCGAACACGGCTCGAGGACGAGCAGGTGCTGGGCGTCCTCGAGTTGCTCGTCAGCGAGATCGCCGAAGCCTACGAGACGGGTTACGTCCACGCGGACATGAGCGAGTACAACGTCTTCGTCGACGAGGGCGGCGTGACGATCTTCGACTGGCCCCAGGCGGTCCCGACCGACCACGAGAACGCCGGCGAGTTCCTCCGGCGCGATCTGACCAACATCGTGGGCTACTTCCGGCGGAAGTACCCCCAGCACGTCCCCGACGACCTCGAGGCCGACGATCTCGCTCGCGAGATCGAGGCCGGCGCGTTCGACTCGCTCGAGGTCGACGCGTAGCCGCACCGATACCGGAGGACTACCAGTCCGGAACGCGGTTCACGGCGGTTCGATCAGCCCGTCGAACGATCTATTTTCGTTGTCATCGCCTCGAGCGGTCCCCGACCCGACTGGGTGGCCACCAGCCGGCGCGGGAGAACCCCAAAACAGCGAGCAACCCCAAGCGAGAGCAGGCGCGCTTCACCGACCGCTTCCGGAACGGTCCCTCGAGGACAACAGCGGTGGTACCGTCGTTCGGCCCAGTCGTGGGAGTCGTCGGACGGTCCATCGTAACCATCCGACCGGTACCGTCAGCGGTTCTTCTCGGACACGTGCTATCTGATAAACCAAATGAAGATATATCAAATTGGTGTTCGGGATGTTGTGAAGATGGGTCTATGATGCACAGGTTTCGGATCTAAGCGACTGCAAGAAGTTGCCGAGCGAGTCGCGAAACGCGCTTCTGAGAAACCTGTCGAGTGGTGTTCACGGATCCGATAGAAAATCGCCGGTCAGACCGGCCCGCCGCTCACGATCGAGCAAATTCAGAAGAAACGAGAGCGTAGTCAAGCGGACCGAGGACGGAGTTCTCCTTAGCAAATCAGGAACGAGTTCGAAGAGACTGCTGGCTTGTTGCCTCCCTCGCCGTGTAGTTGCAATTGCACGAGGACATCCACGAGTCGCCAGCAGTTGTACAGCACGCGGGCGAACGCGAAGTCGAAGTACTGAAATTTCGAACCCGTTCACTCATTTCCACCTCTCTCGAGCGGACCGACCAAGCCTTTGACGCATGAGATAGCGTCTCGTTCATTATGATAACGGTGAGTAGTCGGTTTCCTCGACCCAGTCACTGTCCGCGTCGTCCAGCCGTATGATTTTAGCTCTCGCGGTAAACGGTTGGTCGAAAGTCGGTGAATCGGCTGTGAATGCATGTGCCAGCGTCTGTTCATCGTTCTCCTTCTCACGAACTTTGAATGTCCGCTCCATGCCCCAGTTGTGCATGTTTTCGAACAATAGCTCGACATCAATTGTGACTTCTCCGTTGCCGTCCCCTTGTCGTTCAACTGTAGACAGAACGAATATCGTCTCTGCATCCGGCTGGTACGACCGAACACTATGAAGAATGAACGTCGGCAATGAGTTCTCACTAAGCACGCAACCGGCTGTAGCCATGACCGTAAACGTACTAGCCGAAGCCAGAAATGTACGACGTCTCATTACTATATTACTCCAGTGTGGGATTGGTTTTTCATATTTGGGAAGCTATTATAGTCCATATGAACTTGATTTACTTAACCATTTTCGTTAGTACACAAATAGATATAATTATAACATCAGTATAAAACCACTGTAGCATATAATTTTGTATAGAAATTAAATAAGATTTATATGCTTATAGATAAATCATCTGCTATGGAAGGAATGTCATCCAGAAGAAAATTCTTGAGAACAGTCGGAATAAGTGGTTTAGGACTGTCTACGTCCAGTACGGCGCTTTCAATATCCGCAATCGCGGATATGGATTCTGAGTACGATGCCTGTCCTAACGGTTGCCCTGACCCTTGGGAGCGAAAAGAACTTGATGATGTTGACTCGTATACAGGGCCACAAGTGTATGGGGAGGGTGATTTTACGATCACTCTCTCGAGTAGCGTAATTGTCCATGAGCCAATATGGCGTCCTAGCATTAGTCAGTGGGCTATTGATATCAGCGTAAGTGGGACGACGGACTGCCGATTTGTCGACGACGATTCCCCTGCTGAGGAGATGTGGTGGCACGAGTGTAAAGTATCCGATATATCTATAGATAATATAGGTACAAAAAATAATGAGAATTGGGCAGGTGTAAAGATTGGTAGTGGTGAATCCCCTGCTGATTACGAAAACCTGAAAACAGTTGAATCAGGGATTGGAGTAGCAATTGGTGCCCTCAACACTCACGTAGGAGTTGCGTATGGGACTACTCAATTCTTAATGTCCATGCTTGAACAATTTGGGGACACAAATAATGTGAATAGAAAGTACAATGTTGACGCACCTAGAGGAGGAGGATATCAACACCACACTGGATATTATCACAAATACTCTGCTGAAGTGGATTCTGGAGAAGAAATAGATCACACTGTGACCGATCTCGCTGTTGCATATCCAGAATATCCGGTTCAAAATTCGTTCTCTGTTATCTCAGAAGCACCCCCTTATGACGACCATCCTCTATCCAAAATGGGATCCTCCGATGTAGAATCCGAATATGGTATTGAACAGTATAACCCAGAAAACGCAGAAGCTATAAAAAGAAAAAATCCACGCGTCGCAAGCGTGCTTGAAGAGGAAGAATCTCCGATTTATGTTGCTCATGATTGGGATGCCTCAATTCAAGCAATATCAAATCATGAACCAGAAGAACTAATGAATAAATACGATTACCTAAACTGGTAAATCCCGAGACAATCAGGATCTTACGTGTATCGACTGCAGTTACCAGAGGCACGCTAAAATGAATGTTACGATTCACATCGCACAGAGGAATGTATAACCTCCACTATTTTTTCGGAAACGAGAACCACGACACGCTCGGCGACGAGTTCCGAGAAATCATCTGTGTTGACAGCGATAACTGAATTGTTTTTCGAATTCTGATAGAAACCCAGAGTTCACTCGCAAGCAGAGTTGCGAGAGAACCCTCAGACGGGAGAGTAGTCCCCACTGAACCTGTGCATTATTTCTCACCCTCGCAACACCATGGAGTTCACATCGACGGACACACCACGCGATCGGTCGTCGATGCGAGGCTCCCGCGAGCGATACTCACCGTTTCGACGCCGCGTTCCCGGAGTTCGAAGCGCTTATACTCGAGAGCCGGGAAGAGAGGGTAGACTCGCTGGTTCGCGGGCATCAGCGGGCACCTGCACGACGCCGCGTCACAGGTCGGGATGTGATCCGCGGGGCTCGGCCCCGGTCGGGATTGAACCAGCAAACGCCCGCGGGTGAATACAATGGCAGAAAGCTTCTATTCCCACATCAAGGACGCATGGAAGGACCCCGACGACGGCAAGCTCGGGGAGCTGCAGTGGCAGCGCAAACAGGAGTGGCGCGACCAGGGCGCCATCGAGCGCATCGAGCGCCCGACGCGACTGGACAAGGCACGCGAACTCGGCTACAAGGCCAAACAGGGCATCGTCGTGGTCCGGGTCTCGGTCCGGAAAGGGACCGCCCGGAAGGAACGGTTCACCGCCGGTCGGCGCTCGAAGCGCCAGGGTGTCAACCGCATCGGGCGGCGCAAGAACATCCAGCGCATCGGCGAGGAACGCGTCTCCCGGAAGTACCCCAACCTGCGCGTTCTCAACAGCTACTGGGTCGGTGAAGACGGCTCGCAGAAGTGGTTCGAAGCGATCCTCGTGGACCCGAACCACCCCGCAATCGAGAACGACGACGACCTCAGTTGGATCTGTGACGACGATCACACCAACCGCGCGTTCCGCGGCCTCACCAACGCCGGCAAGGCCAACCGTGGCCTCAACAACCGTGGCAAGGGCGCGGAGAAGGTCCGTCCCTCCAACACCGGCGGTCAGGGACGCGCGAAGTAACGCGCAGTCACGACGGCAAACCAA
This sequence comes from Natrinema thermotolerans, assembly GCF_031165565.1. NCBI lineage: Archaea > Methanobacteriati > Methanobacteriota > Halobacteria > Halobacteriales > Natrialbaceae > Natrinema > Natrinema thermotolerans. The sequence continues at coordinate 2,748,424 of NZ_CP101873.1, read as the reverse complement.
CACGTTTCTTTTGCGACCGACTTCGACAGCGGCCGCGCTGCCGTGTCCACGTGAGGCCGCCCGCGCGGACGAGGTGGGCACGATTTCGAGTCCCACCGAAAGCGACCGAACGGACGCTGGCGGCAACTCCCGTACCGTCGGATTCAGAGGTGGACTTATTCGGTAGGCCGATGTACCAGCGCGCATGGCAGACAACGTCCTCGTGGCGGTCGACGACTCGAACCAATCGACGGAAGCCCTCGAGTTCGCTTGTCGCGAGTATCCCGATGCGACGATCACCGGACTTCACGTCCTCGATCCGGGCGACTTCTACGCCGTGACCGGCGTGGAGGGAACCGCGATGGCCAACTACGACGAGATACAGGACCATCACGAGGAACGGGCCGAGAACATCCTCGAGACGGCGCGAGAGCAGGCCGCAGACCACGGGCTCGAGATCGAGACGGACCACGTCGTCGGCGGCGTCTCGCGGACGATCGTGGATTACGCGGCCGAACACGACATGGACCACATCGTGATCGGGAGTCACGGTCGGACCGGCGCGAGCCGCATTTTACTCGGGAGCGTTGCCGAGACGGTCGCTCGGCGGTCGCCGGTCCCGGTGACGATCGTTCGCTGATCCGGCCGCCGCTCGCTCGAGACGAATCGAACGAACAGTGGCCACTACCGAACGATAGCGTCGGCTCAGTGGGTACGATAGCGACAGCGGAGAAGACGTGATCGGTCGGCTTACGCCGAGATGGTCTGACTTTCCTGTTCGCTCTCGGTCGAGCGCATATCCAGATCGGCCATCAGCGCGTCGATGGCCTCCTCGGGGTCGGTCTCGGAGTCGAAGACCCGATCGAACCCCATCTCGCGGAAGAACTTGCGGGTCTCCTCGAAGTCGTCCTGTCCGACGGCGAGGTTGCCGCCGATGTAGGTCGTGACATCGAGGTCGGACTCGGCGATTCGCTGGTGGAAGCCCTCACAGTCCTGTTTGGCGTGGCCGTAGAGCGACGAGACGAGTACAGCCTCGGCATCGTTGGCGGACGCGGCTTCGACGAACTCCTCCTGGGAACTCTGAACCCCCAGATTGACGACGTCGAATCCGGCTGCCTCCAGCGCCTGTTCCAGGATGGTGATCCCGACGACGTGAGCGTCGGAACCGATCACGCCGAGGATGACTGTCTCGGTCATGTGCGTACCACCACAAACTGGAGGGACCACCATAAACCTAATGATTAATAATGTGCCAATCGTTCACACGGTTCCCCTCGGGCGGTTTCTCGAGGCGTTTTAACGAACGTGGCGTCGAAAACAACGCTTTCACGTTTCCGGTCTGGAACACTGCGCGTTCGTTCCGTGGACGGACGAAATGCAGGGCGGGCGGTCAGTCGTTCGTTACCCGGCCCGTCGTCGGGGCGACGCTCGTGAGCGCACCGACCGGCGCATCGGTCCGACCGCGGGCGCGTTCGATACCGTCCTCGCCGGCGGCGATGAGCGCGAAAACGCCGGCGACGTCGGCTTCGGCGGTGTGAGCGATGTCCAACAGGAGTTCCTGCGTCTCGCCCGAACGGATGAGATCGTCGACGACCAGCACCGACTCGCCGGGATCGATGGCCGAGGCGGGCAGGTAGTAAGTGAGTTCGATCCCCGACTGCAGGCGCTGGCGGGCCTCGATGAACTCCTCGACGGCGGTTTCCTTGCTCTTTTTCGCGTAGGCACAGCGGACCCCGTAGTAACTCGCGAGCGCGGCCGCGAGCGTGATCCCGTCGGTCGCGGCGGTGAGAACCACGTCCGGTCGATCGAAGTCGAACCCGTTGGCCACGACGGGCGCGGCCAGGTCGAGGAACGGCTGGTCGAAGACGGTCGCGCTGTTGTCGACGTACCCCTCGTCGTCGACGGCGATTCGCGCGTCGAGTTCCGCCGCCAGCGCCTCCCGACCGAGTTCCTCGACGACCTCGCGCGCGCGATCGGTTCCGGGGAGAACGTGCCCGTTGACGTAGCGGTTGAGATCGCCCGCCGGAAGCCCGGTCGTCTCGGCGAGTTCGTCGTAGGTCCGGGTCTCCTTTAACATCCGCAGTACGTCGACCGCTCGCAGCTGGAGGGCTGCTTTCTCGGCTCTGTTCATACAGATATGCACGATTCCGTAACTATGGGTATTACGATCGAAGACATGCCGTCGATCACCACAGATATGTGTTGTCCGCGGCGGCCGCCGGCAAGCCGACTCGAAATCACATGCCCCGTGATCATTCTGAGTCTCCACCGGCCGATGGGTTTCATCACGCTCGAGGCACCATAACTGCGGAACGACGTCGAAAGAGCGGTCACCAGCGCCAGCTCATGATCGAGATCGAACGTCTCGAGCATGTCCGTTCATATCCACGTGTCGCCAGGGTACCGATGCTCTTTTGATCGGTCGGCACAGTCGTCGAGCGATGTCTGCTGTGGGCGTCGTCACGAATCAGTGGGCCTCGGTTGTAGATATCCTCTACTGTTTCATCGCACTCAACCAGAAATTATCATGATTAGAAATAGCTAGAACGAATGGGAAATTAGCAACCAAACGGTCATCAAAATTACAATAATTGGTTTTTCACCTTCATATATTTCATTCTGTGTTATAATATAAGATAGATGCTATTATATAATTGCTAACTATTTGTATGAATGCGATGAGAAAAAGACCAAGTAGACGTGCGATACTTCGATCGACAGGTGTTACACTTACTGCGCTCTCGGCCAGGATTCATCGGAGGCACCTACTCGGGCAAGGGAGTCGGTATCGAGGTCGATGGCTACCACATGGCCTACGATAACGGTCCTACCGGTGATGAAACGGAATGGACACCAACGGCGACGACGGGAATTATGCTCGAGAAAGGACCGAGTTCGTCGATTACACTCGGCTCTCCGCGATGTTTACATACGTCTGGAAAGGGAGTCGAACGAAACCAGATATCTCGGTTGGATATCCGCCGTCGTTCGATATCTCGGCAAACTCAGAGCGATTCGAAGCGTACCAGCGCTTCCAACATACTCGAGGTGCAGACGACACTGACCGAGATACGTTCGAAATACGGGTCGACGAGGTACTCTAATCGACCATACTGATTGATAATTAATTGTATTTGACTCCTTGATTCAGCACGTTCACTTACACTCGATGATATTATTATGAGACAGGATAGAGAGCCATCTAACCATTTATGAACGAAAACAAATTGCACTATCGGCGTGGATTTGTCGGGATTGTAGCAACTACGGTAATTACTGCAACTGCCGGCTGTCAAGACTTGCTCTACGACGAGGAACATAAATATGAGAATAAAGCACAGATTGTGCTAACCAATTCATATTACGAGAACGAGACGACGACGTTCGAATTTACAGCCAGAGCGGAGAACGGCACCGTCATCTACGAAGACAAACGCGAAGTGACAAAGAGTATTCATTTATCACCGACCCGATCCCCGATGAGATCCGTACTGTCGAGTACCGAACCGATGACGGTGCAAACGGTGTCGTTTCTGTACCTACCGAACCGGAATGTCCACCACATCCGAGCATTCCCCGGGGAATCATCCTTTACTATGGAGATGAGCGGGAGATGACGTATCGAGAAGAAGTACCCAGCTGTGACTAACTGCACGCGGATAAATTCACGAACACCGAGGTCAACATTGCAGTACAGCCTGCGACGCTACTCGTCCTGCAGGAAGTCCGGCTCCGTCCGCTGCTCGTCGCGCTCGGCCTCGAGGTGCTCCCGGAATTCGTCGATCTCGACGTCGTACTCCTGGTCCTCGAAGCGGTCCCGCACCGAGATGTTGCCGTCTTCCTCCTCGTTGTCGCCGACGATGATCTGATAGGGGACGCGGTCGTCGTGGGCCGCGCGGATCTTCCGTTCCAGCGTACTGTCGCGGCCGTCGACTTCGACGCGGAAGTCATCGAACTCGTTTGCCACGCGGTGGGCGTAGCCGAGGTTGTCGTCGGAGATCGGCAGCACCCGGACCTGCTCGGGCGCGAGCCACAGCGGGAATCGGCCCTCGTAGTGCTCGATGAGCATCATGAAGAACCGCTCGTAACTGCCGTAGAGCGCGCGGTGGATCATGACCGGGCGGTGTTCCTCGTTGTCCTCGCCGACGTAGTTCAGGTCGAACCGCTCGGGCATGTTGAAGTCCAGTTGGACCGTGGGGCCGTCCCACGAGCGGCCGATGGCGTCCTCGAACGCGAAGTCGATCTTCGGGCCGTAGAACGCGCCATCACCCTCCTCGACCTCGTAGTCGTGGGCGCGGTTCTCGAGGACGTTCTCGAGTTGCTCCTCGGCGCGGTCCCAGATCTCGTCGCTGCCGACGGACTTCTCGGGGCGCGTAGCCAGCGCCATCTCGTAGTCGAGGTCGAACGTCTCGAGGACGTCGGTGATCATGTCCATGATCTCCTCGACCTCCTGTCTGATCTGGTCGGGCCGGATGAAGAGGTGGCCGTCGTCGATCGTGAAGGCCCAGACCCGCGAGAGTCCCGAGAGTTCGCCGCGCTGCTCTTTTCGATAGACCTTGCCGTTCTCGGCGTAGCGGATCGGCAGGTCCCGGTAGCTCCAGGAGTGGTCCTGGAAGATGGCGGCGTGGCCGGGACAGTTCATCGGCTTCAGACCGAACTCGTCGTCGCCGACGTCGAAGATGAACATGTCGTCCTGGTAGTTCTCGTAGTGGCCCGACCGGTGCCAGAGGTCCGTCTTGAAGACGTGAGGCGTCTCGACGTAGTCGTAGCCCGCGTCCTCGTTTAAGTCCTTGACGAACCCCTCGAGTTCCGAGAGGACGGTCTTCCCGGCGGGGTGATACAGCGGCAGTCCGGGGCCGGTCACGTCCTGGATCGAAAAGAGATCCATCTCGTTGCCGATGCGGCGGTGGTCCCGCTTTTCCGCCTCCCGTTTGCGCTCGAGGAAGTCCTCGAGGTCGCTCTCGTCCTCGAAGGCGGTCCCGTAGATGCGGGTCTGCATCGTGTTGTCCTCGTCGCCGCGCCAGTAGGCCCCGGCGATCTCGAGCAGTTCGACGACGCCGATCTCGCCGGTCGAGTCGACGTGGGGGCCGGCACAGAGGTCCTCCCATTCGCCCTGTTTGTAGAACGTGACGGTGTCGTTCTCGTCGGCGAACTCAGAGAGCAACTCGAGCTTGTAGGGCTCGCCCGCGAGGCGTTCTTCGGCCTCGTCGATCGAGACGACCTCGCGCTCGATGTCGTAGTCCTCGTCGATGATCGACTCGATCTCGGCCTCGAGGTCGGCGAGGTCCTCCTCGTCGATCTCGAGGTTGTCGAAGTCGTAGTAGAAGCCCTCGTCCGTCGGCGGGCCGATCGCGAGTTTGACCGCGTCCTCGTCGTAGAGGCGCTCGACCGCCTGTGCGAGACAGTGGGCCGCCGAGTGGCGCATGACCTCGAGGTACTCCTCGCTACCGTCGGTGATGATCTCGAGTTCGGCACCGTCGTAGGCCGGTTCCTCCTTGGCGACGAGGTCGCCGTCGAGCTTGCCGGCGACGGTGTCGCTGCCGAGGCCGGGGCCGATCTCGTACGCACAATCCTCGACGGTGGCGTCGTCGTCGACCTCGAGTTCGGAGCCGTCGGGCAGTACGACCGTTATCCGTTCCTGTGACTGGGAATCTGATTCTGACATGGGTGTAGCTGGTGTGGGTGTTGTAACTGCGTGGAAAACGCCGGTGGCGTGTCCGTCGACGGGCGAGCCGATCCCACCGTCTGTCGGTCGATCACGGCCGACACAACAAACGGTAGGTGTGAGTTAGAAGCGGGCATGAGCCCGGCGTGTAAAACGGACACCTACCATCGTGGCTACGCGTAGTCTCGAGTGGGGTAAAAGCGTTGTGATGGTATGCGATGGGGGCGTTCGAATCCAACGCGTGGCGGTACGACGGGGACCGAGCAGGTCGTGTGGTGAGTAACGAAACCGAACTTCAATTCGAAGAGGACGGTAGCACGTCACCGTCTCAGAGGAGATACTGGAGGTTTTCGTGGAGAAGAATCAACATCATTATGGCCAAAATGAGGCTCGCGATCACTTTTCCAAGCCCGTATATGCCGTACTCGAACGCGGTCCATCGTTTTGATCTGTCGTAGATGACGAATTCGGATTCGTTCGGTCCGGTATCGACGATTATCTCATCAGTCCCCCACCCGGTATCGGTCCGCTTGTAGCCTGTAATGTAGACCGTGTCGCCGATATCCAGTCGGCGTTCGACGAATCGATTGTGGTTCCGTAGGAAATGCGATATTACGGGATGAATCAGCGTGTCCGGCGGTCGTGTTTCCGGATGCCGTTGCATGTACTCCTTGACCGGCGTCGGGGTATCGCTCAGCGGCGCGTTGTAGTACGATTCCGGCGTTAATTCGAACGTCGCACCGGCCGGATCGACGAGTACCCGTCCCGTTTCGTCTTCGACGTAGAATTTCGTGTACTCCGTCCCCTCGTCGAGTATGTCGAATTTCCCGTCGTCCGACCGCCGCGCGTCGTCCGGACCCGAACCCGGCCTCCCCTGCGCGCTGTATGTGTATACGAGACAGTCCGTTTCGGTGAACGGTCCGGTAACGGTTCCGTGTTCATCTGACGGTACTGCCTTTCCTTCCACTTCGATCGGTCCTCTTTGGGCGGTAATTTCGTCGATGGATTGTGGAGTAGTGGTAACGATCGTCCAAAACGTTTGCAGATCACGCGCGCCGAGGTAGCAAAGATAGACTGCAAAGACCAGAAATGCGGGAATGAATACAATAATCAGAAAGAGGACTACTACGATCTCAGCCATCGTCCGATGTATTGTTATATAATCTAAATTTAGATAATATAAATAGTAGTGTTTCTGTCGAGAGCGATGGTACGGTTTCAGTATCGACACACCGTGGTGGCACAGTAATTCCGCCGAGTCGCTTCGAAAGAGTATCAGGTACCGGTACTCGTTTTTCCCTTCCCATTGACGATGGGATATGCGCGCCAAGGCCGTCCTTTTCGACTTCGACAACACGTTCTATCCCTACGCGCCGTGTAATCGAGCAGGGAAAAACGCCGCTCGAGAGGCCGCGCGGGAACTGGGCTACGACTTCGATCGCGAGGGGTTCGAGGCGTTCTATCAGACGGGCCGGCGGGCGATAAAGCGCGAAGTGCCCGGCACGGCGGCATCTCACGATCGGTACCTCTACTTCAAAGGCGCGCTCGAGCGCCACACCGGCCGACCGAAGCCGACCGAGGCGCTCGCGCTCGGCGAGGCATACTGGACGGCGTACATCGACGCGATGGAACTCGTTCCGGGTGTCGAGGCGACCCTCGAGTCGCTTCGGGACCGGGGGATCGACGTCGGGATCGTCACGAACTTCACGGCGCGAACCCAACTCGAGAAACTCGAGGCGGTGGGGCTCGGTGACGATCTCGACCTGCTGGTGACCTCCGAGGAGACGGGCCGCGAGAAACCCGGCTCGGTCATGTTCACCCTGGCGCTGTCGCGCCTCGATCGTCGCCCGTCCGAGGCGGTGATGGTGGGCGACAACGTCGAAGCCGATATCGTCGGGGCCAACGCGGTCGGCCTCGAGACGGTGCTGTTCAGCGCCGACGGTGACGACCCCGACGGGCCGCTCGAGGGCGACCGGGAACCGGACCATCGGATCGATTCGGTCGCGGCCCTGCCGGAGGTGGTGCTGTGATCCTCGAGCCCGAACGCCGGGCGGTGGTCGAGTCTGCCCCGGAACTCGCGGAACTGACGCCCGGGCGAACGGGTAATTTGAGCGTTCGCGACGGCGAGCGCGGCGACGCCTTCGCGGTCACGCCGACCGGCGTCCCCTACGATGGTTTCGGCGTCGAGGACGTCCCGGTCGTCGGGACCGACGGCGAGGTCCGCGACGGGCGGATGGCCCCGAGCAGCGAGGTGCCGATGCACGCCGCGATCTACCGGCGCGAGGACGTCGGCGCGATCGTCCACACCCACTCGCCGTGGGCGACGACCCTGGCCGTCGCCCACGAGCCGCTCCCGCCGGTCCACTACATGATCGTCGCGGTCGGCAAGCGCGTCCCGGTCGCCGAGTACGCGCCCTACGGTACCGACGAACTCGCAGCGAACATCGTCCGGGCGATGGCCGAGGCCGAGGCGACCGCGACGCTCGTCGAAAACCACGGCCTCGTCGTCACGGCGTCGGACATTGAGACCGCGCTCGAAAACACGCATCACGTCGAGAGCCTCGCGCGCCTGTACCTCCAGACCCGCGCGGCCGGCCTCGAGCCGACGACGCTCTCGGACGCGCAACTCGAGACGGTCCTCGAGAAGTTCGCGTCCTACGGGCAGTAGCCGTCGATCCCTGACGAATTCACTGCGAGTCGAGCAGGTCGCTCGCGGTCACCAGCGCCTCCATCTCGATGCCGGCGTCTTCGACGTTCTCGCGGCCGCCTTCCTCTCGGTCGACGACGACCAGCGCGCGCTCGACGGTCGCGCCCGCCTCCCGCAGCGCCTCGACGGCTTCGACGAGGCTCGTCCCCGTCGTCACGATGTCCTCGACGACGACGACTTCCTCGCCGTCCTCGAGGCGGCCCTCGACGAGGTTGGCCGTCCCGTACTCTTTGCGCTGCTTGCGCGCGATGACGTAGGGGACGCCGGCCGCGACGCTGGTCGCCGCCGCCAGCGGGACCCCACCGAGCGCGACGCCGCCGAGTTTGTCGTCGGGTGCGAGCCGCTCGGCGAAGGCCTCGCTGATGGCCTCGAGACAGTCCGGCTCGGTCTCGAAGAGGTACTTGTCGACGTAGTACTCGCTGGTGCCGCCGTGGGAGAGTTCGAACTCGCCGAACTGCACGGCGTCGGCCGCGCGGAGGGCGTCGATGAGGTCCTGATTCGTCATGCTCGAGAGGGCGCGCCGGACCGAAATAAGCGGTGTGGAACGCGGCCGACGGGCGCGATGGAGTCGGGTTCGTGCCGCGGTCACCGGGAAGCAGCGGGTTCCCGGCTGCCGCTGCAGGTAGGTTTTTGTCCTCCGAGAGAAGTGTGCCCCACGATGACACCATCCAGATCCGACGAGCCGCATCCGGACGTACAGGCGTTTCTCGAACTCTACGAGTCGCTCGACACCCCCGAGTTCAGCGAGATTTCGCCAGTGGAGGCCCGCCAGATGTTCGAGGAGATGCGCGTCACTGACGAGCCCGACATCGAACTCGCGTCCGTCGAAGATCACACGATCGACGGGCCACACGGCGACCTCGTCGTCCGGAGCTACGACCCCGGCACCCAGGGCGAGGACCGGCCGCTGATCCTGTACTTCCACGGGGGTGGGTGGGTCGTCGGAAGCGTCGATACCCACGACGGCGTCTGCAGGAAACTGGCCAACGACACCGGGTACCCCGTCGTCAGCGTCGACTACGGGCTCGCGCCGGACCACCCGTTCCCCGAGGGCCTCGAAGATTGTTACGCCGCCCTCGAGTGGGTCGCCGAGGAAGCTGACGAACTCCGCGCTGATCCGGACAGGATCATCGTGGGCGGCGACAGCGCCGGCGGCGGCCTCGCGGCGGGACTGTCGCTGCTCGTCCGGGATCAGGGCGGCCCCGACATCGCCTATCAGCTGCTGATCTACCCCAGCGTCGGCGACGCGCCCGCAACCGAAGCCTACGAGGAGAACAAAGAGGGCTATTTCCTCACCGAAGCGGACATGGAGTGGTTCCGGGACCACTACTTCGAGACCGAGATCGAGATGGGGAATATCTACGCCTTCCCCCTGTTCGCGGCCGACCTCTCGGGGCTGCCGCCCGCGACGGTCCTCACTGCCGGCTTCGACCCGCTTCGCGACATCGGTGCGAACTACGCCGACCGACTCGAGGACGCGGGCGTCCCCGTCGAGTACCACAACTACGACGACATGATCCACGGGTTCTTCAGCATGATCTCCGATCCCATCGACCTCGATCGCGCCCACGAGGCCTACGAGGCGGCCGTCGCGGACATGCGGGCGGAACTGGAGTAAGCGGCCGCGAACGCTCGTTTTCGCCGCCGGTACTCGCGTCGGCTCCGAGCGCCGTCACTCGAGCGAGCGCTCGACGACCGAGACGCCCTCGAGCGCCGCCAGTTCCTCGAACACGCCCGCGAGATGGGCGGGACCGCTGCCCGCGAGACCGATCGTCACGGGCGTTCGGTTGGGGTCGTCGACGGCGGTCCGGCGGGCGCGCTCGAGGACGTCGAGTTCGGCCCCTTCGGATTCGACCGTCTCGACCACTGTCCCGACCGCCGTCGGCCAGCCCGCGAGCGCGAGTCTGGCCTCGGCGTAGCGCCCGAGTTCGTGGAGGCCGGTCCGAGTCAGTTCGGCGTGGTCAGTGAGATCGACGTTGCCGCCCGAGACGACGACTGCGACGCGGTCGCCCTCGAGGTCGAGATCGTCCGAGAGCGCGGCGGCAAGCGGTGTGGCCCCGGCGGCCTCGGCGACGGTCTTGGCCCGTTCGGCGAGCAGGGTCACGGCGGCGGCGATCTCACGGTCGCTCACGCTGACGGCGTCGTCGACGACCTCGCGGGCGATCTCGAAGGTCGTCTCGAGCATGCGGGCGTCGGCGATCCCCTCCGCGACGGTGTCGACCGTGTCGAGTTGGCGGATCTCGTCGGCCTCGAGTGAGGGCTTGGCGTGGGCGGCCCCCTCGGGCTGGACACCGATCACCCGCGTTTCGGGGTCGATCGCTTTCAGTACCGTGCCGATGCCGCCGATGAGCCCGCCCCCGCCGATCGACACGAGGACGGTATCGATCTCGGGGAACTGCTCGCGCAACTCGAGGCCGATCGTCCCCTGTCCGGCGACGACGGCTTCGTCGTCGAAGGGGTGGACGAACGTTTCGCCGGTCTCGGCGGCCCGCTCGAGCGCGTACTCGTAGGAGCGCTCGTAGATGTCGCCCTCGACGACGACCGCGGCCCCGTAGCCGCGGGTGGCCTCGATCTTCGCCGCGGGGGTGATCTCGGGGACGACGATCGTCGTCTCGATCCCGAGCAGATCGCCGGCCAGCGCCACGCCCTGGGCGTGATTGCCCGCGCTCGCAGTGATTACCCCCGCCTCGCGCTCCGCGGCCGAGAGCTGTGCCATCCGGTTGTACGCCCCGCGGATCTTGAACGAGCCGGTCCGCTGAACGGTCTCGAGTTTGAGCCCGACCGACGCCGCCCCGCTCATCTCGGCGAAGGTCCGGGAGGTGTCAAGCGGCGTCCGATGGACGACGTCGGCGATGCGCTCGCGGGCGGCTTCGACATCCGCGAGCGTGACCGGGGGGTCGTCCGCACCGCTCGCCGCGTCGCCCCCGTTCATTCACCGGCCTCCGCGCTCGCGTCGTCGGCCGGCGTCGCGTCCCCCGTGTCGACCTGTGGGACCGGATGCCGGGCCTCGAGTTCCCGGATCGTCCCGACCAGGACGTCGACGCCGTGCTGGAGGCTCCGTTCGTCGACGTCGAAGGTCGGCGTGTGGTGGCTCGTGGGATGGTCGGTGCCGACGATCATGTACGTCGCCAGCCCGCCGTCTTCCTGAACCCGTTCCATCAGGAAAGTCGCGTCCTCGCTCGCGCCGAAGTCGGCGGCCGGCACCACGTGGTCGATGCCCGCGACGCCGCCGGCGACCTCGCCCACCAGCGCCTGCAGTTCGGGATCGCTGTCGGCCCGGGGTGACTCGCTGACCACCTCGACGTCGGCCCGGCAGCCGTGCATCTTTGCCGCGGACCGCATCGTCCGCTCGAGGCGGCGTTTCATGTACTCCATCAGCTCGGTGGTCTCGCCGCGGGCCTCGGCTTCCATGTGGGCGCGTTCGGCGATGACGTTGCTCGCGGTACCGGCCTCGGCCTTGCCGACGTTCACCCGCGTCATCCCGTCGCTGTGGCGGGGAATCCCGTAGGCGTTGACGATCCCCGCCCCCATGGCGTGCATGGCGTTTGCCCCCTCGTTCGGGGCCTTGCCCGCGTGCGCGGAGGTCCCCTCGATCGTCACGTCGACGTGACACATCGCCAGCGGCTTCTCGATCCCGGCGATCACCTCGCCCGTGGGATGGTCGAGGCCGACGTGGACCGCGAGCAGGTAGTCCAAGTCGTCCGCGAACTCGCTTTTGGCCATCGGACAGCCCCCGCCGCCGGTCTCCTCGGCGGGCTGGAAGAAAACCACCAGTCGGCCCGCGAAGTCGCTCTCGGCGATGGCCTCGAGGACGGCCAGCCCCCAGGTCATGTGGACGTCGTGGCCGCAGGCGTGCATCGTGCCCTCGATCTCCGAGCGAAAGCCCTCGTCGACGGGGTCGTGATCCGGGTCGGTCGATTCCTCGATGAACAGCCCGTCGATGTCGACGCGTAGGCCGATCGTCGGCCCCTCGCCGCGCTCGAGGACCGCGACGGCACCCGTATTGCCGCCGGTCATCCGCTCTAAAAGCGCCTCGTCCGCGCCGCGCTCGCGGGCGCGCTCGACCCACGGCTCGAGGTCAGCGTCGGGGACGGCCATTCGGTCGGCGGGGTCGTAGGCGTCGGGGCCGACGGCCAGTTCGTCGACGCCGATGGCCCGGATCTCTTCGACGAGGCGGGCCGTCGTGAGGTACTCGCGCCACGCGGGCTCGGGGTGGCGGTGGAAGCTGCGACGAACCGTCACGAGTCGGTCCTGGATCGGCTCGGTCATGCGAGAGGCTGACGCGCCCCAGGGACTTAATTATACACAATGAGTGTTTACGACGACTACACAAAAAGGATAAGGGAGTCGATGACGATCGTCGGACAATGAGTCCGGAGCCGGACGTTGTCGTTCTCCGCGAGGGAACGGAAGGGCTGTCGATGGAATCGTACGCCGAGCGACTGCGCGAGCGACTGCCGGACCACACCGTCGCGCTCGCGCGGACGCCGAAAGAAGAGCGCGAACTGATCCCGCAGGCCCGGGTCGTGACCGGAATCTCGATCGACGAGGCGCTCCTCGAGCGGGCCGATCGGCTCGAGCTGTTCGCGTGTACCTTCGCCGGCACCGATCACGTGCCGATGGACGCGCTGGCCGATCGCGGCGTGACCGTGACGAACGCGGGCGGTATCCACGCCCCTGGGATCGCCGAGCAGACGATCGGGAACATGCTCGTGTTCGCCCGCCGGCTCCACGAGGGGTGGCGGCGCAAGGAAAACGGCGAGTGGCGACACTTCCAGTCTCAGGAGTTCACGGACAGCACCGTCACGGTCGTCGGGCTGGGCTCGATCGGACAGGCGGTCGTCCAACGGCTCGAGGGGTTCGAGGTCGAGACGATCGGGATCCGCTACACCCCGGAGAAGGGCGGACCGACCGACGAGGTACTCGGGTTCGACGAGGACGACGTCCACGAGGCCTTCGCCCGGAGCGACTACGTGGTCCTTGCGTGCCCGCTCAACGACCTGACCCGCGGGCTCGTCGGCGAGGCGGAACTGGCGACGCTCCCCCCGAACGCCGTGATCGTCAACGCGGCCCGCGGTGGCATCGTCGACACTGACGCGTTGCTTTCGGCGCTACAGTCCGAGGGGATCCGCGGGGCGGCCCTGGACGTCACCGACCCCGAACCGCTGCCGGCCGATCACCCGCTGTGGGACCTCGAGAACTGTCTCATCACGCCTCACACCGGCGGTCACACCCCCAAACACTGGGATCGGCTGGCCGATATCGTCGCGGGCAACCTCGCAGCGCTCGATGCGGGCGGCGAGATCGAAAACGCCGTCTTGCGGCCGGCATCGTCCGAGTGACCGGTCACTCGTCGTCGGCGCGGTCGTCGGTCGTCTCGAACGGGACCGTCGGGGCCGCCCCGTCAGGTCGAGTCGACTCGCCGAACCCGCCGCTCAAGACGTGCGCAAGCGTTTCGTCGACGCGTTCGTCGGTCTCGGTGACGCGGTCGGGATCGGCCTCGACGACGAAACCGGAGGAGATGTTCGGCGCGGTCGGAATAAAGAGGACGGGCCGTCCGTCGGGAGTCGTGTGGCCGGTCTTGAACGCGGGCACCTCGACGCCGTTCCAGTTCTCGACCCTGACCGGTTCCTGCAGCGCCTGTTCCTCGCCGAACGTGGTTTCGGCGGCGACTTTCGATGCGTTGTAGATGACGCGCAACCCCGGAACGCGGTTCGCGACGTGGTCGATGCCGCGCGTGAAGAGGTCACCGACCGTGGTCCGGGTCAGAAACCCGACGGCGACGGTCACGAGGGAGAACAACACGAGCGGAACGATCGCGTGCGAGACGTCGACGACCAGCGACCGGGTCGGCGCGTGCGTGATCACCCCGCTCAGTACGGCGTCGATCGGGACCATCGGCACGATGCCGGTCACCAGCGCGTAGACGCGGTAGAGAACGTACAGCGTGACGAGTATCGGACCGATGACGATCAGTCCGCTCGCGAACTCGCGCTTCCACGCCATTGTCGGAGTATGTGACCGGCGGGACATGAGCGCTTCCCTTCACGACCGCGCTCAGCCGGGCGGCAACCGATTCGAGCTGCCGCTGGCGGCCGAGGCCGACTACGGCCAGAGGCCGCGCGTCTCCTTCGCTTCGGCGATCCGGGACAGCGCGACCACGTAGGCGGCGTCGCGCCACGTCAGCCCCTCGGCGTCGACTACGTCGCGGACATCGGTCCAGGCCTCGAGCATGTGGTCCTCGAGTTCCTCGTTGACCCGCTCGAGGGACCACTGGCGGCGGTTGATGTCCTGGAGCCACTCGAAGTAGGAGACGGTGACGCCGCCGGCGTTCGCGAGGATGTCAGGGATCACCGGCACGTCCCGCTCCTCGAGGATGGTGTCGGCCGCGAACGTCGTCGGGCCGTTGGCACCTTCGACGACGATGTCGGCCGCGATCGCGTCGGCGTTGTCGGCGGTGATGACGTTGCCGACCGCGGCCGGGATCAGGACGTCGACGTCGAGTTCGAGCAGTTCCTCGTTCGTGAGCCGACGGACGCTATCGTCGCCCTCAAGGTCGTTCGCGAAGCTGGTGACCGCTTCGGGTTCCTCGTGGTGGGAGGGGATCGCCGCGACGTCGAGCCCGTCGGGGTCGTAGACCGCGCTGTTGACGTCGGAGACGGCGACGATCGACGCGCCCCACTCGTGGAGCAGGCGGGCGGCGTTGGCACCGACGCTGCCGAAGCCCTGCACGGCGACCGTGGTCTCGGAGGCCTCCCGGTCGTAGTACTGGATCGCCTCGCGAGCGGCGATGGCAGTCGAGCGGCCGGGGGCTTCCTCGCGGCCGTAGGAGCCGCCGATAACCGGCGGTTTCCCGGTGACGACGCCGGGGATGGTCTCGCCTTGTTGCATCGAGTAGGCGTCCATGAACCAGGCCATCGTCTGGGCGTCGGTTCCCATGTCGGGCGCGGGGACGTCCTTCGTCGGCCCGACGGCATCGCGCAGTTCCTCGGCGAACCGGCGGGTGAGCCGCTCGGTCTCGTCGTCGGTCAAGGACTTGGGATCGACGGCGATTCCGCCTTTCCCGCCGCCGAAGGGCAGGTCCATCACCGCGCACTTCCAGGTCATCCACATCGAGAGCCCGGTACACTCCTCCGCGCTGACCTCGGGGTGGTAGCGCAGGCCGCCCTTGTAGGGGCCGCGGACGTCGTCGTGCTGGGCTCGGTAGCCGGTAAAGACCTCGACGGTCCCGTCATCGCGCTCTAAGGGGACCGATACCTGCTGGACCCGTGTCGGGTGTTTCAGTCGCTCGACGACGCCGGGGTCGACGTCGACGTGGGTCGCGGCCCGCTCGAGCTGGCGGCGCGCGGTGACAAGCGCCGAGGCGGGTTCGTCCGTTGATTCGTTTTCCGTCGCGGGTGATGAGGTAGTCATCAGTCTGCTAGTCGTATCGAAGACAGTAGTATGGTTGGCGTTCCATGGTCGGTGTGGATCGCGTTACGTCGTGAATAACTCCCGTGGGAAGTCGGCCAGTGTCTCCGCGCCCGTACTCGTGACGCGGAACGTCTCGCTGATCTCCATCCCGATCTCGTCGGTCCAGATGCCGGGAATCATGTGGAAGGTCATGTCCTCCTCGAGGACGGTCTCGTCGCCGGGACGGATGCTCGCGGTGTGTTCGCCCCAGTCCGGCGGGTAGCCCAGCCCCATCGAGTAGCCGATCCGGTCCTCCTTCTCGAGGCCGTACTGGGCGATGGTCTCGCGCCAGGCCTTCTCGACCGCCTCGCAGGTGACGCCGGGTTCGACGGTGTCGAGCGCGGCCTCGATCCCTTCGACGACGATGTCGGCGGTCTCCTGGAGTTCCGCGGGCGGGTCGCCGACGAACGTCGTTCGAGCTAGCGGGGAGTGATAGCGGTGGCGACAGCCCGAGAGTTCGATGATGACCGGATCGCCGTCCTCGAACTCGCGGTCGGTCCAGGTCAGATGCGGCGTCCCGGTGTGGTCACCCGAGGGCATCAGCGGGACGATCGAGGGGTAGTCGCCGCCGTACTCCTCGGTGCCGGTAATAAGTTGTTCGTAGATCGCGGCCGCGGCCTCGTACTCCGGAACCCCCTCATCGATGACGTCCAGCCCCGCCCGCATCGCGTTCTCGGAGATGCGGGCGGCCTCGCGCATGTACTCGAGTTCCTGCTCCGATTTCTTGATCCGGACCCATCCCACGAGAAGCGTCGCGTCCTCGAACTCGGCCTCGGGGAGGTTTTCCTGCAGTCGGGTGTAGGACTTCGCGGTGAAGTAGGCCGCGTCCATCTCGAGGCCGATCCGGCCGTCCGCGACCTCGAGTTCCTCCAAGACGCCCGCGACGTAGTCCATCGGGTGGAGGTCGTGGGGGGAGTGGACGTGATCGTCGCTGTAGGCGCGGATGCTGTCATCGCCGAGGTGGGTCGTCGCCCGCGCGCCGCCACCGTCCATGTCGCGGCCGATCCAGACCGGTTCGTCGCGGTCGGGCGTGACGACGACGGCCTGATGGACGTAGAACGACCAGCCGTCGTAGCCGGTCAGGTAGTTCATGTTCGCCGGATCGGCGACGACGATGGCGTCGAGATCCTCCTCGCGCAACCGCTCTTTGGTCCGTTCGACCCGTCGCTCGTATTCGGCCTCGTCGAAAATATGCTCTCGTGGCATGGTAACAGGACCTCTACGAAGAGTATCGGCAAGTAGTAATAAAATCTTTTCGTGTATAGTAGATACAGATACTGTTTACTATGGGGCGGGTCGGGCGGGCAGCGACGGACCGGACCGTCGGCCACAGCCGGCTCGAGGGCGAGGCAGCCGTCTCGAACCGGTCGGCCCGTCCGATCGAACCACCGGCCGTTAAGACACGTCGGCTCCTTCCGGCCGATATGGCAGTACTCGAGACGCTCGTGATCGCGTTCTGGGCGATGTTGCCCGCGTACGTCCCCAACAACGCCGCGGTGTTGGCCGGCGGCGGTCAACCGATCGACGGCGGCCGGACCTGGGGTGACAAGCGGGTACTCGGCGACGGGAAGACCTGGCGCGGGACGGCGATGGGCGTCGCGGCGGGCCTCGCGCTCGCGGCCGTCTTGACGGTCATCGCGGGCGATGTCGGTAGCGCCCTCGGCTTCGACGTGCCGGCCTTTACCCCGCTCGCGGCGCTCGGTCTCGCCGGCGGCGCGATGCTCGGTGACATCCTCGCCTCCTTTCTCAAACGCCGGACGGGCCGCCAGCGCGGCGCGATGTTCCCCGGCCTCGACCAGCTCGACTTCGTCGTCGTCTCGCTGCCGCTCGTGGCGCTGCTCGACTTCGAGTGGTTCCGCGAGTGGTTCACGCTCGAGGTCATCCTCGTCGTCGTCGTCCTCACCCCGATCCTGCACGTGACGACGAACATGGCCGCGTACAAACTCGAATTAAAGAACGAACCGTGGTAATCGAGTCGCAGTAGGGCGACGGACGACGCCGGTTTTTACGCGACCGTCGCGCTCGGACCGACGGCCTCGATCGCCTCGCAGAAGATGTCGATGCCGAGTTCGATCTCGCGTTCGGTCGAGTCCAGCGGCGGCAGCAGCCGGATCGTCTTCTTCCCGCAGCCGAGCGTGAGCAGCCCGCGCTCGAGGGCCGACTCGACGACGGCGTTGCGGCGTTCGGGGGTGTCGAACTCGACGGCGAGCATCAGCCCCTTCCCGCGGACGTCCTCGACGTGGTCGGGCGCGTCGTCCCGGAGGAGTTCCGTCGCCTGTTCGCCCCGTCGGGTGGCGTTGTCGAGCAGGTCGTGGTCCTCGATTGCCTCGAGCGTGAACGCACCCATCATCGAGCCGAGCAGGTCGCCGCCGCCGAAGGTCGAGCCCAGCCGGTTCTTCTGACTGGGGAAGACCTCCGACCGGGAGATCGTCGCGCCGACGCGCAAGGCCTTCGCGCTGGCGATGACATCGGGTTCGATCGGGTAGTGATCGGAAGCCCAGATCTCACCGGTCCGGCCCACGCCGGCCTGGATCTCGTCGACGACCAGTGGAATGTCGTACTCGTCGGTGACGGCGGCCACTTCTTCCATGAACGTCTCGCTGGGGAACCGGTAACCGCCGACGCCCTGAATCGGCTCGAGCGTGAGGAAGGCGATCTCGTCGGGGTCGACGTGGCCGCCCTCGGGCGCGAGCATATTGCGGAGCTGCGAGCCGCCGCCGGCGAAGAACCCGCAGTCGCAGCTGTCGGCGTCACAACCCCGGTCGGCGCAGAACGGTACCGTCTCGATCCCGCTGATCTCGGGGTAATGGCGCGTATAGACATCCTTGGACTTCGTCAGCGAGAGCGTGCCGAGGGTACGGCCGTGGAAGCTCCCCGAAAACGCGACGCCGTATTTGGCCGGCGCGCGGTAGTCGTTGGTGATCTTCATCGCGTTCTCCATGGCCTCCGCGCCGGAGTTCGAGAGGAAGACCGTGTCCATGCCGTACTGGCTCGAGACCTCGGTCAGTTTCTGCATGAGGTGACTCGAGCCGGGGAACTCGGCCTCGTCGGGACTGGGCCCGGAGCCGAAGTACATGTCCTGGCCCGCGATCTTCATCGGTTCGACGAGGTCGAACTCGCGGACTTTCTCGAGGACCTTCTCGTTGTTGTAGCCCAGCGGTGCCGCGCCGATGTGACAGGTGAAATCGAGCAGGACGTTGCCGTCGACGTCCGTGACGAAGGGCCCGTCGGCCTCGCGGGTCACGTCCCAGACGAACTCGTGGGAGTATTCGCTGGGCGCGGAGTACTCCTGGTGGAAGTCGACCCACTGCTGGGCGTTCGGCCCGGGAAGCGCGTCCGCATCGGGTTCCGCCGTGTCCCTATCCATACACAGTTTATGTGTACCTCGTACATTAAAACTTGTTATAGATTGGCGAGGGTGTGTGGTCGCGACGGCGAAAAAGCGGACAGCATGACGGCCGGTGATAGCCGCGGGCCGGCCGCGGCGGCGTCGACGCGGTCAGTCGTCGTCCGTTTCGACGGTGCCGGCGGGGCCGGACGGCGAGTCGGCGTCGGGCTGCTGACTCGAGCCGATCAGGACGGTCTCGTCCTGCAGGAGGACGCGACCGTGGCTCGAGCCGAAGTCCTTGATCAGCGAGAGCATCGCGGCGAAACAGACGAACGCGAACGGTGCACCGGTGATGATGACCGCGTTCTGGAGCGCGCTCGTTCCGCCCTCGCCGCCGATGATCATGAGGATCGCCGCGGTCATGCCGAGGACGACGCCCCAGAAGACCCGATTAATGGTGGACGGCCTCGCTTTGCCACCGGTCGTCATCATCGAGACGGCGAGCGTCGAGGAGTCCGCCGACGTGATGAAGAACGTCGTCACGAGGATCATGAAGGCGATCATGAACACCGTCCCGAGCGGGAAGGCGTCGAAGAGGATGAAGCCCGACACCTCCGGCGTCCCGTTGGCGATCACGGTGCTGAAGTCGGCCGTTCCGTTGTGGTGGTATCGCAGCGCGGTGCCGCCGACGAACGTGAACCACGGGATGGTCGCGGCCGAGGTCGCGCCGATGCCGGTGAAGGCGACTTCGCGGACGGTCCGGCCCTTGGAGATGCGGGCGATGAACAGGCCGGCGAACGGAGACCACGAGAGCGCCCACGCCCAGTAGAAGACGGTCCACGAGTTCATCCATGTCGTCCCACCGTCGGAGCCGGTTCCCGTGTAGAGGCTCATGGACGTGAAGTCGGCGATCATGCCGCCCATGGCCTGCGAGCCCAGCAGGAGCAGGAACAGCGTCGGGCCCAGAATGAACGTCGCGGCCATGAGGATGACGAACAGGATCATGTTGAAGTTCGACAGCCGGCGGATGCCCCTGTCGACGCCCAGCACCATCGAGATGGTAAACAGGAGCGTCATCGTGGTCACCACGAGGAGGATGCCGACGTTCCCGAGGTCGATCCCCCACTGGTAATTGAGTCCGGCGATGAACTGGCTGCCGATGAAGCCGAGCGAGGTGGCCACGCCGCCGATCGTCGCGAAGACGGCGAGGATGTCGACGACCTTCGCGGCCGGGCCGTCGAGGTTCTCCTTCCCGATTATCGGCGTCAGCGCCGACGAGACCCGGAGCGGGACGTCATCGTAATTGTACGCGAAGTAGGAAATAGCGAGTCCCATGATCGTGAAGACAGCCAGCTGGGGCAGCGCCCAGTGGAACAGCGTCTGCTGAATCGCGATCGGGATCGCCTCGCTCGTCCCGCCCTCGACGCCGAACAGCGGCGACGGGTTATTGTAGTAGAACAGCGCTTCGGTCGGTCCCCAGAAGACGACCCCTGCCGCGAACCCGGCGGAGTACAACATCGCGAAGTACGACAGGAAGCTGTACTCCGGATCCGAGTCCCCCATCTTGATCCGCCCCCACGGCCCGACGATCAGGAACAGCAGGAAGAGGACGATCAAGAACACGATCACCAACAGCGCCCAGTTCAGGTGCTCGACGACCCAGCCGTACACGGTGTTGATCGTCTCCGTGACAGCACTCTGGTTGATGAAGAACGCCACGATCACGCCGGCGGTCAGCAACGCCCCGAACGCGAAGACGATCGGATCGATCTCCTCGAGGAACTCGTCGACCATCCCCTGATCCGCGTCGCTCATCCGACCTCACCCCTGTGGATCGCGCGATGGCACGTTGGTTGCCCCGTTCTCCACCGACCGTTCACCATGCTGCGCAATGGCATACCGCGACCATTGACGCCGTATACAATAAGTGTTTCTCACTCGCAGAGATAATAAACGAATTGCGTTTATCCAATATTCGCCAGTGAAATCGATTGAATCGCCCGTATAGTTAGACATTCGTCTGATTTTTGCTTATTGAAGTGTCGATCTCAACTCTACAGAAGGCCGAGGGAGAAGATAGCGAACTAACGACCCGATCAGAAAGCGTGTTCGCGAACGGAGGACGGTGACGGCCGAGACGACGGCGTCCGCCGGGCGTACTGCCTTGCGGACGGGGTCGATCCGTTCAGTGAGAGGGCGGCCGTGTCGGCCCCGCGATCACTGCCGACTCGAGCCGAGCGCCGGACGACTGCGTGCCGAAAACGGAATTCGATGACGGCGTCTCATACGGTCTGTCGGAACGATTTCCCGGCGCAACCGCGCCCGTCCGGCGGTTGCACCGGAACTGACGGACAGCGGTCCGTCTCAGTCCGTCAGCTCCTCGACGGCTCGCTCGCGGGCCTCGGTGCTTTCGGTCACTCGATCGGCGAACTCGTCGACCCGGTCTTTGATCTCCGCCCGCGTTTCCGTCGGCGAAAAGTCGTCGGACATCGTCAGCAGGCGGACGAACGCCCGGAGTTCCTCGTCGGTGAGCTGAGCGAACTCCTCGTGTTCCAGTTTGTCGACGACCTCGTCGACGTCGATCTGGCCGACCGGATCGACGTTGAACTCGACGTTGACCATCCGATAGTTCGAGCCCGCCAAGCGCTGTTCGGCCTTGCCGACCCCCTCCGAGAGCATGTCCTTGAACGGCGTGTGATACCCCATCGTCCCGAGATGGAGGAACGCGAGCATGTCCGTGATCCCCTGCGTGTAGGCGTCGCGTTCGTCGTCGTCGGGGTCGAAGACCGTCTCCCGGTCGCGTTCCTCCATGTACTCGAAGAGAATGCTGAAATCGAGAACCGCGTTGCGCACCCGCCGCCGAATGCGGTTTCGCTTCTGTTTCTTGGAGTGGTCGGTGTAGTCGGTCTTCCGGCCGAGCAGGAAGTCGCGGTCGGAGGGCGTGAGAATCCCGCGCGGGCGATCCGAGTCCGCCGCCGTCCGCAGCGACTCCGGCACGTCGTCCTGGCTCATGGAGGATACACGGAGGTCGCGCGAATTAACGTTTCCCATTCCGGAAACGTGATATGCTGCTTATGTTTCTCGAGTCGGCCGCCGAGCCCGACACTCAGTCTCGCTCGTCGTCGCCGTCCCCGTCTGGGAGCCGCCGGATCGCCCGCTCCCACCCGTCGCGGGCCGCCTGTCCGGGGTCCGCGTACGGGTCGTGCGTGATGTCGTCGGCCGTCCCGATGTGGGCCCGCTCGTCTCCGTCGGTCGTCCGCCGCCACAGGCCCACCGCTACCGCGATCAGAAACAACACGGTCAGGGACGCTATCAGGATGTCGACGGGTCTCTCGAGCGGGAACACGACGAAGAACAGCACGAGCGAAAGCACGACCAGTTGGGACACGTAGAAGAGCAGCCACGGGAAGTCGCTCGAGAACTCGATGGACCGACCCATTGCTCGTCTGACGTGTCAGAGCTGCGGCCGCATAATTTTTCCGGGCAGCATCCGATCCCGCCGTCGACGGAACGAATGGACCCCGCCTTCCCCGACTGCTACGGTCGCCGCCGGGAGAGTTCGACCGCCGTCTCGGCGAGCAACGCGACCCCGACCTCGAGGCTCGTCTCGTCGATGTCGAACGTCGGCGTGTGGTGGCTCGTCGGGTGGTCGGTCCCGATCAGGACGTAGGAGGCGAAGCCGCCGTTGTCCTGCACTCGCTGCATGAGATAGGTCACGTCCTCGCTCACGCCGAACTCCTCGGTCGGGATCACCCGCTCGACGCCGTCGACGTCCCACGCGACGTTGCCCACGAGGTCCCGCAGGGCGGGGTGGCTGTCGACGCGCGGGGACTCGCTGATCATCCGCGGCGTCACGTCGCAATCGTGCATCTCCGCGGCGGCGTAGCAGACCCGCTCGAGTTCGGTGCGCGTGTACTCCATCAGGGCGGTCGTCTCGCCGCGGACCTCCGCCTCGATGGTGACCTCCTCGGCGATGACGTTGCTGGCGGTGCCGCCCTCGATCCGGCCGACATTGACCCGGGTCAGCCCGTCGCTGTGGCGGGGGATGCCGTAGGCGTTCTGGATGGCGGTCGCGGCCGCCTGCATGGCGTTTGCCCCCTCGTTCGGGGCCTTCCCCGCGTGGGCGCTTGCCCCCTCGAAGGTCGCGGTGAGGTGGGCCATCGCCAGCGGCTTCTCGATGCCGGCGACGATCTCGCCGGTGGGATGATCCAGCCCGACGTGCAACGCCAGCAGGTAGTCGACGTCGTCGAGGTGCCCGCTCTCGGCCATCGCCTTCCCCCCACCGGAGATCTCCTCGGCCGGCTGGAAGAACACCTTGAACGTGCCTTCGAACTCGCTTGCTTTGACCGTCTCGAGCGCCCCAAGCGCCATCGCGAGGTGGGCGTCGTGGCCGCAGGCGTGCATGTAGCCGTCGTGTTCCGACCGGAACCCCTCGGCGGCCGGCCGGTGGTCGTCGGCCGTCGATTCCCGCATCGAGATCGCGTCGAGGTCGACCCGCAGCCCCAGACAGGGCCCCTCGCCTTGCTCGAGCGTCGCGACGACCCCCGTGTGTCCGTCGGCGGTCCGCTCGAGGAGGTCCGATCGAACACCGGCCTCGCGGGCGCGCTCGCGCCACGGTTCGAGTTCCGACTCGGGCGGCACCGCCATCCGCTCGTCGGTCGCCAGCGCCTCGCGGCCGACGGCGATCTCGTCGACCCCGATCCGCTCGAGTTCCTCGACGACCCGGGCCGTCGTCCGGAACTCGCGCCAGCCGGGCTCGGGGTGGCGGTGAAACGCCCGCCGGAGATCCCGCACTCTGTTTCGCACCTCGTAGGACATTCTTGCCGGTTGTATGCGCGGCGGATACTTAACCGTAGTCAATAATCGTATACTATTTCTCCACGATCGATGTAGAATCGCCGAGACGCCGCCCCGTCGACCGACTGGGAAACGACGGGGCGACGCGACCCGGCACGCGGGCCGGTCGACGACGGTCGATCGAGGGGTCGCGTGGAGGGCCGACGGGCGGGTCAAAACCCCCGCATGCGACCCTCGGCAGGGGACGGACGTAAAACCGGGCGCGATTTTGGCGGCCACCAACCGCCGAACGATCCGGACGGAAGATTGGGACCGTCACAACGTCGCTCGAGGGGTGCTTGGCGGCGGTCAAAAACGGTCGGGTGCTTATCAGGCGGGCGATCGATAGCGACGGTTCGCATGCCCGCCCTCCCACCGTGGATCGACGAGCGGATCGAATCGGACCCGAACCGCACGCTCGCCCAGCGACGGGTCGTCGCGGCGATGCTGGACGGTGAGCAACCGTTCTTTCTCGGTACCGGAGCTTCGAGACCGGATCGGACCGGACGCGAGCGAGGCGACCGTCCGGGAACGGCTCGCGGAACTCCGCGACCGCGGGGTCGTCGCCGCCGAGACGTACCCGTCGTCGACGACGCTGTACTACGTCGATTTTCCCGATGGAACCGGGCGCTCGGCCGCAACGGGGCCCCTGCCGTCAGTGAACCCGCTCGATCGGCTCTCGGCGCGGGACGTCCTGTTACTGCGGAACCCCGAGGGGATCAGGACGATCGTCCTCGCGGGCTACCAGCTCAGTCTGGTGTGTTTCGTGCTGGGGCTCGCGCTGTCCGTCGTCGGACTCGCGGCACCGTTCCACGGCGGCCACGGCCTGTGGACCGCTGCGTGGAACCTGCTCGCGGTCTGTGTCGCCCTCCGGTTCGCCGAACTGGCCGCCACGCGGGTTCGCGAGCGCCGCGGTCGGTCCTGAGCCGAGGCGTGTCCGGAACCGGTCGAAATCACACGACTGCACGTCCGTTCAACTACTCCTTTCCATTCACCGTCCGGTCCTTGGTGGGGGCGGAGTCGCGTTTGGGAGCCAGCAAATCCGCCCCGGGGTTTACTTCGAACCCGACCGATGCCGGGACTACCCATGACGACCCTCCCGACGTGGATCGAGGACCGCATCGATCCAACGTTCGAAAAGAAACTCACGCAACGACACGTCGTCGAGGTGATGCTCGAGTCGGATCGACCGTTCTTCTCGATCCGACAGCTCCAGTCCCGCGTGCGACCGACCGTCAGCACGGAGACGGTTCGGAACCGGCTCGACGAACTCCGCGAGATCGATGTCGTCGCCGCGGAGACCTACCCCGAGACGATCACGCTGTACTACATCAACCACCCCGAGTCGCAGTGGCCGCTCTCGCCCGAGGGAAAGCGCGCCCTCGAGTACGAGACACCGCTCGAGACGCTGTCTGCCGGGGATTTCCTCCGACTTCGGAACCCCGCGGGGATCAGAACGCTGGTCCTCGCGGGCTTCCAGTTGAGTCTGGTGCTTTTCAGCGCCGGCGTCGTGTTGACCGCCCTGTCGATCGACGCGCCGGTCAGTGCCAGTCACGGGCTCTGGGTGGCCGCCGGGAACCTCTTCGTCGCCTGTCTAGTATTGCTCGTCGCCGAACGCGCCGTTCGTAAGCGCCGCGACGGCGGAATCGCCGCTTCGGTGCCGACGGCTGATCGATCGAACCCCAAATAATAGCACACACGACAGAACACATGTCACAACCAACCGCAACGACCGAACCCGGCCCGTCGATCCTCACGGAGCGGACGCTACTGGGCATTTTCGTCCACTTCATCGCGATACTGCCACTCGTCGGCATCGTCGCCACCGCCGTGATCTATCTGGTATCGACCCACGACTTTACCCGCGCCAACGCCCGGAACGCGCTCAACTGGCATCTGCTGGTCAGTGGCTCGTTCATCGGGACCGTCGTCCTCGTGTTCGGGCTGGACGCGCTGTTCGAGTACGCCCCGGTACCGGACCTCCTCGAGACGGTCGTCTTTCTGCCGGTCTTCGTCCTGACGGTCCTCGCGATCGCCCTCGGCGCTCTCAGCGTCTTCGTCTGGATCGTCGCGATGGCGAAGGCCATCTTCGGCGAGGCCTGGGAATACCCCTTCGCGCCGGCGTTCGTTGGTGCCGACGCGGACGGTGACCAACCGAGTTAACCCACGTACGCGGTCGCGTCCAGTTCGACGCGAACGTCATCGGGCAGCCGCGAGACCTCGACGCAGACCCGCGCGGGCGGCTCCTCGCCGAACCGGGCGCCGTAGGCCGCGTTGACCCGCTCGTAGTCCTCGAGATCGGTCAGGTAGACCGTGACTTTGACCACGTCGGCGAGACCGTCGCCGCCGGCTTCGTCGACGACGGCCGCGATGTTATCGAGGACCCGATTCGTTTGCGCCTCGATGTCGCCGTCGACGACCGCGCCCGTCCCGGGATCGACGGGGCCGTAGCCGGAGACGTACAGCGTGTCGCCGGCGCGGACCCCCTGCGAGTAGGGGTTGTCGTTGCTCGGCGCGTCGTCGGTTTCGATGGGATCGATGTCGGACATGTGGATCGTCGGGGCTCGAATCAGGCGGTTCGTGTCGCCTCGGCGGTGACCGCTTCGATCGCCTCGACGACGACGTCCAGTGCGGTTTCTGCCAGGTCGTGGGTCAGCACAAGCGGCGGCAGGAACCGAAGGACGTTGCCGTGGCGGCCGGCCGTCCAGACGAGGACGCCCTGCTCGAAGCAGTACTGCTGGATGGCGTCGACGAGATCGCCGTCGGGCTTGCCGTCGGCGTCGACGAACTCGGCACCGATGAACAGCCCCTTGCCACGAACGTCAGCGAGGTGGGCATTGCCCTCGCCCGCCTCGCGGAGCCGCCCCCGAATGTACTCGCCGAGGTCGCGGGCGTGTGCGAGCAGGTCGTGGTCCTGGATGTACTCGATGGCGCGGGTGCCGGCGCGCATCCCGACGACGTGGCCCCGGTAGGTGCCGGCGTGGTCGCCCGAGCCCCAGGTGTCGAGATCCTCGTGGTACATCGTCGCCGAGAGCGGGAAGCCGACGCCGCCCAGCGCCTTCGCGCTGGTCATCGCGTCGGGGGTGACCCCCTCCCAGTCGCTGGCCCACCACTGGCCCGTCCGACCGAGCCCGCTCTGGATCTCGTCGAAGACCAGCGTCACGTCGTTGTCGTCGGCGATGTCGCGCAGCCCCTGCAGGAACCCCTCCGGGGGCGTGACGATCCCGCCCTCGCCCTGGATCGGCTCGACGATGATCCCCGCGGGGTTCGCGAGGCCGCCGTAGGGGTCCTCGACGATCGCCTGGACCTCCTCGAGTGCGTGGTCGACCGCTTCCTGAGGTGCCTTGTCCTGGCGGAACGGATGGGGATAGGGCGCGTGGACGACGTCGGCGAGCAGGGGCGTGTAGTCCCCCTTGAACTTCTTGTTCGAGGTGACGCTCATCGCGCCGGTCGTCGCGCCGTGGTAGGCACCGCGGAACGCGATGAGGCCGTCGCCGCCAGTGTTGTACTTCGAGAGCTTGATCGACGCCTCGACGGCGTCGCTACCCGTCGGGCCGCCGAAGACGACCTTCTGGTTCCCCGCCAGTCCGTCGGGAGCGATCTCGTCGAGTTTCTCGATCAACTCGAGCCGGGCCTCGGTCGGGAAGTCGACCGTGTGAACGAACTTGTCTGCCTGTTCGTGGACCGCCTCGAGGACGTACGGGTTCGAGTGGCCCACGTTGAGGACGCCGATCCCCGCGAAGAGGTCGATGTAGGTGTTGCCGTCGGCGTCCCGAACCGTCGCCCCCTTCCCCTCCTCGAAGGCGATCGGGATGTCGTCGGGATACGCGACGGCGCTGCTGTCGATCTCGCGCTGTTTCTCGAGCAAGGCCCGCGTGTTCGGGCCGGGAACGTCGTCGACGGTCGGTGCGTCCGCGAAGTGGAGTTCGTCTATCGGCGGTCCTGCCGTCATACGTAGTGGCAAGGGAACCGATTACAAATAACTTGTCCACGATATTCATGCAGACTGTATACAGATACTGAACACAGGCCGGAGTTCGGCGACTCGAGACGGGTGTCTGACTCGTCGCGGCTGTCCGCGGCTTTAGGGGCTGAAACCATCGTAATCACGCCCTTCACGCTCTGGAAACGGCGATACGCGTGGAACGTTGTCGACGGGGTTCGTAATCAGGGAGTTTATCACCATCTCCGACACAACTCCGGCCAATGAACGCCCGAAGTCACGCGTGCGGTCCGCCGAGACGGTCGGTATCGAACGCGATCCGCCGACGGAAGCGCGGACGGGAACTACCGAACAGGGGCGGTCTGCGTTCCGCTGCGGTCCCGAATCGCGGCCTCGGGGTATCCGGGGACGGTTGGGGTGTGCCCGTATGAGCGGTGACGATGAACTCGCCAAGGACCTCGGGTTGATCTCGGCGATGACGATCGGTATCGGGACGATGATCGGGGCCGGAATTTTCGTCCTCCCCGGCGTCGCCGCGAACGCGGCGGGGCCGATCGTCGTCGTGTCGTTCGTCGTCGGCGGACTGATCGCGATGGTGAACGCGTTGTCCGTCTCCGAACTGGGCACCGCGATGCCGAAGGCCGGCGGCGGCTATTACTACATCAACAAGTCGCTGGGCCCGATGTTCGGCTCGATCGCCGGCATGGGTGACTGGATGGGACTGGCCTTCGCCTCCGCGTTCTACTGTATCGGGTTCGGTCAGTATCTCGCCGTGTTCCTCCCGCTACCGGAGGTGGCGTTTCTCAACCCCATTCAGGTGGGGGCGCTGTTCGCCGGCGCGGTTTTCGTCGGCGTCAATTACATCGGTGCGAAGGAGACCGGCGGCATCCAGACGGTCATCGTGTTCACGCTGCTGGCGATCCTCACCGCCTTTGCCATTGCGGGCTTCGCCTCGTTCGATTACGCGACGCTGGCCGGTGACGGCGGCCTCGCACCCTACGGGTCGGGAGCGATTCTACCGGCGACGGCGCTCGTGTTCGTGTCGTTCCTCGGCTACGCGAAGATCGCGACCGTCGCCGAGGAATTGAAGAACCCGGGCCGAAACCTCCCCATCGCCATCATCGGGAGCGTCGGGATCGTCACCGTCATTTACGCGATCCTCGTGACGACCATGCTCGGTGTCATCCCGTGGGCCGACCTCAGCCAGGACGCACCGGTCGCACAGGCCGCCGAGGTCGCGTTCCCGTCCTCTCTCGGCCCCGTCAGCGGGCTCGCTGCCGCCGCGGCCGCGGTGATGACCCTCGGCGCGCTCCTAGCGACGGCGTCGTCGGCGAACGCCTCGATCCTCGCCTCGGCGCGGATCAACTTCGCGATGGGCCGCGACAAGATCGTCACTAACTGGCTCAACGAGATCCACCCGAACTTCGCGACGCCCTATCGGTCGATCCTCGTCACCGGCGCGCTCATCATCGCGTTCATCACGTTCCTCGGACGAGACATCGAGGTCCTCTCGAAAGCGGCGAGCGTCCTCCACCTCATCGTCTACGCGCTGATGAACGTCGCTCTCATCGTGTTCCGGGAGGCGGACGTACCGGAGTACGATCCGGATTTCACGGTTCCGTTCTACCCGATCACGCCGATCCTCGGCGCGGTGTTGTCGCTCGGACTCGTCGCGTTCATGGACGGACTGGAGATCGCCCTGTCCGGGGCGTTCGTCGTCGCCGCCGTTATCTGGTACTTCCTCTACGCTCGTACCAAGACGACACAACAGGGCGTCCTCTCGCACTACATTCGGAGCCGCGAGGACGAGATGCCGGGGCCGGTCGTCGACGCCGCCGACGCGGTCGCGCCCAGCGGGACGGACGGCCCGACGATCATGGTCGCGCTGTCCAATCCCCGCACCGAAAGCGCGCTCATCACGCTCGCCGGTGCGCTCGCCGAACACCGAGGCGGTCGCGTCCTCGCGACGCACATCGTGACGGTCCCCGACCAGACCTCGCTCGATGCCGCCGCGAGAAACGGCGGCGGCCTGAACGACGAATCGGAGCGCCTGCTCGAGGCCGCCAAGCAGGACGCGGCGGCGTTCGACGTCCCGATCGAGACGAGGACGATCCTCTCACACCGCGGGTTCGAGGAGGTGTACGACGCGGCGGAGGCGAACGACGTCGATACGGTCGTGATGGGGTACGGCGGCACGCGATTCACGGGCGGTCGGGCCGAGAGTACCCTCGAGGAACTGACCCAGGCGCTGCCCTGTGACTTCCTCGTCCTGGATACCGAGGAGTTCGAGCCGACCGACGTTCTCGTTCCCACGGCCGGCGGCGGATCCTCCGATCTCTCCGCGGAGGTCGCCCTCGCGCTCCGGGAAACGATCGGTTCCGAGGTCACGCTACTCCACGTCGCCGACGACGGCGAGGAGGAAGCGGGCCGGGAGTTCCTGCGCGAGTGGGCCGACGGCCACCAGCTGTCGGACGCCGAGTTACGGATCGAGACCGGCGACGTCGAAACCGCGATCGAACGGGCCAGCGCCGACTACGGCCTCGTCGTCATCGGTGCGACGGAGCAGGGCCTCCTGTCGCGTATCGTCCGGGGGTCGCTCGTGTTCAACGTCATCGAAGACCTCGACGCACCGGTCCTGCTGACCGAACGGCCGTCCTCGCGGTCGCTCCGCGACCGGATATTCGGTCGTCAGTGAGAAGAGGGGGTTCGGCCGTTCGGCCGCTCGAGACCGGGCCGGCCCATCGTGACGGTCTCGAATTGCCCTCCTGCACGGTGACTGCTGCCGAGAATCGGAGGAACCCTCTTGCCGATCGCGACCCCAGTAACGGCTATGATCCCGCCGATCGCGAACCGGTTCGTCGCGGGAGAGTCCCCGGCGGAGGCGCTCGACCACGTCCGGCGACTGAACGACCGCGGCGTG
The DNA here is from genome assembly GCF_031165565.1 of Natrinema thermotolerans. NCBI lineage: Archaea > Methanobacteriati > Methanobacteriota > Halobacteria > Halobacteriales > Natrialbaceae > Natrinema > Natrinema thermotolerans. The sequence continues at coordinate 2,717,594 of NZ_CP101873.1, read as the reverse complement.
AACGGCATCGTCAACCTGCTCGGCGAACACTACGACGAGCGCGAAGCGGCCGCCGCCGACGCCGCCGAATACCGGCGGCTCGTCGCCGACATCGCCGGCTCGAGGCTCGAGGCCTGCATCTCGATCAAGCCCTCCCAGTTGGGCCTCGAGATCGACGAGTCGGTGTTCCGGCGGGAGCTGGCGGAGATCGTCGCCGCCGCGGCCGAGCGGGACGTCTTCGTCTGGATCGACATGGAGGACCACACGACGACCGACGCGACCCTGGACGCCTTCGAGGCGGTCGCCCGCGAACGGGACGGGGGCGGGGTCGGCGTCTGCCTGCAGGCGAACCTCCGCCGGACCCGGGCCGACCTCAGGCGACTCGCCGACGTCCCGGGCAAGGTCCGGCTGGTCAAGGGGGCCTACGATCCGCCGAGCGACGTGGCCTACACCGATTCCACGCGCGTGGATCAGGAGTATCGGACCCTGCTCGAGGCGGCGTTCGAGCGCCGCGACGGTGGGATCGCGGTGGGCAGCCACGATCCGGCGATGATCGAACACGCGACGGCGTTACACGAGCGCTACGGCACGGACTTCGAGATCCAGATGCTCATGGGTGTCCGCGAGGACGCCCAGTACGAGTTGGCCGCGGAGTACGACGTCTATCAGTACGTTCCCTACGGCGACCGCTGGCTGTCGTACTTCTATCGTCGGGTCGCCGAACGGCGGGAAAACCTCCGGTTCGCGCTTCGGGCCGTTCTCAGTAGCTGACCGGGACCGATACACGACCGTTGCTCGAGAACTCGAGCCCCGGCCGGCCTCGAGTGCGGGCCACTGCCGACCTCGAGTGCAAATCACGGTCGGCCGGGGCTCGCTGAGCGGCGGGGCGATCGTCCCGCCTCGGTTCCGTGAAACCGGCAACCGGCTCGGTCGTTCGTCCCGTCGCTGCTCCCATCGCTCGAGATCAAAGGATAGTATAAAGGCGAACGGGTTCATCGTGAGGGACATATGACGACGACGCTCGGTACGGCGAGCGCGGGGCCCGGCGAGATCGATACGGGCCGTCTCGAGGTCGGCGAGACGCGGGATGGCAGTCCGTTCGGACTGCCCGTGGCCGTGGTCAACGGCGCGAAGTCGGGGAAGACCCTCTACATGCAGGCGGCAAGCGACGGCGACGAACTCAACGGCGTCGGCGTCGTCCAGCGGGTCGTGCCGCGACTGGACCCCACCGAACTCTCGGGGACGATCCTGATCGTCGGGATCGTCAACTACCACGCGTTTCAGGTCGCCGAACACCGGAACCCGATCGACGACACGAAGATGAACAGGGCCTATCCGGGCAACGAGGGGGGTACCTCGACCGAACGGATCGCAGCCGCGACCTTCGAGGCCGCCTCGCGGGCCGACCTGATCCTCGATCTCCACCAGGGGTCGACCAGCCGGATGCTCGACGAGGTCCGGGTCCGCTGTGGGAAGCGCCACCGGCTTCACGACCAGTGTCTCGAGCTGGCGAAGGCCTTCGGCTGTGGCTACGTCCTCGACCAGAAGGGGCCGGACGGCCAGTTGGCCCGCGCGGCCCCCGACGAGGGGATCCCGACCGTCGACCCCGAACTCGGCGGCGCGGTCGGCTGGGACGAGGAGAGCATTCGAAAGGGCGTCACGGGCGTGTTCAACGTCCTCAAGTACTACAACTTCCTCGAGGAAGGGAACCCGCTCGAGACTCAGACGCGAGCGAAGGGCTTCGAGCAGTACGGCGCCCCGGCCGGCGGGCTCGTGACCCGAACGAAAGACCTCGGGGACCGCGTCCGCCCCGGCGAGACGCTGTTCGAGGTGACGACCCCCTTCGGCGAGCCGAAAGCGGAGGTGACCGCCGACAGCAACGGAATCCTCTGGCGGGCCAGACGGCTCCCACAGGTCGCGACCGGCGAGTACGTCTGTTCGGTCGGGACCGACATCGACGAATACTGATATGGCGGCCGATCTCACCTGCCCCGACTGCGGGACCGTCTACGAGGCCGGACCGGACGAGCCCTGGCGCTGTGGCTGTGGCCACGCGCTGGAGTTCGACGAGCGACCGCACCCACAGGGCGATCCGCTCCCGTTGCATAGCCTCGACACGACCGAGGGGCTGTGGACCTTCTTCGAGTTCCTCCCGATCGAACAGCACGTCACCTTCTACGAGGGCTTTACGCCGCTGGTCGAGGCCCCCGACTGGGACGCGGAGTTCAAACTCGAGTACGTCTTCCCGACGGGGTCGTTCAAGGACCGCGGCGCGACGACGACGCTCTCGCGGGCGGTCGAACTCGGCGTCGAGAAGGTCATCGAGGACTCGTCGGGCAATGCGGGCGCGTCGATCGCGACCTACGCCGCGCGGGCGGGGCTGGACGCGGACATCTACGTCCCCGCCGACGTCAAGCAGTCCAAGCTGATGACGATCCAGCGGGCCGACGCCCGCCCGGTTCGGATCGAGGGGACCCGGGAGGACGTCACTGCCGCCTGTCAGCGGGCCGTCGAGGGCGACGGGGAGCGCGATACCCCCTACCAGACCGGTGACGGCTGGTACGCCAGCCACGCCTGGAACCCCGCCTTCTATGCGGGTACGATGACCTTCGCGTTCGAGGTGGCCGCCCAGCAGGGCTGGACCGTCCCCGACGCCGTCGTCCTCCCGATCGGGCACGGGACGCTCTTTTTGGGCGCGTATCGTGGTTTCTCGCTGCTGAACGAGGCCGGCATCGTCGACGGGATGCCGCGGCTGCTGGGCGCGCAGGCGGCCGGCTACGCTCCCATCGTCGCCGCGCTCGGCGGCGACACTACCGACGCCGACGGCGAGGGGACGACCATCGCCGACGGTATCCAAATCGCCGAACCCGCACGCGGCACCGAGATCCTCGAGGCCATCGAGGAAACCGACGGCGATGCCATCGCCCTCGGCGGGGACCCGATCGAGACCGCGCTCGATCGACTCCACCGCAACGGCTTCTACGTCGAACCGACCTGTGCGGTCGCGCCGGCGGCCCTCGAGCAGTATCGCGAGAACGGCGTCATCGACGACGGGGACGACGTCGTCGTCCCGCTGACCGGCAGTGGATTGAAGACCCTTTGAGGCCTGCATACTGAGACGTCGACGAATGGTCAGCCGACCCCCGACGTTCTGTCCCGACTGTGGTGCCCGCCTCGAGCGGACGAGTGCCGACGACCGCGAGCGAAAGCGCTGTCCGGCCTGCGAGGCCATCGTCTGGCACAACCCCGTGCCCTGTGCCGGCGTCGCCGTCGTCGACCGCTCCGGTCCGGACCCGGCCGTCCTCTGTGTCGAGCGCGGCGTCCCGCCGGGGGTTGGCGAGTGGACGATCCCCGGCGGTCACATGGAAGTGGGTGAGGAACCGCCCGAAGCGGCCGCCCGCGAACTCGAGGAGGAGACCGGCGTCGCCGTCGATCCGGACGACCTCGAGATCCTGGCCGCGTCGGCGATGCCGCCCCGAACGGGCAAACACGTCGTGACGGTCCACTACGTGGCCGACCGCGCCGACGCCGAGGGCGAGCCGGTCGCGGGCAGCGACGCGACGGACGCCCGGTTCTGGACCCCCGCCGCGTTCGACGCCTCCGACGAGACGTTTCGACCGGTCCACGAGGAGCGGTTCCGGGAGGCCGCTCGCGGCCTCGAGTGACGGACGAGTGCAGTGGCGTATCGAGTACACGGCCTCCGCATCCGGTTGCGGTGGCGCGCGCTGGCGACTGCTCGAGGGATACCGAGAGCAGTCGATAACGCCGTGCGAGGGATGAGCGAACGCCGACAGGCGTGAGTGAATCGGCTGGGGAGGGCGTGGCGATTCCCTGTTGCCACGATAGCAGGACGCTTTGCTTCCGAATCTATCAGAAAACACTGTTCCGTTCCTGCTGTGAGTTACCAGAGAGGTGCGCCCTGCTATCGTGGCAACGATGAGAACCACGCCCTCCCCAGCCGATTCGTTCGCTCCTCACAGTCGCTCACTCATCCCTCGCACGATGTCACCGACCGCCTTCGGTAGCACTCAGGCGGCCGCCAGCGCGCGCCACCGTATATCGGCTGCCGCATGGAGTGATACGCTGTCCCCTTTCCACGGGTGAATCTAGCGGACGCTATCCGGGTCATCGTACTCGAGTCGTCCCGGCTCCGCCCGCGAGTCGAAACCCGACATCCCTTTACTCCGGCCCTGAATACGGGCGGGTATGTTCCTTGCCCTACGCACGGAAGTCGAGGACGCCCTCGAGGGGGCGCTCTCAGCGCTCGACTTCCCGACGGACGATCTCGGGATCGAAGAACCGCCGGACGACGTCGCGAGCGTGCTGGCCTCGAGCGTCGCCTTCCGACTCGCTAGCGAAGCGGGCGCGCCGCCGCCGCAGGTCGCCGGCCAGGTCGCCGACGAGATCGACGCCGACGAGCTGACCTACGTCGCCGCGGTCCGGACGCAGGGCCCCTATCTCAACTTCCTGCCCAGCGACGCCTACTTCGCGGAGACGCTGGCCGAGGCGACCGACGAGGGCTACGGCCACCTGCCCGACCGCGACGCGAGCGTCGTCGTCGAACACACGAGCGCGAACCCGACGGGGCCGGTCCACGTCGGCCGCGCGCGGAACCCGATCATCGGCGACGCGGTCGCCAACCTGCTCGAGTACGCGGGCTACGACGTCGACCGCCACTACTACGTCAACGACGCCGGCCGGCAGATGGCCGTCTTCACCTGGGCCTACGAGACCTTCGACGAGGCGGACTTAGAGAGCGAGCCCGAGCGCGACCGGAAAGAGTACGACCTCGTGCGCTACTACCGGAAGGGCAATGCCTTCCTGGAGAACGCCCCCGAGGAAGAGGTCGAAGCGGCCGAGGCCGAAATCGAGTCGATCATGCAGGGCCTCGAGGCGGGCGACGACGAGGCCTACGAGCGCGTCAGCGAGGTCGTCGATCAGGTGCTTGGCGGGATGACCGAGTGTCTGGAACGCCTGCCGGCCGAGTTCGACGAGTTCGTCAAGGAGACCCGGTTCATGCGCAACGGCGACACCGACGACCTCGTCTCGCGACTCAAAGAGCTCGACGAGGCGGTCTACGAGGAGGAGGCCTGGCAGCTCGAACTCGAGGACCACGGCATCGACAAGAACCTGGTTTTCCTGCGCTCGGACGGCACCTCCCTCTATGCCACGCGGGACCTGGCCCACCACGAGTGGAAGTTCGCCGAGTACGATCGGGCCGTGACGGTGCTGGGCGAGGACCACAAGCTCCAGGCCCGACAGCTCCGGACGACGCTCGAGTTGCTTGGCAACGATACCGACGGCCTCCGGCAGGTGCTGTACTCCTACGTCAACCTCCCCGAGGGGAAGATGAGTACCCGTCGCGGGACCGGCGTCGATCTGGACGACCTGCTGGACGAGGCGATCGACCGGGCCCGCGACGAGGTCGAAGACCGGCTGGACGACCGCATCCGCGACGACGAACTCGACGACGACGACATCGAGCGCATCGCCCATCAGGTCGGGATCGGCGCCGTCCGCTACGACATCGTCTCGAAACAGCCGACGAAGGCGATCACCTTCGAGTGGGACCGCGCGCTCGACTTCGAGGCACAATCCGCGCCGTACGTCCAGTACGTCCACGCCCGTTGTTGTGGGATCCTCGAAGAGGCCGGCCTCGACCCCGAGGCCGACCTCGCGGACCAGGACGTCGAACTCGAGGCACTCGAGGCCGACCTGCTCGCGACCGACGCCGAGCGCGACCTGCTGGAGACGATCGCGCGGTTCCCGGCGGTCGTCGACGAGGCCGGCGACGACCTCGAGCCCCACCAGATCGCGACCTACACCCGCGAGTTCGCCGATCGGTTCAACGGCTTCTATCGGGAGTGTCCGGTGCTGGCCGACGACGTCGATCCCGACGTTCGCGAGGCCCGACTCGCGCTGGTCGCCGCCTCGAAACACACGGTCGCGAACGCCCTGTCGATCCTGGGTGTGGCCGCGCCGCGGTCGATGTAAGCGGCCGGGACCCGCGGGACGGTCCCGCGGCTGGTCGAGGCGTGGCCGAAAGAACGATGCCGTCCGCACGGACGAGCGCGCTTACTCGTCGGTGGTCTCGAACACGAGATCGGCGAGTTCGTCCTCGTCGATCTCGTCGTTGATGTACTCGATCGCCCACTGGACGTCGACGTAGAACGACATCACCATCGCGCCGTCCTGCTCGAGGACCCAGGTGACGCTGTTGACTTCGGCCGCGAACGCCTCGGGGTCGGTGATCGACGCCGCGAGCGTCTCTCCGATGGACCGGAGTTCCGAACGCAGCACCTCGGGGTCGGTGGTGGTCGTCGTCGCGACGACGTCGACCTCGTCGCCGTCCTTGTTGACGTCCTTGATCGACACCTTCTCGCTGTCGAGTTTCATCGCGTCCGTGTCCATCCCGGGGACGTCGGACTCGTTCTCGTCGTCGGGCTCGCCGTTGTCGCCGTTCCCGCCGTCGGACGGCGACTCGTCGTCGTCATCGTTCGACTCGTCGTCGCCGGTTTCGTCGCTGGAACAACCGGCGAGGACCGTTGCGAGCGCAGCGCCACTGCCGAGGAGGATCTTTCGTCGCTCCATGGACGACCCATCGGGAACAGTCGTGATTAGTAATAAGTTCGTTACTCGGTCAGTCACGAGCGGCGACTGGTCCGGATCGAACCGACGGTCGAAACCGCGCGGGAAGGGACCGACAAACAGATCGAAACGTCATCGAAACGTCGGCCATATCGGCTCGAGATCGACCGAGCGTGGCGTCTGACTGCCCGGACCCCGTGAGGAGAACGAACGGCGGTAATCGGCCCGTTCCGAACCGCGGCCCGATACCGACGGCCGGTCGCCGGCGGAAGGCACCGGTTACCCGTGCGTGCGGACCGCCGATCAGGGATCGGACTCGGCTTCGGTGATCGCGCTCGAGACGTCGTCGTGTGCGGCTTCCCGCCCGTCGGCCTCGTCGGTCGCGGCGTCGGCGTCCGCGTCGGGCTCGGACGCCGCGGCCGTCGCGTCGTCGGTGGCGGCCGCGTCGGCCGTCCCGGGTTCATCGTCGGTCGGGACGGGGACCTCGACGCCGGTCAGGTCGGCCGCGAGCCGCCGGTAGGCGACGGCCGCCGGCCCGTCGGGTTCGTAGACGACCAGCGGCGTCCCGGCGTAGACGCTGTCCCGGGCCGCCGGGTCCTCGGGGATCGTTCCCAAGAGAGGGACCTCGAGGCGGTCGGCGAGTTCCTCGTGGGAGACGTCGCCGTCGGGTCGGGTTCGGGTCAGGACGAGGCCCGCGACCTCGCCGCCGGAGCGGTCGGTCAGCTCGACGGTCTTTTTCGTGTCGTGGACGGCGGCGGGTTCGGGCGTCGAGACGAGGACGACGGCGTCGGCCAGTCCGAGCGGCAGGACGGTTTCGTGACTGATGCCGGCCCCGACGTCGAGCAGGACGTAGTCGAAGCGCGATCGGAGGTCCTCGACGGCCTCGCGCAGCCCTTCGGGGGAGGTCTCGGCGTACTCGTCGAGGCTCGTGCCGCTCGGCACCGCGACGATGTCGTCGGCCAGTCGGTAGGTCGCGTCCTCGATCGATGCGTCGCCGGCTAACACGTCGTGAAGGGTCGTCGAGTCGGGAGAAAGGCTGACGAACCCGGCGAGGTTCGCCATCCCGAGGTCGGCGTCGACGATGGCGACGCGTGCCCCGGCGTCCGCGAGGGCCGTGCCGAGGTTGACCGTCGTCGTCGTCTTCCCGACACCGCCTTTTCCGCTCGCGATGGCATAGACAGTCTCGTGAGACATACGTGGGTACTGTCCGGACAGTGGAACGGCACCCCCTTAAATCGTCACCTCACCGCCCGCCCGGTGGGAGGGTCGGCCGACCGGTGGTCGAACGCGGTTCGATCGAACGTCGTCGGACCGGGCGGTCGCCCGGTCGATCGGTGTGTCAAAGGATTCTTACCGACAGCCCGGTTTTATACGTGTAATGAGCCAGGAGGGCGAGCAGGAGCAATCCGACCGGAAGAAGTACGAGTTCCGGAAGGTCATCGAGGACCTCAAGGACTACGACGGCTCCGGAACGCAGCTCGTGACGATCTACATCCCCGACGACAGACAGATCAGTGACGTCGTCCAGCACGTCACGCAGGAACACAGCGAAGCGGCCAACATCAAGTCGAAGCAGACCCGAACGGCGGTCCAGGACGCGCTGACGAGCATCAAAGACCGGCTGCGATACTACGACACCTACCCGCCGGACAACGGCATCGTTCTCTTTTCCGGTGCCGTCGATTCGGGCGGCGGCCGGACCGACATGGTCACCAAAGTCCTCGAGAGTCCGCCCCAGCCCATCGAATCCTTCCGCTATCACTGTGACTCGGACTTCCTGACCGAGCCCCTCGAGGAGATGCTCGCCGACAAGGGCCTGTACGGCCTGATCGTCCTCGACCGCCGCGAGGCCAACGTCGGCTGGCTGAAGGGTAAACGCATCGAGCCGGTCAAGTCAGCATCCTCGCTTGTTCCCGGCAAGCAGCGAAAGGGTGGCCAGTCCGCCCAGCGATTCGCCCGCCTGCGCCTCGAGGCCATCGACAACTTCTATCAGGAGGTCGCGGGGATGGCAAACGACCTGTTCGTCCCCAAGCGCCACGAGATCGACGGCATCCTCGTGGGCGGTCCCTCGCCGACCAAAGACGAGTTCTTGGACGGGGACTACCTCCACCACGAGCTACAGGACGAGGTGCTTGGCAAATTCGACGTCGCCTACACCGACGAGTCCGGCCTGAAGGACCTGGTCGACAACGCCGAGGACGCCTTGGCCGACGCCGAGGTGATGAAGGACAAGAAGGTGATGGAGGAGTTCTTCGAGGAACTCAACGCGGGCGATCAGGCCACTTACGGCTTCGAGCAGACCCGCCGGAACCTGATGATGGGCGCGGTCGACCGCCTGCTCATCAGCGAGGACCTCCGGAAGGACGTGATCACCTACGACTGTCCCGAGTGTGGCGCGACCGAACGCGAGGTCATCGACCGGCGCAAGTCGACGCCGACTCACACCTGTACCGACTGTGGCACCGAGGTCGAAGGGGACGAGGACGACCGCGAGGACGCCATCGATCACCTCATCGAGATCGCCGAACAACGGGGCACCGAGACCAAGTTCATCTCGACGGACTTCGAGAAGGGCGAACAACTGCTGAACGCCTTCGGTGGTTTCGCCGGCCTGCTGCGGTACTCGACCGGCGTCTAAGGCGTTGGTTTCGCAGTTCGAACGCCCTCCCGTTCGTGCGGATCCCCACCGCAATCGAACCGCAACTCCTTACCGCTCGGTCGCTGAATCGCCGTCAATGTCACTTTCGGACCGGAACGTACTCGTCACGGGCGGGGCCGGCTTCATCGGCTCCCATCTCACTGAACGCCTGCTCGCCGACGGCGCGTCCGTCACGGTCGTCGACGACTTGTCCAACGGCGACCGCGACCGCGTCCCCGACGCCGCCGAGTTCCTCGAGGCCGACCTCACCGAGCCCGACGCGCTCGAGGGTCGGCTCGAGGGAATCGACCTCGTCTTCCACCTCGCGGCGTCGAAACACGTCGACACGGACCGTCCCCACGGCCAGTTCGACGACAACACGCAAATGACCCGAAACCTCCTCGAGGCGATGGCCGACGCGGGAGTCACGGAGATCGCCTACACCTCCTCCTCGACGGTCTACGGAGAGGTCCCGCGGCCGACGCCCGAGGACTACGCGCCGCTCGAGCCGATCAGCGCCTACGGGGCGAGCAAGCTGGCCGACGAGGGGTTGCTTTCGGCGCGGGCCCACAGCCACGACCTCACCGTCTGGAACTTCCGCTTTGCGAACGTCGTCGGCCCGCGGCTGCGCGGGGCGGTGATTCCCGATTTCATCGAGAAGTTGCGGGACGATCCCGAGACGCTGACGATCCTGGGCGACGGCCGTCAGGAGAAGTCCTATCTATACGTCGAGGACTGCCTCGATGCCATGCTGCACGTGGTCGAGAATTCGGACGACGCGATGAACACCTACAATCTCGGCACGCGGACGACGACCTCGGTCGACCGGATCGCCGCCATCGTCGCCGACGAACTGGCCCTCGAGCCCGCGTTCGAATACACCGGCGGCGACCGCGGCTGGACCGGTGACGTCCCGAAGATGCGCCTCTCCATCGAGAAGCTCTCGGCGCTGGGCTGGGAGCCCGACCGCTCGAGCGACGAGGCGGTGCGGCAAGCGACCCGCGAGATCATCGAGGAACTGCGCTGAGCGACGACCGTGGATAGGTTTCCACGGCAGAAAGCCGCTCGAGCGTGACCGTTCCGCCGGTCCAGCCCGGTTTTAGGTGGGCTTAAATATCTGGGCCCGAAGCGTCGCGTATGAACGACGGGGGCGAGCGAACGGGGGCGGACGCGTCCGACGGCGACGCCGCGAGCGGCGGGCTCGCCGCGGCGCTGACCCGCCGTCGCCTGACGATCGGCGGGACGCTGTTCGTCCTCGCCGGCCTGTTCGTCGCCCTCCGGGACGTCGATGTCGGGACGGTCCTCGCGGAGATTTCAGCGGCCGACCCGCGCCTCCTCGCCGCCGCGGTCGCCGTCTACGCCGTCTCGTGGCCCCTTCGGGGGCGACGGTACGGCGACGTACTGGCCGCGATGGAACGGCGGACCGGGACGGCGTTCTGTACGGCCGCCGTCTTCGTCAGCCAGACGGCGAACCTGGCGATCCCGGCGCGGGCCGGCGACGCAGTCCGCGCGTACGTGATGGAGACCCGTCGGGACGTGCCTTACACCGCCGGCTTCGCGTCGCTGGCCGTCGAACGCGTGTTCGACCTCGCGACGATCGCCGCGCTCGCGGGGCTGGCGACGGCGTGGCTCGCGGCCACCGGCGCGGCCGGCCCGCTCGAGATCGCCGCCGAGGCCGGGGGCGCACGGACCGCGCTGGCGGCCGCGGCGGCCGTGAGTACGGCGACCGTCGGCGTCGGATTCGTCGTCGTCACCGCCTCGCGGACGGACCACGGACTGGGCGCACGACTGCGGACTCGAGCGGTGGGCCGACCGCGTCTCGAGCGGGCGCTCGAGGCCGCGCTCGGGTTCGCGGGGGACGTTCAGGTCGTCGCCCGCCAGCCGAGGGCGGTCGCGCGGATCGGCGCGGGAAGTCTGCTGATCTGGGCGTTCGACGTGCTGACGGCGGTCCTGGTACTCGCGGCGCTGGGCAGCGGGCTCGCGCTCGGACCGCTGCTGGCGGTCGGGACGCTGGCGGTCAGCGTCGGGAACTTAGCGAAGGTCCTCCCGCTGTCCCAGGGTGGCGTCGGGCTCTACGAGGCCGCGTTTACGGCGCTCGTAGTCGCCCTGACGCCCGTCGGGGCGGGGACCGCGCTGGCGGCGGCGATCGTCGACCACGCGCTGAAAAACGGTGTGACACTGGTCGGCGGGGCCGGCGCGGTCGCCGCGCTGGGGCTCTCCGTCTCGGACGCGACGGCCGCGGAACCGACGCGGGAGACCGACAGTATTTTAGGCTCGCCTAAAAGATAGTCGAGCAATGAATCAGGACATCTGTGTCATCGTCCCGACGATACGGGAGTACGAGTGCATGCGTTCGTACTTCGCGAACGCCCGCGACCACGGCTTCGACCTCGAGCGACTCCACGTCGTCCTCGTGACCGAGGACTTCTGTGAGACCGACGAAATGGAAGCCATGCTCGAGGAGGAGGGCGTTTCGGGCGAGGTCTTCGACGGCAGCCGTCGCGAGGAGTGGTACGAGGCCCACGATGTCGCCGAGTACGGCCACGTCGTGCCGGCGGCCAGCCACGCCGAGACGAGCTTCGGCCTGCTGTACATGTGGGCCCACGACGAGTTCGACTACGGCTTCTTCATCGACGACGACACGCTGCCCCACGAGGACGAGGACTTCTTCGGCACCCACATGGAGAACCTCGCGTTCGAGGGCGAGATCGAGTCCGTTGCCTCGGACGAGCAGTGGGTCAACGTCCTCTATCAGAACGCCGAGGAACACGGTCTCTACCCGCGGGGGTACCCATACTCGGCGATGGGTGAGACCGTCGAGACTGGAACGACCGAGATCGACGGCGGCGAGGTCGTCGCCTCGCAGGGACTGTGGACCAACGTCCCCGACCTCGACGCCGTCCGCATCCTGATGGACGGCGACCTCGAGGGCCAGGCCCAGACCCGCACCTCGAGCGATGACTTCGGCGAGGACTTCGTCGCCGCACGGGACAACTACCTCACGGTCTGCTCGATGAACCTCGCGTTCCGCCGGGAGGTGATCCCCGCGTTCTACCAGCTGCCGATGGACGAAAACGAGTGGGACGTGGGCCGATTCGACGACATCTGGTCGGGCGTGTTCCTCAAGCGCGCCTGCGACGTGCTGGGCAAGCGGATCTACAACGGCGCGCCGCTGTGTGAACACAACAAGGCCCCCCGCAGCACCTTCGACGACCTGAACAACGAGGTGCCGGGGCTGGAACTGAACGAACACCTGTGGCAGGTAATCGACGAGGCCGGCAGCGACGCCGATTCCTACGCTGCGGTCTTCGAGGCCATGGCCGACGAACTCGCCGAGGGCGACTGGGACGACTACAACAACGGAGCCTTCTTCAACCACGTCGGCGAGTACATGCGCGACTGGCTCGACTGTCTGGCGACGCTGCGCCCGGCGGCCGGCCTCGAGGCCGATGGCGCGCGGGTCGTCGCGGACGACTGAATCGTCAACTATAAGTTTTTAGGTTAACCTAAATCGAGTATGAACGACGAGCAGGGCAATCGTGCAGTTTCACGTCGGCGGGCATTACAGGTCGGCTCCGCGTTCGGGGCCGCATCGCTCGCGGGCTGTCTCGGGTTTTTCGACGACGGACAGAGCGCGGATATTCCGCCGCTCTCGGAGTTTCGGGGGTCCGGATCGCTGGTCGACGGCCGACCGGCACCGGGCGGCACGTCGATCGAGGACCTCCCGAACCTCTCTGGGGACCTCGCGCTCTACATCGGCGGCGGTGAAGGCGGCATCTACTACGAGTTCGTGGAGATGCTCGAGGACATCTACCCGGACTTCGAGGTCCACTCGACCGACAACAGTTCGTCGTCGCTGGCACAGACGATCGTCGAGGAGGCCGACGCCGGCGCGGCCCAGGCCGACGTCTTCTGGTCGATCGACGCCAGCTCCCTCGGGTTCGTCGCGGAAAACGACGCCTACGAGCCGCTGTCGGACGAGGCGGTCGAGGCGGTCGGGAACAGCCAGTTCGTCGGCGACGACAACGCGTGGGCCGGCGTCGCCGGACGCGCCCGTGCCGTGCCGTACAACACGAACGAATTGAGCGAGTCGGACATCCCGACCACGGTGCAGGAGTTCCCCGACGCCGACGCGCTGCAGGGGACGATGGGCTGGGCACCGACCTACGGCGCGTTCAAGGCCTTCGTGACGGCCATGCGCCTGCTCCGTGGCGACGACGAGACCCGCAACTGGCTACAGAGCATGAGCGAGGCCGGAACGGAACGACGCGGCAACGAGTACGCCGTCTCCGAGGCGGTCGCCAACGGCTCGCTGTCGGCCGGGTTCGCCAATCACTACTATGCGATGCGGGTCAAGAACAATCGGCCGGACGCCCCGATCGATCTGGCCTTTACCGAGGGCGACGCCGGCGCGTTGATCAACGTCGCGGGCGCGCTGAAGGTACAGGGCACCCAGAAGGGCGAACTGGTCGACAACTTCGTCCGCCACCTGCTCTCGGCCGAGGCCCAGGAGTACTTCGCGACGATCAGTTTCGCCTATCCGATGATCTCGGGCGTCGAACCAGTCGGCGGGCTGCCGACCATCGACGAGCTGAGCCCGCCGGACATCGACCTCGCGGAACTGGCCGACATCGAGCCGACGCTCGAGCTGATGGACGAAGCCGGCGTCTCCGGATAACGGAATGAGCGTTCGGGATCGAGTCGCGAAGACGGTCGAGCGAGCCGGTGACGACGACGGGAGCGGCGCCACCGGCGTCGGGCTCACCCTGCTCGCCGCGGCCATCGCGGCCGTTCTCGTTCTCCCCTTGCTCTGGCTGGTCGTCGACGCCGCCGGGCTCGGGACTCGAGCGTTCGAACTCGCCGTCGATTCCCAAACGATCGACGTACTGATCCGAAGCGTCGCTCTCGTCGCGATCGTAACGGGTGCGAGCGTCCTCATCGGCGTCCCGCTCGCGGTGTTGACGGTCCAAGGCGAGATTCCGTTCCCCCGGTTCTGGACCGTCCTCATCGCGTTGCCGCTGGCCGTCCCGAGCTATCTCGGCGCGTTCGCGTTCGTCTCGGCGTTCGGTCCACAGGGTGAACTCGTCGGCTTCCTCGAGCCCCTCGGTATCGACGCGCTCCCCTCGGTATACGGGTTCGCGGGTGCCGCGTTCGTGTTGACGCTGTATACCTACCCCTACGTGTTCTTGACCACGCGAGCGTCCCTGCTCTCGATGGACGGTTCGCTCGTGGAGGCCGCTCGGACGCTCAACTCGGGCCGCTGGGAGGCGTTTCGCCGGATCACCCTCCCGCAGATCCTGCCGGGGATCGCCGCCGGCGCGTTGCTCGTCGCCCTGTATGCCCTCGCGGACTTCGGCACGCCGAACATCATGCGCGTCGAGGTGTTCACGCAGTTCATCTACGCCAGATACAACGCCTTCGCCCGCGACTACGCCGCGTTGTTGTCCCTGCAGTTGCTGACGGTGACCGTGATCATCCTCGCGATCGAGTCCCGCATCGGTGCCGACGACTCCGGGGCCTACGAGAGCGGTGGCGACCGCGGTACCGCCGACCTCGAACTCGGAGCGTGGCGGTATCCGGCCCTGCTGTTGCCGGTTGCGATCGCCCTGCTCGCTATCGGGCTCCCGATTGCCATCTTCACCATGTGGCTGAACACGGGCGGACCCGGCTATCAGCTCGGTCGACTGACATTCGACTGGGAGTACGGGTTCAACTCGGCCTACGTCGCACTGCTGGCCGCCCTCGTCTCGGTGCTGGTGGCGCTGCCGATCGCGATCGGATCGGCGACGTCCGATTCGCGGGTGGCGGCGCTGGCCGATCGGGCCCCCTACATCGGATACGCCACGCCCGGGATCGTGCTGGCGATCGCGTTGCTCAGCTTCAGCCTCGACGTGCTACCGTCGATCTACAAGACCGTTCCGCTGCTGATCTTTGCCTACGTCGTCCGGTTCATGCCCCAGGCGATCGGCTCGATCCGGACCTCGACGCTGCAGGTCGACCAGAAGTTGGTCGAGGCGGCCCGGACGCTGGGTCGATCGCGGCTGAACGCCTTCCGGTCGGTGACGCTCCCGTTGATCCTGCCGGGCGTGGCCGCCGGAGCCGCGCTGGTCTTTCTCACGACGATGAAGGAACTCCCGGCGACGCTCATGTTGCGCCCGCTCGGATTCGAGACGCTCGTGACCTACATCTGGCGGGTCGAGGAGGCCGGTCTCTACGGACAGGCGGCAGTGCCGGCGCTCGTCCTCGTGGCCATCTCGGGGCTGTCGATGGCCGTGATGCTCGCACAGGAAGGACGGTGACGACCGTGAGAACAGGACCGGGACGACGAACACGAGGTGGGCGATGAGACGGCGACGATGGCGGGCCGCGGTCGCCGCTATCGCCCTCGTCGGTGCGATCGCGATCTGGTTGCTCGCGACGCGGACTTTCCCCCACCACTCGCTCAACCACGACGAGGGCGTCTACCTCCAGCAAGCGGCGATGTTGCTCGAGGGGCAACTGTTCGTCCGGCCGCCGGTCGAGGAGGCCTTCCGCCCCTGGTTCTTCGTTGCGGACGGCGACCGGCTCTATCCGAAGTACTCGCCGGTGCCCGCAGCGATCTTCGCGCTCGGGAAGATTGTGGGCGGCTACCGGCTCGCGCTGGCTGGGATCGGCGTAGCCGTCCCCGCGCTCATGGCGCTGGTCGTGCGCGAGGTCTTCGACCGGCGGACGGGCCTCGTGGCCGCCGTCGCCGTGTTGTGTTCGCCGCTGTTCCTGATCCAAACGGCGGTGTTCTTGCCCTACGCGCCGACGGCGATGCTCAATCTGGCCTTTGCATACGCCTACCTCCGGGCCGACCGGACGGGGGACCTGCGGGTCGCGGGCGTGGCCGGCGTGGCGATCGGGCTGGCCTTTTTCGCACGGCCGTACACGGCAGTCCTGTTCGCCGCGCCGGTTATCGCCCACGCCTGCTGGACGCTCCGGCGGGATTTCCGCGGGGCCGTTCCCCGACAGGCTGCGACGGCGGCGTTCGGGCTGGCCGGCGTTTCCCTCGCGCTCGGCTACAACGCCGTCGTGACCGGATCGGCGCTTGTGTTCCCCTACGAGGCGTTCGCCCCGCTCGACGGGCTCGGGTTCGGCCGTCGGCGCATCCTCGAACACGAGATCGAGTACACCGTCGGGCTGGCGCTGCGGTCGAACGCGCTGGTACTGCGGTCGTTTTTCACCGAATGGGTCGTCGGCGGACTGCTGGGCGCGGGGCTGGCCGCGGTCGGACTCGGGCTGACCGTCCGCCGACGCCTCTCGCCACGCGCGGCGATCCTCGCTGGACAGTTACTGACGATTGCCGTCGGCAACGTCTACTTCTGGGGGAACTTCAACGTCCTCGGCGACATCGACCGGGCCGGAACTGGACTGATCGCCACGCACGGCCCCTACTACCACTTCGATCTCCTGCTCCCGGTCGCGGCCTTCGCGGCCGTCGGCGCGCTGGCGCTGTTCGACGGCGTTCGCCGTCGCGCCGATCGATCGCTGTCGCCGGAGCGCGCACGCGCGGTCGTCGTCGCGGTGTTGCTCGTCAGCGGGCTCGCGGTCGGCGGCGTCACCGCGACGACCCTCGAGGGGAAACTCGAGCGAAACGAGGCCATCACCGAGACCTACGATCGGGTCTACGACCCGCTCGAGGACGGGACGATCGAGGAGCCGGCGGTCGTCTACCTGCCGACGCCGTACGGCGACTGGCTCGGGCATCCGTTCCAGGCGCTTCGCAACGACCCCGGGTTCGACGGGGAGCGCGTCTACGCCCTCGACGAGCGGCCGTTCGACGTGGCCGACGCCTACCCCGACCGCTCGCTGTACCGCCTCGCGTATCGGGGGGCCTGGGCTCCACAGGCCAGGTCGCCACAGGGAGCCCGGCTCCAGCGGGTCGACCGGGTCGCCGGTGAGACGGTCTCGCTGAACGCGACCGTCGGCGTCCCGGAAACGGCCGGCGGCGTTAGCGCGACGATCACGACCGACGAGGAGAGCGCCACCTACGTCGCCGACGATGTCTCGAGTCCGTTGGCGACCCGAGTGGTCGTTACCGACGGCGAGGCGCGGCTGCGCGGCGCGGCATGGGGGGCCAACAACTCGGTCGCCGTCGACGAACGCGACGACGTGATGCTGACCGTGTTCGTCGATCGGGGGCCCGGCAACAGCTTCAGTTACCGGCTCGAGCTGCCGGTGGAGGCGGCCGAAAACGGAACGACACGGGCGCTGACACCCAGGGTCGAGCGGTGTAGCGGGATCCGCGACTGTGGCGGCGAAGCGGCGTATCTCCCCGAGAACGCGCCCGACGGCATCTTCGTCCAGACCGAACTCACGGCGCTGGATCGGAACGGGTCCGACTATAGTAGCCGCTGAAAGTCATTGCACACCTGATCGCACGACAGCGTTGCGATCAGTGCGTAAATCGTTTCAGCGGCTACTATAGAACGAGCAGGTACGTCGACTACTGGGTCGGCCGGTGTGGGAGTTCTCGAAGCCGTTCCTCGAGTGATACTTTGACGATCGAGCGGGCGATCTCGGCCCCGCCTTTGAACGGGTCGAGCTTGGTCTGGCCGGCGCGCTCGCGGTACTCGATCGGGTGTTCGCGGACGTCGTAGCCGCGCATCAGGGGCCGGATCAGCAGTTCCGCCGAGAGGCCGGTGTTTTCCGTCCACTCGATGTCCTCGACGACGTCGCGCCGGTAGGCCCGCATGCCGGTCGTGGTGTCGTGGACGCGGGTGCCCATGAGGAGGCTCGCGACCGCGGCGAAGGCGTGGTTGCCGAGGCGGTTGAGCGCCGGCATCGCGTCCGCGCCGTGATAGAGCCGGTCGCCGCTGACGACGTCGTAGCCGTCGTTGATCAACGCGAGAAACTCCGGAAGTTGCTCCATCGGATAGGTGTCGTCGCAGTCGGTCGTGACGACGATCGGCCGGTCGGGCTCTAAGACGGCCGCGCGCACGGCGACGCCGTACCCCTGTGGCTCCTGTTCGATGACCGTCGCGCCGTGGTCGCGGGCGATTTCGGGGGTTCGATCCGACGAGCCGTCGACGCAGACGACCTCGGCCGTCCCGTCGGTGACCTCGTCGATGTCGGTCAGTACTTTGCCGATCGCTTCCTCCTCGTTGTACGTCCCCATGACGACGCTGACGTCTTCGAAGGTGTACTCCTCGTCCGAACCGTCGGTCGTCGCGGGCTGGACCCCATCACTCATTGCCGGTACTCTCTGCGCGCCGTATTTATGCGTTTAGGTTTGCCTAAAACAGTCGGGACACCGGTCCCCGTTCGTCGGGGCGGGATCGGTCAGATCCAGTCCTGCCGACGGAAGTAGACGAGCATCAGTCCGGCAACCGCCCCCATCCCGAGCATGACCGCCGGATAGCCGTACGTCCAGTAGAGTTCGGGCATGGCAAGCGGCGTCTCCGCGAAGTTCATCCCGTAGATCCCGGCGACGAACGTCAGGGGGATGAAGATGGTCGCGACGACCGTTAGCGTCTTCATCACGTCGTTGGTCGACTGTGAGACGGCGTTGAGATAGATATCGCGGGAGCCACCGGTGAGGTCGCGGTAGGTCTCGATGAGATCGACGACCTGCACGAGGTGGTCGTAGACGTCGCGGAAGTACTTCTCGTTCTCGTCGGCGACCTCCGGAATGTCGCCGCGGGAGAGCGACGAGATCGCCTCCCTGGCCGGCCAGGCGACCTTCCGGAAGGCCAGCAAGTCCCGGCGGACGTCGTTCAGGTCCTCCAGTATCCGTGGCTCCGGCTCGTCGAGAACGCGCTCCTCGACCGCTTCGATGTCGTCCTCGATCTCGTCGAGAACGTCGAAGTAGTCGTCGACGATGGCGTCCATGAGCCGATAGGCGAGGAAGTCCGTGCCGCGGTTCGCGACCCGGCGTTCGTTCTTCGCCCACTGCGTGGCCGACTGGTCGACGACGTCGATGTCGGTCGTCGACATCGTCACGAGCCACCCCTCGCCGATGAAAAAGCCGACAGTGTGGGTCCGGATCTCCTTTTGCAGCGCGACCTCGTCGCGCTGACTGAGGCTGACGGTCTTGAGGAGAACGAACGTGTGCGTTTCGTACTCGGCGGTCTTCGGCCGCGTCTGGTCGTCGATAACGTCGTCGACGGCCAGCGGATGGATTCCGAGCCGATCCTCGAGCGTCTGCAGTTCGTCCGGTTCGATCCCGGCGGCGTGAACCCACGTCTCCCCCGGTGCGGCGACTGCGGCCGCCGGATCGTCGTATCGCTCTATGCCGTCGTCGGCGTAGACCATGGCGCGAAGGATCATGTCTCGCCCCCGGTCGCCGACGACCGTGCGATCGCGACGAGCGTGAACCCGACCATGATCGCGGTCAGGGAGAACGCTCGACCGGCATACGCGACGGAAATCCCGACGACGTACCCGACGACGCCGACGGCGGCCACCCCGACTCCCGCGAGCCGTACCCGATTCATAGCTCCCCCATCGGCTGCCGCTCAAAAGAAGCTGTGGTGTGGACCGCGTTCGGGAACGCCGAGCCGGATGGCGTTCGCCGCCGTTACGCGGCCTCGAGGACGTGGTCGGCTGCCTTCAGCGCCAGCGCCGCGATCGTCAGCGTCGGGTTCATCGCCCCGCCGGTCGGGAAGACGCTGCTCGAGGCGATCCAGCAGTTCTCGAGATCGTGGGTTCGCAGGTCGGGGCCGACGACGCTCTCGGCCGGCTCCGACCCCATCCGGGTCGTCCCCATGTGATGGTAGGCCGGCCCCGTCCCCTCGGGCCCGGCCTGCCAGGTGATCTCCGCACCGAGTTCCGCGAGGATCCGTTCCTGAATCTCGTTGACGCGCTCGATCGTCTCGAGCGCGCGATCGCCGACGGTCCAGTGGACGTCGGGCACCGGATTACCGTGATCGTCGGTCGTCGAGGGATCGAGCCCGACGTAGCTGTCCTCGCGAGGGAGCTGTTCGACGAGGCCGCCCATGCCGATGTGGGTGCCATACGCCGAGCGGAGTTCCGCGAGCAAGTCGTCGCCCCAGTCCGCGCCGTCGCTCGAAAGGGCCATCCCGGCCGGCGAGGGGCCGTCGTAATTGAAGAACTCGAGCTTGAAGGGAGCCTGTTCGGCGTCGGCCTCGTCGTAGAACTGGTGGGACTCGCTGGTGAGGAAGCCGACGTGGTTCTGCCGGGTGGGTTCGTCGAGGACGCCGCCGGTGCCCGCGAAGAGGTGGTCCATGAAGTACCGGCCGACGAGCCCGCTCGAGTTGGCCAGCCCGTCCGGATAGTGACTGGATTCGGAGAGCAAGAGCAGGCGCGGTGTCTCGACGCCGCCGCAGGCGATCACGAAGGCGTCGGCTGACTGGCGGTGGCGCTCGCCGTCCGGCGTCGCGTAGACGGCCGCCTCGATCGCGTCGGGCCCGTGTTCGAGTCGCTGAACCGGCGCGCGGTCGATCACCGTCGCGCCCCGTTGCTCGGCACGCTCGACGTGGACGGTCGCGTCGTACTTCGCGCCGGACGGACAGACCGGCTGGCAGGTGCCGTAGCCGACGCAGGCGCTGCGGTCGTCGTAGCCCTCCGAGTTGCGTGCGTTGGGCACCGAGTGCATCGCGATCTCGAGGTCGTCGCAGGCCTCGGCGAACAGCGAATCGCTGTAGGAGGGCGGGAAGGCCGGCATCGGATGGGGCTCCTCGCGGGGCGGCGCGAAGGGATTGTCGTCGGCCCCCGCCACGCCCAGTTCCCGCTCGGCCGCGGCGTAGTAGGGCCGCAGGTCTTCGTAGTCGATCGGCCAGTCGGTGCCGACGCCGCGGGCGCTTTCGGAAGCGAAGTCGTCCTCGTGGAGCCGCATCACCATCCCCTGCCAGTGCAGCGTCGAGCCGCCGACGCCGCGGGCGCGGGCGTGGTTCAGCGGGTAGAACCGCTCGCCGGTGGACTCGTAGGCATCCCGCTCCGGATCGCCGTCCCAGACGTCCGGGCGGTCGTAGGCGGGACGGATCGCGCGTTCCTGCCGGGCGAGCCGATCGTCGGGATCGAACCGCGGCCCGGCCTCGAGGATCACGACCTCGCGGCCGGCCTCGGCGAGGCGGTCAGCGACGATTCCGCCGGCCGGCCCCGCGCCGATGACACAGACGTCGGCGTCCCTGACGGGGGTTCGGTCGGCGTCGTCAGTGGTCGGTACCGCCGAGCCGGCCGGCGGCCGGTCCCAGCTCACGCGTTCGGCCCCCGCTGGTAGCTCCCGGTCCCGCCCGCGTGGCCCTGCGGATTCTCGAGGCCGACCAGCTCGCCGCCGGTCGGCGAGGCATACAGCGCCAGCAGGAGGTCGTTGACGACGTAGTACCGGACCCGTTCGCTCGCCGTCCCCGACGGGTCCTCGTCGGCCTCGTCGGCACCCACGTTCCGCAAGACCTGGTCGCGGTCGGCGACCGACAGTGCCGTGAACCCATCGTCGAACCACACCCGCGCATTCTCGTCCAGTTCCGCGACCGCCGCCTCGAGCCCTTCGACGTGGGCCCGGTCCGCGAGTCGCCCCTCGAGGAAGGCCGCGACGAACGGGTCGATCCCGGATACCCTGCTCGGGTAGACGACCTCGGCGGCCGCGACCAGCGTCTCGCGGAGGCGATCGACGTCGACCGGTTCCGAACCGGGCGGGGTGACACAGCCCGCCAGCGTCCCCCCGACGCCGAGCGCAGACAACGCGGCGACCGCGTCCCGCCTCGTCAGTTCCATGCGGGAGGATTAGGCAAGCCTAAACCATATATTCGTTGGAACGGGACGGTCGCGCGGCCGTGGGACGGCCGCCGTCACACCGTCTCGACCGGGTCGACCAGCGACGGCTCGTCCGTCGCCGGGTCGTTGACCGCCGTCGAAACAGGATACGCCGTCATCCCGTCGGCCGACCGGGGCTCGAGCAGTTCCCGACCCGCTTCGCCCGACAGCCACCGCTGCTCGTCGTCGGGGTCGAGGATCACTGCCATCCGGTGATGAAGGTCCGCGACGAGGTCGTTGGGCTCGGTCGTGACGATGGTAAACGTCTCGAGGGGGCCGGTCTCGGTTCCGCCCTCGAGGCCGCCGCCGAAACTGTCGAGTCCGGTCTGGGTCGCGTCCGGCTCCCAGCGCTCCCACAGCCCCGCCATCGCGAACACCCGCTCGTCCTCGAAGGCGACCCGATAGGGGCGTTTCCCGCCGTCGGATCCCCGATCCGACGAGGATCGCGAATCGCCGATTCCCTCACCGTCTTCGGTCTCGACCCACTCGTAGAACCCGTCCGCGGGGACGAGACACCGCCGTCGCTCGTAGGCCTCGTGAAAACTCGGCTTCTCGTCGACGGACTCGGCCCGCGCGTTGATCAGCCCGTCACTGTCGTCGTCGGCCCACGACGGGACCAGCCCCCACTCGAGGCGTCGAAAGACCTCGGGCTCCTCGTTCGTGATCACCGGCAGCTTCTGGCCAGGTGCCATGTTGTACCGGGGTTCGAACCCGGAGTCGGAAAGCCGGGCGTCGAACCGCGCCTCGAGGTCGTCCCCGTCGACGGTGAGCGTGTAGCGACCGCACATACCCGATCCTCGGCCCGACGGCCCAAAGGGTTGTCCGGTCGTGGCTCGCCGGCCGCCGCGGCGACGGGGTGTCAGTGGCTCCCTCGAGCGACCGGCCGAACGGATTTGGGGCGGTAGGAAGCCGTTACTCCGGCCGAACCGCCGGGTACGGACCGCGTTACGATACCCGATCCCGGTCGACTCCTCGATGGGGTCAACATGGACGATCGATACGAAATGGTGGTGTGTCAGCGCGGCGCGCTCGAACTCCGAGATCCTGACGACCCCGACTGCTGGATCGCGACCGAATCCCCTGTCGAGATCGAGCGGTAACGCGCTCCGGTACCCCTACCCGTTTTCCGCCGTCGGAAGAAATGACTCGTGAGCCGTCGGGTCGCCGTCCGCTCGCGACTCGAGCGCGATCAGTTCCTCTCGTTTGCGTTTCGCCGACATCGCGACTCGCTCGGCTACGCGTCGCTCGTAGCAACTGAAATCACGAAAACGCCAGGACAGGGATTTGAACCACGCCCAGACGATCGCCTCGCTTCGCTCGGCGCTGCGACTGGTCTGATTCAGATCCCGACGTTGTGTTTTCGTCGCTCACGAAGTTGTTCGCGACAAAAACGCCAGGACAGGGATTTGAACCCTGAATCCCAAAGGGAACACGCTTTCCAGGCGTGCGCCTTACCGTTCGGCCATCCTGGCTCACGCTATCCTAACCGCGTCCCTCGTTTAACCCTTACGAGATCCGTCGCCGCGCCCGCGGTCGAGCGCCCACGCGGCGATCCGGGGCTCGAGCAGGTACGCTCCCAGCCCCGCGCCGATTCCGACCGCGGTCGCCAGCGCTACCGCGACCGTGAACCGTACGAGCGGTGTCACGAGCAGGGCATACCCCTGCACGAGGACCAGAAACGCCAGTCCGCCGACGAGCCCCCACAGGACCGCCGACTTGGTCCGCGGCCCGATCCCCATCTTTCCGGCCGGATAGCCGCTCACGCGACGCTCACCCGGTTCACTCGAGGTCGGCGACGGCTTCGATCTCGATCCCGACGCCCTTGGGGAGGGCGGCGACCTCGACGGCGCTTCTGGCCGGCGGCTCGTCGTCGAAGTAGTCGGCGTAGGCCTCGTTCATGGCGTCGAAGTCGTCGATGTCCTCGAGGAAGACGGTCACCTTGAGGACGTCCTCGTAGCCGCCGCCGGCCTCGTCGAGGACGGCGTCGAGGTTGTACAGCGCCTGTTCGGTCTGGGCCGCGATGGGCTCGTCGTCGAGCAGTTCGCCGTCGGCAGTCATGGGGATCTGGCCGGCGGTAAACAGCAGCGAGCCGTTGCTGGTCGCCTGACTGTAGGCACCCACGGCAGCGGGCGCGTCGTCGGTCTCGATGATTCGTTTCATGTCCAACACCTCGGACCGAGACGGCTTAAAAGCGGGCGAAATCCCCGGCCGATCGCAGCCGGGGAGGTGCCGTCCACAGACATCGACTCCCGGCGATCACTTGGTCGGAATTTAATTCCATGTTTCTCACATTTTGCCCGTATCTACACACCACCTCGAGTATCGTATGAACACTCAACACGGTCTACGGAGTCGATCCCGGGCTCTTCGCCGTTCCCCACAACGCATCCACGACTACTGTTGACACACCCTTTCCCTACTCCTTGTGTCTAAAGGTGAAGAGATACGTCGTTATCATCACTATAATACCCAGAGAAATGCCACCAGGAATCGGTGGCGGTGGCTCTACCATTAGCAACGTCGCGAGTACGGAATACCCGAGAGCGGATAAAACGCCGGCAAGAACGGCAGATTCACTACGGGATAGATTGTCCGCCCAATCGTCAATATGATCGTATATTTGTCTCATGCCCCATAGTCACTACTCGAGTATATCTGAAATAAATTTTCGAACGTCCAGTTGAGCCAGTTTGAGGAGCGAGTAGGTCTCAAGTTTTGGCGATGTTCGCAGACCCGCTCAACGACTGCCACGCGGTAGAAGTTGATGGACACGCGTCGCTATCGTTATCGAGCGGAGTATACCAGGCACTCACGCTCTCGTCGCCAGTGGGTCGGTGATTACGGCTCGCAACGGGGTCGTTGGAGAACAGTCGCACTTCGTCCGTCGTCGCGCAGTTCGAGCCGTTCACCGGTATCGGTTTCTCGGGACCGATCGGCAGACTGTCGACCCCCGAAACGTCCCCGCCGGGCTACCGGGCTAGACCGGAACACGACGACCAGTCCCGCTCCATCAGAACGGCGATCGTGATCGGGCGACGGATCGCTCGAGGCCGTTCCTCCCGATCAGGCCAGCACGTCGACTTCGTAGCCCGCGTCCCGCAGCGCCGACAGGAACGCGTCGACGTGGTCGGGACCGCGCATCTCGAGTTCGATCTCGACTTCCGTGTCGCTCATCTCGACCTCGCGGGAGGTCCGGTCGTGGTGGATCGCATAGATGTTCGCCCGGTGGGCGGTGAAGACGTCGAGGAGGTCCTCGAGCGCGCCGGGGCGGTCTTTCAGCACGGTCCGGATCTTCAGGTAGCGGCCGGTCTCGACGAGGCCGCGGACGATGACGTTGGTCAGGGTATTGAGGTCGATGTTGCCCCCACAGAGCGCGGGGACGATGACCTCGTCCTCGGCGTAGTCGAACTTCTCGAACAACACCGCGGCGAGCGCCACCGCGCCCGCGCCCTCGACCACCGTCTTCGAGCGCTCGAGCAGGTAGACCAGGGCGACGGCGATCTCGGGGTCGGAGACGGTGACGACCTCGTCGACGTACTCCTGAATGTGGGGGAAGGTCTGCTCGCCGACGCTGCGGGTCGCGATCCCGTCGGCGATGGTATCGACGCCGTCGAGCGAGACCCGCTCGCCCTTCTCGAGGGATTTCGCGGCGCTGGAGGCCCCATCGGCCTGGACGCCGATCACGCGGGCCTCGGGCTGTTGCTCCTTGATCGCGGTCGCGATCCCGCTGATGAGCCCGCCGCCGCCGATCGGAACGACGACGGTTTCGACGTCGGGACAGTCGTCGATGATCTCGAGGCCGATGGTGCCCTGGCCGGCCATGACGTCCTCGTCGTCGAAGGCGTGGACGTAGGTGCGGCTTTCCTCGCGTTCGATCTCGTGGGCGCGTTCGGCGGCCTCGTTGTAGTCCTGGCCCGCGAGGACGACCTCCGCGCCGTAGTTCTTGGTCGCTTTGACCTTCGAAATCGGCGCGTGTTCGGGCATGACGATCTTCGAGTCGACGCCGGACCTGGTGGCCGCCAGCGCGACGCCCTGCGCGTGATTGCCCGCACTGGCGGTGACGACGCCCGCGTCCTTCTGGGACTCGGAGAGGGTCGCGATCCGGTTGGTCGCCCCGCGGATCTTGAACGAGCCGGTCCGCTGGAAGTTCTCCAGTTTCAGCCGGACGTCTGCTCCGGTCATCGACGAATATGTGTGTGAGTGTTCGAGCGGCGTGTGCCGAGAG
Source organism: Natrinema thermotolerans (assembly GCF_031165565.1). Lineage (NCBI taxonomy): Archaea > Methanobacteriati > Methanobacteriota > Halobacteria > Halobacteriales > Natrialbaceae > Natrinema > Natrinema thermotolerans. The sequence continues at coordinate 2,691,429 of NZ_CP101873.1, read as the reverse complement.
GTTTCCCGGACCCGCTCGCGTGCCTCGAGAATATCCGAGAGTTCGAGCATACCCCCGACTACGGGACGTGGAGTGTAAGGATTTCTGTCAGGGAACGGGGAGCCCGTGGGGCCCGCCCACCCCCAACAGGATGTGTTGCCAGTCGGGCAACACGACAGGGAATACAGGGAATGCACGGCGTGTGACGTGCGACTGGAGAAGGGGACCGTGACCATATAAATCTCATGCACCCGCAGTGAAAGTGAAACCACACGAAGGCGGCGGGTTAATCACCGCGTCAGACGGAAGGACGACGGGTGTCATTCGCGGTTCCGAACGACGACATCGGCCCGCGAAACGAGCCGGCGAACGCGGTCGCCGAACGGGCCGTCACCCGGCCAAGTTGCATCGACCGCGAGTCGTGCCGGGTCGCCGACGTACACCCACGACCGCTCGGTCGTCGCGTCGGCGGCAGTCACCCGATCCGACGCGATACTCGAGCCGTCCCGCCGATCACCGTCGGCGTCAACGGACGGGACTGCGACCCGGACGTAGAGCCCGCTCTCGACGCCCTCGTAGCGGTCGAGGGACGCGAGGGCCGCGTCGCCGACCGCGAGCAACCGACCGTCGACGCTGCCGCCGGGAACGAGCGTCGGATACCGGCCGTCGACCCGCTGAAGCCCCTCGAGCGTCGCGTGGCCGACGAACAGCCGGGCTGCCGCCGCGGGCGTCGTCTCGAGAACGGATGCCACCCGTTCGGGGTCGGTCAGCGTCCCGTAGACGAAGACCGTCACGGGCTGCGATTCGGCCTCGAAGGACTTGCACGTGCCGCCTGGGACCGGGATGATCGTCTCGCGGGACGTTCACCCTAAATTACACAAAGCACTTATACACCTGATCGGACCGTTCGGGCATGAACCGCGAGTCCCTCCTCGCCGTCGCGACGCTCGTGGTCGTCCTCGGGGCGCTCACGACGCTCGCTCTCGCCGGCGCGGTGTCCGATCCAGCCGCGTCCGAGACGGCCAGCGACGTCGAACCCGCCGGCCACGTCTCGCTGACGGAGCTGACGATCAGCGCCGACAGCGTCACCGGCGGCACGGCGACGCTGGCCGTCGACACGTATCTCGACCACCGCGGCGGTCCCGTCGAGAACGTCACCGTCGTCCACCGAGCGATCGATACGGAGAGCGGCCTCGTCGAGGCGACGACCGAACGCGAGGTCGGCCGGCTCGAGGAGGAGTCCGAACACGTCGTCTCGAGTTCGGTCGCCGTCCCCCGGGAGAGCGGTTACGAGATCGAGACGCTGGTCTACCGGGGTGGCAACCGGACCGAGTCGACGAGCCACACCGTCGAGGGCGTCGGCTCGCTGACTCCGGCCTACGCCGACACCGACGTCGAGTTCCACCGGTTCGGCGGCGGGTCGGGCGGGAGCCTCGCGGACGTGCCCGCGATCGGCTACTCGATCGAGTCGACGACCGACGAGCGGGCGACGCTCGCCGTCGATAGCTACCTCACCAACACCGGCGACGACCCCGAATCCGACCTCGAACTCGAGGTCGTCGCCCGGCAGTCGGGGTCGAACGTCGTCGCCGACGCGGCGACCGTCGACCTGTCGACGATCGAGCCAGGAAAGACCGCGTCGCCGACCGCCGAACTCACCGTCCCGGCCGAATACGACTACTACCTCGACGCGGTGCTGTGGCGGGACGGCACGATCGTCGGCACGGACCGCTCGGTCGCCAACCTCGGCCCGGGATCGCTGTCGGTCAACGAGACGGCGACGGACAGCGGGCTCGAGGTGAGCGACTTCGCGGGCGGTCCGACCGGCGCGGACGACGGCAGTGACGGGTACGGCGCGGACGACGACGACGACGGCGAGGACGGCGAAGACGGAAGCGGCGACGGCACGCCCGGCTTCGGGATCGCCGTCACCGCGGCCGCCGTCCTCGCGACGATCGCCCTCGCACGGAGGTTCCAATGACCGAAACACCGACGGACACCGAGACGACGCTCGAGGCACCGCCGGACGACCAGTACCATGATGAGACGGACGATTCACCGCCGACTACCGATTCGGACGACGGGCTCGATCCGCGTTCGGCGGCGATCCGGCGATACCTCGTCTGGGGCGGCCTCGCCGTCTGTTCGGTGGTCGCGGTCGTCGCGCTGATCCGGTTCTACGGCAGCGTGACCGACGCCATCGACCTCTGGGTCGACCCCAAGTACCGGCCGCTCGTCCACGCCGCGTTCAACCTCACCGTCCTGCTGACCTCGCTGATCGGCGTCTCCGTGCTGGTCCGAGAACTGAGCGATCGGTACTGAATCCGCCGAAAACGTTCGCGCGCGATCGAAACCGAACCGAAACGACTCGCGGCCGTTACCGGTCCTCGAGCGGGACGAACTCCTGATCCTGCGGGCCGGTGTAGCGGGCGCGCGGCCGGATGAGGCGGTTTTCCGCCTGGTACTCGAGGACGTGGGCGATCCAACCGCCGACGCGGCTCATCGCGAAGATGGGGGTGTACATGTCGATCGGGATGCCGAGCTGGTAGTAGACCGAGCCGGAGTAGAAGTCGACGTTCGGGGCGATCCCCTTCTCGACGAGGCCCTTCTCCTCGGTGAGGAACTGCTCGATCGTCGTGGTGTAGTTGTACCACTTGTCCTCACCGGTCTCGGCGAGTTCCTTGCTGCGTTCCTGCAGGATCTTCGCGCGGGGGTCCTTGACGTTGTAGACGCGGTGGCCGAAGCCGGGAATGCGCCGACCTTCGGCGGTCGCCTGCTCGACCCACTCGCGGTGGTCGAGGTCGCTCTCGTCGATCTCGATGAGGACCTCCATGACGTCCTGGTTCGCGCCGCCGTGAAGCGGCCCCGAGAGGGCGCTGATGCCGCCAGTGACGGCGCTGTAGATGTCGGCCATCGTCGAGCCGATGACCATCGAGGTAAACGTCGAGGCGTTGAGCCCGTGATCGGCGTGGAGGATCAGCGCCTGATCGAAGGTTTCGGCGGCGATGTCGTCCGGCTCCTCGCCGGTCAGCATGTAGAGGAAGTTCGCGGCGAGCCCCAGGTCCGGATCGGGGTCGACCGGTTCCTCGCCCTGGCGGTAGCGTTCGAACGCCGCCAGCGCGGTCGGGATCTTGGCCGTGATGCGACGACCCTTCCGGAGCGTCGCGTCGAGATCCTCGGGATCGGCGTCGTCCTCGGGTTCGTAGGCCGAAAACATCGAGACGGCGGTCCGCAGCGCGGCCATCGGCCGCTCGCCGGCCGCGGCCAGCCGCTCCATCGTGTCGAGGACGTCGTCGTCGACCTCGCGTTCCTCGAGCAGGGCCTCGATAAACGGCTCGAGTTCGTCCTCGGTCGGGAGATGACCGTTCCAGAGCAGATAGAGGACCTCCTCGTAGCTCGCGCCGCGAGCTAGATCCTCGATGGTGTAGCCGCGATAGATCAACCGGCCCGCATCACCGTCGATCGAGCTGAGCTCCGATTCGGCAACCAACACGCCCTCGAGCCCTTTCTTGAGGTCGTCAGACATACTCAGGGATTTCGGACGCCAATGGAAAAGTATTATCGTTTAGTCGGTGCCGGCACTCGACACGTCGGATGTCCGCATTTTGCCGGTAGCACGAACACGTCCGGGTGGCGTTTTCGACATCGAACGAACAGACAGTCAGTCGAACCACGTCCGGCGTACTATAATTGTCTTTCGTGGGGTTCGCTCGAGCGCCCGGATCGAGTCACCGCCGGCCCCGTCGGGGTCGGCGATACACGCAATCGATTCGGCAGGGGACACCGTCGCCGCCACGTTTTTCGAACCCCTCTGCAAAGGGTACCGCGGATGGAGCGATCGGACTGGCGGACCGTCCTGTTGGTCACGACGTGGCAGATCTCGGCGAGCATCTGTTACTATACGATCTTCGCGGCGACGCCGTTCTTCCGGACCGCCTTCGGCCTCTCCCGGTTTTCGGTCGGGGTCGTCGTCACGGCGCTCACCCTCGGCTACGCCGTCTTCTTGCTGCCCCTCGGCGCTCTGACCGACCGGTTCGGCGAACGGACGACGCTGACGCTTGGCCTTCTCGGGCTCGCGACGGGGGCGCTGCTGGTCGCGGGCGCGCCCAGCTACGCCTTGCTGCTCGCGGCGGTGTTCGTTCTCGGGTCGCTGTATGGCACCGCGATTCCGGGGACGAACAAGGCCGTCTTCGACAATATCGACCCCGGTCGACGGAACCTCGCGATGGGGATCAAACAGGTCGGCGTCACCGGTGGCAGCGGCATCAGCGCCCTGCTAGTCACCGGACTCGCGGGCGCGCTGTTCTGGCAGGCTGGCTTTCTCGTCGCCGCCGCCGTTGGACTGCTCGTCGCCGTCGCCTTCTATCGGCTTTACGCGAGCGACGGCGAGGGGGACGAGCCCGGCTATCCGGACTTCCGCAAACTGCTCTCGAATCGGGCGTACCGCTCGTTGATCGTTGCTGGGCTCTTTCTCGGAGCGGCCCTGTTCACGACGACGGGCTACACCGTTCTCTACGTCGAGGAGTCCGTCGGCGCGTCCGTCGCGTTCGGCGGGGTCGTCCTCGCACTCGTCCAGTTGTTCGGCAGTGTGGGTCGCGTGCTGACCGGGTGGCTGAGCGACACCCTCCCCGGGGAGCCACGGGTCAGGATCGGCTCGCTGCTGATCGCCCAATCGATCGGCAGTGCCGTCATGTTCGTCGTCGTCGCGTCGACGACGAGCGAACGCGGCGCCGCAGTCGCCTTCTCGGTTCTCGGTTTTTTCGTCCTCGGCTACACCGGCGTCTACTACTCCGTCATGGCGACGCTCGTCCGCGCCGACGAGATGGGCGGTGCGACCGCCGGCGGCCAACTCGCGTTGACGAGCGGCGCACTCGTCGCCCCGCCCGCGTTCGGCTATCTGGCCGACACGGTGGGCTACCGCACGTCGTGGCTGTTTTTGGCCGCCGTCGTCACGATCGCGGCCGGATTCCTCGTCCAGGTCGTTCGGACGGAGCCGACCGTGACGAACCCCGCTGCGGCCGGCGAGTCGGACTAGGAATCGAGTTCTTCGACCAGTTCGACCACGTAACCGTCCGGGTCCTCGAGGAAGGCAACGCGGACGCCGATGTCGTCCATCGTCATCGGTTCCTCGTGGACCGGCGGATCGACCCGTTCGACGAGTCGATCGAAGACCTCGTCGACGCTGTCGACGCCGACCGCGACGTGGGCCATCGTCCCGGAATCGATCTCCGGGCCGCCCTCGGGATCGTACTTGAACTGGAACTCCGCGTTCTCGCCGCCGATGTAGACGTTCTCGACCTCATCGTCGGTCACGAACGACCAGTTCTCCTCGAGTCCGAGGGCGTCGACGTAGAACGCCCGGGTGCGGTCGAGATCCGAGACCCACAGCGCCGTGTGAATGACGTCCATATGGTCCGGGAGGACGCCGTCGGTCAAAGGGTTACTGGCGGGCTCGGGAGCTGCCGGTTCTCGGGGGAACCGACCGCGCCTCTCGTCGGACGGGCGGGCGTCGCCGTCACGCGATGGGAACCGCCAGTACACCTTTGACGGCGTGGCTCTCACGATCGGACATGTACCACGTTCTGGTCCCGGTCGACAGCGACGAGCAGCGCGCGACCGCACAGCTCGAGACGCTGCGCTCGCTCCCGGCCGACCCCGACGACCTGTCGGTGACGGTCTTACACGTCCTCGAGGAGATCGACACGATCGCCGACGAGGGCGGAACGACGTTCATCGACGACGTCAACGAGTCGCTGTCCGAGATCCGTGACGTCCCCGATACCGTCCCGCTGATCGAGGAACGGCTCGCGGACGACGGCATCGACGTCGAGCGGATGGAAATGGTCGGCGACCCGGCCGACGGTATCGGACAGGTCGCGGCGGAGATCGACGCCGATGCGATCCTGCTGGGCGTTCGGAAACGGTCGCCGGTCGGCAAAGCGATCTTCGGCAGCGTCAGTCAGCGGGTCATCATCGACGCCGACCGACCGGTCATCATCGCCGAATAAGGAAAACGGGGTTCGGTCCGAAAACGATGCCAGCAGCTACGTTTCTTCCTCGAGGATCGCGTCCATCAGCTTCGTCTGGGCCGCCGCCAGATGCTCGGTGAAGGTCGATCGGGCGACGCCCAACTCCTCGGCGACATCGGTCGCGTTCGCACCCTTCGGGTAGTCGAAATAGCCCATCTCGTGGGCCGTCTCGACGATCTCCTGTTGTCTGTCCGTGAGTATCTCGCGGTCGACGACGACCGGATCCGCCGAGATCTCCTCGTGGTCCTGTGTCAGTTCCTCGACGAGGACGCCGTCGAACAGCTCCCGCAGGCGATCGACGATGTCGGCGATCTCGGCCAGTTCGAGGGTCCGAAAGGACAACAGCAGGGAGCCATCCTGGGCCCGGACCGAGGAGACCGGGGTCCCGGTTCCCTCGACGACCTCGCAGACGCAGTCAGCGGCGGCGTCGCGCTCGAACCGGTAGATGGCCTCCCGTTCGTTCGACTGGACCGGCGTCAGCTCGACGCCGGCGTCCCCGCTCTCGTCGATCGAGGCGTCGGCGGCGACGCCGAACTCCTCGACGACGGTCCCGTCGGCGGTGGCCCGTGAGGAGCGAGCGATCGAGTCGATCTGCTCGTTGGCCGCCGCCGAGACAGTAGCGACCGGACAGTCCGCCGGTTCGTTGACGACGACCGTTGCACGAAAGCCCGTCATACTACCCCATACGGGACGGCGGGGGATAACCCGGCCGAGAATTCCCGCCGGATGAAAACACTTCGAGCGGCCCCAACGCGTCGCTCGAGCCCGCGGCCGGCCGTCAGCCGGTCAACACCACTCTTCGTACTGGTGGACACGAGCCGGGTTCAGCGGTTCGGGCTCGCGGTCGGTTCCGTCGTAGCTCTCGCGGTGGTGTTCGTAGGTAATGCCGATCCCGGCCTCGGGGTCGTACTCCCGCGGGAGGATCGACTCGGCGCGACGGCGGTTCCAGTCGGCCAGTTTCTCGAGCGTCCCCGGCCGATCGATCGCGGCCGTCTCGAGGGCGGGGGCCGCCGTCTCCCAGGCCGACTCGCCGGTTTCGGTCCGGACGACGACGGTCGTCTCGCCGTCCGGGCTGCCGACGTTGCCGACGCTGATGTCGGCCGCGCCACCGACGAAGTCCGCACACTCGTCGCAGCCGCGCAGCCCGGCCGCGTCGAACGCGTCGACGTCGGTCTCGAGCAGCGTCTCGCCGGCCGCGTCGGTCGCGCGGAGTTGCCCATCGCTGATGTCGAGGGTATCGACGGCGGCGGGGTCGACGTCGAAGGTCTCGAGTCGCGACACCAACCGGCTGTGTTCGAAGCTGCGGGTACACATCAGCGCGACGGTCAGCGCGATCGGGTCGGCGGGCTCGTGGTCGTAGCGATCGAGCGCGGTCGCCCCCTGAATCATACAGGGAGTGCCGACCAGTGCGAGGTCGGGATCATCGGTCTCGCGGGTCGTTTCACTCGCCGCTCGACTGTCCGAGGCGCCGTGCGCCTCGCTCCCCAGATCGGCGTCGGCGAGCAGTTCGTCGAGTTGTCCCAGTCCCATCGTCTGGTTGTAGATACTACCGCCCGCCGCGAGCAGTTCCTCGCGGGAGGTCGCCAGCACGGCCTCGCCGCGCAGCGGTTCGTCTTCCTGTTCGCGGGCGACGACCGCGCCGTCGATCTCGCCCGCTTCGATGAGTTCGGCGAGCAGCGCCGTCACGACGCCGCCATCCTGACCCGCGTTGGCGGCCTCGTCGGTCGCCCGCGCGGCGTAGGTACCCGGCTCCGCGAGGCCGCGTTCTTCCTGGGTCAGCTCGAGGTGGCGCTCGTAGCGCAGGCCGCTGCGGGGACAGAAGTCCCAGCAGCGCGAGCAGCCGGTACACATCTTGACCAGCGTCGGTCTGCCCTCGTCCTCGTCGATGCCGATGGAGTCGGAGGGGCAGGCGGCGACACAGGAGGCACACTGGATACAGCGGTCGGCCTCGATGACGGCCTCGTCTAAGTCGCGGAACCAGATCTTGCCGGGGGCCTCGGCGACGTCGCGGTCCTGTTCGCGCGGGTCCTCGCCGATGCCCTTGACCCCCGCCTGCGGAACGCCGGGACGGGGCCCGTCGGTCGCGGCGGGATCGGTACCCGACATCTAGCTCACCTCCGTCCCGATGGCGGGCGAGTCACGCGCCGGCCGTTCGGTGACGATTTCGCGCAGTTCCGCGTTCGAGGTCCGGTCGGTCCACTCGGTGAAGGACTCCCCGGGCTCGCTGTCGGCATCGTAGGCACACATTGTGGCCTTGACGACGTCGGGCACGTCGTCGATGGGGATCTTCCCGACGAGCCAGTCGATGAACTCGTCGTTCCCGAGGTCGCCGCCCAGTCCGAGGTCGGCCGCTCGCCCGGACTCGTAGTCGTCACGATAGACCTCGCCGCGCAGCCCGAAATCGCCCAACTGGGGCTGGGCACAGGAGGCCGAACAGCCCGACATGTGGATCCGGATCGCCTCGTGGTCGTCGGCGATTCCAACCTGCTCGGCCCAGTCGTCCAGTTCGCGGGCCCACCTGATCGCCCTGTTTTTCGTCTCGATGATCCCGTATTTACAGAACTCCCGGCCCGTACAGGTGACGATTCCGCGCGTGAACGGCCCCGGATCGGGGCTGTAGCGCTCGAGCAGCGGCTCCTCGAGCAATGCCTCGAGGTCGTCGTCGGTCAGGTGCGGGACAAGGACGTTCTGGTTGGGCGTCAGGCGGACCTCGCCGTCGCCCAGTTCGCCCGCCAGTTCTGCCAACTCCGCGAACTCGTCGCCGCCCATCCGGCCCGTCGGGACGTTCAGCCCGACGTAGGAGCGGCCGTCCGCCCCCTCGTGGACGCCGACGTGGTCCCCGCGGTAGTCCATCGTGAGGGTCTCGTCGGGCTCGACGAACTCGAAGTCGGCGTAGGACTCGAGTTCCTCGCGGAACCGCTCGGGGCCGAACTCGGCGACGAGAAAGCGCAGCCGGTTGACCGCGGTGTCGAGGTAGCTGCCGTGGTCCATGAAGAGGTCGGCCATCGCGGCCACGAGGTCGTCGACCTGGTCGGGTTCGACGAAGAGGTCGATGTCGCTGGCGACGCGGGGGCCGTCCGAGAGGCCGCCGCCGACCCGCGCGACGAACCCGTCTTTTCCGTCCTTCCGGGCGGGCGTCAGCCCGAGATCCTGAATGCCCGACCGGGCGCAGTCCTCGTGACAGCCCGTGACGCTGACCTTGAACTTCCGGGGCAGATTGGCGTAGTGGTGGTCGCCGAGGAACCGCTGGCTCACCCGCTCGACGACGGGTTCGATGTCGACGGTCTCGTCGGGGTCGAGCCCGGCCGCGGGACAGCCGACGACGTTCCGGACCGAGTTGCCACAGGCCTGCATCGTCGAGAGCCCGACCGCGTCGTAGCGGTCCCAGATCTCGGCGACGTCCTCGATCTCGATCCAGTGCATCTGGACGTCCTGCCGGGTCGTGGCGTCGAGATAGCCGTCGCCGAAGACCGGGTTCTGGTCGGGGCCGCCGTATTCCGCGGGTGCCGTCGCGAACTCGTCGGCGACCTCGCCGATGGTCCGGGCCTGTTCGGCGGTGAGGCGTCCGCCGGGGGCCCGTGTCCGCAACATGAAGTAGCCCCGCTGTTTCTGGTGGTAGAGCCCGATGAGCTTCAGCCGGCCGAGGACGTCCTCGCCCAGTTCGTCGACCATCGCCTCGAAGCCGCCGTTGTCGGCGTAGTGACGGACCTGTGCCTGCAGTTCGACGGGATCCCACTCGGGCGCCTCGGCTCGCACCCAGTCGGTGAGACTCCCCTCGTAGAAGGCCACGTCCTCGTAGCCCAGGTGTCGGAGGACGACGAACGTGTGACTGAGCCGCCGGGCCGTGTTACAGTACAGCAGGATCCGCTCGTCCGGTTCGATCCCCCGCTCCGCGAGCAGGGCCTCGAGGTCGTTCTCGGGCTTGAGCCGGCCGTCCTCGAGCAGGTCCTCCCAGTCGAGGTGGACGGCCCCCGGGATGCGGGACTGCTCGTACTCGGCGGCGGTCCGGGTGTCGACGAGGACGGCGTCGCCCTCGACGGCCGCCTCGACCGCGTCCCGGTCGACCAGCGGCGCGTCCTCGCACAGCGCGGCCTCGTAGTCGGTCGGCTCGCGGTCGGGGACGTCCGTGGTCAGCGAGCGGTCGTCGCCGTCGCGCCAGGCCTCGAGGCCGCCGTCTAACAGGTAAAGACTCCCCTCGTGACCGTAGACCAGTGCGGTCACCAGAAAGCGGGCCGCGAGCGCGGGGTCGCCACCGTACGCGACGAGCGTGTCATCGGGGTCGATGCCGGCCTCGGCGAGCAGACTCGCGAAGTCGTCGGCCGCCGGCAACTTCCCGGCCGCGACGCTACTGGGGTCGCGGAACCGATCGCCCGGGACACTGACTGCGCCGGGGAGATGCCCCAACTCCTCGTAGTCGCGCCGCTCCCGGACGTCGACGGCGACGACCGAGTCCGACTCCCGGTGGGCCTCGAGCCACGACGGCGAGACGACCGCGGGGCCGAAGCTCACGCACGATCACCCGCGCGGTCGCGATCGGTGCGGCCGCGGCGACCGGTCCGGACCGATCGACCGCTTGCCGACCGTTCCTGTCGAACGTTCGATACTGTCGTACTCATGGTGTACTCGTCGGTTGTAGCCGACTCCCCTTTCAGCTACGCGTCCGGGTAAACAGTACCGTCGCTCCGGAACCACGGCAGCGGGCCGTCGCCACTCCTGACAGAACTGTTACCCTTCGTATGTCCTGATTTTATTCGCCCCGTCGGATGGATCTCGCGACTCGGGAGCCCTCCCGCTCGAGTGGCCATCGGGCGGCTCCGTCGCCGGAACCGGCAGAAATGTCCGCCTCTGTCGGACGGATCGCCAGGCTGGACCGACCAATCGCCGGTCGCGACATCGACGCGTCCGTTCGGTCGATCGGCGGTTCGCCACGGGTAACACAGCGAGAGTCCGAACTCGAGCCGAACCGAAAGACGGTGCCGAAAAGCAGCGAGACGATACCGACCACGAAGGGGTGTTCGACACTGGGTCACGGGCTCGGCGGCCCCGTCGCTCAGAGCTTCTGGCCGAGCTTCTCGCGGCTGATCCGGACGCCCGTCGGGGTGATGATCATCTGATCGTCGCCCTTTCGGACGATGTCGCCGTCGACCTCCTGGGCCACCTGCCGCAGTTCGTCGATGACGTGTTCGACCGTGCTGTCCTCGGTCCGGAGCCGCGTGATGTCCGCGATGACGATGTCGCCGTCGTAGACGGCGTCTTTGATGTCGATCGCGTCGGCCTGACTGCCGACCTCCGCGATGTGTACCTGCATCGTCGCCTCGGCCGACCCCGCGTCGACGTCCTCGAGGTTCAGTTCGGCGTAGTCCTCGACGGTGCGGGACTGGTTCCCGCCGAGAATTTTGCTCATCAATCCCATAGGTGTGTGCGTCCGTCGCTGTCTGTATAGTTCTTACGTCAGACACGGTCGTCACAGCCGGACCGTCGTCGGTCGATTACGGTCGTTCAGTCGGGACAGTCGGACGGTTCGATCGGTTCGTCCCGGCGGCCAGTGGGGTGGACGGTCGGACCGGCGAGCGGTCCGATTGGGCCGTCCGTGGGTTTTTAATTCCTTCACCGTAGCGATTCAAACGATGACGTTTAGCATCTGCGTCCACGAACCGTACGAAACCGAATCCGGGGAGCGCCACCACCGGTTCGGCGTTGCGGTCACGACGCGACTCCCGGGTGTCGGGACGCTCTGTCCCTTCGTCAGCGAACACGGTGCCGTCGCGACCCAGAGTCTGGTCAACGTCGAACTCGGCGAGCGCGGGATCGCCTACATCGACGACGGGTTGGCGGTCGACGACGTCCTCGAGGCCCTGCTCAACGCCGACGAGGGCGCACCCCAGCGCCAGCTCCACGGGGTCGATCGGGAGGCGACGTTTACCTTCTCCGGCGAGGAGTGTGGCGACTGGTACGGCCACCGCGAGGGCGAGACCTACACCGTCGCCGGCAACCTGTTGACCGGTCCCGCGGTCCTCGAGGCGGCCGCGGAGGCTTACGAGGCGACCGCCGTTCGCGACGAACCGGACCCCTCGACCGGTCCGGACGCCGTCACCACGGACGTCGACACCGACCCGCTCGCGAAGCGATTGATCGACGCGCTCGCCGCTGGCGACCTCGAGGGCGGAGACAAACGCGAGGAGTTGTCGGTCCAGAGCGCGGCAGTCGTCGTCGAGACGACCGAGTCACACCCGGTGGAGCCGCCGTACAACGACCTGCGGGTCGACGCGACCGAGACGCCGATCGCGGACCTGCGGGAGACCTACGACCTCGCGGTCCGGGGCTACCGGGACACCCTCGCCCGGTACGAGGGCGCCTACGAGGCCGACGACCTCACGGAAAGCGGCGAGTGAGCGCCGGCCGAGCGGCGAACGGTGGGTGGCTCAGTCGCCCGCAGTGAGTCCGGACTCGGCCGACCGATCGACCCGGAGCGGCTCGTCGTCCCACTCGATCTCGAGCCGATGCCGCGAGAGGTACGGTGCCAGCGTGTGCGCGGCGAGCAGCCCGCGGTACCGGCCGTCAGCCACGACGGGGAGCTGTCTGACCCCGGCGGTTCGCATCCGTTCGGCGGCCGCGGACAGCGTCGCAGTCGGGCCGATCGTCGTCACCGGGTTCGACATGAACTCCCGAACGGCCGGCCGGTCGTCCGTCTCGGCGACCAGTGCGACGATATCCGACCCGGTGACGATACCAACGATCGAGCCGTCCTCGAGAACCGGGAGCGCGGACACGCCCGGACGGCGGAGTCGCCGCGCCGCTTCGGATACCGGGGTCGTCGGTGCGATCGTCGGGGGTGATCGGAGGGCGACCGTTTCGACCGTCGTCCCTATCATGGGACATGAGACCGCACGTCATTATATAAGGTCTGTGGACATACGTCTTCTAGATCCTAGTATTGCTAGCACTATCTCTCACTAACCGAGGAATTTGAACGGATTCGTAGCAGAGTTTTGGGTCGACGGGGAAACGCGCGCTCTCGCCGCCGCATGACCCGACCGACTCACCCGGTGAACTCGTAGAGGTCGTCGCCGACGTGGTGCAGCGAGTCGACGACCTTCCCCTCGTTGCCGGCCATCTCCGATCCGTCGACGCGGGCGCGGCCGACGGCCAGGACCTTACCGTGGGACTCCTCGGCGATGACGACCAGATCGTCCGGCGAGATGTCGTCGGTGGCCTCGGTGATTCCGGGCCGCATCACGTCGGCCCCGTCGCTGACGAACGAGACCGCGCCGGCGTCGACCGTGACGAGTCGCTTGTCGGGATCATAGGCGTTAGCGCCCCGGACCGTCAGGAACGGTTCCTCGTCGAAGTACGCGACCTGTGGCTCGCCGTCGATGAGGACGACCTCCCAGTCGGTGTCCTCGAACTCGACGCGCTCGTAGGCGTCGCCCTCGGGGGAGACGCCCAGCTGTGCCTCGAGCGTGTCCTCGAGGGCCGAGACCGCGTCGCTGCGGAGGTGGTGTCGGGATTTGACCTGCATGTCCGGGCCAACGAGCGGTCCGGAGTTAAAAGACCCGTTCCGGACCCTCGAGCCGCCGGGCGTCGCCGCGGGGCGTACCAATTGCTAAGTGGGTCCACCCCGTCGGACCGCGTATGTGGCCCGCTCGGTCGGGAACCGAGACCGTCACCTGTCTCGCCTGTGGCACCGAGTGTCCGCGCGACGAGGCCCGCGAGTACGACAAACACGGGGATCGCTGGGACCGCGCGGACAAGACCTTCGAACACCTCTGTAAGTCCTGTCACCGCGAGCTGTGTCATCACCCGCGGGACGACCTCGAGGACCTGCTGGTCGAGATCGAGGCCGGGCGGCGGGACCGGGCAGGCTTTCTCGCGAGCTACCTGACGGCGGTCGAGGAGCGATACGGGCCGCTCGAGGAGGAGTCGTAAGCGGCGTCGCAGTCGGAACGGCGCTACCCCGTGTCGATGGCGTCCGTCACGAGCGTCGCTTCCGCTTTCCGCAGTAGTTCGCCGGCCGTACTGCCGGCACAGTCCAGTTCGGCGGCGACGTCCGCGACCGAGCCCGACCGCGGAACGTCGTAGTAGCCGACGGCGACGGCGGCCTCGAGGGCGGCCCGCTGGCGGTCGGTCAGCCCGGCCGCCGCCCGACGGTCGAACTCGCGGACGCGTTCGATCGTCCCCTCGCCCAGTTCGGTCAGCTCGTCGTAGAAATCAGTCAGCGCGTCGGCTCGTCCGACGGCCTCGAACGCCACCGCACCGGTGTCGCGAAACGTGACCGGCGGCAGGAACACGACCCGCGCGTCCTCGACGAGCGTAAGGATCGCCGCCTCGAACTCGTAGGTCGTCTGGTGGACGAAGGCGTACGTCCCGTCGTCGCGCTCGACGAACTCGGTCGCGGTGACGCTCTCGACGGCGGCCAGCAGGTCGGCGGTCGCGGCGGACCCGCCGTCACACCACAGCAGCGTCGTCACGGTCCCCATCGGCCCCCACATCAGGAGTTCCACCCGCGACACACCGTCCGTCGCCACGAGCCGTCGATGGAGGGGGTGTGCGACCCCATCCGGAAACGTCACGCTGAACGAAACCCGTCTCATCGTCGGCCGATGTCACCGAGAGCTATTAAAAGACCGCATGGGTCCGGGAGAAGTCACTCCCGGATCGGGCGACAACGCTCGGTCGATGACACAGTCGCGATCGGATGCCTCGGCCGAAGACGACGGCCGCGGGGCAGATCCACCGACGATCGTTACAGAGGCCGACGGGAGGCGGGTCGCGTACGCCGACTACGGCGACCCGAACGGGACGCCGGTCGTCGCCCTCCATGGTACACCCGGCTCGCGCCGCTTCGGTGCCCTGTTCGACGACCAGGCGCGGGAAAACGGTGTTCGGCTCCTCGTCCCGGACCGGCCGGGGTACGGACGCTCGTCGCCCGTTCCCGACCGCGACGTCGCCGACACCGGCGCGACCGTGGCCGCGGTCCTCGAGGCTGAAGGCATCTCTCGGGCAGGAATCGTCGCGTTCTCCGGGGGCGGACCACACGCGCTCGCGGTCGCAGCGACGCGGGGAGATCGCGTGACGGAGATCGATATCGTCTCGGGCGCGCCGCCGCCGTCGCTCGCGGCCGATCTCCCCGCCGTTCAGCGCCTGCTCGGCTCGCTCGCACGGCGGACCCCTCGCATACTGCGCGGGTTACTCGGGGTCCAGACGCGACTCGTCGCGCGGACGCCGCCGGCGGTCGTCCTCTCGCAGTACACGACGGCGGCCGAGCGCGCCGAGATCCCGCCGACGATGGCGGAGCGCGTTCGGCGCGACTTCCTCGAGGGGGTCGGGACACAGCGGGACGGGTTCGTCACCGAGACGCGACTGGTAACGACGGAGTGGGAGTTCTCGCCGTCGGATATCGATCACACGGTCCGGCTCTGGCACGGCGACGCCGACGCGAACGCGCCCCTTCGAGGGGCCCGCCGCCTTCGGGAGCGGTTACCCGACGGAGAGTTGACCGTCCTCGAGGACGCCGGCCATCTGACCGCCCTGTCCCGCAGTCGGTCGCGGATCGTCCGGTCCCAGCGGTAAGCGGGCGCGCTTGGCCCGACGCGCCCCGCCGCCCGGTCGGCGGTTCCGAGCGGGGCCGATCCCGACACGACTTTCACTCTTACGTGCGTAGCCCTCGGCATGAGTGACGACGCACAGGCCGAAGCCGGGACCGTGGAAGGGCAAGGTCCCGTCGAGGTCTCCGAGGATCTCGCGCGCCATCTCGAGAACAAGCGCGAGGACTTATTCGAGAAGTTCGAGTTGCGCGACGAGTTCCCCCCGGAAGTGTTGGAGGAGGCCGAGGCCCGGACGGAGGGCGTGACGGCCGAGATCGAGGACGAGATCGACGAGCGGAAGGATCTGCGCGATCTGACGACGTGGACGACGGACCCGATCGACGCCCAGGACTTCGACGACGCGCTCTCGATCGAGGAACGCGACGACGAGTACGTCCTCTGGGTCCACATCGCCGACGTGACCCACTACGTCAACCCGGAGACGGCCATGTGGGACGAGGCCGTCGAGCGGGGCAACACGGTCTATCTCCCCGGCTACACGGTCCACATGCTGCCGCCGGTGCTGGCCGAGACGGTCTGCTCGCTGGTTCCCAACGAGGACCGACTGGCCCACACCGTCGAGATGCACCTCGACAAGGAGAACCTGACCTACGAGAACATCGAGATCTACAAGTCGGTCATCGAGTCCGACGAGCGGCTCACCTACGCCGAGGCCGAAAGCCGGCTCGAAGAGCCCGACGCCGACCTCCACGAGGAGAACGCGCTGGTCTACGATCTCGCAGAGCAGATGCACGAACAGCGCAAGGAAGACGGCTCGCTCGTCCTGAACCCGGCCCGCGACCGCGCCCACACCATCATCGAGGAGTGCATGCTGAAGGCCAACAAGGCCGTCACGCACGAACTCATGTGGAACCGCGGCGTCTCGGCCATGTACCGGGTCCACCCTCAGCCCAGCCCCGACGAGTGGTCCGAAGCGCTGCGGGAGATTCAGGACCTCGACGGCGTCTCGATCCCCGGCAGCACGTGGGACGACCCGCGCAAGGCCGTCAACGCGACGCTCGAGGACGCGCCCGAGCGCCAACTGGACAAGATCCAGTGGGCGGTGATGAAGGTCATGCCTCGAGCGCGGTACATGAACGACCCCTTCGGCGGCCACCACGCGCTGAACTTCGAGATCTACGGCCACTTCACGAGCCCGATCCGGCGGCTCAGCGACCTGATCAACCACTGGATCGTCTACCAGAACGACGTACCGGAGAACCTCGTCGAACTCTGCGATCGGGCCAGCGACAAGCAGAAAGACGCCGAACAGTGCGAGCGCGAGTACAAGGACTTCCTGCAGGAGGTCGGCCTCGATCCGATGGCGGTCAACAACCGCGGGATCGAAGTCGTGGACGAGAGCGAGGCCGAGAAGACGCTGTGAGGGAGGTCGTCCGAGACGGCAACGCCGTCTCGTGATCCCGAAAATATCCGATTTTCGAGGACCTCGGCACAGCGAGCGGAGAGCGTAGCGAGCTGCGAGCAGGCGAGGAAGCCGAGAAGACGATCTGACCAGCTTTCGTTGTCAGAACTTCCTTCGTGAGCGCCCGTGTTCGGTACTGTGCGATTACACCGGGAAGCGGGTACGTTAACGCGTGATTCGGTTGGTTGTCATGCGATGCCCCGCTCGCGCGGCAAATTTGCTGTCAAATTAACTTCTTGCGTGCCACATGTCACCACGGCCGCGCTAAGATGGACCCATTCTTCACCGAAAGCGACTCAACAGGGATGTGACACCCGTGGCCTCCGCGGCGATGACGAATCCGATCACACTTACGCCTAACCCCCAGACGAGACTGGACATCCCCGAGTTAGAAAGCGCGAGGTCTATACCACCGAAGACGAAGAACGCTGCGAGTCCCAAGTACACGACTGTGGCAACCGTCGCTAGCATCGCATCTTTCGTTGCGGAATAGACGGTAGTATAGAGTTGTTCCTGGTCGATACCAGGGGTTGCACCACCATCGGTGGCCGTTTTCTCTTCAGAGTTCATACCTATGGTAATCGCACCTGTGGCTATAAAATTTGTCCGCCAACATACATGAACGACCCGTTCGGCGGCCATCACGCGCTGAACTTCGAGATCTACGGCCACTTCACCAGCCCCATTCGCCGACTCAGCGACCTGATCAACCACTGGATCGTCTACCAGAACGACGTACCCGAGAACCTGATCGAACTCTGCGATCGGGCCAGCGACAAGCAGAAAGACGCCGAGCAGTGCGAGCGCGAGTACAAAGACTTCCTGCAGGAGGTCGGCCTCGATCCGATGGCGGTCAATAACCGCGGGATCGAAGTGGTCGACGACGAGGAAGCGGAGAAGACACTGTAGCAGCCGGAAACCGTCCAGTTTTCTCCCGTTCAGTGGGGACGAGTTGCGGTGGCGCGAACGACCGGCTCAGTCGGCGTCGAACCGCCGTTCGTAGACGTGTTCCTCGAGCCCCTCACCCAGATCCGACGGTCGAGTGCCGACGCGGTCGAACCCCCGCGATTCGTAGAAGGCAATCCCGACGTCGTTGGCTGCAAGCACCGCCAGTCGGAGCCGGTCGGCGGTCCTCTCGAGGGCGGTTTCGAGCGCCTCGAGCAGGGCGGTGCCGACGCCCTCGCTCCAGACGGCCGGGTGGACATAGAGGCGGGCGAGAAACGCCACGGAGGTGTCCTCCGGCCACGGGACCGCGTGGGCGAACCCGTGACAGTCCGCGCCCGTCCCGGTCCCGTCCTCGCCGTCGTCGGTCGATCCTTCGGCCACGAGAAAGGCAGCATCCTCACGGTCCGTCGCCGCCGCGATCGACGACTCGAGGTCGCCGAGCGCGTACCACTCGTCGACGACGGTATCGACCCGCTGGGGGCCGAGGATGTCGTCGTAGGCGGCGTGCCAACTCTCGCGTGCGATCCCGTGGACGACCCAGACGTCGTCGACCGTCGCCGGACGAACGGTTCGACTCACGGCCGGAGGTAGTACAGCGGTCGATAAAAAGCGAGGCCCGACCCCCAGCCGTTCGTTACGGTCGCCGTGCTGTGACTTCGGACCGAGCGAACAGTTACCAACCGACTACCGCGAGATGTCCCTATCCTGCTCTTTGACGACGGCCTCGACCTCGTCGGCGGTGACCAGCGCGACGTCACCGGGGATAGTCCGCTTGAGTGCGGCCGTCGCGGCGGCGTACTCGAGGGCGGTCGGGACGTTGTCGCCGTCGAGTCGACGGGCGATGAACGCACCCGTGAAGGCGTCGCCGGTGCCGATGGGATCGACGGTGTCGGTCTCGTAGGCCGCGTGATCGTGGACGACGCTGTCGTGCCAGCCGACTGCACCCTCTTCACCGCGGGTAACGACGACGGTCGTGAAATCGTATTGCGAGCCGAGTTTGTGTGCCAACTGTCGCGGGTCGCCCTCGAATCCGAGGACCGTCCGCGCGTCGCGGGCGGCGATCACGAGGACGTCGATGCCGGGGAACAGCTTGGTCAGTGTCTCTCGAGCCTCGTCGGGCGACCAGAGCTTGCGACGGTAGTTGAAGTCGAAGGCGGTGGTCGTCCCGCCCTTTCGGGCCGCTTTGAGCAACTTGAGCGTCGTGTCCCGCAGCGTCGAGGAGAGCGCCGGCGTGATCCCGGTCGTGAAAAAGACCCGCGCGTTCTGAATCTTGTCGACGTCGATATCGCGGACCTTCGCCGTCGAGACCGCCGTGTTCTCCCGATCGTAGATCACGTTCGTCCCGCGGGGTTTGCCGGCGTGTTCGAGGTAGTAGGTTCCCTGTCGGCCCCGGTGGCTCCAGGTCACATCGGTCTCGATGCCGTGGCCCCGGAGTTCACTGACGACCCGGCGACCCAGCGGCGTCTCGGGCACCTTCGACAGCCAGGTCGCCGACGCGCCGAGCCGGTCGGCCGCGATGGCGACGTTGCTCTCGGCCCCGGCGGCCCGGACCTCGAACTCGTCGGCGTTCTCGAGGCGCTCGTTCCCCGGCGGCGAGAGCCGGAGCATCGTCTCACCGAAGGTGACGATGTCGCTCACCGGTCGGCCCCCCGAGTTGTACGGCCGCGACGGTCGGTGTGTCCCTCGGTCATACTCCAGCTAACGAACGGCGTTGATATAAGTTGTGGCGGTCTGTCAACCCAGAATCACGCTGAACCGAGGGGAGGGTTTCGCTCGGACCGCGAATCACCTTCGGTGGCGCGGGAATCGACTGACGCTTTACGCTACCAAATGTCGCGTCGGCCGAACGATTATAACGTTGCTATTCGAACATGTCTCCGGATGGTGTCGTCAGACGGACTCAAAACGTGGTTCGACTACCAACTTCTCTTTCTGGGACTCGCGATCACGGTGGTCATCGCCACCGTCGTGTGGAATCGACTGATGTCCTACCTGAGAACGCTACTGCTCGCGGCCCCGGAGTTCGATCCTGCGGCTCCGCAGTTCGCACTCGCGGTCACGGGAGCGGGTATTCTCGTCATTTCCCTGCTGGTCGTGCTAACGGGGCTGTTGAACCGAGAACGGCCGTGACCCCGGAGCCACGCGCTACGGAACCCCGTTCAACGGCGACGAGACCGAGGCGAGCGTCGTCTCGCCGTCGTCCTCGAGGTCGATCTCGGCCCCGAACGCCTCGAGCAGCTCACACCGGGTTTCGACGTGATCGGTCACGGCCGGGATCCGCAGTCGGCCGCCCGCGAGCGCGAGGAAGCCAAGCAGTTGGTCGGCCATGTGTCGATCGACGGGGGCCGCCCCTGCGAGGAAGCGGTTCGCGGCGTCGGCCGCCTCCTCGCCGACCCGCTCGGCCGGTTTCCCGCGTTCGCCGAGGGCGGAGACGCCGGCGACCGCCGTCCCGTGATCGATGCGAATCACGATCGCGGAGCCCGGGGACGGGCTGTCCACGGCGGTTTCGCGCCGCGTTGCGAGTTCGGGGGCGTCCGAATCGAGTCGCTCGAGCGCCCCTTCGGCCTGTCGGTGGGCGACGTCGCGGTCGGCCAGCGATTCCGACTCGGTCGAGTAGAGGTGCAGGGCCTCCAGCGCCCCCCGCTCGACGATTTCGATCGGCTCGAGAGCGGACGGCTCGAGCCGGAGCGTGACCTCGCCGCCGCCCTCGGGGTAGAACCCGCGACGGTCGACCTCGCACGCGGCCTCAAGGCCGAACCGCCGGACGAGCGGGAGTTTCACGTATCGCAGGTAGTCCAGCGGGGGCGACCACGCCACGTCCGTCCCGCCGGTGACCGTGACCGACAGCGGCGACTCGAGGACCGTCGCCAGCGGCAAGAGTGCATTGCAAAGCAGCGTCGCGCTGCCGGCGGTTCCGATGTCGACGGCGTACTCGCCGCCCTCGAGTCCGCCATGGCCCTCGAGTCCGGGGTCGAACGCGACGGTCTCCGCGCCGAGTTCCGCGCCCGAAACGTCGGCGTCACAGACCTCGGCCAGCGTCTGGAGGACCGCCAGATGCTGGTGGCGAAGCCCGGGCGTCGGCCGGTCGCCGCGGACGTTCTCGAGGCGGACCGGCTCGTTCGTGCGGACCGACAGCGCGAGCGCGGTCCGGACGAACTGGCCGCCGGCGTTCGCGCCGTCAAGTTCGCGCGGAGTCGTCATGGATTCGACTGCGGACTCGAGGTACCTACCGGTGGCGGCTTCGGGCCGGTACCGATGAGCGGTTCGTCAACACGGGCTGCGTTTCCGGTTTGTTAACTTTTTCCACGCTCCGCGGAGGAGTTCCAGCGTAATGCGATTCTGGCACGATCCGCTTCGGCGTCGGTGGCTCCTGTGGGCGATCCTGAGCGTCCTCTTCTTGCTGGTCAACGTCAGCCGGCTCTCGACAGCGGTCCTCTCGGAGGATCTGATGGCCGCCTTCGGGACGACCGGGGCACAACTGGGGACGCTCCACGCCGTCTTCTTCTGGGTCTACGCGGCGATGCAGATCCCGTCGGGCCTGCTGGCCGACCGGATCGGGCCCCGGCTGACGGCCACCGCCGGCGCGATCGTGATGAACGTCGGCGTCGTCTGGTTCTCGTTCGCCGAGGGCTATCTCGAGGCGACGCTGGCCCGCGGGCTGATCGGGCTCGGGGGGAGCGTGATCTTCGTCTGCGTCCTCCGGTTCTGTGCGAACTGGTACCGCACCGACGAGTTCGCGACGATGAGCGGCGCGACCTTCGCCGTCGCCGGCTTCGGCGGCGTCTTCGCGACGACCCCGCTCGCGCTGGCGGTCGGCCGGTTCGGCTGGCGGTCGACGGTCGCCGGGCTCGGCGTCCTGGGACTCGCGATGACCGTCGCCGCCTTCGCCCTCGTCCGGAACTCCCCGAGCGCCGCCGGCTTCGAGCCGCTCGAGGGCGTCCCCGGACAGGAGGTCCTGACGAACGCCCAGCTCAAATCCTATCTCGCCGCCGTCCTCCGGGACCGCTGGCTCTGGGTCGTCAGCGTCATGCTGTTCTGTTCGACCGGCGTGAACATCACGCTCTTCGGGCTCTGGGGCGTCCCCTACGTCGTCCAGACCTACGACGTGACGGTGACCCGGGCCTCCACGCTGACCCTGCTGGGCGGGCTCGGGCTGATGGTCGGCCCGCCCGCCGTCGGCTGGCTGGCCGACCGCCTCGAGCGCAGGATCGAGCTGATGGTCGCCGGCGGTGTCTGTTACACCTGCTGTCTCGCCCTGATCGCGGTCGTCGGAAATCCGCCGCTGCCGGTCGTCGGTGCGGTGTTTCTGGTGAGCGGCATCAGCCTCGGCGCGTTCGTGCTGGGGTACTCGGTCGTGCAGGAACGCCACCCCAGCAGCGCGAGCGGGATTTCGACGGGAGCGGCGAACGCGGCGGCCTTCACCGGCGCGGCGATCTTCCCGACGCTGATGGGGCGGGCGCTCGACGCCTACTGGACCGGCGACCTCGTCGGCGGCGTCCGCGTCTACACCGAGACCGGCTACCGGATCGCGTTCGGAATCGCCACCGTCGCCGGCGCGATCGCGTTCGCCTGTACGGGCTGGCTCTACTACCGCGAGAAGCGGGGTGCGACGGGTCCCGCCGACGCGCCCGCCTCGAGCGGCGAGAACCCCGACCTCGATCCCGACCCCGATTCGGACGAGCGGGGCGACGAGAAGACGGACGGCGACGACGGGGGTCGAGGCGTGCCCGGCGAATAAAGCCGGGCGTACCGCTACCGGTCCGGATCGGCGCTCTCGATCGTCGCGGACCGGACCGCGACCTCGTCGTCGACGGTGACCAGCAACGACTCGTTCCCGACGGGGATCGAGACCGCACACCGCCACGGATCCGTGGCCGTCACCGACGCGGCGTCTCGGGAGACGCACCACTCGAGTTCCCAGAACGGCGTCGCCGAAAGCGAGCGGCCGCGCTCGGCGGCGAACCGAACGACGCGTTCGTGTTCGAGGAGGACCAGCCCGGGCTCCGGTCGAAGGCGATTGCCACACCGCCGACAGCAGAAAATCGCGATCGGATCGTCCTCGGGGGCCGCGTCGTCGCCGTCGGAGTCGGTACTGGCGTCACCGTCGACCACCGACGGAACCGTGACCGCCATCGGCCCCGTACAGGCCGGACAGATCCCATCACGGGCAAGCGCCACGTGAGACCGAACGCGCCGATCGAACGCCTCGAGGACGTCCGGTAACGTGCGGGACTCGAGCCCGCCCGGCGGAAACGGGTATCTGACGAGTCGGTCGTCGCAGCCGAGACACTCGACGACGAGCCACTCCTCGCGGTACGACGCGACGAGAGACGCCGCCCCGCAGTGCGGACAGCGGCCGTCGATCCCCTCGGGGCCGAATGCGGCCCGCCGGTTGTACGTCCCCGCGAGGATCGAGGTCGCCACGGCCCAGCCCGCGTACCGGAGTTCGTAGCCGTCGTCGGTCCGCCTGACGAAGTGCCCCGTCAGCTCTCCGAGGTGGTAATTGAACTGCGCGCTGACCTCGGCGCCCACCTGCTCGCGCAGCGTCGAGAACGACGCGGGGTACTCGCCCCCCGTGCGACTCCGTTCGAGGAGCGCCCGCAGAATGTCGACCCGGAGGTCGTGTCCGAGCAGGGAGAAGGCGTCGGCGGGAACGAGATCGTCAGGCGCCGTCCGCTCGCGATCCATGCCTCGAACGTCGTCCCGACGCTGCAATAATCCTGCCGCCGTGGCGCCCACAGGAGTGTTAAATCCCCAACTAAAACTCGCGTTCGCGAGCGTATTTCCGGGCTCGGCAGTAGGTATGGGACGACGATGTCGCGAGTTCGCGGAGGGCGCTCGGTCGCTATCGCCTACTACCTGTACCGGATGGCCGACTCGGTCGGATTCATCTGGCCGGTGTTTACCCTCTTTCTGTTGTGGAACGGTCTCACCTACGTCCAGATCGGGACGTTGAGTGCGATGTCCGCGGTTCTCGTCGTCTCGCTTGAGGTCCCGACGGGCTACGTCGCCGACCGGTACGGCCGTCGGCTCGTTCTTGGAGTGGGAATGCTCGCGATGGCCGCCTCGACGGCGGGATTCGTCGTCGCCGACGCCTTCCTCGAGTTCGCGGTACTGTACGCACTCTGGGCGCTCTCGATGGCGCTCCAGAGCGGGACCGCCGACGCGTGGCTCTACGACGCACTCGGCGGCGACAGAGCGGAGAACGAACCGTCCGAATCGCGACGGTTCACACGTGTACGGGGCCGGGGCGGGGCCGTCCACCAGTGGACGTCGGCCGTCACGATGATCGGCGGGGGCTTCCTCTACGTCGTCCACCCGACCGCTCCCTTCGTCGCCTCGGCGTTGCTCAACGCGGTCGGCGTGCTGGTGGTCGTCGCCATGCCGCGAAATGCGCAGTTCGAGGGGGCGGCCGCGAACTCCGGGAAGACGGACGAGCGGCTCGGCATCTTCGAATCGCTCTCCGTACTCGCCGCGCGACTCGCGGCCCCCTCGATTCGGGCGGTCGTCGCCTACGCCGCGCTGTTTTTCGGCATCGTACACGCGGCCGACACGTACGTCCAGCCGATCACGGTCGACGTTCTCCGCGCACAGGTCGGTGGGGCGCTCGAAAACGTCTCCGTCGCCGGGATCGCAATCCGATCGGCGGCGCTGCTCGGGTTCGTCTACGCGGGGTTCGCGGCCGTGGCCGCCGTCGGCAGCTACTACGCCGAGGCCGTCCGTCGGCGGGTCGGGCTCCGGCACGCGCTCCGGTGGCTCCCGGTCTGTGTCGCTGCGTCGTTTCTCCTGCCGCTTGCCGTCCCGTTGCTCTCGGTTCCGGTCTTCTTCGGTATGAAAGGTGGCGAGGCGCTCTCGAAGCCGCTCGTCGCACAGTTCCTCAACGACCGGATACCCGACGCCGGCCGGGCGACCGTCCTGAGCGGGGTTTCGATGGGCAATGCGCTCGTCCGTGCGCCGTTGCTGCCTCTGGCCGGCGTCGTCGCGGACCGGGCGGCCCCGACCGGGGCCGTCGCCGCACTGGGCGGCGGTTTCCTCGCGGTCGCCGCCGTCGGGTACCTCCTCGCGTCGCCGCTCGCCGACGCCGCACCGAGGGCACCGTCGGAGGGGTAACCTACCCCGTCAGCCGCCGTGACCCGGATAATCCCGTTCGAACCGATCCTCGATCTCGGCCTCGTCGAAGCGGACGATCACCGGCCGGCCGTGCGGGCAGGAATAGGGGTTCTCGCAGTCGTCTAACGCCTCGAGCAGGTCGACGACCGACCCCTCCGTCAACGACGTGTTCCCGGTGATCGACGGATAGCACGCGAGGTCGCCGAGGAACTCGTCGGCCAGCGCGTCGACCGTCTCGGCCCCCGCCTCACGGTCGCCCGCGACGAACGAGGCCAACACGTCCCGCAGGCGATCGGGCTCGAGGGTCTCCTCGAGGACGGCGGGGACGGTCGTCACGGCGACGGTGCGGTCGTCGACCCGGTCGGCGTAAAAGCCCAGCCGCGAGAGCGCCTCGCTGTACTGCGCGAAGGCCTCGGCCTCGGCGGCGGTCAGCTCGAGTTCGACGGGGTCGGCCAGCGCCTGCGCGGTGGCGTCGTCGGCGAACGCCTGCTGCAGGCGCTCGTAGTTGACCCGCTCGTCGGCGGCGTGTTGATCGATCAGGACGAGCCCGTCGTCGGTCTCACAGACCAGATAGGTGTCGTGGAGCTGTCCCAGCACCCGCAGAGCAGGCAGCGAGTCGAACGCGGTTTCCTCGCCCGTCGCGGCCTCGCCGGTCAGGGTCCGCTGCTCGGTCGCGGCGTCGAACTTGCGGTCGGCATCGTGGTCGCGGTCCCGATTCGTCCCAGACCCGCTCGAGGCTCCTGTGGTGGCCGTCCGATCGGACTCCCCCTCCGTCTCGCTCGAGTCAACGGCGGACCCGCCGGTGTCGGACGCCGGCTCCCCAGCGGGCTCCGCCGCAGTCGGAGGCGTCGACCCGCTCGAGTCCGAGTTGGCGCTCGCGGCCCGATCGCCGGCCGCGCCGCTCGGATCGGCGATGGGGTCGCCGGCGTCCGTTTCCGTTCTCGCGTCCGCAGCCCCGTCGGTCGATGACCGCTCGACCGGGTCGTCGTCACCGTCGCGTTCGGTCCCGCTCGAGTCGGTCGCCGCCGACGACGCCGTTTCGACGCCGTCCTCGAGCGTCGCGGGTTCGCCACCGGCAGCGGCCGGATCGGTCCCGGCTCCGGTTCCGCGCGCGTCGGGCCGGACCCGCGCCTCGCCGGGGGCCGACCGACCGCGCGGGGCGCGCGAGCGAAGCAGGCCGTGATCGAGCAGGGCCGATTCGACCGCGGCGTCGACCTGCCGGCGGACCGCATCGTCGTCGTCGAAACGGACCTCCCGCTTGCGCGGGTGGACGTTGACGTCGACCGCCCCGCCGGGCACCTCGAGGAAGAGGGTGACGAACGGGTAGCGGTCGCCGCCCAGTTGCGTCCCGTAGGCACCCATGAGTCCCTCGCGGACGGCGTCGGCGGTGACGGCGCGGCCGTTGACGTAGGTCGCGAGGTAGTCCCGACTCGAGCGGTTGGTCTCCGGATGGGAGACGAGCCCCGAGACGGACTCGAGGGGGCCCGGTGGGAGGTCGTCGGCGTCGGCCTCGACGGGGATCATCGAGGAGGCGACCTCGCGGCCGTAGACAGCTAGGACGGCGGCCTGGAGGTCACCCTGGCCGGTCGTCGAGAACACCTCGCGGCCGTCGTGGGTCAGCGAGACGGCGACGTCCGGGTTCGCGAGCGCGTAGCGGGTGACGACGCGATTGACGTGGGAAAACTCCGTCGCGGTCGTCTTGAGGAACTTCCGGCGGGCGGGCGTGTTGTAGAAGAGGTCCTCGATTTCGACGGTGGTTCCAGCGGGACAGCCCGTCGGCTCGACACTGGTCACGTCGCCGCCCTCGTAGACGAGTTCCGTCCCCGCACCCTCGCTCCCGCGGGGCCGCGAGCGGATGGTCATTCGCGAGACCGAACCGATCGTGTGGAGGGCCTCACCGCGGAATCCCAGCGTCGCGACGCCCGACTCTAAGTCCTCGAGGCCGTCGATCTTGCTGGTCGTGTGTTCGCGGACCGCCGCCCGAAGGTCGGCCTCGCTCATTCCGCGGCCGTCGTCGACGACCCGGATCAGTTCGGTGCCGCCCGCCTCGACGGTGACGTCGACGCTGTCGGCGTCGGCGTCTAAGCTGTTCTCGACGAGTTCCTTCACCGCGCTGGCTGGTCGCTCGACGACCTCGCCGGCGGCGATCCGGGCGACGGTGTCCTCGTCTAACTGGCGGATCTCGGTGTCGTCCTGGGGTGGGTCGGTAGTCATTGCTGGATTCGAGTACGGCGGCGTCGGTACCGTCGGCGTTCGTCCCCGTCGTGCGCACTCGATGGGGATCCCGGTGCGCTCCCATCGGTCCTCGTCCGCGGTCCGTTCATGGTTTTGGCTCGCGTTCGAACGGCGTTAAATTGTGGTTTGGGAATCGGCCGTCCCCCGCCGCGCCCGCTCGATCGCGTCGCGAACGACCTCGGCGTCCTCGATCGCCGACCGATCACAGCGAACGGCCGGTCGCCACCGGCGCTCGAGGACGAGTCGATCCGCGGTCGTTCGCACGTCGACGATCCGGTCCCACGGGACGAACCGCCTGTACGACGGAATGTGACGAGGTTCGATGACGATGCCGTCGGGATAGGCGCGGACATCGGCGCGGGCACCTTCGAGCCCGGAGACCGAGAACAGCGTCAGGTCGTCGCCGCCCGGGTTCGGGATCGAGAGCGTCGGTGCCCACCCGAGGACGATGAAGACGATCGATGGGAGGAGGAACCGGTACGAGGACGTGCCGGCGACGAGCGAGGCCGCCGTTCCGACCCCGAACAGGGCGAGGCCGATGGCGATCAGGAACGCGTGGGTCCCGGATTGATACCACGTCCAGTCGACGAGCATGTCGTCGCGATCGTCGATCACCGCACCGACGTAGGCGTCGCGCGTCGTCCGCGACAACAGCCAGCCCGAGAGGACGACCGCACCCGACGCGATACCGAGCAGTAGCAGCTGCCAGTCCCGTGCGCCTGTGTCGGTCACGGAGCGGACGCCGACACCGCCCGCGACGAGCGACGTGGGCGCCCAACAAGCGACGGTCCGCAACCGCGAGGCACCGAATCGGATCGCGGCGTCGGCGGTGACACGCGCGACGATGGCCCCACAGAGCAAGCCGGCGGTGAACGCGGTCGGAACCAGCGCGACGAGAACGTCGCTCGAGGCCCCCGCGGCGACTCCACCGAGCGCGACGAGGCCGACTGCGACCGCCGCGACGTACAGGCCAACGGCCGCAACCACGTCGATGCCGGGGTTCCCAGAAGTCGCCATCGGCTACACTTGGTAGCCGGTCGACATATTCGTTACCCGTCCGTGCTACCGCGGGGCGCCCCGGATCGATCCGCCAGCGGCTGACACCTGGACAGGGGGAAAGCGAGACGGAGTTCCCGACGCCGTCAGTCCTCGAGGCCCAGATCCTGCGACATCGAGTTGCCGGCTCGCGGGACGCCTTTCACCGTCACGGTCTCGCCGTTCATGAAGGCGGCGGCGGGGCTGGCGAGGAACTGCGCGACGTCGGCGATGTCCTCGCCGTAGCCGATGCGGCGGTCGGTCTCCTCGCGGGGCGGCATGTCCTCGCTGTCGATACCGAGCGTCTCGGCGACGCCGGGCGTCTGGATCAGGCCGGGCGCGATGCAGTTGACGCGGATGCCGTACTCGGCCCACTCGACGGCCAGCGTCTCGGTCAGGCGGATGATCGCGGCCTTGGACGCGCCGTAGTGGCTCTCGCCGGGCGCGGCGTGCTGTCCGTTGACGCTGGACATGTTGATGATGACCCCGCCGTCGCCCTCACGCATGACCTCGCCGGCGAGTTGCGTGCAGTGGACGGTGCTGTTGAGATTGAGGTCGACGATGGTCTCCCAGCCGTTCGCGGAGATGTCCTCGAAGGGCGCGACGAACTCCCCGCCGGCGTTGTTGACGAGGATGTCGACGTCGCCGAACTTCTCGACCGTCTCGTCGACGAGATTTTGAACCTGCTCGCGCTCGCGGACGTTGCACTCGACCGCGAGCGCCTGGGCCGCGTCGTCGGCGTCGTTGATCTCTTCGGCGACCGGACCGACACGATCCATCGACCGCGAACAAATGGCGACGTCCGCGCCGCCCGCGGCCAGCGTCTTCGCGATCGATTCGCCGATTCCCTGGCTCGCGCCGGTGACGATGGCGGTCTTCCCCGCCACGTCGAAGTCTGCTTCGTGCATCGTGCTACCGAGTGCCCCAGTATCTCAAAGTTCTACCGATCGCCGACGGCCTCGCCGTCTCTCGGTCGCGTGGCATCGACGGTCGTCGACCGCAGTGACTGGCGGAATCTCGACGAACTGTGTCGTTCCTCAGTCGGACGGAACGCGACGCCGGCGCTCCCACGGAACGGACCGGTGCTGAACGTTCTGCTGACTCCCCTAGTGAAATTTATATCGTCGGTCCGAAACGCGTCGGTATGAGTTCGTCTCCGCACCGTCGATTCGCCCGAACCCTGGCCGGCTTGGGTGCGATCGCGGTCCTCGTCTCGGCGGTCGTGTCGCCCCCGGATCCGTACACCCAGCTCGTGTACGCCACCCCGCTACTGCTGCTCGCGCTGCTCCTATCGGTCCTGCGATCGTACACGGACGCGCTCGAGGCGTTCGAACGGGACCGCCACCAGTAGTTTCCGGTTCGTGTTCCTCCGCTGGAGCCGGAGAACAATCCAATTCAGGGCACGAAAGTGATACAGACAATATATATCATGAGATGCTTAAAATAGTCGTACAATGAATAATAGACCGATTATCTTCCGCCTTAATCTGATTATCGTACTTTTGCTTAGCAACCTTGTACTGCTGCTTTACCTTATTCTCCCGCGTGAGTTGTTACTTATTGGGGTTGGTTTGATTTTGTTCCTCGGTCCGATGGTGGCTCTGCTAACGCTCCGACTTCTTCGATAAGTTCGCATGTCCACCTGTCGATTCAGCCGCTCCGTTTTCGGAACCCATCCGAACACCGATCGCTACCTCTCGCTCTCCGACATCGAACGCGGCGTCGGCGGCCGGGTCACTCCTCGAGTCGCTCCTGTAGCTCCTGGACCCGCGAGACGAGTTCGATCGGCGGCGTCGTGTTGACGTCGATCGACTCGAGGTCCGCGAGGACGGCCTCGGTTTCGGGATCGAGCGACCCGCCTGCGGCGTCGTTCGCCGCCGGGCCGCCGTCGGTCGACGCCGCCTGCGACCGGTCTTGGGACCCGGTCTGCATCGTCCCGCTGCCCAGATCGAAGACCGCCTGCACCGGCTCGCTCGAGGCCCCGCCTTTCGCCTCGATGGCCTTCTCCTCGCGTAGACGCTCGAGGACTTCCCTCGAGCGGTCGACGACGGGGTCCGGAACGCCGGCGAGGTCGGCGACGTGGACGCCGTAGCTGCGGTCCGTGGGGCCGTCTCGGACCGTCCGGAGGAAGGTGACCTCGCCGTCGCGTTCGTCGGCCGCGACGTGGACGTTGGCGACGCGGGGGAGGTTCTCGGCGAGGCCGGTCAGTTCGTGGTAGTGGGTTGCGAAGAGGGTCTTCGCTTTCACTTCGTTGTGGAGGTACTCCGTCGCGGCCCAGGCGATCGAGATACCGTCGTAGGTCGCGGTGCCCCGCCCCACCTCGTCCAAGATGACCAGCGACTCCTCGGTCGCGGTGTGGAGGATGTTCGAGAGTTCGCTCATCTCGACCATGAACGTCGACCGGCCCTGGGCGAGTTCGTCGAGCGCGCCGACGCGAGTGAAGATGCCGTCGACGACGCCGATCTCGGCCGACTCGGCCGGAACGAAGCTCCCGATCTGGGCCAGCAGGACGATACACGCGACCTGTCGCATGTACGTCGACTTGCCGGACATGTTGGGGCCGGTGACGACCAGAAAGCCGCGGTCCTCGTCCATGCGGACGTCGTTGGGCACGAACTCCGTCGTCTGTTCGACGACCGGGTGGCGGCCCTGCTCGATCGTCAGGTCATCGCCCCGATGCAGTTCCGGCCGCACCCAGCGGTTCTCGGCGGCGTGGGTCGCCAGACTCGCCAGCGCGTCGATCGTCGCTAAGGCCCGGCCGACGTCCTGCAGCAGTGCCGCCCGCTCGGCAACCTCGTCGCGGAGTTCTGCGAAGAGTTCGTACTCCAACTCGCCGCGTCGGTCCTCGAGTCGGAGGACGTCGCGTTCCTTCTCCTCGAGTTCCTCGGTCGTGAACCGCTTGGAGTTTTTCAGCGTCTTGATCTGCTCGTAGTGGTCGGGCACGCCGTCCGCGGCCGATTTGCCGACCTGAATGTAGTAGCCGTCGGTCTTGTTCCGGTCGACGGTGACGTGTGAGAGCCCGTGCTGGCGCTTCTCGCGCTCGGCGAGGGTATCGAGCCACTCCCTGACTTCCTCGTGGCGCTCGATCACCTCGTCGAGTTCCGCGTCGTACCCCTTCCGGAGGAGTTCGCCCTGCGTCACCGTCGACGGCGGGTCCTCGGCGACGGCTTCCTCGAGGGTCTCGCGCAGTTCCCGGGCGGCCGCCCGGTCCGGCCGGTCGACGATCGCCGAGAGGGGGGAGTCGGCCAGTGCCGGCGTCGACTCGATCGTCTCGGCCACGGCCGGGAGGACGGCCAGCGTCTCGCGGACGGCAACCAGATCCCGGGCGTCGGCGCTGCCGTGGCTGGCCTTCGAGGCGAGGCGGGCGAGATCGTAGGCCTCGCCGAGGTGATCCAGCAGTTCGTCGCGGGCCAGCGCCGCCGTCGAGAGCGCGTCGACGCTCGCCTGTCGCTCCTCGAGGGTCTCGAGCGACCGTCTGGGCCGCTGGAGCCATTCTTTGAGCAGGCGGCCGCCGGCGCTGGTCTCGGTGTGGTCGATCGTCGCGAACAGCGAGCCGTCGCGCTCGCCTTGCATCGTCTCGGTCAACTCGAGGTTGCGCTGGGTGGTCGCGTCCAAGGTGACGTGGTCGTCGCCGTGGTGGGCCTGGATGCGGGTCATCGAGGCCAGCACGCCCGCGCCGGTCTCCTCGACGTAGGAAAGCACCGCACCGGCGGCCGCAAGCGTCTGCTCGCCGACTGACAGTCGGTCGACGGTCTCGGTTCCGAACTGCTCACGGACAGTGTGGGCACCGCGTTTCGGCGCGAACGCGTCGGTCTCGTGGAGCGTCAGCGTCGCGTCGACGCGCTCGCGAAGTTTCCCGAGCAGGTCGTCGTCCGTCCGCACCTCGGGGCCGGGCAGGACCTCGACCGGGTCGAACCGGTAGAGTTCCGTCAGCGCCTCGTCGGCGTCGTCGGCGTCGGCGACGAGAAAGCGGCCGGTCGTCACGTCGGCGAACGCGAGGCCGTAGCCGTCACTGCTCGCCCCGCCGATCTCGCCCCCGTCGACGACCGCCGCCATGTACTGGGCGTCGGCGTCGCTCGTCTCGAGTAGGGTGCCGGGGGTCACGACGCGGACGATTTTCCGGGCGTGGCCGGAATCGGTCTCGTACTGGTCGGCGACGGCGACGCGGTAGCCGCGTTCGACTAAGGCCTTGAGATAGGGCGTCAGGTCGTCGATCGGCACGCCGGCCATCGGATAGGAGGAACCGTGCGAGGACTTCTGTGAGACTTTGAGGTCGAGTTCCTCGCTGACGAGTTCGGCGTCCTCCCCGAAGAACTCGTAGAAATCGCCACACTGCATCGTCAGGAGGTCGGCGTCGGTGTCTTCCTTGAGCGAGAAGAACTCGCCGACGATCCCCGTCGCCTCGGTCATATCCGGTGACTGTCCCTCCACCGCAAAAACCCTGCGGGATCCGCGGTGAACGTGGCCGGGCAGCGACGGGACGGCCCTACTCGGACTCCTCGTTCGTCGGCTCGAGCGGGATGCGCTCGATCTCGAGGTCGTCGTAGTCACGTTCGCTACCGAGAACTGGCGTCTCCCACGTGTCGACCATCCCCGCGTGAAGCGAGTCGAAGTTCGTCATCCCGTACTCGTCCTGATACTTGACCGCCTTGAGAACGGCCTGTGAGTGTTCCTCGGGCCGAACCGGGACGAGTTCGACGAGGTTGGAAATCGCTCGAACGCGATCGACGTCGTAGTCGTCGAGGAGGAGAAAGAGTTCTGCGTAGGCGAGGATCGACGTTTCTACCTCGTGTTCGTCGAGGGCAGCTTTCGCCTCGGCCTGCAACCAGTCAGAGTCCTTGAGAAGCGCTAGCAGGAAATCAGTCTCGACGTACATCGTTCGCTGCCTCCTCGCGGGCCAACTCCCGGGCTTCGTCGCGCAGTTCGTCGATCGATTTGTCGTCGAACGCGTCGCCGACGGCTTCTCGAAGTCCCTCGAGCGGGTCGTCGTCGATCGGGATCAGTTCGATGTGGTCGCTGTATTCGACGACGTGAAAACGCTCTCCGTGTCGCTCACGGAGATCCTTCGAGAGATAGAGCCGTCCGCGGTCGTCAGTTTCCGTCCCCATCTTTCACACGTATACGGTTACAGTGGGTACTACTTAGACTATTCCCAAGATCAGTACAGCGTTCCGCCCAGCGGCACGTCCTCGTCCGGCGAGACCAGCACGGGATACCCCTCCTCGCTGGGAACGCCGACGGTCAGCGCCTCCGATTTGAACCCCGCGATCCGCACGGAGCCGAGGTTCGTCGCGCACAGCACCTGCCGGCCCTCGAGGTCGGCGGCGTCGTGATGGTGGTCCAACTGCGCCGCGGACTGGATCTCCTCGTCGCCGAGGTCGATCCACAGCTTGGTCATCTCGGGTTTCTCGGCTTCGGGGAACGGTTCGGCCTCGAGTACCTCGCCAACCTCGATCGTCACGTCGAACGGGCTCTCGACCATGCCCCACGGTACCGTCGCCACCGAAAACTAGGTATCGGTCCGCGACCGTCAGCCGCCGCGGGTGCGGTACCAGACGCGGGCACCGATCGGCGACTCGTCGGCCGCGAGATCGAGTCGCCGGAGGACGAGATCCCGGATCGCGACCGTCACGACGAGTTCGACCGACTCGCCGCCCTCGGCGATTACCTCGAAAACGGCGTGACCGTCCCGTTGGTCGATGGCGGCGATCGTTCCGACCGACCACCGCTCGAGGTCGTGTGTCGGTTTCCGCGCGTGGATCCTGTCGTGGGCCATACGAAATCGAACGGGTGCCACGGGGGAGAGTCTGGCGGGGGGCGACGGTTCCGGACGCCGTCGGTCCGGCGGGCTGAAAGCGGGTCAGTAGTCCCCGAGGACGCCGAGCCGTCTCGCCCGACGGGTCGCGTACTGGAAGATCGCGTAGCCGAGCGCGACGTAGCCGACGGCGACCCCGAGCAGGATCGCGAGATCGACCGCAGGGAACTCCCAGAGGCGGACGTCGTGGATCATCGTCCGCTGGAGGAGCGCGCTGCCCTGGGCGAGCGGGAAGAACCGCAGCCAGCCGAGGTCGAACGCGGGCGCGGAGATCAGCACGATAAAGCCGAACTGGAGCAGGTTGAGCCAGTTGCCGACCCGCTTGTAGAGGACGGTCACGCCGCCGGCGGCCAGTCCGAGCCCCAGCACCGAGACGATGCTGAGCGTCGCGACGACGACGATCGTCAGGACGTTCAACTCGAGGCTCCGCCCGGTGATGAGCAGCATCACCGCCAGCAGCACCGACGAGGTGACGAACGACCGGACGATCTTGGCGAGGCCCTTCAACAGCGCCACGGGGGCGAAGCCAAACGGCGACATGACGTGGCGCTCGAGGGTCCCCCACTGGACTTCGCTCCCGATATCGTTCGCGATCGAGGAGTACGCCCCGACCGAGAGCGACCACAGGAAGTAGCCGACGATGATCCCCTCGATCGAGTCGGTCAAGGCCTGTCCGGCGATCGCCCGGCCGCCGTAGAACAGCAGCCCGAAGAAAAACACCGAGATGACGAGCCCGCCGACGGCGTTTGCGGGGTAGCGAACGAAGATCAGGTACTCGCGATAGAGGACGGCCCGCGCGAGGTGCCGGTAGCCGGCCGGCCGCGGCGCTTCGGCCGCATCCTCCCGACCCGCGCCCGCGCTCATCGCTCACCCCGATCGTCGCTCGTCAGTTCGACGAAGACGTCCTCGAGGTCCGGCTCGACCGTCCGGACGCGCTCGAGGGTCACGTCGGCGTCGCGGAGCCGCTCCAGCAGCACGTAGAGGCCGTCGCTGTCGGTCACGACCTCGATCCGGTGGCCGGCGTCGCGTCGCTCGGCCTCGATCGCGTCGAAGTGCCGTCGCAGTCGCGAGACGAGCGCGGCGTCGATGTCGGCGCTCGTGATCCGAACGCAGTGGCGGTCCGTGTCGGACAGCAAGGCGTCGACGGTGTCGTCCGCGATGATCGCTCCGTCGGACATGATGAGAACGCGGTCACAGACCGTCTCGACGACGTCCATGTCGTGGCTGCTGAGGACGACGGTGAGGTCCTCCTCCGCGGCGAGGCGTCGCAGTTCCCGCTGGAGCGTCCGGGAACTCTCGATGTCCAGACCCAGCGTTGGTTCGTCGAGAAAGACGACCTCGGCACCACCGGCGAGGACGCTCGCCAGCGACACCTTCTGTTTCATCCCCCGGGAAAGGTCGCGGACCGGAACGTCGGCCTTCGCCTCGAGGTCGAGCTGGGCCAGCAGCCGGTCGTGGCGGTCGCGGACCGAGTTCGGATCGACGCCGCTGATCGTAGCGAAGTACCGCAGGTTCTCCCGGACGGTCAGCCGCCAGTAGTCGTTGCGCGCTCCCTCGAGCATGGCATCGACGGCGCTGTAGGCCGCCCGCGGTCGTTCTCGGAGGTCGATGCCACGGATCCGGACGCTGCCCGCGTCCGGCACGACCATCCCGAGAATCGACTTGATGAGCGTCGTCTTACCGGCACCGTTCGGCCCCAACAGGCCCACGATCGAGCCGGTCTCGATGTCGACGCTCACGTCGTCGACCGCGGTGACCGCCGTCTCGCCGGCCCCGAACCGCTTCGAGAGTCCGTCGACGGAGACGGCGACGTCGCGACTATCCGTCGCCGACGGCTCGCGGCTGTCCGGGCGCGTCTCGGTCGGTGGCCGCTCCCGGTCGAACCCTCGGTCAGTCCCCACCGCGTCGTCGCCGGGCGGCGCACCGGCTCCCTCACTGAACGCGGCCACGGCGTCCGTTCCGTTCGTCGTCACGCTGTTTTCTCGCGCCGTCACGGTACTGGTTTAAGTGGCCGAGCTACAAAAACGCGCGGCCGTCCGCCGAAACGGGGCTCGAGGGGGCTGTCGTCGGCCGGGATATATTACGCTGCCCGTGGGAGAGTCACTCGTCAGTCATGTCAGACCGCGCCCATCGCGTGTTGATCCCGGTCGACGTCCTCGAGGGGGAGAGCGTTCCGCGGACGCTCGTCGACGCGTTCGCGTCGATTCCGGTCGTCCTGCTGGGCTATCGCGAACTCCCGGACCAGACCGGCACGGAGCAGGCACGCGATCAGTACGGCGATCGCATGCGGGCCGAACTCGCGGAGCGACGGACGGTGTTCGAGGACGCCGGCTGTGACGTCGCGTCGCGACTGGCGTTTACCCACTCCCGACTGAAGACGTTCGAACGCGTCGCCGTCGAGGAATCGTGCGACGCCGTCCTTATCCTCAACCCAGCGCCCGTCCTCGAGACGGTACTCGTCGCGATTCGGAGCGACGTCAACGTCGAATACATCGCCCGATTACTCTGTACGGTCCTCGCCGACACGACCCTCTCGATCACCCTCTTTCACGTCGCGGCCGACGAGGGGGCGCGGGACGCGGGCGCGGAACTGCTCGAGACGGCGCGGTCGGAACTGGTGGCCGCTGGCCTCGACGACGGGCGGATCGACAGCACGGTCGTCGTCGACGACTCGCCCACGGCGGCGATCCTCGACGCCGCGGCGGATCACGACCTCCTCGTCCTCGGCGAGAGTCGGCCGTCGATCCGCCGGTACGTCTTCCGGGACCGCGTCGAACGACTGGCACGGGAGACGGTCGATCCGGTCCTCGTGATTCGCGGCGAGTACCTCGAGACGACAGCAGAGGACACGGAACACGGCGGCGAAAACGAGGAGTAGCGACCGTGTGGAACACCCACACGCAGTGATCACGCGCCGTCGGAACTCCGGACGATGAGTACCGGACCGACCGACTCGGCGGCGACCCGCTCGGCGTCCTCACCCAGCAGGAACGACCGGAGCGACGGTGCTTGCTCGCCCATGACGATGGCGTCGTGGTCCGCCGCGGCGTCGACAAGCGCCTCGAACGGCGCGTCGTCAACCGCGAGTTCGGTCTCGACGTCGATACCGGCCGCGGCGAGGGCTTCGGCGGCCGCCTCGAGCGATTCGCGGCCGCCGGGCTCGTCGTCGGTCGCGAGAAAGAGCGTGACGTCGATCTCGCGGCCGGCGACCAGGTCGGCGACGAAGGAACCGATGCGGTCGACGGCGGCGGCGTCCGAGAGCGCCACGAGGAGCCGATCGACCGGTCCGGTCACGCCAGTGATGGCGTAGGCGTCCGCTCCCGTTTCCGCGGCGACCCGGTCGATCGTCTGCTCCCGGTCGTGAGTGAACACGAGACGATGATCGGCCGCGCCGCCGGCCGCTTCGAACTCGGCGACGAGGTCGTCGAGGGCGGCGGTCGCCCGGTCCTCGTACTGGAGGCGCGCCTGGTCCGGCGGCGTCTGTTCGGGCAGGACGTGATAGCCGAGTACCGTCACGTCCGCCGGGGCGAGCAGCGTCGGCAGGCCGGCCGGGACCGTCTCACCCTCGAGGATCGCCAGCGGGACGAGGACGCGGGTCATTGGAGCGCCCCCCTGAGCGTAACGTCGCGGGCGTAGTAGGCGTACCACCCGGCGGCCGCGACCATAATCGCGATGCCGATGAGCTGTGACGCGCGTTGCATGAAGCCGATCAGGGCGAAGCTGGCGAGCGCCCCGAGTATCGGAACGACGGGATAGCCGGGGACCCGGAAGTCGGGGTCGTACCACTCCGGCTCGTCGCGCCGCAGTGCGAGCAGGGCCACACAGATCAGCCCGTACATGACCAGATGCAGAAAGGAAGCGACCTCCGCGAGCAGTTCCACGCGGCCGGTCGCGACCAACACGAGGATCGGCCCGCCTGCCAACCCCAGCGCGACGTGTGGCGTGCCGTAGCGGAGGTTGATGTGGCTCGCCCGCCGCGGCAACAGGGCGTCCTTCGAGACGGCGTAGATGGCTCGAGACGTGCTGAGAATCGACGCGTTCGCGCTCGACATGGTCGCGAGCAGCCCGCCGAAGACGATCGCGACGGCACCGGCCGCGCCGAGGTAGTGGCGGCCGACCTCGACCATGGCCGTCTCGCCGAACTCGGCGAGTCGTTCGCTCCCGAAGGCGCTCGTCGCGACGAAGATCGTCGCCACGTAGAGGACGCCGACGATGAGGACGGAGCCGACCATCGCCAGCGGCAGGTTCCGGCCGGGGTCTTTCATCTCCCCGGCAACGGTCGCGACCTGTGCGAAGCCGAGATACGAGGTGAACACGAGCGCCGCGGTCGTCAGTATCGGCATCGTGCCGAAGGGCGCGAACTGTTCGGGCGTGGACGGGTCGCCGATGAGCCCCATTGCGTCGAGGCCGCCGTACCCGAGGAAGACGACCAGAATCGACAGCAGCAACGCGACGATCCCGTTCTGGAGCTTCGCCGCGTTTTCCGTCCCGGTGACGTTCAACACGGTAAAACCCGCGCCGAACAGCAGCGCCAGCGGGATGACGAGTCCGTCGCCGACCGCGACCCCGAGTTCGGCGAGCGTATCGACCGCGTAGTAGCCGAAGCCGACGAGGTAAAACGCCGTCGCGAACACCAGCCCGAACCACAGCGACAGTCCGACGACGGTCCCGGCGAGCGTCCCCAGACCGCGGGAGATGTAGTAGTAGCCGCCCCCGCTTTTCGGCATTGCCGTCGCGAGTTCCGACGTCGGCAACGCGACCAGCAGGGCGACGAGCGCGCCGATCGCGAACGAGCCCGCCGCGGCAGGGCCCGCCTGCCCGGCGGCGAGTCCCGGAAAGACGAAGATGCCGGCCCCGATCATCGTCCCGATCCCGATGGCGAGGCCACCAGTGAGCCCGAGCGTCCGCTCGAGTTCGGCGTCGTCGGTGATCGTCGCCTCGTCGGTCTCGACCGTCGGCTCGAGTTGCGGTGACTCCCCGTCGACGTTAGTCCCGCCGACCGACGACGAATCGCTCATACCGGGTGCGTCTCACGCCTGCCGTATAGCTCTACTGTCGAGTACTGACCGCTGGGATGTCCGCCGGCGGAACGTCACGCGGCGAGTGCCGCGGCCAGCAGCGCCAGACTCTCGTCCCCGTCGTCGGCCGCGTTCGGGATCGCGAGCATGACCTCCTCGATGCCGGCGTCGGCGTAGTCGGCGAGCCGATCGCGGACCTCGGCCGGCGTTCCGGTGGGTGCCGTCTCGAGGTAGCCCGACAGGAAGAACTCCCGGGGCTCGCTCGGCCCGTCCGCGGGCAGGAACTCGTCGCGGAACGACTCGCGCTTCGCCTCGGCGGCCGCGGTCGTCTCGCCGACGAAGACGAACAGTTCGGCGGACTTGCGTATCTCGTCGTACCGGGCGTCGCTCTCGCAGTGATCGCGCAACACGTCGAGCTTGTCGGCAAAGCCCGCGGGCTCAAGCGTGCCGTAGTTCCAGCCGTCGGCCAGTTCGGCGGTGTAGCGCAGCGTAAACTGCTCGCCCCCGCCGCCGATCCAGATCGGCGGGTGGGGCTCCTGGACCGGCTGTGGTTCACAGAAGGCGTCCTCGAGGTCGACCTCGAGGTGTCGGCCCTCGTGACTGTAGGTCTCGGTGGTCCACAGCCCCTGCAGAATTTCGATGGTCTCGGCGAGCCGGCGGAGTCGTTCGGCGGGCGGTTCGCGGAACTCGTAGCCGAAGCGGTCGTACTCGGCCTCGTACCAGCCCCCGCCCAGTCCCAGCTCGAGCCGGCCGTCGCTGATCCGATCGACCTGCGCCGCCATCTTCGCCAGCAGGGCGGGATGGCGGTAGGACTGACTGGTCACGAGCGTCCCTAGCCGAATCTCGTCGGTGGCCTCCGCGAGTGCGCTGAGCGTCGTCCAGCACTCATGGGTCGCTCGCCGGGGGTCACCGATCCACGACTGGAAGTGATCCTCGAGCCAGACCGCATCGTAGCCCAGCCGCTCGGCCTCGAGTGCGGTGTCCCGAACCGTGCCGATCTCGGTGCCGTACTGCGGCAGGATGATTCCGGTCTCGAGGGCGGGCGCGTCGCCGTCGGCGGGGCTCATCGGGTCACCTCGCGCTCGAGCGCCAGCGTCCGGTCGGCGAGCGTTTCGGGGTCGGCCGCGACGATCTTCACGAGCGCCTCCTTGCCGACCTCGCCGCGATCGACGACGGCGACGGGGGGCTCCTCGCGGTCCGCGAACGCCTGCCGGGCACCCCATCCCATCGTACTCCCCTCCGTCTCCCTGATCTCGGCCGACTGATCGCCGCGATCGTACTCGGCGATCGGCCACGCGAGGGCCTCGAGTGCGGCCTCGACGTCGGCGTCGAACCGGCAGTTCACCGCGAATCGGAGGGCGGGGACGAACTCCCGCGCGGACAGCAGGAAGCGAGCGACGTGGCTCGAGGCCCCGAACCGGACCCCGCGGTTGGGTCGAACCCCCGAGAGGGTCCGCGTGATCCGGCCCTCGACGGCGGCGGTCTCGGCGACGGATTCGGCGTAGGGGGTTGCGCCGACGACGTTCATTCCCACTTCGGG
Source organism: Natrinema thermotolerans (assembly GCF_031165565.1). NCBI lineage: Archaea > Methanobacteriati > Methanobacteriota > Halobacteria > Halobacteriales > Natrialbaceae > Natrinema > Natrinema thermotolerans. Next base: position 2,650,716 of record NZ_CP101873.1, on the reverse strand, counting down.
GACCAGCGCCGAGACGTCGGCCGCGACGAGTCGGTCGACGATCGCCTGTACCTCCTCGGCGGTGGGTTCCCGGGCGGCGTCGTTTCGCAGCGGGTGCATGTGGTTGACCGCGCCGTGACCCTCGCCCACATCATAGGGGTACCGAACCGCGCGGGCAAGGAAGTCCGTCGCCCCCTCGACGGCCGGCTCGAGCGGTTCACCCGTGGCCAGTCGGGCCGCGATCGCGGCGGCCAGCGCACAGCCCGAGCCGTGGGTGGCCTCGGTCCCGACGCGGGGGTGTTCGAACGTCCGGACCGTCTCCGCGGTGACCAGCACGTCCCGGACCCGCTCGCCGGGGACGTGCCCGCCCTTCACGAGGACCGCGTCGACGCCCGTCTCGAGGATCGCCTCGCCGGCCTCGCGGGCCCGTTCCTCGTCGGTGACGGCGATGTCCGTCAGCACTTCGGCCTCGTCGGCGTTGGGCGTCGCGACCGTCGCCGTACCCAGCAGCTCCTCGTAGGCCCGTTCGGCCTCGGGCTCGAGCAGGCGATCGCCCGAGGTCGCGACCATCACGGGGTCGACGACCAGCGGGAACTCGAACTCCTGTGCGTACTCGGCGACGGTCTCGATGACCTCGGTCGTCGCGAGCATCCCGGTCTTGGCCGCGCCGACCGCGAAGTCGTCGGTGACGGCCTCGAGCTGGGCCTCGATCTCCGCGGTCGGGAGGACGTGCGAAGACTCGACGCCGCGGGTATTTTGTGCGGTAACGGCGGTGATCGCCGACGTGCCGAAGACGCCGTGGGCGGCCATCGTCGCGAGGTCGGCCTGGATCCCCGCGCCGCCGCCGGAGTCGCTGCCAGCGATCGTCAGCGCGACCGGCCGGCTCTCGGGTGCTGGTGTTCGCATACGAAACCGTATTCCCGGCTTATACTAAGCGGTGGTGGTCAGCGACGCTGAGAGTCGTCCGCGGTGTGATCGACGCCTCGAGGACGGCCGGTCGTCGGGAACCGCCCGCCGTCAGTCGTCAGCGAGTTCGAAGAACCCCTGCTCGTGCGTGATCGTGCCCGCGTCGTGGAGCGCCGAGATCGCGCGACTGACGGCCGCCTCGCTGCAGTCGTGTCGGTCCGCGACCCGCTCCCTGAGGGCCGTGTGCGTGTATCGCTCCCCCTCGAGTTCGTCGACGATCGCCGCCTTCTCCCGTTCGAGGTCGCTCATCGGTCACGGCGGGATACGACCTCGAGACGGGTACGCCTTGCCCGCGGTCGCTCGAGGCGGACCCGTCGGCGGAGAGGGGGGCCGGCAGGTCCCGTCGAGATCGGTTTCGAACGGCGACACGCAGCCCGGACGGCAGCGTTATCGGTATGGATATGATATGAATACGTATGGGCGAGCCCGAAACGCGGAAAGTCGGCGATCGCGGGCAGGTAACGCTGCCGAAGCGGCTTCGAGAGGCGTTCGATATCCACGGCGGCGACGAGGTGACGATCCGCGAGGAGGACGACAAGATCGTCATCGAGAAACCGACGTCGCGGGCGGACCTCGCGGAGGGGTATCGACGCCGCGCCGAACACCACCGCGACCTCGCGGCCGAGATGGACGGGACCTCGCGGGAAGCGAACGCCTCCCTCGGCGACGCACCCGACTGGGAGGAGTGACGATGCACGTCCGCCGCGGCGACATCGTCGTCGTCGTCGAACTCGATCCGACGCGCGGCTCCGAACAGCGGGGGACCAGACCCTGTCTCGTCGTCCAGAACGACGTCGGTAACGAGAACGCCCCGACGACGATCGTCGTCCCCTTCACCACGTCCTACGGGGGCGAGCAGTATCCCTTCGAAGTGCTGATTCCAGCCGACGAGTGTGCCCTCCGCGAGGACTCGGTCGCGCTCTGTAGTCAGGTTCGAACCGTCTCGATCGACGACAGGATCACGGACGTCGTCGGATCGGTACCGGACGACCGGATGGCCGAGGTCGACACCGCCCTCGAGTACAGCCTCGGCCTGCGCGAGGTCTGAGCGGCGAGGCGGAGCGTTCGATCATCCGTTCCATAAAATACATTCGTCTAGCCTCGCCAACAATCATCGAATGCCCTCCAGACGCGAAGTAATGGCCGCCCTCGGTGCGACCGGTATCGCGACCGCCGCGGGCTGTCTCGGCGGTTTGTCGGTCGATCCCGGGACGGACGAATCGTACGCGTGGCCGACGGGCGGCGCGGATCGGCGGAACTCGAGAGCGATCCCCGACGGCGTCGCACCGCGCGAGGACCCTACCGTCGACTGGCGCGTCGATCTCGAGTCGGCGCACGCGACCGCCGACCCGGTCGTGGTCGACGGGACCGTCCTCGCGACGATCGGAACCGACGTGGTCGCGTTCGATCGGACGAGCGGGGACCGGCGCTGGTCGATCGACCCGAACAACGAGGCCAACACCTACCGCGGGGCACCGACCGTGTACGAGGGGCTGGCGTACGTCCCGGAAGTGGACACGGTGACCGCTCGCGACCTCGAGAGCGGCGCGGTCGAGTGGAGCGAGACGTTCGAGGCGACCATCGGACAGGGGTCGCTACTGGTCACCGACGACGGGGAGAACGGCCGCGTCTTCACGGCCGGCGGCAACTCTCTGCACGCACTCGACGCCGGAACCGGCGAACGCCTGTGGGAACAGGAGCTACTGGGGACCCCGGAACACTCGCTCGCGAAGTACACTGACTACGTCTACGTCGCGACCGACGGCGGCGAGTTGTACGCCGTCGACGAGTGGGGGACCGTCCAGTGGCGGCGAACCGTCGAGGCCGGCATTCGGAGCGGTCCGGCGGTGCGGTCACTAGACCAGAGCGGGTCCGAGTGGGGCATCGCCGTCGTCGGCGGCGACGGGACGGTCGTGTACTTCGAACCGGACGGAGCGCGGGCGTGGGAGACCGAGATCGGCGGGTTCGGCAACGACGGCATCGCTATCGCCCACGAGACACTGCTCGCGCGCTCGGGACCGCGGGTGTTCGCGCTCAACCTGGCCGACGGGAGCGTTCGCTGGCGGCTCGATCTCGGCGAGAGCGCGCACAATCCGCCGATCGTCGTCGGCGACACGGTGTACGTCGGCGGCGATCGGCTCCGAGCGATCGACATCGAGGGCGGGATCGGGGTTCGATCGTACCGAACCCGCCACCTCCGGTTCGAGTACGAACCCACCGGCGCGGTCGGCTTCGTCACCGCGGCCGACTCGAAGCTGTTCGTGACAACGAACGTCTTCGGAACCGAGACGGAAACCGCCGAGTTGATCGTTCTCTCGTGATTACGAGCCGTCGCTCGCCGCGGCGGCCAACTCCGCGTAGGCGTCCCACGAGGGATCGGCGTTCGGGTGCGCGAGCCGGTCCTCGTCGACCAGCACCTCGCCGCCGTCGCCCTCGAGCGCCTCGACCCGGCCGATCTCGGCGACCGGCGTCCCCCGATCCGCGAGCGCCTCGCGGACGTCGGCGACGCCGTCGGGGTCGACCGCGATCAGTAGCGAGCCACAGCTTGTCGCCGCCCAGGGATCGATCTCGAGGGCGTCACAGACCTCGCGGACGCCGGGGCGCAGCGGGACGGCGTCGCGGTCGATCGCGAACCGGGCGTCGGCCCCGTCGGCCATCTCGTTCAACGCGCCCGCGAGGCCGCCTTCGGTCACGTCGTGCATCGCCCGGACCGGCCCCGCGGCGGCCGCCGTGAGGGCGTCCCGAACGGCGTAGACCTCCTCGAGGCGGTCCTGGGCGGCCGAGATCGTCTCGGCGAGACAGTCGATTTCCTCGCCGAAGAGGGTACTCAGCAGGCCGACGGCCTCGACGGCGGGGCCGTTCGTCAGGAGGAGCCGGTCGCCGGGACAGGCCCCGTCGGGCCGAACGATGTCGCCGTAGTCGCCGACGCCCATCGCGGTGGCCGCGCCGACCCACGGATGGGACGGGTCGGCATATCGCGCCGTGTGGCCGGTCACGACGGCGACGCCGAGGTCCGCACACTCCGCGTGGATCGTCTCCCAGACCGTCGCGAACTCGTCGTCGGTCATCCCCTCGGGCAGCGTGAAACAGATCGAGAGATGTGACGGGGGGACGCCGCTGACGGCCACGTCCGCAAGGACGAGATCGAGGGCGAACCGTGCGGCCCGCTCGAGGCCCAAGGCAGGCAGGATCGAGAGGGGATCGGTGGCGGTGACCAGCGCGCGGTCGTCGATATCGAGGACGCCGAAGTCGACGCCGTGGGTCGGCCCGACGGCGACGTCGTCGCGGTCGGCACCGAGGTTCGGCGCGATGTGGCGGTCGAAGAACGCGCGATCGATTTTTCCGAGGTCGCTCACGGTTGATCGATATTAATCAGTCGACTTATACGTACTGATTCCCGCTCGTAATCGGAATCAGGCGGCGGCATCGACCTCGGCCGGCCTCGCCGATTCGAGCCGAGCGGGTGACTCTCACGCCCGATTCCGGTACCCAACAGTGCAGGGTGAAAACCTAACCGAGTACGTTCATAAGAAGGGTTACTAATCGTGAAATCTGATATGTTCGGAGCGACCGTCGTCGGGGACGCGGGACGGGGGGAGGCGGAATGCACGGCATAATCCTGCAGACGCTCCAGTCGTTCGTCGTCGACACCTACGGCGAGGACGCCTGGCTAGCGATTCAGGACGAGGCCGACATCGAGGAGAAGGTCTACGTCCCGGTCACGGTCTATCCGGACGGCGACGTCTACGAGATCGCCCGTACTGCCGGCGACCTCACGGATCAGAGCCCGCGGACGATCCTCACCCAGTACGGGCGGTGGGTCGTCCCCGCGTTGCTCGAGACCTACGATCTCCACATCGACGACGACTGGGAGGGGCTCGAACTCATCGCGAACATCCAGCGGTTCCATACCTCACTGCGGACCCGGGACATGACGACGCTGACGACCCCGCGCATTCGGTCGGAGCGGGTCGACGAGAACCGGGTCCGGATCACCTACGATTCGGACCGGAAACTCTGTGACGTGGCTCGCGGCGCGATCCAGGGCGTCGCCGACCGCTTCGACGAGGACCTCGTCGCCGAGGAACGGACCTGTATGCACGAGGGCGACGACGCCTGTGTCTTCGACATTCGGCGGCGAGTACCCGCCGAGGCGGACACGGCTACCGTCCGCAGCGGGGAGGCGAATGACTGACTCGCTCGAGGCGGCCGGCGCGGACGCCTCGTCGCCGATCCCCGGGGTGATCCAATCGGATCGACCGGTCGGTTTCGCCCTCGTAGTCGCCGTGGTCGGACTGGTCGTCGTCGCCGTCGCGGCGGTCGCGCTCGGCGGCCAGACCGCGGCCGTCTTCGGGGCCGGCGTCGCCGGCGTCGTCGCGACGGGCGCCACCGCGGCCGGGATCGCTGCCGCCTCGAGCGCCCGAACCGCGCCGGGCCAGCGCGACCGGCTGCGCGAGGGGATCGCCGACCTGACCGAGCGGGTGACGCACCTCGAGGCCGGCGAGTACGACGACTCCTTCGATGGCGACCGCGACGACGAGTTTGCGGCCCTCGAGTCGTCGCTGGCCAGCATTCGCGAGCAGTTGGCCGAACGCGACCGGACGGACCGGTCGCTGGACGAACTCGAGCGGACGGTCGAGGCCCACGCGGAGACGACGCGAGCGGTCGCCGCGGGCGATCTCACCCGGCGGTTCGAGCGGCCGGGCACCCACGAATCGCTCGACGAGTTGGCCGACAACTCCAACGCGATGCTCGCGGAGATCGAGGACACCTTCGGGACGCTGAAGTCCTTTTCCGGCGAGGTCGTCACCTACAGTCGCGAACTCACGACCAGTATGGAGGCGGTACAGGCGGAAGGCGAACGCACGAGCGAGGCGCTGACCGAGGTCGTCGCGGACAACAGGGAACAGAACGAACAATTACGAACCGTTACGGCCGAGATGGAGAACTTCTCGACGACGGTCGAGGAGATCGCCGCGACCGCCTCCGAGGTCGCCGACACCGCCGACCGGACCGCACGCGTCGGCCGGCAGGGAAGCGAGGCCGCGGGCGACGCGATCACCGGCATGGCCGTGATCGACACCGAGACCGAACGGACCCTCGAGGAGATCGAGGGGCTCGAGGCCGAAGCCGAGCGGATCGACGAGCTGATCGAGTCGATCAGCGAGATCGCCGAACAGACCAACATGCTGGCGCTGAACGCCAACATCGAGGCGACTCGTTCGGGCGAGGCCGGCGGCGAGGGCTTCGGCGCGGTCGCCGACGAGATTCAGACCCTCTCCGAGGAGGTCTACGACTCGGTCCAGACCGTCGAGGAGCGCCTCGAGGGACTCAAAGAGCGGGCGATGGCCGCCGCCGACGAGGTCCGGACCAGCCGCGGCCGAATCGAGGACAGCGTCGCCGACGTCGAGGACGCCGCGACCGCGCTCGAGGAGGTCGCCGGACTCGCCGAGGAGACCAACGACGGCGTCCAGGAGATCTCCGCGGCGACCCAAGAGCAGGCGTCGGCGACTCAGCAGGTCGTCGTGCTGGTCGAGGACGCCGCCGAGACGAGCGCGGCGACGGCGTCGACCTCGGCGCGAGCGGCCCGCCGGGCGTCGGCCCAGGCGGAGGCACTCTCCCACGTGGCCCGCAGCGCGACCGTCCTGACCGAGCAGGCCGGCGAGCTGAACGCACAGCTCGTCGCCTACGACACCGAGAGCGGCTACGACCTGCCGGAGCCACGGACCGCCGACGACGTCGACCCGGAGGCCGTCTCGACGGCCGACGCGACGCCGGAGACGATCGGCGACGGCGGCACCGCGTCTCGATAGCGACGACCCGACTGCCGGCCGCCGACCCGCGGCTCGAGGGAGCGTCCCGACCCGCCGTTCGATAACCACTATAGATTACGCTTACGCCGACCCGAAAGGGAGAGTAGTTACAGGCAAGAGTCAAGTCCGTCCCCGAATTACGGGGGACAGATGGCGTACTCCGTCGAGTCGCGGGCCGATCGCGACCTCGAGTTCTCCGCGGGCGAACTCACGGGTGCGCTAGGGGATTCGGTTACGGTGTTGCCGCTGCTGGTGGCGCTCGGGGAGACGACGAGCGTCTCGCTGCCCCACGTGCTGCTTGGCTTTGGCGTCTTCCAGATCGTCTGGGGACTCCACTACGGCCTGCCGATCTCCGTCGAGCCGATGAAGGCCCTGGTCGGGCTGGCGATCGTCGGCGCGCTTTCCTACGCCGAACTGGCCGCGGCCGGACTGCTCGCCGGCGGGGTCTTGCTCGTCGTCGGCCGGCTCGGGCTCGTCGGTCGGCTCCAGCGGATCGTCGGCGAGCCCGTCATCCGCGGCGTCCAGTTCGCCGTCGCACTGCTCCTGCTCGAGGCGGCGGTCGACCTCTCGGTCGGGAACTCGTCCATAGCGGCGGCCGGGCTCGCCGTCGTCGGCCTGCTGGCGCTGGTCGGCCACGCCCGGACGAGCGCACTGGTCGTCCTCGGGCTCGGCGCGGTCGCGGCCGTCGCGACGGCGGGCGTTCCGACGCCGACCGCGCCCGCGCTCGCGGTCTTCCCTGCCGGGCGGCCAGCGCTGTCCGCGGCCGCCATCGAGGGGACCGTCGCCCAGCTGGGCATGACGATCGGGAACGCCGCCATCGCGACCGCCCTGCTCTGTGGCGACCTCTACGACCGCGAGGTCTCGGCCGACGCGCTCTCGCGGAGCATGGGCGTGACCTGTCTGGCGGCGGTCCCGCTCGGCGGCGTGCCGATGTGTCACGGCAGCGGCGGGCTGGCCGGCAAGTACGCCTTCGGCGCGCGGACCGGCGGCGCGAACGTCCTGCTCGGCGTCGGCTACCTCGCACTCGCGCTGGTCGCCGCCGGGGCCGTCCTCGCGGCGTTCCCGATGGCCCTGCTTGGCGTCCTGCTGGTCGTCGTCGGTGGTCAGCTGGCTCGAGCGGCGTTCGACCCAGTCGACGACCGTCGGTCGCTCGCGCTCGTGGTAGGGGTCGGGGCCGTCGGCGCGGTCGTCAACGTCGGCGTTGCCTTCGTCGCCGGGGCCGTCGCGTTCTGGCTGCTCTCCTGTATGGAATAATCGTCGGGAGCCGGACGACCTTTCATCCCGTAGCGCCAACCGTCACCGATGCCACCGAGCTGGGCCGACCTGTTCGATCGCGGCGCGGAGTACGACGGGGATCTCGAGTCGATCCGAGCGGAACGCACGGCGATCCGGGAGGAAGACGATGCCTGAGGAGCCCGATCCCGCCCGCGTCGTCGCGGACGCCGACGTCCTCGCGGCGGACCTGCTGATCGGCGGGTCGGCCCGCGAAGCGCTCGATCACGTGCGCCGGCACTCGTGGGTCGAACTGGTCGCGAGCGATCCGCTGCTCGCGGCGACCGAGGAGTTGGTGACGGCACTCGCCGACGCCGACCTCGCCGCCGATCACCGCGAGCGCCTCGAGGCCGAGCGGGTCGCGGTCGACCAGCCCGAGGGCGACCATCCCGCGCTGGCGTCGGCCTATCGGGGCGAGGCGGCGCACCTGCTCTCCTACGACGAGCGGCTACGATCGGCAGAGGCCGGCCTGACGCTCCAGCCCCGCGTCTCGGTCAGCGTCCGGCCGCCGGACGCGTTCGCGCGCCTGTTCGATCCCGAGAGTCTGTACGCGGCCGTCGAGGATGGCGAGTACCCCGGGCCGGACCGGGACCCGCGAGCGTAACCGCCGGCGACGGGACCGCTACACGAAGAACGTGTGACTTATGCGGTGGGAGCCCCTGATTTATGAGGGGAATGACCAATCTACGTGATCTCCGGACCGGACTGAGCTACGGGGACGTTCTCCTCGTCCCGCAGCGCTCGCCCGTCGACAGCCGCAGTACCGTCGACCTCGAGACGCCGTTCACGCCGAGCGTCGACCTCGAGACGCCGCTGGTCTCGGCCGCGATGGACACCGTCACGGAGGCCGAGCTGGCGGTCGAACTCTCACGGGCCGGCGGCCTCGGCGTGTTACACCGGTTTCTCACGGTAGCCGAACAGGCCGAGCAGGTCGAACGAGTGAAAGAGGCCGACGAGCAGGTGGCCGCCGCCGTCGGGATCAACGAGGACTACGTCAAGCGAAGCGACGCGATCGTCGACGCCGGCGTCGACGCGATCGTCGTCGACGTCGCCCACGGCCACTTGGAGCGGACGCTCGAGGCCGTCGAGCAACTGAGCGAAGCGTTCCCGGAGACGGATCTCGTCGCCGGGAACGTCGCGACGCCCGCCGGCGTCGAGGATCTCGCCGCGGCCGGCGCGGACTGTGTGAAGGTCGGGATCGGTCCCGGTTCGCATTGTACGACCCGGAAGGTCGCCGGGGCCGGCGTCCCGCAGTTGACGGCCGTCGACGACTGTGCGAGCGCCGCCGAGGACCTGGACGTGACGATCTGTGCCGACGGCGGGATCCGTACCTCCGGCGACGCGGTCAAGGCGCTGATGGCCGGGGCCGACACCGTGATGGTCGGGAGCCTGCTGGCCGGCACCGAGGAAGCACCCGGCGCTGTCGTCGAGGTCGACGGCACCCGATACAAGCGCTCGCGGGGGATGGCGACCACCGCGGCCGCCGAGGACCGCGACGACAAGGACGTCGACGTCGACGCCGACGAGGGCGTCGAGGCCCTGACCCCCTACAAGGGGCCGGTCGCCGACGTCGTCGAGGAGTTCTGCGCCGGCATCCGATCCGGACTCTCCTACTGCGGCGGACACACCATCCCGGCCGCCCGGGACGGTGCCGAGTTCATCCGCGTCGCACCCAGCGCGAAGGACCGCGAGGGGTACCACACGGACCACGACTGGGAGGGCGTCAGCGTCGAGAGCGAATCCGAGACCGTCACCGAGGCGGACCTCGTGGCCGACGACGGCTCGAGTCCGCCGGCAGAAAGCGACGACTGACGACCGAGCGTACTGATCGCCGAGCCGCGGGAGCCACGCCCGTTACGCGTCGCGGTCGGCGTACCACTCGGTGAACGCCGCCAGCGCGCGCCCGCGGTGAGAGATCGCGTTCTTCTCCTCGGTACTCAGTTCGGCCAACGTCTGCCCGTTGTACTCGAAGATGGGATCGTAGCCGAACCCGCCCTCGCCGCGGGGCGCGACGAGCGTTCCGGCGACCGATCCCTCGAACGTCTCCGTTCCGTCCTCGTCCGCGTACGCGAGGACGGTCCGGAAGTGCGCGCGGCGGTTCTCCTCCTCGCTCGCGAGTCGCCAGAGCCGCTCGACGCCGACGGTGTCCTCGACGTACGCAGAGTACGGGCCGGGGAACCCGCCGAGCGCGTCGACGAAGAGGCCGGCGTCGTCGACCAGTACCGGCTCCTCGCCCCCGAGTTCGTCGAAGGCCTCCCGGGCCCCGTGGGCCGCGATTTCCTCGAGCGAGTCGCTTTGAATCTCGGTGTAGTCGTACTCGATCTGCTCGACGGGCTCGATGCCCGAGAGATAGTCCCGCGCCTCGCGCGCCTTGCCCGCGTTGCCGGTAACGAATCGAACGGTCATATCCGAGCGGGGGGCCGCGGGCCGAAAATAGGCGTCGGTTGCCCCGTCCGACGGTTCGGGAGCCGGTCTTCCGGCCCCGAAAGACCCATCATATGGTGCCTGGATGACACATCATGGACATCACCGAGTGGGACGACCCCGAACGGATCGACGACCTCGAGGGCGGGCAGCGGCGCGTACTGTCGTCGACCGACGATCTCGTGCTGGTTCACTACGCACTCGAGGAGGGCGCGGAAGGCGAACCACACGCCCACGAGGAGGCGACGCAGGCGACGTTCGTCATCGAGGGGCGACTCGAACTCCGCGGGGAGTACTCGCGGATCGTCGAGGCGGGCGATTCCTACGCCGTCCCGCCGGGGACGATCCATGGTGTGCGTGCCCTCGAGCCGTGTCGCGTCATCGACGCGTTCACACCGCCGCTCGAGGCGTATACGGAGTAGGGATCGGAACCGCGACGCGTCGGCTACAGATCGAGAGCGTCCATCACAGTTTCCTCCGCCTTCCGGAGGTGTTCGGCGGCCGTCCCGGGCGCACAGTCGAGTTCGGCGGCGACGTCCTCGACGCCCGCCGCGCGTGGGACCTCGAAGTACCCCAACTCGCGAGCGACCCGGAGCGTCTCCCGCTGGCGGGCGGTCAGTGCGCTGACCGCCGCGTCGGCCCCGTCGTACTCGCCGACGCGGTCGACGGTCGTCTCGATGCCGTCGGGCATCTCCTCGAGTGCCGCCCGGAGATCGGCCGATTCGCCGACGACGGAGAACCGGACCGTCCAGTCCGACCGGTACTCAAGCGGTGGCAGGACGACGAGACTGCCGGCGGTGAGGCCCTCGAGGAGCCTCGTGTCGACGTCGGCCGGCAGATCGCGGACGTAGACGGTAAAGGTTCGATCGCCGGTCCGCGTGAGTTCGTAGTCGTCGACGCGGTCGGTCTCGGCGAGCGCGGCCTCGTAGACGTCGGCGTCACCGACGACGTGAAAGATAAAGACGTTGTCGTCGTTCTCGCCAGCGAAGTTGCCGTGGACCAGCCGATAGGACTCGAACGCGTCGCTCTCGGCGACGAACCGGTGCATCGGGTGGATCGTCTCGGCGTCGAACCGCAGCGTGAGCCGAACGGTCTTCACGACCGGAGGGTCCGGCCTGCGTATATAAATAGCCTAGCCCGTGACGCAGAACCGACTCGCCTCGAGCGGCCGAACGGCCGGCTATGACAGCGGATTCGACGCTCGAGTCGCGGCCGGTAAAACGGGGCGACGCGGACGGGGAGGAAACGCTCGAGGGCCTGCTCGGGGACGCGGTCCTCGGGCGGGACGATCACGAGAACGCGCCGGCGGTCGTGATCCGGCCCGACGAGGTACAGGCGGTGCTGGCGACGCTTCGCGACGAGGCCGGGTTCGATCACTGTTCCTGTGTGACGGCCCAGCAGTATCCGGACCGGTTCGAGACGATCTATCACTTGAAGTCCTACGCGGACCCGACGCGGGAGGTGAGCGTGGTGGTGCCGACGCCGACCCGCGAACCGAAAGGCGAGTCGGCCGCGCCGGTCTTCGAGACGGCCAACTGGCACGAGCGCGAGGCTTACGACCTGATCGGGACCGAGTACGAGGCCCACCCCGACCTGCGGCGAATCCTCCTGCCGGAGACGTGGCAGGGACATCCCCTCTCGCTGGACTACGATGCGGAGCAATCTCAGATCGTCACCCTCTCGGAACACGCGAACCCGATCGCGGGCGACGAACACGACACCACCTCGGAGACGATGTTTCTCAACATCGGCCCGCACCATCCCTCGACCCACGGCGTCCTCCACGTGAAGGCCGTGCTGGACGGCGAGACGGTCGTCGACGTCGACCCCGACATCGGTTACATCCACCGGTGCGAGGAGCAGATGTGCCAGGAGAGTACGTACCGCCATCAGATCATGCCGTACCCGGACCGCTGGGACTGGGTGTCCTCGGGACTACTCAACGAGTGGGCCTACGCCCGCACGATCGAGGCCCTCGCGGACGTCGACGTGCCGGCGTACGCGCAGGTGATCCGGACGATGGGGGCCGAACTCTCGCGGCTGGCCTCGCATTTCATCGCCATCGGCACCTACGCGCTGGACATCGTCGGCGAGTTCTGTGCCGCCTTCCAATACGCGATCCGGGATCGCGAACTCGTCTTGGACTGTCTCGAGGCGCTGACCGGCCAACGGATGATGTTCAACTACTTCCGAGTGGGCGGGGTCGCCTGGGACCTGCCCGAACCCCGCGGGGAGTTCATCGCGAACGTTCGGGACGTCCTCGACGGCTTCCCGGCGAAACTCGAGGAGTATCACGACCTGCTCGTGACCAACGAGATCTTCCAGCGTCGCTGCGTCGACACCGGCGTCTTGGAGCCCACGGTCGCGAAGGACTACGGCTGTACCGGCCCCGTCGCCCGCGGTTCCGGCATCGACTACGACCTCCGCCGTGACGACCCCTACGGCTACTACGATGAACTCGAGTGGGACGTGGTCACCGAACCCGACGGCGACAACTTCGCTCGCTTGCTCGTCCGACTGGGCGAGATTGAGGAGTCGGCGAAGATCGTCGATCAGTGTCTCGACCTGCTGGCCGACTGGCCCGAAGACGACCGGACGGTCCAGAGCAACGTCCCCAGAACGCTCAAGCCCGAGGCCGACGCCGAGAGCTACCGCGCCGTCGAGGGCGCGAAGGGCGAACTCGGGATCTACATCCGGTCGGACGGCACCGAGACGCCGGCGCGGTTCAAGATCCGCAGTCCGTGTTTCTCGAACCTCTCGGCGCTGCCCGAGATCGCCCGCGGCGAGTACGTCGCCGACCTCATCGCGGCGATCGGGAGCCTCGACTGCATCATGGGCGAGGTCGATCGCTGATCGCGTCAGCCAGTGAATTTCAACGGTTACCACCGTTCTCTTCGAAATCACTCCGACGATAGACGTACCACAGCGGAACGACCACACCGAGAAGCGGAAGTCTCGCAGTTAACGTCGGAAGCTGTTTTATTTTCGGGTCGGTATACCCTCTCCGTCGGATATCAATGCGGAGAAGAAGATAGCCTAGATATTGAACTATGATCGCGAGTACTGCGATTGACAGTAATATCTCCTCCATTTTAGTATCCATTTCGAACACTATAATAAATCATTTTAAGCAAAGGAACTAGTGAGATCTACACCGATATACGGAATTATGCATAGGCACTCTCAGAGCTACTAGCGCGGCTAAAAAGGAAGCGCGCTTAGTCGTCGGTGTCGTCGACGATGACCTCGACGGGTTCGTCGACCGATTCCTCGTCGTCACCGGACGCGCCCTGTTCCTGCTGCCAGAGCAAGCCGCCGGCGACGGCGACGACGATCCACGAACGCCAGTTGGCGAGGTTCAGGGTGTAGCCGACCCCGAAGGGTTTCTCGACGAGCATCCCCTCGCCGGGCTGCCAGTACGACGAGAGCATGCGACTGATGCTCGGTCGTTCGAAGTTGTACGGTACCCCCAGGATCTCACCGGACGTCGACTTGTCTGCCATGCTCGGTGATACGTCGTCCCCCGATAAAGGGATTGTGTGCTGGTGCCGTCACCGAGGACGACTGCCGGCGACCGGATCGCCGGCCCGCCCTACGCGTCCGACTGGTAGCGGCCCCGGCCCTCGACCGCCCGCAGGCGCTCGAGCACCCGTTCCTCGCCGACCTCGCGATACCCCGCCCGGACCGCCTCGCGCAGCGGCTCGGGGTCGTCGGCGGTCCCGACGAGGCTCTGGTCGAAGACGTGGAGATCCATCGCGTAGTCCTCGACGTGGTCCGTGTGGTAGCCCAGCCCGAAGTCGATGAGGTAGGTGCGGTCCGGGCCTTGCTCACGGACGTCGTCCGTTCGCTCGTTCGGCGGCGCTGCGCGCTGCTCGCGGTCGTCGACCGCTCGCTCGGACCGGGACGCGTCGCGTCCCACACGCCCGACCCTGACGTTTCTGGTCGTCGGATCGCCATGGACGAAGCCGGCGTTGTGCAGTCGGGCGAGGTGCCGGCCGACGTCACGAACGCCCGCAGCCGTCAGCGCCGCGCGGAGGTCACGTTCGCCGACGTACTCGAGTTCCAGCCGCGCCTCGCGGGAGTCGACGTCCGACAGCACCGGCGTCGGCACCCCCTCGCGGCGGGCCAGACTGGTCAGGCGGGCCTCGAGGGTCGTCCGCTCGCGACGGAGCCGGTCGTCGAGTTGGGGGTGGCGGTAGGTCTTGGCCTCGCGGCGTTTCGTGACGCGGCCGGCCGCGGGCTCGAGGTCGACGAGCGCCTCGGCACCGCGGACTTGCGTGTCGCCGTCCGCACGCCCCACTGCGAGGTCCGGTTCGTCGGAGCGCCAGGTGACGGAGACCTGATCCGGCCGGAAATCCGGATCGACGCGGGAGTCCTCGAGCGCGAGGGCATCGCCGGCGTCGTACATCTTCGCGCCAAGCACGGCGATCATCCCCGCGTTGTCCCGCAGGAACCGCGGCTCGGGGGCGTGGAACTCGGCCCCGCGCTGGGCGCACATCTCTCCGAGCATCTCGCGCAGGCGGTCGTTCTGGCCGACGCCGCCGCCTAACACGAGTTCGTCGCTGCCGGTCAGCGAGAGGGCGCGTTCGGAGACTTCGGTCAGCATGCCGAAGATATTCTCCTGCAGGGAGAAGCAGACGTCCTCGACGGGGACGCCGTCGTCGTACGCTTGCTTGGCGGCGCTCATGATCCCCGAAAACGAGAAGTCCATCCCCTTGACGACGTAGGGGAGGTCGACGTAGTCGCCGTCCGCCGCTGCCGCCTCGACTTTCGGCCCGCCGGGGTGGGACCAGCCGACGTGGCGCGTGAACTTGTCGATGGCGTTGCCGACGCCGGTGTCCATCGTCTCGCCGAGGACGCGATAGCGGCCGTTGCGGTAGGCCAGCAGATGCGCGTTCGCGCCGCTCGCGTTCAGACAGACCGGCGCGTCGAACCCCGAGGTGTGGCGACCGATCTCGAGGTGGGCGACCATGTGGTTGACGCCGACCAGCGGCACCGAAAGCGCCTGACTCAGCGCGCGGGCGGCGGTGCCGACGACGCGCAGGCACGGGCCCAGTCCGGGACCGCGCGAGAAGGCGACGGCATCGATCGGCGGTTCGCTCGCGGGGCCGTCGTGGGTCTCGCGGGCGTCCTCGAGGGCGCGTTCGACGACACGGGGGACGGCCTCGTGCATGTGTTCGGCGGCCTCGCGAGGGTGGATGCCGCCGCTCTCGGGCTGATAGGCGTCGCTCTCGATGAACACGTCGTCGCGTGCGGCGTCGAAGACGGCCGCGCTGGCGGCCCAGGCGGTGCCCTCGATGCCGAGGATGCGGGTGTCAGTCACGGCTGAAAACGGGTAGTCATCGGCGGTCGAGACATCCCGCTACGGTCGGGTGACCGCGCGCTTGCGGGTCGTTTCACGTCCCGCTCGCGTTTCGATGTGCCTCGCGGTCGCTCGGCACATCGCCTTACTCCCACTCGGTGTAACTGCACTTCCCGCAGTGCTTGCGGTCGCCGTGGTCGGCGAGGAACACGTCACCGCAGCGGGGACACTGTTCGCGCTCCGTACTCCCATCGTCGTTGTAGAGTTCGTAGCGAGCCATTTAGGCTTCCTCCGGTTCTGCCTCGGCGTCGGCCTCCTCGTCGGCACCGATCTTGTTCCGCTCGAGCATGTGGTCTTGCTCGACGTCACGGGCGTCGTCTGCGGTCTCGTAGACCTTGGCCTGCCCGACGGTCTTGCGCATCCCGAACTTGGTGTCGAGCTTGCGGATGACGACCTCGTCGGCGTCCTTGTTCAGCTTCGCGGCCAGACTGTCCCGAACCTGCAGTCGCTCGGGAGTCGCGTCCTCGTGGGAGAGTTCGAAGGTCACGTCGGTCCGATGCAACATGGGGTTCTCCGTTTCGGAGATGATGTCGACGTCCATGATATCACTCAGTTACCCTACTATCCCCGTGTAGCGCCTAAAAGGATTTCGAAGCGGCCACCGATGGGACTCGAGGCGTTCTCCGACGAGTCCGAAACCGCGGCCCGGCTCCGTGGTCCGATCGGATCGAAATGTGAACGCATTTATTTATTGAACTTACAGGTTCAGTGGAATGCCCTCCAGACGACAGGCGCTCGCGAGCGGCGTTCTCGGGGTCGGCGGCCTCTTCGGCGGCTACGCGGCCGTTGACGATCGAGCCGACGCCGCGACGATCGACTGGCCGATGGCCCGCTACGATGCCGCCGGAACCGGCCACAGCCCCGACGCGGTGGGCCCGAAAGACGACCTGCGGCTCGCATGGGAGGGGCGACTCGCGGACACCGGCGGCTTCGCGGTCACGCCGCCCGTGGTCGTCGACGGGACGGTCTATGCCGGCAACGAGAACCTCACCGCATTCGACGCCACGGACGGCGACGAGCGGTTCTCGTACGACAGCACGTTCCGTTCCAGCCCCGCCTACGTCTCCCCCTCGATCTACCGGACCGGAACGCTGACGGTCAGCACGGACAACGGCATCGCCGGGCTGAACGCCGGTGGCGGCCTCCGGGCGTTCGGCGTCCAGTTCGGTGCGAACCGGTGGCGCGGGCCGGGGCCGTCCCCCTCGTCACCGCCCGTGAACGCGCTCGAGAGCCCGCCGCCGGTCCCCGCGGACGGGACGGTGTACGTCGCCGCCCCCGACCGCGGCGAGATCGTCGCGCTCGGGGCCACCGACGGCAGCGAGCAGTGGCGGCGACGGCTCGACGCCGGCGACGAGTTCAGCGTGACCGTACGACGGCCGGCAGTGAAAGACGGGACCGTCTTCGTCACCGGCTGGCCGTCTCAGGTCCGGGCTCTCGACGCCGAAACGGGCGACGTCGTGTGGGAGGACGAACTCGACGAAGCGATGGTACTCCCGCCGACGGCGACGGCCGACGGGGTCGTCGTCCCGACTCGAGGCGGCCTCACAGTCTACGAGGCGAACGGCGACGTTCGCTGGTCGCGGGATCTCGCGGGCAACGCGACCGGCGGCGCGGCCGCCGTCGCCGACGGCCGGGTGTTCTTCGCCGACGGCACCGAGTCGCTACACGCACGCGACCTCGAGACGGGGGCCGAGGAGTGGACGCTGGCGTTCACCCGGGAAGCGGCCCCCGTCGTCGCGGACGGCGTCGTCTACGTGACCGGCGGCTACGACCTCATGATCCTCGACGCCGCGACGGGTGACCGGCGGTTCACCCGCGAAACCGACTGGTTCTTCTCGCAACCGGCGGTCGGCGACGGCGTTCTCTACGTCGTCGACGGCGACCGCGTCCTCGCGCTGGAGGGAGATCATGAGTGACGACGAGGGCGACGACGGACGGGAACGGGAGCCGACCATCAGCGACGACTCGGCGACACCGGCACCGACCGACGAGGCGGCCTCTGAGACCGATAGCGACGATGCCGACACGCCGCCGACCGGGATCGCCGGCGCGATACCGCGTCTCCGGCGCGATCCGGCGCTGCTGGTGCCGTTTACCGTGGCCGGGCTCGTCCTCGCGCTCCTCGACCGGCTCCGGCGGTGGGACCCGATTCCGACGCTGGTCACCGGCGACGACGTCTCGATCGGGATCGAATACGCCGGCTACCCGACCGGCGTCCCGGACACGGCCCGCTCGCTCGGGGCGCTCATCGACCTGAAACTCCCCTACCTCGCCTGGGCGGTCGGCCTCGAGGCGCTCGCGATGGCTGTCGTCGCGGCCGCCGGAACCGCGACCATCGCGCGAACGCTCGAGAGCGACGACGGCTGGAGCTGGCGACAGTGGGGACGGCGATGGCTGGCGTATCTCGGACTGATCGTCCTGTTCGATGCGGTCGGGCGGGCGGTCGGCTCCATCGGCGACGTCGGGCTCGTCGTCGGCGTGATACTCGCGGTCCCCCTCTTCGCCGCGTTCGTGCGGTTCTTCCCCGCGCCCGCGTTCGTCGTCACCGGATCGGGGCCGGTCACCGCGCTCGCCCGGAGCGCTCGTGCGACCCGCGGGATCGGCTGGCGGCTGCTCGCGCTCGTCGTCTGTTTCGGCCTCGCGGCGTGGCTGTTGGGACTCGTTCCGGTCGTGGGAACGGCGCTGAGTACGGCTCTCGTCGGCTCGACGCTGGCCGTAACGATGGCCGCTGTCCGAGACGGGAGACCCGCTGATACTGGCGGGTGACGCGGCAACGCGCCGACCGGCTCGCCGGCCACGTTCGGTGGCGCTCGACTGCGGCAACCGGACCGACCCACGGACGACCGTCCCCGCTCGAGCGCGACGGTCGGCTATCGGGACGGGCCAGTCGCCGGAGGATCGGGGTGCCCGTCGGTCTCGGCCGCCCGTTCGGCGTCGCCGCTGATGAGCGACGACATGAGCCGGGCCTCGATCCGGCGGAGGTGTTGGCCGACCGTTCCCGCAGAACAGTCCAGCCGGGCGGCGATATCCCCGTAGGTGACCTGTCGGGGCTCTTCGTAGTATCCCTCCTCGACGGCGACGCGTAACACCTCCCGCTGGCGATCAGTCAGTTCGGTAAAGGGCCGTTCGGCGGACGGATCGTAGCTGCCGAGTCGCTCGATTTCGACGTCGACGATCGCCCGCGTCTCCTCGATGAGACGACGGAGTGCGTCCTCGCGGCCGATCTCCGAGACGCGGAGGCTCCGGTTTGCCGGCCCGGTGTACTCGAGCGGGTAGTCGAGCAACACCGCGTGCCGGTCGTGTATCGCCCGTAACTCCCGTGTGAGGTCGCTCGGCTCGTAGTGGAGTTGAAGGATCGACCTATCGCCGGCGTCGGTCAACTGGTAGTCGACGACCGTCGGCCCCGTCTCTTCGAGTGCCCGCTCGGCGACGGCCCGATCCCCCCGCAGCACTTTCTGTGTCATGATCGTCCCGTCGTTGAGTTGCTCGACGTTCCGAACGGCATCGAACGTGACCCCAAGTTCCCGGAGACGCTCCGCACCCCGATCGAAGTACCCTCGTAGTGGCGTGATAACGTATGTCACGTACCGCATGCTATTGGATTACGAACCCGTCATAAATAACAGTTATGCGTTCGAATGGATTATTTGAACGACAAAACAAGCGGGCTAAACGACCGACGGGGAGCGCCCCGTCCATAGGAGCCCCCGCAGACCGAATCGAGTGCGCTTTCGGACTCCGATTCAGGTGTAATACGGCCAGTACAGCGACCGGCCGATCTTCACCAGTCGCCAGAGGGGACTACAGCCCCGCTCCCAGACGAAGACCGGGACAGCCCGGCCGCCAAAACTCTCCTTGAACCGGAAGACGCCATCCTCGAAGTCCGCGGTCGTACTCCCGAAGTCGTAGGTCTCGTAGCCGTGGTCGATTCCCCACTGAAACACCCGATCGTAGAGCAGTTCCGACGCGTGATCGTCGAAGTACTCCCGCGGCACAGCCGCGAAAAAGCCATGAACTGCGTCCCGCTCGTCGTCGAGGACCTCGAGCATCCCGCCGGCGTACTCGCCGTCGATCCGGATCGTCAACAGGAGGAGCCGGTCGGCCATCGGCCGGAGCGCATCGAAAAAGGAGAACGGGTAGGTCTCCGCACCGACGCGGTCCATGACCCGTTCGTACGCGCGGTGGAACCGCCGGAGGTTCCCGCGGGTGATGTCCTCCGCGACGATTTCGTAGTCGCCGTCCTCGCCACGTTCGATCCCCCGTCGCCGGGTCCGACTCATGCCCGCGCGGATCGCGTCGTGGCCCCGCGTCAGATCCAGCAGGAACCGACACTCGCGCCGATACGGGCGATACCCCCGCTCCTGCAGCGGATCGTTGTACCGCAGATACCCCGCGTCCAGTCCCCGAATCTGGTGGACGATCGTCCGTCCGCCACAGCGCGACGGCACCGCATCGAGTACCCGCTCGAGCGCGTCGCTCGTGTCCGTCGGCACCAGCGGCCCGCCGAAGCCGGGATAGGCCGACGAGAGCCGCTTGAACGGCGTCTTCTCGATCCCAACGACGACGTTCGGCATGCAGCCGATCGTGTTCCCGTCTTTCCGAACCACGAGGTGTTTGGCCGGATACCCAAGCCCCGACTCGACCGCCGCGAGCCACTCGTAGCGATGAAAGACGCTCTCCCGACTCGAGCGCTCGACCAATCCGTTCCAGCGCTCTCGACCGACCTCCGCGACCGAATCGACGACTTCGATCTCGAGGCTCGAGTCCGCATCGACCGTGGGGCTGACGTGTTCGGACAGCACCGCCCCGACGCGACGGAGTCTCGAGCGCGCTTCGCCGCCGGTCCCTTGTGCCATTGATCGACGACAGACGGGGCACCCTATTTGGTAGTCTCTCCATTCCGTCCCGGGTCGGGGACGGTAACGACGGCCAATAGGTGGAGACCGCGGCTCGAGCGCCGTTGGACTCGGCGTCGGGGTGTCGAGTCGGCCGTCGGGAGGGGCAGCCCTCGCGGCGGCTCCTACGGATCGGGGAGCAACTCCGGTGGCATCCGACAGCCACACGGGGACACGCTGCCGTCGGTCGGCCCGAGGACGACCGTCATGACCACCGGGCCGCCACAGCGCGGACAGACCGGTCGGCCGCTCGAGTCGTCGGCACCGTCGCTCATCGCGACCCTCCGTCGTTGGACGCGCCGGTCGCTCTCGCGGAGTCGATCGATGAACGCGCTCGTCGGTGAGCCCATCTTCTTGAGGTCTGCACCGAGACCTGCATCCCGCATGATTCCGTAGAGTACCTCGGCTTTCAACGAACCGGAAATACAGTTGTGGTAGCCCCAGCGGAGATTGAACGTCTCGCGCTCGAGTTCGCGAACGACGAACCGTGCGAGCGTCGTCTTCCCCGTCCCGCTCGGTCCGAAAACCAACACGTTCTCGCCGGTATCGCCGTCGGTGATCGGCCGGAGCGCACCGGCCAACTGTTCGATTTTTCCGTCCCGGTGATGGAGATCGCTCGGGACGTACGACGGGCGGAGGGCTCGAGCGTCCGTAATCATGACTGGTAGTTTCCGGACTACCTATTAATTACTGACGAGTCGATTGGATGATGAACAGACGGAGGAACAGCAACCGAATTCGTTCAGACTCGGTATGGGTGATAGTTGGAGAACAGATCGATAGTGGGGCTGGTTCAGTCAGTCAGACTGTTTCGGGCTGTTCGAATCCGAGCGCACGTGCTGCATCGGCCGACACCATGACCCCGCTGTCCGCGACCGTCACGGACTCTCCTGCGACCGATTCAATGAGAGACGCCAGTTGCTCCTGATAAGTCCGGGGGCGATCCTCTTTGATCGCCAGTCCGGCGTTATCGACGTGGGGCTGGCCACGGTTCTCGAGATAGATATCGACGAATCGTTTCCGGACCGCGTCGGGGGCATCTTCGAGGTACGACGGAAGCGACAGTTCGCCGGCGTTGGTCTTGCTCCCCAGTGGTACCCCAAGGACATGGAGGGCGCGGCCGATGATCGCAGCATCCGCCGCTGGCCCGACAGTCGGAGCATCTCCAGTTCCGTTCTCGAGTTCCTGCGATCCGACGCCGATCAGCTCGAGGCTGTTGACGACCAATGAGTTCTCGAGCGATTCAACCGTAAACGTGGGCTGGTAGTTTCGGGCGTCGATCGTCCCGGCCGAGAGGGCGGCAGCGACGAGGATATTCAGCGGCGTAATTTCGTCGTAGTCGACCCCGAGTAGTTTGTAGTCATGTGCTTTGTACAAGCCCTGGGCAACCAGCGGCGTCGCACCGTCGTCGATCCACGAGACGACCGAGTTGCGAGCCGCTCCCGAGATACGCATGAGTTCGGCGATCCCGGCGTCGGGGTTGTCGCGATGGTAGGCGATCACCCGCCGGTACTGTTTGACGGCGGCCCACGCATCGTCGTAGGCCCCACCGTCATAGGTACGCGCGAACTCGGGTTCGGTCACGTGCGCGTCTGGCATGGACAATTCCTACGGCCGCATGATCAAATCGGTACTGGTTCGTACTGACGAGCGAGGAATCGCCCGACTGCACCGCTTCAAGACACTGCTGTAAGATATCTGCGGCCGCCTGATTCTCAGTTCTGAAAGTCTTTCGTTTTAAACAGATGGTCACGGACCCATACCATTATATGGGATTGGTCAAGTCATCACTATGAGCATCGGACAACAGTAGGAAAGCGGGGACAAAGGGTTGGTCCAATCCCCCTAACCGCAAGTCTCGGATCACCGAGACTGCAAATAAGCTTTCCTGCGATTTAACACCGGTGCGTGGGAAAAACATGGACGGAAAATCAATTCGAAACAAGTTGATTGGTACAGACGACGAACGGGCTGTGTCGCCCGTCATCGGGGTTATCCTGATGGTTGCAATCACTGTTATCCTCGCGGCTGTGATCGCGGCGTTCGTACTTGACCTCGGTCAAGGCCAAGAAGCTAATCCGACGGCAGGTATCAGCTATGACGAGGATTCGAGTACAGTTACGGTAAACAATCTTGGTCCAAATACTAAGGGAGTTTATTGCAGTAGTACTGGCACAGACTTCAGTGGTGCAGGTGAGAAGGCCTCATCAGCAGGAGGTACATTCTCTTGTAGCGATAACGTCATCGGAGTTACCGAGAGCGGAAACGAAGCTGTGATTCAGAGTCTATAAAAATGGATTTAGAAAAATATCAAGCGAAGCTGGTTGGGAGTAAAGAAGAACGAGCAGTGTCCCCCGTTATCGGGGTTATCCTGATGGTTGCAATTACTGTGATCCTCGCGGCCGTGATTGCGGCATTCGTGCTAGACCTCGGCCAGGGCCAAAGTGCAACACCAGCTGCTGGAATTACCTTTGACCAGAGTGGAGAAGACATTACGATCACTGTCAATAATATTCAGCGTAATGATGCGGATTTCCAAATCCGGGGCGACACCTTAGGGTGTGACAGCGACATTACAAGTGATACTATCTCAAACAGCGTTGGTGCTTCACTAGAGAAAACAAACTGTGACTCATCCGGCACTATCAATATTATTGGTACGTACGAGGGTGAAGAAGCAGTTGTGGCAGAATACGAACACAGCCCATAATCAAGTAGTGTTCCCAATATGATGTCAGTTCAAACCAAAGAAAACAGTTCCGAACGGGCCGTTTCACCCGTTATCGGAGTCATTCTCATGGTTGCGATAACCGTAATACTCGCTGCCGTGATCGCGGCCTTCGTGCTTGACCTCGGACAAGGACAAGAAGCAAACCCCCAAGCAGGACTCAGCGTCGATGAGTCCGCCGGGGAAGTCACAGTGAACAATCTTGGTTCCAATACTCAAGGGGTTTATTGCAGCGACGGTGGAGACTACTCGGGTGGCAGCTTCACTGGCCCTAGTGCAACATCGGCAGGAGGTACATTCCCGTGTGACTCTGGTGACAATGTCATTGGTGTGACTGAGTCTGGAAACGAAGCAGTCATTCAATCACTATAAACAATGGACGGAAAATCTATCCGTAACAAGTTGATCGGTCCGGAAAGCGAACGAGCAGTATCCCCTGTTATCGGGGTCATCCTGATGGTCGCAATTACTGTCATTCTCGCGGCCGTGATTGCGGCATTCGTGCTTGACCTCGGACAGGGCCAAAGCGCGAACGCGCAGGCTGGTATAGACTTCGACGAAGGTAACGACAATGTTACTGTAACTGTGAATAACATCCAACGGGCAGATAGTTTCTCGCTAAGTGGAACGGGAGACTGTAACGCCTACTATGATACAGACTCGGCTGATAAGAACAGTAGTGCTGCAATAGCCGCTAGTGTTGGATCTTCTGTAACAATTCACACAGGGAATGCAGAGCAAGGTGCAACTAGTAGCCTAAGCCTGAGCGATCTTGATAGTTCAGGAATCGGATTTGTCTGTGGAGATGAAAGTACTCATGGAAGTTCGTATGGTGGTCCAAGCAGCGCGTCAGATGGTTCAATCCAAGTGATTGGAACCCACGACGGGAAGGAAACAGTCATCGCTGAATACGAACTCTAATAAACATTTTCTTTTTAGTCATCCGGTGAACGTCAGATCTCGCGGGATAAATCCGTCTTCCGTATACATCTGAGCGCGACCCGTGGGGTCGGCTTCGAAGACCCGGTTGCAGGTCTCTCGGTCATGGACCGATCCGCAGTACGGTCTTCATGTACCACTCGTAGACGAGAATAGACCCAACGAATGCGAACCCGAGGGTAGCATAGTGGCCGTTCTCGTACACGGCGAGGACCTCGGTGAACAGCGGGTAGAATACGACACCCATCGGAAGAATGGCTGCGATCGCGAACCCGAGCGCTATCACCCAGTCCCGCGGCCTGGTCCCTCGAAGACTGGCAGCGAGTGATTCGAACACCGTTGGCCTCTCGTCGCTCACGCATCGATCTCCTCGCCTCCGATTCCGGCGAATTCCTTCGCCTGCTCGAGGTCGTCTGCTTCCTCGAGAACGCGGGCGATCGCCTGCTGGACGAGCTGGGGGAGCCGAGCCCGGAGTTCGATCGCGGCCGTCGCTTCCCGCTCGAGGTCTCGCCGTTGCTCGCGTCTGGCCTCCTCCAGGTACTCGTCCATCATGCCTCGATCTCCTCGACCAACTCGAGGGACCACTGGCCGTCGTCGACGTGACGGATGTGCATGTGATAGTCGCCGTCGATCTCGCCGTCCTCGTCGAGAAGGCCCTCGATGCGCATGTCGTCTTTCGGCATCGTGATGCCAACCGAATCGCGATCGATTTTTCGCAGTTTGTTCAGCGCCATATCCGGCGGGCAACCCGCCTTCTCATAAAACTTCGTGACTCTCTGGGTTCCAAGTGGGGACCCCAAGGGGAGTATCCCTTTATTCCGAGGTTTTTCGGAGAGGCGGGTTGCCGACCGAGCGTATGGCACTGAGTTTGCCAGCAAGCACAGTCCCGGACGCCGTGCGCCGGGAAGATGGTATCGACCTGATTGATAGCGTTCTCGCGCCCCTGTTCGTCCTCGCGTCGTTCTCGGTCGCCGCGGTTGGAACGTTCACCCTGAACGCGCCGTTCAATACCGGCTTCGAGGGTGTTCTGGTCTCGAGCAATGGAACCGAAATCACGTGGGGGTTCCTGATCTCCATGATTACGATCGTCGTCGCGTGGGTCACGAACGGTCAGACAACGGTGGACGACTACACGGACATGGAGACTGTCGTCTTGCTCCTGATGTTCATCCTGAACATCCTGAGCGCCCTCGTGCCGGCCGTCTCGGTCGCGGTCACATCGACGTGGCCGCTCGGTTGGTTCATGGTGTTCCTGAACGGGGCCGGGTTCTACCTGATCGCCTACAAGTGAGGGACCGAACGATGGAAACCACTACTAACGACTCGAGCGCGGAAACGCCCCGAATCGTCCTCGAGAACTTCAGCGAGGGTCTCGAGCGCGACCGGATCATCGCGACGCTGAAGAGCGCCGGAATCCGGCGGGAGGCGATCCATGTCGAATAGACTCGCGACTGGGCTGCTGGCGCTGGTCGTCCTCGGCTCGCTCGTCGGCTTCGTGGCGATCGGCACTGCACAGTCGTCCGAGTTCACCACCAACGAGACGGTGACCGTCTCGAATGATTCGACTCCGATCAACGTCTCGGTCACGTGGAACGAATCCGTCACGGACCCGGCGAACACGTCGGCGTTGGTCACGTTCTACAACGAGACGGAATACGCAAACGACCCGGCCAACGCCACGATCGTCCTCAAGGACACGATCGGGGCCGACGCTGGGAACACGACGACGGCCAGCTACGACGAGAATGCCAGCGGTCTCGAACTGGACACGGATTACCGAGTCATCGTTTCGGGCGGGTCGGCGATCGACAGTGCATCAGTTGAAGACAGCTCTGGCTACCTCGGCGGCGTCTTGCCGAGCGGCGGTGACTCACTCGGCGGCGGGATACTCGTCGGAGGCGCGGTGATCGGGGTCGCCGCAATCGGTGCGGCGCTCTGGACCATTCGCGACTAAGAGATACATCAATGATTCCATCAATCTTTGACAGTACGGACGCTGAGTTGTACAGACCCGCTTCGATAGCTGGTACGGAGGTGGCCTGATGTCGGCCCATCGGCCCATAGCCCATCGCGCCTTTACCGTCCTGCTCGCGTTCCTCCTGGTCGGCTCGGCCGTCGCCCCGATCGGGGCGACACAACCAGCGGCGGCACAGTCGAGTCCGACGCTCCCGAGTGGTTGCACGACGGCGGACTTCCTGAGTTTCTCCGGCGGTGTCGGTAGCTGTCCTACGTCGTTCCTGAATCAAGAGATCAACGACCTGCAGGATGCGAACGACATCTATAATTACGGTTTGAACGGAATGGCGGGGACCGAGGCCGCCTTCACGTTCTTCGATAATTACCTGAATGATACGCGGTCTCCTGCACGGATGCGGATGCAGGTAGCTGTCTCTCAGGCGTACCAGAACGGTAGTTCTGAGATCAAGGCAACAAGCGACGCTCGGGCCGCAGTTACGGAGTATTACACCGTCAAAGAGGAGAATCTTCTGCGAACCTATAACACATCCCTCCATCTTGCTGATGGGATGGTCCAGCGGACCGAGACTTCCGGCTTCGACCCGAAGAATACGACCCGTCTTGTCGGGTCGAGTTCTGAGGGGTACTCCTATTCGTTCACTGGCTCCTTTCGGATCGTCGGCAGCACGACCGTTGAGTTAGGGGACAACTCGACCACGGTCCAAATGCCGGTCATGGAGACGACGTTGGGCTCGATCGGCACTCACAGTTCGTATGGGAAGGTGAATGTCACCTCGACGGCCCGATTCACGCTTCTAAACGCCACGGATGCGCACACTCTACAGTTTGAGGATACCGACGGTTCTGAGACAGGGAGTTTCGATATGTCGTTTACTCAGATCAACCTGCGGCACGCAGTCGATCCGGCGACCTATCCGAAGCACGTCTATCTGGACGTGTCTAAGTTCGAGAACCGACGATCTACTATCACGGATCAGCGTGACGAGATGCTGAACTACTCGGAGAGCTTCGTCTCTAACACTTGGTCCGCCTACGAAGAAGGCCGGATCAACGCAAACGACGTAGTCAGCCGTCTTACCCAACTTGAAGGATTCTCGCAAGATGCCGTCGGCGAGAATGCAACGATGGACGACGTTGTCGTCGCCCTGTCCTCGATGGGGCTGGCGACACCCGACCTAAATTCGACCGGATACATGAGCGTGGAGTTCACGCCGGAAGCCGGCTCTAATCCCGACCCGATTACTCAGGAGGGAATGCTGTTGTCGTCGTCGTCACCCGAGAGTGGTAGCTGGTCCGCGAACACTACTTATACTCCGAGCGAAATCGAGAACTCGACGCCGCTGATGATGGCGACCGACACCGGCGAACAGTACACTATCAACGCCTCGGAAAACGTAACGCTGTACGAGATCGTAGATACCGACGGAGATAACGTCGAGAACACAACGACCGACGAACTCCCCGAGAACTACGACACTGTCGATACTGCGCAGCTAATCAGTGACCTGAACACCTCTCTCCAGCGGATTGAGGAACTCGAGCAGCAAAAGCAGGAAAGTGAGGAACAGGAGGGCGGGATCGGGCTCCCGTCCATCGGCCTCCCAGAAGCCGGGGGCGCGTTCGTCGGGCTCGTGGTGATCGGCGTCGCAGTACTGGCCGTCATCGGAATCGTCACACGGGGAGGGCGACCATGAAGCGGGCAGTCGCTTTCGTCATGGTCGCGATCGCGGTCGCGATAGGCATGGGCGTGGGCCTTGGGCCGGTCGCCGCGCAAGAGCAAGCCAACGAAACAGCGAACCAGACCGACCAAGAGCCGGTGGTCGACCCCGAAGGCGACAACGCCCTTCGGACGATCGACAACCAGACGCGAGTCACTGACTGGAGTTACAGCCCCGGCCGGTTCTCCCTCGAGATCGAAGCCGACGAGCCGACCACGATCAGCCTCACTGAGTCAGGGTCGTTCGAAGAGGACGCGGAGAGCTTCAACTACGCCGAACACGAACTCGAGGAAGGAACGCAGACGGTCACGTTCATGGTCGCGCCGCGGCAGGGCGGCAAGGGCGCGGCCGTCGCGATCGCCACACAACAGTCCCTCGAGAACGGCGGTGGGGCAGTCGTCTCAACCGGAACGGTCCAGAGCAACCCGTTCAGCAACTTCGGGGGCACAAGCGGGCTGTTCTCCGGCGTCGCAATGACCGTGGGCTTCGCCGGGCTCGGTGCCTGGTATGTCGTCCGCTCGGAGAACGACGGGGTGGTCGAAGCATGAGCCTCGATACCAGCGGTACGTTCGGGAGCTGGCGCGATCGCCTGACCTACGTGTTCGCAGAAGCCCAGTTACTCGTCTTCGCCGTGCTGTTCTCGGTCGGCGTCGCGATCCTCTGGTTCCGACCCTCGATACCGGGAATCCCGCCGATCGCAGTCGGCTGGTTCGCTGCGGCGATCCTCCTAGGGCCACCGCTGTTCGCGATGTTCGTCAGCGGAGCCCGGAAGCTCCGCAACCGCCGGATGGTCGACGTGTACCACATCAACGGCGTCGACGACACCCGCCGGAAGCTCTACGTCGCGCCCGAGGTGTGGTCGGAGAAGACCGTCGAGGGCCCGTCGCCGTACAACTGCAACGACGGCGATGCCTTCGAAGTCCGCGAGTTTACCTACCACGAGGACACCGGCCAGCTCGTCGTCCGCGGCTGTTACTTCAGCCAACTCGCCGACTCCAAACTCGTCACGATCAAAGCCATGCTCGAGGACATCCACGGCGATCTCGTCGACGCCTTCCTCGAGTACAATCGACTCCGTGGTCGGATCTCGAAGATGGGTCTCGAGATCCAGAGCGACGTGATCAACGAGGAAGCCGAAGCCGACGAGCGCGGGCTGATGAACCCGCGGACGACGGTTAAGGACCGCTTCGAGGCGGCAAAGCAAAGCGCCGAAGAACGGGACGTCGACGAGATCAAAGATGTCTCTCAGTACGTCGACGACTACACCGAGACTCACGGCGATCGGACGCCGGTCGAAGCGGACGAATCGGCACCAGAACAGCCTGCAGCGACTGACGGAGGGACTAACCGATGAGATACATCCACGACGGGAAACTACGGAATCGGACGATCGATCCGCCGACCGTATTCGTCGTTGATGAGGCGGCCACTCCCGGAATCGGCCGGACGAATACCGCACTCAAGACGGCACTCCTACACCAGCGCCGAACGACCTCGAGCGATCGACACCAGTGGAGGTGGACCGATCGATGAGCGACGAACAGGACAACTTCACGGTCGGCGGCTTTCGCGAGTACCAGGACGACAACCTCGAGCGCAATCCCGACGAGGTCCTCCCGCATTCAGGGTTCGTCCGCGACGAACAGATCGATCGCCAGATGACCGTCCGGGCTCTCCACCATGATCCCGACCGGTGGGAGGGGAAGGCAGCAGCGACCTATATGGACGTGCAGAAGAACCGTGATATCCTCCGCGGGGAAGGCAGCCACACGGCCCGCGACGCCCTCGAGAACGGCGATACGCTCACGCTAAAACACTACATCGGCGACCCGAGCCAACAGGCCGACCTCTCGGGCATCAAGGCGATCACCCGACTGCAGGAGATCGTTGCCGGGCCCGCGCCCGTGATCGTTGTGCTTGGCGAAATGGGAGCGGGCAAAACGAACCTCGCATGTCTGCTCCTGCAGCTCCGTGACCGCTGGGTCGACGGCGATCTCCTTGTCGGCTCGAACATCCGGACGCTCCCGAAACGACGATTGGGTCCGCGACGACGGCACCGTCGAAGACGGCTGGATTCCGAACTTCCCGCTGCTCGAGGAATGGGTCGGCCAAGACGGCGACCCGGTCGAGAACCCCCAACAGCCGAAAGCGTTCGTCGGTGACGAGTTCTCGACGAACGCCTCGGGCACCGGTTCGGACGGCCAGAAGGTCCGCAAACTGATGGGGCCGCTGGTGTTCAAGATCCGCAAGTACAACGGGATGCTCATCTACATCGGCCACGACGAGAGTTCGATTCACCCGATGCTCTGGCGCGTCGGCACGATCATCAAAAAGCCCGATCGCAACAACAAGGGCAAGGCGATCGTCGCCGACCGGATCTCCGGCGGCAAACTGCAGGATGTAGACCCACGACCGTTCACCGGTATCCCGCCCGCGGACTTCGAACCGCACACGAACGACGAGGCCGACTGGTCGTGGTCGGCTCCCTCGAGCAAGGACGACGGCCCGGCGATCGCCGAAGACGAGGTGAAACGCGTCGCCGCCTGGACGATGGAAGAGTGCCGTCAACAGGGAATGTCCGCCCGCGAAACCGCCGAGTTCGTCCCGTACAGCCACGCTACCGTCTCGAACTGGTGGAACGATATCGATGAAGGCGGCGAGAAGCGCGAGTGGGTTAACACCGTCGAGCGGGTGATCGCATGACGGCGTCGGGGTGGAAAGCTGTAAAGCGTAACCTGCCCCCCTTTAGAGAGAGGCCCACCGCCCACGGCCCACCGCGCTCGCTCCCGGTCGGGAGCGAACGGAGAGCGATGGGCCCGCCGTCGCTACAGCCAGCGGAGGAGGATATATATCAGCACGCGGAGCGCGTGTGTAGCCACCAGAAAACCGACATTTTCGAAGGGCGATTTCGAAGAAATCGCGACGCGCGTCAGGGAGGGCGATCGCCGTGACGGTGACGCTGCTCCGGAACCTCGCGTTCGTCGCTCGATTCACCGCCGTCGATCTCGCCCACCAGCTCCGGCGCGACCTCGAGCGGGGCGTGTTCTCGAGACAGACCCTCGGGTTGATCGGCGTCGCGATCGCCGTCGCGGTGTTCGCGCTCGGGCAGGGTGCATGGTTGGTTGCGGTCCTGTCGCTCCTACTCGCCGGGTTCTTCACCTACGGCCCCGCTCGAGCGGACCGACGCTGGCGTGACGACCGGAGGGAACCGTGAACCGCTCGAAGCGCGCGAACCACTTCGGAACCGCCGTCGAGAAACGAATGGCCGAGAAGCGTCGGTTCGACCTCGAGCGGGCGAGCTGGCACGACGCCCGCTTCGGGAACGGGACGCCAGTCGAAATCAAGAGTACGATGCACGAACACGCGGACGGCCAGCCCGGCAACTGGAAGGTCTATCGTGAGTACCATGAGAAACTCCGGCGTCACGACGGCTGGTACTGTTTCGTCGTCTACCGACCACATGGGCGCTCGGGCTGTACGATCCTCCGCGACAAGATGGTCCGCGCGGGCGATATCCCGCTGCTCCGCTGGCACGGGGGCGGCGATCACCGCGGGACCGAACAGGCGAAGGTTTCGATCGACTCGATCTTTTAGGAGAGAGTGTCTAACCGGCACCGTTTGCTTGTTTCTAATCCGGATGGCCAACAGGGCTATTGTAGTCTAACTTGAAGTCACGGACGGCGAGGCACGATTCAGTCGTTCCCGACAGAATCCGCCGACTCCGAGACAAGCGGCACCTCGCCGATGAGATCGTTCCGACACCAATGGCCACATTGACAGCGATCTCAGACCCTCCGATTGATTCCCATCATCGGAAGGGGGCTCAAACGCTGGCTTCCGCCGGCGTTTCTCGAGGGACCGATTCACTCTGTAGTGACGACGATCTCGTCGTCGATATCGAACGTCATCGCTCGCGTCGACAGCGTCTCGGCGATCTCCCGCCGCTGCTCGAGGGTGAGGTCGTCGCGCTCGAGGACCTGGCGGGCGGCCTGGACGAATTTCGGAACGTCATCGCAGGCGCTCACGACCGCTTTCGTCTTGTTGCAGTCGTAGAAGTCAGCTGCCCGTTCGATCGCATCCCGTCGGTACGCGTAGTCGCCGTCGGTCCTGATTCGCATGCTCGTACACACGACCCCCGAAATCCTAGTTTTTTCGACTCACTGGACGGCCCATTTCGGCCCACAACCGGCGGAATCTGTCGGATAGTCGGAGACGAACGACGGTTCAAGCGACGGATCGACTCGAGATATGCACACGAGGTGTCGCGACTCGTGTGCATATTCGGGAATCGGATTCTGTCGACGTGCGACCCCAGGGACCGAGAAACTAGATCCGATCAACAGACTCTACTAGATTATTTTGCTATTTTGCATTAAGGTACTCGCGATATAGAACCGAGGACGTCAAAAATATGCCAAATATGAATATAAATGAAACGAATGTAAGCAGGAGGTATTCAACACTGTCTAATCCAGAATTTAATCCTCCTGCAAATAGTTCATACTTTGAACCACCAACACGAATTGTCCCTGCAATATTAGCTAATAGTATTGCTGTTACTAAAAAGTCAGTAGTAATCTCGCAACAGCCAATAACACGAAAACTCATATCTCAGTTGGTAAACCTTGGCTGTAAGCATATACAAGAAATGAAAGCCCTATCACAAATAGGGGGACAAATCCAAACCCAGAAACCAATATACTCGACAGTAATCCAATAACACCAATCCCGATTGTGGCGATTATGACCGCTAGATAGATGTCTTCGAGACTGCTTTGGTGATTGTCTTCTCTATTCACGTGATGTCTAATACTGTTGACTCCTCTGTCAACACGCCCACGTAAATCTCTTCGCTCTTCTTGTGCTTGCTGCTGATTATCCTCTAAATGAGAGAGTTTCTGGAGTATTTTTTCATTCACATCTGAATCGGAACCACCACTGAAGTCTCTAGGGTCCGGTGGCGACTGTGGATCGCTATCAGTATCAGAATCGGCACCTGACATATCTTATCCGAGAATAGTCTATTTGAGGTATAATTCTGTCGGTTATAGAGACTCTTCTTCGTCCTTTTCTTCTTCGTCTTCTTCTTCGTCCTCCTCTTCATCCTCTTCCTCTTCAACCTCGCCAACCCCAATATCAACGATTAAAACGGGAGAATTATCAACCTCTGTTTCCCCTTCTGAATTGATGACAGAGAATTTTGAATATTGCTTAACCACACTTTTCACCTCATATCTCTCCTCACTTATTATATCCAGTTCATCTCCCTCTTCTTCGTTTTCATAAATATCCATGTCTGAAAGATATATCTTTTCTTCTTCTTCTGGTATCGGTAAATTATTCGACGTAAAACTTTCTATAGTTTCCATTTCTTCGTTTATAAACCTGAAGAGTATCCCTGCAGAAGAAGCAGTACTAGCGTTACTGTCCATGCTCCGCTGTTGAATAGACTTGACTGTAATTCCTTCGAATATTAGCAGCATGAGATACAATATTCATGTGGAGATTCTCGTACTGGTAATCACGAACGTCGCTTGTCCCTGAAGTCCAATAATTCATCTCGATGTACCCTCGTGTACTCGCGAAGACTGGTCTTTGAAGAGACGAAGCAACCTCTGTTTCATGTGCTTCAACTGGAGATTTGCGCGCGGAGGCAGGGCAGGGCGCTGTAATTTTTTGGCGCTGTCGCCTTGGCGACACCCGCCAAGGGGGCTTTCGCGCGAAGCGCGAAACGACCCCGCCGGCGTTGCGGTGCGATCGCGGTGCCGACCCCGCCCTCGAGGGACGGACTACAACCAGTGTTGTCTAAGCATCGCTGTTAGTCAAGCGAACTTGTAGAAAACAGCGAACGCGAGAGTGTTGCCACTACGCGGGCCGGTTCAGCGATCCGCAACAGCACCGACGAATCCAGTTTCAGTCCCGCCGCCCGGAGTCTTCCAGGTAAGCTCGACACCGCGGAGGACGGTCGGGTCGTTCCCCGACTTCGACCACTTCTCGAGGGCCTCGGTGGCGATCGTCGCGACGTTCTCGAAGCTATCGGCCTTCAACCGGGAGAGGATCGTATCGATCCGCATCCTCCGCGGGTCGCCGTTCTCGTCGAACTCGAGGTCGGCGCCGTTCGTCGCGAGCCACTCCTGGAAGGGCGACGACTCCGCGACGTGATCGGCCAAGCCCATGATGTGTTGCATTCGGTCGGCATAGCTCTCGATCGCGTACTCAGCCGACTCGACGAGCGCCCGCAGTTCCTCTCGGTACTTCCGGGCCCGGAACGACACGTCGCCCTGATCTAGTTCGAGGATCTCACCGAGGTCTGATATCGCTCGGTAGATCGTCGCGGGGTGCTTCCCGAGCTGGTCGGCAAGGTCGTCGACGGTCGCACCGCCGTCGGTCGCAACCGTCTCCGAAACGTCGCGGGCGGTCTCGCCCATGTCCCGCAGCGTCGTCATCAACAGGTGGTCCGTCTTCGCCTCGAGGCGCGGCGTCGGATCCTCGTAGAGTTCGACCAGGTCGTCGCGGGCGACCGCGTCGAAGTGATCGTCTGCGACGTAGACACCGCTCCCGTCGGACCCGAGCGGGATGTCTTCCCAGTGGAGCGCGTTCAACAGCGTCTCCTCTATCTGCTCGGTGACCTCGTGACGATCGGCCCACGCCCATGCCTCGCCGTCGTTCATCGACTTGTTTACCAGAACCTCCACCTTCGGATGGTACGACGGGTGGTCTTTCGACACCGCGTCCGGATCGGCCAGCTGGTAGATCTCGAACTTCCGCCCGTACGTGTGGCCCGGCAGTAGCTCACCGGCCGACGTGGGGTTCAAGAACAGCCGGTTCTGGTGGTTGACGATCTCCTGATTGTCGATGTGAAGCTCGGCCTTCACTCCCTCGAGGTCGGAGAGATAGTGCGCGACTTTCTGCAGGACACCGGCCGACGAGAGCTTTTCCGCCCACTCCCGACGGATCCGAACGTAGCGCTCGTATGCCCACATTCGGCTCGCCTCGTGCGGTTCAGTTCGGAAGTACTCAGAGTGAATCCGCTCGCCGGCGTGATCGAAGATCGCCCCGAAGAACTCCGGCAGCAACTCGAGGCCCCGATCGGGCTCGATGTTGCTGGTGTGGAATTCGACGTCGACGCCGTCGACTTCGCCGACCTGATTCTCCCACGGGAGCTGCAGTCGCTCACCGCTCTCCCAGTGGCGCATGTTCGGGAACCGCGGGCCGATGTTGTACGACGCTTTCCGCTCACCGCGCCCACGACCCACGATATCCCACTCGTAGAGCCGCTCGGCGTTGATCCCGTCCGATAGTCGCGGCGCAAACCCCGACTTACTGTAGCTGACTTCGAGGTGCCAGGGCTCGCCGTCGATCTCGGTGTCGATCTCGAGGTAGCCCTCGAAGGGCGGCCCGAGCATCACCGATGACAGCGCGTCGTAGGGACCGCGACCCCAGTCGGGCCACTTCCATCGGCCCTCGATCTCGTGCGGGGTCGTCTCGACCTGGGACACCGCTACTCACCCCGCTCACTCTCGAGCAACCCGGTTAGGACCGCGACCGGGTTCCACCACGTCGCGCCCTGGCACGGGTAGCAGACGTGTTTGAACGACGTGCAGTCGCTCGCCTCGAGGGTGGTCGGATCGGCATCGGGTTGATCCAGTTCCTCGAGGCTGGCCCGCTTGACACGGGTCCGCCCACAGCCCACACAAACGGCGTCGACGGGGATCCCGGACTGGCCGGCCTCGGCGCTGGCCAGCTCGCCCTCGAGGTCGCGGTCGTCTTGATCGGCGTCGACGCTCATCGCTGACCACCGTCCTCGATCTCTGCAGGGTCGAACACGCGCGCCCAGCTGAACTGAACGTATTCCTCGCTGCGACCCTCGCCGGCCGACCGCCACCCGTCAGTAATCACGCTGATGAGGTGGTCGACCTGCGTCGCCGGGACGATCTTCGCGGCGATCAACTCACGATCGTGGGGGGCACAGACGGCGAACAGGTAGACCCCACCACGCTCGAGTAGTTCCTCGTGCTGTCCGCGACGCGGCTGAAACCGACCGCGGCGCTGTTGCTCCCCGTAGACGACGGCGACGCTCTTGATCTCGACCGGCGTCCCTGACTCGAGGACGACGAGACCGACGAACGGGAGTTCGGCGCTGGGTTCGACGAGGTTCTCGGCGATCGCATCGTAGTGCGGCGATTCCGTATCCGGGACGTACCGAAGTTCATCGACGTACTCGAGGACGACCGACTCGGACCGATCACCGGCCTGTCTCGAGGCAGCGAGTTGGGACTGCTGAGAACTCATAGCGGCCCCTCCCGCGCGTTCCGAACCGCGCGCGTACACTCGGGACAGAGTCGGCGAAGCGCGTCGACGCGGTCACCGCACCGTTCGCACTCGTCGGATTCGACGAGGCGGCTCATCGGTCAGCCCCTCCATTTCGCGTAGAGTTCTCAGAATCTGAAGGTGAGCGATCGGTACCCGGGTGTATGGAACGGACGTCCCACGGCTCTGGCTCTGCATCTTTTGGCTGGTAAAGCGGGTGAACCGGGTGCCCTGCCTTCGTTGTGTCGAGTGCGTAGAGGTCGGCGTCCAGTATCTCTCCGACCTCTCGGCCACGTCCGTACAGGTCACCGTTTGCTCCCCACGCGGCGACTACCTTGTCAGCGAACTCGCAGACTGCTTGGAGTTCGTCGTCGTTCCGGCCTCCAACAGGATCCGGATGTTCTCGAAGTTCGTCAGGGTCTGTCGCACGCAAAGCAAACAGGTTGCCGACCGTGATCGAGCCGTATCCCCAGTCCTTCGCGTAGCCGATACAACGCCGGATCGTTGGGTCATCTTCTGTCTCGTCGGCTGTGCTGGGGTTCAGCATAATCCAGCCGAGTGTGGGCTTGCTTTCGTCCCACTTCCGAGTCAGTGTGTAGCGATAGTCACGATGCTCGTCGAACGTCGCGTAGTGACGGTCATCTTCGAGGAGCGGGGATTGGTCAGTATCGCTCGAGGGCTGTCCGCCGTCGGTACAGATCTCTCGGTCCTCGAGCGCGCGACGAACGTCGGTGTCGGTCGCTTGATGGGCCGGATGGGCGATGGGCGTCCGGCTGTCGACATCGTACAGTTCGCTCGCCCGGACGAACCCGCTACGCATCGGCCTCTCCCCCGTGGCGACCCTCGGAGGTTTCCGGATCGGGGACCGCCACGTCGACACCAGCGGCGGACCCGCGGCTCAGTCGGGCGTACGTATCGCAGTCGCCACAGCGGTGGGCGCGGTCCTCGTCGTCGCCGAAGACGCGACGGAACCGGTCCGTCACATGAGTGCCACAATGGAGACAGGTAGACTGTGTTACCTGTCTCGAGAGTGTGGTACTCACGCCGACCACCCCGGATTTCCTTCGCTGAAATCACGGGACAGCGCGGACCCGAATTCGGCATCGTTCGTCCCTCGATTTTCTACGGGGGTTTGTACGGGTTCGGTGTCCGCGTATAATTCGGTATCAGTCGCGAGACTCGCGACTAACCGGGTAATTCGAAACGTTACAAGAGTCGAATGGACTCGCGGGGATTTGAACCCCGGGCCTCTTCCTTGCGAAGGAAGCGATCTACCACTGATCTACGAGCCCTCGAACGTTCATATCCGTGGTTTCTATTTGAGGCTTGTGTTTCGAAGCGGGATCGGGACACACCACCACGGTCGTGGCTCGAGCCGGGTCGTCGCTCGCAAAACGCGGTTGTCGTGATCGGGGGTTCCCTCGGTGCGACGGCACGAAGCGACGGTCGTCGCGATCCACAGTCGGTCACCGGGAGACGACCCTGCTCGGAGTTCAAATCCTCGTGGCGTCCGAGCCGTCACTCGACCCGACCGCGAGAATGCGCGCCCGTCCGGCGACGGCACCGACGAGGAAGCCGACGAAGTGTGCGAGCAGGGCGACGCTGGGCGAGGCGGTCGCGACGGTGACCGCGACCGCGAGGCCGACGACGACGAGCGCCGACAGCCAGGGCGGGACGTCGACGAGCGAGCCCAGCCCGCTCGAGAGGCGATTCGACGCGAGGAGGTAGCCCAGCAGGGCGAAGACGGCGCCGCTGGCCCCGAGGACGCCGGGCGAGGGCGCGACGGGGATCAGCGGTACCGACGCCAGCAGTCGCGTGAGGACGATCTGGGCAGTGCCGGCGGTCGCACCCGTCACGGCGACGAAGGCGTGAAAGCGGGCCCGCGTCGTCGCCCGCGCGACCGGCCAGCCGAAGACGATCAGGGCGAGGCCGTTCGAGACGAGGTGGCCGAGGCCGTCGTGGGCGTAGACGCTCGTGACGATCGTCCACGGGTCGGCGACCAGCGGCGGTCTGAGGACGAAGAACGTTCCCATCACGCCGACCAGCGCGGTCAGCCCCTGGACGACGAAGACGAGGACGAAGACGGCCAGCACCTCGAGGACGGCGCTGCTCGAGCGGGGTCCCGACTCCTCGCTCCCGGAGTCGGGTCGCAGGTCGATCGTCGATTGGGACGTGGAGGGACGGGCCATGAGGGGAGTTGGGACGGCGGTGGGCAAAAGTCCCGGCGCTTACTGGTGTGGTGTCGACGGTCGGCGCGGGCCCTCTCGGATACCGATCGAGACGGCGGCCGCTGGTCGAACGGGAACGGCGAAAACGTGAAACTCGCTCTCGAGTCGCGATCGGACCGTCAGTCTTCGAGGACGATCTCGATCGAGACGTCGTTCGGCACCTGAATGCGCATGAGCTGTCGGAGTGCGCGTTCGTCGGCGTCCAGATCGATCAGGCGCTTGTGGACGCGCATCTCCCAGTGCTCCCACGTCGCAGTGCCCTCGCCGTCAGGCGATTTCCGGGTCGGCACCTCGAGGGTCTTCGTCGGCAGCGGGATCGGACCGCTCAGGTTGACGCCGGTGTTGTTCGCGATCTCGCGGACGTCGTCGCAGATGTCGTCTAAGTCGTCTGGACTCGTGCCCGCGAGTCGAACGCGTGCTTGCTGCATTTATTCTTTCTCGTGGACTTCGAGGACCTTGCCGGCGGCGATGGTCTGACCCATGTCGCGGATGGCGAAGCTCCCGAGTTCGGGGATCTCGCTGGACGGCTCGATGCTGAGGGGCTTTTGCGGTCGGATAGTGACGACCGCGGCGTCGCCCGACTGGATGAAGTCGGGGTTCTCCTCGGCGACCTCGCCGCTCGAGGGGTCCATCTTCTTGTCGATCGACTCGATCGTACAGGCGACCTGAGCCGTGTGAGCGTGGAAGACCGGGGTGTAGCCGGCCGTGATCACGCTGGGGTGTTGCATGACGACGACCTGCGCCTGGAACGTCTCGGCGACGCTTGGCGGGTCGTCGGCGGGGCCACAGACGTCACCACGTCGGATGTCGTCCTTGCCGATGCCGCGGACGTTGAAGCCGACGTTGTCACCGGGCTCTGCTTTGGGCACCTCTTCGTGGTGCATCTCGATCGTCTTGACCTCGCCGCCCACGTCGCTGGGCTGGAAGGAGACGTTGTCGCCGGTGTTGAGGAGGCCGGTCTCGATACGTCCGACGGGGACGGTACCGATACCCGAAATCGTGTAGACGTCCTGGATCGGGAGTCGAAGCGGCGCGTCCGTCGGCGGCTCCGGCTCCGGCAGGTCGTTCAGGGCCTCGAGCAGGGTTTCGCCGTCGTACCACGGCGTGTTGTCGGACTTCTCGGCGATGTTGTCGCCTTCGAACGCCGAGATCGGGATGAACGAGGCGTCGTCGGTCTGGAACTGAACCTGCTTGAGCAGCTGGTTGACTTCCTCGACGACCTCGTCGAACGTCGACTCCTCGTAGTCGACGATGTCCATCTTGTTGATGCCGATGATGAGTTCGTCGATACCGAGGGTACGAGCCAGGAAGACGTGTTCCTGGGTCTGGGGCGCGACACCGTCGTCGGCGGCGACGACGAGGACCGCGTTGTCGGCCTGCGAGGCCCCAGTGATCATGTTCTTGACGAAGTCTCGGTGGCCCGGACAGTCGACGATTGTGAAGTCGTAGGCGTCCGTCGAGAACTCCTGGTGGGCGATGTCGATGGTGACACCACGCTCTCGCTCCTCGGCGAGGTTGTCCATGACGTAGGCGAACTCGAAGCCGCCCTTACCCTTCTCTTCGGCTTCTTCGCGGTGCTGTTCGATGACGTGCTCGGGTACGCTCCCCGTCTCGTAGAGGAGTCGCCCCACGAGCGTACTCTTCCCGTGGTCGACGTGACCGATGATGGCCAGGTTCTGGTGTTGGTCGCTCATTGTTGTAGCTCACGCGCAGAGGCGCTTATATCGGTCCCTTTGGCTCGTTGCGGTTAAAACCATTTCGAAAGCGTATTCGGTCCATCCCGCCGCCTTCTTGCGGTTTGGCTAGCATTCACACGACACGGACCGTTCGAACGGCCGGGGTAGAGGTCGCTCGGACACCCACGACGTCGAGGACGAACTATTCGAACGGAAGAGCCGAAACACGGAGCGTACGGGGGAGAAACAGCCGGTTACAGCGGCGGGAGACGGCCGACGTCCGACAGCACCGCGGTCGCCGTCTCCGGGCCGCCCGCGCCGCGGCCGCTCGAGTGCAGGGAGCCGGCGTTGCGGGTCTCGATCTGGACGATGTTTCGCGTGCCCGTGACCGCGAGCGCGCCGTTCTCGGGGACGAGTCGCGGGCCGACGCGGACGCCGTCGCGGGTCGCCTCGCCGATCAGCCGGATCGTGCGGCCGTCCTCGGCCGCGAGATCGAGCGCGCTGCCGGGGATCGACTGGATGCCCTCGACGGTCGCGTCCTCGAGCGAGAACCCGCCGTCGGCCAGCACGTTCGCGAGGATGACGAACTTCAGCGCGGCGTCGGTGCCGTCAACGTCGAAGGTCGGATCGGCTTCCGCGACGCCCAAGTCCTGGGCCTCCGCGAGGACGTGTTCGTAATCGAGTCCCTCCGCGGCCATGCGCGTGAGGATGAAGTTCGCGGTGCCGTTGAGGACCCCGCGGACGGCGGTGACCGACTGGGGCGTGCAGTCCTCGATCGTCGACAACACCGGGATCGCGCCGCCGACGGTCGCCTCGAACCGGATCGAGCCCGCGCTGTCGGCCTCGAGCGAGCGAAGTTCCTCGTAGCGTTCGGCGACCGGCCCCTTGTTCGCCAGCACGGCATGGCGGTCGGCCTCGAGCGCGCGTCGGACGTGACTGAAGCCGGGTTCGGCGTCGTCCAGCGTCGTCGGCGTCGCCTCGATGAGGACGTCGTACTCGGTCTCGAGGACGTCCTCGGGATCGGCCGGCCCGATGGCCTCGTCGCCGGCCTTGCGCTCGAGAGCCGCCTCGACGGGGATCCCGTCGGGATCGACCGCGGCGCTGGTCGAGTCGGCCAGCGCGACGACCTCGTGACCGTACTCGCCGGCCAGATCGGCCACCGAACGGCCCACGTCGCCGGCACCCAAAATTGCGAGTCGCATCAGGCCTCACCTCCGAGCAGCGGTTCGACGACGGTCAGTTCCTTGTCCGACCCGATCGAGCGGATGGCCGCGAGGGCCTCCTCGGAGCGGCCGGAATCGATCGCCAGCCGGGCGCGGGCGCTCGAGATGCCGTCGGTACCCTCGGGCGCGGCCAGTGAGAGGTCCTGAACGACGGCGTCGGCCTCGTCCTCGATCCGCGAGAGGGTATTCGAGAGATCGGTCTCGACGAGGTTGCCTACCAGCACGACGCTGACTTCCTCGCCGTAGTGTTCCTCGCCGGCCTGAATGACGTTGACGCCGGCACCGCGCAAGGCGTCGACGATGTCGTCGAACCGGTCGGGCGGACACTCGAGGTCGACCTCGACGGGAATGTGCCCCCGCGGTGTGATGTTGCCCCGCTGGTGGTGGATGCTCAACAGATTGCCGCCGTTGTCGGCGATCGGGGCGAGCGCGCGAAGCAACTCGCCGGGTTCGTCGACCAGCTCGAGCCGGACGGTGTACGCGCGGACGCCGCCGTCGGTCTCGGCGTCGGGCTCGTCCTCGCCGGAATCGGGCGCGTCACCCATCGCCGACACCTCCTGCCTGCAGGCGTCTACTCGTCATGATATCTGATGTCCGTAACGGGCGCGTAAAAGGATATAGGACTTGCCAAAACTGTCCGACCCTGTCAACGTGGGACACAGGGGGAAGACGAAGCGTAACCCAGTATCCGAGCCGTCAGAGGTGGTCCTTCCCGGGGTTCGACGAGCCCCAGTCGCCGCGGCCGCCCTCGGTCCGGTCGACGCCCATGATCGACTCGGGTTGGTCGGGGCCGCCGAGGCTATCTCGAGCGTCGGGGACACGGACGGTGACCTCGTCGATCTCCGGCCACGTGATGAGTTCGGCCTCGATGTTGCCGGTCGTCACGTCACTGACCGAACACCCCTTGCAGCCGCCGCCGAGTTCGATGATCACCTCGCCCGTCTCGGGGTCGGCCGCCCGCACCGCGCTGGTCCCGCCGTGCATCTGAATGATCGGCATCTCTCGGGCCATCCACTGCTCGACGCGTTCCTGCAGTGACGGCTCGTCCTCGGAGTTGGTCATGTGCAATGCTAGGCGCTCGAGCGTGGTATAAGTTGGGTCACGACCGCGAAAACAGCCGAATTAATCCTGAACGTTTCCGTTCCCGCGTCGGCGGCACCACTCGAGGCCGGCCACGCCCCCGGCGAGGGTGGCGAGCCCGGTGAAGCCGGGAATCGAATCGTCGCTCGCGGCATCGTCCCCCGCCCCGTTCCTGTCGGACCCGTTGGACGGACCGGACTCTCGCAGCGACGGCGGATCGGCCTGTTCGCCGCGCTCGATCGGGAAGGTATAGAGCGCCCCCTCGAGCGCGGTGTTGGGAATCGCTTCCGTACTCGAAGCGATGAACGTCTCGCCGGGGTCGGCGACGCGGGCCGTCCAGAACCCGGTCTCGTCGGGATCGCGCCACCACGCGAGCCGTTCGGGGTCACTCGGATCGGAGATGTCGTGGATCTTCACCCCGCCCTGATACCACGACGAGAAGAGCCGGTCGCCGCGGAGATCGAAGTTGTGTGAGGTAGTCCAGCGCCCGCCACCGTGGCTCTCGTCGTCGGTCCGGGGCGGGTCGATCGAGCTTCGGTGGACGGGGGCCGCGGGATCGCTCACGTCGTAGAGGTCGATTCCACCCGGCCGGTCGGGCTCGCCGTCGGTCGCCCAGGCCTCCCGGCCGACCGCCAGAAGCTCGCCGGTATCGTCGACGGCTGCGTAGTGGTCGTTGCCAGGCAACCCGTAGACGGCGTCCTCGTAACCGATCCCTCGTTGGGCCTCGAGAGTGGTGTCGGCGACGTGGGTGATGTACTCGGGGTCGGTCGGGTCGCTCACGTCGACCAGATAGGTGCCGGCGTTCCAGTAGGGAAGGGCGGCGATGTCGTCCTGGACGGAAACGTCGTGGAGATATCGCCCGAGAAACGGACGGTCACGCCAGCCCGGCTCGTGATCCAGGAGGGACCACGAGCCGATCCGCGTAATTTCGCCGTCGACGTCGAAGATCGCGAGCGCGTTCGTGTCCGTCTCGGACTCGTTCTCGGCGACGAACAGCAGGTCTCCCTCGAGCGTACAGTTGTGGATGTGGAAGGTGGTCGCGTACTCGTCGACGGCGGTCGGGTCGGCGGGATCGCTCACGTCGTAGCAGCGAAACCCCATCGGCTCGTAGCCGAAGTTGGCCGGGCCCGCGACGACCAGCCGGTCGCCGTCGACACTCACGTCGAGGATATTGCGCAGGGACTCGCCACCGATCTCGACATCATGTTCGGCGAGGACCGTCGGGTTGGTGGGGTCGCTCACGTCGACGGTCGCGAACCCGGTCGTGGTCGCGAGGTACGCCGTCTCACCGTCGTCGCCGACGACGGCCTCGGCGGCGGCCTCGACGGTGACCCGACCGAGCGGTTCGTACGACGCCTGCCGTGCGGCCGCCGGCGCCGCTTGGACCGCCGAGATCGTGGTCGCGCCTGCCAGCGACAACCCGGCAGCACTGGCCCGGAGGAAGGCTCGTCGCTCCATACGTGTTCGCTCTCGCCCAGCTACATAGAAGGTCCTACTCGAGCGGAGCGGGCAGTGCGGTCACGGAACGCGGGGCCACAGCCGGTCGCGAACGGACCGTCGATCGGTCACTCCCGCAGTCGCCGCCGGTCGCCGGTGCCCTCGGTGAGCGCACTCGCCAGCGCCCCCTCGACGACGACGTCGTCACCCTGATCGGTGACGCGAATCTCGGGGACGTTGGTCATCACCATCTCCGAGACGCGCTCGCGGATCGGATCGACGACCAGCTCCTCGTTGTACAGGGCGACCGCGCCGCCAAAGGAGACCAC
Source organism: Natrinema thermotolerans (assembly GCF_031165565.1). Taxonomy (NCBI): domain Archaea; kingdom Methanobacteriati; phylum Methanobacteriota; class Halobacteria; order Halobacteriales; family Natrialbaceae; genus Natrinema; species Natrinema thermotolerans. The sequence goes on along the minus strand of NZ_CP101873.1, from coordinate 2,606,360 downwards.
GAGCGGGGCGAAGGCGTGGATCACGTTCGTGACGCCGATCGCGTTCCAGTGGGCCAGTTGCTCGATGACGTAATCGGCCAGTTCGTCCTCGCCCGCGAGTTCGAAGACGTCCTTCGCGGTGAAGTCGGGGCCCTCGAGCGGGAGGCTCGTCGAAATCGTCGGGTCGTCCTCGGCCAGCAGGCGGGCGTAGTCGGGGATGGCGTTGCCCGAGCAGTAGGCCTCCCAGTGACCCTCGTGACCGCAGCCACAGGTCAGTCGGCCGCGCGGGTCGACGACGTAGTGGCCGACCTCGCCGGCGTTGCCGTCCCAGCCGCCCACGACCTCGCCGTCACAGCAGACGCCGGCACCGATCCCCGAGGAGATAGTCACGTAGACCATGTCGTCGGGGTTGCGATCGGCGTGAAAGCGCTCGCCGATGACGCCGGCGGTGGTGTCGTTGTGGAGGAAGACGTCGTCGCTGCCGATCAGTTCCGAAATCGGCCCGGTCAGCGGGATCCGATCGATCGAATCGGGGAGGTTCGCTGGGTCGATCACCGCCCCTTCGGCGAGGTCGAACGGTCCGATCGACCCGATTCCGGTCGCGGCGATCCGCTGAGGGTCGATCCCTGCCTCCGCACACGCCCCCCGAAGCGTTCGCAGCACGCCCTCCGTCACATCGATACCAGTCGGCCCGCGCGGCGTCGATCGGCGGCTCGCACCGATCCTCGTCCCGTCGGCCTCGGCGACGACCGCCCGGACGTTGGTCGCACCGAGATCGACGCCCGCATAGTAGACCATGCTGTCCTAGGGACGACCGCGACCCTACTTAACTACCCAGATTGTACTCGCCGATGAGTTGCGATCTCGATACGTCACGGCCGGCGTTGCCCGCCGTCCGGTCCGTGATCGGGGCGTCCCGCCGTCGGCGACACTCGTATGTTACTCTATGACATAGCCATAGTATGGCTACCGACGAGCCACACCCCGACCGCGACGCCGACCCGGCCGCGGTGCCGTCCGACGCCGAACTCGAGGCCCTCCACGAGGTCGAACTCGGACTCGAGTGGATCCAGCGGGCCCAGGGCTGTCTGCTCGAGTTCCACCACGCAACGGGCCACGGGATGGACCACCTCGCCCGGAGCGAGGAGTTGCTCAGGGAGGCCGGTAACGACGACCTCGCGGACGCGATCCGAACCGAACTGCTCCCCCACGGTGTCGTCGACGAGGACCGCTGGTCCTACGACGTCCTCGAGAACTTCCAGACCACGCTGCTCGCGGAGACCCGATCGCTCGAGCGCCGGGTCCGGCGCGAGTTGGCCGACGGGAAACGACACGTCCGCGAACGCCGACAGGAACGGGAGTGGAAGCGACGGGCGGAGAAGTGATAACCGATGCTGTCGGTCGCCGAACGCCGTTCGTGAGTGGGCGTCTGTCGCGTCGCCGCCGGGACACGGAATCGGGCGAAAGCGAGACGGCGGATCGTGGCCTACTCCATCACGTCGAGGTCGCGGAAGTAGGTGACCGGGCAGGGGGCCTGCAGGATGATCTCCTGCGAAACGGAGCCGAGAACGGCCTTTTCGGCGGGCGAGCGCCGGCGGCCGCCGACGACCATGCGATCGGCGTCGACGTCGACCGCCATGTCGACGACCTCGCTACTGACCTCGCCGAGCGCGCCCCTGATCTCGTAGTCGACGCCGGCGTCCTCGAAGCGCTCCGCGAGTTGGGGCACCGGCGCGCGCTCGGCGGCGACTGCGTCGGGGTCGACGTCCTCGGCGCGAGCGTCGAAGCCCAGTTCCTCGTGGATGTCCTCGTACTCGTCTTCGGTGAAGGCGTGGCCGATCACGACCGTCGCGTCGAGTGGATCGGCGATCTCGAGAACGGTCTCGGCGAGTTCCGGAGCGCGTACTGTGTCCATCGGTCCGACCGCAAGGAGTACTGTATCGATTGCCATACCGTCACAGTGGTTGGGCCACCCGCTTAAGTATTCTCGTCGTTGCAGTATTCCAGAAATACCCGACGGGACCCAGGCGCGGACGGGTCGTGGCGGGACTACTCCTCGAACCCGTCGCTGCGGACGAACGTGACGGGACAGGGGGCCGACAGCATCACTTCCTGGGCCGTCGAGCCGAAGATCGCCTTCCCCGTCGGCGACCGCCGGCGACCACCGACGATGACCCGATCGGCACCGGCGCTCTCAGCCAGTTCGACGATCGACGGGCCGTGTTCGCCGACCGCACCCCGAATCTCGTAGTCGACGTCGTGGTTCTCGAGGACGTCCCGGATGTCGTGGATCGTGGCGTGACGCGAGGCCACCTCGTCGGGGTCGATCTCGTTGACGGTCGGATCGAACTCGAGGCGGTCGAGGACGTCGTCGTACTCGCTACTGGTGAACACGTGCGCGAGAACGACCGTCGCGTCGGCGGGGTTCGCTACCTCGAGGGCAGCCTCGGCCAGCAGTCCGCTTCGGTCGGAATCACCGGGACCGACAGCAAGCAATACTGTCTCTAGCATGGACAGGGATTGCTCGCGCAGCGACGTAAATCCGAGGGTCACGGAAGCGGACGGTGACGGCCCCGTCCCGGGCGATTTTTCCACGTTCTCGCCGACGGGGAAGACATGGACGGACCAGACCTCACGGGGCAGACGGTACTCGTCACCGGTGCCGGCCGCGGCGTCGGCCGCGAACTCCTGTTGGCGACGGCAGACTGCGGCGCGAAGACGGCGGTCCACTACCACACGAGTGCCGACGCCGCTCGCGAGACGGCCGCCGACGCCCGCGAGCGCGGTGCCGAGGCGGCGACGACGGTACAGGCCGACGTGACCGACCCCGACAGCGTCGACGATCTCTTCGAAACCGTCGAAGCCGAACTCGGGGATGTCGACGTACTGGTGAACAACGTCGGCGACTTCGCGCCCGCCCACTGGGAGTCCCTCGCGTTCGAGACCTGGAACCGCGTCCTCGAGACGAACCTCAACGGGACCTACCTCTGCTCGAAGCGGGCGCTGCCGGCGATGCGCGAGAACGAGTACGGTCGGATCGTCAATATCGGGTACGCCTCGAGCGAGCGGGCCATGGTGAGCCCCAAGAACTTCCCCTATTTCGTCGCGAAGACGGGAGTGCTGATGTTTACGCGGATGCTCGCGGCCGACACGGCCGACGACGGGATCACGGTCAACGCCGTCTCGCCGTACGTCGTTGAGAACTCCGACGAGTTCCCCGCGGACCTCCCGCGGGACCGGCCCGCGAGCTTCGAGGACCTGATCGCGCCGCTGTATTTCTTCCTCGATCCCGACAGCGGGTACGTCAGCGGCGAGAACATAGAGGTCGACGGTGGCTGGTTGCCCGAGACGGTGTAATCCGATCGACCCGCGGCGTGATGTGCCGCGGATAGTTTTTGGTCCAGATTTTTGCAAGGAGCGGGTCTCGAACGGCGTGAGAGACCCCGACGCAGTAAAAAGGCGGGTGTAGAACCTCGAGGTAGACGGTGGCTGGTTGCCCGAGACGGTGTGATCCGATCGGACCTGAAATGACCCTCGGACGGACCCGTCAGGACCGAGGGGCCGGGGTTGACAACGTTTGGGGCCGTCCTTTCACGCGCTCGGACGCTAACCAGAGTATGAGTCTCCCGATCGCGATGGGGTGGCGGCACCTGCTCTTTGCCAACTGGGCGGTCGATCCTGGGGTCGTCGCGGCCCGACTGCCGGACGGACTCGAGGTCGAGACCTACGACGGCCGGGCGTGGCTCTCGGTTGTACCGTATCTCAACGTCGACGTCCGTCCGCGGGGCGTGCCCGCGGCCGCCGGCGTCGACCTGCCCGAACTCAACCTCCGGACCTACGTCAGCCGGGACGGCGAGCCCGGCGTCTACTTCTTCAGCCTCGACGCCGAGGGGGTCCTCGGTGTCCTCGGCGCGCGACTGTTCCACCGGCTGCCGTACTACTACGCCGACATCGAGATCTCCGGGACCGAGCGCGGGATCGCCTTCGCGAGCGAGCGCCGGCACCCGGGCGCCGCACCGGCCGAGTTCGTCGGCACCTACGAACCCGTCGGGGACGCCTTCAAGCCGGAACCCGGATCGCTCGCGGCGTTTCTCACCGAACACTACCGCTACTACACGACGGCTCGAGACGGGACGCTTCGCTACGCCGACATCGACCACGAGCCCTGGACGCTCCGTGCGGCGACGGCCGAGATCGAGCGGAACACGCTGTTCGAGGCCAACGGGTTCGACGCGCCCGCCGGGACGCCGGTCTGTTACTACAGCCGCGGCGTCGACATCGCGTCCTCGCGGAATCGGCGGTGGGAGTGAGTCGACCGCGGGGCAGTCGAACGCGCCTCTGACCGCTCTCTCGAGCCGAACGTCCGGCGTCGCCGCGTGCGTCGGCGACGACCTCGAGGCGCGGTCGTTACCGGTCGACCGGAACGAGCGGAAGCTACATGTTCGTGAGCCCGAACGGCCACGTACGATGAACGAACCTGGCATCCAGTCGCTGATGGACCAGGAGACGCTCGATCGGCGCGTTCGCACCGGCGAAGCCCCCGAGTGGGTCGCCGACCACTGGCACTCGTTTCGCGAGGGGCTGCTGGGCGAGCGAAACGACACGTCGTTTCCGTGTTTCTTCGGAGCCGAATCGGTCCGGGACGGCGAGCCGATCTACACCGCAGTGCCCTCGATGAGCGACGCCGACGCGCTGTTGACGCTGCGCGATCGGCTCCTCGAGTACCTCGAGGTCTACGAGGACCACTCCGACCGGGCGTCGCTGGTGACCTTTTTCAAACCGCCTTCGGAGCCGCTGTCGGAGCGGGAGTACCACGACGCGCTCTGGCACGTTCTGCAGACGCTGCACTGTCACGACCCCGAGCCCTGGCCCGCGGACATCCCGACCGATCCCGACGACCCCTACTGGGAGTTCTGCCTCGGCGGCGACCCCATGTTCCCGACCTGCCGGGCCCCCTTCTACGACGAGCGCAGGAGCCGGTACTGCCCGATCGGCCTCGAGATCACGTTCCAGCCGCGGGCGCTGTTCGAGTCCCTCGACGTCACCGCTGACACCGAGGCCGGCCAGCGCGCCCGCGACGTGATCCAGGACCGCCTCGAGGAGTACGACGGCGTCTGTCCCCACGCCGACATCGGCGACTGGGGCGTCGAGGGCGATCGGGAGTGGCCCCAGTACATGCTCTCGTCGGACGAGGAGCAGGCCCCGTCGACGTGCCCGATCACGATCACGCGAACGCACCCGAAACCCGCCGCGCGACTGCCATGACGGCGGACGGGGTCGCGATCGGCGACCGGCTCGAGAACGCCGCGCTCGTCCTCGTCGACCTCCAGCGAGGGTTCGACCACCCATCGTGGGGTGAGCGGAACAACCCCGACGCCGAAGCCAACGCCGCGGCCCTGCTCGAGCGCTGGCGCGAGGCCGATCGCCCGGTCGTCCATGTCCGGCACGACTCGACGGAGCCCGACTCGCCGCTCCGGCGCGACGGGGAGGGGTTCGCGTTCAAACCCGAGACCGCGCCGGTCGACGGCGAGCCGACGCTCGTCAAGTCAGTCAACAGCGCGTTCGTCGGAACGGGCCTCGAGGAGCGACTCCGCGAGCGGGAGATCGAGACGCTCGTCCTCGTCGGGCTCACGACCGACCACTGCGTCTCGACCACGACCCGGATGGCGGAGAACCTCGGCTTCGAGCCGATCGTCGTCGCCGACGCGACCGCGACGTTCGGGCGGACGTTCGACGGCGACTCGTTCGATCCCGAAACGGTCCACCGAACCGCGCTGGCCCACCTCGAGGGCGAGTTCGCCGAGATCGCATGCACCGACGAGTTGCTCGCCGTCGATTCCTGATCCCGCGGACGACGCGACGTGCGGACTGGTCGCGATCGCACCGGGAAATCGGACGGGGGTCGCCGACCGTACCGATGACAAAACAGTAATAGAACGGGAGACAGTCAGGGAGACCAATGAGTGACGATCGACGACCGTTCGTGGTCGTGTTACTGGGGAGTGCGCTGGCCATGGCGGGACTCGTTCATCTCTGGCTGCTCCCGCGATATCTCCCGAACGAACCGGTGTCGGCCGGACTAGCGCTGATAGCCGGCTGGGCGAGCGTGACGTTGCTATGTTACGCGATCGGACGACTCCAGTCCGCTCCCCGGGAGTTGCCGAACATGCGGTTTGCCGACATCGGTATCGCGCTCCTGTTGGTCTCGCTGGTGATCGCGCTGGCGCTCGATGCCGTCGGACTCGCGTCCGAAGCGACCGCGCCGGTCTATGCCCTGCCGGCGCTTGGCATCTATGCCGGCCTCGCACTGATCGGCTGGTCGATCGGCCGCCGGACGGAAGCGATCAACGAGATCGTCCGCTAGTCCCGCCGGCTGCTCGTCCGGTCGGGCCCGGCTCACTCGACGCTCGATTCGGAGTTGGCGACGAAGACCGGCACGTCGCCGAACCGGACGACGTGGTCCGTAACGCTGCCCATCGCCATCCGGTGGACGCCGCCCCGTCCGCGGGTCCCCATGACGATGAGGTCGGCGTCGACGTCGCGGGCGTACTCGAGGATCGCCTCTGCCGGCGGTCCGTCGAGGACCGCCCCGGTGGGCTCGAGGCCGGCGGCTTCGGCGGCTTCGACGACCGCATCGACGGATTCTTGCGCTCGACCCCGCATCGCGTCTTCGGCGCTGGCGGCCTCGCCCGGGAGGCGGAGACCGCCGAGCAGACCGGTGTCGGCGACGCTGACGACGTGTACCGCCGCGTCGTGGGCGGTCGCAAGTTCGATACCGGTCTCGGCGGCGACCTCGGCGTGGTCGCTCCCGTCCGTCGGAAGCACGATCGTGTCAAACATTTCTCGGTCGTACGACAGGCGCGGTGAAATTCCTACCGGAACGTGACTTCGATCGGGGCCGACGGATCAAACGAACGCCAGCGGCACCATCACGGCCACGCCGACGGCGATCCCGGCGAGTAGTTCCCGCTTGCCGCCGCGAGGGAGTCCCTCGCCGACGTCAAGCGCCTCGGGGATGAACTCGGTGAGGACGAGGTAGATCATCGCGCCCGCGGCGAAGCCGAAGCCGTAGGGAAGGAACTCCCGAGCGTAGCGGACGAAGCCAAACGCCAGCACTGCCCCGATCGGCTGGGGGAGACTCGAGAAGACGGCCCACCAGACCATCTTCCATTCGGAGACGCCCATCGAACGCAGCGGGATCGAGATCGCGGTCCCCTCGGGTACGTTGTGGATCGAAATCGCGATCGTCATGAAGATTGCCAGTACGGGGACGGTAAAGCCGAGGAACTGCGCGCCGCCCTCGAGACCGAGGTCCGCGAAGGAGACGCCGATGGCGACCCCCTCGGGGAAGCTGTGAACCGTCAGGATCCCGAGGATGAGGACGAGTTTCTTGAAGTCGGCCTGCTCGTACTCCCGCGGATCGATCTCGGTGTCCATCAGGACATCGTGTGCGATGACGACCAGCGCGACGCCGGCGACCATTCCGATCGCGATCTCGAGGGGTGTCCCCTCGGCCAGCCCCTCCTCGACCAGTCCGAACAGCGACGCCGACACCATGATCCCCGAGGACAGGCCCCAGAGAACGACGTTACGCCGATCGCTAATGCCATCGAAGAAGAAAAACGGGAGCGCGCCGAGGCCAGTCGCCAGCGCCGTGATCAGGCCGGCGATAAACACCAGTACGAGGTTCTCCAGAGCAACCATCTGCCGGATATCGGTGATAAACGTATAAATCGGCGGCGAAAGCGGCGTTCGTAACCGTGTTATCGACGGGTCGTCCCCTCATACGGTGGGAAGCGGGGACGGTCGCTCCGAGATCGCCGACCGATACCGTCAACAGCCACCCGTCGAATGGCACGTGTATGTCACTGTGGCGATCGCGTCGGGCCGGCTCCTACCTCGCGCTGGTGGCCGGAACCACTGTCGCCGCAACGCTACTGTACAACTACGGGATGGCGACCTTGGAGAACGATCCCCAGCCGCTCTACCGGTCGCTCGAGGTCGTCTTCCAGACCTTTACGACGACCGGCTACGGCGAGGATGCGCCCTGGTCGACGCCCCAGATGAACTTCCTGATGATCGGGCTCCAACTGACGGGAATCGGGCTGATCCTCACGGGTGTCGACATCTTCGCCGTCCCGTGGCTCCGGTCGGCGCTCGCGACGACGCCCCCGACGACCGCATCCGACCTCGAGGACCACGTCATCGTCTGCGAGTACTCGCCCCGCGGCGAGGCGTTCATCGAGGAACTCGAGTCCCGCGGACAGGAGTACGTCGTCGTCGAGTCCGACGAAGGAGCGGCGAGGGAACTCCACGAGACCGATCGGCGGGTGGTTCACGGTGATCCCGAATCCATCGACGTTCTCGAGGACGCGGGGATCGAACGGGCGCGGGCGGTCGTGGCCGACGCGGCGGACGACACGAACGCGAGCATCGTTCTCTCGGCGCAGGAGGCAAACCCCGAGATCAGGGTCGTGACGCTGGTCGAGGATCAGCGCCTCGGGGAGTATCACCGGATCGCGGGGGCCGACGAGGTCCTCTCACCCCGGCAGTTGCTCGGCGAGAGCTTCGCCCACCGGGTACCGACGGCCGTCACGACCGCGGTCGACGAAGGGGTCGAGATCGGGAACGATCTGGAACTCGTCGAACTCTCGATCGCCGAGGGAAGCGACCTCTGCGGGCAGACCGCCGACGCGGTCGGGCTCCGGAACCGGTTCGGCGTCGACGGGATCGGTGCCTGGTTCAACGGGGACTTCGAGAGCCCGATTCCGCCCGATCGCGACCTCGAGACGGGGACGCGACTGCTCGTAGCGGGCGAGCCCGACCGGATCGACGAGTTGCGGGCCGAGGCCGCGTCGACGGTCCATCCCTTCGCGGCACGGCGTGTCGTGATCGCCGGCTACGGCGAGGCCGGTATGGCGGCCGGCGAGGCGCTCGCGGCGACGAACACCCGGGTGACAGTCCTCGACAGCGACGACAAGGACGGCGTCGATATCGTCGGAGACGCGCGCGATCCGGCGACGATCGACGAGGTCGGGATCGACGGTGCGTCGGCCGTGATCATCACGCTGGACGACGACACGAGCGCCATCTTTGCCACGCTGGTCGTCCGGGACCTGGACCCATCAGTCGACATCATCGTTCGGGCCAACGACGCGGAGAACGTCCAGAAACTGTACCGTGCGGGTGCGGATTACGTCCAGTCGCTGGCGACCGTCAGCGGGCGGATGCTCGCCTCGACCGTCCTCGAGGACGAGGAGGTCCTGGCCGTCGACAGACAGGTCGACGTCGTGAGACTCCCCGCCGGCGAGTTGGCCGGGCGAACGGTCGTCGACGCCGACGTCCGCTCCCGGACCGGTTGTACCGTCCTCGCCGCGGTTCGAGACGGCGAGACGATCACCGAGTTCGATCCGGCCACGTTCGTCTTCGAGGCGGGCGACGAGGTCGTCATCGCCGGGACGGACGAGAGCGTCCGCTCGTTCGAGACGCTGTTTCTCGACTGAGAACGCGGCACGCGGTTCGGTCGTCGCGGGTCAGTTCGGTATCGCGGGCCGGCGGCCGCTGCCTATACCAGCGAGCGGAAGTCCAGATCGAAGTGCTGTTTCGCGAGTTGGGCGAGCAGCGGCGCGTCCTCGAGTTCGAGCAGGCGCGCGATGGCACGGAAGTTCCCCTTGTTCGCCTTGGCCAGCGTGTCGTCGTCGAGGCGCTCGAGGTCCCGCATGAGCTTGTCGTAGCGCTCGTTGGGTGCGAGATAGAGGAGGCGAGTCATCAGCAGCCGGTTGTCGACGTTGGGCGCGACGTCGCGGTGCCAGAGGGTGTCATAGACCGCGAGGTTCTCGGCGGTGGGCTCGATGTCGTCGTGTTTGAGACAGCTGTCAGCGGCCATGGCGGCCACCCGGCCCGACTGCATGCACTTGTTGATCCCCTCGCCCCAGAGCGGGTCGACGGTCGGGACCGTGTCGCCGATGGCCATGAACCGGTCGGTGTGGAGCTGTCCGGGCTTTTGGATGTGGGCCGAGCCGCGGTGTTGCTTGCCGGCGATCCGCTCGGCCTCGCTGAATCGAGGATCGGTCTCGAGCCAGTGTTCCATGTAGTCGTCGATGGTGTGGCCGTCCTTGGCGTAGCGGCTGTGGTGTTCGTTCTGGATGTAACAGAGGCCGACCTTGGCGGTGTCCTCGCCGGTGTGGAAGATCCACGAGTAGCCGCCGGGCGCGATCTCGTGGTCGAGCCGGAGCATCATCGCGTCACGCAGGTCGGCGAAGCCGGGGCGGTCGATATCGATCCCCTCGAACTCGTACTCGATGCCGATGGCGTGGTTCTCGCGTTTGAGGTCGACGACGTCGAGTTGCTTCGCGAGGGGGGCGCTCGGCCCCGTCGCGTCGACGACGATATCGCCGTATACCTCTTTGTCGCCGTTGTATCTGACGCCGGCGATCTCGCCGCCCTCCATGATCGGCGCGGTCACGCGGGCGTCGAACCGGTACTCCGCACCCGTTTCGCGCCCGTCTTCAACGAGGTACCGCTTGAAGTCCGCGAACTCCAGTACCGCACCGGGCTGGTCCCGGACGTAGTGTTCGGTCGGGGACTCGAGGACGACGCTGTCGGTGTACTGCATCACTACGTCGTCGGGGATACCGAACGCGGACATCATCGAGTGGAAGGTTCCCGCAGTGGACTTGTTGCTCTGGCGCGGGAACTCGTCCTCCGCTTCGGTCTCGAGGACGACGACGTCGTACCCCCTGGCAGCGATATCGCGGGCACACTGTGCGCCGGCGGGACCGGCACCGGCGATGACTACGTCGTAGCGGTCGTTCATGTAATCGGGACTGTGGCGGACCTTAATTAGTTTGTCCAGTTACGATGGGCGGTACGTAGTGGAATCCCTTGAGTACCGGGCCTGACTCGGGAGAACCGATAGACCGGTCGTACAGCATCGATACCGGGAGATACTCCGCCAATCGAACAGGTCCGGCGGAACGAATTGCCGTCTCGAACGTAACGCCGTGGGCATAGTTGCCATAGAACAGAGAGTTCTTCGAGGCCGTCCACGACGAGACGCCGCTCGAGGCGGTCGTCTACGCACGCCTCGAGACCCATACCTCGGAGACGGTCTCGTCCGCCCGTTTGTGCGCCTCGAGGGGTTCGTACGCGTCCCCGGAGAGGCGGACGCTCTTGGACATCTGCAGACAGTCGGATGCAGAAACCGAAAGGCGAATACACGAAACGACGGGTCGCTACCGAACGATCGTCACGGGGACGGGCGCCTGTCGGGCGATCCGTTCGGCGACGCTGCCGAGCAGTACCCGCGAGAACCCGGTCCGGCCGTGACTCCCGACGACGATCCGGTCGACGCCGTTCTCGACGGCGAAGTCGACGATCGTCTCGGCCGGTTGGCCGACGATCGTCTCCGTTTCGAGCGCACAGTCGTACTCGACCGCGCGCTCTTCGGCCTCTACGAGCAACTCCTCGGCGGCCTCCCGCTGGCGCTCGAGCAGTCCCTCCGGGCCCAGATGTGCCATCTCGCCGTAGCCGCTATCGGTCGGATCGACCGCGTGGACGACGGTGAGGTCGTCGTCGGGATGCTCCCGGCAGGCGAACTCGAGGGCCGCCCACCCCGGTTCCGAGTCATCGAGCGCGACCAGTTGGTGCATACCGGACCGTACGCCGACCACCCACTTGAGTGTCAGGCTCCCTCACACCTAGTGACGACTGACTGTCCCGCAAACCGAGTTGCCGCGAGCGAATCGACTCAGGCTGCAGTCACTCAGCCGATCCGGCCGGTGGGACGGCCGTCGCGATCGATCGCAGCCACGACTCCCGATCCGCGGCCTTGAGGGCCGCGGAGGCGGCCCCCGTCGCGTCGACGCCACACTCGAACGCGCGGGCGACGTCCGCGGCGGTGCGGACCCCGCCGCCGACGAACGTCCTCGTCGCCGGGCGTTCGTCGGCGACCGTCTCGACGAACGCCGCGATCCGCTCGGGGTCGCTCCGGATCAGCCCCGCGTCGCTGCCGATATCGGCCGGCCGCTCGAAGAGCAGACAGTCCGGCCCGGCGGCCAGCGCCATCCGGGTCGTCGCCCGGCTCTCGACGGCGACGATCGAGTCGAGGCCCAGTTCGCGACACCGGTCCACCGCACGCTCGAGGGCCGTGAACGCGACCTCGTTCTCGGGATGCGAGACGTAGACGGCGTCGGCCCCCGCGGCCGCGACCGCCTCGAGGGAGAGGTCGCCCACGCCACACTCCGCCCGTGGGGTACCCGCCTGCGCGACGACGAGCAGGTCGGTTCGCTCGGCGACGCGCCGGAGGTCGGGGGGCTGCGGAGCGACGGCGAACCGACGCCCCGTTTCGTCGGCGACGCGGTCGATCGTCTCCGCGAACGCGAGGCCGTCGTCGCCGGCCGTCCCCTCGGCGGTCTTGAAATTGACCAGGAAGAAGGGGTACTCGAGGCCCATCTCCGTTACTCGGAGTAGCCCTCCTGTAAGAACGCTCCCTCGGTCTCGTACATCGAGACCAGTTCCTCGATGAGTTCCTCGGGCGATTGGCCCTCCTCGCAGTGGCTTTCGAGTCGCTCCGCCAGATCGTCGCCGATCTCGAGTGTCTGTGTCATGGGTACGTGTGGTGCGGCCGGTCCGCGTTCCGTCAGCCGTACGGTCTGCACCCAGCGGCAAATAGTCCGGGGGCACACAGCCGAAACCGACCGGGTTCTGGCCGGTTCTCGCCTGCGGCCGTCCCCCGCCGGCACGGGACGGCCGGTCGTTTACCCCGATCCCCCTCGTATCCGCTCCCCGTGACAGCACCACTGACCGACGACGCGGTCGGCAAGACCGTCGTCGACGTCGAAGGGAAGGAACTGGGCATCGTCGCGAAAGTCGAGAACGGCAGCGCGTACGTCGATCCCGATCCCAGTCTGACCGAACAGGTCCTCGCCTCGGTCGGCTGGGAGGGCGAAGACGACGAGGACTACGTCGTTACCGAGGACATGCTTCGCCGCGTCGACAACGAGGTCGTCCTGCGGGGCGAACTCTAGTCGTTGCGTTCGCACCGGCCGACAGCGTCACTCGAACGACCCGTCGTCCAGCGACTGTTCGCGCCAGGTCGTCCAGTCGTACATCCGCTCGAGTTCGCCGCCCTGCTGGCGGATTGCCACGGCGGTGTTGAACAGGAACGCGGCGACCAGCGAGGTCCCGACGAGCCACGCGGCGTCGGCGAGTGCCCCGTAGCCTGCGAGGTGGTTCGTCACCAGATCGACGAAGACGACGGCAGTGACACAGACGATCGCCGGCAGCAGGTGTCGCGTCAGGGCGGCGAATGTCGTCCCCTCGTGGACCCGCACGGCGCGGACGCCGTACAACACCGCCCACGCGGAGGTGACGATCCAGCCGACCGCGACCACCAGCCGGGTCGAGGCGGTCTGTGCGAGGAAGGCCCCCCACCACGCGGCGACGAAGCCGGCGATGACGACGTAATCCGCCCACGCCGGCAACAGCCGGGACCGGTCGCCCGCAGCCGGCTGGTCGTGGTACATCGCACGGATCGCCAACGCGATAAAGAGGAAGAAAAAGAGGATCGCGCCGTCGACGAACCGGCCGATCCACTCGGGCTCGAGCAACAGCGAGGCGACGCCTGAGACGGCGTAGACGATCGCCGCGCCGATGCCGATCAACAGATACCACTGTTCGGTGGTGGCTTCGACGGCCAGCACCTCTCGCACGTAGATAATAGCATAATAGAGCAATACGACAGCTGCGACGCCCATCGAGAGGTACGCGAACAGCCGTCCGATCGCGACCGTCGTGGCCGGATCGCTGGCATCGAACGTGATCGACGAAATAGGGGCGAACACCATCGGATGAACGTGACAGCCGCGCCAGTATAAGTATGTATCCCTGTTTCCGCCGCTCGGGAAGCCGTCGCGGGCGACCGCGGGTCGTCTGCCCCAGCGTCTGACGTACCGACCAGTGACGAGTCGGTTCGGCGACCGCGGTCGCCCCGCTCGAGGCGACGGCCGTCGGTCCAGACGCGGTCAAACAAATTCCGAGGCGGCGAGAAAGGAATCAGCGGCCGAGTCTCCGCTCACGGGTCCTCGTCGTAGATGTCGCGGGTGGGCTCGCCGGTGACGTCGACGACGCCGAGAGCGCCGCGGCGGGCGGCACGAGTCAGGGCGTGGTCGACGATCTTGACGGGGCCGGGGACGGGGAACTCCATTTCGGCCGCAGCGGTGGTGCCGGGTGCGACGGGAGCGGTCTCGACGTTCAGATCGGGGTCGGTCAGGAGGTCGCCGTCGCGGTAGAAGCGACTCCAGACGTTGCCGATCGCGTGCCACGAACTCAGCAGGTTCGGGCCACCGTTGGCGAAGTACACCCGCGCAGTTTCGCCGGTGTTGGCCTCCATGGGGACACCGCCGTCGGGGGTGAAGCCGTAGGCCTGGCCGTTGAACACGACGTAGGTGGGCTCTTCCTTGAGCATGGCGTCGAAGTCGAAGCCGTGGTGGCCTTCCTCGCCGAGGTCGCCGTCCGTGTAGATCTCGTGCTGGCCGAGGTAGAACTCGTTGTCGACCTCGGGGAGGCCGTCCTCGGGTTCGACGAGGATCGAGCCGAACATACCGCTACTGATGTGCTGGTCCATGTTCGGGATCGCACAGTGGTAGATGAACACGCCGGCGTAATCGGCGGTGAAGCTGATCTGGGTGGGGTCGTCGCCGGGCGCGATCGTGGTCGCGTCGGCACCGCCGCCGGGGCCGTAGACCGCGTGGAAGTCCATGTTGTGAGCGGCCACGTTCAGGTCGTCGGGGACGTCGAAGGTGAGGTTCACCCGGTCGCCGCGGCGCACTCGGAGCATCGGCCCGGGAACCTGCCCCTCGAAGGTCATGTAGTCGAAGGTGACCCCGGGCTCGATCTCGGCCGTGACCCGCTCGGTCCGGATCGTGACGTCGTGTTCGCGGGGCTCGTTCCAGTCGACCGGGTCCGGAATGTCGGTCGGGTCCCGCGCGATGCGGTCGACGTCGACGGCTTTGGCCGCTGGCAGCCCCTCGTCCTCAGCCGCCGACTGGTCGCCGTTGCCGCTGTCGGTCTGCGTGTCGCCACCGAGGCAGCCGGCGACTGCCAACGCGCCGGTCGCTCCGATCGCCTGCATCGCCCGTCGTCGGGTGAGATTGGATTGGGTCATTGGTCTTCTCCTCACGTGGTCGTATCGGGGATATACGTACAGGGGCATCGACGATTCTCGAGCAGTGGTAAGCGAATTGATCGTTCCCGATATATCGTGGGTGTTTAAGTGGCGAATCGAATACCGGATTGATTCGACCGAAAAGAGAGGTTTCAGGCGGGTCGAGACGGGGGAGAAATCGACAGCTGACGTCGAGTCCTCGATTTCCCGATACGAGAAGGCCCGCTCGACCGTCGGGGAGGCCGCCAGAGCGAACACGGGACGGCACGAACGGTCGGCCGATGGATCCGATCGAGTTACGCGAGGCGGTGCCCGTCCTCGAGTCGAGCGTCTACTGTAACTGTGGGGCCGGCGTCACCGAGCGGGGGATCGTCGCCCGACCGCTATCGACGCCCGACGCGATCCGGGCGTCGATCCACGCGTTCAACAGCGCGGCCGACGCGGACGCTGCTCGAGGCACTGTAGCGATTCGCGAAACCGGACCGGCGGAAGTCAGTCGGCGGCCTGTCGCTCCTCGAGGGCGGATCTAACGTCGCCGTACCGCTCGAACCGATCGGCACCGATGTAGTCGACGGTGTCTTGCAGGTACTGGGCGAGCTGTTTGCCGATCTGTTGCTGGTCGTAGCCGTCGAAGGGCTGCTCGTCGTAGATCGGGTCGGCGAGCAGTCGATTCTCGACGTACTCCTCGATGCGGGGCTCGTAGACGTCGGTGACGATGTCCGGTTCGGCCACGGCCAACTGCTGTAAGACCCAGCGGCCGTTCTCGATGTGGCGGGTCTCGTCCTGTCGGACTTTGCCGATGGCTTCCTGGAACGACTCGAGGACGATGTCCCGTCCCATTGCCTCGGCTTTCAGTTCGATCATCTGATCGAAGCTGAGGTAGCCGCCGCGGGCGAGTTGCGCCTCGACGATCCCCATGTAGTTCAGGTAGGCTTCCCCGAGGGTGTAGACGAGTTCGGTCCGGTCACCGCCGTTGATCGCCGCGAGGAGGTCGTCCGCGGTGTCGTAGAGGTCGTCCGTGCTGTACCCCTGCTCCTGATAGCCGCCCTCGCGGTAGGGGGCCGTCTCCTGCGTGCCGAAGACCTCCTTGAAGTACCGGCTGAAGAGGTCGGTGTGTTTGGCCTCCTCGTAGACCTGCTGGGCCAGGTACATCTCCTCTTGGACGGTGTCGAAGGGCATCTCCTCGTTGGGCAGGGCGTCCAGCGCCATCATGTACGGCGCGAGCGTCCGGGTGACGTCCTCCTCGCCGTCGTAGAAGCCCGAACACGTCGCGAGGAACCGGTGTTGTTCCGCCTCGGTGAACGACGCCCAGTCCTCCCGATCCCGCTCGAGGTCGTACTCGTCGGGGTCCCACGTCCCCTCCCGTTTGCCCTTCCGATAGAGTTCGTACGACGTCTCGCGATCGCTATAGTCGATTGTCATGTGGGCCACGACAACAGATACCATAATCAACGTTCCGGTCGGTTTCACCGACTGTCGTCGGGAACGAGAGCAGTCGGCCGAACCGGTATCCGGCGGTCTGGGACGCCGCAGCCATCCGTTTCCGAACCGCTACTCGGCGGCCGAATCGGCCGACGCGGCGGCCGTCTCGAGCATCGTCTCCCGCTCGTCGAAGTAGGCCGGCGCGTCGGCGTCGGCCTCGAACTCGATGACCCGGGTCAGGGCCGTCTGGCCGTCCTCGACATCCGTAGCCAACTCCTCGGCAAGATCGGTATAGTCGGCCGCCAGATCCTGAAACGCCTGCATCCGTGCCTGTTTGGCCTCGACGAGGAGCTGTTTCTCCTCGAGTTCCGCCTGTAACTCCTCGATCGCCGCGACGTCGACCTCGCCGGCGTCGGGGACATCGGCGGTCGAGGGGGTTTCGGTCGCCGGTACCTCGTCGGGCAGGGCCTCGAGGCGCGAGCGGATCTCGGCCATCTCGGCGTCGATCTCGTCGAGGAGGTCGTCGGCTTCCGCGGCCATCGTCTCGACGCTGCCCGAGAGCAGGCCGGCCTGCGTACGACAGTACTCGACGAGGTCGTCGACCGCGAGTGGGT
Source organism: Natrinema thermotolerans (assembly GCF_031165565.1). Lineage (NCBI taxonomy): Archaea > Methanobacteriati > Methanobacteriota > Halobacteria > Halobacteriales > Natrialbaceae > Natrinema > Natrinema thermotolerans. The sequence goes on along the minus strand of NZ_CP101873.1, from coordinate 2,589,179 downwards.
CCGCGGCGTCGTCGCTCATAGTCTCCCTTGGGGCTGCCGGCCGAAGTCACTTTGGTCCCGACGGTGGGGCCGGACGACCGTTCGACTCCGAAGCGTCCGCTCCGCACTCGGTCCGGATTTCACTGCGTCCCGAACACTTCCAGAGAGTCCGTTTCCAACGGGGCCTTCGAGAAGAGGGAGACGACGTCGCCCGTTTGAATAACGGTCTCGCCTTTCGGCGTGAGGACGTCTCCGTCCCGTTCGATCCCGACGACGAGCATTTCGTCGGCCAGCAGTTCTTCATCGACCGCCTCTTCGATAGTCGTGTCCGCGATCTCGGCCCCTTCCGAGACGGTAAATTCGACGACTTCCGCGTCTCCGGCCAGACTCATGAAGTCGGTTAACGACGGTCCCTTGGGCACGTTTTCCGGGCCGAACGGGTTGTACGGCGTGTGATACTCGCCTTCGATAACGCTCTCGTCTTCGATCTCCAACCCGAGATCGGAGAGTTCGCCCGCGATTTTGTTAATCTCGTTCGTGTCCGCTCCGACGACCGTGATCCCCAAGTTCGCGGATCCGGCCATCAACTCCTGGACCGTTATGACGCCCGAAATTTCCAGGGCCGACTGGGCCAGCCGGGCACGATCCGGAATGGGGGCCGTACACCTGAAATGATAGGTGACGTACCCGTCGATGGACTTGTAATCGATATCAGCGAGATACCCGCGAAGGATCCCCTGCTCCTCGAGTTGTGCGATCCGGTTTCGGATCGTTGCCGGCGTCACCTCCATTTCTTCGGCGATATCCGATGTTGCCGTGTTCCGTGCATCCAGTGCCAAATAATAGAGGATGCGTTTGTCGATTTCATCGACGCGCTGGGTCATAGGGAAACTACGTTCAGGGCTCATAAATGTCTTCTCTGAACTCCCGCGTTCGTCCAGCGATGCTGGCGCCGAAACTCCCGCAGACCCGCACACGCGGTATTCGTCTCCGTTTGAGTGAAGCGATTCAACCGATTCGTAACGACGACCCGTCCGCGTCGTTGTCGGGCGGGTGAATCGGAGTCGGCGGGGTCGGAGTCTGACGCGATCCGACACTTGCTACCGATCATACTGGTGCCACTATTTCCGCATACAAAAATTTTCCTGGCTTTAGATTCGCTATACCGAAATAGAACCAGGCATATTTATGGTGTGGGAGAAATTTGGATCAGAGCAGGAACGTGTCGTGACAGCTAACGTATCGTTCGCGGACCGCATGACCGGCCGTCGTAGTCCGTAGCCGAACGGAAACGGCGGAGATCCAACTCAAAGTATGACAACGACTGATGCCGATCCCCCGGAGACCGTCCCCGAAGAGATCGCTGCTGTCCTCGAAGACAGCAGTGATAGTCAGCTCAGGGAGATAATCAACTACGCGCAACGATGCCTCCGAGAGCAGCCGCCCCTCACTGATACAATCGAAGCACGAAACGGGGAAGAACTCGTTCGCATAGCGGAGTACGACGCATACACGAACGTCGTCGTCGAACGCCCGGACGAGACGGGCGAGGCACGAGGACCGTTCGCCTACCGTGTCAGGTGGGAACCCCACATCAACGACGAAGGGGGAACGTACCGGTGGCACTACCTCGGAAGAGTCTACGGCGGAGTCGAGGGGGACCGAGATGACTGAGCCACTTTTCCGACGGATCGTCGTTCCGATCGCAAACCGCGACGACGCGACAGCGACCGCTACCGCACTCCGCCCGCACGTTGCGGGGACGGATCGTACCGTAATCGTCGTCCACGTTATCGAGAAGAGTAGTGGCGCACCGGATAAGGCGTCGGTTGAGCAACGCAAGCGGTATGCGGAAGACGTCTTCGCCATCGTTTCCGACGAGTTCGACGATTCCCGAATATCGATTGAAACGGATCTTCGCTACGGAACCGACATTGCGACGGCCATCATCGACGCGGCTCACGACAGTGACGCGAGTGCGATCGCGTTCACACCACGAGGGGGCAGTCGCTGGCGGAAACTGTTGACCGGAGACGTCTCTCACAACCTCATCGAAGACAGTGATATCCCCGTTCTCGTTCTCCCCCGGCCGAACGGTGAGCGAAGCGCAAGTGAGATCAGACGGAACGCTCGAGACTAGCTGCTAAAATATAAGACAACACACATATGTATATAATCATCGTCGGAGCGGGAGATATCGGATCGCCACTGATCGACATCGCTACTCGCTCCGGAAACGAGGTCGTAGTGATCGAGAAAGACGGAGCGAAAGCCGACGAGATCGCCGGCACGTACGACTGCCTGGTGCTGAATGCGGATGCGACGATAAAAGAAACGCTGAGTGAAGCCGGTGCCGACCGAGCGGATGCAGTCATCTCGACGACGGACTGGGACGCAACGAACGTCATGGTCTGTTTACTCGCAAAGGAGTTTGGCGTTCCCGCGATCACGTCCGTGGTTCACGATACGAGCCACATGAACCTCTTCCGTCAGGCGGGGGTGAACACGATCGAAAACCCGCAACAGCTCATCGCGGGCTCCCTCTATCGGGCGGTGGCCAGGCCGGCTATCGTCGATTACATGCGAATCGGGGAGGAGGCGGAAGTCTTCGAAATCAGGGTCACAGCGGAGGCACCGATCGCCGGCAAGACCCTCACTGAAGCAGGCGAGGGGCAGCTCCTACCGGACGATACCCTGATCGTCGCTATCGAACGGGAGGGCGAAGACCAGCCACAGACGCCACGAGGAGACACCCGAATCCGGGCGAACGACCTGCTGACGGTCTATTCCGCGACCGGCGCTGATCCAGAACTCACGGACATCTTCGGCCATTACGAAGACCAATTGGTGTAACTCACATGTCACATTCGACAGTCGGTCGCTCCGGGTTCGTGGCTGCATCGAAAACGGTCAGTAGGGACATCGGTGCCCTCCAGGTCCTCATCGGGGGACTGATGTCTGTACCGCTACTCGTATCGCTCCTCTATCAGGAATGGTATAGCGCAGTTGCGTTTCTGATTGCGGGGATGATAACCGCCCTCGGTGGCGCAACCGTGTATAAAATATGCGAAGACGCTCCCGAACCGAAACGCCATCACGCGATGATCGTTGCGGCGCTCGGGTGGTTCGTCACTGCGGCGTTCGGTGCCCTCCCGTTCATCGTTGCCGCCCACATCACGCCACCGGCCGTACTCGAATCGTTCGTCCCGGCGGGGGAGAGTTACCGCTCGAGTCTCCGCTACTTTCGGAACCCTCTCCATGCCTTCTTCGAGAGTATGAGCGGGTATACGACGACGGGGCTGACGATGAGCGTGCATGAACCCTCGGTCGGGCACGGGTTCCTCTGGTATCGGTCACAGATGCAGTGGATCGGTGGCGCGGGGATGATCGTCCTCTCGTTGGCGATTCTCAGACAGCCCCACGGGGTCGCAGGCATCTCGCTCTATCAGTCGGAAGGACGAAACGAGAAGTTACGGCCCAGTATCGCCGGTACGGCGCGTGCGATCTGGAAAATTTACGTCGGTGTTACCGCTCTGGTCGCCGTGTACCTCGCAGCGGCGACGTTCCTCATCGCCCCGAATTACGGCATCGAGAATACGATCTTCGACGCGATCAATCACGCGATGACCGGGCAGTCCACCGGCGGGTTCAGCACGCTCGACGACTCCATCGCCGGCTACGATTCCTACGCGATGGAACTCGTCCACATCCCCGCGATGATTACCGGCGCGATCTCGATCCCGGTCTACTACGGGGTGCTTTCCGAGCGTGACGTCCGGGAGTTCACTCGAGATCCGCAGGTCAGGGGACTCTGTGCAATGTTCATCGTCGGTGTGGTCGGGCTGACAGCGTTCCTCGCTCGCTGGGTCGGCGTTCCCTATACCGGAGATCCGATAGCGTACCTCGGTAACGTGGTGACGAGTCAGGCGCTCCGTGACGGGCTCTTCCAGTTTATCAGTGCCCAGACGACCACCGGCTGGCAGACGTCCGCGATCGGCGACTGGAACGGCGGCGCAGTCATGGTCATCGTCCTCGGTGCCATGTTGCTCGGCGGGTCCGCAGGTGCGACGGTCGGCGGAATCAAAATCATCCGCGGCCACATCATCGCGCGTGGGATTCGGTGGGAGATATCCCGCGTGTTCCTCCCGAAGCACGCGATCGATGATCTCCGCATCGGACAACGGAGAGTTACGGCCGATGAAGCCAACGACGAGATACGGGCCGCAACGACCTTTGCGTTCATCTATCTCATCGTACTGGCCGTCTCGCTGTTCGTGCTGTTGGCGGTTCTCCCATCGGACTTCACGCTCGCCGACGGGATCTTCGAAGTGGCGACTGCACAGGGTACCGTCGGACTCTCGTCGGGGATCACTGGCCCGGACATGCCGGTTATCGCGGAGCTACTGTTCATCGGTCAGATGTGGATGGGGCGCCTCGAGATCATCCCCGTCCTCGTCCTGCTTAACAGTCTCTTCAGGAGGTGACGTGGATGTTCAACCGGACCGAATCCAGTACGCCCGTCCTCGACGTGCCCGGCCCGCCGACCGGTCGTGATCCCTCGGTCGTATCGCTCGTCGACTATCGCCGTCAGACACCATCACAATGTACGTAATCATCATCGGCGCGGGCCGCACCGGAAACACTGTCATCGACCTCGCAACGCGGGACGACCACGAGGTGGTCGTCATCGAACGCGATACGGAACTAGCCGAAGCAGTGAGTACGACCTACGACTGTCTGGTCCTCAATGCGGATGCGGCATCGAAAGAGATCCTGCTCGAAGCCGGCATCGAAGAGGCGGACGCGCTCATTTCGACAACGGAGAGCGATTCGGTCAATCTCATGATTACCATGTTCGGCAAGCAGTACGGGGTCGAGACGCTCGTGAGTTCGATCAACGACCCCGCCCACATGGAACTGTTCGAGGACCTCGGTGTGAGTATCGTCGAGAGTCCCCACCGACTCAACGGCCAGTATCTCTATCGCGCGGTCCAACACCCCGCGATCCAGGACTTTATGCCGATAGCGGGTGGAGCGGAAATCTTCGAAGTCACGGTCGATGCGGGCGCGCCGATCGACGGCCGCAGCCTGATCGATGCTGACAGGGACGGCCTGCTGCCCGAAGAGACGATTATCGTGGCTATCGTACGGGACGACGACCTGGTCATTCCACAGGGAGAGACCGAGATCCGAGCGGATGACGTTGTCACGATCTTCGCAAGAAACGGGGCAACGAACCGGGTCACGGATGCGTTCACGGGGTCGTAACCATGGTCGACGGTTCCGAGCGAACGGCCGTTCGCATCACCGTCCCACGCCAGTCCGTCGATTCGGATGTGGATTCGTCCCTCCGTAGCGGACCGCTCATCCGGACGCCGGAGTATACCGTCGTCGTCCCCGTGACCGACGTATTGCTCGATACCGAGACGCGGAGCAACGTCCGGCGGCTCCTCCGGACAGCAGTTGCACTCGCAGCGGACAACGACGGCCGGGTACTGTTGCTCGGCCTCGAGACCGTGCCGAACGACGCGTCACTCGAGACGGTTCGACGGTATCTCCGACGGGAACGATCGGCCGACTCCGACGCGGAAGTACCTGAGACCGTCGAAAAGCGACGCAAGCACGTCGCCCGAATAGCTGAGCGGGCTCGAGACCTCGAGCCGAGCGTCCCGATTCGGCCGGTCGTTCGGGTCGTGAGCGATGCCACGGACGGGATTCGTGCCGTCATCGATGACGGGAGTGAAACGGCGGTTCTGTTGCTCCGGGACACCGGGTTCGGTGCGGACGGGCGACGCAGCGTGGGGAGGATTGATTCGAACCTGGCTGACGCCGAGTGTGACGTGTTCGTCGAAACGCCGAGCGTGCGAGGGGAAGAGACCCCGCTGTACGTCCCGGACGTCGAGGACCACACTGTCGCTTCGCTCGCGGAAGCCGAAGCGACGCCGATCGACTCGATACTGTTGCCCGTCGGAGGGGGCCCACACGCCGCCCTCGCTGCGGAAGCAGCACGCGCGCTGGCACGCGCTGTCGATGCGTCAGTCACCGTCCTCCACGTGATTCCCCCTGATGCACCCGCCCAGACGGCGGCTGAGGGGACAGAGCTACTGAAATTCGCCGAATACGTCCTTGGCTCCGACGTGACGTCCGAAGTGGAACTTAGAGAGGCCCCCGAGACGGCCGACGAGATCGTACGGGAAGCGAAGACACACGATCTGACATCGATAGGGGCCCCGGAGCAGCGATCCCGATTGGAACAGTTAGTCTTCGAATCGGTTCAGCAGACGCTTTCGGAACTGCACGGGACAACCGTCCTCGTGGCTCGAGACGCTGATCGAACCACGCGGTCGCTCTACTACCGGTGGAAGCGGGGTATCGAAGCGAGCGGAGACGAGCGCGAGTCCGTAAACTGACGGCGGTCTCTCCGAAGCGTCGACCGACCGTAGGGGGAGAGAGCGGAGAGCAAGCCGTTGGGAGACGGAGGGACTCTGCCCGGAACGGGGCGGTGGCAGTATCGTAGCCGCTGAAAGTCATTGCATACCTGATCGCACGACAGCGTTGCGATCAGTGTGTAACTCGTTTCAGCGGCTACTATCGCTATCGTGTGTAGCGCTGTGAAAAAACGCGATCGCCGTTCGTCGCGATGAGCGACAGCGGGCGGTCGGTATTACTTGCGGACGAGGTTCGTCGCGCGGGGTCCCTTGGGGGATGATTCGATGTCGAACTCGACTTCCTGTCCCTCTTCGAGGTCCGGACCGCCGACGTCTTCCATGTGGAAGAACACGTCCTCGTCGTCGTCTACCTCGTCGCTGTCAGTCGAAATAAAACCGTAGCCGCCCGTGTCGTTGAAGAAGTCAACCTTACCGTTTGCCATTACAACCACTCGTAGTCCCGACTCGGGGATAACACTTCCGAAAGACCCGCCGCCACGACTCGCCGTCGGAATCGGACGCCAGTCCGACGTACTCGTCCGTATTCCAGCGATTCGGCCGTCCGGAGAGAGCGGACGCGACGGTGCGGCCGTCGCTCACGGAGACAAGTATTTACGCCATGGTAACATGGGCCTACAAGCATCGCTATGAAACCGTGTCACAGCTGTCAGGCGGTCATCGACGAGTATCTCCTGGATAAACAACTCGAACCCCTGCGCGACCTCACGGTCGACGACTTCAACGTCTGTGCGGACTGTGTAACCATCGTCGCGGACGCGTGCGTGGAATGCGGCAACGCGGTGTACGTCCCTCGAGGCAAATCCGCCACCCCCGACTACTGTCCGGCGTGTCGGTCCGATCTCATCGAGCAGACCGGCCACGACCCCGGATGGAATCGCGATCTGCCCTCGGTCTGATACGGTTTACTGTAACGATGTACCGGTGGGACCGCAGGACGGTCGCGGTCCCAGCGGCAATGACTTACAGTAGACCGTATGAACGGCGGTCCCGACTCGAGCGACGACGGAGCGGTCGACGTGTCGGATCGCTATTTTTTGTGGGTGAAGATGACGCCCTTGCCGTCGGCCGAGCCGACACAGAGGTCCAGCTGTTTCGAGAGGTTCAGACTCGTCGGGTTCTCCTTGCAGACGACGAGGTCGTCGAACTGCTCGTCACAGGCCGGGCAGGCGACCGCGACCGTGTTCTGGTAGCTCTTGATCGCCTGGTTCTCCTCGCGCAGCGTCAGCGATGCCGCGAGTTCCTCGAGATCGATCTCGTCCATACGTCCCGTTTCGACCCCGGCGGCATAAAGACGGGCGAAAGTCGCGACTCGCGACCTCGGACGGCTATGCGGTTCGAGGGGACGGCCTCACGGACCGATTCTGAATGTCAACGCACACCACGGCATTGGGCTTTCAGACTCGTTAAGTTCTTCCGGCCACTGACTCAGTACAATGAATTCGACACCGTATCGCCGACCCGAACAGTCCCGATTTGCGAGCGAACGATGAGCAAGGACACTATCGACGTCCGCGGTGCGGAAGAACACAACCTCAAGGACCTCGACGTGACGATCCCCCGCGAGGAGTTTACCGTCGTCACCGGCCTCTCGGGGTCGGGCAAGTCCTCGCTGGCGTTCGAGACGGTCTACGCCGAAGGGCAACGGCGGTACATCGAGAGCCTCTCGGCCTACGCCCGGAACTTCCTGGGCCAGATGGACAAACCGCAGGTCGAGACCGTTGAAGGACTCTCCCCGGCGATCTCGATCGACCAGAAAAACGCCGCGAACAACCCCCGTTCGACGGTCGGGACGGTGACGGAACTCCACGACTATCTCCGGCTCCTCTACGCACGCGTCGGCACGCCCCACTGTCCCGACTGTGGCCGCGAAGTCGGCGAGCAGAGTGCGCAAAACATGGTCGAGCGCATCCTCGAGTTGCCCGAGGGGACCAAGGCCAAGCTCGCGGCACCGGTCGTCCGCGACCAGAAGGGGGCCTTCGAGGACCTCTTCGAGGAACTCGTCTCGGAGGGCTATGCCCGCGTCGAGATCGACGGGGAGGAGTACGACCTCACGATGGACGATCCGGATCTCGACGAGAACTTCGATCACACCGTCGACGTGATCGTCGACCGCGTGAAGGTCAGCACCGAGGACCGGCCGCGGATCATCGACAGCGTCGAGACGGCGCTTGCCGAGGCCGAAGGCGTCCTGAAGGTCATCCTCCCGGATGCATCCGAGGAGGTCGCCGCCGACCTCGGCGAGGAAGCCCGCCGAACCGGCGCGCTGGGCGAGGAACGCGAGGAGGACGACCGCTTCGTCGTCGAGTTCTCGAAGGACCTCGCCTGCACCCACTGCGGGATCGACGTCCCCGAGATCGAGACGCGTTCGTTCTCGTTCAACTCGCCCCACGGCGCGTGTCCGGAGTGCGAGGGACTGGGCGAGACCAAGGAGGTCGACGAAGACCTCGTCGTCCAAGACGAGTCCAAGCCGCTCAAGCACGTCTTCGAGGCCTGGAGCTACAACCGGTCGTACTACCAAACCCGGCTCGACGCCGTCGCCGAACACTTCGGCGTCTCCCTGTCGACGCCGTTCAAGGACCTCGAGGAATCGATCCAGCAGGCCTTCCTCTACGGGACGGACGAGGAAGTGGTATTCAAGCGAAGCACCAAGAACGGCACCCGCCGGAAACGGAAGCGCTTCGAGGGGGTCATCCCGAACCTCGAGCGCCGCTACATCGAGACCGACTCCGACTCGACGCGGGACCACATCGAGGACTACATGTCGGTCACGGAGTGTCCGGCCTGTGAGGGCACCCGGCTCAAGCCAGCCAGTCGCGCCGTGTTGGTCGACGGGACCGCGATCACCGAGATCAACGCGATGAGCATCGGCGACGCCCTCGAACACTTCGAGTCGATGGAGGCCGACCTCACCGAGCGCGAGAAGGTCATCGCCGAGGAGATCTTAAAGGAGATCCGCGCGCGGCTGAGCTTCATGGTCGAGGTCGGACTCGAGTATCTCACGCTCGATCGGGAGGCCGCCACCCTCTCGGGCGGGGAGAGCCAGCGCATCCGACTCGCGACCCAGATCGGCTCCGGTCTCGTCGGCGTGTTGTACGTCCTCGACGAACCCTCGATCGGGCTCCACCAGCGGGACAACGACCGCCTGCTCGACACGCTCGAGGAACTGCGCGATCTCGGTAACACCCTGCTGGTCGTCGAACACGACGAGGAGACGATGCGGCGGGCGGACAACGTCATCGACATGGGGCCCGGCCCCGGCAAGCGCGGCGGCGAGGTCGTCGCCAACGGCTCCGTCGAGGAGGTCAAAGCGACCGAGGAGTCGATCACCGGCGATTACCTCTCGGGCCGCAAGCAGATCCCGGTGCCCGACGAGCGACGCGACCCGGAGGGGGCGCTGACCGTCCTCGGGGCGCGCCAGCACAACCTGACGGACCTCGACGTCGACATCCCGCTGGGCTGCTTTACTGCAATTACGGGCGTCTCGGGTTCGGGCAAATCCACGCTCATGCACGAGGTCCTCTACAAGGGGCTGGCCCGCCAGATGAACGACAACACGAGCGTGATCCCGGGCGACCACGACAGCTTGGAGGGTCTTGAGGAAATCGAGACGGTCCGGCTGATCGACCAGTCGCCGATCGGTCGCACGCCCCGGTCGAACCCCGCGACCTACACCGGCGTCTTCGACTACATCCGCGAACTGTTCGCCCAGACGAAACTGTCGAAACAGCGCGGCTACGAGAAGGGACGGTTCTCCTTCAACGTCAAGGGCGGCCGCTGTGAGGAGTGTGGCGGGCAGGGAACCGTCAAGATCGAGATGAACTTCCTCTCGGACGTCCACGTCCCCTGCGAGGAGTGTGACGGCGCGCGGTACAACGACGCCACGCTGGACGTGACCTACAAGGGGAAGACGATCGCCGACGTCCTCGAGCTGTCGGTCGAGGAGGCCTACGACTTCTTCGAGTCCTCGAGCCGGATCCGCCGCCGGCTGAAGCTGCTGAAAGACGTCGGGCTGGACTACATGAAACTCGGCCAGCCATCGACGACGCTCTCCGGTGGTGAGGCCCAGCGGATCAAGCTGGCGGAGGAGTTGGGGAAGAAAGACTCGGGCGAGACGCTGTACCTGCTCGACGAACCCACGACCGGGCTCCACAGCGAGGACGAGCGCAAACTCATCGACGTCCTCCACCGACTGACCGATGACGGCAACACCGTCGTCGTCATCGAACACGAACTCGATCTCGTGAAAAACGCCGACCACATCATCGACCTCGGCCCCGAGGGCGGCGAGAACGGCGGCGAGATCGTCGCGACCGGAACCCCCGAGGAAGTCGCGCGCCTGGACGACTCCCACACCGGCCGCTATCTGCGCGATCTCCTGCCGAAGATCGACCTCGAGGGGCCTCGCGGCGAGCGGGTCGAGCCCGTGACCGCGCCGATGGACGACGACTGACGGCGACGAGCGGTGTCGGCCACCGGGCCGACACGAGGACCGCTCGCTCGGCACTCGACAGCGAACAGTATAACTGCGTTCCGTCGGAACCGCTCGAGCGATGAGTCGATTGAAGACCGTCGTTCGCCGCGGGTTCACCGGCGGCGGCGTCGCGACCCTGTTGTTGGCCGGACTGTTCGTCGTCGGTGGCGAGCCGGGCGCAGTCTCGACGCTGGTTCCGGTCGGGTGGCTCGGTGCCGTCGGCGTCACGCTCTTCCTTGCAGGGACGCGAGAGCGACTCGCGATTGCCGGACGCACCGTCGGCTGGCCCCGCGTGGCCGCGGTCGGCATCTGTCTGCTCGCCGTGGGCTGTGGCGGGTTCGGCCTCACCCAACTCGGCGCGTTCGCCGTCGGAAGCGTGCCGTGGCTGCTCACGGCCGCACTAACCGTCTTCGCGGTGGGGTATTTCGGCTGGTTCGCCCGCGAGTGCTGGACCGGCGGGCGGCTGTTGGACGCGGAGATCTTCGCGGTCGAGTGACGGGAGAGCCACAGCGGCGGGTCGTACCGGCTGTCGGTCCCGGGCCTGCCCGTTCACGATGGCGTCGCCGTCGGTCCTTCGTGGCGCAACTTTCGGAGTGACGACCGGGCGTACAGCCAAGGGGACGGACGGTCAACCCCAGGACATGGGAGAGAACGAGACACACACTGACGAACCGCCGGCGACCGAGGAGGCGCGGACGGACTCGTTCGACCTCGAGGACGCCGAGCGGGTCCGGATCGGCGTCACGCGGGGCGAACTCGACCTCGAGATGGGGCCGCCGCGGGAGTATCCCGAGCGGGCCGATATCTCGGTGCGGCCCGAAGCGGAGGACCGCCACCGAGTCGTGCTGAGCATCGACGCGATGGCGGGGGACCACGCGACCGGCCACGCGGACGTCGAGCTGACGCCGACGGAGGCGCGGCGGTTGCGGGAACGTCTGGGCGAGGTCGTCCGCTGGATGACCGAGGGCGACGCGCCCGGGGACGAGGTCGACTCGTCGTAACGGACACGGGACTCGGCTCGCCCGTCGGGCATGGACCGCCGACCGGCAGTCGTATGACTGGTCGGCGAATGACGGCTACGAGTGGTATGAAAAGCTGTACGCCGGAGCGACGCATCGGGAGCGACGACCGGAGAGTCCGTCGGAGCCCGAACCGGGGGGCTACTCGGGACTCGGCTCCTGTACCCGCGAGATGTAGCCGGCCAAGTCCGATGTCGTGACCATTCCGATGACGCCCTCGTCCTCGTCGACGACGGGGATATGGTGGAAGCCGCGTTCGACCATCACGTCGGCGGCGTCGCGGATGCTGTCCTGTGCCCCGACAGTGACGACGTCCGTACTCATGTAGGTCGAAACCGGGGTCCGGTCCTTGGGCTTTCGCTCGGCGACGATCCGAACGAAGTCCGTCGTCGTCAGGATCCCCTCGAGCCGGTTGTCGTCGTCGACGACGACGACCGACCCGATTCCGTTGTCGAGCATCTCGCCCGCGGCGTCCTCGACGAGCGTATCCGGCGCGACCGTATAGACATCCGTTGACATGACTCGCGCGACGAAAATGTCTTCCATACCGTACGGTATTCGGTAGACAATATAAGAATTGTCGGACTGCGGAAGGCGGACGGAGGGCAGCCGAGCCGTCTCCGAGCGACCGGACGGGTGAGTGGCGCACATTTAAATACGAAATCGGCCATACAGGGTGACGTGTCATGCCGTCCTCGCCAACCCTCGAGGGAACGTGCAAACTCCTGCCCGAACCCGCGCCCAGCGACGCTCTCCTCGCGGCCGCCGCCGACGAGTACGCCGCCCTCGCCGCCGATCACGGCCCGCGGAACGTGCTGGTGCTGAAACGGCATCCGGCGGGCCTGGCATCGCTGACCGAGGCGCTGGCCGATGCGCCCCTCGAGCGCGCCGGCGGCCCCCGCTCGCCCCGCGTCGAGTCGCTGCCGGAACACGCCTCCAAGACCATCGAGGCGTACGACCCGACCCTCGACCGCCTCGAGTACGAGGAACGCATCGAACTCATCTCGCTGGTGATCGACGGCGCGAGCCGCTCCGTCCCCGACTACCTCGAGCGCGCCGCCGACCACGAGGGGTTTTCCCGCGACGTGGGCCAGTTCCTGCTCGAGGCGACCCGCCAGCGGATCCGCCTCGCGGACCTCGACGACCCTCACGACTGTCTGGCCTTCCTCTACGCGATGAACGACCGATTCCACGACGAACTCGCCGACCGGGGCTACGTCGAGCGGGCGGACGTGATCCCGCGGGCGGTCGACCTGCTCGAGGCCGACGCGGACGGCCTGCGATCCCGCGTGACGGCCGCCTTCGACGCCGTGTTGGCCGTCGAGTTCGAGGAGTACCGCCGGCTCGACCGCCGCTATCTCGCCGCGCTGTCGGCGGACGCCGATCTCGTCTGTCTCGGTGAACGCCACGCCAGCGTCGAACGGACGCGGGTCGAGCCCGGAGGAGTCGCCGACATCGCGACCGAAGCCGGGCTTGAGGTCGAACCGCTCGAGCCCCCGAGACCGAACGCCGACGGGCCGCCACACCGGGCGATCACGCGGTTCCTCGCGACCGGCGAGTCGCCGATTCGGAGCGTGGAACCGGACGACAGCAACGGACCGACGGCCGCCGACGCGACGGACGCGACGCCGGTCGGTCGGGCCCGACGGCTCCGGACCGAGACCGCTCGTGAACAGACCCGGGCGGTCGCTACCGAGATCCAGTCGTTGCGCGACCGCCACGGCTGGCCGTTCGACGAGTTCGCCGTCGCCGTCCCGCGGATCGAGCGCGTTCCCGAGACCAGACGGCGGCTCCGCGAGGCCGGCGTCCCGACGGCGACGATCGGCACTCCCTCGCTGGCCGAAGACCCCGCCGTCAACGAACTCTACGCGGTCGTTACCTGTCAGTGCGAGCGGGAACGGGACGGCGACGCACTCGAGCGGGCCGACGCCGATCCCGTCGACCCCGACCGGGACCGGCCCGATTCCCTGACTACGTCGTTGGATCGGCTCCGGGCCCGGGTGCCGGCGTTCTCGCCTGATTTGCTCGCCGAGACCGCCGGCTCGAGCGTCCGGCGTTCGCTCGAGCGCTGGATCCGGCGGACGGACCTCAAGGGGCGGATCGCCCGCGAGGAAGCGTGGGTCGACGCCCGCGAGGGCTACGAGGGTGTCCGCCGGGTTCTCGAGATCGCCGCGTTCGTCGAGGAGACGGACCTCGTGGGGCCGGACTGGCAGGGACTGCGCCGGATGCTCCGGCGGACGATCCAGTACGACGCGCCGTACGTGCATTCGGTCGAGACGCGGCCGCCGACCGGCGGCGTTACCGTCTGTGCCGTCGGCGACCTCAAATACGACTCGCGGCGGGCAGTGTTCCTGCTCGATCTGACCGACGAGACCTATCCGGGCGAGCAGTTTCTCACCCAGCTGTTCCCCGGGGCATGGCTCCGATCGATGCCGAGCTACCCCGCGGTCACCGACCCGTCGGTCGACGCCATCGCCGACACCTTCGCCACCGTCGACGCCGACGGCGTCGGCGACCGCTTCGAGACCTACCACGCACAGCGGTCCCGACGCCGGCTCGCACTCGGGGCTCGAGCCGCCGAGCGGGCCCTCTATTTGTGTTCCTACGAGCGCGGGTCGGACGGCCTGCGCCGGACCCACGACGAGTCGCGGTACCTGCAACTGATCGACGCGACGCCGGGGCTCGCCCTCGAGTCCGTCGACGCGACGGCCGGGGCGGCGATCCACGGCGAGACCGACGCCGTCGAGGCGCTGCTTGCCCAGCCGCGGGGCGAACTCGAGCGGCTCCTCCGGGAGGCGAGTACGGGGGGTGAGGCCGACCTCGGCGAGACCGAGGCGCTGTTCGAGGAGATCGCGGTCGTCCTCGAGGACGGCGACGTCGACCCGGAACTCGCCGAGGCGGTCCGGTCGCAGTTCGAGTTCGCCGCTGGCGAGGTGATCCGGGATGAGTGACGCCGACGCCGTTCCCACGCTCTCCGTCGAGGGGCTCCGGACCGGCCTCCGCTGTCCCCGCCAGTACGAGTTCGCCCACGTCCACGGCCTCGAGGGCGAGCCGGCGGCCGGCGACGACCGGGTCGACTTGCTGCGGACCGCCCTCTGTGACGCGCTCCGGAGCGCCGATGCGGACCGCGAGGCCCTCGAGTCGGTCGCCGCGGACCGGCTGGGTGCCTTGTGGGCCGACCACGACGAGCGCTTTCATTCGGCGACCCAGCGCCGCCACGAGCGGCGCGTCCTCGAGGCGACGGCCGCCGCGTACGTCGAGGCCGTCGGCATCGACCACGCCGCGGGGATCGAGCGACTCGAGGCCGAAGCGACCGGTGGCGAACTCGTCGGACCGGGGCTCCCGCTCTCGAGTACGCTTGAACTGTCCGAGCCGAGTCTCGAGACCGACGCGGTACGGATCGACGCGACGGTCGACTACGTCACCGTCGACGGCTCGTCGCTCGTCGGCGTCCGGTTCGTACCGACGGTCGCGCCGCTTGGCCTCCTCCGATACCGATCGGACTGGGAGGGCGACGTCGCTGCCCTCTTTACCGACCACTTCGACCCCGAGTCGGCCGCGTTCGACCCTGCTCCCGTCGGCGCGCTCCTCGAGACGGCCGTCGTCCTCGACGGCCTCCGCGGGCTCCGCGACCGGCTCGGACTGGGCGATCGGACCTGCCGATACGTGCAGATCCCGCTGGCCGACCGGTCGGGGACGGCGATAAACTGGGTCCGCGACGACGTCGAGACGAGCCTCGAGATCGTCGACCTGACCAACGGCTACGTCGATCACCACACCTTCGGGATGACCCACGAGCATCGCAACGAGACCGTCGACGACCGCCTCGCGGCGGTCGCCACTGAGCTGGTTTCGGGGCCATACGACCCCACGGCGCGGTGGGCGGCGATCGAGGACCACGCCTGCCCGACGTGTGAGTACACCGTCTGTTGTCAGGACTACATCGCCCGGGAGGTGGGATTCGATGGCTGAGGACCGCCGCAGCGGCCCCGACCGCGATCCGACGGACGGGCTCGAGGCCGGGGCCGACCGCGGAACGAGCCGAGCCGACGCCGGCGACGCGCCCGGCCACGCGTTCGCGGCCGGCGTCGACCCCAAGGGCAACCAGCGGGCGGTCATCGAGAGCGACGCGGCCTGTACCTCCGTCGACGCGGGGGCTGGCACCGGAAAGACGACGACCATGCTGTTGCGGATCGAACGCGCCATCGAGCGCGGCGACGTCGACCCCGAGGACGTCCTCGTGTTGACCTTCGCCAACGAGGCCGCCGCGAGCATCCGCGACGCGGTCGCCGAGCGGCTCTCGCCCGACGCCGCCGCGGCGATCGACGTCTACACCTACCACTCGTTCTGTTACCGGCTCGTCCGCGAGTACGCCTACTACCTCGGCTATGCGCCTGACTTCGAGGTCGTCACCGAGCGCAAGCGCCGCCGGATCGTCGGCCGGCTGCTCGCGAGCAACGACTACGACTTCGCGGCCGCCTCGGCCAGCCCGGACGAGGGGACGGCCGATCTCGCCGACGCGGTCGACGACTTTATCGCCGCGATGAGCCGGGAGGGGATCACCCCCGAGCGACTCCGGTCGGCACTGCCGCCGATCCGAACCCTCGAGTTGTGCAACGAGTTCGTCCTCTGGCTCGAGCGGACCGCCGACGCGGAGTTGTCCTTCGACAACGAGGCGCTACGGTGGTTCAACGACGAGGACCACCTCGAGACCGCCCGCGAGTCGCTGGTCGACTACGGCAAGCTCATCGAGTACTGCCGCGAGAAGATCGCCGAAGCGCCGGACGCCTTCCGGGCGGAGGACGTGGTTCGGGACATCGATCGCTATCTGCGGGCGCTCCAGACCTGCGTGACGAACGCGATCGAGGCGCTCGACCTCGCAGAGCCGACCACGAAACACCTCCCGCGGGCGCTGTTCGGCAACGAGATCTGGGGGTCGGCCACGGAACGGCTCGAGCAGACGCCCTTCGGCCGGCTCAAACACTACGTCGAGTTCCTCCGGCTGGCCCGCCACTACACCGACGTCTACGCGGACTACCACGACCACCTCGAGGCCGAGCGGGCACTGGACTTCGACGAACTGGTGCGGACGGCGACGGACCTGCTGGACGATGACGCCGTCGCCCCGGCAATCACCGGCCAGTGGACGCAGGTCTACTGTGACGAGTTCCAAGATACCGACGCGACCCAGTTTTCGTTACTGACCGAACTCACCGACGGCCCCGACCGGCCGGACCTGCTCGCGATCGGCGACAAGGACCAGGCCATCTACGGCTGGCGCGGCACCGACCGCGAGGGGCTCGACCGGCTGGCGACGACCACGGCCGACCACCGCGGGATCGAACTCGAGCTCAACTTCCGCTCGCGACAGGAGGTCCTCGCGCTGACCAACGCCTGTGACTACGCCCACCAGTCCTCGAAGACGCTGCGCGAACACGGCCGGACCGAGGGGACCTACGACGAGGCCGACCCGCCGGATCGCGTCGTCAAAATCGAGAGCGACGAGATTCCCCAGTCGACGCCGGAACAGGTCGCGACGACGGCCTCGCGACTCCTCAATGGAGAGGCGGAAAACGTCCCCCAGCGCTCGCTTGGCGATCTCGCGGTCATCGTTCGAACCAACCGCCACGCGCAGGCAGTGGCTGACGAACTCCGGTCGCTGCGGATCCCCTACGAGGTGTCGGGCTCGCCGCGGGGCGAGGTCTCGCCCGGCCTGCAGACGGCGCTGTCGTACCTCCGGGTGCTGGTCGACCCGGGCGCGGACGCCCACCTCCGGCGCGTGTTACTCTATCGGTACCGGTTCTCCGAGAGCGATCTGGCGACGCTCCAGCGACGGGACGGCTCGCTGTACGACGCCGTGACCGCCGCCGAGCCATCGGCGCTCGATCTCGAGGACCCCGACCGACTCGAGACGGTCCGGGACCACCTCGCGATCCTCGAGGAGTACCGCGACGTCTATCCGCTGTCGGGGTTCGTGCGGCGGTTCAGGGACCTGACCCGGCTCGAGTGGTTCTGTACGGGGGAGGAGCGAAGCGAGTTCGACCGCATCGAGCGGTTCGTCGAGGCCTACGAATCCGATGGGGTCGTCCAGTCGCTCTCGGGGGAGTTCGTGGACGCGCTCGCGGCGACGCTGCGAAGCGGCGGGGGCGACCGTACCCGGGGGAGCCACTCGGCGGACTGCGTCGACGTGATGACGGTCCATCAGGCCAAGGGACTGGAGTTCGACACCGTCCTCGTCCCCTTCCTCTCGGACGAGGAGTGGTGTGTCGAGGGCGACTACGCCGACCGTGCCCGGGATCGCCTGCTGGCGGCGACGCTCGATGACGACGTCGACTCGCCGCTGACGGCCGATCTGGCCGCCGACTCGGTCGCCGAGGAGTGGCGGGTCCTCCACGTCGCACTCACCCGCGCGGCGAATCACCTGTTCCTCTTCGGGTCCGAGTACGAGTACGACCCGGCCGACGGGCTCGCGGCCACGACCGCCGACGCCTGTCTGGCCGACGAGATCGCGTGGTCGGTGACCGGCCGGCGGATGGACCTCTGGTCGTCGCTGACCGAGAGCGTCGAGCAGGTCCGGGAGACCTACCCCGAAACCGTGGTCGACCGCACCGACGAGATCGCTGCCTCGGCCGGCGAGACACCCGGCACGATCACCTACTACGCCGGCTACGGCGACCGCCCCATCGAACCCCTCGAGACCCGCGAGGCGGTCGAGACGGTCCACCGACTGGGCCGACAGCTTCGCCACGGCTCGTTACTGCCCGTCGCCGACGCCGCGAGCCACGGCGGCCTCGAGGCGGACGCGGACGGGCGGGCGGTACCGAGCGGCCGCCGCCCGTCGGCGCTGACGACCGATACCGTCCGCTTCCCCGTCGAGACGCTCGCGACCGCGACCGAGCTGCCCGTCGCGATGCGACACAGCTACTCCGCGATGGACACCCACGAGACCTGTCCGCGCAAGCACTATCTCGATCACGTCGTTCGGGCGTTCGACGATCCGCCGGCGACGGCGGAGCCGGCGGACAGGACAGTAGACGACACGGAGGGAACCGCGACGGAAACCGACGACGCGGCCTCTCGGCTCGTCGGCACCGTCTTCCACGACGTCGCCGAGGAGGCGTTCCACCGCGAGTACGACGGCCGCGAGGCCTGGCGCGAGGCCGCCGTCCGCCAGCTCACCGCGCGGGACCTGCTCGAACACCGCGAGCCCGTCCTCGCCTGTATCGATCGGTACTTCGCGGCGACTGCGCCCGCATACGACCGGCCGGTCGCCGACTGGGAACCCCTGGCCGCGGAACTCCCGTTTTCGCTCGAGGACGTCGCGGACGTGAGCGGGGACGTGGTCGGCTACGTCGACTCAGTCCGTCGGCTCCCCGACGGCGGGCTGGCCGTGCTGGACTACAAGGCCACCGCCGAGCGGATCGCGCCCGCGGACGCGGTCCAGTTGGCACTGTATCTGCGGGCCTGCAAGCAGCGGTTCGACGACCCGATCGCCGCGGTCGGCTACGTCTACGTCGGCGACGTCGACGACCCCCGCGTCGACCTGTTCGACCCCGACGAACTGCCGGCCTGGGAGTCGGTCCTCGAGACGCTCGCGGCGGTCGACGAGCCCTCGTTCACGGAGACGACACCGGGCGACCACTGCCGGCACTGTCCGCACCGGTCGCTGGGCTGTGGACCGGACGAGTGGACGCCGGATACGGGTGTTTCGGACGACGACTGAGGCTCGGACGGGCGGGAAAAGTAGCTCCTACGACCGCCAATCGAACCGTTCCGGATCGTGCGCGGCCAGCGCCGTCCGGACCGCGGCGACGTTCTCGGTTACGTCGTGGACCCGGACGATGTCGGCCCCGCGATCCGCCGCGAGCGCCGTCGCCGCGACGGTCGCCTCGAGTCGCTCGCCGCCCTCGCGACCGACTTTGGCGAACATGGACTTGTGGGAGTGTCCGAAGAGGACGGGACACCCAAGCGCCCGGAACTCGTCGATCCGGTCGAGGAGTTCGAAGTTCTCGGCGGCGGACTTGCCGAAGCCGATGCCGGGATCGACGATGATCTGCTCGCGGTCGAGACCCGCCTTCTCCGCGAGCAACACGCGCTCGGAGAGCTGGTCGATCACGTCCGCGACCACGTCGTCGTAGTCGACGTCGCGGTCGGGGACGACCGGCGCGTCGATGCTGTGCATCACGACCAGCCCCGCGTCGTGGTCGGCGGCGACGAACCGCATCTCGGGGTCCTCGAGCCCGGAGACGTCGTTGACGATGTCCGCGCCCGCGGAAAGTGCCGCGTCGGCGACCGCGGCGCGGCGCGTGTCGACGGAGATCCGGGCGTCGAGATCGGCGATCCGCTCGATGACCGGCACCACGCGCTCGAGTTCCTCGTCGACCGAAACCGGATCCGCACCGGGACGGGTCGACTCGCCGCCGATGTCGATGATGTCGACGTCGTTCGCGACCATCGCCTCGGCGCGGTCGACGGCGTCCTCGAGGGCGTCGTACTCGCCGCCGTCGTGGAAGCTGTCGGGCGTGACGTTCAGAATGCCCATGACGGCCGTCCGGTCGCCCCAGGGGAATCGGTGGCCCGCGTCGTCGCCCCGGGAGTCGTCCGCGGGACGGATCGTCGTCCGCGACTCGTCGCTCGCGTCGATCTCGAGGGTCGCTCGCAGTTCGCGGGCCACGTCGGCCAGCCCGTGGGGCCGCGAGCGGGCCTCGAGAGCCTCGACGAGGGACTCGAACTGCGCTACGGTTCCCATCAGGACGGCGTCGACGGCCTCGTCGTCGCGCTCGAGGCCCGACAGGGCACACTCGCCGCCCAGCCGTAGCAGTTCCTCCTTGAGGACCGACGCCTGTCGGTCCCGCAGGGCCGTCCTGACGACCCGGTGGACGGCGTCGCCGTCCAGTCGCTCGACATCGCCCGCCGCGACGTTGGCCTCCGCGAGGGCGTCGCGGGCATCCGAGCGGTCCCGAATCCGTTTGGGGACGTCGGTGCGAGTCCACCGGGAGCGGGCCTCCGCGACAGCGAACAGCGAGCCGGTCACGAGGACGCAGTCGTCGGCGTCGGCGTCGGCCAGCGCGGTCGCCAGCGCGTCCTGAACGGCAGCCTCGGTCCGGACGCGGCCGGCACCGGCGTCGGCGAACGCCTCGGCGAGGACCGCCGGCTCCTCGGCCCGGTCCAGCGTCGGCTCGGTCGTCACGATCGAGGCCGGCGTCGGCAGGGCGGCGGCCATCTCGCGGTGGTCCTTGTCGTGCATCGCACCGAAGACGAGGTGGAGGTCGTCGTAGTCGTACGTCTCGAGCGTCGTCGCGAGCCCGTCGCAGGCACCGGGGTTGTGCGCGCCGTCGAGGACGACCAGCGGCTCGGTATCCATCACCTCGAACCGGCCCGGCCAGTGGGCGCTGCGCAGACCGCGGGCGAGGTCGGTTTCGGAGACGTCACCGATCTGACGGGCGAGGGCGGCCGCGATACCGGCGTTGACGGCCTGATGCTCGCCCAGCAGCGGAATTTCGGTCTCGAGGTCCCAGTCGTCGGCGTCGATCGAAACGGCGGCTTCGGTGTGGTTGGTCCGGCCGTCGTAGGCGACGTGGACGTCCGGCGCGGTGGGGTCCGACTCCCCCGCGGGTGAGGGGCCGACGGTGATCACGTCGCGGGCGATCTCGCGGACCGCCGCGAGCGCGTCTCCGGTCGTGCCGGTCACGAGCGGGGCCTCGCTCGGCGCGACGTGGGCCTTGTCGCGGGCGATCTCCGTGACGGTGTCGCCGAGGATCCCCGTGTGTTCCAGTGTGACGCTCGTGACCGCGCTGGCGACCGGATCGACGACGCTGGTGGCGTCGTACTTGCCGCCGATACCGACCTCGAGGACGGCGACGTCGACGTCCTCGCGGCCGAACTGCCACAGCGCCATGGCGGTCATCGTCTCGAAGAAGGTCGGCGACTCGCCGTCGGCACCGCGGGTCGTCACGTACTCGCGAACGGCGTCGACGAACTCGCAGACGGCCGACTGGGGCATCTTCCGGCCGTCGACGCGGACGCGTTCGCGGAGATCCTCGAGGTGGGGCGAGGTGTAGAGGCCGACGGAGTAGCCGGCCTCCCGCAGCGTGCGCTCGACCATTCGGGCCGTGCTTCCCTTCCCGTTGGAGCCGGCGATCTGGACGCAGTCGACGTCGTCGTGGGGGGTCCCGAGGTGGGCGAGTAGCCGGGCCGTCGACTCGGTGCCCGGCTTCGGGCGGAACCGACGCAGATCGAATAAGAAGTCCGCCGCCTCGTGATACTCCATACGAAACCACAGCACCCGGTCGTTTTAGAGTATTCCGTTCGCGGACCGCTCGCGTCGCCTCGAGGCGGCCGTTCCCGGCTGCCCGTGCGCTCCCCAGGACGGGCCAATATGTTCGGGGGAAGACCGACCCCGTCGGCCCGTCTCTCCTCCGGTACGGAATTAGGCGGACCTAGATCCGTCGACAATTCAGCCATGCCAGCAACCGATTTCGACGCCGAACGGGCGTACGACGAGGACCAGTTCAGCGCACAGCCGGTGTTCAAAAACGACCGGATCAAGGTCGTCTGTGGCTACTTCGAGCCCGGACAGTTCATCCCGGTCCACGCGCCGGGCAGCGACGTGACGATCTGTGTCCGGTCGGGCACGGGCGTCGTCCGCGAGGGCGAGACCGAACACGCGGTCGAACCCGACGACATCGTCGTCGTGGAAGCCGACGTCGACCGGGGGATTCGAGCGAGCGAGGACGAACGGCTCGAGGCCCTGCTGGTCACGAGCCCGCCGCCGACCGACGCCGAACACGACCCCGTCCGCGAGGGGTTGCGACGCGGCGTCTTCGATCCGTAGCGCGGCCGTCGTCGTGACGGCGACTCGCCTCCGGTCCGGACTCAAGGCGCGACGGACGGTTCACGCGCCCTGCAGCCCGGTCGGCGGGCGGAAGAACAGTCCATCGAGCAGGGCCAGTAAGGCGATGGCAACGCCACCGAGGAGGGCCGCCTCGGTGGGGAGATCGAGGACCTGTCCGACGAGCGCCGCGACCGTCAGCGCCGTCGGAATCAGTCCGAGCAGGCAATCGTATCGGTCGATCGTCGAGAGGCGGTCGGCGATGCGAGCAACCGTATCGAGGCCAGTGATGTCTCTCCGTACCATCGATTCTCACCTCCGGACGAGCGTACGATCGCGACTTACTAAAAACTATGGGGAATCGAACGCCGTAGCTCGCCGATACGAGTCTTTCCGTGCATCTAACGCGGTTTCGGCGCGAAAAGCCGTCTCGAGGGATCGGGGGGTCGAACGGCCGGTCACTCGGCGCGGGGCTCGGCCGCCGTCTCGTCATGATCGCGGGTGATCTCGAGGAAGGCGTCCTCGAGACTGCGGGCGTCGCCGGTTTCGGCGCGGGTCTTGAGCCGTTCGGGGTCGTCCTCGGCGACGAGTTCGCCGTCGTGGAGGACGCCGATCGTATCGGCCAGCTCGTCGACGACCGGGAGGATGTGCGTCGAGAGGAAGATGGTCATCTCGTGGTCGGCGAGGTCGGCGATGGTGTCGCGCATCGTTCGGGCCGCGCGGGGGTCGAGCCCGCTCGTCGGCTCGTCGAGGAAGGCGACGTCGGGCTCGTGCAATACCGCCTGGATGACGCCGACCTTCTGGCGCATCCCCTTCGAGTAGTCCTCGATGCGCTTGTTCGCGTCGTCGAGCAGGTCGAACCGCTCGAGCAGCGACTCGATGCGCTCGCTGGCCTCGTCGTCGGGCAGATCGCGCAGCCCGGCGGCGTACTCGAGCTGTTCCCGGCCGGTGAGTTCGTCGTAAACCGGCGGTTCCTCGGGCAGATAGCCGATGTGGGGAGTGACCGACTCGCGGTCGACGATCGAGTGGCCGGCGACGCTCGCCGTTCCTGCGGTCGGCTTCGTCAGCGTCGTCAGTATCCGCATCGTGGTCGTCTTCCCCGCGCCGTTGGGGCCGAGAAAGCCATAGACAGTCCCGCGCTCGACTTGCATCGTCAGATCGTCGACCGCCGTCGTGTTGCCGTACCGTTTCGTCAGGCCATCGGTTTCGATAGCGAGGGCGTCGACAGGGCTCATAGGCGTCTTTTCGTACCGCTATAGTTAAATGTGTGTCATAAGTGTCGGCCGTCAACGGCCACGGGCGACCGCCTCGAGTCGGAGCCGATTCGACCGACCGAGCGACGCCGCAGTGATGACAAAAACCGAATATTTTACTGAATGCGTTACGCAGGCCCGACTATGAGCCCTGTCCATCCCCGCACGCTGCGATCGACTCGAGGTGATCGCTGATGGGACAAGCCGCTATCGCCCGTACGATTACCGAAACGGAGTTCCGGCGGACCGCTCGCGCTATCGCGGGCAACCGGACGCGGTTGTTTCTGATCGCGATCGCCCTGCTGATCGCGCTCGGCCCGATTACGGCAGTCGGTGTCCTCTTCCTGCCGGAATTGGGCGAACGTGCCGCCGCCGGCTCGCTGTCGGCGTCCGGCACCACAACGATCACGGAGTTTGTCACCGGTGGAACGGCGCTCCTCTGGCTGTTTCTGGTCGTCATGGGCGTCATGCGGGCGGTCACGACGACCGCTGACGTCGATAAGCCGGCCTTTCTCCTGTTGTCGACGTCGGTCCGCAACGCCGTCGTCGGCCTCGTCGGTGCGGAGATCGCCCGTTTTCTGACCTGGGTACTGCTGCCGGCGGTGGTGTTCGCCGCGGCGTTTGCCTCCGGTGCGGGAACTGTAGTACCCGTCCTAGTCGCGCCGCTTTTCCTAGTGGTGATCATCGCGACCGCCGTCCCGGTCGGGTTCGCCGTCGGCGTCTGGGTTCGTCACCTGATCACCGCCTACGAACCGATCGCCAAGTACCGGACGCTGCTGTTTGCCGCCTTCTGGGTCGCGTACTTCGGTGTGATCATGACCGGGGGGATCAACGAGATCGCGGCGACACTCTTTCGGCACCTGCAGGCCAGCCCGCTGGGCTGGCCCGGCCATTTGCTATTGGTCGGCGTCCCCATCATCGATTCGTCGATGGTCGCGATCGGTGGTGCGGCGGTCGGCTCGCTGCTCGTCGTCGGTGCCGCCCTCGTCGTCGGGACGGCCGGCGCACGGACCCACTGGTTCGCCGATGCGGCCCGAACCGAGGACGAGCCCGACCCGACCGTCGAACGGGGCGACGACCGGCTCACGGGTGCCCTCTCGGGCGTCCTCACGCGGCCGGTCCGAACCGTAGCCGTGACGGCGATCCGACGGACGAAACGCTCGCCGATCCGACTCGCGTACGTCGGCTACCCGCTGCTCGGTGCCATCGGGTTCGTCCAGCAGATCATCGAGTCCGGGACCGTCCCGTCGTTCATGGTCGCGCTGTTCTGTCTGTACGTCGTCTGGGCGGCCGGCGCGCTGTTCACGCTCAACCCGCTCGGCGATCTCGGCCCGGCCCTGCCCGCCGTCGTCACGTCGACGCTCACCGGCCGGCAGGCGATCCGCGGTCGGATCGTCGCCGCCGCCCTCGTCGCCGTCCCGTTCGCGGTGGTCGTTCCGCTCGTCCTCGGGGTCGTCAGCCCCCTCTCGCTCGAGCGGACCGGCGCCCTCGTCGCCGGGACCGTCGTCGGGGCGATCGCCACGCCGGCGCTGGCGTCGGGGATCGGCTCGGCGTTCCCCCGGTTTGGCAGCGTCAGCGTGACCAACAACCGCGAGGCGGTGATGCCGAGCAAGACCGCGTTCCTCGTCTACACGCTGGCGATCGCGCTGCCGGCGATCGCGGCCGCCGTCCTCTACCTCGAGGCCCCGGAGACGATCGCCGGCCTGCTTCGAGCCGCCACCGCGTTGACCCCGCTGCCCGAGGTTGAGGTCTCGGCCCGCGCGATCACGATCGGGGCCTGGCTCGTGCTGATCGGCGGCCTGCTCGCGCCGCCGCTGTCCTACCGCTACGGTGTCGAGCGGTTCGACTGGTACGACTTCGAATGAGCGATGTCGGTCGATCGACTGCCGCGTCGGTTGCACAGAATGCGGCCCCGTCTCCGCTGAAGGAGACACGAGGCGACAGCACCGATGCGCTTGGCTGGTCCGGAAAGCAAGCACACCGCGTCAGAAAGAGACGCCGAGTAGGGCGTTACTGCGACGTGCCCCACTTCGCGGCGCGCTTCGGCCGCTCGGTGACCGACGCCACCTCGAGATCGCCGTCGAACTCGTCGAGCGCTTCGACGTAGGCCTCGGCGCTGGCGACCGTCGAGAGGTAGGGGATCTCCTCTTCAACGGCCATCTCGAGCGAGTCGCGATCGCGGCTGACGACGAAGTCGACCTCGCCCTCGCGGATGGCCGCCGGCACGTCGTCGAACTCGGCGACATCGAAGTGGGTCTCGAAGCCGTCGACGTCTAAGTCGACGACGGCGGTCCCCTCGCTGACGGCGTTGCCGGCCGCCTGCTGGGACTTCCAGTAAGCCGTGCCGAAGTCGCTTGCCGTGCCCATGACCTCGCCGGTGGATTTCATCTCCGGACCGAGACGCGGGTCCGAACCCGGCAGGCGGTCGAACGGCAGGACGACCTCCTTGATCGAGGTGTGTTCGGGGATCTGCTCGTCGGCCTCGAGGCTCGAGAGCGTCTCGCCGGCCATGACCTTCGCGGCGAGTTTGGCGATCGGGACGCCGGTCGCCTTCGAGACGAAGGGCACGGTACGCGAGGAGCGTGGGTTCGCTTCCAGCACGTAGACTTCGCCGTCACGAACCGCGAGCTGGACGTTCAGCAGGCCTTTGGTCTTGAGCGCCTCGGCGATGTCTTCGGTGACCTCGCGGACGCGTTCGAGCGTGTCTTCCTCGAGCGAGCGGGGCGGGATCATACACGCGGAGTCGCCGGAGTGGACGCCGGCGCTCTCGACGTGTTCCATGATACCGCCGATGATGACGTTGCGGCCGTCCGAGACGGCGTCGACATCGAGTTCGACCGCGTCCTCGAGGAAGTCGTCCACGAGGATCGGCTTGTCGGGTGCGACGCGGACCGCCTCCTCGATGTAGGTCTCGAGTTCGTCGTCGTTGTAGACGACGTCCATCGCGCGGCCGCCCAGCACGTAGGAGGGGCGCACGAGGACGGGGTAGCCGATGTCGTGGGCCAGTTCCAGCGCCTCCTCCTCCGAGAAGGCGGTGCCACCGTCGGGCTGGGAGATACCCATCTCCTCCATCAGGAGGTTGAAGCGGTCGCGGTCCTCCGCGAGGTCCATCGCCTCAACGGAGGTGCCCATGACCTCGCAGTCGAGATCGCGACGGTTGAGTTCGTCCTCGAGGGGTTCGCCGATGTTGACGGAAGTCTGGCCGCCGAACTGGACCATCACGCCGTCGGCACCGGTCGCCTCGGCGACGTCGGCGACCTCTTCGGCGGTGATGGGCTCGAAGAACAGCCCGTCGGAGGTGTCGTAGTCGGTCGAGACCGTCTCGGGGTTGTTGTTGACGACGTAGGCGTCGATGCCGAGTTCGCGCAGGGCGCGGACGGCGTGGACCGAACAGTAGTCGAATTCGACGCCCTGTCCGATGCGGATCGGGCCGCCGCCGACGACGATCACGCTCTCGATGTCGCGATCGACCTCGAGTTCGCCCGCGGCGGCGTCGCCCAGCAGCGGGCCGGACTCGAACTCGGACTTGCGCGCGGAGTAGTAGTACGGCGTCTCGGCCTCGAACTCGCCGGCGCAGGTGTCGACCTGTTTGTAGGTGCGGCCGGGGACCTCGGTTTCGACGGTGTCGACGTCCGCACCGGCGGCCGAGGCGATCGTCGCGTTGGTGTGGCCGGCGATGGCGGCCTCGGTGAAGTCGCCCTCCTGGGCCGCCAGCGTCGAGTCGGCGATGTTCTTGTAGCGTTCGGTGTACCACTCGAAGATGCCCGTCAGGTCGACGACCTCGTCGACGGTGTAGCCGCGTTCGAACGCCTCGAACATGGCGTAGGGGCGGTCGGGCGAGGGACGCTCGAGGTAGTGTTCCTCGAGTTCCGCGTCCGAGACTTCCTCCCAGTCGACGTCGGGTTCGTACTCCGAGGAGCGAAGCGCCTTCAGGAGGCTCTCCTCGAAGCTGCGGCCGATGGCCATCGCCTCGCCGGTCGACTTCATCGCCGTCGTCAGCTCGAAGTCGACGTCGTCGAACTTGTCTTTGGGCCACCGTGGCACCTTGGTGACGACGTAGTCGATCGCGGGCTCGAACGCCGCCGTCGTTTCGCCGGTGATCTCGTTGTCGATTTCATGGAGGCGCTTGCCCAGGGCGACCTTCGCGGTGACGCGGGCGATCGGGTAGCCGGTCGCCTTCGACGCGAGTGCGGAGGAACGGGAGACACGGGGGTTGACCTCGACGACGCGATACTCGCCGCCGGGGGTGCCGTCGTCGTGCCAGGCGAACTGGATGTTACACCCACCTTGGATACCGAGTTCGCGGATGACGTCGAGCGCCGCCGAGCGCATCTCCTGGTGGCCCTCGTCGGGGACGATCTGGGACGGCGTGACGACCGTCGACTCCCCGGTGTGGATGCCCATCGGGTCGATGTTCTCCATATTACAGATGATGATACAGGAGTCGTCGGCGTCGCGCATCACTTCGTACTCGTACTCGACCCAGCCGGCGATGGACTCCGTGATGAGGACCTCGCTGTTCCGGGAGAGACGCAGGCCCTTGCGGACGCGGCGCAGCAGTTCGTCCATCTCGTGGACGACACCGGAGCCGGAGCCCCCCAGCGTGTAGGTCGTGCGGGCGATGACCGGCAGTCCGCCGACCTCGTCGACGGCGGCCTCGACGCGCTCTTTCAGGTCGGCCTCGGTCATCTCCGAGACTTCTTCGTCCTCCTCGAGCGAGATGGTGGTCGAGGCGGGAACCGGCTCGCCGATCTTCTCCATGCGCTGGCGGAAGAGGTCGCGGTCTTCGGTCGCGTAGATCGTATCCAGCGGCGTCCCCATGATCTCGACGTCGTACTCCTCTAAGACGCCCTCCTCGGCGAGTTCGGCGGTGACGTTCAGACCGGTCTGGCCGCCCAGCCCGGCGATGACGCCGTCGGGGTTTTCCTTGCGGATGATCTCGGCGATGGCGTCGGTGGTGATCGGCTCGATGTAGACCTCGTCGGCCATCTCCGGGTCGGTCATGATCGTCGCCGGATTCGAGTTGACGAGGACGACGCGAGCGCCCTCTTCCTGGAGCGCCCGGCAGGCCTGTGCGCCCGAGTAGTCGAATTCGGCGGCCTGTCCGATCTGGATCGGGCCGCTGCCGATCAACAGGATCGTGCGGCCGTCGCCCGTCTCGGCGTCGGTGGCGGTGTCCGTACTCATTTGTCTTGTCGAATCGGAGTTCGCACATCGTAATAAGCCCCACGATACAGTACGAATCTCGAAATCGATTTTCGAAATTCGAACCCACGGCGTCGGACGGGTGCCGGAGACACCGGTTTCGGGTTTCGACGACCGATCTCCGCCGGTTAAACGTGAATTACGTGCGTAATTCGATCCCCCGTGCCGTTCCCGTTATCCGCGGTCATACCCATATATGTCGGCCGAATTTCTTATCACGGCCCGTTTCCTTGCTTCGGAGCAATCAGATGGTTAGGGCCGGCTCGGATCAGTTCTCTCGACCGACGACCATTATCTACGCCGATCCATCCCCCGAACGCCGACGACGGACGGTCGACGCCCTCGAGTCGGCAGCGAACACACTCACGGTCGTCCCCGTTGCGACGCCGACCGCGCTCCGCGACGCGCTCGCGGGGGCGTCCGAGCGCACCTGTGTCGTCACCGAACGCGACCTCGGCGGGACGAGCGCGGTGACGCTGTACGACCGGATCACGGCCGGCGAGGAGCCGCCCGTCCCGTTCGTCCTCTACACCGGCGACGGCGACGAACTGCTCGCGAGCGACGCCATCGGGGCCGGACTGGCCGGCTACGTTCCGAGAGGTCGCGAGGATTCGCTCGAGCGATTGCTCGCACAGATCCGACGGGCCATCGAGGAGGCGGGACGCGACGAGACGGCGATCGGTCCCCGGTCGGACGGGGCCGTCGAAACCGAGCGGGGCCGGTTT
The DNA here is from genome assembly GCF_031165565.1 of Natrinema thermotolerans. Classification (NCBI taxonomy): domain Archaea; kingdom Methanobacteriati; phylum Methanobacteriota; class Halobacteria; order Halobacteriales; family Natrialbaceae; genus Natrinema; species Natrinema thermotolerans. The sequence continues at coordinate 2,559,247 of NZ_CP101873.1, read as the reverse complement.
CGCTCGCTGTTCGAGAACATCCCCGATCCGGTCGTGTTGACGGTTCGTGACGACGGCAATCGAATTCTCGACGTCAATCCGGCGTTCGAGGAGATGTTCGGGTACGACCGGGAGACGCTGGTCGGAACGACGATCGAGGATCGGCTCGTCCCCGACGGCTCGGAGCCGATCGACGCCTACGGGGAAAGCGGTCCCGGCGGGAGCGTGACCACCATCGACGAGCGGGTGACGGCGGAGGGGCCCCGGGAGTTCCTGCTTCGCGTGTTCGCCGTCGATCTCGGCGACGAGATCCACGAGTACGCGATCTACACCGACATCGCCGCACAGAAGCGCCGGGAGCGTGACCTCGAGCGGTATCGGACGCTCGTCGATACCGTCGGCGATCCGATGTTCGTCCTCGACGCGGACGGGCGGATCGAGATGGTCAACGAAGCGATGGCAGCCGTCCTCGGAACGACGCGTTCGGACCTCGTCGGGGATCACCCGAGCGCCTACATGCCCGACGAGGACGTCGAACGGGCGACGGCGACCCTCCGTGAGATCCTTGCCGACGAGGATCGGACGTGGGAGACCTACGAGATGCAGTTCGAGCCCGTCGACGGCGACCCGTTGCTCGTCGAGAACAACGTCGCGCCGCTGGTCGACGAAGGCGGGACGTTCACCGGCAGCGTCGGCGTGATCCGCGACATCAGCGATCGCAAGGAGCGCGAGCGACGCATCCACCGCCTCCACGAGGGTACCCGTCGCCTGATGGCGGCCGAACGCACCGACGAGGTCGCTCGCGTCGCGACCGAGATCGCCCGCGATGCGCTGTCGCTCGAACTCAACGCCGTCCACCTGTACGAGGAGCGGCCGACGATCCGATCCGCGTCGGCTACCGACGCGAGCGCAGGGACCGGCCGCCCCAGCGAACGACGGGACGAACACGGCGTTCTCGTCCCGGCCGCGGCGACCGACGAGACGGAAGCCCTGCTCGGGACGGTGCCAGCACTCGGCCCCGACAGCATCGCCTGGGACGCCTTCACGGCCGGGGAAACGCTCGTCCACGGCGACGTCCGCCGTGCCGATAACGTTCGCAACCCCGAGACGCCGATGCGGAGCGAGATCCACATCCCGCTGGGCGACGCGGGGATCTTCATCGCCGGTTCGACGACGCCCAACGATTTCGACGCCGAGACGGTCACCCTCGCGCGCATCCTCGCGGCCAACGTCGAGGCCGCCCTCGAGCGGGCCCGTCGCGAGGCCGAACTCGCCGCACGCACGGCCGAACTCGAGCGCCAGAACGATCGCCTGGACGCCTTCGCCAGCACCGTCTCCCACGACCTGCGGAACCCGCTGACCCTCGCGGCGGGCCACCTCGAGAACCTCGAGGCCCACGTCGATAGCGAGGGTGAACGCTACCGCGAGGAGATCGACTGGGCGCTCGAACGGATGAACACGCTCATCGAGAACGTTCTCACACTGGCCCGGAGCGGCCAGCACCTGACGGAGACGGACGCGGTCGATCTCGACGAGATCGTCGAGCGGGCACACCGGACCGTCGATCCCGACCTCGACCTCGTCCACGCGGACTCGCTCCCGACGGTCGAGGCCGATCCGGAGCGGCTGCTCGTCTGCTTCGAGAACGCCTTCCGCAACGCCCGCGAACACGTCGGCGAGGACGTGACGGTCACGGTCGAGCGGACTGCCGACGGGTTCGCGATCGCCGACGACGGTCCCGGCGTCCCGCCAGCCGAACGTACGGACATCCTCGAGTCCGGCTACAGCACCGATCCGGACGGGACCGGCTTCGGGCTGGCGATCGTCTCCGAGGCGATCGAGGCCCACGGCTGGTCGATTGCGGTCGAGGAAAGCGACGCGGGCGGGCTCCGGCTGGCCGTTTCGTTCGAGGAGTAGACGCCAAGGCGGGCGGCCTACAGCGCGCGGTCGTGTTCGCTCTCGAACTCCCGTTCCTGCCGGTACTGCTCGACGAAGGCCTCGACGTCGAACTCGAGCATCTGGGACTCGAACTCGGAGACGGCGGCGTCGTCGTCGGCGTGGCTGATCGCGTGTTCCATGAGTTCGACGACGAGTTCGACGACGACCTCGTGGAGTCGGCGGGCGTCGAAGTCGGTGATCCAGACGAGCGTGTAGCCGACCGCACCGTCGTCGCTGGCGTCGTGGACGACGACCGCCTCGGGGAACTCCTCCAGAACGACCCCCAGCAAGTGGGGGGTGCCGAACTCCTCGAACTCGTCGTCGGTGTCGATCGTCTCCCGCAGGACCGTCACCAGCGATTCGGGAAAGAACCGAGAGGGCGGGTGGACGTCCGTGACGACCGCGTGGCTGTCCCCGCAGGGACAGTCGTACTCGCGCATCCCCAGATCGATCTCGTGGGGGTCGAGGTGTTCCCCGCAGGGTAACTCGAGCCGATCGCCGCCGTCCGCACCTGCAGCGCCGGGGCCTGCCATTGCCCGCCGTTCGGCCGGAGCGGGCTTAAGGGCGACGATCAGAGGTCGGTCCCGTCGAACAGGACGAGGCCGATCACCAGCGACACGAGGACCCACGCGAGCAAAACGAGGACGCCGATCTCGGGGCTCGCGTAGAACGGCTCGGCTGCGTCGGCCGCGACATCGACGCCGGCTCCCGCCTGGGCCGGCTCGGCCGCGTCCGCGAGATCGGGCAGCAGGGCGACGACGGTCGAGAGATACGCCGACGAGGGCGACAGCTGCAACAGGGGGTACAGCCAGTCCGGCATCGTCGACGGGATCGTAAAGCCCTCGAGGACGTAGAGGATCCCCATCGGGATCACGTCCCAGAGCAGTTCGAAGACGACGAAGAAGCCAAGTGCCAGCGTCGTCGCCCGGGACGTCGAGCCGGTCGCCGCCGAGATGCCGACGACGATCGTCGCGTAGACGGCCGCAAACGCCAGCGTGATGAGGACGAAAAGCAGTGCCGCGGCGGCGTCGAGGTCACCGAGCAGTGCCGCACCGACCCCGAGACCGACGAGGAGGCCGACGCCCAGCCCGAACGCGAGGACGGCGGCACGGCCGACGACCTTCCCGACGAAGACCCGCCGACGCGTGGTCGGCAGTGAAAGCAGGAGCTTGATGCTCCCGAGTTCGCGCTCCCCGGCGAGGGACTTGTAGCAGACGACGATCGCGGCCAACGGGACGAAGAGGCCGACGAGACCGACCGTGAAGAGCAGCAAGCCGCCGAACGTCGCCGCCGTCGTCGAGCCAAGCAACGCGGGCGCTTCGACGTAGGCGTACGTCGAGGCGATCGACAGGACCACGAAGACGGTCACGAGCGCCCACAGCGCGCGCGACTGGACGGCATCCCGGAAGTCCTTCTTCGCGACTGCGACCCAGCTCACGCCTCGACCTCCTGTTTTTCGGTCGTGTACCGAACGAACAGGTCCTCGAGCGACGACTCGACGACCGAGAAGTCCTGTACCGGCGCGATCTCGTCGATCGCGTGCAACACGGCGAACTTCGAGACGCCGTCGACGGTCACCCGCAACCGGCCTTCGTCGATCGCCGCTCGCCCGACGCCGTCGAGGCCACGCACGCGCTCGAGAACACCCTCATCGAGCGCCGTGACGTACACGTACAGCGTCTCGCCGGTCTCGGTCGCGTCCCGGAGGCCGTCGATGGTGTCGACGGCGACGAGCCGGCCCCGATCGATGATCGCGACGCGGTCACAGACCGCTTCGACCTGTTCCATGATGTGACTCGAGAAGAAGACGGTCGTCCCGCGAGCGTTCTCCTCGCGGATGATCTCGCGCATTTCCCGAGCGCCGTTCGGGTCGAGTCCGGTCGAGGGCTCGTCGAGGACGAGCAGGTCGGGATCGCCGGCCAGCGCCATCGCCAACACCAGCCGCTGGCGCATCCCCTTGGAGTAGCCGCCGGCGGGGCGGTCGGCCGCGTCGGCGACCCGGACCCGCTCGAGCAGGGCGTCGGGATCGTCGTCGACGCCTTTCATCTCGATCGCGAACTCGACGTGCCGGCGACCGCTAAGTCGGTCGTAGACGTGGTAGGCGTCCGGAAGCACACCGGTTCGCTGCCGGACGGCCAACCCCTCCGACTGGGCGTCGTGACCCAGCACGGACGCGGTCCCGCCGGTCGGTCGAGTGAAGTCGAGCAGGATGTCGATCGTCGTCGACTTCCCCGCGCCGTTCGGGCCGAGAAAACCGAATATTTCGCCCTCCTCGACGGTCAGATCGAGTCCGTCGACGGCGACGACGTCCCCGAACCGCTTGGTCAGTCCCTCGAGTTCAATCGCGGCCATGGCCGAGCCTCCCGACCGCCGACGAACTGCGTGCTCGCGGTTGTACAGTCTGCATACGGCTTCGTGGACGGCCACTACGATAAGGATTAGCGTCTTTCCGCGGAGTCGGCTACGACGGCAACTCACGGCACGGGGCACGTGCGCCGGGGCCGCGGTCGGTCCCGAATGCGGTTACACAGGGACGACGCGGCTCCCCCGGAACGGGACCGGCCGTCGCTGCGACGGTCTCAGGGCCAGTCGTCGCGGACCTCTTCGGCCTCGTCGTCGTCGTCCTCGGCGCTCGAGGCGATGATCCAGTCGGCCGCGTCGGCGGCGTCTTCGACCGCCAGATACTCCCAGTCGACCTCCTCGGCCAACTGTTCGTCCTCCTCGCTGGCTCCGACGTAGACGTAGCGTCCGGTGTCGAACTGGTCTTTGACGCCCTCGAGGCTCTCGGCTTTGCCACGGGGCCCGGAGAAGAAGTCCTGACGGATGCGGTTCTTTCGGGTGAAGTTCGTGACGACGTAGGTCGGTTTCTCGGAGACGACGCCGATGTACTCGGTCCACCCTCTGGCGTCTTCGAACACGCGCTCGGGCGAGGCGAGTTCCTTGAGCGCCTCGAGTTCGAACGCCAGTGTCATGTCGCTGTCGCCGTTCATGCGTCATCGAAAGCGCGCACACGGGAAAACGACTTCGATACCGCCCCCGGGAAGGAGACGGAGCCCTGGCGGCTCAGACCCGTTCGACGCGGAAGTAGTCCGTGAAGACGATCACCTCGCCCGGCTCGAGGTCGGTCTCGGCGGCCGAAACGGGGCGGTCCTCGGTGACGGCGCGATAGATGGCGTCCAGCGTCTCCGTCTCGAACTGATCGACGTGACGGACTGTCGCGTCCGCCGGCACGGACGGGACTCGCTCGAGTCGCACAGCAGCGGACTCGGGACGTACTGATCGGGACTGGAGTTCACTGGTCGCCATGTTCATTGTTACCAAATGTACTCATCTGTGTTAAGCGTTCCGCTTCCGGCAGTGGCGGCGGCGAGACGGGAGAACAGTTCGTCGTCGCGGAGACGCCGGTCTCTCGGTTCGATTCGTCGGAAAAGCGCCGCGAACGGATCGGAAAACGGAGGTGGCCGCTACTGCTCCTGTGCGGGGGCGAGGTCGTCGAGGTCGACCGATTGCTCGAGAAGGACCTCGGCCTGATCGGCGACGACGCGCTGTTCGCGCATCAGCTGTTTGAACTTGCTCTGGGGCGAGAGGTCGCCGATGAGGACGCCGCCGACGATCTTGCCGTCCTTGAAGGCGATGCGTCGCCACTCGGTGTCGCTGTATTTGCGCTCGGCGTGTTCGTCGCCGCGTGTCGGATGACCGAAAGAGAGGAACGGGAAGTCGAAGTGCGTAATGGAGTACGACGAAACCCACTGGAAGCCCTCTTCCTCGGCGTCGGCGGCCATGTTGATGGCGGCGACCCGACCCTGTTCCTTGGCCGAGCCCCACGAGCCGTTCTGGGCCTGCTCGCCCAGCAGGACGTCGTGGAACTGCGTGAGGTCGCCGGCCGCATAGACGTCGTCGACGTTGGTCTGCATGTACTCGTCGACGACGATCCCGTTGTCCTGCTCGATGCCGGCCCCGCGGAGGAACTCGGTGTTGAACGACAGGCCGATAGCGACGCCGGCGAAGTCACACTCGTAGCGGTCGCCGTTGGGGTCGACCGCGGCGGTGACACGGCCGTCGTCGTCGACCTCGAAGTGGTCGACGCCGCTATCGAAGACCGGCTCGACACCGACGCTGCGCATGCCCTCGTGCATGATCTCGGCACCCTCGGCCGAGAGGGCGTAGCGCCACCAGCGATCACCGCGCATCAGGTAGTCGGCGTCGATCCCCTGTGCGCCACAGACCGCGGCGAAGTCGATCCCGAGCAGGCCCGCGCCGACGATGACGCCCCTGTCGGCCTCGTCGGCGTGGTTGCGGATCCCGCGAGCGTCCTCGAAGGTCCAGAAGTGATGGATTCCGTCGGCGTCGCTGTTCTCGACGGGCAGTTGGGTCGGCGTTCCGCCGGTCGCCACGAGCAGCTTGTCGTAGGGGATCTCCCCGCTGTCGTGAGTGTGGACGACCTTCCCCTCCGTGTCGACGCTCGTGACGTGGGTATTGAGCGAGAGGTCGATGTCGCGGTCCTCGTACCAGTCCTCGTCGTGGATCGAGATCGGGGCTTCGGGGAGTTTGCCCTTCGCGTGTTCCTTGATGAGAATCCGGTTATACAGTGGCTCCCCCTCATCGGTGATGACGGTAATCTTCGCGTCCGGGTCCTCTTCCCGGAGGGTCTCGGCGGCCGAACTGCCCGAGATCCCGTCACCGATGATGACGTACTGAGTCATATCCCGATGGTTCGTAATCCGGGTTAAAGTGGGTTGCTATCTCGTCTATTTTGCCGGACGACAGTGTTTGACACTACGAGCGTAAACTGAACGCCGAATATATTCACCAGAGTTTACCGATCTCGAGCCATCCGGCACCATTTCTCGAGCATGCAACGATTGCTGGCATCGCCGACGATCGCGGACCCTAACAGTGTTGTCCGAACCGTTCTTTAGGATATCCCCCCAACCGTCGGGCATGAAACTGCGACAGAACGCGAAACACTTCGCCTATCGCAAGGCCCTCGAGACGCCCGGGATCCGCTCGGTCGCCAACTCGGGGCTGGTTCGACTCCACACCAAGATCTTCACCGGGAAGGCCGACCCGGCCCGCGCCGAGGAACGGAAAGCCCACCTCGACGGTCTCTTCGACGCGACGATGGACACCTACCTGCGGGCGCTCCAGGAGGGGTACTCCGAGGCCGAGGCCCGCGAGATCACCCATATCCAGGCCAACTTCGACTTCTACAACCACGGCTGGACCGAGATGATGGAGTTTCCGGCCGACGAACTCGAGGCCCATTACGACCGCTACGGCGAGTTCTTCGAGCGCTGGGACGTGACCATCGACGAGCCGCTGGGCCAGTTCGCCCCGCCGGAGGGACTGCCCGCGGCACCGTCGACCCCCGAACGGCTCGACGACCCCGACCATCCCCACGCCGAGGGCGGGTTCGCCGACGACGTCTACGTCGAGACCGATGACGGCGAGCTGATCGTCGGGGGGCAGGACGAACCCGAGGACGTCGACGTTTCGGAGACAATTAATACAGATGAATAACTAGCGGGTTATTCTGTTTGAAAAACAGAATAATAGAAGAGCCACTAACAAGGCACCTAAAAGAGATTGAAACGCTGCTAATAACCGGATTAGAATCGTTGTCGGCTCAATATCACCATATCCTAATGTGCTAAATGTAGTAGAGCTAAAATAGATCAAGTGTAAAACTTCCGTAACATAATCTGATGTTGGGGGAATCTGATCCGGAAAATGTAACGTAGCTACATGCGAACGACCACTACTGTCTATTCTAACACCACCAGCTATTCCATAGAGAACAGTAAAAAGCAAAATTGATAGAGAAGATATACCAATAACCCTATATGGGCTTTCTCCATACTTCGACGACCACCTACCCAGAGCTAGTATATTCCAGTTTGTGAAATCACCCTCCAGAATAGACTTTTTTCTCCAAGCATCTTTTTCTCGGACCCTATATTCGCGGATTTCTTCATAGAGGGCATTTTCCCGCAAAATACGCTGATACTCTCCATAAATATGTATCGCCTTTTCCAAATCTGAAACAGGTCGATGGGTGCCATTCCTATTATAAATTATATAGGCCGGGGGGATCTTCCGCAGGAGTTTATTAATAAGAGAACTCTGGGAAAGGGCGGAATTAGCATCTTTTTCAGCAAGACATCTACTCCCAAATTCTGTCTTCTTATCAACTTGAATGTCCTCCAGTCTACTTTTTTCAAAATCTACATCCACAAGACAGGATCCAGATAAATCAACAGAATCAAGCGCAGACTCAAAGAAATGCGTATTAGATAGATCTGTACCCGTGAAATCCACATTACTTAACTCGGATAAGTCATAGTTGCAATTTAGGATATCTGAGTAGGGGAAGTTAGATTCAATAATTTCAATACGTTCACCAGACACACACTCAAACCGACTACGCTTGAAATCTGAATTGTATATTCTAACACCGATAATGACAGTATTTTCTAGGACTATTCCATATGCAGTAGTTTCTGAGATATTTGCACCCTCCAGATCACAGTCGATAATATTTGAGCGAGCTATATGCGAATCCTCAATAGACATTCCAGTTAAATTAGAGCCATTGAAATTTGCTCTATGAAAATGAGATTTAGCCATAGTACTGAACCTCAATTGCGAATTGTCAAATTCAGAGCCATCAAACAATGAGCTTCTGAATATGGCCCCATTCAAAATTGCATCAGTAAAAAATGACGAATGCAGATTGGAATCTAAGAATTCTGAATTGGATAAGTCTGAATTATCAAATATTGTTGATTTCATTCGGCAGTCTACAAACTTCGAATTGTTAAGAGAGCAACCAGAGAAATCAATAGGCGAGTTTCCAATATAGGACTCAGTTTCCGATAACTCTCCCTTTCGCGATAGTCTCGCTATAGAATTGTTGATTGGGCCGCTATCGACACCACGGAAAATAGCACCATCAAGCCTCTCTGGGCCATCTTTCCTCGCTTCCTTTAATTCATCATATGGCTTATTGGCTACATCAGCATGCCATATACATCGATTATTATCTCTCCAACAATCCCGTTCACAGATGTCATCTGAACTGTTATCTCCGGTGGAATATTCATACTCACATTTCGATGGCATTCAAGTCTATCAACCCGACTCGAATATAATAGTCTCCTTGGTCAGGCATTCCCGTATCGAGTTGATTCATAGCGACAAAGACCAAGTCGCTAAGTATTCGGAGCCTCCGGGTTTGAGCAACGGCTATCATGGCACTCGAGGGCAACGACCGATCGATCGCGGCGTTTACCATGGCCGGCCACGCGCTGGTTCACTGGTTCGAAACCTCGATTCCGATCTTTCTGGTCGTCTGGCTGGCCGAGTTCGACGCGGGCGTGAGCCTGTTCGGGATCGTCGTCGCGCTGGGCTATGCCCCCTTCGGGATCGGCGCGTTGCCCGGCGGCGTCCTCGCGGACCGATACGGCACGAAGCGGCTCATCGTCGCCTGTCTGGCCGGGATGAGCGCCGCCTTCCTCGTTCTCTCGCTGGCGACGTCGATCTACGCCATCGCCGTCGGCCTCGTCCTGTGGGGCGTCGCCGCCAGCGTCTACCACCCCGCCGGCCTCGCGCTGATCAGCACCGGCGTCGAGGAACGGGGCACCGTCTTCGCCTGGCACGGGATCGCGGGCAACACCGGCATCGCGCTCGGCCCCTTCGTCGCCGCGACCCTGCTGATCGTCCTCGAGTGGCAACTCGTCGCCGCCCTCCTGGCCGTGCCGGGCGTCCTCGCGGTGCTGTACGGACTCAGTGCGGAGTTCGATCCCACCGCGGCCGTCGCCGAGGGCGTCGACGCCAGCCCCGACGACGCGCTGTCGCTCTCGGAGTTCCTCGCGGACTCGCGGGCGCTGTTCGCCAGCGCCTTCGCATTGATCTTCGCCATCGTTGCCGTCGAGGGGCTGTACTACCGGGGGATGCTCACCTACCTCCCGGAGATTCTCCACGGGCTGCCGGCCATCGAGGGACTGGTCGTCCCCGCCGGCCTCGAGGGGATCGAGCCCGCGGACTACATCTACGTCGGCCTGTTGGTCGTCGGGATGGGCGGCCAGTACGCCGGCGGGAAACTGACCGATCGGCTCGAGCCAGCCCGCGGTCTGCTGGCGATTTTCGGCGTCCTCGCGGCGCTGGCGCTGGCGTTCGTTCCCGTGACCGGACTGGGACTGCTCCCCGTCGCCGCGCTCTGTGGCGCGTTCGGGTTCTTTCTCTTTGCGATCCAGCCGTTCTATCAGAACGCCGTCGCGGTGTACACGCCGCCGGACACCCGGGGGTTGTCCTATGGCTATACCTACCTCGGGGAGTTCGGGATCGGTGCTGCAAGCATCGCCGTCGGCGGGTTCGTCCTCGGCGAGGCGTCGCTGGCGGCGTTTTTCGGCGTGATCGCGACCTTCGCCCTCGCCGGGGCCGGCCTCTCGGTGGCGTTGCTCGCTGGTCTCGGTCGATTCACCGGGGCCGAACGCCCCGCCGGGGCGAAGGAGTAGCCGACACTGGGCTCCCACGCGGCGACGGGGAGAAACGCGGTCGCCGCCGCTCGCTCGAGCGGAAGATTACGCGAGCCAGGTGGGCGTCTGGTACTCCGCCGTCGCTCGGTCCTCCGGCCAGATGATCTCCTGTGATCCCTCGCCGTCCTCGTTTTCCTGCCACTGGAAGTAGACCGGGTCCGGATCGGAGCTGTTGTACCGGAGATCGTGCGTGTATTGATGGTCCCGACCGTAGAACTCGACCGTCCCGGCGGTGCCGGTAAACGAAACCTCTTCCATATACGAGACGAGTTCGTCGGCGTCGAACGTCCCCGTATTCTCGACGGCGTCGGCGAACAGGGCGACCGCGTCGTACGTGTGATAGCCGGTGTACACCGGGCTCGATCCGCCGTAGGCGTCCTGATACGCGTTCACGAACGGCTCCGTCTTGTCGGTTCGCTCACTCTGTGCCGTCGCGCTGCTCTGACCGACCCCGAACCGACAGGCCTCGTTCGTCGCCTCGTAGTACGAGGGGAGTTGCATCGGCACGTGGATGCCGCCGAACGCGAACGGGCGCGGTTGGGGCGTGACCCAGTCCAGGAGCGCGTCGGTGCCGGTGTGGGCCGTCGTGATGAACGCCGCGTCCGCCCCGGCGGCCTCGACCTCGTCGTAGATCGCCGTGAAGTCCTCCGTCGCGGGCGGATACTGCTCTTCCATGACGACGTCGACGCCCGCGTTCGGGAGCTGGTTCTGGTAGACCTTCCACGGCTCCTCGGTCCAGTCGTAGTCCTCGACGAGGACGGCGACGGAGTTCCAGCCGATATCGTCGGCCTTGTCGGTCAGGAAGTCGACCTGCATCTGGCCGAGGTCGTGATTGTTGTTCGGCCCAACCCGGAAATGATACTTGTACTTCTCGTACTGCTCGCTGATGCGCTGGCTTACCGCCGTCGTCGCCGCACCGGACGTGAGGTGAACCGTCTCCTGTTCGGCGATGTCGTCGATGATGTTCATCAGTGCCTCGCTGGCGAAGACGCCGATCGTCACGTCCACGCCCTCCTCGAGAATGAGCCGCTGATACTGCCGCCGGGCCTCGGACGGACTCCCGTTCGTGTCGCCGACGACCAGTTCGACGTCCCGCCCGTCGATTCCGTCGTTGTCGTTGAGTTCGTCGACCGCGACCGACGCCCCGCGTTCCATCGACCGGCCGATCTGATCGCTGTCCGGATCGGGTGCGAGCAACCCGATCCTGACCGGTCCCTCGGTAGCGCTTCCGCCGACGATCGATTCGTACGTCCCGAGACAGCCCGCAAGCGATGCGCCGGCGGCGACTCCACCCGTCGCTCTCAAGAGCCGTCGGCGGTCGAGTGCCCGAGAACGCGACGTCGAGTGGTCGTTCGGTTCGGTACCGTGGCCCTTGCTCCCATTCATCTTGACAAGCGTTTCTCCTTGGGTTTCTTAGTGTTTTCGCATAGTTACAATCAGAATACTACTTATTGAATGACACGTGTCGATACGCATAGCAGCTCGTGCCGGTCCGCACCACCGGGCAGTCGCCGCTCGGAGCGTGACCGGGAATCGATGACTGGCCAGGGCGAATCCGGCGACCGGATCTCGGCTCCTGCGTCGCCTACTTCCCGCCTGTATCGCTGTACTGTCGCTGGACGGACGCTCCGAACGCAATCGATGTGGCCAAGCGCCAGCCATCGGCCTAACCGGTCGTCCGAGTTCCCATCCGAACGGATATCTCGGCGGTACAGGTTGGACCGACAAACGGGGCCGTCGCTGCTCGTCGAGACCGGTGAAAACGACGGCAGTCGTCGTGAGGACCGACCGCTATCGGATGGAACCAGCGCCGAAACGGCGGCAAACGGGAAAAACTCGAGCGGGTTACAACCAGTCCGGCTGTTCGTACTCGTCGCCGTCGGCCGCGTGTTCGTCGGGCCAGATGACCGTCTGCTCGCCCTCGCCGTCGTCGGTCTCCTGCCACTGGAAGTAGACGGGATGGACGTTGCCCTCGCCGTAAATGACGTCGTGGGGGTGTGGGCCGTCCTGGCCGTGGAACTCGATGGTGCCGGTGGTACCGGTAAACGAGGTCTCCTCGAGCGGCCCGACCAGATCCGTCGACGCGACGGTCTCGCCGCGCGTGGCCGCATCCGCGAACACCTTGACCGCGTCGTACGCGATGTAGCCGGTGTAGACCGGACTCGTCCCGCCGTGTTTGGACTGGTACGTGGAGACGAAATCCTGCGTTTTGGACGTGATCTCCGCGGTGGACACTGCACTGGCGTAGCCGACGGCGTACTCACAGGCACCATTGGTCTCCTCGTAGTACGAGGGGAGTTGCATCGGCACGTGGATACCGCCGAACGCGAACTCACGTTCGGCCGGTCGCCAGTCCTGCAAGGCCGCAGTACCGGTGTGGGCCGTCGAGATGAACGCCGCGTCGGCCCCCGACGCCTCGACGTCATCGTAGATGTCCGAGAAGTCCTCGGTCGCCGGCGGATACCGCTCCCACGTGGCGACGTCGATGTCGGTGTCCGGGAACTGGCTCTGGTAGAACGCCCACAGGCCGTCGGTCCAGTCGTAGTCTTCCGCGAGAACGGCGATGGAGTCCCAGCCCATGCTCTCGCTTTTCTCGGTCAGGAAGTCGATCTGTGCCTGTGCGAGGTTGGTCCCGTTGATCGGCCCGACTCGGAAGTGATACTTGTACTTGTCGTAGTCCGAGCCGACGTTCTCGCTGGCCGTCGTCGTCGCGGAGCCGGCCGTGAGATGGACGGTCTCCTGTTCGGCGATATCGTCCATCAGCGGCTCGAGGACCTCGGTCGTCGAGATGCCGACGGTGACGTCGACGTCCTCCTCGAGGATGAGCCGCTGGTACTGGCGACGACCTTCCGTCGGACTCGCGTTCGTGTCGCCGACGACCATCTCGACGTCTCGGCCAAGCAGCCCATCGTTTTCGTTGAGTTCGTCGACGGCGATCCGAGCGCCCTGCACGATCGAGCGGCCGGTCGAATCGCTGTCCGGATCCGGTGCCAGCACGCCGATCCGAACCGGCTCGGCCTCGTCGTTCCCGACGATCGAGCCATACGTCCCGAGACAGCCCGCAAGCGATGCACCAGCGGCGATCCCGCCCGTCGCCCTCAAGAACCGTCGGCGGTCGACCCTCCGAGAACGAGACGTCGTTCGGTCGTTCGATTCCCCACCACGTCCCTTGTACGCATTCATCCTGACGATCGTTTCAACCTCTGTTTCTTAGTGTTTTCGAATATTACAATCAACATATTGGACATATTATGTGATATGCTACTTGGCGAGTGGGGCTCGTATCATCCGCCACCTTCGCCGCGCAGTCACTGCTCAAGGACGAAACGAGGACTGCAGTCGGCAATCACCACGTCTGGTGGCCGGGTCACACCCTGCTGTCTCGTCTCGCCGTCCGCATCGCTTCGCTGCCGCTGGACGAGGTTCCGACGGACTTCGATGGTGCCAGACAGCCACAACCGAGACGCTGGCTGTACCGCCGGCAGTCGCGAGAGAGCGATAGGCAGTTGCCTGCCGAATCCCCCTCAGAACCAGTCGGGTTCGACGTAGTCGGTCGTCGAGTACGTGTCGGGCCAGATCGTCCGCTGAACGCCCTCGCCATCGTCGTTTTCCCGCCACTGGAAGTACAGCGGATGGACGTTATCCTCCCCGTAGATGACGTCGTGGGCGTGTTCGTGGTCCGCATCGTGGAACTCGATCGTTCCGGTCGTTCCGGTAAAGGAGGTCGATTCGAGCGCACCAACCAGGTCGTCGGAATCGAACGTACCGGCCCGTTCGGCCGCATCGGCGAAGAGTTTGATCGCGTCGAACGCGATATAGCCGGTGTAAACGGGGGCGTCCCCTCCGTTTCTGTTCTGATATTCCTGAACGAACGGCTGGGTCTTGTCGGTGGTTTCAGCGGTCGGTGTCGCGAAGGCGTAGCCGGCCGCGTAACGGCACGCACCATTGACCTTCTCGTAGTACGAGGAGAGTTGCATCGGGACGTGAATCCCGCCGAAGGCGAACGGCCGCTCCGCCGGCCCCCAATCCATGACGGCCTGGGTACCGGTGTGGGCCGCCGAAACGATCGCTGCGTCGGCACCCGATCGTTCGACCTCGTCGTAGATGTCCGAGAAGTCGTCAGTTGCCGGCGGGTATCGTCGTTGCATCGCAACGTCGACGTTCACGTCACCGAGTCGGTTCTGGTACACCCGCCACAGCCTCTCAGTCCAGTCGTAGTCCTCCACGAGAATCGCAACGGAGTCCCAGCCGATTTCGCCGCCCATATCGTCCAGGAAGTCGATCTGGGTTTCGGCGAGATTGACGTCGTTGATCGGGCCGGCACGGAAGTGATACTTGTACTTCTCGTATTGGTCGTTGACCAACTGACTCGCCCCCGACGTCGCGGAACCGACAGTGAGGTGCGGAACCGCTTGCTCGGCGATGTCGTCCATCAACGCCATCAGCACCTCGGTCGTGGCAATACCGATAGTCGCGTCTACCTTCTCATCGAGGATCAGTCGCTGGTACTGGCGGCGCGCCTCGAGCGGACTTCCGTTCGTGTCACCGAGGACCAGTTCGACATCCCGCCCGTCGATGCCGCCGTTGTCGTTGAGTTGCGCGCGGGCGATCGCAGCACCGGAAACGATCGATTGCCCCGTCGGATTGCTATCCGGGTCGGGTGCCAGCACGCCGATCCGAACCGGCTCGACCACCTCATCGCCGACGATCGATCCGGCGGTCTCGAGACAGCCCGCAAGCGAGAGTCCGGCGACACCGCCGGCCGTCGTTTTCAGCACGTGGCGGCGGTTCGGCCCACGTGCTGGCGTATCGGTTGGAGCGCGCCCGCCGTTCCGACGGCCGCAGCTATCTTCAGCCATATTGAACGGTCGTTTCGACCTCCGTTTCTTAACGTTTGCGAAGCTACCGATCTCGAAAGTATAGCATTGTGACTCGTCGAGAGCGGCAGGAGAGACATTCGTTCCAGCCACCGATACGGTTCGAAATACTTTATTTTACTATATTGGCCCGGAAGAATTGGACAAGGGAGAGGATTTCGACTATGTGTGTGACGATGTGGTGAAACGGTGCCATTATCAGCTTCGATAACCACGCCTGACAATTTATGTACCGACGAAATCACGCGTGATCTATCCATGGATTTCGCTCGACGACTGGTGCCGACAGCTATCCGACGGCGGTACGCCGTCAAGTTCGGAATCGCGCTGTTGATTCTCGGACTCTCCGTCGGTCTCATCGGATACGCTGCAACGGGGGCAATTACCAACCAGGTGGAGGATCGGGTGCAGAACGACCACGCGTCTGCAGCGGGACAGGAAGCACAGAGCCTGCAGATGTGGAACGAACAGAACGAACATACGATCAGTACGATCGCCAGATCGGACGTCGTCGCCAGTGACGATCCGGAGGCGATCCAACAGCGGTTCCTCGACTGGGAGGAACACCTAGACGCCGACACGTTCGACATCTCCTACGTCGATACCAGCAACGACACGGTCACGGCAAGCACCGACGCGGAGCTTCGTGGGACGACCGCAACCGAGATGGACAACGTCGACGCGAGCGCCTACGAGGAGGCGACCACGAACGTTCCGTGGGTCTCCGACGCCTACCTCGCCGAGGGCGAACTCGGCGAGGAGACGACGGTGATCACGTACGTCCAGTACTCGCCCGAGACGGAAGATCGGGCGATCGTCTACACCGCCGACCTGCAGGCCTACGCCAACCAGCTCCAAGACGAGAAGGTCACGACGATGGTCGTCGACGGCGACGACGAGATCATGCTCGACAACGCCAACTACGGCGGCAACCACTCGACGCTGGGGACCGCCTACGCCGGCAACAGTAGCCTGTTAGAGTCCGCACGGACCGAGGGTGCGACGACCCAGCAGACCGATAGTTCCACACTCACCTTCGAGAACGATGCCTACGGGTTCGGATCGGACGGCCACGACGAGTACGTCACGAGTTCCGCACGCGTGTTCGGCACCGACTGGGTCGTCGTGACCCACGAACCCGCCGATCAGGCCTTCGGGTTCGTCAACGCGGTCAACCAGTACGGGATCTACGCGACGATCCTCGGCGTCCTCATGATCGGCATGGTGGGTGCCGTCCTCGGCCGGAACACCGCCGTCTCCATCGACCGACTGACCGACAAGGCCGGCCAGATGGAGGAGGGCAACCTCGACGTCGACCTCGAGACGAAGCGGATCGACAACATCGGCCGGCTCTACAACGGCTTCGACTCGATGCGTGACGCCCTTCGCGAACAGATCCGCGAGGCCGAAGCCGCCCGTGAGGAGGCCGAACAGGAGCGCGAACGCGTCAAAGAGATCAACGACCACCTAGAGGACAAGGCCGCCGAGTACTGTGCGGTCATGGGCGACGCCGCCGACGGCGATCTCACTGCCCGCGCGGACGCCAACAGCGACAACGAGCAGATGCAACAGATCGGCGAGGACTTCAACGAGATGCTCGACGAGATCGAGCAGACCATCGCCGAACTCAACCGGTTCGCGACCGACGTCGCGACTGCCTCCGAACAGGTGACCGCCTCGAGCGAGGAGGTCCGCTCGGCCTCCCAGCAGGTCACCGAATCGATTCAGGAGATTTCCGACGGTGCGGACCGACAGAACGAGTCGCTACAGTCGGTCAACCAGGAGATGAGCGGCCTCTCGACGACGACCGAGGAGATCGCCGCCTCCTCGAACGAGGTCGCCGACATCGCCGAACGGACCGTCAACACCGGACAGGAAGGGCAGGAAGCCGCCCAAGAGGCGATCGCCGCCATGGAAGAGATCGAGACCGAGTCCGAGTCGGCCGTCAGCGAGATCCGCCGGCTCGAGGAGGAGGTCCAGCAGATCGACGAGCTGATCAACACGATCTCCGAGATCGCCCGCCAGACCAACATGCTGGCGCTGAACGCCAACATCGAGGCCTCCCGCTCCGCGGGCGGCAGCAGCGACGACGAAGGGTTCTCCGTCGTCGCCAAGGAAGTCAAGGCACTCTCGGAAGACGTCGCTGAGGCCGCCAACGAGGCCGAGGACCGCCTCGAGGCGATCCGCGATCGGACCGAGCAGTCCGCGGCCGAGGTCGAGGGCACGAGTAGCGACATCGAGAACGCCAGCCGGCAGGTCCAGGAGGCAGTCAGCGCGCTCGAGGAGATCGCCGACCTCGCCAAGGAGACCAACGTCGGTGTCCAGGAGATCTCCGCGGCGACCGAAGAGCAGGCGGCCTCGACTCAGGAGGTCGTCGCGATGGTCGACGACGCGGCCACGATCTCCGAGGAGACGACCTCCGAGGCCGAAAACGTCGCCGCCGCCGCCGAGGAACAGACCACTGCACTGACCGAGGTCACCAAGTCCGCCTCGAGTCTCTCCGAACAGGCTTCGCAGCTCTCGGAAGCGCTCGACCGGTTCGACACCGAGATCGACCTCGCGGACGTCGAACTCGAGTCGGCGTTCGACGTCGATACGGAACTTAGCGAGACCGAACCCGAGTACGCGGTCGACGACGGGGCCGACGAACAGGAACAGGGGATTACCTTCGATACCGACGCCGACGACACCGAGACGGCGGCAAGTCCCGGCATCGGTGACGACGACGCGCCCGCGGCCGACGCCGAGCCGACGGACGACGACAACGACGGGGACGCCCTCGAGGCGACGCAATCGAGCGCCGACGAAACGGACGCCGAGCCCGCGACCGCGGTCGAGGACGCCGACACCCCCGAGGAGATCGGTGCCGAGGAGATTCTCGGCATCGAGGACGAAGCGGCGGCGGAGCCGCTGACGGACGCCGACGAAGCGACCGCGACCGACGATGTGGATCCGCTGGCCGACGACGAGTCAGCCGAGCCGCTCGGCGGCGACACCGAAACGGATCCGCTCGCGGACGACGGCGAGACGGACGACCCGCTGGCCGACGCCGACGAACCGGATCCGCTGGCCGACGACAGTGAGCCGGCCGACCCGCTGGCCGACGAGACGGAATCGGCGACCGAGGGCGAACCCGCGGCCGACGAGAGTCCCGGATTCGAAGTCGACGAGGAAGCCGACAGCGACGATGCGGCCGCCGAACCGCTCGAGCCGGTCGACGACGCTGACGACACCGACGAGGGAGACGCTGACGACGGCGGAACCGACGCTGACGACGGCGACGACGACGACGTCTTCACGTTCGGCACGACCGACGACGAGTAACGACGATCGACCGAGCCGGTTCCCGATCGGGACCGCTCGAGGTGACGACGGCAGCCGCGGCGGCTGCCGTCGTCGTTCGCTACCTTTTTGACTGCAGTCTGGAAAGGAATCGGCATGCTCACCGTGCGGGCCCCCGCGACGAGTGCGAACCTCGGGAGCGGCTTCGACGTCTTCGGCGTCGCTCTCGGGACGCCCGCCGACGTCGTCCGGGTCGAACGCGCACCGGAGACGACGATCTCGGTCACCGGTGCCGGCAGCGAGTACATCCCCGAAGACCCCGAGAAGAACACCGTCGGTGCGGTTGCGAAGGCGCTCGACGCCCCCGCTCGCATCCGAATCGACAAGGGGGTCCGTCCCTCGTCGGGGCTGGGGTCGTCGGCCGCGAGCGCGGCCGCCGCGGCCGTCGCCCTGAACGCCCTGTACGACCGCGGTCGCACCCGGGAGGAACTCGTGCCGATCGCCGCCGAGGGCGAGGCGCTCGTCTCCGGCGAGGCCCACGCGGACAACGTCGCACCCTCGCTACTGGGCGGGTTTACCGTCGTCACCGACGACGGGGTCACGCAGGTCGACGCCTCGGTCCCCGTCGTCGTCTGCCTCCCCGATATCTCCGTCTCCACGCGCGATGCGCGCGGCGTGGTCCCCGAGTCGGCGACGATGGACGAACTCGTCGATACCGTCGGCAACGCCGCCACGCTAGCCGTCGGCATGAGCCGGAACGATCCCGATCTCGTCGGCACGGGGATGGCCGACACGGTCGTCACGCCCGAGCGCACCAAACTCATCGACGGCTACGACCGGGTTCGGGAGGCCGCCCTCGAGGCGGGCGCGACCGGCGTCACCGTCAGCGGAGCCGGCCCCGGGATTCTGGCGGTCTGTCACCGGGGGGACCAGCGGGCGATCGCCTCGGCGATGGTCGACGCCTTCGACGCCGCCGGCGTCGAGAGTCGGGCCTACCAGACGACCGTCAGCGAGGGGGCGACGCTGTACCGGGACGGCTCGTAGCTCGGCGATGGGAACTCGAACCGACGCGGTACTTGCGTCGATCTCGCTGGCCGGGTTCGTGATCGCGTTCGCTCACGTCGGCTCCCGGCTCTCGATTTCCTGTTTTGTATTCGGCTGTGTCGGGACGATCGGTTTCGAGCTGGTCGCGTTCCAGTACTACGGGACGGTCCGGGCGTACTGGGAGCGCAGGCCGGTCCAGCTCGCGGCGCTCGCGCTGTCGTTCGGTATCGTCGGGCTCGGCGTCGCGTTCGCACCGACGGCAGTCCTCTCGGCGGGGATCGGAACGCTAGTGACGTACCTGCTGTTCCTGTTTGCCGTCGTCATATCGCGTGCCAGGTAGTCGAACTCTCCGGGCAGTTCGTCGAATCGAACCGCCGTAACGACCGTCTACCACCTGGTAGGCCGCCGATTACGGGTCGGAACTCGACTGATAACTATCCGTGACAGTCAGGGATCGATTCCCGTATGCGGGGGGAGTTCGACGCGCCGCGGAGCGGGGGAGTACCGAGGATCGAGCGGGACGCCGAAACGTCGTCCGGCGGCGTCCCGACGGATCTGGATCGAGGACAGACACACCTGCTCGGCTACGTGTTGCTCGTCGGTATCGTCGTCGTCGGATCCGGCGCGGTCCTGTTGTTCGGCGGTTCCGGCCTCGAGGCATCCGAATCGGCCGTCGAGATCGAACACGCCGAGCGCTCGCTGCTCGCGTTCACGCACGCGACCCGGACGGCGACCGAGGCGGGCGACGACCGGGTCCCGGTGACGATCGAGGGACTCGAACGCGGGACGCTCGAGACGCGAGCGGACGCCGGCCGCGTGCGGATCGTCCGCGAGGACGGGTCGGGGACCGAGGTGTTGTACGACGAACCGCTCGGAGCGGTCACGTACGCCAACGGCGACACCGAGATCGCGTCCCAGGGCGGCGGCGTGTGGCGGTCCGACGGGGATGGGACCGTCGCCGTCTCCGCGCCGCCGCTCGAGTATCGGGACGGGTCGCTGTGGTTCCCCGTCGTTCGGTTCGTCGAGACGCGGACTCGAGGGAACGCCATCGACGGCGTCGTGAGTCGGTCGGAATCGCCGACACGCGTCGGCCGGGGCGACCGCCGGTCGGCGGGAAGTGGCGACGTGCGGATCGAGATCGAGAGTACCTACTGCGAGGGCTGGCAGCGCGAGATCGAATCGACGCTCTCCGGCGGAGTCACCGAACGATGTTCGGCGGGGCGGACCGACCGCGTTCGGTTCGAACTGACCGACCCGCCCGACATCGGCGGTATCGATACCGCCATCGCCGCACACGAGGTCGACATCCACCGGAACGCGCCGCCGATCGAGGGCGACGTCAACGCGGCCAGCGTCGACGCCGACCGGGTCGACGGGAGCGTCTCCGGAGCGGGCTACGACCACCCGTCGGTCGATAGCTACGTCTCCGGCCGCGTCGCGGCGTGTGAACGAACGGGGTTCGAGGAGCCCGACGACGTCCTCGAGGCCGGTCGCTACTGCGTCGAGGCGCTCGAGGACGGGCACACGTTCGATACGTCCGACGGGGACGTCGAGGTCGTCGTCCGGGACTCGATCGACGTTCGGGGCGACGCCCTCCGTCACGTGGGCGAGAACGACGTGACCGTCCTCGCGGACGGGCCGGTTTCCGTCGGCGGGAACGCCGTCCTCGGAAACGAATCCGATCCGGGCCGAACGCAGTTGCTCGTCTCGGCCGACGGCGCCGTCGCGACTGCGACGGGCACCCCGACGGTCGCGGGACTGGTCTACGCGCCGGACTCGAGCGTCTCGCTGCAGGGAAACCCGACAGTACGGGGCGGCATCGTCGCCGAACGCGTTGCGGTCGGCAACGTCAGACCCGGTGGAGTCGCGTACGACGAGCGGATCGCCGCCGCGGAAGTCGCCGCCACCGGACCGCGGCTCCGGCGTCTCGGCGTGACCGCCTACGACGTGTCGCTCGAGGAGTGAGTGTGGACTGACCGGTGACGACGAACGCTGCGTGGGTCGGTGTGCAGCGTCCGTGACGAGCGGAGAACGAGGCGTCGAGGAAACGAGTCGTGGCCGATCAGACGCCGCGGTCCTGCAGCTTCTCTTCCTCGGGGAGGTCGGCGTTCGCGTCGCCTTTCATCCCCTTGCCGAGGTTCTTCGAGATCTCGGCGAGGCGCTCGGGATCGTCCCAGTTGTTCGTCGCCTCGACGATCGCCTCGGCCATCGCGGGCGGGTTCTCCGCGCCGAAGATCCCGCTGCCGACGAAGATGCCGTCACACTCGTGGTGCATCATCAGGGCGGCGTCGGCCGGCGTCGCGATGCCGCCGGCGGCGAAGTTCACGACCGGGAGCCGGCCCAGTTCGGCGGTCTCGTGGACCAGTTCCGCGGGCGCTTCGATCTCACGCGCGTAGGCCTCGCGTTCCTCGTGGGTCATCCCTTCGAGTTCGCGGATCGCGCCCTTGATCGTCCGCTGGTGGTGGACGGCCTGGTTGACGTCGCCGGTACCGGCTTCACCTTTGGTGCGGATCATCGCCGCGCCCTCGTTGACCCGGCGCAGTGCCTCGCCGAGGTTGCGCGCGCCACAGACGAAGGGCGCGGTGAAGTCGCGCTTGTCGATGTGGTAGGCGTCGTCCGCCGGGGTCAGGACCTCCGACTCGTCGATCATGTCGACACCGATCGCCTCGAGGATCTGTGCCTCCTTGGTGTGGCCGATCCGGGACTTGCCCATCACCGGGATCGAGACCTCGTCGACGATCGCCTCGACGTCGGCGGGGTCGGCCATCCGGGCGACGCCGCCGCGCTTGCGGATGTCGGCCGGAACGGCCTCGAGGGCCATCACGGCGACCGCGCCGGCGTCCTCGGCGATTCGGGCCTGCTCTTCGTTGACGACGTCCATGATGACGCCGCCCTTCTGCATCCGCGCGAACCCGCGCTTGACGAGATCGGTCCCGCGTCGTAGTTCTTCGAGATCGGCTGGTTCCGACATACTGCGCGCTTAGGAGTCGTCGCACTTACGCGTGTTCTTTGGGAACGGTCCGGCCGCGGACCCCGAAATCGTTCGCCTCGCCCGGCGGTCGGTCACCGCCGTTGCGCCGTCGACCGCCGGATCGCTCGCGAGTCGCTCCCGAGGCCGGCCGCGGTCACGGACCGGACCACTGCTCGAGGCAGCGCGTGCCGGTTCGGAGACCGCTACTGTTTTGCGGGTGCCGTCCGTCGCGCCGGACGATGACCGCGTCGACTCGGACGGCGGAGCGCGGACGCGCGGACGACGAGGAGTCGCTCCCGGCCTATCTCGCGCCGGTCCCGAGAGCGCTCGAGGACCTCGGCCTGCGCTTTGCGTGGCTGGTCGTCGCGATCAACCTCGCGGGGACGGCCTTTGGCTTCTGGTACTACTCGGGACAGTTCGCCGGGACCGCGACCGCGCTGTGGCCCTGGGTGCCCGACAGTCCGCTCGCGACGCTGTTTATCGCGCTGGCGATCGCCGCCTGGAAACTGGGTCGCGAGCAGCCGTGGCTGACCGCGCTCGCCTTTTTCGGCAACGTCGTCCTCGGCCTGTGGACGCCGTACACGCTGCTTGCCTTCGCCGACTCCTACGCGTACCTCCCCGTCTGGATGTATCACTTCCTCTTCTGGAGTCACCTCGCGATGGTCGTCCAGGCCTTCGTCCTCCACCGGATCAGCGACTTCCCGGTGTGGGCCGTCGGCGTCGCCGCCGTCTGGTACTGGAGCAACCTGATCGTCGACTACTTCGTCCCGATCGTCGGCGAGCCCCACCACACGATCATCCCCGTCGAGCGCGCGAGGGCGATGTTCCTCGAGGCCGACGCACTGGGCGTGATCGCCGCCGGCGAGGTCACGTTCGTCCTGCTGGCACTGTTTCTCGCGCTCTCGATCCGGGTGCAAAAACTCGAGACGTAAACGGGAACGGGCGGAGCGAAGCAGCGATCGACCTCGATTCGGGACCCGAAAGGAACACGCTACTGGGGCGGCAGGACTCGGGTATGTGTGCTTCGGACGCGATCGACGAGATGGACCCCGGGAAGCGAGACATCATGGAGGCGACGTACACCGCCGTCAGTAAACACGGGTACAGCGACCTCACGATCCAAGACATCGCGGACGAGTTCGAGAACAGCAAAACACTGATCTATTACCACTACGACGGGCGAAACGAACTGCTCGTCGACTTCCTCGACTACGTTCTACAGCGGTTTCTCGCGGAACTTCCGGCCAGTTCGGAGTCGCCTCGAGACGAACTCGAAACGCTCGTCGACACGCTGTTACCGACGACCGTCGACGAGGAGCCGTATCGCGTGATGCTCGCGATGTTCGAACTCCGGGTCAACGCGCCCCACGACGACGACTGTCGGGAACAGTACCTGGCTGTCGACGACGAACTCAAATCGCATCTCACGGACATCCTCTCGCGCGGTCTCGAAGCCGGAGACTTCGAACGGATCGATCCGGCAGTGGAGGCGGAACTGCTCCTCTCGCTGTTGATCGGAACGCGGGCACGGCGTCTCACCGTCTATGAGCCGGCAGAGTCGATCGACTCGCTCAAGGCCGCGATCGAGTCCCACATCGACCGCATCTCGGCCGACGCCGACTCGAGCGCGCCCCGAGCGGACGACGACTGAACTGGATTCGTCGGATCGGGGCTCCCCACTCAGGCGAGTTTTCCGCCTTCGACCGGAAGGGCGTGACCGTTCACGAACGACGCGTCCGCCGAGGCGAGCCACGCGACCGTACTGGCGATTTCCACCGGTTCTGCCATCCTGTCGAGGGGCTGTTCGCCGGTGATCCGTTCGACCGCATCGGGGTGTTCCTCGAGCGATCGTTCCACCATCGGGGTCCTGACGACGCCCGGACAGACCGCATTGACGCGAACACCCCGATCGGCGTAGTTGACGGCCGCAGATTTGGTGAGCCCGACGACGCCGTGTTTGCTCGCCGTATAGGGTGCGGTCCCATCAGCTGCGAGGCCGGCGATCGAAGACGTGTTGACGATCGCACCGCCGTCCCCCTCGACGAGTTTCGGGAGTTCGTATTTCATCGACAACCAGACGCCCGTCAGATTGATGTCGAGAACGCGGTGCCAGTTCTCCGCCGTCTGTTCGGTCAATGGCGCGTTTTCCCCCTCGATACCCGCGTTGTTGTGGGCCACGTCGAGGCCGCCGTAGGTTTCACACGCGGTTTCGACCATCCGTTCGACGTCGTTTTCGTCGGTGACGTCGACTGCCACGAAGGTCGCTTCACCACCGTCCGCTTCGATTCCGTCGACGGTCTCGGTTCCGCCGTCCTCGTCGACGTCGGCGACGACGACCCGTGCCCCTCGAGATGCGAACTGTTCTGCCGACGCCCGTCCGATACCCGATCCCGCTCCCGTTACGATCACCGTCTTCCCGTCGAATTCGTCCGGCATACTTGTATTGAATATTTGGTTAATATATAAATCTTGGGTCACTCCCTCCACAGACGACACGTTCAGACCAAACACGGTGTACTCGGTTCGGACTCGTCCCTTCTCGAAGCGATCCGGATCGCTCCGGGTCACCGAACGGAGACAACAGCTCCTCACTATCGCGAATACCTCACAGAATCGTCCGAACACTGCCCAGTCGGGTGGGTGTCACGCCGCACGACCCTCGGTGCGAGCGCCAGAGGACCGTTCCGGTCGCCGACCGCGACGGATGGCGAAAACGGCCAGCACCGTCCGCGATGGAGCAGTCAGCCGCGACGAACGGCGGCAGTTAGCGAACTGCAGTACTGATTTCTCGACGTTCCAACGGGGCTCCGACGGACCCGCTTTCGGCGGCCGTTTCAGCCCTCGAGGATGACGACCGCCGATTCGGTCTCGATCATCTCGCCCTCGCCGGAGTAGGTCCGCTCGAGTTCGACTTCGAACAGGTCGTCCTCGAGTTCCTCGCCGGCGACGCGCAACACACCGTCGTCATCGTGGTCTCGCGGCTCATCGCCGCTCGACTCGTCCGCGGAGCGTTGCTCCGCGCTCACGATCTCGTACTCGCCGCTCTCGATCCCGGCGTCGATCTCGCCGACCTTCGAGCCGAACTTCGGCCCGAGCGTCGAGTAATCGAGGTCGATTTCGGCGACCTCGGTCGAGATTTGGGGCTCGTCCTCGAGCAGAGTCAGCTCCCGCACGTGCATCACGTTCCGGATCGCGTCCTCGAAGCCGTCGACCGGGCCGTAGACCGACACCAACTCGAGGTCGGCGTTCAGCGGCAGCTGGTTCTCGCTTTTGTACCGGCGCAGCGCGGAGATGACCTCCATGGCGGTCTCGCCGGCCTCGAGATCGGCCTCGTATCCCTGCGGTGCGGGCCAGTCGCGGACGTGGATGCTGCTGTCCTCGAGGGCCGCCTCGCCGTCCGCGTAGACGGCCTGCCAGATCTCCTCGGTCGCGTGGGGCAGGAACGGGGCCCAGAGTTCGAGGAAGGTCCGGTGGGCCGTCCGCAGCGCGTACTGCGTCGACGGGTTGTCCTCGCGGGTCTTGGCGATCTCGAGGTAGTCGTCACAGAAGGTACTCCAGAAGAACGTTCGCAGGCGGTCGCGGGCCTTCGCGAACTCGTAGTCCTCGAAGTGGGCGGTCAGATCCGCGACGGCGTCGTCGAGTTCCGCCAGCAGCCAGCGGTCGATCGCCTCGAGGTCGGCGGGTTCGTCGGGCTCGCGCGGTGCGAGGGTGTCGACGAGCTTCGAGGCGTTCCAGAGCTTCCGGAGGAGTTTCTCGCCCGCGGTCAGGTCCTTCTCCTGGTACGGGAAGTCGTCGCCGACGGCGGCGCTTGCGGCCCAGAACCGGACTGCGTCGACGGGATACTCCGCCAGGACCTCGTCAGGGGCGACGATGTTCCCTCTCGATTTCGACATCTTCTCGCGGTTCTCGTCTAAGACGTGGCCGTTGATCATCGTCGCGTCGAAGGGCACCTCGCCGGTGTGTTCGTAGCACTTGACGATGGTGTGGAACAGCCAGAAGGAGATGATGTCGTGGCCCTGCGGACGGAGATCGAAGGGGTAGAGTTCGGGGTTGTCCATCGTGAACGCCTCGCTGTCGGCGTCCCAGTCCCAGCCGGCGTTGATCAGCGGCGTCAGCGAGGAGGTCGCCCACGTGTCGAAGACGTCCTCCTCGGCGACGAACTCGTCGTGGCCACACTCCGGACAGTGATCGACGGGTGGGTCGTCGCTCAGCGGATCGACCGGAAGGTCCTCCTTTGCGGCCATGACCTCGTGATCGCAGTCGGCGCAGTACCAGACCGGGAACGGAATCCCCGAGTCGCGCTGGCGCGAGATGAGCCAGTCCCACTCGAGGCCCTCGATCCAGTGCTGGTAACGAGAGAACATCTTTTCGGGGTACCAGTCCATCTCCCGGCCGGCCTCGAGGTACTCCTCCTTGTGATCCAGAATTTCGACGTACCACTGCTTGGAGACGCGGTACTCGACGGCGGTATCACAGCGTTCGTGAACCTGCACGGCGTGGGTGATCTCCCAGCGGTCGCGCAGGGAACCCTCGGCCTCGAGGTCCTCGACGATGGCCTCGCGGGCCTCCTCGGTGGACATGCCCTCGTAGTCGCCGGCGAGGTCGGTCATCGTCGCGGACTCGTCGATGGCCACCCGCAGCGGCAGGTCGTGGGCTTGGTACCACTCAATGTCGTTCTGGTCGCCGAAGGTACAGCACATCACGACGCCGCTGCCTTTCTCCATGTCGACGCGTTCGTCCTCGATGATCGGCACCTCGTGGCCGAAGATCGGGATGCGAGCGGTCTCACCGACGAGGTCCTGGTTCTCCTCGTCGTCGGGGTGGACGAAGACGGAGACGCAAGCGGGGATCAGCTCGGGGCGCGTCGTCGAGATAATGAACTCGTCGCGGTCCGTCCCGTCGCTCGCGAGTTCGAACGCGATGTCGTTGAAGTGCGAGCCCCGTTCGTCGTCTTCCATCTCGACCTGCGAGATGGCCGTCTCGCACTCGGGACACCAGATCGCGGGCGCTTTCTTCCGGTACTCGCGGCCCTTCTCGTAGAGATCGAGGAAGGACAGCTGGGAGATCCGCTGGACGCGCGGTTCGATCGTCTTGTAGGTGTTGTTCCAATCGATCGAGGTCCCGAGGTTCTGCATCTTCTCCGTGAACTCGGCCTCGTACTCCGTACAGACCTCGCGGCAGAGTTCCTGGAACTCCCGGCGCTCGTAGTCCTGATGGCGAATGTCCAGTTCCTTCTCGGTCAGGCGCTCGCTCGCGATCCCGTTGTCGTCGTAGCCGAAGGGAAAGAGGACGTCGCCGTCGGCCATCCGCTGGAATCGCGCGGCGAAGTCCTGCAGGGTCGAGCCGTAGAGATGGCCCATGTGCAGGCTCCCCGAGACCGTCGGCGGCGGGGTGTCGATCGCGTAGACGGTGTTGGGATCGCGCTTCTCGTCGCCGTCGTAGGCGTAGACGTCCGAATCGACCCAGCGCTCCTGCCAGCGCGACTCGACCGCCTCGGGGTCGTAGCCGCCCTCGAGGCTCGGCTCGTCGGCCTGTTCGGGCGCGTCCATGCTCATGCTCTCACCGCCCGTCGCGGGCGTCGTCGATCCGTCGAAGTTCGAACGTGCAGTCGATTGTCGTCCATAGAGCGGTCGTTGTGCTGTGAATGCTGGTCGGCGACAATACATCCGTCGAAACGGGGTGGGAATGCGGGGCTACGGGGCCCCTACGAAAACGGTGCCGCACGGGCCGTCGAACGGGTCGGTCGCCGCGACGGACTCGATCATACGTCTCACTTGCCCCGGGAACGGTGTTAGGTGTTTCGTCGTCCACTGTCGATCGCTACTCGGAGAATTACCGGTCTTCTACTCGTTCACCCAACCACTATACTAGTCGAGTATTATCGATTGAGGTATCGCACATGCGCCAAAGAGAACAGCGTCGAAATTGCTGTTATTGAGAGTAATACTGTGAGTAGAAGCTGATTCGAAAGATAGGTGTAATATCCGAGGAGTGAGAACGCCACAGCAGACAGAATTCGACTACTGTCTCTTCGCTCGGTATGTAGATGCAGATACAGGCCGAGAGACGCGATAACAAGCGAAATAGGAACGATCACCCATGGATCTCCGAGACCGGAGATACCTCCGAAAGCCTCTCGCATACAGATATGAAATCAATTTCTATTCTGAAATAACTTTTGTCTATATTATGGTCTGTCGAAGAAAATCAACCGCCGAGGATCTCATTCGTCTGCATCGTCATCCGAGTGGGCCCGCACCCACAGTTCGCCGATCCGCGACAGCCGCGTCCGGTAGGACTTCCCGTGTTCCTCGCGCTCGATGTAGCCCTTGCCGCCCGGCCCCAGCCGGTCGACGTTGTAGATGACCTTCGAGCGGAAGCTATCGGTGTACTCCTCGTTGAGTTCGCGGGCCAGTGACTCCGCAAGTTCCGAGACGGAGTCGAACTCGCCGTCCTCGCCGAGCTTGTAGAGGATGAGTTCCTCGAAGGGCTTGACGTTCGAGAAGGAAGCGACCGGTAACTCGACGATGTGCTTGCCGTCGATCTCTTTCGCGCCGATCGTCGTCCCGCGCTCGTCGAACTCGGCCAACAGGTCCCGCGCGCTCTCGAGGCGGGTCGCGATCCGGTCGTCTTCGGGGTCGTCGTCGTTCCGGAGGTCCTCGAGCAGGGCGATCTGCTCTCGCAACTCCTCGGCGAGTTCCGTCTCGAGGTACTTCTCGGGGGCGGTGTAGTAGGTGTGGATCCCCTCGCGGTCCTCCTGGCGCTCGACCATCAGCGAGTGGGCAGCGTTGGCGAAGGCGAAACTCACCGTCCGGGGCATCGCGGCGACGTTGACCCAGACCTCGTTGCCGGCGTCCAGTTCCGCAGTAATGAGTTCGTAGGCCTGCTCGAAGGCGTCGTCGTAGTCGTAGACGTCCTCGAGGACGAACCGATCGGTGTCGGCCCCCAGCAGGTTCTTGAAATCGGTCTCGAGTTTCTGAGAGAGGTGGCGGGAGTACTCGACGTTGGCCTCGCTCCCGACCGCGCCCTCGAGCAGAATGACGCTGTCGACGTCGATCTGATCGCGGACCAGCGGCGCGATCAGCCGGTCGTAGTCGAAGCCGACCGGGACGATGTGGGTTTGCATGGCTGGGGATTAGACGGGGCCGATACAAAACCCCTCGAATCTCGGCCGCGTCACTCGGTCAGCGGCATGACGATCCCGAACACGAACGGCGACGCGAATCCGATCGCGAAGCCGACGAGTGCCATCGCGAACAGCAGCGTGTTCTCCCACTGCGGGAGCGAGCCGAAGAGGGCGTGACCGACCAGTTCGGTCCCCGTTCCGACGACGAAGAGCGCGAGGCCGACAAAAAAGCCGGTCTTCGTCAGTTTCGAATAGTTCCGACCGCCGTAGTGTGCCATGGTTGAGTGATCACGCCCCGATCACCTAATTATTACGACAGAGCGACGGTCAGTCGCCGTCGGAGGCCTCGAGGTCGAGCCCCCGGAAGAGGTCCACGATCGCCTCGCGATCACGGGCCGGATCGACGTCGAGGGCGGCCGCCAGCAGGTCCGACTCGGGGGCCTCGAGCGGAAGGAGGCCGCCGGCCAGCGTGTAGGACTCGCCGTCGGGCCAGACCGCGGCGTGGACCTCGGCGTCGATGGTCACGGAGTCGTCATCGGGCGTCCCGCCGTCGGTCGCCGCGGTCGCATCGATCGGGTACGCGGCCTCGAGGACCGTCAGGTGGCCGATCGCGCCGTCGGGCCGGTCGATGTACTCGTTTGCGCGTTCCGCGCCGACCTCGATCCCGTCGTCGGCGAGCGTCTCGACGACGCCGTCACGGGCCTTCGGGGCGGCCAGCTCGAGGGCGTCGCCGGGGTCGAGCCCGATCGCCGAGAGGGAGGGGCTGATCGCGAGGTCGACGGTGAACAGCGACCGGGCCGGGACCGAGCCGTCGGCGCGGAGCCGCTCGAGGGCGTCGGCGGTCGGCCGGTGGCGGAAGACGGCCGTCTCGGCGGTGATCGTGGCCAGCGAGAGACTCCGGTCGTCGGTCCGGCCGCCGACGTGGTGCCAGTCGTCGGCCACTGCGGGCGGCAGATCGATAGCCATCGCCGACGGATACGACGGCGGGGCGGTTCAGCGTGGCGGTTCGGCGGTCAGTCCGCGCCGAGTCGATCGAAGTAGATCGTGCGACGCTCCTCGGCTGCCGGCGACGTGACCAGTGAGACGGCGACGGTGACGACGAGGCTCAGCCCCATTCCGACGATGCCGGCCGTCCAGCCGGCGTAGGAGCCGGGGACGACGGCGAGGAAGAGACTCGAGAGGTAAAAGCCCTGACTGGCGAGGATGCCGGCGGTGATACCGGCCCGCGTGATCGACCGCCAGTAGAGCGCGAGCAGGACCGGCAGCGCGAGCTGTGCGAAGCCGCTGAACGCGGCCTCGCCGAGTTCGAACAGTCCGGCCGGACGGAACAGGCTGCCGAGAAACGCCGCGGTCGCGAAGAGGACGACACCGCCGCGGGCGATCAGGTCTTCCCGGCGGTCGGAGAGGTCCCGTTCGACGAAGGGTCGGTAGAGGTCCCGCGTGAAGTACGACGAACCAGACAGCAACATCGAGTCCGAAGAGGACATCATCGCGGCCATCGCGCCGGCGATGACCAGCGCGGCGAACCAAGTCGGCGTGTACTCCGCGAGGACCAGTGGCAGGACGTTCGCGCCCTCGGGGACCGCGACCTCGAGGCCGGCGGCCCACGCGCCGAGCATGAACGACGGAACGAACAGGAGGACACACAGGATCGGCCAGAGGGCAAAGGTACGCTTGAGTACGGTTTTCGAGCCCGCGGCGAAGAAGCGCTGGTTGACCTGCGGGAACATCGCGACGCCGAAGCCGATCGTGATCGCCGTCGAGAGGATCCACTTGACGGTGTAGTAGTCGCTGCCAAGCGAGAGGAAGCCGGCGGTGTCCGGGTTCGACGCCAGCGCCTCGGTCGCGGCGCCGGGGCCGCCGACGGCCGACAGCACCCACAGCAGCGCGACCCACGTGGTCACGAGCATGAACACGCCCTGTAACGTGTCGGTCCAGGCGATCCCGCGCATCCCGGCGGCGACGACGTAGAGGATCATGAACGCGGTGATCAGCCCGGCCCCCGCGGCGTAGGAGACCGCGCCGTTCGTGAGTGCCTCGAGGGCGGTGCCGGCCCCGACCTGCTGGAGCATGACGTACGGGAAGAGCCACACGAGGCTCACGGCGGCGACGAGCCCGCGAAGCCACCGCGAGCCGAAGCGGTCGCCGAGCATCTCGCCGAGCGTGACGTAGCCGTGTTGCCGGCCGAGCAGCCACTGCTTGTAGCCGATCACGTACCAGAGGACGGCGAAGATGATCCCGTCCATCAGCCCCATGACGAGGATCCACTCGGGGCCCTGCGCGTAGGCGACGTTCGGGCCGGCGAAGAAGGTAAACGCCGACAGCAACGTCGCAAACGTCGTAAAGAGCAGGACGACGGTTCCGAGGGTTCGGCTCGCCAGATAGAAGTCCTCGGCGGTGCGGTCGGTCAGCCGGTAGGCGACCAACCCGACGGCGAGGGCCAACAGCAGGTAGCCGATGATGATCGACAGCTGGATGGCGACGGCGTTCATCGGCGGTCACCTCTGACGTCAGTCCCGTCGCGCGAGCCGTCAGCGGCCGTTTCGATGCCGAGTCCCCAGGCCCGCTGGGCGAACAGCCAGAAGGCGACCGACGCGAGACACATCCAGCCGACGTGCCACCAGAGCCAGACCGGCAGTCCGGCGACGACGGTCGAGGAGCCCCACAGGAACCACGGCACGGTCAGTCCGGCGAGGACGACCGCGGCTGCGAGCCACGGCAACAGTTCAGTCCGGCGCATGTCGGATCGTTCGTCCCGACATGGGTAGTTCTTGCCCTTCGAATACCGATATCGAAGAAATATATTCATCGATAGGGCATCCCCACCATGTCCTGCGGTTTCCGGTAGGTGAAATCGGTCTTTCACCGAGGAAAAAGAGTATATGTGTTTGTCATCGAATAGGAACCGACACCTGTATGGCTCGTCTGTTTCCCTTTCGCTCCGAAACGAACGCCGAGGAAGGCACGCCCCGCGTCGTCGATCTCGAGGGAGAGGACGCCGACGCGGTCTTCGCCGCGCTCTCGTCGACGACGGCACGGCGGATCTACGCGCATCTAGACGGCGAGCCGGCGACGCCGAGCGATATCGCCGAGGCGGTCGATTCCTCGATCCAGAACGTCCGCTACCACCTCGAGAAACTCGAGGGCGCGGGGCTGGTCGAAATCGTCGATACGTGGTATTCCTCGCGGGGCAACGAGATGAGCGTCTACGCGACGACCGACGGGCCACTGATCGTGACCAGCGACGAGTCCCGCGCGACGCGGCTCAAGGAGGCGCTCTCGCGGCTGCTTGGCGGCGTCGGCGTGCTGGCCGGCGGAAGCCTGCTGGTCCAGTACGCGGCGACGCGGTGGCTCGGACCCACGGACGGGCAGCCGACGGACGATAGCGGGGCACAGCCCGTCGGGGCGGACGGTGGGGCCGACGACGGCTCGAGCCCTAAATCGACCGAGGACGGGAACGATATGGGGACGACAGACGTTGGCGAAAACGACAACGGAACCGCCGGCGATGCGGGTGCGGACGGTGCCGACGGTGATGTGGGTGCAGACGGTGCCGACGGCGACCTCCTCGAGAACGCCACGGACAACGAGACGGTCGGCAACGTTGCCGACGGCGGCGCGGAAGTGGCGGATGCAGTCTTCGGAACCGTTCCGCCGGGACTGCTGTTTTTCCTCGGCGGGTTGACCGTGCTGCTCGCGGTCGCGGCCTACTGGTACTGGTACCGACCGGCGTACTGAGGGAGTACGACCGCCCGCTGCCGGAGATTTCGGCCGAGGCAGTCAAGCGGGTCTCCGTCTCGCTCTCTCACACGCAGGTCCCGAAGTTGGCGGACGCGGACCACGTCCGCTACAGTCAGGAGCGAGATGAGGTCGCGCTCCTGGATCACGTAGCGCACCTCGAGCAACTCCGGCGCTATCTCGCGGCCGAGCGATCGACCACGAACGGTTAGTGCAGCCAGCGACGACCGCGCCCTCGCGGGATCACACGAGACGAGTCACGGAGTGTCCGACCGGGAGCCGGGATGCAAGGCTGGCACGGGTCAACAGCTATTTGCCTTTCACGAACGAAATCGTATATAAATCGGTCTCTGTACGCGTTTCCCGCGTCACCGCCCCTCACGGGGACAGATCTCCCATGGAAGACACCTCGAAATACCTCATTCACGCGGACGTGACGGCCGACGGGGTCGTCGAACGCAGCGACGTCGTCGGTGCCATCTTCGGCCAGACGGAGGGCCTGCTCGGCGACGACCTCGACCTTCGCGACCTCCGTCAGTCCGGCAAAGTCGGCCGTATCGACGTCGAAATCACGAGTACCGGCGGCCAGTCACACGGCCAAGTAACCATCGCGACGAGCCTCGACAAGGTCGAAACCGCCACCCTCGCGGCCGCCTTCGAGACGATCTCGCGGGTCGGGCCCTGTCGGGCCGCCCTCGAGATCCGCGAGATCGAGGACGTCCGGGCGGCAAAGCGAAAGGAAGTCGTCGACCGGGCGAAGGAACTGCTCCGGACCGGCTTCGACGACACGATCATGTCCTCCGACGAGATCCTCGCGGAGGTCCGCCAGCAGGTCCGCGTCGAGGACATCACCGAGTACGAGGGGCTGCCCGCGGGTCCCCGGGTGACGGACAGCGATGCCATCATCGTCGTCGAAGGACGAGCAGACGTCCTCACGCTGTTGAAATACGGCATCAAAAACGCCATCGCCGTCGAGGGGACGAACGTCCCCGACGCGGTCGCCGAACTCACCCGCCACCGTACCGTCACGGCCTTCCTCGACGGCGACCGCGGCGGCGATCTGATCCTCGAGGAACTCGCACAGGTCGGCGACATCGACTACGTGGCCTTCGCCCCGGCCGAGGGCTCCGTCGAGGACCTGGACCATCACGAACTGTTCGCCGCCCTCCGGAACAAGGTCCCCTACGACACCGTCGCCGAACTGAACGAACCCCGGGAGGCGGTCGCCGCGACCGACGGCAGTGCGACGCCGTCCCCGCCGCCGACGGACGCCGGACCCAACGCGACCGACCGTCGAGAGACGACGGCCACGACCGAGACCGGGGCCGGCGACGGGGCGACCGCCGCCGATGCCGACCCGACGCAGCCGGCGAAAGCGAAGACCGAACGGACGGCCACGACCCGATCGGCGGACAAGTCCGGACCGAACCGAACCGGTGCGGAGTCGTCCCCGGCATCCGGCGGTGACCGGACGGCCGCTGATGAGGCCGAATCGGACGACGATCGCTCACCGGAAACCGTCTACGGCCACGCAGCCGCCGTCGTCCGTGCGGAGACCGACCGCGTTCGGTTCCTCGACGGCGACGGGGAGACGATCGACGAGGTCCACACCGGCGACGCGTACGACGCCCTCGAGGACCTCGAGCCGGTGCCGACGACGGTCGTCCTCGACGACGCCTTGGGACAGCGGCTGCTCGATCTGGCGGCCGACCGCGGCGTCGACCGGATCGTCGCCCGCTCGCTCGGGCAGTTCACCAAACGGCCGACGGCCGTCCGGATCCACGCGATCGACGAGATCGCCGAGCGACCGCCGGAGACGAATAAGAGCCACTGAACCGGGTTTCGTACTGATCGCAGGAGAGTCGTGGGCCGGGTGGACAGTGCTGGCAGTGGCTCCGACGGCGTCCTCACCGGCCGGGAGCGGTCCGAACCGTTGATAGGCGGCGAGTGCCGAGCGGCCGGTAATGGCACACCCGCGACCGCCGCGCTCGCGCTGCTCGGCGTCTGGATTCTCGTGACTCTGTGGGCAACGACGACCGCCGCCAGAGGGCAAGCGCGGGCCGACGATCGATTCGGTCTCGAGGAACAGTCCGAACAGTCACTCGAGGAGCCGTCGTTCTCGACTGCGGACGACTGACTCGTGTGCCGGTTTTCGTCCACGCCAACGTCAGCCGAGGAGGGGAACGACCATCACCAGCGCGGCGCTGGCGAGCGCGCCGGACAGCGTCGCGAGGAAGTTCACGCTCTGATTACCCAGCAGCGGCCCCTCAAGGGTCGCCCCGAGGAGGCTGTCGACGGTCATCCCGACGACGCCGGCCGCGACGACGATCGCCCCGCCGACGAGGTCGATCTCGGGGAAGACGCCGGCGGTGATGGCGGCGACGACGGTCGCGCCCGTGAGACCGGCGAGTTCGCCCTGCCACGTGACGCCGCCGTCGGTGCCTGGTTCGACCGGCTCGAGCGTCGTGATAAGCCGGGGGCGATCGAAGACGCTACCGATCTCGCTCGAGAGGGTGTCGCTCATTGCGGTCGCGATCGAGCCGGCGAAGGCGAAGAGAAAGAGTTCGGGTTCGTGGGGGAGCAATCCGGCGTCGCTGGCCGCGTAGCCGAGGACGGCGACGAGCGCGACCGCGGCGTTGCCCAGGACGTTGCCGCTGCCGCGGGCCCCGTTGTTGTCCTCGGCGACGCCGAGTTCGGTCTTGCGGTCGTACCGGAACTTCGTCGAGAGGCCGCCGATGGCGAAAAAGGAAACGAGGACGGCGACCCAGCCGTACCCCCCGAGAACGATCGTCAGCAAGACGAGCAAGACGCCGGTGAGCATCCCGGCGATCGAGGCCGTCTCGAGGGCGTAGGAGGCGTAGCCGAGCGCGACCGTGACCGCGAGCGCGACGACGATCTCGAGGCGGCCGATTGAGGGGCCGAGTTCGGCGAGCAGCCACAGCAGGAGGCCGACCGAGAGGACGACGATCGGGTCGTCGGACCGCAACAGCATGTCCCGGAGCAACGCGCCGAGAACGGCACCGCTCGCGGCCAGAAAGACGACGACCGGCAGCGCCGCGGCGACGGGATCGCCGGCGAGAGCCCGCGTCCCCGCCAGTCCGGCGACGGCGGCCAGGCTCCCCGCGAGACAGAAACCGGCGACGCGAACGACGTCGTTGTCCGTCCGGAGCCTGACGAGTTGCTCGCCGAGATTACCGTAGCCGACCAGCAGGATCGTCCCGACGAAGACGGCGACCGGCATCGACGCCGCGGTCGCGATGAGCCCGAGGGCGACCCCCGCGAGGACGAACGTGATCAGGCCGTACAGCCGCGCGTCCTCGTAGTCGCCCGGGTAGGCGAGCAGGTCGAACAGCGACCCCTCGGGGACGAGGTAGGCCCCGAGCAGGACGACGCCCGCGACGGCGGCACCTACCTGCGGACCGAAGAGCGGCACGGCGAGCGAGAGCGTACAGAGCGCCGCGAACACGCCGGCTCGCCGAACGGGTGCTGTCACGATATCGATCCCTTTCTGTGGCGGTTACTTCAAGCTTCGTGAACCGCTCGAGGCGGGTATTACCGCACTCAGCGGCCCCACTCCGGACGAATCGGCCGGCCGTCGAACGACCGGTCCGAACCCGTAACCGGTATAGCAGCCGCCGAGAAAATCGCCGGTGTGGGACTGTACGAACGGTACCTCGCCTTTCGGATCCGGCGTCACGACGGCGACCCGCCCGATCACGTCGCGCTCGTGATCACCGAACGCGATCTCCTAGAACGGGGAGCCTACGAGACGCTGACCGATTTCTTCGAGTGGGCCACGGAGTACGCATCGCGGATTACGGTCTACGTGAGCGTCCTCGACGAGGCCGCGGTGCCGGCCCTGCAACGGGAACTCGAGACGATCGATGCGCCGCGGCCGGTCGCGGTTCGAGGCCCGGGCGATCGGGCCCGGGCCGACGCGCCGATCCGAATCGGGATCGGGCTCGGCGGGAAACACGAGTTCACCAGCGCGGTCCGGACGCTGGCCGAACGGGTCGAAGCGGGCGAGTTAGCGCCCGACGAGATCGACGACGACAGCGTCGAGGACCACCTGATATTCCCGTCGGAGCCGGATCTGGTGATCAAGACCGGAGCCGAACGGCTCTCGGATTTCATGATCTGGCAGTCGGTCTACTCGGAACTGTACTTCACCGACGTGAACTGGCGGAACTTCCGCAAGCGGGACTTCCTCCGGGCGGTCCGAGAGTACTGTAACCGGTCGCGGCGGTTCGGCCGCTGATCGCGGGTCACGGGGACGCGTTCGGCCCCGATCGGTCGGGCAGCGATGGGTCCGTGAACGGATCCGCGGCCGCGACGACCGGGCGCTCGAGACGGATTCGACCGGTTTCACCGTCGTACTCGAGAACGTCCGCACCCGCGAGTTTCGGGAGGACGACGTGGACGAGCGACGCTTCAACGGTCCGCTCGTCGGCGCCGTCCCGGTCGGCGACGACGGCGGCCAATTCGGTGACCGAAACCGGTGGTTCGGCCGCCGATAGCGCGTGCAAGGCGAGACGCGTCCGCGGGTTCGCGAGGAGCGTGTACGCCTCGTCGAGCGGGACGTTCGTCAGCCGAACGAACCGTTCGACGTCGACTGGAGGGGCGGTGTTCGGAGTCGGCATCACGACTACTACTGCCATAATGACAGTGAAATGTCTTCTGGTGGCTGAAGTAGTCGTTACCGGTGGGGACGAGAACCGATGCGGTCAGTCCGCGGCCTGACTACCCGAGTCACCGGCCTCGAGATCGTCGGCGTCGGGCCGTTCGGCGGAGGGCAGCGAGTCGCGGAACCGATCGACGATCGCTCGGGCCTCGGCGAGTTCGGTCTCGCTGACGGCACCGAGCAGGGCCAGCGCGCGCCGGGCGCGGGTCCGCCGCCACGATTCCGCCCGGTGTTCGTAGGTTCGGATCCCCCGGAGGAAGTCGGCCTTGGAGAACTCCGGCCAGTAGGGTGTACAGAAGAAGACGGCCGCCTCGTTGCCGTTGGCGTGCCAGGGCAGGAAGTTCGAGGTACGCTCTTCGCCGGCGGGTCGAATTATCAGGTCGACGTCCCGGATCGGCCGGTCGTATAGCCGGCGTTCGATGTCCTCGATGTCAATCTCCTCGGGGTCGAGGTCGCCCGCCTCCACGTCCGCGGCGACTCCGCGGGTGGCCTCGAGCAGTCGCGAGCGACCGCCGTACGCAAGCGCGATGTTGAGCGTGAACCGGTCGTAGTCGTGCGTGCGGCGTTCGGCGTATTCGACGGCGTGTTGGACCCGCTCGGGGAGCATGTCCGTCTCGCCGATCACGCGAATGCAGACCTCGTTGTCGTGGACGCGGTCGGCGTCCGCGAACTCGTGGAGTTTCTCACACAGCAGGTCGAACAGCGCCTCGTTTTGCTCGTCGGGACGGTCGAAGTTCTCCGTCGAGAACGTGTACAGCGTCAACTCCTCGACGCCGATGTCCTGACACCATTCGAGGACGTGTTCGGTCGTCTTGGCCCCCGCACGGTGGCCTTCGTGGGCATCGCTGCCCCGCTTGCGGGCGTATCGTCGGTTGCCGTCTTGAATGACGGCGACGTGGGTCGGCGCACCCGACACTTCGCGGGCGAGCAACCGCTCGTACGCCGCGTCGACGCGTTTTCGGAGCCACCGCTTCATTACTCGAAGGAAGGTCACCGACGCGTATGTGTCTTGCGTGTCCTTCTCCGAGCGCGAAACCGATTTGATACCGTGTATCGAGACGGGTAAAATCCCGCCGAACGACGGGTCGATCGGCCCGTCCGAACCGTGACGGCTTTGGGCCCGGCCCCTCACGGTTCTGACAATGGCAGACGCGAACCAACAGCCGATCGACGAGGACCTCTACCAGCGGACCAAGGCACTGCTCGAGCCCGGCGAGATCGACCTCAACGGGGCGATCGTCCACACCGACTACGACGGTCAAGAGGACGTCAAGATGATGCAGGCGACGATCGACGTCGGCGATATCATCGCCGAACAGTCGGGCTACGACCCGACGGACTGTTTCGTCCACTCGGGCAACGACGACCCCGACTTCTCCTCGAACCAACACCAGGGCCTGACGCTGGAGGACGAGGAGTTCGTCTGGGAGTGTCAGCAACTGCTGCGAGAGGGCAGCTTCGACATCGTCATCTACTACCGGGCCACGGCCGACCACGAAGCCATCCTCGAGGGAATCCGCGAGTTGGGGTTCGACGTGACCGGCGTCGAAGGCGAGTAAGACCGTCGCGTGTGACCGACAGCCGGTGCCCGAACCGCTGTCGGTCGGCCGACGTGTTCGGGGGGCAGGACGATGCCGTCCGTCGTGCCCGCGAAGCGGATCAGACGGGCTATTTCGAGTCGACGACCTGCTTCATACCGACCGGTACCGCACT
The DNA here is from genome assembly GCF_031165565.1 of Natrinema thermotolerans. Classification (NCBI taxonomy): domain Archaea; kingdom Methanobacteriati; phylum Methanobacteriota; class Halobacteria; order Halobacteriales; family Natrialbaceae; genus Natrinema; species Natrinema thermotolerans. Next base: position 2,519,361 of record NZ_CP101873.1, on the reverse strand, counting down.
ACTGGCGTGAACCGTCGGCAGCAGACAGCCGGCCGTGTGGACGGCCGGATCCGAGGTTCCAATCCGCTTATACACCGTCAGTCCCGAGGGGTTCGTATGACCACGGACGTCGATCTCACGGAGCGCGAGCGGGCGGTCGTCAACGCCTATCAGGGCGGGTTCCCCGTCGTGGAACGACCGTTCGAACCGGCGGCAGCCGCCATGCGCGACCACGGGGTCGACATTACGGCCACCGAGCTGCTCGAGACGATCCGCGACCTCGACGACCGGGGCGTTCTCTCGCGGTTCGGGCCGCTCGTCAACGCCCAGGAGATCGGCGGCGCGGCGACGCTGGTCGCCATGCACGCCCCCGAAGACCGGTTCGACGAGATCGTCGAGACGGTCAACGATCACCGCGAGGTGGCCCACAACTACGAGCGCGAACACCCCCACCTCAACGTCTGGTTCGTCGTGAGCGTCGCGGACGAGGACCGCGTCGCGGCGGTCCTCGACGAGATCGAGGCCGAAACGGGACAGGAGACGTACAATCTGCCGAAACAGCGGGAGTTCCGCGTCGAGGCCAAGTTCTACGTCGACGGCCCGCTGGACGGCGACGGGGACGTCGAGGCGGCCGGCATCGACCGCTCGGATCTGGGGCCCACGATCGAGCCGACCGACGCGGCGACGCTTGCCCCGGCCGAACGCGACCTCGTGATCGAGGTCCAGGACGGCATGCCCCTGACGGCGACGCCCTACGCCGATGTCGCCGACGCGATCGGGCAGGACCGCGAGTGGGTCCTCGAGACGATCAAGCGGTTCGAACGCGAGGGCAAGATCCGCCGGATCGGCGTCGTGCCGAATCACTACGCCCTGGGGTACACGGAAAACGGCATGACGGTCTGGAACGTCCCCGATGAAATCGTTCCCGAGGTCGGCCCCGAAATCGCCGCACTTCCGTTCGTGACACACTGTTACCGGCGTCCGCGTCACGAGGGCGTCTGGCCGTACAACTTCTTCGCGATGACCCACGGCCGTAGCGAGGCCGAAAGCCAGCAGCGAGTCGAACACGTTCGGGAACGGATGGAGGAGTACTGGGACGTAACGGCCAACGACTGGGATACCTTGCACTCGACGCAGATCTTGAAGAAGACCGGCATACGAATGGCGGAACGAGCGGACGCGAACACGAGAGCGCAGTAACGCCGCCCGTCCGACACAGATCTTCGACAATGATACCGCTTTTGCACGATTTCACGAACGAGACGGTGCTGATCTTCGGCGGCGGTCCCGTCGGGGCCCGGAAGGCCCGGCGGTTCGCCCGCGAGGCGCGGGTGATCGTCGTCAGCCCGGCCTTCGCCGATCGCGAGTTCGGCGGGGCCGAACGGGTCCGAGCCGCGCCCGACCCCGCGGACGTCCCGGCGTGGCTCGAGCGGACCGAGCCCGCTCTGGTCGTCGCCGCGACCGACGACGCGGCGGTCAACGAGGCCGTCGCCGACGCGGCCCGCGAGCGGGGGGCGTTGGTCAACCGTGCCGATCGCTCGGGGGAACGCGACGTCGGCAGCGTCGTCGTCCCCGCGACCGTCCGCGAGGATCCGGTGACCGTCGCCGTCGCGACCGGCGGCACCGCGCCCGCGCTGAGCAAGTACCTTCGTGAAGAACTCGAGGAGACGCTTTCGGGGGCCGGCGAGATGGCGCGGGTCTGTGGCGAGTTGCGGGCGGAACTCAAGGCCCGCGACGTGCCGGCGGAGCGCCGCCGGGCGATCGTCACCGACGTCGTCAATTCCCCGGACCTTTGGACAGCTTTACGTACGGGTACTTCCAACTGTGCCCAAGTGATCGAGGACGTGTTCGGCGAGGAACGCTCAGGGGGTGATCGAACGTGATGTCGACCGGAGTCGTCACTGCGGCGCGAGTGACACACGGAAGCGGTAGCGTCGACCAGCTCGCCGCTGCCAGTCCCGACGGCCAGTCAAGCGCCGTCGAGGAGCTGCTGGCCGTTCCCGACATCGAGGAGGCGTACGTCCTCTCGACGTGCAACCGGGTCGAAGCCTACGTCGTCGGGCCGGACCACGCCGTCGGTCGAGCCGCCCTCGAGGAGTTCTTCGCCGGCGTCGCGGACGAGGCGGTCGTCGTGACCGACCACGACGAGAGCTTACGCCATCTCATGCGTGTCGCCGCCGGCCTCGAGTCGGTGATCCTCGGCGAGGACCAGATCATCGGGCAGGTCCGGACCGCCTACGAGGATTCGCGCGACGCCGGCGGCATCGGCTCGATGCTCGAGGCCGGCGTCACGAAGGCGATCCACGTCGGCGAACGCGCCCGCACCGAGACCGCGATCAACGAGGGCGTCGTCTCGCTTGGCTCGGCCGCGACCCGCCGGGCCGCCGAGGAGATCCCGCTCGAGGACGCGACCGCGCTGGTCGTCGGGGCCGGCGAGATGGGGCAACTCGCCGCGCGGAGTCTCGCGGCCGCCGACGTCGCGGAAGTCGTCATCGCCAACCGGACCATCGCCCACGCCGACCATCTGGTCGCCGATCTCGAGGCCGAAACCGACGCCCGGGCCGCGCCGCTCGAGGCGCTCGATTCCGTCGCCTCGCGCGCCGACGTCGTCGTCACGGCGACAGGTAGCGAGGTGCCGGTCCTCGAACCCCGCCACCTCGAGGGCCCAAGCGAGCAGGTCGTCGTCGATCTGGGCCAGCCCAGAGACGTCGCCCCGGCGGCCGACGACCTGTCGTCCGTTCGAGTCTTCGATCTGGACGACCTCGAGTCGATCACCGCGGAGACGCGCGACAAGCGCGCCGACGCCGCCCGCGAGGTCGAGGCGATCGTCGATCGGGAGTTCGATCTCCTGACCGAACAGTACAAGCGCGCCCGCGCCGACGAGGCCATCGCGGCGATGTACGAGGCCGCCGAGCGGATCAAAGAACGGGAGGTCGAGACCGCCCTCTCGCATCTCGAGGAGCCGTCGGAGCAACACCGCGAGGTCCTCGAGTCGATGGCCGACTCGCTGATCAACCAACTGCTCGCCGCGCCGACCAAGAGCCTGCGAGAGGCCGCGGCCGAGGACGACTGGAGTACGATCCACACCGCCTTGCAGTTGTTCGATCCGGAGTTCGGCGAGAACGACGGCCCGATCGCTCCCCCCTCGATCGCTCCCACCGCCGGGAGCGGCGAGGCGAGCATCGGCGCGACCGACGACGACTGATTAGTGCCGTTCTCGAGGAGCTTTCCAACCGCCGAGAGCCACGGGGCCGTCGCTGGGAGCGTCGTGACCCGGAAAACCCCTACCCGTCTCCGTGAGCGCCGTGACTGCCTATCGCTCGGCCGAGCCGTACTCGACGTGGACCGTCGGGACGCTCGCGGAGTCGGCCGCCTCGTTGCCGTTCCAGTCCACGAGTCGGACGTTCGCCATCTGTCCCGAAAACCGGAACCGCTGGACGCCGACGTCGATCGCGCCCTCGGCGACGCCGCCGGAGACGACGGTCCCCTCGGCCACAGGGTCGTCGGCCAGCATCTCGAGGTCGCCGTCGACCGAGATCTCGAAGTTCGATGGAACGCCCCGTCCGACGATCGTGACGAGGTTCGGAAGTGTCTGGGTGGCGTCCGCGGCTGTACTGTTCTGTACCGGAGTGTCGCGTGCCATGGCTCGATAACGCGAGGGTCCCGGCATAAGCTTTCCTGTCGAAATAATGGTAAGATGGCGTGAATACGACGGTCAGGTGACCGGTCGACGCCGGCGGCTGCCCGGCCAACGTTGATGGCGATCCGTGTGGTCGGACCGACGAATGCTCGAACTCTATCAGGCGGAGGACTGCCCGCATAGCGCGACGGTTCGGGAGACGTTGACGGAACTCGGCGTCTCGTACGTGATTCACAACCCCCGTCGGCCCGGAAGCGACGGCGAGGTTTGCAACGAATGGGCCCACGAGGCCATGACGGACCTCGGTGGCACGGACGCCATCCCCTTCCTCGTCGACACCGACCGACAAGAACAGCGCTACGAGAGCGACGAGATCGTCGACTATCTCGAGGAGTACTACGGGTAGCGACGGCCGCGCCGTTCGATACGTCAGTCGCTCGAGGGAGCCAGTTCGCGAGCCAGAACCGTCCCGAGTCCGTCGGGCGTCGTCGGCCGGACGAGCGACTCGCTCGAGTCGATCGTGTGGCCCGTTTCGACGTAGTGGTCGATCGCCGCCCGAGAGCGGTCGCGCTGGTCGGGGTCGTCGTCGGCGGTCGCGTGCCAGTCGCAGTCGAGACAGTACTTCATCGTAACTCCGAATCCGACTGCACTCCTGAAGCCCTTTCGGTGAGACGGTGGGTCGCCCATCGCTCTCGAAGCGGCCGAACGACGAGGCCGGTCAGTACAGTTCGTCGAAGGACGTGACCCGGTGGTCCCCGAGAACGCAGCGGCCCCGTTGCTCGTGGCCGACGCGCTCGACGTGGATGGCGTCGAGGCCGGCGTTCCAGGCCGCACCCACGTCACAGGCCCCATCGCCCGCGAGGACGCCGCGATGGCCGTTGTGGCCGACGCCGAGGTCGTTCATCACCCGCTCGACGGGCCCCGGATCCGGCTTCCAGCCCGTCTCCTCGGTACAGCACAGTCGCGCGTCGAACCAGTCGTGGATATCGAGGTGATCCAGGACGGGTTCGGTGAGAAACTCCTGGCAGTGCGTGACCAGCCCGACCGGAACCTCGAGATCGGCGACGACGGCGGCGTCCTCGTGGAGGTAGGTCCGTTCGGCCCGCTCGATCGGATCCTCCTCCGCGTGGAAGGCCGTCCAGAACGCGTCGGGATCGACCCCCCACGCCTCGAGTTGGCGGTCCCGGGAGCCGGTCAGGCCGTTCCAGATGATCTCTGCCTGCCGATCGGAAAACTCGCGACCGAGCCGGTCGCCGACCCGGTCGAAGACCCCCCGCGTGTAGGACCACTCGACGTCGACGAGGGTCCCGTCGAGATCGAGCAACCAGAAGTCGTAGTCGTGGTCGAGGGTCATTCGGACACAAATGTAGCGGCTACCGGAGTAAATGCCTGTCGCCCGAACGCGGGTCCGGCCCGGTCTCGGACGGTCTCCTGTCCGTCATCGCCGGGAGGACCGCGACCGCCCTGCGGTCCCACCGGGAAATCGGTACGACAAACCGTCTCAGTCGGCCGTCGGCCGGATCCGGGCGGCGTACTCTGCCACCAGCTGCTCGTCGGTCGGTCGGAACTCGTCGGTCCAGGCGGCGTCGGGGTCGATCTCGCCCTCGAGCAGCGCCGTCTCGGACAGCGTCTCGCCGAGGCGATCCCAGCGGTCGGGGTCCTGTGCCCCCCAGCCGTGGTCGCGGACGTACGGCGTGAACTGCAGCCGGTTGGCGGCAGTCTCGAATTTCAACCGCTCGATCGCTCGATTGCGCTCGAGGGTGGCGTTCCGGTCGACGAGGACGTCGATCGCCCGCTCGGGGTCGCGGGTCGCGTCGGCCCAGCCGCGGGCGGTCGCCCGGAGGAACGATCGGAGCCGCCCGGGGTGGTCGGCCGCGAACTCGGGGCTCGTGACCAGCGTCATCCCGTAGATGTCGAGGAACTCGCCGATCGGCAGTTCGTCCGGCGTTCGGTCGTGTTCGCGCCCGATCTCGATTCCGTTCGTGACGACGCCGACCGCCGCGTCGACGGTCCCGTCGATGACCTTGTGCTGGACGCGGTGGTGGGTGTGGGGATCGACCGCGAGCAGGTCGACCTCGTCGCGGATCCCCGCGTCCTCGAGCAGTTGGGCGGTGAGGATCCGGGTCTTCGTCGCGGAGGGCGCGACGGTCCGCCCGGCCAGCTGTTCGGGCTCGGAGAGTGGCTCGCCGAAGACGTCGCGCAAGGTGTAGACGGCCGCGGGCGTCTTCTGGGTCACCGCGGCGATCGCCCGCGGCTCGAACCCCTCGCTCCGTTTCGCCAGCACGGCGCTGGCCCCGGCCAGCGCGATATCGGCGCCGCCCTGGGCCGCGCGTTCGGCCGCGTACGGCGAGCCGTGGCCCTCGACGAACTCGACCGCGAGGCCCTCGGCCTCGTAGTGGCCCGCCTCACGGGCGAGGAAATACGGTGCTTGGAAGCCGTTGGGCTCCCAGTTGAGTTGGAAGGCGAGCGGAGCGGGTCCGCTCATGTCTTCACCTCGAGGTCGAGCCGGAACAGCCCGTCGGGGAGTTCCGCGACGCCGAGGGCGTCCGCGCCGGCGACTCCTTTCAGTCGGTCGAACAGCCGTTCCATCCCGTCGACGGTGCCCTCGTCCCAGTCGCGGACGACCATCTCGCGCCACCGGTCCCGTACGGCACGGACGACGGCGGGATCGTCCTCGTACATGAGCCGCTCGCCGATCTCGTCCCAGAGGTCGTCGTCGCGTTGCAACCGGTCGACCGCGTCGCGATACGCGCCTTGGAACCCACGAACTGCATCGGGGTGAGCCGCGAGGTAGTCCTCGCTCGTCAGGAACGTCGAGACGGGAATCGGTCGATCCTCACCGCCGGCATCGGCGTCCGCGAGCCGGTCGACCACCCGCGACATCGGGAGGACCTCGCGATACGGCCCGGTTTCGACGATTTCGGGAATTATCTGCCAGAACTGGAGGACGCCGTCGACCTCGCCGTCCTCGAGCAGCCGAGTGAGTTCGACTTTCGAGCCGGCCTCGACCGGGGTGGCCGTCTCGTCGGGATCGAAGCCGTGGAACTCGCGGCAGGCCGCCCGCACGAGGATCCAGTTCTTGTCGAGGCGTCTGACGACGCCGATCCGGTGGCCCGAGAGGGTCTCGAGCCCGTCGATCGGGGAATCCTCGGGGACGACGAGGCCGCCGACCGTCTGGCCGTAGGGGTAGAAGGCGACGATCGGCGCGCCCGCGGCGCGCTCCCGCGCCGTCGAGACGTAGTCGATGTCGATCAGGTCGGCGTCGCCCTCCTGGAGTTTCGCCTCGACGGTCTCGCGGCCCTCGTCCAGTTCGTCCGAGACCAGTTGCAGGTCGAGGTGGAAGCCGTGGTCGTGATCGATGCCGAACCGCGTGATCGTATAGAGCATGTACCGCGGGCTCCCGTTGTGTTCGAATCGGGCCCGCAGAACGGGTCGGTCGCCGGGGTCGCCCTGATACTCGTCGATCGCCGCCTGTTGGGTACTGATGTCGATGTCGGTCATGGCTGGAACTCACAGCGACGCGACGATGTCGTCGATCGCCGCCTCGTCGTCGATCAGGCCGCGCGCTCGCATCCACTCGAGGTGGCCGTCGAGTTCGTCGGGATCGACCGGGTCGGGTACTTCGTAGCGTGGGACGGTGAGATCCTCGCGAACCGCGTCCATGTCCACGTCGTCGAACAGTGCGGGCGCGACCGCGGCGTCGGCCGCGAGCATCTCGAGGTAGGTCTCGCGGTAGGCCTCTGGGCGTGCGTTGACGTCCTCGACCGCGCGGCCGTAGGCCCGAAGGAACGCCTCGAGGACGTCCCGATCGATGCTCTCGTCGCCGACGATTCCCATGTGGTTGTCGTACTCGAGCAGCCGCTGGAAGCCGAGGTGGTCGGCGAGGGTGGTGTGCGGGTCGATGAGCGTCACGGCGTCGACCCGTCCCTCGTAAAGCGCCTGTAGCCGGTCGGTCGGCATTCCGCAGCCGACGAGGTCGATCTCGTCGGGCTCGAGGTGGTCCTCGAGGGCCTTCCGTGCGGTGTACTCTTGCCCCGTTCGCAGGTTGACGCCGACCGGGACGTTCGCGAGGTCGGCCGGGGACTCGATATCGGAGTCGGGACGGGTCACGACGGTGTAGGGAAGGTTCGCGAACGTTCCGTTGGCGACGATTCGGCCGTCGTCCATCTCCCACGTCCGGCGGATGCTCTCCCACTTACAGATGGGGTAGAGATCCACGTCGTACGCCCCGGTCAGCGTTTCCTCGGCGGGGATGTACTTGACGGAGACGTCGCGCCGGTCCCGTTCGACCAGTTCGACGGCGAGCCCTTCCTCGCGGAAGTACCCCTCCTCGGCCGCTACCTTCTGGGGTAGCATGAACGAGAACGGGAGGTGGAACAGCCGAACCGATTGCTGTGCTAACATGGGACACCCCACACCGAAGAGGTGCTTAAAGGGTTTTCATGATACGTTTATCAGTGTCGGCGTGGGGAGTGAGCCGTGTTCCCATGGAACGAGTATCGACGACCGACGCGGCGTTCGAGGAGGTCGCCGACGGAGTGTCGCTGGCCGACCTCCCGGCGGGCGAGCGGGCGAGCATGGTCTACTGGCGGATCGAGCCCGGGGCGACGCTGCCCTCGCACACGCACGCGAACGAACAGATCGGGTTCGTCCTCGAGGGGGAACTCGTCGCCGTCGTCGAGGGCGAGGAGTACCCGCTCCGGACCGGCGACGCGTACATGTTCCACCCCCACGAGCGCCACGGCGCGGAGAACCGAAGCGACGAGGCGGCCGTCGGCATCGGGGTCCTCGCGCCGCCCCGAGAGGAACCGGAGTGGCGACGAACCCCGTCGCGATCGCGGGTCGAACCGGAGTCCTAGCATGGACGCCGTCGATCACGTCAACGTCGACGTCGACGCGCTCGAGCCCTGCTACGAGTTCTACCGGGAGACGCTCGGTCTGGAGGTAGTCAGACCGCCCGACGACTTTCAGGGCGATCACGCGATGTTCCGGGCCGGCGAGACGGTCGTCACGCTGGCCGAAACCGGCCGCGCCGAGAACTGGGACCGGACGGGCCTCGATCACCCCCTCGACAAGGCCCACCTGGCGTTCGAGACCGACCGCACGGACTACGACGCGTTGCTGGACCGGCTCGAGGGCCAGTTCCCGAACCAAGGGCCCTACGACTGGGGCGAGTTCGAGGGGTTCTACTTCCTCGATCCCGACGGGAACCTGCTCGAGGTCGTCACCTACGAACCGCCCGCTGGCGAGCGAACGCGACCGCTGTTGACCCACGACGACGTGACGTAGTCCCGAGTCGGCGGGCACGGAAGGCGCGAGCGTGACGATCGGCTGTCGGCCCGGTCGCCGGCTATCCCTGAAGCGCCGCCGGTCCGTCGATCCGGGACGCGCACGCCGGTTCGTCGAACGCCCGCGTTTCGACGGCGGTGAGCCACTCGTCGACGGTGTAGGTCCGCTCGTCGCCGGTGTAGGAGAGTTCCGTACACGGGAGGACGGCCCGCAGCGTCTCGCCGTCGCCCGCGTCCTCGTAGAGCGCCAGCGCCACCAGCGGGACGCGGACCCGTTCGTGCGAGTCGACGTCGACGCCGAACGGCGATCGCGGGACCGTTCGGCGGCGAAACCCCGGCTCGAGGCAGTAGTCGTGTCGGTCCGCCCAGCGTTCGAACTCGGCGACGAGTTCGTCGCGGGTCCGCATCGGTCCCGTCGCGTGCTGGGACGGCCACTGGTCGATTCGCAACTCGTCGACGTAGCCCCGGTCGCGAAGCGTCCGAAGCCGCTCGGTGACCGCAGCGATCCGTTCGGAGACGGCGGCCGGGACGCTCGAGCGGACGTAACAGTCGACCCCGATCGCCCCGCCCGTATCGGGGTCGGCGATCAGTGACACGGCTGGCTCACGGTCGGACATCGTCACCTCCGGTCGGTCCGACGGCTGCTGCGCCGATGCGTCCTTCGACGGCGAAAACGTCCGCCGGCCCGAGCGTTCGTCCGGGGCCTGTCCAGCCGCCGCGGACGGAACGCACGACACGTCGCGCCCCTCGTGAGCCGCGTCTCTCCCGAACCGCCGATCGGTGTTCGCTCGCGATCATCACCAACAGCGGCCACAAGCGAGTATATAAAGGTAGGCGAAGGTTGTTACCAACACCCATTATCTGCGGCTCCCGAGACCCCGTTCCCGTGACACGATCGTCACCACCGACCGTCAGTCGCCATCGGTCACGCGGATGCTCGAGCCCAGATACTTCGAGAGCGCGTCGTCGACGTCGTCGGCCTTGAACGCCTCGAGATCGGCCGCGATCGCTTCCGTTAGCGCGTCGAGGTACGCCTCGTCGGTCTGGAGTTCGCGGAAATTGACGGCGTCGACGGTCCGTTCGGGAACACCCAGCCACTCCGCGGCGAGCCGGCGGGCGTAGTCGTCGTCGCCGACCGCGCCGCGCCAGAGCGTGTTTCGGAAGAAGAGCCACCCCTCCGTGCCCGGTTCCGGCGCGTCCCGGTAGAGCGTCACCGTCGTCTCGGCGCTGTCGGGCTCGAGCGAGACGACCGCCCGAGCGGGCTCTATGTGGACTCGAACGCGGAAGACGTAGCGGGCATCCACGGTCGGTTCAGTCCCCGCGTTCGGCCTCGATCAGTTCCGCCATCTCGATGTCGTCCTCGGTGATGCCGCCTTCCTCGTGGGAGGTCAATCGGATCTCGAGTTCGGCGTAGCGGATGATGATTTCGGGGTGGTGGAACTGGGCCTCGGCGATCTCGCCGACCATCTGGGCGAAGTTGACCCCGCGGAGGTAGTCGTCGAACTCGTAGATCCGAACGATCTCGTCCCCCTCGCGGTCCCAGCCGTCGGGGAGTTCCGCTTCGATCTCGTCGTCGGAAAGCAGATCAGCCATGTGGAGCCGAACGCAAGCCAGTCAAATAACGATTGTGCCGCGTTCGTACCTGAGGGCGGCGGGGTCGGCGGTCAATCGAACCGCGACCCCTCGCCGGCCGGCTGGAGTTCGGCGTCGACCAGCGTCTCGTAGGCCCGGCGGAACCGCTCGGAGAGCGCCTGATGCGAGATCCCCAGCTCGTCGGCCAGCTCCTCCATCGAGACCCCGCGCGGGATCTCGAAGTAGCCGTACTCGAGTGCGGCTTCCAAGGCCTCCTGTTGTTCGGGCGTGAGTCGCGTCGCGTGGCCGCCGGTATCGGTCACGTCGGTCACGCGCCGGAGTTCGACGTTGATCCCGCGGTCGAGCAGCCGCTCGTAGGCGGCACAGAGCGTCTCGCGGTCCCGGTAGCGGACCGTCACCTGCCACCAGCCGTCGCTGGCCCGGGCCTCGAGCAGGGAGCCGCCATCCACTAGCAGATCCTCCCAGAGGCGGGTCGTCCCCGCGTCGTCGGCGAAGGTCACGTCGTACAGCAGCCGGGCGTCGGTTTCGACGAGCAGTTCGGCGGCCTCGACCGACGGGTCCGCGTCGAAGGCGGCGTCGGCCGTCTCCCGGTCCACGTCGGCCACCCACAGTGAGGGCCGGGTCTTCGATACCGAGGACTCGAGTTCGAACGTGGCCGCCGGCGCGCGCTCGAAGGCGGTGGCAAGCGCCGTCTCCGCGGCCGGCAGCCGAAGGTCGGCTATCGTCGACATCGGGCGTCGTACACCGCCAGTGCGTAAAAACCGCTGTCGCGACGAACCTGACTGTCGCGCTGGCTGATACCGCCGTTTCCGTCGCGGACGAATCCCCTCGCGGCGGCTCTCGAGAGCCGGAACTGGCCGGCCGAGTTCTCAAGGCCGGCCGCCGCCGACGACCGCCCATGACCGCCGATCTCGACGCCGAGACCGACTTCGCGGAACTGGCCGCCCGCGTCCGCACTCAGTCCCAGCGAGCGCCCGGCTCCGGCACCGATCGCGTGACGATCCGCTCGCTCGAGGCCGTCCGCGCCGACGCGCTCGAGACCCTGCTCGAAGCCGCCGAGAGCGAACACCTCGAGCCGGGGGCGCTCGTGGTCGTCTGCTCGCGGGCCAACACCGACCTGTGCGTCGACCGCGAGTCCGGGATCGACGACGTCGGCGACCTCGAGTCGGCCCTGGGCTGTGGCGTACGGGTCGAGAGCGAGATGCCCGACGACACGATCCTCGTGGTCCATCCCGACGCCGTCGACGGTACGGACCTGCTCGAGCCCGAAGCGATCGCCTGCGGAATCGTCGGGACCGACGACGCGGACTGACTCGACGACACCGGCGACTGACGGAGACCCGTCCACTGCCGACCGGAGGACTATCCGCGACTCCGGTGTGGCCCCCGTATGCGCTATCTCGAGATCACGGTCCCCGAGGGGAAGCGGCGGGCCGTTCTCGACGTCCTCGAGGACGAGGGATTCGACTACGTCGTCAGCGACGAGACCAGCGGTCGCGGGGAGGCGGCGGTCGTCCGGTTTCCGGTCCCGACTCAGGCCGTCGAACCGCTGCTCGATCGGCTCGAGCGGACCGGGATCGGCGACGAGGCAAGCGTCGTCGTCATCAACGCCGAAACGGTCGTCTCCGAGGAATTCGCGACGCTGCGCGAACGGTACAGCCGCGGCGGCCAGACGGGCTCGCGCACCTCGCGGCAGGTGCTGCGAACGAAGGCCGACGAACTCACGCCGCCCTTCGCGATCTACACCGTCATGCTGTTGATCAGCGCGGTCGTCGCCACGTCGGGGCTGCTCGCCGATTCGCCGGCGGTCGTGATCGGTGCGATGGTCATCGCGCCGCTTTTGGGACCCGCGCTGGCCGCAAACGTCGGTATCGTGACCGGCGACGACCGACTCCAACGGGCCGGCTTCTCCTATCAGCTCGTCGGCGTGGCGATGGTCATCGCCGCCTCGGTCGGCCTCGCGACGCTGGCTCGGCTGGCCGGCCTCGAGCCCGCGGGGGTCGACATCGTCGCCGCGACCGAACTCGAGGAACGGGTCGCGCCGAACCTGTTCTCGCTGGCGGTCGCGCTGGGCGCGGGAATCGCCGGCATCCTGAGTCTCACGCGGGGTTTTTCGGAGGCCATCGTCGGCGTGATGATCGCGGCGGCGCTGATCCCCCCGTCGGCCGCGGTCGGAATCACGGTCGCCTGGGGGATGTCCGGCGCGGCGATCGGGGCCGCCGGCCTCGTGATCGTCAACCTCCTGTCGATCAATCTCGCCGCGCTGGCGACGCTGTGGATCGCCGGCTACCGCCCGCAGGGCCCCTTCGACGTGTCGCCGACCCGGACGCCGACCTACGCCTACGCGGCGGTCTTCGGGGTCGGGCTGTTGGTGCTCGCCGCGCCGCTGGCCGGCGTCACGCTGCTCGACTTCCACACGACGGAACTCGAGTCCGCCGCCGAGGACGAGGTCGACGCCGTCCTCGCACAGCCCCGCTATGACGGGCTCGAGAGCGACGACGTCGCGGTCGAACTCGACGGCGACTATCCGATCCAGTCGGTCGACCGGGTCGTCGTCACGGTCTCCGAGCGCGAACCCGGTCCGGAATCGGGGCTCGCCGACCGGCTCTACGAGGCGATCAGACCCCACAGCGACGGGCCGCTGGTCGTCGAAGTCCAGTACGTGGTCGCCGAGGAACGGGGCGGAAACGCCACCGCGGAAGCGACGATCGAACGCGGCCGGCGAACGGCGGCCGCCGAGAGCCGTCCGTGAGTCCGCGGCCGGGGAGGTGTCGGGGCGGTCGATTGGCGAGTCGTCGCCGACCGTTCAGCCGGGTTCGGAAGACGGCCGGTACCGCCGGCTCACTGCCTTCCAGCGCCCGCTGTGGAACAGCCAGTAGTTGATCCCGCCCGGGACGGCCGTCTCGAGGAAGAGCGCGAGATAGAGCCCGCCGACGGCGAGGGGCGTGACGAGTCCGAGCGCGGCCGCGGGAAGCGCGAAGGCGTACCGACCGAGCAGCGACGCGACGAACGGCCAACGGGTGTCGCCGGCACCGAGCAAGGCCCCGGCGGCCGCTCCGTCGAGCCCGTAGCCGACCGAACTGACCGCGCCGACGGCGACGAAGACCGCGGCCTGGGTAACCGCTGCGGGGTCGCTCACGAACAGCCCCGCGATCGGCCGCGCGAAGACCACGACCAGCGCCCCCGCGACGGCGTAGATCACCGTCGAGAGCCGGATGATCGCCGCGCCGTAGGCCCCCGCTTCCGCCTCCTCGCCCGCGCCGAGGTGCTGGCCGACCAGCGAACTCGCGGCCAGCGACAGCCCCCAGTTGACGCTGTTGATCAGGGCCCGCACCCGGCGGCCGACCTCGAGCGCCGTCACGACCACCGGGCCGAAGGAGGCGGCGATCCACAGCAGCGGGAAGACGACCGCCCCCTGCGCGAGTCGGCGGCCGATCTCCGGCAGGGAAATCTCGATCAGTTGGCGCAACAGCGTCGGCTCGAGCCACGGCCCCGACCGGGTGATCGGGACGGGGCTAGGTTCCATCCCGAGTCGGCCGTAGGAGCGGCCGAGCATCCCCCACGCGAGGACGACCGTCACGAACCCGCTGGCGAGGGTGGTTCCGATGGCCGCACCCGCGGCACCGAGGCCGAAGCCGAAGATCAGCAGCCCGCTGAGGACGACGTTGAGGACCGCGCCGCCCGCGCGGGCGACCATCTCGGTGAACGTGTCGCCGACGCCGGTGTAGGTGCGGCTGGCGATCAGGTTGAGCATTTCGAAGATCACCGCCGGCGCGACGTAGACCAGATAGGTCCGCCCGTGAACGAGCGCGTCCGATCCGGAGCCGAGCAGGGCGATGAGGGGGCCGGGAACCGCGACGAAGAGGGTCGCGATCGGCACCGCCAGCGCGGTGGCGAAGACGACGCTCTGGTTGACGGCCACCGACGCGCGGTCGGTCGCCTCGCCGCCGTAGTTCTGCGAGACGAGCGTAACGGTCCCGCCCGCGACCCCCAGTCCCAGCAGCGTCACGATCTGCCAGTACCCGAGCGCGAAGGCCAGCCCCGCCGTGCCGGCCGTCCCGACGGCGGCCCCGACCATCGCGAGGTCGGCCGTCTGCTTGGACATGATCGCGAAGCCGGTGACGATCCGGGGCCAGGCCAGTTCCATCGTCGGGCGAAACCGCTCCCCGTCGATGATGCCGGCCCGCTCGAGCGCTCCGGCGACGAACGCGAGCGCGGTCGCCCGCCACTGCTGGCCCGTCATCGCTCCCCCGTTGCGTGACCGACGCCTTCGGTCTGTCGGCTCCGGCACTCGAGGCGGCCTTTCCTCCCGCGTGGAGCCCGCGAAGCGCCTACCCGCGCAGCCGCGAGAGCATCGCTTTCAGGTGGGTCGGCGAGACGAGCGAGGTCGGCCGGTCCATGTGGACACCGATATCGCCCGACAGCGCGCCCAGTCCCAGCCGCTGGACGGGTTCGGGCAGCGAGTAGGCGCGCCGGATCCAGTGACCGAGTCGCTGTTCGCGCGCTAAGTCGTCGCGCCAGGCGCGCTCGTAGGCCGCGAGCGTGGTCGGCCGGTCGGGATCGATCTCGCGGGCGGCGTGATCGGCGCTGGTCATGCTATAGAGGATGCCGCCGCCGGTGAAGGGCTTGGTCTGGGCGGCCGCGTCCCCGATGAGGAAGGCCCGTCGGGACGTCACGCGGTCGGGCGGCCCGACCGGGATCGCGCCCGAACAGCGATGGGAGACGTCGATCTCGTAGCCGTCGATCAGCTCCTCGAAGTGCTTGGTGACCTGCACGCCCGGCGGGGCCGCCAGCCCGTACTCGACGCCGGCCTCGCCGCGGGGGATCCGCCACGCGAAAAAGGTCGGCGGCGTGAGATGGACATCGACGAAGTCCTGGTGATCGTCCTCCTCCGAAAAGGCGAGGACGCCGTGGAGGAACTCGTCGGGCTGTGGGAGGCCGAGTTCGTCCCGCACCCGCGAGCGCGGCCCGTCACAGCCCGCGACCATCTTCGCCTCGACCTCGAGGCGGCCGTCGGGGCCGCTGGCGACGATCTCGACCCGGTCGTGACGTTCGGTGACGCCGGTGACGGTGTGGTTCTCGCGGACGTCCGCACCCGCCTCGCGGGCCAGTTCGGCGAGGTGGCGGTCGAGTCCGACGCGGTCGATGACGTTCGACGCGACCGCGTCCTTGTAGAACGGATAGGCGTCGCTGCCGGGTCCGCCGACGTGAAAGCGAGCGCCGTAGATCTCGTTCTGAAAGAGGTCCTCGCGGGCCCCCTCGCCGGTGAACTCCCAGATGTCCGTACTCACGTGGCCCGAACAGGCGAGCGGCTCGCCGATCGTCCCTTTCTCGAGGGCGAGGACGTCGTAGCCCGCCTCGGCGGCCCGGCGAGCGAAGCGCGCCCCCGGCGGGCCGACGCCGACGACGACGAAATCGTACATGCTCGGGACGTTCACGCCGGACGGTAAATAGGTTCTCGAGATTCGCTCGCTGCTGTCGGACACGTTCGAAACGTCCCGGCCGTCGACCGACGCCGACGATGGTCGGGACCGGCGACTGACAGTCGATAAACGGATACAGTTTTGTGAGTTGTCCGATCTCACACAATATGAACGCGACGCGAGCGCCGACTCCGACCGAGAGACAGGCGATGGCCCGGGGCGAACGCGAGCTGATCGCACCGTGATCCCCGCGGAACTCTCGACCGGCGCGCTGGTCGTCTTCGGCCTCATCGCCGTCGCGCTCGTCCTGTTCGTGACCGAGGCGATCCCCACCGACGTGACCGCGATCGGGATCATCGTCTCGCTGGCGGCCCTCGAGCCGGTGACCGGCGTCGGTCCCCGAGCGGCCATCTCCGGGTTCGCCAACACCGCGACGGTGACGATCGTCGCCATGTACATGCTCAGTGCGGCGATTCAGGGAACGGGCGTGGTCCAACGTCTCGGCGTCTACCTCGCAACGATCACGAACGGCAGCGAGAAGCGGGCGCTGTTGGCGACGATCTGTACGACCGGGCCGCTCGCGGGCTTTATCAACAACACGCCGATCGTGGCGATCTTCGTCCCGATGATCACCGACCTCGCGGAGAAGACCGGGATCTCCCCGTCGAAGCTCCTGCTGCCGCTGTCGTACGCGGCGATTCTGGGCGGCACGCTGACGCTGATCGGGACGTCGACGAACCTGCTGGCCAGCGAGTTCGCCGTCGAACTGCTCGGCCGCGAGCCGATCGGCATGTTCGAGTTCTCCGCGCTCGGCGTCGTGATTCTACTGGTCGGGCTCGCATACCTCGCGACCGTCGGTCGGTGGCTGACGCCCGCGCGGATCCCGGTCGACGCCGACCTCGTCGAGGAGTTCGAACTCGAGGACCACCTCGCGACGGTTCGAGTGCGGGCCGATTCGGCACCGGTCGGTCGGACGGTCGACGACCTCGAGGCGCGCGCGGACGCGGATGTCCGCGTTCTCCAGCTCCGCCGGGCGGGCGACGGGAGTGACGGCGAAACCGCGTCGGCGGACCGTGTCCTCGAGTACGACGGTGAGCGGGAGGCGACCCTCGAGGCGGGGCCCGAGGCGTCGCCCCCCGGCCAGCGCTCCGGCGACAGCCGGACGCGACTCGAGGCAGACGCGGCGTCGATCCCCGCCGATGGCGAGTCGTTCGTCGCGGCCGCGACCGACGAGCGGATCCGCGAGGGAGACCTGCTCACGGTCCATGGGAGCCTGCAAGCGATCAACCGGTTCGTCGAGGCCCAGCGGGTACACCAGCTGGCCCGGGAGTCGGTGACCGAGGAGACGTTCGAGGAGGCCCCGAGCGAGGACGTCCTCGTGAAGGCCGTCGTTCCCGAGTCGTCGGCGTTCGCCGGCGAGCGCCTCGGCGAGACGGCCCTCCGGGAGTTCTTCGGGACGACCGTGCTGGCGATCCGCCGGGGCGGCGACCTCCTCCGAACGGACCTCGCGGCCGTCCGACTCGCCCCCGGCGACCTCCTCCTGGTCCAGACCTCCGACGACGCGATCGACCACTTCGCCGCATCGAACGACCTGCTGGTCGTCGACGACGACGTCGTCGATCGGCTGGCCGACGCGGACCTCGACGAAGTCGCGCCGCTGTCGCCGAAGACGCCGATCGCGGTCGGAATCATGGCCGGCGTCGTCGGGGCGGCCGCGCTGGGGCTGGTCTCGATCGTGATCGCGGCCTTCGCCGGCGTCTTTCTGATGGTCGTCAGCGGCTGTCTCTCGATCGACGACGCCTACGACGCCGTCTCGTGGAACGTCGTCTTCCTGCTGGCAGGAGTCATTCCGCTGGGCATCGCCCTCGAGGCCACCGGCGGCTCGGCAGTCATCGCGACCGGGTTGGTATCGGCGGCCACCTACCTGCCGCTCGTGGCGGTGCTGTTGCTGTTTACCGTCGTCACTGGACTGCTGGCGAACGTCATCACGCCCGTCGCGACGGTCGTGTTGATGATCCCGATCGCGGTCGACGCGGCGACGAGCCTCGGCGCTGCGCCGTTCTCGTTTCTTCTCGCGGTGCTGTTCGCCTCCGCGACTTCCTTCATGACGCCCGTCGGCTACCAGACGAACCTGATGGTCTACGGGCCCGGCGGCTACGAGTTCACCGACTTCCTGCGCGTCGGCGGCCCCCTCCAGTTGCTGCTGGCGATCGTCACGACCGTCGGTATCACGGTCGTCTGGGGGCTCTGACCACCGGCGGTCGCGGCGAGTCACTTTTGAGTCACTTTCAAATGGGTGCCCACAGTCGTGGCTACCATGAGAGAACTGTTGACAGGCGACAAGGCAGAGTTGATAGACCTCAGTATCGGCCTCGAGGACGGCGTCGCGAGCGAACCCACCCCACCGGAGATCGACGCCTTCGGCCACGAAGCGGGCGCGAAACGCCTCGCCGAGACCCTACAGGAACAGGGCTACGACGTCGATCCAGCGGACTTCCCCGAGGGGATGGGACTGGCGTGGGAGGACCTCGCGGTCATCCCCCACGCCGGCACCCACCTCGACGCGCCGTGGCACTACGGCCCGGAGGTCGACGGCGAGCCCGCGAAGACGATCGAGGAGATCCCGCTCGAGTGGTGCCGTGGGAACGCGGTCGTCCTCGACTTCCGATCGATGGATCCCGGCGAGGAGATCGGGGTCGCGGACCTCGAGGCCGCCCTCGACGACCTGGATCACGACCTCTCGCCCGGCGAGATCGTCCTGATACAGACCGGGGCCGACGAGCTGTGGGGCCAGCCGGAGTACCTGACCGAATTCCCCGGAATGAGCGCCGAGGGGACCAAGTATCTCGTCGAGCGAGGGATCAAGGTGATTGGGACGGACGCCTACGGCTTCGACAAACCGTTCGCGGCGATGGGCGAGCGCTACGTCGAGTCGGGCGACGAGGATGAACTGTGGCCGGCCCATTTCGCCGGCCGCGAGGTCGAGTACTGCCAGATCGAGAAGATGGCCAACCTCGATCAACTGCCGCGCAAGACCGACATCCCCCTTGTCGCGTTCCCCATCAAAATCGAAGACGCGAGCGCGGGCTGGGTGCGACCGGTCGCCCTTATCGGGGACGAGACGGGAGGTGAGAGCGCATGAAACTCGCAACGTTCGAAGTCGATACCCCGGTCGGTCCGATCGAGCGCATCGGTGCCGTCGACGAGTCCGGCGACACCGCGGCCGGCGACGCGACGCTCGTCGATCTGACGGCGGCCTACGGGGCCGTCCTCGAGGCCGAGGGCGAACCGGCACCCGCGGAGTTGGCCCACGCACACGTCCCGCCGGAGATGATCGCCTTCCTCGGGCGAGGCGACCGGGCGATCGCGGACGCGCGAGAGGCCCTCGAGTACGCGGCCGAGACCGACGCCGAGCGCGGTCCCGGCGGCGCGACGCTCCGGTACCAGCCCGGCGAGTACCGGCTGCTACCACCGCTACCACGTCCCAACTCGCTGCGCGATTGCATGGCCATCGAGGAACACGTTCAGAACAGCATGGACGGCGAGATCGCCGACGTCTGGTACGAGTTGCCGGTCTACTACAAGGGCAACGCCGACAGCGTCGTCGCGCCCGGCGAGACGATCCAGTGGCCCGACTACTCACAGATCATGGACTACGAACTCGAGATCGCGGCTGTGATCGGGAAACGCGGCCGGAACATCTCGGCTGCCGACGCCGAGGACCACATCGCCGGCTATACCGTCTTCAACGACTTCAGCGCCCGCGACATCCAGGGCGAGGAGATGGAGGGGCGGCTCGGCCCCGCGAAGGGCAAGGACTTCGCGAACGGGCTGGGCCCCTACTTCGTCCCGCGCGAGGATATCGACGTCCTCGAGGCCCCGATGACCGCCCGGATCGACGGCGAGGTCTGGTCGACGGGCACCGTCGACGAGATGTACCACTCCTTCGCCGAGATCATCGAACACGTCTCCCAGTCCGAGACGCTCCACCCCGGCGACGTCATCGGCAGCGGCACCGTCGGCGAGGGCTGTGGCCTCGAGCTGGGCCGGTGGCTCGAGGACGGCGACACCGTCGAACTCGAGGTCGAGGGGATCGGCACCCTCGAGCACACGGTCGTCAGGTAGCCCGCCGCTCGCGGCGTTACCGGGCGTCGCGCTCGCTCCCGACCGCGGCGGCGCTCGAAGCGAGCAGAAAACCGACGACGCCGAGATAGGCGACGAAGAGCTGGAGGCTCACGTCGGCCGTCGTGAGCTGTCGGCTGACGGCGACGGGACCGATACTGAGACCGAACAGCCCGATCGCGTAGCCGAATCGATCGACCGACCGATCGAACGGAGGATACTCGCGGGTTAACAGTCGGCGATACTCCACGGTGAAGTATCCCAGTCCGGTATAAAGCGTGACGACGGCGAGGACCAGAAACCAGTTCGACCCGAACGCGACGCGGAGACTGCCGCCGGCGACCAGTCCGATGCCGAACCCGGCAGGGAGTGCCCTGTTCACGGCCCGTATTGTTGTTCGTCTGATAAAAACGTGTCCGTCGCCGTCAGTCGTCGCCGGCGCTGGCCGCCGACGGTTCCGCACCCGCTGCGACGCCGGTCACGTCGGCGTAGCGCGCCCACAGCGCGAGCATGCTCGGGAGGACCAACACGCTCACCAGGAACGAGGTAACGAGCGCGAGGACGACCAGCAGGCCGAGGCTCTGGAGTTGCGGATGCGGGTGCAGGAGTAGCGCCAGAAACGCCGCCGAAGAGGTGAGCGTGCTCCCGAGCAAGGCGCCACCGGTCCCGACGACGGCCGCCTCGAGCGCGTCGTAGACGCCGCCGTGTCGTCCGATTTCCTGTGCGAAGCGATCGCTGAGATGGATGTTGTAGTCGATCCCCAGCCCGATGACCAGACTCATCAGGAGCGCGGTCAGCAGGGTCAGCGGTATCTCGAGCAGGTACATGCTCCCGATGACGAGGCCGGCGACCAGCGCGATCGAGACGACGGTCACGGCCCCCAGCGTCGCGCTGCCCTCGCTCAGCCGGTAGATCCCGACGAGTGCGATTCCGATCACGCCGAGCGCGAGGAGCAACACGTAGAGGACGCCCTCGGTGACCTCGCCCAGTTCGGCCTGCGTGACGGCCGCCGGGCCGGCCGCGGTTGCGGTCAGGTCCCCGTCGCCGTCCTCGATCGCCGCGGCCACCGCCTGCATGTCGTCGGCGCGCTCGTCGTAGGTGTCGCCCCGGTCGACGGTGACGAGCATCCGAAGCGACCGGTACTCCCCGGTATCGGTCCGTTCGATCACCTGCCCCGCCTCCGCGGGGGCGACCTCGAAGAGGTGATCGTAGACCGACTCGAGGTCCCGGTCCGGGACCCCGTCGTCGTCCGCGTCGGCCGACTCGACCGTCGCGGCGAAGGAGTCGTTTGCCGCGGCGGTCGCTTCGATGACCGACAACGGCGAGCGGACCGACTCGATCCCCTGCTGGTCGAAGGCGACGCCGGTTTCGCGGGCGGTATCGCCCCCCTCGACGACCCGTTGCAAGGTCCCGTCGGCGGTCACGTCCCCCTCGATGAGGACGGCAGAGCGGCCGACGCTGTCGTCGCTGGAGCGGTACTGATCGGTCACGTACAGCTGATGCTCGACGAACTCGGACTCCTCCCAGGCCATCGGTCCCGGCAGCTCGGTCTTCCAGTCGGCGACCGACTCGGTCCGCTGCTGGAAGCTCTCCTGCTCGAGTGCGGGCCAGGCCACCGCGCCGGCAGACCCCGCAACGAGCGCGACGACGATGACGACCGGGGCCGCCCGTTTCGCGAGGGTGACGCTGCCGCCGAGGACGCGGCCCAGATAGCTACCGTAGCCGAGCGGTTGCTTGTGCCGATCGACGCCGACCCGCTCGAGGAGACCGTCGATACTGATCTTCAACGCGGGAACGAGCGTCACGAAGATGAAAAACGCCGAGACGACCCCGAGCGTGATCCCGATGGCCATATCGCGGATCGATGTCACGGGGTTGACGACGTTCGAGAGGAAGCCGATCGCGGTCGTCACGGTGACCAGTGCAAGCGCGACGGCGACCGAGCGGACCGACCGCGTCATCGGCGGGCGGATCCCCTCGTCGCTCCCCCGCTGTTCCCGGTACCGCATGAAGACGTGGAACCCGAAGTCGATGCTGAGCCCGGCGATCATCACCGGCCCGATGATCATCGTCATCCCGGCCGAGATCCCGAGCCAGCCCAGGATGCCGAACATCCATAGGATGGAGACGACGACGCCGATCATCCCGACGACGACGTCGACGAGGTCGCGGTAGGTGAACGCGAGGATCCCGAGGATCAACGCCAGCGCGACCGGCAGGATCAGGGTCGTCGTGTTCGACGCCATCCGCTGGTTGAGATCGGCGACCGCGTGTTCGCCGAGGGTGAAGTAGTTCGGCTCGTCGCGATCGTCGGCCGCCTCGTAGAGGGCCCGCTGTGCGTCGCTTGGCACTCCCGACGAGCCGTCCGCCCCGTCGGTCTCGAACCGGAAGACCATCCGGTGGCTCTCGGCGGTCGTACTTCCGGGGTCGTAGCGCTGTGGCAGCAAGGAGAGCGCGCCCGACTCGGGCGTCAGCGACTCCGAAAGCAGCGCCGCGTACTCGTCGTCGGTCGACTCGAGGGCGGCGATCTGTTCCGCGCGGGTCGCGTTGGGGTCATCGGCGGCCCGCGCCCCGACAACGTTTGCGACACCGGTGACCCCGCCATCGTCGGCGAGCGCCGCCGACACCGAATCGTTCTCGAGGACCGTTTGCTGGTACTCGAGGGAGTCGATCAGCGCCGCCGACACCGAATCGTTCTCGAGGACCGTTTGCTGGTACTCGAGGGAGTCGATCAGCGCCGCCTTCGAGAGGGCGTTGCCGTCCTCGTGGCGGACGTAGACCGGCGCGGCGGAGACGTTCGATTCGTCGCCCGGATCGCCGTAGTTCTCGGCGATGTAGTCGGCCTTCTGTGCGGCCGTCGTCTCGCCGACGTCGCCGCTGCCGGCCTGATTGGACGTATCGAGGTTCCCGATCCCGGCGACCGCGCCGGCGGTCAACAGTAGCAATACGACGATCACGATCCGGTTGTGGGTCGTGATCGCGTCGATGCACCTGTCGAGTGCATCACGTACCATCTCGTTTCCCACTCTACGAGGGTATCATATAAACCGAGAATCACGGTTTCCGGCTCTGAAGTTCGGCCACCACGCGGAGGACATTACACCCTCGAGTCGCTAGCACCACCATGCTCCTGTACTGGCACCGGCGCGATCGACGGACGGCCGACGATCGGGGACTGGCCGCCGCGGTCGACGCCGCGGACGGGCCCGTCCTCCCCGTCTACGTGTTCGATCCCGCAGTCACCGACCGACTCGGGGCGCGCAAACGCGCGTTCGTCGATCGGACCGTCCGGGCGCTCCGGGAGCGGTACCGCGACCTCGAGAGCGATCTCCTCGTACGCTCGGGAGCGGCTCCCGACGTCCTCGCCGACCTCTGCGACGAGTACGGTGTCGACCGCGTCGTCACGACGGAGTGCTACGATCCCGTTCGGCGGGACCGGACGGCCGCCGTCGACGCCGCGCTCGGGGTCCCCCTCGAGACCCACGTAGATACGGTCTTGGTCGACCCGCGAACGCTCGAGCCGTCGTATCCGACCCACAGCCAGTTTCACGCGGACTGGCGAGAGCGGCCGAAGCCGTCGCCGGCGTCCGAACCCGCTCCGGACGCGCTCGCCGAGATTACCGCCGACGAGCCGATCCCGATCGCGAACAGTGATATCGATCTCCCCGAGGCGGGGACCGAAGCCGCCCGCGAGCGCCTCGCGTCATTCCGCGACGCCGGACTGCGGCGCTACGCCGACACCCGGGACGATCTCGCGGCCGCGGTCGAGCGCCCGCTCGAGGCCGTCTCGCGGCTCTCGCCGTATCTGGCCGCCAGTGCGATCGGAATCCGCGAGGTCTGGGAAACCGTCACGGACGTCCGGGACGCCGTCGACGGCGACGAGCGGCGCAACGTCGACAAGTACGCGTTCGAACTCACGTGGCGAGAACTGTACTACCACCTGCTCGCCCACACCCCCGATCTGGCGACGGTAAACTACAAGCAGTTCCCGAACGAGATCGCGTGGCGAACGGACGACGCCGACTTCCGCGCCTGGCAACGCGGCGAGACGGGGTATCCACTCGTCGACGCCGGAATGCGCCAGCTCGAGCGGGACGGGTACATCCACAACCGGCCGCGACAGGTCGTCGCGAGCTTCCTGACGAAACACCTCCTGCTCGACTGGCGACGCGGCGCGGCCCACTTCCGGGAGCGGCTGGTCGATCACGATCCCGCGGTCAACCCCGGGAACTGGCAGTGGGTCGCCTCGACGGGGACCGACTCGGTCGACGTTCGGATCTTCGATCCCGTCGCACAGGCCGCCAAGTACGACGACACCGGGGCGTTCGTCCGCGAGTACGTCCCCGAACTGACCGACGTGCCCGCCGAGGCGATCGTCGAGTGGCCGACGCTGCCGGCCGACCGCCGGGCGGCACTTGCGCCCGACTATCCGGCCCCGATCGTCGACAGAACGGACGCGTACGAGCGGGCCCAGCGGGTCTTCGAGCGGGCGCTCGGAAAACGAAACGACGGGTAACTCAGCCCTCGAGCAACTCCCAGAACCGTTCGGTGTCGCCCTCGAAGCGCTCGAGTAACTCGCGCATCTCCGCGCGGTGGTCGTCGGTGACGGTCACGTGGACCATCCCCTCGTCGGGCTGGCCGTAGACGACGCTTGCGCCCTCGGGCGCGGCGACGATCGCCGGCAGCGCGACGAGGTCCTCCTCGCCGTCGACCAGAATCGTGGTCGGGTCGTCGGTCGAGAGCGCGCGCCGGAGCGCCCGGACGACCGGCACGCCCAGTTCGGCGGGGGGGTTTCGGACCTCGATACTCGCGCCCTCGGTGACCGCCTCGCGGATTTCGGCGTCGACCTCGGTGCGTTTGGTCCGGCCGTCGACGAGGGCCACGTCGGGCCGGCGGCCCGCCTGCAGGAGGTGATAGGTGACGACGTCGCCGACGGCGATCAGGGGGCCGTCGACGCCCTCGAGGAGCCGGTCGGCGTCGGTCTCGATCGGGCCCATCGGCTCTTTGAGTTCGTGGCGCAAGGCGTCGGGCAGGACCAGCAACTGGTCGTCGTCGGCGAACGCGTCGTCTGTGTCGTCGCGAGTCACGCGTCAGCGAACCTTCAGGGCGTACGCGCCCGGTTCGGTGATCTGCATCTCCGTCGCGATCTCGCTGTCCTCGGGGTGGGCGATGATGACGTAGCCCGCCCAGTCCTCGGTCAGCGAGGAGGAGTTGCAGGCGTCACACGTCTCGTTGTCGGGTTCGTTGACCCGGTGACACTCGCGACAGACGAGCCGATCGGATGCCATGGTTATTCACCCGCCGTGGCTTCGCGTTTCTCGTGTTCGTCCTCGAGCCAGGCGTGTTTGCCGAGGCCGGGCTGTTTCGCGGTGAGCCCGATCTTCGAGTCCCGGGGGTTGCGTTCGTCGATGCTCTTGGTGACGATGCGGGCGCGGACGGCGTCGTCGACGCCGAGCGCGCGGTCGGACTCGTTCGATGAGAGCCGCTGGTTCTCGCCGTCGAAGGCGAGGTATTCGTCGCTGATCTGCGAGACGTGGAGCAGGCCGTCGACGGGGCCAATGCCGACGAAGGCACCGAACTCGACGACTTCGACGACGGTGCCGTCGACGACTTCCTGCATCTGTGGATCGAACGTCACCGCGTCGAACTCGGCCTCGTAGTACACTCCGGGGCGGTTGGGCAGGACCGTCCCCTCGCCGATATCGTGAACCTCCGTGACGGAGACGACGCTGCCCACCTCCTCGTCCATGCGCCCCTCGAGTTTGTCCTGGAGCAGTCGTTTGACTCGATCCGGCGAAACGTCGCCGAGTTCTTCCGGCGGTACTTCTACCGTGTCCTTCAGTCTAACCCGTTTGTACATCTATGGTTGAGTGATCGCTAACTTGTTTCTCCCGCGTAATGCAATTACCGGTCTCCCCGCTTCGAGGACCCGGTCGCGCAGCGGGCGGTCGTTCGTGACGACGTAGTCGACGTTGCCCTCGCGGGCGAGTTCGACCAGTGCGTCGTCGGCGTACGATGCCTCCGTGTCGACGGCGAGACAGCGCTCGGTCGCCAAGTCGTGGCCGACGGTCGCGGCCGTTCCCTCCTGCCCGCCCTTCTCGGAAAGTCGCCGGAGTTCCTCGAGGACGGCCTGTGGGATCGTCGCCTCGTAGTCGTCCAACAGCCGCTCGAGTTCCTCGAACAGCCGCACGTCGAGTTCGACCGGCATCATGAGCGCGCTCGTGTCGAGGGCGACCCGCGTCGACTGTCCCATCTCAGTCCGTCAGGGTACCGAGACCGATCAGCCGCCAGCGCGCGCCGATGCGGCGGTTGATCGCGATTTTCGTCCCCGGTTCGGCGGCGACGGGTCGCTTGAGTCGGACCTCGCACTCGCCCTCGCGGGCGCTGGTGACCGAGCCGACGGTCGTCGCCGTGCCGACGGTCATCATCAGCGGTTCGCCGGTGCTGATCTCGTCGACCGTCTCGCCCTGGTCCGCGCCGACGACCCGTTCGAGCAGGTCGACCTCCATCGTGAACTCGTTCCAGGTCGGTGGGAGCGTCCCCGGCGGGCCGGCCATCCGGCCGGCCAGCGCGTCGCCTTTGGTCAGCGAGGGGTCGAGCCCGGTCCCGACGCCGAGCAGGCCGCCCGGCGTGACGGTGTCGACGGTCTCGCCGCCGGCCTGCAGCGAGCGGATCGTCGTCTCGATGGGGACGTACTCCGTCTGGCCGCCCTCCTCGACCTCGCGGCCGGGGCGGATCTCGATCTCGTCGCCGACCTCGAGTTCGCCTTCGACGAGGCTGCCCCCGAGGACGCCGCCGGCGAGGTCCTTCGCGGACGTACCGGGTTTGTTGATGTCGAAACTGCGGGCGACGTGCATCCGGGGATCGGCGTCGGGATCCCGATCGGGGGTGGGGATCTCCTCCTCGATCGCCTGGATCAGCAGGTCGAGGTTGACCTCCTGACCCGCGGAGACGGGGACGATGGGTGCGTCCTCGGCGACGGTGCCTTCGACGAACTCCTTGATCTGGTCGTAGTTGTCGCGGGCGGTGTCGGCGTCGACGAGGTCGACCTTGTTCTGGGCGATGACGATGTTGTCGATCCCGATGATGTCCAGCGCCATCAGGTGTTCCTCCGTCTGGGGCTGGGGAACGGGTTCGTTGGCGCTGACGACCAGCACCGCGCCGTCCATCAGGGACGCGCCGGACAGCATCGTCGCCATCAGGGTCTCGTGCCCCGGGGCGTCGACGAACGAGACGGTCCGCAGCGGCTCGCTCTCGGAGCCGTCCGGACACTCCTCCTCGACGGTGTAACACTCGGGTTCGTCCAGTCCCTCGCAGTGACGGAACGTGGCGTCGGCATAGCCGAGCCTGATCGAGATTCCGCGTTTCATCTCTTCGCTGTGTTGGTCCGTCCACGAGCCGCTGAGCGCTTGCACCAGCGTCGTCTTGCCGTGGTCGACGTGACCGACGAGCCCGATGTTCACCTCCGGTTGTCGATTTCCTACCATAAGACGATGAGTAATCTTGGGTAGTGATTCCCCTGTGCGACTGATAAAGGTTGCGAGCTATCCCGTCGATTCCGGGGCCGACGGAACCGGGAGAATATCACCCGTGCTGTGGTTCCACACCGGCGATCCCGACGACTTATCTCCCGTCCGCCCCTCACACGTACCGTGTCCGAGTTCGCGTTCGAACTCGAGTTGTGTGCCCACCTCGAGGAGCGCGGCGAGGGAATCGTCGCCCGCCAGCTCGGGGGGAGCGTCGCTGATCCCGGCGGCCGGATCCTCGACGTACTTTGCGTCGAGCCCGGCCCCGAGTTCGAGGAGCGCGTCGAACTCACCAGTGAGACGATCCCCGACGCCGCGATCGAGTCGGCGGTCGGCACCGGGCGGGCTCGTTACTGGAAGGACGCCTTCGAATGCCACCCCGAGCGCGCCCGCAACGCCACCGAGCGGGCCAAAGAGATCGGCTTCTTCGAACGCGACCGCGAGGCCAGCGCGACCAGCAACCGCGAGTACGTCCGGCAGGTCGCCCGCTACCCCGACTGGTACGACCGCATCGTCGGGATCGAGAACAAGCCCGATCTGGGCCGGCCGGGCGACCTCGAGATGCAACTGCGGACCGACGTGAGCCTCGCCCTGCTGGACGAGGCGATCCTCGCGACCGAGAGCTACGTCACGCGCGCGCACCTGAACCGGATCCCCGACGAAGTCGGCGTCTGGCGGGTCCACCGCGACGAGACCGCCGCGGGCGACGGCCTCGAGATCGAGGTGATTCGCGAGCCGGCCCCGCTCGTGCCCGACGTGCCCGGGATCGAGCCCCTCGCCGCCC
The DNA here is from genome assembly GCF_031165565.1 of Natrinema thermotolerans. NCBI lineage: Archaea > Methanobacteriati > Methanobacteriota > Halobacteria > Halobacteriales > Natrialbaceae > Natrinema > Natrinema thermotolerans. The sequence goes on along the minus strand of NZ_CP101873.1, from coordinate 2,491,006 downwards.
ACCCGGGGCGAACGGAGATCGAGGTCGTCTCGCCCGATGCGAAAGCACGGGCTCGCCGCCGACTCGCCGAACGGGCCTACGGCAAGGGGTGGCGGACCTACGAGTTCCCAGACTGCGGCGCGTGTCGCCCGGCCGACGCGAGCGGCGCGACGCTACCGTACTGCGAGTGGACGGACCGGGTCGTCGACGCCAACACGGAGTGCGGGCCGGACTGTCCGGGCCACGAACCGGAGTCGGCGGCCGACCTCTCGACCGACCTCGAGGCCGAACGCGACCGCCGGACCGCGTGGACGGCCGATCCCGACGGCAAACGGCGGCGACAGTCGGGACTCGATCGGTTCGGCTGACGGCCCGGCGGCCGCCGCTCGAGCGCCGGACGGACACGTTCCCCCGGATCTATAGTTCGTAGACCTCGCCGTCGACCGCCAGCGGCTCCGCGAAGGCCTCCTCGGCGGGGTAGAAATGCGCGAGATGAACCAGCCGCGTCCGGTCGGCGTTCAGTTCCTCGGCCAGCGCGAGCGCGCCCTCGCGAGTCATGTGTTTCGTCCCGAACGTTCGAGCGACGCCGTCGGGACCTTCGTGGCGGCCGCCGAGCGGGTGGTAGTCGGCCAGGCTCGCCGGGACGATGCCGTCGGCCAGCAGGAGGTCGGCGTCGGCGAGGACTCCCCGAGACGCCTCGGGGACGTCGTGGCTCGTGTCGCCCGTGATCGACAGCTTCGCGCCCGTCACGGGGTCCTCGACGGAGAGGCCGTAACAGACCAGCGGCGGGTGGTCGACCGGCACCAGGGTTACGTCGAGCCCGCAGATCCGGACCGTCTCGAGCGGCGTCGTCGGCACCACGGTGACGGGATCGAGATAATGGTAGTCGTCGTCCACCGTCTCGGCGACGCTCTTGCCCGTCTCGGGGTCGGTCTCGTCGGCCGCGTAGACCTCGAGGGAGTCTAGCACGCGAAAGACGTTGCCAAGCCCATCGAGGTGGTCGAAGTGGATATGGGTGATGACGGCGGCATCGGGCAGGGGCACCTCGTCCCGGAGGAACTGGTACCGGAAGTCGGGGCTGAAGTCGATCAGCAGCGACTCGTCGACGCGCTCGTTCTCGACGTGGACCGAAAAGCGCGTGCGTTCGACGCCGCGCTCTCGAGCCGCTACGCAGGTGTCACAGTCACAGCCGACGGTGGGCGTCCCGGTCGTGTCGCCGGTGCCGAGCAGGGTCACCCGCATCGTCAGTTTATCCCCCCGGCGGCGTGTCGGCGGGCCGGCTCGAGGCGGTCGCGACTCCCGACTCGTCGCCTACACATACGATCGGCCTTCCTCGAGCGCCGTCCGGATGAACGGGTGGTCCGAATTCGCCTCGACCCGCTCGGCCGGCAGGACGTGTACCTCGAAGACGACGCCGTGTTCGGCCCCCACGGTTTCGGCGAGGGCCTCGAGTCGCCGCTCGCGTTCCGGGTCCGCCTCCTCGAGGACCAGCAGTACCTCGACCGACGCGTGGACGCCGCGGTCGTCGCCCCGGACGGCGTCGCCGAAGACGACGAGGTCGCGGATCGCCTCGCCGTGGTCGTCCTGTGCCCGGGCCGCGAACGTCGCCGCGGCGTCTCCCGCTGGGGCGTCATCGCTCATAGGTGCCCCTTGACAGCCGTCGCATAAAGGGTATTCCCCGCAGGACGGGCGCTCCATCGCCCCCGTTGGCGACGCAACCCCAGGTCGCGCCGTCCCCGAAGCCAACGCTCGAGGGGCGGAATCGAACCCGCTGCGAAAACGTATCGGGACGGCCTCGGACGGGCGCCGCAGGGCTCAGTGGTCGTGATCGTGGTCGTGCGAGTGGCCGCCGTCGGACCCGTGGTCCGACGAGGATCGCCTCGCGTCGCTCGGCTCACCGCCGTCGCTGGCCTTGTCGAGGTCCCCGCCAGCGACTAAGGCGTCGTGGTCGCCCTCCATCATGTCCATGTTCTTGAGGGTGTCGCGCTCCTCGAACTCCTCGACGGCGTTCAGGAGGTCCTGCTGGGTCAGCGTCGTCCGGTCCTCGGTCAGGGCCTCGAGGACCGCCTCCCGGAGGACCATCCGGAGGTCGCTGCCGGTCAGTCCCTCAGTGACATCGGCGATGAGTTGGGGGTCGAACTCGTCGATGTCCATCGTCCGGGTGATGAGTCCGAGGATGTCCGCCCGCATGCCCTGGTCGGGTTTGGGGAAGTTGATGATCTCGTCGAAGCGCCGCCAGGCGGCGTCGTCCAGTTGGTCGGGGTGGTTGGTCGCCCCGATGAGCAAGACGTCGTCCTCGATGAGCGAGATGTTGTCGATGCTCTTGAGCAGGGTGTTGACCGCTCGCTTCAGGGCGGCGTGTTCGTCGCTGCGGCGGGTCTTGGCGACGAAGTCGAACTCGTCGATAAAGAGGATACACGGCGAGAGTCGCTTGGCGACCTCGAAGGTCTTGTCGACGTTTTTCGCCGTCTCGCCGAGGTACTGCGAGGTGATCATCGAGAGTTTGACCTCGACGAACGGCAGGTCCATGTCCTGTGCGAGCGCCTGTGCGGTCGAGGTCTTCCCGGTGCCCGGCGGCCCGACGAACAGCAGCTTCCCGATCTCGCGCAGGCCGATGTCGGCGAGGTAGTCGCGGTGTTCGATCGCCTTCGAGATCTTGTTGAGTTCGTTCTGTTGGTCGTCGGTCAGCACGAGGTCGTCCAGCGACATGTCGACCTCCTCGGGCGCGCGGACTTCCACGAGGTCCAACATTTCCTCGTCTTCCTCCTCGTCGAAGTACTCGTTCAGGAGGCCGTCGATCCAGACCCGATCGGCCTGGATCGGCCGGTTGCGCTCCCGGGCTGCCTCGTGGGAAACGTCGAAATCGTAGTCGTCGTGGCGCTCGAAGTGTTTCGCCAGCGTCGGGTTCTCCAGCAGGCGCTCCGCGTCGACGCGTTCGGCGAACCACTCCTCGGCCATGTCCCGTTGAGCGAGGGTGATCGTCCCCGAGAACTCGTCGCGCTCGGTGAACATCAGGTCGGAAATGGCTTCCCACGGCCGGTCGACATCGGTCGCCTCGCGGGCGGTCGTGGTCGTGACCGAGAGCGGGCGATCGATCCCCGCGGGTTTGCGGCTCGAGCCCCCGTCGTCCCCGTCCTCGTCGACGCCACCGGTCCAGTAGACCCGGCGAAACGCCGGCGGGAGATCGTTCTCGTCTAGCGTCCGGTCGTCCGAATACACGCTCGTCGTGAGCAGGAACTCCACGACATCGAGCGCTGCATCACTCATTCGGTCAACGTATTCACTACACGCTCTTAACAGCGTCGTCCTGCACAACGTCTGCGATTGGCTGGCTCGCGAACGGTCGGCTCGACGCGATTCGGGGGCAAATGGCACAACCGTTTTCGTGTATCGGCTCACAGTCACGTGTATGAACGTGTTGCTGGGTCTGGGCGGCAGCGACGAGTCGGTGAAGACGCTGCGACGGACCATCGAGCGAACGACCGACGTCGGCGACGACCTGACCGTCGCCATCGTCGACAAACCCGAGTCGAAGCGATCGCAAGACGAAATGTGCCAGCAGGCCCGCGAAGCCCTCGACGAGGCTGGCCTCGAGGACAGGCCCGTCGAGAAACTCGAGGGCGATCCGGGCAGCGCGCTCGTCGATTACGCCGAACAGGGCGAGTACGATCAGCTGGTCATCGGCGGCGGGACGCTGAGTCCGATGGGGAAGATACAGCTCGGGCCGATCACCGAGTTCGTCCTGTTGAACGCCCCCACGACGGTCAAGTTGGTGCGATAACGATGTCGGGTTCGCGTCAGTACCCGGACGACCCGTCCGGACCGTTTCCCGCGCCGCCGACGACGATCGAGGACCGCGAGGACCGCCCCATCGAGATCCGCGCCGTCGGCTCGTTCGCCGAGGGCGCGCTCGAGGACGTCGTCGAGATGTACCTCGCGTTCGATCCTGCCGATCGGGCACAGGGGATCCCGCCGACCGGCGAGAGCCGCATCCGCAACTGGCTCGAGACGATCGGCGAGGACAGCGTCAACGTCGTCGCCTCCCACGATGGCGACGCCGTCGGCCACGCGATGTTGGTCCCCGACACCGACGATCCGTCGGCGATCGAGGACAACGCCGATATCGAGTGGGAGCTGGCGATCTTCGTCCTGCAGGCCTATCAGCAGGCCGGGATCGGCACCGTGTTGCTCGAGAACCTACTGGGCCACGCGGCCGAGATCGGAATCGAACGCGTCTGGCTGACCGTCGAGCGCTGGAACAACCCGGCGATCGCCCTCTACGAACGGGTCGGGTTCGAATCGACGGGGACCGAGAGCTTCGAACAGGAGATGGCGATCCTGCTCGATCCCGAGGGCTGACACGGTCTACTGTAACGAGTTGCCGGTGGAACCGCAGGGCGATCGCGGTCCCACCGGCGATGACTCGCAGTCGCCCGTATGGAACGGTCGCCGTCGCTACACCGATAGCACGGGTTGGCTCGCGTAGGAGAGGACGTACTCGGCCGCCTGCTCCAAGACCTCCGCCTCGGTGCCAGTAACCGGTTCTCGAGGGAGGACGATGAAGTCGGCGTCGACGGCGTCGGCCGTGTCGAGGACGACGTTGCCGGGGTGGCGGGTCTTGCGCGTCTGCGAGAAGCCGTCGTCGACGGAGGTCGCGAGGTCGACGTCCGCGTCGTCGGCGATCCGCCGGACGTCGTCGAAGAACTCCTGGGTCGTCTCCGCGACGTCGATCTCGTCGACCGTGCCGGCGTCTAACCCGCGGACGACCCCGCGCCCGAGGACGAACAGCGCGTGGACGCTGGCGTCGTAGCGGTCGGCGACGGCGACGGCGTACTCGACGGCGGTGGCTGACTCCTCGCTCCCGTCGACCGTCGCGAGGACGGTGTCGACGGTAAACGGCTCGCTGGCGTCCATACGCGGCAGTGGGTGGGCCGGCATGAAAAAGCCACCCCACCGCGGCGGCGCGCCGGCAGCCGTTCGCCCCGTCGAACGGGGAGGTTTAAGCGCTCGCGAGCGAAAGCTCCCGCTATGTTCGATACCGTCGTGGTCGCGACCGACGGCTCCGACAGCGTCAAACGGGCGGTCGACGTCGCGCTCGATCTCGCCGCCCGCTTCGAGGCCGACGTCCACGCCCTCTCGGTGGTCGACGCCAGCGAGGTCGACGCCTCGCCCCAGCAGCTCCGGGACGAACTCCGCACCGCCCTCGAGACGACCGCGGACGCGGCGCTGGCCACCGTCGAAGACCGGGCCGACAGGCAGGTAACGACGGCGATCCGGGACGGCCGGCCTGCCGCCGAGATCTGCGAGTACGCCCGCGAGGTCGACGCCGACGCCGTCGCGACCGGGACCCGCGGTCGCCACGGCGAGAACCGGCTCCTGCTCGGCAGCGTCGCCGAACGGGTCGTCCGCACCTCGCCGGTACCCGTGTTGACGGTCCGTCAGCTCGAGCCAGCCGGCGACGACGGCGACGGGTCGACGGCCGACGCCTGACGCCGCGTCCGATCGCGCCGGCGCTGCCGGCCTCCGACGCTCTCGAGACCGGCGGTTACTTCCCCGGCGATCACCCACGAAGAACCATGTACGACGAACTCATCGAGAGCGGTGATCTCCCGCTCTCGCGGAAATCCGTCCTCCCGGGAACCGGCTTCTTCCTGCCCGACGAACTCGAGGAGGACGTGGAGGAACAACAGGCCGAGGCCGCCCTCGAGGGGGCCGAGGTCGCGGTCGTCGCGGACCCGGACGCTGACGGACTGGCCTGCGTGGCCCTGCTCCGGGAGGCCTACGACGACGTGCGAAACGTGCCGGAACCCGACGACGCGGACGAGGGCGCTGCGAGCGACGACGGCGCCGAACCGGTCGCCGACGCGACCGACGACGTCGACGAGACGGAACTGGCCGTCGCGACCGGCGAGGCCGACGCCCCGCTCGAGGAACCCGAGCCGACGCCCCACGGCGTCGCCTTGATCCCCGCCAGCCCCCACGACGTCGAGGACGCACTGGCCCGCGTCGCCGAGTACGGCGACGAGGGGATCGACCTCTATGTCTGTGACCTCGCGCCGGACAAATACGAGTACGTCGAGTCGGAACTCGACGCGGCCCTCGAGACGGCCGACCGGGTCTCGTGGTACGATCACCACCAGTGGGGCGATGACGTCGCGGCGGCGGTCCGCGAGGCCGGCGTCGACCTCGTGATCGGCGACTCCGACGAGGAGTGTTCCGCCGACGTGGTCTATCGCTCGCTCGAGTACGAGTTCGACCCGATGTACGAGGAACTCGCGGCGGTCACGCGGGACCACGACCTCTGGCTACGGGAGGACCCCCGCAGCGACGATCTGGCGGACTACGCCTACTGGACCGACCCCGCCGAATACGTCGAGGTCGTCCGCGAGTACGGCGCCGACCTGCCCGCGTGGGCCGAGGACTACATCACCGAGCGCCGCGTCGAGAAGGAGGCGCTGATCGATCGCGCGGTCGGACGCGCCGAGTACCGCGAGATCGGGGGCTACACTGTCGGCGTGACCTACGGCCGCTGTTCGCAAAACGAGGTCGCGGAAGCCATACGCGAGCAGGGTGCCGACGCCTCGGTGATCGTCAAACCCGCCGGCTCGGCCTCGATCCGGGGCACCGACGAGTTCGACCGCTGTCACGAGGTCGCGGGGAAGGTAAACGGCGGCGGCCACCCGAAGGCCGCCGGCTGCAAGCCCGACATCTACGACGACATGCTCGACTACGCGAACCACTGGACGACCCGCGGCGCGGTGACGAAGCAGGTCATCCTCGACGCGTTCCGCGAGGTCGTCGACGAGGCGACCGACGACGGCGAGAACTGATCGGCTCGAAGAGCGCCCATCTCGGTTTCTCTTGCTAACAAGAGCGGAACCATCGAGACATCACTCCCTGCTGACCGGCCGGTATGCGGTGGCGCGCACTGTCGACCGGCCGAACGATAGTGAGGACGGGAGACGACACTGTGCGAGGGATGAGCGAGGGAGTCTCGCGACCGAGCGAATCGGCTGGGGAGGGCGTGGCCCCTCCGTGTGCCACGATAGCAGAACTCCGTCCCACAGCCACGTTCCGTATCGATCACGCCGTTTGTGAAAGAGCCGCTCGAGTACGTCTCCTAGCCTCGAGACGCGAAGTACCGCATCACGAGCTGTAACACGTGGACGAAGACGCCGGCGACGGCGATGTAGACGCCGATCGTCTGGAGCGCGACCGACGCGGTTCGCTCGTCCCGAACTTTCCAGATCTCCCAGCCGAGTCGCAGCAGGAATCCCAGGAAGATCAGGACGAAGCCGGCGAGCAACGCCGGCGTGTAGAACGTCCCGACGGCGATGGCGACGAGCCCGCCGATGAAGGCGTAGTTGGCGTAGGAGCCCCAGTGATCGAAGTCACTCGAGCGGGCGTAGACGTAGGCGGCGATGACTGCCGTCAGCACTGCGACGACGACGGCCGTCACAGCGAGGACTGTCAGCTGGGACTCCCGCGGCACGAACCGCAGCACGCCGGCCCCGAAGACCCCGAAGGCCAGTTGGAGGATCACCATCCCGAGGACCGCGACCCCGGTATCGCCGCCGGCGACGCCGCGCTCGGCGACCAGTTGGCCGGCCATAATCGCCGCCCCGTAGGCGATCGCGCCGACGATCGGGAACGAAAAGAGGGCGTCGTTGAGCGCCGCCAGCGGCGTCGTCGCCAGCGCGTACATCACCGCGACGTTGATCGCCAGCAGGAGGCTCGCGCCGCCGATCACCCGCGCGTCCCGACTCGAGAGACCGAACCCGCGGCGGGTCTCGGACGGCGTTCCGGTCGCGCTCATGGCGGTGAAAACGCCGGTGCGGCGCAAAAGCCTGTGGCCTACCGCTGACTGCGGGGTTGGGCCCGTGGGCGGAAGCTACGCCTCGGAGACGTTCCAGCGGTCGGAAAACGCCGTGCCACAGGTACACTGGGCGTAGGCGTGGATCACGTCGCCGTCGGCGTAGATACCGCCGACCTCTTCGTTTTGCTCCTCCGCGAAGGCGAAGACGAACTGGATCGCGTGGTCGCCGTCGTCGGCCGCGTCCGGACACTGCGCGCCCGCGAGATCATCGTCGATCTCCCCTTCGGTACTCATCGCGGACTTGGCGAACTCCATCGCGCCGGTACCGGTCGCCGCCTGGAACGCGTTACGGCCCCGTTCGCCGTCGACGACGATCAGCGTCCCGTCCGCGACGGGATCGCCGAACTGCGCCAAGCGGTCGTCCGAGACGAACGAATCGGCCAGAAACAGCGCCACGTCCTCGGGGCGCTCCCCAGCGAGGAACTCCGCGCGTTGGTCAGTCATGGCCCCGGATTCGCGCTCGAGGTGGAAAAAGGACCGTATTCGCGGTTCGCCGCGCCATCGGTCGGCGACAGCCACGGCAGGCCGATCGCGCGTGGCTACCCGTCCTCGAGGTCCTTCGCGATCTCGCTGAGGCTGTCGCTTGGCGGTTCGCGGGCGTCGTAAAAGACCGTCTCGCCGGGCGCGCGACAGCCGTAGAGGAACTCGGGTTCGACGACGTCGATCAGCACCGAGCCGCCGAGGGGAACGTCGTGATCGTCGACCCACTCGGGAAGGCGGTCGGTCGCGCCGCTGGGATCGCGGGCACCGTCCGGCGTCTCGTAGACGCCCGGCACCGACAGCTCGTCGCCGGTCAGTGCGCGCTCGATCTGTGCGAACAGTTCCTCGCCCTCGAGGACGAGCCGGACGACCTCGTCGGTCGGAAAGGCGTCGCGGTCGTCGGCCGGCACCTCGAGTTTGACCCCGGTGGCCGTCTCCGTACACGTCGCACGGACCGTCCGCACCGAGGGATGATCGCTCGAAATTCTATCTGACATGGAAAACGGATGGCGAGGGCGTTACTCGTCGTCGCCGTCGCCGAGGAGTTCGTCGACATCGCTGCTACCGCGCTCGGAGATCGAGGCGTTGATCTGGGCGACGGCGTCGGAGACCTCGCGGCCGCGGACGGTGATCCGGCGGCGCTCGCCGTCACGGGACGGCTTGTAGCCGGTCTGTCGACCGTTCATCAGCACTTCCTTCAGGTTCGAACCGGCGACCTCGTCGTTGAGCGGGCGGCCGGCCTCGTCGGAGCCGCCGGTGATCTCGAGCGTGTAGCCGTCGAGCCCGACGGCACCGCCGTCGACTTCCTCGCCGATCGACTTGCCGATAAAGCGGTTCGCGTCCTGTTCCTCCGCCTCGAGCTGGTAGGACGACCCGGAATCGGGGTCGCCGACAACGACAGTGAAACTTGCCATGCCCGACGGAAGACGGCCGTCGCTCAAAAGAACATCGATCGTCACCCAACTTTTGCGCTGTCGTTCGAGAGAGCAAAGCTCTCTCGTGACTGAGCGAATCGAAGATTCGCGAGGTCCGCGAAACCGAAGGTTTCGCTTGATGACGAAAGACGCCTTTGGCGTCTTTCGAACCACGGGCCGGCTTCGCCGACCCTCGGCAAAACGTGGATGAAAAGCACTCCTCCCTCCGTTCCGAGCGCTCCGCGCTCTCCACATCGGTCGTCGGCCCGCTCGCTCGCCCGGTCTCACGGCCTTCGGCCGTTCGACGTATCGCGGCGCTACGCGCCGCGTGCGGCCTCGCTCGCGGTGATAAACGGGGGGGGGGGCGGCCTGCCCTCTCCCGGGTCGGACGGCTCTCGCAACGCTCGAGCCGTCCTCCCGGCCATCGAACCGTCTTCGACGCTTTGCCCGCCCGTTCCGCTCGAACAGTCAAGTACCTGCAACGCCTACCTCGAGCCGTGTTCATCGATCCGGGGCGACTCGAGGGTCGCCTGCGCGAGGAGTTCGGCGGCACGATGGGCCAATCGCGGGTCGTCGTCCGGCAGGCCGTCGACCTCGCGGACGCCGGGAAATACGAATCGGACGTCGGGACCGCGCTGACCAACGAGATCGTCCTCGAGGAGTTGGCCGACGCCCCCGAAGGAACCCCACCGGAGCGGTGGAACTGGTGGATCGGCTCGCTCGAGCTTGCATACGGCGGCTACGGCCGGTTCGATATCCGCCAGTATCGGAAATAGCGATCCGCAACGAAGAGTAACACCGATTGTCCTCCGGGCCGTAGGGGTCCCCGATGAGCGAACTGTCGCGACCGGTCTGGCCGGCGTACCCGCTATCGATACTCGTCGCCGGCCTCGGCCACTGTTATCTCGGCCGGTGGAAACGCGGCGGGATCTGGTTCCTCTGTTACGGCCTCGCGCTCGTGTTCCTGAGCGCGCGAACCGTCTCGGGTGCGCTCAGCCTCGAGGAACCGTTCGTGGTGACGGCGCTGCAGTTCGACGCCGTGAGTTACACCGACGTCGCCGTCCCGCTGACGATCCTGCTGGTCTGTCTGCTCGATGTCTATCTCATCGGGCTGGCCGAACGGACCACCCTCCCGCCGGCCGGGGCGGACGACCGCCGCTCGAACAGTTCCTGACGAACCCGCCGGCGACGGCGGCCTGGGGTGGCCCCGCGTGTTTTTGTGCCCGTCGACCGAACGACGACCATGGGACGTCTCAGTTCCGTCCTGCTCAAAGGGCTCGGCGCGGTCGTCCTCGCGGTCGTCGTGCTGAGCGTCGTCGCCACGATCGTCGGCATCGCCCTCTCGGTGATCGCGGCCGTCCTCTCGTTGGTGCTGACGCTTGCCGTCCTGTCGCTGGTCGTCCTGGCCGCCGTCGGTCTGTTCTCGTTGTTCGGCGCGGACTCGAGCGCCGGGAGCGACTCGGACACGCCGGCCGAAACCCGCCCCGATCCAGAGGAACGCGTTCGCTCCCGGTACGTCGACGGCGACCTCGACGACGAGGAGTTCGAACGGGAACTCGAGCGGGTTCTCGGCGAGGAGACGGTCGGCGTCGACGACGTCGAGACCGATCGATCGCGTCGTCGGCACCGAGAACGAGAGCGGCGGTGACGGAGCCGCGGATCGGCGCGGCCGTTACTCGTCCAGCGCTTCGATTCTGCTCACCACTTCGTCGGCCGTTTCGACCGACCCGTCGCCGGAGACCGCGTATAGGACGAGTCCGAGGACACACCAGCCGAGGACGATGAGCCACTCGTAGGGCCACAACAGTGCCGACTGGCCGCCCGGAAGATAGAGCGTGATGAAAATCGCCGTTGCCACGAACCCGAGGATACCGACGACGGGGCCACCGGGGACCTCGTACGGCCGATTCATCTCGGGTTCACGGTAGCGCAGAACCAGAAACGAGACGACGACGAGGAACCAGGCGACGACGATGCCGAGGCCGCCCGCGTTGACGATCCACGTAAGCATCTGTTCGCCGAAAAACGGCGCGAGCGCGGACAGGCCGCCGACCAACAGGATCGCGTTGCTCGGAGTGTTGTGTTTCGGGTGGACTTTCGAAAGGGGTTCCGGGAGCATCCCCGACTCCGAGAGTGCAAAGAGCGCTCGACTCCCGCCGATGATGAACGCGTTCCAACTCGTGAGGATTCCCGCGACGCCCGCGAGAGCCATGAGTTGGCCGGCGGTCGAACTGTCGTACAGTTCGGCCATCGCCGCCGCCGCAGGGAGCGAACTATCGACGAGGGCACTCCCGGAGAGCGCGCGACTCGAGCCCCAGATGACGGCCATGTAGAACAGGGCGGCCAACCCGACGGCGAGGATGATCAGCAGGCCCAGCGTCCGCGCCGGAATGTCGGCTTCTTCGGCGGATTGTGGAATAACGTCGAAGCCGACGAACATAAACGGCGTCATCAATACGACGGTGAAGATGCCAGCGGTCCCGGCGCCGAACGAGCTATCGGGCGACGGTTGCCCGTTGGTAACTGCCCCGCCGATCAGGATGAGGCCGGCGAGCGCGATGATGACGGTCATGATGATCTGGAACTGCGCGGCGACCCGGATCCCGATATAGTTCAGGTACGTGATACCGAGCGTGCCGAATACGCCGACGAGAATCCACGTCGCGTACACCGGTTCGCCGGCGACGTCCCAGAGCGGGATCGCATTGAACCCGGGGACGATAAACGCCATCGCGGACGGGAGCGCGACCGCTTCGAACGCGGCGACGGTAACGTATCCGAAGACGATCGCCCAGGTGCAAACGAACGATCCGGTCGGTCCGAGGGCGCGGAGGCTATAGACGTGTTCGCCCCCGACTAACGGCATCGCAGCGGCGAGTTCGCTGTAAATGATCGCGACGATACCGACGACGACGGCTCCTCCGAGAAACGCGACGATCGCTCCCAGTGGGCCCCCATCGTTGATCCAGTCACCGGCGAGGATGATCCATCCCCACCCGATCATCGCTCCGAACGCCAGAATCAGCATCTCTTTGCTTCCGAGCGCCTTCTCCAGTCCGCTCTGTGTTGTCTCTGACATGGTATGTCTTGTGACTTCTTAACATGTACCGCATGCATACGCCCCCACTTATATCTTCCGCCAGTATTGTATATTTACCAGGAACAGGTATCTGCACTGCTAGCTATCCAACTTCACCATCTAATATTGTATATTTAGCAGAATCGTTCGGCCGGCGATTACCGGCGAGCGGACGCCCAAAGGGACTCGAGAACAGCCACTCGAAGGGACCGCACAGAACGTCACGATTCCAACCTGATTGGATAATATATGATATTCTATTCTTTATTGGCTATATTCCTATCTCGCTGCATCTAGGTAGGAACCGAACCAAATATATCCAAAGAGTGTGACTAGGGCACATGGCCGTAGGCCCATCGATCGACGAGCTTCACTTCGCGACCGAACCATCGGTCGACGAGGTGCCGGGACCGAACTCACGGAAACTACTGGAACGACAACGGGAGATCGATAGCAACGCAGTGGCGTATCCGCGCCGCGTCCCCATCGCACTCGAGGAGGCCCGGGGAGCGACGGTTCGGGACGCCGACGGAAACACGTTCCTCGATTTCTTCGCGGGGATCGGCGTCCTGAACGTCGGTCACTCGAACCCCTACGTCCTCGAGGGGACCCAAGAGCAACTCGAGTCGATCGCACACACGATCGACTTCCCGACCGAGGCGCGGGTCGATCTCATCGAGAAACTGCGAACGATCGCCCCGGGCGGGTTGGCCGGCTCGAGCAACGTCGTGTTCGGCGGTCCGAGCGGGAGCGACGCGATCGAGGGATCGATCAAACTCGCCAAACACAACACTGGACGCCACGGAATTTTGGGCTTCGAGGGGGCGTATCACGGGACGACCGCCGGCGCGCTCAGTCTCACCGCGGGCAAGAAGTACAAAAAAGGGTACGGCCCGCTACTGGCGGACGCCGTTCACGTCCCGTATCCGACGCGGGACGCGGGCGCTGGTGGCCGGGACGCGTGTGAGCGGTGTCTCGATGCCGTCAAACGGAAGTTCGAGGCCCCCTACGGCGGTCACGAAACGCCCGCCGGCATCTGGGTCGAGCCGATCCAGGGCGAGGGGGGCGTCGTCGTGCCCCCGGAGGGCTTTCTCCAGGGGCTTCGCGACATCGCGGACGACAACGACGCGATGCTGATCGTCGACGAGATCCAGACCGGACTGGGTCGGACCGGCGAGTGGTTCGCGACCGACCACTTCGACGTGACTCCCGACGCGATCACGATGGCGAAGGCACTGGGCGGGACCGGCCTGCCGATCGGGGCGATGCTCTATCACGAGAAGTTCGATACGTGGGGGCCCGGCGGCCACGTCGGGACCTTCCGTGGCAACGCGCCGGCGATGGTCGGCGGGCTGCGAGCGATCGAGTACATCGAATCCCACGACCTGCTGTCACACGCGACGGCGCTCGGACAGTATCTCCGCGATCGGCTCGACGAGGTCGCGGAGACGACGCCGGAACTGGTGGACGTGCGAGGCAAGGGGCTCTTCGTCGGCGCGGAGTTCGTCGACGCCGACGGCGCTCCCGGCGCCGATATCGTCGAAACGATCCAGACCCGCTGTTACGAGAACGGACTCCTGGTCTGGAACGCCGGCCGACACGGGAACGTCTTGCGGCTGATCCCGCCGCTCGTCCTCACCCGCGAACAGGCGGAAGTCGGGATGAACATCCTCTGTAACGCGATTCGAGCGAGTACCACGGAGGGACGGAACTGATGTTCGATTTCCTCGATCTCGAGTCGGAACTGACGGACGAAGAGCGCCTGATCCGGGACACCGCACGCGAGTTCGTCGACGACCGGGTGCGCCCGGACGTCGGCGACCACTTCGAGAGCGGGAGCTTCCCCACCGACCTCATTCCGGAGATGGGCGAGATGGGGTTTTACGCCCCCAATCTCGAGGGCTATGGCTCGCCGAACGTCTCCGAGACGGCCTACGGCCTGTTGATGCGGGAACTCGAGGCCTGTGACTCGGGGCTGCGCTCGATGGCCTCGGTACAGGGTGCGCTCGTGATGTACCCGATCCACACCTACGGTTCAGACGCACAGAAAGAGGAGTGGCTGCCGAAGCTCGGCAACGGTGAGGCCGTCGGCTGTTTCGGGCTGACCGAACCCGAACACGGCTCGAACCCGTCGGCGATGGAAACCCGTGCCGAAGCGGACGGCGACGGCTACGTCCTCAACGGCTCCAAAACCTGGATCACGAACTCGCCGATCGCCGACGTGGCCGTCGTCTGGGCGCGTGATCAGTCGGCCGAGGACGACCCCGTTCGCGGGTTCCTCGTCGAGACCGACCGCGACGGCGTCACGACCAACAAGATCGACGACAAACTCTCGCTGCGGGCCTCGATCACGGGCGAGATCGGCCTGAACGACGTCTACGTGCCCGAAGAGAACGTCCTCCCGGGCGTTTCCGGAATGAAAGGGCCACTGTCCTGTCTCACACAGGCTCGCTTCGGCATCGCCTGGGGTGCCGTCGGGGCCGCCCGCGACTGCTTCGAGGTCGCCAGACAGTACGCGACGGATCGCGAGCAGTTCGGCGGTCCGATCGGTCGATTCCAACTCCAGCAGCGCAAGCTCGCGGAGATGGGCACCCAGATCACGCTCGCCCAGTTGCTCGTCACCCGTCTCACCGAGCTGAAAACACGCGGCGAGATGCGTCCCCAGCACGTCTCGATGGCCAAACGCAACAACGTGCGGATGGCGCGCAACCAGTCGCGGATCGCCCGCGAGATGCTCGGCGGCAACGGCATCACCACCGACTACTCGCCGATGCGACACATGGCCAACCTCGAGACGGTCTACACCTACGAGGGTACCCACGACATCCACACGCTCGTCCTCGGCGAGGAGTTCACCGGCATCCCCGCCTATAGTAGCCGCTGAAACGATTGACACACTGATCGCACCGCCGTCGTGTGAGCAGGTGTGTATTGACTGTCAGTGGCACGATACGAATGAGCGATCGGAACGCGTCGCGGAGATACCGCCGTCGCTATTCCGTCTCGTCCGAGAGACCGTGTGCCTCGAGAAACGATGCCCGATCGTAGTCGCGCAGGGTGCCGATCCCCTCGCTGGTCTTGATCGTCGAGATGACGAACTTCGAACTCGTCCGGTTGATTTCGTCGATCGATTCGTAGTCCTCGACGAGTCGTTCGACCATATCCCGCGAGGTCAGTCGCCCGATGAGGATGAAGTCGGTGTCACCCATCGTGAAATACACCTGGTTGATCCCCTCGATATCGGCGAGTTGTTCGCCGACCCGTTCGTGATACCCCTCATCGAACTCCGCCCAGACCTCGGAGATGACGGTCAGCCCCAGGCCGACTTCGTCGAGATCGAGTTCGTACAGATCGTTCGTGATGACGCCCGCCTCTTTGAGATTCTGCAGGCGATAGTGGACCGTCGACTTCGGGATCCCCGTTTCCTCGTGGATGATTTCCGTGTTATCGGTCTCCCGATCGGCGATCGCAAAGAGAATCTTGACGTCCCGCTCGTCGAGTGTGTTGTTCATCCGTGCGTTCGTTTGACGTACCCGAGCCTATTCTCTTTCGGTGATCAGTCCGCCGGGCCGATCGCGAGTATGCAGCCGGGTGTAACCGATGGCGTCAAACGGTCCGGACCGTTACCGCTCGGTAATGGACGTACGGTTTCTCGGCGGTGCCGGCGAGATCGGTCGGAGCGCGCTCTGTATCGACGAGAGGCTCGTTCTCGATTTCGGAATGGACTCGGGGAACCCGCCGGCGTTCCCGATCGGCGACGTCGACCCCGAGGCCGTCGTCGTCAGCCACGGCCACCTCGATCACGTCGGTTCGGTACCGGCACTGCTGTCCGGCGACGCCCGCCCCGAGATCCACTGGACGCCGCCGACCTACGACCTCACGATGGTCCTCGCTCGGGACACGCTGAAGCTCCACGGCGGCAGCTACGACTGCCCGTTCACCGAGGCGGAACTCGCCCGCGTCGCCGAAGTCTCCGAGACCCATGGCTACGAGGAATCCTTTGAGGCCGCGGGCTACGAGGTCACGTTCTTCGACGCTGGCCACGTCCCCGGCAGCGCCCACGTGTTGGTCGACGACGGCGACACGCGGCTGCTCTACACCGGCGACTTCCACACCGAGGACCAGCGGCTGCTCGCCGGCACGACCGCCCGGCCCGACGCCGACGTCGTGATCTGTGAGAGTACCTACTCGGACGTGACTCGGCCACCCCGCGAGGAGATCGAACGCGAGTTCGTCGAGAGCCTCCGGACGACGATCTGGGAGGGTGGGACCGTCGTCGTCCCGGCTTTCGGCATCGGCCGCACGCAGGAAGTGCTGTGTCTCTGCGAGGCGTACGACCTCGAGTGCTACGTCGACGGCATGGGCAAACGCGTCACGGAGCTGTTCCTGCGCGAGGCGAACCGCGGCTATCTGCGCGATCCGGACCTGTTGCGCCGAGCGAAGGGCAACGCCCGGTTCGTCGACGGACGCGACGGTCAGCGGCGGCGGATCGCCGAGCAAAACACCGTCATCGTTACCACGAGCGGGATGCTCCACGGCGGGCCCGCGATGACCTACGTTCCCGCCATCCGTTCGCACCCGACCAACAAGATCGCCATGACCGGCTATCAGGTCGAGGGGACGCCGGGACGGGACCTGCTCGAGACCGGCAGCGCCGAGATCGACGGCCGGATGCTGCCGGTCAGCGCGCAGGTCGAGCAGTACGACTTCTCGGCCCACGCAGACCGCGACGGCCTGCGCGACTTCCTCTCGGCCTACGAGGACACGCGCGTGCTGGTCAACCACGGCGACCGCTGTGCGGCGTTCGCCGCGGAGCTTCGTACCGATGGCTTCGACGCTGCCGCGCCGGAACTCGGCGACCGCTGCGAGTGCTGACGATGTGGCCGAGCCGCCACTCGCAGGAGCCGGTCCGGCACGTTCAACGCCGACCGTTTTGACCGCCGTCCCCGTCGGACCTAGTATGAGCGATCCCGATTCCACGGCCGGTCCCGAGACGGACGTCGACCTCGACGACCTCGAGCTGAGCGACGCCGAACAGGCGGCGCTACACGAACTCCAACTCGGGACCGAACACGTCCACCGCGCCTACGGCACCCTGCTCGAGTTCCACCACGAACTCGGGCACGCGATGGATCGGATGGGCGACGCCGAGGACCGACTCCGCGAGGCCGGCCACGAGGAGTGGGCCGACGCCCTCCGGGACGAGCATCTCCCCGCGGGCGCGATCAGCGACGAGTGGACCTTCGAACTCGTCGAGGAGTTCTCGGGGGAGTTCCTCGACGAGGTCGACACCTTCGAGGAGGAAGTCAGGGAGGAACTGGCCGACGGGGTCGACCACGTGACCGAGCGCCGCCAGAAGCGGCGGTTGCGCGACCGGGCGAAGGACCGATAATCGAGATTGCTGCTATCGTGTCAAGCAGGAACCTCCATCAGCGATCCTGCTTAGAACTCGAATAGATCGCGGTATTCTTTCGGGAGCGATGCCACGTATTCTTCGCACATTCGTTCATTGACATCGGTCCGTTGGATTCGGGGTGCATCTTCTGTTTCGAATACTTGTTCATCATCGATATCTGTCTCTTCGATAGCGGTTGCTAGCTTCTGTTTGTCGACACTGAGGACCGTCTTTGGATCGATACCAGCACGGTCAAGCGTATCGAGGACTTCGTCTTCATCCCTCACGTACCGTCGCTGCGTAGTATACCGACGAATCTCTCCGTAATCAGATTCCACGACCCGATCATCGTGAATTCGCTCTAGCAACGCGTCTCGGACGACCTCGCGGGCATCGTTCGAAGATCGAGTGATCGTTGACAACAATGCATACAGGTTCGTTAGACGGAACGGATCTAGCTCGTCAAGTGAGTCGAAGTCATACTCGTCGACCAGCGCGAAGAAAGCAAGTGTTTCGTAAGCGAATTCGATCGGTAATTCGCTTGCTTCCGTCTCGTTGGTATCCTCTTGTTGCCGTTTGCGTGCCATAACGAACGCACGCGCACCATCGTGTCCGAGCCGATCCCACGAGTGGTTTTCATCGTGAGTCCCACTGATGTGAGCCGCGACCGATCGAATCCCGTTCTCGTATTCACAGCCCTCAACGGGACATTCGATCGGATCGTACGCATCGGGTTCGCTCATTCGGTTATGCATTCCAGTCAGGTCGAATAAATGTTTCATTCGAACTATCCGAGACGCAGCCCTCCCGGACCGAGACCCGTTCGTCGGCGAACCGAACCAGCGGACGGTATCATCTCTACCGTGGGACCAATAGCGGTCGTGCGGTAACAGGAGGTGCAGCATAACACGAACTCATTTGCTCGACGGTTCATCAACCCTAACCGTCGCTACAGGTCGTCGATAATCTCGTCGGCGAACGTCGCCAGTGCGGCCTCACGGTCGTCGTTTTGAATCCCGATAATCGCGTGATCGAGGCCGTACGTCTCGAGTCGGCGGAAATAGTCCCGGAACCACTCGACACCGGCCCGAAAGCCCAGGTGGAGCGGCTCGGGGTCGGCCGTCCGGTCGTCGGCCAGCTCGACCCGGACCGCGATGGCGAAGGGCTTGTCGCCGGCGGCCGCGCGCCACTCGGCAAGATAACTCTCGAGGGTCGATTCGGGGAGGTGATAGAACAGCCAGCCGTCGCCGTGGTCGGCGATCCACTCCTGGGACTGGCGGGCGTTGCCGGTCGGCAACAGCGGGATCGTCTCGGTCGTCGGCTTCGGGACCACATCGAGGTCGCCCTCGAGCCGGCCCCACCGGCCCTCGAGTTCGGGGAACTCCTCGCGCCAGACCGTCCGGAGGGCGTCGACGGACTCGCGAAACAGCGCGCCACGCTCCTCGCGGTCGACGTCGAAGGCGGGGTACTCGGGGTCGCGATCGCCGGAGGCGACCCCGAGGACGAGTCGCCCGTCGGACAGCCGGTCGACCGTCGCGGCCGACTTCGCGACGTGGAGCGGATGCCGGAGCGTGAGGACGACACTCGAAGTCCCGAGCGCGATATTATCGGTCCGGGCCGCGACGTGAGAGAGCCACGGTCAGGTGTCGAACGTCTGACCGGCATCGCCGAACTTCGGCCAGTAGGTCGGCACGTCGCGAGCCCAGAGGCCGTCGAAGCCGACGGCTTCGGCGTGTCTCGCGAGTTCGACTTCGGCCTCGATGTCGGGCGTCGATCGGTTCGCTCCGGTCAGGGGAAAGCCGGCACCGAAGGTCAAGCCGTCCGGTTCGAACAGTCGTCGATACCCAGCGTTTTCGTGTCCGTCGGCGGGCATTCGGTCGTGCTATCCGGCCGAACGGTATGACGGTGGCGTTGTCCGGTATCGTTGCCGGCATCGGTTGGCAGCCCTCGGCTATGATCGGGTAACGGGAACCGACCGCCGGGAGCGTCGCCACTCGAGTCCGGTAAAAAAGACAGAATTGAGAGTCGCGAGCAGCCGATCAGTCGTCGGCGGGCGTCGCGCCGCCCTCGTCGCTCTGGGCCTGTTCTTTCGTCCAGGAGAGCTTGCCGCCGGCCGCGAGGATCGCGCGTTCGCGCTCGGAGGCGTCGAGCGTCGCGGTGTACTCCTCGCCGTTGACGCGGACGGTGAACTCCTCCTGTCCGGAGGTGACGGCGTCGTAGACGTCGTCGACGATCTCGACCTCGTCGCCCTGGTCGATGTCGGCGTAGGTGTCCTCGTCGATCGTCAGCGGGACGATCCCGAAGTTGAAGAGGTTCGCGCGGTGGATGCGAGCGAAGCTCTGTGCGAGGACGGCCTCGATGCCGAGGTACATCGGACACATCGCCGCGTGTTCACGCGAGGAGCCCTGTCCGTAGTTCTCGCCGGCGACGAGGACGCCGCCGTCGGCCTCACGGGCGCGCTCGGCGAACGTGTCGTCGACACGGGAGAGGGTGAACTCGGAGAGCTTGTCGATGTTCGACCGGTACATCAGGATGTCCTGGGTCGCAGGAATGATGTGGTCGGTCGTGATGTTGTCCTCCATCTTGAGGAGGGCCTCGCCAGCGATGTCGGCGTCGAGCTGGTCCTTCAGCGGGACGTCGCCGATGTTCGGGCCCTTGACGAGTTCGTCGTCGGGGGCTTCCTCGGGCGTGATGAGGTCCGTCTTCGAGCCGTCGTACTCGTCGGGCAGCTCGATGCCGGGTGCCTCGAGACCGTCTTCCTCGTCGGCGAGGTCGCGCGGGTCGATGATTTCGCCCTTGATCGCCGCGGCGGCGGCGACCTCCGGCGAGCAGAGGAAGACGTTGTCGTCCTCGATACCCGAGCGGCCCTCGAAGTTGCGGTTGAACGTCCGCAGCGAGACCGAATCCGAGGAGGGGACGTGGCCGATGCCGATACAGGCACCACACGTCGCCTCGGAGAAGTTGACGCCGGCGGCCATCATCTCCGCGACCCAGCCCTCGCGGGCGAGCATCTCGGAGGCCTGCTTGGAGCCGGGCGCGACGATCATCTCGGTCGTGGAGTTGACCTCGCGGCCCTCGAGCATCTTCGCGGCCGGGAGGACGTCCTCGTAGCCGCCGTTGGTACAGGAGCCGACGATGACCTGTTCGACGGACTGGCCGGCGACCTCACGGACCGGCACGACCTTGTCCGGCATCGAGGGCTGTGCGATCAGCGGCTCGAGGTCGGAGAGGTCGACGACGATCTCGTCGTCGTACTCGGCGTCGTCGTCGGGCTGGAGCCGCTCGTACTCGTCGCCGCGGTTGAGACGCTCGAGGTAGTCTTCGGTCTGCTCGTCGGTCGGGAAGATCGACGAGGTTGCGCCCAGTTCGGTGCCCATATTGGTGATGGTCATCCGCTCGGGCGCGGTCAGCGACTCGACGCCGGGGCCCGTGTACTCGAGGATCTTGCCGACGCCGCCCTTGACCGTCAGGCGACGGAGCAGCTCCAAAATGACGTCTTTCGCGGTGGCCCACTCGGGGAGTTCGCCCTCGAGGCGGACGTTGACGACTTCGGGCATCTCGATGTAGTAGGGCGCGCCGCCCATGGCGACGGTGACGTCGATCCCGCCGGCGCCGATGGCGAGTTCGCCGAGGCCGCCGGGCGTGGGCGTGTGGCTGTCCGAACCCAGCAGGGTCTTGCCGGGGGCCGCGAAGTTCTCGCGGTGGACGTTGTGGCAGATACCGTTGCCGGGTCGAGAGAAGTAAGCGCCGTATTTACCGGCCGCAGAACGCAGGAAACGGTGGTCGTCGGTGTTCTTAAAGTCGAACTGATAAGTCTGGTGGTCGCAGTACTGCGCGGCGATTTCGGTCTGGACTTCGTCCAGTCCCATCGCTTCGAACTGGAGCCAGACCATCGTTCCGGTCGTGTCCTGGGTAAGTACCTGGTCGATCTCGATCCCGATCTCCTCGCCGGTCTCGAGTTCGCCCTCGACGAGGTGGTCGTCGAGAATCTTTTCGGTGAGAGTCTGTCCCATAGCACCCAAAAGTCGGCCGTCCGTCCTGATAAATCCAGCGTGTTTCTACCGATGTAGGGCCCAATACCACCTCCCGAATCGGAACGCGATCCGTAAATATTGCCGGTCGGCTGCCCGTTCGTTGAACGCAGTTTCAGCAGGACCAGATGCTCCCGCAAGGGACACGCGACGACGGGCCGGCCGGCACGAACCGGCGGACGGGACCGTGACGGGCTGGGTCGCGGCGTGACGGATGCTACCGCACCGTCGGGTCACCGCGAACGGATACGCTTTTCTCAACGCCGCGGCGTCGAACCAACACGATGTTCCGCTCCGGTGCGTTCGTCGCCGACCACGTTTCGCCGACGACCGACGAGCAGGTCCAGCCCAACGGGGTTGACCTGACCGCCGACGTCGTCTTCGAGCAGTTAGAACCGGGCCGCATCACCCGGGACGGGAAGCAGATCGGCGACCGGATCGCCCGCCCGCTCGAGGAACTCGAGGAGGCCGATCCCGACACCTACTATCTGCCGAAGGGGGCCTACGTCGTCCGGTACGGCGAGCGGATCGCGATCCCGGAGGGCCACGTCGGCTTCGTCTACCCCCGGTCGTCGCTCATGCGCAACTCCTGTATGCTCAACACAGCCGTCTGGGACGCCGGCTACGAGGGTCGCGGCGAGGGCCTGTTGCAGGTCCACCACGACATCGAACTCGAACGCGGCGCGCGGATCGCCCAACTGGTCTTTGCCAGGGCCGATCACGAGGACGTCTACGAGGGGAGCTATCAGGGCGAACACCTCGAGTGACCGCGGCCGTTTTTGCCGTTCCCCTCGTAGCCGCTCGTACCGATGATGGCGACCACGCACGTGTTTACCGGGCTCGCGGTCGTCGCCCCCGTCGCGTACCACGTTCCCGAGTTCGGGACGGCGCTCGCGCTCGGGGCGATCCTCGGCGGACTGGCTCCCGATCTCGACCTCGCGTTCGCGCATCGGCGGACGTTTCACTTTCCGGTCGCCGGGCTCGCGGCCGCCGCCCCCGCCGTCGCCGTCGCGGCCGTCGCTCCGGCGAGCGCGACGCTTGCGGTCGCCGCGTTCGCGGTCACGGCCTGGCTCCACGCCGTCAGTGACTCGATCGGCGGCGGGCCGGAGATGGACCCGTGGAACGACCGCTCCGACCGCGCGGTCTACGATCACGTGCGCGGCCGCTGGCTCCGGCCGCGGCGCTGGATCCGCTACGACGGCGCGCCGGAAGACGCCGTTCTCGGCGTCGCGCTCGCGGTTCCGGCCCTGCTCGTCTTCGAGGGATGGCTCGTCACCGCCGCCGCCGGCGGCCTCGCGGTGTCGCTGCTCTACGCGCTCTGTCGGCGACGGCTGGTCGCGTGGACGCCCGACTGGCTCGAGTGACCGCGGACACGACAGCCGTCGCGACAGTCGGGCGATCCGAAGTCGGAACGCTGATACGCCCGCTGTTCGAGCGATGCCGTATGATCGACGTTCTCGCAGCCAGAACACTCCATCTCGTCTTCGCGGCCCTCTGGGCCGGCAGCGTCTGTTTCGTCGCCGCCGTCGTCCTGCCGCTGGCACGCGACGGCGCGTTCAACACGACCCACCCGCTCGAGGTGATCTCGGGGAAGCTCACGACCGTCTCGCGCGTGAGTTCGCTCGTTCTCTTTCTCTCGGGCGGACATCTGGCGGGACGGACCTATACGAGTGAGACGCTCTTCGGCTCGACGAACGGCCACCTCGTCCTCGCGATGGTCGCGCTCTGGCTGGTGCTGACCGCCCTCGTCGAGATCGGTTCGAAGCGACTCGAGACCGGTCTCACCGGCAAGAAGATCCGCGAGCCGGCCCGCGACGCCCTGCCCGTTTTCCGCGCGGCGGCGATCGCAGCCGTTGGCCTGCTGGTGGTTGCGGGGCTGCTGTCGGGCAACGTCGCTAGCTTCCTATAGCGGCGACTGACGATCGGTTTCCGGCGGAACACCTTCGCAACGAACGTTCTTGCGAAAGATACTTAGTCAGTTACTGTAAGGTACTCGCTAATGATCAGGGGTAAGGACATGGCACTATCACTGCTTGCGGTCGGGACGGCCGCCGTCGCCGGCTACGTACTCAGTTCGGACCGGTCGGCGACCGGCGCCTCGCGATCGAAAGCCGACCTCGGCGCGCGGGTCATCGGCCCGGACGAGGTTCCCGACGACGCCACGGTCGTCGACGCCTCGGCGGAACGGCTCGGCCGGATTCCCGGCGCGCGGCGGGCGCTCGATCGCGCGGTCCGCAACGGCGCACACGAGGAGTGGGAACACGTCACGCTCGATCGTGACGGCGCGTGGTCGGTCGTCGACCGGATCCGCCAGTCGCTGCCGTACTACGATGCCGACGATGACGGGTACAACGGGGTCTACGTCCGGTACAACGACCGCATCGTCGTCCTCGATGCGATCGGCTGGGCGCGCCTCGAGGAACCGATCGCGTAGGTTGCTCCCTCGACCCATGGTATCTCGCCACAACATTAATGACCAACGGCACCAACCGTTGGCCAGACCGTGTCCCGAGCCGGCCAGCACGTCGTTTTCGTCGGTAATCCGACGCCGCCGTGTGACCTCGACGCCGCCTTCGACGTGGTCACGGCGGGCGACCGGGCGGCGGTCGTCGACTGCCTCGAGACGACTCGCGTCGACTGTGTGATCGTCGACGGGACCGGCAGCGATCGCGTCGAAACCGTCGCCGCAGTCCGCGACGTTGCACCGACGGTGCCGATCATTTATACGACGGCAACGCCCGATGGGAGCGCCGCGGCCGCGGCGACGCGGGCGGGTGCGACGGAGTACGTCGTCCGGACGGGCGAACCATCCCTCATCGATCGCATCGAGGCCCTCTCGACCGGCGAGGGAGACAGCACGATCCGACCGGCCACGGTCGACGCCGCGACCGAATCGCCCGCTTCGGCCGACGTGGGAACCGACCTCACCGCTCGGACGGAAACGGTTGACGGGCAGGCCCCACCGGTCGGGCCTGCGGAGCGCGACGCGATCCTCGGTCGACTCCACGCGATCGTGTCCGGGGACGACCCGTTCGAGGAGCGACTCGAGGACCGGTCCCGACGGCGCGAACTCGAGCGGGGTCGCACCGCCCGCGGACGCACCCTCGATCGGCTCGACGACGCCGTCATCGTCGTCGATTCGGATCGGCGATTCGTCCACGTCAACGATGCCTTCGCCGATCTCGTGGGTGCTGACCGAGAGGGTCTCGTCGGGCGTTCGGCGGCGTCGATCATCGACGAAGATGCGTACCGTGACTGGATGGCCGTAGTCGGATCACCGACCCCCGGCGAAACGGTCGAAACCGAACTCCAGCGAGTCGACGGCGGAGTCGTCCACGTCGAGGCTAACGTCACGCCGCTTTCGGCGGCCGGTTCGGACGATATCGCGTTCGTCTGCGTCGTCCGCGACGTGACCGAACGCCGCCGCCGCGCGGACGTCGTCACCGGGTTGCTCGAGACGACCCGCTCGCTGTTCGCCTGTGAGTCACGTGCCGACGTCTCGGAGGTCGTCGTCGAGGCCGCCGAACGCGTTCTCGGGTTCGATCTCGCCACGGTCCGGCTGCACGACGCCGATTCCGACGATCTCGTCCTGACGGCCGTCTCGGAGGCAAGCGGCGATCAAATCCGAAGGCGAACGCGAGTCGGCCTCGGCGAGGGGCCGATGGGAGAGGCGTTTCGCCGGGGCGAACCGGTCCTCATCGAGGACCTCCGAACCAACTCGCCACACGAGTACGACCAGCTGCAGGCCGGCATGTGCGTCCCGCTCGGGGACCACGGATTGCTCAACGTCGGGTCGCCGGTCGTCGACGCGTTCGACGACCAGCACGTCCAGCTCGCGCAGTTGCTGACCGCCAGCGCGGCCGCCGCCTTAGAACGGGCCGAACGCGGCGAGGAACTGCTGCGCCACGAACGGATCCTCGAGACCGTCGAGGGGATGGTGTACGCCATCGACGGCGACGCTCGCCTGACGCTCGTGACCGACCCGCTCGCCGAGCGGTTGGGCTACGATCGCGACGAACTCGTCGGCGAGCCCGTGTCCCGCATCTTCGCCGACGAGTCCGACGACCGCGCGGTCGACCACATCGAGGCCCTGCTCTCGGACGCCGACTGCGACAGCGGGGCCTTCGAAGCCACCTACACGACCGCCGACGGGGAGCGGTTCCCGGTCGAGATCGAGTGTTCGCTGTTGCCCCACGACGGCGACGACGACGAGTTCCACGGTACCGTCAGCGTCGTCAGGGACATCACCCAGCGCAAGGAACGCGAACAGTACTTGCAGGTCCTCAACCGCGTCCTCCGGCACAATCTCCGGAACGACCTCACCGTCGTCATCGGCTACGCCGAACTCCTCCGCGAACGGCTCGACGACCCGGACCTCGTCGCCGCGGCCGACACGCTCAGAGAGACCGCGGCCGACCTCGCGGATACCAGCGAGAAGACCCGTGCCATCCAGTACGCGCTCGATCGCGACGGCGACCTCGAGCCGATCGACGTCGCCGCGACCGTCACGGAGACCGTCGAGGGGCTCGACCCCGACGGCGCGACCGTCTCCGTCTCGGCGGCCGACGACCCCTCGGCCTGGGCCGATCCCGGACTGGGGCTGGTCGTCGAGAACCTCGTCGAGAACGCCATCCGACACGGGGGTCCGGAGCCGACCGTCGAGGTCGCCGTGGCACGCGAGGACTGTCGGGTCCGGCTGGCGGTCGCCGACGACGGGCCCGGTATCCCGCCCGCCGAGATCGACGTCGTCACCGGCGAAAGCGACATCACGCAGCTGACCCACAGCAGCGGGCTCGGCCTCTGGCTGGTCCGGTGGATGGTCGACAGCTACGGCGGCAGCGTCTCCTTTAGCGAGTCGGAGCTGGGCGGCAGTCGAGTCGAGATCGCGCTCGAGCCCGCGCCGTCGGCCGACGGGGACTGATCCCGACGCGCCCGCGGACCCGGAACCGCAACCCCTACCACACCGGCCGGCCGACCCCTATCCATGCAACTGGGCGTAATCGGACTCGGACGGATGGGACAGATCGTCGTCGACCGAACCCTCGCGGCGGGCCACGACGTGGTCGCCTTCGACCTCGACGAAGAGGCCGTCGCGACGGCCGCCGACGCGGGCGCGACCCCCGCCGACTCGATCGACGACCTCGTCGAGCGACTGGGCGCGGACAAGCGCATCTGGCTGATGGTCCCCGCCGGCGAGGCGGTCGACGTCACCCTCGAGGAACTCGCACCCCACCTCGACGGCGACGACGTCGTCGTCGACGGCGGCAACTCCTACTTCGAGGACTCGGTCCGCCGGGCCGAGTCCTGCCCCGCGGCCTACCTCGACTGCGGCACCTCCGGCGGCCCCGCCGGCGCGGAACTGGGCTTCTCGCTGATGGTCGGCGGCCCGCAGTGGGCCTATGACGAACTCGAGCCCGTCTTCGACGCCGTCGCGACGGGGCCGGACGGCCACGGACGGATGGGTCCCGCCGGCTCCGGCCACTACGTCAAGATGATCCACAACGGCGTCGAGTACGCCCTGATGCAGGCCTACGGCGAGGGGTTCGAGCTGCTCCACGAGGGCCGGTACGACCTCGACCTCGAGTCGGTCGCGTCGGTCTGGAACAACGGCGCGGTGATCCGCTCGTGGCTGCTGGAACTCTGCGAGGAGGCCTTCCGCGAGGAGGGGTCCGATCTGGGTACCGTCGCGGACCGCGTCGAGGGCGGCTCGACCGGCACCTGGACCGTCCAGGAGGGCCTCGAGCAGGAGGTCCCGCTGCCGCTGATCTACACCGCCCTGTCCGAGCGGTTCGGCTCGCGGGCCGACGACGGCCGGTTCTCGCGACGGCTCGCCAACCGCCTGCGGTACGGCTTCGGTCGCCACGAGGTCCCCCGGCGGGAGTGACGCTCGAGTCGGCGACGCCACGACCGGGGGACCGAGAGCGGGGCCGTCGCACCGCCGCACACGTATCTGGCCATCTGACTGTCGTTTCGTCCAGAACGGATGGGCTGCAATAGTGGGATATTTTCTTTACCGACGGCCCCCCAGCAAGAGTGATGCAATCGATCGAGACGACAGCCGTTTCTCTCAGTGAAGGCGAGCAGCTCAGTATGGCCGTCATCGACCTCGTCTCCCAACTCGAGGATGCCGATCCAACGGCGCTCGAGCCGCTCTACGACGCGATCGATCCCGACCTGCTGGACTCGCTGCCCGATGCCGCGGGCTTCGAGAGTCTTGCGTTCGACTATCACGGCTACTCGATCACCGTCTCTGCTGAAGAGGGTGGGATCGAGGTCGCGCTCGAGGATCCTTCCGAGCCTGAACTCGGGAGGTAAGCGGACTCGAGCGGGGATTGGGCTATTTTTTGTGGTAGGTGGTTCGCTCGAGAGTGCGTAGCGTAGTGGATAGAGTCCTCGATTCCGGACAGAGATGACGAAGGTGAGTAGTCCCGACGGGAAAGGGTGTCTTCAACGGGACTGAGCCAAAAAATCACAACGTCCCAGCCGACCACCACCACCGTGGATGAAGATTTATTCCACTCTATATGGCTCAGGGAACGACGGGTGATCAAATCTAGAGTATAACCCTGAACCAGGCAATTCGCAAAGGAAAACCGTGTATTCTGTGGAGGTAGTTGAGAAAGTAGATGTCTCGGAGAGAACAGCAAGAGACTGTCTCAAATCAATCGCCGGAGCAGCCTTTCTCAAGAGAGGTGTGATGCCGTCAGGGGAATTTCGTTACCTTCCTCCTGACGGCTTAATTGACTGATTTAGACCTAAGAGAGAAGAATGAAAGGAATGGCATTCCCCGTGATACTTTCCGATATAGAAGTAGAAGGGAAACCCCGTGACTTCGAACTGATATTAGCTAAATAGAGGATGGACACTGATCGAGAAAATATAGTAGCCACTGAAAGTCATTGCACACCTGATCGCACGATAGCGTCGCGATCAGTGTGTGACTCGTTTCAATGGCTACTATATTTTTAGGATAAGCCCTTCACACAAATGCACGCTCAAATTGCCCACTGATATAAGGCTACATCACAAATGCATTCACAGACCCCTTCAAATGACTAGACTCGATAGCCTCCAAATTTCAGGGTTTAAGGGGATTGACGAGGTTGATATTGAAACAACCTCAGTCAACATAATAACCGGTAGGAATAATGCCGGCAAAACTTCTCTTTTGGAAGCCATCGATTTATTATTTAATCCTGACAAGATAAAGAAATTTGAAGATAATATTGATAGCTTGATACACGAAGGCCACGAGGAATGTGTTATTAGTTGTGAATATATTCGAGGCCCACAGCTATCATTAGATGATTTTGGGTCAAAATCAGAAACAGATCTTACTGAAACTCGAACAATGAAGTTCGAACAGCCGCATCATCAAGAAGCGGCAGATTTCTTTCTAGAATGTATGAGAGATCTTGTAGAAACGGGTCCAGATTCAGGATATATTGTTAATAGATTTACACGTAACAGAGTAGAACTCGATCAATCGGACCAGCATCCAGATATAATTGAAGAAGAATTATTGGACACGATTACTGGATACCCGATTGAAGAAATAATTGAGAGCATCATAGAGCATAGTCTTGTGATTTCAATAGATGGGGAGAGTTACCCGTATATTTACTTAGGGAATTATTTCCAAAAGTTCAGGGATCGTGTAGTGGGCGAAACCTCGAATAAAATAGAGAATTCGTTGAGAGATGATCCAGAAAAATATGAACAACTAAAAGAGGTCAACCCACCTCAGCTCGAAAGGATCCTAAGCGACATTTTAGTACCCCGTTTCGGAAGTGGAAGGTTTGTATCTGGTTCACCCCCTATATTAGAAGGTGTAGAATTCAATGAGAGTATTAAACTAGATCCAAATGATATAGATTTGAGCAAAGAGAACGCAGCTGTTAGACTCAGCAACATTGAAGATTATGTGAAAGAGCACAATCTAGTAGAGAATCTTTCAGATCTCTCTTTAGACACTATAGTTTTCCATGATGGAAGTAATAAACATCAAGTTCCATATGACTTCATGGGAGATGGTCTTAAATCACTTATTGGGATATTATGGGAACTTTCAGACAGCGACCGAAACGGAAATGTCCTGATGCTAGAGGAACCGGGCCAAAATATGCATCCAGGATATGTGAATAATTTAGCCTATAGGATTACTACGATCTCGAAACTAAGGGGCATACAACTATTCCTCACAACACACAATATTGATCTGATTAGGTCATTCCTGTCGGAAACGCTTCCGGAAGAGGAAAGAGAGTTCCTTGAAGAAGAGTTGACGATATTACAAATGTCGGATGGTATCCCACAGGAACACTCTTATGATGCTGCAAAGATGCAAATGGACCAACTGCAGTTAGACCTCAGAAGTATATGAAAAAAGCATTTTTTGGCGAAGGAAAGAATGATTCTGAGTTCATCGAAATATTCGTAGAAGAGCATATAGATAATGTGAAGTTTGATCGCTTAGATATAGAGGATATTAATAAAGAAGCCGTAGTTCCCAGAGAATCAAGCAAAATTCGTGACTTTAAGGAGCAGTGGAACCCATATGATATCTTAATAAAGTCCGAAGGGGGAGAAGATAAATTAAAAACGGGCTTTTCCACTTTGCTACTTGGTCTAACAAAGTTGCCCTTCGATTACTATTTGTTAGTAGATATGGATGGGGGAGAGATAGATGATGTAGAATCAGAGTTGAATGATAGGATACATAGCATACATAACAACAACAATATAGAGATTTCTCAAAATGGGAGAAAAGACACATACGAACATTTCGTAATACAGTCCTTTTCTGTGATCAGCCACGAGACTATTACTGATAATTTTGAGGTGGTAGCATTTAAAGAAGATCTTGAGGAAGAAGCAGGAATTCCGGATGGAGTAGAAGAAGTGGAAACCATAAGAGATTCACTTGCTGATTTTGTCCAAAAGAACTCAGTTTATCAGCCGTTTTTAGATTGTTGTTTCTCGTGATATTAGAATGGGCAAGATCTCCGACCAATTTTCCCTCCCTGGGGTTGCACGTCGATAGAATCCGATTCCCGAATATGCACACGAGACGCGAATCCTCGTATGCAGATCTCGAGTTGGGCTACTGGTGAGAATAGAATTCATCTCTGAATAGGCGACAAGTTCCGCCGGTTTGGGGGCAGAATGGGCCGTTCAGTGAGTCGAAAAACTAGGAGATACCGGGGCGTGTGTACGAGATGAGAGTTCGACCGTCGCTTCTTGACCATCCCCGTCTGCGTCCCTGGATAGACGACTAGTCCTCTGATTAGACCTTCAGCGAACCGAAATCGAAGAGAAACCGAGCCCGTACAGACGAACCCCGAAACGAACGAAATCCGTTACCTATCCATCGCCGTCCCGCTGCCGATTCCGCTCGAGCGTCCCGGGCTCTGGACCCCGAAACGCCGTCGTGAGCGAGCGACTACGAGACACCTCCGGTGTATCGCCGTCGTGGGCCGCTGGGTCGTAGGGAATCGCCATCTCGGGACCGAACAGCAGGAGGCCGACGTGGCTGGCCTCGGCCCTGATCTCCCGAACGTGTCGGCAGGCCTCGGAGCGATCGTCGGCGTCCGCGGGGGGCGTAGCTCCCGCTCCGGCTTGGATGTCGGCGAGCAACGACCGCGTGAGTCTATCGATCGCCTTGAGGCGCTCGCGGACGGTGCCAGCCGTCAGTTCGGCATCGGACGCGGATGGGATCGATACGTCGGGTCGGTCGGGACCTTCATGATCCCGTGAGTTGTCGTCGGACATGGCTTCCGTAGCGTGATACGGGAGCTGTCGCGGCCCGGTGTCAGGGCACCGAGCCGCTTTCTCCTGAGACGAGGTAGTCGCCTCACGATTCGTTCCCGTGTACCAACAAGTTCTGGCCGTTCCCTAATAACGTTTGTTACTAATTAGTAACACTGGTGAATTCTGTGGGTAGCGTGTATCTACCGTATCGATAGTCGTAAGGAGCTGTTTTGCTACCCAAAAACAATGCGACAACCCGGCGAGTGGATGCAATTACCCACCGACGAGAGAATTCTCGAGATTCTCAACTCGGGGTTGCTGCTCTCGCCGCAAGTCATCGCGAAGAATATCGACAAGTCGCGCGTCCACGTGAACCGCCGTCTCTCTGTCCTCGTCGACTACGGACTCGTCACTCGAGTCGAGCGCGGCTACTACGAAATCGCTGGCCCCGGAGTGCAGTATCTCGAGGGAGAACTCGATGCCGACGATCTCGAGCCCGATAGCGAGTAGGAGCCGGCGATCACTGCGGTAGTTAGGGAGTTGCGGAGGCGGAATCACCGCCGTCGTGCGCGAAGGGACTGATGATGAGGTCGTCGTAGGGAAAGACCGGCCGCTTCGACCGGCCGTCGTCGTCGAACCGGATGATCCCCAGCGCCTCGAGGGTCGTCAGCTCCTCGTGGACGTTTTTCACGTCGCGACCGACGACCCGGGCCGTCTCGCGGATGCTCTCGGGGTCTTCGTCGCGGATCACGCGAAGCAGCGCGTACGTTCGCTCGTTGAACACGTCGCTCAGTTGCTGCTCGTTCGCGACCGTTACCGTCGCCGGTCGGTCGACGGACTCGCCGCCTCGCAGCGTTCGAATCGCCTCGAGGCACTCCTCGGAGAGTCCGTCGGCGTCCCCGATCGTGACCAGGAGTACGTTTGTGGTGGGCATGATGTATCACCTGCCGTCGTCGTAGACGTGTAATCGGCCGTACGTCTCGAGATCGTCGGCGGTCGAAACCGTCCGCTCTGTCGTTGGTTCGAGAACCAACGCGGAAAGAGTACTGATTGGGGGATCACCGAACGGCCGCTCGAAGCGACCAGCCGAAGCGGTCACACCGGCTCCCGAAGCGCCCAGCTATCCGCGAGCGGCTCGAGCCGGTGCGGCTCAGTCCCGCGCGTAGCGAGAATCCCCGCGTGGAACAGCATCGTCTTCAGTTGGAAGACGGTCGGCGAGTGGTAGACGGAGCCGTTCTCGAGGGGCCCACGCCGCAACTCGCCGTCGTCGGTCAGGACCCGGCCGCGGACGCCGTCGTCGCCGCGGACGAACAACTCGACGGTAAAGGAGGGGTGGAGTTCGTGAAGGTATTCGACGACGTCGACCAGCGAGGGATCGGCGATCCCGTCCTCGTGCATGTGCTGGAGTTCCCGGACGAGCAGGCCCGTCGCCTCGTAGTCGAAGAGGACCCGCCGAGCGAGCCGGCCCCACGCCGGCGCGAGATCGACGAACCGTTTCCGCGAGCGGTACCAGTCCGCGAACTCCGAAAGCGCCGCCTCGACCGACCCGCAGTGGCTCTTCGCGAACCGGACGACTTCCTCGCCCAGCGGCGTCAGGGAATCGCCCTCGAGACCGGGCCGGTCCTCGAGCAGGCCCAGGAACGCGGCCCCGCGGCGCGCGTCGTCGACGGCCCCGACGACGTCGTATTCCGACAGCAGCGTCGCCGTCTCGCCGGCCGCGTAGTGAGCCAGCGGATACCCCAGGTAGTTCTTGGGATGGTTCAGCCCGAAGGAGGCGTTGGCGACCCCCTGGACGCTCGCCTGGAACCGCAGCGCCGTCGCCTCGGTCGTCGTCCGGTTGCCGACGACGCGGGGCACCTCGAGGGGCTCGACCGACCCCGCGCTGTCGACCCCGAGGACGCCGACGTTCAGCTCGGTCGCGAGCGCGCGATCGGTCTCGGCGATCGCGTCGATCGGCGCGGCGAGATACGCCGCGTTCGCCTCGCCGAGGCGGTCGTAGGCCTGGACGATCCCGCGCTCGGTGTCGACGCCGCCGCTGGTTTCGCCTTTCGCCTCGATCGCGATCAGGGGCGGCTCGTCGCCGACCCGCTCGACCGCTAGCAGCTCGGGCTCGAGCGCGCGTACCCCGACGAGATCGGGGTAGCCGCTGCCGAGTCGGACGTGGTTGAACGGGGCCAACCGCTCGCGGATCGCGGGGTCGACCGGGCGGCCGGGAAGCCACTCCTCGCTGGCGAACTGGGTGTCGGCCACCGCGTAGGCGGGCGACTCGTCGTCGGCGGGAAAGAGCCGCCGCTTGGCGTGGGCGAGTACCCGCGGTTCCGACAGCGGCCGGGCCGCGCTGCTCATGGCTCAGGATTGCCCAGCGGTTTCAAGAAGGTTCCGGCGGGGAACCGAGCGCCGGTCGGCGCAGACGCGAACGCGTCCGGCTCGAGCGAACTCGAGCCCGTTGGATCGATCGTCACCCCACCTCGAGAACAAGCGTTAGTAGCGTCGGGTCCCCAGATGGGGTATGAGCGAGGCCACGCTCGTCTACGACGACGACTGCGGGTTCTGTACGTGGTGGGCCGACTTCTTCGACGACCGGACGGACCTGCGGATCGTCGGCTTCAGTGATCTCTCAGAGGACCTGCTGGCTCGGCTGCCCGAGGACTACGAGGAGTGTTCGCACATGGTCACCGACGAGGGGGTCTACTCCTGTGGGGCCTCGATCGAGGAGGCGTTCAGGCGGACGGAGCTGGTCGCGCCCGCCGGCGACGCCGTCGGGTTCCTCCGGCAGTTCGAGGACTACGAACGGTTTCGGGAGCGCGCCTACCGGTGGGTCGCCGACAACCGCGGCCGGTTGGGGTCGTACCTCTCGAAGACCCCGCCGGCGCGGCGGGAGTCGGACGACGGCTATAGTAGCCGCTGAAAGTCATTGCACACCTGATCGCACGACAGCGTTGCGATCAGTGTGTGAATCGTTTCAGCGGCTACTATAGCGCCGAGTCGTGCCGGCCGTGGCTCGTGATCCCGTACGGCCTCGAGCGGACCCGACGGTGACCGAGACGATGATCGATCCCGGGCCGGTCGCCGGTGCCGGCGCGTTCGCGGCTGTCAGGCGTCCCCGTACCGAAACCGCAACACGCTGCCGGCGACCGCCACGACGAGCCCCGCCACGGCCAACAGTCCCAGCCCCGGCGCGTACGAGCCGGTGCGGTCGTACAGCGTCCCGACCAGGACCGGCCCGAGGAAGCCGCCGATCTCGCCGACGGCGAAGATGAAGCCGACCGCGGTGCCGGTCAGGCGCGCACCGATCCCCTCGAGTTCCGGCGGGATCGCCCGAATGAGCGGCGAGAGACCGCCGAAGCCGAACCCGGTGACGAGGACGCTCCCGAGCAGGAGAAGGCCGAGCCCGCTCGAGATGACGCCCGAGAGACCGACCGTGGCGATCAGCCCGCAGCCGATCAGGGCGGTGCGGCGGACCCCCAGCCGGTCGGCGACCGCCGGGACGGTCACCACCCCGACGACGTTCGCGGCCACCAGCAGGCTCGTCATCCGGCCGGCCCGACCCGCCGAGTAGCCCCGGGCCTCGAGCAGCGTCGGGAGCCAGCTCTGGGTGCCGTGGGCGATCAGCAGGTACATCGTCCCGACGACGACCACCAGCTGCAGTTCGCGGTGAGTGAGGACGAGTTTCAGGTCGCGAGCGATCGCCGCAGGCGAGAGCGAGGAGTCCGCGTCGTCGGCGTCGTTGGCCGCTCGATTGCGGGCGTCGATCCCCAGTCGGTGCGCGACGCCGAGCCACAGCAGGCCGTACGCGATCGCGACGACGCCGCTCCAGAAGAAGAGGGGCCGCCAGCCCCCGAGCAGCGGGCCGAGAACGGGCCGGCCGACGGCGAAGACGCTCGCGGTCCCCGTCGACGCGCCGACGAGGTAGATCGAGGACGGGAGACCGGTCTCGTCGGGCGGGAAGAGTACGGAGACGAGCTTCGGGAGCCCGAAGGTGATCGCGGTCGCGCCGACGCCGATCGCGAGCGTCGCCGCGAGCAGCGAGGGGAAGCCGGTCGCGGCGCTGCGAGCGACCTGCGCGGTGCCGTAGATCAGCACGCCGGCGGCGAGGCTGCGACCCGGCCCGATCCGGTCGACGACCACGCCCGAAAACAGCGCGATCGGGATGTAGGTCAGCGGCACCGCCCCGGCGACGACGCCGGCCTGCGTGCCCGAGAGCCCGAGGTTGTCGATGATCGTCGAGAGATAGGCCGGCAGCGAGAACCAGACGAACATCAGGCAGGTGTAGCCCAGCGTCCCGACGACGACGGCCGCGTACGCGCGGCGGCGATCCATCCGTCCAGTCATCCGGCCGTGGATGGGTGACCGCGGGCCGTGTAGTTTCGCCTCCCGGTACGTCTCCCCGGGATCGGAACCCGACCCGTCGGCTCATACGGATTACTGTCAGTCAGTACCGGTGTACCCGCAGGACAGTCGCGGGTACACCGGCAGACAGTGACAATAATCCGTATCAGTCCGCGAGCAGCGAGCGCTCGGCGTTGCCGACGACGAGCAGGGTGCCGATCACGACGGCCACGGTCGTCACCAGCGGGTTCACGAGGCCGAGGACTGCCGGCGGGATCGCGAGGGCGTTGTAGGCGAACGCGAGCCCGAGGTTCTGCCTGATCCGGTCGCGGGCCGCCCGCGCCAGCGCGAAGGCGCGCTCGACCGCGGCGAGGTCGTCGTCGGCGATGGCGACGTCGGCCGCGTCGGCGGCCAGCGCCGTCCCGCTGCCCAGCGAGATGCCGAGATCCGCCGCGGCCAGCGCGGGCGCGTCGTTGGTGCCGTCGCCGACCATCGCCACGCGGCCGTCGGCCCGGAGCCGCTCGATCGCCGCCGTCTTCCCGTCGGGCGAGACGCCGGCGAAGACGTGATCGACGCCCGGATGCGCCGCGAAGGCGTCGGCGGCTGTCCCGTCGTCGCCGGTCAGGACCACGACCTCGACGCCGGACTCGGAGAGCGCCGTCACCGTCTCTTCCCACCCCTCGCGGGGTTCGTCGCCGACGATCACGAGCCCCTCCGCATCGCCGTCCCGGCCAACGACGACCGGGAGCCGTCCCGCTTCCCGAGCCCGCTCGAGGCGCGTCTCGAGCCCGTCCTCGAGCGTCCAGCCCCGCTCCCGGAACAGGTCCGGGTGGCCGACCACTACCCGTCGTCCGTCGACGATACCCTCAACCCCGGTCGCGTGGGTGTGGAACTCCCGGACCTCGAGGTCGCTCGCGGCGGCCGAGCCCCCGTCGGCCCGGGCCGCGCCGTCGGCCTCGCCAGTTGTCTCGCTCCCGTCGCCGAACGCCGCCGCGATCGCCGCCGCGGCCGGGTGAGCCGCCCGCTGCTCGAGGGCGGCGGCGGCCGCCAGCAGGTCATCGGGGGCGTCGGCTTCGCGGACGGACATCTCGCCGGTCGTCAGCGTCCCGGTCTTGTCGAAGACGACGACGTCGATCGCGCGCAGGCGCTCGAAGATCGTCTCGTCGAAGACGACGATGCCCCGCTCGAGGGCCGCTTCCAGACTCGTCGCGACGGAGTAGGGCGTCGCGAACCCGAGCGCCCACGGGCAGGCGACCATAAGCGTCATAAGCGCCGCGAGCGCGGTCGCGGTCGTGCCGGCACCGGTGAGAGCGGCCCCGACGCCGACGAGGGCGGCGACCGCGAGGACGGCGGGGACGAGTCGGGCGGCGAGTTCGTCGGCCCGGCGCGTGACGCCGTGGTCGGCGCTCTGGACGTTCCAGACGACCCGGGTGAGCCGCTCGATGCTGCTGGTGGTTCGCTCGCCGACGTCGACGACCGCCGCGTCGGTCGTGACGACCGAGCCGCCGACCACCTCGTCGCCGGCTTCCTTCGGGACCGGGAGCGACTCGCCGGTGACGACGGCCTCGTCGACGGTACACTCGCCCTCGGCCAGCCGGCCGTCGACCGGGATCCGCTCGCCCTCGCGGACGAGCAGGCGGTCGCCGGACTCGAGGTCAGCGACGGGGATCTCGGTCGTGGAGCCGTCTTCGGCGTACAGCCGGGCGGTGTCGACCTGCGAGACGGTGAGGTCGGTCAGCCGGTCGGTCGCACGGCGCTTGACGGTCGACTCGTAGTAGGTCGCGCCCATTACGAGCGAAGCGACGACGATGGTCAGGTCGAAATAGACGTCGGTCCGACCGAGCGCGGCGGTGATCGAAGCGTACGTGTACGCGGCCAGAATCGTCAGCGCCGCGAGCAGGTCCGTCGTCGGCCGCCGGAGCTTCAGACTGACGTACGCGCCCCGGAGGACGGGGCCGCCGGTCAGGTAGACGATCGCGCCGGTCAGGACGACGAACAGCGGGAGATAGAGGGAGCCGCTAAAGCCGGTGAACGACCCCTCGAAGTGGGCGATCGCGCCCCAGTCGGTAAACGCGGTCAGGTACATCGGATAGAAGACCGCCACGAACGGCAACAGCAGGAAGGAGCCGAAGACGACGCCGACGACGTACCGCATCTCGAGCATGTCGTCGGCGCGGCGCTTCCGGAGCCCGTCCATCTCCCGGGAGCGGCGGGTGCCACCGGTATCCTCGTCAGCGCTTGCGTCCTCGCGCCGGTACGCGGTGTAGCCAAGCGTACTCAGCGCGTCCTCGAGGGCGTCCGCGCCGATCCGATCAGGGTCGTGATCGACCCGGACCGTCTCGGTGACGTAGCTCGCCTCGGCGTCGCGAACACCGTCGCGGCCCTCGGCGACGGACTCGAGGTAGGCCTCGCAACTGGCCGAGTGCATGCCGTCGACCCGGAAGAAGGTCCGGACGGTCCCGTCGGTCTCCGCCGTCGCGTCCGGGCTCGCGTCGGCCGGCCGGTCCGTCGAACGGGGGCCGGCGTCGTCGCCGGTTCCGTACTCGGCGGCGATGTCGCGACAGCCGCTCGAGCAGAAGCCGTCGGCGGCCCGCTCGTCGGTCCCCGAAAGCGGCGTGCCGCAGAGCCGACAGCGGTCGGTTCCGTCGCCAGTCGCGTCTCGATCGCTCACGCTAGGCGCTGTGGGTTCGACGGCAATAACAGTGGCCGATCCGACCGTCGCTCATCGCCGCTCGACGATGGTCCCCTCGTCGCCGACCGCGACCGCCCGCCGGCCGTCTGGCGCGACCGCGACGCCGATCAGCGACTCGAGCGGCCCCGCGTCGATCGCGTCCCAGTCCGTCCCGCTGCGCTCGTGGATCACGCCGTCGGCGTCGCAGGCGATGGTCTCCCCCTCCCGCCGGGCCAGCCCACAGATCGCTTCCTCGCCGACTCGCTCGGGCGTCCACGTCGACCCGCCGTAGCGGTGGACGACGCCGTCGTCCGCGCTCACCAGACAGTCGCCGCGACCGAGCGTCGCCACGGCCTCGAGCGTGCCGCCGGCGCCGACGGGGCCGACGGCCTCGAACGACGCCCCGCCGTCGGCCGTCTCGAAGACCGCGTCGTTCGTGTCACAGCAGTAGCCGACCGAGGCGTCCGCCAGCGCGACCCCGCTCAGGCTCGAGCCGCTGCCGGGGGTGACGGGCTCGTCCCACCCGATCTCGCCGTCGCGGTAGCGCCCGCGGAGGACGGCTCCGGAGCCGTCGATCAGCAGAACCGTCTCGTCGCCGCTCCGGCCGGCGACAGCGACCCCCAGCCAGTTGTTCGTGATCTCGAGTGGGGCCGTGTAATCGGTGTGCAGTCCCGTCTCGGGCTCGAGCCGGCCCAGCGAGCCGCTGTCGCCGGCGACCCAGACCGCCGCGCCGTCGGCCGTCGCGTCGACCCCCTGTAACTCCTCGCCCTGCGCGGCGGGCCCGTCCGCGAGCGCGACCGACCACTCGGCGTCGCCGCCGCCGGCCGAGAGGACCACCCCGTCCTCGCCGACGGCGTGGGCCGCGCCGCCGTCGGTCACGCAGACGTCCCGCAGCGTCGCCTCGGTGGGAACGTCGACGGGCCGCCACTCGCGGGCGTGGGGCCGCTCGGTCTCGCTGGCGGCGTCGGTCCCGGATGCTCCATCGCCGGTATCGACGTCGGGACGGTCGTCGTCCGAGCCGAGAGCGACGCCGTCGTGTCCGTCGCCGTCCGCGGATTCGGCCGCCGTATCCGGGCGCTCGAGTGCCGCGTCACCGGTCGCCGTTCGATCGGCGGTCGTCGCCGCGCGGTCTCGAGCGGCCGTCGCCTCGTCCGCCCGCTCGGGTGCGTCGTCCCGACCCACCGACGGTCGCCACAGGTACAGCACGATCGGCGGGACGACATAGGACGCCAGCGCGAGGGCGATGAACGCGCGGTGATAGAC
Organism: Natrinema thermotolerans; assembly: GCF_031165565.1. Taxonomy (NCBI): domain Archaea; kingdom Methanobacteriati; phylum Methanobacteriota; class Halobacteria; order Halobacteriales; family Natrialbaceae; genus Natrinema; species Natrinema thermotolerans. The sequence goes on along the minus strand of NZ_CP101873.1, from coordinate 2,451,239 downwards.
CGACAGCGTCCCGAACGCCGTCAGTCCGGCCGCCGCGACCGCGTGGATCCAGGTCTTCGTGTACTCGCGAAAGAACGGGAGGAAACCGCCGCCGGACGCGTCGTGGGTGGCCATTGGTTCCGTGGCTGCTCGCGTCCTCCTACCGGACTGGCGCGCAAAAACGTGCTGCAGGCAGTCCGCCACGTCCCGATCGGACCGGGGAACTCGTGACGGCGTCGCCGCTCGAGGTGGAGTCGCCGTCGCTATCGGTCGGCGACCGACGACGCGGGCGTCACGACTGCGTCTCGAGCGAGACGGTGAGGACGCCGTTGTTGTAGAACGCGTGTCGGTCGTCCCCGAACTCGAGGCCGGGAGGAAGCGGCGTGACGGTGCGTTCGACGATGCGGTCATCACTCGCAGTCTGCTCGTCGCCGTGTTGGTCGCCGACCTCGACGCTGTCGCCGCGATCGACCGCGATCCGGAGGCGACGCGAGCCGACCTCGACCGTCACGTCGTCCGTCGCCGCGGGAGCGACGTCGACGGCGGCGCGAAGGCGATCGGACGTGCCGTCGTAGACGACCTGCGTCGGGAACGGGAACGACGCCGATTGGGCTGGGCCGCTGGTGGACATGGCCCCACGTTCCGACGGCGGCGGCAAACCGCCCCGCGTGTACAGGTGTGCGCTTGATACCGGGCGCGGCTATGGCCGTTGCCCATCGTGCAGTGGTGCGGTGGCGCGCGCTGTCGACTATCCGAACGCCAGTGAGGATCGTCGACGACACTGTGCGAGGGGTGAGCGAGCGACTCCGGAGCGAGCGAACCGGCTGGGGAGGGTGAGGCGTCTCCGTATTGCCACGATAGCAGGACACTCCTCTCGAGTCGATTTTCTCAAGAGACCGCTCGAGAGACAGTACAACGAGTGTCCTGCTATCGTGGCTACTAGGAGTACCACGTCCTCCCCAGCCGATTCGCTCACTGCGCTCGCTCATCCCTCGCGCAGTGGTAGCGGCCGCCCTCGAGAATTCTCGGTCGGCCGCCAGCGCGCGCCACCGCACGAGGTGTGAGCGGTCGAGACAAGACTGAGCGGTCACCGGCCGATCACGCCGTCACAGATAGCCCAGATCCGCGAGCCGGTCTTTGGTCCCCTCGCGCATCTCGATCTCGCCGGACTCTCCGGCCGCCTCGAGCGGGTCGAACCGCGCCTCGAGTCGCCGCCGAAGGTCCCGGGCCCGCTCGGGTTCCTCGCCGGTGATATCCGTCCCCTCGAGCGGATCCGACCGAACGTGATGGAGCCGTTCGAAGCCGTCGTCGCCGCGGACGTACTTGTAGTCGGCCGTCCGGACCGCCCGCAGCCGCCGGTCGAACGCGCGGACGCGGTCGGGGATCGCGCCGAAGCGGGACTCGAGGCGCTCGATCGAGGGCTGAGGGGCGACGTACTCGGCGAAGACGGCCTCGCGGGGGTCGTCGTCCGAGTCGGGATGCAGCGACCGGCTCGACCACCCCTCGCGGAGCGCGGGGTCGTCGACGCCGGCCGTCTCGAGCAGGGTAGCGGGGAGATCGAGCAGGCTCACGAGGTCGTGGCGGGCGTCGCCGCCGGTGAAGGGGCCGCCGTGGGCGACGAGGGGGACGTTCAGCAGGGTGTCGTAGAGGTTGTACTGGTGGCCGAAGAAGCCGTGTTCGCCGACGTGTTCGCCGTGGTCGCCACAGACGACGAACAGGGTGTCCTCCCACTCGCCGGCGTCGGAGAGTGCAGCCCGGAGTCGGCCGACCTGGTGGTCGACGTAGGCGAGTTCCGCGCGGTAGAGGCCCCGCAACATGGCGAACTCCCGGTCGGAGATCTCGTAGTCCTCGCAGTCGTAGGCGCGGGGATCCTGCCTGATCGCCGTCGCATCCTCGTAGCTGGCTCCCTCGGGGAGGAACCGCTCGGCGTACTCGCGGGGCGGGTCGTACTCGACGTGGGGCTCGATGAAGTTACAGAACAGGAAGAAAGGACGGTCGTCGCGTCGGCTCTCGAGCCAGTCGGCGGTCCAGTCGACCGCACGGGCGGAGCCGTCGTCGCCGGCCGGTTGGAGCAGTTCGCTGTAGAGGATGTTGGCGGCGTTGACGACGGGGTTGCCGTCGAAGAGTCGCTCGCGGGTCGCGTCGAGTTTCTCCCGGAAGTCCTCGCCGCGGACGACCGCGCCCATGTCGGCGTCTGCCTGAATGTACTGCCACCCCTTGCGCAGTCGGTCGAAGCCGCGGTCGAAGCCGAACTCCTCGGTGATCCAGGTGTTGTTCGAGACGCCGACCGTCTCGTACCCCGCGTCGGCGAAGGCTTCCGGTAGCGTCCGCAGATCGCCCTCGAGATAGGTGTGGCCGCCGTGGGTCCCGTGTTCGGAGGGGTAGGTGCCGGTAAACAGCGACGCGTGGGAGGGCAGCGTCCACGGCGCGGTCGCGAAGGCGTTCTCGAAGGCGACTCCCTCGGCGGCGAGTCGCGCCACCGCGGGCGTCGGGCGCGCGCCCGTGCCGTCGCCGTTCGCTGCCCGGTCACCCGGAAGCGATTTCGAGCCGACGTGATCGGGGTCCGCTACGTGCCCTTCGGAAAACCCCTGCAGTCCGACGCTTTTCGATCGCGCCGTATCGAGAACCACGAGAACCACGTTCCGCACAGTACGATGTGACTCGTCGTCACGTCCGTTCGAGTCCGACATGGATGGGGGTATCTCCACGCGGTGGAGGGAAGGTCACCAGCCCGGAGTATGCAGGGCCGTAATCAGTTCTATCGCCCGATTTGTCGTCGGAAGCGCTCCAGAACCGCAATATCCGATATCGCTCGAGGCGGGCGATGACCGGGACCGTCCCGGCCGGGTAGTCAGTTGCCGGTCGAATCTTCATCCGACCGGACGGCGTACCAGCGATGAACGGATGACTGCACCCCACGACGACGCGACGACCGACGAATCGATCGATGACCGACCCGGAATCGAGGACCTCACGGATCGCGAGGAACTGGTCGACCCGGAGAGCGGACTCACAGCGGCATCCGACGCGCTCGGGGGCGGGACGCTGTCGGTTCTCGGCGGCGGCCTCCTGCTCGCGGCCGCGGTCCGCTCGCTGGCCGCGAACCGCCGGCGGGCGATCCCGCTTGCCGTCGCCGGGGGCGCGCTCGCCGGGTACGGGCTTCGCAGACGCCGCTCGAGCGCCGAGAGCGGTGGCGTGCCGGATATCGAGGGCGGCACCGACGGGAAAGACGTCTCGGACGCGGCCAGTGCGGCCGCCGAGCGGGTCGACTCCAGCCGTGAGTCCGAGATCGAGGGCGACGGCGAGATCACGGCCGACCGGGGGATCGACGACCCCGCGGACTCGGGCTCGCGGATCGAGTTCACCGACGAGCCGGACGAGGACCCCTCGCAGTCCCGGCCAGATCTCGGAGCCGACGAGGGAGAGCCCCGACGCGAGACCGGAACGGACGAGGTGGAAGTAGACGTCTCCGACACCGCGATGGCCGACGAGACAAGCGAGGCGACCGGGCCGGACCCGACTCAGGCCCAGCCGACCCAGACGGCGGAGACGGAACCGGAGGCCAGCCCCGCTGAGGACGCCTCCGAGATGAAAGTCGAGCCGCCCGATGACGACGAATCCGAGTCGGAGACGGACGACGAGGCGGCGACGGACAACGCGGAGGCGACGGACGACGAGGCGGACGAAGACGAGAAATAAACACGGCCCTCGCCCCGACGGACTTACTGCGATCGCGAGGGCGACTGACGCCCAAGGCAGTTCTCGAGGTCCGAGTGGTAGAGAACGGGCGCCGCGACGAACGCAGCGGCGACGACGCCGAGAACCCCGCTCGCGGCGAGCAGCGGTTCGGGCCAGTAAATACTGGTAAGCACGGCCAGCGACGCGGCCGCGAGGAGGATGGCGAGGGCTCGCGCCGCGAGCGGTCGGCTCGTTCGTATCGGACCGCGTCCGGCCTCGAGCCCTCGAGCGAGGGCTGGGAGCTGCCAGCCGGCGAACGCGCCGATCGACGTACCCAACAGGAGGACGGCGTCGGGATCGGCGTCGCTCGTGGCGACGGCGACGGCGGCGAACCCGACCGCGAGCCCGAGTCCGAGCGTGCCGCGGCGGGTCGGATACCGATCCAGCAGCCGCCAGAGGAGGACCAGAAACGCCAGCCCGACGCCGACGCCCGCGACGACGTCAACGAGGTAGTGAACGCCGAGCCCGACCCGAGAGAGGCAGACGACCGTCACGAGCGCGGCGGCGGTGAGATACCGCTGCCGTCGCGTGCCGACCGAGAGGTACTCGGCAAGGCTGACGTAGACGACCGTCGTCATCAGGGCGTGACCGCTCGGAAAGCCGTAGCCAGTCGCGGTCGCCGTCGCACGGTGGAGCGGCTGAACCGCCGCCGGCAGCGCACTCGCCTCCACGAGTACCCGCTCGGGCCGGGGGAGGGCGAAGACGTGCTTCAGGCCCGTGATCAGCGACAGGCCAGCTAACATCGCGCCGAGTACGGCGGCGGCCTCGTCCCGGCGGGCCGTCGCCCCCCAGTAGGCGACTCCCACGATCAACCCGAGGAACCAGACGTCTCCCAGTTGGGTCACGAGCCCGAGCAGGACGACGGCCCACTCGGGGGCGACCTCGCGGAACGCGTCGAACCACTCGAACCCTCGAGACATACCCCACGCTACGGGCGACGGGATACATAAACGATTCCGACGAGCGCGGCCGGCCCGATTCGCGACCCACAGCCCGTGTTTCCACGCCCACCCGGTGCCGCCCGAGATGCTCGAGGCCTCGAGCGAGTCGTCGAAGCGAACCGACAGTCCGTCGATCGAATCGGCCTGTCGAGGATAGCGGAAACACACGCCGCAATCTACGACGAAATCGACAACAGTTAACTACGGCCGTCTCTCGAACACCGATACATGTCGACCGATGGCTGGCTGCCGATCGGCGACGCCGTGACGGATCGCTGGACGGTCCTCGAGCGCGACTGGCAGAGCGTGCTGATCGGCGCGGCGATCGTCGCACTCGTCGTCCTCTTCGAGTTGCAGATCCCGTGGTGAGGCGATGAACGGGCGTCGACTACTCCCGGGCCTGTTGGCTCTCTGTCTGGGTGCGCTCCTCGCACGAACGCTCGCCGGCGCGCTCGGCGTCAATCATCTCCTGCTCGCGATCGCGTTCGGATTCGTCGCGGCGAACGCCGTCGGGATTCCCGATTTCCTCGAGCCCGGTATCGAGACGCACAAGCTCTGGCTGGGCACGGGGATCGTACTCATGGGAGCGTCGATCTCGCTCGAGACCGTCCTCGAAGTCGGTGGAGTCGTCTTGCTACTCGTTGTCGGCGTGACCGCGACGACGCTGCTGGTCGTGGAACTCCTCGCACGCAACGTGTTCGGGCTGACCGATCGAATGGGGTCGCTGCTCGCGGCCGGTGCCAGCATCTGTGGCGTCTCGGCGGTCGTCGCGGTCGCCGGCTCGATTCGGGCCCACGAGGAGCAGATCGCATACGCGGCCGCGACGGTCTTGCTGTTCGACGCGGTCACGATCGTCGTCTACCCGATCATCGGCGATCTGTTGGGTCTCTCGGGGATGGTATTCGGGACGTGGGCCGGCGTCAGTATGTTCTCGACCGGACCCGTCGTGGCCGTCGGCTTCGCCCACTCCGAGGCCGCCGGACAGTGGGCGACGATGACGAAGCTCTCGCGAAACGCCCTGATCGGCGTCGTCGTTCTCGCATACGCGAGCTACTACGCACGCGCGGCCGGCGACAGTCGCCCCTCCGTTCGGACGCTCTGGGACGAGTTCCCGAAGTTCGTGCTGGGATTTCTCGCACTCGCCGTCGTCGCGAGCGCCGGCGTCCTCTCTTCGGCCCAGTTGGCATCGATCGAGAACGCCTACAACTGGCTGTTCGTGGTCGCGTTCGCCGGTCTCGGCACCGAGATCCGACTCGCCGATCTCCGTACCACTGGATGGACGCCCGCCGTCGTCGTTCTGATCGCACTGCTCGCCAGTAGCGCCCTCTCGCTCGCGGCGCTGGTCCTGCTGTTCTGAGCGGAGCGACCCGGACCCAATACCGCGGCCGTAGTCGTGTTCGAGAAGTCGGCAAAATACGCACCATCCGATCGACGCTGGGATAGCCGGAATCGCTCGCTTGGACAGCCATGTGGGGCTGACGGAGCAGGATCACGAAACGGCCGGCCGATACCGTGTCATTCAAGATAGCTTTCAGGTAACCCTCGGCGACCAGCCGATCCACGGCACCAACGAGCCGGCCCCAGAGATCCGCCGCCGGATCGGCGATGTCCAAAGCGGTCTCGGCCGACTAGCTCCGTTCCGAAGCCGCGGCTACGTCCACGACGTCCGGCCGCACGAGACGCCAAGTACCGTCAATGGCGCCCGTCGCGGCCGGACAGCACAGAAGCTATTTGCCGCCGGCGTGTCAGTCACGGACGTATGTCCAACGGAGCATTCGAAGGGTACGGTGGCAGACACGTCCCCGAACCCCTGCAGGAACCGCTCGAGCAGTTGGCCACCGCGTACGACGACATCGCGGCCACCGACGAGTTCCAGTCGGAGCTACGCGACCTGCTCGAGACGTTCGCGGGCCGGCCGACGCCGCTGTACTACGCGCGGAACTTGAGCGATCGCTACGGGGCCGACATCTACCTCAAGCGGGAGGACCTGCTCCACGGCGGCGCGCACAAGATCAACAACTGTCTCGGGCAGGCCCTGCTGGCGAAGCAGGCCGGTCGCGACCGGCTCATCGCCGAGACCGGCGCCGGCCAACACGGCACCGCGACCGCGATGGTCGGCGCACTGCTCGGCCTCGAGACGGAGATCTACATGGGGGCCAAAGACGTCGAACGCCAGGAGATGAACGTCTTCCGGATGCGGCTGATGGGTGCCGAGGTCAACGAGGTCACCCGCGGCGACGAGGGGCTGGCCGACGCCGTCGACGCCGCGCTCGAGGACTTCGCCGAGAACGTCGACGACACCCACTACCTGGTCGGCAGCGTCGTCGGCCCGGACCCGTTCCCGCGGATGGTCCGGGACTTCCAGTCGGTGATCGGCGAGGAGGCCCGCGAACAGATCCGAGAACGGACCGGCGACCTGCCCGACGCCGCCGTCGCCTGCGTCGGCGGCGGCTCGAACGCCATCGGGCTCTTTCATGCCTTCCGCGACGACGATGTCGACTTCTACGGTGCCGAAGGCGGCGGGGAGGGGGCCGGTTCGAGCCGGCACGCGGCCCCGCTGGCAGAAGGGAAAGACGACACGATCCACGGGATGAAGACCCGGGTCATCGAGGACGACGTCGAGGTCCACTCCGTCTCGGCGGGGCTGGACTACCCCGGCGTTGGCCCCGAACACGCCATGTTCCGCGAAGTAGGACGCTGTGAGTACACCGGCGTCACCGACGACGAGGCACTGGCGGCCTTCCGCGAACTCAGCGAGACCGAGGGGATCATCCCGGCGCTCGAGTCGAGCCACGGGATCGCTCGCGCGATCGAACTCGCCGAGGCGGGCGATCACGACACGATCCTCGTGAACCTCTCGGGTCGCGGCGACAAGGACATGGAGACGGCGGCCGCGAAATTCGAGCTATAGGACCGACCGGACGCGGCCCGTCAGGTCGGCTGCCGCGTCGGGCTCGAGCGGCGTCCGTGACAGCGACAGTCGCACGTCGTCGTCCGTTCGGCGGGGGACCAGATGGACGTGGGCGTGGTCGACGCTGCCGACCAGCGGGCCACTCGTGTGAAAGACGCTGAACCCGTCGGGCTCGAGGACGGACTCGAGCGCGGTCGCGACGGTTCGGACCGTCTCGAAGACGGCGGCCGCTGTCGGCTCGTCAGCGGTCACTACCTCCTCCGCGTGGGCGCGTGGAACGATGAGTGTGTGTCCCGGTGTAGCAGGGTTCTCGTCGAGGAAGGCAAGCGTCCGCTCGTCCTCGTAGAGGACGTGTGCCGCTTGCTCGCCGGCGACGATCCGGCAGAACTCACAGTCGTCGTGCATAGCCGAATATTCTCACGAACTAACAAATAGCTGTCTCCGGCCGCGTCACGATCACAGCACGCCGTACTCGTCCCGAACCGTTCGATACAGCGTGAGGTACCGTTCGGCCACCGCCGATCGATCGTAGTCGGCGAATCGGTCGTCGTACTCGCGATGCTCGAGGTCCCGGGCCGCGAGGATCGCCTCGACGAGTTCGGTCTCGCTGGTGGTCCGGAACCCCCGGTCCCAGCCCTCGACGAGTTCGTGTGCGCTCGAGTCGACGTGATACTCCACGAGCCCGACACAGCCGGCCGCAAGCGCCCACAGCATCTCCGTCGGGAACACGCAGTGGTCGGCCGTCTGGGCGAAGACGTGTGCGCCACGGTAGGCCGCGATCCGCTCCTCGAGGTCGAGATCGCCGGCGAAGGTCACGCGGTCTTCGATCCGGAGGTCACTCGCGAGCCGTTCGTACGTATCGCGTTCCGGCCCGTCGCCGACGACTGTCGCCGACCACTCGCGATCCCGAAGCTCCGCGAGGGCCAACAGCAGGCTCTCGAGGTTGGCCCCCTCGTCGAGTCGGCGGGCGTAGATCACGTCGACCTGCTCGGCCGGCTCTACCGCCCGGATTCGGTCGCAGTCGATCGGGTTCGCGAGGGCTTCGACGAGGTCACCGTCCGCACCGAGTTCGCGGACCCACGTCGTGACGAGCGACGACGGGGTGACGATCCGATCCGGTCGCCGGGCGGCGGCCCGCGTCCAGCGCGTCTCCGTGACGCCGCCGTCGCCGTACCACTCGAGGACGAGCGGGGCCCGCGCGAGCCGCGCGCCCCACTTGGCGGCGACGACCTGACTCGCCGGCTCGGCGCTGGCGTGAATCACGTCCGGGCGCGCGGCGGCGAGGACGAACGGAAGACGAAGCAGAAACGAACTCCGGGCCTCGAGGCCGCTCGAGACCGCGTGATAGGTGATCCCGTTTCGCTCGAACGTCGCGTCTTCGCCGGCCCAAAAGCCCGCACAGTAGCAGTGGACGTCGTGGCCGTTCTCGGCGAGGATCTCACAGACGGTTCGGAACCGCTGGTTCGTCTCGGTATCGCGGTGGTGAGCCGTTTCGAACGAGACGAACGCGATTCGCATACTCGGCGGCAACGGAGTCCCGGGCTATAAAGTCACTTTTTTCACTCGATTCGTCGGCCCGCGGATTCGCGTGAGCGGGCGGCCGCCGGTCCCTGTCGGGGCCGGACTGGCCCGGCCCGAACCGTGGCAGTCGACCACGAAACTCCGCCGTGGCGATCCCCGTCCGTGTCGGGCGCTTGGTCCGTGACCGACACGAACCCACGACGTCAGTCGTGGAAGAAGTCAGTCACCGCTGTCGTTGGCGGAGTCGTCGTCATCACCGAAAAACGAGTCGATACCCTCGAAAAAGCCGTCGTCGTCGCTTTCGGTGTCGGTCTCCGTCTCACCGTCACTGCCGTCCTCGTCCCCGGTATCGCTTTCCTCCGAGTCTGATCCGTCGTCCCCACCGTCCGTCACGTCACTGTCGTCGTCATCGTCGCCTCCGTCCGTCTCGTCGCTGTCGTCGTCATCGTCGTCAACGGAATCGTCCGCGTCATCCAACTCGTCGCTTTCGTTGCCGTCCGAGTCGTCCTCGTCATCCGGATCTCCATCCCCGAACACCTCATCGTCGTTCTCGTCCCCGCCGTCGTCACTCGAAGCGCCGTCGTCACCGTCGTCGCTGTCGGAATCGTTGCTTTCCACGTCGAACTCCGGCTGCTCGACTCCGCCGTCGGTCGTCGAGTCCTCGACCGGATCCCCCACGAACAGTTCCGACCCGACGGCCGCGACGGTGAGCCCGAAGGCCGCGAGGATGAGAACGGTCGTCACGAGGACGACGCCGACCGACGAGGCGTCGGTTTCGGTTGCCATCGAGTGACGCCACTCCCTCGGACGGCTTTGTTAACCGATGCAATTCCGCGAGAGGGACGAACGGATCCGGCCACGGCGCCCGAGCGAGCGTCCACGGGCCGACTGCGAGAAACCGGTCCCTACTGGGTACCGCGGGCTCGTGAGGGGGCCGGTGACCGAAACGATTACTCCCCCGCGTCCGTACGGCCCTGGCATGGGTTACGACATCGAGCGCTACCTCAACATTCGCAGTGCCTACGGTGCTTCGTTCGGTCCCGAGGGGGACCGACTCTCCTTTCTGATGGATACGACCGGCACGTCGCAGGTCTGGACCCTCGAGGGACCGCAGGAGTGGCCCGAGCAGCGGACGTTCTACGACGAGCGGGTGACCTTCGCCTCGTGGTCGCCCGAGCGCCCGGAGCTGATCTTCGGCATGGACGAGGGCGGCAACGAACGCGCCCAGCTATTCAGGCTCGACGCCGAGACCGGCGAGATCGAGAACCTGACTGCCGTGCCGGCTGCGAAACACCGCTGGGGCGGCTGGAGCCACGACGGCGAGCGGTTCGCCTTCACCTCGAACCGCCGCGACGAGTCCGTCTTCGACGTCTACGTACAGGGTCGGGACGAGGACGGAGACGACGCCGAACTCGTCTGCGAGGGCGACGGCTGGCTCTCGCTGTCAGGCTGGAGCCCCGACGACTCCCGGCTGCTGGTCTCGCAGGCCTACTCCAACTTCGATCAGGACCTCTACGTCCTCGACCTCGAGGCCGACGAGCCCGACCTCGATCATCTCACGCCCCACGACGGCGACGTCCGCTACCAGAGCGCGAGCTGGGCTCCGGACGGCGAGGGGATCTACCTCGTGACCGACGAGGGCGACGCCGACACGCTCTATCTGGCGTATCTGGACCTGGCGACGAACGAACTCGAGACGGTCATCGACGGCGAGGGGTGGAACGTCGACGGCATCGCGCTGGACGACGAGACCGGCCGGTTCGTCTGCTCGCGCAACGTCGAGGGCTACACCGAGTTGACCGTCGGCGCGTTCGACCCCGACGACCCGACCGCGTTCGAGACCTTCCCCGACCCCGACCTGCCGGGCGGGGTGGCCGGCGGCGTGAGCTTCGACCCCGACGCCGAACGGTTCGCTCTCTCGACGAGCGGCGACGCGGTCAACACGAACGTCTTCGTGGTCGATATCGAGACTGGCGAGGCCGAGCGCTGGACCGACGCACCGACCGCCGGCATCCCCCAGGAGTCGTTCGACGGCGCCGACCTCGTCGACATCGAGAGTTTCGACGGGCTGGACGTACCCGGCTTTCTCACCCTTCCGGACGAGTACACCGAGGGCAAGACACCCGTCATCGTCGACATCCACGGCGGCCCCGAGAGCCAGCGCCGCCCCTCGTTCTCGAGTGTCAAGCAGTACTTCCTCGATCGGGGCTACGCCTACTTCGAACCCAACGTCCGGGGCTCGTCGGGCTATGGCGCGGACTACGCGGCGCTGGACGACGTCGAAAATCGGATGGACTCGGTCGCCGACATCCGGGCCTGCGTGGAGTGGTTGCAAGACCACCACGCGATCGATCCCGACCGAATCGCCGCGAAAGGCGGCTCCTACGGCGGCTTCATGGTGCTGGCCGCGCTAACCGAGTACCCCGACCTCTGGGCCGCCGGCATCGACGTGGTCGGGATCGCCAACTTCGTCACCTTCCTCGAGAACACGGGCGACTGGCGGCGCGAGTTGCGGGAAGCCGAGTACGGGAGCCTCGAGGAGGACCGCGAGTTCTTAGAAGAGATTTCGCCGATCAACAACGTCGAAAACATCGCGGCCCCGTTGTTCGTCCTCCACGGCGAAAACGACCCCCGCGTGCCCGTCGGCGAGGCCGAACAGATCGCCGATCGGGCGGCCAAGCAGGGCGTCCCCGTTCGGAAACTGCTCTTCGAAGACGAGGGCCACGGCTTCTCGAAACTCGAGAACCGTATCGAGGCCTACAGCGAGATCGCGGACTTCCTCGACGAACACGTCTGATCGGGCCCTCGCCGTCGAACTCGTTCGCGAGCTTATTACAAAACACATACATGACAGTATCGCGGACTGTCGGGTATGGCCGCCATCGAAACCACCTCGCTGACCAAGCGGTACGGCGACTCGGTCCTCGCCGTCGACGACCTCGACCTGACCGTCGAGGAGGGAGAGATTTTCGGCTTCCTCGGTCCGAACGGGGCCGGGAAGTCGACGACGATCAACATGTTACTGGACTTCGTCCGGCCCACCGACGGGAGCGCAACGGTGCTGGGGTACGACGCACAGGACGAAACGGGAGAAATCCGCGAGCGGATCGGTGTCCTCCCGGAAGGCGCGACCCTCTACGAGCGCCTGACCGCCCGCGAACACGTCGAGTGGGTCGCCGACACCAAAGGCGTCGATACCGACGGCGACGCGCTGTTAGAGCGCGTCGGGATCCTCGAGGACGCCGACCGGACGGCCGGCGGCTTCTCGAAGGGGATGCGCCAGCGCCTCGGCCTCGGGATGGCGCTGGTCGGCGATCCCGAACTACTGCTCCTCGACGAGCCCTCCTCCGGGCTCGACCCGACGGGGATTCAGGACATGCGGGAACTGCTTCGAGCGGAGGCCGACTCGGGAACGACCGTCTTCTTCTCGAGTCACATCCTCTCGGAGGTCGAGGCGGTCTGTGACCGCGTCGGCATCATGAACGAGGGCCAGCTCGTCGCCCTCGACAGCATCGAAAACCTCCGAGACGAGTCGACCGGCGCGGCGACGATCGACGTCGAACTCGCCGAGGCGGTGGATCCCGACGCGCTCGACGTCGGCTCGATCGAGGGGGTGCAGCGGGTCTCCGCGGACGGCGATACCGTCACTGCGGTCTGTGACGAGCCCGCAGTCAAGGTCGACATCGTCCGCCACATCGACGAGCGGGCGATCGTGACCGATATCCTTTCGACAGATACCTCGCTCGAGGAGCTGTTCAACCAGTACACCGGGGCCGAGAGCGCGGACGAGGGATCGGTCGCGCCGGAAGCGGAGCAGCGAGAACAGGAGGTGTCCGCATGAGCGCGCTCTCCGTTGCCAAGCGGGACTTCCTGAACGTTCGGCGGGCCAAGCTCGTCTGGATCCCTGCCCTGCTGTACGCCCTGTTCATGCTCGTCTTCTACTGGGGCCAGAGCAGTCGTCCGGAGCCGGACTTCTACATGGTCCTGTGGAGTCTCGCCGGGATCGGCGGAGCGTTGGTCATCCCGTTGGTCGCGATCGTCGCGGCGTACCTCTCGATCGCCGGCGAGCGCGAGTCCGGCAGTATTCGCTATCAGCTGAGTCTCCCGGTCTCGCGGTCGGACGTGGTCGTCGGCAAACTGCTCGCCCGCACCGGCGTCGTCGTGGCGTCGCTGCTGATCGCGTTCGCCATCGGGATCGTCGCCGCACAGGTACTCGTCCCCGACATGACCCTCGAGTACGACGGCTACGCCGCCTTCGTCGCGCTGACCCTGCTGTACGCGCTGGCGTACGTCGCCGTCGCCGTCGCGATCTCCGCGGCCACCGCGAGTCGCTCGCGAGCGATGAGCGGCGCGATCGGCTTCTTCTTCGTGTTCAACCTCGGATGGAACTTCCTGCCGGTCAGCCCCGTCCAGATGGCCAGGTTCGTCTTCGAGGAACTCGGCGTCGACTACAGCGACGCCCTGCTGGACCTCATCTTCAGCCTCAGTCCGACCGGGGCCTACCTCAACGGGATGAAACTCGTCTTTCCGGACGATTTCACCGCCCTGCAGGCCACGACGGCCGGGAGCAATCCGTTCTACATCCAGGGCTGGTTCATGCTCGTGATCCTCGCCGGCTGGATCGTCGTCCCGCTGTTGCTGGGCGCGTGGCAGTTCCGGCGAACGGACCTCGGCTAATCGAACGGTTCGCACCGCCGACCGCGAATTCGATCGCCAGTCAATCGATGACGCCAGTTTTCGTCGCCACGTCTCGAGCCGCCCGCTCGTTCATTCCGCTGCCGAGGATCGTGTAGCGGTCGCGGATCTCGTGGCAGGTCGTCAACGCCTCGATGACGGTCTCGTCGTCGATGCCCAGTTCCGCCGCGGTCGTCGGCGCGTCGATACTCGCCAGGGCGTCGCGGATGGCCCGCCAGATCCCGTCCGCTCCCTGGTGGAGGTAGGCGGTCATGATCGAGCCGACGCCGACCTGATGGCCGTGTAAGGCCGCACCGGGTGCCAGTCGGTCGAGCTGGTGCGAAAAGAGGTGTTCGGCCCCGCTGGCCGGCCGCGAGGAACCGGCGATGCTCATCGCGACGCCGGAGGACATCAGCGCCTTGGTGACGACCCAGGCCGACTCCTCCAGGCCCGGCCGGATGAGGTCGGCGTTGTCGACTAAGATCTCGGCGGTCATCTCCGAGAGCGCGGCGGCGTACTCGGAGTACTCGACGTCCTGCAGCCGCTGGGCGAGCCGCCAGTCCATCACGGCGGTGTAGTTGGAGATGATGTCGGCACAGCCGGCGGTCGTCAGTTCCCACGGGGCCTCGGCGAGGATTCCCGTATCGGCGACGACCGCCAGCGGCGGTTCGGCGGCGACGCTGTGTCTGGAGTCGCCGTCCGGCACCGAGCCGCGATTACTGACGATCCCGTCGTGGCTCGCCGCCGTTGGAACGGAGCAAAAACCCATCTCGAGGTGGTGGCTGGCCAGTTTCGCGATGTCGATGGCCTTCCCGCCGCCGATGCCGACCAGATAGGATACTCCTTCGGCCTCGGCGACTTCGATCACCCGCTCGACGGCGTCGAAGGTCGCTTTCTCGATCGTGACGATCGCGGGCTCGATCCCGGCGGCCTCGAAGTCGGCCGCGATGGGGTCGGCGGCGACCTCGCGGGGCGTCGGACTCGTGACGAACAGCGGCCGCCCTTGCAGGTGGAGATCGTCGACCACGTCGACGACTTGGCTGCGAACGCCGTGGCCGACCACGACGTTTCGCGGGAGGCGGATCCACGTCGACTTCTCGAACATACCGGATCCCACACACCCCCGGGACATGTGCTTTTCCTCAGCGCCCCGACCGGAACGATCCCCGACGCGGTCCGGGACGGCGGTGATGACGTCGCGATCGGCTCCGACGGCCCGCTCGAGCGAGCGATCACCGGCGGCGAAACGATCCGTCGACACGATCGGCGATATTATAAGATTTCCAACTCCAATGGCCGCGTATGCTCGGCCTACTCGCGCTCTGGCTCGGATTGCTCGCCGGCGGCTACGTCGGGGGCCGGTACTACGGCAAGTATTCGCTCCGACGCACCGATGCGGAGGACCGCTCCCGCGGGACGTATCGACTCCTCGCCGTCGTCGGCCTCGTGGCCCTGCTCGTCCTCGCGTTCGGCGGCCTCGTCGACGCGACCGAACGCGCGCTCGCGGCCGTCCATCCGGCGCTGGCGGGCGGGGTCGCCGCGCCGCTTTCCTGGCTCCCGACGGCGGGCGGAACGATCGCCGCCGTCCTGGTCGCGTACCTCGGCGTCTTTCCGTTCGCCCGCGAACGGCGCGACCTCGAGATCAGTGCCGTGACGGCGGTCGGCCGCCTCGCAAAGTACCTCGGGGCGATTACGCTCTTCGTGGTGGTCGCGCTCGCGCCGTTCACGGCACTGGTCGCCGCCTCCGACCCCAGCCCGCTGTGGATCCCGCTCCTGTTCGTCGTCCTCGCCGTCGGCTGCTACGGCTGGCTCCAGTACAGCGTTCGGCTCTCGCAGACGATCACCGCGCCGACGCCCGACCAACGCCGACGGCTCGAGGCCGCGGCCGACCGGGCCGAACTGGCCGCGACGATCGCCGGCGTGATCCCGGGCCGTGAAACCGAGGTCGCCGGCATCTACGTCGACGGCCCGTTCTGGAACCGACGCGCGTACGCCACGGACTACGCGTTCGAGATCCTCGACGACGAGGGGCTGACGGCACTGTGTGCGCGGGCCAGCGCCGCGGACGAACGATGGCTCCTCGAGCGACGGGCGCTGGTCGTCGCGGTCCTCTTCGGACTGTTCCTGACGCTGACCGTCTGGGTGTCGCTGGCCGTCGGGCTCGTCGGCCTCGCGGTCGCCGGGCCGCTGCTCGCCCGAACGCTCCAGCGCGCCGAGTTCGCCGCCGATCGGCGCGCCGCGCGGGCGGTCGGTACGGACGCCCTCGCGAGCGCGATCGAGGCCGGCACCGACCTGGCCGACGACCGGAGCCGCCTCCATGAACGGCTCGCCGCGCGGCCGTCGACGAGCCGACGCCTCGAGCGGCTCCGCGACGCCTAAAGCGTCTCGAGGATCGCCAGCACGCGCTCCTCGGCCTCGCGGTCCGGGCCGTTGTCGTCGCCGTCCCGATCGCTCTCGAGGTGATCGTCGACCGTCCGGGCCAGCGAGTCCTCGAGCGGCGTCGATTCCCAGCCCAGCGCGGCGAGTTTCGCCGTCGAGAGGACGTGGGGGTACGACCGGTAGAGGGGGTAGTCCTCGAGGGAGATCTCGCCGGCTGCAAGTTCGCGCGGGCCGGCGTGGACGATCTCGACATCGGTCTCGAGCGCGTCCGCGAGCAGGTCGACCAGTTCCTCGAGCGGGACGAGCCGCCGGTCGCCGACGTTGTAGGCCTCGCCGGGCTCGCCGCGTTCGGCGACGATCCGCAGCGCGGCGGCCACGTCCTCGACGTAGACGAGATGGCGAAGGTTCGTCCCGTCGCCGGGGACGACGACGCGGTCGAAGCGGTTCACGCGGTCGATCCACCAGTTCAGTCGTTCGGTGTAGTCGTGGGGGCCGTAGACGATCGGCGGCCGGACGACCATCGCAGGCACGCCGTCGTCGGCCGCCGCGAACGCCGCCCGGTCGCCCTCAGCCTTCCGGTTGCCGTAGGTCTCGAAGCTATCGTCAGTCGCTTGGTCGGGCGTACACTCGTGTAGCGGCGTCTCGCCCTCCCGCTTGGGGATCTCCTCGCGGCCGTAGGCCGCGCCGCTCGAGACGTAGACGTAGGCCTCGCAGTCCGCGAAGATCCGGGTCGCGGCCCGGACGTCCTTCGGGTGGTAGGCCACGCAGTCGAAGACGGCGTCGGGGTCGACGGTCGTTGCAGCGGCCTCGAGGGCCGTGTCGTTCGTCCGGTCGCCTTCGACGTGGGTGATGCGGTCGTCGTCCGCGAAGGGGTTCTCGCGGGTGCCCCGCGTGAACAGGGTCACGTCGTAGTCGTGGTCGAGTAGTTCCGCGACGAGGTGGCGGCCGATAAAGCGCGTGCCGCCGATGACTAAGGCGTCGTCCATACCGGCCCGTCATCGCTGTCGGGGAAAACGATGGCGGACGAGCGGTCGGTGGGTATCGGGTCGAGAGCAGTGGGGCCGCTCGAGCGCCGTATTGAAAGCAGACTTGCGTATGCCACCCGACCCGAACGTGCGGTGGCGCGCGCTCTCAACTGCTCGAGCGACGGCGAGAGCAGTTGATGACACTGTGCGAGGGATGAGTGAGTGACCAACGGGAACGAATGAATCGGCTGGGGAGGACGTGGTACTCCCTAGTAGCCACGATAGCAGAACGGCCTCGATCGAAAGGGACGGTACAACGAGTGTTCTGCTATCGTGGCAACACGGAAGGGCCTCACCCTCCCCAGCCGATTCGCTCACTTCGTTCGCTCATCCCTCGCACAGTGTCGTCGATCGACCTCACTATCGTTTGGCCGATCGCCAGCGCGCGCCACCGCAGATCGACTGAGCGGGCCGAGGTGAGAGGCACTGATGGCATCGGCTGGAATCCCCCGCGAACCCCCGTCGACGTTCGCTATAGTAGCCACTGAAAGTCATTGCACACCTGATCGAACGACGGCGTTGCGATCAGTGTGTAAATCGTTTCAGCGGCTACTATAGTCGGACTAAAGCGTCACTGAAAAGCGGACGAAACCGACTCGAGCGAGGCCCAGCCGGTCAGTACGGTCGCCTGCAGGGACGGTTTCTTTGCCGCCGTCGGTGGTAGGGCGGGTCGATATGTCCGACCAGCTCTGGACCGATCGCGCCCGGGAGTACCCCCTCGAGTGCGATCACTGCCATTATCCGATCCCCGGCGAGCCCGAAGCGGACGAGGACGGGCGCTACTGTTCGGCCGCCTGCCGCGAGGCCGCCGGCGACGGCGCGACGATGCCCGACCCCGACGCCTACAAGCGGGTGATGACGGGAGTCGAACCGCTGGACTCGCTGGTTCCGAACGGGATCCCGGCCGACTCGATGCTCCTCCTATCGGGCGACGAAGGCACCCGCCGGGCCGAACTCGGGACCGAACTCGTCTGGCGCGCCTTAGAGCGCGGCGAACCCACGGTCGTCTGTTCGGTCGCGAACCCGCCGACGGCGACGCTCGAGCGCTTCTACGAGAACGGCTGGAACGTCCTGCCGGCGCTGGAGAGCGACCGCCTGCGGATCGTCGACTGTTTCACCCATCGGCTCGAGGACCGCGACGAGTTTCGCGCCGGGCGAAACGAGTGGGCGACCTTTCTCGGCGAGGCCGCCGCCGACGCGGTCGTCGAGGTCGAGGATCCGAGCGACCGCCGCGAGGTGGCAAACGGGCTTCACCGGGCGCTCGACGACCTCGAGATGACCGAGACGGGGCTGGTGACGATCGACTCGCTGGACGAACTCGAGTCGCTTTCGGGTTCCGGGCTCGTCCACGACTTCGTGAAAGACGTTCGGGCGACGGTCTGTACGGCACGGTTCGTCCCGATCGTCGCCGCAGCCACGACGGCGGGGCAGGCGGCGTATCCCGAAACCGAGCGGGTCTTCGACGGGATCGTCGACCTGCGGCTGCGCGATGGGAGCGCGGCGGAGACTCGGCACAAACAGCTCGCGGTCCGGAAACTGACCGGGGCGGCGTTTCTCCCCCAGTGGGTAACGTACGACTACGAGCCCGCCCGCGGGCTGTTCGCGTTCGGCCCGAACACGGACACCCGACAGGCCCGCGACCTCGGGAACGGGTCCACCCAGTCGGCCCAGCGCCGGTAGCGGCCGGGGAGTGGAGGGTCAGTTCCGATGCCGACTGCACGCGAACGCACGCTCAGGCTTTATCCCAACGTTCGGTATAGGACCGATCGCAGTCACACACCGACCAGCGGCGGGCGCGTCGTTCGAGCGTCAGTGAGAGACGATCTACAGCCACACCATGACCGATCGAAACCGGGACCGAGATCGACGGCGTACCGAGCGATCGACCGACCGCGGACGCGGCACGTGGGACCAAGGCGGCGACCGGAACCGCGAGGACAGCGACCGCGGCTGGCTCCACGGCCTCTTCAGCCGCGGCGAGAGCGATAATCGAGGGACACAGGGCCCTGAACGCGGACAGGAACAGCGCCGGGCCGAAGGTCGCCAGCCCGACCGCCAGCAGCAGGGGTCGGGCCAGCGTCGCGAGCGGAGTCAGGGGGCCGACCGCCAGCGCGGCCAGCAGTCCGGCCGACGACGAGGCGGGGCCGGACAGCAGGGCGGCCGCAGGGGGGACAGCGGCTTCGAAACGAACGCGATGCAGGAGGCCAATCTCGAGTACGGCGGCGAGGCCCGCCACGAGAAACACCGTGGTGGGCAGCGCGGCATGCAGGGCCGACGCGGACAGGGACAGCAGCAAAGAGGGATGCGCGACTACGGCGAACGAAGCCAGCGGCAAGGTGGCATGCAGGGTCAACGCGAACGGAGCCAGCAGCGAGGCGGGATGGAGAGACAGCACGAACAGAGCCAGCAGCGCCGACAGCCCAGTGAGCAGGACCAACCCGGCCAGCGCGGCCCCACGGAACAGGGACGCCGAACGGAGGGCCGGTCCCAACAGCGCCGAGAGGGGACGCGACGCGAGGACGACCGGCAGGGAGCCCAGCAGCGCTGGCACGAGAACCGGGATGCCCAGCCGGGCGCGACGACGAGCGAGCAGGACCGACAGCACCGCGGGCAGCAACACGGGAGCCAGTACCAACAGGGCCAGCCCGAGTCCCGTCGCCACCAGCGGAGCGCGGGCCACGAACCCGGACGGCAGCGGGACCGCAGTGTGCAGGGAGCGGGCCGTTCGCAACGGGACTACGGCGACACCCAGCAGTTCGACCGCGGCGAGGACCGCGATACCACCGGCGGGCGCATGAACCGCGAGCAGCAATCCGGCGGCGGCCTCGAGTACCGCCAGCAGGGACGCCGCTCCGAACAGGGGGACTGGACCGAGTCCCGCGAGTCGCGGGGCTCGAGCGGCGAGGAGAACCGCCAGTTCCAGGACGACGACATGAGCAACCGACGGCACGTTCACGAGCGCGATCCGACCCCCGAAGACCGGGACGAGGAGCGGTCACGCTGAGACGCGGCCCGCAGACGCCAACTCCCGCCGAGCGACATCACCCTCGTTTTTGTCGGCCCCGTTCCGAGGGTGCGACATGGGCGGCACGTACGTTCTCGTGATCGAGGCGGCGCGAGCGGCGACCATCGAGGTTGGGGCGCTGGGCGAGCGGGAATTTTCCGCGGGCGCGTATGCGTACGCCGGGTCGGCGTTCGGCCCTGGCGGCTTCAGCCGGGTCGATCGTCACCGCGAACTGGCCGCCGGCGACCGCGAGACGCGCCACTGGCACGTCGATTACCTGCTCGGCCATCCCGCGACACGACTCGAGACCGTGATCACGTTCCCCGATGCCGATCGGGAGTGCGAACTGGCGGCCGGGTTGCCGGGGGAGCCGGTCGCCGGGTTTGGCGCGTCGGACTGTGACTGCAGGGCACACCTCCTCGCGGTTCCCGACGCACCGACAGTTCGAACCGCCGCAGTCGACGCGGGCGGCGTCGTCGACCAGTAACGCCCACGTTCGCCGGTGCGTTCTTACGCCTCCTTGTAAAACGGTAGCTATGGCCAATTCCGACACTGACTCGACGGCCGAACCGACAGCGGAACTGGACGACGACGCGATGGCTCGGTTCCCGGTTCCCGCGTTCGACGACCTCCCTGCGGACCTGCGGGAGCGAATCGCCGAGGAGACCGAGGAGGCCGGGTTCACGCCCAACGTGTTCTCGGCGTTCGCGTACAAGCCCTCGCACTTCCGGGCCTTCTTCCAGTTCCACGACGCGCTCGTCGAGGACACCGCCTTAGAGCGCGAGGAGATCGAAATGATCGTCGTCGCCGTCTCCGGCGTCAACCACTGCTACTACTGTAACGTCGCCCACGGCGCGCTCGTCCGGATCTACGCCGAGGACCCGCACCTCGCGGACCAGCTGGTCGCGAACTACCGGACCGCGGACATCAACGACGCCCACCGAACGATGCTCGACGTCGCCGTGAAGCTGACCGAGCGGCCGACCGAAGTCGAGCCCGCCGACCTCGAGGCGTTACGGGAGGCCGGCTTCAGCGAGGAGGCGATCTGGGACATCGGAGCCGTCACCGCGTACTACAACATGAGCAATCGCATGGCGACGTTCGCCGAGATGCGGCCCAACGACGAGTTTCACACGCTCGGGCGGGAGTGAACCGCACGGCGACCAAAGGCACTTGTCGCTCACGGGAGACGGGCAGCCATGGTCGACAGGGAAGACGTCCGCTGTGCGTACGACGAAATCACGACGACGTACACGAGCGAGCGAGTCGCGACGCACGACGAGTCCGAGTCGGCAGCGCTCGCGGCGCTGTTCGATGCGGTGCCGGACGGGTGTCGACTCCTCGATGCCGGCTGCGGACACGGAACCCCGGCGCTCGAGTACGCCCTCGACCCCTCCAACGAGTGCGATCCGGAGCTAGCCGTCGGGCTCGACCTCTCGCGGGGGCAACTCGAGACGGCGACGCGACTCGTTCCCGACGCAGCGTTGTGTCAGGGAGAGATGAGTCAACTGCCGTTCGCTGCGGACACGTTTGACACCGTCACGGCACTGTATTCGCTGATTCACGTCCCGATCGACGACCATCAGACGGCGATCGAAGCGTTCGAACGCGTTCTCAAGCCCGGCGGACGGCTCCTCCTCACGGAAGGGTGGACCGAGTGGACTGGTTCGAACCCGAACTGGCTCGAGACCGGGACCGAGATGCAGTGGCACATGGCCGGGGCGGAAGCGACACGTGAGCAGCTCGAATCGGCCGGGTTCGAACTGGTCACGGCGGGGGAGTTCACTGACGCGCTCGCCGACGAGGAGGACGCTCGGTTCCCGTATTTCCATGCGCGGCTGTCGGAGTAGTCGAGCGCCGGGGACGGGCGTGTCGGCCGGCGCGAACCGAAGAAAAACGTGCCGGCGGAATCAGTCGTCGCTCGCCGCGAAGCTGGCCGATTCGGCCGCGGCCGCGGCCTCGGGTTCGCCGGGCAGTTCGTTGCGCACGTCGTCGCTGCCCTGTTCGGTGATCGCCTCGTAGTAGGCCTCGGGCATGACCTTCACGAAGGCCTCGAGCGCGTGCTCCCAGTTTGCGAGCAGGAGTTCACCCCGCTCGGAGCCGGTGTAGGCGACGTGGTTCTCGACGAGTCGACGGAGCATCCGCTCGTCTTTCTCCTCGAGTTCGTCGTGGAGCGAGACCATGCCGGTGTTTGCCTTGGCTTCGAACTCGTCGTCGGGGTCGTAGACGTAGGCGACGCCCCCACTCATCCCCGCGGCGAAGTTCTTGCCCGTCTCGCCCAGCACGGCGACGACGCCACCGGTCATGTACTCACAGCCGTGGTCGCCGACGCCTTCGACGACGGCCTTGGCGCCGGAGTTACGCACTGCAAAGCGCTCGCCGGCGACGCCGTTGACGTACAGCTGGCCGTCGGTCGCGCCGTAGAGCGCGACGTTGCCGATCGAGACGTTCTCGGTTGGGTCGTAGGCGGCGGTCTCGGGCGTTCGAATCGTGAGCTTGCCGCCGGACAGGCCCTTACCGACGTAGTCGTTGGCGCTGCCGTCTAAGTGCATCGAGACGCCGCTCGCCAGGAACGCGCCGAAACTCTGGCCGGCGGTCCCTTCCGCGTCGACGGTGATGGTGTCCTCGGGGAGGCCGGGCTCGCCGTAGCGGTCGGTGATCCGGTTCGAGAGCATCGCGCCGACGGTGCGGTCGACGTTGGTAACCTCGGTCTCGAGACTGACCGGCTCCTGGTCCTCGATGGCGTCGGCCGCGGCGGCGATGAGATCGCGGTCGAGCTGGTCCTCGAGTTCGTGGTCCTGCTCGCGGATCTTGCGTCGGACCTCGCTGCCGGGGTCGGCAAGCACCTCCGAGAGGTCGACGTTGCGGGCCTTCGGGTGGTCGACGTCGTCGCGCTGCTCGAGGGCGTCGACTTGGCCGATCATCTCGTCGATCGTCTCGTAGCCGAGTTCGGCCATGATCTCGCGCAGTTCCTGCGCGATGAAGGTCATGTAGTTGATGACGTGTTCGGGCTCGCCGGGGAACCGCTTGCGCAGGTCCTCGCGCTGGGTGGCGACGCCGACCGGGCAGGTGTTCTTGTGACACTGCCGAGCCATGACACAGCCGCCGGTGACCAGCGAGGCGGTGCCGAAAATGTACTCCTCGGCACCCAGCAGGGCGGCGACGGCGACGTCGCGCCCGGTCTTCATCCCGCCGTCGGCGGAGACGCGGATGCGGTCCCGGAGGCCGGTCCGACAGAGCATCTGGTTGGCTTCCGCGAGGCCGAGTTCCCACGGGAGGCCGGCGCTCTTGATCGAGGTCTTGGGCGAGGCACCGGTCCCGCCGTCGTGGCCGGAGATGTGGACCACGTCGGCGTTTGCCTTCGCGACGCCCGCCGCGACCGTCCCGATGCCGGCCTCGGAGACGAGTTTGACGTTGATGTCGGCCGTCTCGTTGGCGGCCTTGAGATCGAAGATCAGCTGTTTGAGGTCCTCGATCGAGTAGATGTCGTGCAGCGGCGGCGGCGAGATCAGCCCCACGCCGGGCGTGGACTTGCGGACGTGGGCGATCATCTCGTTGACCTTCGAGCCGGGGAGGTGGCCGCCCTCGCCGGGCTTGGAGCCCTGGGCCATCTTGATCTGTAGTTCGTCGGCGTTCGAGAGGTACGTCGAAGTGACGCCGAACCGGCCGGAGGCGACCTGCTTGACGTTACACTCGCGTTCGGTGTTGAACCGCTCCGGCGGTTCGCCGCCCTCGCCCGAGTTGCTCTTGGCGCCGAGCCGGTTCATCGCGATCGAGTTGTTCTCGTGGGCCTCCGGCGAGAGCGAGCCAAGCGACATCGCGGCCGTCGAGAACCGCTGGACGATGTCCTTGATCGGCTCGACGTCCTCGACCGGGATCGGATCACGGTCGGAGTCGAACTCGAGGAGGCCACGCAGGGTCTGGAGGTTCTCCTGTTGGTCGTTGATCTTTGCAGCGAACTCCTGGTAGCGCTCGTAGTCGTTCGAGCGGACGGCCTGCTGGAGCGCGCCGACGGTGTCGGGGTTCCACTGGTGGTGGATGCCGCCCGAGCGGTGTTCGAACTCGCCGTGGCGGTCGAGGTCGGACTCCTCGCCGTCGTCGCCGAAGGCGGTCGCGTGGCGCTCGCGGAGGTCCTCCTCGATCTCGGCGAGGCCGATCCCCTCGGTACGGTTCTCGGTGCCCTCGAAGTACTCGGCCACGAGGTCCGAATCGAGGCCGACGGCCTCGAAGATCTGGGCGCCCTGGTAGCTCTCGACGGTCGAGATTCCCATCTTGGCCATGATCTTCAGGAGACCGTCCTCGACGGCGTTGACGTAGGCGTCGATGGCGACCTCGGTGTCGGCACCGTCGGGGCCGGCGGTGATGTCCTCGATGGTCTGGTAGGCCAGGTACGGGTTGACCGCGCCGGCACCGTAGCCGACCAGCGTCGCGAAGTGGTGGACGGTCCGCGGGTCGGCCGACTCGACGACGAGGCCCACGTGATTGCGCAGGCCGTTGCGCACGAGGTGGTGGTGGACGCCGCCGGTCGCCAGCAGGCTCGGGATCGCGACCCGGTCCTCATCCACGTTCCGATCCGAGAGGACGATGACGTCGTGGCCGCCGTTCTCGATCGCGTCGACGACATCCTCGCGGACGCGCTCGACCGCGGCCTCGAGGTCCGCGCCGAGTTCGTCGCCCTCGGGCTCGTAGGTGATGTCGATCGTCGCGGACGTGATCCCGTTGGCCGAACAGTCACGGATCGACTCGAGTTCGGCGTCGGTCAGGATCGGCGAGTCCAGCACGAGTTGGCGGGCGTGTTCGGGCGATTCGTCTAACAGGTTGCGCTGGAAGCCCAGCCGCGACTCCATCGAGGTGACGAGTTCCTCGCGGATGTAATCAAGCGGCGGGTTCGTAACCTGTGCGAACAGCTGTTTGAAGTAGGAAAACAGCGGTCGGTTGAACTCGGTCAGCACCGACAGCGGCGTGTCGTCGCCCATCGAGCCGACGGGGTCTTTCCCCTTCTGGGTCATCGGCTCGATCAGGTTCTCGAGTTCGTCGTGCGTGTAGCCGAACGCGGCCTGTTGGTCGCGCAGTGCCGAGATTTCCGTCTGTGGCGAACGGTCGTTCGTGGTCCGAATGTCGTCCAGATGGACCTGCTCTTGGTCGACCCACTCGCCGTATCGGTCGTCGGTGAGGTCGTCGAAGACTTCCTCGTCGGGGATGACCCGCCCCTCCTCGGGATCGGCGAGGAAGAGCTGGCCGGGCTTGAGACGGCCACGTTCTTCGATTTTCCCGGGCTCGGTCTCGAGCGCGCCGGCCTCGCTGGCCATGATGAGCTGGTTGTCGGTCGTGACGTCGTACCGGCACGGGCGCAGTCCGTTACGGTCCAGCACCGCGCCGACGCGTTCGCCGTCGGTCGCCGCCACGAGCGCGGGACCGTCCCACGGTTCGACCAGCGACGCGTGGAAGTCGTACCAGTCCTTCCGATCGGGATCCATCGCGTCGTCGCCCCGCCAGGCTTCGGGAACGAGCATTCGCAGGGCGTGTGCGAGGTCGCGACCGTCCTGCATCAGCAGTTCGAGGGCGTTGTCGACGCTTGCGGTGTCGGACTGGTCGGGATCGTCGATGATCGGCTTGACGGCCTCGAGATCGGAGAGGACGTCGCTCTCGATATCGGTCTCGCGGGCCCGCATCCAGTTGATGTTACCCTGAATGGTGTTGAACTCGCCGTTGTGGATGATGTTGCGGTACGGATGTGCGAGGTGCCACGCGCCGAGCGTGTTCGTCGAGAACCGCTCGTGGACCATCACGAACGTCGATTCCATCCGCTCGTCGGTGAGATCGGGGTAGTAGGCGGGGACCTGGACGCCCTTGAGCAGCCCCTTGTAGACGACAGTATCGGCATCCAGCGAAACGACGTAGAACCGCTCTTTGTTCTCGATGTCGGCGTCCTCGACGGCGTTTTCCAGCGCGCGTCGAGCGACGTAGAGCCGGCGGTCGAAGTCGTCCTCGGAGAGATCGTCCTCGGGTGCGACGACGACCTGGAAAACGTCGGGTTCCGAGTCGACGGCCGTCCGGCCGAGATCGTCGTTGTTCGTCGGGACGTCGCGCCACTCGAGAACCTCGAGATCGTAGGTGTCGAAGGTGTCGGCAGCGAGATCGCGGAGTTGCTCACGTGCCCGGTCGTCCTGCGGCAGAAAGAGCGAGCCGACGGCGTAGATCTCGGGAAGATCGGTCTCGAGGACACTCTCGAAGAACGAATCGGGCGTCTGGAGCATGATGCCGGCTCCGTCGCCGGTGTCTTTCTCCGCGCCGGTCGTCCCGCGGTGTTCGAGGTTTTCGAGCAGTTCGAGTCCGTCGGCGACGATGTCGTGGCCCCCGTCCCCATCGAGATCCATGACGACACCGACGCCGCAGTTCGACCGTGCGTCCGCGGGGTCGGCGAGCCCCTGTGAACGCTCGGTGGATGACTCCATATGTGGCTGTGACATACACCCCCGTAGCGGGAACAGATATAAGAGGCTAATCCATTATGGCTAAGTGTATTATAAACACATATAGACCAATATAAGGTATATGTAAACACCTTAGTTTCGACTACCGGTGCCGATTATCGGACGGGAAAACACGCAGTCGTCGGAGCGACGATCGAAATCCCGACCCGGAAACGCGAGTTCCCGGTGACGGGACGAAATGTCAGAGGCACGTAGTGTTCACCCACCAGAGTGAACACCACATCCATTGGAACGGTATCCTCCCCTAAGCAATCTTGGGCTAAAGAATTAGGTGTGCGTGAAACAGTCACCCGTGCAAACGGTCCGTCACAACGGATACTGGCGTCCCGGGGGTGAGATGGATGCCGTCGCTGGAGTCTGCCAGCTAGCTTACGAACCGCACCGTCATACGTGGGTCCCCACGAAACTGCGCCCGATCTCGAGCAGACGTCGAGTCCGTACAGCGGTGAAAACGGAGATCGACCGGGAGCGGTCAGTACGACTTCGCAAAGTAGGCGATCTCGGCGGCGGGATCGCCACAGACACCACACTCGTCGTGGTCGGGTTCGGGTACCTCACCGCCCGACGACCCGCCCTCGTCCTCGAGGGGTTGCATGACGATCTCGGCGGCGATCTTCTCCTTGATGACCTCCTCGCAGGCCTCGTCGCCGCACCACGGCGTCTTCACGTAGCCGCCGTGTTTCCCGATCGTCCCGAGGATCTCCTCGGGGCTGTGGGCCTCACGGACGTTGTCCTCGAGGGTTTCCTCGGCGGCCTCGTACAGTTTGTCGTAGATCTCCTCGAGATGCTCGTCGACGGCGTCGACGATCCCGTCGCGGTCCTCGACGGTCTCCTCGTTGTCCGGCCGGTGGACCAGCGTGGCCTCCTCGTCCTCGACCTCGTAGGGACCGATCTCCAGCCGGAGTGGCACGCCGTTGAGTTCGTGTTCGTTGAACTTGAAGCCGGGATTGCGCTCGTCCCGGTCGTCGAGTTCGACGCGGAAGCCGGCGTCCTCGAGGTCGTCGGCGATCCCCTCGGAGTACTCGAGGACCTCTTCCTTGGTATCTTCCTGCCAGATGGGGACGATGACGACCTGCGTGGGCGCGACCGTCGGCGGGAGGACGAGCCCCTGATCGTCGGAGTGGGTCATGATGAGTGCCCCGAGCGCGCGCCAGGAGAGCCCCCACGAGGTGGTGTAGGCCGTCTGTTCCTCCTCGTCCTCGTCGACGAAGGAGATGTCGAAGGCCTCGGCGAAGCTCTGGCCGAGGTTGTGGCTGGTTGCGCCCTGGACGGACTTCCCGTCGGGCATCAGCGCCTCGACGGTCGTCGTGGTGTCCGCGCCGGGGAACTTGTCGTGTTCGGGCTTCTTGCCCCGCAGGACCGGGATCGCCAGCACGTCCTCGTAGACCCGCTCGTACTGGCCGAGACGGGTCCAGACCTCCTCCCACGCGCCCTCGTTGCTGGCGTGGGCGGTGTGGCCCTCCTGCCACATGAACTCCTTCGTGCGGAAGAACGGCTTCGTCTCCGTCGCCTCCCACCGGACGACCGAACACCACTGGTTGAGCCGCATCGGCAGATCGCGGTGGCTGCGCGTCCAGTCAGCCATAAAC
This sequence comes from Natrinema thermotolerans, assembly GCF_031165565.1. Lineage (NCBI taxonomy): Archaea > Methanobacteriati > Methanobacteriota > Halobacteria > Halobacteriales > Natrialbaceae > Natrinema > Natrinema thermotolerans. The sequence continues at coordinate 2,422,984 of NZ_CP101873.1, read as the reverse complement.
GGCGCGATGATCGACTCGCTCGTCGGTCGTACGGCGAGTCGTTCCTCGAGTTCCTCGTGGCCACCTTGAGTGACCCACGCGACCTCGGGGTCGAACCCTTCGACGATGTCTTTCTCCCGCTCGAGGAAGCTCTCGGGGATGAACATCGGGAAGTAGACGTTGTCGACGCCGGTGTCCTTGAACCAGCCGTCGAGCGAGTCCTGAATCGCCTCCCAGAGGGCGTAGCCGCGGGGCTTGGTGACGATAAAGCCGCCCATCGGTGCGTAGTCCGCGAGGTCGGCCTTCTGGACGACCTCGGCGTACCACTCGCCGGGCTTGTGCGATTTCGACTCGGTGATGCCGAGTTCCTGACTCTCGTCGCTCATTAGTACGACATGCAGTCAGCGCGGGCTTAAACCATGCGAAGAGCAACGCCCGCTGGCGGCCGCCGTTCGGGTCCGCGTACCGGAGGTGTTTTGTACCGATAGCCACTCGGTGGAGGTAGGCGGCACGGTCGGCCGGCCCCTTTCAGCCGTCGCGGTTTCCGTGGCGGTTCCGCTGTCCGACCTACACCGTCTCTCTAACACTCTCGAGCGTCAGCTATAGTAGCCGCTGACAGTCATTGCACACCTGATCGTCCGACAGCGTTGCGATCAGTGTGTGAATCGTTTCAGCGACTACTATATCGTACCTGCACCCACCACCGAACCGGTACCGGCGGGACCGCGGGCGACTCGAGCAGTCACGTCCGCCGACAGCAATCGGAGCGAAACACTCGGAAACCCTTGCTTCGTTTCATCCGGTTCTCACAGGTTTATGGACGCGACCGTCTTATAGGGGATCGACATGAAAGCAATCGAGGTCGACTCTTATGGCGACAGTGACGAACTATCGGTCGTCGACGTCCCGACACCCGAGCCCGGTGCGGGCGAGGTACGAATCGAAATCAAGGCCGCGGGCATCAACTTCGCGGACATCATGCAGCGACGGGGCCACTACCCGGACGGACCCGAAGCCCCCTACGTTCCCGGCATGGAGGCCGCGGGAACGGTCGACGCGGTCGGCGAGGGCGTCGACGATCTCTCGGTCGGCGACCGCGTCGTCGGCATGCTCGATACCGGTGGCTACGCCGAGTACGTCACCGCCCCAGCGGCCATGCTCTTTCCGGTCCCCGAGGCGATGAGCTTCGACGAGGCCGCCGGCTTCCCCGTGCAGTTCCTCACCGCTCACGCGAGTCTGTTCGAGTGGGGCGGTCTCGAGACGGACGAATCCGTCCTGATTCAGGCCGCCGCGGGCGGGGTCGGCACGGCCGCCGTCCAGTTGGCGTCGAACCACGGCGCGGAGGTCTTCGGCACCGCGAGTACACAGGAGAAACTCGACCTCGCGGCCGAGCTGGGCTGTGATCACCCGATCAACTACACCGAGACGGACTTCCGCGAGGTCGTCGAGGCCGAGACCGACGGCGAGGGCGTCGACCTCGTCTTAGAGAGCGTCGGCGACGACGTCTTCGATCGCAGCCTCGACGCGATGAGCCACTTCGGACGCATGGTCACCTACGGCGTGGCCAGCGGCGTTCCCGCAGAAGTGAGCAACCAGCGGCTGCTCTTCGAGAACAAGACGGTCAAGGGATTCCACCTCGGGCAGGCCACCATGCACGACCCGGACCGGGTGATGAAAGCGGTCCCCGAACTCACCGAAGGGTTCGCGAGCGGCGATCTCGAGGTTATTCTGGGCGAATCCTTCGCGCTCGAGGACGCCGCCGAGGCCCATCAGTACATCGAGGACCGGAAGAGTTCCGGGAAGATCGTGCTGAACCCCTAACTCGAGGGAAGAGACCACCGCGGATCGCGACAGACACACCGGCCGACGGCGGGAGTACGCTGTCGGTCGGTCGAGCAGCGTGTCCGGATTACTGCGTTTCGTCTTCCGTGAGCGACACCCCCCACTCGAGGTCGTGATCGGTGAACTCGGCCTCGTCTAACGGTTCGCCGCCCTCGAACCGGAACTCGCCGGCGACCGTCTTCCCCTCGAGGACGCCGGGTAGCCAGAGGGAGTCGTCGTCCCACATCCGGTCGTAGGGCACGTCATCGACGGAGACCCACTCCGGATATGCTTCCTCGGACGACGTGGGTTCGCCCTCGAACGATCGGGAGCGGTAGACGTGACAGAAGGTGTGAGCCTCACCGTCGAGCAGAAAGGTGAGTTCGCCGGCCTTCTCGAGGGCCCGGACCTCGAGGCCGACCTCTTCCTCGGTTTCGCGGACCGCGCACTCGCGGGGTGTCTCGCCGGGTTCGCGTTTCCCGCCGGGGCCGTTGTACCAGCCCTCACCCAGGCCGCGGCGTTTCTCGATGAGGAGGACCTCGTCGGCGTCGCCAGCCTCGCGGAGCGGAAAACACAGCGTCGCCTCGATCATACGCGGGGATTCGCTCGGAGGGTGAAAAGGGTGTACGCTCGCTTCGAGAGGATTCCCCGGGGCCTGGATAGATGTCAGCCCGAGGAATCGAGAAGGCTACTCTGCTATCGTGGCAACACGGAGTGACCACACCCTCCCCAGCCGATTCGTTCGCTCCTTTCAGTCGCTCACTCATCCCTCGCGCGAAGTCGAGCGACGGCTCGCATGACTCGCCGTCACTCAGCACGCGCCACTGCAGTACACCGGTAGAGAACGAGCCGACGGCTCACCCGTCGGCGTGAGAGAAGACGAACTCCCGGACCAGTTTCGCAGCCAGCGCAGCGGCCTGCCCGTCGTCGCGGTCGTTGACCTCGACCACGTCGAACCCGCCGGCGTGGGGGGCGACTGCCCGAACGACGTCGCGGAGTTCGCGGGGCTCGAGCCCGAACGGTTCTTTCGTTCCCGTCCCCGGCGCGTAGCCGGGGTCGGCGGCGTCGATGTCGACGCTCAGGTAGACCTCGCGATCCGCGAGTCGGCCGTCGGGCGTCCAGTCGCCCACGTCCTCGGGCGGGACGACGGTCACGTCGTCGTCGGCTGCTCGGTCCCACTCGCCCTCGCTGCCCGTGCGGACGCCGAGCAGGATGACCGCCTCGACCGAGTCGACGTCCTCGAGGATCCGCCGGGTGACGGCGGCATGTGAGAACCGCTCGCCGTCGTAGGCGTCGTACAGATCGAGGTGGGCGTCACAACAGACGACCACCTCGGGTTCGACGGCGCGGACGCCCGCGAGCGAGACGGTGTGTTCGCCGCCCAGCGCCAGCGGGACGGCGTCGTTCCAGACGGCCTCGCGGAGCGTACTCGTGAGGTACTCGAGATAGGCTTCAACGTCGTTCCACGCGCGGACGTCGCCGCGATCGACGACGCCCAGGTCGGAGAAGTGTTGGTCCGTCCGGTGATCGTAATCGTCGAACGGTTCGGCAAACGAACGGATCCGGTCGGGACCGAATCTGGTCCCCGGCTGAAAGGTCGTCGTGGCGTCCAGGGGCGCACCGACGACCACGAAGTTCGTGACTCCACGGTCGGCAGCGTCCGCCGCGTCGGTCACCTCGCCGTCGTCGGCCGCCCCGGGAAACATCAGACGATCTTTCGCTGGTCTTCCATCTCGAGGTATTCGATGTTCTCGTCGGGGGAGACATCGATGTCCTCGGGGACCCGCATCGTGATCGTCTCGTACGTTTCGAGGTCCATGACCTGCATGTCCGAGCCGTCGACGGAGACGACCTGCCCGTTTTTGCGCTCGATGATCGGGACCCAGATCTTCGCGTCGACGGGCTGGGAGAGCGAGCGTTTCTTACCGTCGAAGACACCCTCGGCCTCGACGCGGGCCTTGGCGCTGCCGTGTTTGCCCGGCTTGGCCGTCGAGTAGGCGTTGATCTTACACGGTGTGTCCTCGATCATGACGTAGCTGCCTTCCTGGAGATCGCGAACTTCGGTCTGCTGTTTCGCCATGTCCCGGCGTAATCAATCGACGTGCATAAACCGTTTGGAATGGCCGCTGGCGTGCGTTCGATGTGCTAACAGGGCCGGTCGGGTTCGTCGCGAACGGCCGTTCCGCCCGACAGTCGGTCGGGAGCCGACGGCCAGTATCGGCATGGAACCGCCGGCCGTATCGCGGCCCGGGCGGTGTCTCGCTGGCTGCCGGAACCGCATCTATTTTTGAGGAGGATCAGAAACCGAACGAGTGTCCGGGTAAAAAACTCACATCCAGGCTGGACCGCACGCTCACATCCATCCAGTCCAACCCGGACATCTTCGATTGCGGTCACACGAGTAAAGTGTTGCTGGCCGACCAGTTGGGGACTCGAGCGTCGATCGATCCAGCGCCCGCTCAGCCGTCGAACGCTGAGCCGAACCCGACGGCATCGGTCGCGGGCTCGCCGGCAGTCCGTCCGCGACCCCGGGATCGTTGTACGCTCGTGGCGCGATGTCGTTGGGTCCGTCGGGATAGCCGACCGCGGCCAGCGTCTGGAGCTGAGCGCGACCGACCCCGAGTTCGAACTGGCCGCCGCCGTAACACCTGATGTCGCGGTCGTCGCAGTAGCGCAGCGTCTCGCACAGCGACTCGAGCGAGCCGAATCGCGAGGGTTTGATGTTGAGCCAGTCGGGCTCCCAGGGCAGCGCCTCGACGTCCGCGACGCCGTGGATCGGCGCGTCCCACGAGACCCGCGCTCGGACCTCGGGATCGTCGAACAGCGGTCTCGTCTCGTCGGTCAGGTCGGGGTCCTCGATGACGGCCTCGGGGAACGACTCGAGGACGCGTTCGTACAGCTCGGGATCGGCCGGCACGTCGACGTCGGTCCCCTCGTAGTGGCCCTTCAGGTCGAGGATGCGGACGGCGTCGGTCCCGACCGTCTCGTCGATCGCATCGACGAGGCCCGCGTCCCACTCGGGGGTCGGGTCGAGCTTGAACTCGAGGTCCGGGATCCGATCGCGCAGTCCCGCGAGCCGGTCGGCCGTCGGCGGATCGCCCAGCCGGGTACTGGCGACGAACCGGACGGGATCGAGGCTGCGATCGAGAACGCTCCCGAGGTCGGTCTCTGCCTGCCGGAGTGCGAGGTCCAGTGCAGCGCTCTCGAGTCCCCAGCGCCGGTAGTTGCGGAAGACCTCCCGATCGGGCGCGCCGCCGGGGAACAGGTCGAGGTCGTCGAGCCGGTCGGCAAAGGAGTCGAACGTGTACTCGCCGGTGAGATCCGGCAGCCCGGTCTCGGCCAGCCGGTCGTGATCGGCGGTCTCGTAGGTGACGTCCTCGCCGCGTCCCGTGACCGTCCCGTCCCCGTCCGGCGTGGGCCCTGACAGCGAGATCACCGTCGTTACCCGGGTGAAATCGCTCGTGGTCTCGCGCTCGAGGCGGGCAGTCGAAACGTCGTCGATCGACAATGAGAGGTCGGCGATCCGATCGTACTCCATACCGACCCGACGACAGCAAGCCCCAAGAGCGTTTGCGGTCCCGCTACTCGTTGCCGCGGCGCTGGCGGAGGTTCTGGCGGGTAAACTGCGGTCGGGCACCGATCCCCTTGGCCGAGCGGAACGACCGGTAGAGCTGGATCAGCACGATGATCGAGAAGACCGCCGCGACGACCGAGGCCCGCGGGGCCTCGAGGGCGTATAAGACGCCCATCGAGAACAGCGACATCGTCAGGAGCATGCCGTAGACGAGCCGCTTGGCGAGGTTCTCGAAGACGTTCGACTCGTCCTCGACGCCGATCCGGACGTAGAGGTCGTCGCGATCGAGCCGGTCGAGGGCCCGCTCGGCCTTGGGGGTGATCCGGGTCAGGGATTGGCCGGTCCGCCGGAGTTGGTCGCCCGTCTCGTCGATGTACTGTCGGATGGACTCCTCGCGGTAGCCCTGTTCGGTCAGATAGTCGGTCGCGACGGAGATGAAATCGAAGTCCTCGTCTAAGGTCACGCAGACGCCCTCGACGACGGTCGCGACCCGAAGGACGAGCGCGAGGTTCTTCGGGAGCCGCAGCGGGAACTCGTAGATCGAGTCCTCGACCTGCCCGACGATCTGATTGACCCGGTACTGCTCGACGTCCTCGCCGCGGGCGTCCTGGATGGCGATCTCCATGACTTCGGCCATCACGCCCCGATCGGCCTCGGGCGAGAGCGTCCCGATCTCGACCAAGGCGTCGAGGATGCCGTCGATGTCCTGGTTGGCGACGGCGATATAGAAGTCGACGATCTTCTCCTGAACGAACGGGTCGACCCGGCCCGACATCCCGAAGTCGTAGAAGACGATCCGCCCGTCGTCGGTCACCGAAAGGTTTCCGGGGTGGGGATCGGCGTGAAAGACCCCGTCGTCCATGATCATCTGCAGGTAGGATCGCTCCAGATTCTCCGCGACTCGCGTCCGGTCGATCCCCCTGCGCTCGAGTTCGTCGACGTCGTTGATCTTCGTCCCCTCGACGTACTCCATGGTCAGCACGCGGGGGCCGGAGTGGCTCCCGATCACGTCGGGGATGAGAAAGCGGTCGTCGTCCGCGAAGTTGCCGCGGATCTCGGTGAGCATCTCGGCCTCGCGCTCGTAGTCCATCTCCTCGCGGATCGTCTTCGAAAACTCCTCGGCTAAGTTCTCCAGCGAGAACGACCGGGCGTCGTCGACGAAATACAGCAGGATCGGTAAGGACCACTTGATCACCCGCAGGTCCGCCCGAACGAGCGACTCGATGTTCGGTCGCCGGATCTTTACTGCCACGTCGTGACCGTCGCCACTGCCACTGCGCCCCCGTGCGCGCTCGCTCTCGGGGTCGAGCCGCGCGCGGTAGACCTGTCCCAGACTCGCGCCGCTGATCGGTTCGGTGTCGAACTCGGCGAAGCGCTCGTCGACCGGCCCGAGTTCGTCCTCGAGGACCGCTTTCGCTTCGTCCCAGCCGGCCGGTGGCACGTCGTCTTGCAGCGACGCGAGGACATCGACGTACGACGGCGGGAGGATGTCGGGTCGGGTCGAGAGCAACTGCCCCAATTTGATGAAGGTCGGCCCGAGCGTCAACAGCGACTCGAGCAACACCTCGGCCCGGTGGCGATGGGTCTCGGGGTCGACCCGCCGCCGGCGACCGAACAGCAGGAAGCGCCGCCGGTCACGGGCGTAGGCCAGCAACAGCGGGAGGAACTGCCAGGCGACGATGACGAACCGCTTGTATGCACGGAGGGAGGCCAGCCTCGGTCACCCCGTTTGGGCGTCCTCGTCGACGACGTCGATCGTCGTCTCCTCACCGGCCCCGCGTTTCGGCAGCCGCAACTCGAGGACGCCCCGGTCGACCGTCGCCTCGCCGCCGGCGTCGGAGGCGTCGTCGGGCAGCGGGAGGTCCACCTCGAGAAACAGCGACCGGTTCTCCTCGAGATAGCGGTAGTCGCCGGCGGGGTCTTTCTCCCGTTGGGCGTCGATGGAGACCCGACCGTCCTCGATCGCGACCTCGAGCGACTCGGCGGAGACTCCCGGGACGTCGAGGACGAGGAGGTAGGCCTCCTCGCTCTCGAGCAGATCGAAGAAGACGTCGTCGGAGAGATCCCGCAACGCGTCGCGGAGCGCTGACATAGATACCGGTTTGAACGCCGATACGAAAAAGGCCGCGGTCGCGGCGATCCGTCGCCTCCGCGAATGTGCGCCGATACGCTCCGGGGACGAGTTGCACCGATGTCTCTCACGGCGGGAGACAGTCACGATTCGGACGATGACGGAGAATCGCCGGCGGTGGCGCGCGCTGTCGGCCGACCGAGCGCTAGCGAGGACGGCCGAGAACATTGCGCGAGGGATGAGTGAGCGACTGAAAGGAGCGAACGAATCGGCTGGGGAGGGCGAGGAAATCCCTGTTGCCACGATAGCAGGATGCTTCTCTCTCCAGTCGACTATCTATTCTTCAAACAGCGAGAGAATCCCGCCGTTCACGGCGGGCGTGAATCGCGTCACTCGACTACTCAGTCCACCGTCGTCGACCGGTCCGAAACCCCAACGCTTAGTACGCACCGAATCGTACGTATTCCCAAGGGTTACGTCGGCTTTCGGCACTTGCGCGGAAGTACGAGACGCGCTGAAACCAACGTCCTGGGTTTTCCGGGGCGAAGGTTCCCACGGCCGGATGGACCACGGTTCATCGGATGCGGGGTTCGCGTCGTTCGCGAGCACGGTAAACCGACCCACTGGGCGGCTAAGTGTGACCGAACCGTCGATGCCGCGAGGCATGACCGCTTGGGTGAGAGACGCTCTGAGAAACCGAGCGTCGATGACACGCTTGCGGATGGGAGTACACGTGGCGGTGCCACAGGACGCTCCCGATCGAGGAACGAAACCCGTTCCACCGACCTCGGGAGAGACAGTCCTGAAACCTGCTCGGCAACAGGCCGGGTTTCCTCGTGCTGGGGAAGCCCCGTCGTTTACGACGGGGAGGACGTCACTGAACAGTCGTCGAGACGAGAGCGGGGGACTCTGACGCCAAATTCGACCTCGAGTCGGACGGAGAGACGACGGCTTCCCCCACGCTTTTGGCCTCCGACGACCCGATTCAGGGTATGGAAGGAGCCGACCGCGAGCGCACGGAGGCCGGGTTCAAGGTTCGAACGCCGGTCGACGAGGCGCGCCGGATTTTGCAGGAGGCGGTCGTGGGGGACGGCGAGGAGGGAGACGTACCCTGCGGAACCGAGACCGTCGATGTCGATCGCGCGGACGGCCGCGTCCTCGCCGCACCCGTCGAATCGGCCCGCAACGTCCCCCACTACGAACGGGCGGCGATGGACGGCTACGCCGTCCGGGCTGCCGACACCTTCGGGGCCAGCGAGCGCTCGCCGGAAGTGCTGCGGATCGCAGCCCCGGACGGCGAGGGCGACCACGCCACCGCCGACCGCATCGAGCCGGATACGGCCGCGCGGGTCCACACCGGCAGTGCGCTCCCCGAGGGGGCCGACGCCGTCGTCATGATCGAACGGGTCACGGAACGCGAGTCGGTCGGCGAACTCGAGGTCGAAGACGCCCTCGCGGAGGGGGAAAACGTCGCGCCGGTCGGCGAGGACGTCGAGGAGGGCCAGCACCTCTACGACGCGGGCCACCGGCTCCGGCCGTCGGACCTCGGCCTCCTTCGCTCGGCGGGCTACGGCAGCGTCGCGGTCGCCCAACAGCCGACGGTCGGCGTCGTTCCGACAGGCGAGGAACTCGTCGCGGGGGATCCCGGCCCCGGCGAAGTGATCGAGACCAACGGGCTGACCGTCTCGCGGCTGGCCCAGCGCTGGGGGGCCCGCGCGACCTACCGCGACGTAGTCACCGACGACCCCGAGTCGCTGCGCGTGGCGATCCAGCGGGATCTGACGAAGGACGTCGTCGTCACCACTGGCGGCTCGAGCGTCGGCGAGCGCGACCTCCTGCCGGAGGTGATCGACGATCTCGGCGAGGTACTCGTCCACGGCGTCGGGCTCAAGCCCGGCCACCCGGTCTGTCTGGGGATCGTCCAGGACACCCCCGTCCTCGCGCTGCCGGGGTATCCCGTCGCCTGCATCGTCAACGCCGTCCAGTTCCTGCGGCCGGTGCTTCGCTGGCTCGAGGGGACCGAGCCCGACCCCCACCCGACGACGCGGGCCCGCCTCGAGCGCAAGATTCCGAGCGAACCCGGGACGCGGACGTTCGCGCGGGTACGACTCGATGAACGCGAGGGCGACGACTTCGGCCCCGACGAGCCCCACTACGAGGCGATCCCGACGCGAGCGAGCGGGTCGGGCGTCCTCTCGAGCGTCGCCTTGGCCGACGGCTGGGTGGTCGTCGACGACGACCGCGAGGGGATTCCGGCCGGCGAGACGGTCGCGGTCGAAGACTGGGAAGCGCACCCGTAGCGGTGTGGCGATCGGTCACTGCAGCGCGTGTCGAACCGCGTCCCCCAGCGCGTTGACGCGGGCGACGTGTTCGTACGAGCCGTCCCGGACGCCGTTGGTCACGTAGGCGAAGCCGACGTTTTCCTCGGGGTCGGCCCAGCCGACGCTGCTGCCCAGCCCCGCGTGGCCGAAGACGTGTTCCGGCGAGAGCGATCCGTAGGGTGCGACCGTCGTCCCGCCCTTCCAGAAGCCCAGCGCGAACCGGCCCTCGCGGCCGATCGTGCCGTCGGCCTCGGTCTCGGCCTGGACCTGCGTCATCCGCTTGACCGTCTCGGACTCGAGCAGTCGCGTCCCCTCGAGTTCGCCGCCGTTGGCCAGGCAGGCGTAAAAGCGAGCCATGTCGCCGGCGGTGCCGATCCCGTTGGCCGCAGGGATCACCGCACGGTGGACCTCCTCGGAGTTGAACGGTGCTGCGACCTCGGCGTTCTTTCCGAGCCCCTCATCGGGGTCGCGACAGCGGTCGAACGGCTCGAAGCCGACCAGCGTCGCGACATCGTCGTCCTCGTCCTCGCGCAGGCCGATCCCGGTGTCGGCCAGTCCGAGCGGGTCGAAGACGCGCGCTTCGGCGGCTTCCTCGATCGGCGTTCCCGATACCCGACGGACGAGTTCACCGACCAGCCAGCCGAACGTCAGCGCGTGGTAGGCCGGCGTTTCGCCGGGCGTGAAGTTCGGCTCCATCGCCTCGAGTTTCTCGACGACGGCGCCCCAGTCGCCCCAGAGGTCGGGCCGGTCGTCGATCTCGCCGCGGTTGAGTCCCGACGTGTGACTGAGTACCTGCCGGACGGTGATTTCGGCCTTTTCGGTCCCCTCGTCGGCGAACTCGGGCCAGTGGTCGACGACCCGGTCGTCGTAGGCGAGTTCCCCTTCCTCGACCAGCGAGTGCAGCGTCACCGCCGCGTAGGGCTTCGTACTCGAGAAGAGAACGTGTCGCGTCTCGCGGGTCTCCTCGGGGCCGTCAGGCGCTTCGACGCCGCCGGCGAGATCGATCACCGGTTCGCCGTCGACGTAGACGGCGAGTTGGGCCCCGTGATGGAGGCCGGCCTCGAGATGACGATCGAAGAGATCGGCGATGCGCTCGCGATCCGTGTCGGAAATCCGTGACATGGCACGGTACTCTCGGGGCGGACGCTTAATCGTTGTCGTATGAGAACATATCGCGGGCATTCGTCCGCGGGTCGACCGACGTTTTTAGCCGCGGCGCGCGAATGGCCGGTATGAACCGCAAGGAGTTCCGCGATCTCGCCACCCCCGACGAAGCGCGGGCGGCGATCGACTCGCTGTCCCTCGAGGGCGGCGTCGAACGCGTCGCGCTCGAAGACGCCCGCGGCCGGATTCTCGTGGCGCGACTCGACGCCGAACTCGACGTCCCCGGCTTCGACCGGGCGAGTCTGGACGGCTACGCGCTCCGGGCCCGGGACACGTTCGGCGCGGACGAGGCCGATCCCGCGCGCCTCGAGATCGTCGGCGAGGTCCACGCCGGCGCGAAACCGGACGTGGCGCTCGAAGAGGGTCAAGCGGCCGAAATCTCGACCGGTGCGGTAATGCCCGACGGGGCCGACGCGATGGTCCCGGTGGAGCGAACCGATACGGAGGCAGACGGGAGCGAAGTCCTGATCCGCACCTCGGTCGCGCCCGGCGACAACGTCATGTTCGCCGGCGCGGACGTGGCCGCCGGCGAGCGCGCGCTCGGGCCCGGGACGACGATCACGCCGCGAGATATCGGCCTGCTGTCAGCGCTGGGCATCGACGAAGTGCCGGTTCGGGCGAAACCAACGGTCGGCATCGTCTCGACCGGCGACGAACTCGTGCGGCCGGGCGAGGCCCTCGAGAGCGACCGGGGCGAGATCTACGACGTCAACAGCTACACGATCGCCGCGGGGGTCGAGGATTCGGGCGGCGAGGCGATCCTCTATCCGCACGCCGGCGACGAGCAAGCGGAGATGGAGGAGATCCTGCGGACCGCGGCCGACGAGTGCGACCTCGTCCTCTCCTCGGGGTCGACCAGCGCGAGCGCGGTCGACGTCATCTACCGGGTCATCGAGGAGCAGGGCGAGTTGCTACTCCACGGCGTGAGCATCAAGCCGGGAAAGCCGATGCTGATCGGGCGGTTGGACGACTCCGCCTACGTCGGCCTTCCGGGCTATCCCGTCTCCGCGATGATGGTTTTCCGGACCTTCGTCGCGCCGGCGATCCGCGAGGCCGCCGGCGTTCCGGAACCCGCCGCCGCGACCGTTTCGGGGCGGCTGGCGCGGCAGGAACGCTACGAAGAGGGTCGTCATCGACTCATGCCGGTCGGTCTGGTCGAGAGCGGCGACGGCGAGACCCTCGTCTACCCCGTCGACAAGGGCAGCGGCGCGACCACCAGCCTCGCCGACGCCGACGGCCTCGTCGAGGTCGGCCCCGAGACCGACTACCTCGAGAAAGGCGAACCCGTCACAGTCACGCTGTTCTCGCCGGACGTCCGGCCGCCGACGCTGTTCGCCGTCGGCGAGGACGACCCGGCGTTCTCGCGGCTCCTCGACGGCCTCGAGAACCCCCGCTATCTCTCGGTGGGCAGCCGCCCTGGCCTGCGGCGGCTCCGGGACGGCGTCCCCGACGCGGCCGTCGTCGCGGGCCCCGTCGAACCCGAGTTCGAAGCGGTCGAACTCGGTCGCTGGAAGCGCGAGTGGGGACTGGTCGTTCCCGCCGGCAACCCCGCCGAACTCGAGGGGCTGGCCGATCTGGTCGATCGCGACCTGCGCTTTATCAATCGGACGACCGACTCCGGGCTGCGCTCGAGCCTCGGCGCGGCGGTAGCCGATCTCGCCGACGAGCGGGGCGTCGACCGCCACGACATCGTCGACGCCATCGACGGCTTCGATCTGGGGCTGCGCGCCCACGAGAGCCCCGCCCGGAAGGTCATCGCGGGCGATGCCGACGCCGGGCTGGGCCTGCGCGAGACCGCCGACCGGCTCGATATCGGGTTCGTCCCCCTCGGCGAGCAGTCGGTGTTTGTGCTGGCGAACCCCGATCGGACCGAGAAGGAAGGGGTTCGGGAACTCGAGGCAGCGCTTTCGGACGCGCCGTAAGCGGACGCTGGCAGCTACGACTCGACCGGAGGGGACTGTTCGCGAACGAACAGCAGCAGCGAGAGGAGAACGAACGCCGTCGCGACGAGTCCCGTCAGGACGCCGACGAGGGGATACGGCGTGCCGCTCAGCAGCCACAGGACGCCGAGATAAACCGCGAGAGCCGCGCCGAGCAGATAGAGGACCGGGTGCCAGTATCGCGTGACGTAGACGGCCGGCCCGACGAGAAGAGCCGCGCCGATGAGCAGGAACTGGCGGGCATCGTCGGGCGACACCGATGGCGCGAGAGTGGCCAGGTACAGGTGAATCGCGGCCAGTCCGAGACACGACAGCAGGAACCCCCACGTGACCGGATCCCCGTCGATTCGCGATTCAGCCGTCATTCCAGTCGTGATAGATGCACGGCAGGGACATAGTAGCCACTGAAACGAGTCACACACTGACCGCGACGCTGTCGTGCGATCAGGTGTGTAATGACGTTCAGTGGCTACCATAACAGTTTCTGACAGAGGGCGGTGCGATATCGGCGGCGGACCGGCGTTCGGTGTCCCCGACGGCGCGGTATGCGATCCATCGAGCCCGCCGTTTTTGACCGCTCGCTCCCTACGGACGATCATGCGAACCGTCACGACGCTCCCCTCGGCCACCGAAATCGTCGCCGCGCTCGGTCGCGAGCCGGTCGGCGTCTCCCACGAGTGCGACTATCCCCCGGCGGCTGCGGACGCGCCCGCCGTCACGCGCTCGAGAATCGACGCCGGCGAGTCGGCCTCGAGCGGCGATATCGACCGGCAAGTCAGAGAGACCGCTGACACCGAGGCCGGCGTCTACGACGTCGACGTCGAGACCCTCGACGACCTCGAGCCCGACGCCGTCGTCACGCAGGGAATGTGTGACGTCTGTGCGGTCGACGAGGCGGTGATCGCGGACGCCGTCGACCGCATCGATGCGAACCCCGAGATCGTCCCGACCGATCCCCACAGCGTCGGCGACGTCCTCGACGACGTCGAACGGATCGGCGCGGCGATCGACCGCGAGCAGCGGGCCCGAGAGCTGCGGGCCGACCTCGAGGCCCGGCTCGAGGCGGTCCGGGAGCGGACGGCGGACATCCCGCCGGCGGACCGCCCGCGCGTGGCGATCCTCGACTGGACCGACCCCGTCATGGTCGCGGGCCACTGGACGGCCGAACTCGTCGACTGGGCCGGCGGCGAGTACGGACTGGCCGACGTCGGCGAGCCCTCGAGGCCGCGTGACTGGGACCCCATCCGCGCGTACGACCCCGAGGTCCTGATCGTCGCGCCCTGCGGGTTCGGGCTCGAGCAGATTAGCCGGAACGCGACGGACCTCACCGAGCGCGAGGGCTGGGCGGAGCTGACGGCGGTCCGGGAGGGACGGGTCTGGGCGATGGACGGCGACCACTACCTCAATCGGCCCGGCCCGCGGCTGGTCGACACCCTCGAGGCGCTGGCACCGATCGTCCACCCCGAGCGGTTCGACGGCCCCGAACCAGAGGTCGCGGTGCCGTTCGAGGACCTCGAGGGGGTCGCGCCGACGGGCGAGCGCGACGCCGCCGAAACCGAGTCCCGCGACGGGGTCGACTCCCGACCGTGATCGTCCTGCCGGCCGAGATTCGGGCGGCGATCCTCGAGCGCGCCCGCGACGGAGACCCGAAGGAGATCTGTGGCGTCCTCGGCGGCGCGTACGACCCCGACGGCCGGAGCCGCGTGGCGTCGCAGTACCCGGCCAGGAACGTCGCCGACGACCCGCGGACCAGATACGAGATCGATCCCGAGCAACAGCTGCGGCTTTTCGACCGGCTCGAGGACCGCAGCGAGTCGATCGTCGGCTTCTATCACTCTCATCCCCGCGGGCCGGCACGGCCGAGCGCGACCGACGCCGCGAACGCGGCCTGGCCCGATCGGTCGTACGTGATCGTCTCGCTCGAGCCCCTCGAGATCGGGTCGTGGCGCTGGCGGACGGGGAGCGACGGAGCCGACGCTCCCGGCGATCGGTTCGAGCGAGAGCAAGTCGTCGTCGAGTGACCCGGTCCGTCTGCGGGGTCAGTCGTCCTCGAGTTCGTCGGCCCGTTCGCGGGCCTCGACAGCCCGCTCGCGGAACTCCTCGATCCGCTGGGTCAGCTTCTTGCCCGCGGTGTAGGCGAACTCGTCGGGCATCATCCCGTAGTCGATCTCGAGGGTGATCATCGTGTCGCAGCCGTCGACGATCTCGGGGGCCCAGCTGCCCTGTGCCAGTTTCGACTCGTCGGTGACGACCGCCTCGCCGTCCTCGACGTCGATGAAGGCCGAGACGATGTTCCAGATGTTCGGATTGCTCGAGCTGACCTCGTCGAACAGGCCCTCGAGGCGCGACCCCTTGATGTCCTCGTCGCGCAGTTCCGCGAGGAGGTCCTCGAGGGCGTCGGCGATCTCCTCGTCGCGGGCGGCCCGCTCGCGGAGGTCGGCGGGCGAGTCGTCGGTGTCGTCGCGCGTCATCGCTGTCCCCCCGTCTCGTCGGTGGCGGCGATCATAGACGATGGTATCGGCTTCGGCACCGTAAACGTACGCTTCCGTACTGAGATCGTATCGTGGAGTCGGTGCTTCAAGCGAAAAGTCGACTGAACATTCCGCTCTCGGTACAGACGACAACAGCAGGGAGCGCGCTGCTATCGTGGCAACACGGAGCGGCCACACCCTCCCCAACCGATTCACTCGCTCCCTTCAGTCGCTCGCTCATCCACTGGAAGATGCGGAGCATCTTCCAAGCAGTCGCTCGTTTCACTCGCGACGACCCCGCACGAGGTTATCGGCCGCTCTCGCTAGCGCTCGATCGGCAGACAGCGCGCGCCACCGCACGTTCTGAAGAACCAAAGCTACGAGGCGTTCTCGAGGACACCGCTCACCCACAGCCGGTTCGGATCCGCCGTCTCGTCCATCCACTCGATCAGCCGCTCGCGCATTTCCCTCCGGGCGTTCGCGTAGTCGGGGTGATCGATCAGGTTCTGCAGTTCGGCGGGATCGGCCTCGAGGTCGTACAGTTCGTCGATATCGGGGCCGTTGTAGACGTATTTGTACGCCGCCGTCCGGACCATCCGCTGGCTGTAGAGGCCGAACTCGTCGCCGTGGTACTGGGCGAACGTCGAGTCGCGCCACTCGAGGTCGGCGGGCGGCTCGCCCCCGTTCTCGAGCAGCGGGACCAGGCTCCGCGAGTCGAAGCTCTCCGGAACGGGTACCTCGGCGATCTCGAGGACCGTCGCCGCGAGGTCGTGGAGGTGGACCGGCGTCTCGCAGGTCTCGCCGTCGGTGACGCCGGGCCAGCGGATCTGCAGCGGGATCCGATAGGTATCGTCGTACATCAACGGCCCCTTGTTGAACTGGCGGTGGCTCCCGGCGAAGTCCCCGTGATCGGAGGCGTGGACGACGACGGTCTCGTCGGCCAGTCCGTGGTCGTCGAGGGCCCCGAGGACCCGCTCGAGTTGGTGATCGATCATCGTGAGAAACCCCCAGTACTTCGCGAGCGCCTCGGCCCACAGCTCCCAGTCGAAGTCCGCAACGCCGCGGTAGGCGAGGTAGTTCTCGTGGACGCGCGGTTTCCCGTCGTAGGTCTCCGCGTAGCTGTCGGGTGGCTCGATGTCGTCGGGATCGTACATCGAGGCGTAGGGTTCCGGGACGACGTAGGGGTGGTGGGGCCCGTAGAAATCCGTTCGGTGGAAGAACGGGCCGTCCCGGTCGCCGTCGGCGTGGGACTCGATCGCGTCGATCGTCCGCTCGGCGAGAAAGTACGCGCGCGTCTCCTCGACGTCGACGGCCGTCTTCGCGGCGACGAACGTCCCCTCGTCGGCGTCTCTGGGCTCTCCGCCGGTGTAGATCTCCTCCTCGAGGGCGGCCTCGTCGACGGGCGTGCCCCGGTCCCTGCGGTACTCGCGGAACGCCTCGTCGATGTCGTCGTGGTGCGTGTCGCTCCCGCCGAGATACGAGAAGCCGAAGTCGGCCGGCGTCCGATCGCGACCGGCGTGCCACTTGCCCGTGTAGGTCAGGTCGTAGCCGGCCGCGACGAGTTCCTCCGAGAACGTCGGCAACTCGTCGGGGAGATCCTCCCGGATTGCGTCGGGCTCGTGGCAGTTGTTCAACATCCCGTGGCCGTGGGGGAACTGCCCCGTCAGCAGCGACGCACGAGCGCTCGAGCAGATGCTGATCGGGGTCACCGCCCGCTCGAAGCGGACCCCCTCGCTCGAGAGCGAGTCGATCGCCTCGGTCTCGACCGGCGGTCCGTCGGGCGCGCTGGCGTCGTATCGCTCCTGATCGGTGAGGACGAACAGGACGTTCGGGCGGGAGTCGGAGTCGGCCATCGACCGTCGTACACCCCGGTCGCAGTTAATGGTGGGACCTGCGGCGGCTCTCGGCGACTCGCGCGGCTGCCGTTATAAGACGCAACCGCGTGAACCCCACCGCTCATTGGGCTGCCCTTCGAGGGACCGCACGTGCCGAGCGCGTACTGCGACGAGTGCGGGTGGGAGTATCGGACCGACGGGGCGGACGGGGAACTCAGCCGGGCGATGATCGACCACTTCGTCGAGACCGGTCACTCGCCGGTCGAGCGCCGCGACGCGGACAATCGCCCCGAAAACGACGGTGATAGTCGGGGAGCCAAAGCACAGTCGGCAGGGCGGCCGGAGTCGGGAACGGAAGCACAGCGGCCGAACCGCGAGTGAGTCAGGCGAGGTCCTCGAACGTCGGTCGCTCGCGGTCGCCGGGGAACTCGTCGACGGGGACCTGCGTCTGGTCACCCGATTCCATATCCTTGATCGTCACCTCGTCGTTCTCGAGGTCCTGTTCGCCGACGATGACGACCGTCTCGGCGTTGATCGAGTCGGCGTAGTCCAGTTGGGCACCGAACGACCGGCCCGCGATGTCCGTCTCGACGACGTG
The DNA here is from genome assembly GCF_031165565.1 of Natrinema thermotolerans. Lineage (NCBI taxonomy): Archaea > Methanobacteriati > Methanobacteriota > Halobacteria > Halobacteriales > Natrialbaceae > Natrinema > Natrinema thermotolerans. The sequence goes on along the minus strand of NZ_CP101873.1, from coordinate 2,405,210 downwards.
GCCACGATCGCGCAGTTCGCCGACGATCCGGGCCGCTTCGGCGCGCGTGTCTCCGATCTGGAGGACGTAGTAGTCGGTCGTCACGTCTTCTTCGGGCCAGACGCCGGCCCGTTGGCAGAGCAACGCGAGCGTCGCGTGGCCCGGCGCGACGCCGACCGCCGGCGTCGGCTGGCCGCCGAAGCTCTCGATGAGGTCGTCGTAGCGCCCGCCCCCGAAGATCGACCGCGACACCTCGCCTGCCGAGTCGAAACACTCGAAGACGACGCCCGTGTAGTAGTCCAGCCCGCGGGCCGTCTCGAGCGAGATCGTACAGTACTCCCGGGCACCGAAGTCCTCGGCCGCGTCCAGTACGTTCTGTAGGTTCTCGACCGCTGCGGTCACACGCTCGGTCCCCGCGAACGCCTCGACTTCCTCGAGGTCGCCGCCCGCGATGAGGTCGCCGAACTCGGCGGCCTGATCCGCCGAGAGCCCGGCACCGATCAGCAGGTCGTGGTACTCCGCCCGCGAGAGCTTGTCCGATTTGTCGACCGCGCGGATCGCCGCCTCGGTGTCGACCTCGGTATCGTAGCTCTCGAGGACGCCCCCGAGGATGTCCCGGTGGGAGATCCGGAACTCGAAGTGGTCGCCGGTCAGCCCCAGCCCGGTCAGGGCGTCGGCGGCCCACGCAAGGATCTCGGCGTCGGCCGTCGGCTCCGACGAGCCGAAGATGTCGACGTTGGTCTGGTAGAACTCGCGGTAGCGGCCCTGCTGGACCTGCTCGTAGCGCCAGAACGGCCGCGTAGAGACCCACTTGATCGGCTTCGAGAGTTCCTGCTGTTTCGCGACGACCATCCGGGCGACGGTCGGCGTCAGCTCCGGCGTCAGCGTGACGTGGCGACCGCTCTGATCCTCGAAGGCGTAGAGTTCGTCGACGATGTCGTCGCCGCTCTTGTCCGTCCACATCTCGGCGCGTTCCAGCGCCGGCGTCCCGATCTCGCGAAAGCCGTACTCGCGGGCAGTGTCCTCCAGCACGTCGATGGCCTCCCGTCTGGCGGCCATCTCGCCGGGGTAGAAGTCACGAAAGCCCTTGATCCGGTCGTACATGGATATCCGTTCGGGGACGCCGAACTTCTATCCTTTCGTTCCGCTCCCGCGGCGCTCGCGGTCGCCACCCGTTTGCGTCGGCGCTGCTTCCCTTCGTTCCACCAGTCCCGTTCCAAGCCCATCCCGTCGATCGATGTCGACCTGCACCCGACACCGACTGTGCAACGCGTCGCCGACGCCCACGGCTGGCAGGTGACGATTACCGAAAGCGAGGCCGGCGGGGCCCGGTTCGAGTTCGCGCGCGGCGGGTAGGGACCGGAGCGACACCGTCGTCAGCGGACGTTCGTCACGTACGTCTGATCGTGATCGGGGAAGTAGTCCGCGATCGCCGCCCGCCCCTCCTCCTCGGCGATGAGCGCCCGGAGTTCCGCCTCGTAGTCGGCCCGATCGATCTCCTCGCTCGGACCGACCGTCACGTCCAGTCGGTCGTCGACGAGCCGGTCGACGGCCGAGCGACCGAAGCCCGACAGCGGGGCAATGTAATCGATGTCATGGCGGTCCTCGAGGCTCTGGGCCTGTGCCCGCGAGACGGTCGGCACGCGGTCGTCCCGGCGGGTGCCGTCGGCGATGGCGTCGAACTCCCGTGTCGCCAGTCGCTCCAAGGCATGCTGGTGGACGTGCTGGATGCCGTTTCGCGGGAACCCGTCCTCGCGGATGCGATCGACGGCTTCGCGGGCGACGTCGGGATCACACTCGAGGCGTTCGAAGGCAAAGCCCGCGGACTCGGCCGTCTCGCGGGCGTGTTGCCAGTCGTCGCTGATCCCGAAGTGGGCCGTCAGTAGCGTCACGTCGTAGAACTCCTCGAGCAAGAGTGCGGCCAGCGTCGAGTCCTTGCCGCCGCTGTAGAGCAGTCCGAGCTCCATCACCGGCGCTGGATGTCGAAGCTCTGGGAGTCGGGTTTCAGCTCCTTGAGGAGCTGTTTCATCTTGTCGTCGTCGATCTTCCCCTGAATGCGGCCGCTACGGGCGAGGCTGATGACCTGGCGCTCGACCTGCTCGCCGAACTGGGGCTTGCTCATCTTGACGGTGTTGAGCCGCTTGCGGGCGTCGTCGGTCAGGTGCTGGCGCAACACGGCCTTCTTCTGGGCTTCGGCCTGCTGCTGGGCCGCCTCCTGACCGCCCTCGCCCTGTTGGGCCTCGGCCCGGTCCTGTAGCTGCTCCATTTTCTTCTGTCGGAGCTCCTCGAGTTTCTCCTCGTCCGGTGAGCCACTCATCGTTATCCCGTACTTGTCCGGCAGGCGGGAAAATGATTACGGACGACGGAGGGAGGACTCTGGGCGCTGCAAGCGGCACGAAAACGGTTCAACGGCGTTTCGCGATCAGGCGTAGCGCTCGAGTTCCGGGCGGTCGAGTTCCTCGAGGACCTCGTCGGCGGTCTCGTCGAGCAGACTCCGGCCGTCGGCAGTGATACGACGACCCTCACCCTCGGCGGTCTCGACGAGGTCTTCCTCCTCGAGCTGCTGGAGGATGGTCCGGATGAGGTTCTTCGAGCCGTCGGTTCGCTTCGCGGGCGCGACCTGATAGCGGTTCGAGCCGCCCTTCGCGCCGCCGTACTCCGTCGAGAGTCGCTCGACGCCGATCGGGCCGCGGTCGGCGACCTTGCGCAGGAGGCTGGCCGCGCGGGTGGCCCAGAAGTCGTCCTGCTCGGGCGGCAGTTCGTTGGCGACGCCGCTCTTGGCGAATTTGCCCCAGTCCGGTTCCTCGAGTCGGTCCGCGAGATCGTCGGCGAGCGCCTCGATGAGGTCGTCCGCCGGAACGTCGTACATCGTAGCCATTGGCGTGTGATTTCCGTCCGCGGCATTTAAGACCATCGTATCGTGCCGATCCGGCCGGCCCGGACCGCTTTTCGCCCTCGAGTCGAAACGGGGGGTATGGACGAACGCGCCGCCCTCCGACTGCTCGAGGGGGAACTCGCGGCGGCCGGCGACGACGCGGCCGTCGTCGACGGACTGGTCGTGACGACGGACATGCTGCACGATCGAACCGACTTTCCGGACGGGACGACCCGGTATACCGCCGGCTGGCGCGCTATCGGCGCGTCGCTGTCGGACGTCGCCGCGATGGGTGCCGAGGCGACGGCCGCGGTCGCAGCCTACGCCGCACCAACCTTCGAACGGGACGAACTGCTCGCCTTCGTTCGTGGCGCGAGCGAAATCTGCGACCACGTCGACGCCGAATACGTCGGCGGCGACCTCGACGGCCACGACGAGTTCACGACGGCGACGACCGCGATCGGCCGCGCCGACGATCCCGTCCGCCGGTCGGGGGCCCGCCCCGGCGACCGCGTCTGCGTGACCGGCACCCTCGGCCGCAGCGCAGCCGCGCTCGAACTGTTCGGTCGGGGCCACGCCGAGCGGGCGAACGAACTCTTTCGGTTCGAGCCGCGGATCGCCGCCGGACGGGCGCTCGCCCCGCACGCGACGGCGATGATGGACTCGAGCGACGGGCTGGCCCGCTCGCTGCATCAGCTGGCCGAGGCCAGCGACTGCGGGTTCGCGATCGAGTCCGACCGCGTGCCGATCGACGACGCCGTCCGCGAGATCGCCGACGGCGACGACGACGCGCTCGAGCGCGCGACGACCTTCGGCGAGGACTTCGAACTCGTCGCGACCGTCCCCGCGGACGCGCTGTCGGCGGTCCGGTCGGCGACCGACGTCCCGCTGTCGGTCCTCGGGACGGTTCGGGAGCGCGACCACGGGATCAGTATGGACGGCGAACGGCTGGCGGACCGGGGTTACACGCACGGGTAGGCGCCGGCGACTGACGGCGACGGCTCAGCCGATGACCATCACCGGAACCGGCATGAAACAGAGCAAGCCGAGCCCGAACGTGACGACGCCGAGGACGGTCCGGCCGGTACCGAGGCGGTCGTCCCGGATCGGCGTCGCTGCCCCCGCCGACGCGAACACCGTCGTCAGCAGCCCCCAGATGATCCAGACCGAGACCGCGTTCATCGTGTACTCCTGGACGTAGTAGAGATAGCCAGCAAGAACGAACAGCGCGCCGGGGACGAGCGCGGCCACGGTGTCGTGGAACTCGCCGGTCATCGCCCGCAAAATGTGGCCGCCGTCGAGTTGGCCGACCGGGATCAGGTTCAGAAACGTGACGAACATCCCGACCCACGCGCCGATGACGACCGGGTTCACGCCCGTCGTCGGGTCGTCACGATACAGCGGCTGGTCGAACGCCGCCGCGAGCAACTCGAGCAGCGGGGGGTACCCGAGTTCGATCCGGACCGCGTCGGGGTTCTGGAGCAGCGCCGGATCGACGGTCACGGGCGGCAGGTGGAGCCCGATCACGCTCACGACGACCGTCGCGACCAGCCCCGCGAGCGGCCCGGCCACGCCGATATCGAACAGCGCCTTCCGGTCGGGCATCCGGCCTTTCATCCTGATGACTGCGCCCATCGTCCCGATGAGCGTCGGGATCGGAATGAAGTAGGGCAGCGAGGCCTCGACCCGGTGGTACCGACTCATGACGTAATGGCCCATCTCGTGAACCATGAGAACGCCGAGGATCGCCAGCGAGAACGGCCACGCGTGGAGGAGATCGGTCGGGTTCGCGAACGGGTCGAGCGCCGGATACCACCACCACGAGCCGACGAACAGCGTTGAGGCGACCGTCGCCAGCAACAGCACGACGTTCGTCCAGGGGATCCCGTCGATGCCGCGGGTCGCCGGCTCGGCGACGAGAACGTACTCGCCGTGGCGGCGTTCGAACTCGAGGTCGTAGCCCCGGTCGTTGAACGCCGGCCAGAGGTCGCGCATGACCCGCTCGGGGTGGGTCAGCGGGTCGCCGTAGTACACTATCTGATCGTCCTCGCGCCGGACTTCGTAGACTGCAAACACCGACTCGATCCGATCGATCGGCGGTCCGTCCGCGGGGGAACGGCCGTCACGTTCCGTGCCGTCGAAGCCGGACCGGTCGCCGTCGTCCATCATCCGTGGTTCGACTTGGGGCCGTATAAAACGACTGTCGTCGGCAGCCGAGTCCGTTTCTCGTGGGTTGGACGTGGCTATCGGCGAGCGGATAGGGATATGGCTGTCGGCGGGAAAACGAGTACGAACCGCGTCGTCGGTAAACGCGTCAACGTGTTCGGAACGTCGTGCCGGATAGCGTCGGTGGCGCGTCGGCACGCGGGAGCGGACTGCGGGGACGGGCGGACCGGTCGAGCGTCGGTACGGCGTTACGCGGGAGCGACACGCCACGTCGTCGCGCTCGTGTACGACCACTTCTCGATCTCGAGGTCGCTGACCGAGTCGGAGAGCTTGACCATCAACGCGCCGATCTCTTTGGGCGACATCCCGACGTCGTCCGCGATGAACTTGCCTTTGAAGTACAGCTCGCCGTCTTCGGCACGTTCGCGCAGGTAGCGTTTCAGGCGGCGTTCCTTGCTTTCCGTGGAGGGTTGGGCTGTCGTACTCATCGACGATTCTCCCTTGTGGCGGCGACCCGTTATAAAGAAGGGTTGGTTAGCCCCGTTTCGATTGTGTTCAGCTATCCGGAGGGTAATAGACGTTTTATGTTCGGTAATAGAACTATTATCGAGCCGCTCAGATCCCGTTAGACGTTTTAAAACCGATTCTAACATATTATCTTCGGCTCGATAGACATGGTGAGTTCAATGTCGTCTTTCCCGACCGTTTCGCCCGTTCAGCCCGGTCGGTGAACGACGGGAACGATCACGATCGCTCGTGGACCCAGAACTCGTCCTCGACCGTGACCTCCTTCTTGAACAGCGGGACTTCGTCTTTCAACCGGTTGATCCCGTCCTCGACGGTCCGGAACGCCTCCCCGCGGTGACCGGCCAGCACGACGACGAACACGATGTCCTCGCCGTCCTCGACGATCCCGGTTCGGTGGTAGAGTTCGACCGCGAAGACGCCGTCCCGCGACTCGAGGTCGGCCTCGAGGGCGGCCAAGCGCTCGTCGGCGACGCCCTCGTACTTCTCGAACTCGAGGTACTGCGTGCGCGCGTCGTCCGCACTGTCTTTCGCTCGGACGCGGCCGGTAAACGTCGCGATCGCGCCCGCGCGGTCGGCCGCCGACGATCCCTTGACTCGGGCCACCAGCGACTCGAGGGTCCGGTGGGGCTCGGCCGCCTCGAGGTCGTCGACCAGCGCCGCGAGGTCGAGACCGGCGGGCCCCTCGACGGTCGCCAGCACCTCGCCGGCGGCCTCGCGGTCGGACTCGTCGCCGCCGACGAGGACCGAGGGGTACTGCAGCGAGGGGACGCCGACGACGACCGCGTACTCGCAGTCGGTCGCCAGCCGGTCGAGGGCGTCGCGGACGCCCATCCCCGTCCCCGAAGCGGTCCAGTCGCCGTCGACGCCGAGGTCGTAGGTGACGTCGCCGCCGCGCGTCGCCGACTCGCGCACCTGCGTCCCGTCGGCGATCGTCGCGTCGTATCTGACGACCCCGACTCGCCCCCGCTCGGAGAGCCGGTCGACGGTCCGGTCGACGACCGCCTCGAGCGCGTCGCCGTCGGCTCCCGCGTCTCGAACACCGAGTACGTGCATGGCTAGACTGTGGGCAGGTCGGGCTTTGTAGCTGTCGACGAAATCCCCGCGGCCGGGGGGTCATCGCGGTCCGGACACGGAGCCTCGAGCCGTCGAACGCTGGTCCGGAATTTTGGGTCTCGATCGCGAACGGTCCGTATGGCGCTCCGAATCGGCTTCACCGGTGACGTCATGCTCGGGCGGCTCGTCGACGAGCGCCAGCGGAGCCGCTCGGTCGACGCGGTCTGGGGAACCACCCTCGAGCGGCTCCGCGGACTGGACGGGCTGGTGTGCAACCTCGAGTGCGTCCTCTCGACGCGGGGCCGGGAGTGGCAGCGCACTCACCGTCCGTTTCACTTTCGGGCCGACCCCGACTGGGCGATTCCGGCCCTCGAGCGCGCGGGTGTCGACGTCTGTGCGCTGGCGAACAACCACGTCCTCGACTACGAGGAGACGGCGTTACGGGACACGCTCGCCGCGCTCGACGACGCCGGGATCGGCCGCACGGGTGCGGGGGAGACGCTCGACGAGGCGCTCGAGCCGGCAGTACTGACCATCTCCGACCCCGGGGCGAACGGCGAGGTTGGAAACGGGCTCGACCTCGCGGTCGTCTCGGTGACCGACAACACGCCCGAATACGCCGCCGACGCGGACTCGCCGGGAACGGCCCGGGTCGAGATAGACGCCGACGATCCGGAGACGCGACGGCTCGTCCGGGACGCCCTCGAGCGGGCGCGCGAAACGGACCCCGATCTGGTGGTGGCCTCGCTGCACTGGGGGCCGAACATGGTGACGGAACCGCCGGACGCCTTCCGCGAGTTCGGCCGCTGGCTGGCCGAGGCGGGCGTCGACTTCGTCCACGGCCACAGCGCCCACGTCTTGCAGGGAATCGAGGTCTACGAGGGGACGCCGATCTGTTACGATACGGGCGATTTCGTCGACGATTACAGGGTCGACGAGGAGTTGCGCAACGACCGCAGTTTCCTGTTCGTCCTGCGTGCGACGCCCGAGGGCCGGCTCCGCGACCTCCGATTGTCTCCCACCGAGATCGACGGCTGTGCGGTCCACGAGGCGAGTCCGGACGCGGCCGCGTGGGCCCGGGATCGGATGCGCGAGTTGTCCGCCCCGTTCGGGACCGAGTTCGAGCGCGAGGGCGACGGGCTCGTCCTGTCGCTCGAGGGGTGAGACGGTTTCCTGTCAGTCAATACCGGTGTACCCGCGACCGTCCTGCGGGTACACCGGTAAACAGTGACAATACTCCGTATGAGTCGCGACGGCCGCCGGCGTCGGCGACCGGCTCGAGCGGTGTGTCACCACGCCGTCCGGGCAGTTGACAACCCTTAAGATAGCAACTCCGCTACACCGGGGTAGTATGAAAGTGGTCGTCTCCATCGGCGGGAGCGTACTCGTCCCCGAGCCGGGCGCGGATCGGGTGGCCGAGCACGCCGCCGTCATCGAGGATCTCATCAGCGAAGGCTGTCGGATCGGGGCCGTCGTCGGGGGTGGCGGCGTCGCCCGCGAATACATCGGAGCCGCTCGCGACCTCGGGGCCAACGAGATCGAACTCGACCAGCTCGGGATCGACGTTACCCGACTCAACGCACGCCTGCTCATCGCCGCACTCAGCGAAGAGTCGGTGACAGCGCCCGCACTTGACTACGAGGAGGCAAGCGAGGCGCTTCGCCGGGACGACATCTGTATCATGGGCGGGGTCGCGCCGGCCCAGACGACCGACGCGGTCGGGGCCGCCCTCGCGGAGTACATCGACGCCGATCTGCTGATCTACGCCACGAGCGTCCCCGGTGTCTACAGCGCCGACCCCAACGAGGACGATGACGCGACCAAACACGATCGGCTCTCCGCGACGGAACTGGTCGACGCCATCGCCGGCCTCGAGATGAACGCCGGTGCCTCCGCGCCCGTAGACCTGCTGGCGGCGAAGATCATCGAGCGCTCGGGGATGCGGACGATCGTCCTCGACGGCACCGACCCGGACCGGATCGCCCGCGCCGTTCGGGACGGCGATCACGAGGGGACCGACATCGTCCCCGACGGTGCCGGCGCGGAACCGACCTACTGGGCGGCCGACGAGCAATGAGTGCCGACGGCGACGCCGACGAGGAGACCGGCGACGCGGCGGCGTCGGACGCGATCAGTCCCTACACGCTCCAGAGCGAGGAGGCAAGCGAGACGCGCCACGCGTTCTGGGCCGACACGGTCGCGGACCGCATCGAAGCGCGCGATCCCGACGAGCCGATCGTCGTCAAAGGCGGCATCTCACCGTCCGGCGTTCCTCATCTGGGCAACGTCAACGAGATCATGCGGGGCTACTTCGTCGCCGAGGTGCTTCGGGACCGCGGCCACGAGGTCCGACAGGTCTTCACCGCCGACGACCGCGACCCGCTCCGGGGGCTGCCCCGGACCCTCTGTGACCTCGAGGGCAACCTCGTCGATCTCGGCGAGGTCGACGCCGGCGCGCTCGGCCGGAACCTCGGCGCGCCCTACACCGATATCCCGGACCCCTTCGGCTGCTGTGACTCCTACGGCGACCACTTCGCGACGATCATCCAAGACAGCGCCGACGCACTCGACGTCCCGATCGAACTGGTCTCGAACACCGAGCTGTACGAGTCCGGCGAGTTCGAGGCCGTGACCCGGTTCGTCCTCGAACACCGCGAGCGGGCGAGCGAGGTCCTCTCGACGTACCAGGACAAAGTCGACGCGGACGGCGACTACGTCCCCTTCAACCCGATCTGCGAGGCGTGTGGGAAAGTCACCGAGACGGTGACGAGCGTCGATCTGGCCGGTGACGAACCGACCGTCGACTACCGCTGTACCGACATGGAGGCCGGCGACCAGACGATCGACGGCTGCGGCCACGAGGGTACCGCCACGCTGCGGGAGGGGAAGCTCCCGTGGCGCTTCGAGTGGCCCGGCCAGTGGCAGCTGCTGGGCGTCGACTTCGAGCCCTTCGGAAAGGACCACGCCGAAGGCTCGTGGCCGAGTGGCCAAGACGTCGCCCGCAACGTCCTCGAAATCGAGCCCCCTGTGCCGATGGTCTACGAGTGGTTTACCCTCGACGGCGAGCCCTTCTCCTCCTCGGCCGGCAACGTCATTCTCGTCTCGGACGTCTTGGAACTGCTCGAGCCCGAAGTCCTGCGGTACTTCTTCGTGAAGGATCCCGTGAAGGCACGCGACTTCAGCATCGAACACCTCGACCAGCTGGTCGACGAGTTCGACCGGCTCGAGGCGATCTACTTCGGCGAGATCGAGGCCGACGAGGACGAGCGGGCATTCGCCGAGCGGGTCTACCCCTTCATTGTCGAAGAGCCCCGCGAGGAGCGAATCCGGCTGCCCTACACCTTCGCCGCGGTACTCGGGATGTTCGACGATCCCGACCTGCGCGAGGACGTCGCTCGCAAAGAAGGCCACATTCCCGACGATGCGCCCGAGTGGGCCGTCGAGGAAGCCCTGGATCGGGTCGAGCAGGCCCGCAACTGGGCACGGCGTACCGGCAACGAGTTCGACTACGAACTCAAACGGACGGCGATCCCGGACCACGACTTCGACGCGGCGACCGAGGACGCGCTGGCGGAGTTGGCCGACTTCATCGAAGCGGGCCACGAGCCCGACGAGATCCAGGGCGAGATCTACGAGACCGCAAAGCGCCACGACGTCGATGTCGGCGACTTCTTCGCGGCGGGGTACCGGCTGTTCTTCGACGAGGACCAGGGGCCGAAGCTCGGTCCGTTCCTCGCGAAGGTCGACCGGGAGTTCGTCGTCGCGCGGCTCCGGCGGGAGCGCTAGGACAGACAAAAGCCATTTGAGAACGCCCGCCCGAGATAGTACCGATGGATCACGGTTCCCTCGGTTTCGTCTCGCCCCCTGCAATATACGGCTCCGAACTCCTCACGTGGGTCCTGATCGGTCTCCTCTGCTACTGGGCCGCGATCGTCGGCCTGCGAAACGCGGGCCGGCTGCCGGACTACGTCGGCACGCAGGGACCGATCCTCACCCTCCATACCAAACGCGGTCGTGCCCTCCTCGACCGCCTCGCTCGCCCCAAACGGTTCTGGCGGGCGTGGTCGAACCTCGGCGTCGGCATCGCGCTGGTCGTGATGATCGGGATGTTCGTGTTCCTCCTGCAGGCGGCGATCACCGCGCTCTCGACGCCGGAGATGGCGACATCCGCCGTTCGACAGCCGCGAAACGTCCTCGTGATTCCCGGCGTCAACGACTTCCTCCCGCTGTCTGCCACGCCCGGGATCGTCTTCGGGCTGCTCGTCGGCCTCGTCGTCCACGAGGGCGGCCACGGCCTGCTCTGTCGCGTCGAGGACATCGACATCGACTCGATGGGGATCGCGATGCTTGCCGTCCTGCCGGTCAGCGCGTTCGTCGAGCCCGATCAGGAGAGCAGCAAGTCTGCCTCCCGCGGCGGCCAGACCCGGATGTTCGCCGCCGGCGTCACGAACAACTTCGCGATCACGCTGCTTGCCTTCGCCCTGCTTTTCGGCCCCGTCGTCGGCTCGATCGGGGTCGCCTCCGGTGCCGCCGTCGGCGGCGTCGCATCCGACTCCCCCGCCGCCGACGCCGGGATCGAACCCAACGACCGCATCACGGCGATCAACGGCACCGCCGTCGAGGGCAACGACGACCTCGCGGACCGCCTCGAGGCGACAAGCGGCGAGCAGATCGCGATCGAACTCAACGGCGAGGAGACGGAGACCGTCGACCGATCCCTGCTCGTGACCGCGGCGATCGACGACGGCCCGACCGGCCTCTCGACCGGCGACGAGATCCGCGCCGTCGACGGGCAAACGATCGCGACCGAACGCGGCTTCTTCGACGCCGTCGGCGAGAACGAGCGCGTGAACCTGACGATCGATCCCGCCGACGGCGGCGACCGAATCGAGCGCGAGGTGACCGTCGGAGCCGCCGTCTCGGTCGTCGAAGACGAACCGCTCGAGGCCGAGACCGGACCGACCGACGAGACGATGGTCATCACCCGGTTCGATGGCGAACGCGTCCACAGCTACGCGGAGTTGGCCGACCTGCTCGAGGACACCGAGCCCGGACAGGAGGTCGCGGTCGCGGGCTACATCGGCGACGAACGGGGAAGCTACGAGGTGACCCTCGACGAGCATCCGCGATCCGACAGCGGGTTCCTCGGCATTCAGCCGTACCAGGGAACGTCCGGCGTGGCGGTCAGCGACATCGGGGTCCAGCTCTATCCCGCCGACGAGTACCTGGGGCTGCTCGGCGGCGATGGCGACACGCGGTTCGGACCGATTACCGACACGTTCCTCGGGAAGGTGGGGCTGGCAATCCTACTGCCGGTGATGGGCGTCAGCGGCGCGCTGCCGTTCAACTTCGCCGGCTTCACCGGCGGGATTCAGAACTTCTACGAGGCACAGGGGCTCCTGGGCGCGTTCGGCGACGGGACCGTCTTCCTGCTGGCGAATCTGCTGTTCTGGACCGGCTGGATCAACCTCCAGCTTGGCTTTTTCAACTGCATTCCGGCGTTCCCGCTGGACGGTGGCCACATCCTCCGGACGAGTACCGAGGCGATCATCTCGCGGCTCCCGATCGAGGCGACCCGTGGGATGGTCCGGGTCGTGACGACGACGGTCGGCGTGACGATGCTCGTGAGCTTCCTCCTGTTGCTGTTCGGGCCGCAGTTGGTCTCGGGGTAGCGAACGACCGTCAGGCCCGCGACGTCACTCCTCGTACTCGACGCCGTGGCGCTCGTAGAACTCCTCGGGCGTCGCCTCGAGGCGTTCGAAATCGGTATCGAAGTAGTGTTCGTAGTGGCGGACGACCTGTTCGACGACCCAGCGGCTGAACGCCTCGTCGAAGTGCCACTCACCCTCCATTGGGGGGATGTCGAACCGATCGTCCGTCGAGAAGGCGGCATAGACGTGGAAAAAGCCAAGAATGACGTCCGCGAAGTCGCGGGCCTTCTCCGCGCCCGTTTCGCGCCGCTCCTCGAGTTCCGCCCGGCCCTCGGCGGTCAGTTCGAAGTACTTTCGGTCGGGTTCGTCCTCGCGTTCGATGCGCTCGGCCCAGCCCTTGTCCTCGAACTTATAGAGGATGGGGTAGACCGAGCCGTAGGATGGCTCCCAGTGACCGCCGCTGATCTCACAGATCTCCTTCAAGATCTCGTATCCGTACCGTGGTTTCTCCGCGAGAAGCTCGAGGACGAGATAGGCGATGAGTCCTTTCGGCGGGCCACTTTTCCGCATGTGTCTCGGGGATAAAACGGACGGCGCTAAAGGGTTTCGGTCACGCCGAGTTCCGACGGTGCAGGTTCGGTACCGGTTGATCTGGCGGCGGCGGTCGGGGCCGAAACTGTCAACCGAAATCCGGTCCTTCTTGAGCGCCCGGTTCCAACCCGCAACTATGGAACGACGGCGACCACCGCAGACCGAAGAAGGCTGGTACGTTCTCCACGATTTCCGGTCGATCGACTGGGACGCCTGGCGGGCCGCCCCGGAGCGGCGACGCGAACGGGCCATCGAGGAAGGCATCGACTACCTCGAGGCCAGCGAGGCCGTCGACGACGCCGACGAGGGCGATTCGGCGACGTTCGCCGTCCTCGGCCACAAGGCCGACCTGCTCGTCCTCCATCTCCGTCCCACCCTCGGCGACATCGACGCGCTCGAGCGGCGGTTCGAACACACTGCGCTCGCGGAGTTCACCGAGCGAGCCGACTCCTACGTGTCGGTCACGGAGGTCTCGGGCTACATGTCCGAGGACTACTTCGACGAGGACAGCGAGGTCGAAGACGCCGGCCTCGAGCGCTACATCGAGTCCCGGCTCAAACCCGAGATTCCCGACAGCGAGTTCCTGAGTTTCTACCCGATGAGCAAGCGCCGCGGGCCGGACCACAACTGGTACGAACTGCCCTTCGACGAGCGGGCGGACTACCTCGCGAACCACGGCGAGATCGGCAAGGACTACGCCGGCCGCGTCACCCAGATCATCACCGGTAGCGTCGGGCTCGACGACTTCGAGTGGGGCGTGACCCTGTTCGGTGACGACCCGACCGACGTCAAGGAACTGCTCTACGAGATGCGCTTCGATCCCTCGAGTTCCCGCTTCGCCGAGTTCGGGCGGTTCCTCTCGGCACGGCGGTTCCCACCGGCGGACCTCGGGGCCTTCCTCGCCGGCGACCGCGTGCCGGCCGAGGGCGAGACGTCCCACCCTCACGCCAGCGGTGACGCCGAGGGACACCACGGCGGCTCCGACGGACATCATCACGGCGACGAGTCGGGATCGGGCCACGGCGACGAGAGCGGCGGCGTCCGCGATGAACTCGAGGACGAGGGCATCTACGCGGGCCAGCCCCACGGCGAGGACGTCCACGCAGTCGTCCTCTACTCGGCGGCCGACTCCGACGAGCTGTTCGCGGAGGTCGACGGCTACCGGGAGAACTTCGACCACTACGACACCCACGTGAAGACGGCGGTCTACGAGCCCCAGGATACGGACAGCGAAACCGCCGTCGTCAGCCTCTGGGACACCGAACGGGCCGCGAACACGGCCGCCGGATTCCTCGCCGAGTTACCCGAAGTCGTCCGACAGGCCGGTGACGACGAGGACGACTCGTGGGGGACGATGGGGATGTTCTACACCGTCAAACCGGACCACCGCGGGGACTTCGTCGAAACCTTCGACGACGTCGGTGGCGTCCTCGCCGACATGGACGGCCACCGCAAGACCGACCTGCTGGTCAACCGCGAGGACGAAAACGACATGTTCATCGCCAGCCGCTGGGACTCCCGGGACGACGCCATGACGTTCTTCCGGAGCGACGCCTTCTCCGAGACCGTCGAGTTCGGGCGGGACGTCCTCGCGGACCGGCCGCGACACGTCTTCCTGGCCTGAGACGGACCCCAGTCGTCTCCGCCAGGACGGCCCGTCATAGGTGTGGGACAGTCTCACCGGTACCGACACGGGTTGATCGGTCCCGTTCATAAGGCGGATCGATGAGTACGACGCAGGAGTCGTTGCCACGACGAACGTGGGAGCAGTATCGCTCGATTCCGATCATCTACCGTATTGCGGTCGCGTTCGTCCTCGGGACCGCACTCGGGGCCATCGCCGGCGAACGCGCTGCCGTTCTCAGTCCGCTTGGCGATCTCTTCTTGCGGCTGCTCGAGATGCTGATCATCCCGTTGATCGTCTTTACGCTGCTTGGCGGGATGCGCAAGCTAACGCCGTCGAAGCTCGGGAAGGTCGGCGGGCTGACCGTCGCACTCTATGCCGCGACGACGACGATCGCGGCCCTGATCGGGCTCGCAGTCGCGAACCTGTTCGATCCCGGAACGGCCGTGGAGTTCACCGGTGGCGAGGCCCAGCAGGCCGAACCGCCGTCGGTCTCCGAGGTCGCCCTCGGTATCGTCCCCGAGAATCCGCTGGCCGCGATGGTCAACGGCGAGATTCTGGCGACGATCTTCGTCGTCATCGTCTTCGGGTTGGCGTTGACGATCGTCCGCGAATCGACGACCGAGGAGCCGATCGCGGACGCGATCGACGGCTTCTTCGCGTTTATCGACGCCGGCACGCAGGCGCTGTTCACGATCGTCTGGGGCGTCATGGAGTACGGCGTCGTCGGCGTCTTCGCGCTCATGGCCGCCGCGATCGGGACCGAAGGCCTGGGCGCGATCGTGCAACTGGGCGCGCTCGTCGGCGTCATCGCGATCGGCATCGCGATCCACATGACCGTCACCTACCTGGGCGTGATGACCGTCGGTATCCTCGGCCAGTCGCCGCTTTCGTTTCTCAACGGCGCGAAAGACGCGATGGTGACGGCCTTTACGATCCGTTCCTCGAGCGGGACGCTGCCGGTGACGATCACCGACGCGGAAACGAACCTGCGCATCGACGAGTCGGTCTACGGCTTCGGCCTCCCGCTCGGGGCGACGATCAACATGGACGGGGCGGCGATCAGACAGGCCGTCACGGTGGTCTTCGCCGCGAACATGGTCGGCGTGTCGCTCGGTCTCGGCGATCAGTTGATCGTCCTCGCGACCGTGATCCTGATCAGTATCGGCACCGCCGGGGTCCCCGGGGCCGGGCTCATCATGCTGACCGTCATTCTGAACGCCGTTGGACTCCCCCTCGAGATCGTCGGCTTCGTCGCGGGCGTCGACCCGATCCTCGGCCGGATCGCGACGACGAACAACGTCACCGGCGACCTCGCGGTCGCGTCGGTCGTCGGCAAGTGGACCGACGGGATCGATCTCACGGAGGGTGTCTGGGCCGACGGCTCGCAAGCCAGTGGCGACGGCGAGGACAGCGTCGCAGCCGGTGACTGATCAGGGACTCGAGTCCGCCGACTCGTCGTAGAAGAAGTAGGCGGCGATCCCGGCCAGGCCGAACGCGAGGGTCACGAAGGGCCACTTGCCGGGGTCGCGCCCGGTCAGATAGCCGTGGGCGGTTACGAAGATCGCGAAGCCGACGTGAGCAGCCAGCGTCGCCGCGAGAAACGCCTGTGGTTCCATTACCGGGTACTTCGACGCGGCGGTCAAAGCCGTTACGAAGCAACAGGAACGGCCACGTCAAGGGCGGTACCGTGGCCGGGAGGGCGGCTCACCGCACTCGCGGTGAGTCGCCCGACTCGGGGGAGGGCAGGCCGCCGCCCGATACCGACCGCGAGTGAGTGTCGACGGCACGAACGAGCGGACCGACGACTGATGTGAGCGAGGACTGGAAGGACGAGCGAACGGAAAGAGGAGTGTTTTTGATCGAAATTTTACCGAGGGACATCGCGAGCGAGGCGCTGTTCGCCTCGCTCGCGATAGACCGCAGCGTAAAATTTCGTTAGTCGAAATCGTGATCCGGGTCGTCCTCGACTTTCCGCTTCATCGAGTCGCGTCGTGCCTTGGCGTCACGGCCGGTCGCCTCGAGCAGGAAGTCGTTCTTGATGTCGACGGCGTCGGCCGCGGCCTCGAGTTCGTCGGGGCCGAGTTCGGTGGGGTCGCGCTCGTTGAACTCGACGCCGAGTTTGTCCTTCTTGCCGGAGTACTCGACGGCACCGACGACGATCTTCTCGAAGACCGGGTTGTCCGGCTCGTCGATGAGGTAGAGGTCGCTGCCCTTGTACTCCTCGGTGCCGGTGATCGGGCCGAAGTAGTCCTCGACCGTCGACTCCATATCCGGAATGCGCTCCTCGAGATATTCACCGCGACGCATCTTGTACTCCTTCATGGATTGGGAGAAACACGGCGGCGCGTTTACCTCTTTTCATAGCCAACGATTCGATCCGCTGACCTGTCAGGGATCGCTCGAACGGCGGTATCACGGACACGAGACCCGTGACCGTCGCGGTTGCACCGGGAAATCGGGATACCGGTCGTATCAACGCCGCTCGCGTTCGCTGAGATATCCCTTCCGGCAGTCGGGACAGATGTCGCCGGCCCGCAACGAGCCCCGATCGCCGGCGGCGACGTACTCACACCGGGGGCAGTAGAACTCGGTCGGCACGTCCTCGCCGGGACCGCTGTCGCCCTCGGCGGGCGTCGGGACCGACTCGGCTCGCTCGATGCCGGTCCCCGGTTCCGACGCGACGTCGGCGGCAGCCTCGGTCGCGTCCTGCGTCGGCGGCTCGGCAGTCACGGAGCGGGCGTCGGCAGGGGCCTCGGCGGCGTCAGCACCGCCGACGGGGTCGTCCGGCTCGTCGTCGAGGAGGACGGCGTCGTCCTCGATCGCGGCCGGATCGACCTCGGCACCGGCGTCGGCCGCGTCGTCGGCACCTGCAGGGCCGTCGTCGGGCCAGTCGGTCGGTTCGCCGGTCTCGTCCGCCGGCGGACCGACGTCGTCGGAGTCGGGCCACTCGCCGCGTTCGCGGTCACGGTCGGGATCGGCGGCCGGCTCGTCGTCCTCGAGGATCTCGCCGTCGTCGGTGACTGGATTGCCGTTCTCGTCGGTCGGGAGATCGATCTCGTCGTCGACTCCGGCCGGGTCGGGCTCGGCCGCCTCGAGGTCAGGGGCGGCCGGGTCGGCCGTAGTCGGGCCGGCGTCGTCCGTGTCGGCCGGACCGGCGGTTGCGGGGCCGGCGGCCGCCGTCGCGGGTTCGTCGGCATCGATGAACTCGGCGTCCTCCTCGCCGTCGATCGGGTCGGAGTCGGACGCGAGTGCTGGTTCGGGCGGTTCGGTATCGGGCTCGGCGGGGGGCGAGTCGGCGTCCGTCCCGGCGGAGAGGCTCGTTACTTCGGTGTTCTCGCTGATGACGTTGCGCTCGCCACAGCGGGCACACTCCTCGTACTCCTGGACGGTTACGACGACCTCGCTGCCCCGTTCTTCGCGCTCGCGTTCGACCTCGTCCTCGCCGAAGTCGTGTCCGAGCAGCGAACATCGCAGGACCATTGTCCCACCGTACCGACCGGTCCCATAAAAAACGTACTGGTGAACTACCCTACTCGCTCATGGCTGCCGCTGTTCGCTCCTTGAGGGGAAGGCTTCCTGCTTCCACGACGCGCTTTGCAGATACAGGCGTATCCACAGGGAGCGCAGTCTCCACAGGCGTTGATTCGGAGTGTCCCACTCCTACTTTTTCGAGGCCGCGAGAAAGAATGTTCCACGCCGCGTTCGCGTCCCTGTCCGCCTCGAAACCGCAGGCAGGACAGGAATGTTTACGAACCCACAACGGCTTTCCCGTCGAGACGCCGCACGACGCGCACTCCTTGGTCGTCCCTCTCGGGTTAACCGCTACGAAGTGCGTTCCTTCGTGTTCGCACTTATATTCGAGCAACGAGAAGAACATTCGCCACGCGGCGGAGGCTGTGTTGCGGCTGTTCGACGGCGATTCCATCATCCCTTTCACGTTCAGGTCTTCAACGGCTATGAGGTCGTACTCCCGTGCGTAGTAGTTCGAGAGTTTGTGCAAGAAGTCACGGCGCTTTCGTCGCAGATCGGCGTGACACTCCGCGACCCGCCGCCGTTGTTTCTCCCAGTTGTTCGACCCGTGTTGCTTTTGCGAGAGTTTCCGTTGCTCACGTTCCAAGCGGTCACGCTCATCGGAGAGGTTGAGGGACCCGACCGCCATGCCGTCGGTGTCGTGGGCATACTTGAGAATTCCCACGTCGATCCCGACGCACTCTTCGGGATTCTCGGGCGGTTCGGGTGGCTCACAGTCCATTTCGACACCGAACGTGGCAAACCACTCGCCCGTCGGTTCCTTCTTGATTGTGACCTGCTTGAGTGTCGCGTCGTCGGGGATGGATCGGTGGAGTTTGATAGGAATGTCCGCGAGTTTCGAGAGTGACAGCACAGCCTGACCACCCTTCTTGTCGAGTTTGAAGCCAGACTGACTGTACGTGAAACTGCGAAACTCCCGTGGAGGCTTCCACTTGAGTTGACCGACGCCGTAGCCGTTCTCCTTGAGTTTGGAGAGTCCTTTGAGGTTGTCGAACAGGCGTTCCACGACGGTTTGGAGAACCTTCGAGTACACGTCTGAGAGGCCGTCCCACCATTTCTTGAGATCGGGAACCTCCGACCGCAGGGTGGTCATGGACGGCAGTTCGCCGTGGTTCTCTTGGTACTCGTTGAGGCGGTATAGCGTGTGGTTATACAGTTGCCTACAAATGTCTCGGTGGCGGTCCAACTCCTTACGGTGGGCATCGGACGGCTTGAGATGGTACTTGTAGGCGTAGTACATGGCGTTACTCGCGTTGGTTCTCGACGTACTGTTTCAGCATATCCAGCGACACTTGCTCCGTCGAGATGAGGCAGTACGAGTCGTCCCAGAACGAGTCTCGCCACAGTTCGGTTTTCAGTTCGTCCGCGTACTCGTTGCGGATACGGCAGGCGATCGCACCTTTGACCGTGTTGATGAACTTCACGAGGTCTGTGATTGGTTTCGCTCGGAACAGGATGTGTGCGTGGTCGTCTTCGCCGTCGAGGTTCGTCAGTTCGACGCTGTAGTTGTCCGTGAACCCGCTGATGACCTCGTGGATAAATTGGGTTCGCTCCTCGGTTAGCACTCCGCGCCGATACTTCGTGGTGAGTATCGGGTGGTAGCGTAGGGAATACGTCAAGTGCGCTCCCAAGTCGAGGTCATAGCTCATTGGTCCCAGTTAATACTATATAACATCCTACTGAAAAATATTTCGGCTGCGTGGGCCTGTGGGCCTGCTACCGAATCGTGTATGAAAACCGTGCGGCGTTGACGAGACGCTTCGCGTCTCGTTCGCGCACGAGAGCTTCGCTCTCGTGAACGCTGTATCCCCTCCCTGCTCGCGCCTTCTTTCGGTTGGCGCACGCTGAGGAAGGGGATTTAGCGCCTACTTTGAGCTAAGCGAGTTTTTCGGTCGTGACAGCGGTCTGAATTCCGGCCGACTGGCAGGCGGATCGGACCGTGGGCTCGAGGAGGCGGGTTCGGCGGCGGCGTTCGTCGCTGTCGGAACGACAAACGTCAAATCCCGGGTCGTCGAATAGACACACGGATGAGAGCAAAGCGGGAGTACCGGAACCGGGAGAGGACGGAGGTGGCGGTACTCGACGCCTTGGTCGACCGCGCCGAGGACGGAATGACGGTCTTCGAACTCCGGGCGGCCGTCGAGGTCGACATCGACGAACTCGAGGACGCCCTGGCGACGCTCAAAGAGGACGACCTGATCGCTGTCGACTCGGGCTCGGAGACGGTGATCAAACCCGCCGACCGCGTCGTCCCCGACGAGCCGACCGACGAGGACGACGACGAGTCGTTCGGCGAGTGGCTTCGCGACCGGCTGCCTTTTTGAATCGAAACGCCTGATACGGTCAGGCCCCAGGGAGTATCCATGAGCGTCATCGAGTCCATCCACGAGGATCACGGGGCCACGTTCGGGGAGCGCGCCGACCGGACGATCGTCGACCACTTCGGGCGGCCCGAGCGGACCCACCGGGCGGTCCGCAACGGCGTCGGACTGTTCGAACCGGCCTACGGCGTGATCGTCGTGGACGGCGACGATCGCGTCGAGTACGTCGACAACGTGGTCTCGAACCGGGTCCCCGCCGAGGACGGCGAGGGCTGTTACGCGCTCGTCCTCGACCCGCAGGGCGGGATCGAGGTCGAACTCTACGTCTACAACGCGGGCGAGCGGCTGCTGCTTTTCACCCAGCCCGAGGCCGCCGAACCGCTGGCCGAGGAGTGGTCGGAGAAAGTGTTCATTCAGGACGTCGGCATCCGGGTTGCGACCGACGAGTACGGAATCTTTGGCATCCACGGCCCGCAAGCCACCGAGAAGATCGCCAGCGTTCTCAACGGGGCCGCCTCGCCCGACCGCCCGCTTTCGTTCGTCCGCGGGACGATGGGCGACGAGGGCGTCACGGTCGTCCGAACCGACGCGCTGACCGGCGAGGAGAGTTTCGACGTGATCTGTGCGGCCGACGACGCCGAAGCGGTCTACGACACGCTGCTCAACCACGGCCTCAACGCCGCCCCCTTCGGCTACCGGACCTTCGAGAGCCTCGCGCTCGAGGCCGGGACCCCCCTGTTCCACACCGAACTCGAGGGGGAGCTGCCGAACGTCCTCGGCCTCCGCAACGCCCTGGACTTCGAGAAGGGCTGTTACGTCGGTCAAGAGGTCGTCTCCCGCGTCGAGAACCGCGGTCAGCCGAGTCGACGGCTCGTGGGGCTGACGCTCGAGGGCGAGACCGTCCCCGAGGGCGGCGCGGCCGTCTTCGACGGCGATGCCTCGGTCGGCGAGGTGACCCGCGCGGGCGAAAGCCCGATGCTCGAGGATGTCATCGCGCTCGCCGTCATCGACTACGGCCTCGAGAGCGACGAGCTGACGGTCCGCGTCGGCGGCGAGGAAGTCGCCGCGACGCGGACCGAGCTGCCGTTCGTCGAGGGCTCGAATCGGTCGGCTCGGCTCCCCGAGTACCAGTAGGCGGGACGACGGATCCCGCGTTCGGAGCCACTGTTATATACCGCGGACTCGAGGAACGACGCATGTCCGGAGACGCCCTCGAGCGGGATCTGCTGGACCGGGAGCCGGACGATCGGATCCGCGTCCTCGACCCGGACGGCGCCGTTGTCGCACCCGAACTCGAGCCGGCCCTCGAGGCCGAGACGCTGCGGTCGATGTACCGGGACATGCGGTTTTCCCGCCGGTTCGACGAACGGATGATCAGCCTCCAGCGGCAGGGACGGCTGGGGACCTACTCCTCGCTGGCCGGCCAGGAGGGGTCCCAGATCGGGGCGACCTACGCGCTGGCTGACGACGACATGCTCTCCTTTCAGTACCGGGAACACGGGGCGCTGGTCGTGCGGGGTCTGCCATGGGAGTACCTGCTGTACTGGATGGGCCACGAGGACGGCAACGCCGCGCTGGCCGAGATCGACGTCTTCCCATTGAACATCTCGATCGCCGCCCACCTGCCCCACATCGTGGGCTGGTCGTGGGCCGCGAAGCTGAACGGTGACGACCGGGTTGGCGTCGCTCACTTCGGGGACGGTTCGACCTCCGAGGGGGACTTCCACGAGGCGCTGAACTTCGCCGGCGTGTTCGACACGCCGACGGTCTTTTTCTGTAACAACAACCAGTGGGCCATCTCGGTCCCGCGGGAGCGCCAGACCGCGAGCGCGACCATCGCACAGAAGGCGACGGCCTACGGGTTCGCGGGCGTCCAGGTCGACGGCATGGACCCGCTCGCGACCTACGTCGTCACGAAGGCCGCCCGGGAAAAAGCCCTCGAGTCCGGCGACGAGCGGCGACGCCCGACGCTGATCGAAGCGGTCCAGTACCGCTACGGCGCGCACACGACGGCCGACGATCCCGATGTCTACCGCGACGAGTCGGAGGTCGAAGAGTGGCGTGAGAAGGATCCGATCGACCGGTTCGAAGCCTACCTGCGGGATGCGGGCGTCCTCGACGACGACCAGATCGAGGCGATCGAGAGCGAGATCGAGGAGACGCTGGCCACGCTGGTCGACCGCGCCGAAGACGTGGCGGGCGATCCCGGCGAGATGTTCGAGTACACCTACGCGGAGCCGACGCCGCGACTCGAGGCCCAGCGCGAGTACCTCGCCGACCTGCGGGACCGCCACGGCGACGATGCGTTACTCGAAGACGAGTGAACATCTGGGGCAGCGTATAAAGGCCGCAGTGGGACAGGCAAACGGCTACCCGGACGTCGTCGCAACCCCCAGTCGATATGGGACTCGAGCAGCCGTCCCGGGAGGCAAGCTGGGAGGGTACGGTGCCGAACGCGGTCGACGGGCGGGTCGTCGGACTGGTCGTCGTGACGGCTGGCCTCGCGGCGTCGATCAACGTTCCCTACGGCGGCCTCGCGATGGCGGCCGCGGCGTTCGCGATCGTGACCGGCCTCGGCCTCGCCTGTCACCTGCTCGGCGAACGAAAGCTCCGCCGGATCACTGACGACCTGGTCGAGCGGTGGGTCGCTGCCGGCGGCGAGATCGAGGGCGTCACCCGCGCCGCGACGGGAACGAGGACCGAGTGGCGCGTTCACACACCCGAGGGCGACATCGTCATCGGCGGGGTCGCGCTGGTGCCGATCGCCCGCCTCTCCGTGGAGTGGCGGGGCATCGCCGACACGATGGCCGCCAGCGAGGCCGAGGAACGGATCGACAGCCTCGCCGAGAGTCTCTACAGGGAGATCTTCGAACTCGGGTCCGCGAGCCAGCGGTCGTAGCGCGATCCCGTACGACCGCTCGAGGGGGCGCCGGCCGGGTTTTCAGTCGAACAGTTCCTCGTGGCGCTGGGCCAGGTTCGTGTACTCGCCCGACGAGTAGTCGTCGAGGATCGCCGCCGCATCGATCCCGGTGTCCTCAAGCGGCGTGATCTCCGCGGGGACACCGCGGACGAACGAGTCAGGCGGGATCGTATACTCGTCGGGGACGACGGTGCCGGCGGCGACGATGCTGCCGGTGCCGATCGTCACGCCGGTGTTTATCGTCGCGTTGAACCCGATCAGCGATCGCTTCTCGACGGACGTCTCGTTGAGGACGGCCCCGTGGCCGACCATGACTTCGCTCGCGAGTCGCGAGGCGTGGATCGTCGCGTTGTCCCCGACGTGCGTTTCCCGGCCGATCCGGACGGGACCGACGTCGCCACGTAGCACGACGCCGGGCCAGACGCTCGCGTCCGCCGCAACCTCGACGTCGCCGACGAGGGTCGCCTCGCTGCTAACGCGGGCCGTGTCGTCGATCATCGGCCGGTCGTCCTCGAACGCGTAGGTCCTGCTGTCGACCATGTGTAATAGTATCACTATCGCACCCATAATACCGAATCACGATCACCGTGACAGTCGTCGATGCGTTGTCGACGGGACTCGAGCGGCGGAGCGAGCGTCCGGGACCCGCTCGAGCGACGGGCAAGCGAGCCGAAACGGAGGCGGATCCGTGGCCTCGCCTGCCGCGATGACTCGATCAGGACTCGATTTTCTCGACGATCTCTCGAGCCTGGTCTTTCGCTTTGTCCTCGCCGACGTGTTTGTCGATCAAGACGCTGGTGACCTCCCAGTCGTCTTCGCCTTCGATCTTTCCAGTTCTGACCTCGCTGCCCTCGGAGACCGATTCCGCCGGCTGTGTCGCCCAATCGGGTGTCCTGATTTCGTCGTACCGGTCGGGATCACGGAACCGAACGTGAATGTACTCGTCCGCCGTTTCGACCTCGGTGATCGCCGGCGCGTCAGCCATACTCGGCGCTCCGTCGCCACCGTGCCTACGTATTGCCCCTGAATGTGCGCCGTAAAGACCGCGCGGTCGGCGCGTCCCTCGGTCGGCCGGCAGCGACGTGGTCCGTCGCGAGAACGCGGATCGCTGGTCTCGCACCGGCATAGTCGAGATTACACGCGCGACGCCGAGATGCTCACACTCGAGTCACGACCGCGAGCGAGGCTGCTGACCGACGCGGAGAAGAAAAGGCCGGACCGATCGGCGGCGTTCAGAACGTCTCGAGGTAGCGGTCGAGTTCCCAGTCGGAGACGTCGACGAGGTAGTCCTCGAACTCCTGTCGCTTCGCTTCGACGAACTTGGGCGCGACGTGGTCGCCCAGCGCGTTGTAGATGGCCTCGTCCTCCTCGAGGGCGTCGACGGCCTCGCCGAGGTTCGAGGGCAGCGTATCGATGCCGTACTCCTCGCGTTTTGCCTCGTCGAACTCGTAGATGTTCTCGCGGACCGGGTCGGGACAGTCGAGGTCGTTCTCGATGCCGTCGAGGCCGGCGTGGATCATGACGGCGAGCGCGAGATAGGGGTTACAGGACGGGTCGGGCGAGCGCAGTTCGACGCGCGAGGCCGCCGGCGTTCGGGCCGCCGGTTTGCGGATCAGGGCAGAGCGGTTGCGGTCCGACCAGGCGACGTAGACGGGCGCCTCGTAGCCGGGCACCAGGCGCTTGTAGCTGTTGACGGTCGGGTTCGCGATCGCCGTAATCGCCGGCGCGTGTTCGAGGATCCCGGCGGTGAAGGCGTGGGCCTCGTCGCTCAGGTTGAACTCGTCGTCCTCGTCGTGGAAGGCGTTCTCGCCGTCCTCGGTGAACAACGAGAGGTGGGTGTGCATCCCCGAGCCGTTGATGCGCGGGATCGGCTTGGGCATGAACGTCGCGTGCAGGTCGTGCTGGGCGGCGATCGCACGAACGACGGTCCGGAAGGTGCCGACGTTGTCGGCCGTCGCGAGCGCGTCGTCGTAGGTGAAGTTGATCTCGTGTTGGCCCTCGGCGACCTCGTGGTGGCTGGCCTCGACCTCGAAGCCCATCTCCTCGAGCCCGTAGATAATGTCGCGGCGGACGTCGCTGGCGAGGTCCTTCGGTGCGAGGTCGAAGTAGCCGCCGGCGTCGTTCGTCTTGGTCGTGGCGCGGCCGTCCTCGTCCTCCTCGAACAGGAAGAACTCCGGTTCGGGCGCGGCGTTGACCATGTAGCCCATCTCCTCGGCGCGGTCGAGTGCGTTCTTGAGAACGCGGCGCGGATCGCCCTCGAAGGGTTCGCCCGTGGTCGTGTCGTAGACGTCACAGATCATTCGGGCGGCGGCGCTGTCGTCCTTCTGGCGCCATGGGAGGATCGCGAACGTCTCGGGGTCGGGCTTGAGTCGCATGTCCGACTCCTGAATGCGAACGAAGCCTTCGATAGAAGAACCGTCGAAGTAGATCCCCTCGGTGAAGGCCTTCTCGGCCTGGCGGGCCGGCACGGAGACGTTCTTGACCGTGCCCAGAATGTCGGTAAACTGTAGTCGGAGGAAGTCGACGTCTTGCTCCTCGATCTCGTCCAATACCGCTTGTTCGGTGTCAGAGAGGTTTCCGCTTGTCATCTTTCTCGTCGTATCCTCGTAACCAGTATACTAAAGCACTACCGTTCCGTGCAAATCTTCGCTCTCCCTCTCGAAACTGCATATTCGTAAATTTCTAAAGGGCACAGTGAGTGGGTGTACCTGATGACGTACGAAAATCTCGATGCAAAACTAGTGAATGCACTTCTCGGCGACGGCCGGGCGAGCCTGCGAAGCCTCGCGGAGGAACTCGACGTGTCCGTGACCACCGTCTCGAACCACCTCTCCGATCTCGAGGAGCAAGGCGTGATCGAGGGCTACACCCCGCGGGTGGATTACGACGCGGTCGGCTACGACGTGACCGCCGTGATCCAACTGCAGGTCGAGGGGAACGCCCTCCCGGACGTCACCGACACGCTGCGCGATCACCGCCAGATGACCAGCGTCTACGAGGTCACCGGCGACTACGACGTGATCGCCATCGGCAAGTTCGAGGACACCGACGGGATGAACGACCAGATCAAGCAACTGCTGACCGATCCCGATATCAAGGCCTCGAACACGAGCGTCGTTCTCAACGCCGTGAGCGAGAACGAACAGTTCGAACTCGAGGTCGAGGACGAGGAGTAATCGGACGGGTCTTTTTGAACACTCCACAACCGGGGCAGTGGCGACACTAAACGACGGGCAAGATCGGCGAGTGAGCGGTTCGAAGAACCCGAACGACGCCTTTACCGCGAGCGAACGCAGTGAGCGAGCGGGCCGACGACTGATGTGGAGACCCGCGTAGCGGGTCGGAACGGAAGGAGGAGTGTTTTTATACTAAATTTTGCCGAGAGCGCGGCTTCGCCGCGCTCGCAGAGCAAAATTTAGGTTCACATCATGCCGCCCATGCCGCCGCCCATGCCGCCCATGCCGCCGGCACCGCCGGGGCCACCCTCTTCGTCGTCGCCCTTGTCGGTGGAGAGGTCGCCGGCGGAGATGATGTCGTCGATCTTGAGAACGAGGTTCGCGGCCTCTGCGGCGGAGGTCACGGCCTGTTCCTTGGCGTGGGCCGGTTCGACGACACCGGCCTCGAAGGTGTCCTCGACGTCGCCCGAGAAGACGTTCAGGCCGGCCGTGATCTGGCCGTCGTCGTGGGCCGCACGCAGGTCGACGAGCGTGTCGATCGAGTCCAGTCCCGCGTTCCCGGCGAGGACGCGCGGGACGAGTTCGAGCGAGTCGGCGAAGGCCTCGACGGCCAGCTGTTCGCGACCGGAGACGGAGTCGGCGTAGTCGCGCAGACGGCCGGCGAGTTCGACCTCGATGGCACCGCCGCCCGCGAGGACGCGGCCGTCGGAGACGGTCTGTGCGACGACGTCGAGCGCGTCGTTGACGCCGCGCTCGAGTTCGTCGACGACGTGGTCGGTCGAGCCGCGCAGCAGGAGGGTGACGCCGTGGGCGTCCTCGCCCTCGACGTAGAAGAGTTCGTCTTCCTCGTCGCGGGTGACGTCGCCGAAGCCGAGGTCATCGGCGGTCGCGCTCTCGAGGTCGGAGACGATCGCCGCGCCGACGACTTCCTGGAGGAACTCGAGGTCGGACTTCTTGGCGCGTCGCACCGCGAGGATGCCTTCCTTGGCGAGGTAGTGCTGGGCGAGGTCGTCGATGCCTTTCTGGCAGAAGACGACGTCAGCGCCGATGTCGGCGATTTTGTCGACTTTCTCCTGCAGCTGTTTCTCCTCGCGGTCGAGGAACTTCTGGAGCTGGTCGGGGTCGGTGACCGAGACCTCGGTGTCGACGTCGGTCTCCTCGACTTCGATCGCCTCGTCGAGCAGGAGGATGTCGGCGTCCTCGACCGAGTTGGGCATGTTGTCGTGGACGGGGTCCTTGTCGACGATGCCGCCCTCGAGGAGGTCGGACTCGCCGGCGCTGCGACCCGTCTGGGTCTCGATGTTGAGGAACTCGAGGTCGACGACGTTGTCGCCGTTCTCGTCCTCGACGGTGACCTGCCGGATGGCCTCGACGATGAGTTCGGCGAGATACTCCTTGTTGACCTCGGTGCCCTTGCCGGTCATCGAGGTCTCGGCGGTCTTTCGGAGGAGTTCCTCGTCGCTCGTGTCGATATCGGTCGCGATGTCGTCGATCTCCTGGCGGGCCTGCTCGGAAGCGAGGTGGAAGCCCTTGATGATCGCCGTCGGGTGGATGTCCTGCTCGAGGAGGTCCTCGGCGTTCTTGAGGAGTTCGCCGGCGATCGCGACGGCGGTCGTGGTGCCGTCGCCGGCCTCGTCTTCCTGCGTTTCGGCGACCTCGATGATCATCTCGGCCGTCGGGTTGTCGATGTCCATCTCCTTGAGGATGGTGACGCCGTCGTTGGTGATCGTCACCGATCCCATGGAGTCGACGAGCATCTTGTCCATGCCCTTCGGGCCGAGTGTGGATCGAACGGCTTCAGCGACCGCACGGGCGGCGCTGATGTTGTAATCCTGCGCGTCCTTGTCCTTGACGCGCTGGGAGTCCTCGCTCATTACGATCATCGGCTGCCCCTGCTGCATTCGCTGACTCATAGTCACTCGATCGATTGATTGTGATTCTACATAAAGCTTTCTCAATCGTCGCAGTCGACCGTACCAGTCCGGCGGCCGATTTGCCGACGAAAACCGCCACAGTGTACGGGATTGACGACCGATTTCGCCAATCGGATCGGCTCGTGAATCGTTCCCAGCCGGGGGTCGGCACGGTGCTTTTATATTAGATAGTGTGTGGCGACGGGATCCTCGTTCGGACCAGCCGATGCCACCCCTCACGACGACGTCGAAAACCCGTCTCACGACCCTCGTTTGGGACCGACGACTGAACCGCTGATCCACCGGTCCGGAAAGCCGTGGTTTTACGGCCGAAACGATACCCGACCCGGCGTCGGTTGGCGAATAAATACTGACTCAGCATCGAGTCAACACAACGGAAGGGTTATGCCGGTAGTCACGTATTACCACTCGAGCATGGACGAGTCCCCGTCCTTTCCCGAATCGTTCGACGACCCCCGGATCACCCCCCAGTTCTGCCGCCGGCTCCCCGGACCGGACGGCGACCTCGTACTCGTCGGGGTCGTCCACGACCACCCTGCAAGCGTCGCGCGCGTCGAGCGGGTCCTCGAGCGGATCGAGCCCGAGACGGTCGCCCTCGAGTTACCGGCCATCGCCGTCCCGCTGTATCGCGTCTACGCCCGTGATCGCGCCGACGACGCGGCGTCGCCGCGGTTCGGCGGTGAGATGAGCGCCGCGATTCGGGCCGCACCCGAGGCCGATCCCGTCGGGATTGACGCGCCGAACTGGTCGTTTCTCAGACTGCTCGTCCGGCGGCTGGTCGCCGACCGCGTCTCGGCCGGGACCGCCCGGCGCGTCCTCGCGAGCGTCGGCGGCGCGACCCGCGAGGCACTCGCCTGTCGGGTCGCCGCGACGCTGACTCACGCGACCTCGATGACGGTCGTCCCCGGCACGAAGGCCGAATACGACTGCGACCGCGACGACTCGCCAGAGCGACAGGCCGACCACGAGCGTGCCCACGTGGCCGGCGTGCAGGCGCTACTGGGCGGCGTCGATACCGACGGAACGGCGCTGTCCTATCGCGACGACACGCGCGAGCAGTGTATGATCGATCGCCTCGAGGATCTCCGGGCCGAGTCGGGCGACGTCGTCGCCGTCGTCGGCGTCGATCACCTCGAGCGGCTCGCGACCGACCTCTCGAGCTGACGAAGAAACGGTTGTTTTCAGCGCCGGGTCGGCGGTTCGATCAGGATTTCACCGTCGCCCCTGACCGTGACGTGGTAGCCATCGACGACGAACGAGAGCGCGCCGCCGGTCCGGGGACTGCCGTTGTGACGCGGTCGGAAGAGCCTGTCCAGCGCGGCGGGATCGACGGTATCGTACAGCGCGACGCGGCCGTCGGTGACGTCAACGCCCATGCAGTCGGCCAGCGCGTGGATCACGGTCGTGCTGAGCGTCGCCGGGCCGGCGGGATCGTGCGAGACGCGATACAGGGGCGGAGAGCGAGACCGGGCGGCGGCGGAAGCGTAATCGTTCATTGCGGTTCGTCTGCGTCCAGTCCTCACTTGAGAACCAAAAACGTAATCGTTTATTACTGCACCAATCTGGAAGAGTGACGGAGGAACAGTAGTTAGAACTCGAGAGTATCCACGAACTAGAAACGAAGTGTGCAGTCGAGTTGCGACGGGGCACCGAACGGCGACAGTGAGTGCCGATGCCGGATCGTCGAACGGGTCCCGGATCGATCCGCGTTCGAGAAGGGCACCAGTCCGTGCCGGCGTTTATCGGCGCAGTGCGGACACGCAGTTCCAGCAGTACGTAAACGCCTGATCGCCCTCGTTGGGCGCACCGCAGTGGGGACAGCGGGTCGGTTCGCCGTCGACCACCGCCCGGTCGTCGGGGACCGGCTCGGCGTCGACGTCGTCGGACGCGTGCGGATACCGGTCGGAGCCCGGCGAGGAACGGACGCTCGCGCGGTTCGGATCGGCCAGCGACGGCGTCCGCTCACCGTCGCCGTCGTCGCGCCGGGCGTAGAGATAGTACAGTAACAGGTGTAACAGGGCAAACAGCGCGATGTATCCGATGAGCCAGCCCCACAGCTCCATCACCGTGACATATGTTCTCGAGGCACTTGGCTATTCCCCGCCGTCCGAATCGAAGACAGTTCGAGAAACGGGACCTACTCGGGTGGCTGAAGGTCCCGGCCGAACTCGTCGAAGACCTCGAGGTCGTCCGGGATATCGTACTCGATCCGCCGTTGTGCCTGACGGCTCGTGCCGGCCTCGTCGACGGGCGTGGCGACGTCCTCCCAGCCGGGCTTGATCTTGACGCTCGTGGCGGGCATCCCGATCGCGATGTGGTGGGCGGGGACGTCGTTCTGGACGATGCCGCGCGCGCCGACGATGGCGTTTTCGCCGACCTTGCAGCCGGCCCGGATCATCGCGTCGTAGGTGAGCCGAACGTCGTCCTCGACGATGGTGTGGTAGTTGCGGACCTCGGTCTGGTCGACGACGTCGTGGTCGTGGCTGTAGACGTGGACGCCGTCGGAGATCGAGACGCGGTCGCCGATGGTGAGTTTCCCGCGGTCGTCCAGGTGGACGTCGTCGTGGACGACCGTGTTGTCCCCGATCGTGATGTTGTGGCCGTAGGTGAAGGTGATACCCTTGAAAAACCGGCAGTTGTCGCCACACTCCTCGAAGAGGTGGTCCGCGAGCATCCGCCGGAATCGCAGCGCGAACTCGACGTTGTCCGCGATCGGGAGGCTGTCGAACTGCCGCCAGAGCCACTGGAGGTGCTTCGAGCGGCGGAACCGCTCCTCGTCCTTCTCGGCGTAGTACTCGCTCTCGAGCGTGGTGTTGCAGGGATCGTAGCTCTGCAGGCGGACGCGTTCGGCCGCCGACACCGACTCGCCGCGCTGCCAGCGCTCGTAGGCCTGGCGGTCGCCCGAGAGGTCGATCAGGACGTCTTCGACGATCGAGCAGGTGTCCTCGTCGCTCGCAAGCCGTCGATCGACCTCGTCGATGAACTCGCGCATCCCCGATTCGGCCTCGTCGGGGAGCGACACGTACCGCTTTGTCATACCCCGAAGTATTGCCCGCCGAGTTGATAGGGGTTCGGTTGTCCGGTCCCGGTTGCCGGACCCACTGGCACGCGTGTCACCGCGATTCGTTCTCGGCCTGCCAGCTAGCGAGCAACAGGACGGGGATCGCGAGCGCGACGACGACCAAGACGACGCCGACGACGACGCCGCTGATCGTCAGCCGATCGGTCGCGAACTCGAGGGAGCGACCGGCAAGCAGTCCGATCGGAAGCAGTGCGAGGACGACCCCGAACAGGATCAGTCGGGGATTGCGGCTGCGAGCGGCGGCCATACCGTAGCTGCCGGCCGCGGGCAAATAACGATTCGCCTCGCCGACGCGGTCCCGCCCGAACCCGTTCGGACCGAACCCTCGAGCGTTCCGTTCACCATAAGTTCCCCCACTACGAAGGGGTCGATATGCAACACAGCGAACTGGGCGACTCCGGCGTCGAGGTCAGCGAGGTCGGCTTCGGTGCGTGGGTCGTCGGGACCGACTGGTGGGGCGACCGCTCCGCGGACGACGCCATCGAGATGGTCCAGTACGCCGTCGATCAGGGGATCACCTACTTCGACACGGGCGACGTCTACGGCCACGGCGACAGCGAGGAACTGCTCGGCGAGGCACTGGCCGAGGTCCGCGACGAGGTCACCGTCGCCACCAAGGTCGGCTACGACTTTTACAACAACCCACAGGCCGGCCACGGGGAACTCCCCAAGGAGATGGATCCGGAGTACCTTCGGGACGCCGTCGAGGGGAGCCTCGAGCGGCTCGACATGGACTCCGTCGATGTCCTCCAACTCCACAACGCCGACGTCGACGAGATCACCCCCGACGTCCTCGAGCTACTGGACGAACTCGAGGAGGAGGGCCTGATCGACGCGACCGGCCTCGCGCTCGGCCCCTCGATCGGCTGGCTCGCCGAGGGCGACCTCGCTATCGAGGAGGAGTTCGACTCCGTCCAACTGGTCTGGAACGTCCTCGAGCAGGAGGTCGGGAACCACTTCCTCGAGACGATCGAGCGGACGGGGTCGTCGACCAGCCTCATCCCCCGGGTGCCACACTCCTCGGGCATTCTCAACGAGCAGGTCACGCCCGACACCGAACTCGGCGAGGGCGACCATCGGGGCTTCCGCCCCGACGAGTGGTACGAGACCGGCTGGGAGAAACTCGAGCAGCTGCGCTTCCTGGAACGGGACGGCGAACGCACGATGGGCCAGGCCGCGATCGCGTGGCTGCTTTCCCACGACCCCGTCGCGACCGTGACGCCGACGTTCCGTACGAAAGGCGACATCGACGAGTGGGCGGCCGCCAGCGACGTACCCAAGCTCACCGACGAGGAGATGACCCGCGTCGACGAACGCTACGCGAACGACTTCGACATCGACCGCGACGACGGGATGGACGCGCTGCGGTCGTCGGTCGACGGGGCAGACATCGAGTCGGCCGGGCTGGACAAGCTCGCCGCCGACTGATCGGGCACAACGGCGTTTTTCGAACCCAGACCGGCACGTTCAGGCCGGCATCCGGAGCGCGTACAGGATCGCGAGCAGCCCCGAGAGCTGGCTCGCCTGACTGCAGACCGCAAGCAGCGTCTCCGAGAGGAACGGGAGTATCGCGTAGAGGATCACGAGTAGGAACGGGACCGCGAGCGCGAACAGGAACCCGACGGCGATCACCAGCATCGGCCGGCTGTCGTTTCGCCGGTAGCCCCGATAGGCCTGATACGCGATGAACAGCCCGATGACCGCGCTCAGGATATCGGTCGCCTGCACGAACGTGGCAACCCACTCGGCGGGCGAGGCCTCCCAGAGCTGCAGCGGGAGCGAGCGCACGTCAGATCCCCTCTATCAGGTCCGTGAACCGGTCGGCCATGTCCTCGCGACGCTCGATACGGAGGGTCAGTTCGCCGCCCTCGAGATCGACCGTGATCCGCTCGAGGTTCGTCGAGTAGACGGTCCGATGGTGGCCGCCGTCGGGGTCGGGCCTAGTCCGTTCGACGAGGAGACCGCACTCCCGGAGGTCCTCGAGCCGTCGATACACCGTCGGTTGGGACGCGTCGCAGTGGGTACTCAGAGTAGTCGCTGACATGGGTTCCTGGCTCGTTTGGGTGAGGATCGTGCGCACTGTCGGGTCCTCCAGCAGGGTCCCGACCGTCTCGACGTCCGGCTCCTCACTCACGGTACGGGTCTGTACCGAGAACGAACATAAAGGGATTTTCACGACTGCAGCCGCTGCAGTCGTGCGAGACGGGCTTTCCGTCCGGCCCCCGTCCGTGAGCATACGATGTCATCGACCCGAACTACCGGACGGCTCGAGCGGTTCCGTGATCGATTCCGCCGCGTCGCGACGCGGCTGGCGACGCTGTGTGCGAGTCCCGTCGGCGGCCGGCTCCGGCCGACCGCGGCCGGCGGGCTCCTCGTCGTCCTCGCGAGCGTCGCGGTGAGCCTCGCGTCCGCGCCGATCCTCGGAGACAGCGTTCGGATTCGCTGGTCGGTCGGGACGTACTACGGCCCGGAATACGCGCCGACGGTTCTCGCGCTGACCGCCGCGTCCGGCCTCGTGGCGGCCGCCTATCTCGGACTGCGTGCGCTCGGGACGGCCCTCGAGGGCACCGAGGCGTTCGATCGCCGGCGCGGGTACTACGAACTGTGTGTGCTGACGGTCCTCCTGACCCTCGTCCTCGGCCAGATCGCGTTCGTTACGGCGAACGTCCTGTAGCGGCTCGAGTCGACCGATCGGGCAGTGTCTCGAGTACGGGTACCGAACACCGCCGAACGGTCGAATCCGAACTCCTGCGATCGGCCGTCGGGCCGTGATCGTGGGGATCGGCGGACCCACGTATATACGACCCTCTATATCTGGGTCGTCTCCCTATCGGGGATGGAGCCGAAGGTCTAGTCGTCGAGGACACCACCCACCATGACACCGTACGAATTCACCTGCCCCGACTGTCGCCAGGAGATGGCGGTGACCGAGCCCGTGCGAGAGGCGACGTTGGCCAACGGCTGTCCCGTCTGTGGCCGGCCCGTCGCCGACGATCACTTCACACCGGTCGCCGGCAGCACCGAACGCGCGGATCCGGCATAGATCGCTCACCGATGCGACGACCCGCGTCTCGAGCCCCGTTCCTATCTCACCGACCCGGCCCCGTCACGGCGGTCACGGGTACTCGCCCGAAGCCGGCCGTCGAATAGCTCCCGATCGGTAGCCGCTCGTCACCGCGTCCCGACTCGAGTCTCACGGGGTGGCAAACGTACACGTAAGCCGTAGTATTAATGTAGCAGACTCACAGACGGCTGTGCATGTTTCACAGTGCGGTGAGAGCCGAATGAGTTTGCAGCGTGTTCTGGAACGAGTCGGATCGGTGACGAGCAAGTATTTCGTCGTCTGGGTACTGGTCGTCTCCCCGCTCGCGCTCTACTCCCCCGAGACGTTCACAGGCGGTACGAGGCGGATGCCCCGACCCTTGAGGTCGGGGAGGAAGCCGACACTCGATGAAACTCACCACGCTCGATAGCAGGACCAACCCCTATCCATACGTAAAATTTTATTAGGCAATAGGAGTAAATTTGAACCACGGATGGACGACGCTCCACGACGCACCGTGCCCATCAAGCTCGACGTGCCCGAAGAGCGTCGTGGCGACCTCCATCAAACCAAGAAGCAATTCCTGCACTGCGCCAATCGCACCAGCGAGTGGGCGTGGCGCTACGACGACTACTGTGTCACCAGCAAGAGCAAAGCCGAAAACGCCCTGTACGACGAGTTGCGCGAGGAGACCGACCTCACCGCGAACCTCGTCCAAAAAGGCATCCGCCGCGCCATCGAAGCCGTCGATGCAGGCGTTGAGAAACTCAAGGACAGCGAGAAGACGAGTCAACCCGAGTTCGACTCGTGGAGTGTCGTCTACGACAAGCGGAGTGCGACGTTCAACGACGACCACGCCACGCTGTCCACGCCGAACGGCAGAGTCACCGCTGAATACGCCCTCCCACCAAAAGAGGAGCGAGAGGGGACGCCATTTGGACGGTACTACGAGAGTGACGACTGGGATGCCTCAAGCGCCACGCTCCAGTACGACGAGCAGGACGACACGTTTTACCTGCACATCACGCTGAAGAACCCCGACTACGTGGTTGACGGAACAGAACGCCAAGAAGCCAGTCACGATGATGACGCCCCCGAGAACGGAGTGGTTCTCGGCGTGGACTTGAACGTGACTGGCGCGTTCGCCGTCACCTCAACTGGAGAGTTCATCGGCAGTGCGGACTACCTCACCCACAAGCGCGACCAGTACGAGCAACGCCGCGCCAAACTGCAACAGGCTGGCACTCGCTCCGCGCACCTCACGATTCAGTCCATTGGCAGTCGGTTCTCGGATTGGTCGTTGGACTGGTTGCACAACAGAGCGAACGACCTCATCGCGGAAGCCCACGACGCGGATGTGGACGGCATTATTTTCGAGAACCTTGACCATATCCGCGAGAACATCGCTAATGGGTCGAAGTTCCAGCAGTGGGCCTACAGCAAGTTCGTGGAACTCGTGGAGTACAAGGTTGAATCCACGGCGTTGTTCGTGGATACGGTGAATCCTGCGTACACGAGTCAGCGGTGTAGTCACTGTGGGTTTACCCACGAGGACAACCGCGACGACAAGCAGTTTGCGTGTCAGTCGTGTGGGTATGAGGTGAACGCGGATTACAACGCGGCGAAGAACATCGCCAACCGATACTGCGGGTATATCCATCGCGGGCAGAAGTCTCGCGGTGGATGGGCCACTAGTCAACTGACCCTCAAGTCAGGGGCGCTGAACGTGAACGGTGATTACACGCCTGCCGAATTACTCGGTTAGAA
The DNA here is from genome assembly GCF_031165565.1 of Natrinema thermotolerans. Lineage (NCBI taxonomy): Archaea > Methanobacteriati > Methanobacteriota > Halobacteria > Halobacteriales > Natrialbaceae > Natrinema > Natrinema thermotolerans. The sequence goes on along the minus strand of NZ_CP101873.1, from coordinate 2,368,966 downwards.
CGGGAGTCCACCGACAAGCCTCGGGGCTTGACCCCGAGGCGGTTGACCCCGATCGCACCCTACATCACACCGCTGCTGGGCATCATCATGCTCGGGATGGGGTTGACGCTGACCCCCACGGACTTCCGTCGCATCCTCGAGCGGCCGCGGGACGTCTTCATCGGCGCAATGAGCCAATGGCTCCTGATGCCGACGATCGCCTACGTCCTCGTCGGCGCGCTTGGGTTGCCGGAGGAGATCGGTCTCGGCCTGATACTCGTCGGCGCGGCCCCGGGCGGGACCGCCTCGAACGTGATGACCTATCTCGGGCGCGGCGACGTCGCGCTCTCGGTGTCGATCACGTCGGTGACGACGATCGCCGCGCCGCTCGTGATGCCGGCGTGGATCGTCCTGTTGGCCGGCGAGTCGATCACCGTCACGTTCATGGATATGGCGACGTCGATCGTGCAGGTCGTTTTGCTCCCGGTCGTCGGGGGCCTGGTGCTGCGCTACGTCCTCGACGAGTACGCGCCGGCGCTTGCACAGGCCGGACTCTCTATCTTCCCGGCGATCAGCGTGATCGCCATCGTCGCCATCGTGGCGGCGGTCGTCGGCCTCAACGTCGAGACGATCCTCGGCGCGAGCGCACTGGTCTTCCTCGCGGTCGTGTTGCACAACGGCCTCGGGCTCGGGGCCGGCTACGCGGTCGGTCACGCGGCCGACATGGCGGAGGATCGAGCGCGAGCGTGTGCGTTCGAGGTCGGCCTCCAGAACAGCGGCCTGGCCGTCGCGCTCGCGACGGCCCACTTCAGCGCGGGTGCCGCACTGATCCCGGCGCTCTTTAGCGTCTGGCACAACGTCTCCGGCCCGGCGCTGGCGACGCTGTTTACCTACCTCGACGGGGACGCGCCGGTCGGGGACGAGGAACCGGTCGCTGCCGACTGATACGGATTGCTGTACCGATTTCCCGACACAACCGACGCCAGGTCGCGGTTGCGCCGGCAACGACCGACAGGAAACCGTATGAAGCCGCCGAGATTCGTCCGCGATCCGACCGAGAAATCCCCTTAAGCTCCTTGAATTGCATCCATGACAGATTTTTATAGTGGCACGGTATGCTATACTGTACCATGGCCGACGTCACGTACGTCCGGAAGGCGTGTGCCTACATCACGCGCGGCTCGAGCGAGCTACTGGTCTTCGAGGGGCCGGGCCACGACGGGCTCCAGATTCCCAAAGGCACCCTCGAGCCGGGAGAATCCCCGCAGGAAGCGCTGTTCCGGGAAGTCCGTGAGGAGAGCGGACTGGGAACGCTGAACGGCGCGCAGCATCTGACGACCGACGTCTGGACCCGACGCGAGGAACCGCCGAAGCGCTACGTTCGGCACTTCTTCCACGCCACGGTCTACGAACCGCGAGATCGGTGGACCCACACCGTCACCGACGGCGGCGGCGAACACGGCTCGGAGTTCGAGTTCCGCTGGGTCCGGCCGGCGACGGCGGGGGAGTTCGCGCTCGATCTCGACGAGTACGTCGATCTGCTCCCGGTCGCCGCGGGGGCCGAACCGGCCTCGAGCGCCTCGGACTGATCGCCGGTCGCGGATCGCGTTCCGGGCGGACGCTCCCAGTCGCGCCGCTCTCGAGCGCGAGCGCACCGAAAACGCGGACCCTATTTCGAGAGTGCCCGCTCGACGGCTTCCGCCACGTTCATCGCCTTTGCAGCGAGATCCTCGGCGACGAGTCCGTCGTCGACGGCCGCCTCGAGGTCGTCCGCGTCGACGATCTCGACGGTCCCGTCACGCTGCCGGATCACGTCGACGTAGAGGTCGACGTACCGCGCGGTATCCGGAAAGAGTTCGACCGGCGTACAGACGTTGACGTAGGTCCCTTTCGGCGTGCCGTCGGCCGCCTTGTAGGTCGTCGGATACCACCACCGACCCTCGCGGAACTTCGTCACGGCCACGTCGCCCGACTCCTTGGGCACCCCGAGCGCGTCGTAACTGCCGCCGCCGCTCATCGACCGCTCGAGGGTGAGCTTGCCCTCGGGGTCCCAGTCGGTGACCTCGCCACGACCTAACGAGATGAGCCGGCCATCGGGTTTGCCGTGGCCGATCTCGAGGCGGTCGCCGTTCGTCGGGCCGAACTGGCGGGCGACCGCGGCGAAGGGGAAGGCGTCGTCGTCGGTCGTATCGGCACCCAGCGAGCCACAGACCGCCTCCGCGAAGTCGACCGCGGCGCTGGCGGCCCGATCGGCGGCCTTCGACCGGTGATGGCCCGGCATCGTCGTCTCGACCCGCCGGCGGACGCCGTCCAGTTCGAATCGGGTCTCGCGGCCGAACCAACACCACTCGGTCCGCCGGGGTGTGGCGAGCAGTCCCGGCTCGCCGGGCTCGGCCGGCGCGTCGGCGAGCGCATCCTCGAGCGCCCGGGCCAGGCTCGCGGCGTCCTCGAGGGCAGCCCCCATCGCCTCGAGGTCGGCGTCGGCCGCGGCGTGTTGCCAGCGCAGTCCCCACCCCTCGGGGATCTCGACCGAGAGCAGGTCGGTCATGCCGACCAGTTCCTCGGCGCGCTCGCCGCGCAGCGCCGCCGAGACGCCGCTGCGATCCTGCGAGAGCGTACAGAGCCCGCCAGCGACCTCGAGAGTCGGTTCCACGAGCGGGCGGTCGTCGTCCCACGGCGGCGCAGGCTCGCTGACCTGCACGCGATAGCGGTCGCCCGCGTCGACGTAGCCGTCGACGGCGTCGTACGCGAGATAGCCCCGCCGGCCCTCGCCCAGATCGACGACCGCGCCGCCTCCGCCGCCGGCCTCGAGGACCTCGGCGTCGAAGACCGCGCCGCGGGGGATCTCGTCGTCCCAGCGGAAGGCGTCGATCGCGAGGGCCGTGAGTTCGTCGGCGACCGTCTCGACCGCGTCGGGGTCGCCGGAAATCTCGACGCCCTGCCGATCGCGGGTCGTCTCGACCGTCGCGTCGGCCGGCGCGGCGTCGAACGACTGGTCGAAGCGCTCCCGAATCGGCTCGGAGGCCTGCACGACCTCGCAGTCGGCCTCGCTCAGCAGTTGCGTGACGGCCGTCGTGTAGATGCCGCGGACTCGAGCCGTCGTCATCGCAGCCTGTCGCGGTCGGCGGCGAACCGCACCCGGTCGTTGATCGTCGGGCCGAGGGAGAGTTCGACGACGTCCTCGTCCAGAAGTCGGCCGCCCTCGACGTAGACGCCCCACGTCTCGAACCGGAGCCAGCCCCGCATCTCGTCGCCGTGGGTCGTGATGTCGGCGTAATCGACCGCGTGTTCCGGATACGCCGAACTCGAGTGGGCCATGTCCATATCGGAGTAGACGGTGTCGTGGTCGTCGAAGAACGCCTCGAGCGCCGCCGCGTCGTCCGCGACGGCCTCGACGACCGCCTCGGAGGCGGCCCGGAGGTCGTCGGTCTCGAGGCCGGCGTCCCGAAGCGCCCGCTGGGTTCGCTGGTCGAAGTGCATGGGCGTCGGTTCGGACGGGAGGCCTTTGTGGATTCCGAGTCCGAGCGATCGGCGTTTTCGGGACCCGGCACGTCGGACTGGCCAGGACAGGTCATCGTTCTGACGACGGGGAGAGACAATGCTGGCAGGGGTTCCGATCGAGGCAACCGACCGATACCTGCTCGTTCGTACACCCTTTCCCCATCCATTAGTAATTATTTGTAGTGAATTTTCATCCGGGAAGAATGATACACCATCACTGGAAAATAAATATCCGAGCGCGACGGACCCAGACCGTATGTTCAGGATCGATGATTTTATTGTGTAAGTATTGCCAGGGTGGGTATGGCGATCACACTCAGGCAGCTCTACGATCGATATCGATCCGTTCCGATCATCTACCGCATCGGCGTCGCGTTCGTCCTCGGCTCGCTCGTCGGCCTGACGGTCGGCGAACCGGCAACTCGGCTCGAGCCGCTCGGTGATCTCTTCGTCCGACTGCTCCAGATGATCGTGATTCCGATCATCGTCTTCACGCTGCTTATGGGTGCCAGACGGCTCTCGCCGTCGAACCTCGGGAAGATCGGCGGGCAGGTCGTCGCGCTGTATCTGGTCACGACCGCGATCGCGATCGGTATCGGGCTGTTCGTCGCGAACCTGATCAATCCCGGGACCGGGCTCGAGGTGGCCGACGCGACTGTCGAGACCAAAGAGGCCCCCGACATCGTCGAGGTGTTCATGAACATCGTGCCGACGAACCCGGTCGGAGCGATGGCCGCGGGCGACGTTCTCCCGACGATTTTCTTCACGATCGTGTTCGGGCTCGCGCTGGCCTATCTGCAAGACGAGTACGACGTCAACTCGGCCGTTCACGAGGGTGCCGAAACGGTGTTCGAACTCGCGGAAACCGGCGCGGAAGCGATGTTCAAGATCGTCTGGGGCGTCATGGAGTACGGCGTGATCGGCGTCTTCGCCCTGATGGCGACGACGTTCGGGAACGCCGGAGTCGACGCGATCGCCCCGTTTGCCAAGCTCATCGGCGCGCTCGCGATCGCGGTCGGCCTCCACATCGGCGTCACCTACCTGCTGATCATCCAGTGGGGACTGCTCCGGGAATCACCGCTGGATTTCCTCCGGGGCAGCAAGGAAGCGATGGTAACCGCGCTCTCGATCCGCTCCTCGAGCGGAACGCTGCCGGTCACGATGAACGACGCCGACGAGAACTTCGGCGTCGACGAGGAGGTCTACAGCTTCTCGCTACCGCTGGGCGCGACGATCAACATGGACGGGACGGCGATGTATCAGGGCGTCGCGGCAGTCTTCGCCGCTAACATGGTCGGCCAGACCCTGACCATCGGCGAACAGTTCACCGTCGTCGCGACGGCCCTCCTCGCGAGCGTCGGTACTGCCGGCGTCCCCGGGAGCGGCCTGATCATGCTCACCATGGTCCTCACGCAACTCGGCCTCCCGCTCGAGGTCGTCGGCATGGTCGCGGGCGTCGATCCGATCCTCGACCGCCTGCGGACGATGAACAACGTGACCGGCGACTTGGCAGTCACGACGCTCGTCGCCGGCTGGAACGACAAGATCGACCGCACGGCCACCGTCTGGTCGGAGACGGACGTCCCGGACTCGACGCCGGGCACGACCGACGACTGAGACGGCCGTCGGGACACTGGACGACGGGGCGCCGCCGGTTGCCGAACCTATACCCGGCCGGCAGCCATACCGTCGCTCATGCAACGCAGGCGAGACCCGGTCGAACGCGCCGAGGAGCGGTCCGGAGACGGGTCACTCGACCTCTACGATGTCTCGACGTGGAACCCGCGATCCGTCCCGGATCTGATCGCGTATACACTCTACAACGCGGTCAGCTACGGGTTTCGGGCGATCGTGTTGCTAACCGCGATCGTGATCACTCTCTCCTTGCTCGTCTCGCCGGCCGCGCTCGTCGTCGAGGACCCGTATCTCGCGGGCTTTTTCGCGCTTTCGCTCGTCCCCGCGGGACTGCTCGCGGCGTATATCTGGTACGCCGATATCACGACGGCGGAACCGCTACGGCTGCTCGTCGCGACCTTTCTGCTGGCGATCCTGTTCGCGACGTTCGCCGCAGTCGTAAACTCAGTGACGCGGCCGCTGTTCGGCGTCGGGGCCGTCGGGAGCCTCCTCTTTTTCTACCTGATCGTCGGCCCCGTCGAGGAGACGGTCAAACTGCTCGCCGTAAAGGTCTTCGCCTACCGGAGCAGCAGTTTCGACGCCGTGATCGACGGCGCGGTCTACGGTGCCGTGGCGGGACTCGGCTTCGCGGCCATCGAGAACGCGATCTACATTGGCCGGGTCGTCGGCGAGGCGGAACCCGAGGCCAGCCTCCTCGCGACGGCGGGCGGGATCGCGACCGTCCGGGCGCTGGCCGGCCCCGGCCACGTCATCTACTCGGCGATCGCGGGCTACTACCTCGGGCTGGCGAAGTTCAACCGCGAGTACGCCGGCCCGATCGTCCTCAAAGGGCTGCTCGTCGCCGCGTTCGTCCACGGCACGTACAACGTGACCGTCGGCATCGTGCCCGGGCAGGTGGCCAGCGCGCTCCCGATCGGCTACGGGGTCGCCTTCGTCGGCTACGTCGTGTGCTACGATCTGGCGGTCGGCTACTACCTCTACCGAAAGCTCGCACGCTACCGCCGGACCTACCAGACCGTCACGAACGACGCCGTCGCCGACTCGCGGCCGGAACTGACCGAGTTCGACCCGCCCCAGCGCTGACCGGGCCGGGGCGGGGCGACGAGAACCGTCTCGAGAGCCCCGCTCAGTCGAACCGCGCTTCCAGCAGCCGTTCGACGTACTTCGCGAGGACGTCGACCTCGAGATGGACGGGATCGCCGGGCTCCTTCTCAGCAAGCGTCGTCAGGTCGTAGGTCGTCGGGATGATCGCGACGGTGACCCGGCCGTGTTCCTCGTCCAGGTCCGCGACGGTCAGGCTGATGCCATCGAGCGTGATCGACCCCTTCTCGACGACGTATCGGTCGAAAGCCGCCGGGAGGTCGAACTCGAAGAACCAGTCCTCTTCGACGGACTCGATATCGGTGACGGTGGCGACCGCGTCGACGTGCCCCTGGACGACGTGGCCGTCGAACCGGCCGTCGGCCGGCATCGCCCGCTCGAGGTTGACCGTCTCGCCGGTCTCGAGGTCGCCCAGATAGGTCCGCTCGACCGTCTCGGTCGCGAGGAAGACCTCGAACCACTCGCGCTCGCGGAACTCTTCGACGGTGAGACACGCGCCGCTGACGCTGATGCTCTGGCCGTGTTCGAGCCCCGTCGCGACCTCGTCGGCACCGATCCGGAGCCGGAGGCCGTCGTCGGTGTGTTCTCGTGCGACGATCTCGCCGGTCTCCTCGACGATCCCCGTGAACATAGCCGCAACTGACGGGCGACGCGTCAAAGCCGTTCCGGGTCCGCCTCGAAGGCGTCGGCGGCGGGAACGGTCCGGACCCCGGTGAACTCGAAGCGCGCGCCGCCGGCCGCGCTTTCGGTCACGTCGATCCCCCAGTCGTGGGCCCGTGCGATCTCGCGGACGATGTTCAGCCCCAGCCCCGTCCCGTTCTCGCCGGTCGTCCACCCCGGCTCGAGGACGCGGTCGCGGTCGGCGAGCGGGATGCCCGGCCCGTCGTCGGCCACGGCAAACCCCCCTTCCGAGAGCGCGACCGTGACCGTGACGTCCGGACCGCCGTGTTCCACCGCGTTGCGAAAGAGGTTCTCGAACAGGTTGCGGATCCGACTCGAGTCGGCATAGAGGAGGCCGTCGGATTCGACCCGCAGCGTCGCATCGGCGGTCGCCACGCAGTCCCAACAGTCGGCGACGATCGTATCGAACTCGAGCGGCTCCGCGTCGTCGACCTCGTACCCGTCCCGGACCATCGTCAACACGTCGTCGACGATCCCTTCCATCCGGTCGAGGGCGGCTGCGATCTCGTCGCCATGGGTGGCCACGACACCGGTCCGCTCGCCCTCGAGCAGTCCCTGGGCGACGTTGAGCGGGTTCCGGAGGTCGTGGGCTACGACGCTCGCGAACTCGTCCAACCGCTCGTTCTGGCGCTCGAGATCCCGCTCGTAGGACAGTCGGTTGAGTGCGATCTCGGCGTTGACCGACAGCACCGAGGCGAGTTCCTCGTCGGACGGATCGAACGTCCCCACCGCGGGATCGACGACGCTGATCACGCCGTGGTCGCCCATCGGGTGGTACATCGCGGATCGCGCGTCGCCGCGGTCGTACCCATCCTCGAGGGCCCGAACGTCATCGAACCGGAGCGACTCGCCGCTGTCGTAGACGCGACTGACCGGAGCCGACCCGTCGATCGGGTACATCGGACGGTCGCCCATCTCCGTTTCGGCCCCGTCGGTCACAGCGGCCGGCCGCAATCGGTCGTCGTCGGCGAGCCGGACCACGTTGTACTCGTAACCGAGGATCGTCCGCGCGGCATCGGCGACGAGGGCGGCGATCTCCTCACGACCGTCGGCGGCGATCAGCTGCCGCGTCGCCGAATGGAGCGTTCGAAGCTGTCGCTGGTACTCTTTCCGGTCGGTCACGTCGCGGAAGACGCCGGCGATCAATCGGCGGTCGTACAGGTCGAAGACGTGAGCGTTGATCTCGACGGGGATCCGCTCGCCACCGCTGGTCTCGACGTGGATGTCGGCACCATCCGGAAACGCATGTAAGATCGATCGATCGGAACTGGGGCCGGCGACGTATTCTTCGAAAAGCGCCCGATAGCGGTCGGCCTCCCCGGACGGGTGGAGGACGGTCTGTGGCCGCCCCACGAGGTCACAGGGCTCGTACCCGAGCAGATCACCGGCCCGTTCGTTCACCTCGACGATATCGCCCGTCGCCGCGTCCGCGACGACGACAGCGTCCGGGACTGCCTCGAGGATCGTCTGGTACTTCGCGCGGAGCGTTTCCCGGTCGCGAACGTCCCGGACGGCGGCCATGACCTCGCATCGGCCGCCGCTCTCGATCGGGCTCAGGCTGATGTCGATGGGAATCTCCGAGCCGTCCTTCCGCCGGCCCGAGAGGTCCAGTCCGGCACCCATCGGGCGGGTCTCGGGATCGGCGATGTAGGCGTCGCGTTTGGCGACGTGGCCCGCTCGAGCGGCCTCGGGAACGAGGGTCTCGATCGGTTCGCCGACGAGTTCGGACGGATCGTAGCCGAACAGATCGGTGACGCGGCCGTTCGCGTAGGTGATACGTCCGTCGCGGTCGGCGACGACGATCGCGTCGGGCGAGGCTTCACAGATGGCTTCGTATCGCTGTCGCGGGTCCTGATCCATGGGTGGCGGTCGGTTTCGGAGCCGATACCGAAACCACGATTCCCGACAGGTTTCAATCTTTTAGTAAATTATCCGAACGTCCAACGGCAAACGAAACGCCCGACGAGAGACGGCCACGGCGATCGGTCAGCGTGCCTCGTCGCCGTGTTTTTACCGGTCGCCGCCCTACCGCGTATCGATGGCCGGTATCATCGAGACGATCAAGTTCGCGGGCACGCTCGTTCTCGCCTTGCCCGCGGCCCTCGCCGGACTCGACCTGCTGTTGCTCCGCGGCCAGACCGCGTTCGGCGTCGCGCTGATCGGGCTCGCCGTCGGCCTCGTAGTCGTCCAACACTGGCTGACGACGCCGACCGACGTGCCCGAACTGCTGGCCGAGCGGGTCGTCGGGACGGTCGCGAAAGAACCCGACTCCGAGACCGACGACGAGCCGTAGGACCGCATCGGGACCTCGGTCGGTCAGTCGAGCAGCGACGCGGGCGACAGCGACTGAGACGGGGCGGCGAGCCACTCGGGCCGCTCGCCCTCGTCGGAGACGACCAGCACGTCGGCGATCCGGATCCGACTGTCCGGACCGACCTGCCCGGCCACGTCGAGTCGGACCACGGAGCCGGGACCGACCTCGTCGCCGCCCGCGAGGGGGCGCTCGCGGGGCTCGAGCCCCGCGCCGGCGACCGCGGTCGCGACCGTCTGCTCGGTATCGAACCCGAACGATCGGACTTCGGCCTCGAGGTCGGCCGCGACGGCCGTCACCGACTCCGGGCCGGCGGTCAGCATCGACCGCGCCGAGCGAAACGACTGCGTGACGGCGACGTGGACCCGACGTTCCCGGCCACCGTCGCCGTCGACGACCAGCGTCCGGACGAGCCCGCCGTAGTAGCCGGCCGGTTCGCGGGGTGCGGCCGCGAGGACGATCGGCTCGCCGGGCCGGAGCGGTTCGTCGGGGGCGCGACTCGAGTCCGGATCGACTGCGGTATTGCCGGCCGGAAACCCGCCCGCACCGACGATCGCCTCGTCGATGGCGGTCCGCAGGTGGGTGGCCGTCAGCGGTTCGGGGTCGGCTCCGTCGCCGCCGTTCTCGCCCGCTGCGAGCCGGCCGTCGACGACCGCCGACTCGGCCAGCAGCGACGCCGCCTGCCGAATCCCGGCCGCGGCCGCCCGCTGGGCGGCGGCGATGCGCTCGCGCTCGCCGGCCGTTTTCGTCGCTCGCGCCCGCTCGAGGACGTCCGTCGAGGCGAGGTCGAACCCCGCCCGCTCGAGATAGAGCGCGGCGTCGTGTGGGACTCGCGGCGGCGTCAGGATCGTTCCCTCGAGTCCGCGGTTGGCCAATGCCGACGCCAGCCGCTCAGCGGGGTGGCCGCCGCCCTCGGCGCTCGAGCGGACGAGCCACTCGTCGGCGGTGCCGTCGTAGGCCACGGCCGTCGTGTCGGCCGGCCGGTCGCAGGCGTAGCGAATCCCGGGATCGCGGTCGACGCCGGCGTGAACGAACGCGGCGCCGTCGCGGTCGACGAGGGCAGTCGAGAGGACGTCGGCCGCGTGGCGCCGGCGCTCGCGGCCGAGTTCCGTGCCGTCGTCGAACCCGGGCCTGTCCGTCGCGCCGTCGGCGTTCCCACCGGTCACGGCGCTTCGGCTTCGGCCTCGAGATCGTCGGCCTCGGCGTCGGGATCGGGCTGTTGGGCCTGCTCGACGAGTTCCTCGAGAGTCATGTCGGTCAGTTCGTTCTCGAGGAGGACGTCGACCGGCAGCGTCGGCGCGCCGTCGACCAGGTTCTCGAGGAGGACGAGTCGCTCGCGGGCCCGCGACATGCCGACGTAGAAGACGCGGCGTTCGTTGTCGGTCAGCACGGGCACGGGCGAGGTGGTCTTGGTGAACTCCTCGCAGCCGGGGATGTCGGTGGGGTCGTCGACGGTGGCGACCATCTGCTCGACGACTTTCTCGGTGAGGTCGGTGCCGACGAAGACGTGGTCGGCCTCGCGGCCCTTCGCGGAGTGGATCGTCCCGACGCGGACGCGGTCGGTGTCCATCCCCTGGTACTCGCCGATGGCGAAGTACGAGCGGACGCTTTTCTTCTGGAAGTTGGTAACCTTCCGGAGCATGTCGGCCGCCGAGCCGGGGCCGGGCATGAACGGCGCGTGGTCCTCGACGACATCGGCGGGAATCATGAGGTCCTCGAGATCGTCGATACCCGCTTCTTCCTGTCGATCGTCGATCTCGTCGAAGAGGTCGTCGCGTTCCGCGGTACCGAAGGCCGACTCCTGGAGCATGTCGGCGAGCCGGCGGGCCTGCAGGCCGGTGACGTCCTCGCCGGCGTCGATGGCCTCGACCGCCCGGACGTACTGGGTGAGTCGGTCAGTCCACATCCGCTGGTCGGTCAGCGAGGTGAAGGGGACCCCTTCGGTGATGAACTCATCGATGAATTGGAACATCTGGTAGCGGGCCCGGAACAGGACCATGATGGTACCGTCGCCCTCGACGAGGGTTCGGCGGACGTTCCGGACGACGTCGAGCATCGAGGCGTTGGTACGGGCCTCGACGGCACCGCCTTCCTTGCGGGGCTTGAGGTCCTTGTCCTGTCGGGTCTCGATGTGACGGATCTCCTTGTTGACCGCGTTGAGGACGTTCGAGGGCAACCGATAGGAGTTCGGCAGAATGATGTCCTCGTCGACTTCTTCCTCGAGCAAGAGCGCGGGGTCGGCACCCTGCCAGGAGTAAACGACCTGGTCGTCGTCGCCGGCGATCAGGACCTGCTCCATGTGTGGTTTCCACTCCTCGTAGACGTCGTACTGCAGGGTCGTGATGTCCTGGAACTCGTCGATGACGAGGTAGTCGACGTTCGGGAGCAGGGAGCGCTGTTTGACCCGCTCTAACATGTCCGCGAAGCCGATCTTGCCCTCTTCGCCCTTGTAGGAGCGCCAGCCACGGATCGCCTCGGGAACATCGATCCGGTCGTCGTCGCTGGGCCAGGTCGGGGTGTACTTGTTACCCTCCTGAGCGTTCGGGTCGATTTCGGGCGGGAGCCGGACCTCCTCGTCGTCCCACTGGAAGGGGACGTCGTACCAGTCCGAGACGTCGCGGCTGGTCCGCTGGAGCCACTGGCTCGTCGCGATGACCTTGTTCCCGATCGTCGTCGAACGGGCGGTGCGTCGCCCCGCGCCGGAGTACTCGTCCTCGTACTCGATGCCGTACTGCTCGCAGAACCCCTCCTTGTCGGATTCGCCGATGACGTCGCTCCGGGAGAGATCAAGCAGTTCGTAAGCTTTCGCGTGCATCGTACAGACGTTGCCCTGCAGCGCACGCGGACTCTCGTCGAGGCGCTCGGCTAACCGCTCGCGAACCTCTTGGGCCGCCGCTCGCGTATACGAGACGACCAGAATATCCCGAAAAGTGACCCCGTCCTGCTCGAGGATCTCCTCGACGTGGTCCAGCAAGGCGGTCGTCTTCCCGCTTCCCGGACCGCCGAACAGGCGGGTAACCGTCGTGTCCGTCGTAGTCATTGTAGCTGTACAGGAGCGCGACACCCATAAGTGACGTGGGTTTTCGGCGACAGAAGCCGACGACGACGCGACGATCAGGGATCGCGTGGGGAACGGGCGTCTCGAACCTCGGCACCGTCGCGTATCTTGTCCTGACAGTCCGGACAGACGCGGGGATCCTCAACGCCGCGGGGCGTAAACACCCGGGCGTACGTCTCCGTGACGAACGCACCGCAGTTCTGGCATTCCGGCATAGTTCTCCTCAATACGCTATCATCTGTAACCCATTATAATTGTGTCGAATACGCACTGATAAAAACACTACACGGAACGCGAATTTATCGACGGGACGGTCGCAACGGGCTCGAGTCAGCGGTCGATCCTACGGCGTTGGCTCCCACCCACAGACGCTACAGGAGTTGGCGGACGTCTCGTGAAGGCCACCGCAGTCGGGACACTGCTTCTTGTTATACTCCTGCTCCCACCCTACTCGTTCGACCGAGTGACCGCGGTCGGACAGGAATTGGTCGATGACGTCGTCACCGGCGTCATTGGGTGAGGTTGCCATATCCATGTGAACACAACCCACAGTATTAAATCGAATGGTGGCTGCTAATCCTGCCTCCTTCGCGATCCCACACGTCGGCCCCGCGGCCACGGAACCGACCGCGACCGACTCGGCCAGCCGTCGCCCCCTCTCGAGTCGACCCGCGGACTTTTCTCGCTCTCGAGCCTACGACGACGTATGAGCGACCTGCGTCTGGACGCGACCCAACTCGATCGCTACTCGAGACACGTCATCATGGACGAGATCGGCCCTGAGGGCCAACAGCGGCTGCTCGAGGGGTCGGTGCTGATCGTCGGCGCGGGCGGGCTGGGATCGCCGGCGATTCAGTATCTCGCGGCCGCCGGCGTCGGCCGATTGGGGATCGTCGACGACGACGTCGTCGAGCGCTCGAACCTGCAACGCCAGATCGTCCACGGCGACGACGACGTGGGGCGACCGAAGGTCGACAGCGCGGCCGACTACGTCGCGGCGCTGAATCCCGATATCACCGTCGAGACCCACGAGACTCGCGTCACGGCCGACACCGTCGCGGACCTCGTTGCCGACTACGACATCGTGTTAGACGCCAGCGACAACTTCGCTACCCGGTACCTGCTGAACGACCACTGCGTCCTCACCGAAACACCGCTGTTTCACGGCGCGATCTACCGCTTCGAGGGCCAGCTCACCTCCTTCACGAACGAACGCGGCGGCGACGAGCCGCGGCCGTGTTACCGGTGTATCTTCTCCGAAGCCCCCGAACCCGGTACCGTCCCCGACTGCGCGACGACCGGCGTCCTCGGCGTCCTCCCCGGGACCGTCGGCTGCATTCAGGCCACCGAGGTCGTCAAATACCTGCTCGGGAAAGGCGACCTGCTCGAGGGACGGCTCCTGCTGTACGACGCGATGGACATGAGCTTCGAGGAAGTCCCCGTCCAGCCGAACCCGGCGTGTCCAGTCTGTGGCGACGACCCCGAGATCGAGTCGGTCTCGGACGTGGCCTACGAGGGGACCTGCGAGATTTCGGCCGACTGAGTTCTGACGGCCATTCAACGTACTCCTCGAGTCGGCACGCAGTCCGGTCGCAAAGGTGAAACCTGCTCCGCCGTCACCCGCTCGAGGCGGTGCGGCCGAGTCTCGATCGGACGACGGCGGGCAGTCGCAACGTGCCGGCGACGGCGAGACAGGAGGCGAACGCGGTGGTCCCGAGCTTGCCGCCCGCCCCGGACAGGGACGGTGCGACCGCGAAGTAGACGAGGCCACAGAGGCAGCCGGCGGCGGCGACCTGTCCGGTGGTCGCCAGCCGCTCGTCGCCCGACATCCCGGCGAACGAGGCACAGAAGGCGACCACGGCCAGCGTCGACCCGAGCGACGGAAAGAGCGAGGGGAACGCGATGCCAGCGACGAGCCCGACCGCGGCAGAGGCGACGACGGAGCTGGCCCCACCGCGGGTCCGGAGCGCGACGGTCGCGACCGCCGCGACGCCAGCGACGAGGACGACTGCCGGAGCGAGTCGCGGCTCGAGTGCGCTGGCGGCGGCGTAGTCAACGTCGAGCAGGGCAACCGTCGTGATGCAGCCAAAGAGCGCGATCGTCCCGTACTTGCCGCCGAAGCCGTCGAACGAGCCGGCCGTCGCGACGAACGCGAGCCCGGCGATCACGCCCGCGACCGCGACCGGCTCGAGGGAGGGAAACACCGCCGGCGAGGCCATTCCGACGAACGTCCCGCAGTAGGCCGGGCCGTCGATCCGGGGGAGGCCGACCCCGACGAGCAACCCGACCGCGGCGGCGGCCACGACCGGGCCGAGGCCAGCGCGAACGCTCAGGACGTACGTGACGACCGCTGCGGCTGCGACCGCGAGCGCATCGACGGCGTCCGCGCGAGCGAGCCCGCTCCCCTCGAGTCTCGAGAGTCGCCGTCGCTCCGTCGCGGCGACGACGGTCCCGGCGAGCCCGACGCCGAGCGGCACCCAGACCGCTCCGGCGTGGAGGTCGGGCGGCGCACGGACGGCACCGAGGAGCAACGCGGCCGGCGTCACGAGCAGCGCGAGGTAGCCGGCGAGTCGAATCGGACCGTACACACTCCCACTCTCCCGAGGGGGTCCGAGAGGGTTACGGTTCGGAAAATCGGGGTCCGGCTGTCGGGTCGCGGGCGCGACGGTCGACCGATCCGGCCCCGCGAGTCGCCCTCAACTCCGCAACAATCCGCCGTCGATCGGGACCTCGGCCCCGTTGACGAAACTCGCCCGCGGGCTCGAGAGGAAGGCGACGACGTCGCCGAGTTCCCGCGGGTCGCCGATGCGATCCGCCGGGATGTCGTCGGCCATCGCCGCCAGCCCCTCCTCGTAGTCGTCGTAGGTGCCGCGCTCGACGCCGGCCTCGATGAGTTCCTCGATCCGGGGCGTCTCGATCGTCCCCGGCAGGACGGCATTGGCCCGGATCTCGGGCGCGAACTCCCGCGAAATCGTCTTGACGAGGCCGATCACGCCCCGGCGGACCGAGTTCGAGAGCAGGAGGCCGTCCGCGACCTCCCGGACGGTCCGGGAGGTGATGCAGGTGATCGATCCGTACTCGGACTCGAGCAGGGGCTCGTAGGCCTCCTCGAGCGTCCAGACGACGCTCATCACGAGCAGGTCGTAGGCCTGGTACCAATCCTGTTCGTCGGTCTCGCGGAAGGTCGTACTCGGCGGGCCGCCCGAGGAGGTAACGAGGTGATCGAGCCCGCCGAAGGCGTCGACCGTCTCGCCCACGAGCCGGGAGACGTCATCGGGGTCCGTGAGATCGGTCTGGACGGCGAGGACGTCGCCCGTTCCCGCCGCTTCGAGGTCCTCGCGGGCCGCGTCGAGTCGCTCGGCGTCGCGGCCACAGATCGCCACGTTCGCACCCTCCTCGGCGAGTGCCTGCGCGCTCGCGAAGCCGAGGCCGCTCGAGGAGGCTGTCACCAGCGCCGAATTGCCGTCGAGGTCGAAGTCCATACCCGACGACACGGGAGCGGCCTACAAATGGGTCGGGGAGCCGGCAGCTATAGTAGCCGCTGAAACGATTCACACACTGATCGCAACGCCGTCGTTCGATCAGGTGTGCAATGACTTTCAGTGGCTACTATAGCAACGCCGTCACTCCTGATGGCGAACGCGGACCATCCCCTCCGACGTGACGCCGACGATCAGCGGCGTCGAGATCTGCCGACCCGAAACGGCCGAGCCCGCGGCGTCGCTGACGATCTTCATCAGGTCCGGCGCAGTGTGGTCGACCTTGACGCCGGCCTCGTCGCAGGCGTCGTAGACCATCTGGGGAACGTCGTAGAGGTCCGTCCCGGCGGCGACGCGAACCCGGACCGGTGCCCGAAGCGCCTCCGCGAACGCGACCGTCTCGCGGGCCTTCTCGACGTTCTCGCGGGCGCTCGATTCGATCGAGGAGACGTTCGCCCGCGAGGTTCCGAGTTCCGCGGCGATGTCGGCCTGCGAGACGCCCCGCTCGCGCAACGCGAGTACCTGTGCCTGCCGATAGGTCAACACGCTGGTCTCGGGGTCGAAGCCGATCTCCGCGAGGAGTTCCTCGACGTCGTCGATCACGGCCATCCCCTCCCGCGGGAGCCGCAGGCTCGCGTGGACATACCGGGAACTAATCGGCGGTGGGATCAAAGCTTCCACGGTCCCAGCGCGGGTTCCGGATCGCCGGGGAGAACGAGCGGGGAATCAGTCGGCCGATCGTCCGGACGCGACGCGGTCGTCGTCGGTCGGCGTCCCGGTGACGGTACCGTGGGCCCGACGGGCCAGCGAGCGGGCGAACCGGAAGACGTTCGCGGGGCCGTCGCGGGGGCCGGGCGAGCGATAGCAGACGATCAGCGACCACATCGTCGCGACGCCGAGCGAACCGAGCGCGGAGAAGCGCATCCCCATCGTCGCGTAGGTCACCGCGTAGATCGCCCCGATGGTCATCGAGGGAACGCTCGAGCCGAGCGGAATGTTCGCCGTCACGTCCCGAACGGTCGGCGCGAGAAAGACGATCGAGAGGACGCTACCGGCGAGGAACACGAGATCTTGCCACATCATACGCATTCCTAACTCGGTGTCGAGTAAATACTTCTCGGTATTGCAGCGGCGACCGTACGGGGAAAACAGGGACAGCAAACCGTCTCAGTACTCGAGGTCCCAGCGCTCCGCATCGGCCGCTGCGAGGCGTTCGCTCACGCCGTCGGCGAGTCGGTACTCCCCGCCCTCGCGGACGACGGTTCCCGCCCGTTCTACGTGTTCCAGATGCGCGTAGGACTCGCCGGGGCCGTGGAGGATGTGGATCCCCTCGAGGTCGCCGAACAGGTCGGCGCTGACCGTCCAGGCGTCGCAGGGCCCCTTCCGGTCGAGGGCGTCGAGGACCCGCCAGGAGCGCTCCTCGTGGTGATCGATGATATGCCGAGCGCGGTCGGCGGGGTCGTCGATCGGATCGCGATGGCCCGGCCACGCGCGGTCGTAATCCGCGTCGACGATCCCCTGCAGCGCCCGGAGGTAGCGCTCGAGCGGCCGGTCGACGCGGACGTCCGCGCCGCCGACGTTCGGGGTATAGACCGGCAGCAAGGCGTCGCCGGAGAAGACCTCGTGGCCGCCCTCGAGATCGGCCTCGAACATGCTGAGCCCGGCCGCGTGGCCGGAGGTGTGGACCGCCGTGAGTTCGGTGCCGTTAATCGAGAACGTGTCCCCGTCCTCGAACGCCGTGACGGTCGGCGTCTCGACCGTCGTCTCGCCGTCGGCCATCCGCTCGAGCAATACCTCCTGTCGGTCCTCGGGCATCCCCCACTCCTCGAAGTACCCCCGCTGGCGGTCGTACATCGTGTCCCAGGCGTCCTCGTCGCCCTCGACCAGCGCCGCGTCGTTCTCGTGAACGTATACGTCGGCCCCGCTCTCGGCCTGAATCTCGCCGGCCAGCCCGCAGTGATCGTGGTGCCAGTGAGTCAGGAAGATCCGGTCGATGTCGGAAAAGGCGAGCCCGCGGTCGGCAAGCGCCGCCTCGAGTTGCTCGCGCGTGGTCGCCATCCAGTCGCCGGTGTCGATCAGGGCCGTTTCGGGGCCGTCCGCGAAGAGGTACGCGTTGTTGTCGCCTTCGAACGCCGAGTTCGATAACGAGATGCGTTCCATGGGGTCATATCGCACGGGGGCCGAGAAAACGTTATCTGAAGCGGCACATCGGAAGGCCGGGGCTCAGCTATCGTCTCTGAAGCGGCAAAACCGCCGTCTCGGATCGACTGTCCACTCGCGGGGCTTACGAGCCCCAGAAGTTGTCGCGGCTGCCGAGTCGCTCGCGCTCGGGACCGCCGTCGGCGTCGTCGGCTGCGGCTTCGTCGGCAGCATCGCCGTCAGCGGCATCGCCATCAGTGGACGCGTCGTCGTCCACGTCGTCCTCGTCGGGTTCCATCGGCAGCAACTCGAGTTCCTCCGCACGGGCGTGATTGCTGTGAACGCGGGTGATCTCGACGCGAGCGCGAGCCTCCGGCAGGACGCCGTCGACCATGACGATGAAGCCGTCCTCGGTCCGCCCGACACCGGCACCGCTTTCGTGCATGTCGACGACGTCGATGACGACTTCCTGGCCCGCCTTGACCGGCTGGGTCTTGAGGTCCTCTATCGGCTGATTGTAGTGGTTACACCACTCCTTGCCACCCCGGTCACCGTAGTGTTGACACCCCATCCCCGAGATCCGTTCGGAGAACTCCGGGCAGTCGTCGGCGAGTGGACAGTCTGCCATGCACGCCACTACCAGCGGTGGCGTTAAACCGTTTCCGTCTCGTGGATCGACGGCGGGGCGAAACGTTGGAAGTAAAGAGCGGGGGGCGAGGCTGCACCACTAACAGTCACCGACGGAAAGTGAAAACATGGTAACGAAACGACGCCTGGGTGACGTGCGGTTTCGAAAAGGTTTACGGTATGGACGTAGCAGTGACAAACGATGAAAATTCTCGTAACGGTCAAAGAGGTGGCGACCGTCGAAGACGAGTTCGAAATCGAGGGAACTGAAATCGCACAGCAGTACCTCGGTGCCGACTTGAACGAGTGGGACGACTACGCGATCGAGGAAGCCGTCCAGCTCCAGGAGGACGGAATCGCCGACGAGGTCGTGACTGTCACGATCGGGCCGGAAGACTGCGAACAGACCATCCGACAGGCGCTCGCGAAGGGCGCCGACCGCGCCGTCCGCGTCTGGGACGACGCGCTGGAAGACGTCGACCTGCTCGACGTCAACGCCAAGACGGAGATTCTGAGCGCCGTCATCGAGGAGGAAGACCCCGACCTCGTCCTCTCGGGCGTCCAGGCCGGCGACGACAGCTTCGCCGCGACCGGCGTCTCCGTCGCCGAGAACATCGGCTTCCAGTGGGGTGCCGTCGTCAACCACCTCGAACACGATCTCGACGACGGGATCGCCTCCGTGCGGCGCGAACTCGAGGGCGGCGTCGAGGAGCTGACCGACATCGAACTCCCCGCGGTGCTGACGATCCAGACCGGGATCAACGAGCCCCGCTACGCCAGCCTCCGTGGCATCCGACAGGCACAGCAGAAACCGATGGACGTCAAGGCGCTCGCCGACATCGGCGTCGACGAGAGCACGATCGAGACCGAACTCGAGCTGACGGACATGTACGAGCCCGAGAGCGAGAGCGACGTGACGACCTGGGAGGGAAGCGCCGACGAGACCGCCTCGGAGCTGGGTGAACTGCTCCGCGACAAGGGGGTGGCACAATGACGGACGTCCTCGCAGTCGCGGACCACCGCCGCGGCGAACTGCGCGACGTCAGCTACGAGATCATCACCGCCGGTCGCCAGCTCGCCGACGAGACCGGTGGCGACCTCCACCTCGCGGTCATCAGCGGCACCGTCGACGAGTTCGCCGACAAGCTCAACCGCGAGGGCGTCGACGCCATCCACACCGTTTCCCACGGTGAGGAGTTCAACCACGACGTCTACTCGCAGGCGATCACGCAGCTCTACGACGACCTCGCACCCCAGTTCGTCGTGACGCCCAACAGCGTCAACGGGCTCGACTACGCGCCGGCCATCGCCAACGAACTCGACCTGCCGATCGTTACCGACACGGTCGATCTCGAGACCGACGGCGAGACCCTGATCGCGACCCGCGAGATGTACGGCGGGAAAGTCGAGACGACCAACGAACTCGAGGGCGACGCGATCGTCACGATCCGCGGCGCCGAGTGGCCCGCCGCCGAGGGCACCGGCGACGCCGCCATCGAAGCGTTCGACGCCGACATCGACGAGGACGCGATCGGCTCCACCGTGAGCGGCTTCGAGGAAGTCGGCGGCGGAGACGTCGACATCAGCGAGGCCGAACTGCTGGTCTCAATCGGCCGCGGGATCGAGGAAGAGGAGAACCTCGACCTCATCCGCGATCTGGCCGACGCGCTCGGCGCGACGCTGTCCTCCTCGCGACCGATCGTCGACAACGGCTGGCTACCCAAGAACCGACAGGTCGGCCAGTCCGGGAAGGTCGTCACCCCCGACGTCTACATCGCCATCGGGATCTCCGGCGCGGTCCAGCACGTCGCCGGGATGAAGGGCTCCGATACGATCGTCGCGATCAACACGGACCCCAACGCGCCGATCATGGACATCGCCGACTACGCGATCGTCGACGACCTCTTCGACGTCGTCCCCGAACTCATCGAAGAGTTCGAAGGCTGAGCAGGCATCAACCACGGTTTAGTTGATTTTTTGCGAGTGGGCGGAACACGCTGAACGGCTCTAACGGAGACTGTAGACTTTACCGGGGCAAGAAGTAGTACCGCGAGCGAACGCAGTGAGCGAGCGGCCTTTTTTGGTCGAGATTTTTTGCGCGAGTGGTGAGCGAAGCGAACCCGAGCGGAAAAAAGGTCGGTACAAAAGGTCGGTGTTGATCCGTTAGCTACTTTTTCACCCCATCCTAAGCGCGGGTGATGGAACTGCTGGAGCGGCGACGGGCGCTGATCGAAGAGCGTCTCGTCGAGGTCGTCGAGGGGCTCGAGCCCGAGACGCTCAGCGATGAGGTCCGCCACGTCGCGCTCTCCGGGGGGAAGCGCGTTCGACCGATGGTGACCCTGCTGGCCTGCGAGACGGTCGGCGGGCGGGCCGAGGACGCGGTCGAGTTCGGCGTCGGAATCGAACTCGTCCACACGGCCTCGCTGGTCGTCGACGACATCATCGATCGATCGGAACTCCGACGCGGGACGACCAGTGCGTGGGCCGAGTTCGGCCACGGACCGGCGATCATCACGAGTGACGGCCTGCTCGGGGAGGCGTTCGCACTGTTTTCGGCGGATCCCGACGCCACTCGCGTCGTCGCCGATGCGATGGTCGAACTCGGCGTCGGCGAGGCGACCGAACTCTCGGCCCAGCCGGAAAACGAGGACGAGTACATGACGCTGGCCCGCCGCAAGACCGGCGCGCTCTTTCGGGCCGCAGCCGAACTCGGCGCGATCGCCGCCGACTCCGATCCCGTCACCGTCGAGGCGCTCGGCGAGTACGCCGAACGCGTCGGGGTCGCCTTCCAGATCAGAGACGACGTGTTAGACGCCGTCGCCGATCCGGAGGAACTCGGCAAGCCGACCGGCCACGACGCCGCTTTGGAGCGGCCGTCGGTCGTCCAAGTGACCGACCTCACGCCCGAAGCAGCCAATGCCCGCGCCCGGACCGAGGCCGATCGAGCGATCGATGCCCTCGAGCGGGTCGAGGTCGCCGATCCGGAGGCCCGAGAGTATCTGCTCGAGCTGGCGGAGTTCGTCGTCGAACGCGAGCGGTAAGGCGGTCAGACTCGCTCCGCGCCTCGCCTGTCTTCCTCCCGCTCTGAGTCCGAAAAGCGCGATTCCGCGACGGCGAAGGTGAGCGTACTGACGATACCCAGCAGTGTCCCTGCCGTCAGCGCCGTCGCGAGGAAGGTGAGTTCGACCCGGTCGAGGAAGAAGGCACTCACCGCCTGGAGAACGACGGCGATCGAGAGGACGTAGAAGGGGGCGTTGAGGTAGCGCCACTCGAGCGAGCCGGCGATGTACTCGTCGGTGATCTGGCCGAGGCTGGTCGTCAGCCCCGCGACGGCGAACCAGCGGATCGAGCCGTTGAGAAGCGCGGCCAGCATGACCGGGACCCCGAGGTCGCCGGCGGTCGATTCCCGGACCGCCTCGAGGGTGTCGAGTCCGTTGACGCCCCCGAGGACGAACAGGGCGGCGGCGACGACGTAGGCGAGCAGGGTCGTCCGGCCGGCGTACAGCGACCGGCGGGCGCGTTCGACGCTCGCGTCGAGGCGATCGCCCAGCCCCAGCCCCCGCGAGATGAGATAGAGCCCGAGCAGGGCGGAGGTCGTCCCGAGGACGAACCCCGGCATATCGAGGACGGAGCCGAACAGGGCAAGGGGGTAGATCAACAGGAGGATACCAAGCGGAATGAGGACCGTCCCGCGGGTCTCGGGGTCGTCCAGCACTTGCTTGATCGTGTAGTACATCGACTCGAGGTTCTGTGCCTGCCGGACGACGACGCGGCGGACGCCGTCGATCGGGACTCGCGAGCGGATGATCGGAATGACGGACTCGTCCTGTGCGCCGTCGGTAACGACCAAGGCGGTGACGTCTTCCCCGGTCGAGAGGCTCGCGAGAACGGTGTCGACCTCGTCCCCGACCTCGCGGTTGGCGCTGACGTCGCCCTCGTCGTTGCCGGTGACGACGGCGACCTCGACGCTCTCGTCGCGGTCGGCCAGATCGTCGTAGACGTGTAACCCCTGAAAGATCACGTTGACGTCCGAGTCCTCCGGGTCCGCGGTCGCGAGAGCGACGGCCGCCTCCTCGACGGGCTCGCGACCGATAACCGGCGTCGAAAAGCCGGTCTTGCGCCCGAGGTCATCGTCGAGGTCGACACAGAGGACCAGCAGCATCAGTCGGACGTTCGAGGGCGGGGTATTTCCATCTTCTGGGGACGGAAGAATACGCTCGAGGGGCTCGAGGGCGGCACGGGTGTCGTGGTCCGCGACTCCGCTCGAGGATCGGCGACCGACGCCCGTCGACCACCGACCCTACGTCGATCGGGCCGATGTCGTCCCGCCGGTCGGCACGGTGATGTCCCGGAACTCGAACCGCGCACCGCCGTCGTCGCCGTCGCACGCGGCGACGGTCCAGCCGTGGGCCTCGGCGATCCCCTCGACGATCGCCAGTCCGAACCCGGTCCCCCCCGCCGCGGTCGTGTGGCCGAACTCGAACAACGACTCGCGATCGGCCGGCAGCCCCGGTCCCGTATCCTCGACGTAGAAGCCGTCGGGACGGTCGCCGCTGCCGGCAGACTGGGGCTCGCGCTCGAGCGGGCCGACGGTGACTGTCAGCCGATCGGCGTCGTCGCCGCCGTGTTCGACGGCGTCCTGACGAGGGCGGGAGTCAGGGCTCGTCGAGCCGTGTTCGACAGCGTTTCGAAAGAGGTTCTCGAGCAGCGATCGAACACGGGTCTCGTCGCCGTACAGCATCGGATCGGTTTCGATCTCGAGGCGGGCATCACCGGTGTCGACGGTCGCCCAGGCCGCTTGGGCCGTGTCAGCGAGCGAAAACCGCTCCTCGTCGCCGATCGCTTTTCCCTGTCGGGCCAGCTGGAGGAGTCCGTCGATGAGTTCCTCGATCCGGGCGAGCGACCGCTGTAGTTTCTCGACGTGGCGGTCGTCGGCCCCTTCCGCGATGAAATCGAGGTGCCCCTGCGCGACGTTCAGTGGGTTCCGCAGGTCGTGGCTAACGAGGCTCGCGAACTCCGACAACCGTTCGTTCTGGCGCTCGAGTTCGCGTCGGTAGCGTCGCCGGCGCGTGACGTCCCGAATCGCGTGTACCGTTCCGGTGAACTCCCCGTTCTCGAGCGGCAGGAGTCTGGTGTGGACGTCGTGGATTCGTTCCTCACCGTCCGGCGACTGAAACCGAACCTGATACTTCGCCCGCTCGCGATCGGTCGTCGAGGAGAGCAGGTCACGGACTTCCTCGATGTACTTGGTCGTCACCTGCCCGTCGTAGTAGCCGCGATCGATGAGATCCGGGAACGGCGTTCCGATCAGTTCCGTCCGTCCCTCGACGAAAGGGTCGGCGAACTCGTCGTTACACCAGTTGATGACGGCGTCAGCGTCGAGGGTAAACAGCGCGGTCGGCACGAGCTCGAGGATTCGATCGTTCTCGACGAGGGCCCGGTATCGCTCGAGTTGCCGTTCGCTCTCGCGGCGGGCCCGTTCGGCGCGGCGTTTCGCGACGGCGTTCTCGATCCGGTTTGCAAGCACGGTGTACTGGGCGGTTCCCGACCCCTTCCGGAGGTAGTCGGTAACGCCGGCCGAGATCGCCTCGCTCGCGATCTCGTCGGGAGCTGTGCCAGTAAAGAGAACGAACGGGACCGCCGGATCGCGCTCCCGTATCGCCGCGAACAGCTCGAGGCCATCCATCCCCGGCAGCTCGTAGTCACTGACGACGCAGTCGATCGGTCGGTCGGCCCCGTCGCTCGCGCCGTCGAAGACCGCCAGCGCGTCGCGACCGTTCGCCGCGGTCGTCACGTCGATCTGGTCGTTCCGTCGCTCGAGAACGGTGGCGGTCAGCTCGCGCAGTTGGGGGTCGTCATCGACAGAGAGAACGCGGATCCCCGGGGACATTGGTTACGTTACGTACAGTCTCATCGCATAATAATATATGGCTGTGTGGTGCCACGACACATGGGTCGGCGGTTTCGCACGGCTTTTGAGGCTCGGGAGGGTACGTACCCTCGAATGATCTCGAAGGGCTGTGAGCAGTGCGCGAAAGGCGGCAAGATGGTGCTGTTCGTCTACGGTTACTGCGACCAGCGCGACTGCTTTTACTGCCCGCTCGGCGAAAATCGGAAAAACGTCACCGACGTCTACGCCAACGAGCGACTCGTCGAAAGCGACGAGGACGTCCTGACCGAGGCCCACCGCATGGATGCGCTGGGCACCTCGATCACCGGCGGCGAACCCCAAGAGGCCTTGGGCCGGACCTGCCACTATCTCGAACTGCTGAAAGACGAGTTCGGCGAGGACCACCACACTCACCTCTACACCGGCATCACCGGCGGCCGCGAGAACATGCGCCGCCTCTCGGAGGCCGGACTCGACGAGATCCGGTTCCACCCACCCTACGAACAGTGGGGCGATCTCCACGGCACCGAGTGGGAGGAAATCCTCTACATCGCCCGCGAAGAGGGGCTGACCCCCGCGTTCGAAATCCCCGGTATCCGCCCCGAGGAGGAGTTCCTCGAACTCATCGACGAGGGCGCGGCCGAGTTCTGCAACGTCAACGAGTTCGAGATGAGCGACGGGAACTACCGCCGGATGCAGGAACAGGGGTACGAACTCAAGGAAGACCACATGAGCGCCGTTGACGGCGACCGCGAGGAGATCCTCGACGTGATGGGCGACCACGAGAAGGTCTACTTCTGTACCTCCGTGTTCAAAGACGCCGCCCAACATCGCCGCCGCCTGAAACGCATGGCCCGCAACATCCGCCGCGAGTTCGACGACGTCACCGACGACGGGACGCTCGTCTACGGCAAGACGTACGCCGACCCCGACCGCTTCGAGGCACTGGGTGTCCCCGAGGAGTTCTACACCGTCAAGAGCGACCACGTCGAGGTCGCCTGGTGGCTTCTCGAGGAGATGATCGAGGAGGGAGACCTCGAGGACGGTGAAATCGTCGAGCAGTATCCGACCTACGACGGACAGGTCGTCGAACGGACGCCACTAGCGTAAGGGCCGCGAGCGAAGCGAGCGGTCTTTTTGGTGCAGATTTTTCGAGGAGTGGTGAGCATCGCGAACCCGACGAGAAAAAGGTGCGCGCAGATCGTCGAGCAGTATCCGACCTATGACGGACAGGTCGTCGAGCGGACGCCACTGGCGTAAAGACCGTGAACGAGCGACGCGAGTGAGCGGCTTTTTGGTGCAGATTTTTCGAGGAGTGGTGAGCATCGCGAACCCGACGAGAAAAAGGTGCGCGCAGATCGTTGAGCAGTATCCGACCTATGACGGACAGGTCGTCGAACGGACGCCACTAGCGTAAGGACCGCGAGGCTGCGCGGTTCGGAACGGGCGAAGCGAGTGAGAGCCGGGAACGAAGTAGCCCGCGAGCGATCGGCCGTCCTGATGCAGGTTTTTGCATGAGATAAGGATCGTTTCGCATCGTTCAACACCACGGGATCACCGACCTCGGGACCGTACTGACGCGTCGGTCGTCGAATGAGTCACCGACGCTTATCCGGGCTGTAATAATGGTCTCCCCGTCGGAAGCGGGAGCCACGATGGAACTTCGAAACGTCGCCGTCGTCGCGGTTGCGCTGCTCGTGGCCCTCTCAGGATGCAGCGCCCTCGGGGGATCGCAAGCGGAGCCGTCGAACGACACCGAGACGGACACGAACGGCATAGCAGACGATGAATCCGAGCCCCCCGGCGATGACGTCGAGTCGAGCGGAAGCGAGAACGAAACGGACCCGGACGGCGGAGACGATACCGGGGACACAGACACCACCGCAGAGTGGTCCCCGCCGGAAGAACCGAACCGACCCCTCGAGGACAAACGCGAGGACCGAATCGAGAGCGTCGAGTTCGTCGACAAAGAGCCGGCGGAGAACGGGGACGGCTACTCGAACTTCAACCTCGAGGTCGTCGCCAACACCAGCATGGAGAACGTCGATCCACCGGAACACGGTGACGTAGAGGGCGAGCCGTACTTCTTCGTCAAGATCAACGAGGACGAACAGAAGCTCGTCGAGCGGACGGGCGAGGTTCGGATGGAAGAAAACGGCACGTTCCACATCGAGGTTCGCCCGGCCGGACTCGAGGAGTTCGACTCGGGGTCGCTAACCGTCGAAGTCTTCCTGATGGATGAGGACAAGGACTGGGACGACATCTACGACGCCGTCGGCAAGGACGTTCAGTTCAATCCGGAGACGGGCGACGGCGACTCGAGTTCGACCGACGGTGACTCGGAATCGGGCGAGAACTACTCGGTAGCCGTGCGGTAGCCGCGGATCGGCTACTTCGGGCCGAACGATCAGTCGACTTCGGTCGGATCGACGCCCGGCAGCGTGATGAGATTCTCCCGGCCGATCCGGAGTTTCTCGATCTCGTCGTCGTCGTCCATCTGCGAGAGCAGTTGCGACACCTTGGCGTTGGACCAGCCGGTCTCCGAGACGATCGAGGCCTGTTTCATCCGGCCGCCGTTTTGCTTGAGCATTCGAAGGACACGCTCCTCGTCGCTCAGCAGTTCCGGATCGACCGCGTCCCCGACCGGTTCCTCGAACTCGAGACTGGTTCCAGCGTCGCGATCGTCGTCGGTGCCGGTACCGGCCGAAGGGGCCGAATCAGTCGGGTTCCGGCCTGTCGACCCCGGGCCATCGGACTCGGCTGCTTCGGTACCGTTCCCGTCGCTGGCAGTACTGGTGCCGATCCCGACCGCTTCGATCGATGGCAATCTATCGGTCGGAACTGACAGGCTGGTCCGGCCGTCCCGCCGTACCACGAGGTATCCACCACCGATGAACCCGATGACGAGGAGGCCGCCAATCAGCCACCCCCACATCGGTACGATCGAATCACTGGTTTGGATAAACACGATCTCGAGTTCAGTCTCATCAAACTCGTAAGGACCGTCCCAGGAGAGTTGCGTCGGCGTCTCGAGGGCGTACTGTGGTGGTGTTTCGACGACGAGGCGCTGTCCATCGTACAGTTGAAGCCAGACTCCGCCCTCCGTTCGGAACGCGTCGCCGAAGTGAATCCGATCGCCGTCGACAGTGGCGAAGTTAGTCCAAGTGAATGAGTAGGAAATGACACCGATTTTGACATCGTCTGTCGCCGTGTCGTCACGCACGGCAGTGTCGTTTGGCGACTCGATGACCGTCGGATCATCCCACTGAGGCTCCTCGATTGACATTTCACGTCCGGTCTCCTGTTCAGCAGTTCGACGGAAACCTTCGAATACGTCGAGATCGTATCCGACGTTACGCTGGTTATTCGTGACTTCCGTGGCGTACTCTCGAAACACCGTCTCGTCGCTCTCGTTCGTTATGAGAAAGCGACTCTCGATCGTCCACCTGACATCGCCGTTGTCGCGAACGGTAAGTCGAAATACCTGCCGAGTAGCGGGTCGCTCGAGTGGCTCCGTCGATTGGGCAGTGACGGCCGACGGTGGTGAACCAGCCGTTCGGAATCGGGAGTCGGCCACGCGATAGTCAGTTGGCGACCGTTCTATCGTCGTTGGGGACCGATCACCGATCGTATCGGCCCGCTCCGACGCCGGTGTCGAAGCGGACACGGTCGGTGTCACGGCCACCGCCCCCAGAAGAGTCGTGATGAGGAGGATTGTGAGGGCGACTGTGACGGCGGTGGATACCCGCATGCGTACCATCGGGTGGTCGCCCGGGGGAAAAAACCCTTTCCATCGAAAATAAAACGTCACTACCGGTCCTAAAGCGTTTCCGAGCCGGAGAACATCTCTGATAGGGGCGGTAAAACGTCGGTAGCACGAATTCAATCCGGTATTCGATTGAACTGAAGTGCGACCAGTTTTTGTATCAGGGGAACGTACGGTCGCTCGATGAACCGCGCGATTCCGCCCCTCCTCGCAGTACTTCTGGTTCTATCGCTGCTGGCGATTCCAGCGATGGCAACCCCTACAACGGGAGCGAACGACGCTACCGAGAATCTCCACCAGGAGAGTTTACTGCGCAGTAATAGCATGGTTCCACAGACAGTCAATAATACGACGAACCGCCTCTCACTCGATGAAACGTCCAGAAGCGAGTACGCCGACTACGGCTCCGACCTCGGTGCAGCGCTCGCGAGTGCGGACGACGAAATTCGGGTCGATCACGCCCAATACACGACCGTGGATCAGGGGTTCGACGATGCGACCGCGGCCGAACGACGAGAACTGCTCCAAAACGGCTACGAGCGGTTGGTAGCGCAATCGGAGACACTCGAAGAACGTGAGCGACGCGCCGTCCGTGCCCACGCCAGCAACGAACTATCGAACGCACAGTTACTGCAGGTCTTGCTTCGAAATCACCGGGAAGCAGCAGTTCTCTCCGAGGCGTTCGCCGAACTCAATGAGCGATCGGAGCAGGTTCAGGATTTCTCACTCTCGGTCAGTGACGAGCGGGACAAACTCGAGATGCACCGAACGAAAATTCGCTCTCAACTCGACTCGGCATACAGGTACGGCGACTCCGTCAACGGCAACGTAATTCTCATCGAGACGTCACAGAACGGATTCGTTCTCTCCCTACTCGGGGACAGTTACGTCCGCGAAGCGGTCCGCTTCGATAACCGGAACGCGTCACAGTCGACACAGTTCGAGGACATTCTGGATGCATACGATCATGCCCGCGGACTGTACCCCTGGGCGTACGAAACGGTCCAGTCCCCATCGTTCAATGAATACACAACGGTAAAGCTGTACAAGATAAACAATAACCACGATCAAGGGGATCTCGAGGCATACCTCGACGGTGGGACGGGTGATATTTATCGAGAAGTTCAGATTCTTGATCGGACTTCGTTACCCAACGAAAACAACACAACTGCAGTCAAAAACGGACTCAAACTCTCGATCATGGAAACGAAAGCGAACGGGCCAGCTACCGTCGTGGTGAATGATTCGGAAACAGGCGATCCCGTTTCCGCGACGATTACCATCGACGGCTTCGCGGTCGGAACGACCGACGATGACGGCGGTCTCTGGTATGTGCCGCCCGGAGACGAATACGAACTGCGAGCGGAAACAGCGGACGGAGCTAGTGCTTCCGTCATACTCTCGAGTTCCTAACCACGAATCGCGATCCGGGACTCGAGAGTGGCTGCTCTTTTCCCGGTTGGCCGACCGACCATCGATACGTGGTCAAGCATTTATAAGACAAGCCGCAGCCAGAAGGTGTCGTGACCGAGGAGACGGATCGAATCGCGACTGTCGACACACGGGCCGTGAGTCCAGTTATTGGCGTACTCGCACTGGTTGCACTCACCGTCTGTCTGGCAGCCGTCGTCGCAGTCGGTGTTGGCACGTGGTCGCTCGAGGACGCTAGCGCGACGGCGACGTTCGAACTTTCGGCTGACGGAGACCGCTCCGCGATCGCGATCACCCACGTCACAGGGGATGCCATCGACGTCGAGACGCTGTCAGTAACGATTGCCGTAAACGGGACGGCGATTGCCGAACAACCGCCGATTCCGTTCGTCGGTGCAAGCGGATTCGACGGCGCGCCCGACGGTCCGTTCAACGCCAAAAGCGATTCGGAGTGGACAGCGGGGGAGCGCGCTGGCGTTGCGCTCGCGTCGACCAACAGTCCAACGCTTGCAGCAGGCGATTCGGTTACGGTCACGCTCGCGACGGACGGAAAGCGGATCGCGACCCTCGAGACGACGGCGACCTGAATCGGGATCGGACTACTCGGGCGCGCGACCGATCGTCGTGATCGCGACGTCGGGCTCGTAGGACGGCCCCATGAAGGCGTGTTTCACGTCCTCGAAGCCGGCAGCCTTGAACATCCGGTCGGCTTCATACTCGTCGTAAAAGAGCATGATCGAGTCGGCAAGCAGCTGGCTGACGACGTTGTCGGGATAGTTCGGGCCGACGACCAGTACCTGCCCGCCGGGTTTGAGGACGCGGCGGAACTCCCGGAGCGCGAGGATCGGGTTCGGCCAGTACTCGATCGAGCCCGACGACCAGACGACATCGAACGTGTCCGTCGCGAAGGGCAGCCGTTCGGCGTCGCCGCGGTGGAAGTGGACCGGCGGCCCGCGTTTGCCGAACTTCTCGTAGGCCTGTTCGAGTTGGTGTTCGCTCTGGTCGAGCGCGTAGACCTCGTCGACGTGTTCGAGCAGTCCCTCGGTGGCGAACCCGGTGCCACAGCCGACGTCGAGTACCGTCATGTCCGCTTCTAACTCGAGCAGGGACAGGGCCTCGGTGCGCATCTCTTCGGTCCAGACGAACGGATTGACCTGGTCGTAGACCCGCGAGAGGTACTTATAGAACAGTCGAGCGCGGGCCTTGTTCTCGAGAAGTCCCATTAGGAGCGAGTTTCGGTCGGATCGGCATATGTCTGCCGTTCCCGGGGGCTCGCGGCTGGAACGTAAGCCGTCATTATCCGCGATCGGTCCGGTTCCCGCTGAGGGACTTTCGCAACTACCATATACGCGCTCTGGCAAACGTCCGGTTGCTTAGAGTATGCCGAGGCCAGAGGTTCTCGAACGAATTAAGTCGGCGGAAGAGGAGGCCGACGAGATCGTCGCATTGGCAGAGAACGACCGCGACGAGCGAATAGCCGAGGCCCGGGAACGTGCCGAGGAGATTCGCACGGAAGCGGAACAGGAGGCCCAGGAGTTGCGGGAGCGCCGCCTGGAGGAAGCTCGCGAGGAGATCGATGCGGAATGTGAGCAGGTCCTCGAAGAAGGCGAACAGAAGCGCGAGGAACTCGCCGAGCGCGCCCGGGAGCGGGTCGACGAAGTGACCGACCACGTCGTCGAACTGTTCCAGGAGGACGTCCATGCTCAGACCTGAGCAGATGAGCAAGGTCTCGGTGACCGGATCCAGAACCGTCATGGCTCCGGTCATCGAGACGATCCACGAGCTGAACCTGGTCCATCTCTCGGACTACGACGGCTCGTGGGAGGGGTTCGATAACGGCAACCCCATCGAAGGGGCCGATCAGGCGTCGGAAAAGCTCGTGACCGTCCGAGCCCTCGAAAACACCCTCGAGCTGTCGGCCGACGAGGCCGAGCCGGGGCGACTCGAGACAGGCTGGGAGGATCGACTCGAGGAGATCCGCACGCGGGTCAACGAACTCGACGACCAACGCGGTGAGGTCACCGACGAACTGCGACAGGTTAACGAGAAGATCGACCGCGTCGCGCCCTTCGCGGAACTCGGGATCGACCTCGACCTGCTGTCGGGGTACGAGTCGGTCGACGTGGCCGTCGTCGAAGGTCCCGTCGGTGCGATCGAGGACGCCGTCGCGGCGTCCGACGACGTGCGGGCGTTCGAGACGTTCACCGGCGGAGACGTCGTGGCGATCGTCGCCGCGCCGACCGCGGACGCCGACGACGCGCCGATCGACGACGCCCTGGTCGGCGTCGACGTTACGCGCCACTCGGTGCCCGAGACCGAACAGAGTCCGGAGGCGTACGTCGCCGACCTCGAGGACGAGAAGGCGGACCTCGAGAGCAGACGCGAGGAGATCGACGCGGAACTCGCGGAGATCAAGCGGGAGGAAGCCGGCTTCCTCCTGCGGGTCGAAGAGGAACTGACGGTCGAGGTCCAGCAGGCGGAAGCGCCGCTGCAGTTCGCGACGACCGATCGCGCCTTCATCGCAGAGGGCTGGATCCCGACCGACGACTACGATCGACTCGTCGCCGCGCTGGACGACGCCGTCGGCGACAGCGTCGAGATCGAAGAACTCGAGCGGGCGGACTACGACCGCCACGGCGCACACAGCCACACCGAAGACGTCCAGGAGGGTGCGCCGTCGGCAGCGGACGGAGACGACGCAGCCGCCGACGCGGACGACCAACAACAGAAGGCGGTCACGGACGGCGGCTCGACGGTCACGATGGGCGACGAGCCGCCGACGATACAGGACAACCCGGGTCCGGCCAAGCCGTTCGAACTGCTCGTGCAGGCGGTCAACCGACCGAAGTACAGCGAGCTGGATCCGACGGTCTTCCTGTTCCTGACGTTCCCGGCGTTCTTCGGGTTCATGATCGGAGACGCCGGCTACGGAATCCTGTACATCGCCATCGGTGCGTACATGGCGACTCAGTTCGACAGCAAGGGGATCACCAGTCTCGGCGGCGTCGCCATCTGGGCGGGGCTGTTCACGACCCTCTTCGGGTTCGTGTACGGCGAGATATTCGGCCTGCACATCCTCGGCGAGGTCGTCTGGCACGACCTGTTCAACGTCGAGCTGTTGCCGCTGAACAAGGGCCTCGAGCCGGCCGCGGCTGACTTCGCGCTCGGCTGGATGGTCGTGAGCGTGCTGGCCGGGATCGTCCACCTGAACATCGGGTACATCCTGGACTTCTACGAGAATCTCAGCCACGGATTCAAGGACGCCCTCTTCCACA
Organism: Natrinema thermotolerans; assembly: GCF_031165565.1. Classification (NCBI taxonomy): domain Archaea; kingdom Methanobacteriati; phylum Methanobacteriota; class Halobacteria; order Halobacteriales; family Natrialbaceae; genus Natrinema; species Natrinema thermotolerans. The sequence goes on along the minus strand of NZ_CP101873.1, from coordinate 2,336,093 downwards.
GCGGCTCGTGGATCCTGATGATCAACGGGATCTGGATCTGGATCTTCTCGGCCCAGGCCGAGGGCTCGAAGCCCGACTTCCTGTTCACGACGTTCGCCAGCGACGGGCCGTTCCCGATCGGCTTCACCGGGTTCCCGGAGTGGGTACTCGTTACCGTTCCCGGGATCGAGTTCCCGCTGTCGGCTCCGCTGCTGGTCTTCCTGATCGGGCTCGTCATGCTCGCGGTCAGTGAACCGGTCGAGATCGTCGAATCGCTCGACGTCGTCGTGAACGTCTTCTCGTACACCCGGATGGGGGCAGTGTTGCTCGCGAAGGCCGGCATGGCCTTCGTCGTCAACCTGCTGTTCTTCGGGGCCTACGAGGACCCCGACGGCGAGTTCCACTTCCTTCGGAACCACGAACCGAGCTACGTCGCCGAACACTACGGCGAGGGTGCCGAGGTCATCTTCAACGGCCTCATGCACTCGGGCACCGCGGCCCTGCTCGGTGGACTTGTTATCCTCGTACTCGGACACATCGTCGTGTTAGTTCTTGGCGTGACAAGCGCCGGCTTACAGGGCGTACGCCTCGAGTACGTCGAATTCTTTAACAAGTTTTATGAAGGCGGTGGGGAGAACTACGAACCGTTCGGAACCGATCGAGATCACATCGAGGACTAAGTAAACCATGACTGAAATCGCACTCACAGAACTGCCGGCGTTCGTCGAGACGGCAAGTATCGCACTTCAGAACAACGGATCTGCCGCAATGGGCCCGGAGGCAGCCCAGAACATGGCAGACGGGTACGGAGCCGCCGCAGCAGGGATCGCTGTCGGTCTGGCTGCGCTCGCAGCGGGGTATGCAGAGCGAGGTATCGGTGCCGCCGCAGTCGGCGCGATCGCCGAGGACGACGACATGTTCGTCCCGGGTCTGATCATGACCGTCCTTCCTGAGACGCTCGTGATCCTGGCCCTGGTCGTCGTCTTCATCCTCGGATAACCACTTCCCCCTTCTCCCACAATGAGTTTGGACACAGTCGTCAAAGACATTCGAGAAGAGGCCAACGCGCGTGCGGAGGACATCCGCAGTGAGGGCGAGACGCGCGCCGAGGAGATCGAATCGGCGGCCGAGGCCGACGCCGAGGAGATCCGCGCCGATGCGGAAGCCGAGGTCGACCGCGAGATCGACCAGCTCCGCGAACAGCGCCTCTCCAGTGCGAAGCTGGAGGCGAAACAGAAGCGTCTGGAGGCCCGCCGCGACGTCCTCGGGGAGGTCCGTGAGGCCGTCGAGGACGAACTCGCCGCCCTCGAGGGAGACGTCCGCGAGGAACTCACTCGCGACCTGCTCGAGGCCGCGAGCGAGGAGTTCGACGAGGGCGACGACGTCAACGTCTACGGTCGCGCCGACGACGAGGAGCTGCTCGAGTCGATCGTCGCGGACTACGACGGCTACGCCTACGCCGGCGAGGTCGACTGTCTCGGCGGCGTCGTCGTCGAGAGCGACCAGTCCCGGGTCCGGGTCAACAACACGTTCGACTCGGTGCTGGAAGACGTCTGGGAAGACAACCTCCAGGGGATCAGCAACCGACTCTTCGAGCAATGAGCGCAGGTGCCTCGAATCCGGAATACGTGAACGCTCGCGTTCGGTCGCGCCGAGCCTCGCTGTTCTCGGACGAAGACTACCGCAAGCTGATCCGGATGGGGCCGAGCGAGATCGCGCGGTTCATGGAGGAGACCGAGTACGAACGCGAGATCAACGAACTCGGCGCGCGGTTCTCGGGCGTCGACCTGATCGAGTACGCGCTGAACCGCAACCTCGCGAAGCACTTCGAAGACCTGATCGACTGGGCCGACGGTCGCCTCTACGACCTCATCGCCCGCTACCTGCGGAAGTTCGACGTCTGGAACCTGAAGACGATCATCCGCGGGATCTACACCGATACCGCCCCCGATGACATCCGGACCGACCTCATCCGAGCCGGCGAACTCGAGGAGCGGACGATCGATCGGCTCCTCGAGACCGACGACATCGAGGACGCGATCGAAGTGCTGTACGGGACGATCTACTACGAGCCGCTGACTGTCGCCTACGAGGAGTTCGAGGAGACCGGCGCGCTCGTCCCCCTCGAGAACGCCCTCGACCGGGAGTTCTACGAGAACCTGCTGGCGGACGTCTCGGGCGGCCCGGGCAACGAGCCACAGGAGGGCCCAGAAGCGAAATACATCGAGTTCCTGCAGGCCGAGATCGACTTCCGGAACGCCCGGAACGCGCTGCGGCTCGCCCGCAGTGGGGCCGATCTCGATCCCGCGACCTACTACATCGACGGCGGCGTCCTGTTCGACGAGTCGGAACTGAGCCGACTGGTCGGCGATTACGATGCGCTGGTCGATCACATCGCCGAGAACCGTCGGTACGGTGACCGACTTTCCGAGGCACTCGGTCGGCTCCGCGAGGCTGACAGCCTTATCCAGTTCGAACACGCACTAGACGCTGCGTTGCTCGAGTACGCCGATACGCTCTCGAGCATCTATCCGGCCTCGGTGTCGGCCGTGTTGTCGTACATCCTCGCGAAGGAACGGGAGGTCGAGAACATCCGCGCGATCGCGCGTGGTCGCGAGGTCGGACTCGACGAGAACGAGATCGAAGAGGAGCTGGTGATCCTATGAGCCAGGAGATCGCAGTCGTCGGCAGCCCGGAATTCACGACCGGCTTCCGCCTCGCTGGCGTCCGCCGGTTCGAGAACGTCCCGGACGACGAGAAAGACGAGCGACTCGACGACGCTGCAACGGCAGCCCTCGAGGACGAGGGCGTCGGCATCGTCGTCATGCACGACGACGACCTCGAGTACCTGTCGCGCAACGTACGCCAGGAGGTCGAGACGAGCGTCGAGCCGGTCGTCGTCACCATCGGCAGCGGCACCGGTGGCGGCGGGCTGCGCGACCAGATCAAGCGTGCGATCGGTATCGACCTGATGGACGAGGACGAAGACAGCTAAACTATGAGCCAGGCAGAACAAACCGAGACCGTCGACGAAGACGGTGTAATCGAAAGCGTGAGCGGTCCCGTCGTGACCGCCACGGACCTCGACGCCCGGATGAACGACGTCGTCTACGTCGGCGACGAAGGACTGATGGGCGAGGTCATCGAGATCGAAGGGAACCTGACCACGATTCAGGTCTACGAGGAAACCTCCGGCGTCGGCCCGGGCGAACCCGTCGAGAACACGGGCGAGCCCCTGAGCGTCGACCTCGGACCCGGCATGATGGACTCCATCTACGACGGCGTCCAGCGTCCGCTGGACGTCCTCGAGGACAAGATGGGGACCGCGTTCCTCGACCGCGGGGTCGACGCCCCCGGTATCGACCTCGAGAAGGAGTGGGAGTTCGAACCCACCGTCGAGGAGGGCGACGCGGTCGAGCCCGGCGACGTCGTCGGCGTTGTCGAAGAGACGGTCACCATCGACCACAAGGTCATGGTGCCGCCGGACTACGAGGGCGGCGAAGTCACGTCGGTCGAGAGCGGCGAGTTCACGGTCGAGGAGACCGTCGTCGAACTCGACAACGGCGAAGAGATCCAGATGCACCAGGAGTGGCCGGTTCGTGAAGCCCGGCCCGCCGGTGAGAAGGAGACGCCGACCGAGCCGCTGGTGACCGGCCAGCGCGTCCAGGACGGCCTGTTCCCGCTCGCGAAGGGCGGGACGGCGGCGATTCCGGGCCCCTTCGGCTCCGGGAAGACCGTCACCCAGCAGCAACTCGCCAAGTGGTCCGACGCGGACATCGTCGTCTACATCGGCTGTGGCGAGCGCGGCAACGAGATGACCGAGGTCATCGAGGACTTCCCGGAACTGCCGGACCCACAGACCGGGAACCCGCTGATGGCCCGGACCTGCCTCATCGCCAATACGTCGAACATGCCAGTCGCAGCCCGTGAGTCCTGTATCTACACGGGGATCACGATCGCGGAGTACTACCGCGACATGGGCTACGACGTCGCACTGATGGCCGACTCCACCTCCCGGTGGGCAGAGGCCATGCGGGAGATCTCGAGCCGACTCGAGGAGATGCCCGGCGAAGAGGGCTATCCCGCGTATCTGGCGGCCGCGCTCTCGGAGTTCTACGAGCGCGCCGGCAAGTTCCAGCTGATGAACGGCGGCGAGGGATCGATCTCGGTCGTCGGGGCGGTCTCGCCGCCGGGCGGTGACTTCTCCGAGCCGGTCACCCAGAACACGCTGCGTATCGTCAAGACGTTCTGGGCGCTGGACGCCGACCTCGCGGAGCGTCGGCACTTCCCCTCGATCAACTGGAACGAGTCCTACTCGCTGTACAAGGATCAGCTCGACCCGTGGTGGACGGACAACGTCGCCGGCGACTGGGCGGAAACCCGCCAGTGGGCCGTCGACGTCTTAGACGAGGAAGACGAACTCCAGGAGATCGTCCAGCTCGTCGGCAAGGACGCGCTGCCGGAGGACCAGCAGCTCACGCTCGAGGTCGCCCGCTACCTGCGTGAGGCGTGGCTCCAGCAGAACGCGCTCCACGACGTCGACACCTACTGCGAACCCGAGAAGACCTACCGGATGCTCGGCGCGATCCAGACGTTCAACGACGAGGCCTTCGAGGCACTCGACGCTGGCGTGCCGCCGGAGGAGATCACGGACGTCGACGCCGCGCCGAAGCTCAACCGGATGGGCACGGCCGAGGAGTGGGAGGAGTTCATCGACGAGATCGAGAACGACCTCAAAGAACAACTACGAGCACTGTACTAACGATGAAAGAGTACCAGACTATCACGGAAATCAGCGGTCCGCTGGTGTTCGCCGAGGTCGACGAGCCCGTCGGGTACGACGAGATCGTCGAGATCGAGACCGAGGACGGACGGACGCTGCGCGGCCAGGTGCTGGAATCGAGCGAGGGTATCGTCTCGATCCAGGTGTTCGAAGGGACGGGCGGGATCGACCGCAACGCCTCCGTTCGCTTCCTGGGCGAGACGATGAAGATGCCCGTCACCGAGGACCTCCTCGGGCGGGTGCTGGACGGTTCCGGGAACCCGATCGACGGCGGTCCGGAAATCGTCCCCGATAAGCGACAGGACATCGTCGGCAAGGCGATCAACCCATACTCCCGGGAGTACCCCGAGGAGTTCATCCAGACCGGCGTCTCCGCCATCGACGGCATGAACACGCTGGTCCGAGGTCAGAAGCTGCCGATCTTCTCCGGGTCGGGGCTGCCCCACAACGAACTCGCCCTGCAGATCGCCCGTCAGGCGACGGTGCCCGAGGAAGACGAAGAAGGCGAGGGCTCGGAGTTCGCCGTCATCTTCGGCGCGATGGGGATCACCCAGGAAGAGGCAAACGAGTTCATGGACGACTTCGAGCGCACCGGCGCGCTCGAGCGGTCGGTCGTCTTCATGAACCTCGCGGACGACCCGGCGGTCGAGCGTCAGGTCACGCCGCGACTCGCCTTGACCACGGCCGAGTACCTGGCCTTCGAGAAGGACTACCACGTGCTGGTCATCCTGACGGACATGACCAACTACTGTGAGGCACTGCGCGAGATCGGTGCCGCACGTGAGGAGGTCCCGGGCCGTCGTGGCTACCCCGGCTACATGTACACCGACCTGGCACAGCTCTACGAGCGCGCCGGTCGAATCGAGGGTAAAGAGGGCTCGGTCACGCAGATCCCGATCCTGACGATGCCCGGCGACGACGACACGCACCCGATTCCGGACCTGACTGGCTACATTACCGAGGGCCAGATCATGATGGATCGGGACTTAAACAGTCAGGGGATCGAACCGCCGGTCAACGTCCTCCCCAGCCTCTCGCGGCTGATGGACGACGGGATCGGCGAGGGCCTGACTCGCGAGGACCACGGCGACGTCTCCGACCAGATGTACGCCGCCTACGCGGAGGGTGAGGACCTGCGCGACCTCGTGAACATCGTCGGTCGCGAGGCGCTGTCCGAGCGTGACAACAAGTTCCTCGACTTCGCCGACCGCTTCGAGGCGGAGTTCGTCCAGCAGGGGTACGACACCAACCGCTCGATCGACGACACCCTCGAACTCGGCTGGGACCTCCTCTCGGACCTCCCGAAGGAGGAACTCAACCGGATCGACGAGGACCTCATCGCGGAACACTACCGCGAAGACGAATCGGCCGAAGCCGTGCAGGCCGACTGACGACCACCTGCGTTTCACCGCCGCCTCCGTTTCTTCGACTCGAGCCACCGGGGAGTCGCTGGTACTCGAGCAATACACCAGTTTCCGCGCACGCGGGCAACACGCTCGAACAGGCAACGGAACAGACAACGCCGTCGTCGACGGGTCGATGAACGCGCCCGCAGCCGTGGCTGCCACAGGGGCCGTGAATCGCGCCGGTCAGCCCCAACGGCGGGATCGATTCGACGGTCGACCTCGAGCGGGCGAAACCGATTCCGATTAGTCAGATTCCTTGACTATCACTGCGTGCAACAGGGGGAAAGGATCGTATGGATCGTCGGTAAAGCGTGTTATGTATGCACAAACCACTGCTCGTTCCGGAGTTCCTCGACCGGGCGCGGTCCCATTACGGCGACGACGAGGCCGTCGTGGCGACGACGGGCGAACGGTTCACCTACGACGACCTCGGCGAGCGTGCCGATCGGTTCGCGGCGGCGCTGCAAGCACGGGGGATCGAGAAGGGCGACCGCGTGGCCGTGCTGGATCCGAACACCCACTACCACCTCGAGGCGGCGTACGGAAGCATGCAGATCGGGGCGGTCCACACGCCGCTGAACTATCGGCTCACGCCCGATGACTTCGAGTACATCCTCTCGGACGCGGGCGTGGATGCGATCTACGCCGACTACGAGTACGCCGACAGAATCGAGGCGATCCGTGAGACCGTGCCGACCGAGACGTTCATTACGAACGATGCCGCCGAAGTGGAGGGAGATTGGGAGGACTTCGACGCCGTCCTTGAAGACACCGCCCCCGAGTACGACCGCCCCGAGATGAGCGAGGACGAGATCATCACGATCAACTACACGTCAGGGACGACGGGGGATCCGAAGGGGGTCTGCCGAACGCATCGCTGCGAGACGATCCACGCCTACTTGCTGGTCGGCCATCAGGAGATCACCGACGACGACACCTATCTGTGGACGCTGCCGATGTTCCACGCGAACGGCTGGGGCCACATCTTCGCGGTAACGGGCATCGGCGCGACCCACGTCTGTACGCGCGGGGTCGACGCCGCAGAGATTTTCGAGACGGTCCGAGCCGAGGACGTCTCCTACATGTGCGGCGCGCCGACGGTGTTGAACATGCTGATCGATTACTATCGGGACCACGAACCCGAGACGACCGGCGACACCGACGTCCGGCTCGCGACCGCCGGCTCGGCTCCGCCGGAGGCGACAATCCGGACCGTCGAGGACGAGTTCGGCTGGTACCTGAAACACGTCTACGGCGCGACCGAGACGGGGCCGCTGATCACCACCTCCGACGCGCGCCGCCACTTCGAGGCAGACAGCGACGACCGGTTCCGGATCAAGAAACGCCAGGGACTGGCCTATCTGGGCACCGAGATCCGCGTCGTCGACGAGGACGGCGAGGACGTTCCCCGGGACGACGAGACGCTCGGCGAAGTCGTCGTCCGGGGCAACCAGATCATGGAGAAGTACTGGAACAAGCCCGAGGCGACCGAGGAGGCCTTCACTGACCGCGTCGAGGGCTACTACCACACCGGTGACCTCGCGACCGTCGACGAGAACGGCATGATCGCGATTCAGGACCGCAAGAAGGACATCATCATCTCGGGTGGGGAGAACATCTCGAGCATCGAACTCGAGGACGCCCTGTTCGATCACGAGGCGGTCGCGGACGCGGCCGTAATCCCTGCACCCAGCGACGAGTGGGGCGAGACGCCGAAGGCCTTCGTCGTGCCGTCGAACGGCGATCCGACCGACCCGCCGGTGTCACCCGAGGAACTGACCGAGTTCACCCGCGAGCAGCTCGCGGGCTATAAAGCCGTCCGCCGGGTGGAGTTCGTCGTGGAACTGCCGACGACCGCGACCGGCAAGGTCCAGAAGTACGAACTCCGCCAGGAGGAGTGGGACGACGAAGAACGGATGGTCGGACAGGGATAACCGGGCCGGTAGTCAGGTACGGATCGAACCCGACCGTTTCGTGTCGCTACGGCCCATTATATAGGTCAGTATTCTTAACATAGCAACGGATTAGTAGTTTTTGGCGGATTCTCGGGTATGTCCGACCCGACAGGGACGACACGACGCGCAGTACTTTCGACTGGGGCCGCCGCCGGGACCGCCGCGGTCGCCGGTTGTCTGAGCGACCTCACCGGCGGGGGAAGTGGCGAAACCTACACCGTCGGCTACGGCGAGTATGAAACCGAGGTCGACTCCTCGGCGTTTCCCGACGAACTGCAGATCTACTGCGTCCAGACCGGCTGGTCGAACTGGGGGGCCGTCATGGAGGCGTTCGAAGACGAGTACGACCTCCCGCTATACGACGCGCAGGGCTCCTCCGGCGAGGCCCTCGAGGACATGCGGGCCAACGCCCGGAACCCGACCCACTCGGCGTACAACGGGGGCTACTCGTTCGGTCTCGAAGCGATGAACGACGAACTGACGAGCGACTACAAGCCGGCCAACTGGGACGTCGTTCCCGACGATCTGAAGACCGACAACGGTCACGTGACCGCGACCCGGCAGATGACGAGCGCGGTGACCTATCGGGCCGACATCTACGAGGAGCGGGGACTGGACGCCCCCGAAACGTGGGAGGACCTGAAACACCCCGACATCGCGAAGGACCTGGCGTTCACGCCGCCACACACCGCCAACGGACAGGCCTCCGCGCTGTCGGTCAACCGGGCCTACGGCGGGGATCTGGACGACCTCGATCCGGTCATCGAGTACCACGAGGCGATCGCCGAGCATGGCGCGGACTTCCGGCGCAACGTCGAGGGACCGATGACCGCCGGCGAGATTTCGACCGTCGTCGAGTACGACTACACCGGCCTCAATCTCAAGTACAACAACGACGAGTTCGACGAGGACCAGATCGAGGTCGCGGTCCTCGAGGGACCCGACGGCGAGCCGGGCGCGATGAACGTCCCCTACGGCTACGCCCTCCTGCGGAACGCGCCCAATCCCGAGGCGGCGAAGCTGTTCATGGACTACGTCCTGACCGAGGACTGTCAGGAGCTGTTTTTCGACGCCTACGTCCGCCCGATCCGGGCGAACGAACTCGACCAGCCCGACGAGTTCCCCGACCAGTCGTCCTACGAGGCGGCCGGATTCACCGTCGATCAGCAGAGCCTCGTCGAGAAGCAAGCCGACATTCAGGAGGAACTCGTCGACCGAACCCCGCTGCAGGGAGCGCAGTGATCGCGGATGTCGGTCCGGAAATCGGCGACGGCGTCGGTCCGTCGAATCGCGACGCTCGCGTCGACGACCGCCCGTCCGACGACCGAACGCGAGCGCGAGCGCCGGCGGATCGCGGTCCTCTGTCTCCCCTTCTTCGCGCTGGCGATCGTGGCGGGGTTCGTCCCGCTGGCGATGCTCGTCCGAATCAGCCTCGCGGAGGACACGATCTGGATGGAGGGCTGGTCGCTCGAGGCCTGGGAGACGCTCGCGACGACCCCGGCGTACCGGCGGGTCGCCTGGAACACGCTGTGGTTCGTCGGGCTGGCGACGGGAGTCAGCGTCGCGCTCGGCGTCGCCGTCGCACACGCCCTCGAGAAGTACGACCTGCCCGCGGAGCGGATCGTCGTCGCGGCGGTGTCGTTCCCCATCGCGCTGCCGGGGATCGTCGTCGCCTACCTCATCACGGTCCTGCTCGGCCAACAGGGGCTGGTAACGAACGCGATCGCGGTCGCGACGGGCCAGGGGGCACACGGGCTCGCGAGCGCGACCGCGATCACCGGCCTCTTCCTCGGCTACGTCTACTCACTGCTGCCACGGGCGACGATGGTGCTTCGTGGCACCTACGCCGAGGTCAACGAACAGGCCGAGGAGGCGGCCCGTGCGCTGGGTGCCAGCCGTTGGGAGACGTTCTATCACGTGACGCTCCCCGAGATCAGGCCGGGCATCGCCGCCGCCGCGATCCTCACCTTCCGCTCCGGCCTCGCGATCTTCGGGACGGTACTCATCCTCCAGAGCCACCAGGTGGTCACGCTGCAAATACACAACGAGATCAGCGTCGGCTCGTACGCCCCCGACGTGGCGGCCGCGATCGGGCTCGTCTACGTGGTCTTCATCGTCGCGTTCACGTTCGTCGGGCTGCGGTTCGTCGACGACGACGCGGTGGAGGTCTGAGATGACCGGGAACACGTCACCGCGAGCCGACGACGGCTCGACTGCGGCCGAGAACGCGGACGCCGCATTGACGACTCGTCCCGACGGCGGCTCGGTAACGGCGTCAGGGAACCGCCGGTGGTCGCGGTCCGGCAGGGCCTTCTCGACGCTGCTCGGTCGGCCGATCGTCGCCGGCGTCGTCGCCGTCGTGACCGCGTTCCTGACGGTTCCGGTACTCGTCGCGTTCGTCTCCTCGTTCGCGGAGAGCGGCAGCGGCGTCCTGCCCACGGGGTTCGTCACGTTCGATCACTGGCGGAAGGTACTCGGGTTCGGCGAATACGGCGTCCGAAAGAACGCGATTCCGGGGCTGACGTACAGCCTCCTGATCGCGACCGGGGGGATGGTGTTGAACGTAGTGATCGGCGTCCCGGTCGCGTACGCGCTCGCCCGATACGATTTCTACGCACGGGACTGGGTCAACACGTTCGCGATCTTGCCGCTCGTCCCGGGGCTGATCCTGGGAATCGCCTTCGTCCAGACCTACCCCCAGCACGGCCGATCCGCACTCGGACTGTTGGCCGGCTACTGTCTGCTCAAATCACCGTACATGGTGTTGACCGTCCAGAGTTCGTTCCAGTCGATGGACCTCGTTCGCCTCGAGGAGAGCGCCCGATCGCTCGGCGCTTCGTGGCCACGGACGTTCCTGACGGTCGTCGTCCCGCACGCGAAACGTGGAATCATCGCCGGCGCGATCATCACCTGGACGCTCGCGGCCGCGGAGTTCAACTTCACACACATGGTCGCCAGCGGCAGCCCCGACCCGTTCGCGATGTTTCTCTACGATAACATCGCGAACAACGCCCTCTACCTCCAGTCGGCCGCGGCAGTGTCGGTGTACTTCCTGATCGTCGCCGGCGCGATCATCAGTCTGCAACTGCTCGGCAAACGGGGGTTCTCGACCGCACACCAATGAGACACGCTACGAACGGAGTACGGCGTCGAATCGCTCGCACACCGATCGACCGGAGCGCGCTCGAGGGAGGTGAGCAACCGTGAGCGACGTCACCCTCGAGTCGCTGACCAAGACCTACGGCGACGAGGTGGCCGTCGACGGGATCGACCTGACGATCCGGGACGGCGAAATCCTCGGGGTCGTCGGTCCCTCCGGTTGCGGGAAGACGACCACGTTGCGGACCATCGCCGGCTTCGAGACGCCGACCCACGGCCGGGTGCTGTTCGACGGGGTCGACGTGACACACGTCCCGCCGGAAGAGCGCAACGTCGGCCTGGTCTTCCAGTCGTATGCCCTGTTCGACACCATGACCGTCCGCGAGAACGTCGCGTTCGGGCCGAAGATGCAGGGGGTCCCGAAAGCCAAGCGCCGCGAGCGGGCCGACGACCTGCTCGCCATGCTCGACATCGCCGAACTGGCCGACCGGCGGCCGACAACGCTGTCGGGCGGCCAGCAACAGCGGGTCGGCCTCGCGCGGGCGCTCGCGATCGAACCCCACGTCCTCCTGCTCGACGAGCCGATGACGGGGTTAGACGCCGAACTCAAGACCCGACTGCGCGACGAGATCGGCGATCTACTGGCCGACCTCGAGGTGACCGCCCTCTACGTCACCCACGACCAGGAAGAGGCGATGGCGATGTGCGATCGGATCGCGGTGCTGGCCGACGGCACGCTCGAGCAGGTCGGCTCGCCCGCGGAGATCTACCGCCGGCCCGCCAACCCCTTCGTCGCGAACTTCGTCGGGAGTTCGACCCTCCTCGAGGGCGTCGCCGAGAACGGCCACGTCGATCTGGGCTTTACCGAACTGCCCGTGGCGGCCGAGACGGACGGCTCGGTGCGGGTCGCGGCCCGGCCCGCCGCCTTCGAACTCGGCGAGGGGTCGCTCGAGGCCGACGTGACGGACGTGACCTACCTCGGAGACCGGACCCAGCTGACGGCGACGCTGCCCGACGACACGACGGTGACGCTGCACGCCGACGGGATCGACGGCTACCGGGTGGGCGACTCGGTCCCGCTCTCGATCGACGAACAGCGGGTCCACCTGCTCGAGTGAGCGAGTTCCTGCGGTTCGCCCGAGCGGACCCCGCGGAAAACTGTAAACAGTTATCCGACTGGGGGCGTTACCCCTCGACAAGATGGCCAACGACGTCAAGCCCACCCGCAAGAACTTGATGGCGATCGAGGATCGCATCGAGCTCTCCGAGCGGGGTCACGGCACGCTCGAGAAGAAACGCGACGGGCTGATCATGGAGTTCATGGACATTCTGGACAAGGCCCAGGACGTCCGCGGCGACCTCGCACAGGACTACGAGGACGCCCAGAAGAAGATCAACATGGCCCGGGCGATGGAAGGCGACGTCGCGGTCCGCGGTGCCGCGGCGGCGCTGCAGGAACACCCCGAGATCACCACCGAATCGAAGAACATCATGGGCGTCGTCGTCCCCCAGATCGAGTCCTCCAAGGTGACCAAGAGCCTCGATCAGCGCGGCTACGGGATCATGGGGACCTCCGCCCGCATCGACGAGGCCGCCGAGGCCTACGAGGACCTCTTAGAGAGCATCATCCTCGCCGCCGAGGTCGAGACGGCGATGAAGAAGATGCTCCGCGAGATCGAGACCACCAAGCGCCGCGTCAACGCCCTCGAGTTCAAGCTCCTGCCCGAACTCTACGAGAACCAGGAGTACATCGAGCAGAAACTCGAGGAACAGGAACGCGAGGAGACGTTCCGCCTGAAGAAGATCAAGGAGAAGAAAGAAGCCGAGGAAGCCGCCGAGCGGGAGGCCGAAGCGGCCGCCGAAGCCGAGGCCGAAGCGGACGACGAACTCGAGCAGGCAACCGCGGACGACTGACTCCGCCGGGCCGTCGCGTTTGCAGCCCTCTCTTCCCTGACCGATGAACTGTCCCGAGTGTGACACGCCGACGCTTTCGATGGCCGTCCCCGCCGAGTACCGCGACTATGTTCCCGAGACGGCCGCAACCGTTGCCGTTTGTCCACGCTGTCTGACGCTCGAGCCGATCGACGACGGAGCCGCGGCGGCCGCGGACAACGACACCGACGTCTCGCGGATCAGCGACGCGTTCCCGACCGATCCCGAGGGCGCCGTCCCGCTGGTGCTTGCGATCGGGCTGTGTTCCTCGCTCGCGACGAACCGCGCTGCCATCGAGGAACTCCTCGAGTCGGTCGAACGGGCCGGGACGGACCCGCTGCTCGTCCTCGATCGCCTCGTCGCGGACCCATCGGTCGAGCCCGTGATCGACCTCGAGCGGCGACGCCACCAGCTCGAGGAACTGCTGTACTGACGGCGGCGAAAACGGGCGCGTGCGGATCGACTGACTACTTCCCGGTCGGCGTGACGTTGTTGCTGACGGCCTGTTTGACCTGCAAGGCAGCGCTTGCGGCCAGTCCGCGGGCGACCTCGTCGCGTTCGTCCGCGGTGATGGCCTCCTCGGCGGCGGCCGCGTCCTCTAGATCGGGCGTGAAGCCGGCGGAGACGGCGTGGCCGACCGGCGGGCGAACGGCGACGGTGACCTGCGGGCCGCTCATCCCGCTCGAGATATTCGAATCGACGACGTATTCGTTGGGAAGAAACTCCCGCGTGCGGGCGGCGATCCGCGAGACGTCGCGGTGGAGGAGCCGCTTTTGCGCGTTCGAGAGGTCCGGAACGTCCGCCGCGGCTCGCTGCCCAGCCCCAGTCTCGCCCGGTAGCCCTGCGTACGGCGTGTTTCCGTTCATGAGAAGTGTGTGCCAGTAGCAACGAGCCGACCGGTCAAAAGGGTTCGCTTTGGGACAATCCCGTGGGGCTGGTGTCGCGGTTCCCGGCTACCTACGGGAGTGTCCCGGCACCGACTGACAGTCCGGACTAGATGATCGGCTCGCTGTCACCGTACACGGCGAGGACGACCGCAGTCGTGTGCTGGCCCGAGTCGGCCTGCCGACTCTCGACGGTCACCCGCGGGTCGGCAAACGACCAGTCGCGAAGTTCCTGCCCTGCTGCCAGTCCTTCCCTGACCCCCCGCTCGACGTCTTCACGATCCATCTCGCCGGCGGTCTCGTAGAACAGTCCCGGGCCGTCGTCGGCGGACTGGGCCCACGCGAGCGCCGCACTCACGCGGCCGGGGCCGGCGGTCGTAGCGCGTGCTTCGACGACGGTCAGGCGCTCGCCGGCGGGGCCGAGATCGGGTGCGGTGCCGACGGCCTCGACCTCGGCATCGGCCGGGATCACCGAGGAGACCGAGACGAGGTTGTAGTTCTCGATGCCGGCCTCGGCCAGCGCCGCGTCGTAGGAAGCCATCGCCGTGGGCGCCGACGCGGCACCCCAGACGACTCGGATCGTACTCATACCCGAACTCGGAGACGGGCAGCGTAAGGGCTTGCGATCCGGACCCGAGCGGAAACGGACCGGTTCTGTGGCCACGAGCGGAGCCCGAAGAACCGAGGGCTCCGCGAGTCGGGGGAGGGCAGGCGGTTTACTGACACTCACCGCGAGCGAGGACACAGGCCGAGCGAGCGGGCCGACGACTGACTCGAAGTGAGCAATGCGAACGGAGAGGAAAGAGGAGTGCTTTTAATCGAATTTTTGCCGCGGGCGCGGCGAAGCCGCGCCCGCAGAGCAAAACTTCGCGCTTATTGGTAGAAGTAGCCGGCCGAGGAGACCACGTCGCTCGAGTCGTCTTCCTCGATCTTCTCTAAGGCCTCGGTGAAGTCCTGATGGGAGACCTCGTCGCGGTCGTTGCGGATGGCGAACATGCCGGCCTCGGTGGCGAGACTTTCGATATCGGCTCCGGAGTAGCCGTCGGTGTCGGCCGCCAGCGTGGCGAAGTCGACGTCGTCGGAGACGTTCATGGTCCGCGTGTGGATCTCGAGGATCTGTTCGCGGCCCTCGGCGTCGGGCTCGGGGACCTCGATCAGGCGGTCGAACCGGCCGGGACGAAGGATGGCGCGGTCGAGCATGTCGAAGCGGTTGGTCGCGGCGATGATGCGGACCTCACCGCGGGCCTCGAAGCCGTCCATCTCGCTGAGGAGTTGCATCATCGTCCGCTGGACCTCGGCGTCGCCGGAGGTCTTCGACTCCGTGCGACGCGTGGCGATGGCGTCGATCTCGTCGATGAAGATGATGGCGGGCTGGCGTTCACGGGCCATCTCGAAGAGGTCACGGACGAGCCGCGAGCCCTCGCCGATGAACTTCCGGACGAGTTCCGAGCCGGCCATCTTGATGAAGGTGGCGTCGGTCTCGTTGGCGACGGCCTTCGCGAGCATCGTCTTGCCCGTCCCCGGCGGCCCGTAGAGCAGGACGCCGCTTGGCGGATCGATGCCGACCTCGTCGAAGAGTTCGGGCTCGGCCAGGGGCTGCTCGACGGCTTCCCGGACCTCCCGGACCTGTTCGTCGATGCCGCCGATGTCCGTGTAGGCGACCGCCGGCTTCTCGGTGATCTCCATCGACTGGGCGCGGGCGTCGGTCTCGGCGTTGAGGATGGTCTGGATCGCGAAGGAATCGTTGACCGCGACGCGGTCGCCGGGCTCGAGGTCGTCGACGAGTCGGGAAGAGACCTCGGTCAGCACCTCCTGGTTGTTGCCGTGTTGCTTGACGATGACTTCCTCGTCGTCGAGGACGTCCTCGACGGTGGCGATATACAGCGAGGAGCTTTTCAGCGTCTCGTTTTCGCGTTCGACGCGGTCGACTTTCTCCCGCAGGCGCTCGCGGCGGTCCTCGGCGTCGTCGAGCTGGTCGGACAGTTGCTCGTTGACGTCGACGAGGTCCTCGTAGTGTCCCCGAAGCGCCTCGAGCCGTTCGTCGTCAGGGAGATCCGAGTCGATATCGCGGTGAGGTCGGTCGGGAATAGACGGGCTTCGAGACATCCTGATGTACGCCGATAGGATTTCGACGGTAAATGTGCCTTTGGGTCCCGGAGGGTTTTCTGACGCGACTGGGAAACAGAACCCGCAGTTTGACGGTTTCGGCCCGAGCAGCCTCCGGCGTGAGAAGCGGTGATCGCGCATGGACCGCTGGAAGTCATGCCCGGAACAACCGCAACCGTCCCGCGGGTCGCCGGGAAACCGGTAGAAGGGATCGTCTCAGTCGAGCAGCGATTCGAACTCCTCGAGGCGCTGGCCGTAGGTCTCGAGGGCGCGATCGATCGGGGCCGAGGAACTCATATCGACGCCGGCGATCCGCAGGAGGTCGAGGGGGTACTCCCGGGAGCCGTGCCGGAGGAACTCGAGGTAGTCCTCGGCGGCGGATTGGCCGTTCTCGAGAACGTCGTCGACGATCGCCAGCGCCGCCGAGATGCCGGTGGCGTACTGGTAGACGTAGAAGGCCCGATAGAAGTGGGGGATTCGCATCCACTCGCGGGCGATGCGATCATCGATCTCGGCGGGTTCGTAGTAGTCCGCCTTGAGCCCGCGGTAGAGGTCGTCCAGTCGGTCCGCGGTCAGGGGCTCGCCCGCCTCCTCGAGGCGGTGGGTTTCGTGTTCGAACTCGGCGAAGAGGGTCTGCCGATAGAGGGTCGAGCGAACCCGCTCTAAGAACTCGTTCAGGACGTGCTTGCGGAACTCGGGGTCGTCGACGGTTTCCAGCAGGTGGTTGGTCAACAGGGCCTCGTTGACCGTACTGGCGACCTCGGCCACGAAGATCTCGTAGTTCGAGTAGATGTAGGGCTGTTCGTCCTTCGTGAGTTCCGAGTGCATCGAGTGGCCGAGTTCGTGGGCCAGCGTGTACATCGAGGCGATGTCCTGCTGGTAGTTCAGGAGGATGAACGGCTGGGTGTCGTAGGTGCCGCCGGAGTAGGCACCCGACTGTTTGCCCTCGTTCTCGTAGACGTCGATCCACTGGGAGTCGAGGCCGTCCGCGACGCGGGACTGGTACTCCTCACCGAGCGGCGCGAGCGCGTCGACGACGTACTCGGTGGCCTGGTCGTACTCGAGGTCGGGGCCCTCGTCGCCGGTCAGCGGCATGTAGAGGTCCCACATCTGCAGATCGTCGACGCCGAGCGCCCGCTCTTTGAGTTCGGCGTGGTGGTGGAGCTTGTCGAGGTTGTCGTGGACGGTATCGACGAGCGTGTCGTAGACCTCGACGGGGACGTTCGGCCCGTCGAGGGCAGCCTCACGGGCGGTGTCGTAGTTGCGCGCTCGAGCGGTCTTGACGTCGGCCTTGACGCTGTTCTTGTAGCTGGCCGCAACGGTGTTGCGAACCGACTCCCACTCGTCGAAGTAGCCCTCGTAGACCCGTTTGCGAAAGTCGCGGTCGGGCCGTTTGAGGAGGTTCGTGAAGTTGCTCTGGGTGATCTCGACGGCCTCGCCCTCGGGATCCTCGACGGTCGGGAACGCCATGTCCGCGTTCGAGAGCATGTTGTAGACCTCGCCGGTCGCCCCGGTCACCTCGCTCAGGTCGGCCAACAGCGCCTCGACCTCGGCCGAGCGCGTGTGGGGTTTCATCCGGAGAACGTCGTCGACGTAGTGGTCGTAGGTCTCGAGGGACGGTTCCTCGTCGACCAGCTCGTCGAAGGCCTCGCGAGTCAGGTCCTGGAGTTCGGGTTCGATAAAGGAGGCGGCGGACTGGGCGTCGGCCGCCAGCGACTGGGCACGGGCGGTCAGGGCCTGGTACTGCTGGTTCGTCGTGTCCTCGTCGCGGCGCATCCGGGCGTAGGCCGAGACCGTCGACACCTCGCGCATGATCTCGTCGCGTAACTCGAGGGTCTCGAGGAGGGTCTCGGCGTCGTCGGTGACCTGTCCCTCGTAAGCCTCGAGGTCGTCGACGCGCTCGGCGACGGCCTCGTAGGCCGCCTCCCAGTCGTCGTCGGTCGCGTAGATGCTCTCGAGGTCCCACGTATACTGCTCGTCGACCTCCGAGCGTTCGGGTACGGAACTCATAGCCACGCGTTCGAAGCGGTGGCGGTAAAGCGTGTCGGACCCCTTCAGGGTACGGGAAGCCGGGATCAACCCGATCCTGTCCGCCGAGCGTTCGCGGCGGGTGCCCCGACCGGAAGAACGAACGGCTTTTCACTCTCATTTCCCGAATCGCCAGTATGAACCGGCTCCTCGAGTCGTTAGACGACGCGCCGATCATCGACAAGGACGGGTACGAGTACCTCGTCCATCCGATCAGCAACGGGGTCCCACAGCTCGATCCCGCCCTGTTGCGGGAGGTCGTCGTCGAAGTGATGCGAACCGCGGACCTCGACGTGGACAAGATCGTCGCGCCGGAGGCGATGGGCATCCACCTCGCGACCGCGCTCTCCCTGCAGGCCGACGTGCCGTTGGTCGTCATCCGAAAGCGGGCCTATGGGCTCGACGGTGAGGTCTCCCTGCATCAGGAGACGGGCTACTCGGAGTCGGAGATGTACATCAACGACGTCGAGGCGGACGATCGCGTCCTGATCGTCGACGACATGCTCTCGACCGGCGGCACGCTGGCGGCCATCTGCACCGCGCTGGACGATATCGGTGCCGACATCGTCGACATCGTGGTCGTCCTTCGAAAGGTCGGCGACTCCGCGCTCGATGACACGAAGTTCGATGCGACGAGCCTCCTCGACATCACCGTCGAGGACGGTGAGGTAACGGTTCACTGATCGACCCCGTTGGTTGCCGTCGTTGTCTCCAAGAGTAGTGGGTAGCGGCGGCTCCCCGTCGCCGCTCCCCGAAACATATGCACGATTGTGGGTATAGTCGGCCCCAATCGACCGCTCGATAAGCGCATATACGAGATTTTTTGTACATCGATTCGCTACGGGGTGGGTATAGTATGTCGAACGGAACTGACGGGGGCATTCGGATCGAATACGGCGTCGACGAAAAACCGCCGTTACCGAAGTCCATCCTGCTGGGCTTGCAACACGTCGCGGTCATGATCGTGCCGGCGACGGCAGTGGCGTACGTCGTCGCAAACGGGGTCGGTGCCGAAGCCGACGCGGCCTACCTCGTCCAGATGGTCCTGCTGTTTTCCGGACTGGCAACGATGGTCCAGGCGTACACCGTCGGCCCGGTCGGTGCGCGGCTGCCGATCGTCATGGGCTCGAGTTTTACCTTCGTCGGCGCGACGATCGATATCGGCGCTAGCTTCGGGCTGGCCGCCGTCTTCGGTGCGATCCTCGTGACCGGCTTCGTCGTCGAGGGCCTGATCGGCTGGCAGTTCAAACGTATCAAGCCGTTCTTCCCGCCGCTGGTGACCGGCCTCGTCGTCGTCATCATCGGCCTCTATCTCGTGCCGGTCGCGATGGACTACGCCGCCGGCGGGGTCGGCGCGTCGGACTTCGGTGCTTTGCACCACATCGGACTCGCCGCGCTCGTGCTGGCGATCGCCGTCGGTCTCAACATGTTCACGCGCGGCGTCACACGACTGTTGTCCGTGCTGTTTGCGATCATCGTCGGCTACGTGACCGCCATCGCTCTCACGTTCGCGACCGGGCTCGAACTCGTCGACTTCTCGGACGTCGGGAGCGCCGCGTGGGTCGCGCTCCCGTCGCCGACGCGCTTTGGCTTCGAATTCGAGCCGATCGCGATCGCCACCTTCGCCGTCCTCTTTCTCGTCTCCTCGATGGAGACCGTCGGCGACATGTCCGGCGTCACGGCCGCCGAGGGGCGCAATCCGACGAACGAGGAGTTCCGCGGCGGGCTGTTCAACGACGGCCTGTTGAGTTCGATCGGCGCCGTCTTCAGTGCGTTCCCGATCACGTCGTTCTCCCAGAACGTCGGCATCGTCAACTTCACCGGCGTGATGAGCCGTCACGTCGTCGGCATCGGCGGCGTCTTCCTCGCCGTCCTCGGACTGAGTCCCAAAGTCGGCGCTGCCGTCACGACGATCCCCAGCGCGGTCTTTGGCGGCGCTGTCCTGCTAATGGCCGGGATGGTCGCCGCCAGCGGGTTCCGTCTGGTCGTCACGCACGTCGACCTCGATCGTCGGAACACGGTCATCGTCGCCGTCTCGCTCGGTCTCGGACTCGGCGTCGCGACGACGCCCGAGGCACTGTCGGGACTCCCGAGCGGCGCGGAACTGTTCTTCGGACAGTCGGTCATCGTGACCGCACTGTCGGCGCTGGTCCTCAACACGTTCGTCCCCGGCGCGGCGAGTCCGCTGTTCGACGCCCCAGCGACCGACTCGGAGCCGGCTTCGGAGGCCATAGACGCCGAACCCGCCGGCTCCGTGGACGACTGAGCCACGCGCCGGTCTCGACGGCGTGCTTGCGGCGATCGGGGACGGATCGAAGGCAGGCGGGCGACGAACCCGACCGCCATCAGAACTGATTCGATCGCGTGACTGTCAGGTCTGCGAACTACTTTTGACGGATCGGTCCCGAAACGGGGACGATGCGACCGATATCACGCCGCGGGGTACTCGGAACGTGCGGGGCGGCCCTCGCGTTCGGGGCCGGCTGTCTCGGGGACGGAACGGACGACGAAGCGAACGGGGACGGCAACGGATCGGCGGCCGAAAGCGGGACGTGGCCGTCGTTTCGCGGCGGCCCGTCCAACGCGGCGGTCGCCGACGTGGACGGGTTCGACGAGGAGCCGGCGGAACGCTGGACGGTCGACCTGCCGGCCACTCCGGGAACGGCCGCGATCGCCGACGGCACGGCCTACCTCGCGGCCGGCTCGAGGCTGTCCGCGATCGATCTCTCGAACGGCGACGAGCGCTGGACGGTCGCCCTCGAGGGGGCCCGAACCGGATCGCCGGCCATCGCCGAGGACGCCGTGGTCTGTCCCGACGCCGAGGGGCTACTCGTCGTCGACCACGAGGGGAACGACCGGCGTCACGTCCCGTACGACGGTGCGACGACTGCTCGGCTGACCGCACAGCAACAGGCCGGGCCGTCAGTACCGTCCTCACCGACCGTAGTCGACGGCACGGCGTACGTTGGGACGCCGGCCGGCGACCTCGTCGCGATCGGGCTCGCGGACGGCGCGGTGACGTGGCGCTCGCCGGCGACCGACGGCTGGGCGTCGCTAGCACGGCAGCGCCAGACGGCCGGCGGGGTCACTTCCCCGGCCGTCGCCGACGGCCGCGTCGTCGTCGGAACGGAAGCCGGGATTGCCGCGTTCGACGCCGCCGACGGCTCGAGCGAGTGGACCCACGACACAGAGCGTGCGGTCCGGTCCGCGCCGGCGGTGGTCGACGGAGCCGTCTACGTCGGGGGAGCGACGCCGGTCGCGCTGGCGGCCGACAGCGGCGAGATCCAGTGGGGCGGCAAGGGGACTGCGTCGCTGTCCCTGCAGGCCACCGGGGAGAGCGTTCGCCGACAGGAACTCCCGCCGATGGCCCCCTCAGTGGCTGTCGGCGACGAACGGGTCGTGCGTCATGACTCCGACGAGCGACTGGTCGCGCTGGATCGGAGCGATGGGAGCGAGCGATGGGGAGCCCCGCTCGAGGAAGTCGAGTCGCTCTCGCGATCGGTCGGCAGCGCCGGGACGGCCCAGTACGCGCCGAGTTGGTCGTCACCGGTCATCGCGGGCGATGCGGTCGTCGTCGGAACCACGGCGGGCGTCGTCGCCGTCTCGCTGGCCGACGGGGCGGGGCTGTGGCGGCTCCCGACCGACAGTCGCGTGGTCGCATCGCCGGCGGTCGCGGACGGCGCGATCGTCGTCGGTGACGGGAGCGGGACGGTCCGGGCGCTCGAGGCCTAACTCTCGGCATCGACCGCCGTCCGAACGACGCGGGCGAGCCCGAGCGTGGCGAGATAGGTACCGACGAGGACCAGCAAGACGAACAGGACGACGCCGAGCGCGGACGCGCCGATCTCCGGATGGGTCCGCAGCGGCGCGGTCAGCCGCGTCCCGAAGAAGATCACGAGCGCGCCCGCGGCGACGCGGATCGACGCGCGCCAGTAGGTTCCGTACTCTTCCGGCGAGAGTTCCATGCGCCGAGATGTGCGTTCGGGGGCCAAAAGCACTGGTACGCAGGCTGCGACGAGCAGGGCCACGTGGCCGCCGGTCACCGCATTCCGTCAGTGAGCTGTCCGGCGACCCGCGCGCCCGTTCGCCGGTCGATACGGCGGCGATCGAACACCGAACGAGCGCTCTGGGCCGCCTCATCGTCGATCTCGAACTCGAGGTCGGGATATCGAACGTCGGTCAGGACGAGCGGTTCCGGCGAGGCGGGTGCGATCCCCTCGTGGCCGGGCAGCGGCTCGGGCTCGAGGACGCGGTCGATCTTCTCGCGGGGGGCGTCGCCGGTCCCGACGGTGCGGGCGAGCGAGACGAGCCGACGGACGAGTTCGCGGGAGAACCCGCCCGCGGCGACCGTGAGGACGAGGTAGTCGCCGTCCCGCTCGGCTTCGAGGGCCAGCGAGCGCTCGGTGTTGTGATCGTCCGGCGTCAGATTGCGAACGTCGTGTGTCCCGGACAGCGCCTCGCAGGCCGCGTGGAACCGATCGTCGTCGACGGCGGGCGCGCCGTCCGTTTCGGTGAGCGGCGCGTACAGGTGGTAGGTGTAGGCCCGTCGGGTTGCGTGGTGGGTCGCGTGAAAGTCCGGGGGCGCGTCGGCCGCCGCCCACGCCCGGATGTCGGCCGGGAGCCGGCCGTTCAACGCCCGCGGCGCGAGCCAGTCGGGGGCCTCGAGCGCGATCGTCTGGGCGAGCGCGGAGACGCCCGCGTCGGTCCGCCCGGCCGCGGCGTAGCCCGCCGGTTTGTCGGCGTCGGGCTCGAGGACCGAGAGGTCGCGGAGGGCGTCGAAGATGGCGTCCTCGACGGTCGGCACGTCGGGCTGGGGCTGGCGCTGAAACCCGTGATAGTCGGTCCCGTCGTAGGCGATCCGGAACGCGCGGCGTGGCATTTGCTCGATTCGATCCAGCGGGGCCAGCGTGTTATACGGTTCGCTGTGTCCGGTCGGCGGACCACCGGGGCTACCGCTCGCGCTCGAAAGTCGCCAGCGAACTGTTCCGCGACCGTGATATCGGTTCGGGCCGGCGGCAAAATAGGGGCCGCAAACGGCGACGCCACCGGAGTCGCTCGGGGAGCTATCGGCGAGTTACAGTTCGTCGTCGGTATCGAACCCGCCGCCGTCGACGTCATCGGATTCGGGTTCATCGATGTCGAACGCGTCGGTCTCGAGGGGAGCGCCCGCGGCACTGACGGTACCGTCCTGAATCTCGATGGTGACGCCGTCGTCGCCGTCGGCCATGCCGAGCAGTTGCCCGGTCGCCGACTCCACTTCCCGATTGACCGACCAGACGAACCGCAACACCGACTCGAGTTCGGTGCCGGCCTCGCCGACGCCGCGGCGACGGGAAAGGTCGCCCAGACTCCGTGCGCCTTCGGGGTGGAGATACTGGATCGGGTGGTCGGTCGGCACCTCCCGTAAGTCGACGTCGAACGACCAGAGGTACGGCAGAGCCTGCAGGGCGTACCCCTGGGGTTTCGGCGCGCGGCGGCCGGCGGCGGTCATGGCGACGTTGATCGCCAGCGGTTCCGCATCGGTGTCGAAGTAGACGCCCGGAGCGCCGGGGATGGAGAGTCGCATACTCGAGGGAGGGGGCCGGGGACGGGTGAGTCCCCACCCAGCACTCACAGCCCGGTTTTATACGGGTCGCGGGCGGCTCCGGTCGCCGGCGTTCGGTCAGTGGAAGGTGTCGGCGAACTTGTCCCGGCGGTTGATGTCGAGTTCGCTGATGCTCGAGCCCTCACGGCTCGCGGCGAAGCGGATCGCCTCGGCGACTTCCTCGGGTTCGCTGACCTCGCCTTCCCCGAACCGTTCGGCGAAGCTCTCGCCGTCGGCCGCCCCGAACTCCGAGCGGACCTCGGCGGGGTTGACGATCGAGATGCCGACGCCGTCGTCGCCGACCTGGGCTGCGAGGCTCTTGGCGAAGCCCCGAACCCACCACTTCGTGGCCGCGTAGACCGGGTTGGACGGCCGCGGATGTCGGCCGGCGAAGCTGGCGACGAAAACGAGGTGGCCCTCACGCTCACGGAGGTGCGGCAACGCCGCTCGAGACGCGTAGAAGACGCCGTCGACGTTGGTCTCCTGCATCGTCTCGTATGCCTCGGTCGTCATCGATTCGATGTCGCTGCCTCGGGCCAGTCCCGCGTTGTTCACCAGCACGTCGATCCCGCCGAATCGGTCGACGGCGGCCTCGAGGAGCGCGTCGACGGCGCTCTCCTCGCGGACATCCGTCGGTACGGCGAGGGCTTCGACGCCGTGGTCGGCCTCGAGATCGGCCGCGAGGTCGGACAGCCGGTCCTCGCTGCGGGCCGCGAGAACGACGTTCGCACCGGCGTCGGCGAGTTCGTGACAGGTCGCCGCGCCGATACCGGAACTCGCACCGGTGACGATGGCCGTCTTCGACTCGAGTGTCGCTGACATCGTCCGACGGCTAGACGGGCAGCGACCTAAAATCGAGGGTCGCGGATCGTGAGGGCACGAATCGCCGGGAGCGGAGTCCGGCCGAAGAGGGTCAGTATTCCTCGAGATCGTACAGCTCACCGTACTTCGACTCGACGTACTCGAGGAAGTAGTCGGCGGTCAGGCCCTCGCCGGTGGCCCGCTCGATCAGGTCGGGCGTGACGTATCGCTTGCCGTGCTGATGGACGTTCTCGCGGAGCCAGCCGTTGAGGTCGTCGAACTCGCCCTCACGGATGGCGTCGTCGAACGGGCCGCGGTCGGCCTCGGCGGCGGCGTATAGCTGGGCCGCGAGTACCGAGCCCAGCGAGTACGTCGAGAAGTAGCCGAAGTCGCCGTGAGACCAGTGGATGTCCTGCAGACAGCCCTCCGCGTCCGTCTCCGGCCGGACGCCGAGGTACTCCTCGTACTTGTCGTTCCAGACCTGCGGGACCTCCGCGACCTCGAGGTCGCCCCGGATCAGATCCCGCTCGATCTCGAAGCGGATCACGATGTGGAGGTGGTAGGTGAGTTCGTCCGCCTCGACCCGGATGAGGTTGTCGTCGTGGACCTGGTTGGCCGACTCGTAAGCTTCCGCTGGGGTCACGCCCTCGAGTTCGGGGAAGCGCTCGCGGGCGATCGGCAGGAAGTGCTCCCAGAAGGGCCGCGAGCGGCCGACGTGGTTCTCCCAGAGCCGCGACTGGGACTCGTGGACCGAGAGGTCCCGCGCTTCGCCAAGCGGCGTGCCGTAGCCGTCGTCGGGCAGCCCCTGCGTGTAGTTGGCGTGGCCGAACTCGTGGACCGTCGAGGTGATCGAGCCCAGCAGATCGTCCTCCTCGAAGCGGGTCGTCACGCGGGCGTCGAACTGCGTGCCCGAGGAGAACGGATGCGGCGCGGTGTCGAGCCGGCCGCGGTCCCAGTCGTAGCCCAGCGAGTCCAGCACGTCCCGGGCGAGTGCCTCCTGATCGTCGTCGTCGAACTCCCCAGAAAAAGCGTCCGTCGTCAGCTCGACGTCGCTGTCCTGAACGGCGTCGATCAGCGGGACGAGCGTCTCGCGCAGCCGCTCGAGGACGCGTTCGGCCGTCTCGAGGTCGATGTAGGGCTCGTAGTCCGCGAAGAGGACGGCGTAGGGGTCGGCGTCGGGATCGATGTGATTCGCGTACTCGCGTTTGAGGTCGACCAGTTGCTCGAGCGTCGGCGCGAACTGCTCGAAGTCGTCTTCTTCCTTGGCCCGTTTCCACGTGGGATGGGCGTTCGACGCCGTCGCCGAGATCTCCTCGACGAGGTCCTGTGGGACGCTCGTCTCGCGGTCGTACTGGCGGCGGATCTCGCGGACGACCGCGGCCCGCTCGTCAGCGAGATCGTCGTCTTCGAGTGCCGCGAGCAACTCGCCGGTCTCGTCGGCGGTCAGGAGTTCGTGACTGAGCGAGGACAGCGTCGAGAGCTGCTGTGCCCGGGCCGGGGTGCCCTCGTCGGGCATCACGACTTCCTGGTCCCACCGGAGGATGCCGGCCGCGTTCCCGACGTTCGAAATCCGCTGCACTCGCGTTTCGAACTGCTCGTAGGTGTCGGCCTCGCTCGCGTCGGCCTGGTCGGTCGCCATGGGCGTACCGTTCGCTCGGACGCAGTATCAACGTCGGGGTTCCGGGCATCGCGGGCCGGGGCCGCGCCCGCCGATCAGCGGGACGGGACGGCTCGAGGTGTCGAGTCTCGAGACGGTCCGTACCCGGTATCGATGCCGTCGTCCGGCCTCGTGCGCCGACGTCTGCGAACCGATGCGAACGATGCGGAACGTGCAAGCAGCGAACTGTTCCGCCGACCAGACCTACGTCGAGCCACCATGGCCCTCGCTTCGCCAATCGCGTCAGCCGTCGTGTTCGTCGTGAGCCTGCTGATCGGCGCCCTCGGCATCTACGCCGGGGCGCGGGTCATCGTCGGCCGCGGGGACTACGACCGCGCCATCGTCACCGCGTTGATCGGGGCGATCGTCTGGGCGATCGTCGGCTTCGTCGTCGGCTGGATCCCCCTCCTCGGCCCGCTCCTGGCGCTGATCGCCTATATCGGCGTCATCAACTGGCGGTATCCCGGCGACTGGACCGCCGCGGCGATGATCGGCCTCGTCGCGTGGGTGACCGTCCTGATCGTCCTCTACGCCCTCGCCGCGCTCGGGATCACCGGCTTCGCGGCGGTCGGGGTCCCGGGGCTCTGAGCCGCGGGGTCACTGAGACCCGCCCCGTCACGCTGCAGTCGGCCACGACTCCGCCACCCGCCGGTAGGTGTCCCGACACCGCTCGAGGACGTCGATCGAGACGCTCTCGTCGTCGGTGTGGGCCTCGCCGGGTTCGGAGGGGCCGTAGATCACGCACTCGGTCCCGGCCGCGGAGAGCCACCCCGCGTCCGTCGCGTGGGGCTTCGTCACGAGTGCTGGGTCGCCCGCCTGCGCGCCGTCGGCGGCCGCCAGCACCGCGTCGGCGAAGGCCTCGTCCTCGCAACGCATCGGTGGCAGGTCCTGGTCGACGGTCCACTCGACCCCCTCGAGGTCGGCGACCCGCTCGAGGTCGGCGCGCTCGCCGGGGACCGTCCGCTCGTCGACGGTACACGCACAGCGGG
This sequence comes from Natrinema thermotolerans, assembly GCF_031165565.1. NCBI lineage: Archaea > Methanobacteriati > Methanobacteriota > Halobacteria > Halobacteriales > Natrialbaceae > Natrinema > Natrinema thermotolerans. Next base: position 2,308,890 of record NZ_CP101873.1, on the reverse strand, counting down.
CGGGGACGACGTTCATGGCCGATCCGCCCTCGATCTCCGTGACGGTGAGCCGGCCCTCGAGGGTCTCGCCCGCGACGTCGACGGCGGGGACCGCGAGGTCGCGGACCCGATCGACGGCGGCAGTGGCCCGATAGATGGCGTTCTCGCCGGCGTCGGCCTCGCTGGCGTGGGCGGCGGTGCCGCGGGCGGTAATCGTACTCCCGCGCCGGCCCTTGTGGGCGACCGCCACGTCGGTGACGTCGGGGCCGGAGTAGTTCGTCGAGCCCTCGCCGACCACGGCGTAGTCGGGGGCGAACCCGTCGTCGATCGCGTATCGGGCACCGACGCCGCCGACCTCCTCGCCGACGAAACTCGCGAAGACGAGTTCCCCGGCCGGGTCGGCCTCGCGGAAAGCCAGCAGGGCGGCCGCGAGTGCCCCCTTCATGTCCGCCGTACCGCGGCCGTAGAGCCGGCCGTCGCGTTCCTCGACGACGTACTCGCCCGCGTCGTGGCGGGCTCCGGCGGCGTTCGAGTCCGCATTCGCGACCTGCGACGCCGCCGGCTCCACGACGTCGTGGTGGCCCACCAGCGCCAGCGTCTCCGCACCCGTTCCCGTTCGGGCGATGACGTTCCCGGCCTCGTCTCGAGTCACGGCCGCGTCGGTTTCCGTGCGGAGCCAGTCCTCGAGGAAGTCGCCGGCGGCGGTCGCGTCCTCGTGGCTCGGGATCGCGGCGAGGTCGCGGGTCAGTTCGACGAGCGTCATGGCCGATCCGTCGACGGCGTCGCTGTTCAGTGCATCGGAACCGGCGGGCGAGTCAGTCGGGCGTTAGTCCATCCGCTCGTAGACCGGTTGCTCCGGCTCGGCCTCCTCGTCGGTGAGCCGGGCGACCGACTGCCGCACCTCGCGCAGGCTGGCGGTCTGTTGCTGGCTCGCCGCCGCGACCGATTCCGCGGCGCTGGCGACCTTATCGGCCGACTGCGAGAGATCCGCGAGCGTCTCGGCCGTCGTCTCGACCCCGTGGGCCTGCTGGTCGGCCGCGCTCGCGACGTCTTCCATGCCGGTGGCCGTCGATTCGGCCGCATCGTGGATCTCCTCGAGCGAGTCGATCGTTTCCCGAACGCGATCGGTCCCGGTGTCGACGCGAGCGACGGTTTCCTCCGTCGTCGCGACCGTCGCCGCCGCGTCCTCGCGGACGGCTTCGACGGCGTCTTCGATCTCCGCGAGGTCGTCTTTCGTCTGCTCGGCGAACGACCGCACTTCCCCCGCGATGACGCCCATGGTCTCGCTGGCCTGATCGCCCGACCGGGAGGACTCGATCTTGGCGTTGGCCGCCAGCACCGTCGTTCGCTCGGCGAGGTCGTCGAGCCGATCGACGATCTCGTCGATCTGGTCGGTCCGGGCCGCGAGCCCGTCGACCGCCTCGGCGACGCGGTCGGTCGCGTCCTCGATGGCCTCGAGTTCGTCCAACGCGTCGTCGGCCGCCTCGACGCCCTCGGCCGCGAGGCGCTCGGTCCGGTCGCTCTCGTCGCTGACCTCGTCGGCGACGCTGGCGACTTCCTCGACGGCGGCGCTGACCTCGTCGAGTTCGCGCGCGGCCTGCGTGATGCCAGTCGCCTGAGACTCCGTGTGGTCGCTGATCGCTTCGGCGCGTTTCGCGACGGCCTCACTGGCGTCGTACAGCTCTCCGAGGGGCGTCTGGACGTCCGTTTCGACCTCCTCGGCGAGGCGCTTCCGGCGTTCGATCGACTCCTCGAGTCGCTGGGCGTAGGAGTCGACGTACGTGTCGGTCGCGACCTGCATATCGAGGTTGATGATCCGCAACAGCGAGAGGACGTCCATCATGCCCTCGTCGATGGCGTCCCTGACGGCCCGCTCGAACGACTCCTCGAGGCCGTCGTCATTGTCCCCGTCCTCGCCGCCCAGTCCGAGTGCGCTGACAAACCGGCCGAGGCCGCCCCCGTCCTGTTCGGCCTCGCGCTCGGCGGCCCACTCCTCGATGGCGTCGACGACCTGTGCCTGGACGCGCTCGTTCATCCGCGACAGGAGGAGATCGTAGTAGACGCCGTACTGCCCCACGTAGTGTTTCAGGGGCATATCGAGCATCTCGTGGAGCTTGCCGATCCGGGTCCGGTTCTCGAAGTACGACTGATCGTAGTCGCCGGTCGCCAGCGAGACGAGATACGCCTGCTGGGTCCGTTTGAGCGCGTCGATCCCCTTCGGCGAGCGGTCGACGATCGCTCGGGTCTGCTCGTACTCGAGGACGTTGTCGTAGAAGTCGTCGGCGATCGTCTCCGAATTGGCCCGCAAGAGCGGCTCGAGGTCGGCCAGCCGGCGCTCGTCGGCCTCGTCGAACCCGATAAACTCCTTGCGCCACGCGATTTCGTCTTCGTCGAGCCCGATCCGATCGATGAGGTCGTCGACGTCGAGAAAGCCGTTGAGTCCACCCTGGCCGAACGTCTCCTGCGGTTGCATGGGGGAAACGTGTTCGGTCGATCCATTAAGTTCCGTGAGTGTTCCCGCGGAATAGGAATTAAACGCGAGTTCCGAAGAGAGCGTGGGGAACGGGATCAAACGGCACGGAGCCGCTGTGAACACCCTTATAGGCGTACGTCGACCAGTTTACGTATGAACGTCGTGCCGGATACGAGCGTGGTCATCGACGGCCGCGTCTCGGCGACAATCGAAGACGGGCAGTTCGAGGGAGCGACGATCTGTGTCCCCGAGGCAGTCGTCGCGGAACTCGAGGCGCAGGCAAACGACGGGATCGACAGCGGCTGGGACGGTCTCGAGGAACTCCAGCGGCTGGCCGAGTTGGCCGACGACGGCGTCGTCGACCTCGAGTACGTCGGCGAGCGGCCTAACGCCATCGAGCGGGGCCACGCCTCCGAGGGTGAGATCGACGCCCTCATCCGGGACCTCGCGGAGGAGCTGGAGGCGACCTTCGTCACTAGCGACGTCGTCCAGGCCGAGGTCGCACAGGCCAAAGGGCTCGACGTCGAACACGTCTCCCCCGAGGTACGGGAAGTCGGGACGCTCGCCGTCGAGGAGTTCTTCGACGAGCAGACGATGAGCGTCCACCTCAAGACCGACACCGTCCCCAAAGCAAAGCGGGGCGAACTCGGCGCGATGGTCTACGAGCCGATCGCCGACGAACCCACCGACGAGGCGACGATGGACGAGTACGCCCGCGAGGTCGTCGACGGTGCCAAGGAGTCCCCGGACGGCTTCATCGAACTCTCCGAACCGGGCATGAAGATCGTCCAGTTCCGCGACTACCGGATCGCGATCGGCCGACCGCCGTTCTCGGACGGCATCGAGATCACCGCCGTCCGGCCGATCGCCCAGACCGACATCGAGGACTACGAACACGCCGACGAACTCAAAGAACGACTGCTCGAGCGCCAGCGCGGCGTCCTGATCTCGGGGGCACCCGGGGCGGGGAAGTCGACGTTCGCGCAGGCGGTCGCCCGCTACATCGCGGATCACGACTACTCGGTCAAGACCATGGAGAAGCCGCGTGACCTGCAGGTCGGCCCCGACATCACCCAGTACACGGAACTGGGCGGCGAGATGGCCAAGACCGCCGACGCCCTGCTGATGGTGCGGCCGGACTACACGATCTACGACGAGGTCCGCAAGACCGACGACTTCGAGGTCTTCGCGGACATGCGCCTGGCCGGCGTCGGCATGCTCGGCGTCGTCCACGCGACGCGACCGATCGACGCCCTCCAGCGCCTGGTCGGCCGGGTCGAACTCGGGATGATCCCGCAGGTCGTCGACACCGTCGTCTACATCGAGGCCGGCGAGGTCGAGACCGTCTACGACGTGAAGACGGAGGTCAAGGTCCCCGCGGGGCTCACGGAAGAGGACCTCGCCCGCCCCGTGATTCAGGTGACGAACTTCCAGACGGGCGAGCCCGAGTACGAGATCTACACCTTCAACCGCCAGGTCGTCACCGTCCCGCTCAACGACGAGGACGGCGGCCCCGGCACCGAGTCCGGCGTCGACCGCATCGCGAAACAGGAGATCGAGCGCGAGATCCGCTCGATCGCGCGGGGCTACGTCGACGTCGAACTCAAGAGCCAAGACAAGGCCGTCGTCTACGTCGAGGAGGACGACATCTCGAGCGTCATCGGCAAGGGCGGCGGTCGGATCACCGACGTCGAGAACCGGCTGGGGATCGACATCGACGTCCGGACCCACGACGAGAACCCCAACTACGGCGCAGGCGGCGGTGGCGGCGGTGCCAGCGCGAACGGCGGCGGTGGCGGCTCCCAGGCCGGCCAGATGGTGCAGCCGGAGATCACCTCCCGGCACATCGTCATCCCGGTCGACGGCAACCACGGCGAAACCGTCGAGATTCAGGCCGGCGGCGAGTACCTGTTTACCGCGACGGTGAGCCGCGGCGGCGAGATTCAGGTCTCGAGAGGGAGCGGGATCGCGGAGGAACTCGAGCGGGCGATCGACCGGAAGGATCCAGTGACGGTCGTTCCCTCGTAGGGAACCGACCGTGAACGAGCGGAGCGAGTGAGCGGCTCTTTTTTGGTGGAGATTTTTTGCGCGAGCGGTCGGCCCCGGCGACCCGAGCGGAAAAAAGGTCCGTGTGCGAGATTCAGGTTTCACGGGGCAGTGCGATCGCCGAGGAACTCGAGCGGGCGATCGACCGGAAGGACCCGATTACGGTCGTGCCGTCGTAAGCAGTTGTACCGCGAACGAACGGAGTGAGTGAGCGGCTTTTTGGTCCAGATTTTTCGAGGAGCGGTGAGTGAGCGAAGCGAACGAACCCGACGAAAAAAGTGCGCGCACGAGATTCAGGGCGACCAGATCCCCGCTTCCCGGTCGAGCAGCGCGACCACGACGACGTGCGGAAGCGTCAGCACGGCGATCGCGACCAGATAGACCGCGAGGACGTCGGGGACAGTCGCGGGCGTCCGGGGGACGGCGAACCAGATACCGACGAGGACGCCCAGCGCGGCGACGGTCAGCGGCGTCGCGTCCCTGGCGAAACACCGGAAGGCGGTCCGGGTCGCTCCGCGCTCGAGGGCCGCGCTGGCGACGGGATCGACGAGCATCGTTCTGAGGACGTGCCGGAGCGAGTGCCAGAAACAGAAATAGAACCCGATGGCGAGGATCGGCGGGACGGTGGCGAAGAAGCCGACGAGGCCGATCGTCTCCGCGGCGTCGACGAGCCACGGCCGCCGTTCGCCGGGGCTCGTTCGGCCGAGTCCGAGGAGAAGGGAGAGTGCGATCAGGGATCCGAATCCGACCGCCACGGCCGCCCGAACCGGCGGTTCGAAGAGGGGCTCGAGCGCGGTCGCCGCGCCGGGGTCGAACAGCCCGACGATCGTCTCGGCGACGAACGCGTACTGCGCCGGAAAGGCGACCAGCGGGACGAGCATCGGCAGACCGCCCCTGACGAGGAGGGCAAGCAGTCGACTGGCCCGCGTCTCGAGGTGGTCGGCACCGAGGAACTCGAGAAGCACATAGACGTCACCCTGCCCCCAGTGGACGAGCGTGACGAGGAGAAACAGGACGAACGCGGCGACGGGCGCGAGAACCCAGACGAGGGCGTAGGCGGATCCGAAGAGCAGGTAGAGGACGCCGATGGACGCGAGCGATCGCGGCGTTACTGGGTTGTCTCGAGCCCGCGGTAACACGAGGTGGTCGACGGCACCGTGGGGGAGTCCGAGAACGAGGACGCTGAGCGCCAGCGGCACGTACTGGTAGACGAGCGGCGGCGACCCGAACGCGATCGTCGCTACGGCAGCGACGGCAAGCGACGAACCGAAACCGAGGGTCAGCCGAGCGGCTCGCGATCGGCTCTCGGTACTCGCTCGCACATCGGCCCGCCGACCGATCGTGTCACCGGTCATCGGAACTCGTCGGAAGCCGTGGAGACGCACCGGTCACCGCCGAAACGCCGTCGATTCTGTCGAGGACCCAGATGTACATGGTGATCCCCTGGACGACGAAGAGATTGGTTACGAGGAAAAACAGCGCCTCCTCGATCGGGAGCCCGAGGAGTCCGTACCCGGTAGTGTGGGTATCGGAAATGACCCAGACGCCGAGTTCGATCGCGATCCGGTCGACGACCCAGAGGTACAGCGTCGGGACGGCGATCGCGACCAGCAGCGACCGGCGAACGTCCCACAGGTACGTCAGCCCGAACCCCCACTGGATGGCGAGGACCGGCCCGGCCCAGAGGAACAACCAACCGAGATAGGACGTCGAGATATCGCCGAGCAGCAGCAGCAGGCCGACGACGGCGATCGCCAGCCCGCCGGCGACGCCGAGCAGGCGATGGGGTCGGGGGATCGCCAGCGATCGATCGGCGCTCGGTCGTACCTGAAACAGCCAGAGCGCCGTCAGTATCGGCTGAAGAACGAAAAAGAGGTACTCCTCGATCGGCGTATACCAGACGGTCGCGAGGACGGCACCGTCCCCGTACCACCAGACGCCGGCGGGGATGAGGCGGTTCGTAAACGGTGTCGTATAGACGACGGCGAGGGCGATCATGATCACGAGACCCGAGAGGGGGCGAACGCCCCACCAGGCGCGATCACGCCGAACCGCGAGCCATCCCAGAATCAGGATTGGCGGTAGCAGCAAGGTGAGGTGGATTCCGAAGTACGTAAGCGGGGAGATCATGGGCGTATCGGCGGTCTCTGTCAGTGACCAGCGGGAGCCGGGACCGCCGTGACCGACATTACGGACGGGAGCGGAATACTGCCGCGTCCATACTGGTTAGGGTCGATCGGCCGTCGTCGTACCCGCGGCCGCATAGCTCCGCTCGAGGGCGTCGTCCGGCGGGAACTCGCGTTCGAACCGGCAAACGAAACCGACCGCGGGTCGGCCACGAGACAGCCCCGCGAAGCCGACCATCAGGCGTCGATGCTGTGTTCTCAGGCCGGCGCGGCCGTCGGCGTAACGACCCGCTCGAGGACGGAGCGGCTCCGGAGCAGGACCACGCCGAATCCGACCTTCGCCGAGAGGTCGAGTACCATGAACGCGGCGGTCTCCCAGTACAGCGGGAAGATGCCGAACGTCCCCTCCGTACCGAGGATCCAGACCACCGGGTAGAGGAGCCACAGCACGATGACCAGGTTGCGCAGCCGACCGAACAGCGACGCGACTTCGGGGGACCGACCGCGCGCGTCCTTAGAGAGCGTTCCGACGAGGACGTACAGCAGGGCGAGCAGGGCGCCGGTGCTGATGCCCCACCAGGCGATCCGGGTGCCCGGGGTGGCGGCGAACGCCGCGATCATGCCGGTCCCGATCATGAACACGTCGAGTCCGATCAGCGTCGCGATCGTGTTTCGGTTCGCCCCTGCCAGCAGTCCGAGGTCGAGCAGCAGCAACGGCGTCGTGAACAGCCAGTCGGCGTAGCGCGCCCAGTAGATCGTGAGCGCCTCGTCGCCGACTACGACTTCGGTGACGCCGAAGCCGGTCGCCATCGCGAAGTACATCGCAGCGGCGATGGTCGTAATGAAGGTCGTAATGATGTAGAACTCCTGCATCTTCCGGTCGCGAACGCCACGTCCGCGCCCGACAAAGTACAGGGTTCCGAGGGTCATTCCGATCGTGCCGATCCACAGCCAAATGGATTCTGGGCCAACTGTTGCGGCCATGGTGATTGCTATGAAGGGACAATGCATACCGCTTGAGCCTAACGAAAATAACACCCATCGTAGCGTGTATGTCAAGAAATTCGACGTGGGGAGTGAAACCGCAGCGTATTTTGGGGTGTTCTGTGTCCGATCGCATACCCCGAGCCCGAAACGCCCGCCACAACCGATGACTTCGCCTGATCCGAACGATCCGATCGCGGACGCACTCCTCGGTGAATCAACGTACGAACGACTCAGAGTCGAGCGATACGCGCTTATCAAGCGCCGAATTCCGCAAAAGCTCGTCTATCAGAGCGGCCTGCTGTTTGCGATCGCACTCGTCGTTCCGATCGTCGCCACCTATCCGTCGTCGGTACAAGCGACGTTTCCGGGCGGCGACCCGTTATGGTCGTCGCCGCTGGTCCTCTGGGTCGGTGTCTACGCCGGCGGCATCGAATTGGGGACTGCAGCCTGTCTCGTCGCGGTAGCGATCGCACGTCGGCGGTACGAACCCTCACTCTCGGAGTCGCAGGTACATGCGCTGCTAAACGTCGAGGACGTGGCCTCGATGTTCGGACTGGCAACTGGCGGCTTCGCGATCCTGATCACGGTTGGGTTCTTCCTGCTCGGCCACGCCGGCGCCGAGACCGTCAGCGCGGTCGTCGAATCCGCGCCGCGAAACCCCTACGGACAGACCGGCATCTCGGTCCCCGTGATCGTCGTCGGTACCGCGGCGGCGATCAGTTCCTGTGTCGTCTACGCCGTCGGTCGATATCTCTCCTCGTAGGAAGCGACGACCCTCCCGACCGGTGACCATCGGTCCGGTCGAGTGGGAGACTACGATCGGACGAAACGGAGACGTCTGCGTGGGGAAAGTGGATATATGATCAGCTGATTCCCCAGATACCAGACCATGTGCATCGTCGACACGGATATTGTAACTGAGTGTTTAAGGATTAGATTCATATAGAAGACAATCGTCTGCATTCGGTGTGAACAACGGAGTGATTCCAACGGATGAGTGCAGATAGGACGACGTTCGTCTATTCGGGAATCGAGCGATCGAACGGGCCGTTTCTGACGGATCACCGGTCGCTCGAGGCGATGCACGAGCGGATCGTCGCGGACATCGAGACGAGAGTCGACGAGGCGGATGCAAGCGGCGTCGTCGTGGCGATGAGCGGCGGGATCGATTCGACGGTAACGACGGCACTAGCGGTCGAAGCCGTCGGGGCCGAGAACGTTCTCGGACTGGGACTGCCCTGTCACAAGACCGAGGCGACACACGTCAGTGATGCCCGTACCCTCGCGGAGGGGATGGGCATCGAGTTCGAGGAGATCCAGTTACGGCCGCTGCTCGAGGCCTTCGAGGAAACGGTCGCGGGCGGACTCGGGACCGCCGACGAGGGGGACGACGATCGGCCCCACGATATTGGCAACGCCGTCGCGCGGCTACGGATGGTCACCGCCTACTACGCCGCGAACTGTCAGTCGCGGCTCGTGATCGGGACCGCGAACCGCTCGGAGCGGCTGCTGGGCTATTTCACCAAATACGGCGACGGCGCCGCCGACAGCTATCCGCTCGGCGACTGCTACAAGACGGAGGTTCGCGCGCTCGCGAAACACCTCGGCCTTCCCCGCCGGATCGTCAGCAAGGAGCCGACGGCGGGCTTTTGGGCCACCCAGACCGACGCCGGCGAACTCGGAGCAGGCTACGACGTCATCGATCCCCTGCTCGTCCGGCTGGTCGACGAGGGTCGTCCGCTCGAGGAGGCAATGAAAGGGTTGCGGATCGACCGCGAGACCGCGGCCGACATCGCGTCGCTGTACGTCGCTACCGATCACAAGCGGGCGACGCCGCCGACGCCGGGACTCGCCGGTCGCGGTGACGACCGCTCGGCCGGCTGATCGCGCTCGGCGGGGACACAGTCCGCTGTGGTTCAGCGCTCGTCGTCGGTGCTGTACAGATCCGGATTCCGCCACCAGAACAGCCCCCACGAGAGCAGGAAACCGGCACCCATCGCGAGGACGTCGAGCAGGAACGGCGGCAGCCCCCGATCGACCAGCGCCACGAGGACGATCGCCGACCCGATCGCGGCCCCCGTGACGACGTAGAGGACATCGCCGACGATCCGCGCCCGCGAGTGTCGCCAGTAGCCTTGCCGATCCTCGTCGTACCAGACGCCGACGTAGATCAACACCGGCGACATGGTCGTGATGACCGTGATCGATCGGTACGCCTCGGGGAAGACGGTCGGCACTAACACGACGAGATTGAGTAGGTTGGCGACCAGCGCCGCGAGAAACAGGCCGATCAACAGCCAGCCCCAGCGTGGGAGCCGCTCTTTGTCCATATCGGGGACGGTCACGGCTGGAAAATAAGACTGCCGTTTGACCGATTACTCCGCGCAGCAGGCGTCCTTTTTCGGGGACTCCTCGACGCCGTTACCGTCGGCGGCGACCGGTTCCTCGAGCCGATAGAGGCTCTGACGGGCGTCAGCGAAGTAGATGTCCTCGTCGACGATCCCGATCTCCTCGAGGCGCTCGAGCGCGTACCGTACCGTCCGGGCCGAGAGCATCGATTCCTCGACGATCTGTTTCTGCGTCAGCGGCCCGTCGTACTCGAGAACCTTGAAGACGAGTTTCGCGCTCGGTGGCAAGTCTTCGATTTCCTCCCCGTCGGTCTCTGCCATATTACGATTCGAAAGGCCCCAGCAGTATAAAAGTTGAGCCTTACCCTGGATCGAACCGCGATAGGATTCTATATATATCGCCGAGTAAAGTGCCCCGTGAGTCGCTACAGCGGATGATATGCGTGACGGCACCGATCGATCGAAACGCGTCAAAAAAGACGGGAATCAACGGGACGAGACGTTACCCCTCGCCGATCATTCGGTCCTCGTCGGCCCACTCCTGCTGGCGGAGTTCGTACTTCTGGGTCTTGCCGGTCGCAGTCTTGGGGAGTTCCTTGACGTACTCGACCCGACGAACGACCTTGTAGCCCGCGAGTTGCTCGCGGGTGAACGCGGTCAGTTCTTCAGCCGACACGGGCGGATCGGTCGGATCGCCGTTCGACGGCACGACGAAGGCCTTCGGCGTCTCGCCCCACTCGTCGCTCGGCGCCGGAATGACGGCCGCATCTGCGACCGCCTCGTGATCGAACAGCGTGTCCTCGAGCTCGATGCTCGAGATGTTCTCCCCGCCGGAGATGATGATGTCTTTCTTCCGATCGCGGAGTGCGATCATGCCGTTCTCGTCGATCGTGGCGAGGTCACCGGTGTGGTAGTAGCCCTCGACGCGATCGGTGAAGGCTTCCTCTGTCGCCTCGGGCTTGTTCCAGTAGCGGTCCATGATCTGGTTGCCCCGAACGACGACCTCACCCAGCGTCTGATCGTCGCGGGGGACGTCGTTGCCGTCTTCGTCGACGACGCGGACGTCGGTCCCGAGGACGCCCATCCCCTGCCGTTTCTTGATCTCGAAGCGGTTCCCATCGTCGATCAGCCGCTTCGCGTCGGAGATGGTGATCAGCGGCCCTGTCTCGGTCGCTCCGTAGAGGTGCTTGAGATACCAGCCGAAGCGGTCCTCGACGGCACGGATCGTCGCTTCCGGCGGTGCCGAGCCCGCGGTCGTGACCCGGACCGGATTCGCCCCCGTCATCTCGGGTTCGCCCTCGGTCTCGTAGTAATCGATCAACTGATTGAGTACCGCCGGGGCCGCACAGAGCAGGGAGACGTCCTCATCACGGATCGACGACACGACGTCGTCGGCGTTGACCCCGCGCGTACAGACGTGGGTCGCGCCCATCCCGGTCACCGCGTAAATGTGGCCCCACCCGTTGACGTGGAACATCGGCAGCGTCCACAGGTAGGTGTCGTCGTCGGTGATCTCGTGATAGATCGACATCAGGTAGGCGTGGATCGTCTCCGTCCGATGGGTGCGACAGACCCCCTTCGGATCCCCCGTCGTCCCTGAGGTGTAGTTGATCGTAATGACCTCGTCTTCGGCCATCTCGGGGCGGTCATACTCCGGAGCCGTATCCTCGAGGACGGCGTCGAAGCTCTCCCAGTCGCCCTCGACGGCAGCAGCGTCGTTCGTAATGAACGTCTCGGTCGGCACGTCGTCGCGGATCGCCTCGATCTTCTCGGCGTACTCGTAGTCGGCGTAGATGGCGTCGACCCCCGCGTCTGAGAGGATGTACTCGTAGTCGTCGGGCTCGAGTCGGTAGTTCAGCGGCGTATGCACGGCCCCGATCCCCATCGCTCCGTGGGCCGCCTCGAGGTGGTAGTGGGTGTTCGGGTCCAGCACGGCCACGCGATCACCCTTCTCGATCCCCCGGTCCTGCAACGCCGCCGCAAAGCGGTCGACCCGCTCGCCGAACTCGGCGTAGGTGAACCGTTCGCCGTCGGTCCCGACGATTGCCTCCTCGTCCCCGTAGTGGGAACGGGCCTGGTCGAGAAAGTCCGTGACAATGAGTGGCGTCTCCATACGAACGAAAATTTTGCAGAACGGTCATATATGGATTTCGTTTATGATCAATAAGTAGGGATTCGGTTCTGATACAGAACAGGTAGCAAAACCGACCAGTTCGGTCCGTGAGTACCCGACGATCGGCCCGACGCGACGGCGAGGCGATCGCGGCGACGAAGTCACGGCGAAACCGTGGGATCCTCAGAGCTGTTCCCAGACCTCTTCGTCGTCCTCGAACCCGTCCGGGTCGTCGGGTGCGGCGAACTCGTTGCTCGTGTCGAGTTCCGAGACGTCCGTGGTGGGGAGTTCACCGTCACCGTCGACGACGGCCGTCCCCTCGTCGAGATCCATCTCCGGCCACGCGGTTTCCTCCCAGAGCCCGCGGTCGCTGTAGTAGTAGACGACGCCGTCGTTGACGACCGCGAACAGCCCGCGCTGGGTGTCGTGGACGACGCGCTCGTTGGTGTCGATCGCGACGTCGACGACGTCCTCGAGCGTATCGAGCGAGACGTGGTAGTCGCCGATCCACATCGGGATCGATCCCCGCGAGATCCACTCGGCGTATCGCTGTTCGTGGAGCGCCCGGCGAGCGGCCTCGATGTCGCCCGGCGAGCGGCGCACGACCAGTGCCGCGCCGGCGAGCGACAGCGTCCCCAGCAGCGACAGGCCGCCGATCAGCGCCGGACTTCTGGACGTGGTCGTCCGGTCGGTCCCGCTGCGGTAGCGGTGTGGCGTCGACTCCGACAACTCGCCCTCGAGCCAGTAGGCCTCGTCGGTGATCTCCATCGGCGCGGTGGTCGTGAGCGTCCCCTGATGGGTGCCGGTGTCGTACTCGGTGTGAAGCACCACGGCCAGTTCGACCGTCCCGATCCCGCCGAGTTCGCGCTCGAGTTGGCGCTGTTGGCGGCGGTAGGATTCGACGTCGATCGTCGCGTTCGACGTGGCGACGCCGTTCTCGACCGACGGCGACTCGCGCAGTACCGTCGCGGTGTCGTTCCAGAAGGGCGAACCGTCGCGGGTCGCCCGGAAACGCATCGAGACCTCGTGGGTCACGTCCCCGTCCTCGACGGGCGTCCCGCCGGTCTCGTTTCGCAACCGCGTTTCGGCCTCGACCGTCAGCTCCGGCGTCGCGTTCAGCAGGTAGACGGAACTGTCCGAGAGCCGCTGGCCCTCCGGCCAGAGCGTTCCGCTTTCGGTGACGACGGCACTGGTACTTCCCTCGGTCGTCACGCGTTCCTCGGTGTACTGCGGAGCGGTCGTCGTTTCCGGGTTGGCGACCGCCCACCCCGTCGCGGCGATCGACAGCACGCCGATCGCGATCAGTGCGATCACGATGGTCCGACCGCGCTTGGCCAACAGCAGCTCGAGACGCGGGTTATCGCTCATCCCTGTCCCCCCGGTGTCCCGACCCCTCACCCCTCGGCTCCGGACGAGCCGGTCGGGGTCGAACTAGTTGGGATTCGGGACAATACATGTCTAAGTGAAAGAAACAGACCACTATAAGGGTAGTGGCTTTTCCGTGTTATTTGCGACAACGAAATGTTATTTCCGATCACGGAACCAGCGCCGGGCGCGGCGCTTGAGGCGAGTCGACAGCGGGACGTGACTCCCCGCGGACCGGACCCGGATGTCGCCGCTGCCGAACAGCAGGAGAACGATCGCGACCGCGATCCCGACGATGACGGCGTTGACCGCCCCGATGGCGGCGAGCGGGTGGACGCCGTGGAGCCAGAGCAGTACCGACGGTGGCAACACGGCGAGATACCGGTACTCGCCGAGATGACGCGTGTACTCGCCCGTCTGCTCGGGAGCCGTCAGCGTCACCCTCGCCTCCCCGCTGTCGCGAATCCCGATCGTCTGCGACCGCGGCTCGACGCCGATCCCGCCGCTCTCGGGCTCGTGGGCGACCACGATCGGCAGGTAGCCGGCGTTGTCGACCGTCCGGGTCAGTGCCGTCGTTTCGCCGGGCGCGACGATCTGTGGATCGTCGGTGGGCGACTCGGAACTGATGAGGCCGTACTCGGTGGTGCCCGACGGGACGACCATCGCCGCGGTCGCGAAGGTCACGAACACGAGCAAGACGAGTCCGAGCGCCGTCCAGAACGCGATCACGTTCTCCCGCGAGCGGGACCTGCTCGTCTCGCGGCGGCCCGGGCCGAGTCGCTCGAGGAGGGTCCCGAACCCGAGCATCGCGACCCCGACCCCGACCAGCAAGGCACCGAGCCCGTTCGAGGAGCCGGTCGTCACGCCGAACACCGACGTGACCGTCTCGACGCCGCTCTGGACGGCGCTCTGGAATCCCATGATCGCGGTACCCAGATGCGGGATCGTCACGACCTTCCCGTTGACTTGCCAGGCTTCGGCGACGATCTGTCCCTCCGTGACGTGGGGTTCGCCGCCGTCCTGATCGGTAAAGGGGTTGGCGTCCCCTTTCGTGACGTACCCCTCTTCGGTCTCGTCGACGACGCGGTGGGTCGTCAGCCCGCCGCCGTTGAGATCCCGCGCCTGGAAGACGACCACGTCCCCCTCCTCGACCGGGCCAGTCACGACGCTGGGCACGGCGACGAAGCCGTCGCCGGCGTCGATTTCCGGCTCCATACTGCCGGTCGCGACGTAGCCGAGCAGAATCGGCTGGCCCAGCAGCTGGCCGACCACCAGCAAGATTACGACCAGCGCGAGGAGGGCTCCGAGCCCCCGCGTGACGAGCGTCGAGTTTGTCATCGGTGAGTGACTGTCATCGGTAGCAGACGCCTCGATCCAAGTATATGTCCGGTGAAGTATAAAACTCGCGAGAGTCGTCGAGTCGCGCTCGCGGCAGCTCGAGTTCGCGACCTACCGGACGAACGACCAGCGCCGGTTCGCGGCGATCGCCAGGAACAGCAATCCGGCCGTCGCCGGCGGCGCGAGCGCCGCCGTCGTCATCGGCGACAGTTCGCGGTTCCGGATGTCGAACCCGGCCCGCTCCTCGACGGTTACCGTCCCCGCGTCGACGCCGCTGACTTCAATCGCGTAGGTTCCCGGCTCGTCGAACGATCGCTGAAACGTGACCGCCCGCTCGCCGTTGGCCGGGATCGAAACGGTTCGGGTATCGACGACGATCCCGTCGACCGATAGCTCGAGCGTGCGCTCGATCCGCCTGTCGGACGGGTTTCGAACCGTCGCCCGGACGTCGGCGGTCTCGCCGGCGGTGATCGTGGCGTCGTCGATAGTGGCGCTCGAGACCTCGACCTGCGGGCCCGCGACGGTCACGGACTGGTACCCGACCCCCTCGATCCCTATCTCGTAGGTGCCGGGCCACTCCATGCGCCGCTCGAAGCTGACCGTTTGTTTCTCGCCCGACGAGAGGGCGACCGTCCGCTGGTCGACGACGGTCCCGTCGACCGTCAGCCGGGCCGTTTCCACTCCCCACCCGTCACCGTCGTTTCGGTAGGTCGCGTTGACGGTCACTGTCTCGCCCGCCTCGACGGTCGTCGGCGAGACGGACAGACTCGAGCCGTCGATGTCGGACTCTTGGTCGTCCTCTTCGTCCTCATACTCGACTACGACCGTGAACGTCTCGGTCGTCGATTTGGCGACGTGGGTGTCGACGGTAACGTCTATCGTCTGAGAGTCGCCCGGGGACAGTTCAAGTCGCGATTCCGGAGCGATCTCGCTCCCATCCGCGTAGAAGGCGACGCCCTCGACGTCGTGATCGATCCAGACCGCCTCGATATTGTCGGCATCCTCGCCGACCGAAATCGTGAAGACATCTCGAGTCACGAACGCCGTGTTTCCGTTGAACCCGTCGAAGTCGAGGACCAGTTCGTTCGACCCGTCGAGTTCCGCGTAGCTGCTCGTCGGCTCGAGGACGACGTCGTCCGATGTCTCGTCCTCTCCCACCGTCAGTGCTGCTGTCGGAATCGCGAGCGTAAACAGAAAGCAGACGGCGGCCATGACGAGCAGCGTTCGTGACGATAGCATTGCGGTCCGTTATGAGTGTATACGTGGAGCGAACAACCC
The DNA here is from genome assembly GCF_031165565.1 of Natrinema thermotolerans. Lineage (NCBI taxonomy): Archaea > Methanobacteriati > Methanobacteriota > Halobacteria > Halobacteriales > Natrialbaceae > Natrinema > Natrinema thermotolerans. The sequence goes on along the minus strand of NZ_CP101873.1, from coordinate 2,292,837 downwards.
GTCCGAATCATCCGATGCTCCAATACCGGCACGGTGTCGGGTTTCGGAGCCTCCATTCGGGAGTCCGATCAGGAGTTCTGCTGCTGAGCTGTGATAGTTATATCCGCAGTACTTCCATCGTCCAGTGTGGCGTCGAATCGGTTGCCGTCTTCTTCGGCCGGATTCGTGTTGATAGCAATACCGGCGGCGACGCTGTCAGTGGAATCATCGTTGTCACTGACAGAAATGGCTCCGAGGTTAACGTCCGTAACATTACTCCCAGTGTCATCACGAGATGCGTTATCGGGGAAACTACCCTTATAGACTGCAACACTGCCAGCATCAGTAGAGATACTAATATCGAACGTCCCACTCACTTTCGCGTCAGTTTCGCTCTGGAGGGAAACCTGCAGAACATCATCGAAAGCGAATACGGATTCGTCGTTGATACCGACGAATTTGACCTGATTCATCTCGGGACCACTGTTTCTCGTCTCGGTTCCGCTTTCGACCCCTTCATACTCACTTGCGTTAACAGAGGGCCGGAGTAACCCGCTCGAGTCACCCTCGAGGGAAACGCTAACCGACCGCTGTGCTTCTGCCTGACTGAACGCGCCCGAGCCGAGCGCAGCGCCACCGCCGGCGACGATCGTTCCGAGTCCGAGCAACACATTTCGTCTGTTCATTGACATTGTATGATCACCGTACGGTCGCTGCCGGTATCCGAAGGCACGGAGTACCGACCGACCTTCTACCTACCTCTCATTACTGTACCCACTTTGTATTGATCGAGCAGAACGGTCGAATAGTCGGCGATACCACCTTCAGGCCGTCATTGAACCCGAATATCGTGTGAGGTCGTGTGACAAATACCCGCCCCAAGGCGGCGGAACGTATCTCTCGTCACCGCCGAGAGAACTGCGATGAACGGCCCCATGAATACAAGGATCGCGTTCGATCCCCGAGTTCGTCACGCCGTCGTCGCTTCGATCAGAACCGTCGGCTCGAAATTAGCGCTGTCGATATCGCCGTTATCGTATGCAGCCACGGTGTCGTTGATTTGATCCGCGCGAAGTTCGATCTCGAGGCCGAACGAGACCGTCTCACCGGGCGCTAACACGGACGTATCACCGTTATCGGGGAAATCACCATCACCGAAACCCGTCGGGTTCGGCGTCAGGAGTTCTCCCTCGCCGTTGTCCCCCTGGATCGTGAGCGTGACACTATTGACGTCATTCGTTCCCTGATTCGTGACCGTGACGAGTGCGTCAAACGATGTGAGGGCGTTCTGGTTGACACCAGTTGCGCCTTCCGAGTTACCGCTGATATCGATTACGATGGTGTCTCCTGTGTCGTCAACGTAATCGCTCGCACCACTCGCGGGAGTGAGTGCGAGAAATGCGTTCGCGTCGCCGGCTGTTTCGACGGTAACCGTCCGTTCGGCTTCCACGCTACTGAACGCGCCCGTTCCGAGCGCGGTACCACCACCCGCAACGATCGTCCCAAGACCGATTACGACGTTTCGTCTTTTCATTACGATTGGGTCGACGCGGTGATCGTCACGGTCACGTCGAGTGACGTACTCGAATCGACGTTGCTTCCACGGGTGTCGATGAGTAGGTCATAAGCAGCAATATCAGTAGATGTCAGTGAGTTGCCGCCACTCGGTTCGTTAGTATTTGATGTAGTGGAACTCCCGTGTTCGAATCCATCGCTATCACCGAAGGTATAATCACTGCGGTGCTGAAACTCTATTCCGATTTCATCAGTATCGGTATCGGGACTTACACTATTGAGCGCAACACGGCTAAAGTCACCACCAATCTCGTACCCGAACGATAGTCCTGTTACGTTTTGCGTCCCGTTGTTTTGGATGGCAAGCATCGGTTGCCATTTTGTTACGGCGTTGATATTGAGACCGTCGCCGCCGGCATCGTTTTCACCGGATCCAAGGTTGAGCTGGACCGTATCACCGCCGACATCGTACGCATTGTCTGCATCGAGGCCGAGGAACGCATTTGCGTCACCGGCAGTCTCAACGGTAACCGTTCGTTCGGCTTCCACGCTGCTAAACGCGCCCGTTCCAAGTGCAGCGCCACCGCCAGCGACAATTGTCCCCAATCCGACTAACACATTGCGTCGATTCATTCTCATGGTTATGATCTCCGTTCCGCTCCTCAGCACCGCCCTGTGAGGGGTGCCAGAAGGCAGTTCCTACTCGAACTCACGAACCGAACCCACTTTGTATTAGGTATCCAGAACGGACGCAAGACCACCATGCGGTCGTTCAACTGACCCCTGAACGCAATTCGCAGCCACTCGAGGCCTACAAGTGCCGCCTGAAACATCACAATCAGCCCCGAATGTGACGTGGCTCGTCACCGATATCGAGACTGCACATCTCCGCCAAGCAGGACCCACTTCGCTCGAGATTACTGAGAGAACGCCCAGTCCCGTTTACTTCGGATTTCAACGATCGGTTGGTGCCGCTCGACAGCACTCAAGATGTACTTGTAACTCTCCCTTGGGTTACGATATTTCAACGACGATGCGTATTTTTATAGTAGGGAAGTAGTAACTGAGTAAGAGATTCAGTAATGGTGGGAGAAAGAAATCGGGATGGTTCCCAGCGGGAGGACTCGGAGGACCGTGGCGCGAGTCCGCTCGTTGGAATCGTCCTGTTGTTCGCACTCGTAATAATGGGTGCGATGCTCGTCTTCGTCGCCGGTTCGGCGATGCTCGATGCAATCAAATCGGAAGCGAACAGTGAACGGACCCAGCAGTTCGCAATGGAAATCGATCACAGGCTAACGACCGTCGCGACGACGGGATCGGACCAGCCACTGCCGATCGATGAGATGCAGGGGAACGAACCGACGATCACCGATGACGGGAATATCTCCGTCAGGTGGTATAACGCGTCGAGCGGGAGTCGTACGTGTGCCCCCGTCGAGGGAGAACTCCGCGCACTCGAGTTCGAACTCGACGATCGAACGATCGCCCATCAGGGTGGCGGTATCTGGGAGAAAACCGATCGCGGCGTCAGCACTGTCTCGGAGCCCAATATCGGATACGACAATGATTCGTTGCAGCTCCAGATCATGGAACTCGAGGAGGACGACTTCGGATCGAGCGGCACGGTTGCGAGAGCGAACCACAGCCGGTCGACGGAGCTAACCGAGACGATCAACAGTCGCGCCAGAGCCTGTAGCGACGCGACCTCGATCGAGTTCAGCATCGAAAACAGTACGTACCACGAGGGCTGGGCGACGTATCTCGAGGACGCAGTCGGCGCGGACGAGTACAGCGAGGTGTCCGTAACCCACAAGCCGGCCACCGAAGCCGTCGTCGTCCAAATCGAGAACGTCAGGACGCCGGTCGATAGCGCATCGCTGCTGATCGAGTCCGACAACGGAGTGAAGGGCACGAACGGAAACACGCAACTGGTCGAATTCGGGGACAAACTCGAGTTCCAAGCAACGCTGAATAACACCGGAAGCGAAACGGTCTCCTCACCGACTATGCGTGTTGCGGTCGATGGTGGCAGAGTCGTCTCGGAAAAAGGAAGTGAGGCTGTTCCCAGCAAGAAAAAGAACGGTGGGCCAGGCAACGATCGGTCAGTCGAAGACGTATCAGTTAAGATCAATTCGAAGGACTACGAAGATCACCTCTCGCCCGGTGAGACATACGAGTATACGATCCAAACACTCGATAAGTCCGGTGAGATCGACGACACGCTCGAGGACCCGGGAGAGTTCTACCTCGGCGAACCAGGATCGAACTTTACCGTCAACGACATCGAAACAACGCCCGCTGATGGCGACAACGCGACTATTAGCGCCGAGATCACGAACATCGGTATCGAGGAGGGCGACCGCACCGTGACCATCGACTTCGATGAGTATGATGTCACTGCAAGCGAGGAGTTGACCCTCGACTACGGGGCAACCGGGACAGTCACCTGGACGGTCAACAAATCCGCACTGCCCTACGAGCCAAACGAGTTCGAAGTTCGGACCGGAGACGACACTGCAACAGGGACCATCATCGGAGGGGCCACCGGAGAGGTCGAAGACGCGTTCACGGTCGTCAAGGACAACGGCGTCGGGGACGATCAGATCGTCACCGACGAGGGACCGTTCACCGTCGAAGCCGTCGTCGAGAACACGTACGCCGACGAGCAGTCACGAGATGTCACGTTGACGGTTCCGGACGCCGGAATCACTATGCCCGAACCAACGACACTCGAAAGCGGCGAGCAAGAGACGGTCTCGTTTACCGTCGATCCCGACGAACACGATCTCGAGGCCGGGACGGTCTACGAGTACAACGTCACGGCCGGCGAGGAAGGCTTGAGCGAGCCCGGATCGTTCTACGTCGGCAAGCCGGGGACGAACTTCGTGCTGTCGAACGAGAACGTCACGGTCGATGAGAACGTCACTATCACGGCCGATCTGACAAACACCGGTGTCGAGTCCGGCTCGCAGACTGTGGATCTCGATCTCGAATATCTCGACGAGATGCCAGCCGAACTCGAGGAAGGGTTCTACGATGATGTCGAAATCAATGCAAGCAATGTTGAGCGGGCGTTTGGCGAGGGTGATACCGTTGAGTTAGAATTGAACGGAAGCAACCTTATCGCTGGTGAATACAATGCCACGATTAGTACAGAAGACGACTCTACAACGGTCTCGTTCGTCGTTGAGAGTGGTATCGAATCCGGACGGGTTGGACTGGGTGGTGTAGAAGATGCAACGGCTAACGTAACGGTATTGGCGTCACAGATGTCGGGTGCACCGGCCGGTGGACCGGGAACGACGGGTGAGCCGGATCAGCACGAACTGGCACCGGTAAACCTATCGGTAGTGACAGAGCGAAACGGTGTCTCGAACAAAAAATACGAATTTAGTAATAAGTATGGCGGAGATAATATTAATACGTACGATAGCTGGCAAGAAAAGGGAGATACGGACAAGGTTCCAGACCAGAATCCGTGGGCTACATCGATTAATATCGAAGAGGAATCGACGTTGACGCTCGCTGCAACTTCATCAAATCCGATACCACAGAATGCATGTAATGACTACAGTGAAGAAGACACACACCCAGATTACACTATAGGATTATTATTTGAAAGGGAAATTGAATTCGAACACACGTGGTGTGATAAGGTCGAGGAAACTTGGATTCCGGTTGATGCCACAACCGGTAAAAGTCTACAGAACGTCCGTGTCCGAAGCGCTGAGAATAACACAGTCCCGGTGCTTCAGCCGGCGAATAATATCCAATTCAGTGCGGACGAGGTCCTCGAAAAGGAAGGCCTGTGGGATAACGAGAACCAAACGCTAGATCTAGACGAAAACGAATTCGTCTTCCTATTCGAAATGACCCAAGAACCCGTTGATGATGGCGATATCGATTCACTCTGGAACCAGGCCCAGGGGAGCGGAACTGGCGATCCGAATTTCAACGATTTGATCGTCCACGTTGAAGTTGAACGTGCAAATGTCGACCCCAGCACGCCTAGTATTACAATCATGCCCGGTGGCGGCAACTTGACCGACGTTGGTACCGGTAATGGTAGCAAGACAGGCGACAGGCCCGACGAAGTCGATCCGAGTCTCGAGGGAGACGCCGACGAAGGCGCAGGGCCCGACGTCGGAACCGGGACATCTGACAACGACGTGACGGGCGGTATGACGGGTGAAACCGGCGTTGATGTCGACGCCGACCACATCGTTATCGGCTGACGGGAGCGCTGTGGCTGTCTCCCCCGTCTTCGGCTGAAACCGAGTCTACCACCCCTATATGGTTTGATCTCGATGTCGCAGGCCACTGTCGACGAAAGCGAACAGAAGCAACCGAACCCGGCTCCAAATCAAGACACACCATGCGATCACTCAGGGCCCTCAGTCTTGGATTGATACTCATCGGCGGGCTCATACTCGCCGCACCGAACGGTGCGTTCGACTTGATGAGTGCCGATCGAGGAGTGAATGTCGAAACCGCATCCGATGAAAACGCGCTTGTCGGGATCGAAAAAGAACCGATCAGTCTGGTCGAAGAAAACGGGAATATCCAATGTGACTTGCAGGAGGGGTGCGTCTATGAATATACTGATGTCGAACTTGTCAGAATCACCGATCAAACACCCTCCTCGGAACTCGAGATTACGGATGGGGAAGTTAATATATCGACTGAAACCACTGACTATCCATCCCATCAGGAGGACGAGATTACGAGGGTCAATGATGAATATATCGTCGAGGGAACGCTTTGGTGTGATGCAACGTGGTTCTTCGGATTCTATCAGGAAAGAAGCAGCACGGATCTCTCGATGGACCTCGAGACCAGCGACGGTACGATCACCGTCGAACTCGAGCGGGAGATTCCCGTTCAATGTGAGTGACTATCTCGCTGGGGTCCTGCTTCTCACTTCGAACGACCAGAGTGTGGTTCCGGAGGCGAGTTAGCCCCTTCCCGGAATTGGCCGCAGGTCGTTGTGAGCAGTGTCCAAATGGGACACAGTTGGCAACAAGCGTTATGTATCAACGACACCGATATTCGTACTGTACAGGGGGATGGCGACAACCAGCGAGAGCAAACCGGCGACAGCGGGAGAGACAGGTCAGGACGACCAGTCGCGGGAAGGCGAAATTTTCGACCTGTTGAGCAACCAGCGTCGCCGGTATGCTATCCACTACTGCAAGCGTGAGGACGAACCGGTCACGCTCGGGGATCTCGCCGAACACGTTGCCGCCTGGGAACTCGACAAAGAGGTCGAGGAGATCACCTCCGCCGAGCGAAAGCGGGTCTACACCTCATTACAACAGACCCACCTGCCGACGCTCGAGCGGGCCGACGTCATCGAGTTCGACGATCGGACGATCGAACTCACGGACGAGGCCGACGAGTTGGACGTCTATCTGGATATCGTCCCCGGCGATTCGGTCCCGTGGGGAGTCTACTATCTGGGGCTATCGGCGGTCGGCGCGGTCGTGATAGCCGGACTGTGGCTCGAGGTGATACCGACTGAAACAGTTCCCAAACTCGGCTGGGCAACGTTAATTGTTACACTGTTTACCGTGTCAGCAGTCGTTCACGTGATACAGAACCGACGAATGCGACTCGGGGAGATGAAGCGCCCGCCATAGCGATGGTTGACAAGAAAACAATGACGCGACGTACTGCATTTGGATCGATAGCTGCTGGTTTACTCCTATTAGGAGAACAAACATTCGGTTTTTCAAGTCTACAAGCAGATCGCGGGACCACAGTTACTGCAGTCGATGATGGTACTGCGCTCCTCACTATCAATGGAAAGACCGCTGACGAAACACCAGTATTCGAAAATAGATTTGAAACAGATATGCGAATTACCTTGACAGCACCGAACGAAGACAGTGCGGAGTTCGATGTCGATGATGACGGGACTTCTGTGAGCGAAGCTGATTTCACCCTTTCCGCTGGTGAGAGTAGAATAGTTAGTATGAACGCAGATACGACGGAAATCACTGTTGCAATTGAAGCCACTTTCGACGCTGGAAAGATAACTCTTCAACGTAATTTCGAAATTCCGCAGTCGAGTCAGGTCGATATTACACCGACAGTGGCAGCTAGCGGTGGGTCCGGAAAATTTGAGTTTGGCCTTGCGAATAGAGGGAGTATTGACGCAGTAATGGAAGCGATTCGTATCAATGACACTAGCACGGATGCGGATCGGGTTGCCGAAAAAGAAATATTCGTTATTAGTGAATCGGATAACGTTAACGAGAGCCCGAGACAACTCATCTCAAGCCAACTCTATATTGGTGAGAACGAGCCACTGACTGGATTTGATAACGACGATTCGGTAACGTTGCCTGCTCCAGCAGAGGGCGAAGAAGAAGGTGACGAGATAGTATTTAAGTTTGATCGGTTTGGGAAATTGAAGAATAAAAATAAAAAGTTTAAAACTGTGAAAATGAGTGGCGCGTCTGTCAATATAGAGATCGAATTTAGTGATTCAAGCAATGCTACTTTCGAACTGACTGACGGTAATTGAATCGAGTGAGCTATTCGCCAATGCGAACCCCTTTTCACCGCTGACAACAGAGTTCGATCCATGTCGACCGAATCGATCAGCGACCGACGCGAACACATTCGCTCGGTCAGCGTCACCGCGATGTCGGCGTTGCTGGGCGTCGGCGCGGCGCTTGCGTCTACTACCTGGGTCGGAACGACCGCCGAGGCCGCCCAGAACACGCAGGCGCTCGCGTTCGTCCTCGGCGCAATTTTGCTACAGTACGTCGTCATCAACGCCGCGGGGATCTACGGCGACGACGAGTTCGGGGCGAAACACTACCTCTTCGTCGCGTTCATGACCTTCTCGCTGTGGTTCGTGACGTGGGGAATCCTGCTGACGGCGGAGGTCACGGGCTAACATGGCCGACGACAGCATCGCCGTCGTAGACCTCGATCGGTGCCAGCCCGATCGCTGTGGCTACGAGTGCAAGAACTACTGCCCGCCCAACCGGACCGGGAAGGAGTGTATCACCCTGCGGGGCGAGGAGGCAGCGGAGGGCCAGCCCGAGCAGATCCACATCTCCGAGGAGATCTGTCTGGGCGAGAGCTGTGGCATCTGTGTCGAGAAGTGTCCGTTCGACGCCATCGAGATCATCAACCTCCCTCAGGAACTACAGGACGAGCCCGTCCATCGCTACGGCGAGAACGCTTTCTCGCTGTACGGTCTGCCAGCTCCACAGGAGGGACAGGTCACCGGCATTCTCGGCCCGAACGGGATCGGGAAGACCACTGCCGTCCGCATTCTGGCCGGCGAACTCGAGCCCAACCTCGGCCGTCACGAGGAGGAACCGGGCTGGGACGAGGTGCTGGAAGCCTACCGGGGGACCGAACTGCAGGACTACATCGCGGACGTCCGGGACGGCGACGTGACGATCTCGCGAAAGCCCCAGTACGTCGACCAGATCCCCGAGAGCTTCGACGGCAACACCCGCGAGCTACTGGAGCGGACCGACGAGCGCGGTGCCCTCGACTCGCTGGTCGAGCGCCTCGAGATCGGGCCGGTCATGGACCAGTCGATCGACGACCTCTCGGGCGGGGAACTCCAGCGGGTCGCCATCGCGGCGACGCTGGCACGGGACACTGACTTCTACTTCCTCGACGAGATCACGCCGTATCTCGACATCGGCCAGCGGGTTACCGCGGCGCGGCTGATCCGGGAACTCGCCGAGGAGGAGGACAAGTCGATGCTGGTCATCGAACACGACCTCGCAATCTTGGACCTGCTGGCCGACACGCTCCACGTCGCCTACGGTGAACCCGGCGCGTACGGGGTCATCACCTCGCCGAAGTCCGTCCGCAACGGGATCAACGAGTACCTCTCGGGCTATCTCGACAACGAGAACATGCGGATCCGACCGAACCCGATCGAGTTCGAGGAACACGCACCACGGAGCGTGAGCCGTGCCGATACGCTCGTCGAGTATCCCGACCTCACCAAGAGCTACGGCGACGGCGAGTTCTCCCTCGAGGTCGAGGGCGGCACGATCCGGGAAAACGAAGTCCTGGGCGTCGTCGGTCCCAACGGGATCGGGAAGTCGACCTTCGCGAAACTGTTAACAGGGAACCTCGAGCCCGACGAAGGCGACGCCGACCTCGATCTGGACATCTCCTACAAGCCCCAGTACGTCACCATCGACCAGCACATGCGGGTCGATGCGTTCCTCTCGTCGATTACCGACCAGTTCGGCTCCTCGTACTGGAACACCGAGATCGCCCAGCCCTTGCAGTTAGAGCGGATCATGGAGCAGAACCTCTCGGACCTCTCGGGCGGGGAGCGCCAGCGGGTCGCCATCGCGGCCTGTCTCTCCGATTCGGCCGACCTCTACCTGCTCGACGAACCCTCGGCCCACCTCGACGTCGAACAGCGGGTCCAGGCCACGAAGGCGATCCGGCGCTACGCCGAACAGCAAGACGCCACCGTGCTGGTCATCGACCACGACATCTACATGATGGACCTGCTCGCCGACCGACTGATGGTCTTCGACGGCGAGCCCGCCGTCCAGGGCCGTGCCGGCCAGCCCCAGTCCATGCGCGACGGCATGAACGAGTTCCTCGCGAACCTCGAGGTCACGTTCCGCCGCGACGAGCGCACGTCCCGACCGCGGATCAACAAACCCGAGTCCCAACTGGACCGCCAGCAGAAAAGCGAGGGCGAGTACTACTACGCGCCCTGACACCGGGATTCGAAGTTCGGCCTCGAGCCGGCTGCCGGCCAAAGTGTTTATACTCCAACTATTTTGGCGGAAAGCGTGTCGAACGGCTATGGACAGGGTCCGACTCTATCGGCTCTCGATCGCCGTTACCGGCGGTCTCCTCACGTCGGTCGCGTTGCTACTGCTCGCCAGACGCGGGAGCAGTACCATCGCTGGAGTACTGTTGGTCAGCGGTGTCGGACAGACGCTGGGGGTCGCAGCCGAGTCGCTCTCGACCGACGGCGTGGCCCCCGAACCCGGTCCCGTCCCGTTCTGGACGGCGATGGCGTTTACCGGCATCGGGCTCGTCGGTGCGGCCCTGTTCGTCCTGTCGTGAGAATGGGGAGCTGAGACCGGATATCGAGAAAACGGGGCGCGAGTCGAGTCAGCCCATCAGTCGCTGACAGCTGCCACAGAGGTTCTCCTCTTTGATGTCGACCTCGCGGACGGTCGGCGAGAAGTTCATCACACAGCGGTTGTTGTCGCAGTGCTCGAGGCCGTAGGTATGGCCGATCTCGTGGACGATCTCCTTGCGGACGCGGTCCTCGAAGATGTCGGCAGCGCTCTGATTCGAGAAGCCGCCGTCGCTCGAGGTCTGGAGCCGGTAGGTCGAAACGACGCTGCCGCTGCCATCGAGATAGGCGAGTCCGAAGACGTAGTTGCGCCGCCGGTAGAAGAGGTCGTGGGGGGTGATCGCGATGTTTTTCTCGCCGCGACCGACCCGTTCGGCGAGTTGGATGAAGGTCTCGGCGGAGTACTGGTTCCGGTCGGAGTCGTAGGCACCGTTGGGGACCGACTGCGAGTCGTTGATCGAGACGTCGCAGTCGTAGACCGATCGCAACGCGGCGGAGGCCGCCCGCTTGACCTCGGCGGGGACGCTGCCGACCGGCACGATATCGACGAGCATAGCAAGGGCTATGGCCGCGGGTGGCATAAACGTCCCGCCGTGGCCCACTCTCGCCGGAATCCCGACGCGTTGCTCGAGGTCCTCGCGGACTACGATCGCGTCGTCGAGATCGGAATCGGCCGCCGGACCGATCTAGCGCGAGCGCTGGCCGACCGCGGGGTCGCCGTCACCGCGACGGATGTCCACGAGCGCGACGTGCCGACGGGCGTGGCGTTCGTTCGCGACGACATCGTCAATCCCGAGCCGTCCGTCTACGCCGACGCGGACGCGATCTACGCGCGGAACCTGCCGCCCGAACTGCATTGCCCGGCCCTCGAGGTAGCCCGGACCACCGACGCCGATTTCCTGTTTACGACGCTGGGCGGCGACCCGTCTGCAGTGCCGGTCGAACGGAAAACGATCGAGACGGGGACGCTGTACGTCGCTCGAGTCCGTGGGGAGTAGGCGGCCAGTTCGTCGACCGTCTCGAGGCGAAGAATTATACGGTTACGGGACTGTTCGGCGGTCGTGAACCCGGAGACGGTTACGTACGTCCTCGCGGCGGTCGTCGCGGTCGCGGTACTGGCGACAGTACTCCTCGGGATCGGGGCACTGGTTCGGCTTCTGCTCCGGCTGCTCGCAGCGCCGGGCGTCGTCGTCCACGAACTCGCCCACGAGACGGCCTGCCGGCTCGTCGGGGTGCCCGTCCTCGAGGTCGCGTACTTCAGACTCGGGAACCCGCCTGGGTACGTCCGCCACGGCCAGCCCGAGCGCTATCGGGAGTCGTTTGTCATCAGCGTCGCGCCGTTTCTCGTCAACAGCGCCGTCGCGTTCGGCCTGTTCGTCGGACTGGCGTCGATCGTCGCGGGGCTCGACGCCGTCGGGAGCGCCCCGCGATCGACGCTGGCCGCCGGAGTGGTGCTTGGCTGGCTCGGCCTCGCGATCGGAACGCAGGCCTTTCCGAGTACCGGGGACGCGCGGACGCTCTGGAACCGCTCGCGGGCCGAGTGGCGACGATCGCCGAGCGTCCTCGTTGGGGTGCCGATCGTCGCCGTGATCTACCTCGCGAACCTTCTCTCGCGGCTGTGGGCGGACGTCGCCTACGCCGTCGCCCTGTTCGTCGCGGCGGCGTGGAGCGTCGGGCTGGTCTGAAACCGGTCGCCTTTATCCCTGCCGGCCCGTCGGGACGGATATGAACGCAGACGCCGTCGTACTGGACATTGACGGGGTACTCGTCGACGTCGCCGACTCCTACCGCCGGGCGATCGTCGAGTCCGTCGAGGCGGTCTACGACCGGACGATCCGCAAGACAGACATCCAGCGGTTCAAGGACGCGGGCGGGTTCAACAACGACTGGGAACTAACGTACGCCGCCGCGCTCTACGTCCTCGCGACCGAGGAGGGGTACGACGAGTCGCTCGAGACCTTCACCGACGGGATCGCCGCCGCGGGCGGCGGCCTCGAGGCGGCCGAAAGCGTCGTTCGCGAGGGGATCGGCGCGCGGGCGACCCAGCGCGTGACCGACCGCTGGGATCGCCAGCGGCTGCGGGACGTCTTCCAGCAGCTGTATCTCGGCGACGAACTCTACCGCGGGCTCGAGGGCGGCGAGCCCGACCTCGAGCGGGAGACGCCCGGGTTCATCCACGACGAGCCGGTGTTGCTCGAGCCCGAGACGCGGGATCGGCTGCTCGCGTCCTGGGACGTCGGCGTGCTGACCGGCCGCCCGGCGGCCGAGGCCGAGATCGCCCTCGATCGGGTGGGCCTCGACGACGCGGTGCCGGTCGCGCATCGCTTCACGATGGACGACTGGGAGGAGGGGAAACCCCATCCCCGCGCGCTGACGACGCTGGCCGAGCGGTTCGACGCCGACGCGGTCGCGTTCGTCGGCGACACGCTGGACGACGTTCGGACGGCGGGCAACGCGAGCGACGCCGATCCGAACCGTACGTACCACGGGATCGGCGTCCTCACCGGCGGCCTGACCGGCGACGAGGGGCGACGGAAGTACGAGGACGAGGGCGCGGCGGCGGTCGCCGAGTCGATCAACGCCGTCCCGGACCTGCTCGAGTAGGCGCCTCGAGGGCGAGAGAGCCGTCAGGTGCCGTCGCCGGGTACCCGGACGAACGGCAGCCGGAGTCCGCGGTCGCTCGGGCGGTCGTGATCGATCACGGCTCGTTGCTCGGTTACGGACCGCGTTCGGCCGGCTTCGAGCGTTACTCGAGCGGCTCGTCGAGCCGTCGGCAGGAATCGAACCGGTCGTCGGTCAGGTAGACGTCGCCGTCGCGAACGGTAACGGCGGTCCTCTCGAGGGCGTCGCCCCGACAGGGACCGGCCGTACAGACGCCGTCGTCGGGCTCGAAGCGCGCGCCGTGTTCGTGACAGACCAGGTGGTCGTCCCTGACGATCGCGCCGGGGCCGGGATCGAGCCGGACCTCGGGCCTGTGTGGACAGGAGTTGCGCCACGCGAGGACGTCGTCGCCGCGTCGTCGAAGGATCAGTTCGGTCCCGCGGCGGTCCCGGCGGGCCTCACAGCGAAGCGTTCCGTCGGTCGGGACGGCCGACAGCGGCGCGACGTAGCGCGGCTCCTCGCCGTCGGCTTCGGTCGCCGTCGGTTCCTCGCCGCCGCTCGAGTCGCCGTCGACGCTGAACCGAAACGTCGCGCCGTCGGTCGAGACGTCGCCCTCGTCGTCGTAGACCCGGACCGAGGTCGTCTCGTCGTCGTCCTCGAGGGTCACCCGGACGGGATCGGTCATACGCCCTCTTTTCGGCCTGCCTAAAAATATCTTCCGGGCCGGCGACGACGGGCGTGCTCGTGTCTCGAAAACGCGCGGTACCACTTTAGGGGAGCCGGGCGAAGCGGGCGTATGGACGACGCCGAAGTCACCGTCGACGTCGAGGTCGAAGTCGAAGTGGATTCGAACGAACTCGAGATCGAGGTCGGCGACGAACGCGAGTTCGAGGGCGAACTCGAGGCCGACGGACTCTCGATCGAGGTCGAAGCGGAGATCGAAGTCGAAGGCGAAGGCGGGGAAACGACGGCCGACGAGGAAGAAGCGTCCGAAACGGACGAGGAACCCGAGGCGAGCAACGACCAAGAAGAATCCGAGGCGGACGGGGAAAGCGAAGAAGACTGATTCGGCCCCGTGGTCGCCGGCCCGTCGATCACTTCTCATTTTCGCGCGTGTCGAAAGAGGCTATGTGCTGGCCTCGGTATCACGAGCCATGAGCTGGACGGTCATGCCGGAGTTCGAGTCGTACGAGCGGGCCCGCGAATCGTTCTCGTGGGACCTCCCCGACGAGTACAACCCCGCCGTCGACTTCCTCCGGAAACACGAGGACACGAGTCAAACGGCGCTGCGGTACGAGACCCCCGAGGGCGGCCTCGAGACCTACTCCTTTGCGGACCTCGACGACCGGTCGGATCGGCTCGCCGCCGCGCTCGCCGACCTCGGCGTCGGGGCGGGCGATCGGGTCGGCGTCGTAATCCCGCAGAAACCGGGGAACCCGATCACGCACCTCGCGAACTGGAAACTCGGTGCGGTATCCGTGCCGCTGACGGTCCTGTTCGGACGCGACGCCTTACAGTACCGGCTCGCGGACAGCGAGGCGAAAGCGGTCGTCGTCGATCCGAGCGTCCGCGAGACCGTCGACGAGATCCGCGAGGAGTGTCCCGCCCTCGAGGCCGTGATCGAACTCGACGACGGCGACGCGGTACGGGGCGACGCCCACTCGTTCGAGGAGTTGATCGCAGCCCACGAGCCCGGGATCGACGTCTACGACGCGACGCCCGAGACACCGACGGCGATCATGTATACGAGCGGATCGACGGGGCCGCCGAAAGGCGTTCGACACAGCCACGCGCTCTGGCTCGGGCGGGCCGCCGCGGCCGCCAACTACTTCGACGGCGGACTGGCCGACGGCGAGGCCACGCTCTGGACGCCCGCCGACTGGGCGTGGGGCGCGGCACTGGGCGGCACGCTGTTCGCGGCCTGGCACCACGGCTGCTCGGTCGTCGGCTGGCCCCGCGACGAGTTCGATCCCGACGATGTCTACGACCTGCTCGAGCGCCACGACGTGACCGAGGCGTTCATGCCCCCGACGGCGCTCCGGTTGCTGATGGGCGTCGACGACCCCGAACGGCGGTACGATCTCTCGATCAGGACGTTCGCGTCGGCCGGCGAACCGCTCACCTCGGAGGTCGTCGACTGGGTCGCATCGACGTTCGACGACGTCGCGATCAACGAGTTCTACGGCCAGACCGAACTCAACCTCGTCGTCGGGAACGCGGCGCGGTGGTTCGATACCCGCCCCGGCAGCATGGGCAAGCCCCTACCCGGCTACGAGATCGCGGTGGTAGACCCCGAGACGGGCGAGCGCCTCGAGCGCGGCGAGGTCGGTGAACTCGCGGTGAAGCCGGCCGATCGGCGGGTCTTCTTCGACGAGTACCACGGCCTGCCGGAGAAGACGGCGAACAAGCGGACCGAAGACGTCCCCGCGAGCGGAGCGAGCGGGGAGTCGGAAGAGCAACGGTCTTCCGGAAGGTGGTTCCTGACCGACGACCTCGTCGAGCGCGACGAGGACGGCTACGTCTGGTTCCACTCGCGGGCCGACGACGTGATCCTTACCAGTGGCTACCGCGTCGGACCGACGGAGGTCGAGGACGCAGTCCTCGCCCACGAGGCCGTCGAACAGGCCGGTGTCGTCGGCGTCCCCGACGAGACCCGTGGCGAGGCGATCAAGGCCTTCGTCAAGCCGGCCGTCGACGACTACGACCCCGAGGGGCTCCGCGCGGAGATCCGTGACCTGGTCCGGGACCGCCTCGCCGAGTACGAGTATCCGAAACACATCGAGTTCGTCGAGCGGCTACCGACGACGACGACCGGCAAGATCCGCCGCCGGTCCCTGCGCGAGGGCGACGGAACCGACGAGTAACCCTCGAGCGCGGTCGAACCCATCCGGCGCGGTGACAGTCACGGCCGGTTTTATTGTTGCCGAATGCCAACCACTGCGCATGTACCGCGTGTTGATGCCCGTCGATGCCAACGAGGACCGCGCAGTCGAACAGGCCGAGTACGTCGCGTCGCTGCCCGACGCGGCGGAGTCGGTCGAAGCGTACATTCTCTTCGTCTTCACCGAAAACAGCGAGAAGCTCCCGAAGGAATTCGAGAAGTTCAAGTCCGCCTCCCGGATCGGCTCGGTCCGGCGCGCGAAGGAGCGCCTCGAGGAGGCCGGCGTCGACGTGACCCTGATCGAGGACAGTGGCGACACGGAAGACGACATCCTCGAGGAGGCCGAGGGCTACGACGTCGATTCGATCGTTCTCGGCGGCCGGAAGCGCTCGCCCGTCGGAAAGGCGATCTTCGGCAGCACCACGCAGGGCGTGATCCTCAGGTCCGATCGGCCGGTCGTCGTCACCGGCGGCGGCGGGGAGTGACGTGACAGACCGTTCCCGCTCGTAGCGTCGGCTGTTTCTGCCGGCAGCCATCTTATCCGGATCGGCGTCGACTACCCAGTATGGAGATACGGGAGCCGGAACCGGACGAGAGCGAGCGGATCCGGGACGTGGTGGAGAGTTCGATGACGACCTCGTTCAGGCTCAGCCCGGGGCAGATCGACGGGATCACCGACGAGGAGTTCGCCGACGACGCCGTCAGCGAGCGACTCGAGGACGACGAGACCGTCCTCTACGTCGTCGAGACCGGCGCGGAGATCGAGGACCGAACCATCGCCGGCGTCGTCGAGGGCCGACTCGCGGACGAGTGGGGCGAGATCGACTGGCTGTTCGTCGATCCGGAACACCGCGGCAAGGGGATCGGGACGGAACTCTACGAGTCGATGACCGAGCGTCTCCGCGACCGCGGGGCCGACCACGTCCGCGTGACCGTCCTCGAGGAAAACACCGAGGGCCACGGGTTCGTCGAACGGTTCGGCCTCGAACACGACGGCGATCGGGAGGTCGAGGTCGCCGGCGAGTCGCTCGTCAAGTACGTCTATACCGAGCCGGACATCGACGTTTCCCTCCCGACGGAATCGCGTGCGGACGACGCAACGGTCACCGCCGACACCGCCGACGAGGACCTCCCCGGGACGGAGACGACCGACGGCGATCTGACCGCGACCGACGACGGGACGACGGTCTACATCGACCGCGACGAGGCCGAGTCCGGCACCGCGGCGCCGTTTTTCCACACCTACGAGGACGAGGACCGAAAACAGCAGTACGGCTATTACTGTGCGAACTGCGGCTCGCTCGAGGTCTCGATGGACAACATGGAGCGGCTCGCCTGTCCCGACTGCGGGAACGACCACGCCGAGCGGTCCAAGGAGTCGTACGACGACTCGCGGCTCTAACCGTTCTTCGCGAAGATGCTGTCGGCCGTCGCCGCGCCGACGACGCTGAATACCGAGCCGACGCTGATGGCCTTGAACGTCGTCTGTGCGACTTCGCGGGTCGTCTTGGCATCCTCGATGAAGGTGTCGGGGGCGTCCAGTAAGAGCGCGAGTACGGTCACCGCGCCGAAGGAGACGATCATCAGCGAGATAAACCGCAACGGAATCCCGGCGACCTCCTGTTCGTCGTCCAGGTCGCGGGTCGTGTCGGCGGTGTACAGCGCGCCGTAGCCGATCGCGAACACCACGATCACGGTCCCGATCGCTTGGAAGAGGTTCATGCTCGCCGCGAGCGTCCAGACCTCCTCGGTGACCACGAACGGGCCGGCGAGCAGGAACCCCCCGACGATCTGCTGGGCCGAGTCCGCGAGCCGGAAGTCCCGCGGCCGGCGCGGCCGTCGAAGTTTCATAGCGATCGATTATAGCGGAGCGGTAAAACGCCCCTGTTTGTCGAGTGACAGCACCCGGCAGCGGAACCGTTCAGACGAACAGCAACAGCGCAGCGTACCCCGCCGCTCCGATAGCGAACGCCGGGAACCGACTCTCGCGGTCGGACGGCAGCTCCTCTTTGATCACATTGAGGACGATCCCGCCGGCCAGAAAGGGCACGAACACCGAGACGAGGAGATCGGTGTCCTCGAGGGCGTATCCGACAACGACGCCGACGAGAACCGCGGCCGACAGCACCCACCGGCCACGGTGCCGATAGGTCGGACCGTGGTGGTCCCGAAGGCCGTCGTCGGTGACGAGGAAATGCAGCGCCATCGCGACGAAGAAGGGGAACAGCCCGCCGAGTTCGGGGTCCAGAAGCAGGGCCCCGACGATCGCGTTGTAGACGGCGAAAGAGCCCACGTGAATCCAGAACACCGCGGTCCCAGACCGGTCGCCGTCCGAACCGGGATCGAGGTTCGACCGCCGGGCGAACTGCTCGAGGCCGTAGAAGGCGACGAAGCCGATCAGGGCGATCAGGTAGCCAGCCGATTCGCCGGTCGCCGCCCCGCGGGCCCCGAGTGTCGTCGCGGCCGCGCCGATCTCGGGCAGGAGGTGGACGAACACGTACGCGACCGAGACGCCGCCGGCGAGAGAGAGCCACCGGCTCCGCGGGATCCGCCCGCCGACGCTCAGTCGGCCGGCGAACAGATGCACCAGCGCGAGGGCGACCGCGAGCGCGGGAGCGAGTGCCGCATCGGCGGGAAGCGGGCCGATCGAGGACACGCCACGAGGGTGTCACCACCTCCGGCCCCGTATGTCTATGGCCGGCCGGTTCAGTCGTCGGCGCTGTGGGGTTGGTCGTCGCCGGTCGACATCGCGTCGCCGACGGTCCCCGCGGTTCGGCGAACGAGGCTGCCGAGCGCCCGCCGACGGCGGACGAACAGCGCCGTCCCGAGAACGAGGTAAAGCCCGCTGTAGAGCAACAGGAGGTCGGTACTCGAGACCGGTAGCGTCACCAACTCACGGATGAGGGCGAACTCGAGCAGTACCTGCGAGAGAAACAGCGTCAACAGCGTGACCGCTTCTTTCACGGAGATCTCGAAGCGGATCAGCAGGGAGATCGCGAAGAACGATTGGGCGGCGGTCAGCCAGATCTCCGCGGACTGTTTGAAGTCGAACGCGAGGACGCCATAGCTGCCAAGCGCCAGCGAGTGAACGACCACGAGGGTCCCCGATCAGCAGCGTCCACTGGTTGAGCTTCGAGGAGATCAGGGCGTTGAAACCCGCCGTCGAGCGGGCCTTGTTGACGAGGTAGACGACGACGATCAGTTCCGGCGCTTCGGAGGCCAGCGGCGCGATCCACTGAATCATGAAAAAGGAGGGGATCCCGACGCTTTCGCCGAGCGACTCGAGGCCGTGGGCGAAGGGTTCGACGGCGGTGAAGATCATCACGCCGGAGTAAGCAAACAGCAGGAGGACGGTCGCGATCCGGGCTGGCTTCGGGAACGACTGGAGGTACGCCGGAACGCCGACGTGGTCCATGTCGGGTTCGACCTCGCCCCGAAGGATGACCGCGATGTAACAGACGTAGAGCCCGACCAGAAACAGCATGTCGAAAATATCGATCCCGTCGTTGAGCGGGACGAGAAAGGCCCACAGGGTGGCGAACAGTAGGAAGACGATCTCGAGGCCGATCTCCCGGTCGAGGACGACGACGTCCGAGAGGACCCCGTCGCGTCGCTCGACGGCGGGGTCGGTCGACGCGCCGCTCCGGTAGATCGTAAAGAGGGCGATGCCGGCCCAGCCGAGGCCGATGAGGATGCGGTTCGCGCCGGTCATATTGGCGACGGCCAAGTTGCCGGCTTCCATCCCGCGTTCGGTCCCGGCGAACACGCCAGCGTTCCAGGCATAGAGCGCGTCGACGGCGTACTCGGGTGCGACGGCCAACACGGCGAGGACGGCGATCGCGAACGCCTGTGGAACGTCTTTCTCGGCGGTTTCGGCGGCCCACGCGAGCAGGAACGCAGCACCGAGGACGGCAAGCCCTGTGAGAATCACCGTCGCGAGCGTCGAGAGCGTTCGGAGCGCAGCCGGTGCTTCGTACCCGGCCCCGACCATCGTCGCAACCCAGGAGAGGAGGTCGGTTGCCCCCACAACGGCGACCCAGGGGAGCGTGAGTGCGACCGCGACCGAAATCGCGCCGAGCGCTCGTCGGTTCATGGAAGTCGTCTAGGAACGCGTACCGATCCACCGGTGATACGTGGGACGGTGTGATGCCGGTGGTGCCTGCTATTGCTGTGGCGTCCGCTCCTCGTAGGGCTGGACGACGACGAACCCCTCGGATCCCGTAAACTCGAGCTGGTAGGTCTCGCCGGAGGACTGCCCGATCATGTTCGAGAACGCCTTGTCGACGTGGCTGCCGGGCGTCGTCCCGCTCCAGGCGACGGTCGCGCTGGGGTCGGTCCTGACCGGCGGTCGCAAGACCAGGGGCTCCCCGTGGGTGGTGATCGCGACGGTCCCCGGCCCCTCGAGGAAGACGTTGGTCAACCCACCGGCCGAGAAGCCGGCGATGCTCTCGACGGTCCTGATCTCGTAGTCGACGCTCGGCTCGAACGCGAGGACGTCGTTGCCGTTGACCGAGATCGACTGGCCGGCATCGAGTTCCAGCAGTTGGATCTTCTTCTCCTGATCGGCGAGATAGAGGTGGCCGGTGCCGGTCGCCTCCATGACCGGCGTCCCCTCCCCGGTCGCCTTCTCCTTGAGGAAGCCGGTAATGCCGCCCTCGGCCGAGGAGATCCCCTCGAAGGAGAGGTCCCCGTCGTAGGCAATCATCGATCCTGCCTTGGCGATCACGGAGCCGTCGACGGCGACGTCGAGCAGCTTGTCGCTCTCGAGTTGGAAGGCCTCGCCGCCGGCTTTCGGTTCGTTCTCGGTGACGAATTCGTCGACATCCATAGTCACTCGAGGGTTCGGAGGGGACGGTAAAATAGTTACTCATCCATCAATTCCGTGCCGCGGGACGACCGTCGACGGCACTCGAGCGATCGGCTCAGCCGTCGGTTCGAACGAGGTCGGCGGCCCTCTCCGCGATCATCGTCGTGGGCGCGTCGGTGTTGCCGCTCGTGATCGTCGGCATCACCGACGCGTCGACGACGCGCAGTCCCTCGACGCCCCGTACCCGGAGCCGGTCGTCGACGACCGCCAGCTCGTCGTCGCCCATCTTGCAGGTGCCGACGGGGTGGTACAGCGTCTCGGCGGTCTCGCGAATGTACTCGATCAATGCCTCGTCGCTTTGGACGTCCGATCCCGGCAACACCTCTTCGCCGCGGTACTCGTCGAACGGCTCGGCCCGCAGGATCTCCCGGACCAGCTTGAGCCCCTCGAGCAACACCTCGAGGTCGTCGCCCTCGGTCAGGTACTGTGGATCGATGGCCGGCTCGTCGAAGGGGTCGGCCGAGCGGAGCGTGATCCGGCCGCGGCTGTCGGGACGCAGGCGAAGGGCACCGAGCGAGAAGCCGTGACCGTCGGGGTTGTCGAAGCCGTGTTCGACGAAGTACGACGGCCCGAAGTGAAACTGGATCTCGGGGCGGTCGGCGTCGTCGGTAACGGTCGCGAAGCCGCCGGCCTCCGCGACGTTCGAGGTCAACGGCCCCCGTTTCAGGAGGAAGAACTTCGCGAGGTTCAGCAAGGAGTCCGCGTCGGCGAGGCTGATCGGTTTCTCGCACTCGTAGTTGACCCCGACCTGCAGATGGTCCTGCAGGTTCCGGCCGACGCCCGGGCGGTCCGCGACGACGTCGATGTCGTGGCGCTCGAGGTGGTCGGCCGGGCCGACGCCCGAGAGCATGAGCAACTGCGGGGAGTTGATCGCACCGGCCGCACAGATCACCTCCTCGCTCGCGTCGACCGTCGCGGGGCTGCCGTCGCCGTCGTCGCGGGCGTACTCGACGCCGACGGCCGTTTGGCCGTCGAACCGGATCCGCGTGACCCGTGCCCCCGTCACCGCGGTCAGGTTCGGCCGATCGAGGACGGGCTTCAGATAGGCGTCGGCGGCGCTGTGGCGGCGACCGTCCTCCTGGGTCACCTGATAGAAGCCGACTCCCTCCTGGTCGCCGGCGTTGAAGTCCTCGTTGTGGGACAGGCCGACCGCCTGCCCCGCTTTCACGAAGGCCTCGCTGAGTTCGTTCGGCGACCGAATATCGTCGACGTGTCGCGGGCCGCCGACTCCGTGGGAGGCCGACGGACCGCGGGCGTTGTCCTCGGCCCGCTTGAAGTACGGCAACACGTCCTCGTAGCCCCACCCCTCGTTGCCCAGTTCCGCCCAGCGGTCGTAGTCCGCGGACTGACCCCGCACGTAGATCATCGCGTTGATCGAACTCGAGCCGCCGAGCGTCTTCCCGCGGGGCCAGTAGAGTTCCCGATCGTCGAGTTCCGACTGGGGCTCGGTGTGGTAGTTCCAGTCGACATCGGACTGAAAGAGGTCCGAAAACGCCACCGGGATCGAGATTTCGCGTTGCTCGTCGGGCTCGCCCGCCTCGAGCAGCAGTACCTCGTCGCCGTCGGCCGATAGCCGATTCGCGAGTACACAGCCCGCGGGCCCCGCGCCGACGATCACGTAGTCGTAGCCGTCCCCGCTTCCCGTCATGCTACCACACACCATACAACGGAGACCTAATAGTAGTATCCCCGACGGCGGACCACGACGTGGGACGGCGGGCTCGGTCTCTCGAGCCGTTCCTGGCGGCCCTCGAGGACGGCCCCGACGCACTCGAGTGACGACCCGAGTCGAACAGCGGGGTCGAGCTTTTTCAGTCTGCTCTCCGAAGCGGTTCCGTATGACCGAGTTCCGCGGCGCGTGGGACGAAGACGACGTCGAAGCGTTCCTTCAGGAGGCGACCATCCCGATCCGGCTCGCGACCCACAGGCCCGACGGGTCGCTGTGGCCGGTCGCGCTGTGGTATCGCTACCGCGACGGTGCCCTCGAGTGTGCGACGGGTGCAAACGCCGCCGTCGTTCGGTTCCTCCGCCGCGAGCCGGCGGTTGGCTTCGACATCTCGACGAACGACGTGCCCTACCGCGGGATCAGGGGGACCGGCACCGCCGAGATCGCGCCCGACGAGGACAAAGCCGTCCTCCGGGCACTGATCGAACGCTACCTCGGCGACACGGACTCACCGCTGGCGACGCGGCTGCTCGACGACGACCGCGAGGAGGTCCGCGTTCGGATCGAGCCCCGGGAGATCTACAGCTGGGACTACAGCAAGCGGATGGGACGGGAAGCGGGCGAAGAGACGGCGTAGCGCGGGCTCGAGGCTGCAATCACGACTCGCGCCCGTTCGCGGAAACGGCGGTGACGATGCGAGCCGCGGTCGGCCGACCGCCGCCGAGGAGATCACGAACCAGTCAGTACGGCTGTCAGTTCGGTCGGCGATGACACAGCTATATTTCGATTGGTACCGTATCCCAAGCGGGCCGATGAGTTCCGACACAGCCACGCGAAAACAGCGAACGACCTGCGAGGAGTGTGGCCTGCCGTACTACGGCAGCGAGACGGATACCTGCCCGTATTGTGACCGTGCGGCCGGCGGAGTACGAGCCGACTCGTCATCGGTGGCGACCGCTCGAGACGACGACTCGTCGGTTTTCGAACGGCTATCGAACAGGATCCGAGCGGTACTCGGCTAGCGGGCCAGACGGACTGTCGGAAGTCGTTTCCAGCGCGACCGCGACGTGTGCAGTTGCACCGGGAACCCGTTCCGACGGACCGTCTCAGTCGTCCGCGCCGGGCGCGGCGACTTTCTTGCCGGCCGAATCGTCGCCACGGGGGAAGTTGTCGATCGTCTCCTCGCGGAACGCTTCCTCATCGAACTCGTAGTCGCCCTCGAGGAAGTCAAGCAGCGTGTGCGTGTCCCGCATGGCGTTCTTGAGACAGGTCGAGGCGCCCGGCGAGGGCGTGATGTTGAAGATGACGTCGTCGCCGACGATCTTGGCCTCGCCCATGTCCAGGGACTTGTTCTTCGTATCGACGATCTGGGGTCGGACGCCGCCATAGCCTTTCGCGCGTTCGATGTCCTCGAGTTCGACGCTCGGAACGACCTTTTGGACGTGGGGCAGGAACTGCTTCCGGCCGACGTTCGGGAGGTCGTAGACGAGGTTCTGGAGGACGTAGGGCAGCAGGACCCGATCCGAGAGGATGTTCGCGTAGCTGAGGAAGGCGGCCGCGTTCAGCCCGAAGACGTCGAGGAAGTCCTTGACCGTCGAGATGCGACCGCGCTCGAGGGCGGGGACGAGCTTGGCGGTCGGGCCGAACCGGGTGATCGAGTCGTCGTGGACGTCGGCGTCGCCGTGGACGGCCGCGAAGGGCAGTTTCTTCATCTGGAGCGTGTAGACCTTCCCGTTCAGGAGATCGTCGGCGAGGAAGAAACTCCCCGCGATGGGCAACAAGACCTTGTCCTGGCCGTAGCCCAGTTCCTTGGCCATCTGGAGGCTGTGGGAACCGGCGGCGACGACCGTCGCGTCACAGTCGAACCGGCCCGCGTCGGTCTCGATCGTGTAGCCGTCCAGCGTCGGCGTGATGTCCGTGACTTCGGTCCCGGTGAAGACGTCGACGTTGGCCTCCTCCTCGGCCTCCTCGACGAAGGACTTGGTCGTCTGACCGTAGTCGACGACGTAGCCGTCCGGCGTCTGCAGCGCGAGCATCTCCGTCGAGGGGTCGCGGCCCTCGACGACCTTGGGTTCGATCTCGCCGATCTCCTCGCGGTCGATCGGGCGGAGCTTCGGGAAGAGGTCGCCGAAGCCCTCGTCGTGGTATCGCTCCTCGAGTTCGGCGACTTCGTCCTCGCCGACGCCGAGTACCATCTTGCTGCGCTTGTCGTGCATCTCCCGGTCGGGGTCGTAGTTCTCGAGGTAGCCGGCGAGCAGCTCCGCGCCCTCCTTGACCTCCTCGGCTTTCTCGAGCGTGTAGTTGGTCTCGATGTCCCCGAAGTGCAGCGTCTGGGAGTTGTTCGTGTGATGCGAGTTGATCGCCGCGACCTCCGACTCCTTCTCGATCAGGGCGATCGAGTCGATGTCAGTGAACTTCGCGGTCGTGTAGAGCAGCGATGCGCCACTGATACCCCCACCGACGATGACGAGATCGTATTTACCAGACATTATTGAATCGTGTGAGTCCGTATTGCATCCCCTCGACTCCAGACGTATAACTCATATTTTTTCGATCCGTATCTCGACAGTCGTCGATATGCGTATCGACGTGGCCGGCGTTCGGTTCTATCGGCCGACCGTGCTGACACAGTATGTCGCGATAGGCCCGCCGTATCGAGTGTTTTTACCAGGTATGCATCCGCCGATACCAGGCCACTCCGCCGGCACAGCCCGTTCGTTTCGTCCCGATTCGCCCGTGAGTCCCCGACTATTCTATCGACAGTCGACGTATCGGTTCGGTCGTCGATGCCCGAGCGGTGATCCTCTCACGACGGTCACGACGGGCAGCCGTCGGGACGGGTTGGCGAACCGGGCGGAAACGACGCCGGAGTTTTATCCCGACCTGACGGGCTACTCGCTCGAGTCGACCTCCTGATAGATGATGTGACCGCAGGCCTTGCAGTGGGAGGCGTCCCGGTCGTGTGAGGACAGCCCACAGATCGGGCACGTGACGTCGACTTTCTCCCTGTGGCTCCACTCGCGGACGATCTTGCTCGCCTGCCACGGGAGGACGATGATGCCGGCCAGGATCGATGCAACCGTTATCCACCGCCCAGCGGTCGTGGTCGGGACGATGTCGCCGAATCCGACCGTCGACAGCGCCACCACGACGTAGTAGAACGCGTCGCCGAACGTGGCGACGTCGGGGTTGGCCGCCTGTTCCGCGCTGTAGAACAGCCCGGCGGAAACGAACAGCAGCACCAGTACCGTCAACAGCAACTTCAGCGCACGCAGGGCGTTGTCCGAGACCGTCCCGAAGAAGAACTCCGCGTCCTGCGTAAACCGATAGAACCGGAGGACCCGAACCACTCGAACCACCCGAAGGAACCCGATGCCGGCGACCGTCCCGACCCCCGGCAGGAGGACGACCAGCAGCGTCGGGAGGATCGCGAGCAGGTCGACCACGGTGTAGGGGTTCGTCGCCTCCGCGAGGCGGTCTTTGGCACCGTACAGCCGCAGGACGTACTCGACTACGAAGACGCCCGCGATCGCGACCTCGAGCCCCCAAAGTCGTGTCCGTAGCTCCGCGGGGAGCGGATACGTCTCGGCGACGAAGACGGCGACGAAGGCGAGGTTCAACGCGAGCAGCGCAATATCAATCGCTTTCCCCAGCAGTGTCCGGTGATCCAGCAGGTAGAACCGGACGGTCTCGCGGCGGTCGCGGCTCCCGGGCGCGGCGTCAGTAGGCATCCGACAGTCACATTCCACGAGCGAGACACGTAGGCCCTCGGATCCGCGAGGACCATCAGTTTCGATCGGAGGACCGATCCGCGATCGAGGGCGTGTCGCCTCGAGCGGGTCGTTCGTCCTCGTTTCGGCCCGGTACGGGACTGCTCGGCCTGCGTTTGCGGGGCCCACTGACAAACGACCGGTCGGTGAACGTCGCGACGGAACTAATGAGGCGATCCCTTCTTACACGGAACGAGAGGGCGTGTCCGGGCAGATCGGAGGACCGACGGCCGACGACGGGGCGACGCCGCCAGCGCCGACGAACCGACCAGCGGAGCCGTCCGGAGGTGAGCGGCTCGTGGCAGCCGATCGCCAGAACGTAACGATCGCGGAGCCGCGGCTCCCGGAATCGGGCCCGTCGCGGCGGTCACTGGGCCGGGGCGGCCGACTCGCCGCAGCGACCGCCGGCGGCACCCTGCTGGTGCTTGGGCTCAGGCGACGATCGGTCGGCGGCGTCACGGCGGCAGTCGCCGGCGGCTGGCTCCTCTATCGGGGACTCGTCGGTGGCCGAGCCGACAGCGATGCGGAGGGGACGCGTTCTGCCGGCGAGGCCGATCGAGAGGACGCGACGGCCGCGGTGGAAACGACCCGCTCCGTCACGATCGGCGCGTCGCCCGAGGCGGTCTCCGAGCGCTGGCGCGACCCCGAGACGATGTCGCGTCTCTACGGCGGCCTGCTCGAGGTCGAAGCCCGGAGCGAGGACCGGTGGCACTGGATCGCGAGCGGTCCGCTCGGCGCGAGCGTCTCGTGGGACACGCGGGTCATCGAGGACCGCCCCGGCGAGTACCTGCGCTGGGAGTCGCTCGGGAACGCGCCCGTCGACAGCGAGGGGGCGGTCCGCTTCCGCGAGGCACCGGCCGGCCGCGGGACGGAAGTGACCTTCCGCTTTCGGTTCGAGCCCCCGGGTGGCGCCGTCGGCACCGCGGTGACCGACCGCCTCGGGATCGTCCCGGAGTCGCTCGCGGCGGTCGTCCTCGACCGGTTCAAGAGCCTCGTCGAGACGGGCGAGATACCCACGCTCGAGTCGAACCCCTCCGCCCGCGGCGCGGGTGATGCCCTATGAGGGCGCTGTGCTGGCACGGCGAAGAGGACGTCCGGGTCGAGGAAGTCCCCGATCCGGAGATCGCCAACCCCCACGACGCGATCGTCGAGATCACCGCCACGGCGATCTGTGGCTCCGATCTGCACCTGTACGACGGCTACGTCCCCTCGATGCGGGAGGGCGACATCGTCGGCCACGAGCCGATGGGGGAAGTCGTCGCGGTCGGCGAGGACGTCGACACGCTCGAGGAAGGCGACCGCGTCGTGGTTCCCTTCACGATCAGCTGCGGCTCCTGTTGGTTCTGCGAGCAGGACATGTACTCGCTGTGTGATAACTCGAACCCGAACGCCGAGATGGCCCGAAAGGTGATGGGGCAGTCGCCGGCCGGGCTGTTCGGCTACTCGCACATGCTGGGCGGTTACGCCGGCGCGCAGGCGGAGTACCTACGGGTGCCCTTCGCCGACGTCGGCCCGATCACGGTCGACTCGGACCTCCCCGACGAGCAGGTGCTGCTGCTCTCGGACGTGTTCCCGACGGGATACATGGCCGCCGAGAACGCCGAGATCGACGAAGACGACACCGTCGCGGTCTGGGGCTGTGGCCCGGTCGGCCAGTTCGCCATCCAGAGCGCGTGGCTGTTCGACGCCGGCCGCGTCATCGCGATCGACCGCGTCCCCGAACGGCTCGCCATGGCCCGCGAACACGGGGACGCCGAGACGATCCACTTCGAGGAGGCGGACGTCTACGACCGGCTGCTGGCCATGACCGGCGGCCGCGGCCCGGACCGCTGTATCGACGCGGTCGGCACCGAGGCCCACGGGACCGGTCTCATGGGCCTCACGGACAAGGCCAAACAGCAGGTGAACCTCGAGGCCGATCGGCCCCACGTCCTCCGACAGGCGATCAAGTGCTGCCGGAAGGGCGGGACGCTCTCGGTCCCCGGCGTCTACGTCGGCCACGCGGACAACGTTCCCGTCGGCCCGCTGATGAACAAGGGCCTGACCGTGAATACGGGGCAAACGCACGTCCAGCGGTATCTCGAGCCGCTGCTCGCGAAGATCGAGGACGGCGAAATCGATCCCTCGTTCGTCGTCACGCATCGGGAACCGCTCGAGAAGGGACCCGAAATGTACGAGACCTTCCGCGACAAGGAGGACGGCTGTATCAAGGTCGTATTGGATCCCTGACTGGAGACGGAGTCGGCGACCGCTCGGGAAGTGCGACGAGACGGTGGGGCTGTTTCTCACCGATCGCGTCGCGCTCGGGTACCCCGCCGGATCGGCTCGTTCCTCGACGACGTCCGCCGGAATGACTACGGCCTGTTCAGCAACTGCACGGATGAGGAGTACCGTCAGCGGCATCGCCGACCGCCGCCGGCCGGTGATACTCCAGCGGCCAAGACGTATCAGCTCGGACCGAACGCAACTTATGATCCTGCTTACGGTATGACAGTCCTATGTCCGGGCCGACGAGACACGACAGCGGAGAGACTCGAGGAGAATCGTAGATGTGTACGCGACTGGTGTATCTCGGCCCCGAAGACATCGTCCTCACCGGCCGGTCGATGGACTGGCACGGCGAAATCGGGACCAACATCTGGGTCTTCCCGCGCGGCATGGAGCGAACGGGTGAAGTCGGTCCGTCATCGATGGAGTGGACCGCCGAGTACGGCAGTGTCATCGCCTCCGCGTACGATATCGCGACGACCGATGGGATGAACGAAGCCGGGCTGGTCGCGAACGTCCTGTGGCTCACCGAGTCCAACTACCCCGAGTGGGACGACGAGACACCCGGACTGTCGATCTCGCTGTGGGCGCAGTACGTCCTCGATAACTTCGCGACGGTCGCGGAGGCGGTCGAGAACCACCGGAACGAGGAGTTCACCGTCGTATCCGACGAGATCCCGGACGAGGGCCGGTTCGCGACCCTGCATCTGTCCATCTCGGACGCGACGGGTGATAGCGCCGTCCTCGAGTACGTCGACGGCGAATTAGTGATCCATCACGACCGAGAGTATCAGGTGATGACGAACTCCCCACCGTTCGACCAGCAACTCGCACTCGACGCGTACTGGTCGGCGATCGGTGGCACGGTCATGTTACCGGGAACGAATCGCCCGGCCGACCGGTTCGCTCGTGCGAGTTTCTACGTGGACGCGATCCCACAGACAGAGGACCGTCGAACTGCGACAGCGAGCGTCTTCGGCGCGATCCGCAACGTCTCCGTCCCCTACGGAATCAGTACGCCGAACGAACCGCATATCTCCTCGACACGCTGGCGCACGGTGGCCGATCATCGGGACCGACGCTACTACTTCGAGTCGGCGCTCTCACCGAACGTCTTCTGGCTGGACCTCGACGAGGTCGAGTTCGAGACCGATGCCGGCGTTCGATCGCTGTCGCTCGGTGAGAACCAGACGAACGTCTTCGCCGGCGACGTCGCCGACGACCTCGTCGAGACCGACCCGTTCGATTTTCTCGGCGTCCCCGCATCCTCGAGCTAATCCCGATTTCCAGCGCGTTGGGGGCGGGGCCGTCGACAGTCAGTCGCGGAGACGATCGACTTCGCCAGTGGGAGACTCACTCGAGGGGACAGCAGTACCACGACGGTCTCGAAGAAGTCACTCGTACTCGACTGACCCAACGTTTTGGGTCGTCACGTCCTACGTACCAGTAGATGGACGCCGAGCGCTGGTGGCCACCCTTCGTCGAGGTCGTGGCGCTGGTGTGGATCACCCTGTTCGTCGTCGACGTCGCGATCAGCGTCGACGTACTCGTCGTCTCCGACCCGGTCGCGGCGACGGTTCGCGGCGTCCTCCGATGGCTCCTCGTCGTCTTCCTCCTCGACCTCGCCGTTCTCTACCGGTGGTCGGACGAGGACCTGCGGGCGTTCGTCCGCTCGAACTGGTTCCTGATCCTCACCGTCGTCCCCTGGTTCCGCCCGTTTCGGTTGCTTCGAATCGGGCGGTCGGTCCGCGCGCTCCGACTCCTCTCCGGGTCACGCCGGGTCGGCTCGTTGCTCAACAAGGTCCGCGGGAAGTGCCGCGACCTGTGGCGCCGACTGCGCGACTGAGGGACTCGTCGCGGTCGGCAGCCACTCGTCGATCGGCCACCACGCGCTCCGCTCGTCGTCGCTGCCGACCGCCGCCGCGCGCTGATACTCGACGAACCGAACGTCGACGCTGACGGCCCGGCTCGTCCGAGCATCGATTTCGGTCTGCAAGTCGTCCGCCAGCCCCTCGTGTTCGAGGGCGCTCGAGCGTCCGACGGTCACCGTCACCGAGACCTCGTCGCTGAACACGCTCCCGTCGTTGTACTCGGTCTCGACGCCGGCGAGTTCCAGCGAGCCGTACTCCGGTTCCTCGAGGACGTCCTGCACTTCGCCGTTGACCCGCTGTTCGAAGACGAGGTGCTGGTAGGTCCCGACGGCGGTCAGCGCGACGACGACGAAGAAGACAAGGACGATGACGGCGTACGCGCCCGTACGCAGCGAGACGGTCGCGTTCTCGCGGACGTTGCGTATCACCGACGAGCGGTAGCCGAGCGCGATGAGCGTCAGATACGCGGTGAGGTTGATGAACACGATGTTCATCAGGAGCAAGACGAGTCCGCCAGCGACGATGATCGGCTCGCCCCAGGCCGTCCCGATGCCGGCCGCAGCAGCGGCGGGAACGATGGCCGCCGCGACGGCGACGCCGGCCAGCGAGACGGGGAGGTCGGTCGCGAGCGCGAGCGCGCCGGCGAACCCGGCCGCGATGGCGATGACCAGCGTCAGGAGGTTCGGCGTGGCGAAGGCGCCCACCTGCCCGACGCGACCGACGTCCAGCGTCGGCTGGAGGAACCCCGATCGTTGCAGAAACACGCTCATCGCGACCGCACCCAGGTAGGCGACGACGAGCCTCGTCACCTGCGACGTTGCGCTGTCGACGACCATCTCGCGGTCGCTGATGACCGCGCCGGCACTCGCGGAGAGCGTCGACCCCGCGAAGGGCGCGATCACCATCGCACCGACGATGACGATGGCGGAGTCCAGCAGGAGGCCGCCGACCGCCACGATCGCGCTCGCGATCGCGAACGCGAGGTAGGTGGCGGTGTCGGGGGTCAGGTCCGCGGCGCGCTCCCGGATCTCGGCGTGGGACGCACCGCGCTCCCCTTTCGGCCCCTCGACGTAGCGGTCCGTCAACTCGTCGGCGTTCGGAACGGTGGCTCGATCGACCTCCGTGACGACGGTGTAGGTGTCCTCGTCGAGTCCGGCGTCGTACAGTCGCTCGAGGACCGCGTCCACGGCCCCCGCCGGAACCGGGACGTTCGCCAGACTCCCGTCCCGGTGATCGGCCGCGTCGCTGAAGACGAATTCCACTCCATCTCGGCGAGCGTCTCCCGCACCGCGGCGCGGTCCTCGCTGGGAACGAAGACCTGCACGAGTCGCATACCGCTCGGTGGACGGACGCGCCATTTACTAACGGCCGACTACTGGCCGTACCAGGAGCGTATGGGGCCGGTACATGTTCCGGCAGTGACAGCGCCGACCGCGTGACGAGCCGGGCGAGTGTCGGTTCGGTTTTGCAGACTGTCCGCTCCGGACGAAGAGGGTTTACACCCCCTGACGCGGTAGCTAGTCGCGATGGCCGGACTCCTCCAACGCACCGCGGCGGGAATCGACAGCCTCTCGAGATCGGTCTGGGACGACTCGAGTACGCTCGAGAAGGCGATCGTCGCCGTCGTCCTCATCGCGACGGGGTTGGTGATCCCGGTCCTGCCGATCGTCCTCTTGGCTCGATACATCGCCAACTGAGTGTGGACGCCGTTGGGATGGACTGTCCGCAGAGACGTGGTCTCGACAGCCGAACAGAAACGGCGGACGAGCGTCACTGACCCAGAACCGCCTAGAAATCGACGTTGTGCTGCTCGAGACGGGACCTCTCGGTTCTGGCGGCGAGTGATAGATAGTAGCAGCCCCCAGTCGAGGTGACCAGTCTCCGGACACCGCCCCCACATTTTTATTGAGGCACGTTACCAAGCATCACACATGAACCGGAGGCGCTTTCTCACGACATCCGTGACCGCCACAACGGTTGCCGTTGCTGGATGTAGTAATCCGGACGACGATGACGATGGTGGCGGTGGTGGCGGATACGATCTCGATGAACCGAAGTAGTTTCTCTCTCGGGATCACTCCTGAGCCTCGAGGTGACAAGCATCCGCGACGCGCCCCTAGTTGCTCCCCCCTAGCTGTGACTTCTCGAAGTGTCTCAGATACCGTGAAAGTGGAGGAATCGTACGGTAAATCGATGGCCTCGGCACTCATAGGGCTCGTCACCACCGGGTGCCGAGTCCGGTTCGGAGCGAGTGGATCGTCATCGGCCACGCGAGGCTACGCGCGTCGCTTCAAAGACGGTTTGGATTAGGGTTCGCTCGAGCGGTTACGCCGCTTCGTCGCCGCCGGCGTTGGCAAAGGCCGAGTTCCACTCGTCGATCAGGTTCTCGAGTCGGCCCCCGTCGCGGTGGGAGAACGTCCGCGGGGCGCGGTCGGTCGCGGTCCGGGGGTCCTCGAGCGTACTCGAGGGTGTGGGTCGGGTGCGGTTGGGCGTCGGTTCGGCGTCGGGTTGGGTGAGGTGTTGGGTACTCATGTCGGTCGGGTGTTGGATGTCGTCGAAAATCGGTACTCGTCGGCAGCGACTGATTCAGGCGCGTACGTGTACGACCGACATTGCTTACCCCACCATACCAACCCCATGATTATAAAAGTTCGTGATAGACCTGCTCTCCGGGAGCCGAAGAGTGAAATCAACCCTCGAGGGGCGTGTTCCCAGGGCACTCACTGGGCGATCGGACTCCGATAGCTTGAGAAGCCGCCCCAGAGAGGGCTCGAGTAGCACGATGACGGGCGCTGGAGACGACGCGGTCGATGTCAGTTTCGTGGTACCGGCGCGAAACGAGGGCGACTACCTTCGGGGAGCCCTCGCGAGTCTGGCCGCGCTGGACACCGCCTACGAGTACGAGGTGTTGGTCGTCGACGGCGACTCGAGCGACGACACCCGCGAGATCGCCCGCGAGTACGACGCGGCGGTGCTACAGGAGGGCGGCGACAGCATCGCCGCGGCCCGGAACCTCGGGGCCGAGCGCGCCGCCGGCGAGTGGCTGGCCTTCATCGACGCCGACACGCGGGTCCGGGCGACGTATCTGACCGAGCTATTGGGATTCGCCGAACGCGAGGGATTGGCGGCGGCCAGTTCCTACTGCCGGATCACCGGGCCGCGGCGGGCGAAGCTCATGGAAGCGACGATCAACCACGGCTTCTCGCGGCTCGAGCGACCGATCCTGCCCGGGTTCAGCTGTCTGGTCCACCGGCGGGCGTTCGAGGACGTCGGCGGTTTTCCCGACGTCCCAAACGAGGACACGGCGTTCAGCCGGCTGCTGGCCGCCCGCTATCCGATCGGCTACCGGCGGACCGTGCTGGTCGAGAACTCCGGCCGCCGGATCGCCGACCTGGGGCTGACCGGGACGCTGGGCCACTACCTGCGACTCGACCTCGAGCGGCTCCGGGCGGCCTACTGAACGAGAACGACTCGGCGGCCAACCCGGCGTCTCAACGCGAGCCGTCGGCCCGCGGATCGGCGTAGCAGACGGCGATCTCGTCGGTCGCTGGCTCCGCCTCGGCCGCGGCGACAGTCGGTCGGGTCATGGCAGGGACGAGGCGCTAACGAGCGGTGTGGCAGCCGGGGCACGAGTGGGACGTGACCGGCACGATCATGTGGGTTCCTTATATTTCCCTCCGTGGGTACTGCAAGCGTGTCCACCGTTCCACCGGCGGCCGAGCGATTGCTCGAGGACGAGCCGTTGATGGCCCACTTCGGGACCTGCGCCGACGGGCGGCCCCACGTCGCGCCGGTCTGGTACCGCTACCTCGCCGACGAGGACGTCGTCGAAGTCGTCACGACGGGCCGGAAGTTGGCGAACGTCAGGGCGAATCCTCGGGTCGCGCTCTCGATCCAGAAAGACGACGCGGGACACGCCCGATGGACGGTGACGCTGCTGGGGACGGCGACGGTCGTCGACGACGAGGGCGAAACCGACGCGGCCCGCCGCCGGATCAACGCGAAGTACGACGCCGAGCAGGACGCCTACGCCGACAACCGGCTGGTCCGGATCGACGTCGGCTCGGCGACCTACCGAACCTACGACGACGCCCTCGAGTGAGACGGGGGCGCGTGATTAGGCCTCGAGCCGTTCTCGAGCCGCCGCCACGACCAGCGGGAGCGTGATCGTCGCGTCGGCGTAGACCGAGACGTTGTCGGCGTCCTTCTCGAGTTTGCCCCACGAGCGGGCCTCGTCTAACGTCGCGCCGGAGAGGCCGCCGGTCTGTTTGGGGTCCATCGTGAGTTGGACGGCGTAGTCGTAGGCGTCGGGCGAGACCAGCATCGTCTGGAGGGTGAAATTCTTCGGGACGCCGCCGCCGACGACGAACGCGCCGGCCTCCTCGGCCTCGAAGGCGATGTCGGTCAACGGCGTCATGTCGGCAAGCGCGTCCAAGGTGAACGCACCGGTCTGGGAGTACATCCACGCCTGCAGTCCCAGCACGGAGTCCTGGACAGCCGGACAGTAGATCGGCACGTCGTTCTCGGAGGCCGCGGCGGCGATGCCAGCGTCTTCGTCGACGTCCTCTCGCTCGTTGATCTCGGCGTTGGCCCGACCGAGTTCCTCGGTGAGCCGCTGGATCGAGACGGCCCCCTCCTCCTCGCACTCGGCCTCGAGGACGGGGAAGACCTCCTCGCGGAGATGCGACTCGAAGTCGGCGAAGAACTCCTGTGGGAGATAGACGTTGTAGATGCGGTCGACGCCCTCGTCGCGCAGGGTCTCGTCGTGTTCGCGCTCGGTTTTGCCCTCGGCGTGGACCGCGCCGTGGTGGTGTTTGCCGCCGATGGCCTCGATGGAATCGTGGGTGAGGTTCGCGCCGGTCGTCACGAGGACGTCGATGTAACCGTCCCGGATCAGGTCGGCGACGATCGCGCGCATCCCCGTCGGAACCATCGCGCCCGCGAGGCCGAAGAAGACGGTCACGTCGTCGTCGAACATCGACTCGGTGACGTCGACGGCCTCGTGGAGGTCGGCCGCGCCGACGCCGGCGTCCCCGTACTCGTCGGCGAGTTCGCCGACGGTCATCCCTGCCCGGACCTCGGCGTGGCCGACAGGGTCGTGCGAGAACGTCTCCCGCTCGGGCTCGTGGTGACCGTCGGCGTCGCCGTCGTGATCGTGGTCGTCGCTCATGTCCACGCGTCCGCGGGCCAGCGGTTTCAACGTCGCGATTCGCGTCGTTTCGTGGGCCGTCGACGGCTCGAGAGGTGGCCGCAATTTCCCTTTAGCGGTCCACGGACTCGAGGGGCTACGCGGCGACCCGCTGCCAGTAGTCGACGGTGCGATACAGGAGATAGAGAACGGCGTTGAGCAGTCCGGTCAGCGCGAAGAGCGCACCGAGTTGCGGGCCGATCGCCGTGAAGAGGCTGCCGGGGCCGCCGACGTTGCCGATTCCGTAGGCGAAAACGGCGGCGATAGCGCCCCAAACGAGGAGGATCGCGGCGATTCTGGCACCGTCTTCCACGTAGGTCGAAACCGAGAGTGGCGTCGATGGTGAAGTCACGAGGCGTCGTTTCGACGGTCGTGACATAACGGTAGGATACCTGAAAGAGGTATTTTACCCATCACGGACGCGTCGACCGGCCTCGAGTCGAATCACGACAGCAGCGAGCGTAGCGCCGTCGCGATCAGCGCGACGAGCAGCACGATCGCCGTTACCCGGAGGACGATCGCGGGTCGCCGTCGGTTCGTCGGCAACAGTTCCGCGATACCAGACAGCGCCGTCGCGCCACCGAGAACCAGCAACGGGAGCGAACCGCTGTCGTACAGGAGTTCGAAGCACGCATAGATCCCGAAGAAGGCGAGCGAACTACCGATGGATACCCGCGCCTCCTCCCAGCCGCCCGGTTCGGAAAAGAACTCTTCGATATGAATCTCCATAGACACGAATGCCGGCCGCTCGAACGAAAAAGTATGGCCGCGTCCGCGTTCGCAACTGCCGATTGGGATCGGTTCGTCGGCTCACGCATTGGTTCCGACAGGTGCGGGTCTCCTATCGACGGACGGCGGTCAGAGCCCCGTCGGGACCTCGAGGTACGTCGTCTCGAGACCCCACTCCCCGACGAGTTCCTGCAGCGATCGCACGCCGAAGGTCTCGGTCGCGTAGTGACCCGCGAGGAAGACGTGGATGCCGGCCTCTCGGGCTTCGTGGTAGACCTTCCCTTTCCCCTCGCCGGTCACGAGCGCGTCCGCGCCGGCGGCGACGGCCTCGTCGAGCCAGTCGGTGCCGCTGCCGGTGACGATCGCCACGTCCGCGATCTCGTCGGGGCCGAAGTCGAGGTGCTGGACCGACTGGCCGCCGGTCTCGAGGGCCGACTCGAGGCGGTCCCGCAGGTCAGCAGGCGCGTAGGGGTCGGCCGCCGTCCCGCGCTGGCCGATATGCTCGGGCCCGAGTTCGCCGAAGGGCGCGCGGTTCTCGAGGTCGAGCAGGTCGGCGACGCCGGCGGCGTTGCCCAGTTCCGGGTGGCCGTCCAGCGGGAGATGCGAGACGTACAGCTCGAGGTCGTTCTCGATCAGGGGGGCGATCCGGTCGTAGGTCCGGCCGGTCACGCGGTCGAAGCCGCCCCACGAGAGCCCGTGGTGGACGACCAGCAGGTCCGCGTCGGCGTCGATCGCCCGATCGAACGTCTCCTGGACGCCGTCGACGGCGAACGCGACCCGTTCGATCTCGGCTTCCTCGGGGCCGATCTGGAGTCCGTTCGCGCTGGCGTCGACGTCGGCGTAGTCGGCGGTGCGCAGTTCCTCGTCGAGTCGATCGACGACGCTCGAGAGTTGCATAGCCGTTCGTTCGGCGGTGATCGCCTTGTATCCGGCTGGTTCCGACCGTCCCACAGCGGACCCCGACTCGAGTCGGACGGATCGGGAGTGGATCGAAAACAGCGAGCGAGGACCGCTACATTAGGTAGAAGATCGGGAACAGGAACACCCAGACGATGTCGACGAAGTGCCAGTAGAGCCCGAAGTACTCCACCGGCCGGTGATCCGTGAGGTAGGCGTCGACCGAGAGGGTCCGATAGATCATGAACGCGGCAATGAGCAGCCCGAGGATGACGTGGAAGGCGTGCAGCCCGGTCGTGACGAAATACAGCGAGTACTCGAGATCGGAGAACCAGTAGATCCCGTGGGAGAACTCGTAGCTCCACTCGTAGCCCTTGATGCCGAGAAACAGGAGCCCGAGCGCGAGCGTGGCACCCATCGACGCCAGCAGGCCGCGCTTGTTCTCGCGTTCGGCCATCACCAGCGCCAGCACGACCGTGAAACTCGAGGTCAGCAGGACGTAGGTGTTGACCAGGCCGATGGTCGCCGACGGCGGGACGGTCTCGAAGCTCCCCCAGCCGTTGTGGATCCGCATGAAGATATACGCCCCGATGACGGCACCGAAGACGACCACGTCCGAGGCGAGGAAGAACCAGACGCCGGTCTTGGTCGTCCCGACGCCCTCGAACGGCCAGCGTTCGGCGATCACCATCTCGGGTGCGTCGAACCGCTCGCGGCCGTACTCGAAGAGCGAGTAGCCGAGGATCGCGACGCCGATCACCGAGACCACGGGGTAGATGACGGTCTGTGAGCCGGCAACCGAACCGGAAAACTCCGCCCCGCGTTCGGCCGCGAACGAGGCCACATACGGCGTCAGCCCGGACAATCCCAGGAACGTGACGAACATCCCGAGGCCGATTCCGAACGGCCAGATGCTCGCGTGGTCCTCGTGATCCCCCTCGAGCGAGTCGATCTGATCGGCCCGTTCGTGGGTGGCTGCCCCGCCATCGGCCGCCGTCGTGTCGTCGACGAACTCGAGCGTGCCGGAGGCGTAGCTGGGGCGGTCGGGCCAGTTCTCGAGCGGCGGCGGCGAGGTCGTCGCCCACTCGGCGGTCCGGGCGTACGCCCACGGGTTATCGGGCGCGTCGGGCCCCGAGATCAGACTCTTCCCGAGCGTGACGAGAACCAACAGGACCGACGTCCCGAGGACGAACGCGCCGACGGTCGCCAGCTGGTGATAGAGCTGTGCGCCCTCGCCGTAGTGAAAGACCCGCCGGGGCGTCTCCCAGGCGATGAACATCGGGAAATACAGCAGGTTGAAGCCGAAGAAGTAGACGGCGAAGCTGAGTTTCCCGAGTCGCTCGGAGTACATCTTCCCGGTCATCTTCGGCCACCAGTAGTAGAGGCCGCCGATCAGCGCCGTGACTCCGGCGACCATCACGTAGTGGAAGTGGGCGACGACCCAGTAGGTGCCACGGAACTCGTAGTCTAACACGACCGCACCGAGGAACACGCCCGTGATGCCGCCGATGATGAACAACACGAGCGCCCCCATCGTGAAGAGAAACGGCGTGGTAAACCGCACGCGGCCCTTGACCATGGTGTAGATCAACGAAAACACCATCAGATCGAACGGCAGCGAAATCCCGATGGTCGTGGCCATAAACAGCGTCTTGATCGGGAGGTTGATCGTCGTCAGGAACATGTGATGCATCCAGACGAGAAAGGACTGGACCGCGACCAGCACCATCGCGATGATGACCCACTTGCGGCCGACTAACCGCCGGCCCGTAAACGTCTGGACGGTCTCGAACATGATCCCCAGCGCGGGGAAGAAGACGATGTACACCTCCGGATGGCCGAAGAACCAAAAGATGTGGCCCCACAGCAGGCTCGAGCCCTGATCGGTGCCGAAATATTGGGTCAACAGGAGCCGGTCGGTCAACAGCAGAATCAGCGCGGCCAACAGCGCCGCGAAGGCAAACAGCATCATCCAGACCGTCAGGAGCGTCCCCCACGTGAACAGCGGCATGTTCCAGAGCCCGAGCCCCTCGGCGCGACGGGTGTGGATCGTCGTCAGGAAGTTCACCGTGCTAAGAGTCGTCGACATGACGAACAGCGTCAGGGCGAGGATCGTCGTGTTCCCACCCATCGTCAGCGTGTAGCCGGGGTTGTAGATCGGGACGTTCAGCGGGGCATACATATACCAGCCGTTGGCCCACGTCGTCCCCTGGAAGAACGAGAACAGGACGAGAAGTCCCGAGAACAGGTAAAACCAGTAGCTCAACGCGTTCAGCCGGGGAAACGCCAGATCGTTCGCGCCGATCTGTAAGGGGACGAGGTAGTTCGCGAACGCGAAGCCGAGCGGCGAGATGAACCAGAACACCATCAGGAGGCCGTGGATCGAGACCGACTGATTGTACTGGGTGTTCGTCAGGAGGCCGGTACCGCCGGCTTTCCACAGGTGTGCGCGGAACAGCAACGCGAGGATCCCGCCAGCCAGGAGGAAGAAAATCGCCGTCACCAGATAGAGGATGCCGACGTCCTTGTGGTTGGTCGTAACCAGCCACCGCTTGACCGTCGTTCGCGGCGGGAAATCGCTCATCGGGTCACCTCCCGATCGATCCGTCGGGCGGTATCACTGACGGCGACGTGATCGAAAACGGTCGCGACGTGCCGGAACCGACGAAACGGCGAGGGCGCGACGGAGACCATACCGCTACCTCAGTACGATTCGTCGTATCAAGGTGTCCGGTGCGCCTGCAGGCGATACTTGTATCCGCCGACGGCCGTTCGCGTGACGGCGGCGCTATCGGTCGCCGGCAACCGGCCCCAGCCGCGGGTAGTCGGCGATGATCCCGTCGACGCCGGCGGCCGCGAGCCGGTCGAACTGGACCCAGGTTCGCACCGTCCAGACGTTGACCGCCCGCCCCGCCTCGTGGGCCCGCTCGAGGAGGGCGACCCCGGAGCCGTCGTTCGCGTCCCCGACCGTCGCCGGCTCGTCCGACTCGGGGTCGAGAATCGCGGTGTGGGGCGGGTGAATCGCTTCGCAGTCGTATCGGCTCGCGATCTCGAGGCCGGCCGCGAGGTCCGTGCCGACCAGCGGGGCGGCGGCGTAGTCGGCGACCTCGCGCAGCGCCGCGATCGCGCCCTCACAGAACGAGGAAAACAGCAGGTCGCCGCCGAAGGCCTCGCAGTCGGCGACGACGCGTTCGACGAACGGCCGCCACGTCCGGCGACGCTGGTCGCGATCGTCCGGAGGCAGTGCCTCGCCGGTTCGCAGATCGGCGGTGCCCGGACTCTTCAGTTCGACGTTGACCCCGACCGACTCGGGGACCGCCTCGAGCAGGGCGGCGAGAGAGGGGATCGTCGCGTCGGTTCCCAGCACTCGCGTCGCTCGGAGGTCCTCGAGCGGCGTCTCCCGGACGAGACCGGTCGCGTCGGTCAGGGGGCGGCCGTCGCGGGTCCCGTCGAGGCGCTCGTCGTGGACGACGACCGGGGTCCCACAGGCGGCCGGTCGGACGTCGATCTCGAGCATTGCCGTCCCGTCGCGTTCGGCGGCGCGTTCGGCAGCAGCGATCGTGTTTTCGGGCGCGACGCCGGCGTAGCCGCGGTGGGCAATGACGGCAGGGCGGACCATACCGAATCGTGAACGGGGCGGCTAATGTAAACTGCGCTACGGGACGACGTGGCAGTTCCCGGCCCGGCGTTGATGCGTGTGCCCCGCCAATCGCCGGTATGACCGAACCCACGCTTGCGGACGTCGAACGCGCGCTGGAGCGCGCCGCCGACCTCGAGACCGAGGACGCCGTGTCGGTCCTGCGGACCGCCCGGCAAGACGTCCGGGACCTGGCGAACAACCCCGATATCGACGAGGACCGGCGGACGGCCCTCGAGCGCCGCCTCGCACAGCGGATCCGCGAGGTGCGAGAGCGCGACGCCTACGACGGCGGGCTGGGGTCGGCGATGAACCCGGCAGAAGACGACGCGCCGTAGCGGTGCGATTGCGGCCGTCTACGGCGGACTCGCCGGCGTCCGAGAACCCGGCGAGATCGGCCGCGCTCCGGCCCTTTTATTCGGGTGCCGTCCGGAGGCGTTGGTATGCGAATCGCACTACTTGGCGGCACGGGCGACATCGGCGAAGGACTCGCGTTGCGCTTTGCACGCGATACGAGCCACGAGATCCTCATCGGCTCGCGCGACCCCGAAAAGGCCCGCGACGCGGTCGCGGACTACGAAGCCGAACTCGAAGCCCGCGATGCCGACGCCGAGCTGAAGGGCTTCGACAACGAGATGGCGGCCGACCGCGCCGATATCGTCATCCTCAGCGTCCCGCCGTACTACGTCGGTGACACCGTCGAGGCGGTCGCGGACAGCCTCGATTCGGACTCGATCCTCGTGACTCCCGCGGTCGGGATGCAGGGCGACGAGGACGGCCTGCACTACCACCCGCCCGACACCGGCAGCGTCACCGAACTCGTCGCACAGCGAGCGCCCGACGAGGTGCCGGTCGTCGGTGCCTTCCACAACCTCGCGGCCGACGCCCTCTCGAACCTCGAGGACGATCTGGACCTCGATACGCTCGTCGTCGCCGACGACGACGACGCCAAAGCGACCGTCCTGACGGTCGCCAACGAGATCGACGGCCTGCGCGCGCTCGAGGCCGGGCCGCTTGCCAACGCCGCGGAGGTCGAGAGCGTCACGCCGCTTGTCATCAACATCGCGAAGTACAACGAGGACATGCACGACGTCGGCGTCAAGT
This sequence comes from Natrinema thermotolerans, assembly GCF_031165565.1. Classification (NCBI taxonomy): domain Archaea; kingdom Methanobacteriati; phylum Methanobacteriota; class Halobacteria; order Halobacteriales; family Natrialbaceae; genus Natrinema; species Natrinema thermotolerans. The sequence goes on along the minus strand of NZ_CP101873.1, from coordinate 2,250,770 downwards.
GGATCTGAGCTGGGCCGCCAGCGGCTCGGTGTGACGCCTGGATTCGACCGAGACGAGCGGAGAGTCGGAACTATCGGCGGTCGAAGCCGCGAGAAACCGGTGATCGTCCCTACGCGCCGGCCGACTCGAGGGCGTCCTCGATGTCGTCGCGCTGGGTGACGCCGACGAAGCGCTCGACGATGCCGTCGTCGTTCTCGATGATCAGGGTCGGGAGCGAGCGAACCTGGTACTCGTTGGCGACGTCCTGTTGTTCGTCGACGTTTACCTTCTCGACTTCGAATCGGCCCTCCCAGTCGTCCTCGAGCTCTTCGAGGATCGGGTCCTGGGTCTTGCAGGGGCCACACCAGTCCGCGTAGAAATCCTTCAGTGTGACAGTCATGCGGTCATCGCTAGTTGCCACGCGCCGCGCATAAGGGTTTCCCACCGATAACCGATTGCCGGGATCGGTGACGCGAGCGAGGACGACACCGGCCGGAACCGGAGCGGGCAGCCGCCGAGAGACGGAATTCCTGCCTCGAGCGAACCCGCCCGAAAGCGCGGGCCGGAGTCGGTCGAAAGGTTTAGTTCCGGGGGGGACATAGGAACGGGTATGGACAAAGGACAGAACACCGGCGGGCTGATGTCCAGTGCCGGATTGGTCCGGTACTTCGACTCCGAGGACTCGAACGCCATCCGAATCGACCCGAAGACGGTCATCGCCTTCGGCGTCATGCTGGGCGTCGTGGTCCAGTTGCTGACGCTCGTCTCGTAACGCATCTCCCGCGTTCTTCCAGCATCGCCTCGAACAGCGACCGCACTGTCGGAGCCCCTCGCAGGGAGGGGGTCGGTAGCGGATCGGCCACAGTCGCCAAACCGGAATCGGCAGTCCGAATCGGTGCTATCGCTGGGAGTCACGGAGGACCAGCGGTTCGATGGCGAGCGTTCGCTTGGCGACCGTCACGATGCGGATGACGTAGGCCGCAAACAGCAGAAACGGCACGAGTGTCGCGGTAAACGCCGCGCCGATCGCCCACGTGATGTTCGCCACGCCGATCGTTCTCCCGGGGAACGTGCCCGCGTCGACGACCGTGAGCATGACCCCCGCGATGACCAGCGCCGGAATCGCCGCGTAGAGGATCATCTGTGAGAGCGTGATGAGTTCCCACTCGAAGTACAGCGTCTTGACGTGTTCTCGCGCCGGTCCGAACAGGCTGAGCGACGTCTTCAGCTCCTCCAGATCGGACAGCGATTCGTCGCTCAGGCTGTCTTCGAACTCGTTTGCGATCCGTTCGACCTGAAAGATCTTCCAACCGTAGTTGAAGTTCAACGCGGCGGAGAGGACGTCGAAGCCCCCGAACGTCGCGCCCTCGAGCTGATCGGTGACCAGTTCGGCATTGCCGACGAGACTGTCGGTGAACTCCTCGACCTCCGCACGGAGTCGATCGTCGTCGCTGTCGGCGACACTGTCGCGAAGCGTCTTCGCTCGCAGTTCGGCCACGAAGACGAGCTGGCGGAGGAACTCCGACGGATCCGCCGGACTGGGCGACCCGATGAGTTCCTCGGTGTAATCGCGGAAGTCCATCGCATTCTCCATCCGGTCGCGCTGGTCGCCGAGCGGACCGTTCTCCTGGGAGAGTACCAGCTGGCCGATGGTGACGACGAGCGTGGTACCGGTGATGATCGCCCCGATCATCGTCGAGAACATCGTCTCGATAGTGTCGCCGGTCTGCAGCTGTGGGTGCAGGGGCGACGGCGTGAGGGTGACGAACGCCACGAACGAGACGAACACGCCCAGTGCCAGGACGGCGGTCACCTGCAGCCGAGAGGCACCGAGCAGGAGCCAGATTTTGAGCCGACTTTCGCCGGCGCGTTCGCGCATCGTGTTCGCCGTCCCGATGTCGGAGTCGCCGGCCGTCTCGACGTCGGAGACGCCGGCCATTCCGTTCTCGGCGTCATCGGTGCCGGTCACGGCGAGTCACCCGTCATCGGCACCGGTAGTCGTCTCGGCGGGGCGTTTGAATACCAGATACTTGGTCCCGCCACCCGTGTAGTCGATCGTCTCGACGAGTTCCCAGCCGTCAGCGCCGTACTCGTTCAGCGCCGCTTGCGGGTCCTCGGCCTCCTTTTTCGTTTCGCCGCGGGACGGCCTGAGCGTCCTGTACTCCCATCGGCGCGCGTCGGATCGGCTCATCTCCGGTTCGTCACACGTGTCCGAGGGCAGTAAGGATGGGGCAGACATGTCACGATCGGTCGAAGCGGACGCCGCGGCCGAGTCGGTGGCGCGACGTTTTTGACTCCCCCCTCCGTAGCCGCGGCCATGTCACTGACTGCGGGCGTCGTCGCGGTCCAGGGCGACGTCGAGGAACACGCGGCCGCCATCGAACGCACCGCGCGGGCCCACGACCGCGAGGTCACCGTCCGCGAGATCCGCGAGTCGGGGATCGTCCCCGATTGCGACCTGCTCGCGATGCCCGGCGGCGAGTCGACGACCATCTCCCGACTGATCCGGAACGAGGGGATCGCCCCCGAGATTCGTGACCACGTCGCCGCCGGGAAGCCGCTACTGGCGACCTGTGCCGGCCTGATCGTCGCCTCGAGCGACCCGAACGACGACCGGGTCGACCAGCTCGGCCTGCTCGACGTGAGCGTCGAGCGCAACGCCTTCGGCCGCCAGAAGGACAGCTTCGAAGCGCCCCTCGAGGTCGCGGGGCTCGACGAGCCGTATCCGGCGGTGTTCATCCGCGCGCCGGCCATCGATTCGGTCGGCGACGCCGAGGTCTTGGCCTCGTGGAACGACCGGCCGGTCGCCGTGCGACAGGGGCCGGTCGTCGGTACCGCGTTCCATCCGGAACTGACCCCCGATAGCCGGATTCACGGCCTCGCGTTCTTCGAGAACGAGGGCGCAAGGGTGCCGGGCATCGAGGAGGCACAGTAGCCGTCCGGGTCCCGGTGGCGCTCGCGTCCGGTGTCGCCCGTTTCGGCCGCCGTTGACGGTCCCGCGTGCATGCATTCGCGACCGGACCTGTTTTCTCCCTCCTACCCGAGGGTAGGGGTATGCAGGCATCCATCGACGCGGTTCGGGTCGCGGGGACCCCGGAGGGACCGGTCCCGGTCGTCGTCCTTACCGTCGAGGGCGAAGACGACGTCGTCCCGATCTTCATCGGGTTCAGTGAGGCGACCAGCATCGCCCGCGGGCTCGAGGCCGAGGATATCGGACGGCCCCTGACCCACGACCTCCTGCTCGATGTCATGGAGGAACTGGGTAGCCGAATCGACCGCGTCGTCGTCACCGAGATCGAACAACGCGAGAGCGGGCAGGGCGGGACCTACATCGCCGACCTCCACCTCGAGACGCCACGGGGGGAGACGGTCGTCGATGCCCGGCCGAGCGACTCGCTTGCGCTTGCGGCCCGGACCGACGCCGGCATCGAGATCACCGAGGACGTGTTCGCGGACAGCCGAGACGACAGGGAGAAGTTCGCCGACCTCGAAGACATCCGCAACGTGTCGGGTGAGATGTAGATGGAGGAGACGCTCGAGGAGTTGTTCGCCGTGATCGAGGACCGCAAGGAAACGTTGCCCGAGGACTCCTACACCGCCTCGCTGTTCACTCACGAGAAAGGCGAGAACGCGGTCTTGGAGAAGCTCGGCGAGGAGACGACCGAACTCGTGCTGGCTGCGAAAGACGACGACCACGAGGAGATCGCCCACGAGAGCGCCGACATCGTCTATCACCTGCTTGTCCTGCTGGCGATGAAGGACGTGGAGCTGTCGGACCTCGAGGCGGAACTCGAGGCGCGGCGCTGAGCCCGCGACCGCGCCATCGCCGGTTACTTGCATTCGCCGAACACAGCTTCATTCTCCTGTCCGGTGTCCGTTTGATCGATGGCGCTCCAACAACTACAGAACGCGCACTCGGACGACCAGATGCAGGAATGTATCGACAACTGCCTCGAGGCCGCGCAGGTCTGTGAGTGGTGTGCCGACGCCTGTGCGGGCGAGGGCGATGACATGGCCCGCTGTATCCGACTCTGTCGGGACGTGGCCGATATCGCCTCGCTGCACGCACGCTTTATGGCCCGCAACTCCGGCTACCACGGGGAGCTTGGCGAGATCTGTGCGGACCTCTGCGAGGAGTGTGCCGAGGAGTGCGAACAGCACGACCACGACCACTGTCAGGCCTGTGCGGAGGTCCTGCCGAAGTGTGCCGAGAGCTGCCGGGAGATGGCCGCGGCCTGAAGCGGGAGTCGAGACGGCTTTTTTCAGTTACTGACCGCGGCCCCGACCACGCCGGCGATCGCGCTCTCGATGGCCATCACGAGCGAGACGGCGACGGCGAGCGCGAAGATCCCGATCCCGGCGGCCCCCGAGATCGCGCCGCCGACGGGACCGAGCGCCAGCCCGGCCAGACCGACGGCGACGCCGATCAACAGGCCGCCGATGATTCCGCCCAGCGAGCCGGCGAGCAGACCGTGCCAGAAGCCACGTCCCAGCCCGCCGCCGGCCATGTAGCCGGCGACGAACCCGCCGGCCAGCCCCGCGACAATCTGGCCGATCCCGGGGACCACGAGGCCGACGATTCCCACCACCGTCACGACGACGAAGCCGACGAACACCGCGCGCCAATCTGTCATGGCTCCCCGTAGGCAGGCGGCAGGGATAAGCTGACGGCGGCCAACGGACGCCCTTTTATGGTCGCGGCTCCTACTGCTGCCCATGATTTTCGAAGACCTTCCGACGACGCCCACGTCGGAAGAGTTGATCGACAAGGCGTTCTCGCGGGCGGCGCGGGCCGGCAAGGCCAAGGGCGGCCTCGAGGCCCAGCAGTCGATGCTCCAGACGGCGGCGAACATCATCTCGGACAACTTAGAGAACGTGGTGACGGCGTGGCCGGACTTCGAGTACGACGCCCACCCGTTCTACTACGAGCTGGCGGACGCGATCGTCGACGTCGACCGGCTCCGACAGGCGCTATCGGAAGTGATGTGGGCCAGCCGGAAGGCCCGCGAGATCCACGAGGAGTACCAGCCGCGGCTGCGCAAGACCGACGTGGACACTGCGCGCAAGCACCGGAAACAGGCCTTCGCCCGACTCGCCGACATCGTCGAACAGGTCGAGGACCACCTGCTCTACATCAACGAGTCGCGCAACGACCTGCGGGACCTGCCCGAGATCAACCCCGACGAGCCGACGATCGTCGTCGCCGGTTACCCCAACGTCGGCAAGTCCTCGTTCGTCAACGACGTTACCAGCGCCCGCGGCGAGACCGCCTCCTACCCGTTCACGACGAAGGGGATCGGCGTCGGTCACTTCGAACGGGACCACATCCGCTACCAGATCGTCGACACTCCCGGGCTGCTCGACCGGCCGCCGGAGGAGCGCAACGAGATCGAATCGCAGGCGGTCAGCGCCATCGAACACCTCGCTGACTGTATGCTCGTCATGCTCGATCCCTCGGGGGAGTGTGGCTACCCGATCGGCTCACAGCTCGAGCTACGGGACGCGATCGCGGCCCGGTTCGAGGAGATCCCCGTCCTCACGGTCGCGAACAAGATCGATCGGAAGGAAGTCTGGAACGAGTCGCTCGAGGCCCTCGACGCCGACTACACCATGAGCGTCGAAACCGGCGACGACGTCGAGACGGTCCTCGACGCAGCCGTCGCCGCGATCGACTACGAGCCCGAACTGCCGTTCGACGGGTAGCGCGGGGACCGATCTTCGACTGCACGTCCCTCGACTCGGTGAACCGTGAGCGAACGGCTCGCTCGAGAACGGACCCGTCGTGACGACGGTCGCGGCGTCGCCGCGGACCCCGGTCACGAGCAGCCGGGTTCGTCGGGCGACCACTCGCAGGCGTCGCCCGCCGTCAGGTCGTTCTCTTCGATGTGTGCCGAGAGACAGGCGTAGTTACAGAAGTGAGTCGGCGAGCCGCAGTCGTCGGTGCAGTCGCGGACGCAGATCGGATCGTGATCGAAGATCCGCGAGCCACAGTAGGCACACTCCTCGTTCGCGTCCGGCGTCGTGACGGTCGTGGGCATATTCGCGCTACGAGAGCGAGTACCGAAAGGGTTTCCAGCACTCGAACTCGCCAGCGGTTCCCGCCTCGCCGCCCGTCAGCCGGTGCCCCGTTCGGTGACTTCGACGTACCTGACTTCGACGGCGACCGAGCCGTCGGCGTGGTCGTTGATCCGCTCGTGGAGGGTATCGGCCAGTGCGGGCGCGGACTCGCCAGGTGGCCCGCCGATGGTGACGATCACCCGTTCTGGATTCCGGAACGGGTAATTATCGTCCATCACGACTTCGAACTCGAGCAGCTGATAGTCCTCGTATTGCTCCTGGGAGAGGACTCCCTCGACCTCGTCGCGGGCGTCCTGTTCGAAGTTCCCCGACTCGTAGGAGGCGTAGGTGATGCCGCCGAGAAAGACCGCGAAGACGAGGACGATGACGACGAGCCCGGCGATCCGCTTACGGAGTCGCTGTTCGGTCTCGCCGAGCGAGAACAGGTTCTCCGGACGGTAGCCGGCGTACCACAGCGTCACCAGCCCGGCGAGATTGACCGACAGCAGATTGACCAACACCAGCACCGTCGCACCGATCGCCGATGTCGGCTGACCCCACGCGATAGCGATGCCCGCGACGCCGGCCGGCGGGATCAACGCCGCCGCGATCATGACGCCGACGAGGGCGACCGCAGTCCCCGTCGCGATGCTGACGACCCCCGCGACACCGGCCCCGAGCGCGATCGCCAGCGACAGCAGGTCCGGCGCGAGCCGCTCGGAGATCTCCCCGACGCTCGAGAGGACGAGGTCCGGCGGCACGATGTTCAGCGACCGGACGACCAACGCGAAGATCGCCGCGGCCACGATCGCGACGACGACGCCGATGATCTGATAGGTGACGCTCTCGACGAACATGTCCTCGTCGTCGATTACCGTCCCGACGCTCGCGCCGAGCGCCGGCCCGATTAGGGGCGCGATCACCATCGAGCCGACGACGACCGCCGGCGAATCGAGCAAGAGCCCGGCGGTCGCGACGACGGCGCTGATGACCGTCATCACCACGTAGACGGGAAAACTCGGCGTCAGATCGTCGGCTTCGGCCTGCAGTTCCTGCCGGGAGATGCGGTCCGAACCGACATCGCCGTTCTCGTACTCGTCACGCAACGCCTGAAACCGCCGCGAGACGACCGTCTCGGCGTCGACGACGACGGTGTAGGCGTCCTCCTCGATCCCCGCATCCTGAATCTCGTCCAACACCGGCTCGACGGCCGCGTCCGGCAGCGGGAAGTACATGACTCCCGTATACGACCGGCTGCTGGTCTCGTCGGTCACGACGTAGTCGATCCCCCGATCGTCGAGGATCGAGAGGATCGTCTCCCGCTTGCCCGTCGGGATCGTCAACTGTACGAGCCGCACGGGAGGCTCTGACGAACCCCGGCCTCATAACTCCGGGCATTCCGCCCTATCTCGTCGGTCGGATCGACTCGAGCGACGGCCCGATCACCGCAAAAGGTTATTGTAGGACAGCCAACAATCTCCGGTATGAAGCGCCGGATGGCCCTCCCGCTGGGCATCGTCATGCTCGGGCTTGTCAGTGCATACGTTGCCGCGTTCGGTCCGCGCGTGTTCACCGGACCGCTCGCCGGGGCCCTCCTGGCCGGCTTCGTCCTCTCGGCGGTTCTCATGATCGTCGGCGGTCTCGTCGACTCCGCGTCGGTCGGCGGCCGAGCCGTCCCGTGGAACGCCTTCGTCGGCGTCGGCGACGTCCTCCTCGCGGCCGTCGTCACGCTGTCGGCGGTTCGATCCGCCCTCGTCGACGGCGACACGGCGTCGTGGATCTTCGCCGCGGCGATGCTGGCCGGCGGCACGTCGATGGCCTGGTTCGGCGTCCAGACCGCCCGCGACAGTCGCCACGTCGACCTCGAGGCGACGCCCTCGAGTCGCCGACTCGTCGCGATCGCCGCCCTCGTCGCCGTCTCGGTCGGCATCGGGGCGTTCGTTGCGACGAGCGTGTAGTCTCGACCATTACGCCTCGGACGGGTCCCGAGAGCGGCCGGGCCCAGTTACAACGCCTATAAACGTCACACCGGCCTACGGATGGCCATGATCGAGTTCGATACGCGACCGAACCGGGACGCCGAGGTGGCCCTCGTCGGTCGTTCGAACGTGGGCAAGTCCACGCTCATGCGCGAACTGACCGGCCACAGCTTCGACACCGGCGGCAAACCCGGCGTCACCCGCTCGCCCAACCACTACGACTGGGCCCCCGAGGACTTCGTCATCACCGACCTCCCCGGCTTCGGCTTCATGAGCGGCGTCGACGAGGACCTCCGCGAGGAGATCAAAACCGAGATCGTCCACTACTTAGAGGACTACGCCGACAACATCCTCGTCGCCGTCCTCGTCGTCGACGGCAAAAGCGTCATCGACATCATCGACCGCCACTCCGGCCCCGACGAGATCCCCTACGACGTCGAGATGTTTCACTTCCTGCGCGATCTCGATATCCCCACCGTCGTCGCCGTCAACAAGATGGACAAGGTCGACGACGAGGACGAGCGCCTCGACGCGCTCTGTGATCGGCTCGGCCTCTACCCGCCGTGGAAACAGTGGCAAGACACCATCGCCCCCATCAGTGCGAAAAAGGGCCAACTCGAGCCGCTCAACGACGCCGTCCGGAACCAGCTCCACGAGCAACAGCGGGACGACCTGTTCAAGTTTTTCTGACCAACCTTTTGCTCTGCGTGCGGTCGCAAAGCGACCGCACTCGGCAAAACGTTGATGAAAAGCACTCCTCCTTCCGTTCGTTCCTTTCAGTCACTCACATCAGTCGTCGGCCCGCTCGCTCACCCTTCGGGTTCGCTCACGGTGGGTATCGGGTAAGCGCCTGCCCTCCCCCGGATCACGCGACTCTCGCAGTCGCTCGAGCCGCGCTCTCGGCCATCGACCTCGTAATCGCGATCAGACCACGCGGTTGTGGAACGCCTCGCCGGTCTCGAGCCGATCGACGTTCTCGCGGACGATATCGCCGATGTCCCGGAAGTAGTCGCGGGTATAGGCCGCACAGTGGGGTGAGATGATCACCTCGTCCATCCCCCACAGCGGGGACGACTCGGGCAGCGGCTCCTCCTCGAAGACGTCCAGCGCTGCGCCGGCGAGGGCATCTGCCTCGAGCGCGTCGATCAGCGCCGGTTCGTCGACGACCGACCCACGGGCCACGTTCACGAAATAGGCGTCGTCGCGCATAGCGTCGAACGCCGCGGCGTCGAAGAGGTGGTGCGTTTCGTCGGTCAGCGGGACGGTGACGATCACGAACTCGACGTCCGCGATCGCCTCGAGCAGCCGGTCGTTGGCGTAGACCTCGTCGAAACCGGGGACCGGATCGCCCGAGCGCCGGACCCCCCGCAGGTCCACGCCGAGCGCACCCAGCGTCTCCGCGACGCCTTTGCCGAGGGTGCCGGTGCCGACGACGCAGGCCGTCGATCCCGGCAGCGTGAAGGCCGCATCCCATTCGGGGCGGTCCCAGCGACGCTCCCGCTGGTTCGCGACGTGAACGTGCAACCGGCGGGCGAACATGAGGAGATAGCCCGCGACCGTCTCGCCGACCGTCCGGTCGTGGATCCCCGTGCTGTTGGTCAGGACTACGCCCGCATCCTCGAAGGCGTCGAACGGGAACCGATCGACCCCCGCCTGGATCGAATGAACCCAGTCAACCTCGAGGACGGCCTCGCGATACTCGAGGGTGACGACCGCGTCGCAGGCGGTGATCCCGTCGTCGCCGATCACCGACACCGCGACCGGCAGGTCGGCGAGGTAGTCGGCCAACTCCGCCGGCGGAAAGACCTGCGCGACGGACTCGTGAATCCCGAGCCGCTCGAGTTCGAACTTCATGGGCGTCGCTACGTGAGAATCGGGGTTGAACGTTTGGCACCCGGAAGGCGGTTCGGAACGAATGAGTGGCGGCTCGGGGAAAAACCCTCGTCACAAGGGGCTCGGAGGGGGTAACTTTTCGTCACGGCCGCCGGTGGGGACTACTCAACCGAGTGGTTTCGGTCTGTCGTTTCCCGCGCCGCCGGGCCACCGCCGTCGCGCCAGGTCTCGAGATCGCGCAACTCCGTTGCGACGGCCTCGATTTCGGCGGGCTCGAGTACCCCGCGCTCGGTCACCACCTCGGTCACGCAGTCGGCCGGCGTCACGTCGAAGGTCGGGTTCAGGGCGTCGATCGGGGCGTCGCCGTCGTACACGGCCGAGCGGTCGCCGGACTCGAGGTTGACGGCCTCGCTGGTCGAGACCTTGGCCGTGGCGGCGACGACCGACACCGGGACCCCCTCGCGAGCGGCGGCGACCGCGAGCGTGCGGGTCCCGGTCTTGTTCACCACCGAGCCGTCGGGGAGGACGGTGTCGGCACCGACGACGACCCGGTCGACGTCTTCACGCGCGAGGACGGCCGCGACGGCCGCGTCGGTATGGACCGTCACGGTGCAATCGGTCGTCGCCGCCAGCCGTTCGGCGACGTCGATCCCCTCGCGGGCGGGGCGGGACTCCGCGACGAAGATCCGGGATGGATCGCCCGTCTCGAGCGCTTCGAGGACGGTCCCCGACCGCGAGAGGGTCGCGACGCTACCGCCGAGCCGATCGGCGGCGATCGCCGCGGTTTCGGTATCGGCCGCGAGGGCACGGTCGATCGTCGACAGCGCCGACTCGAGGACGGCGGGCGCGCCCCAGTCGTCGCCGTCGGCCCCGGTAGCGCCGGCCATCGCCCGGTTGACCCGGTTCCGGAGGACGGCCATCGACGGGCGGGCTTCGAGCAGTCGGCCGGCGAGTTCGGCGAGTTCGTCCCGCTCGCCCACGGGATCCGCTCCGGATTCCCCCCGTTCCGCGACGAGCAGCCCCGCGCGATCGCGCAGTACCTCGAGCGCGCGCAGCGAGAGGGCAGCGGCCCCGTGTTCGTCGTCGGCCGCGATCGACCGGACCGTCGGTGCGACCCGCTCGTAGGCGGTCCACAGTTTCGGGACCGGCTCGCGGTCGTCCTCGAGGATCGCAGTCGCCGGGACCCACTCGGCGGCGTCGTGTTCCTCGCTCAACTCGACCTCGCGGGTGTCACAGTCGAACAGGTACGGGTGGACGACCCACTCGCGCTCGAGATCGGAATCCTCGAACTCGACCGGCCGTCCGGACCGAACGAACGAGACCGTCTCGCCGGGCTCGAGGCCGGTCTCCTCGCAGATCTCCGTGCGGACCTGTTCGTCGGGGTCGCCCTCCGCGAACCCGGAGACGCCGCCCCACTGGCCCCGGTAGGTGCCGACGGCGTCGCTGCGGCGCAAGCAAAGAACGTCACTCCGATGGCGGAGGAACGCGGTGACGACGTGAGCCGGGTCGTCGCTCGGGGTATCGGTGTCCGGGCACATACGATGGCCCACGGCGACCGGGAACGTGTCGCTTTCGAACGCGCCACTGGGACCGCGAGGGACTCGCCCCGAACCCGTCCGCGAGGCGAGCGGCGACTCAGCACGACTCGAGCGGGACGGACGACGGGTCGGCCGCTGACGAACGCTTTTCTGAACTGGCGGCCGAACGGACGGCCATGACGCGTCTCGCAATCGTTTCCGATACCCACGTCCCCACTCGAGAGTCGGAGGTTCCCGCATGGGTCGTCACCGAGATCGAGGCCGCCGACCACACCATCCACGCCGGCGATTTCGAGTCGGTCGGGGCCTACGAGCGGTTCGTCGACCTCGCGGGTGGCGAGTTGACTGCCGTGCTGGGAAACGTGGATCCGGCGACGCTCGACGTGCCGAGGACGGCCACCCTCGAGGTCGACGGTGTGACGTTCGTCGTCACCCACGGCGACGGATCGTCGGGTAGCTGGCGGGAACGAGTCGTCGAGACGGCCCGCGAGAAAGCGGGCGCGGACGCCGACACGACGCTCGTCGCCGTCGCCGGTCACACCCACGCAGTAGTCGACGAGACCGTCACGTTCGACGAGTCTCGCCCGGCCGACGAGGATCGCGTCCGGATACTCAATCCGGGGAGCGCCACCGGCGCTGCGCCCACGACTCGCGAGACGATGTTCGTCGCCACCGTGACCGACGGCACCCTTGCGATCGAGCATCGAACCGGAGCGGTCGGTTCGTCTCGAGAACGGGAGCGGGAGTATCGAACGATGGACGAACTATAAACCGACGGCAGCACAATCCGACGCGTATCGATGGGACCTCCCGAACGAACAGCCGCCGACTCCGGATCGGACACCCGGATCGGCGTCGACGTCGGCGGCACCTTCACCGACGTGGCGCTCTCGCTCGACGACCGGCTCGTCACCGCGAAGGTACCCTCGACCGACCCCCAGCACGTCGGCGTCCTCGAGGGGATCGAGAAGGCCTGCGACGACGCCGGCATCGAGCCCGGCGAGATCGACGGCTTCGCCCACGCGATGACCGTCTCGGTCAACGCCCTCCTCGAGCGCGGCGGCGCGGAGACGGCGCTCGTGACCACCGAGGGGTTCCGTGACGTCCTCGAGATCGGCCGGCAGGACCGGCCCGATCTGTACGATCTCGAGGCCGAGAAGCCGGAGCCGCTGGTGCCCCGCGACCGGCGGTTCGAGATCGACGAACGGACGACCGCCGATGGGCTCGAGCGACCGGTCGACGAAAGCGAGGTCCGCGAACTGGCGGCGACGCTGCGCGAGCGCAACGTCGAGGCGGTCGCAGTCGCACTGTTGCACGCCTACGCGGATCCCGAAAACGAGCGGGTGGTCGCCGAGACGCTGCGCGAGGAACTTGCCGTGCCGGTTTCGGCGTCCCACGAAGTACTCGCGGAGTTTCGCGAGTTCGAGCGGACGTCGACGACCGCGGTCGACGCCTACGTCCGCCCGGCGATCGATACCTACGTCGGCCAGCTGGTCGACGAGGCCGGCGACGCCGGCATCCCCGCACCGCGGATCATGCAGGCCAACGGTGGGATCGCCGATCCCGAAACCGTGTGCGAACATGCCGTCACGACGACGCTGTCAGGCCCCGCCGCCGGCGTCGTCGGTGCCGCGGCGACCGTCGACGACGACGACGTCGAGGGGCTCGTGACCTTCGACATGGGCGGCACCTCGAGCGACGTGAGCCTCGTCCGGGACGGTCGGGCAGAACGGACGACCGATGCCGAAATCGATGGACTGCCGATCCGGACCCCGATGGTCGACGTCAACACCGTCGGCGCGGGCGGCGGCTCGATCGCGTGGATCGATTCGGGCGGCGCGCTCCGTGTCGGCCCGGAATCGTCGGGCTCCCGGCCCGGCCCCGCCTGCTACGGCCGTGGCGGGACTGAACCGACCGTCACGGACGCCAACGTCGTACTGGGTTACATCGGCCCCGAGACCGCACTGGGCGGCGAGATGACCCTCGACGTCGAGGCAGCCCGCGATGCGCTCGGCCGACTGGCCGACGAAGCGGGCCTCGAGGGACCCCTCGAGGCGGCACAGGGCGTCTACCGGGTGGCGAACGCGACGATGACGCGGACGATCCGCTCGGTGACCGTCGAGCGCGGCCACGACCCCCGCGAGTTCGCGCTCGTGGCCTTCGGTGGTGCGGGACCGATGCACGCCGCGGCACTGGCCGATTCGCTGTCGGTCGATCGCGTCGTCGTTCCGCGACCGGGCGGGGTGCTGTCGGCCTTTGGCCTGCTCGCGGCCGACGAGAGCTACGACGCCGTACGAACGGTCGGCGTCGACCTCGAGGGCGCGGACCCGACGATGCTCGAGGCCGTCTACGACGACCTCGTGGCCGACGTCCTCGCGGACGCGTCCGATCGGGACGCGGCACGAGTCGAGCGGGCCGCCGACTGCCGGTATGCGGGCCAGAGCTTCGAGTTGACGGTCCCCGTCGGCGAGACGTTCGACGCGGCGGCGGTCACAGACCGCTTCCACGAGGCCCACGAGCGGACCTACGGCTACGCGATGGACGAATCGATCGAGGTCGTCAACCTCCGTACGACGGCGACGATTCCGGGGAGCGAACCGGGGATCAGCCACGAGGGCAGCGGTGCTGCCGTCGTCGGCACCCGAGAGGCACACTTCCCCGAGGCCGGCGCACGCGAGACGACGGTGTACGACTGGGAGCGACTCGAGACCGGCGCGTCGGTCCCGGGGCCGGCGGTACTCGAGCAGGCGGAGAGTACGACGGTCGTCCCCCCGAACTGGGACGGCGAGATCCTCGCCGACGGAACGCTCGTCATGACAAGCGGAGGTGAGTCGCGATGACGGACGTGAGCGGGGGTATCGATCCGGTGACTCTCGAGGTCCTGCGTAACCAACTCGAGAGCGTCGCCGAGGAGATGGGCCAGACGCTGATCCGGGGCGCGTACTCGCCGAACATCAAGGAACGGCGGGACTGCTCGACGGCGCTGTTCGACGCCGAGGGCCGGATGGTCGCGCAGGCCGAACACATCCCGGTCCACCTGGGCGCGATGCCGGCCGCCGTCGCGGCCGTCCGCGAACACGACCCACAGCCCGGAGACGTGTTCGTCCTCAACGACCCCTTCACCGGCGGGACGCACCTGCCGGACGTGACGATGGTTTCGCCGATCGCCCCCGGTCGGGATGACGACGAGGACGGGGACTCCGACGGTGAGATCGTCGGCTACGCCGTCTCTCGAGCCCACCACGCCGACGTGGGCGGGATGACTCCCGGCAGCATGCCCGCCGGCGCGGAAGAGATCTACCAGGAGGGGCTGCGGCTCCCGCCGACCCGGCTCGTCGCCGGCGGCGAGCCCCGGGAGGAGGTCCGCTCGCTCGTCCTCGCGAACGTCCGCGACCCCGACGAGCGCCGGGCGGACCTGCGCGCCCAACAGGCCGCCAACGAACGGGCCGCGGAACGGCTCGCCGACCTCTTCGACGACCACGGCCGCGAGACGGTTCTCTCAGGGTTCGACGCCGTGATCGATTACTCCCGCGAGCGGCTCGCAGACGAGATCGCGGCCCTACCAGACGGCACCTACGAGGCGACCGACGTCCTCGAGGGCGACGGCGTGACCGACGAGGACGTCGAAATCGCGGTCGCGGTGACGATCGACGGCGAGTCGATCGATGTCGACTTCTCGGGAACGGCCGCGCAGGTCGCGGGCAACCTCAACGCACCGCTGGCGGTCGCGACGAGCGCCGTCTATTTCGTGGTGCGCTGTCTCACCGACCCCGAGATCCCGCCGAACCACGGCTGTTACGAGCCGGTGCGCGTCAGCGCGCCCGAGGGATCGCTACTGAATCCGACCGCGCCGGCCGCCGTGGTCGGCGGCAACGTCGAGACCAGCCAGCGGGTCACCGACGTGGTCTTCACCGCGCTGGCCGAGGCCGCCCCCGATCGCGTCCCCGCGCAGGGACAGGGCACGATGAACAACCTCACCATCGGCGCGCGGGACGGCTCCTTCGCCTACTACGAGACGATCGGCGGCGGCTTCGGCGCGCGCCCCGAGCGCGACGGCATGGACGGCGTCCAGGTCGGCATGACCAACACGCTCAACACGCCCGTCGAGTCCCTCGAGACGGAGTATCCGCTCCGGGTCGAGCGCTACGCGCTCCGTGAGGGCAGCGGCGGTCGCGGCCGCCATCGGGGCGGCGAGGGCCTCGAGCGTTCGGTGACCGTCGAAACGCCGGCGACGGTGTCGCTGCTGACCGAGCGCCGCCGCCACGCGCCGAAGGGCGTCGCCGGCGGCGAGGACGGCGCGACCGGCGAGAACCTGATCGATGGCGAAGCGGTGCCCGCGAAGACGACGGTCGACGTCGACGCCGGGACGACTGTCACCGTACGGACGCCCGGCGGCGGCGGGCACGGCGACCCCGAGGAGCGCGAGGAGTAGGGGTTCGAGTATCGTACGCCTCCAAGCGGTCGGAAAGTCGAACGGCAGCCCGACCGCTGTCACCGCGTTCGCGGAGGCAGGGGATTCCGAGAGGGAGGTCAAGCGGACGACCGGTTCGCGTCGGAACTGCGCTTCAGAGCGTCCCGTCCCAACTTTATCGCATATGCACCGACTACGAGAGAGAGAAGAGCATATACCGCTGGTAATTCGTCCGTGTAGAGAATGACGCCGCCGGATAGTACGACGGGAATTCCCAATGAGAAATGCATGTGATGTTTTTTCGGCCCCTCTATTGCGAGCAGGAGAGACGAGATCACCAGCCCCGAATACAGCAGTTTGAGAGAGAGCGGTTGTGACGGCTCGTAGAGAATAGCGGTACTCGCTAGAAGGAACAGGGAAGCCAAGATCTGAGGGACGCGTACCGCGTTCGGAACCATCTTTTTGATATTGATGTCGTACTTTCAAATATTAAACCGCTCCTATAGAGAATGTCGATTATTCTATCAGCAGTATAGCGGTGAGACCGGAGAGCGCGCCGACGGTGTCAGCTTCCCCGTGGAAAATGTCAGAATCGCCCTCGAGCCAGCCATCAGTGACTCCATTCTCCGGTGACGGTGCCCTTTTGACGCCGCTTCCCCACCCACCGGTATGGAACTCAACGGCGTGGCGGACCTGCCCGAGGTCCGCCCCGGCGACGACATCGCCGCCCTCGTCGCGGATCGGGTCGACCTCGAGCCGGGCGACGTACTCACCGTCGCGAGTACGATCGTCTCGAAGGCCGAGGGTCGGACGGCGGATCTCGAGGACTATCCCGTCAGCGGGCGAGCCGAGGAGATCGCCGACCGGATCGAATCGGTCGCGGGCGAGGAGAAGGACCCGCGGTTCGCACAGGCGGTCTTGGAGGAGAGTTCGGAGCTGCTGATCGACTGTCCGTTCCTGCTGGCCGAGACGCGCTTCGGCCACATCGCGCCGAACGCGGGGATCGACCGCTCGAACGTGCCCGATCACGACATCCTCCTGTTGCCGCGCAAGCCGAGCGAGAGCGCCGAGCGGATCCGCTCGGGGCTCGCGAAGCGGGGCTACGATGACGTCGGCGTCGTGGTGACCGACACCTGCGGGCGACCGTTCCGGCACGGACAGACCGGCGTCGCGATCGGCTGGGCCGGGCTGCCAGCCAGCCGGGACTGGCGCGGCGAGGCGGACCGGGACGGCCACGAACTCGGCGTCACCGTCCAGTCGGTGATCGACGAACTCGCCGCCGCCGCGAACCTCGTGACCGGCGAGGGCGCGGGCGGGACCCCGGCTGTCGTCGTCCGCGACTGGGAGTTCGGCGACCACGAGGGGAGCGACGAACTCTTCCGGTCGGTCGACGACGACCTGATTCGACAGGCGCTGCGGGAGTGGAGGGGCGACGCATGAGCGACGGCTCGAGTCAACCGACCTGGGGGATCGAACTCACGCCCGAACACCCGCCCGAGCGGCTCGCCGATCTGGCCGGGCTCGCGGAGGACGAGGGGTTCGATGTCGCGTTCGCGAGCGGCCACTACTTCAACCGCGATCCGTTCGTCGTCCTCTCGCGGATGGCCGACGCCACCGACGACCTGCAGCTTGGCCCGGGCGTCGTCAACCCCTACGAGACCCACCCCGTGAAACTCGCCTCACAGACCGCGACGATCGACGAGGTCAGCGACGGGCGGGCGGTCTTCGGCGTCGGTGCCGGCGATCGCTCCTCGCTGTCGAACCTGGGTATCGAGCGCGACAGCCCGCTCCGGCGCGTCCTCGAGACGTTCGACCTCGCGCGGGACCTCTGGGACGGCGAGACGGTCACCCACGAGGGGACCTTCACCGCGCGGGACGCCTCGCTGAACCTCGAGCCGGCCGGGGAGATACCGGTCTACGTCGGCGCACAGGGCCCGCACATGCTCCGAATGAGCGCGAAACACGCCGACGGCGTGTTGATAAACGCCGCCCATCCGCGGGACCTCGAGTGGGCCGCGGGGCAGGTAGAACAGGGGCTCGCGGAACGGCCCGACGACTACGGCGACTTCGAGTCGCTCGCGTTCGCCAGCGTCAGCGTCGCCGCCGACGAGAGCGAGGCACGCGAGGCGGCCCGGCCACCCGTCGCCTTCATCGTCGGCGGGGCCGCCGAGCCGGTCCTCGAGCGCCACGACATCGACTGGGAGGCCGCGAGCGCGGTGAGCGAGTCCCTCGAGCAGGGTGACCTGCCCGAGGCGTTCGGCCGCGTCACGCCGGCGATGATCGACGCCTTCTGTATCGCCGGGACGACCGAGACGGTCGCCGACCGGTTCGGGGCGGCACTCGAACACGTCGACGGGATCGTCGTCGGTTCGCCGCTGGGGCCGGACCTCGAGGACGCGGTCGAACGGGCGAGCGAGGCGCTGGCGCGGGTGAGTACCGACGGCTGAAAAGCGACTCGCAGTCAGTTCGCGGTAAAGAGGTCACCGACCGCGCCGAGGGTGAGCGCGCCGAAGACGGCCAGCGAGAAGACGACGAGGAGGCCACCGATCAGGACCAGCAACGGCGCGAGCCCGTCCCCCGCAGCGACGTCACTGAAGAGTTCGGTCATCTCGGTGAGGTTGTCCACGACGATGTTCGACGGTGTGATGGTGTCCATATGCGGGGGTTGTTATCGGGGCTACTTGTCCGTGCCGGTCCCGCCCGGCCGGTCGACCACACAGCATCGTCGGAGCGATTAAGCCGCTCCCGCTCTAACATCGGCCCGTGACTGAGGACGCGACGCTCTCGGCGTTCGACGACGAGGAGACGGCCACCGAGTCGGCCACCGAGTCGGGCGGCGACGGGGCCGGAGCCGAGACGGAGTCAGGGAGCGACGACGCGAGTCCCGGCGATGGGGCGAGCGTCCGCTCGACGTACGCGTGGGGAACGTACACGTGCAGCCACTGTGAGACCGCGGTCGACCGGGTCTGGCGCGCGGACGGCGACCTCGTCTGTCCGGACTGCAAATCATGGTAATCGGCGACTGCCGGCGGTAACGACCGGCTTCTCGAGGGTGTCCTGCGGGCGGGCTCCCGAAGTTTTATATCTTCGTCGCGGCTTTGTACACGTGCAATGGCGAAAGGTACGGTCGACTTCTTCAACGACACTGGCGGCTACGGCTTCATCGAAACTGACGACGCGGACGAGGACGTGTTCTTCCACATGGAGGACATCGGCGGTCCTGACCTCGAGGAGGGGCAGGAGTTGGAGTTCGAGATCGAGGAGGCCGAGAAGGGGCCACGCGCGACTAACGTCGAGCGGCTCTAGGTCGTCCCGAACGGAGGTATCGTTTTCCGACTGCTAGCCGGATAGCTTCGGCACCGTCGATCAACGGGTTCGAGCGACGATCGGTCGACCGGCCGCCGATACGTCTCATACGAGTATTAATTCCCGTGACACAAAACATATGTCTCGGAGCGCCGGATGTCGTAGTAACGGCCGAGTCGCCCGCCTCCCCGCGGCCAGTGACGAGAGTATGACCGATGCCAATCCGACGCCGGACGCGAGTACCGATCCGCCGACCGACGGCGATACCCTCCGGATCGACACCGTCGAACGGCTCTGTGACGACATCGAGCGAAACGTCGCCGACGTCATCGTCGGGCACGACGACGCCGTCGAACACGTCGTCACCGCCTTGCTCGGCCGCGGCCACGTCCTGCTCGAGGACGTGCCGGGAGTCGGCAAGACCATGCTCGCGCGCTCGATCGCCAGATCCGTCGACTGCTCGTTCAGTCGGGTCCAGTTCACCCCCGATCTCCTCCCGACGGACGTGACCGGCGTCAACGTCTTCAACCAGAAGACCCGCGAGTTCGAGTTCCAGCCCGGCCCCGTCTTCGGCAACATCGTCCTCGGCGACGAGATCAACCGCGCGCCGCCGAAGACGCAGGCGGCCCTGCTCGAGGCGATGGAGGAAGAGCAGGTCACCACCGACGGCCGGACCCGCGAGCTGCCGACGCCGTTTACCGTGATCGCCACCCAGAACGCCGTCGAGCCCAACCGGACCTACGAGTTGCCCTTCGCCGAGGTCGATCGCTTCATGAAGAAGCTCCGCCTGGGCTACCCCGACCCCGACGAGGAGGCCGAACTGCTCGGCCGGACCGTCGGCGATCACCCCATCGAGTCCCTCGAAGCGGTGACCGACCGCGAGACCCTCGTCGCCGCCCGCGAGACCGTCTCGACGGTACAGGTCGCCGAGCCGGTCCGGGAGTACGTCACGCGGCTGGCGGCGTACACCCGCGAGAACGCCCACATCGGCGTCAGCCCCCGCGGGACGATCTCCCTGCTGCGGGCGGCCCAGGCCCGGGCGGTCACCAACGGTCGGGAGTACGTGATTCCCGACGACGTCGAGACCGAGGCGCGGGTCGTCCTGGGCCATCGGATCAAGACGAACGGTCGCGAGCGCGACGGTATCGCGGTCGTCGAGGACGCACTCGAGCGCGTCCCCGTCGAATGAGACTCACGCGCCGCGGCTGGGTCGCCGTCGCCGTCGTCCTCGCGGCCGCCGCGATGAGCTGGCGGTTCGGGCCGCGTGCGTTGAACGCGGTCGTCGTCCCGCTGCTCGTCGTCCTCCTCGCCGGCGCCGTCGTGGTCGCCCGCGCCGAACGGCCCCGCGTGACCCGCCGTCCGCTCGCCGAGGGGTTCATCGGCGAGGAACGAACGGTTTCGGTCGCGATCGAAACCAACGGCGCCGTCGCAGCGACGGTATCCGATACCGTCGGCGACGGCCTCTCGGCGATCACGGCACCCCACGCCGAGACGACCCTCGACGGCGAGGCGACGTTCGCCTACGACCTGCGGCTCGAGGCGCGCGGCCGCCATCGGGTCGGGCCGCTCTCGATCGTGGTCAGCGACGTCGTCGGCCTGGTCGAACGGCGGTTCGAATACGAGGAGACGGCGACGGTCCTGGTCTATCCCCGGGTTCGGGCCCTCGACGGCGGCCCCGCGGTCGATCGGCGGACGCTCGCCAGCGTCGCCGACCGACGGACCCGCGAGGAGTTCGACCATCTCCGGACGTACCAACGGGGCGATCCGATGGCCGACGTCCACTGGAAGAGCGCGGCCAAACGCCCCGACGAGGACCTCGTCGTCACGGAGTACACCGACGACGACGCGGTCGGTGCCGTCACGATCGCCGCCGATTGCCCGACCGACCGTGAGGACGGGGCCGACGAGATGGCGTCGGCCGCCGCCAGCGTCGCGACCGCCCTCCTCGAGCAGGGGGCGACGGTCGGGCTCGTCACACCCGACGCGACACAGCCACCGGGAACGGGCCGTGCCCATCACCGGGACCTGCTCGGACTGCTCGCCGTCGCCGAACCGGGTGAACTCCCCGAGGAAGAGCGCCGAGACGCCGACGTCGTGGTCCGGACCGAGTCGACCGGGACGACGATCACGGTCGACGGCCGGGAGATCCCCTTCGATCGGCTGTTCGGCACGGATCGTTCGGACCGGATGGGAGACGACGGGCCGGTCGATCCCGACCCCGGCAATCGATCGGGGGTGAGCGTATGAGGACGGAGACCGCGAGCCACGCCGGCGAGCGGACGGTCACGATCGATACCGACGGGAGGGTCGATGTCGCCCGCTGGCTGGCACTCGGCTGTGTCTTGGTCCTGACGGCGTCGTACGTCTCGGTCCTGTACGGCGTGACACAGGTCGTCGGCGGTAGTCGATCACTGCTGGCGATCGTCGGCCTGAGCCTCGCCGCGGCGACGGTCCTCGCGGGGCTGATCCGCCCACGGACCGCGGCGATGGTCGCCGCGGTCGGGGCCGGGATCGGGTTCGCCTACTACTTCACGTCGGCCGGCGTCGAACTCGGTACCGTTCTCACGGCGACCGACCAGCTCGTTTCCGATACCGTCGCGCTCGCGACCGGGCTCCCGTTGCTTCGAATGGTGCAGGCGGGGACCTGGACGCTCGGGTTCGCGCCCGCCCCCGTGTTCCTCTCGTGGTATCTCGCCGCCCGGGGCCGGTACGCCGCCAGCGTCGTCCCCGGCGGCGCGGCGCTGGGCTTTCTCGTTCTGACCGGGGACGCGGGGACACCGGCCGCGCTCGCCGGCACCCTCGCAGCCATCGGTGCCGTTGCCTTCGGCGACCTCCGCCACCGTGGCGGCTCGATCGCACAGGCGGACCTGCTCGCGGTCCTGTTCGCGGTGACCGTCGCGCTCTCGCTGTCGGTCTCGGTCGTCCCCGGCGAGCCGACGGGGCCGACACACCTGACACAGGGCGAACCCGGGACCCTCGAGGCGACGATCGACTCGGCACCCCAGCGCTCGGGGATCTCGGGACAGGTGGATCTCTCGCCGGAAGTGCGCTTTACCGTCGAATCGGACGAGCCCGCCTACTGGCGGACGGGCGTCTACGATCGGTTCACCGGCGACGAGTGGGTCCGGACCGGTCAGGACAGACGATACGACGGGCAGCTGGCTTCGCCACCCGACAGCACCGAGACCGTCAAACAGACCGTCACCGCCGAAACGGAACTCGGGATCATGCCCGTCGCACCCCAGCCGGTCGAACTCGGCGGCGAGGTCACGCGGCGGACGACCGTCTCCAGACACGGCCAGCCCCGGCCCGAAACGCCGCTCCAGCCGGGCGAGAGCTACACGGTCGAGAGCGCTGTCGTCGATCCCAGCCCGGCGGCGCTTCGAGCCGCGGGGACCGACTACCCGGGCGGAATCACCGACACGTACCTCCAGACGCCCGAAGACACCTCGAGCGCCTTTGGCGACCGAACCGACGAGATCACTGCCGACGCCGACACCCCCTACGACAAAGCGGTCGCGATCGAGGACGCCCTCGAGTCGACGAAGCGCTATTCGCTCGAGGTGTCCCAGCCCTCGGGCAACGTCGCCGAGAAGTTTCTGCTGGAAATGGAGGCGGGCTACTGCGTCTACTTCGCGACGACGATGACCCAGATGCTCCGTGAAGAGGGGGTTCCGGCCCGCTACGTCACCGGCTACACGACCGGCCAGCAGGTCGACGACGACACCTACGTCGTTCGCGGGCTCGACGCCCACTCCTGGGTCGAGGCCTACTTCCCCGACCACGGCTGGGTCCGGTTCGATCCGACGCCGAGCAGTACTCGGAGCGACGTCCACACCGACCGCCTGCAGGAGGCCCGCGCAAACGGGAACGACGACGCCGACACCGACGAGAGCGCCGACGTGCCAATCGACGGGAACGATCCCGGAACGGACGAGGAGCCACGAGATGGGGACGGATCCGACCCCTTCGACGGGAACGGAACCGAACCGAACGACCCGTCCGACGTGCAGGAACCCCAAAACGACACGGAACCCGAGAACAACGCTACGAACGACACCGACGACCCCGAGACGTCGTTCAACGGCACCACCGTCGACGGCGGGGACGAGCGATCCTGGCTCGAGCGCCTCTCGGCGATCGCACGCGAGTCGGTCGCGCTCGGGGTGGTGGCGCTCGTCGGCCTCGCTGCGGGGGCGCGTCGGACCGGCGCGCTGGCGCGACTCCGGCGGGAGATCGGCGTCTACTGGCACGGCCCCCGGCGCGATCCCGACCGGGACGCCGAACGCGCGTTCGAGCGCCTCGAGCGCCTGCTGGCTCGACAGTACCGGCCCCGACGACGGTCGGAATCGGCCCGGGCGTATCTGACGGCCCTTGCCGCGGCCGCCACCGAAGGCGAGCCACCGACGGATCCGCGCCTCGAGCGCGTCCTCGAGGCCTACGAACGGGCGACCTATGGCGGGGGCGTCGACAGGGAGGACGCCGACGCAGCGATCGCAGTCGTCGACGATCTCGCCCGGGACCGGCTCCCGGTGATCGGCCGTCGAGAGTGACAGCGACTCCGGGTGTCCACGGTCAGATGATTCCGGAAGTGGGGAGAGCGACCGCGATTTCCCCGCGTCTCCGGCTCGCCCCTTGAAAAAGAACCACGCGAAGGCATGCGGGTCCCGATAGTGTTTAATATGCCCGTTTCATACCAACGAACGTAATGTCGGAAGTCTGCTCGACGTGCGGGCTGCCCGAGGAACTCTGCGTCTGCGAGGACGTGGCCAAGGGCCAACAGCAACTCAACATCCGCATTGACGAGCGCAGATACGGGAAAGAGGTAACGATCGTCGAAGGATTCGATCCGAAGGACGTCGATCTGGACAGTCTCTCGTCGGATCTCAAATCAAAATTCGCCTGTGGTGGCACCGTCGAGGACGACCAGATCGAACTCCAAGGCAACCACACCGGCCGCATCGAGGAGTTCCTTCGGGACCGCGGCTTCAACGTCGCCTGATGCCCGCGATGCTCTGAGACGACTTCCGAACCCACGACCGCGTCGCCGCTTCAGTATCCGTTTTTCGCGTCGCTCCACTGAGAGCCACCGCTATCGGTCGAGTCGATACGATCGAGACCGCGTTAGAAGGGCGATTCCTGCTCGGCCTCGTCGTCCTCGCCGTCATCCTCGCGGACGAGCCCGAACTTCATCCCGTACTTGTCCAGCCCGCCCGCCATGCTCTCGACGCGCGCGTCGGCGGTCCCCTCGTAGGTGCCGATGAGCTGGGCCGCCTGGACGCTTGCCTTCCCGTGTGGACAGACCGTGACGATGTGATCCTCGCCCTCGAGTTCCTCGAGCCGGTCCATGAGCCGATCGAACGGAATGTTCTCGCTGTCGGGGATGTGGCTGTGGTCGAAGCTCCGCTCGTCGCGGATGTCGACGATCCGAACGTCCGCGTCGTCCTCTACGAGTTCCTTGACCTCATCCGGGGAGATTTCGCCGTCCATTACCGGAACGATAGGCATCGACGCGAATAAGAACCGGGGTTTGGGCCCTCGACGGCCCGACAGATCCCCTGCAATCGCCCGTCGTACCGATTTCGACAGTCCGTCTCAGAGGACGCCGTCTTCCTTCGCCAACAACAACCCCGAGAGAGTCGCGTCGTTCGTCGGTCCCTCGCGGACGCGCTCGAGCGCCTCGCTCACCGGGATCGTCCGGACGTCGAGGAACTCGTTGGTGTCCAGTTCCCGCTCACCCGGCTCGAGTCCCTCGGCGTAGACGATTCCGCGGTCGTGGCGCAACACGCCCGTCGCGACGGCGTACTCCTGTAGCAGGGCCGTACTCGAGGGCCGGAAGCCGGTCTCCTCCTCGAGTTCGCGGGCCGCCGCCGTCGTGTAGGACTCGCCGCCCTCGACGATCCCCGCCGGCAACTCGAGATGCGTCTCGCGGATCGTCGGCCGGTACTGCTCGACGAACAGGAGGTGATCGCCGTCGCCGTCCGCGTCGGCGAGAACGCCCCCGTCGACCCGCGCGACCACGACCACCGCGTCCGGCAGCTGGGCCCAGTAGTAGCGCTTTTCGGTTCCGTCGGGCTGTTCGAGCAAGTCGTAACCGCCGTCGTACCAACTCGTCTCGTACTCGGTTCGCTCCTCGAGCAACGCCCACTCGTCGGGTACAGTCATCGGCTATCACTGCGGACTCGAGGCCGTAATAGATGGTCGTTCGTCGAGCCACGAACCGTCTCAGGACCGGTCGACTACGTCCCGGTACACCCGCCCGAACGCCTGCCGACGGAGCGTCGCGACCGCCGCCTCGGGCTCGTTCTGGAAGGTCGCGGCGACGGCCGTACCGTCCGGTCCCGCGTGCCAGACGACGCGGTCGACGTCCTCGTGGCCGACTTCAGTCACCTCGCCGTCGTACCCCTCGCGCCACTCCTCGTACTCCTCGCGAGATCCGACGTGAACCTCGAGTAGATTGGCGAAGAGGGCGTCTCGAGCCGTTTCGACGACGTCGCCGGTGACCCGGTCGTCGTACTCCTCACGATCGAATTCCATGGCCTTCGCGACCTCGCGGACGACCGTCTGTGCCGCGGGTCCGACCGACTCGTAGCGTTCCCGCGCCTCGGCGGCCGACTCGAAACTGAACGTCCCCTCGGAGTGCATATTCGGACGGTCGACCGACTGGCAGTTACGCGTTTTCGTTCCCGTCGGCGCCGTCCGCCGAGTCGGCCCCCTCGTCCCCGTCCGAGGTCTGCATCTCGCGGGTCAACTCGGCGGCCTCCTGCAGAACGTCCGCCGCTTCGGCCGTCAGGTCGCCGCGACCGGGGCCGCGGCTCTGTCGACTCACCGCCCCCTCGAGCGAGTCGGGACGGCCCGGTTCGCGACCGTGGCCGTGATCGTGACCGCTCCCTTCGAACTCCGGCGTGTCGATCTCCTCGGCGTGCGGACTGACGCGGGCCCCGAGTTCCTCGGGGCTACAGTCGGCCCAATCGGGCGCGTACTCCTCGAGCCACTTGCGGTGTTCCTCGCGGCCCAGCGATGCGGTGATGGCGAGATGGTTCGCGAGATGGACCGCGTCTGCCTCCTCGGCATCACAGACCGGACAGGCGTATCCCATACCCGGAGATACGGCCGCAGACGGTAAAACGTCCCGCTACTCCACTTTGCGGATCATCACGATCGCGTCCTCGCCGTCGCCGTAGTACGCCGGCACCCGGCGGAGCGGCTCGAACCCGAACTCCCGATAGAGCCGTTTGGCCCCGTCGTTCGACCGGCGCACCTCGAGTTTGACCGTGCCCGCACCCTGAGCCGCGAGGACGCCGAGCGATCGGGACAACAGTGCGGAACCGATGCCGGCACCGCGGTGGTCGGGATGGACGGCGATGTCCTTGACGTGACCCAGCGCGCGGCCGATCTGCTGGGTCACGTCGGCCACGATATAGCCAGCGATCTCGCCGTCGGTTTCGGCGACCAGAAACCCGGGATTACCGAGAAAGCGTTCGAAGGCGTCGTAGGGCCAGGGCTGGGAAAACGAGTCGTTCTCGATGCGAACGACCGCGAGCAGGTCCGCCCGCTCCGCGGGCCGGATCGATACCCGTTCGCCGTCCTCCGGCGCGAACGTCGTCACAACCAGAAGTTACACGCCGAACAGTAAAAGCCGTACGCGTCCCGGAAGCGAGCCGACGATACGACGGGCTCGAGCCGGGACCGACCGCCTACTCCTCGGCGTCTTCGTCGTCCCCGTCGAAATCGGTCGTCGGTTCCGCGTCTTCGGTACCGCCGTACTGGGTCTGCTCGTCGTCCGCGGCGGCGTCGTCCGTCACGGGACTCACTCCGCTGGGATCGCACCCATCTCGAACTCCTCGGTCAATTCTTTCAACTCCTCGAGAGCTTCCTGTTCCTCACGGAGGTTCTGTTCGAGGAGATCGGCCGCCTCGTCCATCCCGAGCTGGTCGGCCAGCGGGATCAGGTTCCCATAGGCCGCGATCTCGTAGTGTTCGGTCTTCTCGGCGGCCGCCATATTGTGATAGTCCATCACCGCCTGGTCCGGCTCCATCGCCGTGAACTCCTCGTACTCCTCGAGCAGCCCTTCGACTCCCTCACACTCCTCTTTCTCCGGTGGCTCGCCGAAACTGTCGAAGACCTCCTCGAGCCGATCGATCTGTCCCTGTGTCTCCTCGCGGTGATCCCCAAACGCCTGTGCGATCTCGTCGCGATCGGTATTCGACTCCAGTTCCTCGAGCGCGTCGAGCAGCTGGTGTTCCGCGTGATAGATGTCCTCGAGGCCGTGTTCGAACAGGTCGTGGATCGTCTCCATACTCATCGTGAACCAGTCGCTCGTTCACCCGCTGGGCGAAAAAGCCGAGAGCCTGCGACGGCAGGCGCTCACGACTCCGTTTTCGTCGCCTCTTCGACCCGAGTCGCGTGTTTCTCGAGGTCCGCGGCCAGCGTCCGGGCCTGTTCGGCCGTCAACTCGAGATCCTCCATATGCTTCGGGATGTACTCCTCCGAGAGGTTGTCGAATTCGAGCCGGAGCCGGACGCGCTCGGGATCCTCCCGATCGGCCGTCGCGTCGACGACGGCGACCGACTCCCACTCGAACGTCTCGCCCACTGCCTTCCCCTCGACGTAATCGAGCGTCGTGCGTGCAGTGACCGACAGCAATCGATCGGACATGTCAGTCGGGTCAATTCGCCGAGTCGACTTATACTACTCGTCCACCGTATCGATCTCGGGGTTCGGCCACCGCCTCCGAAGGGCCGGAACCGAACCCACTCACCGACCGTTCCATCCGGCCGCGTACCCACCGCGCGCGCGAGCTGCTGGGAGCCACCGCCCGACGGATCAGCCGGGTCGTCGACCTCGATCGAATGCCGAACAGTGCCAAAGCCACCAGCACGACCACGAACCATCGACCAGAGACGGCGTTCGTGCCTCACCTACCGGCCGTTTTTGCCCCAAATGGCTCGAGAGAACTCGACGCCGACTCGGTTAGAAACGAGCGATACTGCGGCCGACGGTCCACGACGGCCGCCGCTCGGCCGCTGTCGAGATCCGGGAGTTCCCATCCGAGACGGCTATCGCTCCCGTTGTGACCGCCTAGACTCGCGTTCGTGGCCCCAGTGCGGAGCCGTTAGTTCCCCTTCCCAATAGTGGTGACTCGAGCCACGGGATAAGACGAGTACATCATCGCCCCGCAGCACCACATCGCTCGGCGACTCACGATCGGTTTCGATCGACCGACCCGTCGGAGATAGCGGCATAATCACCCCATAAGACAGAGCGCGGGTATTGCTTGCAGCCGAAGCGATACTTATCCCGTCGTGGTCCAAAGGGGGCCCCATGACAGACGCAGCCGAATGCAGACCGGAGCCGCTCGAGCAGGAGACGAAAGAGCGCGACGACGCCCACCTCGACGACATCGAAGAAGGAGCCGGCTGTACGGAAATCTGGGAACACCTCGCCGAGAAGCGCGAAGAGTAGTGCGAGAATTTCGCCACGGCAACGACCTTTTTGACCGTCACTCCCGTATTCAGGTGCATGACTGACAACCGGTCCGGAGATCGTTCCTCCCGCCGCGGTGAAAACGGTCGTTCGATCCCGACGGACCGAGAATCACCCGTCGGCGCACCGGTCATCCGGGGCGACGAGTCGGTCGCGGGAACACACGCTCGCGAGGCCGTCCAGTTCGATCCCGACGATCCCGAGAGCCTCGCGGACGCCGCCGAGATCGTCCGCCAGTTTGCGGGCGGTGCAACCAACGACGACCACCTGTACATGCTCCGCGGGGCAGCCGCCTGCGCGGCACTCGTTCGCGGCGAGGGATCCTACAAGGCAGCCGCCGAACGTGCCGGCGGCGAAGCGACCGTCTCCTTTATTCGGAAGTGGGCTCGAGTCCATGATCTGCCGCGCTCGGTACGTAAACAGGTCGCGATCGGACAAATCGCGCCGACAGCTGCCAAACACATTGCCCGCGTCGGCGGCGAAGCACGGCTGCTTCTGGCCTGGGCAACACTCGATGGTGACCTTACAGTCCGCGACGTCCGAAGCGTCGCCAGTATGATCAACGACGGCGACTCCATCGAACATGCCCTCGCGGATCACGGTGTTACCCTCGGCGAACTCAGTCTTACCCTCTCGCCAACGACCTATCGCGACCTCCGCCGTCGTGCATCGGTCGATGACGTCGATCCGGGCCGGATCGTCACCGAAGCACTCGAACAGTACTTCGAATAGCAGTCCCGCGCGACGAAGAAAGAAACGTTTAACCGCTCCTCACCGAAAGTAGGGAACACAGGGCCGGTAGCTCAGTTTGGCAGAGCGTCTGGCTTTTAACCAGACGGTCGCGTGTTCAAATCGCGCCCGGCCCGCTTCTGCGAGGAACAGTTCGTGACGAGCGGAGCGGGGATCGTGTGTTCAAATCGTGCCCGGCCCAGACTGTGAGGTGTTTTGCTACTAACAACTGGACCGACGCCACTGTATGTAGAGAGATCGTAGTCTTCTGCGTGAAGCGAGTACGAGAGACCCGACTGTTCGAAGGAAGTCACTCGTCATATAAACGGGTCAAACCGATAGCTGCCATCGTTGAAAACGGAAAAGCCAAGGGCCGGATTTGAACCGGCGGTGGGCGGCTCTGCAGGCCGCTGCGTTCGGCCGGACTCTGCCACCTTGGCGCGTTTTAGCGTTGTTACTGCGTTCGTTTAAGCATAGCGGTACGGATCAGCACTTGTATCGGATCGAAGTACGCTATAAATACAGAAACCCCCGACGGCCACTGGATAGCAGTGGCTGTTCGGGGGTGAAAGTGAGTATGAATGGTGGCGGCGAATCAGATTTCCCAGAGGGTCGCCCACTCCAGTACTGACCGAAACGCAGGCGAGCTTATCTTCCGTGTTCGGGATGGGTACGGGAGGCACCTCGCCGCTATGGCCGCCGTAATGCCGATTCACGGAATCGAACCGCGATCATGCCAATATCGGTGGTGTGTCCAAGACCGAATGTACGTGTAGTCCAGTTTGCGTCCGGACCCGTTCACGCGTCACGGATCCAATGCGATGTAGTGTATGAGTGTGTGGCTTGGCCGATTAGTTCTCGCGGGCTCAACACCTCGTTGCCTTGGTGCGTACACCCCGAGTCTATCGATCTCGTCTTCTACGAGTGGCCTCGGTGGTATCTCTTTTTCAGGTGGGTTTCGAGCTTAGATGCGTTCAGCTCTTACCCCGTGGTGCGTCGCTGCCCAGCACGTGCCCTTTCGGACAGCTGGTACACGAGTGGCACCCATTCGTAGTTCCTCTCGTACTATACGAACGTTCCCGTCAGATACCGTAACACCCCCAATAGATAGCAGCCGACCTGTCTCACGACGGTCTAAACCCAGCTCACGACCTCCTTTAATAGGCGAACAACCTCACCCTTGCCCGCTTCTGCACGGGCAGGATGGAGGGAACCGACATCGAGGTAGCAAGCCACCCGGTCGATATGTGCTCTTGCGGGTGACGACTCTGTTATCCCTAAGGTAGCTTTTCTGTCAGCAATTGGCCGCATCAAGCAGCCTAATTGGTTCGCTAGACCACGCTTTCGCGTCAGCGTCCGTCGTTGTGCCGGACACTGTCAGACTTCCGTTTGCTCTTGCGCTCTTTTCCGCGTCTCCGACGCGGATGAGGAAATCTTGGGGCGCGCCCGATATCTTTTCAGGCGCGTACCGCCCCAGTCAAACTGCCCGGCTACCAGTGTCCTCCGCCAGGAGTGAGAGTCGCAGTCACCATCGGGTAGTATTTCAATGCTGCCTCGGTGGCCCGCTAGCGCGGGTACCTGTGTACCGGCTCCTACCTATGCTGCACAATGGCGACCACGTCTCAGTGACAGCCTGCAGTAAAGCTCTATAGGGTCTTCGCTTCCCCTTGGGGGTCTCCAGACTCCGCACTGGAACGTACAGTTCACCGGGCCCAACGTTGGGACAGTGGCGCTCTCGTTGATCCATTCATGCAAGCCGCTACTGAAGCGGCAAGGTACTACGCTACCTTAAGAGGGTCATAGTTACCCCCGCCGTTAACAGGTCCTTCGTCCCCTTGTACGGGGTGTTCAGATACCTGCACTGGGCAGGATTCAGTGACCGTACGAGTCCTTGCGGATTTGCGGTCACCTATGTTGTTACTAGACAGTCGGAGCGCCCGAGTCACTGCGACCTGCCCCATTGCAGGGCAGGCATCCCTTATTGCGAACGTACGGGACTAACTTGCCGAATTCCCTAACGTCGGTTGCTCCCGACAGACCTTGGCTTTCGCCGCCACGAGTACCTGTGTCGGATCTCGGTACGGACAGTGTGTTTGCCTTTTCACGGGCTCTAGGTTGACCTCTCTTACGCTATCCAGCCATTCGGTCGCTTCGTGCCATTACGGCTTCCACGAACTTCGACTGTTCGACCGGGCGAAAGCCCGGCAGAGGCGGCCCCAAAGCGTTGGCTTTGAGTACACACTGGCATAGGAATATTAACCTATTTCCCTGTTGTCAGCTTCGACTTACGGGCTGACTTAGGACCGGCTAACCCTCAGCTGATCAGCATTGCTGAGGAACCCTTACTCGTTCGGCCGTCGGGGTTCTAACCCGACTAACGCTGCTACTATGACCAGGATTTTCGTTACTGAACGGTCCACACGACTTCTCAGCCGTGCTTCCACCCGAACAGAACGCCAACCTACGAGATCACCAGTCTGAGTGGTGCTGCTAGGTCTCGGTGGTAGACTTGAGCCCCGATCATTTTGGGCGCCTCAAACCTCGGCCGGTAAGCTGTTACGCTTTTCTTAGAGGGTAGCTGCTTCTAAGCTCACCTCCCGGCTGTCTAGGGCTTGAGACCACCTTCGATCGCACTTAGTCTACACTTGGGGACCTTAACCCAGCTCTGGGTTGTCTCCCTCACGGTACACAGGCTTACCCCGTGCACCGGACTCCCTGCGTCAAGCGGCGTTCATAGGTTCGGAGTTGGACAGGGGGGCACACTCCTCTCGGAGTGCGGTCCCCCAATCCGTCGCTCTACCCCATGAACTACCTCGGCAGAGGTCATGCTTCGACATGTTTCGGTTGGAACCAGCTGTTTCCGGACTCGATGGGCCTTTCACCCCTAGACGTAGGTCACGAGAGGGTATTGTAGGACACCAACTCTAACAGGCCTCCACGTGCCTTTCGGCACGCTTCGCCTTGCCCACGCCTAGATCGTCCGGTTTCGGGTCGTGCCCGTTTGACTCCCCGCGCTTGAACACGGCGGCCCTCGTGCAAAGCACTGCGGCCATGTCGGTTTCCCTACGCCTTCCTCGATGATCGAGTTAGACTCGTCAAACAGGCACACTCCCTGGTTCGTTTTTCAAAACGTACGACAGAACACCGGCTTCCCAAACTTCCTACTAGAGGTTCGCACCTCGATCGTTTTGTCCGGGACCTTGTGTGCCCTGTCGCTCCATCGCCAACTGATTTCACGCCCTATTGCACCTCCCTTCGTGGGGTGCTTTTCAGCGTTCGCTCACGCTACTTGTTCGCTATCGGTCTTGAGGAGTGTTTAGTCTTCGCGGTCGATGCCCGCGATATTCACGAGGGATATCCAACCCCCGATACTCTGGAGCTGACTCGTTCCTTACTTGTCGACGGTACGGGACTGTCACCCTGTCTCGTACTCTATTCCAAGAGACTTCGCGTCGCCGTTCGGGAAGTGATCGTCAGTCCGAACACCACATTGCCCGGAAGGGCTTCGGTTTGGACTGTGTCGCGTTTATTCGCCATTACTAACGACATCGCGTTTGCTTTCTTTTCCTGTCGATACTAAGATGTTTCAATTCTCGACGTTCCCCATTGCGCGAAGCAATTGCGGTGGGGATTCCCATTCGGAGATCCCAAGTTCTTTGCCTCCGTGCGGCTCCCTTGGGCTTATCGCAGCTTGGCACGTCCTTCTTCAGCTCTCAAGCCGAGCGATCCACCAGCTGGCACAGTAGCCACGTTCATCGGATCGGCGTTGCGACAGAGTCGCAACATCGTGACCCGGGAACGGGTCCAGTGGACGCCTGGACTACACGTACACACGGTCTCATCTGCACGCCGGTAGACGGCCGGCCTGCATTAACCCTTCCCACCCGCACTTGCGCGGGGTGGTGCATCGGTTCGTTCGGATTCAATCCTCGGGTCGTCTCCCACTTAAGGGGCACGATCCGAGATTTCCTCCGAGACATGGACCCACAGGGATTCGAACCCTGGGCATCCTCCTTGCAAAGGAGGCACTCTACCACTGAGCTATGGGCCCACGTCCGCCACGACGGCGGACAGAGCGTGAAGCGTTAGCCTTGGTAGTTCAAAGGTGCCCGATCGGCCACGACGTGGCTCGATCGAACGTGAAACCGCGTGGCGCAAAGCGCCACGAGTTAAGGTGGGCCGGGGCAGCGCCCCGGTCCCGGTCTGTGGAGGTGATCCAGCCGCAGATTCCCCTACGGCTACCTTGTTACGACTTAAGCCCCCTTGCGGAGCCCAGATTCGACCGGCGTTGCGCCGGCCTCATCCGGACCCCACTCGGGTGCTTTGACGGGCGGTGTGTGCAAGGAGCAGGGACGTATTCACCGCGCCCTTCTGAGGCGCGATTACTACCGAATCCAGCTTCATGAGGGCGAGTTTCAGCCCTCAATCCGAACTACGACCGAGTTTCGGAGATTAGCGCCCCCTTTCGGGGTTGCATCCCACTGTCTCGGCCATTGTAGCCCGCGTGTCGCCCAGCACATTCGGGGCATACTGACCTACCGTTGCCCGTTCCTTCCTCCAGTTTGGCACTGGCAGTCCTCCTAATGTACCCAACCACCGCTAGGTGTTGCTGGCAATTAGGAGTGCGGGTCTCGCTCGTTGCCTGACTTAACAGGACGCCTCACGGTACGAGCTGACGGCGGCCATGCACCTCCTCTCAATGGCTCCAGTAAGGTCATCAACCTGACTTTCACTGCACATTGTCGATGCTGGTGAGATGTCCGGCGTTGAGTCCAATTAAACCGCAGGCTCCTCCGGTTGTAGTGCTCCCCCGCCAATTCCTTTAAGTTTCATCCTTGCGGACGTACTTCCCAGGCGGTCTGCTTCACGGCTTCCCTGCGGCACAGCACAGGCTCGTAGCCTGTGCCACACCTAGCAGACATCGTTTACAGCTCGGACTACCCGGGTATCTAATCCGGTTCGTGACCCGAGCTTTCGTCCCTCACCGTCGGATCCGTCTTCCAGAGGCGCTTTCGCCACCGGTGGTCCGTCCAGGATTACGGGATTTCACTCCTACCCCGGACGTACCCCTCTGGTCTTCCGGTCCCAAGCCATGCAGTTTCCACCGGACGCCCGCGCGTTAAGCGCGCGGATTTCCCGATGGACTTGCACGGCCAGCTACGGACGCTTTAGGCCCAATAATAGCGGTCATCACTCGTGCTGCCGGTATTACCGCG
The DNA here is from genome assembly GCF_031165565.1 of Natrinema thermotolerans. NCBI lineage: Archaea > Methanobacteriati > Methanobacteriota > Halobacteria > Halobacteriales > Natrialbaceae > Natrinema > Natrinema thermotolerans. The sequence goes on along the minus strand of NZ_CP101873.1, from coordinate 2,216,236 downwards.
GCGGCTGGCACCGGTCTTGCCCAGCACTTATTCCGCGACCACCTTACGGTCGCAAAAAGCGAGGACTATATGCCCTCGCACTTGGAGTCCCCTTATCGCACTTTCGTGCAGTGTAAAGGTTTCGCGCCTGCTGCGCCCCGTAGGGCCCGGTATCTTGTCTCAGATACCGTCTCCGGGCTCTTGCTCTCACAACCCGTACCGATTATGGGCACGGTGGGCCGTTACCCCACCGTCTACCTAATCGGCCGCAGCCACATCCTATGGCGCCGGAGCGTTTCAGATTCATGCCACTCCAGGCAGTGAATCGTATTCCGAATTAGCCTCAGTTTCCCGAGGTTATTCGGATCCATAGGGTAGTTTGGCCACGTGTTACTGAGCTATCTGCTACGAGTCTAAACTCGTGCAACTAGCATGGCTAAATCGGACTCCAATAGCAATGACCTCCGGCAGGATCAACCGGAATGCTATATGATCTCCCCAGTTGGGGAGGGTCTGTTTGGCGGTGAATGTTGGTACACACTCACACATGGGTCCACGTTCGCTGACGCCGGTCGTCTGACCGATCGAGCGTCACCGAACTACCAAGGCTAACATCAGATCCCATCTGTACGGCGGACCGCAGGGGTGGAATCCTCATTTCCTTCGGACGTATTCATACACCTTCCGGGGTACATAACCCCTTCGGGTTCGAACCGTCCGAGATGACGGACCGAGTTGAACGGCCCGTCGATCACGTCGTCTTTCGCATTTACATCCGAATGCCCTCGAGCATATAAGGGCGTCGGATCGCGGCCACGCCGGAAACCGCAGCCGGCGAGGCTGTGTGCGATCACGACTGAACGCCCAGACACGTATAAGGGCACCGGACTGTCACGGCCGGAAACCGGCCAGACCACGTCTTCGATGGAACCCTCGAGTACGCATAAGGCCGTCGGAACGAACCGACGGCATTCGAGAGCGGATGTGCAGTTCCTCCGTGCCGGGTGACGGCCGAAGGACGCGGCGACGAGCGCCACGTTGTTCGCATTACAATCGAGTGCCCGGGTAGTATATAAGGCCGTCGAACCGGGCACTCATCGAATCCCGATACCATGGCACGGTTTTCCACGAGAAAGGCACCAGCGTGTTAGTATTAAAACACTCGCTGCTCGAGCGGTACGACGGTCGGCCACGAGAATGTCACGCGGGCGGAGGTCGGCCGGTCATCCCACCCTCGTAGGGAGTCGGGCCGGATGATACCCGCGTGCGTCGTCCTCGAGCGCGGACGCGCAAGAAGGCTTCGTGTCACCGACCGCGGCCGAGAGTGCGTCTCGCTGCCGGGTGAACGGCTCGAGCGAGCGCGAGACGCATCGATGCCGATAAACCACGTGCGTTGTAACGTGGAGACGAATGGTCCGGGACCCGTTCGCTTCGGAGTCGACGCCGTCCGCGGAGGAGATCTGCTCTGCGCTGGACGATCCCGACTGCCGCGAGATCATCCGCAACCTCGAGGAACCCATGACTGCATCGGAACTCACCAAGCGCTGTGAGATCCCCCAGTCGACGCTGTACCGGAAACTCGAGTTGCTGACCGAGGCGACGCTGCTCGAGGAGTCGACCGAGATTCGACAGGACGGCCACCACGCGAGCAAGTACTCGGTCGCGTTCGACGAGATCACGCTGGGGCTGGACGAGGAGCGGCAGTTGACGGTCGAGATCGAGCGGCCGGCCCGGACCGCCGACGAGCGACTCGCGGAGCTGTGGTCGGAGGTGCGAAAGGAAACATGAACCCGTTCCCTGCCGGTCCGACGGAAACGATGCTCGCACTGGCGGTCGTGAAGACGCTCGTCCTCGTGGTCGGAAGCGTCATCACGTACTTCGCCTTCAAGGCCTATCGACGGACGCGCCAGCCGGCGCTTGGCTATCTCGCGGCCGGGTTCGGGATCGTGACGCTCGGGTTCGTCCTGGCCGGCATGCTGTACGAGGTACTCGGTGTCGCGCTCGTGACGGGGATCTTGCTCGAGAGTTTGCTCGTGTTGATCGGCTTTCTCGTGATCGCGTACTCGATGTACGCACAGTAAGCGGTCGCCGTGAACGGAACGGTCGTGGAGTTCTCGTCCCGGATCCTCGCTCGAGAGGCGTTGCGCTGTCCCAGCAGCACGGAGTTACCACACTGTTGCTGACGGACTCACACGGGGCCGTCCGTGGTCCGTCGGGAGCAAACCACACTCCGGCGCGCGCGGTGTCCGGGCGGCTAGGTCGGTCGATGGCCGGCGTCACCGATTCAGCGTGTGAATCGCGTGCCCGAGCGCGTTCTCGGCGGCTTCCATCACTGACTCCGAGAGCGTGGGGTGGGTATGGACCGTCGCGGCGACGTCCTCGAGGGTCGCGCCGAGTTCGATCGCGAGGCCGAGTTCGGCGATCAGTTCCGAGGCTTCGGGACCGACGATCGAGGCACCGAGAAGGTAGCCGGATTCCTCGTCGGCAACGACCTTGACGAAGCCGTCCGAGTCGCCGGTCGTCAGCGCGCGACCGCTCGCGCGGAAGGGGAACTGGCCGGTTACGGGTTCGAAGCCGGCCTCGGCGGCCTCGGGTTCGGTCATCCCGACGGTTCCGATTTCGGGGTCGGTGAAGACGGCTGCGGGCATGGCCTGATAGTCGATCGCGGCGGGTTCGCCGGCGATGACCTCGGCCGCGACTTGTCCCTCCGCGCTGCCCTTGTGAGCGAGCATCGGTTCGCCGGCGACGTCGCCGACGGCGAAGATATGCTCGAGGTTCGTGCGTGCGCGCGAATCGGTTTCAACGAAGCCGGCATCGTCGGTCTCGACGCCGGCTTCCTCGAGGTCGAGGGTGTCCGAGACGGGCTGGCGGCCGACGGCGACGAGTACCTTCTCGGCCTCGAGTTCGAGGCGCTCGTCTTCGACGGCTTCGGCGCCGCTCGCGGTTTCACCGCTCTCCTGTTCCGAGGCGTGTGATGCCTCGCCCCCACCATCGGCAGCGGCGTTGTCTGCCGGTTCGGCGACGACGCGGATCCCGTCATCGCCGTCGCGCTCGTGCCACTCCGACGCGGTATACCCGAATTCGAACTCGATCCCGAGGTCGGTCGCCCGCCCTTTGACGGGGCGTTTGAGATCGTCGTCGTACCCCGGCAGGATCGAGTCGAGCATCTCGATGACAGTCACGTCGGTCCCCAGTTTGGCGAAGACGCTTGCCAGCTCCATTCCGATATAGCCCGCGCCGACGACGACGATCGAGTCCGGCACCGACTCGAGGGCGAGCGCCTGTCTCGAGTCCAGCACGGGCTCGTCGCCGAAGTCGAAATTGGGGATCTCGATGGGGCGGGAGCCGGTCGCGATGACGGCGTGTTCGAACTCCAGGCTCTCCGAGCCCTGGCCCTCGCCGCTGTGGGAGACGCGGGCGGTGTTCTCGCCGGCGAAGCGAGCGGTGCCCTCGAGCAGGGTCACCCCATTGGCCTTGCAGAGCTTTTCGACGCCGCCCGTGAGCTGGTCGACGACGCCGTCTTTCCACGCCATCATCTCGCCGAGGTCGATCTCCGGCTCGGCGTGGATTCCCATCTCCTCGGCGGTCGCGGCGTCGTGAGCCACGTCGGTGGCAGTAATCAGGGCCTTCGACGGGATACAGCCGTAGTTCAGGCAGGTCCCACCGTAGGCGTCCTTCTCGACGAGCGTGACGTCGAGGTCAAGCTGTCCCGCGCGGATCGCGGCCACGTAGCCCGCGGGGCCCGCGCCGATTACGAGTACGTCCGTGCCGGTCGTGACGTCTCCGACGACCATCAGCGATCCGCCTCCGTCGTGCGTGTACTGAATGTCATGTTCGGTAGCTCCGTCTTCGGTCACTCGAGCAATAGTAGGTGCGGGTTCTCGAGGTACTCCATGACGGTGTTGGTGAACTGCGCGCCGACCGCACCGTCGATCAGTCGGTGATCGAACGACAGCGAGAGGGTCATCACGGAACGGGGTTCGATCGACTCGGTGCCGTCCTCGTCGGTGACAACGCGGGGTTTGCGCTTGATCTCCCCGATCGCGAGAATGCCCGCCTCGGGGTAGTTGATGATCGGCGTGGCGTACTCGCCGCCGATGCCGCCGATGTTGGTGATGGTAAACGTCGAGCCCTGCAGTTCGCTGGGACTGATCGTTCGATCGCGGGCCTTCTGGACGACCTCGTTCATCTCCGAGGAGAGTTGCAAGAGCCCCTTCCGATCGGCGTCCTCGATCACCGGGACCATCAGTCCGACGTCGGTCGCGGTCGCGACCCCGATGTTGTAGTAATCGCGGTAGACGATCTCCTCGCTGGCCTCGTCGATGACGGCGTTCATCTCGGGGTATTCGTGCAGCGCCGCGATGACGGCCTTCATGATGAACGGCATGTAGGTCAGCCGGATGCCACGCTCCTCGGCGCGCGGTTTGAGGTCCTCGCGGGCCGCGACGAGTTCGGTCACGTCGACCTCGTCGTGGTGAGTGACGTGGGGCGCGCTGTACTTGGACTCGACCATTGCGTCGGCGATCGTCTTGCGCACACCCGTAAACGGCTCGCGACGTTCGCGCTCGCCCTCGGCGAAGTCAGCGCCCGTCGTCCCGACCGGTTCGCCCGCCTCGAGCGATTCGCGGTCGGCCTCCTGTGCCTGTCGCTGGGCCGCAGCGTACTCACGGACCGCCTCGGGCGTGACAAAGGCCTCGCCGTCGCGCTCCTCGTCAGTCGGGATGGCGTCGATATCGACGCCTTCCTCCTGGGCGATCCGACGGGTTGCGGGCGCTGCCAGCGTTTTGTCGCGGTCGGCGGACTCGACCTGCCCCGGCGTCTCGTGTCGCCGGGCGCTCGAGTCCGCGGTTGCCGTCGCCGCGCTTTCGGTGGCCGTCTCCCCAGTAGTACCGGTCGCGGTCGAATCGGCCGTCTCGGACGCGGCCTCACCTGCCGTCGCGACGGCGCTCCGTGACTGCGATCCCGCCGTTTCGCCGCCGGACTCGCCGCCCGCCGCGGCCCGCACGTCGGCCGCGGTGATCCGCCCGCCGGGACCGCTCCCCCGAACGCTCGAGAGGTCGATCCCCCGCTCGCGGGCCATCCGGCGGACGCGCGGGGGCGCGAAGACGCGGTCGTCGGGCGGCGCGACGGCCTCGGTGTCGGCGCCGGTCGCACCGGGATCGCCCGGCTGCTCGCTCGGCTCGTCACCGCCGGCGTGTTCGCTCGTCGTCTCCCGCTCCGATTCGGTCGGCTCTGCAGTTCCCTCGGTCTCCTCACCTGCAACGTCGAACGAGATGATCACCGTCCCGACCGGAACGACCTCGCCCGCCTCGACGTGTAACTCGCGGACCGTGCCGTCGACCGGCGCGGGGACCTCCACGAGGGCCTTGTCGGTCTCGACCTCCGCGACCGGCTGGTCCTCGGTGACCTCGTCGCCCGGCTCGACCAGCCACGAGACCAGTTCGCCCTCCGCGACCCCTTCGCCGACGTCCGGTAGTTCGAACTCCCTGACCATGGTTAGAACTCCGCGGCCCGTCGAATGCCGTCCTCGATGCGCGCCGCCTCGGGGAGGTAGTAGTCCTCGAGGGCGTACAGCGGGAACGGGGTGTCGAACCCGGTGACTCGTTCGATCGGCGCTTCCTGATACAGCAGCGACTCCTCCTGTAAGGTGGCGGTGATCTCCGCGCCCAGCCCGCCGGTCTTCGGGGCCTCGTGGACGACCGCCGCGCGGCCGGTCTTCTCGAAGGACTCGACGATCGTCTCCTCGTCTAACGGCGACAGCGTCCGTAAGTCGACGACCTCGGCGTCGATCCCCTCTTCGGCGAGGTTCTCGGCGGCCTCGAGGGTCGGTCTGGTCATCGCGCCCCACGTATAGACCGAGACGTCCGACCCCTCGCGGCGGACGGCCGCCTCGCCGAGCGGTACCTCGTAGGATTCGTTCGGGACGTCGTCGCGGAACGCCCGATAGATCAGCTTCGGCTCGAGGAACATCACCGGATCCGGACTTCGGATCGCGCTGATCAACAGCCCCTTGGTGTCGTAGGGGGTCGAGGGAACGACGACTTTGAGCCCGGGCTGGTGGACGAACATCGCCTCGGTCGACTCGGAGTGGTGTTCCGGGGCGCGGATGCCGCCGCCGTAGGGGGCCCGGATCACCATCGGGCACGTAAATCGCCCGCGCGAGCGCGTTCGCAGGCGCGCCGCGTGCGAGACGATCTGGTCGAATCCAGGATAGATAAAGCCCAGGAACTGGATTTCGGGGACCGGCCGCATCCCGTAGGCGGCCATCCCGATCGCTGTGCCGATGATGCCCGATTCGGCCAGCGGAGTGTCGACGACCCGGTCGTCACCGAATTCGTCGTAGAGCCCCTCGGTCGCGCGGAAGACGCCGCCGTTTTTCCCGACGTCTTCGCCCATGACGATGACGTCGTCGTCGCGTTCCATCTCGGTGTGCAGTCCGTCCCGGACCGCCTGTACCAGCGTCAGACTCTCTGATTCTGCTGCCATGTGTTAGCCCTCCAAGAGCGCGTCGTCGCCGTGTTCCTCGCGAATCGATTCGAAGTACTCGAGTTGCCGTTGCAGCCGTCGGGGCATCCCCTCGTAGACGTGGGCGAAGATCTCCTCGGGGTCGGGCCGGTCGAACGACTCGGCCCCCTCGATGGCGTCGGCCACGTCGTCCTCGATCCGGTCCTCGATCGCGTCGACTCGCTCGTCATCGAGGATCCCGGTCGAGCGCAGATACGTCTCGAGACGCGGGATGGGATCCTTCTGTTTCCAGCGTTCGACCTCCTCGTCGGTGCGGTAGACGGAGGGGTCGTCGGCAGTGGTGTGGGCACCGAACCGGTACTGGACCGCTTCGATCAGCGTCGGTCGCAGTTCGTCCGCATCGGGGTCTTTGGCCTTTTCGACGGCCTCCTTGGTGACCTTGTAGACCGCCAGCGGATCCATGCCGTCGACCTGGACCCCGTCGAAGCCGTAGGCGGTGGCCTTCTGGGCGAGGGTATCGCTCGCGGTCTGGCGCTCCCGGGGCACGGAGATCGCCCACTGGTTGTTGTTACAGAAAAAGACCGACGGCGTGTCGAAGACGCCGGCGAAGTTCAGCCCCTCGTGGAAGTCACCCTCCGAGGTCGCGCCGTCGCCGAAGTAACAGACGAAGGCCTTCTCCTCGCCCTTGAGCTTCGAGGCCCAGGCCGCGCCGGTCGCGTGGGGGATCTGGGTCGCGATGGGGACCGCGACCGAGAACATGTTGACGTCCTCGGGGATGTAGTTGCCCCGCTCGTGGCCCATCCAGTACAACAGGGTTCGCTCGAGGGAGAGACCGCGAACCAAGCCGACGCCGTGTTCGCGGTAGCTGGGGAAGACCCAGTCGCCGTCGGCGAGCGCGTGAGCGCTGCCGACCTGTGCGGCCTCCTGCCCCGACAGGGGCGGATACGTCCCCATTCGGCCCTGGCGTTGGAGACTGACGGCCCGCTCGTCGAATCGCCGTACGAGCCGCATCTGCTCGTACATCTCGACGAGTTCGTCCTCGGAGAGGTCGGGTACGTCGGCGTCGTCGAGGACGCGGCCGGTGTCGTCGAGAACCTGTACTCGCTCACGGGGATCGCGTTGTATCGTACTCACAGGAAGACCCACCTGTACATACCCTACTGAACTATCGCTCAAGGTAAAGGAGTTTCCCAAAATACGTTACTATTGGTGTGATTCTTGCCTGGCAGTTATCGAATCACCGCCCAATACCGAACAGTATCGGGTGAAAGCGAGCGAAAGAGGTCATTCTTTGACGTTCGTTGGATTCGAATCGGGGAATCGGTGTCGGACTGGACGAACTCGAAATTCGATCGCGGGCGACTCGTGATGGACGGAGCCGGCGGGCCAGAGACGGTCCGTCGGCCGTCGCTCAGTGGCCCGTCTGCTGGGGCCTCGAGCGACGGGCATCAGCTCTCGCCTCCTCGAGGCTCTTGCCCTCGCGCAACACGGCGTCGACGAACAGTTCGCCGGCCTTGTACGACGAGCGGACCATGGGACCGCTGGCACAGTAGAGAAAGCCGAGTTCCGCCTCGGCGACGCGCCGCCACGTCTCGTACTTGTCGGGGTGGTCGTAGCGCTGGACCGCGAGGTGGTCCCGCGAAGGCCGCAAGTACTGGCCCAGCGTGACGATGTCGACGCCGCGCTCGCGACAGTCCGCTAACGTCTGATAGACCTCGTGATCGTACTCGCCGTGGCCGAGCATGATCGAGGTCTTCGTGTAGATGTCGGACTCGCGGTCGACCTGTTCCAGGACCGAGAGGCTCTGTTCGTAGCCCGCACGGCGGTCCCGGACCGGGAACTGCAAGCGCTCGACGGTCTCGACATTGTGGGCGATCACGTCCGGTTCGGCGTCGATGATCTTCCGGACGAGCCGTTCCTCGCCCTGGAAGTCCGGGATCAACACCTCGACGAGGATGCCGGGATGGCGGGCCTTGATCTCGCGGATCGTCTCGGCGAACTGGCCCGCGCCCTGATCGGGAAGGTCGTCGCGGTCGACGCTGGTCAACACGACGTAGTCCAACCCGATCTCGGCGATCGCGTCGGCGACGTTCGCGGGCTCGTCGGGATCGAGCGGCTCCATGCCGCCCGTTTGTACGTCACAGAAGTTGCAGGCTCGAGAACAGCGATCGCCCAGCAGCATGAACGTGGCCGTTCCGCCGTCGGCCGACCCGTCGCCGGGTCCCGAACGACCCGACCAGCACTCGCCCAGATTGGGACAGTTTGCCTCCTCGCAGACGGTATGGAGGTCGTACTCGCGCAGTGTCTCGCGGATGCCGGCGAACTCCTGGCCAGACGGGGGGCGGCTCTTCAGCCAGTCGGGCTTTCGCGCGCGACTCATACCGGTACGTCGGGCCGATAGCCAAAAACCGTGGTGGTCCGGCGAACGGTCCGCGGAGCCAGCACGGACGCTCGACTCGCTCGAATCACCATTAACCGGTCCGTTACCCCGATAGCTTTACGGACGGGTACGGAATAGGCGGGGCCGATGGCCCTCGGCTCGACTCCCGACTGGTTCCACATCAGCGACGACGAGGATGTCGTCTGGGAGAGCCGTCCCCATCCGGTCACGATGGGAACGCGACTCCCGGTCGGGATCGGAATCGCGATCGCGGGGTTTCTCCTCGCCGGCTGGAGCGGGACCGACGGCGTCGGGACCCTGACGATCCTCGGCGTTCTCGTGACCGTCGTCGGCGCGGCCGTCGCCGGTGCCCGCTATCTCGTCTGGACGAACACCCGCTATGTCATCACCTCCACGGAACTCTACAAGAAACGCGGCGTCGTCTCCAGGGACGTCACCCAGTTTCGCCTCGAGCGGGTCCAGAACACCAGCCTCCGCCAGTCGTGGATCGGCCGGATGCTGGGGTACGGCGACCTGACGGTCTACACCGCGGGCTCGGGCGAGCCGGAGCTGACCTTCGAACGGGTACCCAGCCCCGAGCGGGCGAGCAGCCGGCTCAGCGACCAGCTCGAGGCCGTCGCGGCCGACGAGTCGGCGGTCTGATACGGTCTCCCGTAAGTCACCGCCAGTGGGACCACAGGGCGGTTGCGGCCCCACCGGTACATCGGTACAGCAAACCGTATGAGGACCACAAGACCCATTATTGCGGGCTGGGGACCCCCGATACGATGTCGACGACTCAAACGGCGTCCGGCGAACCCGTGGTATCGAGCCGCTCGAGCATCGCGGCGAGCGCCGGCGTCGGCGTCCTGACGGCCGCGATCGGCTATCTCGTCACCTACCTGTTGATCGGGAGCGAGGTCCGCGAGCGGTTCGGCGACGGCGTCGCCGACTGGCGGGGCGCTGCCTGGTACTTCTACGAGGCCCACATGGTCGACGTGGAACTCACCGGACAGGTCGGCTCGGTCGGCGGGACCGACACCCTCGATCTCATCGCGCGAACGGGCGGCGCCGCGGACCTGCTGTACGTTGTCGTCCCGCTGGCGCTGATCGCGGCCGGGGCGGGGCTGGCCGTCCGGCTGGGAGCGAGCGAACTCGGCGACGCCATCACCATCGGGCTCCCGGTGATGATCGGCTATTCGGCGGTGCTGAGCGTCGGCGCGGTCGCCGCCAAATCGACGACCGAGGTGTCGGCGTTCGGGATCGAAGCGACGCGGACGGTCGCACCGGCGCTCGTGCCGGCAGTCCTCCTCGGCGGTGTGATCTACCCGCTCGTGTTCGCCACGCTGGGGGCCGCGATCGCGACGGTCCTCGCGTCGCGGTAGCCGGGAGACGCCTCGAAGGAAACGCCTTTGACCCGCCGCTTCTCCTGTCCGTGTGATGGAGGTCGCCGAGGTTCTCCCCGAGTTCGCCGACGCCTTCGCCTTCGAGGAGTTCAACCGCATGCAACGCGAGGCTCTACCGGCCTTGCTCGAGTCGTCGGAGAACGTGGTCGCGAGCGCGCCGACGGCCTCGGGGAAGACGGCGCTTGCGGAACTGGCGATCTGTAAGGCCTTAGCCGACGGCGGCACCGCGCTGTTTATCGCCCCGATGCGGGCGCTGACCAACGAGAAAGAGGACGACTGGGACCGCTTCGAGGCGCTGGATTACTCGGTCTACGTCGTCACCGGCGAGCGCGATCTCAACCCCCGCCGCGCGCGCCGGGCGGACATCCTCGTGATGACCCCCGAGAAACTGGATTCGGCGACCCGCAAACACGACTCCCGTCGCTACGACTTCGTCACCGACATCGACGTCTGTGTCATCGACGAGGTCCACTTGCTGGACGCGGACCGACGGGGGTCGGTGCTGGAGGTGACGATCTCCCGGCTGCGACGGCTCTGTGCGCCCCGCATCGTCGCGCTGTCGGCGACGATGCCAAACGTCGACGACGTGGCGGCGTGGCTCGACGCCCCCGAGGAGGCCACCTTCGAGTTCGGCGACGAGTACCGGCCTGTCGATCTCAAATCGGGCGTCAGGACCTACACCCACGGCGACAACGCCTTCGCAGACAAGTACCGCCGGCTCTACCGGGCGCTCGATCTCGCCGAGCCACACCTCCGGGAGGACGGCCAGGCGCTGGTTTTCGTCTCCTCGAGACAGGACACCGTCCAGGCGGCCAAGAAGGCCAGAGACGAGATCGCCGAACGCGACGTCTCGATGGGCGTCCGGGGGGACTACGATTTCCACACCGATCTGAAGGAGGCGATCGACAACGACACCCTCCGGCAGTCGATCCTCGACGGCGTCGCCTTCCACCACGCGGGCCTCTCGAAGGAGGAGCGGGACCTCGTCGAGGAGTGGTTCAAACAGGGCCACATCGAACTCCTCTTTTCGACGTCGACGCTGGCGTGGGGCGTCAACCTGCCGGCCCGCTGTGTCGTGATCCGGGATACGAAATACCACGATCCCCTCGAGGGCGAGGTCGATATGAGTCCGCTCGACGTCCTCCAGATGCTCGGCCGCGCCGGCCGCCCGGGGTACGACGACGTCGGCTACGGCTGGGTCGTCTGTGACTCGAGCGAGGCCGACAAGTACCGCCGCTTGCTCCGGGACGGCAAGGAGATCGAGTCCCGGCTCGCGGAGAGCCTCGAGACGCATCTCAACGCCGAGATCGCGATGGGGACGATCACCGATCTCGAGGACGTGATGGACTGGCTCGAGACGACCTTCTACTACGTGCGCGGCCAGTCCAAACCCGACGAGTACGACTTTCCGAACCTGCGCGAGCGGGTCCGGGACTGCCTCGAGGGGCTGGTCGAGCGCGGCTTCGTCGAGACCGGCGAGGACCTCTCGATCGAGGCGACGCCGTTGGGCGTGTTGACCTCGAAGTACTACCTCCGGCTGGATACGGCCGCCCGCTTCGCCGCGCTCTGTGACCGGGCCGAATCGGGCCCGATCACGGCCGGGGACGTCCTCGAGACGGTCGCGACCGCCGAGGAGTTCGACTCGGTGTCGGCCCGACAGGACGAACGCGACGCGATATCCGCGGTCTTAGTCGGCGAGGACACCGACGATCTCGACGCCGGCGAGCGGAAGGTCCTCGCAATCTTGCGCGGGGCGGCGAGCGGGTCGACGCCGGCGGAACTGCGCAGCGACGCGTGGGCCATCCGGCGCAACGCGACCCGGCTCGTCTCCGCGCTGGGGGCCTTCCTCGATCGGTTCGTCGGTCCCCACGCCGCGAACCTCGCACGGCGGGTCGAGGCCCGCATCGAGAACGGCGTCGCCGAGGACGCGGTCGGACTGACCGCCATCGACGGCGTCGGGCCGGGCCGCGCGAGCAAGCTCGCGAAAGAGGGACTGTCGACGCCCGGCGACGTCGCCGACGCCGGCGTCGAGGGGCTGATCGACGCCGGCCTCTCGGAAGGCGTCGCCGAGCGTGTCGCCGAGGGTGCGTCGTCGCTGCCCGCCCTCGAGATCGACTGGGGGCAGTTCCCCGAGACCGTCGCGACCGGCGAGAACGAAGTCTGTGACGTGACCGTTCGGAACGTTGGCGAGCCGGCCCGCGCAGGGATCCGGGTGACCGTCAACGGCGTGGAAATGACGAGTTCGAACACCTACCTGCGCGACGCGGAGACCGTTCCGGTCGGCGTCTTCGGCGCGGATGCCGAGGAACTCGAGTTTACCGTCAGCGTCGCCTTCCCGGAGGAGCCGCTGGTACCGATCACGGCGAGCCGGACGGTCGAAGTCGAATAACGGCTTCGCGCTGCGATCAGAGGGTCGACTCGAGAACGGTCGCCCGGAGTTCGGCGGACGAGTCGACGACCGCGTCGGCTCTCGAGCGGTCGATGTCGCCGTGGGCAGCGATCCGGTAGGCGACGACGGTCGCGCCCGCTCTGTCGCCGGCTTCGATCCCGTTTTCGGAGTCCTCGACGACGACGCACTCCACAGCCGAGACGCCGAGTTCGGCGGCCGCGTACTCGAAGACGTCCGGTTCGGGCTTGCTCGCCGCGTCGATGTCGTCGGCGCTGATCACGCGGTCGAACGCCCCCTCGAGGTCGAATCGCTCGAGGACCATGTCGATCCAGTCGTGGGGTGACGAGGAGACCAGCGCCGTGTCGACCCCGCGGTCGTCCAGTTCGGCGAGCAGATCGTAGAGACCATCGAGCAGGGCGACCCGCTCGGTGTAGATCTCCTCGGCGGCAGCCTCGAAGCGTGCGACGAACTCCGTACGGGAGATGGCCGTCCCGTACTCGGCCTCGAGGTAGTCGTAGATATCGCGGAAGTTCATCCCGCTGGTCTCGGCCAGGTCGACCTCGGCGTCGGGGACGGTCGCGGGAAAGATCTCCTCGCGCTCGAACTCGACCCAATAGTCCTCGCTATCGACCAACACGCCGTCCATATCGAACAACACTGCGTTCATGTGACCCAGGCTATCCGGTCGTGACGGATAGCCGTTTGGCACGACGCGGTGAGCAGTGGCTACTCTGTGCGGTGGCGCGCGCTGTCAGCCGCCCGAACGATAGTGAGGGCTGCTGACGATACTGTGCGAGGGATGAGCGAGCGACTCCGGAGCGAGCGTTAGCGCGGAACTGCAGGTCCCGCGAACCGTCCGAACGGGTGCATCGCACCCGTGCGGAGAAATCGGCTGGGGAGGGCGTGGCTACTCAGTGTTGCCACGGTAGCAGGACGCCTCTCGTCGGTCGTTCCCAGCGGTCACTCCAATCCGAACACGTCGCCGCGCCGCTCATGGGCCATCTCCGCGGTCACCGCCTCTGCGATTTCGCCGCCGAACTCCCGCTCGAGCAGCCACAGCGCCAGATCGATCCCCGAGGTCACGCCGCCGGCCGTAACGACGTCGCCGTCGTCGACGACCCGCTCGTCGACCACGGTCGCCGCGGTGGCCGCGAGGTCGTCGACGGCGACGGGATGGGTCGCGGCCGGTCGGCCCTCGAGGATCCCGGCCGCGGAAAGCACCATCGCGCCGGTACAGACCGAGGCGATCGTCGCCCCGTCGTCGTAGCGCTCGCGGACGGCCTCCGGGAGCGCGCCGTCCTCGACGGCCGCCCGGACGCCGCCCTCGGTCGTCCACCCGCCACCGGGAACGAGCAGCAGATCCGGCTCCCCAAGCGTCCCGTCGGGCTCGAGGCGGAGCCCGTGGCTCGCCCGCACGGGATCCGTCTCCGCGAGGGTCACCAGCCGCGTCTCGAGCGACGCGCCAGCCTGGGCCCCGTTCCGGAGGACCTCGTAGGGACCGATCGCATCGAGTTCGTCGAAGCCGTCGAATAGTACGATTTCGGCAGCAATATCGGCCATACCTCCTCGTCGCCGGCGACGAGCAAAGCCGTTTGTGTCTTCGGCAGCCATCGCTGGACACTCCGCTCGATCGCCCGTCCCGAGCCGTCGGTCGGCCCGCTCGAGGCGGCGGCACGTGTCGCGCGACGCGCCGTCCCGTCGTCGCGCCGGAGTCGCCCGGGTGTCGCCGACCCCCCGGCACTCGGATCGCGGTAAACCGGGCACAAACGGGCGAAACCGTCGGTCAAACTCCCGAAAACGGCGGCAAAGCGCGTTCACGGCGTCACCCCTTCAAGTGCGTCGACCCGCCGAGAATCGGATGCGAGCTATGAACCGAACGACCATCATCGCAGTCGCACTCGCCGCATTGATCGCAGCCACCGGGTTCGCCGCCGCGGCACCCGGCTCCGCTCCCGTGTCCGTGGACACGGGCGCGGACAGTACTGCCGACGACCACCCTGCGAACGACCGCGCAGGATCCGCGGACGACCACGACAACGGCAGCGAGAACGGAGCCGCCGACGCTGACGACCGGAACGGGCAGGGGCCCGCCGTCGACCTCCCTGAACAGGTTCCCGACCACGTCTCCGCGATCCACGACCGGATCTCGGCGTTCCTGAGCGGCGACCTCGAGACCTCGCTGGGCGATGCGATCAGTGAGGTCACGCCGGACGACGAGGACGCTGCCGACGACGATGACGCGACCGAGAGCGGTGACGACTCCGACGAGAGCGACGCCGGCGACACCACCGACGAGGACAACGACGCTGACGACGAAACCGACGACGAACAGTCAGACGAGAGCAACGCTGGCGACACCGCCGACGAGGACAACGACGCTGACGACGAAACCGACGAAAACGACGACTCGACCGACGAATAGACCACCCGGTAACGCTACACACCTATGCCCCCATTCGCACAGCCGGCACCGCTCGGACTCGAGGACCGACTGCTGGCGTTCGCCGTGAGCCTGCTGGTCGGCGGCGCGGCCCTCCAGGCCGGCACCTACGTCGTCGCCGAGACCCGCGACTACGGCCACGCGGTGGTGACCGCGCTGCTGGCCGCCCTCGCCTGGGCGGTCCTCGAGTCGGTGCCGCTGCTCGGTGGCCTGCTGGCGATCGTCGCCTGGGTCGCGGTCGTCAAGTGGCGCTACGACCTCGGCTGGCTCCGGTCGGCCGGGGTCGGCGTCGCCGCCTGGGCGGCCGCCGTCGTCGTCCTCGCGGCCCTCGAGCTGGTCGGTATCGGCTCGGTGTCGGCACTCGGCGTGCCGGGCACCTGAATCGCGCTCCCGCTGACGGTTCCGTACCTGTCCCGCTGACGTATCCCCCACCACCCCGCTGACGCTTCTTCCGAACACGACCGTCTCCCCGGCGGCGACGGCCTCACACGGGCGGTTATCGCGAGGGAGGTATCAAGTGTATTGAAAGCGTACCGGTTCGTATGGTTTCCATCGTCGGCTCGTTCGTCGCGTTTCTGGTCGCACTGGTAGTCGGCGGGCTGGCAATCTACGTCAGCGCGCGGGTCGTCGCCGACGTGGACGACTACTCACACGCGTTCGTCACGGCGATCCTCGGCGGGTTCGCGTGGGGACTGACCGCGTGGATCCCCCTGTTTGGCCCGATCCTCGCCCTGATCGCCTGGGTCTGGGTGATCAACTGGCGCTACCCCGGCGGCTGGGGGGCGGCCGCGGCCATCGGATTCATCGCGTGGCTCGCCGCGATCGCGATCCTGTTCGTCCTCAACGCCGTCTTCCGACTCGGCGTCGGCGCGTTCGGCGTCCCGGGGGCGTAAGCGGCCCTGCCATCGGCCGACGGCGATCAATACCCAGCCGACGGTGGCGACATCCGGCTCAAATCGGCGCAAATCGCGGTCACCGACTGCCCGGTTGATAGGGGTGAGCCGCCACGCTCGAGCCGTGATGCAACGACCGATACTCACGATCGCGGTTGCACTGACACTCCTCCTCGGCGCGACCGGTGCCGCGGCGGCACAGCCCGCGGACGGCCCGCCGAGTGACCTGCCCGATCGGGTTCCGGACTTCGTCTCCGACCTCCTCGAAACGATCACCGACGTCCTCGGCGGTGCCCTCGAGGCCGTCGGCGAGGCCATCCGGAGCGTCACGCCTGGTAATGGCGCGGCCATCCCGAACGGTAACGGCGAGTGATAGTCTCCCAATACGTTCTCGTCGAATCCGGCACGGAATCCCGTTTTAGCGTGTGAGGTGCCGTTTTCCGACATCCGTGTGTTTTAAGCGAGCTGGGAAGTACCGACCCGTATGAACGGTCGCGCCGGCGTGACGGTCGCGGTCGTCGCGCTACTACTCGTCGCAGCCGGTCCCATTGCAGCGACCGGAACGGTGGCGACGGGAGGGGCCCAGTCGGAGCCGTTTACCCTCCAGCAGGACGGGATCGACGCCGACGAGGTCCGGATGGACGTCGCGCTCCGGGCCGACGGCAGCGCCGACTGGACCCTCGAGTTCTGGATCCGACTCGACGACAACGAGAGCGAGGCGGCGTTCGAGTCGTTACGCGACGATATCCGGGAGGATCCGGCAAACCACACGGCGCGGTTCGCCGAGCGGATGAACGGGACGGTCGCGACGGCGAGCAACGCGACCGGGCGGGAGATGGCCGCCACCGACTTCTCCGTCGAGACCGAGCGCCAGTCGTTCGCCCGCGAGTACGGCGTGGTCAGGTACACGTTCCGCTGGGACGGGTTCGCCGCCGTCGATGGCGACCGGCTCCGGGCCGGCGACGCCGTCGCGGGACTCTACCTCGACGACGGGACCCGACTGCTGATCGAGTGGCCCGAGGGCTACGAGCGAACGTCGGTCGCGCCCGACCCGGACGACGAGCGCGAGCGGGCCGTGATCTGGCGGGGCGACGACACCGACTTCGTCGACGACGAGCCCCGCGTCGTCGTCACCGCCGCGGGCGGCGCGACCGGCTCGAGTCCGCTGCTGATCGCGGGCGGGGTGGTCGTCCTGCTCGGCCTCGGAGCCGCCGGCGCGTGGTGGTACCGGACCCGCAAGCCGACGGCGGATCGGCCCGGCGACGGCGACGGGACCCCTGCGGCCGGCTCCGGGGGCGGGTCCGCGTCCGGTACCGACACCGAGTCGCCATCCGGATCGGCTGCCGAGACCGCATCGGCCGCCGACTCGAGTCCGGCGGGCACGTCTGACCCGGCAAGCGACGCCGCGGCCGCGAGCGCGGCCGCGGGGGTCGACACGGAACTGCTGAGCAACGAGGAACAGGTCCTTCGGCTGGTCAAAGAGCGGGGCGGCCGGATGAAACAACAGGCGGTCGTCGAGGAACTGGACTGGACCGACGCAAAGACCAGCAAGGTCGTCAGCGGGCTCCGCGAGGACGGCAAGCTCGAGTCGTTCCGGCTCGGCCGCGAGAACGTCCTCTCGCTGCCCGAGGTCGACGACGGAATCGTCCCGGACTCGGCAGATGAGGACGAATGACTCGCGTCGGGCCGACCGAGACGGGTGCGGAGCGAAAACCGTCGAAATCGCCGGACGGGAGCGGATCGAAAACAGCGTTAAACGGCGTTAACCGTCGATGACCCCAAGTCCTCGCCCCGCCTGGTATCGATCGAGCGACACCCACCACCAATGAACCGACCCACATCGATCACGCTCGTTGCGGTCCTGCTCGTCGCTGCAGTCGCGGTCCCGCTGGCCGCGGCGACCGTCGCCCCGAACGGCGGCGCTCAGGACGGGACCGCCGACGAGGCAGGCAACGACTCGATCGCCCCCGGCGAACAGTTCGCCGCGGCCGTCGGCGTCCAGAACGCCGAACTCGAGGGCGACGTCTCGGAGCGGGCCTTCGGCGTGCGGTTCGCCAGCGCCGAGACGAACGAGACGAAAGCGGCCGTCATCGCCACGGAAGTCAACGAGAGCCGGCAGCGACTGGCGGAACTCGAGGACCGCCTCGCGACCCTGAACGAATCCCGTGAGACTGGCGAGATCAGCGAGGGCCGTTACCGGGCGGAAGTCGCGACGGCCGTCGCGGAGATGCGCGGGATCGAGCGCCGGGCCGCCGCGGCCGAAACCGCCGCGAGCGAGGTCCCCGACCGAGCGCTCGCCGACAGCGGGGTCGACGCCGAGGCGATCCGGACGCTCCGGGACCGCGCGGGCGAACTCGGCGGCCCCGAGACGGCGGAGACTGCTCGCTCGATCGCCGGCGACGACGTTGGCCGATCGACGAACGCGGATCCGACTCCCGGCGGATCGAACGACGGAAACGGCGAGTCGCAGTCCGACGAACGCGCGGACGGTAACGCTGGAACCGACGGCGCGGCGAGTGACGGCTGAGACGGTATCGACCGAGTCGCGACGAAGCCAGTTGTCCGTGAGTAGCAGTACACTGGGCGACGAGGCCGTCCGACGAATCCGTCGGATAGAGGGACGAGACACGTCCCGACGTCATCGCGACCGGATCGCACCTGCCGAACGAGGGCAGCCACAGGACGCCATCGAGACGGTTTCGAACGCGCGCTGTGAGCCAGGGACCGCGTCCGTACGCTACTAGCTCAGAGACATCTCGACGACCCCGATGGCTGTGACTGGGGCCGACCGTCGGGGGATCGACGAATCGCGCTCCGACGAACCGTCGCGGCGCGAACACGGCGACGCCGCTCGAGTTGTAGCGAAACGCAAGACCCGCCTAAATGCGGCCAAATCGGCGAAATTCGTCGCCATCAACTATCCGGATTAAGTGACTGTCCGAGAAGGGACAATTGCGATGAACGGGACGAAACGACTGACGCACGGAACTGGACGGCGGTCGAACGCGGACCACACGAATTCACACTCATGACAGAACTCAATCGACGGACGTATCTCAAATCGGCAGGTATCGCAACGGCAGGATCGATCGGATTAGCGGGCTGTACCGGCGCGAACGCGGCGACCGGGACGCTCGCAACGCAGGTCACGGACCAACCGGGAGACATCGCCGACTTCGAGTCATGCATCGTCACGATCCAGGGGATCTGGGTCAAACCGAGCGGCGACGACGCCGATGACGACGGCACTGACTCCACGGACAACGAGACTACCGAGCAGCAAGACGGGAACGAGACCGTCGAAGAACAGGATGAAGGCGATGTCGACGAAAGCGATGGGCGCGAGTACCACGAGTTCGACGACCCGCAGGAGGCGGACCTCGTGAAACTGCAAAACGGGAACACGCAGCTAGTCGACGAACGCGAACTCGACGCCCAAGAATACGAGTTCCTCCAGCTCGACGTGACGGGCGTCGAGGGCGTCCTCGAGGACGGGGGCGAGGCCGACGTCGGAACGCCCGGGGATGCGCCACTGCAGTTCAAACACCGGTTCGAGATCCGCGAGGACCAGACGACGACCTTCGTGGGTGACTTCACACCCGTTCGTCGCGGTCAGACCGAACAGTATCTCCTCCAACCCGTCGCGAACGGGACGCAGGTCGAGTACGAGGACACATCGCAAAATAGCGGGTAGCACAGCGATGCTGTTGCTTGGCCGATCGGTTCGCCACTGACAATCGTCGTGGCGGTCGTCCTCACCGCCTCGCCATCTGGGTACTCGCTGCACTGGGGATCGGCTTGTTGGAACCCGCGGCGATTCCGACAGCGCGTGCCAATCGGCGGCAGTAACGCGAACGGGTGCCAGTATGGCGTGATCGACCAGCGACCGAATTCGAGCGCGCGATAGCGATCTCCCGGTTTCTCGGCCGCGAATTTAAGTACGATACCGCGGCCAACGCGGCCATGATCGACGACGCGATCCGCGTGCTTGCGGGTGACTGTACCGTCATCGCCGAGAACGGCGACCGCGAGGAGTACCGGGGTCGAGTGACCACGATCGTCAAGCCCGACAACACCGTGTTGGTCCACGACACCGACGGCTACCAGCCCGTCGCGTGGCTGACTCGCGCCGACAGCGTCTCGAGCGACCGGACCGGCGACTTCACCCTCGTCGCGAAGAAGGACACCCAGACGCTACGGATCGCCGCCCACGAGCAGGACGGGTTCGCCCACTACCCCTCGTCGGCGGCCGGGACCCCCATCGGTACCTGTCCCGACTGCGACGGGACCTTAGTGCGCTCGAGCGGGGTCCACTGTGTCGGCTGTGGCGACGAGTACGGCGTCCCCGCCGACGCGACGGTCCGGGAGGACCAATGTGACTGCGACTGTGGCCTCCCCAAGATGCGCGTCGAGCGCGGGCTGGCCTTCAACGTCTGTCTCGATCGGGGCTGTGAATCGCTCGACGCGGCGGTCAAAGAGGCCTTCGACCGCGAGTGGGACTGCCCCGAACCGGACTGCGACGGCGACCTCCGGATCCTCCGGCGTGGCGGGCTCATCGCCGGCTGCGAACACTATCCCGACTGTGAGATCGGCTTTGCCGTCCCCGCCGGCGTGGTCGACGGCGAGTGTGGCTGTGGGCTGCCGACCTTCGAAACCGCCAGCGGGATCCGCTGTCTCGACGCGACCTGTGACCGGGCGCTCGAGGGGCCGCTCGAGAGCGACGCCGCGGCCGACGACTGAACCGACCACCGGTCCCGTCGACCCTCGACCACACCTCCACGACAGCACCCCGATCAGCCGCCGCTGCGGTGGGCGGGACTGAAAGGGGCTGCCTCGCTCCGGGAAGCCGGACGACGCAAGGACCGCAGCCGAACGAAGTGAGGCGAGGACCACAGCGAGTCCTGCGACTGGAGCGAGGCAGGGGCTTTCGGGGAGGCTGCATCCGAAGCGATCTCTCGCTCACGATCGACGAAGAGGAATCGATCCGCAGCCACTTAGTGCCGGCCGGCAAACACCCGGCCATGACACTCGAGGGGCGGTTCGACGCGGCCGACGGCGTCGTCCGGGTCGGCGGCGACGCGCGCCAGCGGTATCACGACTCGCGGGGGTACGGCTACCCGCTCGAGGGGAACGAGATCGCGCTCGCACCCGTGGAAGCGGCCCATCTGCTCTACCGAGGTGACCTCGAGGCGGTCGTCGACGCCGACGGGGGCGAGCGGTTGGGGTTCCGGGAGTTCATCGCTCGGGAACCCGGTGACGATTTCGGCGTGCGATTTCTGGTCTACGCGGACCTGCGCTCGCGGGGCTTTTACCTCTCGCCGGCCGCGAAGCCGTGGGTCGCCGACCCGCCGGGCGGCGCGGCCGACTTCGCGGTCTTCCCGCGGGGGAAAGGCCCCGGCGACGGTGAGATCGCCTACGCCCTGCGGATCGTCGGCGAGCGGACGGACATTCCCGCCGCGGAACTCCAGCCGGGCGTGCTGGCGGTCGTCGACGAGGAGAGCGAGATCACCTACTTCGAGGTCGATCAGCGCGATCCCACCGGGACGTCGGGGTCCGACGCCGACCTACCCGACGGCTGCGAGGCCGACCTGCTGGCCGACCGGGTGGTCGTCTGGGAGCCGCCGCTTGACCTCTACGAGCGGACGTTCTACGGCCAGCCCCTCGAGGGCAGGGAGTACGACGAGCCGACGCTGCAGTGTTCCCTGCTCGAGGCGGCCTATCTGGCCGAACGGGAGGCGATCGATCTCGAGCCGACGACGGTCCGCGAGCGGGGCCGTGAGGTCGAGGGCGAGCGGTTCGATCGGCGGCTGCGGGTCTACGCGGCACTGCGCGAGCGCGGCGTCGTGCCGAAGACGGGCTACAAGTTCGGCGCTGACTTCCGGACCTACGCCGACGTGGAGTCCGTCGAGAACCTGGGCCACTCCGAACTGCTGGTGCGGGTACATCCGGCCGACCACGTCTTCGAGCCGCGGGATCTGGCGCTGGACGTGCGGCTGGCACATGGCGTCCGGAAGACGATGGTGTTCGCGCTGGTGGGCGACGAGGCGGCCGACGGCGACGGGATCGAGTGGTGGTCGCTCGAGCGATTGACGCCCTAGTAACTGGCCAGAGTATCGGTGCCGAAGACGAGCGTTCTACCGGCAACGAGGACGAAACGACGAGTGTCCTGCTCAAACTGGCAACACGGCGTAGCCACGCCCTCCCCAGCCGATTCGTTCGGTCACGCCGTTCCCTCACTCATCCCTCGCGCAACGTCGTCGGCCACCCTCACTACGTTCGGCTGGCCGACAGCGCGCGCCACCCAGAGGAAGGGCTGTCCGCTACACGAACTGCTCGAGGAACCGCTTCCCGAGGACGACCTCCGTCCCGGCCAGCCCGACCGAGCAAAACAGCGTGATATCGTCCGCGCGCTGGCGGCCGAGATCGGGGTCCTCGAGGACGGCGGCGAGTTCGACCATCCAGTCGCGGTCCGCGCCCGAGGCGATGTAGGGGCGGTCGTAGGCATCGACCTGCGGGAGCGAGTCGGTCACGATCGCGTCGGCCCGGTCGACGGCCTCGAGAGGGAGTTCGTGGGCGTCGTCGAACCGCGGGCCGATCGTCGTGACGTGGGTGCCGGCCTCGAGCCAGTCGGGGTCGAACACGGGCTCCTCGCTATTGGTCGCACAGACGAGCGCGTCGGCCTCGCGGACGACCGGCTCGGGGTCGGCGGCCGCGCGAACGGTCGGCTCGACCTCGCCCTCGAGGGTGTCGGCGAAGGACTCGCGGCCCTCGGCGGTCGGGCTGTAGACCGCGACATCGTCGAAGTCCCGAGTCGCACACGCCGCACCGACCTGCGCCCGCGCCTGAAAGCCCGTTCCCAGAATCCCGAGCGTGTCGGCGTCGGAACGAGCGAGCGCATCGATCGCGACGCCGCCGATGCCGCCGGTCCGAAGCCCGCCAACGGCGTGGCCCGCGAGCAGGCCCTCGAACGCGCCGGTCGCCGCGTCGAAGACCGCCACCAGTTCCGTATGGTCGTCGCCGGTCCCGTGGGTCTCGTAGACCCGAAAGCCGGCGGCGTTGGTCGGCCCAGTCGCGGCCCCCGCGGTAAAGACGAGGTCGCCCCCGCCGGCCGGAACCCGCCAGCGCGGCGGGGCCTCGAGCGTGCCGGCCGCGCGTTCGGCGATGGCGTCGCGCACGGCGTCGACGACCCCGTCGTAGTCGAACTGCGAGTAGACGTCACCGTCCGTGAGGATGGGAAATTCGGTCACGGATGCCCGGTCGGACGGCGCACCCATAACAGTATGTGGCCCGACGGATCCGGAGCTCGAGCGTCACGGAACTTCGTCGACGACGTCCCGGAGTTCGTCGGCGTCGAGCCACTCGTATGCGCGGTCACCCGTTAGCAGGAGTTCGACGTACGAAGCGGCCATTCCGTTGTCGTAGCGTTCTCGCTCGGTCTCCGGGTCCGGATAGCGTCGTTTCAGTACCCACGTCTTATCGCGATAGGTGGGCGCGAACAGTAACCCGAGTTCCCAGACGTACCCGCCGTCGAAGTCCTCGATGACGGCGACGATGTGCGTCGCCCGTCCACAGAGGATATCGAAGACGCGCGTCCACAACTCGATATCCTCGGGCGTGAGCCCGAAGTCCTCGAGTTGCATCGCGACTGCCGGCGGATCGGTCCGTGCATCGAGGCGATCGTAGACGATCCCGCGTCGGGTTGCAGCCCCCGTTTCACCTCCTGCCCCGGCGACTAGATAGCGGCGATCGTCGCCCCTGATACGATCCATCTCCGGACCGTTCACGAGGTCCTTGATCCGCTGGTGGTCGCTCGGAGTGAGGCTGACGTCCTCGAGTTCAGTCAGGAGTTCGTCTTCGTCCGGGAAACCGCGTTCGGAGCCATCACCGTCATCGTCGCCGGGTTCCATCGCTCTCGAATCGTTCCGGAAAGAATATTAATTGCGTGGTCAGTGCCAGATCAGTTGTGGAACTAATTGTGGTACCAGACTCAATTAGATGCAAGTGTTTATGATGATGGCGCTCCAATACGGGAGTATGAGGCCAGAGACGGCGGTAGCCGACCCGACGCAAGGGACGGGACGCGTTACCGACGAGGGGTTCGATACGTGGCGGGCGCTCCAGAAGGCGACCGACAAGAAGCGGGCCGACATCCTCGCGGACATCGTCGGCCACCCGAAAGGTGCCCCGAGCGTCGAGGAGTTGGACTACATGAATCCGCCGCTCAGCGACGACGCCATCCGGCGACACCTCGACGCGCTGGAATCGGTCGGCGTCGTCCGGGAACGGACGTTCGAACCCGGGGAGCGGCTTCGGGACTACCCCTACAAGTTCTACGAACTCACCGACGCGGCCCGTGACCTGTTCGACCGGAACGGCCTGTTCCCGCGGGACGCGTGGCGACGGCAGTACCGAGCCGTCGAGAAGACGGCCCGGATCCGTGACCTCGAGGAGATGCCCCGACCGGACGCCTGAACGCGTCCCTTCAGCCGTCAGTCGGTCGCGCGAGCGCCGAAGCCGAAGGCTTTTGCGCGCCGGCGCGCCAAAACGCAGGTAATGACCGGAGACGACCCACTCGAGGAGTCCGAGTCAGGGGAACCGACGACCGGTGAACCGCTCACGGATGGAGGGGCTGCAGGTGCCGATGATGTCGCGCTTGACCCCTGGGGATCCTCGAGCGTCTCCGACTACCGCAAGCTGTTCGAGGAGTTCGGCATCGAGGAGTTCGACGAGATCCTCGAGGAGGTCCCGAACCCACATTACCTGATGCGACGGGGGGTTATCTTCGGCCACCGGGACTACCGGCCGGTCGCCGAAGCGCTGCAGAACGACGAGCCGGCGGCGGTCCTCTCGGGCTTTATGCCGACCGGCGACCCCCACATCGGCCACAAGCTGGTCTTCGACGAGATCATCTGGCACCAGCAACAGGGGGCCGACGCCTACGCGCTGATCGCCGACCTCGAGGCGAATTCGGCCCGCGGCATGTCCTGGGCGGAGATCGACGACCACGCCCGCGATTACCTCCTGTCCCTGCTCGCGCTCGGCTTCGACCCCGAGGAGGGCGAACTCTACCGGCAGTCGACTAACCGCGAGCTGCAGGACCTGGCGTTCGAACTCGGTGCCGACGCCAACTTCTCGGAGTTCCAGGCGATCTACGGCTTCGACGGCGAGACCGACGTCTCGCACATGCAGTCGGTCGTCACCCAGATGGCCGACATCCTCTACCCGCAACTCGAGGAGCCCAAGCCGACCGTGATCCCGGTCGGCCCGGATCAGGATCCCCACGTCCGACTGGCGCGGGATCTGGCCGAACGGATGCGCTTTTTCAAAGTCTCGGAAGCCTACGCCAGCTTCGAACTCGAGCCCGAAGAGCGTGCCCTCGTGGCCGAGTTCTACGCGGACCTCGAGCCCGCCGACTTCGACGACGACCAGCTGCGGTGTGTCCACGTCGCCGAGGCGATCGAGGAGACGCCGCTGTCGGAACTCGCGGTCGACGCCGACACGCTGAGTTCGGTCCTGACGAAGCTCGAGGAGGCCGGCATGGAGCCGATCCGGCCCCGTACCCGGTTTTTCGACCGGCGGGCGACCGACGAGGCCTTCGACGCCCTGATCGACGCCGTCGAGGGCGAAAAGCGAGTCTACGAGAACCACGTCGACGCCTTCGACCTCGACCGCGCCGCGGCCGAGGAACTGGCCCGCGAGGTCGAGGTCGACAACGGCGGCTACGGCTTCCAGCCGCCGTCCTCGATCTACCACCGCTTTATGACCGGGCTGACCGGCGGCAAGATGTCCTCCTCGATCCCAGCCTCCCACATCTCCTTGCTGGACGACCCTGAGGACGGCTACGACAAGGTCAAGGCCGCGACCACCGGCGGCCGCGAGACCGCCGAGGAACAGCGCGAGAAGGGCGGAAAGGCCGACGAGTGTCCCGTCTACGAACTCTACGCCTACCTGCTGTCCGGCGACGACGACGAGTTCGCCAAGCGCGTCTACGACGAGTGTGTCGACGGCGAACGACTCTGTGGCGACTGCAAGGAACAGGCGGCCCAGCTCATGAAGGAGTTCCTCGAGGACCACCAGGAGAAACGCGAAGAAGTCGAAGGCCTGCTCGAGGACGCCGACATCGAACTCGAGTCGCCGCGGCGTCGCTGACGGGAAACGACTCCCCCGGCCCCGCTCGGTCAGTCCGTGACGGTCACGCCCGTGAACTCGAACCGGGCGCCGCCCGACGTACTCTCCGTCACGCGGACGTCCCAGCCGTGGGCCTCGGCGATCGTCGCGACGATCGAGAGGCCGAATCCGGTGCCGTTGGATGCCGTCGAATACCCGTTCTCGAAGACGCGCTCGCGTTCGTCGGCCGGAATGCCCGCCCCGTCGTCTGCGACGTAGAACCCGTCCTCGAGCGGCCCGACGGAGACGGTGACCGTTGACCCGCCGTATTCGACGTCACCCTGATGAGCCTGCGAGTCGGGATTCGTCGACCCATGCTCGACGGCGTCCTGCTGAGCGTGGGAAGCAGGGCTCGTCGAACCATGTTCGACGGCGTTGTGAAACAGGTTCTCGAGGAGTTGGCGGAGCCGCGTTTCGTCGGCGTGGATCGATCCCGAGACGTCGGTTCGAAGCGTCGCAGACCCCGTCTCGACCGTCTGCCAACAGTCCGAGACGACCCGCTCGAGGTCGACGGCGTCGATCGCGTCGACCTGCTCGCCCTGCCGGGCGAGCGTCAGTAGGTCGTCGATGAGCCGGTCCATTCGGTCGACCGCCTCGTGGCAGTGTTCGAACGGCTTCGGGTCCCCGGTCGCTTCGGCCTGCTCGAGCCAGCCGGCGAGGACGTTCAGCGGGTTCCGCAGGTCGTGGCTGACGATGCTGGCGAACCGCTCTAGCTGTTCGTTCGTTCGCTCGAGTTCCCGCTCGCGTTCCTTGCGCTCGGTGATGTCGTGGGCGGAGGCGATCAGCGAGACGACCTCGTCCGTGGCGTTCGTGACTGGCCGGATCGTCCCCGTGACGGTGAAGGTGTCGTCGGTGCCGACGTGGTCGCGCTCGTAGTCGACGTACTCGCCGGCGGCGGCGCGATCGGTCCACTCGCGGACGTCGGCCCGCGCGTCCTCGGGCCACCACGGCGTGTCCCAGAACGGCTCGCCGACGATCGACTCGAGGTCCGCATCGATGGCTGCCATCGCCGTCTCGTTCGCCTGCACGAGCGTTCCGTCGGGCTCGAGCAGCCCGACGAGGGTCTTCGGGTCCTCGAAGACGGCCTCGAACCGGCGCTGGTACCGACGGAGGTCCCGTTCTCGTTCCTTGAGCGAAGTGATCTCACGTCCCTCGGGAACGAGCAGCGTCACGTCCCCCGAATCGTCCCGGATCGGCCGGATCGAGAAGTCGATGATGGCGGTGTCGTCCGTACCCTGCATCTCGATCGTTCGCCGGACGAACTCCCCGTCGGCGGCCCGCTCGACGTCCCGTTTGGTCTGCTCACGCAGCGACGCCGATCGATCGAACCAGTCGGCTTCCCAGAAGGGACGGCCGACGACATCGTCCCGGTCGAGTCCGGCGAACGCCAGTGCAGTATCGTTGGCCTCGAGGATCGTACCGTCCGGCTCGAGGAGGCCAGTGAACTGAGACGTCCGGTTGAAGATCGCCTCGTAGCGGTCATCAGCTACCGGCCGGCCGGTGCCGTCGCGATCGATCGGGAGATCGACCGCGGTATCGACGGTATCGTCTGAATCGGTGCGGGCCGGCCGCTCGGCCGCTCGCTCGAGGGGGGTCTGTCGAGATCGCTCGTCGCCCGTCGTCGCGTCAGCGAGTAGTGTACGCGACTGGTGGCGTCGGACGAGCAGTGAGTGGACGCGCCGACGGAGTCGGTCGGGATCGAGCGGTGTATCGACGACCGCGTTGACGAGTTGTGGCTCGTCGCTCTCGGAGGGGTCCGCGACGGCGATGTCGTCGGTACGGGAATCGCGACGAAGCAAGATGACGGGGGTAAACGCCGGTCGGTCGGCCGTTCGCTCCCGGAGAGAGGGGGCATACTCGGAGAAGCGATCGGAGTCGACGACGAACAGGTCCGCGTCGGCGACGGGACCGCCGATCACCAGCTCGTACCGATCGGAGAGCAGGGCCTGGACCTTCGTTCGACGGTCGTCGGCAGCGAGCAGTAGCTGGACGGTCGAATCGTCCGCCCCGGCCTCCCCGTCGTGTCCCGCTTCGGTCATTCGTATCGAAACGTCGATCAGGTCCGTCCGCAGGGCGAACACAGCGCGTCTCGGACTCCCCCGTTCGCCCGGCTGTGGTCGCGAGCGCGACCAGTACCGGCCCTCACCGATCTCGTTTCGCTAGAACGAGTCGACCGGCTTGGTAGTTGTGGCAGAAACGCGGGGGTCGATCTCGTTCTCCGGCATCCGTCGCCGGTTTCGGGTTACCATCGTCCGCCGGCCGGCGGGGTGAGCGATGCGCGCTGCCCGTCGCTTCCGGGCCGACGACCGCTGTCCGCGTCCATCCGGTCGGCTCGCGTATGCGTTGTCCTGCGTCTGACGAGGATATATGTGCCCGTTCGTGGAACCGGGAGCCACCGATGGCCCTGGCCCTCCCGACCACTGACGATCCGCGGGTCGCCGCCGACGTCCTCGGCTCGTTCGGCGTCACGCCGGCCGACGTGACCGCAGCCACGTCGAGCGACGGCTCCCTCGAGGCGGCGCTGGCCGACGCGTTCGCGACCGACCGCGACCGGACGGCAGTGCTTCGCCGAACGATCGCCCGGAGCGACCGCGGGATCGCCTGTGACGCTCGCTACCGGACGGCCGCGCTCGAGCGGGCACTGACCGGTGTCTTCGAGTCGGTCGGCTGGTCGCTGGCGGTCGAGCGTACCGGCGACGGACTGGGACTCACCGCCACCGATCCGCGCGGTCGGAGCCGCGAGACGACCGTGACCTACCCCGAGACGCCGCTGGGGACCGACAACCTGCCGGCCGTCCTGTGGACGATCACCGAGGACCTCTTCGCGGGGACCGACGCGCGATTCGTCTTGCTCTCCGCGGGCGTCGACCGCTGGCGGGCCGCGCTGGTCGACGAGTCCGCCCTCGAGCGCCTCCGGGAGTCGTACGGGCCGCGGATCGACGCGTTCGATCGCCCGCTGCTCCCCGAACACGGGCTCGAGGCGTACGTGCCCGCGACCAGCGCCGGCGCGACCGGTGGCAGCGACGACGGGCCGTGGCCGCCGTGGGCGCGCGAGCGGCGCGAGCATCGTACCGAGCCGCCGGCGGGAAGCGTCGATGCGCTCATCGAGGAGGCAGAGCCCGCGACGGGCGCGACGGCGACCGACTCGAGCGACGGGGCGACGGCGCGAGCGTCGTCAGTCGACGGGTTCGAACTCCGGGGGACCCCGTCGGTCTCGCGGCGAGGCGAGGGGCCCGACGAGCGGGCCGAAGCGGGTGCTGCTGAGACTGGAGGAGCCGGTCGCTCGAGCAAGACTGACGACTCACGAGCCGGCGATCGATCGACGGCCGTCGACGAATCCGGGACGGATTCGGACGGGTTCGGGACGCTCTCGGGGACCAGCGAGCGGACGCGGATCGACGACGACTCGTTCGGAACCGATATCGAGGGTGCGTCGGCGCCCGATCGTTACCGCGCGCTCGGCGCGGCGCTCGATGCAGGCGGGGACGTCTCGGTCCGCGGGCTGCTCGAGGACGACGACTTTCTCCCCGAGTTACCGGCCGCCGACCCCGACACGGTCCGCATCGAGTACGCCGACGGCTGCGATCCGGTCGACCCGTCCGAGGCGGCGGCCGTCGCCGAGGAAGACGGCTTCGAGTGGGTCGACGCTGGGGATCTCGAGACGACGCGGCTGGCCGGCGAGTAGCGACGGTGGTGTGGTGAGACGTATCACAACGTTTTTGCCCACTCACGAGTGCCACCGAGTATGGCACCCGAATCCCACGAAGCCGGTGTCGGCGATCAGCTACGGCGGCCGCGATCGGGATTCGGTTTCTTCTTCGCCCGGTGAGACCGGGCCGGTGGACCCGAGAGCGGTCACATCGATCGCTCGCGGCGAAACCGACCGTTCGCGACGCCGGCGGGACCCGTCCCGCACGGTATCGGAACCGCTAACTGACCGACACGCAGCCATTCAACCAAGCGAATGCAACTCCCATCACAACAGGTCGCGGTCCTAGAGGCCGCGAGCGCGGACGAGGCAACGTCCGTCGACGCCCTCGCCGCGGCGACCGACCTGCCCCCCGAAACCGTCACGGGGGCCGTCTTCGAACTCGAGGACGAGGGGCTGGTCGCCGTCAGCGAGCGGGTCGACGAAACGGTGACGCTCACCGACGAAGGTGTCGAGTATGCCGGCGACGCCCTCCCCGAGGTACGACTCTACGAGGCCGCCCTTGAGGCCGGCGCCGACGAGGAATCGACCCAGATGGGGCAAGTCATCGGCTCCTCCGGGCTCGAGGGACCGCAGGTCGACATTGCGCTCTCGAACTACGCGCGGAAGGGATACGGCACGATCGACAGCGGTGAGATCACCGCCGATCCCGACGCCGACCCCGCGGCCGACGCCGAAGCCGACGCGCTCGCTGCCCTCGCCGACGCTGGCGAGACGCCGGTCGACGCCGTCGACATCGATTCGGACACCGTCGACCAGCTCGAGCGTCGCGGACTGGTCGACCGCCACGAGTCGACGGTTCGTGACGTCACGCTGACCGAACGCGCCGTCACCGAACTGATGGCGGGCATCGAGACCAGCGAGACGGTCGGCGAGGTCACGCCCGAACTCCTGACGAGCGGCGAGTGGGACGACGTCGAGTTCGCCGACTACAACGTCGAGGCCGACGCCGAGCGCTTCGACGGCGGCAAGGTCCACATCCTGCGCCAGACCGCCGAGCGGGTCAAAGACACCCTCGTCGGGATGGGCTTTCAGGAGATGGACGGCCCCCACGTCGACGCGGACTTCTGGATCAACGACTGCCTGTTCATGCCGCAAGACCACCCCGCGCGTACGCACTGGGACCGGTTCGCCTTAGAGCAGCCGACCCACATCGACGACCTCCCCGAAGACCTCGTCGACCGCGTCGAGCGCGCCCACAAGGAAGGCGTCGGCCCGGACGGCGAGGGCTATCACTCGCCGTGGGACGAGGACTTCGCTCGTGCGCTGGCCCTGCGGGGCCACACCACCTCGCTGTCGACCCGCTACCTGTCCGGCGAGGAAGTCGGCGATCTCGAGCCCCCACAGCGGTATTTCAGCGTCGAGAAGGTCTATCGGAACGACACGCTCGACCCGACCCACCTCCTCGAGTTCTTCCAGATCGAGGGCTGGGTGATGGCCGAGGACCTCTCCGTTCGCGATCTGATGGGGACCTTCGAGGAGTTCTACTCCCAGTTCGGGATCGAGGACATCCAGTTCAAGCCCCACTACAACCCCTACACCGAGCCCAGCTTCGAACTGTTCGGCACCCACCCGACGACCGGCGAGCTGGTCGAGATCGGCAACTCGGGGATCTTCCGCGAGGAAATGCTCGAGCCACTGGGCGTCGAATGCGACGTGATGGCGTGGGGACTGGCCCTCGAGCGACTGCTCATGCTGATGTACGGCTTCGAGGACATCCGAGACATCCACGGAACGCTGTGTGACCTGGAACTGCTGCGCGAGACGGAGGTGACCTACTGATGCCCACGGTCGACATCGACCCCGACGAACTGCGCGAGCTGACCGGCAGCGAGGAGAAAGGCGACGAAGAACTCAAAGACGACCTGTTCGGGCTGGGCCTCGAGTTCGAGGGCCGGACCGAGGAGGGCGCGTTCGAACTCGAGTTCGCGCCCGACCGGCTCGACCGGCTCTCCGTCGAGGGCGTTGCCCGCTCGCTGCGGTACCAGTACGGCGACGCGCGGGGGATCCACGTCCCGTCGCCGAACTCGGCCGAGTGGACGATCGAAGTCGACGACTCCGTTCCCGACGAGCGACCCTACGTCACGGGCGCGGTGATCCGCGACGTCGACCTCGACGATGAGGCCCTCGAGTCGCTCATCCAACTGCAGGAGAAGCTCCACGCGACGATGGGGCGCAAGCGCGCGAAGGGCGCGATCGGCATTCACGACCTGACGATGCTGAAAGGCACTGCCGCCACCGAAGGTAATCCGACCATCCAGTACGTCGGCCTCGAGCCCGACGAGGACCGGTTCGTCCCCCTCGATTCGGACGCGGAGATGACGCCCGCGGACGTCCTCGAGGACCACCAGACGGGCCAGACCTACGCCGACCTCGTCAGCGAGTACGAGCGGTATCCGGCGATCTACGACGACATCGGGCTGTTTTCGTTCCCGCCGGTGATCAACGGCCGGCGCACCGAGGTGTCGACGGACTCCCGTGACCTGTTCGTCGAGATGACCGGCACCGACCAGTGGACGATCGACAAGATGTTGAACATCGTCTGCTACGCGCTGTCGGCCCGCGGGGCCACCATCGAGGAGGTGAACGTGGAGTACCCGGATCACGAGGTCGTCCGACCCGACTTTGCGACGAAGACGAAGACGGTCGCCCACGACCGCATCGAGACGATCCTCGGCATCGGGCTCGATCCCGAGGAGGTCATCGACCTCGCCGAGCGCTCCGGGCTCGAGGCCGACCGCGAGGAGAACGACGCGGGCGACCTCGTCTACGAGGTGACGATCCCGCCCTACCGGGTCGACGTCCTCCACCCGCTGGACGTCATCGACGACCTCGGACGGGCCTATGGCTTCAACGACCTCGACCCGCGCTATCCCGACGTGGGGACCGTCGGCGGCCGTCACGAGCGCTCCCGGCTCGAGCGAGCGGCCCGCGAGCAACTCGTCGGGCTGGGCTTCGAGGACCTGCTGAACTTCCACATGATCAGCGAAGCGGAGAACTACGACCGGCTCGACGTGTTGCCCGGTGACGACGTCTACGGGGCCGGCGAACCCGCGACGATCAAAGAGCCCTACAGCGAGGACTTCACCATGCTGCGGACGTGGGTCATGCCTTCGCTGTTGATGGTGCTGGAGCGAAACACCCACCGCGCCTATCCCCAGAACCTCGCGGAGATCGGCTTCGCGGCCAACGTCGACGAGAGCGAGAATACGGGCGTCGCGGAAGGCCGTCGCGTCGGGGCCGTCCTCGCCCACCACGAGGCCGGGTACGAGGACGCCAAGGCCCGACTCCAGGCGCTGACCCGAAACTTCGGCGTTGACCTCAAGACGCCGCCGACCGACCACCCGACCTTCATTTCGGGTCGAACCGCGGCGGTCGTCATCGACGGTGAGGAAGTCGGCGTGATCGGCGAAGTCCATCCGAAGGTGCTGGTCGAACACGACCTCGAAGTGCCGGTGTCGGCCTTCGAGTTCGACCTCGAGGCGCTGCGCTGAGAGAAGGCGGTTTTCTCAGTTTAGCGGTTTGCCGCGATGGCGGCCCAGATACGGTACCGCGAGCGAAGCCGAAGGCTGAGCGAGCGGCCTTTTTGGTCCAGATTTTTGCGCTGAGTGGTTCGCTCGCGGAGCGAGCGAATCCCGAAGCGTAAAAAGGTGGGTCTTAGAACTCGTGTTCGACGTCGTCCTCGTCGGCTTTCTGGATGATGATCTTGCCGTCCCGGACTCGGACGAAGACTTCGTCACCGATATCCATGCCCGCGACCTCGAGTTCGTCCTCGTGGAGGTTCAGATGGACGTTGTGGTAGTTACCGTCTTCGTCTTTCGCACCGCTTGGACTCAGCTTCTTTTTCCGTACCATCGCGGGATTCTATCCCGAACTTCGCCGTAGGATATACTTAAGTGTTTTCGACGCCTTGGAGCGTGACCCGGACGGGTGGCGCACGCGGTGGCGGGACCGTCGACGCGGAAACTGCGGAAACGTGGCGGCCGCTGCTCACTTAAAGATACCGACGCAGTCGGTCGATTAGTGGGGATATCTTTATGTCGGATCGTGTGCTGGACTGACACGGAGGCGAAAATCATGGTACGCGAAGACGGGAAACGAAACTTTGCACTGCGCGAATCGGGCGGCGACGAATCGAGCGTCTTCTCGGGGAACACCCCCCGGCAGGCGGCGCTCAAGGCGGCCCGGCGACTCGAGCCCGGCTCGAGCGAGGAGTCGGCCGAGCGGGTCGAACTCAGACTGCGGGAGAAAGGGACCGACAAAGTCCACATCTACGACGGCTGGGCGTGGGAGGAGACGGCACCGGACGACAAACCCGACTGGATGCCCGACGAGATCACGGAAGCGAACGTCTCGAAGAAGGGAATCGAACACTTAGACGAGTAAGTCGCCCGCTCGGTCGTTTTCTCGGTGTCTCGACGACACCGGCGTGGGCGCAGTGGAGAGCCCGTCACCAGCGTCGCCCGAACCGACCGGGATGGGTCGGCCGCAACAGGAAGTCGACGATCGACCACCAGCCCTTCGTTATGGTTCTGTATGTCGATGGAAAGATCGTATAGTCTGCATTTGTCAGAACTACATATGGAATAATACTGGACGTACCTGTTGGGAAGTGACCCAACAGATGGGGTTGTTCTAATAAGTAGGTTTATACGGACGGTCGCGTTTCGCTCGAGCAGAGCATGTGGATGAACGTAGACTGTTTCACCGGTTCATACAGCACAGATAAGAGTATATCGGCAATATTGGGAGGGTTTGTCCCCTTATCTGCGCTATTAAGATCCATATCGAAAAGAGGAGTTGTTACCGTTTCAGGAGGTGAGCAGCCGTGATCAAGATGACCAAGTGGCGGACGTTGGTGTTGGCGACGATCGGGTTCAACTTCTCGTTTCTCATCTGGTTTTCCTTCGCGCCGTTTACCGGGCCGATGGCCGAGGAGTTCGGCCTCTCGGTGACTGAGATCGGGATTCTGGCGAGCGCGGCGATCTGGCTCGCACCGTTCGGTCGGATACTGACGGGCTGGCTCTCCGATCGCTGGGGCGCGCCGACGGTGTTCGCCATCGTGTTGGCGTACGTCGGCGTGTTCTCGATGGCGTCGGCGTTTGCCCAGTCCTACAGCGTGTTCTTCGTCACGCGGCTGATCGTCGCGACGGCGGGGATCACCTTCGTTATCGGCATTCAGCACGTCTCCGAGTGGTTCGACGAGGAACACCTGGGGACCGCTGAGGGGATCTATGCCGGCGTCGGGAACGCCGGTGCCGCCGGCGGCGCGTTGATCCTCCCTCGCGTGTTCGGCGAGGGGTGGAGCGGCCCCCTCTTCGAGAGCAACTGGCGGGCCGCCTTCTTCTACACTGGGATCGTCTCGATCCTGCTGGCGATCGTCTACTACACGATCGGGGAGGCCGCCAAATCCGAGCAGCGCCGGCAGGCGACCGCCGAGAGCGCGACGCTCAAACAGTGGCTTCACACCGCTACTCGCTACGGAACCGTCGTCCTCGCGCTGGCGTACGTGATGAGCTTCGGCCTCGAGCTGTCGATGAACGGCTGGCTGGCGACCTACTACCGCGAGGGGTTCAACACGGAGAACCTCGTCCTCGCGAGTACGTTCGCGGCGACGTTCTCGGTCGCGGCCGGGCTGTTGCGGCCCTTCGGCGGCTACGTCAGTGACCTGCTCGCGCGCAAGGAGAAGAACATCCTGCCCGTCTTCACCGGCCGGTACCGCGAGCAGTGGACGTTCGTCTCGCTGTGTTTCATCGTGCTGGCAATGAGTGGGATGACGCTGGCCGGACTGTCCGGACAGGTCATGCTCGCGGTCGCCGCCGGCTTCGTCGTCGGGATGGGCTGTGCGTTCGCCGAGGGCGCGATCTTCGCGCAGGTCCCGGCCATGTTCCCGAACAGTTCCGGGAGCGTCGCCGGCGTCGTCGGCGGCGTCGGGACGGTCGGCGGGATCGTCTACCCGCTCGTCTACGCCGCACCGGTGATGCCGAGCCTCCACACCGGCTACTCCGTCGTCGCGGCCACGATGATCCCCATCGTCTTGCTGTGTGCGTGGGTCTTCCAGCCCCACGTCGCCGAGCGGGCGACCGAGGACGGCTTCGTCGCCGCGAGCGCCGGGAGTACCGTCGCGGGCGAACCGTCCGACGACTGACCTGCGTTCGACGAGCCGCCGGCCGTGGAGCCGCCAGCACACCGCCGAGAAACCCAACGGTCTTTTGACCCGTAGCCTGCTATCGGTTGGTAATGGCTGCAGTCACGCTGGGACCCGAAGGGACCTACTCACACCGAGCGACGACGGCGGTCGCCGACGACGGCGAGATCGACTTCCGCCAGTCGGTCACGGCGATCGTCGACGCCGTCGACGGCGGCGAGTACGACCGCGGCGTCATCCCGATCGAGAACAGCATCGAGGGATCGGTCACCGAGAGCCTCGACGCCCTCGCGGAGTACGACGTCGCCGTCGTCCGCGAGATCGTCACGCCGATCAGACACGCCCTGCTGGCGCAAGGACCCGAGTTCGACACCGTCGCGAGCCACTCACAGGCGCTCGCACAGTGTCGCTCCTACCTCGAGCGCGAGTACCCCGACGCCACCCTCGAGGCCGTCGCGAGTACGGCCCAGGGGGTCGAGTTCGCCCGCGACGATCCGTCGGTCGCGGGGATCGGCCACCCGGCCAACGCCGACGACGGCGTCGACCTCGAGGTCCTGGCCGAGGACATTCAGGATCAGGACTCGAACGCGACGCGCTTTTTCGCGATCGCGCCCGCCGCGGAGCGATCGACGGGCGGCGGGAAGACCTCGCTGGTGGTCTACCCCAACGCCAACTACCCCGGCCTGCTACTCGAGTTGCTCGAGCCGTTCGCGGACCGCGACATCAACCTGACCCGCGTCGAGTCACGGCCGAGCGGGCAGCGACTCGGCGACTACGTCTTCCACGTCGACTTCGAGGCGGGTCTCTACGAGTCCCGAACGCAGGCGGCGATCGCGGACCTCGAGGAACTGGCCGAGAAGGGGTGGGTCAAGCGGCTGGGTTCGTACGATACCGAACACGTCGTCGAGTAGTCGACGGCACGACGACCCGGCGGATCAGTCGGTCGTCGAGCCGTCCGGGCGGAGCCACGCCCGAATGCGGTCTGCATACGCGAAGAGGCCGATCGCGAGCCCGGCGACGAACGAGAGCAGGGCCGGGACGACGATCCACAGGAGGTCGGGATGTTCCGTACCGGTGTGAAGAACGACGTCTTCCATGCGCGACCGTAGGCCGACGCCCGGCATAATAGTCGCGATCGATCCCGAACCGTACCGGAAGCCGTTTTCCGTGCCCCGCCGTAGCACGGGTATGGCACTCGATGCAGGCGACGACGCGCCGACCGTAACGGCACCGAACCAGGACGGCGAGGACGTCACCCTCTCGTTCGAATCGCCGACGGTCCTGTATTTCTATCCGAAAGACGACACCCCCGGCTGTACGGTCGAGGCAAACCAGTTCCAGCGCGAACTCGAGACCTACCGCGAGGCCGGCGTCGACGTCTACGGCGTCTCGATCGACGACGTCGACTCCCACCGTGCGTTCTGCGATTCGGAGGGGCTCGAGTTCGATCTGCTCGCGGACCCCGACGCCGAGATCGCCGACGCCTTCGGCGTCGAACTGCGCGACAGCGGCGTGACGACGCGGACGACGTTCCTGCTCGCCGACGGCGAAGTGAAGGCGGTCTACGAGGGCGTCGATCCCGACGGCCACGCCCGCGAGGTGCTGCTCGACGCGCTCGAGGACGGTCTCGTGACGCTGCCGGAGTGACGGCGCCGTCTGTCGACGCGTCGCGGGCAGATTTTATCCCCGTCGGAGTTCTAGAAACGCGTATGCGACGCAATCCGTTCGACGAGATCGAGGAGATGCTCGACCGCGTGAGCAGTCAGGTCGAGGAGGGGATGACCGCCGGCGGCCTCCAGGTCCCCGGCTCGGTGCCGGTCGACGTCGCCGACACCGGCGAGGAGTTCGTCGTCACGGCCGACCTGCCCGGCTACGAGACCGACGACATCGAGCTGACGCTCGCGGACGGAACGTTGCGCCTCGAGGCCGCTCGA
The DNA here is from genome assembly GCF_031165565.1 of Natrinema thermotolerans. NCBI lineage: Archaea > Methanobacteriati > Methanobacteriota > Halobacteria > Halobacteriales > Natrialbaceae > Natrinema > Natrinema thermotolerans. Next base: position 2,178,326 of record NZ_CP101873.1, on the reverse strand, counting down.
ACCGACGAGGTCGAGGACGCCGGGAGCCGGTACATCCGCCGCGAGCGGACCGAGACTACCGCGAGTCGTCGGATCCGCCTGCCGGAGCCGGTCGACGAGGAGGCGGTCGCCGCCGGCTTCGAGAACGGCGTGCTGACGGTCCACCTCCCGAAGGTTTCGGAGGGCGAGGACTCGAAGCGGATCGATATCGAGTAGCCGGCGCCGGATCCCTCTGCGACGCCCGTTTTTTCGGTCGTGAGTACGAGGTCGACCAGCGACGCGAGCGCGGCGACGGCGTCCGCGCGGTCGCTGTGGCCCGCCGCCGAGATCGATCGTTTTCGGACAGTTATTATGTCTCGATGACAACAGCTCGGCCATGGTCCAAGTGTTCGCACTCGTCATCGCCGGGATCTTTCTCCTGTTCGGCGGTGTCACGTTGTCTCGAGCCGGCGAACTCGACGATCGAAGCGAAACGATCGGCGAACTCGCGTCGGCGAGCGACGAGCGGGTCGAGCCGGGCGGCGAAGCGACGATCAGCGGCCCGGTCCACGTCCTCGAGTCGGCGTCGCCGACGCGGACCGGCCCCGAACCGAACGGGGGCGAGTCGGCCGCGCTCTGGGCGTGGCGCGTTCGTCAGAAGGAGAACACGGGAAACGGCAGCCGGTGGCGGACCGCCGAGTCCGAACTGGCGATCGGCGAGTTCGCCGTCGATCAGGGTTGGGATCGCGTCCGCGTGGACGCAACGACGCTGGCGACCGACGCGGACGGCGACCCCTTCGACTCGCCGGGGCTGTTTCTGGGCGATCCCGAGACGGAGTCCTATCTCGGCGACCTCGATCCGGTCAATCGCTTCCTCGAGCGAACCGGGCTGGCGAGCGAGGACGGCGTCGTCAGCGACCTCGAGTTCAACGTGAGCGTCGGCGGAAAGACCACCATGCCCGACAAGTATCAGGCCACCGTCGTCCGTGACGGCGACGAACTGGTCGTCCGGGGCGAACTGATCGAGACGGCCGACGGCTACGCCCTCCGCGGAACCGACGAGACGCCGCTCGCGATCGCGGCCGGGAGCCTCGAGGACCAGCGCGAGCAGGTGCGCTCGTCGGTTCGGCTCCGTCGGGCGGCCGGCGGGGTTTTCGTCGGCGTCGGCCTGCTCGTCGCGGTTCTCGCCGTCCTCTGACTTCGGGCCGGCGCTAGTACCACGCCCCGCCCGACGAGACGTTGATGTCCTGGCCCGTGACGTGGCGCGACGCCGCGCTCGCGAGGTGGACGGCCATGTCGGCGACCTCCTCGGGCGGGACCAGATCGTCGATCATGAGGCTCTCGCGGACCTCGCCTTCGACCGCTTCGACGGGAACGCCCGCCTCCTCGGCCTGTCGCTCGAAGACGCCCCGAATGCGATCGCCCTCGACCGGGCCGGGACAGATCGCGTTGACTGTGACGCCGTCGTCGCCGAACTCGGCCGCCAGCGCGCGGGTCACGCCGATCAGCCCCATCTTCGAGGCGGCGTAGGGCCCCCGGTTGGCGTAGGGTCGCTTGCCGCCGATCGAGGAGATGTTGACGACGCTCCCTCGCTCGGACTCGCGCAGGTGCGGGGCCGCTGCCCGCGTGACACGTGCCACGCCGACGACGTTGACATCGAGCGTCTCGAGCCACTCGTCGTCGGTCGTCTCCTCGAGCGGCGCGGTGGGGCCGGCGATCCCGGCGTTGTTCACGAGACAGTCCAGCCCGCCGAAGGTCTCGATCGTCTCGTCGATGGCGTTTTCGACCGAGTCGGGATCGGTCACGTCCGTCTCGACCGTCAGCGTCCGCTCGGGGGCGTCGATCAGGTCTTCGGTCTCGTAGATCCCGTCGCTTCTGGCTGCGAGGACGACGTTCGCACCCTCATCGGCGAACGCGACGGCGATTTCTCGGCCCAGTCCCTGGCTCGCGCCCGTGACGAACACTGTGGAGTCTGCTACCATGACTCGAGATGGCGTGAGACGGGACCAAAATTCCTCGGCTACCGGAACCGTCGACGCCACCGGTAGCCGGGCACCGCTGGCGAGCGACCGCTATCGCTCGAGGTGGCGACCGATCGAGTCGACGGCCCGATCGACGGCCGCGGGGAGATCCGGAGGGCGGTCACCGCCCCGTTTCGGCGGCTCGAGGGGGAGTTCGACGGGATGGTACGCGAACCGGTCGACTGCCCGCGACGCGATCCGGCCGACAAATTCGGCGTTCTTCCGCTTCGAGGAGACGCCACCGGAGGCGAGGTCGTAGTACTCGGTGAAGCAGTGACAGACGGTGATCGCGTCGAACGCATCGAGCAAGCCCGCCTCGAGGTGGCGAAAGAGCTTCGCGGCGTTGTCGGCGGGGTCGGCCCGCCGCCACTCGAGTTCGAGCAGGACCAGCCGGTCGTCGCCGATCCCTGCGACGTCGACGGGGGTGCCGGCCAGCCGGTGTTCGACCTGCCACTCGAGGGCGGGATACCGGGCGGCGAGGGCGTCCCGGAGCCGTCCCTGCGTCTCGCGTGCGAGTTCGCCCACGAGCTGGAGCTGGCCGCGGGGCGTCGTAAACGTTGCTCTCGACGACCGACCCGCGGGCGTTCGACCGGTCGACGGGGGTACGGTATGGAAAGCTATAGGGCGGCGTCCCCGCCTATAGCTATATAAGCAAATGAGCGACGCGGGATACGACCACGCGACGGTCGAACGGCGCTGGCAAGAGGCGTGGGACGAGGCGGACGTCTACCGGACGCCCGACGACGTCGAGGATCCGACGTACGTCCTCGGGATGTATCCGTACCCGTCAGGCAAACTCCACATGGGCCACGTCCGCAACTACACGATCACGGACGCGTACGCTCGCTTCCGACGAATGCAGGGCGACGACGTCCTCCATCCGATGGGGTGGGACGCGTTCGGCCTCCCCGCGGAGAACGCGGCCAAGGAACGCGACACCAACCCCCGCGACTGGACGTTCGACTGTATCGAGACGATGACCGACCAGATGGAGTCGATGGGCTTTGGCTACGACTGGGATCGGGAGATCACCACCTGCACGCCCGACTACTACCAGTGGAACCAGTGGCTCTTCTCCCGGTTCTACGAGGAGGACTTGGTCGAACGCCGCGACGCCGAGGTCAACTGGTGTCCCCACTGCGAGACCGTTCTGGCCGACGAACAGGTCGAAGGCGAGGCCGAACTCTGCTGGCGCTGTGACACGCCGGTCGAACAGCGCGAACTCGAGCAGTGGTTCCTGCGCATCACCGAGTACGCCGACGACCTGCTCGAGGCGATCGACGACCTCGAGGGGTGGCCCAACTCGGTCCGGCAGATGCAGCGCAACTGGATCGGCCGCCAGTACGGGGCGGAGGTCGATTTCGAGGTCAGCGAGGCGCCACGCGCCTCGAGCGGACGCGGCGAGGGGAGCGAGCCGCGGGAGTACGGCCCGGTCACGGCCTTCACGACCCGCATCGATACCATCCACGGCGCGACCTTCTTCGCGCTCGCACCGGACCACCCGATCAGCGAGGAACTGGCCGAGGAGAACGAGGAGATCCGCCGGTTCATCGAGGAGGAGGCCGACCCCGACGGCGACGAACCCAACGGCGTCGAGACGGGGCTGACCGCTACGAATCCCGCCACCGGAGAGGAGATCCCAGTCTACGTCGCCGACTTCGTCCTCTCGGACGTCGGGACCGGTGCGCTGATGGCCGTCCCGGCCCACGACGAGCGCGACCATGCCTTCGCCGAGAAGAACGGAATCGAGATCAGACCCGTCGTCGCACCCGACCCCGACGACGGTGAGGAGCCTACTGTGCCCGACGTCGAAGACGAGGCGTTCACCGAGGACGGCGTCCTGATCGATTCCGGCGAATACAGCGGCCTCGAGAGCGAGAGCGCTCGCGAGCGACTCACTGCGGACATCGAGGGCGCCGCGGAGGCCACACAGTATCAACTGCGTGACTGGGGGATCTCCCGCCAGCGCTACTGGGGGACGCCGATCCCGGTCGTCCACTGCGACGACTGCGGCCCGGTCATGGTTCCCGAGGCGGACCTGCCCGTCGAACTGCCGGAGTTCATCAACACGACCGGCAATCCCTTGGACGCCGCCGAGGAGTGGAAGCAGACGACCTGTCCCGACTGCGGCGGCGAGGCGACCCGCGAAACGGACACGATGGACACCTTCGTCGACTCCTCGTGGTACTTCCTGCGCTACGTCTCGCCGGACTTAGAGGACGCGCCCTTCGACCTCGAGCGGGCCAACGACTGGATGCCCGTCGACCAGTACGTCGGCGGCATCGAACACGCCGTGATGCACCTGCTGTACTCGCGGTTTTTCACCAAGGTGCTGGCCGACCACGAGGGACTCGACCACCGCGAACCCTTTACCAACCTGCTGGCACAGGGGATGGTCCAACTCGAGGGCGAGAAGATGTCCAAGTCCAAGGGCAACGTCGTCTCGCCCCAACGAATCGTCGAGGAGTACGGGGCCGACACCGCGCGGCTGTTCATGATGCAGGCCGCCCAGCCCGAGCGCGACTTCGACTGGAGCGAGGAGGGCGTCCAGTCGACCTACGCCTTCCTCGAGCGCCTGCAGGGGATGGTCGAGGAGTACGCCGCCGAAACGCCCGACGGCGACGACGACGCGATCGCGAGTTACGTCGACGCGGAGATCGACGCGACGGTCGCCATCGCCACGGCGGAGTACGACGACCTGACGTTCAACAAGGCGTTGCGTGAAACGCAGGACCTCGTGCGAACGCTGCGCCAGTACGTCGATTACACCGAGCCCCACGCCGAGACCTACGAGCGCGGGCTGTCGGCCGTGGTCCGCTTGCTCGCGCCGGTCGCACCCCACATCGCCGAAGAACTCCACGAGACGCTCGGCGACGACGGGTTCGTCGCCGAGGCCGAGTGGCCGACCGCCGAGATCGACCGCGACCGGGTCGAAAAGCGCCGGCAGTTGGTCGAGAACACCCGCGAGGACATCCGCGACATCGTCGAGGTCGCCGGGATCGAGGACCCGACGGGGATCGAGGTCGTCGTCGCCCCCGACTGGAAGTACGACGCCCTGGAGATCGCGATCGAGAGCGACGCCGACAACCTGATCGGCGAACTCATGAGCGAGTCCCACATCCGCGAGCAGGGCGACGCTGCGGCCGATTACGGCCAGGACCTGCAGGTCGAACGGGAAGCGCTCTCGATGACGCTCGGCCCCGACGAGGAACACGCGGCACTGGAGTCGGCGGCGTGGCTGATCGAACGCGAATTCGACGCCCCCGTCGACGTCGTCCACGCCGTCGACGCCGACGAGGGCACCCTCGCCAACGCCGAACCCGGACGACCGGCGATCGAGATCGACGACTGATACCGGTTGCCGTACCGGTGGAACACAGGGCGGTCGCGATCCCATTGCTCGTCGTTTCCGCGCTCTTTCTGGGACGCTCGGGAACGGTCGGTCCGACGGCCGAGGACCACTGTACCAACCGACCGACATCACCGTGTCCTGGCTCGAGTCGCCCGAAGAGTCGGTCGTCGACCCGGCCGACTGACGCCGAGGAGCGGCTTCGCTCCTCGGAGCCGCCGACGACTGCCATCGGAACTGACAGCTTGCTATCTAGTTTATACGCCACGCAGTCGTACGGGTCGCTACAGACCTGTTGGTTTCGAGGATGACCGAACAACGCACGGACCCCGTTCGATGGTCGTTTGCGAACGGCTCGTCGCCGAACGCACCACACGTCGTCTCGATGACCTGGCGAGACGGCCTGTTCGTCCACTGGCCGGTCGATCCCGACCGACTGCGCCCGCACGTACCTGACCGGCTGCCCCTCGAGACGCGGGACGGCCGTGCCTGGCTGAGCGTTCTCCCGTTCGTCCTGACGAAGGTCGGACTGCGCGGGACCCCGTCGGTGCTGCGACTCGCCTTTCCGGAACTCAACGTCCGAACCTACGTCCGCTACCGGGGCGATCCCGGCCTGTACTTCTTCAACATCGACGTCGACAACGCGCTGGTCGCGGCGACGGTCGGGCGGACGACCCGGTTACCGGTCTCCCGCGCACGGATGCGGGTCGGGGCAACCGACCAAAACCACGTGGCCTTCGAGAGCGAGCGGGTGAGACACGAGGGAGACGGATCCCCTGCCCGGTTCGCCGCGACCTACCGGCCGGACGGCGAGGTCTTCACCGCAGACCCCGGCACGCTCGCGTACTGGCTTGCGGAACGCCGGCGGTTCTACGCGCCCGATTCCACCGGCGTCCTGACCGGCGAGATCGCCCACGACCCGTGGCCGCTCCAGCCCGCCGCCGTGACGATCCACGAAAACACGCTGCTCGAGGCCGCCGGCCTGCCGACGCCGACCGGCGACCCGGTGGTCCACTACGCCGACGAACTGTCGATGACGGGGTCGATTCCGCGGCGGTTGCGCGGTCGGTGAGCCGCCGACCGGTCGGCCGGCGACGTCGAGAACGGACGGCCCTTACGCCGAGTCGTCGACACCGACGATATCGAAGGGGTGGCCGTCACCGTCCGCCGACGCCCGCTCGTAGACGACCCGTGCGGCGGCGACGTCCTGGATCGCGAGTCCGGTCGAGTCGAAGACCGTGTTGCCCGTCTCCGCCGTCCGTCCCGCTTTCGACCCGACGACGAGTTCGCCGATCTCGCCGTGGATGTCCGCGTCGGTCAGCACTCCTTCGTGGTACGGGACGTTGATCTCGCCCGAGTGGGTACACTGTTCGTGGTCGTCGATGACGATCCGCGCCGCCTCGAGCAGAGCGTCCTCGAGTTCGTGTTTCCCCTCGGCGTCGGCCCCGATGGCGTTGATATGCGTGTGGTCGCCGACGTCGTCGGGGCCGACGATCGGGTCCTCGACGGGCGTCACCGTCGACAGCACGTCGCAGTGACCGGCCTCCGAGATCGAGCCGCCGCGAACGTCGAACCGGTCCTCGTAGGTCTCGACGAACCGTTCGACACGCTCGTCGTCGGGATCCGAAACCACGACCTCCTCGATCGGTCGCACCTCGCTGATCGCCTCGAGCTGGGTGTAGGACTGGACGCCGGCCCCGACGAGGCCGAGACTCGTGGCGTCCTCGACGGCCAGGTAGTCGGTGGCGACGGCCGCGGCGGCACCGGTCCGTTTCATCGTGAGCGTCGTCCCGTCCATGATCGCCAGCGGGAAGGCGGTCTCGGGGTCGGAGTAGATCATCGTCCCCAGAACGGTCGGCAGGTCGTGGTCCGCGGGGTTGTCGGGGTGGACGTTGACCCACTTGAGCCCGGCAGCGTCCCAGTCGCCGGTATCGAGGTAGGCCGGCATCGACCGGAAGTCGCCGTTGTACTGCGGTAGATCGATGTAGGACTTGGCCGGCATCTGCGTATCACCGCGTTCGAAGGCCCCGAAGGCCTCCTCGACGGCGTCGATGACGGCCGCGAGTACAGCGTGTTCGTCGACGTCATCGCTGTCGAGTAGAAGTGTGTTCATACCCGCGAATATTGCGGGCTCGTACTTAGTTCGTCGTGACTCGAGGCCACCGTGTCAGACGGTAACTCGAGGCCGCCATGGCAGACAGGATCTCCCGGTAGGGCCCCTGCTTCCATTCCCACAGTAACGGGTCCGGTTTCGGGGGCCTCAGCCCGTCGCCCGAACCAACACCATGCCGGTCCGATACGACTCGAGTCGGCGCTCGTCTCCGCCGTCGTCGGCGGTCGCCGTCGCGACCATCTCGGGGGAGAGGTCGGCCGCGACGACCCGCGGAACGTCCCGGTCGGCGACGGCACCGGCGACGTGGCCCGCACCGGTGGCCACGTCGAGTGCCCGCGTCGCGCCCGCGGTCCAGTCGGCGAGGCGCTCGAGGTCTTCGCCCTCCTTGAGGACGGCCCCGTCACGATAGGCGTCCATCGCGCCGCTGAAGACGGTCGCTACGTCTCGCTTTCTGTCGGCGTCGTTCGTCACGACTACTTCTTGTCTCTAAATATACATGAGAGTTGGGAGGCGCCGGCGCTCGAGTCTCGAGCGATTCGTGGGAGCGCGAACTGCGGGAGTAAGGGTTCCGGGAGCGCTACCGAAAGAGAAAGCGATCAGATGGGCCGACTGCAGTGGGCGACTCGAACGGATCGACGCCCGTTGATCTCGCCCCGACGTCGAGCGTCGGCGAGTGAGCGGTTCGGAGAACCCGAACGACGCCGTTCACCGAGCGCGGCAAAGCCGCGCTCGGGCCGACGACCGATGTGAGCGGAGCGAACGGAGGGAGGAGTGCTTTTATACTAAATTTTGCCGAGGGGCGGCTTCGCCGCCCCGCAGAGCAAAATTTAGGTTTACATCATGCCGCCCATGCCGCCGCCCATACCGCCCATGCCGCCGCCCATGCCACCGGGGCCGCCGGCGGGCATGTCGTCGTCATCGTCGTCGTGGGAGACCGCGAGGTCGCCCGCGGCGATGACGTCGTCGATGCGCAGCAGCATGACTGCGGCTTCAGTAGCGGACTCGATGGCCTGGGTCTTCACGCGCAGCGGCTCGTAGACGCCCTCGGCGTCCATGTCGATGGTGTCGCCGGTGTAGGCGTCCAGCCCGGCGCCGGTGTCGCCACCGTCGTGGGCGCTGCGGAGTTCGACCAGCGAGTCGATGGGGTCGAGCCCGGCGTTCTCGGCCAGCGTGCGCGGGATGACCTCGAGCGCGTCGGCGAAGGCCTCGACGGCCAGCTGTTCGCGGCCGCCGACGGAGTCGGCGTAGTCACGCAGCGCGAGCGAGAGTTCGATCTCGGGTGCGCCGCCGCCGGCAAGCACCTTGCCGTCCTCGATGGTCGTCCGGACCACGCCCAGCGAGTCCTCGATGGCGCGGTCGATCTCGTCGATGACGTGTTCGGTGCCACCGCGGAGGATCAGGGTGACGGCCTGGGCGTCGTCGACGTCCTCGACGAAGATGCGCTGGTCGCCGGCGATCTCCTTCTGAGCGACACTACCTGCGGCACCGAGGTCGTCCTCGGTCAGGTCGTCGACGCTCGAGACGGGCGTCGCGCCGGTCGCGCGGGCCAGCTGTGACTGGTCGCTGGATTTGACGCGACGGACCGCGATGATGTTCTCCTGTGCGAGATAGTGCTGGGCCATGTCGTCGATGCCGCCGTCGACGAAGACGACGTCGGCACCGGCGTCGGCGACTCCCTGGGCCATCTCCTTGAGCTGCTGTTCCTCCTGTTCGAGGAACTGCTCGAGCTGGTCGGGGTCGGTGACGTTGACCTCGGCGTCGATCTCGGTCTCTTTGATCTCGAGGTCGCCGTCGATGATCGCCACGTTGGCGTCCTCGGCGAAGTACGGCATGTTCTCGGAGACCCGTTCCTTGTCGACGATGACGCCCTCGACGAGTTCGGAGTTCTCGATGGAGCCGCCGACGACCTTCTCGACTTTGATGTTGTCCGTGTCGACGCCGTCGTCGCCGGCGACCGCGCGAACGGCCTCGACGACGAGTTCCGAGAGCAGGTCCTTGGCGTTCTCCGCGCCCTTGCCGGTCATCGCCGTCGCGGCGATTTGCTCGAGGACATCGGTATCGTCCTCGTCGACGTCGATGGCGACTTCTTCGAGGGCCTCGGTGGCCTCCTCGGCGGCCTCTCGGTACCCCTGGGCGAGTGTCGTGGCGTGGATGTCCTGGTCCAGCAGGTCCTCGGCCTGGCTGAGGAGTTCGCCGGCGATGACGACCGCGCTGGTCGTGCCGTCACCGACTTCCTCTTCCTGGGTCTCGGCGACTTCGACGATCATGTCGGCCGCGGGGTGGTCGATCTCCATCTCCGAGAGCAGCGTGACACCGTCGTTGGTGACGATGACGTTGCCCGAGGAGTCGACGAGCATCTTGTCCATCCCCTTCGGGCCGAGCGTCGTCCGAACCGACTCGGCGACGGCCTTCCCGGCCTGCACGTTCATCGACTGCGCGTCCTCCCCGGAGGTGCGCTGGCTGTCCTCCGAGAGTACGATAAGGGGCTGGTTGCCCATCTGCTGTTGAGCCATAGTCAGTCGAAGGATTGATTGTGATTCTATATAAGCTTTTCCCTATCCGACGAACAGGGACGGCTGAAGATGCCCCCGTACGGCGGTTTCGGTCCGAACGACGTAGGGGTATATATACTCACACTCGCTGAGAACCAGCGCGGAGACGGGCTATCGCGTGGAATTCCGACGGGCCGTGACTAACGATAGAAAAGCGGTTCGACGAAAACGGCGACGGTGGACGGACTCGACCGCTCGTTCGCAGGGCCGCCGATTGAAGCCAACCGACCGACCGCAGGGATCAGGACTGACCGCCGGGGAACCGGTGGTACTCCATCCCCTTGTGTTTCATCTCGTTGTGCTTCTCCTCGAGGAACGAGTACACCGCCCCGTGGGGGGCCCCATCGAGGAGCATCTCGGCGGCGGTGCGGACGGCGTCGACCTCCTGTGGTGCGCCGATGACCCCGAGCGTCGAGCCGTAGATGACGACGTCGGCCCCGGTCAGTTCCTCCATCAGTTCGCGGGTCCGGCCGCCCTCGCCGATGAGCCGGCCCTTCTTGCGTTTCATGTCGTTTTTGTTGCGCGACGCGGCGTCGATATCGACGACGTCGAACAACATCATGTCGTCCTCGAGCAGTCGCAGGGCATCCTCGGGCGCGAACCCGCGGCCGATCGCGCGAACGATCTCGGGGCCTTTGAGGCCGAGTACGGGGTCGCCGACGGTTTCGACGGCGACGGAGCCGTTCTCCGAGTCGATGTCGAGTCGCACTTCGGCTGCCGCCTCGATCTCGCGCATCGTCTCGCCACCTTCACCGATGAGAACGCCGATGCGGTCCTGCGGAATCTTCACGTGCTGCATACTGTTCGATACTCACTGGGCGAGGTTAAGCGCTTGGTCCGCGAGTACCGGGTGTTCCGTGCCACCGTCACGCGCGCCGTCTCGAGTCGTCGCGCGGCCGAACGGTCCTACTCGAGAAGCGAGCGGAACCGCACCGACTGCGATCGGGTGTCGACGATCGCAACTGTCCGGTCCTCGTCGGACGCCAACACGTGTGCGCCGGGGTTGAGTACCGTCGTCCGCCCCTCTTCCGACAGTTCGCGCTCGTGGTGGTGGCCGTAACAGACGAAATCGTACGTCTCGCCGGCGGCGATCGCCTCGATCTCCGCCTTGCGCTCGCCGTGGAGAACGGCAAAGGAGAGCCCGTCGAACTCGAGGTCGGCGAATCGGCCGTGGAGTTGGCTCTCGCCGCCCAGCGAGTCGAACGCGCGCTGGAGGTTCCGGACGTCGCCGTCGTTGTTCCCGAGGACGCCGTGGAGTTCGAACCCCTCGAAGTAGTCGACCATCAGGGGTGCGACGAAATCGCCGCAGTGAACGACGATTTCGACGCCCTCCTCGGCGAAGATCTCGGTGGCGCGTTCGATGGCCTCGACGTTGTCGTGGGTGTCGGAGACGATACCGATGTGCATACGCGTTTCCGCGATAGCGATCCACTAAGGCGTTTGGACGACCGCGCGAACGCGATCAGTTCCGCGAGGGATCCGGCTCCGGGCTCGTGACGAACTCGAGTAAATCGTCTTCGGTCACCTCGAGTCCCTGTCGGGAGAAATAGCCCGCGACGTTCCGGCAGTCCCGCTCTAAGAACTCGCGACTGTTGGGGTGGTGGACCGTGACGGCCTGTCCCAGATCGATCAGCACCAGTTGGCCCTCGCTCTCGTCGAAGACGACGTTGTACTCGCTCAGATCGCCGTGGATCAGGCCGGCCGAGTAGAGCCGTCGCATGTACTCGCGCATGACCTCGTAGGCGGTTTGTGGGTTCTCAATGTGGACCTCGCCGAGCCGTTTCGCGCGGCCATCGTCGGTGCCGATGTACTCCATGACCAACACGTTGCGCTCGGTGGCGAGCGGTTCGGGGACTCGGACCCCAGCCGCCTGCGCTCGCCGGAGGTTCGCCAGTTCCTTTTTCGTCCACGCGAGAACGACGTCTTTCTTTTTCCCACCGAGGCCCTCGAACCGGGGGTCGCCCTCGAGGTAGTCGCGCATCTGCCGGAAGTTCGAGGCGTTGATCCGGTAGATCTTGACCGCGACCTCGCGGTCGTCGCCCAGCGCGTGGTAGACGTTTGCCTCCTTGCCGGTCGAGAGCGGCCCGCCGAAGGCCTCGACGTAGCCGTCCTGGACGAGTTTGTACAACGCCGCGAAGGTCGCGTCGTCGAAGACCGACTGCTCGACCTTGAACTGCTCGGCGTCCTTGATCCGCTCCTCGAACTGCTCGAACTCGCGGTCGCGCTTGCGGGCGATCCGGTCGGCTTCGGTATCCGAGACGTCGATCTCCTCCCACTCGTCGCCGGGCGAATCGACGTCCTCGAGGTCGACCAATCCGAACTCCGTTCCCTGACCCATCTGCTCGATCCTAGGCGCCCCAACGGGTAAAGTACCGGGTCCGGCCGACGGCCGTCGCCGGGCACTGGGCCCGGCGTCCGAAAGAAGATCTATTTATACCCGGTTTCGCAAACACGGACGAGACTCGCACATGGGAGTTGACTTCACACCGAAAGCCTACGACGACATTCCCGAGGACGAGCGACCGAGCCTGGGGGAAGCGCTCGTCCCGATCGCGGGCATGATACTGTTCCTCTCGGTCGGGATGATCTGGCTCGAGATGGACCCACAGATGCCGTTGTTGTGGGGGATCGCCTTCGCGGGGCTGCTCGGGCGGTACTACTTCGGCTATTCCTGGGAGCGGCTCTACGATGGCATCAGTCGCAGTATTCTGACCGGACTGCAGGCCATTCTCATCCTGTTCGTCATCTACATGCTCATCTCGTCGTGGATCGATGCCGGGACGATCCCCACGCTCATGTATTACGGACTGGAGTTCCTGTCGCCAGGGATATTCCTCCCCTTTACCGTCGTCCTCTCGGCGGTCGTCGCCTTCGCGATCGGGTCCTCCTGGACGACGGCCGGAACCCTCGGCGTCGCGATGATCGGAATCGGCTCCGGGCTCGGGATCCCGGAGGCGATGACGGCCGGTGCCGTGCTGTCGGGGGCCTACACCGGCGACAAGAACTCCCCGCTCTCCGACACCACGAACCTCGCCGCCGCGGTCACGAACACGGATCTGATGGACCACATTCGGGCGATGCGTCCCGGAACGATGATCGCATTTACCGTCTCGCTGGTCCTGTTCGTCGTGTTGGGACTGAACACGAGCGGGACGATCCCCGTCGACCGCGTCGCCGAGATGCAAGCCGGCCTCGCGAACAGCTACGTCGTCTCACCGATCACGCTCCTCCCACTGATCGTCACGTTCGCGCTCGCGTTCTACGGGTTTCCGGCGCTGTCGTCGCTCGGCGTCGGCATCTTCGCCGGCGTCGGGATCAGCACCACCGTTCAGGGAGCGAGCTTCGCCGCCGCCTGGGAAGCCGTCCACAACGGAACGAGCCCAGAGACCGGCCTCGAACTCACGAACGAACTGCTCGCGAGCGGCGGCCTCTCGGGCTCCGTGTGGGTCATTACGATCATCGTCGCCGCGCTGGCACTCGGCGGGATCCTGCAGGAGATCGGCGTGCTGGCATCGATCGCGTACCACATCGGCCAGGCCGTCAGTAGCGTCGCCGGGCTGACCGCCGGGACGGCCGCCGGGACGATCGCGATGAACTTCCTCGCCGCGGAACAGTTCATGGCGATCGTCGTGCCCGGGATGACCTTACAGAACCTCTACGACGAGTACGACCTCGAGAGCCGGAACCTCTCGCGGGCGGTCGAAGCCGCCGGGACGACGACGTCGGCGTTCGTTCCCTGGGGATCGGGCGGCGTCTTCATGGCGTCGACGCTCGGCGTGCCGGTCATCGAATACGCGCCGTACTACTTCTTCGGGATCCTCTCGCCGCTGGTCCTCATCGCGATGGGCGTGACCGGCTGGGGAATCGTCTACAAGGAGTCCGCCGAGGCGGAACCGACGGCGGAGACGGCGACGCCGTCCGTCGACTGAGCCGGCTCGTCGCACGGCCGGACCGTCGCGGCACCGGTCATCGAACCGGAACCGACTTTTTCCTCTCGGCCCTCGTAACGGTACACAGTGTCATGGACGAACTGTACGCACGACGGACGATAGCGGGAACGGACCGATGACGAGCCACGAGGTAACCCTCGAGTGGACCGACGGCCGGACGCGGACGCTCGACGTGGCCGAGAGCCAGACAGTCCTCGAGGCGGCCCAGCGGGTCGGCGCGCGACTGCCCTACGACTGCCGGAGCGGGACCTGTATCACCTGCGTCGGCCGACTGCTCGGGCTCGAAGACGGCGAGACGGACGCGGAGGACGGGGCGCGGCCGGACGTGAGAGACGCCTTCGCGTATCGCCGGCAGCCACGGGCGCTGACCGACGACGAGCAAGGTGAGGGCTACGTCCTGTTGTGTATCGCCTCGCCGCAGGCCGACTGTCGCATCGAGGTCGGGCCGCGGGTGCGCGCCGAGGTCGGCGACAGCCCCTGGGCGTAGGTCCGTCCGCTCGCGTCATCCCCGACCAGATTTATTTACCCGCTCGTGGTCGGGAGTGCCATGAGTGACGCTAGCACGCCAGACGACGTCGAACCCGGCCACGACCACGAACACCACCACGAGGGGCCCGGCTACGCGACGCCCCAGGCCGCGATCGAGGAGAGCGAGCGGGAACGGTTGGCGTACGTGATGAGCCTCTACGTCGGTACGGACGTCGACGCGCCGGATTTCGTCGCGGTCGTCGATCTCGATCCCGACTCCGAGACCTACTGCGAGATCGTCGACCGGGTCGAGATGCCCGAGCGCGGGGACGAACTCCACCACTTCGGGTGGAACGCCTGCTCGTCGTCCTGTCACGTGGACGAACTCGAGCGGCGACACCTGATCGTCCCCGGCCAACGCTCCTCGCGGATCCACGTCCTCGACGCCGCCGACCGGCGGAATCCCGAACTCGAGACGGTGATCGAACCCGAGGACATCTTCGAGTACGACCTCTCGGCACCCCATACCGTCCACTGTATCCCCGACGGACAGATCCTGATCAGCATGCTCGGCGACGCCGACGGCGAGCTTCCGGGCGGGTTCCTCGAACTGAACGAGGACTTCGAGATCGAAGGGCGCTGGGAGCCGCCGGGCGAGATCGAGATGAACTACGACTACTGGTACCAGCCCCGCCAGAACGTGATGGTCTCGAGCGAGTGGGCCGCACCCAAGACGTACTATCCGGGCTTTGACCTCGAGGACGTCGAGGCGGGTAACTACGGCCGGAAGCTCCACTTCTGGGACTGGGAGGACGGCACCGTCGAGCAGACGATCGACCTCGGCGAGGAGGGGCAGATTCCGCTCGAGGTGCGATTCCTTCACACGCCCGAGTCGACACACGGGTTCGTCGGAGCCGCGCTCTCCTCGAACATGTTCCACTTCTGGCGGGACGAGAGCGCGGATGACGGGCAGGGAGCGTACCGCGCGGAGAAAGTAATCGACTTCGAGGCTCGCGACCACGAGGACTGGGACATGCCCGTTCCGGGGCTGACGACCGACATCCTGATCTCGATGGACGACCGGTACCTGTTCGGTTCGAACTGGCTCCACGGTGAGGTCTGGATGTACGACATCTCGGACCCCTCGAACCCGCGGCGGGCCGATTCGCTGTCGGTCGGGGGAACCTTCGGCGAGATCCAGGAGGTTCAGGGCCGGGAACTCGCCGGCGGCCCGCAGATGCTCCAACTCTCGCTGGACGGCGAGCGCCTCTACTGGACCACCTCGCTGTTTTCCTCGTGGGACGACCAGTTCTACCCCGAGGAGGCCGAGCGCGGCTCGGTGATGCTGAAAGCCGACGTCGACCCCCGGAAAGGGACGATGGAACTCGACGAGGACTTCCTCGTCGACTGGGGCGACTGTCCCGAGGGACCGGCCCGCGCCCACGAGATCCGGTGGCCCGACGGCGACTGCACGAGCGACGTCTGGCAGTGACCCGCCGCGCCCACAGATGACGAGCCACGACGTGACCCTCGAGTGGCCCGACGGCCGGACGCGGACCCTCGCGGTCGACGAGGACGAAACGATCCTCAAGGCCGCCGAGTGCGACAGGGCCGTACTCCCGTACGGCTGCCGGACGGGCGCCTGCGGGACCTGTGCCGGACGGCTGCTCGAGGTCGAGGGGAGGCAGCCGTCGGACGGCGAGTGCAACGGCGACGGAGCCGTGGACGCGTCTGCCGTCGACGACGCCGTCGCGTACTGCCGTCTCTCGCGGGCGTTGAAGGACCGACACCGAGCGGCCGGCTACGTACTCCTGTGTATCGCCTCGCCGCGGGCCGACTGTCGGATCGCGGTCGGCTCGAGCGTTCACACGGAACTGGTGGACAACCCGTGGAAGTAATTCAGTAGATCTTCCATTGTCCATCCCGGCGAAAATATATACTATTAGAACGTAGAAACGAATATGGTGTCACCTCCCCTCATCCACACTCTTCCTCCGGCATGGCGATTCGCGCTCATCGGTTCAATAGCTTCGCTACCCGTCATCGCCGTGCTAAACTGGCTACCGAATTCGGAGGCGACCATCGGCGGTGGTATAATGATAATCGGAGCGTTCGTCGCAGGAGTCATCGCTGCGATCCGCTCGTCGGACCCAGGTGCTGCTGGACTCCGCGCTGGTATCATTGGTGGCGCCCTCGGACTGCTCGTAGTCATCGTGACGGCAGGGACGACGGCAACATGGTCGCTACAGAGGGTCGTATTCATCGTCATCGCCAGTGGATTGGTGGTGTGTGTTGCACCCCTATTCGGCCTCGGATCCGGTCGTGTCGGTGGGTGGGTAGCAAACACCGTTGGCTCCCGACGAACGACCAACGCGGACGCATCATAACGGATTGTCGGACAGCGCTTCTATACTGACCGTTCGAAGTGATCGGTCGATATCGTGAATGAGACAAACGATAGCGAGTTCACGGAACTGCTTCCACCACCGTCGTGATCGAACGAACGCATAGTCGAAGGACACTCGAGTGACTCGCGTCGCGAATCCATCTCCCCGCTGGAACTGACCGACGACGACAGCCGCCTCGAGAAACGCGGAACGACACGGGCAGGCCCCAGTCAGTACCATTAACGGGTCCGAGCGGCAACTCTCGAGCAAGAATGCCAGCCGCCGACGAGGACGAGGCGAACCCCTATCTCCGAGAGCCGCCAACCGACTTCGAGCCGGTCGAGGATCTCTCCGAGGACGAGGCCCGCGAGCAGGTCACACTGCTCCGGGAGGCCGTCCGCGAACACGACCGCCGCTACTACGTCGAGAACGACCCGATCATCGGCGACCGGACCTACGACGACCTCTTTTCCCGGCTGCGCGACCTCGAGGAGGCGTTCGGTCTCGACCACCCCGACAGCCCCACCCGCAGGGTCGGGGGCGAACCGATCGAAGCGTTCGACACCGTCGAACACGTCGCGCCGATGCTCTCGATCGAGGGCAGCGGCGAGGAGGGAGACATACGCGAGTTCGACGAGCGGGTGCGACGAGAGGTCGGCGACGTCGACTACGTCTGCGAGCCCAAGTTCGACGGCGTCTCCATGGAGGTCGTCTACGAGGACGGCCGCCTCGAGCGCGCCGTGACCCGCGGGGACGGCCGCGAGGGCGACGACGTGACCGAAAACGCGCGCACGATCGGCTCCGTGCCGCAGCGGCTCCGCGGCGATCACCCCGAGTTCCTCGCGGTCCGGGGCGAAGTCTACATGCCCAAGGACGCCTTCCAGGCGTACAACCGCGAACGCATCGAGCGCGGCGAGGACCCCTTCGCCAACCCGCGGAACGCGACCGCTGGCACGATCCGCCAGCTCGATCCGACCGTCGTCGCCGAGCGCCCGCTCGCGGTCTTTTACTTCGACGTCCTCGAGGCCAGCGACCTCGCGGACAGCCATCGGGACGAACTCGAGCGGTTCCCCGACTACGGGCTGCGGACCAACGACCGCGTCGAGGTCGTCGGAGACATCGAGGACGCGATCGACTACCGCGACCGCATGCTCGAGGCTCGCGAGGAGTTGGACTACGAGATCGACGGCGTCGTCATCAAGGTCGACGACCGCGCGGCCCGCGAGGAACTGGGGCGAACGGCCCGTCACGACCGCTGGGCCTTCGCCTACAAGTTCCCCGCCCGCGCGGAAGTGACGACGATCGCCGACGTGGCGGTCCAGGTCGGCCGAACGGGCCGGCTGACTCCCGTCGCCCTGCTCGAGCCGGTCGACGTCGGCGGCGTCACCGTCTCGCGGGCGAGCCTGCACAACCCCGAGGAGATCGCCGAGAAAAACGTCAATATCGGTGACACGGTTCGCGTCCAGCGGGCCGGCGACGTGATCCCCTACGTCGAGGAGGTCCTCGAGAAGGGCAGCGAGGGCCACTACGAACTGCCCGATCGCTGTCCCGTCTGTGACAGCCCCGTCGAGCGCGACGGCCCCATGGCCTTCTGTACCGGTGGATTGGGCTGTGACGCCCAGCTTCGTCGGTCGATCGAGTACTACGCGGGCGACGACGGCCTCGACCTCGAGGGACTCGGCGAAAAGAGCGTCCGCCAACTGGTCGACGCGGGCCTGCTCGAGTCGGTCGCGGACCTCTACGCACTCGACCAGGCGGACCTCACCGACCTCGAGGGCTGGGGCGAGCAAAGCGCCGAGAACTTGCTCGCCGAGATCGCGGCCAGCCGCGAGCCGCCGCTTTCCGACTTCGTCTCCGCGCTCGGGATTCCCCTCGTCGGTCCGGCGACGGCCCGCGAACTCGCCCGCGAGTTCGGTACCTTCGCGGCCCTCCGCGAGGCCGCGGAAAGCGAGCCCGAACGGCTCGAGGGCGTCGACGACGTGGGCGAGACCGTCGCCGAGACGGTCCACGACTTCTTCACGAGCGAGGCCAACGCGGCCGTGGTCGACACCGTCCTCGATCACGTCTCACCGCAGGAAGTCGACGTCGAGACCGGCGGGGACGAACTCGCGGGGCTCACCTTCGTCTTCACCGGCTCGCTCGAGGGCGTGACTAGGGACGAAGCCCAAGCAACGGTCGAGGCCCACGGGGCCAACGCGACGGGCAGCGTCTCGGGGAACACGGACTACCTCGTCGCCGGCGAGAATCCGGGTGCGACGAAGCAGGGCGATGCGCGCGACAACGACGTCCCGATCCTCGAGGAGGGCGAGTTCCGGGACCTGCTCGCGGAGAGGGGGATCGACCTCGAGTGAGCGCCGCCGGTTCGATGGATGCTGAACTCGGTTCTGACGGAACCGAGCAAGCGGTCCCTCGAGGCGACGAGGTCCGTCTCACTCGCGACGAGCGAGGACCGCGACGACCGCGATTGCGACGGCGACGACGCCGATGACCGTCGGCACGAGTCGACCGTCTCCCCACTCCCAGCCGAGGAACTGTGTGCCGACGATCGCAATGAGCGCGACGGCAACGCCGATCGCCGTGAGCAGCGGGGACGAGTTCCGTCCGAGCGAGCGTGCCATGGTCGAATGAAGAACGGTTGACATCATAAGCCTGTTGGGAAAGCCGACACCGCATTGAACGCGCTCGTAGGCGGACTGGATCCGAGTATATCTCTCTTGATAGTTGATGCGACCCGTCGATGTCCTGCGGAACGAGGCAGTACTACAGTTCGTCCCGTCTTATTACATTCATATGTTTACTTTTAGAATGGTATTTAACCTAATGTGATTTGCATTTAGTTACGGTATGAAAGATAAAGCATCCAATTACAATCGTAGAAGAATTCTACAAATAACAGCAGCAACAACTGCAAGCATCGGTGCCGTCGGTGTTGCTGCAGGATCCGAACACGGTCGAAGGGATACTACGCCTGAAGACTACGATGTGGTAGGCAAAAGCGAGAGGGAAAATCACCAGATCGTCGTCGTAGAATCGGCTGAACGAGTAGCAGGAGTCAAAATTTTCACCGAGGGAGAAAAGGAAGGGGTCGTTGAACATACGGTAATCAGTGACAGGATTACAGCCTCTACCGAACGGGATGGTTTGACCGAAATAGCTGCGAATGTGGACGGGTATTCAGCAGTCATCGAGAAGAGGAAATCCATTTCGAGGAAAATCGGATCATGTGGCCTCAATTATTGTAAGACGGATAACTGGCCACACTACCAGGAGGGGACAGCGATTAAATTAAGCAAACCTGCTGATGTGATAGGCAAAGCGACGCTAACCGAAGTCATCGGTGGACTCGTCGCCGTTACGAAAAGTGCGATCTTGGGCGGGGTCGTTGGCGTCATTGTAGCGACAATGCTTACCCTTGGAACCGGACGGAACTATACAATAACCGAGTATGACCGTGATGGATGGGTATTTCCGAGGGTAAGTGCTGGCGTAGCGAACAGTTGGGACGCGAATCCAGGCCAACACCAAACTGTGATCCAAAGTCGAGCCCGGCACGTCTACGAGTGTCACGAAGACCTCCCGTAATAGACTTTACCAACCGCGGACATGGAGTAATATGAAGAAAATAGAGATCGTAAAACGCCTCCTTCTGTTTGCAGCTGTTCCCGGCATACTTGCACTCCTGCTCGTTCCGTTGGTTACCGGGGTTGTCGAAGGCTGGGTCGATCTTCAGTTTACGATTTACATCGCTGTGGGGTCCGCATTGGGTATGGGCCTCTTCATGCTTGGAGTTGCGATACTAGCCCCGGAAACGTTCGAGAATATATCACTGGTGTGACCCACGGACTCCGTTTTGGGTTCACGCCTCCAGCGATCGAAGGTCACTCGAACGACGAACTCAACGGTGAGTGGGTCCGCGACTGATGCGCACGGTCACCGCTCGCTTCGAAGTCGGCCGCCGACCGAAAGCAGCGTCTCGAGGCCCTGTACCTCGCCCTCGCGCTCCGGCAGCGTCACGACCTCGAGATCGGGGAAGGTCGCTCGAATCTCCGCGACCCGCTCGAGATGTCGCTCGTGACGTGACTGACACCGCGAACAGCCGTCCTCGGGGTCCTCGAACACCCGATTGACCACGAGTCGGTCGACCCGCACGTCGGCCTCGCGCAGCGTCGCCACCAGTCGCTCGGACTCGGCGATCGCCATCGATTCCGGCAGTAAGACGACCCGGAACTCGGTGCGCTCGGGATCGGTCAGCAGGTCGCGGGCGCGCTCGAGGCGAGCCCGGAACGACTCGAGGCCCTCCTCGTCGTCGTCGCGGCCGCTCCCGAACATCGACATCGGGCCCAGCACCGCCGTCCGGGCGGCGTCGCCGATCCGCTTTGCCTGTCCCCGGAGGGACTGAGCCGTCTCGAGGGCCAGTCCCATCACCTCGGGGGTGTCGAACAGCCGGAGAGTGTGGCCCGTCGGCGCGGTGTCGAAGACGACGACGTCCCAGTCGCCGTCGTCGACGTACTCGACGAGCAGATCCAGCGCCGCGATCTCGTCGCTACCGGCCGGCGCGCCGCCGGCGAACAGCCGGCCGACTTCCTCGTCGTCGAGCCGGATACCGGCGCTGCGCAGGTCGGCGGCCAGCGCCCGCGCCAGCCGTTCGTAACGCTCCTTTCGCGCGTCGGGGTCGATCTCGACGGCCCAGAGGCTCCCGCTCGCCGCGTCGCTCCCCGCCTCGGCCTCGAGTTCGCGTGGCTCGGGACCGAGATCGGTCTCGAGCGAGTCCGACAGCGAGTGGGCGGGGTCGGTCGAGACGACGAGCGTGTCTCGGCCCGCGTCGGCGAGCCGAAGGGCCGTCGCGGCCGCACACGTCGTTTTCCCGACGCCGCCTTTGCCGCCGTAGAAGATGCAGTCGGTCACGGGCGGGGGTATCACGACGGGTACCGTAAATCGCCCTGCCGAACGGGAGCCGAACGCGAAAATCGGATCGATGCCGTCCGTCGATCAGATGTCGACGCGGTCGAACCGGTAGAGCGCGACGGCGATCGGCACGGCGATCCAGAACAGCAGGATGACGAAGCTGAACCAGTCCTGCAGGAAGAAGGGCAGCCCGTCGGGGAACGCCGCCTCGTTGTACGCCGTCCCGATCTGATCGCTCGAGAGGGCGCTGAAGATCGTGATCGTGTTCTGGTAGGCGTTGCCGGGATCGATCATGTCGATGAACAGCGCCCAGTCGGGGAGCCGGGTGAATTCGAGCTGTCGACCGCCCGGCCCGGAGACGGTATACGCGACGCCCTCGAAGTAGTCGCGGTTCATCAGGAGCCGAAGCGCCTGCTGGATCGAGTTCCAGACGATGTAAAACAGGACGAAGACGCCGAACATCGCCGCGCCGGCCATCGTCGTCGAGCGGGTCAGCGACGACAGCGAGACGGCGATGCTCATGTACGCCAGCGCGTACAGCAGCGTCATCACCAGGAAGCCGAGATACGCGGGCAGGGAGAACTCCGAGACCGCGAAGGCGACGGCGACCATGGCGATGAGGAAGCCGATAATCAGGGACAGCGAGAGGACGGCCGTCCGGCCGAGCAGCTTCCCGAGGAGGACGTCCTTCCGGGAGTGGGGCAGCGACAGGAGAACCTTGATGCTGCCGCTCTCGCGCTCGCCGGCGATGGACTTCCAGCCAAGCACCAGCGCGATCAGCGGGATCACGAGCTTGGTCACCTGACTGATCGTCCCGATGAAATCGAGCGTCGTGAAGTCGTCCGGGTTCGCCCACGCGAGGAAGCCGGCAAGTACCGCCATCAGCGTGAAGAAAAAGACGGACAGCCCCCAGAACAGCCACGAACGGATCGAGTCCTGGAAGTCCTTCTTCGCGACCGCACGAACGCTCTCTGGGTTGATCGAACTCGAGGCCGACCCGCTCGTGCCTGCCGACTCCGCCGGCGTCCCGGTTTCGGAACTCATCGAGCATGCACCTCCGTCCCGGCGTCAGTCGTGTACGACTGGAAGACGTCCTCGAGCGACGCCTCCGTGGTCTCGAAGTCCGTGATCTCGATGCCGCGGTCCTCGAGCGCCGAGAGGACGGCCGTCTTCGAGCCGTCGACGGTGACGACGACCGTCGGCGGCTCGTGTCCGTCGACGGTGGCGTCGCTTACGTCGGGTAGCGAGCGGACCGCCTGCAGGGCGTCGTCGTCGATCCGGTCGACGGTGACCCGAAGGGTCGTGCCGCCCTCGACGGAGTCGCGCAGTCCCTCGACGGAGTCTTCGGCGAC
The DNA here is from genome assembly GCF_031165565.1 of Natrinema thermotolerans. Taxonomy (NCBI): domain Archaea; kingdom Methanobacteriati; phylum Methanobacteriota; class Halobacteria; order Halobacteriales; family Natrialbaceae; genus Natrinema; species Natrinema thermotolerans. Next base: position 2,155,271 of record NZ_CP101873.1, on the reverse strand, counting down.
CATCCGGCCGTCGCGCAGGATGCCGACGCGGTCACAGACCGCCTCGACCTGCTCCATGATGTGACTCGAGAAGAAGACGGTCGCACCGCGTTCGTTTTCCTCGCGGACGATCTCGCGCATCTCGCGGGCCCCGTTGGGGTCGAGGCCGGTAGAGGGCTCGTCCAGAATGAGGAGATCGGGCTCGCCGACAAGCGCCATCGCGAGCATGAGCCGCTGGGCCATCCCCTTCGAGTAGCCGCCGGCCTTCCGGTCGATCGCGTCGACCAGACCGACGCGTTCGAGCAGCGCTTCGGGGTCGTCGTCGGCGTCTTTCGACTCGATGGCGAACTCGAGGTGTTGGCGGGCGGTCAGGCGGTCGTAGAGTTCGACGCCTTCGGGGAGGACGCCGGTTCGACGCCGGATCTCGCGGCTGTTGTGCTGGGCGTCCATACCGAGGACGCTGACCTCGCCCGCAGTCGGCCGGGCGAAGTCCAGGATGACGTTGATCGTCGTCGACTTGCCAGCACCGTTGGGACCGAGGAAGCCGAACACCTCGCCCTCTTCGACCTCGAAAGAGAGGTCTTCGAGCGCGAGGGTCTGACCGAAGCGTTTGGTCAGCTCGTCGACTGTGATAGCGGGCATGGCCGTGTGGTCGCAGCGTTTCCCGATAAGGTTTGTGACATCAGGAGTCTGCCGAAGAAGGACCATATCGGCCGTGACAGCCGTACTGTATCCTTATTTCTCACGTTTCGGGGGTGGAGAGAGAGTCAGATCGGGTCGTCGGGATCGTATTTGTCCGCGGTCCGGTCGACCTCCGTCGCGTAACGCTTGCGGGTCTCCTCGTCGGGCACCGGCTCGAGTTCGTCCTCGGGGACCTCGGTGGCCGCGGTGACGGTCGCGCCGGTCCGCAGCGCCGTCGAGGAGCGCTGTCGTTGCTGGTAGCGCGAGCCGTCCGGCGTCGCGTAGACGAGCGTGACGAAGTCGCGGTCGCCCAGTTCCCGTTCGACGAGCCAGCACTGTACCGTCGAGTCACTCATACGCGTCGGGTTGTCCCCCGACGACCGAGAATGTACCGTGTTCGAGCGGCTCGGAAGGCGCTCCCTACACGCGTGAACGGAGCCCGACGTACTTGGGCCGCGGGCTGGGAGCGGCGACCGATGGCCAGAGCGCAGGGCGATCGGGCCACCGCGTGGACCGAGCGCGTCGAGCAGTTGTGTGACGAGGGCGAGCGGATCGACCACCGCGCCGACCTCGAGGCGGCGACGCTCGTCGTCACGAACCGCCGGCTGTTGGCGTTCACTCCCGACCGGGACGGCCGGAACTTCCGCGCCGTCGATCGACCGAACGTCGGCACGGTGACCGTCGAGTCGACCGATCGGCTCGCGTGGCTCGTCCTGTCGCTTGCCGCGGCAGTCGTCGGCGTCGGCCTGCTGGAGGCGTCGCAGGCGACCCTCGGCGGTCTCGTGCCAGTCGGGCTCCCGTCCGCACCGGGCCTCCCGCCGGTGTCCGACCTCGCTGGAGCCGTCCGCGAGGGCGTCGGGACGGCGCTGCTCGTCCTCGAGTGGGGCGCGGTCGCGCTCGCCCTCACTGCGCTGCTCTTTGCGGTCGTTTTCGCTGTGGGCTACGTCCGCTCGCGGTCGCGACGGCTGGTGATCCGGGTCAGCGGCGGGGCCGATCTCGCGGTTCCCGTCACCGACACAGCGGTCGAGGACGGCGTCGTCGCCGACCTCGAGGCCGCGATCCGACCGGAGCCGATCGACGGGGGCGGCGGTCGGAGCGAGGGACACGAAGCGGACGGCGAGGAGTCAGGCTGAAATTCCCTGCCTCCATAGGGCCGCCGATGGAAGCCGATGGGGTTCGCGAGCGCGCCGGATCGTTGCCCCGCGAGCCCGGCGTCTACCAGTTCCGGGACGGGGAGACCACCCTCTACGTCGGGAAAGCCGTCGATCTGCGCGACCGGGTGCGGTCCTACGCCGACCCCCGCAGCGCGCGGATCCGGCGGATGGTCGATCGGGCCGACGACGTCGAGATCGCGGTCACCGACACCGAGACGCAGGCCCTGCTGCTCGAGGCGAACCTGATCAAGCGCCACCAGCCCCGCTACAACGTCCGGCTCAAGGACGACAAGTCCTACCCGATGGTCCAACTGACCGACCACGACGCACCCCGGATCGAGATCACCCGCGATCCCAGCGAGTCGGCGACGGTATTCGGGCCCTACACCAGCAAGACGCAGGTCGAGACGGTCGTGAAGGCCCTGCAGGAGACCTACGGGGTTCGGGGGTGTTCGGAACACAAGTACTCGGGGCGGGACCGACCCTGCCTCGACTACGAGATGGGGCTCTGTACCGCACCCTGCACCCGCGAGATCGATATCGAGAGCTACCGCGAGGACGTCACCGCCGTCGAGCGGTTCCTCGAGGGCGAGACCGGGATCCTCGCGGACCCGCTGCGCCGCGAGATGGAGGCCGCCGCCGAGAGTCAGAACTTCGAGCGCGCGGCGAACCTGCGGGACCGGCTCGAGACCGTCGAGGCGTTCCACGGCGAGGGGGGCGAGGCCGTCCAGTCGGTCGGCGACGAGCGGGGCGTCGACGTGCTGGGCGTCGCTATCGAGGGCGAGGACGCCACCGTCGCCCGCCTGCGTGCCGAGGACGGCAAGCTGGTCGACCGGGACCGCCACACGCTCGAGGCCCCCGGCTCCGCGGGAAGCGATAGCGCGATCGGCGGGGGCGTTCCCGCGGTGCTGTCGGCGTTTCTCGTCCAGTACTACGCCGAGCGCGAACTGCCCGACGCCCTTCTCCTACCCGAGCGCCACGGCGACGGGGAGGTTGCGGCGTGGCTCGCGACCGAGGGCGTCTCGGTCCGCGTGCCGGGTGCGGGCCGGGAGGCCAAACTGGTCGAACTCGCGCTGAAGAACGCCCGGCGCAACATGGGCCGGCGCGACGAGTGTGCGATGCTCGCCGACGCCCTCGAGATCGAGTCGGCGAGCCGGATCGAGGGGTTCGACGTGAGCCACGCCCAGGGAACGGCAGCAGTCGGCAGTAACGTCGCCTTCGTCGACGGCAGCGCCGAGAAGGCGGAGTATCGGCGGAAGAAACTCACCGATCAGAACGACGACTACGACAACATGCGGGCCCTGCTCGAGTGGCGCGCGACCCGCGCCGTCGAGGGGCGGGACGACCGGCCCGATCCCGACCTGCTCCTGATCGACGGCGGCGCGGGTCAGCTCGAAGCGGCCCGGGACGCGCTCGCCGAGGCGGGCTGGGAGGTGCCGGCGATCGCGCTGGCCAAGGCCGAGGAGCGCGTGGTCACGCCCGAGCGGTCGTTCTCGTGGCCCAGCGACGCGCCACACCTTCACCTGCTCCAGCGGGTCCGCGACGAGGCTCACCGCTTTGCCGTGCAGTACCACCAGACCGTCCGCGACGAGGTCTCAACGGTGTTAGACGACGTGCAGGGGGTCGGTCCCGAGACGCGCAAACGGCTGCTGGGGCGGTTCGGCAGCGTTGAGAACGTCCGCGAGGCGAGCCTCGAGGACCTCCGGAGCGTCGAGGGGGTCGGCGAGAAGACGGCCGAGACGATCAAATCGCGGCTGTAGGCCGGCGCGTCGGCGGTCGCGTCGACCCCGTTGCGAGGGCAAGGACAGGGCTATCCCCCGGCCGGACCCCATGATACCGTATGGCAGGCAACGACGACGACCTCGACGACCTGCTCGACGAACTCGACAGTCAGGGCGACCTCGAGACGTCCCAGCAGGTGCTGTCGATCCGGACCGAGAGCCGCCGGTACGACAAGCCGGTGACGATCGTCGAGGGGTTCGACCTCTCGAAAGCGGAGATCGAATCGACCGCCTCGGACCTGAAGAGCGCGCTGGGAACCGGCGGGACGGTCGCCGACGGGGGACGTATCGAACTTCAGGGTGACCACCGCGATCGGGTGCCGGAACTGCTTCGCGAGCGGGGGTTCGACGTGCGGGAGTGAAATCGGTCGCGATGGCAATATTCGCCGGCCCGGCCATGTCAGCGAGTTATTTATGTCTCACGTTCGATGATGCGGTATGAACGTTCGATCCGCGACGGAAGACGATTTCGACGCGATCACGGCCGTCGCTCGCGCGACGTGGCACGATACGTACGACGAACTCGACGCCGAGACCATCGACGACACCGTCGACGCGTGGTACACCGACGACTCGATGCCGCTCGAGGCCCCCGGAACGGTCGTTCTCGTCTGCGAACGCGACGACGAACTCGTCGGCTTCACCCATGCGGTCGCACAGGGAGAGACCGCCGACGTCCTCCGGATGTACGTCCACCCCGACCACCAGGGCGAGGGGGTCGGCTCGGCGCTTCACGAGCGGCTGATGGCGACCCTCGAGGAGACCGAGGCCGAGGAAGTCCGCTCGTTCGACTTCGCGTTCAACGACGCCAGCCGCCGGTTCTACGAGGGGCTGGGCTTCGAGCAGACCGACGAGGGCGAGGTCGAGATCGACGGCGAGTACTACCCCGAAGCGGTCTACACGCTCGAACTGTAGCCACCCGCCGAGCCGATCGACGAGGGGACCTAACTGAGCGGGTGGAAGGGCTTTGTTACTCGCTATCGTAGTCCCGGTATGGAACTCCGACCAGCCACCCGCGAGGACCGATCGGCGATCAGACGCGTCGCCCGGGCGACGTGGCACGACACCTACGACGAACTCGACGCCGACACCATCGACGAGACCATCGACGAGTGGTACGGCGACGAGGCCCTCGAGATGGCGCTGTCGAAACCCGGCACCGCGTTCCTCGTCGCCGAGAAAGACGGAGACATCGTCGGCTTCACCCACGGCGTCGTCACCGAGGACGAGGGCGATGTTCTGCGGATGTCCGTCCACCCCGACCACCAAGGCGAGGGGATCGGCACCGGACTCTACGAGCGGCTACGCGAGGACCTCCAGGACTTCAACATGGAGCGGATGCGGGCGATCGACCTCGCCTCGAACGAGGGCGGCCGCGAGTTCTACGAGGATCACGGGTTCGAGCCGACCGGCGAAGACGACGTCGAGATCGGCGGCAAGCAGCGGCGCGAAGTCGTCTACACGCTCGAGCTGTGATCACACCGCTTGACCGGTGAGACCGCGATGATCGACAGTGTCCTTGCAAATTCATAGCACGGATGCAAGTGGGCCGCTAGTGAGAGATAGTGTCGCACATGGGGACGAAAACGCCGAGCGAGGCCGACATTCTGCGGCCGATCGGGTCGGTATCGACAACGTATTTCATCATGGTTGCCATCGCTGGGCTGGCGTTTCTCGCCTTCCTCATCGGGTGGGCCTACCAGCTCCAAGAGGGGTTAATCGTCACTGCCCTCGGTGACTGGGGAAGCGGCGGTGGCGCCACGTGGGGGATCTACATCGGTGCGTTCATCTGGTGGGTCGGCATCGCCCACGGCGGAATCATCCTCTCGGCCGCCGTCCGCCTGTTGGGGATGGATCGGTACATGCCGGTCGCCCGCCTCGCCGAGCTGCTGACCATCGCCGGGCTCTCCGCAGCTGGCTTTTATATCATCGTCCACCTCGGTCGGCCGGACCGGATGGTCACGAGCGTCATCGGTCACTACCACATCACGATCCACGGCTCGCCGCTGGTGTGGGACGTGACCGTCATCACGGCCTATTTCGTGTTGACGGCGACCTATCTCTCGCTGACGCTGCGGTACGACGTCAGTCGGCTCCGTGATGACCTTCCGGATCGCCTGGATCCGATCTACCGGTTCATGACGATCGGCTACACCGAAAAAGAGGACGCGATCGTCGAGCGGATGGTCTGGTGGCTCGCGCTTGCGATCATCATCATGGCCCCGCTGCTCCTCCATGGCGGCGTGATCCCGTGGCTGTTCGCCGTGTTGCCGAACTATCCGACCTGGTTCGGCGGCGTACAGGGGCCCCAGTTCCTTACCATCGCACTCACGTCGGCCATCAGCGGCGTCATTATCCTCGCCTATTCGTTCCGACGCGCGTACGATTGGGATCACATCATCACCGACGACATCTTCCGCGGACTGCTCCTCTGGCTCGGCTTCTTCTGTCTGCTCTTCCTGTGGCTGCAACTCCAGCAGAACATTACCGGCCTGTTCCAGGCCCCCACCGACCTGACGATCGCAGCGTTCGCCAGAGCCACGAACCCCATCTACCTCACGTCGATGTCGTTGGTCTTCCTGACGCTGTCGTACATCTTCGCCCAGGCGATTCGCCCGACGCTGTTTACCAAGCGACGAGCGATCGTCTCCGGCCTCGCCGTCCTCACTGCGACGATCATGGAGAAGGTGCTGTTCGTCGTCGAGGGGTTCCTTCACCCCACCTTCGACATCTACGAGGCCGTCCCGGGCGTCTACGTCCCGGGACTGATCGAGGTCCTGTCGATCCTCGGGACGATCGGCATGGTGGCGCTCATCTTCCTGACCGTCTCCAAGGTCTTCCCCGTCGTCGAACTCCACGCGATCGAACACCTCCGGGACGACCACCACCGGGACGACCGCGAATAGCGACGACGCCGTTTTCGACCGCCACCGTCGTGACCCCTTCCGCGCCCGTCTTCGCACTCAGCGGCCGCCTCGAGCCTCCGTCACAGCCCGACTGTCGCCACCAGCAGCTATTTACCTGATGGTGCTAAACCTAGGTTTAGAGATGTCTAATCTTTCGGTCGATCGGCCTCACAGTAGGGGTGAGGTCGCGTGAACGAGGTCCTGACGGTCCTCCTCGGGTCGCTGCGGGACGGCTACGTACAGGTGAGCGCGTTCGTCGCGGTCACGGTGCTGGCGTTCGGCCTGGTCCAGTACTGGACCGGCGGGGCCGTGATTAGTGCCATCGAGGACAACGAGCGGCTACAAGTCGCCTTCGGCGGATTACTGGGACTGACGCCGGGCTGTGGCGGCGCGATCGTCGTGATGCCGCTGTACGTCCGCGGGACGGTCAGCTTCGGGACGGTGGTCGCGACGCTGGGTGCCACCGCCGGCGACTCGGCGTTCGTCATCCTCGCGCTCGCGCCCGAAGCGGCGCTGTACTCCTATGCCATCGCGTTCGCCGCATCGGTCGCGACCGGCTACCTCGTCGACTCGTACGGCCTCGGCGTCTCCCGGATCGACGCCGCAGTGGCCCAGCTCTCGCCCGCCGCGACGCCGGACGGCGGCACCGTCGTCAACGGCGGCGTCGGACCGAACCCGGCCCACGACTACGGCGGTCCGGCCCCGACTCACGCCCACGAGAGCGGCCCCGACCGGGAGTCACGGATCCTCACGCCGCTGTCACACCTCGCGCACGTCGTGTGGTGGATCGCCGCCGCGGCTGGGCTCGTCCTCGGCTCGCTCTATCTGTTCCGCGGCGGGCCCGAAATCCCGCTCACAACCGGCCTCGGCTTCGACGGCCTCTTTACCATCGTCGGGATCACCGGTGCGGTCCTGTCGCTGTACCTCTACCTGATCGGTCGTCACTACGTCGGTGAAGGGGAAATCGCACGGGCTCGAGACTCCTTCAAGTCGGCCTACGATACGCTCACCCACGCGGCGATGGAGACGAGCTTCGTCACCGTCTGGGTGCTGGTGGCCTTCCTTGTCTACGAGTACGTCGTCCTCTTCAGCGGGGTCAACGTCGCGACGCTCGCGGCGACGGCCGGCGTGCTGGCCCCGATCGGCGGCGCGGCGGTCGGGCTGATCCCCGGCTGTGGTCCCCAGATCCTGCTGGCCAGCGTCTACGCCGAAGGCGGACTGCCCTTCTCGGCGCTGACCGCGAACGCGATCGCACAGGACGGCGATGCCCTGTTCCCGCTGCTGGCCGTCGACGCCAAAGCAGCCATCGTCGCCACGATATACAACTTCCTGCCGGCGGTCGTCGTCGGCGTTGCGCTCCACCTGCTGTGGGGGCCGGTCTTCGGGATGGCGGAGTTCGGGTTCGGCGTGCTGTGAGGTTCCTGCGATCAGAGACGCCGATCGACTCCGTGTTCCGATCGACTGATTGTTGCCTTCTCTCGTCGGAAAGTATTTGCTGACGATCGCTCATACGACGGGTATGCACCGCCGCGCCCTCCTCGGTCACACTGCGAGTACAGCGGGCATCGTCGGGCTCGCCGGGTGCGCCCTGCCGTCGACGAACACCGGTCCCGAGCGGAGCGACCGCGCGACGCTCGAGCGCATCGTCCTCGAGACCGAGACGGGCCAAGCGGAGCAGATGGCGCTGACCCTCGTCTATGCGCCCCGAGACGACTCGACGAGCCGTCCAGTCTGGGGGGAGTACACCGTTCCGGCGTCCGGCGAGGCACTGACGGTGAGCGATTTCGACGGCGCGCCGGGCGTCTACAGTTTGACCGCTCAGTCCGTTACCCACGACACTGTCGCGGTGGTGTCGTTCAATTCGTACGGCGACGCCGTCGGGAGCGGACCCCACCAGTTCGAAGTCGTGATCACGGGATCGGGCGACGTCTGGACGAACCTGAACGAGGCCGGCGAACCCGTCTCGGTACCCGGACAGTAGGCGTTCACTGCCGGTATTTGTCGCTCGAGAGCGCTCGGCGGCGGAGAACGAGACGAATCGTGTTCGTCGACGACGGACGGGAGCGCTCGAGGCGTCCGCAGTAGTTTCCACACAGTTAACAGTAGTTATAAGTTACAGTGTGCCAACATTCAACCGGAAGCCCGTCTCCGAACGCCCGACCGGTTGGGGGCGGCCGTCGAAACGCCCCGGGTGCTGGAACCACCCGAGACTGGCTTCCAATCCCACGAGGGATTCAAAGCCATGAAATCGTACATTCTACCGGGATATAAACGTCCCGCACGACGGTGGAATCAACTCCAGCGACCAGCGACGGCACCCGATCGCGGGGATCGGCCACGCCCCCCGCGGAGGAACCGATGAGCGACGCCCCCGACTCGAGGCCGGTCCACTCCGAACCGGCCGACGATCCGGCCGACGAGTGGTCGGTCCCCGACTGCCCCCGCTGCGGTCGCCCCGTCTGGGTCGTGACCGTCACCGGCCCCGGCGTCGGCACCGCTTCGCCCTGTGGCTGTCCCGTGGTGCCGGGTAGCCTCGAGCGGGAGAACGGCACGGAATCGAAGCGCTAGAACTCCTCGGTCGGCGGCGCGATCCCCTCGTCTTCCTCGCCTGCGAGGTCGAACTCCGCCCGAACCTCCCGAATCCGATCCCGAATGTCGGCAGCCAACTCGAACTCGAGGTTGTTCGCGGCCTCCTGCATCTGGGTCTCGAGTTCGTCGATGTAGCGGGCGGCGTCGTCCTCGTCCTCGAGTTCCCGGCCGGAGACCTCGGTGGTGTCGGTCTTGGCTCCGGGGAGGTTCGTCTCGCCGATCTCCTTCTCGATGGTGGTCGGCTCGAGGTCGTGGTCCTCGTTGTACTGCTGCTGGATTTCCCGGCGGCGCTGGGTCTCCTCGATCGCCGACTCCATGGCGTTCGAGGGCTCGTCCGCGTAGAGGACGACCTCGCCGTTGACGTTTCGCGCGGCTCGGCCCATCGTCTGGACGAGCGTCGTTTCGCTCCGGAGGAAGCCCTCCTGATCGGCGTCCAAGATCGCCACTAGCGAGACCTCGGGGATGTCGAGTCCCTCCCGCAGGAGGTTGATGCCGACGAGGACGTCGATCTCGCCCAGCCGGAGCGAGCGGATGATCTCGTGGCGCTCCAAGGTGTCCGTCTCGTCGTGCATGTAGGCCACGTCGACGCCCGCCTCCTCGAGGTACTCGGTCAGGTCCTCGGCCATGCGCTTGGTGAGCGTCGTCACGAGGGTCCGCTCGCCGCGGTCGATGCGGTCGTCGATGCGGTCCAGCAGGTCCTCGACCTGCCCCGTCGCGTCCGCGACTTCGATCGCGGGGTCGACCAGATGCGTGGGTCGGACGATCTGTTCGACGATCTGCTCGCTTTCCTCGCGCTCGTAGTCGGCTGGCGTCGCCGAGACGTACAGCGTCTGGTCGGTCTTTGCCTCGAACTCCTCGAAGGTCAGCGGGCGGTTGTCGTACGCGGTGGGCAATCGAAAGCCGTTCTCGACCAGCGAGTCCTTGCGGGACTTGTCGCCCTCGTACTGGCCCTTGATCTGGGGCAGGGTCTGGTGGGACTCGTCGACGACGGTGAGGAAGTCGTCGGGGAAGTAGTCGAGCAGGGTGTAGGGCGCTTCGCCCGACCGGCGGTCCGAGAGGTAGACCGAGTAGTTCTCGATCCCCGAACAGTAGCCCGTCTCTTCCATCATCTCGAGGTCGAACGTCGTCCGCTCCTCGATGCGCTGGGCGGCGATCATGTCGCCCTGCCGTTCGAAGTAGGCGATCCGGTCGTCGAGATCGTCGCGGATCTCGTCCATCGCCCGCTCGAGTTTCGTCTCCGGGATGGAGTAGTGTTCCGCGGGGTGGACCAGCACCGCCTGCTGGTCGCCCTGCGTCTTTCCCTCGAGGGGGTCGACCTTGACCATGCGGTCGATCTCGTCGCCCCACAACTCGACCCGGACCGCGTACCGGCCGTACATCGGGTAGATCTCGATCGTGTCGCCCCGGACCCGGAACGTGCCCTGCGTGAAGTCGACGTCGTTGCGCTCGTAGTTCAGATCGACCAGCTGAGCGAGCAACTCATCGCGGCCGATCTCCTGGCCCACCTCGAGACGCAGGGACATGTCGACGTAGTTGCGCGGGTCACCGAGGCCGTAGATCGCGGAGACGGAGGCGACGACGATGACGTCTTCCCGCGTCAGCAGCGAGCGGGTCGCGGAGTGGCGCAATCGGTCGATCTCGTCGTTGATCGAGGCGTCCTTGTCGATGTAGGTGTCGGTCTGTTCGACGTAGGCCTCGGGCTGGTAGTAGTCGTAGTAGGAGACGAAGTACTCGACGGCGTTGTCCGGGAAGAGGTTGCGAAACTCCTCGTAGAGCTGGGCCGCCAGGGTCTTGTTGTGGGCGATCACCAGCGTCGGCTGCTGGATTTCCTCGACCACCCACGAGACCGTGTTCGTCTTCCCGGAGCCGGTCACCCCGAGCAGCGTCTGTTTGTCCATGCCCTCGCGGAAGCCCGCGGCCAGCTGTTCGATCGCCTCGGGCTGGTCGCCCGCGGGTTCGAAGGGCGCGTCGACCGAGAACGGTCGGTCGACGTCGGGACGGTCCGGCTGGAGGGGTCCTTGCGCGTCGCTCATTAGCGGCATCAGGGGCTCGAGCCACTTGACCCGCTCGCATGTCGCATCGGCTCCTGGCGGCGGGTCGCGACGAACACTGTGGCCGCCGAAACCGCCGGGTCCGGCAGCCGTCGACGAGGTGGCTCACCGGACCGTCGTGTTCGATGGCGAACCGTCACGCTGACCGCGGCGCTGTCTCGCGATCGGGCGTGTACCGACCGTCAGTGGTTACTGTCGGTGGAGTCGTCCCCCTCGTCGGCCATCGGCCCGTCGACCGTCGGCTCGACGGTGAACATCGGATCGGCCTCGGTCGGCGGCTCGAGGTAGCCGATCGCGTACGCGGAGTAGGCGGTGCCCCGCTCGAGGGTCACGTCGAACGAGGCCACGGCTTCCTCGCCGCCGGCCGGCCGGACCGAGACGGTGCGCGCCCCGGCCGGCACCGGGACGTAGTCGGTCGCGTCGGTAAATGCCACGTCCTCGAAGACCGGCTCGCCGTCGGCGTAGACGTCGACGGCCGGCGCGTCCGGCGACGCGTGAACGAGCCGGACGAGCGCCGAGCCGGCGTCGACCAGGACCGCTGGCTGGAAGGTGTCGGCCTCGAGTTCGCCGATCGCGGCGACGGTGTAGAACGCGGCGCCGAACGTCACGTCGCCCTCGAACGCGACCGTCTCCGGATCGCCTGCGGCCGTGATCATCACCGTGTAGGTTCCCGGGTCGATCTCGAGATAGGGCGAGACGTCACCGTAAGCCACGTCCGAGAGGACGCGGTCGCCCGCGACGTAGACGTCGACGTTCGGTGCGTCCGGCGAGAAGTGTGCGATCCGGACGGCCGCTCCCTGCGTGCCCGTCGAGCCATCGTCGTCGGATTTCCCGTCGACCGATCGCTCGTCGTCTTTATATTCGCCGACGGCGAACGCGGTGCCACTCACCGCAGTCAGTCCGCCCGCGATGCCCATCGTTTTCAGGGCCGTTCGTCGTGATACTGGCATGATGCAACCGGATCCGGGGACTGGGACCGAAAAAAGCCCGCAGTCAGTATCACGAGTAGTGTCGCCGTTTCCACGGGACGACCCGCGCGTATCCGGCTCCTGTCGTCGGTAGGCCCCTCGTATTCGAGACGTGCCAGTCCGTAGCGGACGGCTACAGCACTCGCAGTCTCACCCCGAGCGGCCGCTCGTTTGCCCCCACGTGGCGATTGCCCGCCCAATCGTTATGACTCGAGTCGCCGTCGGTCCGCCCATGACGGAGCAACTCCAGCAGGCCCGAGACGCCCTCGAGGCGGCCGCGAAGTCGGCCGAGAGCGACGAGGTCCGCGAGGACATCCGCGAGACGACCGACGCGTTCGCCGACTACGCGATGAGCGACACGAAACCCGACCACGCCGTCCTCGACGAGCGGCTCAACGCCCTCCGGCAGGCCCGCGAGCGGGCCGACGGCGACACGGAGGCGAAACTCGAGTCGGCCATCGAGGCGGCCGAGGACTACCGCAGGACCATCGACCAGGTCTGAGCTGGCGGTATCGACCGCGGACAGGTGCTACTCGAGTCGTTCCAGTACCGCGTCTTTCTCGTAGGACAGCGAGAGCGACCGGGAGCGGCCCCGCCCCTCGACGTCGGCGTAGTCCGCGTCGATCAGCCCGAGCTGGTCGAGCTTGTTGACGATCTCGGAGTAGCGCGTGTAGCCCAGATCGGTCCGCTCGTGGAAGGCCTCGTAGACCGCGCCGGCCTGCTCGCCGTCGTTGTGGGCGATGACCTCGAGCAGCGCCTGCTCGGTGTCGGTCAGCCCCGACAGCGACCGCGAGAGGTTGATGTATTTGGACTTCTCGTAGGCCGTCTCGACGTCCTCGCGCTCGACGGTACGGCTGGCCCGCATCTCGGCGTTGAGTCCGGCCCGGCGCAGCAGGTCGATCCCGACCCGCAGATCGCCGCTCTCGGCGGTGAGTTCGGCCACGTACTCGAGGGTATCGCGGTCGATGACGCCCTCGTGGAAGCCGCGTGTGACCCGTTCGGCGAGGATGTCGACGATCTCGGGTTGATCGTAGACCGGGAAGTAGACGTCCTCCGGGCGGAAGACGCTCTGGACCCGCGAGTCGAGTTCGTCGATCACGTCGAGTGCGGGATCGGAGGAGACGACGACGACGCCGATCTTCGCGCCGGGGTACTCCTCGTGGGCGCGCAACAGCGAATAGAGCGTGTCGCTCGCCTCGTTCTCGTAGAAGAGGTAGTTAACGTCGTCCAAGGCGACCACGAGGACCTTGTCCTCCTCGACGAGTTTCTCGGCGATCTGGCCGAACAGCTTCTTAAAGGAGATGCCCGAGGAGGGCGGTTCGTAGTCGAAGGTACCCTCGAAGAGCCGCGAGAACACGGAGTAGCGGGTCGCGTTGACCTGACAGTTGACCCGAATCGTCCGCGCGTCGCTCGTCTGGGCCCCGACCTCGTCGAACAGCTTCTGGATCGCCGTCGTCTTGCCCGTCCCGGGCGGGCCGCGGACGACGACGTTCAGCGGGCGCGACCCCCGCACCGCCGGGCGCAAGGCATAGGTCAGACTCTCGGTCTGGCCCTCGCGGTGCTTGAACGTCTCGGGGACGTAGTCGATCTCGAAGACGTGTTCGTCCCTGAACACGGATTCGTCCCACGACAACATCCCCTCTTCGGGGTCGTCTCCCATCACTTTCACCCTGCTTCCGCAGCGTCTTAAGGGTTGGTGACCGGCTCACACGCTCGGTCGATACCAATCATGCCTCTGTGTAACAATACATAATTGTTAATATTCACCATATGGATGGGTATCATGGATATGATCGGACCGGACCCACCCGAGGCGATCCCCGACTTCCTGCTCGAGCAGTTCGAGGACTGCTCGCCCGAGACCCTACGGGGAATCGGCGAGTACGCCCGCTCGGAGACGTACATCGCACCCGACGGGATGCCCGACTCGGTGAAGGAGGCGTTCGCACTCCAGGACGACGAGACGATCGCCGCCGTCGCCGCCTACGTCGACGACCTCGCCGAGTTCCTCGAGATGAACGACGCCGAGTCGCTCGCGGCGCTGACCGACGACGGGGATGACGGCGAGAAGTGGGGGCACAAGAACATCCTCGAGTGGCACGGCGGGAGCCCGCAGAAGTAGGGTGAGCCGGGTGACCGACTGCTCACGTCGCCGGTTCGTCCCGCTGTACTAGTCGAACTTCTCGAGCAGGCGATCGTAGAAGACCGGCTCGGGGTCGCCGTCGTTCGGAGCGCCGCCGTTCGCTGCGACCGCCTCGTCCCGGGCCTCGTCGGCCAACTTCTCGACGATCAACTCCGGCGTCGACCGCGCCAGGTGGTCTTTGACCGGCGAGCGGTTGACCTCGAGTTCGCCATCGACGAGACCCACCGCCTCGATGCCGTCGACGGTCACGTCGAAGCCGGCCATCTCGCGGATCTCGCCCGCCAGATGGGAGACGAACACCGCGGTCGCGCCGTTCTCCGACAGTGCCTCCAAGATGCCCGCGATGATCTTCGCCGAGGCGCCGGGCTCGGTGATGCTCTCGAGTTCGTCGACCAGCACCAGCGACCCCTCGCCGCCCTGGGCGAGGTCGGCGAACTCCCGCACCGTCGATTCGAAGGCCCCCGCGTCTAGCGTCCCCTGGGTCTTGGCGTGGTAGTGCAGGTCGTCGAACCGCCGCAGGCGCACGTTCTCGGCGGGGACCGGCAGCCCCATGTGGGCCAGCACGACGACGCTTGCCACCAGGTCCAGCGTGGACGTCTTCCCACCGCTGTTGACCCCCGACAGCAAGGCGACGCCCGAGACCGCGTAGTCGACGGGGTCGATCGCCTCGAGGGGTTCGTCGAGCAGCGGCGACCGGCCGCCCTCGATCGCGAAGCCGGTCCCTCTCGCCTCGCCCGCCGGGACGAACTCGGGCATCGTACACCCGAAATCCCGCGCGAAGCGGGCGATCGCCAGCTCCACGTCCAGCTCGAGTGCGTCCCGGACCAGTTGGCGGGCTCCCTCGCGCTGGTCGGCGAGGTCGGCAGCGAGCTCGCGTTTCAGGCGGCCGGCGCGGCGCTCCTTGGCCGCGGTCAGCTCCTCGCGAAGCCGGCCGATCGCGTCCTCGTCGCGCTCGACGGGAAACGTGGGCTCGTCGCCGAACGCGCGGCGGGCGATCTCGCTCTCGCCCTGATCGAGATCGAGCGCGTCGACGAGGTGGTCGCGGGCGGCCTCGACGGCCGCGGCGTACTCGTCGGCCAGCTCCCGCGAGAGCAAGGAGTCGACGCCGGCCCCGCGCTCGACCAGCGATAGCAGGTCCGAGCCCTCGATCGTGACGTCCTGCTCACGGATCGCCTCCCGTAGGCGGTCGTTGGCGACGCTCTCGGCCGCGCTTGCCGCCGCGTCCAGATCGTCGACCGCCGTCGTCAGGCGGTCGAGTTCGTCGTCGCCCGCGACCGTGCCGTCCTCTGCCAGCCGCGAGAGGCCGTTCTCCAAGGCCGCGAGGTCACAGGCCGCGTCCATGTCGGCGGCCCGGTGGACCGCGACGGCGGCCCCCAACCGATCGCGGTTCCGCGCGAAGAACGCGAGGGGACGCTCGGGAACGACTTCGGCCGGGTTCTCGAGGGCGTCGGGCCGGACCTGCACGTCGCCCTCGATGGTGACCCCGGCGAAGGACTCGTCGAGGGCGATCACCGTCGAGTACCCCCGTGCGAGTTCGGCCAGCCCCTGTGCGTCCTCGACGACCTCGACGGAGAGTTCCGGGATCGCCTCGCGGGCCGCCGAGTAGCGCTCGGCGTCGGTCGTCGCCAGACACCGCTCGCGGACCCGTACGTCGCCCGGCTCCCGGAGCGGCTCGAGCCCCTCGAGGGCCTCGAGGACGGCGGGATCGGGCTCGCGCTCGAGGGCCTCGGCCGCGAACGCCCGCACCTCCTCGATGCGCGAGCGCGTCGGACTCGGGTAGATCGTCTCGAGGCGCTGGGCGGCGTAGTCGGTCACGGTACGCTCCTCGAGCAACGCGAGGACCTCGCGGTAGATCTCCCGGGCACGGTCGGTCGCGAGGAACCCGCCAGGGTCGTCGTGATCGCGACGGATTGCCCCCCGCGCGATGCGGGCGGCCCGCCCCTGTGAAATCCCCGGCGCGGCCGCGATCGCGGCCACGTCGCCGGCCCGCAGCGCGCGCTCGGGATCGTCGAGTTCGGCCAGCGCTCGGGCCGTCTTCTCGCCGACGCCCGGAATCGACTCGAGGTCCATAGTCTCGACCGGCGTATCAAACCGGAGCGAGAAAAAGTTCCCGCCCACGTCGGCAGGCGCACGATCAGGCTCGCGTGTCGTCCCCGCGACACACGGGCTGACAGCGTTGTCGACCATTTATACGAGTGGACGGGAACCTACCGGACATGCAGTCGAACCGGCGATCGCGACCGACCCCCACCACAGGACCGGAACGACGGAACCGAACCCATGGAGTATGACCGATCCGAGGCCGTCGGCGACCGCCTCGAGTTGCTTCGGACCTACGGCTACGGGCTCTGTATGGGGACCGCCGACGCCCTGCCGGGGGTCTCGGGCGGCACCGTCGCACTCCTGCTGGGCTTTTACGGCCGGTTGATCGCCGCCGTCACCGCCTTCACGCCGAGCCGGGCCATCGCCGTCCTGCGTGGCTACCATCCCGATCGCCGGGCCCGGGCGCGGGAGGCGCTCCTCGAGTTGGATCTCGACTTCCTGCTCCCGTTGGGCGTCGGAATGGTCACCGCCGTCGTCCTCATCGCCGATCTCGTCTCGTCGCTGGCCGAGTCCCATCCGATCGCGATCTTCGGCTTCTTCACCGGGCTGATCGCCGCCTCGGCGATCACGCTCGGGCGGAGCCTCGAGTTCGCCTCGCCGACCCACGTCGCCGCCGGGATCGCGGGGACGACGCTGGCCCTGCTGGTCGCCGCCGACGTCGTCCAACTGCCCGGGAGCGGCCCCGCGGTGATCCTCGTCGCCGGCGCGGTCGCGATCAGCGCGATGATCCTCCCCGGCATCTCCGGTTCGCTGATCCTGATCCTGCTCGGTCAGTACGTCTTCCTCTCGAGCGAACTGAGCGCGTTCGTCCGCGCCGCGCTGGACCTGCTCGGCGGCGGCTCGCTCTCGGCCGTCGTCGATCCGGGGACGACCGTCGCGCTGTTCGTCGCCGGCGGGCTCGTCGGCCTCGTGACGATCGCCCGCGTCGTCCGCGCCGCGCTGACGCGCAATCGCGGGGTGACGCTGCTCTTCCTGGTCGGTCTCATCGCCGGCTCCGTCCCCGCACCCCTGCACAACATCGGAGAAACCACCGCCTGGACGACCGAGACGATCGCACTGACCGCCGCGTGGGCCGCCGTCGGTGCGATCGCGTTGTTCGCGCTCGAGCGACTCGTCGGCGGCTTCGATCCGGAGTAACCGAGCGGGCCACCGAAGCCGCGTGATCGGAGCCGCGATCAGTTGCCGTCGTCGTACTCGTACTCCCGGTCGGGGTCCGCGACGCCCTCGGTTCGGGAGCCGACCCAGGCCCCCAGCGACAGGCCGTAGACGAGGTGACCGGCGTGGAACAGGGCGAGTTCGTCGGCCTCGAGGCGGATGTCCAGCAGTCCCTGCAACACGACCTGCACGCCGACCGCCGAGAGGACCATGCCGTAGATCGAGCCCCAGACGAGCCCGCGCTGTTCGGGCTCGATGGACCGGCCGGCGGTGTACAGCGAGAACAGCCCGCCGAAGAGCGCGCCCGAACTCACCCCGTAGAGCAGGTGCAGTGCGATTCCGGGAATGGGGTGATCGTCGGGATCGCCGCCGGCGACGTACTGTGACCAGAAGTTCGCCGACGGCGGCAGCGATCGCAAGAGTGGGAGTCTGAAGGCGGTCATAAGCAGCGTCGCGACGACTCCACCCTGGATCCCGCGGGCCACCGCGTCGGCGAGGTGTTCCTCGCGGGAGTGGGCGTCGACGTCGCTGGTGTGGCCCTCCGTGTCGGTGATCGACCGCAACCGTCGCAGGTGATCTGAGACAGCCATGATGGTCTGAACACGCGCCCTACCACCGACGGCGTCTTAACGGCTCGGCGCGCGGATTACGGCCGTCGGACCGACGACAACGTGCTTTTGCCCGTCGGGACCCAACGTCGGGCCATGACAACGCTCGAGGCGAAACTCGAGGCCGCCCGCGCGGATCTCGCCGCACGTGACGGGGTCGTCGTGGCCTTTTCCGGCGGCGTCGACTCGAGCGCCGTGGCCGCGATCGCCCACGACGCGCTCGGCGAGGACGCGATCGCCTGCACCGCCAAAAGCGAGACCCTCCCCGAGGCCGAACTCGCGGACGCCCGCCGGGTGGCCGACGAGATCGGGATCCGCCACGAGATCGTTTCCTTCTCCGAACTCGAGAGCGACGCGTTCGTCGAAAACGACGACGATCGCTGCTATCACTGCCGGACGATGCGGCTGGGCGAGATGCTCGAGACCGCCCGGGAACTCGGCGTCGGGACGGTCTGTGACGGGACGAACGCGGACGATCCGGGCGCTGGCCACCGGCCCGGGCTGCAGGCCGTCGAGGAACTGGACGTCCACTCGCCGCTGCTGGCTCACGACATCTCGAAGGACGAGGTCCGCGAGATCGCCGACCGATACGATCTCTCGGTCGCGGACAAACCCTCGATGGCCTGTCTCTCCTCGCGGATCCCGACCGGACTCGAGGTCACCGAAGACCGACTGACCCGGATCGAACGGGCCGAGGCCCTGCTCCGACAATGGGGGTTCGACCAGTTCCGGGTCCGTGACCACGACGGGCTGGCCCGCATCGAAGTCGCACCCGACGAACTCGAGCGGGCGCTCGAACGCGAGTTCGTCGAGACGGTCCGCGCGGAACTCTCGGAGCTGGGGTTCGACCACGTCACGCTCGATCTACACGGCTACCGGACCGGCAGCGTCAGCCCCGACGAGGCGTCCGGCGGCGAACAGACCGTCATACGGGACGACTGACCGCCCCGGGTGCGCGCCGTCGGAACCGACCGGTGGCGACCGACCGGATATCGAACCCCGCCGTCGATTTCCGGGAGTTCACCGATCGTCCGAATAGACCACGGATACGAACACGCACAGTCAGAATATAATCCAATTCTCGGCAGGAAATTCCCCATCTCTCGAATACCTGGACTACCGTCCGATAATATTGCACATTGCGATACGAACGTGGCACTCGGGTCGGTATCAGTGACCGATGGAAGCCGACGTGCCGCTCGAGTGGACCACCGAAGAGTCTCGGACGTATACCCCGGCCGATACGGACCGAGAGATGCAGTATCGGACGTATCGTCACGAATCGGGAGACCTGCGGCTGAAGGTCGCGCCGGCCTCGCTGGAGGGCGAGGACCACCCCGGCTACGCGCTGACGGCCACGAGCTATCCCGGGCTCGATCTCTCGGAGACCATCCGGGTCAGAACCGTTCTGACGTTCGAACGCTGTAACCGGATCGCCAGCGATTTCATGGACCTGTTTTCGGCCAGCTACGACGGCCCGGGCTCGCTTGAGGAGGCGCTGGACTACGCCCACGAGCGAACGCGCGAACACCGCTGACGGCGCGCTTCGGGGCCGATCGGGGGCCGGCCGGCGGTCGCTTACTCGATCTCCAACTCCCCGCTCCCGCCGTCTCCACCGTTGTCCTCGTCCCACTCGAGTTCGAACTCGACGCTCAGTTCGCCCGGACCGTCGGCCGGTCCCTCGCGCTCGGCCTTGACCTCGAAGGTGGGCCGGGCGGGCGGCTCCATCGTCACGGAGTCGGCACCGGCCGTGAGCGTGATCGATTTTCCGTCGTCCAAGTTGTCGGCGACGCGACGCAGCATCGACGCGATCTCCGCTCGGCTCTGTTCGGTTTCCGATTTGAAGAGTACTTCTTCGGGCATGGGTGACAGTACGGTCCGTGAACTGATAAACACACGCTCGAAGAAGCGACTCACCGAGCCCGTGGCATCGCCGGTGTCTCAGTCGTCCGAGGGAACCGCGGACCCCTCGCCGGCGGCGGCCGCGGACTCGCTCTCGGCGAAGGGGTACCACGACTGCTTGGCGTCGGCCATATAGGGGGCCTCGAAGTCCGTCTCCTCGGGCTCGCAGAACTCGACGAGCTGTTCCTCGGCAGTGGCGTCGACCCACTCACGAAACGACTGCCCGTCGACACGGTGGGCCGCGTAGGCCTCGAGCAGGTTCCGGATCGCGCCGGGGGCCTCGTCGGCGGGCACGCGCTGCTGGACCCAGTCGATGAACGAGGGGTCCTCGCCGACGCCGCCGCCGACGCCGATGTCGAAGGCCTCGACCATCTCGCCGTTCTTGCGGGCGCGCATCCCCTGCAGGCCGATGTCGGCGGTCATCGCCTGCCCGCAGTCCGCGGTACAGCCGGAGTAGTGCATCTTGATCTTGCCGACGTCGTCGGGCAACTCGACGTTCTCGTTGAACCAGCGCAGCATGCGGGCCATCCGCGCTTTCGTCTCGGTCAACGCAATCGAACAGAACTCGGTACCCGTACAGGCCATCGCGCCACGCTCGAAGGGGCTCGGTTCGGCGGGGTACGTCTCGAGGAGCGGCTCCGCGAGCAGGGCCGCGAGGTCCTCGTCGGCGACGTCGACGATGACGGGGTTCTGGCGGCGGGTCAGTCTGACCTCGCCGGAGCCGTACTCGTCGGCCAGATCGGCCAGTTCGATGGCGTCCTCGGCGGGGAGGCGACCGACGGGGACGCTCAGGCCGACGTAGTTCCCCCCGTCTTTCTGGTCGCCGACGCCGACGTGGTCGTGCTGGCCGTCCTCGACCGGGCGGCCGGCGTTGTAGGTGTACTCCTCGCGGAAGTCCTCGCCCGCGGTGTGCATCTCGAAGTCGACGTACTCCGCCTGGAGCGTGTCCCGAATTTTCTCCATTCCCCAGTCCTCGGCGAAGAACCGGGCGCGGTTCTTCGAGCGGTTCTGGCGGTCGCCGTAGTCGTGGTAGAGTTCGACGAAGCCACGGCCGACCTCGTAGGCGTTCTCCGGGCGGACGAAGACGTCGAGCGGCGTCGCGGCACGGGGCTGTCGGCCGCCGAGGCCGCCGCCGATCCGGACGTTGAACCCGCGGACCTCCTCGCCCCCGATCTCCTTGGTCGCCGGCTCGAACCCGATGTCGTTGAGCGAGTCCTGGGCGCAGCCGACCGTACAGCCCGAGGCACTGATGTTGAACTTCCGGGGCATGTTCGCCAGCGCGTCGTCCGTGCGAAGCTCCTCCTCGAAGCGCTCGAGCAGCGGGCCGGCCTCGACGAACTCCTCGGCCTTGCCGTGGAGCGGACAGCCCGAGATGTTGCGCATCGTGTCCCCGCCCGCCGAGCGGGAGTGGACGCCCGCGGCCTCGAGTTGCTCCCAGATCTCGGGGATGTCCTCGAGTTTGAGCCAGTGTAGTTGCACCGATTGGCGGGTCGTCAGGTCGATCCAGCCGTTGCCGAACTCGGGGTTTGCGACTGGCCCCTTCGCGTACTCGCGGGCGACCTCGCCGATCGTCCGGAGCTGGTCGGGCTCTAAGATGCCGCTGGCGTTGGTCAGCCGCATCATGAAATACGACTCTTGCCCGTCGCGCTGGTGGAACAGCCCCCAGAACTTGAAGCGGGTGAACCACGTCTCGCGTTCGTCCTCGGGGATGGCCTCGTAGCCGCCGTTGTCCGCGAACTCGAGGATGTGGTCGCGGACCTCGTCGCCGTAACAGTCCTCCTTGCGCTCCTCTTTCTTATGCGCCATCGACGACCACCTCACTGACCTGACGATCGAACTCGAAATCGCGAGTTTCCTCGCCAAACATGTCGTAATTCACGTTTTGTTGGCATGGTACTGAAGCATATAACAGTAAGCGTTCACATTCAATTGGTTTTCTCCCAGTTTCAGTGGTGGGCGTCGTATCTCCAATGGAATATAGTCTGTATAAGGACGTATGTCGCGAGACACGCGAGCAGAGACTGGGGAATGTCAACCGCGATGGGCGCGACCGATCCTGATTCGCGGGGACGGACGACGCGACCGACTCGAGACGCGTCCGCCGCCGGACGGGACAAAAATGCCGGTCGTGAGAACACAACAGCGACGAACCGGCGGAGCCTTCGACGAACAAACAGTTTGAGCCTCAACGCGTGGATGGGTTCACCCGCCGGTCGGCATCGGCCCGTCCGGCGACGGCGCGACGCGGGTCCGATACAGTCTGCCGGGAAGGACGACCGAGAAGACCGCGAGCCCGAGGAAGACAACAGCGTCGTTAGCGTCGGCGATCAGGCGCTCGCTTCCGCGACCGCCGCGACGTCTCGGTCCCGCGGGGGCTCGAGACGGACCGCACACTGCTTGAAGTTCGGTTCGTTCGAGCGGGGATCGACGGCGGGCAGCGTGAGGTCGTTGACGGCGGGGTGGTGGATCGGCAGCCAGACGACGCCGTCGGGGATCACCTCGTCGACCTCGACACGAGCCATCACTGACGCTCGCCGGGAGACGACGCGGGCGTACCGCTCGTCGCCCTCGTCGGCGGTCTCGACCCGACTCTCGAATTCGTCGGCGAACGCGGCCGCGGTCGCCGGGCTGACCCGGGCCGTCGGCGGCTCGTCCTCGCGGGTCCGCACGCCGGTGTTGTACGCGTCCGGCCGGCGGGCAGTCGTCAGGGTGAACGGATAGGACTCGTCGGTCGGCTCCGGCAGCGGGCGGGCCTCGCCGGTCGAGAACGCGGCGCGTCCCGAGGACGTGTAGAACGACCACGACTCGTCGAGGTCGTCGGCAGCGCCGTCCCGCTCGTCGGCGTCGGGCCCCTCGTAGTATCGGTAGCCACCCGAGACGTCCGGCTCCGGGGCCGGCCAGCGGACCGCGGTCTCGTCCTCGAGGCGGTCGTAGCTGATCCCCGAAAGGTCCGCGGGGGTGCCCTCGGTCAGCCCGACGAACTCCGCGAAGACCGACGCGGGCTCGAGCGGGTCGTCGAACAGGTCGGGCACGAGCCGGTCGGCGAGCAGGCCGATCAGTTCGAGATCGGTCTTGACCCCCGGAGGCGTCTCGGTCGCGGCCCGCACGCGGGAGACGGTCCGTTCCATGTTGGTCGTCGTCCCCTCGGACTCGCCCCACGTCGCCGCGGGGAGAACGACATCGGCGTACTCGACGGTCTCGCTGCGGAAGGCGTCCTGCACGACGAGGAACGCGTCCTCGAACGTCTCACGGACGCGGGTCGCGTCGGGCATGCCCGCGACGGGGTTAGTCGCGACCGCATAGACGGCCTCGACGTCGTCGCCGACGGCGTCGACGATACCGACCGGGCCCGGGCCGGGGTCGTCGGGGAACCGCGAGACGGGAACGTCCCAGGTCTCGGCGACCTCGCGGCGGTGGGCCGGATCGCCGAACGGGCGGTGGCCGGGCCAGGACCCCTTCGAGGAGCAGACGCGAGTCCCCATCGAGTTGGCCTGTCCGGTCAGCGAGAACGGGCCGGAGCCGGGTCGGAGGTTGCCGGTCGCCAGACACAGATCGATCAGCGCGCCCGCGGCCGCGGTGCCGTTGACGCTCTGATTGATTCCCATTCCCCAGTACAGCAGGGTCGGGTCGGAAAGCGCCTCGGCCAGTGTATCGACGTCGGCCAGCGAGACACCGGCCATCTCGGCGGCTTCGGCCGCGTCGGGGAGTTCATCGCTGAGGGCCTCGAAGCCGACGGTCGCCTCGTCGACGAACTCGCGGTCGACACGGCCGGTCTCGACGACTCGAGACAGAACGGCTCGAGCCAGCGCGAGGTCCGCGCCCGGCTCGAGCGGAACGTGGTGGTCGGCGGCCTCGGCGGTCTCGCTGTGGACGGGATCGACGACGATCAGTTCCGAGTCGTCCGCGTCGGCGGACTGCCGGATCCAGCGAAACATGACCGGGTGGGCGGCCGCCGGGTTCGCTCCCCAGACGACGTGGCTCTCGGCCTCGGGGATGTCGTCGTAGGTCGGCGGCGGCGCGTCGCTGCCGAAGGCGTCGTAGTACGCGGTGACGGCCGACGCCATACACAGCGTCGTGTTGGCGTCGTAGTAGGGCGTCCCGAAGCCGCCACGAGCGAGTTTGCCCAGCGCGTAGGCGGCCTCGTTGGTCTGCTGGCCGCTCCCGAGGACCGCGACGCCGTCGTCGCCACCCTCGAGCGCGGCCTCGAGTCCCTCCGCGGCGCGTTCTACGGCCGACTCCCAGGTCGTCGGTATGAAATCGCCGTCCTCGCGGACGAGCGGCCGGGTCAGCCACTCCCCGTCCGGGTCGGCGGTTTCGCTGACGCCGCGTTGACACGCCAGTCCCTGATTGACCGGGTGGCCGGCGTCGCCCCGGACGGTGTCGAGACCGTACCCGCGGTCGGGGGCCTGCTGGACGTGTCCGCAGCCGACCGCACACCGCATACACGTGGTCGGAACGAGATCAGTCACGGGACCACCGCCGTGGGCCGGCTCGAATCACGGCGTGTGGTTTACAACCACACCCATTGCCAGAGTGTTTTCCCACCATCATTCAGATGTTCACGGATTAGCCAAACATTTGGAGCCACTAAACGATACTCGTTTACAGACTATTGCTTTCCCTCCGAGAAGGAGCCGAACCAGCCAATATGTGAACGAATAGGAGGTGTATAAGGGAATTATATCTCGAGTGTCGTCGGGTCAAATCGGACGTTCGGTCACGGCATTCGAGCAACTCGACTGATTGTGGCCGAACAGGGACAGCGACGAACGGCAGTAACGCGGGACGTCTACTCGGTTCCGACCCACTTGAGGACGAACAGCGTCCCCTCGAACAGCAGGATCATCGTGACCGCGACCAGGATGGGCGCCATCCCCGTCGGGTCGAGGGTGAACATGAACGACAGCCCCGCGAAGGCCGCCCAGAAGTACAGTCGCTTCTGGGCCAGCCAGCGGCGGGTCGTCACGCCCATCATGATCGCCAGCATGATAAAGAGCGGAATCTGGAAGACGATCGCCAGAAAGCCCGTCAGCGTGATGATCAGGTTAAACGTATCGCCCAGCGCATAGGCGACGTCGGCGCTGCCCTCGGCGTAGTAGGTGAAGTATCGAAAGAGGATCGGCAATACCAGCACGTACGAGAACAGCATCCCGAGCGCGCCGAGGACGACGCTCGTCGGCACGGCCGCGAGGTAATACTTCCGTTCGTGGGGGTACAGCCCCGGTCGCATAAACAGGTAACACTCGTAGACGAACGCCGGCAGCGCGACCATGATCCCCAGCAGCGAGGAGATCTTGATCCGGGTCAGCCACAGCTCGAGCGGGTTGTAGAGATGCGGCGGCGGCACCTCTCCCTCGGCGTAGGGGAAGACGTTGTCCCAGACGAACAGAATCGCGTCGGAGGCCCACAGCAGGCCGATCGCCGTCCCGCCGGCCCCGAACAGCAACACGACCGCCAGCCGGAGGACCATCTCCTCGATGTGGTCGGCCAGCGGCATCTCCTCGTCGTCCGGCGGCGTCTCGATTCCGCCGATCTCCTCGTCGGCGTCGGGATAAGTCGGCGTCGGATCGTGTCGATCGCCGACGACGCCCTCGCCGTCCGTCTCGAGGTCGGGTCGCTCCGCGTCGGGGTCGGACGCCGGCCGATCGAACTCGGGCTCGTCCGGCGATTCCGAGGGAGCGTCCTCCCGCGGCTCTTCGGGCGCCTCGGCGTCCCGTCCGTCCACCGGCTCGTCCGACATCTACGGGATATTGATAGGCCACCGGTTATAGGCCTTTTTCTTACGGTGACCCCGAGAGAGTGAGAAGCCCGCTGACTCGCCCGTATCCACACGAAAGGTTGATAACTGGATGTCAGTTACCACCTACCCAATGAGTTCTGCCGTCGACGAGGACACCGCCCAGGCCATAAACACCGGCCGGGAGACGATCGGCGCACTACTCTCGGGCGCCCAGCAACACCTCAAGAAGGTGTTCGTCGTCTTTCTGCTCGGGTTCCTCGGCTCCTTCTACGCGCTTCGGATCGTCGTCTGGGACTTCCTCGAGGCGACCGCCAAAGCTCGGATGAGCGAGGGGGTCGCCGGATCGACCGACATCATCACCCGGACGCCGTTCGAGGTGATCCTGTTACAGGCCAAGATCGGGATGATAACCGGAATCATCGTCGCGATTCCTGCGCTTCTCTTTTTCTCGCGGAAGGCGCTTCGCCGTCGAGGCTACACCAGCGCCGTCCCGATCTCGAAGGGGTATATCGCCGGCTTCGTCCTGCTGGCGCTGTCGCTGTTCGTGACCGGCGTCGTCTACGCCTACACCGTCTTCTTCCCCTACGCGTTCGGCTTCCTCGCGAAGAACGCCGTCAGCGCCGGCGTCAAACCGAGCTACGGCATCACCGAGTTCACCGAGTTCATGGCGCTGCTGACGCTTTCCTTCGGGCTCGCCGCCCAGCTCCCGCTGTTGATGGGGGCGCTCTCGTACACCGAGATCATCCCCTACGAGACCTTCCGCGACAAGTGGCGGTTCGCCGTCGTCGGGATCGTGATCTTCGGGGCCCTGTTCTCGCCGCCGGACCCGTTCACGCAGGTCATGTGGGCGATGCCGATGGTCGTCCTCTACGTCTTCAGCCTCGGGCTGGCCAAGGTCCTCACGAACGTCCGGCGACGCGGGGCGGCGAAATCGGCTGGCACCGGGACCGGCCACGTGAAAGGGCGTCTCCTCCAGTTCGGCGGGGTCCTCGCGGTCGTCGCGGTCGCGGCCACCGTCGCCGTCAATCAGGGCGCGTTCGGCTACCTCCGCGAATCGGTGTATCCCGCGTTCCCCTCGGTGATCCGCCCCAGCGGAGCGGGTCCCCTCGAGACGATGGCGGCGAACGGGCTCGCCGGCGAAGCGGCGGTCGGGCTCGTCGTCGCCGCCGGCGTCGGCTTCCTCGTCCTGCTCGGCTACACGATCTACGCGCTGCAACAGCCGGTCTATCCGCGGCCGGACGACATCCGGCGGGCAGACAGCCACGAGGACGTCGACTTCGAGACGCTCTCGACCGAGGACATCGCGGACGTGTCGGCACAGGTCTTCCGGACGATGAGCGAGGATCAGGCCCTGGAGTACTCCCGGCAGGCGATGTACGACGACGACCGGGAGAAGGCCCAAGCGATCCTCGATCGCTTCGACTCGATTCAGGAGTCGGCGGACGCCGGAGACGGGGGCGCGGCGGCGGGCGGTGCGGGGGCGGCGGCCGGTGCCGGCGAGGCCGACGACGACGGGCTCTTCGCGAGTACCGCCGCCGGCATGCTCGATCCGTTCACGGAGGACGAGACCACCGAGGACGACATCGGTGGCTACGCCTACGACATCGCCTTCATCCTCAACAGCCTCACCTCGAAGGTGTTCCGCATCGTCGGCCTCTTCATGGTCGTCATGGGCGGGACCTTCTTCTGGCTGTACTCCGGCGGCCTCGGCGACGTGTTGCGGCTCTTCCTCGATCGGGTCCCCCAACACGTCCTCGACGAGGTCGCGGCCCGCAACGATATCGATCCCAGCCAGATGAGCCTCGACGAACTCATCGAAGCGATGGATATCGTCGTCGCGCTCCATCCCGTCGAGGTCCTCATCTTCGAGGCGAAGGTGAGCGCGCTCGCCGGCATCGTCGCCGTCCTCCCGCTGATCCTGTACTACGCCTGGCCGGCCGCCAAGGAGCGCGGACTGGTCTACGGCGACCGACGCACGTTCGTCGTCTGGGGCGGCGGCCTACTGGCCGGCTTCGCCCTCGGAACCTACCTCGGGTTCTTCTGGATCGCGCCGTCGGTCATCTCGTATCTGGTCTCCGACGCGCTCGCCAATCAGATGGTCGTCTCCTACCGGATCAAGAGCTTCTTCTGGCTCGTGATCTTCACGACCGTCGGGATCGGCTTCCTGCTGAACATCATCGTCACGATGGCGCTGTTCCACGTCGGCGGGGTCGTCAGCTACCGCGCGATGCTCGAGCGCTGGCGGCCGGTGGTCGTGGGCATCTTCGTCCTCGCGGCCTTCTTCAGCCCGAAGGGCGTGCTGATGATGCTCATCTTCTCGATCCCGATCGCGCTTACCTACCTGCTCGGACTGGGGATCCTCTACGTCCTGACCGGCGGTGGCCGGCTGTTCGGCGGTGGTGGCGGCGGATCGACCGCCGAACCCGACGAGACAGGCGCGGCCCCGGAGTGAGGATCGACCGACGAGACGACGCACTTTCGAACCGTCCCCCGTGCCACGATAGCGGATCGCCGCTCGAGCGACCGAGAAGCGCAGTTCTCCCTCGAGCGAGACGAACGTCGCCGACCAGCTACGCTTAAGGCCGCGACTTGTGAACGATCGACCGACTGATGCCAAAGATCAGCGTCGAAATTCCGCAGGAACTCCTCGATGATCTCGACGACCACGTCGGCGACGACGGCAAGTTCGTCAACCGCAGCGACGCGATCCGGTCCTCGATCAGAAAGAATCTCGATATCTTAGACGAGATCGACGAACGCCACGACCGCCTCGAGAGCGACGGGGAGTGACTACTCCCGGTCGACGCGCTGGGCGAACCCGAACGTCGGTTTGACGTCCTCGACGCGGACCGCGACCGTCTCGCCGTCCTCGGCTCCGGGCACGAACAGCCGGTAGCCCTCGACCGAGGCGATGCCGTCGCCCTCGCTGCCGACGTCGGTGATCTCGACCTCGAGTTCGTCGCCGGGGCGCACGGGGGCGGTGAGCCGCCCCTTCCCGATGAAGTAGACCTCGGAGGACTCGTCGCGGCTCGCGTCGGGCGAGGTCGCGCGGACGTACTGGAACTCCTCCTCGACGTCGGCCCGGAAGTCGTCGACGTCGGGGCCTTCGAAGACCTTCACGACGAAGTCGCCGCCGGCCTCGAGCAGTTCGCACGCGGTCTCGAAGGCCTGGCGCGCGAGATGCAGCGACCGGGCCTGATCCAGCGAGTACTCGCCGGACATGTTGGGTGCCATGTCCGAGATGACCGCATCGACGGTGCCGTCGGCGGCGTCGACGACCCGCTTGCGGGTCTTCTCTTCGGTCATGTCCCCGCGGAGCGTCTCGACGTTGTCATGGTCCGCGAAGTCGTCGATCCGCTGGAAGTCGACGCCGATGACCTTCCCCTCCGGGCCGACCTCCTTGGCGGCAACCTCGAGCCAGCCGCCGGGCGCGGCCCCGAGGTCGACGACGGTGTCGCCGCGGTCGATGACGTCCTCGAGTCGGTCCAGTTGTTTGAGCTTGTAGGCCGCTCGGGAGCGATACCCCTCCTGTTTGGCCTTGTTGTAGTAGTGGTCGCGAGCCATATATCGTTCTTGAACGGGCTAAGCGGCCGGGACGGATAGGTGTGGCGAGAGCGGGCCGCGCGCGCTGCTCGCTCGGGCCGGCCGAGCCGCGTCGATGGTCGAGGTCCGAGGCAGGCTCGAGTCCGGCCTCGAGATCGGCAGTCGCGTCGGCCGGCTCGAGGACGCTCCACCCTCCCGCCCGCGCGTAAAGGGTGCCTTTTTATGCCGACCGTCCGTACCCCGATCTATATGTTCAAGGCCATCGTGAGCGCCGAAACGCTCACCAGCGCGCTCGATTCGATCAGCGTGCTGGTCGACGAGTGCAAAATCCACCTCGAGGAAGACGGGCTGGAGATCCGGGCCGTCGATCCGGCCAACGTCGGGATGGTCGACCTCTCGCTCGATGCGTCTGCGTTCGAGTCCTACGAGGCCGACGGCGGGCTGATCGGTGTCGATCTCTCGCGGCTCGAAGACATCGCGGGCATGGCCGACGCCGGCCAGCTCATCCAGCTCGAACTCGACGAGGAGACCCGCAAGCTCCACATCCAGATCGACGGGCTCGAGTACACGCTCGCGCTCATCGACCCCGACTCCATCCGACAGGAGCCCGACATCCCGGACCTCGACCTCCCTGCCGAGGTCGTCCTCGAGGGGAAAGACGTCAACCGCTCGGTGACCGCCGCCGACATGGTCTCCGACCACATCGCCCTGGGCGTCGACGAGGGCGAGGAGTACTTCTACGTCGACGCCGCGGGCGACACCGACGACGTCCACCTCGAGCTGACCCAGGAAGATCTGATCGACCTCCAGCTCGGGCCCGCCCACTCGCTGTTCTCGCTGGACTATCTCAAGGACATGAACAAGGCGATCCCCGGTGACACCGAGGTCACGCTGGCGCTGGGCGAGGAGTTCCCCGTCAAGATCTACTTCGGCTTCGCCGAGGGGCAGGGCCAGGTCACCTACATGCTCGCGCCGCGCATCCAGAGCGACTGACCGACTCGACCGTTCTCACAACCACTTAAACGTTCGATATGCGAAGGGGAGTTGCTACCCGACCGCTAGCCGACGATCGGGTATGCCCTCCGCGAACGATACGACCGACGACCAGGAACCGGACGATCTCGAGTTCGTGACGACGTTCGACCCCGACGGTGAGCCGGCCAGCGAAGCCGTCGTCACCGCCGTCGCTGCGGTCCGTGGCTCGAAACCGGCCGCGCTCGAGCCGCTACACGCGGTCGTCGATCCGGACGCGCTCGATTCGCTGGTCGGCCACGCCGACCGGGTCGGCACCGCGGGCAGCCATCAGGTCTGGTTCACCTACGAGGGGTTCGATGTCGCCGTTCGTACCGACGGCGAGGTTCGGCTCCGGGACGCGACCGTGACGGCCGACTGAGGCGGTTTCGAACCGTCTCGGAGCGGGACACGGGGTCGTCCGTCAGTCCTGCTCGTCCAGAAACGAACGCAGCAAGTCGGTGACGGTGTCGGCTTCCTCGATGAAAAACAGGTGAGAACCGCCCTCGACGAGTTCGAGTCGACTGTCCCGGATCTTCTCCTCGAGCAGCCGCGCGTTCGTAACGGGGACCACCTCGTCGTTCGTCCCGTGACAGACCAGTGTCGGTACGCGGAGTCGCTCGAGGCGGTCGCTGACGTCGAAGTTCTGGACTGCGGCGGCCTGTGCCTCGCGTGCGGGGTCGTCGGCGTCCTGTTCGAGTCGCCACTCGAGGATCCGGTCGATGAGGTGGGGGTTGCGGTTGGTGAACCGGTCGTTGAACGCCGGCCGCATGCGGTGGCGCAACACCTGGCGTTCGGTTGCGCCGTCCGGCGTATCGAACATGTGTTCCTGCGTCTCGTCGGGGACCGGCGCGGCGTCGGGGCCGCCGTGGCTCGTACAAAACAGCGTCAGCGACTTCGTCCGGGAGTACTCGAGGGCGTAGCGCTGGGCGATCATCCCGCCCATGCTCGCCCCGACGATGTGGGCGTCGTAGACCCCCGCGTCGTCGAGGACCGCCTCGAGGTCGGCTGCCAGCCCGCCGATCGAGTAGCCGGCGAGTTTGAGCAACACGAGCCCCCGAAGCGTGCCGGGCAGCCGCGCGACGAGCGGCGGGAGGCCGACGTCGGAGCGACCCGTCCCCCGGTTGTCGGGGGCGATCACGTCGTACTCGTCGGCGACGGCTTCCCGCTGCCAGCGCCACATCCACCGTCCGAACCCGAGCCCCTGCACGAAGACGACGGGCGACCGACCGTCGCCATCGCTTCGCTCGTACTCGTAATAGATCGACACGCCGTCTCTCGTCGCCTGTGGCATGGCCGAACCGACGTGTCGAACGCCCTTGAAATCGATCCTCGAGGCTGGGCGGGACGACGACCGCCGGCCGGGACCGATCGGCGATCGCCCGATGGCGTCGGGTAATACGGGTATACCGTCGCTGCAAGGGTCGAGTGGGGGCGAGATCTCGGCGGCCGGTCGCCCGTCTCGGATCGGCGAGCCCGACTGCCACATATAAAAGACGATTATCGCAATCAGGGTGTTTATCCCGCCGGAGTAAAACGTAATTACCGATGCAGCGACTCCACGCCCGGTATCCGTTCCTCGAGGCCGCTCGCGAGACCGTCGCCACGGAAGCGGTCGATCTGGCGACCGTCGTCGAGGGGGACGAAGCGGTCGTCGACCGGGCGCGTCAACGGGTTATTACCGCGATCGAGTCGGGGGAGACGGGGGAGCCACACCGCGATACTCGGATCGAGTTGCTCTCGTATCCGGTCGCGCGGGTACTGGTCTCGATGGTCGACGAACGCGTCCTCGTACGCAAGTACGCCCGCGCCGAGGCCGCGACGGCCTACGACCGGTTCACCGAGGACATGACCGACACGACCGAACTGAAAAGCGTCGAGTCGACGGGACTGGACCTCTCGGACCTCCTCGCCGAGTTCGACCTGCGGGACGCGGTCCGGACGGCCGCCGACGGGGAGTACCGGATCGACGTCGGGACCTACCTGCCGCTGGCCGAGGACCTCTGGGACGACGGCTGGCGGCTCGTCAACCAGCCCCTCGCGGCCGGCGAGGTCCCCGTCGGCGAGGACGAACTCCTGACGCTGGTCCGCGAGGCGATCCGGGGCCGGATCGACGACGGGCTCCCCTTCGAGGTGCCCGAGTCCATCGCGACCGCCCTCGAGGACGAGGCCGACGAGATCCGCGAGGTACTCGCGGAGATGGACCTGACACAGGACATCGACACCGTCGTTCCCGACCTCTTCCCGCCGTGTATGAAGGCGCTGCTCGACCAGATCCAGAAGGGCGAGCATCTGCCACATCACTCCCGGTTTGCGATCACGGCCTTCCTGACGAGCATCGGGATGGACACCGACGAGATCGTCGACCTCTATCGGGTCAACTCGTCGTTCGGCGAGGAGATGACCCGCTACCAGACCGACCACATCCGCGGGGACACCTCGCCGACGGAATACTCGCCGCCCTCGTGTGCCACGATGCAGTCCTACGGCGACTGCGTGAACAAGGACGACCTCTGCGAGCGGATCCCCCACCCGATGGCCTACTACGAACAGCGGATCGACGACGCCGACGACGAGGAGTTAGAGGACTGGCGGGAGAACGACGACGGGAGCGACGGCAGCGCCGCGAGCGGCGACTGACGGCGTTCGCTCGCGCGGAGGAAGTGGTACTGCACGGTCGGTTCTCGAGCAGTATCGGCCGGGACGAACCGAAAACGGTGACCGAATACCGCCTCAGAACGTTCCGTTCGTTTCCGTCTCGTCGGCCGTCGCGTCGAGGTCCTCCTCGTCTTTCAGGGTGTAGGCCAGCCCGATACCGACCGCCGTCACCAAGAGGATAAAGCCAGTAATAGCCACAACGAGCAGCTGTGCCCCTTCGGAGGAGAGACTCCCGTTGTCGGCAGTGTAGGAAGAGCCGATGGCGATCATCGTCGCAAGCAATAGGAGGACCGCACCGACCGCCGAAACGATTTCGATGAGCTGTTCGCGATCGAGCATTGTCGGATCGGTTTCGTCGGCCCGGTGAAAAGCGCTTCGAAGGGGGCCTCGGCGGTGGTCGGACGGGAGCCGTCTCGCTTGCTCTTTTAAACGCCGACCTTGCGAGTTCAGGCGAGTTCGTTATCCCCATCGGCCCCCTAGCGCGCTCGAATCGCCAGCCGACCACCGAGTTCACCCCTTGACGCATCCATGAAAACAACAGCGTCACCGAAAGCGCCGCTGCCAGTACCGTCCGCGGATCACCTCACCGAGCGATCCCGCCGCGCCCGCACCGAACCGATGTCGGTGCTGGCGCTGGGCGACGGCCTCTACGAGGTCGAGTCCGCGAGCGACCACACCTATCTCGTCGATCTCGAGGCCGGCAGGTGTACCTGCCCGGATCACGTCTTCCGCGAGGCCCGCTGTAAGCACGTCCGCCGGGTCGCGATCGAGATCACGGAGGGTCGGACCCCGCCGCCGGGCGAGATCGCCGTCGCGTGTCACGACTGCGGCGAGACGTGTTTCGTCGCGGACAACGACCCCGCGCCGTGTTACTG
Source organism: Natrinema thermotolerans (assembly GCF_031165565.1). NCBI lineage: Archaea > Methanobacteriati > Methanobacteriota > Halobacteria > Halobacteriales > Natrialbaceae > Natrinema > Natrinema thermotolerans. The sequence continues at coordinate 2,121,424 of NZ_CP101873.1, read as the reverse complement.
CGACGACCACGCAATTTCGCCGGGCGACATCGTCGTCGATCGCGAGACCGGCGACCGGCTCACTGTCGTCGACGTCTCCGAGCTGCGGGCCGACGCCGTCGAGATCGGGGCGGCCGACTGCACCGTCGCCGAATACGGCACCAACGAGGACTACGATCCCGATGTGCCGGTCGTCGGCGCGGTCTACCCCCACGCAACCGTCGCCGCGAACGGTGTCGTCCCCTCGTCGCTGAAAGTGTACGTCTTCCCGCGGACCCGCCTCGAGCGAGCGACACCGAGGGCGAGCGACTGAGACCGCCGTTCCCTCCAGTCGGGAGACAACGGCTTGCAACGCGCGTGTCGTTGCTATCGTCCCGTTTCTTGTTACCCGGTATCGAATGACGACCTATGGGAACCGGTATCGAGTACGGCGAGTTCGACGAGGGACGGCACGTGAACTACTGGGAACTCGACCGCACGCTCCAGCGGGAACTACGGCGGGTGTACGACGCCGACGAGTTCGAGTGGGCCGAGCCCCGACTCGCCGAGTTCGGCGAGCTGATCGGGCACACCGTCGCCGACAACGCCGATTACGTCGACGACCACGGGCCGGAACTCGAGACCTACGACAAGTACGGCGACGTACACAACGCCGTCCGGTATCCGGCCGAACAGCTCGAGAACGACGAACTGGCCTACGGGGCGGGCATCGTGGCCGACGCCTTCGAGGCCCCGCCGGACCGCGACGAGCCGATGCCGATCAGTCACTTCCTCGGGATGTTGCAGTTGCTGTGTTACGCCGACGCCGGGTTCGGCTGTCCCGTCGCGATGACTGCCGGGTCGGCGCTGATCCTCGAGCGCTTCGACGACGGCGACCTCGAGCCGTACTACCGGGCGCTGACCAGCCGCGACTACGACGACCTGATCGAGGGCGCAATGTTCCTCACAGAAGAGCAAGGCGGCAGCGACGTGGGAGCTAACGAGACGACGGCGCGGTACGACGACGAGGCGGACTGCTGGCGGCTCACCGGGGAGAAGTGGTTCTGCTCGAACATCGACGCCGAGGGGACGCTCGCGCTCGCACGGACCGAGGACGCTCCCTCGGGGACCGACGGCCTCTCGATGTTTCTCGTGCCCCACGGCGATCCCGACGAGGGGGTCCTGACGAAGGGTGATCGCCGCGAGTTCGAGGGGCCGCCGCCGGGCGACGCGCTCAACGACCAGCTGTACCGCCGCCTGAAGGACAAACTCGGAACCACCGCCGTTCCGACCGGCGAGGTCGAGTTCGACGAGACGAAGGCCGCCCTCGTCGGCGAGGAGGAAGCCGGCTTCAGACAGATGACCGAGATGCTGAACCTCGAGCGGCTCGCGAACGCCGCGGCCTCCTGCGGACTGATGGGGCGGGCCCTGCTCGAGAGCAAGGTGCAGGCGGCCACCCGCGAGGCCTTCGGGACGACGATCGACGAGTTCCCGCTGATGCGCGAGGACCTCGTCGACATGACCGTCGACTACGAGGCCGCGACGGCGTACGTCCACGAGGTCGGGCGGCTGTTCTCGGCGCGCGAACGGGCGCGACGCAACGACGCGGCGACCGAGGACGAGGACGCCTACCGGCTGCTGCGACTGCTGATCCCGATCGCCAAGCTCCGCACGGGTCGAATGGCCGTCGACACCGCCTCCTACGCCATGGAGATCCAGGGCGGGAACGGCTACGTCGACGACTTCGTGACCAACCGCCTGCTCCGGGACGCGCAGGTGCTGCCGATCTGGGAGGGGACCGAGAACGTTCTCTCGCTCGACGTCGTCCGCGCCCTCGAGCGCGAGGAGGCCCACGAGCCGTTCACGGAGACGGTCGAGCGGCGACTCGAGGCCGTCACCCACCCCGCGCTCGCGGACGCGGCCGAAACCGTCGCCGCCGAGTACGAGGACCTGACCGGCGCGCTACTGACGCTGGCCGGCGAGGATTCGGAGTACGCCCAACTGTCGGCCAAGCGGCTGGCACACTACCTCTTCGAGGTGTTCACGGCCGCGCTGTTGCTCGAAGAGGCACAGGCCGACCTCGAGGACGGCGACGGACGGACGGCGATGGTCGCACGGCGGTTCGTCACGAACGAACTCGAAGCCGAGGAGGCGCGGGGGATCACCGACGGCGACCGGTTCGTCCTCGAGGCGTTCGAGCCGATCGTCCACCACGCGGCGGTCGATCCCGAGGCGGTCGCGGAGGCGGTGCCGGCAGACGACTGAGATAGGCTACTCGAGGGCGTCGGCGGCCTCGTCGACGTCCATCACGCCCTGCTTGACGGCGTTGAGGACGCGCCGCAGGTCCTCGTCGGTGTCGTCGTCGCCCCCGTCGGCGGCCTCCTCGAGGGTGACCTTCTCGGACTGCCCAGTGAATTCGGGGAAGTCCGTGCCCTCCGCCAGCGCCGTTTCCTTCTTGACGCGGTAGTTGCCCCCGTCGGTGACGTAGAGATCGCCGGGGTGGAAGAAGTACCAGTCCTCGCGGTCGAAGCGGACGCCGATCCGGGGTTTCGCGCCGAAGTTCCGCGCGAAGAAGGTCAGCGCCTCGACCTCCTCGCCGGTGAGATAGATCGGGTCGCCCGAACTCGATTTGGCCTCGATCGCGTAGAAGCGCTCGCCGTCGCCGGCCAGCACGTCGGGGAGTTCCCGCTCGGTCGCGGAGCCGCTGGCGGGCGCTCGCATCACCGCGAAGCCGGCCTCGTCGAGTTCGTTGACGAGTTCCCGCTCGCGGCGGTCGCCCTTCGCCTGAGACATGGACGATTCTCTTCCGCGGGCGGTAATAAAGGACCGGACGGCGGCGGATGGCGCAGTGAAAGTGGTCGCCGATGCAGCAGGCGTTACAGCGGGATCGCCGTGACGACCGCGAGGATCGCCTCGCCGGCCGGCGTCGCCTCCTCGAGGTCGTACTCGAGGGCGAAATACAGCAGGCCGAACTGGAGGGCGTTAAAGGCCGCATGAGCGGCGATCGGGACTAGCAGGTTGTCGGTCTTCGCGTAGAGGTAGCCGAAGACGGCGGCACCGCCCATGACGACCGCGACCGGGACCATGGTCGCGAGCAGCGATGGCGAACTGACCGCGTAGACGGGGAAGTGGATCAGTCCGAAGACGAGACTGGCGATGGCGACCGCCTGCAGCCGGGTGAAGGCGTCGTAGAGGCGTTTCTGGACGATGTTCCGGTAGAGGAACTCCTCGGCCGGCGCGTTGAAGAAGAAGACGATCGCGATCATGACGAGGACCATCGTCTGGTCGTCGCCGATGAAGCTCGCGACCTGGTTCTCCGAGGCCGGCAGCGAGAGCAGTTGAATGGTCACGCTGATCAGGACGTAAAACGCGACGCTGGCGACGATACCGAGCAGGACGTACGCCCAGCCGCGTCGCGTCGGCGGCCGAACGTCGACGTACGACCAGCCCCGGTCGGTGACGACGAGATAGACGGCCCCGACCAGCACGAACCCCGCGAAGTTGAGGACGAAAAAGAGCGTTCGGCTGGCGATCGACGTCTCGGTCGGTGCCGTGGCCAGCCGGACATCGAGCAGGAGTGCGGGCAGCGTCGTGAACTGCGTCGCGAGCAGGCCGACGATCGCGAGTCCGGCGGCGACGAGCGTCGAGCGGAGCGGCCCGTCGGTCCGGCGGCGCGTTGATGTTGCCATGACCGGTCGTACGGCCACCGGACCCTTGGGCGTTTCACTCCCGGCCATGGAAACGGTCGCTCGAGCCGGCTCGAACTCAGTTCGAGTCGAGCGGGATCTGATCCTCGAACAGCTGTGCCAGCAGTCGGCCCTGTGCGAGCCGCAGGTGACGGTTGACCGTCGGCTGCGTTACCGCGAGCATCTCGGCGATCTCCTCGCCGGTACTCTCGCGGGGCCACTCGAAGAAGCCGGCGAAGTAGGCGGTCCGGAGAACCTCGAGCTGGCGGTCGGTCAGGGCGTCGAACAGCGACGTCACGAGTTCGCTGCGCGTCCCCATCGACCGCTCGACGTGGCGACGCGCCCGCAACTCGACGCCACCGTGTCCCTCCCCGAGCGTCTCGACGAACTCGCGGACGTCGGTCCCGGTCGGGACGTCGACGACGACCTCGAGCCCCTCGCCGTCGGCCCGTATCGAGCGCGGACTGCCGCCGTGACGGACCAGCCGGGCGGCCAGTGGGTCGCCGGAGACGGTCGCCTCGAACCGACACGTCCCGTCGGCTTCGCTGATCAGCCGGGAGTCGGTGACCGACACCAGCTCCGCGAGCGCCGATCGAACGTCGTCGGGCGCAACGCCGTCGGTCTCGACGAACAGCAGCGTCTCGTCGCTCGAGTGTGACCCCATGCCCGCGTACTCGACGTCGGCCCCTGTCTTCGCCGCGAGCCGCGAGAGGGGGTCCTCGTCGCCGGCGATCCGGAGCGTAAGTTCGAGCAACCGTTCGGCGTGGAGCGCCTCCCGGGTTTTCATCGCGGTGATCGAGTTGGCGATTCCTTCACCCAGTTCCGTCAGGACCGTCCGCTCGAGGTCGCCGAAGGCGTCGGGTTCGTCGGCGTAGATCGTCAGGACGCCGTAGGAGTACTCCGCGTGGGACAGCGGGACACTGATGACCGACTGGAACCCCCGGTCGACCGCCCGACGCCGCCAGGGATCGCCCTGCAGCCCCTCGACGACGTTGGAGACGACCGTCGGCGTCCCGTCGATGGCGGTTCGGACGGCCGGCTCGGCGGCGTCGTCCGCGAGCGAGACGTCGTCGAGATACGCCTCCCCGTCGCCGGCCCAGGCACGGGGCTCGAGACGGGTCCCGCTCGGGTCGCGGTCGCCGATCCAGGCGAACGCGACCGAGTCGGCCTCCAGTAGTCGCTCGGGAACGGTCCGCTCGATCTCCCCGCGGCTCTCGGCCCCGATGAGGACCTGATCGATCCGCCTGATCAGTTCCGTCGTCTCGATCTGTCTGTTGAGCCGCTCGTTTCGGGCCTCGAGTTGTGCCTCCCGCTCGCGGAGGCTGGCCTCGCTCTCGAGGCGGTCGAACGCGGCCTCGGTCGTCGCGACGAGCGTCTCGATCAGCCGCCTCGCCTCGGCGTCGATCGGCTCCGCGTCGGTCGCGACCGTGAAGACGCCGTAATCGCCGATCGGGACGATGACCCCGCTCTCGACGGTCGGACCGAAGACCTGCGACCGATCAACCGACGACGGATCGTCGACGACGGTCCCCGTCCCGGTCACGTAGGTACTCCAGAGGGCGGACTCGCCGTCGCCGATGGCGACCGACGGAGCCCCGTTACAGAGGCGGTCGAACGCCTCGGTCGAGGCGGCGGGGACGAGTCGATTGACCGCCGGATCGAGCCGGTACACGGCCGCACCCGACGCCTCGAGGATGTCCGCGGCGGTCTCGACGACCAGCGCCGATACCTCCGCTTCGGTGTCGGTGCCGAGCAGGTCCCTGGCCGCGTCGTGTAGCGACTCGAGGGTCAGTTCGCGCTCCTTGCGGTCGGTGATGTCCTGAATCGTCCCGCGGACACCGACGATGCCGGCGTCATCGGCACCGTCCGCACGGATCGGCTCGCCGGTCGAACGGACCCACCGTTCGTCCCCCGTCATGGTCCGCATTCGGTGTTCGATGTCGTATCCCTCGCCCGCTTCGATCGTGCGATCGACGATCTCGAGGACGCGTTCTCGGTCCTCGGGATGGGGGAACGAGGTCGCCAGCTCCGAGTCGACCGTCGCGTCCAGCGGGAGGTCGTAGAGACGATGCAAGCCGTCGGTAAAGGTCACGTCCCGCGTCTCGCCGCTGAGGTCGAGTTCCCAGCCGCCGATGCCGGCGAGGCGTTCGGCCTGTTTGAGCAGTTCGGTCGTCCGCTCCAAGTCGCGTTCGCGCTCTTTGCGCGCCGTGATGTCGCGGACGACCCCCGCGGACCCCACGAACTCGCCGTCGTCGCTTGGCAACAACGCGATGTGGTTTTCGACGTCGATCACCTCGTCGTCGGCGGTCTCGAGGACGATCTCGACCGTCTGGGAGGGAACGTCCGACCGAAGGAGTTCGCGGATCCGGTCCTGTGCCCGCTCGACGTCCGCCGCCGGGATCACTGTCGCCGCGGGTTTGCCGATCAGTTCCTCGGGCTCGTAGCCGAGGATCGGCTTGGCAGCGTCGTTCAAATAGGTGAATCGTCCCTCTTCGTCGAGCGTGTAGACCAGTTCGTCCAGCGCCTGTACGATCGCCTCGAACCGCTCTAGGTCGCGTTCCCGTTCCTTGCGATCGGTGATATCGCGAAGGACCCCCGCGGTCCCGGCGAACTCGCCGTCGTCGCTGGGCAACAGCGCCATGTGATTTTCGACGTCGATCACGTCGCCATCGGCGGTCTCGAGGTCCATCTCGAAGGTTCGAGTGGGCTCGCCGGCACTGCGGAGGTCACGGATCCGGTCCCGGGCCGTCTCGAGGTCGTCGTCGTCCATCATCGTCGAGACGTGGTCGCCGATCAGGTCGTCGGGCTCGTAGCCGGTGATCCCCTCGAGGGCGTCGTTCAGGTAGGTAAACTCCCCGTCCGCGTCGATCGTGTAGACGAGTTCGTCCAGCGCCTGGAGGACCGTCTCGGCGCGCTCGAGATCGCGTTCGCGCTCTTTCCGCTCCGTAACGTCCTGGAACGAGCCACGGAGCGTGACGATCTCGCCGTCCTCACGGACCGGTTCGCCGATCGTCCGCACCCACCGCCGATCGCCGTCGGCCGTCCACATGCGAAGCTCTATGTCGTAGGGCTCCCCGTCGGTGATCGCACGCTCGACCGCCTCGCGAATGCGGGGACGGTCCTCGGGGTGGTAGAACTCGAACGCACTCTCGAGGTCGATCGGTTCGTCCGGTGAAACGCCGAGAATGCGGCGGATCTCGGCGGTCCACTGGAGGTCGTACGGCTCCGTGGAGACGTCCAGTTCCCACGCGCCGACGTCGGCCAGCCGCTGGGACTGCTCGAGCAGGGACGTCGTCCGTTCGAGGCGGCGCTCGCGTTCCTTGCGGTCGCTGATGTCGCGGCCGATCCCGACCTCGACCGGGTTCCCGTTCGGATCCTCGAGTACCGACGCGATGAACTCGTAGGGGATCCGCTCCCCCGATTTCGTCCGGAGTTCGGCCTCGACGAGGGTCTCGCCAGTCTCGAACGCCTCCTGCATCGACTCCCGGATCGCCCCCTCGTTCTCGGCGTCGAAGAAATCGAGGGCGTTCATCTCCGCGATCTCCGCGTCCGAATAGCCCGTCACGTCGACCAGCGTCTCGTTCCACCGCCTGAGGTCGCCGTCTTCCTCGAGCAGGTAGACAACGTCGTCGACGGCATCTAACATGTCGTCGGTAAACGCCTGTGTCCGCTCGAGGCGGCGCTCCCGTTCTTCGATGGCCGCGACGTACTCGCGGCGTTCGAACGCCCCGCTGACCCACCGGGCGAGCAGATCGACGAACGACCGTTCCGCCGGCGAGAACGGCCGGTCCCGCGGATCGTCGCTCACGAAACAGACCGTGCCGTAGAGGTCCCCGTCGACGCGTATCTTCCCGCCGATGTAACAGCCGACGACGGATTCGACGGCCGCACCCACGTCGACGTCGGCCGCCGGCGTCTCCGAGATCCCGACCACGTCGTCCGACGTAACGGTGTTCCGGCAATGGGTCTCCGAAAGGTCCAGTACCGCTCCCTCGAGGTCGGCCTCGGCTCCGACGGCCGCCTCGATCTCGTACCGGTCGGCCGGTTCGTCGACGTGCGAGACGAGTCCCGTCTCGAGACCGAGCCGCTCACAGCCCAACTCGAGCAGCCGGCGGATCTTCGTCTCGGTCCCCAGCCCCGATTCGGACGTGATCCGGGCGATTTCCCGCCGGTAGCGCTCGCTCTCGGCCCGTTGCCGTTCGCGGTCCCGGACCGCCGTCGCCAGGTCGTCGACGGCCGCGGAGAGCCGGCCGATCTCGTCGTCTCGGTCGCGCCCGCACTCGGCCAGATCCGGCTCGGCCGGGAGGGAGCCGTCGTCGGCGGTCGGATCGGCGTCCTCGAGCCGCGAGACGAACCCCCGGAGTTCGTCCGTGAGTCGTTCGATATCGGTCGGGCGGTCGGCGTCCCGACGGGCGGCGAGCCCGAAGACGACGAGTCCGGGAATCTGCTCGGCCGGGAGCGAGACGGCGGGCATCGTCCCGAGGACGAGCGCGACGAGAACGGCGATCGTCCCAACGACCGTGAGCCGTCCCCGCCGTCCCGCGAGCGCCTCGAGAGGAGCCACGGCAGCGATCATACGTTCCCTACGAAACCACACACAATGATACGAGCGGTTATTTTCACTCCCTGTTCGACGGCCGAATAGTAACACACGAGATCCGATCGGTCGACGGCTCGAGCGGCGGTTCCGGGGACGGCGTGACGATAGCCGCCCAGACGGTCTGCCCCGACCGTCCCATCGTCGGGACGACGCTATACACATAGTGTCGGGGTCGCGAGGAGATTACGTGTATAACGGCCAGCCCGATACCACCGGGACGCATTGGTGAGTCTACAATGACCGGCGCTACTCTCGACTACCACACTGACTCCGTCAGTCTGCAAGTAATCGACGCGCTTGCGGACGCGACGAACACCGACGCCAGCGACCTCGAGCCGCTGTACGACGTGGTCGATCCCGAGGCGCTCGACCAGCTCTTCCAGTCGGGTTCGGGAGCAGCCGTCCGCGTCGAGTTCGAGTATCACGGCATGCCCGTCGAAGTCCGAGGCGACGGCACCGTCACGGTCAACGGGACGGTCCATGGGAGTAGATAGGTCGGGACGGTTCGACCACACCGAAACCGACCGCCGATCACGACCCGACGCCGGTGATCGACGATGCTGAGTCCGCTCACCGACGCAGCCGATGACGGAATTCGAGTACGACCGACCGAGCTGCAGCTCTGTGTCGTCGGCGACGACCTCCGTGAGGCGGTCGCCACTGCCTGCGGCGAGCGCGATGACTACGCCCTCGAGACGGTGCCGTCGCTTTCGGCCGCGCAGGAAGCCGGCAGCGACGCCGACTGTCTCGTCGTTCCGGCGGCGGCGCTCGGCGACGACGAACGCGCGGCGGAGGACGCCGACTCACGCGAGCCGGACGAAACGGTCGCGGCCGACGAACCGATGATCGTCGTCGCCGACGGCACCGGTACCGGTTCGGATCACCGTTACGAGCGCCGGCTGACTGCCGTCCTCGATCGGGACACCCTCGAGCGGCTGCCGGCACGGGCGTGGGACCTCGTCGAGCGGCGGCGGCTGGCCGCGCTGTCGCGGCGCTCGCTGGCGAGCGTCGAGTTCGTCGGGGAATCGATCGCGATCGTCACTCCCGACGACGAGATCCAGTTCGCGAGCCGCTCGCTCGCGGTGCGGTTCGGCTACGACCTCGAGACGCTCTCGGGGACCGACTGGCGGGCGCTGTTTCCCGACGCGACCGTCGACCGACTCGAGTCGACGGCGATCCCGACGGTCGCCGACGGCTGGCGGTGGACCGGCGGCTGTACGGCGATGCGGCGGGACGGAGAGACGTTCCCCGTCCAGTTGCGACTGGGCGGGCTCGCGGACGGGAGTCTGGTGTTCGTGGTCGAGAGTGGCGACGACGGACCGGAGCGCTGACCGCTATGTCCCGTGGTCCCAGCTGTCCATATACTCGTGTTGGGTGTCGGTCAGCGAGTCGAAGTCGACGCCCTCGGCCTCGAGTTTGATCTCGGCGATCTCCTTGTCGAGTTCGTCGGGGACGTCGTGGACCCCAGCGTCGTATGCGTCACCGTTTTCGAGCATTTCTCGGACACAGACGGCCTGAATCCCGAACGACTGGTCCATGACCTCGACGGGATGGCCCAGCGAGACGGGCGCGGCGAGGTTCACGAGTCGTCCCTCGGCGATGACGTTCAGTTTGCGGCCGTCGTCCATCTCGTAGGCCTCGACGCCGTCGCGAGCCTCGTAGCGCTCGACCGCGAGATCGTCCAAGGCCTCGAGGTCGATTTCGATGTCGAAGTGGCCCGCGTTCGCGAGCAAGACGCCGTCCTGCATTTTCTCGAAGTGGTCCTCGACGATGACGTCGCGGTTACCCGTCGTCGTCAGGAAGACGTCGCCGACTTCGGCCGCTTCGGCCATCGGCATGACCTCGTAGCCCTCCATGTGGGCCTCGAGCGCGCGCCGGGGCTCGACCTCGGTGACGATGACGTTGGCGTTCTGGCCCGCGGCCTTCTGTGCGACGCCTTTCCCGCAGTAGCCGTAGCCGGCGACGACGACGTTCTTGCCGGCCCACGAGAGGTTCGTGGTCATGGCGATCGAGGCCAGCGAGGACTCGCCGGTGCCGTGAACGTTGTCGAAGAGTCGTTTCATCGGCGTGTCGTTGACGGCGAAGACGGGGTACTCCAGGGCCCCGTCGTCGTCCATCGCGCGCAGGCGGTGGACGCCGGTGGTCGTCTCCTCCGCGCCGCCGACGATGCCGTCGATCAGTTCGGGGTAGTCCTCGTGGATCGCGGCCACGAGGTCCATCCCGTCGTCGACCGTGATCGTCGGCTCGTGGGCGATGACGGCCTCGATCGCGGCGTAATACTCGTCGTCGTCGACGCCGCGTTTGGCATAGCTGGTGATGTTCTCGTGGGTGTCGAGCGCCGCCGAGACGTCGTCGTGGGTCGAGAGCGGATTACAGCCCGTGACGGCGACCTCCGCGCCGCCCTCCGCGAGCGTCTCGACGAGGATCGCCGTCTTGGCCTCGACGTGCATCGCCATCCCGATACGCTCGCCCGCGAAGGGCTGGTCGGCGACGAACTCCTCGCGGACGGACTCGCAGATCGGCATGTGTTGGGCGGCCCAGTCCATCTTCCGACGGCCCTCCTCGCGAGCGGACTCGAGGTCGTCGAGTTGCTCGCTGATCGGGGGATACTCGGTGTCGGTCATGGCTCGACAGAGTGGGACCGTGGCCAAAACGCTACCGAACCCGGTTCGGCTCCGAACGGTTTCCGGGACTCGAGGCGGCCGCGTACCGACTCGGCGACTGTGAAAAAGGCGTAACGAAAGTGGTGGGTGGATCGGCCGCACTACGTGCCCGCACGATCGCGGCGATCCGGAGACGGCCGCGATCGGGTTCCGCCACCGGCGACGCCGATCCGCTCGGTCATCCCCGGTGTCTGGTATCGATTTCGAGGGGGATTACTGCTCGCTGTCGGGAGTGTCAGCGTCCGAATCGTCGGTGTCGTCGGCGTCCTCCTCGTCGTCGGTGTCGTCTTCGTCAGTGTCGTCGGTGTCCTCCTCGTCGTCGGTGTCGTCTTCGTCAGTGTCGTCGGTGTCCTCCTCGTCGTCGCCGTCAGCCGGCGGACCGGCGTGTTCCGGCGGACCGTGTTCGTCGTCATCGTCGTCGACCTGCTCGTCGTCGCCTTCGTCCTCGTCGTCGCCGTCAGTCGGCGGGCCGGCGTGTTCCGGCGGACCGCGTTCGTCGTCATCGTCTTCATCCTCGTCGTCCTCGTCGTCGTCATCCGCGTCCGGCGGGCCGGCGTGGCTCGGCGGACCGGCGTGGCTCGGCGCGTTGCCGGGGTTGTTGGCGACGACGAAGTTCGCGACGGCGATACCGGTCGACTCGTTGGACTCGTTTTGCTGGGTCTCAACGAAATCGGAGACGAGCGAACCGAAGCTCGTCTCGTTGGCCGACTCGTTGTCGGTCTCGTTCCCATCCACGGTCTCGTTGCCGTCCAGCGTCTCGTTGCTCGCTGCGGTCAGCGTCGCCGTGGTCGAGGCCGTCCGATTGTCGGCCGTCGCGGTCACCGAGACGGTGACGTTTTCGACGGGGTCGGGAAGTTCGACCGTCCCGTCGTTGTCCGTCGTGTACGTCCCGGTCCCCTCGTAGGTCGCGTTCTCGTCAGTTGTCGATACGTCGACGGTCGCGTTCGCGACCGCAGTGTCGTTTGCCGTGACGCCGACGACGACGTCCTCGCCGTCGTCGACGGACACGTCGAGGTCACCGTCGACGGTGGCCGCGGCCGCGCCCGCCGAGGCGAACACGGACGTGACCATAACGGCGACCAGCGTCATCGTGAGCAGTTTGTTCTTCATCCGCTCCTGACTTTCCCGGTTTATTAGATAAACCCCGCCGGCAGTTCTCGGCGTTTGCTTCGTGTTAAAACGGATTCAAACGAGGTTTAAGCGTTTATGGAGCGTTTTGAGCGTTTATCTCGAGTGAGTCGGTGGGGTGTCTCACTGGTTCACTCGCTGGCGCGAGCCACCAACGACTCGGCGGACTCGAGCGCTCGGTCCCGGACCGCCGCCTCGTCGAGGGTCAGGACCTCGTGGTCGCGCATGAGTACCCGGCCGTCACAGACGGTGTGGCGCACGTCGGCCGCTGCGGCCGCGTACGCGAGGTGGCTCACGAGGTCGTGACGCGGCGTCAGATGCGGCGTCTCGAGGTCGATCACCGCGAGGTCGGCCGGCGCGCCCGCCTCGAGCCGGCCCGACTCGAGGCCGATCGCGTCGGCGCTGCCGTGCGTCGCCATCTCGACGACCGCCTCGGCGGGCACCGCGCTCGCGTCGTCGGCCGCGAGCTTGCCCAGCATGGCCGCGTCGCGGGCCTCGTCGAGCATCGAGAGGTCGTTGTTCGAGGCCGCGCCGTCGGTGCCGAGCCCGACGGTGACGCCGGCCTCGCGCAGCCGCTGGACGGGTGCCATCCCGCTGGCGAGTTTCATGTTCGAGGCCGGACAGTGGATCACGCCGGTCCCGGCCTCGGCCAGCAGTTCGATCTCCCGGTCGTCGACGTGGACGCCGTGGGCGATGAAGTCCTCGGACTCGAGCATCCCCCGTTCCGCGGCGTACTCGAGGGGACGCTCGCCGTGTTCGTCGACGATCGGCGCGACCTCCTCGGCGGTCTCGTTGGCGTGGTAGTGGATCGGAACGTCGAGGTCGCGGGCCTGTGGCACGAACTCCGACAGGTACTCGCTGTCGACGGTCGTCAGCGAGTGGGGCATAAAGGCCGACGAGATCCGGCCGCCGGCCAGTCCGTCGACCTCCTCGGCGACCGCGAGTCCCTCGCGGGCGTCCTCGCGGGCCGCCTCGTCGTCCTTGCCCACCGAGATCACGCCGTGGCCGAGTCGGGCCCGCAGGCCGGCGTCGGCGACCGTCTCGGCGATCGTCGGTACGAAGAAGTACATGTCCGCGAAGGCGGTGACGCCGGATTTGATCATCTCGAGAACGCCGAGTTCGGTCCCCGCGCGGACGGTCTCGGCGTTCAGTTCGGCCTCGGCCGGCCAGATGTCCTCTTGGAGCCAGGCATCCAGCGGTTTGTCGTCGGCGTACCCCCGCAGCAGCGTCATCGCGACGTGGCAGTGGCCGTTGACGAACCCCGGGGTGACTAGCGATCCGTCGGCGTCGAGGGTCTCGTCGGCCGCGCCGCCGAGGTCGGGACCGACCTCGAGAACCTCGCCGGCATCCCCATCGATCAGTACGTCCGCGGTCGTCACCGTCAGATCGGGTCGGAGGACCCGCCCGCCGGTAATCGCAAGCGTCGTCATTGCTCGAGGGTTCTCGCCGGGTGGCCTTATACTGTCGATCTGGCGTACCGAGTTCGGTTTCGGCGAGGATCGACGGCTCGAGCCCGACCGGACCAGTCGGCGGGTTTAACAGTTCGGTGACGGAACATCCGGTATGGACGACCCACCCCGACGGAACGGAGTCAGCGCGTTCGTCGCCGGCTACCCGCCGAGAGCGGCACTGGCCGACGCCTGGGACGAACACAGTCGGTTCGTCGGCTTCGCGGCCGGCCTGTTCGCTATCGGCGTCGTCGTCGGCGTCCTCCTGCTGGCGGCCGGCCACAACCTCCTCGAGATCATCGCCGACCTGCTCGGCGAGGGTCTCTTCCCCGAGGAGATCGCCGACTTCTCCGGGCTCGAACTGGCGCGGTTCCTGCTCGTGAACAACAGCCGGGCGTTCCTGCTCTCGATCGTCGGCGCGCTATCGCTGGGGCTCCTGACCGCGTGGGCGATGGTGTTTAACGGGATCATCGTCGGCAACGTCGGTGCCGCCATCGCCGCCGACGTGGGGCCGGGCTTCATCCTCGTCGGCCTGCTCCCCCACGGGATCTTCGAACTGCCCGCCCTGTTTATCGCCGCCGGCGTCGGCTTCCGGCTGCTATACCGGGTCGGACAACGGCTTCGGGGCAGCCGCGATGCGATCCTCACGAAGCGGTACCTCTACCGGACCGGCCTCCTCGTCCTCGCCGGCTGGCTCCTGCTGGTCGTCGCCGCGTTCGTCGAGGCCTTCGTCACGCCCGCCCTGCTCGAGGCGCTGTTCGCCGAGCGGCTCGGGGGGACGGGGGCGCCCTAGGACGCGACCCGACGGTTTCGGCCAGTTCAGCCCGGATGAACGGTCCTGAACGGAGCCAATCGTCGCGCCCCTTTTTACAGGCACACTGACTGTCAGTGGCTATGGACAGACGCACGATCCAACTGGTAGTCGTCGCGGCCCTCGTGGCCGTCGCCGGCTGTGCCGGCGGCATGGGCGGACAACCGGCGACCGACTCGGCGGGCGACGATCCCTCGAGCGTGGACGACTCGAGCGACGGCGGCATGGGAACGGCCGCCTTCTATGTCAGCGACGAACCGAACGTGATCGACGACTTCGAACACCTCAACGTGACGATCACGAAGGTCGGCTTCAAGAAGGCCGGCGGGTCGTCCGACGCGGACGACGGAAACGAAAGCGGCGACGAAACGGACGACGGGAACGAGACGGACGACGAAGAGGGCGAAACCGACGACGGGACGGCGAACGAAACCGACGACGGCGCGGCCAACGAGACTGACGCCGACTGGGAGGAGCAGACGGAAGACGACGGGGACGGAGAGGACGACGAGAAAGACGGCGACGAAAAAGAGGAGGAAGGCGACAGCGAGAAAGACGGCGACGAAAAAGAGGAGGAAGGCGACAGCGAGAAAGACGGTGACCAAAAAGAGGAGGAGGGCGATGGTGACGAAAAAGACGGCGGCGACGACTGGGTCGAGTACGACGTCGACGAGCGGACGGTCGATCTCACCGAACTGAAGGGTGCGAACGCGTCCATGATCGACGAGTTCGAACTCCCCGCCGGCGACTACGAGAAGGTCTTCATCTACGTCAGCGACACCGAGGGCGTCCTGACAGACGGGAGTACGACACGAGTGAAACTCCCGAGCAGCAAGCTCCAGCTGAACAAGAAATTCACCATCGGAAACAACGAACCGGTCGACTTCGTCTACGACATCGCGCCCCACAAAGCGGGCGGGAGCGGGAAGTACATCCTCAAGCCGGTGATCAGCCAGAGCGGCACCGGCGACGACGTCGAGATCCGTGATATCGACAAGGACGACAAGAAAGAAGACGAGGAGAAACGCGGCAACGGCGGTGGAAACGGCGGGAACGGAAACGGTGCGCCCGAAGCGAACGCCGACGACTGATCGGTCGACCGTACCGTACTGACTCCTCGAGCGCGTACGTTCGACGCGACGCGGTGGACTCTTCTAAACCGGATCGACGGCCGCTCGAGCGCCGATCAGCGCCGGAGTCGGCCGAGCAGTTCGTAGTCCCGGTCCGGCGTGTACCGGCGGAACAGCAGGCTGTTCGAGAGGACCGACACCGACGACAGCGCCATCGCGCCGGCCGCGAGGACAGGCTGGAGCAGTCCGAGCGAGGCAAGCGGGATCATCGCGGTGTTGTACCCCAGCGCCCAGACGAGGTTTTGCTTGATCTTCGCCAGCGTGGCCTCGGAGATCCGGATCGCCTTCACCACGTCGAGCGGGTCGTCGCGCATCAGGGTCACATCGGCGGCCTCGATGGCCACGTCCGTCCCGGAGCCGATGGCACAGCCGACGTGGGCGACCGCCAGCGCGGGCGCGTCGTTGACCCCGTCGCCGACCATCATCGCCTTACGACCCGTCGACTGGATGTCCTCGAGGGCGTCGGCCTTGTCCTCGGGGAGGACCCCCGCGCGGACGTTGTCGGGGTCGATCCCCACGCGCTCGGCGACGGCCCGGGCCGTCCGCTCGTTGTCGCCGGTAATCAGCATGACGTCGAGGCCGCGCTCGCGCAGGGCCGCGACCGCGTCCGCGGCACTGTCCTTGACGGTGTCGGCGTCCGCGACCACGCCCGCGACCGCGCCGTCGACCGCGACCAGCATCGCCGTCTTGCCCTCGCGCTCTAACCGCTCCATCTCCTCGGCGGCAGGCGCGGGATCGACGCCCTCGCCCTCGAGTAGCCGCCGGTTGCCGACCAGCACCTCGCGGCCCTCGACGGTCGTCCGGACGCCCTGTCCGGGGACGTTCTCGAACTCCTCGGGGTCGGCTAGCTCGAGGCCCCGCTCTTCAGCGCCCTCGACGATGGCCTGCGCGAGCGGGTGTTCGCTGTTGCGCTCGGCGCTGGCGGCCAGACGGAGGACGGCGTCCTCGTCGAGCGAGTCGCGGGTCACTACCGCCCCACCGTCGGTCGCCGTCTCGCCGCCGTCCGCTGCAGTCGCCTCACCCTCGAGTGCGACCACGTCGGTCAGCGTCATCTCGCCGGTGGTCAGCGTCCCGGTCTTGTCGAAGACGACGGTGTCGATGTCTCGCGCGCGCTCCAGGATGTCACCACCCTTGAACAGGACGCCGTTTTGGGCACCCAACGTGGAGCCGACCATCGTCGCGGCGGGGGTCGCCAGCCCGAGCGCGCAGGGACAGGCGATCAGCACCGCGGAGGCGAAGACGACGATCGCGAACTCGAACGTCGAGAGGGCCGCGGGGCCGCCGCCGACCAGGCCCAGCACCGGCACGGCGTCGACGACGCCGGCGAGCGCCGTCGGGAACAGGAACCAGACCAGCCCCCAGAAGATCGCGTTGAGGATGACCGCGGGGACGAAGTACGCCGAGATCCGGTCCGCGAGGTTCTGGATCTCCGGCTGCCGGGATTGGGCCTCCTTGACCGTCTGGACGATCCCCTGGAGGGCCGTGTCCGAGCCGACCTTGGTCGCCTCGACGACTAACACGCCGTTCTCGTTGATCGTCGAGCCGATTACCTCGTCGCCCTCGCCCTTTTCGACCGGGACGGACTCGCCGGTGACCATCGACTCGTCGACCGCCGACTGCCCGTCCACGACGACGCCGTCGGTCGGCACCTTCTCGCCGGGCCGGACCTTCATCCGGTCGCCGACCGCGACGTCCTCGAGCGGGACCTCCTCCTCGGTGCCTTCCTCGTCGACCAGCGTGGCCGTCTCGGCTTCCATCTCGAGGAGTTTCCGCAGGGCCTCGCCGGCCTGGCCCTTCGAACGGGCCTCGAGGTAGTTGCCCAGCGTGATGAACACGAGGATCATCGCGGCGGTGTCGAAGTAGAGATTGCCCGCGAGCAGGTCAAGCAGGACGACGAGGCTGTAGACGTACGCCGTCGAGGAGCCGAGCGCGATCAGGACGTCCATGTTGGCGGTCCGGTTGCGTACCAGCGCCGTGTAGGAATTGACGAGGAACTCCCGCCCCAGCAGGACGTAGACCGGCGTCGCGAGCAGGAACTCGACCCAGCCGAAGGAGACCCCGAAGACCGTCTCCGGGACGTAGGTCCCGCCGAGCAGGAACTTGTCGGCGAGGAAGAACAGGAACGGGGCGGAAAGCACTGCACCGAAGAGGGTCAGCCGGAGCTGTTTGCGGATCTCCGCCTGACGGGCCGCGTCACGGCGGTCCTGATCGGACGCTTCGTCGCCCCCGTCCCCGTCTCGAACGGGCGTGTAGCCGGCGTCCTCGACGGCCTCGTAGAGGGCCTCGAGCGAGACATCGGCCGGGTTGTACGTGACGGTCGCCTCGTCGGTCGCATAGTTGACCTCCGCGTCGATGACGCCGGGCACGGACTCGAGAGCCGTCTCGTTGGTCTCAGCGCAGTTCGCACAGCTCATGTCGGTGATCCCGATCGAGCGGCTCGCACGGTCGGCCTCGTAGCCGGCCTCGTCGATCGTCTCGTAGATCTCGGCCAGCGTGATCGTCTCGGAATCGTATTCGACGGTGCCGTCGTCGGTCGCGAAGTTGACGGTCGCTTGCGCCACGCCGTCACGGGATTCCAGGGCGTCACTGATAGTCTGTGAGCAGTTCGCACAGCTCATGCCCCGGATGTCCAAGTGTGTGGTCTCAGTACTCATTACCAGCTAGTAGGGGATCCCGTCTTACCCCCTTTACTGACCAGAATCCAAAGGATATCGAGGTGTTTACTTTCGAGTCGAAAGTCAGGCACCCTCCTCGAGCCGGTCGTAGCGGTCCTCGAACCGACCCTGACAGGACGAACAGCAGAAGTGATAGACGTCGCCGTCGATCCGGCTCGATTCCCCTTCGCTGTCGACGGTGTTGCCACACTCCGCGCAGGTCAAGGCGAACTGCGTCCCATCGAGCGACGGCGTCCACTCGGCGTCGTCCATCAGCGTCACGTCGTAGGCGATGCCCGCAGCGTCGGGGAGCAGTCCCTCGAGCCACTCGCGGACCCGCTGGACCTGTGCGCGGGCGTAGAACCAGACCCCGCCGTCGGCGGTGACGAACACGTGTTCGACGGCGTCGGCCTCGGCGGCCGCCGTTCGGCAGTCCTCGACTGTGCCCGGCGGGGCCGTGACCTGCACGAACACCGGCACCCCCGCCCGGAGCTGTGACTGGTCTACGTCGATCGTAAACCGGTTGATAATCCCGGCCTCCTCGAGGCGGTCGACGCGGTCGGAGACGGCGGGCCCGGAGAGGTCGACTTCGTCGGCGATCTCGCTGAACGGCCGCCGGGCGTTCTCGCCCAGCAGTCGCAGGATTTTCATGTCGGTCTCGTCGAGGTCGCGCATACCGCCCGTTGGGACTCGAGCGCAAAGTTCGTGTCGACTCTCGCTTTGGAATCCGAACTCGAGAGTTGTCCGTCCCTCGTCTCGAAAGCGATAACGTACAAAGAGCCGGCGTCCCTACACCCGCGTATGAGTCGGACCATCACCGTCGAAGGCATGTCCTGTGAACACTGCGAACAGACCGTCGAAGAGGCGCTCGAGGGCGTCGACGGCGTCGAATCGGTAGCCGTCGACCGGGAGACCCAACAGGCCACCGTCGAGGGAGATGCGGACCCGCAAGCGCTCGTCAGCGCGGTCGACGAGGCCGGCTACGACGCGTCGGCCTAACCCGTTTTTTCAACGACTGACGGCGGCGTCAGTGGTGGTCGTGCGACGACCCGTCGTCCGACACCCGCGGCGGGTGCGCCGCGAAGTCGGCCGGCGCGTCCTCGAACGCCCGCTTGCAGGTGGTCGAACAGAAGTAGTAGGTCTCGCCGTCGTGTGTCGCGCTCGGGCCGTCGTCGTCGGTTCGCATCCCACAGACCGGGTCGCGGTACTTCCCGGGGGCACCGAGCCCGCGACGGTACACGAACAGGAGGAACCCGGAGACGGCGAAGGCGACGAGGTTGAGATAGAAGGTATAGTTCAGTTCGAAGTACCGCTGCTCGGTCGCCGTCTCGCCGCCGGCCAAGTTCGGGACGATGCCGAGCGCGTCGAACAGCAGTTCCATGAGAAAGCCGGTAAACGCCATCGTCACGAAGAAGACGCCGAGGATGTACAGCATGACCGCCCAGCCGTAGTACTTCCGGTAGACGTTCAACACCGGAACCGTAATGAGATCGGCGTAGACGAACGCGATGACGCCGGCGAAGCTGATCCCGCCACCCCAGAGGGCGACCGCGAACGGGACGTTGCCCATGCTCCCGACGAAGCTGATGACGGCGATCACGACGCCCATCACTGCGTTCTCGGCGGTCACGAGCAGGCCGTCACCCTCGAGAAACAGCGCGTTCCAGACCGACTGGGGGACGAACACGATGACGAAGCCCGAGACGAGAAACCCCGCGACGACGTCCGTCCAGAGCATCGACCACTCCTTCCGGTACTGGTTCGCGATCTTGTACCAGCCGCCCCACGACCGGAGTTCGTCGGTCCACGCGCCGTTGCTGGCGGTCTGTTGCCGATAGGTCTCGAGACAGCCCTCGGAGCAGAATCGGAGCGTCTCACCGCCGTCGGTCACGATGGCGTGTTCGTCCGACCCCTCCATGCCGCAGGTCGGATCCGTCATTCCGCCGCTCTCGCGGTCCTCGCGCTCGAGTTCCGCACGGACCTCGTCGAACAGCGGCTCCGGGAGCGTCAGCCGGACGATGACTGCCATGACCGCGATGAGGACGAGACCGCCGAGCAGTTCCGCGACGAGGAACTCCCAGCCGAGCAGGAGCAGGATCATCAGGCCGAGTTCGACGATGAGGTTCGTCGAAGCGAACATGAACGCGAGGACGTTCACCGCGTGTGCGCCCTTCGCGAACAGCCCCTTCCCGATGGCGACGGCACCGAAACTACAGCCGCTGCTGGCCGCGCCGAACACCGTCGCCGTCGCGAGACTCGAGAGGTCGCTCTCCCCGAGAACGCCCGCCATCCGCTCCTTCGAGACGTAGACCTGCACGAGGCTAGTGATCGTCAGTCCCATGATGATCGCCCACGCCGCCGTCCAGAGGAATCCGACGCCGATCCGGAGCGACTCGAGGACTCCCTCGACGAGTGATACGTCCATGTGTAGGAGGTCGTGGGAATCGACTATTGCGATTTCCCTTGGGAAACCGATGTCATCGCCCGTCCGGAACGACGGGGTCGAAAGCGGTCGGCGAACCACACGCCGTAGTGGTACGGACCGACCGCCCAGAAGCACCAGAAACCGGTTCAGGAAGACTACACGGTGATCTCCGGGTTACAAGCACCGTCTCCTCGTGGCCGTCTCGCGTCGAACTCCCGATGGGGCGGGAACCGCCTCACTGTGACAGCGAGGGATCACGGTTCGATCGCGTCAGTGGCCGACGATAGAACTGTGAAAGTCGAAGTGAGGGCATTTTCAGACATTGCATTCCAAAGGAGAACCGCATTGAGTCACAACCCCGTATCCCTAGCCGGAGACGGACCGTTCCGTCGCCGGTGAGATCTCATGGCAACCGACACACGCGACACGCGACTCGCCACGATCGTCCTCATCGCCATCGGTGCCCTCGTGGTACTGCCAATGGCGTTCATGGGGGTTGGAATGATGGGATTCGGCCCCATGATGGGCGGCATGTGGGGCCACGGGATGTGGGACGGCGGAACGACACCCGGCTGGCTGCCGCTCGTCGCCGTCCTGATGCAGCTCCTGTTCGTCGCCGCCGTCGTCGGCGGCGGCTACCTCGTCTACCGGGCGATCGCCGGCGGAGACGACACCGACCGCGCGCTCGAGGAACTGCGGCTGGCGTACGCTCGGGGCGACCTGAGCGACGAGGAGTACGAACAGCGCCGAGACGCGCTCGAGCGGGACGAGTAAACGGAGACCGATGCCCGACACTAGCACGGCGGTCGTCGGCCCCGATCGGCACGCGGTCTCCCGGTGGCTCGAGCAGTATACGACGGTCGGACTCGTCGGGCTCGTCGTCGGGACGGGGCTCTGTCTTGCGGCGCTCGTGACGAACCCGGTCCCCGACCCGTCGTTTCCGTGGCTGACGCTGCCGCCGTCGCTCCGGCTCCCGATCGAACAGCCCCGCATCGAACACTGGCCGATCAGCTACACGGTCGGGATCTGGCTGTGGGTCGGTTGTTTCCCGTCGCTGTTTCTGGCCGGCTACCGGCGGTGGGGATCGCGGGTCCGACGCGGGGCCGAGCTGTGGCTCGTCGGCCTCCCGGCGCTTTCGATGCTCAGCCTGACGACCTACTGTCGGTTCTTTTGGCCGAAACTCGAGCCCGCGACGTGGAACGCGCCGTCGTACACGCTGGTCTGTTGGCTGTACTGTTCGTCCTACGACCCGCTCTGGAGCAACGCCGCCTACGCCGTGGCGCTGCTCGGGCTCGGAGCGGCGGCGCTTGCGATTCGACGTCATGGGCTCGCACCGATCGCCATCGTCGGGTTCGGAACGCTGTCGCTTCCCCTGGGGCTGCCCGCACTCTACGAGGGGTATCGACGGCTGCAGGGATCGTGACGGACCGTGCCGATCTACTCCTCGAGCGTTTCGACCGAGCCCGTGCCGGGAAGTCGTCCCAGCGCGGCCCCCACGTCATCGGACCCGATACCGCGCAGCCAGGGTACCCCTCAATGGGCCCGTTTACCTGACGCACGAATCGCGGTCCCTCGAGCCGACCGCTCGGATGAAAAGACAGTTCCCCGCCGCCGTCCAAGGACGTGCATATGCGAATCGCCGTTCCCAACAAGGGCCGCCTGCACGAGCCGACGATCGATCTCTTAGAGCGGGCGGGGCTGCACCTCGAGAACGGAGCGGACCGAAAGCTCTACGCGGACACCGTCGACCCCGACGTGACGGTGCTGTTCGCCCGCGCCGCGGACATCCCGGAGTACGTCGCCGACGGCGCGGCCGATCTGGGCATTACGGGCTTCGACCAAGTGCAGGAAGCACGCGTTGACAACGTCTCGGAGCTACTGGATCTCGAGTTCGGGCGCTGCCGACTCGTCCTCGCGGCACCCGAGGACGGCGGTATCGATGGTGTCGATGATCTGGCGGGCAAGACGGTCGCGACCGAGTTCCCGAACATCACGGCGGACTTCTTCGCCGAAACCGGCATCGACCCCGACATCGTCGAGGTGTCGGGCGCGACCGAACTCACCCCCCACGTCGAGATGGCCGACGCCATCGTCGACATCACGAGTACCGGGACCACGCTGAAGATGAACCGGCTGGCGGTCGTCGAGGAGGTCCTTGCCAGTTCGGTCCGGCTGTTCGGTCGCGAGGACGTCCTCGACGACCCGAAAGTCGATGAGGTCCGGACCGCCCTGGGCTCCGTCAAGCAGGCCGAAGGCAAACGCTACCTGATGATGAACGTCCCGCAGGACCGACTCGAGGCGGTCCGTGACGTCATTCCGGGACTGGGCGGGCCGACGGTCATGGACATCGCCGACGACGCGGACGGCGAGAAGGTGGCCGTCCACGCGGTCGTCGACGAGAGCGACGTCTTCGAGACGATCACGGCGGTCAAGGAGGCCGGCGCAAGCGATATTCTGGTCACGGAGATCGAGCGACTCGTCGAGTAGCCGCGGGCGGTACTCCTTACTCCAAGCGAGCGGAGATCGGCCGCTCGAGCGAGTCGATCTCGAGGACGGATTCGAACGCTCCGCAGTTGGCGGCCGGGCCGACGAGGCTCCGGGTGCGGTCCCAGGTGACGATATCGTGATCCTCTAGCAGCGGCAGGTGGGTTCGACACAGCGAGGTGTGGATCCGCTGGCGCAGTCGGTGGATCGTCGTCCCGACGGTCGGATCGTGTTCGGCGTCTGCGAGTCGGCCGACCAGCGTCCGCAATGGGACGGGGCCGTCGGCGACGAGGACACAGCGGATGACCTCGCGCCGCCGGTCGCTGTCGACGGCCTGACGGATCGTCTCCCGCGAGGGCGGTCGGCGACCGATCCCGCCGTCGTTGCCGAGCCGCGACCGGTCCGAAACGACCGTCGAGCGGTCTGGGTGGATCGTCATGGGCACGTGAGAGTCAGGGACGGAGACCCGGATAAACGCGAGCGGTCGTTTCGACGAGTCCGACTCGATTCAGGCGAGTGGGACACGCTGGGCGGGAATTGAACAGTCGATAATTCGGTGAAAGAGACGATTGAACAGGCGACTATCGAACCGAGCGATGCGGGCCGAACGGAACGGACGACACTGAAGGCGAGTAAATCGGGATTACCGGTGGACGATACCGCCATCGCTGCTCGCGGTGAGTCACTGCTGGATCCGCTGTTGCTGGAACCGTTGGACCGATTTCACGGCGCGACCGCAGGACGATCGCGGTTGTGCCGAAAACGACGGACAACAGTCCACACGAGAGGAAGGAAACAGTGCCGTCGGATGCGCCGGCATCAACCGGCGTGTCCGCGACTGAAGAGGTGGTAGCGTCGGCCGCGGGTGACGCGGCACGAAAACGGACGCCGTTACTCGAGCAGGCCGAGGTCCTCGAGCCGGGAGACGATCTTGTCGACGGCGTGTTCGGCGTCTTCGGGCTTCTTGCCGCCGGTGATGACGAGCTTGCCCGAGCCGAACAGGAGGGCGACGACCTCGGGGTCGTCGAGTCGATAGACGAGCCCGGGGAACTGCTCGGGCTCGTACTCGATGTTCTCCAGCCCCAGCCCGATCGCGATCGCGTTCAGGTTGAGGTTCCGACCGAGGTCGGCGCTGGTGACGATGTTCTGGACGACGATCTCGGGGTCCTCGTTGACCTGGATCTGGAGTTCACGGAGCTTGTCGAAGACGATTCGAAGACTCTCGTGAACGTCGTCGGTGCTTTTTGCGCCGGTACAGACGATCTTCCCCGACCGGAAGATCAGCGCGGCGGACTTGGGATTCTGGGTGCGGTAGACGAGACCGGGGAACTGCTCGGGATCGTAGTCGGCCCCCTCGAGGTCCATCGCGACGCTCTGGAGGTCGAGTTCCTGTCCGATGCCGGTCGACGCCACCACGTTTTCGATGTTGATGGTGTCCTTCGGATCCGTCATTAGTCGCTTAAAAAGACGTATTTAAGGTTTATAAAGGTTGGTACCGCCACCTGATATATCCGGTATATACCCTCCGTGCCGAAGCGGCCGAGACGCCGATTCCGGGCTGCTTGCGGTTTCAGGCCGTGGTATTCGATCACAGTATACGGTTCGCGGAAAGCGGTAGGCTCATGGCCGCGCCGCCGCGACCATCGGGCGTGTATCTGCTCGAATTGGGCGGCGAGGACGACGCCTTCGCGGCCCGAGAGGCCGAAAGCGCCGCGGTCGGCGTCGAAAGGATCGCGCCCGGGCTGGCCGTCGCCGACGCGGTCGTCCCCGAGCGGGTCCGCGGCCTCGCCTACACCCACCGCGCGAGCGAACTGGTCGGGCGGGGCGACGCCGACCTCGCGAGCGCCCGCGCGATCCTCGAGGCCGCCGCGATCGACCGCGAGGGGTCGGTCGCCGTGCGCGCGACGGACGTCCACGGCTCGACGGGCGTGAGTACCGAACGGGCCGAACGCGAGCTGGGCGCGGTGTTGGTCGACCGGGGGTTTTCGGTCGACCTCGAGGACCCCGATCACTGCCTGCGGGTCGGCTTTTCGGAGGGGGCGCTCGCGGGCAGCGGTGACGTCCTCGAGTCGGCCGGCGACGAGACGAGTGTCGGGGCCGGAACCGACGGCGACCCGGCCTCGGTCTGTGCGCTTGGCTGGCTCGCGGCCGAGAGCGTCCGCGATTTCGGCACGCGCGCACCGACGGACAAACCGTTCTTCCAGCCCGGCAGCATGGACCCCCTGCTCGCGCGGGCGGTCGCAAACGTCGCGGGCGCTCGAGCGGGAGCGACGATCCTCGACCCGATGTGTGGGACCGGTGGCGGCCTCGTCGAGGCCGGCCTCGTCGGCGCGGACGTGATCGGTACCGACGCACAGGCGAAGATGGTCCGGGGCGCGCGGGAGAACCTGACCCACTTTCTCGAACCCGAGCGCCCGTCGCCGACCGGCGTCGCCCGCGGGGACTGGCACGTCGCCCGCAGCGACGGGACCCGGCTGCCGCTGGCCGACGACGCGGTCGACGGCGTCGTCTTCGACGCGCCCTACGGCCGCCAGTCGAAGATCGACACCCACCGGCTCGAGGACCTCGTCGCGGGCGCGCTCGCGGAGGCCCACCGGGTCGCGCCGCGGGCCGTCATGATCGCCGACCGCTCGTGGGCCGACGAGGCGCGGGCCGCGGGATGGGAACTCGAGTCGGCCTTCGAGCGCCGCGTCCATCGGTCGCTGACGCGGTACGTGCTGATCCTCGAGCGGCGCCCGTCTTGATCGATTCCTCGAGTCCGTCGGAGGCCGAAACGGCTGAACCACAGCGGCTAGGCTATTTCAGTAACCTGAACCGCTCGGCGTGTTCCCGGTATCGTTGTGATTTCTGAATCTGGTCGGGCTCGAAAATGGAGTGATTCGAATCGGTGTCGTACTGAGACCCGAGCTGAATTCGGCCAGAACCAACCCATATATAATTGAACAGAATTAGAAGCCACCATAAATATCATCCTAATAAAAAATTTATATTTATATGCGTCAACATTAATCTGGACCATGGGAAATAGACGTGAAAGCCCATTCTCACGACGATCAGTTCTTCGAAATACTGCCGCTGCAGGCATCGGCCTTGGAGCGCTCGGGACCGGATCCAGTTCTGTAGGAGCAGTCGGTTCGGAAACAGATCCGCTTATCGAGGAGATCGAAAACAAGCAGGCAGACAGACTGAAAGAACTAGTTCTCGAGAGTAATGAGCTAGCAAAATATAGAGAATACATACGGAATGAATGGGGCGGTGGAATTGCCGAGAGCGATACAAGTGTCTACAAATACCAGCGGAAGAACGCTGGATACGTCGTTTCCTTGCTCGTTGAGTCTGACGGACAACCAATCGCTGATCTGGCGTTTTTGGTTCAAGATGGCCGTATCCAAGCAAGTCAGTCGATGAGAAGTTGGGCTTACAAGAACTGGTCCGGTGAACAGAGATTAGTTCTGGAGCGGCTGACAGCAGACGGAGGAGAGTCTAATTCCTCCGGTCCGGGTGTTCTCAGCACTGGTAATTATGATGTTCAGGTTTCACGGGCTGGTGTAAACCTCAATGATCTCGGTTCACACTCCGTTTCTACCAGTGAACACGACAAGAGTGTTACAGCGGCCGGACTTATTCCGGATGTGCCTAGTTTCGATCCTGAACTTCCTGAGATAGATGGGCCGGAAGATATCCCTCACTGGGACGACATCCCTGGGATGCCCGATATAGATCCCTCTTGTGGCGATTGTAAGGGAACGTACGAAGCCGCCTGTACAATAGGATGCGGTGTATCAATTGGCACTATCTGTTTAACTGCCACCGTCGGAATCGGGTCGCTGGCCTGTGGCGCATTAGCATCAGTCATCTGTATAGTCTTCGATAAATTTGGCCAAGATGCTTGTATGCCGGCTGGAAACGATTATATCAATGCAGAAACAACTTGCAGTAAATTAGGATTCTGCTAGGCTATCTATTGACTACGATTATCTATACCAGGTTTTTTTGGGACGTAGAACAAGTAGAATAATGTGAAAAAACGGGGAATCCAATCACGACGAACAAGACCGCAGTAGATACGTCCCAATCTAAGAATAGAACACCAACTACTGCTGCAATTCCCATACCCGCAACCGCTGCAAGAGCGCGGCCTAACCTCTGTGTATCCACCATATTGTTTTTACATCTCCCCCACATTTCATTTTTTCCCACCTTATCTTAACAATGAGTTGGACAAACACTGGTTGAGACCTAAAGGACACGGCCAATGATACAGGATCGACGCCACCGATCATCCCCAGCCAACTCACGAGAAGTGGGCGGCTAGTCCCGGACATCAGATGCACACATTGCCGACACCGCCGACACGTTGCACAAAACTGGGATCGCAGAGCCATCCACCACGGTACGCTCTGGTATGGTAAGTTCGGCCCCGTCAATGCGCTGTTCGCGGGCGCACGCACTGGCTGTGACGGGACACTCGTGAACGAACTGGGGTGGAGTACCTCGCTCGTCGGAACTTCGACGGCGCCCTATCTTGGCCCGGTCACGCCCCAAGTCCGTGAATCTGAACCTCGTCGACAGGGACAACGACCTGATTACTTCCTCCTTCGGCTCCAAACTCTGAACGCATTGCCGTGGATTCTCTTGCTCGAGTGAGACAGAGTCAGTCCCCGAGCTCGTGGACGCGATCCCGAAGCCGTTCCCCCTTCTCGGTCTCGACGGTGATATCGGGAACCGGGACCTTCTCGCCGTTCTCGTCGATCGCGACGAAGGTGAACGTCGACTCGGTGGTCTTCTCGGTCTCGCCGCTGCGGGGCTCCTCGCGCCAGGCGCGCAGGGCCACGTGGACGCTCGTCCGGCCGGCGTCGTAGACGTAGGCCTCGACCAGCGCCGTGTCGCCGATCTGGATCGGGCGCTCGAAGTCGAGTTCGTTCACGCGGGCGGTGACGCAGGTCTCGCCGGCGAACCGCATCGCCGACATCGCGCTCACCTCGTCGAGCCACTTCATCAGGTTGCCGCCGTGGAGCGTGTCGTTGTTGTTCGCGTGGTTCGGCTGAACGCGGAACCGGTTCCGGATGTGGGTCTCGAGAAGCGTCGGCATACCCGCCCTTCGAACGGCGATCGGATAACGACCCGTACCGTACCCATATTGTCCGGAGAATCCCGCTCCTTCTTGAGTGTCGTCTCCAACACGGGTACATGGTCGACCTCACGCTGGCCTGGTTCGGACTCGGTGCCACCGTCGTCTTGCTGTGTTGTAGCGCCTTCTTCTCGAGCGCGGAAACGGCGATCTTCACGCTGCCGATGGCGTGGATCGACGAGCGGGCGGCGACCGACGATCCGCGAGCGGGCGTACTCAAGGGGTTGCGCGACGACCCACACCGGCTGCTGGTGACGGTCTTAGTCGGAAACAACGTCGTCAACGTCGCCCTCTCGAGCATCGTGACGGTCGTCTTCGCC
Organism: Natrinema thermotolerans; assembly: GCF_031165565.1. NCBI lineage: Archaea > Methanobacteriati > Methanobacteriota > Halobacteria > Halobacteriales > Natrialbaceae > Natrinema > Natrinema thermotolerans. The sequence continues at coordinate 2,092,986 of NZ_CP101873.1, read as the reverse complement.
ACCTACCTGCCGACCGGCATCGCCGTCACTGCCGCGACGGTGGCCGTCAGCGTGGTCATCCTCGTCTTCGGCGAGATCGTCCCCAAGTCCTACGGACTGGGCAACGCCCAGGGGTGGGCGATGCGGGTCGCCCGACCGGTCTCGCTGGTCGAGCGCGCACTGTCGCCGCTGGTGACCGTCTTCGACGTCGTGACGGGGTGGATCAGCGACCGGCTCGGCGGGACGGCCGATATCGAGAAGCCGTACGTCGACTGAGTAAAACGGATCGGACAGGTATCCGGGACGGTCAGGCGTCCCGACCCAGTTCCGCCAGCAGTCCCGAGACGTGGAGCCGGTCGCTGGTCCCCTCGTGCATCTCGAAGTCGACGTCGGCGGCCAGCCGGTGGATCTCGGCGAGCTGCTCGCCCTGATACCGCTTGCGCGCGATCCGGAGGATCGCCTCGAGGACCTCGTTGCCGTCGAGCCCCTCGTCGACGAGCAGGTCGTCCAGCGTCGAGCGGGCGTCGGTGAACGCGCCGGCCTCGGCGTCGTCGAGCATCGACTCGATCTCGTCCTCGAGGCCGACCTCGCCGAGGGTCTCGTAGGCCGCGCTCATCGTGAGTTCGCCCGCGTCCTCGACGGTCGTCTGCGCCGCGAGAATGGCCTGCCGGAGGTTGCCGTCGGCGTAGCCCGCGACGAACTCGAGGCCGTCGGCGTCGTAGTCGACGCCCTCGCGCTCGACGACCCGCTCGAGGACGGCCACGATCTCCTCGCTGGTCGGCGAGGGGAAGGAGACGGGGAAACACCGCGAGCGGATCGGCGGGATGAGCTTGGTGGGCTGGCGCGTCCCGACGATGAACTGGGTCGTGCGGTGGTGTTGCTCCATGATCCGGCGCAGGGCCTGCTGGAAGTCCTCGCGGACGTCCTCGGCGTTGTCGAGCAGGATCGTGGTGTAGCCGCCCGAGACGGGCGCGTAGCTGGCCGACTCCTTGAGGACGTGGTTGATCATGTCCCGCTTGGACATCGACGACCGGCCGACGAGGAAGTGTTCGAACCGCGGGTCGTTCTTGATCTCGGTCTTGGTCCGGCCGAAGAAGTCGGCGACGTTGATCTCGACGAAGTCGTTGTCCGGGTCCGCGTGGGCCTCGCGGGCCAGTGCGCGCGCCGCGGCGGTCTTCCCGCTCCCGGGCGGGCCCTGCAGGAGGAGGTTGATCGGCTCCTCGACGGCCCGCTCCAAGTACTCGCGGGCGTCGTCCTGTGGCAACTCGGCCAGCTCCGGGGCGTGGGTTTCGGTCCACAGCGGCGCGTCCATCGCCAGCCGATAGGGGACAGGCGGGTAAGAATCGGTCGGTTAGTCGTCGGCCGGGGCGGGTCGCTACCCGCCGTCGGACTCGTTTCCGCCGCCGTCGTCCGCGCCATCTCCCACGTCCGCGATCGTGAACGTCGTTTCGACCGGCTCGCCCTCGAACTCGATCGGCGACGCCGCGTCGGCGTCGGCCGGGCTCCCCGCGTAGAGGGCGGCCGTCAGTTCGTCGTCTTCATCGATCGACGCGTCGTCCGAGAGAGCGATCGTCACGTTCTCGTGTTCGCCCGGCTCGAGCTGGTCACTCGTACCGACCACCGACCCGTTGTCTTCGACGGCCACGAACCCCTCCTCAGGCGTGGCGGCGGCCACCGTCACGCTCCCGTTGCTCGCATCGGTGACCGAGACGCTCGGCTCAGTGTGGAACTCGAGGTCGATCGTCGAGACCGCGCCGTCGGCGTCGGTGTAGATCCCGATCGTCCGCTCGCCCGGCGGCGCGCCGCTCGTATCGGTCTCGAAGGTGACGGTTCGGGACTCGCCACCCTCGAGTTCCAGGATCTGCCGTTCGAAGACCGCGCCGTCGATGCGGACCTCGACGGGCTGTTGGGTCTGGAACTCGGTCGGGTTGCGGATCGTCGCGTTCACCCGGATCGTCTCGTTGGTCGTCGCCGACGCCGGCGCGTCGATCGATTCGACGGCGAAGGAATCGCTCAGGGCGTCTTCCTCGCTCGTGGTCACCGTCGCGGTGTCGCTGACCGGGAACCCGTCCTCGAGGTAGGGCTGGTCCTCCTCGCCGTCGGTCTCGCCGTAGGCGTAGCCCTCCTGGTCCGAGGTATCCCGGTGGACCGTCGCCGTCAGCTGGCCGACGAGTTCGCGGGTCGCGTCGTCGGCGCGTTCGACGGTGACGTCCTCGTGAGTGCCGGCCTCGAGCCGGTTCGACACCGCGAGCGGCTCGTCGCCGCCGTCGGTGACGACGACGTAGCCGCCCTCGGAGAGTGAGACCTCGCGGATCGTGACCGCGGTACCGTTGCCCTGCTGGTCCTCGAACGTGACCGAGGCCTCGGGGTCCTCCTCGACGCCGAAGATGGCGGGGGCCTGCCCGACCACGATCCCGGCGGCGAGGACGATCGCGATCGCGAGCAGGATTGCGCCGATCCGCTTTACCGTGCCGAACGTCAGTTGCGGGCTCATCTGGGGGTCGTCGTTCCCCCATTCGGGCCGACGGTGGTAAAACGCGTCGTCCGTTCGCAGGACGGCGAATCGGTTCGAATCGGTTTCCCCGAATAGTCTCCGCTTACCACAGTTCACGGAGGCTGTCCGTTCGGACGCTGACCCGAAACTCGACCGGTACGCGCCCCCGCTACGGCGTTTGTCACCGCCTACTATCGCACGGCGGTGTCGAACGCCGCCCTCGAGCGATCCGAAGCCGGTTTAGTCGCGGCCCGCCGAGTCTTGGGCGATGCCACTGCGCGTGACGTTTCTGGGGACGGCCGGGGCGATCCCGACGACCGACCGGAATCCGAGCAGCGTCTTCGTCGCCCGCGAGGGCGAGGAGTTGCTGTTCGACGCCGGCGAGGGGACACAGCGCCAGATGATGCGCTTCGGTACGGGATTTTCCGTCTCGCAGCTATTCGTCACGCACTGTCACGGCGATCACGTCCTCGGGATCCCGGGGCTGCTCCAGACGATGGCGTTCAACGACCGCGAGGAGCCGCTGGCGATCCACACCCCCCACGGGACGCGCGGGCAGATCAAGGGCCTGATCAACGCGCTCGGAAACCGCCCCTCGTTTCCCGTGCGGATCAGCGAAGTCGGGGACGGCGACGTCGCCTACCGCGCCGACGAGTACGAGGTCCGCGCGTTCGGAACCGATCACGACACCCGCTCGGTCGGCTACGCGCTCCTCGAGGACGACCGCAAGGGCCGGTTCGACCGCGAGCGCGCCGAGGAACTCGGTGTCCCCGTCGGCCCGAAGTTCTCACGACTCCACGAGGGCGAGTCGGTCGAACTCGAGGACGGCACCGTCGTCGACCCCGAACAGGTCGTCGGTGACTCCCGCCCCGGCCGGTCGATCGTCTACACCGGCGACACCCGCCCGACCGAGGCGACGATCGAGGTCGCCGACGACCCCGACCTCCTGATCCACGACGCCACCTTCGCCGACGACCGCGCCGACCGCGCGGCCGAGACCGCCCACGCCACCGCGAGACAGGCCGCCGAGATCGCGAACCGGGCGGGTGCGGACCGGCTCGCACTGCTGCATCTGTCCTCCCGGTACGCCGGCTACACCGCCGATCACGAGGAGCAAGCTCGCGAGGTCTTCGCGGGCGACTCCGACGCCGTGTTCGTCCCCGACGACGGGGACCGCCTCGAGATTTCGTATCCCGGCAGCGAGTAGAGACGGTTTCCTGTCCGTCGTCGCCGGCGGGACCGCGACCGCCCTGCGGCCCCAACGGGGCAGCAAACCGTATGAGAGACGACTCGCGGCCGATCGAAACCGCTCGTCTGTCGGCGACGAGAGCGCACGTTCGATCGACATACTGCGAACCCGCGTCGGATTTATAGCCGCCTCGTCCCTACGACCTCCTGTGAGTACCCGAACGAGTGCGCTCGATGCAGTCGTCTTCGGTGTCGATATCCAGAGCGGTGACGTACGCGGCGACGCGCCATCGTACGCACTGGCCGTCTACGACGGCGACGACGTCAGCCGTGACGTCGTCACCCACCGGAAACTCCGGCGACTGATCGACGACGAGGAGCCGGCGATCGTCGCGACCGACAACATGTACGAGCTGGCCGCCGACAAGGACCAGCTCATCCACTTCCTGGGATCGCTGCCCGCCGACACCATGCTCGTTCAGGTGACGGGTGCCGAGCAACCCGAACCCCTCTCGAGGGTCGCGAAACGCCACGGCGTCCCCTACGGGAAAGACCCCATGCAGGAGGCCGAGGCCGCGGCCCGACTGGCCGCCCACAACGTCGGCCACGAGGTGTCCGCCTTCACCGACACGACGGAGGTCAAGGTCGCTCGGGGCCGCTCGACCGGCAGCGGCGGCTGGAGCGAGGACCGCTACACCCGCCGCATCCACGGCTCGGTCAAGAAGCGGGCCCGCGAGGTCGAGTCCGAACTCGAGGACGCGAACCTCGCCTACGAGCGCGAGGTCCGGGAGGCCTACGGCGGCTTCGCCAACGCCGTCTTCACCGTCGAAGCGCGGCCGCAGGACATCCCCGTCTCGCGCAACCGCTCGGGCGACGTCCGCGTCGAGATCGAACGGGAACGACGGGACGGCATCGAGTTCCGCCCGCTCGCGAAACGGCGCGATCACGTCGTCGTGGGGATCGACCCCGGGACGACGACCGCCGTCGCCATCGTCTCCCTCGAGGGCGAGGTGTTGGACGTCTGGAGTTCCCGCACCAGCGACACCGCCGACGTGATCGAGTGGATCGTCGAGCGCGGCCGGCCGGTCATCGTCGCCGCGGACGTGACCCCGATACCCGAGACCGTCGAGAAGTTCCGCCGGAGCTTCGACGCCGCCGGCTGGACGCCCGACAGCGATCTGCCGATCGACGAGAAACAGCACCGCACGCGCGACCACCCCTACGACGACGACCACCAGCGCGACGCGATGGCCGCCGCCCTCTACGCCATCGACGACCACGCGGATCAGTTCGACCGGATCGCCGACAAGCTCCCGCCGGGGATCGACCGCGGCGAGGTCACCGCCCGCGTCGTCGCCGGCGAGGAGAGCGTCGAGGCCGTCCTGACGGACCTGCGTGACGACGGCGGCGGCGAGGACGACGAGGCCGCCGAACACGAGCCCCGCGAACTCACCGAGGAAGAACAGCGGATCAAGGACTTGGAGCGGCAGGTCGAACGGCTGCAGTCACACGTCGAGACCCTCGAGGGCCGGGTCGAGGACCGCGACGACCGCATCGACGAACTCGAGTCCGAACTCTCCCTCGCTCGGCGCGAGGAACGCACGCAGGTCCGCAAGGACCGCGAGGTGAACCGTCTGGAACGGAAGGCGAACCGTCTGGAGCGCGAGCGCGACGAGGCCCGGGAGACGGTCGAAGACCTCGAGGGAAAAGTCGAGCGCATGAAGGCCCTCTGGAAGCTCGACCACTCGAACTTCAGCGACGTCTCCGCGGAGAAGGAGGGGCTGGTCCCGGTCAAGGTCGTCGAGAAGTTCACCAAGGGCGCGATCCGCGAGGCCGACGAGCAGTACGGGATCGCCAGCGGCGACGTGGTCTACATCCGGGACGCGAGCGGCGCGGGTCGCTCGACGGCCCAGCTCATGGCGGAGTTCGACCCCCGTGTGATCCTCAAAGAGGGCGGCCTCTCGGAGATCGCCGACGAGATCCTCTTCGAGGCCGAGGTTCCGGTCGGCCCCGCCGACGACGTGGCGATGCAGGAAGTCGACGAACTCGCCGTCGCCCGCGAGGACGACGTCGAGGCCGTCGTCGACGACTGGCACGACCGGGCCCGCGAGCGACGGAAACAGCGCAAGGCCTCGATGGTCGACCAACTCATCAGCGAACACCGGGCCGGCGACAACGAGGTCTGATCGAGATCAGTCGGCCGATTCGGTCGGCGACAGCACCTGCGGCACCTCCTCGAGATCGAGTTCTGCGCCGAGGTCCTCGGTATCGTCGACCGGGCCGTTGATAAACAGCGCGTGCCCGATGAAGGCAACCGCGACGACGCCGAGGGCGAGGATCCCCATCGGTGACGGGACCGGTGTCGCGTCCTCCACGAGGGCACCGATCCCGAGACTCGCCGCGATGGCGAGCAACACGAGGTCGGAGTAGTGAAGCGACGGTCCCATACCGGAACCGACGAAAGGGAGACCAAAACACAGCAGGGGACGGAACGGGCTCGAGACCGTCAGAACATGCCGAAATTCTGGAGCATGCCGGAGATCAGGGATTTGACCACGAGCCCGAGCCCGGCCAGGACCAGCGCCATCCCGACGGCGACGATCCAGTTCGCGTACGCGATGAGGCCGATTCCCGCGAGCAAGAGGACGATACCGGCGAGACCGAGCGCGCCGAGATTACGGAGCATACGCTGGGTTGCAGAGCCAAGCGAAATAAGCGGCGTGGTTTCGGGGGCTGAGCGATCGGGCCGTAACCGCGACGGCTAGCGATTCCGTCCACGCAATCAGTAAAGGGTTAAACCCCTCGACCGCCAATCTGGGGCCATGAGCGACGACGGCGAGGGCGGTCGGAAGAACCTCCGGATGCCCGAGGACGACGAGGTCTTCGCGACCGTCACGAACATGCTCGGGGCGAATCGAGTCAAGGTACGCTGTGCCGACGGCACCGAACGCACCGCGCGGATTCCCGGGAAGATGCAAAAACGCATCTGGATCCGTGAGGACGACGTCGTCCTCGTCGAACCCTGGGACTGGCAGGACGAGAAAGCCGACATCACCTGGCGCTACGAGAAAAGCGAAGCCGACCAGCTTCGCGACGAAGGCCATATACAGTAGACCGAACTTTTCCTCTGCGGGTGCGCCGAAGGCGCACCCTCGGGAAAACTTCGATGAAAAGCGCCGGAAGACGCTTTGCGTCTTCCGAGCCCTCGTTCGTTTTCACTCACGAGGACACTCCTCCTTCCCCTCCATTCACTGCGTTCATTACGGGTCAGTCGTCGGCCCGCGAGCGCCATACGGCGCTCGCGGTGAGCGGCGTCGTTCGGGTTCTTCGAACCGCTCACGGGTCGCTACGCTCCCCGTTCACGTTCTCGCGGTTCTCACTCGCTCCGCTCGTTCCGAACCGCGCACCGCTCACTCGCCGACGATACGAGTGGGGTTAGTTCCGCTTTCCGACACTATTCACTATCGCCGGCACCGATACCGCTCAAGGACGAGACAGATCGCTCCGACTGACTGTCGGCCGACACAGAAGACTTATTCGGTCGTTGTGCATCGACCCGCGCATGAAATGCAGCCGGCGGCGAGTACTCGGCGGTATCGGGGCCGGCGCTGTGGCCGGGCTGGTCGGCACGCCCGCGTCGGCTACGGAGTTCGAACCCGACACCGAGCGGGTGTTCGTCCACCCCGAAACGGGGCTGCTCGACGGACTCAGCGACCTGTTCGACCTCGTCGATGCCGTCGGCGGAACCACGCTCCTCGAGTTCGACAACTTCGAGTTCGTGGTCGCGGAGGTCCCGTCGGCCGGACTAGAGGAGTTGCGTCGCGACGACCGGGTAGCGTTCGTCGAAGACGACGACGAGACCGGAATCCCCGGGGACTGGTCGCCGTCCCTGCCGGACCTCCTGAATCCCCCTGACGGCTCCGACTGTGCCACCCATCCCGACCAACGACCGTCGTGGGGGGTAGAACGCATCGGTGCCGACGGCGTCGACCCGAACGGAGCGGGCGTCGACGTGGGGATCCTCGACACGGGGATCCAGTCGGGACACTGCAGTCTGTCGGTCGCCGGCGGGCGGAACTTCACCGGCGATGGGCCGCCCGGGGACTACGAGGATCGCCACGGCCACGGGACACACGTCGCCGGGATCGTCGGCGCGCTGGACAACGACCGCGGCGTCGTCGGCGTCGCCCCCGACGTGAACCTGCACGCGGTGAAGGTCCTCAACGACGACGGCTCCGGCCGCTACAGCCAACTGGTCGCCGGGATCGACTGGTGCATGTCGAACGACATCGAACTGATCTCGATGAGCCTCGGCGGTGAGTCCGAGAGTTCCTCGCTGGCTCGGGCCATCGACAAAGCACACTCGGCGGGACACCTCCTGCTCTGTGCGGCCGGCAACGAGGGCAACGACGGGCCCGACTCCTGCGACGCGGCGACGATGACCTACCCGGCGACCCACGAGAACGTCGTCGCGGTCACCGCGATGAACGAGGACGAGACGCTGGCGTCCTACAGCAGCGTCGGGTCGGCCGTCGACCTGTTGGCTCCGGGAACGGAGATCAACTCGACGACCGTCGACAACCGGTACGCACAGGCGAGCGGGACGAGCATGGCCTGTCCGTTCGTCACCGGCGTCGCGGCGCTCGTCTGGGAGAGACGCGATGAAAACGGGCCGGGACCGAACGATCCAGTCCGGGAGATCCTCGGCGGGACGGCCGAGACGGTCCTCGGAACGTGTGCGGAGGGAGACGGGCTCGTCAACGCCCGGGCGGCGGTCGGCGACGAACGCGCGACCGAGGGTACCACCTGGAACGACGGCGTCGTCGCCGGACTGCGATCGCTTCTCGAGCGGGTCGTCGATCTGATCGCCGACTTCTTCGAGTGGCTCCGGGGACTGTTCTCGTAGCCGCGGCGACGACCGACTCTAGAGCCCGGCGACGTCCTCGATCGCGTCGGTCAGTTCTTTGATCGACTCGAGGTCGTGTTCGCCCACGTAGACCCACCTTTTGCGCTGCGGGCTGGCATAGCCAGCCCTCGGCAAAAGCTGGACCAAAAGCACTCCTCACTCCCGGTGGTCGTTCGTCGGCCCGCTCGCTCACTGGCTCACGGCTATCGCCGTTCGCCTATTCGCGGCGCGACGCGCCGCGAAACCGTTCGTTCGCGGTGAATCCCTATGGCCCCCCTCACAGCCCGGCGACGTCCTCGATCGCGTCGGTCAGTTCTTTGATCGACTCGAGGTCGTGTTCGCCCATGTGGCCGATGCGGAAGGTCTTCTCGCCGAGTTGCGAGCCGTAGCCGTTCGAGAAGACGAAGTCGTACTCCTCGGAGACGGCCTCGATCGTCGCGGCGACGTCGATGTCCCGCGTGTTCTCGATGCAGCTGACCGTCTGGGACTCGTAGCCCTCCTCGGGGAACATATCGAAGTGGTCGCGCGCCCACTCGCGGGTGTACTCGGCCATCTCGCGGTGGCGCTCGTCGCGGGCGTCGTGGCCCTCGGAGAGCATGTGTTTCATCTGCTTGCGGTAGGCCAGCATGATCGGGATCGCCGGCGTCGAGTGGGTCTGGCCCTTCCGCTCGTAGTAGTCGATCGTCCGCTGGAAGCCGCCGTACCACGAGGCGGAGTCCTTCTCGAGTTCGCGTTCGTAGGCCTCGTCACTGACGACACAGACCGCCAGCCCCGGCGGCATCGCGAACGCCTTCTGGGTCGACGCGAAGATGACGTCGATATTGTGTTCGTCGATGTCGACGTAGTCCCCGCCCAGCGAGGAGACGGCGTCGACGACGAAGTAGGTGTCCGGATACTCGGCGACGACGTCGCCGATCTCCTCGATGGGATTGCGCACGCCCGTCGAGGACTCGTTCATCACGGTCGCGACGACGTCGTAGTGTTTGTCGCTTGCCTCGAGTTCCTCGCGGATGTCCTCGGGTTTGATCGCTTGGCCCCAGTCGTACTCGAGGCGGTCGACGTTCTTGCCCAGTCGCTCGGCCACGTTGGCGTGGCGCTCGCTGAAGCTACCACAGGTCGGGACGAGGATGTTCTCGTCGACGAGGTTGAGCGTCGACGCCTCCCAGAACTCCGTGCCCGATCCCGTCAGGATGACGACCTCGTTGTCGGTACCGAGGAACTCCTTGGTGTCCTCGACGATGGTCGTATAGAGGTCGGTCATCCGGTCCATGCGGTGGCCGAACATCGGCTCGCACATCGCCTCGATGACGTCCTCGCGCACCTCGGTCGGGCCCGGAATATACAGCGTCTTGTCGGGGTAGTCGCCCGTGTATTCGCGTTTTTCGGTCACGGATATCACCTGATACGGGCTACTGCGAAGCGAGGCGGTATGGTACTTTTGATGCCATCCTGAGAGCGGGGATCACCGGCGAGAAGCACCCCGATGCGAGCAGGCGGACGGCTCGATCGGGGACTCGCTCTCGAGCGGCGAGCGCGATCGAACTACTGGTCGCTTCGGACCCGGATAGTCCCCTGCATGGTGAAGTAGTGCGGATGGCAGACGTACGCGGCCATCTCCTCGCTGGCGGTGACCGTCAGCCGCTGCCCCTCGTCGGGCTCGACGACCAGTTCGGTCTCGAGGTCGTCGACGACGGCCTCGTTTTCGTCCCAGATCTCGATGTTGTGTTGGGCTCCGTCTCCGTCGGTCCAGCCGATCGTGTACTCCTCGCCCGCCTCGAGAACGAGCGTCGGGTTCGCTACCCCATCGATCGCGGACGGCTCGAGACCGACCCATTCGGTGGTCTCCCCGCCGAACAGGATCTCCGTTCCGGGTTCGATCTCGTACTCGCGATCGGTCTCGGTCGGTTCGGTCCCCCCGTCCTCGGGGTCGGTCTCCGAATCGGCGTCGTCGGTATCGGCATCGTCAGAGGCCGCGTCACCGTCGGACCCGTCCGCTCCCGAACCGTCGTCTCCATCGGTCTCGTCCCCGGTCTCGGGTTCGTCGCCATCGCTGTCATCGGTCGAGCCGCCGGGGTCGTCGTCGGTCGTACTCTCGTCCAGACACCCCGCGAGGACGCCGGTCACAGCCGCCAATCCGGTACTCCGAAGCAGTCCGCGACGAGTTCGATCGCTGTCGTTTTCCATAGGTTCGAAGGCGCCTCAAGCGCGCTAAAAAGTGCTGATTTCGCCCGAATCACGGCGTCGACTCCGTTATTCGAGTTCGATATTGCCCTTCATTCCGACGTCGTAGTGGGGCTCGCAGACGTACTCGACGGTGTCACTCGAGGCTTCGAACTCGACGCTCAGGTCGGGTTCGTCCTCGCTGACCAGTTCAGTCGGTCCGGCGACGGCCGACTCGCTGTCGTCGTAGATCGCGAGGTTGTGCATCCCCTGCTCGTTCTCTGCCCAGGTAATCGTGTAGCTCTCGCCCTCTTGAAGGATGAGGTTCGGGTTCTCTGCGCCTTCGATCGGTGACGGCGCGACCCCTTCCCAAGACATGGCCAACGATCGGAACACGACGGTCGTCCCGGGCTCAATCTCGTATCCGCGATCAGTCTCGGTCGGTTCGCCCTCCCCGTCCTTCGAATCAGTGTCGTCGGTATCGACGGTATTGTCCCCGTTCGACGCCGCGTCACCGTCGGACCCGTCCGCGCCCGACCCGTCATCTACGTCGGTTTCACCGCCAGTCCCGGGTTCGTCGCCATCGTCGTCGTCAGTCGAGTCGCCGGGGTCATCGTCGGTTGTACTCTCGTCCAGACACCCCGCGAGGACACCGGTTACAGCCGTCAATCCAGAAATCCGAAGCAGACGACGACGAGTCGGACCACTGTCGTTTCCCATAGATTCGGTAAAACGTCAACGGGACTAAAGTTACCCGGTTCGACGTAGAACAGCGATCGCTACCGACTGCTGTGTCGCCGTCGTCTCCCGCCGAAGAAAACCGTCAGAAAGCGATCCGAAACTGCAACGGTCAGACGGTATCGACCGTTCCGCCCGAATCGTGGCGTCGACGCCGTTATTCGAGCTGGATGCTGCCAGCCATCCCGATGTCGTAGTGGGGCTCGCAGACGTACTCGACGGTGTCACTCGAGGCCTCGAACTCGACCGACGCGTCGCTGGGTTCGCTGGTCTTTTCAGTCGGTCCTGCGACGGCCGACTGGCTGTCGTCGTAGACCGCGAGGTTGTGTGTACCCTGCTCGTTCTCGACCCACTCGATCGTGTAGGTCTCGCCCTCGGTGAGGCTGAGGTCGGGGTTCTCCACGCCTTCGATCTTGGACGGCGCGACGCCTTCCCAGGACTGGGCCAGCGATTTGAGTTCGATGGTCGTGCCGGACTCGATCGTGTACGGGCCCTCACTGTCGCCGTTGCCGTTACCGTTGCCGCTGTCGTCGCCACCGCTACAACCGGCGAGGAGCGCAGTCGTCGCCGCCGCGCCCGTCACCTTCAGCGCTGTCCGCCGTGAAACCGGATTATCTCGTGCCATCACCGGGAATAGGGACTGAGAGCATAAAAGTTGATACCTTCTCCCACTACAATGATGTGAATATACATACCACAATATTTGTACGATCAAGACGGGTTGGCCTGTCGGACGCACGGCCACCGTCAGGCATCGCCCCGGTCGCCGGATCGGAACCGCTCGGTCGGCTCGAGCGAGAGCCGGAGAAACGCCGGGATCGTGACGACGGCGATCGCGATCTCGAAGCCGCCGACGACGAGGAAGGCCAGGTCGTAGCCGTGGTTGCTGGCGACGGTGCCGCCGACGAGGAAGCCACCGAGGAAGCCGAGGCTTCCGGCGAGGTTGAACCCGGCCATGGCGACGCCGCGTTCGCTCTCGTCGGCGAGGTCGGTAACCAGCGCCATCGTCGCGGGGGAGACGAGCGCGCCGAGGATCCCGACGCCGATCATCGCGATGGCGGCGGTAGCGACCGACGGGGACGACCCGACGAGGAGGATGCCGCCGCCGTAGCAGGCCGAGCCGACGACGATGGGGACGGTTCGTCCGATCCGGTCCGAGAGCGCGCCCATAGGATACTGTAACAGGGCGAACGGACCGAAGAAACACGCCAGCATGAGACCGGTCGCCCCGGCGTCGAGTCCGAACGTCTCCTGGAAGTACAGCGTGCCGACGAGCGCGAAAAACCCCGCGGTGAGCCGGTCGACGAAGCCGAAGGCGTACGGGATCGACAGGACCGGTTGCCGTCGGAGACCGTCGACGAGGGCGCGAGCGCTCCGCCCACGGTCGGGCGTTCGGTCCTCGACGCGGGTCACGAGCGCTCCGACGCAGACGAGGAGCCCGGCGGCGACCAGCAGCGGCGCGAGCGGATCGACCTCGGTCAACTGGCCGCCGATCGGCGCACCCAGGGCCGCGCCGGTGCCGATGGCGATTCCCGCCGCCCCCATGTTTCGTCCGTGGCCCCCCTCGAGGTCCATCAGCATGGTCATCGTCAGCGAGAACGCGCCGATGGTCATCGCACCCTGGAGGACCCGGAGGGCGAGGATGCCTTCGAAGGGAATCGAACCGACCGCCGGCACCGCGGCGAGGGACGCGTAGCCGACCGCGCCGGCGAACGAGCCCGCGACGATGAACGGGACCCGTCGCCCGGTCGCGTCGCTCGCGACCCCCCAGACGCCGACGAAGCCGACGTAGGCGGCGAACTCGGCCACGAGGAACCACATGCTCGCGTCGAGCGGCGTCGCCGCGAACGCCGACGTCGCCGCGTCGGCCCCCAGCGCCTCGACGAGCGTCGCGACGCCCGGATAAAGCAGCAGCTGGGAGAACATCACTGCGAAGACGAGGGCTGCCAGCACGACCCGATCACGGTCACTCGAGTGCACGGGCGGCCCTTGGTACTACGGGGGTATCAAGTCGTCCGTCTCCGACGACGCCTTCGGCCGCGTCCCCCGTGTAGCCGAAACCGACGCGCTTTCGTCGGCGAACGACCTGCATCGATCGATGGCACTCACGCGTCGCCGACTGCTCGCCACGGGTATGACCGCCGGGACCGCGACCGTCGCCGGCTGTGCCGGAGTCCTCGAGGACGAACTGGCCTCGGAGGCGGCGACCGTCGCCCCGGCCGCGCTCGAGGAGACCGGGTACGAGGAACGCACCGTCGAGGACGTGCCCGTCGAACGGACCGTGAGCCGGTTCGGGATCGAACGGACGATCGAGGCCCGGAACTGGTACGCCGAGTACGACCGCTCGATTTCGCTCGCTGCCGTCGGACTGACGCGCGTCCAGGCGGCGGTCGTCGCCGTCCTCTCGACGCCGCAGGTGTCGGTCCTCGGGAAGACGTTCAACCCCGTCGGTGACTACTCGACGGACGAACTCGTCGCGTTGCTCCAGGACCGATACGACCGACTCGAGAACGTCGAGCGCGTCGGATCGGAGTCGGTGTCGGTCCTGGGGACCGAGACGACGCTCGCGCGGTACGAGGCGCGCGCACGACTCGTCAGCGCCGGCGCATCGCTCGAGGTCTTCCTACTGGTCGGCGAACCGGTGACCCACGGCGACGATTTCGTGATTCCCGTCGCGGTCTTCCCCCGGGTTCACGGGTTCGAGACCGAGTCCGGGGCCGTTCGGACGATGCTCGAGTCGCTCGAACACGCGTAGCGACGCCCGAGCCGAGGCCGTGCGGAGGCGGGCTACGGACGAATATAAGCGTAGCCTTCGTTCTGTAGTCGCGTGAGTTCGCCGCCGCCCGAGGGGACGGTCTCGACGCCCTCGACCAGGTCCGATTCGGCGAGGTCTTTCAGGTCGAGCGTGTTCCCGCAGGCCTTGACCGCGACACCCGACTCGAGCAGCGATTCGACCATTTCGCTGCCGTCGCCGCCGGCCGTCAACGGTTCGATGCCGTCGGCCTGTGCGACGATAGCGATGTCGTCCACATCGACGGAGTCGTCCTCGGTGAGGTTCTGCGCGATCGTGAGTGCGGTCGCTCGCTGTGCCGACTCGTCGGCGATGAGGTGAAACACTGTCTGCACGGCTCGAGGGTAGCGGCCCCCGCGGATAGCGATTGAGCCTGCAGGTGACGTGGAGTCGTCGACGGAGCCCGTGCATGTGAATGTCTAGGCTGCTATTTTTGCCGTTACTGCGGTGCATATGAATGTGGAGAAGTATGCATATGAAACATGAACGACGACGCCAGCGACGGGTACGACGCCGACGGTGAGACACCGGAGGTGTCCCGGGATGGAGGCGGTGATACCGCCGATAACGAGGAGCGCGGGCTCGGCACCCGCAGCGTCCACGCCGGCCAGTCTCCGGATCCGGAAACCGGTGCAATGGCACCGCCGATCTATCAGACGACCTCCTACGTCTTCGAGGACGCCGATACCGCCGCCGACCGATACGCCCTCGAGGACGATGGCTACATCTACTCGCGGATGGCCAACCCCACGGTCACCACGCTCGAGGACCGCCTCGCCGACCTCGAGGGGGGTGCGGGCGCGGTCGCGACCGGCAGCGGCATGGCCGCCCTTGACGCCGCCGTCCTGATCCTCGCCGAGGCGGGCGACAACGTGGTCTGTTCGACCGACACCTACGGCGGGACGACGGCCTACTTCTCGAAAACCGCAACTCGGCGGGACATCGAACCGACGTTCGTCCCCACGCTCGAGTACGACGCCTACGCTGAGGCCATCGACGAGGACACCGCTTTCGTCCACGTCGAGACGATCGGCAACCCCTCGCTGGTGACGCCGGATTTCGAGCGGGTCGCCGAGATCGCCCACGACAACGGCGTCCCCCTCGTCGTCGATAATACGTTCGCGACGCCGGCGCTGTGTCGACCGCTGGAACACGGGGCCGACATCGTCTGGGAGTCGACGACCAAGTGGCTCCACGGCTCCGGGACCACGGTCGGCGGCGTCCTCGTCGATGGCGGCTCGTTTCCCTGGGGCGACCACGGCTACGACGAGATCGCGGGCCAGAACCACGCCTATCACGACGTCGACTTCTCGCGGGACTTCCCCGAGGCTCCCTTCGCCGCCGCGGCCAGGTTCCGCTCGCTGCGCAGCCTCGGTAACCAGCAGTCGCCGTTCGACGCCTGGCAGACGCTGCAGGGCCTCGAGTCGATGCCGCTGCGCGTCGGGAAACACTGCGAGAACGCCCGGATCGTCGCCGACTACCTCGACGATCACGAGGCCGTGGCCTGGGTCACCCATCCCGGCCTCGCGGACCACCCGACCCACGACAACGCCGAGCGATATCTCGAGGACTACGGCGGGATGGTCGCGTTCGGCCTCGAGAAGGGGTACGAGGCGGGCAAGGCCTTCTGCGAGAACGTCGAGTTGGCCTCGTTCCTCGCGAACATCGGCGACGCGAAGACGCTGGTGATCCACCCAGCCAGCACCACCCACGGCCAACTCACGCCCGAAGAGCGCAAGGAGGCCGGCGTCACCGACGATCTGGTCCGAATGTCGGTGGGTATCGAGGACCCCGAAGACATCCTCGCGGACCTCGAGAGTGCGATCGCCGCCGCGACGCAAGCGGCGGGTGAGACGGCGTGACGACGAAAGAGACGGCCGACCTCGGGGAGTTCCAGTTCCTCTCGGGGGAGTCGATCCCGACCCTCGAGGTGGCCTACGAGACCTACGGCGAGTTCACCGGCGATAACGCGGTGCTGATCTGTCACGCGCTGACCGGCAGCGCCCACGTCGCCCGCCGGCCGGACGCGGGCGACGAGACCGCAGGACAGGCCCGGGCCTGGTGGGGCGACGTGGTCGGCCCCGGGAAGGCCATCGACACGACGGAGTACTACGTCGTCTGTGCGAACGTGCCGGGATCGTGCTACGGGACGACCGGCCCAGCCAGCGAGAACCCCGAGACGGGCAAACCCTACGGCACCGACTTCCCGCCGGTCACGGTCGGCGACTGGACCCGCGCCCAGCGGAAACTGCTCGACGAACTCGGCGTCGGCCGGCTCCGCGCGGTCGTCGGCGGCAGCGTCGGCGGGATGAACGTCCTGGACTGGCTCCGGCGCTATCCGGACGACGTCGAACGCGCCGGTGCGGTCGCGACCGCCGCCCGCCTCGATCCGCAGTGTCTCGCGCTCGATACCGTCGCCCGCCGGGCCATCACGAGCGATCCCAACTGGAACGGCGGCCACTACTACGGCGCCTCCGAGAGCGACGCGAACGGAGGGTCGTCGGACTCGTCCGACGGGAGGGCCGAACCCGAGGAGGGGCTGGCTCGAGCCCGCCAGATCGGCCACATCATGTACCTCTCGAAGGCCTCGATGGGCCGGAAGTTCGGCCGGCGGTCGGCGGGCCGGGAGACGGTCCGCGAGGAACAGCCAGACCCCGCGGCCGCCTTCTTCCCGTATCGGGAGGTCGAGTCCTATCTGGACTATCAGGCCGACAAGTTCGTCGATCGGTTCGACGCCAACAGCTACCTCTACATGACCCGCGCGATGGACGACTTCGATCTGTCGGCGGGCTACGAGGGAGACGCCGATGCGCTGGCGGCCTTCGAGGGCGAACTCCTCTTGCTCTCCTTTACCGGCGACTGGCACTTCACCACCGAGCAGGCCGAAGCGCTGGCCGAGGCCGCCCGCGCGGCCGGCGTCGACGTCGCCCACCACGTCGTCGAGTCCGATCACGGCCACGACGCCTTCCTCGTCGAACCCGAGAAGGTCGGCCCGCCGCTGTCGGACCTGCTCGCAAGCGGGCTCGAGGGGCGGGCGATCACCGACACCGAACCGGAATCCGAGTCCGACGACTCCGGTGAGTTCGCGCCGGTCCACACGAGCCTGTTCTCCGAGTGAGATCGTGCCAGCACCGATACCAGACGGAAAGTCGACAGGTAGTTGGGACGGTTCACACGGTATTTCGCCAGCCAATATCGGTATCAGCGGGAAACAGTGCCGTAAATTATAATACCTGTCTGGCTGATGTATTGGTGATGTCAGACGGGAAGCAACTCGATTACGAGGATGAATCGGATGTACAGCGGCAGGTCCCGCAGGGCAGCGGGAACGAACTGCCGGTCAAAGAGGGGGCGGTGTTCGGGGCCATCGCCGTCGTCGCGACGTATCTCACGCACCTGCTCCTGACGATGATCGCGACGGCACAGTCATCGCCGATCGCCGAGGCGGTCGGAACGGGTGAGGACTCGTTGGTCATCACGGAGATGGTTCCTTCCTGGAAGGCTGCCGGGTGGAGTTACCTCAGCGTGTTCGGGACGGGATTCGAAGTCGACGGCGAAGCCGCGGCGCTCGGCGATGCCCCGAATCACGCTGCCGCGTTCGGCAGCGGCCCGGGTAGCCCATTTTTCCTGTCGGCGCTGTTTCTCTTCCTCGTGACGGTCGGGGGGATCGTTGCTGCCGGGTACGCGGTCGCCAAGTACACCGACGCCGACGATACCGTCGACGCCGCGAAGGCGGGTGTCACCGTCGCGCTCCCCTACGTTGCGTTCGCCGCCATCGCGGCGTTCCTGATGAGCCACAGCTACTCCGAAGTGCCCACCGTCGCGAGCCTCATCGGTTCCGAGGGCAGCGGTGTGCTGGGCCTCGAGGTCACCGAGTACCTCAACGACGCGGGCGATTCGGTCACCACTAACGCCAAATTCGGTCCGTCGATGACCGACGCGCTCCTCTTCGCTGGGATCATCGTGCCGGCGATCCTTGGTGCCGTCGGCGGCCTGCTCACCCAGCCCCGCGACGCCCTCGAAACGGTGATGGCGAAGATCCAGTAACGATCGGTCCGCATCGACGCACGGAGCCGACTCGCTCAATAGACCGAACCAATCGGTTTCTCACCCGGTCGAGACGAACACAAACGGACTGTCACGACCGTGGGATGGTAGAATGGCGGGTTCAGCACGAGACTATAGTCGAAGGAGTCAGTACTGTTGTTCGCGACCCTGCTCGAGCGCGAGGTACTGTTCAGCGTGAGAATCGGCCGATCGGCGGCGCGCGAGCCAGTACTGGAGATCGGAGACGAACAGCGCGAGGTTCTCCCGGGCGAACAACTTCATCGAGATGCCCTGGGGCGATCGGAACAGCGCGATCAGCGACCACATCGAGCCGGCGGCGAACGCGCCCATCGCCGAAAAAGTCATCCCGAGCGTGAAGAACGTCGTCGCGTAGACGAAGCCGATCCCCATCGACGGGAGACTCGTGCCGAGGGGGACCCGCGCGCTCGAGTCGCGCAGGGTCGGCGCGAGGAAGACGATCGAGAGGCCGCTGCCGAGCATGAATACGAGGTCTTGCCACATCATCAGCAGTACTTACTCGGCCACGAGTTAATAACTCCCTCGGTGCGGAAATCGGCAGTTAGACCCGAGATTCACGCCGAACTAGAGGACGAGCAGAAACGTCGAAGGGAGACGGTCAGTGGCGGAGATCGAATATCGGCGCGTGATACAACCAGCGATTACGGGACGGTCACTCGTCGGCGAGGACGCCGTCCGCGACGAGCGTCTCGCGGGCCTCGGCCATCGTCGAGACAACGGTATCACAGTGGGGTTCGACCGCCGGTTTGGGTTCGAACCCGATCGCCAGCCCCGCGACCTCGAGCATCGGCAGGTCGTTGGCCCCGTCGCCGACCGCGACGGTGTCGGCGAGGTCGACGCCGACCTCGTCGGCGAGGTCCGCCAGCGCGTCGTCCTTGGTGCCCTCGATCAGCGGCCCCTCGACCGCGCCGGTGAGTACTCGCGGCTGATCGCCGCTCGTACTGTCCGAGGCTGTCGCCTCGCTCTCGCCCGCTTTCATCGGCAGCCGGTTCGAGACGATGTGATCAACGGAGACGCCCTCGCGCTCCAACGCGGCCGCGACCCCGCGCTCGAACCCACCCGTGAGGATGGCGGTCGTGACGCCGGCGTCGTTCAACTCGGCGATGAGGTCGGCCGCGCCCTCGCGGAGGACGACCTCGTCGAAAGCGGCCTCGGCCTCGGCTTCGGGCAGTCCCTCGAGCAGGGCCGCGCGCTTGCGCAGGCTTTCGGCGTACTCGATCTCGTCGTTCATCGCACGCTCGGTGATCTCGTCCATGTCCGCGGCGACGCCACGGCGGTCACCCAGCAGGACCGTCATCTCGGAATCGGAAAGCGTCCCATCGAAGTCGAAAGCGACGACTGTCATCGCTCGCCGGTTGACCGTCCCGGGATAAACCAGTTCAGGTTTCCCATCGCGAGAGTTGCCGTTCGTTCAGCCAGAGCCGAACCGAAACGTAGTATCGAGCCGCCCACAGTAGCGCGTATGTGTCAGAGATACTATGTTTCGGGTACGAGAAGGGGTCGAGTCTCGAGGAAGCGGACCGGTCGGACGGCGACGCGGACGCCAACGAGAGCGACGCCGACCCAGCGGAGAGCGGTCGGCCGACGGGAATCGCCGTCGCGCCTTGGAAAGGGGACTCGCCGCCGGCGTGAGCGCGTTCGCGGTCGTGGTCGGGGCCGCCGTCGCCGCCGTTTCGCGACTGGCCGGACCGTCTCGGTAACCGACGCCGATCGTCTCACGTTTCCGCCCGGTGGCCGATGTTTATATAGGTTCAGCGCACTGTTTCCCTGGCGTGACCGACGGCGACCGGGCGCGTGAGCGGTCGAGTTCGACCGACGACCTCGAGTCGCCGCTGTTTCCCTTCGAGGAGGGCGAGTTCTTCCGGCAGTTGGTCGCCAACACTTCCGAGGGGTTGCTGACCATCGACGAAGAGAGTACCATCGTCTTCGCCAACCCCGCGATCGAGGAAATCCTCGGCTACAGCCCCGCGGAACTCATCGGCTCCTCGAAGATGACATTGATCCCCGAACGGCTGCAGGACGCCCACGCCGCCGGGTTAGAGAAGTATCTCCGAACCGGCGAGAAACACATCGACTGGGACGGGATCGAACTCCCCGCGTTACACAAGGACGGCCACGAAGTCCCCGTGCTGGTAAGCCTCCGGGAACACACCCACGAGGGCCAGCGGCTGTTCACCGGCCTCTTTCGTGATCTCTCCGACCGGAAGGCCCGACAGCGCCGCTTCGAGGCCGTCTTCAACAACACCTACCAGTTCACCGGTCTCCTCGAGCCCGACGGGACCGTCCTCGAAGTCAACCGGACGGCGCTTTCCTTCGCCGGGGTCGAACGAACCGACGTCGTCGGCAAGCCGGTCTGGGACACCGACTGGTTCCAACTGGACGACGCGGCGCGCGAAACCGCACTCGAGGCCGTCAAACGCGCCGGCGACGGAGAGCTGTTCCGGGACGAACTCCGGATCCGAGGTGCCGACCGAACCGCGATCATCGACTTTTCGATCCGGCCGATCACCGACGAACGGGGCGAGATTCAGCTGCTCGTCACCGAGGGACGGGACATCACGCCGCTGAAACTCCGGGAACAGCACCTACGAGTCCTCCACCGACTGCTCCGGCACAACCTCCGCAACGAACTCAACGTCATCAGCGGGTTCGCGGAGACACTGCTGGCGGAACTCGAGGACGAGACTCACCGCGAGTATGCGGCCGAAATCGCGGCGACGGCCGCGTCGTTGATCGATCTCAACGAGTCGGCGAAGGAACTCGCCGACGTGACCCTCGAGGACGGTCGCCCGCGGCGGCCGGTGGCCGTCGGTGACGTCCTCGAGACGGTCGTCGACGACCTCCGTGACCGACATCCCGCGAGTACGATCACGATCACCGGGGCGACGGCCGCCGTCGTCGCCGGCGACGATCGGCTCGCGACCGTTCTCGAGGAACTCGTCCACAACGCGATCGTCCACGCCGACGCGGCCGAGCCGGCCGTCGAAATCGGCGTCGACGAAAGCGCCGAAACGGTCGCCGTTCGGATCGCCGACACCGGGCCCGGCATCCCCGCATCCGAGCGGGCCGGCATCTTCAACGACGAACCGATCACGCAGGTCAGACACGGCAACGGGCTGGGGCTGTGGCTCGCCAGCCTCATCGTCGACGACTACGGGGGCTATCTCGACTACACGTCCCGCGACGGCGCGGGGAGTTGCGTCGTCGTCCGCCTCCCGCGAGCGAAATAACGGACGATCCTACTCGCCGTCCTCGACCGGGGTCTTGACGATCGTCACCGGACGAGAGGCCAATCGCGCGACGCGATCGGTGACGCTCCCGAGCAGCTGGCGGTAGTCGCCGGACCGTTCCTTCGACCCCATTACGAGCATGTCGACGTCGGCCTCGTCGGCGTACTCGAGGATCTGTTCGTGGGGGCGGCCGTGTCTGACGACCGTCGTGGGCTCGAGACCCGCGTCTCGGGCCGCTTCGGCGGCCGACTCGAGGGCCTCCTCGCCGACGTGTTCCAGCGCGGCCTCGAGGCTCTCGAACTCGTGGACGTACTCGTCCCCGCTGTAGGAGTTATAGACGTCGCTGTCGACGACGTACAGCAGGTGGAGGTCCGCACCGGTGTCCTCGGCGACGGCGACGGCGTGTTCGATCGCGAGTTCCGTTCCTTCCGCAGCGTCGGTCGGCAGCAGAATTTTGTCGTACATACGTACATACTGTCGTCCGTCGATTGATAACTCTTGGCCGTAATTCTCGGTCGATGGGACGACGAGGGCGGACAGACAGCGGTATTTTTTGCCGGCCCCGACCACAACGGAAGGGTTTACGTGTTCCGCCCGGTTGTCTCGCGCATGAAGGTTCTCGTCACGGATCCGATCGCGGACGCGGGTCTGGACGTACTCAGAGACGCCGGCCACGAGGTCGAAACGGGCTACGAACTCGAGGGCGAGGCACTCCTCGAGGCGGTTTCGGACGCCAACGGCATGATCGTTCGCTCCGGGACCGAGGTCACCGAGGAGGTCCTCGAGGCCGCCGAAGAGCTGGCCATCGTCGGCCGGGCCGGCATCGGCGTCGACAACATCGACATCGACGCCGCAACGGACAACGGCGTCATCGTCGCCAACGCCCCCGAGGGCAACGTTCGGGCGGCCGCCGAACACACCGTCGCGATGACGTTCGCGACCGCTCGCTCGATTCCCCAGGCACACATCCGCCTGAAAAACGGCGAGTGGGCCAAAAGCGACTATCTCGGAGCCGAACTCGACGGCAAGACCTTGGGCGTCGTCGGCCTCGGCCGCGTCGGCCAGGAGGTCGCCAAGAAACTCGACTCGCTGGGCATGGACATCGTCGCCTACGATCCCTACATCAGCGAGGAGCGCGCCGACCGCATCGGTGCCGAACTCGTCGAGTTCGAGGACTGTCTCGAGGCCGCCGACTTCGTGACCGTCCACACGCCGCTGACCCCCGAGACGGAGGGGCTGATCGGCGAGGACGAACTCGATCTGCTGGGCGACGGCTACCTCGTCAACTGCGCCCGCGGGGGCGTCGTCGACGAGGATGCGCTGGCCGCCAAGGTCGAGGACGGGACGCTGGCCGGCGCGGCGATCGACGTCTTCGCCGAGGAGCCCCTGTCCGCTGACTCACCGCTTCTAGAACACGACGAGATCATCGTCACCCCCCATCTCGGCGCGTCGACGGAGGCGGCCCAGGAGAACGTCGCCACTTCGACCGCCAGTCAGGTCAACGCTGCACTGGCCGAGGAACCCGTCGCGAACGCCCTGAACGCCCCCTCGATCGACGAGAGCGCGTTCCCCCGCGTCGAGCCCTACATCGAGATCGCCGAGACCGCGGGCAAGGTCGCCGCGCAACTGCTCGAGGGCCGCATCGAGGACGTCGAAGTCGTCTACGAGGGCGAGATCGCCGACGAGGACATCGAGTTCGTCACCGCCTCGGCGCTCAAGGGCGTCTTCCAGCCCCTCGAGTGGCAGGTCAACGCCGTCAACGCACCCCAGATCGCCGAGGATCGGGGCGTCGATGTGACGGAATCGAAAACGCGACAGGCCGAGGACTTCCAGAGCCTGATCTCGGTGACCGTCAGCAACGACGACGACGAGGTCTCCGTCGACGGAACCCTGTTCGCCGGCAACGATCCCCGGATCGTCCGCGTGGACGGCTACCGCGTCGACGCCATCCCCCACGGCCGGATGGTCATCGCCCGCAACACCGACGAGCCCGGCGTTATCGGCCAGATCGGCTCCGTGATGGGCGAGTACGACGTCAACATCGCCGGCATGTTCAACGCCCGCGAGACCATCGGCGGCGAGGCACTGACCGTCTACAACGTCGACAGCGAGGTCCCGGTCGAGGCCAAGGAGGAACTCGAGTCCGACGAGCGGATCATCGGGATCAACGACATCACGCTGAACGGTCAGAACTGAGCGATCGGGACGGACCCGCTTTCGACCGTCGAGACGGTCCACGCACGTCGATTGCGTCTCGGCTGGAGACTATACGCCGTGGTCACGGAACCGCTCGCACGACACCTCGAGCGGGAGATCGTCGAAATCGTCATCGCCACCGACGACGAGCGTCGCGTCGCGTTCGGACGCGAGTGCAACGGCGGCCGCGTCGGCCAGCGAAATGCGTCCGTCGCCCTTTACTTCCCCGACGAGTCGCCAGTCGGGAGTTGCGACGGCCACTCCGCGTCGCTCGAGGGCACGGAGATCGCGGTCGGCGACGCGAAACGAATGGGTGGTCGGCGTTCCGTCGTTGGCCCCCTCGAACCGAGCGACGAGATAGAACACTTCGCTGGCGTTCGCGTCCGCGAGAAAGCCGTCCGCGTCACCGGCGAAAACGTCCGAAAGGAGGTCTGCAACGACTTCGTGTCCGGGTTCGCCGTAGAAGTATGCGATGATGGCTTCGGTGTCGAAAACGTAGCACTCGGTCATTCGTCGCTATCGGGCCGTAGTCGTTCGAAGCGCTCTGCCTCACGGCGGCGGTCTTCGTCTTTGAGTTCGTGCATCCGTTCGGTAATCGAGCCGGGTTCGTGTGCGTCGGCGTGGATTCCGTGGAGTTCGTCCGGTGACGGAACCGGTTCGATGACGATTCGATCACTCTCCTCGTAGACGAACACCTCGCCAGGCGTCTCGATACCGAATTTCTCACGTAACGCCTTCGGGATGGTTGCCTGCCCCTTCTGCGAAACGCGTACTACCTCTGGACTAGTTGTATTACCACTCATTCTTAGTTGTACTCTTAGTGCCGTATCTTACTAAAAGCACCGTAGTAGCAGTACCGTCCGCTACTAGAGGCCGGACACTCACGCTCGAGCGAACCTGATCCCTCCACCACACGGACAGTCCAGCCGCTCGTGAACGCGCTTTATCCCCGTCGGGAGCCTCAGTTCTAGCGGAGGCGAACGACATGACAATTCAGGATCGCGGGACCGTACAGCAGCCGACCGACAGCGCCCGCGAGGACGCTGCCGACACGAGATGGGGTATCCGGGAGGGGATCGGCGTCTCGCTGGTCTCGATCTTCGGGCTGTTGTTCTTAGTGATCGGCCTGCTGCTGGCCCCGGGGTTGGCCGAAGCGGCGTCGACGGTCGCCATCACGGTCGGCCTGCTGGCGGTCGCGGTCGCGCTTGTCGTCGTCGGCCGCTGGAGTTGGCAGGGACGCTAGGGGACCATTTTTCGACGCGCTTGCGACGACCGAGTCGCGGCAAAAGACCTATCGCTCGGACGACCGATACCGCGAGTATGGACGAGGCAGTTTCGGTCGACTTCGGCGAGGACGGACTCGTCCCCGCCGTGGCACAGGACGCCGACTCCGGCGAGGTACTCATGCTCGCGTACGTCTCGCCGGAGGCCTTAGAGCGGACCCGCGAGACGGGCCGGGCACACTACTACTCGCGGAGCCGCGAGGAGTTATGGGAAAAGGGCGCAACCAGCGGCCACGTCCAGTCCGTCAGGGAGGTCCGCGTCGACTGCGACGCCGACACCCTGCTCTATCTGGTCGACCAGGAGGGCGGCGCGTGTCACACCGGCCACCGGTCGTGCTTCTACCGGACGATCGAGGGCGAGACCGTCGGCGAACAAGTGTTCGACCCCGACGCCGTCTACGAATAGGATGAGCGAACGCGCTCCGCCCTCCGACGCGCACGCAGGCGCTACCGCAGGGAGCGACGACGGGCCGACCCCGCTCGAGGAACTCGAGGCCGCCCGGAACCGTCTCGAGACGATCGAGGACCGCATCGCCGACCACGACGAAGAAACGGTCGACGAGGTCGCGACGGCCTATCGGCGGGCCGAGACCCTGCTCGAGGACTACGTCGACCGCGCGACCGGCACCGGCAAGGAGAACTTCCAGGCCTACATCGAACTCGAGGGGAAGTTCGACGGGCTCGTCTCCGGGCTCTCCGAGGACCTGCCCGAACACGAGGCCTTCGAGGACGCCCTCGAGGCGATCGACAAGCGCCGGCTCAGCGAGTCGGACTTCGAACGGGCCCGCGAGGCCCTCGAACCCGCCGCCGAGTACGCCGATTTGCTCGACGACCGCGAGAGCGCCCGCGCGGAGTTGGCCGAGGCCCGGAAGACCGCGAGCAAGCGCCTCCGGACCGTCGAGGACGAGATCGACGACCGCAAGCGCCTGCTCGAACTCGCGACCGCCGACTTAGACGCCCCCGTCGAGCGGCTCCGCGAGCCGATCGAGCGCTACAACGAGGCCGTCCGCGAGGCGTTCCGCGAGTACCGGCTCGAGGCGAGCGCCCGCGAGGTGTTCGACCTGCTCGAGCGGAGTCGGTGGTACCCGTTCGTGGGCTACGAGCGGCCACCGGCGGACCTGTCGCGGTACGTCCGCGAGAACGACGCCGGCGAGTACACGATCCCCGAACTGCTCGAGTACGCCGACTACTCCCGGTCGAAGCTCTCTCATTACGTCGACAGCGCGGACGAACTCAAGCGCAACGTGGCGACCCAGCAGACGTTTCTCGACGGGATCGACGCCGAACCGCTGACGGTCGACTGGCCGCCCGAACCGGCCGGCGCACTGCGCCGCCGGGCGCGGGAGTATCGCCCCTTCGTCGCCCGGATCGCAGACGAGGACGTCGTGGCGAACCTCCGCGAGGTCCGGCTGCTCGCGACCGATCCCGACTACGATCGGCTCCAGACGGCCGCCCAGGCGGTCACACAGCTCTCGGCCGACCAGCGCCGACGGCTGACCGACGGCCGCGTCGAAGCCGAACTCGAGGAGTTGCGGGACGAACGCGAGCGGCTCGAGGACGCGCTCGAAACCGAGGACCCGGTCTGAGGCGTCGACCGGACGCGAGTCTCCGCGTCGGCGCACCCCCCTCGAGCCGCCCCCCGTACTTTAGCCGCCGCCAGCCGAACGACGCGTATGGGCAGACACGTCCTCGTGCCGATGGACGACTCCGAGCCGGCGCGGGCGGCACTGGACCACGCCCTCGAGTGGGTGCCGGCCGACCGCGTGACGGTCGTCCACGCGGTCGACGACCTCACGGCCGACTACGAGGGCATCGTTTCGGGGGCCGACGAGCCGGATTTCTTCGCCGACGCGCGGGCGATCGCCGAGGAGTATGGCCGGTCGCTCGAGACGACCGTCGTCGAGGGCGAGGGGGCGGCCGAGGCGATCCTCGAGTACGTCGACGAGGCCGACGTCGACGCGATCGTGATGGGCAGCGAGGGGAAGGCGGGCGTCTCGCGGCTGTTGTTGGGCAGCGTCGCAGAGGGGGTTACGCGGCGGGCCGCGGTTCCGGTAACGATTGTTCCCTGAGTCGGTCGCGCTGTTCAGTACAGATGCGTATGAAACACGATAGATTGAGCTACGAATTGTCAGAAGTTTGAAAGAGAGAATACAGACAAATAGCGATACTAATGAAAATCAGATATACTGTCCACGATTTGTCTCCACTTATAATAGTCACAACAGCAAGAACTGCAAACGCTAAGGCAACGATAGCCGAACGAATCGAACGGAGATGTGCTGTTAACAGCAAATACTGATCGTCATTCATAGATAATATATAGTATTTCTATAATATATGCCTTCTGTTAATAGAGGGTAGAGCTAATTACTACTTCGAGACCTGCATGGCCTGTACTGAACAGTTAGGCCGCTCGAGCGGACGATAGAAACCGGGTTCAGGCGTCGGCCTTCGCGTCGGCCAGCGCGTCGTACATGTCCGCGACGAGTTCCTCGGCGCGGTCGCCCTCGCGGGCCTCGGCGTAGATCCGGACGAGCGGCTCGGTGCCGGAGGGGCGGGCCAGCACCCACGCGTCGCCGTAATCCAGCCGGTAGCCGTCTCGAGTGTTGAGGTCCGCATCGGCCGCTTTGGCCTGGTTAGCGGCCGCATCGAGCATCGCGTCGCGTTCCGCCGTCGACTCGTACTCGAGGTTGCGCCGGACGTTGACGTAGCCGTCGTAGGGGGCGACGATCTCGCTGACCGGCCGCTCGGCGACCAGTTCGAGAAACCGGGCCGCGGTGAAGGCCCCGTCCCGCGAGAGCCGGTAGTTCGGGAAGAAGATCCCGCCGTTGCCCTCGCCGGCGATCGGGACCCGCTGGCCCGAGGCCTCGAGTTCGCGGATGCGGGTGATGATGTTCGTCGAACCGATCGGGGTGAGTTCGAGGTCGGCCCCGACCTCGTTCACGACGTCGACGAGCCGCTGGGAGACGTTGACCGCCGAGACGGTCGTGTCGCCGGCCTCGAGTTCGGCGGCGGAAAGCGCCGCGAGGGTGGCGTCGCCCTCGACGTACTCGCCGTCCTCGTCGAAGAAGATGGCCCGGTCGGCGTCGCCGTCGTGGGCGATCCCGACGTCGGCGTCGGTCGACCGGACGAGCCGGCCCAGATCGGCGAGGTTGTCGGGGACGGGTTCGGGGTCGCGCCCGGGGAAGTGGCCGTCGGGCTGGCCGTTGACGGTGACGACCCGACAGCCCAACTCCCGGAAGAACTCCGGGCTGGTCAGCGCGCCAGCGCCGTGGCCGGGATCCAGCGCGACGGTCAGGTCCGCGTCGGCGATCGGCTGGCGGTCGGCGGCCGCGAGCAACCCCTCGACGTAG
Source organism: Natrinema thermotolerans (assembly GCF_031165565.1). Classification (NCBI taxonomy): domain Archaea; kingdom Methanobacteriati; phylum Methanobacteriota; class Halobacteria; order Halobacteriales; family Natrialbaceae; genus Natrinema; species Natrinema thermotolerans. The sequence goes on along the minus strand of NZ_CP101873.1, from coordinate 2,064,582 downwards.
GCCCGGCGAACGCCGTCGATCTCGCGGACCCGGCCCGTCTCGTCCCAGGCGGCCGCGGTGAACGATTCGGTCAGCAGTCGGTCCTCGATGGTCTCGAGGGTCGCGACCGAGAGTTCGACGCCGTCGGCCCCGACGAGTTTGATCCCGTTGTACTGGGGCGGGTTGTGCGAGGCCGTGACGACGATCACCGGGACCGCCTCGTGTTCGGCGTAGGTTTGTGCCCCCGGCGTCGGAACGATCCCCAGTCGGTCGACGTCGATGCCGATACTCGCCAGCCCGCTCGCGGCCGCATCGGCCAGCATTCGTCCGGTGTAGCGGGTGTCGCGGGCGATCCCGACCCGTTCCGCGCCGGCGTCCTCGGCCCAGATCGTCCCCGCCGCCTTCGCGACGCGGAGGACGAACGCGGGCGTCAACTCCTCGTTGGCGACGCCCCGCGTCCCGCTCGATCCGAATATCTCCATTACGCGTTAGTCGGCGGGGACGCCCCATAGTGATTCCGCAAACCGCTCCCGAAGACGGCCCCGGGACGGAACGTTTTCGGCCCGTCCCGTCCACGGTCACGTATGCACTCGATCGAGGAGAAACGCGTCTACGGCGACCGAGAGGGCGCGATCACCGCCTACGTCGCGAGCGCGTTCGGTGTCGTTCGGGTCCGCGTCGCCGGCGACACCGTCGGCGAGTTCGGTCTCTGCGACCGCCATCCGGCTCGAGGCGTCGCGACGACCGACGAGAGCGTCGCGATCGCGACCGACGAGGACGTCCGGGTGGCCCCGCTCGAGGACGGAGACGGGGGCGAGGAGACGTTCGCCGAGACCGGGTTCGGCCCGGCGGTCGCCGTCGGGTACGACGACGGCGACCTGATCGCTGCCGGTCCCGACGGCCGGATCGCCCGCCGGGAAACTGAGGCGGAGGAGTGGGCCGCGCTCGAGGGCGAGCCCGTCGCGGCAGTGCGGGCGATCGACGGCGACCTCGTCGGCACCGCGGACGGCGTCTACCGCGTTCACGACGGCGGACTCGACCACGCTGGTCTGACCGACGTACGAGACGTCTCGGCCGCCGGCGTCCCGCTCGCGGCCACCGCCGAGGGCCTATACAAACTGGGCAACGGGTGGATGGCGGTCCGCGGGGGACCGTTCGATGCCGTCTCGGCGGACCCCCAATCGGAACAGGGGACGCTGACGCGCGCACACGCAGTCGCGAGCGAGGAAGTATACGGCTACGCCGGCGACGACGAGTGGGACGCGCTCCCGGACGCGAGCGAACCGATCGTCGACGTCGGCTACGGCGAGACGGTCTACGCCGTGACCGAGGACGGAACATTCCTAGCGGCCGCCGAGGACGGATGGCGACCGCACCCGATCGGGGTCCGAGACGTGACCGGGCTGGCCGTGCGATAGCGGGAGACCGCCGATCCGCGTCTGACGGAGGTTTAATTACGTGGGCTGCTACCCACGGGATATATGGGAGCGCTACCACGACGGAAACTGCTCGCCGTAAGCGGTACTGCCCTCACCGGCACGGTCGCCGGCTGCATGGGCGGTGACGACGGCGACGACGGGAACGGTGACGGATCCGGGGACGGCGGGACCGACGACCCCGCCGACGGGGAAACCGAAAGCGAAACGGTCGACGGGACGATCCTCGGCGAGATCACCGTCGACAACCTAGACGGCGATGCCCACACGGTCGACATCATCGTCGAATTCGACCGGGAAATCGAGGACTGGGCGACCGAGGAACTCGAGGCCGGCGGCGGGACGACCCTCGATCGAAACTGGCCGACCGAGTCGGGGCAGTTCCGCGTGACGACGCGGCTCGATCAGGGCGAGCCGGTCGAAGTCACGCCGGCGGACTGGAACGACCCGTCGTGTCTGAACCTCTTCGTTCGGATCGATCGGAACGGGGAACTGACGCTCCTGAGCGATACGACCAGCGGACCGTGTGGTGCCGGCGATCCGAGCGTCGACGACACCGACACGTGACAGGCCCCGCCGGCCGCGCTCACGCCTGCCCGAACGAGGGTGTGGGTCCAGAACGAAAACTGGTTTAGCCCCCGCGCTGTCGAACCGACTATGATCGTCAGCGGATCCGCGTCGCAGGCCCTGGCCGCGGCGCTGGCACGCGAACTCGAGGAATCGCTCGCCGCCGTCGAGTACGACCGCTTTCCCGACGGCGAACTGCTCGCGGCCGCCCCCGGCGTTGCCGAGGCCGACCCCGATCGAGCCGTGATCGTCGCCTCGACCGTCTCGAGCGACGCCCACCTCGAACTACTCCAGCTCCAGGACGCCGTCCGCGAGGCCGGCGTCGAGGAGGTCGTCACCGTCCTCCCCTACATGGGATACGGCCGTCAGGACGCGGCGTTCGAACCGGGCCATCCCGTCTCCGCGCGAGCGGTCGCCCGCGCGATTTCGACCGGGAGCGACCGCGTGCTGACGGTCAACCCCCACGAAACCGCCGTCTGCGAGTTCTTCGAGCCGACGGCGACGGCCGTCGACGCGGCGGGCCGGCTAGCCGATCCCCTTCCCGACGACCTCACCGAACCCGTCTTTCTCTCGCCGGACGCTGGCGCGATCGAGTTGGCCGAGACGGCCCGCGACGCCTACGGGACGGGCGAAACCGACTACTTCGAGAAGACCCGCCACTCCGGTACCGAGGTCGAAATCTCGCCAAGCGACGTCGACGTGGCCGGCCGCGACGTCGTCGTCGTCGACGACATCATCGCGACGGGATCGACGATGAGCGAGGCCGTCAGCGTCCTCTGCGATCGCGACGCCGGCCGCCTGTTCGTCACCTGCGTTCACCCGCTGTTGGCCCGCGATGCCGTCACGAAGCTCTCTCGAGCCGGTGTCGAAGCGATCTACGGCACCGACACCATCGAGCGGGGCGTCGATACCGTCTCGGTCGCCCCCACGATCGCCGAACACCTGTAAGTAAACGATTAAGTAGCCGCCGAACACGGGTCTAGGTGGTATCGCGTCGCACGACTGCGGTCGGATCGACCGCTCGGCGACGCGGGGGAGCCCGATGCACGGAATCGTCCACAAGACCCTCGAGGAGTACGTCGTCGAACGGACCGACGACGACACCTGGGACACGATCGTCGAACGCTCGGAACTGGAGCCACAGCTGTACCTGCCCGTCTCGCATTACGACGACGACGAGATCGACGCCATCCTCGAGACGCTCTCGGGGATGGCGACGCAGGACAGGGACGCGATCGAACGCGATTTCGGCCGGCGGCTGGCCCCGGAACTACTCTCGACGTTCAGCGCACACGTCGGCAGCGACTGGGACCTGCCCGAGTTGCTGGTCGGTCTCGAAGACGTCTACGACGACATCGAAACCGCAACCGACGAGACGTCGCTGCCGAAGCTGTCCTGTACTCGCGAGTCCGATCACGCGATCGTCACGTACGACACTCACCGAGATCGCCAGTACTGCGGGCTCGCCCACGGAATTCTCGACGGGCTCGTCGCTGCGTTCGACGCCGACGCGACGGTCACGAAAACCGACTGCGTCGCGGACGGGGCCGACGCCTGTCGGTTCCGGGTCGACTTCGAGTGAGTGCCGGCACGGGAATTATCGTCGCCGAGCCGCCAGAACGGTCACGACCAGCAGAAGGAACGCGCCGAGCGTCGCCAAAACCCCGAAGCCGGGGACGTCGTCGATCGCCGCGGCCGGCCCCGTCTCGCCGACGCTGACCGTCGCCGTTCGCTCGCCGACGCCGACCTCGTACCGACTCGCCTCGTCGAACCGGAGTTCGGCTTCGACCGTCGCCGTCCCGTCGGGACGAACCGCTACCGGTCGCTTGGCGGCGACGCCGTCGACGGTCCGGAACGCGAGAACGGCAGCCCCGGGCCCGTCACCGGCGGCCTCGACGGTTGCGGTCGCCGTCACCGGCTCGCCGGGGTCGACCGCCTCGGGCTCGAGCCGGAGGTCGGTGACGGTCACGCTCGGCGACGAGCGGACGACGGCCGTCACTCGATCCGAGCCGATCCGCAGGACGTACGTCCCGGGTTCTGCGGGTGTCCACGAGAGCCGGTGGGACCGCTCCCCGCCGGGTGCGAGCGTCCCCTGCCGGTGATCGACGGTTCGGCCGTCGGCCCCCAGCGTCAAATCGTACGTCCCCTCGCGCTCGCCGACGTTGGTGACCGTCGCCGGGAGCGTCACCGACTCGCCGGCGGGCACGACGATCACCTCGTCAGTGCCGGCGTCGACGCCCGCCTCGGACGCCGACCACCGCGGCCACTCCTCGCCAGCGACCTCGATCGGACCCGTCCCGAACCCGTACTCGAAGCTCGCGACCGACTGGTCGAACGCGGCGCGGTGGTCCGTTCGACTCCACACGGCGGGCGTCGCGTCCGTGCGAGTGTAGCGCTCGGCATCGGTCCGGACCGCCGTGCCGCCGTACTCCCCGATCGTCCCGAGGAAGTCCGACTCGGTCACCGTTCCGTTGTCGGCGTTCAGTTCCCGGACGACATCCGCCAGCGTTCGATCACCGTCGGTCGCAACGCGTAACTGGCGGTCGATCTCGCCGGCCACGAGCGCGCCTTTGACGTAATCGGTCCGTTCGTGCTCCCACGTCCCGGGGTCGGCGAGCGCGCCGTCGGCGTAGGGCGACTCCGTCCCGCGCTCGAGCAGTCGGCTGAACCCCTCGAAATCGGTGTAACCGGCCTCGAGAGCAAGCAGTCCCGCGTGGTAATCGGCCTGTCCCTCGACGACCCACTCCGTCTCGGTCGTCGTCCCGTCGGCGGTGTTGGCAAAGCGCTGGCGGACGTGGACGTACTCGTGGAGCCAGGCCGGGTTCGGACTGTCGAGCGGTTCGTCCGCGACGACCCAGGCGTCGGACTCGCCGTACTGGATGCCCCGCGGCCCCCAGTCGACGGTGTCGGGGACCGCGACGACGAACACCTCGTCGGGTCGCGCGCCGACCTCGAGCCGGTCGCTCGCGTCGACCAGTGCGGAGAGGATCGTGTCGGGCGACTCCTCGAGCGTCGCGGCCTCGGGGACGGCCAGCCGGAACCGCTCCCCATCGACGGTCCGTTCGCGTTCGGTCACCGCGCCGAAGAAGGCGATATCGCCGCCGGTCGCGCCGGGGCCGTCCACCCGAACCGTCTCCTCGATGCCGACCGGATCCGTCCGACGCAGCGAGATCGCCACGTCCGGGACCGGGACGACCGCCCACTCGCCGGTGTCGACGAAGGAATATCCCTCGCCGGTCGCGCTGGCACCCTGGGTACCCGTTCGATCGGCCGGCATCGTATATCGGACCGTCGGCTCGTCGGTCGCCCCCGTCCACTCGAGGGTCCGCTCGCCGGTCCGCTCGAACCCCGTCGTCGACTCGACGGTCGCACCTCGCTCGAGTTCGATCTCGAGTTCAGTCACCGAGTCGGGCACCCGAAACGTCGTTTCCGTCTCGAAGACATCGGTGTCGGTCGGCCGATGGCGGAGCGTCGTCGTTCGATGGAGGACGTCCGACGAACTCCCAGTCGCTGCCGCGCCGACGGATGGACTCTCGAGATCGGCGCTCGCGGGCGCTCGATCGGTCGGTGTCCCGGCGGCGATGCCGGCCGGGAGGCTACAGGCGAGCAAGACGACGAACGCGAGGGTCACGAACCGGGAGGTCACTACCCCCCACTGGTGAATCAGCGGACAAGACTTTTATGGCAGCGTTACTGTCACTCGGTCTCGAAATATCCGGAATCGAGTGATTCTCGAGACGCAGTCGGTGGACGAACTGCGCTCACTGCCCTCACTCGCTGCGGGTGGCGCGCGCTGTCGGCCGCCTGAGTGCGAACGAAGGCGGCCGTCGACGCTGCGCGAGGGATGAGTGAAGCGACCATCGGGAGCGAACGAATCGGCTGGGGAGGGCGTGGCAATTCCGTATTGCCACGGTAGCAGGACACTCCGTTCCGGTCACGGCCAGTCGAACAGAGTGTGAATGGAACAGCAGTTCGTGATATGGTTCTCACACAAAGTATCCTGCTACCGTGGCAACGATGAGAACCACGCCCTCCCCAGCCGATTCGTTCGCTCCCGATGGTCGCTTCGCTCATCCCTCGCACGGTGGCGTCGACCGTCCTCGCTATCGCTCGGACAGTCGACAGCGCGCGCCACCGCAGGCTGGACAATCAATCTGCGAATGCAGTGGTAGCGCTGGCTTGACGAAGGAGAGATTCGGCTACTACTAGTCCGACGCCTCAGCAGCCGCCAGCGGCTCGAGCGCGATTTCCATCGTCACACCTTCGACCCCCCACTCCTTGCGGTGGCCGTCCTCGACCGCGCGGCGCTCGTCGGCACGGACTTCCTCGCTGATGAGGTCCGTGCGCTCGGCGACGAGATCGGCCACGCGGTCGTCCTCAATCGTGAGATCCAGCGCGATCCGTTCCTCGACGTCGAGGTCGAGGTCCTTACGCATCTCCTGGACCCGGCGGATGACTTCGCGGGCATAGCCCTCGCTCTCGATGTCGTCGGTCAGCGAGGCGTCGACGTAGACGACGCCGCGGTCGTCGCCGTCGAGGCCGAAGGCGGTGCCGGCGACGCCGTCGGGGGTCTGGGTGACGAAGGAAACCATCTCGTCGGTGATCCCCTCGTCGTCCTCGAGGACGTCCGAAACGGCGTCTTCGATGGCCTCGAGGCCGGGCTCATCGATGCGGGCCTCGTTGAGTGCGTTCATGACCTGCCCGGCGCGGTCGCCGAAGGCCGGCCCGAGTTCGCTCATGTCGGCCTCGGCGCTGTAGGAGAGTTCGCCCCAGCGCTCGCCGGGCGAGACGAGTTCGATCTCACGGGCGTTGAGTCGCTCCTCGAGCAGGCCGGGGTGGCGGGACACGGCCTCGACGACCCGGTCATCGTCGGCGGCGACGACGACCCGCGGGACGGGCCAGCGCAGCTTCCGGCCGGCCTGCTGACGGGCGTTCGCGCCGGCCTCCTCGATCGCACGGAGGAGCGCGACGTCGGTCTCGAGCTGGTCGTCGGCCCAGTACTCCTCGACGGCGGGCCAGTCCTCCATGTGGACGGTCGGGTGGCCGTCGTCGCCGGTCAGCGTCCCGTAGATCTCCTCGCTGATGAACGGCGCGTAGGGGGCAAGCAGCGCGACCGTCTCCCGCAGCACGCGGTAGAGCGTCGCGTAGGCGGCCTGCTTCGAATCGCTGTCGGCCTCGTCCCACATGCGCTCGCGGACCGCCTGCACGTAGAACCGCGAGACGTCCTCGACGACGAACTCGAGGAGGGCGTCGATCGCCTTGTCCTGGCGGAACTCCTCGAAGGCCGCGGTCATCTCGGCTTTCGTGGACTGCAGTCGGGCCAGCACCCACTCGTCGAGGGGCTCGAGGTGGTCGTCGACCGACTCGAGGGTCGTCTCGGTGGGATCGAACTCGTCCAACCGCATGTACGGCAGCGGGAACCGGAAGACGTTCCACAGCGTCCGGAGGTGGTTCTCCATCGTCTGCATCCCGTCCCAGTCGAAGCGCATGTCCTCGCCCTGTGGGTTGTTCGACAGCAGGAACAGCCGCATCACGTCCCGGCCGTGGCGGTCGATCGCCTCGTGGGGATCGATCAGGATGTCCTTGGACTTGGACATCGCGCGGCCGTCGGGCATCAGCGCGTGGCCGTGCATCAGGACCTCCTGATAGGGACTCTCGCCGAGCGCGGCGGTTCCCATCCCCAGCTGGGACCAGAACCAGCCCCGGGTCTGGTCGTGGGCCTCGAGGATGAAATCGGCGGGCCAGAGTTCGTCGAACCGGCTGTCGTCCTCGGGGTAGTTCAGGGTGCCCCACGAGGCGACCGAGGAGTCGAGCCAGACGTCGAAGACGTCGGGGACGCGGGTGTAGGTGGTGCCGTCCTCGGTGATCGTCAACTCGTCGACGGTGTCCTTGTGGAGGTCCACGGTTTGGGAATCGATCTCCTGATCGACCCGCTCGGCGAGTTCCTCGCGGTCGCTGATGACGATTCGATCCTCGTCGTCGTCGCGGTCCTCGGGGGTCCAGACGGGCAGCGGGATGCCCCAGTAGCGCTGGCGGGAGACGTTCCAGTCCGGCGCTTCCTCGACGAAGTCCCGGAAGCGGTTGTCGCGGGCCCACTCGGGGTGCCACTCGCTGTCCTCGATGTTGTCGAGCAGCTCGTCTTTCACGTCGGTGATCGTGATGAACCACTGGTCGGTGACGATCTGGACGATCCCCGTGTCACAGCGCCAGCAGTGGCCGTAGCTGTGGGAGATCGTCTCCGACGCGAGCAGGTCGCCGTCGGCCTCGAGGTCGGCGATGATCTCCTCGTTGGCGTCGCGGACAAACTGGCCCTCGTATTCGCCGCCCTGATCGGTGTAGACGCCGTCGCTGCCGACGGGACAGAAGATCGGGAAGCCCAGTTCCCGGCCGCGCTCGAAGTCCTCCTCACCGTGGCCGGGCGCGGAGTGAACGAGGCCGGTCCCGTCGCCGTGCGTGTCGACGTAGTCGGCCGCGTAGACCTCGCATGCTCCCTCGTGGTCGGGGTGGGCGGGGACGCGATCGGCCATCGGATGGTCGTAGGCCCAGCCGAGCAGGTCCTCGCCGGTGTGTTCCTCGACGACCTCGTAGTCGTCGTACCGGCCCGCTTTCAGCACGTCCTCGAACTTCGGCTCGGCGACGTACAGCAGTTCCTCCTCGCCGTCTTTCTCCGCGCGGACGCCGACGTAGTCGCCCTCTTCGTCGACCGCGACGAAGGTATTGGCGGGAATCGTCCACGGCGTCGTCGTCCAGATGACGAGTTTCCCGTCCCGATCCTCGAGGTCGAACTTCACGTAGACCGAGGGGTCCTCGACGTCCTCGTACTCGACCTCGTTGTTCGCGATCGCGGTCTCACAGCGGGGGCACTGCGAGATCGAGCGGTGGCCCTTCTCGACGAGCCCGCGGTCGGCGGCGTTCGAAAAGCCCCACCAGGCGGCCTCCATGTACTCCGGTTCGACCGTCCGGTAGGGGTCGTCCCAGTCCATCCAGACGCCGAAGTCCTGGAAGTCCTCCTGGAGGCCCTCGAGCTGCTCGTCGGCGTAGTCCTTGCACTCCTGGATGAAGTTCTCCTCGCCGAACTCCTCGATGTCCTTCTTGTTCTCGAAGCCGAGCCGCTCCTCGACGCGGGTCTCGATGGGGAGCCCGTGCATGTCGTAGCCCGGGCGGTCGGTGACGTCGTACCCCTGCATCCGGAAGAAGCGGAGGTAGACGTCCTTCAGCGACTTGTTCCAGGTCGTCCCCATGTGGGCCGATCCCGACGTGTACGGCGGGCCGTCGACGAAGAAGAACGACTCACCGTCCGACCGATGCTCGACCGTCTGCTCGTAGGCGTCGACGTCGTCCCAGTACTCGAAGACCCGCTGCTCGAGTTCGTGGGGGTCGTACTGGTCGTCGACCTCGGCGAACCTGCTCATACCCGACCTAATCGCCTCCGGCAGTAAAGAGGAATCGATATCGCGGGTCCCGCGCTAGCCGCAGTGTCGGCTCGGCGTCGTGGCGGGCAGCTCAGTCCGTGACGACGACGACCCGCTCGGCCGCCAGATCGACCTGCGCTTCGTATCGCACCTCGTTCGAGTCGGGATCGCTGATCGCGACGGTGACGTCGTCCTCGGCGTACGTCTGCTCGGCCGGCGAAACCACGACTGCGTCGGCTCCGCGCTCGACGGTGAAGTCCCCGGATTCGCCGGTGAACGTCCGGGCCGTGGTCCCGTTTTCCGCCTCGACGGTCGTCGGCCCCGAAAGGGAGACCGACGTTTGCTGCATCGAATCGGCGTGGATCCCCTTGATGGGTTCGACCGCGAGTTCGTACTCGTCCATCGATTCGAGCCGCCGCGTGACGGTCTCGTTGGCGCGCGCGATCTCGAGCGCGCGGTCTCGTTCCGCGTCCGTCAGCGGATCGGCCGGCTCGGAATCGACGGTCAGCCGACCGTCGGCCGCCGCGATCTCGATCGATTCGGTTCCGGAGACGTTCTCGAGGACGGTGACCTCGCTGTCGCCGTCCGAAAACGTCACCCCGTTCTCGGAGACGCTGAACTCGCCGCCGGAGCCGGTCGCGATCGGGTCGCCGAGTCCGACGGCGGCCCCCGCCCACGCCGTTCCGACGCCGAACGACGCGAGAGCGAGCAGCGCGATCAGCCGGACGGCGACGGGACGGTTCATACGTTCTCCGTTGTCCGGAAGCCCTCATCAACGTTGTGTCGAAACTCGTTTGAAACGCGTTTCAAGCGCGTTTCAGTGGTGTTTCACGGCGGTTCTCCCGGTCAGAATCGGTGGTCATTAGGAGACGTGTTCGAATGGCGAACTATGAATCTGCGGGCCCTCCACACGAGACAACTCTTTGCGGCGGTCCTCTTTCTCGCATCGACGGTCGTACTGGCGATCCAGCTGATCAACCCGTCGCCGGTCATGGTCACGGTCGGCGAAAACGGGACCGAAGTCGCCGAGTTGGGCGGTTACTTCGAATACACCGACGTTGCAGTAATCGCGATCGCGGCGTGTTCGCTCGGTGCGAGCGGCACGTACGTCCTCCTCGGCGGGTCTGTCGGGGACCCGGCGAGCGCACGGGAACGGCGAACCGGCGACGGGGACGTAGCGGGGCCGGCTCCCGTCGAGACGGAACCCGACGGTGAACCGAGCGACGAACTCCTCGAGGCCCGCCGCCGGGAGTGGGAGGAGACGGCCGAGCGGCTCGCGAACAACGAGCGGACGATCTACGAGACGCTGCTCGAGGCCGACGGCGTGTTGCCCCAGAGCGAGATCGTCGAGCGGACCGACCTCTCGAAAGCGACCGTCAGTCGGGGATTGGACGGGCTCGAGACCAAGAACCTCGTCGAGCGGAAGCGCCGCGGGATGGGGAACACGGTCTTGCTGTTGTAGCCACAACCGGCGTATCGGCCGAAATTCGGCCCGTAACCGTTCCGAAACACGTTTTCAACGGGTGACTAAGGGGGCTTTCAAACGACCCGTAACCGGGCGGCGCGAACGACCGACCCGACGAACGACCGACGCTCGTCGACGGCCGGTCGACGCGCTCGCCCGAGAGAGACATCATGCAAACGAAAACGAAACTGACCGCACTCGCGCTCGCAGTGTTGCTTGCCATCGGGACCGGTGGCATCGCCGCCGCGACCGGCGCGAGTTCCGGGACTGACGAACTGGCCGACGAACCGCACCACCAGTCGACGGTCGACGTCGACGGATACGAGTTCACGGTTTCGACCGAAGACGACGGGTTCGGCGCGGATCGAACCGCCGACCTCGAGGCGATACCGGCGATGGTACTGAACGACGACGAAGCCGGGGACTGGCTCCGCGATCACGTCGGAACGGACGACGACCTCGTCCTCGAAGTCTACGGCTCGCTACAGCGAGACGACGACAGCGCACACGTCCGTATCCATCCGGACCGAACGGCCGAACACGGGGACGCGCGTCCCCTGCTGGAGGCGACGGTCGACACCGAGACCGGCACCGTCGACGTCGTCGGCACCGACACCGAGCCCGTCGAGTCGGCTCACCGACTCGAGGCCGCCGAATCGACCGATATCGACATGTCCGACCGACGGGTCACACTCGTCGATGACGGCGCAGTCGTGGACGAACTGACGACTGACGTGGTGTCCACCGTGGAGTCCATCACCCGGTTCGACATCCGATCGGTAGCGGCCGTCGACGACGGGGAGACGTTCACCGTCGATACCGACGCCGACGACACCGATCGAGCGACGACCGACGCCGATCTCGCGGTCCGCGATCCGAACGATGAACTGACCGACGCCGAACTCGAGACGGTTCGAACGCTCGTGACGAACGACGAAGCGGCGACGGAGCGGTTACGGGATCGGTTCCCGACCGCCGAGACGATCACGCTGACCGTCCACGGCGTCGAGCCGAGCGGAGACGTACACGTCGACGCTACTGCACCGGGTGACAACCCCGAGACGGCAGTCGTCGTCTCCCCGTCCAGCGGCAACGTGTCGGTCGATGCGGCTACGCTGCTCGAAGCCAGTGAGAGTAGCCGGATCGACACCGATGGCTCGACGGTCGTCTGGAAAACCAACGCAGCGTAACTGACCGGCGTCCACTGACGACCGGCAAGCGGAATTCGAAGCGGCGCTCACGACGATCGCACGACGGACGTGCGATCGGCCGTGACGTACTGTCAGCGGCTGGTCGGTAGAGCAGGTGCGACGCGGGGTTCAAAATAGACCGGCGAACGGACGACTCAGACGTACTCCGAGAGGACCTTCTGGTAGCCGACGCCGTACGCACCGGCATACAGCATGAGGCCGCCGAGCGCGCCGAGCCACAGGGCGATCATCGCCTCGCCGGTACCGAGGTGTTGGAGACTCGCCTGCTCGACGAGGACGCCACCGACCGTCAAGACGCCGGCGACGACGGTATACAGGACCAGTTGCAGTGATTCCGCGAGCAGTTCCGGGCCGAGGGATGTCATTAGGACTTCTCTACCCACCCACCCAACGTAAACCTGTCCCCTCGAGTGCGACGCATCCACACGGTCGGCGACGACTACTCGACCGGCAGCCGCAGCCGGGAACCGACTCGGCTAAACCGCTGGGAACGTAGTCCGGACCGTGCCCGCGTCCGATTCCGAGGCCGACGCCGACGACGGGTCGGCGACCGGCGACGATCCCGCCGTTCCGACCGAGCGCAACGTCCTCGAGCCCGACTGTACGCGCTGTCCGAAACTGGCCGAGAGCCGCGAATGCATCTCGTGGGGGACCGGCCCGCTCGACGCGAGCGTCGTGGTCGTCGGCGAAGCACCCGGCTACGGGACCCCCGACGCGGACCGCTGGCAGGGCGGCAACTGGACCGGGAAGGCCTACACCTCGCGCCATTCGGGCCGACGCATCCGCCAGATGCTCGCCGACGTGGGCTACGGCGACGACGCCTACTACACGAACGCGGTGAAGTGTTTTCCAGCAGATCCGGACGACCCCACCACCAACCGCGAGCCGACGCCCGAGGAACGAACGAACTGCCGATCGCATCTGCTGACCGAACTCGAGGAGATCGATCCGACGGTCGTCCTCGCGACCGGCAAACACGCGACGAAGACGGTACTTTCGGCCGAAGGACGGGACCTCGAGGGGTTTCTCGACAGCGTCCTCGAGCCGGTGTGGTGTGACCGCCTCGGCGTGTGGCTCGTACCGATCCTCCATCCCTCGTATCAGGACGTCTGGATCGGCCGGCTGGGATACGAACCCGAAGAGTATCTCGCGGCGATCCGCGAGACGCTCGACGACCTGTGTCGTGGCCGGGACAGCGGTGGCGGCGAGTAAGCTTCTTACGACGAGACGACACATACCCGCGTATGAGTACGATCTTCAGCCAGATCGTGGCGGGGGAGATCCCCGCACGGATCGTGTACGAGGACGAGACGACGATCGCCTTCCTGGATGCCAATCCGCTCGCGCCGGGCCACACGCTCGTCATCCCGAAAGACGAGTACGAGCGGCTGAACGACGTCCCCGACGACGTCGCCACGGACCTCTACGAGACCGTCCACCACATGGTCCCCGTCGTCGAGGACGCGGTCGACGCCGATGCGACCACCGTCGCGTTCAACAACGGCGAAGAAGCCGGCCAGGAAGTACCCCACGTCCACTGTCACATCGTCCCCCGATTCGAGGGCGACGGCGGCGGCCCGATCCACGCCGTCGCGGGCGACCGCCCGGATCTCGACGACGACGAACTCGACGACATCGCTGACGACATCGAGTCCAGCGCCTGAGATCGGCGGCTCAGTTCTCGCCGTCGCTCGAGCGGCCCACCCGCTCGAGCGCGCCGGCCACGTTCCGTGAGCGGAGCGCTCGTCCCTCGGTCGTCCGCCGCCGGCGAATATATTCGTCCCGAGGGCTTTGCACCGTCGCCCCGAGGTCGGGAACGAATGAGCGATCGGGAGGAGACCCTGCGGGAGCTGGCGGCGCGGCTGTGCGAGAAGGAGGTCGTCGCCGACGCGTTCGTCGCGAAGAGCTTCACCGACCACCACCTGCTGGTCGACCTCGAGGACGGGGAGTCGATGCCGACGGAGATCCGCGAGCTGCTTGCGGCCCACGACCTTCGTGGGGCGAACGCGGAGTACGACACCGACGCGGATGATCCCTCGTTCGCGGGCGAGTTAGAAGACGGAACGCGTCACCAGTTCGTCGATACCGAAACACGGGGTGACCACCAGTCCTACGTCGTGGACTGACGGCGGTGCCGTCGGTGGACGACCCGTTGGCTGCCACGGTATGGCTGTCGTGACGTTTTTGCCGTCCGCACGCGACGCTGGCGTATGGCCTTCGCCGGCATCGTCGCCCAGTTTCGCGCCCACCCCGTTGCCACCGTCCTCGAACTCGGCAGCGTCCTCGTCTGCTGTCTGCTGTTTGCCGGTACCTTCGTCCTGCTCTCGACTGGCGTGCCGACCGGGCGGGGCGACCCGTGGCTCGTCCTGATCGGGATCGGTGTCGCGTTCGTCCTCTTCTGGACGGCGCTGGTGCCGCTCTACGAGCGGACCCTAGAGTAGGGTCCCAAGCAGCAGGTCGCCGTAGACCAGTGCGATCACCAACCCGGCGAAGATTGGCACCAGGAACGGCGTCCCCGGCGAGATCCAGACCGTCTCGTTTTCGCATAGCACCGCGAGTCCCTCCCGGAGCGTCTCGGGCGTCGTCCCGTAGGCCGAGCCCTCGATGTCGTCGAGGAACGCCTCGGCACCCCACGGATCGTCGACCGTGGGCGCTCCCTGCGGGTCGGTCGCCGCGGTCACGGCCGTCTCGGTTTCGGCCCCCTCGAGCGCGCCGCCGTCGCCCCGGAGATCGGCGTCGGCAGTCACCGCACCGTCGGTCGGCGGGTTCGGCTCGTCGGGGAGGGTGGCGGGGTCGCGGTACCGCTCGGGGGCTTCGCGCAACTGCGCCAGCGAGAGCCCCCGCCAGCGCAGGTACATCCGCAGGGCGTCGAGGTCGAGGCCGCCCCGCGAGAGCCCCGTCGGCGTCTCGAGCAGGCGGCCGTGGGTCTCCGGAATCCGCTCCCACGGGACCGGCCAGCCGACGAGCATCACGGGCGCGATCCGGCCCGCGGCGGCGTTGCGGATCGCCAGCACGACCGGGAGCGCGACCGCGACGAGGACGGCGTTGGTCAGGATCGTAAACGAGAAGGCACCGATCCGGGTCGGCTCGAGCGGCAGCGTCACCGGCCCCAGCGCGTACTCGGGGAAGGTCGGGAACAGGACCGCGAGGACGAGTAAGGCCTTCGCGTCGGCCCCGCCGAAGCCGCCGACCCACCAGAACAGGTAGGCGATGGGGACGACCAGCCCCAGGCTGATCGCCGTCGGGACGAGGAAGTCGTAGCTCCAGGCGGTCCCGCCGGCGACCCACGCCAGTCGGGCGTCCCAGAGCAGCAGGACGGCCCCGAGGAGCGCGAGGGGGATCCAGACGGTACTCGAGACGCGCCTGGTCTCGATGTCGCGGTAGGCGGTCCAGGCGAAGACGGGGACGGCGACGAGTCGAAGGAGGTCCGGCCCGGTCGCAACGGTACCAGCGAGCGTCACGGGCGTCCCTGCGAAGCGCGGTGCCGTTACGTTTTCGGCCTCCGGGCGGCATCGGGGGCGACCGCGACCGTACCGGTTTCCCCGGGTGTGCCGGTATCGGACAGCGAACCGGCCGGGAACTGAACGCAAGAGCAGCGGTGGTCGCTCACGGTCGAATTCCGACACCGGCTCGCGCGTTCGGCCGGTGATCGTCACAGCAAACGGCATATCCGTCCGTCCCCCGAACGCCTCGAGCATGAGGGACGGCGCGGCCTTCTCGACTCTGTACACCGGCGTCTTACTCGCGGTACCGGGCCTGCTGGCGTGGGTGACCGGGCAGGCACTGCTCTTTCCGAGCCTGGGGCCCACGGCGTTCCTGCTGGCGACAGTTCGGGAGGGAGAGGTGACCGCGCCGCGGCGGGTCATCGGCGGCCACGTCGTCGGGATCGTCGCCGGGCTCATCGCCTACCACACCATCGCGCCCGGCCTCGCGGTCACGACGGCTGCACCGATGTTCGCGGTCGGCCAGCTACGGCTGGTCACGAGCGGCGTCGCCGCCGTCGCACTGACCGCGGGTGGGATGCTCGCGACCGAGACGGTCCATCCGCCGGCCTGCGCGACGACGCTGATCGTCTCGCTGGGGCTGCTGGCGTCGCCGCTCGAGGGCGCGCTGATCGCGCTTTCGGTCGTCGTCCTCGTCGGCGCACACGAACTGGTCACCCACGACCGCCCGTTCCGGGAATACGTCCCGGTCGGGCGCTAGGGGAGTTCTCAGGGCGCGTCGTCCAACTCGTCGAACAGCGCCGTAACCCGGCGCTCGATCTCGTCGCGGATCTCCCGTACCGCCTCGGGGTCGCCGCCGTCCGGATCGGGCAGCGCCCAGTCGCGGACGTCGACGCCGTCGACGTCGCCCAGCTCGAGCGTCGAACAACCCATCGTCGCGACGTAGTCACACGAGCGGAGTTCCTCGGTGGTGACCTCCTGCGGCGTTCGGTCGGACAGGTCGAACTCGAGTTCGGCCATGGCGTCGATCACGCCCGCGTGAACCTCGTCGGCCGGGTCCGTGCCGCCGGTCAGAATCTCGAGGGAGTCCGCGAGGCCGCGACGCTCGCGTTCGCGCTCGGCGAAGGCGGTCGACATCTGGGAGCGGCCGGCGTTTTGCACGCAGACGAAAGCGATGCGGATCGGGTCGTCGGAGTCGGTATCGGTGGTCATGGTGTGTTCTCGTAATCAGTCGTCGGTCGGTGTCTCTCGCGGTGTCGGCTCGAGGCTCCCCGTATCGCGCTCGCCCCAGTCGAACCGGCGCTGGAAGTACAGCGCGACGTTGACCAGCGCGAGCAGGACGGGGACCTCGATGAGTGGGCCGACGACGGTGGCGAAGGCGACGCCGGAGCCGACGCCGAAGACGGCGACGGCGACGGCGATCGCGAGTTCGAAGTTGTTCGAGGCCGCGGTGAAGCCGATCGCGGTCGTCGTCGAGTAGTCCGCGCCGATCCCCCGGCCCATCCCGAAGCTGATGAGGAACATGACGACGAAGTAGATCGTCAGCGGGACGGCGATCAGCAACACGTCGGCAGGCGCGGCGACGATGTTCGCGCCCTGCGTGGCGAACATCACGACGATGGTGAACAGCAGGGCGACCAGCGTGAGCGGGTCGATCGTCGGGACGAACTCGTCGTCGTACCACTCCTCGCCTTTGGTTCGGGTCCCCACGTAGCGAGTGAGGATCCCGCCGGCGAAGGGGATGCCGAGGAAGACGACGATCGCCCGGAACACCTGTTCGGGCGAGACGTTGAACGTCGTGATCTCGGCCGCGAGCGCCTCCATTCCGAGCAACGGCGGGAGGACGAGCGCGAAGAACCAGACGTACACCCCGTAGGTGACGATCTGGAAGAGGCTGTTAAAGGCCACGAGGCCGGTCACGTACTCGGTCGAGCCCTCTGCGAGTTCGTTCCAGACCAACACCATGGCGATACACCGGGCCATCCCGATGAAGACGAGCCCGAGGAAGTACTCCGGACGGGCGGGTAGGCCGGGCACGAGCCCGCTGAAGAAGAAGACCGCCAGTCCGAACATCAGCGTCGGCCCGATGAGCCAGTTCTGGACGAGGCTCAGACCCAGCACCCGCCAGTTGCTGAAGACCGTCGGGAGTCGCGAGTAGTCGGCCTTCGCCAGGGGCGGGTACATCATCGCGACGAGTCCGATTTCCACGAGGTGCAGGTCTCGAATCGGCTCGGTCACCGACGGCGCGACCTGCCCCAGGCCGACGCCGACGATCATCGCCGCGAAGATCCACACGGTGAGATACTTGTCGAGGAAATCCATCGACCGCGGATCCCCACAGCCCTCACAGTCGCAGTTCGGTCCGTGGTCGTGTGACCCGCTACTCATCCACGCTCCCCTCGAGGACGGTCACGAGCGCTACGGCGCGGTTGGTCGCCCGGTACTTCTTCCAGCGGCCGTCCTTGCGGCCCTCGACGAGGCCGGCCTCGACCAGCCCCGAGAGCGCGTGACTGAGCCCGCTCTCGGTAACGTCGACGACCGCGTGGAGTTCGCAGACACAGAGTTCTGCCTCTGCGGCGACGAGAACGCGAACGAGCGTATAACGCGTCTCGTTGGCCAGTGCGGAAAGAACGTCGAGTTCGGTGTTGACCTGTTCCGGCCCGATCGCTGCCTCGAGCGTACTGAGTTCGTCGAGCCGTTCTTCGACATCTTCGCTGCGACACTCCCCGAGTTCGTCCTCGAGATATCGTTGGAGTCGCTCCGTCGCTCGTGCCATCGCTAGTTGGTTGAGTAGTAGCTCAATTAATGCTTCCGGTAGAAATCCATGCTAGTGGAAAGAGCCCTATATAGCGGGCATAGGACTAGAGTGTTGGAATCAGCCGAATACTTTTAGTTGAGCATTTTCTAAACTGTCATATGGAGAATCAGCAGAGAGGCGAGTCTCGTCTCGATCGTGTCAGTGAAAGCAGTCGGAAGCAACGGGACGGAGCAGAATTCGTCGGTGCGTTCGGGAAGAAAACCGGGAGTTCCGATCTCGTCTTTCTCGAGGGGTTGCTCCCAGAACGGGACGGTGAGGTCGCTCGTAGGGAACCGCCGTCACGGCAGCTAGAAATCTGTCTCCAAACGCTCAAAGCGGAACTGGACCGGTATGGCAAAGACCCGTCAGACGTTCTTCAATTAACGGTGTATCTCACAGACATGGATGCGTACGGGGAAATCAATGACACGTACGAGCAGTTCTTCGAGACGACATGCCCCGCACGTACGACGGTGGGCGTCTGTGAACTCCTCGGAGGGGCAGCAGTGACCGTTGACGGTGTTATCGCCATCGAATGAACGCGACGTTCGCGTACGCCCGTACCGAATCACCCCGTTACGTTCGACGCGGTAAACAGTGGGAGACTACTGATACCGTAGCGGTCGCCGTCGAAGCGGTAAATCGGTGATGGAATCGTGGAATTCGCCGAAGATGGGGATACTCTCGGGCGGAATCTCGTCCGTACCTGACTGAGAACGGCTGCCGGCAGTTCCTGTCGTCGCCGGAGACACGGTAGAAAAGAGTCGAGACTACCCGCGGGTTGGGCGGCACTTGTCGGTTCGAAAAAACGTTGTTGTGGCCACGATGTGGCCCGCTCAAATTTTAAATGACGCGGTTCTGCAGGTAGTCGAGGTGCTTGGCGTTGTAGACGATCTTGACCTCGTCGGTCTCGGGCGAGCCGATGCAGGTCAGGCGGACGTTCTTCTCTTCGACTTCCTCGTCGGAGAGGATCTGCTGCATGTCCATGTCGATCTCGCCCTCCTTGACGATCGCCGCACAGTTCGCACAGGCACCCGCGCGACACGAGAACGGCCAGTCGTAGCCCTGGGCCTCGGCCGCCTCGAGGATGTATTCGCCCTCGGCGACGTCGAGCGAGCCGTAGTCCTCGTCGTCGAGGCCGGCGTCTGCGGCCTCGTCGAAGAGGTCCTCGTCGTCCATGTCCCAGCCGTGGTCGTCCAGTACTTCGTAGTTGAGGTATTCTACCGTGGGCATCAGTCTTCGGTTCGGGTCCCGCACTGGTATAGCTTGCTGTTCAGTCCTAAATTGTCTATGAGTCAGAATCGACTAATTCGAAGGAAAGAATCCCCGTGTTCGTTATAGAATCGGTGGATAGGAACGAGAAGAAAAAGAAATGTCGGAAAGAACCCGCCAAATGGTGGTGGTATTTGCCGAATCCGAAACCCGCCGCTGTACGGACATGAATCGTTGCTGGTCGCCGTCAGCGACGGCTCCGGATCGCGTACGGTCCGGCCACAGCGGGACGACGGAACGAACGTATCGAACAATCCGGCCAAAACGGAGAGACCAATGAGAGGGTACGCGACGAACCGACCGGGACCCGCGGGCGGTCAGAACCCGAAGATCGGGACGAACCGGAAGGTGAAGTAGGCCCCGATCGTCGAGATGGCCGGGACGACGTTTTGCATCAGGATCACGCGGGCGGTCGTCGAGGGATCGAATAGATCCGACGCCTTCGGGATGTCCTCGACGTCTTCCTCGCCGATTTCGGGGGAGCGTTCGCCCTCCGCTTCCGCGGTCAGCGCGCCGACGGAGACGCGGGTTTCCTCGCCGCGGGCGGCGTCGGACAGCGTCGTCGTCCGGGTGGCTCGCCCCCAGCCCAGCCCGACGATGCTCATCGTCGCGATGACGACGAAGCTCGCGGGGATCCCGATCCACGAGAGGCTGACGACGATCCCCGAACTGATAACCGCGACGACGATCGCCGCGGTCAGCGGGAGGTTCGTGATGTCGCTCCCGAGCGTGTCGAGGGTCCGGCGAGCGATCGTGAAACAGCCGACCGCGACCGCCGCACAGCCGATCAGGATCAGCGGCACCATGTCGACGTCGCCGGTGCCGTAGATCGGCGCGATCGCGTTGGCGATGTTGCTCGTCCCGGACGCAAAGCCCATCAGACACCCGATGGCGACGACAGTCAGTGCGCCGGTGATTTCCCGGCGGTCGGCATCGGCGCCGAACTGGAGCCGCGGGACGAGCCCCGACCGGTCGATCGAGACCATCGGCCGGCCCTCGTCTTTGGATTCGATGGCGATCCAGGCGTTGATCTGCGGATAGAAGTATCGTCCGACCACGCCGGCCACCCAGAACCCGATGATCGGCGCGACGATCCACCAAACGGCGATTTCGCCGAGTTCGTTCCAGTTGAGTTCGCCGGTCGCCATCCCCAGCGCGGCGATAGCGCCGACCGCGGTCATCGACGTCGAGGCGGGGACGCCGGCGTAGTTGCCGACGAACAGTGCGCCGCCGATAAAGAAGAGGACGGCGACGTTCGAGCGCAGCGTGAAGATCGAGGTGTCGGTAACGAGTTCCTCGCCGAGCGTCGTAACGACCTGCGGACCGATGGTGTAGGCCCCGACGAAGAAGAAAATCGACATCAGGCCGGCGGCCATCACCTTCGTGATCACGTTCGCGCCGACGGCCGGCCCGAACGCGGGGCCGGTCGTCGAGCCGCCGATGTTGTAGCCGACGAAGATGGCGGTGAGGATCCCGACGATAAGCAGCGGTTCCGCGTTCACGGTCAGTAGTCATGCGATCGGATATTAAAAATACGCCTATTCATCGCGCCGGTCGTCCGCTCGTGTCGTCAGGGAAGGAACTCGCAGCTGACGGAATCGGCGCGCGTCTGCTACAGTCACGACGGTGGATCACACCACGGGACCGCGCGCTCGAGCGAGTCGCGGAAGGCGGCGAGCGGGTCGTGATCGATCGCCGTGCCGACCGGCGGGTCGTCGGCCCGTCGGCCCGCGGCTTACCGGACGACGACGACCGGAACCGGGGAACTCCGGAAGACCTTCTCGGCGACGTTGCCAACGAAGATACGATCCGCGACGGATCCACTGTGAGTCCCGATAACGACCGTCTCGTAGTCGTCCGACCGGTTGATGATCGCACGCGCGGGATGGCCGAATTCGATCGCGGTCTCGAGTTCCGCGTCGCCGTCGGCGTCCGCGACGATGTCGCGTGCGCGATCGAACACCTCTTTCGCGCGTTCCTCCGCCGCTTCCTCGAGATCGTCGGCGAGCGCGAGCCCCGTCGCGTGTCCCCACATCTGTGACGGTTCGCCGACGACGTGTAAGGCGGTTATCTCGGCGTTCGGGAAGACCTCGAGGGCGTACTCGAGGGCACGGTCGCTCATTTCCGAGTCCTCCATCGGGACCAGGACACGTGAGACCATACGTCCCCTTCACCGTTGGGACGAATAAACACGCGGGGGCCGGGTCGAGCTGAGCGGGCACGTCGAGTCAGAGGCCGAAGACTGGAACGAACCGGAAGGTGGCGTACGCGCCGGCCGTCGCGATGACCGGGACGATGTTCTGCATGAGGACCACGCGGGCCGTCGTTGCCGGATCGAAGAGATCGGACGCACGTGGGATCCGTTCCGGGTCCTCGTCGCCGATCGGCGGCAGCGTTTCGCCCTCCGCATCGGCGGTCAAGGCGTCGACGGAGATCGGGACCGATTCCTCGCCCCGGACGGCATCGGCCACGGTTATCGGGCGCGTCGCCCGTCCCCAGCCGAGGCCGATGATACACATCGTCGCGATGATGACGAAACTCGCGGGAATGCCGATCGCGGAGAGAAAGATGACGAGCGAGGCACTTACCGTCGCGGTGACGATCGCCGCCGTCAACGGCAGCTCCGTGAGATCGTTCCCCATCGTCTCGAGGGTGCGGCGCGCGATCGTGACCGTGCCGATCCCGACCGCGGCACAGCCGATGACGATCGCGGGGTTCATCGCGAGTTCGCCGCTGCCGACGAGCGGGGCGACCGCGTTCGCGATGTTCGAGGTCCCCGAGGAGAACGCCATCAGACAGCCGATGACGATCACCATCGCGATGCCCCCCAGCTCGCGCCGATTCGTGGTCTCGGTCGGGACCGGAACCGGAACCCGACGGGACCGATCGATTCGGTAGAGGGGGCCCTCACTGCGAACCATCGCGAGCCGTCGATTGAGCGACGAGTAGAAGTAGCGGCCGATGATCAGCGAGACCCAGAACCCGATAAACGGCGAGACGACCCACCAGATAGCGATCTCACCCATGACCGCGACGTTGAGTTCGCCGGCGGCGAGGCCGAGTCCCGCGATCGAGCCGACGGCCGTCATCGACGTCGAGGCGGGGACGCCGAAGAAGTTCCCGACGAACAACGCAGCGCCGATAAAGAAGAGGACGCCGATACTCGCCTCGAGCGTGAAGACGCCGGGATCCCGGACGAGTTCGCGGCCGAGGGTATCGACGACGCGGCGACCGATCGTCCACGCTCCGACGAAGAAAAACACCGTCATCAACACGCCGGCCGCGGTCTTCGAGATCGCATCGGCACCGACGGCCGGGCCGAACGCCGGTCCTGTCGTCGCACCGCCGACATTGTATCCGACGAAAACGGCCACGAGGATCCCGACGAGAAGCAACGCGGACACCATACTGAGAGGTAGCTATCACGTCGATTCGGATATTCGTTGTGCCGTCTCGTACGCAGAGAGGATCGACGGCCGTCGGACACGGGTTTCGATCGTCGACGAGGGACTATCGGGCGGGGTCGTCGGTCTCGTCCGATTCGTCGGTGTCGACGACAGTCTCCTCGAGGAGATTCTCGATTTCGTCCTCGCGTGGCCGACGATCGATGCGTTCGTCGACGGTTTCGATCCGTTGCTGGACCGTATCGACTTGCTCACCGATCGTCTCTTCGACGGCCTCTTCGACCGTCTCCTCCATCTCCGTCGTCATCCATTCCGGATCGAAGCGTGCCATCTTCCAGATGACGTGTAGTGCGTACGAGACGAGGACGCCTAACCCGAGCGCTAACCCGACTCGTGTTCCCTCGACGACGATCAAAACGACCGACACGAAAATCAGACCGCCGTAGGCGAGATCGATGATCGCGTCGATATAGCGTGGCTTCATCGCTCGGTCAGCCCCTTCAGCGCAGTCGCGGGTCGGTTTCGAACTCGAGCCATACGGGATCGCATCACATACCGTCATTTCAGGACAACGTGTGAAAGCACTTTGGGGAATCTGCATCGAACGGCCCGGAGGGACGCGATCGCAAACACCGTCCCGAGCGACGGAAGCAGCTGTAAGGTACACCGATCCGGCCGACGGTACCGAACCGGTAGCTGCCGGGGTCGGAATCAGGTGGACGTCGCCGAGTCGATAGGAACCCCGTCGGCTGGACGACCAGCCAATGTCCCGCCACCGGCCTCCTCGAGCCCGATCCCACGCGGAATCGCACCGCCCAACAGGAAGTTGATCTCCCACTCGACGGTCTCATCGAAGGCGATAGGCGCTAAGACGCCGATTGTGCCCACCGCGACGACGGCAGTCGACGAAACCGTCGCCTTTACTCGCGCCGGCCTCGCGCACTCGAGTATGGGTACTGATGGCAACGACGGAAGCGGGACGTTCGAGGTGATCCCGGCGGTCGACGTACAGGACGGCGAAGTCGTCCAACTCGTCCAGGGAGAACGCGGCACGGAAAAGAGCTACGGCGAGCCGATCGAGGCCGCTCAGCGGTGGCTCGACGCCGGTGCGGAGTCGCTGCACCTGGTCGATCTCGACGGGGCGTTCGAGGGCGAACGGGGGAACGCCGACGCCATCGATGCGGTGATCGACGCCGTCGACGTCCCCACGCAACTGGGCGGGGGCATCCGCACCGTCGACGACGCCGTCGACCTGCTCGAGCGGGGCGTCGACCGGGTGATCCTCGGGACGGCGGCGGTCGAGAACCCCGAGATCGTCGGCGAGATCAGCGAGCGCCACCCCGAGAGCGTCGTCGTCAGCCTCGACGCGAAAGACGGCGAGGTCGTCGTCGAGGGCTGGACCGAAGGCGCGGGGATTAGCCCCGTTGAGGCAGCCAAACGGTACGAGGATCTCGGTGCCGCCGGGATCCTCTTTACCAACGTCGACGTCGAGGGGCGACTCGAGGGGGTCGCGACCGAACCGGTCCGCGAACTGGTCGCGGCGACGGACATCCCCGTGATCGCCAGCGGCGGCGTCGCGACCCTCGCGGACGTCCGCGACCTCGCGGACGCCGGCGCAGCAGCCGTTGTCGTCGGGAGCGCGCTCTACGAGGGGCAGTTCACGCTCGAGGAAGCACAGGCGGCGGTCGACGCCGCCGAGTAGCGTCGCGGATCGGTAGTGGCGGCCAGTCGCGGAAGAACGACGGACCGGTTCGGACGGCGGGCGGCGACCGACCGGTCGAACCGGGTGCGAAACCGCCTCGCGATGCAGCGTTACTGGTTGTAGCCGTGACCGAGGTAGAGTGCGAGGACGTTGATCGCAAGCAGGGCGAGGAAGGCCAGCGTCACGTGGGGATCGCCCAGTCCCTGCATGAGAAGCGGCACATGGACGAAGGGCAACGCGATGGCGCCCCAGAACGACAGGAACTGTGCAGGGCGTTTGACCGACCGGCGGAGTCGGCCGCGGTCACGCTCCGTCTCGGGGTTCGACGGAGCGATCGATTCGTTCGACAGTGGGGAGGGGTTTGACATCGGATCGGGGCACCTCGTCTCGACTGTGAGATTCACTGCAAACGTCATATAACGGGTCGACGGTTGGCGTCGTTTCGGCCCGTTTCAGCCCGTACGTGGCGAGTGAATGACTTTTTTATGGCGGCTGAAATCCCTTTAGACGTTTTATTATAGCATCTCCTCCGCTATCGGGAGTGCAGAGCTGAGTTGCCGAATTCGGCGGTCGATTCGGGAGGCGGTGCGATGCGAGTACCGACGAGCGGAACCGCCTTGTATCGGGGGCGGCATGGGTTCGACATGAGCGAGCGAACGGCAACGGTCACGCGCGAGACGGCCGAGACGTCGATCGAGTGTACTCTCGAGATCGACGGGAGCGGGACGGCCGCGGTCGACACCGGCATCGGCTTCTTCGATCACATGCTGACGTCGTTCGCGAAACACGGCCTGTTCGACCTCGAGGTCGACTGCGACGGCGATCTCGAGATCGACGACCACCACACGGTCGAGGACGTCGCGATCGTCCTCGGCGAGGCATTTGACGCGGCGCTTGGTGATCGATCGGGTATCGTCCGGTACGCCGACCGACGCGTTCCGTTGGACGAGGCAGTCGCAGGGGCCGTCGTCGACGTCAGCGGCCGCCCACGCTTTTACTTCGAGGGGACGTTCTCTCAGGCGTCGATCGGCGGGTTCACCAGCGACATGGCCCGTCATTTCGGGGAATCGCTGGCGATGAACGGCGGCCTGACGCTCCATCTCGAGGTCGACGGCGAGAACGCCCACCACGAGGTCGAGGCGCTGTTCAAGGCGCTGGCGCGGACGCTCGACGACGCGACCCGAATCGACGAGCGCCGGGAGGGGACGCCCAGTACGAAAGGGACGCTCTAGTCACGGTCGCCGAAGCGTCTCCCCCTTCTCGACGAACTCTCCGTCTTCGATCGCGTAGTCGACGATCGCCTCGGCCTCGCGTGGCTCGAGGTCGTAGGCCCCGGCGGCCAGTTCCTCGACGGCGCTGCGGTCCATGGGAAACTCGCGGTTGCGCAGGAGCCGAACGACCTTGGCGTAGGCCGCCGGTCGGCCGGTCGCGGTCCCGTCCCGATCGTCACCTCGGTCGGGCTCGCCATCGGCGGCGTCGGCCGCGCCGGCACCGTCGTCGCCAGCGGTATCGGCCGCCGTCTCGTCGGCCGACTCGGTGGCGGCACCGCGTTCGTCGCGTTCGAACGTGATCCCGTCCTCGAGCGATGCGTCGGCAGCATCGGCGTCGGCCGTCGCGGTGGCGGCGTCGTTGGAGCCACTCTCGGGGACTGAATCGGCTTCTGCCGCGTCGGCAGTCGTCGGAACCGTCGCGGCCGAACTGCCCCCGTCGGATCGGTCGTCGCCGGTCGCATCGGTGTCCGTCCCACCGGCAGCCGCGCCGTCGCGGGCCCGGGCGAGCAACGGTTCGAGCAGCCCCTCGAGTCGCTCCCGACAGTCGGGACAGAGAACGACCCGTCGCTGTTCGGCTTCGGTCGGCTCGAGTTCGGGCGGGACGATCTCGAAGGTCCCGGCGGCGTCGCCCGCACAGAAGTCGCAGGTCCGGAGTTGGCGCATACGGACGGTATCGGACGGGGCGTACAAAAGCACACGTCAGACGGGTATCGGGGACGCCGTCGTCGAACGAGGTCAATCACCGGACATTATACCACCCCGGCCGTAGGGACGACAACGAATGTTCGACGAGATCATGGAGAAGTTCGAGGGATCACCGAGCCAGCAGGCGGTCATCAGGCTGCTGCTCGAGCGGGGCTTTTCGGTCAACGACGACGGCCGGGTCGTCTCCGGCGGGATCGAGATCCCGAACACCGGCATCGCCCGCGAGATCGGCGTCGATCGGCGGGTCGTTGACTCGACGACCGACGTCATCCTCGAGGATCCCGAACTGCGGCGTATCTTCCAGAACATCTCGCAGGTACCGAGCCTGATGGATCTCGCCCCGGTGTTGGATCTGACCGTCCTGTCGGTCGCGGTTCAGAACGCCGAACAGGAGGGGATCGTCGCCGAGGTCACGGGAACGCTCGCTGACAACGGCATCTCGATCCGACAGACGATCAGCGAGGACCCCGAGTTCACCGACGAGCCGAAACTCTACCTGATCGCCGACGGCGACCTGCCGGGCGAGGTGATCACCGAGATCCGCGATCTCGAGTTCGTCCGGAAGATCGAACTCCAGTAACGGGTCAGGCGGCGTCGGTCCCGTCGGGGGTCGGCGCGTCGACGCTGTCGGCGTACTCGTCTAACACCGACGCAAGCGCGCTCGTTAGTTCCTCGAAGCGCTCGATCGACATGTCGTCGGTCGTCACCCAGACGCCGTGGGGCCCCCGGATGACTCGCGAGAGGAACCCGTTCTCGAACATTCGAATCGTCGCCTCGTACTCGCCGAGTTGGGTGTTCCGGTAGGCCGACTGCGAGTGGAACCCGAGCCGTTCGTGTTCGGCGAAGCCGATCAGATCGGCCGTCTGCTCCAAGTCCGACCGGAGATACAACTGTTCGACGTCGTCCTCGGTGAAGTAGGTGATACTGCGGAGTTCGTCGCCGACCGTCGTTCGGCAGACGCTGTGGATCTCATCTGCGAGGTCGGAATGGATTGCATCGCCGTCCATGTGTCCACATTGGGCATGGGGGAATAATAGCGTATGGGAGCCAGCGACATACCCCGTGAGAAGCGACGAACCGCCGGCGCGTGACACCGGGCAAACGTTTGTGAGCCGGTCGAGGCGGTCCCGACGAGCGCCAACCGACGGGCTCTTTTCGCCGACCGTTGTAGCGGCAAATATGACACGCGTCCGGACTCGATCGCGGAGGGAACGCCCGTGAGCGACACCTACCGGACCGTCGCGGCGTCGGCCACCGCCGAGTTCGTCGTCCAGGGATCGGAGTTTCTCGGCCACGTCCGTCCCGTGGACTCCGTCTCAGCGGCCGAGGCGTTCGTCGAGACCGTCCGCGAGGAGTACGCCGACGCGACCCACAACGTGCCCGCCTACCGGGTCCGGGCCGGCGACGACGGCGAGTTCCTCCGGGAGTACTCGAGCGACGACGGCGAACCCTCCGGGTCGGCCGGCAAGCCGGCGCTGAACGTCCTCACCCAGCGGGAGATCGAGAACTGTGCGGTCGTCGTGACGCGGTATTACGGCGGGACGAACCTCGGCGTCGGCGGCCTCGTCCGGGCCTACTCCAGGGCGGTGAAAGACGCCCTCGACCGGGCCGGCGTCGTCGAGGAACGCCCCCACGAACGGCTCGAGATCACCGTCGATTACGACGACTCGGGGACCGTCCGCTCGATCCTGGAGAGCGAGGGCCACGAGTTCGACGCCGACTACGAGGCCACGGTCACCTTCGACGTCCGCGTCCCGCTCGCGGAAAGCGAAGCGCTACGGGATCGGCTCCGAAGCGCGACGAGCGGCCGAGCCGACCTCGAGTAAACCTATCCCGCCGTGCCGTTCGGGAGCCGCCCCTCGATCTCGGCCCGGAGCGCCTCGAGGTCCGGGAGTTCCTCGCGGTCGAAACGCACGTCGAAGAGTCCCCGATCGAGGACGAGTTCGTCTTCGCGGAGTCGGACGTGAGCGACATCGTCCCAGGGAACGAACTCCCGGGTGTAGGGCCGACGCTTGACGAGACCGTCCGCGTAGACCCGTATCTCGGGCGTGGCTCCGAACGCGCCGAGCCGCCAGCGACCCTCGACGAGTCCGCTGGCAACCCACGCGATCGCCAGCCCGGTCCAGACGAGCGTGCCCACCCAGTTCCCGGCGAGCCCGTCGCCGATTCCCAACAGGAGCCACATCGCAAGGAGGAGGGCGTCCAGCTTGGGGCTACTCGGCGGGTTCCATCGCCACGTTGCGATGGGGTCACTGGGCGTGCACGCGTCGGTATAGCGGGTCGCGACCAGCCAGCGGAGGACCAGACCCGCGACGGCGGCGGCGATCGACGCCGCGAGCGCCACGACGCCGACGGGCGACTCGAGCGGCGTCACCAGCGAGACGCCGGCCGCGATCCCGACTGGAACTGGCAAGAGGACGAGCGCGGCCCGTCGACCCCACGTTCGGCCGAGCCGGACCGCCAACCCGCGGACGCGACTCGCGAGGACGACGCCGACGAGACAGCCGCCGCCCAGTCCAGCGGCGTACGTTCCCGCCACGCCGTTCGAAGTCGTCTCCGGACGGACCAGCACGACCAGTACCGTCACGAGACCCGCAACGAGAACGCCGACGTAGCCGCCGAACGCGAGTCGAAACACGCGGTCCGGTGAGGGCACGTCGTTAGGAACGAGCGAGCGATCCGACTCTCGAGCAGTCACGAACGACTCTTGGGCAGATTATGTTAAAACAGTAATGGGTCGACGGTTCGATTACACGTCGTTCGGCGTCGGTGTGGCGGCCCCCAACTCGGCACCGGATGCACGGGCGGAGTTGCGGTAGGAAAGCGAGACGAGAATCGCCAGTCCGAGCGCCCGGAGCGGGAGCGTGACGAGGAGGTCGGTGAGGCCGACGGACAGTCCGGCCAGCGAGAGGACGCCCTCGAGGACGAGGAGCGGCACCTCGGGGACCATCAGGAAGATCGACGCGGCCGCGTACAGCGTCCGGCGACCGGAGTCGACCGGGGAGTACTGACAGCCGATGATCGTGACGCCGAGTGCGTACACGCCGAGGAACATTCCGAGGACGGGAACGACGACCTCGGGGAGGAAGAAGCCGAGGTCCGAGATATCGGCCCAGCCGATGAGTCCCCATTCACCACCGGTCTCTCGGACGAGCAGGATACCCGGCGAGAAGACGAACGCGAACGGGACGAGGATCTTGTTCAGCGAGAGGAGGAACGCAGTGATCGCGGTTTTGAGTTCGTCGGCTTTCGCGACGCCTGCACCGGCGAACGCGGCGACTGCGACGGGTGGCGTGACGTCCGCCATCAGCCCGAAGTAGAGGATAAAGAGGTGGGCGGCGACGACCCAAACGCCGAGGTCCTCCATCGGTCCGCCGAGCATCGCGACCAGGATGATGTACATCGCGGTCGTCGGCATCCCCATTCCGAAGATGATCGCCGCGACGCCCGTCAGGGCGAGCAGGATCAGGATCGACCCACCGCTGACGGCCTCGATGAGCGCGGCGAGGTTCGGGCCGAGCCCGGAGACGCTGATCACGCCGGGGACGACGCCCGCCGCTGCGACGGCGATGACGACCGTCGTTGCGGTCCGCGCACCCGAATCCATCGATTTCACGACGAACGTGCCGAAGCGGTAGCCGGCGTTGCCGGCGATCGACGGACGGCCGATCGCTTCCGCGCTCCGGCGTGCGGAGTCGTCGACCGCACTGTCGAGTTCGAGCAGCGGTGCGTCCGACCGCGGCCGAGCGAGCAGGAAGCCGACGCTGACGAGGATCGCGATCGTCCCGAGGTCCGACGCGGCGGCGGTCGCCGCAGCACCGAGCGCGTACGGATCGGCCGCCGACTCGAGGCCGATCGGGACCTGAATCGCGGTCCCGAGCCCGACGCCGTAGGTCGCGAACGCCGCGGCGTGGGCGAGCGTAATCGCGGCGATCGATCCGAACAGCGGGCCGCGACTGCGTTCGTCGTAGGCGGCCACGACGGCGATCAACGCGACGATAGCGATGATCGTATACCAGCCGGCGCGGTTGATCGACAGTCGAGCGATGACCAGGAAGTGAATCAGGAGGACGAGCGGGATCAGATAGAACCATCCGGTGCGGAAGTTCTCGAGACCGTTCGGAAGCTCACCGCGTGCGATCCCGCCGATCCCGCCACGAACCGCCTCGAAATGGACCATGACCCACATCCCGAAGAAGAAGGCGATCGCGGGCAGAGTCGCCGCCACGATCACGTCCGAATACGCCGTCCCGGTGAACTCGACGATGAGGAACGCGGCCGCACCCATCACCGGCGGGAGGACCTGCCCGCCCGACGACGCCGAGGCCTCCACCGCGCCGGAGAACGATGGCGAGTAACCCGACCGTTTCATCAGCGGGATCGTGAACGCGCCCGTCGTCACCGTGTTGGCGATCGACGAGCCACTGAGCATTCCCATGAAGCCGCTCGAGACGACGCTCGCTTTCGCCGGGCCGCCCTTTCTGGTGCCGGTCAGCGAGTACGCGAGGTCGATGAACCACTTGCCGGCACCGCTCATCTCGAGGAAGGCACCGAAGAGAATAAAGATGTAGATGAAACGAACGCTGACCGCGACGGGCGTACTCATGATGCCCGCTTCGGTGGTGTACCAGAGGTCGTAGACGATACTCGCCCAGGTATCGGGCTGGATCGCCAGCGCCCCGATCGCCGAGTCGTGCGGGATGAAATATCCCCAGCGAGCGTAGGCGATGAACGACGCGATCAGCGACATGAGGACGACGCCGAGGGTCCGGCGCGTCGCCTCAAGCACCAGCACGATACCGAGCGCGCCAAGCAGGAACGCACCGGACTGCTCGTCGATCGGTACGCCGAACGTGGCCAGTGCGACCACGAACGGCTCGAGTAGCGGGATGGCCTCGCCGAGCGGCTCGCCCGACTGGATACCGAAGGTCGCCAGCCGCTTGATCTCGTCGTACGAGGTGACGACGTAGTACATCGGGAACAGCGAGAGGACGGCGAGGACGGCGTCGAGCGGCGTAATCCGTCGCAGGTTCGGATCGACGGCCGCCCAACGGAGCCCGTCTCCGAGCCGTTCGACGGCCCGGGTAACGGAGCTGTCCGGACCGAATCGGCGTCGGGCAGCGGGAACGATCGCGCCGAGTCGACGGGCGATGCGCCCGTCGCCGCCGCTCGCCGGGAACAACAGGAACGCGAGGACGAGCGCGAACGTCACGTGGATCGAGTACACCTGCAGTGGCTGTAGCGAGGCGATCTCGACGGATCCGACGACCGGTAGCGTCACGCTGAACTGATAGCTCCGGGCCGCGATCCACATCTGGAACGCCGAAAACGTGATCCCGATCAGGGCGACGAGCGCAGCCGAGAGTCCCTGATGGGTTCGGCTTCGATCGACCTCCTGTAGTACGTCGTCCTGTTCCTCAGTCGAAAGCGCGTCTTCGTCTCGTGTGTCCGTACTCATGGTTGCATGTGTAGTGATCTCGGATCGTCTATCGACGCGAAGCGAGCCTCGGTCCGGAGGAAATCGTCGACGAACGTCGGCTCGAGTATGGAGAGGGAAACTGCCCCATCGGAGAGCGAGACCAGATCGTAGCGCTCGCCGTCGACGATGAGTTCGTGTCCGGCGATCGATCCCGGAACGACCCCGACTTCGTCGTACGATTCGTTGAGGTCGAGGACGAGCCCCTCGTCGGTCGTCTCGATCGGCGCGTCCGAGGGCAGCCCAGCACCGTGTGAGTGAAAGACCATCCGATCCATTCGGAGCTGGGTGCCGTCGACGACGTAGATATCCTCGACGGGCGTCTTCTCGACGCTGTGCGTATACGAGAGCGTAACGACGTCGCCGTCGTCTACCGGCACCGAAAGCAGTTGCTCGTCGGTTTCCGTGTCGGTAACGACGAGCGTCCGATCCGCTGACGCCGTCGGCGCGACGGTCGCTGCCGCTCCGAGCAGGACGAGAAGAGCCAGTATACCGGCCAAGTAGCGCGACATTGAGCGGGTCACGGTCAGTGAGTGCGTATCAAGAACGGCGGAGCCGATCAGTCGAAGTACGCTGCAGCGCCCGAGTGGAGATCGATCGACATCCCGTTCTGTGCCGACTCGACATCGATGAACTCCGCCTTCTGATCGATGTCGCCGGTGTGGTCGAAGATCGCCGTCGTAACGGCCTCGACGGTCTCCTCGTCGACCCCCTCGTGGGTCGCGATCATCGCCTGGACCGACACCGTCTCGACGGCCTCACTGACCCCGTCGTAGGTGTCGGCAGGGATCGTGTCCTCGGCGAACCAGTCGGCCTCGTTCATTACGTTTTCGCGGGTCTCGCCGCCGATCTCGACGATAGAAATACCCGCACTGGTCGCGAGGTTCTCGATGGAGCCGACCGGCCAGCCACCGACGACGAACGCCGCGTCGACGTCGCCGTCGCGGATCTGGTCGGTCGCCGTATCGAAGTCGGTGTTTTGCTCGGTGAAGTCGCCCTGTTCGATGCCGGCAGTTTCGAGAATCTGCAACGCGTTGACCTGCGTCCCGCTGCCTGCATCGCCGGTGTTGACCGTTTTGCCGCCGAGGTCCGCGACCGTCTCGATGTCCGAATCGGCCTGCGTGATGACGTGAATCGTCTCAGGGTACAGCGTCGCGACGCCCCGGATGTTCTCCATCGCGTTGCCTTCGAGGTCCTTGTGACCCGTGCCGTTGACCGCGAAGTAAGCGATGTCGTTTTGAATCAGTGCGAACTCGGCGTCCTCACGGTTGAGGCTTCCGACGTTCTCGAGACTCGCGCCCGTCGACTGGACCTGCAGGGAGTACTCCGTGTTGTCTTCGACGATCGTTTTGAAGTTATTCGAGAGCGGGTAGTACGTGCCGCCAGTACCGCCCGCGTGCCACGAAAGCGTGTTTCCGTCACCGCCGCCACTGAGACAGCCGGCGAGACCGGCGATCCCAGCAGCACCCGCTGCCTTGACAAAATTGCGCCTGTTGAAATGAGATGACATACTTCGATTCCAAGTAACGGGGCTATATATACATTATTGATTGTCAATCGTATCCTCAGTATTAGTTTGCATCACTACATTACAGACCCTAATGACGGATATTCGTTCAAAAACATAATTATCTATATAGCCTTATATTCCTCGCGACAGATGAGGGGAAGACAAAAGTCGGGTTCGACTGGAAACGAAGGGGTCGCGGACACCCATACTCACACCGGGATCGTTCGAATGAACACGGCCAGAAACGTCGGCGGTCTCGGTTGCATCGTCCTCGCAGTGCGTCTCAATCGGCTACCGGACCATATCCGGCCGATCGGCACCCCACGTTCATCGCCGGCAGTGACCTGCTCGCCACCGCGGTCAGCCAGCAGTAGCCGGTGAACGCGGCGCTGGGAATCGATGCCTGCAGCGGGGAGGTGGCGGACGCTCGAGGTTACGCCTCGGGTTCGTAGGGCGCGACGTCGTCGACCGCCGGCGCACCGATCGCCACGACCGACACCCGTTCGTCGGCGTCTTCGGGATTGTAGGCCAGGTGTGGCGACTCCGGCCGGGCCGCGAACAATGATCCCTCGGGAACCTCGAGGTCGCCCTCGGGCGTCTCGACGTGGAGCGTCCCAGAGAGGACGAGGAACGCCTCCTCTTGGGTGTCGTGGACGTGATAGGCCAGCGGTAACTGTTCGCCCGGTGCCGCGTCGAAGCGGTTGATCGCGACGTTGTCCAGGCCGGCCGCGTCGCTCAGTCGACGGAGGTCACAGGGCCGTTCGTCGACGTACTCGAGGTCGTCCGGATCGACGACGCTGTACTCCATGGGGGTCTGTACGAGGCGGTCCGCAAAAGTCCGTCGCCACCAGTCCGCTCGGTGATACCTCGAGCGCGAGTTCATACGGTCGACTGTCCGTCATTACCGGTGGGACCGCGACCGCCCTGCAGTCCCGCCAGGACATCGGGACAGCAAACCGTATCAGGTCGTGCGGAACGCGCGGTCGCCGGCGTCGCCCAGTCCGGGGACGATGAAGCCGTTCTCGTCGAGTCGGTCGTCGATCGACACCGTCAGCAGGTCTGCCTCGTCGAACTTATCGTCGACCCGGAGCAGCCCCTCCGGTGCCGACACCGCCGAGAGGACGATCAGGTTCTCCGGTTGCACCGCGTTCTCGACGATGTGATCGAGGACGGTACACATCGTACTCCCGGTTGCGAGCATCGGGTCGGCGATGATGACCGTGTCGTCCTCGGTGATTTCGGGCAGTTTCACGTAGTCGACCGTGATGGGGAACGAGCCGTCCTCCTCGCGGCCGGCCTCCTCGTCGCGGCTCGCGCTAATGACGCCCTGTCGCGCCCGCGGGAAGGCCTTCAGCAGTCCCTCGACGAACGGCGTCGCCGCGCGCAAGACGTTGATGATCACGACGTCGTCGAGCCCGCGGACGCGCTCGCCCATCGTCTGCTCTAAGGGCGTCTCGATCTCGACGTACTCGGTCTCCATGCGGCCGTCGATGATCTCGTAGCCGCAGATCCGGCCGAGTTTGACCAGTCCCTTCCGGAAGCTGACCTGCTCGGTTTCGACGTCGCGGAGCCGACTCAGCGTGTCCTTGGCCAGTGCGTGAGTGATGAGATAGGCGTTGTCCCGGTCTTCGATCGGCATACCCGTATGGCCACTCGCCGGGTAGTTCACAGTGTCGATCAGCGGCGACGACCGTGCGACGCGACACCGTGTCGAGACGGTCGCACCGGGGGAAAGGATGAATTGTGACCGCTAACAGGGTTTTACCGAGGCGCAAGCCACACTTCGCCCGAAATTCGGGCGGTCGCTACGATACCCGAAACCGGCCTTCGTCCGGCCGAAACGGTCGTAACGGTGGCTCCGGTTTAATCGGCCGATCGGCGTAGCCACCGGTGCCCGATCACGGGCGAGGAATTCCAATGAGCAACCAGCACCACCAGCAGCCGCGACAGGGACCGACGGGAGAGCAACCGACGAGCCGAGGCGGAATGCAGGGGACGGGCGGGCAACAACCGATGGGCAGGCAACGAATGAGCGGCCAGCAGCCGACCAGCGGCGGCCAACAAACGGGTGGTCAGCAGTCGATTGGCGGCGGCCAGCGGATGGGAAGCCAGGGAACGCAGGGCCAGCGATCGTTCGAGGACCACCTCACCAACGAACTGCGAATCGCGCTCGAGGACTTCACCGAACTGTCCCACGTCGCCGACTGGTGTGCGAAGATGTGTGCCTCGGAGGGGCCACAGCTGGCGACGTGTGCGGCGATCTGTCGCGACATCGCGGAACTGGCCGCGTTCAACGAGAAGCTGATCGCCAGGGACTCGATGTTCGGCCCCGAAATCGCGGACACGTTCATCCGGATCGCCCGGGAGGGCCTGCCGGAACTCCAGCAGTTCCAGCAACATCCCCACGTCGCCGAGACGATCTCAGCGATCGATCGGACGATGGACTCCTGTACGACGCTGCTCGAGATGGTCGGCGGGCAGTCGATGGGCGGCCAAGGAACGCAGGGATCGATGGAACGGTCCGGCGGCCAGGGGATGGGCCAGCAGTCGATGGGCGGCCGCGGGACGAGCGGCCAGCGGTAACGTCCCCCGGAACCGATCCACGTGACCGACGGCAGAGAAGTTTATACCTGTCCGCACGCTACCACTCGGCCAGCCGAATGGAAGAGAGCATCTCGGGGTTCAAAGTCCGCGGTGACTGGGGCGATATCGTCGAACACGGGGAGCGAATCACGCGCGCGCTCCGCGACGTCGACGTCCACGATCCCGACCAGGAGTGGGACGCGCGCTTCGCGCGCGCCTTCGAAGAGTGGGACGAGTGGCGACCCAAGGCCCACGAAACCCTCGATTCCGACGTCAGTGAAAAGACCGCCGACCAGGCCAGCGTCGAGGAAGGCAAAGGCGAGAAAGCGGGCAAAGAGCCCGACGAGGACATCAAGACCGCCGGCGAGAAGCTCTCGGAGTCCTACGAGAGCCTCGAGGACGACGACGCCGGGGCCGCGGTCGACAACTGGAAGGAGTCGATCGACTACGTCGCGCGCGCGGCCGACTCCGCGAGCCGCAAGGCCCTGCGTCGGGTCGAGGACACGGTCTACCAGAACGTGATGACCCAGCTCGCGCCCTACTACTTCGACAACGAACTCGTCAGCGCAAACGTCCAGCAGTCGACGCGCAACGGCGGCAACGGCGAACAGTTCGTCTTCGAGGTCAACGTCAACGACGACGACCTCAAGGAAGCCGTCTCGGAACGACTCGCCGAGTACGAGGACGAGATCGACCGCTGGCACGTCGAAGTCGAAAAGGACACCGACGCGGCCGAGGCCATCGAGGGCGCGGAGCCGCCGCCGGAGCCCGACGACAACTCGCGGTCGACGACGAACTGAGACGCCCCGTCGGATCGCCGCCTCGCTCGGTCCCGGAGCGATCCGCTAGAAAATAAAAAGGGTATATGTCTGAATGATAGAAGCATCGTATGGAGCGCGACGGATGCGCGACCGCGAAATGGCTCCTCGAGCCGACCGCCGACGGGACACCGCTCAGCGTCGGAATACTGGGCTGGCTCATCCTAATCAACGGAGTTAGGAACGGTATTCAAGCCAGTAGTGGAGAGAACCCCCTGGAGATCTGGCCAGCAATCGTCATCAGTGTGTGTACAGTCGGTATCGGCTGGACGATTATCACTGGCCGGCCAATCGGCCTCGCCGGTGGATTCCTCGGTTGGAGTTTTCATATTACAGGGGGATTTCTTGGGATTCTCGACTCAGGTACTGTCCAAGGCGATGACGATCTACTACTAAGTGCCGTGGCTGCCACAACACTCTGGCTGACCGGCCTATGGATCCTGTACAAACACAGGGCGTTCTTTCTCGAGCACGTCGCGACCGATTCCGAGCCAGTGGAGTGATGTATGCGGGTTTCCGACGCGGCACAAAACGGATCTGTGATCGGACAGTTTCTCACGGATCTTTCCACCGCATTGACTCGAGCAGACTCCGCGGTTTAGCCGCTCGGCCGCCACTGGCGACCGCAGGTCGGCACACACTTGTAGGGGCCGCTAATAGGAAGCGGATAGATGGTCGATATCGCCACGCTCGGGACCTTCGGCGTCGCCGCGATCGCGAGCCTCTTCATGGCGTGGGCGATCGGTGCCGGCTCGAGCGGGTCGACCCCGTTCGCGCCGGCGGTCGGTGCGAACGCGATTTCGGTGATGCGAGCGGGCTTTCTCGTCGGGTTGCTCGGCTTCTCCGGCGCAGTCTTGCAGGGAGCCAACGTCTCCGAGGCGGTGGGGACGGAACTGATCGGCGGCGTAACTCTCTCCTCGCTGGCCGCGACGCTGGCGCTGCTGATCGCGGCCGCCCTGGTTGCGATCGGGATCTTCACGGGGTACCCGATCGCGACGGCGTTTACCGTCACGGGGGCAGTCATCGGCGTCGGCCTCGCGATGGGCGGCGATCCGGCGTGGGCGAAATACAGCGAGATCGCCACCCTGTGGGTTCTCACGCCGTTCGTCGGCGGCTCGATCGCCTACGCGGTCGCTCGAGCGCTACGCGCCGAGGTGGTCCCCGAGGAGTATCTCATCGTCGTGCTGGCCGCCGTGGTCGGCGCGATCGTCGCCAACATCGAGTTCGCGCTGCTGGGCCCGGCGGACGCGGGCGGACAGTCGATCGCACAGGCCTCGAGCGTCTCGCTTCCCGGGCCGGCGATCGCCGGGACCGCCCTCGCAACGGCCGTGATCGCGGTGCTGTGGGCGGTCGCGATCGGGCTGGACCTCCGCAACGGCACCGAACGGGGCGAGCGGCACTTCCTGCTCGTGTTGGGCGGGCTCGTGGCCTTTTCCGCCGGCGGCAGTCAGGTCGGGCTGGCGATCGGCCCGCTGATCCCGCTGTCGGGCGAACTCGATCTGCCGCTGCTCGCGATGCTGGTCGGTGGCGGGTTCGGCCTCCTGCTGGGGTCGTGGACCGGTGCGCCACGAATGATCAAGGCGATCTCGCAGGACTACTCCTCGCTGGGTCCGCGGCGGTCGATCGCCGCGCTCATTCCCTCGTTTATCATCGCCCAGACCGCCGTCTTCTACGGCATTCCGGTCTCGTTCAACGAGATCATCGTCAGCGCGATCATCGGGAGCGGCTACGCCGCGGCCGGCGCCGGCGGCGGCGTCAGCGCCCGCAAAATGGGCGTGACCGTCCTCGCGTGGATCGGGTCGCTGGCCGGCGCGATCACCGTCTCCTTTGTCGGCTACACCGCCGTCGCCGCGGTCCTGCTGTGAGCCGGCCGACATCGAACGGTCTTTACCCGACGGGTCGTGAGTCCGACGTATGGACGAGGACGCCGTCGACGTCACCGATGCCGACGACGAGACGATCCAGTGGCGTCGTGACGCCAGTACCTCACGTACCGTCCGACTGCTGTGGACGTTCGGCGTCGGCACCTTTTTCGCCGCGATCCTGACGGTCGTCTGCTGGCGGCTCTACAGGCTCGCCGGCGAGGCAGCCGGCGGGACCGGCCACACCGTCGTCGTCGCGCTCATCGCAGCCATCGCCGCGACCGTCCTCGCGGTCGCCGCCTCGAGCGACACCGAACGCCACCTCGAGCGACTCCCGGTCGACATCCCCGGCGAGAAGCGACTGGACCGCGCGGTCGACGCGGCCGTCGGGACCGTCGTGATGGGGGGTGTCATCGGCCTGTTGATGGGGGTCGGGCGGTACGTCTCGCAAAACGAACTGTTGGCCGTCGGTGCCAGTCCCTTTACCTTCGTCGCGGCGGCATCGGTTCCGCTCGCGCTCGTCGCGCTCGTTCTCGCGTCGTTTCTCCAGTCGGTCGGCAGGCTCGACCCCGAGGAGCGAACGATCTATCTCTACGAACCCGAACAGGTGATCGATCTCGCAGTCATCGAAGCGG
The DNA here is from genome assembly GCF_031165565.1 of Natrinema thermotolerans. Classification (NCBI taxonomy): domain Archaea; kingdom Methanobacteriati; phylum Methanobacteriota; class Halobacteria; order Halobacteriales; family Natrialbaceae; genus Natrinema; species Natrinema thermotolerans. The sequence goes on along the minus strand of NZ_CP101873.1, from coordinate 2,025,034 downwards.
TTTCGATCCGCCGCCTCGGCGACGCGGCCGTCCTCTCGCTGACGTACGCCCAGCCGGACGGGCAGTACGTGCAGGGACCCCGTCGAATCGTCGTCCCGCCGGCGGTCGCACGCGATGTCGCCGCACTCGTCGGTTCGGAGAGCTGATCCGGCCCGCGGTCGCGCTCGATCGACAGGAAGCAGTGACCCGGCGGGCTACTCGTGGTCGTTGTCGGCCTCGAGCGGCGCTGCGTCGTCGGGTTCCGGTTCGTCGTCGTCCGGCTGCTCGAGTTTCGTGAGTCGGGCTTTCAGGATGCGGGTGTTCTCGACGGTCTCGACGGTGATACGGACGCCGTCGTAGGTGATCTCCTCACCCTCCTCGACGAGCCGGCCGGCACGGTTGAAGATGAAGCCGGCGATGGTCTCGAACTCCTGTCCCTCGGGGAGTTCGATGTCCAGCGCTTCGTTGACGTCCTCGATGTTGACCTCGCCGCGGACGAGGACGGTGTCGTCGGCGATCTCCTCGATGGGCTGTTCCTCGCCGCCCTCCAAGATTTCGCCGATGATCTCCTCGATCATGTCCTCCATCGTCACTAGCCCCTCGGTGGTGCCGAACTCGTCGATAACGATGGCCATGTGCATCCGGTTTTCCCGCATCTCGGTCAACAGTTCGTCGACGTTTTTCGACTCGGGAACGTGTAGCGTCGGCTGGATGAGATCCGCTAGCTCGAGTTCGTCGTTTGCCGCCTCGCCGTAGTTCAGGTCCCGGACGAGATCGCGGATGTGGACGACGCCTTGCACGTTGTCGAGGCTGCCCTCGTAGACCGGGATGCGGGCGTGACCGCTCTGGATACAGGTCTCGATGGCCTCGTCGATCGGGGCGTCTTTCGGCACCGCTGTCATGTCGAGTCGCGGGGTCATCACCTCCTTGACGATGGTGTTGTTAAAGCGGAAGATCCGCGTGAGCATCTCGTGTTCCTCTTCCTCCAGGACGCCCTCGCGCTCGCCGGATTCGATCATCTCTTGGATCTCGTCGCGGGTGACGTAGGGCGACTCGATCGCGCCCGTCGAGCCGATGAGGCGGTTGATCTGCCGGGTGAGGTAGTCGAAGAGGACGATCAGCGGAAAGAGTAGGTACTCGGTGAGCTTCAGCGGTTTCGAGATGCGGACCGACCACGACTCGGTGTTCTCCACGGCGTAGGACTTGGGGACGCTCTCGCCGAACAGGAGGACGATCGCCGTCACGCCGAACGTCGACAGCACGACCGGCACCAGCCCCGACTCGAAGTACAGGCCGAGCAGCGCCGTCGCGATCGACGACATCGCGATGTTGACGAGGTTGTTGCCGACCAGAATCGTCACGAGCAGCCGGTGGGGATCGTCTTTGAGCGACTTCACCAGCTCCGCGCCGGTGATCTCTTCCTCTAACATCCCCTCGAGACGGTGTTTCGGGAGGTTGAACATCGCGATCTCCGAGGAGGAGAAAAACGCCGACAGGGCGACGAGAACGACGATCACGAGTGCGCCGAGGGCCGCCACTATCGACTGATCGAACTCGACGCCCACGACCGGCAGCTCGTAGGCAACCATCGGGACCGCAAGCGACGGAGACAACGCCATTGATGTACAGCCTAATAGCCGGATCGGTTAACCGTTTCCCATTTTACAATGACGGCCATCGCCGCCGCCGACGACACGTTTACCCGGCTGTTTCCCCTAGACGCGACGATGAGCGACACCGACGACCGACAGATCACGTTCTACCGGCTCCAAGGCTGTCCGTTCTGCGAGCGAGTCGCGCGGCTCCTCGAGGAGTACGAGCTGGGCTATCGCTCGCGGTTCGTCGAACCGATGCACTCCGAGCGAGACGTCGTCAAACGCGTCGCCGGCGTCCGGACCGTTCCCGTCGTCGTCGACGAGAACACCGGCGTCACGATGGCCGAAAGCGCCAATATCGTCGACTACCTCGAGTCGACCTATGGCGAGGGAGCCGCGGCGACGGCCGGAGGTGACGACTGATGCCGGAGTTCGATGTCGTCGAGTTGGGGCCGGCGGATCATCCCGAGCCCGGCACGACGGCACCGGATTTTACCCGGCCGCTCGTCACCGACGAGTTCTGGGAGGACCGAACGCTGTCGGAGATCGTCGCCGAGACCGACGGCCCGACGATCCTCGTGTTCACGCCGATGACCGGCTCGTTCCTCGCCAAGTACGTCTGGGACGAACTGACGGAGCGAAACTGGGACGACCGCGCCGGCCGCGTCGTCGGCCTCACGGCCTCGACACCCTACGGCGTCAAACGATTCCTCGGGGACAACGACTACCCCTTCACGTTCTTTAGCGACCCGAGCAACGAAGTCGCCGCGTCCTACGGCATCGCCCACGACCTCGACGGCATGACCGGCCTCGGCGAACCCCGCGTCGCCTTCTTCGCGCTCGCGGACGACCGCACGATCGAGGGCGCGTGGGTCGCCACCGACTGGCCCGACTTCCCCGACTACGACGCCCTCGAGGCCGAACTCGGCCTCGAGTGACCGGCGCTGAGCGACAGGTTTTTGCCCGAGATCCGCCGAGTTCGACCCGAATGAGCGAGTACGACCGCGCAGCCGAGGCGATCGAGGAGGGGAAACTCGTCGTCTACCCGACGGAGACGGTCTACGGCCTCGCCGCGGACGCCCTCTCGCCCGCCGCCGTCGAGCGGGTCTTCGAGGTGAAAGGCCGGGACCGATCGAAGCCGGTCTCCATGGCGGTGCCGTCGGTCCCGTCAGCGCTACAGCACGTCCGCGCGACCGAGCGGGAACGGCAGTTCATGGGCACGTTTCTCCCCGGCCCCGTGACGGTCCTCTGTCGGCGACGCGAGAGGGTTCCGGACGAACTCACGGCTGGCCAGGACCGCGTCGGGATCCGTGTCCCGGACCACGCGGTCGCGTTGCGACTCTGTGAGCGGGCCGGGACGCCGATTACGTCGACCAGCGCGAACGTCAGCGGCCGGGAAAGCGCACGCCGGATCGACGACCTCGATCCGGAAATCCGCGAAGCCGCGACCGTCGTCCTCGGCAGCGGCGAGACCGATGGCGGGACCGAGAGTACCGTCGTCGACGTCTCGAGCGGAACGATCCACCGCCGCGGTGCGATGGCCGACGAGATCGAGGCCTGGCTCGAGCGACACTGAACCGCAGCAGCCGTGGCTGCCGGTCGCTCCGAACACGTCGCTGCTGCCCCCTTTGACAACGAAACCCACATACGACAACGGTACGACGTGTTTCCGTACGCCGCCCATGAGCAGTCAGCCCATCACCGACTCGTGGTTTCGGACGCGGCCAGTGCTATGGCTCCTCCTCATCGTGACGGTCCCCGGCGGTGTGTACGCCGGCAGCCAGATCGTGATCGGCGGGCAGTCGCCCGAGAGCGCGGTGCCCATCGGCATCGTCTTCGGGCTCGTCTTCGCCGTCACGACCGCGGTCCTGAAACACGTACTGGCACGGTAGCCGAGCCTACAGCCCCAGCAGCGATCGAAGCGTCCGCGTCTTGACCCCGCACTCGGCCGCGAACTCACAGGACTCACATTTCGAGCGGTTGGTCGTCCGCGCCGGCGGCCCGTCGATCTCCCGGACCGCCCGCAACGCGCTTCTGTAGGTCGCTTTCCGGCGGGTCGTCATGTCGACCGAGCGGATCACGCCATGGGCGGGATACTCGAGCCAGGCCCGTTCGACCGACGTCTCGTGTTCCCAGGCGACTGCCTTCGCGGCCGCGACCGCCTGGACCGACTGGGACTCCCAGACGCCGTTCTCGGGTGGGTCTCCCGAAGACACCAGCACCGGCTCGAGCGGGTCGGAAAGGACCTTGTGAACGATCCCGCGACAGTGGCGGCCGGTGGCGAACACGTCGCGGTCGCGCGGGTCTCGAAGCCGGTCCCACTGCCCGCTCTCCGCGAGCCGGTCCCGGGTCGCCGCCAGTCGATCCCGGTACCGAACCGCCGGAACGGCGATCGGTTCGTCCTCGAGATCTCCCGGTGGGGCCGCGAGCAGCGATTCGTAGCGGGGCTCGAGCGCCCGGATCGAGTCGACTTCGGGCGGTGGCTCGCGCTCCTCGGCCGGCAGTCGCTGCTGATAGTAGCACTTTCGAGGGCAGTAGGCGGCGGTCCGCAGGTCGCTGAACGAGACGGGAGAGCGGGTCACGCCTCGTCTGGCCGCGGCTTCGTATAAGAAGTCTCGCCGGAAACGGCGGTGCAATCGGTCGTGCCGAGCGCGAGCGGAGCGAGCGCTCGGCCTTTTTCATCGAAGTTTTTGCGCCGAGTGGTTCGCCTGCGGCGAACCCGAGGCGCAAAAAGTTCGGTTCTAGAACTCCACGTCCGTCTCCATCCCCTCGGTCGCATCCTCGAGGCCGTCCTCGCGGAGGTCGGAGGCCATGCGTTCGGAGAGGTCGGCGTCCGAGAGGACACTATCGAACTCGTCGCGGTAGCGGTCGTTCGCCGTCCGAGACTGGTCGTCCGCCTCGGCGACACGGCGGTACCGACGGATCCGGTCCTCGCTGACGCCGTACTCCGCCGCCAGCGTCGCGTCGTCCTCGCCGCGATCACGAATCGCCGCGAGGTCGACTTCGTCGGCGTCGTCCTCGTCCACGAGATGCAGCGACATGCGGGCCTCGAAGACCGCGTCCACATCGACGCCGAGTTCGTCGGCGATCTCGTCGTCGCTCCGAGCGTCGTAGAAGGCTCTGGCGACCGTTATCAACTCCTCGTCTGCGAGGGGCGTCTCGAACTCGTAGCGCTCGCGCATCTGCTGGACGACGCTCTCGAGGCGTTCCTGATCCGTCCGTTCGTCCCGCTCTAAGGAGCCGCGGGTATCTTCTTGGGATTCGGTGACGGTCTCCTCGCCGTCGGTGACGTCGGTGAAGATGTCCCGGAGTTCCTCGGTTTTGTCGTTCATGGGTGGACACTCCCGACGGGCGGCTATTTAAGCCTGTTGCCAGATAGGTTGGGCGGGCGAAACGAACATGGACGACTATTATAAACTCGAAATAGTAGGAAAATTTTCGCAAGACGGCGTCGGGGTTGCCTTCGACCGAGTGTGGCAAGAATTAAGTTACCGCCCTCCCCGTCATTGGATATGCATGCACTAGCACAGTCAGACGTGGCGAGGGAGACGTACTGGGGTATCACCAGCGTCGAGTACGCGACGTTTTACTTCCTCGCGTTTACCGCCATCGCCGTCTTCACCTACGGCGTCTATCGGCGGTTCGCCCGCTACTCGCAGGGCGACGACGACTCCTTCGCGCGTCTGAACGACCTGCCGAACCGCATCGTGAGCTCGGCCAAGATCGTGCTCTCGAACGAGAAGCAGTTCAACAGGGACCTCTACGGCGGCCTGATGCACTCGTTTATCCTGTGGGGATTCCTGACGCTGTTTATCGCGACGCTGATCCTGATGGCCGAGGAGTACGCCGCCCAGAAGATCCTTCACATGTCGTTCTGGGACGGTGACTTCTATCTCGCCTACCAGTTCATGGTCGACGCGCTGGGGCTGCTGTTCGTCGTCGGCATCGGGATGGCGATGTATCGGCGCTACTGGGTGCGCAACCACCGTCTCTGGGGCCGACACACCTCCAACGAGGACGATATCTTCATCTGGACGCTGTTCGCGCTGGGCATCGGCGGCTTCCTGCTCGAGGGGCTGCGCGTCTACAGCGCCGGGATTCCGGACCACGAGGTCGTCAGTTTCGTCGCCTACGGAATGGCGCTTGGCTTCGACGCCGTCGGGCTCCCGACACTGGGTGCCGACCAGGCCGGACTGAACGGGGGCGGCTTCAACGTCGAGAACCTCCACTGGCTCGCGTGGTGGTCCCACTCGCTGATCGCGTTCTTCTTCATCGCGTGGATCCCCTACGCGAAGCCGTTCCACATGATCTCCTCCTTTGCGAACGTCGTCACGCGCGACGAGAAGGCCGGCGCGCGTCTGCCGAACGTCCCCTCGGATCTGGACGCGACGAACGCCGAATCCATCGACGACTTCACCTGGAAGGAAATCCTCGATCAGGACGCCTGTACCAAGTGCGGCCGCTGTTCGTCGGTCTGTCCGGCCAAGGCCTCCGACCGACCGCTCGACCCGCGAAACGTCATCCTCGACCTGAAGGCCTACCGGGAGGATCTCGAGGCCGGCGGGGAGGAGAAACCGATCATCGCCGACGGCGGTACCTCGGTGATTAACTCCGAGACGATGGACTCCTGTATGGCCTGTATGGCCTGTATGGACGCCTGCCCCGTCGAGATCGAACACCTCAAGAGCTTCACCCGGCTCAACCGCCAGCAGACCGATCAGGGCGACGTCTCCTCGAGCATGCAGGACGTCTTCCAGAACGTCATGCAGAACGGCAACACCTTCGGTGACTCGCCACGCAATCGCGGCGACTGGACCGAGGACCTCGAGTTCGACGTCACCGACGCCCGCGAGGAGGAAGTCGATTACCTCTGGTACGTCGGCGACTTCCCGAGCTACGACGAGCGCAACAAGCAGGTCGCCCGCTCGCTGGCGACGATTCTGAAGGAGGCCGACGTCAGCTTCGGCATCCTCTTCGACGACGAGAAGTTCGATGGCAACGACATCCGGCGGGTCGGCGAGGAACTGCTCTACGTCGAACTGGCCGGCCACCACGTCGAGACGTGGGAGGACTGTGAGTTCGACAAGATCGTCTGTACGGACCCCCACTCCTACAACACCTTCAAGAACGAGTACCCGGAACTCAACTTCGACGAGTTCTCGGACGATCCGATGATGCCCTTCGAGTACGACGAGCAGTGGAACGACGACGGCGAGATCGACGTCTACCACTGGACCCAGGCCGTCGAGGAGCTCGTCGAGGACGGCAAACTCGACCTGGACGGGACCGAACTCGACTACACGGTCACCTACCACGACCCGTGTCATCTGGGTCGATACAACGACGAGTACGAGGCCCCGCGCGAACTCATCAAAGCGACCGGCTGTACGCTCGACGAGATGCCCCGCAACCGCAGCAACTCCTTCTGCTGTGGCGGCGGCGGTGGCGGCCTCTGGATGGACTTCGAGGAAGAGCCAAAGCCAAGCGAGGAACGCATTCGAGAGGCGCTCGAGGACACCGACGCCGGCAGCGGGATCGAGAAGTTCGTCGTCGCCTGTCCGATGTGTATGACGATGTACGAGGACGGCCGCAAGACCGGCGACTTCGAGGACGAGATCGAGATCGTCGACGTGGCCGAACTCATCGTCGAGGCCATCGGCAAGGCAGACGAAGCGAAGGTCGAAGTCGCCGCGGACTGATTGGCACTCCGGTCGGTCCGGTAGCCGACGAATCGGATTCGTTTTGCGGATCGGTCGAACGGGAGAATTCGAACGGTTGTACTGCTATAGTAGCCGCTGAAAGTCATTGCACACCTGATCGCACGACAGCGTTGCGATCAGCGTGTAAATCGTTTCAACGGCTACTATAGTCGTCGCCGATTATCGTCGGATCGATCCGATCGACGAGGCCGTCGAAGTCGTCGTCGAAGCTGAGAACGGAATCGATACCGTCCCGCTCAACGATCGCGATCGTGTTCGCGTCCGTGAAACTAAGCGAATGATCCCGATAGTTCTCGAACGTTTCGAGCGTCTCCTCGAACAGTTCCGGTGTCGTCTGCTGTAGTTCGATCCGATCCGGGTATCCACCACGACCGAGGATTCGCCGTCCGATAGTCCACGCGGCGTCGTAGCTACCCGTTCGTTTCCGGGTAAGCGTGATCGCTTCGTCGATCACGTAGTCGCTCGTGTATGGACGGCCGAGACTGCCTGCGAGGACTGTCTGCATTGCATTGGCTGCCGCTTCATGCCTCGCTGCGGCACGATCGTGCTGCGCGAAGAAAACACCAGTGTCGATAAATACGCTCATTCGCCGTACAGAACCTCATCGATGTCTTCTTCCGTCGTCTCGACACCTGAGTCGACGGTTCCGGACAGCCACCGATCGATCTCGTCCTCCGACAGTGGCTCGAAATCGTCCCGATACGAGTCGATTATCTCGTCTTTCGATTCGTACGTGTTCGTAACGATCCGTTCGAGGAGGTCCTGTTGAGTCACGTTCGTTCCCGTCTCGAGGCGAATCTCTGCTTGAAGTTCCTCGAGGTACGATTTCGTGACATCCGTGACCTTGATCGAGGTACTCATATGCGCTAGTAGCGGACTCCACTGAGAAAACTGTTCTCCCGCTACGAGCAATGTCTTCCGACGGGCGAATTCAGAACGTTACAGTCGCTATCGAATGCCGTTCGAGCAGATAGCAATCGGAGGGGGAACCGGCTAGTCAGTCGGAGCGACCGGCTCGAGTCGCAGTCCGATTGTCGGTCCCGGAATCGACACCGTCCGCGCGCACCTCGCGAACGAACTCGAGGAAGTTGTCGAAGACGAGTTTCGCTTCGCTGGCCTGCCGGTAGTTCTCCGCGGTGATCTCGGCGAGGATCGACTCGCGGCGCTCGTCGGAGAGGTCCTTGCGGTGGACGAGTTCGCGGGCGGTTTTCGCGTCGTACTCGGGGTGGAACTGGACGCCGAAGACGCGGCCCGTGCGGAAGCCGTGGTTCGAGTAGTCGTTTTCGGCGAGGGGGTCGGCACCGGGCGGGAGGGTAGTAACCGCGTCGGAGTGGCTGGTAAAGGACAGGAAGGTCTCGTCGATGCCGTCGAACAGCCGCGAGTCGCCGGTGTGTTCGATCTCGCTGTAGCCGACCTCGTAGACACCCATGTCCTCGACGGTGCCCCCGAGGACGTCGGCGAGCAGCTGGTGGCCCCAACAGACCCCGAGGAAGGGGATCCCGCGATCGATCGCCTCGCCGACCCACTCCTTGACGGGCCGCATCCAGTCGTCGTCCCAGTAGACCGACGAGCGGGAGCCGGTGACGACGGCACCGTCGTAGTCGAAGTCGTCGGGGACTGTACCGTCGGTGGCGTCGAACTCCGCCAGCGAGGCGTCGAGTTCCCGTCGGAAGTTCCGCGTCGTGTTCTCGTCCCGGTGAGCCGCGTTCAGGACGGCGATTCGGGGTTTACTCATTACGCCATACTGCCCACTGGACAAGAATAGGTGTTCCGCCCGATGCCGTGGTTGCCGCAACTGCCGACGGCCAGCGCCGCGCCTCGAGCGCCGACGGAATCGAAATCGGTTACGCTCGCGACTGCGACTCATCGCAGGTAGTAGGTCCCCGCTTCGTCCCGCCGGAACCGGTCGCCCGTATCGAACCAGCCGTCGGCGATCCAACCGCGGTCGCCGGCGTCGTCCCCGGTACGCTCGAGTGCGGTCGGCTCGTCCCGCTGTTCGTCGGCGGTTCCGGCAGCGTTTACGTAACCGTCGGCCACCACCGGCCCCGAGAGTTGGAGGCGGCCGTCGGCCGCTCCCTCGAGGACCGTCCCCTCGTCGTCGACCAGCCGGGCACGACAGTCCGGAACCGGACGGCCGACCGGTGACCCCTCGGACTCGTCGACACGGGTGTCGCCGACGAACCCCTCGCTCAGGGCCGTCGGACACTCGAGGCGGCCGTAGGCCCGTGCGACCGGCACGTCCCGGTCCCGGTAAGTTTCGATCACGTCGTCGTCGACCGGCGCTTCGCAGACCGCACGCTCGAGCCGGTCGGCGGCGGCGTCGAAGCCGGTTTCGGCTGCGATATCGCGGAGGACCGTCGCTCGACCGGGCAACAGCGTCGCTCCCTCCTCGGCGATCGCGGTCGCGGCGTCGCCGGGGTCGAAGGCCCGATCGAGCAGGAGCGTTCCGCCGACGTACACCACCGACAGCGCGACGCGGACGAGCCCGTCCGGCGCGGCCAGCGGCGTCGTGAGGGGGACGACGTCGTTCGCGGCCAGTCCCCACGCGGCGACGGCCGTCCGGCAGTTGCGTTTGAGGGTCTCGCTCGCATAGCCCGCGACCGGTCGACCTGACTGGCCATGGAGGGCGAGCAGCGGAGCGTCGCCCGGCCGGCGATCGTCGACTTCGACACCGGCGCGATCCGTCTCGGACAGTTCCGCAAGCGTCACCGATCGGTCGAACGGGATCGACCGCACTAGATCGCGCTGGGCCGCCTCCGCGACGACGATCTCGGGCTCGAGGACACCGAAGGGACGCTCGACGGAGGCGGGCGTCAGCAGATGGGAAACCGGCGCGAGCGTCGCCCCGAGCCGTCGACAGGCGAAAAACAGCCCCAGCGTCGCGACCCGGTTTCGGGTGACGAGACAGACCGTGTCGCCGGGTCCGATCCCGAGCGTGGCGAGCCGTTCGGCGGTTCGGTCTGCGATCGCCGACAGCGCTCCGTAGGAAACCCGGTCCTCGTGAATCGTCTCCGCGGGCGCGTACAGCCGATCCTCGGAGATGTCGACGACCGCCGTCCGATCCGGGAAGCGGTCCGCCCAGCGGGCCAGCGAGAGGGTCACGGAGGTCGCTTCCACGCTCGCATACGTAGTATGGCGGGGGTCAGTCGCAAGCACTCCCCGCGTCGGCCGAGCCGTTACGTGGATTCATCCGTCCGATCCGCGAGAAAGCCCAGCAGGAGATCGTTGACCGTCCGCGAGCGCTCGATGAAACAGAGATGCCCCGCGCCCTCGAGGTTGCGGAACTCCCCGCGGGGCAGTCCCCGCGCCAACGCCGTCCCGGCCGCCGGCGACACGAGTTCGTCCGCGCCGCCGTGGATCACCCGCGTCGGCTGGGTCACCTCGACCAGCCAGTCGGTCGCGTCGAACCCCTCGAGCGCCGCGACCTGTGCCTCCCAGCCGTCCCGTTCGGCGTCGCCGTCGGCCCGCCAGTCGACGATCCCCTCGAGTGCGTCGGGTTGGGCCTCGCGGAAGTCCGTCGAGAGGCCGGCCGTGAGCGACTCCCGAAGCGCGTCACGGTCGTCCGGCGGCGCAAAGAGCGGTTCGAGGTCGAACGCCTCGCCCTCGGCCGCCGTTCCGAACAGCGTCAGCGTCGCGACGCGACTCGAGTCTCGAGCGGCACGAAGTGCGATCGCACCGCCGAGCCCGCAGCCGACGAGATGTGCGTTCGGAATCCCGCAGTCGGCCAGCACCGCCTCGAGGTCGGCGGCGAGCGTCTCGAGGTCGTAGGGACCGGGCGGTGCATCCGAGCGACCCGTCCCACGGAGATCCCAGACGACGGCCTCGTGGGGGCCGGCGACGGCGGCGTGTTGCCAGCCCCACAGCCAGCCGCCGAGGCCGGCCTCGGGGACGAAGACGACGGGCGCGCCCTCGCCCGCACGGTCGTAGTACAGCGAGACGGAGCCGTTCGTTGCGGTCGGCATGAGAGAATCGACGGGGCGGCGGTGAAAGAAGGGGACGGTTTCGACTCGAGCGGGAGATCGAACGGCGTCGAACCGCCGATCAGGCGTTCAAGATCTGGCGCAACACGTCGGGGGCGTCCTCGAGCGCGCCATCCAGGTCCTCGACGTTGGGGCCGCCGCCCTGTGCGAAGTCCGGTGGGCCGCCGCCGCCGCCGCCGACCTTGGCTGCGAGTTCGCCGACGACCTCGCCGGCGTTGACGCCCACGTCGTCAGGGACGGCGACGACGAACTGGGCACCGCTCTCGCCGCTGCCGAGGACGGCGATCTTGCCGTCCTCGACGAGGGCGTTGGCGGTCGCGCGGAGTTCGTCCATGTCGGCGTCGATGCGGTCGACGACGGCGGTCGTCTCGCCGACCTCGACCTCCTCGCCGCCGCCACCGCCGCCGGCGCGGGCCGCGGCGAGCTGTTCGGTCAGGTCCTCGATCTCCTTGCCTCGAGCTTTCCACTCCTCGAAGAATCGCTCGGCGGTCTCGGGGACGTCCTCGGGGGAGACGTCGAGGGTGTCGGCGGCCTCGTAGAGGGCGTCCTCCTTCGCTTGCGTGGCCTCGATGGCGGCCTCGCCGGCCGCGAAGGTGATCCGCTCGACGCCGTCTTGGACGCGCTCGGTCGAGAGGACCTTGATCGTGCCGATGTCGCCGGTGCGGGCGACGTGGGTCCCGCCGCAGGCCTGGACGTCCTCGTCGACGGTGATCAGCCGGATCTGCTCGCCCGGCGGGATCCCGCCCTGATAGAGGTCGAAGCCGTGTTCGGCCTCGGCGTCGTGGCGGTCGGGCCACTCCTGTGTGACCTGCGTGTTGTCCATGACGATCTCGTTTGCCAGGGACTCGATCTCCTTGACGTCCGCCCGGGAGATCCGGTCGTAGTGGCGGACGTCGATCCGCGAGGAGTCGACCCCCTTCTGTGCGCCGGCCTGGCGGATGTGTTCACCGAGTACCTGCCGGGCGGCGTGGATGACGATGTGGGTCGCCGTGTGGTGGCGCATGAGCTGACGGCGACGACCGCCGTCGACCTGCCCGTTGACGAACTCGCCCTTGCCGGGGCTCTCGTCGGTCCGGTGGAGGATCACGCCGTCCTCGATCTGGACGTCTTCGACCTCGACGGTGGTGTCGTCGGTCGAGAGCGTCCCCGTGTCCGCGGGCTGGCCGCCGCCCTCGGGGTAGAACATCGTCTGATCGAGGACGACGTCGTAGCCGTCCTCGCGCTCGAAGACATCCAGCACGACCGCCTCGAACTGGGTGCGCCCCTGATCGTCGTAGTAGAGCTTGTCCGTCTCGGGGAGGTCCGCGAAGCGCTCGTCTTCCTCGTCTTCGTCCTCGGCGACGGCCTCGGGCGTGTCGTGGCGCTTCGCGACGAGGCTGTAGAAGTCGTCGGGGATCTCGACGTCCGCGCCCGATTCCTCGGCGATCTCCGCGACCATGTCCGGCTGGATGCCGTGGGAGTCGTAGAGTTCGATCAGTTCCTCGGTGGGGATCGGCTCGCCTTTCTCCGCGTACTCCTCGGCCAGCGTCTCGACCCGTCGACCGCCCCGCTCTAAGGTCTCGCGGTACTTCTCGACCTCGGTGCGGACGATGTCGCGGATCGTGTCGCGGTTCTCGTACTCGAGGCGCTCGGCCTGCATGTCGACGAGTTCGTCCAGCGGCGCGTCGACGCCGACCGTGTCACAGAGCCGTTTGGTGCGGCGAAGCACCATCCGCGCGAGGTAGCCGGTACCGACGTTCGAGGGGACGATGCCGTCGCCGAGCATGTACGCCAGCGTCCGGCAGTGATCGGCGATCGCGTAGATGTCCTCGAGCGGTTCCATCAGTTCCTCGAGGGTGTCGACGTCGACGTCGAGTTCGGCCGCGATCTCGCCACGGGCGGTCTCCATGTCCTCGGCCTCGTCGATGTCCATGTGGCCCGCGAGTTTCGCGGCCCGATGGATCAGTGCCTCCTGCTCGTCGGTGTGGTCGAGGCCGGCGTTGTCCTTCAAAAAGGCGATCATGTCGGGGTAGACCGCCTCGTAGACGGTCGGGGTCCCCTGTGAGACCCAGGTCCAGCGCTCGAGGCCGTAGCCCGTGTCGACGATGTAGGTGTCCATCGGGCTGTAGCGGTTCCCGTCTTTCATCTCGTACTCGCCGTCCGGGTCCTGTTCCATCGACATGAAGACGAGCGTGGCGAGTTCGACGCCGCGGTAGATGACCTCGATAGCGGGGCCGGCATTGCCGCCGCCGACCCACGGGTCCTCGATGTAGATGACCTCCTCGAGGTCGACGCCCATCGAGTCGAAGAAGCCGTCACAGAGTTCGACGGTGCGGTCCTTCCAGTAGACCTCGCCGTGGTAGGCGTACTCGTCTTCCTCGACCTCCTCGCGCGTGTTGAACGCGTGATGGGCCATCATCTCGAAGGCCATCGTGTGCCGTCCGGTCTTGCCGACGTTGTCGATGTCCTGCATCCGGATGCAGGGCTGGGAGACCGTCAGCGGGTTCGCGGGCGGGGGCGTCTCGCCGCTGGTCACCAGCGGCTGGAAATCGTAGATCGACGCCTGGGTCAGCAAGACGTCGTCTCGCCAGCGGTTCGCCGCGACCGGGTAGGGATCGATTCGCTCGTGGTCGTGGTCCTCGAAGTAAGAGAGAAAGGCCTCGCGCATCCCCGAGAGGTCGTACGACTCCTCGAAGCCGGAGTTGTCGATGAAGCCGTACTCCTCGCAGGGCGGTTCACCGCAGGTCTCCCTGCCGTGATCGCGCGTCCAGAAGTGCGCGCCACACTTCGGGCACTCCTTGCGCTCGAACCCTTCCTCCTCGAAGTACTCGAGGCGGTATTCCGCCGCCAGTTCGCTCATTACGCGTCTATTGGCCCTGCAGCGCGTAAAACAGTTCCGCAACCCCGCCGCCCGCCGGCGAGCGGGGCGAACGTGATCGGGAACGTAACGGCCGGACACGGATGTCGACCGACGACGATCAGGCGTGAGAGTCCCCGAGAGGGACCGCCGCTGCGCGTTATTGTCCGCGTGTCAAATTGGAAAACTAATAAATATGATCTTGTTGAAATAGTGACCAATGAGACAGGGTCAGCGGAACCGAGGCGAACGACGAGCGATCGGCGACGACGGCGGAGAGTGCCCGCCGTCGACTCCGGGTTCGGGAGTCGGACGCCAGCGACGGCAGAGGTAACCGTGTCGACGCGACGGAACCTCCTGCGAAAAGCCGGGTTGGCCGGCGTCGGGACCGTCTCGGGTGCGGCACTGCTTCCGTCCCCACCGGACGCAACCGACCCGAGCGGGACGGTCGAGGCCGCCGAACCGCCCGCGGAAGCCGGCGACTGGGTCGACGACCCGATCACCGACGAGGACGAGACACCGATCGGCCGCTACCACTACGAGCCGACGCTCGACGGCTACCGGGCGACCGCCCCGTTCAACGTCGTCGTCCTCCCGGCTGCGGGGGGCGAGAGCGGCCTCGAGCGGATCATGTCCGTCCTCGTCGACGAGGGGTGGGTCCGCAACCCCGAAGAGTACACCCGGTACGCCTGGGATCGGACGACCGAGGAGTACGTCCGTCAGGAGGCGACGGCCGCCCAGACCTACTACGGGATCAACGGGCGGCGACACGTCCGGTGCTGGTCGTTCGAGGGCGTCGTCTCCATGCAGGCCCACGAGGATACCCCCGCCCGGCCGACACACGGGGTCACCTCCTACCTGCGTGGCCGGGAGACGATGGAACGGATCTTCGCCGACGAGGGGTGGCGCGTCTCCCCGCGCGCGATCGATCTGCGAAACGAGACGGAGCCCGACCACGACGGGCTCGCGACCGTCATCGCGGAGGAGCCATGAGTCCCGGCACGGACGGCCGGAACGCGACGGGCGCGGCCACGTCGATCGGTGCCGCGCTCGAGCATCCCCTCGTCGGCCGCTATCGGCGACGGACGGCGCTGACGATTGCGTATCTGGGCGGACTGGTCGCGATGTTCGCCGGGAGCTACCTCGGGGCGCGAGTGAGCGTCGGCGGCGACGTCCTCGACACCGTCTCGACGACGGGGTTCGACGCGCTCAGCATGGTCTTTATCGCGCTCGTCGCGCTCACGCTGCTGGTCGTTCCCGTCTGCTATGCGCTCTGGAACGGCGGTCCCGGACTGGCCGCGCTCCTCCCGCTGGTCCCGGTCGCGCTCGGCGACCTCGTCGTCGGGAGCTACGTCCTCGATCTCGATCTCGCGACCGGGCTGACCGTCGGTGCGAGCGCGGCCGCGCTCGCACTCGTCGCGGCGGACGCCCGGCGAGCTGGCTCGCTGCGGTTCTGGGAGGCCCCGATCGACGACGACGGCTTGCTGTTCGTCACCGCCGTGTCGCTCGTCGGCGCGTTCGGCGTGGCCCGGTTCGTCGCCGCCGCACCCGCGTACGTCTACGAGTGGTACGGGCCCTTCGGCGCCCTCTGGCTCGTCCCTGCGGTCGTCGTCGGGAGCTACTGGCTCCGCCGGCTCCGGTCGGCGTGGCGTTCCCGATCGACGGCCGCCGCTCTGACGACCCGGCTCACCGGTCGATAGCGACGACAGAACTTTGTCCCGCGAGTCCAGTCACGTGGGACAGACGTGAGCCGCGACGGCACACCCCCTTCGGCGACCTCGAGACCCCGAACGGTTCTCTACGTGGCCGACACCGAACGGGCCGCCAGCGACGGTGCCGCCGCGCTCGAGGCCGTCGAGTCGGGGCCGACGCGGTCGGTCCACGCCGTGACGACGGTCGAGCGGGTCCGCAACTGGGCGGCCGAAGCCGACTGCGTCGTCTTCGCCGAGACGCCGACGACGGCGGCGGGAGCGACGCTGCTCGAGGTCGTCGACGCCTGCGGGGAAACGCCGCTGGTCCTCTTTACCGAGTCGTCGTACGCGCCGACGGCCGCCCGATCGACCGACGGGATCGACGGCTACGTTCGCCGGGACACCGACGACGCCGTTTCGCACCTCGCCGACGAGATCGAGTGGGTCTGTGCGGGGGCCGGGACCGTGGCCGACGGGCCGGAACGAGAGTCCGAGTCCGAACCCGCTGCGATCGCGCTGGCCGGCGACCGGGCGCCGTCGACCGACCGGGCGGCCGAGCGGCTGCTCGAGGCGGTCCCCGAGCTGGCCGCCTGTCGCGACCGCGACCGGCTCTTCGAGCTGGTCGTCGAGACGGTCGCAGACGCCCTCGAGCGGGATCGCTGCTGGCTGTCGACGGTCAACTTCGGGACGTTCGAGCCACGGGTGACGACATCGGCGATCGGGACCGACGAGCTATCGCCGCTTCCCCGCGAGGGACCGCTCGAGGGCATCCTGCAGTCCGGCGAGGCGCTTCGGATCGACGACCTCGCCGCCGACGATCGGCTGGCCGCCCCGCTCGCGGACGCGGCGTCGCTGTGTTGTGTCCCCGTCGGCGACGTCGGCCTGCTCTGTGTCGCCGCCGCCGAACCTGACGCGTTTGACGAGGCCGACTGCGAGGTCCTCTCGGCGTGGTGTCAGGCCGCCGGCGCGGTCCGCGAGCGGATCGACGACGAAACGGGTCGCCGACGCGAGCGGGACCGCCTCGAGAACCAGCGGGATCGATTCCGGAGCGAACGGGATCGACTCGCCGAGGAACGCGACCGACTCGAAGACGAACGCGATCGCTTCCGGGCGCTGTTCGCGAACGTCCCGGAGCCGACGATCCGCTATGAGACCGAGGACGGCCGGCCGGTCGTCCGCGACGTTAACGACGCGTTCCGCGAGGTGTTCGACGTCGATCCCGAGTCGATTACGGGGACGCCGGTCGGCGAAGACGCCGTCCCGCCGGGACTCGAACACCGACAGACCGCACTGGCGGACGCGCTCCGGTCGGGCGAGCGTCGCCAGCTCGTCAGCCGCCGGGAGTCGGTCGAGGGAGTCCGGGAGTTCCTGCTGACGCTGGTCCCCGTCGAACCCGACCCGGAGCGCGACGATCACAACCCCGAGGGGCTGATCGTCTACAGCGACGTCACCGCGGCCAACCGGACCGAGCGGGAACTGGCCGCCGCGCGGGCGCGCCTCGAGACGATCACGGACCTGGTCGACGACGGCGTTCGAACGCCGCTGAACGTCGCCCGGGGCTATCTCGAACTCGCGGCCGAGACCGGCGACCCTGACCACTTCGCGGAGGTCGACGAGGCACAGGAACTGCTGCGGGAACGGATCGACGAACTGGCCGCGATCGCCCGCGAGGACGACGTCCTCGTCGAGACCGAACCCGTCGCGGTCCACGACGTCGCCCGGCGGGCCTGGGTCGCCGTCGACACCGGCGACGCGCGGCTCGTGACGCAGGCGCCAAACGACCGCGTCCTCGAGGCGGACAAGGCGCGGCTCCGGGAGCTGTTCGAACACGTGCTGGCGGCCGTTATCGACGAGACGGCCGAGAGCGAGGGCGGCACGGACGGTGGCGGCGGGCGCGACGACGGCACCAGTGAGACGCCACCGGTCGTCACCGTCGGCGCGACCGACGACGGGTTCTACGTCGCCCGGCGGGCCAGTGAGGACGCCGACGAGGGAAGTCCGGCGACGGAGCCCGTACCCGGCCAGTTGGCCGCCGCCGACGGCACCGGGTACGGGCTCGGCACCGTCGAACGGATCGCCGACGCCCACGGCTGGGACGTCGGCGTCGCCGAGGACGGCGACCGCATCGCTTTCGCTTTCCGGGGCGTCGACTCGGCCGACGACGGACCTGCGTAGAAAAGCGCGTTAGGGCTCGTTCTCGAGGGCCAGCGACGCCAGCATCGCCTCGAGTTGCAGGCGTTCGTTCGCCCCTTCCGTGATCCGGTAGTCGACCTCGCCGAGTCGCTCGAGCAGGCGCACGGTCGCCCGCTCGGGGACGTCGAACTCCCACGCGGAACGGTGCAGTTGGTCGATCACGTCGCCGCCGGCCAGCCCGCGCTCGGTCAGGAGGTCCTCGAGGGCGGCGCGGGCAGCGGTGAAATCGCCGTCGATGGCGTGTTCGACCATCGCCTCGACCTCCTCGGGGCGGGCGGTAGCGGTGATCGCGAAGACCGTCTCCTCGTCGACGGTCTCGCCCATTACGGCGGCGGCCTGCAGCCCGTTGATCGCCTTCCGCATGTCGCCGTCGGCCGCGAAGACCAGCGCGTCGACCCCGTCGTCGGTGACGTCGATCCCCTCGTTCGCGGCGATCTCACGAACCTGTGCCTCGATGGCGTCTTCCGTGAGTTCGGTAAACCGGAAGACGGCACACCGCGACTGAATGGGGTCGATGATCTGACTCGAGTAGTTACACGAGAGGATAAAACGGGTGTTGTTCGAGAACTGCTCCATCGTCCGCCGGAGCGCGGACTGGGCGTCGGAGGTCAGCGCGTCGGCCTCGTCGAGGAAGATGATTCGATGCGAGTAACCGCCGAACGAAGAACGTGCGAAGTCCTTGATGCGGTCGCGGACGACGTCGATCCCGCGCTGATCGGAGGCGTTCAGTTCGAGGAAGTTCTCCCGCCAGTCGTCGTCGTAGACCTCGCGGGCGATGGCCTGTGCGGCCGTGGTCTTTCCCGTACCCGCAGGACCGGCGAAAAGAAGATGGGGGAGGTCGTCCTGCTCGACGTAGTTCTCGAGTCGCGGGACGATATCCGTGTGGCCCTTGATATCGGCGAGCAGTTCCGGCCGGTACTTCTCGATCCAGACCTCCGTCTTCCCGGGGGTGGGCTCCGCCGCCTCGGCGTCGGCCTCGCTCATACCGGTCGAAGGTGCGGACGCAAGATAAATCGCCCGAAGGGAGTTCTCGCATCTCGAGCCGACAACGGAACCGGCATGGTTATTAATACCTCATAACACGTTTTTCTATTTGCTCGTGGTCGGGAGGCGTATGCAGGGAGAGCGCTACGGTTCACGGCTCCTCGTCGCGATGCTAGTCACAATCGTGATCATCGGCATCGGTCCGCTGACGGTCGCCGCCCAGTCGAACGGCCAGACCGGCGGCACCGTCGTCGTCGAGGAGGACGAAACGGTCGACAGCCTCGAGGCGTTCGGGGGCAGCGTCGTCGTTCGGGGAACCGTCACCGGCGACGTCAGTGCCGTGGGCGGTGACGTCCGGATCGAACGCACCGGCGAGGTCGGCGGCGACCTCGAGGCCGCGGGCGGGAGCGTGACGATCGCTGGTACCGTCGATGGCGACGTCGATGCCGGCGCGGGGAGTCTGACGGTCACCGAAGACGGCACCGTCGGCGGGGCCCTCACGGCCGGCGTCGGGACCGCGACGATCGACGGCACGATCGAGGGCGACGCCGAGATCGGGGCCGATACCATCCGGCTGGGCGAGACGGCGTCGATCGCCGGGGATCTACGGTACGACGGCGACCTCGAGGGGAACACCGACGCGGTCGCGGGCGAGATCGAGGAGGATGCCTCGCTGGGGGTCGACGTCGCGCCGACGATCCAGCCGTTCGCGTCGTGGTTGTTCACGGCCTACGCCTTCGCCGTGAACCTGTTGCTGGGCGCGCTCTTGCTCGGGCTGTTCCCGCGGTTCTCCGACGGCGTGGCCGACCGCGTCGCAAGCAGTCCGCTCCGGTCGGGGCTGGTCGGGCTGGCCGCCTTCATCGGGATTCCCGTCCTCCTGTTCGCGCTCGCGATCAGCATCGTCGGCCTCCCACTGGCGTTCGTCGGCGGCTTCGCGTTCGCCCTGCTGCTCTGGGTCGGAGTCATCTACGGTCGCTTTGCCATCGCCGCCTGGGTCCTGTCGCTGGTCGGGCTCGGGAACCGCTGGCTCGCCCTCGTCGTCGGGCTGGTCGCCGGCGCCCTCCTCTCGCGGCTGCCGGTTCCGATCGTCGGCGAGGCCATCGGGCTGGTCGTCCTCCTGCTGGGGCTCGGCGGGCTCGTTCGGGGTCTCGTCGGCGGCTGGCGGACCGCGCGGAACCGCGATCGCGAGCGGTCGGCTCCCGGATCCGACGAGCCGACCGCGGACTGAGACGGCCGACGAGGCGGACCCCGATCCCGCCCCCGCACCGACCGCGAGCGACGCGCTCAAGAGCGCCCCGTTGCAAGTGGGAGTATGCACGTCACCGTCGACGTCAAGGGAGGGGACACCTACGAGTTCGATCTCGAGGCGGTCGCGGGAGCCGACGCCGACGCTGACGCCGCCGACGGGGCCGACGGGCGCGACACCGACCCGCCGACCTACGCCGATCTCCTCCGCGAGATCGACCTGAGTCCCCACGAGGTGAGCGTCCTCATCGACGGCCGTCCGGTGCCCGAGGATCGACCGGTCGAGAGCGAGCAGGTGACCGTGCTGCGGCTCATCAAGGGCGGCAGCCGGTAGAGATGTTCGTCCGTCCCGCGACCCCCGAGGAGTCCCTCGACGTGCGGCGGATCCTCGACGCCGCCATGCTCGAGCCCGGCGACGTCGAAGCCCGGATCGAAAACGGCGACGTCCTCGTGGCGGGCGACCGGCGCGAGGGGAGCGCCGACGGAACGGCTGGAACCGACCGGATCCTCGGCACCGTCGTCCTCGAGCCCCTCCCGGACGAGCGGGGTGCCCACGTCGCGTCGATCGGCGTTCGCCGTCGCCATCGTGATCGGGGGCTCGGGTCGGCCCTGATCGATCGCGCCTTGGAGCGCGAGCGCCGGCTCACGGCCCGATTCGACGACAGCGTCCGACTGTTCTACGAGCGACTGGGGTTTACGATCGAGGCGATCGACGACCGGCGACACCGCGGCGTCGCGGTGCAGGGAGACGACGATTGACCGAGACCCGTCGCCTGCCGGCCCAGCTTTATCCCGACGGAACGTGGTAGCCACCGTCGCATGGCGCTCCAACGGCTGCTCAGCGGTGATCCGTCGAAGAGTTCGAAGGTCTATCTGGCGATCGGTGCGCTCTCGCTGGCGAAAGCGATCGCCGTCCGCAACGACCGGGAGCGGTTCCGACGCGAGCTACGCGACGCCGGCCTGTTCCTCGGCGTCGGGCTGGCGCTGCGCCGGTTCGGCAAGATGCGGGCCCAGAAGCGCCGGGAACTCGAGTCACAGGTCCCCGACTGGGCGATCGAGTTGGCGACCTCCGAGCCGGCAAAGCAGGGCGTGCGAAACGTCGCGAAACAGCGTCTCGGGCGTGTGTCGGAACCGCAAGCGGAACCGAGCCTGAAGGACCGAGCCCAGCGCGTCCTCTCGAGTCGCTGATTGCCCAGTACAGCGACCGTCTCGAGCGATCGGTCGCGTTCTCACGACGGGATCGGCTCGAGGCTGGCAGTGAAGTGACGCAGTTCGCGGTTTTCGGGCTCGGACGTGATCTCGAGTCCGTCGACCGCTTCGCGCTTCTCGAGGACGGTCGCGGCGGTCTCGGCGACGTGTTCGAAGTGTTCCGCGTGGTACGTACGGCGCGGGACAGCGAGGCGGACCAGTTCCGGTCGGTCGGTGTCGGGGAACGCGAAACTCCCGAGTTCGACCCCGCGGACGCCGCCCTCGCGATACAGTTCACAGACCAGGGCCTGACCGGGGAACTCGTCGTCGGAGAGGTGGGGAAGCGCCGCACCGGCGTCGAGGTAGACGGCGTGACCGCCGGGCGGCGTGTAGATCGGGACGCCCGCGTCCTCGAGCAGATCCGCGAACGCGCGGACGCCGTCGAGGCGGTCGTCGACGTAGGCCGCTTCGACGGCCTCGCGAAGGCCGGTAGCCATCGCGGCGAGGTCCCGTCCGGACATCCCGCCGTACGTGGGAAAGCCCTCGTAGAGGATCGCGCGCTGCTTGCACCGCTCGAACAGCGCCTCGTTGTCGGTCGCGACGAAGCCGCCCGCGTTGGCGAGCCCGTCTTTCTTGCCGCTCATGACGATCGCGTCGGCGTAGCCGAGTTGCTCGCGGGCGATCTCGTCGATGTCGGCGCCGGCGAACTCGTCCTCGCGGCGGCGAACGAAGCCGGCGTTCTCGGCGAACCGGCAGGCGTCGACGACGAACGTCGCGCCGATCTCGTCGGCGAACGCCCGCACCCGACGGGTGTTCTCGACGGAGACCGGCTGGCCCGCCGTCGAGTTGTTCGTGATCGTCAGAATCACCAACGGTACGCGCTCAGCGCCCACTTCGTCGACGACCGAGCGGGCCCGCTCGAGCGAGAAGTTGCCCTTGAACGGCTCGTCAGACGTGAGGTCGTGGGCTCCTTCGACGGGACAGTCGACCGGGTCGGCCCCCTGATTCGCGACGTGGGCCCGCGTCGTATCGAAGTGCGTGTTGTTGAGCGCGACGTCGCCCTCCTCGAGAAGGGCGCCGTAGAGGACGTTCTCCGCGCCGCGGCCCTGGTGGGTCGGGACGACGCACTCGAATCCCATCACGTCTCGAACGGCGGACTCGAGGTCGTCGAAGCTCCGCGACCCCGCGTAGGACTCGTCGCCACGCAACAGTGCGGCCCACTGGGCGTCACTCATCGCACCGGTGCCGCTGTCGGTCAGGAGATCGACGAAGACGTCCTCGGCATCGAGATCGAAGACGTTGTAGCCGGCCTCGGCGAGCGCTCGTTCGCGACGGTCTCGAGAGGGGAGTCGGATCCGTTCGACGACTTTCGACTTGTAGGCGACCATACGGCAACGAGGACGGCGCGCGTGTTCAGTCTAGTTGCGGCTCCGTGTCCATCGATGGCGCGAACCGTCCGTTGCAGGATGGATCGGCTCATCGACGGCCGAAACGGGCGGCCTGCGGTCGAACGCGGCTGCCGAACGCCTCGTCGACCGCAGTCAACGGGCACCGGTGTCGCCGAACGCGTCGTTCCCGACCCGCGTCGGCGTCGGTTCGGGACCGACGAGTTCCAGATCGGTTCCGGCCCGGACGGTGAGCGCGGAATTCGAGTCGCCATCGTCCCCGCCCGCATCGCCGGTCTCGGTCGTCTCGGCTCGCCGGCTCGAGGCCGTGGCACCGCCACTCGAGGCGGCGTCGGAGCTGTTGTCGGTATCGGCCGACGCGTCCTCGCTCGACCCGGTCGCCGTGACGGCGCTGAGTTCGGTCGCCGTCGCGTCGATCACGTCGCCGTCGTCACGGACGACGACGTCCGGATCGCCGACGAATTCGAACGCGAGGGCAGCGGCGGGACCGGCCACCCCGTCGGCCGCGTCGCTCCGATCGGGCGGGTCCGGGTCAGCCGCTGAGTCCGCGTCCGCCGGCGTGACGGTCTGGAGGTCGGCGAAGAGTTCGGCCGCCGTCGTGTCGTCGACGGCAGCGTCGTCGGGGATCGGGTCGTGAGCGCCGTCACCCTCGAGGTCCGCCGGCGAGTCGACGCCGAACTCGGCGAGGACCGCGTCTGGATCTGGCTCGACGTCGGGGAACACTTCAGTCGGGGTCGAATCCGGGCTCATGACTCGCCCCATTCGGCACCGCCCCTTCGTTACGGCGTCGCTACCGTTGTTTCGGTAGTGATAGTCACGTACTAAAATTCGTCTCGATCGGACGACGGTCACGATCTGGAATCGATCGAGCGGCGTCGGAGCGGAGCCGACGCCGGAAACCGGTGCCTAGAACAGGTCCTGGGTCAACTCGAGGGTCTGCTCCCGGTCCTCCCAGTCGACGAACAGCGCGACGCTGGTCGCGCTGGTGATGATGTCGTTGAGGTGGATCCGGGCCTCGGACAGCGGGTTGACGATCTCGCTGATGATGCCGGGCTGGTTGGGGAGTTCGCCGCCGGTGACGCGGACGACCGCGACCGGCGAGTCGACGGTGACACTCGAGAGTTCGTCGCGGGCGATGACCTCGCGGTGAAGGATGTTCTCGGCGCGTTCGGCCTCCTCCTCGTCGATGTAGAAGGTGATGGTGTCCATCCCGCTGGCGACGGCGTCGACGTTGACGTCGCTTTCGGCAAGCGCCTCCGAGAGGTGGTTGAAGATGCCGGGCTGGTTCCGGATCGCCCGGCCGGCGACGGTGAGACAGGCCAGCGGCCGCTCGCGCAGGTCGACGAGGTTCTTGAACTCGCCCTCGATGCTCGTCCCGCCCGACAGCAAGTCACCGTGCTGGTAGTGGACGACGCGGACGTCTAGCTTGCCGTCCTTGTAGGAGAGCGCGGAGGGGGCGACGACCTCGGCCCCGCGAAACGAGAGGTTCCGGAGTTCGTCGA
Organism: Natrinema thermotolerans; assembly: GCF_031165565.1. NCBI lineage: Archaea > Methanobacteriati > Methanobacteriota > Halobacteria > Halobacteriales > Natrialbaceae > Natrinema > Natrinema thermotolerans. The sequence goes on along the minus strand of NZ_CP101873.1, from coordinate 2,000,715 downwards.
CCGAAATCTCGCCGACGTTGCGAGCCCCTTCGACGACGTGGGGGTCGCCGGTCATGACGCCCTCGACGTCGGTCACGATGACGACCTCGTCGGCGTCCATGTACTTGCCCATCATGACGGCGGTGGTGTCGCTACCGCCCCGACCCAGCGTCGTGATCGAGCCGTCCGGCCCCTCCGCGAGGAACCCGGTGATGACCGGAACCGTGCCGTCGAGGTCGGCGGCGACCTCCTGGGCGCGTTTCTGGGTCTCCTCGACGTTGACCTCGCCGTACTCGTCGGTGACGACGGGCCAGCGATCGCTGCCGGGCTCCAGGAAGACGGCGTCGATGCCCCGGGAGGTGAGCGCGGCCTTGAGCATCCGAACCGACGTGCGCTCGCCCATGCTGACGATCTGGGCGCGGTCTTGCTCGTCGGTCTCGAAGGTGATCTCCTCGAGCAGTTCGTCGGTGGTCGACCCCATCGCACTGGCGACGACGGCGATCTCGTGGCCGTCCTCGACGGCGGCGGCGATCGAGTCCGCGGCGCGGTTGATCCGGTCGCCGCTGCCGAGACTCGTGCCGCCGAACTTGGCTACGACGCGCATGCTGACACCTCGCTGACCGTATGCGTGACGGTGGTGTGACTCATACTCGGACCGTTACCAAGGCGTGCAGATAACTGTGTCCCATCGACCGTGTTTTTGCCCCGGTCGTTCGGCCCGCAACGGCCCGAAACTGACAGTAACGATACCAGTCAGGGAAGACACTCGCGACCGGGATTTATTGTCGTGCGTAGCATTACCACATGCCGATGAACGTACGGGACGCTCTCGAGGCCGACGCCGACGCGCTCGCGTCGATCGCCGACTCCCCGACCGACGTGATGCGGAATCTCGTCCACGACCGGACGGTGCGCGTCGCGGAAGACGGGAATCACGATCCCAACGCCGACGTCTCGGGATCGCAATACGACGGCTCCGATCCGGAGGACCTCCTCGGGTTCATTAGCTTCGACGCGCGCGAAGATACTGTTCACGTTACCCAGCTCGACGGGACGGACGAAGCCTGCAAACGGCTGCTGGCCGAACCGGTCCGGTTCGCCGAACGCGAGTCGATGGCCGTCGAAGTGCTGGCCGCTCGCGACGCCGATCCGATCGAGACCGCCGCCGAGGACCTCGGCTTCGAGCGCCGGGGCCGCGGCCCGCGGTTCAACGGCTCCCCGACGGTCCGGTTTCGACTCGAGCCCTAGGTTCGACCCCGGTCGGTAGCGACCGCCTCAGCCGACGGTCGACTCGCGTACGGCGACGAGAGCGTTTTCGCTGGGACTTGATTTACTCGACCCCACCGTGATCCCAACTCGAGGTGATGTTCGGAACGGCGATGCACCGGTACGGGTGAGTGGATCACGAATGACCTACGCAACAAAAATGAGGGGGACCAAAGGAAGTTTTTAACCAGTGTGACGCTACACATGTAGATTCATGGACGCTTCCGACCTCGTTCAAGTATTACTCCTCTGGTACGTTGTGCGAATCGCTCTCGATATGACTCACCTCTCAGGGACAATGGGAGCAGTCTCCGACGTGGTCGGACTCGCACTCTTCTTTTTCCTCCCGCTCTATATTGCCAAAGGAGTTGTAGAAGTGATTGGAGATGCATCTAACGTGTGACTTCGGACGCCACATCGAGTGACACGGAGCTAACTGAACTTCTGGACGGTCACGTCGAGCGTGTCTAGATCGACGATCGGCGCGAAGCCGGCGTCGGGATCGATGTTGACGCTCTTCTGGAAGTCCGTCTGGGCCTGCCAGCAGCCGGAGTTGATCGCCAGCACGTCGTGGTACTTGCCGAAGCCGAGCTTGTGGACGTGACCGGTGTGAAAGATATCGGGCACCTCGTCGATGACGAGGTAGTCCTCCTCCTCGGGGGCGAGCCGCGTGTGGCCGCCGAACTGCGGCGCGACGTGGCGCTTCTTGAGGAGGTGGTACATCGCCTTGTGGGGGTCGTCGTAGCTGGCTTTCGACTCGGGCAGTTCCGCGATGACCTCGTCCAGACTGACGCCGTGGTACATCAGGACGGAGACGCCCTCGAGGGTCACCGTCGAGGGGTTGCTCACGATCCGGGGGTCGTGGGCGGACATGATCTCGCGCAGTTCCTCGTCGAAGCCGGGCTGGGGTTCGGCCAGTCGGACCGCATCGTGGTTGCCCGGGATCATGACGATCTCGATGTCGCCGGGGATCTTCTTGAGATGTTCGCTGAAGGCCTCGTACTGTTCGTAGATGTCGACGATGTCGAGTTCCTCGTCCTGATCGGGATAGACGCCGACGCCCTCGACCATGTCGCCGGCCAGCAGCAGGTACTCGACGTGTTCCGCTTCCGCGGTGTGAAGCCAGTCCGCGAAGGCGTTCCAGGCGTCGGCCATGAACTCCTGACTGCCGACGTGGACGTCGCTGATCAGCGCTGCCTGCACGTGACGGTCGGCCGTCGACGGCTCGTGGGTCCGAGGAACGTCGGGGAAATGCAGCGAGTCGACGAAGGCGATTCCCGAGTCGTCCGCCAAGGTCCCCTCCATCGCCAGCACCTCGTCACAGAGCAGTTCGTCGACCAGATCGACGTACTCCCGGTCCTTCATCACCAGCCACGGAAAGGTTCCCGTGGCGTCCTCGAGTTCGATCAGCCAGTGGCCGCTGGCAGTCGATCGGATATCGTTGACCAGTCCGACCATCGCGACCTCGCTGCCGCCCGGCATGTCCTGAATGGCGGTCGCCGGCCGGTGGTTGACCCGTCCCTTGAGCTTGCCGCCCAGCCGGTCGAGCCGGTCGCGAAAGACCGAGACGAAGTCCTCGTACTCGCCCGTCCCGGTACTCTGGCCGGTCATGTCGCCGACGATCTCGAGAGCGCGTTTCGCGGGATCGACGGAGCGATCGGCGGGCGGGGACCCCCCCGTTTCAACTGGAGTGACTCCGGCCGGTTCGTCGCCCGGGTCCGGGTCGGTTCCAGTTGAAACGGAGGGGGTCGAATCGCCGTCGGGAACGGCGGTCGGCTCGGCACGAGCGGCGTCGGGGGCGTCCGCCGAGAGCGCCGCCTCGACGTGTTCGGTCCGGACGACTAAGGCGTCCTCGGGGACCGCCTCGAGGACGCGTTCGAGGGCCGCACCGGGATCCGAGGCCCCGGCAAGCCGCGTCACGGCCTCGCGTTCGGCGTTGTAGCCGCGGCTCGTGAGTTCGCCGACGATCCGCGCGGGGGCCTCGAGTGGCACAGCCGTCACATTCGCGAGCGGAACAAAAAGGGTAGCGAATGCCGGGTCCGCCGGCAACCGGCGACCGATCGGGCTGCTCCGTCGCCGGGACGGGATCGTCCGAAGCCGGACGAGCGATCGGTCGACCGACCGGCCGCCGCCGGAAGGTTCATGCGCGACTCGACGCAACTGCTCGTCAATGGACGGGCCCGACGCCGGCGAGAGCGACCGCGGCCGATCGGGGCCACCCGACGATCCGCCGACCGCCGACGTGTCCGATTCGGCGGCCGAGCGGGACGGGGCCGACGACCGACTCGCGTCTCGACCCCGCCCGGGCGAAGGCGTCACGATCGACGACGGGATCGTCCGCTGGTTCCTCGAGGCCGACGACCGAGCGGCAGCCGTGGGTCGGGATATCGCTGCGAGCCTCGCGATCGTCGGCGTCGTCGGCCTCCTGCTGTTTGCCGTCGCCGGTACCTGGCCGCCGCTGGTCGCCGTCGAGAGCGGCAGTATGGAACCCCACCTCGAGCGGGGAGATCTCGTGATCGTCGTCGACGAGGGGCGATTCGCCGGCGACGGTGCTGTCGACGGAACCGGCATCGTCACGCGCGAGCGCGGACTGGAGACGGGCCACGAGACGCTCGGCGATGCGGGCGACGTCGTCGTTTTCAGACCGAACGGCGACCCGCACCAGACCCCGACGATCCACCGGGTCGCGTTTCGGGTCGAGAAAGGGGAACGCTGGATCGAGACGAAGGCCGACCCGGCGTTCGTCAACGGCGCGACCTGTACCGAGATCCCGTCGTGTCCGGCACCCTACGACGGGTTCATCACGAAAGGCGACGCCAACCCAGCATACGATCAGATCCCGCGGTCCGGGGCGGACACGACCGTCGTCAAACCCGAGTGGGTCCGGAGCAAAGCGATGGTTCGGCTCCCGTGGCTCGGCGAGATCCGGCTGGCGGTGGATTCCGCCCGTTCGCTTTTGGGCGTGGGTCCGGCGGGCGTCGCAGTCGTCGCAGGACTGGTCGCGATCGCGCTGTTTGCCGCGGCTGCCGACGGCCGCGATCCGTAGGACGTTTCGTGCCGGGCACTACGATCCGTCGCGGCGATTGGCAGTCGCGACGAACGGAAAGTTGATTGGCGGCCCCGGCAAAACGGGGCACGATGAGCGGTTCTGATTCCGGGGATCCCCCCGGCGATTCCGGCGACGATCGCGAGCGGTCGGCGGCGAGTCCCGGCCGCGACTCGCCGGATGACAACGCCGAGAGTTCACAGCAGCGCGGTGACCGCGAACACGCCAGTGGCGACGGCGTCACGATCGAGGACGACGGCATCGTCCGCTGGTTCCTCGAGACCGACGACGAGAACGTCGTGTTGGTTCGCGACGTCGCGAGCAGCGTTGCTCTCGTTGCCGTCGTCGGCCTCCTGTTGTTCGCGGTCAGCGGACTCTGGCCACCGTTGGTCGCCGTCGAAAGTCCGAGCATGGAACCGAACATGCACAGGGGCGACCTGATCTTCATCGTCGAGGACGGGCGGTTCACCGGCGACGGGGCCGTCGGCGACACCGGCATCGTCACGATGCAGCGGGGCGAGGAAACCGGCTACTCGGAGTTCGGGAATCCCGGCGACGTGATCGTCTTCCGGCCGAACGGCGTGACCGAAACAACGCCGATAATCCATCGCGCCCACTTCTGGGTCGAGAAGAACGAGAGGTGGGTGGAAACGAAGGCTAGCGAGGAGTTCGTCAACGGCGCGACCTGCGAAGAGATCGCGTCCTGTCCCGCTCCCTATGCCGGGTTCATTACGAAAGGCGACAACAACCCCGGCTACGATCAGTTGCCGGGGTCGGGTGCCAGAACGACCGTCGTCAAACCCGAGTGGGTGACCGGCAAGGCCATGTACCGGATCCCGTGGCTTGGCCACGTTCGACTGACCGTCGACAGCTTCCTGGGCGGCATGGTCGTCCCCGGCTCGCCTGCGGGTTCGGCCGCTCCCGCGACGACCGCGTCGGCTGCTGGCTCCGGAGCGTCAGGGACAGGACTCGGTGGGGCAGTCGCCGGCGCGACCGGTATCGCCGGACTCGCCGGCGGTGCCGTCCTCGCTGCCGGTCGCTACCGGTCCTGACTCGCAGTTCCGTTCTTGGAGCGTCACCCGTCGGTACTGGCAGCGAAACGAATCGGCGACGAAAAGACCATCGGAGACCGGCGGAACTCAGTTCTCGAACCGAGCCTGTACGAACGGCTGGACGTCGTCGATATCGGAAAGCCGTGAATCGGAAAGGAGGACGGCCTCCGTCTCCTCGAGCGGGACCGAGAGGCTGATCTCCTTGGTTCGGCCGTACCGGCCCTTGGAGACGACGACGGCGTTGACGATCCCGAGCATATCGAGTTCGCTGATGAGGTCGGTCACCCGGCGTTGGGTCAGTACGTCGGCGTCGATCTCCTCACAGAGGCGCTTATAGATGTTGAACACCTCGCCCGTGTTGATGCTGTGGACGCCGTTTTTCTCGAGTAGGATGATCGCGAAGAGGACGAGTTTGCTCTGGGTGGGGAGAGTGCGAACGACCTCGACGACCCGATCGAGTTCGATCTTGTCCTGAGCCTGTCGGACGTGTTCCTCGACGATCGTCTCCGACTGGGAGCGCTCGGCGAGTTCGCCGGCGGTCCGCAGCAGGTCCAGCGCACGCCGTGCGTCCCCGTGTTCCTGTGCGGCGAAGGCCGCACACAGCGGGATCACGTCGCCTGAAAGCGCGCCCCCCTTGAACGCGACTTCGGAGCGATGTTCGAGGATGTCCCGCAGTTGATTGGCGTCGTAGGGCGGGAAGACGATCTCCTCTTCCCCCAGCGAGGACTTCACGCGGGGATCGAGGAAGTCGGTAAACTTCAGGTCGTTCGAGATGCCGATGATCGAGACCCGCGAGTTCTCGAGTTCGGAGTTCATCCGCGAGAGATTGTACAGCGTGTCGTCACCGCTTTTCTCGACGAGTTTGTCGATCTCGTCTAACATGATGACGACGACCCGTTCGTCGTAGTCGACGGCATCGAAGAAGACGCTGTAGACCCGGTCGGTCGGCCAGCCGGTCATCGGTACCTCTTCGAAGGAGTCCTTGTCGTCTCGTAACCCCGCGATCCGGGCTTCGATCTCGTCCCGGTCGTCGAACGGCGTCGATGCGAGCGGGTGGTCGGGCGTCGGATCACCGGCCCCATCTCCGGACGCCTCGGTCCCGTCGGCAACGTTCTCGAGTGCCGCCGGTTCGGTTTCGGACGATGAATCTGTTCGGTCACCGGACCCCCCTTTTTCGAGTGGAGAATCACCGGACTGCGGTCCGATGTCAGTTCCAGTCGAAGTTTCGGCGTCGCCGTCAACCTCGTCCTCGGAGACGAAATCGAACGGGTCCGAGGCCGTCCCGTCCGCCGGCTCGTCGCTCGAGGCATCGACGTCGATAGCGCGGTCGTACGCCTCGAGATCGTCCAGCAGGGACTGGAGTTCGTCGATCCGCTCGTCGATTCGAGCCTCGTTTTTCTCGATGAACTTGTTCGCGAGCTGTGCGAGGACCCGGTACTGGGTGTCGGTGACCTCGCAGTTGATGTACTCGACGTCACAGGGGACCGAGTACTTCTGTGATGTACTCTCGAGTTCCTTGCTGACGAACTTCGCGCTCGCGGTCTTGCCGGTCCCGGTTTTCCCGTAGATGAGAATGTTCGAGGGGGTCTCCCCGCGGAGCGCGGCGACCAGAATCGTCGCCATCTTGTTGATCTGATCGCTCCGATGGGGGAGTTCGTGTGGGGTATAGGACGGTCGCAGGACCTCCTTGTTCTCGAAGATCGGTTCGCCGCTCAACAGATCATCGAACAGGCCCTGATTCGACTCTTCGTCGCCGAGATCCGCGTTCTCGAAGTTTCCCGAGAACCCGTTCGCTCCGTCGACCTCGACCTCGTCCGAACCCGTGATCTCTGAATCGTCGTCTGACATCGGTCGTACACGAACCCCCTGGTTTCGGGTGGAGTACCGAGCCGGCAACCGGGAAGAGCCTCGTACGATGGCTTCCTTCAGTGGATTCGCGATCCCGGTTACACGATTCGGGTCCAGTTGATGCAAACGAAACAGAGGAAAACCACGCTAATAAATTTGTCCCTTCCCCGTCCGGATCGAGAAGCAGCCGCCGATCGATGGCTGTGACTCGGCCCTGCCAACGACGTCGCGTCCGCCGTTCGGTGGCCGAACGGAACCGATCGCCGCTGTTCACACGCTTGAGTCACGAGCGACACCGCCGTCCGAAAGGTGAGTTCGAACCCGGGATCGGGGGCAGGGGAGAGCATTGGGAACGGAATTTCGAGTCGACCGGCAGGGGGCTGGCTTCGACTGGAACGGACGGACGTACTGCGTGTGCGTTGGTATCTACATGTCGACGTACATGTCGACGATACATGTTGGGGTAGTAACCGAAGAGTGCGGCCGAGTTCTGTATCGGAAGTAGATGTGGGTCCGACTGACAGAGTCGGAAGAGAATGTGTGGTGTGCGATACCAATAGCCGATACCTCTCCCCCCCACCCCTTCGTTTCGGGTGGAACGCAGTCCAAGGGTGGGGTGGGGGGAGGGGGTCATTTTGGAGGGAAAGTTTTATTTAGATAGACTAGAAACAGTATCCGCAGAACTAGCAGACAACAGTATTTTGCTAGAGGGTTATTCGGTGTTGCTAGTACCTACTAGATCGACACCTCATAGCACCTCTAATTACTAGATTAGTCTTCGAGTTACTAGAACCGATCCCTCCGCCGCGTTCGGCCTCGAGACCCTCCCGAACGGCGGCTCGAGTGGAAGTCAAGGGAGAATCCGCACCGACTCCGTCTCTTGATCCACTCCCCCGTTCGTTGGTCTCCACTCGAAACGAAGGGGTGGGGGGCTCCGCTCCGTGATCCTACTAGGTGGTCCTTTATCACATACAGTTCGACACACCGTATCGGGCCACTCGTTACCAGAGACCAATGTTGCCCTTCGAAACACGGGTCTATGCTAACGGCTCGGAGAGGAACGCGTTCTCGAGTCCTACTGCCGTTTTCCCTCGATTATCAGTCACTTCTCGTCAGTTCTAGGTAAACCACTGTCCGTCCGACCGACAACTCCCGTTCATCGAATTGTCTACATGTCTGACGTAGGCTTAAGTGAGTTCAGTTTGTAGTACGCGCAACTGCACCCCGCGGTGCTGGAGGCCCCACAGATGGGACTGTTCACAGAACTCAAAGATAGTATCTCTCGGGCAACGGATCGCCTGTTTTCGGAACAGGAGCCCAAACGAATCGGTATCTACGGTCCGCCCAACGCTGGAAAGACGACGCTCGCGAACCGCATCGCGCGTGACTGGACCGGTGACGCGGTCGGCGCGGAGAGTCACGTCCCGCACGAGACGCGACGCGCACGCCGGAAAGAAAACGTCGAGATCGAACGCGACGGCAAGACGGTGACCATCGATATCGTCGACACGCCCGGCGTGACGACGAAGGTCGACTACGAGGAGTTCACCGACGATATGGACGAGGAAGACGCCATCCGTCGCTCCCGGGAAGCGACCGAAGGCGTCGCCGAGGCGATGCACTGGCTGCGCGAGGACGTCGACGGCGTCATCTACGTCTTAGACAGCGCCGAGGATCCGATCACACAGGTCAACACGATGCTGATCGGCATCATCGAATCGCGCGATCTCCCCGTTCTCATCTTCGCGAACAAGACCGACCTCGACGACTCGAGCGTCAAACGGATCGAAGACGCGTTCCCCCAACACAAGACCGTCCCTCTGTCGGCCAAAGAGGGGGACAACATGGACGAAGTCTACGACAACATCGCGGAGTACTTCGGGTGACCACCGATGCCAAAAGCAACTAACGCGGACGATGCCGATGCCCCCGACGGCGTCCAGATCGACCTGATCAGCGGCGAACGCATGGCCGGCATGGCGACGATGGAGAAGATCAGGATGATCCTCGACGGTGTCCACGACGGCAATATCGTCATCTTAGAGGAGGGGCTGACGCCCGACGAGGAAAGCCGGCTCATCGAGGTGACGATGGCCGAGATCAGTCCCGACGAGTTCAACGGGATCGAGATCGAGACCTATCCCAAATCCGAGACCCGCGACTCGTCGCTGTTGGGCCGAATCATGGGCAGCAACGAGACGGAAGCGAAACTGACGGTGATCGGCCCGGCCAACCAGATCGAGACGCTCCACAAGGACGAAACGCTCATCAGCGCGCTCGTGTCCCGCAACTAATGCCCCATCAGTGTACGAACTGTGGCCGGCAATTCGCCGACGGCTCGAAGGAGATGCTGTCGGGCTGTCCCGACTGCGGCGGGAACAAGTTCCAGTTCGCGCCGACCACGACGGCCGCAGCCGATTCGTCGGCCTCGACGGAGGCCGAAACCGACGGTTCAGGGGCAGTCGACGCCGGATCGTCACCGGACTCGAGCGACACCGAGTCCCCGGACGGCGTCGCGACTCGAGCCGCCGAAACCGTCCGGAACCTGATGTCCGCCGGCTCGGCCGACGACGCCGAATCGGACGGTGCCGACCACCGACGACCGGCGGATACGGAACCGACTGCGGACACGGAACCGACCGTGGACACGGAACCGACCGTGGACGACGGTTCCTGGCCCTCGGGCGGGGCCGCCGAGACGGACGGTTCGGAGCCGGCAACCGGCAACGATGCCGGTTCCGCAGGGGAATTCGACGAATGGCCGGAGACGGCTCGCCGACCCGCGGACCGCTCCGACCCGCCGGCGGATCGGACGGTTGACGACACCGACCGGCCCGATCGGTCGTCGGACGGCTCGAGCCGGCCGACAGAGGGCCCGACGACGACGTACGCCGACGACGAGAACACGGCACAGGCCGACGCCCGAAGCGAGGTCGTTCCCACGGACGAACTGCCGGCACACGAGGGTGACGAACCCCGACTCGAGACCGAGAGTGGCGACGAGTCCCATCCCGGCACCGATGCCACGGGCGACTCCTCGCCCGTGACCGACGCCGCCGACGCGCCACCGGACCACGGACGGGTCGTTCAGGAGCCGAGCGGCCAGCGCCCGTCGATCGAGGAACTCCGGGCGGAACTCAACGAACAGTTCGAGAGCATCAAGATCGTCCGCCCGGGTCAGTACGAACTCAACCTGATGGAGCTGTACAACCGCGAGGAGTACATCATCTCGCTTCAGGAGGACGGCCGCTACGTGATCGACGTACCGGACTCGTGGCGAGACGCCGACGACGAGTGACACGGCCTCCGACACCCCTCCGTTTCGATTGTAATTCACCTGTCGTCTCCTTCGTGGCTCTCTCACACAGTGAAACCCGTTCCATTGGAAACGATGCCCACAATCCGGCTCTCCAACAGGTCGTACTGACGGCGATCCGACGACGGAGTCTCACGCAACTTCGGTGTGACCGTCGAATCCACTGTAGCCGCTCGAGGGCAGTCTCCGAACGAAGAAAGATGGATTTAAACGACGCGGCTACGACCCCTCGAACATGAGTACCGCAACCAAGGTCGTTCTCGCGACGGTCGGAGTATCGGCGCTCCTGTCGATCCTGCTCGTCTTCCAGACCGCACTCGCCTGATGTTCGAGGCCCGTGCGCTCTCGGCGGCGGTCGACGCCGTCCGCGAGAGCCACGCACCCGACGTCCGTGTCCTCGACTGCGAACGCGACTTCGAGACGTTGAACCCGGCACGCGCGGAGGATCTCGGGTTGGTCGTCGACTCGCTCGAGCCCGCGAGCTACCCGGCAGCGTGGCTGCCCGAGGACGCACCGACACTGCTCGCTCGCTACGCGAGTTCGGAGCTGACGATCGGGATGCCGGGCGACGGCAGCGTCGCCTGGACCCGCCAGACCGAGCCTCCGATCGTGCTGGTCAAACCGCGCGTCGAGGGCTCGCCCGACGCCTTCATCGACTTCCTGATCGCCGAGGCGCTGGTCCAACTCGATCTCGGCGTTCCGGAACACTTCATCGGCTTCTTCGAGGACTCCTATCCCGCCCTCGATCGGGCGGTCGAACTGGACCCGAACGGCACCTATCAGGTCGCCGCGGCGCTGTACGACGGCTGGGTCGGACTGCAGACCCGGGAAGTATTCGCCGAGTGGCACGACGACCACCCCGGCCTCGCCGACGCTTGGCAGGACGCGGGGACCCGCCTCGAGGATCGTGTTTCGGACCTGCCGCGGGCGGTCGCACGCGGCGACACCGACTTCGCCGACGCGACGGAACTGGCGTGTGCGGCGATCAAGCACGCGATCGAGTTGCCGGCACCCTTCGCCGCGCTCGACACCGAGGCCTACCTCGATCACGGCCCCGAGTACGCCATCCAGTGGGCCGAGACGACCTTCGAGTCGCTCGAGAACTAGTTCGTTTGGCGTCGGCTGTCGGCAACTAGACGCCTGCACTCGATCGTCCAAACGAGTCATGACACAGCACGCGCCACGCTGCGACGCTTTTCTGTGACCGGGAACCCGAACTCACCGCTGATCGCCGCTCAGAAGTCGGCGTCGATGCTGCCGTCCTCGTCGAGGTCGATTACGCCGTCGAACCGGTCGCGGAATCGGTCGACCAGTTCCTCGTCGTGGGGGTCCTTGGCGAGGTGGAACAGTCCGACCGCGTCGTACTCGGCGAGCAACTCGAGGATCCGGTCGACGGCCTCGAGGGCCTGCTCGTCGCCGGCGTAGTAGGCGAGTTCGGTGACGGAGTCGATACTGATGCGGCGTTTGCCGTCGTGTTCCGCGAGGAAGCCGTCGATGTGATCGACGATGCCGTCGACGTCGTCGGGGGCAGCGACGTAGTGGACGGTATCGGAGGAGCGCCGGGAGTAGCCGCGTTCGATGCTCAGCGTGTCTAGGATCTCGGCCCGTTCCTCGTCGACATCGTAGTACTCGAGTTTCTGTCTGACTTCGCGGGCGGTGGTTCGGGTGGAGACGACGAGGAAGTTGTCGGTATCGGTCTTGAAGAAGTCGGTGTCGATACGGTCGGTCTCGCCGGTACTCGGATGCAACAGGAGTACCCCGGTGCCGCCCGGTATGGTTGCCGGTGTCCCGTCTATCTCGAGCGTATACTCCATACTGGCCGCAACAACTCCGGGAACTCCCTTAAGCGTGCGGATGTCTCTCCCGGGGAAGTCGGAAGCGGTGGAAGGGTCTGAAAAACTGGCGAGGGGTGGGACAGTGCGACTCACCGAACGTCGAGACGAAATCCGGATGCCCACGGATTTCGATCCGACGACCCTTCGCCCACTACTTTTTAGGCCAGCCTAAAGAGTCTGTCGGTGGTTCTCGTGGCAGTGAGAACGATCGCCGATACCGGTGATCGTCGTCCCATCGATACCCCTGCGCTACTGCTGTCCCATTCCATCGGGGTTGCTTCCGTCTCGATGCGAACGCGTTTAGGGTCGCGGCGCGACGCTTGTGGATATGAGCGTTCGCGAGGAGTTCGACGACTGGGCGGCCAGCGGTCGGGATAGAGGCATGGAAGAACGACACTGGCACACCGCAAAACACGCGCTCGCACGGATGCCGATCGAGTCCGGCGACACCGTCCTCGATCTCGGCTGCGGGAGCGGCTACGCCGGCCGCGCCCTGCGGGACACGAAGGACGCAGGGCGGGTCTACGGCCTCGACGGCTCGCCGGAAATGGCACACAACGCGGCCGGTTACACGGACGAGTCGGCCGTTGGCTACCTCGTCGGGGACTTCGACGAGTTGCCTTTCGCCGACGACTCGATCGATCACATCTGGAGCATGGAGGCGTTCTACTACGCCGCCGACCCCCACCACACCCTCGAGGAGATCGCCCGGGTTCTCCGGCCCGGCGGTACCTTCTACTGTGCGGTCAACTACTACGAGGAGAACGTCCACTCCCACGAGTGGCAGGAGTTCATCGCCATCGAGATGACCCGGTGGGACCGCCACCAGTACCGCGACGCCTTCCGGGAGGCGGGCTTGCACGTCGCCGAACAGGACAACATTCCCGACCGCGAGATCACGATTCCGCCCGCGGCCGAGTTCCCGACCGAGGACTGGGAGACCCGCGAGGCGATGGTCGAACGCTACCGCGAGTTCGGGACCCTCTTGACCGTCGGCGTCGCACCCTGATTCCCCGCATTCGGCCGCCCGCCACACAAGAATCGCGTTCTGCCGCCCGCGATCGATCCGGAGTCGTGGGTCGAAACCCCCCGGTTTCCACTCGAGGTTCGTAACCCCCTTCGAGGGGCCGTCACACGGCCGCTGACTCGAGTCGAAACGGTCCCGTCCGATCGGTGACAATCATCGGCTCGTGACTGTGGCGTTTCGCCGTCGTTATTCGTGGCGTTCGCCGGCCGGGATCGCGACCTCGAGCCAGTTCTCCTCGGGCGGGAGCGGACAGTCGAACGTATCGCTGTAGGCGCAGAACGGCGAGTACGCGAGGTTGAAGTCGACGACGATCTCGTCGCCGTCCGCGAGGTCCCGATCGGGCTCGAGTTCCATGTAGCGGCCGCCGTCGTAGCTCTGCTGCCCCGTCGTCTTGTCCCGGAAGGGAACGAACAGCGGCTGTTCGTTCGGGCTCTCCTGCTCGTAGGCCGCGAGTTCGAACGTCCCGTCCTCGAGGTCCTCGTCCTCTCGATCCAGTTCGAACTCGAGGGTCGCGACCCGCAGGTAGCGCATCTCTCGGCCCGCCGTGGTGTCCATCAGCACGACCTCGGGGTCGTCGTGGACCGTCGCGGTCGCGGTCACGCGGTAGGCCGGATCCGGCTCGAAGTAGTCCAGTCCCGCGAAGTCCTCGCGCTCTTCGGGCGGGATCGGCGACTGCGGATGATCGGCGAAAAAGTCGTCTTTCTCGGCGCGCTTGGACTCGAGTTCCGTGCGCCAGCGGTCGACGTCGATGGAATCGCTCATAGCCGACGTAGTCGACCGAGTGGGGAAGGCGTTGCGCTTCGGCTCGCGGGGTCGCTGCGGGGCGCGTTCGATCGGCGCGTCGAAAACGGCGCGTAAGCGGGCCCTCGCTGTGACCGGTCGGCCGCTCTCCGACAGTCCGGCTCGTTACTCGTCGATCGTGAGGACGCCGTTCCGGGCCGAGACGGCGGTCGCTTCCGGCGGGAGTTCGAACTCGAACTGCTCGCCGTCCGCGACGATGATCGCGGTCGACCCGACGACGTCGACCGAGATGTCTGCGGCCGAGGTGCCGAAATCGACCGCGATGGTGCTACCGTCATCGTATTCGAACGTGCGAACGACGACGTCTCGGTCGACGTTCTCGAGAGAGTGGGGAACCTTCACATACGGTCGTAGGTACTGAGCTAAGTAAAGGCTCACGCTGGCAGCAATCGGGCGAGTCGATCGCGGAGGGTTCGGTGGCCGTCATCGCGTTCCGATCCGCTGCTCGACCCGACGTTTATCACTGATCGGGCGGCGACTCCAGTCCGTCAACGCTATGGACGACCGACCATGAGTACTGGCAGAATGACGGACTGGCGGACGGTGTTCGGCCACGACGAGCCCTACGAGCCGCAGGTCGACGGTATCGAGACGGCCATCGACACCGGACGGGAGGGCGGTTACACCGTTATCGAAGGGGCCTGTGGCACCGGGAAGACGATGATCGCGCTCACTGCCGGGATCGATCTGGTGCGCGATCCCGACACCGACTACGAGCGCGTGTTCGTCCTCACGAGCGTCAAACAGCAACTCCGCCAGTTCGAAGCGGACCTCGAGACGATCAACGAGAACCTGCCGGCCGACTGGAACCCCGTGTCGGGACTGACACTCGTCGGGAAGGCCGACGTCTGCCCGTACAACCGGGAGAAGACGGCGGGGTTCGACGACGGCAACGTCTACGACCGCTGTGAAACCCTGCGGGACCGCACCCGCGATCTCACCGGCGAGGGCGGCGACACGACCGCGAAGAACCTGGCCGCCCGCGCCCGCAGCCAGCAGATCGGGCTGGCCGACAGCGGGACCCGATCGAAAAACACCTTCCTCGAGACCGCCGGGGAGCCGACGCCGTACCCGCCCGACCTGCCGGAGTACGGCGAGGGCGGGCCGGTCGGGGCCGAGACGGAGTACTGCCCGTTCTACGCGCAGTATCTCGAGGATCTACCCGACGACGAGGAGGGATCGGCCGCCGAAGCGATCCCCTACGACTTCACCGACGCCGGGATGGTCACGCCCGAGGACCTCGTGGCCCGATCGGTGACACACGGCACCTGCCCCCACTCCGTGATGGGGGCCGCCCTCGGCGAGGCCGAGGTCGTCATCGGCAACTACTACCACGCCTTCGATCCCCGCACCGTCGGCTCTTTCACCGGCGCGCTGCTCGACGACTCGACGTTCGTCGTCTGCGACGAGGCCCACATGTTAGAGCCCCGCGTCCGCGACCTGGTCAGCGAGGGCGTCGCCGACCGCACGCTTCGGGACGCCGAGACCGAACTCTCGCGGGTCATCCAGCCGGTTAAGTTCGAGCGCGAGGGCCGGCAGGCCGAGGGCGGCTCCAAGACCGCCGATGCCGACCTCGTCCGCGGCGAACTGAACGACAGCGACGTCTCGTTCGAGGAACTCAACCGCACCCTCGAGTTCGTCCAGGATCTCCGGGCCGAACTCGATCGGCGCGTGACTGCCTCCCTCGACCGCAACCACCGGGGCTGGCAGTCGAACCTGAACGACCTCGAGGACGCGGAACTTCCCCTTCGAGACCCCGCAGCGCCCGCCGAGGACGAACTGACCGAGTGGGCCCGCGAGGCGGGGTACGGCGACGCCGACTGGGTCCGCGCCGAGGCCGTCGGCGCGGTCGTCCAGCGGGTCTTAAACGAGGCTGAAGACGAGGACCGGACCCGCGCCGCGCCCGCCGTCGGGCGGGTCCTCGGCGAGTGGTACCGCCGCGGTCACACCGATTACTTCCGCGAGATCGAACTCGAGCGCACCTGGGACGACACCGAGCCGCCCGATTCGTGGCGACGGGCCTACAACGCTCGCCTCTCGCTTCACAACTGCGTCCCAAGCGACGCCATCGGCGACCGACTCGGGCACTTCGGCGGCGGCGTCCTGATGAGTGCCACCCTCGAGCCGATCGAGGCCTTCACCGAGGTGACGGGCCTGCAGTACCTCGCACGGGAGGAGGACCGACCGGTCGTCGAACGCCGGTACGGCCTGCACTTCCCCGCCGAGAACCGCGAAAGCTTCGCGGTCGCCGCGCCGAAGTACACCTACGACAACCGCGGCCGGCCGGGCGAGGAGAACCCGACCCGCCGCTCCTACGCGAACGCCGTCGCGACGGTCGCCCGGCTCCCCGGCAACGTCCTCGTCGGCATGCCCAGTTACGCTGAGGCCGAGTGGATCGCCGGCCGGCTCGAGAGCCGGGTCGACAAACCCGTCCTGCTCGACGTCGCCAGCGACGACGAGACCACCGAGTCGCTCAAAGACGAGTTCTTCGCGGGCGAGGGGAAGGTACTCGTCACGAGCCTGCGGGGCACGCTGACCGAGGGCGTCGACTACAGCGGCGACCGCCTCGCCGCCGCGGTCGTCTGTGGCGTGCCGATCGTCAACACCTCGAGCCCGCGAACGAAGGCCGTCCGGCGGGCTTACGACGACGAGTTCGGCGACGGCTTCACCTACGCCCTGACGATCCCCGCGGTCCGGAAGGCTCGACAGGCCATCGGTCGGGTCATCCGCAGCCCCGAAGATGTCGGCGTTCGCGTCCTGCTCGACGAACGGTACGCCCGCGACAGCTGGGACTCGGTCCGCCCGTATCTCCCCGACGACAACGAGTTCCAGCCGGTCAGTCCCGACATGCTCGACGTGGGTCTCGATCGGTTTCAGTCGCGGCTCTCCTCGCAGTAGTAGCCGGCGATAATCACTGCCCCGCTCAGTCGTCCGATTCGGCCTCGAGCGACGGCCGTCGCTCTCCCCGCCGCCGCGCGAGAACCCGGTCGACGATGTCGCTGCTCGAGTGCAGGCGCTCCCCCGTCGGCTCGAGCCCGCTCGCCCGCTCGACGCGACAGTCGATTCCCCACGCTGCAAGCAGCCCGGCGATCTCGTCCTCGTCGTGGTGCTGGTCGTGACCAAGCACGACGACGTCGGGATCGATCTCGCGGATCGGGACCGAGAAGTCCGATGGATGGCCCAACCGGGCGTGATCGACCGCCTCGAGCGCGGCGACGGCGTCCCGACGCTGTTCGCCCGGCAGCACGGGGTCGGGTTTGTGCGTGACGCCCGCCGCGCGGGCGACGATGACGTGGAGTTCGTCGCCCGCGTCCGCGGCCGCCTCGAGGTAGTGAACGTGGCCCGGATGCAGGAGATCGAAGGTGCCCTGGGCGACGACCCGCGTCGCTCGGCCGGACGGTCCGTCGGTCATGTCGATAGCTCCGTGGTTACGGTAATGCCGCCCGTTTCGGCGTACAGCGAGTAGAGCAAGATCGCGAACCCGAGCGCCGTCGCCGAACTCTGGAGGGCGATGCCCAGTCCCATCGTGTCGCCGAGGAGGTGGACGCCGCCGCCGAGGATCGAGCCGACGACGATGACGCCGAAGCCGCCGGCGACGGCACGCAGCGCCGCCGACCCGGTCCGGCGGAAGGCCCGATAGGCGAGCGACGCGATTGCGCCGCCGGTCAGTACCGTCGCCGTGTTCGCGATCGCGATGGGGAGCGTGTACTCGTTCATGACTCGGTGGGTCCGGGGCCGCCGCCCGACTCTCCCGCTCGAGTCGGTCGCCGCGAGAGGCGCTGGGGAGTCGCGGCGACGAGAGGGGGTCGACCGTCGGCCGTCTCCGTACCCGTTCGTCCTCGGAACAGTCACTTGAGTACGCCCACCGGTTCTCGAACCAAAGGAACGTGGCCGATGATGTTCGCCGCATTCCGATGGCCGACCCGCCGCCGATCGCCCGGGAGGACAGCCGATCGCGACGGCGTCGGCGAACCGGGGGCTTCAAGCGGCATCGTCAAGGAATCCGTACTATCAACCGTGACCGGACGTCTCTTCTCCGAGGGCGGAGTCGTACCGCTGGCCGTCGATTCCGGCGGGCTCGCGGTGACGCCCCAGATGCTCGTGGTGTTCGCGATCATCCTTTTGGCGCTGGTACTCTTTATTACCGAGTGGCTGCCGATCGACGTGACCGCCATCCTGATCATGGTGCTGTTGATGATTCTGGGTGCCGATGGCGTCGCGAACTTCACCGAAATCTCGACGACGGAAGGGACCTCCGGGTTCTCCAATTCGGCGACGATCACCGTGCTGGCGATGCTCATTCTGAGTTCGGGGATCAGTCAGACCGGCGTCGTCCAGATCATCGGCCGGAAGATGTCCGCGTTCGCCGGCGAGGACCTCGATAAACAGCTGCTCGCGACGATCGGGGTTAGTGGTCCGATCTCCGGGTTCATCAACAACACCCCCGTCGTCGCGATCCTCGTGCCCGTCGTCTCCGACATCGCTCACAAGGGCAAGACGTCGCCGTCGAAACTGCTGATTCCACTGTCCTACGCCTCGATGTTCGGCGGCATGCTCACGCTGATCGGGACCTCGACGAACATCCTCGCGAGCGACGTCTCCGCGCGCCTCGGCGCGGAGTACCCCGAACTCCACGCCTTCTCGATGTTCGAGTTCACCAAACTCGGCGTCATCGTCCTCCTCGTCGGCAGCCTCTATCTCATGACCGTCGGTCACCGGCTGCTCCCCGAGCGAGTCCCCGTCGACGAGGACTACGTCACGGAGTACGCCATCGGGGAATACCTGACCGAAGCGATCGTCGACGAGGGCTCCCCGATCGTCGGCTCGACGGTCGCCGACGCAATCGATCGCGTCGAGTTCGACGCCGACATCCTGCAGGTCGTCCGCGACGGCGAGGAGTTCATCGAACCCATCGGCCAGAAGACGATCCGCGCCGGCGACACGCTCCGGCTGCGGGCCGACCGGCCGACCGTCCAACAACTCGTCGAACGCGAGACGCTCACGATCGACGGCGGTCCCGAGACCGACGCCGAACTCGAGCCCGAGGACATCTCCGACCGCACGCTGGTCGAGGTCGTCGTCCCCCGGGGCTCCTTCCTCGTGGGTGAGTCGCTCGAGACGTCGACGTTCCGCCAGCGCTACGACGCGACCGTGCTGGCCTTCCGTAGTCGAGGGGAAACGGTCCGCAGCGACATGGACGAACGCCGCATTCGAGTCGGCGACACGCTGTTGGTCCAGGCGGCACCCGACAGCATCGACCGGCTCTCGCAAAACGACGACTTCATCGTTGCCCACGAGCCGGACGAGCCCGATTACCGCACGGAGAAGATCCCTCACGCGGCGGCGATCATGGCCGGCGTCGTCGGCTTCGTCGCCGTCCCGTGGGGGGCCGTCGGGACCGCGCTGGCCGGCGTGACCGGCGTCGCCGCCCTCGAGTCCATGTCGGCGCTGTCCCTGCCGATCATGGTCACCGCGCTGGCCGGCGTCGTCGCGATGGTCGCGTCGGGCGTCCTCAAGCCGACCGAGATCTACGACGCCGTCGAGTGGGACGTGATCTTCCTGCTTGCGGGCATCATCCCGCTGGGGATCGCCTTAGAACAGACCGGCGGGGCCGACCTCCTGGGGTCGCTCGTCGCGTCGACCGGGGCCTACCTCCCGGCGCTCGGCGTCCTCTGGGTGTTCTACCTCGCGACGGGGCTCATCACGGGCGTGATCTCGAACAACGCCAGCGTCGTGTTGATGCTCCCGGTGGCCGTCGAGACCGCCTCCCAGATCGGTGCGAACCCCTTCGCGTTCGTGCTGGCGGTCACCTTCGCGGCCTCGACGGCGTTTCTCACGCCCGTCGGCTACCAGACGAACCTGTTCGTCTACGGCCCCGGCGGCTACAAGTTCATGGACTTCGTCCGGGTCGGCGCGCCGCTGCAGTTCCTGCTCTCGATCGTCACCGTCCTCGGGATCAACTTCTTCTGGGGGCTGTAGCCCTCGCGTATCGCCCGACCGCTACTCGTCGCTCGAGTCGCCTTCCTCGGCCGATTCCTCGTCGTCCGCGGCCGACTCGTCCCCGTCGCCCGCCTCGTCGGCCGGCGGCTCGTCCTCGTCGTCGCGCTCGAGGGCCTCCTCGAGTTCCCGCTCGCGCTGGCGCTCCTCGGCGTCGTCGGCCTGGTCCTCGCGCCCGTCCTTGGTGTCTGCCATAATCCCACACACATCGCCGACGGGGATAACGCTGTGCCATGGCGCTTCAACGCCGTCCGCCCGCCGAGCGCTCGTCACCGGGACCCGACGAGACGACGCGGTCGGCGTCTCGAGGCCGTCGAGACGACCCGAACGAGCGCCGACCCCGGCTCGTAGGCCACGCGGTCGGTCGGGGACTTCGCGGCGACGAGCTTCCAGAAGCCCGGCGCGTCGAGTCGCAGCCGACACAGTCCCCGCTCGTCCGTGCGGGCCGATTTCCGTCCCGCCTCGACGAACGCCCCTTCGACCGGCCGTCGCCGGTCGTCGCGGACGCGAACGGTGAACTCGGTTCCGACGGGTACCTCGTGGCGCTCGAGGTCGACCCGGAGCCGACGAGTAACTTGCATGCAGGTAAGTAACACGATCCGATCGAAAAGCGGCCACCCTGTGTATTCCGGTCCGGAGACGGGGCGCCGCGTCACGCGCGCGGCTCAGTCGGTCGCGACGACGTGGGCATCGTCGGGGTCGAACCCGACCGTCAGTTCGTCGGCTTCGGGGACCGCGGGCAGTTGGAGGACCATCTCGGTCCCGTTCCAGCGGCCGTGGACGCGGACGGTCTCGCCGAGGAACTCGCTGGTTTCGACGGTCATCGGCAGCCGGTTGGTCCCGACGTTCCGGGAGAGCGCACCCGGTCGCACGCAGACGGTGACCCGGTCGGCCCCCGGCGGGACCGCCGACACCGCGAGGGTCTCGCCGCCGACGTCGATCCGCGCCTGGTCCTCCTCTCGAGCCCGAACCGTGCCCTCGAAAACGTTGTTGTCGCCGACGAACTCGGCGACGAACCGCGTCGCGGGCTCGCGGTAGATCGCCTGTGGCCGGCCGACCTGCTCGACCCGGCCGCCGTTCATCACCGCCACGCGATCGGAAATCGCCAGCGCCTCGGCCTGATCGTGGGTGACGTAGACGGTCGTGATTGCGAGTGCCGACTGGATCCGTTTGACCTGCCGGCGCAGCGACTCCCGGAGCTGTGCGTCGAGCGCGCTCATCGGCTCGTCGAGCAAGAGCAGGTCGGGAGCCGGCGCGAGCGCCCGCGCCAGCGCGACCCGCTGGCGCTGCCCGCCCGACAACTGATCGGGGTCGCGCTCGCCCATTCCCTCGAGGTCGACCAGCGCGAGCAGTTCCCGGACGCGTTCGTCGACGGTCTGCCCGTCCGGCGGCTCCCGGAACCGCAGCCCGTAGCCGACGTTCTCGGCGACGCTCATGTGCGGAAACAGCGCGTAGCTCTGGAAGACGACGCCGACGTCTCGCGCCTCCGGCGGGACGCCGTCCATCGCCCGGCCGTCGAATCGGACGGTCCCCGCCGTCGGCGACTCGAAGCCGGCGATGGTCCGCAGCGTCGTCGTCTTCCCGCAGCCCGAGGGGCCGACGAGGGTGAAAAACTCCCCGTCCCGGACCGTCAGGTCGATCCCCTCGAGCGCGACGGTCCCGTCGTAGCGCTTGGCGACGCCCTCGAGTGCGAGGTCGGTCATCGCTCGAACCTCCCGCCGACGCGGTCGACGACGACGAAGCTCGCGGCCGTGACGAACAGCAGGACCGTCCCCATGGCGATCGCGGGACCGGAGCGACGACCGAGATAGCGCTCGACGGCGACCGGCATCGTGTAGGTGTCGCCGCTGCCCGCCAAAATCACCGTCGAAGAGAACTCCCCGATCGAGATGGCGAAGGCGAAGGCCGCGCCGGCGACGATGCCGCTGGCCACGAGCGGCAACTCGACGTCCCGGAGCGCGCGGTACCGGGAGGCACCCAGCGCACGGGCGGACTCGACCATCGCCGGATCCAGGTTCGCGAGCAGCGGCGAGACGTTGCGCGTGACGAACGGGTAGGCCGCGACCGCGTGGGCCGCGACGATCGCGACCGCGCCGGTCACCTGAAACCGCCAGCCGCCGGGCAACGGAATCCCGAAGACCAGTCCTCGGAGCAGGCCGATCCCGAAGACGACGCCGCTGACCGCAAGCGGCAACATCGCCAGCGCGTCGACGACGGCCCCCGCACGGCCCGCCCGGGCAGTTACGACCGAGATCACGACGCCCATCGGGACGGCGACCGCGAGCGTCGCGACGCCAAACAGCAGCGAGTTCCGGATCGCGATCCACGGCAGCGTCTGGTAGCTGGCCCCCTCGAGCTGGCGCTCGAGCAGGAACGCGTAATGGCGACCCGTGAGCCCGCTCCCGTCGGTGACGCTGCCGACGATCAGGCTCGCCATCGGTCCGACGAAGACCACCAGTACGACGAGTCCGTAAGCGACGATCGCCAGCCGGCGCGGCGACAGCGCGGTCCGCAGGTCGGGAACGAGCGGCCGCCTCGCGGTCGACCCGGCCGCACGTGCCAGTCCCGACTGGGCGGACTCGTATCGGAGATAGGCGTACGTCAGTCCCAGCGAGAGCAGCGTCTCGAGGACGGCAAGCGTCGCGGCCTCGCCGTAGGCCAACTGGCGCACCCGGTCGTAGATCCAGACCTCGACGGTCGCCAACTGGAGCCCGCCCAGCGCGAGGACGATGGGGAAGGTCATGAACGTGAAGATGAAGGTCAGCAACGCGCCGGTCAACACTGCGGGAAACAGTTGCGGGACGACCACGTCGCGGAACGCCCGTCGCGGACTCGCGCCGAGGCTGCGGGCCGTCTCGACGGCCCGGCGGTCGACGGACTCCCACGCGGCGACGGTCACGCGGGCCACCAGCGGCGCGTTGTAAAAGGCGTGGGCGACGATCACGATCGCCAGCGGGTTCCACTCGATGAACGGGTACGGCCCGAGCCCGACCAGTCCGAGCAGGCCGTTGAGCGTCCCGCCCCGGCCGAACATCGCGTAGAAGCCGACCGCGACCATGATCCCGGGCAGGACGAAGGGCAGGATCGTCAGCGACCGGACCGTCCGCCGGCCCCGGAACTCGTAGGTCGCCAGGACGTAGGCCGCGGGCAGCCCGAGCGCGACGCTTGCCACCGTCGACAGCGCCGCCTGATAGGCCGTAAAGCCGAACAGTCCCAACCGGACCCCCGGCGTCTCGAGGGCGAGCCACGGCACCGGCAGGTCGAGGCCGGGGATCGGCCGGACGACGGTACCGGACACCGAGACGGCCCCGAGCCAGCCGGCGACGCCCTCGAGATGTGTCCGGACGGCGAGCGGCTCCGCGAGGACGTCCGCGAGCGCCCCGACATAGAACGGATCGGTCAGGACCGCGCGGAAATGGGCGAGCGTCGGCCGGCCCGCCTCGAGGACGGCCTCGACGAAGACGACCCCGACCGGCAGGTAGAGCATGATCGCAAGCACCGCGGCCGTCGCGAGCGCCGCGAGCGAGAGGGCGTGGCGCTCGAGGCGCGACCGGAGGGTCACGACCGCGTTCCGGAGCCCAGGGCGATCCGATGCGGGCACGGGCTTACTGGCTGACGTACTCGCGGGCCCAGTCGTCGACCCAGCCGCCGAGGCTGCCCCGAAGCGCCTCGTAGTCGAATGCGACCGTTTCGGACGGCTCGTGGGCGTACTCGTCGAACGTCGAATCGAGGTCGACGTGATCGTCCGCGACGGCCGGGAACTGGACGTTTCGCTGGGCGATTTCGGCCTGGGGCTCGCTCGAGAGGACGAAATCGAAGAAGTCGTAGGCGACGTCGACGTCCGTCGCTCCCTCGAGGATGCCCATTCCTTCGGGGTTGGCGTAGCCCTGCCCGTTCGGGAACGCGACCTGATGGCGGCTCATCTCGTAATCGAACTCGTTCGCGTACACCTGATCGGTCGAGTAGGAGACGACCATCGCCCGCTCGCCCTCCATGTACGCGCCGCTGTAGGACTCCGTCCAGCCGTCGAGGACGCGAACGCCGTTGTCCTCGAGGTCGCCCCAGTAGTCGAGGTAGCCGCCCTCGCCGTGGGCGTCGATCGTCCACAGCAGGAACGCCCGTCCCGGATCCGAGTTCTGGGCGTTCTGAGCCAGCAACGCGTCCTCGTAGGCCGGCTCGGTCAGGTCCTCGAGCGTCTCGGGTTCGTCGACGAGCGTCTCGTCGTAGACGAGACAGATGTAGCCCGTGTCGTAGGGCAGCACGCGACCGTGGGGGTCGCCCATCTCGAGTTCGTCGCGGATCCGATCGGCGTTGTCGAGCCGATCGACCTCGAGTTCCTGCAGGAGTTCGCCGTCGCCGAGTTCGTCGTCGATCCGGACGAGGTCGTCGACGTTGACCCCGACGTAGGCGTCGGCGTCGATGTCCGCGTTCTCCCGCGCGCTCCGCACGTACTGTGTGAGCCCTTGGTCGGGAACCGTCCACTCGATTTCGGCGTCGTGTTCGGCCTCGAACGCCTCTTTGAGCCACGGCCCGGCCGAGTTCTCCGTGTTGACCATCGAATCGTAGGTCGCGATCCGCAGCGTTCCGTCGTCGCCGTCGCCGTTCCCGCCGCCGTCGCGAGTCAGACAGCCGGCGACGCCGGTGACCGTCCCCGCACCGACCGTCCCGATGAACGTCCGTCGATCCATTACTCGGTGGTTACACTGAGTGGTCTTAAACGGCGTGATCGGCCGATCGGTCCCGTCAATCGGACAAAGACTTTACCGCTCGAGTGAGAGTCTCGGCTGTGACTGGGACCGCTCGCGGGGACGATCGCTCGAGACGAAAGCGCCGCTACGTCCTCGCGGGGATCGTCGTCGCGCTCGGGGTCGTGACCGGCGGGATCCTGCTCGAGGTACTGGGAACGATCCTCTTCGCACTGACGGTTGCCTACGTCCTCATGCCGGTCCAGGGGTGGCTCGTCAGGCGCGGGCTCTCGGAGTGGACGGCCGCGCTCGCGGCGACCGTGATCGGCTTCGCGAGCGCAACCGCCGTCTTCGCGCCGATCGTCGTGACGCTGTACTTCCGCATCGAGGGCGTCCTCGAGGCGGTCGAGGCCCTGCCGCGTGAGCTGTCGATCACGGCCTTCGGGGCGACCCAGACCATCGAGGCCGGTGAGGTTCAATCGATGGCGGTCGATTCCCTGAGCGGCGTCGCGACCGACTTCGCGCTTTCCCTCCCGGTCCTCGCGATCAAGTTCGCGCTGTTTCTCGTCCTCATTTTCGGCGTCCTGCTCAAAGGCGACGAGGCGGGCCGGGCCGCCGTCGCGCCGATCCCCTACGACTATCGCGACGTCGTCTACGCGCTCGCCACGCGGGCTCGAGAAACGCTGTACGCGATCTACGTCCTGCAGGTGGCGACCTCGCTCGCGACGTTCGCCGTCGCCTACCCGCTGTTCTGGGCGCTGGGATACGAGGGCGCGCTGACGCTCGCGATCGTCGCCGCCGTGTTACAGTTCGTGCCGATCATCGGCCCGAGCATGCTGATCGCGCCGATCGCGATCTATCAGGCCGTCGCCGGCGACCTCGTCGCGGCGGCCCTGATCGGCGTCCTCGGTCTCGTCCTCGTCGGCTGGCTCCCCGACGTCGCCGTCCGGCCGCGGCTGGCGCGTCGCTCCGCCGGCCTCCCCGGGAGCCTCTACTTCGTCGGCTTCACCGGCGGGCTCTTTACCCTCGGCCCGATCGGCGTCGTCGTCGGCCCGCTGCTGGTCGCCGTCTTCGTCGAGGCCGTCGACCTGCTGGCCGACGAGGTCAACACCGACGCCACGTTCAGCGAGATCATCGAAGCCGACCTCGAGTCCGATTCCGAGGACACCGAGACGACCTTCGAGGAGTCGAGTCCGCGGACGGCCGACGACTGAGGCCGGGATATCGCTGGCGCGGCCGGTCGCCGTCGGAGCGGGGTGAACGACACGTTAATCCAGTTGGGTAACAAACACGTTCGCATGAAACGTCAGCCCCCGCTTCCCGTCGCCCTCTTGATCGTAGGGATCGCAACCGTCTGTGCGCTCGTCATCGCGTCCGGCTTCCTCGATCCCGAGTGGATGCTCGAGACGCTCGGGCTCGAGCTGTATCTCGGTGCGATCGTCGGGATGCTGGGCTGTGGCGTCCTCTCGTTCTGGTTCGACCTCGCCGGACCCATTCGCCGAGCGCTGTAACGCTGCCTTCGGTTCCCCGCTAATCGATATCGTCACCGTGCCGATCGCTTTCTCCCCACAATTTTTAGGATCCCCGTCATCCGTTCGGTATGGTCACCACTCGGACGCTTCTCAACGCCGTCATCGGTGCCGTCGTCGGTGTCGTCCTCTCGTTCATCCCGTTCTCGACCGTCCTCGGCGGCCTCGTCGCCGGGTTCCTCGAGGGACCGGACGGCCGCGAGGGCGCGATCGTCGGTGCGCTGGCCGGTGCGATCGCGTTCCTGCCGATCGCGGGGCTGGGACTGCTCCTGTTCGGGCTCCTCGGAATCGGCCTCGCCGGCGGGGTTCCGCTCGAGGGGTTCGCGGTGGTCTCGGTCGTGATCGTCGTCGCCGGGTTCTTCGCGCTTGCCTACACGGTCGGGCCGTCCTTGCTCGGCGGCTATCTGGGCGCGTATCTCGCCCGCGAGTATCCCGACCAACACCACCGGACGCGGGCCACCATCGGCTACGAAACGGAGTCGGGTGGGGTTCCCCCCACCGAGGGCGCGCCGACGCGGGACCGCGAGTACGACCGCGACTCGGGAACCGCGGACTCGAGGGAGTTCGGTGCCGATCGAATCGACGACGAACGGGACGACGATCGCGAACGGAACCGCGACCGGTTCTGATCACTCGTAGCGCAGTGCGTCGATCGGGTCCGTCCGCGCGGCCCGCCACGCGGGGTACAGCCCCGCCAGGATCCCCACGAGAATCCCCACGACGACCGCGAGCGCGACGTACTCGAGCGGGTAGACGAGCGGGAGATCGACGTACTCGGCCCCGACGTAGCCGCCGACCAGTCCGAGACCGGTGCCCAGGATCGCGCCGATCACGCCGAGGATCACCGCCTCGGTCAGGAACAGCCCGAGGACGTCGCGGTTCTGCGCCCCGACGGCTTTCATGATCCCGATCTCTCGAGTCCGTTCGGTGACGCTGACGAGCATGATGTTGGCGATGCCGATCGAACCGACCAGCAGGGAGATGGCCGCGATGCCGACGATGAAGTTCCGCAGCAGATCCAGCACGTCCTGGAGCTGCTGGAGCAGTTCCGTACTCGTCCGGAACGTGACCGCGAGGTCGTCGCCGAGCAACTCGCTGGCGTCGGACCGATCGCTCTCGAGGTACTCCGTCGCGCTCTCGCGGGCGGCGTCGATGGCGGCCTCGTCGTCGGACGGGGCCTCGATGATGATCGCGAGGAAGCGGGCCTCACTGCCGTTCCCGTCGCCGCTCTCGTTGCCGCCGCCGGCCCCCAGTCCCGACGCTTGTTCCGTGTAGTAGGGGTCGGTCGGAACGTACACCCGCGGCGAGGACTCGAACCCCTCGAAGGGGCTCAGCCCCTCGCTGGTGTCGGTGATCCCGACCACCTCGACGGTCCGCTGCTGGCCGCCAAGGATCGTCACCGTGAGTTCGTCGCCGACGGTGACGTTCTCCTCGAACTGGTTGGCCGCCGCCGGGTTGAGGACCGCCTCGCGTTCGCCCTGCCGGAACTGTCTCCCCTCCGCCAGTCGCTCCTCGCGGATGTAGGACGGCCCCGAGGCGATCAGTCCGTTCCCCTGCGCGACCGTCTCGTTGCCGTTCGAGATCGCTTGCGTCTGAATCGTCGCGTAGCCGTAGGCCGCCTCGACCTCGTCTAAGTCCCCGACCGCCGCGAGGTCGTCGTCCGTAAACACCGGTTGGGCACCCGCGAGCGGCCCGCCCTCGGTGTCGGGATCGGCGGCCCAGCCGTAGACGTTGCGCTGATCGTCGGGACTGATGTCGCCGATGATACCGGCCTGTAGGCTCGCACCCAGTGTGACGAACGCGATCACCGCCGCGATCCCGATCACGATCCCCAGCGTCGTCAGCGCCGACCGGAGCTTGTGGCCCCGGATCGAGCGCCACGCCAGCCGCAGGCTCTCGAGCGGGTTCACTCGGAATCGGCCTCCGTCGGCTCCGACGAACCCGTTCGGGAGGCCGGCTCCGGTGTGCCGTCGCCCTCGAGTTCCTCGATCCGTTCGATCCGCCCGTCGAGCAGGTGGACGATCCGGTCGGCCCGCTCGGCGACGTGGCGCTCGTGGGTAACGACGATCATCGTCGTCCCGGCGTCGTGGAACTCGTCGAAGAGATCCAGGATCTCGGCCTCGGTGTCGGTATCGAGGTTGCCGGAGGGCTCGTCGGCCAGCACGATCGCCGGGTCGTTGACCAGCGCCCGGGCCAGTGCGACCCGTTGGCGCTGGCCGCCCGACAGTTCGTTGGGCAGGTGATCCCCGCGGTCGGCGAGCCCGACCCGCTCGAGCAGGTCCCGGGCCCGCTCGCGCCGTTCCGTCCGGTCGATCCCCTGAAACAGCTGCGGGAGGGCGACGTTCTCGACGGCGTTCAGTCGGGGCATGAGGTTGAACGTCTGGAAGACGAAGCCGACCTCGGTGCCCCGGAGGCGGGTCCGCTCGCGGTCGTCCAGCGTGTCGACCGCTCGACCGCCGACGACGACCTCGCCCTCCGTCGGGGTGTCCAGACAGCCCACGAGGTTCATCAGCGTCGACTTGCCCGAGCCGCTGGGGCCCATGATCGCCGTGTAGGACCCTTCCGGTACCTCGAGCGAGACGCCGTCGAGCGCGTGGACGGGCTCGCCGATCCGATAGGTCTTGCGGACGTCCGAGAGGGAGACGGCCGTCTCCGCCGTTGCCATGAGCGTTGATCGACGGACGGCTCAAAAAAAAGTTCGGCGTAACGATGTGTCCGCAACGGCGGCCGACTGCACGGACGTCGGGTCTCGGAGTCGGCGACGATCCGGTGGCGCTACCACTCCCCGCTCGTCGCGTCGCCGCCCATCGGCTCCGTCGCCGTCTCGTCGCCTCGGAGGAGGACGTACGCGATGACGGCGAGGATACCGATCGGGAAGACGACGAACAGCAACGCGCCGACGCCGACGGCCCACGCGAGTTCGTTGTTCTCGCGTTTCGCGGCGTCCTTGTACACCCAGTAGGCGACGCCGACCGTGATCGCGACGGCGATGACGAAGCCGATCACCATCGCGGCGAGCATCGTCGTCGAGTCGACGGGGAGTTCTTCACCGCTGGACTGGAGCGGAAGGAGGGCGAGTTGCAACATTATACCACCCGGCTCGAGCGGCGGGTCGGTCGTCGAGCGGGACCATGTTGCCGATCGGGACCGGCGTAATCGGCGGGGTGGAGAGCAGGGTCTCGCATACAAGTGATTGTGTCCCAACAGGTACTATAGCTCTTCCGATCCGATTCCGAAATTGACAATACGTCCTCGCTGCCGGGACGGATATCGTAGCCGCTGAAACGATTGACACACTGATTGCAACGCTGTCGTACGATCAGGTTCGCAGTGAGTTTCAGTGGCGACTATCGTTCCGGCATGCAGAAAGTTATTTGTCACCCAAAATAGTAGTATAGTTAAACAGTGCCCTCCATCGATATATCCAACGTGACGAAACGGTACGGTACCGAAACGGCACTCGACGGACTCTCGCTGTCCGTCGAGCGCGGCGAAATATACGGCTTTCTCGGTCCCAACGGGGCCGGTAAGTCGACAACGATCAACCTCCTATTGGACTTCATTCGGCCGACTACCGGCGAGGTTCGGGTGTTCGACCTCGATGCGCAGGCGGACTCCCTCGAGATCCGCCAGCGAACCGGTATCCTTCCCGAGGGCGCCGAACTCTACGAGCGCCTGACCGGCCGCCAGCACGTCGAGTTCGCGATCGAGTCCAAGGGGGCCGACGACGACCCCGACGAACTCATCGAGCGGGTCGGTCTCTCGCCCGACGCGGCCGCGAAGAAGGCCGGCGGCTACTCGAAGGGGATGGCCCAGCGGCTCACCTTCGCGACGGCCCTGGTCGGCGAGCCCGACCTCCTGATCTTAGACGAGCCCTCCACCGGCCTCGACCCCAACGGGGCTCGCCGAATGCGCGAGATCATCCGCGAGGAAAACGAACGCGGCGCGACCGTCTTCTTCTCGAGTCACGTCCTCGGGCAGGTCGAGGCGGTCTGTGACCGCGTCGGCATCCTCCGGGACGGCGACCTGATCACCGAGGACACCGTCGAGGGACTGCGCGACTCGATGCCCGACCAGACCAGACTCCGCGTGACCCTCGATCGGATCCCCGACGACTCGGATGCTGCCCTCGCAGCGGTCGAGGCGATCGACGGCGTCTCCTCGGTGACCCCGGAGGGACGGTCCCTCGTCGTCGCCTGCGAGGACCGCGCCAAGACCGAGGTCCTCCACGTCGTCGAGGAGTACGGCGTCACTGTCGAGGACTTCGAGACCGACGAGTCCTCGCTCGAGGACCTGTTCGTCGCCTACACTACGGGGGCCGACGGCGGCCGGGAGGTGGTTCGATGAGCGCGATCACCGTCGCGAAGAAGGACTTTCGTGACGCGGTCCGGTCGCGCCTGCTGCTGGGACTGACCGCGCTCTTTGCCCTGTTTACCGTCGGCGGAGCCGCGCTGGCCTCGTGGGCTTCCGGGTTGTTTTCGGAGGGTGGCGGCGAGTCGACGATCGGACTGATCTTCGCGTTGCAGACGCCGGCGGGCTTTCTCGTGCCCGTGATCGCACTGATCGTCGGCTACGGTGCGATCGCGGGCGAACGCGAGACCGGGAGCCTGAAGTTCCTGCTCGGACTGCCCCACCGCCGTCGGGACGTCGTCCTCGGGAAGGTCCTCGGTCGAACGGGCGTCGTCGCAGTGTCGATCCTGATCGGCTTCGCCGTCGGCCTGATCGGGCTCGTCGCCTTCGTCGGCGAGGTTTCGCCCGTCGACTATCTCGCCTTTACGCTGGTGACGGTCGCTTTCGGGTTCGTCTACGTCTGTCTCGGCGTCGGCATCTCCGCGATGACCCGGTCGACGACCAAGGCCGCCGTCGGCGCGATCGCACTCGTGGTCCTGTTCAAAGCCCTCTGGGGAATACTCTCACAGGTCCTGCTCTACGCCATCGAGGGAACGTTCCTTCCCGAGACGTTCCCCGGCTGGTACCTCGTCTTCAACTCCATCACGCCGGATGCCGCCTACGGCTCCGCGATCGGGTTCGTCCTCCGCGAATCGCAGTTCACCTCGGCGGGTGCCTACGAGTCACAGGGACTGATCGAGAGCGTGCCGCTGGTGGCCGAGCCGTGGTTCGGTTTCGTGATCCTTGCCGTCTGGGCGCTCCTGCCGCTGGCACTGGGTCTCTGGGGGTTCGGACGAGCGGATCTCTGAGCGGCCGATCGCGAATTACAACGTTTTTGCCCTCGCCGCTCCCGTGAGGTGGTATGAAGACGGCAGGTGGCTCCGACGCGGCGAAACGACGGGCCGGCGAACGCGCGGCCGAGGACGTCGCCGACGGGTTCGTCGTCGGCCTCGGCACCGGCTCGACGACCGCCTATGCGATCCGCGCGCTCGGCCGGGCCGTCGACGACGGCCTCGAGATCCGGGGGATCCCGACTTCCTTCCAGTCCCGCCAGTTGGCTCTCGAGGTCGGCATCGAACTCACGGACCTCGACGCGGTCGACGGCCTCGATCTGGCGATCGACGGGGCGGATCGGGTCGTCGACGACCCGGACGCGGCCGCACACGGCGCGTTGATCAAGGGTGGCGGCGCGGCACACGCACGCGAGAAACTCGTGGACGCGGCGGCCGACCGGTTCGTCGTCGTCGCCGACCCCTCGAAGCTGACCACTCGCCTCGAGCGGTCGGTCCCGGTCGCCGTCCTTCCGGACGCCCATACCGTCGTCGCGGACCGGATTCGGGACCTCGGCGGCGAGCCGACGCTCCGAGATGCCGGCGAGAAGGACGGCCCGGTCGTGACCGACAACGGCAATCTCGTCCTCGACTGTGCGTTCGGCGCGATCGACGATCCCGACGAACTGGCGGCGCGGCTCTCGGCGATTCCGGGTGTGGTCGAACACGGGCTGTTCGTCGGTATGGCCGACGCGACCTACGTCGGCACCGACGACGGCGTCGAGGTCCGCCGGTACTGAAACGGTTTCGGGCTGGAGCCCCTTACCGCGCCGGGAGCGGGAGCCGACCCGACGACTCCGCGATCTCGGATTCCCGTTGCTCGGTCGCCGACTCCTCGTTCGTACTCCGCGAGAGCAGCGTCACGGTCAGATAGAGGACGCCGAGCAGCCGCGCCGCGGGCTCGACCCACGGCCGCAACTCGAGGTCGTCGGTGTTCGCGTAGACCAGGTGCTGGCTGAGGTCGATGACCGGTCGCGGGACGAGGACGAGCGTCAGTCCGGCGAGCCCGAGCAGCCCGGAAACCAGCGCCGATCCCTGCCGGCCGCGGACGAGCAGCCAGACGAAGACCAGCCCCTCGAGCCGAGCGCCGGCGAGCGCGAGCGGCCGCGGTTGGGGCTCGCCGGGGTTTCGGAGGCCGATCCGTTCGCAGGCGGCGATCACCGGTTCGGGTTTCACGATCTCGAGGAGGCCGAAGCCGATCAGCAGTCTGCGCAACATATCCGTCCGTATCACGGCATCGGGCAAAAAACTCGAGCCGGCAACGTCGCCCGGGTGTCGGCCGGCGACAGCTATCGCTATCGACCGTAGCGTCCGAAAAAATTGGGGTGGCGTCCCTTACAGGTCGCGGGGCTGGACCGTTTTCCGGTCGTTGGCTTCCGCGCGTCGGGCGGCGTCCTCGAGAAGCTCGTCGACTTCCTCGTCGAGTGCGTCGTAGAAGTCGGAGGCAACGTTTTTGTCATCGAGCGCTTCCTTTACGGCGGCTTTGACGATAAGATCTGCCATACGGTGTATCGGTTTCGCATAACTCCATATAAGAATTTTGGTTAGCAGCGGAAATACGGGGGTTGCAGCGGTTGATTCGCCCGTTTCGACCACCGATTTCACCGGAAAGTATATGGCATATGAGTGGCGGCCCCGCCGAACGGGGGTCGCGAATCGGCTGAGTTGCCTCGCGCGCGGTCCTCCGGGGCTCGCACGTACGTTACGAGATCACAAGATCCTCGACGGCGTCCGCGCCGTGACTCGTCCCGGACCGACCGCCAGCCGACGCATTCGAGTACGTCGACCCCGGAACGGCGGTATGCGCGAACTCCTCGAGGCCGTGGCCGACGGCGACCTGTCGCCGGCCGAGGCCGAAGCCGAACTCAGGGGGTACGTGGTCGGCGAGGCGGGCCGGTTCGACGCGGCCCGTCGACAGCGCCGCGGGATCCCGGAAGCGATCTTCGCGGAGGGGAAGTCGGCCGAACAGGTCGTCGCGCTCGCCGAAACCGCCCTCGAGACGACGGGCCGAGCGCTGCTGACGCGTCTGTCGGAGCCGCAGTTCGACGCGCTCAGGGATCACTTCGCAGCGACCGCCCCCGACGCGACGCTCGAGCGCCGGAGCGCGACGGCGCGAGTGCTGGCTCCCGACTACGAGCCGCCGTCGCTCGATGCGACGGTGGGGATCGCCACCGGCGGGACGGTCGACGAAGCGGTTGCCGACGAGGCCGAAACCGTCCTGCTGGACGCGGGCGTGACGGTCGATCGCGTCGACGACATCGGCGTCGCCGCGCTGTCCCGAACCCTCGACCAACTCGACCGGCTCCGCGGGGCTGACGTGTTGATCGTCGTCGCCGGCCGAGAGGGTGCGTTGCCGACCGTCGTCGCCGGCCTCGTTGATACGCCGGTCATCGGTGTCCCCGTCGCGAGCGGCTACGGCTACGGTGGCGACGGCGAGGCGGCGCTTGCCGGGATGCTCCAGTCCTGTACCGTCCTCTCGGTCGTCAACGTCGACGCGGGCTTCGTCGCCGGAGCACAGGCGACCCTCATCGCCCGTGCGATCGCCGCCGGCCGCGACTGAGCCCTACCCCGTTCGGCAAAAATAGTTTCCACAACCCAAAAGCCAAACAGTGTTTGGAGAAGGCTATTTAACCGTACACCCGGTATATCCGGGTACCGGCTCCGGCCGGTGTGACCAATGCCCAAGTGTGACCACTGCGGCGCGCACGTTTCCGAACGGTTCGCACGCGTCTTCGCCGACGAACGCGGCGAGATCCACGCGTGTGTCAGTTGTTCGGCCAACGCCGGCATCGCTGAAGCCGCGAAAGAGCGCGCTCGCGGCACCTGACCATCGCGATCGATCACGACTACCACGCGCCCCCACGGACGAGACGCTTTTTAGGCTGGTCTCCCTGCTCACGACCGATGGCCGATCACGTCGTCTACGTCCTCGAGTGTGCCGACGGCTCCCTCTATACCGGCTACACGACCGACCTCGAGCGACGCGTCGCCGAACACGATGCGGGCGAGGGCGCGAAGTACACCCGCGGTCGGACGCCGGTCGAACTCCGCTACCACGAGCGCTTCGACTCGAAATCGGCGGCGATGTCCCGCGAGTACGAGATCAAACAACTCTCACGAACTGAGAAGGAACGGCTCGTGGGCCTCGAGTAACGCCGGTCACGACGAATGTCTCGCCGGTCATTTCCCTCTGACACACGCCGAAAAATAGATACCCATCGGGAATGACAGTTCTCTCGAGATGCAAATCGACGTCGTCGACGAACTCAGACAACCGGAGTACACCGGCGACAACCGGTGTGAGCCCTGTACAGTCCTGAACCTGGTTATCGCGGCGATACTCGGCTCGATCGTCGCCCGCAAATCCCGTCTCGGCGGACTGGTCGCCGTCGGCGTTTCGATCGCGCTGATCTACCTCCGTGGGTATCTCGTCCCCGGGACGCCGACGCTGACCAAGCGGTACCTCCCGCCTGCAGTACTGCGCTGGTTCGGCAAGGATCCCGAGCCCACGGTCGCGAGCGGCCTCGGCGGCGGCCCGACGACCGAAACCGACCGCGATTCGACGGCGGACGACGCGGTCACGTTCGACGAGGACGCGGCCGTCGCGACCGACGACACGACGTCAGCCGCCGACGGCGACGGGACCGCCGCTGCCGGAGCTGACGCCGATCCTGTCGCCGATCTCGAGACGTTCTTCCTCGAGAACGACGTCCTCGAGCCCTGCGAGGATCGCGACGATCTCTGTCTCACCGACGAGTTCGAAGCCGTCTGGTTCGGCGAGATCGACCCGCTCGCTGAGTCGGGGGTCGACGTCGAGGCGGCCGTCGACGCCTTCGGGTTCGACGCCGACCCCGAGCGGTTCGAACTCAGCGAACACGGGGAGGCATACCGACTGCTCTCGCAGACCGGCGCGGCCGGCCGCTGGCCTTCCCACGCCGCCCTGCTCGCCGACGTTGCCGCCAGCCGCGCGCTCGCGTCGTGGACCGACGACTGGGACGCCTATGCGCCCGAGACGAAAGGCGAAGTCCTCAACGGACTCCGGATGTTCCTCGAGACCTGTCCCTCCGGCGGCGACGTCCGGATGGGCGAGGAGGTCGTCGAGTCCTGCTGTAGCTCCCACGAAGTGATCGCGGTCACCTGCGAGGACACCGGCGAGCGGCTCTTCGAGCAGCGACTCGCGGACGTCGACGCCTGATCGCTTCCGACCGGCCCCGTCGTCCCGTCGCTTTTTTCGCGCCGGCCCTCGACCACCGGTGCATGGAGTCGATCAGCTTCGGTACCGACGGTTGGCGGGCGACGCTCGAGGAGTTCACGTCGCCCCGCGTTCGGATGGTGGGGCAAGCGGTCGCGACGTATCTCACCGACGAGGGCCTCGAGGGACCGGTCGCGGTGGGGTACGACGCCCGCGAGGGTTCGCGGGGGTTCGCCGAGGAACTGGCACGGGTGCTGTGTGCCAACGGGTTCGACGTCCTGCTCGCCGATCGGGACCGACCGACGCCGCTCGTCGCCTACGCCATCGCCGACCGTGACCTCGCCGGCGGGCTGGTGATCACCGCCTCGCACAACCCGCCGGAGTACAACGGCGTCAAGTTCATCCCCGGCGACGGCGCGCCGGCCCTCCCCGACGTTACCGACGCCATCGCCGACCGGCTCGCCGAGCCAGATCCGCTCCCCGAGGCCGACCACGGGGCCGTCACCGAGGTCGACTTCGCAGGGCCACACGCCGACGCCGCCCTCGAGCTGGTCGAATCGATGGCCGGCGACGTCGACCTCGCCGACCGCACCGTCGCCTACGACGCCATGCACGGCAGCGGCCGCGGGACCACCGACGCCCTGCTCGAGCGGGCCGGCGCGTCCCTCGAATGCCTGCGCTGCGAGCCCGACCCCGAGTTCGGCGGCGGCGCGCCGGAACCGGCCGCCGAGAACCTCGAGACGCTGATCGACCTCGTCACCGCCGACGACACCGCGCCGGAGCTGGGGATCGCCAACGACGGCGACGCCGACCGCATCGCCGTCGTCACGCCCGAGCGGGGCTATCTCGACGAGAACCTCTTTTTCGCCGCGCTCTACGACTACCTGCTCGAGACGGACTCGGGGTCGGCGGTCCGGACCGTCTCCACGACCTACCTGATCGACCGGGTCGCCCAGTCCCACGGCGAGACGGTCCACGAGGTCCCGGTCGGCTTCAAGTGGGTCGCGCAGGCGATCGGCGAGTACGACGCGCTGGTCGGCGGCGAGGAGTCGGGCGGGTTCACCGTCCGGGGCCACGTCCGCGAGAAAGACGGCGTCCTCATGGCGCTGCTCGCAGCCGTGATGCACGCCGCGGAGCCGATCGACGACCGGGTCGATCGCCTGCTCGAGGCCCACGGGACCGTCGTTCAGGACAAGATCAGCGTCGACTGTCCCGACGACGAGAAGTCGCGGGTACTCGCCGACCTCGAGGACGTGATCCCCGAGACCGTCGCGGGGACCGCCGTCGAGGACATCAACACCGCCGACGGGTTCAAGCTGCTGCTGGCCGACGGCTCGTGGCTGCTGGTGCGTCCCAGCGGCACCGAGCCCGTGCTGCGGGTCTACGCCGAGGCCGAAGACGAGGCGCGGGTGAGGGAGTTGCTCGAGGCGGGTCGGGAACTGGTCGAACCGCTGGTGTGAGTAACCGCATCTGTTGAACGGTTTGCGTAGGCAGCAGTTCCGGGGTTCAGCGCGTTCTGCTATCGTGGCAACAGGGAGCGGCCACGCCCTCCCCAGCCGATTCGCTCGTTCCTTCCAGTCACTCGCTCATCCCTCGCGCAGTGTCATCGATCGCCCTCGCTAGCGCTCGGTCGATCGACAGTACGCGCCACCGCAGACGACAATTGGCTTGCAGTGAGACGCCTTTCACGTGTCTGTTTGAGGCGTCGGTCGGGCGTGCTGGATGAGGCGATCCGTTTCCTCGATCCCTCAGTCGACCCGCTCTGCGGGGACGCCGACGACGGTCGCACCGTCCGGAACGTCGCTCGTGACGACCGAGCCGGCGCCGACGGCCGCGTCCTCGCCGATCGTGATGTCCCCCAAAAGCGTCGCGTTCGCGCCCAGTTGCGCGCCGTCCTCGACGGTCGGGTGGCGCTTGACCGGTTCGTTCGTGTCGCCGCCGAGCGTGACGCCGTGATACATGTGAACGTCGTCGCCGATTTCGGCCGTCTCGCCGACGACCACGCCCATCCCGTGGTCGATCGTCACCCGGCGGCCGAGTTCGGCGGCCGGATGGATCTCGACGCCGGTCAGCCAGCGCACCAGATGCGAGATCAGTCGTGCGAGCAACCGGAACCCGCCGCCGCGGTTCCAGCAACGGTGGGCGAGCCGATACCCCCAGACCGCGTGTAGCCCCGAGTAACACAACAGGACCTCGAGTCGCCCCTTCGCGGCGGGGTCGCGCTCGGCCATCGCCCGGACGTCCTTACGCACGCGCTCGAACATCGGTCTCCGTCGCGGCGGCGGTCTCGCGGCGACGCGTGCGGTGCGGGGACGGCAAGCGACAACACCGGCCCACGGCGCGACGGGGTCGGTTCCGAGCGGGACGCGCGGTGTGGCCGATGGATACCATGTCCGGCAGTAGCAGCGGGGTGAGTGTAAAAGGGTTCGTTTCGGGGTGCCGACCGCGTCGCTCGAGTCCTATTTCCCGCGGGCCAGCCGGGTGCCGATGCGACTCGGCAGTCCGGCCTCCTCGACGGCCGCCTGGACGGCGTCGATATCGTACTCGACGCGGTGGGTCTCGACGGTCAGCGCGTCGAGATCGACGACCGCGTAGCCGGCCCGCGGGTCCCCGTCGCGGGGCTGGCCGACGCTACCCGGGTTGACGACGATCCCCTCCCCGAACCGTTCGACGCCCTGCACGTGGGTGTGGCCGAGTACCAGCACGTCCTCGTCGCCGAGCATCCGTTCGGTGAACTCCTCCGGGTAGGTGTAGCGCGTGTAGCGGTCGGGATCGTCCGGGTGACCGTGAACCAACTTCACCCGGCCGTCGCACGCGAGTCGCTCGGCCGGGAGGTCGGCCAGCCACTCGAGCTGGTCGTCGGATAGTGTCGCCTTCGCGTGGTCGACGCCGGCCTTGGCCATGCCGTTGAACCGGAACGGGGTATCCCCGGCGACGGCAGCGTCGTGATTACCCATCACCGTCGGCACGTCCCGCGCACACAGTTCGTCGACGCAGTCGCCGGGCCAGGGGTTGTAGCCGACCACGTCGCCCGCACAGCACAGTACGTCGACCGCGGGCATGTCCGCGAGGACGGTCTCGAGCGCGACCCGGTTGCCGTGGACGTCAGAGACGAGTCCGACCTTCATGGACGAGGATAGCGCCGCGAGGGGCTTGTAGGTTGGCCGACCGGTCGTCGGCAGCGAGCATCTCGAACGGGGACCGCCGCTCAGGAACGGCCAACGGACACGACAACTGTGGTGACGCTGCTGCTGTCAGTCCGGCCCGATCCGGAGCAGGAACTTCCCGGTGACGCTCCCCCAGACCACCGCAAGGACGCCGAGTTCGACCGCAACTGGCAACCCGTCCGGGACGACGATTGTACCCAGAACGAATCCGCCCCCGACGACGGCGACGGCCACGCGGAGTCCCCGCCGCCATGCACCGGTACGGACCGTCCGTCGGTCGTCGAGGACGGCGGCCATACCGCCCAGCGCGAGTCCGCTCCCGACGGCTATCAGCAGCACCACTGTGTCCGGAAGCGGCGGGACCGCCCCGTCCCACCATTCGACGTAGACGACGGTCCCCACGAAGAGCGCGAAGAGGAACTCGAAGACGAGCCCTGCGGACTCAAACCGTCGGCTATCCCGGTCGGTCGCCATAAATATCGATCATATAGGTGTTGATAAAAAGGCACCGACGATTCTCACGTCCGCCGATCAATTCCGTCCGCCAGCGGCGTCACTTGCCGTTCTCGATCGCCGTCTCGAACCCGTCCTCGGTCCGGGCGACGCCGGCCGCACAGACCGCGTGTTCGAACTCGAGGTCGTAGGCCTCGCTCGCGGCCGCCGCGGCCCCGTCGGCGTCGAACTCGAACGCCTCGGGCGCGTTCTTCTCGTAGGTCGCGACCAGCGTCGGCTCGTCGACGGTCTCGATCAGCAGGGCGTCCTTGCGAACGGTCCCGATCAGGGCCTCGCCGTCGCCGCTGATCGTCGCTGCGATCCGGGGCGTGTCGTAGTCGTCTTTCTCGTAGTCAAGCGCCAGCAGGCTCTCGGCGAGGGCGTCGCGGGCGGGATACCCCAACTCGAGTTTCTCCGCGATCGGATCGACGTGCGAGCCGTTGCCGAAGGCGGCCGTCTCACCGGTCGGCGTCTCGACGACCCGCAGGCAGTTGTAGGAGACGTAGGGGTTGTCCGCCTCCGGAGCGTCCGCGGTGGGCCCGACGGTCAGGGCCTCGTCTCGAGCGGTGAGCTTGCGGTTCGGGAACGATCGCGAGGAGACGCGGTACGCGCCGACCTCGGGACCGACGACGACGAATCGTCCGACGTACATACTCGAGCGTGCGCGCGACTGGGGAAAAGGAATGTCGGTTCGCGCCCGCTCTCTCGCCGCGCTTCGGATCGGAGCGCCGGCGAGGGTTTATATGGAATGCCGCGGCCAACGGCGATATGGTTTCCGAGGCGGAGTGCCTCGAGGCGCTTCGGGAGGCCGCCGAACGACTGGGTGAGTCGCCGACGAAGGCGCAGTACGAGGAGCTGGGGCTGACGCCGGCTTCGGCGACGATAATTCGGACCTGTGGTGGTTGGAACGATGCGAAGGAGAGAGCGGGGCTCGAGACGGCTCCGTCTACCGGATCCCGCGTGGAGCCGAAGCCGGCTGATGTCGAATTGCCGCCCGGACTCGTCTGGGAGGAACTCTCGGTCGACCAGCGGTGGCACTACCGAAACGTCGACTGGAATACGGAACGATCGTTACGCCGTCGTTCGCGGCTTCGTTCGTGGCTCAATGAGATCAAACAAGAGCGTGGCTGTTCCAGATGTGCGGTCGACAGCGTCGCGTGCCTCGATTTCCACCACCTCGAGACAGCGACGAAGGAAATGGCAATCGGGAAGATGGTGACCTACGGCTACGGAAAAGACCGGCTCCGTGACGAGATCGAGAAGTGTGAGGTCCTCTGTGCGAACTGCCACCGAAAAATCCATTACTCGCAGCCGACTCGGGAGCGCCGTCAGTGGGTTCACGACCGGAAACGAGAGCGGGGGTGTAACCGCTGTGGAGAGTCCGATCCCGGGTGTCTGGATTACCATCACGACGCCCCTCCGAAGGCGGCGAGTGTCACGAAATTGGTCGCGGACGATCGGCCGAAAACGCGGATACGAGCCGAAATCGAGCGGTGTAGCGTCCTCTGTGCGAACTGCCATCGAGCGGAGCATTACGAACCGCCGACGGTCGACACGTCATGAACGGCAGCGTCGACTCGATACGCACCCCGTCCTCGTCCCAGTTCGTAACACTCTAATATGCACCTCCACTACTATCTGGTACCTCGTCGGAAGTCGAAGACCGACGAAACATGTCAAGTCCATTAGGGTAGTGGCCAATCCTGAAGCCTTCTGGGGGCTTCGACCCTGGTTCGAATCCAGGATGGACTACTTCTCCGCCGTTTCGACTCGAGCAATCTTCCAGCCTCGTCTGTCGGTCTCCAGTTGAAACGAAGGGGTCGGTGGTGACGTGAGAGTCACCAGAAACCATATCTCCCTCTCGTCGCTAGACGAACCTATGAACCGACGGAGATTCCTCGCTCTCGGGGGGACGGTATCGCTCGGGGCGGTCGCCGGCTGTCTCGGCGACGACAATGGAACGCCGGCCAACGAGTTCGACTACGAGACGACGACGACCGACGGAACCGAGGTCCCGCTCGCGCCGGTCACGGACGTTTACGAGTGGTACGACAACGATAAGGCACGGTTCGCGGACGCACGGGGCCGCGATCAGTACGAGGAACTCCGCATCGCGGGTGCCGTGTTCTCGCCGGCTCCGGACGGAACCGAGAACGACCCGGTCGAGGAATGGTCGACGGACACGCGGATCGTTACCTATTGTCGGTGTCCCCATCACCTGTCCTCTCAGCGCGCCGCGTCGCTGATCGATGCGGGCTACGAACACACGTACGCGATCGACGAGGGACTGGGCGGCTGGGAAATGCAGGGATATCCGGTCGAGGGGTCGAACGTTCAGGCAGACTTCCAGCGCTACGAGATCAGCGGGACGACCGATACCGAGTACGCCGACGAGATGGTCGCACTCGAGCAGGTCGATGCGGACCGGAAGGAAGCGGCACCGATCGCCGACGACGGTTCGTACACCCTGCAGCTTCACTATGCGGGCCCGACCGACTCGCGGTTCAGAGTCGGCGTCGACGACACCTGGACCGAGGGGACGCTCGCGGAGTTGACCAGCGACACCGTGACGCTGTAAGGCGCTACGACCGGTCGTAGGTACCGTTTCGCTCGAGTTCGCCCCGTTTTCGCACCACTGTGGGCGTCCGGCAGATCCCCGGTGCCCCGGTCACTTGCGGCACCGTACAGTTGTTGCAGCTCTCACAGAGGGCGCGTGTCCGTTCGCTTGCCGTGCCGTCAGTGCCACCCTCGAGCAGCCGTGCGCCAAGTCGCGGCTCGGCGTAGAACGGTCGAGCCATGCCGGCCATGTCACAGGCCGGGTCGGCGTTGCTCGCACCGCCCCGATCCCCGCTCGAGTCGCCCAGCAACCGATCCATCTGCGCTCGCTCGCGAATCCCTCCCTCCGCCAGCACCGGGATCGACACCTGCTCGCGAACCCGGCGACAGAACGTCTCGTTCCACGCGGGTTCGAAGTCGTACTGCAGCGATTGGAGCCGGTTCGCCAGCGCGACGAGTCGCTTTCGGGCCGGGCCGCCGAACGCCGCGTCGTACTCCGCCTGCAGCCCCTCGTTGTCCCACGCCCGCTCGGGGTACTCTCCGCGGACGATGCTCATGTCCCAGACGACGGACGTCTGTACCGGCACGACCGCGTCGTAGCCGATCCGCTCGAGTCGACGCGCGATCTCGACGCCGTCCCGAAGCGAGAGTTTGCGACGGACGATCGGCGCGGGCGGGGCGGGCGTTTCGGCCGGCACCTTCGTCAGCAGCGGCACGTCGCCGGCCCGCTCGCGGATCTCGTCGTGGACGACCGCGAGGAACTCGAGTCGCGCTTCGGGCGAGCCGCCGAACTCGTCGTCCCGGCGGTTGTAGAAGGGCGAGCAGAACTGTTGGACGATCCCCATGTTCGCGCCGGCGAGGTGGACGGCGTCGTAGCCGGCGTCGACGGCACGGGCCGCCGCCCGGCCGAAATCCGCCGCGAGTTCGTACACTTCT
Organism: Natrinema thermotolerans; assembly: GCF_031165565.1. Lineage (NCBI taxonomy): Archaea > Methanobacteriati > Methanobacteriota > Halobacteria > Halobacteriales > Natrialbaceae > Natrinema > Natrinema thermotolerans. Next base: position 1,957,772 of record NZ_CP101873.1, on the reverse strand, counting down.
TCGGTCGTCAGCACGTGCGGGTCGTACGCGAGAAAGCCCAGCCGATCGAGGACGCGTAACTGCCACGGCGGCTCCGAGACGGCGAGTTGCTCGAGATCGGGATGCTCGTCGTGGTATTCGGCGTGCCAGGTCTCCATGCTCCGGAGGCCGCCGTGTTCGAGCTGGATGGCGATCCGGCTCCCGTGGTCGTGGATCCGGTCGGTCAGCCGCGACAGTCGCGAGACGAACTCGGGGTCGTGGACGCGGGTCATCCCCGGCGCGGCACAGCCGCCCTCGCCGCGGACGATCGTCGCGCCCTGACAGACGAGCCCGACCCCCGATGCCGCCGCAGGCTCTAAGTCCGCGATCAGCGCGTCGACCGCGTCGGGGTCGTTGCCCGCACACTCGAGCAGCGGCGCGCGGTAGAGCCGGTTCGGGATCGTGAGACCGCCGATCTCGACGGGGTCCTCGAGGGTAGCCATGGCGGATGTATCTCGTGCCGACACAAGAGCGTAGTGTCGATTCGGACCTGTCGACGCCGGCCTACTTCTCGACCTCGAGCAGCGCCACCCGCTCGCGGACCAGCGCCGCCAGCCCCGCGTCGGTCGCCGCCCGCTCGGCGTCGGGAACCCCGAAGAAGTCACACAGCGTTTCGTCGTCCCGCGAACCGAGCGTCTCGGTCCGTCCGTGAAACGCGGTCAGGTCCTCGACCGCCTCGAGCGCGGCGCGTTCGTCCCCGTCGCCGTCGACGAGTACCACCGCCTGCGTCTCGCCCTCGTCGACGCCCATCTCGAGGGCCCGATCGATCTGCCGGCGGCCCGCGGCGTACAGCAGGATCTCGACGGCGCGGTCCCGAGCGACGTTCTCGCCGCGGTCGATGGCTCGATCGGCCAGTTCGACGGCGCGCTCGAGGTGTCGTCGATCGGCCACGTACCGCGAATCGAAGGCCTGGACCGTCACACCGTGGCGGTCGCCGAGTTCGCCGAGCGCGGCAACGAATTCGTCCAGATCGTCGATCACAAGGGTACACTCGAGTAGCTCCATCAGAAATCACCCAGGCTCGCTTGACTGTCGTCTGGCTCCGCCTCCGTCGCTTCCACGGTGCCGTCGTCCGTTCCATCGCTTCCGGCCGTCCCGTCAGCGGCGTCGCTCGCGCTCGGCTCGACGCCGTCCATCGAGGGGTCCTCGCGGCCGGCGTTCTCGAGGACGGTCTCGGCCGTCTTCTCCCCCTTGAGGACGCTCAGGACGACGCCCTTGTCCGCGGTCCGGAGGTCGGCGGGCTCCTCGATCCCCGCGTCGTGGAGCCGCCGGGCGCGCTTGCGGCCCACGCCGCCCACCGAGACGAGTTCGAGCAGGTCCTCACCGACCCCGTGTTCGACGCGGGCGCGGGCCTCCCGGACCGCGACGGTCCACTCGCTGTCGATCTCGGCGGCCAGCGATTCGGCCGCGCCCAGCAGCCACTCGGCGGTGTCGACCTTCCCGCGGAGGTCGCCGGGGCCGACCTGGTACCGGTCCGTGATCCGCTCTTCGTCGGTCTCGTCGGCCCAGTCCTCGAGCAGCTTGCCCGTCTTGAGCGCGGCCAGCCAGTCCTCGAAGCGTTCCTCCTCGAACTCGCTGGGGGCGGCACCCAGCAGTTCGGCCTCGCGCTCGTAGAACAGTTCGCCGTACTGCTCGTCCTCGCCCGACCGGAGGTAGAGTTCGTACATGTCCGGCGTCCGCGAGACGAGTTGGTAGAGCCCGAGCGCCGTCGGACGCTCGTCGGCGTCCTCGAGTCCGTGGACGATCTCGGCGGCGCTCATCGGATCCAGATAGAGCCGCGAGACGGTGTGGCCGAGGCTGGTCGCCTCGAGTTTCTCGTCGCGGCCGCCGCCCTCGAGGGCGGCCGCGGTGGTGAACGCGCCGTCGTCGTCGCGCTCTCGCGGTGAATCGCTCGAGGATTCCGAGGCGCTACGCGCCTCGCGCTCGATGAAGTCGTTCGACTCGAGGTACTCCAAGACGGTGTCGGTCACCGTCTCGAGCCGGCCGGCTTCGCTCGACTGGCTGGCATAGAGGGTGGCCTCGAGGAACTCGAGCAGGCCCTCGCGGGTGCGGGCGAAGCCCGAGGCGATGGTCGCGAGGACGTGGGTCCGCAGCGCGGGCTCGGCCGCCAGTTTCGACCGGACGGGCTCGGGATCGGCCCAGATATAGCGGTCGAACAGCTCCTCGCTCTCGTCGTGGCTCTTGGCGAGTAACACGGCCTCGCCGTAGGGGTCGAGCCCGGGACGCCCCGCTCGCCCCATCATCTGGTGGACTTCGAGGACGTCGAGCGGGGACATCCCGCCCGCACTGGGGTCGAACCGCCGCCAGTCGCGGACGATCACGCGGCGGGCGGGCGTGTTGACCCCCGCGGCGAGCGTTGGCGTCGCCGAGATCACCTTCAGGAGCCGGTCGCGGAAAGCCGCCTCGACGATCGAGCGCTGGGTACTTGAGAGGCCGGCGTGGTGGAAGGCCGCGCCCCGTTCGACGCAGTCGGCCAAGTCCTTGCTCGTCTCGGTGTCGCTGTCGTCGCGGATATCGTCGGCCAGATCGGCGAGTTCGGCCCGCTCGTCGCCGGTCAGCTCCGGTTTCACGACCCCGCCCAGCCGGCCCGCGGCGGCCTCGGCGTTCCGGCGGGAGTTGACGAACACCAGCGACGAGCCGCCCTCCCGGACGATGTCGCGGACGAGCGCGGCCTCCTGCTTTTCGCTGCCCTGGACCGGCACCTCCCGGGTCGAGCCGTCGTCGAAGTTCAGGGCGTTGCCGTAGTGGACGCCCATCCGCAGGTCGATCGGCCGCCAGTCGGTGTCGATCAGGGCCGCGTCGAGCCAGTCGGCGATCTCGTCGGCGTTGCCGACCGTCGCCGACAGCGCGACCTGTTGCATCCCCGGGTTGAGCTTCCGGAGCTTTGCGAGCGTCACCTCGAGGGTCGGTCCCCGGTTGCGGTCGTCGATCAGGTGGACCTCGTCGCTGACGACGCAGGTCAGCTCCGAGAGCCAGTCCGCGCCGTTGCGCACGAGCGAGTCGACCTTTTCGCTGGTGGCGACGACGATATCCTTCGTCGCGAGCCAGTCGCTGGTACTCTCGTAGTTACCCGTCGTGACCCCGACCGTGACGCCGAACTCCTCGTAGGCCTCGAATTCTTCTTTCTTCTCGCTGGCGAGCGCCCGCAGGGGGACGATATAGAGCGCTTTCCCGCCGCGTTCGATCGCCGACAGCATCGAGAGCGCGGCGATCATCGTCTTCCCGCTGGCGGTCGGGACGGCGGCCACGAGGTTCTCCCCGTCGGTCGCCCCGGCCTCGACGGCCTCGGCCTGGGGCGGGTAGAGTTCCTCGATGCCCTCGCGCCGGAAGTGGTCGACGGCACCGGCCGGGAGCCCCGACAGCTCCTCGATATTCATTACGCGTCCTTGGCGCGTCCCGTGGTTTAAACTGTCGTCTCGCGCTACGCTGGACGCTCGACTGCCCCGTCACGTCTCGCCCGCCATCGGCCGAACGGTCTGCGGTGGCGCGCGCTGTCGACTGCCTGAGCGTCAGCGAGGGCAGTCGATGATGTCGTGCGAGGGATGAGTGAGGGAGTGAAACGACTGAACGAATCGGTTGGGGAGGGCGTGGCCACTCACTGTTGCCACGATAGCAGGGCACTTCGTTTTCTCGATACCATCGGAACCCACCGTTCTAATACCTCCCTAGAGAGCGATCGGTCGACGGCGATAGACCGATGCGACTGGCTCCCGAAGCGCAACGCATGTCCGATCCCGACCGCGTCCTCGTCCCCACGCTCGGCCGCCCCCGCGAGGACGAGGCGCTTGCCTACGCCCTCGAGACGTTTTCCGACGCCGAGATCACGCTACTCGCCGTTGTCACCCCGCTCGATGCCCCCCTCAGCGAGGGCGGCGTCCTCGAGCGCGACGACGAGCGAACGGCGGCCGCCCGGGAGAGCGCGACCGAGTTGCTCGAGTCGGTCGCCAACGCCCGGCCGGAGCGGGTTCGGATCGAGACGGCCGAGGGCCGACCGGGGACCGTCGTCCCGCGCTATGCGTCCGACGAGGGGATCGACCACGTCGTGCTGTACGGCTCGGAGACCGGCTCAACGGGCTTTTTCAGGCGGTTCCTGGGTCGCGGGATTGCCGCCACGGTCGTCGAACGCACCGCGGAGCCGGTGACGGTGCTGGAATGACGGCCCGGGGTCGCTCTCGAGCCGCGCGGATACTCATCATCCGCCGATTATCGCCGCGAACAGCCGGTACAGTCCGTAGCTGACGACGACGGAACTCGAGAGCGTGATCAGCCAGAAGGTGATCGTGACGGCGATCTTCCGTCGGGAGACGCCGGCCGAGCCGCCGGCCAGCCCGCCGCCGATGACCCCCGAGAGGACGATGTTGTTCAACGAGATCGGGATGCCAAGCGCGATGGCGAGCTGGGCGATGATAAAGCCGGGTACCAGCGCGGCGATCGACCGTCGCACGCCCAGCTGGGCGTACTCCCGAGAAGTCGCCTGCAACAGTCGCGGTGCGCCCATCCACGCGCCGGCGAGGATGCCCGTCGCACCGATCGCCAGCAGGAGAATCCCCGGCAGCCCGAGTTCGACGCGGAAGAGGTTCTCGAGCGGCCCGGTCGCGAGCCCGACCTGCGAGCCGCCCGAGGAAAAGGCGACGATGCCGCCCAGCACGAGCAGGAACGAGCGGATGCCGTCCTCGACGGAGACGCGGACGCGCTCGCGGACCAGGAAGAACGCGAGGAGACCGGCTCCGACCGTCACGAGGCCGGTGCCGAGGTCGATCCCGGCGGCAAGCGTGGGACCGCCGCCGAACTGCCGGGAAACGAAGCCGGCCAGCGTTCCCTGCGCGGCGGTCGGATCGGGAATCACCCCGAGCCGGACGTTGGCGACGATCGCGCCGACGATGCCGGCCAGCAGGGGGACCCCGACCGTTTCGGGAACGTCGTCGCGTCGCAGGATCGTCGCTGTCGCGTACGCCAGTCCGCCGGACATGACCGGCACCAGTGCCCAGAAGATCCCGAGGCGGCGGTAGGTCGCTATCGCGGGATCGCCACCGAGCGAGAGGCCGACGCCGATCATCGCGCCCGTGGTCGCGAACGCCGCGGGGATCGGGTACCGCGTGTAGATGCCGATCGCCATAAAGCCCGCCGCGGTCAGCAGCCCCGCGGTGGCCGCAAGCGGCGTGATCGTCACGCCGTCGATCAGGTCCGCGCCGACGGTCTCGGAGATACTGCCGCCTTGCATGAGCGCCCCTGCGGCCGCAAGCAGGCCGATGACGAACGCCGCCTGCATTGTCGAGATGGCGTTCGCGCCGATCGCCGGGGCAAAGGGCGGCGAGTTGCTGTTGGCCCCCAGGACCCACGCCATAAACAGGCAGGTGGTGACGGACGCGACGACGAGAACCGCGAAGGAGAACGCGACCATTTCGTCTCGTATCCTGTCGTTGTACGACCCGGTGCAAAAGCGTTGGCTCGGCAGTCGTGTCGCGGACCCCGGGCCGTCGCTATTTCGTCGGGCCGTCGTGGGTCCCCTTTCGCAACTCGAGGCTGTAATGACCGCCCTCGTCAGTCCGAGAGACGCGGGCCGTCGTCCACGGCGTTCCGACCGTCGCCTCGCGAAGCCGTCCGGGCGAACACAGCAGGAACTGCAGGGTGGGTCCGACCTCGCGTCGCTGCTCGCCGTTTGCCTCGCGAACGAACTCGAGGTGGAAACAGCGATGGGCGATTCCCTCGCGGGGATCTGTCCGGTAGCCGAGGAAGTCGTCGTCCAGTCGCGCCGGGTCGTAGTTGTCCACGACGGCCACGCCCGCGTCGTCGGTCACGCGGGCGAACTCGCGGAGCAGGTCGCGGATTCCGGCCAGCGACCGCCCGAGGCCGACCTGCGTCCCGACGGCGTGGACCGCGCCTACTGCGCCGGTCGCGACGGGCAGGTCGAACATGTTGCCAGCCAGAACGCCCCCGATGCCGCGCTCCGCGGCTTCGCCGCTTCGCCTCGTGGGACTGCGGACCTCGCACCGCTCGCGGGCCGTTCGCACGGCGGTCGGACTCACGTCGACGCCGACGGCCTCGACGCCACGCTCGTCCCACCACAGGAGGTGTTTGCCCGCGCCACAGCCCACGTCGAGGATCGGTTCGCGCTCGGCGACTCGCTCGAGAACCGCGACCGTCGCCGGTGCCCACGACTCCGGGCTCGAGAAGTAGAACTCGGCGACGTTGCCATCCCGTACGTCCGTCCCGTCGCGGTAGACGAGTCGTCCCGGCTCGTCGCGGTGGTGTGCGAGCATCGCCAGTCCGAACGGGTCGGCCGCGGCCGTCGATTCGGACGGCCCGGATCGGTCCGCAGTCATGCTCGGAGTGACGACCCGCCGAGTAATAAAATCATACTGATATGTGGTCTATGGTATCACGACTTGTGGGCAGGGACCGCTACCGATTTACGCCGATCGATCCAACGCCATCGCATGAAGGTCGAATTCGACGAGGACGTCTGTATCGGGATGTTCCAGTGTGTCGCCGAATGGGACGCCTTCGAGGAGGACAAATCGAAGGGGAAGGCGATCCTCGCGGACAGCGAGGAAGTCGAGGAGGGTGTCTTCGTCCGCGAGGTACCCGACGACGCGGAACTGGACGCGAAGTTCGCCGCCCGCTCCTGTCCGGTCGACGCGATCACGATTTACGACGACGACGGCGAGCAGGTGATCCCGTAGCGAGCAGGACGGGGTCCGTCCGTCGACGGTCAGCACGTTCGGTCCGTCGAGACACACTGCTGACGGCGAGGACGAAACTATGCAAAAAACGGACCGCAAGCGAGGACCGCGTTAGCTGATCTTGTCGTACTGTTCCGAGAGCTTCTCGGCAGCCTCGCCGAGCTGGTTGCGCTCGTACTCGGTCAGGTCCCACTCGACGATCTCCTCGACGCCGTCCGAGCCCAGCTTGACGGGGACGCCGAAAGCGGCGTCCTCGTGGCCGTACTCGCCCTCGAGCCTGACGCTCGCGGGCAGCACTTCGCCCGTGTCCCGGAGGATGGCCTCGACCATGTGGCCGACGCCGGTGGCCGGCCCCCACTCGGTCGCGCCTTTCTTCTCGATGACGTTCATCGCCGAGGTCTGGAGTTCCTCTAAGAGTTCCTCCTTCTCGTCCTCGTCGAACGCGACGTCTCGCCCGTCGACCCGCACTTTGGAGAAGACGGGGACCTGGGCGTCGCCGTGTTCGCCGAGGATCGTCGCGTCGACGTTCTGGACGGGGACGTCGAAGCGCTCGGAGATCACGTAGCGAAAGCGGGCGGAGTCGAGCCGGCCGCCGAAGCCGATCACTTTCTCGCGGGCGCGGTCGCCCGTCTCGTAGAGGTGCCGGTTCAGCAGGTCGACCGGGTTGGACGTGGTGACGGTGACGAAGTCGTCGTTGTGTTCGGCGATCGAGGAGCCGATGTCCTCCATGATCGGCGCGTTGTCGCCGGCCAGATCGATCCGGGTCTGGCCCGGCTGGCGCGGAATGCCGGCCGTGATGACGACGACGTCCGAGCCGGCGGTGTCCGCGTAGTCGCCCTGTCGGATCGTCGTGTTCGAGTCGTAGGCCACGCCGTGGTTCGTGTCGGCGGCCTGTCCGACCGTGTCGTCTTCCTTGTCCGGAATGTCCACGAGGACGATCTCGTCCGCGACCTCCCGAAGCGCGATGTTGTAGCCCGCAGCGGCCCCGACGGTTCCGGCCGCGCCGACCACGCTAACTTTCGTCATATCGCGTAATGCTTCCCCATCCCACACGTTAAATCCGTCGAAACCTCCCACTTCTAACGAGTTTTCCGGTACGTATTTCGTCGATCGTCGTACCGAATTCCCGGCCCGTCGATCGGGCGACCGACTCGAGACCGAACCGATCATGGTGGCCGCTCGCGCCCACTCACGTATGCGCGTCAGCGTCATCGGCGGCGGGACGATCACGGACGAACAGGCGGCTCGCGCCGAGCGGGTGGGACGCGAACTCGCCGCGCGCGGCCACACGGTCGTCTGTGGCGGTCGCGGCGGGACGATGGCGGCGGTCTGTCGCGGCGCGAAAGCCGAGGGCGGAACCACGATCGGGATCCTCCCCGGCGAGCGCCGCGACGCCGCCAACGACGATGTCGATCTCCCGATCGCGACCGGGCTGGGCCACGCCCGGAACGCGCTCGTCCCGCTGAACGGCGATGCGGTGATCGCGCTGGCCGGCGGCGTCGGCACCCTCTCGGAGATCGGCTTCGCCGGAATCTACGATCGGCCCGTCGTCGGCCTCGAGACCCACGACGTCGACGCGGCCGGCCTCGACCTCGAGCCCGTCGACACCCCCGCGGCGGCCGTCGACGCCGTCGAAGCGGCCCTCGAGTCCTGATCGCCGGCTCGAGCCGTCGCTGTCGCAGCTTTTTCGACGCCCCGTCACTTCTAGACGGACATGAGCGACTTCGATAAGGAAGCCGAGCGCGAGAAACTCCGCGAGAAGTACGAACAGGACAAGAAAGAGCGCGAGGCAACCCAGCGGATGAGCGACCTGCTGCTCAAGGGTGCGACGATGACCAACGCCCACTGTGGCACCTGTGGCGATCCGCTGTTCCAGCAGAACGGGACCACGTTCTGTCCCAGCTGTCACGGCAACCCGGACGCCGTCGAGGGGACCGATCTCGAGGCCCAGCCGGCCGAGGGAGCTGCCCCCGAGGGAAGCGACGACGAACGGGCCGAATCGGCGTCGACCGACACCGCCGCACCGGGCGCTGCTGGGACCGAATCCACGACGGGCGACGGTGTGGCCCCGACCGACCAGCGACATGATGACCGAACCCCGACCACCGACGACGCGACTCCCCCGAGCGCCACCGACCGCACGCGGTCGACTCCGACCGAACCCGAGCGCCAGCCATCGACGGCCGACGCCGCCGGCCGCGACGCCTCGCGTTCGCCGACCGACGACCGCTCGAGCGACCCCGATCCGTCGCGACGCACTCCCGCGGCGACCCCGTCGTCGGTCGACGGCGACCTCGAGGCGGCCCGCGACGCGCTGGTCCGGTCGCTCGAACGGTTCGCCGAGGAGGCGGCCGCAACCGACGACCCGCGGTACGCGCGGGACTGTCTCGCGGCGGCTCGCGAGGCTGGTGAAGCGCTGTCGACGCTGCGGTAACCGGTTCGACGCGCCGGTGTCGTCTTTCTCGCCATGGCACCACGGTTCCCGCCGTCGCCCCGGCTCGAGGTGATTGACGTACCAATAGATATATATTTGATATAGATGTATGCTATCGTGAGTTTCCAACAGATGGATAGATCGACCGGCGCGTGTGTCCCGTCCGGTCAGTACCGCCCTCCCCGGGCGACCGACGTCTCGCCCGGCCCCGTCAATCGGTCCACGATCACCTACTAATCCCCACCCATGGCACTCGGATTCGTCGTACTGCTTACGGTACTCGTCGTCTGCATCGGACTCGTCGCGACCTGCGTGGCGTGTCTCGATCGAACCATGCTCGGCCGGACGATGGCCGACTACGATCGCCGATTCGTCGAGATCGTCCCCTATCTCGGTGTCACGGCGCTGTTCTTCGTGGCAAAACGTGCGACACACGGCCACACGCTCCGCATCTCGAAGGCGCTTGACTGGGACCTCACCGCCGAGATCTACGCCGTCGAAGGGGAGTTCGTCGCGTGGCTCCAGACGATTACGCCCGAGGCCACGCTCGAGTTCTTCTCGGCGATGTACATGTTCGGGTTCCCGTACCTGCTGGTGACCGCGCCGATCCTGTACTTCCTGCTGTCGTCCCAGCGGTATTTCAAGGAACTCCTCGTCTCGTATCTGCTGAACTACGTGATCGGGGCGCTTTTCTACACGCTGTTTATCGTCTACGGGCCGCGCAATCACCTGTCGTCCGTCGACGGACTGATGTACTCTTTCTACCCGCAGACACAGGAGGTGACCGCGGCCGTGTCGGCGAATACGAACGTCTTCCCGTCGCTGCATACGTCGCTGACCGTCGTCGTCGTGTTGCTCGCGTGGCGCTCCCGACGGGAATATCCGCGGTGGTTCCCGATCGCGTCGTTCGTCGGCGCGTGCGTCGTCTTCTCGACGATGTATCTGGGCATCCACTGGCTGATCGACGTCGTCGCCGGCGTCGTCCTCGGCGTCGGGGCCGTCGTCGCCGCCGAACGGATCGTCGACCGGGCGGAGGGCGACGCCGGCCCGACTCCCGCGTCCGACGAGCGCGAGGACGGGATCGCGTCCGGCCCGAGCGACTGAGCTACCCCGTGTAGTCGCTCCCGACGACCTCTCGAATTCGCTCGGCGGTCACCTGCCCGACGCCGTCGGCGTCCTGTAACTCGTCTTCGGTCGCGATCATCACGCCCTCGACGGTCCCGAACTCCTCGAGCAGCGAGCGCGCCGTCACGGGGCCGATCTCGGCGATCGAGGCGACGACGTACTCCTGCTGTTCGGACAGCGTTTTGGACTGTTTCTCGCCATGGACTGACACCTCCCGGTCCGACACTTTCTGTTCGCGGCCGGCGATCACGTCGAGCAGTTCCGTCGTCTCGTCCTCGCCGCCGGTCCGCAGGACGCTCGCGCCGAAGTCGACCGCCAGACTCGAGAGCGCCCCCCGGATGGCGTTGGGGGCGACGTTGCGCTGTTCGTACAGCCCCTCGCCCTCGACGATCACGATCGGCCGGGAGTAATGGCGCGCCATCGCGCCGACCTGCTCGAAGACCGAGCGGTCGCCCCCGACCAGCGAGTCGACGAAGTCCGCGACCGACTTGCGCTCGACGACGACGCGATCCGACAGGACGTAGTCGCCAACGTCGAGCGTCTCGAGTTGGACCTCGATCGCCTCGCGTCGCGAGAGGTCCCGCGCGATGTTGGCGTCCATCTCGCGCTGGTCGGCGACGATCCCGACGGCCTCGCCCTCGGCGTGGGGTTCGTGGGTCTCGACCTCGTCGTCGGCCGGGTCATCATCGCTCGAGCCGGCGGCGTCGGCGGCGAAGTCCTGCAGTCCGGGCCGGTCCGTGACCCCCTCGCTTCCGTTGGAAGAATCGCCGACGGCGTCGGGATCTCCATCGTCGTTGTTCACTTCCGCTGTACGCTTCCCGTCGCCGAAGTCGGCGAGCGACTGCTGGGAGTCGTCGAGTTCCTCTGCCAGCTCGTCGGCCATCCCCTTGAGGTCGCGCAGTTCCGACTCCATCTCCTTCTCGCGCCGCCGGGAGATCCAGAAGTAGGCCTCGTCGCGGGTGTCCTCGGCCATGAGGACGACGACCCGCCCCTCCGACTGGCGGCCGGTTCGGCCCTTCCGCTGGATCGACCGGATCGCCGTCGGCACGGGCTCGTAGAAGAGGACGAGATCGACCTCGGGGACGTCCAACCCCTCCTCGGCGACCGACGTCGAGACCAGCACTTCGAACTCGCCGGCGCGGAACTCGTCGAGGACGGCCTGCTGTTCCTTTTGGGTCATCCCGTCGGAGCCCTCGCGGTCGCCCTGCCCGACGAACCGCTTGGCGTCGAAACTGTCCGAGAGGAACTCCGTCAGCGCCTCGGCGGTGTCCCGCGATTCGGTAAAGACGATCACGCGCTCGCCGCCCTCGAGGCCCAACGTTTCGGCGAGTAACATCCGCGCCTTGCTGTATTTCGGGTGGATCTCGTCGAAGCTCTCGGCCTTCCGCATCGCCTCGCGGACGCGGGGATCCGAGACCATCCGCTGGCTGGCCTTCGACGCCCCCGACGAGCGGGCCTGGTTGCGCTGGCGGTCGAAGTACCGCCGGACCGCCTCGACGCTCTGGGTCTCGACCAGCGTGACGGCCTGCCGGAGCTTCATCACCTCCGCGTGGATCGACATCCCCTCGAACCCCTCCGACTGGTCGTTGTTGATCAGCTCCTGGAGTTCGGCCCGCATCCGATTGAGATCCTTCTGGGACTGGTCGGGCTGGGTCGAACTCGCGACGCCCAGTTCCTTGAGCTTCTCGAGCCGTTCCTTGATCACCTCGTTTAACGCGTCCCGGATCTCGAGGACGTCCTCGGGGAGGTCGATCCGCTCCCACTCGACGTCGGTCTCGTGGGTGAACTCGTCGACGTCGGCGTCCTCCTCGGTCATCACCTCGACCTCGTCGAGGCCGAGGTTCTCACAGACCTCGAGGATTGCTTCCTCGTCGCCGCCGGGCGAGGCGCTCATCCCCGTCACGAGCGGCCGTTTCGCGTCGGCGTGGTAGCGCTCGGCGATGTAGTTGTAGGCGTAGTCGCCGGTCGCGCGGTGGCACTCGTCGAAGGTGATGTGGGTCACGTCGGCGAGCGAGATCCGGCTCCCGACGAGGTCGTTCTCGATCACCTGCGGCGTCGCCATCACGACCGTCGCCTGCTCCCACATCTCGGCGCGGTCGTCCGGACTCACGTCGCCCGTGAAGACGACGATTTCGTCGTCCGGGATCTGTAGCGCCTCCCGGTAGAAATCGGCGTGTTGCTGGACGAGGGGCTTGGTGGGGGCGAGCATCAGCGCCTTCCCGCCGACCTCCTCGAGCCGTCGTGCGGTCACCAGCAGGCTCACCGTCGTCTTCCCCAAGCCGGTAGGGAGACAGACCAGCGTGTGATGGTTCGCGGCCGTGCCGGCGAGCTTCAACTGGTAGAGTCTGCGCTCGAGGAAGTCGGGCTCGAGGAGCGGGTGCTCGATTGAGGGCGGTTCCTCGTCCTGTGCTGCCATTGCCGGCGGTTCGACGCGGCTGCGGTTAAGCGTTGAGAAAGCACGGTGGAAGTATAACTCCCGTGTATTGCATTGTGGTTGGCTTCCTCAGGGGTGTGTACACGACGTTCTAGGATATGATCGTCCCTGCCGCTGGAACTGTCTGAACCCCAAGGGTCATGCTCGGACCGAGAACGATACTGTGCCACCGACTGGTGGCTCCGGAAGCGCCTCTATCGAGCTGCCGATCGATTCTTCGACACACACTTATCGACGACTGAACGAAACGAAGGCCTCGAGGATCTACCACACCCGTTAGTGCGTTGTATCGTTCGAGAACGATCATGTGTCCATCGGGCTGCTATCCATTTCGGTAGGAGAACTGAGTAGTACTTCTATTTCTCTGGCTATTTATATACCTCGTACAATGTGAGTATAGCCCCGGATGCGTGTAAGGCGACGGCACCGGGTCGTAGCGACTCTTCCATAAAGGCAATTGTTAGTGCAGCCACCCACACTAGCGCCAACGGAAGCTCGAACAGCGGACGCCCCTTCACGACACCAAGAGCAGTACTCAGTACTCCTCCCATCCCGATACTGACGAGAATGACTACCCAACTTATAGAGAATCCCTGCACAAAACAGACAACGCCTGACACTACCGTTAATAATACGAAAATGACAGAATCGCGCCACCTATCGCGATAAGTTATATCCCTGCTATCCATGGTTAGTTTCCACTACTTAGGGTAAAAAATCTTCTGATGATGTAATCCTTAGACTGGAAGGTGAACGTTATAATCAAATTCCTTGCTAGCTCCCATCTCGTCCCAATCCTTGTAGTAGCCGCCCGCGACCCCCATCATTATCGTTGGGCTGGTGTTCACGCCGAAAGGATACTCTTCGTCTTTGTCCCAGTACGACACTGTCATTGAAGCCTTGTTTGGAATCATTTCGAGGTCGATAAGTTGGTCCACCGCAGCAGCGAACCCTCCACAGCCGACTGCAGCGGCCGCTCCGCTCCATCCACCCGTGGGGATGGAACCGGCAGCACCAGCCACGTAGCAGACCAGGGCTGAAAGGCCTGAGACTCCGATACTGCTGAACGCACCTCCACCTTGGAGGTGGAATTCGACCGCGCTGTGGTTATTGAACGCAATGTCTCCACAGGAGTCGGAGATTTTCTTGGTATCGACATCGTAATCCTCGATGAAGTTCTCCGGCGTGAAGTCAGGCCCTTGCGCTTCTATTCCGCCGGTAGTGCTGATGTTGCTCGCGGTGACCGCCGTATCGATCTCCCCGAACTCCAGCGGATGGCCACTCTTCGTGGCTTCATACGTTGATTGCGTGGACGGGCCGTTCGAATGCCTATATTTCTCGGCTTCTCTGAATAGGTATTTCTTCCCAGATACTTCGACGATAACCACTGTAGCATTATCTTCAGTTTCGACCCGCTTTCTGCTGATGTTTTCTCCACTGCAATTGAACTCGTCACTGTTGCTCCGGTCAGAACCGCTCTCCTTCGCACTGGCAGTTCCACTCGCACCGAGGATCAGGCCGCTGCCAATCGTTGCACTGGTAGTTCGGAGGACGTTACGACGATGGAGTCCATCTCGACTATTATTGTCTTCCACCCACCATATTATTATCGACCAATAATATAAATTTTCTCCCATTATCACCCTGGTTAAACCATCAGATACTACAATAATAGTAGTCACAATGGTGGTGGTATCCGAGAGATAATTGACAAAATTATCGTTCGAGCAGCTTTAGATTCTGAAACGCAACGCTTGATCACGAGATACGGTGAACTGGTTATCCGGATCGACGAACGATTCGTCGATTTGACTCCAATTCCGACGTTGCGAGGATCACCGATGTTATCGGCGTCGATTTTATACGAGATTCGACACGCTGTCGCCGCGGCTCGATCGACGGCACCGCCGTATCCTCGTCCGTCGCTGCCATTGTCGGTCGTTCACCGCCGCCCCGAAGAGGGTTCCCGTACCGCGGTGAAAGTGAACGCGCGGGACGACGGCGCGCTCGCGTTCGGGTCCGCACGCCACGGTGACGGAAGAACGGGGCCGAGACGCACTGTCGCAGGACGAGAGCCTCGAGGCCGGTCGGGACGCGGTACCGACCGCTTACAGTTCGGCTCGGTTGAAGTTCCAGCAGCCGAGCGCGATCGGTCCGCCGATCCACACCGCGAGGAGGACGAACGCGAACCAGTGTTGGAGGTAAAACGGAACCTCGCCGCCGCCGCTGACGGCCGTCGAGGCGCTGGTGACGTCGTCGTTCCACAGCGAGGCGACCGCGTTGGCGATGTCTTCGCTGACGGTCCCGAGTTGAAACCGAGCGACGAACGTCGCCGCGTGGCCCTCGAGGAGTCCGAACGCGTCGTTGATCGCGGAGAAGATCCCCTGCCAAGAATATACGAGAAAGAAGATGGCGAACCCGGCGACGGACGCCCGCGATTCCGATTTCGTCAGCGCCGACGCACAGAGGCCGATGTTGAGGAAGATGAATCCGAAGCAGACCATGACGACCAACACGCCGAGAAACTGGACCACTGCGAAGCCGGGAATCCCGACGGCGAGGATGACCAGCGCCGGGAGGTAGCCGACGAGGATCGCGGCCGTGAACACGGCCAGCCGCCCCAGTAGTTTGCCGGCGTACACCTCCGTTCGCGTGTGCGGACAGGCTAACAGGAACTTGATGGTTCCGTGTGACCGTTCGCGAACGATCGATTTGATGCTCACGAGCAACGCCGTGACGGGAATGAGGACGGTCATCACGAACACGGCCGAAAAGACGATCGCGGGCGGGAGGCCACCCTCGACGTTGGTGTCCGCGGTCACGTCGTAGAGGGCCACGACCGGCAAGAACAGGACGAAAAGCCCCATGAGAAGCCACAGTTCCTTCGACCGAACGGCATCGCGGAACTCCTTTTTCGCGACGGTGAGCGTACTCATGGTCTCACCGCGGCCGTTTCGGTCGCGACGGTGTCGGCACTGTCTCGGTTTGCCATCGTCACGCTCGCTGCCGCTGGCATAGTCCAACGTTTACCCCCGCTGTCATTAAAACGTTTGATTTCTAACCATAGTAGCAGAACGAAATCCGCCGCGCTTTCGTCCCGACGACGGCCGACGCTGCCGACGGACTCGCGGCCGGTTTTCGAGGACCGGACCGACTGGGCCGATGGACGGTCCGACGATCCCGATGACCGGCCTACTGCTCGGGCAGCCACCACGTCAACCCGATCGCGACGACGACCAGTCCGGCCAGGGCGAGGTACGCCTCGTCGAAGTAATTCCGGTCGGCGAGCGCGCCGAACGCGACCGGGCTGATCGCCCCGATCGTCATGTAGACGGTCCGCAGGAACCCCAGCCCGGTCCCCTGCATGTCCGAGGGAAACGCCGAGGTCATGTACGGCAGGGTGATCGTCCCGTAGCCGAGGATGCTCGAGAGGAAGACCGTCCCGACGACGATCGGCCAGAACCCCTCGAGGACGGGGAGCGCGACGAGCGAGACCACGACGACACCCAGGACCGGTGGCAGCGATTTCCGGATGCCGAACCGGTCGTACAGCCGGCCGGTCAGCGGCTGAACCACGATTCCGGCTGCGAAGAAGGCGCTGAAGAGCCCGGTCGCGACGCTCTCCGAGAACCCCTTGATCTCGATCAGATAGGTGGGGTAAAACCCGGTAAAGGCCTGCCAGACGCAGTAGGTCAGGATCTGGATCGCGGTCACGGTGACGATCTCGGGCCGGCGCAGCTCCGAAAGGACGTATCGGACCGTCTCGAGCGAGACGCTGTCGACGGCGCTGTCCGCGCCGGAGGTGTGGGCCGGCACGACCAGCCGGAGGCCGACGGCGACGAGCGCGAAGGCGGGGACGACGAGGCCGAAGCCGTACTGCCAGGCGAAGGCCGAGGCGATCCCGCCGGCGGCAAGCGGCAGGAGGGTGTTGCCGGCCTGGCCGGCCGCCATCGTGACGCCGATCGCCGTGCCGTCGTTGTCGGGGTAGACGTCCGACAGCGTCGTAAAGCGGGCGACGCCGTACAGTGCGGTCCCGAAGCCGAAGGCTCCGGTCGCGAGGTAGACGACCGGCGCGGAGCCGGCGACGGCGACGACGCCGAGGGTCACCGCCGAGACGAGCGTACTCGCGACGAGGACGTTCCCCTCGCCGAACCGGTCGGCGAGCAGTCCGCCGGGAAGTTGGCCCAGTGCGTAACAGAGCCAGAGAGCGGTCAGCAGGAAGCCGGCCGTCGTCAGATCGAGGCCGTAGGCCCGCCGGAGGTAGGGCAGCAAGACGGGGTAGGCGAGTCGAACGCCGATCGAGAGGAACCAGCCGGCGGCGACGGCAACCAGAATCTCGCCGCGGCCGTCCGTCAGGAACGACCCCACGTTCGACAGCTTCGTCCGCGCGCTTGACAGCGACACTGTTGCCCCTCTTTCGCTGTCGATCGCCTTGAGGGACCCAGAACGGTGTGCGTTTGCCGGTATCGGAACCACGGTCCTGCGGCGCTGCCCTCGAGGCCGCTACAGCGGCGCGAACTCGAGGGCCGCCCACGCTAGACAGGCCGCGTAGATCGGGATCGTCAGGTTGTCGTCGACGATGTAGGTCCGGACCTCGAGGGTGACGCCGTCGGCCAGTGTCGCGCCCACCGCGGCGATCAGCGCCGCGGTGATCGGCAGGAACGGGATCGCGATGAGCGTCGAGACGAGAAACATCGTCCCGAGTACCTTCGGCGGCTTGACTCGCTT
Source organism: Natrinema thermotolerans (assembly GCF_031165565.1). Taxonomy (NCBI): domain Archaea; kingdom Methanobacteriati; phylum Methanobacteriota; class Halobacteria; order Halobacteriales; family Natrialbaceae; genus Natrinema; species Natrinema thermotolerans. The sequence goes on along the minus strand of NZ_CP101873.1, from coordinate 1,940,350 downwards.
GAGGGTGTTGTCCGAGACCGCGCCGCTGATCGGGTCCCCCAGTGCGAGCATCAACATTGCGGGCAGCGCGATGTCGGGTTCGAAGACGACCACGACCGCCGCCATACTGATCAGATAGAGCGCGTAGGCGGCGGGGTTGTCCTGTTCGTACTCGCGGGTGAGAACGTCGTAGAGCCGCCAGTCGAGTCCGATCCGAAGTCGGAGGAACTCGAGGACGAGTGCGCCGGTCGCCAGCACGACCATGAGGAGCCGGAAGCCGGTCCAGGTCAGCCCGGCATCGAGGGCGTCGGCCAGCAGCCAGAGGGCGACCAGTCCCGAACCGCTGGCGTGAACCAGGCGGCGCTTCAGTTCGTCGGCCATCACGTCGTGCCTCGGGAGAGGTGACCTTCAGTCCGTCGGTTAGTTCTCCGGACACCTATATAGTATATAAAGGCTCGCGGGACGGGCCCGTCTCGAATCGAGGGCCGGGTCCACGAGATGACTCGGCGGGTGCCGTCGATCGCCGTCAGCGGTTCCCGCGGACGTAGCCGCCGAGTCCGCCGAACCCGACGGTGAACAACGCGCCAAAAAAGAGGAGTCCGAGCCCGAGTTCCGGCCCCGCGACGATCTCCGGATCCTCGACGGAGAGGACGAACGTACCGAGAACGAACAACGGGAGATAGCCGACGGCGACGCTCGCCCCGGCGGCGGCACTGCTCTCGGCCGACAGCGAGGATCCCGCCCGTCCAGCGATCACGTATCCCGTGAGAAACAGAATCGCGGCCGGGATCGCGTTGAACACCAGCGGATTGAACTCGGGCGCACCGACGGCGGTGAGCTGGTTGAACAGGTCGAAGTAGCCGTCGGCGACCGTCTGCGAGCCGAAGCCACCGCCCGCGTTGAACTCGATCGGCGTGTTCACCCGGTGTGCGTTGTAGAACGGGTACCCGACGAACTCCGGCACCGGAAACACCTCCTCGAGATCGGGCTCCGTTTCGGCCGCATCGAAGATCCGGTAGGTGAAATAGCCAGTCGTAATTATGAATACTGTGATGAATGATAGGATGCCATAGATTATCCCGCCGATCGGACGGATACCTTCCGTTATTGGCTGGCTAGACGACCGTGGCTCCGTATTCGTCTCTTGTAAGGACACACATCAATCACGTAATTTGTAAAGAATAAAATTTGTGGCGGACGTTCCCGGACACGAGCGACGACTCACCTGCGCTCGGCGGCGTTGGCCGCCGATTCGCGGGGCAGTCGTCGTCCACGGGCGCGTCCTCTCCGGCCAGTCCCGTCTCCAACCGCGAAACGGTCGCTTACAGCTCGTCGAACGCCAATTCGCCGGCACGGATCGCCGCCAGCGTCTCGGCGAGATCGTCCACCGGGAGTCGCTTCTGCTCGGTCGTGTCGCGTTCGCGGACGGTGACGGTCGTCTCCTCGTCCTCAACGGTCTCGAAGTCGACGGTCACACAAAACGGCGTGCCGACCTCGTCCTGCCGGCGGTAGCGACGGCCGATGTTCCCCGAGTCGTCGTACGTGACCGAGAGGCCGGCCGCGCGCAGGTCGTCGACGATCTCGTTCGCTTCTGTCTCGAGTGCGTCGTCGCTTTGCAGCGGGAAGACACCGACGAAGGTGGGTGCGACCTCTGGCTCGAGTTCGAGGTAGGTCCGCTCCTCGCCGTCGACTTCGTCCTCGCGGTAGGCGTGGTGGAGAACGGTATAGACCAGCCGGTCCACGCCGAAGGAGGGTTCGACGACGTGGGGCGTGATGTGTTCGCCGGCCTCGGTCTGTTCCTCGACCGCGAAGCCGGTCTTTTCGACGGGGATCTCGTGGGTCTCGCCCTCGAGGTCGATCTCGACGCTGTCACCCTCGAAGGCCGAGCGGTCGCGGGCGGCGAGGTCCTCGAGTGTCCCGACGACGGCCTGGGCGTCACCGCCGAACTCCGGACCCAGATAACTCATGTCGGGGTCGACGGTGGCGCGCTCGACCGTCTTGGGCTCGTCGTACTGTTTGAAGATGGTAAACCGGTCGTCGGAGTACTCGTCGTGTTTCGAGAGGTCGTAGTCGCCGCGGTAGGCGAAGCCGGCCATCTCGATCCAGTTGCCGTCGACCTCGCTCTCGGCGTCCCAGCAGTCGCTGGCGTAGTGGGCCCGCTCACCCGAGAGATGCTGGCGGAACCGGAACCGGTCCATGTCGACGCCGACCGCCTCGTACCACGGCTTGGCGACCCCGAGGAAGTACGCGACCCACGGGCTCGAGACGATCCCCTCCTCGACCGCCGCGCCGATCGTCGTCTCGATCTCCTCGCCGCCCTCCTCGTTCTGCTCGCTGGCCGGGTAGAGCGTGACCTCGACGTCGGCGACGCTCTCGAGGTCGGGCTCGTCGGTCTCGGGGTCGATGAAGTACTCGAGTTCGGCCTGCGTGAACTCCCGGGTCCGGATGATCGAGCGCCGGGGGCTGATCTCGTTGCGGTAGGCCCGGCCGATCTGGGTGACGCCGAAGGGCAGCTGGTTGCGGGCGTACTCCTTGAGCCGGGGGAACTCGACGAAGATGCCCTGGGCGGTCTCGGGACGCAGGTACCCGGGCTGGGCGTCGCCGGGGCCGATGTTCGTCGCGAACATGAGGTTGAACGTCTCGACGGCCTGGCCGGCGAGGCCGGCGCCGCAGGACGGACAGACGAGTTCGTACTCGGCGATGACCTCCTCGACGTCCGGAATGGGGAGGCTCTCGGCGTCCTCGTACTCCGTGTTGTCCTCGACGACGTGGTCCGCGCGGTGGCTCTCGCCACACTCCGGACACTCGACGAGCATGTCGTCGAAGCCGTCCAGATGGCCGGAGGCCTCGAAGACGGGCTCGGGCATGATGGTCGGCGCGTCGATCTCCATGTTGCCCTCCGCGACGGCAAAGCGGTCGCGCCAGGCGTCCTCGACGTTGCCCTTCAGGGCCGCACCCTGCGGCCCGAAGGTGTAGAAGCCGCCGACGCCGCCGTAGGCGCCCGACGACTGGAAGAAGTAGCCCCGCCGCTTGGCGAGTTCGACCAGTTTCTCGCTCGTTACCGCCGTCTCCTCGGTGTCGTCGTCACTCATAGAGTGCCTCCAACAGATCGATGTCGCGAGCGATACCGACGAGGTCCTCGCCCGTGACTATCGGGATCTGTTCGATATCGTTGCTGATCATTCGCTGTGCGGCCTCCTGGACCGACGTGTCCGCCGCGACCGTCACCACGTCGTCGCTCATGAACTCCCGGATCGAGCCCGCGGGGATCTCGATGTCCCGCGTCGGGAGATAGCGGCTCCCGACGGCCTTGATCCCCTCCCAGGACCAGTCGTCGTCCTGGTCGCCGAAGTTGTCGCCCGTCTCCTCCTCGCCCTCGACGATCCGGGCGACCTCGAGGATGTCGACCTCAGTCAGCACGCCGCTCATTCGACCCTCGTCGTCCAGCGCGACGGTGTAGGGGACGTTGGCGTAGGAGAGTTCCCGCTCGGCGACGGGCAGGGGCGTTCCCTCGTAGGTCGTGTTCACGTCCTGGCTGGCGTAGGCGTCGACGGTGCCCTCGGTCGCCTGATCGCCGGCCGCGATCGCGTGGATCACGTCGGTCACGGTAACGATCCCCTCGAACTCGCCGTCGACGACCGGCACGCGGCGCGCGCCTTCCTCGACCATCGTCCGCGCGACGTCCGCGAGCCCGGTTTCGGCGGTCGTCGTCGGTACCTCCTCCATCAACATGACGAGCTGGTCCTCGTCGGGCTCCTCGATGAGTCGCTCTCGGGAGATCAGACCGCGGTACTCCGGCCCGTTGTCGGTCGGTTTGACGACCGGGACCGACGAGAACGATTGCTCTTGCAGGTACTCGAGGACGTCCGAGCGGGTCCCGGGCAGGTCGGCGGTAACCACGTCTTCACGGGGCGTCATCGCGTCGGCTACGTTCATATCCCGTCGGTACGGCGAAAATGAGTATAAACCCAGTGTTTCACGGACCGACGTTCGATCGGCGACCGGTCATTTGGCTGGACAGTCCGATTCGATGCGTTTATATGTGAGTGGTTGTCACTCACTCACATGGCGACGAACCCCCACGCCATGGCGTCCGACGAGACGATCGTCGGTTCGATCGATTCGACGGCCACGAGCGATGAGTACGTCATCGCGGACATCTCGGCCGACGGTGCCTGGCTGTCCATGCGGGCCGATGACGCGCTTGCGCTTCCGGCCTGGCGATAACTGGGGGTGGGATGGGATCGATTGTCGCGTCCGGTCGCGACTGCGCTGTTTTCCGTTGTCCGCGTTCCGACGCGAGATGGCCCCGATCGGACGGCTGCCGCGATGTCGACGTTCTCGCCGTTTTCAGCACGTCTCGAGCGGCCATACCGTTTAGTGGATTCGGGTGGTCGCTACGGCCATGAGACGCTCTCGGCCGCGACGCGACGCGGAACCCGACCCGAGCGACGGCGACGAGTTCGGCCTCGAGCGCGCGCGCTCTCGTCCCTCCGTCGTCACGGCCCTCTCGCGGTTCGTCCCGGCGGCGCTCGCCCGCCGCTCGATCGCCGTCTCCGTCGCGACCGACCGCGAGGTCTACGCGCGTGACGACCCGGTCGAGATCACCGTCGACTTCGAAAACCGGCTCCCGGTCCCCGTCGAACTCCGGACGCCCCGCCAGCGCCGCTGGGGCTGGACGATCGACGGCCACCTCGAGGCCACCGACGAACGCCGGTACACGCCGGACCGACCCGCTACGTTCGACTTCCGCGCCGGCGAACGAAAGCGCGCGTCGGTGACCTGGAACGGCCGCCTCGAGCGGACCGACGGCGACCGCCACGAGTCGGTCGTCCCCGACGCCGGCGAGTACGAGATCCGGGCGTTCGTCGCGACCGCTGCGGGGACGACTCGGCCGGCCGACGCGACGACGATTACGATCAACTGACTGGCCGAGGCGTGGCTACGAGAGGAGGATATCGATCGGGAACGACGGCGCGTCGCTCCCGATCGGAAAAACCGCGTGTCGTCCGTGACTCGCCGGTATCGGTTCGGCCCCGTCGTCGGGGCGACTCGAGCGGTGCATGCTCAGTCAACTCCTTCGGCTTAGCCGGTGAGGAACCCGCCGGGCGAGACCTGCGTCGCCGGCCGGCCGTCGTCGGTCGTCTGGACGCCCGTGAACGAGGGCGAGTGTTCGATCGTTCGCTGTACCTTCGCGCCGGTTTTCGTGTGCGTTGCCAGGATGGCGAGCATCTTACTCATGTATGAGTAAATAGTGGGGGTCCACTCATAAGTATTATTGCGATGATCGACCGTGTTGGATGATCCCCTCTCGGACTATCTGTGCATGACTGTCACGGGATCGAAAAGCCGTCAACGGTTCGATAGCCAGTCTATCGCGGCTATCAGGCACACAAACGCCGGTTCGTGCTTTGCGATGGGAACGATGGCTACGTTGTCATCGCCTCTCTGTCGCGGTTAGCTAAATATAAATGGGAAATTATTTTACGATACAATAAATACAATTATTTAATGGAGCCTGTCGTTTTCCTCGGTCTGACAATCGTGTACGTATCGATACACGTGCTACTGTCAATTCTTGTATTGAGAGACGCAGAGAAACGGGGAATCGAAAATTCGGTGACGTGGGCCACAATTGTTGTTGTCTTCTCTGGGGTTGGACTCGTTGCCTACCTCATCAGACGGACTATGCCCGAAAGTGAAGCTAAGGACTCTGAAGATGCAGGCTTTCTACTCCCCGAAAAAGAGCATTCCGATGACTCATCACACACAGACGAGTGACCGAGTTATTTTATTGAACCATTCGTTATATTGGTTCCCTGTACTGATCACTCACTACTCATTCCAGACCGGCCCTTGATCAATGTCTCATTCGTGCGTTGTATTCACATGGCTGCTGAAACCCATCTCTGATTGAGGGTTTCAACAGGACTGAAAAATTCTATTGAGTGGGTATCTCGTAGTGGTGCTATAGTAGCTCTTGAAAGTCAATCCACACCCGTTCGCAGGACACGTTACGATCGGTGTGTATCTCGTTTCAAGAGCTACTATAGGTTCATTCTCCGTAGTGTTTATCCTGACTTTGGTGCGAGAACCATTCTATTCCGGCGAGGAAGTCATCCGCTCACCCTCGTTACTAGAGTTAGTGTAGTACGTGTCTTGATTTACTGGAACTGACGTCCACGGTTTGGAACTCTCCTTCCAAAATATTTCTGAACGCTCTATCTCTCCGTAATTTACTTCGATTCCAGACATAAACGCCATACTAACTGTTGGCGACGGATAGTCGCTTCGCAAATGCACTTTACCCCGAGTCAACTGGTCCAAATCCGGCGTATCGATTTCCCAGCGAAGCGGGACAGTATATGCCTCATCTTCAGTCGGTTTCGAAAAGTCGAGAATAGCCACAAGCTGATCCGCGGCAACTTGATATGCCTGAACGGACTTGATACTCGGTCTTGGCTCTTTATCATCTTCACGAAATTGGCACCCTGCTAACCCAATTCCAATCCCTACTCCACCAGTCGTAAGAATGCTCCGCCGAGAAACACAGCTTTTTGGCTCTCTCATTTTATCCCTTTCGCTACTAATTTTTCTACTAAATAAATAAGTATAACGTTCTGGCCGCATTTTGTGGTATCAGGCATAGCTAAAGTAGAATCCGAGTTCACGTTGGTGGCAGAATGTAGATTGGTTTTGAGCCTTGAAAGTACGTCTCTAGGTAAATTAGGTTGGGTATTGAGTTCTGGCCACTTGGTATTTGACTTTACTCTACAAAACCTAAGCAATCCTGTCGCCACAATTACTAAAATGAGCGATCTCAGCTACTGAATATGTATAATATACCTGTCTATTTATACCCTTAACTAATCTTCTCCTCCAGTTACCGGGACATAAATAGTATAGTCAAGCGTCTTATTATACTGGTCAGTGGGTTCACGATTTCCAGTCCAGTCAGTAGCTGGTTTATATAGAGCATTGTTAAGGGTCTGGTTCACGGATACATCAATAGTATCTGAACCCAGTTCATTAGCAGGTGGGAATATGTGCGAATATTCAATATAATGGCCTAATACAGATTGGCCACGGTTGTGTGCATGCCATTCTCTATTGATGTCAGAACCTATCGTAGACTGTTTATAATTTGAATAAATCTGCATGGCGGTGTATAGACTGGATATCCCTTCTCCAAAACTTGAATAAAGGAGAACCGCTCCTTCAGCAATTGCATCGGTCTCCGAAGGTGAATCATTATTTTCGGACCTTCCAAGTACGGAAACTCCCCAATCAGTGTCATCGTGGGCTACTGTTGATACTTTATTGGAATGTTCAGTATCTACGTTTATTTCACTCCATGACCGGAAAAGATCCTCGGTTCCTGTAGTGCCATCATCTAGTTCGTAACCAGTAGCGGCACATGCCGTTGCGGACATATGAACAGAATACTTTTGGGCCCCCTCATCCCATTGAAGCCCATTAGACAGTTGGCGAAATTGGCAGCCTGCGGTTGTATAACTTATTCCACTACCAGTCGGAAATTCAGAACTTGCCGATCGTTCAGTTGAATTCCAACCTCTGTTAGCGGAAATATTATCCTCACTACCACATATCCCTTGTGGACAAGTATACCTTTCAGTACCAATATCTGAGTCTGCCGCTGTAGTGTTTGAAAAAAGGGATATTCCAATTACCGTGCCACTCACAGTCCCTACTTTCTTTAAGATAGTGCGCCTCTTACTGTCAATATTCTCGCCTTTCATTTCTAAATATTACTTTGCCATTGCCATGTTTATATCTTTCGCTACTCATGCTTGGTTGCATTTATACTCTACAAATAATATTGATAATGGGTTGGGAGCTTCGATGATTATGATGGCATCTGATTGATAACAACCATCAAACACAGCACGTCCTGCAGGTCCGCATATCGAAAAAGTCCCGCAGAACTTCGCACCTGTCCGATCGTAGTTCGTTGTTGAGTAGTCACGAGAGGGTAGTCGTGAGCGGCCTGCCTCCCCGTCGAATACTTCGATGTACGTCCGGTAATCTGACAGGAGATTGAGGACCCACGGTGACAGTCGAGTCGCTTGCCCGGGTACAGGAAAACTGAGTTCAGTTGATTGGTCATCTCGATACCCTCCGGTCGACAGACGCTCGTACTCCGACGGATCGCCCGCCAGGAGATCGTTGGGACGCTCCGGTCAGCCGTACCGGTGGCCGTACTCCATGTCCATCGTTCTAGGTGGCCGTCGTGGTCGCTTGCCGTGACCGTGTACAGTGGTCTCTCGTCGGATTTGTTGGCCGCGTTACTGTGCAGCCCTCGTAACATGCCGTTTCGCAGCAGCACGAACGCGTCGGCCTGTACTTATCGTTCGAAGGGTCGTCACAGGACGTGACTGCGACCGTCCTATGACACTTTCAGCACTTGTCATCGGTGCAGGTGACAGGCGGCGAACCGCTCCCCGTCGCTGGACTCGAGGTCGTAGGCCGGCCGCTCGCGGGCACAGACGCTCGCTTCGGCGAAGGACTCGAGCAACAGGTCGGTCGCGGCTTCCCAGCGGTCGGCGTCGTCGCCGTCCGCCTCGCCGTCGGTGGCGACCAGATCGATCGCCTCCGCGACGATCGAGCCCGCCTCGCCACGGGGCAGCGTTCCGTCGAAGAACTCGGCTTCGATCCGTGCCGCCGGCATGGGTTCGAACGTCCGCCGTTTGACCGCTCGCATGAACGCCCGCGTCCGCGGCCACTCCTCGCCGGTCCAGTCGTACGCGTCGGGGGCGATCAGGCGCGGACACCGCGTCCGGAACCGACATCCCGAGGGCGGATCGACCGGGCTCGGCACCTCGCCCTCGAGGACGCCTCGGGAGCCGCCTTCGCGGGGATCCGGGACGGGAATCGACTCGAGCAGGGCGCGGGTGTAGGGATGCTGTGGGTTCTCGAACAGTTCCTCTTTCCCCGCCAACTCGATGATGTGGCCCAGATACATCACCGCCACGCGGTCGGAGATATGGCGGATGACCGAGAGGTCGTGGGCGATAAAGAGGTACGTGAGACCGAACTCCCGCTGCAGTTTCTCCATCGTGTTCAGCACCTGCGCCTGAATCGAGACGTCCAGCGCGGAGACGGGTTCGTCACAGACCACGAAGTCGGGATCGACCGACAGCGCCCGTGCGAGGTTGATCCGCTGGCGCTGCCCGCCGGAGAAGGCATGGGGATAGCGGTTGTAGTGGCGTGGGTCGAGCCCCACCTTCTCGAGCAGTTCCTTCGCGCGGGCCTCCCGCTTCTCGTCGTCTAACATGTCGTGGGCCCGCATCGGCTCCTCGATGATTTGCCCGACCTTCATCCGCGGATCGAGCGATGACTGGGGATCCTGGAAGATCATCTGCATGTCCGAGCGCGTCTGCCGGAGTTCCTCACCACCGAGGTCGGCCAGGTTCTCCCCTTTGAAGTAGATGTCTCCCTCGGTCGGCTCGAGCAGGCGCAGGATCGTCCGCCCGAGCGTACTCTTGCCACAGCCGGACTCCCCGACCAGTCCCAGCGTCTCGCCGGGTCGAACCTCGAGCGAGACGTCGTCGACCGCTCGCACCCGCTCTTGCTCGACGCTGAACGGCGGGAACTCGCTCGCGTCGAACTGCAGGCCCGCGAACAGTCCGGACTCCTGCCCGAAGTGTTTCGAGACGCCGTCCAGTTCGAGCAGCGGCCCCTCGCTGTCGTACTCGCGGTCCTCGTCCAACCGGAGCCCGCTACTCACGACCCTCACCCCCGTCGTCGGCCGGGTTCGGCGCGAGTTCCGACGCAGTGCCCTCGGCCACCCCGTCTCCGGTTTCCCTCGTCGCGCCCGCAAGCGGCGGACTGCCCTCGTAGTCGACATCGAAGGCGTCGTGTTTCACGCAGGCCGCCCGGTGGGGCTCACCGTCGGCGTCCGCGACCACCCTCGTCTCGGGATGGACGCGCTTGCACACCTCGCGCGCGTCGGGACAGCGCGGGTGGAACCGACAGCCCGACGGCGGCTCGATCGCCTCGGGCATCACCCCCTCGATCGCCTCGAGTTCCGTGACGGTGCGGTCGGGTCGGGGGATCGAGTCCAGCAGGGCGTCGGTGTAGGGGTGTTTCGTCTCGTAGAACAGCTCGTCGACCGGTGCTTGCTCGACGATCTCGCCGAGGTACATCACGTTGACCCGGTCACAGATCTCGGCGACCACACCCAGGTCGTGGGTGACCCAGACGAAGCTCGTGCCGTATTTCGACTGTAGCTCGTCGACCAACTCGAGGATCTGGCCCTCGACGGTGACGTCCAGTGCCGTCGTCGGCTCGTCGGCGATGATCAGACTGGGTTCGCAGGCCAGCGCCATCGCGATCAGCACGCGCTGGCGCATCCCGCCGGAGAACTGGTGGGGGTACTCCTCGTAGCGCTCCTCGGGGTCCGGAATGCCGACCTCGCGGAGCATGTCGATCGCTTCTGCGCGAGCCTCGTCGGCCTCGAGGCCGCGGTTGAGTTCGATGAACTCCCGCAGCTGGCCGCCGACAGTGAAGACGGGGTTGAGCGACTCCATCGGGTCCTGGAAGATCACCGCGATCTCGTTGCCCCGGATGCGGGTCCGAATCTCCTCGTCGGAGAGGGCGTCGTCTCGCTTTCGCAACTCGCCGTCGGGGCCCTCCTCGAGGCCGAAGATCGTCTCGCCCTTGTAGGTGATCTCGCCGCCGACGATCTCGCCGGGGGCCTCGACGAGTCCCATGATGCTCATCGAGGCGACCGATTTCCCGGCGCCGCTCTCGCCGACGAGGCCGACGATCTCGCCCTCGCGGACCTCGAAGGAGATGCCGTCGACGGCGCGTACTGTGCCTGCTTCGGTGAAGAACTGGGTCTTCAGGTTCTCGACGCGGAGTAGTGGTTCGGAACTCATTGTCAGTCGTCGATTCGGGGGTCGAGGGCGTCCTGCAGGCCGTCGCCGAACAGGTTAAAGCCCATAATGGTGATCATGATCGCGATACCCGGCCAGATCGAGAGCCAGACGTTCGAGTGCATGTAGCCGTGGGCGATGTTGAGCATCTGCCCCCAGTCCGGCGTCGGCGGCTGTGCGCCGTAGCCAAGGAAGGAGAGCCCGGCGACGATGAGGATCGTCACGCCGATCTGGAGCGTCGCGTAGACCAGGACCGGCGCGAAGCTGTTGGGAACGACGTGACGCAGGATGATCTCCCGATCCCTGACGCCGGCCGCCCGCGCCGCTTCGATGTAGTCCATCTCGCGGACGCTCAGCACGCGACTCCGGATGATGCGGGCGAAGACGGGGACGAACGCGATCCCGACGCCGAGGACGGCGTACCAGATGTTCGCGCCGCCGACGAAGACCGTGAAGACGATGATGAGGATCAGCGGGGGGATCGCGTACACCGTCTCGACGATTCGCATGAGGACGTCGTCGACCCGGCCGCCGTAGTAGCCGGCGACGGCACCGACGACCGTCCCGCCGGTGAGTCCGATGAACGTCGAGACGATCCCGACGAACACCGACACCTGCGTCCCGTAGACGATCCGCGTGAAGTAGTCCCGGCCGGTGTGGTCGGTCCCCAGCGGATGCTCGAGCGTGCCGCCGGCCGGCAGCGGGTTCCACGGCTGCTCGGCCAGCGGGAAGTACGGCGGCATGTGTTGGGTTCCCTCCCCCGGCGACGGGATGTAGGTCGGGTGATCGAAGATCGGCAACAGCCGCGCGAAGGTGTAGTCCGACAGGACGCCGAACGTGAGCAGGGAGAGGTTGCTGTCGATCGCGGCGTAGATCGCGACGAACAGGACGACCATGACGACGTACAGTCCCCAGCGGGCCGTCGTGTCCGCTTTGATCCGTGCGGCCGTGTAGCGCCAGCCGACGCGGGCCTCGATGTCGTCTTCGCTTTCCGTCTCTCGATTGTCTTCGAACTGTGATTCACTGACTGCCATGCTTATTCTCGCTCACCGTAGGTGACTCGCGGATCGACGTACGCGTACGAGATGTCGGTGATGATGACGCCGACGACGAACAGGACGCCGAGCATCATCGTCACGCCCATCACGAGCTGGTAGTCGTTTCGCTGGATCGCGCCGACGAACAGCTGTCCCATTCCGTTGATGTTGAACACCGTCTCGACCAACACCGCGCCGCCGATTGCCGTCGACAGGTTGAGTCCGACGATCGTGATGATCGGTAACTGGGCGACCTGGAACGCGTGCTTTCGCAGGACTGTCCGCTCGGGCACGCCGTAGGCACGGGCCAGCTTGACGTACTCGCCCTGCAACGACTCGATCATCTGGGTCCGCTCGACGCGCATGATCGTCGCCATCTGCAAGGTCCCCAGTGCGATCATCGGCAACAGCAGGTGTCTGGCCGACTGATAGTACAGCTCGAGGTGGCCATCGATTCCCCGATAGGCGCTCGGCGGTCGCCACGGGTAGTAGAGCCCGCTCGAGGGGAGCCAGCCGAGCTTGACGGCGAAGACGAGGATCAGGACGATCCCGATCCAGAACGAGGGGGTGCTGACGCCGACGAGCGCGGCGATGCGGGAGACGTGGTCGGTCGGTTCGTTGCGTCGGTCGGCGGCCACGACGCCGAGCGGGATCGCGGTCGCCAGCGCGAACACGTACGCCGAGACGACCAGCAACAGCGTCGGTCCGAGCCGGTCCAGTATCAGGTCGGTGACCGGCCGCTCGTAGTAGATGCTCTGTCCGAGGTCTCCCTGTAGCAGCCCCGCCATGTACGTCAGGTAGCGTTCGTGTAACGGCCTGTCGAGCCCGTACCGCCGTTCGATCGCCCTGACCAGTTCTTCGCTGTGTTCCTGGCCCTGAAGCATGAGGCTAACCGGATCGCCCGGTCCCAGGTTCGCCAGCAGGAACGTGATGACGGAGATCCCGATCAGGACCGGGACCGCCTGTGCCAGCCTGTATACCGTGTACTTGAGTAGCTTCATTGCTCAGCGAGTCGATCGCGTTGGTCGTCGGACGATGCGACGCGGTCGAGGGGAGTCGACGGCCCGCCGACCGCGACGGGATCGCCGTTCGTCAGTTCACTCCATCGAGACGTTCGTGTACTCCGCGACGAGGGTCGGATTCCTCGTCACCTCCGGATGCGCCTGGAGGTCCTGGACGTAGTTTCGGGAGGCCATCGTGTTGTCCTGCGTAAACGCCGGCAAGACGGGCAGTTGATCGACGATTTCCCGGATGACGGGTTCGTAGATGTCGTAGCGGTTCTCCTGACCTGCCGAGTTACGCCCCTCGGCGATCGCCTCGTGGAACCCGTCGCTACCCCCGTAGTAGTGGCCCTGATTGGTTCCCGCCTGGCTCTCGTGGAACAGCGGGTAGAGGTAGTAATCGGGGTCGGGACCGCCGGTCCAGCCGAGCAGGTACATCTGGTAGTCGTCGGCGTTCCCGCTGGTGTAGGTATCGACCAGCGTCGCGAAATCCAGTACCTGTACGTCCGCGCCGTACCCGATCTCGTCCAGTCGGGTCGCGATCCGCTCGGCCAACTGGGCACGGATCCCCTCGGGCGTGATGATCGTCGGGGTGAAGTCGTCGGGCGCGTGTTCATCGAGCAGCGACTGGGCCTGATCCGGATCGTACTCCGGCAGCATCTCCTGATACTCCTCTTCGGGGAATCCCCAGACCTCGTTGACGACCGGCGGGATCGGGCTGTACATCGGCGAACTCACGTTGCCCGCGTTCGACTCGATGAAGTCCTGCATCGAGAACGAGTGGGCGATGGCCTGTCGCACCTCGGGGGTGGTCGTCGGCCCCTCGTTGCAATTAAAGGCCATGTACATGAACGTCGGGCTCTCGGCCGAGTGGAGGGTCACGCCGTCTTCGTTCTCGAGGACGTCCCAGTCGTCGTTTGGAATGCCCGCGATGACGTCGGTGTTGCTCGCCCTGATGTCGGAGACGCGACCGGCGGGATCACCGTGGGCGACGAATCGAACCTCCTCTAAATTCGGCTCGAGGTCGCCCCAGTAGTCGTCGTTTCGCTCTAAGTCGACGTATTCGTTTTCTTGCAGGTCGGCGAACTCGAACGGGCCGGAGCCGACCGGGTCCGTGTTGAACGCCTCGCGGTCTTCGGTCCGGACGCTCTCCGGAACGACCGTCACGCCCATGGTCGCGAGTTCGAACGGGCCGTAGGGCTCCTCGCCGAGGTCGACCTGCAGCTGGTAGTCGTCGATGACCTCCGTACTCTCGATCATGTCGTACTCGGAGGCGTTCTCCGTCTCCTCTTCGACGGGTGCGGTAAAGGAGTGGGCGACGTCCCCCGCGGTCACCTCGTCGCCGTTGTGGAACGTCGCCCCTTCCACCAGTTCGAAGATGTAGCGCGTGCCGTCGCGCTCGACCGTCGGCTCGCCGGCCGCGAGTTTCGGCTGTAACTCGAGGCCCTCGTCGTACTCGTAGAGCCCGTCGAAGACGAGCTGAATGACCTGAAAGCTGTACGCGTCGTTCGAGACGACCGGATCGAACTGCTCCTCGCGCGATTGTTCCTGCGTGAAGTGGAACCGATCGCCGTCTCCGGAGCCGCCCCCACCGATACAACCCGCAAGCGCCGCCGCGGAGACGGCGGCGCCCGAGGCGAGTAGCCGTCGTCGCGTTGGGTAGTCCAGCACCATCCTGTGGAGAGTTATCACCCAACCCATTTTGGTATCGACCGAGTACGGCGTGCAATCAGCTCTTACTAACGGAGAATACGTCTACTACCGGTTCCATCAGTGAGACGATTCGGCCAGCGATGAACCCACCTGTGCATCGATGTCGGTTCGCGAAGTCGGGGCCGTCGCCGTCACGAGTCGGGCCACGACGCGGGGTCACGCTTGTGGAGTGAACGGCCGCTATCGACGGTCGGCGCGGCCAACGCCGACGGACCCGTGGTATTTTTCTTCAGCCGGACACAGAACACGTGTATGAACTATCGCGCCGTCGAGACCACCGAAGAGTACGTCGCCCGACTCGAGACGGGTGCCGACTGGCGGGCCGAGATCGAGTCGCTGGCGGACGCGGTCGAGGCCGAGGCCGGCTGGTTCACCGCGCTCGGCGCGGTCCAAGACGCCGAACTCTGGTTCTACGATCAGGACACCTGCGAGTACGCCCCGATCGAGTTCGACGAGCCGCTCGAGGTCGCCAGCTGCGTCGGCAACGTCTCGTGGCTCGACGAGGAGCGGTTCGCACATACTCACGCCGTCCTCTCCGACGACGAGGGTCGGACCTACGCGGGCCACTTGAACGAGGCGACCGTCTGGGCCGGCGAGGTCCACCTGCGCGTCTTCGAGGAGTCCCTCGAACGCGAGTACGACGAGCCCACCGAACTGGATCTCTGGCTCTGACATGCGCGAAGAAGACGAACAGTACTTCGAGCGACTCGAGGGCCAACTCGAGTCGGCCTTCGACGTGGCCGAACGCGCCAAGGAACGGGGCGGCGATCCGAAACCCGAAGTCGAGATCCCGACCGCGCGGGACATGGCCGACCGCGTCGAGAACATCCTCGGTATCGACGGCGTCGCCGAACGCGTCCGCGAACTCGAGGGGAAGATGAGCCGCGAGGAAGCGGCGCTCGAACTCGCCGAGGACTTCGCCGAGGGACGGGTCGGCGACTACGAGACGAAAGCCGGCAAGGTCGAGGGGGCCGTTCGCACGGCGGTCGCCCTGCTGACCGAGGGCGTCGTCGCGGCACCGATCGAGGGGATCGACAAAGTCGAAATCCTCGAGAACGACGACGGGACGGAGTTCGTCAACGTCTACTACGCCGGCCCCATTCGCTCGGCGGGCGGGACCGCACAGGCACTATCCGTCCTCGTGGCCGACTACACCCGCGCGCTCGTCGGTATCGATCAGTACGGCCCTCGAGAGGAGGAGATCGAACGCTACGCCGAGGAGATCGCCCTCTACGACAAGGAGACCGGCCTCCAGTACTGCCCGAAGGCGAAGGAGGCCAAGTTCATCGCCAAACACCTTCCGATCATGTTGGACGGCGAGGCCACCGGCGACGAGGAGGTCTCGGGCTTTCGCGACCTCGAACGGGTCGACACCAACAGTGCCCGCGGCGGGATGTGTCTCGTCCTCGGGGAAGGGATCGCGCTGAAGGCCCCGAAGATCCAGCGCTACACCCGGAACTTGGACGAGATCGACTGGCCGTGGCTGCAGGACTTAATCGACGGCAACTACTCCGACGACGGCGACGAGGACGACGCCGCCGACGAGGCCGATAGCGACGACGACGCGGACGAGACGGCCGCCGAGGAGAGCGAGGACGGTGACGACACCGCCGACGAACCCGAGGGACCGCCCCGCGTCGACACCTCCGAGAAGTTCCTCCGGGACCTGATCGCCGGCCGGCCGGTCTTCTCCCATCCCTGCGCGGAGGGTGGCTTCCGGCTGCGCTACGGTCGCGCGCGCAATCACGGCTTCGCGACCGCCGGCGTCCACCCCGCCGCGATGCATCTGGTCGACGACTTCCTCGCGACGGGCACCCAGATCAAGACCGAACGGCCCGGGAAGGCCGCCGGCGTCGTCCCCGTCGACTCCATCGAGGGACCGACGGTCAAACTGGCAAACGGCGACGTCCGCCGGATCGACGACCCCGAGGACGCCCTCGAGATCAGAAACGGCGTCGAGAAGATCCTCGATCTCGGCGAGTACCTGGTTAACTACGGCGAGTTCGTCGAGAACAACCACCCGCTGGCCCCCGCCTCCTACACCTACGAGTGGTGGGTCCAAGACCTCGCGGCCGCCGGTGCCGACGTGCAGGCCCTCGAGGACGATCCCCGAATCGACCTCGAGTTCCCCGACCCCGAGGAGGCCCTCGAGTGGGCTACGGAGTACGACGCTCCCCTCCATCCCGAGTACACCTACCTCTGGCACGACATCTCCGTCGATGCCTTTCGCGACCTCGCGGCGGCGGTCGCCGAGGGTCGGATCGAGCGCGACGGCGACGGCAGCGTCAACGGGAACGGGGACGACAGCATCCTCGTCCTCGCGTCCGACGACGGCGTCGCCGACGCCCTCGAGACGATCGTCATTGAACACCGCCAGCGGCCCGACGAGGACCGCATCGAGATCGACGACTGGCGGCCGTTCGTCCGCTCGGTCGGCTGCGAGCCCCGGCAGGCCGTCGCCGACGGCGCGGCGCTCGAGCCCGACCAGCGTCCCGAGATCGAACTCGAGCGCACCTGGACCGACGGCGACCTCTCCGAGCGCGCCCGTACCTGGGGCCACGAGACCGAGGGCGACAACGCCATCGAGGCGGTCAACGAGGTCGCGCCGTTCCGGGTTCGCGAGCGCGCCCCCACGCGGATCGGCAATCGAATGGGCCGGCCGGAGAAATCGGAGAGCCGCGATCTGAGCCCGGCGGTCCACACGCTGTTCCCGATCGGCGAGGCCGGCGGCACGCAGCGCAACGTCGCCGACGCCGCCAAACACGCCGAGACGATGTCGGATACCCCCGGCGTCGTCGAACTCGAGGTCGGCCGCAAGCGCTGTGACTCCTGTGGCACGGAGACGTTCAAGAACCGCTGTCCCGACTGCGACGAACGCACCACGCCGGACTACCGCTGTCCCGACTGTGACCAACAGCTCGAGCCCGACGAGGCCGGCCGCGTCGAGTGCGACCACTGCGAACGCGAGGGCTCCTGCGTCGAGACCCGCGAGATCGACGTCAACGACGAGTTCCGCAGCGCCCTCGAATCGGTCGGCGAACGCGAGAACGCCTTCGAGATCCTCAAAGGCGTCAAGGGACTCTCCTCGCAGAACAAGGTCCCCGAACCGATCGAGAAGGGAATCTTGCGGGCCAAACACGACGTCTCGGCGTTCAAGGACGGCACCGTCCGCTACGACATGACCGACCTCCCCGTGACCTCGGTCCGGGCCAGCGAACTCGACGTCGACGTCGGTCAGCTCCAGGCGCTTGGCTACGAGGAGGACATCCACGGCGAACCCCTGACCCACGAGGACCAACTGGTCGAGCTCAAGGTCCAAGACATCGTCCTCTCGGACGGCGCGGCCGAACACATGCTCCAGACGGCCGACTTCATCGACGACCTCTTGGAGCAGTACTACGGGCTCGAGTCCTTCTACGAGTTCGAGGACCGCCAGGATTTGGTGGGCGAACTCGTCTTCGGGATGGCTCCCCACACGAGCGCGGCAACTGTCGGTAGGGTGATTGGTTTCACGAGCGCGGCCGTTGGATACGCACATCCGTACTTCCATGCGGCAAAGCGGCGGAACTGCTTCCATCCCGAGACGAAGGTCTGGTTCCGGGACGAAGAAGATGAGTGGCACCACGAACCGATCGAAACGCTCGTCGAAGAACGCCTCGATGATCCTGAAACGGACGATTTCGGGACGCTCGTTCAGGAACTCGACGGCGATGTCACTGTCCCATCGATCGACGGGGACGGAGACCTTACGCGAAAACCGGTCGAGGCCGTCTCGAAACACCCCGCGCCCGACCACCTCGTTCGGCTCGAGACGCGGAGCGGCCGCGAAATCACGCTGACGCCGGATCACGAAGTCCACGTATACAAAGGTGGACAACTCCAGTCGAAACGAGCCGCCCAATTGACGGCGGAGGATCACGCCGTCGTTCCAGAGCATCTCGATGTCGTCGATACCGACAACGATTCACACGTGTTCGACCTCCTCGAGGAGTTCCTTGAGGTCGACTCCGTCGATCGATCCCGGCTGATGATCAAGGGACTGGAGAAGGACCGACTATACGAACTCTTCGAGGAACGACTCGGTGACGAGTGGGACGGCCAGTTCTATCCGCTCACGAGTACGGCCGAGTACTTCGATCTGAGCAAGAAGACGTTCAGCAACTATCTGTACCGGGAGAGCTTCCCCGCGGATCTGCTACTCGAACTGTTCGACTCGCAGCAGGAATTCCTCGAGTTCGTCCCGGACGACGTCCAGCTCGGTATGCGTCGTGATCGAACCGAGATCGATCGATTCGTCGAACTCAACGAGCGTGTCGGCACTCTGTTGGGGTATTACGCCGCTGAAGGGTTCGCGCGAGAACAGGAGACGCCGAAGGGAACGATTCACCAAACGACGATCTGCGGAACCGAAGCCGAGGCTCGCGATTTCTACGCCGATGTGTTCCGAGAGGAGTTCGGAGTCGGCCCGTATCGCGAAAACGAGGCGAAAGTGACCGTTTCGGGGCGACTCATGCGCGTCTTCTTCGACTCGGTACTCGAGGCGGGAATCCTCGCGGAGACGAAGCGCGTCCCACAACCGATCTTCGACGCGTCGGACGAGATCGTCGCTGCCTACCTCCGAGGTTATTTCAGCGGTGACGGTGGCGTTGATGCGAACGCGTTGTTGGTCTCTGCGACGACGGTCAGTACCGAACTCAAGGAGGACCTGCTCGCGTTACTGAGTCGGCTGGGAATCTGCGGCCGAGTGACGATCACCGAGCCGGTTCCGCTCTGCGAGAAGTTCCCCGACTTCTACGAAATCGACGACCCGTCGATGTCCGCTCCGACCTACGTCCTTGAGGTGTCATCCGAGGACGCGAGTCAGTTCGCCGAAACTGTAGGATTCCATCTCTCCCGAAAGGCCGACCTCTTGCAGTCACACGTAGACGAAATCGTTCCCCAGGGCCGTCGCGTCTTCGACGGCGGGGACGACGCGTACCTCGTCGAATCGATCTCGTCGGTCGAGTACGTCGAGTCGACCGTCGACTCGGTCTACTGTCTTACCGTTTCCGAGACGCACTCTCTCGTTGCGAACAACCTGTCTCAAAAGCAATGCGATGGCGACGAGGACTGTGTGATGCTCCTGCTCGACGGTCTGCTCAACTTCAGCAAGACGTTTCTGCCCGACCAGCGCGGCGGGAAGATGGACGCCCCGCTGGTCATGTCCTCGCGCATCGACCCCTCCGAGATCGACGACGAGGCCCACAACATGGACGTCGTTTCGCAGTACCCCCGCGAGTTCTACCTCGCGACCCGCGAGCAGGCCGACCCCGAGGACGTCGACATCGAGATCGCCGAGAAGAACCTCGGCACCGACCTCGAGTACACCGGCTTCGATCACACCCACGACACCACCGACATCGCGATGGGGCCCGACCTCTCGGCGTACAAGACGCTGGGTTCGATGATGGACAAGATGGACGCCCAGCTCGAGCTATCGCGCAAGCTCGCGGCGGTCGACGAGACCGACGTCGCCGAGCGGGTCATCGAGTACCACTTCCTGCCGGACCTCATCGGGAACCTACGCGCGTTCTCCCGGCAGGAAACGCGGTGTCTCGACTGCGGCGAGAAGTTCCGACGGATGCCCCTGACCGGCGACTGTCGCGAGTGTGGCGGCCGGGTCAACCTTACCGTCCACAAGGGATCGGTCAACAAGTACATGCAGACTGCGATCCAGGTCGCCGACGAGTACGACTGCCGGCCCTACACCAAACAGCGGTTAGAGGTGCTGGAACGATCGCTCGAGAGCATTTTCGAGAACGACAAGAACAAGCAGAGCGGAATTGAAGACTTCATGTAAACCTAAATTTTGCTCTGCGGGCCAGCATAGCTGGCCCTCGGCAAAATTTAGTATAAAAGCACTCCTCCTTCCGTTCGCTCGGCCTTTCAGGCCTCACTCACATCAGTCGTCGGCCCGCTCGCTCACTGGCTCACGGCTACGCCGTTCGCCTTCCTGCGGCGCTACGCGCCGCGCACCCGTTCGCTCGCGGTCGGAATCGGGTAGCGGCCTGCCCTCCCCCGAGTCGTGCGTCTCTCGCAGTCGCTCGAGGCGCCCTCCCGGCCATCTGCCTGTGCGAACAGCGAGACGGAATCAATCGCCGCTGGCCCGCGTCACGCCGGGCATTCCTTCCTTGGTGTACTGCGGTTCCGGCGCGTGACGGGGGTCTGGCAGCCAGCTCTCGAGGACCTCGTTGAACCGGTCGGGTCGCTCTCGAGGCGTCCAGTGGCCGCAGTCCTCGATGATCTCGAGGTCGGCCTCGGGGATCCGGCCGGCGGCCCGTTGTGACCACTCGAGGGGGACCAGCGGGTCCTGCCGGCCGTGGACGAGCAGCGTCGGCACGGAGAGGGTCTCGAGGTCGTCGACGTAGTTCGTCGCGACCCGGCCGTTGAACGAGAGTTCGTTGTCCTGAAACTGCTTGAACGCCTGTATCGAGCCCGGTTCCTGCAGCTTTTCCCTGACGTCCGCGACGAAGGGGGCGGGGAGGGCGTCGGCGTCCGCGACGAGGCTATCGAGGACCAGCCGGACGCTCCGCGTGGATGCGCTGGCCGCGATTTTCCCGAACTCGGTTGCGCCGGGGAACCGCGAGAGGACCTTCCACTGGAGGGCGCTCGGTAGTCGGTCACCCAGCCCGTAGCTGTCGATCAGCGCCAGCCCCTCGACGCGGTCGGGGTTCGCAAGCGTATAGCCCAGGGCGACGCCGCCGCCCATCGAAATGCCCGCAAGCGTCACTCGATCGAACGGCAGCGTCTCGAGAAAGCCCTCGAGAACGTCGATGTAGCCGTCGACGGTGTGGGTGACGTCGCCGGTGCTGTCGCCGTACTCGGGCCAGTCGATCGCGTAGACGCGATAGTCGTCGGCCAGTGCGTCGATCGCGTGTTGCCAGGAGACGGTCGCGTCGTCGATCCCCGCGCCGTGACAGAGGACGACCGGCGGGCCGTCCGTTCCCGCGCGTCGGTAGGCGACCCGACAGCCGTCGATCGTGGCGACGCCGGTCCCGCTCATGATCGAATCACGTGCCCGTTTCGAGGGCCCGTGACTATCTCAGCGACCGGGTTGCCCGTGCCGGCCGCGACCGGCCACGGGAGACACGCACTACCAGTGGCCGTGTCTGGTGGGACGCCGGCGAGTACTCCCTGGGTGAGACGAACTATCATGATACGGGTTCAGTACTGGGAGTGTATATTGTTTTCTATTAGCACGGTGTGGCTTAACAGTCGTATCTCGTCGCGGTGCTGACGCATCGACTGCAGCCGTCGCTCCGTTCGTGGCCGATTCACGCCGTCTCGAGGCTGTGAGCGGCCACTCGCACAATGCACGCCCTGTCTTTATTCCGATCGGCGGTGTGGCTCCGGTCATGGTCGAAACCGGTGAGAAGCCCGCGGAAGAAGGTGAGCAGGAGGCAATCGAGGCGGTAGAGAAACTCAACTTCGGCCAGCGGGTCTACGACGAGGACGGGAACGAGATCGGGCGGATCCGGGGGTTCGAGCAGAGCGGCGTCTTCGTCACGACCCGCGAGGGCGCGGAGGCGATGAGCGTCGAACACGCCCGCTCGGGCCACGAGTTCGGCGAGGCCGAACTGATGTGGCGCTGCATGGAGTGTGGCGAGATGGGCGAAATCGACGACGGACTGCCCGACCGGTGTCCGAACTGTGACTCCGAGCGCGAGCAGTTGATGTACTGGACCGAGGACTGACTCGAACCGCGTCGACCGGGTTTCTCCACCGGCTAGTCCGCGATTTAATATAGCACGATAGGATTTACGGTGGGTATTGCTCCCGTCTTCGGGCGTCGGCGGGGAACTCGTCCAGCCGGTTCGAGCCGTCCATCGGACGAAACCCGTTTATACCGCTCCGTGTGACCTCGAGCCATGGAGATCGTCGTGTTCGGAGCCGGCAGCCTCGGCAGTCTCGTCGGCGGCCTCCTCGCGCGCGACCACGACGTGACGCTGGTCGCTCGCGAGGACCACGCCCGCGCCGTCCGCGAGTCGGGGCTGTCCCTCGAGGGGGCAGTCGACGGCCCTGACCGCGTCTTCCCGGCGGCGACGACCGACGGCACCGGGCTCGAGGCGGACCTCGCCGTGGTGACCGTCAAGGCCTTCGATACGGCAACGGCGGCCGACCGGCTTGCGACGGGTGCCGTCGACGCGGTTCTTTCGTTGCAAAACGGGATGGGAAACGAATCGATCCTCGCCGACCGGCTCGAGGCCCCGGTTCTCGCCGGGACGGCGACCTACGGGGCCGTCCTGCGGAAGCCAGGCGTCGTCGAGTGTACCGGCGTCGGCGAAGTGGTGCTGGGCGCTCGCGCGGGCGGTCCCTCGTCGCTCGCCGATCGCATCGGCGAGCGGTTCCGCTCGGCGGGCATCGAGACCCTCGTCGCCACGGATATGCCCCACCGGCTGTGGGAGAAACTCGCGGTCAACGCGGGGATCAACGCCGTTACTGCCCTGACCGAAACCGAAAACGGGGCCGTCCTCGACGCGCCGGCGGCCGATCTCTCGCGCGCGGCGAGCCGCGAGACGGCCCGCGTTGCCCGCGCCTGCGGCGTGTCGCTCTCGAGCGACGAGGCGGTGGCTGCCATGGAGGCCGTCGCCGAAGCGACGGCCGCGAACACGTCCTCGATGGCCCAAGACGTTTGCGCCGGTCGGCGCACCGAGATCGACGCGATCAACGGCTACGTGGTCGACCGGGCGGCCGACCACGGTCTCCCGGTCCCGACGAATCGGACGTTGGCAGCGCTGATACGGACGTGGGAACGCGGTCGCGGGTTGCGATAGCGCCGTTCGCTCGGATCAATAATGGACGTTCCGCGACCCGTACCGTCGGCTATCGGGGCGGAAATAGCGGAAAACTCGCGTCGAAACTACGGCGGCGTTAGAACGGTGCTTCGGGGCCTTCGTCGACCTCGCCGTCGTCGTCATCGACGGTTTCGCCGGGGAAGGAGGGACTCATGCCGCCCATCTCCTCTTCGCCGCCGTCCATGCCGGTGGAGGCGTTGACTTTCTCGATTTCGGGAATCTCCTTGACCATCCGGCTCTTGATCGCCTGGATCGTCATCGGCGAGATCCCACAACCGCTGCAGGCGCCACCGAGAGCGATGCTGACTTCGCCGCTCTCGCGATCGATGTCCTGAATCGCTGCGCTGCCGCCGTGCATCTGGATCTGCGGGAAGTTCCGGCGAAGGAAGTTCGTCACGCGCTCCTCGAGGTCGTCCCCGTCGTTCTGGGTCTCGGTGCTCATGAAACGCTCTTGGGTATCAGCCCCCCTAAACCTTCCGTCCGCCATGTTCGTCTGCCACCGTCGCCGACGGCGTTACTCGAACTCGAAGACGCGTCGGAGTTCCGTTTCGATCTCCGTGACGTGTTTCTCGAGGAGTTGCTCGAACCGCTCTTCCTCGACGAGGACGCCGTCGAGACGGCCATAGGGGTCGTCCGGGAGTTCGACCCGGAACTCGCCGTCGCCCTCGTAGAAGGGTTCGCTCTCGTTCAGGACCTGCTGGTCGATCGCATGGACCAGTTCGGAGTCGTAGCTGTCGTTCATCCGGTTGAACGCGTTCTTGTACGCCTGCTGGAGTTCGGGGAAGTAGTTGGCGTACTTGTCCTCGAACTGCTCGGGGTCGAAATCGGCCATACCCGACTCGAGGACGAGCGGAGACAAAAGTCGGACGATCGACCCGTTCGCCCGACTTCTTCGCGACCGACCGTCGACCCGCGGTAGGGGATGCCTACAGAGGTGCCCGCGCTCGCAAGCGGAACGAACACCCCCGCACCCGGCGATATCAGCGTACATGGCTGTCGACCAGGATCCCATTCCCCAGGAGGCCCTGCCGCCGCGCTGGGGCCTCGCAGAACGCTGTGAGGGTCGATTCGTCTACCGACACGCTCGCCCGCGGATCGACCTGATCGCGGACTGTGTCCCCGCACGGTCCCATCCGACCCTCGGGCTCTGTCGACACTGGGAGCTTCAGTATCGCTTTTTCCTCACTGATCGGTCGGTCTCCCGCTCGATCGGGCGCGTCTCGACCCGACGGGCGGCCGTCGACGGCCTGCTCGAGTGCATGCGGCGGGTCCACGAGAGGGTCTCGACGGCCGACGATCCGCTCACGGTCGGGACCGTTCTCGAAGACGTTTCGCTGGCCGATCTCGTTCCGGACCGACTCTCCGAGTCGCCGCCGTAGCGCGGTCCCGCCGGACTGAGACGCGATACGGACTACACGCGCCGAGTCAGGTGGGCCCGGACCGTCCGCTGACAGTCGCCACAGACCCCGTAGAGCCGCGCGGCCGTCGAGAGGAGCGGATATCTAGCCGGCTGCGCGGAGTACACCGACTCGACCAGCGTCCGATACCGGGTCCCGCCCGGCCCGTACCGGTTCGTCGTCTCGGTGAGCTGTGACTGCCGCCGGGCAGTCAGTTCGTCGAGTCGCTCCCGGTAGCGCTCGAGGCGGTCGTGTTTCGCCCGCAGCGTCTCGAAATCACATTGTAGCAGCGACTCTTCGGCCGTCGACTGCAGCCACGTCAGGACCTCGTCGACCTCGTCGATCGCCGCGACGACGGTCTCCCGTTCGGTCTCGAGGGTCTCCCGAACGACGTCGACCTCGCGGCGTCTGGTGGCGATCTCCTCGAGAACCGCGCGTTTGAGCGTCGGCGTCCAGCCCGTTTCGGCGGCGAGCGCGACGGCGACGTCCTCGTTCAGTTCGGCCGCGATCGTCTCGACGAGCGGTTCGTCGTCCGCGAGATCGGCGGTGCTGTGGGGTGCGACCGTCTCGGCGAAGGCCTCGCGAACGGCGACACACTCCTTCCCGTCCGTCGTCGCGCTCGCGCCGCCCGCTTCACCCGCCGTCGTCATCGCGACCGGCGCCGCCGCGGTCGTCCCTCCGCGGCCCGTCGCCGGGTTCGTCGCTGGGAGGTCACGGACGCGCCGGGCGAACGTCCCGAACGCCTCGTCCCGAGTGGCTATCGCCGCCAGTTCCCGGTCGACGCAGTCGGGGGCGCCGTGGAGCGCGGTCGATCCGGTCATGGCTGCTTCCCTCGAGTACAGACGAGTCCGGCCGCCGTTCCCACGTTGCTGGTGAGGACGAATTCCCAGTCGCCATCGCCGAGGGCCCGCACGTCGGTGACGGCCGGTGTGTCGGCCGTTTCCGACCGTCGCAACACGTCGATCCCGATCGGCAGCGTCGGGAACCGCCGGTCGCCACACTCGATGGCGTACCCCCGCAGCGAGACGGTCCATACGTCCCGGTCCCCGGCCGCTGTCGACCCGCGGCTCAGTCCGTACTCCCGAAGCAGCGACAGCGAGTCCAGGAACTCGAGGCTCGCGGCGACCGGATCCGCAGCCGACGCCACCGGCGGGAGGTTCGACGCCGCTGCCTCCAGCAGGCGGGTCCGCTCGGCCGCCGCGAGGTGGGTCTCTAACTCCGCGGCCATCGCCTCGAGCAACACCAGACAGAGCGTGTTCGGGTCTGTCGTCGCCTCGGCCGCGGCCAGATACGTCTCCATGATCGCTCGCTCTGCGGCGTCGTGATCGCGGGCCGACAGCGCCTCGAAGACGGAGCCGGAGACGTCGTGGCAGAAGCTGATCAGGGGGTCGTCGTCCGCGGGCGCGCTTCCGGTCGTCGACGCCGAGACCGCCTCTTCCGCCCGTGGCTGTCCCGACTCCGGGGTCGGCCGACTCGAGGCCGTCGGCGTCGGGTCGTCGCCGGACCGCTCCTGACAGACGACCGGATCGTAAAACGGGAGCTGTGGATCGTAGCGTCTGAGCGCGGCGCGGTACTGTTCGGTCGCCTGTGCGGCGTCGGCCGCGGCGGTCCGCGTCGGGAACCGCTGTCCGGCAACCGGGACGGGGCGCTCCCCGGAGCGGGCACAGACGACGTAGTAGTTCCCGTCGTCGCTGGCCAACTGTTCGATGTGATGGCGAATCTCTCGGAGCGTGGTTCCGACCATGGGTTCCTCCTGTCTCGTCCCCGAAGAGCCGACTCCGAGCCGTTCGAGGTGGCTCGAGTGCCCATCGGCGACGGTGTTGTTATCGTTTAGGCCAACCTAAACAATGATAAGTCCATCGGAATTTAGGCCGGCCTAATTCACCCGTTCACGCGAACGATCCGGCAAACCCGGCTCGAGAATCCGGTAACAGGTGATTTCCGGTCGATCCCCTGTTCGCTCTTTCTGACCGACTATCACCAATTCTGTATACCGAAATGGAATATATGATCGGGCCGCGTTCCGGTCGGCTGGGTCACGATTCCCCGACGAGACGTCCTGTCGCCGGGTCACACGACCGTTTACGAGGATTCGGCCATCTATTGTGGCCGCTTCCTCGAGCGCGGGCATCCGCTACGTCTCGCGACGCGGCGAAAGCGACGGATTCGACCGACGCTCGAGACGGTCGTGCGCCACGTAGCGACTCCGATGCGGTCGTGCGGTTCGGCGGCTGGCTGCTGTCGCGCCGGCTCGGTCCCCGGTGTGAATGGCCAGTTGCCGGCTGCCTACCGGCGACGACCGAACGAAACCGACCTCCTCCTGACCTCCCACGGGGTCACGTCGTGCCCTCGAACGGAGTCCCCGGCCTCGAGTGGTCCACCCGTCACCCGTCGGCTATCGATCCCATCGTGGGCACCGGTGAATACCGGTCACGTTGACGACCGTCGACGCAGTGGGGTCGTTCGCTCGCGACTCGGGATCAGCGACTCCCGTGATGACTGTTCACGGCTGCTCGTCGACCATCGAGTATGGTGTTTCCGCTGATGTAATCCGCTGACACCGCGTTTTCACCGTTTTGCTGCCGTCTCGCCGTTCGCGACTGCCGCTCTCGAGTCGCCCGTTCCATCCCCTATTAAACTGAATAACGATATATTGAATTGGGCGACGGCTCGACGATGCCCCGATCGCCGCGACACACAGTGTTTATGCTCGGCAACGAGCTATTGGTAGTCACGACGCGCAGGCCAGTCATTCCCCTATGTCCTCTCAGATTCCGTTCGCGATCGACTTTCACGTGCATTCGGACGACTCCTACGACGGCCACGAACCGATCGAACTCATCCTCGAGCAGGCCGCCGACATCGGACTCGACGGCGTGGTGATCACCGACCACGACGAGATCTCGGAGTCGCGGCGGGCTGCCGACCTCGCGCCCGACTACGGGTTGATCGGCATCCCCGGCGTCGAGGTGTCGACGCGACACGGGCACCTGCTGGCGATCGGGGTCGAGGAACGGCCCGATCCCGGCCAGCCGTTCATGGCAACCGTCGAGACCGTCCGCGAGCTGGGCGGGGTCGCGATCGTTCCCCATCCGTTTCAGCGCAGTCGCCACGGTGTCCGCAAGCGCTATATCGAGGACGCCGACGCGATCGAGACCTACAACTCGATGGTCTTTACCGGGTATCGCAACCGTCGGGCCCGGACTTTCGCCAGCCGGCGGGACTACCCACAGATCGGTGCCAGCGACGCCCACTACCTGCCCAACGTCGGCAAGGCTTACACCGAGGTGCTGGTCACGCCCGAGGCCGCGACCCCGACCAAAGCCGACATCGACGGCGACGACCTCGTCGAGGCGATCCTCGAGGGCCGGACCCAGATCCGCGGCAAGCGCACGCCGATCCGGAAAAGCGCCGTCCAGTACGGCAAGGGAGCAGTGCGCAAGGCGACCTACATGTTCACCTCGCGCGCGCCACTGTTACCGACGGTGCCGGCCTCGATGGACCGATCGACCTGATTCGTGGGTAGCGGAACCGAGTTGCGTCGCCGTTCCGTCTCCGTTCCGTTCGAACCGGTATCACACCGGCAGACTTGCGTACCGGATTCCAAAATCGGGTCGAGTCTGCTATCGTGGCTGCAGTGAGTCGCCACGGCCTCCCCAACCGACTCACTCGCTGCTCACGGCTCCCTCCGGTCACCGTTCGCTTTCGAGACCTCACTCCGTTCGGCCTCGCACCGCTCGTTCGTTCCCTCGCACGACGTCGTGAGACGGCTCACTGGTCATTCGCCGTCTCACAGCGCGCGCCACCGCAGACCGGTCGAACGGTCCGAGCTGCGACGACAGTACTAGGACAGTTGCTCGCCGACGAGATCGTCGGCGCGGTCGACGAACGTCTCCTCTTCGCCTTTCGGTACCGTCGCGCCCGCGGCCACGTCGTGACCGCCGCCGTCGCCGCCGACGGCGCGGGAGGCTTCACCCATTACGACCGAGAGGTCCAGTCCCTGCCGGACCAGCGAGTGGGTCCCTCTGGACGAGACCTTGACCTCCTCGTCGTTCTTCTCTGCAAAGGCGATGATGGGCTTCGAACGACTGATTCCCTCGTTGCCCATCGCCATCCCGGCGACGATGCCGACGATGGTCTCGCGGATCTCGTCGCCCGCGTGGAACCACTGGATGTGGTCTTCTTGGGTCGCCCCCTTGCGTGTGACCAAATCGATCCCGTTCGAGAGGTTCCGCCGGTGTTCGCGCAGGAGCTGTCGGGCCCGCTCGAGCGCGCCGTCGCGATCGCCCAGACAGACCCCGAGGCCGACGTCAGCCCGCTCGTAGCGGGCGGTCGCGTTCAAAAGCGTCGAGAACTCGCTGGCATCCCGGAGTTCGGTGCCGACCGGCTCCTCGCTCAGGACGTAGGCCGTACTGACGAGTTCGTCGATCTTTGTTGCGGGGACGCCGCTCGAGACCGCCCGCTGGACGAGCGCGCTGGCGACGGTCCGTTTCTCGTCGTTCGAGAGATCGGCCCACGTTCGCCACTCGCCGTCGCGTTGCAACTCGAGATCCAGCCCGTCGAGAAAGCGCAGCGCCCCGTTCTCGTCGTTCGAGATGCCGGGAATGTGAACGTCGGTGGCGTACTCGAGCAGTTTGGGAAGCGGCCGGGTCTGCTTGCCATAGAGCGCGAGGTCCTTGCCCGTCTCGAGGACGCCGGCCTCGACGCCCTCTTCGACGATCTTCGCGTTCGCGCCGTGGAGTTGGCCGCTGGAGGCCTGCATGTCGCCGACCGCGCCGACCACTGCGAGGGCGGCGAGATCGCGGTTGTCCGCGCGGGCGTCGGCTGTTCCCGACGCGGTGATCGTCCCTCCATCGGTCGCGACCGACGAACCGGGACCGCCGTCCGCTACGTCCGCGAGCGCCCGTGCAAGGACGTAGCTCGCGCCCGCTCCCGACAGCTCCGACGCGCCGTTGATCCCGAACAGCAGCGGATTGAGGTGGTACTCGGTCTCCCGGTCGGCGGGCTGGTGGTGGTCGGCGATGACGGGGGTAAAGTCGCCCGCGTCCTCGTGGTCGCCGATGAGATCGAGCTGGCCGCTCCCGAAGTCGGTAAAAAGGACGGTGTCGTACTCCGTCGCCGCGATCGCCGCGATCGCCTCGTCGTCGAGCTGTTTCTCGAAGACCGTCTCGAACGGAATCCCCGCCCGCTCGAGCGCCTGTGCGGCGATCGCGGCGCTGGTGAGTCCGTCGGCGTCGATGTGTGAGGCAAGCAGCACGCGGTCGGCCGCACACAGCCGCTCGGCGCACGCGACCGCACGATCCTCGAGTTCGGGAACCGGCCCTGTCATCGGTGCATCGGTCGATGATGGGGCGCCATCGGGGATAAATTTCCGGATGCACGTTCCCCCGTCCGACGTGTCACGTCCCGGCGCTCGAGCGTTCCGAACCGGATTGTGTGCCGTCAGTACAGCGGTAACATTAGGTTGCGTTGGCCGAATAAAAGCGTATGAACGTCCTGATCGCGGGCGGTACGGGATTCGTCGGCCGTTCCCTCTGTCGCGTTTTGGTCGACCGCGGACACGCGGTGACGGCCGCCTCGCGGACGCCCGACGCGGCCGGATTGCCGGACGGCGTCGAGACGACGACGCTGGACGTGACCGAACCGGATCTCACCGACGCCGTGACCGGTCACGAGGCGGTCGTCAACCTCGTAGCGCTCCCTTCTCACGTCCAGCCCCGCGGCCGGAGCCACGAGGCGGTCCACTACGACGGGACGCGCCACCTCGTCTCGGCCAGCGAGGACACCGGCGTCGAGCGGTTCGTCCAGCTGAGCGGACTGGGCGTCGACGGCGGCGTGGAGACGGCGTACTTCCGAGCCAAGCGGCGAGCAGAGCGCGTCGTCCGCGATTCGAGTCTCGAGCACGTGATCTACCGCCCGTCGGTCGTCTTCGGCGACGGCTGTGCGTTCGTGTCGTTCGTCGAGCGGATGGTCCCGCCGCTCGTGACGCCGCTGCCCGGCGGCGGCCGGATGCGACTCCAGCCGATCTGGGTCGAGGACCTCGCCCCGCTGATCGCCGATGGACTCGAGGACGACCGCCACGCGGGCGGGTGTTACGAGATCGGTGGCCCCGAGCGGCTCACCCTCGCGGAGACGGTGACGACGATTCGCGGCGGTGGCGTCGTCGTGCCGATTCCGATGGCCGTCGCCGGACTCGCGGCGCGAGCCGTCGACCCGCTCCCCTGGCCCCCGTTCGGTCGCGATCAGTACCGCGTGCTTGGGTTGGAGAATACGACGGCCGACGACGCCCTCGCAGCCTTCGGCGTCGATCCGGACGCGCTTTGCACGCTGTCGGCGTACATCGAACGGTCTCGAGGTGAGCGATAGATGCGAACGACGGGTGCAGGCGACCGGATCGACGCAATCGCGGAGGGACGACCGTGACCGGACTCTTCGAGCGTGCGGTCGGCGAGGGCTGGGACACCCTTCATCCCTGCGTCCGAGAGCGCTACGGCCTCGAGGCCGGCGAGGACCGCGAGGCGGTCGGCGTCGGTCGGATGGACGACCTCCAACGGAACCCGCTCGCGACGCCGATCCGCTGGCTCGCGACCCTCGACGACTTCCTCTTTCCGGAGGGCGGCACCGACGTTCCGTTCTCCATCGTCACGGAAGCGTTCGTCGACGACGCCGGGAACGAGGCGCTGTGTCTTCACCGGCGATTCGAGACCGACCCGCCGCGGGAGTTCGTGGACACGCTACGGTGGAATCCCGCTCGAGGCTGTCTCACCGACCTGTTCGGCCGCCGGGGCCACGTCGCTGCGGACCTCCACGTTCGAGCCGACGACGGTGCGCTCGCGCTCTCGATCGGGACGCAGTGGCTCCGTGCGGGTGGACGCTACGTTGCGCTCCCCGGCCCGCTGTCGGTCGACGGCCGGCTCCGCGACTGGTACGACGATGACAGCGACCGGTTTCGCGTGGCCGCGGAGATCACCAACCCGATCGTCGGGACCGTGTTCGGCTACACGGGCAGGTTCGAGAGCGACTTCCGGACCGTCGACCGCGACGCGGCGACTCGGACCCGATCCGATCTCGGCGGCGTCGATCTCCCGGGTGAGAACGCGTGACCGACCTCGAGCCGTCGAGCGCCAGAACGCGGCGCTCGAGTCCGTCCCCGACCGTCGCCGGCCGGCGTCTCACCGACCTGAGCGCGCTGATCGGCGGTGCCGTCTGGCTGGCGCTGGCGATGGGGACTGTCGGCGGGTCGATCCCGCTTTCGCCCGTCGAACGCTACGTCGCCCTCGCGACGTTCGTCGTCGTGCCGCTGGGGCTCGGGCTGCTCGAGCCGATGAGCGACGCCGCGGGCTCGCTCCCTGACCGAACGGTGACTCCCTATCGAGTCGCCGTTGGCGGCCAGCTTCCCGCCGCGCTGGCCGTCGTCGCCGGACTCGTCGCGCCGCAGGGATCGCCGGCTGCGGTGGCGCTCGTCGCTCCGTGGCTCGTCGTCACCGGTGCGATCGCGCTGGTTGGACTCCGACGATCCCTGGCTCGAGGCACCGGTCCGCTGCCGGAACTCGCGATCGACGCCGCGCTCCTCTACGTGCCAGTGGCCGCAGTCTTCCTGTGCCTGCACGCGGCCGACATCAGTTTACGATTCGCACCGATCATCGTTCTTCTGACAGGGGTCCACTTCCACTACGCGGGGTTCGCCCTGCCGCTGGTCGTCGGCCTGACCGGGCGCATCGCGGCGACCGACGACGGCGGATTCCCGCCCACCGTCGCGGGACGAGCGTCGGCCGCGGTGACGGCCGTCATCGCGGTCGGCATTCTCCTGATCGCCGTCGGTATCACCTTCTCGCCGCTGCTCGAGGTGGTCGCGGCTGCTGCGTTCTCGGCCGCCGTGGTCGGGTTCGCGCTGTGTCTCCTCCGCACGGTCGTCCCGACGGTCCCGCGGTTCGCTGGGGCGCTGTTCGCGGTCGCCGCGGTCTCGCTGTGCTGGACGATGGCGCTGGCGCTCGCGTTCGCCTACTCGGCCCTTCCCGGCACCGCCACGCTCGTGTCGATTCAAGAGATGATCCGCTGGCACGGGAGCGTCAACGCCTTCGGGTTCGCGCTGCCGGCGCTGCTCGCGCTTCGATCGCTCGAGCGATGATGCAACTCACGTACGGATCGCCGCCCGCTCGAGGGCCCGGGCGGCGATCGCGGCGCTGGTGAGCCCGTCGGCGTCGATGTGTGAGGCGAGCAACACGCGGTCGGCCGCACACAGCCGCTGGGCACACGCTACCGCACGATCCTCGAGGTCGGGAACCGTCCCTGCCATCGACACACTGCGGTCGGCTTCGCGCATAAACCTGGATCGCCGTCGGAGCGGCCGCCACCGCACTTACAACGAGAGGACGAGGTCCCTGCCGTCGCGGTCGTACTCGGTGTCGAAGGGTGCCGAACGCTCGCGCATCGTCTCTCGGAGCCACGCTGCCTCGTCCCCGTCGGCCGGTGTGACCGTCTCGTCGTCGATGACGGCGGGAACGAGGCGTAGTTCCACCGGACTCCCGTCCTCGAGCCCGAGCTCGAAGAGGACGGTTCGGTCGTTGCGCAACTCCTCTTTGATCACGTAGTCGTCGACGATGTCGCCGGTGTCGTGGAGGACGAGGCCGTCGCCGTCGCGCTCGACGCCTTGGACGACGTGAGCGCTATGGCCGTGGACGACGTCGACTCCCTGATCGATCAGCCAGTGGCCGAACGCCCGTAGGTCGTCGTCGGGATGTTCGACCCAGTTCGGTCCCCAGTGGACCGAGGCGACCAGCAGGTCGGGGTCGGTCGCCGCGGCGCGCTCGAGGGACTCGCCGACGAGCCGCCGACTCTCGGCCGATTCCGGGTCGAACTCGACGTAGGCCGTGCCGGGTCGGTCGTCGGTCGCGCCGTACTCGGCGTAGTGGTCCGCGAAGGAGACGACCGCGACGTCGACATCGCCGATCGAGACCGTCGCGGGAGCGCGGGCCGCCGTCGGCGTCTCGCCGGCACCCGCGAACCCGATCCCCGCGTCGTCGAGGGCGTCGACGGTGTCGCGAAGCGCCGCCGGTCCGTAATCCAGCATGTGGTTGTTCGCTAGCGATGCAAAGCGGACGTTTCCGGCCTCGAGGGCGGGAACGGCCCACCCGGGATCGGCCCGGAAGTAGTAGGTCCGGTCGGGGAACCGCTGGCCCCGCGTCGACAGACAACACTCGAGGTTACAGCAGACGCCGTCCAGCGACTGCAGTCGGGGTCGGAGGGCCCCCCAGACGGCTGCCGGGTCGGTTCCGGCGCGTCCGTATCGCCCGTCGACGTTGCGGCCGAGCATCGCGTCGCCGACGAATCCGATCGTCGCGTCGTGGCGCTCGTGGTCCTCGAACGCGGTCGGCTCGACAGCGGGCGCGGCACAGCCGCCAAGCGCCGCGGCACCTGCGG
This sequence comes from Natrinema thermotolerans, assembly GCF_031165565.1. Lineage (NCBI taxonomy): Archaea > Methanobacteriati > Methanobacteriota > Halobacteria > Halobacteriales > Natrialbaceae > Natrinema > Natrinema thermotolerans. The sequence goes on along the minus strand of NZ_CP101873.1, from coordinate 1,906,071 downwards.
TCGCGAGAAACGCGCGACGGCCGGTCATTCGCCGTCTGTCGCCGCGTCGACGGTCTCCGCGGCCAGCCGCTCGAAGGTCGCTTCGCTCGCGACCAGATCGACATCGACGCCCCGCTCGGCGGCGGTCTCGGCCGTCGGCTCGCCGATGACGCCGACGACGGCGTCCTCGAGTCCCGCGATGGTTGCTTCCCGAACCCCCGCCTCCGCGGCGGCCTCGAGGAAGTGGTCGACGGTCAGCGACGAGGTGAAACAGGCGGCGTCGAGGTCGCCCGCCGCTGCCAGCCGGGCGGACTCGCCGCTTCCCTCGGGACGGACCAGCCGGTAGAGGATCGTCTCGTGGACGTACGCGCCAGCCTCCTCGAGCCCGTCGAGCAACACCGGGCTGCCGTGGTCGCTGCGGGCGACCTCGACGCGTGCGCCGTCGACGGCGTCCGAAAGCGCTGCGACCAGCCCGCTCGAGGTGTACTCCTCGGGGACGAGGTCGACCGCGTACCCCTCCGCGCGGAGCGCGTCGGCCGTCGCTGGCCCGATGGCACAGACGGTTTCGCCGGTCGGCTCCCAGCCGGCCGCGGCGATCAGTTCCGCGCCGGTCTTGCTCGTGAAGACGACGTAGTCCGCATCGGTCCGCGGGACGGCGTCGGTCGCCTCGACCGCGAGCATCGGGTCCGGGACCGGCTCGGCACCCAGTTCCGCGAGCAGTTCGGTCGCCCGCTCGATGCGGTCGTCGTCGGGCCGAAAGACGGCGACTGTCGGTGTCTCGGTCATTGGTTACTCCCCGGCCCCGGCGTCGCCGGCCGCGCCGTAGTCGTTTTGCAGGAACTCGACCACCGACTCCCGCGTCCCAGCCACGTCGCCGATCACCGTCACCGCGGGCGGTTCGATCCCCGCCTCGTCGCGGGCGTCGACGATCGTCTCGAGGGTGCCCGTCGCGACTCGCTGGCCGGGCCAGGTGCCGCGCTCGACGAGCGCGACCGGCGTCTCGGGGGCCATCCCGGCCTCGAGCAGGGCCGTGGTGTAGTCCGGCAGGCGGCCGACGCCCATCAGGACGACGATGGTACCGCCGGTCGCGGCAAGCGCGTCCCAGTCGACCGCGGATTCCGCCTTGGTCGGGTCCTCGTGGCCGGTCACGAACGAGACCGAGGAGGCGTGATCGCGGTGGGTGACGGGAATGCCCGCTACCGCGGGCGCGGCGATCGCCGAGGTGACCGCGGGAACGACCTCGAAGGGGACCTCGTGGGCCGCGAGATACTCCGCTTCCTCCCCGCCGCGGCCGAAGACGAACGAGTCGCCACCCTTCAGACGGACCACGCTTTTGCCCTCGCGGGCGAGTTCGACCAGCCGCTCGTTGATCTCGGACTGGGGCGTGCGTTCGCCACCGGCGCGCTTGCCCACGTCCTCGCGGCGGTCCTCGGGAAGCCGGTCGATGATCTCGGGGCCGGGCAACTTGTCGTGGAGGACGACGTCGCACTCCTCGAGCAGCCGCTTCGCTTTCACGGTCAACAGGTCGGGATCGCCGGGGCCGCTGCCGACGAGGTAGACGGTGCCGGGTTCGGCGTCGATGGCGTTGCCTGACATTCGTTACTCGCTAGCTATTTCCCCTCGGGCTTATCTTCCTCGGAGACGCCCTCGTCGTCGCCCTCGGCGTCCTCCCGTGCCCCTTCGATCAGCGCCGCGGCCCCGCGGTTGGCGAGGTCCCGGGCGAACTCCCGGGCGGCCTCGGCGTGGCTGTCGACGGGCAGGTCGCGGCTGCCGGTCACCGACTCGTCGCCGTCCCGATCGAAGACGGTCACGGTCGCATGGACGTGTTCCCCCTGCAGGATCGCGTAGATGCCGACCGGCGCGATACAGCCCCCACCGAGTTCCGCGAGGATCGTCCGCTCGACGGTCGTCTCGACGCGGCTCCGCGGGTGATCGATCGCGCTCTTGATCTCGCGTGCGGTCTCGCCGTCCGGGGCGGTCACCGCCAGCGCCCCCTGTCCCGGCGCGGGAACGAACGTATCGGTCGGCAGTTCCTGATACGCCACGTAGTGGGCGAGCCCGCTGCGCTCGAGGCCGGCCTGTGCCAGCACGATGGCGTCGTACTCCGTCTCGACCTCCCGGCCCAGGGCTTGCCGCTCGAGTTCCGAGAGATCGTCGAACCACTCGTCGGTGGTGCGGTCGTACTCGGCCTCGAAATCGTCGTCGCCGGTATTCCCCTTCCGTTCTTTGTCGGCTTCCGAGCGCTCCTGATGTTCCGCCTGCAGCGACGGGGCCAACAGCTTCTCGAGGCGCGTGTCGACGTTGCCACGCAGGGGTTCGACCTCGAGGTCGTCCCGTTCCGAGAGCAGTTGTGCGCGCCGGCGCAGACTCGAGGTGCCGACGGTCGCACCCGCCGGCAACTCTTCCAGCGTCGAGCCGTCGGGCGTGATGAGGACGTCACCCGGTCGTCCGCGCTCGGGAATCCCGGCGGTCACGAGTTCTTCGGGCTGTTCGGTGGGCATGTCCTTCATCGAGTGGATCGCGCCGTCGAGGTCGCCCTCGAGGACCCGTTCGTCGAGTTCGCGGACGAACGCGCCCGTCTTGCCGAGCCGGTGAATCAGTTCGTCCCGGATCTGGTCCCCCGTCGTCTCGACCGTGACGAGTTCCACCTCGTACCGGCGGTCTTCGAGGGCCTCCTTGACGAGCGAGGCCTGTCGCCGGGCGAGAGCGGACCCCCTCGTCGCCAGTCGTAACGTCCCGCGTGTTCTCATAGGCGTCAGTCCGAGCCTCGGGTATGAAAAGCGCACGCTTGTCCGACGCGTGGCGGATCGGTCTCGGACCCGTCGATCGAGAATGAAGTCGGTCTCTTTTCATGTGTTTGGTAACCACACACAAGTTTTTCCACAACGTGTTCGGGCCGGACTTTATCTACTTCAAGTGGGTACATATGACCCGATGACAGACTCGCTTTACGAGCGACTCGGTGGCGAAGACGCGATTACGGCCGTCGTCGACGAATTCTACGACCGCATCATGGCGGACGAACAGGTTGCAGGGTACTTCGACGATGTCGATATGCAGAAACAGCGGGCCCATCAGGCCCAGTTCATCAGTTCGGTCACCGGCGGTCCCGTCGAGTACGCCGGCGGGGAGATGGAAGCCGTCCACGCGGACATGGGTATCACGCCGTCGGACTTTCAGGCGATCGCAACCCACCTCGACGACGCGCTCGCCGAGTTCGACGTCGACGAGGACGACCGCGAGGCCGTCCTCGATGAGATCGCGAGCTATCAGGACGCGATCGTCACGGCCGCCGACTGAGACGGTCCATCCGAATCGCGGATCGACCATACCCGTCGTATGATGGGGCCAGCACCGTTTTCGTGACTCGAGCGATCACTGCCTCGCAGCGGCGGCCGCGTCCCTTCGTAGCCCCGTAATTTTCGTTCCCGAACGAACTGATACTCGCTCCGTTCCCCTAACCGCTGTCGCGAACACGTTCGTATGTTTTTCCAGACCGTAGGAACTCCCGGGACGTTTGACGGGGGTCACGGACTGAGTTGCGATCGTCATGCAAGTAACGCGAAAACAGCTGGCGACGTTCCTCGCCACGATCTTCGTCGTCAACCTCATCGTCATGGGCGGTGGGGCGTGGCTCTCCTATGCGAACTCGCCCGACATCCCCGATACCATCGTCGGGCCCGACGGCGAGACGGTCGCCACGAGCGAGGACGTCCAGGACGGCAAAGCTGTCTTCCAGGAGAACGGCTTGATGAACCAAGGGTCGATCCTCGGGCGCGGTAGTTACTACGACACCGACTACACCGCCGACACGCTCGATTCCAAGGCCGAGTACATGCGCGACTATTACGCGCAAGAGCGCCACGACGAGAACTACTCGGCGCTGAACGCCTCGGTCCAGGCCGGCATCGACCAGCAGGTCCGGCAGGAACTGCAGGGAAGCGAGTACGGCTCACAGGTCCAGTACTCCGCGGCGGAAGTCTATGCCCACCAGCAGGTGCGTGAGGACTACGTCGAGCGCTACCATGAGGGCGACCGGGAGCGCGGTATCCCCGCCGGACAGATCGAGAGCGCCGAGGAAGCGGAGGAGTTCGCCGACTTCGCGCTCTGGACCGCCTGGATCTCCCACACTGACCGCCCCGACTCCTCGGCTTCGTTCACCAACGACTGGCCGTACTCGCCCGCGGCGGGCAACGACGCCGGCGGCCCCATCATGACCTGGAGCGTCATCGCCATGGTGTTGCTGGTCGGCGGTGCCGGGGCCGCCATCTGGCTCTACCAGTCCATCGACCTCCCCGAACCGGAGGCCGAGGGCGCGTCGATTCCCCACCCCAGCGAGATCGAACTCACGCCGAGTCAGCTGTTGAGTACCCGGTTCGTCCTCATCGGAGCCCTGCTGTTCGTCGCCCAGACGTTCCTCGGGGGCTTGCTCGCCCACTACTACATCGAGCGCGACGGCTTCTTCGGCATGCGGGAACTGATCGGCGTCGACATCCTCCAGTGGCTCCCCTGGTCGATCGTCAGGACCTGGCACGTCGATCTGGGTATCCTCTGGATCGCCACCATGTGGCTCGGCGCCGGGCTCTTCCTCGCGCCGCTGCTGACCGGCCGCGAACCGCCGAAACAGGCGCTGTACGTCAAAGGCCTCGTCGGCGCACTACTGGTCGTCGCCGTCGGCGGTCTGGCCGGCATCTGGCTGGGCATCAACAACTTCTTCGACGGCCAACTGTGGTGGCTGCTGGGCAACGAAGGCCTCGAGTACGTCGAGATCGGCCGGATCTGGCAGGTCGGCCTGCTGGTCGGCTTCCTCGGCTGGACCGCCCTCGTGGCGCGGGGCTTCAAGCCGCTGCTCGATCGCGAACCCCGCTATGGACTTGCCCACATGATCGTCTACGCGGGCGGCTCGATCGGCCTGTTGTTCATGGCCGGCTTCCTCTATACGCCCAAGACCAACATCGTCGTGACGGAGTTCTGGCGCTGGTGGGTCGTCCACATGTGGGTCGAGGGCGTCTTCGAGTTCTTCATCCTCGTCGTCATCGCCCTGACGCTGGTCTCGATGAACCTCCTCTCGAAGAAGTCCGCCGAGAAGGCGGTGATCTTCCAGGCCGCCCTCGTAATGGGCAGCGGGATCATCGGCGTCTCCCACCACTACTGGTGGGCCGGCCTCCCCGAGGTCTGGCTCCCCATCGGGAGCGTCTTCTCGACCATCGAGTTCATTCCGCTCCTCTTTATCCTCTACGAGGCGCTGGGCCAGTACCGCGCGATGGATACCGCCGGGAAGGACTTCCCTTACCGGATGGCCTTCTACTTCATCGTCGCCTCGAGCGTCTGGAACTTCTTCGGGGCCGGCGTCATCGGCTTCTTCATCAACCTCCCGATCATCAGCTACTACGAGACCGGGACCTACCTCACGGTCGCCCACGCCCACGGCGCGATGTTCGGTGCCTTCGGCCTGCTCGCGATGGGGATGTCCGTCTACATCCTCCGGGTGACCACCCGCGCCGAGAGTTGGACCACGCGCCGGCTGCGCTGGTCGTTCTGGCTGTGTAACCTCGGGCTGGCGCTGATGATCTTCCTCTCCCTGCTGCCCGTCGGCTTCCTCCAACTCGAGGTCGGGTTCACGCAGGGGTATGCCGCCTCACGGAGCCTCGAGTTCTACAACGGCGAGCTGATCCAGACGCTGTTCTGGCTGCGTATGCCCGGCGACACGATGCTGATCGCCGGTGCAGTCCTCTTCGCCTGGGACGTCGTCGCGAAGCTGCTGTTCCAGCGGAAAGCGACCGCCGGCGAGTCGAGCAGTCACGTCATCGCCGACCGGATCTTCGGCGACAGTGACCCGTCGGACGTCGTCGACCCCGTCAGCGACGACGACTAACCCGACGCGGGCCGGCGGCTCTTTTCGAGGTATCCTGCCGATCAGTGACGGCCCCCTCGGCCGTCCCGGTCCCGTCGAGACCGAAAACAGATCGCCGGGGCCGGAACCCGATCCCGACTACTGAAACGATTCTCCACCGATCATACCGCATCGGACGAGCAGGGACGTTCGATTTCAGTCGCTACTCGAGTCCGTGACCGCGATCGTGTGTTCTTTCGTCACCGAGTCGGCGTCGTCGCGGTCGGCATCGGCCCAGGCCGTGACCGCGTAGGCGTACTCCCCCGGCTCCGCGTCTTCGGCGGCCCGAATCGGCACCTCGAGGTCGACGTTCGAACGCGTCTCGGCCCAGCGCCAGCACGGCGGCGACGAGTCGGTCCGATCCGACGGCGACGGTGACAGCGTCGCTGCGTCGATCTCGAAGACCACCGTCTCGGTGGCCGGGACGCGCTCGAACTCGATCGCGCCGACGGTCGTGGCCGAGAGGTAGAGGGTCGTCTCTTCGCCGGGACCGAGCGAGACCGTTCCGCCACCGATACTGGGAGACCGCTGTGCGCGGGCACCGAGACACCCGGCAAAAGCGCCGATACTCGTAACTGCCGCGGACGAAAGCAGCGCCCGTCGATTCATGCCGACGGCTTTCCGGACGACCCCGATACGTGCTCCCCCGAACACGTCCGCGTCGGCGGCGAGGGGTCAGCGATCGAGCCCGCGACGGGCGGACACCTATAGCGCTTCTTTGTACGCCTCGAGGGTCCGCTCGACGTCGTCGTCGGTGTGGCCGTAACTGACGAACTGACACTCGAACTGGTTCTGCGAGAGGAACACGCCCTCGTCTTTCATCCCTCCCCAGAAGACGCGCCGCCAGCGTTCGGTCTCGGCGTTTTTCACGTCGGCGGCGTTTTTCGGACAGTAGTCGTAGCGCGGACAGGTCGGATCCTGTCGACAGCCGGCCGAACACTGCTCCTCGAGCGAGTCGGGACCGGGACCGTCTCGCGTGAAGATGACTTTGAACATGCTGTCGGTGCCGGTGACGGTGTAGCTCGGTGCCTGGTCGGCGACGATGTCGCTGAGCCCGCTCCGGAGCCGGTCGCCGAGCCCGTTGACGTGGTCGTAGACGTCGTTTTCCGCGGCGAATTTCAAGGTCTCGAGGCCGGCGGCCATCGTGACGGGGTGGCCCGAAAAGGTCCCGGCCTGGAAGACATCGCCAGAGGGCGTGAAGTTCTCGACGATTTCGGCGCGGCCGCCGATGGCGCCGACGGGGAAGCCGCCGCCGATGATCTTGCCGAACGTGGTCAGATCGGGGGTGACGCCGAACTCGCTTTGGGCACAGCCCAGTCCGCCCACGCGGAAGCCGGTGATCACTTCGTCGAAGATCAGCAGGGAGCCGTGTTCGTCGGTGATCTCCCGGAGGAACTCGTGGTAGCCCTCTTCGGGGTAGACGATGCCGTAGTTCCCGAGGATGGGTTCGGTCAGCACCGCGGCGATGTCGTCGCCGTGTTCCTCGAAGACTTCTCGGATGGCGTCCTCGTCGTTGAACGGCACGGGGAGGGTGTGTTCGGCAAAGGACTGCGGGATGCCGGCCGAGGAGGGTCGGGGGTTCTCGGCGTCGCCCTCGACCAGCGTCGACTCCTGTGCGCCGTGGTAGCCGCCCTGCATGACGACGATCTTGTTCCGGCCGGTGTAGCCCCGCGCGAGCCGCACTGCGGAGGTAGTCGCCTCGGTGCCGGAGTTGACGAAGCGGATCTTCTCGACGCTTGGGACGTGACGGACGACGAACTCCGCGAGGTCGACCTCGATCTCGGTCGGGGTGCCGTACATCGGCCCTTCGCTTGCCTTCTGCTGGACGCTCGCCTGGACGGGGTCGGGTAGGTCGTGGCCCAAAAGCAGCGGGCCGAGCCCCATCACCCAGTCGATGTAGCGGTTGCCATCGGCGTCGATGACGTGGCCGCCCTCGCCCTTCCGGACGAAAAACGGATAGGGTTCGATCGCTGCGCGAACTGCGGAGTTGACGCCGCCGGGCAGCACCGACAGCGCTCGATCGTACAGGTCACGCGAGTTGTCGTCGCTCATATCGCTGCCTTGGAAACCCGACGGGAAAGTAGTACCGAGGTCTCCTCGCTGGCGGTTCCGGACCGGCGGTTCAGACGGCTACGAGTCGATTTCGGTGCGGTCGAGACCCATCCATCCGTCACCGAGCCGACAGCCTGTCTCAGTAATCGCCGGCCTTCCGCTCGGATTGGCGCTGCCGGATCGTGTTCGCCACGTCGTCGTAGTTCGGCACGCCCGAGAGTACCAGCGAGTTCGTTCGGCTGAACCCCTGCGTGAACCCCTGCGGGATCACTGCGTTCGAGACGGCGATCGTTCCGAACCCCCGGTCGCGGCTGAAGGCGGTCGTACTCGTCTGTAGCCCGCGGATGTCTTCCATCCACGTCTCGGTGGTCTTTCTGGCGGTAAATCCCGCGATCACGACGATCCGTCGATCGGTGACGAGATAGCGGACCCGGTTCCGTCGATACCAGATATAGCCCCCGACCACGAGCGCCGTGACGAACCCGAGCAACGCCGCCGCCGTACTCCCGACTGCGAGGCCGACTACCCCGACCAGTCCGGCCAGTCCGCCGACGACGGCGTGGCCGATCCAGTTCCACCACGTCGGCTGTGCGTCGACGAGGACCTCCTCGCCCTCGAGAAGCGAAAGTGGGCTCGTCGAGTCGGTTCGATCCGACCGGTCCGGATCGCGACCGACCGTTTGAGCTTCGTCGTACGCTACGTTCGACCCGTCGCGTTGCTGACTCATTCACGATCCGTCTCGGCGGCAGATAAATCAGTGTACTGGTCGGTTCGCTCGAGCATCACGCGAGCGCTCGGGCGACACACGAGGGGGGAGGACCCACAGAAGCAGTGAAACGGGGTGTGGCCGCGATCAGACCGCGTCCCGGCCGGTCTTGCCGGTCCGGATCTGGGTCGCGCTCTCGACGGGCATGACGAAGATCTTGCCGTCGCCGGGTTCGCCGGTTTCCGCGCCCTCGCGGATGGCATCGACGACCTCTCCGGCGGGGATGTCGGCGACGACGCACTCGATCTTGACTTTCTGGTGGAGGTCGACCGTGTACTCCTCGCCGCGCCATTGGCCCTTCTTCGCGGGCTGGGAGCCGCGGCCGGAGACGTTGGTGACCGTCAGCGACGGCGCGCCGGCTTCGGCCAGCGACTGCTTGATCGCCCCGAGGCGGTCGGGGCGGACGATCGCGGTGACCATCTTGATCTCGCCGTCGTTCGGCTCGCCGCCGTCAGAGCGAAGCTCTGACGAGGATCGCGACTCGTCGAGTCGCTCACCCCCGTCCGCGCGGATGACTTCGTCGGAGCCACCGTCGGTGGCGACGTCGGGCTGGCCGAACTCGGGGTAGGTGTCGACGCCGTGTTCGGAGACGTCGAGCCCGTCGCGTTCGTGTTCCGGCGAGACGCGGGCCTGGCCGGTAGCCTTGAACGCGTACCAGATAACGCCGGTCGCGACGATCGTCCAGGCAGCGATGACGACGACGCCGATGACCTGGGCGACGAACGCGTTCACGATGCTATCGACGACCCCCGGTGCGGCGACGAAGGGGAACAGCAGCGTCCCGAGGACCCCGGCCGAGCCGTGGACGGGGAACACCGCACAGACGTCGTCGATCTTCAGGTACTGCTCGACGAACTCGAAGACGAGGGGCAGTTGCACGCCGGCGAGGCCGCCGACGACGAACGCGCCCCACCACGCCGTGGTGTCGGGGATCGCGGTGATCGCGGCGAGGCCGGCCAGCAGCCCGTTGGCGACGTACAGGGTATCGACTTTGCCGGTCTTGAGCCACGCGACGAGGCCGGCCCCCATCGCACCGCAGGCCATCGCGGCCGTCGTGGTCAAGGCGACGCGACCGAGCTGATCGCCGAGGAACGCGCCCTCGCCGATGATCGCCGAGGTACCGACGTTGAAGCCGTACCAGCCGAAGGCGAGGATCAGCGTGCCGAGCACGGCGAAGGTCAGCGAGTGACCGGGAATGACGTTCGCGCTCCCGTCACTGTTGTATCGGTCCATGCGCGGACCGAGGACCCACGCGGCGGTGAGACCGGCGATACCGCCCATGCCGTGGACGATCATCCCGCCAGCGAAGTCGTGGAACAGGACGTCGCCGTACGCGAGGTGTTCGCCGGCCCACGTGAGACCGGTGACGACCGGGTAGATGACCGCCGCCAGCAGGAAGGTGTAGCTGACGTACGCACGGAGTTTCGCACGACCGGCGACGGCACCCGAAACGATCGTCGCCGCGGTCATGGCGAAGACCGCACCGTACAGCCAGTCGAGCCAGCCCGCGGCATCGCCTTGGAAGGCCGGCACGAAGCCGTCACCGGCGACGACGCCCTCGACACCCACGCCGATGAGGAAAAACACCGTCACGCCGACGCTCCAGGTCAGCAGGTTCTTCGTCAGTTGGTTGGCGACGTTCTTCGAGCGCACCTGCCCCGCCTCGAGCATGGCGAAGCCGGCGTGCATGAAGAAGATCAGGAACGTGGCGACCAGGATCCACGTGTAGTTGACCGCCTCGATCAGCATCTCCGTCTCGGACTGCAGGAGCGTCGGCTCCATCACGCGTCCACCCCCGCTTTCCACGCACCGCCCCATTCATCGACCAAACGATCGTCTTCTTCTAATGCAATCGCGTTCATGTTTGACCTCTTAATCACGTTTGAGTTCGTTGCACTTACATCATTTAAGGGTTAGCGTTGACAAATGGCTAAAGTTACGGGTGTAATAGGGTCGTCCGTTCAAAGCTAAAGCAGATTTAATGTGTATAAGGGCATCAGAAATAACGTCTCTTTCGATCGGCGGTTATATTTTGCATGTTTGTAAACCGGCTTCGTTCGGCAGCTCCGCTCGATGTTGCGAGAATTGCCGGTTATCGACGCCCGAACGGGGCGTATCAGTGCGGCTACGCTCGCGCGCGGCAGATATTGCCACACCCTGGCCCGCGGCGGACTGCTAATTGACGATCGTCTATTATTCGGTCCAGAGCGGTCAAACGTGGTCGATTCGACGGTGGCAGACTACGGGCGGGTCGACCGGCAACCCGACCGATCTACAGTTGCTTTGCGATGTCTTCGGCGAAGTAGGTCAGAATCAGATCCGCGCCGGCTCGCTTGATCGACAGCAGCGACTCCGTCGCGACCGCCTCGAGGTCGAGCCAGCCCTTCTCGGCGGCCGCATGTAGCATCGCGTACTCGCCGGAGACGTTGTAGGCGGCGACGGGGTGGTCGAACTCCCGGCGGACCGAACTGATGATATCGAGGTAGGAAAGCGCGGGCTTGACCATCATCACGTCCGCGCCCTGCTCGGCGTCCAGTCGGACTTCCCGCATGGCCTCGCGGGCGTTGGCCGGATCCATCTGGTAGTGTCGGCGGTTCCCGAAGGTCGGCGCGCCGTCGGCGGCGTCCCGGAACGGCCCGTAGAACGCGCTCTCGTATTTGGCCGCGTAGCTCATGATCGGGACGTTCGCGAACCCCTCGCGGTCGAGCGCCGACCGGATGGCCCCGACCATTCCGTCCATCATTCCGCTGGGCGCGACCATGTCCGCGCCCGCCCGGGCGTGAGACGCCGCGATCTTCTCCAGGGCCGCGAGCGTCGCGTCGTTGTCGACGGTCATCGTGGGCTCGCAGGCCGGACCGTCCGCGGCGACGCCGCTCTCGCTTCGCAGCTCCTCCTCGAGCGGGCCGCAGTGGCCGTGGTCGGTGTACTCGCAGAGACAGACGTCCGTGATGACGTAGGCGTCGGTCTCGCTCGTGATTCGGCGCAGCGCCTCCTGGACGACGCCGTCCTCGGCCCAGGCGCGGGTCCCCTCGGGGTCTTTCGATTCCGGGATCCCGAACAGCATGACGGCCTCGACGCCCGTCTCGAGGACGTCCTCGACGCGGGCGACCGACTCCGCGATCGGGACCCGCTCGTGGCCGGGCATCGACTCGATCGGCCGGCGCTCGTCGGTCGTCGCGTCGACGAACACCGGGGCGATCAGGTCCGAGGGCTCGAGGCTCGTCTCGCTGACGAGCCCGCGAACCCGGTCCTGTCGGAGCCGCCGGGGGCGATGTGTGAGGTCCATACCCGAGTATTCGACGGGAGCCGCAAAAGCGCCTCGTTCCCGGACTCGTCGGTCAGAAGCCCGCGTCCCGGAGTCGCCGCGTGACGCTCGCAACCGTTGGCAGCCGCTGTTGGAGGCGCGCCAGCGCGAACATCCCGCGAGCGTACCACGCGGTCGGTACCCCCGGCGGGACGTCGAGCGGTCCGGTTCGGGAGGTGGCGATCGTCCGGGACTCGAGGTAGCGCTTGATTCCCTCGGGGCCGTGCCGGCGGCCGAGCCCGGAGTCGCCGAAGCCGCCCATCGGCGCGTCGACGGCCGCCCAGCCGGAGACGTAGGCGTCGTTGACACAGACGGTTCCACAGTCGATCTCGCGGGCGACGGCGACGCCGCGCTCGCGGTCGCCGGTCCAGACGCTCGCGTTCAGGCCGTACTCGGTGTCGTTGGCTCGCTCGATCGCGGTCGCAACGTTCGGGACCGACTCGACCGACACGACCGGGCCGAACGTCTCCTCACAGGCGGCCGTCGCCTCGGGTTCGAGGTCCGTCAGGATCGTCGGTTCGTAACAGAACGGCCCCACCTCGGGTCGGCGCTCGCCGCCGGTAAGTACCGTCGCACCGCGCTCGCGCGCGTCCTCGACGTGACGCTCGACACGCTCGAGTTGGTCGCTGTCGATCAGCGAGCCCACGTCGTCCTCGTAGTCGAAGCCGGTTCCGAGGGTCAGGTCCCGCGTCGCCGCGACGAAGGCCTCGACGAACTCGTCGTGGATCGAGTCGGCGACGTAGACCCGCTCGGCCGCGAGACACAGCTGGCCGGCATTCGAGAAACAGGCCTGGACTGCGCCGCGGGCGGCCTCCTCGATGTCGGCGTCGTCGAGGACGAGCAAGGGGTTCTTGCCGCCGAGTTCCAGCGAGCAGCCGATCAGGTTGCGGCCCGCCTGTTCCGCGACGAGCCGGCCCGTCTCGGTACTCCCGGTAAAGGAAATGTAGTCGACGCGGTCGATCAGCGCCGGCCCGACGGTCGCGCCGCGGCCGGTGACGATCTCGAAACAATCCGCCGGAAGCCCGGCTCGCTCGAGCAGGTCCGCCAGTGCCAGCGCGGTGTACGGCGTCTTCTCGTCGGGTTTGAGGACGACGCTGTTGCCCGCGATGAGCGCGGGGAGGACGTCGGTCAGCGAGAGCGTGAGCGGGTAGTTCCACGGGGAGATCGCGCCGACGACGCCGACCGGCTCGTAGGTCACGCGAGCGGTCGTCGCCGGCGGGATCGCGCCGCGTCGCCGCTCCTCGCGAAACGCCGCGTCCCCGCGATCGGCGTAGTACGAACACGTCAGCGCCACGTCGACGACTTCCTCGACGGCGTGGCGGCGGGATTTACCGGTCTCGAGTTGCAGGATATCGAGCAGCTCCGCCCGGTGTTTCAGGACGAGGTCGCCGAACCGGGCGACGATCTCGCGGCGTTCGTCCATCGCCGTTTCGGCCCACGACGATTGGGCCGCTCGAGCGCGGTCGACGGCCCGCTCGACGTCGGCGCCGTCGCAGTCCGGAACCGCACCGACTGCGGTGTCCGTCGCCGGCGCTCGTACCTCGATCGTCTCGCTGCCGTCGGCGTCGACTCGATCGGCCAGCGCCGCGAGTCGACTCGCGGAGATGCCCGTCGCCGCGAGGACGTTCGCTCGGGATTCGGTCTCGAGTGACATGTGTACTCATCTCGTCTGTGCCTGCACCCATACGCCTTTGTGTCGCGGAGGGTCTCGATCGGTCTCGGCCGCCGAAGCGGTTCCCGTGTCCCGTTTCGCTATAGTAGCCACTGACGGTCATTGCACACCTGACTGCACGACAGCGTTGCGATCAGTGTGTGAATCGTTTCAGTGGCTACTATAGCGGAGGCCCGGCCGACCGGAACGCGATCGGCCGTCCGGACCTACGGCCGGAATCACGGCTTCGCCGTCTGGACCCGCGAACTGCTCGACGACCGGGTGGCGGACCGCGACGCGGACCGGACGACGGGCGACTGCATTCCTGCGACCGCGTCCTGCGGTCGCTCGAGTCGGCGAGTCACGCGTCGCAACGAGTACGCAAATTTAAGTGCGCGTCCCGCATTGAACCTGTTAGCAATGGCCATAGATCCGCAGTTCAATGAGAACCGCGAACAGGTCGACGAACACGAGGGCCACGCGGTCTGGGGCCCGGTCGAGGAGCCGGAGGAACTCGGCATCCACGGCACCCACGTGGCGGTCGATTTCGACATCTGCATCGCCGACGGGGCCTGCGTCGAGGACTGCCCGGTCGACGTCTTCGAGTGGATCGACACGCCGGGGCATCCGGAAAGCGAGGAGAAAGCCGACCCGGCCAACGAGGCACAGTGTATCGATTGCATGCTCTGTGTCGACGTCTGTCCGGTCGACGCCATCGACGTCGACGCCGGACGAACGGCCTGATTACTCGGCGCGGTCGACGTCGACCTTCTCTTTGAGGCTCTCGAGCCCGTCGGCTTCAGCGAGTTCCTGGAGGCGCTCGCGGAAGTGTTCCTCACAGAGGCCGACTTTGAGTCCATCGGACTCGGCTGCGAAGGCGGCCTCGCGGTCGCAGTAGTGGCAGTTCATACTCACGCGTTGGGACCACGTCGCATTGAACCCTCCGCTAGCGGCCAACGTTTGGATCAATCGACTCTCAACTCGAGTCGCTCGAAGGCTTCTCGCGAGAGGCCCGCGACGCCGATTCGGTCGTCGTGGGCGTCGCTGCCGCCGGTGACCAGCAGACCGTGGCGCTTGATTGCCCGTTCGACGGGGGCGCGATCGACGTCGCGGCCGTACGGATATCGCAATTCGACGGCGTCGAGATCGGCCGCCAGCGCGAGCGCGCTCTCGGGGTCGCGATACCGCAACGGGTGGGCGAGCGAGACGAGCCGACACGACTCGGCCAGTGCCGCCCGCCCGCGCTCGAACGACGGCACGTCCCGCGGCACGTAACACGGGCAGTCCGAGCCGATGAGGTGATCGAACGCGCCCTGGTAGTCGTACGCGGCCTCGGGGTGGGCCTCGATCGCCCGCGCGATGTGGGGCCGTCCGAACCCGCCGTCGACCGTCACGTCCAGCTCGAGCCCCAGCCGGGACTCCACGCAGTCGACGATCGCCCGGCCGCGCTCGATGCGGTTCCCCTGAATCGTCTCGAGGATCGCCTCGAGGTCGCCGCTCGGCTCGAGGCCGTAGCCCAGCAGGTCGAGCCGCTGGCCGCCCGGCGTCTCGACGCGAAGCTCGATCCCGTGGATGAGCGTCACGCCGTCGCGTTCGACGACCGGGCCGTCGAACGGCTGGACCCGGTCGTGATCGGTCACCGCGACCACCTCGACGCCGCCGCGGCGCGCGGCCTCGGGCACCACCTCGAGATCGAGGCTCCCGTCCGACCGCGTCGTGTGAACGTGTAAGTCCGCGTGAGGCATACGCTATCCGAACCGGGCCGCTCCTAAAGGCATTTCTCCGTGCCCGCGTTCTGTTTTTCGCGATCTCTAGGGGTCTACTAGGTGTTCTAGGTCTACAGTGCGACTAGGAAACATAGATGGACAATGTTTATAATCATTGTTCACGGAGGATCTGGTGTAATGCTGCTCAATGGCACCGGCGACGTCATCGACGACCACGAGTACCCCGCCACGACCGAGGAACTGATCGAGGAGTACGGGGACCGCACGCTCGAACTCCCCAACGGGACCGAGACGGTCGGCGATGTACTCGCCCGCCTCGAGTCCGAAACCTTCGAAAACTCGGAGGACGCGCGCTTTGCCGTCTACTCCGCCGTCAGCGACAAGGCCGTCGGCCGCGTCGGATACAGCGACCGCGACCCGACGCCGGTCGGCAGCCCGTACGCGCCCGACGCCGTTTCCTTCTAGAACCGAACTTTTGCTCTGCGGGCGCGGCGAAGCCGCGCCCTCGGCAAAACTTCGATGAAAAGCACTCCTCCTTCCTTTCCGTTCGCGTTGCTCACTCCAAGTCAGTCGTCGGCCCGCTCGCTCCCTACGGTCGCTCACGGGTGGTAATAGTTGATTCCCACCTGTGGTAAGTACAAGTAGCTGTACTGAGCGCGAGCGAAGCGAGCGAGGATCCCGCGCAAAAAGTTTGGTTCTTAGAACTCGTCGATAACCGGAATGCCGACCGTCTCGAAGTCGGTCATCGACTCGAGTTTGTCGCTGACGTCCTCGAGGCCGATCGTCTCGGAGACGACTTTCTCGGGCTCGAGTTTGCCGGTCGAGACCATCCGGAAGATCTCGTCGTAGCGGGTCGGTGGCATCCCGAGCGAGCCGATGAACTCGATCTCCTGCATGACCATCGCGTCGGACGGCAGCGAGATCATCCCCTGTTCGTCCTGGGTCGTCAGCCCGACCTGAATGTGCTGACCGCGGGCGTCGAGGCTCGAGACGGAGTTTTGGCTGGTCGTCGCGATACCCAGCGCGTCCATCGAGACGTGAGCGCCGCCGTCGGTGATCGCCGAGACCTCGCCGGGGACGTCGCCGACGTCGTCCGCGTTGATCGTCTCAACCGCGCCGAGGGACTCGGCTTTCTCGAGTTTCTCGTCTTTGAGATCGACCGCGACGACGTTGGCACCGAGCGCGTCGGCGATGTGGACCGCCGAGAGACCGACGCCGCCGCAGCCGTGGATCGAGACCCAGTCGCCGGCACCGACGTCCGCGCGGTGGGCCAGCGCGTGGAACGAGGTCATGAACCGACAGCCGAGGCCGGCCATATCGACCGACGAGACGCCGTCGGGGAGTTCCACGAGGTTGTGGTCGGCGACGGGGACGTGGACCTGTTCGGCGAACGCACCCTGTGCCTGCTCGATGAACCCGAGCGGCATCACGTTCTCGCAGATGTTCGAGCGGCCGCGCTGGCACCGCGGACAGGTCCCGTCGCCGAGGTTGAACGGGACGGCGACGTGATCGCCTTCCGCGACGTTTTCGACCTCGTCGCCGACGGCGACGACGTGGCCGGCCGGCTCGTGGCCGAGGATCTGGCCGGGCTGGGTCTCGAGGCCGAGCCAGCCCCAGTCGCCCTGCCAGCCGTGCCAGTCGCTCCGACAGACCCCGCATGCTTCGAGTTCGACGACGGCCCCGGTCGGTGCCGGCTCCGGCGCGTCGACGTCTTCGATCGAGAGCGGTTCGCCGTGTTCTTCGAGGACTGCTGCGCGCATGGCTGTGGCTATCGTTGCCAGTGGTCAAATACACCCGACCCCGTCTCAGAACTTGATAATTCACGCGTCCGAACGGTCGGCGGCCGCGCTCAGTCCAGAAAGTCGATCGCGTCGGCCAGCTCGAGCGGGACCGCGCCCTTCCGGTAGCCCTCGACGTGGCCGTTCGGCCGGGTGCGGTAGACGACCGCGGGGCGGTGGCGTACGTCGGGTTGTTCGCCCCGAACGGCGGCCCACGCGTCGTCGCGAAAGCTCGAGCAGTCGACGAAAAGGGTCGCGCCGCCGCCGTGTTCCGCGAGTTGGCCGTTGGTCTTGGTCTCGGCGGTATCGCGGACGGCGGCCACGGGGCCGGCCGCAGCGCGGTTGATCGGCGGCTGGGGCCGCGTGACCTCCACGAGGACGTTCGTCTCGGCGTCTTCCGCCCGGAAGTCAAGCGAGTGGCCTGTCGTGACCTCGATCTCCGGGACCACGTCGTAGCCGGCCTCGGTGAGGATCTTCGCGGCGATGAACTCGGCCATCGCGGCGCTCATCCGGACGCGATCGACGTGGTCGCTGGTGCCGAGTTTGCCCGACATGACGTGTCGGTACTCGTCGAGGACGCCGGTCGAGAGGAAGTCCTCGAAAAAGCGGGTCGTCTCCCGGCGGCCGGCATCGGGGAAGCCGGCCGCATGCTCGCGGAAGAACGCGCGGGTCGACTCGCGGCCGTCCTTGGACATGAACACCGGGAGGAAGAACCACGAGAGATGCGGATACTCGGCGAGCCACGGATCTTCCTCGTGCAGCGTCGCGGTCAGTTCCCGCGTCGCCCACCTCGAGACGGGGTAGGGAATCTCGCGCCAGCCGAACTTGTCGGTCTTCCACAGCGCGGAGGGTGTTTCGGTGTTGCCCATCCAGTAGGCCTCCCCGTCGGTGCGCGCGAACAGCGCGATGTCGCCGTTCGCCATCTCGAAGCGGTGTGTCTGCCAGTCGCCGCCGATCTTGAACCACGGCGTGACCGACTGTGCGCCGATGTTCGACTGCAGCGGCTGGAGAATCTCGTTGTGAACTCGCCCGTCGCTCCACGACTGGGGCGAGTACCGAAAGCGAAGCGGCCGTGCCACGGCCGTCCCTACGGGTCGAGGTCGCATATATCGTTCGTTGCGCGTCTCGACGGCGCGCCTACGTTTCACTCGTCCGAGGGGTGTGAGGGACCGTTACATTCATACCTACCACGCGTCTACTATGTACATACCTACCATGTCAATGGGTGCCTATGACGAGGACGAACACGAGCGTCGCGAACAGCAAGCCTCGAAGGTGGACACCGATTTCGACGACGAGCGGACGATCTATCACGGCGAGGTCGAGTACGACTCCGGCGACTCCGCCGAGGACCTGCTAGACACTTTCGAGCAGATCAAATCCGAGTAACGACGGTCGTTCGCTTCTCCCTTCTTCGCCGCCGGACCTTCGACACACCCGTCGCCGCCCGCGGCGACGGACCGTCACTCGAGGGCGTCCCAGCCCGGCGTCTCGGGCGCGCCCCGATCGGTCTCGACGGCGTCGGCGACGGCCGGTGACGGTACCGTGCCGTCGGCGTCCCGAAAGCGGCGCTGCCAGTCGCGGATCGCCGGCCCGACCCACGAGGACCGCTCGTTGTCCCCCTCGAAACTCGCGTCGCCGTCCGCATCGCCGAGCATGCGCTCTCTGGCTCGCTCGTAATGGTGGTCGGAGATGGCCAGCGTTCCGGGGCTCGAGGCGGCTGCGATCGCGACGGGTTCTGCCCGATCGTCCCGCGTGAGTTCGCCCGCCGCAGCCCGGCCGACGATCCCCTCGAGTTCGGCGGGCTGGGGGTGACAGAACAGTTTCGCGCCGATTGCCTGCGAGCCCAGCAACAGCCCCTCGGGATCGTCGTGGTCGGCATCGAGCAAGCGTTCGCCCCCGACGGTCGCCTCGACGCGTTCGCATTCGGTCGTTCCCTCGAGCGCGAGATTGTGTTCGGGATACGCGCCGCACTCGTCGGGAAAGCGCTCGTCCCCGTGGATCCGACACTGCAGCGTCGTCGGATCGAGGAAGACGCAAGTCGGGAGCCAGACCGGCTCCGCGAGCCCGAACGGGGCGACGGGCTTTGGCGGCTTCCGGAGGCCGACGAAGAAGGCCGGCCGGCCCGCGACGGCGGCGAGGGTGTGGCCGTCCACGTCGACGCCGTCGTCCTCCTCTCGAGCCGCCCAGAACCGCGGCGTCAGGACCTCGCCCATCCCCGCCTCGAGGAACCCGCGTACCTCGTCGCGGGTCAGCGCCACGAAGTTGGTGTCGTCGTCGAGGGGCTCTCGAGACGGTCGTTCGCCCTCGCCGCCGGTGAACGGGTCGTCCCGCTGCCGGTGTCGGTGATCGGTTTCGCCGCCCTCGCCGTCGTCCTGAGGCGCGGATCCGTGTTCCTCGAGCAGCGATCGCCAGTCCATGCAACAGCCGGCACAGCCCTCGCAGTTCACCTCCATGTGCGGCCGTATGTCACTGGTACCCATAACCGCTCTGCGGGCCGTTGCAGGAGTCCGTCCCGGCTGGTGGTCGTGGGCGAACGACTTTCATCGTCGGGCACCGACGACCGTGTATGTCGAAGGACTCCTGTGACGGCTGTGGTCGTACCGTCACCGTCTCGGGCGGGATCGCCAACATCTGGTCGTTCGGGACCGACGCCGGCACCGTCGGAACCGCGATAACGCTCGAACTCGATGACGGGGGGTCGTACCTGCTGTGTTATCCGTGTCTCGAGGCGTTGCCCGATTATCCGACCGACGCGGACATCGATCAGCTGGAGCAGGTCGACGAGGAAACCTCGCGAGTCGGATCGCCGTAGGCCGCGGTCGGCAGTGTCGTGCCGTGGTCGCTACTGCTTCTGGTCCGTCGGCGCAAAAAATACGGAGTCGGCGGCCTCGAGAGACGGGTCGGTCCACCGCATCGCTCGAGCGTGAGTACGGCCGGGCCGGTCGGACCGCCGCGGTCCTCGCGGCCGGAAGCGGAAGGGGTGGGATTCGAACGCCACGAGGCGAAATGCCGCCGCGGACCCGGATGGTACCGCGGTACTCTACCGCTGAGCGACCCTTCCGTACCTGAACCGAAGGGCGGAGTCCGTATTTGTAATCGGTCGGTTACCGGCCCGGTTGTGGACAGCCGTCGGCGGTAGGCGGCTGCTACCGGCCGGTAGACGGTAGTTTCGGCCTCGAGCGTCGGTCGCCGTCGATCGACCGCTGGCTCTCGTCGACCGGTCGTTCGTCAGCGGGCGCGACGCTCCGTAGCCTTTAGGACGTGGCCGCGCCCTGCAACGAACGGTGAATCCCGAGCGGATCTTCGAGGAGTTCCCCGCGCCGAGTTACCGCGGGACGCAGGAACAGGCCCTCCGCGACGTTCGCGACGCCTTCGCGGCCGGCAACGACGTCGTCCTCGTGCGCGCGCCGACCGGGAGCGGCAAGTCCCTGCTGGCCCGCGCCGTCGCCGGCTGTGCGCGCCGTGCCGGCGCGGGCGATCCCAGCGACGCCACCGGGGCCTACTACACGACGCCACAGGTCTCGCAACTCGACGACGTGGCCGCCGACGATCTGCTGGCGGATCTCAACGTCATCCGCGGGAAGTCGAACTACACCTGTATCCTGCCCGAGGAACGCGAGACACCGGTCAATCAGGCCCCGTGCGTTCGAGAGCGGGGGTACGACTGTTCGGTCAAACACCGGTGTCCGTACTTCTCCGACCGCGCGATCGCCTCGAACCGCGAGATCGCGGCGATGACGCTCGCCTATTTCATGCAAACTGCCGGCAGCGACGTCTTCCGCAAGCGCGACGTCGTGGTCGTCGACGAAGCCCACGGCCTCGCCGAGTGGGCCGAAATGTACGCGACGATCCAGCTTGGCCCCCGGACAGTGCCGTTCTGGGACGACCTGCGGGTCCCCGAGGTCGACTCGATCGAGCGCGCCGTCCGCTACGCCGAGAGCCTCGCGGGGACCTGCGAACGCCGGAAAGACGACCTGCTCGCTCAGGACTCGCTGTCCCCCGCCGAGGTGCGCGAACGCGACCGCTTGCAGGAACTCATCGGCGACCTCGAGTGGTTCGTCTCCGACTTCCGCGACCCCCAGAGCCCGACGACGTGGCTGGTCGACCAGTCCGACCCGCGTTCCAGCGGGCGAGACGGCGGCGACGGGGACGACCCGCAGGGCGGCCCCTTGACGATCAAACCGATGAGTCCCGAGAAGTACCTCCAGCATACCGTCTGGGACCGGGGCAACAAGTTCGCCCTGCTGTCGGCGACCATTCTGAACAAGGACGCCTTCTGCCGGCAGGTCGGTCTCGAGCCCGACCGGGTAGCGCTGGTCGACGTCGACCACACCTTCCCCGTCGAGAACCGCCCGCTGTACGACGTGACCCAGGGGAAGATGACCTACGACGAGCGCGACGAAACGACGCCGAAGATCGCCCGGACGATCGTCCGGCTCATGCAGCACCATCCCGACGAGAAGGGGCTGATCCACGCCCACTCCTACGACATCCAGGACCGACTCGCCGACCTGCTTTCTGACTTCGGTGTCGGCGACCGGGTCCGCACCCACGACCGGGACGGCCGCGACGCCGCCCTCGACGCGTGGAAAGCGAGCGACGACCCCGACGTCTTCCTCTCGGTGAAGATGGAGGAAGCGCTGGATCTGAAAGGCGACCTCTGTCGCTGGCAGGTCATCTGCAAAGCGCCCTTCCTCAACACCGGCGACTCGAGGGTCGCGCATCGCCTCGAGGAGGGCCAGTGGGCGTGGTACTACCGGACGACGCTGCGGACGGTCATCCAGGCCTGCGGCCGGGTCGTCCGCGCCCCCGACGACTACGGCGCGACGTATCTGGCCGACTCGAGCCTGCTCGATTGCTTCGAGCGCGCGCGGACGGACATGCCTGACTGGTTCGCGGCGCAGGTCGACCGGATGGAGCGACCGGAGCTGCCGCCGTTCGAGCCCCGGGCCGCGCTCGAGGGGACGGACGCGGGCGGTCGCTCCGGCCGCGGGTCCCGAACCGGCTCGCGCACGGCGACGAGCGGGTCGAACGCTGATGGGAGCGGCGGCTCCGGGCGGTCGTCGCGCTCGAGCGGGTCGCGACGGTCCTCGGGCTCGAGCCCGCTGGCGGACGTCTGGGACACCGACGAGTAGTACGGGCTAGAAGATGGCCGTCGCGCCCCAGGCGACCATCGAGGTCACCATCAGCAGCGCGAAGACGACGGCGATGAGCTGATTCTTGTCCATACCCGGCCACAATCGTTGCTCGAGCATCAATGCCACGACACCTGGTGACCGTCACCGCCCGATTCTACGCGAACCGGGCGTCGACGACGACGTGTGTAACACCCGCACTGTGGCTCTTGACCCGTCGTTTCTCGAGGACCTCGAGATCGCGTCCGGCCGCGTCGGCGGCCGCCTCGAGGCGTTCTCTCGGCCGCTCCCACAGTAGCGATTCGGGCGTCGCCTCGTGGTAGTGAACGACGCCGCCGGGGACCAGTGCCGCGAGGGCATCCTCGAGGAAGTCGTGGGCCTCGTCGCTGCGCGTGCCGTGATCCGCGGTTCCGTCTCCACCGCCATCGCCGTCGGCGTGCCCGTAGTAGCCCATGACGACCCGATCGGCCTCGATCTCGCTCGCGAGGTCGCGACAGTCGGTCATGTAGGCGTCGACCCGGTCGTCGACGTCGTTGAGGACGGCGTTCTCGAGCAGGTAGCGGAAGGCGGTCGGGTTGATCTCGGTCGCGGTCACCCGCGCGCCGGCCTGGGCCATCGGGAGGGTGAAGTAGCCGATGCCGGCGAACATGTCGAAGACGCGTTCGTCGCTACTCCCGAGTTCTCCCATCCGGACCCGCTCGGCCTGGTTGCCGGGCGAGAACATCACTTTCGCGGGGTCGAGCCCGTACTGCGTCCCGTGTTCGGTGTGGACCGTTTCCGTGTTCGCGTCGCCGGCGAGCAGCCGTGTTCGGGGCTCGCGGTGGGCGCCGGCCGCACCGTCGTTTGCGATCCCTTCGTCGGCCAGCACGCTGTCGGCCTCGCCGTGGAGTTCGAGCAGCGCCTCGCCCAGCGCCCGCTCGTCGGGACAGCCTTCGGGCACCGTCACGAGGATCACCGACCCGATCACGGCCCACGAGCCCGGCACCGACTCGAGGTCGCGCTCGCTCCAGCCCCGGTCGGCGAGCAGGTCCTCGAGATCGGGGCTCCGGGATTCGGGCTCGAGTTGTCGGACGATCTCGAGGACGTCGGTCTCGGTCGGCGGCTCGGTGATCGGGAGCGCGACCCTGTCGGGGCCGTCTTCCCGGACGCGCCGCGTTTCGTCGTAGACTCCCTCCGCACGGAGCGACTCGGCGGCCGTCTCGGCTCGGGGTTTCGCGACGACCGCGGCCAGCGGGCCGTCGGCCGTCGCCCGCTCGAAGACCTCGTCGGCCGCCGGCTCGAGGTCGGCGTCCTCGTCAGTCATCGTCCTCGGGCAGGATGTGCAGGCCGGCACGGCTCTTCAGCACGGGGACGGTCTCGGCGTCGGGATCGAAGTAGTCCGGCCGAGCGACCGTCGTGGCCCGGAACGTCTCGGGATCGAGGACCTGCACGGCGTTGTCGTCCTCGACGGTGACGACTGTCGCCTCGGCCGCGTCCTCGAGGTCGCCCAGTTTCCGTGCGTCGGGGGAGTTGCCCTCCTCGTAGCCGGCCTCGTAGCGCTCACCGGTCGTCACGCGGACGCCCTTGAGGTTGCCGCGAGCGCTGCGGACGAGGACGGGGCCACCATCGTCGTCGGCGAGATCGATCACGTTGCCGGGCCTGTAGGGCGGCAGGCGGACGGCGAAGGTGACCCGGTAGACCTCGTTGCCGTCCTCGTCCTCCGTGACGAGGGTTTCGGCGTCGTTGACGGTGCCGCCGAACTCCTCGATCATCTTGTTCGAGATCTTCTTCCCGATCTTGTTGGTCGAGACCTTGATGTTCAGCCCGTCGTCTAGCTCGCCGATCTCGGTGACGAAGGCGTTGCGGTCGCCCGTGGCCTCCATGTCGGCGACGATCCCGTTCGCGATCTCCTTTGCCCGTTCGATCTCCTCGGTCGTCGGGGTCCGGTCCTCGGCGCGGATCTGGACGATGCTGGCGTAGTAGTCGCCGGCGATCCGTCCACAGCGGGTACAGGTCTGGCGGGCGATCTTGACCGGCACGGTCACCTCCTCCTCGACCGGCGTTTCGCGGACGACGCCGGTGAAAAACGAGTGCATCCGGATCGTGTTCTGATCGACCTGCTCGGGATCGATCTGCCAGGCGACGTCCTCGACGTCGACGTGGACGCCAAGCGCCTCGCTGACCTCCTCGATGGCGATGTCCGTGTAGTCCTGTGCGCCGACGTCGACCCATCGGTTCCCCCGGTAGACCGCGCCACATTGGGCACAGACCCGGACGTCGATCCGGTTCGGCGCATCGACGAAGTCGAAGTCCTCGAAGTAACAGGAATCGCAGAGTTCGACCTCGGCACCGGGGCGTAACGGATCGTTCGCGTCGGTGGTCGACCGCTCGGGGACCGGATCCCCACACCGGGGACAGAACGCGCGCGACTCACTCATTGGCCCCGTTTGGGACCTCGCGGAGTTAAGCGGCCCGTCTCCGTTCGAGAGCCGTCCGATCGGCCCCCGTCGCTTCCGGTCTACGACCGGTGCGGTTCCGTGACCCTCGCACCGCTCTACGCGGAACGGGGGAGAGTAGCAAAACGTCAGACAACCGTCACACTACAGCCGGTACGGTCGCGTCAGACGTGACTCCGTCACAGGGTCTCCATGCGAAACGAAGGGGTTCGATCGACCGACTCGCGACGTATCAACTGCGATTACAATACCGCCGGCGGGCACGACGCGGAGCCGTCGCCGGTCACTGCGTCCCGTCGCTTACCGCGTCGCGTTCGGCTTCGATACGCTCGACGTATGCGTCGGTGACGGCGTCGAAAATCGCCTCGCCGGCGTCGGCCGTGGCCTCGCTGGGATCTCCCAGAACGCCGTTCTCCGTGATCGATTCGAACCCCTCGCTGAGCAGTCGCGCCGTTGAGAACGATCCCTCCGGTCCCGTCTCGAGGCGGTCCGTCCGGACGAGCCCCTCCTCGATCGCGAGGATCATGGCCGTCTCGGCGGCACCGGCGTGGATAACATCCTGTTGATACTCGAGACCGGCCTCCCGAAGACCCTCGTTCAGCAGTTCCATGTGATCGTCGAGGTCCGCGAGGGCGATCACGGAGGCATCGATCTCGCGAGCGATTTCGGGCGCGACCGTCGAGACCGGCGCGAAGTTCCCGCCGTGGGTCGGGACGAGGACGACGTGGTCGAACCCGTGATCGTCCAGCGAGCGACAGTAGGCGCGGATCACGTCCATCAGCGTCTCCGGCGGCATCGTGATCGTCCCCGGAAACTCCATGTGGTGGCCCGAGCAGCCGGGGCGGATCGTCGGGGCAGCCAGCGCGTCGCCGAGTTCCGTGGCGATTCGGCGTGCGAGTTCGTCGCCATCGAGCGTGTCCATGTTCAGCGGCAGGTGCGGTCCGTGTTGCTCGATCGACCCGACCGCGACGATCGCCGTCCGCGTTCCGTTCTCGAGTGCCGTTTCGACTTCCGTCCACGTACACTCCTCGAGGCGTACCGACTGTGGGGAGGGCATTGCTGTTTCGTCGAAACGCGTCGACCAAAATATACGTTTTCACGGACTGGTCCGACGGCTCCACCCCTCGACGGGCCGGTGCGTTTCTCGGCCCGATGGTCAAGGTACTTATTTCGGCCCAGCCCGTTGCTCTAGGCATGAACTGGCAGGCGGACTGGGGATTGCGACTTCGGATGTTCGTGACGATGTTTCTGCTCTTTGCGCTGTATATCGTCTTCGCGGCCGTGATCACCGCCTACGTCGGCGGCGGATTGCTGGTCTTCGGGCTGTTCTTCGGCGGCTTCTCGCTCGTACAGTACTACTTCAGCGACACGCTGACGCTGAAGAGTATGGGCGCGAAGACGGTCTCGGCCGACGAGTACCCGCAACTGCACGCCTCGATCGAACGGCTCTCCCAGCAGGCCGACCTCCCGAAACCGAAGGTGGCAGTGGTCGACTCGAACACGCCAAACGCCTTCGCGACCGGCCGCAATCAGAAAAACGCGGCCGTCTGCGTGACGACAGGCATCCTGAACACGCTCGAGCAGGACGAACTCGACGGCGTCCTCGCGCACGAACTCGCCCACGTCAAAAACCGCGACATGATGGTGATGACTATCGCCTCCTTCCTCTCGACGATCGCGTTCATGATGGTCCGCTGGGGGGCGTTCTTCGGCGGCGGCCACAGACGCGGGGGCGATCGCCAGGGCGGGGGCGGTATCGTCGTCGCCATCCTCGTCTCGTTGCTGGTCTGGATCATCAGCTACCTGCTGATCCGGGCGCTCTCCCGGTACCGCGAGTACGCCGCCGACCGCGGGGCCGCGGCCATCACCGGCAACCCGTCGGCGCTCGCCTCCGCACTGTTGAAGATCTCGGGCGAGATGGACAAGGTTCCCAAGGACGACCTGCGCGAGGAGGCCGAGATGAACGCGTTCTTCATCATCCCGATCAAGTCCGGCGTCGTCGGCCGCCTGTTCTCGACGCACCCGCCGACCGAGAAGCGCGTCGAACAGCTCCGCGATCTCGAGCGCGAAATGCAATCGTTCTAAGGTACGGCGCCCGTCACTCGAGGTATGGGACTGCTGGACGGGCTGCGGGCTATCCTCGGCTCCCGGGCCGAGGCCGACGCCGGCCGCGACGCCGACCCCGACGACCTCTTCGGGATGAGTACCGCCTACCTCACGATGCAGGCCGATCTGGGCTACGAGTCGCTCGACGTCGGTGCGCTCTGTTTCTCCGGCGTCGACTCCGCGGATTTCCGCGACGCCGTCGACGAGGTCGAGGCGATCCTCGAGGCCGGCCGCGAGGAGACCGGCACCGAGTTTTCGGTCACCAGTGACGACCACGGCTATCACTGGGTCGTCCTCGCGGACGACGACCCCGAGGACCTGATCACGAGCATGCACTTCGCCGCGGACACGTTCATCGAACACGGCTACGGCTCGCGGCTGCTGGCGGCCGTCTTTGCGTACGAAAATCGTGACGGCGATCCCGCGTACTGGATCTATTCGTTTCGGCGCGGTCGTTTCTACCCGTTCGTTCCCCGACCGGGCCGCGAGCGCGACTCGAGCGCGGAGTTCACCCTCGAGTCGGCGCTGGACGGCGAACTCGAGATCGAGCGCGAGAAGGAGTACTGGTACCCCCTCTGGCCGAGCGAGGGCGGCACGCATCCCTGGGAGTGAGCGGCTTGAGAGGGAGTGGGTCAGCAGTCGTCGCAGACGCGCTCGCGCTCTCGAGCAGTAGAGTTCTAAATTGTGTTGGGAACACCGGTACTGCAGGTTGGTCCATCCCAGAAAGTACGCCGCAAGAGCCCCACAGACAACCATCGAAACTCCATTATTCCAACTGCGCCATACACCGGTGCTCCCTTTTCCTGCCGCTCCTCCTTCCGTTCTGTGATACCTTGATTAACTGACGCCGTTATTCAAATCTACAGGGCTGCGCTCCAAAGACCGAAGTCTTCTATTAGAGGCATATTTTAACCACATATAATATAGGAAAAACTAAGTGGCAGTAGAAAATAACATATATTATGGCTATTCAAAACGGATTCCGCATTTTATTCACTGCAGTTATATATGCTACTGCTATCTCTCTTGCCAGTTTTGTGTTTCTCCCAGACCAAACTAGTCTATTGTTCTTAGTTCCCATAATCTGCGTCTCGCTTCTATTTGTAAATGCCGTGATCACAAATCATGTAGATGAACTAGGATACGCGATTATGGCTGTATGGGTTACTATTCTGGTTATTTCTGTTTTTTCTGGTGTCTCAACTCGCCTTTTGGAAGTTGATAGCATAAACTCTGGAGGTCTACTTGGTATCGTTATAATCTCAATGATCCTGGTTTCGGTGTATTCTATATCTTCGTATTATCTTTAGTGCCCCTAACCTCAAATAGAAACTAATATATGTGTGTAGATTAAATGTAGGAAGTACATGCCTAAAAACATTAGCGAACGAAGAAGGAAAGTTGTGAAGGGTATTCTTGCAGTCGGCTCTACTACGATGGCAGGAACAGCTTCCGCTGGTTCAAGCCCAGATTTTGAATCCGGTCCTGAGAGCCAACTCCGTCGGCTTACTAAGAAACACGGAAAGTTCCGTATTGGGCGGGGATATTTCCTAAATGATGAAAATGAGGTCATTGTTGATACCACTGGCAAACGCCATTCTGGCTTTGATGCAAACTATAGAACTGATGTGGTAAAATTCAAACAACAACTGCACTTTGAGGACGGCTATAGTACGCACACGGAGACTGAACTTAGACTCGATAAAAAACAACAACTATCCACCATGTCTACAAGCGATTCTCTGTCTGATCCTCATTTCAATTCTGGTACCCTTGTCAGCAAAGTCGGTGACAAGAAATATGAAAACACCTTCTCAAAAGAAGAATTTATAAATAATAGTCATATATCCCGGGAAGTAGCACAGAGTAACGAGGGCGTCAATAGTAGTGGTAATGTAAACTCAAATGTTGTGACATCGAACAGCGGATTGCGGTATATTGGAACTTCTGATGACGGTACTGAAGACCTTGATCAGGGCCTCCCAGTTATTAACTCAGTAGGCGCTAATTATAAAACCAGTGACAACCGGTGTGGAGTTTCCCAACGAAGTACATACCTGACAGTAAACTCTGGTGCTACAGCAGAGGTTTATCAAACAATCTCGGTTGATCAAGACCTTCCTAACGCTACGGTCGAATACGAAGGCGATGTGGAAGGTGTCGTTTCAAGTGTTGGAATGGGCGGCTCCGTTACAGCAGAGGGTTTTGTTAGGGACAACTCCGGTGAAAGATCGACACTAATTATGGATATTAGTACAGGAATTGCTGAAATCCCGTTCATCACAAATTCTGGTGATGTTGATGAAGGGTTTGGACCTAATGCCGGTACCGTTGGAGATCAGTCATACCTTGACTATCAGATGACTACAGACATTGAGGCAGGTAACGTAGAGGTAGGTGTTCGAATGAATGTTGAATTTAATGGCCTACGTGGCGGCATCACTCAAACCAATTTCATGCCAGCAGAACAATTCTATCAGCCTAGCGGTTTAGGAACAAGATATTCTAGTATTACTATAGATTATTAACATAACTATTTACGAAAGGATACGACTGTTTGGTCTCCTTCGACAAGTGCCTCGATAACGGTGTCTGCTTCAGGTTCGAACCAGTATATGATTTGATATTCATATTCGTAGCGTTGGTATCGACACATAGTGATTGGGTGGCACCAATCTAGTGATACCCACAACTCCGGGCTCTAGCGCGACCTTGATGGCCCCTCCCGCGTGAGCGAGGCCTGAACGACCGATCTCGTCGGATCGCCTGTCTGTAACTGTAACATTGTCTATATGAGGGCGAGCCGCGGGAACTGCTCCCCGCTCGAGGCCGAGACGGGCGAACGGCTGTGGGCCTACGAGACCGAGTCGGCGGTCGTCGGCCAGCCAGCGATCGCTGACGGCCGCGAGTACGACCGGCCTCGAGCGACCCGTAGTCCGCTCTCCGAACCGCCCGACTCGGACCTGTTTGAGGACGAATAGTGAGAATCAGAACAGCGATGGATCGACGAGCGCGCGTTCGCCGGGACTGAGGACGGGACCGTGTCCACCCTCGAGTCGGCCTTAGACGGCGAACTCGAGATCGAGCGCGAGAAGGAGTACTGGTACCCGCTCTGGCCCAGCGAGAGCGGGACCCACCCCTGGGAGTAGCGGCCGTCTCCGAACCGGCGGCACTCGCCGCTGGCCGGCGAGGCGATCACGTCGTCGGGTTCTCCCCTGCGGGCCGGCCGACTCCCAAATCGTGTAGGAGTCAGCCGTATGCCCGTGCCCCGTATAGGTGGGAGTACGCGGCAGGAAGCCACATCATCATCATCACAACTGCGCCATACACCAGTTGCTCCCTTTTCCTGCCGCCCCTTCCACGACTCGGCGTAGCGCCGCCGCTGCCCCGCCGTGAGACGCGCCGTCCTCGAGTGGACCACGCGTGAGCGCCAGCGGAACGGCGACCGACGGCGTCCGCCGTGGCACCGTCGCCGGGCTCGATTCCTCGCTCTGACTGACTGTATCCGCGCTTGATAGCAGGCCAGTGGAGTTATGCCGGTCGCTTCGTACGGGTTAGTGAACGACTCGTAATGACCGGCCTCTCGAATCGATCCGTCGGGTGGGCCCTCGCCGCGGCGGGCGTCGTTCTCTCCGTCTTCCACCTGGTAAACATCGCCCGTCGCGGCGTGACGCCGCTCCAGTTGTTCATCGAGGGAATTCCGCTCGTCCTCTCGATCACGCTGGCGATCGTCGGCGCGCTCCTGGCTCGCGACCGGCTGATCGCGCCGGGGTTCGCCGGGCGGATGCTGGCGTGGATCGCCGCCGGCGTGGCGTCGCTCTGTGCGCTGGGCGCGTGGCACTTCTCGATCATCATCATCCTCGGCTCCTCGCTGCCGCTGTTGGCGGCGATGCTCGACGTCGCGACGTTCGGCGCGCTGGTCGGGGCGCTCGTCGGCATCTACGACGTCCGCGGCCGCGAGCGCCAGCAGTCGATCGAGCGGTTACACCGCATCAACGACACGATCCGCATCGCGACCCAGGAACTGGTCAACCGGACCGACCGCGACGCCCTCGAGCGGGCGGTCTGTGACCGGCTCGCCGAGTCCGACCCCTACGAGGGGGTCTGGCTCGGCCGGTACGACGCCGACGCCGCGCGGGTGCGACCGAGCGCGTGGGCGGGGCTCGAGGACGAGTACGTCGAGTCGCTCGACGTCACCGTCGACGACAGCCCGACCGGGACCGGGGCCGGCGGCCGCGCGATCAAGACCGGCGAGATCCAGTGCGTTCCCGACGTCTTCGCGGACCCGTCGATGGAGCCGTGGTGGGACGAGTTCGAGCGCCGCGGCGTCACGTCGATCGCGGTCGTCCCGATCGCCCACGACGAGACCGTCTACGGCTTCGTCAGCATCTACGCGGACCGCCGGACCGTCTTCGACGACTACGAGCAGGCGGTGCTGGCCGAACTCGGGGAGTCGATCGGCCACGCCGTCGCCTCGCTCGAGGCCCGCGACCGCCTCGCGAGACGCGAGGCCGAACTCGCGCGCCAGAACGACCGGCTGGACGCCTTCGCCGGCATCGTCTCCCACGACCTCCGGAACCCGCTGAACGTCGCGCTGGGCAACGTCGAACTCGCGCGCGAGCAACGGGACGGGGACGACGGCCCGCTCGAGGACGCCGCGGCCGCCCTGGAACGCATGGAGGCCCTCATTCGCGATCTGCTGGTCCTCTCGCGGCAGGGCGAGACGATCGACGACCTCGAGGCGGTCCCGCTCGGCGACGTCGTCGACGCGGCGTGGTCGACGACGGCCGGCTCGTCGGCGGCGACGCTGCGGATCGACGGCGACCTCGGGACGATCGCCTGCGATCGGGACCGGCTGCGACAGCTCCTCGAGAACCTGTTTCGCAATAGCGTCGACCACGCCGGTCCCGACGTGACCGTGACCGTCCGGCGGACCGACGCGGGATTCGAGGTCTTCGACGACGGTCCCGGTATCCCGTCGGACCTCGAGGACCGGGTCTTCGAGGCGGGCGTGACGACCGACGACGACGGCACCGGGTTCGGTCTCGATATCGTCCGGACCATCGCCGACGCCCACGACTGGTCGGTCTCGCTCCGTGAGAGCCCCGACGGCGGTGCCTGTTTCGAGTTCGCCGGGGTCGAGACGCCCGACAGTTATACCGATGGCGTCGGAACCGACACGCAGTGACCGAGTGGAACCAGTTCAAGGGCGATCCGCACAACTCCGGGCTTCGGCGTGAGATCGACGGGCCCGCCCGCGTGACCGAGGGCTGGACCGCCGATCTCGCCGGACTGCCGGGATCGCCGGTCTGCGACCGCGACACCGTCTACGTCGGGACGGCGCGGGGGAACTGCTACGCCCTCGAGCGGGCGACCGGCCGCCGGCGGTGGGTCGTCGAGACGACGGCCGCGACCGATACCGCGCCGCTCGTGACCCGCGACCGGCTGTTTCTGGGGACCGCCGACGGAACGGTCCGCGCGCTCGATCCCGGCACCGGCGAGGTGCGGTGGGCGGTCGACCTCGCGGACGAACTCGCGGCCGCGCTCGCGCTCTCCGACGGTCGGCTCTACGCCGGGCACGCGGACGGGCTGACCGCGCTCGAGCCCGAGACGGGGACCGAACTGTGGCGCCACGAGACCGAATCGGCCGTGGTCGGCGCGCCGGCGGTCGCCGACGGCCGCGAGGGACGGCGTCGTCGTTCGGCCCTCGAGCGGGACGACCCGTCAGCCACGGACTCGCTCGAGTCGACGCCCTCGGCCCCGCTCGAGACGGGCCGACCCGCCGACACCGACGGCGAATGGGCCGGGGATCGTCTCTTCGCCGGCACCGCGTACGGGGCCGTCGTCGCCGTCGATGCCGAGACGGGCGAGGCGGTCTGGACTGCGCCGGCCGACGGCGCGATCGAGGCCGGCCCGACCGTCGCCGACGGCCGGGCCTACGTCGCCGACGACGAGGGCACGATGGTCGCGATGGACGCCGGTACCGGCCAGTCGTGGTTCACCTACGAGATCCGCGACGCCTTCACCACGTCCGCGACCGTCCTCCCGGCCGCCGAGACAACCTTCGTCGGGGCCGCGGACGGCTACTGCCACGTCACCGATACGACCGTCGGCCGGCGGAAACTGCGGGGCTGGCTCTTCTCCCGAAAGGGGATCGAACTCGACGGCCCGATCCGGTCGTGTCCGGTCGTCGCCGGCGATGTCGTCTGCGTCGGCGACGCCAGCGGCTCGATATACGGGATCGATGTCGCCGACGACTGCGACCTCGCGTGGCACGTCGCTCTCGAGGACGGCGTGATCGGCACGCCCGCGATCGGGGACGGCCGGCTGTTCGTCGGCTGTGAGGACGCGCGCCTCCACTGCCTCGAGTGGGACGACGAACCGCGGCGCTGACCGCTGCCTGCTGACTCCGTCGACCGCGCCTTTCGTTCTAAACCCATTGCTTCCGTTCCCGTGTCCCCCGCTGCCCGCTTGCACTTTCACTTTCACTCCCCTGTAAACGAGGGTTTATGGGGGGTCCGGCACAACGGAGGAGTATGCCCGAAGCAGATCTCGAGGAACTCCCCGGTGTCGGACCCGCGACCGCAGACAAACTCCACGATGCAGGTTTCGACTCCTTCCAGAGTCTCGCCGTCGCCTCGCCGTCGGAGCTGTCGAACACGGCCGACGTCGGTGAGTCCACCGCTGCGGACATCGTCAACGCCGCCCGTGACGCCGCCGACGTCGGCGGCTTCGAGACCGGCTCGACGGTACTGGAGCGGCGGAACGAAATCGGCAAGCTCCGCTGGCACATCGACGAGGTCGACGACCTGCTCGGCGGCGGGATCGAGACCCAGTCGATCACCGAAGTCTACGGCGAGTTCGGGGCCGGCAAGTCCCAGGTCACCCACCAGATGGCCGTCAACGTCCAGCTTCCACAGGAAGTCGGCGGCCTCCACGGCAGCGCCATCTTCGTGGACAGCGAGGACACCTTCCGGCCCGAGCGGATCGACGACATGGTTCGGGGCCTGTCCGACGAGGCCATCAACGCGACCCTCGAGGATCGCGAGATCGAGGGCTCGGCCGACGACGAGGACGCAGTCGACGCACTCGTCGAGGACGTCCTCGAGAAGATCCACGTCGCGAAGGCGTTCAACTCCAACCACCAGATGCTGCTTGCCGAGAAGGCCAAGGAACTCGCGAGCGAACACGAGGACAGCGAGTATCCGGTCCGTCTCCTCTGTGTGGACTCGCTGACCGCCCACTTCCGCGCGGAGTACGTCGGCCGTGGCGAACTCGCCGACCGACAGCAGAAACTCAACAAGCACCTCCACGACCTCGACAAGGTCGGCAACCTCTACAACACCGCCGTCATCGTCACCAATCAGGTCGCCTCGAACCCCGACTCGTTCTTCGGTGACCCGACCCAACCGATCGGTGGCAACATCCTCGGCCACAAGTCTACCTTCCGGATCTACCTGCGCAAGTCCAAGGGCGACAAGCGGATCGTCAAACTGGTCGACGCGCCAAACCTCGCCGACGGCGAGGCCGTCATGCGCGTCCAGGACGGCGGCCTGAAGCCCGAGTAATCGGTTTGTCGCCTTTTTCTACCGATCTCAACCGTCTCGCCGCCCCGCCACTCACGCGGCGGCCGCTTTTACGCGCTCGCGTCGAAGCGCGACCATGACCGAGACGGTCGCCGTCACCGGTGGCAACGGTCGCGTCGGCCGGACCGACGACAGGCCGGTACTGGACCCGTCGCCGGCTCTCTGACTCCCCTCGATCCGGGGCCGACGGTGGACTGCGGCGTCCGAACCGATCCCTCAGTACGACGGCTACTTAAATTAACCCGCCCTGTTTCGCGGGTCGGCGTCGGGACGGTCCGATCCTGAACCCGGCCGGGTAGCGGTAGTTACCGCCTGCTACCGGTCGATCCGGCGACCGGCTGCCGGCCGCTGATTCCGCGGTTCGGACCCGATCACTGGCTGCTTCAGTGGGTCGATTCGTCCACTGTGATCGCCGCTTAGCTCCGTTCCACGCCGTTTTGCTTTCTTTCAGCACTTCCCGTATAAGCTTTAGGTTGGCCTAAAAACCGACACGCTTTTCAATATTTAGGCTGGCCTAAAACCTGCATGACGACGCGACGACTACTACCGACCCGACTCGAAGATCGGTCATCGGGTGAGCGACCGTGACCGACAGCAGTTCGTCGGCCGAGCAGCTCCTCGCACAACAGGCCCGGCGCGAATCGAACGCGCGGACCTACCCCCGATCGCTGCCGCTGGCGATCGAACGCGCCGACGGGGCGATCCTCGAGGACGTCGACGGCAACGAGTATATCGACTGTCTGGCGGGTGCGGGGACGCTCGCGCTCGGCCACAACCATCCGGCGGTCGTCGAGCGGATGGAGGAACTGCTCGAGCGGGGACGTGCGATCCACACGCTCGATCTGACGACGCCGGTCAAGGAGCGGTTCGTCGATCGACTGCTCGAGAGCCTCCCCGACGCGTTCGCCGAGAACGCGAACGTACAGTTCTGCAGCCCGGCCGGGACCGACGCGGTCGAGGCCGCGCTGAAGCTGGTCAAGACCGCGACCGGGAACCGGTCGATGCTGGCCTTCCAGGGCGGCTACCACGGGATGACCAACGGCGCGCTCAGCCTGATGGGTGACACGGCGGCGAAAGAAGACGTGCCGGGGCTGATGCCGGACGTCCAGCATCTGCCCTACCCCTACGCCTATCGGTGCCCGTTCGGGCTCGGTGGCGAGGACTGCTGGCGGACGAGCGCCGAGTACGTCGAGCGAACCCTCTCGAACCCCGATAGCGGACTGGTCGACCCCGCCGGCATGATCCTCGAGCCGGTCCAGGGCGAGGGCGGCGCGGTGCCGGCCCCCGCCGACTGGCTCCGCGAGATGCGCCGGATCACCCGCGAACGCGACGTGCCGCTGATCGTCGACGAGATACAGACCGGGCTCGGGCGAACCGGCGAACTGTACGGGATCGAACACGCCGACGTCGTCCCGGACGTGATGACGCTCTCGAAGGCCATCGGCGGCGGGCTCCCGCTGTCCGTCGTCGTCTACGACGAGTCGCTCGACGTCTGGGAGCCCGGCGCACACGCCGGCACGTTCCGCGGCAATCAGCTCGGCATGGCCGCCGGCGCGGCGACCATCGAGTACGTCCTCGAGAACGATCTCGAGGACCACGCCGCGGCGATGGGCGATCGGTTGCGGGGCCGTCTCGAGGAGACCGCGGCGACGTTCGAGGCGGTCGGGGACGTCCGCGGGCGCGGCCTCATGCTCGGCATGGAACTCGTCGATCCCGACGGCGAACCGGATTCGCTCGGTCACTATCCCGCCGACGGTGACCTCGCATCGGCCGTCCAGTCGGCGGCGTTCGATCGCGGCCTCGTCGTCGAGACCGGCGGTCGCGACGGGAGCGTCGTCCGGTTCCTTCCCCCGCTGACGATCTCGCCCGCCCGGATCGACACGGTCGCCGAGATCGTCCACGAGAGCGTTCGCGCGGCCCTCACGGCCGGACAGGATCGCGCGGAGGCCCCAGCATGACCGGCAGCGACCTCGCCGGGCGGCGTCGCCCGGCGGGCGATGGTCCGACGCCGCCGGACGCGGCCAGCTCATTCCTCGGCGACCCGGACGGCAACGCCGCGTACGCGGCGGCGATCGACCGGGCCCGCGACTGCCTCCTCGAGTCGTTCGCGACGGTCGATGGCCCCTACGCCGGAACCGATCACGAGACGCTCCGTGCGCGGATCGACGAGCTAACGGTCGTCCCCGAGACGGGCGATTCGCTCGCAGCCGTCCTCGAGACGGTCGGCGACGAGATCCTCACCGACTCGGTCCGGGTCCACGACCCCGACTGCGTCGCGCATCTGCACTGCCCGCCGACGATTCCGGCACTGGCCGCGGAGCTGTTGCTTTCGGGAACCAACCAGTCGCTGGACTCGTTCGATCAGGCTCCCGCCGCCTCCGTCCTGGAGGAACGGGTCGTCGACGCCTGCTGTGACCTGTTCGACTATCCGGCCGGTGCCGACGGCGTCTTCACCGGCGGCGGCACGGAGTCGAACCTCCTCGGGCTCTTGCTGGCCCGGGACTGGTACTGCCGGACGCGGTTCGACCGCGACGTTCAGTCGGCCGGGCTCCCGCCAGAAGCGGCCGACCTCCGGCTACTCTGTTCGGACGCCGCCCACTTCACCGCCGACCAGGCCGCCCACCACCTCGGGCTCGGCGAGGACGCGGTCGTGACGGTACCGACCGACGACGACCGCCGGATGGACCTCGCGGCGCTGGACGAGGCCCTCGAGGCCCTCGCAGCCGACGGCCGCCGCCCCTTCGCGATCGTCGGAACCGCGGGCACGACCGACTTCGGGAGCATCGATCCGCTCGCGGACCTGGCGGATCGGGCCGCGGAACACGACCTGTGGCTGCACGTCGACGCCGCCTACGGCGGGGCCTGTGCGATCAGCGACTCGCTCCGATCGAAGCTCGCGGGGATCGATCGCGCCGACTCGATCGCGGTCGACTTCCACAAGCTGTTCTACCAGCCCATCGGCTGTGGGGCCTTCCTGTTGCGCGATGGCGACCGCTATCGGTTCCTCGAGCGCAACGCGGCCTATCTCAACCCCGAGCGCGACGACGCGGCGGGGGTGCCGAACCTCGTCTCGAAGTCGCCGCGGACGACCCGCCGGTTCGACGCGCTGAAGCCGTTCGTGACGTTCAACGCGCTGGGCCGGGCCGGCGTGGCCGACTGCGTCGAGTACGTCTGCGAGCTGGCCGACGCCGTCGCCGCTGAGATCCGGGCCGAGCCGGCGCTGGAGCTGTGTTGTGGCCCCGAACTCAGCGCGGTGGTCTTTCGGTATCGGCCCTCGGACTGCGGCGCTCGAGCGGGCGAGTCGGACGACCGGCCCGGTTCCGCGTCTCGGCCCGCGCTCGATCGGCTCAACCGCGGGATCCGCGACGAACTGTTCGCCGACGGCGAGGCCATCCTCGCGCGGACCGAAGTCGACGGTACGGCCGCGCTGAAACTCACCCTGTTGAACCCGAAAACGACGCTTTCCGACCTCCAAGCTGTCCTCGCGGCGGTCGTCGACCGCGGCGAGGCACTCGAAGCGGAGACCGATTCCACATGACAGTACGACCCACGACACGGACGAGTACGTCCGACGACGGCGTCGACGCGACGCGAGTCGCACGCGACGCGACGGTGCATAGCTTCCTGAACTGCTACTGCCTCGAGACCGGTGCCGGCGAGTTCGTTCCCGCGGCCGAGACGCCGATCGACCGCCGGCCCGAGAGCGGGCTCGTCCTGCGGTGTTCGCTCGCGAACCAGGGGATCGACCTCTTCGTTCCGGTCAGGTACCGGTCCCCGACGGGCCGTCATCTGTTCGATCTGCCGGCCGCCTACCGGGCCGGCGACGGCGAGCCCCAGCCGTTGGACTACGCGACGCTCGCGACGCTCGCGACGAAGGAACTCGAACTCGCCCGCGGCGCGGACCCCAACCGCGACGACCTCCTCGAGCGGGTGGTTCGCTCCTGTCGGAACGTCGAGCGGTACGTCGAGGCCCGCGCCGACGACGGCGAGACCCTGTATGGCTCGGCGTTCACCTTCCGCGAGGCCGAGCAGTCGCTGGTCTTTGGCCATCTCCAGCACCCGACGCCCAAGAGCCGTCGGGGAATGGGCGCCGACGCCGAGCGCTACGCCCCGGAACTCGAGGGCTCGTTCCGGCTGCACTACGTCCGCGCGGACGCCGAGATCGTCGAGAGCGAGTCCGCCCGCGAGGACTCGGCCGCCGACTGGGTCCGCGAGGCGCTCCGGGCCGATCCGGCCGTCGCCGACTCGGTCCTCGAGGGGTATCTGGGGGACGACGACGTTCTCCTGCCCGTCCACCCCTGGCAGGCCGAGCGACTCCTCGATCGCCCCGACGTGCAGGATCTCGTCGCGGCGGGGAAACTCGAGTCCATCGGTCCGCTGGGACGGGAGTTTTCCCCGACGACGTCGGTGCGGACGCTGTATGCCCCCGAGTCGCCGTTCATGGTCAAGGGGTCGCTGGCCGTCGAGATCACCAACTCCCTGCGAACGAACAAGCGGCCGGAACTCGAGCGCGGGGTCGCGATCTCGACCCTGCTGGCGACCGAACTCGGCGACGACCTGCGCGACCGGTTCCCCGATTTCGACGTGATCCGCGATCCGGCCTACCTAACCGTCGATCCAGACGCGCTGGCGACCGACGGCGACGAGTCCGGCTTCGAGGTCGTCCTCCGGGAGAACCCATTCCGTGGCGAGGACGCCCGGCAGACGACGCCGGTCGTCGGGCTCTGTCAGGACGCCATCGGTGACGGCCGCTCGCGGCTGGGTCGGATCGTCGCTTCGATCGCCGAGCGCGAGGGCCGCGACCCCGCCGCCGTCAGCGAGGAGTGGTTCCGGCGCTACCTGTCGATCTCGGTGCGACCGCTGCTGTGGCTCTACCTCGAGCGGGGGATCGGCCTCGAGGCCCACCAGCAAAACAGCGTCCTGACGCTCGACGAGGCGGGGTATCCCGACGAGTTCCGCTACCGCGACAATCAGGGCTACTACTTCCCCGAGAGCGCCTACGACCGGCTCGAGGCGGTCTGTCCGGGGATCGGCGAGCGGGCGAACTCGATCTGTCCCGACGCGGTCGCCGACGAGCGGATCCGTTACTACGTCGTGTTGAACAACGCGCTGGGCGTGATCAACGCCTTCGGGACCGCGGGGCTGGTCGACGAGACGCGGCTGCTCGCGATCCTCCGCGAGGAACTCGAATCGCTCCGGGAGTTCGACCGGCCCGGCACGTCGATCCTCGACCCGCTGCTCGAGTCCGAGACCGTCCCCCGCAAGGCGAACCTGCTGACGCGGTTTCGCGGACTGGACGAACTCGACGCGCCGTCGCTGGACGAGCAGTCGGTCTACGCCGAGGTGCGGAACCCGCTGGTCGACGCCGGGGACGCGGCCGGTACCAGTACGGGGCAGTCGTCGGGACCGGAGGTGAACCGATGACGGCCCGGACGCCGGAACGTGGCCCCCACGCCACCGCCGTCGCCGAGTACGACTTCGAGTACTACGACCGGACCATCGACCGACACATCGGCTTCCGGCCGGTCGACCTCGAGCGCGACCTCGGTCGCCTGCACGCGTGGCTGGGTTCGGACCACGTCAAGCCCTCCTGGGACCTCGACGAGCCGCTGCCCGAGTTCCGCGAGACGCTCCGGGAGAAGCTCGCGGACGACCACCAGTCGCTGTATATCGGCTGTCTGGACCACGTCCCGATGAGCTACTGGGAGCGCTACTGGGTCGCCGAGGACGACCTCGCGGCGTACTACGACGCCGAGCCGGCCGACCAGGGGATTCACCTCCTGCTCGGTCCGCCCGAGTACGTCGGCGAGGGGGACGCGATCCCGTTGCTCCGGGCGATGACGGCCTTCCAGTTCAGCCACCCCGAGACCGACCGGGTCGTCGGCGAGCCCGACGCCCGCAACGACGCCGTGTTGACGGTCGCCCAGCAGTGTGGCTTCGAGTTCCGGCGACAGTTCGAGTTCCCCGAGGAGGAGAAGACGGCCAACCTCGTCGTCTGCACCCGCGAGCGGTTCGAACGCGAGGTCTGCCCGCCGACCGCCGACGGGGCCGCCGCGTCGCCGACCGAGGTGGACGACGATGACTGAAGGCAATGCCGACGACGCCGACGAACCAGTCGTCGATCGGGGTCACTACGACGTCCTCGGCGTCGGCCTCGGTCCGTTCAACCTCGGGCTCGCGGCGCTGCTCGACGGCGCGGACGCCGATCTCGAGGCGGTCTTTCTCGAGCGCGACCCCGCGTTCGCCTGGCACGAGGGGATGCTGATCGAGGGGGCCACCCTCGAAGTCCCGTTCCTCGCCGATCTGGTGACGATGGCCGACCCCACCAGCCCTCACAGCTTCCTCAACTACGCCCGGGAACGGGACCGTCTCTACGAGTTCTACTTCTACGAGACGTTCCAGATCCCCCGCCGGGAGTACGACGATTACCTGCGCTGGGTGTCCGAACGGGTCCCGACGACGGCGTTCGACCGCGAGGTCACGAGCGTCGAGTACGAATCCGACGGCGACTCGGAGGGAACGGAGCCGGACTCGAGCGGTGCCGACCCCGGCGATGGCGGGACCTTCGTCGTCGAGGCCCGCTCTCCCGAGACGGGCCGGCGCTACCGCTACCGGGCCGCCGACCTCGTCATGGGCGTCGGCTCCCGGCCCGCCCTGCCGGGGTTCGCCCGCGACTACGCCGACGGAGAGGCTCCCCTGTTTCACACCGCCGACTACCTCGAGCGCCGCGATGCGGCCCTCGAGCGCGACGCGATCACCGTCGTCGGCTCGGGACAGAGCGCCGCCGAGGTCGTACTGGACCTACTCGAGCGCCAGCCCGATGGCGGCTACCGGCTCG
Organism: Natrinema thermotolerans; assembly: GCF_031165565.1. NCBI lineage: Archaea > Methanobacteriati > Methanobacteriota > Halobacteria > Halobacteriales > Natrialbaceae > Natrinema > Natrinema thermotolerans. Next base: position 1,864,818 of record NZ_CP101873.1, on the reverse strand, counting down.
ACTGGCTCACCCGCTCGGACGGGTTCTACCCGATGGAGTACTCGAAGCTCGGCCTCCAGCACTTCACGCCCGAGTACTCGCGGTACTTCTACGACCTCCCCCAGTTGGAGAAGGACGACCTGCTGGCCGACCAGGACCTGCTGTACAAGGGGATCGATCCCGAGACCAGCGAGCGGATCTACGACGCCCTTTACGAGCGCTCGATCGGCGACCGCGACCCCGAGTTCGGCATGCTCGCGACGACCGCGGTCCGGGACCTCGAGCGCCTCGAGGGCAGTTACTGGCTCGCCTGCGAACAGCGCCAGCAGGAGCGGTCGTTCGCCCTCGAGACCGACGCCGTGATCTTCGGGACGGGGTATCAGCGGCCGACGCCGACCTTCCTCGAGCCGATTGCCGACCGGATCGCCTTCGACGACCGGGGCCGGTTCCGCGTGACCGAGGACTACCGCCTCGAGGGCGCGTTCGGCGGCCCCGATGCCGGCCGCGTGTTCGTCCAGAACGCCCCGCTACACGCCCACGGGGTCGGGACACCCGACCTCGGGCTGGGCTGTTACCGGAACGCCATCATCGTCGAACAGCTCGCCGGGCGCGAGATCTACCCCGTCGACCGGGACACCGTCTTCCAGGACTTCGATGTCGACCAGTTCGCCGACCACGCGTCAGTTCGTGCCGACGCGCCCCAGTCGCTGTCGCTCAACACGGAGTAATCATGCAACACACACGACACACCACGGACCAGGAGTACGGATTCGACGGAACCGACACGCTCGAGACGGTGCTGACCGAGGCCCGCTGGGACGACGCCGGCCGCGAACTCCTCGCGAAGATCGTCCGGGAGTTCACCTACGAGGACATCCTCGAGCCGGAGCCGGTCGCCGACCCCGACGGCGAGTGGACGACCTACGAGGCCGACCTCGACGGGACCCGGTACCGCTTCGACGCCGTCGAGCGGTTCTGGGACTCGATCAGCGTCCGCGTCGACTCGCTCGAGCGCGACGACGGCGACGGGTTCGAGCCCGCCGCCGACCCGCTGCAGTTCGTCGTGGATCTCGAGCCGACGATCGAGATGGACTCGATCACGGCGGGGCATCTCGTCCGCGAGTACACCAACACGCTGCTTGCGGACGCCCACATCGACGCCGACGACGGGGCCGACGCTGACGCCGCCGATGCGACGGCCCGCTCCGTCCTCGATATGCCCTACGCCGAAATCGAGGGCGAGATGACCGGCCACCCGTGGCTCACGTTCAACAAGGGCCGGGTCGGCTGGGGGTACGACGACTACCGCGACTACGCGCCCGAGCGGTCCGAACCGATCCGGCTCTCGTGGTGTGGCGTCTCCCGCGAGGCCGCCACGTTCGTGGGCGTTTCGGGCCTCGATCACGAGGCGCTGCTCGAGGCTGAACTCGGCGACTACTACGGGCGGTTTCGGGACGACCTCGCGGACCGCGGGCTCGACCCGGACGACTACCTGTTCCTGCCGGTCCACGACTGGCAGTGGGAGAACGCGATCGTTCCCCTGTTCGGCCGCCAACTCGCGACCAACGACATCGTCCCGCTGGGTCCCGGCCCGGACGAGTACCTGCCGATGCAGTCGGTCCGCACCTTCGTCAACGCCGACGAACCGGCCAAACACAACGTGAAGCTCCCGCTGCAGATCGTCAACACGCTCGTCTGGCGCGGCCTCCCCGGCGAGCGCACCGAGGCTGCGCCGCTGGTCACCGAGTACGTCAAGGATGTCCGGGATTCGGACCCGTTCCTGCGCGACGAGTGCGAACTCGTCTTGCCCGGGGAGATCGCCGGCGTCAACTTCGATCACCCCACCTTCGACGCGCTCGAGGCACCGCCCTACCAGTACAACGAACTGCTGGGCTGTGTCTGGCGCGAGAGCGTCACCGACCTGATCGACGACGATCAGCGAGCGATGAGCCTCGCCGCACTCCTTCACGTCGAGGACGGCGAGCCGGTGGTCTCGAAGTTAGTCGAGCGCTCCGATCTGTCGCTGTCGGCGTGGCTCGACGAGCTGTTCGAGACGATGTTGCCACCGTTGTTGCACTACCTCTACCGGTACGGGACCGCGTTCTCGCCCCACGGCGAGAACACGATCCTCGTCCTCGAGGACGATCGGCCCGCCCGGCTGGCGGTCAAGGACTTCGTCGACGACGTCAACGTCGCCGATGCGCCCCTCGCGGAACTGCAGGGACTGCCCGAGGACCTCGACGACGTGTTGCTGTCGGTCCCGCCCGAAGAGCTGCGGCTGTTCGTCGTCTATGGGCTGTTCGTCGGCGTCTACCGCTATCTGGCCGACCTGCTGGCCCGCCATCACGATTACCCCGAAACCGAGTTCTGGGGCCGGGTCCGGGCCGCCATCGAGGACTACCACGACCGCTTCCCTGACCTCGAGGAGCGGTTCGAGCTGTTCGACCTGCTCGAGCCGTCGTTCCCGAAGCTGACGCTGAACCGCAATCGGATCGTCGACGTGGGGTACGGCGACCTCCCCGAGCGGCCCCACGCGATCGAACACGGCACGGTGCCGAACCCGCTGGCCGAGGTCGATCCCCAGCGGTGAACTGAGTCGGGAGGCGGCGGTTCACGTGCTGCTGGAGAAACCGATAGCACCCGCGAGCGAACGAGAGCGCGGCGCGCAGCGCCGCGCCGAGTGAGCGAGCGGCCGTCCTCGTGAACGCAGTGAACGAGGGCTCGGAAGAGCTGCGCTCTTCCGGTGTTTTTTTGGTCCAGATTTTTGCTTCGAGTGGTGCGCTCGCGCAGCGAGCGCACCCGAGAAGTAAAAAGGTGGGTTCTAGTCCTCGGTCGTCGTCTTCTCCACGTCGAGTTCGCCCTCGTAGATCTCCGCGCCGTCCTGTGCGACCTTCTCGGCCAGCACGGCACATTTGACTCGCATGGGCGAGACCTCGACCCCGAGCATGTCGATCACGTCGTCGCGATCCATCTCCTGGAGTTCCTCGAGGGTCTTGCCGACGAGTTCCCCGGAGAGCATGCTGGCGGAGGCCTGACTGATCGCACAGCCGTCGCCCTGGAAGGCGACCCGTTCGATCGTCTCTCCGTCGTCAGCGAGGTCGATGTCCATGCGGATCTCGTCGCCACACATCGGGTTCTCGCCGATGTGTGTGTACGTCGGATCCTCGAGTTCCCCGTAGTTGCGTGGGTTCTTGTAGTGGTCGAGGATCTGCTGTCGGTACATATCGGAGCCCAGTCCCATCGTTGGCTACGGATAGGCCAGTGAGTTGTAAAAGGGTTCCGGGGCCGAAACGGCCGATCGCGTCGGTTTCCGACGGGTTCGGGGCCGTCGGGTCCGGTCGGCGACCGGCCCCTATCGCTCGCCGACGACCTCGCTATCGAACCGCTCGAGGTACTCGCGAACGAACCCGACGCGGTCCGCAGCGAGGTCCCGGCCAACGTCGGTGTACATCCGCGCCGGCAGGTCGAGGATCTTCTTGTGGAAGTGGTTGTACTGTGTCGCGCCGGCGTCGGTGTCGTCTTCCGCGATCGGCTGGGCCGGATCGTGGATCGGATCGCCGATCTCGCCACCGTAGGCGAACACGCGGGCGATGCCGACCGCACCGAGCGCGTCGAGGTTGTCCGCGTCGGCGACGAGTTTCGCCTCGAGCGTCGCGGGCTCGAGGTCGTTCGAGTAGCGGTGAGCCCGAATACAGTGTTGGACTCGCTCGATCGTCGCCGTGCCGGCCCCGCACTCGCGCAGGATCCCCTCGGCTTCCCGCGCGCCCCACTGCGCGTGGTCGTCGATCTCGCCGCGGTCTTCCTTCGTCCGGCCGACATCGTGACAGTAGACGGCGAGGCGGACCACCCGATCGTCGACGGCGTCGGAGTGGCGCTCGCACAGCGTCTCGGCCAACCGCTCGACCCGCTGGACGTGGTGCCAGTCGTGGGCCGGTGACGCGTCGTCGAAATAGGTGCGGGCACGGTCGCGAACTGCCTCGAGCATCGTCCCCGCCTTTCGCCGGCCGGAAAATAAACGCGCCGTCCTCGCGGCGGTCACTCGGCGGACTTCTGGACGATCGCGAACCAGAAGTCCTCGACGGACCGGACGAACTCGACGAAGTCCTCTGGTTCGACGGGCTTTTGCAGGTAGGTGTCGGCCTCGAGGCCGTGGGACCGGACGACCTGCTCGCCCGCATCGGAACTCGTGAGGACGACGACCGGGATCTCGTTCAACACGGGGTCGTTCTTTAGTTCCGAGAGGACTTCGATCCCGCTCTTGCCGGGCAGTTGTGGCTCGAGCAGGACGATGTCGGGTCGGGGATCCTCGGCGAACTCGCCACGCTGGTGGAGAAACGCGAGGGCCTCGTCGCCGTCGGAGACGGTGTGGATGGTGTTGAGCAACTTCGCATCCGTGAACTGCTCCTCGAAGAGCCGGCTGTCGCCGGGGTTGGGCTCGACCAGCAGGATATCGATCGGATCGTCCGTGCCCTCGTCGTCCGTGGCCATCGCCGTTACGTAGCGAGCGAGCGGGTAAAACGTCCGTGTCACTCGCGTTGAACAGTGTTCGTTCCCGACCGGTCGCGATTCGGCTCGGCTCGAGTCGATCGTTCGTCCGTGCCGTCGCAGTACTGGTCGGTCACTGACGGTCGACGGGGGGAGCCGTCGCCACCCGCGCGAGCGGAGAACTACGCTTTCCAAAATCCACTGAAACACTCCCCAGGCGTCGACGAACGGTAGTTATGCGAACAGCTGCCGGGCGTCGTCGATCGCCGCGACCAGCTTGTCGATCTCCGCTTTCGTGTTGTAGATGTAGAACGAGGCGCGAGCCGACGCGGCCACCCCGAGCTTGTCGTGTAGCGGCTGGGTACAGTGATCGCCGGCGCGGATCGCGACCGCGTGGTCGTTCATGATCGAGGCCAGGTCGTGGGCGTGGACGCTCTCCAAGTTGAACCCAACGAGGCCGCCGCGTTCGGGGCCGGGTTCGGGACCGTAGATCTCGATGCCGGGCTCGGCGTCGAGCTGTTCGTAGGCGTAGCGGGCCAGTTCCTCCTCGTGGGCCTCGATGCGTTCCATGCCGATCTCCTCGAGGTAGTCGATGGCGGCCACGAGCCCGACGGCTTCCGCGATCTGTGGCGTGCCGGGTTCGAATTTCCAGGGGAGGTCGTCCCAGGTGGAGTCCTCGAAGGTGACCTTGCGGATCATGCCGCCGCCGTAGAGGTAGGGTTGCATGTCCTCGAGGATCGATTTCTTGCCGTAGAGCGCGCCGATGCCGGTGGGGCCGGCCATCTTGTGACCGGAGAAGGCGTAGAAGTCGGCGTCGATCGCCGCGACGTCGACGGGGCGGTTGGGGACGGCCTGTGCGCCGTCGATGAAGGCCAGCGCGTCGTGGTCGTGGGCGATGTCGACCAGGTCGGACACGGGGTTGACGGTGCCGAGCGTGTTCGAGACGTGGACCGCCGAGACCATCGCGGTGTCGTCGGTGATGATCTCGCTCGCGTGGTCCATGTCGAGGCGGCCGTCCTCGTCGATCCGGATATACTTCACCTCGGCCCCGGTGCGCTTGCCGATCTGTTGCCACGTGACCAGCGAGGCGTGGTGTTCCATCTCGGTCAGCACGATCTCGTCGCCGGGGCCGAGTTCGTTCAGTCCCCACGAGTAGGCGACGAGGTTCTCGGCTTCGGTCGTGTTCTTCGTGAAGACGATCTCCTCGCGGCCGCCGCTGGCCCCGATGAACTCGGCGACGCGGTCGTGGGCCTCCTCGTAGGCGATCGAGGCCTCCTGGCTGAGGTGGTGGATGCCGCGGTGAACGTTGGCGTTGTACTCGCGGTAGTAGTCGCTCATCGCGTCGACGACCGGGTCCGGCGTCTGGGTCGTCGCCGCGTTGTCGAGGTAGACGAGTTGCTCGCCACTGAACTCCCGCTGGAGGATGGGATATTCCTCCCGGATCGCCCCGACGTCGAGCGCCTCGAGGTTCTGTTGACTCATTGGCGACTAGCAGGGACCGCACGCAAAACACTCCTTCGGTCCAGCGGTGGCCGACGTTCCGGAATCGCGTCGAATCGGCCGCGTCGGTTCGGGGCCGCGATCGCCGGCCGGTCGGCTTCGGACGCGTGGGCGAAACGGACGGTGGGTGGGGAGGAAGGGGGTGGGGTGAGGCGGGGTTCGGGAGGTGACGGCAGGGGGGGAGTGGGGTCGGATCTGGTGGGTGCCCTGCCGCAGTGGGTACGTGGAGCGCCACGGGGATACGGCTACCTCCAAACGATTTTGGGACGCCGACGGCGCGAGTGACGAGCCCGGCTGCGGACCGACGGATGCGGGACCGGAGACGGCGAGCCACGGTGGCCGCGTGGTTCACTCCGTCGGCGGTTCGCTGAAGACCGACGGCTGGGTGCCGTCCAACACCAGTTCCGTGTACCGGGCAAACAGCCACGCGACGGCGTTGAGCAGGTGGAGGACGACTAGCCCGACGAGGACGCCGACGGCCGAGACGACGAGCGCCGACGGCAGCGCGTCGACGTACACCGACACCAGTTCGCCGTCGGTGATCGACAGCGGAATCGGCGAGGTCAGGTCGATGGCCCAGTCCTCGTGCTGGTAGGTGAGTTCGGGGACGATCTCGATCGGGTCGCCGATGTGGATCCCGACCAGCTGGTTCCGGTAGTGAAGCGGTGCGGCGACGAGGACGTACGTGAACGCAAACCCCATGATGACCGCGATAAACGAGCAGAGTCCGAACACGAACTTGCTGAACAGGTAGCCGACTCCCTTCCACGTCCCTCGATCGAAGACGAGCCGGCGGGCCCGCTCACGGATGCTGTCGGCCGGCTCGCCGGTTCGGACGTCCGCACCGAGCAACCGCGTCGCCAGCAGCCGCTCGAGGGCGGTCAGTTCGATCGACGCGAACAGGACGCCGGCCACGAGCGGGCCGCCGATACACACCAGGACCAACGAGAGCGGAATCCCGGCGATAAGCAACGCGATCGGCTCCGTCATGGCCATATCGACGACCGCGAACCCGAGCCCGATCGGGATCGCCGCGCCGGTCACGAGGACGGTGAAGTAGCCGATCCCGAGCGGGAACGACAGCAGCAGGTACGCGATGTTGGCGTAGGTCCGCTTGCGGGCGACGACGCCGAAGAACCAGCGGCTCCAGGCGCGGACGCGGTCGAATACGGTTCCGACTGTCGTACGTGCTGAAGTCATGGGTGTGGATGTCATGTCGAATCGGGCCTCCTGAACGAGCGAACGATCGCGAGCAGTCCGAGCAGGTGCGAGACGGTGACGACCAGCAACACCGTCGCATCGGTCGCGTCGGTGCCCCAGTCGACCGCGTACGACGAGACGAACGGTACGACCGTGAGGAGGGCGATGCCGACGGCCAGAAACAGCATCGGCCGACTGTCGTTTCGCGCGTACCCCCGATAGGCCGTCCACGCCACGACCGTTCCGAGCGCGGCGCTTGTCAGCCCCGTCAGGAAGATCGTCGTCGCCTCGTCGAGCCCGAAGACGGTCGTCTCGAGCGCGGCCGTCGCGAGCCCGGGCCCGGTCATCGGCCCCACCTCGCGCTCGCTCGAGCGGGTCGGCCGCTATCGGTCACGGCCGCCCGTAGACGGTATAGAGGATCGCGACCAGGCCCGCAATCTCGCTGCTCGTCGCGAGGACGGACGTCGTCACCGACGACGCACCGAGTACCGTCGGTAACAGGAACCGAAGGACCGTCGGCACCGCGGCCAGCAGCGTGATCCCGAGAGCGAGCCACAGCAGGGGCTTCCGGCGGACGTCCCGGTAGCCGTCGTAGGACCGCTTTGCGATCCAGCACGCGACCACGAACGCCGTCGCCTGCCCGAGGAAGACGGCGACGGCGATCGCCGTCGTCCCGCCTTCGCTTTCGACCGTTTGTAGTAGTGGTCCGAACATGACGCTCACAGGTCTTCGAACAGTCTGGTGAACCGGTCGGCGGGATCCTCGTCGCGGCGGTACACGTCCATCTCCATCGAGCCCTCGGCGATCTCGATCGCCACGCGCTCGAGTCGCGTGCTGTAGGTCTTGTAGTGGTGTCCATCGGGATCGAGTTCCTGATACTCGTCGAGGAACCCCTGGTCCGCGAGCCGCTCGATCCGCCGGTAGATCGTCGGCGGCGAAGCGTCGCAGCGTTCGGTGAGGCGGTCGACGGACATCGGTTCCTCGCTGGCCGCGATGAGGATGCGACGCGCGTACTCGTCGTCGAGTAAGGCGAGTACTTCTTGGTCCTCATCGTCGGTCATTCGATCGTTCGTATGACAGGATGATATAAAAGACCCCACAGTTTCCGACCGTGAAACCGTGGTTCCAGCCCTATACACGTGCCCGCTGTAGCCCCGCTCGAGATGGTTGCCATCGAAACGACCGGTCTGACCAAGGAGTACGGCGATCTCACCGCCGTCGACGATCTGGATCTGACCGTCGACGACGGCGAGGTGTTCGGCTTCCTCGGCCCCAACGGGGCGGGGAAGTCGACGACGATCAACATGTTGCTCGACTTCGCGCGGCCGACCGCGGGGTCGGCGACGGTACTCGGCTACGACGCACAGGCCGAGGCCGACGCGATCAGCCCCCGCGTCGGCGTCCTCCCCGAGGGGTTCGACGTCTACCCCCGGCTGTCCGGCCGCCGCCACATCGAGTTCGCCGCCAAGACGAAAGGGGCCGACGACGATCCCGACGACCTCCTCGAGCGGGTCGGGCTCGATCCCGCGGACGCCGAGCGGCCGGCCGGCGACTACTCGAAGGGGATGCGCCAGCGGCTCGCGACCGGCATGGCGCTGGTCGGCGACCCCGACCTGCTGATCATGGACGAGCCCTCGACCGGGCTCGATCCCCACGGCATCCGCGAGATGCAGGACCTCGTCCGTCGCGAGGCCGAGCGCGGGACGACCGTCTTCTTCTCGAGTCACATCCTCGAACACGTCGAGGCGGTCTGTGACCGCGTCGGCGTGTTGAACGAAGGCGAACTCGTCGCCGTCGATACGATCGCGGGGCTGCGCGAGGAGATCGGCGGGGGCGCGACGATGACGCTGACCCTGGCCGATCGGAGCGGGGCCGACGCCCGCGATCTCGTCCGCGACCTGGCCGGGATCACCGACGTCACCGCGTCCGGGCGTACCCTCGAGTGTACGGTCACCGAGCCGCCCGCGAAGGCCGACGTCGTGACCGCCGTCGCCGACGCGGGCGCGTCGATCGCGGACGTGCGGATCGAGGAGGTCTCCCTCGAGTCGCTGTTTACCGCCCTGACGAACGGCGACGCGGCCGAGAACGGGGGGATAACGGGGGCGGCCGAGGCGGACGCGACCGCGGTCGAACCGGAGGTGACCCGATGACCTCGCACATTCCGACCGTCGCCCGCAAGGAGTTCGACGACGCCGGCCGGTCGAAGCTCCTCTGGTCGCTGATCGGGCTGCTCGTCGGGCTGGTCGTGATCGGCTACACCGCGATCTGGTACACGGTCGACGACGTAACCGCGGCCGAGGTGCTGAACTTCCTCGGGCTCCCGCTGCAGGTGATCATTCCGGTCGCCGCGCTGATCGCCGGCTACATGGCCGTCGTCGGCGAGCGTCGATCGGGCAGTATCAAGCTCCTGCTCGGCCTGCCACCGAACCGGACCGACGTCGTGTTCGGCAAGCTACTGGGCCGCACGGCGGTCGTCGGGGTAGCGGTCGGCCTCGCGTTCCTCGCCTCGCTCGTCCTCGGTGCCGTCTTCTTCCGCTCGGTGCCGTTCGTCGACTGGCTGGGTTTCGCCGCCGTCTCCCTGCTGTTCGGGACGACCTTCGTCGGGCTGGCCGTCGGCGTCTCCGCGGCCGTCTCCTCGCGGGGCAAGTCGATGGCCGTCGTCGTCGGGTGCTACATGGTGTTCGTCGCGCTCTGGGAACTGCTCACTGCCGGGCCGTACTACCTCCTCTACGACGAGGGGCCGCCGATCGAGGCCGAGACGTGGTATCTCCTCCTCGAGCAGTTCAACCCCATCTTCGCGTACACCAACTTGGCCAGCAGCGTCGTCGAGGGGACGATCTATCCCTTCCAGTTCCAGTACGGCCTGCAGTCGCCGGAGGCCTATCAGATGACCCCTGCCGAGCGGTTCCCCGGCGACGCACCGTTCTATCTGCAGGACTGGTTCGGCGTCGTCGTCATGCTGGCCTGGCTGGCTGTGCCCGTCGCGATCGGCTACTACCGGTTCAAGCGAACCGATCTCTGAACGCTCGAGCCGACGGCTCTCCGGACGAATCCGCCATAGAACCCTCGATGACGCTCGTGTCGCTCCGATCGTAGCGGTCCCCGCTGACGCCCGACCGGACCGCCCTACTGCATCCGCAGCAACTGCGCGTGCAGCGTCGCCCCCACCTCGAGGACGTTCGCCTCGTCAATAAAGCCCTCCTCGACGGCGAGTTCGACGGCGCGGGTGCCGACGATATTGGCCACGTCGGCCTGCGCGAGGCTCTCGACGACCGCGGCTTCCTCAACGACGTCGCCGCCGTAGAACTCCTCGGTGACGGTTAGCGAGAGGTCGCCCTCCTCGAAGGTCTCGCCCAGCACGTCCTCGTCGCAGACCGAAACCAGCAGCCCCTCCTGAGTGTCGCGCTCGTTGACGATCATCCGATCACTCGAGTTCCCACTCGCGGTCCTCGTCCTCGTCGCCGGTGTCGAGGTCGCCCAGGCCCAGGTCCTCGAGCCCGATGTCGCCCTGCTGGGGACGGGACTGCCGGCCGGTTCCCAGTCCGGGCTGGCCGCCGGCGCCCGGTCCGGCACCCATGCCGCCGGCCCCGCCGGGGCCGCCCTGGCCCCCGCCGAGAGTCTCCTTGCGGTCGTCCATCATCTCCTGTTCGGCCCGCTCGCGCATCTCGTTCGCCTCCTCGGCGATCTCCTCGGCCTGATCGAACTCGCCGAGTTCCTCGAGGATCTCGGCCTTCTCCTCTAAGACCTTCGCGTTGCGCAGGCCCAGCCGGATCGCGTTGTCGATGCAGTGGAGCGCCTCCTCGGAGAGGCCGCGCTCCGAGAGGAAGAACGCGCGGTTGAACCAGCCGGCGGCGAAGCGCTCGTCGATCTCGATGGCGCGTTCGGCGTGTTCGAGCGCCTCGGTGGTCTCGCCGAACTCCCAGAGCGCGTAGGCGAGGTTCGTCTCGGCGGTGGCGGCGTGTTCGCTCTCGTCGTCGATCCGCAGCGCCTCGCGGTGGGCCCCGATCGCCTCGTCGTACTCCTCGAGTTCGGCGTGGGCGACGCCCTTGTTGACCCAGGCCTCCTGCTCGAGACGGTCGTCCTCGGCGTAGCGGGCGGTCCGCTCGAAGGCCTCGGTGGCCTGCTCGTAACGGTTGATCTGCATGTAGTTCAGGCCGACGTCGAGCAGTTCGGTGGCGTCGACCTCGTCCGAATCGATGTTGTGTTTGTCCAGCGTGTCGGTGACGACGCGGGAGTCGACGGGATCGACCTTCGAGGGGTCGACGCCGAGTTCCGGCGGATCCAGATCGAACTCCTCGTAGGGATCGCCGAAGCCCTCGCCCTCGGAGAACTGATGGTCGCGATCGTCGTCTCGGTCAGTCATTAACAGGAATTGGCGACGGCGACTGTTAAGGGCTGCGACCCGGGTAGCGGCGGGGCTCGGGCGTCAGATCCGCTCGCCGAGCCGTCTGGTCACGCCCCGCAGCGACTGGGTCACCGCGGCCGGATGGGGGAGCCCGAGCCGGTACCGGACCCGGTCCTGGCGCTTGAACGGTTCGAACACGCCGGGCTCCTTGAGGTCCCAGATCCGCGCCCGCGAGCAGCGGGCACCGCGTCGGTCGAGGACGGCGTTTGCCGCCCGTCGGCCGGCCTCGTTGGCCGACTCCATCGAGGCCAGATCCGAGTTCGTCCGCACGTAGTCGCTGGCCAGCGCGAGGTTTCGGACGCCGACGTCGGCCGGCGGCCGGTTCCGGAGCGAGCCGACGGTGTTGATGAGGAGCGGCGAGCGGTTCTCGACGCCGCCGTCCGCGCGTTGCGTCTCCGACGCAACGCTCTCGACGATCGACGGATCGAGGAACCAGTCGACGAGATGGTCGTCCCGCAGTCGCTCGTTGGGACCGTTCAGATGCGCTTTCAGCTGCGCCCAGATCTCCTCGGCGATCTCCTCGCGGGTACACTCCCGGGCCGGCTTCTGGTGGACGATTCCCGGCGTGTCCCAGTCGGAGGCGATCACCGACAGGACGCCCTCGACCCCGTCGGGACCGCGCCCCTCGAGGTCGTAGTCGGTCCAGAACTGCCGCTGTGAGATCGAGGTCAGCGCCCACGGGGCGTCCGCGTAGACCTGATGCCCCCGCGTCAGCTCGATGTCCGTCGAGAGGTAGAACTGGATCCCGTTCATCCAGGCCGTCTCGAGGCGTTCGATCCGCCCCAGCTCCGGTGCGGCCCGGCGCAGTTGGGGCGTGACGAACTCGGGAGCGACCTCGACCGGCACCGCCAGTACGTAGTCGTCGGCCGCGACCGTCTCACCGCCCGCCAGCGTGGCGCCCGTGACCCGGTGGCCGTCGAACTCGAGGGCTCGAACGGGCGTCTCCGGCCGGAAATCGACGCCCAGCGACTCGAGGTGGCGGACCCAGGGGTCGATCCAGGCCTCGTTGGTCGGTGCGTTCAGGATCCGCTCGGTCGGCGCGGTCGGGTCGAGCTGGCCGAACAGCAGCTGCAGGTAGATCGTCCCGACGGTCCGGGCGCTGCCGACCTGCGGTCGGAGCGCGACCAGCGCCTGCGTGGCGTAGGCGAGTCGGTCCCGGAACTCCGGCGAGCGGTTCTCCGCGTCGATGAACTCCCACCACGAGACGTCGTCGAGTTCCTCCTCGCGTCGCTGCTGACAGGCCGTCAGCAGGTAGAGCAGTCGCTCGAGGAGGTATCGAACGTCCTCACGGGGCAGGTCCTCGGCGAAGGCCGGGCGCAGCGCCGCGAGCCAGCCACGGACCGAGTCGGGCGTCTTCGTCTCGGCGGTCCGTTCCTGACCGTCGGTACTCGCGATCAGGGTCGCTTCGGTCTCGACGAGGTTGTCCGCGACGACCCCGTCGCCGTCGGGGATCCGCTCCATCGTCTCGATGACGTGCCGGTAGAACGCCGGGAAGAACCGGAAGCCGTGTTCGCCGTGTAACGCGTCCGGCTCGTCCGTGATCGGCATCGAGCGCGCTTTGCCGCCGAAGCGATCGTTGGCCTCGAAGACGGTCACCTCGAGTCCCCGCTCGGCGAGTTCGTGGGCCGCGGTGAGGCCGCCGATCCCGCCGCCGAGGACGGCTACGTCGGTCATTACCCTCTCTGGGGTCCCAGCCGTCATAACGCGACCCCCTAACTACGAACTGCCCGGGGCGGACGCCGCCGGTTCGGGTACCCGTCACGCTTGAGTGGCCCGCCGACGAGGCTCCGCGTATGCGACTGTTCGCCAGCGTCGACCTCCCCAACGACCTCGCTGAGCCGGTCGCCGATCTCCAAGACGAGTTCGCGGACGCGAGCGGCCTCGAGTTCACCGACCCGACACAGGCCCACGTCACGATGAAGTTCCTCGGTGACGTGGACGAGGACCGACTGCCGGCCCTCGAGCGGGCACTCGGGGCGGCGGTTGCCGACGCCGCCGTCGACCCCTTCACGGTTCGCTACGGCGGGCTGGGTGTCTTCCCGAGCCTCGAGTACATCAGCGTCGTCTGGCTGGGCGTCGCGGACGGCGGCGAGGAGCTGACCCGGCTGCACGAGGCCATCGAGGATCGAACGACGGCGATGGGGTTCGATCCCGACGACCACGACTTTACGCCACACGTCACGCTCGCCCGGATGACGCACGCCGGCGGGAAGGAACTGGTCCAAGAACTCGTTGAGGAGCGCGAGCCGGCGATCGGCGAGGCCCGCGTCGACGAGGTCCGACTCACCGAGAGTACCCTCACCGACGAGGGGCCGGTCTATTCGACCGTGGCGTCGTTCCCGCTCGAGTGACCGTCGGGGACGGACCGGCCACGCCGTACGTGACGCCCGTTCTCGGGCGGCGGTTCGAGAACCGAACCCCGTCTTCGGGACGTGTTCGCGCGGTCTCGTGCCCGTTCGAGGGCCGACCGGCCGGCCCCACCAGATGGACAAGATTTTAAGCCACCGCGGGCTACGTCCGGCTACTATGGGTAAGAAATCGAAGGGCAAGAAGAAGCGACTTGCCAAACTCGAGAACCAGAACAGCCGCGTGCCGGCCTGGGTCATGATGAAGACGGACATGGAAGTCCAGCGCAACCCCAAGCGACGCAACTGGCGGCGCAACGACACTGACGAGTAACGATGAGTGCAAGTGATTTCGAGGAACGCGTCGTCACCGTTCCCCTGCGAGACGTCAAGAAGGGCGCGAACCACGAGGCCGCCGACTACGCAATGCGACTGGTCCGCGAACACCTCGCGAAACACTTCGCGGTCGAGGAAGACGCCATCCGACTGGACCCCTCGATCAACGAGGAAGTCTGGTCGAACGGGCGCTCGAACCCGCCGCGAAAGCTTCGCGTCCGCGCGGCCCGCTTCGACGAAGAGGGCGAAGCGGTCGTCGAAGCCGAGGTCGCCGACTAAACTTGCAACGCCTCGCCTTCGCCGGGTCGGCCTACGTCGGCGTCTTCGCCCGCGCGACCGACTCGTGCGTACTCGTTCGCCACGATGTCGACGACGACGTCGTCGCCGATCTGTCCGACGAACTCGAGGTCCCCGTCGTTCCCACGACCGTCGGCGGCTCCTCGACGGTCGGTGCCCTAGCGACGGGTAACGAGAACGGCCTGCTCGTCAGCTCCCGGGTCCTCGAGTACGAACTCGAGACCCTCGCGGACGAGATCGACGTGCCCGTCGCCGAACTGCCCGGCAGTATCAATGCCGCCGGCAACGTCGTCCTCGCGAACGATTACGGGGCCTACGTCCATCCGGATCTGCCCCGCGAGGCGATCGGGATCGTCGAAGACACCCTCGAGGTCCCCGTCGAGCGCGGCGACCTCGCCGGGGTCCGGACCGTCGGCACCGCCGCGGTGGCGACCAACACCGGCGTCCTCTGTCACCCGAAAGCTACCGACGAGGAACTCGACGCGCTCGAGGAGGCCCTGGACGTTCGGGCCGACGTCGGCACGGTCAACTACGGCGCGCCGTTGGTCGGCTCCGGCCTGATCGCCAACGAGGCCGGCTACGTCGTCGGCGAGGACACGACCGGCCCCGAACTCGGCCGGATCGAGGACGCGCTGGGCTATCTCGACTGACGGTCAGTCCCCCCGATTTCGATTCTCACGTCTTCTCGAGCGGCCGCGATCGACGCCGCTTGACGCCGGTATTTCGTCTTCTCGAGACCGTTCCCGACCGATGTCTATATTTACTCGGTGGCGAGTACCCTCTGTATGGTCTGGCAGGATTTGCTTTTCATGGCCGGTAGTCTGCTCTCGGTGGTCGTTCTCGCGCCCGCGCTTCGGGACGTAAACGCGCGGATCCCCCTCGCGACGAGTCTCCCCAAGATGGCGTTGGGCGGCGTCTACGCGATCACGTTCGCGACGATGGGCATGTCGCTGGCCGCGGTCGGCCTCCTCGCAACCGGGCTCATGTGGGGGCTGCTCGCGGCGTATCGGTCGCCGTCGGCGACCGCGCCCGCTCGCTCTCGCCCGAACGCGCCGGTCGGTGCGGTCGCGAACGACGGACAACGGCCGCTTCGGCGACTCGAGGACTGAGGCCTACTGCCGTTCGAACCGATGGCGGACGACGTCGCTGTCGTCGTCCCACTCGAAGTTCTCGTGAGCGTGATCGAGCATGCGTCGATACCCCTCGAGGTCGTCCATCCCTTCGGCTCGGGCGTCCTCGTCGGTCAGGTCCCCGAGCGTCCGCTCCCGAACCGCAGTCACCTCGAAGGTCGTGTCGTCGATCACGAACGTGTCTCCTTCGTCGGCATACTGCTGGCCGCGATGGATCTGGGTGACCGCGCCCTCGAGGGCCTGCTCTCGCATTCGCTCGCTGGGCAACAACTCGTCGGGATCGAGTTCGCTCATGCGGCCGGGTTCGATCGCCCGTCGGAAAACGCTTGACCCTTCGCTCGTGGGGAACGTCGGGGAGAGACCCTCGCTCCGGCACCTCGCGTCGGTCGGCGGCCGTCGAATGGGAAGGGAAGATTCTTCCGACTGCCTGCCGGAGGGATAGGCATGAGTCAATTTACGGTCAGTGGTCGGTTCAAGAACCGCGACGGGTTCGCGGAGTTCGAGACGACCATCGACGCCGAGAACGAGAACGTCGCTCGCGAATACGCCTACACGCAGCTCGGAAGCCAGCACGGGCTCAAACGTACCGAGATCGAACTCGAGGAGGTATCCCAATAATGGGTCAGCAGCAACTCCAGCAGCTGTCCCAGGAGCTTCAGGAGATCGAAGAACAGATCGAAGGTCTGCAGGCGAACGTCGAAGCCCTGCGACAGGAACAGACCGAGGTCGACGAGGCCATCGAAGCGATCGAGACCCTCGAGACCGGCTCGACGGTCCAGATGCCGCTTGGCGGCGGTGCCTACCTGCGAACGACGATCGAAAACATCGACGAGGTCATCGTCGACCTCGGCGCCGACTACGCCGCGGAGTTCGAGGAGGGCGACGCCGTCGACGCCCTCGAGAACAAGAAGGATCACCTCGACGACCAGATCGACGAACTCAACGAGGAGATCTCGGAACTCGAGACCGAGAGCGACGAACTCGAGCAGCAGGCCCAGCAGCTCCAGCAGCAGGCGATGCAACAGCAGATGCAGGGAATGGGCCAGGGCCAGCCCGACGAGTAACGCGGCGTAGATACTTTCATCGCCAGCCATGTTCGATAACCTGAAGGACAAGCTCGGAAGCTTCCGCGACGACGCCGAAGAAGCCGCCGAGGAGAACGTCGAGGAGGTCGACGAGGAAGACCTCGAAGCGGACGAACTCGCCGACGGCGACGCCGATACCGAACCGACGGAGTCGGCCGACGCGGAACCGGCGAGGTCGGCGGACGCGGAAGCCACCGATACTACCGCCGACGCCGAGACGGCGGCCGCCGCGGTCGAACCGGACGCGTCGGTCACTTCCGAGTCGGGAACGGAGCCGACGACCGAGACCGCCACCGCGGACGCGGCCGAATCCGCGGGGCAGGAACCAGCGACCGGCCCCGATCTCGAGGCCGACGACGCCGGTTCGGCCCCGGACGAACCGGTCTCGGACGAGGGGCCGGCCGTCGACGAAGACGACGAGGCCGCGGCGGACGACGAAGACGACGGCGGTCGGACCGGGCTCGGTGCCAGAGCCCGCTCGCTCTTTTCGGGGTCGTCCGACGACGAATCCGATGCCGACGAAACCGGCTCCGACGACGAGCCGGTCGACGCCGCGACGCCGGACGAGGCGGCGGCAGAGACGGCGACGGTCGACGACCCGGCCGCCGAAACGGCGGTCGACGAGGGGCCAGTCGCCGGGGACGCCGACGAGACCACGGATGAGGCCGACGCCGACGAGGACGATGCGACCGCCGACAACGGCGGAACCGGCTTCGGCGCGAAGGCCAAGTCCCTCGTCAAGGGGAAGTTCGTCATCGAGGAAGAGGACCTCGAGGGGCCGCTGCACGAACTCGAGATGGCGCTGCTTTCCAGCGACGTCGAGATGGGCGTCGCCGAGGAGATCCTCGACAACATCCGCGACGAACTGATCGGGGAGACCCGGACCTTTACGACCTCGACCGGCGAGGTCGTCGAGGACGCGCTACACAACGCGATCTACGACGTGATCAGCGTCGGTCAGTTCGACTTCGACGAGCGCATCGCCGAGGCCGACAAGCCGGTCACCATCGTCTTCACCGGCGTCAACGGCGTCGGGAAGACGACCTCGATCGCCAAACTGAGCCGCTACTTTGAGGAGCGGGGCTACTCGACAGTGATGGCCAACGGCGACACCTACCGCGCCGGTGCCAACGAGCAGATCCAGGAACACGCCGACGCGCTCGAGACGAAACTCATCAGTCACGAACAGGGCGGCGATCCCGCTGCGGTGTTGTACGACGCCGTCGAGTACGCCGAGGCCAACGATGTCGATGTCGTGCTGGGCGATACCGCCGGCCGGCTCCACACCGACGAGGGGCTGATGGATCAACTCGAGAAGATCGACCGCGTCGTCGGCCCGGACATGACGCTGTTCGTCGACGAGGCGGTGGCAGGACAGGACGCGGTCAACCGCGCTCGGGAGTTCAACGACGCCGCCGAGATCGACGGCGCGATCCTGACGAAGGCCGACGCCGACTCCAACGGCGGCGCGGCGATCTCGATCGCCCACGTCACCGGGAAGCCGATTCTGTTCCTCGGCGTCGGGCAGGGGTACGACGACCTGGAGCGGTTCGATCCCGACGAGATGCTCGATCGGCTGCTCGAAGACGAGGAGTAACGTCGATCCATGCTTTCTTTGCCGCTGGACCCTCGAAATCGGTTACCCGAGGATTCAAGGACTGAACAGCGATTGCGTCGATTTCATGTCGGCCGACGCCGACTCCAACGGCGGTGAGCCGAGCGAAGCGAGGCGATCCTCGTCGGACCGGAGGTCCGACGTTGGCGCGGCGATTTCGATCGCTCACGTCTCCGGGAAGCCGATCCTGTTCCTCGGCGTCGGGCAGGGATACGACGACTTGGAGCGGTTCGATCCCGACGAGATGCTCGACCGGCTGCTCGAGGACGAGGCGTAACGCCCATTCGTCGCCGCTGGATTCTCGAAAGATCGTCCGCGGAGTCGAAGGCTTGAACGACGATTCTCCCGATCTCACGGCGGGTAACGAGACCCCAACGGCGGTGAGCCTCGTCGGACCGTCGGTCCGACGCTGGCACGGGACCTCGATCGACTGCTCGAGGGGTCGGAGACCCGACCGTACCAGTGGATCGATCGTTCTTTCAGAAGATACTTATTGTTAGTTTGAGACGTTAGCGTATGAACCGCCTCCGACCTCGCCGCGGGTTCCTCGCGTCGGTCGTCACGACCGTCGCGGTCACGACGGGCGGTTTCGAGTACGCGTCGGACGGGCCGACCGGCCCGCCGCTGGACTCCGGAACCGTCCCGGCCGATTGGTTCGAGTGTGACGACGTCAACCGTCCCGATCCCGATCCGCCGGACGACGCCCCGCTCGAGCCGCGGACGTATCCGTCGTCGCCGTCGTCGCTGGACGATACCATGGTCGAGTACGTCACGACGTTCGAGCGGGCGTATCGACACAACGCGTTTCTCGGCCAGTACGGTGCCGAAGCGCGGACCGTCGACCTCCGCCGAACGGACGGCCGTGTGGCTGCCGTCGGGTCGGCGACGAACCCGGACGCGGTCATGGTCGCGATCCGATACGACCTGACGACCGGGACCGGCCGCTCGAGCGTCGACTCGCGTGACAGGTGGGACATCCGCGCCGTCTATTACGTCGACGAGAACGTCGTCCTTCGATCCCGGTACCACGGACTCGCCGAGGAGTTGCGCTTCGAGCCCGATCCACGAACCCAGGGCGAACTCGTCGCCTGTTTCGACTAACCGTCCCTGCTCCGAATCCGGCGTCGCCGTCGGGTACGGTACCGGAATCAATTACCGCTACCGACGACGCGTGGCGTCCCGGTGTCGCCTCGTTCCCGCCCGTGCCGGTGTCTTGCCGACGATTTCCATCCGCCCCCCTCGTCGGTGGCACCACGTCGGGGCAATATTTACTGGTGGGAACGACCCACGTCATGATTCGCCGAGTTGCGGGGGTGTATACGAACGGGGTTGCATTACCCGCTAAACAATGGTCCTTGAAGATAGTCCGACCGCTCGAGCGGCTGCCGACCGGCGGTGGTCCCGATGAACACGGTCGAGCAGCACAAACAGGAGAAACATCCCCTCGACGTCATCGACGACGTCTACGACTACGCCGACGAGGAACTCTCCTTCGAGGAGATCGAAGCGCGCGCCGGCGGCGGCGAGTGGGAGCGTCTGAAGTGGGCCGGCATGTACGCCCAGAAGCAGGAGGGCTACTTCATGATCCGGACGAAGGTCCCCGGCGGGAAGCTCACGCCGGAACAGGCCGAGGTCATCGGCGAGGTCACCGACGACCTCGCGGTCGCCCCCGAGGAGTACGGCGGCGAGGAACAGAACGAACTCTGGGGCGACGCGTACCTCGACATCACGACCCGTCAGGACATCCAGAAACACTGGATCCGCGTCGAGGACGTCCCCGAGATGTGGGACCGATACGACGAGGTCGGTCTGACGACGGTCCAGGGCTGCGGTGACTCGGCCCGGAACGTCCTTGGCTGCCCCGCGGCCGGCCTCGACGATCACGAGTGTTTCAACGCACAGCCGGTCATCGAGGCGGTCTCGGACTTCTTCACCGAGAACCGCGAGTACGCCAACCTCCCCCGGAAGTTCAAGATCACGATCACGGGCTGTGCCCACGACTGCGCCCAGTCCCAGATCAACGACGTCGGGCTCGTCCCCGCGAAAAAGGAGATCGGCGTCTCCGGCGAAGCCGGAGGCTCGTCGGACTCGTCCGACGGTGGCGAGTCCCTCTACGGCTTCCACGCCCGCGTCGGTGGCGGCCTCTCCGACGGCCCGCGGATGGGATCGGAACTGGACGTCTTCATCAAGCCCGAGGACGCCGTCGAATTCTGCCGCGCCGTCGCCCAGACGTTCAAGGAACTGGGCGACCGGAACAACCGCGGTGTCTGTCGCATGCGGTATCTCGTCGAGCAGATGGGGGCCGAGAAGTTCGAGGAGGCCGTCCGCGACCGCTGTACGATCGACCTGCCGACCGGCGGCCAGAACCTGACCGTCGGCTACCAGAGCGACCACGTCGGCGTCCACGAGCAGAAACAGGACGGCCTCAACTACGTCGGCTTCAACGTGATCGCCGGCCGCATGGGCGGCGACGAGTTCGCCGCGGCGGCCCGCGCCGCCGAGAAGTACGGGACCGAGGACGCCTCCGTCCGCCTCGCGACCGACCAGAACTTCCTCATCACCCACATCCCCGACGAAAACGTCGACGACCTGCTGGCCGAGCCGTTCGCCCAGGAGTACAGCCCCGATCCGGGGGCGTTCTCCCGCGGCGCGGTCGGCTGTACGGGCAACGAGTTCTGTAACTACGCCATCATCGAGACCAAAAAGCGGACCAAGCGCTGGGCCCGTGAACTCGACGACCGCATCGACGTCCCCGACGACATCGAGTCCATCCGGATGCACATGTCCGGCTGCTCGGCCTCCTGTGCCCAACCCCAGATCGCCGACATCGGTTTCCGCGGCGAGACGGTCAAGCTCGAGGACGAGGACGGTGACGACATCGTCGAAGGGATGGACTTCGGCCTCGGCGGTTCGCTCGGTGCCGACAACGAGTTCCTCGACTGGGTGGAGAGCGCCGTGCCCGCCGACGCCGTGATCCCCGCCCTCGAGCAGCTGTTCGAGGCCTACTCCGCCGACCGTGACGACGGCGAGGAGTTTTACGAGTGGTGTCGCGGCGTCGACAACGGGCAGCTGCGGTCGATCATGCAAGGGGCCGACGCCCCGGTCGCACGGGGTGTTGCCCATGGGGATTGATAGCGAGGCCGACCGACGGGAGGCCTCGAAGAAGCGAGCGGGAGCGGCGGGATCCGAGCAAGGCGAGGAGCCCGAGAATGCGAGCGGTGAAACCGCGAGCGAGAAGCGACACGCGAGCCGCGAGGACGAACGCCGTTTCCCCCACGTTCCGGCCTCGGACGACGATGACGACGCCGTCGTTGTCCTCGACGCCGACAGCGGTGCGTCCCGGTCCCGGGAGAACACCGCCCACGCTCGAGAGGGCGCCATCGCTGCGGATGGCGGCGAGCGAACCGACGCAGGTACCGAGGGCGAGAGTTGCTCGCCGACCACCTGTACCTGCGGCGAGAAAACGCCCCCCGACGCCGAGTCCCAGACCCAGCCCGTCGCGACGGACGGCGGTGACGCGAACGCGGTGAGCGGGTCCTCGTCAGAGCTCCGCTCTGACGGTGCGGGCGTCGCGAACGTCGACGAGATGGGCGAACTCGGCGACCTCGAGTTCACCGAGCCCGCAGAGGACGTCAGTCAGGACGTCTACGACGACGCCCCCGACACGCGCGTCGGGATCCCCGAGGGCGTCGATCTGGACACGCCGGAGTATTCGATCCGGTCGCGAATGAACGACATCGAGACGCCCGACGAGAAGACCTGGTTCATGGAACTGGACGAGGCGGTCATCGACGAGGGCCGCTGTATCCAGTGTGGGACCTGTGTCGCCGCCTGCCCGTCGGACTCGATCGGCGTCGGCGACGACGGCCTGCCGGAACTGGTCAAGATGTGTACCGGCTGTTCGATGTGTTGGGACTTCTGTCCTCGCGGCGGCATGCGCTACGAGCGCCAGTGGAAGATCACCGGCGGCGAGGACAACGTCAAGGGCGCGGGTGACCCGATCACGGAGTTCTCCGCGAAGGTCGAGGACGACTGGACCGACGGGGCCCAAGACGGCGGCGTCGTCACGGGCGTCCTCTCGACGCTGCTCGAGGAAGGCGAGATCGACGGCGCGCTCGTCGCGACCGAGAGCGAGGAAGAGGAGTGGAAAGCGGAGAGTTACCTCGCGACCACGACCGAGGAACTCATCGAAAACGCCGGCACCGTCTACAACCAGACGCTGGCGCTTGGCAACCTCGACTTGGAGCAGTGGGAACACAAGCTCCCCGACAAGGACTGGGACGACCTCTCGCTGGCCATCGTCGGTACGCCCTGTGAGATCGAGGGTATCCGCGCCCTGCAGGACTTCGAGTGGGACTACCAGGCCCAGAACGAGGGTATTCGGGCCGTGGACTACACGATCGCGCTGATGTGTACGAAGAACTTCAACTACCACAGCCTCATGGGCGAGCAGTTGGAGGAGCAACGCGGCATCTCGCCGTCGGAAATCGGCAAGATGGACGTCCTCGATGGCAAGATGATGGTCTACGACCACGACGGCGAGATGATCGTCGAGGAGGACATCGAGAACTTCCACGACGCCGCCTTGAAAGGCTGTGACGAGTGTGCCGACTTCACCGGCTTCTGTTCGGACATCACCGTCGGCTCCGTCGGCTCGAGCGACGACTACTCCAGCGTCATCATCCGCACCGAACAGGGGATGAACGCCTGGGAACTGACCGAGCCGAAGCTCGACTACCACGACTTAGAGGACAAGTCGGCGGTCGGCAAGCTCCAGGGCTGGGACAAGAAGAAGGCCTTCGAGAGCTTAGAGCGGCCCTTCGATCCCGACGCGCCGCGGTTCATCGACTACACCGACCACGCCGAGAACTACGGTACGGCGCTGAACCCCCACGATCAGGGTCACTGAGCGGTCGGGTTCCGTCTTTTTCCGTCGTTGCGCTCCGGTTCGTATCGCGCTCCGATTTCCCTGTGTCGGACTATCGTAGCCGCTGAAACGATTTACACACTGATCGCAACGCTGTCGTGCGATCAGGTGTGTAATGACGTTCAGCGGCTACGATAGCAGTCGATACGTTCGGCGTGAAAGGAGCGGATGTCGAACGCTCGATATCGAGGTATCAGTCACTGGACCGAAATATTCGTAACGGAACCCATAGTGAATTGACGTATGAATAGAACGGATTGGTTCCTTGCGCTCATTACGTTTTTATTGGCCGTAATCGCTCTTGAAACCGTCTCGGACGCGACGAACGAACTCTTCCGAGATATCGGTGGCAGTGTCTCTCTATTGGTGATCTTTCTCTTGCCACTCTATCTCCTCGCCCATCTCGTGATGAACCATCACGACGAACCGGACTGGTAGCTGAATCCGCTTTACTGACCGTGGTTTCGGAACCGTTCCGAATACGCGAGGGGTCTCTCTACTGGTCCGTTCGGTCGCTCGAGCCAAAAGGGGGTATGAGCCCCGGTTCGCCGCCCCCAACGTCCCAATCGTGGCGCTCGCGGTGTCGGATCGGTCGGCGTGATCCACCTCCGGATCAGTGTCAGTTCCGGACGCGGACCATGGTTGACTGTGGGAACGAGACGCATAGTCCTTGGCCCGACCTATGCATGGACGGCGCGCAGGCACGCGATCTCGGGTCCGAGCGACGGCGAGGTGCCGTTCCGAGCCGGCCGAGTTACCGGTGGCCGCGAGCCGTCACCCACCGCCCTCGTTCAGATTACGACGCCGGACTGCAAGAGTGCGATCAGGGCGGTCAGTATCGGCACCGACAGCAGCGTCGTCAGGAGGACGCAGGTCGAGACGTACTCCGAGACGAGAACTCCCTCCGTTCGCGCGCCGTCCGCGAACTCGATGACCAACACCAGCGGCGTCACCGCGGCGGGCATGGCCGTCTCGAGGACGAACACGCGCGCAACGGTCGGGTTCTCGAAGCCGATCAGCAAGGCGACGCCGACCCCGACCAGCGGCGCGACGACCGTCTTGAGCGCGGTCGCGGGCCAGGCCCGGGAGACCGCCGCGGCGGTATCGGCTCGCGCGAGTTGGATCCCGAGGA
Organism: Natrinema thermotolerans; assembly: GCF_031165565.1. Taxonomy (NCBI): domain Archaea; kingdom Methanobacteriati; phylum Methanobacteriota; class Halobacteria; order Halobacteriales; family Natrialbaceae; genus Natrinema; species Natrinema thermotolerans. The sequence goes on along the minus strand of NZ_CP101873.1, from coordinate 1,840,382 downwards.
TGAGCAACATGAGCGGGATCGAGGCGTCACCGACGAGTCCCAAGGTCTCCATCGCCGCGGTGTCGGCGGGCGGAACGAGACCCAGCGCCCGCGCACCCAGCGCGGCGGCGACGGCGTAGACCAGCGGGATGTAAAACACCCGGCGGACGCCCTCGAGGCCGGCGGAGCCGCTGCTCCGGGAGGCGACGTAGACGCCGACGGTGTACATCAGTACGGACTGGACCGAGAGGAAGAGGACGGCCGTCTGGCGGCCCACCGCGCCGAACGCGAAGTCCGAGACCGGAACGCCGAGGTTGCCGGAGTTGGTGAAGATCGCGACGAGTACCAGCCCGCTCAGGGCCGGTTCCCGTTCGCCGACGGCGCGGCCGGTCAGTTCCGCGACCGCCCACATCGCCCCCGTGAAGACGCCGATCCCGACCGTCACTCGCACTAGCGTCGCCGCCTCGAGTTCGGTAGTAGCGAGGCTGTGAAAGACCAGCGCGGGCGCGAGGACGTAGACGACGGCGGTGTTCAGCGGCTCGGGATCGATCTCTTTGACGGTAGCCAGCAGATAGCCCACCGCCGCGATGGCGACGATCGGCCCGATCGCCGACCCGAAGATGGCGAGCAGGTCGGCCATCGGTCAGCGCGCCCCCTCGCGTCGCGCTCGTGGGCTCGCGGGACTCATCGATCGGTAGGCGGTCGCTCGCTGCATTCGCGGGCAGCTACTCGCCACGCCGGGTATGGCACTTGCGATGGCGGCGCGGCGCCGACCGCTGGGAGAGCGGTCCGCGTTCGTCGTTTAAGTGGCTCTGGTCACAAGATGTAGATACGACGGGAGAACGGTCCCTTCTCGAGGCAGTCACGATCGGCCAGCGACGCGTCCCGGCCGTCGTCGGAACGCCCGGCCGCATCGTCGGCGTCGTTCGGCGGACTTATTCGCCATCGCACGGGAGCCACGACCATGCCTTCCGACGTCCGGATTCGCGTCGCGACGCCGGCCGACGCGGCCGCCGCTCGCGACATCTACGCGCCTTTCTGTGAGTCGACGACAGTCACCTTCGAAGAGGCCCCACCGACCGAGAGCGAGTTGGCCGACCGGATCGAGTCCACCCTCGAGCGACATCCGTGGCTCGTCTGCGAACGTGACGGCGCGGTCGTCGGCTACGCCTACGCCGGCCCGCTTCGGAAGCGCCGCGCCTACGAGTGGGTCGTCGAACTGTCGGTCTACGTCGCCGACTCGGCCCGCGGGTCCGGCGTCGGCCGCGGACTCTACGAGTCGCTGTTCGCCGTCCTCGAGCGCCAGGGGATCCGCGACGTCTACGCCGTGACGACGGTCCCCAACCCCGAGACGGAGCGGTTCCACGAGTCGATGGGATTCGAGCGGCTGGTCGACTTCCCGGCGATCGGCTACACCCAGGACGAGTGGCAGGACGTGGCGTGGTGGCGCCGTCCCCTCGCCGAGAAGTCCGGCTCACCCGACCGACCGCGGCCGTTTCCGTCGGTCCGCGAGGACGACGACTGGGAGGCGCTCGTCCGGACCGGGGAAGACGCGCTCGAGCCCTCGCCGTAGCGCTCGGTCGGCGAGCGGGTGGCGGTCGCCCGCGGTCGGTGTCCGACCGACACCGCTTAGTGGCACTACCGACTGGTACCGCCCGTGAATCCCTCGAACTGGCGGACTTACCTCGTCACGCAGGCGTCGCTCTCCGACGGTCGGTCGACGCCCGAGATCGTCCGCGCGGCCATCGACGGCGGCGTCGACGCCGTCCAACTGCGCGAGAAGGACACGAGTGCCCGCTCGCGGTACGAACTGGGACTCGAGCTACGCGAACTCACTGCTGAGGCGGGCGTCGACCTGATCGTCAACGACCGGATCGACATCGCCGAGGCGATCGACGCCGACGGCGTCCACGTCGGCCAGTCGGACCTGTCAGTCGGGGTCGCCCGCGACCTGCTCGGACCGGACGCGATCGTCGGTTGTTCGACGTCGACGGTCGCCGAAGCCCGCGAAGCCGAACGCGAGGGTGCGGACTATCTCGGCGTCGGGGCCGTCTACGGCACCTCCTCGAAGGACGTCGAGGACGGAAAAGACGGAATTGGCCCGGAACGGATCGCCGAGATCGTCGACGCCGTCTCGATCCCGGTCGTCGGCATCGGCGGTGTCACGGCGGACAACGCCGCGCCGGTGGTCGAAGCCGGTGCGGCCGGGGTGGCCGTCATCAGCGCGATTACGGCGGCCGCCGATCCGGTGGCGGCGACCGCGGCGCTTGCCGAGACCGTCGAAACTTCGAAGGGAGTCGCCGACGGAGGTCGAGGCGCATGAGCGTTACCGACATCGCCGCCGTCGACCTCGCCGACTCCGTTCGGACCGTCCGGGAGACGGAACCGCTCGTCCAGCACGTGACCAACACGGTGACGATCAACGACGTCGCGAACCTGACGCTGCACTGGGGCGGACTGCCGGTGATGGCCGACTCCTTCGGCGACGCCGGCGAGATGACCGCGGCCGCGCGCGCCCTCGTCATCAACATCGGGCAGGTGCCCGACGACCGCGTCGAGGCCATGCACGAGGCCGGCCGGAAGGCCAACGACCGCGGGGTTCCGGTCGTCCTCGACCCCGTCGGCCTCGGCTCGACCCCCTCGCGCGAGGCGGTCACCGAGAGCCTCCTCGAGGCGGTCGACTTCGCCGCGATCAAGGGCAACTACGGCGAGATCAGCGCCCTGGCCGGGGTCGAAGCGAACGTCGAGGGTGTCGAATCCATCGGCGACTACGAGGCGATCGAGGAGACCGCTCAGTCGGTCGCCGACTCGACCGACGCGGTCGTCGTCGCCTCGGGCGTCGACGATGTCGTCGCCGACGCCGACGGCGCGGTCCGCATCACCGCCGGCCACGAGATGCTCGGCGAGGTCGTCGGCACCGGCTGTATGCTCGGCGCGACCGTCGGCACCTTCGCCGGCGCGCTCGAGGATCCCCGCGAGGCCGCCGTCTACGGGACGCTCGCGTTCGGCATCGCCGGCGAGCGTGCGGCCGCGATGGACTACGCTGGTCCGGGCAGTTACCGGACGAACTTCCAGGACGCCGTCTCCGGCGTCACCGGCGACGACCTCGAGTCGGCCGACCTCGCGGACCGGCTCGAACCGGCGCTGTAGCGCGACGCGAACCCGTTAGTTCGACCGGTGTTCCCGATTTCCGGAACGTACTGCAACGATTTTAGTCCCACCGGGCGAACCCGTTCGTATGGCTCGAGACGAACTCGAGAACGCGGCCGACGCCATCGAGGCGGCGGCAGCGGCCGCGGCAGACGACGAGGCACAGGAGCGACTCGAGAACCAGGCGGCGAAGTTCGCGGAGTACGCGGACGCCGACCGCGGGCCGGACCACGGCCAACTCGCCCGTCACGAACACATCTTAAACGACATCGCCGACGAGGAAGGCGGTGACGTCGCGTCGAAGCTCGCGGACGCGCTCGAGTCGATCAGCGCGTTCCGGGAGACGGTCGAGGGCGTGTAGCGATTCCGGCGATCGGCTTTCTTCGGTGTTCGTCTGGATAGTCAACTCATGGAGGCCCTCATAGAACTATTCACAAGGGGCTGATTTCACCGCAGAACTATCTGAACGCACTGGTGAGTGGATCTGCGAACTGAACACTTCAACTCCCGAAAACACTTACCAGTTGTACCAGAAGGCGGATTCATGAACCGGCGAACTCTCCTTACTTCGATTTCTGTGGGCGCGGCTACAGTCGCTGGCTGTACTGGAGGGGTCGAAAACGACGAAACTGGGAGGAAGTATGAGGAATGTAATCTACCCGCCCTCCAATATGGGACGTTGCCGGAGGATGTCAGGGCCGAGGTTGATACGGCATTCAATGAGGGGCAGTACGAGACCGACGGGGAGTTGCTATGGCAGCAGGTTGCAGGGCCGGGTGTGGAATTCCTCAAGAAGGGAGGGCCGTGGTATACTCCAGACGGGACGTACTATACTCCACAAGTGGATAGTGACAATGGTGTTCACACCCTTCAGTTTGAGGAGACGACGCCACAGCTTGATTCAACGAAATATCTCCATGTGGAAGACGTGCCGGAAGTGCCGGTGAATATTACTATTAAATATACGGATGGAACTGTTCTTGAGGATCATACTATCGAAGAGAAGGATGATTATCCGGAGGTGCCGGTCTCCAACAAGGTCGGGACATATTTAGTGGAAGTTACGGTCAAGGACTGGGGGACCGTGACCGAGGAGTTTGGAATCGATCATTTTACTCAAGAACTCAATTTTGGTATTCATAGAGAGTCTGAGTCATCCTTCTCGGTGTCGATACAAGATAACCCAGCCACCTATCCAGCCTCCTGCCCTTGGGAATAATAGCAGTGAGGGGAAACCGTGTTCAAGATACAGAGAATTAATTCAGCACGACGTTCTTGACAGAAGTCGATGAGACTAACCGACACTCCGTTACTTGCCTACCCTGTATTGATCGATTCTGGAGAGTTGGAATACAGGTGTGCCAACTGCTCTATGACACCCTCGACTCGCGTGGTGACCGGGCTGACGGTTCGATAGGACCGTGCAACGGGACGTGTTCTACTATCGTGGCGGAACGGAGTGGCCACGCCCTCCCCAACCGATTCGCTCGGTATCGCGCCGTGGCTCACCGGCGGTTCGCCACGACCCAGCGCGCGCCACCGCACGGCGGCTGCCCGGTTCGCCGGACCCCGCTAACAGACCGGCTTCGGGTTCGCGCCCATTCCCTCGAGCGTCTCGACGTACTCGTCGTAGGCGGCCTGGATCGCGCCGCTTGCGGCCTCCTGAGCGCGCTCCCAGTCGTCGTCGCTCTCGCAAACGTCGCCGAGGAGGTCTTTCGCGCGCTCGAGTTGGTCGTCCAGGTCCTCGCCGAACCCGCGGAACAGGCTGGCCGTCTGGGGGTCGGCGTCGCCGACGAAGTAGCCGACGACCTGGTCCTTCGAGCGCTGGCTCGCGAGGATGCGGCCGACGAGCGCGCCGACTCGTTCGACGGTGTCCTCGCGGTCGCGGAGGTACTCGTGGAGCTGGGGCGTCTCGGTCGGTTCGTAGTCGTCGGCGTCGAGTTTCCCGTCGACGGTCTCGTAGTGGTCCTGCTCCTCGTCGGCCGTTTGCTCGAAGGCCGCGCGCGCTTCGTCGTCGGCCTCGTCGTCGGCCCACTCGAGGAAGGTCTGCCAGGCGGCGTACTCGGCGTCCGCCGTCGCCTCGAGGACGGGCTCGGTGTCGATCTCGCCGCCGGTGTCGGCATAGAGCGACTTCGAGGAACCGAGTCGCGAGAGCGCGGTCTGGTTGTCGTCGTTGACGGTCTCGACGAATGCGTCCGGATCGGTCATAGGCGGGCATTCGGGCAGCCGAGTGTTAGGCCTATCGTCACGAGGGGGCATGCGAGCCCACCCGACGATTACTCGCCGTCGGTACGGAGCAACCACCCAAGAAACAGGACGATCGCCGCGACGAGTATCAGGATCAGCAGGCTCTCCGCAACGACCCGTATCGCCGCGGGGCCGATGTCGCCGACGCTGACGAAGCCCGCGGCGAGGACGACGATCGCGAACCCGAGCAGTCGGTTCGTCGTCTCGCGACTCGCGAGCCACGAGTCTTCGCCGTCGCTCATCGTTTCGGATAATTAATCGGTTCGTAATATCGGTTCCGGTCCGGGCGATCGGTCGGCCCCGATCGGGGACCGCGTCGGGAGACCCGTCGCCGGTAGTGATCACGTTCCCGTCGAGACGCTCCGCTGATCGATCGGAAGCAGGGAACGAAACGACGACGGGACGACCGCGATGGTCGTGTCCCGCGTCGGACGGGCGAAGGACCGCGTTAGTTGCCCTTCTCGATCGGCGCGTTGACGAGGTTGCCCCACTCGGTCCAGGAGCCGTCGTAGTTGACGGTGTCCTCGTAGCCCAGCAGTTCGTGCAGGGCGAACCAGGCGACCGACGAGCGCTCGCCGATCCGGCAGTAGGCGACGGTCGTCTCGTCGCCGTCGATGTCCTCCTCGGCGTAGAGGTCCTCGAGTTCGTCGGGGGCTTTGAAGGTGCCGTCGTCGTTGGTCACGGCGGCCCACGAGATGTTCTTCGCGCCGGGGATGTGGCCGCCGCGCTGGGCGGTCTCCTGGAGTCCCGGGGGCGCGAGGACCTCGCCGGAGTACTCCTCGGGCGAGCGAACGTCGACCAGCGGGACGCCGCGCTCGATCGCCTTCTCGACGTCGTCGCGGTAGGCGCGGATGCTCTCGCGCGGGCCGGCGGCGTCGTACTCGGTTTCGGAGAAGTCGGGCTCCTCGTCGGTGGTCGGGTAGTCGTTCTCGAGCCAGTATTCGCGGCCGCCGTCGAGCAGTTTCGCGTCGTCGTGGCCGTAGTACTTGAACTGCCAGTAGGCGTAGGCGGCGAACCAGTTGGAGTTGTCGCCGTAGAGGACGACGGTGTCGTCCTCGCTGATGCCGTGGTCGCCGAGCAGGGCCTCGAAGTCCTCTTTGTCGAGGATGTCCCGCTGGGTCTGGTCCTGAAGCTGGGTCTCCCAGTTGAACCCGATCGCGCCGGGTGCGTGTTCTTCCTCGTAGGCTTCCGTGTCGACGTCGACTTCGACGAGTCGGAGGTCGGAGTCGTCGTCCTGGAACTGGTCGAGTCGGTCCTCGACCCAGTCAGCCGAAACGAGTACGTCTTTGGCGTAGTCGTCTGCCATGGACGGTCCTACGATGGCGACACACAAAGGGACTTCTTAACCGGTCAATTCGGACACCGGTCGACCGTGGGGGAAACTTTTGCCGCGTCTTTTCGCCGTGATTCGGCTCGCGCTCGGGAAGAGCGACGCGTTCGGCGGTCAGACGCCGCTCTCGATAGATACCCGTATTTATAGGCTGGCTCCCTCGGCAAACAGGGGCAAGAGTTGCCACTGTCCCGGTATCCGCCGCTCGCCCCGAAACCGGTGCGTACTCGGGGCTTGGCTTCCTATACCGGCCCAATGGACGAATCCGTCGTCGTCTCCCCCGACTGGCTCGCATCGCGTCTCGACGATCCCGCCGTCCGCGTCGTCGACGTCAGGGACGCCTGGGAGTTCGATGGGATCGGACACGTTCCCGGCGCGGTGAACGTCCCGTTCGACAGCTACCGCGACGAGAGCGACGTCGACCGCGGAACCCTACCCGGTGCGGACGCCTTCGCGACCCTGCTCGGCGACGCCGGGATCTCGCCCGAGGACACCATCGTCGCCTACGACGATACCCACGGCGTCTTCGCGGCCCGCTTTGTCCTCACCGCCCTCGAGTACGGCCACGACGACGTCCGCCTGCTCGACGGCGACTACAGCGCCTGGAACCAGGCCTACGAGACGACGAGCGACACCCCCGAGATCGACCCGGTCGACTACGAGGCCGACCCGCTCGAGCCCGCGGAGAGCCCGCTGGTCGACTACGACGCCGTCGAAGCGGCCCTCGAGCGCGACGTCCTCTTCGTCGATACCCGCGAGCGCGACGAGTTCGAGGAGACCCGTCTGCCGGGTGCCGTGCGGTTCGACTGGCGCGACGTCATCGACGACGAGACGCGCCGACTGAAACCCGAAGACGAACTCGACGCACTGCTCGCCGATCACGGGATCACGCCCGATCGCGAGATCGTCCTCTACTGTAACACGGCCCGCCGGATCAGTCACACCTACGTCGTCCTCAAAGCGCTCGGCTACGAGGACGTCATGTTCTACGAAGGAAGCCTCACGGAGTGGCTGGCCAACGACGGCGAGACCGAGAGCGGACCGGTTTCGACCGAGTGACCTCGCCGTCCATCTGTTACTCGGCCGGTTCGCCGGCCGCTCGCTCGAGTCGCTCGAGGCCGATCCGTCGGTCACCGGTGATCGTGATCTCGTACCCGTGGTAGGTAAACGTCACTCGATCGGGTGTTCCGGCCGTTCCGAAGCCGTCGCTTCCGAACAGTGCGTCGAGTGCTTCCGGGTCGACGGCAGTGTACAGCGGGTCGAGCGCCGTCGTTCCACCGGCGGTACCGCCGGTCGGAACCATCTCGGCGTCCGAAGCGGTCGCAACCGCCGTCACGACCCCCGTACTGATCGACTCGTCGTCCGCAAGCTCGTACACCGTGGCCGTTTCCCCCCGCCGCTGGTCGCTCGTTTCCATCACGTGGGGATACTCCGGGTGGACTGGTGAGTCACCGTCTTACCTATGTAGTCTATTTATACGGCTGGTCGCTGCTCTGTGGGTCCCCGACGATCGTTCCCTCGATGAGGTTCCGATACCCCCGCCTGAGTCGGGACGAAAACGCCTGTCTCGAGATGCCGAGCTGGGAGGCGAGCGTTGCCTGATCGGTCTCACGCGTATCGCTGTAGTACCCCTGATTGTAGGCCAGCAACAGCGCCTCGCGCTGTTCCGGCGTGAGGCCGTACTCGGCTCCGGCCGTCATCTCCGAGAGGCGATTGAGCCGCGTGAGCGTCACCTCGATGTCGTGGTCCGCACAGTACTGCTGGAACGCCGAGAACCGATCGACGGACCCCGCACGGAGTTCGAACACCCAGCCCGTTCTGGTCCCGGTCGCCGAGACGACCGTGACGCCGGTTTCCGCGATCGCTCGCATGATCCCCATGTACTCCGGCTTCCACTCGGCGCGATAGAGGCCCCGGTCACCCAGGTCCTCCATGAGAACCGCCGAGCGAAGCTCCGGCAACCCCTCGAAGATATCCAAGATTGCCGCCAGTTCCTCGTCGGGATCTTGTACCCAGAAGTACGGCATGACCGTGTCACCGCTCGGGACGACGCGGTCGAGATCCAGCGTCACCTCGGGTCTGTCCTCGAAGACTCGCCCGAGTGGAAAGTCCGCCGGCGCGAGGGTGAACTCGGCGATCGAAGTCATAGTGACCCTTGGCGCTCTCGACTGTTAAGCCTCACCACGGGCGGGATCCTCGAGGGCCCTTACCCGTCGCCGACGTCCCGCCAGTCCGGGGCCGTGGAGTACGCCCGCGATGAGAGTTCGTCGAACGCCGCGTGGACGACCTCGTTCAGCGCGGGGTGGACGTGAACCGGCCCGGCGACGTCATCGACGGTGCCGCCGCCGTCCATCGCGACGACGACCTCGTGTAGCAACGTCGGGGCCTGTGGCCCGACGATGTGACAGCCCAGGATCTCGCCGTCCGGTCCGGCGAGGACCTTCACGAACCCGTCGTCGGCCTCGAGGATCAGTCCCAGCGGCGCGGCGTCGTAGGGAACCGTCGCGACCTCGTACTCCCGGCTGGCGTCCTCGAGGTCGCCCTCCGTTCGCCCGACGCTCGCCACCCGGGGCTCGGTGAAGATCGCGTGGGGCATCGCCCCGTAGTCGACCGTCCGGTCCGCGTCGTCGAGGACGTTCGCCATGACGAGCCGCGCCTCGTAGTCGGCCGCGTGCTTGTACGGCTGCCGGCCGATCACGTCGCCCAGCGCCCAGACGCCGTCCACGGCCGTCTCGAGGCGGCTGTCGGTCTCGATATACCCCTCGTCGTCGGTCTCGATGCCCGTCGCCTCGAGGCCGAGCGCGTCGGTGTTGGGCCGGCGACCGGTCGCGAGCAGGAGGTCGTCGGCGGCGAGTTCGACCGCCTCGTTGCCGTCGTTCCCGTCGTCGCTCGGCTCCGCGGTAACGACGATCCCCTCCCCGCCTTGCCTCTCGTCGGCCGGCTCCACTTCGGCCGCCTCGGAGCCGGTGTAGACGTCACAGTAGTCCGCGAGCGAGTCGGTCACGGCCGCGCTGACGGCGTCGTCCTCGCGGGGCACCAACCGCTCGCTTCGGCCGACGATCGAGACATCCGTCCCCAGCGCGCCGAAGAAGTAGCCCAGTTCGGCCCCGATGTAGCCGCCGCCGACGATCACGAGTTCGTCCGGCCGCTCGTCGAGGAACAGCGCGTCGTCGCTGGTGAGGAAATCGACGTCCTCGAGGCCGTCGACCGGCGGGACCATCGGTCGGCCGCCGACGGCGATAACGACCGTCTCGCCCGTTATCTCCGCGGTTCCACTTCCGTCGTCGGGGGCGACTGCTATCGTCCGGTCGTCGACGAACCGTCCCTCGCCACGGTAGCGCGTCACGTTCGCCGTCTCCCGCATGCTCGAGGTCTGGTTGTCAGCCTTCGCGTAGACGGTGTCGTGAATCGCGTCCGTAATGCCGTCGTAGTCGACGTCGTGTACCCCCGCATCGATACCGAACGCCTCGGCCCCGCGGATGTCCTCGATCACGTCCGCGCGGTGGATGAGCGCCTTCGAGGGAACGCACCCGCGGGTGATACACGCGCCGCCCAGCGGGCCGGGTTCGACGACCGCGGCCTCGAGGCCCCGCTCGGCCGCCGCGGTCGCGACCTGACTGCCCGAGCCGCCGCCCAGAACCACGATATCGTACCCCTCCATACCCCCTCCGACCACGGACGGCCGCCTAAAACGAGCGCCTGCTATGCGAACGCGGGTCGCGAGCCGGTCCGCGTCGCTCGTCGCTCAGAGCCAGTCGTCGCCGGTCTCGTCCGACTCGGCCTCGCGATGGGTCTCGACGGCGGCCGCGAGGTTCGCCAGCGCCGCCTCGGGAGTCTGGCCCTGACTCGAGATTCCAGTCGCCTCGTGGTCCGCGATGTGCAGTCCGTGTTCGTTCTGTCGCATGGTGACGTCATCGCCCGCGAGGGCCTCGTAGTCGTCGGGATCGACGTCCGCGTCGGAACTCATGGACGGCTCTTGTCGCGGTCGCGTGAAATACGCATCGACGCCGCTCGAGCGAGTCGTACGCCGCTCGAGACGGCAACCGCCGCCGTGATCGCACACATATTTGCGAACCCGCACACATATTACTGTGAACCACGTCGATACGACCATGAGCGAGTTCGATCCGGTACCGGATTCCGACGCCGTCGACGACGTCCGCCAGCGGTGGCGCGAGACGACCGATACGTTCGGCCGGGTCTACGAGACCGCCCTCGGGGTCACGGAGCCGACGACGTATCCCGAGATCGCGTCGACCGCGGACTGCTCGCCTAACGCGGCGAAGAAACACCTCGACCGGCTCGCGGAGATGGGCATCGTCCGGGCCGACACCGACGCCCAACCGGCCCGGTACGAGCGCGACGACGGCTATCTCGAGTGGCAGGAAGCCAGCCGGATCGCGAGGGAGCTGACCGTCGAGGAGATCATCGATCGCGTTCGCCAGCTGGAAGCCCGCCACGAGGCGTTCGTCGATCAGTTCGGAGCCGACGATCCGTCCGCAGTGTCGCTGCTCGAGCGCGACGACCACGAGGAAATCCACGAACTGATGGAACGGCTCAGTGACTGGGAGGCCGTCGAACGGGACATCCGCCTCTACGAACTCGCACGTCGGCTGGCACAAAACGACGGGCATCTCATTCCCGCATAGATGGGCCCGGAACGGGAGAGCGGGCCATCGTCACCGGGGCCGCCCGATCGTCGGACGCTTCGACTCCTCGAGCGTCGCCTCGCGGACGACCCCCTCGTCGCCGGGACCGCGTTCGATCCCGATAGCACCGAACCGCGGGTACTCGAGGCGCGTCTCGATAGTGACCTGTTTCCACCGTCGATCGACGGTGCCCGGTTCGATATTCGCTGGTTCACGACCGACGATTTCACGATCCATTACGTCGAGACCGGAGCCGATGGCCATCGATGGGAGTGTCGCTGGGATCGACATCCGAACCCGCACGACCCGCGATTGCACTTTCACTACCCGCCCGACGGAACCGAGACGGCCGCCCTCGAACTGCCGTCCGTCCATCCGCTAGATGTCATCGCAACGGCTCTCGCCGCTGTCGAGGAACGGATCGACCGAGCATGGGACGCTCGTGACTGATGGCAGTCACGTCGATCGCGATCGCCCGGTCCGGACGAAACTGAAGCGACTCGTTCGACGGACCGAACGATCGCGTCGCGCGTAGAAAAAGCCTTTAACGCTATCGCCTCGTACACCCAGCAAATGGTACTCGACGATCTCGGGAGTTCTCTGCGGGGCACCCTCGACAAGCTCCGCGGGAAGTCGCGACTCAGCGAGGAAGACATCGAGGAGATCGTCAAGGAGATCCAGCGATCGCTGCTCTCCGCCGACGTCGACGTCTCGCTCGTGATGGAGCTGTCGGACAGCATCAAGGAACGCGCCCTCGAGGAAGAGCCACCCGCCGGCACCCCCGCGCGGGACTTCGTCCTCCGGATCGTCTACGAGGAACTGGTCGATCTCATCGGCGACTCGACCGAACTGCCCCTCGAGGAACAGACCATCCTGCTGGCGGGGCTGCAGGGCTCCGGGAAGACGACCTCCGCGGCGAAGATGGCCTGGTGGTTCTCCACGAAGGGGCTGCGCCCGGCGGTCATCCAGACCGACACCTTCCGGCCCGGCGCGTACGACCAGGCCGAGGAGATGGCCGAGCGCGCGGAGGTCGAGTTCTACGGCAATCCTGACAGCGAAGACCCCGTCGAAATCGCCCGCAAGGGCCTCGAGGAGACGAGCGAGGCCGACGTTCACATCGTGGACACGGCCGGTCGCCACGCGCTCGAGGACGACCTGATCGACGAGATCGAGCAGATCGAGGGCGTCGTCGAGCCCGACACCTCCCTGCTCGTCCTCGACGCCGCGATCGGGCAGGGGGCCAAAGAGCAGGCCCAGCAGTTCGACGAGTCGATCGGGATCGACGGCGTCGTCATCACGAAACTCGACGGGACCGCGAAGGGTGGCGGCGCGCTGACTGCCGTCGACCAGACCGACTCCTCGATCGCCTTCCTCGGGACCGGCGAGGAGGTCCAGGACATCGAGCGCTTCGAGCCCGACGGCTTCATCTCGCGGCTGCTCGGGATGGGCGATCTCTCCCAGCTGGCCGAGCGCGTCGAGCGCGCGATGGAGCAGACCGAGATGGAGGAAGACGACTGGGACCCCGAGGACATGCTCCAGGGCCAGTTCACCTTGAACGACATGCAAAAGCAGATGGAGGCGATGAACAACATGGGGCCGCTCGATCAGGTCATGGACATGATCCCCGGGCTCGGCGGCGGGATCAAGGACCAGCTCCCCGACGACGCGATGGACGTCACCCAGGAGCGGATGCGGACCTTCAGCGTCATCATGGACTCGATGACCGACGCCGAAAAGGAGTACCCGAAGGCCATCGGTGCGAGCCAGATCCAGCGCATCGCCCGCGGCTCGGGCACCAGCGAGGAAGAGGTTCGGGAACTGCTCCAGCAGTACAAGATGATGGAACGCACCATCAAGCAGTTCCAGGGCATGGGCTCGGAGAAGGAGATGCAGCGCATGATGCAACAGATGCAACAGGGCGGCGGTGGCGGTGGCGGCGGGATGGGCGGCATGGGGCCGTTCGGGTAACGCCGCGCCCATCGACCCACTGCCACAGACCGCTCCGTCCTCGAATTCTAAGCGACATTGACACTCTCGGTGCCACTACGTTAATGCCCTTCTAGACGAACCCTCGAGTAGGAATGAATCGTCGGCAGTATCTCGCTCGGACCGGCGCGGCCGGTGCGAGCCTCGCGACCGTGACGGCGCTTTCCGGTTGTCTTGACGCCCTCGAGGAGTCGTCGGACGAGACCGACATCGAGGTCGCCGATCGCAGCGGCCAGCGGGCGCTCGACCGGGCCGCCGGAAACCTGAACAAGGCGGCCCAGCAACTGGACGAAGTCGAGGGGTTCGAGGACCCCGAAACCATCGAGTTCGACTCGACGCAAGCCCGAGAGTACCTCTCGGACGCACGAAACTACCTCGAGACCGCCGCGTCCGAACTGGGCGACGATCGGTCGGCCGATCTCGAGACCATCCGCGCGTACGCGTCCGTCCTCGAGGGACTGGTCTCGGTGACGGTGACCGTCACGGACGATACGATCGAGGACGATATCGACGAGGTCACCGCCGCGGTCGAAGAAAACGGGGACATCGAGGGCGCGAACCAGACGGTCGACGACCGCCACCGGACGGTCGTTTCGGCCGCCGATCGACACGCGCAGGTTCGAGAGACCGTACAGTCGATCGACGGCGAGCGGCTCGCCGCGCTCGCCGGCACCGAGATCGCCGATCTCGAGGACGGCGTGACGACCCTCGGAGACGTGGTGACGTCGCTCGAGACGCTGACCGGGGCCTACGATTCGATGCTGGATCTCGAGACGGGATACGGCGCGCTCGAGGACGGCCGAACGCACCTGGATAACGAGCAGTTCGGAGCGGCACAGGAGTCCTTCGAAACCGCCGAAGCGACCTTCGGCGACACGCTCCAGCGTCTCGAGGACGGGACCGAGAACGCGCCGGACGGACTCGCCGACTACTTCGAGACGGCTCGGTGTCAGAACGAGCATCTCGCGGCGGCGTCGGGGCACTTCGCCGACGCGGCGGCGGCGGCCGAGGACGGCCGCTATCGGACCGCGAGACGAAAGCGGACCGACGGCGAGGCGGCGCTCGACGACGTCGGCGACTGTACGAACTAGGCGTCGACCGGCCGCCCGTCTTCGGTCGGCGGCGCGATATGGTCGACGTACTCCTCGAGGCTGGGTTCCTCGACGCGGACGCGAACGGCTATCTCGCCGAGTTCGTCGGGTTTGCCCACCGAGAAGTTGATGTAGTCCTCGAAGGCCGCCTGCTTTTTCAGCGCGAAGGTGAAGGTGTCGCCCTCGCGATTGGCGAAGAACTCGCCGCGGGCAGTGTCGAGGATCTCCTGTTGGTGGAGCAGGTCCGAAAAGTGATCGAGGGCGTGGGCCTCGCCGCGGACTTCGCCGAACTCCTCCTCCAAGTCGGCGTTGGGGAAGATATTGGCCACGGCGTCGACCACTCGGTTCGTGACTTCGGTGTCGTAGATCGGTGCCGTGATCTCGACGTCGACGCGGTAGATCTCGCTCATGGGTCGGCTTCGGCCTCGGCGGGTTTCCCGTCGTCGGTTCGGATCACCGACCGGATCGACTCGTGGAAGGCCGCCAACGAGTCGGTGTTCTCGACGACGACGTCGGCCCGGTCCATCGCGTCGTCCATCCCGAAGCCCCGTTCGCGTTCGTCACGCGCCGCGAGGCTCTCGCCGCCGTCGGCCTCGCCTGCGTCCCGGCCGCGCTCGTCGATCCGCTCGGCCCGAGTCTCGAAGGGGGCCTCGATACTGACCAGCGTGAACGCGTCGCCGAACCGCTCCTCGAAGACGTCGACCTCGACGTCCGAGCGGATCCCGTCCACGAGGACGGTGTCGTGGTCCTCGAGGCGGTCCTCGATCATCGGGAGCGACCGCTCGGCGATGGCCGTCGGGCC
This sequence comes from Natrinema thermotolerans, assembly GCF_031165565.1. Lineage (NCBI taxonomy): Archaea > Methanobacteriati > Methanobacteriota > Halobacteria > Halobacteriales > Natrialbaceae > Natrinema > Natrinema thermotolerans. The sequence continues at coordinate 1,825,148 of NZ_CP101873.1, read as the reverse complement.
GTTCTCCTCGCGCAGCGCCTGCGCGACCGTGCCGTGGTCCTTCGCGGGGTCGAGCCCGCGGTCGGCCGTCTCCTGGCGAACGACGTCGCCCATCGTCACTACGGGAATCCCGTCCTCGCGTGCGACGGTGGCCGCCTCGCCCTTGCCGCTGCCGGGGAGTCCCACCGTTCCGATGACGTGCATCGAGCCCACGTACCGGCGAGACGGGCATAAACGCTGTGTTCGCCGTTCGGCCGTCCGTTGTTTCCCTGCAACGGTTTTGCAGCCGCCAATTGCCACGCTGGGAACCGCCTCGGTGGCCGCTCGAGGCGGGGTCGGCGTGATCCGGCCTCGCTCGATGTCGGGCGCTTATGCGGGTGCTATCGGTCGGTTTGCCTGCGTCGAAACGATTATCTCGCCGGTAGCGACTCGCCCGCTCGCTCGAACTCGAGATAATTCAGGTGAACGCTGACTGATCGATGAAACGGAACTACGTCGTTATGTGGCTGTCCGTCGCGGAGACTGGTGTCGCACGATGACAGACACGCCACTCAACAGGCGGCGATTCACGGCCGGACTCGGTGCCGGACTGGTCGCCGCGGTCGCAGGATGTATGGACGACGGCGAATCCAGCGAGGCATCGCCGAGCGACGACTCGGACGGACCGAGCGATGGAGCCAACGACACCAACGGTCTCGGGCCCGATGACTCCGCGGACAACGGGTCCGACGGCAATATCGGAAACGGGTCCGCTGGCGGAATCGGAAACGAATCCGACGACGGAACCGATAACGAGTCCGACGATATGGGCGCGGACAACGAGTCCACTACCGACTCGACCGACGACTCGACGGAAAACGGGAGCGACGACGGTTCGGAGATCGATTACTGACGTCTCTCAGCGGCGTCGGTCACGTGGTTCAGGAGCGCTTCTCTTTTTTCCGTCGAGTCGACGAATAGCTCCGGCGACTCGTCGTCGAGTTTCGTTCCCGGACGGGCTCGAAGCAGGCTCGACTGCGACCGGAAACCCCAACTGCTTATACCGTTTCGCCGCCGACTCGGACTCGAGGGCGCGTAGCTCAGTCCGGAAAGAGCGTCGGACTTCTAATCCGACGGTCGTGGGTTCAAATCCCATCGCGCCCGTGCAGCGAACGAAGTGAGCGAACTGGCACGTGGGATTAAAGGAGGGAACGGCGAGCGATAGCGAGCCGTTCGCGTGGTTCAAATCCCATCGCGCCCTGGTTCTCGCCGGACTCGTCGCCGATCGCCGACGCTCGAGCGCGCTCTCCGAGGCGGTAGCCGAGACGGTTTGGTCGAAAATATACATCTAGTGACTGGTTCCGGTACACTAATGTCGGCAACTAACGTTATATACGGCGTCGGCAGCGCCGGCCGAACGGCACTACAGGGGATACGGGGGACACGGATCATCGCCACACGACGATCATTCCCCACTGCCGACTGTGTACACCCTTCGATACCCGACGAACCCTCGCCAGCGACTGCCTTTCTCGCATACGATTTCGTCACACCGATCGTGAATGGGCGATACCGGTCCGTCCGCGCTCGTCCTCGAGCCGGAACGCATGAATAGTCGGAGCAACGACACGACGGCATGACCGGTCGCTTGCGACGACTCCTCATCGAGCCCGCGGCGTTTTTCGACGCCGAGTCGCCCTCGCTGTCGCGGTCGGGCGGCGTGTTGCTGGCCGTCGGGGTGGTCTCGCTGGGAATCGTCCCGCCGGTCGTCTCGCTGTTGCGGTCGCCAGTGATCCCCGACGACGTGGTCCTCGATGCGTTTCCGTCGTTGCGATACGTCACGACCGGCTGGGAGGTGTCCGTTCCCGGTGTCGTCGGCCTCCTGGTCGGGGCCCTACTGGCGATGCCGGTACTCTTCTGTCTCCTGTTCGCGGCGTTGTTTTACCTGCTCTCGTGGCCGGTCGCGAGCGAACGGGGATTCGGCCGGACCGCCGGACTCGTCGCCTGGGGGTTCGTCCCGCAACTGGTCGCGAACGTCCCGGCGATCGCCGCCCTCCTCGTCGCATTCCCATCGACGCCGACCGAGGTCTGGGCCCTCGGAATGACCGTCCCCGCCCGGGTCTACGCGTCACCGCCCGCGTTCGATCCGCTGTTCGCCACGGTGACCGCCGTCGGCGTGATCTGTACGCTCTGGTCGGGCTACCTGTGGGCCCACGCCGTCGCGGCCGCTCGCGGACTGTCGCTCCGGCAGGCGATCGCCGTCGTCACCGTGCCGACGATCCTCGTTCTCGGCCCGATCTAGGGCGCTCGAGCCCGCCGCCGCTCGAGGTCGGCCTCGAGCCGGTCGGCGGCCCGGAGTCGCAGGCGTTTCGCCTCCCGGTCGGTGAGCCGTCCGTCGGGCATGTGATCGGCGATCGGGTCGTAGTCGGCGGGAGTGAATCCGAGCCCGCGCAGGTAGTGGCGGACGCCCGTGCCCTCGAGGCCGTCGCGGATGGCCGCGTCGGTGACCGACTCGACGGTGTCGAACGCGGGGAGCCGGAGGGGCTCGTCGGCCGCGTTCGAGTCGACGATTGCGTCGGACGCCGTCCGCGATCCGGATCCGTCGTCGACGACCGTTCCGTTCGCGTCGGCGCGGGCGACGACCGACCGGACCTCGCTCGCGAGGCGTAGCACCTGACTCGGCAGGGCCGCGTCGGGTGAGCGCCACTCGACCGTTGGCATCGCTTTGCGAAGGCGAACCGGGTTCCAGGCCGCCTCGTGGGGGTCGAACGCCTCGTCGAACCGGGCCGGATCGACGCCGCGCTCGAGCGCGCGCTCCCGGAACGTCTCGTAGTCGGCCTCGAGCCGCCGTTCCCAGTCGGCGACGCTGTCGACGTAGGGTCGCAGCTGGCCCTGTTCGGGACAGGGCCCGTAACACGAGCGCCGGTAGAGGAACGGCCGGGCACACTGGTGGAGCCGCTCGCCGCGGTAGTGCGAGGCGCTGGTCACCAGCGCGAAGGCCGGATCGATCGCGGTCAGGGCGTTGAGCTGGTCAGCGACGCTGGACTGCTCGATGTGGAGGTGGGTCCCGGCACAGACCCGGGCGTCGTCGAACGTCGGGCCGACGATCCGCCGCTGGAGGTCGGTGGCCGCCGTCTCGCGGTACGGGACCTCGGCGGGCGAGGCCGACAGCGGCGTCGCCAGCGGGACGAGCCGTTTGTCCTGTCGGCGTGCCGCGTCGGCGACCCGTTCGATTCGGCCGAGCAACTCCTCGCGGAGTTCGGGCATCGACTCGCAGGGCGTCGTCTTGATTTCGAGCATCGGCTCGACGAACTCGGGATCGACTCCCGGCGAGACGTCGAGCAGCGTCTCGGGCGCGACGAGGTCGCCGTCCGTATCGACGACCCAGTACTCTACCTCGAGGCTGGTTTTCATGGATGTCTCCGTTGGAGCGTTCCGAATGGCCCTCGAGCAAGCCGTCACTGGGCCACGTTAGTCGGGGACGATCGACGACCGAGTTTCGTGGGAACTCGGGTCGGCCGGACCGGTACCCCGTCGTCTCCTGTTGGATCCGCCGCTACGCCCGACTAATGCGAAGGGGTTGAGCCTGCGGCTGCTGGCAGTGATAGGTGGTACCGCCTCTCCTGAAACCCGTTCGTCCCCACTGACATCGGTGTTACGTGGTGGCCCGCGGGTTGCTGCTGGGTTTATACCGCTGGTAACACAATGTGACTACACATGAGCGACGAAGCGACTGCAGACGCGTCAGTGATCGTAGTCGGCGGCGGCCCCGCCGGACTGAGTGCGGCGCTGTTCACCGCGAAGAACGGCCTCGAGACGACGGTGTTCGACACCGACGGAACCTGGATGCACAAGGCCCACCTGTTCAACTACCTGGGCATCGGCTCGGTCGGCGGCAGCGAGTTCATGGCGACGGCCCGCCAGCAGGTCGACGACTTCGGTGCCGAGCGCCGACAGGGCGAGGAAGTGACTGCCGTGAGCGAGTCCGGTGACGGCTTCTCCGTCGAAACAGACGACGGCGAGTACGAGGCGGACTTCGTCGTCCTCGCGACGGGCGCGAACCGCGACGTCGCCGAAGACCTCGGCGTCGACTTCGCCGAGGACGGCACCGTCGACGTCGGCGTCGAGATGGAGACCAGCCTCGAGGGCGTCTACGCGACCGGCGCGATGGTCCGCGCCGAGGAGTGGCAGGCGGCAATCGCCGTCGGCGACGGTGCCGCCGCGGGACTGAACATCCTGTCGGCAGTCAAGGGCGAACACTACCACGACTTCGACGTCCCCGCCGACGCCGAGCGCCTCTTCGGCGAACAGCTCGCGGAGTAATCCGACCGACCCGGCCGCGGGACCGACCCGATACCCGATTCAGCTACCATGTCCGACGACCCAATCAATCCAGTCACCGCCGAACTACCCGACAGCCCCGTCCACACCACGGGGACCGACCACATCACCATCTGGGGCTCCAACGAGGAGGACACGATCGAGTTCTATCAGGACTTGCTCGGAATGCCGCTGGTGCTTCGCCAGCCGAACCTCGATGATCCGTCCCAGACCCACCTGTTCTTCGACACGGGCGACGGCCGCATCCTGACGTTCTTCGTCAGCGACGACCGTGCCTCCGCCCGCGGCCAGCGTGCCGGCGTCGGCGCGGTCCATCACCTCTGTTTCAGCGTCGACCCCGACGAGTACGAGGAGACGATGCAGGCCTTAGAAGACGCCGGCCACGGCTACAACGTCTTCGACCGCGGCATCTTCCACTCGATCTATACCCGCGACAACAACGGGCTCGTGATCGAACTCTCGACGGACAAATACGAGATCCCCGACGACCGCCGCGGCGAGGTCTTAGCGAAGGCACAGCAACTCCGCGAGGACGACGGCGCCGACTACGCCAAGGACGAACACCTCCGCGGCGCGATCGAAGCGCTCGGCCTCGAGGTGATCGAACACGATCTGCCCGAGGCCAGCTCGGGCGTCGGTGGTGTCGAATGAGCGCCGACGGCCCCCATCAGGGCCAGCCGCTCGTGACCGGTGGAACCGATCTCGCCGACGCCGAGGCTGTGCTGGTGCTGACCCACGGTCGCGGGGCAACCGCACAGGGGATGCTCCAGTTGGCCGACGAGATCCACCGTGAGGGCGTCGCCTTCCTCGCGCCGCAGGCGGCCCGCAAGACCTGGTACCCGAACTCGTTTCTGGCACCGGTCGAGCGCAACGAGCCCGGCCGGACCTCCGGCCTGGGGGCGATCCGCCACGCCATCGACGAGGCCACCGGTGCCGGCGTCCCCACCGAGCGGATCATGCTGGTCGGCTTCTCGCAAGGGGGCTGTCTCGCCAGCGAATACGTCGCGCGCAACCCGCGCCGCTACGGCGGACTGGCCGCCCTCAGCGGCGGCCTCATCGGCGAGGAACTCGACGACGAGTATCCCGGCGACCTCGAGGAAACCCCCGTTTTCCTCGGCTGTAGCGACGTCGACCCACACATCCCCGAGAAGCGGGTCCACGACACGGCCGCGGTCCTCGAGTCGATGAACGCCGACGTGACAACGCGGCTCTACGAGGGGATGGGTCACGGGGTCAACGAGGACGAACTCGAGTTCGTCGCCGGAATGGTCGCCGAACTGCTCGACTGAGTCGACGGGCTCGACTCTCCGGTTCGAATCGCGTCAGCGGATGACGGTCACGGGGACCGGCGAGCGGCGGACGATCTTTTCGGCGACGCTTCCCAGGAGGACTCGAGAGAGCCCCTCCCGGCCGTGGCTGCCGATGATGATGTGATCGATCTCGTCGTTTTCGTCCGCGAACGAGACGATCTCGCGGGCGGGGTCGCCGACGGTGGTCTCGGTCCGGAACTCCCTGTCGGGATCGCCGATCAACTCCGCGATATCCTTCGGGAGTTCCTTGGCGACTTTCTCCTCGCGTTCCCGAAACATCTCCTGTGCGAGTTTGATGCCGGCTCCGGTCGATCCCTCCGCCGCTTCGACGACGCGAATGAGGACGACCTCCTCGTCGGGATAGGTCGTAAACGCGTGTTCGACGGCGTCCTGTGCCGGTTCGGAACCATCGTAGGCGACGAGTACTGCCATACCTGTGGTCGGTCTTTCAGGAATATAAACCCGTCCGGTAGTTCCCGCCCGCTTTGCCCGCCACCGCTCGTGAAACACCGTCCGGAAAATCGGTCCGCTTTACCCGTTGCTTGCCGTCCCTACGCGTCGAAGCCGTCTTCGAACCGGAAGGTGCCGTTCCGCTGGACTACTTCGCCGTCGACTTCGATGAACGAATCGTCGCTCATGTCGACGATCATGTCGACGTGGACCGCCGAATCGTTGGCCTCGTTGCCCTCGCCGACGGTATCGTCGTAGGCGCGGCCGACGGCCATGTGGACCGTATCGCCCATCTTCTCGTCGAACAGCATGTTGTAGGTGAACTGGTCGATGTCGCGGTTCATTCCGATACCGAGTTCACCGAGTCGGCGCGCGCCGTCGTCCGTGTTGAGGACCTCCGTCAGGACGTCTTCGTTTTTCGCCGCCGAGTGGTCGACCACTTCGCCGCCCTCGAACTCGAGGTAGACGTCCGTGATCTCCCGGCCCTGATGATAGAGCGGCATGTCGAACAGCACCTCGCCCTCGACGCTGTCGGGCTGAGGGGCAGTAAAGACCTCGCCGCCGGGCAGGTTGTGTTCGCCGTGGTCGTTCAGCGTCGGGTTCCCCTCGACCGACATCGTTACGTCCGTGGTATCGCCGCTGACGATCCGGACCTCCTCGGCGGGATCCATGATCTCGACCATGTTCTCCTGGTGTTCGCGCTGGGCGTCCCAGTCCTTGTTGACGGCGTCCCAGACGAAACGCTCGTACCCCTCGGTACTCATCTCCGCGAGCTGGGCGTTTGCGGGCGCGGGGTACTGCGTGAGACACCACCGCTTGGAGAGGCGCTCCTCGAGGATGGGGCGGTGGGCCTGTTGGTGGGCCGCTTGCGTTTCGGGGTCGACGTCGCTCGTCTGGGTCATGTTGTCCGTCGCGCGGATGGCGATGTAGACGTCGGTGTTCTCGACGAGCGCGAGTTCGTGGTCGGGCGTCTCGAACTCCTCGTCTGATGCGCGTAGGTACGCGCGTTGCTGGCGTTTTCCGGTTCGCTGGCTCGTCGTGATCGGGTTCGCGCCCCGATCGCCGATCACTTCGTGGAGGGCGACGACGAGGTCCTCGGCGACCGGATGGGCGTCGATGATGACGTTGTCGCCTTCCTCGAGGTCGACGGAGTGGTTGGCAATGATCTCGGCGTGTTCGCGAATGCGCGGGTCCATATCCCGACATTACTCCGGGAGGAAAAAAACGGTTCGTAATGGCGACCCCGTCATCTAGTGGTCCGTCGTTGGGTCGATCCGCCGCGAACAGGACGTATTTCACCCTCGATCCGGTAGCGAGTTTCATGATTGACTTCCGAAGCGATACCGTCACCACTCCCGACGAAGCGATGCGCGAGGCCGCCGCCACCGCCGCGGTCGGGGACGACGTCTACGGCGAGGACCCGACGGTGAACGAACTCGAGGCCCGCGTTGCCGACCGCCTCGGTACCGAGGCGGCGCTGTACTTTCCGACCGGGACGATGGCGAACCAGACCGCCGCCCGCGTCCACACCGAGCCCGGGCAGGAAGTGATCGCCGATCGGGAGAGCCACGTCGTCAAATACGAACTCGGCGGGCTGGCACAGCACTCCGGGCTCCAGCTCCGGACGCTCGACGCCGACCGCGGGGTTCCTTCGCCCTCGCGGGTCGACGCGGCAATCGTCGACGAGGACCTGCACCGCCCCGGCACCGGACTGTGCTGTCTCGAGAACACGCACAACGCCCGTGGCGGGCTCGCGATCGAACCCGAGGCGATCGCCGCGGCGGCTACGGCCGCCCGCGAGCGCGGCGTGTCAGTCCACCTCGACGGCGCGCGACTGTTCAACGCCGCGACGGCGCTCGACGTTTCCGTCGCCGAACTCGCGGCGCCGGTCGACTCCGTCATGGTCTCGCTCTCGAAGGGACTGGGTGCGCCCGTCGGTTCGATGCTCGCCGGCAGCGACGAGTTCGTCGAACGGGCCCGCCGGACGCGGAAACTGTTCGGCGGCGGGATGCGCCAGGCCGGGATCGTCGCCGGGCCGGCCCTCGAGGCGCTCGAGAACGTCGCCGATCTCGAGCGGGATCACGAGAACGCGCGGCAACTGGCCGCGGGACTCGACGACATCGACGGGTTCGACGTTCGAGAGCCCGAGACGAACATCGTCATCGCGGACGTCTCGGGGACGGGCGAGGCTCCGTCGACCGTCGTCGACCGCCTCGGTGAGCGGGACGTGCTGGCGTCGCCGTTCGGCCCGACGACGGTCCGGTTCTGTACGCACCGTGACGTCTCCCGCGGGGACATAGAGCGGGCGCTCGAGCGAATCGGCGACGAGTTCGCCTGATCGCGGCCGCGTCGTTTGTGCTACCGCTCGCCGCGCATCCCGTCTCGAAACTCCAGGACGGTCCGTCGCAGGAGGAGATACGAGAAGAAGACCAGCGACAGGAGGATGACGACGACCGCGATGATGACGGGATCGTCGGGGACGAGACCGGTCAGGGTGTCCAGCATACGCGGGCGGTACACTGTCAGCGTGGTTAATCGTTTCGACCTCGATCGGTCGTATCCGTACGGCTACGTACCTAACTAAAACTCGAGTTTCAGCTTGCGCCGACTATAACGTGGGCCGGCGCGTATCCCCGAATGCGCCTCGATCGCCGGCCCGCTGCCCTCCACGCCCGTTCGGGTCGGCTCGGGATCGAGGCCAGCTTCCCCTGACATCCGTTCCGATCATCCCCCGACCGCCCGCGGCCCGCTCCGTTCGACAGCCAACCGCCGCGGGCGGTCGTTTCCCACTGCTGGCCGTTCCGCCCTGGACCCCCTGACGCTTGCACTCCCACTGACCGGTTCGCTGTCTACACGCTTCTCTGTTTCGTCGCCCGCTGATTTACGCAAGATTCGAGGCGAACGCCTCGCCGTTCACGGCGGGGACGAAACCACCCGACTGGCGCTCATTCTCCCGCGAACGCCACTGTCTCGAGGACCGTCCCGTCGGGCTCGCGGATCTCCCCCTCGAGTCCCCCGCCGCGCTCCTCGAGGACGGCGAAGCCGGGCCGGTTTCCCCGCGGATCGGCGTGGCTGCCCGGATTCAGCAGGACGACGTCCTCGGTCTCGACGACCGTCGGCCGGTGGCTGTGCCCGAAGACGACGAGGTCAGCCCCGCGTGACCGGCCGAACATCGCGAGTCCCGTTTCACCCCCGTCCCGTCGGTGGGTCACCGCGATCCGAACGCCGCTCGCCTCGACGACCCGGGCCGTCGGCAGCCGGTCCCTGATCGCCATGCTATCGGCGTTGCCGTGGACCGCGAACAGGCGGTCACACTCGTCTCGAAACGCCTCGAGCGCCGCGTTGCTGGTGAAATCGCCCGCGTGGACGACGACGTCCGCCTCGCGCGCGGCGGTCAGGGCCGCGCCCTCGAGTTCGTGGCCCGTGCTGCTGTGGGTGTCGGAAAAGATCGCGATCATGGGCGGGCTTCGGTCGGCGCCGACAGGTGGCTTTCGGACGCGACCGACCGGCGGGCCGTCGGCCACGTCCCGTCCGTGGCCTCGAGCCCTGCCGGAACCGGCTCTAGAACGCCTTACATTTTAGGGACGCCCCTTCGTAGTCCCCGCCGATGGCCAGTAGCACCTCCGTCGTCCTCGCCGCCCTGTTCGCGAACGGCGCGATCGCGGTTCTCAAGTTCGGCGGGTATCTGTTGACCGGCAGTCCGGCGATGTTGTCGGAGACGTATCACTCCATCTCGGACACGGGGAATCAGGTCTTCCTGTTGGTCGGGATCAAGTACGGCGCGCAGGAAGCCAACCGGTCCCATCCGTTCGGCCACGGGAAAGCGCAGTTCTTCTACAGCCTGCTCGTCAGCGTCATGCTCTTTGGCATCGCCGGTTGGGAGAGCGCGCGCCACGGCTACGACGCCTTGACTCACGGCGGCGTCCACCGCGTCGCCGAAGACGTTACCCTGTTGGGTCAGACCTTCGATCCGGTCTACGTCAACTACGCCGTGTTGCTCGGCGCGATCGCCTTCGAGTCCTACGCGCTCTGGAAGGCCTATCAGGGGATCAGCCGCCAGATGGACGAGTACGGCTGGACGACCCTCCGCGAGGCCTTCGCAAAGACCAGCGACGTGACGACCCTGACCGCGCTCACCGAGGACACCATCGCGCTGGCCGGCGCGGGGATCGCCCTCTTCGGGATCTACCTCACCCGGACCACCGGGAACCCGATGTACGACGCCGCTTCCGCGCTCCTCATCGGGATCATGCTGATGGGCTTCGCCATCGCGCTCGCCTGGCAGAACAAGCGACTCATCCTCGGCGAGAGCCTGCCGAAAGAGGACGAGGACGAACTGCGCGAAATCGTCGCGGGCTGGGACGATGTCACCGAACTCGTCGACTTTCGGACCGTCTACTTCGGTGCCGAGGAACTGCTTGTCACCGCCGACGTTGCCTTCGAACCCGATCTCGATGCCGAGACGGTTGCCGAACGCATCACCGAGATCGAACTCGCGCTGATGGACCACGACGGGCAGGTACAGAAGGTCTACATCGAGCCCGAGACCTAGCTCGCGGTCGTCCGACCGCGCTATGCGTCGCGTTCGTCGTCCGTATCGTCGTACCCCGCGACCACCGTCGAGCCCGGCGGCCGATCGTTCAACACCGCCGTCACCGTCGTCTCCTCCAGGTCGACCGTCGACTCGAGCGGTTCCCAGCCCGCCTCCGTTTCCACGGCGACGGCCACGTCGGTCGGGCTCGCGCCGGCCGGCAGCCGCGAGGGGTCGTAGACGAGCGCGATCCGGACGGCCTCGATCGCCTTCAGGTCCTCGCACGCCACGAGGTCGACCGGGTCGGCCAGCGCATCGACCGGCGGTTCCGTGCCGCTCTTTCGGAGGGCGAACGCGTCCGGGACGACGCCGGCCACGAGGTCGACGCGGGCTCCCACCTGCTCGAGTGTATACTCGGCGACGGTACTGGAATCGTATCCGGGAATCGTCATACGGGAGGCAGGTACTCGAGACGTATGGCCCTGTAGCGCGCGTTCGCCGGCCGGGCCGGTCGGCGAGTTGGCAGGTATCGCGTCGGCGTTTAAAGGGACCGACGGAATCGAGACGAATCCTTTTATCGGAGCGCGAACCTATCCTCCCATGTGTCCGAAACCGGGTATATGCGCTTTTTCCCGTACGATCGGCCGTACGAGAACCAGCGCGAGGCGATGGACCGCATCCACAACGCCCTCCACCGGGGACAGGACGTCCTCTTCGAGGGGGCCTGCGGGACCGGCAAAACCCTCTCGTCGCTCGTCCCCGCCCTCGAGGTGGCTCGCGAGCAGGACAAGACTGTCGTCATCACGACCAACGTCCACCAGCAGATGCGTCAGTTCGTCGCCGAGGCCCGCGCGATCACCCGCGAGGAGTCGATCCGCACGGTCGTCTTCAAGGGGAAGGGCTCGATGTGTCACATCGACGTCGGCTACGAGGAGTGTCAGACGCTCCGGGACAACACCCGCGCCGTCGTCGACGCCGAGCAGGATCGCGAGCAACTCGAACGCCGCCAGCGCGAGTTGCTCGCCGAGAGTCAGGACGGCGACGGCTCGGCGGCCGACGCCCGCTCGGCGGTGATGGACGAACTCGAGGCCATCGAGGAGCGGCTCGAGGACCTCGGAGACCAGAACGTCTGTGACTACTACCGCAACAACCTGACCGAGGACACGGACGACTTCTTCGGCTGGCTCTTCGAGGACGTCCGCACGCCCGACGAGATCTACGAGTACGCCGAGCGGCAGGAACTCTGCGGGTACGAACTCCTCAAGGAGGGGATCGAGGGCGTCGATCTGGTCGTCTGTAACTACCACCACCTGCTGGATTCGACCATTCGAGAACAGTTCTTCCGGTGGCTGGGTCGCGACCCCGAGGACGTGATCGCCGTCTTCGACGAGGCCCACAACGTCGAGGACGCCGCCCGCGAACACGCGACCCGGACCTGCTCCGAGCGGACGTTCGAGTCGGCGCTCGAGGAGTTGGCCGACAGCGACGACCCGCGGGCCGAGGACGCCGCGAACGTCCTCTCGGCCTTCCACCGCGCGCTCGTCGAGATCTACGAGGACTCCTTTGGATTCGGTGATCGGGAGGGAGTCGGTGAGAACTGGACGGACGTCCCCATTGCCAACGACGACCGCAAGGACGATCTCACGCTCGAGTTCCTCCAGCGCTACTCGGGTCGGGGAATCGACGACGATCTGGAGGCGGCGATGAAGTTGGGCCAGGAGTTAGACGAGGAGTACGAGGAGGCCTATCGGGAGGGCGAGACGGCCACGCGAACGGAGTGTCAGACCCTCCAGGCAGCGGCCTTCGTCAGCGCGTGGATGACCGAGGGTTCGACGGAGGGGTTGTATCCGGTCGTCGCCGTCACCCGCGACGCCGGTACGGACGAAATATACGGTCGCGTGGAGCTGTACTCCTGTCTGCCCCGGCAGGTGACCGGCCAGCTCTTCGACGAGATCCACGCGACCGTCCTGATGAGCGCGACGCTCCAGCCGTTCGAGGTCACCGAGGACGTACTGGGAATCGAGGACGCGGTGTCGATGGCCTACGGTCTCCAGTTCGCCGAGGAAAACCGCCGAACGTTCGCCGTCGAGACGCCGCCGCTTTTCTCCTCGGATCGCGACGACCCCGCGGTCCAGGCGGACGTGACCGAGACGATCCACGACGCCGTGCGGATGACGCCCGGTAACACGCTGGCCTTTTTCCCCAACTACGGCGAGGCGAGCCGGTACGCCGACCGACTCGTCGGTCGGACCGACCGGACGGTATACGTGGACGAGCCGGGCCAGTCGGCCGAAGACCTCCGCCAGCAGTTCGTCGCGGACGACGGGGCGGTGCTGTGTACGTCGCTGTGGGGCACCCTCGCGGAGGGGGTGAGCTTCGACGGCGACGACGCCCACACGGTGTTGGTCGTCGGCGTTCCCTACCCCCATCTCGATGACCGGGCCGAGGCGGTCCAGGAGGCCTACGACGCGGCGTTCGACGGCACCGATACGGGCTGGCGCTACGCCGTCGAGTTCCCGACGATCCGCAAGACGAGACAGGCGCTCGGTCGGGTCATCCGGTCGCCGGAGGAAGTCGGGGTTCGCGCCCTGCTCGACCGGCGCTACTCCCGGCAGGCGAAGCCCGATCTGGGCAAGTACAGCGTCAACGGCATCTTCCCCCACGCGGAGCGGGAGGAGCTGATCGATATCGAGCCGGGAAAACTCAAGTTCGCGATGCTCAACTTCTACGGCGGCCACGACGCCTACGACGGCGAGCCGCCGACGCCCTGACTCAGGACGGCAGCGAAACGCTGCTGACCGGTAGCTTGTGGGTCCCGTCCCAGAACTCGAGTTCGCCGACCGTCCAGCGGACGGGCTCGATCTCTCGGTCGGCCAATCGCCGTGCCGTCTCGCGGTCGCCGCCGCGCGCGAGGGTCACGTGGGGGACGTAATCGCTGCCCTCGAGTCCCTCGACGGCGTCGAAGGCGTCGGTGAGGTCGGCGTGGATCCGCTCGAGCCCGGGGCTCTCGACGGTCAGGTAGACGACGGGCGCGGAGCCAAGCGGCGGGTCCGCGAAGTAGTCGATGCCGGTTACCGCGGCCTCGACGGCGGGCTCGCCCTCGAGCGCGCGGTGGGCTCGGTGTTGGAGCTGTGCGACGTGGTCTGCCTCGCCGAGTCGCTTGAGCAGACAGGAGTGGTCCTCGCGGACGGTCTCGAACCCGATCAGCTCGGGGTGGAGCCGGTTCGCCAGTTGCCGGACGCGACCGGGGAGAGGGACGTTGACGCTGTACACTTCGTTCGCCTTTCGTTCGAGACGGCTATCAGTTTGCTGGTCTCTCTCTCAGAGTCGGTCGAGCAGCCAGAGGACGATCAGGACGGCGATCACCAGCGCGATCAGCGGTCCCAGCAGACCGATGATGGTCCCGACGATCGCCTCGAGAACCTCGATAACGAGCAACACGGCGAGCAGTCCGAGGACGATCTTCAGCAGCGTTTCGACCTCGAGTTCGCCGCGCGTGTCGAGCATACCGGTCGATACGCGTGACTGTCTCAAAAACGCACCGACGCGTTCGTCGGAAAACCTATCTGGACGGCTGAGGCATGTCCGATAATGGACGCGAGGGGGCTGCGAGCCCTGAGTATCGTGCTGGTGGTGGTTTGTTCGGTCGCCGCCGCGGTGGCTCCGATCGGTGCCGCGGCCGACCCGGGGAGCCGACCAGCGGCGCTGCAAGCGGAGGACGAACTGGCCCTCGAGGACGCCGATCAGATCGTGATGGACGTTTTCATCGCGGAAAACGGCTCGGCGCTGGTCACCGTCGACTACCAGTTCCGCTACGGCGAGAACGGGACGTCCAAGGCGGCGTGGGAACGGCTGCGGACGGACGTCGAGTCCGACACTGAGGCCTACGTCGACGCGGAGCGGACCAAGTGGAACGACACCGTCGCCGACGGGGCAAACGAGACCGGGCAGAACATGTCGCTGTCGAACCTCTCGATCGCGACGGAAAACGAGACCGCACTACAGAAAATCGGCCACGTCGAGGTCTCTTTCCGCTGGGAATCGTTCGCGGCCGTCGAGATCAACCAGCTCACGGCGGGGCCCGCACTCTCCGGGTTCACGCTGGACGACGATACGCGATTGCAGTTTCGCTGGCCGGCCGGGTACTCGATCTACGAGAACGACGGTCAGCCCCAGATCGATCCGTCGCCGAGCAATCGGACCGACGACATGGTCATCTGGCGGGGGAGCGAGGTCGGGTTTGCCGACGAGCGGCCGTGGATCGTCCTGATCGAGGACGGCGGCTCGAACGCGAACACGACCGCGACGCCCTCGAACGAGGGGCCGACGATGCCGTGGACGATCGTCGTTCTGGCACTGGCCCTGCTCGCGGCCGTCGGCGCCGGCGGGTGGCTGCTCGGCCGCGAACGGACCGCCGACAACGGGAGCAAACGCGAGGCCGAACGGCCGACACAGCCCGACGGATCGACCGGTTCGGCGTCGAACGCAGCCGACGGCCCGCCACCGGAACTGCTCAGCAACGAGGAACGCGTCCTCCGCCTGCTCGAGGAACGCGGCGGTCGGATCAAACAGCAGGCGGTGGTCTCGGAACTGGGCTGGACCGAGGCCAAGACGAGTCAGGTCGTCGGCGACCTGCGCGAGGCCGACGAGATCGAAGTCTTTCGGATCGGCCGGGAGAACGTACTGTCCCTGCCCGAAGAGGACGAGGAGTAGCCGGCCACCTCATCGACGAGCCGCTCGCGGCGTGTCGGCACAGTCGTCGCCGAACCGAACTCGGAAAGGTTTTAATACTCGGATTCCCCATCCCCTACCAATGAGCCACTCCGTCGGCACCACGCTCGCCGTTCTCGGTACCGACGGGACCGTCGCTCGGCGGCGACCGCGACGACTTCGACGGGCCTTTTGAGCCCGTCTACCCTTTCACTCCACGTCTCCGATTCGTTTCATCGATCCCGAAACTGCAGATTTTTCGGTTAGCAGACGCTCTACTGCTTATTTTCAAGCACTAAACCAATGGGCTTAAGGCCGTCCGCTGGTGTCGTTCGAGTACGACATGACCCGCGTTGCACTCGCGTTCTCGGGCGGCCTGGACACGACCGTCTGTGTCCCGCTGCTCGAGGAGGAATACGGATATGACGACGTGATCGGCGTTACCGTCGACGTTGGCCAGCCGGCCGAAGAGTTCGACGAAGCCGAAGAAACCGCCGAGGCGCTCGGCCTCGAACACTACGTCGTCGACGCGCGAGCGGAATTCGCTCAACTCTGTCTCGAGAGCGTTCGCGCGAACGCGACCTATCAGGGCTACCCGCTCGGCACGGCGCTTGCCCGTCCCGTGATCGCGGAAGCGATCCTGGAGGTCGCAGAGGAACAGGACTGTACCGGCATCGCCCACGGCTGTACCGGCAAGGGCAACGACCAACTGCGTTTCGAGGCCGTCTGGCGCAGTTCCGATCTCGAAGTGATCGCCCCCGTTCGCGAACTCGGACTCACCCGCGAGTGGGAACAGGAGTACGCCGCCGAGCGTGACCTGCCCGTCGAGGGTGGCAGCGGCGGCGACTGGTCGATCGACACCAACATCTGGAGCCGCTCGGTCGAGGGCGACGCCCTCGAGGACCCCAACTACGTCCCGCCGCGTGACATCTACGAGTGGACCGACGAGCCGGGCACCGAGACCGAGGAGATCGAGATCGCCTTCGAGAACGGCTACCCCGTCGCCGTCGACGGCCAGCAGTACGAGCCGGTCGCACTCATCGAACACCTCAACGACCTCGCCGGGAGCTACGGCGTCGGCCGCACCGACATGATGGAAGACCGCATGCTCGGGCTGAAGGTCCGCGAGAACTACGAACACCCCGGCGCGACGACGCTGCTGAACGCCCACGAGGCCCTCGAGGGGCTCGTCCTCACCCAGGAGGAACGCCAGTTCAAGCAGCAGATCGACCAGCAGTGGTCCCAGAAGGGCTACGAAGGCCTGATCGACGCACCGCTTGTCAGCGCGCTCGAGAGTTTCATCGACGAAACCCAACAGCGCGTGACCGGCACGGTCACGATCCGCTTCGAGGGCGGCCAGGCGCGCCCGGTCGCTCGCGACAGCAAGTACGCGGCCTACTCCGCCGAACACGCCTCCTTCGACACCGAGACGGTCGGGAAGATCAAACAGGAGGACGCGACCGGCGTCGCGAAGTACCACGGCTTCCAGCGCCGCCTCGCGAACGAGGCCATCGCCGCGAACGCGACCGACGAGGACGAGTAAGCATGACCGAGGAGAGCGCTCACGGGGGCGGTGCGGCCGAACGGGCGATCGCGACGGACGGCGGCGAGCCGACCGACGGCGACGAGGGTGTCGTCCGCCGGGACCGCTTCAGCGGCGGCCCCGCCCGGAGCTTCCTCTCCTCGCTCGCGGCCGATCGGCGCATCTTCGCGGCCGACCTCGAGGTCGACCGCGCTCACACCGTCATGCTGGCGGAACGGGACATCATCGGGGACGACGTAGCCGGCGAGATCCTCACCGCACTGGATGCGATCGAGGTCGACGGCCACGGCTCGCTGCCCGACGGCGAGGACGTCCACGAAGCCATCGAGACCGCGGTCATCGAACGCATCGGTGCCGAGGGCGGGAAGATGCACACCGCCCGCTCGCGCAACGACGAGGTCGCGGCCTGCATTCGCTACCGCCTGCGCGAGGATGTCCTCGAGGCGATCGAGACGACGCTCGCGCTGCGCGAGTCGCTGATCGACGTCGCCGACGACCATCGGGAGACGATCATGCCCGGCTACACCCACCTCCAGCCCGCCCAGCCGACCACCGTGGCCCACTGGGCGCTGGCCTACGAGGGTGCGGTTCGCCGCGACACCGAACGGCTGCTCGCGGCCTACGGCCGCATCAACGAGTCGCCGCTGGGTGGCGCGGCCTTCGCGGGCACGACGTTCGATATCGACCGCGAGCGGACGGCCGACTTGCTGGGCTTCGAGGGCGTCGTCGAGAATTCGATGGACGCCGCCTCGAGTCGCGATTTCCTGCTCGAGACGACCCAGGCACTGTCGACCCACGCGACGACGCTGTCGGGGCTGGCGGAGGACGTGATCATCTTCGCGAACCGCGGCTTCGTCGACCTGGCGGACGACTACTCCTCGACGTCGTCGATCATGCCCCAGAAGAAGAACCCGGACACGCTGGAACTGGTTCGTGCGGTCGCGGGCGACGCGGCCGGCGGCGTTCAGGGGCTGACGACGACGCTGAAGGGGCTGCCCCGCGCGTACAACCGCGACCTCCAGCGGGCGACGACCCACGCCTGGGAGACCGTCGACGCGGTGACCGAGGCCAGCGAGGTCGCAGCGGGCGCGGTCGCCACCGCCGACTGGGACGAGGAGACGCTGGCCGCGGAAGCCGGCGAGGGCTTCTCGACGGCGACCGGCGTCGCGGACCTGCTGGCGGCGAACGGGTTGCCGTTCCGGACCGCCCACGAGTTGGTGGCCATCGCTGCCGAGGGCGGTGCGGACTACGACGCCCTCGAGGCCGCGGCTCAGGAGGTCCTCGGCGAGTCACTCGAGGCCCACGTCGATCGCGAGGCGGTCAAAGCGGCCCTCGACCCGGTCGAGAGCGTCGCGAGCCGCGACTCGCAGGGTGGGCCCGCCCCCGAGGCGGTCGCCCCGCAACTCGAGGCTGCACGGGAGTCGCTGGCGACCGACGCCGACGACCTCGCGTCGTTGACCGACGCGCTCGAGGCCGCCCACGAGCGGTTGCGCTCGGAGGTGAACGGCTATGTCTGAGGTCGTCAGTTCGCCAGTGTCGGCGGAACACCGGCCGCAATCGCCCCCCGCCGACCGGCCGGTACGACGACGATCCCCGCGAGGGGATCAATTACCGAACACATGATATGTCAAAGTAGACCTGCCGTAATGTAGCTCCGACGGACCGTTAGCGTGGCGTGCAGATAATGTAATTTTGCTGTTAAGTTCGAAGGCTTTAAGGGATCCCGGCACCCACGTTGGGGTACAATGACCGAATGTGTCGAGTGTGGGGCTGAGGTGTCCCTGCACGACGATCTGGAAGTGGGAGAAATCGTTGACTGTACGACCTGCGGTGCCGAGCTGGAAGTCGTCGATACCGAGCCGCCAGTCCTCGAGCAGGCCCCCGAGCTGGAAGAGGACTGGGGTGAGTGACCTTGCAGACGGCTGGGAAACTGCCGTCCTCCGCTGCGACGGTTCGTGGGGCGCGTAGCGCCGCGGCCCTCAATCAGAGGTGGCTCGCGTGAACGTCGGCATACTCTACTCACGGATCCGCAAGGACGAGAAACTCCTGCTCAACGAGCTTCGCGAGCGCGATCACGAGATCACGAAGATCGACGTCCGCAAGCAGACCTTCGACATCTCGGACGCGCCCGCGGCGTTCGACGGGCTCGACATCGTCGTCGACCGCTGTCTCGCCACGAGCCGGAGCCTGTACGCCACGCAGTTCTTCGAGTCGTACGGCATTCCCGTGGTCAACAGCCACGAGACCGCCGACGTCTGCGCGGACAAGGTAAAGAACAGCCTCGCGCTCGAGGACGCGGGCGTCCCGACGCCCGCGACCAAGGTCGCGTTCACCAAGGAGACCGCGATGGCGGCCATCGAGGAGTTCGGCTACCCCTGCGTCCTCAAGCCGGTCGTCGGCTCGTGGGGTCGCCTGATGGCCAAGATCGACTCGGAGTCGGCCGCCGAGGCGATCCTCGAACACAAGGCGACGCTCGGCCACTACGAACACAAGGTGTTCTACGTCCAGGAGTTCGTCGAGAAGCCCGGCCGTGACATCCGCGTGCTGGCGATCGACGGCGAGCCCATCGCCGGGATGGTCCGGTCGTCGGACCACTGGATCACCAACGCCGCGAAAGGCGCGGAGACGGACGTCTTCGAGATCGACGACGAGGCGCTGGACCTCGTCGAACGAGCCAGCGACGCCGTCGGCGGCGGGTTGCTCGGCATCGACCTGATGGAGACCGCAGACGGATACACCGTCCACGAGGTCAACCACACGGTCGAGTTCAAGGCCCTCGACGAGGCCGTCGAGACCGACGTCGCCGGCACCGTCGTCGACTGGCTCGAGGCGAAAGCACAGGCCGCCGATCCGGAACTCGAGGTGTCCGCTCAATGACGGTAGGCAACGACATCGGTGCCGCGCCGGACGCCGAGGCGGTCACCGCGAGCGTCATCGGCGGCAGCGGCTTCACGGGCGGCGAACTCCTGCGACTGCTCGCCGGCCACCCCAACGTCGAACTCGTCGAAGTCACGAGCCGGTCGAAGGCCGGCAAGAGCGTCGGCTCCGTCCACCCGCCGCTTCGCGGGACGGACCTGCGCTTTACCGAACCCGACGACCTCGAGTCGGTCGACGTGCTGTTCGCCGCGACGCCCCACGGCGTCTCGATGGGACAGATCGACGACTTCTTCGAGATCGCCGACACCGTCGTCGACCTCTCGGCGGACTTCCGCCTCGAGAGCGAGGCCCAGTACGACGAGTGGTACGACGGCCACGAGGCCCCCGAGTACCTCGAGAAAGCGGAGTACGCGCTCCCCGAGATCAACCGCGAGAACCTCGCGGGCGCGGAACTCATCGCGGGTGGCGGCTGTAACGCCACCGCGACGATCCTCGGGCTCTACCCGCTGTTCGAACACGGGATCCTCGAGGGCGGCGAGCAGATCGTCGTCGACGTGAAAGTCGGCTCCTCGGAGGGCGGCGCCGGCGGCGGCGAGGCCTCGAGCCACCCCGAGCGCTCGGGCGTCGTGCGTCCGTACGCGCCGACGGGCCACCGCCACGAGGCCGAGATCGAGCAGTTCCTCGACACCTCGGTCGCCTTCTCCTGTCACGCCGTGGATATGACCCGCGGCGCGAGCGCGACGAATCACGTCTTCCCGTCGGGACCGGTCTCGAAGGGGGACCTCTGGCAGGCCTATCGGGGCTGTTACGAGGACGAGCCGTTCGTCCGCATGGCTGCCGGCGGCTCCGGCGTCTACCGCTACCCCGAACCGAAGGCGGTCGCCGGGACCAACCTCGCCGAGGTCGGTTTCGAACTCGACCCCTCGAACAAGCGCGTCGTCGTCTTCTCGGCGATCGACAACATGATGAAGGGCTCGGCCGGGCAGGCGGTCCACGCCGCCAATATCGCGCTCGGTCTCGAGGAGACGGCCGGACTCGAGTTCACGGGGCTGCACCCCGTGGGGGCACCGTAAATGACGGTCGTCGTCAAGATCGGCGGCGCACGCGCCGTCGATCCCGAAGGCGCGCTTTCCGACGTGGCTTCGCTCGTCGCGGACGGCGAGGACAGCGCGGAACAGAGTTCCGCTGGCCGTTCAGGCGGCGTTGAGCCGCCTGAAGACGTCGTCCTCGTCCACGGCGGCTCGACCGCCGTCGACGAGACGCTCGAGGACCTCGGCAAAGAGCCGACCTACGTCGAAACGCCCGGCGGCGTCGTCGGGCGCTTTACCGACGAGGAGACGATGGACGTCTTCAAGATGGTCATGCCCGGCAAGCTCAACACGGACCTCGTGGAGAGCCTGCACAACGAGGGCGTCGACGCGGTCGGGCTCTCGGGCACCGACGGCAAACTGCTGGAAGGCAAGCGCAAGTCCGCCGTCCGCGTCAAAGAGGACGGCAAGAAGAAGATCAAGCGCGGCGACCACTCCGGGAAGATCGAGTCGGTCAACGCCGACCTGCTCGAGACGACCCTCGCGGGCGGCTACACCCCCGTCGTCTCCGTTCCCATGCTGGGCAAGGAGAAGTCGGGCGGCTACACGGCGGTCAACGCCGACGCCGACCGAGCCGCGGCCGCGATCGCGGGCGCGCTCGAGGCCGACCTCGTCGTGTTGACGGACGTCTCGGGAATCTACGAGGACCCCGACGACGAGTCGACCAAGATCGAGTCGGCTGCCACGCCCGAGGAATTCGAGGCGGTCAAAGACGCCGCTGAAGGCTTCATGACGAAGAAGGTCATGGCCGCCGAGGAGGCCCTCGAGGGCGGCGCGTCGTCGGTCATCGTCGCGACGGCAAACGCCGACGACCCGATCACGGCCGCGCTCGCGGGCGAGGGGACGACCCTCGAGCCGGGCGTCCTCGCGGACGACGAACCGACACAGGAGGCCACAGAATGAGCGATCACGACTTCGTTTCCGGCGGCAAGCCGATCGGCATCGAACGCGGCGAGGGACCGTTCCTCTACGGAACGGACGGCACGGAGTATCTCGACGTCGGCGCGAGCTACGCCTGTACGCCGCTGGGTCACTCTCACCCCGCGGTCGTCGACGCGGTCCAGGAGCAGGTCGCCGATCTGACGTTCGTCGACTCCTCCTACCCCGTCCAGTCGCGCGAGGACGCCTACGCGGCGCTCGTGGCGTCGACGCCGGCGGGTCTGGATCAGGCGTGGTTCTGCAACTCCGGGACCGAGGCCAACGAGGCCGCGCTGAAGTTCGCCCGCTCGGCGACCGGCGAGTCGAAGATCGTCGCCGCGACCCGGAGCTTCCACGGGCGGACGATGGGGGCGCTCGCGGCTACCTGGAAGGACAAGTACAAGAAACCGTTCGAGCCGCTGGCCGGCGACGTGGAGTTCGTCCCCTACGGCGACGGCGAAGAACTCGCCGCGGCCGTGGACGATGAGACCGCGGCCGTCATCCTCGAGCCGATTCAGGGCGAGGGCGGGATCAACGTCCCGCCCGCGGGCTACCTCGAGACCGCCCGCGAGGTCACCGACGAGGCCGGCGCGGCGCTCGTCTTGGACGAGGTCCAGACCGGCATGGGTCGGACGGGATCGATGTGGGTCTGCCAGAACGCGGGCGTCACGCCCGATATCCTCACGACGGCGAAGGGCCTGGGTAACGGCCTGCCCGTCGGCGCGGTCGCGGTCCGTGACTGGATCGCCGACGGCGCGGCCTCGCACAACGCCACGTTCAGCGGCGGTCCCGTGGTCGGTGCGGCCGTCCACGCGACGATCTCGACGCTGGTCGAGGAGGAGTACCCCGCCCACGCCGCCGAAGTCGGCGATTATCTGGTCACGGAACTCGAGGCGGCACTTGGCGATTCGGTGCGTGAAGTCCGCGGCGAGGGCCTGCTCGTCGGCGTCGAGTTGAAACGCGGCGCGAACCGCGTCGCCCGCGATCTCGCGATGAACCACCAGGTGCTGGCGCTGCCGGCCGGTCGAACCGTCCTCCGACTGCTCCCGCCGCTCGTCCTCGAGCGGGCCGAGGCCGATCGAGTGGTCGACGCGATCGCCGACGTCCTCGGACCGACCGACGACTCATGAGCGCGAACGCCGACCCCTCGAGCGACGTGTCGACCGCGGCGGCCCGCGAGTTGCTCGTCGATCTCGTCTCGATCCCCTCGCCGACCCGCGAGGAACGCGAGGCGGCCAAACGGCTCGTGGACTTCTTCGAGGCCCACGACCGGGAGGTCTGGATCGACGCGGTCGGGAACGTCCGTGCGCCGGCGGACGATTCCGTCCTCCTGACCTCGCACATCGACACCGTGCCGGGGGACATCCCCGTCGAGGTCGAGGAGACCGGCGACGACGAGATCCTCTGGGGCCGCGGCAGCGTCGACGCGACGGGGCCGCTCGCCGCGATGGCGGCCGCCGCCGTTCGCACCGGCGTCTCCTTCGTCGGCGTCGTCGGCGAGGAGGTCGACTCGAAGGGGTCGCGTTATCTTGTCGACGACCGCGACGAGTCGCCCGAGGCCGTCGTCAACGGCGAGCCGTCCGGCGCCGACGGGATCACGCTAGGGTATCGCGGCCTGATCGCCGGGACGTACGTCGCGACCAGCGAATCCGGCCACACCTCTCGGCCGGACCCGAACGCGATCCAACACGCCGTCCGCTGGTGGTCGGCCGTCGAGGAGTACTTCGAGGGCGACGAGTACGAACCGGTCTTCGAGCAGGTGACGACCAAGCCGGTCGACATCGAGGGCGGCGTCAGCGACGACGGACTCTCCGTCGAGGCGACGATGGACGTCCAGTTGCGCGTGCCGCCGGCCCTCGACGTCGGGACCGTCCGCGAGGCCGCCGAGGCCGAACTCGAGGTCGGGACCGTGACCTGGAAGGACAAGGTCCCGCCGGTGATGATGAGTCCGCGAACGCCGGTCGCCCGGGCGTTTCGGGTCGCCATCCGGAAGGAGGGCGCCGATCCGCGTCTGGTGCGCAAGACCGGCACGAGCGACATGAACATCTACGCCGGGGCCTGGGACTGTCCGATGGTCACCTACGGGCCGGGCAACTCGGACCTCGATCACGCGCCCGACGAGCGACTGTCGCTGTCGGAGTTCGACCGATCGGTATCGGTCCTCGAGCGCGTCGCACGGACGCTCAGTGAGCAATAACGTTTCAGACGAGCTATCATACCATGACAACAGCAACGAACGAGACGGAGCCGAGACACTTCCTCGACGTCGATGACCTCTCCGAGGCGGAACTGCTTGCAGTGCTGGACAGGGCCGACGAGTACAAACGCGCCGTCGACGCCGGCGATGACCACGCGGACCTGTCCGGCCAGACCCTCGGGATGCTCTTCCAGAAGGCGAGTACCCGTACCCGGGTCTCTTTCGAAACGGGCATGACCCAACTCGGCGGGCACGCGATCTTCCTCGGGGAAGACGACATCCAGCTCGGCCGGGGCGAACCGCTGAAAGACACCTCGCGTGCGCTCTCGCGGTACGTCGACGCCGTGATGGCCCGCGTGTTCAAACACGAGAACGTCGAGGTACTGGCCGAGTACTCCTCGGTGCCGATCGTCAACGGACTCACCGACGACGCCCACCCCTGCCAGACGCTCGCGGACCTACAGACGATCCGCGAACACGAGGACGGCTTCGAGGGCGTCTCGGCGGCCTGGATCGGCGACGGCAACAACGTCGCCCAGTCGTTCGCGCTCGGTTGTGCGCTGACCGACATCGACCTGACGATCGCGACGCCGGAGGGGTACGAGGTCGACGGCGAGGTCCTCGAGCGAGCCCGTGAACTGGGCGGCGATCCGACGGTCACGACCGATCCCGTCGAGGCCGCCACCGACGCCGACGTCATCTACACGGACGTCTGGATCTCGATGGGCCAGGAGGACGAACGCGACGTCCGGATGAACGACTTCGAGGGTTTTCAGGTCAACACGGACCTGCTCGAGAACGCCCCCGACGCCTCGGTCATGCACTGTCTCCCCGCCCACCGCGGCGAGGAGGTCACGGATGACGTCATCGAGGGCGATCGGTCGATCGTCTTCGATCAGGCCGAGAACCGACTCCACGCGCAGAAGGCGTTGTTGAGTTGGCTGCTGGAGTAAGCGGCCGATCACGAACGGAGTGAGTGATCGGTTTTTTGGTCCAGATTTTTGCGTGAGCGGTCAGCTCTGCTGACCCGAACGGAAAAAGGTGGGTTGTAGAACCGACTCCACGCGCAGAAGGCGTTGTTGAGTTGGCTGCTGGAGTAAGCGGCCGATCACGAACGGAGTGAGTGATCGGTTTTTTGGTCCAGATTTTTGCGTGAGCGGTCAGCTCTGCTGACCCGAACGGAAAAAGGTGGGTTGTAGAACCGACTCCACGCGCAGAAGGCGTTGTTGAGTTGGCTGCTGGAGTAAGCGGCCGATCACGAACGGAGTGAGTGATCGGTTTTTTGGTCCAGATTTTTGCGTGAGCGGTCAGCTCTGCTGACCCGAACGGAAAAAGGTGGGTTGTAGAACCGACTCCACGCGCAGAAGGCGTTGTTGAGTTGGCTGCTGGAGTAAGCGGCCGATCACGAACGGAGTGAGTGATCGGTTTTTTGGTCCAGATTTTTGCGTGAGCGGTCAGCTCTGCTGACCCGAACGGAAAAAGGTGGGTTGTAGAACCGACTGCACGCGCAGAAGGCGCTGTTGAGTTGGCTGCTCGAGTAGGCGTTTGATCACGAACGGAGTGCGGGCGGTTTTTGATCCGTGTTTTTGGTGAGCGAAACGGGGTGCCGAATCTCAGCCACGGTAGGTGTCCAGCCGCGGGACGACGGCCGCGTACACGACTCCGAGGCCGAGACCGTAGACGATGTGATCGACGATCGGGCCAGCCGCCAGCGGATCGATCGGCGTCGACATCGAGAGCAGGTGTGGCGCGAGAACGAGGTTCCAGCCGATGACGATGTTGCCCAACCACAGGGCGACCCCGTAGCCAAGGCCGAGGACGGCACCCGTGGGAATCGATTCCGAAAACGGCCGCAGCCGGTGATGGTAGACGATCAGCCCGTATCCGGTCGCGAAGACGGCGCTGTATCCGATGTGGAGGACCCACCACAACTGCATTTCGGGCAGCGTCGTGAGGACTCCCGTGGTCGGTCCGATATCGGCAAAGATCGTCAGGGCCGGCCGAATCACTCCGACCAGTCCCCCGAGAAGGACTGCGTACGGCCAGTACGAGTGGACGACGAGCGATCGGTCGGCGTGGTGAGCATGGTCAGTCGACATACGCGATGCTTGGGATGGGATTCGAATATACGTCCAGTGACGTTTCCATATGCTGGGAACGAGCGCCCGGCAACCGGCCTCCGGCCCGTTGAACGGTGGCAGTATCATCCCGCCTGAACGTCCTGCTACTGATCACACGGTGGCTATTCGGTCGGCCGAACCGACTCGCTGCTCGGGGCTTCCCGCTTCGTGACCGTCAACCGATGACCCGCTCCGCTTCCGATTAATCGGTTGTTTCTCCGATATAACGTCTCCCATACCTGTTGAAACGAAAGGAAGTATTATACTGCGGGTGATAATCACTGAAATTTACAATGTGGTTTCGATTCGTACTCGCCGCACTGCTCATGCTACTGGGGCCGACGGCGGTACTCGTCGTCTACCTGTTGTAGCGGGGCGAACCCACGGCCGGAGCCGTTCGTACCGTTCCGACTGCAACGGGTATTTTGAGACGGTCGTCCATAGGGATCGTATGGCCGAGCCCCACCAGCATCGCCTCGGAGAACTGATGGAGGAATCGGACCCGGCGTTCGAAGCGGTGATGAGTTGCGTGTTTGGGATCGAGGATCACGAGACACGGACCTATCTCGTCCTGTGTGACCGGCCCGGGAGTACGATCGCGGAACTGGCCACGGCCCTCGAGCGCGACCGGAGTACGGTCAACCGGTCGCTGTCGACGCTCCGGGACCGCGGGCTCGTGTACCGGGACCGGCGGCTGCTCGACGGCGGCGGCGACGTCTACCAGTATACGGCCACGTCGCTGCCCGAGGCCAAGGCAATGCTCCACGAGGCCCTGGACGCCTGGACCGCGACGGTCCACGACGTGATCGACGAGTTCGACGACGGGGCCGACTGAGACGTCCACCGCGGAATCCACCCACTTTTTGCCCCTGCGGTCCTCCCCTCCGACAATGAGTCTCAGTCTCTCGGCCGAGCAACCCGATCAACCCGCCGACGCCGACGAGGGCGTTTGGCTCGAGTGCATCGAGTGCGGCGAAACCTTCGCTCCGTTCGACGACGTCCGCTACACCTGCGACGACTGCGACGGCCTCCTCGAGGTCCGCTACGCCGATTTGCCGACGTTCGACGATTTCGAGGGCGAGGGCGTCTGGCGCTATGCCGACGCCCTGCCGTTCGAGGCCGGCGTCTCGATTCAGGAAGGGGCGACCCCGCTGTACGAGGTCCCCCGTCTCGAGGACGAGATCGGGATCGAAGCGCTGCGGATCAAACACGAAGGGATGAACCCGACGGGGTCGTTCAAGGACCGCGGCATGACCGTCGGCGTCAAGGTCGCAAAAGAACTCGGCGTCGGCCGACTGGCCTGTGCTTCGACGGGCAACACCAGCGCCGCCCTGGCCGCCTACGGCTCCCGTGGCGGAATGCAGACGCTCGTCCTCTTGCCCGCGGGCAAGGTCGCCGCCGGCAAGATCGCCCAGGCCAGCCTCCACGGAGCCCGCATTCTCGAGGTCGACGGCAACTTCGACGCCTGTCTCGACATCGTCCAGGAACTCGCGGGGCAGGGCGAGGCCTACCTGCTGAACTCGCTGAACCCCTTCCGGCTCGAGGGTCAGAAGACGATCGGCCTCGAGATCCTCGAGGGCTTTCTCGCCGACTACGACGCCGTCCCGGACCGAATCGTGCTGCCGGTCGGCAACGCCGGCAACACGTCGGCGCTGTACAAGGCCTTCCGCGAACTCGTCCAGGCCGGCGCGCTCGACGAGGACGACGTGCCGAAACTGACCGGCGTCCAGGCCGAAGGGGCCGCGCCGATGGTCGAAGCGATCGAGAACGGGGCCGACGAGGTCCGCCGCTGGGATGACGTCGAGACTCGCGCGACCGCGATCCGGATCGGGAACCCGGTCAACGCGCCGAAGGCACTGCCCGGCATCCGGGAGACCGGCGGGACCGCCGTCGCGGTCTCCGACGAGGAGATCACCGAGGCCCAACGGGACATCGCCGCCGAGGGGATCGGCGTCGAGCCGGCCTCCGCGGCCTCCGTCGCCGGCCTGCGAAAACTCCGAGCCGAGGGGATCGTCGACGACGACGAGCGCGTCGCCTGTCTCACCACCGGTCACCTGCTCAAAGACCCCGACGCCGCCGCTGCGGCGGGGAGCGAACCCGAACCCGTGCCGGCCGACACCGACGGCGTCCTCGACCATCTCCAAGAGTGACGTCGGCCGGACGCACGACCGGCGTCGGACGCGTCTGACACTCGACTGACTGACCTTTTTCGGATCCAGTGTCGAACCCGTAAGCGAGCCATGTCCACCGAGCAACGAGGTCCCACTCCGGCCGCTCCCGCCGACGAACGGACTCGTCTCACCGACCACACCCCGACCGCCCGACACCACACCCGGCGGTCTCGTCCCCCGAACGGGTCCGCGGGCCGTCCCGATTCCCACGAAGTGCCACTCTCCGCTCGGATCGAACGAACCCGACTCCGACTCCGGATCGCCGCGCTCGAGCGACTCCTCGCGAGGAGCGAAACCCGCCGACAGGCCGTCATCGAACGGTACGAACGGTTGTTAGCGGACCGAGACGATTCGACCCAGGACGCCGCAACTTCGTCGTCGTCATCGCTGCTGGCTCAGCTACGCAGTCTCTGACCCTGCCCTATTTAATTCAAACAGTCCTACATTTTAAATATCAGGGGTTGTCAATCTATTGTAGGGAGAACAAATAACCGATGGCAGATACGGCTGCAGTCTGTCCCGAATGCGATGGCAGATTACGGCAGAGAGGTACCGAAATCGTGTGTGAGGACTGCGGACTCGTCTCCGGCGAGGATTCGATCGATCGCGGCCCGGAATGGCGGTCCTTCGAGGACGAGGACACCGATCGACGACGGACCGGCGCGCCGCTTACCCGCTCGAGACACGATCGTGGACTGTCGACGGAGATCGGCTACGGCTCCGGCTCCGATTCGGGATACAGCTCCCGGCTGACCGGCCGGAAGCGTCGACAGATCGCTCGCCTCCGAAGGGAACACAACCGCGCACGCATCTCCTCGAAAGTCGAACGGAATCAGGTCTACGGGTTCGCCGAAATCCGACGGATTACCGCCTCGCTCTCGCTGCCGGAATCGGCCAGAGAGCAGGCCTGTGCCCTCTTCGAGTCCGCACAGTCCGAGGGGCTCTTCCAGGGCCGCTCGCTCGAGGGGTTTGCGGCCGCCGCCATCTACGCGACCTGCCGGACCCGGTCGATCGCCCGGACGACCGACGAGATCGCCGAGACGGCCCGCGCCGACGGCGACGAACTCTCCGTCGCCTACGACGCGCTGAACCGCGAACTCGGGCTCCCGACCGGGCCGATCGATCCCGCCGAGTACCTGCCCCGATACGCCTCGAAACTCGAGGTCGGAACGGCCGTCGAGCAACGCGCCCGCGATCACGTCCAAACCCTGCTCGAGTCGGGACGGATCGGCGGGCGAAACCCGAGTGGCGTTGCGGCGGCCTGTCTCTACAAAGCCGCCGGGGAACGCGAGGACTGGCCCACACTCACGCAGGCCACGGCGGCCGAGGTCGCCGACGTCGCACCGGTGACGATCCGGTCGACCGTCGTCGATCTCAGGGAACTCGGGTCGGCCGAACTGGTATCCGCTCCGTCGGACTGACCGGCAATCACCGTTTCTCGGTACCGAGTGGCAGTGGCACCTCGCTCGACGCGTAAAAACACTCTCGTCCCGTTCAGCGGCCCCGCTTGATCACGTCGTCCGGAGCGTATTCGTACTCGGTTCGTAGACCTCGCCTTTCTGTTTGAGCTTGTCGATCTCGTGTTCGGCCTTTGACTGGTCCATGCCGATCTCCTCGGCCCGCTCCATGACGATGTCGACCGGCGCGCCGTCGTCGTATTCCTCTTCGATGTCCCCGATGAGCTGTTTGAGGTTCTTGATCCGGTCGCGCTGGGACTTCGAGGTCCCGGCCTCGACGATGTCCGCGTCGAACTCGCCGGTCTCGGGATCGACGCCGACGTCTTGCAGACACGAGCGGACGATCTCGATGACTCGCTCGGCGTCCGCCTCTTCGACCGTATCCGAGAGCCGAACGCGGGCGCTGGCCTCCGAGAGCCGCACCAGCGCCTCGAGCTTGCGGGCCGTGACCGGCACCGCGGCGTCCTCGTCAGTCCCTTTCGAGCGCAGATCGACGTAGAAATCCCGGATCGCGTTGCGGGCCGCCTCGGTCATCCGCGGGTGGCAGTTCTGCTTGGCGTAGGCGATGTATTTCCGCAGGAGTTCGGCGTCGATCTCCGGATCGACCTGGTCGGTCATCTCGTCGATCTCTCCCTGACTGACCTCGAGACTGGACATCTCCTCGCGCTGGGTGGTCAACTCGCCGGCGTAGTTGGTGGTGATGATGTGTTCCGCGAGGTTGCGGTCTTTCTCCTCGTCGGGCGTGTCCGTCACGGTAAAGATCAGATCGAACCGCGAGATCAGGGCCGGCTCGAGGTCGATCTGCTCGCTGATCGGCTCGTACTGGTCGAATCGGCCGTACTTGGGGTTGGCCGCGCCAAGCAGCGAACAGCGAGATTTCAGCGTGGCGTTGATGCCGGCCTTCGAGACGGAGATCTTCTGTTGCTCTAAGGCCTCGTGCATGGCCGACCGGTCCTCCGGTCGCATCTTGTCGAGTTCGTCGATGGCCGCGATCCCCTGATCGGCGAGGACGAGCGCGCCGGCCTCGAGGCTCCACTGCTGGCCGTCGCCGAAGTCGTCGCGAACGGCCGCGGCGGTGAGACCCGCCGAACTGCTGCCCTTCCCGGAGGTGTAGACGGCCCGTGGCGCGATGTTCTCGATGTATGCCAGCATCTGGGAGTTATGCGAAACGATGCCGTTCGAAACGTAGTTGTGCGTCCCTCCGACCTCGAGGTCGTATACCCAGTCGTAATCGGGGTCGACTTCGTCGATGGATTCGATCCGTTCCCAGCAGATATCGCCTTCGGCGAACTGCTTGAGAGCAGTGACGTCCTTTGCGACCGCCCCTCCGTCAGTCAGAACTGCACCCGTGTTCGGATGCTCGCTTTTCGGCAACGCATCTTCGAAAGCCGAAACGATCTGGCGGAGACTGTCTCGACTCGGATTTCGCGACCCCCGTTCGTAATGCTGGTACGTCGATCGGGGCAACCCACATTCGGCCTGTGTGAGCGAGAGCGCTTCACGAATTCGTCGAAGCTCCGTTCCGAGATTCGGGATGATGTCGAGATTGGTGTTCCCGTCCGTGTCAGCGTACTGTCGCGCGGTCCGCTGTTTCCGCTGAGTTACGAACCCGATATTGGAAACGTATTTCTCGAATTCATCGCCGCTTATTCTGAGCCGGTAACTCCCGTTCTGTCGGTCGTGAAGCTGTGAACGAATCCCCAGTGAGAGAAGCAGTGTCCTCACGTTTTCGAGGAGTTCACGACTCGTCGAGGCAGCAGTTATCTCTCGCTGAGATTCCGAGACGTGCCCTTCTCCTTCGATGAACGCTTTGAGGAATTCGGATCTGATCGACTCGGTGGTCCGGAAAATCGGATCGGGAACGCATTGATTGTCCGAGGACTGTAGAAGCTGTTCTGCTAATGTGTCGAGGAAGCTTACGAATTCGCCCGCTGAACAGAGCAGTTCGCGTGCGTCCTTGGACTCATGCGGGTCCCGTTCAGTAACATTCAGCCCCAAGTCCGCTAGTGCATTCGCTGCGTCATCTAACACTTCTCTATCGTTGTTCGTAATCGAAACGAAGCCTGTCTGATCGTCTCGCTGCTCGACGTATCCTTCTGCAACGATGTATCCGATTAGACGTGCCAGTGATGGAGTCCATTTCTCGGGCAAATCAAGCTGAACCGCATTTCGGGACTTGGATCGTCGGAAATCAACCTCAAGGGTATCGTCGCTGTTCGTCTCGACACTTCGCGGGGTTGCGATAAACTGTCCCTCGTTGAGTTCATCAGCAACGATCGGCATGAACCGTCCGTCCTGTTGGACGAACAGGGGATGCGACGGTGTCACCTCGAGTTCCCGCCCGCCTGCAGTCCGGAGTCGATACATCCGGTCGGGAGCCTCTCGTTTCCAGACCTTTGTCGCACGCTGTGGATCGATCTCCCCGTTTTCTTGCAAGGAGGGGACGTCGATATCGATCTCGTCGTACCAGCCGTCGTCGATCGGTTTCGGATCGTCGAGGTTCGATTCGACGAGGTCGCGGATGGGCACGTCACGCCCGTCTGCGAGCGTGACCTTCGTATCGCCGCGGACGCACTTCCCCGTCCCGGGGTCCCCGATGAGAAGCATGTGCAGGTCGCCCCGGATCCGCGAGCCGTCGGGCAACTGCTTCGTGACGCCGGAGAACAGCTGGAGGATCATCGAGAGCTTCTCCTGGTCGTAGCCGTAGATCGAGGGGGCGATGGAGGCGACCATCTTCTCGTAGATGTCCTCGGAACTCGAGAGACGGACGATCTCCTCTTTGTCCTCGCCGGTGATGTCCATGTCCTCGAACTGCTCTTCGTCGATCTCGACGGACATGCCCTCCATGTAGAAGTCGAAGACCGGCGACGGATCCTGTTGGTCGCCCTGTTGCTCGAGGCGGAGAACGCCGGTCGCGGAGACGTGGTCGCCGGGGGTGACCTCGCCGGTGATGTCGTCCTCGATGTTGATATCCAGTGCTTGTGGCGTCTCCCCGCCGCGAAGCCCCTCGGGACTCTCCTGGACGCGGAGCTTCTGGGAGTCGACGAACTCGGACTGGTCGAAGTTCACGCGGAAGGGACCCTGCCGCTCACAGCCCTGACATTCGTGGGGTTCCTGGAAGTCGCCGCTGGACTGGGGGACGCGAGTGAGCGTCCCACAGAGCTGGCACTCGAAGGCGGCCTCTTCGATCTTCGGGCGGACGTCGGTGGCCTTGCGGACGATGCCGTGGACCTGCACGAGGGAGTTCATATCGCGGGCGCGGATCTCGCGGATCTCGGGCGACTCCGTCTCCGGGAGGTTCCGCACGCGGACGTGGGCCTGGCCGAGGCTCACGTCGATCGGGAGGTCGTACAGCCGCAGCGCCTCCTCGGCGTATCGTTGCAGCTGTTCGGGCTGGTTGATGAAGTCGTCGGCAAGATCGGGATCGAACCGGTAGAGGTCCTGCCAGTCGACGTGCAGCGACCGCTGCTCGTTGGGGTACTGCTGGGCAAGCTGCTTGATCTCGCTGTCGTAGTAGTTCCGGAAGAACTGCTCGAAAGAGTCGACGAGTTCGGAGTTTCCCGCTTGCGCCATTGCACACCGCTAGGGCCGCCATCGGGTATAAATGGTCGTATACCGGGGCGAAACTGGTTCCGGACAGTCACGTCGCCTGCCGCCGCTCAGTCGCCGGCTTTGGCCTCGCCGAGGCTGTCGGCGGCCACGCCGAGCGTCGCGATCGACCGGAACGCCTCCTCGACGGTCAGGTCGACCTCGTGGACCTTCTCGGCGGGCATGTGCATGACGTAGCCGTTCGTGGCGGGGTTGGTCGCGAGCGGGACCATCAGCGTCACCATCTCGTCCTCGCCCGCGCTGGCCTCGACCATGGTGGTGTCTCGGCCGTGAGAAAGCCGAGCATGTACGCACCCTCGTGGGGAAACTCGACGAGTTTCACGTCTTTGAACTGGTCGGACTCGTCCTCGACGAGCAGTTTGCTGGCGCGGCGAACGCTCTCGTAGACGGTGCTGACGCCGGGGATCGTCTCCATCGTCGCGTGGACCTGTTTGGAGAGGTAGGTTCCGGGAGTGTATTCGGCGACCAGTCCGACTAGCAGGAAGACCCCGATCACCGACGCGAGCGTCGCGACCAGCGGAATCGTGATGATGACCCCGCTGATGAACAACCGCTTGACGCTCGAGGCAGGATCGGCCATGCGTCCTGTCACTTGCGGTGACGCCGAAACCGTTGGGCTTGCGGGCGGATCAAGCACGGACCTGTTCCGGTCGGAGTGTGTCCCCCGCAGTCATGTGTTTGGCCGCTGAGGGCTCCGGTTCCGTGGGTCGGCGCTCGGCCGTGGCCGCCGGCTCGAACTGATCGTTCTCGCGGACGGTCCGCTTTGGTCCTCCTTCACATTTTGGAACGACAGTGATTGCGATGGAGGGCGTTGTTGTACTCGATGTCGACACACTCCGACCCGACGCGAGCCGCGGTCCGCTGTGAGGGCTGTGGCGTGATCCTCGTCGCGGAAATCACGGGCGACGACTCGATCCGTCCACTCGGCACCAGCGAGGACTGCGTCTGCGGCGACGGGAGTTTCGTTCGACTCGAGCGACCCGCGACGGTCGCGCACTGACCCGGTCTGTCGGTCGGTTCCGTCGCAGTCGGTCGCCGTCCCCTGTCCTCGAGCGTTAATTGGTCACAAACACCAGTGTCCGTGTTCCAGAAATCGAACAGTGTCGTACTGAGCTGATCTGTATGGACATTCGTTTCTCTTCCCCGCATAGACTACATCTATTGCGCTAGTGGGAACCTTTATTATTGAACGGGCGATACAGTGGTGTGAGGTGATGACAACGAACACAGACACGACCAATGCAGCACCGACCCGCCCACTGTGGCCATTGTGACCGCTTGTCCATACACCCCTCGTGGTTTGACACTGGACGCCGCTTGTTCCCGCCGTGGAACGTCGCCATCCACGGTCGTTTACCCCGTCTGCGTTTTCGTCTGTCCCATCGAAGCGCCCGCTATCGGTATCTCCTGTTCCCACCGTGATCGTCGGTCGCCGTCGCACTCGAGACCGCGAGACGGTCCCGTCTCGAGCGTTCGATCGCTACCGGCCGGCTCGAGCGACCCCGCCGTTCGGTATCGTGACCGCGATAGTAGCCACTGCAAGTCATTGCACACCCGACCGCACGACGGCTGTGTGATCGGTGTGTAACCGTAGAGTACGGCGATCTGCCCCACCTCTGGACAAGAGTGATTGGTTCCATCGGATGGGTACCAAACCGGGGCAGATCACGCGAATCTTGCAAGCGTTCCTACAAAACCTCTCTCATTTACTGTCGGTGAACGACTCGTCCCCGCGCTGGTACTGGTCTCCTGTCGATACGTGTCGGCGGTTCCGACTCGCGGACTCGTCCACACGGGCCCTCGCTTTTCGGCGCACTATCGTAGCCACTGCAAGTCATTGCACACCAGTTCGCACAGTCGTCGTGCGATCGGTGCGTAAATCGGTTCAGTCGTTACTATCGCTGGTCGATCTCCCACCGGCGGTGCCCGGTCGAAGAATCAGAACCCGAGCGACACCAACCCGTAGTAGTCGGTGACGACATCGACCGCTCCGGACGCTACCGCCAGGATCACGGCCGCACAAAGCAGGAGGAACAACACGACGAGAGAGACGATATACGTGAGGCTCTCGGAGTCCATACTACTCGATCAGCGACTCTCCGACAAAAACGTGGTGTTGATCCGTTTCCGGGATCGCCTTGGGGTCATCCGGCGCACCTGGGGCACAGCGGACGTAGATCGGGCCCTGTAATTTTTCGGCATTGTCGGCCTCGGAGACTCCCAACAAGGGCCTTTCGCACGAAGCGCGAACCGGTTCTGCCGGCGTTGCCGTCGCTATTGGTCGGATTCACAGACTCGTACACACGCCCCCCGAAATCCGCGTGCTTTCGACTCACTGAACGGCCCCGTTTCAGTCCAACAACGACGGGCCCTCGTGGTCCAGTCGTACAGAATATCGTCTCGAGTGATGGCTCGACTCGAGAGATGCACACGCGGTGTCGCGACTCGTGTGCATATTCGGGGATCGGATTCTGTCGACGTACATCTTCAGGGGGTGGAAGGAGAGAGTTCATCAAAACACTATGAGTGGTAATTAGACGAAACAAATTTCTGACTTTGATCTCATCTATTGATATGGACAGTTTTGCGAATAAAGTGGTGATAGGTGGTGTGATGCTACTGGGCTTCTTCATCGTACTCAATACTATTGATAGTGTTATCGCTGGAATCATATTTTCCATAGCACTAGGTGTTCTTAGTTGGATGTTAGGACCTACAGTAGGAAAGATCATACAAGAATATTTCTCAAGAAAAAAGGATAAGACCAGATGGTTTCGAGAAGAATTAGCTCGTCCACTTCTTGACGAAGTTTCCGAGGCAGCAAACGGTAACTTGCCTGGAAAGCCCGGAGAATACCAATCAAAATGGACAACAGAATTGGATGAAGCAACTCGACAACGGGATACTGAAATCAGGGATCTGTTTGAAGAGTATACAAATTATCTCAAACAGGCTAATACATGTGTTGACCAGCAGTACAGAATAGCGCCGACATTTATTAATGACCTCCCAGGCGGTCGCTTTGGCCCTCCGTCATATATTATAGGTGATGTTATGAC
Organism: Natrinema thermotolerans; assembly: GCF_031165565.1. Lineage (NCBI taxonomy): Archaea > Methanobacteriati > Methanobacteriota > Halobacteria > Halobacteriales > Natrialbaceae > Natrinema > Natrinema thermotolerans. The sequence goes on along the minus strand of NZ_CP101873.1, from coordinate 1,788,809 downwards.
GACTGGTAACCACAGGCATCAATCAGAGACACAAGCAGTAGCTACAGGACCGGCTATGGCACCAGAACCAGAGGGTGAAGAAGTGATATTCAAGGATTGGATCCAAGACATATGGCCTGCTTTTGAGGAAGCCGGATCAGCTACTGAATTCAAGTCAGAGTTGCAGTCACAATATCATAGTTTACCCTATGACAACGAAGTATTCAGCTACTGGGAAGTACAAGAAGGGGATCCTAACTGGGAAGATACTTTCTGGGATTACTATGAAAATGACGTGATCGAGGAGTACTATGGAGCAGCAATGGAGAGAGAGGAGTATGAAGAAAAGGCAATGAATCTTGCGGATACGATAGAAGAGATAATGCAAGCAGAGATCAGAAAACGATATGGGTAGTCCTAAGTAGTGCGTATCCAGCGACTAAAAAAGGGTCTATAGGCACAAGAGGTTTGCTGGTTGAGTTCATAACTAAGCTAGCAAGCGTTGAACACCAGCTACAGTGAGTCCAACTAAATCGAATGTTCAAGCAACATAGTAAAACTGACTCTGACTTCGAAATCCCAAAAGTGGTTGACCGAGTGACCACTGTAGCTACTGTAACAATTTCTTTGTCGGGGGAGTTAGCAACCGAGGATTTAATCAGAGATCTTCGGGAGAAGGTGGGAGAGTTTGATGAGAGAGTTCACTACGGGGGAAGATTATGGACAAAGATTGATTCTAAGAAGGTATCCTCAGTAATAACAGTGAACTCTATAGCCAGTCAATCTCCGCAAACGAACCCATCTACAGAAAATACGGATCGATCAGATAGAATCCGAATCAATTCAAAGACTACTGTATCACCTGAAAACATCATGGATGGTCTACATATTTCACTTCGTCGTACCAGAAATATCTCTGAAGATCTTAATTCCCCTTCTCGGAAAAAAGGGGCATACAGCTTCCTTGTGAAAGTCCATTCAAATATTGATGGTGAGCTGTCTTTCGGCCGCAATGGCCTAACAGACCGGTCTAAAACCGACAATGGCTATTTAGCAGAATCTTTCGAAAACAAGATCAAAGTTAAACAAATCCCAGAATCTGAGTCAGAAGTTGCTCTTGTAGATTTGAAAACGCTCGTTGAGGAAAAGCTCCAAGATTTAGATTAAGACATCGTAAATATAATCCTCCATCTCATCACGATCCCAGCTATTTGTCCAGAAAACTACCGAATTCTGGTTCGCAGATAGGCCAACAGAACCAGGATAGTTTTGAGATTCGTATTTTAGATAAGTCACGTTACCAGCGTTATCGAAGTCAGCAGCGTAGGAGGATTGATCGACATCGCCATAAATTATCCCAGTGTCGGTGTCATTATCGATCCCTTCCCACGAACCTTGTTCTTCTCGTTGAGCATCTTGTCCAGCAGCACTAGCGATCACTCCCTGAGTGATTGAGAAGGGCGTGTAATCACTTTCAGATATTTTTAGTAATTCGCGTATTTCAGATAGTTCTCTACCAGTATGTTTTGATCCGATAATGATGAAATGGTCGGGCGTGAACCGTACTGGTGTTTGCTTTACATCGATATACCATTGCGACATTCCTGGTCGGGCTCCGCGTTTGGCGGCGTAGTCATACCTAAGTGTACAAGAGAATCCTCGAGATGTATCGTCTATATTTAAAAGATCAGTTTCTAGCGTGTTCCCAGAGGAATTATGATTTCGGGTATTACTGTAGTTATTTTCTGCCCGAGATTTGACTGCGCTGAGATCAACGGAGGTTTCAATTTCGTACAGTAGACACGATGTTGGCATATGACCTACAACTGGACTTTAACTATTTATTAGTTATCACTCCATATTTACTTTGAGACTGTGAAGTCAATAACTTCATCTAATATATAGTTGACAAATTCCTTCGAGTCATAACTACTAGGCTGATAAACATCAATATATCCACTTTCAGTGAGGAATACCTTTACGCTTTCCGAATCAAATGAGTGTTCTATGCCGATTTGGTTCTTTTCAGTTTGGCCTAAAACACCTCCAACTTCTTGATCCTCGAGCAAGTCATGTCCATGAAGAACACCATTTTCGGCGTTTGCTCCTCTATCTTTGAATCCGAGCTTCCAGACAAGGGCATCATCATGGTCCAAAAGATAGCCATTCAGATCGATATTGGTTGGTGTAACTGAATGGTCGGTTTTTACATTTAGTAGTTGGAACAAGAAGGTGCCAGCGCTATTTTCGACAGCTATGAAAGAATCTGGAACGAAAAGGAATTCAGTATATTTTGTTTCTTTATTTACTGTAGTGCTTGACGAGACTGTTCCATCCGAACTGATCTCAGACACTTCCTGCTCAGATAACTCCTCTATCGCAGCACGTCCTTGATAAATTGGTTTACCGCTTTCAAGGGTCAGTTCACTCCGGATTTCGATACATCTCTCCGATTCGGCGAAAGGAGCGTCGTTATCGAGCGGAACTGAATCATGAAACTCTTCTAGAGACCTTGGACCATCAACAGTCGCGATAACTCCCGATTCCATACTCACTGCCAACGAGCCAACTGTTATAAATCTTAAACTCCACCTCTAACCCCAAATTTTTCGCGCACATCAAAAGGGTGTGTTTCCCCTGCTTCAACTGGAGATTTTCATCCGTCGGTAGGGGGGATGTGCTGTAATTTTTTGGCACTGTCGCCTTGGCGACACCCGCCAAGGGGGCTTTCGCGCGAAGCGCGAAACGACCCCGCCGGTGTTGCCGTGCGATCGCGGTGCCGACCCCGCCCTCGAGCCACTGGCTACAACCAGAGTTGCATACGAAACCGTGGTAGTCAACCTAACTTGCAGAAAAGAGGGGTTCAGAGAGTGTTGCCACTACTCAGACCGGTTCACCGATCCGCGACCGCGCCGACGAATCCGGTTTCAGTCCCGCCGCCCGGAGTCTTCCAGGTCAGCTCGGCGCCGCGAAGAATCGTCGGATCATTCCCCGACTTCGCCCACTTCTCGAGGCCCTCGCTGGCGATCGTTGCGACGGTCTCGACGCTATCGGCGTTCAATTGCGAGCGGATCGTCTCGTCCGCGTCCGGCGCGGGTTCCCGTTCTCGTCGCACTCGAGGCCATACGCTTCTCGCGTCTCATTTGGAACTCGAGTCACGCTCGAGAACCTGCGCTCCGCGCAGAACCTTAGAATCCGATCTTGTAGCCACCGCTTACCGATCGGTCACGATAACGGAGGGATCGCCCGGATTTGAACCACGCGAACGGCTCGCTATCGCTCGCCGTTCTCTCGTTCGAATCCGGGCTCGTTCCAATTGCTGCTGCTCGCGATTTGCTCGCAGCAGCAATATGGGATCGCCCGGCGTTGATACGGGCTAATTTTCGCGGTTGTGCGGCTCTCAGGTTGGTGATTTCGGTGGACATAGGTCTTATTCGATGTCGAGTTTATGTAGGTGCGGTCGTCGGCGCTGTTCCATCCGCTCTTGGCGAGATGCCTTGTCGTAGTACTCGTCGATCACGTCTTGTGAGGCGTTCACCCGGTTCTCGGTGACCTCCTTGGGAACGCCTCGATCACGGTGCCAGGTGATCGAGCCGGTACGAACGTGGTGGGGGGCTCGCGAAGACGGGCACTGACTGCTTTTCGAATGACACCGAAACTCACAGGCTGCTTTCTCGTAGCCGTGCGGGCACTCTTCGTGCAGACACGGGAACGTCGCCATGTACATCCAGATCCGCACGGTATTCGAACTCGGCCGACCCTGCATCGACGTGAACAGCGGTTGCCGTCCATTCTCGTCGTGCTTGTCCCAGCGGTCGCTCTGAATGTACTCGACGATCGTCTTGCTCACCTGCTCGCTGATCCCGACGATTCGCTCACCGTTGTTCTTGTTCTTCAGCGGTGTGTCCGTCTCTGGCCGGTGGACGAATTCGAGCGTCCGTTCTTCGCGGTCAAAATCACGGAGATCGAGGCTTCGGAGACCACCGAGTCGAGCACCCGTATGCCAAGCTGTTTCAAGAAGCGCATGACTCCGGGTTCCGCTCAACGTATCGTCGTTGCGATAGTTCTGGATTAGCGGGATCGCTCGATCGGCTGAGAGCTTCGTCTCGCGGGAGCGTTCCCCGCGTGGAATATCGGGCACGTTCACCCGCTCGCCGAGATCGTCGTCGACCGCCTCGATTCGTTCGAGGTATTCGACGAACGACTTCAGCGTCTCCATTTCGTTATGGATGGTCGTTGAAGCGATGTTCTGTCCAGCTCGGAAGGATTCGTACTGGTCAAGGAGCCAGCCGTCCAGCTCGGCGACCGTCTCGATTCCGTTGTCTTCACACCACTCGGTGAAGAGTTTCAGCCGGTAGTGGTACGTCGACGCTGTTTCCTCGGTCAGCTCCGTCCGTCGACTGTTAAGATATCGGTGCCAAGCTTCGCGTGGTGTGAGCTTCCGCGGGCCCGACATGCTTAATCGCACTGCTCCGTAGCACAATCTCTGCATGATGCAACTGGCCTTTCAGCATCAATTCCTTCAGCCTGACCGCCGCAGTAGCTACACTTCCCATTGAAGTTATTTGCGTTGCGCCTGTTTCTCTCACTGGGGCTTTGCCCCGTACTGGTTCCACTCATGGATTCCTGATGGAACCACCTCAGGCCAGCGCTGGGACGCTGGCCCTTCTTCACCACCCTACAAAATCATCATCGCCCTACTGGGTAGTTCCGCATTTCGTGAATGTAATCATCGGCACATAAGTGTTATCACTAGATCGTGATCACGAATTAGGGAACAAAAAGAGGAGATCACTTTTTAGCGTTCACTGGCAAGGATGTCTCAATGAGTGACGAAGATCCATTTGAAGACTCCGTACCCGACGACTGGACGGTTCTTGGTCCATTTCGAGTGCTGAAGGAACCTGACTGGATGACGGGAACTGATCTCCAAATAATAGACGCACTGGGTAGAGGCTTGACTCTATCACCGACTATTATCTCAGATAACACCGACAAATCTCGTGAAGCCATCTCTCGCCGATTAAGCACTCTTCAAGCAGCTGGCTATGTAGAAAAAACTGGTCGAGGACGGTATGAGATCACAGAAAAGGGTATGGAGTTCCTTGAGGGCAGAGTATTACCTAACGATGATGATTGGGCTATCAATCCAGACGACGATCGAGCGAACGAAGAGAATGGGGAATGATTTTTGACAGTTCAGTAGGAGTTCCATGTATGGCTAAATACAGAGTATATTGCGAAGATTGTGGGCTTGATAAAACATATGACGACGAAGAGCCGCCACAAAGGGATATCAACTATTACGGAGATAAAGAGAGTGCAAAGAGAAACTGGTCAGCTAAGGCCGCAGCAAAAGGGAAACGAGATAATCACAAGTCATCGGAATTCCGTGATTACGAAGAAGGCACTCGCCACCGAGTGCACATGGAAAAAGTATAAATTGAGGAAATCTCCCTATCTTTGATTCTATTAAACTAAGTTCTGTCCATGTTCAATACCAGTCATGCATAGTGACATTGGGCGAACCTTCGATGTGATTTATAACAGCGGTTTCATTGTGCCTGTTATCGAGGAAGAATCATTTGGCACGGAGCCAACGGACCCTCAATATCCACGAGACCATCCGCTTGTATCTCCATCTAAGCCTCCTGCAGAGGCATTTCAGGACCTTGAACATTTGCGTGTGGTTGGCGCATTAACGTTAGAAGAAATATATGATGAGGAGATGTACGTACTCACTGAGAAGGGATTTGAAATCGCTCATGATAGGGAGATAAACAACAGAAAAATTGAGCTAGAAAAAAGGAAAGCGAAGCGGCAAAGAGAACTCAGTAAGGGTGTTGGGTTGGTATCCTTTGCATTAGTCTATGTAAGCACGATATCTTTGCTCTATCAAGATATGCAAAGATGGGCAGCGGACTGGCAAATATTGTTTATCCTTTCAACTACTTTCGGTATTGTGGTTGTATCGTATGTTTATCTCATAAAACAGTTCAATCAGGCAGATAACGCTGGCTGGGAGAACATATAGGAATATAGTGGTAAATTTTCCATGAGTCTATGTTTAACAGGTAGTTGTCACTAACGCTGCCAAATCCAACGGAACGACTCATTCCACTATTTGTGGAATAGGCCGTTTGCGGTGTTCAGTAGCTATCTAATCTCTGATTTTCAGATCTTGGTTGCGGTGGTGTATTGGGTTGTGAATTAGGTGGATCAAGGTGCCGGGCATCATCGATCGTCGCGAAGACTACACTTGAGCGAGCAACATCGTAGCGGTCTTCACCTTCTTCATCAACGCGCCCGATAGAGTCAATCGACCAGCCGGGATTGACGACCTCAAACGGGAGTACGTCACTCTCTGGATTCGCATGCTTGTCTGGTTTGAATTCCGGATTCGATAGCATGATCGTCTCTTGGTCGTCGCAATCGTCGCGTTCTCGCCTAATCAGTTCGTTCGCACCCGCACTGAATCGGACGAGTTGAGTACCGGTTGCCCAGACTGCCGCACGGAATTGCAGCTCGTCAAGACCACGGTCAAACAGCGGCTCCCCGTAGGCACCGATATATTCGCCGATGTAGCTCCCAACGTTCCCAACCACGTTGCCACGGTTGGTGTCGATATCAACTGGGTCGAGGCTCGGATCAACGGACCGAATCGAGACCGGGCGGTCTGAATCCTCGGAAGCGTGGTAGTTATGGGCGTCTCGATGAGCAATCTCGCACTGGCGGAGATGTGCGTCAATCACCGGATGGAAATCCGATTCGGTGACTGTGCCATCGACAAATACCGCACAGTGGACGTGTCCGTACCCGGATTTGTGTTTCTCCACGACGAGACCATATTCCCACTCCATTCCGCTGAGCGCGTCACGGAGCGCGTGATAGACGCCACGACCTCGGTTCGGTCGCCACGAATCCACGACGTCGCGCAGATGATCGGCCGGGCAGCGCCAGCCGCCGTTGGCGTTCCTCGTCGAGCCGGTGAACGTCAGCATGGCGATATGGAGATCGTCGTACTCGCGGATCATCTGGCGTTCGAGGGCCTTCAACCGGGCGTAGTACTTGTTCCCGTAGCGAGGCTGATGCGAGTTCGGCATCTGCGCGCGCACCTCGTTGCCGTCGGGATCGGTGAAGACGAGGTGTGCGTGCCGATACCCGTTGTACCAGTCGAGAAACTCGTTCAGCACGCTACTCCACGTCTTCGCCCGACGGCCGCCGTCGTGGCGCTCGGTCGTGCATTCCTCGCGGAGTTTCTGGTCGTCTCGGACGGAGATCGGCCGCGCAGCGCGGGCCGATCGAGACTCGATGAACTCGTCTACGATGTTGTTCTTCTGCCGCCACCAGTAGGCGTGCCACGAATCGGGAACGCCGTTTTCAGCGCCGCTATCGCCGGTTGTACAGTTAGTCTTGGAAGGCCGAGAAGCGGCGGATGCCAAATCCGCGTTACCGATAGCAGATGATGAATCGGTGTTTCGGCTCATCGATGATCCCCCGACTCAGCCGTCTCGATTGCGCTACGAACTTCCTCATCTGTGGCCTCAGTCGGTGACCGTAATGGTGAGAGGAGAATCAACCGCTGTACCCACACAGTCATCTGATAGCCACCGTCAGAAACCGCTGTAACTGAATCCCTCGCGCTCCCTCCCTCGCCGGAACGAGGCCGGTCGCTCGCTTCGCTGCGCTCCCTGCATTCCGGGCTTCCGCTCGCGTCCACGGCGCCGACGGACGCAGTTGCGTCGGCGCCGTTCCCGCTGCGCGTTCCGGGCATCTGCCCATCCGGCACTCGGTCGCGCTCGGTCATGCCACTCTCACCGCTTAGGGAACCGGACCGCCAGTGGGAGAGATCAGCCAGCCGGTCGCGGTCGTCCTCGAGGGCGATCGACAGCAAACGCAGCTCGGGATGGAGCCGCTCGGTGATCTCTTCCTGGAGCGCGTCGCGGTCGCGATCGTCGACGCAGTCAGAACAGAGTCTGAGCCAAGTGGTCAGTTCGTCGGCACGGTTAATGCATTGCTGCCGACAGCCCCCCATTCGGCATCGGTAGCTTACAAAGCGCGCCCAGTGAGTATTTTTGCAGACCGCGCGGGACCCGTTAGAGGGCCCCGCGGCGGTCTGCTCTACCCCGGTAGGTTGGGGGGCAGGAGAGTCGGGATCGGCACTCATGCTGACACCCTCTCGATGACAGCCGCTTTACGATCAAACACCAGACGACCGCAATCTGTGCAGTAGAACGACGGAGAACAGGTTTCCCCACCACTGTCTTTCTGCGTGCGGTTGGCGTCAGGGTGACCACAATCACTTGAATAGCTGCTGAAAGCTGGATCCTCACGCCGCTCGGCCGGCGACATTCCGGCGAAGCGGCTCATGCGCTACCACCTCTAAGCAGCACGTAGGGGTCCCTATGAGCAGACTTGGTTGCTGTGTCGAACCGGGTATTACGGGAAAACCCTCCGTAATACTTATTCTCGCTATGGGATCGCCCGGATTTGAACCGGGGTCACGGGCACCCAAGGCCCGAAGTATACCAAGCTAACCCACGATCCCGTACCATCCGCTACCGTCCCAACGCCATAAAGCGTTTCGTTACGGTCCGAACGGTTTTGGGGGCTGCCGTGATACCGCCGCTATGACCGGCCTCGAGATTCTGGTGTTGGTGGCAGTCCTTGCACTCGTTCTCGTTGCGGCCCAACTCGTCAGAGCGGCCAGCCCCTTCATCGTCAACGCGATCGTCGGCCTCGTCGTCTTGTACCTCGCCCAGGCGGTCTTCGGCCTCGCGATCGCGATCACGCCGGTCGTCATCGCCATCGTCGCCCTCGGCGGTCTTCCCGGCTCGATCGTCGTGATCGTCCTGTCGGTCCTCGAGATCGCGTTCGTCTGACTATCGGCTGAGGGTTCGCGCGATCTCCTCGTCGGTGGCCTCCGAGTCCGCCGTGGGCTCGAGGTCGTCGCTTGCCTCGTCCTCCCACTCTGCGAGGAGGTCGGCGACTTCCTCGTCGGTCGCTTCCGGGAGCGACTCGTCGGTATCGTCGGCGACGACCTCGTCGAAGATCGTTCCGAACGTCGAGACGACCCGGTCCTCGTGACGGGTGGGATCGAAGTGAAAGTGGGCGTAGGCGTCGACGTTCGCCAGCCGGTTCGTGAGGACGTGTGCGAACTGGAAGACCGCCTCGGGCGAGGTATGCCGGAGGAGTGCGTCCAGCGAGTCGAAACAGACGGCGATGTCCTCGTCGGCCGCGGACCAGTGCTTGCAGAACCGACTGATGGCGACGCCGATCTCGGAGAGATCGGTCGGATCGGTGACCGAGTCGGTGACGACTGTCTCGCCGAAGTTGGGGGACGACTCGGTCCCCGAATCGGCCAGCACGTCCCCGATGGTGAGCAGGCCTCGCTTGCCATCGACGTCGTCCGCGGCCGGTGGCTCCGGTGTCTCGTCCCCGAAGGTCACTATGAGTCGTGCCGTCTCCGCACCCTCGTGACACAGTTGTTCGCAGGCGTCGGGCTCGTCGCAGTCGGGATGGACGAGCAGGAGGTTCGCCGGCGGCTCGATCGCGGCTGGCGTAAGCGGATCCATGATAAGGCCGGGGAGATCCCCGCGTTGGCCTTCGATTGCGCGCTCTCGTTCTTTATGGTTCCGGCCGGATCGAGACCGCGGGCACGGCTGCCGTCACCGATCGTCGACGGTCACAGCTCCGCGTCGCGTAACTCGATGTCGGCGACGAGTTCGTAGGGGTGGGCGTCCTTCCGGATGCCGTCGAGCAGGGTAAACGCTTGGCCGGGCGCGAGGAAGTGTTCGGTGACGACCTGTCCCAGCGGCGTGGGCTCGAAGCCGTCGATGAAGTCGTACTCGAGCAGTTTTCCGATGGCGTGTTTCGTAGGGACTTCGCCGAGCATGCGGTCGTTCAGGGCCTTCGCGGCCTTGCCGCCGACCGCGACGTTCGCGAGGGTCTCTTCGACGGCGGCGGCCTCGTCGTAGTGGGTCATCACGGACTCCATCTCCCCTTTGAGGAGTTTGAACGCGACCTCGTCCTCGGTCATCTCCATCGAGTTGTGGTAGGCGGTGTCGGGTTCGACCAGCACGTACACTTTCCCCTCGTCGTGGTAGTCCGGCCGTCCGGCTCGTCCGAGCATCTGGTGGAACTCCTGGACGGAGAGCCACTCGATGCCCATCGCCAGCGAGTCGAAGACCACCTGCGAGGCGGGAAAGTCGACACCGGCTGCGAGCGCGGCGGTCGTGACGACCGCCGACAGCTCCTGCTCGCCGAACTTGCGCTCGACTTCCTTGCGGCGTTTGTAGTCCAAGCCGGCGTGGTAGGGCGCGGCCGAGTAATCGAGTTTGCGCGAGATTTCGTGACAGCGCCGCCGGGAGTTGGTGAAGATGATCGTCTGCCCCCGGTACCCCTTCGACGATTCCGTATCGAATTCGCGTTTGACGAGCTTGTTCTCGACCCGAACCTTCTCCTGGCCGTCCGCGAAGGTGACGTGGCGTTCGATTGGGACCGGCCGCTCTTCGAACTCGATGAGTGTCGACTCGAGTACCTCGGCGAGGTGTTCGGGGTTGCCGACCGTCGCCGAGAGGTAGACCCACTGCGCGCCGCCGTAGTCGTCGCGGCGCTTCGCGCGCTGCTCGCAGGTGTACTTGAGTCGGGAGATCAGCCCGTCCAGCCGGTGGCCCCGGTCGTCCTCTTTCAGGGTGTGGACCTCGTCGATGACGACGGTTCCGATGTCGCCCATCTCCTTGCCCGTCCGCAGAGCGTGGTCGATCCCCTCGTAGGTGCCGACGATGACGTCGGCCTCGGGATCGAACCGTTCGCCCTCGTCGGCGATCCGGCTCGCGCCCACGCGAATGGAGACGTCGACGAGGTGGCCGTACTCGTCCTGGAAGTCCTCGTACTTCTGGTTTGCCAGCGCCACGAGGGGCACGAGAAAGAGCATCGTCCCCTTATCGTTCAACACGCGGTTGATGCCGGCCAGTTCGCCGACCAGGGTCTTCCCGGTCGCCGTCGCGGAGACGACGAGCTGGTCGTCGCCCTCAAAGAGACCGTGTTCGACCGAGAGGCTCTGGACCGGTAGCAAGGTATCGAACCGGTCCTCGAGTAAGTTCTGCAGGCCTGGATGCAGGTTCAGCGAGTCGGTCCGGACGGGGTCGACCTCGTCGGTCGTCGCCGAGATGGTATCGAACTTCGTCAGATCGGGATCGAGCCGCCCCTTGAGGAGGTTGACGATCCGTTCTAGGTCCTGGACCTCCATCATGAGGTCCTCGAGGCGTTCCTTTGCGGCACCCGAGACCGCGCCACCGCCGGAAAAGGACAGTTGGCGCTCGAGTTCCTGCCGAGCGCAGTCGCGACAGATCCAGTCGTCGTCGTCCTTGACGGCGGTGTCGGTCGTGATCGGCGAGTACCGCCCCGCGCCGGCACAGTACCGACAGGTCCGGACGGTCTTGGTCTTGTCCTCGAGCTGGTAGCCCGCGAGCATCTCCCGTAGGTCCTGTCGGCCCGCGGCGGAGGTCTGTTCGGAGATACGGATCCGCTTGGCTCGGCGGGCCAGTTCGACGAACTCGTCGGGCTGGCGGGGCTCCTCGCTCGAGCCCTGTTTCAGCCGGAACTTCGCGGGGCGTGGCCCGGCCGAAGTCTCCGAGAGTCCGAGTTTTGCGCGGAATAGCCGTTTGCCGTCACGTTCGACGACGACGAGGTAGTCGTCGCCCGTCTCGTGACAGAAGATCGTTTCGACCTGCTGGACCTGCTTCGACACGGAACGGAGTAGGCCGTGACGGTATTTCAGCGATTCGGACTGCGGCGACGGCGATGGCGTCCATATCCGTCGGGACCGATCTATAGCCGTATATATAATTCTTAGCGAGGTACATATCGGGGGCGTCGGAATCCGACGCTGTATGGGGATACTTTCGTGGGAGACCGTGCCGGGAGTCCGCCGCAGCTACGCGCTCCGGTTCTTCGCCGCGCTCGTCGCCATCCTCGTGGTGATCGGGGCGTTCGGGGGCAGTATCTACGCACACACCGGGACCGAACTCGAGTCCGAGGTCGAATCGCAGCTGGTCGGCGACGCGAAACAGGACGCCGATCGGCTCGACATCTGGTTCCGGTCGACCGAACGGCAGCTGGAGTCGCTGCCCAGATCGGCGGCGTTTCGCGGCGACGACCGGGTCGCGATTGCCGATTCGCTCAACCGCCTGACCGACCGGACCGCCGTCGAAGGGGCCTACTACGTCGGGTCGGACGGCACCGTTCACGTCGACGCCGGGACGGACGCGGTCGTCGACGACGACCGGACCGTCAGTCCGGCGGTCGCCGACCGGCTCTCGAACGCGGCGGCGGACGGGTCGCAGGTCGTCTTTTCCGAGGCGTTCGAGACGGGCGACGGGCGACCGGCGATGCTCGCGATCAGTCAGGTCCCGGGCGAGTCCGACCGGGCCCTCGTGGCGCTCGTCGACCTCGAGTCGCTGTCCCGGTACATGGTCGGGGGCGACGACACGAACGAGGTCGTCGTCACCGACGCGAGCGGGACGGTCGTCCTCGCCGAGGACCGCTCGCTGTTGCTCGGAAACGATACGGTCGCGCCGACGGGTGACGGTGACGACGCCGGAACCACGTCGATCGAGGGCGAGGACGACGAGACGCTCGTTGGATACGCGGACCTCGGGAACGCGGACTGGACGCTGACGACCCGCGTGCCGGCCTCGCAGGCCTACTCGCTGCAGTCGGACATCTCGAACTGGATCCTCGCGATGCTCGCGGTCACCTTCGGGGGGATACTCGTCCTCGGCGCGACCGTCGGCCGGTCGACGGCCCGATCGCTCCGGTCGCTGTCCGACCGCGCGGCCGCGATCGAGGACGGCGATCTCGCGGAGCCAGTCGAGTCGGACCGGAGCGACGAACTCGGGGAGCTGCACCGCTCGCTCGATCGAATGCGCCGATCGCTGCGCGATCGCCTCGAGGAGACCGAGGCCGCCCGGACAGAGGCCGAACGGGCCCGTTCGGAGTCCGAGGCGTTCTCCCGGCACCTCGAGCGGACGGCCGACGAGTACGGCGCGACGATGCAGGCCTGTGCCGAGGGCGATCTCACGCGGCGGCTCGAGCCCGATACCGAGAGCGAGGCGATGGCGACGGTCGCCCGCGAGTTCAACGCGATGATGGACGACATCGAGGCGACGGTCGCCGCTGCACGGGCCTTCGCCGACGCGGTCGACGACGCGGCCGCGTCGACGGCCGACGGCGTCGTCGAGGTGCAGTCGGCCTCTCAGCAGGTGACGACGTCGGTCCAGGAGATCGCCGACGGGGCCGAGCGCCAGAGCGACCGGCTCGCGTCGATCAGCACCGAGATCGACGAGCTGTCGACGACGACCGAGGAGATCGCGGCGACCTCCTCGCAGGTCGCCACCCTCGCGGAACGGACCGCGACCACGAGTACCGACGCCCGCCGGGCCGCTCGCCGCGCCATCGAGGGGATGAACGCCATCGAGGACGAGGCCGACGCGGCCGTCACCGAGGTCGACCGCCTCGAAGCGGAGATCGAGGCGATCGACGACCTCCTCGAGTTCATCGGCGGGGTCACCCAGGAGACGAACCTGCTGGCACTCAACGCGAGCATCGAGGCCGCCCGCTCGAGTTCCGACGACGCGGAGTTCACGGCCGTCGCCGATCAGGTCAAGTCACTCGCTGCGGACACCCAGGAAGCCGCCGAAGACGTCGAGGAGCGCCTCGAGCGGGTCAGCCGCCGGACCGAAGCGGTCGCGGCCGTCGTCCGCGAGACCGACGACCGGATCGCCGACCACCGGGAAGCGGTCGAGACCACGGTCGGAGCGCTCGAGGAGATCTCGGACTACGCCGCGGAGACCAACGACGGCGTCCAGGAGATCTCGGCGGCGACCCAGCAACAGGCCGGGGCGACCCAGGGGCTCGTCTCGATGACCGACGACGTGACGGCGATCAGCGAGGAGACCAGCGCGGAAGCGGAGACGGTCGCGGCGGCCGCGGAGGAACAGACGTCGTCGCTCGCCGCGGTGTCCCGGACCGCGACGTCGCTGTCGGACCGTGCGCGGGAACTCTCGGACGCGCTGTCGACCTTCGAGGTCGACGCCGAGCCGGCGGACATCGTTTCGAGCGGGACCGAGGGCGAACCGCCGGCGGTCGACGATTACGCGGCCGACCCGGACGCCGACGAGCGCGGGGTCGCGGACGAATCGTCGGCCGAGCGGCCGTTCGACTGGCTCGAGGCGCAGTAGACTAGAAGTCGCCGTTGACGATGTCGCTGACTTCCTGCGGGTCGTACAGTTGCTCGTCGACGCCGTAGAGCTGCTCGGCCAACCGCTGCGTGGCGACGAGGTTGATGATCGGGCCCTGATAGAACGGGACGGTCTTGTATACGTTGTCGTTCTGGACGGCCGTCAGTTTCTGCCCGGCGTCGTGGCTCTGTATCGGTTCGATGTAGTTTTGCTGGAACTCCTCCTCGCTGAGGTATTGCTCGGTACGAAGCAGGATGTACTCCGGATCGACTTCGAGGAGCGTCTCGTAGTCGATCGATCCGCGGGTGCTGTGGAAGTTCTGGACGTCGGAGTTCGCGAGCGCGTCCTCGACTCCGAGGTCCCGTAGGTGTTTGTAACTCGTCGACTCGTCGATGGTGTAGGGGAGGAACGAGTCGTCCGCTATCTGCGGGTACAGGACTGCAGCCTCAGGTCGATCGCTCGAGGGAACGACGTTCTCGAGTTCCGACTGGAACTCGTCGTGTAGCGTCTCGAACTCGTCGTAGCGTTCCTGTTCCTGGAAGACTTCGGCGAGTTTCTCGAAGGCCTCGTACATCGTGAGGTAGTCGTAGTCCTCATGCCACGAGTAGCCCCGAGAGGTGATACTGTTCCCGAAGAACGGCGTCCCCGTCGATTCGATCCGCTCGATGGCGTCGCCGCTCCAGTCGGCCCGTCCCGTGAGGAAGTTCGGATCCATGACGAGGGCATCCACGTCCTCGGCAAGGTCCATGAACTTCTCGGGGCCGAACTCGTCGTCCCACAGTGTTTCGATATCGTCCGGGTCGACGCTCACGTCGGGAATGTCGTCGTAATACCCCGTATGTAATCGCCCTGCGATATAGAGTCCCACCGGCGGCTCCTGACCCAGTGCGACCCCCATGTCGGCCCAATCCGCGGTGCCGGCGGCCCACGTCTCGGGGACCGACTCGAACTCGACGTCGCCGACCGGCGGCATCGAGACCGTGTACGGATCGACATCGCCCTCGTCGTCCGATCCGTCACCGCTGATACAGCCGGCCAACGCGCTCACGCCCGCGATGGTCCCGCTCGTTCGAAGCACGTTGCGCCGCGTCCACGTCGGTTCGTCACTCATAACTTTTAGGCTGGCCTAAAACAATAAAAGTGTTCCGAACCCGACGCTGTCTCGCTCCCGCCGAGCATCACTCGCCGGTGACGATATCGCCGACGGCCTGCCGGTCGAACAGCTCCTCGCCGCCGAACTCGTCGGGATAAATCCCCTGTGCCGCCCGCTCGAGTTGGAACAGGTGGATAATCGGTCCCTGATAGGTCATGCCACCGTAGACGACGCGGTCGTTCCGGACCGCACGGAGTTCACTCGCGACATCGTGATCGCGCATGAACGAGACGATCCCCCGTTCGAAATCCGACTCGGTGGTTTCCCCTTGCTGTCTGATCGCGATGACGTCGGGATCGATCTCGAGCAACGTCTCGTAGTCGATGGTGCCACTCGCCGCCTGCGCGTCGCCGACGCCGTTCGCGGCGAGCGCGCCGTCGACCTGCAGATCGGCCCAGTGTTTGGACTGGGTATCGTCCTCGATGTGGTACGGGTAGAACGCGTCCGGCTCGGCCGAGGCGGGGACGAGGACCGCAACCTCGGGCCGCTCGTCGGGGAGTCGGGACTGCACGTCGGCCAGCACGTCATCGTGGAGCCGTTCGAACGCCTCGTAGCGTTCTCGCTCCTGAAAAACCTCCGCTACCTTCTCGAAGGCCTCGTAGAGGGTGTAGCGAGGGTAGTCGTGCCACTCGTAACTGGCCGAGAAGACGGTGTTGCCGACGAACGGCGCGACGTTGTCGGCGATTTCGTCGACCGCTTCCCGGCTCCAGCCAAGCCGGTTGATCATGAAGTTCGGATCGATGAGGTGGACGTCGGCCTCGAGTTCGTAGAACACCTCCTGCCCGGTCCCGTCGTCCCAGAGTTCGGTCAGGTCGTCCGGTTCGACCGAGACGCCCGGTAGTTCGTCGTAGTAGTGGGTTCCGTACCGGCTCTGCAAGCCGATTCCGACCAGCCCGTCGGCCCGTCCGAGCGCAACGCCCATGTCCGCGTAATCCCCTGTATAGGGGAGCCACGTCTCGGGCACGGAGTCGAACTCGACGGTACCGACGGGCTCCATCGTGACGGAGTACTCGCTCTCGCCGTCTCCCGTCCCCTGCGAGCCGAGACAGCCAGCGGTCATACCGAGCCCGGTGATCGCTGCTCCCGTTTTCATCAGGCGTCGTCTCGTCCGTTTCGATTCGGTGGCCATTGATGTTTAGGCTGGCCTAAAAATACAAAAACGTTCCGACTGGCGGCGTCAGCTCCGGCTATTCGAGAGCGCCCGCTTCGGCAGTACCTGCAGTTCGGGCTCGTACTCGACGGTGGCCTCGACGCCAAAGACGTCGGCGAGCAACTGTTCCGTCACGACTTCCTCGGGCGGCCCCCAGTCGTAGAGTTCGCCGTCGCACATCGCGACCAGATAGTCCGCGAACCGGGCCGCCTGTGAGATGTCGTGGAGAATGACCGCGACCGTCACGCCCCGTTCCTCGTTCAGTTGTCGAATCGTCTCGAGGACGCGGAACTGGTGGTGAATGTCCAGAAACGTCGTTGGCTCGTCGAGCAACAGGACGTCGGTGTCCTGTGCCAGCACCATGGCGATCCAGGCCAGTTGCTTCTGCCCGCCGCTCAGCTGACCGAGTTCCGACTCCCGGAGGTGGTCGATTCCCGCCAACTCGATCGCGCGTTCGACCGCCTGCTGGTCCTCCTCGCTGACGCCGTCGAAAAAGCCCCGATGCGGGTAGCGGCCGTGATAGATGAGATCCTCGACCGAGATCGAGCCGAGCGAGTCGTTCTCCTGCGAGAGGACACCCATTTCGCGCGCCAGTTCCTTGCGACTGAACGCATCGAGGTCCTTGCCGTGTATCTGTACGGACCCCGCGTTCGGCTCGAGATGCTTCGAGAGCGCCTTCAGCAGGGTACTCTTCCCGCTGCCGTTGGGTCCAACGAGCGCGGTCACCGCTCCCTCGGGGATGTCGAGGCGCGCGCAGTCGACGATGGTTTCCTCGCTCGTCGGATAACTGAGTTCGAGGTCATCGCCGACCAGTGCGCTCTCGACCGCGTTGCCGTCGTCGTCGGTGATCCGCTCCTGTTCTCGATCCCCGCTCTGCTGTGTGCGTGACATTATAGCTCACCCATTGATTGCTGCTTCCGCATCAGATAGAGGAAATACGGGCCGCCGATCAGTCCGGTGACGACGCCGACGGGCATCTGGGCCCCGCCCAGCGCGAGTCGCGCACCGACGTCGGCGGAAACCATCAGTGCGGGTCCGGCGAAGAGACACCCGACCATCAGGCGTCGGTAGTCCCCACCGACCGTGTTCCGGACGATGTGGGGGACGACGAGGCCGAAGAAGCTGACGATACCGGCGACGGCGATTGCGGCGCTGGCGGCCACGATCGCGACGGCCGAGAGAGAAAACCGGACCCGTTCGACGCGCATACCGAGCGAGCGAGCGGTGCTTTCACCCAACATGAGGACGTTCAACTGCCGCGCACCGGCGAGCGCGATCGCGATCGCCACGGCCGCTGGCAGGACTGCGATCCGTACTTCTTCCCAGCCGGTGCCCGTGAGCGATCCCGTCAGCCAGGCGATCGCCGTCTGGACGACACCCAGATCGTCCGCGAAGAAGAACAGCCCCTGCTGGAGCGACTGAAAGACCATGTTTACGACAACGCCTGCGAGTACGAGTCGGACGGGGCTCGTCCCGCCCTTCCAGGCGATCGAGTAGACGGTCACGAACGCGGCCGTCCCGCCCAGGGCGGCGATCAGCGGCAGGAACGGCGTGAGGCCGCTAAAGACGACCAACGTTGCCAGCACGGCGAATCCAGCGCCGGAACTGACGCCGAGTACGAACGGACTCGCCAGTTCGTTCCGCGTCACGGCCTGGAAGATCGCACCGGAAATCGCAAGCGTCGCACCGGCGATGATCGCGACGAACACCCGCGGCATTCGGAGGGTCCAGACGACGATGCTCGCGGTACTCATCTCCGGCAGGTCCGTCCCGAAGAGGAACGCCGACCAGGCGTGGAGGTTGAATATCACGCTGGGCTCGAACACCGCTTGCCAGGCCTCGAGGAACGTCATCGAGTACTCCCCGAAGCTCACCTGTACGAGTCCGGCGACGACGGTGATGACCGTACTCGCCAGACAAAAGAGGACAAGCCGCCCGGTTACCCATCCCTCCCGCTCTCGGGCGGACCTGTGTCCCTCGACCGACTGCGCTTCTCCCATCACATTTAGGTGTGCCTAAAAGACGTTTAGTAGTTGCGGTTGCAGAACGATGTGACAATCGCTGCCACCAGCCGGAGTCGGTCGGTTCTCCCGACTCGATCCCCACGACGGGCCGTGCCGTTACTCGAGCAACTCGATCTCGTCGTCGCCGTTTGGCACCGCACAGATGAACGCGCCCGGCCGGTCGCTCTCGTTGCGGTACCAGTGGACCGTCCCCGCGGGGATAAGCAGCGAGTCGCCGGCTTCGACCTCGTACTCCTCGTCCTCGAGCCCCACGGTGTACTCGCCCGCGAGGACGTACTGTTCGTGTTCGACGTCGTTGGTGTGTTTCGGTACCTCGGCGCCGGGCTCGAGGACGAACCGCCGGATCGCAAACGTCGGCGCGCCGTGATCGTCGTTGAGCAGGACGGCCTTCTCGAGGCCGTCGGCCGCCTCGACGGTCTCGTACTCGAGGTCCGCGCCGCGGCGAAGCAGTGGCTCGGTCATATCGGAACACAAGCGCCGTCGCTACTAAAGGCCAGTGTCACGGCCACGAGCGCTGCGGCTCGGGGATATAAAATACTGCAGTCAAGTGCCGATACCGTTACGAATCCGCTCTACAGGCGCTCGACGTTCGTCGCGCGCGGGCCCTTGGGGGCCTGCTCGATGTCGAACTCGAGTTCCTGTCCTTCTTCCAGGTCCGGGCCGCCGATGTCTTCCATGTGGAAGAACACGTCGTCGTCCGCGTCCTCAGTCTCGATGAATCCGTAGCCGCCAGTGTCGTTGAAGAAATCAACGGTTCCTTTCGCCATTGCTTCTAAAGAGAACGGCCGGGGAGTCTTAAACCCTGTGACTCCGGAGTCGTCTCGAGAACTGTCGGATACGACGCGCTCGGGCCCTCAGATACTGTCGCCGTCCTCGAGGCGCTGGACCGAGATAGCGATGAAGTACACCAGCATGAACACGAAAAAGCCCCCCGAGAGGCCGACCAGTTCCACCGTTCCCACGCCGTCGGGGTTGATAAGGGCGAAGGCCGCCATCCCGACGACGAACACGGCGATGATGAAGCCGCCGACGGCGTAGTAGAAGCCGAGATCCGACTCGAGTCGTTCGCGCATGCCTTCCCCTTTCGGCTCCCAGTATAAGTATTCGGAGTCTTGGGAGCCGAAGTACCTTATAGCCGCCGCGGCAACGAACGCGTATGGCGGAGTACGAGCTGGACGCGGTCGACCGGGAGATCCTCTACGCGCTCCAGGAGGAGGCACGGAACCTCTCCTCCAGCGAGATCGCCGACCGGACCGACGCCTCCTCGAGTACGGTCCGCAAGCGCATTCAGCGACTGGAGTCCGAGGGGGTCATCAAGGGCTACAGCGCCAACATCGATTACACGAAGTCCGGCTATCCGATCCGGATGCTACTGTTCTGTACGGCACCGATCCCCGACCGCGGGGAGTACATCGACGACCTGCTCGAGATTTCGGGCGTCGTCTCGGTGCAGGAGTTGATCACGGGCGAGCGGAACCTCCTCGTGACCGTGGTCGTCGAGAACGACAGGGCCGTCACGCCGATCGCACAGCAGATCGCGGACATGGGACTGACGATCACCGACGAAGTCCTCGTCCGCAGTCATCGATCGACCTCGTTCGACGAGTTCTCTTCCTAACGCGGTCGTCGGGAACCCCGACCTCGACGACCGGCGCGAGGGGACCGGGCCCGCGGGCTTCGTATCGACAGCCGGAGGCGACTTCGTCATGCGATTCAGCCGAAAGCCGCCGGCTCGGCGCTCGAGCGGCCGGTTACGAACGATCGTAACGGCCCGTGTCGCCGACTAACGAACGATTTGTTCGAACCGAAGGCTATAATAACCGCTCTGTTCACATATGGGGTAGAGACGACCGGTTACGCAAGTGTTGCCGCGAACGACACGTCGCGACGGGACCCGGTCCCGTACTGGTCGACTACGATACATGACCGAGGACACAGCAACGATCGACGACGACGTCGCACAGCGCCCCGAACCGACGCCGCCGAGTTCGGCCGTGCCGCGAGCGTCGACCTGGACGGTCTGGACGCTCTTTCTGGCCAGTCTCGGCGTTCTCGCGCTGACGGTTCGAGGGGGTGCCGGCTGGGAGTTTTCGACGCTCCTGCGGGTTGACGGATTGACCGCGGTCATGTGGGTCGTGGTCACGTTCTTCAGTGGGATCGTCCACAGCTACTCGCGGCGCTACATGGCCGGCGACCGTGACATCGAGCGGTTCTTCGGTCGCGTGTTCGGCTTTACCCTCGCCGTCATGACGATGACCGCGGCGAACCACGTCGCGCTGTTCGTGGCCGCGTGGCTGGCGATGGGCCTGCTGCTGGCCGGTCTCATCGGCCACGTTCGCGACTGGCCACAGGCCCAGGCCGCCGGCCGAGTCGCCCGCCGCTATTTCCTCGCCAGCAGCGCCCTGCTCGCCGGCTCGGTGGCGCTGCTCGCCTGGGCGACCGGCGCGATGACGCTCACCGGGATCCTCACCGGGCTCGAGGGCGTCTCGCCGACGGTCACGCTCGTCGCCGCCGCGGGGGTCGTCCTCGCGGCGATGGTCCAGTCGGCGCTCGTGCCGTTTCACGGGTGGCTGCTGTCGTCGATGACCGCGCCGACGCCGGCGTCGGCCCTGATGCACGCCGGGTTCGTCAACGCGGGCGGGGTCCTGTTGACCAGGTTCGCGCCGCTGGTCGGCAACGAACTCGTGATCATGTCGGCGATCGTCCTCGTCGGCGCGGTCAGTGCCCTGCTCGGGCAGGCGATGATCCTCGTCCAGACGGACGTCAAGCGCAAGCTCGGCAGCTCGACGATCGCCCAGATGGGCTTTATGTTACTCCAGTGTGGGCTCGGCTTTTTCGCCGCGGCCATCGCTCACCTCATCCTGCACGGTTTCTACAAGGCGTATCTCTTCCTCTCGTCGGGGGCTGGCGTCGAGCGCGTAGCTCCCAAAGATGCGGGCCACACCGAACTCGGCTTCCCCGGGATCGCCGTCAGCCTCGTGACGGCCGTCGGCGGCGGCGCGCTCTTTGGCATCCTCACCGGAAAGGCGACGAGCCTGACGCTGAACAGCGGCACCATCCTGACGCTGGTCGTGGTCCTGACGACGCTGACCGCGGCCCGCGATATCCTTCGCCGCTCGACCCTGCCGACGATGGTCCGGTTCGTCAGCGTTCCGCTGGTCGTCCTGACCGCCATCGGCGGCTACGCCGTGATGTTCAACGCCGTCTCGTCGATGCTGTCCGGCGTCCCGATGACCCACGTTTCGACCGAGCTGACCGTCGTCCACTACCTCGTCGTCGCCCTCTTCGTCGGGGCGTATCTCGTCGCGGAACTCGGCTGGTATCGCTCGAGCGAGCGTCTCTACGTCGCCTTGCTGAACGTCTCCCAACCCGATCCGTCGACCGTCCTCACCAACACGGAGGAATACAATGACGCGTAACACCGACGACGCCCGTCGCATCGAAGCGAGCATCGACAGCGCGGCCGAGCGCATCGGCTCGGTCTGGCCGCTGCACTCGTTCGTCACGGCCAACCCCCTCTCGGGGTTCGAGGACGAGCCGTTCCACCGCGCCGTCGCGGAAGCCGAAGAGCTGTTCGGCGGCCGGGGCTACCCCCACCCGTCGGTCTTCCGCCGCGCCTGGGAGTCGGGCCGTATCGACGCCGACACGCTCCGGGCGGAACTGGCGGCCCACGGGATCGACCGCGATCCCGAGACGCTGCTCGAGGAGATGGCCGACGCCGAAGCGGAACGCACGGCCGCAGACCCCGACGACGCGACCGAGACCGTCGATCGGGTCCTCTCGAAGTGGCTCGCTGCCTTCCTCGACGAGGGGCAGGCCAAGTGGCCGATGCCCAACCGTGAGGCGGGGTTCTATCGGGCGTGGCGCGCGGTGGCCCCCCACGACGGCGACGTGCCCGGCCCCGCCGACGCCGACGACCTGCCCGAGACGGCAATCGAGGCGCTCGAGTCGGTCCTCGGCGACTACCCCGAGGGGCGCTGGGTCGAGATCCTCGAGGCCCATCTCGCGGCGTTGCCGGGCTGGAGCGGGTTCATCACGCAGCGGACCGACGACGCCGTCGATCCGTGGCAGGAGCAGTACCCGATCACGCTGGCTCAGTACCTCGCCGTGCGGCTGACGATCACGGATCTGCTCGACGCGCCGATCGATCTCGACGCCGGCGACGGGATCGACGCCGATGCCGACGAGGTCCCGCTGCCCGAGATCTGGCTGACCGCCTGGGAGAAGAGCTACCGCGAGCGACTCCTCGACGGGATCGACGACGCCGTGACCGGTCCCGAAGCCGCCGGGGACGGTGGTCGTCCGGCGGCCCAGCTCGTGTTCTGTATCGACACGCGCTCGGAAGTGATCCGCCGCCACGTCGAGACACAGGGCCCCTACGAGACCCACGGCTACGCGGGCTTTTTCGGCGTGCCGATGCGCCACCGCGGCTACGAGGCCGCGGCCGATACCGACGCCTGCCCGCCGATCGTCGAGCCCGAACACCGGATCGTCGACCGGCCCGCCGACGCCGAGTCGGCGGCCGCCCGCGACCGCTGGACCGGACTCGCCACGGCCGCGCGCAAGCATTTCAAGACGCTCAAGTCCAACCTCGTCGCGGCCTTTACCTTCGTCGAGGGGGCCGGCAGCGCCTACGGCTCGGCGATGGCGGCCCGCACGCTGTCGCCGTCGACGATCGCCACGCTCGAGTCGGCTATCGCGGAGCGTGTTCCGAGCCGCCACGAGGCCGCCGCACCCGCCGTCGACTACGACGCGTACGACGATCACGACCACGCCGACCACGACCTCCCGAAGGGGCTGAGCCACGAGGCGAAAGTCGAGTACGCCCGGAACGCCTTCGAACTCATGGGCTGGACCGAGTTCGCCCGGCTGGTCGTCTTCACGGGCCACGCCAGCGAGACGACGAACAACCCCTTCGGCTCGAGTCTCGACTGCGGGGCCTGTGCCGGCAACCCCGGCGGCCCCAACGCCCGCGTCCTCGCGGCGATCTGTAACGACCCGGACGTCAAGGCGGCGCTGCGCGAACACGGGATCGATATCCCCGAGGACACCGTCTTCCTCGCGGGCGAACACAACACGACGACCGACGAGATCACGCTGTTCGACGACGACGTGCCCGAGAGCCACCGTGAGGACCTCGCGTCCCTGCGCGCGGACCTCGCCCGCGCCCGCGCCGAGGCCGCCGCCGAGCGCACCGCGTCGGCCGACGACGAGGCGGCCGTCGACGAAGTCGAGCGCAAGGCGGCCGACTGGGCCGAGACCCGTCCCGAGTGGGGGCTGGCCGGCAACGCCTCGTTCGTTATCGGGCCGCGCGAACTGACCGCCGACCGCGACCTCGACGGCCGCGCGTTCCTCCACTCCTACGACTGGTCGGTCGATCCGGACGGCGACGCCCTCGAGGCGATCGTCACGGGGCCGCTCGTGGTCACCCAGTGGATCAACAACCAGTACTACTTCGCGACGGTCGACAACGGCGTCTACGGGAGCGGCTCGAAGGTCACCCAGAACCCGGTGGGCAACGTCGGCGTCGTCCAGGGCAACGGCGGTGACTTGTTGACCGGCCTGCCGCTGCAATCGCTCAAACTCGACGACGAGCGCCCGTTCCACCAGCCGCTGCGCCTGACCGCGGTGATCCACGCGCCCCGCGAGCGCGTGACCGAGATCCTCCGCGACCACGAGGACGTCAGGGAACTGCTCGACAACGGGTGGATCGGCGATCTGACCGTCGTCGATCCCGAACGCGACAACGAGTCGTTCCACTACGCGGGCGATCTCGAGTGGGCGAGCCACCGCGAGGAGGCGACTCCGGAGGCGGCGACGCCGACGGAGACGACGCCGGTCGCGGAGTCGACGGCCGACGACTGACGCTGCTCGCGGTCGCCGTCACTCCACCGATCCGTCGCCGTACAGCAGACTTTTCACCGCTGACTCGTCGCCCGATGGCACCCGTTCGGCGAGGACGTCGGGATCGGTCTCGCCGTCGACGCTGACGAGATACGCACGCCCCGGTTCGTCGCCGTAGACGCCCTGAAAGTCGTAGACGAAGCCGTAGACGTCGACCCGGTCCGGGATCTCGTCGGCGGCACACAGCGAGCGGGCCTGATAGTCGACGTTGTACTCGACGAGCCGGTTGATGACGGCCTCGTCGTCGGCCGCGCGGTCGATCAGCCCGCTCCCGAGGGCCTCTTCGATCACGGGGACGAGCATATCGACCCACTTGTCGACGCCGCGCGGCCCGGGCGGATCCCCACCGGTCGCGACCCGATAGGCGGCGGTGACCGCTCCACAGCCGGTGTGGCCCACGACGGCGACGGCGTCGGTCCCGGTGTGGTGGATCGGATAGAGGACGCCGCCGTCGACGATCCGCTCCCCGTTGTCGTCGTCCCAGACCTGATTCCCGATGTTGCTGGGCGTAAACACCGTTCCCGGCCGATCGACGCCCCACATCCCCTCGTGAGAGACCCGCGAGTCGGAACAACAGACCGCGACGACGGACGGGTGCTGGCCGGTCTGGACGTCCGCGAAATGCTCCTCGGGCAGCGACTCGACGTGGCGGCGGTTCCCGGCGAGTAGCCGCTCGAGGGTATCGCGATCGGTTCCCATACTCGACCTACACGAACGGTGATGAAAAAGGTTCGAGGCCAGTATCCCGTCGTGGGAAGACGACGTCCGCGCCGACGCCGCGAGGTTCCGCGAGCCCAATCTTCACCTATGACCGTCTCCATGAGTGGGTATGGCAGAAACCAGACAGTGGCAACTTGCCAGTCGCCCCGTCGGCGAACCGACTCACGACAACTTCGAACTCGTCACCGTCGA
Source organism: Natrinema thermotolerans (assembly GCF_031165565.1). Classification (NCBI taxonomy): domain Archaea; kingdom Methanobacteriati; phylum Methanobacteriota; class Halobacteria; order Halobacteriales; family Natrialbaceae; genus Natrinema; species Natrinema thermotolerans. The sequence continues at coordinate 1,763,444 of NZ_CP101873.1, read as the reverse complement.
CCGGCCCGAACCGGACAACGGTGAGGTACTGGTCGAGACGCTCTATCAGTCGGTCGACCCGTACATGCGCGGTCGCATGCGCGACGCGGAATCGTACGCCGAACCCTGGGACGTCGGCGACCCGATGAAAGCAAGCGTCGTCGGCGAGGTCGTAGAGTCAAACAGCGGCCGGTTCGCCGAGGGCGATATCGTCACCGGCGACCTCCTGTGGGCGGAACACGCCGTCGCGGACGCGAACGAACTCCAGCGAGTCAATCCCGACCACGGGCCGATCTCGACCGCGCTGGGCGTCCTCGGAATGCCCGGCGTCACGGCCTACTGGGGGCTGAACGACGTCGGCGACCCGAAACCCGGCGACACGGTGGTCGTCTCCGCCGCGGCGGGCGCGGTCGGCTCCGTCGTCGGTCAGCTCGCCCGCCTCGCGGGCGCTCGAGTGGTCGGTACCGCCGGGAGCGAGGCGAAGATCGACTGGCTCACCGACGACCTCGGTTTCGACGCCGCGATCAACTACAAGGAGACCGACGACCTCTCGGCCGCGATCGACGAGACCTGTCCCGACGGCGTCGACGTCTACTTCGACAACGTCGGCGGTCCGATCACCGACGCCGTCTGGCCTCGGCTGAACGTCGACGCTCGCGTCGCGGTCTGTGGCCAGATCGCGCTCTACAACGAGACCGAGGTGCCGACCGGCCCGCGGAAACTCGCCAAGCTCATCGAATCCCGCGCGACGGTCGAAGGGCTCCTCGTCAGCGACTACCAGCCCCGGTGGGGCGAGGCCCTCGAGCGACTCTCGACGTTCGTTCAGAACGGCGACGTCCAGTACCGCGAGAACGTCGTCGAAGGCTTCGAGAACGCACCCGACGCCTTCCTCGGACTGTTCGAGGGCGACAACATCGGGAAGCAGTTGGTGCAGGTCGCCGAGTACGAGGGGTAAGCCGCGCCTCGCCGGCGGCGGTCGTTCCGGTTCTTCAGATGATGTCAGGAGTCGCCGGATACGACCACGCCTCGCCGTCGGCAGCCTTGACCGCGGCGATGGCACAGAACGCCAGATCGACGACCGGCAAGAGCAGTACCGGGACGATGCCGATGATCGCGAGGACGAAGACGGCCGAGACGAGCATGTAGAACGTGAACGCGATCTGCCAGTTCAGCGCGTTCCGCGCGTTCTCCTCGACGAACGGGTCGTCGGTCGCGATGAGGACGATCAGCGGCCCGATGGCCCACGTGAATATCGCGAGGACGTGGGTGAGCGCCGCCATCGTCGTGTCCCCGTCGGTCCGGCGGCTCGAGCCATATTCCGTCCGCGAGTCGCTCCGCGAACCGTCCGAGTCCCAGCTACTCTCCTCGCTCGAGACGCCCCACGAATCGTCGTCAACCGCGTCACCGCACTCGCTGCAGTAGTTCGCGGTCGGCGAGAGCGAGGCACCACAGTTCGGGCAGCTGTCGGGAACCATGGTCCCACATCGAGTCGACGGACAAATAATTGTATCCCGTCCGGTCCGTCGATCGCTATCAGTCGGTCAGCCCGTACCCGATCTTGAACAGGTAGACGTCGATCGCCAGCACCGCCGCAGTGGCGGTCGTCAGGATCCCCAGCGCGAACAGCGGCGCGAAGTCGGCGTAGGGCGCGGGCAACACGCCGACGCCGATCAGGTCCGAGTGGCCAAGCAGCCCATAGCGGACGCTGTCGACCATGTAGACCATCGGGTTCAGCAGCGAGAGGGTCACCTGCCAGCCCTGCTCGAACGTCTCGAGCGAGTAGAAGACCGCGCCGAAGAACACGAGCGGTCGGAGGATGAACTGGTTCATGACCGTCAGGTCGTCGAAGTCCCGCGCGACGAGCCCGCCGATAATTCCGAGCCCGGCGAACAGCGCCGTGATGACGACCATCGTCGCGATCAGGAACAGGCCGTGTTCGAACCCGATCGGGACGAACAGCCGGCCGACGGCGGCGATGATGATCCCGACGACCAGGCCACGCACCGCGCTGGCACCGACGTAGGCGACGACCATCTCCGCGTAGGACAGCGGCGAGGTCAGTGTCTCGTGGATGTACTCGTTCCACCGCCCGTGGAAGATCGAGAACGAGGCGTTCTCGAAGGCGTTCGAGATCGCCCCGAGGACGATCAGTCCGGGGACGATGAAAAGAATGTAGGGATAGCCCGCGATCTCGTCGATCCGGCCGCCTAGGATCACGCCGAAGACGGCGAAGTAGAGGACGTTCGTGATCGCCGGCGGCATGAACGTGTTCTTCGGCCGGCGGACGAACCGCAATACCTCGCGCCGAAAGAGCGCCCGGAAGCCGACTGACAGCATCAGGCGACCCCCTCCTGTTCGCGCTCCGGTTCACGGCCTTCGGCGGCGCTCTCGCCGTCCGCGCTCTCAGCCGACGATCGCGTGACGGTCCGGTCCTCGCTGCGGGTCAGATCGACGAAGATCTCCTCGAGCGAGGTGCGGGTGATCTCGAGGTCGGCGATCTCGAACCCGCGGGCCTCGAGGTCGTTGAGCAGCCGCGGCGCGGTTGCGCCGCCGTCGTCGACCCGGACCTCGAGCCGGTCGCCCGACACCGTCGTTTCGTGTGCGTAGGCCCCGAGATCCGGCGCGGTCGACGGCTCGGACTCGAGTCGCACGGCGATGGTGTCGGTGCCCCGCTGTTTCAGTTCGTCCGGGGTCGCGACGGTCACCTTCCGGCCCTCGTTCATGATCGCGACCCGATCACAGAGCCGTTCGGCCTCCTCGATGTAGTGCGTAGTGAGGAGAATCGTCGTCCCCTCCTCGTTGAGTTCGGTGACGAGTTCCCAGAGGTCGTGGCGGAGTTGAACGTCGACGCCGGCGGTCGGCTCGTCCAGAATGAGGAGATCGGGATCGGTGACGAGCGCTCGAGCGAGCAGCAGCCGACGTTTCATCCCGCCGGAGAGCCAGTCGAAGCGTTCGTTTCGCTTGTCGTAGATCCCGACGCGTTTGAGGACCTCGTCGGCCCGTTCGGCGGCCTCGTCCTCGGGGATTCCGTGGTAGCCGGCCTTGTGCATCAGCACCTCCTTGATGGGGAAGAAGCGATCGACGTTGAACTCCTGGGGGGCGAGGCCGATGGCGTCGCGAGCTTGCCGGTAATCGTCCTCGACGTCGTGACCGAAGACCCGTGCGTCGCCGCCGGTCTTGCGGACCAGGCCGACCAGCGTATTGATAAACGTCGTCTTGCCCGCCCCATTGGGGCCGAGCAGGCCGAAGAACTCGCCTTCCTCGACGGTCAGTGAGAGTTCCTGCAGCGCGCGGAGATCGCCGTACTCCTTCACGAGATCGACGGTTTCGATGGCCGGTGGCATCGCCATGGCATCGGCCCCCGCCGCGGTTAAGAATGTTGGTATCGGCACTCGAACCGGCCGATACGGCCGATATCGTTGCTCACACTGGGGGCGCTCAGTCCGCGGTTCGGGGCCGGCTCGAGGGCGCGATCGAACCGCTTTGCTGGACGATATCGAGGGCGGTCATCACGTCGCTGCGCGAGATCAGCCCGACGAGGTCGCCGTCTTCGGGTCGGGCTTCGCCGAACGACCCGCCCGCGTCGGGGGTCTCGACGACGAGGAGTCGGCCGATCCCGTGTTCCTGCATCCGTTCGATTGCGGTCATCGCGTTCGAGTCCGGCGTGATCGTCTGCAGGTCGGTCGTCATCACGTCCGCGACGGTGTAGGCCTCCCGTTCGACCTGATCAATCTCGCGGGCGTCGGACAGGGTCACGAGCCCGACGAGGCCCTCGCCGGTCGCACTGCGTTCGACGACCGGGTAGCCGGTGTGTCGCTCCCGGAACATCCGTTCGATCAGCACCGCGACCGTCGTGTCGGGTTCGACCGTGTGGAGGTCCTCGACCGGCGTCATGATGTCGCCGACGGTGACGTCCTGAAAGGCCGCCTTCATCGTCACCTGCTGGGCCTCGCTCGAGGCGGCGATGAAGACGAAGAAGGCGACGCCGATGAGGATGATGTTCAGTGCGAACAGTCCAAACAGGCCCATGAAGACCGCGAACAGCTTCCCGACGCTCGCGGCCTGTTGGGTCGCCTGCGCGTAGGGGCGGCCCCGGGCCAGCAGCGCGCGCAGCACGCGGCCGCCGTCCATCGGGAACGCGGGGAGCATGTTGAAGACGGCGAGCGCGACGTTCAGAATCGCGAGATAGCCGAGGACGAACCGCGTCCCGCTAAGCAGTCCCGGCGATGCTCCGCCGAGGACTTCGGGCGTGAGGACGAAGAGACCGTAGGAGCCGATGCCGACGAGGACGCTGACGATCGGCCCAGCGATGGCGATGTTCAGTTCCTGTCGCCAGTCTTCGGGCATCTCCGAGAACGAGGCGATACCGCCGAACAGCCAGAGCGTGATCGAATCGATGGGGAACCCGTACCGCTGGGCGGTCAGCGAGTGGCCCAGCTCGTGAAGGACGACGCCGACGAACAGGCCGACAGCGGCTGTCAGCCCGAGGAGCCACGGAATCGGCCCGCCGGTGATGGCCCCGATGTCGATCCCGGCTCCCAGCACCTCGTTGAGGATCTCGGCGACGGGTTCGATCCGTGTGCCGATCAGGTACGCAAACAGCGGCAACACGAGCAAGAACGTGAGATCGAGCTTGATCGGGATCCCGAACAGCGAGCCGATCCGGAAACTTCTCATAGTCGTTTCTTTCGGCGGCGGACCCTTAAGCGCGCCGACGACTCGACGTTTGCGGTCGAAGCCGCGCGGCGCTCGAGCGGTTCGACCGCTCGAGCAGGCTATCGGGACATATAATTGCAATAATACTACCTAGCGTCTCGATACTATGCCTCCCATAGCGTTATATGCGAGTTCGTGGTTTCGTGTTCGTACACTGATGGAAACGACCACCCACTCACCGCGCGTCGACGAGCTACCGGCCGAACTCGAGTCCGCCCAGTCGAAACTGGTCTACCTCTACCTCGAGGCGGCCGGCGAAGCGACCGCGACCGACCTACAGCAGGCGCTTGGCCTCCGAAAACTGGCGATTCTGAGCGTCGTCGGCTCGCTCTCGAGCCGGGGGCTGCTCGAGGAAACCGAGGCCGGCTACGTGACCGCGGCCGCCGCGACCGACCCGATCACGGCTTGACATCCTCCCCGCGCTAAAGCGCGAGGATTCCTCCGTTGGGGGTTCGGCTACCGACCCACGGAGGCAACTTGCGGGTTCGTGCGCACTTCTTTGGGACCTTCATGAGGGTATGGTTTCCCCGACCAGTCGTGGTCGTCCCACTCGAATCGCACGGGCCGTGCCATCGGCCTGACTTCGCAATCGCTGTTTTCTCGAAGGAACGTCTCTGACGCTGTGAGGTCGGCGTGCCCCTCGAACCCACACGGACACGACAGCGTATCCTCGTGGCGAACCGTCTCCTCGTGGTCGCCACACTCAGGACACGTCTGACTCGTCCATGCTTCCGACTCGACTTCGAGAGAGATGCCGTACTCCACACAGACACACGCGAGACGGTGGATGAACTTCTTGAACGCCCAGAAGTTGTGCGTCTTCTCGTTCACCCTGTCCGACCAATGTGTTTCCAGCACGTCGGTCAAATCGCCCACGTACACCGTCGCCACGCCCTCGTCGTACAACCGTTCAACGAGGTCACGCACTAGCGCGTTCTGCGCGTGGTCACGGCGCTTCGTCCGCTGTCGGTACAGCCGTCGAATCCGCTTGGAACTGTAGCGTCCCTCTCGGAGTTTCGACTGTAGGCGGGCAATTTCGTTGGTCGTCTCGCGGAACCGTCCGAACAACTCACGACCGTCGTAGAGGTACTGGGTACCAGTAGTTGTGGAACACGCGACGAGATTGTTCGCGCCAACATCGAGGGCGGCTTCTTCGGAAGCCAGTGGTGAATCCAGTCGAGAATCAGGGACAGTGACTGGTTGAAAAGCCCTGAACGTGTCGCTAACCCCGTCGTACTCGAGTTCCAGACGACCCTGTTCGCCGTTCCACTTCGGGTTGCCTCGGACTTCGAGGCGGAGTCGTTCGTGGTAGCCGAGTCCGTATTCGTCTTTCAGTTCTTGCCCGACAGGAATTTCGAGACGGCTACGATCGCCCCACTCAATCGTGTACTGGTTGTTGCGGATGTAGGTACGGAGTTCGCGTCCGTCTTCCTCGTTGCCCCAGTACGACGGTGGGTTGGCGTCCTCGCCTTTCTCTTTGAGGGCGAAGAACGACCGCCACGCTTCGCTGTTCTTGCGCGTGACCTGTTGGACGGTCGCGCTTCCGACGACGCCGTTGTAGCGCCCTCGATACTCGGAAGTGTCCCACACGTCGCCGTCACCGAAGTAGTTCTGACGACGTTCGTAGGTCAACTCGTTCCACAGAGAGGCGGAGGCGTCAAGTAGCCGTAGGAGGCACTCTTTGTCGTTCTCGGTCTGTGGAACCACCTCGAAGGTGTTGACGCGCTTCATTCGCCGTCACCTTCCTGTTCAGCGATGTACTGTTCGACAGCGCCCTTCGAGGCGCTTCCCGCTGTTCCGACGTAGTACGAACGAGTCCACTTCACGCGGTCATCGTACCGCTGATTGTACTTGCGGGCGGAGATGCCCTTCACCCAGTTGACGATGAGTGACGGGGCGTTCTTCGGTGGACTCCCGATGAACAGGTGTACGTGGTCAGGCATGACCTCGGACTCGGCCAGTTCGAGGTCTTTGTCGTCACAGATTTCCGCGAAGATGGTTTCGAGACGTTCCTTCGTCTTCTCCGTCAGGTGCGAACGCCGATACTTCGGCACGAACACTATGTGGTAGTAGAGTTCGTATTTCGCGTGACGGGTACTCTTTACCATCTATGCATACTATTACGGTCAGATGATTAAAGACTGCGTTGGAACCCCGTCTATGCCATCGTCGGCGGTTGAATACTGTTGGTCGTAACTCCCCGACAGCGACGGACGCGGCGCTTCGAAGCCTTTATCCGCTCGGTGGGCTTCCGTTTTCGTAAGTAACCACCATGTCCGACAAACCTGCCTCCATGTACCGGGAGATCAGTAAGCCGGCCTACACGCGCCGCGAATACATTACCGGCATCCCGGGTTCGAAGATCGCACAGCACAAGATGGGCGACGCCCAGGCAAACGCCGAGGACTACCCCGTCCAGATCAGCCTCATCACGGAAGAAGAGGTCCAGATCCGCCACGGGAGCCTCGAGGCCTCGCGCCTCTCGGCGAACCGTCACATGCTGAAAAACGCCGGCGAGAACAACTACAAGATGGTCCTGCGCAAGTTCCCCCACCACGTCATCCGGGAGAACAAGCAGGCGACGGGCGCAGGGGCAGACCGTGTCTCCGACGGGATGCGCCAGGCCTTCGGGAAGATCGTCGGCACCGCCGCTCGCATCGACGCCGGCGAGCGCATCTTCACCATCTGGTGTGACGTCGACGACGCCGAGTTCGCCAAGGATGCCCTGCGGCGCTCCTACAACAAGATCTCGCCGCCGTGTCGCGTCGTCGTCGAGCGCGGCGAAGAGCAGCTGATCGCGTAAAACGAAGTTTTGCTCTGCGGGCGCGGCGAAGCCGCGCCCTCGGCAAAAATTCGATTAAAAGCACTCCTCCCTCCGTTCACTCGCTCCTGATAGTCGCTCGTTCACATCGGTTGTCGGCCCGCTCGTTCGCTTCGCTCACTCGCGGTCGGTACCGGTGAGCGCCTGCCCTCCCCCGGGTTGTGCGTCTCTCGCAGTCGCTCGAGACGCACTCCCGGCCACTGCGGTTTGATTCCGGATCGCCGCCTCGAGCAGTTTTTTGCCTCCCTCGCCCCGAGTCCCACGTATGATCGATCTCGCGGTCGCGAACGACCAGGAGACGTTCGGGCGGATGCGAGAGCCGCTGGCCGAGCGGGGGATACGGGTTCATCACGTGCCCGCGAGCGAGCGCGTGATCCCGCTGGGGGACGACGCGCCGTGGGCGGCCGGCGACTACGACGTCGGCTTCGTCTACCCCGGCCGGCTCATGGAGGGCGGGGTCGCTGACGCCCTGCTCGAGATCCCGTGGCTCAACGACCACGAGGCCGTGTTGACCTCGCGGAACAAAGCCGAGGTGCTGGCCCGCCTCGAGCGGGCAGACCTCCCGGCGCCGCGGTCGGTCTACGTCTCGAACGACGTGAGCGAGGACGAACTGGCGGCGGTCTTCGACCGCTTCGAGCCGCCAGTGGTCGTCAAGCCCAACTCGACGACACGGGGGACTGGCGTGGCGAAAGCCCACGACCTCGATTCCTTCCTGGGGATCTGTGACTACCTCTCGCTGGTCCACGACTACCGGGCGACCGGCGACCGTTCCTTTCTCGTCCAGGAGTACCTCCCGAACGCGACGGACTACCGCGTCATGGTCCTCGAGGGCGAGTACGTCGGCGCGGTCGAGCGGCGACTACCCGACGACGCGATGCAGGAGGGCCAGTGGAAACACAACGTCCACCGCGGGGCCGAGGCCACCGGCGTCGATCTCCCCGCGGAGTGGCGCGCCCTCGCCGAATCCGTCGCCGCCGAACTCGAGATTCCGTTTCTGGGTGTCGATCTGCTCGAGACCGATGACCGGCTGGTAGTCAACGAAACGAACGCCCGACCGACGATCGACGCCGAGACGAAGTACGAGCCGGACTTCTACGACCGGCTCGCGGCTGCGATCCGCACGGCTGCGGAGTGACGGTCGTCGGAGCGCCGACTGGTCGTTCGAAACGCGGCCTGAAATGCTGCGCTTCCACGTACGCATACGGATGGAGATGCGGTGGCGCGCGCTGTCGACTGCCTGAACGATAGTGAAGGCAGTCGAGGACACCGTGCGAGGGATGAGCGAGGGAACGAAGTGACTGAGCGTTAGCGCGGAACCGACGGTTCCGCGAACCATACGAACGGGCACTTCGTGCCCGTGAGTAGAAATCGGCTGGGGAGGGCGTGGCCATTCAGTATTGCCACGATAGCAGGACGCTTTCTGCCCCAACCGTGTCAAAAGGGATCGTTCCATTTCCATTAGATCCCGCCGATCCGCCCGTCTTGCCCGTGAACTCCACAATCAGTTAGCCATAGAACCAGCTCCGAACGCCCAATGACGAGACGGAAAACGAGGGGTCGACCGCGACTGCCCGACTACTCGAGACTGATGTCCGAGGACTGTTCGGCCTGCTCGAAGACGACCTCGAGGACGCCGTTGTTGTAGGTCGCCGAGGCGGTGTGTTCGTTCACGGGCGACGGCAGGGAGACGCGCTCGTCGTACTGGCGGTGGTCGCTTTCCGCGGAGATAGTCAGGGTCGTCCCGTCACACTCGAGTTCGATGTTGTCCTTCTCGACGCCGGGGAGGTCGGCGACGACGCGGACCTCGTCGTCGGTCTCGTGGATGTCGACGTGGGTGTCCATGCCGAAGCCGTTGTCGACGTCGCTCGAGGAGTCGAAATCGACGTTTGCGTCCGCGCCGTTCATCATCTCGTTCATCATCCGCTCGATCTCGCGAAACAGGTCGTCGAAGGGTTCGTCGCGGTCGTCTCGGCGCATGTGGCGGTCTAGGGGACCGCGTGGCAAAAACTTTCTGTCGTCGCTATAGGAGCGGTGGCCGCGTCCGACCGCCGGCGGCCCGACCCGACGTCGTCCCGGCGTTCTCGACGCCTCGAGCGGGCCTCGACGTCAGTTTGAGAACCGGCGTTCGATCGCGTCTACAGTCCGATGCCGAGCGTCTCGTTGGTCGTTTCGATGCTCTCGGCGGCGTCGGCGCTGCCGGTCACGGCGCGGATCGCGTCGACGTTCTCGGGCACGACGTCGCTCTCCTGGTGGATCCCCTGGAAGAGATAGAGGTCGTCGCCGACGGTCGAGATCGACTCCTCCCAGATGCAGTTCTCCCAGATGTCGCCGCGCGGACGGCCCGCGTCCATCGCGTACTCCTTGAGCTTGCCGCTGCCGTCGATGTCCATCCGCTCGGGGATCAGGAACAGGCGCGACTCGTCGGCCAGCAGCTCGCGGACCTCGGCGGCGTCGACCTCCGCCTCGAGAGTCACGTTGAGGCTGTGCATGTGCATCAGCGTCGCGGGCACCTTCATCCCGAGCGTGTCGATGTCTAAGTCGTCGAAGATGGTCTCGACGTCGGGGCCGTGGTGGGACGGAATGGTGACCGGGTTCGGGAGAATGTCGTTGATCGGACCGCGGGAGGTCTGGCCGGGGTCGCCGCCGCGTCGAACCAGCGTCGCGCGGACCTTCTCGACGCCGTATTCCTCGCGCAGCGGGGCGATGATCCGCGAGAGCCCGGTCGTGTTACAGGAGACGACGCGGACGTGGTCGGCGTCGGCGGCGTCCTCGAAGTTCGAGCGCGCGTTGAAGCTCGTGTCGACGAGGTCGGCGTCCTCGCCGCCCTGATAGAGCGCCGGGGTGTCGTACTCCTCGTAGAGGGCCTTGTTCTGGGCACCGATGCCCGACGGCGTGGCGTCGACGACCACGTCGGCCTCGGCCACGAGGTCCTCGACGGGGCCGGCTATCTCGAGGCCGGCCTCGTCGAACAGGTGTTCGCGCTCCTCGACGGCCGCGTACAGCGGGAACCCCTTCTCGACCGCCGTCTCGGCCTCGAAGTTGGGGCGGGTCTTCGCAACGCCCAGTACCTCCATGTCGGGCTGCTGTCGGACCGCGTCCGCGACGCGTTTGCCGATCGTGCCGTAGCCGTTGATCGCGACCTGTTGCATATGCTCGGGAGTGGACCACCGAGCGGGATAATCGTTTCGAGCCGTCACAGTCGACGTTTACTCGGATCGGAGTTTTCGATCCCTCTCGAGGCCGATCTCGGCGCTCGGACGGCGCGCTCGAGCCGCCGGCCTACCGCGCCGGGACCGTGCGGACCGCGTGCCGGCGACGGGCCGAGGGCAAGACATATCGGCCCGCTTACCCCAGGGTAGTGTATGGCAGCACTTCGATCGGCGGCGGAGACGGCCGTCCGTCAATGTCTGGCTCTCGACGCGGCGGAGTCGTGTGCGATCGTCACCGACGACAAGCGCGAGCGGATCGGCGAGGCGCTCTACGAGGTCGCCTCCGAGATCACCGACGACGCCGTGATCGTCAGGTATCCGCCGGGCGACACGCACGGCAGCGAGCCGCCCGAGCCCGTCGCGGCGGCGATGGCCGGGGCCGACGTGGTTCTGGCACCGACGACGAAGAGCCTGAGTCACACCCGCTCCCGGACCGAGGCCAACGAGGCCGGGGCACGGGTCGCCACCCTGCCGGGGATCACCGAGGACGTGTTCACGACGGGACTCGAGGCTGATTACGAGTCGATCGCGGCCCATTGCGAGTCGGTCCGCGAGCAGGTCGCCGACGCCGACGAGATCCGGGTCACGACCGAAGCTGGGACCGACATCACCTTCGGCGTCGCCGGGCGGCGGTGGCTCTCGGACACCGGCATCGTCCACGAGTCCGGCGAGATGTCGAACCTGCCCGCGGGCGAGGTGTTCATCAGCCCCGAGACCGCCGACGGCACCTTCGTCGTCGACGGGACGATGCGGCCCCACGGGCTGCTCGCGGACGGCCAGCGGCTCACCTTCGAGGTCGAGGACGGCCTCGTCACCCGCATCTCCGACGACGAAATCCGCGAGACCGTCGAGGGCGCGGCCGAAGACGTCGGCGACGCCGCGCACAACCTCGCGGAGCTGGGCATCGGGACGAACGTCGCGGTCACCGAACTCGTCGGCTCGGTCCTGCTGGACGAGAAGGCGGGCGGGACCGTCCACATCGCGATCGGCGACGACGCGGGGATCGGCGGCGACACGGACGCGCCGATCCACCTCGACGGCATCCTCCGCGAGCCGACCGTCTACGCCGACGGCGACCCCATCGATCTGCCGACGCCGACCGACGCCTGACCGGCTTCGATGCGTGCCGGAAGTGTGCGAATATAGTGGATTCAAGTGATGGTGCCGTGTGGCCCCAATCATGAGCGATTCTCGAGCGTACGACATTCGGGGTCTCGAACTGACCGACGACCGCTACACGGTCGAGCAGGGACTCGTCCGGAACAAGTACAGAGCCCTCGATAGCGACGGCAACACCGTCCTCAAGGGGAAGCAGAAGATGCTGAAGATGAAAGACGAGTTCCCCTTCGTCGACGGCGAGGGCAACGAGGTCTTCACCGTGAAAGCCGGCGGGATCCTCGACGTCGCGGGCAACTACGTCCTCACCGACGCCCGGACCGGCGAGGACCTCGTGGTTCTGGACAACGACTACTCGCTGTTGCAGGACACGTGGACGATCCGCGACGCGACGACCGAAGAGAAACTGGCCGCCATCGCTTCCCGCGGCGCGATGGTGACGCTGGTCCGGAACGTCGTTCCGTTCGGCGAGCTGATCCCGCACAAGTACGAGATCACCGACCAGTCGGGCGCTCACGTCGGCTCGATCGACGGCCAACTCGGGCTCCGTGACCGGTACGAGATCTCCATCGACGACGCCAGTTCCGTCCCGAAAGAGCCGATCGTGGCCGCGGCGATGGTCATCGACGCGATCCAGGACAACTGACGACCGCCGTTCGAACGGGCGCGACGGGTTCAATCGCCTTTTCAGTGCGTAGCGTCTAGACAGCCTATGAGCGAGACACCGGATCGGGTTCCGACGCCCTGTCCCTCCTGTTCGCCGGACCTCGAGACGGTCCATGAGGTACTGACGGAAGGCGGCGGCACCTACACCGTTCGTTGCAGCGAGTGCAGTCACGTCCACAAGGTCCAGCCCGACAGCGAGCGCGAGGTCACGATAGACGTCGTCGTCTCCCAGGGCGGCGAGTCCTTTACTGCGAACGTCACCGCGCCCGAAGACGAGTCGATCGAGGTCGGCGACGAGTTCATCTTGGAGACCGAGGAAGTCCTCTCGACGGTTCGCGTCACGAGCGTCGAACTCGACGGTCACAAGCGGGTCGATGAGGCACCCGCGGACGAGATCGAGACCGTCTGGACCCGCGAGGTCGACAACGTGGCGGTCAACGTCACCGTCCACCCGCAGGACGGCTCGAAAGACGACAGCCGCTCCATTACGGTCCAGGTGCCCGGCGACTACGAGTTCGAGGTCGGCGCGGTCGACTCGTTCGGCGACGACGAGTTCGAGATCGACGCCTTCGTCGTCCGCGGCGACGCCGAGGGCTACCGCCGAGACCGCTTCGAGGAACCGGGCGACACCGGCTTCGCGAAGGACATCAAGCGCGTCTACGCCTACGACGAGCAAAGCAGCGCCTGGTCGGCCTGGTAGTCGGACGACATCACGAACCGTCCGGTTCGTGTCGGTCTCCCCACTGGTACCGACCGACGGGTTCTGCCTCGAGAGTCAAACCCGATCCCGTCAGCCGCGGCTCCGGTCGGTGCCGGTACCTGCTACCCGACCGCATACGTGGCCCGAGCCCGTACCCCCGACCATGTCCGACAGCTACGAGGCCGCCCGTCGGCGGATGCTCGAGACCGTCGCGGCCCGCGTCGACGACGACCGCGTCCTCGCGGCCCTCGAGGCGGTCCCGCGCCACGAGTTCGTCCCGCCGGACCGCCGGGACGGCGCCTACGCCGACCGACCGCTCCCGATCGGCGACGGGCAGACGATCAGCGCGCCGCACATGGTCGCGATCATGGCCGACCTGCTCGCGGTCGAGCCCGGCGACGCGGTCCTCGAGATCGGCACCGGCTGTGGCTACCACGCGGCCGTCACGGCCGAACTGGTGGGCGACGAGGGCGTCTACAGCGTCGAGTACAGCGCCGAACTGGCCGACCGGGCCCGCGAGCGACTCGCCGAACTGGGCTACGACGGCGTCTCGGTCCGGGTCGGCGACGGCCGCGAGGGCTGGCCGGCCCACGCGCCCTACGACGCCGCCTACTTCACCTGTGCCGCCGCCGAGTTCCCGGCTCCAGTCGTCGAGCAGGTCCGGCCCGGCGGACAGCTGCTGGCCCCCGTCGGCACCGGCCGCCAGACGCTCGTCGACGCGACGAAACTCCCGGACGGCTCGCTCGATCGGACCGAGCGCGGCGGCGTCCGGTTCGTCGAGATGCGCGGGTGACTGCCCCACCCTACTCGATCGCGCTCGCTGAGGAAGGGGGGAGTAGCGTCTCACTTCAGCTAACCGTGTGACGGCGTCCCCGCGCAAGCGCGCCATTCATAACCGCCGCCCCGATAGCTGACGTATGGACCCCGCGGTACTGCGCGAGGACATGGTCGACGGCCTCGAGTCCCCGCCCAGGGACGTACTGGGCGACGAGGACGTGGCCGTCGCGATGCGCGACGTCCCGCGCCACGCGTTCGTCGACGACGAGCGGACGGCCTACGCCGACCGCGATCACGAGGCGCTCGGGACGCGCGTCCTCGCCCCCAGCACCGTCGCCCGCCTGCTACAGGCGCTGTCCCTCGAGGCCGACCAGACGGTGTTGATCGTCGGTGCCGGCGTCGGCTACACCGCCGCCGTGACGGCCGAGATCGTCGGCGAGACGAACGTCCACGCCGTCGACATCTCTCGCCCGTTAGTCGTCGCGGCTCGAGGCAACCTCGCCGAAGCGGGTTACGAGGGCGTCCTCGTCGACCGCCGCGACGGCGCGGACGGCCTCCCCGAGTACGCGCCCTTCGATCGCATCCTGCTCGAGGCGGCCGCGGTCGATCCGCCCCGCGCGCTGCTCTCGCAGTTGACCGACCGCGGCCGGCTCGTCTTCCCCCGTGGCACTCAGCGACAGCGTCTCGAGGCCGTCTCGAGCGACGGCGGGATCGACCGGTTCGAGCCGGTTTCGTTCGATCCGCTCCTCGTGGAGGGCGAGCAGTCCGGCGCGGTCGAGCGCAACCGGACGACGCGCGAGGACCGCGAGCGCGCCCAGCGACGCGCCGAATCCCGCCGGGGCTGGGAACACGACTGGATCGAGTGGGAGGACGCAGGCGACGGGCAGTCCCGGCGACGAACGTCCCGTTGACGTCGTTGTCCTATAGTGGCCACTGAACGTCATTGTACACCTGATCGCACGACAGCGTCGCGATCAGTGTGTGAATCGTTTCAGTGGCTACGATAGCGCACGGCCAGTCGCACCGTTTTGCCGGTCGGTTTCGCCACTGATGCGGTCCGACGTCGCTGTCGCTGAACGGGTCGTGTCGGGAAAGGGGGTGGGGAAGGGGGAAAGGGGGTGGGGGGTGGCGACAGTCTGTCTCGTATCGCCACTTACGGATACGTGCCGGTTGGGGTTAAGAATGGCTTCTAATCTATTAGTGCTGCTGAAGCATCGATACTAATCAGTTAGTACCGTATTAGACAATAACTACTGGCAGCTACTATCCACCGTCGGGTTCGGGCGTCCATCCGACTCGATCGTCGGCACGAATGGCGAGAACCAGCGGTCTCTCTCGAGCGCGAGTTCGGCGAAAGGGTGGGGGGATTGGGGGTGGCGACAATCGATTGCGGATCGCCGGTCGTCGAGACGACCCGAGATTACGTAAGTATAGTCACTAATTCTTCGGTGTCGACACCGAACGGATACTATAGTAGCCGCTGAAACGGGTTACACACTGATCGCAACGCTGTCGTGCGATCTGGTGTGCAATGACTTTCAGCGGCTACTATAGTCAGGTAGAACTCCCGTCGAACGCCAACGAAACGAGCTTTCGTTCGGCCGCCCGGAGGTGGTAGTGGTAGGTCGGCGGCGACACGTCCAGTGCGTCCGCCAGCTCCTCGCCGGTACTCTCGCGCGGCCACTCGAAGAACCCGCTGTAGTGGGCCGCCTGCAGCGCTTCGAACTGTTTGTCGGTGAGTCGCTCGGCCAGATGCGTATCGAGCTGTCGCGCCGATATCGTCCCCGTCCGCTCGCGTTTGGCCACCAACTCCGTCTCGGGATACGTCTCCCCGATCGCCTCGACCAGCGACCGGGTTTCGACCCCCTGTGGCACCTCGAGGACGAGCGTCGCCGTCCCGCCCTCGGCCGTCGCCATCCGTATCTGTACGTCGTACGTCCGTACGACGTCGAGAAACGGCGTCGACGCGACGGTGAGTTCGAACAGCCGTTCGTCGTCGCCCTCGGAGACGACCGACAGCGTCTCGACCGACGCCCAGTCGGCCTCGAGGTCGGTCAGCGACGCCGTTGCCGGCGCGCTGATGAAAAGCACGATGCCGTCCTCACCGCGATCGACCACGCCCTCGAGCGTGATCGGCCCCGCGCTCGCGGCGTGGTCGGAGAGGCGGTTGAGTAACAACCGCGAGTCACCGATCGCGAGTTCGAGTTCGAGGCGGCTGTCGGTCACCATCGCGCGGGTCCGTTCGACCGACCGGATCGCGTGGCCGATCGTCTCCCCGAGTTCGCCGAGGACCTCGCGCTCGCTCTCGCCGACCGAATCGGCCCCCGCGACGTGGACCACCAAGGCGCCGTACCGGCGCTCGTCGGCGACCAACGGCACGCCGAGGACCGTCTGATAGCCGTAGGTCAACGCCTCCTTGCGCCGCGACTGCCACCCGTCGGCCTCGAGGACGTCCCGGACCGTCCGGACGCCGTCGCCCTCGAGCGTCTCCCGGACCAGTCCGATCTCGGGTGCGCGCTCCCCGTCGTCGCGGATCCGGTCGATGTAGGCGGCGTCGATGCCGGCCCAGCCGGTCGGTGCGGGCGGGTCGTCGTCGCTCGCGGCGATCCAGGCGAAGCGATACCGGTCCGTCTCGGCGAGTCGATCGCAGACGGTCACTTCGATTTCGTCCCGCGTCGACGCCTGTGCGATCCCGTGATTGATCTCCCGGACGATCTCGTTCGTGTGATTGAGTCGGGTCAGCTCCTCGTTTTGCTGGGTCAACGTCCGGTCGTGATCCCGAAGCAACTGCTCGCGCTCGGCGCGATCCAGTGCGGCCTCCGTGTTGGCCCCCAGGATGTGCAACAGCTCCGTCATCGTCTCGTCGAATCCGCCAGTCCCCTCCGTTCCCGCGACTAACACGCCGTGGGTTCCAAGCGGTACGATCGCCTCGCACCGACTCACCGCCTCGATGCCGTCTCCGCGAGTGACGTCCGTGTAACAGGCACTTTCCCCTTCGGAGAACACGTCCCAGACGAGCCCCTCGCCCCGCTCAAAGCGCGTCTCGGGATCGCCCAACTCCAGTGACTGCCCCGTCGATGCTGCGTGTTCGAGAACGCCCGCGGTCGGCTCGAACGCGTAGGCCGCGGCGACGGCTACCTCGAGGATCTCGTCGGCCGTCTCGACCGCCGACCGATAGATCTCGTCTTTGGTTTCCGCGCGCATCAGGTCCCGCGTCGTCTCGTGAAGCGTCGTCAGCGTTCGCTCGTACCGGCGCTCGCTCTCCCGGAGTTCCGTCTCGGTACGGTACTGGGCGACGGCGTTCGTGATCTGGTTGGCCAGCAGGGCATACTGCTTCGTGCCCGACTCTTTCTGGCGGTACTGTGTGACCCCCGCCGCGATCGCCTCGCTGGCGATCTCCTCCGATCCCCGCCCCGTAAAGAGAATAAAGGGGAGATCCGGATCGTCCTCGCGGACCCGCTCCAACAGCTCGAGGCCGGTCATCTCCGGCATCTCGTAGTCGCTGACGATACAGTCGACGTCCTGCCGCTCGATGACTGCCAGCGCCTCCCGGCCGTTCGTCGCCGCCTCGGCGACGATCGACTCGCGTTCGCGCTCGAGCATCTCGCCGGTGAGGTCCGCGAATCCGGGTTCGGTATCGACGATGAGTACGGTGATCGGGTTCGTCATTGCCTTGGACGCTACTCCTCGTTTTCCGACGTATTGGTGAGCGGGGACTAAATGATTAGCATTCCGTTCGGGCCGACTCGAATTATCTAGTGTCCGCATCGGTCGCGGGAGTCACGGCAGCCGCCCATCGAACTCGTACTCCGAAGCCCAGTTGATCGCAGGGTGATCGATCTCGCCGTCGAACCGCAGCTCCATCTTCTGTGCCGTCGCTTCGGCCGCGTCGATGCAGTAGAATCGTTCGGTCCCGGGATAATAGACGAGGAACGCGTCGACCGAATCGTGATACGTCGTCTCGTGGTACTGTCCGTCCCGCGTCATCTGGGAGTGCGTGTTGAATCGCAGCGTTTCCGGCTTGTTCGACCAGCCGGTCTTACACTGAATCCGCGTGAGTTCGGAGCCGTCGTCGGCGATGAGGTCGTACTTATCGTTATCGCCGAACGGAATCGAGACGCTGTACCCGTGGGCGACGAGCGTCGCGATGGCCCTCGCTTCGGTCTCGTTACCGATCGCTTTCGAGTTTCGCATGCTGCGATTCGCCGTCCGTTGGCAGAAAAACGATCGGACGGGACACCTTCCTCGCGGCCAGTAAGCTGACCGCTCGTGGACGTTGAGATTGGAAAAGCGCCCGAGGCGGGATTTGAACCCGCGTCACAACCGTGACAGGGTTGTATGATGGGCCACTACACCACCCGGGCTCGCAACTCTTCGTTTCGCCGTCGGAGTATTAAGGGTTTTGTTCCCCGACCGTTTTTGATACTGACTGACACGTTATTCTCGCGGGTCCCGTAACAGCGTACCGTGTCGTCTATATAATGTGTCTGCCGGTGGCAACTGTGACACGGTGCAGTTACTCGAGTGAGCGTTCGATCCGTTGACCCGTCTCGTTGTGATCCTCCATCGCGACGTTCTCCGCTTACGGCGTCGGGGTCGTCTTTGCGTGATACGTAGCGCTACACATTGCTGTCGGTTAGTTCATGAAAAACGCCCGAATACCGCTGTTCCGATCCCGGACTACTCGCGGCCAGTAAACTGGTCGCTGGTGGAAGTTGAGATCGGAAAAGCGCCCGAGGCGGGATTTGAACCCGCGTCACAACCGTGACAGGGTTGTATGATGGGCCACTACACCACCCGGGCTCGCAACTCTTCATTTCCCGGTTACAGTATTAAGGCTTTTCAATCGAACCCCGTGTGGTACGGTCAATCGATCCATGATCGCCGCCTCGAGCGCCCCTCTCGCCAGTATCGTGATACCGGATCACACGACCCACAAGGAATATAACTGAGAACCGGCTACTCTCGAGTGTGATCGTTCGCTCCGGTCAGGTTCGCCCGGCCGGGTAGCCCTGCTTGTGCCCCGAGTTAGTAACCGTTAAATGGTTCCCGCCGCTATCTGTCTGTAGTATCTCGTGACAGCCGCTTCTCTCCCGATAGCAGACACGCACACCCACACATGGTAGACGTAAGCCAACACGAACTCGTTCCGGAGCATACCGTCCTCGAGGACGACGAACTCGAGGAAGTGCTGACGGAATACAACATCGATCGTACAGATCTGCCGAAAATAAAGCGCAACGACGCCGCGCTCCCCGACGACGCGGCGGTCGGCGACGTCATTCGGATCGTACGCGACTCGCGGACGACCGACCAGTCAGTCGTATACCGACTCGTGGTGGAATAAATGGCAATGGAACTCAACCGCGACAAACGACGAGAGATCTCGCGCGAATATTTCTCGAAGGAACGGATCGCCGAACACCACTACCGCTCGTTCAACGCCTTCCTCAACCGGGGGATGCAGGAGGTCGTCGACGAGAAGGCGACGATCGACACGGACATCGGTGACAAGGAAGGCGAGGAGCCGGTCCACGTCGAGCTGGGCGACGTCCGCGTCGTCACGCCCCGCGTCCGCGAGGCCGACGGCTCCGAGGAACTGCTGTACCCACAGGAGGCCCGCCTCCGGAACATCACCTACTCCGCGCCCGTCTTCATGGAGATGTCGATCGTCAAGGGCGAGGAGGGCGACCAGCGGGTCGTCGACTCCACGGAGACGAAGATCGGTCGGATGCCGATCATGGTCGGCTCCGAGAAGTGTAACATCGCCGGCTTCTCCGACGAGGAACTCATCGAGATCGGTGAGGACCCAGCCGACCCCGGCGGCTACTTCATCGTCAACGGCTCCGAGCGGGTCCTGATGACCAGCGAGGACCTCGCACCGAACAAGATCCTCGCCGAATACGACACCAAGTACGGCGACGAGATCCAGGTCGCCAAGACGTTCTCCCAGCGCCGTGGCTACCGCGCCCTGGTGCTGTGTGAACGAACACGGGACGGCCTGCTCGAGGTATCGTTCCCGTCGGTCTCGGGCTCGATCAATTTCGTCACGCTCGTGCGCGCCCTCGGACTGGAGTCGGACGAGGAGATCGTCCACAAGGTCTCGAACGACCCCGAGGTCGTCAAGTACATGCTCGAGAACTTAGAGGAAGCGGAGGTCCAGACCGAAGAGGAGGCCATCGAGGAACTGGGCAAACGCGTCGCCTCCGGGCAGGGCAAGAACTACCAGCTCAAGCGCGCGAACTACGTCATCGACCGCTATCTCCTGCCGCATCTCCACGAGGACGGCGTCGAGGAAGAGGACGTCCGCATCAACAAGGCCCACTACCTCTGTCGGATGGCCGAAGCCTGCTTCGAACTCGCCTTGGGCCGGCGCGAGTCCGACGACAAGGACCACTACGCGAACAAGCGGCTGAAGGTCAGCGGCGACCTGATGAAGGACCTGTTCCGGACCGCGCTGAACAAGCTGGCCCGGGACGTCAAATACCAGCTCGAGCGCGCGAACATGCGCAACCGGCAGCTCTCGGTCAACACGGTCGTCCGCTCGGACGTCCTGACCGAACGGCTCGAGCATCCGATCGCGACGGGCAACTGGGTCGGCGGCCGCTCCGGCGTGAGCCAGCTGGTCGACCGGACCGACTTCATGGGCGTTCTCTCGCACCTGCGTCGCCTGCGCAGTCCGCTCTCGCGCTCGCAGCCGCACTTCGAGGCGCGGGACCTCCACGCGACCCAGTGGGGTCGCATCGGTCCCTCCGAGACGCCGGAGGGTCCCAACTGTGGGCTGGTGAAGAACTTCGCCCAGTCGATGGAGCTGTCCCAGAACGTCGAGGACGAACAGGAACTCAAACGCGAACTGGCATCCATGGGGGTCGAGGGCATTCCCGGCCTCGAGGGTATCGAACGAACGGCGGCCTCAGGGGACGACTAAATCATGAGCAGCCAAGAACGAGAGGCGAAAGTCTACGTCAACGGATCGCTGGTGGGGACCCACCCCGATCCGCACGAACTCGCAGAACAGATCCGAGAAGCACGACGCATCGGCGACGTCTCCGAGATGGTCAACGTCTCGGTCAAAGACCGCACCCGCGAAGTGATCGTCAACGCCGACGCCGGCCGCGCGCGACGACCACTTCTGGTCGTCGAGGACGGCGAACCGCGCATCTCCGAGCAGGAAATCGAGGCGCTCCAGGAGGGTGATCTCGAGTTCGAAGATCTGGTCGATCACGGCTACATCGAATTCATCGACGCCGAGGAGGAAGAGGACATCCTCGTGGGCGTCGACGAGGACGATCTGACCGAGAACCACACCCACCTCGAGATCGACCCGTCGCTGATCTTCTCGATCGGTGCGGGGATGATCCCCTACCCCGAACACAACGCCAGCCCCCGCATTACGATGGGGGCGGGGATGATCAAGCAGTCGCTCGGCCTGCCGAGCGCGAACTACCGCATTCGGCCGGACACGCGCCAGCACCTGCTGCATTACCCGCAGCTCTCGATGGTCAAGACCCAGACGACCGAACAGATCGGCTACGACGAGCGGCCCGCCGCCCAGAACTTCGTCGTCGCCGTGATGAGCTACGAGGGGTTCAACATCGAGGACGCGCTGGTCATGAACAAGGCAAGCGTCGAGCGTGCGCTCGCTCGCTCCCATTTCTTCCGGACCTACGAGGGCGAGGAACGCCGGTATCCGGGCGGCCAGGAGGACCGCTTCGAGATCCCCTCCCAGGACGTCCGCGGGGCCCGCGGCGAGGAAGCCTACAATCACCTCGACGAGGACGGACTGGTCAACCCCGAGACGACGGTCGACGAGAACTCCGTCCTGCTCGGGAAGACGTCCCCGCCGCGATTCCTCGAGGAGCCCGACGACATGGGTGGACTCTCACCCCAGAAACGACGCGAGACCTCCGTCACAATGCGCTCGGGCGAGTCGGGGATCGTCGACACCGTCACGCTCATGGAGGGCGAGGACGGCTCGAAGCTCTCGAAGGTCTCGGTGCGTGACGAACGGATCCCCGAACTCGGGGACAAGTTCGCCAGCCGCCACGGCCAGAAGGGGGTCGTCGGCCACCTCGCACCCCAGGAGGACATGCCCTTCACCGAGGAAGGTGTCGTCCCCGACCTCGTGCTGAACCCCCACGCCCTGCCGTCCCGGATGACCGTCGGCCACATCCTCGAGATGATCGGCGGCAAACTCGGCTCGATGGAAGGTCGCCGCGTCGACGGGACGCCCTTCCTCGGCGAGGACAAGGACGAACTCCGTGAGGGGCTCGAGGAGGCCGGCTTCGATTCCGCCGGCAAGGAGACCATGTACTCGGGCATCACGGGCGAGAAGATCGAGGCCGAGATCTTCGTCGGCGTGATCTTCTACCAGAAGCTCTACCACATGGTCTCGAACAAGCTGCACGCCCGCTCGCGCGGGCCGGTGCAGGTGCTGACCCGCCAGCCCACCGAGGGGCGGGCCCGCGAGGGCGGGCTCCGTATCGGGGAGATGGAACGCGACGTGTTCATCGGCCACGGGGCGGCCATGACGCTGAAAGAACGACTCCTCGACGAATCCGACCGTGAGTTCATCCACGTCTGTGCCAACTGTGGGATGAGCGCGGTCGAGAACGTCGAACAACGGCGTGTCTACTGTCCGAACTGCGACGAGGAGACCGATATCCACGAAATCGAGATGAGCTACGCGTTCAAGCTCCTCTTGGACGAGATGAAGGCGCTGGGTATCGCACCGCGACTCGAACTGGAGGACGCCGTCTAACCCATGCAAGACACGACACCCAAAGACATCGGAGCGATCAACTTCGGGCTCATGGAGCCCGAGGAGTACCGGGAGATGAGCGCGACGAAGATCATCACCGCCGACACCTACGACGATGACGGCTTCCCCATCGACATGGGGCTGATGGACCCGCGGCTGGGCGTCATCGACCCCGGCCTCGAGTGCAAGACCTGCGGGAAGCACTCGGGTTCCTGTAACGGCCACTTCGGTCACATCGAGCTGGCCGCGCCGGTGATCCACGTCGGCTTCACGAAGCTCATCCGACGGCTCCTGCGTGGCACCTGCCGGGAGTGTTCCCGCCTGCTGCTGACCGAGGACGAGCGCGACGAGTTCCACGACCAGCTCGACGAATCGCGGAAGCTGAGCCGGGATCTCAACGACGTGACCAAGGCGGCGATCCGGCAGGCTCGCAAGAAAGACCGGTGTCCGTTCTGTGGCGAAATCCAGTACGACATCGATCACGAGAAGCCCACGACCTACTACGAGGTCCAGCAGGTCCTGACCAGCGAGTACTCCCAGCGCATCGCCGGCGCGATGCAGGGTGACGAGGAAGAGGGCATCGAGCGGACGACGCCGGACGAACTCGCCGAACAGACCGAGATCGAGCTGACTCGAGTCAACGAGATCCTCTCGGGCTCGTTCCGCCCGCGCGAGAGCCAGCGCAAGGCCATCGAGAAGGCCCTGGACATCGACCTGACCGAGGAGGACACGAACAAGCTGATGCCTTCCGACATCCGGGACTGGTTCGAAGCGATCCCGGACGAGGACATGGAGGTTCTGGGGATCAACCCCGAGCGCTCCCGTCCCGAATGGATGATCCTCACCGTCCTCCCGGTACCGCCGGTCACCGCGCGGCCGTCGATCACGCTCGACAACGGCCAGCGCTCCGAGGACGACCTCACGCACAAGCTGGTCGACATCATCCGGATCAACCAGCGGTTCATGGAGAACCGCGAGGCCGGTGCGCCCCAGCTGATCATTGAGGACCTCTGGGAACTACTTCAGTACCACGTCACCACCTTCATGGACAACGAGATCTCGGGCACGCCGCCGGCACGACACCGTTCCGGACGGCCCCTGAAGACCCTCTCCCAGCGACTCAAGGGCAAGGAGGGTCGCTTCCGGGGCTCGCTGTCCGGGAAACGTGTGAACTTCTCCGCCCGAACCGTCATCTCGCCGGACCCGACCCTCTCGCTCAACGAGGTCGGTGTTCCCGACCGGGTCGCAAAGGAGATGACCCAGACGATGAACGTCACCGAGCGCAACGTCGCGGACGCCCGCCGGTTCGTCTCGAACGGCCCGGAAGGCCACCCCGGCGCGAACTACGTCCGACGACCGGACGGTCGTCGGCTGAAGGTGACCGAGAAGAACTGCGAACAACTCGCCGAGAAGGTCGAGGCCGGTTGGGAGGTCAACCGCCATCTGATCGACGGCGACATCGTCATCTTCAACCGGCAGCCGTCGCTCCACCGGATGTCGATCATGGCCCACGAGGTCGTGGTCATGCCGTACAAGACGTTCCGGCTGAACACCGTCGTCTGTCCGCCGTACAACGCCGACTTCGACGGCGACGAGATGAACATGCACGCGCTCCAAAACGAGGAGGCCCGCGCCGAAGCGCGTGTCCTCATGCGCGTCCAAGAGCAGATGCTCTCGCCGCGGTTCGGTGAGAACATCATCGGGGCCATTCAGGACCACATCAGTGGGATGTACCTCCTGACCCACGACAACCCCCGATTCAACGAGACGCAGGCACTGGACCTGCTCCGTGCGACCCGGATCGACGAACTGCCCGACCCCAGCGGCGTCGACGACGAGGGCGAGCCGTTCTGGACCGGCTACGACGTCTTCTCCGAACTGCTGCCCGACGATCTGAACCTCGAGTTCACGGGCACAGTCGGTGACGAGGTCGTCGTCGAAGACGGCCAACTGCTCAAAGGGACGATCGCCGAAGACGAGGTCGGCGAGTTCGGCGGCGAGATCGTCGACACGATCACGAAGGTCTACGGCAACACCCGCGCCAGAATCTTCGTCAACGAGGTCTCGACGCTGGCGATGCGTGCCATCATGCACTTCGGGTTCTCGATCGGGATCGACGACGAGACCATCCCCGGCGAAGCACAGGCCCGCATCGACGAGACCATCGAGGACGCAAATGACCGCGTCGAAGAGTTGATCGAGGCCTACGAGAACAACGAACTCGAGAGTCTCCCTGGTCGAACGATCGACGAGACCCTCGAGATGAAGATCATGCAGACGCTCTCGCGTGCGCGTGACAACGCGGGTAACATCGCCGACGAGCACTTCCAAGACGACAACCCCGCCGTCGTCATGGCAAACTCCGGTGCGCGTGGGTCGATGCTCAACCTGACCCAGATGGCCGGCGCAGTCGGCCAGCAGGCGGTTCGGGGCGAGCGAATCAACCGCGGCTACGAGGACCGAACCCTCTCTCACTACGAGCCAAACGACCTCTCGGCCGAGGCACACGGCTTCGTCGAGAACTCCTATACGAGCGGGCTCACACCTCGAGAATTCTTCTTCCACGCGATGGGTGGCCGCGAGGGCCTGGTCGACACGGCAGTCCGGACCTCGAAGTCCGGCTACCTGCAGCGGCGGCTGATCAACGCGCTCCACGAACTCGAGACCCAGTACGACGGCACCGTCCGGGACTCGAGCGACACCATCATCCAGTTCGAGTTCGGCGAGGACGGCACCAGTCCCGTGAAGGTCTCCTCGGACGATGACAACGACATCGACGTCGAGCAGATCGCCGGCCGCGTGCTCGACTCCGAGTTCGACTCCGAGACGGAACGAGACGAGTTCCTCGGCACGCGACCCGCGCCGACGAACCTCTCGGAACACGCCGACGATCGACTGACCGACGGCACGGAGGTGACCTCCGATGACTAACGTCGAGTACGCCGTCGACGACGACACGATCGCGGTCGTCGAGGACACCGATCTGCCCCGCCGGCTCAAAGACGAGGTCTACGAGACCCTCGAGGATCGCGGCGACGCGACCGTCGAGGACGCCGACGAACTGGCGAAGGCTGTCGAGACCCGGTATCTCGACACCCGCGTCGATCCGCTCGATCCAGTCGGTACCGTCTCGGCCCAGTCGATCGGCGAACCCGGGACGCAGCTGACGATGAACACGTTCCACTACGCCGGCGTCGCCGAGATCGACGTGACCCAGGGGCTGCCCCGGCTGATCGAACTGGTCGACGCCCGGAAGACCCCGGACACGCCGATGATGACCGTCTACCTCGAGGGCGAGTACGCCACCGAGCGCGAGAAGGCCCACGAGGTCGTCTGGAAGATCGAGGCGACGAAGATCCTCGCGCTGGGTGACGTCTCGACGAACGTCGCTGACATGCGCGTCCAGATCTCGCTCAACGAGGACACCCTCAAAGAGCGGATGATCACGCCCGACGAGGTCGCGGGGATCATCGAGGACTCGCTGGGCGTCCAGACGGTACAGCAGGGCACCGAGATCCAGTTCGGCCCCGAGGAGCCGTCCTACCGGGACCTCCTCCAGCTCGTCGAGGAGCTGCGCGACATCACGTTCAAGGGAATCGAGGACATCTCCCGCGTCGTCATCCGCCGTGAGGAACTGGACAACGGCAACGAGGAGTTCGTCCTCTACACCGAGGGGTCGGCCTTCGGCGACGTCTTGGAGATCGAGGGCGTCGACGCCTCACGAACGACGTGTAACAACATCCACGAGATCCATCGAAACCTCGGCATCGAGGCGGCTCGCGAGGCCATCATCGAGGAGACGAACAACACGCTGGCCGAGCAGGGTCTCGACGACGTCAACGTCCGTCACCTGATGCTGGTCGCGGACATGATGACCAACCGCGGCGAGATCGAGTCGATCGGTCGCCACGGGATCTCGGGCTCGAAGGAGTCCGTGCTGGCCCGCGCGGCGTTCGAGGTGACGGTCAACCACCTGCTCAACGCCGCGATCCACGGCGAAGTCGACGATCTCGACGGCGTCACGGAGAACGTCATCGTCGGCAAGCCGATCAAGCTCGGCACCGGCGACGTCGATCTCCGGATGGGGTCGACCACCTCCGGCAGCGGTCAGGCCGACTGATCGATGGGCGTTACCCTCGACGACGACGCCCGGCAGTATCTGGCGGCCTTCGAGGACGTGACCGGCGTCGACGGGCGGGACTGTCTCGTCACCGACGGCGGTGACAGTCTCCTGATCGTCGTCGAACGCGGCGGCATGGGCGAGGCGATCGGTCCCGACGGCCGTACCGTAAAGCGGTTCGAGGATCGTGCCGATGCGCAGGTCCGACTCGTCGAAGACGCCGACAACGCCGCGGAGTTCGTCGCCAACGCGCTCGCACCGGCGGCGGTCTACAACGTCACGATCAGCGAAAACGACGATACCGTCGCGTACGTCGAGGTCGCGCAAGCGGACCACGGCGTCGCGATCGGCACGAACGGTCGCACGATCGACGCCGCCCGCACCCTCGCAAAGCGCCACTTCGGAATCGACGACATCCAGCTGTTGTAGCCCGTTTTTGGTTTCTCTCTCGAGGCGGAGCGACGCGACCTCCGACGCGGAGGTCGGCCGATCAGAACGCTTTTCGCCGCGATTCTCAGCCCAAGTCGCCGACGTTCGCGCCGCAACCGCCACAGCCGCGGCCGGCGTCACCGAAGACGTCCTCGTTCCACTCGGTGACCTCGGGATCGTCCGGAACCCAGTCGGGGTCGAGGTCGAGGGTCTCGATCTCGTGTTCGACCAGTGCGGCCAGTAGTTCCGCGAGTGCGGCGTAGAACGTCCCGTCGTCGTGGCTGCCGACCTCGTCGGCGAGCCGCCAGTACCACCGGCCGAGGTGGTCCTCGAGGAACGAGCGCCGCGCGTCGACGACGATCGCGACGCCCTCGTCGTCGCCCCTCTCCCGGAGCGAGGCCTCCCGGAGACAGAGCGCACTCAGGAACACCGTCAGGTAGCAGACGTGATCCCCGCGGTCGGTCCCTTCGTCGGCCAGTGAGAGGTCGAACGCCTCGTAGCCGTCATCGTGCCCTCGTTCGAGCGGATCCGCCGGACGATCCCTTTCGAGATCGGATCGCTGCCGTCGGGCAGTTCGATCGCCCGGAACGGCTCGAGGGAGTCGCTCTGCTGTGCCATATCGGCGTGTAGGCCACACAGCGCGTAAAAACCGGACTCGCGTTCCCGCCGGGTGAAAAACGGCTGTCGCGGGTTTCGATCCACTGCGTGTCCGATCGTTTTCGGGACCCGCTCGCCCGGCGAGCGGCGCTGGGCCACCTTTTCCAGTCGCTCGAGCAGCGAAACTCCCAGCGTCGGCGGGGGCATGCATCTCGGACGATCCCGATAGTCCGCTATCGTGAATGTCGGATCCAAATGAATAAGCCGGGCCCACCGATAGGCAGACTCACATGACGAATACGAGTGCAGAATCAGCCGACGAGATCGCCGTCGATGACCTCGAGATCGCGCCGGAAACCGGCTGGAACGCCCTGTATCTCGACGGAGAGTGGGTTCCCGCGGGTGACCGTGACCTGATCGACGTCGAAAACCCCGCGACGCGGACGTCCCTGACGACGGTCCCCTCGGGCACCGAGGACGACGTCGACGAGGCATACGCGATCGCGGAGGAAGCGCAAGCGGAGTGGGCACAGCGACCGCCCCAGGAGCGTGCCGGGATCGTGTCCGAGGCCTGTCGGTTGCTGGGCGAGTACGCCGACGACCTCGAGACGTTGTTCGCGGTCGAGTGCGGCGGTGTCGGGCTGAAAGCGGACTTCGAGACCCAACTCGCACAGGGGACGATGGAGGTCGGTGCCGGACTGGCGATGCGCGACGGCGGTCGCCGCAAGGACTCGGTCACGCCGGGCAAGGAGAACCTGCTCGTGCGCGAACCGGCCGGCGTCGTCGGCGTCATCACGCCGTGGAACTTCCCGCTGTATCTCTCCAGTCGCGTCGTCGCACCCGCCATCGCGCTCGGCAACAGCGTAGTGCTAAAACCGGACGAACACACCCCGATAACGGGCGGCCTCGTCCTCGCGAAGGTCTTCGAAGAGGCCGGCCTCCCGGCGGGCGTTCTAAACGTCGTCCCCGGCTACGGTCACGAGATCGGCGACCACTTCTCGGGTCACTCGGTCCCGTCGGTGATGTCGTTTACCGGCTCCTCGGAAGTCGGACGCGGCGTCGGCCAGCGTGCCGTCGGTGCGTACACGGAACCCGCACTCGAGCTGGGCGGCAACAACGCCCACATCGTCCTCGAAGACGCCGACCTCGAGCGGGCGATCGACGCCGGCGCGTTCGGCTCGTTCACCCATCAGGGACAGGAGTGTATTTCGATCAACCGCCATCTGGTCCACGAATCGCTGTACGACGAGTACGTGGCGGGGCTGGCCGACCGCGCCGAGCAACTCCCCATTGGCGATCCGCTCGAGGAGGGGACCCTCGTCGGCCCGGTCATCAACGAGAGTCAGCGCGACAAGATCGTCGGCTTCCTCGAGGAGTCGGTCGAACGCGGCGCGACGGTCGAGGCCGGCGGCGACTACGAGGGACTGTTCGTCGAGCCGACGGTACTGTCGGACGTCACCAGCGACATGCCGGTCGCCTGCAACGAACACTTCGGGCCGGTCGCGCCGGTCGTTCCCTTCGAAACCGACGAAGAGGCGATTCGGATCGCCAACGACACCGAGTACGGGCTGTCGGGATCGGTTCACTCGGCGGACGTCGCCCGAGCGCGTGACGTGGCCGACGCGATGGAGACGGGCATGGTCCACATCAACGACCAGCCGCTGAACGACGAACCGCACGTCGCGTTCGGCGGTGTTGGCGCATCAGGAATGGGTCGGTACAACGACGAGTGGATCCTCGAGACGCTGACGTCGGTCAAATGGATCTCGGTCCAGCGCGAACCGAGAGAGTATCCGTACTGAGTCGGTCTCCTCGTTCCGAAACCGGAACGACTGGGTCGACCGGCTACGTCGCCGGTCGCGACACGACCCCCATCAAAGCCATTCGACGCGATACTCACAGCGGTGATCGCCGTCCGATCGACACTGGTCGCCGACTTCCTCGACCTGGACGGGGTTGTCGGCGAACTTCTTCGCGACGCCCTTGATGAGCCCCTTATCGAATTCACACGGATAGGGGTTCTCACAGATCATCACACCCGCGTTCGGACCCTCTTGTTGGAACTCGTAGGACCCGATCTCGCTGCCGCGGTGGTTCTGGTGGTAGGCCGTATCGATCGCCCGTAACGCGTTATCGACTTCGGACAGGTCCGGCGGAAATTCGACGTGTTCGGGGACGTTCTGGCCCATGTTTCGCATCCTGACGTCGCCGTATTCGTCGCGCATATCGTACAGCATGGCAAGCGGGACCTGGAGCGGATACCATTCGTCGGGTTCGATCTCCTCGAGTCCGTACTCGGCGAGTTTGGACGTGATCTCTTTCCCCACGAACGCGGAGATCGATTCGCCGGCAGCGATATACGACAGGGGACTTCGCCCGATCACTTCCGCGTCCTCGAGTGAGGCTTCGAATCCGATTCGGTCATCGACTGCCTGCAGTTCGTCGCTGGACTGGGACTCCTCGTCGGCGCTCCCGACGAGTCGCTTGATCCAACTGTTCAGTGTGGCCATAACGAGTACAGAACAGCCCTAGTCTATCTAATAACTTTAGCTATCGATCCGGTAAGATTATATGTCTTGGGTTGCCCCGACTCGCGATCGGCGACGTTCCGGTCGCTTCGGATCGCAGTTGTCGGACGGTTCGCGGCAACAAACTCACTCCCGATCGCGCTTCGAGACGAAAGGCGGGCCACGACTCGACGCGCAGCGAGGCGAACGAGGTGTCGATTGCCGGACTGCGTCGGGAACGAGTGGTCGTCGCGAACGGCACCGATACCGATCCGAACGCAGCCGATCCGACGCCAGCGAGCGCCTCCGGCGACGAAACGCGCTGAAATCGCTTCGTTCCCCCTCGTCGCCGATTCTCGAGCCGTAACGCGCGACTCGAAACGGGTCGCTTAAGTGCCTCCGTCGGATAGCGACGCCCATGGCAAACGGCAAATACGCCGCGCGCAAGCTCAAGAAGGACCGCCAGAATCAGCGGTGGTCCGACTCGGACTACGCGCGCCGCGCCCGTGGACTTCGCGAGAAGTCCGACCCCCTCGAGGGCGCACCTCAGGCCCGCGGTATCGTACTCGAAAAGGTCGGCATCGAGGCCAAACAGCCTAACTCGGCGATTCGGAAATGCGTCCGGGTCCAGCTGATCAAGAACGGCAAGCAAGTCACCGCGTTCTGTCCCGGTGATGGTGCTATTTCGTTCATCGACGAACACGACGAAGTCACCATCGCCGGGATCGGTGGGGCCAAGGGTCGTGCGATGGGTGACCTCTCCGGTGTCAACTACAAGGTCGACAAGGTCAACGGCGTCGCACTGAAGGAACTCGTTCGCGGGAACGCGGAGAAACCGGTGCGATAACCATGGCGGCAGAAGACCAACCCGACCCGGACGCGCCGGCCGGCGGCGCGGACGTTTCGGCCAAGCTGTTCGGCGAGTGGGAGATCGGCGAAATCGAGTACGCTGACCCCTCGACCGAACGCTACATCACGGTATCACCCGTCGCTCACACCGCGGGTCGCCACGCCAGCAAACAGTTCAAAAAGTCCGAGATCTCCATCGTCGAGCGCTTCATCAACCGCTTGATGCAGACCGAGGAGAACACGGGCAAGAAACAGCAAGTCCTCAACTACGTCAGCGACGCGTTCGACATCGTCCACGAGCGCACCGAGGAGAATCCGATTCAGATCCTCGTGACCGCTGTCGAGAACGCGGCCCCGCGCGAGGAAACCGTCCGCCTGAAATACGGTGGTATCTCGGTCCCGAAAGCCGTCGACGTCGCTCCCCAGCGCCGCGTCGACCAGGCCCTGAAGTTCCTCGCCGAGGGCGTCTACAACGACTCGTTCAAGACGACCACTGACGTCGAGGAGGCCATCGCGAACCAGCTCGTCGGCGCGTCCAACTACGACGTTGGCACCTACGCCGTCAGCCAGAAAGAAGAGAAAGAGCGCGTCGCGGCAGCCGCACGCTAACGCGTTATACCGTTGCGTTTCGGTTTTCTTCGGACGGGATAGCTTCGCCTTCCGGTAGCGAGCGGGCTGCTCGTGACCGCGGGCCATTTTCGACGGACATAGCGGTTCGAGATCGCTTCTCCGAGTCGAGCCGCTTCCGCCGGCCGACTCGAGGCCGAAGATAATTCCGGTCGGTTCTTGCACCCGCGTTCTACTGATGTTCCACATCATTGATATTATTAGTTTGGCATATCTTATATTAAGATAGATTTATGTCAACAGACAACTATTAGTCAAATGTACCATGACGGATGTTACACAGTACCTGAAGAACCACCCACGACTGATCGGCGCGCTGTTTACGATCCTGTTGTTACTCGGACAGACAGGCAACGTCGCAGCGACGAACGCGAGTACCTTCGTCGGCCCCTAAACCGGAAACCGCGGACCGGGAGCTGAGTTCGTGTGCCAGTGTTGACCGCCGTCGGGTATCGACCGCCGTGATCGATTCCGTCCGTCGGACTCGAGTCAGTCGTCGACGAGGTCGGTACTCCACTGGACGTGTCCGTTCCGTATTACAGGGAACAACGCCTCATCGAAAAGCGCCTCGAGTTCCGACTCCGTCACCGAAATCGGCCCCGTCTCACCGGGAACGACGAAATACGACTCGACCGAATCGATGTGTGGCGACAGGACGCTTCCGTGCCGTCTGTTTGCCGCCGTGTACGCGACGATGTTCGCCGTGAGCGTGTCACGTTCCCCGGAGACCAGACAGACGTTCGGGATTCGCGTTTCGGACTGTGTGATCGTCGTTCTTCCATCACCGACTAACTGGTACTGTTGCCCGACGATGTTTTCCTGCCGGGCGATGTCCAGCGTGCTGTAGAGGGAGAACCCGAGGTTCAACAGCTGGGAAACGAGGACGCCGACGCTGACTGCGCCGCTGTTGACGACGTTACTGAGCGTGACGATTCCGCCGATACTCCCCCGCTCGACGAGATGCAGTCCCTGCTCGTGGGATCGACATGCGTTCAATAAGAACGCTTTTATCCCGACGGTATCGACTGTGTGGGCATCTAACTTCCCGTCCGAACACTGGAATCCCTCGTCGTCGATGTGTCCGATGTAGTGTAAGAAGTCGCTGTCTTTCGCGAGAACGGCCGCGAGGTCGTTCGTGGTGAGATCGTAGTGGATCGTCGTCTCGAACGGGAGTCGCGTCCGGCTCCCGTAGGTTCCGTTGACGCTTTCGAGTTCCTCGCGCATATCCGGGTCGTTACAGACGACCTCGATTTCGATGGGGCCGTCTTTCGGCGTTCGCCCGATATCGTTCCGGTAGGCCGTGACAGACGTGGTGCTGACGATTTCCGTATCGTCGATACCGGTCCACGACTGCTGGACCGTCGGGACGGCCGACTGTTCCGTTGCCGTCTCGACGCGTGTGTCCCCACGGACGGAACTGGGCTGTGTGCTTCGCACGAAATCGTCCCGCGTGAACGCGTCGATCGCCCGTTCCGCGACCGGCTCCGGCCCCGCCCGGTCTCGGTCGCTTTCTCTCGTCGTGACGACCGCGAGATCGTCGGCGAGAAACGGGAGAAACGGCACGTGATCGGCGGTCGGCTCGAGTCGTGTCTCGAACTGCCAGTCCGGGAGATGGGGTTCCAGTTTCTCGTATGGAATCTCGAGATAGCGCTCGAGCCGTTCGGCCAACGGTCGGTCGTACGTGTCCGCGATATCGAGGTCGATCACCGGTTCGATCGATCGTCGTTCGCGTGACGGGAGCGGCGTGTTTCCTTCGGTCCTGACGACACAGTCGAGGAGGAACGTTCGTTGCAGGGCCCGCTTGACTGCCGGTTCGAACCCGTCCGAACCGTCGAGTGACTGCGTGTATCCGCTTTCGGTGACGATCCGTGGACTCGATCCCGGAACGACTTCCGCATCGAGATAGTACGCGAGCGGTGCGACGACGAACACGTGCCGGAGCGTCTCGGGAACCGCTATCCGAACGCTGTGATCTCGATCGAGTGGGGCCGGTATCCGGAGTTCGTCGCCGAGTTCGAGACGGGGCGGATGCCCCCGCAGCGTCGGATACGCCCGTTCCGGTGACGTCGTCTTCAACTCCGAGCCGAACGCCGACACTGCGGCCATCAGATCGGTCGGCGCAGTCGTCGTCGTAATCGTTCTCGCCGGGCGCTTGTGTAACGATCTGGCCCCGAGGTGGACGGCCGTCTCCGTCCCGAAGGTGAGATACGTCTTCTCCCGGTCCGAAAACACCTGTACGGAACCGGTAACACGAGCGTATACTTTCAGCGGACCGGACAAATCAAGCGTATACTCGTCCGGCGGGAGCCCCACCTGCTCGGTCGGGCTTACCTCGGTGAGCATCAGCCCGTCCGAGTCCCGAACGAGGACCGTATCGGGCTTCGGTAACGTGATCGAATCGGTCGTCACCGTCACTGCGGACCCGATCGGAAAGCCGATCCGATCAGTATCCGCTGCCGATGGGGTTACCGGACTTCCGGTCTCGAGATGGTAGCGGTGTCGTTCGATCGGATCGATTATTTCTACGCCGCGTCGTGTGGGCTCGAATTTCGGTTTCATTGGAACGGTCACTCGTGCGGTCGCCCGCGAACCGCCGGGGTCGTCGCTCGGAACTGGGCTGGCTCCGAGCCGTTACTCGGCGCCGACCGATACCCAACCGGAACGGCGGTCGCCGTCTTCGATCGTCCAGCGCTCCTGGTAGTCGCCGTTCCGCTCGCGGAGTTCGACGATAATATCGAAAAGCGGCGAGAGAGTCTGGACGATTCTGGCGTCGCGCTCGACCGGCAGGTGGTAGTGGGCCATCCCATTGACGTCCCGCGTTCGTCCGTTGATGAGATGAAGGAATTTGAACACTCGCTGGCGACCGTCCGCCTCGAGCAACGGGAGCAGCGAGTCGATCCCCAGCCTGACTTCGCCGGGTTCGAGCGCGGCGGTACTGGTTTCGAAGTTCTCGATCCCCTGTTCGATGGCGAGTCCGAGGTCGGCGAGCGACTCCGCTTCGGTCGTTTCTGTCCCGACCGACGGTGTCTCCCCCGGCTCGGCCGTTGTGACGTTGCGAGCCTGCGTCTCGTAAGCGATGACCGAGAGGGCCGCCGACCCGGCCTCGTCGATGTGGTGTGTGGCGTGGTGTGGGCCCGCCGTCGTCGAGACGAGGACGCGTCGCCGGACCCGATCGGCATCACAGCCAAGCAGCCGTCGACAGGCGTCCCGACACTGATCGGGTTGGACGGAGCCGACGACGAGAACGCTTGCCCCCCGGCGTTTCAACCGCGATAACTCGTCGGAGAATCCCCTGTCAGTAGCCCCCACGCCGTCCGTTCCCGAGAACATTCTCTATGTTCCACACGTTCTTGGCATCAAACAATAAACGTTCGGGCCGAACTGTAGGCTGGCTCGAGCGATGGGCGTCGCGTTGTGCGCTGTGGGTGTCGATGCCGGACCCGCACGTCACGACGGTACTCAATCGGCCGCAAGGCCGTCACCGCCGACGTACGACCGGGTCGCATCGACCAGCACCTGTCGGTACGTACTCGCGTCGGTCTCCCGCCCGAGTTCCCGGAACCGCCGTTTGAACCCTTCGAAGTCGATCTCCGGGGCGTCCATCGCTGCCGCGTGCGCGAGATCGTAGAGTCGGTGGTCCCTGTCGACGAGGTCGTGTCGCTCCGCGAGCGCGAGCGCGAAGGCCGCGTTCACCGCCGTGATCTCGGGGTCGGCGCTGGCGGACAGCCGCTCGAGGCCTGGACGGGGCGGCGTTTCGGGCCGATCGGCAACCGCCGCGGCCAGACTCGACTCGAGGAAGGAGAGCAGTTTCTCGCCGGGACCGACCGAGAGGGTGATGTCGTCGGCGTAGATGTCTTTCATGTGGTTGGCGATCTGGTAGCAGTGCGAGAGCTTGCGGCGTTCGACGCTCTTGCCGGCCAGTGCCAGGTAGAGAACCTCCTCGGTCGACTGGGTGTGTGAGGGGTGGTCCTGTTCGTGACGCGCCATGTGTGCGAACTCGTGGAGGGCGAGTTCGCGGGCCATCGCGCTCGAGGCGGCCTGTCGCGAGATGTTCAGGACGTGGCGATCGTCGTAGTGGGCGGCCCAGGTCCGTTCGTCGGGATCGTCCCGAAGCTGGACGTGGACCGGCAGCGAGAGGTCGTGTTCGGTTTCGAAGAGGTCCCGGGCGCTGAGGAATGGAGAGGTCGGGCCCGGTCCCTGCACGCGAATATCCATGTGTAGTTCTACCAAGAGCCGACGGGATTTGACTCTTTTGTGCGTTCGCACGTCATCGACTCCGTCGCGTTCGTCGTCTCACATCGCGGGCGGCAACCGACTCGCGGCCGGATCGTCATAATATTGGGAGTGATTCACTCACTCAAATTGGATATTCCAACGTTCAAACCGGGAACGACGGCGGATTTCGGCGCCGACGAAACACTACCCTTTTGACCCCGCTGCCGGTAATGAGGGGTATATGGGCCGACGCAAGAAGATCGTCCAAGAGTGTGAACGGCTGATGGACGAACCGAAGAACATTCGGAACATCGCCATCGCCGCTCACGTCGACCACGGGAAAACGACCCTTACGGACAACCTGCTGGCCGGTGCCGGCATGATCTCCGACGAGACCGCCGGTGAACAGCTCGCGATGGACACCGAGGAAGACGAGCAGGAACGCGGGATCACCATCGACGCGGCGAACGTCTCGATGACTCACGAGTACGAGGACGAAAACCACCTCATCAACCTCATCGACACGCCGGGCCACGTCGACTTCGGTGGCGACGTCACCCGCGCGATGCGGGCCGTCGACGGTGCCCTCGTGGTCGTCGACGCCGTCGAAGGGGCCATGCCCCAGACCGAGACGGTGCTGCGACAGGCACTGCGAGAGGGCGTCAAGCCGACGCTGTTCATCAACAAGGTCGACCGCCTGATCTCCGAGCTGCAGGAGGGTCCCGAGGAGATGCAACAGCGTCTCCTCTCGGTCATCCACGACGTCAACGAACTCATCCGCGGCATGACCGAGGAGATGGACGACATCGAGGACTGGACGGTTTCCGTCGAAGACGGTACCGTCGGCTTCGGCTCCGCGCTGTACAAGTGGGGCGTCTCCATGCCGTCGATGCAACGCACCGGGATGGACTTCGGCGAAATCATGGAACTCGAGCGCGCCGACAAGCGCCAGGAACTCCACGACCGGACGCCGCTGTCGGACGTCGTCCTCGACATGGTCTGTGAACACTTCCCGGACCCCCTCGAGGCCCAGCCCCGTCGTATCCCGCGTATCTGGCGCGGCGACGACGAGAGCGACCTCTCGGAGTCGATGCGCCTCGTCGACGAGGACGGCGACGTCGTCCTGATGGTTACCGACATCGGGATCGACCCCCACGCCGGCGAGATCGCCGCGGGACGTGTCTTCTCGGGTACCCTCGAGAAGGGCCAGGAGCTGTACGTCTCCGGGACCGCCGGCAAGAACCGCATCCAGTCGGTCGGGATCTACATGGGCGGTGAACGCGAGGAGGTCGACGAGGTTCCCGCCGGGAACATCGCCGCCGTCACGGGTCTCAAAGACGCCATCGCCGGCTCGACCGTCTCGAGTGTCGAGATGACGCCGTTCGAGTCGATCGAACACATCTCGGAGCCGGTCATTACGAAGTCCGTCGAGGCCCAGAACATGGACGACCTGCCGAAGCTGATCGAGACGCTGCGACAGGTCTCCAAGGAGGACCCGACGATCCAGATCGACATCAACGAAGACACCGGCGAACACCTCATTTCGGGACAGGGTGAACTCCACCTTGAGGTCATCACCCAGCGTATCGAGAAGAACCAGGGTATCCCGGTCAACACCGGTGAGCCGATCGTCGTCTACCGCGAGCAGCCCCAGGAGCCCAGCGACGAAGTGGAGGGCATCTCGCCGAACCGGCACAACCGCTTCTACATCTCCATCGAGCCGATGACGGACGACCTCGTCGAGACCATCAAGCGCGGCGAGGCCTCGATGGACATGCCCGAGCAGGAACGCCGTGAGGCCCTGCAGGAGGCCGGCATGGAGAAGGAGACCTCCCAGAACGTCGAACACATCCACGGGACGAACGTCCTCATCGACGACACGAAGGGGATTCAGCACCTGAACGAGACGATGGAACTCGTCATCGAGGGGCTCGAGGAAGCCCTCGACAACGGCCCGCTCGCCAACGAGCCGGTTCAGGGGACGCTCATCCGCCTGCACGACGCACGGCTCCACGAGGACACCATCCACCGTGGCCCGGCACAGGTCATCCCCGCGACCCGCGAAGCCGTCCACAAGTCGCTGATCGACGGCCAGATCAAGATGCTCGAGCCGATGCAGGACGTCCGCATCGACGTGCCCAACGACCACATGGGCGCGGCCTCGGGCGAGATCCAGGGCCGTCGTGGCCGCGTCGACGACATGTACCAGGAAGGCGATCTGATGGTCGTCGAGGGCATCGCGCCCGTCGGCGAGATGATCGGCTTCGCCTCGGACATCCGCTCCGCGACCGAGGGCCGCGCCTCCTGGAACACCGAGAACGCCGGCTTCGAGGTCATGTCCAACTCCCTCCAGCGCGACAAGATCATGGAGATCCGCGAGCGCAAGGGCATGAAGCTCGAACTGCCGCCGAGTATCGACTACATATAAGGCCGCCGTTCGAAACGGACAGCCTCGCACCCACGTGCTGATCGGACGCGTTCGGTTCTCTCCGATCAGCCGCGCTTTCTATCGACCGCGAGTGGAGACGCTCTCACGGCTCGTCGACACCGTGTTCCAGTTTCGCCCGTCGTTCCGACGAAACCCGTCGTGACGTGGAACTGCGTGATGGCTCTCGAGGAGTCCTGACGTTGTCGTGTCGCAGCCGTTGATTCGCCACGACCCGTTCTCGATGCATCGTCGATCGGCATATTGACTGGCTGTTACTTTAATAAATCTAAAAACGGTTGAAAATTATTTGTAATTTATAATCGAAAATATTTATCACTGGGGGCATAGTTTGTTGCGCCACTCACACGCAAATAAGTCGCGTTGCGAACGCGGTCGGTCAGTGCAGGTAACCGACGAGTGGCAATGCTGTGAGTCCGCCAGCGCCGGGCGTCGTACGGCGTCAGAGAGCAACAATGAATCGACGCAAGTTCATCGCGAGTACAGGCGGTATCGGCACGGCAGCTATCGGCACTGCAGTAGTGCTTTCGGGTTCAGCAGCAGCAGAAATCGGCGACTATCGGTTCACCGGAACTAGCATCAGCGGGGAAAGTGACGACGGGTCCCTCTCGGACATCCGTGCAGGTGCGACCAACGTCGTCTTCCAGTACGAAGGACTGGACGAGAACCCAGGGGAAGCGACGGTCGAACTCCAGGTAGTCCACGGCGGCAACGCGGCGACGATCGACGAGGCGACGACTTCGGTCAGCGGCACCAGCCAGTCGGACGTTTCCCTCGGAGAGGACCTTTCGGGGAGCGTCCTCGATCACGACGGTCTCTCCGCATCGGATTTCCGAGCGGCAGAAGACGGCAGTGTGACTGAAAAGAACGTCGCCCTCCGCCTCGTGGTCAGCGTCAACGACGTCAGCGGCTCGAGCGAGACCGATCTGAACGTCGTCATGCGCAACGCGGCCGCGGACGCCGGAATCGGTGGCGAAGCCGACGGTGAGGTCGTCACGGAAGAAGAGGACGAAGATCCCGGCGATGACGGCCCCGTCGCGGAGATCAACGCCATCATCGAGGACATCAACGCGGAACTCGCAAACGTCGAGCCGGTCGGGACGATCGAGGACACCGACGACGAGACGATCGGCGCGCTCATCGAGGAGATCTTCACGCAGGTCACGGCCGAGATCGAAGCGCAGGCCGGCGTCGAGTACGACGTCAGCACGCCCGCTGAGGCGCGGGAAGCGGCCGAGGAGGCCTCGTTGCCGCCGATCGCGGACGCGCTGAACAACGCGGCCAATGCCGTCGAGGAGATCGCGACTATCGCCGACTACACTATCGACGACGGCGGTGACGACGGTGGCGACGACGAACCGGTCGCGGAGATCAACTCGATCGTCGAGGACATCAACGCACAACTCGAGAACGTCGAGCCGGTCGGGACGATCGAGGACACCGACGACGAGACGATCGGCGCGCTCATCGAGGAGATCTTCACGCAGGTCACGGCCGAGATCGAAGCGCAGGCCGGCGTCGAGTACGACGTGAGTACGCCTGCGGAGGCACGGGAAGCGGCCGAGGAGGCCTCGTTGCCGCCGATCGCGGACGCGCTGAACAACGCGGCCGACGCCGTCGAGGAGATCGCGACTATCGCCGACTACACCATCGACGACGGCGGCGACGGTGACGACGGCAACGGTGAGGACGGCGA
The DNA here is from genome assembly GCF_031165565.1 of Natrinema thermotolerans. NCBI lineage: Archaea > Methanobacteriati > Methanobacteriota > Halobacteria > Halobacteriales > Natrialbaceae > Natrinema > Natrinema thermotolerans. The sequence goes on along the minus strand of NZ_CP101873.1, from coordinate 1,723,213 downwards.
TAGCGAAACGGTCGCGGAGATCAACTCGATCGTCGAGGACATCAACGCACAACTCGAGAACGTCGAGCCGGTCGGGACGATCGACAGCGCCGATGCCGAGACGATCGACGCCCTCGCCGAGGAGATCTTCACGCAGGTCACGGCCGAGATCGAGGCCCAGGCCGGTGTCGAGTACGACGTGAGTACCGTCGAGGAGGCCCGTGCAGCCGCCGAAGACGCTACGCTGCCGCCGATCGCGGACGCGCTGAACAACGCGGCCGACGCCGTCGAGGACATCCGGAACTTGGCCAGCCAGTAACGCCGTTAGTATCGGTGCGGGCGACTGACCCGGGGGCAGTAACCCGGCCATCGACGGTGATTCCGTCGCGGTGATCCCCCGAACTGGCCGCCGGCGCGCGTTCGCGGCGATCGTCCGCCGTCGGCACCCCTACCCGTCGAGTCAGCAACGGACGACCCAGTCGTCGACGAGGATCCGATCGCACAGTATTTCTCACCTCCACTGGTCAGCATATCCCGCCCCAGACGTATCGACTCCGGACCCGAGATCACCGTTCTGACGGGCTATCGTAGCTCTTGAAAGTCAATGCACACCCGATCGAAGGACAACGTTGCGATCGGTGTGTAAATCGTTTCAAGAGCTACTATAGGTGATTCCGGACAAGGGAGACCGGCGGGAGCGCGCTACTCGCGTTCGCCTGCACCCAGCGCCGACTCGCCGACCTTCTCGTGGCCTTCGATGACCTCTTTGCCGCCCATGTACGGCCGCAGGGGTTCGGGGATCGTGACCGTGCCGTCCTCGTTCTGGTAGTACTCGAGGATGGCCACCATCACCCGGGGGATCGCGAGTCCCGACGCGTTCAGGGTATGCAGGTACTCGGCCGACTCGTGGCGCTCGGGTCGGTAGCGCAGGCCGGCGCGTCGGGCCTGGAAGTCCTCGAAGTTCGATGCGCTCGAGACTTCGAGCCAGCGCCCGCCTTCCTCGGGGCCGTCGTCCATGTCGTCGCCGGGGGCCCAGACCTCGATGTCGTAGGTCTTGGCGGAGGCGAACGTGAGATCGCCGGTACAGAGTTCGAGGATGCGGTAGGGCAGGTCGAGCCGACGGAGGACCTCCTCGGCCTCGTCGAGCAGGTCCTCGAGGCGGTCGTAGCTGTCCTCGGGTTCGACGAAGTTGACGAGTTCGACCTTGTTGAACTGGTGGACGCGGACGATGCCCCGGGTTTCGGTGCCGTGTTCGCCGGCTTCACGCCGGAAGTTCGGGGTGTAGGCCTGGTGTTTCAGCGGGAGGTCGTCGTCCAGCAGGATCTCGTCGGCGTACATGTTGGTGACCGGGACCTCCGCGGTGGGACAGAGCCAGAGGTCGTCGTCGTCGTAGGCTTCCTCGTTGTTGCCGCCCAGTCGGTAGGCGTCGTCGGCGAACTTCGGCAGCTGTCCGGTTCCCTGCATCGACGAACTCTTGACCGGGACCGGCGGGAAGACGTCGACGTAGCCCTGCTCGCGGTGGACGTCCATCATGAACTGGATCAAGGCGTGTTCGAGCTGTGCGCCCTCGCCCTTGAGGAAGTAGAAGCCGGCACCGGTCGTCTTGGCGGCCCGTTCCTCGTCAATGATGTCGAGTTCCTCGCCGAGTTCGTAGTGGGGGGTGACCTCGTCGGGGAGGTCGTGGTCCTCGTCGAAGCCCCAGCGGCGGTCCTCGACGTTGTGGCGCTCGTCGACACCCAGTGGCACGCTCTCGTCGGGGAGCTGGGGGACCTCGAGCAGCCGCTCCTGGAGTTCGTCCTGCAGTTCGATGGCCTCGTCCTCGACGTCCTCGATCTCGGCTTTGAGGTCCTGGGAGCGCTCGATGGCCTCCTCCCGTTTCTCGTCCTCGCCGTCGGCGACGAGCTGTCCGATCTTCTTGGTGATCTGGTTGCGCTCGTGGCGCAGGTCGTCGCCGCGGGCTTTCAGCTCCCGCCAGCGCTCGTCGAGTTCGAGTAACTCGTCGATATCGACGTCGGCCCCACGGTCATCGAGGGCCGAGCGCACCTCGTCTGGGTTCTCGCGTAGATCGGTCCGGTCGAGCATGCTCGTGCGTTCTCTGTGCCCGGGCAAAACCGTGTCGGAAGGCTGGCTCGCGGTCGGCCGCGGGATCGGCGGGAAACGCTTTTTTCGTCGGCGGGCGGACTCTCGAGGTATGGACCCGCTCGAGGGCGAGACATCGTCGGCATCGATCGAGTACGAGCCGGTCAGTGTCAAGGACGTACTCGTCGAGATGAAAGACACCGCGGAGCTGTTGATCGACCTCTCGTACTCGGCGGTCCTCCATCGCAGCGAGGAACTCGCGACGGAGGTCCTCCGACTCGAGGAGCGAATGGACGTCCTCGAGATGCGCGCGCGGATGAGCCTGCTGATGGCCGCCCGGAAACCGGCCGACGCCGAACAGCTCGCGCCGGTGCTTGGCATCGTCGGGGCTGCCGACGAGATCAGCGATGCCGCCGGCGACATCGCGAAGATCGTCCTCGAGGATATGGGGCTGCCCGAAGCGATGCGGGCGGCCCTGCCCGACGCCGCGGAAGCCCTGCTCCGGGGGGTCGTCGCGGCTGACTCCCCATACGCCGGCCGGACGCTGCAGGACATCGACCTCGAGTCCGAGACCGGCGTCCGAGCCATCGCGCTCCGGCGGGGCAGCGAGTGGCTACTCAACCCGGGGCCGACGACGCGGATCGAGGCCGACGACGTCGCCTTTCTCCGGGGGCCCGAGTCGGCGATCGGCGACGTCTGTGAGACCCTGACCGGGGAGGTCTACGAAGCGCCCACGGTCGAGAGTCCCGATATCGACGATCTCGAGCGGGCGGTGGACACGATCATCCACATGAAGGACTTCTCGGAGCTGGCGGTCGATCTGGCCTACAGCAGCGTGCTGTTCGACAGCGAGGAACTGGCCGAGGAGGTCCGCAACTTGGAGGTCGAGGTCGACGCGATGCAGTCGCGGTTCGAGGCCTGGACGTTGCGGGCGGCCGCGGACGCGACGGATCCGGTCGTGTTGCGCGGACTGATCCAACTGGGCAGCAGCACCGAGCGGATCAGCGACACCGCGATCGAGATCAGCGAGGGCGTCCTGCGCGATATCGACGTCCATCCGGTCGTCCAGTTGGCGGTCCAGGAGAGCGACGAGATCATCGCCCGCATCCCGGTCGAACGGGGCAGCGAACTCGACGGGACCGCGGTGACCGAGGGCGTTCCCGACGCCGACTCGACGATGTCGGTAATCGCCATCCGCCGGCCGGACGAGGGCTGGCTGCTGGTGGCCGACGCCGATGCCGAACTGCGCGGCGGCGACGTATTGATCGCGAAAGGGACCCGGACGGCCGCCGCCGCCTTCCGGGATCTCGCGTCCGCGTAGCCACGCGGAGGGCGGGTTCGGGGCCCACCGGGTCGCTCGCCCTTTAAGTAGTTCTGGTCACAAGGTGAAGATACGACGGGAAAACGGTCCTTTCTCGAGTCGGCTGTGACCGGTGAGACGCCAGTCCGGCGTTCGAGCCTTGAGTTCCGTTCGGGACGGTCTCAGTTCAGGACGACGATCGCAACCCCCGAGAGGACGATCACGCCGAGGATGTCACAGACGTTCGTGACGACCGGGATCGTCGTGTCGTCGGGGTCCAGCCCCTGTTTGTAGGAGACGTAGGTCGCGAGGACGCTGAGGACGATCGCCAGCCCGGCCAGCACCATCCCGCTGACGACCGAGATGACCATGAGGTCGACGAGCGCCATCGGTTCGGCGATGAACTGGCCGACGAGCCAGGCGACGATCCCCAGCGCGGTAAAGATCGTCGCCGCGAGCCCGAGTATCGCCAACACGTTCGTCCACAGCACCTCGTCGCGGGGGTCGAACTCGAGCAGGCCCAGGTGGAGCCGCGTCGAGAGCCGCGAGGAGAGGATCGCGCCGAGGTTGCCGCCCATACCGATCATCACGGGCACCAGGACGAGCAGCGTGGGATTTGCGAGGTAGGTTGCCTCGAGTTCCTCGAGGACGTAGCCCGACCCCATCTCGAGGATCGAGAGTGCGATCAGGATGGGAAACATCGTGGCGACGATGCTCCGGACCGACCAGGTGTTGACCGACTCGTCGGGATCGGTCGCGCCCATCAGAAGATCACCCCGACGACGGTGATCGCGACGAACAGGAAGACGACGCCGAAGATATCGCCGAGTGTGGTGACGATCGGCCCGATCAGGTTGTCGGGATCGAGCCCGTACTTGTAGCTGGCAAACACCAGCGCCAGCATGCCGAAGATCAGCGTGAACGAGGTCAACACGCCCGAGACCAGCATGATACCGACGAGTTCGATCAGCCGCGCGGAGTCGCGACCCAGCAACTGGAGAATTCCCCACGAGAGGACGGCGATGAACACCGAGATGCCGATCCCGTTGATAAAGGAGGCCGCGACGGCGTTGACGAGTCGCCGGTCCCACGAGAACTCCGGATCGATCATCCCCTGATGGAGGCCACTCGAGATGCGCGCGCCGAGCGCCCCGTAGACGTTCCCCCGAGTCGCGAGGAATGCGGGCAGGAGCAACAGGAGGCCGGGGAACCGCTCGAATCCCGCAGTCATCCCCTCCGAGCCGAGGACTGAGCCGGCGAAAACCCCGCCGGCGAGGCTGACCACGAGGATCGGCAGTGACTCGCGGTAGATGCGCCACGCGTCTTGGCGAGCCGCCATAGCGTCGTCTAACGCAGGCCGGACATATACCTACCACGGGTCGAACCCGAGCGGATCGCGCGAACCCATGGGGATAGGTACCGTATCTGGGGGATCGCTAACGTGTTTCGACCGGGCCGGCGTGGTGCCCGGAGCCGGGCCTCAGAGGGCGGCGACGAGTCCCCACGCGAGGCCGATCGCGGCGAGCGACCCGGCGAGACCGGCCGCGGCGTTGCCGATCGCGAGGACGCGGTCGCCGTCCTCGTACAGTCGAACGGTCTCGACGGAAAACGAGGAAAACGTCGTGAACGAGCCACAGAACCCGGTCGCGACGAGTCGTAGTGTCGACTCGCTCGCGCCCGCGAAGACGACGAGCCCGAGCAGGAAGCTCCCGACGACGTTGACGACGAACGTCGCCAGCGGGAGCCGCCCGCTCTCGAGGCGACTCGAGACCCAGTGGCCGACCAGGTACCGACAGACCGCCCCGATCGCGCCGCCGGTGCCGACGACGTGGGCCGGCTCGGGGTCGACGGTGACGGTCGCGCGGGCGAGCGCCTCGAGCAGCGGGGCGCTCAGCAGTGCCGGGCTCACGCCGTCTCACCACCGGCGGGTCGGGGACCGCCGAGGCGACGCGCGAGCGAACGACCCGCGAGTACCCCGGCAAGTCCGAAACCGTAGTTGGCGGCGACGATGCCCAGCAGGGCAAGCGGCGTCGACGCGAGCGCGGCCTGCAGCGCGAACGTGCTGTAGGTCGACAGCGAGGAGAGGAATCCGGTCGTAAAGACGAGTCGCGCCCGCGACGACAGCCGGCCGGCGGCCTCGGCCTCGTAGACGACGACGGCGAGGACGGCACTGGCGACCGCGTTGACGAGGACGATCGACGCCGTATCCGGGACCACACCCATCGCGAAGAGCCGGAGGTTCGAGCCGGCGAACCCGCCGATAGCGATCAGTGCGACCGTCTCGAGTCGAACGAGGGGATGTGAGTCTGCCATGGCTGGTGGTGGCAGGGACCGTCAGCCGACCGGCGCCCACGACGCGGGGGCGTCACGGCCCGGTCGCGACGGTCGGCAGTTGGGTCAGGCGGGCCCCATCGCCCGGATACGACGCGGTTCGTCCAGGCGCGAAATGAACGTTGCGAACACCGTCACGCCGTGACGAGCGAGGAGGGAAAGACCCAAGGTTAGACTCGCTCTAAACCGAGCCATGGCCGAAGACGTCCCCGCGGACGGTGGTCGGTCGGCGTTCGCGCGAGCGTCGTGGGCGAACGTCCTCGGTAACGTCGTGAAGATCGTCGCCGAGGGAAGCGCGGGGCTTGCCTTCGGCAGCGTTGCCCTGCTCGCCGACGCGGCCCACTCGCTGGCGGATCTGGTCGCCAGCGTCGTCGTCCTCGTCTGGGGGCGGAGTTCATTCGACGAACCCGACACGACGCATCCACACGGGCACGACCGGATCGAACCGCTGACGGCGCTTTTCGTCGGGGCGATGATCGCACTGCTCGGGCTGAACCTGCTCTACCGGTCGGTCGAGGGACTCCTGGCAGGCCCCGATATCGAGTTCAGCGTCCTGTTGCTCGCGGCGCTTGGCTTCTCGATCGGCGATATGTACCTGGTCTATCGCTACACCGTCCGGATCAACGACCGTCTCCAGTCGACCGCACTCGCCGCGCTCGCGAAGGACTGTCTGAACGACATCTACACGTCGATTGCCGCCATCGTCGGCGTCCTCGGCGTGCTGGTGAACTACCCGATCCTCGACCCGATCGCCGGCGGCCTCGTCAGCCTGCTCGTCGTCTATCAGGGCGTCGAGATCGGCCGGGAAAACGTCGACTATCTCATCGGTGCTGCTCCCGGGCCCGAGAAACGGGGGGAGATCACTGGGGCCCTCCGTCGCCACCCGGCCGTCGAGGGCGTCCACGACCTGACGGTCTTCTACGACGGTACCGTCCTCGAGGTCGAGGTCCACGTCGAGGTCGACGGTGACATGCCGTTCCGGGAGGCCCACGACATCGAGTCGGCGTTGGTCGATCGCCTCCGGGGCCTCGAGGACGTCGGTGACGCACACGTCCACCTCGATCCATCGGGGATCGGCGAGTGGAAGGAGTCGGCCGAGCGGTGACGGGCAGTCGCCTCACTGCGAACGCTCGGCCGCATCGACGTCCGCGTCGGTGGACGCCGCGCGCTGTAAGGTCACCCCGAAGACGCTGCCGTCCGGGCCGGTCTCGACGAGTTCGACGCCGCCCCCGTACCTGTTCGCGAGGATCCGCGAGAGGTAGAGCCCGAGCCCGTGGTTGGTCGATCTGCGTTCGAACAGCGTTTCCCTGTCGGCCTCGGCAATTCCCGGGCCGTCGTCGGCGACCCTGACGACGACGGTTTCCGGCCCCCGCTCGGCGGTGACCCGAACGCGGGCCCGCCCCTCGTTGTGTTCGATCGCGTTCTCGAGGAGGTTCGCGAAGATCCACTTGACGCCTTCGTTAGCGCTGACGTGGGCAGTTTCCGGCAGGTCGGCCTCGATGTCGACGTCGTCGAACCGGGTGCGATACTCGAGGAGTTGGGCCTCGAGTACCGCGACGAGATCGACCGCGGTCCCGCTCTGTGGCCCCCGATTCGCGTCCAGCATCGCCCGAACGTCCTCGATGACGCCGACGAGGTTGTCACTCTCGCGTTCGATCGTCTCGAGGCGGTCGCGGACCGCCTCGCGGTCACACTCCGCCTGCAGGAGCGTCGCATGCCCTCCGATGATCTGGGAGGAGTTGAGGACCTCGTGTCGCAACAGGTCGTTCAGGTACGCCAGCAGCTCCTGTTCGTCCTCGAGTTGCCGGGCGCGGACCGTGGCGGCCGTCGCTTCGACCTCCCGCTGGATGGCCCGCGCTTCGACGTAACCGACGGCGAACCCGCCGACAGCGCCCGTGTTGAGCGCGAAGTGGGCCCAGGTGGTGTTGGCGGCCACCGAGTCGGCGGGAAAGAAGACGATCGATAGCATGTTGACCGCCAGAAAGGCGACCGCACCGCCGAAACACCACTTGCATACTCGGCCGTACCGGCTCTCATCGATGTCGCTTTCCGTGAGCCGGTGGCCGCCCCAACCCAGTCCGACGGCGGGGACGCCGATCGAGAGCAGGGTGGTCAGGTAGGCGGTGGCCCCGATCGTGTCCGCGAAGGCGAGCCACCAGCCGACGAGGCCGGCGATCGAGAGCCCGCCGAACGCGGTGACGAGCCAGGGCAGCGACGACCGCTCGAGCCACAGTGGGGTGCCGACGAGTCGGCTCGAAGCCGGCGTATCGTGGCTCATATCGGCTCCGATGACGGTGGCGATTCGCGGACGATGCGGGTCATTTACACTGTCCATGAGAGCGAGGTGTGAAATCTGTACCGGCTCTGGGCCCAGGGTCGCCGCGACGCGAGCTTTTATCGGGTCCCATGACGGCGTTTCGATATGGCAATCGGAGACGTCCGCGAGGTCACCGCCGGCGACTGTTCGGACTGCTACTACCTCGATACGGGAATGTACGAAACCAGCGGCTACGGTGCCGTTTACATCCTCGACGATGACCGCCCGGCCGTCGTCGATACGGGCATCGGTACGAACTACGACCTGCTTCGGGAGGCGCTCGCCGAGGTCGGCATCGACCGCGAGGACCTCGCGGTCATCGCGCTGACGCACGTCCACCTCGATCACGCCGGCGGGGCCGGCTTTCTCGCCGCCGACTGTCCGAACGCCGACGTCTACGTCCCCTCGCTGGGGGCCGATCACATCGCCGACCCCTCCCGACTGGTCGCGGGGACGAAGGCGGCCGTCGGCGACCAGTGGGACCACTACGTCGAACCCGAACCCGTCCCCGAGGACCGGATCGTCGCGATCGAGGACGGGGACCATATCGATCTCGGGACACACGAACTGCGAGTCCACGCGGCACCCGGCCACGCCCCCCATCAGGTCGTCTACGAAGATCCCGCAAACGACGCGGTCTTCGTCGCCGATGCCGCCGGCATCTGGGTCCCCGACGTCGAACGGATCAGGCCGACCTCGCCGCCCTCGAACTTCGACCTCGAGCAGTGTCTCGCGGACGTCGAAATGCTGCAAGCCCTCGACCCAGCCGTCCTCCTGTACCCGCATTTCGGCCCTCGATTCGTCGGCGACGACGCCGAACGGGCCCTCGACGAATACGCGACCGTCCTCGAGGAGTGGGTCGACCTGGTCGCCGACAAACGCCGTGAACTCGCCGACGACGAGGCGGTGCTGGAGTACTTCGCCGACGAGGCCGAGCTGGCCGACGTCTGGGGCAGGGAGAAAGCCAGCGAGGAGGCGAAACTGAACACGCGTGGCGTGTTGGGCTATCTCGACCACCGGGAGTGACCGGGTAGCGTCGCCGCCATGGCGACTCGGTTCCATCGCTCGGAGCCGATTTCGAAACCAGCGCTCGGATCTTTTCGGTTGAGCGCCCGGTTTCGGGGCGCTCGCGGGTTCTCTCCCGTACGGCAGCGACGAGCGATAAACGTAGTGATAGATGAAACAAGTTTCATCACGTTTTATCGCACGGGAGCAACTCTCACACACATATGAACTGGCGGGACGCGGAACGAGAGTACGAGGACGAGGTCATCGGCGAGACGAATCTCGCACGCATGTTCGAGGACGCGGCCGAGCGGTACACGAACCGTCCAGCCCAACAGTACAAGGGCGGTATCTACGATCGGTCGCTGACGGACGACGTCGTCCCCGCCGCGACGCCCGGCGAGTTCCGGACCCTCTCCTATGCCGAGATGCGCGACATCGTTCGCAACCTCTCGGCCGGCTTTCGCGAACTGGGGGTCGAAACGGGCGATCGGGTCGGTATCTTCTCGAACACGCGCATGGAGTGGGCCCAGACCGACTTCGCCCTGCTGTCTGCTGGCGCGGCCGTCACGACGGTCTATACGAGTTCCTCGCCCGACCAGGTCGCGTACCTGCTCGACGACCCCGACGCCGACGGCGTCGTCGTCGAGAACGAGGACCTGCTCGAGAACGTCCTCGCGGTCGAGGACGAACTCGACCTCGAGTTCATCGTCACCATCGACGAGGTCGACGGCTACGACGATCGCGACGACGTGCTGACGCTTGGCGAGGTCTACGACCGCGGTGAGGACGCCTTCGACCTCGAGACCTACCAGGAGCGCATCGATGGGATCGATCTCGACGATCTGGCGAGCCTGATCTACACAAGCGGGACGACGGGCAAGCCAAAGGGCGTCCAGCTGACCCACTGGAACTTCCGATCGAACGTCAACGGCTCCCGGAAGCGGTTCGGTCCGCGGCCGGACAAGGACGACGACGTCCCCGTCCTCGACGAGGAGTCGGTAGCGATGTCGTATCTGCCGTTGGCTCACGTCTTCGAGCGGACTGCAGGCCACTTCGCCCTGTTTGCCGGCGGCACCTGTATCGCCTACGCGGAGAGCCCGGACACGCTCCAGGAGGACTTCAGCACCGTCCAACCGACGACGGCCACGAGCGTTCCCCGCGTCTACGAGAAGATCTACGACGGCATCCGCGAGGAGGCCAGCGGCTCGAGCGTCTCCCGGCGGATCTTCGAGTGGGCGACCGACGTCGGCGTCGCGTACCAGCAGGCGGAGTCGCCGGGGCCGATCCTGAAGGCCAAGCAAGCCCTAGCCGACAAGCTCGTCTTCTCGACGGTTCGGGAAGCGCTCGGCGGCAACATCGAGATCCTGATCAGCGGCGGCGGGAGCCTCTCGCCGGAGCTGTGTCGGCTCTATCACGCGATGGGGCTGCCGATCTTCGAGGGGTACGGGCTGACCGAAACCTCGCCCATCGTCGCGACGAACCCGCCCGAGGGCGCGAAGATCGGGACCATCGGGCCGACGCTGTCCAACGTCGAGGTGAAAGTCGACGAGGCCATCGCCGATCAGGACGCCTTCACGGACGACGCCGGCGAGGTCGGCGAACTCCTCGTCAACGGACCCAACGTCACGCAGGGCTACTGGAACAAGCCCGGTGCGACCGAGGGCGCGTTCACCGAGGACGACGACGGCACGCGCTGGTTCCGTACCGGCGACATCATCCACGTCCGCCCCGACGGCTACCTCGAGTTCCGCGATCGCGTCAAACAGATCATCGTCCTTTCGACGGGGAAAAACGTCGCGCCCGGCCCGCTCGAGGACGCCTTCGCGGCCAGCGAGGTCGTCGAGCAGGCGATGGTCGTCGGTGACGGCGAGAAGTTCATCGGTGCCCTGCTGGTACCGAACACGAACCACGTCCGCGAGTGGGCCGACGCGGAGGGAATCGACCTGCCCGACGACCCGCAGGCGATGTGTGACGACGAGCGCGTCCGCGATCATATTCAGGAAGAGGTCGATCGCGTCAACGAGAACTTCGAGAAACACGAGACGATCAAGCAGTTCGAACTCGTGCCCCAGGAGTTCACCGAGGAAAACGACATGCTCACCCCGACGATGAAAAAGAAGCGACGGGTCATCCTCGAGCGGTTCGAGGATCGGGTCGACCGGATCTACGAGGACGCCTGATCGGTCCGGCTTGCCGACGGCCGACGCGTTCGATCCCGCTCGGCCGCGATCGACGCGGCAGCAGTTACCCTTCGGCCATTCGTACGGATTTCTCACAGGAGTTAACCGCATGGACTGATTCCTTCCAACCGAATGGACGGACGAGTCGCACCGGGACGGCGATCGGGTATGGAGCGCCGGGTCCGACAATGACGGGTGCAGAGGCCAGTGGCGACCTTCTGATACTGGTCGCCATGATCGTCGGACTCGGTGTCCTCTCACAGTTGTTGTCGGCACGGTTTCGGGTGCCGAGTGTTCTCTTTCTCATCACCGCGGGGGTCGCGATCGGCCCGGAGGGGCTCGGCGTATTGACCATCGACTCCTTCGGCGAGAGCGGACTCTCGACGATCGTCGGGCTCTCGGTAGCCATCATCGTCTTCGAGGGTGCGTTCCACCTCAAGGCCGAGAAGATACGGGAAGCGCCGGCAGCCGTGATCCGATTGACGACGGTCGGTGCGGCGATCGCCTTTCTGGGAACCGCCGGCGCAGTCCGCTTTTTCCTCGGGGCGAACTGGGACATCGCGCTGTTGATCGGCGCACTCTTGGTCGCGACGGGACCGACGGTCGTCACGCCGATCCTGAAGGTCGTCCCCGTCCGTGACCGGGTCGCAGCGACCCTCGAGACGGAGGGGATCGTCAACGACGTGACGGCGGCGATCCTCGCGGTCGTGCTGTTCAAGTCGATGACCGTCAGAGAGGCCCACGCGGACGTCTACCTGCAACTGTTCGCCGAGCGGCTCGGAACGGGCCTGCTCGTCGGCGTCGTCGTCGCCGCGGTCGTCTGGGCGGTGTTGCAGTACGTCGACATTTCGCCAGACGATGCGCCGCGGAACGCACGATTGCTGACGTTAGCGGGGGCGATCGTCGCCTTCGGGACGGCCGATTACGTTTTCGCCGAGGCGGGCGTCGCGGCCGCGGCGACGGCCGGCCTGATCCTGGGCAACGCCAACCTCCCCTACGAGGAGGAGATCGAGGCGTTCAAGGGCGATATCACCCTGCTCGTTCTCTCCTTCGTCTTCATCACCCTCGCGGCACTGCTCGAGTTCGACCAGCTGTTCGCGCTCGGGCTCGGCGGCGTGGCGGTCGTGGTGGCTGTCATGCTCGTCTTGCGGCCGTTTCTGGTCTTTCTCTCGACACGGGGTGGCCGGTTTACGTTCAGAGAGCGGCTCTTTATGAGCGCCGTCGGGCCGCGGGGGATCATTCCGGCCTCGGTTGCGACGCTGTTCGCGATCCGACTCCAGACCGACGCAGCGCCGACCAACCCGGCCGGTGCGGACCTGCTCGTCGGGACGGTCTTTCTCGTCATCCTCGTGACGGTCGTCCTCGAGGGCGGCCTGGCCCGGCAGATCGCGGAGACACTCGACGTGATACCCATGCGTGTACTCATCATCGGCGGCGGCCGCGTCGGTCGCTCGCTGGCAGAACGACTCGAAGCGCGCGGCGAAAACGTGGTCCTGATCGAGGCGGACAAGACGGTCCTCGAGGAGCTTCGCAACGACGGGTTCACCGCCCGCGAAGGCGACGGCACCGACACCGAGGTGTTACGCGAGGCGGGCGTGGAGAACGCCAAGACCGTCGTCGCGGCGTCCGGCGACGACGACGTGAACCTCCTCGTGGCCCAGCTCGCGAAATCGAACTTCGACGTCGAGAACGTGATCGCTCGGGCGAACAACCCGTCGAACGCGTCGGCGTTCGAGGACCTCGGCGTCCAGACGATCTCGGCGGCCGAGTCGACCGCGTGGGCGATCGACAATCGGATCGAGCGGCCCGCGCTCTCGGACTGGATGTCCGAACTCGGTCGCTCCGGCGACGTACAGGAGATCGAGATCACCGACGAGGATCTCGTCGGGCAGCGGATCGTCGACGTCGGGGGCGAACTCCCGAACGGCGTTCTCATCGCGCTCGTGAGCCGGAACGGGACCAGCGAAGTGCCGACCCCCGACGTCGAACTGCAGGCGGGGGATCACATCACGCTCATCGGCCGCACGGAGGCCGTTCAGGAGGCGATCAACCAGTGTGGCAAACCGGTCTAACACTCGGCTTCTCGCGGACGGACTGACTGATCAGGTCGCGACGAGGCCGACGGCGACGACCGCGAGGACAAGTCCCGCGACGTTCGTCGCGCTGAGCTGTGCCCCGAAGTAGAAGACGCCGACGATGGCCGGGATCACGAAGTAGAGCGCGGCGATCGCGGAGACGATCGCCATGTTGCCCCGGGCGAGGCCGGCGTAGAAGCAGATGGAGGCGGCCGCGAGGAACGCGCCGGAGACGAGGGCGGCGGCGACGTCGACGCGGGTGCCGGAGACGGGACGGCGAAGCGAGAGGACGTAGCCGCCGGCGATGACGAGGCTCGCGACGTACGAGAGGAACACGGCGTTGACCGGCGAGAGCGAGCGGGTCGCGACGCCGCCGGCCACCGCCCAGCCGCCATAGAGGAGCAACGCGCCCAGTGCGAACAGGATCGACGTACTGACCATGCGGCCGGCTTCGCCGTGATTCGGAAAAACGTTGCGTTCGCGCCGACTGTCTTACGCGTCGTCGCGATCGTCCCCGCGACGATCGGGGGCGTCTATCGGCCGATGCTCGGCTTCGCCGGGGAGAATATCGCCCAGCGAGCCGCCAAGCGCCATCGCGGTGAAGACGACCGAGACCTGACAGAGATTGACCCACGGCTCGTCCCACGCGATCCGCCCCCACAACGTCATGAGCCCGGCCGCGGTCGAGAACGCGATGAGCAGGACCCAGACCGGGCGACGCGGCACGAGGCCGAAGTAGGGGTTATGGATCTGCACCTCCCTGAAGTCGGCGACGTAGAGAATGCCGACGACGAGCCCGACCGTAAACAAGAGGTTCGCCGCCAGCAGCGCCGGATGGGTCGCGAGGAACGCGCCGATACTGAAGACGCCGTCCTCGACCAGCATCGGGAGCCCGATGACGACGCTGCCGACGAACGCCTCGGCCTTGTCCTTGTAGGTGAACCGGGTGATGACGTTCCCGACCGCCGCATTGTGCGAGAGCCGGCCCAGTAGCCGCATCGTCCGCCGCACCTCCGTCCGCTCGTCGGCCGTGTCGACCGTCTCCTCGAGCGTCTCGAGTTGCTCGTAAACGTCGTCGATGGTCGCGCCCTCGAGCGACTCGTCCGGTTGGGACATACCGGGACCAGACGTTGCGAGTGGATAAATCCGGGCCGACTCGGGATCCGCCGGCCCGATCGCAGCCGCCGCCCGAACGGCTCAGCGTCGAATCCCGCCCGAAAAACCGATACCGTTTTGCGGCCGTGTCCACCACTGTGGTACTATGAAACACTCATGGGGACCGCTGTGTTCGATCGATGTCGGGGACCGAACCGTCGAGACCGAGGACATCGACGACGTCCTCGAGTCCTATGTCGGCGGTCGGGCGCTCGGGACGAAACTCGCCCACGAGCGGATCCCGTTCGATGTCGATCCGCTCGGAGCCGACAACCGCCTGTTCTTCGCGACGGGGCCGCTTCAGCACTCGACGATGAGCTTCACCGGGCGGACGTCGGCGACGACCGTCTCGCCGCTGACCGACGGGCTGCTCTCCTCGAACGCCGGCGGGTTCGTCTCGCGGAACTTTACGGGGACCGGCTACAGTGCCGTCGAGATTACCGGCGCGAGCGACGACCTCGTCGTCGTCCACGTCACCGACGACGGCGTCGAGTTCGAGGCCGTCCCCGACCTCGAGGGGGCGACCGTGCCCGAGACCTGCGAGTACCTCGAGGACGAACACGATCTCGGGCCGGAACACACCGCCGTCATCGGGCCGGCCGGCGAGAACGAGGTCCGCTTTGCCTCGGTCATGACCTCGGAAGAACGGGCCTTCGGCCGCGGCGGGCTCGGCGCGGTGCTGGGGTCGAAAAACGTCAAGGCGATCACCTTCGACGGCGACTCGACCCGCGAGGTCGAGATCCCGGCCGTCCAGATGGAGATCCACGGCGAGGCCGCGCAGGCCGACCACCCGATGAAGGCACAGGGGACCACCTCGGTCGCCGAGTACGCCAACATGGTCGAGGCCCTCTCGAGTTACTACTTCGAGGACCTGTCCTTCGAGGGGATCGACGGGATCAGCGGCGACCGCGTCGAGGAGAAGAAGTACAAGAAAGGCACCTGCTCGTCGTGTGCCTTCGCCTGCAAGCTGCCGACCCGCGACGAGGAATCCGGCCTCGAGACGGAAGGGCCGGAATTCGAGACGCTGATGGCCTTCGGCTCGAACTCGGGCGTCGACGACATCGTCGACGTGATGCAATCGAACAAGCTCTGTGACGTCTACGGGCTCGACACCATTTCGACGGGTGACACCATCGCGGCCTACCTCAAGAGCGAGGACGAGTTCGGCAACGTCGATCTCATCCACGACCTCGTCGAGCAGATCGCCCACCGCGAGGGCGTCGGTGATACGCTCGCGGAGGGCGTCGACCGGATCCACGACGACCTCGGGGTCGAGAACTGGTCGGTCAAGGGCATGGAATTTGCCGCCCACGACGGCCGCACCCTGAACGGACAGGGGCTGGCCTTCGCTACCTCGAACCGCGGTGCCGACCACATGTACGCCGAGTTCTACCCCTACGAGTACCCGCTAGTCGGCGAGGAAGACGCGTTCCAGAAGGAGGGTCTCGAGGGCAAGCCGCCCAAGCTCGTCGAACTCGAGAACCTAAACGCCGTCAAGGACAGCGCGATCTTCTGTAAGTTCTCCCGGGACTTCCTGACCGAGGAACGCATCGAGACGCTGCTCGATGCCGACTACGACGACCTGCTCGCCCTCGGTGGCGAAGTCGTCGCCATGGAACGGCACTTCAACAACCAGCGCGGCTTCGACCGCGGCGACGACCGGCTCCCCTACGAGCTGCCCGACTTCGAACAGGGCCTCGAGGAGTACTACGCCGAGCGCGGCTGGAACGACGACGGCACCGTCCCCGACACGAAAGTCGGCGGAGGCAGCGCGGCACCGGCCGACGACTGATCGCGACTCGATTTGCCCCGGTCGGCGCGAGCGACTCGAGCCCGCTCACTCGATCGGAATTCGCGTTACCGTCCGTGCGGGCGTTCTGATCGGGACCGACTCGGTCCGCTCGGCGGCGTTGCGCTCGCCCTCGAGCGTCGCGAGCAGCCGCTCGATCCCGTTGTGGTGGCCCGCGCCGACGACTGCGACGACGTCGTGACCGTCACGACGGAGCGCGTGCAGTCGCCGCGCCATCGCACGATCCCGGCGGTCGATCAGTACCGCCGCCACCTCGGGGAACAGCCGCCGTAGGTGGTCGATCGCCGGCTGGACGTCGTCGCCGTGTGAGATCTCCGCGACGGGTTGCTCGAGCAGCGCCAACTGGTCGACGTACGCGTCCGGTCCCATCGACTGCGCACGGAGCATACTTCGAGGGATCGTCAACGGCCCGACGCGACGGGCGAGTTCCCGCAGGGTCTCCGCCACCGGATCGTCGATCAGCGCGACGTCGGTTCCGCGCTCGGCGGCCGTCTCGATGGCGGCCTCCATATCGGTGTAGTCGGGATCGAGTCCGGCGAGGCGAACGACCGTCCGCTGGAACGCACGCACCGCGCTGTAGGCAGCCGCGGCCGGCGGCGACAGCTCGCGGGTCAGTTCGGCGAGGTCCGGCCCGCTATCGGCCTCGAGGCGCTCGAAGCGCGACTCGTCGAGTTCGACGGCCACGAGGTCCGGCTCGACCGCACGGATCCGTTCGCGGACCCGCCGGCAGTGGCTCGGCGAGAAGTGGACGCTGGGGACGAGGGTGACTGTGCCGTGGTCGGACATCCCCTGTGGGTTCACCGGCCAGCGGCTTGAAGCCACGACCCCGCCCGCTACTCGTCGTCGGTTTCCTCGAGTTCCGGCTCGAGGCGGTCGTCACCGCGTGACGGCAGCGACGTGTCGTCGGCGCGCGAGGGGTGGATGTTGACGTTGTGTCCCCGATAGGGGTCGCTCTCGGGGTCGTAGGAGAGTTCGCTGCGCTCGAAGATGTAGATGAAAAACCCGATCAGCGGGATACAGAAGGTGATCGCCGCCCACTTCCACTGGGGCTCGAGTCCCACCCGACCGGCGTCCCAGTAGGCGACCGCGGTGAGCCCGAGATGCCAGGCCAGCGGGATGCCGACGATGATCGCGAGGAGGCCGATGCGCATACGCGGCCTACGGACTCGAGGCTACTAAACGACCCGCCACCTGACGGTGGCTCGAGGACGGTGGCAGTGAGAGGACGGGGTGCTGTTAGCTCTCGTTGGCCCCGAATCGTCCGAACGCGTACTCCAGACCGAACATGACAAGCGCCATCGTGAGCGCTCGAAGGAGGAGGAGGTCTCGACTCAACAGGAACCCGGCTGCGAGGACGCCGATACCGGTCATTAGCCCCAACACGGCCGCATACGGTCCGCGAGAGAGCCCTCGGAGCCACGCATCAGTGCGCTCGTAGAGACGTTTCACACCGCGCATCTGTAACTACAACAACTCGAGCGTGAATATCCTATCGGAGCAACAGTACTTTTGTCTCGGACGACGCTCCCGTGTTGTCCTCGCAAAATCTGGACCAAAAAGTCCAGTCCCCGCTGCTTAGTTGACGTCGAACTCGATCGCCGCGCCCTGGCCGAAGCCGACACACAGCGTCGCCAGCCCGAGGCCGCCGCCGCGCTTCTGGAGTTCGTGGATCAGCGTCACCGGCAGACGCGCGCCCGAGGCCCCCAGCGGGTGGCCCAGCGCGATCGCCCCGCCGTTGACGTTGAAGATGTCGGGGTCGATGCCGAGTTCGTCGCGGGAGTAGAGCGACTGGCTCGCGAAGGCCTCGTTGAGTTCCACGAGGTCGTACTCGTCGATGTCGCGGTCGTTTCGCTCAAGCAGGCCCCGCGTCGCGGGCACCGGACCGATCCCCATGACGGTCGGGTCGACGCCGGCGACGTTGTTCCGGCCGACTTCGGCCATGATCTCGAGGTCGTGTTCCTCGGCGAAGGCCTCGCTGGTGACCAGCAGGGCGGCCGCGCCGTCGGAGATCTGGGAGGCGTTACCGGGCGTGACGCTACCGTCCTCCTTGAAGACGGTGGGGAGTTCGGCGAGTTTCTCGGGGGTCGTGCCCGGTCGGATGCCCTCGTCTTCCTCGACGGTGCCGTCCTCGGTTTCGATCGGGACGATCTCGTCGTCGAAGCGGCCCTCCTCGGTCGCCTCGGTGGCGCGTTGCTGGCTGCGGGCGGCGTACTCGTCCTGCTCTTCGCGGCTGACGCCGTACTCCTCGGCGACTTTCTCGGCGGTCATCCCCATCTGGAGATCGCCGAGGTCGTACAGTTCGGAGATCTTCGGGTGAATGTGGCCGTAGCTCTCGCCCATCGCGACGCGGCTCATGCTCTCGACGCCGCCGGCGATGATGGCGTCTCGGTTGCCGGCCGCGATGGCGTCGGAGGCGGAGATGACCGACTGCATCGAGGAGGCACACCAGCGGTTGATCGTCGTCGCGGGAACCGACTCGCCCAGCTCGGAGAGCAGGGCGATGACGCGGGCGAGGTTGTTGTCCTGTTCCTCGCGCTGCTGGGCACAGCCCCACATCAGGTCGTCGATCTCCTCGCCGGAGAGGCCGGTTTCGGCCAGGATCTCGTCGATCAGTGGCACCGAGAGGTCCTCGCTGCGAACGTCCGCGTACACGCCGTCTTCTTTCCCCTGTGGCGTCCGTACCGCCTTGACTACGACTGGCGTCTGTGACATATACTACCGCATGCCCCTCACGGACTTAAATCCGGTCGAACTCCGGCTGGCGGGAAAAGTGTTTACGGGCCGAGTTGCGGGTCCGCCGGCCGGCCGTCGTCGCCGACCTACGACCCGCCGGAGTCGACGGCGGGGGTCGATCGCGCCGCCCTCGAGCCGGTCGGCTCGAGAACAACCCTTATCTCGGATAGCTGGTAATACGCGGGCATGGACGAGGACGGACTGGACGCGTCTCGGTTCGAGGGCGACGACGCCGAATCGGACCGCGATCCCGAACCCGAACCCGCTGGGACGGCAGACGAGGACGGCGACGGCGGCTCGATGCCGGGGGTGCCGGACCCCGACCCGCAGGACGACGACGTCCCCGAGGACGTACAGAAGTATGCCCGGTTCACGAAGATGGACGGCGCGCAGTACGACCGGGTCAACGAGTTCCTCCGGGACCGCACGTACATCACCGCCCGCGAGTGGGCCATCGCGCGGCTCTGTTCGGACTTCCGGACCGAGACCGGCGTCGAGATGACCAAGATCGGCGAGAACCTCCCCGAACTCGTCCCCTTCATGACCGACACCTACTCCCCGCAGGCGGTCAATCAGGCACGAGCCTCCTTCGAGGAGAAGGTCCGAACCGCCGGCGCGACCTTCCTCTACGGCGCGATGTGTGATTTCTTCACCGCCGAGGAACTCGACGACGTGATGTACGAGGCCACCGAGGTCGCCAAGTTCCTCCTCGAGGTCGAGGGCGTCGACCTCTCGGTCGAGGAGGAACTCGAGGCCGAAGAGCGCATCTCGAGCGTCATGCGGGAGGTCCGCGAGGCCAGCGAAGAGTTGCGCGCGGCGGACCTCGCCGAGAGCGAGGAGTAGGCGAGTGACAGAAAACGGTAATATGGCTGTAGTGAGTCGACACGGATATGAACGACTCTCGTGACGAACGGTCGGGCTCGGCCGACGACGGCGACCGCTCGCCCGGACTGATCGGTGCCGGCATTGGCGTCCTCGAGTTGCCGGTGTTTGGCTATCTCGGGCTCGTACTGTTCGGCCAACCGATCTTCGGCGCGTTCGTCGGGCTCGTGATGGGGCTCGGAACGTACCTTTCTTTTCCCGCCCTCGTGGCGGACGACGACTCCAGCGAGATCGAGACGACTCCGGAACCCGTCGGCGACCAGCTCCGTCGATTCCACCGCACGGCGGCCGGGCTCGCGCTCCCGCCGGCGGGGATCCTGTTGCTCGCGTGGCGGTTCGTCAACGAGAACGTCCTGCTTGGGGTCCTCGCGACGGCCGTGATCGGCCTGGCGATTTACGCCCCGCTTGCAGTGTTGCTGCCGCGCCGACTCTCCTGACGCGGCCGATCGTTGCGCTTGCGCGTCCGCTACTTATGCCCGCTCGAGGGCTATGCCACTCGCATGACGGACCTTCCACTGGCACCCGACGGCGGCTGGGAATCGCTCTATCTCGCGGGCGACTGGACCGACAGCGGCGATCGCGACGCGATCTCCGTCGAGAACCCCTACACGCGCGAGGCGATCGCGTCCGTCCCGGCGGGGACCGAGGACGACGTCGACCGGGCCTACGAGACCGCCGCGTCGGCACAGGAGGCGTGGGCCCAGCAACCGCCGCAGGCCCGCGCGGGCGTGATCAACGCGGCCGTCGAGTTCGTCGGCGACCACCGCGAGGAGGTCGCCGAGCTACTGGCCCGCGAGTCGGGGAGTACGCGAGTCAAATCCGAGGCCGAGTTACAGACGGCGAGGGGGATGATGCAACAGGCGGCCAGCTACCCGTTCCGGATGGACGGCCAGCACGCGGACTCGATCACGCCGGGCAAGGAGAACGTCGCGGAACGAGTGCCGGTCGGCGTCGTCGGCGTCATCTCGCCGTGGAACTTCCCGCTGCATCTCTCGATGCGGGCGGTCGCGCCCGCGATCGCGGCCGGGAACGCGGTCGTCCTCAAACCCGCCTCGAACACGCCGATCACGGGCGGGCTGCTGCTCGCGCGGATCTTCGAGGCCGCGGGCGTCCCCGAGGGGGTCCTCAGCGTCGTCCCCGGCCGCGGCTCCGAGATCGGCGACGCGGTCGCCGGCCACGAGGTCCCCCGGACCATCGCCTTCACCGGCTCGACCGAGATCGGACAGGGGGTCGCCGCCACGGCGGCTCGCAACTGCGCCCTGCCCGCCATGGAACTCGGCGGGAACAACGTCCACGTCGTCACCGACGACGCCGACCTCGAGCGGGCCGTCGACGGCGGCGTCTTCGGTTCCTTTCTGCACCAGGGCCAGATCTGCATCTCCATCAACCGCCACCTGGTCCACGAGGACGTCTACGACGAGTACGTCGACGCGCTGGCCGACCGGGCCGCGTCGCTGCCGACCGGCGATCCGACCGACGACGACACCGTCATCGGTCCCATCATCGACGAGAGTCAGCGCGATCAGATCCTCGAGTACGTCGAGGAATCGGTCGACGCGGGCGCGACCCTCGAGACCGGCGGCGACCACGATGGACTCGTCGTCGAGCCCACAGTCCTCTCCGACGCCGACAACGACATGGCCGCGGCCTGCAACGAACACTTCGGCCCCGTCGCGCCCGTGATCCCCTACGCGAGCGACGACGAGGCGATCGAACTGGCCAACGACACGATCCACGGTCTCTCGGGGTCGGTCCACAGCGAGACCATCGAACGGGCTCGCCGGATCGCGGACGGGATCGAGACGGGGATGATCCACATCAACGACCAGCCGGTCAACGACGAGCCCCACGTCCCCTTCGGCGGGATGAAGCAATCGGGCATGGGCCGGTACAACGGCGAGCAGATCCTCGAGGAAGTGACGACGACGAAGTGGATCTCGATCCAGCACGAGCCTCGCGAGTACCCGTTCTGAGTGCCACTTGGTCCACGGATCCACGGCGGTTCCGACCGTCTCGGTCCGTCGCTGTGTCCGATTCGATCGGGGTCCGCCCTCGCCGCTTCGTCTCGCTTCTCCCGGTTGGAAGCGTGGTCCTTATGACAATATAAGTTCACCAACTAGTAGGCATGGAACGCCGAACCTACCTGGTCACCGCTGGCATCGGCACCTCGTCCCTCCTTGCGGGCTGTCTGAGCGACGGTCCGAGCGACGACGAATCCGACGGCGACGACGAATCCGACGGCGACGACGAACCGGACCCCGATGGCGACGAGTCCGAACCCGAAAGCGAACCGGACCACGAACAGGTCATCGAAACCTACCTCGAGGCCGCTCAGGCCGAAGACCCCGACGCGATGGCCGCGGTCGTCCACAGCGCGAGCCCGTTACAGGGGCTGCTCACCGATCCGGAGTGGGAATTCGAATCGAGCGGCTCCGCCGATCTCGACGCCCTCGAGACCGAGGTCGTGACGGCCGACGGCTCCGTCGCGGACGTCCGCGAACTGGAGGGTGCCGAGTTCTGGTTCGCGGAGTCCGACCTCGAGTCCGAGATCGACGACGCGGAGATCGTGCTGGTCCGCGCCGAACTGGACGATGCGGCCGTCGGCGACAGTGCCGGCGTCTACGCGCTCGTGACCGAAGGCGACGAGTGGAAGATCTTTTGGATCGACAGCGAGGACGACACCCCGGAAAACCCCGAGGAGGCGTTCGAGCCGGAGATCATCGACACCGACGACGACGTCGTCGAGCGGATCGAGTGGGGCGTCGACGCGGTGAACGCCCCCGAAGGCTCCGACTCCGACACCGGATACTACGCCCGCGTCCACCTTACCGACGAGCCCGGCCGCAAGGCCGATCTGATCCGCATCGAATCGACGATCGCCGACTCGAAGTTCGAGTTCTACGGTGAAGACAAGACCGAGCCGTCGACGTCGTGGGCGGGGACTTGGGCGAACGTTCGGCTCAACGCCGACGGCGATCAGATCGTCGTGACTGCCGTCCGCGGGGATACCGAGACGGTCGTCCATCGGGAACACTACGAGCCGTCGGACTGATCCCGTCGATCGGGATCGCGGATTTCGGCTCGAGGGCTGTCGTTGTGCTGCTCGCGGATTGCTCGCAGCGACATGCGAGGGTTGGGATTTGAACCACGCCCGAGAACCTGCTCGCGTATTCGCAGAATCTCGGTCTGATTCGAATCCCGCGTCTCGCAGACACGACTCTCACTGTCGTTCGAGTCGGTATGCGAGGGTTGGGATTTGAACCCAAGGACTCCTACGAGAGCGGGTCTTAAGCCCACCGCCGTTGGCCTGCTTGGCTACCCTCGCACAGAAGGCGTTCGATGGTTGTTCCGGGGTGGGGATGTGCGTTTCGGTGTGCGTTCGCGCCGTCGGCCTACCAGTCGACGCTCAACGTGCCGTCGCCGTGGGGATCGGGCGCGATCTCCTCGTCGGTCCGGCGGTCGACGACGTGGATACAGCCGTCGTCTTTCTTGGCCGGACAGACCTCCGCGGCGCGGACGTTGTGATCGAGGTCGTCCTCGGCGATGAAGTACTCCTCGGGCTGGGCCATTCCGGAGGCGATCGACATCTCCCAGTTGTCGCTGACCTCGGCGCACTTGCCCGCACCGAAGCACTTGTTGGCCTCGAAGATGATCTTGTAGGGTTTCTCGTCGACCGGGGGCGCGTCGCCGGAACCGACGTCGCTGGCCTGCTGGATACCGTCGTCGTCGCTCATGTGTCCCCGTTCGAGCGAGCGGCCTTTCGCGTTACGGTTGGCGCGAGTCACGGTATCGATTCCACCCGCCGTGAACCAGCGACGCCACTGCTGGGTTCGATTCGAGACCGGTTCGGCCGCTCGTCGTCGTGGCTGCTCTGTGGCGGGTGATTCGTCTCTCGGTATCGGGTGGCCGATCGCATCTCCCAGAAGTACCAATACGGTCATGTTATTGCACAACGCACAATATTGTTTCTAAAGAACAATACAATATCGGGGACAGGATCGCTGTTGCTACAAAACCTGCTGAGTGCGTTCACACTTTGGCCTAGTCGTGAAACGCATGGATACTGTGTCGAACCTCGTTTTGTTTCGGCAGTATTGCCCAGAAGATGTGTTTATACAGTGAATAAGGAATTGAGGAACTCATATACTCGACAAGGCTTATCGAGTGTCGGTACGTCTGCCGTTTCAAAATAGTTTTATGGTCTCTATCTCTTTGCCAGCTATTGTTTGGTAAATATGCAATAGTGTATGCGGGCCTCGGTATAGTTGTCGGATAGCTATATTACCACATGAGAGCCTCCGTTTCCGTGACGTGACCCCGCCGCATCGACCGGGACGGAGCAGCTGACCCGGCGTTGAAACCCACGATCACGATTACAAACATATGTGTGTAATGGGTGTCAGAACAGCGTGGACTCGAGCGATCCGATTTCGTCTCGAAGCAGTTGTGCCAACTCCTCGGCCGTCGACTCGTCGGTCGCCATGCGATAGGTCGGTCCGCCGACCGAGAACGCCCCGACGACCTCGCCGTTGGGGTCGGTTACGGCCGCCCCGATGGACCGATAGCCGTCGATCAACTCCTCGTCGTTGACCGCATATCCGCGACGGCGGATCGCCTCGAGTTCGTCGAACAGTTCGGCCTCGTCGGTGATGGTGTGGTCGGTCGTCGCCGGCAGCCCCCAGCGCTCGAGAATCTCGCCGACCCGGGATTCGGACATCGACGCCAGCAAGGCCTTTCCGGAGGCGCAGTTGTGCATGTAGAACCGGTTGCCCGCCCGGAACGGGCTGGATTCGGACAGACTCCGTCGGGACGACTCGCCGATCGCGTACTCGAGGGAGTACGCGCGGCCGTTCTCCTCGACGATGAAGTCGGCTTCGTGGCCGGTCGTTTCGGCGAGGGAGTAGACGTGCCGGCGCGCCGTCGCGTACAGCGGGTTTCGTCCGCGTGCGTGTTCGCCGAACGCGAGGAACTGGAGACCGACGTGGAAGGTGTCGCCGTCCCGGACGAGGAACCCCTCGTCGACCAGCGTGTGGAGGTGGTTGTGGACGGTGCTTTTCGCCAGCTCGAGGCGGTCGGCCAGTTCGCTCAGCGTGGCACCGTCGCTCTCGCGGACCGCGCGAACGAGTGCGAGCGACGTTTGCGTCGTCTTGACCGGCCGAGGGCGATCGTCGGTCATCGTTCGAAGTCGTCGTGTCGTCCGTGCATAAGGGTTCGGAATGTGTGAACCGTGTTCTGGGAGGATCGTCGAATTCACGGTTTATTTCTTGATGATTTACGATGCCAAATCGGTATTTGGGTAGTACCCTATCCGTCTATATATGCGTCACAGTACCACAGGCGATCGGTGGTGTGGCGTGCCGGGCTCCGGCTCCCGTCGGTGGCCGTCCGTTCGGAATGCGTGAACGGAAGACGGCGAACTCGATCGGCGCGGTCGATTCCGGCCGTTATCTCCCTCGTCGGCTCGGATTCGGTGTTCCGGCGTTCGCACCTTCGGAACGCGCTGCCGTCGGCGACCGCGGGCGGATCCGCACGACTGGTTCGGGCGGTGATCCGGTCGACCGGCGCTAATCGGCGCCGCAGTGGTTCGTCCACCCGCAGTGCTGACACCACTCCTCCGGTGTGTCTGTCAGTCGCCCACAGAGCGGACAGTTCGTCTCAGTCATCGTCGGTCGTAATGTCGGCGGACAGTCCCTGAGCCATCTCGATGTCTTTGGAGTTGTTCAGCGTCCAGGCGGTGCGCTCGGTGACGGCCTCGATCACTTCGCGACCGCTCGGGTAGCCGTTCCCGGACTTGTTGACGCCGCCAAAGGGCAGGTGAACCTCCGCGCCGATACACGGCAGGTTCCCGTACGCGAGTCCGACCTCGGCGTTGTCGCGGTAGTAGTTGATCTCGCGGTAGTCCTCCGAGATGATCGCTCCCGCGAGTCCGTACTCGGTGTCGTTGT
The DNA here is from genome assembly GCF_031165565.1 of Natrinema thermotolerans. NCBI lineage: Archaea > Methanobacteriati > Methanobacteriota > Halobacteria > Halobacteriales > Natrialbaceae > Natrinema > Natrinema thermotolerans. The sequence continues at coordinate 1,697,419 of NZ_CP101873.1, read as the reverse complement.
GGATCTCGACGCCGTCCTCGATGTCGCCCGAGTACGTCATGAGCGCGACGTGGGGGCCGAAGACCTCCTCTTGTGTACATCGGAGGTCGGCGTCCGGGTCGGCCTCGTAGACGAACGGGCCGATCCAGTGGCCGTCCTCGTGGCCGTCGGGCACTTCTGCGTCGGCCAGTTCGTCGCGGTCGACGAGGACGTTCACGTCTTCGCTTCGCGCGAGTTCGTTGTACTCGAGGACCTTCTCCTTGTGTTCGCCCTCGACGAGCGGCCCCATGAACGTGTCTTCGGCCAGCGGGTCGCCGACCGCGATGTTCTCGGCGATCTCGACGAAGCGCTTTTTGAACTCGTCGTAGACATCCTCGTGGACGATCAGCCGTTCGGCGGAGACACAGCGCTGGCCGGTGGTCTTGAACGAACTCATGACCGCCGAGTGGACGGCCGTATCGAGGTCGGCCTCGTCGCTGATGACGACGGCGTTCTTGCCGCCCATCTCGCAGGCCGCGAGCTTGCCGGGCTGTTCGGCGACGGTTTGAGCGACCTCTTGACCGACCTCGGCCGAACCGGTAAAGAGAACGGTGTCGACGCGTGGGTCGTCGACGATCGAGGCCCCAGCGTCGCCGAAGCCCTGTACCATGTTGAACACGCCGTCGGGGATCCCCGCGTCCTCGAACATCTCGGCGATGATCTGGCCACACCACGGGGTCTGCTCGGCGGGCTTCCAGACCACGGTGTTGCCCTCGACCAGCGAGACGGCCATGTGCCAGAACGGGATCGCGACGGGGAAGTTCCAGGGCGTGATACAGCCGACGACGCCCCGGGGCTTGCGGCGCATGTACGCGTCCTTGCTCCCGATCTCGGAGGGGACGACGTCACCGTGTGGGTGGCGGGCGTTGCCCGCGGCCCACTCGACCATGTGTGCGGCTTCGACGACGTCGGCTTTCCCTTCGGAGATCTCCTTGCCACACTCCTTGGTGACGATCTCGCCGAGTTCGTCCGTCCGCTCGCGCAGTTCGTGGTAGATATCCCAGAGGAACTCCGCGCGGTCGATGTGCGACAGGTCGCGCCACTCCTCCTGTGCCGCCTCCGCGGCCTCGAGGGCTCGATCGACGTCGGATTGCGTTCCGCGGTGGAAGGTGCGCAACGTCTCGCCAGTCGCCGGGTTCTCGCTTGCGAAGGTTTCCTCGCCCTCGCCGTCCGTCCATTCGCCGTCGATGTAGTGTCGGTCGGGTTGCTCTGTCGTCTGCTGGCTCATACAGTACGGATGACGGATCACGGCGGAATAACCACGGCCTCCCATGGTCGGGCGCGCCGTCCCCGGTGACGATCGACGATGGAGATCGCGACGCGACCCGTGCTTTCGGCTCGCGGCGCGGTACGGGTCCGACACGAGTCCACGACCGGTCCATGATATCGGTATTCAGTATGTTTATAGTCCTCACGGCGTACTGTCCGAGTAGAATCGACACATGAGCAGTACGAGTTCGACGACGACCACGACAGGGGCGACCGACGGGACGCGACTCACGCTCGATATCTGGCATCCGAACTGCTGGGGCCTGCAGGCGACCGAGGCAGTCGACGCCGGCTTGCTCGTCCACACCGTCCACCGAACCGTCGAGGAGACGGTCAAGGGTCACTTCACCGTCTACGCCGACACGACGGCACAACTCGACGAGTTCGTCGCGTTCGCGGCCGAGTCTCCGCTAACGCACTCGACGGTTGAACTCGGCCAGCGCCCCACGACGGCACCGAACCCGGGGAACGCGACGCGCGAACTGTTCGTCGAGTACGAGCCCGAACACAGTATCAGCGACACGCTCGTCTCGCATGGCTTCATCCACGACGCGTCGGTGCGCGTCGAGGGCGGCGTCGAACACTGGCCGGTCTTCGTCGCCGGCGGTCGCGACGAGATCCGGCGTCGACTCGAGGCCATCCGGGCCGAGACGGACGCGGAGATTTCGATCAGTCGGGTCGCCACGCCCGACGGCGGTCCGTCGGAGACCGCCGATCGGACGGATCTCCTTACGCCGCGCCAGCGTGAGGCGTTCGAACTCGCCTGCGAGCGGAACTACTACGCGTGGCCCCGCGAGATCAGCACGCGCGAACTCGCGGACGAACTCGGCGTCTCGAAGACGACGCTGCTCGAGCATCTCCGGAAGGCCGAAGCGAAACTGCTCAACCCCGACGACGTCTGATCGCTATGTATTATTTCGCGTTTTGACGGGCGAATCTTTTGGTCGGGTATCCATTTAGGTGCCTGTCGTCCCAGCAGTCCGGTATGATACCACCGATCGCGAGCCGGTTCGTCGCCGGAACGACTGCGTCAGGCGCTCTGGACCACGTTTCGGAGTGTAACGAAGCGGGGATGGGCGGCATCCTGAACCTCCTCGGCGAACACTACGACGATCCCGAACCCGCCGCGGAGGACGCCGACGCGTACTGTCACCTCGTCTCCGAACTGGCCAGTCGTGGCCTGAACGGCAGCGTCTCGGTCAAACCGTCCCAGATCGGTATCGACGTCGGACCGGACGTCTTCAGGGAAAACTTCGAACGAATCGTCGAGACGGCGGCGGCCGAGGACGTGTTCGTCTGGTGTGACATGGAAGACCACACGACGACCGACACGACGCTCGACGCCGTCGAAGCGACGGCCCGGGACCATCCCCACGGCGTCGGCGTCGCGATTCAGGCGAACCTCACGCGGACGCGCGATGACCTCCGTCGCCTCGCTGACGTTCCCGCCGCCGTCCGGCTGGTGAAAGGCGCCTACGACGAACCGTCGTCGGTCGCCCTCGACTCGAAATCGGCCGTCGACGACGCCTACGAGGACCACCTCGAGTTCCTGTTTCGCGAATTCGACCAGGGTGTCGCGGTCGGGAGCCACGACCCGGCAATGCTTCAGGTCGCGGTCGACCTCCACAAGGAGTACGGGACGCCGTTCGAGATCCAGATGCTGATGGGGGTCCGCGAGGACGCCCAGCGCGAACTCGCCGCGAAGGGGTACGAGGTCAATCAGTACGTCCCCTACGGCGACAAGTGGATGCAGTACTTCTACCGACGGATCCGCGAGCGCAAGGAGAACGCACTGTTTGCGCTCCGCGCCGTTGTCGGCGTCTGATCGGACTACGGGGTTCGCGACGGCGTCGTCTACCAGCTCGCTCGAGCGTCGGCTCTCTGATTCTTCCGCGCTGATACGTGCGATATAAAGGGTGCAAATTCGGTATATTTATTTGTGGGTAGTAAGCACACGCCACTATGCCAGAGAGTGGATCAGTCGAATTGATCTGGTTATTCGGACCGTTCGTCCTGTACCTAGCGATGCTCGTCGTCTACTACGTCTGGGAAGGGAAGCGAGAGAAACGACTCCGCGAGCGCTACGAGGAGGCGAAACATGGCCAGTGAGGGGTTAGCCGGCTCGGCCGGGAGCTGGGTCCTCGGAACGTTCGCCGTCTACCTGCTTGTCCTCCTCGGTATCGGACTGTACTCCTCGCGTCTCATGGATTCCGTCGACGACTACGTCATCGGCGGTCGGAGCGTCGGCCCGGTCGTCACCGGCTTCTCCGAACGTGCCTCCGAGATGAGCGGCTGGCTCACGCTCGGTGTCCCGAGTGACGCGTTCGGGACCGGCGTGATGGCCTTCTACAACGGGCTCGGGATGATCCCCGCCGACCTGTTCGCGTGGGCCGGCATCGCGAAACGCCTCCGGAAGTACACCGAGATCGTGAAGGCAGTTACGTTACCGACCTTCTTCGAGACACGTCTGCAGGACGACACCGGCTACGTCAAAGGCGTCTCCGCGTTCGTCCTGATGCTCTTCGAAGGCGGATACGTCGGCGCACAGATCGTCGCCGCCGGGACGTTGCTCGAGGTCCTCACCGGCGTCTCGTCGCTGGTCGGGATCCTCGTCGGCGGCGTCATCGTCGTCGGCTACACCATGCTCGGCGGCTACTTCGCGGTCGCGTGGTCGGACTACGTCCAGGGTGCGATCATTCTGGTCGCGTTCATCATCCTGCCGATCATCGCCTTTACCAACTACGGGCTCCCGTTCGGCGACCTCGCGTCCGTCGGGAGTTCGTACACGAGCGTCACGGCCGGCATGACCGGTTGGGCCGCGATCTTCGGGATCATCAGCTACGCCGCCATCGGGCTCGGCATTCCCGGGAACCCGCACGTGATGGTCCGATTCATGGGGATCGACGAGGTCGAGAACATTCGTCTCGCGGCGCTGGTCGCCCAACTGTTCATGTTCGTCGCCTACATCGGCGCCGGCTTCGTCGGGCTGTACGCGCTGGTCGTCTTCGGGCAGGGCGGCATCGAGGACCCGAACAACGTCATGCCGCTGCTCACGCTCGAGTTCTTCCCCGGTGCGATCGCGGGGATCATCCTGGCGGCCGCTCTCGCCGCGATGATGTCCAGTGCCGACTCGCAGCTGCTAGTCGCGACGAGTGCCATCGTCGAGGACGTCTATCACGGCTACGTCAACCCGGACGCGAGCCAGGAGCGGCTCGTTCGCTACTCCCAGTACGTCACGCTCGGACTCGGCGCAGCCAGCGTCGCGTTTGCGCTCCTCGCACAGAACACGCCGATCTACACGCTCGTCCTCGACTACGCGTGGGGCGGCCTCGGCGCGGCCATCGGACCGACGCTCATCGCGGCCGTGTGGTGGAAACGGGTCACCGCGACGGGCTCCGTCGCGAGCATGATCGTCGGGACCACGACGATGGTCATCTGGACGCAGCTGTCGACCATCCTCGAACTGCTCGGCCTCATGGGGGCCATCGAGGGGTCGTCGTTCCTCACGGGGCTGGTCGGCGTCTACGGGCTCTTCCCCGCGTTCATCCTCTCGACGGCGACACTCATCGTCGTCTCGCTGCTGACGACGCCGCCCGAGGGCGTCGACGATCACTTCGATTCCTTCAACAAACCGCTCTCGTCCCTCTCGAGCGCCGACGATCCGACCGGGACTCCCGACTACGTGACCGACGGCGGTCGCGACGTCGAACCAAAGGCCGTCACGGAAACCGACACCATTCGCGCACACGTGACCGCCAGCGAGTACTGGGACGAGGGTGACGAGTAAATGAGCGACGCGCGCCGACGCTCGGTCGAGCCCGCGACGCTCACGGGCGAGTCGCATGACCGAGCCGCCCTTACCGTCATCGAACCGACGGTGACGCGCGAGGACGTCGACTCGAGCGGTCGCGTCGGCGCGGTCGCGTACCCGTATCGGATCTACGACGCCGTCGCGACGATCGAACGACCGCTGCTTTCGGACCGCGACATCGAGTACGTCGTCAGCGTCGACCGCGCTCGCCGGCTCGCCGTCAGGGCCGACGTGTTTCCCGACACCGTCACGGAAACCGTCGACGACGTCCTTCTCCTCCCGTCGGAACTCTCCGACGCGCAGGTCCGAGACAAGGCCGAAGACGCGGTGTTCACGTGGACGCTCCGGAAAGTCGCCGTCGGCTCCGCGCCGGACCTGACCTTCGAACGGTCGGTCGACGCCCACAAACTGTTCTGGATCGCGTCCCGCCCCGACGGGGACGTCATCGTCGATAGCGTCCGCGGCACGGAGATGCCACTGACGGAGTGAGCCGGGACGGGGATCGACTCGGCCGCCGCCCCACGCGGCGCTCGTCTCGAGTCTGCCCGTCTCCACCGACCCTGAGAAGTCGAGATCCGCGTGCTGATTCCGCGTTCCGGTTCGCTTCTTCCACAAACCCACCATTCTCAATCACATATTGGAATATTGGTGTTATCTGACCGTAGCGAACCAAGCAGCGATACACACCGATCGATCGTGTACCGTCGGTGAAGACTACGCTAAGGGCACAAGCGCACTGTAAAACTCTTCTAACAGAGTTTTGCTCGGTTTCTTGAGACGAGGACGAAAGTCGGTCGCCACGTCTCGGAACGGAGGCCCTACTTTCGTCACTTCCCTCGAGATATCGGTGGCTCAAGGCCGGAAGGCCCGTATCTCTCTCGACGCCTGGTCGACTACATCGAGCGATCCCACGTCCGTCGCCGACCGGGGACCTGCGAGCGGTTGACGGCCCTCGAAAATGAACTCAAAATGGTTGGTAAGAGGACGTCTACTCATGCCGACATACTTTCGTGACAGTCGTCGTCGGTCCGCAGTTCTAGTGTCACTATAGTAGCCACTGAAACGATTTACACACTGATCGCGACGCAGTCGTGCGATCAGGTGTGCAATGACTTTCAGTGGCTACTATAGGTATCGAACGCAACCGGTCTCGTTCATGGAGGGCAGTTCCGGGCGATCCGGCCGGTGCCGAAGCGGCCCTCGGTTACGCCGGAACGTCTGCTGCCGGCGTCGGCAGATCGTACGTGACGCCGGTCAGTTCGCTCGAGACGCGCCAGAGCCGTCGGGCGGTGTCTTCGTCGTAGGAGCGGTCCGAGGAGGCCTGGCGTTCGGGCGTACCGCGCATGTTCATCAGGCCGCCAGGGCCGTAGTAGGCTCCGCCCTCGGCTTCGGGCGCGGTGGCGGCATACAGGGTCGGGAGCGCGCCCATCGCGGCCGATTGGGCTGCGACGGTGTTTAGTACCCTCATCGCGGCTTTGCGGAGTCGGCTGCCGCTCTGCTCGGGGCCGCGCAGCTGTAACTGGGTGTTCGCGTAGCCGGGATGGACCGCCATGCTCGCCGCGTTCGCGTCGGCGGTGAGCAGCCGGCGCTCGAGTTCGTAGGCGAACAGGACGTTCGCCAACTTCGACTGGGCGTAGGCGTCCCACTTGTCGTAGGACGTCTCGTGCTGGAGGTCGTCGAAGTCGATCTTGCCGTTCTCGTGGACGCCGCTCGAGACGGTGACGACCCGCGAGTCGGGCTCGGTCTCGAGCCCGAGGTTCTCGAGCAAGAGTCCGGTCAGCGCGAAGTGGCCGAGGTGGTTGACGCCGAACTGGGTCTCGAAGCCGTCGTCGGTCTCCGAGCGGGGAATCGCCATGACTCCGGCGTTGTTGATCAGGACGTCGATCGATTCCTCGAGCCGGCCCGCGAAGTCGCGAACGGACGCGAGGTCGCCCAGATCGCAGGCCTCGACGCGGAGGTCGGCACCGGGGATCTCCCCGCGGATATCGTCGGCCGCGTCCGCGCCGCGCTCGGTGCTGCGACAGGCCATGATCACCGTCGCACCGTTGCGCGCGAGTTCGCGCGTGGCCTCGAGGCCGATGCCGCTGTTCGCGCCGGTGATAACGATCGTCCGTCCGCTTTGGTCGGGGATGTCGTCGGCTGTCCAACCCATGGTGGTCGTACGGGCCGGCGGCCCTAAAACGGACGCGTCGATCACGCCTCGATTCCACGCGACGCCCACGGCGTGCGTGCGGTCACATCGCCCGGCCGAACGGCTCGAGCGAGTTTACTCGTAGTCGACGGAGACCGACTCGAGGACGACCTCTTCCTGAGGCTGGTCGTTGGCGTCGGTCTCGACGTTTCCGATCTCGTGGACGACGTCCATGCCGTCGGTGACCTTGCCGAACACGGCGTGGCGGTCGTCGAGATGGGGCTGGGCGTCGAGCGTGATGAAGAACTGCGAGCCGTTGGTGTCGGGCCCGGAGTTGGCCATGCTCAGGATCCCCTCGTCGTCGTGGCGTAGTTCGTCGTGGAACTCGTCGTCGAACTGGTAGCCGGGACCGCCGCGGCCGGTCTCGGTCGGGTCGCCGCCCTGAATCATGAAGCCCTCGATGACGCGGTGGAAGGCGACGTCGTCGTACAGGGGCTCGCCGTCGATCTCCTCGCCCGTCTCGGGGTCTTCCCAGGTCTTGCCGCCGGTCGCGAGCCCGACGAAGTTGTCGACGGTTCGGGGGGCCCGCTCGTCGTAGAGTTCGACCTCGATATCGCCGCGGTTCGTATGCAGGGTGGCAGTAACGTCTCCCATACCATGCGCGACGGCGGGCCGAGGGAAAACGGTAGTGGTCTCGAGACGGCGGGTACCGATTCCGACGGCGCTGTGACGGTCTCGAACGACGAGGGCCGGCCGCAGTTACATACCGTCGGCCGTGGAACGACCGATATGACTGACGGCGCACACACGGCGGAACGGGTGACGCTCGCGCGGCTCCCGTCGGGCGTGGCACTGACGACCACCGTCCACACCTATCGCGGCGCGGAGCCGGGGCCGACGCTGTACGTGCAGGCGGCCCAGCACGGTCGCGAGATCAACGGCACCGAAGTCCTCCGGCGGTTCCACGAGCGACTTCCCCTCGAGTCGCTGTCCGGAACCGTGATCGCCGTCCCCGTCGCGAACCCGCTAACGTTCGACCGGGTCTCGTATACGACGCCGAAGCAACTCGACAGCGTCCACCCGAACATGAACCGGATCTGGCCGGGCGACGCCGAGGGCAGCCTCCACCAGCGGCTGGCCGCCCGCCTCTGGGAGTACGTCACGGCGGCTGACGCCGTCGTCGACCTCCATACGGGGAGTCCCGACATGCTACCCCACGTCGTCTATCGCGAGGGCGACGAGCGCTCCCGCGGTCTCGCGGCGGCGTTCGGCACCGATCTCCTGCTGGCCGAGGGGGCCGGCGAAGACGCCCCCGACGAGTGGCATCGACGCGGTTTCGAGGGGAAGCTTCGGGTCGCCGCCGCCGAGGCAGGTATCCCGTCGATCACGCCGGAACTCGCCCACAACAAACAGATCCTCGAAGACGTCGTCGAGACGGGCGTGACGGGGCTGGTGGACGTCTGTCGACACCTCGACGCGCTCCCCGGTGCTGTCCCCGAGCGCGACCAGCGGAGCGCCCGCAACCACCTCGGACAGGTTTCCGCGGCCGACGCCGGACTCTTCCGGCCGACGCCCGGGCTCGCCGTCGGCGACGAGGTCGCCGAGGGTGCGCCGATCGGAACGGTGTACGACCCGACGACCTACGACGCGCTTCAGGAGGCCCGCACGGACCGTGGCGGGCTCCTCTACGCGCTCACGCGCGAGGCGACGGTGACCGCGGGCGATCAGCTCGCAAGCGTGGCCATCCCCGCCGAGCGGTGATCGGATCGGCGCTCAACCGTCCACGATAGCCGGGAGCGCCGACAGCGTCTCGATATCGTACGTCGGCGTGACCGAGAGTTCGTCGTCGCGACAGTGCCGGCGACGGACGAACGCGGAGTCGATGCCAGCGCGGTGGGCCGCGATCACGTCGTGTTCGCTGTCGCCGACGTAGAGTGCCGAATCGGCCTCGAGATCGGCGAGAGCCCGCTCGAGGAAGTGGGGATCCGGCTTCTTCACCTGCAGGCTCTCGATCGTCTTCGGGCGACCGTAATAGGTCTCGAACAGCGAGTCGAGTCGAACGCATCCAGGACGAATTCGATCGTACTGTGGTGGTTGTTGCTCACGACGCCTCGGTCCTGTGGAAGGTCCGCGATCGTCGCCACGTCGTCGTATCGGTCTCGAGTACCGGCCCTGAACGCTGCGAACTGGGAGCGTTCGTCGTGGCGTTCGCGGGCTTCCCAGAACGTCGTCGGCTCGAGGTCGTACTCGGCACAGATCTCGTGTAGGACTTCGACGGTCACGCCGCTCACGATGTCGTCGAGGTGATCGGGGGCGACGTCGTCGACGCCCGCTTCCCAAAATGCAGCCTGCGTCGCCTCGAGTTGGGTTTCGGACGCCGGCGGCTCGACGAGTATCCCGTCGCTGTCGAATAGCACTGCGTCGTATCCTGTCACGTGGTTACGCAATTCAGAACGGCGAATTGGGCGTTTCGATTCACCGGCTTGCAGCGGTTCCGAACGACGACACGGGGTCGCCGTACTCACGGAACGCCGTTAGCACGTCGAGAATCCGCCGTCGACGACCAGCCCGTGGCCGCTGACGAACGAGGCCTCGTCGCTGGCAAGAAAGAGGATGGCGTTCGCGATCTCCTCGGGCTCGCCCAGTCGCTTGAGCGGGTAGTCCTCGATCATCTCCGCTCTGGCTACCTCCGGGTCGTCCTGCTGTGCGAGAAAGCCCTCGAGCATCTGTGTCTCGGTGAAGCCGGGACAGACGGCGTTGGCGCGGACGCCGTAGGGGCCGGCCTCGGCCGCGACCGTCCGAGTCATGTTCAATACGGCGGCCTTGGTCGTCGAGTAGGCCGCCTGCTTGGGGAGCCCGAGAATGCTCGCCAGCGAACCGACGTTGACGATCGAGCCGTGGCCCTGGTCTTTCATGTGGGGCAGCGCGGCCGAACAGCCGTTCCAGACGCCCTTGATGTTGATGTCGATCACGAAGTCCCGGGTCTCGTCGTCGAGGTCCTCGAGGTTCCCGCCGGGATGGCCGGTGCCGGCGTTGTTGACCATCACGTCGATGCCGTACTCCTCGGCCACGGTGTCGACGACGTCGTGGAACCCCTCGCTGTCGGTGACGTCGAGTTCGGCGAACTCCGCCTCGCCGCCGGCCGCCTCGATTCGCTCGACGGTCTCCTCGCCGCCCTCGATATCGACGTCCGTGACGATGACGCGTGCCCCTTCCTCGGCACACCGCTTGGCGGTCGACCGACCGATCCCCGACGCCGCGCCTGTGATAACTACTGTCTTGTCTTCGAGTCGCATACCGTCCGTATCGGACGGCCGCCACATAAATTCGTTCATAATTTGCCGGCAGTACTCTGCCGATGTTCATCGGAACTCTCCGTCACGAAAACAGTGTAATCCCTTGCTCGAGTCCGACCGGCCACTCGCGGTGAGTCCGGCCAGTACCGTCAACAAATACTGGATAGTCGATACTATTCGAAACCACTATTTTATTTATAACTTTGATGGATCGGACCGCGGCCGCTCGGTCCTCTCCCGGATCGATGCCACAGTGGCTATACGATTTTGCCCGGAAAGCCGTTGTTGACTGTGGAAATACGTACGAACAGTGTGGCGGTAGCGACGAATAGGGGCTGGAACGCCGTCCGAGCCGATTGCCCCGTCTCGTTTCCGAGTAGTCCGGTTAAAGGACTCCATTCGTTCGATTTGGAACTATTTGGAACGACCCACGGACGATACCGGATTTTCGAACCAATCGCTCGAGGAGGAAGTTCTATCAGTAAAATAGTATACTTTGTACTCCGTTAGATAGGGTTTCGAACACCACTCGATGGGACCGGCGCCCCGGTCGCTCGTCGGCCGGCGACTGCCTATCGAACGCCGGCGGGGCCGCGGCGACCACCGGCCGACCACCGGCCGACTACCGGCCGACCACCGATGTCCTATTACAATCGTATGGCTGTAAATCCCTTGGGGAACGACCGCTTTTCGTGCCCGTCCACGGTTGCTGGGTTCCAACCGGCGTTCGTCTCGCTCTGTACTGCTGCGTTCGGCCTGACTGAACGGCTACGAGAACATCACGTTCACTTCGATCGTGTTCGCCGTCGACAGCAACCGGTCACGCAGGTCGTTTTCCTCCCACTCGTTCTCGAGGCGGTGTTGTGGGCCGGCGACGGTGACCGCCCCGTAGACGGTGCCGTCGTTGCCCAAGATCGGAGCGCCGATCGCGCTGATTCCCCGGAGGTACTCCCCGTTGTTGTACGCGACGCCGTCCTCCCGGATCGCGTCGAGTTCGTCGTAGAGCGTCTCTCGGTCGGTAATCGTGTTTTCGGAAAATGCCGGGAGCCCCCACTGTTCGATCACGTCTTCGACGCGCTCCTCGGGAAAGTGAGCGAGCATCGCCTTGCCGCCGGCCGAACTGTGGAGATAGGTGTGCGTGCCGACATCGATGTCGCTGGTAAAGGAACGGGTCCCCTCGCTGACGTTGATGACCGTCCCGAGCCCGTTCTGGTGTGTCGAACAGAGGACTCGCTCGCCGACCTGCGCCGACAGTTCGTCGATCGGCGCGTCGGCGGCCTCGTACAGCGGCTCGGCGTGTTTGACGTGTTCCCCGAAGGAGAGAAACCGGAGGCTTAGCCGGTATTCGTCGCCGTCCTGGACGACGTATCCCTTCGACCGCAGTGTCGTCAGATGGGCGTGTACCGTACTCTTTGCCACCCCCGTTCGCTCGGTGAGTTCGGTGACGCCGGCCCCTTCGGCCTGCCACAGTGCCTCGAGAATATCGAGGGTCTTCACCACCGCTTCGACCCGATTCCCTCCATCTACGCCCGGTGTTGTCATACACCACGTTCAACGATGGGTGCCAAAACTGTTCCGCTCTGCTGAACGCCGGTTACGGACGAAAAAATCGATTCAACTCCGAACCGACGCGGTTTTGGGCCCGAACCGGCGGATTCACGGCGATCGGCCCACTGCATGTCGACTGAAAACGAGTGTCATGGTAACGTTTATGTAGGGCGTCATGTGACGTAGATTATGGACTTCAGCGAACCGTCCGAAGCCGTCCAGATCAAGAAGGCACTCGACGAGTTCATCGATCAGGAGGTCGCCCCGCTCGAGAACGAGTACGACGAGTTCCTCGGCGCGGACTACGAGAAGGAGATCGTCGACGACGAGCATCGGCAGGTCCCCGAGTACCGCAATATCGTCGAGGAGATCCGCCAGAAATCCGTCGAGGCGGGCTTTTACGGCATGACGATGCCCGAGGAGGTCGGCGGCGGCGACGTCGACATCCTCACTCGCGCCATCGTCGGCGAACACATGTCCAATCGGCCGCCGGGCTTCCACAGCTCGATCTTCGGCGGTGCGGGCGGTCCGACGCCCATCCTGCTCGCCTGTGACGACCGACAGCGCGAGGAGTACCTCGAGCCGCTGATGGACGGCGAGATCACGACCTGTTTCGCGCTGACAGAGCCGGGCCACGGCAGCGACGCGCACTACATGGATACCACTGCGGAGAAAGACGGCGACGAGTGGGTCATCAGCGGGCAGAAGTGTTACATCACGAACGGACCGTACGCCGACTTCGCGATGGTGTTCGCTCGCACGAGCGGAGAGGACGGCGATCTGGGCGGGATCACCTGCTTCCTCGTCGACAAGGACAACCCGGGCTTCGAGGTGGGCAAGATCCACCGCGCGATGGGGATGACCCCCGGAACGCACTCGGAGTTGTACTTCAACGACTGTCGCGTCGGCGAGGAGCAGGTGCTGGGCGAGGTTGACAAGGGGTTCCAGTCCGCGATGGACTGGATCGGCGGCGGCCGGATCAACATCGCTGCCGGCTCCGTCGGGACGGCGCAGTTCCTGCTCGACATGTCGGTCGAGTACGCCCGGGAACGGGAGACGTTCGAGAAAAAGATCGGCCACCGACAGGGGATCTCCTTCCAGCTGGCCGAACTCGCGACCGACATCGAACAGGTCCGCCAGCTCTACCGCTACGCCGCCTGGAAGATGGACAACGGCGAGCGCGCTCGGAAAGAGGAGTCGATGGCGAAGCTCCGTGGCGCGAAACTGGCCAACGACGCCGCCGACATCGCGATGCAGGTCCACGGCGGGGCCGGCTTCATGAAGGACCTGCCGATCGAACGCAACTACCGCTCGGCGCGGGTCTTCCGCATCTTCGAGGGGACCGACGAGATCCAGAAACGGACGATCGCTCGCGAACTCATCTGAGATGGGTGAGTCGACGGAGCGGGGCGCAAGCGCCGCCACGGGGCAGGTGTCGCGAATCGACTTCGACATCGAGTGGCCGCCGAAACACGCCGCGGCCTATCTCATCGAGGAACCCGCGCCGATCCTGATCGACACCGGCGACCCCGAAGCGCGCGCCGAGGCGACGATCCGCGACGGGCTGGCGGCGGCGGGGTACGACCTCGAGGACGTCGCTGCGGTGGTCGTCACGCATCCCCACAGCGATCACATCGGGCAGGTCCCGCTGTTGCGCGAGGCCGGTGCGACCGTCTACGCTCCCCGGCCCGTCCTCGAGCAACTCGAGCGCGAGCCGACCGACCTCGCGGCGGGGGTCCGCGAGATCGGCCGGTCGGCGGGGTACCACGGCGAGGCCATCGAGCGCGAGACCGAACGCGCGAAATCGTCGCTCGAGCGCAATCGCCGGCTGCTCGAGCCAGAGGCGGCAGTGCCGTTCGCGTTCGACGAGCCGGTCACCGTCGCGGGACGGGCGTTCGACCCGATCCACACGCCCGGCCACCAGGTTCACCACGCCAGTCTGGCGACCGAGGTCAACGGCGAGCGCGTCCTCTTCTCGGGGGACGCGCTCATCGAACCGTTCCGTCCGGGCGCGATCAACGTCGGCCTCGACTACGGTGCCTACGACGCCGTCGACGACTTCCACCGCGCGATGGAGCGGCTCGAGGGCCGCGCGGTCGATCGGGTCTTCCCCGGGCACGGTCCGGTCTTTACCGACTACGAGGGAGCCATCGAGAGTACGCGGTCGGCCCTGGAGTCGCTCACGGCCGAAACCCTCGAGGCGGTCAGCGCCGTCGGCCCGGCGACGCCCTTAGAGATCACCCGGCATCGCAGCGGCGAGGTTCGACACCCCGCCCAGTTGCTCGACACGCTCGGAGCGCTCGGCACGCTCGAGGGGCGAGACAGGATCGAACACGAGGTCCGCGACGGCGCTCGCTACTACTCGTTCAGGAAGGCCTCCCCGTGATCGAGCGGGAGGACGACCCGATCGGCGATCCCGCCGTAGACCGCCCGCGCCTCCGCGAGTAGTTCTTCGGGCGGCGCTTCGATCGCGAACGTCGACACCATCTCGTCGGTCACGAGGTCGGCCATCTCCTCCCACTTCCCGTCTTTGGAGAGTTCGTGTAACTCCTCGCCGACGGACTTCCAGCCGTGGTGTTCGAGGACGTCGTGATAGGTCCGGGTGCTGCCGTAGAAGGCTATTCGCCGGCGCACCTCCCGGCGAGACTGCTCGCGTTCGTCCTCGGTCTCGCCCGTCACGACGAACGGACTCGCGGAGAGGGCGACGTCCTCGAGGGACCGCTCCCCGCGATCGGCCCCCTCGGCGACGGTCGGCGCGATGACGTCGTCGGTGTAGCCGGGGGTATTGAAGACGTGCATGTCCAGTCCGTCGCAGAGTTCGCCCGCGAGTCGGATGTTGTACTCGTTGACGCCGGCGATGTAGATCGGGACGTCGGGATGGTCGATCGGCCCCGGATTGAAGTTGTCCGTCATGAGCGAGAACGAGTAGTGGTCGCCCTCGTAGTCGAGGTCGGCCTCGCCCTGGAATACGTCGAAGATGTGACGCAACGACTCGACGACCTCGCGCAGTCGCGGGCCGGGCGACTCCCAGTCGATGCTGAAGCGGCGTTCGTTGTGGCCTTTGACCTGCGTGCCGAGGCCGAGGACGAACCGGCCGTCGGTGTACTGTGCGAGGTCCCAGGCGGTGTAGGCCAGCGCCATCGGGCTGCGGGTGAACGAGAGTGCGATTCGCGTCCCCTGCTGGATCTCCTCGGTTCGGTTGGCGATCACCGGGTGCGGCAGGAACGCGTCGTTGTCCATCTCGGGGGTCCAGACGCCGTCGAACCCGAGTTCCTCGGCGCGGGCGGCGGCCTCGCCCGAATCGTTCGCCAGCTTCGGTACCATCGCGTCGATGCGAAGGTCTGACATACCCGATGGTCGACGGGTCGACCCTTCAATCTATGGACGGGTGCAGCCGCGAGCGGAGTGGAAAAATCAGACGACGCGGTTCTCGAGCGCCTCGCCGTCGCGGAACCGATCGTAGTTCCGGAGGAAGACGTCGGCACAGCGCTCCCAGTAGTGGGGCGTGCTGCCGGCCATATGCGGCGTCACGAGGACGTCGTCGCGGTCCCACAGCGGCGATTCCTCGGGGAGGGGTTCCTC
Source organism: Natrinema thermotolerans (assembly GCF_031165565.1). NCBI lineage: Archaea > Methanobacteriati > Methanobacteriota > Halobacteria > Halobacteriales > Natrialbaceae > Natrinema > Natrinema thermotolerans. The sequence continues at coordinate 1,681,764 of NZ_CP101873.1, read as the reverse complement.
CTCGAAGACGTCAAGCGCCGCGCCGCCGAGGTCCCCGGCCGCGAGCGCCTTGACGAGCGCTGACTGATCGACGACCTGCCCCCGAGCGATGTTGACCAACACGGCGTCGTCCGGGAGTGTCGCGAGCGCCTCGTCGTCGAGCAGCCCCCGCGTCTCGTCGGTCAGCGGACAGGCGACCACGAGGTAGTCGCTCTCGGCGAGGACGGACTCGAGGCCGTCGGGACCGTAAACCTCGTCGACGCTCTCGGGCGCGTCGGTCGGGTCCCGCTTCGTCCCGATCACGCGGGCTTCGAAGGTCCGGCAGTAGTCGGCCACGTTCGAGCCGATCGCGCCGACGCCGACGATCCCGACGGTTCGGTCGCCGAGTTCGCCGCCCATGTAGCGCTCCCACTCGCGGTCGTCCTGCTGGGCGATCGCGCGGTCGAACCCGCGCTCGAAGTGCAACAGATACCCCAGGACCTGCTGGCCGATCGGCTTCGCGTGGATTCCCGAGACGTTCGTCAGCGCCACGCCGCGGTCGGCCAGCGCGTCGCGATCGAAGCGGTCGGTGCCGGCACTGAGCGCCTGTACCCACTCGAGGTCGGCGGCCGCCTCGAGAACCTCGTCGGGGAGCCGGTGGGTGACGAGGACCTCGGCATCGGCGACCGCCGCCGGGAGGTCGTCCGCGTCTTCGACGTACTCGAGGTCGATCCCCGGCCGACGCTCGCGGATCTCGGCGGTGACCAGCGGCCCGCCGCCCGCGAGGACGTGCGGGGAGACGACGACGCGCACGAGTTACCGGTCCTCCGTCCCCTCGCCGTCCTCGAGTTTGTACTTCTGGATCTTCCCCGAGGTCGTCCGGGGCAGTTCCTCGATGAACTCGACCTCGCGGGGGTGTTTGTAGGAGGCGACGTTGTCGAGGAAGTACTCCGTGATCTCCTCGCTCGTGATATCTTCGCCGGGCTCGACGCCCGGTGCGGTGACGACGTATGCCTTCGGCACCTCGTTGCGTCGTTCGTCGGGAATCCCGACCACAGCGCCCTCGGCGACGGCCTCGTGTTCGGCCAGCAACTCCTCGAGTTCGCTGGGGTAGATGTTGTAGCCGGCCGAGTTGATCATGTGCTTTTTCCGGTCGACGATCTCGTAGTAGTTGTCCGCGTCCCGTCGAGCGATGTCGCCGGTCCGGAAGAAGCCGTCCTCGGTGAAGGCCCGCTCGGTCGCCTCCGGCATCCCGTGGTACCCCTTCATTACCTGTGGGCCCCGAACGAGGAGTTCCCCCTCCTCGCCGATCCCGACCGTCTCCCCGCTCGAGTCGACGATCTTGGCCTCGGTCATGCGGGTCGGCTGGCCGATCGTCCCGTGGCGCAGGCCGAACGTCGAGTTGCGCTGGGAGTGGGTCGCGCCGTTGGTCTCGGTCAGCCCGTACCCTTCGGCCATCTCGACGCCCGCGGTCTCCTCGAACTCCTCCTGGACCGCGACGGACATCTTCGCACCACCCTCGCCGGCCGACTCGAGGCTGGTGAGGTCGTACTCGCCGAAGTCGTCGCTGTTGATCATGTCGACGTACATCGCGGTGACGCCGACGTAGTGGGTGATTCCTTCTTCCTCGATCAACCGCATCGCGGCGTCGCCGTCCCAGTTGGCCGCGCTGCGCAGATAGACGCTCCCGCCGCGGACGAGGGGCTGCCAGGCGGTGTGCGTGAAGCCGGTGATGTGATAGAGCGGCAGCCAGACGAGGCTCTTGACGGCCTCGCCCTCGAGGGTCTGCTCCTGTGCGAGGACGGAGAACGTCTGGGCGCGGAAGTTCCGGTGGGTGAGTTGAACGCCCTTCGGTTTCCCGGTCGTCCCCGAGGTGTACGGCAGCAGCGCCACGTCGTCGTCGGCCCGCTCGACGAACCGCTCTTCGCCGCGGACGTCGTCGAAGGCGTGGACGCCATCGTCGTCGGTGTCGCTATCGACGGCGATGACGATCGGATCCCAGTCGATCGCCTCGAGTGCCTCCTCGAGGTGGGGTTCGAGGGCCTTGTGGGTGAGAACGGCCGCGGCCTCGGTGTCCTCGAGCTGGTAGGTCAGCTCGCGTTTGCGGTACTGAGGGTTGACCGGCGAGACGATCACGCCGGCTTTGAACGCGCCGAGCGCGCCGATCAGGTACGGCGGGCAGTTCGGCAGGTACTGGAGCATGACGTCGCCCGGCTCGAGCCCGAGGTCGGCCAGACCGCCGGCGAAGCGTGCGCTCTCGGCCCTGAGGTCGTCGTGGGTCAGTGTCTGCCCGTGGTACTCGATCGCCTGCGCGTCGCCGTGTAGCCGAGCCGTCTCGTCGTGGAGCCGCGCGACGTTCCCTTCCCTTGCACTCTCGCTAACGCTTGCCAAATCCATGTCACACGATATCACGGAATGGTATAAAATAGTATCTCTCGGTAGCCGACGACGGCGGGGTCCCACTGCTGTGTGACTCGATGGCCCACGACCCGTGGTATCTTCTACCACAACTTATTTGCGTTCGGTCGAGATATCGGGAGACGATGATACGACCGGTACGACGGAGGGACACCCGTGGCTGAACCGATTCTCGCGGGCGTCGCCGAGAGCGACCTCGGCGAGACGCCCGACCGGAACTGGCTGGACAACGCTGCGATCGCGACAGTGCGAGCCCTCGAGGACGCCGGCTGCCAGCTAGCGGACGTCGACGGCGTCGCGGTCGCGGGCGGCAACGACTACATGCCCGCGCTGGTACTGTCCGAGTACCTCGACCTCGACGAACCCTCGTTTCTCGAGGGGACCGAGATCGGCGGCTCGTCGTTCGAACACTTCTGTGGCCACGTCCGCGACGCGATGGCCCGCGACGAGGCCGACGTGGTGGTCGTCGCCTACGGCTCGACGAGCAAGACCGGCCCCGGCAGGGACCAGTCGCTCGAGGAGACCCACCCGATCGACGGCTTCGTCCGGCCGACCGGGCTCTTCCGGCCGCCGGGGGCCTACGCGATGGCCGCGCGCCGGCACATGCACGAGTACGGCACCACCGAGGAACAGCTCGCGGAGGTCGCCGTCGCGACCCGCGAGTGGGCCGCGATGAACCCCAAGGCGGCCCAGCGCGAGCCGATCACCGTCGACGACGTCCTCGAGTCCCGGGAGATCGCCGCGCCGTTCAACCTGCTGGACTGCTGTCTCGTCTCGGACGGCGGGGGCGCGGTCGTCCTCGTCAGCGAGGCAAAGGCCGCGGAACTGGGCGTCCCGGAGATCGCCGTCGCGGGCGTCGCCTCGACGAGTACTCACCGTCAGGACATCAGCGAGATGCCCGACATGACGACCACCGGGGCCGCGGTGACCGGCCCGAAGGCGTTCGACCAAGCCGGGATTACCCACGACGACGTCGACGTCGCCGAGATTTACGACTCGTTTACCTACACCGCCCTCGTGACCCTCGAGGATCTGGGCTTCTGCGAGAAGGGCGAAGGCGGCGAGTTCGTCTCGGGCGGCACCACCGCGCCGGGCGGCGAGTTACCGATGAACACGCAGGGCGGCGGCCTCTCGTACTGTCACCCCGGTCACTTCGGGATCTTCGTCCTCATCGAGGCCGCCCGGCAGCTCCGGGGCGACTACGAGGGCGACCGACAGGTCGACGACGCCGAGGTGGCGGTCGCCCACGGTACCGGGGGCTTACTCTCCTCGAGTAGCACCGTCGTCCTCCGGAGGGAATCATGACGGGACGCGTCGAGGACCGCCGCGAGGAGTGGGAGGGGCCGGTACCGGTCCCGAGCGGCGCGACGGCCCCCTTCTGGGCGGGCACGCTTGAGGGCGAACTGCGCTATCAGGACTGCGAGTGCGGCCACCGCCAACTGTACCCGCGGGCGGTCTGTACCGCCTGCGGGGCCGAGGACCCGCCGTTCGCCGACAGCGAGGGCGTCGGGACGATCTATACCTACACCGTCTGCCACGTCCCCGGCGAACCCGGCTTCAGCGAGCGGACGCCCTACGTCGTCGGCGCGATCGACCTCGCCGAGGGACCACGCCTGCTCGCCCTGCTCGACGCCGATCCCGACGACCTCGAGATCGGCGCGGCCGTCGGGGTGGCGTTCTGGCAGGTCTCAGAGGAAGCCGCGATTCCGGTGTTCGTACCGGAGTAACGGTCCGAACGCGTCTTTTTACTCGAGGTCGGCCGTCGCCGTCCCGGCCAGCAGCGTCTCGCCGTCGGTCGTCCGGGCCTCGAGTGCCGCCTCGACCGTGCCGGCGTCGGGATCGACCTCGGCGACCTCGCCGCTCGCGACGACGGTGTCGCCGGGGAACACGCGGGACTGGAACCGGACGCCGAAGCTCGTCACGTCCCGCAGATCGAACCAGTTGGCGACGACCCGCGAGGTGACGCCGGCGGTGAACATCCCCTGGCCGAAGACGCTCTCGTTGCCCGCCCCGGTCGCGTACGGTTCGTCGTAGTGGATCGGGTTGAAGTCGCCGCTTGCCCCGGCGTATTTGACGAAGTGCTGGCGCTCAAGGTCCTCGACGACGACCGTCGGGCCGGCGTCGCCGGGCTCGAGGCCGTCGACGGTCCGGACGCGCTCGAACTCGTCGACGGTCGGCGAGGGCGTCGTGGGGTCCGCTTCGGCGGTGCCGCCGTCGGGTTCGGCCGGCTCGCCGTCTCTCGCGGAGTCCTCGGCCGCACTCTCGTCGCCGCCGTCGTCGATCGCGCCCTCGGTTTCGATCGCCGTCGAGCGGTCGGTCAGGACGAGTTCGCCCTCCGGCGTCCGGTACTCGGTCTCGAGGACGGCGAAGGTCATCGTCCCCGCCCGACCCCCTTCGCGCTGGAAGACGTCGGCAAGGGTGGTCGTCCCCTCGAGGACGTCGCCGACGTAGACGGGGCGTTCGTACTCGTGGGCCTGTTCGCCGTGGATGACGTACTCCGGCTGGAAGGCGAGGTCGAAGCCCTTGCCGTCGACGTCGGCGGGGGTGTATCGCGGGAATCGGGCGACCTGCGAGTAGGTCAGCGGCGCGGGAACGCGATCGTGGCCCCGCTCGGCGGCGACCGACTCGTCGCGGAAGACGGGATCCTCGGCGGTGATCGCCCGCGCGAACTCCTCGACTTTGCCCGGCTCGATCCGGAACGCCTCGGCCGTGACCGTGGTGTCGCCGACCATCGCCTCGAGTTCCTCGATCGGTCTATTCGGCATCGTGGCCCTCCGTGGCTCTTCCGGTCGTCGCGGGCTGGTCGATCGTCGCGTCGCGTCGCGCCTCGGTGCTGTGTCCGCGCTTCATTGCCGCCATGGTTTGCGGACGACTGACATAACAGTACCCCTCTCGGACGCCCTTCGTGCTGACCGGTCGAATAGCTTATACCGACGGTCGATGAACCCGCATACGCTCATGGCAGTGACTGTCACACTCGGGTATGGAGACCGGTCAGTAGAACGAACACACATCGTGGAGGGCGACCGATGACAGTCGACCAGTTCAGCGTCGACGGTGAGACCGCGATCGTCACCGGCTCCTCGAGCGGGATCGGGAAAACCATCGTCGAGCGATTCGCCGACGACGGCGCGAACGTGGTCGTCACCTCGCGGGACATCGATAACGTCCAGCCGGTCGCCGACGACATCAACGAGAGCGAGCGGCCGGGCGAAGCGATCGCGATCGAGTGCGACGTGACCGACCGCGACGCGGTCGGGGACCTGATCGACGAGACGGTCGAGACGTTCGGCGGGCTCGACATCTTGATCAACAACGCGGGGGCGAGCTTCCAGGCCCCACCCTCGGAGATCAGCGAGAACGGCTGGAAGACCATCGTCGACATCAATCTCCACGGCACCTTCCACTGCTCGCAACTCGCCGTCGAGTACATGCGGGACAACGGCGGCGGCCGGATCGTCAACTTCGCCAGCGTCGCGGGCACCCGCGGCTCGAAGACGATGAGCCACTACGGCGCGGCCAAGGCCGGCGTCGTCAACTTCACCACATCGTCGGCGGCCGACTGGGCCGAGGACGGGATCTGGGTCAACTGCATCGCACCCGGACTCGTCGCCACGGAGGGCGTCCGTACCCAGATGGGGGTCGAGGACGACGCCGACGAAATCGCCCGCACCTCGCCGGATCGTACCATCGGCAAACCCGAGGAAGTCGCCGACCTCGCGCAGTTCCTCGCCAGCCCCGCCTCATCGTACATGGTCGGCGAAACCATCGAGATCAAGGGCATCCCTCGCCTCGGCGAGTAACGACGCGTCGCCGCGAGCGCCCGACTCGAGTTCACGGTGGCCTCGGAGCCGACGCCCGACCGTGCGAGACGGGGCCGAAACACGAACCGTGTTACCAGTACCCATATACTTTTCAGGTCGAACGACAAATCAGGGCCAACATGGAGCTCGATATCGTTTCCGCGGAGACGCTCATGGAGCCGCCCTACGACGGCAACGTCGCCAACCTCCTCGAGCGAGCGGTCGCGGAGCATCCCGACACGATCGCGATCGAACACGCTGGCGAGACCATCACCTACCGTGAGTTCGGCGACCGCGTCGCGCGCTTTGCCGACGGTCTGCGGGAACTCGGCCTCGCGGCCGGCGACCGCGTCGGCGTCTACATGCCCAATGGCATCGACTTCTGTACCGTCGTCTGGGCCTGCTGTCACGCCGGGATCATCGCCAGCCCGCTGAACCCCGAGTACCGCCGCCGCGAGATCGAATACCAGCTCGACCACGCCGACGCCGAGGCGGTCCTCGTGGAGGGGTCGGCCGACGAGTACGTCCGCGAGGCCGTCGCCGACATCGAGACCGACATCGTCAGCGCGACGGCCGGCAGCGACCACCCCTCCCTGCCTGAACTGGGTACCGATACCGAGGCGGCGGTCGTCGACCGCGAGGACGAGGACGTCCTCCTCCAGCCCTACACCTCGGGAACGACCGGGAAGCCGAAGGGTGTCCTGCTGACCCACCGCAACTTCCGGGTCCAGATCGCTCAGGCCGTCTCGAGCTACAGCGCCGGCCCGATCAAGGGCGACGGCATCATCGTCCTGCCGATGTACCACATCACGGGGATGGTCGGCATGATGTCCTCGCTGTGTGCCGGCCGGACGCTGCACCTGCTGCGGCCCGATCAGTGGGACCCCGAACTCGTCCTCGAGAAACTCGACGAACACGACATCCCGGCCTTCGTCGGCGTCGCCGCGATGTTCGTCGACTTGCTCGAGGCCTACGATCCCGACGAGTACGACCTGTCGACGCTCGTCCGAGCAGGGCAAGGCGGCGACAAGCTCCCGCAGCCGACCCGGGAGGGGTTCGAGGAGGCACTCGACGTGCCCCTCACCGAGGGGTACGGGCTGACCGAGACGACCGCGACGAGCCACACCATCCGGTGGTCGTCGCTCGGCAACCGGCCCGGCAGCGTCGGCCAACCGGTGGGTCACACCCGCTCGAAGGTCGTCGACGAGGACGGCGAGGAGGTCGAGCCCGGCGAGGAAGGCGAGATCCTCATCGCCGGCTCGCAGGTGATGAAAGGCTACTACAAGAACCCCGAAGCGAACGAGGACGTCTTCACCGAGGACGGCTTCTTCCGGACCGGCGACATCGGGACCCGCGACGAGGACAACTACTACTACATCAGGGGTCGCGAGAAGGAGATGATCCTGACCGGCGGCTACAACGTCTATCCACGCGAGATCGAGGACCTGCTGTACGACCATCCTGAGATCCACGAGGCCGCGGTCTTCGGCGTCCCCGACGAGCGCCGGGGCGAGACCGTCGCCGCCGCGATCACGCCCGCCGAGGGAGCCGAGATCTCCGCCGAGGACGTCGAGTCGTACGTCCTCGACGAACTCGCACCCTACAAACACCCCCGCATCGTCGAGGTGCGCTCGGAACTCCCCAAGACCGGCAGCGGAAAGATCCGCAAGACGAAGTTGCGCGACGAGATCGCCGACGAACGCGGGCTCGAATCGTGAGACGGATACCCGTGCGCGCTCGAGTCGTCGCCCACTGGCACCATGTCTGAGGAGGCCACCTACTCGACGGGGGAGATCCGGACGATCGCGCTCGCGGTTATCGCGGGGGTTTTCTTCGGCGGCGTCGCGACCGGGGTCGCGTTCCCGACGCTGCCGTTGCTCGACGAGAAGCTCGTCATCTCCGCGGTCATGCTGAGCGTGATCCTCTCGGCCAACCGGATCGGGCGGCTGTTCATGAACACGCCCGCCGGGACGATCATCGACCAGTACGGCGCGCGGACGCCGATGATCTTCGGGCTGTTCACGCAGGCGCTTGCCCCCTTCGGCTACGTCGTCGGCCTGCACACGCCCCCGACCCACCTCGGAACGGTGCCGCTGCTGGGGGACGTGTCGCTGCCGGGGCTGGTCTTCGTGCTGGCGCGGCTGTTCTGGGGGGTCGGCAGCGCCTTCGTCTTCATCGGTGCGTTCGCGACGATCACCTACGTCACCACGGCGGACAACCGCGGCCGCTGGGTCGGCTACATGCGCGGCGGGCAGTCGCTGGGCTTTCCCACCGGCCTCGTCGTCGGCGGCCTGTTGACCGACCTGGCCAGCATGCAGACCGCCTTTCTCACGGCGGGCGTCCTCGCGCTGGTCGCCGGCACCGTCGCGACGCTCGTCCTGCCCGACGTCCACGGCGGTGCCGACGGGGGCAGAGCCGCCAAGCTCCGGGAGGTCCCCGCCCTGCTCGCGGCCAACCCGACCGTCGTCCTGATCGGCTACGGCAACTTCGCCGTCCGCTTTCTCTGGGGCGGGATCATCCTCTCGACGCTGGCCCGCTACGCCAGCGACTACGGCCTCGAGCTGTCGGCGCTGGGCGCGGCCGGCATCAGCGGGATCGTGATGGGACTGGGCGTGATCACCTCGGGATCCATGACGATCGTGACCGGCTGGATCTCGGACATGGTCAGCGATCGGACGCTGCTGACGGTGCCGGCGTTTCTCGCGATGGGGGCGGGCTTTCTGGTGATCGCCTACGTGCCCACCATCGAGGCGCTGCTCGGGGCGATCGTCCTCGTCGGCGCGGGGATGGGGGCGGCCGCGCCCGCATTGCTGGCGATCATGGGCGATCTCACCCCCGGCGACGAACTCGGCCGGATGGGCGGCGTCTATCAGGTGATGGGCGACGTCGGGCTCAGTCTCGGCCCCCTTGTCGCCATCCCCGCGGTAGACCTCTGGTTCGGCTACCAGCTGACCTACGTCCTCTGTGCGGCGCTCGTCTTCAGTTGCCTGACGATCGTCTCGCTGCCGCTGCTGCGCAACCCCGAAGTCTCGCGGGCGGGCGTGAAAGCGGACTGACGACGCCGGGGGCTCGGACCCGTAACCGCCCGTCCCTACTCACGTGCGCGAAGCTTTCATGTTCGGGCAGGAGTATTGCTATATGTTACCATGGTGGGTTCACGCGTACGGAGTGCGGTCGTCCGGGTGCGACCGTGGCTGCCCGCGGTCGCGGTGGCGCTCGCTGCGGGACTGGCTGCCGTCGCGGGGTCGTATCTGGCCGTCGGCCGGCGGCCGGCGTTCGTCGTGACGCCGTTCGACCGGCTCGTCGTCGCGCTCAGCCCCGACGCGCTCATCGCGTTCGCGATCACGCAACTCGGGACGCTCGGGCATCAGCTGGCGTTTCTGCTGGCCATCGCGGTGGCCTGTCTCGCGTTCGGACTGGCCGCCCTCCCCGGGGTGGCGCTCCTGCTGGGACGCGGTCCCGCCGCCGGGCTACTGGACCGGGGACGTGGGAAAGCCGTCGTCGGCGTCCTCCTCGGGCAGGCCCTGCCGTCGGCGCTCGCGTTCGGACTCACGCGGTCCCGGCCGTCGGCGCTTGGCACCGCCGCCGGCGTGGGGATCGTCCTGCTCGTGGCCGCCGTGGCGACCGTCCTCGCCGCCGGTACGGATCGCCCACTCGGCTCGCTCGAGCGGCGACGCGTCCTCGGCTCCCTCGGGACGGCGATCGGCGTGAGCGCGCTCGCCGTCTTCGTCCACGGTACCGGCGAGGAGTCGTTCCCCTCGCCCCTCGAGATCCCCGAGGACGCCCGCCCCGCGGTCCGGGAATCGCTGACGCGCGCGAAAGAGCAATCGCTCGCAGTCGAGGGCCTCGAGCCGCTCGTCAGTACGGACTTCTATCAGGTCGACATCGGCAACGTCGACCCCGCCGTCGACCGCGACGAGTGGTCGCTTTCGATCACGGGGGCGGTCGCCGAGGAGCAGGAGTACGACTTCGCCGACATCGAGGCGATGGCGCTGGAAGACCGCTTCGTCACGCTGCGGTGTGTCGGCGATCGACTCAACGGCCGTCAGATGGACACCGCCCTCTGGAGCGGCGTGCCCGTCGCCGACCTGCTCGAGGCAGCGGAGCCGTCGGGCGATCGTGTCATCCTGCACGGTGCCGACGACTACTACAACGAGTTCCCGATCGATGCGCTGTGGCCGGGGCTGTTGGCCTATCGGATGAACGGGCGGCCGCTGCCCCGGGCACACGGGGCACCGTTGCGCGCGCTCGTGCCGGGCCACTGGGGCGAGATCAACGTGAAGTGGTTGACCGAGATTGAGGTCCGGGACGAGGACACCATGGGCTACTGGGAACACCGCGGCTGGCACGGCACCGGGCCGGTCGAGACGGTCGCCAAGCTCTGGCAGGTCAATCGCTTCGACGGCGGCCGGTACGAGGTCGCCGGGCACGCCTACGCCGGCACCAGGGGGATCGAGGCCGTCGAGGTGTCGACCGACGGCGGCGACACGTGGACCGAGGCCGACCTCTCCGAGCCCCTGCCCGGCGACGACGTCTGGCGACAGTGGCGACACGAGTACGGGGCCGGCGGGCGCCACGAGGTGATCGTCCGGGCCCGCGATGGGGACGGGAACCTCCAGATACCCGAGGAGGACGGCCCGAAGCCGGACGGCGCGACCGGCTGGGTGTCCGAAACCGTCGGCCCGCAATGACCGGCCATGACCGGGTGTTTCCCCGCCTGACCGTCGGCCGCCCGCCCCCGTGACCTGTCCGCGTCCACGTTTTATACCTATACGAGATATTATGATAACTCTCCGTCAGGACGGCTAACGGAGGTGCTTCGGGTGAATCCTCCGAGTAAACTGGTGGAAAAAACATGAACGTTTATATGGGAGTAGCAGGATGTTAGCAGTGGACAAGAGTGATTGTGAACCAATGACACGGGATTCCATCAACAGGCGACGGGTGCTTACGGGTGCAGGTGTAGGACTCGCGGGGGCAATGGCCGGTTGTCTCGGTGGCGGTGGCGGTGACGACGACGTCCAATTCCTGACGGACTACTACAACGACGCGTGGCAATCGGTCTGGGACGACCTCGAGCCCCAGTTCGAGGACGAGACCGACATCCCGGTCTCCATCGAGGAAGCGGGGATGTCCGGGAGTCAGGAGTCGCGGCTCTCACAGCTGATTCAGTCGGGCAATCCGCCGGAAGCGAACACGTCTACGTTCGACCAGGTGGCCGACATCTGGGAGACGGACCAGCTCGAGACCGTCAACGACGTCGTCTCGTCGATCGAGGAGGTAAACGGGGAACTGAATGCTGGCGGCGCATTCCTCGGTGAGGGAGACGACATCTATCAGATCCCCCACGGCGTCTACGTCTCGAACTTCCAGTACCGCCAGGACGTCTACGACGAACTCGGACTGGACGAGCCCGAGACGTTCAGCGACGTCCTCGAGAACGCCGAGGTGATCGACGACGCCGGCGGTGATCTCGAGGGTATGCGCGGCTACGGGCTAGCCGGGGCGAAGACCGGCAAGAGTCAAGACGAAATGCTCGTCCTGCTCGCGAGCGCGGGCATCTCCGGCATCGGTCTCCGTTGGAAGGACCCGGACGCCCGCGACGAACTCGAGATCTGGTGGCCCGAAGACACGGTAATCGAGGTACTGGAGTACGTGGACGAACTCTCACAGTACTCGCCGGATCCGACCAATATCGGCTGGGCCAGCTCGCTCAGCAGCTGGGTACAGGGTGAATACGCCCAGTGTTACCACCTCAACGCGTGGCCGATCGGCGTCACCGCACAGGCCGCCGAGGCCAACGACAGCGACGGGCTGCGTTCGGTCGCCGAGAACACCGAGATCATCCCGTACCCGATGCAGGACGGCGTCGATCCGAGCGAGAACTGGCTGTCCTCGCCGGCCCCTGACGGCTACCACATCTTCGCGAACTCCGAGCGGCCGGGCGACGCCAAGGAGTGGTTCGAGTGGCTCTACGCCGATAGCATGGAGCGCACCGTGAGCTTCTACGAGACGGACCCCGGTCGGTTCCTGCCGACCTACTCCGACGTGCTGGAATCGGACGCGTTCCAGAACCAGGACATCTTCGAGAATCACGGCCACTTGCTCGAAAAACTCCAGTACGTCCAGGACGAGATCTGGGGCAACCACTACGGCAGCGTCGATGCGGCAAACACCTCTTCGCCGGTGTCACTGTACATGCAACGGCAGTGGTTCTACGGCGAGATGATCAACCGAGTGGTCACCGACTCGATGACGCCACAGGAGGCCTACGACTGGGGGTACGGGGAACTCGAGGACGCCTTCGCAGAGGCACAGGACACGTTCGGATAATCGGTGCCGGACAGCCGACCCTCTTTCGGCCGTGTGAGCGCCGGAGGGAATCGTTTATAGCCAACCGTGAGATTAACATACATGCACGCAGAGGAAATCTAGATATGGCCAGTGAAACCGGAGAATCGATACGGCCTGGCAGGGCGTACATTCCGTGGGACGACCTGCCGGTAAAGCGGGAGACGGTCGCGGGAATCGGGACCGTGCTTCCGGTCGTCGTCCTGTACTTGCTCATCGCGGTGTTGCCAGTCGCGTTCGCGTTCTGGGCATCGTTACACGAGATCCACACGCTCAATCCGGAGTGGCAGTGGGCCGGCCTCGCGAACTACCGGGAGGTCCTGAACATCTCCACGTTCTGGGGCTCGCTGTGGCGGGGGATCGTCTACATGGTCGGCAGTACCCTCCTCCAGCTCGCCGTCGGGCTCTGGATGGCGCTGGTGCTGAACCGCATCACCCGCGGACAGAAACTGCTCACTGCGGTGGTCTTTACGGCCTACCTGATCCCGACGATCATCGTCTCGCTGGTGGCGCTGCGGGTGTTCGATCCGGCCGGCGGCGTCTTCCAGATGATCGGCGCTGAGTGGCTCGGCCTATGGGGCGGACGGGAGGCCCCGCTGGGCTCGCGCGACTGGGCGATGCGGCTGCTGATCCTTGTCGGGACCTGGAAGTTCGCCGTCTTCGTCACCATCTTCACGCTCGCACAGTTGCGCGCGATTCCCGATCGGTTCTACGAGGCGGCGAAGGTCTGTGGCGCGAACCGCTGGCAGATGTTCCGCGACATCACGCTGCCGCGTCTCATGGGGATCGTGACGGTCGTCGTCCTGCTCCGTTCGGTCTTCATGTTCAACAAGTTCGACATCATCTGGCAGCTCACTGAGGGTGGCCCCGGTAACGCCACGACGACGCTGCCCGTGCTGGCCTACAAGACCGTGTACACGGACCAGGCCTACGGCCTCGCCAACGCGATCGCCGTGGTCATGTTCCTGTTCCTGCTAGCGTCGGCGATCATCTACTTCAAACTCTTCAACCCCAGCGAGGAGGTTGAGACGACGACATGAGCCAAAGCGAACCACCGGGAGGCGTCTTCGGCCTCTCATACGACCGCGAGACGCGTGTTATCGAATCACTGAAAGTCGTCAGCACCGCGATCATCGTCCTCGTCGGTGCCTGGCCGATCTACTGGATGACCCAGTTGGCCTTTACCGAGTACGAGACGGTCGAAGACACAGTCACCGTCTTCCCCACGCCGGACATCTTCACGCTGGACAACTTCAACGTCCTGACCGAACCGGAGATGTACACCTACATGTTCAACACGGTCGTGGTGGCTATCGGGACCATCGTGACGGTCGTCCTCGTCTCGCTGATCGCCGGCTACGGCCTCGCGCGACTGGACTTCCCGCAAAAGGAGAACTTCGCGCGGATCCTCCTGATCGGCTACCTCTTCAGCCCGATCGTCATCGGGATCCCGCTCTACCAGATCTGGCAGAACATCGGCCTGCTCGGGACCCGATTCGGGCTCATCATCGCCCTCTCGGCGATCTCGATGCCCTTCGCGGTCTGGCTGATGTGGAAGTACATCATGACGATCCCGGAAGCCCACGAGGAAGCCGCGTGGGTCGACGGCGCGTCGCGGTGGCGGGGCTTTCGTGACGTCGTCGTGCCGCAGTGCCGACCGGCGATCATCGCCGCGGCGCTGTTTGCCTTCGCGCTCGCGTGGAACGACTTCACGTTCGCGCAGATCCTCCTGCCCCAGACCGATACCACGACGTTCGCGCCCGGTATCCTCCGAGCGATGGGACAGGCACAGTTCCTGCCGCAGGCCTACCTGATGGCGATCTCGCTGGCCATGACGCTGCCACCGCTGCTGTTTGCCTACTTCATGCAGAGCTACCTGCTGAAGGGGTTCCAGGTCAGAGCCCTCTGAGCGTGCATCACCTTTACAACTAACACCACGAGACATACCAACATATGCCAGACATCGAGATCCGGAACCTGACGAAAGTGTACAACGAATCGGGTAACAGCATCGTCGCCGTCGACGACGTCGACCTCACCATCGAGGACGGCGAGTTCGTGACGCTGGTCGGCCCCTCGGGCTGTGGCAAGACCACGACCCTACGCTGTGTCGCGGGGCTGAACAAGCCGACCAGCGGGACGATCAAATTCGGCGACCGTGACGTAACACAGAAGCCGGTTCAGGAACGCAACATCGCGTTGCTGTTCCAGGACATCGCGCTCTACCCCCACATGAGCGTTCAGGAGAACATGGCCTACGGGCTCAAGATCTCCGGCTTCTCCCGGGAGGAACGCATGGCCCGCGTCGAGGAGGCCGCCGAGTTGCTCCAGATCACGGACCAGTTAAAGAAGATGCCCGCGGATCTCTCGGGCGGCCAGCAACAGCGCGTCGCACTCGGGCGATCGCTCGTGCGGGACCCGGAGATCTTCCTGTTCGACGAGCCGATGTCGGACCTGGACGCGAAGCTCAAGGCCGAACTGCGGCCGGTCATCGAGAAGGTGACCGACGAGATCGGCTGTCCGACGCTGTACGTGACCCACGACCAGGAGGAGGCGATGACCATGTCCGACCGCGTCGCCGTGATCAACGACGGCGAACTGGCACAGGTCGCTCCACCGAAGGAGGTCTACGACGAGCCGGCCTCGCAGTTCGTCAGCCAGTTCATCGGCCAGCCGTCGACGCAGTTCTTCGAGGGCAACGTCGGCGCGGTCAACGGGACCGCCGAACTCGACGTCGGTGGCTACGAGTACGCCCTCGCCCGCGACGGTCTCGAGGGCTGGGCCGGCGAGGACGTCCGCGTCGGCCTCCGGCCACAGTACATCCGGGTCAGCGACGATCCTGACGCCGGTATCCCGGCGACGCACCTGCTCGACGAGCCGCTGGGCGATGCGACCCACAGCTTCTTCGACACCGAGTTCGGCGAGATCGTCGTCGTCACCGATCCCGACTTCGAGGGCAACGGTGGGGAGTACGGCCTCGTCTTCGAGGACGACTACATCCAGCTGTACGACAACGACTCCGGCGTACGGATCGCCTGATTCCGGTCAGTTCTTTTCGTCGCGGCTCGCTCGAGCGGCCGCGCTCGTCTCCGTGTCGGCAGCGACCGCCGTCTCGAGATCCGCCGGTGCCGTCGAGCGAACGACGATCGTGCCGGCGGCGAGATCCCCGACGCGTCGGCCGTCGGCCACCAGCGCCGAGACGAGCCCGAGTACCAGCGGCGGGACGCCGAGTAGATCGACGTACCGACAGAGGTTTCGGACGGCGCTTGCCCGGAGCGTACACTCGCGACCGTCGGCCATGACGACCAGCAGGCCGCGGTTGACTTTCCCCGGCGTCCGCCCGTAGCGCCACTCACAGACGAAGGAGTAGGTAACATAGAGCGGCAAGAGCGCGACCAGCGACAGGAAGACGACGTATCCACCCAGCGCCTCGTAGGGCCCGCTGAGGACCACGCTCGCGGCGTAGATCAGCGGGAACTCGAGCAGGACGTAACAGAGAACCAGGTCGATCGCCGCCGCCGCCACGCGGGCGAGCAGCACGTCTCGGTCGGCCGCAGTTTCGACTCTTGGGGCCGGTTGTCGCCGGGTCGGGAGGAACCCGTCCAGCGTCCAGTCGATCACGGTGCGACCGCCTCGGCGTTCATGCGGGAGTCATTCAGTAGCGGACGGGAAATAGCTGCCGTCGTCCGACGGCGTTACTCCATCCGGATGTCCGTTCGCAGCGTCACGAGGAAGTAGGCGAAAAGAGCGAGCGTGATGCCGCCGAACACCTGCGAGTCGATCGAAAGGTAGCCGTCGATCTGGTACAGCAAGACGCTAGTGATCGCCAGCACGACGATGGCACCGAGCGTCCGCCAGCGTTCGATCGTTTTCTCGACGGCGATCCCCGCCGTGGACTTCTCGACCGCATCCGACGCCTTGCGGATGTTCTCGAGCCCCGCGCTATCGGATTTGCGTGATGTGGTATCTCCACTCATATAGTGTCGTTATTCCCACCGAGAAGTAAATATCTATGGGTACAGGTGACACGATTTCGCCGACGGGGTTACACGGGCAGACAGGCCAGCGGCTCGGCAATGGCAATCTGCCCCGACAAAACCGGCCGACGGCGACAGCCGTCGAGTCGGCGACGATGGGGCACGTGGAACCCGGCGGCGAGGCCGGGGACTCGAGGCGAGCGTTACTCCTTGAGTTCGTCGTTTCGCAGCTCTTCGTCGAACTGGAGGGTGTTCTCGATCTCGGTCTCGTCGACGTCCTCGAACGCCCAGCGGGCGATCGAGCGACGGTGGACTTCGTCGGCCCCGTCGACGATACGGAACGCGCGGACGTTCTCGTAGAAGTGTGCGATCGGGATGTCCTTCCCGATCCCGTTGCCGCCACAACACTGCAGCGCGAGGTCGATCGTATCGTTGGTGACGTTCGCGGTGAACATCTTCGACATCGCGACCTCGATGCGCGCGTCGCTGCGATCGAGTTCCCGCGCGGCGTGGCGAACCATGGTTCGCGCGGCGTGCAGGCGGGTTTCGGCGTCGGCGATGCGGTGGCGCAGCGCCTGCTTGTCCTCGAGTTTCGAGCCGAAGGCCTCCCGTTCCTGAAGGTAGGCCTTCGCGATCTCGAGCGAGCGCTGAGCCATTCCGGAGTAGCGCATACAGTGGGTGAGCCGACCGCCGCCGAGGCGCATCTGGGCGATGCGGAACCCGTCGCCTTCCTCGCCGAGGGTGTTCTCGACGGGGACGCGGACGTTGTCGAACTTCATCTCGGCGTGCCCGCCCTCGCGCTCGGTGATCCCGTGGCCGCCCAGGTGATCGACGTTGCGGACGACCTCGACGCCGTCGGCGTCACGCGGCACGAGAATGATCGAGGCACCCTCGTAGGGATGGGCGTCCAGATCGGTCCGGACCATCGTCAGATAGTAGTCCGCACCCAGCCCGTCGGAGGTCCACCACTTGTGGCCGTTGATGACCCACTCGTCGCCGTCCTTGACGGCGGTACTCTGGAGCATCTTCGGGTCCGAGCCGGCACCCACCTTGGGCTCGGTCATCGCGAAGGCAGTGGAGATCTCGCCCTGGACGAGCGGGCGCAGGTACTCCTCTTTCTGCTCGTCCGTGCCGACCATCTCGAGGGTGTGCATGTTCCCTTCCTGGGGCGCGTTGGCCCGGATCGCGATCGCGCCGATCAGCGAGCGGCCGACCTGCTCGAACGACGGCAGCATGTCGCTGAAGTCCAGTCCCTGCCCGCCGTACTCCTCGGGGACCTGGGGCGCGAACAGGTCGCGCTCCTTGGCCATCTCCCACATCTCGTGGATCTCGTCCATGGAGATCGTCTCACCCGTCGCGAGTGCCTCTCGCTCGCGTGGAATGACGACTTCGTCCATGAAGTCCGCTACGCGGCCCGCAACCTCTTTTGCTTTCTCGGAGTCGTGGTACTCCATATCACCCATAACCGCATACAGCATTGTAAAGCTATAGGTAAGGAAACGCATACATTGGCAACGAACGGGTGGCGAATCGACTACGCGTTCCGAAGCGATGCCCGCTTCCAGTCGGCTCCCGACGGCGGTCGTCCGCTCAGACCCGTTCGAGGATCGTCGCGACGCCCTGGCCGAAGCCGATACACATCGTCGAAAGCGCGGTGTCCTGGCCGGTGCGCTCGAGTTCGTGGGCCAGTTTGGTCAGCAACATCGCGCCGGTCGCGCCCAGCGGGTGACCGTGGGCGATCGCCCCGCCGTTGACGTTGACGTCCTCCCAGGACGCGCCGGTCTCCTCGAGCCAGGCCGCGACGACCGAGGCGAAGGCCTCGTTGACCTCGAAGAGATCGATATCGCCGACGCCCATGTCGGCTTTCTCGAGGACGTTCTCGGTCGCCGGGATGGGGCCGCGAAGCATCGTGACGGGGTCGACGCCGACGACCTCGGTCTGGACGATGCGGGCCATCGGCTCCCAGCCGTGTTCTTCGGCGGCCGCCTCGCTGGTGATCAACAGCGCACAGGAGCCGTCGACGATCCCCGAGGAGTTGCCGGGGTGGTGAACGCCCTCGCCTTCTTCGCGGAACGACAGCGGGAGTTCGGCGAGCGTTTCCTCGTCCGTGCCCGGCCGCGGGTGTTCGTCCTGTTCGACGACGATCTCCTCGCCGTCGAGTTCGGTCTCGACGGGCGTGATCTGGTCGTCGTAGCGGCCCTCGTCCCAGGCCCGCTTCCAGCGCCGTTGGGAGTCGGCGGCGATCTCGTCGAGTTCCGAGCGCGTGAGGCCGTAGTTCTCGGCGATGCGTTCGGCCCCTTCGCCCTGCGTGGTCAGCTCGTCGAAGTACTCGAAATACGTGTCGGTCGGCGCGTCGCCGTCCGACCCCATCGGCACGCGGGTCATGTGTTCGACCCCGCCGGCGATGAGGACATCGTGCTGGCCGGCCATGACGTTCGCGGCGGCGAAGTTCGCGGCCTGCTGGCCGGAGCCACACATCCGGTTCAACTGGACGCCGGGGACGACGTCGCCCCAGCCGGCGACCATCGGCGCGAGCCGCCCGATGTTCAGCCCCTGTTCGTCGACGGGCGTGACACAGCCGTAGATGACGTCCTCGATCGTCTCCGGCTCGAACCCGTTGCGCTCGCGCAGAGCCTCGAGCGGTTCGGCGGCCAGGTCCTGCGGGTGCGTGTCGCTGAACGACCCGTCGCGTTTCCCGAACGGTGTCCGGACGGCGTCGACGATGACTGCGGAGTTCATGACGTGGACTTGAGTATTCCGCGATCCGTCATAGAAGTTGTGCATATATTCGTGATCGACCGTGCTGGACTCTTTTCGGGGTACTCAGGTTCGCTGATCGGCGTGTCGGTTGGTAGCTCCCCACAACGATTAAATCAGATCGTGTAGTATTCGCTCGGGCGATGGATTTCGGACTACAGGACCGGACCGCCGTCGTCACCGGCGGGGCCGGACGCATCGGAAGCGCAGACTGTCGACTGCTCGCCGAGGAAGGCGCGGACGTCGTCGTCCTCGACGTGGACGCCGACGGCGCAGGGGAGACCGCCGCGGCAATCAACGAGACCGCCGGGGGCGGCGAGGCGATGGCCCTCGAGTGCGATCTGACCGACCGCGCGGACGTCGCCGACTCGATGGCCGAGGTCCGCGACGCGTTCGGTGGCGTAGACGTCCTCGTGAACAACGCCGCGATGGTCGACGCCCGCTCGCGCGTCGGCGACTACGACGACGACGTCTGGGACCGCGACATCGAGATCAACCTCACCGGCACCTACAACATCAGCAAGGAGCTGTTCCCGCGGATGTGCGAACGCGGCTGGGGCCGGATCGTCAACATGTCCTCGATGGCCGGCTGGTACGGCGGTTTCGGCCAGTTTTCCTACTCCGCGACGAAGGCCGCCATGATCGGCGTCGGCCGGACGATGGCGCTCGAGGGGGCCCAGTCGGGGGTCACCTCCAACGTCATCGCGCCAAACATCGTCGTCGGCGACTGGGCCGACATGGATCCCGACGAACTCCGGGAGAACGTCGACGAATACTACGCCCGCATCGCCGACGCGACGCCGATGCGCCACCTCGGGACCGAGGAGGACGTCGCCAATATGGTCACGTACCTCTGCTCGGAACAGGCGAGCTACGTGACCGGGCAGGTGATCGGCGTCACGGGTGGGATCGACCTCTTTAGCTTCTGACGGCGACCACGAACCGACTGCGGACAGTTCTCTCCTACTCGGGATACGCGTCGTGCCACGGCCGCTGTCGTTCGACGGCGGCGCTGGCCGCGATGACCGCGTCGTCGTCGTGTCGCTGCCCCGCGATTTGCATCCCGACGGGGAGCCCGTCGACGAGGCCGGCCGGGACCGAGGCCGCCGGCTGGCCGGTGAGGTTGAACGGCTGGGTGAGGACCCAGCCCCGATACGGTTCGATCTCGACGCCGTCGATCTCTTCCGGTTCTTGGTCGTGGGGGAACGGCGTCGTTCCCGCCGTCGCCGTCACGAGGAGGTCGTACTCCGCGAACAGGTCGACCAGCCCGTCGAGAACGTGGGTCCGGACCACGTCAGCGCGCTTGTACTCCCGCGTCGTCGGCTCCTCGGCGTCGACGATCAGTTCGACGAGATACGGCCGCAGGCGGTCGCGGTCCTCGCCGAGCGGGTCGAACCCCTCCGCCCGGAGGTTCTCGAGCAGCGACCCCCACCGCACGGTCGCCATGGTGTAATAGGCCTCCAGTATCTCCTCGTTGTCGTGTCCCAGGTCCGGATCGACCCGATCGACCGTCGCGCCGGCGCGCTCGAGCGCCGAGACGGCGTCCTCGAGGACCTCGCGGACGGCGGGATCGACGGGATAGACCCCCATATCGGGACTGAAGGCGATCTCCATCTCGTCGATCGGCCGGTCGACGGCGTCGCGGTACTCGTCCCCCTTCGGGACCGAGAACGGGTCCCGCGGGTGGGATCCCGCCATTACGTCCAGCGAGAGCGCCGCGTCCTCGACGGTTCGGGCCAGCGGCCCGTGCGTGGAGAAGGGAGTGTGGCTCGCGAACCCGTTCGGTCGACTGACGTTTGGGATCACGCCCTGCGTGGGCTTGAGCCCGTAGACGCCACAGAAACTCGCCGGAACGCGAACCGAGCCGCCGGCGTCGGAGCCGGGTGCGAGCGGGACGAGCCGGTCGGCAAGCGCCGCGCCGGCCCCGCCGGAGGAGCCCCCCGAGACGCGGTCGGGATCGAACGGCGTCCCGGTCGGCCCGGCGACGCGGTTGTCGGTGGTCGTCCCGAGCCCGAACTCGGGCGTGTTGGTCTTGCCGACGACGATCGCGCCCGCCGCCTTCAACCGGGCGACGAACGGCGAGTCCGACTCGGCGACGCGGTCCTCGAAGAGCAGGGAGCCGGTGGTCGTTCGGACTCCTTCGACGTCGTCGAGGTCTTTGATCGCGACGGGGACACCGTGCAGCGGCCCGAGCGGCTCGCCCTCGTCGATCGCCCGCTCCGCGTCCGCGGCCATCTCGCGGGCGAGGTCGTCGGTCACCGTCACGAAGGCGTTCGTCCGCTCGTTTCGTTCGTGTATTCGCTCGAGGACCGCGTCGACGACCGCGGTCGGCGAGAGTTCGCCGTCGCGGATCGCCCGCGCGAGCCCGGCGGCAGTCCGGCCTGTGTGCCCTGTTACCATGATACGAGTCATAACCGTACCGAGTGAAAAGCGTTCGTCTCGGCGAACCGCAGTTGCGACCGCGAGCTGGGACGCGAACCCCCCTCCCCAACGAGCGAGCGGGGCCATCCCCTCGAGCGGAGCAGTGGAAGGCAGTTACTCCGTGATGCCCATCGTCTTCGCGATCGTGTTGAGCTGGATCTCGTCGGTTCCCTCGACGATCCGCAGGATCCGCGCCTGGTGGACCAGATCCATGTAGGGGCTCTCCTCGGCCAGCCCGTTCGCGCCGTTGACCTGCACCGCCGCATCGGCGACCTCCCAGAGGACGTTCGTGGCGAACCACTTCAGCACCGACGAGTCCATGATCGTCCGTTCGTCCTGGGCCATCTTCCAGGCGAGTTTCAGTCCCGCCGCGTCGGCCGCGTAGGTCTTCGCCTTCCCCTTCGCGAGCTTCGCGGAGACCTGCTGGAAGTTCCCGATCGGCTCGCCGAAGGCCTCGCGCTCGGTGACGTACTCGCCGGCCTCTTCGAGCAGGTACTCGCTGTACCCCACGGCTTCGGCACCCAGCTCGAGTCGCCCGAGCGAGAGGAACTCCATCGCGGCGTAGAAGGCCTCGTCGACTTCGCCGAGGACGCGGTCCTCGGGGACGCGAACGCCGTCGAGAACGATTTCGGCCTGTGACCCCTCCGCGCCGACGGCGTTGTTGTACGACCCGATCTCGTACTCGTCTTCCTCGACGATGAAGCAGGTGATACCGCCGTAGCGACCGCCCTCGTCCTGTGGCGTGGTCCGGGCGAACAGTTGGACGAAGTCGGCGTAGGGCGCGTTGGTGATCCACTGCTTGCGCCCGTTGATGAGCCACTCGTCGCCGTCTCTCTCCGCGGTGGTCTCCATATTCGGCGAATCCGACCCCACGCCGGGCTCTGTCTGGCCGAACGCCGTCGACTTCTCGCCGCGGACCACGGGCTCGAGATATTTCTCGCGTTGGTCGCCCTCGGCCTGTAACAGCAGTGGCTTCGGTCCCTCGGGGCCGGCGAGGACGTACCGCTCGAGGCCGCCGCCGTGGCTCGCGAGGTGTTTCTTCGCCCGATACCAGGTGACCGGTGAGATGCCGTCGCCGCCCGCGTCCTCGGGCAGGTTCATCGCGTAGAACCCCGCCTCGGCCGACTTCCGCCGGATCTCCTCGCGGGCCTCGAGCAGCTCGTCGGTCCACCGGCCGTTCTCGTGGTGGCCCTTTCGGGGGTTGGTGTAGGTGTCGCCCAACTCCTCGACGATCGGCTCGACCTCCCGATGGATGAACTCGTCGATGCTCTCGAGGATCAGTTCGGTCTCGTCGTCGGTGTCGAAACTCACGCCGTCTGTGGTGTTTGCTACCATATGAGATTTCGTGAGGTCGCTTACTGCTGTGGTGCCTGTTCGTCGTCTTCCGCCTCGAGGACCACGTCGAACTGGTCTCGGAGCGTCTTCTTGTCGAACTTGCCCGTCGAGGTCTTCGGAATCTCGTCGACGATCTCGTAGACATCGGGCAGCCACCACGAGGGGAACGTCTCGGCGAGGTGGGCCTCGAGGTCGTCCGCGTCGACGGTCGCGCCGTCCCGCGGGACGACGACCGCCATGGGCCGTTCCTGCCAACGCTCGTGGTCGACGGCGATGACCGTCGCCTCGCTGACGGCCTCGTGGCCGATCAGTTCGTTCTCGAGTTGGACCGAGGAGATCCACTCGCCGCCGGACTTGATGACGTCCTTGTCGCGGTCGACGACGTCGATGTACCCCATCTCGTCGCGGGTGGCGATGTCGCCGGTCCGCAGGTAGCCGTCGTCGGTAAACGCCTGCTCGTTCTCCTCGGGCCGATTGTGGTAGCCGTCGGTCACCCACGGGCTGCGGACCTGCAGTTCGCCCATCGTCTCCCCGTCGGCGGGGACCTCCTCGCCGTCGTCGTCGATCACCCGGGTCTGCATCCCCGGGACGGGGATACCGGCCTTCGCGCGGTACTCGTATTGCTCGTCGCTGGGCAGTGCCGCCGTCTCCTTCCGGAGCGTACTGAGCGTGCCAAGCGGCGAAGTCTCGGTCATCCCCCAGCCCTGGAGGATCGGCGCGTCGTACTCCTCGTCGTACTTCCGGATGAGCGACTCCGGTGGCGCCGACCCGCCGACCGTCAGCCGGTCGATGTTCGAGATGTCGACCTCGGGGTTCTCGTCCAAGAACTCCGCCATCTCGAGCCAGATCGTCGGTACGGCCGCGGAGAAGGTCACGCCCTCCTCGTCGATCAGCCGGGCGATCGTCTCGGGATCGGTGTGGACCGAGGGAAAGACCTGCTTTGCTCCCACGAGCGTCGCGCCGTAGGGGAGCCCCCAGCCGTTGGCGTGGAACATCGGCACGACGGGGAGAATCGTGTCGCGCTCGCCGATCCCGTTGGCGTCGACGTGGCCGCCCATGATGCTGTGGAGGTACATCGCCCGGTGGGAGTAGGCGACGCCCTTGGGCAGCCCCGTCGTCCCCGAGGTGTGACACATGCCGTACTCCGCGTCCTCGTCGATGTCCGGCCACTCGTAGTCGGTCGGCTGGCCCTCGAGCAACGACTCGTAGTCGGTCACCGGCTCGAGGTCGGTATCGGGGACCTCGTCGTCGAGGACGACGTACTGCTCGACGGTATCGAGGTCGTCGGCGTTGGCTTCGACCTTCTCGATGAGGCCGGGATCGACGAAGATCACCCGGTCCTCGGCGTCGTCGATCGTATGGACGAAGTGGTGGTCGGGCAGCCGCATGTTGCACATGTGAATCGACCGTCCCGAACACGCCGGCCCGAAGTACAGTTCGTAGTGGCGGTAGTGGTTCGTCGCGACGACGCCGACCCGATCGCCCCGATCGAGTCCGAGGTCGTCGAGCGCGGACGCGAGTTGATTGATCCGGTCGTACGCGTCGCCGTACGTGTACCGATGGACGCTCCCGTCGGGCAGTTTCGTCACCAGTTCCCGATCGGGGTAGAGGTCGACCGCCCGCTCGAGTACCTTGTCAAGTGTTAACTGGACACCCATCATGGTCGTCGCCACTATTCTGTCCAGTACCTTATGATTTGGGGCGAGACGGCGGTTGCGCCGTCGACGCGGCGATTAACGGATCGCACCGCGGTCGCGAAGCGCGGCACGTTCGTCCGCGTCGTATCCCGCGGCGGCGAGCAGTTCGTCCGTATGCTCGCCGTGGCCGGGGACCGATTCGTCGCGGCCCTCGGGGGCGTTCGACCCCAGCGCCGGGAACCCGACCCGCGGCGGCGCGTCGTCGGGCCGTTCGACCAGCCCGCGGGCCTCGAGTTGCGGATGCTCGAGCGCCTCGGCGGGCGTACAGACCGGCCCGGTCATCGTCTCGTCGCTCAGTTCGTCGAGCCAGTCGTCCCGCGTGCGGGTCGCGAACAGGGTCTCGAGTTCCTCGCGGACGGCTTCGAGTTCGGCCGGATCGTCCGTTCCGTGTAGGTCCGTCAGGTCCTCGCGGCCGACCTCCTCGCAGAAGGCCGTCCAGAACTTCGGCTCGAGGGCCGCCAGCGTCAGATAGCGGCCGTCGGCGGTCTCGTAGACGTCGTACCAGGGGAACCGGCCAGTAAGCGCCGTTTCACCCGGTCGAGGATTGTCGCCGGTCAGCGCCTCGTGACTGATCGCCTGCGAGAAGGAGGCGACCACGTCGGTCATGGCCACGTCGACGTACTCGCCGCCGTTGCCCAGTTCCCGCGAGAGGAGCCCGCCGACGATCGAAAACGCCGCGAACAGCCCGCCGCCGAGGTCGCCGATCTGATAGCCCGGGAGCTGCGGGGCCATTTCCTCGTCCTCCCGGGTCATATCGAGTAAGCCGGCCACCCCGACGTAGTTGAGGTCGTGGCCCGCGCGCTGGGCGTACGGGCCGGTCCCCCCGTAGCCGGACAGCGAGCAGTAGACCAGTTCCTCGTTGTACTCGACGAGCGTCTCGTAGTCGATCTCGAGCCGGTCGGCGACGCCGGGCCGGAACTGTTCGAAGACGACGTCGGCCTCGGCGACGAGGTCATAAAACGCCTCGCGGCCGCCCCCCGATTTCAGGTCGAGCGCGACGCTGCGTTTGCCGCGGTTGACGCTGTCGAACAGCGCGCCGACGTCACGCTCGGTCGTCGGCGGCGTATAGCGGGCGTAGTCGCCCGCATCCGTGTCCTCGACCTTGATCACGTCGGCACCCGCGTCGGCGAGCAGTTGCGTCGCGTACGGGCCCGGCAAGAGCCGCGACAGGTCGAGTATTCGAACGGAATCGAGCTGCATGGTACCACGTTTCGATCCGGTCCCAAAAGTCTACTGTCGGCGGTCGGTCAGGGCTGTGGCCCCGCAGCCACGACCGGACGCGGATCGCTCAGTCGTCGCCCTCGAGTGCCACCAGGTCGTCGACGTCCGGAATATCGGCCGCGGCGTCGGTGATCTGTTGCATCCGGTCGGTGTGTTTCTCGATCGCGTACTCGGCCAGTTCGCCGGACTCGAGGCCGCGGCGATCCGCGGGGTCGTCGGGCTGGAACCGCTCGTCCTCGGTGATCCCCTGGACGAGCGGGAGCAGCTCCTCGACGGTCTCCTCGATGAGGTGGGGGTCGACCCCCTCGGCGATGAGCTTCTTGAGCTGGTTCATCCCGAAGCCGACGTGGCGGCCCTCGTCGCTGCGGATCTTGGTAAAGCCCTGGACGAGCCCCGGCAGGTGCGGCAGCCCCTCGAACTCGCCGCCGTAGGAGGTCTGCATCCCGTAATAGCCCGTCTGTGCAAGGATGCCCTCTACCGTGAGGTGATAGTGACAGTACGCTTTCGCCCTGTTTTCGGGTGTGTCTTCCTCGAGCAGCCGGAACTGCGCTTTCCGATTGCGGTCGAACAGCTCGATGTAGGGGTCGTTGAACCACCGCTCGTGGCGCGGGTTCGATCGCTCCCAGCCCAGTTCGTCCTCGACCGTCCAGATGACCTCTCGCCAGTAGCGATCGAAGAAGTCCGCGTGCTTGGCCTCTTCATACAGTTGGGTCGTCAGGAACAGCTGGTCGTCGATGTTATCGAGGACGGCCCCCAACGGCGCGAGATCCTCGGTGACGGCGTCTTCCCCCGCGCCGAACTTCGCGATGCCGTTGAGGGTGCCATACCACGACTCTCGGTCGTAGCCGTCCGTCTCCTCCATGAACGCGAGCAGGTTCTCGACGTCTCGCTCGAGGGCGATCTCGCCGGGGTCCCAGTGGCGCTCGACCGCGTTGCGGTAGTAGCGGTTCGATCGGGACTCCCGGTCCATCATCTCGGTTGGCGTGTACTCAGTTGCCATACCACATACTACTCGTCGCGGCTATTAAATGTGCAGTCCCTGTCACGCGGATCGAGTCCGTCGGGGTACCCGGACGCCGCTCGAGCGGTCAGTCGCCGCCCTCGCCGGCGTCCGCTCGCGGGGTATCCCCGCTCGCGTCACCCGAGGCGTGGTGTGCCTCGCTCTCCTCGACGCGCTCGTGGCGGTCGAGGGAGGTCATCGTCCGGTAAGTCTCGGCCCGGTCGGTCTTCGCGAGCCGGTAGCGGTAGTAGCCGTAGGCGACGACGAACCAGCCCACGAGGACGACGCCGACGATCGGCCGCTGGAGCAGCGTGACGATCCAGAACGCGCCGGTCGCGACGGCCCCGCCGAGGACCGCGAGGAGGAGCCCCCGGTATCGCCGGAGTCGGAACGGGGCGTTGGCGTAGTGGGCGGGGAACTCCCGGGGCAGGTTCCAGAGCCCGATCGCACAGAAGAAGTACGCGGTGAGGCTGGCCAGGCCGATGAACACCGAGAGCCCCACGATCTCGTCCGCGATCGGCACGAGTACGAACGGCGGGAGGCCAAGCAGCGCAACGGCGTAGTGGGGCGTCTCGAACCGCGGGTGGATCCGGGCGAGCGACGCCGGGAGGATGCCGTCGCGGCTCGCGCGCATGAGCGTCCGGGAGAAGACCAAAAGCGTCGTGTTCACGGTCGTGACGACCGCGAAGACGGCACCGGCAGCGACGACGTACTCGCCCCACCACGGGAGAAATTGCGCGGCAGCCATCGCGAGATCGGCTTCGGCCCCCAGTTCGGTGTAGGGAACGACGCCGACGAGGACGGCGATCAGCGCCACGTAAAACAGGGCGACGATCCCGATGCCCAGACCGAGCACTATCGGGATCGTCCGGCCGGGGTTCTCGATCTCCTCGCCCAGTTCGATCAGCAGTCCGAAGCCCAAGAACGGGTAGAACAGGGCGACGACCGCGAGCCCGAACGCGCCGTAGTCCGGGAAAAACGGCGCGTAGTTGGCGGCGTCGACCGCGGTCGCGCCGGGGACGATAAAGGTCAGGAGCGCGATCACGAGGCCGGCGAAGAAGACGAGCTGGACCTGCGCGACGACCCTGAGCCCGATCAGATTGATGAGCAGGACGAACGCCAGCAGGACGTAGATCAGCGGCGTCGACGGCACGTCGACGAAGATCCGGGTGTACTCCGCGAAGCCGGTCGCCGTGATGAGCAGTGACGCCCACGCGACCAGCGGGATGGTAAACGGCACCAGAAACCCCCAGTACGGCGCGGTGAGCCGGGAGATATAGACGTACAGCCCGCCGGCGACCGGCATCGCCGACCCGAGCAGGGCGTTGTAGAGGACGACGAACGACGCCGGGATCGCCGCCAGGAGGATTGCCACCACGAGCGACGGGCCCGCGGTCCCCGCCAGCGGCCCCGGCAGGACGAATATCGGCACCGAGATCGCGTTCCCGACCAACAGCGCGAGGACGCCGACGATCCCGATGCTCGAGGACAGCGTCGCCGCGTCGGCGTCGCCGGAGGCACTCATTCTGCCGTCGTTCGATCGGCCCGCAGGCGTCGGACGGCGGCGTCGCGGACCCGTCGACCGAGGGCGAACCCGACGACGCCACCGAGAAACGGTGTCACAGCGAGCAGCGCCGGGGCCGTAACCAGCGGGAGGACGATTCCGAGCCCGAGGCCGACCACCAGCCCGCCCTCGGGATACTGCGCCGCGGCGACCTCGCGCTCGACGTCGTCCATCTCCGCCGGCTCGTCGCGGTACTCTCCGATTGCCATGTAATGCCCCACCATACCACGGGTAAAATAGCTTCTGGACGTTGACACCAGCTGAACGTCGGTCGGCGGTGTCGGGACCGCGTCCGCCTCGCAGCGTCGCGTCGCGCCAGCGATCCCGTCGGCGGGTCGGTGAGCGGCTCGAGCCGGCAAACGACACCGGCCTCCACGCACGTTGATAAGAACTAAGTCGGTACCCGTGAAGGTTGGTGCCATGGCACAAAAGAGTGCTGCCGTCGTCGGTGGCGGCATCATGGGCGCCGGTATCGCACAGGTACTCGCACGGAACGGCTACGACGTGACCGTCCGCGAGATCAACGAGGAGTTGGCCGACGAGGCTCGCGAACGCGTAATCTCGGGCAATTACGGGCTCGAGGACGCCGTCGAGGGCGGGTATCTCTCCGCGGACGAGAAAGACGCTGTCCTTGAGCGGATGACGTTCACGACGGATCTCGACGCGGCGACCGACGGGACCGACTTCACGATCGAGGCGGTTACCGAAGACCTGGCGATCAAGGGGCAGGTCTTCCGCGATCTGGACGAGGTCACGGACGATCAACCACTGTACTCGAACACGAGCGGGTTCGCCGTCACGTCGATCGCCAACGCCGTCTCCGACCCCTCTCGGGTCGCGGTGACGCACTTTTTCAACCCGGTCGCGGTCATGGACATGGTCGAAATCGTCCAGGCACCGGAGACTGACGAAGCCGTCGTCGAGCGCGCCGAGGAACTGGTCGACGAACTCGGGAAGACGCGGGTCACCATCGACGACGATCCCGGCTCCTACGGCTTCCTCGCCAACCGCTGTCACGCGGCGATGCGCGAGGAGGCCAAGAAGATCGTCGACGAGGGGATCGCCACGGAGGAACAGGTCGACAAGGCGCTCGAGGACGGCTACAACCTCCCCGTCGGCCCGTTCTCGCTGACCGGCATCGGTGAGGAGTGGGACTGACGATCGGTTTCGGTCCCGGACGGACTCGGTCCTATCCAGATCGACGAACCGGTTGCAGTGGCGTGCGCTGTCGATCGGTCGGAGCGGTAGCGACGGCCGATCGATGACCCCGCGCGAGGGATGAGCGAGTGTACCGAGCGAATCGGCTGGGGAGGGTGTGGTTATTCCGTGTAGCCACGATAGCAGCGCACTCTCTCGGTCGAAGATATATAATGACCGGTCGTTAGAATTGACAATCGAGTACGTCCTGCTATCGTGGCAACTAGGGATTCCACGTCCTCCCCAGCCGATTCGCTCACGCCCTTCGGCGCTCGCTCATCCCTCGCACAACGTCGTGTCGCGGTTCGTTCGCCCTCACCGCGACACAGCGCGCGCCACTGCAGATCGTGAACTCAATCCGAAGTGGAACGCCGTCCGTTCGTCCGTCGCCGTTACTTCCCGTCGAACTCGGGCTCGCGGTCCTCGGCAAACGCCGCCGCGCCCTCCGCGTGGTCCTCGGTCTTGAGCAGTTCCTGAAAGAGCTGGTTGTCGTAGGCCAGCCCTTCCTCGAGCCCGCTGTGAACTGCCATGTCCGCGGACTTCTTGATCGCCTGGATCGCAAGCGGTGCCTGCCCGGCAAGATCGTCGACGAACGCGTCGACTTCGTCCTCGAACTCGTCGTCGGCGTAGACGTGGTTGACGATGCCTTCCTCGCCCGCCCGTTCCGCGGAAATATGCTCGCCAGTCATCGCGAGTTCCTTCGCGACGGCGGGGCCGGCGATCTTCGTGACGTACTGGACGCCGCCGGCACCCGGCAGGATACCGAGGTTCACTTCGGGGAAGCCGAACGTACTGCCCTCGCTGGCCAGTCGGAAGTCACAGGCCAGCGCGGTCTCTAAGCCGCCGCCCAGACAGTAGCCGTCGATCTTCGCGATGACCGGCGCGGGGAAGTCCCGAATGAAATCGTAGTGGCTCCGGGCCGAGGTGCCGCCGGCCGACGCGTCGGAGAAGCCGCCGATATCCGCGCCGGCACAGAAGGCCTTCTCGCCGGCCCCCTCGAGGACCACGGCACGTAAGGCGACGCCGTCGGCACCCTCGTTTTGCTCCTCGAGCAGTTCGAGGCCCGCGACGATGTCGTCCCTGAGCTGGGCGCTCAGCGCGTTCAGCGCGTCCGGCCGGTTCATCGTCAGCGTGCCGACGCCGCTGTCTTCGTCGAACTCCACTAGGACTGTCTCGAGTGATTCGTCCATGGGTGACGGTCACGGCCACCGATCAAAAAGGTGTCCCGTTTCACACCCCGGCCGGCGGACGACCGCAGTCACTGGCCGGCACGTACCATCCTGCTGTCGTCGCCGTCGGTTTCGGGATCGAGTCCGCGCCGGGAGCGACCGCTCGAGCGCTTGTAGTCGCTGAAAACATACTGAAACTAGTCTTTCGGACGATGGGTGTCGGAGTTACCCGAATACGCGTTCCGATCCGATTGCACAACTGAGAGACGATCCGTCTTTTCCGAACGCGGCCGAGAGGTCGGCCCGGCAACCCGTTCCCATCGGACCGATCGATCGGCGAGCGGACCGGCGCTCGGTCAGAACGCCTGCAGGTCCTCGAGGACGGCCTGTGCGCTGCCGTCGTCGATGACGTCACGAGCCCGCTCGAGGCCCGCGTCCAGGCTCTCGACGTCCTGGCGGGCGTACATCCGGAACGCGCCGTTGAGCGCGATGGCGTCGGCGAAGTGGTCCTCGCGGTCGCCGGACAGTACCTCCGCGGTGATCGTCGCGGAATCGACCGCGATGTCGTCGACGGCGAGGTCTTCGCGTTCCATGTCCATCCCGTACTCGGCGGTCTCGATCTCGTAGTCCTCGAGGTCCTCGCCCTCGTCCCACTCCGCGACTTTGGTGTAGCCGGGTCGGATATCGTCGTAGCCTTCCATTCCTTGGAAGAAGATGGCCCGCGAGTAGTCCAGCCGATCGCTCTCGCGGACCAGGTCGATCATCTTCTTCGCGAACGCGAGGTGGTAGAACGACCCCAGGTGGACGTCCGCGTTCGCCGGGTTGGCGACGGTCTCGATCGTGTTGACGAACGTTCGGACGCCCATCTCGTCGCGACGGTCGAAGAGGTCGTCGATGACGGGGTTGAACGCGGGCTGGTAGTAGAAGCCGAAGCCGGTCTCGTCGACCATGTCGGCGCTCTCGCCCGGCTCGAGTTCGGTCCGAACGCCGAGTTCCTCGAGGACGTGTTTGTAGGGGGTCGCCTTCTGGGAGGGAACACGGTCCCCGGAGTGGACGACGACCGGCGTGCCCGCGGCGGCGGCGACGACGCCGGCACCGACGCCGAGGATGGCGGAGGTGTCCTTGCCGTCGTAGTTCGCGCCGCAGTCGACCGGGTCTGCCTCGGGCTCGGCGGTCACGACCGACTCCTCGCGCATGACGTCCGTGTAGGCCGCCAGCTCCTCGGAGTTGTTGCGCTTCCAGCGATTCGCCAGCCAGAACGCGCCGAGGGTGGTCTGATCGGGCTCGCCGGCCAGGATCCGCTGGAAGGCCTCGCGGGCCTGCTCGCGGTCCATGTCGTCGGCCGATTTGGGGCCGGAACCGACTACCTCCGTCATCAGGCGTTTCAACGGCCAATCGCCGAACTCCTGGGATGCCTGCGCCATGGGCGAGGCTTCGGACGGCCACCGCAAAAACCCCGCGTTTCCGGGATTCCCACGGCCGTCAAACGACGGGTTCGATGTCGCTCGAGCGACGCGGCGCCACGGCGATCGTCCGCCGTTCCCGACCGCCGAGACGACCCGAAAACGATACGGTCCCCTTCTCCCTAGGACGACCAATGAGTGCCCTGTCGGGGAACTGGCGCGACGCCATCGACGACGTGGACGCGGCGCTGATCGACGGCTATCAGAGCGGGTTCCCGATCGAGGAACGCCCGTTCGACCGCGTCGGTGCCGACCTCGGGATCGACGAGTCCGCCGCGGTCGACCGCGTTCGAGCCCTGCGAGAGGCGGGGATCGCCCGCCGGTTCGGAGCCGTCCTCAACCCGCCCGTGATCGGCTCTTCGACGCTTGCCGCGATCCAGGCCCCCGCGGACCGCTTCGACGAGATCGCGGCGATCGTCAACGAGTACCGGCAGGTCAACCACAACTACGCCCGCGACCACGAGTGGAACATGTGGTTCGTCGTCACCGCCGGCTCCCGCGAGGCCCGCGACGAGATCCTCGCCGAGATCGAGACCCGAACCGGCTGTGACGTGTTGAACCTGCCGATGCTGACCGACTACTACATCGACCTCGAGTTCCCCGTCGTCAACGCCGACCGCTTTGCGCGCGAATCGCTCGAGGCCGGCACCGACTCCTCGGCGACCCGGATCAGCGAGGCGGCGACGGGCGATCTCTCCGCGCTCGAGGCCGACCTCCTGCTCGAGATTCAGGACGGCTTCCCCCTCTCGGCGACGCCGTACCGGGACATCGCCGCGGAACTCGACGCCGCCGTCGAGGACGTCCTCGCGGCCGTCGAACGCCTGCTCGCGACCGGCTGTATCAAGCGGATCGGCTGCGTGATCAACCACGTCGCCACGGGCTTCGACGCCAACTGCATGGTCGTCTGGGACGTTCCAGACGAGGACCTCGATGCGTGGGGCGAGCGGGCTGGCGGGTTGCCCTACGTCACCCTCTGCTATCATCGGCCCCGCCGGCCCGAGCAGGACTGGCCGTACAACCTGTTCACGATGATCCACGGCCGCGATCCCGACGCGGTCGACGAGAAGATCGACGAACTCGCCGCCGATTACCTCCCCGTCGACCACGAACGACTCTACTCCACCGAGACGCTGAAACAGACCGGCGCGCGCTACGACGCCCTGCTCGGTACGTAGCCGGGACGACCGCTCTCGTCGGTGTCGACGCCGCTACTCGAGCAAGTCGGGAGGCGGGAAACGTATTTCCCTTCTCGTCGCTTACGAGGGGACACAATGATGGCGACGACCCACGCGCTGCTGGGACTGCTCCTGGCGTTGCCCCTGCTAGCGGTCGCTCCGGACCTCGCGCCGGCCGCGTTCCTCGCGGGACTGGTCGGTGGGGTGGTTCCCGATCTCGACCTCTACACCGGCCATCGGAAGACGCTTCATTACCCCGTGTACGGCTCGATCGCGACGGTGCCGGCGGTCGTCATCGCGGCGCTCGTCCCCACGACCGTGACGGTCGCGATCGCCGTCGGTCTCGCGGCCGCGGCGCTTCACGCCGTCGCCGACGCGGCCGGGAGCGGCCTCGAGTTGCGGCCCTGGCAGGGGACCTCCGAGCGGGCGGTCTACAGCCACTATCACGGTCGCTGGGTTCGCCCGCGACGGTGGGTCCGATACGACGGCGCTCCCGAGGACCTCTTCGTCGCCGGGGTCGTTGCGGTGCCGCTCGTCATGCTCGGCGACGGCCCCGTGACTGCTCTCGCAGTCGGCCTCGTCGCGGTGTCGGCCGTCTACGTCCTGTTGCGCAAGCCGCTCGCGACCGTCGCCGAGCGACTCGTTCCGTTGCTCCCGGCGGCGGTTCGCCCTTACGTCCCCGCGCGGTATCTGTGACGGGTCGGCACGACTGAACGGTATTTTTATCAGTCAGCGCTCCAACCGATTCCGCAATGAACGGAGAACGGACGGCCGAACGCGGCGTCCGAGCGGCACTCGTCGCCGTCCTCGTCGCGGGCGTACGCCAACGCGATCCGGGTGCGGTCGTCAACGCCATCGTCGCGTTCGCGGCGACCTACACTCCCGACGTCGTCGAACGCGTCTTCGGGCTCGAGTTTCGCCCGTGGCAACGCGCGTACGTCGACGGTGCGATGCTTACCCACGCCATCGGCATGCTCGGCCCCTACGACGACGTCTGGTGGTGGGACCACCTGACTCACGCCTACTCGTCGACGCTCGTGGGCAGCGCCGCCTTCGCGGCCGCCCGTCGCCGCGGTGACGATCCCTCCCCGCGCGTCGTCGCCGCCGTCGCCGTCGCCGGCTGCTGCTGGGAACTCCTCGAGTACGTCATCCATGCGACCGCGAACCGGCTCGGTCTCGAACCGGTACTGGTCACCTACGGCAAACGTGATACCGCGCTGGATCTCGTCTTCAATCTCGTCGGGGCCGCCGTCGTCCTCTTGCTGGGCGACCACGCCCTCGAGAACTTCGCCCGAGCGCCCGCAACCGACGACTGATCGGCCGCTTCGGAATACGGACTTCGAAGTCGTTCCGGCGGACCGTCTCACTCGAGCGCCTCGGCGACGACTTCGATCGGCGTCGGCGGTTCCTCGGTGGCGTCCGGCCGGTTCTCGAGTTGCGTGCGACAGGACGCGCCGGGAGCGACGACCCGGCCCCCGGGACTGTCCTCGACCTGCTCGTAGAGGATCTCGGCGATGGCGTCGCTCATCGAGGCGTGTTCGGACTCGTAGCCGAAACTGCCGGCCATCCCGCAACAGCCCGAATCGAGCGGATCGACGGCGTAGCCCGCTCGGCGAAGGATGCCGACGGCGTGGTGGTCTTTCGCGACCGACTGCTGGTGGCAGTGGCCGTGATAGACCAAGTCGTCGGTGGCCGCTCGCTCGTCGAAGGCGATCCCCTCGTCCAGTCGGAAGGTGTCGAGGTACTCGCAGACGCCGTACGTACCCCCCGCCAGCCGCTCGGTGGCGTCCGAGCCGAGCAGGTCGAGGTAATCGGACTGGAACATGACCGCGTCGGAGGGCTCGATGACGACAACGTCCCAGCCGTCGGCGACTCGCGGCGCGAGCGCAGTGACGTTCTCCCGGGCCGTCTCTCTGGCTTTCTCGAGGAACCCCTTCGAGAACGCGGGCCGGCCGGTGTCGCCGAGGTCGTCCGGGACCGCGACGTGAACGCCCGCGGCCTCGAGGACGCGGACGGCTGCCTTCCCGGCCTCGGGGTGGCTGTAGTTGGTGTAGGTGTCGGGGTAGAGGACGGCTCTACGGGTGGCCTCGGCCTCGCTCGCGCGGCACCCTCCGCGCTCTGCTCGCGCCTTCGACGCTCGCTTTTTCGAGGCGGCTTCGCCGCCTCGCTCGTGGAACCAGTCCCGGAACGTCTTCGCGCGGAACGTCGGCAGCGGCCGGTCCGAATCGATCCCGACGACGGCCTCGAGGGCCGTCCGAGCGCCCGGCAGTTTCGGGAGGACGTTCGACAGCGGCGCGAGCCGGCTCCCCCACTTCGAGAGGGTCCCGACGTTGGCGAAGAGTCGATCGCGCAGCGTCGCGCCGTTTCGCTCGTGGTACTCGTGGGTGACTTCGGCCTTGAGCTTCGCCATGTCGACCTCGCTGGGGCAGTCGATGGCACAGCCCTTGCAGCCGATACAGAGGTGCATCACCTCCTCGACGAACTCGTCGGAGACCGCCTCGTCCGGATCGAGATCGCCGCTCATCGCCCCCCGGAGCGCGTTGGCCCGACCGCGGGTGGCCGTGATCTCCTCGTGGCTCGCGCGGTAGGTCGGACACATCACGCCGCCGGTCGTCGACTGCTCGCCCCGACAGCCGCCACAGCCGTGACAGAGTTCGACCATCCCCTGCATCCCGTTGTCGGTGTCCCACTCGAGTGTCGGCTCGAAGCCGGCGTCGAACTCGTAGTCGGGATCGAACCGCAGGTTCTCCCGGAGGTCGGTCGGTTCCGCCTCGCGGAAGACGACCTGTCCCGGGTTCAGGATCCAATCGGGATCGAACGCCGTCTTGAGGTCCTGAAAGGTCTCCCAGAGGTCGTCGCCGTAGCGCTTGCGATTCCACTGGGTACGGGCGCGGCCGTCGCCGTGTTCGCCCGAGACCGATCCCCCGAGTTCGACCACGAGGTCCGTCACGTCGTCCGCGATGCCGTGGAGTTGCTCGAGGCCGATCTCGGTCTTCGTGTTCACCAGTGGCCGGACGTGAAGCACGCCGGGCCCGGCGTGGGCGTAGAAGCTCGCGTAGGTGTCGTGGGCCTCGAGGATCGCCTCGAAGCGCTCGACGAACTCCGGGAGGTTCGCGGGCGGGATCGCCGTGTCCTCGATAAACGAGATGTGCTTCGCGTCGGTGGTCCGCGAGAGCAGGATCGGGAGGCCGGACTTCCGGAGCTTCCACAGCTTGGCGCGCTCGGGTGCGTCGTAGGCCTCGAGCGCTGCGAGAGCGGGGGTTTCGGTATCGCTTCTCGGTGCGTCGTCGGCCGGCTCCCCCGCCGGCGTCGCCGACGGGACGCGGTCGGCCAGCAGGCCCGCGACCTGCGCTTTCCCGTGGTCGGCGTCCGCGGCGTAGAACTCCACGAGCAACACGGCGTTGGTCCCTTCGGGGAGGGTCTCGGTAACGGGGC
Source organism: Natrinema thermotolerans (assembly GCF_031165565.1). Lineage (NCBI taxonomy): Archaea > Methanobacteriati > Methanobacteriota > Halobacteria > Halobacteriales > Natrialbaceae > Natrinema > Natrinema thermotolerans. The sequence continues at coordinate 1,644,823 of NZ_CP101873.1, read as the reverse complement.
CGAACTCCGCCGTGTCGCGGGCCAGATCGAGCAACACGTCGTCCAATACCTCGACCGCCGCGGGATCGTGTGCGAGGATCGGCTCGACGTCTTCCATCGCCTCGTGGAGGTCACGGTAGCAAAGCAGGGAGACGGCCTTCGTCTCGGGGACCGGCTCGAGCGAGACCGTCGCCTCGGTGATGATCGCCAGCGTGCCCTCGCTGCCGGCCAGTAGCCGCGCGAGGTTGACAGTGCCCGGCTCGCCGGTGTCCTCGCCGCCCGGCAACGTCTCGCCGCGGGCCTCGGCGACGAGCCGGTCCAGATTGTACCCCGAGACGTTGCGCTTGAGGTCGGGGTAGGTGTCCGCGATGCGGTCCGCGTCCTCCTCGAGGATCCGCTCGACTTCGGCGTAGATCCGGGCCTCGAGGTCGCCGTCGGGGTCGGCCCGCTCGCCGATCTCCTCGCGAGTACTCTCGCCAAAGCGCGTCACGGTGCCGTCCGCGAGGACGGCCTCGACCGCTTCGATGTAGGCATCGGTCTTGCCGTATTGCAGCGAGTGAGCGCCCGTCGAGTTGTTCCCGATCGCGCCGCCGATCGCGCTCTTGTCGCCCCACGCCGGATCGGGGGCGAACTTGAGATCGTGTGGCTCGAGGGCTTCGTTCAGCGTCCCGAGGATCGTCCCTGGCCGGACCGTCGCGGTCCGGCCCTCGGGATCGATCTCGCGGATCCCGTCCATGTGCCGGGTGAAATCGAGGACGACGGCCCGGTTGACCGTCTGTCCGGCGAGGCTCGTTCCCCCGCCCCGCGGGAGGACCGGGATCTCCCGCGCCGCACAGTACTCGAGGATCCCCGCGACGTCGGCCGTCGACTCCGGGAAGGCGACGGCGATCGGCGTCAGCTCGTAGGCGCTCGCGTCGGTCGCGTACAGCTGCCGGGAGTAGGAGTCGCCCCGCACTTCGCAGTCGACGACGGCCTCGAGGTCCGCGACCAGCGCCGGGCGGTCGACGTCGTCGCTCCGGTAGTCGTAGTTCGCGCGCCGGTCGGCGGCCGGGTCAGCGCTCGGCTCGAGGGACATGCGTTATCCTTCCACAGGCGCGGCTAAAAGCGCCCGCATTGCCGACAGTACTGGGGCTCGCTGGCGTCCGGTCACTCACGAGTCAATGGGAAGCGACCGGACGGCCGCTCTCGAACCGTCCGGCCCGCACGTGGGGGCGAGGTGCTGGGAGTGGTGACCGAGCGAAAAGTGGCCCCGTCGTTTTCCCACGTGCGCCCCCGGGGCCGCCGTCCGATCTCGCGGACGGTATCCGCTTCTATGGGGGACGCCGCAACAAACGATCTGCCTAACTAGTTGGGGGTTGTGCGCGCTCGAGCGGCGACGACTGCGGCTGTTACACCACGGCCGTCATGTCGCCGTTACTCGTCCCAGTCACCGCTCGTGCCGACGCGTTCGCCGTCCTCCCAGACGTAGTAGCCCTCGCCGGTCTTCTTGCCGAGCTTGCCGGCCCGAACCTTCCGGCGCAGCGACTGCGGTGGCTTGAACCGCTCGCCGAGTTCCTCGCGGAGGTATTCGGCGATGTGCAGGCGGACGTCCAGTCCGACGTGGTCGGTCAGCTCGATCGGGCCCATCGGATGGCCGTAGCCGATCTCCATCCCCTCGTCGATGTCCGCCGGGCTGGCGACGCCCTGTTCGACCATCCGGATCGCCTCGAGCCCCAGCGCCAGTCCCAGCCGCGAGGTGGCGAAACCGGCCGTGTCCCGGACGACCACGTCCTCCTTCTCGATGTCCCGGACGTAGTCGATCGCGAACTCCTCGGTTCGCTCGTCGGTCTGCTCGGCGATAATGATCTCGACGAGATCCATGATATGCGGCGGGTTGAAAAAGTGCAGGCCGACGGCCCGTTCCGGGTTCTCGAGGGCGCTTGCCATCTCGGTCACCGACAGCGAGGAGGTGTTCGACGCGATGACCGTGTCCTCGCCGGTCGCGTCCTCGACGGCCGAGAACACCTGCTGTTTGAGGTCCATGTCCTCCGGTACCGCCTCGATGACCAAGTCGGCGTCCGCGACCGCCGCCTCGAGGTCGGTCGTCCCCTCGATGCGCTCTAAGGCCGCCGCCATCTCGTCTTCGGTAAGCTTGTCCCGGTCGACGCCGCCCTGAAGGTTCTCCCGGATCCCCTCGAGGCCGTCCTCGACGAGGTCGTCCTCGACGTCACGGAGGACCACGTCGTGGCCCGCCGTCGCGGAGACCTGCGCGATGCCGTGTCCCATACTCCCGGCTCCGAGAACTGCGATTTGCATGTGCGAATCCACAGACGAGTTGCGATCAAAAGCGTTCCTATCACTCCCCAGCGGCCGGCTGCCGACGCCTTCCTGTGGACGACTTCTGGCGATGTCAATAATATCAGTATGATGGCCAAAAAGAGATACTATATTATTTCTTTGATTATGCAGTCAATACGTCGGGCCATCCATCGAACGTAGTATACTCCCTTAGCTGGCCGCGTTCGCCAACAACTGCCGGTCTGCAGCCGTACTGTACTCCGGGCGGTCCACAGTGACTCGGTCGACGATTCGAGACCGTTTCAACTCGAGGTGATCGATAGTCCGACGATAGCGCCTCGAACGGTCGTTTCGCCACGAGGCGTTCGTCCCGTCGCGTGAGTCGGGCCCTCGGTCGCCTCGAGTTATCTCCGATGACATGTCTGAACCATATGTATTATGAATAGATTACAGCTTAGTTCATCGACGACCATCGAATGCGTTCGTTGCCACTGGCGGTCGGGTTTGCCGGCGTTCGCCTTGGGTCGCCGGTCACCGGCCGTTATCTGTCTCCGTACACGTGCTTTCGGTTTTACAGGCTCTGTTCGGACCCTTTGCTGACGCGCGATCAATTGGCGCCCGATAACAGCCACAGTTCGTACGCTACAAAGAGAGGTGACCGGATCCGGAATGTACGAAACAGTGAGCGGTTTTCGACGTCGTTCTGATATCGACCGGTATCCCTGTCAACTGGACACTGCTTCGATGTTCGAGAGGCAGTCTGCTGCGTATTTCGCCGAATTACCGACGTATCGAGTCAGGTCCGGTTCCACTCTCCGTATCACGGAACCCCGTCGCCGCGGAGCGATTGGCTACACGAATCCGTTCTGGCAAACAACTGCATCTCACTATTCGAAAACTTCCGTCACGCATACCCATGCCCGTCGATTTGGCTGGCATCAAACGCCTCTCCAACCGTCTCGTCTGATTGCTGTGACAGAGCGACCAGGAGTTTGATTCGGGCCTTGTGGGCGGGAAGGTTCGATGCGAACAGCACGCCCTCTTCCTCGAGAGCTGCGCCACCGCCTTTGGACCCGTACACTGGCGAGACGACACCGTTGCGACACCGCGTCGCAATAACGACGACAACGTCGTTGTCAACGGCGTCACCGATGGCATCTGCAACGTTTGCGGGAACATTTCCGAGTCCGAGCGCGTCGACGACGATTCCATCGACGCCGCGATCGATGGCGTGACTGATCTGTCTTCCGTCGGTGTCCGTCGACGTCGGTACGACCTCGACGGTCGCCGTGATATCTCGTGTGGGGAGCGTCACCGATAGACTCTCGGGTCGCCGGTAGAACCAAAGACCGTTCGGTGTCCGATCGGCGACCGGTCCGTAGTTGCCCGAACCGTACGCGTCGGGATTGCTGCTATGTTCTTTCGTTACTGGTCGCGCTGCGTGAAGACGATCGTTGAAGAAGACGTAGGCACCCGTCCGAACGTGATCGTGACTCGCTGCCGCGAGGGCCCCGTGAATGTTCGCCGGCCCGTCGGGACTACGACTATCGTACGGTCGTTGTGCGCCAGTGAGGACGACTGGGACGTCGACGTCGAGTACGAGATCGAGGTAGTACGCGGTCTCTTCGATCGTATCGGTTCCGTGGAGGACGACGACTCCATCGATATCGTCGGCAACGGCTCGCACACGATCACTCAGTGTCACGAGATCGTCGATTGTCAACTCCGAACTCGGGGCTTGCGTGAGTTGCTCCAGTTCGATCTCGACGTGTTCGAACGTCTCCGGATAGGCCTGCACTAACTCCTGTACTGACTCGGTCGGGACCGTCCCGGTGTCGCTCGAGGTACTCACGATCGTGCCGCCGGTAGCAATGACGTACACAGTCGACATACGTCGTACTGCCCGAACAAAACCTATATCGGTTATGATTGACATTGGTCACGACGATCCCCGCTCGGTAAGAGAACCCTGCCGGTTACCGCACGGAGAATATCTCGACGAATCGGTCGTGCTGTCTCTGGTACCCGGACGATGCGTAGCCGGATACACTTTCGTCACCAAAAACGCTGCGACGGAAGTCCCGATCCTCGCCTAGAAGCCGAGGGTCATAAACCCGAATACCAGGCAGAGATAGGCGATAACGATCCCGACTGCGGTCAGCGGAATCGATTCGACGAAACTGTACCGTCCGTTGATCCGGGTTCCGTCGGTTTTGCTTCCGTTCTCGATCGCATCGACGTCGATTTCACCGTTGTCGATGGCGTCGGTCGTCGGCATGACTTCGGGCAGATTCTTGCGGCGAGCATCGAACTTGTTCAGTGCGATGACAGCGCCCGCAGTGAGGACGACTGCTAGCGGGAGCAACACCAGCGGCGACGTCACACCGACTGCGTACAGGAGCAACATGAGGACCGTCACGCCGGCTGCGGTCATCGCGAACGGAATCTGTGTCGTCACGTGATCGATGTGGTCCGAACCGGCGAAGATCGACGACATGACGGTCGTATCGCTGATCGGTGAGACGTGATCGCCCCAGATCGCGCCGCCGAACAGCACTCCCATGAGAACCGGCAGGATCGACAGTCCGGACATTTCGTAGCCAAGCGGAATCGCGAGCGGGGTCAGAATAGCCATGGTCCCCCACGACGTTCCCGTCGTAAACGCGATGAACATCGCCGCAAGGAAGATCAGCAGCGGTAGGAACGAGCCGGGGATGCTACTGTCGACCATGACGTCAACGATATACTGGGCGGTTCCGACCTGCTCAGCGGCGTGACCGATACTCCACGCGAGGACGATGATCGCAGCCGCGATCATCATCGTCTTGAATCCGCTAATCACGGTATCGCTCGCTTCCTCGAGGTCCATGGTTCCGAATCCGACGGCACCGAGCATGCCGACGGCCATGAACGCGAACGAACCGTATAGGAGACCGAGTGCGACATCGGTTTCCTGGAACGCAGTCGCGATATCGACACCGGACTGGTGGCCGCCACCGAGCCACCACATCGAGACGAGTCCGACGACCAGCAGCGACAGAATCGGTGCGAAGAAATTGATCAGCGTCGGGTTCTTCTCGCTCGGCTCACCGACGTCGGTCGTGATGTCCGAGAGCGGCGTCGCGTCGTCCCGTCGAGTTTTCTTTTCTTTGCGCGCCCGCCACTCCGCGTTCAGCATCGGCCCGTAGAATCGCTGCGTAATCGAAATGAATCCGACCATAAAGAACGCTAGGAAACAGTAGATGTTCCATGGAATGCTCTGCAGGAAGAGTCCGAATGCGGTGATACCGACTTCCTCGGCGGTGAATCGGGCAGCTTCGAACCCAACGATGATCATCGATACTTGGTACCCGATCCAGTTCGAGACGGGTCCGAAGGTCGTCACCGGCGATGTCGTCGAGTCCAGCACGTAGGCGTGCATCTCTCGAGAGGTGTTGTTTTCCTGAGACAGCTCACGAGTCGCGTTTCCAGTCACGATGGTACTCGTATACGAGTCGAAGAAAATGAAAATCCCAATGAGCCATGTGAGGATCTGCGAGTCTCGTGCCGTGTTCACCCGATGACCGATCCAGTTCTGGAGTGCGATGATCCCGCCTGACTTGTAAATAAACGCGGCACCAGCGCCCATGAACATAATCAGGATCAGAAACTTGGTGTCAAACGGTGATCTGACGACCTCGACGATCCAGTCCATTGACAACGCTGTTGCTGCGATCGGATTCCAGTCGGCGATCATCAACGCCCCGATCCATACCCCGGCGAACAACGACACGAGTACTTGGCGCGTATACATCGCGAGTGCGATCGCGATAATCGGCGGTGCTAGCGCTAGTGCCGCAATCGGAAGGGATTCGTATGACATACACACCCACTGTCTGAGTTGTACTATTTTAATCTTTTGAAGGAAAATCGGGAGAGCGCGCGGATGGGTGCCTGTAGTGCCGTCTTTGCGGGATATTCAACGGATATCGCGGCAAAATCTATACGGACACCATTCGAGTTGCCCGTATAGCGGCTACAATCGATCGATCATCTCCTCTCTCGTCGATCCCGGGGTCGATTACAGGAGTCCCTGTGAGACCAGTTCTGTCTCGAAATTCGGGACGACTCGCTGCAGGATGTCGGGAAATTCCTGGTGAAGATCGGCGTCTTCGATCCGGTACGCCGGACCGGAGACGGTGAATCCGCCGATGACGGCCCCATTGGGGCCCTCGGCGACGACACCGGCAACGCGTTTGCCCGGAATCGACTCTTGATCGTTGATCGCGTAGCCCCGTTCCCGGATGCGCTCGAGTTCGGCATCGAGTTCCGCCCGTGACGTGATCGTCTCCTCGGTGAGTTCCGGGAGGCCCCACCGGTCGTCGATTTCGTCGATGCGTGACTCCGGCAATCGAGCGAGGATCGCCTTCCCGATGGCCGTCGTATGCATGTACTCGTAGTTGTTGAGCCGGGAACTTGGCTTGGCGGAACTACCGACCGAATCGAATAGCGTCACGATGCGACCATTCTCCTCGATTCCGAAATCGGATTCCTCGTTCGATTGCTCGGCGAGTTCAATGACGTACTTGCCCGCCAACTCGTATACTTTGCTGCGGTTTCGAACGTACATCCCGATGTGATAGAACCGCGCCCCGAGTCGGTATTCGTCGCCTTCGGAGGTGACATAGCCGTGTTTCGCGAGGGTATAGAGGTGTTTGTAGACCGCACTCTCGGATAACTCGAGTGCCGCCGCGAGTTCGGCTGGCGTCGCCCCGTCGAGTTCCTGAATCGCCTCGATCACTGCTAACGATGTTTCGGTCGTCGTCAGCAGTTGGCTGTCAGTCATACTTTCTCCGTCCGTTCGAGCCCCTATAAATCCATGTATCATGGAACCACTGCCATTCAGTACAGCGACAACCCCACGATGACGTCGATAGTTGTGTCCCTCCCTTGCTCAATACGAGCAGCCTGGTAACCGTGTGTCGTGATTTGTCGCTTTCCGCTTCTTGGGAGAAATCGGCCGTCTTCGGTATCCTACCTGAATCGCTGAACCGGAAGATGGGTACTCCATCCTCCCTGTCCCATCGCTTCGATCCACCACTGCTATTACATTCATATATGTGTAAATACGATCTCCCGATCCATCGCAAAACTGCGCCGGAAGCAATCCATGTATGGTAGAACGAACCCGCGATCGGCGTGGACACAGCCCGAAATCAGGTCTCACCCTGATTTGTATTTATGTGTATCCAGCAACCTCTCTCATTATCGATGGTTGGGAACTATCTAGTTCTGTACCCCCTCGACTATCACTTTTCAACCAAGAGTTCAATGTGGTCATTGATGGTGGCAGTATTGTATAAAAACTTCAAGAATGGGGCCCGATGCTTATCCGATTTCCCACTGACGAAGTATAGGCGCGGTCAACTCACTGTGATAGCCACATCGACCGACGAGAAATCTGTCCTCGGAACGATCGTTCTTTCGCGGAGGTTCTGTGGAAATTCAGCTGCCGATCCGTCCCATACCGACCAGCTAATACAACATCGAAAATCAACTTTGTCTCGAGGTGTATTGTAACATACAACCAAGACCACTTTTCGTTGATATTGTCAGGAATTCGCTAATAGGGGCCTACAATGGTGTCGCTGTCCTCAGACTGATTAATGTCATTTTGTATATTGTATTACTTTGGGAACATTTCGTATCGAGTGGCGAGCGAACCGCAGCGATGATGGCAATCGACAATACTGTCGTCACCGGAGTATCTATCGGATGGCCAAACGGGGTCGCTCGAGGGCGGAGATGGCCGGTATTCTCTGCCGGTTGTGCGAGCAGGTGCGCAATGACTTCCAGTTGCCACTTAGCGGTTCGCCGTTCAGGCCACTGATGCGGCACAGAACGGTGCGTCTTTACCGCTGTAGCGAGAGGGAACAGTTACCAATGAGCGACCGCCAGCCAGTCGTCGTGCAGGCAGTCAGAACTCCACAGGGGAAACACGGTGGCGTCTTCGCCGAGACCGGCAGCGAGGAGTTGTCGGTCCCGCTCGTCGACGAGATGCTCGAGCGGACGGGCCTTACCGGTGAGGACGTCGACGACATCCGGTGGGGCTGTGCCAAACAGGTCAACGAGCAGAGCAACAACATCGCGCGGGTGATCGCTCTCCTGTCCGATCTCGGTGAGGGCGTTCCCGGCACGACGATCGACCGGCTCTGTGCCTCCTCGGCGGAGGCGATCATGAGCGCCAGCGACGCCGTCCGGGCGGGCCAGCGCGACGTCATCGTCGCCGGCGGCGTCGAGAACATGTCCCGCAACGAGCGCCGGAAGGGGATCGACTCCTACGCGGGCATCGCCGAGCAGTACGACGCGGCCGGGCTCGCGATGGGCCAGACCGCCGAGAAAGTCGCTGAAGAGTTCGACATCGGACGGGATCAGCAAGACGAGTACGGTGCCCGGAGCCAGCAGCGCGCGGTCGAGGCGACCGAGGACGGGAAGTTCGACGAGGAGATCGTCCCGATCGAAACCGAAGACGGCACGATCACCGAGGACGAGGGGCTCCGTCCCGGCACGACTAAAGAGAAGATCGCCGGCCTTCCGCCAGCGTTCCGCGAGGAGGGTACCGTCACCGCCGCCAACGCCTCGCAGGTCTCCGACGGCGCTGCCGGCGTCCTCATCACGAGCAAGGCGTTCGCCGAGGAGCAGGGCCTCGAGATCATGGCCGAGATCGAGGACCACAACGTCGCGGGCGTCGATCCGACGATCATGGGTGTCGGCCCGGTCCCCGCGGTACGGGGAATCTGGGAGCGCAACGGCCGCTCGGCCGACGACTACGACCTCGTGGAACTCAACGAGGCCTTCGCGAGCCAGACGATCTACTGCCGAGACGAACTCGGCTTCGACGACGATCGGTTCAACGTCAACGGCGGGGCGATCGCCATCGGCCATCCGCTCGGCGCGTCGGGTGCCCGCTTGCCCGTCACGCTGATTCACGAACTCCAGCGCCGGGGCGGCGGGCTGGGGCTCTCGACGATGTGTGTCGGCTACGGGCAGGGTGCGGCCGTCGAGTTCCGCGTTCCGGAGCAGTAACGACGCCGTTCCGTCTGCGGTCCTTCTCCGGGTTCCGTGCCGGAAAACCCGTTTCAACTCGGTTGATCGCTCCTCGAGAGCCGTGGGACGGCCCTCTCGGCGGGCGGCAACCACCGCGAAAAAGACGGCGTGGATCCGTGATCGTCGTGCCGGTCTAGAGGATCTGGTCGGCGATGATGTTCTTCTGGATCTCGCTGGTGCCCTCGTATATCTTCGTAATGCGGGCGTCGCGGTAGTAGCGCTCGGCGGGGTAGTCCGTGACGTAGCCCGAGCCGCCGTGGACCTGAATGCCCTCGTCGGCGACCTCGACCGAGATCTCGCTCGCGAAGTACTTCGCCATGCTCGAGTACTGCGCGGCGACGTCCTGGTTGTTCTGCTCGACCTGGGTCGCGGCGCGGTAGGTCAGCGAGCGGGCGGCCTCGACCTTGGTGGCCATCTCGGCGATCTTGTGCTGGATGGCCTGGAACTCGGAGATCTTCTGGTCGAACTGCTCGCGCTGGTTGGCGTACTCGATGGCGGCGTCGAGTGCGCCCTGGGCGGCACCGACGGCCTGTGCGGCGACGCTGGTGCGGCCGGAGGCGAAGAACTCCATCAGCTGGTAGAAGCCCTTGTCGACCTCGCCGATGACGTTCTTCTCGGGGATGCGGACGTCGTCGATGACGACTTCCGCGAGGTCCGAGGCACGGATCCCGAGCTTGTTGCTGATCTTGTCGGTCGAGACGCCGTCGCGGTCCATCTCGACGAGGAAGGCGGTGATGCCCTTGTGGCCCTCGCCGGGGCTGGTCTTGGCCATGCAGACGCCGACGTCGGCGACGGTCCCGTTGGTGATCCACATCTTGTTGCCGTTGAGGACGTACTCGTCGCCGTCCTTCTCGGCGACCGTCTCGATGCCGGCGACGTTCGAGCCGTGGGCGGGCTCGGAGATCATCGAACAGGAGGCGGTCTCGCCGTTGGCGATCTGGGGCAGCCACTCCTCTTTCATCCACTCGTCACCGAACTCGACGATCATGTCCGTCCCGAAGCCGGCCGAGCCGACGGCGGAGCCGATCCCGGGGTCGGCACGCCAGAGTTCCTCGGTGACGATCGTCGAGGAGATCTTGTCCATCCCGGCCCCGTCGTACTCGAGCGGGATGTTCGGCGCGACGAAGTCGTACTCGGCGGCCTTCTTGCGGAGTTCCTCGGGGTATTTCCCCTCCTGATCGTGTTCCTCCGCGACCGGCTTCATCTCGTTCTCCCCGAACTCGCGGACGGCCTCACGGATCGCTTCGTGTTCGGCTGACAGCTGGAACGTCATAATAGATTGCTTGGGTTCGTCTTACAAAGTAGCTTCGGATACAATCCCCGGTTGGTGTTGTTAACCCGACTGCCGGATCGTCGGTCACGATGGAAACCGGCGACGGCCGGCGGCGGGCCGCCCGCGATCAGGCTGTCGGGGCGGGTCTCAGCCGTCTATTGCTCGTTTTCGCCTTCGCCACGGAGTTCGAACTTCTGGACCTTCCCGGTCGTGGTCCGGGGCAGTGCCTGCACGAACTCGACCTCGCGGGGATGTTTGTACTCCGCGAGGTTCTCGAGGCAGTACTGCTTGATGTCTTCCGGCGTCGCCTCGGCGTCGGGCGTCGTCACGACGAACGCCTTCACGGTCTCGCCGCGGCGCTCGTCCGGCACGCCGACGACGGCGGCGTCGGCGACGTCCTCGTGTTCGAAGAGGAGTTCCTCGACTTCGCGCGGGTAGACGTTGTACCCGCCCGTGACGATCATGTGTTTCTCGCGGTCGACGACGTAGAAGAAGTCGTCCTCGTCCCAGTAGCCGATGTCGCCGGTGTGGAACCAGCGCTTGCCGTCCTCGTTAGTGAAGGCCTCCTCGTTGGCCTCCGGCAGGCCGTAATACTCCTTCATCACGTTGGGGCCGTGGATGACGAGTTCGCCGGTGATGTCGTGGATCGCGGCCTCCTCCTCGTCGATCGGGCCCTCCGCAACGCGGGGGACCTCCTCGAAGTCCTCGTCGACGATCTTCGCCTCGACGCCCTCGAGGGGCTGGCCGATGCTGCCCTTCCGACGGCTCTCGTTGGTGTTGGCGTGGGTGACCGGACTCGTTTCGGTCAGACCGTAGCCCTCGTTGAGCTGGACGTCCCAGAGGTCCTCGAACCGCTCGAGGACCTCCAGCGGGAGACTCGAGCCCCCGGAGTTGGCAAAGCGCAGGGACTCGAACTCGTAGCTCTCGGCGTCCGGGTGGTTGATCATGTCGTTGAACATCGCGGGGACGGCGAACATGATGGTGATCTCGTCGTCCTCGAGCTGGTTCATCACCTCGGTGGCGTCCCACTCCGGCACCGGGTAGTAGGTGCCGCCGCTGTACATCGCGCCGTTCATGACGACGGACATGCCGTAGATGTGAAACAGCGGGAGCGTCCCGATGAGTCGGTCGGAGGCCTGGAAGCCGCCCGGTGGGATGACGGCGTTGGCCCGGGTCGTAAAGGCCAGGTTGTGGTGGGTCAGCAGGACGCCTTTCGGCGTGCCCGTCGTCCCGGAGGTGTAGGGCTGGACCGCGACGTCGTCGTCCGCACGATCGACGACGGCTTTGGTGTCCTCGGCGAGGAAGTCGTCGAACTCGGTCGCGCCATCGACGTCGGCCCCGACGCTGACGACCTGCTCGACGTCCGTATCGTCCTGTACCTCGAGGACGTTGGGGACGAGGTCGGCAAGCGCCACGACCGCTTTCGCCCCGCTGTCGCCCAGCATGTGGCTGATCTCACGGGACTTGTACTGGGGGTTCATCGGGACGATGATCCCGCCGGCACGCAGGGTCCCGTAGAAGGCCGTGACGAACTGCGGCAGGTTCGGCAGGTAGATGCCGACGCGGTCGCCCTCGCCGATGCCACGATTCTCGAGGGCCTGTGCGAACTGTCCGGCTCGCTGCCAGAACGCCTCGTAGCTCAGTTCGGTCCCTTCGTACGCGATCGCGGGCGATTCCGGGTTCGCATCGACGGTCTCGACGACCTCCGTCACGAGGTTTGTCATACCTTGTGTATGGTTACCCCGGTCGCAAAAGGGTTGTCACTCGGCGCTTCCATTTACTTCGGTTGTTTTCGAGAAAGCGCGACTCGAGTGCCCTGTCGGGCCTCGATCAGTCGAGCGTCGTCGGATCCACGCCGGACTCGGTGCCGGTGTCGTTCGGCAGGTCGTAGCCGACGACGTATCGGGCGTGTAGCAACGCGGCGACGATCGCTGCTGCGGCGACGAGTTGGACGGCGATGTGGACGATCGAGCCGAACATCGCGATTAACGCTAGGACGAGATAGAGCGCGCGAGTGATCGCGGAGAGACTCTGCGCTCCGTCGAATCCGATCGTCGTGACGATCAGACCGACCGTGCCGGCCAGCACGACGGGAAACGCGAGCAGCGTCTCGCTCGACCAGTAGATGAGACTCTCGTTCGCGATGAACGCGTAGGGGATGACGAACCCGGGCGCACCGAGCCGGAGCGCCTGCTTACACGACTGGAGGAAGCTCGCGCCCGCGATCCGTGCGCCAACCGCGACCGAGATCGCGACCGGCGGCGTGATCGCCGACAGCATCGCGAAGTAGAACACGAACATGTGCGTCGCGATGACCGGCGTCCCGAGATCAGTGATCGGCTTCGCGACCAGGATCGCCACGAGGATGTACGCCGCGGGCGTCGGCATCCCGAGCCCGAACAGGATGCTCGCGATCATCGCGAGGAACAACACGACGAACAGCCCGCCGCCGAACCCGAGGAGGCTCACTTCGCTCATCCCGATGATGCTCGTCGCGACGCGGGCCGTCAACCCGGTCCCCTCGAGGAGCTTGATAATCACACCCATGGCTGCAAGGACGCCGACGAGCGGTGCCATGTCGATGCCGCCCTGTTTGAACCCGTCGAGCGTCTGTTTGGTCGTCCGGGCTACACTTGCGGCGATTTCGTAGCCCGAGACGTCTTTCGTCTCGAGTTCGACTCCGTCCTCGAGATCGACTTCGAGGAATCTGACGACGAGGTTCCGGACGTACATCACACCGATGGTCGTGAAGATGGTGTACATCCCCGCCGCGAACGGTGAGTATCGGAGTACTACGAGCGTCACCAGAAGCACACCCATCGGGATGGTAAAGTGCAAGCCCCGGAGGAGGAGCCGCCAGTTGAACGACGTCAGGTCGCTCGAGATCCAGCCGAATTTGAGTATCGTGAAGTGAACGGCGAGACAGACGCTGAAGTAGAACAGCGCCGCCGGAATGACGCCTGCCTGCACGATGTCCAGATACGGGACCTGAATGATGTCGGCCATCAGGAACGCCGCGACGCCCATCACCGGGGGCAGCATCTGCCCGCCCGCGGAGGCGACCGCCTCGATCGAGGCGGCGACGTCGTCGCCGACGCCCTGGTCCTTGATCATCGGGATGGTGAAGCTGCCGGTCGTCGCGGTGTTGGCCGCCGCGCTACCGGTGATCGAACCCATGATCATGCTCGAGATGACGGCGATCTGGACGACGCCAGTCCGGAGACTCGTCCCGAGTTCCTCGCCGATCTCACGGACGAAGTCCATCAGACCGTAGGTCTTCGCGAGGCCGGCGAACATGATGAAGATCGCGACCCACGTCGACCCGACTCGCATGAGCGTGGGGTCGTAGACGCCACTGATCCCGACCGCGCCGTTCTCGGCGATCTGTTGCCAACTCATCCCCGAGTGGCGAAACACGCCGAACAGCTGCGTGCCGACCATCGAGTGAGCGTACAGGACAGAGAGGACGGCGACGGCCGCGATGACCGTCCCGAACGCTCGGCGAGTCACGTCGATCGCGAGTGCGATCAGTATCCCGCCGATGATGTGATCTGTCGTGTTGTATCCGAGGATGAACGCGTCTCCCTGAAGCCGGGTGAAGTTGAAGTAGACGTAGGCCGTCGCTGCAACGGCTGTCACGGCTAACGCGACGGCGACGTAGGGGTCGATCACCGCATAGATGCGACGGAGTCTCGCTTTGGCGTCCAAATCCGGCGATTGCGATGGCGATTCGACCGTTACATCGTCACCGGCTCCGTCGTCAGCGCTCTTCCCCGTCACGCCGAACCGATCCCCGGCGTAATCGAGATAGTACAGCGCCGTCCCCATCCCGAAGAACAGGATCATGTACCGTTCGACCCGCGTCACCCACGCCGGCTCGCCGACGATTCCCTCTAGCGGCCATCCGAACACGAGCGAGACGGCGTACAACAGAGTGAACAGCGTCAGACTGGCCCCTAACGCGTAGGTGGTGAGGTCGAATGCGCGCAGGGGAACCCCTCGTTCGGAACGCCGATTCGTTGGAGACATCGATACTACTTCTCGTCGGCTCGCTCGAAGTCCTCGTTCCAGACGCCGAGTTCGTCCTTGTAGAAGTCTGCCGCGGCGGGGTGGAACGGAACTCCGTCGTACATGTTCTTGACCCAGAAGTCGTTGCTCTCGAAGGTTCCTAGGAGACCGTGGTAGTCTGCGAGTTCCGCCTTCTTCTCGTGCATCGCCGTGAGGAAGTCGTAGACGGTATCATAGTCGAGGTCGTTACGCGCGACGAAGTTGTATGCGAACGTCGGAGCGGACACCTCGCCCGGCGTCGTCGCGTTCTCGATCTGGCCGGTGTCGACCGTCTGGGACAGCAACCGTTCGTCGTCCTCCCACGACTGCGCGGTCGAGTCTTCAACGTCGAGGACCTTCATGTCGACCTCGCTCGCGATCTGCTGGAGCCAGCTCGGTGTTATCGAGAAGTTCATCAGCGTCCCCACTCCGACGTCGAGTTGGTTCTCGTTCATCGCACCGCCCTGGCTACCGTAGCTCACGCTCGCGCGCTTGTAGCCGTCCGTAGCGTAGCCGAGCGCCTTCTCGAGGGCAGGTGCGGTCCCGGACCCCTCCGGCGTCGGCGAGACGTTCGTACCGGACCCGATGTCCGACAGCGTCTCGAGATCCGAGTCGTTGGTGATGAAGAACCACGGTAGGTCGTAGTAGTGGAAAATCTGGACCATGTCGAAGTTGAGCTGGCCGTACGGGTCGTTGCCCTGCTGAACGTCGTAGGCCGACCAGTTCTGGATGTAGACCATCTCGGCGTCCTCGCTCTGGAGAGCGCCGATGTTCGCTTCGGTCCCCTGGCTCGTTTGCGCTTCGACGAAGAGGTCGTCGGTCTGATCGTTAACCGCACTCGCGAGACCCTGGTTCGCACCGTAAGCCGTCGTATTCGAGGTCGAAGTTCGCATCCGGACGGTCTGCTCGTCGCTGTTTCCGCTCCCGGAACAGCCAGCCAGTGCCGTCGCCGCACCGACGCCTGCAGCTGCGAGAACTGATCGTCGAGTCGAATGCCTATCCGTGTGCTTGTGTTCCTTCGCCATGGGGCATCTCTTCATAGTTACCTGTTATAGTCCTTCCGCTATCTGTTGGAATTGGATCCTTATTGATGGCGCCGGATTGCAGTCATCCAGCCGACAGTATTGCTGACGGACGGGCTCCCTGTTCGGTCAGTGACGGTTCTGAGCGGCCGTCCGCCGTCGTTTCGGTGATCGCTAACGTGGCAAGCGGTATCGCAATACCTATTGTGCCATTCCCGTAGGTCTAGGTATGCTGGATTTCGTTCAGCTCGAAGAAGACCTCGATCAAGAAGAACGGATGATCCGGGACACGGCCCGGGAGTTCGTCGAAGAACACGTCAAGCCCGACATCGGCGACCACTTCGAGGCGGGGACGTTCCCGAAGGAACTCATCCCGAAGATGGGGGAACTCGGCTTCTACGCCCCCAATCTCGAGGGCTATGGCTCGCCGAACGTCTCCGAGACGGCCTACGGCCTGTTGATGCAGGAACTCGAGGCCGGTGACTCCGGGCTGCGTTCGATGGCGTCGGTCCAGGGCGCGTTGGTCATGTACCCGATCCATGCTTACGGGAGCGAGGAACAGAAAGAGGAGTGGCTGCCGGAGATGGGACGGGGCGAGGCGATCGGTTGCTTCGGCCTCACCGAACCCGAACACGGCTCGAACCCGTCGGCGATGGAGACTCGCGCCGAGCGCGACGGCGACGGCTACGTCCTCAACGGCTCCAAAACCTGGATCACGAACTCGCCGATCGCCGACGTCGCTATCGTCTGGGCGCGTGACAAGTCGGCCGAGGACGACCCCGTTCGCGGGTTCCTCGTCGAGACCGACCGCGACGGCGTCACGACCAACAAGATCGACGACAAGCTCTCGCTGCGGGCCTCGATCACGGGCGAGATCGGCCTGAACGACGTCCACGTGCCCGAGGAGAACGTCCTCCCCGGCGTCGCCGGGATGAAGGGGCCGCTGTCCTGTCTCACGCAGGCCCGCTACGGCATCGCCTGGGGCGCGGTCGGTGCCGCCCGCGACTGTTTCGAGGAGGCCCGACAGTACGCGAAGGATCGCGACCAGTTCGGCGGCCCGATCGGTCGGTTCCAGCTCCAACAGCGCAAGCTCGCGGAGATGGGCACCCAGATCACGCTGGCACAGTTGCTGGCTCACCGGCTCGCTGAACTCAAAGAGCGCGGCGAGATGCGGCCACAGCACGTCTCGATGTCGAAGCGAAACAACGTCCGCATGGCCCGAAACCAGGCCCGCATCGCCCGCGAGATGCTCGGCGGCAACGGCATCACCACCGACTACTCGCCGATGCGGCACATGTCCAACCTCGAGACGGTCTACACCTACGAGGGCACCCACGATATCCACACGCTCGTCCTCGGCGAGGAGTTCACCGGCATCCCCGCCTACCAGTAACGCCGCGTCGCCGGTTCGCGTTCTCTCCCGTTTTCTCTCCTCCGTCCCAACCACTGATTCTACTCCGGCGGGGATCTCTCCGACCGAACCGACTCGGCTTCGGAAACGGCCGTCCCGCTCGCCAGTACTCACGTTCCAGTATCCGAAATATTAATTGCGCTGTCCGAACAGTATCCCACATGGGCATGGATCGAGATGGGGACGACGGGGCCGGGGTTTCCACGACGCGGAAGACGTTCCGGCTCCTCGAGGCACTCAAAGACGAGGAGGGGGTCACCATCGCCGACCTCACCGAGCGGACGGATCTTCCCAAAAGCACCGTCTACCGCCACCTTCGGACGCTGACGGAGTTAGGGTACGTGATCGAACGCGACGGTCGCTACTACGTCGGGTTTCGGTTCGTCGAACTCGGGGAACAGGCCCGGTCCCGGAAGACGGGATACTCGGCCGCGAAGCGAGCGGTGTTCGAACTCGGCACGGAGACCGACGAACGCGCGGTATTCATCGTCGAAGAGGACGACGACGCGGTCTACGTCCACCGCTACGGCAGCCTCTCGAATTCGATGATCGGCCAGCGTCGACCGTTGCACTCGATGGCCTCCGGCAAAGTGATTCTCGCGGAGTGGGACGACGACGCCGTCGCGGCCTACGCCGAGCGGAGCGGCCTCGAGGCACACACGGCGAACACGATCACCGATCCCGACGCGCTCTTCGACGAACTCGAGCGGGTTCGGGACCGCGGCTACGCGGTGAACGAGCAGGAACATATGGACGGCCTTCGCGGGATCGCTGTGCCCGTCTATACCCCCGACGACGAGTTCCTCGGCTCGCTGGCCGTCTTCGGGCCGACGAGTCGGTTCACCGACGCCTACGTTCACGACGATCTGGCGACTCGCCTCCGGGACAAGGCGGGCGAGATCAAAGTCACGCTCGCGTACGGGTGATTGTGCCATCTCGCTGCCCGACTACCGTTCGGTCCCCCTGTTCCGCTGGCTGGAACGTGATCGATTCTTTCGTCTCGAACGACCAACAATCCGTCACGCGACCCGATTCTCGGGTTGAGTGTTCCGCTATGTGAAACACGTCTTTCGAAATGTTCGAAGGCCGCCGTCGGCACCGATACGCTTTTCCTCGCTCCGTAATCGGTCGCACGATGACCGAGACGACGGATCCCGGGCCCAACGGTGTCTACCGGACGGGTAGGCGGTGGCCCCCAGCCGAGAGTTTATACGACATTCCGCGGCCAAGCGGGGTATGTCGGACCACACCCGACGACCGCGACGCACGATCCTTCAAACGCTCAGTACCCTCGGCATCGGGGCAGCCGCCACAGTGACGACTGCCAGTGCGGCTGACGACTCTCACCCCGATGCTTCCCCAGCTCGTGGACGGCCGCCAGTCGACGACGCGGCGACCGGCGATGGAATCGACGGCAGCGATCTGTACGTCGGCGTCGTGGATCGGATCGTCGACGGTGACCACGTCGTCCTCCTGCTCGAGGACGGTGAGGCAGTCGTCGACCAACTCGTGTTGCCGGCCGAACGATTCGACGGCATGGAACCGGACGACGTTTTCCTGACTGCCGTCATCGACGGCGAGTTACGCGCCCGCCGACGCCTGCCGTCGAAACCGACTGACTGTCACGACGACAGATTCGACCGCATTTCGGAGGAGTTGTAAGCCGGTTTCACGGTCGCTCCGATCCGATCGTCCCGGAACAGTCCTACCGGCTGAGCGGTGTGAACTGCCCACAGGGCCGGAATCAGCAAGTCCAAGGCGTAATGCTTGGCGGCCCTTCGATCCGACCACGATGGTGGACACAGCGGACGCGTTCGGAATCGGATTGGATCGACCCGGGACCACCAGCCTCCGTACCGCTTTCTTTGCCGTCTGGTTCGTCGACCTCGTCGCGACAGTGGGCTTTTTCACCGTCCCGTACGCCTACGAACTCAACCCCGTGACGGTCTTCCTCCACGATCTCTTCGGGCTCGCCGGTGTCGTCCTCGCCGCCGTCATCTACGCCGGTGCCGTGATCGCGATCGGCTACGTCCTCTCGAGGCCGTTCGACGTCGGCTTCGTCGTGGCCATCGTCTGCTGCTACGCCCTCTTCGCGAGCAACAACGTCGTCCTGTTGGTCTCCCGGGAACCGCTACTGACGCCGTTGATGCCGTGATCGGCATCGACTGTGGCGACCGGCCGTCACTCCGTTTCGGTTCCCCTCGAGTCGCGGCCAGCATCGGGAAACGCATATCCCCTGTCGCGCAGGCGGATCCAGTCCGGTGTTGCCGGTCGAGACAGTCGCCCGACCGTCACTCAAACTATTACAGATATATGCCTGTATAACTCGGCTGGCCGGGCGTCCCTTTTCGATGATCGCTCGATCGTCCGTACCGTACGCGTAGTCGGCGAATCCGATCGATTTCGCCGCTGTTGGCCGCTGTTTCACGGTGGGCAGATACACTGGCGATCGGTTCTGGAGAACCGATCGATACCTGCCTCCGTTCGCCGTACTGCCCCACGTTGGTCCCGGGTCGTAACGGGGACTAATACTGTCCACCGACTCGGTACGGCCGATTCGGCGAACACAGTTTGAATGTCTTATATCCGACTATACATAGATACTACCAGAATTAATATACTAAAGACTCTCTATCGCTCTGGCGATTCGTGCGTGACTAAGATGCTGATAAAAGTCTCAAAACGGCAGTATTCAGTGCTTGACGTAACCAGTGTTTCTCATTGATGTGAGTCAACTCGTTTCGAGATCGGCAACCTATAACCGGCAGAGAGTACGCTATTTAGCTTTTGGCATCCATAGGACCTTCTTCGGCTCCTGGGCCCTCGAGATCGGTGCCTCCTTCTATCTACTCTTTCGTAATTATCTCTAAATCTGGTATGATTATGTCACTCACGTGGTTCGGACTACGGATTGTCGCGTTCGCGTGAGTGGTGCCCTGTGTTTTAAGCGGCCACAGCTGTCGCTCAGCGACAATTGGATCTTCCGCCGGCTCACGTCCGTCGCCTCGAGACGCGGTCCGGTCGCGCTCTCTGTGTGGCTCGAGGAATCGCTCGCCGCAACCGTCTAGATCGACTCGGAGTCATCTCGGAGACGGACGGCCCGGTCACCAACTGCGGCTGCTATGGCACAGGTCCTCGTGGCAGCGCGTATGCATGACTTTCGTGGTCGATCGTCGCGAGAAGTGGGTCGATTGTCGTTCCGCCGCTCACAGCTCTCTACGTTCGCGTTGTTCGCAGTAGAAATAGGCTAACTCGGATTTGAACTACGCGAAGACGGTCCTGCTCGCCTCGCTACGCTCGGCTGTGCGAGCGTGCGACTTCCGTAATTCAAATCCGAGTTGATTGTATTTCCGCTGCTCACGGCTCACTACGTTCGCGTTGTTCGCAGCAGAAATGGGCCAACTCGGATTTGAACCGAGAGCCTCCACCTTATCAGAGTGGCGCTCAACCTAATTGAGCTATTGGCCCGCGTCCGTCCTTCGCACTCAGTAGTTGCTCGGTGGGACGTTTAAGCGTTTCTTTCTTCCCGACCCGTGCGAACCGCTACCGAGCGAGGGGATCGTCCTCGTCGTCGCCGTCGTCCGGCCGCTCGTCCTCGAAGTCGATCGTGTAGGCGTCCTCATCGTCGACGCTGTAGGCGTCCTCACCGAGATCATAGGTTTCGCCGTCGCTCGAGTCGCCGACGTCTCGAGTCGGGTCCTCGTCGGGGAAGCCGAACGTCCAGACCCCGCCGCTGGCGAACCCGCCGGTCTTCTTGTCCGCGTAGGGGACGACCACGTAGCGTTTGAGGGCCATCCGGATCGGGACTCGGGTCAGCGGAACGGCCAGTAGGAACCCGAGCAGGTCAGTCACCAGTCCGGGGGTCAGCAGGAACGCTCCGGCGGCGATCAGCAGGCCCCCGTCGAGCAGTTCGTTCGTCGGAGGCTGTCCCTGAGCCATCGACCGTTGCATCTTCCGGATCGTCCGCCGGCCTTCGGCGCGGACGAGGAGCATCCCGACGAGGCCGGTCAGGACGACGAGCAGTATCATCCCGACCCAGTTCAGGAACCCGAACTGGGTGACGATCACCGCGAGCAACACGGCGTCGAGAAACGGGATGAGCAACAGCGCGAAGATCCACCGGAGCATACGACGATCTAGCCGCCGACGGGTGAAAATCTTTTACTCTCAGCCTGGCAACGGAACCGAGCCGCGTCGGGCCGACTGCGATACGCGAACGAAGGGCTTACGCCCGCGACTCCCGTCGCCCCGGTATGGACGATACGACCCGCGTCGAGTGGCGCGAGTGGGGACAGGCGGCCTTCGACGAGGCCGCCGAGGCCGACCGCCCCGTCTTGCTCTCGCTGACCGCGACGTGGTGTGACCACTGCCACGAGATGGACGAGGAGACCTACGCCGAGCCCCGGATCGCGGCCAACCTCAACGACAGTTTCGTCCCCGTCCGGGTCGACGTCGACCGGTACCCGCGGGTCCGCGACCGGTACAACATGGGCGGCTTTCCGTCGACGGTCTTTCTCGCCCCGAACGGCGAGGTCCTGACCGGTGCGGGCTATCTCGGCCCCGACGGGATGCGTCAGGTCTTAGACAGCGTCCGGACCATGTGGGAGACGAAAGGCAGCGGCGCGGCCCGCGTTCCCCGGCCGCTGCGGGAGGACAACCCGCCGGCCGGCGAGCTGACCGCCGAGATCGAACAGGGGATGCTCGGCCATCTCACCGACACCTACGACGAGACCGCCGGCGGCTGGGGCCAGAGCCCGAAGTTCCCCCTGCCCGACGCCCTCGAGTTCGCGCTCAAACGCGACCGCGAGATGGCGCTGCGGTCCTACGACGCGGTCAGTGCGAACCTGTTAGACGAGTACGACGGCGGGTTCTACCGGTTCGCGACCGACCGGGACTGGTCGGGACTCCAGCGCGAGAAACTGCTCGACTCCAACGGCGCGTTGGTCCGGGCATTCGCCAACGCCTACCTGCTGACCGGGAAAGACGAGTACCGCGACCCCGCCGCCGACACTATCGACTACCTGACGACGACGCTGTGGAACGACGAGGTCGACGCCTTCGCCAACAGTCAGGCCCCGGGCGACGCCGACGCCCACAGTCTCGACGCGACCGATCGCGCGGCCGCCGACGAGCCGCCGGTCGATTCGGGCGTTTTCGCCGGGCCGAACGCGCTGGCCATCGACGGCCTGTTGACCTACTACGCCTACACCGACGACGAACGGGCCCGCCGCTACGCCGAACGCGCGCTCGAGACTCTCCGGACGGACCTGCTCGCCGACGGCGTGGTCGCGCACGCACGCGAGGACGCGATCGAACGCGACGGGGACGGCGATGCGCTTCCATTGCTCACCAACCAGGCCCGCACGCTGGCGGCCCTGACGACGGTCGCGAGTACCATCGAGACGGACGCGCTCGCGGACGCGGCGGCGGTCGCCGACGCGACGATCGACCGACTCCACGACGGGGACTCGTTCCTCGACGGCCCTGCCGAGGGTGTCGGGCTCTGTGATCGCCCGCTGCGGCCGCTGGACGCCAACGTCGCCCTCGCGGACGCGTTGATCGATCTGGCGGCGCTGTCCGGCGAGGACCGCTACCGCGAGTACGCACGGAACACGCTCGAGGCCTTCGCAGGGGCCAGCGAGCGCTTCGGCGTCCAGATCGCCCAGTACGCGACGGCGACCTCCCGACTGCTCGAGGGCCCGCTGGTGATTCGCGTTGGCGACGACCCCGGCTCGGACCTCCATCGGGCGGCGCTGCGGATGGCCGACCACGAGAAGGTGGTCGTCCCCGATGCCGACCGCGAGTCGGGGACGGCGCGGGCCGAACTGGGCGAAGCCGTGTCAGCCACTGCCGAAACTCCAGCCGAGTTGAGCGACGCGGTCCAGCAGCTTCTCGACTGACGTTCGGTCCCCTCACGGCCGACGCCGTCGAAACGCCAAACTACCACAGTGTTTATGTCTCTTCAGCGGGTTGCTCTCGGACATGGCCAGTCTCAGGGATCTCGGGCTCTCCGAGTACGAAGCTCGAGCTTACCGATCGCTACTCAACACCGGCCCCACAACGGCCAAAGAGTTGTCCCGGGCGAGCGACGTCCCGATGGGGCGGATCTACGACGTGTTGAACAGCATCGAACAGTACAATCTCGTCCGCAGCCAGACCGCCAGCCGGCCGAAGAAGTACGTCGCCGTCGAGCCCTCGACGGCGCTGGACCGGCTCCTCGAGGACAAGAAACGCGAACTCGAGGAGAAGGCCGACCAGTACGAGTCGATCGTCGACGACCTGGCCGACGAACTGGACGCGGCCGAGCCAGTCGAGGAGCAGTTCTGGACCGCTGCGGTCGGCCCCGAGGAGACGAAGGACCTGCTTCTGGAGCGGTTGGCGGCCGCCGACCGTGACATCGTGATGGTTTCGTCTCACCCGTCGCCCCAGTGGGACATGCAGGCCGCCAGCGAGGAGATCAACGCCCAGCTCGAGGACGCCCTCGATCGAGGCGTCTCGATCGACCTGTTGATGACGCGGGAAATGGTCGGCTCGATGTCGGAGGAAGTGGGGCGGCGCTACCGGGAAACCCTCCAGCAGCGAGACGACTTCGACGTCCGTACGAACGACGACATTACGGGCTCGTTCAACATCATCGACGGCGTCGAGGTCTGTATTCAGGTCCCTAACCCGCTGTCCTCGGGCGAGGCCTTCGCCATGATCGATCTGAAGGATCCGGAGTTCGCCGCGAACGTCCACGAGGAGTTCGTCCCGCGGTGGGACGAGGCCGAGTCGCTCGAGTTTTAACGGTCGATCTCGTCGCGCAGCGTTCCCAGCTTGACGACCCGCTCGGCGTGGGCGTTGTGCTGGTGGATCGACTCGTCGTTGGACTGACTCATCGTGATCACCGCGTCGTCGTCGAGGTGGTCGAACTCGTCGACGACGCCCTCCGCCAGCGCGCGCACGCAGTCCTCGACGAACTTCGCGTCGGCGTGGGCCGCGTAGGTCATGTGGTCCTCGTCGGGCCGTTTCGCGAGGTTGTAGATCCGCGCGCTCATCGAGTCCCGGGCGATGTCGATGATGTCGTTTAGATCGACCTCGGGGTCGCCGCTGGCCTCGACGGTCAGCGTCGCGTGCCCTCGCTGGGAGTGGCCCGGCTGCGGGACTTCATCTAAGAACTCCGTGATCGTTCCCTCCTCGACGCCTAAGTCCTCGAGGGTCTCCTTCGCGCGGGCGGCGGACATCCCCTGCGAGCAGGGACAGACGGTCATCCCGGTGACCGTCGCGCCGATCTCCTCGCGGGTCCCCTCGTCGGTCGCCGTCGCCGAAGCGACGATGTCGACGGTGTGTTGGGTCTCGCGGTCGCTCGCGGGGGTCTGCTCCCGGCGCATGAACTCGGCTTCCATCGAAACCTCGGTCTTCGAGGTGTAGTCGTGTTTCTCGAGCAGCCGTTCGGCGGCTTCGCCACAGACCTCCTCGACGCCGTAGGCCTCCTCGCGGGTCGCGTCCTCGAGGATCTCGTCGATGACCTCCATATTGCGGCTCATGTCGGCCCCTTTGCGCCAGCCCGGAAGGTCGACGAAGACCTCGAACTCGGCGGTGAGGACGATCGGTCGTTTGCCCTCGCGGGCGATCTTGACGAGCTTGTCGACGCCGGTGACGCCGACCTGACTCAGGCCGACGGTGACGTCGGGTGACGTGGCCTGCACGTCCGGCAACTGATGACTCATTGACCGCATTCAGGGTAGCGGGCGATTCAACCTTTCGGAACCGGGGGTCGCTTGCGCCTCGATCTCGACGGCGGCTCGAGCCGTCATCTCTTTAAGTATCTCTGGTCACAAGGTGGAGCTATGACGGGAGGTCGTCGTTCTCCGGGATTTCGTTCGACAGTCACGACGCCGTTCTCGGCCGGCGTCGGACGGGGTGGCGCCGACATCGGTACTCACGAGTCGCGCGACCGATCTGCCAGACGCTCCGCTATGTTCCACGGGATCGAGAGGGCGACCAGAAAGACCACCATTGCACCGAGGCCGATGAGGACGTCGTCCGTGACGCGTCGTGCGAGAAAGACGGCCAACGCGGAGCAGCCGATCCTCGCCACCCGGCTCAGGTCCCACTCGAACAGTGCGGCCCGGAGAGCGGACATCGATACAGCTAGCACGGCACGAGTTATAACGCTTCTTGACTGGCCGACATGTTTCCGCCGGGACGCAGGGCTCGTCTCCGCAGTCTCTCACTCACAGCCGTCGTTTCTTTAAGTATCTCTGGTCACAAGGTGGAGCTATGACGGGAAGACGACGGCCGTTCTCCGTGTGTTCCGTTCGGCAGTTGCAACGCTCCCTCCGAGCTATCGCGACGGCCGGGGGTCGGCCTTTAAGTGCCTCTGGTCACAAGGTGAAGCTACGAAGGGCATTCGTCACCCGGTCTTCTCGCGGTGTCGTTCTCACCGGCCTCGAGCGACAGCTATGACTACCGTCTCGGCAGTCGCCCGTACGACCGTCGACGACCACTTGACGACGATCGAGCGCGCCCGCGACGTCGCGGTCCCGTTGGCGGTCGCCCGCGGCAGCCACGCGTGGGGTGCGGCCAGTCCCGACAGCGACTACGACGTGGGGTTCGTCTTCGTTCCGACCGACCTGCGTCGGTACGCCCACCTCGAGGGCCCGCCGGAGACGATCGTCGAGGACCGCGGCGAATTCGAGTATCAGGGCTGGGACGTGCGGACGTTCGCGGGGTTGCTCGCGGACTCGAACGACGGCGCGATCGATCTGTTGCGGAGTCCGATTCGATACCGTCGCGCGTACGACCCCGCCCCGCTTTGGCAGTACATCGAGCGGACGTACAACCCGATCGACCTCTATCACGCGTGGCGCGGCATCGCGACGAGCAACTACCGGAAGTACATCTCGTACCATCTGGTCCGAAGCGACGACGAACTGTTCCCCATTCTGGAAGCGCGCGACGACGAATACGTCGTCGAGACCGACGACGGGACGACGGCGGTCGCGGCTGCCGACGAACGCTTTCGGGAAACCCAGACGAAACCCACAGTGAAGCGAAACCTGACCATCTACAGGGCGGCGATGGCCGCGCGGTACCTCATGGCGACCGGGGACCGCGGCGACCACGACCTGCCCGCGCTCGAGTTCGAGTCGTTTCTCACCGAGCAGGCACCGGCCGTCTTCGACGCCGACCGGATCGAACGGGCTCGAGACCTCCTCGAGCGAAAACGAGCCGGCGAGGGCGGCGAGCGAGTTGGCGACGCCGTGGGTCGGCCGTTCGCCCAGCCGCCG
The DNA here is from genome assembly GCF_031165565.1 of Natrinema thermotolerans. NCBI lineage: Archaea > Methanobacteriati > Methanobacteriota > Halobacteria > Halobacteriales > Natrialbaceae > Natrinema > Natrinema thermotolerans. The sequence continues at coordinate 1,618,456 of NZ_CP101873.1, read as the reverse complement.
CGGGAGATCGATCCGGACGTTCACGCGCGGGCCGGCCCCGACCCGGCCCGACTCGACGGGTTCGTCGACGACCTGATCGCGGCGGTCCGATAGCTCGCGCCGGCGTCGTTCTTTAAGTGTCTCTGGTCACAAGGTGAAGCTACGAAGGGCTTTTCGCGAACCGCCAACACCCTCGAGCGACGGCGTTGCTCTCCGAACCGGCAGTGAACCGTCCGCTCGAGGTTCCGCCCGCCCCGGAAAACCTGTTAGCGGACCTGTCAGTCCGTCCAGCCGATCGATCCCACGGAGCGAGCCTTTTTCACGCTCCCTCTCCGAGCGACAGACGATGCAAGACGACGGTGCCGACTCCGGTCCAGCTACCGAGCCAGTCGCGGCCGAGACCGACGGCTCCCACGCCGATCCGGACGGCGAGCGCCGCCTCGAGACCCGACCCGGCTCCGGCTCGCTCTCGCGGGCGGACGTCCAGCGCGACTCGACGGTCCGCCAGTGGGGCGTCGTCACGCCGAGTGCGACGGTCATCGGGCGGGCGGAGTCACCCGACGCCGACCTCTCCGAGAGCGTGCGCCGTCTCCACGACGAACAGCACGCGGCCACGCCGGGCTACAGCGAGCGCGCCCACCACCTCGATCGACTTCGGACCACGCAAGCGCTGTGTAACGCCTTAGAGGTGACGCCGTGGCAGCGCGATCTGGCACTCGGCGTCATGGACGAGATCGATCTCACCGAGTTCGGTAGTCAGCGCGCCATCGAGAAGGTCGCGCTGGTGGTGATCCGCCACGTGGTCGACGTCGACCGGAAGCAGTACTTCGGGCTCGAGGAGATCGACGCGCAGGCGCTGTCGGCCGACCGCATGGAGGAGCTGTTCGCCCAGTACCGGGCCCACGACATCACTGACGAGGAGACGTTCGAGCGGCTCGCAGCCGACTACGGGCTGGATACGACGAGCCTGAACCGGCTCCGTCGTGTCCTGAAGGAGCAACTCGAGGACGAGTTGCCGGCCTACGGCCGCAATCCCTACCGCGATCCGAACCTGCCGGACGCGACCGAGACCGGTGACGCATCGCCGTCCGAATCGGAGTCGTAGGCGGCGTCCGCTGGACTCCGTTCGCACCGTCTCTCCGGCCGCGGCCTGAGCCGCGGCCGCCGCTGCCGGGGACCGGCGACTTTTCCCTCTCAGAACCCTACCGGTGTTATGACCGACGCTGACACCGGCCCGACTACCGAGGCGACTGATCGTATCGAGATCTACGCCGACTACGTCTGTCCGTTCTGTTATCTGGGGACCCGCTCGCTCGCCCAGTACCGCGAGGGCCGCGACGAGCCGCTTGCCGTCGAGTGGCACCCCTTCGACCTCCGACGCGGGAAGCGAAACGCGGACGGCTCGATCGATCACGACGTCGACGACGGCAAGAGCGACGAGTACTACGAGCAGGCCAGACAGAACGTCCGCCGGCTGCAGGAGGAATACGACGCCGAGATGGCCCAGGAGATCGCGACCGACGTCGACTCCTTCGACGCGCAGGTCGCCTCGTGGTACGTCAAGGGGGAGTACCCCGAGCAGTGGGGGGCATTCGACGAGGCGATCTACACCGCACTGTGGCAGGACGGGCGTGACATCGGTGACGTCGACGTGCTGGCCGATCTCGCCGACGACTGCGGGCTACCGGTCGATGAGATCCGCGACGCGGTCGCCGACGACGGCATCCGGGCGGAACTCGAGGACCTGTTTGCGGAGGCCCAACAGACGGGCGTCACCGGCGTTCCGACGTTCGTCTCGGACGGCCACGTCGCCCGCGGCGCGGTGCCGCCGGAACACGTAGAGAGACTCGTCGACGGCCAGTAGTCACTCGAGTTTGTCGAGGCCGTCGAAGAAGTTGGCCTGCGGGCCGACGAGCGTGACCGGGTCGGCCGCCAGCGAGACCGTCACCGTCGCGGGCGGCTCGAGTTGCTGTCTGTTGCGGCCGTCGCTGATCGCGTAGGCGGTGTCGGCATCGGTGACCGTGAGGCTGATTTCGGTGTCCGGTTCGACGACCAGCGGCGGCATCGACTCGGTCGCGGCCATCTGCGTGACGATGACGGCGTTCGTCGCGGGGTGGACCAGCGGCCCGCCCTCGCTCAAGTTGTAGGCGGTCGAGCCCGTCGGGGTCGCGACGAGGACGCCGTCGGCGTGACTCTCCGCGTACGACTGGCCGTCGACCCGGACCTCGATCGTCGCACCGCCGCCGTGGCCGCGTCGCCGCCCGTGGACGACGATCTCGTTGAGCGCGGGCGCGAGCGTCCAGTCCTCGTCGACGCCGGTCGCCCGGAGCCGCGCCAGTTCCCGGCCCTCGACGCGGCCCGTCCGCGCGATGTCCGCGACGACATCGGTGACGACGTCGACGGCGTTTTCGGGGGCGACGGCGTTGAGAAAGCCGACCTCACCGAGGTTGACTCCCATGATCGGCACGGGGCTGACCTCGCGGGCGACGAACAGCAGGGTCCCGTCGCCGCCGATGCTTACGACGAGGTCGCGATCGTCCATCGAGTCGACCGGTACGGGGGTCGCCGCGATCGCCGCGCCCGTGGCCTCGTCGACGACTGCGCTCGCGCCGGCCGCCTCGAGTGCGTCGACGAGGGCGGCGGCGAGGTCCTGTGCACGCTCGTTGTCGCGCTGGGCGACGATTCCGACGGCGACGTCCATCGGCGGCGGCTACCCGCCGCTACGTCAAAAACCCACGCTTGTCCGGCCAGCGGCAACAAGCTTAATCCGGATGGAACGATTCCGGTCAGGTGAACCCCTGCGACGACCCCGTCGCAGTGTCCAGTATGGCGTCGGCTTTCCCGTCTCCCACCGGCGATCGCAGTCGACACCAGCGACCGCTTTCTCCGAGGGCCGCGCTCGACAGGTGGTCCCCGTGAGCGACGACGCGGACGATCCGGACGACGACTGGTTCGAGCGCGCACTCGACGACGAGGCCGATGCCGCGGGCGACCCGGACTCGAGCGCGGGCGACGATCCGGCGGCCGTGGACGACGACACCGGCGACCCCACTCCCGAGGACGGCGACGAGTCCCTCTTCGAGGAGGACTTCGGCTCTGCCCTCCACGATACTGACGCCCCGGCCATCGACGCCGACGTCGGCCCCGGGACCGACGGCCCCGAGGGGTTCGACGACCTCGATTTCGTCCTCGGCGGCGACGAACCCGACTTCGACGAGGCGGTCGACTCGGATCTCCCGCGACTCGACCTCGGGATCGAGGGACTCGACCGGATGATTCAGGGCGGCATCCCGGAGCGGTCACTGCTCGTCGCAATGGGCAGTGCCGGCACCGGGAAGACCACCTTCGGCCTGCAGTTTCTCACCCACGGCCTCGAGCAGGGCGAACGCGCGGTCTTCATCACGCTCGAGGAGAGCCGCGAACGCGTGATCAACAGCGCGACCGAGAAGGGGTACGGCTTCGACGAGTACGTCGCTGACGGCCAGCTAGCCGTCGTCGACGTCGACCCCATCGAGATGGCAAACAGCCTCGCCTCGATCCGCAACGAACTCCCCGCGCTCGTCGAGGAGTTCGACGCCTCGCGGCTCGTCCTGGACTCGGTCTCCCTGCTCGAGATGATGTACGAGGACCGCGCGAAACGCCGCAACGAAATCTACGACTTCGCCCGGAGCCTGAAGGAGGCGGGCGTCACCGCCATGTTAACCAGCGAGGCCTCCGCGGAGACCGCCTACGCCTCGCGGTACGGGATCGTCGAATATCTCACCGACGCCGTCTTCGTCCTGCAGTACGTCCGTCCCGACGACTTCCGGGAGACGCGGATGGCGATCGAGATCCAGAAGATCCGCGACGCGAACCACTCCCGGGAGAAAAAGCCCTACGAGATCACCGGCGAGGGGATCTCGGTCTACCAGCAAGCGAACCTGTTCTAATGACAGTTCACATATTGGTACATTCAATCTGGTCGGTACAGGCGTTCATGGCCCGGTAAGTGCCACTTATCGATGTGTTCAAGCCCCATACTTTTGCGGGCGGCAACCGGATATGCCCGTATGGCGCAACGGACGACGGCCGACGAAACACTGCCACGAGAGGAACTCGCGGCCTACCTCGAGGAACTCGCGACGGAGTTCGAGGGCGAGAGCGAGGCGGTCTCGATACGGGTCGGCAACAAGAACGTGTCGCTCAACCCGCCACAGAACATCGACGTCTCGGTCGAGACGGTCGAGCGGTCCTCGATGCTGCGGGGCGACCGCGAGACGGTCGAGATCGAACTGAGCTGGAAACCCTAACATGGCTGCCGCAGACTCGATCCTGATCTTCGTCCTGAGCCTGCTGGTCGGGACGATCGGTATCCTCGCTGGCGCGCGGTTGGTGCTTGACAGGGACGCGAGCTTCGTGAACGCGGCGATCACCGCCCTCATCGGGGCGGCCGCCTGGGGGATCACGAGCTTCTTCGTCGGCTGGGTCCCCATCCTCGGCGTGTTGCTGATGCTGGTCATCTGGGTCGGCGTCATCAACTGGCGCTACCCCGGCGGCTGGGGGTCGGCGGCCGCGATCGGCTTCGTCGCCTGGATCGTCGCCGTCGGCATCCTCTATGCGCTGGCTGCCGTCGGCTTCGTCACCCCCGACGCGCTCGGCATTCCGGGCATCTAGGACGTCCGCCCGGATCGCGTCGGTGTTCCCGTCGCCGGAGACGGAGGGAAACCCCTTTTTCCGTTCGGGCGAGTGGTCCACCTAGACAGCAATGTACGAGACGATCCTGCTTCCGACGGACGGCAGCGACCACGCGGCGACCGTCGCGGCCCACGCCATCGACGTCGCGGCCACCCGTGACGCAACCCTCCACGTCCTCTCGGTCGTCGACGACCGTGCCTTTCTCGTCCTCGACGACAACCGCGTCGAGCAGGTCCGCGACGACCTCGAGGCGACCGCCCGCGAAGCCGTCGACGAGGCGGCGACCCGTGCCGCCGACCGCGGCGTCGAGACGACGACGGCCGTCGACACCGGAAACCCCGCCGAGTGCATCGTCGACTACGCCGCGAGCGAGCCCGTCGACCTGATCGTCATGGGGACCAGCGGCGACGAGTACGAACGGAACGTCGTCGGTAGCGTCTCCCAGCGGGTCGTCCGCGAGGCCCCGGTCCCGGTCACTACGGTCGGCCCCGACGTCTGAGTCCCGGCCCGCCGATGGTCGTCCGGGGGCGGTCCGAACCGTGCCCGAAACGGTCGGCATAATTACACACGGTTTGATATATACCCCGTCGCTAGTCCTTGAGAGATGCGTCGCTCGATCGTCATCGGAGCGGTACTGATCGTCCTCGCGTTCGTGTTCGTCGGCGGTCCCTCGATGTTGCTGTCGCTGTCATCCGACCAGACCGCGGCCGGCGGACCCACGGACGGGGAATCGAAGCCGACGCCGGAGTTGGTCACGCCCGAGGACTCCGAGAGCAGCTTCTGGGAGTATCTCAGCCCGCGAAAAGGCTTCCAGAAGCGCAGTCCGATCAACGTGATCGTCCGCGGCGATACCGAAGACGTCGAGCGAGTCCTGATCGAATCCGACGGCGGCGACTGGTCCGAAGTGAACGAGTCGGAGGAGGTGGCTCTCCCCGATACGTACGCGATTACCGCCGGCAACGAATCCGACAACGAGACGGACCCGATCGCGGAGTCGGGAGCGAACGACACCGCGGGTAACGTGACCGCCAACGACACCGAGAACGCGACCGCCAACGACACCGAGAACGACTCGTCCGGTCGCTCGGGCGTCCTGCCGAACCTCAACTGGGGCCAGGCCGACGGCGGCACCCGCTACGCCTACGTCGATCCCGGCGGGAACGAGAGCGGCTACTGGACGACCGAGACGCGCCAACTCGAGGACGGCACCTACTACGGCCAGCGCTATCACATCAGGCTCTACGAGAGCCCCAACGAGGACGACGACTGGGTCATCATGCAGACCCACTCCGAACACTTCGACTGGTTCACGCTCAGACACCGGGTCCACGGCTCACAGGACGCCCAGACGAAACTCGAGCAGGAGTTCATGGAGCATCCGGGCGTCGACGTCCAAGACGACGTCCGACGGATCTACCTCGACAACAGCAACTCCTCGGACGCCGACGGCTGGGCGACGCTCGTCGAACTCGCCGGGCTGATCGTCGTCCCCACGCTGGTCGGCGTCGGAACCGGACGCTGCCGCCTCGAGGCCGGCGGGAGCGCCGAGGGATCGACCGAAGAGCGGGTCGAGCGGCATACCCCCCATGCGATCGACGATCACCTGACCGACGTCGACCGCCAGCGACTCGCCGCCGCCTACGACCGCCTCGAGGCCGGACACGTCCTGTTGGTCCTGGCTATCCTTGCGCTGTTCCTGGGGGTCCGGATGGGCGGCCTCGTCCTCGAGCGCCGAGCCGCGTCGCTGACGCCCCACCAGATCGCCGCGATCCTCTATCCGGTGATCGCGATCGGGATCCCGACCGCGACGTACCTGATCGCACGCGGGCTTACGCGGCGACTCGACGCCGCCGTCATCGCCGCGGGCTCGCTCGCGGCCGCCATCTGGATCGATTACGGCTGGCTCGGCATCACCGCCCTGCCTGTCGACGTCGTCCTCCAGCGGATGCTCGTCGTCGTCGCGCTCGGATTGATCGCCGGCGGCGCGGCCAAACGCGCCGCGCGCAGTTCGAAGTTCAACGACATGCTGCTGGTCGGCTCGGCGATGTGGGTGCTGGTACTGGCCGGCACGCTGTTTGGCTACTTCTGAGCCCGCTTCCGGTCGTTTTTCGACCCGACAGTGACCCTCTCACCCGTTCGAGGGGGTGCGTCCTGTGCCGAGACCTTAAGTCCTTCCGCCGTCGTTACCAACATGACATGGCAAGCCCCACCCGCCAGCGCGAACGCGATCCTGAAACGACAGAAAAAACGCAGGAACCGGAGCGCGAGCGGGTGTGTGACGAGTGCGACGGCGGGACACTCGTCAAAAGCGAGGACCAGGGCGAACTCGTCTGTGACCAGTGCGGCCTGATCGTCGAGGGGAGCAACATCGACCACGGTCCCGAGTGGCGCGCGTTCAACCACTCCGAGCGCCAGAACAAGTCCCGGGTGGGCGCGCCGACGACCCAGACGATGCACGACAAGGGCCTGACGACCGCCATCGACTGGAAGAACCAGGACGCCTACGGCCGCTCGATCTCCTCGGACAAACGCAGCCAGATGCGCCGCCTGCGCAAGTGGCAGGAACGCATCCGCACCAAAGACGCCGGCGAACGGAACCTCCAGTTCGCCCTCTCCGAGACCGACCGGATGGCCTCCTCGCTGGCCATCCCCCGCTCGGTCCGGGAAGTCGCCTGCGTCATCTACCGTCGAGCCCTCGACGAGGACCTCATCCGCGGACGCTCGATCGAGGGCGTCGCCACCAGCACCCTCTATGCCGCCTGCCGGATGGAGGGCATCCCCCGCTCGCTCGAGGAAGTCGCCGCCGTCTCCCGCGTCGAGCGCAAGGAGATCGGCCGCACGTATCGGTACATCGCCCAGGAACTCGGCCTCGAGATGGAACCGGTCAACCCCAAGAAGTACGTCCCGCGCTTTTGCTCGGAACTCGAACTCTCCGAGGAGGTCCAGGTGAAGGCCAACGAGATCATCGACGTCACGACCGAGAAGGGACTGCTCTCGGGCAAGTCCCCAACCGGCTACGCCGCGGCCGCGATCTACGCCGCCTCCCTGCTCTGTAACGAGAAGAAGACCCAGCGGGAGGTCTCCGATGTCGCCCAGGTGACCGAGGTAACGATTCGGAACCGGTATCAGGAGCAGATCGAGGCAATGGGGATCCACGAGTAAGCCGGTCAACCACCGTCCTATCGCCGGTTTCTTCTCTCAGTGACTGCTTGTCAGAAATCGGAATCACAGCGGCTGTAAGACCATTTTATCGGAAAAATGCGCCGGCCGGGAATTGAACCCGGGCCGCGAGCTTGGGAAGCTCGAGTCCTACCACTGGACCACCGGCGCTCACGTTGTTCGCGCCGTAGATCGCAGTTCCGAGGGAACTGCTCACCACCGGCGCACTACGCTCACTTCGTTCGCTTGTGCGCCGAGGATCGCAAATCCGTCGGATTTGCTCACCACCGGCGTCACTCACGTCGACACTCGAGCATACCCACCGATCCCACTTCAACGTAGCGCTCTCGAGCGAGTCCGACGACCCGCGAAAAGAACCCGGTCTCGAGTTGCGGGTTCTGCGGACGGTCCGTGCCCTTACCGATCGGCCGTGGTAGCGAGGAACGGCGAGACAGTGTGTCCGGGTTGGGGTAGTGGCCATCCTTCATCCCGTCTCGGCTGCGACGCGCAGTTCGTTTCTCGCACCCGGACCTCCCCTGTTCGATCGGCACAACCGTCACACAAGCCGTTCAGTGACGACAGAACCGTTCCATCGAAACCGAACGGCCGGTCACTTTTTTCCGGTTAGGCGAGCCTATTAGGTCACCGCAGCCGTACCCTCATGTATGATCGATCTTCGGTTTTCGGAGTCGGAACTCGAGCGGCAGCGCGAACACATCACGTCCTTCATCGACGAGCGGGTCGCGGCCGCGGGTGCCGACGGTGCCGTGCTGGGCCTTTCGGGCGGAATCGACAGTACGCTGACGGCCTATCTCGCCGTCGAGGCGATCGGCACCGAGAACGTTCACGGGCTCGTCCTCCCGGCGACGGTCAGCAGCGCGGAGAACATGAGCGACGCCGAACGGGTCGCCCAGGATCTGGGGATCAGCTACGACGTCCTCGAGGTCGAGCCGATCGTCGACGCCGTGCTGGCGGCCTACCCCGAGGCCGAGGGCGACCGCGAGGCGGTGGGCAACGCTCGTGCGCGCGTTCGGGCGGTTCTGAACTACCTCGTCGCGAACCACGAGGAGCGACTCGTTCTCGGGACGGGCAACCGGAGCGAGGCCGCGGTGGGCTACTTCACCAAGTACGGTGACGGCGCGGTCGACTGTCATCCCATCGGCAACCTGTATAAGGGGCAGGTCCGTCAACTGGCCCGCCACGTCGGCGTCCCCGAGGAACTCGCCGCCAAGACCGCTACCGCGGAGCTGTGGGCCGACCAGACCGACGAGGACGAACTCGGGATCGGCTACGATACCCTCGACTCGATCCTCGCGACCCACATCGACGGCCCGCTGTCGGTCGCGGCGACTGCCCGACTGCTCGAGGTCGACGAGGACACGGTCGAACGGGTTCGCGGCATGTACGAGCGCAGTGCCCACAAACGCACCGCCCCGCCGGCTCCCGAGCAGCTGGACTGACTACGACTGCCGGTCTCGCCACTCGTCCTCGAGCAGCCCGTACCAGTGAGTGTCATGGTACTCCCCGTCGACGAACTCGGACTCCCGGCTGGTCCCTTCGCGGGCGAACCCGACCGACTCGAGGAGCCGCTGTGAAGCCTCGTTGAACTCGAACACGTGGGCCTCGATCCGGTGGAGACCCAGCTGGTCGAAGGCGTACGCGACCATCAGTTCGGTCGCCTCGGTGCCGTACCCCTGCCCGTGTTCGTCGGGGTCGATCCAGTAGCCGATCTCGCCGCGCCCGGCCTCCCAGTCGATCTCGCGGAGGCCGATCGTCCCGACCGGCTCGCCGTCGGCGGTGATCAGCAGGTGGACGCCGTCGTCGGCACAGACGACGTTCTCGAAGAACTCCTGTTCCTGTGTGCGGTTGATCGGACGAGAGCCGCCGATCGGTCGCCAGATCGCCGGATCGTTGATCGCATCCCGTAAGTACTCGAGGTCGTCTTCCTCGATCGGTCGGAGATCGACCCTGTCGCCGGGGAGGAACGTCGAATCGGGCATGGTCCCGGATCTCGTCACATGGAGAAAAAGATTATGGACAGCTCACATGTCTCGTCACTCGAGCAGCGCGTCGACGTCGTCGGCGTGGGCGGCCACGAGGTCGGCGAAGGCCGCGGCCTCGCGTCGCTCCTGGGTCGCGCGCTCGCCGTCGTCTCGGAGCCGGCGTTTGAGGACTGCCAGCGCGTCCGTCGCGTTGTCAGCGATTTCCGCGGCGACCGCACGGGGCTCGTCCTCGATTCGCGAGATCAGTCCCATCCGCAGGGCCGCCTCGGCGTCGATCGCCCGTCCCGAGAGGGCAAACTCGAGGGCGTCGCCCTCGCCGAGGACGCGGGGCAGCCGGACGGTCCCGCCCCAGGCCCCGAACAGGCCGAAGCTGACGCCGGGTTCGCCGTAGGTCGACTCGGGGGTTCCAACGCGGACGTCACAGGCCAGCGCGAGTTCGAGGCCGCCGCCCCGTGCGGGGCCGTCGATGCCCGCAACGACGACTGCGGGCGAATCCTCGATCGTTCGGGCGACCCGCTGTCCCAGCCGCGCGAACTCGGCCGCGCGGTCCCGATCCCCATCGAGGGCGGCAACCTCGTTGAGATCGGCACCGGCGGAAAAGGCCGGTCCGCGCCCGCGCAGGTAGATTACGGGTTCGTCGGCATCGGCGACCGCCGCTTCGAGGGCCTCGAGCCCGTCGACGGTGAGTGCGTTGCGGGCCTCGGGGCGGTCGATCGTCACGGTACGAATCCGTCCGTCGGCGTCGATGTCGATCATGCCAGCAGTCGATCCGGCGTTTCCAAAGGTCTTTGGCTCCCCCGTCGTAACCCCCCGCTAATGGACAAGGCCGACAGCTGTCGGCGTGCCGCCGCCGAGGCCGTCGCGGACGTCGAACCACCACAGCTACACGAGTATCTCGGATCCGTTCTCGATCGAGCGTCGATGATACCCGCGGCGCTCACGCTCGAGAGCGCCGCCGCGATGGCGACCGAGGGCCACGGTTTCGACGAACAGCACGACCACGGGTTGGCCGACGGGACGACCCCCGACCGGGACTACTCATCTAGCGGTGACCACGACGTCGTCACCCACGCAGCCGGCGTCCAGCTCATCTACGAGGGGCTGCGACTGACGCGGGCGCTCGCCCACGACGAACCCTGGACGGCCAACGACGCCGACGCGGGCGACGGCGACCTCGCGATCCTGGCCGCCGACATCCTCGTCGCGCGGGGCTTTTACCTGCTGGCTCGCACCGAGGCCGCCGGTACAGCCGTTCGCACCGTCCAGTCGTTCGGCCGCGACCAGACGCGGCGGGCCGACCTCCTAACGGATGACGATCCCGACCCGACCGGCGCGATCGACGACGACCCCACGGCGATCGACGCCAACCTCGAGCGCGACGTCCTCGAACTCGCGGTCCGCACCGGAGCCGTCGCCGTCGGCGAGACGCCCTCGCCGCGGCTGCTGGCCGTCGCCGAGGACCTCGCCGACGCCGCCGGCACCTCGTTTCCCGCCGTCGAGGACTGTCTCACCGATCTCGGGCCGTCGGTCTCCGACCGCTCGCTCGAGGACCACGCGACCGACCGGGCCACGTCGGCGACCGATCCCTGATCCGGCCTCGAGACTCCGAGACGGCACCGCGACACACCGCCGCATGGCTCCCGTGGATCGAAACGCATAAAGACATCTCCGATCAACGAAGAAGTACGCGCCTGGGTAGCTTAGCGGTAAAGCGCGTCCTTGGTAAGGACGAGAGCCCGGGTTCAAATCCCGGCCTAGGCTTTTCGTTTTCGTCGCCTCGAGTCACCGAGCCCTAGCTATCGGGTTCGAGTCCTGATCAGCGCGGTATCGGACGATCCTCCTCGAGGAGCGTCGTCGACACCGGGCCGTTCTCGGAGAACTGCAGTTGCACGGCGCTTACGAGTCGGTTGCGATCGCAGGCAGTTCGGTAGTGATCGTTCCGCCGGTGTCTCGTGTTGGTGTCTCGGATGCCCGTTTGTACGTCCTGTCAGCAGCCGGTTTCGTACGACTTCGTGCGCGCACACGGCGATAGCAACAGTGTCGACTGGTGTCCGCGCTGTCGGACGGCATAAAACGACCTCGAGCGGCTGCCGATCAGTGGTCGGTCAGCAGGCGTCGCAGGATGTCCCCGTAGGCGGGCCGGGTGATGAGGACCCCGATGAACACCCCGAGGATGGTGATGATAGCGAACCCGCGGAGATCACCGAGGCTCAGCACCGCGAGCGGCGAGAGGGCGACGACGGTCGTCGCGGCGGCGGCCCCGATGACCCAGAACGCCTTGCGGAACCGCGATTGGAAGACGCGTTCGGAGCTGACGTCGCCCTCGTCCATCACCTCGTCGGCGATGATCACGAGGTCGTCGACCCCGGTCCCCACGACGGCGATGAACCCGGCGACGTGGGAGAGATCCAGCGGCATGCGTATCAGCGCCGCGAAGCCAAGCAGGATGACCACCTCGGCGATGGCCGTGACGATCATCGGGAGGGCGACGCGGGTGTCGGTGTATCGAGCGTAGACAACGCCGCTGACGGTGAGGACCGAGAGCAGCCCGATCAGCAGCGAGTACTGTTTGAACTGGTCGGCGTGGCCGGGCTCGATCGAGTAGACCTGTTCCTCACTGAAGTCAAGCGGTGCGCGCAGGCTCCCCGCCCGGAGGTTGACCGACAGGCTCTGTGCGTCCTGTTGGTTCTGTGCGCCCATCTGGAACGTCGGGTCGTTCACCCACGTCTCCTCTCGCATATCGGTCGCGAGTCCGTTACCGCCCCGGTCGCCCATACTGTGTGCGTCGACGACCTCTCCGTCGACGACGGTCAGGAGGCAGTAGTGTTCTCCCTCCTGGTCGAAGTCGATGCTCTCACCGTCGCCGCGGAGGCCACACCGCCCGACCCCTTCGCTGGTGAACCCGAGGTCGTTCATCTGCTGTTGGAATCCCGGCGCGGCCTCGTCGCTGACGAGTACCGGCACCGCGTAGCTGTCCTCGCCTTGCTGTTCCGGTGGGTCGACGTCGACGATGTCGCCGCCCCGCAGGACTGTGTCGTTCGTCTGTGTCCCGTTCTCCGGATGGTAGGCGACGACCTCGACCTGGCCCCGCTCCGAGAGGATGGTCCGGAGTTCGTCGGCGTCCATGTTGGGGACCTCGACGACGATGTAGTGGTCACCACTTACCGTCGTCGACTCGTAGGCCGTCCCGCCCGAGAGGCCCGCGGCGTTGATCTTCGTCTGGATCGTCCTGATCATATTGTCGCGGGTACTCTGGGTGACGCCGTCGCGGATGTCGTCCTCGGTGGCGTCGACGTCAGCCGTCTGCAACGCCGCGGCGAACTCCGACTGGCTGACGTTGTCGTTGAACACTTCGGCGGTGACGGTCCCGTCGTCTTGGACGTCGACGCTGACGTCCGCCTGATCGAGCTCGAGTTCGCTCTGGAGCGTCGACTCGACGCCGTCGAGCCGCTCCTGATCGACTGTCCCGTCGTCGCTGACCGCGCCGGTGTCGATGTCCTCCGCGGTCATACCGGCGACCGGGACCCGGATCCGGGTCCCGCCCTCGAGCCCGAGCCCGAACTCGAGGTTCGTCGGGCCGCTGTCGACGCTGTCACTGGCCAGACCGTCGTCGGCGACGATCCCGCCGGGGATAAAGAGCGCGACGACGGCGAACACGAGAAACGCCCCGAGCAGGAGGACGCGCCAGTTGCCCTTGATGGCGCCGATCGGACTCATGAGCGGACCCCCTCGAACTTGTACCAGCGAAGCAGGCTCAGGTTCAACATGTAGGTGTTCAGCAGGTCGGCGGCGAGACCGACGAACAGGATGATCCCGATCGATGCCAGCAGGCTGATCCCGAAGACGTACGCGGAGACGCCCATGACGAGCATCGCGACCATCGACGTGACCGTCATCGTGACGCCGGTCCGCATCGCACGGTGAGTACTCTCGTAGAAGTCACCGCTCCGGCGCAGGACGTGGTTGTTCAACAGGATGTCGGAGTCGACGGAGTACCCGATGAGCATCAGCAGGCCGGCAACGGTGCCAAGCGAGAGCGGGATGCCTGCCAGCCGCATGAACGCGAGCGGGATCACGAGGTCGGAGAACGCGGAGATGACGATCGCGATCGAGGGCACGAACGTCCGAAAGAGCAGGAAGGCGATCGCGCTCATGCCGACGAACGCGATGACGAGCCCGAGCATGGCCGTCTGCTGACTGTTCTGGCCGAAGCTCGCTGACGTCGACGACACCGACTGGACGACCTCGGCGCTGCCGTCTTGCTCGAGATTGCCCTCGGCCTGATCGCTCAGGGCCTGCGAGTCAGTCGACGAGAACTGGACGATGTACTGGTTCTCGGTGCCCGTCCCGGTCACCGACTCGGGCTGTTCGTCGAACGCCGCGCCGATGTTGCCTTCCGCCGTCGTCGTCTGGACGGTCAGTTCCGTCCCGCCGGCGAAGTCCATGCCAAGCGGCACCGGCGTTCCGTACGCGAGGAACGCGCCGCTTAACACGAGCAGTGCGACCGCGAGAACCGCCAGCGGAACCGCTGCGAGCTGGCGATTACTGTACCGGGTGTAATCGATCTCCGGTACGTCGAAATACCCCATATACCGGACTACTTACAGCCCCTCGAAGTAAGCCTTCTCAATTCGGCACGGGCGAGCGGCCGATCGGACCGTGGTCAGTCCGGCAGGTAGCGGACGCTCAACACGCCCTCGTCGGCGGCCGACCGGACCTCGACCCGGACCGCCTCGAGTCGGGCGGCCCGGGCGATCGTCTCCTCGTCTTCGAGGACGTCGTCGGCGGCGGCCACGACCTCGTCGCCGGGGACCCGGAAGACGTGGATCTCGCCGGTGCCGGCCCGCTCCTCCTGGACGAGGTCGCCGATCTCGGCGTCGGCCGCCAACTCTTTCTCGTAGGTGGTCGGCTCGAGGTCGCTGTCGACCAGTTCGATCGAGCGCCGATCGTCGACCTCGATCACCTCCCAGGTGACTTCCATCGGCGGCTCGGGAGCGACTGTCGCCTCGAGGACGTCGTGGACCTCGAGGCCGGGGTTGGACGCGAGGGTGTGTACCTGTGCGGTCTGGACGTCGCGGACGACCGCCGAGTCGGGCTCGGCGTGGGTCACGACGAACGTGCCGGTTCGTTCGGTCATAGGCGCTCGTAGCCGGCGGATCGGTTTCCGGGTTTCGGCTTTCGATCGCCAGTCGACCCTCGGTTCGGTGGTCGATCCCGCTTCGACGATCGCTCGAGCGGTGTTCGGACCGGGGCGCGAGTCATCGAACGGCCGTCAGGGCGACCGCCCGGAACCGACGGCAGTCTTTTCAGCGCCGTCGTGTAAGTCGGTCTCATGGTCGATGCCGAACCGGAGGTCGTGCCGGCCGTCGAATCCACCGCCGACGCCATCGCCGCGATGGAGATTCGGGGGGCGGCGACGATCGCCGACGCGGCCGCGGCGGCGCTGGCGACCCAGGCCGAGGGGAGTCCGGCCGAGACGCCGGCGGCGTTTCGCCGCGGGCTTCGGGCGGCCGCCCGAACCCTCTACGAAACCCGTCCGACCGCGGTCAGCCTGCCGAACGCGCTCCGATACGTGCTTCGGGGAGCCGACGGCGACACCGTCGGCGAGTTACGGGCGTCGACGATCGACCGCGCCGAGTCGTTCCGTCGCGACCTCGAACACGCCCGGGAGACCCTCGGCGGGATCGGTGCCAACCGGTTGCGAGACGGCGACGTCGTCCTGACCCACTGCCACTCGACGGACGCGCTGGCCTGTGTAGAGGCCGCCCTCGAGGACGGGAAGGCCCTCGAGGCGATCGTCAAGGAGACCCGACCCCGCAAGCAGGGTCACATCACGGCCGCGCAGTTGCGCGAGTGGGGGGTGCCGGTGACGCTGATCGTCGACGGGGCGGCCCGGCGGTACCTGGACGCGGCCGACCACGTGCTGGTCGGGGCCGACAGCATCGCGGCCGACGGCAGCGTGATCAACAAGATCGGAACCAGCGGACTGGCGGTGACCGCCCGGGAACGCGGCGTGCCGGTGATGGTCGCGGCGCAGACGATCAAACTGCACCCGGACACGCTGACGGGCCATACCGTCGCGATCGAGACCCGCGACGAGCGCGAGGTGCTGTCGGACGAGGAGCGCGCGTCGATCCGCTCGAGCGACGCGCCGGACGGGTCGGCCGGCGAACCCGGAAGCGAGGACGGGCTGACCGTCGAGAACCCCGCGTTCGACGTGACACCGCCGCGGTACGTCGACGCGATCGTCACCGAGCGCGGTCAGTTCCCGCCCGAGAGTATCGTGACGCTCATGCGAGAACTGTTCGGCGACACGACCGACGAGCCCTGGGCGGAGTAACCGACGGCCTCTCGGTGGTCGGAACGTCGACACGGCCCCTCGAGATCTCGCCATCGTCCGGACGGTCGATACGCCGGTTCTCGGGCGTCTAATGGTCCGAACCACGTTCCGCGACGACGGGAGCGCGGCCGAAAGCTTCAACACTGTGAATCGTCCGGGATCGGAAAGTGTTAGTCACTGGTGACAGCCATTGCCCCGTATGGTGTTACCCGAGGGGTTCGTCGTTCCGCCGTGGTACATGGTGGTGCCGGCCGCCGTGATTCTCGGGGGGGTGATCGCGCTGCTGTGGGCGATCGAACCACCCGTGACCGACCGGACCGTGTTGGCCTTCGCCCCGTGGATGATGTTCGGCGCGACGTTACACGTCCTCTACAAGATGGGAGCGTTCCCATCGACCATCGAGCCCCTGTTTACCGCGCCGATGGTCTACGTCGTGACGGCGATCATCGCGGGACTGGCCTGGGTCGTCGGCGTCTTCCTCCACGTCGGCGGCCTCCAGCCGACGATCCCCCGTTTCGTCGGCGTTGCCGGGACGGCCTTCTTTACCGTTTTCACGATGTTCGCGCTCTTCCGGAGTATCCAGACGGGGACGTTCGACCCCTTCTGGCCGGTCATCACGGTCGTCATCGCCGGCATCGTCACTGCACTCGCCTGGCTCGTCCTGAGCCTCTGGTTTACCGACGTCGCGGCGACCACGGGTACGACCGGCGCGCTCGTCGTCTTCGCACACACGCTAGAC
This sequence comes from Natrinema thermotolerans, assembly GCF_031165565.1. NCBI lineage: Archaea > Methanobacteriati > Methanobacteriota > Halobacteria > Halobacteriales > Natrialbaceae > Natrinema > Natrinema thermotolerans. Next base: position 1,601,562 of record NZ_CP101873.1, on the reverse strand, counting down.
GGCGTCACGACCGCCGTCGGCTACGACGTCCTCGGGGCCGGCGAGAACGTCCCGCTGTCGCTGCTGTTGCTCGAGGCGGGGGAGGCGCTGCCGACCGCGGAGTACGTCGGTGCCGGCTGGCTGTTCGTGCTGGTCAAGGTCGCCCTCGCGCTGGTCATCGTCGGGCTGTTCCGCGAGTACGTCGCTGACCGGCCACAGCAGGGTCGGACGGTCCTCGCCCTCGTCGCCGCGGTCGGGCTCGGTCCGGCCGTTCACAACGTCCTGTTGTTCACCGTGATGTGACCGTGGGCCGGTTTCCCCGCGTCGTTCGCGTCCGTCCCTCAGCGTCTGCCACCGAAACCTAGGTTTTTGCCGGCCGGTCCCGTCCCTTTACTATCGGCGAATGGATTCGATCACCGTACTCACGGCCGGCCACGTCAACTGGGACGTGACCCTCCGTGTCGACAGACTGCCCGAGAGCGACGGCGAGGCGGCGATCCGCTCGCAACGCCAGTCGGGCGGCGGCAGTGCGGCCAACGTCGCCGCGGCGCTTGCCGGCCTCGGCGTCGACGTCGGCCTGATCGGCAGCGTCGGCGACGACGACAACGGCCTGCTCGCCCGCCGCGAACTCGAGGCCGCCGGCGTCTCCCTCGCGGGGGTCCGCGTCGTCGAGGACGCCGCAACGGCGGTGAAGTACCTGCTGGTCGACGACGACGGCGAAGTCGCGATCCTCGGCAACGACGGCGTCAACGAGGCCGTCGGGCCGGCGGCCCTCGAGCCGTCGCGGATCCGGGCGGCCGATCACGTCCATCTCACGGGACAGCGACCGGAGACGGCCGCCGCGATCGCACGGATCGCCGACGAGGCCGGTATCGGGATCAGCTTCGATCCCGGTCGGCGGCTCGCCGACCGCGAGTACGGCGAGCCGCTCGCGCTGGCTGACGTCGTCTTCGTGACCGACCGGGAGGCCGCCGCCCTGTTCGACGACGACCCCGACGGGGCCGCCGACGACCGGATCGTCGTCGTCACCTGTGGGGCCGACGGCGCGGAAGCGTACGCGCCGTCGGGAACCGTCGTTCACGCGGGGTTCGACATCGACCCCGTCGATACCGCCGGTGCGGGCGATGCCTTCGCCGCCGGCTTTCTCACGAGGTGGCTCGCGGACCGCGATCTCGAGCGGGCGCTTGCGACCGGCAACGCCTGCGGGGCCGTGACCGCGAGCCGCGAGGGGGCCCGGAGCGCACCGACCGACGCGGAACTCGAGGCGCTCCTCGAGCGCCGCCCCTGAAAAGGCGTAACGATCGGTCGCGCACCGTCACGTCGCCGCCGTGTGGTTCTCACCCGGTGTCGTCTGACGGTAGGTATATGGGCCGGGCCGTTGGCCACTCGACTGAACAGTCACGATCCCGTGACTGAGAGACATGACGGAAGGAAGGGTAACCGAGTCCCACGGATGCGGCCTCAGACGGCGCATCCAGTACGACCGAGACGCTGACGAACCGCCGAGTATCGCCGCTGCGACCGCCCTGGCCCGCTATCACGGTCACGATGTCACGGCGGCCAGCACGCAACTGTACGACTACGTCGACCCCGACGCGCTCGACGCACTGTTCGCCGACACCAATCGCGGCGACGCTCGAGCGACGGGGATCGTCGAGTTCGAGGCCGACGGCGCGATGGTCACGATTCGGCCCGATTGCGTCGAAGTGCGTCCGACGGGCTGATCGGGGACGGGAAGGGGGTGGCGTCGAGAGTTGCCGAGCCGAACCGGTCGCTTCTCGACCCTTCCTCGAACCTTTTTTCTCACCGCCCGCGGAATCCGAGGGTATGGCGACGCAGCCACACCTGCTGGTCGACGACGGCGACCTGACGGACATCGCATTGCTCCCGGGCGATCCCGGCCGGGTCGATCGCATCGCCGACCACTGCGACGAGTCGGAGACGATCGCACGCAACCGCGAGTACAAGGTCGTCAACGCCACCTACGAGGGACGGGAGCTGACGATCTGTTCGACGGGGATCGGCTGTCCCTCCGCGGCGATCGCGATCGAGGAACTGGCGAACGTCGGCGTCGAGACGTTCCTCCGGGTCGGGACGACCGGGGCACTCCAGTCGGGGATCGAGATCGGCGACATGATCGTCGCGACCGGCGCGGCAAAAAACGAGGGGACGAGCAAACGGTACGAGGCCGTCGAGTACCCCGCAGTACCCGACTACGACGCGCTGTCCGCGCTGGTCGACTCGGCGGAAGCCAACGGCGAAGCGGTCCACGTCGGCCCGATCGCCTCCGACGACGCCTACTACGCCGAGACCGACGACGCCGTCGACGACTGGGAGGCCGCGGGCCTGCTGGCGGTCGAGATGGAGGCCGCCGCCGTCTTCTCACTGGCCCGCCGCAAGGGACTCGCCGCCGGCGCGATCTGTACCGTCGACGGCAACCTCGTCGAGGGCACCCAGAAGGGCACCGACACCGAGGACGACGAACTCCCGGACAAGGCCAAAAACAACGTCGGCCGCGCGATCGACATCGCGCTCGAGGCCGCGACCGAGCTGTAACGGCCGCGACGGTGCTTTCACTCCTCCGAGCGACCGAACAGCCGTTCGCGTAGCGACCGCTCGGTCGGTCGTTCGGCCAGCAGCACGGAACACTCGAGGTCGTCGACGACGTCGGAGACGAGCGAGCCGCGGACGAGCCGCGAGAGTAGCCCGCGCTCGGTCGCGCCGACGATCACGAGCGTCTCGTCGGCGGCCTCGCGGGCGATCGCGCCCTCGACGTCGCCCGAGGTGTCGACGGTCAACACGGCGTCGCCGATGTCGTGGTCGGCGGCCCACTCGGTGAGGAACCGTTCGCCGGCCTCGCGCTCGCTCTCGTCGTCGACGACGTGGAGCAGGTCGATCGAGGCTCCCGTCGCCGAGCGCAGCGTCCGCGCGACCTCCGCGCCGAGATCGGAGTCGGGGCCGCCGGCGGTCGGCAGGAGGATCCGGCTCGGATCGTACCCGCGGTCTTTCAGCACGAGGAAGTCACACGGGAGGTCGCGGGCGACTTCGTCGAGCGGCCCTTCGGCACGGCCCGCAGTCCACGGTCGGTCGCCGCCCCAGCCCATGACGACCAGATCGGCGTCGTGGGTGCGGGCGGCGTCGAACACCTCCTCGAACGACCGGTGCGAGACGATCGTCGTCGTCTCGAGCGGTGCGTCGTACTCCGCGGCGTGGTCGCGGGCCCGCTCGAGCAGTTTTTCCGAGTCGGCGTCGATCCGTTCGAGTCGCTCGGCACCGCAGTCCAGCGGCGTCTGGTCGGGGACCTGCACGATGTGGACCGCGTGGACGACGCCGTCGCGGTCGGCCGCGAGCGTGCTGGCTAATTCGATCAGGTGTTGTTCCGTTCGTGGGTTGGCCAGCGGGACCAGCACGCGGTACTCGCTCGAGCCGTCGGGCTCGACCGTCGACTCGGTCATTCGACTCCCTCTAGGCTCGAGACGGCAAAAAGAACGAGGGACCTACGCCGCCGTTAGCCGTTCGGCCAGCGTCGTCGTCCGATCGGTCAGCGTTTCCGTCGTCGCCGAGGCTTCCTGCAGGCGGTCGTTGATCGTCGCGAACAGCCGATCGAACGCGAGGGTCCCGTCGTCGTCCTCCCAGTCGGCCGTCTCGCGGACCGCGAGCCCGCAGGTGTCACAGGTCGGCCCCGACTCGAGCGCGTCGAAACAGCCGTGACAGCGATCGAGCCCGGTCGCGACGGTTTCGCTCAGCGTCACGACCTCGCGAAGCGCCGACTGGAGGTCGGTCGCGGTCTCGGAAAACGCCTCGAGGGCGTCCGCGGCCGCCGGCTCGTCGGCGTCGCCCTCGAGCGCGGCCAGTCGCTCGAGGCGGGCGTCGACGACGGCGATCGAGAGCAACACGTCGCGTCGGTGTCGCCGGTACTGTGCGATCGATTCCTCGAGGGCGGCGTCTTCCCCCTCGTCGTCGAGTGCGGACTCGAGGTCGCCGGGGAGTGCGGTCGCGACGGAGGCGAACGAGGCGACCGTCGAGATCGTCTCCCCTTGGATGCGGGTCGTCTCGCGGACGTGGTGAAACAGCTCTTCGGCGCCGGTCGGCGTCGCTGACGGCGAGTCCGACAGCGTCCCGAAACAATCCGCACAGACGGTTACGAGCGCGCTCTCGTGGACCTCCCCCTCGAGCGCCACGTCGCCGACGGGGTAGGCTCGAAGCGCCTCGGTGTCGTCGGCAGTCCCGCAGTGTCGACAGGTCCGCGCGTCGCGGTCGAAGACGGCCTCCCGATCGGCGTGCCAGTCGCGTGCAGTCACGAGCGAGCGAAGGAAGGGCGTCGACAAAAACGCACCGACAGGGTGCCCGGCACGAATCGAGGCCAGCGCGTGGGAAACACTAACCCGTCGCCTCCAGTACACGTCGGTATGGTGGCTTCCGACGAACCCGACGACGAGTTCGAACTCGAGCGCGCACACGACCGAACGGAACTCGCGGCCGTCTTCCGCGAGTTCGCGACCGCCTTCGAGTCCGGCCGCCCGGTCCGGCTGAACGGCGAGGAACGAAGCGTCAGGGTCGCCGTCCCCGAGCGGGTCGTCGCGGCGTTCGAGGCCGGACTCGGGGTCGACGAACCCCAGGTCGGTGAACTCGAGATCGAACTCGAGTGGGACGATCCGGCCGGCTCGAGCGTACGGATCACCGACCGCCCGGCTGACGGCGACGCTGCGGGTGGTGATCGGGACGAGACGTCGGCTGCGGCCGACGTCGACCCCGCGGCAGCGGTGATGCCGCTCGAGGGACTCGCCGGCGACGGCTCGACGGGGGACAGCGGGACGGACGAGACGCCGGTGACGGCCGAGGGGGACGACACGGCAGAGGCCGACGAGACGAGCGAGACCGGCCGGACGAGCCGGTTCGAGGTCTACGAGGACAGGGGCGGCGAGTGGCGCTGGCGGCTCGTCCACTGGAACGGCAACATCGTCGCCGACAGCGGCGAGGGGTACGCCTCGCGGTCAAACGCCGAACGCGCGGCCAGAAGCGTGATGCGAATCGCGCCGAACGCGACGATCGAACGCCTCGAGTGAGGGCCGGACCGTCTGCCGACTCGAGCGTCGACCTGCGGGGTCTAGGCTACCGCCGGACCTCGTCGCCCTCGAGATCGACGTCCAACTCGGCGGAGTGGTCGACCCGTTCGTATTCGAGCGAGGGGCCGGCGTCGGCCGGGACTGCGTTGTACTCACGGAGAAACGCCACGATGCCGCGGCGGCCGCCGAAGTCGCCGCGATAGCGTCGGAAGAGTCGGGGGACCGTCGCCGTCTCGGTTTCCCGGTCGTAGCTGACGTTTTCCTCTAAGAACCACTCGATGGCGATGTCGAGTTCCTCGTCGACGTCCTGGGGCGAGTAGACCGCGATCGGCGGACAGTGATCCGTTGCGTGACTGATCGCGAAGTGGATCCGGGGATCGCAGTCGTCGAGGCGAAACTGCCGTTCGAACGAGGAGGGAAACGGGCGCGGGAGATAGCCCATTCCCCACGGCAGCTTCGAACTCCGGAGCAGCCCGTGTTCGATGTCGTTGAGACTCAGCCAGACGCCGCCGACGGGGACCCGATCGCGGGCGAAGAACTTCCACGCCTCGAGCAGCCCACCCTCGTGGAGGTCCGGCTCCTCCGACTCCAGCAGGAGCTGGGCGTAGGCGTTGTAACAGTTGAGCCAGAAGGCGAGTTTCCCCTCGCGGCTGGACAGCGCCCGCTCCAACCGCGACCGATCGATCGTCGCGAGGTGGTCTCGCAACGGCTCGGCGTCGCCCTCGGTCTTGACCGTATACAGGAGATCAGCCGAGAGGGAAAGGGGATCGATCTGAGTCGACATTCGGCTAGAAATACACGTACCAGCCTCTTGAAGCCGTGTGACGCCTTGCTACGACAGTCCAGAGTGGCGATACGTTCATGCCGTGGTTTTATGCCAGCGAACGGAGAAATAATGGGCGTGAATATCAGCAAGGGATTTCTGCTCGTTCTCGTCGGGCTCTTCGCCTATCTCTCCCTGTTGCTCGTGTTGCCGTTCTCCCAGTACGTCCTCGGCGCTATCCTCATCGCGTACGTTCTGTATCCGCTCCAGCAACGCCTTGAAGAGCGGGTCGCGCCCCCGATCGCCGCGTTCGCGCTCGTCGGACTCGCGGTCGCCGGCTTCGTCGTTCCGCTGGTCGTCATCGTCGCCGCGATCGCCAGCGATGCCCGGCGGCTCCTCGAGCAGGTCAACACCGACTCCATTCAACTCGGCGAACTCGAGCGTGCCATCGAGGAACAGACCGGGCAGTCGGTCGATCTCCCGTCGGCGCTGGCCGACGCGGCACAGAACGTCGGGACGATGGTTCTGGAGAGTTCGACCGAGTGGTTCAGCGCGATCACCCACACGCTGATCGGGCTCGGGCTCGCGATCTTCCTGCTGTACTACCTGCTCAAGGACGGTAGCGACCTGCTGAGGTGGATGCGAGAGCTGACGCCGCTACCTGACGACGTACAGGACGACTTTTATCAGGAACTGGACGAGGTCATGTGGGCCGTCCTCGCCGGCCACGTCATGATCGCGATCATTCAGGGGACCATCGCGGGACTGGGACTGCTGGCGACCGGCGTCCCGAACGCGGCGTTCTGGACCGCGATCATGATCGTCCTATCGCTGATCCCGCTGATCGGGTCGTTCATGGTCTGGGGGCCCGCCGTGATCTATCTCTTCCTGATCGAGGAGCCGCTGCTTGCGGTCGCGCTGTTCGTCTACAGCATGATCGTCGTGGGCCTGTCCGACGACTATCTCCGCCCCATCCTCGTCGATCGGTACGCGGAACTCAACCCCGCCGTCATCATCCTCGGGGTCCTCGGCGGCGTCTACGCGTTCGGCGTCATGGGGCTGTTCTACGGGCCCGTCGTCCTCGGCGCGCTGATCGCGGTTCTCGACGTGATGAACGACCACTACGACCGGCTCGAGGACGAGCCCGGGATGCGGTGATCGGCGACCGACTCGAGCGAGCCGCTACGACGAGTCACCGGTCCCTGCAAGCAGTTCGTCGACGAGCCGCGTGAACCGGTCGACGAGCCGATCGGGAACCGTCGGCGTCACCGTCGTCAGGAGCCGTCCCGTCGTCTCGGGATCGGCGAGGTCGAGGACGACGCGGTTCCGGTTGTCGTAGCGTTTCTCGACGATGTCGTGTGCGACGAGCCGATCGACGTGGTACTCGAGGGTGCTGCGTGCGATCCCGAGGTCGTCGGCGATATCGGCCGGCGCGGCGTCTTCGGTCTCCGCCAGTGCGACGACGATCTCGCGGGCCGTCTCCCGGCGAAACAGTGCCAGCGCGGCCCGCTCCCACTCGTCGTAGGTCGGCGGATAGTAGTGGGTCCGGCCGTAGAACTCCTCGCGGACGAGCCGGCCGTCCTCGAGCAGCCGCCGGATGTGGTACTGTATCTGTCCCGGCGCGAACGCCGACTCCCTGACGAGTTCGTTGAAGTGGACGCCGGCGTTGTCGTCGACGTGTGCCCGAATTCGCTGTCGCGTGTCGGTCATATGAGTCCCCGCAAACCCTGGCGTCGGCTAGCGCCGGGGGGCATATAACGGGTGGCTCGCGTTCCCGGCCGCCGAGAACCGCGGCCGATCCCGGTCCGATCGGGCCGACGGTCGTGGTATCACGACTCTCGGAAGGGTTATCCGTGTATTGCTCCTCTCTTTGGTTGTAATGGCGAAAGGCAACGTTGATTTCTTCAACGACACAGGCGGCTACGGTTTCATTTCGACTGAGGATGCGGACGATGACGTGTTCTTCCACATGGAAGACGTCGGCGGCCCGGACCTCGAGGAAGGCACCGAGATCGAGTTCGACATCGAACAGGCCCCCAAGGGTCCCCGCGCGACGAACGTCGTCCGCAACTAACGTCGCCGTCAGTGTCGGTTCGACGGCGCTGTACGACGATTCGATTTTTCGAGACGCTCCGTATCGAGCCGCGGCTCCCGACTCCGGTGAGTGAGAGCCGAGCCCGACGGCGCGGGGGCGACTCGAGCCCGACACCGAAGCGAATAGGTAGCCACCGGTCCGAGTAGCGGTATCGATCGCATGGTGCCCGCAATGTCGGTCGCCGAGGGGTGGCTCGACCCGCAACTCGCGCCCGTCCTCGTCGCGATCATCGTGCTGGCCGCGCTCGGGACGACCGCGCTGTTCGTCGTCGGCGTCGCCGCCTACGCCCGGCGTCGAACGGCTCGTTACTGTTTGATCGCGGTCGTACTGGGTGTGCTTGTCGTCCGGTCGATAACCGGACTGGGAACCGTCCTCGGGCTCGTCCCGATGACGGTCCATCACCTCGTCGAACACGGCTTCGACTTCCTGATCGCACTCTTGCTTCTCTATGCGGTCTATCGGAGCGGCACGGCCGGCGACGGCCGAGCCGCCGAGTTCGACGACTAGAAACCCGTCGGGTCCGTACCGCGACCATGCGCGTCCGTCGTTACATCTACGACTCCGATCGCGCCGCCGACCACGTCGACGACGTCCTCGAGCGGCTCGCCGCCCGCGAGGAATCGATCGACCGACAGGACGTCGCCGCGGCCGCGGACCGGGACGACGCGATCCGGGAGGCGATGCTCGCGGTCCGTGAGTCGGTCCGGATCGGTTCGAACCCCGACGAGATCTACGACGAGAACGGCGACCCCGACTTCTCGGCTGGCGTCCTCATCACCCAGGCACCGACGGGCCGGCGACACCTCTACACCGGCCGGGACGCGCTCGAGGCGCTGTCCGAAGCGACGGGGGCCGATTCCGACGGCACGTGATCGTCGCGTCGACACCGCGTGAACCGATCCCGGAGCCGTGACGACCGGGATCCGTCGGGCTTTTGGCCTCCCGCGCCCGATGGATCATCGAACGGATGGCCCGGTATCACATCGAAACCTACGGCTGCACGTCCAACCGCGGGGAGAGCCGCGAGATCGAGCGGCGACTCCGAGACGCGGGCCACTACCGGGTCGACGGCCCCGAACAGGCCGACGTCGCCATCCTCAATACCTGTACCGTCGTCGAGAAGACCGAGCGCAACATGCTCCGGCGGGCCGAGGAACTGGCCGACGAGACGGCGGATCTCTTCATCACGGGGTGTATGGCCCTGGCCCAGGGCGAGGAGTTCGCGCGGGCCGACGTGGACGGACAGGTACTGCACTGGGACGAGGTCCCCGAGGCCGTCACCAACGGCGAGTGTCCGACGACGACCCCCGACGCCGAGCCGATCCTGGACGGCGTCGTGGGTATTCTCCCGATCGCGCGGGGCTGTATGTCCGACTGTTCGTACTGCATCACCAAGCAGGCCACCGGCAAGATCGACTCCCCCTCGATCGAGGAAAACGTCGAGAAGGCCCGCGCGCTGATCCACGCCGGCGCGAAGGAGATCCGCATCACCGGCCAGGACACCGGCGTCTACGGCTGGGACGAGGGCGAGCGCAAGCTTCACCGCCTCCTCGAGCGGATCTGTGCGATCGAGGGCGACTTCCGCGTGCGAGTGGGGATGGCCAACCCGAAGGGCGTCCACGGCATCCGCGAGGACCTCGCCGACGTCTTCGCCGAAAACGACGAACTCTACGACTTCCTGCACGCGCCCGTCCAGTCGGGCAGCGACGACGTCCTCGGGGACATGCGCCGCCAGCATCAGGTCGAGGAGTATCTCGAGGTCGTCGAGGCCTTCGACGAGCGACTGGACTACTGGACGCTGTCGACGGACTTCATCGTCGGCTTCCCGACCGAGACCGATCACGACCACGCGCAGTCGATGGCCCTGCTTCGCGAGACGCGGCCGGAAAAGATCAACGTCACGCGCTTCTCGAAGCGGCCCGGCACCGACGCCGCCGAGCTGAAGGGACTGGGCGGGACGATCAAGAAGGAACGCTCGAAGGAGATGAGCGAAGTCAAGCGCGAGATCGTCGGCGAGGCCTACGCCGACATGGTCGGCGAGGTCCGCGCGGACTGTCTCGTCGTCGAGGACGGCACCGCCGACTCCGTGAAGTGTCGCGACTCGGCCTACCGGCAGATAATCGTCCAAAACGCCGACGACTACGGCATAGCGCCCGGCGACTTCGTCGACCTCGAGATCACGGCCCACGAGACGATGTACGCCTTCGGCGAGCCCGTGTAGCGAGTCGGTAGCCGACCCGACTCGTACAGACCAATCCTCAGTTGCCGGGAACCGGCTCTGGGAGCAAAGTGGCTCCGGTGCGTATCAACGAATATGAACGAGTCAGCCGACCGGCCGACCCGCTGTCCGCGGGAGAAACGGGACGGCGAGATGGGCTGTGATCCCTATCGGGTCATGGACCTGCTCAACGACGACGACGCGCGAGCGGTGTATCTGTACGCCGAGGAGCCGACGACGGTAAACGAGATCGCCGAGGCGCTGGATCTCCCGCAGTCGACGGCCTATCGGAAGGTCGAGAACTTGGAGGAAGCGGGACTGCTCTCACAGCTCAACGAGCGGTCGCGGACCGGCATGCCCGCCCATTACACGCAGGCCATGGATCACGTGTCCGTGACCTACGACGATCCGCTCCGGATCGAGTGTGAGTGCAACGGCAGGACGCTGTACTGTGAACACTGAGACGGTCGCCTGTCCGTCAGTGTCGGTGGGATCGGCTCGTCCTGGGCCCACCGGGAACGGGACAGCAACCCGTCTGCCGTCCCTACAGCTCCGCGACGGCGGCCTCGATCTCCTCGCGGGGGAGCGGCGAGATCCAGTCGTCCGCGACGAAGGCGTACTGGACCTCGCGATCCGCGTCGAGGACGAACGCCGACCGCCACGGCGTCGAGACGTTCGCCATATGGTCGCGGTCGGCCAGCAACTCGAGCGACTCGCTGACCTCACCGTCGACGTCGGCGAAAAAGCGGAACCCGGGCTCGTCCAGCCAGCGCAGGAACTCGTTTTGTGCGTACGGGCCGTCCCGACTGATCCCGAGGACGGCGACGTCCTCGAACTCGCCCCAGCCGGCCCGAACGAACTGTTTCCACCAGTTCTGTGCGATCGCGCTGAACGCGAAGCCGGTACAGATCAGGACGCCGCCGCGGTCCTCGAGCGCCGCGGACAGCGCCGTCGACCGGAACGTCTCGCCGTCACACAGCAGCGCCTCGAACTCCGGTACCGTCTCGCCCTCGGTCGGTGGCATACCCCGAATCGACCGCCGACCGACTAAAACCTCCGTGCCGCGGCAGCCTCCCACTCGCGACGGGCACCCACGCTTTTATCGCCGCGACCCGAACGGGCGGGTATGGTTACCCTGTACCAGCTCGAGGGCTGTCCGTACTGCGAACTCGTCGCCGACCGCCTCGACGAACTCGACGTCGAGTACGACAGCGTCTGGGTCGAAGGACTCCACTCGAAACGCAACGAGGTCAAGCGCGTCTCCGGCCAGCGGCAGGTCCCGGTCATCGTCGACGAGGACCGTGGGATCACGATGGCCGAGTCCGAGCGGATCGTCGACTATCTCGACGCGACCTACGCCTGAGACGGGTTGCTGTACCGATTTACCGGCGCAACTGCGACCGCTCTACAGTTGCACCGGTACTGACATACAGGAGACCGTATGGGAACCCCGCCTCGCTACTCCTCGTCGAGCCCGTGGGGATCCAACCCCGGGTCCTCGACCGCAGGTGCGCCGATCGCGAGGACGACGCCTTCCTCGTCGCCGACGTTGCGGTGGCCGTGGCCGACCTCCGGCTTGGCGACCCAGAACGTTCCGGGGCCCGCGTCGACGTACTCCGCCTCGCCCGAGCGACCGAGTTTCAGCGAGAACTCCCCCTCGAGGACGTAGTATAACTCCTCCTGCTCGGCGTGGGCGTGATACTGGATCTCCTCGCCGGGCTCGAAGTACCACAGCTTCAGGTTGACCGCGTCGGTGTCGAAGAAGTCATCGAGCGCGCGGATCCGCAGGTCCGGCGGGATTTCCTCGACCTCGGAGAGATCGGTCATCGGGACATCGTCGGTGTGGACAACGTCGTAGTCCATGCTACCGTATGGCACTACCGGGACCAAAAGCGTCCGGTCGTCCCGCACGGATTGCTGGCTCTCCGGGAGCGCCCGTTCGCGACCGCCCTCGAGCCGTCGTCGCTACTCGAAGCTGATCGCGTCGTCTTCGCCGGCGACGGTCGCCCCCTCCTGTGCGGCGAAGGCCTCGCGCACGCGCTCGTACGTTTTGTCGAGCGCTTCGACGATCACCGAGGTGTCGCCGATGACCGGCATGAAGTTGGTATCCCCCTCCCATCGCGGGACGATATGGGTGTGGAGGTGGTCGTCGATGGAGCCGCCGGCCCCGTCACCGAGGTTCAAGCCGGCGTTGAACCCGTTCGGCTCGAGTGCGGCATCGAGCGCGTCGAAGGTGCGCTGTTTCAAGCGGGCGTGATCGAGCAGGATCGGGTCTTCAAGGGCCGCGTACTCGCCGGTGTGGGTGTGTGGAATCACCATCGCGTGGCCCGGGTTGTAGGGGTAGTTGTTCAGCATGACGAACGCGTGTTCGCTTCGCGCAACGATCAAATTCTCCCGATCCGAGTCCTGATGGGGCAGTTCACAGAAAACGCAGTCCTCGATATCGGCGTTTTTGTCCTCGCGTTCGATCCACTCGATCCGCCACGGTGCGAACACCTGCTCCATGTCGGATACCACTCGAGGCGCGCCTAAAGCGTTTCAGTCCCGCCGCTCGGGGCGATTGTAAGGGAATTTGTTGCCGCTTTCCGGCCGTTGTCTCGGGAATAAACGCTCGTAACGCGTCGAGCGTTGTCGATAAACGAAATAGGACGCTCTCGTCCGGTCTCTCGAACGAAGGCAACGCCGTCTTGCGGTTTTGACGACTCACCCTTCAAAATGAAGCGTGGGTTTAAGATGGGACTACTGCAAGTAATCAGGTAATGGCAACGACTGACGACTCCTTTAACGGGATGACCGAACACTGCGAGGAGTGCGAGTTGGAAACGCTTCACGAGGTTTCGGTCCAGATCAGAACCGAGAGCATCAAACAGGAGAACGCCCAGTTCTCCCGCGAACCGTACCGCGTGAGCGAGTGCCAGCGCTGTGGCAATCGCTCGAGCCAGCGGATGAACAACGCCTGAGAACGCCGCACTGACCGCGGCCGGTCGGTCTCCCGTTTTCTCCCCCTCCGCGGATCCCTCGTTTCGGCCCAGTGCCGATTTCGGTTCGAAACCGACTGCGTTATTCAGTCGTTACTTCGCAGCCGTCCTCGGTGACGATGATCGTGTGTTCCTTCTGGCTGACGAGGAAGCCGTCGTCTTCCTTGAGAACCGGATAGCTGTGGACGATGTCGTTGCGCTTGAGCCGCCGCAGCGCCATCTCCGGCCGGTCCGTCTCGAGCCAGCGGGTCGCAAACGGCAGCGTCCGGAACTCCTCGGTGATCTGCTCCAGGGCATCGCGGGCCTGCCGGTTGCGGACGGTGCCCTCGCGCTCGAGCGAGAAGATCTCCTCGCTCGCGCCCTCCGAGACCTTGCCGCCGCCGTCGGTCGCGAACGGTTCGATCGCGACGACATCGCCGGCCTCCAGCGTCGTCCCCTGCGAGACGGCGCGGTTGGGGATGTTCGGACTGGTGTGTTGCTCCCAGTGGCCCAGCCCGTGTCCGGTGAGGTTGACGACGGGGTTGTAGCCGTAGCCGTCGATGACGTCTTCGATCTCGGCTCCGATCTCGCCGGTCCCGACGCCGGGTTCGACGATGTCGAGCGCGGCCTCTAAGGCCTGTTCGGAGGCCTCGGCGAGTTCCGGATTGCCGGAGAGGTCGACGGTGACGGCGGTGTCGGCCAGCCAGCCGTCGACGTGGACGCCGATGTCTAAGTTGATCATCTCCTCGCCGAATGTCGTCTCGTCGTCGATCGACGGCGTCGCGTGGGCCGCCTCCTCGTCGACGGAGATATTGACGGGGAAGGCGGGTTCGCCGCCCAGTTCGCGGATGCGATCCTCGGCCCACGTCGCGACCTCGAGGTGGCTCGTGCCGACCTCGACGCGCTCGGCGGCCTCCGCGCGTACCTGCGCGAGGATCTCGCCCGCCTCGCGGTGTTTCTCGTACTTTTCGGACTCGAGGTCCACGTCGGATTCGGCCATGCACCGGGGTTGTACCGGTCGACAAAAAGAGGTTCCGTCTCTCCGACGGCCTCGGTCGGACCGATCAGTCACAACGCGGCCGATCCGGTCGGTCGGTGATCCACTGACAGTCGGGACAGGCGTCGATCCCCTGGACGTTCGCCAGCGGTAACCCACACTGCGGACACCGCCGGATCGCGTGCTGTGGTACTCGGAGCATGGTTCCCCAGATGAATACGTCGATAATAAAACTACTTCACGACGATCGTCGAAACGCAGGCGATAGCGTCCCGCTCGTCGGGAGAGCAGTCGAGACGGTCCGGTCGCGAACCCGACCGTTCGAGGAAGAAACGACGTGTATACCGCGTGTGGCAACGATAGAGACTGCGCCGTTAGGTGCTTTCCGGCCGGAAATCCCGCGACTGGGAATCTCGCTTCCGGTAACCCCGAAACGGCCGCCACGCGTTATACCGATCGGCGGACTCGTCCCGAGTAGCGTGAGAGACGCCAGCCGGGCGCGTCACTGGCACGCTGATTCGTCCGAAACGCTCGCCGTCCCGAGGCCGGCAGCGAGGACGACCTCGGCGGGTGGATCCCGGGTTCGGGACGGCACCCACGGCCGGTTCGCGGTGAAGTGCTGGTTTTGCGGCGAACGCACCCATCATTTAGTGGATTTTTATCCCGTGGTGGACAGTCATCGAGAGCGATTCCCCGCTCGTCGGCCGTTCTCCGTCGGTTTCGGGCCCAGTAAGTCGACTGCGCATCGGTCAAGTTTTGCCGGCCCGCGATGGAAATGGTAGACCTTTTACCCCCATCGAAGAACCGTATAGACGAGATGAGCTACGACAAGATCGAAGTCCCCGAAGACGGGGCGCAGATCACGCTGAAAGAGGGTACCGACGACGAACTCGAGGTACCTGACAACCCGATCATCCCGATTATTTACGGCGACGGCGTCGGCAGCGACGTCGGCCCCGCCGCACAGAAGGTCCTCGAGGCCGCCGCGGAGGAGACCGGCCGCGAGATCAACTGGATGCGTCTCTACGCGGGCGAGTCCGCACGCGAGAAGTACGACGAGAACCTGCCCGACGAGACCGTCGAGGCGATCAAGGAACACCGCGTCGCGATCAAGGGCCCCCTGACGACGCCCGTCGGTGCCGGATTCCGCTCGCTGAACGTCGCGCTGCGGAAGAAACTCGACCTCTACGCGAACGTCCGACCGACCTACCACCTCGACGGCGTCCCGTCGCCGGTCAAGAACCCCGGCGAGATGGACATGGTCACGTTCCGTGAGAACACGGAAGACGTCTACGCCGGCATCGAGTGGGAGGCCGGTACCGACGAGGTCCAGGAGGTCAAGGAGTTCGTCGAGAACGACATGGGCTTCGACAGCACCATCCACGACGGCCCCGTCGGCATCGGCGTCAAGCCGATCACGGAGTTCGGGACGAAGCGACTCGTCCGCCGCGCCATCGACTACGCCCTCGAACACGACCGCGACTCGGTCACGCTGGTCCACAAGGGCAACATCATGAAGTTCACCGAGGGCCAGTTCCGCGACTGGGGCTACGAGGTTGCAGAAGAAGAGTACGGTGACGAGGTCATCACCGAGGACACGCTCTGGGAGGAGAAAGACGGCGAAGCGCCCGACGACGCAGTCGTCGTCAACGACCGCATCGCGGACAACATGCTCCAGCAGATCCTGACCCGGACCGACGAGTACGACGTCGTCGCGACGATGAACCTGAACGGGGACTACATGTCCGACGCCTGCGGTGCCCAGATCGGTGGCCTCGGCATCGCCCCCGGTTCGAACTTCGGCGACGGCCTCCTGCTGGCCGAACCCGTCCACGGCTCCGCGCCCAAGTACGAGGGCCAGGACAAGGTCAACCCGACCGCCATGATCCTCTCGGGCCGCATGATGCTCGAGTACCTCGGCTGGTCCGACGCCGCCGACCTCGTCCGCGACGCCGTCGAGGAGACCATCTCCTCGGGCAAGGTCACCTACGACTTAGAGCGCCAGCTCGAGGACGCCGAGAAGCTCGCCACCAGCGAGTTCGCCGAGGAAGTCGTCGCGAACATCGAGAAGCTTTCGTAGAAAGCTTCTCGCGCAGTCAGAACGCCGTCGCGTTCTGACGATATCGAGAAACTCTCGTAACGGGTTTCTCTCACTCACGCGGCATCTCTCTGTCTCGATTTCTTTTGCCATCGCCATCGACCAGCGATGGCCGACTCGGTCCGTTCACCCGTCGAATCCGCTCGAGCGACGGCCGCTCCATTCGCTTCGTAACGCTCTCACGGGCGGCCGTCGTAGCCCCCGTCGATGGACGAACGCGACCTCGCGGTCCGGATCGCCGACACCGACCGAAAACGAACGGACGCCTTCGACGTTCGCCACGCGGTCTTCGTCGCGGAACAGGGCGTCGACGAAGAACTCGAGTACGACGACCACGACGAGACGGCGACCCACTTCGTCGCCTACGACGGCGCGGAGCCGATCGGCGCGGCCCGGCTGCGCGAACCCGAGGACGGCGTCGGCAAGGTCGAACGCGTCGCCGTCCTCGAGTCCCGCCGCGAGGAGGGCGTGGGACGGGCGCTGATGGCGACGCTCGAGCGTCGGGCCGCCGACGAGGGACTCACGGCGCTGAAACTCCACTCCCAGACTCACGCCGCCGACTTCTACCGCGAACTCGGCTACGAGCGCCACGGCTCGGAATTCGAAGAGGCGGGGATTCCTCACGTGGAGATGCGTAAGTCGCTAGCGTGATCCGTCGGGGCCGCGGTCGTCCGTCGGCGCTCGAGCGAGTGCCGTCCCGCCGCCGGCGTCGGCCGCCCGTCTGACTGACTTTCAAGAGTGCGGCCGTGGGCATCGGAGCTATGCAACAGGACAGCTACGTCCCCCTGACCGTCCCCGAAACGACGCTGACGAGGCTGCGAACGACCGGCCGAATCGTCCTCCCGCTCGCGGTCGCGGCCGCCATCACCTGGCTCGGGGTCGTCGTCTTCCTCGAGGTCGTGACGACGTTGCTGACGTAGGGGACGGTGGACTGGCGAGGCACGCTCGAGGCGGTTCGTCGAACCGCTCTCGAGTACGACGTGGGAGCCGCTGGAGCGACCGACGGCGGTTCCGCGTCGAGACGGCGGTGATCGACGGCGTCATTCCCCGCGCCAGCTCGGGTCCTTCCGCGGCGGGCTGAAGACGTCGATGCCGCGGACGACTTCGTCGCCACGGTTTTCCGCGGCATGGGGCTGGTCGCCCGGAATCGCGTAGGAGTCGCCCGGACCGCAGACGATCTCCGTTCGCCCGTCGCGGTCGTCGCCACCGACGAGAAAGGTCAGTTCTCCCGAGCAGATGTACCCGGTCTGTTCGTGTGGGTGGCTGTGTTCCTCGACGACCGCGCCCGGTTCGATCTCGAAGTGCTGGACGTTCATCGAGTCGGTACCGGCAAGCAGCGCCAGATGGACGCCATCGGCGGCCTCGGCCGGCTCGCGGTCGGTCAGGGAGACGCGTTCCATACGACCGTCGAACGATGATCGCCGATATAATTCCACGGGTTCCGATCGATTCTGGCACCCACCGATCGACCCGGGCCGGGACGTGGGTCGCCGACGACGGATCGCGACCGGAAAGCGTATCAACTACATGTGATAACGGAATAACATGAATCCGTACGTACTGCTCGCCGGGGCGATCCTGTCGGAACTCGTCGGTACGACGGCGCTCAAACTCTCCGAGGGGTTCTCTCGGCCGCTCCCGAGTCTCGTCGTCTTGCTCGGCTACGGCGTCGCCTTCTACCTCCTCTCGTTGACTCTCGAGGAACTGCCGGTCGGACTCGTCTACGCGACGTGGGCCGCGCTCGGAATCGTCGGCGTCGCGTCGATCGGCGTCGTCGTCTTCGGCGAGCGCCTCGATCCGGCGGCCGTCGTCGGGCTGGGACTCGTCCTCGCTGGCGTCTACTGTCTCAACGTCGTCTCGGACGTGGCCGCCCACTGACGCCCGCGGGGCAGTAGCGAACCGCTGGCGATCACGTTCGCCGTGCGTGGCGAAGGTTGAACTGTCCCGAGGAGCCATCTCGAGGCATGTACGCCGTCGTCGGCTGTAGCGAGTGTTCGAACCTCTGGATCATCGAGGGCCGTTCGGAGACGACCCAGTGTCCCCGCTGTGGCGCGCGCAAAGCCTACGAGAAACGCAAGAAGTTCGTCGAGACCGACGATGCGGCTCACGCCCGCGACGTGCGCGCCTCGATGCTCGCGAACCGACAGGGCGAGGGCGAGGCCTTCGCCGAACTCGATTCCTTCGACGCCCTCGAGGACGAGGTCGCCGACGGCGTTGTCGACGACGAGGAGTACCTCGCGGAGTCCGGACTGGACGTCGACGCGGTCGACGCCGCCGGCGAGCGCGACCCGCGCGGCCCGACCCGAAGCGGGAGCAAGCGAGAAATCGTGGAGGCGGCCCTCGAAGCCCTCGAGGAGCCGACTGAGGGCGAAATCATCGATTACGCTGCCGAACGCGGCGTCAAACCCGAGTACGTTCGGGACGCTCTCGAGAAGCTGACGCGCCGGGGCGTCGTCAGCGAGAGTCGCGGCCGGTATCGGCTGCTGTGAGTCTCCCGTCGCGGTGCCGGCCTACCGACCGAGGTCCTCGTGGGCACTCGCGAGGTGGTTCGACGCCAGCGCGCCGAGCAGGGAGAGTTCGCCGGCGAGCGCGCCGACGGCGATGATTTCGGCCAGCGCGTCGGCGTTCGATCCGGGCGGGTCGCCCCCGCCTCGCAGCCCCAGAACGTCCAGCGCCTCGGCCTGGGTCGGGAGTTTCGTGCCGCCGCCGACGGTCCCGACCTCGAGCGAGGCCAGCGAGACGCTGGCGTAGAGGTCGGTGGTGCCGTCCTCGCGCTCGCGGGCGTCCATCGTCGTGATGGTGTTGGCGGCCTCGACGACCTGGGCCTCGTCCTGTCCGGTCGCGAGGAAGGCCGCGCCGACGACGTTGGCGGCGTGGGCGTTGAACCCCAGACTGCCCGCCTTGGCGCTCCCGACGAGGTTCTTGCGGGTGTTGGCCTCGGCGATGGCGTCGGCGGTCGTGTGCAACCGGTCCTCGACCAGTTCGCCGGGGATCACGGCGTCGGCGGTGACCGAGCGACCTCGTCCCTCGACGGCGTTGATGGCGGCGGGTTTCTTGTCCGAACACATGTTGCCCGAGAGCGCGACGAGCGAGGCCGGCGTCTCGCGCTCGACGAGTTCGCAGGCCTCGCCGGTGGCGATCGTGGCCATGTTCATGCCCATCGCGTCCTTGGTGTCGTAGGCGAAACGTAGGTAAACGGAGTCACCGACGACGTAGGGCTCGATGTCGAGCAGTTCGCCGTGGCTGGTGGTGGACTCGGCGGCCTCGGCCAGCGCCTCGAGGTTCTGAGAGACCCAGTCGACCGTCTCGGCCGCCTCGGCGACGCCCGCGACCCGAAACACCGGCGCGCGGGTCATCCCGTTTTTCGTCACGCGGGCATCGGCACCGCCCGCGGACCGGATCACGCCCAGCCCGCGGTTGACCGACGCCAGCAGTGCCCCCTCGGTCGTCGCCAGCGGCAGGTAGTGATCGCCGTCGGCCGCACCGCCGTCTACCGGGACCGGCCCCACGACGCCCATCGGCACCTGTGCCGCGCCGATCATGTTCTCGATGTTGGGCTCCGCTCGCTCGGCGTCGAAGGCGTAGTCGCCGATCGCCTCGAGGTCGGTCCCCGACTCGCGTTCGACCAGCAGCCGTCGGGCCGCGGCCGCGGTGTCGTGGTCGGCGTGGTCCTCGAGTTCGTGAATGCGGAGGTCCCCCTCCTGCACCCGGTCGGCGAGGGTCTCGGGATCTGTCATGGGTAGGCCGAGACGGGGCCGGCCCCTAACAGTTGCTGATTGGCCGCGGTCACTCCGAACCGAGATCGAACGAGAAGTCGCCGCCGGCGGCCCGATACCCCGTGACCCCCTCGTAACAGACCAGCGCCAACAGCGCGCCGGTCCCGATCGTGGCGATGACGAGTTCCCGGAGTCCCTCGGCCTCGGCGGCGAACGCGACCGCGAACACGGCCGTCGCGAGCGCGGCGAACCGGAGCCTGCTTCGGGGGCTGATCGCCGCGTCGGTGACCGCGAGATACAGCTGCGGGACGGCGACGGCGACGCCGGCAAACAGCAGTACCGCGACCACCGGGCCGTCCCGAAGCGAAACCCCGAACTGTCCCTCGAGGACGACCGAGACGGCGACCGCGAGGACGAACACCAGCAGCGAGCCGAAGAGGACGCGACCTTCGCGATCGATCATACTGGCCGGTCAACGCGGGGCCGGGTCAACGTTGCGCTCGGTTGCAGTCTCGGCGACTGTCGGCGTCGCAGTCGCGGGCGGGGGCGGTCCCGTGTCACCGATCCACGGGACCGCTCGAGGGGGTCGATTTTTGCCGCTGGATCGAGAGGACGGGAGCATGGACGTCGGACTCATGGTGACGGACTTCGGCGAGACCGATCTCGCGGACGTGGCTGTCCGCGCGGAGGACAGCGGCTACGACGCCGTCTGGCTCGGCGAACTCTGGGGGGCAAGCAGCATCGTACAGGCGACCGAGATCGCCTGCCGGACCGACGAGATCGGCGTCGGCACCGCGATCGTGAACGTCTACTCGCGGACGCCGGCCGTCCTCGCGATGACCGCCGCCTCGCTTCAGGACGTCTCGGACGGCCGGTTCACACTCGGCCTCGGAACGAGTACCGCGACCGCCGTCGAGGGGCTTCACGGTCTTGACTTCGACCGCCCGGTGCGACGCGCCCACGAGACGATCAAACTGGTCCGCGACCTGACTGCGGGCACCGGCGAGCCGGTCGACTACGACGGCGAACTGCTCGAGTCGTCGGCGTTCCCGTCGATCGACGTCTCGGTGCCGATCTATCACGCCGGACTCGGCCCGGCCAACCGCCGGGTCGTCGGCCGATTGGCCGACGGCTGGATCCCGCACAACGTTCCGTTCTCGCGGCTCGAGACTGCCTTCGAGGAGGTCGCGGCGGCCGCACGAGAGCGCGACCGCGACCCCGACGCGATCGAGATCGCGCCGTACGTTCCGGCGGCGGTCAGCGACGACCCCGAGGAGGCCCGCGAGACGCTGCGTCGGCACGTCGCCTACTACGTCGGGAGCGGCGAGGGGTACCACCGGGCGGTCGCGACCGAGTTCCCCGACGAAGCCGATCGGATCGCCGAAGCCTGGCGGGCGGGCGAGAAGGGCGAGGCGGCGGCCGCGGTGACCGACGCGATGATCGCGGATCTGGGGGTGGCCGGCACTCCCGAACGGGCCCGCGAACGGCTCCGAGAACTGGTCGCCGAGACCGGGATCGACCACCCGATCGTCGTCGTTCCCGAACCCGCTTCCGACGCCGTCGCCGAGGCGACGATCCGGGAACTCGCACCCGAGCGGCTGTAGACGGCTCGAGCGACGCCGGAGGCGGGGTATCGCCCGAGGCCGATTCGCCGACCGATCCCCGGCGGCGCTATCGCGACCGTCGGTCCGCTACTCGAGCCCCACCCGACGCCCCGTCTCCGCCGACTCGTAGGCGGCTTCGATCGCTTCGAGGTCCGCGACACCGTCTGCGCCGTCGGGTTCGGGGTCGGTCCCGGTCAGTACGCAGTAGCCGAAGTAGTCGAACTCCTCGCAGACCTCGTCGACGGACGGGCCGGTGTACTCCATACAGACGTCCCCGCTCTCGACGACCATCTCCTGTGGAACGACGCCGCCGAACGGCGACTCGATGTGGACCTTTCCGTCGGTGCCGACCAGCTCGAGCTGGCTATTGGCGTGGGCGTCGAAACTGGCGGTACACGAGGCCGTCGCGTCCGTCCCGAACTCGAGTTGGACGGCGACGTGTTCGTCGACGGCCGCGAAGGGGCCGCCGCTCGAGTGTGTGGTCGCGTACACGCCCGTCGGCTCGCGATCGAGCAGAAACCGGATCGTGTTGAGCGGATAGATCCCGAGATCGACCAGCGCGCCGCCGCCGGCGAGGGCGGGATCGAGCCGCCAGCTGTCGGGCCCCGCGGTCTCGAGCAGCGGGTTGGAGAAGCAGCCGTGGAGCTGGACGACATCGCCGATTGCACGCTCGCGGACGAGTTCTCGGGTACGACGCACCGTCGGTTCGGTCTGGAGCCGGTAGGCCGTCATCAGGGTCACGCCGGCGTCGGCACACGCGTCGACGATCTCGCGAGCGCGGTCGACGGTCGTCTCGAGCGGTTTTTCGCAGATAACGTGCTTGCCGCGGTCGGCGGCCGCGATCGCGTACCGTCCGTGGGTCGCGTTCGGCGTCGCGACGTAGACAGCGTCGTAGTCGTCCGCGCGATCGCCCGCGAGGAAGGCGTCGTAGTCGACGACGCCGTCGACGTCGTACGTCTCGGCGACGTCCGTCGCCCGATCGGGGGAACTCGTCACCAGCGTCGTCGTCTCGCAGTAGGCCCCCACGTCGATCGCCGGCAGCGCGCGCTGGCGTGCGAAGCCGCCGATCCCGACGACGGCGAGGCGAACCGTGCCCGCCGCCGATTCACGCTCCCAGTCCCGTCGGGTGAAGTCCGCGAAGGCGTCCTCGAGTGCCATACCGTCGCTAGGGCGGCGAACGGAAAGGCTCCAGTGTCCCGATCACGAACTGTCTCGGCTACGGACCGGTCGGTTCGCCCGAACAACTGATAGCTGGTTTTCGATCGTTCTACCAGCCGATGGTATTCCCCCGGAACGCAGTATCGAAGGAAAAAATTATTCAATATGCGTCTCTGAGTTGTAGTCACTCACAGGTGACGTCCAATGGCTAACATGGAAACGGCGGAGCTGGAAACCGACCTAAGTCTGTTCAAATACGACAACCTAGAGCAGTTGCCCCCCCAGTACCGGGATCTCGAGGAGTCGGAACGAACGGACCGCATCGAGGCGGCCCTCGAGGAGTTGGGCGACGACGTCGTCATCCTCGGGCACAACTACCAGCGACGCGAGATCGTCGAACACGCCGACTTCATCGGGGACTCCTACCAGCTCTCGACGGAGGCGGCCGAGGCCGACGCCGAGTACGTGATCTTCGGCGGCGTGACGTTCATGGCCGAGAGCGCGGACATCATCACCGACGACGACCAGTCCGTGATCCTCCCGAGCATGGAGGCCTCGTGTCCGATGGCGGGGATGGCCGAGGCCCTGCAGGTCGACAGCGCGTGGGCCGAGATCACGGCCGCCGCGCCCGACGACGACATCATCCCGATCACCTACATGAACTCCTACGCGGACCTGAAGGCTTTCTGTGCGAGCCAGGGTGGGCTCGTCTGTACCTCCTCGAACGCCCACAAGGCCTTCGAGTACGCCTTCGACAAGGGCGATAAAGTCCTCTTTCTCCCGGACAAACACCTCGGGGAGAACACGGCCCACCGGCTCGGTATGGAAGACGAGATCGCCCAGTGGGACCCCTGGGATCCGGCGGGGAAAGACGCCGATGAGGTCGCCGAGAGCGACATTATCCTCTGGGACGGCTACTGTCAGGTCCACGAGCGGTTCACCGCCGACCACATCGCCGAGATCCGTGCGGACCACCCCGACGCGAAGGTGGTCGTCCACCCCGAGTGTCGCCGCGAGGTCGTCGAGGCCGCCGACCGGGTCGGTTCGACCAGCACGATCTGCGAGACGGTCGAAAACGCCGACCCCGGCGAGACGTGGGCCATCGGCACCGAGATCCACCTCACGAACCACCTCCAGCGCTGGCACCCCGAGGTGAACGTCCTTCCGCTCTGTGGCGACGCCTGCATGGACTGCAACGCCATGCGACAGATCGACCCCAACTACCTCACCTGGGTCCTCGAGGAACTCGTCGCGGGCCGGGAACACAACGTGATCGAGGTCGCCCCCGAGGAGAAGGAACTCGCGGAAGTGGCCCTCGACCGCATGCTCGAGATCTGAGATGACCGAAACCGACACCAGCACGGCGACGACGACCGACGGCGAAGTTACGGACGTTCTCGTCGTCGGCAGCGGCATCGCGGGCTGTGCGGCCGCTCTGTCGGCCGCCCGGGAGGGCGCGGAGGTTCTCCTCCTGACGAAAGCGACCAAACCCGACGACGCCAGCACCGACTGGGCCCAAGGTGGTATCTCCACGACGCGGGGCGACCCCGACTCGCTCAAATCGGATATCATCGACGCCAGCGACGGTACCGCCGATCCCGACGCCGTCGAGACGCTCGTCGCGAACGCCGACGACGCCGTCGAAGACGTTCTCGTCGACACCCTCGAGGTCGCGTTCGACGAGAGCGAGGACGGCGAGTTCGACTACACCCGCGAGGCGGCCCACTCCGAGTACCGGATCCTCCACGTCGACGCCGCGACCGGCTCGCACATCCTGCGCCCGTTCCTCAACTACGTCGACGCCCACGAACACATTGAGGTCCGTCAGGACACGGCGGCGCTCGAGTTGATCACCGCCGAGGGGCGGGTCCATGGCGTGGTAAGTGACGAACAGTTGGAGGGTCACCCGATCTACGCCGGCGCGACGGTGCTGGCGACGGGCGGCATCGGCGCGCTCTACGGCCGGTCGACCAACCCCGACGGCGCGACCGGCGACGGCATCGCCATGGCAGCACTCGCCGGAGCCGACGTCGAGGACATGGAGTACGTCCAGTTCCACCCGACCGCCTATGCTGGCGACGATCCCTTCCTGCTCTCGGAAGCCCTGCGCGGCGAGGGTGCGGTGCTTCGCAACGGGGACGGCGAGCGGTTCATGACCGAGTACCACCCGCAGGGTGATCTCGCGCCGCGGGACGTGGTCGCTCGCGCCGTCGAAACGGAACGCGAGGAAACTGGCGAGGTCGTCCTCGACGTGAGTCCCCTCAAGTTCGAGGCGGAGTACCCCGCCATCGCCGAGAAGTGCCGGGATCGGGGTATCGAGGGCGACGAGATTCCCGTCGCGCCCTGCGAACACTTCCTGTGTGGCGGCATCGCCGTCGACGACCGCGGTCGCACCTCGCTCGACCGGCTCTACGCCGCCGGGGAGTGTGCCCGCACCGGCGTCCACGGTGCGAACCGGCTGGCGAGTACGAGCCTGCTCGAGGGGCTCGTCTGGGGACTGCGCGCGGGTGAGGACGCTGTCGGGTTCGATCCGGAGCCCGTCGAGGCCCCCGAACTCCGAAACCGCGACCCCGACCTGCCCGACCGGTTCGCCGCCGAGAAATTCACCCGTCTCACGCGGACGATGGACGAGTACCTCGGCCTCGAGCGCGACCCCGAGGAGATCGCCCGCGCGGGTTCCGTCCTCCGGCGGCTCAAGGGCGAGGTCGACGCCTACGTCCGCACGCGGACGACACGCAGCCTCTACGAACTGCGCAACGCCAGCGTCGTCGCGCTGTTGATCGCGCGTGCGGCGAGCGAGAACACCGAGTCGATCGGCTGTCACTACGTCGTCGACGCGGAACGTCCGCCTCGAGCCTGACCGGACGACTCCTGGTCGCAGTTCCCGTTCCGCTTTCGGAACGCTTGAAGTCACCTATGGAGAATGTCGTGCGTGGCCCGCGCTCGCCTCTTCGCCTCCCTCTGTGGACTCGTCTTCTTCGTCAACCTCGCCAGAATCGTCTTCGCACCGCTGCTCGACGTGTTCATCGGCGAGTTCGCGATCGGCGAGGCGACGGCCGGACTCATCGTGACGCTCGCGTGGGTCGGGAGCGCGTCGCCCCGATTGCCCACCGGCTGGCTGCTCACGAAGGTCCCGAGACACTACGTCGTGATCGGTGCGGGCACGATCCTCGCGGTCGCGTCCGGCCTCGCCGCGACCGCGACGACGGTCCGTCATCTCATGATCGGCGCGTTCCTCATGGGTATCGCCTCCGGGGTGTACTTCGTCTCGGCGAACCCGCTGTTGAGCGAACTGTACCCGACGCGGATCGGCCGCGTCATGGGGATCCACGGGGCCGCCAGCCAGCTCGCCGCGGTGGTCGCCGCCCCGTTCGTCGCGCTCGCCCTTCTCGTCGACTGGCGGCTCTCGCTGTGGGCGATCGCCGTCGGTGCGGCGGTCGTCACGGCCTACGCGTGGTACGCCGCGAGCGGGACCGAGATGCCGGCGGCCGGACGGGACGACCGCGACTTCGTCGCCGGCGCGCTCTCGGAGTGGCGGATCATCGTGACGGCGCTTGCCATCGTCGGTGCCGCGTCGTTCGTCTGGCAGGGCGTGTTCAATTTCTACGAACTCTACATGCAGTCGAAGGGGCTCTCCGACCGCGCCGCGGGGACGATGCTCACGGTCGTCTTCGCCGCCGGGGTGCCCGCGTTCTTCTTCGGCGGCGACCTGGCCGACAGACTCCCGAAGGTCCCGTTTCTGCTCGGGATCGTCGGTGCGTTCTCGGCGTGCCTGCTCGCGCTCACCGCCGTCGACGGACTAGTCGTGCTGGTCGCGCTCTCGGCGGTCATCGGGTTCGTCATCCACACGCTGTTTCCGGCCACGGATACGTATCTCCTCGATACGCTCCCGGACTCCGCGCGCGGCAGCGCCTACGCCGTATTCAGTTCCGCGTGGATGCTCACGCAGGCACTCGGCTCGTCCACGCTGGGGCTGTTCATCGAGCGGGGATACACCTACGACGCGGTCTTCGCCGTCGCCGCGCTTGTTCTCGCCGCTACGATCGCGGTCCTCGTCGCCCTCGAGCGGACGGGCCGACTTCCCGAGTAGCCCGTAGATCGCAACGAACCGACTCGGTCGCGAGTTCGAGGCCGCACCAAGCGGGTCGCTTTTTTGCCGGGCGCTCACAGACTCGCGTATGATCACCGACGTGCAGGTCGAACGCTGGCTCCGCGAGGACGTGGGCCATCACGACGTGACGAATCAGGTGCCCGGCGAAACGACCGGGCGACTCGTCGCGAAAGAGTCGGGCGTCGCTGCCGGCCTCGAGGCCGCGACGGCGGTCTTCGACTACCTCGACGTACCCGTGACCGACCGCCTCGAGGACGGAACCGAGATCGAACCTGGCGATGAACTCCTTCGGGTCGAAGGGGCCGCACGCGAGGTGTTGCGGGGCGAGCGCGTCGCCGTGAACCTCGCGGGCCACGCGTCGGGAATCGCAACGCGGACCCACGAGGCCGTCACCGCGGCGCGAACCGAAACGGACGATGTCGCGATCGCCGCGACCCGCAAGACCACCCCCGGCCTCCGCGGGGTCGAGAAGCGTGCGGTCGTCGCGGGCGGCGGCGACACCCACCGGCTCGATCTCTCCCACATGGTCATGGTCAAGGACAATCACATCGAAGAGATGGGCCTCGAGGGGGCGATCGCCCACTTCGACGAGCGGACGTCGTTCGCGACGAAGATCGACGTCGAGGTCGAACGCGTCGAAGACGCCCCGCGTGCGGCCACAGCGGGTGCCGATATCGTCCTGCTGGACAACATGACGCCCGACCGGACGCGGGACGCGGTCGCGGAACTCGCCGACTACGACGGCGTGTTGGCCGAGGCCAGCGGCGGGATCGCCGTCGCGGACGTGCCCGACTACGCCGCCACCGGTGTCGACGTGATCTCGATGGGGTCGCTGACCCACTCGGCGCCGTCGCTCGATCTCTCCTTTCGAACCGGGAACTGACGCCCACTTACTCCTCGCTCCAGGCCTGAACGTCCGACTCCTCGAGGAAGAGCGAGGGATCGTCGTGGGAGAACGTCACCCAGCCCGCGACCGGATCGGCCGCGACGTGAACCAGCAACTCCGCCTCCAGCAGCGCGGTTTCGAAGACGGATCGACACGCCGAGACGTCGTAGACCAGTGGGACGAGGACGGCCGTCTCGGTTTCCTCGTCGCGTTCGACCGCAAGCGCCACCCGCCGATCGCCGTCGCCCTCCTCGAGGGGCCGGTAGTAGACATCGGCCGCGGAAATCGTTACGTCGCCGTCCTCGATCAGTCCTTCGACGAGTTCGTACGCCGACTGCGAGACCGCGACGTCGAGTCCGGTCCGGTCGTCGCTCTCGACCGGTGAGACGTCGGTCGGTTCGAGGACGACGGCGTCCCAGCCCTCCTCGCGGTACTCTTCGGCGATTCCCGCCGCGTCCTCGAGGAGGTCGTCCCAGACGGCGTCCGTCCCCATCGAGTCCTCCGCCGTCATCGCCGCCCCTCCGGTCCCGTCGGTGTGTGCATACCCGGGGGAACGGCGTGGAGACGAAAAACGTTACCTCACTTCGGGGATCGTGGTAGTGGTCCGATATTATTAGGTGATGGCGAATCGACACGTTACGTATGTCCGCCCGCGACGACTCGGGACGCGATCGCAAACCGTTCCCGAAACGACTGGGTGAACTCGCCGTTTCGATCGTCGTCCTGACCGGCGTGACGGTCGTGGTCGGCTACGGCGGCTGGGCCGTCCTGACGCTGCTCGCCAAGCTGGGCGGTCCCGATCCGGAGACGGCCGACGGGGACCCGCTCAGGGAGCGACTACTGGCCTGGCCCGAACGGAACCGCGAGTTCATGCGAAACGACGGCTGGGGGGAACTCCCGCTGAAACCGTAGCCCGACGCGAGCGGCCGACTCGTTCCGTCACGGCTCGGACTCCGCGTCGTCGATCGAACCGACAGTCGCATCGCCGACCAGTTCGTCCTCGAGCGCCCGGCGGACGGGCTCGGGATCGGCCGGGCCGTCCGCGTCCGCGACGGTGCCGACCGACGCCGGCTCGAGCGAGAGCCCGAGCGTGCCGTAGACTCCCTCGAGAACGTCTGCGAGTCCTTCCCGGTTCGCGACGAGGACGACGCCAGCGACGAGCGCGGCGTCCTGCCGGACCCGCTGGGCGATGCCGACGACCTTCCGTCGCTGCCCGTCCCTCCCCTCGGTCGACAGCGAGTGGGTCCCCGGACAGAACGCGTCGTCGGGCTCGCCCCTGACCGGCGAGGGGCCCAGTCCCTC
Source organism: Natrinema thermotolerans (assembly GCF_031165565.1). Taxonomy (NCBI): domain Archaea; kingdom Methanobacteriati; phylum Methanobacteriota; class Halobacteria; order Halobacteriales; family Natrialbaceae; genus Natrinema; species Natrinema thermotolerans. Next base: position 1,572,612 of record NZ_CP101873.1, on the reverse strand, counting down.
GAGCGCGCGCTCGACGGCGGCCGTGGCGCGCTCGTAGCGGTCGGTCGTCCCCTGCCGATACTCCGCGACCGGCTCCGCACGGGCAAAGGCCAGCGTCGTCTCGCCGTCGTAGGCGACCGCCCGCCCGCCGACCGACCGCTCGATCGGCGGGAACCCCCGGTCGTCGGCCGTCTCGCGGGCGCGGTCGTACCCCTCGAGTTCGGCGTCCCGGCGGCCGAACGCGACCTGTCGGTGGGGGACCCAGACCCGGACGGCGGGCTCGCCGTCGGCGGCGCTCGAGAGCAGTCGGCGGGTCGCGTCGCGATCGGCGGGGATCGAATCGGCCCGTCCACGAAGCACGCGCATATCGGCCGTTCGACTCGGTGGGTCTAAACGGTCACGCCACCCAGCGTCGGACGACCGATGGCCGTTACGCTCCCCGAAGCAGTCCTGGCCCAGTACGAGCGCTTCTCGCTGTACAACTCGCCCTATCCCGCCCACGACGGCGGCTGTGCGATCGACCTCTATCCGGGGACGCTCGCCGACGGGCGGACGACCGCCGCGCCGAGCCCGGTCGCCGGCACCGTCCGGGAGACCCGCACCGTCCGCGCGCCGCCGAAACCCTACGCGCCCGACCACGACCACCTGATCCTGCTCGAGCCAGCGGCCTCGAGCCCGCTGGCCGGCCGCACGGTCCGGATCCTCCACGTCGAGCCCACCGTTGCGGCCGGCGACCGCGTCGAGCGGGGCGACTCGCTGGGGCGGCTCGTCCGCGCGGGCTTTTTCGCGCCGTGGGTCGACAACCACCTCCACGTCGGGTTCCGGAGGCCGGATCAAAACCCCTACCGGGCGTCGGGGTCGCTCCCGCTCGAACTCGGGGTCTCGGTCCGGCCGCTCGAGTGGGACGGCACCGGCCGCGTCCGATCGGCCGGCGACACCTACGCGGTACTGGATGCGCCAGTGCATCCGAATCCCGGCGCTGAATTCGTCGGCGTGGGGGCCGACGGCGGCGTCATAGACGGCGGTCTCCCCCACTACGACGGCGGCGGACTGCTCGAGCGCGGCGAGTCGCTCGAGGCCGACGACCCGGCCGAGACGGTCGTCTCGCTGAACGGCGATCGCCTCGGCGTCGCGACCGGCCGGACGATCGCGTGGGACGACCTGACCGTCACGGCAAACGGCGAGCCGATCACCGGGGTGTCGCTGTTCTGTGCCCGCGACGGCGCGTTCGGTGCGAAACTGATCTGTCCCGATCGCCGCTTCGAAGTCGGGACGGACGTTCGCGTGCGGGCCCGCTCGAGCGACGAGCGCTGATCGATGCCCGTCCCGGACCGCGGTCCGCGAACCAACGGCGGACAACGGGAACGACTAGAAACGTAGCTGTCAAGAGCGTCGCCGAGAGACGGGCGGCTATGACCGAGGACACCCCGACGGAGGCCATGCTCGAGGAGTTCGACGATCGCGAGAGCATGCTGCAACACTTCCTCGACGAGAACCAGGAGTTCCTCTCGTGGCTCGGGACGAGCATCGATCACGTCGGCGACGGCACGATGACGATGTCGATCCCCTACGACGAGAAGTTGACGAACACGCGGCCCACCGCCGCCGACGACGAACGGGCGGACATGCACGGCGGCGTCGCCGCGACGCTGATCGATACCGTCGGCGGCCTCTGTCTGCGGACGGCCATGGACGATCCCTTCGGCGCGCGGATCGCGACCATCAACCTGAACCTCAACTATCTCCGACCGGCGACGGGGGATCTCGTGGCGACGGCGGACGTCGTCCGGGTCGGCGGCAGCGTCGGCGTCAGCGAGATCGTTGTCGAGAGTACGACGCCCGACGGGGAAACCCACGAGGTCGCGATCGGGCAGGGCGCGTATCGGGTCTTCCGGGGCGACTGATCCCGGTCACGGCCGCGCTCGTCGCGGCTCCGCCTCGTTCTCGCTCTCCGTCGGTCACCGATCGGCGTCGTCTACGAGTCGGCGGTCAGTATCCGCAATCGAGCCACGAACGCCGCGGTAACGAGTCCGAAGACGAGCGCGGGCAGAAACGCACTCGCCGAGACGTAGTACCAGAACACGTACGCGCTACCGGCGGCACCGAGCAGGTACACCGGCAGTAACCGCCGTTCGTTCATTCGGACGGTCCCTCCATCGTCGATCCGTCGCTCGAGTTATCGCCGACCACCACACGTACCGATCGAACCCCGCTCATACCCCTTCGTTCGACTGACGGGGGTAAACATCTGCGGACCGACAACCGTCGGCCGAGCGTCCCGCTCTCGCGAGCGACCGTGTCCCCGTCGATGGCAGTCCTCGAGTGTCGGCGGCGCAGCGACTCAGCCGTCGGTGGATACCATCCGCAGCCGAACGACGAGATAGCCCGCGACGAGGGCGAACGCACCGGCGTACAGCCACGTCCCGTTCGTAATCGCGTAGCTGAACGCGATAGCGTTGAGCGCGATACCGACCAGATACAGCGGACGCAGTCGCCGCCGGTTCATGTGCGATCACCGCCCGTCGCCGACTCGAGGCGCGGACCGTCCGCTTCGTCGTCGAGTCGTGATCGACCGGAGTCCATAGCCGACCCTTGGATCGACGGCCGTGAAAAGGCAGGGGCCGAGCGAGCCACCGTCGACGGGCGGTTACGCGAACGCGATCTCCGCGCTCGGTTCGACCTCGCCGAACAGCCACGCGGCGTGATCGAGGGCGTACTCGCGGTGGTCGTCCTCGATCGCGCCGATGCAGTCCTCGAGCATGATCGGCCGGAAATCCCGTAGCCCCGCACTACCGCCGGTGTGGAGAACACAGACGTTCGCGAGGGTCCCACAGATCACCAGGTCGTCGATCCCGCGGGCGTTCAGCCATCCCTCGAGTTCGGTGTTGTAAAAGGCGTCGTAGGTGTGTTTCTCGATCACGTGGTCCCCGTCTTCGACGGGCAGCTCGTCGACGATCTCGGCCTCCCACGAGCCCTCGAGGACGTGTTCGCCCCACTGGTCGAACTCGTCGTAGTAGTGGGCGTCGTCGAACTGTTCCGGTGGGTGGACGTCGCGTGTGAAGACCACCTGCGTCCCGGCCTCGCGAGCGCGCTTGAGGAGGTCCGCGATCGGCTCGATGACGGCCTCGCTGCCCGGCGCGTACAGCGAGCCGTCCGGATGACAGAATCCGTTTTGCATGTCGACGACCACTACCGCCGTGCGCTCCGGCTCGAGTTGCATGCCTGGCGGTACGAACGGGATCGTCAAAACGTTCGCGCCGGCCTCGAGGCGGTTCGCGTATCGCCCACAACTCGCGGCTCACCGCCCGACCGCCTTTCATGCGACTGCCGAATACGGAACCCGCTGGGACGAGAACATCGCTCCGTTCCGCGAACCCCTTCGATCCGATCATGAAGTACGAACGCCTCGAGGAGTACGGCGCGATCGGCGACGGAAACACGGTCGCCCTCGTCGGCCGCGACGGCTCGATCGACTGGTGTCCGTTGCCCCACGTCGAGTCGCCGAGCGTCTTCGCCGCCCTGCTCGATGCCGACCGCGGCGGCCGCTTCGCCGTCCGCCCCCGGCAGTCGTTCGAGTCCGTCCAGCGCTACCGAGATCGGACCAACGTCCTCGAGACGACGTTCCGGACCGCCGGCGGCGCGGCGACGGTGACCGATTTCGTGCCCGTCACCGACGCCGACGACCGGCCGCCCGCCGTCTACCGGAAACTGGACTGCGAGGACGGCCCGCTCGAGGTCGCGATCGAGTTCGACCCCCGATTCGACTACGCGCGGGACGTGCCCGAGATCGAGTCGACGGCCGACGGCGTCGTCGCGACCGGCGACGACGAGCGGGCCGCCCTCGCGAGCGACCTCCCGCTCGAGCCCGCGAGCGACGGCCCCGGAGCGACCGCGACCGCGACGCTCGCGGGCGGCGAGACGCGCTGGCTCGCGCTCGGGTACGGCGAGGGAATCGCCTTCGAACCGTCGCGGTATCGGGAGGCACTCGCTGGAACGATCGACTACTGGCGCGACTGGGTCCACGACTGCGACGGCGGGGAGCGTCCCGTCGGCGACCGGTGGCACGACCTCGCGGTCCGGTCGTCGCTCGTCCTCAAACTCCTGATTCACCGCGAGACGGGCGCTGTGTGTGCGGCCCCGACGACCTCGCTGCCCGAGGACGTCGGCGGCGTCCGCAACTGGGACTATCGCTACAACTGGATCCGCGACGCAGCCTTCACCGTCCGGGCGCTGGCCGAACTGGACCACCTCGAGGAGGCGCGGTCGTACTTCCGGCTGTGTCTCGACCACTGTCGGCACCACGACCCGGCCGACGTGCCGCCGGTCTACGACCTCCACGGCGGGGCCGACCTCGAGGAGCGCGTCCTCGATCACCTCGAGGGCTACCGCCGTTCGGCCCCCGTTCGCGTCGGCAACGCGGCCCGGAAGCAACACCAGCTCGACGTCTACGGCGAGTTGATCCTCGCGATCTACGAGAGCGTCCGCTACGGCGAGCCGATCCGGGCCGACGACTGGGCGGTGGTCCGTGACTTCGTCGAGTACGTCTGCGACGGCTGGGACGACCCCGACGCCGGGATCTGGGAGGTACGGAGCGACCCCGAGCAGTTCGTCTACTCGAAGGTGATGTGCTGGACGGCGCTCGATCGCGGGATCGAACTCGCCGCGGCCGCCGACGGCGTCGACGCGCCCCTCGAGCGCTGGCGGGCCCGTCGCGAGGACGTCCGCGAGGCGATCCTCGAGCGGGGGTTCAGCGAGGGAACGAACAGCTTCGTGCGCGCTTTCGACGACGAGGACACGCTCGACGCGGCGAACCTGCTCGTTCCGGTCGTCGGGTTCCTCCCGCCCGACGACGACCGCGTCCGGGGGACGATCGACGCGACGCTGGACCGGCTGGCGACCGACGACGGACTCGTCCGGCGCTACGAGGGCGACGACGGCCTGCCGGGGGTCGACAGCCCGTTCGTCGTGTGTTCGTTCTGGCTCGTCACTGCGCTCGCGCTCGCCGGGCGGACCGACGAGGCCCGCGACCGCTTCGAGTCGGTCCTCGAGTACGCCAGTCCGCTCGGCCTGCTGTCCGAAGCGATCGACGAGGAGACCGGCGAACAACGGGGCAACTATCCGCAGGCCTACAGCCACATCGGGCTGCTCAACGGCGCGCTGTACCTGGCGGACGCGACCGGCTCGGGCGACGCGTCGCCGGCACCGCTCGGGAGCGAGGCTGACGGCCTCGATTCGGAGACGGAGATCGTCCGGCGATCGAACGACGACGAGTGAGACCAATGAGCGACGACAACACCAACGACTCGAGCGAGGAATCGACTGCGGTGACGACAGACGCGCGAGAGCGCCGTTCGCGACCCGACGACGGCGACGGAAGCGGAGCGGACGGCTCGAACGGGAGCGGCGCAAACGACGGTGGCGACGGAAACGGCGACGGCGGCGACTCGATGCGGCCGGGCGAGATGATGCTCAAACATCCAGTAAAGGAGACCTGGGTCCAGTACGCCGTCATCTCGCTCGGTATCTGGCTCGTCGCGAGTACACCGGCCCTGAACTACGGGAGCGCGTTGATGGTCTGGAACGGCGTCGTCAGCGGGCTCCTCCTGATCGCGCTGGCCGGGCTCACGATCTACCGCGAGAGCGGCTACGCCAACTACGCCAACGGCTTCGTCGGTCTCTGGCTCGTGTTCGCGCCGATCGCGTTCTGGGCCCCGACGGCCGCGGCGTACGCAAACAACGCGCTCGTCGGGACCATGGTGATCACGTTCTCGGTGCTGATCGTGATGCGCTCCGAGATGGACGGCCCGACGATCCCGCCGGGCTGGTCGTACAACCCCTCGACGGGGGCCCAACGCGCGCCGCTGATCGCGCTCGGCATCTTCGGCTTCTTCGCCTCGTGGTACATGGCTGCCTTCCAACTGGGCTACATCGAGCGCGTCTGGGACCCGCTGTACGATCCGGGAACCGCGGCGATACTGACCTCGAGCGTCTCGGAGGCGTTCCCGGTCTCCGATGCGGGTCTCGGCGCGGTGGCCTACTCCGTCGAGGCCCTGATGGGCTTCATGGGTGACCGTCGGCGGTGGCGGACGATGCCGTGGATGGTCGCCTTCTTCGGTGTCGTCGTCATCCCGCTGGGCTTCGTCCAGGTGCTGCTTGTCATCAGTCAGCCGATCATGGTCGGGACCTGGTGTACGCTCTGTCTGCTCTCGGCTTTCGGCATGCTCTGGATGATCGCGCTGACCGTGGATGAGGTCGTCGCGATGGGGCAGTTCCTCGTCCGGCTGATGCGACAGGGCGACAGCCTCTGGACCGCGTTCTGGATGGGTGGAACGTTCCCTGAAGACGAGGCCGGCGTAAGCGAGAACGCGATGAGAGAGATCGACGACCGTCCCGCCAGCGAGCCGTTCTGGGGCGTCTCGACCCCGTGGACGCTGCTGGGAGCGATGGCGCTCGGCGCGTGGCTCATGCTCTCGCCGACCGTCTTCGGAACGACCGGACTCATGGCCGACAGCAGCCACCTCGCCGGCTCGCTGATCGTTTCCTTCACCGTGATCGCGACCGCCGAGCCCGCTCGCGCGGTCCGATTCTTGAACGTGCCGCTGGCCGCGTGGGTCGCCGTCGCCCCGTGGCTGCTCGACGGCGTCCCGACGCTCGCCGCGATCAACGCCGGCGTCGCCGGGGCGCTCGTGGTGCTGCTCAGCGTCCCGCGGGGCTCGTTCGAGGACCGCTACGGCGGCTGGGAGGAGTATGCAACCCTCCGGACGTTCGATCGGCTCAACCCACTCAGTAGCTAACGATGGCAGGATCCACTGACTCCGAAGTCGTCGTCGTCACGGGTGCATCGGCCGGCGTCGGGCGAGCCACCGCTCGCGCGTTCGCCGAACGGAACGCGAAGGTCGGTCTCCTCGCACGCGGCGAGGACGGTCTCGAGGGCGCGCGCGAAGACGTCGAGAACGCGGGCGGCGAGGCGGTCGTCGTCCCGACCGACGTCTCGAACTACGACGAGGTCGAGGCCGCGGCCGAGACGGTCGAAGACGCGTTCGGCCCGATCGACGTCTGGGTGAACAACGCGATGGTGTCGGTGTTCTCGCCGGCCGCGAAGATGACCGCCGACGACTACCGCCGCGTCACCGCGGTCACCTACCTCGGCTACGTCTACGGCACGCAGGTCGCCCTCGAGCGGATGCGCCCCCGCGACGAGGGGACGATCGTCCAGGTCGGTTCGGCGCTGGCGTATCGCGGCATCCCGCTCCAGTCGGCCTACTGCGGCGCGAAACACGCGATCCAGGGCTTCACCGAGTCCGTCCGGACCGAACTCATCCACGACGACTGTGACGTGCAGTTGTCGATGGTGCAGATGCCCGCGATGAACACCCCGCAGTTCGAGTGGTCGAAGAGCCGGATGCCGAAACAGCCCCAGCCCGTGCCGCCGATCTATCAGCCCGAGGTCGCGGCTCGAGCGATCACGTGGACCGTCGACAGCGGCGAGGACGAACTGTGGGTCGGGCGGTCGACGGTGAAAGCGATTCTCGGGAACCGTCTGATCCCGCGACGGCTCGACAACTACCTCGCCAGCGGCGGCTACGACTCCCAGCTGACCGACGAGCCGACCGATCCCGACCGGGAACACAACCTCCACGAGCCGGTGGCGGGCGATTTCGGTGCGCACGGTCCGTTCGCCGACCGAGCGCGCGACCGGAGTTACCAGCTCCAGGCGTCGATGCATCGGCGGGCGCTCGCCCTGCTCGTCGGGCTGGCGGTCGCGATCGCGAGCGCGGTCGTCGGCCGCCGACTCGTCTCGCGCGATACCGACTGGTGACCGCCCGCGTCGGCGGGCGCGCGGCGTAACCATTGTCCTTTTTACATTCCTGTTCAAACGGATAGCTATCACATCGTATGAGATCGACCTCCGCCCGTTCGTCCGTCGCCCTCCTCGCAGTCGTCCTCGCCGCAGTGTTGGTAACCGGCGGGGTCGCCGGACCGGTCGTAGCGACGACCCCGACTGCCGACTCGAGTAGCGCGATCGATGCTTCGCCCGCCACCGAGTCGATCGCTGCCTCGAGCGCAGTGACGGAACCGCAGGCAGACCGCCCCGCCGACCCCTCGACCGAGGACACCGTCGGCTACGTCGAGGGCTACTGGTACGACGACGAACTACCGGTCGACGACCGCAGTGACGCCGTCGTCGACGAGTCCGAACTCGACGCCGTCGTCTACCGGTCGATGGCCCGCGTCGAGCGGATCCGGAACCTGACCTTCGAAGACGGCGTCGACGTCGATGTCGTCACCCGCTCGGAGTATCAGGAAACCAACGACGACCGGTTTACCAATGTCACCGACGCCGACCGTCTCGAGGGCAACGTCGGGTACGAGGCGCTGTTTATGGTCGACCGGGACACCGACGCGATGAACTCGACGAAGTCGGTCTACGGCGGTTCCGTCGCCGGCTACTACGACCCCGAAACCGACGAGATCGTCATCGTCTCGAACAACCCCGAGACGCCGGAGTTAGACGAACTCACGCTCGGTCACGAACTCGTCCACGCCTTGCAGGACCAGCGGTTCGATCTCGAGTCGCTCGAGGGGACGACCCAAGACAGCGATACCGGGATAAGCGGCCTCGTCGAGGGCGACGCCAGTCATGTCGAAAACGAGTACGAGCGTCGGTGTCGTACCGACTGGGACTGTCTCACGCCCAGCGGTAGTGGTGGGCAGGGCGGCGTCGGCGACGTCAACTGGGGGATCTACTTCAGCATCTACCAGCCCTACAGCGACGGCCCCGACTACGTCGACCACCTGCGCGAGCAGGGGCCGGGCTGGTCCGCGGTCAACGCCGCCTACGACGACCCGCCGACGACCACGTCGGCGGTGATCCACCCCGGAACCGACCGCGAACCGGCGACCGTCTCGGTGCCGGACCGCTCGAGCGAGGACTGGCGACAGCTCAGGATCGACGGCGAGGTAGCCAACGACACCGTCGGCGAGGCGGGGATGGTTGCGATGTTCGCTGCCGACACGGTCGATCGGAACCGCGAGTCGGTGATCAGCGCCGACGACTTCTTCCGGGGCGGCACCGGGGAGTACGACTACGACCAGCCGGCCACCGACGGCTGGGCCGGCGACGAACTGGTCGTCTACACGAACGACGACGCCGACGCCGCGAGCGGCCCCGGTGCGGCCGGCGACGCCGGCTACGTCTGGCGGACACAGTGGGACACGGTAGACGACACCGAGCAGTTCGTCGACGCCTACGGTCAGTTGCTCGCGACCCACGGTGCGGAATCGGTCGAGGACCGACAGGACACCGCCGTCATCGAGGACGGCGGCTACGCCGGCGCGTACTACCTCGAGCGCGACGGCCGAACGGTGACGATCGTCCGCGCGCCGTCGGTCGCGGAGCTGCCGAACGTCGAGGCCGGTGCCGCGCCGGCAGGCGAGAACGAACTCCTGACCCTCGAGGAGGGAGCCGAGACCGTTCCCGGCTTCGGCGTCGGGGTCGCGGCGATCGCGCTCGCACTGGCGGCGGTTGTCGCCCGCGTCGCCGCCGGCCATGGACGGAACTGACCCTCGGGCGGATCCCGGTACGGCCCCCCGACCGATGACTCTTTGATCGCGTCGCCGAATACCCACCCAATGTCTCGAGTGCGGCTGTTCGCCGTCCTCGCGCTCGTCGTCCTCTCGGGCTGTGCCGTGCCCGGCACCTCCGACGGGTTCGACACCGATCGCGACCTCGGCTACGTCGACGACTACGCCCACGACGACGTCTTTTCGTTCGACACGAGCGACGGCCTCACCGAATCCCAACTCGAGGCCGTTAAATACCGCTCGATGGCGCGGATCGAGGTCGTTCGCGGGCTCAAGTACGAGCGCGACGTCGACCTCGAGATCGTTACGCGTGAGGAGTACCGCGCCCAGCGAGGGGCGACCCGCGGGAACGGCTCGGCGTTCCGAAACGAGGTCTGGCGCGGTGCCTTTCTCGTCGACGGCGAGACCGACGTCGACCAGGCGTTCGACGACCTCTATGCCGATTCGATCCAGGGCTACTACGTGAACGATCGGATCGTCATCATCGCCGACGACGCCGACGAGATCCGGATCGACCGGCGGACGCTGGTCCACGAACTGACCCACGCCCTGCAGGACCAGCACTTCGGCATCGGCCGCGAGAGCGAGACGATCGACGGCCTACGTGCCGAGAACGGGCTGCTCGAGGGCGAGGCGGGCTACGTTCCCGCTCGGTACGATCGACGCTGTGGCGCGGCGTGGCAGTGTCTACCGGACCCACAGCCGCCGGCAGCCAGCGGCGAGGCGCTCACCCGGCGGCCGTTCAACGCCGGGCTCTTCCTCTCGATCTACGCTCCCTACGCCGCGGGGCCGCCGTTCGTCGCCGATCTCCACGACCGTGGCGGGTGGGCGGCCGTCGATCGCGCTCACGACGATCCGCCCCGGAGTACCGCACAGCTGCTCCACTCCGAGCGGTATCCCGACACCGAGCCGGTTTCCGTCGAACTGACGGATCGCTCGAGCGACGGCTGGGACCCCGTCTCGGACGACGGCGAGCCGCGAACGGAGACGATCGGCGAGGCGACGCTGTTCGCGACGCTGTGGGCAAACGGCGTCGTCGACCGGCCGCTCACCCGCGGAGCCGGCGAGCGATCGCCGTACAACTACAGCCATCCGGCGACCGCGGGCTGGGCCGGCGACGGGTTGCAGGTCTATCAGGCGACCGACGACACCGACCGGACGGGCCACGTCTGGCGGCTCGCGTGGGACAGTTCGGCCGACGCACGCGAGTTCGCCGACGCCTACCGCGGACTCCTCGAGACACGCGGGGCCGAACGAGTCCGGACGGCCGGCGACGGCGTCTACCGCATTCCCGATGGCGAGTCGTTCGACGGCGCGTATCGTGTCTCCGTCACCGACGACCGCGTCGAAATCGTCGGCGCGCCGACCGTCGACGCACTCACGGCGATCCGCCCCAGGGAAACGGACACGCGGCCAACGCCGTCGCTCGAGGCGGCGGACCGACCGTTGTCGGCCGCCGCTCCCTCGGTCTCGCCGGCGACCGTCGCGGCGCCGTAGACGGGCAGTTTTTTTGTCTCCCACGGGAAACCGACGATATGTCAAACCCGTTCGGCACCGTTCCCCCGGACGCGATTCTCGCGGGGGAAGCCACCGACGCCTACTTCGAGCGGACCCGGGCGACGCTCGAACACGCGGACAAGAACCCACACGTCGTCGCCGAAGTCACCGCCGATCAGTTCCCGACCGGCGATTTCGACGTTTTCACCGGCGTGAAAGACGTCGCGACGCTGTTCGAGGGCCGCGACGTCGACGTCGACGCGCTCCCCGACGGCCAACTGTTCGACGGCGGCCCCGTCTGCCGGATCGAGGGTCCCTACCTCGAGTTCGCCGCACTCGAGACCGCGCTGCTTGGCTTTCTCTCCCAGCCCAGCGGGTTCGCGACGGCCGCGCTCGAGGCGCGGGTGGCCGCGCCTGACTCGCTGGTGCTTTCCTTCGGTGCGCGCCACGTCCACCCCTCGATCGCGTCGACGGTCGAGCGGGCCGCGCTACTGGCCGGACTGGACGGCTTCTCCCACGTCGCGGCCGGCGAGATCCTGGGAAGGGAGGCCGGCGGCACGATGCCCCACGCGCTCATGTTTTGCTTCGGCGAGGGCAACCAGGCCGACGCCTGGACGGCCTTCGACGAGGCCGTCGGCGAGGACGTGCCCCGCATCGCGCTGGTCGACACCTTCTGGGACGAGAAAAGCGAGAGCCTGCTGGCCGCCGAGACGCTCGGCGACGACTTGGACGGCGTCCGGATCGACACCACGGGATCCCGCCGGGGCGACTTCCGCCACATCATCCGCGAGGTCCGCTGGGAACTCGACGCCCGCGGCCACGAGGACGTCGACGTCTTCTGTAGCGGCGGGCTCGTGCCCGAGACGATTCGCAACCTACGGGACGTCGCCGACGGCTTCGGCGTCGGAAGCCACATCACCGGCGCGGACTCGGTCGACTTCAGCCTCGACATCGTCGAGATCGAGGGCGAGCCGATCTCCAAGCGCGGCAAGCTGTCGGGGGTCAAAGACGTTTCCCGAACCCCCGACGGCGGCCACCACGTCGCGCTGGCCGATCGCGAGGCACCCGACGACGCCGAGTCGCTGTTCGAGCCGCTGGTCCGGGACGGCGAGGTCGTCCGGGAGTTCGACCTCGAGGCGGCGACCGATCGCTGTCTGACCGACGCCGCTGCCGTCGACTTCGGCTCGACACTCGAGGAGTAGTTCCGGACGACAGCCGTCGCTGTGCGTTCGAGACGGATCGAGCGGCGGAAAACAACGTGGCGTCTAGATCTCTTCGATGCTGCCGTCGGCCTCGCGCTCGCGGAAGACCTGCCCCTCGAACAGCGTCACGACGACGTCGTCGTTCTGCCAGGCCCCCGGGGCGAGCTTCGCCTTCCGGCAGGTCCGATCGAGGTACTCGCGGGCGCTCCAGTCGTTTTCGACGGGTACCGTCGGGTAGAGCCAGCCGCCCTCGCCGCCGTCGATGGCGACGCCGTGGGTCCCCAACTCGAGGTCGGCCAGCGGATCGTCCGTCAGGACGACGCTCTTGACCGTACAGACCGACACCGTGAGGTTCGGCAGCTCCGAGGGGCTGACCTCGGAGCCACAGGAGTCCTCGCTGGCGGCCTCGATGGCCGCGTCGACGATGACGTGGCCGAGCTGGTCGTCCGAGTGGTAGCCGCCCGCACAGCCCCGCAGGCTCCCCCGGCCGCGGGTCGACTCGAGGCGGACGAACGCCCCGGTCCGCTCGTAGAAGGCTTCGCGCATACTGCCCGGTTGTTCTCGTTGCCCGTGTTGTACGTAGGATTCGACGGATTCTCGCGCGAGTTCGACCGCGCGAGCCCCGTCTTCGTAGGAGAGGTCGACGCCCTGTCGCTGGGACATACAGATGGACAAGGGGATAGTCGTCCTAAAACGCTTCCATTCGTCACTGGGTGGTTTTTGAGACCCCGATCGGGGGACTTATTCGCCCCACGAGCCTATACCCAGTGGGAGAGAGAGCCCGGCCGCCGCGATGGTCGTACCGGTGACGGTATGACCACCCAACGTGATCCATCCCGACGGGATGCATCACGCTCTAACGTGGCCCATCTCTTCGAGATGCGCCACGCCCGCGAGGAAAGTCCCCCCACCTGTTCGGGCAGGTGACCGGACGCAAGTCCGGAGCGGGAGACCGCTGGCTCTGGAACAGAAACGACACGTCTCGGCCCGACCGATGACGCGTGCGAATCCGACCGAGAGGAAGGAGAGTTGACCCGCAGAGGGCGGCGGTCGCAGTGACGTGGTTCGAAACCACAGGTCGTGTTCGTCACGGCCGACCGCTCACGGACGGCCGAGGAACGATGGAACGGCGAACCCTCACCGGTGCAAGTCCGCGCCGTGGTAGCCCGAACGCCCCGCGGCACCGCCGCGGACGGCGCGGACGCTCAGCCGAATGCCGGGCCGAACAGAAGGGGGCTTACTCCTCTCACCCTGTTTTCGCCCTCGAGCGGTCGCTATCCTCGCAGAAACCTCTGACAGAAGTTATTTATTCGCTGTCACGCTCGGTTCTGATATGAACAGCCGCGAAGTCGTCGTCTATCTCGGAGCCATACTGCTGGCGTTCATGGGGTTACTCGTAGCTGGTTTTGTGGCGTATGTCCTCGAGTTCAACTCAGACATGGTGGAAATCGCAATGTTGCTCGTGTTCTACGGGATCGCACTCGGCGGCGGCCATCTGTACCTCGCGCTCCGAAACGAGGGCAGCGACGTGCCACCGTCCGCACGATGGCGATATCTCGCGGTTCTCATCATCCTCCTCGTCGCAGGTGCCGCACTCGCCGTTAACGGTGAGCAGACCATCGCAACGATCAAACTCAGGACGATCGGACGGGCCGTTATCGGCGTGACGATCGTCGGCTACGTCCTGACTGAAGCCGTCGACGGCTATCGGACGGTTCGCTCGAGTTGATTCGCCAATTTCCGCGGACACGTTTCATCGACATCAGCCGCTCGCTTCGCTCTCGGGTTGTCTTGGCAGAAACGCGTCCTGACGGAGTCCAACGCGAGCGCTAGCGAGCGTTGGGCACGGAACGTCGGAGACGTTCCGAAGATTTGAACACGGGAAGACGGTCGCTCCCTTCGGTCGCGCTGTCGTTCGAGAGAGCTTCGCTCTCTCGTGACTGAGCGAATCGAAGATTCGCGAGGTCCGCGAAACCGAAGGTTTCGCTTGATGACGAAAGACGCCTTTGGCGTCTTTCGAACCACGACTTCCCTGCTCAAATCTCCGTGTTAGAGTTTCGCCGACACCAGCCGCTCGCTCCGCTCGCGGTTTGGTGTCGGCAGAAACGCGTCCTGACGGAGTCTCACGCGAGCGATAGCGAGCGTGAGGCACGTCAGGACCGAACACGAGAGCGGATGCTGAACAACGTGAAGCATCCGCGATAAGTGAGCGTCCTGACGGAGATTTGAACTCCGGTCCCTGGCTCCGCAAGCCAAGAGGATAGTCCACTACCCTATCAGGACTCATCTCTTCATACCCCGGTGAACATTAAAGCCCTTTCGAAAGGCCCCCGTCGTCGTCCCTGATTCACATGGTCTGCACGTGAAGGTTTATATACAGAACCGGGGCCAGTCGAGGGCGTGACTCCCCACTGGCACCCCCTCGAGCGAGCGGTCGACCGCGGCGGTTCGACGCGATCAGAATCGACCGACGGAGCCGGATCGTCGGCCGCCGTCCGGGCCTGGCCGGGACGCCGAATGGATAACGCTTATGCGCGGGCTACCCATGCACGAGCATAGAATGAGCGATATCGAGGGCGTATACGAGGACCTCGAGGCCGACGTCTCCCTCGAGGAGTTTCGCGAGGCCGTCGAGCAGAAAGTCGAGCAGATGGGTGGGCTCGCGGACGAGGAGACGGCGGCGATGCTCATCGCTCACGAGATCGGCGAGAGCGAAGTCGGCGGGATCGCCGACATCGAGCCCGGCATGGAGGAGGCGAAGTTCGTCGCCAAGGTGATCTCGATCGGCGAGAAACGAACGTTCGAACGCGACGGCGAGGACGAGGACGGCCAGGTCGTCAACGTCGAGGTCGCCGACGAGACCGGCTCGGTGCGGGCCGCCTTCTGGGACGACCACGCCGAGGCCGCGATCGGGGAACTCGAGGAGGGACAGGTCCTCCGGATCAAGGGCCGTCCCAAGGAGGGCTTTTCCGGCGTCGAAGTCAGCGTCGACGACGTCGAACCCGACGACGACACCGAAGTCGAGGTGCAGGTTTCCGACACCTACGCCATCGAGGACCTCTCGCTCGGCCTCTCGAACGTCAATTTGGTCGGTCTGCTGCTCGATACCGACAGCGTCCGCACCTTCGACCGCGACGACGGCTCGGAGGGGAAGGTCTCGAACCTCGTGCTGGGCGATTCGACCGGCCGAATCCGCGTCACGCTGTGGGACGAACGGGCCGACCTCGCGACCGAACTCGAGGCCGGGACGACCGTCGAGGTCGTCGACGGCTACGTCAAGGAACGCGACGGCCAACTCGAGTTGCACGTCGGCAACCGCGGCGCGGTCGAGGAGGTCGACGAGGAAGTCGAGTACGTCCCGGAGAGTACGCCCATCGAAGACATCGAGATCGGTCAAACGGTCGATCTCGCCGGCGTCGTCCGTTCGGCCGACCCAAAGCGGACCTTCGACCGAGACGACGGCTCGGAGGGACAGGTCCGTAACGTCCGCGTTCAGGACGCGACCGACGACATCCGCGTGGCGCTGTGGGGCGAGAAAGCCGATATCGATATCGGCCCCGGCGACGAGGTCGCGTTAGGCGACGTCGAGATTCAGGACGGCTGGCAGGACGACCTCGAGGCCTCCGCGGGCTGGCAGTCGACGGTGACGGTCCTCGAGTCCGACTCGGGGGCGGCCGGCGAGGGGGAGGCCGACGGCTCGAGCGACGAGAACGCGGGCCTCTCCGCGTTCGCCGGCGACGGAAGCGCGGCCGAGGAGACCGCGGCCGACGGAACCGGTACGGCGGACTCGACTGGTGACGGCGAGTCCGGCGACGCGGCGGCTAAAACCGCCGCCACCGACGGCGCTGCCGTCGCCTCCGACGAGCCGACCGACGGCGAGGAACTCGAGTTCACGGGCGTCGTCGTGCAGGCCGGGAGCCCGGTCGTCCTCGATGATGGAGAGACGACCATGAGCGTCGCGACCGACGTCGACGTCGGGCTCGGCGAGGAGGTAACCGCCCGAGGGGTCGTCCGCGACGGCCGCCTCGAGGCAAACGACGTGTTCTGAGGTCGCGAGCAACCTCATCGAGCGCCTAGGAAAAGCGTTAAGGGAGTTAGCTTCGCCTATGAATATATGAACGTCGAACTCCCGTTCGCCCCGGTGGATACGATCATCCGGCGGAACGCGGGCGATCTTCGGGTGAGTGCCGACGCGTCGAAGGAACTCGCAACGCGGATCCAGGAACACGGGAGCGAACTCGCGATCGACGCCGCCGAGGAGGCGACGGCGGACGGGCGCAAGACGCTGATGGCCCAGGATTTCGGCGTCGAACGCGTTGTCGACAAGGACGACCTCGAGTTACCGGTCGCACCGGTCGACCGCATCGCGCGACTCGAGATCGACGACCGATATCGCGTCTCGATGGACGCCCGGGTGGCACTGGCCGACATTCTCGAGGACTACGCCGACAACGTCGCCCGCGCGGCGGCGATCCTCGCGCGCCACGCCGACCGGCGAACGATCACCGACGACGACATCGAGACCTACTTCTCGTTGTTCGAGTGAGCAGATGCAGTTCGGCTACAGCGAGATCTGTCTCGCACACGATCCCGGTTCGCGCCACCCCGAGTCGCCGGACCGGCTACGGGCGATCCGCAAACGGCTGCAGAAGAAACACGGCGTCGAGTACGTCGAGGCCGACCCCTGCGACCTCGATGCGATGGCGACCGTCCACGAGCGCGAGTACCTCGAGTCGGTCCGGGAGTTCTGTGCTGACGGCGGCGGCAGCTGGGACCCCGACACCACCGCCGTCGAGGAAACGTGGGACGCGGCCGCCCGGAGTGCGGGGTTAGCCTGTTGGACCGCCGAAGAAGCCCTCGAGGGAGCGACGGGCCGCGAGACGCCCTTCTCGATCGGGCGTCCGCCGGGCCACCACGCGGTCTACGACAACGCGATGGGGTTTTGCTTCGTCAACAACGTCGCCGTCGCCGCCCAGCACGCACTCGATCACGACGCCTACGACGTCGATCGGGTCGCGATCATCGACTGGGACGTCCACCACGGCAACGGCACGCAGGACATCTTCTACGACCGCGGTGACGTCTTCTTCGTCTCGCTCCACGAACAGGGGCTCTATCCTGGCTCCGGCGATATCGACGAGACCGGTGCGGGCGACGGCGAGGGGACGACGATGAACATTCCCATGCCGGCCGGTACCGACGACGGCGAGTATCTCGCCGCCGTCGACGGCCCAATTGCCGCCGCACTCACCGACTTCGATCCCGACCTCCTGTTGATCAGCGCGGGCTTCGACGCCCACCGTCACGACCCCATCTCGAGGATCCGACTCTCGACGGAGGCCTATGCCCTGTTGAGCGACCGGGTTCGAACCCTCGCCGAAGATACCGACGCCGCGCTTGCTTTCATTCTCGAGGGAGGATACGGCCTGGACGTCCTCGCCGACAGCGTCGCGATGGTCCACGAGACCTTCGACGGCCGCGAACCGATCGAGCCCGACGACGAGCCCGACGACAACGCCGAATCGACCCTTGAGGACGTCCTCGAGGCACACGACCTCGACGTCGAACTGGACGATCACTACTAGCGATCCGGCTCAGGGTCGCGGCTCGAAATAGGCCGCGAGTTCCGCACCGAACGTCGCGATCAACGCCGTGACCTCCTCGCCGACCAGCACTTCGTATCCGTCCTCGAGCGCCGTCTCGACGTGTGCGCCCAGTCCCACGTCGAAGAGCCGGTCGCTCTCGAGGAACTCGCGGGCGGTCGTGAACTCCCGCTCGCGCTCGGTGACGTACCGGTCGTCCTCGATGAACGGGCCGTACGACTTGGGATCGTCCGCGTAGGCGCCGTAGAACCCGTCGGCATGGTCACGAACGTGGACCGGTGGCCCCTCGTGGCGCTCGACCCCGGGCCGTTCGCTCACTGCGAGTTCGACGAAGACGACAGCGGTCCCGTCGGCCATCGTCGTCGCCCGGAAGACATCGAACCCACGATCGTCGAGCCCTCGCGTGATTCCCTCCAGTGACTTCCGGAGCTGTGGATAGAGCTGGTCCTCGACGAGGTCCGGGGCGTCGAAACGGACGGCGACGGGGGTCGTCCCCCGGCGCTCGAGGTGGTCGCGCAGCTCCGCTTCGGTCAGCGGCGCAACCGTCTCCGGCTCGAACCATGCCGACCGCGGCGATTCGAGGAACGCCCGGGCGTAGTGTTGGAACCGGGCGACGTTCGCCGCCGAACAGACGGCGGCGACGTTGCGCTCGGGATCGGTCGGATCGATGATCACCAACGGATCGTCGAACGTCTTCGTCCCGTGGTCCTCGGGATCGAGTTCCACCGGCGGCCGCCAGTCCGCTGCGGCCTCGAGCAGCGGTCGAAAGCCGCCGTACTCACACACGAGGAGTTCCGTGAGATAGCCGCTGAACCCCCGCGTTCGGAGGTCACTCCCGTAGACGCCGATCCCCTTGAGGAACTGCTTCGTGAGCCGAACGTCCCCCGCAAGCTCGTCGTCGAGCCATTGCTGGAGATACTGCGTATGAAACGGCGTGCGGTCGACGGCCGACCGAATCTCCGTCGCGGACTCGAGCCGGAAACAAGGGACCACGTCGATATCGAACCCCTCGACCTCGCCCTTGACGTAGGGGTGTTCGGCGTACTCCTCGTGGCCCGACGGCAGGGTCGCGTGGCCGACCGCGAGGCCGTACTCCTCGAGAGTCTCACGGTCGAGTTCCGGCGGAAACCGAACGAAGATGTCGATGTCGCGATCGCCGGCGATCCAGGTGTTCCGGGCGGTCGAGCCGACCTGCAAGACGTCGGCCCCGTCACAGCGCTCGGTCGCCGCGGCCTCGGCCCGGTCGATGAGATGGTCGGCGACCTCGCGAAGCCGCGTCCGTTCCGCCTCGTCGGGGGTCACGCGATCACGAACCTCGGCGAGTACCGCCTCGAGATCGCGATCTCCGTCTCCATCCTCGGGTCCGTCCCGGTCAGCGTCCTCCTCGCTCATCGACCGAGCGTACTCGAGCGGTGCGTGAAAGGGTGTCGAACCCGCTGCAGGCAAAACGAAAGCCCTATCAAATACACCCGACTATCGGAGGATAGGCCGAAGTAGCTCAGATGGTAGAGCACCTCGCTGTTAACGAGGTTGTCCCAGGTTCGAGTCCTGGCTTCGGCGTCTTCTTCCCAACGCCGTGATCGATAGCATCGACTCTCCTCGCAGGTCGTAGTCGCCCGCCGGAGCATGGCGCAGATGCACTCCCTGCGTCTCAGCGATGGCAGCCGATGCATAACCCTGCCTTCGGGGGAGGGATTAACCACCTCCGCCAGCCATGTGTACCTATGACCGCCGATCACGACGATCGCCGGAGTACCGACGACCACGGCCACGACCTCATCGACCCGCTCCACGTCGGCATCGTTACCGTCTCGAGTTCGCGCGCACGCGAAGACGATCCTGACGACCCGGGCGGAGACACTATCCGTGACTGCTTCGAGGGCGACGGCCACGAGGTCCGAGCCCGACTACTGGTCCGAGACGACTACTCGGCGATCCGAACCGCCGTCCGGCGGCTGGTCGCCCGTCAGGACATCGACGTCGTCTGTACCACTGGCGGGACCGGTGTCACCGTCGACGACGTCTCGCCGGAAGCGACGTCGTCCCTGTTCGAACGTGAACTGCCCGGCTTCGGTGAACTGTTCCGCTCGCTCTCCTGGGACGAAGTCGGCACGCGGGCGATGGCATCACGCGCGACCGCAGGTATCGCCGTCAACACGCCGGTCTTCTGTCTGCCCGGTAGCAAAAGCGCCTGCGAAACCGCCTGCGAGGAACTGATCGTCCCCGAAGCGCCACACCTCGCGGGACTGGCGACTCGCCATCGGACCGGGGCGACCGATCAAACGCTCGCGGAGTACCGAGACGAGTAGCCGGCACGTCCACCGGGCAGTTGGATCCCCTACGTTTCCCTCGAGCGGACCGGACAGCAAACGTTAATTAGTGCGCACGATTGGTCCCGACTGGAGGGCCCTTAGCTCAGTCCGGTGAGAGCGCTCGGCTCATAACCGAGTGGTCGATGGTTCGAATCCGTCAGGGCCCATGGAGTGCTGCTCGCGTCTGCTCGCAGCACAGAATGACTCCCTATTGATTCGAAGCAGGGAGGTACTTTGCTCCGACCGGGATTCGAATCCGTCGGGGCAATGATTACTGGAGACCACACGCTTAACCCTTAAATCGGAGATATTCGTTATTTTGTCGGCTTCGGCCCAATGATCAGCCATGACTTGCAGGGTCTGAGACGGCTATCTTCGAAGCAATTCTCGATCTTCATACCCGTACGTATACAGTGTCTTAGGACGATCGTTTCGGGAGATGAAGCCCTATACCGAATGCAACGTCCTCTTATTGCCTCTGTCGAAGACCGTGCTGGCTCACTGCGACACCAGGTGGAGTTACAACTGAAATGGTAGACGTGTCCCAGTCACCGATCCCCCGATCGTACCGGCTCGCATCGCTCGCGACGCTGGTGCTGACGACAGTTGCCACCAGCGTCGGACTGTTCGTCCCGAACTTCTACCGCGATCACCCAGTATTGCTCCCCCAGATATACGGGCAAGACCTGTTAACGCTCGTGGTTGGCGTCCCAGCTCTCGCTATCTCGCTGTACTACGCGAACCGTGGGTCGCTACGGGGCTACGTCATTTGGCTCGGCGTGACTGGCTACCTATTGTACACCTACGCCTCGTACGCCTTCATGACCGCGTTCAACGAACTGTACCTCGTGTACACGACGTTGCTCTGGCTGACGTTGTTCACGTTCGTCGGTGGGATGGTTCGACTCGACGCAGCAACGCTGAAACGCGACCTAGGCAAGGCGTCCGTTCGCCCCTACGTCGCCTTCCAGCTCTCGCTGGCCGTCTTGGTCTCGTTGCTATGGCTCTCGGAGATTTTGCCGGCGACCCTTGAGGGGACGTCGCCGCTGGCCATCGGCGAGGCGGAACTCCCTACCGCAGTTATTTATTCGCTGGATCTGGGCATCATCGTCCCTGCATTTGTTCTGACAGCCTACTGGCTCTGGAACCGTCGGGCCTGGGCATACGCGTTCACCGCCGTTTTGCTCGTGAAGATTGCCACACTCGGTGGCGCCGTCCTCGCAATGATCGTTTTCATGACCCTCGAGGGGCAGGCTGTGCCGCTGCCCCAGATACTCATCTTCGGAACGCTAACGGCTATCAGTCTGTGGCTGATGGGTCGATTTCTGATGGCGATCGGTTCTGAGTCCAACCCGGTCCGGGAAAGAACATCGTAGATGGGCCTCGGGTATCCGACGACTGTCCGTGAAATACGCTTAAGACGCGGGCCGCGGTCCTGTACCTATGCGATACGTACGTATTCTCAAACGCATTATCAGTGTGTCCGTCGCTCTCTTCATCGTCGCTCTCGCCGGAACCGTCTGGCGCCAGCATGAGACGGCCCGCGCGTGGACGAACTTCGTCAGTCCGCGAACAGTGGGTTCGAGGCGGCGTTCACGGACGACGACGTCGAAGGAGTACCTGGCCCTGTCCGTGAGTACCTGACTAATGTACTCCCACAGGGACAACCGTATGTTGACCAGGTCCGACTCGAACAGACCGGTAAACTGCGCCTAGGTGATGCGTCGTCACCGTGGAAGCCGTTCACCGCGACACAGCACGCCACCGTAGATCCGCCGGGATTCTACTGGGACGCGTCGATCAGACTCGCCCCGCTTCTCTCGTTGCGCGTCCGTGACCTGTTCTGTGACCGCGAGGGCACTGCGAGCGTGTCCCTGTTCGGTGTCATCCCACTCGACAGCGCCACTTCGAGTCCGGAGTTAGAAGAAGCAGAATTGATGCGCTATCTCGCCGAGGCGGTCTGGTATCCGACTGCGCTCCTTCCCGCAGCGGGTATCGAGTGGGAGTCGATCGATGACAGTACGGCAAAAGCGACCGTCGAGGACGGGGAGTATCAGCCTCCCTTCCGTTCTCGTTCAACGAAGACGACGAGGTGACCAGGGTCTACGCCGATCGATATCGACGCGTGGACGATGGCTACGAACTGATGCCCTGGTCCGGTTACTGGCGGAACTACGAGACACAGAACGGCGTGACCGTGCCAACAGAGGGGGAGGTCGTTTGGCACCTTCCGGACGGTGACGTACACGCATGGCAGGGAAGGGTCACGGATATACAGTACGACGAACTTCGTTCCTGTCGTGGACGTAACCGATGACCCTGACTCTCTTTGCCTCGTCCGAATCCGATACCGGACAATGACTCCCCCTTCGTCCACCGACACTGCACGAGGCGGTCACAGCCCATGACGGTCTGTGAGTCGACTCGAACGGCACGGATCAGGCCGACAAGCGAAGCGAACTGTCTCCGATGTTTGATCGGCTCTCAGTATGAACGACTGTCATTTCGGGGGAGATAATTGGAATACTGTCCCATAACCGTGTGTGGGACTCCCTCTCTGTGAAGTATCGGTTCGTAGGCCTTAAGTAGTAACCAGCGATTGTGAATATATACGAAGAAAGAGGCGGCGTGCGTGACGCACTCCGTCTCCACGGATGATTCGAACCCGAAGGGGTTATATACTCCAGACGGTCTACGAATACATCCGAAGGAAATGAGGATTCCACCCCTGCGGTCCGCCGTACAGATGGGATCTGATGTTAGCCTTGGTAGTTCGGTGACGCTCGATCGGTCAGACGACCGGCGTCAGCGAACGTGGACCCATGTGTGAGTGTGTACCAACATTCACCGCCAAACAGACCCTCCCCAACTGGGGAGATCATATAGCATTCCGGTTGATCCTGCCGGAGGTCATTGCTATTGGAGTCCGATTTAGCCATGCTAGTTGCACGAGTTTAGACTCGTAGCAGATAGCTCAGTAACACGTGGCCAAACTACCCTATGGATCCGAATAACCTCGGGAAACTGAGGCTAATTCGGAATACGATTCACTGCCTGGAGTGGCATGAATCCGAAACGCTCCGGCGCCATAGGATGTGGCTGCGGCCGATTAGGTAGACGGTGGGGTAACGGCCCACCGTGCCCATAATCGGTACGGGTTGTGAGAGCAAGAGCCCGGAGACGGTATCTGAGACAAGATACCGGGCCCTACGGGGCGCAGCAGGCGCGAAACCTTTACACTGCACGAAAGTGCGATAAGGGGACTCCAAGTGCGAGGGCATATAGTCCTCGCTTTTTGCGACCGTAAGGTGGTCGCGGAATAAGTGCTGGGCAAGACCGGTGCCAGCCGCCGCGGTAATACCGGCAGCGCGAGTGATGACCGCTATTATTGGGCCTAAAGCGTCCGTAGCTGGCCATGCAAGTCCATCGGGAAATCCGCGCGCTTAACGCGCGGGCGTCCGGTGGAAACTGCATGGCTTGGGACCGGAAGACCAGAGGGGTACGTCCGGGGTAGGAGTGAAATCCCGTAATCCTGGACGGACCACCGGTGGCGAAAGCGCCTCTGGAAGACGGATCCGACGGTGAGGGACGAAAGCTCGGGTCACGAACCGGATTAGATACCCGGGTAGTCCGAGCTGTAAACGATGTCTGCTAGGTGTGGCACAGGCTACGAGCCTGTGCTGTGCCGCAGGGAAGCCGTGAAGCAGACCGCCTGGGAAGTACGTCCGCAAGGATGAAACTTAAAGGAATTGGCGGGGGAGCACTACAACCGGAGGAGCCTGCGGTTTAATTGGACTCAACGCCGGACATCTCACCAGCATCGACAATGTGCAGTGAAAGTCAGGTTGATGACCTTACTGGAGCCATTGAGAGGAGGTGCATGGCCGCCGTCAGCTCGTACCGTGAGGCGTCCTGTTAAGTCAGGCAACGAGCGAGACCCGCACTCCTAATTGCCAGCAACACCTAGCGGTGGTTGGGTACATTAGGAGGACTGCCAGTGCCAAACTGGAGGAAGGAACGGGCAACGGTAGGTCAGTATGCCCCGAATGTGCTGGGCGACACGCGGGCTACAATGGCCGAGACAGTGGGATGCAACCCCGAAAGGGGGCGCTAATCTCCGAAACTCGGTCGTAGTTCGGATTGAGGGCTGAAACTCGCCCTCATGAAGCTGGATTCGGTAGTAATCGCGCCTCAGAAGGGCGCGGTGAATACGTCCCTGCTCCTTGCACACACCGCCCGTCAAAGCACCCGAGTGGGGTCCGGATGAGGCCGGCGCAACGCCGGTCGAATCTGGGCTCCGCAAGGGGGCTTAAGTCGTAACAAGGTAGCCGTAGGGGAATCTGCGGCTGGATCACCTCCACAGACCGGGACCGGGGCGCTGCCCCGGCCCACCTTAACTCGTGGCGCTTTGCGCCACGTGGTTTCACGTTCGATCGAGCCACGTCGTGGCCGATCGGGCACCTTTGAACTACCAAGGCTAACGTTTCACGCTCTGTCCGCCCTCGTGGCGGACGTGGGCCCATAGCTCAGTGGTAGAGTGCCTCCTTTGCAAGGAGGATGCCCAGGGTTCGAATCCCTGTGGGTCCATGTCTCGGAGGAAATCTCGGATCGTGCCCCTTAAGTGGGAGACGACCCGAGGATTGAATCCGAACGAACCGATGCACCACCCCGCGCAAGCGTGGGTGGGAAGGGTTAATGCAGGCCGGCCGTCTACCGGCGTGCAGATGATACCGTGTGTACGTGTAGTCCAGGCGTCCACTGGACCCGTTCCCGGGTCACGATGTTGCGACTCTGTCGCAACGCCGATCCGATGAACGTGGCTACTGTGCCAGCTGGTGGATCGCTCGGCTTGAGAGCTGAAGAAGGACGTGCCAAGCTGCGATAAGCCCAAGGGAGCCGCACGGAGGCGAAGAACTTGGGATCTCCGAATGGGAATCCCCACCGCAATTGCTTCGCGCAATGGGGAACGTCGAGAATTGAAACATCTTAGTACCGACAGGAAAAGAAAGCAAACGCGATGTCGTTAGTAATGGCGAATAAACGCGACACAGTCCAAACCGAAGCCCTCACGGGCAATGTGGTGTTCGGACTGACGATCACTTCCCGAACGGCGACGCGAAGTCTCTTGGAATAGAGTACGAGACAGGGTGACAGTCCCGTACCGTCGGCAAGTAAGGAACGAGTCAGCTCCAGAGTATCGGGGGTTGGATATCCCTCGTGAATATCGCGGGCATCGACCGCGAAGACTAAACACTCCTCAAGACCGATAGCGAACAAGTAGCGTGAGCGAACGCTGAAAAGCACCCCACGAAGGGAGGTGCAATAGGGCGTGAAATCAGTTGGCGATGGAGCGACAGGGCACACAAGGTCCCGGACAAAATGAATCAGGTGCGAACCTGTAGTAAGAAGTTTGGGAAGCCGGTGTTCTGTCGTACGTTTTGAAAAACGAACCAGGGAGTGTGCCTGTTTGACGAGTCTAACTCGATCATCGAGGAAGGCGAAGGGAAACCGACATGGCCGCAGTGCTTTGCACGAGGGCCGCCGTGTTCAAGCGCGGGGAGTCAAACGGGCACGACCCGAAACCGGACGATCTAGGCGTGGGCAAGGCGAAGCGTGCCGAAAGGCACGTGGAGGCCTGTTAGAGTTGGTGTCCTACAATACCCTCTCGTGACCTACGTCTAGGGGTGAAAGGCCCATCGAGTCCGGAAACAGCTGGTTCCAACCGAAACATGTCGAAGCATGACCTCTGCCGAGGTAGTTCATGGGGTAGAGCGACGGATTGGGGGACCGCACTCCGAGAGGAGTGTGCCCCCCTGTCCAACTCCGAACCTATGAACGCCGCTTGACGCAGGGAGTCCGGTGCACGGGGTAAGCCTGTGTACCGTGAGGGAGACAACCCAGAGCTGGGTTAAGGTCCCCAAGTGTAGACTAAGTGCGATCGAAGGTGGTCTCAAGCCCTAGACAGCCGGGAGGTGAGCTTAGAAGCAGCTACCCTCTAAGAAAAGC
Organism: Natrinema thermotolerans; assembly: GCF_031165565.1. Classification (NCBI taxonomy): domain Archaea; kingdom Methanobacteriati; phylum Methanobacteriota; class Halobacteria; order Halobacteriales; family Natrialbaceae; genus Natrinema; species Natrinema thermotolerans. The sequence goes on along the minus strand of NZ_CP101873.1, from coordinate 1,546,428 downwards.
GTAACAGCTTACCGGCCGAGGTTTGAGGCGCCCAAAATGATCGGGGCTCAAGTCTACCACCGAGACCTAGCAGCACCACTCAGACTGGTGATCTCGTAGGTTGGCGTTCTGTTCGGGTGGAAGCACGGCTGAGAAGTCGTGTGGACCGTTCAGTAACGAAAATCCTGGTCATAGTAGCAGCGTTAGTCGGGTTAGAACCCCGACGGCCGAACGAGTAAGGGTTCCTCAGCAATGCTGATCAGCTGAGGGTTAGCCGGTCCTAAGTCAGCCCGTAAGTCGAAGCTGACAACAGGGAAATAGGTTAATATTCCTATGCCAGTGTGTACTCAAAGCCAACGCTTTGGGGCCGCCTCTGCCGGGCTTTCGCCCGGTCGAACAGTCGAAGTTCGTGGAAGCCGTAATGGCACGAATCGACCGAATGGCTGGATAGCGTAAGAGAGGTCAACCTAGAGCCCGTGAAAAGGCGAACACACTGTCCGTACCGAGATCCGACACAGGTACTCGTGGCGGCGAAAGCCAAGGTCTGTCGGGAGCAACCGACGTTAGGGAATTCGGCAAGTTAGTCCCGTACGTTCGCAATAAGGGATGCCTGCCCTGCAATGGGGCAGGTCGCAGTGACTCGGGCGCTCCGACTGTCTAGTAACAACATAGGTGACCGCAAATCCGCAAGGACTCGTACGGTCACTGAATCCTGCCCAGTGCAGGTATCTGAACACCCCGTACAAGGGGACGAAGGACCTGTTAACGGCGGGGGTAACTATGACCCTCTTAAGGTAGCGTAGTACCTTGCCGCTTCAGTAGCGGCTTGCATGAATGGATCAACGAGAGCGCCACTGTCCCAACGTTGGGCCCGGTGAACTGTACGTTCCAGTGCGGAGTCTGGAGACCCCCAAGGGGAAGCGAAGACCCTATAGAGCTTTACTGCAGGCTGTCACTGAGACGTGGTCGCCATTGTGCAGCATAGGTAGGAGCCGGTACACAGGTACCCGCGCTAGCGGGCCACCGAGGCAGCATTGAAATACTACCCGATGGTGACTGCGACTCTCACTCCTGGCGGAGGACACTGGTAGCCGGGCAGTTTGACTGGGGCGGTACGCGCCTGAAAAGATATCGGGCGCGCCCCAAGATTTCCTCATCCGCGTCGGAGACGCGGAAAAGAGCGCAAGAGCAAACGGAAGTCTGACAGTGTCCGGCACAACGACGGACGCTGACGCGAAAGCGTGGTCTAGCGAACCAATTAGGCTGCTTGATGCGGCCAATTGCTGACAGAAAAGCTACCTTAGGGATAACAGAGTCGTCACCCGCAAGAGCACATATCGACCGGGTGGCTTGCTACCTCGATGTCGGTTCCCTCCATCCTGCCCGTGCAGAAGCGGGCAAGGGTGAGGTTGTTCGCCTATTAAAGGAGGTCGTGAGCTGGGTTTAGACCGTCGTGAGACAGGTCGGCTGCTATCTATTGGGGGTGTTACGGTATCTGACGGGAACGTTCGTATAGTACGAGAGGAACTACGAATGGGTGCCACTCGTGTACCAGCTGTCCGAAAGGGCACGTGCTGGGCAGCGACGCACCACGGGGTAAGAGCTGAACGCATCTAAGCTCGAAACCCACCTGAAAAAGAGATACCACCGAGGCCACTCGTAGAAGACGAGATCGATAGACTCGGGGTGTACGCACCAAGGCAACGAGGTGTTGAGCCCGCGAGAACTAATCGGCCAAGCCACACACTCATACACTACATCGCATTGGATCCGTGACGCGTGAACGGGTCCGGACGCAAACTGGACTACACGTACATTCGGTCTTGGACACACCACCGATATTGGCATGATCGCGGTTCGATTCCGTGAATCGGCATTACGGCGGCCATAGCGGCGAGGTGCCTCCCGTACCCATCCCGAACACGGAAGATAAGCTCGCCTGCGTTTCGGTCAGTACTGGAGTGGGCGACCCTCTGGGAAATCTGATTCGCCGCCACCATTCATATCGGCCAATAGAGCCGAAATATACCGATCGTGGTCTGACGGCGGTTCGATTCCGCCGGTCGGCATTACAGCGGCCATAGTGGCGAGGTGCCTCCCGTACCCATCCCGAACACGGAAGATAAGCTCGCCTACGTTACGGTCAGTACTGGAGTGGGCGACCCTCTGGGAACCCCGTTTCGCCGCTTCCATTCATACTTCAACCCGCATAGTCGCTACTATGCGGGTTTTCGTATTTATTGTCGCACACTCTATGCTGTTTGTAACTGAGAGAAGAGAAACCGCTGTTGGCTAACTCAGACGAGTTCGATGATATTCCCGTTCGAGGTGACGTGCAGATCCCGTCCGAGCTTGTATCCCTGATTCGTGGCCAGATCGACGTATCCCGAGAAGCCGCTCATGTTCTGGTGTGCCGGAATCACGTGTTCGGGCTGCAGCGCATCGAGCATCTCGTAGTGACCCTCCTGACAGAGGTGCCCCGAGACGTGAATATCGTCGTAGATGCGCGCACCTTGCATGCGGAGGAGTTTCTCGGCCTGGTAGCGCTGGCCCTCGTTGGTCGGTTCCGGAATCACCCGTGCCGAGAAGACGACTTTGTCACCGTCCTCCAGTTCGTAGGGCGTCTCGCCGCGGCCCATACGGGTGAGGGTCGCACGCGGCTCGCCCTGATGACCGGTAACGACGGGGAGGAAGTTTTCCTTGCCCTCGTTCATGATCCGCTCGAACGTCTGCTCGATGGATTGGCGGTAGCCGACCATCTCGACGTCGGAGGGGAAGTCGATCCCGATTTGTTTCGCGGTGCCGGAGTAGGTTTCCATCGAGCGGCCCAGCAGGATCGGCTGCCGGCCGATATCTCGAGCGAACTCGATGAGAGACTTCACCCGTGCGATGTGACTCGAGAACGTCGTCGCGACGATGCCGCCGTCGTAGTCCTCCATGCTGTAGAGGACGTCACGGAGGTGTTCGCGGGCGACGCTCTCGGAGGGAGTCCGCCCCTTCTTGTTGGCGTTGGTACAGTCTTCGATGTAACAGAGGACACCCTCACCTTCGCGACCGATCTCACGGAACCGTTCCATGTCGATCGGGTCGCCGATGACGGGGGTGTGGTCCATCCGTTTGTCCAGCCCGTAGACGACGGCGCCTTCGGGCGTGTGGAGGACGGGGTTGATCGCGTCGACGATGGAGTGGGTGACGTTGACGAACTCGAGATCGAGGACGCCGCTGTCGCCGATCGACGTCGTTTCGCCGGGATCCATCGCGATCAGATCGTTGTCGGCGTCGAACTTGCCCTCCTCCTCGAGTTCGCCTTTGACCAGTTCGAGCGTGAACGGGGAGGCGATGATGGGGGCGTCGTATCGGTGTGCGAGTTTGCTGATCGCACCGATGTGGTCGAGGTGGCCGTGCGTCGGCACGATCGCCTGAACGTCGCCCTCGAGATCGCTCATGATCCGGTCGTCCGGAATGGCACCCATGTCGATCAGATCGAGACTGTGCATGCCTTCGGTTCGGATGTTGTCGTGAATGAGTACCTTCGACAGGTTCAGACCCATGTCGAAGATCACGATGTCGTCGCCAGCGCGGACAGCCGTCATCTGTCGGCCGACTTCCTCGTAACCGCCGATCGTCGCAATTTCGATTTCCATTGGTGGGACCGATCAGAGCAGTCCTGTGGACAGTCATGCGGCCAGAACGGTTGCCGGACGGATGTGCTGCACGGCGAGAACCGGCTTCGATCACGTCTCGGGCGGTCGAACCGATATCCGGCCCCGACTGCGCCACGGACAGCGCCTTTTTCGGATAGTATAGCAACCGCTCTCCCGACGTAAGTAGCCCCGGGTTTCAGCGAGCGAGGGAGCGATCAGCCGGGGGTCGATTGGTGTGAAAACTGGTAGTCGCGGGAGCCGGGAACCGAGACGCGACGGTGAATCGCATCGGCACCACATTTTGGGTCGGATGGCGGCTCGAGGCGGTGCTGACTGGGTCGAGCGGGATGGTCGGGACAAGGGCCTATTCGGTACTCGTGGCGTCGGGCGGTTGCCGTCCGTGGCGGCCCCGTGGTATCGACCTCGTGTGGCGGTCGGCGGAGATTAGTCGCTGATATATTGTTGCTCCCACTCGCGGCGTCGTTCGATGGCTTGTTGGCCGCTGTCGCTGATCTCGTAGTAGTTCGTCCGGCGGTCGAGTTGCCCTTTCTCGACGAGATCCTTGTTGACGAGCGTATCGAGGTTCGGATACAGCCGCCCGTGGTTTATCTCGCTGTTGTAGTACGTTTCGACTTCGTCTTTGACGTCTTGGCCGGACGGCTGATCGGCCCCCGCGATCACGTACAGAAGGTCTCGTTGAAACCCAGTCAGATCGTCCATTGTGTACTCGGGTGGACGAACGGGAATCCGACTATTTGTTATCGATTTCGTATCAACCGTTCCGAAGTCGTTTCGGGCAACTAATTGAGGCTCTCGGATCGATGGGTCCGATTTCACTCGGTAACGACCGACTATATCCGAGCGACGAGGGGGTCGTTCTCCCTCGCTCGGGCGAACGCAGTCGCTCGAGGCGTCTGCGTTACGAAGAATGGTATTCGAACTGTGAAACCCGTTACCGAACGCAAGTAGCCGTATTACAGGCGGGTGACGTTGGTGGCGCGGGGGCCCTTGGGGGCCTGTTCGATGTCGAATTCGATCTCTGTGCCTTCTTCGAGGTCCGGACCGCCAACGTCTTCCATGTGGAAGAAAACGTCATCGTCCGCGTCGTCAGTCTCGATGAAACCGTAGCCGCCTGTGTCGTTGAAGAAATCAACGTTTCCTTTCGCCATTGCAATTCCAGAGAGACCCGCGATGCGTATAACAGTTGTGCAATTATTCCGCAGCCGAAAGAAAAATACTGAGCTATAATAGGAAACGGGTGACGAGCGAACTGCAGAGAAACAGCGGAACCTGTTTTTCTCGAGTGGCGAGTGGCGGAATCGGACGGAAACCCACGGAACAACTCTCCAACTGGATGTACTCCCCAACTGTCCCCGTAGTCGTCCGTTAAATACGTCCCGAGAGTTCGTGACACTGGCGATATCGTTGGGTCAGATTCGAAGCGGAGTGACCGTCCGTCAAGAACGCCTTCGGACCGCTTTCGTCTCGAGGGCGCGCGTTCGATGGGGGGTCGAACAGTGGACGCGGATTATCGTCGATGCGTCCGACCGCCGTTCGAGGAGACGGGCGGCGCGATCGCGGGGGCGAAGTAGCATCGTTTAGGTGAGTCCGACGGATACGCGGCGGCATGAGTCAGGAACGATCCGTCGGCGTCCCGACGACCGCACAGGTCGCGTTGATCGGGCTCTTCGTGACGGCGCTCGTCACCGCACAGTTGACCGCGTCGAAGGTGTTGGCCTTCGAACTGCCCGTCGCGATCCCGATCACCGGGGCACAGCTCGCGTTGCCGGGGGCCGCGCTCGCCTACGCACTGACGTTTCTCGCGAGCGACTGTTACACCGAACTGTACGGTCGCCGCGCCGCACAGGTGCTGGTCAACGTCGGCTTCGTGTTGAACTTCGTCGTTCTCGCGCTGGTCTGGTCGACGATCGCCGCGCCCGCCGCCCCCTCGAGCGTCGATCCGGGCGCGTTCGAGACCGCGCTGGGGGCGTCGACGAACGTGGTACTGGGGAGCCTCCTGGCCTACGTCGTCAGTCAGAACTGGGACGTTCTCGTCTTCCATCGGATCCGCGAGTACACCGGCCCCGAGAAGCTCTGGCTTCGGAACATCGGGTCGACGGCCTCCAGTCAGGCCATCGATACCGTCATCTTCGTCGTCGTCGCGTTCGCCGTTGCACCCGCCGTCCTCGGCGTCGGTACGGTCCTCAAGCCCGACCTCTTGCTCTCGTTGATCGTCGGCCAGTACCTGCTGAAACTCGCGATTGCCTTCCTGGACACCCCGGTCGTCTACGCCATCGTCTCGCTCGTGCGCTCGCGCGAGGGGGTCCCGGCCGAAGACGCCAGCACCGCCTGATCGCTCGCGGCTCGCAGTCACCCTCCTCACAGCCCCGGAGTTTTCGGTCCGAACGGGGAGCGTTTAGTAGCCCGCTCGAGAGGTGCGGGTATGGACGAACGGGTCCGCGAACACGCCGAGGTACTGGTCGACTGGAGCGCGCGGGTCGAGGCGGGCGACGACGTGGTCGTCTCGGTCGGGCCGGACGCCCACGAACTGGCCGTGGCCGTCGCCGAGAAACTCGGCGAGCGGGGCGCGAACCTGCTCGCGACGTACAGTTCGGGCGAGGTCACGCGGGCATATCTGCAGGCCCACGACGACGCGTTCGACGAGGCCCCCGCCCACGAACTCGCGCTCGTGGAGAACGCGGACGTCTACCTCTCGCTGGGCGGCGGGCGAAACACGAGCGCGACGGCGGACGTGCCGGGCGAGCGCCGGCGGGCCTATACCGAGGCCAGAAACGAGATCCGGGAGACGCGACTGGGGACCCGCTGGGTGTCGACGGCGCATCCGACGCGCTCGCTGGCCCAGCAGGCGAACATGGCCTACGAGGAGTACCGGGACTTCGCCTACGACGCTATCCTGCGCGATTGGGAGTCGCTGGCCGACGAGATGGCGCAACTGAAAAACCTCCTCGATGCGGGCTCAGAGGTGCGGCTCGTCTCGAGCGATACCGATCTCACGATGTCGATCGAGGGCCGAACGGCGGTCAACAGCGCCGCCTCCGTCGCCTACGATTCCCACAACCTGCCAAGCGGCGAGGTCTTCACCGCGCCGTACGCGACCGAGGGCGAGGTGACCTTCGACGTGCCGATGACGATCCGGGGCGAGTCCGTCCGGAACGTCCGCCTCGAGTTCGAGGACGGCGCGGTCGTCGATTACGACGCCGAACAGGGCGAAGGCGTGATCGGCGATGTCCTCGAGACGGACGACGGCGCGCGCCGGTTGGGCGAACTCGGTATCGGGATGAACCGTGGGATCGACCGCTACACGGACAACATTCTCTTCGACGAGAAAATGGGCGATACCGTCCATCTGGCGCTTGGCCGAGCGTACGACGCCTGTCTTCCCGACGGCCAGTCGGGCAACGATTCGGCGGTCCACGTCGACCTGATCACCGACGTTAGCACGGACTCCCGCCTCGAGATCGACGGCGAGGTCGTCCAGCGAAACGGGATCTTCCGGTTCGAGGACGGGTTCGATGCCTGAACGCTCGAGCTGACTGGCCGGTAGGGAATGCTTACCGTCCTCGAACGCGCTCGGAAACGCCGGAAGCAATACCATACTAATCCGTACGGAGCCCCTCACAACGGATACCGCCGCACCGGTGGCGGCCAGTAACCGGTTGGGATCACACGTCCCGGAATCGACCCGTCCACAGTCGTCTGCCCGCCCTGCCGGAGGCGGTACGCGTCGTCGGGCGGCGACGGGGCCGTTCGCTCCCGGTGCGTCCCCGGTCGCTCCTCGACGAGGTATCCGGCGGTCTCCGTTTTCGTCACGTTCTCGAGTTTCGAGCCCCAACCACGGCTATGCGCGATCACCTTCGATCGGGGGCCGCGATCTTCAACGCCGGCCACTACCACGCCGCCCACGACGCCTGGGAGGACCGCTGGCTCGAGTGCGAGTCCGGCAGCGACGACGAACGGTTGCTTCATGGACTCATCCAGTACAGCGGTGCGGTCTACCACGCCCGCGAGCGAAACTGGGAGGGCGCGGTCGGGCTCGCCGAGAGCGGCGGCGAGTACCTCGCGGGGCTGCCCGCGGACTACCGCGATCTGGGACTCGAGCCGATCCGGACCGCGCTGTCCGAACTCGCGACCGATCCCGAACGGATCGAGCGAGGCCCGCCAGTCCCGATCGAACACGAGGACGGGCCCCCCTCGCTTTCGGGGCTCGCGTTCGAGCCGACGGCGATCGCGGCGGTCGTCCTCGCCGAGGAGTTCGGCTACGACCCGGAGCCGGTCGCACGGGCTCGGGAGTACGCCGAGGACGCCCTCGAGGCCGGCGAGGACGGCAGTCAGTTCATCACGCTGGTGTTCGATTTCGTCCGAGAGGACGAGCATCGGGGGATCATTTATCAGCGCCTGACGGACCACGTCGGCCGGCGGCGGGCTCGCGAGGAGGACGTCGAGGGACTGTTCTGATGCGTCGGCGCTCGAGTCTCGGGTGACGATTCGCCAGGTGACGTTCTGAGCGGCACGTGGTCGGCCAGCGCGCCGATAGCCGCCGTCGTTCGCCGGCGGCCGGAGGTTCAAGTCGGCCCCGTCCGAACGCCGGGGTATGGAAATCGGTACCGTGTTACCACAACTCGAGATCGGCTACGACCCGGAGACGCTCGCCGACTACGCACGGCGGGTCGAGGCCTCGGGGTACGAACACGTGCTGGCGTACGATCACGTCCTCGGGGTGAACCCGGACCGGGAGGGATGGGACGGCCCATACGACTACGAGAGTACGTTCCACGAGCCGCTGACGACGTACTCCTATCTGGCTGGGCAGACGGAGGCGTTGACGTTCATGACGGGGATTCTCGTCCTGCCACAGCGCCAGACGGCGCTCGTGGCGAAGCAGGCCGCCCAGCTGGATCGGTTTACCGACGGCCGATTTCGGATGGGGGTCGGCGTCGGCTGGAACGAGCCCGAATACGTCGCGCTCGGCGAGGACTTCTCGCGACGCGGGCAGCGCATCGAGGAGCAGGTCGAGGTCCTGCGGTCCCTGTGGACCGACGAACTCGTCGAGTTCGACGGCGACTTCCACGAGATTCCCGATGCCGGTATCCGACCGCTGCCGGTCCAGCAACCGATCCCGCTCTGGATGGGCGGGATGGCAGAGCCGGTCAAGCGCCGGGTCGCCCGGCTTGCGGACGGCTGGTTACCCCAGTTCCAGCCGGGCGACGACGCCGAGGCCCACCTCGCGGACCTCGCCGAGTACGCCGAGGAAGCGGGCCGCGATCCCGACGACATCGGCCTTGCCGGCCGGATGTACGCCGTTCCCGACGAGGAAGACGAGTGGATCGAGCGCGCCCAGGCCTGGCGGGAGCTGGGGGCCGACTACCTCTCGATCACGACGATGTACCAGGGTCTCGAGGGCGAGGAACACACGGCCCACCTCGAGCGGGTCGCCGAGGTGTTGACCGAGACCGGCCTGCTATAGTTTATTGGTGTCCGGCCACCGGCAACGGCTCGTACGGTTCCTCGAGGTACTCCATATCGGAATCCGAGAGGTCGATCTCGAGTGCCTCGACGGCGTCTTCGAGGTGTTCGACGCTGGTCGTCCCGACGATGGGCGCGTCGACCCACTCCTTGTGGAGCAGCCAGGCCAGCGAGATCTGGGCCATCGAGACGCCCTTGTCGGCGGCCAACTCCTGAATCCGTTCGTTGATCGCCTCGCCGCCGCCCTGGAGATAGGACATCTGCTCGAGGTACTGGTCAGTCCGACCGCGCGTGGTCGACTCGATCTCCTCGTGGGGGCGGGTCGCGACGCCGCGGGCCAGCGGTGACCACGGGATGACGCCGACGTCTTCCTTGTCACAGAGGGGTAACATCTCGCGTTCCTCCTCGCGATAGAGGACGTTGTAGTGGTTCTGCATCGTTGCGAACCGCTCGAGGTCTAACGCATCGCTCGTTTGCAAGGCGTCGGCGAACTGGTGAGCCCACATCGAGGAGGTGCCGATGTAGCGTACCTCGCCGCGGCGGACGGCGTCGTCGAGCGCCCGCAGCGTCTCGTCGATCGGCGTCTCGTAGTCCCAGCGGTGGGTCTGGTAGAGGTCGATGGTGTCCATCCCGAGTCGCTCGCGGCTGGCCGCGAGTTCCTGCTCGATGGCTTTGCGGGAGAGGCCGCTGGCGTTGGGGTTGCCGGGATCCATCTCGCCGAAGACTTTCGTCGCGACGACCTGTGAGTCGCGGTCGTAGCCCGCGAGCGCGTCGCCGAGGATCTCCTCTGACTCGCCGGTGGAGTAGACGTTCGCGGTGTCGAAGAAGTTGATGCCGAGATCGATCGCGCGGTCGATCAACGCCTTGCTCTCCTCGGGGTCGAGCATCCACTCCCGTTCCGTACCGAAGCTCATACAACCGAGACAGATTCGGCTGACCGTCATCCCGGTCGAGCCGAGCGTCGTGTACTCCATGGATCACGATCCGACCGGCGGCGACAAAAAATCGGGCTCGTCGGAGTCGGTTGCCGGCTCTTGTCAGGCGTCCGGTTCGACGACTTGCTCCTCGCCATCGTAGTACGCGGAGTTGTCCTGCGGGTCGTAGCCCAGCGCCGCTCGAGCGCGCGCGATCGAGTAGTACTTGCGGTCGTTGTCGGAGATGCCGTAGACGATCTCGTAGTCGTAGTCGGCGCGGATACAGCGGTCGAACAGGTGCGCACAGTCGCGGTAGGAGAGCCACATTGCTTGCCCGCGCTCGTAGTCGATCGGCGGGTGGCCCTGCGTGAGGTTGCCGATGCGCACACAGGCAACGGAGAGGTCGTGTTCGTCGTGGTAGTACCGACCCAGCGTCTCGCCGGCGGCCTTGGAGACGCCGTAGAGGTTGCTCGGGCGGGGGAGTTCGGTCCCGTCGAGCAGGTAGTCGTCGTCTTCGCGATACATCTCGGGCGTTCGCTCGTCGGTCTCGTAGTTGCCGACGGCGTGGTTCGAGGACGCGAAGACGACCGCCTCGACGCCGGCGTCGACGGCCGCCTCGAAGACCGTCTGGGTCCCGTCGATGTTGTTCGTCAAGACGCTGTTCCACGGCGCTTCCGGCCGCGGGTCGCCCGCGAGGTGGATCACGACGTCGATGCCGTCCATCGCCTCTCGGACGGCCTCCGCGTCGGTGATGTCCGCGACGACGAACTCGCCCGGCTGGTCGTCGGTCGGCGGCTCCCGATCCAGTAATCGCCACTCGTAGTCGTCCGCGAGGCCGCCGAGGATGGCGTCTCCGACCCGCCCCGCAGCCCCGGTGAGCAGGACTGACTGTGCCATTCGTTCGGTGGAAGGGAAAGCGTCGATAAGTACCATGCGGTTTGCCCGGCGTGCGGTCGGCGATGGCACACGCCCCCCGATCGACTCACTCTCGAACCGACTCGAGTCGCATCAGCGGATAGCCGTCCTCCATTTCCATGCGGGTGACGACCGTACAGCCTTCGTAGTCGACGACGATTTCGACCTCGAGGAAGCGCCCCGTCAATTCGGTGTAGTCGGCCGTCGACTCGGCGAGTGCGGCCTCGAGTTCGTCGGTTCGGACGTCGACGGTGACTTCGCGACAGTGGGGCTGGTTCTCGATCGATTCCGCCATCGCCGTCGCGAGGCTGGGCGCGCTTTCGGGCGAGACGGGCGTGCCGGCGAACTGGTGGTACAGCGAGCCGAACTTGATGCCGGCCTCGAAGCAGGCCGTCTCGGCGTCGGTCGGTGTCTCGGAACTCATACGATGGGTCTCGTCTGCGGCCGGCAAGGGGATTCCGATGTTCGTGGAGCGACGATTGCGACGGTCCGGACACGTCGCTTGCGTCTGGCCGTCCGTCCGGAGCGGTCGTCGGCTCGCTGCCGACCGGGGCGGACGCGAGCGATCCGCCGCCGGACCGAGGACCTCCCTTTCGAAATCGTGCCGCCGTTCGACCGATATCGACCCGCTCGCGACTGATTTCACTTTCACTTTCGGGCTATCTTTTAACCCCCGTGCCCGCAAAGACGGTGACATGAGCCAAGCGACGCTCGGCGACGACGAGGAACTGTTCGGGGAAGCCGCCAACGAGATGCGCGAGGACGTCGAGTCCTCGCTCGAGGCGGCCTGGGCGGCCCTGCCCGACGCCGACGACGTCTGGGAGACCGACGCGGACAACGTGTTGGGCGCACTCAACGGGCTCAACTCCGCGCTGGAAGTCGGCGACGCCGAGGATCACCTCCGCGACGCGAAGAAGTGGTTCACGATGGGCCAACGCGCCGACGCCTTCGACGACGCCGACGACCTCGAGGCCGAGATCGAGGCCCTCGGGGACGCGATCACGGACATCGCCGAGGCCGGCGAGCAGGTCGGCGAACTCACGTCGACGATCCCGGCGCTTCGGGGCACGCTGCAGGACGCCGGTCCCGCCGACGACGAGGCGGCCGACGCCGCGGACGAAGCGGACGACGAGGAAGACGAGGAGTAATCGGCCGCCCTCGGGTTCGCCGACCTATCGGTCCGCGGGCCGCGAGACGTCGCGTTCGGCGACCGCCTCGAGCAGCCGAGCGAGCGCGTCGCCGGCGAGATCGAGCAGTTCCGCGCCGCGAGCAGCGTCGCCTTCACCCGGATCACCGACGACTCCGTTCTCCGTAAACTCGGCCGCGTCGTAGGCCAGGTTGGCGTGACTCGTCCACTCGCCCCAGCCGTCGGCAGCGCCGTCGCGGGCCTCGTCGATGCGGTCCTCCCGAACCGAGTCGGGATCACAGTGACGTAGTAGGGCCGTCTCGAGGGGGCCGCCGTGGCCCATATCGGCGCTGTGGTCGCCGACGGCCTCGAACCAGGTGAACGGGGCGACGTAGGCGTCGCCGTCCCGCGTGAGTCGCCCGCCGACCTCCCGGAGGGCGTCGACGTTGCCGCCGTGGCCGTTGACGAGGACGACCCGGTCGAAGCCGTGGTGAGCGAGGCTCGCGACGGCCTCGCCGACGTAGTCCCGGAACGTGTCCGCCGAGACCCACATCGTGCCCGGGAACTGGCGGTGTTCCTCGGCGATCCCGACCGGAATCGCCGGCGCGCGGACGACCTCGCGCTCGCAGCGGTCGACCCCGGCGTCGGCGACCGCCTCGGCCGTCGCCACGTCCGTCCCGAGCGGGGCGTGGGGCCCGTGCTGTTCCGTGCTTCCAACGGGGACGACCGCGAGGTCGGTCTTGAGGTCCCGAACGTCGGTCCACGTGTTCTCGGAGAGGTGCATGGCCGAACACTCCGACCGCGCGGGCATCAAACCCGCGGTGACGGTGACCGCGACTCGCCTGCGTCACGGCGAACGCAGGCCCAACCCGTTTGCGTCGCCGACTCCTTTCACGACCCATGCCCGACGATAGCCGCGAACGCGGCGTCGAACTCGGCGGCTTGCAGGAGACCCTCGAGAGCGAGTCGTACCCGATCAGCCACGACGAACTCCTCGAGAAACACGGCGACGAGACGATCGAGATGAGCGGCAACACGACGACACTCGAGGACCTTATCGGCCCGCTCGGCGAGGACGAGTACCGCGACTACGAAGAAGTCGAGGGGGCGATCATGAACATGGTCAGCGACGAGGCCATCGGACGGAAGAACTACAGCGATCGGACCCCGCCCGCCGCGGGCGAGGATAGACAGGACGAGGGCGGCCCGGATCAAGACGACCAGGACGGACAGGAATCGTTTTAGTTCAGACCCTCTCATACGGCCTACTGCAAGTCATTGCCGGTGGGACCGCAGGACGTTCGCGGCCCAACCGGTACATCGTTACAGCAAACCGTTTCAGTCGTCGCCGGCTTCGGTTCGGGCCTGTCGTTGCTGGGCGCGTTCGATGAATTCCTGCGGTAACTCGTCGATCTCGCCGGCCTGGACACCCCAGAGATGCGAGTAGAGCCCGCCGTTTTCCAGCAACTCTTCGTGGGTACCCCGTTCGACGATCTCGCCGCCCTCGAGGACCAGCACCTGATCGGCGTCCTTGATCGTCGAGAGCCGGTGGGCGATGGCGAAGGTGGTCCGGTCTTCCGCGAGGTCGTCGATCGAGCGCTGGATGAGCATCTCCGTCTCGGTGTCGACGTCGCTGGTCGCCTCGTCGAGGACCAGAATGTCCGGATCCTTGAGGATCGCGCGGGCGATCGAGAGTCGCTGGCGCTGGCCGCCCGAGAGCTTGACGCCGCGTTCGCCGACCTCGGTGTCGTACCCCTCCGGCAAGTTCTGGATGAACTCGTGGGCTTCGGCCATCTTCGCGGCTTCGATTACGTCCTCCCGGTCGGCGTCGAAGGTGCCGTATTTGATGTTTTCCTCGACGCTGCCGTAGAACAGGAACGTATCCTGGCTGACGTAGCCAAGCGACTCGCGCAGGCTCCGCAGCGTCACGTCCTGTACCTGCTGGCCGTCGACGCGGATCTCGCCCTCGTCGACGTCGTACATCCGCAAGAGGAGTTTGAGGACCGTCGACTTGCCGGCCCCGGTCGGACCGACCAGTGCGAGCGTCTCACCGCCCTCGACGGTGAAGTCGATGTCCTCGAGGATCGGCTCCTCGTCGTAGCCGAAGGAAACGTTGTCGTACTCGACCCGGCCCTCCGTTACCTCGAGATCGGGTGCGTCGGGCTCTTCTCCGACCCGGTTGGGTTCGTCCATCAGCCCGAAGATGCGGGCGCTCGAGGCGCGGGCCCGCTGATACATGTTGATTATCTGTCCGAACTGGGCCATCGGCCAGATAAAGCGCTGGGTGTAGAGAATGAAGACGACGAACATCCCGGTCGAGAGGCCGCCGGTGAACGGTCCCGGCGGGCCCTGTGTGACCCAGAGTCCGCCGACCGTGAAGGTGATGACGAAGCCGATCCCCGCGAGGACCCGCAGGCCGGGGAAGAACTTGATCCGGGTACGGATCGCCCCCCAGTTGGCGTCGAAGTACTCCCGGGAGACGTCCTCGACGCGGTCGGACTCGTAGGACTCGGTCGTGCTGGACTTGATCACCTGAATGCCGCCGAGGTTGTTCTCGAGTCGGGAGTTGACCTTGCCGACGGTCGAGCGGACTGCCGCGTACTTGGGTTGGATGGTCTGGATGAACAGGTAGGTGAAGACGGCGATCAGTGGCACCGGAAGCAGGGCGACCAGCGCGAGCTGTCTGTTGATCGCAAACAGCAGGCCGCCGATCCCGACCACCATCACGAGCAGCCGAAAGAGGGAGTTCATCCCGTCGTTTAAGAACTTCTCGAGGCGGTTGACGTCGTTCGAGAGGATCGACATCATCTCGCCGGTCTGTTTGTCCGCGAAAAAGCCCATGTCCAGACGCTGCATCTCGTCGTAGGTGTCGGTCCGGATGTCGTGTTGGACGTTCTGGGCGAAGGTGTTGAACCCCCAGTTTCGGGTCCAGTGAAAGACCGCCGACAGCAGGAAGGAACCGGCGATGATTCCGACCGTCAGCCAGAACTGCGCCATTCGGCCGTCGGGGACGTACGGGCCGACGAACCCGCTGCCGATCGGGAACGCCTCGGCGTACGGGATGTCCTGTCGGATCACGGCGTCGATCGCGATCCCGAGCATGAGCGCGGGGAGCAGATCCAGGATTCGGGCGAAGAAGCTCGCGATGATCCCGACGACCGCGGCACCGGTGTAGTTCGATCCGTACTCGAGGAACAACCGCTTCATCGGGTTCTCGATCTCCTCGCGTTGTTCCTCGAAGGGATCGTCCTCGTCCAAGTCGGCGCCACTCATTGCACACGGCTCCGGGATCGCCGGCAATAAGGGTTATCTACGAATCGAAACACGTCAGGGGCGAACGGCCGCCGTCGGGGCTGCGTCGGGATCGGCCAGCGCCCACTGCTCGAGCGTGTCGAAGCCGGGGGTAACCTCGAAGATCGACGTCCGGTTCGACTCGAGGTCGATCTCGACCCGATCGCCGACCTCGATCCCGGTTTCGTTCGCGTAGCCGCGGGGCACCTCGAGGACCCACTTCCCGCGGCCCGAGTACTCGAGGTCCTCGCCGTCCTCGCCGGGTTCGGGTGCGCGGGCGTGGTGTATCTGAGTTATCTCGCCGTCGGCGTCGATGAAGATGATGTCGATGTCGAAGTCCATCTCGCGCATGACGTATGTGAGTTCCTGCTCCCGATTGTGGACGAACAGCATGCCGTTGCCTCGCTCGAGGGTGTCGTGATCGCTCAGGCCGGTGTAGCGTTCCGAGCGGTCGTCGGCGACTTCGACGTCGACGACGGCTTTGGGTTCGGCGCTGGTCCCGTCGTCCGTGGCACCGTCGTCGCTGGCACTCGAGCCGTCGTCAGCGTCAGTGGAACCGCTGTCGTCCGTGTCACTACTGGCATCGCCGTCACCGTCGTCGGTGGCGCTGCCGCCGTCAGTCCCACCGCTGGAGCCGTTCCCGCTGTCGGCTTCGTTCGCGGTGCCGTCTCCGGTATCCGATCGCGTCGTCGACTCGCCGTCGGTCTCGTCGTCGAAGATCCGGACTTCGCCCTCGTCCGGTCCCCACGGAACCGAGACCAAACCGGCTTGCACGAGGACGACGCCGATGATCGAGACGGCGGCGATCACCAGCAGCCCCTTCCAGACGGACTCGAGCGCCATGCACGATTCCTGTGGGGCCAGAGAGTAAAGGTTATTCGGACGGACCTACTCGTCTCGGGTGCGGGCTCGTGGTCTAGCTGGTCATGACGCGGCCTTTACAAGGCCGAGGTCGGTGGTTCGAACCCGCCCGAGCCCACTTCCTGCTGCGAGCAAGTTCGCGAGCAGCAGGTATGTGGACCGAGGGCGGTTCGAACGAGAGAAGGCGACGCGAACCCAGTGAGCGAGTCTTCGCGTTGTTCGAACCCACCCGAGCCCAGCCGAGACTTTACCGTGTTCAAACCCGCCGCTCCGAGCGGTCCGGCAAACGGGGAGAAACGACCTCGAGTCGAGACGTCTGACCGACCAACGCCGGCCGTAGTGCTGGCGTTACTGTTTGAGTCGGGCGACGTTTTCACGGATCTGACCGAGCAGGCCCTCGCCCGACTCGGTCTGGAGGGCGGCATGCAGCGTCGAGTTCTCCGGTTCGTCCTTGACGACGATCCGGAGGTACGGCTCGAGTTGGTCGAAGTTGTCCGCGAGGACGACGGTGTGGTTGTCCTCGTCGTGGTCGACGACGCCGGCGTCGTCCAGTTTCGGGACGTGACACTGGACCGACGACACGTAGACGCTCTTGTACTCGTTTTTCGCGACCTCGTCCGGCGGGACGTCGTGTTCCCAGCCCGCGACCGTTTCGGCCAGCGTCGAGAGTTCGATCGGGTCCTCCCGACCGCGAAGGGCATAGAGGAGGTAGCGACGCCGGCGGTTCGCTAACAGCTCGAGAATCGTGTCGGCGTCGAGTTCATGGGCCTCCTGACTCGAGGTAAGGGCTTCCATAACACGGTATTACCTCCCGGGGCGCAAAAGGGTGTCTTGAATATCCGAAATTCCAACAGACGCCGGTAATGGCATGTAGAGTCGCGTGTATCGCCTCCATTACTCACGAATCACACCCGTACTCGAGCGGTCCGGTCGCCGGCCGGCCACCTGTAAGCCGATCGGAACGACGATCGCGATTCGAAATCCTTTTTTATACGATGGACGGAGAAAGAGATGCGCCGCCTTAGCTCAGACTGGGAGAGCACTCGACTGAAGATCGAGCTGTCCCCGGTTCAAATCCGGGAGGCGGCATACTCCTACGGTTCGTTGTGTATTGACCGTACAGCGGCGGATTTCGGCAGTGTTACCCCCGCGATTCCGGAGAGATTTGAACCGGCTCATGAACGCACCCTTCGCTGGCGGGCGTTTCATTCCATTGTACGTACCGTCGACCAGCATTCTCTGTCGGAATCGCTCGAGTCGGGAACGGAACTCGAGGCTGAACGGCTCGTGAACGAGGCGTAGTCGCTCTCTCACTCGAAGAAGGGCCACTACTCGTCGGTCGTCGTGTCGATCCCGAGCGCCTCATTCAGCCCGCAGAAACACGTTGTCGCGTTGAAGCCGAGCCCGAGCGCCCCGACGAGGGCAAGCAGGCCGGTCTTGCGCTTGCCGTTTCGGAGCGTGGTTGCTGCGACGAGCGTCAGCACAACGGCGAGTAGTGCGCGGACGAGTCTGTCACGGCCACCGACGTTCTGGTCGACCATATCCGACTCATGGGCCGCCTCGGCCTTGTATTTTCCCGAGCGGATGCTAACTCCACATCTAGCCCCTGCAGCGAAGCAAGCCGGACCCCCGGATCAAATCCAGGACGGTGTTTCCGTTCGGTCCATCTCCGAGAGCCTGCTCTGTGAGGCCAGGTATCGATTCATATCGTCGAAACTGCCGTGTTCTCCAGTCGAACTGATGATGATCGATTAATTTATTGTATTTGTATTCGAGAACGAATGCTATGGACGCGCTCAAAACCGTCGCCGAGATGATCGAGGGATACCTCTCGGGTGGGACCGAGGAGGCAGTGTCTGAGGGTGTCGAAGAGACGGCGGAAGAAGCGACGGGAGAGGACCTCTAACGCGAGCGGTCGGCTCGGATCCGAGCCCGTCCGTGAAAGGCGCGCCGCCGTGCGCGGACGACCGACAGTGTCGAAACCGGGGTATCGAACGCGTTCGATCGGCCCTCCCAGCGCTCAGTCGTCCGGCTCGTAGTCGAAGATGTCTTCGATTCGGCAGTCGAAATAGCGTGCTAACTCGAACGCAAGCTCGAGGCTCGGGTCGTACCGCCCGCGTTCGATCGCGTTGATCGTCTGTCGCGAAACACCGACCTGATCGGCGAGTTCGGCTTGCGTGATGTCGGCTTTCGCCCGCCAGACGGTGAGATCGTTCTCCATCGTTCACATGACCCGTCCGTAGTACCAGATCGTACTCGGCAATACGAGAAACGGCACGATCATGAGCCACGTCAGCGGTTCGAGTACCGGCGTCGTGAGATCGGTACTGCGCTCGAGGGTCGTCCAGACGGCGACCGCCCAGAAGAACACCCAGAGGGAGACCGCCGTTCCCCGGAGGCCGATCTTGAGATACCGTTCGTCGTAGTCGTTTCGTCGCTCGGCGAGGCGAAACGACCAGACACCGACGAGCGTGATGAGGAGGCCGCCGCCGATCGCGAGGGCGGTGCTGATCTCCGGATCGGGTGCCACGTCGGCACCGACGGTCAATGCGATGACGCCGGCGATCATGAGTCCGATCCCGACGGAGAGCTTACGGGAGTACGTTTCTGCCATCTCGTGTAAAGCATACTTTCCAATACGTTATAAGAATTTTCCATACTATCGGAGAGATACGACGCTCGAGTGACGACGGCTCACGGAACTGACTGCAGAACGGCCCACGACGAACGGCCCTCGATCGGTTACCTCGATCCGTTCGAGAGCGGTCAAAGCGGCGTCGTACAGCGACGACAGTACGTGAACTCGGCGTCGTTTTCCGTACCGCAGCGACGACACGTCACGCGCGTTCGATCCGCCGTGTCCGCCTCGAATGCTCCGGGGGGCCTGCGGTCGAACTCCTCGTCGTCGGTGTCGCGCTCCAGTTTACCGGCCCGTCGCTTGCGGTGGCGCTCGAGGCCATCCCGTGCGATTCCGACGAGAACCGGGACGCTGACTCCCAACGCGACGAGCAGGAGAACGCCGATGATGACGGCATACAACTGCCCGGGGTCACCCATATCGCCGTTACGGTCGCTCGACAGTTAGCGATTGGGGCATGATACCATACGATACTAGTCCGGCGAGACGAACGGTGGTATCCCTCGAGTCGGACGGCGAAACGGAGCCAACTGGCGTAACCGGCACATCGTTCGGGAAGCCGACTTCTCAAGGGGCCCGAGGCTGACATACGGACGTGAGCAGTAACTCGATCACAAACGAGAGCGACACGTTCGAGATCGGCGAGACGACGGTCCATCGGCTCGGGTTCGGGGCGATGCGGATCACGGGCGAGGACATTATCGGCGCGCCCGACGACGAGGCGGCCGCCCGTGAGGTCGTCGAACACGCCGTCGACTGCGGTGTCGACCTCATCGACACGGCCGACTCCTACGGCCCGGCAACCAGCGAACGACTCATCGGCGAGGCGATCGGCGATCCCGACGACGTGCTGGTCGCGACCAAGGCCGGCCTGTTGCGCAACCGCGAGGGCGACTGGCTCGCCCACGGCGACCCCGACTACATCCGGAATCAGGTGCTGACGTCGTTGGACCGGCTCCGGACCGACACCATCGACCTCTATCAGTTCCACCGGCCAGACGACGACACGCCGTTCGAGGACTCCGTGGCGGCGTTTGCGGAACTCAAAGACGAGGGATTCGTCGATCAGGTCGGCCTCAGCAACGTCTCCCCGGAACTCATCGATCAGGCCCGGGAACAGGTCGAGGTCGCGACCGTCCAGAACCGGTACAACCTGAACGACCGCGGCGCGGCCGATTCCCTCGAGGTCTGTGCCGAGAACGACATCGGCTTCATCCCGTGGGCCCCGATCAACGGCGACGACCTGGCCGAACACGGCGACCTCTTAGACGAGATCGCCGAGACCTACGACGCGACGCGCCGACAGGTCGCGCTGGCGTGGCTCCTCGAGCGCTCGCCGGTCATCCTCCCGATTCCGGGTACCTCGGATCCCGACCACCTCGAGTCGAACGTCGCCGCCTCGCAGCTGTCGCTGTCCGACGACGAGGTGCAGCGACTGACCGACGCGGCCGAGTGAGTTACGAGGCCGCGAGTCGGCCGGCGATGCGCTCGGAGAGGTCGGTGAGATAGAACGAGCCCCAGACCGCGGCGACGACGGCCCCGACGGTATCGTAGACGAGATCGCTGATCGTGTCGTCGAGCCCGTGCTGGGCCAGCACCGCCTCGAGGCCGAGCCGCTGGGCGCTCCAGTCGATGCCGAACTCCATGAGTTCCCAGACGACGCCGAAGGCCAGTACGAACACGAGGATGAACGCGAACAACATCGCGGGCGGGACGTAGATCTCGTCGGTATGGAGGTCGATCGCTCGGACGACCGCGTAGCCGCCCGCGGCGACGATCGACGCCGAGACCGTGTGCGTCATGCTGTCCCACTGACCGACGAGCGCGTACATGCCGGCCGATCCGAGGACGTGCAGGAAGACGGCCGCCGTGAGCCAGAACACCAGCCCCGGCTCGAGGGGCAACTTGGCGTCGCGCTCGAGGAGCGCGGGGAGGAACGTGATCGCGAGCGCGATGGCGGCGTTCGAGACGGTCGTCAGATCGCGGCTGACGACGCCGTATACGAGGAGGATCGCGAGCGCCGCCTGCATGCCTCGGGAGAATCGGACGACGATCCCATCGGGGACGTTCAGCTGATCGCGGATCAGCGTCGGGACGGGATCCGGCTCCTCGTCGGGCGAGGTGTCCCGCGGCGTCTCGACCACCTCGTCGCCGTAGGACCCGAAGTAGCGGCCGAAGAGGACGCCAGCGAACAGGCCGGCCACCGCCGCGTACCCGAAGTCGATCATCAGCGTGCGGTTGGCCGCGTCCTGTGAGCGCCCGTTCAGTATGTACTCCGTCCCGAACGTTACGTCGGCCAGCCACTGGGCGACGTTCCACGCGCCGGCGACGGCGAGCGTCGTCAGTACGACGAGCGCGACCGCGAAGGCGTGGTTCATCCGGACGGCGGTGAACTGGTCGATCTCCACGGTGACGACGAGCGCGACCGCGGCGACGGCGACGTAGACGGCGATCGACGTCAGCGCCGACTCGCCGAGGACCGTCGCGTCGACGACGGGGAGCAAGACCAGCACCAGCAACTCCCACGGCGGCATCACGAGCGGATCTCGAAACGCGACGACGGGAAGCAGGACGATGGCGACCGCGAACGCGGTAAACGCGAACCAGCGGTACGAGTCCGCGAACCCGTGATTGATCGCCAACGCGACGAGCGCGATCGTCAGCGCCCACGCGAGTACCGCGTTTCCCTGCGTGTCGTCGAACAGGCCGTCGAGTCGAGCGTCCGCCATACGACGCTGTACGGGCCGACGGCCCTAAACGCGAGAGCATGACAAAGCCACCGCCCGGCTCGACTGCCTCGAGCGACTCCGAACGGCCCGACTCGCCACCCCGTTTCCGACGGAAGCCTGATACGTCAGTCCCGCAATGGTGACGTATGGTTGCACGTGACGACCTCGAACACGGACAGGCCCGCGTCAACGACACGAAACTCCACTACGTGACCGCCGGTGACGGCCCGCCACTGGTGCTGTGTCACGGCTGGCCACAGACCTGGTACGAGTGGCGGGACGTGATCCCGTCACTCGCCGACGACTACACCGTCATCGCGCCCGACCTCCGTGGGCTGGGTGATTCCGCGACCCCGACCTCGGGATACGACAAGGACACCGTCGCGACCGACGTCCGGGAACTCGTCGCCCACCTCGGCTTCGGCGACGATCGGATCGCGCTCGTCGGCCACGACTGGGGGATGCCGACGGCCTACGCCTACGCCGCCCAGTACCGCGACGAAGTCCGCGCGCTCTGTGTCCTCGAGGCCGGCCTGCCGGGGATCAACGAAGACGGAAAGAAGAAACTCTGGCACACACGATTCCACGGCGTTCGTGACCTGCCCGAGCGGCTGGTCGCCGGCCGGGAACGGCTCTACCTCGACTGGTTCTACAAGGAGGGCGCGTACGATCCGTCGGCGATCGACGACGCGGCCCGCGACGAGTACGTCCGCTGTTACTCACAGGCCGGCGGCCTGCGGGGCGGCTTCGAGTATTACCGTGCCTACGAGACCGATGCCGAACACAACCGTGCCCACGCCGAGGACCCGCTCGAGCTGCCGGTCCTCGCACTCGGCGGCGCGGCCTCGTTTCGGGAGCTGCCGATCAGAGACATGGAGGCGGTCGCGACCGACGTCGAGGGCGAGGTCGTCGACCGTGCCGGCCACTGGATCCCCGAGGAACGGCCGGCATACTTCGTCGATCGGTTGACGACGTTTCTCGACGACGCCGCGTGACCGACGCTCGAGCCGGTCGTGACTACGCGCTCAGTACTGTTCTTTGACCCTGTCGATCTGGCAGTCGAGACAGAGATCGTCGGCAAAACAGGCGACGTTGTCGTAGGGACAGTCGTACGCCTCGACGTCGACGGAGAGGCGGCGTTTCGCGCGTTCCCACTCGGTCTCCCAGTCGTCGATCGTCATCTCCGCGGAGGTAAAGACGACATCGCCGCCCCGGTCGACGATCTTCGCGACCGTGACCGAGCGGTGGTTGGCTTTGACGACGTCGATCGCCTCCTCGTAGGAGCCACAGCGGATCTCCTCCCGGCCCGACTGATCGTCCAGCAGGTGGACGGCGATAGAGCCGTCGTATTCCTCGGTCGGCTCCAGTCCGTGGGTCATGTGGTCCACTGTCGGAGTCGCACGATAAAAAGTCCCGCTTCGGGACTGGAGGTCGCTTTCTTCCGGGCGGCGCATTGCCCGGTGAGTAGGCCATCGCCGGCGCGTGGAGCGTGGTCCCGATCCGGCGGTCTTTGAACGCCGCCGCCGTTGGCCACGCGATACTGGTATCGTCCTCGACTCACAGCACTTCCATCGACGCACTCCCGTTCGTCGATCACGCATCGCGATCACGTGGTGCCGGCAGCGTAAACGAGAACGTCGACCCGTCGCCCGGTTCGGAGTCGACCCAGATCTCACCGTCGTGGCGCTCGATGATCCGCTCACAGAGTGCCAGCCCGATACCGGTGCCAGCGTGTTCGTCGGGGCCGTGGAGCCGCTGGAACACCTCGAAGACGGCCGCTTGGTCGTCAGGATCGATCCCCATCCCCTCGTCGCTGATCGAGACCACCCAGTCCCGTCCGGCCCGCTCTGCAGAGATGGCGATCCGTGGCGGCTCGTCTCCCGCGTACGTGACTGCGTTATCCAGTAGATTCTGAAAGAGTTGGCGCAGCTGGCTGGCGTCTCCCTCGACACGGGGCAGTGACGCCGCCGTGATGTCGGCGTCCGTTTCCTCGAGTTGCAACTGTAGATCGGCGAGAACGTCGTCGAGTACCGCGTTCAGATCGACCGGTTCGGGCGGGTCTCCCTCCGTATCGACACGAGAATACTGCAGCAATCCGTCGACCATCGCACGCATCCGGTCTGCGCCGTCGACAGCGAACTCGAGGAATTCCTCACCCTCCTCGTCGAGCGTATCCTCGTACCGCCGTTCGAGGAGTTGCAGGTAGCTCGAGACCATCCGCAGCGGCTCCTGCAGATCGTGGGAGGCGGCGTAGGCAAACTGCTCCAATCGCTCGTTCGATTTTTCGAGTTTCTCGACCGTGTCCTCCAACTGTTGTTTGCGCTCGTTCTGTTCGGTGATGTCCTGGGCCATCGTCATTCCGGCAAAGACCTCACCATCATCGTCGGTCACCGGCACGGCGTGAACTCGCCAGTCTCGGTTTACGTACTGAAACTCGACTGACGTCTCGTCGCCGTCAAGCGCCGCCCGGAGTGCAGGTTCGAGGTCGGCAGCAACCGTGTCACCCCACACCTGTGCTGGTGTCCGCTCTTCGACGTCGGCCGGCGAGATCGGTAACTCCGCGAACGCCTGTCCCGCGGCGAGCGTGTACTCGAGGTCGGCACCGAACAGCGTGACGATCCCGTTCGGGAAAAACTCCGCCAGCGTGCGATACCGACGTTCGCTCTCTTTGAGTTTGCGCTCTCGCTCCTTGCGTTTCGTGACGTCTCGAAAGTAGACCGAGAGTCCGGATTCGGAGGGATAGGCGTGAACCTCGAACCACGTGCCAAGCGGCGGGTAGTACTCCTCGAACGATGTGGGTTCCTGCGTTCGTACCGCCTCCCGGTACTCTTCCTCGAACGTCGTTCCGAGCGCCGGTTCGAACACCTCCCAGAAGTTCTCGCCGACTAAGCCCTCGTCTTCGGGGTCGAGGACGTTCTTCCCCCGCTCGTTCGCGTACGTAATGGTCCAGTCCTCGTCGAGACCGACGAATCCGTCGGTGATCCGTTCGAACGTCCGCTCGAGTTCGGTCTCTCGCTCCTCGAGTTTCCGTTTGGCTCTCGTTTCCTCGATCGCTGCTGCGAGGACGTTCGCGACGTTTTTGACGAAGGTAACGTCGTGGTCGGTGAACTCGTGCTTCTCGGTGGCGTGTACACCGAGGATCCCCCACGGGTTTTCGATCGAGCCGATAATGACGCTGATCCCGCCGACGACGTCGTGACTGGTGAGGAGTTCGGGGCCCGAAAAGCGTTCCTCGGTACGCAAGTCGTCGACGACCACGGGCTCTTCAGAAAGCAGCGTGTAGCCCGCCTGTGAGCCCCGGTCGGTCGGGACTATCGCGCTCCCGACGAGACCCTCCCGCCAGCCGACACCCTGCCGAAGGAAGAGTTCGTCACCGCCGGGCAGCAACTCGAGGACCTTACAGTAGTCGTTGCTCAGCGTCTCGGCTACTGCAACGCATGCGTCGTGCATCAACTGATCTATGTCATCGGTTTCGAGCGCCTGTTGGCCGAGTTCAGCGACAACCACTTGGTGTCGAATTCGGGGGTGTGGATCTGTATCGGCCGATGAAGCCATGCCCAATTCAAACGGCGTGAGACGGGTAAAGCCTTCTCCGGGTATCGCCAGTCGACGAGCTATCGTTCGGAATCGAACACAGTCACCACGGACCGCAGCAAGCACTCGACGGAACCGTGCCAGTCGGGGACACTCGTCTCGCGTGGTTCGATCTCGGTCGGATTTGCGCCGCTCACGGATTTGTTCGCGGCGACAAAGTCCGGGTGCGAGAATCGAACCCGCGTCTCAGCCTCCACAAGGCTGAAGGATAACCACTACCCCAACCCGGACACGCTTACACCTGAACCTACAGCCGGTTGGACTAAAATACGTTACGACTCCCGGACGCGGTGTGTGATGCCCTCGCTCGGTTTCGGCCGGCGGATCTCGGCTGCCCCCGCGGGCCGTTCGCGACCGAGACGTTTTTCGATCCGCGGGCGTTAGTCCCGCCAACGCGTGGCCATCACCGACAAGATCTACGTCAAGAATCACCGCCAGCTCAGCTCCCAGCTCGAGACGAACATCCCCAAAGGGGCGTTCAAGGGGGCGACGCTGGACATGCTCTTCCAGGGCGAGGGCCTCGAGAAACTCGACGACGCGACCCGCGAGCGGGTGCTGGATTTCACGCAGGACTTTCTGGACTGTAGCTGCGACAACAACCCCTACTGTGGCTGTCCCGAGCGCAAGTTCATGACGTACCTGCTCGAGTTGCGCGCCGAGGGACTGGGCCCGGACGCGATCGTCGACGTGATGACCGACGACTACATGGTCTATGCCTACTCCGGGGACGTTCTCTCCTTCCTCGATAACGCCGTTCGAACCCTCGAGGCCGCCGAAGGGTTGGCGCGAGTGGACGGTGCCGGGGAGAAACACGACGAGATCCGGCGGGCGAAACGGAACCTCGAGCGGTAACCGACTGTTGTTCCGTTCTCCGATTCCGCCCTTACACCCTGGTCGACACGCCGTCTCTCGGTTGTAGTGGCCACCTACGCGTTTCGAACATTATTAATAATCTATAATCATCGAGCGCGACATCAGTGGTCCTCCCCTATCGAGAATCGATGCCGGACACGACGATAGAGACGATCAACACGATGCTCGATAGCGTCCAGGAGGAACTCGAGGACCCGGACCTACGGTTCAAGCTCCGGACTGTGCGGCAGTTGCTGTTGGTGGTCGAAGAACGACACGACATCGGACGAGACGCGCTCGCGGACGCCGATCTCGACGACTCGACCCGCGAGGACTTACAGCAACTCGGGTATCTGGGCGCGGACGACGACCGCTAGGTGCGTTCCAACCGGGACCGATCGTCAGCGCAACTGGTAGGATTCGTCTTCGTCGTCGAGTTCGTCGAGCAACAGGATCTCCTCTTCTTCGTCCTCGAGGCGGTCCTGGAGGTCGTTGACGTAGGCCTTGTACTCCTCGAGTTGCTCCCGGAGGTGTTCGGCCTCGAGTTCGAGCCGCTCGTGTTCGCGGACGAACCGCTTTGGCACCTCGACGGTCGGTGGGAACGACACGTCCTCCCCCTCGTCCGTGCGGGCCTCGAGGTCGGCCTCGGGGACGACCTCGACCTGACCGTCGTGTTCGACCAACTGGTCGACGTAGTCCCGGAAGACGGCCGACAGCGAGATGTCGCGCTCCTCGGCGATCGCCTGCAGCGCCTCGAAGGCGTCCTCGTTGACCCGGAACGAGATGGTCTTGTTCTTGTTCCCCATCGATACCCCTAGTCGTCGTTCACGGAACTTAACTATTAGTCAGACACGGGGCGTCGCGGTGACCGCTGACCGCGCTCGAGCGCCGGGCGAGAACCGCCATGACCACTCGGGACCCGACACGCTATGCGCCTCGAGTCCCAACACGGCGTATGCTGACTGACACGGCGGGACTCCACCACGTGACCGGGATCGTCGGGGACGCCCAGTCGGCGATCGATTTCTACGGCGGCGTCCTCGGGCTCCGGCTCGTCACGCAGACGGTCAACTTCGAGGATATCCTCCAGCATCACCTCTACTTCGGCGACGCCGCCGGCCGGCCGGGGACGGTCCTGACCCACTTCGCGGACCCCCACGGCGAGCCCGGCCGGTTCGGGGCTCCCCAGCCCGAATCGGTCGCGTTCGTCGTCCCCGACGGCTCGCTCGCGTACTGGGCGGATCGGCTCGCGGACCACGAGGTCGCGGTCGAGGGGCCCCTCGAGCGGTTCGACGAACGCGTCCTGCGCTTTGCCGACCCCGCGGGAACGCGACTCGAACTGGTCGCCGGCCCGCCGGTTCCGGGCGACGTCGAGCCGTGGACCGAAGGACCGATCCCGACGGACCGCGCGATCCGCGGTCTCCACGGCGTCGCGACGCTGTCGGTCAACCCCTACGCGACCGCGGGCGCGCTCGAGACGCTCGGGTTCGAACACGAGGCGGAAGACGGCGATCGGATCCGGTATCGTGCGTCCGGCTCACGAGCCGCAGTCGTGGATGTCCTCGATCGCGACGCGGCGTTCGGCCGCGAGGGACAGGGAACGCTGCATCACGTCGCGGTCCGGGTCGAGAGCGAGGACGCCCTCCACGAGTGGCGGGACCTGTTCGACGAGCGCGGCGACGACGTGTCCCGCGTGAAAGACCGGCACGTCTTTCACTCACTGTACGTCCGTGAACCAGGGGGCATCCTCCTCGAACTGGCGACGGAGACCGACGGCGTCGCCGCCAGCGGGCCGACCGGGGGTCCCGGCGAGTCGCTGTACCTGCCCGAGTGGTTCGAACGCGACCGGGAGCTGATCGAGAGCCAACTCCCCGAGTTGACGGCGCCGACCGGGAGTGAGACTGACGAGAGCGGCGACTCTCCAACGGACCGATGACCGACTCCGGCCGCTCGATGGACGGCGTCTCGGGACCCCACGCCGGCCGACCGCTGCTCACTGCCGGCGCGCCCGCGCTGGCCGCCGACGCCGCGCTCGTCGCCTGTCACGGCCGCGGCGCGACCGCGCAGGGCGTTATCAACCTCATGGAACCGGCCGTCCGCCACGGCGTCGCCGTCCTCGCGCCGGACGCCGAGCGAAGCCGCTGGTACCCCCGCCGGGCGACCGCCCCTCGAGCCGAGAACGAGCCGTGGCTCTCCTCGAGCGTCGACTGCGTGGCGGCGGCCCTCGAGGCGGCAGCCGAGATCGGCGTCCCGCCCGAGCGTACCGTCGTCGCGGGCTTCTCGCAAGGGGCCTGCGTCGCCGCCGAGTTCGCCCGCCTGAACCCGGCGCGGTACGGCGGGATCGCCGTCCTCTCGGGTACGCTTCCCGGGACGCTCGCCGAACTCCGTGCGACCGCGATCGACAGCTCGCTCGAGGGGACGCCGGTACTCTTTGGCTACGGCGCCGACGACCCACACGTCGATCCGGACCACGCCACCGAAGCGGTCCGGATCTTCGAAGAGGCGGCCGCCGCGGTCGACGAGCGGTGGTATCCCGAGACCGGCCACGAAGTCACCGACGACGAGTTCGACGCGATCGGGGCGATGCTCGAGGCCGTGCTGTAGCTCGCGGTTCGATCGAAACGAAAAATCGCACGGACCCGTTCCCGTCAGACCGTCGCTTCCGCGTCGTCGGGCTCCTCGATGTCCTCGAGTTGCTCGAGCGCCTGAATGACGTCGTTGCGGTAGTTGACGACCGGCGAGTCGTAGCGCTCGCGGGCCATCTCGGCGTACTCGTTCGTGGGTGCGGTCGAGCCGCTTTCGGGCGCTTCCTGCTCGGCCTCCCAGGCCTCGAAGGCCTCGATGCGATCGAGGGTCCGTTCGGCGGTTTCGACGACCCAGCGATCGCGAGTGGCATCGTCGACGACCGCGATGGACTCGGGTCGCAGGGAGACGTTGACCGTGCCGTCGTCGGTCTCGTAGGTCCGGGGTTTGCCGACGATGGAGACGTAGGCCGGCGGTTCGGTGTCCCGCAGGACGGCGGCGGCCTCGGGCTGGTACTGGCCGGCGTAGACGAAGAACGTCCCGGTCGGGTCGACGACCCGGCCGCGCCAGTACTCGCTTTCGTCGCCGACGTCTTCGGTCTCGGTCAGGGTACCGGTGACGAACACGCGGTTCGCGCGGTCGCCCGTCGGGAGGAGCGCGTAGTTGGGCGCGCGCTCGTCGTCGCTCTCTTTGAAGGTGTACGTCGAGTCGTTGAATTCCGATGCGAAGACGCGGCGGGCGACTTCGCGGGTGAGTTCTGCCTGGCTCATATCACATCGACCTCGCTTTGATCAGCAGTTCCTCGCCGTCGATCGGCCCGTCGAGTTCCTCGACGTCGTCGGCCAGCACGTACCGGCCGAAGGTCGGTCCCTCGATGCGGTAGTAGGTGCCGACGATGTCCTCGCGGATCTCGTCGGCGACGATGGTCGTGTCCAGGGCGTCCATCGCCATCTCTTTGGCCTCCTCGAGGCTCAGTCCCGTCAAGTTCTCCGTGGCGTCCTTGTCGAAGATGACCTCGTGGGCGTCGATACCGTCGTCGACGACGGCCTTGATACGGAGGTCGAACTCGCCTTCGCCCTCGCCGTGTTCGTTACAGCGGCCGTTCTGGAGAACGCGGGTACAGCCCTCCTCCGGACAGCGCTTGATGAGGCCGCTGCCGCTTTGCATGTCGACCAGCGCGCCCTCGACCTCGCTGGTGTCGTTGCCGACCTCGAGGTCTTCCTCGAGCTCCTCGATCACCGTCGTCGAGTTGAGTTTGACCGAGTACCGGCCCTGATACTCGTCCGTGACGACGTTGCGAAGCTCGTAGACCGTCCCTTCCTCGAGTGCCGGGAGGTCGGACTTGGCCCATTTGGTGAACTTGATCGTCCCCGTCGGGTCGCCGAGCAGGCCGACCTGCGCGACCGAGTCGCTGCGGGGGTCCCAGAGTTCGATGACCTTGGCCGTCAGGTCGATCCACTCCTCGGGTTCGTCGACGTCCTCGACGCTGGCTTTCTCGCTGTCGCCGCTCGAGATATCCTCGCGCTCGAGGCCGGCCTCCTCGAGGTAGTGGTTAGTGACGCTCCGGCGTGCCTCGTCCATCGGCACTTTGTACTCGTCGACGAGCGTCGTCAGGCGCTCTTCGACGTCCTCGACATCGACGTCGAGGTGGTCCGAAAACTGCTCGTGGATGTCGTCCGCGTGTTGTCGTACGTCGCTCATTGGCTTCACGCCTCCTCTTCGGTTTCAGTGGGAGGCATACGTCCGTTCGCTCCCGATGGTATTTAAACTACCGCCACCGGAGCGAAAGTGAACGCCCGGGGAAGAAACCGCAAGAAGGCGTTGCGGAGCCGATTCGGAGCGCCGGTCGGCGGCGGTTGTATAGTAGCCACTGAAAGTCATTGCACACCTGATCGTACGACAGCGCTGCGATCAGTGTGTGAATCGTTTCAGCGGCTACTATAGCCGGGTTTCGCCGGCCGTAGCCGGCGGTTACTGCCCGCCGACCTCGAGCGCCGCCTCGAGGGCGTCGCCGATCGCCTCGGTCCCCGCGTCGTCGACGGCGACCAGCGGCGGGCGGACCTCGTCGGACGGGACGACGCCGCGCTCGGTGAGGGCCGTCTTCGTCGCGGGCGCGAAGCCGTGGCTCGTACAGGCCTCGAACAGCGGCGAAATCGCGTCGGACTGCAACTCTCGGCCGCGCGCTTCGTCGGCTCGGTCGAACGCCTCGCCCAGCACCTCGGGGACGACGTTCGACAGCGCGTTGATCCCGCCGTCGGCCCCCATCCGCAGGGCGGGGACGAGCAGGGCGTCGTACCCCTGCAAACACAGGAACTCGTCGGGCGCTGCCCGCAGCACCGAGAGGAAATAGGCGAGGTCGCCGCTCGAGTCCTTGATCCCGAGGACCCCGTCGCGATCGGCGACGGCGGCGACGGTCTCGGGCTCGATGCGCCGGCCCGTACACTGCGGGATGTTGTACAGCAGGACGGGGAGCGCGGCGTTGTCGAGAACGGCCTCGAAGAACCGCCGGTTGCCCGCGGGAGCGTTCGCGGTCGTGAAGTAGGGTGCGACGATCGCGGCGGCGTCGGCTCCCGCCTCGGCCGCCCGATCGATGGCCGCGACAGTGTTGGCGACGCTCGTGGCGGCCGCACCGGCGACGACCGGGACGTCGACGCGGTCGACGGTCGCCTCGACGACCCGGCGCTGCTCGTCGGCGGTCAGGCTCGGAAACTCGCCGGTCGTCCCGCAGGGAAAGACCGCGTCGATGCCGCCGTCTTCGAGATGGGTGAGCAGATCGGTCAGGGCCGCCTCGTCGATCGCGCCGTCGTCGAAGGGGGTCACCGTCGGTGCGGTGATCCCGCGGAGTGCATCGCGGATAGCCATGCTCGTTGCCTCCGTCGGGACGATGAAAATCGTTCGCATCGGTTCCGCGAGCCGTCGCCGCGCCTCCGACCACCGGCGGGCCTATGTGTCCGGCGGTCGAACCACGGGGCAATGGCGGATCGGCGTCGACTCGAGCGGTTCCTGCGTACGACGCTGCAGGGAGCCGGCGAGCAGTTCGAGGAGCTTCGCAGATCGACCGACGACCAGCTCGAGGAGGCCCGCGAGGCCTACGAGGTGGCGCGAAACGCCCGCGAGTTACCCACCGACGAGGCGGGCCGAGCGAAGATCGTCTGTCGGCGTTACGCCCAACAGCGGGCGGCGAAGTTGGACGAGGAGTACCGACCGGCCTGTTACGAGGCGGACCACCCCGACTGCGAGGGCTGTGCCGAGGACGTCCGACGCGGGCGGATCGAGACCTGGTAAGATGGATCGGCCCATCGTTGCCTGTGTCCTCGCCGGGGGTATCGGCAGCCGGCTCTACCCCGCGAGTCGCGGGGAGCGCCCGAAACAGTTCCTCGAGTTCGGCGGCGACCGCTCGCTCCTCTCGCAGACGATGGATCGGACGGCGTTCGCCGACGAGCGCTTCGTCCTGACTCGCGAATCGTTTGCCGACGAAATCCACGAACACGCGCCGGAGGCGGGCCTGCTGGTCGAACCCGCCGGCAAGGACACCGGACCGGCGCTGGTCTACGCCGCATGGCGGCTCCGAAAACGGTTCGACCGCGACCCCGTCCTCGTCTGTCTCCCCAGCGACCACCACGTCGGCGACGACGCCGCCTTCGCCGCCCACCTCGAGCGCGCCGCCGAGATCGCCGCCGAGACCGACGGCCTCGTGACGCTCGGCGTCGAGCCGACGCGGCCGGCGACGGGCTACGGCTATATCGTCCCCGCGAGCGACGACGGCGGCCTCGAGGGGGCGAGCGCGGACTACGACGCCGTCGAGCGCTTCACCGAGAAACCCGACCGCGGGGAAGCGCGGCGGCTCCGCGAGGCGGGCGCGTACTGGAACGCTGGGATCTTCGCCTGGACGCCCGCCGCCCTGCTGCGGGAAGCGCGGGACTCGCCGCTTGCCCCGCTGGTCGAGGCCCTCGAGGCCGGCGAGCCGGAACGCGGGTTCGACGCGGTCGATGCCGTCAGCGTTGACTACGCGATTATGGAGCGGGCGAGCGACGTTTTCGTGACGCCGTTGCCGGTGGACTGGGACGACCTCGGGACGTGGGACGCCGTGGGGCGGACCCGCTCGGACCGCGACGCGGCCGCGACGAACGACCGCGTCGCCGGTGAGATCCTGTCGGTCGACGCGGCGAACAACGTCGTCGCCGCGCCCGACCGGCACGTCTCCCTGCTCGAGGTCGAGGACCTGATCGTCGCCGCCGACGACGACCGGATCCTCGTCGCGCCACGGACGTCGTCACAGCGGGTTCGCGAAGTCGTCGATCGGCTTCGCGAACGCGACGCCTTCTGAGAAACAGCGACGGAACGCAGCGAAACGAGTTCGGCTGTCAGCTCGAGTCGGCCGTTCCCGTCCCGCCGTTACCGTTTTCCGGCCATACCGCCCAGAGCAGGAGCCCGAGGACGAGGACGCCGGCGAGGGCGAGCGACTCGAGGATGGTGAGTTTGATCCCGAACCACGACAGCGCCGTTCGGAACTCGACGACGAACGGGACGAGCAAGGCCACGACGACCAGTAGCGCCCCCTTCGAGATACGCATCTAGCGAATCACCTCACCGAGGGATTCGATGACGGCGGGGTCGACCCACGTCGAGAGCCTGACGCCCTCGATGCCGGGCCCGAAGAGGCCGCCGGCGTCGATGATGCTCGCGAGCGGGAGCGTGTACGCGATGATCACGAGAACGACGGCGATCGCGGTCCAGAGCTTGAGGTTGTCGAGGATGCGCGGCGAGTCCTCGGCCCCGGAGAGCGTCCCCGCGTAGGTGTTGTCCGGGATCGACTCGCTGTCGTCGCCGATCGACGTCATGATCATGTTCAGGAGGAACAGGGCCAGCGACAGCGTCAGGATGACGCCGCCGAGGGCGACCTGCATGTTGATCTCGCCGACGGTACCCACGGCGGGTTCGAAGTCGAAGCCCTGATACTGCGGTTCGGCGGTCCGGCGGGGCATCCCGAACAGTCCGGAGCGGTGCATCGCGTTGGACATGAACGTCATGCCGATGAACCAGAGGAGGACCTGTCCGAGCGCGACCGACCGGTTCCAGAGTTCCTTGCCCGTCAGCTGCGGGATGAACCAGTAGGACGCCGCCATGAACGTCAGTGCGACGGCGGTGCCGACGGTGAGGTGGAAGTGACCGACGACCCACCACGTGTTGTGGACGAGGTAATTGATGTTCATGCCGGCGTTGATCATGCCGGAGAAGCCGGCCGCGGCGAACATCAGGCCCGCGAGCGCCATCCCGGTGAAGATCGGGTTGCGCCACGGGAGCGCCTTCAGCCAGCCGAGGTAGCCCTCGCCGCCACGCTGGCGCGCGCCGTGTTCCATGCTCGCGACGACAGTGAAGGCGGTCAGCAGGCTCGGCAAGAGGAGGAACATCGTGTTCGTCATCGCGATGAACTTGTACCCCTCAGCGATGCCCGGATCCAGATACTGGTGGTGGATTCCGAGCGGCGTCGAGAGCAGCAGGAACAGCACGAAGACGACGCGTGCAAGCGGGTCGCTGAACAGCTTTCCGCCGGAGAACTTCGGCAGCATGATGTACCACATCATGTACGCCGGCATCAGCCAGAAGTAGACGACGGCGTGGCCGAAGTACCAGAACAGCGTCCGGGTCAACAGCGGGTTAACCGACTCGGTGATCCCCAGCGACCACGGCAGCAGGAACACGAGGATCGACAGGGCCACACCGAACGTGCAGATGTACCAGAACAGCGTCGTCGTCAGCACCATGAAGGTCGGCAGCGGGATCCGCTCGTCGGGGTTCTCGCTCCGCCAGGCCAACCACGTTCGGAACCAGTCGACACCGGCGAGCCAGGAACCGACCACGAACAGCACCAGTCCGATGTAGAAGATCGGATGGGCCTCCAGCGGCGCGTAGAACGTAAAGAGGACGTCGGCGTTCAGCTCCGAGCCGAGTACCGACGGCGCCGACTCGAGGAAGCCGCTAAAGATCGCGATCGCGACGAGTACCGTGCCGACGACCATCATGATATACCAAGCCCAGGTGAACCGGACGTCGACGACGCCCCGGTCCAGACTGGTCGTTACCGCCCACGTGAAGGTCCCCACGAGGAAGAAGATCGTGAACGTGATCGCCAGCAACACGCCGTGGGCGGTCAGGACGGTGTAGTAGTCGGGTGATTGAATGAACCTGAAGACGTCGGTCCGGTGAAGCGCCTGCACCAGGCCGAGCGTCCCGCCGATCGCCAGCGCGATGAAGGAACTCCAGAAGGCGGCTTTGATCACTCGTGCCTCGTCGGGGAACTGGTCGACGTAGGCGTTACGCATCGCCGTCACCTCCGTCGGCGGACTCGTTGCCATCGGGGGTCACGACCGACAGCGTTCCGCTTTCCTCGTAGTCGTCGACGGTCACGGTCCAGTCGTGGTCGCCCTCGCCGAGGTCGGCGCTGTCGACGGTAAACGCGACTTCTTCGCTGCCGTCGCCGGGGACGGTGACGGCTTCTTCACGCGTCTCGTCGCCGATCTCGAGGGAGACGGTCGTCTCGAGGTCCTCTTGCATGCCGTTTTCCACGTTCGCGGTGATCGTCGTCTCGTTGCCCGATTCGACCTCGTCGTCGGCCTCGACGGACAGTTCGGTCATGTCGAACTCGTCTTCGGGAACGACGTTCAGTTTGCCTTCCATCGTGTGGTGATACTCGCCGCAGTACTCGTTACAGAGGATGCCGTACTCGCCGGGTTCGTCGAACTTCACGGTCATCTCCGAGACCTGCCCGGGAATGACCATCGTGTTCACGTTCGTTCCCACGACGGAGAAACTGTGTGTCACGTCCCGGCTGGTGACATAGAAGGTCACCTCGCTGTTGGCTGGCACCTCTATTTGGCTCGGCGTGTACGACCACGCCTGTGCGACGACCGCGACTTCGTACTCGTTGCCGCCGACGTGTTCGACGCCGGGCTCGGCGAACCGTTCGTCGTCGTTGATCTCGTCGGGGTTGATGTCGCCGCCTTCGTCGTCGATCATCGCGATACCCGGGCCGACTGCCCCGTAGGTGATCGTCGCGATGAAACCAACGATTAATACCATGGCGGCGACGAGCCATACCTTCTCGTAGGTGTGAATGTTCATGCCAGTCCCACCACCGTCAGGGCCATTCCGACGACGGTCGGCCCGTTGCCGAGGAACTCAACGAAGTACATGAATATCCACAACAATACCAGTATCAGGAAGTAGATTCCGATCAGGATCGCCGTCCCGATCGGATCGTACTCCTCGTGCCCGAGTGTTTGAACATGATCGGGCTCCCGTTGTTCAGTTCTGGAACTCATACGGACGAGTAGGGAATAGGGACGACTTACTATCAACCTTGGTTCCCGTTCGATGGGAAGATGGTGGGGTATTAAGCGCTCGTCCCGCCCAGTACCGAGTATGAACCTCGAGACAGTACCGCCGCGGCTGGCTGCGATCGCGGGGCTACTGGCGATCGTTCCGCTGCTCGTCTATGGGCTCACCAACTCGACGGTCGCCGGCGCCGTCAGCGCGGTTAACGTCGTTCTTATCGTCGGCTCACTGTACCTCGCGATGTCCCCGGTCGAGGGCTCGCACGGCGATCACCACGGTGACGGCAACGGAACTGCCGGGTGACCGCCGCCCGCGAGATGACCCTCAGTTCACTTTCCCCGGAGCTACTGACGACTAGCGCGGGGTACGGAGCCGTCCGGTTCCCCGTCGGAACACCGCTGATGGCGAGTCCGGGCCCCGGACTCGCCCCCGAACACGTGAACCTGTTCGTTCTCTTCGTCGTCGGACTGCTCGCCGGCGCACACTGTCTGGGTATGTGCGGCCCGCTGGTGACGACCTACGCCGATCGGATCGGTGACGCCAGTGACAAGCGCCGCGACGACACGCTGACCGGCTACGAGGTGCGCCAGCACGCGCTGTTCAACCTCGGTCGGACGGCCAGCTACGCCGCGATCGGTGGCCTGTTCGGTCTCCTCGGTGCGGTGACGGTCGCCTCGAGCGAGGCCGTCGCCGCGGTCGGGGATAGCGTCAGGGGGGCGACCGGAATCCTCGTCGGGATCGCGATCGTCGCGAGCGGTCTCTACTATCTCCGGGGCAAGACCGCCGTTCCCGGCCACGGGCTCCCGATCGTCGGCACGCTGTTTCGCCGGCTCTCGGAGCTGCTCTCGAGCCGCGTCGATCGGCTCGCGACGTCGCCGGGGATCGTCGCGCTCGGAGCGGTTCACGGGGTCATGCCGTGTCCGATCATCTATCCCGCGTATCTCTACGCGTTCGCGCTGGGATCGCCGGCACGCAGCGCGCTCTCGCTGGCCGTCCTTGGACTCGGAACGATCCCCACGCTGTTCGTCTACGGCACCGCCATGACCGCGATCGATGTCGACACGCGGGTGCGACTCCACCGCGCGCTGGGCGCGGCGTTTATCCTCCTCGGCTATATTCCCCTTTCGCACGGCCTGATGCTGTACGGCATCCACCTGCCCCATCCCCCGCTCCCGTACGAACCACTATTCTAACGATGGCACCGGAATCACCACCCGCGCCGGATTCGCTGTCGCCGTCGGCCGAGACCGACGGCTCGAGTGCGACCGGCGGGGCGGCGGTCGACGACGCGGCCGCCGACACCTGCGACCTCTGTGACCTGCCGACGCCGGCGGAGCCGATCACCGACCCGGACGTCGACGGCACGTACTGCTGTCGTGGCTGTCTCGAGGTCGCTCGCACGCTCGACGGGACCGACGACGCGCCCGACGAGGCGGCGGTACGATCCCGCCTCGATTCCGGCGACGACGGGCCGGACCTCGACGATCTCGACGGCGAAGACGCCTACCTCGCGGTCGACGGCATGCACTGCTCGACCTGTGAGGCGTTCCTCGAGACCACCGCCGAGCGAGAACCCGGGGTCCGCGGCGCGACGGCGAGTTACGCGACGGATACGATTCGGCTCGTCTACGATCCCGATCGACTCGATTCCGACGACCTCCCCGAACTCGTCTCCGGCTACGGGTACACCGCGTCCGACCGATCGGCTCTTGATGATGCGAGCGGATCGGACGACGGGCTTGCACCGCTCCTGCTTGGTGGGTTCTTCGGCATGATGATTATGGTGTGGTACGTCCTGTTCCTGTACCCGAGGTACTTCGGCTACGAGCCGGTCGCCGACTTCGGCGGGTACGAGACCGCCTTTCTGTCGGCGAACATCTGGGTGTTCGCCTCGATCGTCCTCTTCTATACCGGCTATCCGATCCTCCGGGGTGCGTACGTCAGCCTCCGGGCCGGCAGCCCGAACATGGACCTGCTGGTGGCGACGGCGGCGCTTGGCTCCTATAGCTACAGCGCCGTCGCGACGCTGCTCGGCAGCAGTCACCTCTACTTCGACGTCACCGTCGCCGTCGTCCTCGTCGTCACCGCGGGCGGGCGCTACGAACGGATCGTCAAGCGCCGCGCGACCGGCCTGCTCTCCGACCTGACCGAACGACAGGTCGACGAGGCCCGCCGCGAGAGCGGCGAGACGGTGCCCCTCGAGGCGGTCGAGCCCGGCGATCGTTTGCTCGTTCGTCCCGGCGAGCGGGTTCCCCTCGACGGCGAGATCGTGGAGGGATCGGCCGCGGTCGACGAGTCGCTGGTCACCGGCGAGTCGCTGCCGGCCGAGAAGGAGCCGGGCGATCCGGTCCGCGGGGGGACCGTCGTCACTGACGCCCCGATCGTCGTCGCGGTCGGCGACGAGGCGGAAAGCACCCTCGACCGGCTCGTCTCCCTGCTCTGGTCGATCCAGAGTTCCCGGCCGGGCGTCCAGCGGCTCGCGGACAAGCTCGCGACCGTCTTCGTCCCGCTGGTTGTCGCCCTCGCCGCCGGGACGGTCGCCGTCTCGCTGGCGACCGGCTCGAGCCCGTCGACGGCGCTGTTGCTCGGGCTCACGGTCGTCATCGTCTCCTGTCCCTGCGCGCTGGGGCTGGCGACGCCGCTTGCCATCGCTGCGGGGGTCCAGTCGGCCGCCGAACGGGGGATCGTCGTCGCCGCCGAGACGATCTTCGAGGACGCCCCCGAGGTCGATACCGTCGTCCTCGACAAGACGGGGACGCTCACGACCGGGACGATGACCGTCGACGCCGTCCATGTGGCCGGCGGCGACGCCGCGGGCGACGGCCCCGGGCGCGAGGAACTGCTCCGACGGGCCGGCGCGGTCGAGTCCCTCTCCGAACACCCTGTCGCGGCCGCCGTCGCCGACGCGGCACCCGACGACGCGACGGCAGCCAGCACCGTCGCGGACTTCGAGCGGGCGAGCCGCGGCGTCAGCGGTCGCGTCGACGGCGACCAGGTCGTCGTCGGCCACCCCGACTTCTGTCGGGAGCGCGGGCTGGCGATCCCCGACGCCCTCGAGCCCCGGATCGAGGACGCGAGATCGGCGGGTCGCGTGCCCGTCGTCGTCGGCTGGGACGACCGGGCTCACGGCGTCGTCGTCGTCGGGGACGCACCGCGAGACGATCTCGAGGCGGCCCTGACGGACCTCTCGGCGGACCACGAGGTCGTCGTCCTCACCGGCGACGAGGGGGCGGCGGCCGAGCGCTTCCGCGACCTCGAGGGCGTCGACGAGGTCTTCGCGGGCGTGCCGCCGGAAGCGAAGGCCGAGACCGTCGACCGGCTCCGGGCCCGCGGGACGGTCGCGATGGTCGGCGACGGCAGCAACGACGCGCCCGCGCTGGCCGCGGCCGACGTCGGCATCGCGATGGGCGGGGGAACACAGCTCGCGACCGACGCGGCCGACGCGGTGATCGTCGGCGACGACCTCACGGCCGTCGGCGAAACCTTCGACGTGGCGACGGCCACGCACCGACGGATCCGCCAGAACCTCGGCTGGGCCTTCGCCTACAACGCGGTCGCGATCCCGCTGGCAGTCGCCGGTCTGTTGAACCCGCTGTTTGCCGCCGTCGCGATGGCCGCGAGCAGCCTGCTCGTCGTCTGTAACTCCGCCCGCTCGCTGTGAGCGACGGCGTGCCGTCGCGCCTCTACTCGTCCGTTTCGTCGGCCGTCACGACCCGTTCGACTTCTCGCCGCTCGCCGTCCTCGTAGACGTAGGTCGTGCCCTCGTCCTCGTCGCGGGTCCGCCGGTGGCTCCCGTCACAGAAGGGAAAGTCGTCCGAGAGTCCGCACTGACAGACCGCCACGTCGCCTTTCTCGTCGTCGATGTCCTCGGGCTCGAGCTTCCGTGGGCCGTTGGCCTCGAGTTCGACCAGTCGCGTCATGAGTGTGTCTCGCGTCGCCGTCGGCAAAACGCTTCGCTCGCAGCCGTCTCACGGCGGTGTGATCCGCCAGTGTGCCGTCACACGGTGTACAGCAGTCACGAACCGCCGATCCCTGAGACCGGCGTCGACGCCGACTATCAGTACCGGCGACTGATGGTGTGGGGTGGTGGCACGGAACACCGTCTCCGGGAACGGCAAGGTTCTTGGTTCGGCTGTTGAAAATCAGGATAGGAATAGTCATGTGGGTCTCCGCCGCGACAATGCCGACCGCGATCGCCCTCGCGGTCGTCAAGACGCTCGTCCTCATCGTCGGCGGCGTCATCACGTTCTTCGCCTACAAGGCCTACCGACGCACTCGTCAGTCCGCGCTGGGCTATCTCTCGCTCGGCTTCGGCCTCGTTACCCTCGGACTGGTACTGGCCGGCATGCTGTATGAAATACTCGGCGTCCCGCTGATGACCGGCATCCTCCTCGAGAGCCTGCTGGTACTGGCCGGCTTCTTCGTGATCGCATACTCGTTGTACGTGACTTGAGCCGCGTCGATGTCGCGCTCGGCCAAATTTATTTGGGAGTAACGGTATCCGTGATCGGCGAATAACCGAAGGTACGGCAGGGACGATCGGCGCTGAACCATGGAGCTTCACGCCCCCTGCCGTCGTACCCCCTCTTCCCCCATCCACTCCCCCTTTCGTTCGACGCGCCGGTCTTCGCACAGGCGATGCGTTCGCTTGGATCGCGGAATCACCCAGAGGTAAGTGGTCCGCCACACGAGTGACCGCTATGCGAACCGAACACGCAGCCGACGGGCAGTCGCCGAGCGGATCGGCCACCGCGTCGGTGGGGGATCGACGATGAGCAGCCCGGACGACGCCGAGCTGGCGGTCGGTGCGGACGCGTTCACGCGCGAGGGCAGGGGCCTCGAGGTCGCGGTCGTCGGCGCGGGTGCCGTCGGCGCGACCGCGGCCTACGACCTCGCACGCGAGGGTGCCGACGTGACGGTCTACGACCGCGGGAGCGTCGCCAGCGGTGCCAGCGGCCGGGCGGCGGGGATCTGTTACGACGCGTTCGCGGACGGGCTCGACGCCGAGATCGCCGGCGACGCCATCGAGCGCTTCCGCGCGCTCTCGGGCGACGACACCTTCGAATTCGTCGAGTGTCCCTACGTCTGGCTCGCCCGCGAGGACGATCCCGAACGCGCTGACGCGATCCGAGAACAGGTCCGACGAATGCAGGAAAACGGCACCGTCGCGCTCGAACTCGAGGGCGACGCGCTCGCGGACCGGTTCCCCGCCCTGCGGACCGACGACGTTGCCGTCGCCGGGATCGCTGGCGCGGCGGGCTATGCCGATCCCGCCGAGTACACCGCCTGTCTCGCGGCCGCGGCCACCGGTGCGGGCGCGACCCTCGAGACCGAGACCCCGGTCGAGGTCCGGGCCGATCCGAGCCGGGTGATCCGTCCGGACGGCGACGTTCACGAGGTCGACGCAGTCCTCGTGGCAGCCGGGGCCCGGACCGGCGGATTGCTCGCGGACGCGGGTCTCGAGTTGGCCGTGAAACCCTATCGCGTCCAGGCGCTGCTCGGGGACGGCGACCTCGCGGAGCCGATGTGTTAC
Organism: Natrinema thermotolerans; assembly: GCF_031165565.1. Lineage (NCBI taxonomy): Archaea > Methanobacteriati > Methanobacteriota > Halobacteria > Halobacteriales > Natrialbaceae > Natrinema > Natrinema thermotolerans. The sequence goes on along the minus strand of NZ_CP101873.1, from coordinate 1,505,010 downwards.
GATGCGAGCGGTGACTTCTATCTGCGACCGCACGCCGGCGGCATTCTCGCGGGCGACGGGACCGAAGAACGCGAGGCGGATCCCGACGGCTACGACCGCGAGGCCGATCCCGAGTTCCGGACCGATCTCCGCGAGCGGGTCTCACACCGGGTTCCGGCGATCGATCTCGGAGGTGAGAACGCTATCACGCGCTCGTGGGCCGGTCTCTGTACGGCGACCCCGGACCGGGATCCACTGGTCGGTGCGGTTCGGGACGGGGTCTACGCCGCGACCGGCTTCCAGGGTCACGGGTTTATGCGCGCGCCGGCGATCGGGCAGCGACTCGCGGCCGAGATCCTCGGCGGCGACGGGATCGACGCGTTCGACCCGACTCGGTTCGACGGCGACGAAGAATTCGAGATCGCGGAAGGAATGTCGACGGAGCCGAACTGACTTAGTCGTCGACGGTGACCGGTTCGGTCTCGGGGTCCGTCTCCGCGGATCCGGTCCGGTCGGTCTGCTCGAGCGACTCGGGACTCGGCTCCGTCTCCTGTGACGGCTCTTCGAGCGACGATCCCTTCGGGATTTCGACGCTCAGCGTGCCGGTTTCGGTGAGTCGGGCGGTCCCGGCGTCGGGATCGACGACGGCGTCGCCGGGCAGTTCGGCGGCGCCGGATAACGACATCCCCCGGCCGGGGAACCGCATCTCGTAGCCCTCGTGGAATCCCCGGAAGCGATCGATCCGGATCTTGACGGTGCCATCGAGATATCGGACCTGCACGTCGTCGGGTTCGGCACCGGGTGCGTCGAAGACGACCCGATAGGCGTCGTCGTTCTCGAGGATGTCGACGGGGAGCGAACGGTGGTTCTGGACGCGGCCGCTCGCGCGCCCGATCTGTCGATACAGCGTGTTGCCGACCGATTCCCCGAGGTCTTCGAGGCTCACGGGACCTCACCCCGGGCGAGACGGCCGGTGCGGGCGGCGGTCGTGGGGACCGAGAGAAGGGACTGACAGTACGTGGGAGACATGGCCGTACGAACGGATACGTGAGCCCGTTTCATATCTCTTTTGCCCATGCCAAAAGAAACGTCAGACGCGCGGCTCGACACCGTCCCAGCAAGGCGACGGACGGACGCCACTCCCCCGTCAGAGTTCGACCCGCTCGAGGCAGTCGGTCCCCCCACAGACCGGACACGACAGGTCGGTGACCTCGAGGTCGTCGGGAACGTCGTAGGTGTAGTGGTTCTCGAAGATATCGAGAAAACAGTCGTCGTCGGTACACACGATCTCTTCCGTCGGCGGCATACCCGTCCGTTCGGTCGGGAAACTAATCAACATTGGCTTCACCCACGACGACTGCAGGCTCCGGTGGCTCACTCCTGCTCGAGGGCTCGCTCGACGCCGGGTGCGAGGCTCGTGATGACCGCCGGGCCGTCGCGGTCCCTGACGACGAGCCCGTCCTCCTCGCGGACCGGCGGCGGTAGCGATCCGGCGGCGGCGACCGTCGACCGAGGGCGTGTAGTCACCGTTTTACCCCTCGAGGCGCTACCGGGAGCCATGACTGACCCCGAGACGCTGTCGGTGACGATCGTCGACGGCTACGTCGACGAGCCCGCACACTTCGGGGTGCCGCCGTACATCTCGACGTATCCCCGGTACGCGGCGGGTGCGCTCGTCGACGCGGGCGTCCCGCGCGAGCGGATCACCTACCACACGATCGATCGGCTCCGCGACGAACCCGATTACTGGCGGGACGTCGACGAGGCCGACCTCCTGCTCTATCTGGGCGGGATGACCGTTCCCGGCAAGTACGTCGGCGGGACGCCGGCCGAACCCGACGAGGTCCGCAAACTGGCCTGGACCGCCACCGGCACGAGCCTGATGGGGGGCCCCGTCAAGTTCGGCGTCGGCGACGAAAACGCCGGTGCAACCGAGACCGAACGGCAGGACCTGGACTTCGATTTCGTCGCCAAGGGCGACGTCGAGGCCGCCGTTCACGACCTCGTCGAGAGCGGCCTCGAGGGCTTCAACAACCGGATGCGAGACATCGAGGAGGTCTCGCGGTGGGCACGGGAGGGCGCGTTCGTCGTCGAACAACACCCCAACCACCCGGAGCATCTCATCGCCGAACTCGAGACCTCGCGGGGCTGTGCGTATCGGTGTTCGTTCTGTACGGAGCCGCTCTATGGCAACCCCGAGTTCCGACCGCCGCCGACGGTCGTCGGCGAGGTCGACGCCCTCTCCGATTACGGCGTCAAACACTTCCGGCTCGGCCGGCAGGCCGACATCCTCGCCTACGGCGGCGACGGCGAGGCGCCCAATCCCGACGCCCTGCGCCAACTCTACGGCGGCATCCGCGAGGTCGCGCCCGACCTCGAGACGTTGCATCTGGACAATATGAACCCCATCACGATCGTCGAGTGGCCCGAGCAGAGCCGCGAGGGGATCCGGATCATCGCCGAACACAACACGCCCGGCGACACGGCCGCGTTCGGTCTCGAGTCGGCCGATCCGGTCGTTCAGGAGGAGAACAACCTCAACGTCACCGCCGATGAGTGTTTCGAGGCGGTCAAGATCGTCAACGAGGAAGCGGGCTGGCGACCCGGCGAAGGCCCCGGGGACGGCCCGAGCGTCGGTCGGGACACCCCGAACCGGCTCCCCAAGCTCCTGCCCGGCATCAACCTCCTGCACGGCCTCAAGGGCGAGCGCGAGGAGACCTACGAGCGCAACCGCGAGTTCCTCCAGCGGGTCTACGACGAGGGCTACATGCTCCGTCGGATCAACATCCGGCAGGTGATGGCCTTCGACGGCACCGACATGAGCGACACCGGGGCCGAGATCGCCAACGACCACAAACAGCTGTTCAAACGCTACAAGAAGCGGGTCCGCGAGGAGATCGACAACCCCATGCTCGAGCGGGTCGCCCCGCTCGGCACCGTCCTCCCCGACGTCCACCTCGAGTACCATCAGGACGGCAAGACCTTCGGCCGCCAGCTCGGCACCTACCCCCTGCTGGTCGGGATTCCGGGCGAGCGCGAACTCGGGCGGACGATCGACGTCGCGGTCGTCGACCACGGCTACCGCTCGGTGACCGGCGTCCCCCACCCGCTGGATCTCAACGCGGCCTCGATGGACGAACTCACCGCCATCCCCGGCATCGGGGACAGTACCGCCGGCGACATCGTCGTCGACCGCCCCTACGAGACCCTGTCCGATGCCGACTTCGGTACCGAGGTCGACCTCTCGCGGCTCGCGACGGTTCGCCCCCTCGAGCGCGCGGACTGATTCCGTGCGTCTGGGACCGTCACACACTCGCATGGTCCCTCGAACCCGCCGGTCGAACGGGTACACAAGCCTCTTTCCCCGTCAATCGACGGCTCGGTGTCGGTAGTTCTATTATGGATGGGTCTCTGCAATGAAATAGAGGGTCTACCTGTGGAGATATCTGAAAAGCTGCTGTGTCTGTTCAGTACGGACGTTTCGGAGGAAGAGGATCGCTACGTCATCGAAGTACCCCGTCAGGAGGTCGAAACCGGCGACATCGACCCCGGCGAGGTCTACCGCGTCGCGCTCATTTCGCGGGACGAGGCGGCCACCGAGGACGACTCGGGGACGGCGAGCCAGCCCCAGAGCGCACCGTCGGAGCCGCAGCCACCGGTCGACGTCGGGGAAACCCGCTACGTCGAGATCGAGGACATCGGCAAGCAGGGCGACGGCATCGCCCGCGTCGAACGCGGCTACGTCATTATCGTGCCGGGTGCCGACGTCGGCGAACGGGTCAAGATCGAAGTCACCGAGGTCAAGTCGAACTTCGCGGTCGGCGAGATCATCGAGGACACCTTCTAGGACCCACCTTTTTTGCGCGAGTGGTCGGCTTCGCCGACCACTCGCGCAAAAAATCTGGACCAAAAAAGACCGAGCGCGAGCGTCGCTCGCGCTCGGTGAAACGGCGCGCTTCGCGCGCCGTACGATGACCGCTCCTGCGGTGCCTTCGTTCTCGAGCCGTCGGATTCTTCCTTGTGTTACTCCTCGAGCGGCGTCCCGTCCGCCCGCTTCGCACCTTCGGAGTCGTGGACGACGACCTCGCCTGGGTCGGGATCGACCGGCGCGTACTCGTCGCGGACGGCGATGGCTTCCTCGAGTTCCCGCACGGCCCGTTCCTTCAGCGCTCGAGCCAGTTCTTCGGCGTCGTCACGCGAAATGTCCCGACCCAGGCCCTCGCACTCGTGGGCGCGGACCATGCCGGCCTCGTCGACCGCTTCGCCCATGGGCTGGCTGGTGCCCGCGAGCGCGACGCTGAACGGGTAGGTGCGACAGATCAGCGGGCGGTCGTCGTGAGCGGTACACGCGCCAGTGCCGGCGTCGTCTTCCTCGTAAAAGGTACAGTCGCCGCAGTCGTCGGTTTGGAGCGCCCACTCGAAGGTCTCGCCCTCGAGGCCGCCGTCGTCGGTCTCCGAGAGGCCGTACGGCATCGGTCGGGCGATATCGCGCCAGTCGTACTCCTCGTCGTACTCGTCGCTTTCCTCGAGATTCCGAACTTCGTCGGGAAAGACGGTCGCCGTGTGGTCGTCCGCGTCGTCGGCTTTGCAGCAGGCCCCACAGCGGGTACACTCGAAGCCGATCGACTCGATCGCGTCCGCGAGGTCGGCGATCGAGAGCTGGCGGGCGTCGTCGAGTTCGGCCTCGAGCGATTGCACGCTCGAGGGGAGGCGGTCGAAGCGGAAAAGTCAGTCGTCCGCGGACGGTGCAGCGCGCTCGCCGTCCCACTCGACCCGCCCCTCGACGGCGAGTTTCTCGAGGTGGGCCAGGACCGTCGCTCGCGCGAGGTCTTCCACCCCTGAGAGGTCCTTGTCGTAGGCCGCTTCGAGGATCCCCTCGAGCGTGTCCGCGCCGCCGGTGACGGCCTCGCGGACGCGTTGCTCGCGGTCGGCCCGGTGGGTAAGCAGTCGCTCGAGGGTCTCGCGGGGCGCGTCGATCTCGGGCCCGTGACCGGGATACAGCGCCGGCGGATCGGCCGCCCAGAGGCGACGGAGAGTCGTCACGTACGCGCGCATGTCCCCCTCGGGTGCGCCGACGACGACGCTACCCTCGCGGACGGCACAATCACCACAGCAGATCGGGCCGCCGTGGCCGGCCTCGAGGGCGACGTGGTCCGGCGCGTGGCCGGGCGCGTCGAGAACGCGAACGCACTCCTCGCCGAGCGGAATTTCGGTCCCCGGCGTGACGGTGCGGTCGGGCTCGATCCCGGTCGCGTCGCGAAAGCGGTCGACGCGGCCGTAGCGGGCCCAGACCGTCGCGTCGGTTTCGGCCGCGTAGGCCGCGACGGCACCGACGTGATCGGGGTGGGTGTGGGTGACGAGGACGTGATCGACGGATCGGTCGCGGACCGCCCGGTCGAGGGCGTCGGTTCGAGCCGCGGGGTCGACGAGGATCGCCGATTCGGGGCTGGATTCGCCGTCCGAGGACGGTTTCGCTCCCTCGAGGAGGTACGCGTTGGTGTCGCCGGACGGCGCGCGCGTCGCGACGGGGACGGACCACCGAGTAACGTGCATGTCAGGACAGTACGACCGGGTGAAAAAAGACGTATCGGCGGCGACCGGCACTCGACCCCTCCCCGCTCCCCCGAGCAGTGGAGACGTGGGCGGCGAGTCGGTCAGTGATTCAGGTAGTAGACCTGTTTGCGCGCGTCGCGGAAGCTGTATCGGGAGCCGACCAGTCCGACGTCCTCGAGGCGATTGAGGGCGTAGCGGACGGTGCGGTCGGGCAGCAGCGACTCCTCGGCGAGTTGGCCCTGCGAGAGCGGCGAGTCGGTCTCGAGAACTTTCGCAACGAGTTTCGCGCTCGGGGGCAGATCGCGGAGTCGGTCGCGGTATTCGTCCTCCGACAGCGTTTCTTCGGCAGCAGCGCCACGGTCCTCGGCTGTACTCATGCTCATACCCACTTGAGTGCAATCGCCAGTGGTAAAGCTTCCCTATATGTGGATACGAACAATGCAGTTTGTATAAGGCATATGAATGAGGTATTAACACAATATATTGTGCCCGGCTCCGATCGACCGCAGGCGGGTGGTCGACCGCCGTCGACACCGATTCGTCAGTCGACTCCAGTATCGTTTTATCCCATCGCGACAGTAGATTCGCTCAGTGTGAAAGGACAGGAGTGGTACCAAGCCGACGACATCGCCGAGGAATACGACGACAAGCGGTTCTCCCGGGGCGGCCAGCTGATCGACCGCCGGGAGAAAGAGGCCGTCCTCGAGGCCATCATGCCGGTCGAGGACCGCAAGGTCCTCGAGATCGCCTGTGGTACCGGGCGGTTTACGGTCATGCTGGCCCACCAGGGGGCCGACGTCGTCGGACTCGACATCTCGGCGGCGATGTTACAGCAGGGACGACGGAAGGCGAAACAGGACGAGCTTTCGGGAACGCTGGAGTTCCTCCGGGGGGACGCGGGGCGGCTGCCGTTCCCGGACGATCACTTCGATACCGTCATCGCGATGCGGTTTTTCCACCTCGCTGACGACCCCGAGGCCTTCCTCGAGGAGATGCGACGGGTGGCCCGCGATCAGATCGTCTTCGATACGTTCAATCGGTTCTCGAGCCGGAGCGTCTACAACTGGGCGCTGCCGATGGGGTCCCGACTCTACTCGAAGAGCGAAGTGGCGGTCCTGCTCGCGAAGACCGATCTCACGCTCGTCGACGTGGAAGACGACTTCCTCCTCCCCTACGGGTTGTATCGATCGATTCCGAACGCGCTCGCCTCGCCACTTCGGGCGATCGACGAGGCGGTTGGGAAGCTCCCGGTCACCGATCACTTCGCGTCGGTATCGTACTGGAACGCGCGCGTTCGGTGACGGCATCGGGGTCAATCCAATCTATTTACTATCAGGAGCCCGTACCGGGACGTATGGAGCTCTCGGTAGTCGTCTCGACGCTGAACGACCGGGAGCGGTTGCCGTCGTGTCTCGATGCCCTCGGGGGGCGAACGCCGTCGTCGACGGAAATCATCGTCGTCAACGGCCCGTCATCGGACGGGACCACCGGCGTCGTCCGTGATCGCGACGACGTCGACGTCCTCGTCGAGATCTCCGAGCGAAACCCCGGCGTCTCCCGGAACGCCGGCCTCGAACTCGCGACGGGAGACGCGATCGCCTTCCTCGACGGCGAGTACACGATCGATCACAGCTGGTATCCGGCCATCGAGGGGGCGATGGCCGACGAGACCGACGTCGTCACCGGCCCCATCACCGGCGGTTCCGATCGTGAGCGCGATCGCTCGCCCCGGCGGATCGGCGGCCGGACGGTGACGGAGTTTCACGGCGACAACGTCGCCTTCGAGCGATCCGTCCTCGAGGCATTGGACGGGTTCGACGAGTACCTCGTCCAGGAAAGCGAGTGCGACTGTGCCCACCGCGTTGCCGGCCTCGAGTACGAGGTCTCGTGGGACGCGGCGATGGCCGCCCGCCGTGAGGTCGGGACCGACGGCGGCCGGGCCGACCCCGACTGGGGGGCGACCTACCGCTCGCTGTCCTACCGACTCGCGAAGAACTACGGCCCCCGACCGAGCGTGTTCGCCCGGACCGTCGGGAGCGCGCTCCGGGACGGTGCCGGCGGCGTCCGTCGACTGGCCGCCGGCGAGGCGACGCCGACCGGCTGGGTCTCGGACGGCGTCGATGTCACCGAAAACATCGCACGCGGGCTCTGGGACGGCGTCCGCGCCCGCTATGCCGACCGCTCGAGCCGACGGAACCCCAACGGGCTCTCGGAGCGCCACGACCGGGCGGTTCGGGTCTACGACCGGCGCTGACGTGGTATCGCGGGCCCGCCCCACCACCTGTTATTCGCCGCGGAACTCGGGTTCCCGGCCCTCGAGTCGCGCCTCGAACCCTTCGCGGTAGTCGTGGGTGTCGTCTATTTCGTAGGCCAGTTGGCGCTCGTAGGCCAGCCCCTGCTCGAGGGGGGTCTCGAGGGCGGCGTTGAGGGCTTTCTTCGCGTTTCGAAGCCCGAGCGGCGCGTTCTCACAGAGGTCGTCGGCGAAGGCCTTCGCCCGCTCGTCGACGTCGTCGGTATCGACGACCTCGTGGGTCAGGCCGATGTCGGCGGCCTCCTCGGGGTCGATGAACTCGCCGGTCAGGACGATCTCTTTGGCCTTCGAGAGTCCGACCAGCCGGGGGAGCCGCTGCGTGCCCCCTGCATGGGGGAAGGTCCCCAGTTGGACCTCGAGCAGGCCGTACTTCGCGTTCCGGCCGATGATCCGGAAGTCACAGGGAAGCGTGAGTTCGAACGCGCCCGCGGGCGCGGCGCGTTTGATGCCGACCACGACCGGTTGGCGGGTCTCCTCGATCGTCTCGAGGACCTCGGGGAACTTGTTGCGGTCGATCTCGGCGTCGGGCTCGACCCGGTCGCGCATCATCTCGAGGTCCATCCCGGCACAGAAGACCGGCCCTTCGCCGAGCAGGGTGGCGGCACGGATGTCTTCGTCGGCGTCGACCCGCTCGAAGGCCGTGATGAGATCGTCCATGAGCGGGACGGTCATCGCGTTTCGCTTGTCGGGTCGCGAGAGGTAGACATCGGCCCGGTCGTCGTGCCAGTCGATCGCCGCGAGGCCACTGCCAACGGATTCCATGAGCGATGCATTGCACGGGACCCGGTTAAGTGTGGCTGGGGCCGCACGTCCTGCCGATATCGTCACTCGAGTGCGACGCGATTCCCGGATCAGTCGCGCCCGAGGCGAGTTCCGCGACTCGAGTCCGCGGTCAGTCCTCGATGTCGTAGAGGTCCGTCGAGAGGGAGCGTTCGCCGGTGTCGGGGAGGACGACGACGATCAGTTCGTCGGGGTTGTCGGCGGCGTAGTCGGCGGCGGCCGCGATCGCTGCACCGGCGGAGATGCCCACGAGCAACCCCTCCTCGTGGCCGAGTGTCCGGGCCGCGGCTCTGGCGTCGTCGGCCTCGACGGCCCGGACCTCGTCGACGAGTTCGGTCCGGAGGATCTCCGGGACGAAGCCGGGGCCGATCCCCTGGATGTCGTGGCCGTCGGAACTGAGTTCCGAGAGGGTCGGCGACTCGGCGGGTTCGACCGCGACCGACGTGAACTCGGTCTTCCCCCGCTCTTCCTTGATATACTCCGAGACGCCCGTGATCGTGCCGCCGGTCCCGACACCGGCGACGACCGCGTCGACTGCGCCGTCCGTGGCCTCCCAGATCTCGGGGCCGGTCGTCTCCCGGTGGGCCGCCGGGTTGGCCTCGTTTTCGAACTGGCCCGCGAGGACGGCGTTCTCCCGATCGGCGACGATTTCCGCGGCCCGCTCGTTGGCGCCGCCCATCCCGTCCTCGGCGGGGGTCAGCTCGAGGTCGGCCCCCAGCGCCCGCAGGAGTTGGCGGCGCTCGGTCGACATCGATTCGGGCATCGTCAGCACACAGTCGTAGCCTCGAGCGGCCGAGACGGCCGCCAGCCCGATCCCCGTGTTGCCGCTGGTCGATTCGACGACGGTGCCGCCGGGCTCGAGAGCGCCCTCGCGCTCGGCGGCGTCGATGATCGCCCGTGCGATCCGGTCTTTGACGGAGTAGGGGTTGGCCGCCTCGACTTTCCCGACACAGTTGTCGGCGACGGCATCGAGTCGCAACAGCGGCGTCTCGCCGATCAGTTCGTCGACGGTCGCTGCGGCATCGATCTCGGCTGCAGCGGGAAGCGATGAGTCCATCACCCGAATCACTGGCGAGGACGCCAGTCCGCGTTATCCCGAACAGGTTCGTACGGGTTCGTGACTCGCGGCCCTGGCTCAAAGCCACGTTTGAGCTTGGGGCGGGCTTTTTTCCGTTTCCGAACGACCGTTCAGTATGGATCGACGACGATTCCTCGCGGCCTCGAGCGTCGGGCTCGTGGCCGCAGTGGCAGGGTGTACCGGAAGCGCGACCGAGGGCGACGACGACCCCGAACCGGGATCGACTACGGGCTCGGATGCGAACGGCACCGACGCCGACGGCGAGATCACGGTGAGTGCCGACGGCGAGGTCGAGGCCGAACCGGATCAGGCGACGGTCGATGTCGGGGTCACTGCGACCGGCGAAAGCGCCGACGCGGTCACCGACGAACTCGCCAGCGGTGCCGAACGGCTCCGCGAGATCTTCGACGACCTCGGCATCCCCGACGAGAACGTCGAGGAGGGGCGGTACCGCGTCCATCCCGCTCGCGGGCGCGAGACCGACGGGTTCGAGGGGTCTCACTCATTCGACGTGACCCTCGCGGACGTCGATCGGGTCGGCGAGGTCATCGACGCCGCGATCGAGGCCGGTGCCGACGACGTCGGCCGGGTCCGGTTTACGCTACAGGAAGAGACCCGATCGACGCTACGCGAGGACGCGATCGACGCCGCGCTGGAAAACGCCGACGCGGAGGCGGCACACATCGCCGACAACCGCGAGGTCGAGATCACGGGAACGGCGGCCGTTACGACCGGTGACGTGCAGGTGCATGCGGTCCGTACCGAAGCCAGCGACGACGCGGCCGGAGGTGCCGGCGGGGCCCCGCCGACCGAGATCGATGCCGATCCGGTCAGCGTGACCGCGAGCGTGACGGTCACCTACGACTTCGAGGCGTGACCGTTTCGGCGGGCCCGTCCGGCGGACCGCAACGTTTTCGGCCAGCCTAAAACCGAACGCTTTTTGAATAATTAGGCTCGCCTAAAACGTATGGATCCGACCCCACACGCGGACCGGAGCCGTCGCGCGTTCGTCGCGACGGGTATCGCGGCCGGCAGTGCGGCAGTAGCCGGCTGTATCGGCGGAATCGATTCCGAATCGACGAGCGATGGCGACTCCTATACCGTCTCGATGGCCCCGATGGGCGAGGTCGAGTTCGATTCCGTGCCGCAGGACGCCTTCGTTACCTTCCCGCAGTACGCGGACATGGCCGTCGCGCTCGGCCACGGCGACGCGGTCACCACCCTCTTTGCACCCGACATGTCCGGCGCGACGATGAACACCTACTACGACCGACTCGAGGGCGTGTCCTTCGAGTGGGAAGGGCTCGAGAACCCCCTCGCGGAGGGACTCAGCGAGGAGCGACTCTACGCCCTCGACAGCGACGTTCACTTCCTCGATCCCTCGTACCCGGTCAAGAACAACGACGACTGGGATGCCTCGACCGTCGAGGACGTCGCCGATCAGATCGGCCCGTGGTTCGGCAACTTCCACAGTGGGGTCCACAGCGAGCCCGCGTCGGTCTACGCCGACAGCTACGAGTACTACACCCTCTGGGAGCTGTTCGAGCGGGTCGCGGCGGTCTTCCGCGAGGAAGAACGCTACGAGGCGCTCGCCGAGGTCCACGCGGATCTGCGCTCGCAGATCGAGTCGAACCTCCCGCCGGAGAGCGAGCGGCCGACGGTCGCCCGCGTCACGTTGGGCCAGGGTCAGTTCTACGCCTACCACCTCAACGCGCCCGGCTACTGGCAGGCCGACACCCGGCCGCTCGGGGCCCGCGACGTCTTCGCCGACCGGGACTGGGAGCGCGACTGGGGCACCGTCGGCTACGAGGCGATGCTCGACGCCGATCCCGACGTGATCCTCCACCTCTGGGGGATCACGCCTCGATACGCCATCGGCAACGTTCGCAAGCGACTGGAAAACGACTCCGCCGGCAGCCAGCTCACCGCGGTTCAGGACGACCGGGTCGTCCCCGGCGGAATGCGCTATCAGGGGCCGCTCATGAACCTCTTCCAGCTCGAGATGACGGCCAAGCAGCTCTACCCCGAGCGGTTCGGCGAGTGGCCCGGCTACGAGTCGGGCGAGTCCTACCCCGAGATTCCGGCCGACGAGCAGCTGTTCGACCGCCAGCGCGTGGCCGAAATCGTCACCGAGGGCGCGTAGGATGGGCACCGACGGCGACGACGCGACTGGCGGTACTGACCGCGAGTTCGACGCCGACGTGGCCGTCGTCGGCGGCGGGCCGGCCGGCTGCGCCGCCGGCGTCTTCACCGCGCGAGCGGGCCTCGAGACGGCGATCTTCGACCGCGGCCCCTCGTCGCTACGGCGGTGTGTCTCCCTCGAGAACTACCTCGGGTTCCCCGGCGGGATCGACGTCGGGACCTTCCTCGATCTCGCGCGGGATCACGCCGAGACGGCGGGCTGTCGGTTCAACGAGGACCTCGTCGAGTCGGTCGCGTTGCCGGCCGACGGCGGGTTTCGACTCGAGACGCAAGACGGCGGCACCTATCGAACGCGGTACGTGATCGCCGCGACCAAGTACGACGGCTCGTACCTCCGCGGGCTCGACGACCCCGACGCGCTGTTCGTCACCGAGGAGCGCGACGGCGAGACGGTCGAGCGCTTCGACGGGACCTATCCCGACGACGACGGGCGGACGCCGGTCGACGGCCTCTACGTCGCCGGCCCGCTGGCCGGCGGTGGCGACCAGGCGATCATCGCGGCCGGCCACGGCGCGACGGTCGCCCGGTCGTTGCTCCGGGACCGCCGCGAGGACGCGGGCTACTGGGGCCGGTTCGCCGAGCGCTACGACTGGCGACGCGACGCCGCGGACAGGGCCGAGGAGTGGGCCGATCCCGACCGCTGGGTCGAACTGTTCGAATCGGACGCTCCCGAGGAGTACGACCCAGCCGAGATCCGTCGCCTCGCCGAGGCCTACGCCGAGGAGCGCGACGACAGCTATGTCGACCCCGACACCGCGAGTCGGCGGGCCGACCGCGGACAGCGCCGGCTCGCGGCCGCGCTGGACGACGCGGTGCTGCTCGAGGCCGTCGACGACGCGGCGATCCGCGAGTACGTTCGCGACGCGGACGGCGACGATCCGACGGAGGACTGACCGCGTCGACGAGCCGCGAACGTCGACCGGGGGTTTCGATCGCACGCTCGAGTGACCGGGTTCGCGTCGCTATCGATTTCGAAGGGGGACTGAAAAGCGGCTATCGAACGGAAAACGAGGGTCGCGGCCGTTAGTCGTCGGCCGGAACCGCCTGCGAGTCTGCTCGCCCGGAAGCCATGGCGAGGACGTCGTCGAAGAAGTCGAGGGTGTCGTGCGGGCCGGGGTTGGCCTCGGGGTGGTACTGACGGGTGATCACGTCGTACTCGACGCCGTCGATTCCTTCCGGCGTGTCGTCGTTGACGTTGATCTGGGTGACCTCGAGGTGTTTCCCGGGGTCGGCAACGGTGTAGCCGTGGTTCTGAGTGGTCATCACGACCTGCCCGGACTCCAAGTCGAGGACGGGCTGGTTGACGCCGCGGTGGCCGAAGGTCATCTTCTCGGTCGACCCGCCGAGGGCCTCGGCGACGATCTGCTGGCCGAGACAGATGCCGGCGACGGGCGTGTCCTCGACGAACGCCTCGACGAGACTGATCGCCTGCCCGAAGTTGACCGGGTCGCCGGGGCCGTTGGAGATAAAGAGCAGATCGGGGTCGACGGCCTCGACCGCGGACACGTCGGCGTCGTAGGGCAGCACGTGAACCGTCGCGTCGCGCTCGAGCAGCGAACTGATGATCGACCCCTTCGCACCGCAGTCGACCAGCGCGACCGTCTCGCCGTCGTTGTCTTCGCCGTAGACTTCGGGCTCGTCGACGCTGACCTGCGCGCCGATCTCGGTGTGGTCGCTCATCGCCTTGCAGGCCTCGAGTTGCTCGAGGGCGTCTTCCTCGGTGACGTCCTCGCCCACGGCGATGCCGCATTTCATCGCGCCGCCGTCGCGGATGTCGGTGACGACGTCGCGGGTGTCGAGGTGGTCGACCGCCGGGATACCCTCGCGCTCGAACCAGTCGACGATCTCGTCGGTGAACTCCTTGGCGATCGCGGCGCGGGGGTGGATGCGGTCGTCCTCGAAGCGCTCCTCGCGGACGCCGTAGTTGCCGATCAGCGGATACGAGAACGTGAGGATCTGCTCCTCGTAGGAGGGATCGGTGAGACTCTCCTCGTAGCCGGTATACGCTGTCGTGAATACGATTTCGCCGCGGGCCGTCCCGTCGGCACGACCACGTCCCTCGAGTACGTGGCCGCCTTCCAGTGCGACGTAGGCTTCCGTCATTACGATCTACGTATCGGATGGACCGGCATAAGTGTTGTCTTCGAAGCTCAGTTACGATTTTCGTAATCGGTAAGTGCGGGTTCGCCGTAGGTACGCATCTCCATGGACGACCTGGACCGACAGATCCTCGATATTCTCCGGCGAGACAGCCGCACGCCCTACACGGAGATCGCCGACGAAGTAGGGACCAGCGAGGGGACCGTCCGGAACCGCGTCGAGCGGATGCTAGACGACGACGTGATCGAGCGCTTTACGATCTCGACCCGGACGGGCAACGTCCAGGCGATGATCGAACTCAGCGTCGCGGTCGATGTCGATACCAAGGCCGTCTCCGAACGGATCGCCGAGTGGGACGAGGTCGACTTCGTCTGGATGGTCTCTGGCGAACAGGACGTCGTCCTCGTGGTCGACGCCGCGGACACGCGCGGGGTCAACGATCTGATCACCAAGGCCCGCGATCAGGAGGAGGTCGTGAGTACGAAAACGCGGCTGATTCTGGACGAGGAACTCGGCTGAATCCGCCGCTTGCTTCGCTCCGGTCGGGAGCGGGCGACTCGAGTCGCGCCGGTGTTCCCGTTCGGTAGGCGAACTCCCTCGCTTTTTTGCCCGATGGGCCACATTCCGTTCTAATGACCACCGAGAAACGCTCCGGAAATCGAAACGAGTCGGTCGCGGCCGATCGAACGGGGGATTCGAATCGGGACCGATCGGTGGCCCTCGACGAGGCCGAAACGCTGTTTCACGCCGTCGAAGAGGCCGTTTTTCTGATCGATGTCGAACGGACGGAGCGGGATCTCGAGTTCACGTTCCGACGCGTCAACCCGGCCTACGAAGCGGCCACCGGCCTGACCGACGCGTCGGTCACGGGGAAATCCCTGCAGGACATGTTCGAGTTGTCCCCCGACGGCGACACCCTCTGTCGATACCGGGAGTGTGTCGAGGGCGGAGAGCCGGTCGACGTCAGCGCGACGCGTTCGTTGCCGGTCGGGCAACGAACCGTCGAGACGACGCTGCACCCGGCCGACTCGAGCGGTCCGGTCCGCCGGATCGTCGGTATCGTTCGTGACATCTCCGAACGGGCGACGACGGAGCGTGAACTCGAGCGGGACCGGGACCTCCTGCCGAAAGCGGAGGACCTCGCGGCCGTCGGCGGGTGGGAACTCGATCTCCGAACGAACGATCTCCGGTGGACCGACGGGACGCGAGCGATCTTCGAGGTCGACGACGACTACGAGCCCACGCTTTCTGACGCGATCGAGTTCTATCGGCCCGCCGATCGGCCCACGATTCGCTCGTTCGTCGAGGCGTGTCGATGCCGCGAGGAGTCGTACGACGGCGTCCTCGAGATCGTCACGGCCGAGGGGAACGACCGCTGGGTCCGGACCGTCGGGGAACCCGTCACGGAGGACGGAACCGTCGTCGCGTTACGCGGCGCGATTCAGAACGTCACGGCTCGGAAGGAACGCGAGCGGGAGTTGCAACTCTTCCGAAAAGCGGTCGAACAGGCCGGTCACGGGATCATCATCACGGACCGCAGCGGGACCATCGAGTACGTCAATCCGGCCTACGAACGGGACACCGGATACAGCCGCACGGAGGCCGTCGGTCTGAACCCACGGATCGTCAAGTCGGGAAAGCACGACGAGGCGTTCTACGCGGACCTCTGGGACACGATCCGCTCGGGCGAGATCTGGGAAAGCGAACTCATCAACCGGCGCAAGTCCGGCGAACTGTACCACGTCGACCAGACGATCGCACCGATCACCGACGACGCGGGCGAGATCACGCATTTCGTGGCCATCGAGACCGATATCACGGCACAGCGGTTGCGGCGACAGCGTCTGGGCGTCCTCAACAGAATCTTGCGACACAACATCCGGAACGCGATGAACGTCGTCGAAGGGAACGCGACCCGGCTCCGGACGGTGTCCGCCGAAGAGGACCGTCACACCGCCGTGACGGCGATCGAAGAGCAGGCGGCCGACCTCCTCAAGATCAGCGAGAACGCGGCCGCCGTTCGAGACTTGTTCCAGAGAGAGCAGGACGCCGACGCGACCTGCGACGTCGGCGCGATGGTCTCGAGGCTGGCGGCCGACTTCGACGAGCAGTACCCGGACGCCGCGATCACGGTCACGGCCCCCGATTCCGTCTCGGTACAGGCCGACGACCGCCTGGAGATGGCGATCCGGGAAGCGATCCACAACGCCGTCAGTCACAACGACCGCCCCGTCCCGGACGTGACGGTCGGCGTCACCCCGCCCGAGGCGACCGACAGC
The DNA here is from genome assembly GCF_031165565.1 of Natrinema thermotolerans. Lineage (NCBI taxonomy): Archaea > Methanobacteriati > Methanobacteriota > Halobacteria > Halobacteriales > Natrialbaceae > Natrinema > Natrinema thermotolerans. The sequence goes on along the minus strand of NZ_CP101873.1, from coordinate 1,488,728 downwards.
GGTGACTGGGTCGACATCGTGATCGCCGACAACGGCCCCGGCATCCCGGCGGAAGAACGACCGATGATCGAACTGGGTCACGAGACGCCGCTCGTCCACGGCACCGGCCTCGAGCTGTGGCTCATCTACTGGGTGACGAAGAACGTCGGGGGCGAACTGCGGATCAGCGAGAACGAGCCGCGTGGCACGATCGTCACGCTCCGGGTGCCGCCGGCGACGTAGCCCGCCCGCGGTGGGGGCGACTGTGCCGCTGCGGTTCGGAGACACGAACCGTCAGCGAGGCGTTGCATGCGGCCTCGAGCGGGCCACCGGCACCTCGAGCGGCGGTCAGACGGCCTCCTGTCAGTCCTCCCGATCGGGCGTCAACAGGGCCGGCGGCAGCGAGCAGCCACAGGGTTCGACGGTGCCGGTTGACGGCCCCGTGGCGACGACGAACGCGACCGGCTCGCCGCAGGTCGGACAGTCGGGAAACGGCGTGTCGTCGCCGGCCTCGGGATCGCTACTCATCGGCCCGCCTCCGCGGGTTCTCGAGCGAGTGGAGACGGACTCGAGCGCGGTCGTGACTGGCGATGCGACCGTCGTGCGGGACGTTTATATCCCGGTAGAACGAACTGAATCATGGCTTGCTAACCCTCTCGGGTTGGAAGCCGAGTCTCGGGTGCTAGGTCCACCCGGGACGTTTCGAGACGTCCCCTGTCGGAGATCGGCTTCCGTACTAATTGTTGGTCAGTGGTCACTTATATCTACTGCTGGCGTGGTGGAATCTGTCGGCGTTCGCTCGAGGCGGTCGGGCGGAAATAGCGCTCGGGCAACGGTGTCTCCGAACGGAGTGTTCTGCTATCGTGGCAACACGGAGTAGCCACGCCCTCCCCAACCGATTCGCTCGCTCCAGAGTCGCTCTCTCATCCCTCGCACGGTTTCGAACTGTGCCTCACTTCCGCTCGGCACAGTTCAGCGCGCGCCACCGCATGGCGGTTCGTCGATCCGCTGTGAGAGAGCAGTCGCTACTGTTCGACTGTCCCCTCGTCCTCGCCGGGCGGTGTGCCCACGCCGGGCGTCGGGCGGTCGATTGCGTCGATCACGCCCTTGCGGTCGTGGATCGCACGGTAGGCCCGCCGCAGCAGGCTGTCGAACCCGGATCGAGAGACGGTCGCGCTCACCCGGCCGTCGCGGATCGCCTCGACGATCGACTCGGGGGTAAGCCGGTCGGCCTCTACGACGGTGTAGGCCCGCCCCACCTCGACGGGGTAGTGGGCGTCGCTGCCGCCGACCAGCGGCAGGTCGCGGTCGCCGGCCAATTCCTCGACCAGCGGCTGCGATCGGGGGTGTTTGCCGTTGACCTCGATCGCGTCGAAGGGGACGTCCTCGAGTTCCCGCACCGTGCTGTTCCGGAACGGGTGGGCGACGATGGCGGCACAATCGCGGTCGTGGGCCAGCGCGACGGCCTCTTCGGGCGAGAGCGCGCCGGGTTTCGTCGCACGGGGCGGATCGGGGCCGACGACGAGGACGTGGCCCCGATCCGTGGTGATCTCGATGCCCGGTAGCGTCGCCACGTCGGGCGCGGGATCGAACGGCGTGTAGTAGTCGTGATTGGTGGTCGCGACCCCGTCGAGGCCGCGGCGTTCGGCCACCTCGGTGAGGAGTCTAACGCCCAGCGGGTCGAACCGGTCGCCGAGCGCGCGGCGACCGTGGAAGAATCGCGTGTGCGCGTGCAGGTCGACGGTGTACACGGATACGCAGACGCCGGCCAGACCCTTTTGCGCTCGGCCGGCGTCTCCCATGGTATGCAATCGGAGGGGCCGGACGACGGTCGTTCGAGCGACCGCGTCCTCGTCTGCAACCCCGTCAGCGGCAGCGGGGACCACGTCGACACCGTCGCCGCGCTCGCGGACCGACACGGCTTCGCGATCCGGACGACAGAGGAGGCGGGCGACGCGACCCGGCTCGCACACGAGGCCGCGCCCGACGCCGACCTCGTCGCCGCGGCCGGCGGCGACGGCACGCTCAACGCGGTCGTCAACGGCGTCGCAGCCGCCGACGCCCTCGGGTCGACGACGGTCGCCGTCGTCCCGGCGGGCACGGGCAACAACTTCGCGACGAACGTCGGGATTCGGGGGATCGAGCATGCCTTTTCGGTGATCGAAGAGGGCCGCCGCCGGGAGATCGACGTCGGCTGGGCCAACGACCGAACCTTCGTCAACTCCTGTGTCGGGGGGATCACCGCCGAGGCCAGCAGCGAGACGACCCCCGAGAGCAAGGCCGAACTGGGGGTGCTGGCCTACGTCAAGAATACGATCGAGACGGTCGGGGAGTTCGACTCGCTCCCGCTGCGCGTCGAGACGGCCGCGGGCCCGAACGGCGAACGGGCCCGCGCCTGGGAGGGCGAGGCGATGTTCGTCCTCATCGGGAACTGCCGGCGTTTTACCGGCGCACGGACCGCACAGGCCGATGTCGAGGACGGCCTGCTCGAGGTGACGATCGTCGAGGACGCCGCGACGACGGACCTGCTGAGCGGCGCGGCCCTCGAGGGGTTGTTCGGCGGCGATAGCACGCATATCGTCCGCCGACGAACGCCGACGCTGTCGATCGAGAGCCGCGGGGACGCCGTCGAGTACAGCCTGGACGGCGAGACCCTCGAGACCGAACGGCTGCGACTCGAGACCGAGCCCGGCGCGCTCACGATTCCCGTCGGGGAGACGTACCGGCCCGATCCCGACGGGGGCGAGCTATGGTCGCTCGAACCCGCCGGATAGGGAGCATATCGATTCGAAACGGCCGTCACGAGACGATACTGGTTTCAGGAGTCACGGTAATTGTGCGGATATGAGTACGCCGGAGGAAGACCTCCAACACGAGAACGCCGGACAGGACGTGATCGCCGTCGACGCCGACGATACCGAACTCGAACTGGTCAACCGGCTCGACGCCCACACCGGCGACGGGATTCGTCACCGGGCATTTACCTCGCTCGTCTTCGACGGGGAGGGCAATATTTTGCTCGCACAGCGCGCGCCGGACAAGCGCCTGTGGGGCACCTACTGGGACGGCACCGTCGCCTCCCACCCCGTCGAGGGCCAGAGTCAGGAGGAAGCGACCCGCCAGCGTCTCGAGGAGGAACTGGGGATCTCCCCGGACCAGTACGACGACCTGCAGCTGACCGACCGGTTCGAGTACAAGCGCTACTTCGAGAACGCGGGCGTCGAACACGAGGTCTGTGCCGTCCTGCAGCTGACGCTGTCCGACCGGAGCCTCGATCCCAACGAGGAGGAGGTCGCCGGCCTGATGTGGGTCCCGTACGAGCGACTCCACTCGAACCCGGAGTGGTACCGCCAACTGCGACTCTGCCCGTGGTTCGAAATCGCGATGCGACGGGACGTGCGATAACGAAACGCACGACGAAACACCCTCGAGAAACAGTACACGAGCGGGAGGTTTATAGGGGAGTGCCCACACATGGCGGATAGACTGCGATGGTGATGGGTACGCTCAGACGGCTTCTCCGGGGGAGTATCAGTACGTCGGTCGCGTCGACGGGGGAGTCGACCGCCACGGCGGCGACGGCGGAGCCGTCGGCCGAGGCGAAGCGGCCCGCCGAACAGCTCGATATCTGTCTGTTGAGCTACCGCTCGAACCCCTACTCCGGGGGACAGGGCGTCTACGTCAAGTACCTGAGCCGAGCGCTGACGGAGCTGGGCCACTCCGTCGACGTCATTTCGGGCAAACCGTATCCCGACCTCGACGACGACGTCGGACTGGTGAAACTCCCCGGCGAGAACGTGGTCGACGAACTCGACCGGCTGGGGCAGTTCGAACCCTCCTATCTGCGGGAGCCGCTGGCGCTCTACGAGTGGCTGAGCGCGCTCACCGGCGGCTTTCCCGATCCCTACGCCTTCGGCCGCCGGGTCGTCGACTACTTCGAGACACACGATCCCGACTACGACGTGATCCACGACAACCAGTCGCTGTGTCACGGCCTCCGGACGCTTCGCGAGCGCGGGCATCCCGTCGTGGCGACGGTACATCACCCGATCACCGTCGACCGCGACGCCGCGCTTGCGGCCGCCGACGACTGGACAGAACGGCTCCTGATCCGACGGTGGTACCGGTTCCTGCGGATGCAACGCGAGGTCGTTCGGGAGCTGCCCCACGTCCTGACCGTCTCGGAGTCGGCCAAACACCGCACCGTCACCGACTTCGGAGCCGACCCCGACTCGATCCGGGTCGTCCACAACGGGATCGACACCGACCTGTTTCGCCCCGTCGACGGCGATCACGACCGCCCGCGCGTGATGACGACCGTCAGCGCCGACGTCCCGCTGAAGGGGGCCCGACACCTGCTCGAGGGGTTCGCGACCGTTCGGGAATCGATCGACGCCGAACTCGTCGTCGTCGGCGAGTTCGACGAAGGCGGCGACTGCGATCGGCTGGTGTCGGAACTGGGGATCGCGGACGCGGTCGAGACCCACAGCGAGATCAGCTACGAACGGATGGTCGAACTCTACGGCACCGCCGACGTCGCCGTGGTCCCCTCGATCTACGAGGGCTTTGGCCTGCCCGCCGGCGAGGCGCTGGCCTGTGGCGTCCCGGTGGTCGCCACCACCGGCGGCGGCCTCCCCGAAGTGGTCGGCGATGCGGGGGTCCTCGTCGAACCGGGCGATTCCGACGCTATCGCCGACGCCGTTCGCGACCTGCTGACCGACGACGAGCGTCGACGGCAACTCGGCCGGCGCGGCCGGGAGCGCATCGTCGAGGAGTTCGACTGGGAACGGGCCGCCCGCGAGACGGTCCGGGAGTATCGGGCCGCCATCGAAACCCGGTCGCGGGGTGTCTGAGATGGAGACGATCGACTTCGATCGGCTGACGCTGACTCCCGGTATGCGGGTCCTCGACGTCGGCTGTGGCGAGGGCCGTCACGTCAACGCCGCCGCCCTCGAGAACGTCGGCGAAGTCGTCGGACTCGACCTCGAGCGGGCGAACCTCGAGGCGGCCCGCGACGATCACGACGAGTACATCGCGCCCGAGTCGGACGTGCCGGTCACGTTCCTCTCGGGGGACGCGCTCAGACTGCCCTTCGAGGACGGCGCGTTCGACGTCGTTCTCTGTACCGAGGTTCTCGAACACATCCCCGACTACGAGGCGGCCCTCGACGAACTTCGGCGGGTCTGTGCGCCGGGCGGGACGCTGGCGGTCAGCGTCCCGCGGGCCGGCCCCGAGCGGGTCTGCTGGGCCCTTTCCGACGAGTATCACGAGGTCGAGGGCGGCCACGTTCGGATCTTCGACCGCGAGGAACTGCAGGCGGCGATCGAACGCCGCGGCTTCGAGCGGGTCGACGGCCACTTCGCCCACGCCCTGCATGCCCCCTACTGGTGGCTGAAGTGTCTCTGGTGGGACCGCGACCAACAGGGTGACGCGCCGCTGCCCCTGCGGGCCTACGACCGGTTCCTCGAGTGGGACGTCCTCGAGTCGCCCCGGCCCGTGCGGCTGCTCGAGCGCGGGCTCGACCCCGCGCTGGGCAAGAGCGTCGTCTACTACTTCGAACTGGAGGGGTCGGCGTGAGCAACGCCACGCTCGAGTCGCTTTCCGACTGGGGGCTCGAGCCCGCACTCGAACACATCGAGCGCGCCCAGCGCTCGGACGGGCTCATCCTCTGGTATCCCGAGGGGCCGGCCGATCCGTGGGACCACGTCGAGAGCGCGATGGCGCTGTCGATCGCTGGCCGCGAGCATGCAGCCCGTCGCGCGTACCGTTGGATCGCCGACGCCCAGCACGACGACGGGGCGCTGTGGGCGACTTACGGTGAGGCCGAGGACAACGACGGGGCCCACGCCGGCGACGAGCCGCGCAAGGAAACCCACCGCAGCGCCTACGTCGCCGTCGGCGCCTGGCACCACTATCTCTGTACCGAAGACCGGGCATTTCTCCAGGAACTCTGGCCGACCGTCCGGGACGCCCTCGCGTTCGCGTGCCGCCAGCAGGCCCCGACCGGCGAGATCTACTGGACCGTCGGCCCCGACGGCGAGCCCTACGAGGACGCCTTGATTTCGGGCTGTGCCTCCCTCTACAAGAGCCTGGCCTGCGGCGCGGCGATCGCGGACGCGCTGGGCCGCGACGAGGCCCGCGAGCGCTGGCTCGCGGCCCGCGCCGACCTCGGCGAGGCGATCCGCGAGCGGCCCGACCGCTTTGACCGCACCTGGGAGAGCAAGTCCCGCTACGCGATGGACTGGTTCTACCCCGTCCTCTGTGGGGTCCTGACCGGGGACCCGGCGCGCGAGCGCCTCGAGGCCGGCTTCGATCGGTACCTCGAGGCGGGACTGGGCTGTCGTTGCGTCGCGGACGAGCCGTGGGTGACCGTCGCCGAGTCCTGCGAACTCGTCGTCTCGCTGGCCGCGGTGGGCCGGACGGAGCGCGCTCGCGAGATCTACGACTGGCTCTTCCAGTGGACCGACGATGAGGGGGTCTTCTGGACGGGCTACCAGTTCGAAGACGAGGAGTTCTGGCCGGGCGAGCGGCCGACGTGGACCGGCGGAGCGGCGGTGTTGGCTGCGGATGCGTTGTCTGGGATGTCGGAGGCTTCGGATCTGTTTACTGATTCATTGTTTGAATGACCCGATTCAGGTTGGTGTGTCCTAATGTACTGGAAGAGTCACAAATAGAATGACGATAGAGACATCAGGAACTGGTGAGCAGACATCTTGCTTCAGCAAATCATATCATTAAGAAGCGTGAACAAAACATGATACCCATCTACCTCCGAGCGAAAATCACCAATTGGAATTCACGTGTACCGATAAATTGAGGTATTATCACTTGGTAGATAGTGGTATCAGACAGAGATGGATCCTATAAGTAGAGAGAACAAGTTCACTTACGACGGATACCTCATATTTACACCGTTCTCTACTACCGTTAGGGATGAGAATATATCTCAGACTGAGATAGTCGACACTCTATTAGACGAGATTCCTAATTATTCACTAGGCACACCACAAAACCCTGGTAAAGGCATTCAGAAAATCCCCTTCCAAAAACACCTCCAAGGTTCATCATCAGAATTCCCTGATGACCTTTCTTCTGTAATAGCGCTTAGATACAAGTATGAAGAATTCGATAAAATCAAAGCAGTTGTAGATGGCAGTCGACGTATGGTTTCTGTCCCAAATGAGAGATCGGTTGATATTTATTGGAATTATCCCAATTATATGTCTTTTAGAGGTGCTAAAAAAGACATTAAGGAAGTACAATCAATAATTCGATCCGCCCTATTTCAGACAGCAACTATTGACCCAATTAGACTTGAGAGTGATTTCTTTTTGTGGCTATTTTATCAAAACTTCTCATCAGATGGGCGAATATCGAAAATGATGATAAGAATAACCGACGTTGAACTCCAAGGAGAGACGGATCTTTTTGGCAAAAAGAGTACTGTTCGCAATTCCACAGATGCTACAAAATCAATACCTATATTGATAGGCCTTTTGCAGAACAAATCTATCTCTGGAATTGAAGTAGAGTTTGCTATTCAGAACCAACGAATAACGGCGTCAATTCAAAGAGACCAAGTGCAGGTAAAGGCGTCGCAAGGGAGTTTACCTAACCAAGAATCAATAGAAAGGATTGCTAGTTCCCTGATGTTACTGGACTTCCTTTACTCACTGTATGATGAATGGCTCGACCTCCCAAACAATGAAAAGTATCCCCCATTGACCTTCTTTGAGGAACTGTATAATATGAGCAAAAATCAGGGAGTAAAAGTAGAGACGCAGTTGACACAGCCGCTTAAAGAGTATGCAGCGAAACGTGGTGAAGATCCGTCTGACTACGGGTATGAGTTCCAATGAGGGAAATTCGGAAAATATCGGGTCCGTTGACACCGGATAGTTTCTCCAACTCTGATTTTTCTAATCTAGATGTGGGTCAGAAGAGTCCTCATAAAGAGGAGATAGATAAAGTTAATATAGAATGGAATACATATGAGATATCATATCGTCCTGAGAACCCATTTGGTGATTCCACGACAACTATTGAAAGTCAATTAGATGTCTATCCAAATATAGACTTGATCAGTATTCAGGGAGATAGTACCCGTGTAATCCGTGAGATTATTGAATGTATAAACTCAGTCATGTATGATGAGGCGCGGATTTTGCCAAATATCGGGCTTTCCAGAAATGAAATATGGGAACTTGTCGAATCTGCAGAATTGGTGGTTGAGGTTGTGCACGAAGATGACCTAACTACACATGAGCAAACTTTGCAGTCTCTGGACAAAGACAAACCGATAGAAAAAGCAGTTGTACACTTTACACGAGAAGATGAGAGGATATCAGTAGTCTATAATAAAGGTCATTTATGGATATCTGCCAATTCGGACCAATCCTATCAATCCATAATAAAAAATTTGATAGACATAATTGATTGAAATGCCGTTGGAATGGAGATCAACCGTAGTTAAATTCGGGAGAAATAAGCTCTTAGTAGTGGCTGGTATTCTTCTTAGCTTCTTATCTTTTTTATCTCCTTTATTTTCAGATAGCGTTCGTATAGTGATTGCGGGTGTGATTTTGTCTACTGTTCTTGCCTTCTTGATATACTCATACCGATTTGCATCTTCAGTAGGAATTACTTGTGTACCAAAAGAAGAGAGTAATACCGCTAAAGAACAGCATCATGGCGAATACCGTGTCAAAGATGGACATACAAAATTTAATACTTACGTTTGTATCCCAGAATGGCAATCTGAGCCAGAAGTAGAGATTAGTTTGAGTGATAGCTTTGAGATTGCTGCATGGAATTACCCAGACGACGTTGAATTCAACGAATCATATACAAAGTTTGAGGGATCTAGAAGGGACAATTTCAGCTTTGATCTTGAATTAGATGGCAAAGAAGAGGAATTATATGGGGGAGACTTTACTATTGAGTTTGTTGATAAAATGACGGACAATACAGTCCAAAAAATAGTACTAGATCCGATTTAGGTGTACAACAAGACCCGCTTCAGCCAGATATTCATTATGAGTGCTCGAGATCGTCGCTCTCTAATTCGCCCTCGAGATATGCCCGCCCCTGTTCACTGATCCGATACAGGCCTCGATCTTCGTCGTAATACTCTACCAGCCCACCATCCTGTAATGCCCTCAATCTACGCCGTACGTGCGAAATCTTGTAATCGATGTTGGCCTCGACGGTGGACGGATTCGCGACGAGAGGCCGGTTTCCCTCGTTGAGCAGGAACTCGAGGATCGCATCGTCGGCCCGCGTCATCCAGTCCACCCGTGGCCGTCGCATTCTGTATCCAGTCACCGGATCACCGCTACTCAGTCTTCACTCGGTTCTAAGTCCTCGGCATCAAGTTCGCCCTCGAGATAAGCACGGCCGCGATCCGTAATCCGGTAATAGCCCCGGTCGTCGTCGACTTTCTCCAGTAAGCCGTGGTCCACTAACACCGGAAGACGTCTTTTTACTGTGGATTTCGAGATCCCTACCAAATTGTATTCTGCAACCGCTGGCGGGATCGCAATCCCTGCTTCCTCGAAGACCTCGAGAATTGCAGGATCAGACTTTGTCATCCATGAAACCAGCGGACGCATTCAATCGGTAGTCTCGCTTTCCTATGATAACTTCTAGTGGCATGCAAGTGATGGCTACTATTTGAGTCCTTGATGAACCCATATGGGGTAATTATAATACCTTTCCGTTTGTTAGTGGAACATGGAGGCCAGACGGACCCACCGCTGCCCGATTCGGTCCTCGAAAATGCGGACCCGGTGTCTCTACCACCGGTCCGCGTGGCTTCCGTAACCCACCCGAAAGCCATGTCGGATCACGACTCGCGGGACGTTGAACCTCCCGCTCGAGCGGACGCATCAGCAGCCGACTACCCGTCAAAAGACGGCCGGCGCGCGTGGATCGAACTCACCGGCTTCCAGCGCGACTGCCTCGAGGCGGTCGCCCGCCGCGAGCGCGACGGCAAGTCCTGCTACCCGTCGGGGATCGCGTGGACCCTCGAGCACTGGTATCCGGCAGTGAGCCGCGCCCGACTCGAGCCGAACCTGCGCGCGCTCGTCGGGCGCGGCCTGCTCTCGAAACGCGACGATCAGGGGGTCACCTACCGGCTCACCGACGCCGGGCGCGCGCTGTTGCTCCAGCGCGCCGAACGCCTCGCGGGGCTCTACGAACGCCGGCTCGAGCCGATCGACGGGGTCGCTCGAGAAAAACCGAGCGGATAACCGACGGCGCGCTATCGCGGGATCGACTCGATCTGTATCGACCACCGACGCCCGGTGGGACAGAACCCGATCGGCGGCCTCGAGCGCCGGCCGAATTCCGGTCGGGCGAGTGACCGACGCGATCGTCGTGACGGCCGGCGTCGACGGCGAAGCCGAGACGGGCCGACTACTACCGCGGATCGACGGCGGAATTCACTCGTGTTACGCCGTCTACTGAGTCGAAGTCGTCGTCGAACGAGTAGAGATACTCGATCCCCGTTCGCTGCATGTACGCGACGATCGACGCGTCGACGAAGGAGAGATGCGGATGACGGCGGAAGAGGGCCTGCGTGGAATTGAAGTCCGTTTTCGGGGTGTGTAGAAGTCGAAAGTGGCTCCCTTCGATAAGGAGATCCATCGTCTGCGTCGCCTTTCGGTGGGTCCCCTTGTTGAGGAGCAGGTTCAGCGTCTCAGCGAGGACGTGATCCGTGATATGCAGTTCCGGTAACTGTCCGTGATCTACCCCTCCGATGATCTCCGTGGCCCGTTCGTGAAACTCGTCGTGCGCGCTTCGATGGGCGAAGAGAACGCTCGTATCGACGGCCGCCGTCATTCGATCCCGAACTCCTCTTTGGCGTCGACGGCGTTTGTCTCCCCCATGTCGATCGGTTCGATGTCGTCGAAGACGCCCTCTCGCTGGTGAACGACCTCGATCTGTAGATCGTCGTCGTCGTCGAGATGCCAGCGGAGTTTGTCCCCTTCCTCGATGCCGAGCTGGTCCCGAACGAGGGACGGAATCGTGACACCGCCGCGTGCACTGACTGTCGTCTCCTCCTCTATCTCCGGTGTCATGGGTGACGTGTGGTTCTCGACGGACATAAATAACATGTGGGTGTACATGAGCGGTTTCACTCGTTGGTCGTCGGTGTCAGGCCGCTCCTGTTCCCCGACGGACTCCCGCGGCGGCAGCGATCGCCCTCTTCGCGTTTATCCGGACCGGGATGATCGTTCGGACGTTCGGTACGCGTGTCGTCCTCAAGCGTCGCCTCGATATCTATAGTAGCCACTGAAACGATTTACACACTGATCGCGACGCAGTCGTGCGATCAGGTGTGCAATGACTTTCAGTGGCTACTATAGTTACGGGACCGACCGGGACACCCGCACCGCACTGACAGCTGTGAACGGCGACTCGGTCACTCCGTCACGGTCGCGACGGAACCCGCGCGATCCCCGTATCGCAGATCACACACGATCGCAACCCGTTTGCCTCGGTAAACCGGTCGAACAGCCCGGAGAGCCGCACGTCGTGGCTGGCCAGGACCCCGCCGGACTCGAGCTGCCCCAACGCCGTCTCGTACTCGAAGCGCATGTGGGGCAGCCGGTGGTCCGAGTCGTGCAGGAACAGCTCGACGGGGCCGACCGACTCGAGCAGGTCGGGCAGCACCTCCCGTGCGTCGCCCCGATGGAGTTCCCATCGGTCGCGACAGCGATCCGGGATCAGGTGGCCGTACTCGAAGGGACCGGGCGGGCCGCCGGGCAGGTCCACCGAATGCAGGGTACCGCCGCCGTTCTGTTCCATCGCCGCCAAAATGTGTGCGTCGAACGAGCCGAACAGCACGCCGGTCTCGACGGCCGTCTCGACCTCGAGCGCGCGACAGACGACGTAGATCGTCACGCCGTCGCGCCAGTGGGTCGTGTCGGTGGCGACGCCGGCGTCGTGGATCTCGGTGACGCGGTCGGCGTAGGCATCGTGAAACCACTCGAGGTCGTCGTACTCGCGCTCGTATTCGCGGAGTTCGTCGGCCGAGGCCGGCAGCACGTCGGCCAGTCGGTCGGCCCGTTCGCGCGTCTCCCGGCCGTAATCGAGCCGGCGGCGCTCGAGGCCGAGCCGGGCCTTTCGGAGGGCATAGATCGCGTCTCGGATCGGGGTCCCGTCCATTATCGGTACCCCAGCGCCTCGAGGCGCGATTCGATCTCGCCGTCGTCGTCTCCGGCGGCCGAATCGCCCTCGCGGATCCCCGCCGGAAGGGCGGGGTCACAGGTCTCCCGGTCACGGCCCTCGCGGACGACCCAGGGGACCCGGCGCACGGCGGGGACGGGGGTACCCGGCGGGTGTGACCAGACGCCGAACTCGCCGAGGCCGTTGCCGTGGTCGCTGGTCAGTGCGAGCCGGCCGTCGCAGTTCTCGTAGAGTCGGGTCAGGTCGTCTAAGACCCACTCGAGGTTGTCCCGGTAGGCCGCCCAGACCGCCTCGCGGGACAGGTCGCCCTCGCGGACCCGCAGCCAGGGGTCGTTCATCGAGTCATCGTCGTCGTCGGCCTCGGCGAAGGCCTCGAGCGCCTCGCGTTCCTCGGCGGTCAGCGATTCGGGGTCGAACTCCTCGTCATCGTCGTCGGCCTCGACGAACTGGCCCCAGTGTTCGATGTCGGCCGAGCCGAAGAACCAGTCCGGCTGGGACCGGAAGGGGGCATGGGGCTGCATGTAGTGGACGAGAACGCGATCGATCCCCAGTCGATCGCGGGCGCGCCAGACGGCGATCGCGGCGTCGGTCAGCGGCGCGGGCGGAATCGTCGAGATATCGTCGTCGACCCACTCGTCTCGCCAGGCCTCGTGGAGGACGCCGAAGTCGTCGGCCGAAAGCGGGAGGACCTCGTCGGAGGTCACGAGGATGTGGTCGCAGGGTTGCGAGGAAAAAGGGTTGCCGGTCACGTAGGCGGTCCGGGCCATCCGCTCGCGATGCTCGGGGGCGAAGGTCCGATCCATCCATTCTGCCGACTGGGAGCCGACCGACCACAGCGAGCCCACCCCCTCGGGCCCCGGCAGCAACTCGTGGCCGGCGGCCGCGGTTTCGCGCATGAGATCGTACCGGCAGCCGTCGAGGACACAACAGACGTCCCACTCACGTTCCCAGACGGCCGTCGACGGGACGAGACGGGAGATCGCGTGTCCGACGCGGCCGGTCGCGATCGATTCCGTCAGCCTCGTGAGATCCATTCGGTCGTCCCGTTCCTCGGGGCGATTCTGTTAGTAGCTTTTGATCGACGGCCGACCCGTTGTCGGCCGTGGGTCCGTCGGTCACCCCCGCGTGGCACGCGACCGTTGTAGTTTAGCGGAACGCGGCAATCATGCCACTCGGTAACAAGGCTTATTATCACGCTGTTCGTAGCGTTGCCTGAGGACCGACACCATGGTCCCGTCTGACGAAATGAGTTCCTCACCACAAACCGAGACGTACGAAGTCACGCTCTCCCGAGACGAGCAATGGGTCGCCCATCACGTCCTGTCGAACCGGCTTGACGAGGCTCTCGACGGCGACGAGACACCGCCGGAGTGGGTACTTGAGTCGATCGACGCGGTCGAAGCCGACGGCGAGACGCGACTCACCGGTTCCCAGGCCGACCGGCTCTATACCGCGTTGGCCTCGTACGTCGACCGCGAGGACGCTCCGGAACGGGACGTCAGCCACGGGGCGGCCGTCCTCGAGACCCTCGAGGGCGTTCGCGAGCCCTAAGGGACCGCTTTTTCAGGGGCGCGTCGTCGCCCAGACGGCAGTCACAGCGAGCAGAATAGCTGGAGCCAGCGGCAGGATTAGTAATGCGAACCGATATCCCTCCGCGCCGGGCGGGAAGAGATAGATCGCGGTCGGGGCGATCAGGAAGGCGAACACGAGGACGCCGACGAGGACCCAGCCGCGCCAGTCGAACTCCCGGTCGGCCGTCTCTGGGTGGGACGGGTCCCACCCATCGTCGTCGTCGGCCGACTCGTCGGTTTCCCCGTCGTCGGCGTCGAACGCCGCCGGATCGTGGACGTAGCCGCCGTCGTCGTTCGAACTCACTATCGGACCCTTTGACCGCATCGTAAAAGCCCTCACGGTTGGCCAACCGGGTCGGCCGTGATCGAGACGGGGTTTAGAGTTCGCTGTCCGGCCGAACGACGACCTTGCCAAAGCCCTCCCGGTTCTCGATGATCTCGTGAGCGCGGGCCGTCTCGCTCATCGGCAACTCCTCGCGGATCGCGGGTTCGAAGGTGCCGTCCCAGACCAGTTCCATCACGTCGTCGACCTGCTCGGGCGTGGCCATCGTCGAGCCGATGATCGTGAGCTGTTCCCAGAAGATCCGCGGGATGTCCGTCTCGGGGTTGCCCCCGCCCGTGCCGCCGCAGGTCACGAGCCGGCCGCCCTTGGTCAGGCTCTTCAGCGAGTCCCGCCAGGTGGGCGCGCCGACGTGTTCGACGACCACGTCGACCCCGCGGCCGTCCGTCTCCGAGAGGACCCAGTCTGCGAAGTTCTCCTCCTCGTAGTTACAGACGTGATCCGCGCCGTGTGCCTCGGCGTACTCGAGTTTCTCCTCGGTGCTGCCGGTGGCGTAGACCTCCGCGCCGGCGTAGTCGGCGATCTGTAAGGCGGCGTGGCCGACCCCGCCGCTTGCCCCCAGCACGAGGACGCTCTCGCCGGCCTCGAGGTCCGCCCGCTCGATGAGCATGCGCCACGCGGTCTGGAAGACCAGACTGCTGGAGCCGGCGACCGCCCAGTCGACGCCCTCCGGGACGGGGATGAGGTTGTCCTCGGGGACGGCGGCGTACTCGGAGTGGACGCCCCGGACGTGTTCGCCGATGATGTGGAACTTCGGGTCGAGCGTCGGGTCGTCCATCCGGAGGTCGCCGACGCCGGCCGAGACCGCGACGCGGTCGCCTTCCTCGAACCGGGTCACGTCCTCGCCGACCTCCTCGACGACGCCCGCCGCGTCGCTGCCCGGAATGTGGGGCATCTCGAGGTCCAGTCCCGGCATTCCGCGGCGCGTCCAGATGTCCAGATGGTTGAGCGCGGCCGCCTTGACGTCGACCAGTACCTCGTCCCGATCGATCTCGGGGTCGGGGAACTCGCCGTACTCGATGACGTCGGTGTCGCCGTGTTCCGTGATTTGGACTGCCTGCATATACAGCAGCCAACGGAAACGGCGTGCATAACAGTTGGGCTACCAGCACTCCGGCGACGCCCCTTTGTTTGTACTGCAAAGTGACTTTGCAATGCAAAATACTTTCCGTGGGCCGTCCGTCGGGTCGACGCGAAGCCGATGGCGACCGAGACACCGACGACGGAAGCGGCGGACGGCGTATCGACCGGGAGCCGCGGCGTCTGGTTCGCACAGGCCCGCGCGTTCACCGACCGGAGTCTCCGGGAAGTCCGGAACAGCGGTCTCATGTTGGCGTGGGTGATCGCGTTCCCCGCGATCACGTACCTGCTCCGGGTGACGCAAGGGACCGAGACGTCGGCCGCGGCCGACGCGAGCGTCGCGATCGGCACCGGCGTCCTCGGGGCGATGTTCGTCTCTTTGTTCCTCTTCGGGAGCCAGCTCGCGACGGACCTCGAGGACCGGCGGTACGCGGCCTACCGGTCGATGCCGATCTCGTCGTCGGCCGAACTGGCCGGCCGGATGGCGGCCGGGCTCGTCCTCGCCGCGGGGTCGTTCGCCGTCACGATCGTCGTCGCGGTCGCGACCGGCGCGGCATTCGGGCTCCGCGGGCCCGCGTCGGTGCCGGTCGTCCTGCTCGCCGGGGTGGCGGCCTGTCTGTTCTGGATGGTCGTCGCCGTCCCGTTCGTGGTCGTCGCGGGGAACAAACGCGTCGCGTCGATGGCGACGACGCTCGTGGCCGTCATGGCGTTCGTCCTCACCGGGCTCAACGGGGTCGTTCCGGCACAGTCGCCGATCGACGGCCCGGCGTTGAACTACCTCCCGAACACGCTGGCGACGCGGCTGCTCGTAGCTCACCTCGTCCCCGCCGAGAACTGGACCGAACTCGGCGTCTCACCGCCCCAACTGCCGACCGAACCGGCGTTCCTCGCGTTGCTGACCGGCTACACGCTGATCGCGGTCGTCGCCGGCTCGGTACTGGTCACCCGGACCCTCTACGACCGGGGGTGGTGGACGTGACCGAGCCGGTCGCGACCGCCGACGGCGTCAGCAAGTCCTTCGGCGACGACGGCGTCCTCGAGGCGGTCGATCTCATCGTCGAGGCGGGCGAACTGCTCGTGTTGATGGGGCCGAACGGGGTCGGCAAGTCGGTCTTGCTGTCGTGTCTCGCCGGCAGCCAGCGGCCGTCGGCGGGCGACGTCGAGGTCTTCGGCGAGCCCGCGACCGCCCGCGCGGACACCACGAGCTTCCTCCTGCAGGACGCGCTGGCGCTCGAGAAACTCACTGGCCGCGAGAACGTCAATTTCTATCGACGGCTCCACCCGCAGTTTACCGACGCGTGGCGCGACCACGTCGCGAGGCTGGGCATCGCGGACGACCTCGACAGGCCCGTCGCGGACTACTCCGGCGGGATGGTCCGGAAGCTCGAACTCGCGATCGCGGCCAGCATCGACGTGCCGCTGTACCTGTTCGACGAGCCGACGGCCGCGCTGGATCTGGCGACGGTCCCGACGGTCCACGAACTGTTCCGCGAGAAGCGAGCGGCCGGAAAGACCCTCGTCGTCACCAGCCATCGGCCGATGAACGCCGACGTCGCCGATCGACTCGCCTTCCTCGCCGGCGGCCGGATCGTCGCGACGGGCGCGCCCGAGGAGCTGCTGGCGTCGGTCCCGCCGGTCCTCGAGACCCGCGCGGCGAACGCGAGCGCGCTGGCCGCCGTCGCCGACGGCGAGCCGTTCGCGGTGGCCGGGAACGTTCGGGCGGTCGTCCCGAGCGAATACGGGGCCGCCGCCGATCCCGAAGGGGTCCTCGCCGACCTGGCGGCCGAGACGGGGATCGATCGGGCCGATCTGTCGATCGTCGAGCCGACCTACACCGCCCTGTTTAATTACTATACGAACGGTGTACCGACCACGAACGGACAGTAACGATGGCCCGGAACGTCTCGGACGACGTCGATCCCGACCGGCTCGAGGCCGAAATCGCGGAGATCAAGGGAGCCATGGGGCTCGCGTCGGACCACCCCTACTGGTGGCGGTTCTGGATCGTGGAGGGTGTTTGTACCGGGCTCCTCTTCACTATCGTCCAGTTCTGGCTCCGCGAGGGGTTTCGGCCGTGGATCGCCGTCGCGTTCGCCGGCGTCGTCGGCTGCTGTGAACTCGCGAAGCGACGCCTCCGGTCGAGCTACGAGCCGCCGGCCGCGGGGCTGCCGAGCCAGCGGCGCTGGTTCGTCGCGGTCCTCGCCGGCGTCATCGCCCTGGTCGTCGGACTTCGCCCGGTCTTCGAGTCGCTGGGCCCGACGAACGCGGTTCGGCTGGCGATCGTCGCCGCGGGCGCGGTCATCGGCGTCGGCTACGTCCTCATGGGCCAGTTGCTCGCCGCGTACGACGTCAGGCCCGCCGACCGGTACGCGTTCGTCGTCGGCGGCGCGTGGATCATGGTCCTCTCGGCGGCCATCCCTTACATCCCCGCCTTCGAGGGCTGGGAGTACGCGGCGTTCGGCATCGGCATCGCACTGCATCACGTCGCGACCTACGTTGCTCTCTTCCGATACTGACATGGAATTCAACAAACTAGTCCACCAACCGACGCGACTTCGGATCTTCGCACACCTCTACGCGAACGGTCCGACGGGGTTTACCGCCCTCACGTCGACCCTCGAGGTGACCAACGGGAACCTCGCCAGCCACATCGACCGCATGGCCGAGGCCGACTGCGTCGCCGTCGAAAAGGAGTTCGTCGACGACACCCCCCAGACGACGTATCGACTCACCGACCGCGGCGAGGAACTGTTCGAGGACCACGTCCGCACCCTCGAGTCGCTCATCGCCGATCTCGACACCGACTCGGGGTCGGACCCGCCGTACGATCCCGACGCCATGCCGGACCGGGAGCGGGATCCGAACGGCGGGCCGGGGCCCGACCCCACGCCGTAACCCGCGTGCGTAGCTTTTACCCGCCGGCTTTCGAAGGCGGCGTATGGACGAGACGGACGCGGACACGCTCTGTACCGGCGTCATCACGATCGCCTCGGACCGCGGTCTCGAGGAAGACGCGGCCGGGGAGACGGTCACCGATCTCCTCGAGGCCGACGGACACGAGGTCGCGGTACGGGAACACGTCAACTCGGATCACGATACGGTCCAGTCGATCGTCTCACGGCTGCTCGACCGCGACGACGTCGATATCGTGATCACGGCCGGCGCGACCGGTGTCGAGCCCGGCGATATCACGATCGAGGCGGTCGAACCGCTCCTGAAGAAGGAACTGGCCGCGTTCAGCGAACTCGTCACCGTTCTCGGCTACGAGCGGGTCGGCACGGCGGTCGTCGGCGCACGGACGCTCGCGGGCGTGGCCGACGGCACGCCGGTCTTCTGCCTGCCGGGGCACGTCGACGCGGTCCAGCTCGCCCTCGAGGAGATCGTCCTCGCGGAAGCGTCCACCCTCGTCGAGCGCGCCGGGTACGAGGCGGCCGACGCCGACGAGGAGTCGTCCGATGCCGACGAGGAGCCGACCGACGCGAACGGGGCCGAACCCGCCGACGGAGGTGCCTGACGTGAGCGAACCGCTCGACAAGGCGGCCGTCCGCGAGCGGGTCTGGGACGATCTCGAGGACAGCGGCGAAGCGCGGTTCCCGTTCCCGCCCCACGGCCGGATCCCGAATTTCGCGGGGGCCGACGCCGCCGCCGACCGACTGGCCGAGCAACCCGAATGGGAGCGGGCGACGGCGATCAAGGCCAACCCCGACGCGCCGCAACTGCCCGTCCGCCGGCGGGCGTTACGCGAGGGCAAGACCGTCTACATGGCGGTCCCCCGTCTCCGTGACGAGGAGTGTTTCCTGAAGCTCGATCCGGACGACCTCGCGGACTACGACGCGGCGACGACCGTCTCGGGCTCGTCGAAACACGGGGAACAGATCGGCCCGGACGAGGTCGATCGGGTCGATCTGATCGTCTCGGGAAGCGTCGCCGTCACCGAGAGCGGGGGCCGCATCGGCAAGGGCGAGGGCTACAGCGACCTCGAGTACGCCGTCCTCCGGGACCTCGGCCTCGTCGACGACGCGACGCCGGTCGCGACGACGGTCCACGAACGGCAGCTGATCGACGGCCCGGTCGAGATCGGGAGCCACGACGTCGCGATGAACCTCGTGGTCACGCCCGACCGCGTCGTTCGGCCCGAGACCGGCGACCAGCCGACCGGCATCGACTGGGAGCTGCTCGCGGACGAACGACTCGCGGAGATTCCGGTCCTCCGGCGGCTCCGGGAGCGGTAGTTCGCGTCGAGGAAAGGGGATCCATCCCCGGGGCACGGTCGAGCCGTGCCCCGAATGCCAGGGTCGCAGGGTGTGACGCGAGCCGGTGGGGCGGGCTCGCGTCGGCGAGAATCGGTTGGCAGTGGTGGGGGAAGGGTGCTGTGGTGGGGTTGCTGGAAGTCGCGGGAACAGGTGGTGGGTGCCTTGGGGTCTGCCCGTCGACCTCCACGCGGTAGTAGCGGCCGATCCCACTTGAACGGCGGTGATGGTATACCGCTCTTACGCCGAGTTTGACCGAATTCAACGCGGCTTTATCGGCTCGAGATCCGCCGTCAGACGGTTTATACTGGACGTCTCGGACGTAATGAAAGCGAACGCTGACGGTCGCCGGAACGGACGCTTCGCCGGCGTTCGGACGACGACGAATTCGGCTGCCATCGCCCCGGCTCCTCGTGACCGGTGTTCCGGCGGCTGCCTCAGTCGACGAGTTCCTCGACGACGATGTCGGCGTCCATCAACTGCGGGTCGATCGCGATGTCGAGTTGGCCCTTGACGAACTCCGGGACCGTCCGGTTGGCGTAGACGACGGTCCGGACGTCCTCGTTCAGATCGCAGACGATCGGGATCGTCGTCGCCTGCCCGACGTCGGTCAGGACGTAGAGGTCGGCCTCGACGACGCCGGCCTCCTCGAGTTGGGGACGGGAGACGACGCCCGTGACGCGGGTCACGTCGACGCCTGCGTTCTCGAGGGCCGCGCCGATGCCGTCCTCGTCGTCGCCGGCGACGACCGCGGTCGTGGCGCTCATTCGTACTCGATGGTCGCGGGCGGTTTGTGAGTCACGTCGTAGACGACGCGGGCGACGTTCTCGTGGGACCCCGTAATTCGGGACTGAATGCGCTGGAGGGTGTCCCAGTCGATCTCTTGGGCGCGGGCGGTCATTCCGTCGCGGGACTCGACCGAGCGCACCGAGACGACCCAGCCGTGGACGCGGTTGTCACCCTTGACGCCGGTGGCCTTGCCGATGACGGCCGCCAGCGCCTGCCAGGGCTCGTACTCCTCGAGTTCCTCCTCGACGACGTGGTTGGCCTCGCGGGCGACCTCCAACTTCTCCTCGGTGATCTCGCCGATGATCCGCACGGCGAGGCCGGGGCCGGGGAACGGCATGCGTTCGGAGACGACCTCCTCGAGGTCGAGCGCGCGGGCGACCTCGCGGACCTCGTCCTTGTAGAGGTCGCGCATGGGCTCGACAATGCCCTCGAAGTCGACGACCTCCGGGAGGCCGCCGACGTTGTGGTGGGACTTGATCGTCCCCTCGCTTTCGATGCGGTCGGGGTAGATCGTCCCCTGCACGAGGTAGTCCGCGTCGACCTCTTTCGCGACTGTCTCGAACTCCCGGATGAACTGCTCGCCGATGATGTGGCGTTTCTCCTCCGGGTCGGTGACGCCCTTGAGCGCCTCGAGGAAGCGGTCTTGGGCCTCCACGATCCGGAGACTGTCCATGTAGTCGAACGTCTCGCGGATCTCGTCGGTTTCGCCTTTCCGCATCAGGCCGGTGTCGACGTAGACGGCCGTAAGCTGGGTGCCGATCGCCTCGTACGCCAGCGCGGCGGCCGTCGAGGAGTCGACGCCGCCCGAGAGGGCGATGACGGCGTTTGCATCGCCGATTTCGTCTTCGATCTCTGCGACTGCGTCGGGAACGAACGTCTCGGTATCTACCATCAGTGGGTTACCTCTGTTTCCGCGTCGGTGTCGTCGTCTGCGGGGTCGGTGTCGTCGTCATCGGCCGGTCCCTCGAGAACGGCCTCGACCAGCCCCAGGAACGGCGGGCTCGGCTGGCCGGGTCGGGACGTGTACTCGGGGTGGAACTGCGTCCCGACGAAGAACGGATGATCCTCGAGTTCGAGGATTTCCATTCGGTTGCCCGCGGTCCCGGAGAACGTCAGCGGCTCGTCCTCGAAGGCGTCGAAGTACTCGGGGTTGACCTCGTAGCGGTGGCGATGGCGCTCCGAACAGGAGGTGTCGCCGTACAGGTCGTAGGCCAGCGTCTCGGGCTCGATGACGGTCGTGTGTTCACCCAGCCGCATCGTCCCGCCCATGTCCTCGACCTCGTATTGCTCGGGCAGGATGTCGATGACGGGGTGGGGCGTGTCTTCCTCCATCTCGGCGGAGTGGGCCCCCTCGAAGCCCAGCACGTTCCGTGCGTATTCGACGACGGCCATCTGGAAGCCCAGACACAGGCCCAGGAACGGCACGTCGTTCTCGCGGGCGTACTGGACCGCGCGGATCTTCCCTTCGGAGCCGCGCATCCCGAAGCCGCCGGGGACGATGACGCCGTCCATCCCCTCGAGTTGGCCGTCGTGGCCCTCGCTCAGTTCGTCGGCCGCGACCCAGTGGACGTTCACGTCGACGCCGACCTCGAAGCCGGCGTGTTTCAGCGACTCGTGGATCGACATGTACGCGTCCTCGAGGTCGTACTTGCCGACCAGCGCGATATCGACCGCACCGTCCTTCTCGCTCGTGACGATCTCGCGCCACTCGTTGGCACGTTCGCCTTCCGGTAGGGCCTCCTCGGCCAGCCCGAAGTGTTCGAGGACGTACTGGTCCAACCCTTCGTCCTCGACCATCAGCGGGACGTGATAGACGTCCTCGACGTCGGGGTTCGAGAACACTGCCTCGGTCGGGATGTCACAGAACAGCGCGATCTTCTCTTTGGTCTCGGGATCGAGTCGATCCTCACAGCGGCCGACGATCACGTCGGGCTGGAGGCCGATCGAACGGACTTCCTTGACCGAGTGCTGGGTCGGCTTGGTCTTCTGCTCGCCGTTTTTCGAGTACGGGACGAGGGTCACGTGGGTGAAGAGGACGTTCTCCTCCGGTTCCTCGTGGGCGAACTGGCGCAGGGCCTCGAGGTAGGGCATCCCCTCGATGTCCCCGACGGTGCCGCCGACTTCGATGATACAGACGTCGGTGCCTTCGGCGGCCTCCCGGATCCGCCGTTTGATGTCGTTGGTGATATGCGGGATGATCTGGACGGTCTTGCCCAGGTAATCGCCGGCGCGTTCCTTCTCGATGACGTGCTGGTAGGTCTTCCCCGTCGTGATGTTGTGATCCGAGGTCATGTCGATGTCGAGGAACCGCTCGTAGTTCCCCAGATCGAGGTCGACCTCGCCCCCGTCTTCCAGTACGTAGACTTCCCCGTGCTGGTAGGGGTTCATCGTCCCCGCGTCGACGTTCAGGTACGGATCGATCTTCACTGCGGTGACGTCGAACCCGGCGTTTTTCAGGAGTCGGCCGGTACTCGCGGCCGTAATCCCCTTGCCGAGCCCCGACATGACGCCGCCGGTGACGAAGATGAACTTGTTCCCCAGCGAGGGGTCATAATGAGTGTCCGATTCCGTCGGCATACCGAGTGTGCGCGCGACCGCTTGAAAACGATTTCGGGAGCGAACCGCCCCGATAGGGGTTGTCACTCCCCATTGCCGTTGGAGACAGTCACTATCACGGCCACGACAGCCACGGTCGTCCACCGGCGACTCTCACCCGGGGGCTTCGTCCTGTACGTCGACGATCTCGGCCCCCTCGAGGGATTCGTTCCCGCCCTCCATTCGTATCTGGATCGTCCGTCCGGGGAGTCCCGGATCCCCTTCGTCGGCGTCCTGTAGCACCGACACGGCGGTGACGCCGTCGATCGTGACCGACCGGCGCTGGATGGGGTCGCCCTCGTACTCGACGGTGTCCCACGTCTCGACGTCGAACTCGTCCATCTCGGCCCCGAAGTAGTCGTCCGCATCGGGATTCACCGCGTCCTCGGTCTGGGACTCACCGGTCGTTCGGTTGTCGTCGAACTGGACCTCCTCGTGTTTGTACTGGTGGAGCTGTACGAGCATACGCTAGCCACGACCTGCAGTGTGGTAACTCTCATACTGGAACTCGCCGGGCGGTCTCGAGTCGCCGGTACGCCGTCGACGAGAGCATACAGCGGCGGGTGAGTCGAGACCGGCGGGCGTGTCATCGGACTAAGGGTACCGGTTTTATTTTATGCCCGGGAATCGAAATCGCGAACACCGTGGCATCATACGACCGGCACCGTCCCCTCGAAGTGAGCGACCCCGACATTGGCTTCCAGGCCGGGTTCGGCTTCTATCTCGGGATCGTCGTCACCGGGATCGTCGCGATCGCGGGGGTGTTCGCCGACGTGGGGACGGCGGCGCTGCTTGGCATCCTGCCGAGTACAGTGACTGCCGTCGCCATCGTCGGCCACATCTACGCCAGCCGGGCGCGGGGACTGCCCGAGCGTATCGGCCGGAGCCGCTGGCGACGACTCGGCTGTTACGCCCCGGCGGCGGCGTTTACGGCGCTTCTCTTTACCGCCGGGACCATGCCGATCGCCGACACCGGTCGGTTCATCGTCCTGACCGTCGCCGCGGCCGTTCTGGCCGGCGTCTCGGGCTTTGGCCTCGAGCGGATGGCGAAAAACCGGTACGTCGACGCGCTCACGACCGACGAACCCGCCGCGACGTGGACGTGGCAGCGAAGCGGCGGGTGGACCGGCGAACCGGCCTACACCGTAATCATGGCGTTCATGATCCTCGCCGGACTGGTCAGCATCTGGCAGGGCGAGTGGTACCTCGGGCCGTTCTGGGTCGTTTACGGGGTCGTCATGATCCTCTCGAGACGGTACGACTGGTACGACCTCGAGGAGACCGACCGCTGGAACCCACCGGAGATCCGCGTTCACGAGGCCGGCCTCGTCGTCGACCGGTCGTTCTGGAAAGGGTTCATTCCCTGGGCGACGGTCGACGGCGTCCGGCTGACCGACGACGAACTCGTCGTCGAACGGCGGCGCTTTGGCCTCGACAGTAGCGTCTTCGATCTCCGCTGTGACCGCTCGGCGATCGACGACGCCGACGCGGTCGTCGAGGCGCTCGAGCGCGCCCGCGAACGGGCCGCGCGTCGCGGTTCGCGGGTCGTCGATATGACGAACTGACACGAGTCACGGGTCGTCATCGGGCCATGGTATCCGCTCGCGGCCCCGCCGGAATCGAATTCCATGTCCCTGTCTCCGCCCGCAACTTCGTCGCGATTTGGAGCGACGACGAACTCACTGTCGCCGGGACCTGAAAGCGTAGCAGCCTCCGATCCGGCGGACTCGTATTCACCGCGGTGATGACCATAACGTTCGCCTGCGACCACGCGAAATTATCGGGGCGTTCCATGGACTGCTCATGGCTGGTTACGGTACGCCCCTGTTTTTCTCGCAGCAACTCGTGGACGGGAAGTGGGGAATCGAGTTCGACATGAGCGAGCGGTAGAGCCTGTCACGAATCAAGGACAATTGATCGGAACAGGTCAGTACAACTCGTACCGTACGAACCGGACCGTCGCGTAGCGATACGAGAGGATGCTGATCGCAGTACAACTCGTCAACAGGGCAAGCCCACCCCACGTTTGAATTGTGTCGGCAGGTACGGACGGTACGACGATCGTGAACGCTTCCGGAAGAAATACGAGGAGCAAGCCGACCAAACCACCGGCTCCGACGAGAAACGAGTAGAGCCCGAGTACGGTGAGGTGCGGAGTGACGACGGTCCGGCCGTCGGCCCGGGTCGATCGATGGGTTGCCGGTACCAGACAACCGAGACCGCTTCCAACTGCTGTCGCACAGATTGCAGACAGCACAGTGACCCCGGTCAGTATCGCTGTCTGTGGGATCGTAATCGGGCCTACGATGCCAGCCACTGCAAGCAGTATCGTTGCCGGTGGAAGCGTAATGACAAGCCCCGCGAGCATCCGACCGTCGACGAAGCACCGATCGGGAACGGTCGCGAGGACGAGCTGTGAGTACATCGGTCCGCTGTCGCCGATCGGGTTCAGACAAAAGAGCGCGCCAGCGACCCAGACGGTTGCCACCGAAACGATAGGCGGGCCAACGAGCAGCGCGACCGGAAGCGGTTCTCCAAGGAGCGAGACTCCTGTCGGGAGCAACACGAACGCAGCGACGAACACGTGTGCGAGACCAGCGGGGTTTCGAACACCGCGAAGTATCTGTATCCGAGCAACGCGAACTGACGGGTGACTCTTGAACGGGACGTGTCCCGTTGCGGCCGCTCGCGTCGGTTTGGCGCCGGCGGATCGCTGGGAGGATCGCCACCAGACTGCAGGCGCGACCGTTCGGACCGCGCCGAGGAGACAGAGCGGAAGCGCGACCGCCGTAGCGATCGAAAGGATGGACCCCACCGGACTGGCCGTCGAAACGGCGGGCGAACCGAGAAGCGCGAGGTTCGTATACACGGACAGGGGCGTCTGGATTGCCTCGAGGGAACGGACGGCTTCTGGAAATGATGCGAGGGGCGACGGAGTCCGCTCGAGACCGGCAATGACGACTGCGAGAACGACGGCAAGAAGACCGTATAGCACTCGATGTCCGATCCGTCGGACGACCGGCGTCACACCGAGCCCGAGTAGGTACCCGCCGAGGACACACGCGAGGAGAAACAATGCAACGGATATCCCGCCGGTGACGACGAGCAGTGGCGCGCCCATCCCGAACGCAAAGACGGTCCAGACGGCAGTTATCGGTACACCGAGGACGAACACGACGCGAACGCACTCGGCGAGTACCAATCCGGTGGCGACGTCCGGTGCGGGCGTGGCAAGCAGGACGAACGCTGGTTCGTCCGGATAGCCGATCTCTAGGGCCGTTCGAAGCACGGTGAGTCCGACGATGAGAATTGCTAAGAAGGACAGTTGGTTCCCGAGAAGGTCGGGAAGCGGGATCGGTGGCTCACCCGTCACCCATCTTCGGCCGTACCGATACACGAGGCGAGTACCGCGATACCAGACCGGCGTCGTAACGAGGAAACTCGCGACCAGTAACAACAACCGTCGGCGATCGGCTGTTAGCCGACGGATACTCCGACGGAGTGTCGTCGATAGGACGAGACGGACGTGATTATTCCCCATGCTCATCCGGCGTGTTCAGACCCGCTGCTTCGCCGAAGAGCGGAATTGCGACGACGATCCAAACGCCGGCACCGACGACGAGCAGCGCATCATCCGTGGTAATCGGTGCGAAGAGAACCACGAATCCTGCAGCCAGAAGGAAGCCGAAACCACCACCCGCGAGCGAGCGCGGTCGGTGATCGAAAAGTACGATACCGACTCCGTGGCAGAGGCCCGACAAAATGACGAAAACCCCTGCCACCGCGTACCAAGACGAAACACCGATCTCGACGAGTCCGTACAGTACGGTTCCGGAAAACGCAAGCAGAAGCGCGTTTCCGATGAGAAGTTTATTTGTCGTCAATAACGAGAGGCGCTCTTGAAACATTGTGTCCTATCTGTATTATACTTGGAAATGAATTAACAAATACATTTCGATCATTCGGCCGTACTCGATTCTGAACCGTCAGCAGAGGTCGAGTTCCGAATGAGAGCAGATATCTTCGGCAGGGGAATCACAGCCAACATGGCTGATCGCAGCACAAGCGGCCTGCGTGAATGCGAAGCACCCACCGCCCGCGATGTAACCGAGTCCAGTAAGAACGCCACAAATGAAAGCAGTTGATGCTCCGCATCCGATCCGACAGATTTGCTTCACCGCAGTTGTACATCCTGCACACCCGACATCAAACGCCACCGAGATTTCGCCCGATTCGGCGGCCGGACCGGCGGAGTCAAGCGATACGTCGTGTACCGTCTCTTCCATCCCATCGAGCGCGTCGACGACGCGTGCGGTAACTGTTCCCTCTACGTCGTCAATAGACTGTATATCGGCGGACGGTTGTTCGATCGATCTCTCGACGTACTCGAGCGACGCAATCGTCACTTCCGCTGAATCAAGCGATCGTCCGATCGTGAGATAGGCCTCGTCGGCGCTCGAACCCGCTATCGGGACCGAGACGAGTTCAAGTTGGTTCATTCCCCGGAGAGAATTGACGAAGGACAGGCTTTGCTTCGATAATCTGTTCTGTCTTTGTTATTGCTTCCATATATACTTCAAGTATGTGTGATCCTGCAGCAGTGAGGTCGTATTTGCCGTTGTTCTTTATCACCCACCCATAATTCTCGAAATCCGTAATAATTCTTTGAACAGTTGCTCGCGAGATAGAACACCGTTCGACGAGATCCGACGGAGTACTTGGGTGATCTGCGATCGTTCGTAACAGTTGAGGCCGGTTCGCAGACCTGGACAAGTACGCTATTTTTTCATAGGCTCCCTCCATTATTAGAGCATACTATATGACAATTAATAAAATCTTCTATAATTGTATATATTTCATACACCATCCAATAGGAAGAGTCAGCCATACACTGCATTGATTAATCCATATACCTGTGTTTGCCTGGAACGAATGTGGCAAAATAAGCATTAGTTCTATCGAAGCGTGCTGAATTATTTGCCCCAGAACGGATCGCGGTTGCGCTGCTTGTCGAGGTACATGTTCAGCGCCTCGAGTTCGTCGCCGGGGATCTCGCTGGCGAGTTCCTGCTCTAAGATCTTCGCGTGTTTCTCGGGGATCTCGGCCCAGAGTTCGTCGTCCTCCTCGATCCCGCGGCCGACGGTGGGGCCGTCGATGGCGACCGAGACGCGGTTGCCCGCGCGGGCCTCGTCGACGTCCTCGCCCTGTTCCTGAATGCCCTTGACCTGCCCGACGCGCTCGGGTTCGTTGCCCTCGAACTTGACGACGTTGGCGTTGGTCTGGATCGTCCCCGAGTTCACCTCGACGCCGACGACCGCCGGATCGTTCTGGCGGAAGGTGTGATCCGGCAGGATCCGGAATCGGGCGGGCCGGGTGATGTTCTCGAGGATGGTGTCCTGCTGGGCCTGCTCGATGTTCTCGACGTACTCCTCGTAGCCCTCGACGAGCTGGTAGATGACCTCGTCGGTGAAGATCGAGACGTCCTCGATCTCGGCGCGCTGCTCGGCGTCGTCCAGGGCGTCGACGTTGAACCCGAGGATCACCTGCTGTTTCGGGTCCTCGGCCGTCGAGGCGACCGAGACGTCACGCGGCGCGACGTCGCCGACCTCCGCGCGGACGATCGGGACCTCGGCCTCGCCCAAGGCGTCGGCCATCGCCTCGAGGCTGCCCAGGGTGTCTGCCTTGACGACGACGCCTTCTTCGGCCGTGTCGACGGCGATATCGGCCAGTTCGGCCTGGACTTCCGCGATGACTTCCTCGAGGTCGCGGTCGCGGACGACCCGGACCGGCGCGCCGGCCATCGCGTCCGTGAGGTCGGGCGCGGCGACCTTGATCCCGGACGCGGCCGACACCTCATCGACCGTTTCGAAGCGGCTCTCGGTACGAATCTCGGCCAGTGGCCGCGGCTGGAGCAGGGCCCGGACCTCGGTAACGATCGGCTCGTTTTGCCCGCCGACGACGAGCGTGTCGTCGGCCCGGATCGTCCCGTCGTACAGCACCGTGTCGATGGTCGTCCCGAACCCTTTCTCCTCTTTGACCTCGAGGACGGTGCCGACGCCGGGGCCGGCGACGTCGATCTCCATCTCCTCTTTCATGTAGCGCTGGGACAGCCCCATCATGACGGTCAGGAGGTCGGGGACGCCCTCGCCGGTCATCGCCGAGACGGGGACGACCCCGACGTTGCGCTGGAAGTTCTGGACCCGCCAGTAGAGGTCCGCGGAGAACCCCTCGTCCGAGAGGTTGCCGATGATCTCGTAGAGACTCTCGTCGAGTCGTTCGCGCACGCGATCCGTTTGGGACTCGTAGGTGTCGTTGATCGGCGTGTCCTCGTGTTCCTTCCAGCCCGGGACGGTGTCGATCTTGTTCGCGGCGACGATAAACGGCGTTTCCGAGCGCTTGAGGATGTCCAGGGCCTCGAGCGTCTGGGGCTGGAAGCCGTCGTTGACGTCGACGACGAGGATGGCGATGTCGGCCAACGCGCCCCCGCGAGATCGCAGCGTCGTAAAGGAGTGGTGACCCGGCGTGTCGATAAAGAGGAGGCCAGGGAGGTCGAAATCGTCCGGGTCGACGAGATCGCCCGCGATCGTCGAGATGATGTCCAGCGGCACGGCGGTCGCGCCGATGTGCTGGGTGATCGCGCCTGCTTCGCCCTCGATGACCGCGGAGCCGCGGATCTTATCGAGGAGACTTGTCTTGCCGTGATCGACGTGTCCGAGGACGGCGACGATCGGCGTTCTGAGGGATGTGGGGTCGCGTGTATCCGTGTCCGACATGATGAACCACCCGAGAAGGTCTTACCTAAATCGTCCGTAGCGCCGTAGTTAAACCCATCGTCATCCGCGTTCCGGACCGCCGCGATCGACCGCCGAGTCTCGGCGGTCGTCGGCTCGAGTCGAGGGCGGCCGCTCCGGCGGTCCGCTCGCCTCGAGAGCGGTCCCAATCGTTTAATACCGATTAGTAAGTACGGGCATGCATGAGCGATATACTCGCTGAAAACCTCTCGGGGAAGTCCGTCATGGGTTCCGACGGCACCGAGCTTGGATTGCTCTATAACATCACCATGGATCTCAAATCGGGCACGCTTCACGATCTCGTCATCGAGCCCGACGAGGAGCTGTCGACCCGCGCCGTCGACTTCGATCTCGACGAGGGCGGTCACTTCCTCGTTCCCGTCAACCGTGTCCAAGCGGTGAAAGACTACATCGTCGTCCAGCGCTAACGGTATGTACGTTCTCGACTCCTCGG
The DNA here is from genome assembly GCF_031165565.1 of Natrinema thermotolerans. NCBI lineage: Archaea > Methanobacteriati > Methanobacteriota > Halobacteria > Halobacteriales > Natrialbaceae > Natrinema > Natrinema thermotolerans. The sequence continues at coordinate 1,458,687 of NZ_CP101873.1, read as the reverse complement.
CTTTTATCCACGATTTCCATACGACAGAACAGACTGCGACGATCCCGCTCGTCCGCGAGGAACTCGAAGACGAGAGCGCCTATCGCTACGACGCGATGGAGGGATCGGGCATGCATATCCACATCCCGAACGACGACACCACCGAAAAGGTCGAACGCGCGGCCCGGGAATCCGGGGATCTCGGCGTCCTCTCGGACACCGACGTTCGGCTCGTCGCTGCGAGTTTCGAACTCGACGCCACCTTGGTGACCGACGACTACGCGATGCAAAACGTCGCGGAGAAGCTCAACGTCGCGGTCGACGTGATCGCCCGGGAGGGAATCGACGAGCAGCGCCACTGGACCTACCAGTGTCAGGGCTGTGGCCGCGAGTTCGACGAGGAGAAAGAGCGGTGTCCGATCTGTGGGTCGGAACTGGCCCGGAAGAACCCCTCGTAGCTCGCGATCGTTTCGGTCGCGGTCGATGTCCCCGTAAGCGTCGGCAGTCCCGCGCTCAGGCGTGAATGAAATAGAGGTTCAGGAACGTCAACGCGTTGTACAACCCGTGGACCAGCGCCGGGATCAGGAGGTTCTCCGTTCGTTCGTAGATGACACCGAGGACGATCGAGAGCCCGAAGATCGTCCCCAGACTGGCGATGACCGCGCCCAGCCCGTTGGTGGCGTACGCGAGGACGTGGACCGCCGCGAAAATGACGCTTGCTACCGCGACGGCACCGAATCGCGAGAACGTCTCGTACAGCGACTTCTGGATCACGTTCCGGTAGAGGACCTCCTCGAACGGCCCGATGATCAGAATCGCGATCGGCACCATGATCAGCATCAGTTCGGGGTTGTCCGCGGCCCGCTGGGTGGTCGAGTGGTCCGCGCTCTCGACGCCGGTCGACTGCATGAGCGTCGAGATGGCAAACAGCGCGCCGAAGAGGACGATGAGGCCGCCGACGGTCCAGGCGACCTCCCGCAGCGTGGGCCACCGGAGATCGATGAACGACAGCCCCCGGTCCGTCCAGCGAAGAAAGGCGACGACCACGATCGCCGTGCCGATGACCACGCCGAGTTGGGTGATGAGCTGGGTGGCCACGAGCCGCTCGATCTCCGGCAGCGTCTCGAGGAACGGATAGACCGGTGCGGCAAAGAGAATCATCAGTAGCTGCGGCAGGATGAGCCCGACGAGGCCGACCCCCGTCATGACGAGGGCCTGGCTGGTCCGGCGCTTGAGCCCGACGACGCCGATGCCGAAGAAGTCCGCGACCGCGACGCCGACGGTCAGCCCGGCGGTCACGAACGCCACGAACACGATCGGTATCGAGAGCAGCGACGTCGTGACCCCTTGATTCAACGCGTAGCCGGCGAGCAGGACGACGCCGACGCTCGAGCCGGCGGCGACCGCCGCGAGGAGCCGGGGTTCGCGCGAGCCGTGGCGGCGAACGAGGAAGGCGAGGACGGCGGCGACGGCCAGGCCGGTGCCGGCCCAGACACTGGGGTCGTCGACGCCGTTGCGAACGGGGACGAACATGGCGACCAACGTGAGCCCGGCCAGCAGGGTTCCGATACCCGGGATCGCGCCGGACGCGACCGGGCCGGCGTCGTCGGCCCGTGCAGTCTCGGTCATACGTGAGTGTTCGTCCGAGGGCCCATATGCACACCGCAACCGGACGACGGGTTCAGGTCGGCCCGGTCGGCTACCGCTCGACTCGAAGCTCGGTCTTCTCGGCGACCGCTTCCGCCTCTTCGAACTCGCCGCCGACGAGTAGCCCGCGGGTGGCCTTCTTGGCCCATTCGACGGCCGGCTGCTCGAAGGTGTTCACGCCGTAGAGTTCCCCTGCGAGGACGCAGGCGGCCTCCATCCCGTAGAGGAAGCCGCCGAGTTCGTACTCGTCGACGGCCTCGAGTTCGACCCGGACGTTCGGCCGGCCGGCCGCGGCCAGGCTCGCCTCGGTGGCCTCGAACTCCGCCTCGAGGAGGTCGCCAAGCGTCGCGTCGCCCAGGTACGCGAGTTCCTCGACGTCGGTCGCGGGGATCGACCGGTCCGCGTCCGCGTCGGCCGTCACGAAGGTGACGAGCTTGTCCCGCGGGCCCGCCCGGTAGAGCTGCAGTTGGGAGTGCTGGTCGGTGACCCCCAGCGCCCGCACCGGGGTCTGACCGAGGTCGTCCTTTCCGAGGCTCTCGGCCCACAGCTGGGCGAACCACTCCGCCGAGGTCTCGAGCGATTCCGCGTACGGCATCACGGCGTTGATCCCCGCGCCGCGGCCGTCCAGCGCGTAGGTCGTCGCGCCGTAGGCGTAGGCCGGACACTCGAACAGCGAGCCCGAAAGCGACTCGCGCTCGGCGGCCGCGCCCGCGAGCAGCGCCTCGAGGTCGTGGCCACAGACCGCGGCGGCGACCATGCCGACGGCCGACAGCGCCGAGAAACGGCCGGGGACGCCGTCGGGGACTTTCAGCGACGGCAGGTCGTGGCGATCCGCGAGGTTCCGCAGCGGCCCCGACTCGCCGGTCGTGACGATCGTCCGCTCGGTCCAGTCGACGCCGGCGTCCTCGAAGGCCGCTCGGACGACGAGGAAGTTCGCCAGCGTCTCCGCGGTCGTCCCCGACCGCGAGACGACGTTGATCGCCGCGTTCTCGAGGGCGATCCCGTCGAGGCGACGCGATACCCACTCGGGGTCGACGTTGTCCAGAAAGACCGTCTCGGTGTCGGACTCGAGGGCGTTCACGATCGTCGCCGCGCCCAGCGAACTGCCGCCGATACCGACGGTGATCAGGGCGTCGGCGTCGGCGACCGGCTCGACGGCCGCCCGGATCTCGTCGGGGTCGGTCCGCTCGGGGAGGTTCAGCGCTTCGTAGCCGTGATCCGCGTTCGCCATGCCGCGCTCGATGCGCTCGTGGGCGGCCGCGACCTGTTCGTCCAGTCGCTCGAGGGACGCACGCGAGACGCCCGGCGAGGCGACCGACGCGAGCGCGTTCCCGATGTCGACGTTCATACTCGAGGAGGCGACCGCCGGGGCCAAAGGCGTTCCGAGACGGCCACGGACCGCACTGCGAGCGGCCGTTGGACTCGAGCCGACCGACCGGCTTTTTGCCCGTTCGCCGAGTCGCCCCGCGTATGGAGCGCAGCGAACTCGCCCCCCTGATCGATCACACGGTGCTTGGTCCCGAGACGACGCCGGCCGACGTTCGGCGGGTCCTCGACGAGGCGACCGAGTACGGGATGAACGCCTGTATCCCGCCGTACGCGGTCGAGATGGCCGCCGACTACGCCCCCGACGTGACCCTCGCGACGGTGGTCGGCTTCCCCCACGGCCAGCACGCGCCCGCGGCGAAACGCAAGGAAGGGGTCGGAGCCTGGCAGGACGGGACGGACGAACTCGACGTGGTGATCAACGTCGGCCGGCTGCAGGCCGGTGCGGACGAGGCCGTCGAAACGGCACTCGCCGACCTGGTCGCGGCCGTTCCGATTCCGGTCAAGGTCATCATCGAGGCCCCGCTACTGACCGACGCGGAGAAACGGCGGGCCTGCGAGGCCGCGGCCGCCGCCGACGCGGCGATGGTGAAAACTGCGACCGGGTTCGGCGGGGGCGGCGCGACCGTCGACGACGTCGCCCTCATGAGCGACTTCCTCCCCGTCAAGGCCAGCGGCGGTATCGGCAGCTACGACGACGCCGTGGCCATGCTCGAGGCCGGGGCGGAACGCATCGGGGCCTCGAGCGGGGTCGAGATTCTCGAGGGCGCACCCGAATAGTTCGTGGATCCTCGCTGGATTCGCTGATCGCCCGTGCGAGAAGCCAAACGGTTTTGGTCGTCGCTCGAGCAACGCATCCCATGCTCGAGGGGGTACGTGCGCGACTCCGCGCGCTCGCAAGGCGGCTTCGACGACTGGAACGACGTGAACTCGAGGCCGCCGTCCGATGGCTCGAGCAGACGGGAAACCTGCTTCACCTGTCGGTGCTGGTCTTCGTCCCCCTGCTGATCGCCGCGGTGACGTGGCTGGCGAACGCGACCCCCGTGATCTCGTTTCTGCTCTTTCCGCCGCTTGCCTCGGGGACCTTCACCCTCTTTGCGGAGCCGGAAGGGAAGTACGCCTCCCCGGGGAAGTTCGTCGGCGGGATGACCGTCGGGGCCTGCTGTGGCTGGCTCGCGCTCGCGCTGACGGCGGCCGTCGGACTGGGTGGCGGCATCAGCGCCTGGGGTGCCGCACTCGGGGTCTTCTGTACCGGCGTCTGCACGTGGGCGCTCGATCTCGAGGTGCCGACGGCGTTCTCGACGGCCCTGCTCGTTCTCGTGACCGGCAACGCACAGGTGGCCTACGTCCTCGGGATCGTCATCTCGAGTTCGTTCGTCGCGGCCGCGTTCGTCGTCTGGCGCGACCGGTTCTACGAGCAACGCGCCCGCTATCTCTATCGGACGACCAGCGGCGACGATCACGTCCTCGTCCCGATGACCGACTGCGAAGAGACGGTCGCTCGCTTCGCCGCGTCGATCGCCGGGGCCCACGACGCCGGCAAGGTGGTCCTTTTCGACGTCGTTGAGACGGTCGACGACGAGCAACCGGACGCGTCGGCCGACGGCGACCCGGACGAACCGACGCCCGCCGAACGCGCGGCTACCGACGCCGGCCGCCGCCTCGAGTCGCTCGCGACTGACCTCCAGAGCGCATACGACGTCCCCTGCGAGGTCGTCGTCGCGGCCGACAGTGACCTCTCGTCGGGGCTCGTCCTCGAGACCGCGCGAGCGGAGAACTGCGATCTCATCGTCACGCCCTACGCCGAACGCGAGGGTGGCGGCCTCTCGTCGTTTATCACCGGGCTGTTCGAGGGCGAAATCGATACGATCGTCTTCCGCTCGAACGGCGTGCGGCGGACGCGCTGGCGGAGCGGCCTCGTCGCAGTTCGCGGTGCGGGCGACACCGCTCGCGCGATGCTCGATTTCGCGATTCGGGTGACCGAGTCCGGCCGGCCGATCAGCGTCTGTACCTGCATCGATCGGGAGTCGCGCCGTCGGGTGGCCGAGGGGACGCTCGCGGATCTCGTCGATGCCTTTGCCGGTCCTTTCGAAACCCACGTGGTCACCGCCGCCGTCGAGGACTACCTCGCCCGCATCGCGCCCCGCTATGACGTCTGTTTCGTCGGCTCGAGTACCGACCGCTCGGCGGCCTCCCGCTTTGTCTCCCCGCCGACGTTCCGGAAGCTCAGCGATCTGGAGGCGGACGTGGCGATCGTCCATCGGGGTCGCCGACGGTAGGTCACTCGCGCTCGAGAATGCGGTCGATCAGCACGCTCTCGTCGCTGCCAAGCGCCGATCGTACGAGCAGGTGCCCCCCAAGTACCGAGGGGCTGATCACCGCGTCCGCGCCGGCCCGGTCGAGTTTTTTCGTGTTCTCGCGGTCGGTCGCGGCGGCGACGATGCGGGTGTTCGGCGCGAGTTCGCGGGCCGTTAGGATCGCCAGCGCGTCCTCGGCGTCGTGGTTCGTGGCGACGAGGATCGCGGCCGCCCGGTCGATCTTTGCACGCCGGAGCGGCTCCTCGTCGCTGGGGTCGCCGGTGACGACCGAGATGCCGCGGTCGGTGAGGTCCGTCGCGACCTCACGATCGCTGGTCACGACGACGAACTTGCGGCCGCCGTCGGCCAGTTCGTCGACGATCGGTTCCGTCAGTTCGCCGTAGCCGAGGACGAGGATGTGGTCCTCGAGGAGTTGCAGCTGTGAGTCGGTCATCTTTCCGAGTGTCTTCGAGATGCGGTCCTGAATGAGCGGGCCGACCAGCGCCCCGATGGCGATACCGAAGCTGGCCACGCCGAGGATGAGGACGGACATCGTAAACAACATCCCCTCGATCGACTCCTGATTCGGCGTGACGTCGCCGTAGCCGACCGTACTCGAGGTGATCAGCGTAAAATAAAAGGCATCGAGAATGTTGTTGATCCCGTCGAAGTGTTCCCGCATGGCGTAGCCGCCGATGGTGCCGTACAGCTGGACGCCGACCAGTGCCGCGCCGGCCGCGATCTGTGTCGTCGTCAGCGAGAGCGGTTTGTCGAACCGGCCGCGGGTCAACAGGAGGGCCGGAATCGACACGATCGAGAGGACGACCAGCGGAACCGAGTACTGGCTCGACTGGAGGAGGCCCTGTCCCGCGGTCACCGGGAGCAACAGCAGCGTCGCCCACCAGCCGGCGCGGAGCCCGCGTCGGAGGGCAAGCGCACTGCCGACCATCATGAACCCGGTGAGCGCCCCGGTGAACGCGGCGGCGCTTTGAATCGCTTCGGGAACGTACCCGTGGAGCGGCCCCGGGTTCGGGGTCCAGATGTTGATGACCGCAGTGGCGACCGAGAGCAGCGCGACCAGCAGGACGAGGATCACGGTCGCCCGCGTCGTCAGCACGTGCTGCCAGTCGTCCGGGAGTCGCCCTCGAAGCGACCGGTCGTCGGCCATACACACCGGTGAGCGACGGCGTCAGTTAAACGTCTCCGTTCGGAATTCGGGGGATCGCCGCTCGAGCCGGAGACGGCTGCCGGTGCTAATTTAACCGCTCCGGTCCACTGGCCCACAATGCCATCCCTTCCGGTCGAAGTGTTGCTCGGTCTCTATCTCGGCCTCCTGACCGGTATCGTTCCCGCCTTCGTCGCCGGTTCGCTCGGCTTTCTCGTCCGGTATTTCACCGGCGTTACCCTGCCCGGGTTCGGTGTGGTCGTCCTCGCGCTGTCGATCGCCAGCGTCCAGGGCGGACTGCTCGGGCTCGTCGAACCCACCATCGCCCAGTCACCGCGGCTGCTCGTTGCCGTGCTGGTTGTCCTCATGCTCGCGCTGTACGCCCACAACCAGGGCGACAAGCTCGGCGCGGAACTCCCGCGTCGGCTCTCGCTGACCTCGCTGCGCCAGCGGACCCTCTCGGCCGACGTCGTCGAACTCGTCGGCTCGGTCGGCCAGGTCACGGTGCGTCCCACCGGTGAGATCCACGACATGGAAGGCTACCCGCCGCTGTCGGCCGACCTCCGCCGGACGTTGAAGGCAGGGTCGTGGCGGCTCCCCGCCGACCTCCCGCTCTCGGAACTCGAGGCCCGCCTCGAGGAGCGCCTGCGGACCGATCACGATCTCGCGGACGTCGCCGTCGCGATCGACGAACGGGCTCGGGCGACCATCACGGCCGCACCGCCTTCGGGTGGTCTCTCCCGGCGCGTCCCGGCGGGCCGGCGGGCCGTCTCGCTGACGACGCTCGTCCCGACGGGACTCGCGGGCGGGGACGTGGTGAGCGTCCGCGTCGGCGACCGCTCGATCGGGGGAACCGTCGTCAGCGCCCGTACCGAGACCGACGACGAGATCGACGGCGACGACGGTTCGTCGGGGCCTGCCGACGCGGTCGCGCCCGACGGCGGCGCGGACCCCGAGCCCACCCCCGCGGCGAAACCGCACGCGGCGACGGCCGGCGGCTCGGGCCGCGTGACGATTGCCGTCCCCCGTCGGGACGTAAAGCCGGTCCTCGAGGCCGAGTCGCCGCGGCTCGTCGTGCGCTCGCGGGGCACCAGCCGCGAGTTCGAGGCGCTCTCGCTGGTCAAACGCGAGGGGTACGCCATCCGACGACTGACCGTCGGTCCGATCGGGGCGACCGACGAGACGATCGCCGGGACCGACGTGACGGTCCTTGCGGTCCGTCGACAGGGCAGCGAGACCGGTGAACGTCGCCACGGCTGGGTGTTCGCCCCCGGGATCGAACGGCGGCTCGAGGCCGGCGACGAGGCGTTCGTCGCGGGCCCCGACGACGCGGTCGAGGCGTTCGCGGAGGCGATCGCGCAATGACTGCGATCGTCGCGGCGGCGGTCCCGACCGAGACGCTGCTCGAGGCGGTCGTCCGGATCCTCGGGTTCGCCCTGCTCGCGGCCGGCAGCGGGGCCGGCGTCGCCTTCGTCTATCGGTGGTACAGCGCCGACGGGATCCCGGAGGGCATCGCGGTGTTGTTCGGCGTCGCGCTCGTCGCGATCTGGCTGAACACCCAGACGGCGCTCCAGCAGGCGATCATCGGGAACACGGGCCTGCTCGAGCCCGGAACCGCGATCTACACGGTCGGTGCCTTCGCCGCCAGCGCGGTCGCGGCCGACGGCGGCCGGCGGCTCGGCGATTACCTCGCCCGGGACGTGTTCATGGTTGCGACCCCGCGGACGATCACCGAGGTCACCCAACTCGTCCGCTCGGCCGGCCGGGTCGTCACGGTCGAACTTCCCGACGAGATCGACGACATCGAGGGCTACGACCCGGTCGACGAGTCGGTGAAGGCCGACCTCGCCGGGCAGACGTTTCTCCTCCCCCGGCGGCTTACCGACGAGGAACTGCGCGAGCGGCTCGTGGCCCGCCTCGAGCGCGACTTCGGGATCGGCCACGTCGACGTCGATCTCGAGCCCGACGGCACGGTCGCGTTCCTCGCCGTGGGTAGCCGGCCGGCCGGTATCGGCCCGACGCTCGCGCCGGGGACCGTCGCCGTCGCGCTCGAGGGCGATCCCGCGGCCGACGCCAGCCCCGGCGACGCGGTCCGTCTCTGGGCTCGCGGCGAGGACGGCGGTGCCCGACGGATCGCGGGCGGGGAACTCCGCGGAACCGCCGGCGACGTCGCGACCGTCGCCATAGACGCCGAGGACGCCCGCGATATAGCACCCGATGGGGACTACCGGCTCGTGACGCTGCCGGGCAGTCCCGACGCCGAGCGCGACCTCGTCTCCCTCTTGCGGGCGGCCGACGAGACGGTCCGATCGATCACCGTCGAGGCCGACGACCCCCTCGTCGGACTGGCGGTCGACTCGCTGCCGGTACTGGTCCTCGCGCTCGAGCGCGAGGGCGACGGTGACGCCGAACATCGGCCGCTGCCGGCCGGGGACGTGCGACTCGCGGCCGGCGACGTCGCGTACGTCCTCGGCCGGCCGGACGCGCTTCGCCGGGTGACCGAACGGTCGCTGGCTGACGCGGACTCGTCCGCGACACCGCCGGCCGACGACGGCCAGCGGGCGGCCGCCGATTCGGATCGCGGCCACGCGCCGGAACGGCCCCGAGAGCGGTAGCTACTTGCCGCCGGCACCGATACCGCCACGTATGCCCACGGAGTGGAAACTGTTCGCGGATCTGGCCGAGCGCGCCGGCGACAAGCACGTGACCGTCGACGCCGAGGCCGGCGACACCGTCGGCGACGCCTTCGAGGAACTGCTCGAGGAGGCCCCCGCCCTCGAGGGCCGCGTCCTTGAGGACGGCGAACTGCGCTCCCAGATCAACGTGCTTCGCAACGGCACGAACGTCCTGGTCGAGGAGGAGGGGCTGGCGACGGTTCTCGAGGCGGGCGACGAACTGGCGCTGTTCCCGCCGGTCAGCGGCGGGTAGCCGTCAGCGAGTCGCCGTCAGGTCGATCCCCAGCACGAAGTCCGGTTCCTCGGCGATATCGACTCCTGCGTGGGGCGTGTCGGTGACGAACCGGGCTGTTTCGGGAATCAGGACGCGCGTCTTTTCCGCGCCGCAGTCGGCCGCGTCGCGAGCGATCGCGGCGAACAGCGAGCGGGCGGCCTCGACCCCGTCCCATGCGGCGACGCCGTACTCGACCCACCGCTCGGTTTCGGGATCGTCGCTCGAGCCGTCCGTCGCGTCGCCGTCGACCGGCCGCTCGTAGCTTCGGGTGCGGTAGGCAGCGCCAGCGAGTCCATCCTCGCTCTCGACGGCGAAAACCGCCGTTTCGTCGGCCAACCGATCGAAATCCTCGCGCGTGAGTTCGCGGACGGCCCACGATTCCTCGGGCGCGAGACCGAGCCCGCGCAGGTATTCGCGGGCGTCGCTGTGTGTCCAGTAGCGCCACGCCTCGGTCGGATCGCTCGAGACCGCGTGGGGTCCCGCGGCGTCCGGGTCGGGGTCGGGATGGGCGAAGCGAAACTCGGTGATCGGTTCGAAGCCGCTGGCTCGTGCCGCGCCCAGCGAGGCCGCGTTCCACGAGAAGATCATCACGCGGCCGACGGTCGCGCCCTGCCGGCGGGCCCACTCGAAGGTCGCCTCGTTCAGCCGGTGGCTTACGCCCCGCCGGCGGTAGTCGGCCGCGACGCGCATTCCCTGGAACCAGGCCTCGTCGTCCGAGAGCATGACGGCCTGAACGATCCCCGCGGTCTCGCCGTCGACTTCGGCGAGGAAGGTCTTCTTGCCCTGTCCCGGCTCGTCCTCGAGCCAGTCGTGGTAGATTCGCGGGATGTAGTCGCCGCCGCGGTCGGGCCAGATGTCGCCCGTGAAGTCGGCGACGGCGTCGTAGTCGTCGTGAGTAGCGCGGCGGATCTCGATGGCGGACTCGGAATCCAACTCTGATGCCATAGTTGTCGAGTATTGGCATCTCATGTGATCGCCCGTGAAAGAACTTCGCGGGCTCGAGGCGGGATCGACTGCGGTGGCACACGCTGTCGTCCGATTTCGAGCGCGCGTCGCAAAACAATCTCTCGACTCCGTCTCCGTTCAGCCGCGTCCAGCGGACGCGATCACTCCCAGGGGACCGACCGCTCCTGAATCTCGCCGGCCAGCGACGTGCCCATCGCTTCCGCGACGTCGTCGCTGTTTGCGAGCGCCCACATCAGCTTGACCTTCGCCGTCCCCGGCAGCGTGTCGCCGGCCTCGACGACGCCGGCCTCGAGCAGGTCCCGACCCGTGTCGTAGACCCGGTCACAGACCCGGCCCTCGAGACACTGACTCGTCATGACGACTGTCGTCCCGTTCTCGATCAACTCCTCGATGCGGGGGATCAGATCGGTGTGGACGTGTCCGAGCCCGGTGCCCTCGATGATCAGGCCCTCGCTCCCCTCGACGACGTCGAGGAACGCGGGGTCCATTCCGGGGGTGAACTTCAGCAGTTCGACGTCGCCCTCGAGGTCGTCGCGGAGTTCCAACTCGCTCGCTCCGCGTTCCTGATACGCCCGCCGGAACTCGACGGTCTCGGTCTCGTACTCGACCTCGCCCAGCGGTTCCGCACCGACGGTCTCGAAGGCGTCCCGCCGCGAGGTGTGGTTCTTCCGCACGCGGGTCCCGCGGTGAAGGGCACAGCGGTCGTCCGACTCGGTGGCGTGCATACAGACCATGACCTCCGCGCAGTCGCTCTTGGCCGCCTCGACCGCCGAGACGGCGTTCATCACGTTATCCGAGGAGGGCCGGTCGGCCGAGCGCTGGGAGCCGGTGAAGACGATCGGCACCGGCGTCTCGAGCATGAACGCGAGGGCGGAGGCGGAGTACTGCATCGTGTCGGTGCCGTGCATGACGACGACGCCGTCCGCGCCGGCCTCGATCTCCTCGCGGACCGCCTGCGCGAGGTCCCGCCAGATCGACGGCTCCATGTTCTCCGAGAGGATGTTGGCGACGACGCGCCCGCGGTAGTTCGCCCGGCCGGCCAGATCCGGCACCGCCCGCAGGACGTCCTCGGCGTCGAACTGGGCGGTCACCGCGCCGGTGCGGTAGTCGACCGTCGAGGCGATCGTCCCGCCGGTCGAGATCAGCGAGATCGTCGGCAGGTCGTCGTCGAACTCGATCTCCGAGGCCCCATCGTCGCCCGCGGCGTCGGTGCCGTCGATCCTGTAGACGTCCTCCGCGAGGACCTCCACGTCGGCCTCGCCCCGGTCGACGCCGACGTTGTAGCCGCCCTCGAGTTTCACCACGAGCTGGTCGTCCGTACTCGAGGGGAGCAACACGCCTTCGTACGTACGGTCCGCGCGATCGACGCGGACGCGGTCGCCTGGGTTCATGCGTGGCCGTAGCGCGGCCCCGGACTTGAAGGCACGCTTTCGCGCTACCGGCGGCCGGGCCGGCAGACCCGCCCACGGAACCGAAGACGGCGAGGGAATCCCCTCGTGAAACGTCGTCAAACGCAACAAATAAATCGCTGACCGATTACATACGTGATATGCAAATCGAGCCGCAGGCGTTCGACCGGGTTCTCTCCTCGATGTGTACGGAACCCCACCCGGCGGCACGCGACGCGGCCGAGCGGTTTCTCGCGACCAACCCCGGCGATCCGGGCACCTACCCCGGCGTCTCGGAACTCGAGGACGACGCGGTCGCCCTGCTGAGCGAGATCGCCGGACTCCAAGAGCCGGCGGGCTATATCACCAGTGGCGGCACGGAAGCGAACATTCAGGCAGTCCGGATCGCCCGCGAACGGGCCGACAGCCGGAATCCGAACGTCGTCATGCCCGAGTCGGGCCACTTCAGCTTCCAGAAGGCCGCGGACCTGCTCGGAATCGAACTCCGGATCGTTCCGACCGACGACGACTACCGGGCCGACCTCGAGGCCGTCCGGGCCGCCGTCGACGACGACACCGCCGCGGTGGTCGGCGTCGCGGGGACGACCGAGTACGGCCGCGTCGATCCCATTCCCGAGTTGGGCGAGATCGCACACTCGGTCGACGCGACGCTGCACGTCGACGCCGCCTGGGGCGGCTTCGTGCTGCCCTTTACCGACTACGAGTGGAACTTCGCCCACGCCGCGGTCGACACGATGGCGATCGACCCCCACAAGATGGGTCAGGCCGCCGTTCCCGCGGGCGGCCTGCTCGTTCGCGATTCGGCCCTGCTCGACGAACTCGCCGTCGACACGCCCTACCTCGAGTCGACCTCGCAGGCGACCCTGACCGGCACCCGTTCGGGTGCCGGCGTCGCCAGCGCCGTTGCCGCGATGGAGGAGCTGTGGCCGACGGGGTACCGCCGGCAGTACGTCCGCTCGCAGAACAACGCCGAGTGGCTCGCCGACGCCCTCGAGAAACGCGGCTACGAGGTCGCCGACCCGACGCTGCCGCTGGTGGCGGCCGACGTCCCCCGCTCGACCTTCGACGCGTTGCGGGCCAAGGGCTGGCGGATCTCGAGAACCGCGACCGACGAACTGCGCGTGGTCTGTATGCCCCACGTCACCCGCGAGATGCTGGCCTCCTTCATCGGCGATCTCGACCGGCTCGAGGTGCGTGCGAGCGTCCCGATCACGAGCGACGACTGATCGCCACCGCGTACCGCGGGTCCGCCCCCGATCGAAACCGGCGGGTTTTACGCCCGCGAGCGCGACGTGGCGATCATGAGCCACGAGGACTTTCCGACGGACGAACCCGCCGTCGTGACCTGTGGGCTCCCCTACGCGAACGGGGACCTTCACATCGGTCACCTGCGGGGGTATATCGGCGCGGACGCCTTTTCCCGCGCGCTCGAGACGCTGGGACAGGAGACGGCCTACGTCTGCGGCTCGGACATGCACGGCACCCCGGTCGCCGTCAACGCCGAACAGGAGGGCGTCGACCCCGAGGACTTCGCGTTAGACTGGCACCGCCAGTACGAGGAGACGTTCCCGAAGTTCAACGTCGAGTTCGACAACTACGGTCACACCCACGACGAGACCAACGTCGAGACGACGCAGGAGATCGTCCGGACGCTGGACGACGAGGGCTACATCTACGAGAAGGAGATCCAGGTCGCCTACGATCCCGACGCCGACCAGTACCTCCCCGACCGCTACGTCGAGGGGACCTGTCCCTACTGCGGCGCAAAAGCCCGCGGCGACGAGTGCGACGAGGGCTGTCAGCGCCACTTAGAGCCCGGCGAGGTCGAGGACCCGACCAGTACGATCACGGGCAACCCCGCCGAGTACCGCAAGCGCACCCACAAGTTCTTCGAGGTCTCCGAATTCGCGGACTTCCTCACCGACTTTTTGGACGGCCTCGAGGGGACCTCGAACGCTCGTAACCAGCCCCGGCAGTGGATCGAGGACGGCCTGCAGGACTGGTGTATCACGCGCGATATGGACTGGGGGATCGATTACCCGACCGCCGAGGGCGAGGACGAGAGCGACCTCGTCCTCTACGTCTGGGTCGACGCGCCGATCGAGTACATCTCGAGTTCGAAGCAGTACTCCGAGCGCGTCGGGGAAGACGCGTTCGACTGGGAGCAGGTCTGGAAGGGCGACGGCGAGATCATGCACGTCATCGGCCGGGACATCATCCAGCACCACGCGATCTTCTGGCCGGCGATGCTCGAGGGCGCGGGTTACAACAAGCCCCGCGGGATCGCCGCGACCGGCTTCATCACGATCAACGGCAAGGGGCTCTCGACGAGTCGCAACCGGGCGATCTGGGCGAAGGAATACCTCGAGGAAGGGTTCCACCCCGATCTGCTGCGGTACTATCTGACGACGACCGGCGGGCTCCAACAGGACGTCGACTTCTCCTGGGACGCCTTCCAGGAGACGGTCAACGGCGAACTCGTCGGGACTATCGGCAACTTCTGGTACCGCTCACTGCTCTTTGCCTACCGCAACTACGAGGGGACCCCCGATGCGGCCGTCTCCGACGAAGTCCGCGACCGCATCGAGGGCGCGATCGACGACGTGCGCGAGAACGTCAACGACTACTCCATGCGCGGGGTCGGCGGAGCGGCGACCGAACTCGCGCAGTTCGGCAACGAGTACATCCAGCGCAACGAGCCCTGGAAGCTCGACGCCGAGAGCGAGGACGCGACGCAGGTCATCCGCGACTGCGTCCAGATCGCCAAGGCCGTCGCCGTCCTGCTCGAACCGATCACCCCCGACAAGGCCCAGGCCCTCTGGGCACAGATCGGCGAGGACGGCGATATCGCCGACGCCCACCTCGAGGACGCGCTCGAGGCTCCGCCACGGGACTTCGACGAGCCCGGCGAACTCTTCGAGAAGATCGAGGACGACCGCGTCGACGAACTGACTGAAAAGCTCGAGGAACGCGTCGCGGCCGCCTCGGACGATGACGACGAGGAAACCGAAAGCGACGAAAGCACCGACGCGGAAGCCGACGGTATGAGTGACACCGATGATCTCGAGCCGCTGGTCGACGAGCGGATCGGGTTCGAGGACTTTCAGGAACTGGACGTCCGGGTCGGCCGGATCGAATCCGCCGAAGGGATCGAGGGCGCGGACGACCTCGCGCGCCTCGAGGTCGACATCGGTTTCGAGACCCGACAGATCGTCGCGGGGATCAAGCAACTGCACGATCTCGACGAGCTGCCGGGCGAGAAATGTGTCCTGCTCGCGAACATGGAGAAAGCCGAACTGTTCGGCGTCGAGTCCAACGGGATGATCCTCGCCGCGGGCGAGGAGGCCGACCTGCTGACGACCCACGGCGACGCCGCGGTCGGCGAGAAGATCAAGTAGACGGCTCGCTCGAGCGGGGGCGATCCGGGCGGTCGCACGGTGACCGTTCGACACCCCCGTCTCGGTAGTATCTGTCAACCCGCCTCAAATACAGCTATGTGGTTAGATGCAATACGTTCTCATATGTCACAGAGTGACGGGCGCGCTCGAGGGGTCGTCGGTCGAGACGTGGAGTCGAACTGGCTCGCGGGACTTCCCGCCGCTTGCGGATCGGCGGAAGCCAGGGCGCTCGTCGTGATCGCCCTCTCGCTGTTTTCGCTCATGGCGCTTGGCAACCTCGCCGGCCTCTGGTAACGGTCCGATCCGGGCCCGCCGCTCGAGGGGCGGCGCGGCGGGTGACGGCGTCTCGACGAAACTGGTACTCGAAGGCGAGTAAGCGACCGGTTTTTACGCCACCTGGCGTTAGCCCCCGACATGAGAAACGCGAAGATCGTCTGTACGCTGGGACCGGCGTCGAACGACCGGGAAACGATCCGGGAGTTGGCCGAGGCGGGGATGTCGGTCGCGCGGCTGAACGCGAGCCACGGGAGCCGCGAGGACCGCGCCGCATTGATCGACCGGGTCCGCGCGGTCGACGAGGAGCGCACCGAGCCCGTCGCAGTCATGCTCGACATGCAGGGCCCCGAGATCCGGACCGCGCCCCTGCCCGAGGGGGAGACAGTGACGCTCGAGACGGGCTCGGAGATCCGCTTCGTCGAAGGCGAGACGGCGACGCCAGAGACCGTCGGGCTCTCGCTGTCGATCGACGCCGTCGAGCCCGGCGATCGGATCCTGCTCGACGACGGGTTGATCGAGGCAACCGTCCTCGAAACCGAGGGCGAGGGCGTCCGAGCCCGCGTCGATACCGGCGGCGACCTCGGCGGCCGCAAGGGGGTCAACGTCCCCGGCGTCGAACTCGACCTCGACGTCGTCACCGAGTCCGACCGAAAGGATCTCGAGCTGGCCGCCGCAAAGGAGGTGGACTTCGTTGCCGCGAGTTTCGTCCGGGACGCCGACGACGTCTACGAGGTCGACGAGGTACTCGAGGCGGCCGGAGCCGACATTCCGGTCATCGCGAAGATCGAGCGAGCAGGCGCGGTCGAGAACTTGGACGAGATCATCGACGCCGCCTACGGCGTGATGGTCGCCCGCGGCGACCTCGGCGTCGAGTGTCCGATGGAGGACGTCCCGATGATCCAAAAGCGGATCATCCGGAAATGCCGCGAGGCGGGGCGACCGGTCATCACGGCGACGGAGATGCTCGACTCGATGGTGACGGCTCGCCGACCCACCCGCGCGGAGGCCTCCGACGTCGCCAACGCCGTCCTCGACGGCACCGACGCGGTCATGCTGTCGGCCGAGACCGCGATCGGTGACCACCCCGTCGCCGTCGTCGACGCGATGGACAGCATCGTCCGCGAAGTCGAGGGCTCCGTGGAACACGCCGAACTGTTCGAGCAACGGGTCCCGGCCGCGGGCGAGGCGCGGACGGACGCGCTGGCTCGTTCGGCCCGCTTTCTGGCCCGGGATATCGACGCGGACGCGGTCGTCGCCGCGACCGAGTCCGGCTACACCGCACTCAAGACGGCGAAGTATCGTCCGGGCGTACCCGTCGTCGCCTCGACGCCGAGTCAGGCGGTGCGTCGCCAGCTCGCGCTGACCTGGGGCGTGACGCCGCTGTATGCCTCCGTCTCGGATCAGGGTGCCGACGCCGTCGTCGAGAAGGCCGTTCAGGCCGCGTTAGACGCCGGCATCGCCGAAAGCGGGGACACCGTCGTCGTCCTCTGTGGCATGATGACCGAACTCGAGGGGGCGAACACGACGAACATGTTGAAGGTCCACGTCGCGGCCGACGCGCTGACGACCGGCCAGGTGGTCGTCGAGGGCAGGGCGACCGGGCCGATCGTTCACGCCACCGACGGCGATCTCTCGGGAGTCCCCGAGGGAGCGATCCTCGCGCTGTCGGCCGACTTCGACGCGGAGTTCTCGAGCGAGACGGACCGGATCGGCGGGATCGTCAACGCCCAGCGGGGGATGACCGGTTATCCGGCGATGATCGCCCGCGAACTGGGCGTGCCGATGATCAGCGACGCGGACGTGGCGGCGCTGTCGGCCGGCGAGACGGTCACCGTCGACGCCGAGCGCGGCGTCGTCTACGGCGGCGATATCGGGGGTCGTCCCGAGCGCCCCTGAGACCGACTGTTGGACCGATTTCCCGGTGTAACTGCAGGACATCGGGGTTGGACCGGTGATCCCGTACAACGGGCCGTCCGCCCCGCGCTCGGACCACGGGTTTTTGACGGCGGATCCGTTACGATCAGCCATGGCAGACGAACCGTCCGGGACGCGAGACGACGCCGACGACGACCGGACCGAGCGGTCGGTTACGGGGCCCGACGCGACCCGGACCGACTCGGGCGAGGGCTGGGGCGTCGCCGACCGGAGCGGCGACGCGGACCGAGACGATTCCGTTCGGGACGAGCGCGTCGACGATGACGACCGCATCCCGCTCGACCTCTCGGACTCGAGCGATGACGCGGCCGACGTGGACGACGATGAGGAGTACGCGCCGGAGCCGAACGAGACGCCCATCGAGCCCGGGGAGCCGGAACTGGAAAGCGCGCTGTTCGTCCTGTTAGGGGCGATCGCGATGGTGTTGGTCCTCGTTCGTCTCGTGATGATTCCGCTCGGGTGAGGCGCTCTCGCCGCCGGCGGGAGCGCGAGGTCGTGGCCGGAGCGATAAAATCACTCGACGACCGCGGTAAACATTTAATCGGGGCGAGACCTTAGCCCCGGATATGGTGGAATCCCTCGCGGGGAACGTGCCGCTCTTGCTCCTAGTCGCGGGACTCGTGTTGATGGTCCTCGAGGCGGTGTCTCCCGGCGCACATCTCATCGTCATCGGCGTCGCGCTCGTCGGTGCCGGGCTGCTCGGTGTGTTGTTCTCGCCCTTCGCGAACGTCCTCGTGTTGGCCCTGTTGACGCTGCTTATCGGTGCCGCGGCCGCCTACGTCTACCGCGAGTTCGACTTCTACGGCGGCAAAGGTACTGCCAGGACGACCGACTCGGACTCGCTGGCCGGCGTGACGGGGTACGTCACCGAGACGGTCACGACCCGCAGCGGCGAGGTCAAACTCGAGGAGGGCGGCTTCGCTCCCTACTACAGCGCTCGGACCACCGACGGACGGATCGAGGAGGGGTCGGAAATCATCGTCATCGACCCCGGCGGTGGGAACGTCCTGACCGTCGAGTCCCTCGATGCGATCGGCGAGGACGAGATCGACCGCGCGCTCGCACGCGATCAGGCCGAGACCGAGGCGGCCGCTGAAGCCGATGCCGCCTCGGTGGCCGACACGGAGACCGACGACGAACCGGCCGATGACGCCGCGGTCGACCCCAACGACACCGAACCGGAAACGGAGACGGAAACGGAACGGTGAGGTCCCGATCGGGGCAGACATGTCGACGAAACAAGGGAACGCTTTTCCCCCCACCGCCGTAAGTCGGGGATATGGTGGTCCAACTCATTCCGATGCAGGCCCTCGGTGGGGCCCTGCTACTCGTCGGAGCCCTCTTGCTCGTCCTCGTGATCGCCGCGCTGCTGAGCGCGATCGAGATCGTCGACGCCTACGAGAAACGCGCGCTAACCGTCTTCGGTGAGTACCGAAAACTGCTCGAGCCGGGGATCAACTTCGTCCCGCCGTTCGTCTCGAACACGTACGCGTTCGACATGCGAACCCAGACGCTGGACGTGCCCCGGCAGGAAGCGATCACGCGCGACAACTCGCCCGTGACCGCCGACGCCGTCGTCTACATCAAGGTGATGGACGCCAAGAAGGCGTTCCTGCAGGTCGACGACTACAAACGGGCCGTCTCGAACCTCGCCCAGACGACGCTGCGTGCCGTGCTGGGTGACATGGAACTCGACGACACGCTGAACAAGCGCCAGGAGATCAACGCCCGCATCCGCCAGGAACTCGACGAACCCACCGACGAGTGGGGGATCCGCGTCGAATCGGTCGAGGTCCGCGAGGTCAACCCCTCGAAGGACGTCCAGCGCGCGATGGAGCAACAGACCTCCGCCGAACGGAAACGCCGTGCCATGATCCTCGAGGCACAGGGTGAACGCCGCAGTGCCGTCGAGAAGGCCGAAGGTGACAAACAGAGCGAGATCATCCGCGCCCAGGGTGAAAAGCAGAGCCAGATCCTGGAGGCACAGGGTGACTCCATTTCGACCGTGCTGCGAGCCCGCTCGGCCGAATCGATGGGCGAGCGCGCCATCATCGACAAAGGAATGGAGACGCTCGGCGAGATCGGCCAGGGCGAGTCGACGACGTTCGTCATGCCCCAGGAACTCACCTCGCTGGTCGGGCGCTACGGCAAGCATCTCTCGGGCAGCGACGTCGAGGCGGACGGTCAGGAACTCGAGAGCCGCGAGTTCGACGACGAGACGCGCGAACTGATCGGCCTGGACGACATCGCCGAGATCATCGGCGAGATCGACCAGGAGGCCGAGATGGACGTCGAGGCGATGGAACAGGAGGCCCAGGCGATCAAGGAAGGCCAGGACACGGCGGATATCTCGGATCCCGACGAGGTCATCGAACAGATGGATCAGGACTTCCAGGGCCAGACCGACGGTGGGACCGGCGTGCCGAGCGACGAGGCCGGCGACGACCCCTCGTCCAGCGACTGATCGGCCCGCCCCGCGCTCTTTTGCCGACGCAGCCGTCCAGTAACCGGTCACTATCGGAAAACAGGACGGAGCGAAACCTGTTTTACGGGTCGAACCGTTGTGGACCGTAGATAGACATGACGAAGCCCGACGGGGTCGACGACGAGAAACGAGCGACCCTGCGCCGATTCGCTGCCCTCGGTGCTGCCTCCCCGCTCGTCGGTCGCGCCGACACAGCGGCGGCTGAAACGGGCGAAAGCGACGCGCGCGACGCGATCGCGGGCTATCTCTCGACGACGCCCGGTGCCCACTTCTCGAAGATCCGCGACGACCTCCAGCTGGGGACCGGCGAGACCCAACACCACCTCCGCCGGCTCGAGGACGCCGGCGCGATCGAACGCTACCGCGACGGCGACTACAAGCGCTACGTCACCGCCGGCCGGTTCGACGAGTTCGAAAAGCGGGCGCTTGGCTACCTTCGGCGGGAGACCCCACGTGGTATGCTGATCGAACTCCTCTTGACGCCGTCGGCGACGGCCGCCGATCTCGCGGACGCACTCGAGGTCTCCGCACCCACGGTCAGCAAGTACGCCGGCGAACTCGAGGAGGCGGGCCTGCTCTCGCGGGCGGACGGCTACGCCGTCGAACGCCCCGAGACGGTGCTGGTGCTGGTCGTTCGCCACGCCGACTCCTTCGGCGACCGGGCGCGGACGCTGGCCCGGAACGCCGACGGCTATCTAGCGTATCAGGGCGACGACGCCGAATAATTCGTTCTTACAGCGACTCGAGCGCCGCCGGGAGCCCCGTCAATCCCTCGAGTTCGACGGTCGCGTTCGGCGGCCGTTCGTGATCGCGGTTGTGGTCCCGTCGCACGTAGACCGTCTCGAGGCCCGCTGCCTGCCCCGCGGCGACGTCTTTGTGGGAGTCGCCGACGTAGACACCTTCCGCGACCCCGAGGGTGGCCAGCGCGTCCTCGATGTAGTCGGGGTCGGGCTTGCGCCGCTCGTACCCCTCGAACGTGGGGTCCCGTCCGCGGACGACGTCGAAGTCGATCCCGACGTAGTCGGCGACGAACGCGGCGGTCTCGTGACGGTTGTTGGTTACGAGCCCCACCGTCGTCCGGTCGGCGAGGTCCCGGATCGTCGCGACGTCGTCGTAGATCCCACGCTCGCCGGCACGGAGCCGATCGTGGGTGCCCCGCGAGGCGTAGCGCTCTTTCAACTCCCAGAAACGGTCGGGATCGACCCCCAACTCCTCGCAGTGGGTCCTGATCCGCTCGGCGTCGTGTCGCCTGAAGTCCTCGCGCTGTGCCGGCGACGGATCGACCTCGAGATCGGCTACGGCCGCGTCAGCGGCGTCGGCGTACACCTGCGGGTCGGTGCGCGGTCCCTCGAGAACGATCCCGTCCATGTCGAACAGTACCGTCGTCGTCATTCGGTGCTGCTAGGGGAGCGAGCGAAAAGAGGGTTCGGCAGCCGCGGGGCTCGTGAAACGATCGACAAACGGCAGCGAAATGAGCCCCTTGGTCGGTTCCGTCTCAGATGTCGACCTTCCAGGTGGTACTCGAGGAGTACCCCCACTTTTCGATCTCGACGTCGTAGTCGCCCTCCTGGAGCGCTGTAATGTTCGAGCCGACCTCCTTGGCCGTCATCCCGAGTTCCTGGCCGATCAGACGGGATTTGAAGTACGTCTTCGTCGCCGCGTTGTTCCGAAGGTACTCCAGAATCCGGCGCTGTTTGCTCGTGAGGTCGGGGGCCATTGCAGTGCTCATACACGATGGGATGGCAGGTACACCCTTAGGGGGTTTGGTACGTGCAGTTAACCCGCCGCCGTCCTGCGATTTTTGTGGTCGGTAATCGATGTATACTGCCGTCGAAAGCTTTCGTTGGTACACGAGGTTAATATATATTTGCTGGCGACTGTCATCTGTACGTGTCCGTTTCCGATCGGCGGAATCGCCCGGCTGTCGGGCCGTGAAACCGGCGAGTCGGTGCCGGTGACGGTCAGCTGTCGGCGTCGTAATAGTTCGTTAGGAACGGGCCAAACGAACATGCAACCGCCTGCCCGAGCGCCGCCGTCCGGTCGGTGAGCCGATCCGTGAAGACGCCGACCGCGCCTGCCCCTTCGGCGAGTCCCTCGGTGCCGAGCAGTTCGTCCATCACCGGCCCCAACTCCCGGCCGTCCTCGAGTCGCGCCGCGACGTCGTCCGGAAGGCGGATCGTCGGACCGGCACCACGTTCCAATCGATCGCCGTCGGTGACCGCGCCCCACATGATCAGCGAGAGGCCCGGTGTTCCCTCGAGTCGCGCGACCCCGCCCTCGAGGCCGACGCCGTAGTCGGCCCCGGTCGCCTCGAGCGCCCGTCGGGCACGGTTCTCCGCACCCGTGACCGTCTCCGCGACCGATCGGGGCTGTTCGCTCACGCCGGAGTCGACGGCGACCGGGCGGACGGTCGCTTCGTCTCGCTCGACGGTCCGTTCGACCGCGTCGATCTTGACCGGGTTCGTACTCCCGACTGCGATCTCCATATCGGCCGTTCGAGCGGGGCCGATTTGGGGGCTGTGTTTCCGCTCGCGTTCGCAGTTTTACTCCGCCTATCTATCATGCTCTTTTGCCCGAATTACCCGTTTTCGGGGGATGTGCGGTTGGGATTTCGAAACCCTTAACCCTCGAGTGTCTGAACGTGGGAGGTAACGACTCCGCCCGGGCTTTTACGATCGGTTCGGCCGGGAGCATTCGCGATATGACTAACGCACCATCGAACACGAGAGTACGACGTAGCGAACCCGAAACGAACGAAACGGAAACCGAAACGGAAGAGGAGGATCTCGTCTGTCCGGAGTGTGCGGGCAATCTCGTCGTCGACGACGAACACGGCGAAACGGTCTGTGAGGACTGTGGACTGGTCGTCGAGGAGGACTCCGTCGACCGCGGTCCCGAGTGGCGCGCGTTCGACGCCGCCGAGAAGAACGAGAAGTCCCGCGTGGGTGCGCCCACGACGAACACGATGCACGACAAGGGGCTCTCGACGAACATCGACTGGCGCAACAAAGACGCCTACGGCAACTCGCTTGGCTCGCGCCAGCGCGAGAAGATGCAGCGCCTGCGCAAGTGGAACGAGCGCTTCCGAACTCGTGACTCCAAGGAGCGCAACCTGAAACAGGCCCTCGGCGAGATCGACCGCATGGCGTCTGCACTCGGCCTCCCGACGAACGTCCGCGAGACGGCGTCGGTCATCTACCGACGTGCACTCGACGAGGACCTGCTCCCCGGTCGCTCGATCGAGGGCGTCTCGACGGCCTGTGTCTACGCCGCCGCCCGGCAGGCCGGCGTCCCCCGAAGTCTCGACGAGATCGCCGACGTCTCCCGCGTCGAGAAAAACGAGATCGCACGCACCTACCGCTACGTGGTTCGGGAACTCGGCCTCGAGGTCCAGCCGGCCGATCCCGAGAGCTACGTGCCCCGCTTTGCTTCCGGACTGGAACTCTCCGACGAAGCCGAACACCGCGCGCGGAGCCTGCTCCAGAACGCCAAGGAGAAGGGCGTCCACAGCGGTAAGTCGCCGGTCGGCCTCGCCGCGGCAGCAGTCTATGCCGCCGCACTCCTGACCAACGAGAAGACCACGCAGGCCGCCGTCTCCGATGTCGCCGACATCTCCGAAGTCACGATTCGGAACCGCTACCACGAACTCCTCGAGGCCGAGGAGACTATCGGCCTGGCCTAACTCGCGGCGACGTTCGCCGAAACGATACCGTTTTCCCCGCTCTCGTCCGCACTGCGTAGCAATGAGCCTTCGATTCGATTCGTTCGTTCTCGCGGCGTCGACGGCCGACCTCGCCGACGAGCCCGCGGCCCGTGACCACGCCGACGCGATCGAGTTCCGGATGGATCTGGCCGACGACCCCCTCGCCGCCCTCGAGGCCTATGACGGCGACCTCCCGATCCTCGCGACCAACCGCGCCGCGTGGGAAGGCGGCGAGTGGGCCGGAACCGACGAGGACCGACTCGAGACGCTTGCCGAAGCGACCGCGCTCGCGGGCGTCGACGCGATCGACGTCGAACTCGCGTCGATCCTCGAGGGTGGGGCCGAGGGGCTGCTCGAGACGGCCCGCGACCGCGACGTCTCGATCGTCGCCTCGGCCCACGATTTCGAGGGGACGCCACCCCGCACGGAGTTGGTACGGACGCTGACCGAAGCGGGCAAGTACGCCGACGTCGCGAAGCTGGCAGTGACCGCGGAGTCGACGGCGGACACCCTGGCGCTGCTGTCGGCGACCGAGCAACTGACCGCCCACGGGGACGCCGTCGCGACGATGGCGATGGGCGAGGTCGGGAGCCACACGCGTGCCGTCGCGCCGGTCTATGGGTCGAAGATCGGTTATGCACCCGTCGATCCCGCAGAGGCGACTGCGCCCGGGCAGTACGACCTCGAGACGCTCGCGGAGCTGGTCGGTCGGCTCGAGTGAAAACGAGCGAAATCGGAATGTTAAGGGTCGGGGTCCCCTACGACCCCAACACACAATGACATGGTTCCGTGCGCTTCTCGCGGCCGGCCTCTCGATACTCCTGCCGGGTGCGGGCCATCTCGTGATCCGGGACTGGCTTCGCGCCGCCGTCTTCGCCGGCCTCTTCATCTCGGCGAGTGCGATCTTCCTGCCGATCGAACAGCTCACCGCCGCTGGGCCGATGACGAGCGTCGGCGATATCAACGCGTACGCGGACATCATGGCCGAGGAGACCGACGCGATGACCCAGTTCCTGCTCTCGTTTATCGGTCTCTTCGCCGCGATCGACGCGACCTTCCGCGCACTCGGGTTCCCTCCGGGCAGCGATACCGGCGGGGACGGCGCGACCTGTCCCGAATGCGGGAAGGAAGTCGACGAGGACCTCGAGTTCTGTCACTGGTGTACGACCCGGCTCGAGCCCGCCGCCGACGAAGAGCCGACCCACTCCTGACGCCCCCTCGTTCGGACCGATCCGACCGATCACTGTCGGCGGCATATACCCACGCTAGTAGTACTTCCACGGAGCCCTTTTGTCTCCGCGTCGGATACCACGGCCATCGTCGTCGGCCCCGCGGGCCGGCGGGAGTGACTTCGAATGCGAAGTGACGGAACACGACGTACCGACGACAGTGGGACGGCCGACATCGAACGCGAACGGTACGCGAGCTACCGGGACGGCAACGAGCGGGTCATCGTCGATCGACGGAACCCCGCGGCGTGGGTTCGATCGACGGTCGTTCGCCCCTGCGTTCGATAGCGTCAACGACACTGGCTACAGACGAACTCGGTTGGACTGACCGCCTCGAGCTGTGGCTCCGGAAGGTACCGGCCGCACTCGCGACACCAGGACCAGTAGATCCGGTGTGGATCGGCCGGCTCCGCGCCGGCCGTTCCGGCCGCCGACGCCTCGTCGCGCTCGATCGTCACGGACCGATCCGCGACGCCGGTAACCGTGCCGTCGATCGGGGCGTGCTGGGCGGTGCTGATCCCGTCGCCCGGACGGGCGATCAGCTCGCCCGGTTCGACCTCGTCGCCGGCCCGAACGATCGGCTCGCTGGGCGTCACCACACCCTCGAAGGCGGGGTTCGTCAGCAACGGTACGACGACGCGTTCCGGCTCGAGCCGGGCCGTCGGGGCCGTCTCGTGGCTCGATTCCGACCAGGCCGCCGACGCGAGGACGTTGATCCGGCCGCCGCTCCCGAGGCGGTTCTCCTCGACGACCGAGTCCGCCATGACGAGCAGACAGTTCGTCCGCTTTCGGACGCCGAACTCGTCCGGCGGGCGCTCGATTTCGAAGCACCAGCCCGGCCCACCGTCGAGGACGACCTCGTTTGCCCCCAACTCGTCGGCTCTCCCCGCGGCCTCGAGGAGGTCGGTCGCGGGCGTCCCGACCGGGACCCGGAGGAACCGGTGAGTGGGGACGCGGCCGTCGACGTGGACGAACTTCTCGGTCATCGGCTCGCCGTCGACCAGCGCTCGAGCGACGTTCGCGAGCGTTTCGGTGTTCTGGACGATCCAGCCGTGGTCCATGGGCAGTTCGTCGCCCGCCATGACGACGCCCGCAACGATCCGCATGAGGACGGTCTCCATGCCGAACTCGTATTTGTCGGCGGTGTAGGCGATCACGACGCCCGTTTCGGTCCCGTCGATCGGCAGGTCGCCGGGCTCGTAGACCGTCGCCTCGGTCGCCGCCTCGAGGTCGCCCAGCCATGCCTCGCGGTCGGTCCGCTTGGCGGCGACGACGATCCGATCGAACGCTCGATCGAGCAGGCCGTCGAACAGCGCCGCCAGTTCGTCGGCCCGCTCGCGACCCAGCCACTTGTCCATGTAGTAGTTGGGCTCGCTCTCCTGGTGGTTGACCAGCAGCGAATCGACCTCCTCGAGCCGGTCCCACTTGGCGTAGGTCGGGAACCCGGCACCGCCGGCCCCCGCCAGTCCGGCGTTTCGCAGCGTCACCGCGAACGCCGGCGGTTCGACCGCGCTGACTTTCTCTCGAGTGACGCTCATAGCGTGTTATTGGTGTGGGGCCAGCTACCATAGATAGTGTATACCGTTTCCGTGACGCGATCGAAAAACGATCCGTTAGCGGCCGAGTCGATATCAGGTCCGATGATAGTCCGGGTTTCCGTGGGTCGATCGGCGGCGTTCGATCCGCCGTGACATCTTCGTGCCCTATGTTACCAATTAACTATGAGGGCGAACCGACGGGTCGAGGAAACCCGCTATTTTTCGATGATACTCTCCTCGACGGCCTCGCCGAAGTGTCGGGCCGTGTCCTCGTAGTACAGCAGGATCTCGTCGCCGGCCTCGAGGTCGGTTACTGCCTTGCGGCCCTCGTCGGCGGCGACCTTGATCGTCTCGGCGTTCTGGAGCAGGGTCTCGACGCGGTCGCCCTCAGCGGTCTCGAGGGCGATCCGGAACATCGGTCGCTGTTCGATCTTGACCCGGCCGACGATGGCCTCGCGGGTGTTGCCGTCGGTGTCGACGACCTGGACCTCGTCGCCGCTTTGCAGTTCCGAGAGGTACTTCGTCCCGCCGTCGGGCGTGCGAACGTAGGCGTGGACCGCGCCGGCGTTGACCCGGAACGGCCGCGAGGCGACGTAGGGCGATTCGGCCGTCTCGGCGTGGACGAAGACCAGCCCGCGGCTCATCGAGCCGACGAGCATCCCCTCGTCGTGTTCGAGCAGGCTGCCGGTATCGATACAGACCCGGTCCGCGCTGCCGGCCCGTTCGACCTCGAGGACTTCGGCGGTGGTCAGATCGAGGCTCTCACGGGCGGCCTCGTCGCGGACCTCGACGGTCTCGCGGATCTCGTCGGGATCGTCCGAATCCAGCAGGACGGCGTCGGAGCCGATCTCGAGCGTCTCGAAGGCCGTCTTGGCCTCCTCGGCGCTGGTGACGCCCGCGATCAGGTTCGTCTCCTCGCCGATCCGGGCGATCAGGTTCTCGAGGGGGATGATCGTCCAGTCCTCGCCGACGACGATGGTGTGGTCGGCCTCCTCGGCGGCGGTCTCGGCGAACCGTTCGTACTCCTTGCCGAGGATGCGGACGTATGCACCCCGCTGGAAGTCGCCGTCCCGGCGCAGCGTCGAGAGGTCGGCCGAGCCCGCGAAGTCCTCCGGCAGGTCGATCGTCGCGTCGCCCTCGCCGTTCTTGCCGACGACGATCGCGTCCGCCTGCGATGCGGCCGACTCGTCCGTATCGCCGTCGTCGGCTTCGGCGTCATCGATGTCGTCGACCAGCGTCACGTCCCCGTCGGTCCGAAACGCCGCGACGTTGATCTCGCCGAGTTCGCGGACGCGCTCCACGTCGTCCTCGTCGACCAGTACCCAGTCTGCACCCGCCTCGAGCGCGGCGGTGATCCGCGCCCGGCGGTCGTCCCAGTCGCCGACGGCATCGTCGGCTTTCACCCAGACAGCTCGCGTCATGAATCGACTCTCGAAGGGAACCGGCTTGAACGTGGCGGATCGGGCAGGGGCGTCGGTTCGGTCGGTGATTCCCCGCCGACTCGACCGCTCGCGATCGATTCGCCGTGATGATATTCTGTTTCGTACCAATTACCTCGACACCTGCGATAGTAATGATAGTAACAATACTTTCAGGATAGCTGATAATACATGTCCGGGAGAGCGTTCGAGTATGGGTCAGCGACACCTCGAGGCCGAAGCCGCACCGTCGATCGACTGTGCCGTCCGCCGACTCGAGGTGGACTCTGCTATCGCGGTCGCCCGCGCGGCGTTCGACCACGCCGGCGAGCTGGCGACGCTGGCGTACGATCGGACCGCCGCCGTCCTCGGCGCGGTTCGACTCGCCGCCCGCCGGACCGACGCCGGCGAACCCGATCGCGACGAGATCGCCGCCGCGTTCGATGTCGACCCGGAGCGGGTCGTCGCCGCCGATGAGTTGCTGGCATCGCATCTCGGGTCGCCCGCCGACGCCGACGAGATCCGCTCGCTGCGTCGCGCGCTTCTCGTGGCCCGAGAGGTCCAGACCGCCGTCGAACGCGACCGTAACGCTGGCCCCGAGCTTCCGGGTTCGCGCCTCGCCCACGCCGCGCCCGCCCTCCTCGCTCGCGCGCGCTGGCATCTCGACCCCAGCACCGACTACGAACACCCGGGACTCGATCCGGCGGCGCTGCGGGCCCACGTCGAGCGCCTCGAGGCTGATCTCGCGTTCGCCCGGCTGGGGCCGCGGCTGTACGCGCTCGTCCACGAGGACGACGGCGAAACCGACGAGAACTGAACCGCCCCCGACCCCCGCTGACGCCCCCTCCCTCCGACTACCGTCGATCGCCGCCCTCGTCCATGAGCTTGTGCCGGAACGCCCGGTAGGCGTTCTCGCCGCGCTCGGTTAGTTCGACGACACGGCGGCGGCCGACCGACTCGATCGTGACGTAGCCGTCCTCCGAGAGGGGCTCGAGGACGTGACTGTCGAGGACGCGGAAGGCCCCCTTGTCCTCGCCGGCCCGCTCGTCGGGCGAGCGTCGATCGGCCATGAACGCGAGTTCCCGATCCCGTGCGTACTCGATGAGGTCTTTCTTCTTCGGTGGAGCGGTCCGGTCGTCGTGAAAGCCCTCCCACGCGCTCGGCTCGGCGAGGAACTCCATGATCGCGACCTGGTCGCGGGTCGGCGACTCGATGGGGTAGGTCGGGATCTCCTCGATTTCGTCGAGGCCGAACGAGACCGGCTCGGTTGTTCCGTCGTGGGCGTACTCGGCGGGCTCGACGTAGTAGGCGTGAGCGTCCGTCGAGACGTCCATACACGCGATGGTCGCGCCGATCGCCGGGATCGTCCCCGCGCCGGAGACGTTGACGTACACCTGGTCCTCGGCGTGGACATCTGCGATCGTCGTCACGTCCCCGAGGACGGCGTAGACGTCCGTCAGGTCACACTCTCGGGTCCGGACCTCGGGGACGATCGCCTCAAGTTCCGCGCGGAGTTCCTCGTGATAGTCGGCCGTCGCCGTCGCGTTTCGCTCCTCGACGCCGCGGTCCGTCCCGCTCGGTCGCCGCCCGTCGCCCCCCTCGTCCTCGAGCAGGTAGACCAGATCCGCCCGCTGGTCCCGGATCGGTTCGAGGATCCGGTCGAACTCGTAGCCCAGCGGGACGACGTGGACTCGCTTGACGACATCCATACGGTGTGGGACTCGTCAGTAAAAATAACTGCTACGGATCGACGGTAGGCTCGAGTCGAACCCTCGACGATCGCTGCGTTTCGGCTCCCGACCTCCCCACCGTTCGGGTGGGACTGAAAGGGGCGACCGGGGTCGCGAGGCGAGACGACGGAAGCACTGGAGCGAACGGGGTGAGCGAAGCGCGCAGCGAGTCGCAGCCCGCGAGCGCGGTCGGGGCTTTCAGAACGTATTCGCGGTACCGAGACGGTTCGCAGAGACGCGATCTACAGTCGCCGCTGAACCGGTTCACACACGAGACGATAGTCGGCGAAACGTTCAGAACGCCCCAGCCCCTACATGCACTCGAATGGCCGCCTACGACGCGATCTGTTTCGATCTCGATCACACCCTCTGTACCTCGACGCAGGACGCCGAGGCCCTGCTCGAGTCGGCCTGCCGGCGGGCTGGCCGCGAGCCGTTCTGTACGCCGGCGGACCTGCGCGCTGCGGTCCCGGACCTGCCGACCGCCGAGACCGACCGTGAGTTCTACGACAACCTCTTTACCGAAGTGGCGACGCGAGCGGGCGTCGACACTACCGTCGCCCCGCGACTCGCCGCCGAGTACCTCGCGGCGCGGGATCCGACCGCCGTCGAGTTCCGCCCGGGCGCGAAGGCGGCCCTCGAGTCCGCCCGCGAACGGGGTCGGGTCGGACTCATCACGAACGGCGGTCGGGAGACACAAACGCGGAAACTGCGGGCGCTGGACATTGCGGACGCGTTCGACGTCCGTGTCTTCACGGAGCCAAGTGCTGGGATCCACCCGAAACCGCACGCGGCCCCCTTCGAACGCGCGCTGGCCGAACTCGACGTCGGACCGGACGCGGCGATCCACGTCGGCGACTCCCTCCATGCCGATATCGCCGGCGCCAACGCGATGGGGCTGGACTCGGCGTGGCTGGCGACCGACGCCGACGGTCCGCGCGATCACGAGCCGACCTACGAACTCGCCTCGCTCGAGGCCTTTGACACGATCGTCTGACCGCTACTCGTCGGGCAGGAGGTCAGTATGGATCACGGCCCGGTACTGGGTGTCGGTCCCCGTCTCGAGGCGCTTGAGCAGGGCGGCCGCGTCGGCGAAGTTCTCCGGAACGGTGAACTCGTCGCTCGTATCGTCGTCGCGTCGTTTACAGAACTTCACGAACGCCAGCAGGTTCTCGTAGGTGCCCGGCCGGGCGTAGACCACGCCGATGTCGCCCTCGAGTCGCGCCTGCCAGTCATCGATCACGGGCTCGACCTCGCCGCGGGGCCCCTGCATCCGTTCGGTCAGTTCTTCGGCGTCGACCGCGCCCTCTTCGATCATCCCGTCGAGAACCGCCTGGACGTCCTCGGTGCCGCCCTCGAGCGCCGGGGCGTCGGCCTCGGCCGCAAGTAGCTCCGCGAAGGCCTCGACCTCCGCGCGCCGGACCGCGACGGGGTAGACGAACTCGTGGGTCTCTTTCGGCAGCGTGTACGACTTGGCCGCGACGCCCTGTTCGCCCTCGCCCGGACTGCCCAGCATGAGATCGAGTATTCCCATACTCGAAACAGGTAGTGTGAGTCGAATAAGCCTTCCGCGCTCGCACCGGTTCGGTTCCCCGCTCGAGCGGCCCTCCTACCACTCCTCGCTCAGCGCCGCTTTCGCGCCGCCGTAGCCGCCGGCGGTCGTCCACGTCCGACCGCTGGCGACGTGTTCGACCTCGTAGGACCCACCGCAGGCCCCACACTGGTAGCCGCCGGGCGATTTGACCGGCTTCGATGCCCGATGGCGCTTCGCGTGCCAGTCACACTCCGGCTCGAGACACCGCAGGACGTAGCGCGGGTCGGCGAACTCCTCGCAGTGCCGTGGCGCCTCGAGCGCGGCGGCCCGCTCGCGAAACCGCGGCCCGTGACCAGACTCGCCGAACTGCTGGAACTCCCAGGCGTGGACGAGTTCGTGCCTGACGATCTCCGCGAAGGCGGGCCACTCGTAGGCCTCGTAGGCCCGCCGCGCCAGTACGATCGTCGCCGTTTCGGTCTCTGCGTCCCATCGACACGCGCCCGCCCGCCGTTTGGCCCGCGTCGAGACCGCCCACTCGAGTGCCTCGAGCGCGACCGGCAGGTCGTACTCGTCGACGACCACGCGGGCGTGGATCCGCGCGCGGGCGAGGATCTCGTCGGCGAGCGTGAGATCCGCGTCGTCGGTCACGGACCGATCGAGGAACGGCGAGGCCGAAATCCTTCCGGAACGGCGGGATACTTGCGCCGCCGGAACCGAGTCGAACCAAATGAGCGACCGCGATCTCCCGACGCCCCGTACCCCCGACCCCGACACACCCGTCCGACCGTCCGCGCTCGTGCTGCCGGCCGTCGCCGACCCGCCGCTTACCGAACGTCGTCCGTGGCTCGAGCGCGCCGAGATCACCGACGCCGTGGCGGTCCCGGGGACGGACACGCCGCTGTACGTGGCCGAGGACGGCGTCGCCGTCACGACGACCGGGATCGGCAAGAGCGACGCCGCGACGACCGTCACCGCCCTGCTTGCGGCCCCCGGCGTCGACCTCTCGTCGGCCTACGTCGTCTCGACGGGGATCGCCGGCGGCCCGCCCGCCCGGACCGCGCTCGGCTCGGTCGTCGTCGCCGACGCGATCGTCGACTGGGACCGCAAACACCGCTGGGACCGCGGGGACGCCGATGCGAGCCCCGCGGCCGACGACCCGGCGGACCGGCTCGATCTCCTCGCGTATCGGCCCCGCGACTACGTCCACCGCCTCGAGCCGCGACTCGTCGAGCGCGCGCAGTCGGTCGCCGCGAGCGTCGACCTGCGATCGGACGCCGCCGTCCGGGCGTCCCAGCGGCAGTATCCCGACGCGCCGGCGGCGGGCCCGACCGTCGAGACAGGGACCAGCGTCTGCGGCGACGAGTTCTGGCACGGTCGCGAGCGCGCCCGCGAGGTCGCGTGGCTCTGTGAGGCGTACGGCGTCGCTCCGTTCCTCGCGACCCAGATGGAGGATGCAGCGACGGCGACCGCCCTCGAGCGGTTCGACCGGCTCGAGCGCTACCTGAGCGTGCGGGCGGTGGCCAACTACGACCGGCCGGC
Source organism: Natrinema thermotolerans (assembly GCF_031165565.1). Lineage (NCBI taxonomy): Archaea > Methanobacteriati > Methanobacteriota > Halobacteria > Halobacteriales > Natrialbaceae > Natrinema > Natrinema thermotolerans. Next base: position 1,426,164 of record NZ_CP101873.1, on the reverse strand, counting down.
CCCCGGTCAGTCGGCCGCCGAGAGCTTCGACGGCACCGATGCGAGCCGCGAGCTGGCGATCGACAACGCCGCCCGCGCCGCCGGTGCGGTCGTCGACGACCTCGTCGCCGCGGACCCGCTCGGACTCGACGGCTGACGCGACACGCCCGACTCAGACCGGCCGGCAGCCGCCGTTTTCGATGACGGTCTCGAGCGCGTCGATGACCGCCTCGCGCTCGCCGTCGCGGACCACGGGCCCCTGCTCGAGCTGGAGCCCGCCCCGGTCCCCGTCGGCGAGCCAGTTGACGAAGTTGTTCGGACTGACGCCGGCGTAGGGACCGTCCGACACCGCCTCGACTGGGGTGGAGACAACGCGCTCGAGGCGGTGGCACACGCGTCGCTTGATCGCGGCATCGACCCCGCCGCCGACGACGACCCGATCGTCGGCGAGCCCGTGGAGGCTGATGACGGTCTCGAAGCCGCGGTCGGCGATCGCCGACAACAGCGGGTAGTCGGCCGGGTCGATGGCCGACGAGGGCGGATGCCACGCCTCGAACGCGTCGTCCTCGTCGTAGCCGAGACACGCCCAACAGCTCGCGTCGGACAACCGGGTCGCGAGTTCGAGAGCCTGCCCTCCAGTGCCGGGTTCGACCCCGCCGCCGTGGGCCGCACAGACCAGCACGTCGTCGTTCGTGCCGTCGTCGTACAGGAGTTCCGTACAGTGGCCCGTTGCGCTCCGTGCGACGGGCCGTGTCGTGAGCGTCGGTTCCGACACGGACGCGGACTACGACGGTTGCCGGGGTAACTCTTGGCACGGTAGCTGAGACCGGGCTCGCCGGAGAGCGATCGGTCACGGCCGAGTATTAAATCTCTCGGAGATCTTTGCTACTGATTGCTGTAGAAACGCCGTTTTGTAGCAGCCGATTTAATAAGTCTCCGCCCGCGAGATCGATCCACGATGGGTCACAACGAGTCGACCCGCGCTCGTGACTCGAGTTCACACGCGGGTCACGACCACGATCACGGCCACGGTGACGACACCACGAGCAGCCGAAAACTCGCCGCCGTCTCGGTGATCAACGTCGTCGGCTTCCTCGTCGAACTCGCTGGCGGGCTGGCCTTCGGCTCCGTCGCGCTCATCAGCGACGCCGTCCACATGCTGTTCGACGCGCTGGCGTACGTGATGGCTTTCGCCGCCGCCCGCGTCGCCGAGGGGTACGGCGACGACGAGCGCTGGTCTTACGGCCTCCACCGCCTCGAGCCGTTCGCGGCCTTCCTGAACGGCCTGCTCCTCCTCCCGATGGTCGGATTCATCCTCTGGGAATCGTATCAGCGCTTCCTCGAACCGGTTGCCATCGGGACCGGCCCGACGATCGCCATCGCCGTCGGCGGCCTGTTGGTCAACGTCGGCTCGGTCTTCATCCTCCACGACGACGCGATGAGCCTCAACGAAAGGGGGGCGTTCTATCACTTGCTCGGCGACGCCGGCGGCTCGATCGCCGTCATCGTCTCCGTCCTCGTGATCGAAGTCACCGGGATCCGCGTCGTCGACCCCATTACCGCGGGGTTGATCGCGGCCGTGGTCGCGTGGTCGGCGGTCCGGGTCCTGCGAGGCAGCGGCGCGATCTTCTTCCTCGAGACGCCGCTGGATCTCGGTGAGATTCGGGCCCACCTCGAGGCAATCGACGGCGTCGACCGCGTCGACGATGTCCACGCGTGGCAGATCTGCAGTCAAATTACGGTCGCAACGGTCCACGTCGAAACCGGCGTCGAGACGATGGCCGAGGCGGAGGCCGTCGTCGGGCGGGCCCACGACGAACTCGCCGGCCACGGCGTCGATCACGCCACCGTCGAACTGAGTCCGCGCTATGCCGACCGGGACGTGCATCTGAACACGCACTGTCACTGAGCCGGCAACCGGACGGCGTCGACCAACGGAGCGAACGGGAGTCGAGAATCAGGCCTCGAGCGCCAGCCCCGCTTCGGCCAGTGCGTCGTCGACCGAGAGATCGTCGTGGACGACGCCCGCGACGGCCCGGGCGATGGCTTCGGGGTCCTCGTGCTGGAAAATCGAGCGACCCATGGAGATGCCAGCGCCGCCGGCGTCCATCGTGCCGCGGACCATCTCGATCGTCTCGCGGTCGCTCCCCTTCGAGCCGCCGGCGATGATGACCGGCAGTCGCGTCGATTCGACGACGTGCTGGAAGCTCTCGGCGTCGCCGCTGTATCCCGTCTTGACGATATCAGCACCGAGTTCCTCGGCGAGGCGAACCGCGTGTCCCAGCGCTTCGGGGTCCGTCGAGTCGACGCCGGGGCCGCGGGCGTAGGCCATCGCCAGGACCGGCATCCCGAGCTGACGGGCCCGCTCGGTGACCTCCGAGAGCTGGTTGATCTGATCGGGCTCGTGATTCGAGCCGACGTTGATGTGGAAGGAGACGGCGTCGGCACCGACCCGAACCGCTTCCTCGACGGTGCCGGTCAGTCGCTTGTCCTGCTCGTCCGGCCCGATCGTCGTCGAGCCGTTGAGATGGACGATGTAGCCCTTCCCGTTCTTGTTCTCGTGAACGCGGGGCGCGATCCCCTTCTGCGTGAGGACGGCGTCGGCACCGCCGCTGGTTACCCCGTCGATCGTCGATTCGATGTCTTTCAGTCCCTGGACGGCACCCATTGTGATGCCGTGGTCCATTGGGACGATCACGTACGAGTCGTCCGTCCCGATTCGATCGAGTCGTGCGTCGATTCCTGTAGTCATTGCGGGAGTGTAGCAAGCTAGCGGTTATGGCTGTTCTGGTTCCGGTGCATCTTCCGGATCGATCGTGACGGTTTCCGCGCCGCTGCGCGCGCCTCGCTTGAGTTCGCGGGCCTTCGCCTCGAGTCGGTCCACCGCCGCCTCGGGCGTGTCGCTCGAGGCTACGATGTCGACCAGCGCGCTGCCGACGATGACGCCGTCGGCCCCGGCCTCGACGATCTCCGCGGCGTGGTCGCCCTTACTGACGCCGAACCCGACTGCCTTCGGAACGTCGTACTCGGAGAGGCGCTCGAGGCTCTCGTGGGTCGCGCCTGAGACGTTCTCGCGCGCACCCGTCGTCCCGAGTCGGGCCTGGACGTAGGCAAAGCCCGACACGTGGGACATGATTCGATCCAGGCGCTCGCCCTCGGTCGTCGGCGCGATGATGAAGACGAGGTCGAGTCCGTTGTCGTCGCAGGCCCGTCGCAGCGGCTCGGCCTCCTCGGCGGGCAGGTCGGGGACGATGATCCCCGAGAGGCCGGCCTCGGCGGCCCGTTCGACGAACGGACGAACGTCCGGCTTGGCTCGCGGGCGTTGCCCGCTCGCTTCTTCCGAGGCGCGTGGCGCCTCGCTGTCCCCGTACTGGAGGATCATGTTGTAGTAGGTCATCACCAGCAGCGGCGCCTCGGTCTCGAGGTCGTCGACCAGTTCGAAAAAGCCCTCGGGGGTCGTCCCGGCCGCCAGCGCGCGGTTGATGGCGTCCTGAATCGTCCGACCCTCTGCGATCGGCTCCGAGAACGGCAGCCCGAGTTCGATCAGGTCCGAGCCGCCCCGATCGAGCGCTTCGACGTAGTCCTTGGTATCGGCCAGCGAGGGGTCGCCCGCGGTGATGTAGGTGATCAGCGCGGGGTGGTTCTCGCGGATGGCGGCCTCGACTTCGCTGTCGTACTCGCTCATCCGTCGAACACCTCCACGTCCGGTGCGGCCTCGAGATCCCGTTTCTCGGTCTCCTCGAGGACGGTCTCGAGGTCCTTGTCGCCACGTCCCGAGACGTTGACGACGACGAGGTCGCCGAGTTCGTCGGCGGACTCCTCTAGATACCCCAGCGCGTGACTCGACTCGAGCGCGGGGATGATCCCCTCGAGCCGCGAGAGTCGGTGGAAGCCGTTGAGCGCGGCCTCGTCGTCGACGTTCGCGGGCGTCACGCGCCCGGTCTCGACGAGATGTGAGAGTTCGGGCCCGACGCCGGCGTAGTCAAGCCCCGCGCTGACGCTGTGGGATTCGACGATCTGGCCGTCGCCGGCCTGCAGGAGCTTCGTCATCGCGCCGTGGAGGACGCCGTCGGTGCCGGTCGAGAGCGTCGCGGAGTTGGGGGCCATCCCCTCTTCCTCGTCGATCTCGAGGCTCGAGCCACCGGCCTCGACGGCGTATAAGTCGACGTGCTCTCGCGGCTCGCTTCCCTCGCCGCTCGATTCATCCGCGGAGCGTGGCTCCGCGCAGTCCGGCACGAACGCGTGGAAGGTGCCCATCGTGTTCGAGCCGCCGCCGGCGCAGGCGACGACGCTGTCTGGCAGTCGCCCCGCTTTCTCCCGGATCTGCTCGCGGATCTCGTCCCCGATGACCGCCTGGAAGTCCCGGACCATCTGCGGGAACGGATGGGGGCCCACCACGGAGCCGATGACGTAGTGGGTCCGCTCGACGGTCGTCGCCCAGTCGCGCATCGTCTCGTTGATCGCCTCCTTCAGAGTGGCGCTACCGGCCTCGACGGGGTTGACCTCGGCCCCGTTCATCCGCATCCGGTAGACGTTCGGACGCTGGCGGTTGACGTCAGTTCGGCCCATGTAGATCTCGCAGGGCATGTCCAGGTGGGCCGCGGCCATCGCCGTCGCGGTGCCGTGTTGGCCCGCGCCGGTTTCGGCGATGATCCGCTCTTTGCCCATGTACTTCGCGAGCAGGACCTGCCCGAGCGCGTTGTTGAGCTTGTGGGCCCCGCCGTGGAGCAGGTCCTCACGCTTGAGATAGACCTCGCGGTCGTAGCGGTCGCTCAGCCGGTCCGCGCGCTGGAGCGGCGTCGGCCGCCCGCCGAAATCGTGCATCCGCTCGCGGAACTCGTCCATGAAGCCGTCCTCGTTTTCCAGGACGTACCGCTCGTAGGCGTCCTCGAGTTCCTGTAAGGCCGGCATCAACGCTTCGGGGACGTACTGCCCGCCGTAGTCGCCGAAGGTACCCGTCCGTCCGGCGTCGCCGTCGTCGTGGTCGTGTTCTGTACTCATGTCTGAATAGTGTCGTCGTGGTCGCTCATGTGGAGTCTCCCGCTGTCGGTTCCGCCCGCGTGAGCCGCCGCGTGTTCTCGGTGACGTCGCTGTCGCCCGTCCCGTGGTCCATGATCGCGCTGCCGACCAACAGGGCGTCGGCACCTGCCTCGCGCATCCGCCGCACGTCGGCCGGCGACGAGATCCCGCTCTCGGCGATCAGCGTCACGTCGTCCGGTACCTCGGGTGCGACCGACTCGAAGGTTTCCAGTTCCACCTTGAGCCGCGCCAGATCCCGGTTGTTCACGCCGACGATCTCCGCGCCCGCATCGATGGCCCACTCGAGTTCCGCTCGGTCGTGGACCTCCACGAGCGGCTGGAACCCCCGCTCGCGGGCCGCAGCGACCAGCCCCTCGAGGTCGTCGACGAACCGCGCGATCAGCAGGAGCAGGTCGGCCTCGACGACGTCCATCCCGTCCTCCTCGAGGACGAAGTCCTTGCGCAACACGGGGACGTCGACGGCCTCGCGGACCCGGGTCAGCGCCTCGGGCGACCCGTCGAAGTGGGTCGGCTCCGTGAGGACCGAGATCGCCGCCGCGCCGCCCGCGACCATCGCCTGCGCGAGTTCGACCGGGTCGTCGGCGCGGGTCCCCGCGGCCGTCGGACTCGTCGGTTTCACCTCCGCGATCACTGGGACCCGCCCGTCGGCCTCGGCCGCCGCCAGCGCGTCGGGAAGCGAGCGCGCATCGACGTCGACGACGCCCTCCCCGCCCGACCGGGCCCGAGCGGCCTCGAGGATCGATCGGACTGCCGGGGCGAGTTCGGTATCGGAGTCCATTATTGTACATCGACGTACTCATATGTACATAAGGCTTGCGTCATCCTCACGGGGCCGGCGGTCGCAGCGAACGGCTAAAGTGTGACCCGTGCTAACTCTAGACTGGGTTCCGTATGTCCGTCGAGAACGAACCCACACTGGATCCGCCGACCTGCTCGCGCTGTGGCCGCGAGATGGAACTCCGTGCCGAGGGGACCGAAACCACGGTCCCGCTGCTCGGCAGCGAGATCGAGTACCGTCAGTTCGGCTGTCCCGAGTGCGGTCAGGGGGCTCGGTTCGAACGGAGCGGCGACGACGAGGACTGGACGCGTACCGGCGTCTGACCGACCACGGTGTCGCGGTCCCGGCACCGAACGTCCGGGACCGGCGGCTATTCAAGCCCGGCTCGCCTACGGGCGGGTATGGACGACGTTACGGAGGCCGGAATCTACGCGCGGGAATCGCCGTACCTCGATCGACACGTCCAGCTCGGTGCCGCGAGCGGACGCGTCCTGAGCGTCTCGTTCCCGGAGATTCCGGACGACGACGCCGAGGACGACCACCCCGTCCTCGACCGGATCTTCGAGTACCTCGACACCGTCGAGGAGATCACCTTCGAGGACGTCCAGGTCGCGATGACGATGCCGACCGACCGGCGGGCGGTCCTCGAGAGCGTCCAGTCGGTCCCCTACGGCGAGCAGGTCTCCGTCGAGACGCTCGCCCGGATGACCTCGGGACTATCCCACGAGGACGACGACGACCTGATTCTCGTCCGGACCGCCCTCGACGAGAACCCCGCCCCGTTGTTGATTCCGGACCACCGCGTGCGCGACGGGCCCAGCGCCGCGCCGCCGGACGTCGAACAGAAGCTCCGGTCGCTCGAAGGGCTCTAAGCACCGGTCGCCGTCTCAGAACTCGGACCGGTCGACCTTTTCCGGTGCTTCGAAATCCGTCGCCAGCTCGAGCAGTTGCACCAGAATCCGGCCGGTCGCGCCCCAGACGGTGTAGCCGTCGACGTGGAAGTAGTGGATAACGATCTCGCCGTAGTAGGGGTGTGAACGGCGCTCGTACTCGTAGTTCGAGCGGTCGAGCAGCCCCGACAGCGGGAGGACGACGATCTCGGCGACCTCGCTCTCATCGCGGACGTACTCCCGGTCGGGGACGTGTGCGACGAAGGGGGTAACTGCGTACTCGGTGACGGTTCGGATGTCGTCGAGTTGGCCGACGACCTCGGCCTCGCTTCGCTCGAGGCCGATCTCCTCGTTGGCCTCCCGGAGCGCGGTGTCGAGGATCGTCCCGTCTACGGGTTCGGCCCCGCCGCCGGGGAAACTCATCTGGCCGGGGTGTTCGCCGAGGTGGTCGGCCCGCCGGGTAAAGAGGAGGTGGTCCTCGCCGTCGCGGTCGACGATCGGCGCGAGGACGGCCGCGTCGAACTCCTGATCGGTGATCTCCGTCGGCTCGTAGCTCGCGACCGGCTCGAGCGTCAGTCGGGCCGTCATTCTTCGAGCCGTTCCTCCAGTCGTCGACGTTCGTCGGTGCAATCGATCGGAGCCCACGCCTCGAGATCGTAGGTGACGTCGATCAGGGTCCGGGCCCGCTCGGCGTTCTCCGCCTCGACGGCCGTTTCGACGGCCTCGCGCAGCCGTTCGCCGGCGGCCTCGCCAAGCGCCTCGCGGTCGAGTCGTCGGCGGTCGATCTCGAGGATGTGCGGAACGTCCTCGGCGTCCTCCGGAACCGTCGGAAAGGCGGTCGGGCCGGCGACCAACAGCGCCTCGTCGTCGGGTCCACCGTCGTCCCCGTCGGGCTCGTACCGCACGAGCGCGAACGACTCGAGGGCGTCCCGGATCGCCGTCTCGAGGGCCGCCGCCTCGACCGACCCCCCGTCGGCGCGGTAGGCGGCCTCGGCGAGCGCCCGCTCGAGTTCCGTGCGGGTCAGCCCGCCGAAGAGATCGACCACGCCGGCCAGTTCGTCGGCGGTCGCGTCCATACGGTGTGCAAGGAGCGGTGAGAGGATTAGTCTTGCGAGCGCGAGCCGGTGCGGCGGTCCCGCCAGGGGCGGGCCGCCGCCAGCACGTCGGCCGGCGCGAACGGGGCTTCGGTCCAGCGTGGCAGCCGCGTGTCGGCTTCCGGCGGTGCGATCGACTCGGCGTAGCGGGCGAGCTGGTCCCGCTCGGCCGCGGGCTCGTACTCGAGGCCGTTAAAGGCGGCGTCGGCCCGATACTGGTCGATCAGTTCCTCGCCGGCGGCCCGGTAGCGTTCGGTCAGACTCCCGTAAGCGGGCTCGACGCCGTGTTCCTCGAGGACGCCCAGCAGCGTCGCAGCCACCTCCCGGCTCATCCCCTCGAGGCCGGTATCGCCGGCGACCGCGCGGTGGTCGTGGACGTGTCGGCCCAGATCGACCTGCGCGGAGCGGTCGAACCCGGCGACGTCGAAAGCGTCGCTGAGGGTCCCGACCTCGAGCCCCCATGCCCGCGGGGCGCGGAGGCGGCGGGCCAGCGAGGCCGTCGCGGCGAACTCGCCGGCCAGCGCGTAGCGAAACGCCCCGAGGTAGTCGAGGATCGGGGCGTCGTGGGCGTCGGCCAGCGCCCGCACGAGCGGTGCGTAAAACAGCCGGAAGAGCCGCCCGTAGAGCCGCTCGTCCTCGACGCGGGCGTAGTACCCCTTCGCGAAGTCGAACCCCAGTTGCAGCGGCGCGAGCAGGCGGTGGACGTGTTCGGCCTCGTAGCTGCGGGCGTCGGCGTCGTGGACGACGACCGCGTCGCCGGCCGCGGCGGCGGGACCGAGCGCCAGCCAGACGTCGCGGCCCTTGCCGAACCCGCCGTCGAGCCCCGCCTCGGCAAACAGCGTCTCGATGCCGGGTGCGTTACACCAGAGGAGCCTGAACGGCAGGGCAAACGAGGCCAGCCACTCCCGGAACGGCTCGACCCGGTCGGGCTCGGCACGGATCGGCACGAAGACCGCGGCCGGCGAGGGCTCGAGGCGCTCGAGTTCGCCGAGGACGCGCGCGGCGGCGGGGCTCTCCAGTTCGCGGCCGGCCATGGGGACGACGACGGCCGTCTCGGCGACCGCGTCGACCGCGCTCGAGCGGGCCCCGCCGGCCGAACTCGCCTCGCCGAACTCGTGGAGCGTCGCGATCCGCTCCTGGACGTACTCCATCGGTGGGGTCTTCGGCCCGATCGGTAAAACGACCACGGATCCGGCTAGGTAGGTACGTCGCGAGTAGACGACGAACGCCGCCGTCACGATACGCGGAGCGGTCGGCGCATCGACACTCGAAAAAGCACCGGTCTTTTTCTCCCCCACCTTCTTACAGGGCGAATATGAAATCAGTCCGGAAGGCGCTCCGCGACGGCGAACTCGAGAAAGACACCTACGATCGACTCGTCTGTGGCGAGTGCGAAAAGCCCCTGAAGACCGAAAACGACCCGGACGAGATCAAGACGGTCCGTATCTGTCCCGACTGTGCGGATGAGTGGAAAGAGATCCGGTAACGGCCGTCTCGCGTACCGTCGCGGCCGGCCCGTGAGGGCCGATCGGGCCGCCGTGCGAACCGATCTTCGCCGTACTGGCCGGTGTCTTTTGGCCACGGGCGACGAGTGCCGACCGTGAGCGACGACCATCGCGACCGTCCGGCAATCCTCGAACACGACGACCCCAGACATATCGTCACGCTTCCCGACGGTAGCGTCGATCGCTGGTACGCGCTCGGTGGCTCGGGCGGCGACCGCTTCGAGTCGGCCGACGCGTTCGCCGACCGGCTCGCGGCCGGCGACCGCACCTTCTCGCTCGAGCCGACGGCCGTTCGGCCGGGCGGGCAGGCGGTCAACGCGGCGCGGCAGGTACACGCCCTCGGCGATCGGGCGACGCTCGTCGGCCACCTCGACCATCCGGTGTTTCCCGACTTTCCGTTCGAGATGCGCTCGATGGGGCCGCCGGCGACAGTCCGCGTCGTCGACGTCGGCGGAGAGGAACTCCAGCTCGCCGAACCGGGGCCGGCCGAGGACTGGGGACTCGCGGAGCTGCTCGCGGTCGTCGACTGGGACCGGCTCGTCGGCGCGGACGCGCTGTGTTGTACGAACTGGGTCTCGGTCCGGGGCCTCACCGCGGTCTTCGACCGGCTGGCGGCGACCCCGCCCGCGGATCCGCTTCCGATCGTCGTCGATCCAGGGCCGATCGAGACCGTCGACCCGGCCGCGCTCGAGGGGCTGTTCGACGCACTCTCGCGGGCCGACCGGGCCGACGACTCGCTCGCGGTGGTCCTGAGCGTGAACCCGACGGAGTTTCGGGCCGCCGCGCGCACCGTTGGCGTCGACGCCGAGCCCACCGCCGACTCGCTTGCCGCACTTCGCGCTGCGCTCGATCTCACCGGTGTCGTCTTCCACGGCGCGGACGCGGCCATCGGCGCGACGCGGACCGAGACCGCCGTCGTGGAGATGTACGACGTCGGCGACCCGCGGCGGACGACCGGTGCCGGCGACCGGTTCTCGGCCGGACTGACCTGTGCGCTGGCCCGCGGGTGGGGCCTCGAGTCGGCGCTGTCGCTTGGAAACGCCTGTGCGGCACACTTCGTCGAAACGGGTGACACGGCCGGTCCGGCGGCCGTCCGGGCGCTGCGCGAGGACTAGCGCTCGCCGGCCATCGCAGAGAAGAGGCGCTCTTCGAACTCATCGCGGCTGATGCCGTCGGAGGGACCGATCCCGTTCATGTGATCGATCGAGAGCTGGCCGCCGCCCATCCGCGCGTGGCCGCCCGCACTCGCCATCGGAATGTCGCTGATGGCGTGGCGAAGCGCCTCGCCCATGTGGACCCGGTCGTCCCGGGAGCGCCCCGAGAGGTGGATCGTCCCGTCGTGTTCGCCGTAGACGACGACGGCCGTCACCCCCTCGAGGTGCATGAGTTCGTCGGCGGCCTGGGGGATCGCGTCGACGTTGCCGATCTCGCCGACGTCACAGACGGCGAAGGGGCCTTCGATCCGCTTTTCGGTGATCGCCGTCGCCTTGACCCGAAGGACGTCGTCGCTGACCTGCGGGTTCGCGATCCGATCGAGCAGGTCCTCGTCGATCCCGGAAAACAACGTCGCACAGGCGTCGAACTCGGCCCGCGAGCAGCCGTTGGTCAGGTGGTTCGTGTCCGACTGGATGCCATAGAGTAGCCCGGTCGCGAGTTCCGGCGATACGTCGGGGCCGCTGCCCTCCCCGTCGTCCAGCGTCGCTCCGATCTCCTCTAAGTACTCGACGATGATCGTCGAGGCCGCGCCGTAGTCGGTCCGGACGTCGGTGAACTTCGTGCCGGCACCGTTGCCGGGGTGGTGGTCGACGACCGCGACCGGCTCGACGGTCTGGGCCCCGGTGAAGCCACGCGGCGTGTTGTGATCGACCAGGACGACCGGGTCCGCGGCGAGCTGGGAGCTGGCGTCGATCGATTCCATCTCCAACTCGAGAACGGTCCGGAACGCCCGGTTCTCCTGATGGCGGATCTCGCCGGCGTACTGCAGTTCGGCGTCGGTGTCGACTGCGTCGGCGATCGCCGCGACGCCCATCGCACACGACATGGCGTCGGGATCCGGGTTCGGGTGCATCAACACCGTCACCTCGTCGTGGGTCGCCAGCAACCGCTGTAACTGTGCGCCCGGCGGCCGCCGGAACCACCGCACGACCCACCAGCCGCCGACGGCGAGCCCGACGACGGCAAGCACCAGCAGGGAGAGAACGAGCGGCTCGAGGGAGCGCACCGAGTCGCCGATCGACTCGGTCGCGAGCGGTGTCGCCCCGACGACCCCACCGTCGATCGGGGCGCTCCGATAGCTCATACCCGGAAATCAGATCGAACCCTCAAGAATTTTCCCCCGATTCCGGCGCGTTGTTACTCCTCGGTCCCGCAATATAGCAGCCACTGAAAGTCATTGCACACCTGATCGCACGGCAGCGTTGCGATCAGTGTGAATCGTTTCAGTGGCTACTATAGCGCTCGATCGCGTCGCGATATCCCTCGCGGAAGGTCGGATACGCGAACTCGTAGCCCAGATCGCGCAGCTTTTCGTTCGAACAGCGCTTGCTCGTCAGGATCCGCCGCCGGCCCGCCTCGCTGATATCGTCGTCCGCGAGCCGCTTGGCCTTCGTTTGCTTGGGTGGCCGGTCGACGCCGCACTCCTCGGCCAGCCAGTCCGCGAACGCCCACTTCGATGCCGGCTCGTCGTCGACGACCTGGACGACCTCCCCGCGCGCGAGGTCCTCGGTGAGCAGGTACCGGACCGCGCCGGCGGCGTCGTCGCGGTGGACCATGTTGAGATACCCCTCGGTGACCGGCCCCTCGAGGTAGCGCTCGAGCCGATACCGGCCGGGGCCGTACAGCCCCGCGTAGCGGGCGACGGTCCCCTCGAAGCCGTACTCCGGGGGCGACTCGAGGGCGATCCGTTCGGCCTCGGCCAGCACCTCGGTCTTCTCCGTCGTCGGCTCGAGGGGCGTCTCCTCGTCGACCCAGTCGCCGTCGTGGTCGCCGTGGACCCCCGTCGAGGAGGTGTAGACCAGTCGGTCCGGGGGTGCCTCGCGCTCCCCGAAGGCATCGATCGCAGTCTGTAGCCCCTCGACGTAGACCTCACGAGCGGCCTCGGCACCGCGGCCGCCGCTGCTGGCGGCGAAGACGACGGCGTCGACGTCGGGAACCGCCGAAAGCGCCTCGCGGTCGGTGACGTCGGCTCGAACCGCCTCGAAGCCGGCGTCTTCGATCCGCTCGACGCCCTCGGCCGAGCGGCGAACGCCGATCGGGTCGTGGCCGCGGGCCGCGAGCTGGCGGCCCAGCTCGAGGCCGACGTGTCCACAGCCCAAGATTGCAACCTTCATACCTCGACTCGCGGTCGGTCGCACATAATTTCACCGCTCGAGGGCGGTTTTCTCCCGTCTCCGCGCCGATTCCCGCGAATATTCGATCGGGGACTCGAGGCGCGACCGGCGTCACTCGACGGTGACCGCGACCGCGTGGGGGAGACAGGCGTTTTCGGCGTAGCCGCCCTCGTTCCACGGATACGCGTCGTCGGCGTCCTCGGTCGGACCGGCGATCCGGACGGGCTGGCGGCGACCGCGCTCGTCCGTCGCCCGCGAGACGAGCGTGTAGCTGCCGGGCGCGGGCTCCCAGTCGTAGCGAAACAGCCGCCAGGCGCAGTCGTAGTCCGGGCCGAAGCGCTCGGCCTCGGCCCAGTCCTCGCCGCCGTCGGTCGAGACCTCGACGCTCGTCACCGCGTCGTCGCCCGCCCAGGCGACGCCGACGACCGCGATCGGCCCGTCCTCGCTCGAGACGGTCGCGCCGTCCTCGGGCGCGCCGATCGTCGACTTGACGTTCTGGTCGAAGGTGTAGGGGTGGTCGATCCCGGCCGACTCGAGCTGGTCCCAGGTGTCGAACGTCGAGACCGTCGCGTTCGACTCGGGGTCGACGCCCTCGGGGTGGATGCGATAGGACGACTGCTGCCACTGCGTGTAGTCCTCCCCGTCGCGGTCCGTCCACTCCTCGCCGTGGACCATGGTTTCGGTCACGCGGAGTTCGGTGACCCACTTGACGCTGTTGACGCCGTACCAGCCGGGGACGAGCAGTCGAACCGGGTGCCCGTGTTCGGGGGGCAGCGGCTCCCCGTTTACCTCGTACGCGAGAATGCAGTCCTCGAGTACCTTCCCCATCGGGATCGAGCGGGCGAACCGGTCGTTCTCGCCGTCGACTTCCGGCCGATCGCCGCCGACCGCGGTGAGCCACATGTCGTCGTCGGTCGCCGCGCCGTGGTCGGCGAGGATCGACCGCAACGGGGTCCCGGTCCAGAACGCGGTGCTGACGGCCCCGTATTCCCACTGGACGCTCCCCGTCTCGGGCTCGAAGTAGCCCCGCCCGTTGCCCGCACACTCCATCGTGTGGGCGACGGCGACCGTCGGATACTCCTCCCGGATCGCCGCCATCTCGAGGTCGGCGTCCCGCTCGACCGCGCCGCCGAGTTCGACGGTCCAGTCCTCGGCCGCGGGGTCCAGCGTCTCGTTGCGGTGACAGACGTAGTGTTCCTCGAGCGGCGTCAGCCAGTTCGCGTACGTCCCCCGGTCGGCGGCACCGACCACTCGATACCGGTCCGCGAGGTCAGTGACGGCCTCGGTGCCGGGTTTCCGTGCCAGAATGTCGTCGGTCTCCCGATGCCGGTTCTCGCTGCGCTCCATGTTCGACATGGTGTGTCGACGCCGTCGAGGGCGATAAATCACGGGGCGCGGTATCAATCACCGTTATCGGGGCAGCGCTACGGCGCGCCGTCCGCGATCACGTACTGGACGTGGACGAACTCGTCGAACGACATCGGTGCGCGGCTCTCGATCTTCTGTTGGATCTCCTTGGCATCGAGGTCGATCTCGAGTTCGCTCTCGACGGCGTCGACGTCGAGTACCGCCGTCGACATCCCCAGCAGCAGGTGTTCCAGCGCCATCGTCTTCGTCGTCTCGGGATCGGGCGCGCCCTCGGCCAGCGACTGGATCCGTGCGGCCTCCTCGAGGGTCAGCTCCGGCAGCTCGCCCGCGGCGACCGCCTCGAGGCGCTCCCGCTCGAGGCCGGTTTCGGCGGCCGCTTCGGCGGGGCCACGTTCCGTGACGATCGCCGCGAGGTCGTCCGCGTACTCGGCCCGGAGTTCGGCGGGCGAGTCCGGGACGGTCATCCGCTGTTCGTGGAACATACCGGATCCGACGGGAATGCTCCACAAATGTATTGTGAACTGTGGCGAACGCGCCGTCGAACGCTCCCGTCTCGGGGGTGCCGGTCAAGCGGCTACCCTGGCACGAGTCGAGTATCAGATCACCGGAACGTTCAACAGCCCCCACCCGTATGGGAGCAATATGAAAGTAGCCCTGATCGGGGTCGGTCAGGCCGGTGGGAAGATCACCGAGCGGCTCGCGAGGTTCGACGCGAACATGGACTTCGGAGCCGTCCAGGGTGCCCTGGCCGTCAACTCCGCGAAACCCGACCTCCAGTCCCTCGACGTCGTCGACACGAAGCTGATCGGTGCCGACCGCGTCAACGGCCACGGCGTCGGCGGCGACAACGAACTCGGCACGGAAGTGATGCAGGCCGACATCCAGCAGGTCCTCGGCGCGCTCGACGGCCGCGTGACCTCGAGCGCCGAGGCGATCGTCGTCGTCGCCGGACTGGGCGGCGGGACCGGCAGCGGCGGCGCGCCGGTGTTGGTCCACAACCTCCAGCAGGTCTACGACGTGCCCGTCTACGCGCTGGGCGTGTTGCCCGGGCGCAACGAGGGGGCGCTGTATCAGGCCAACGCCGGCCGCTCGCTGAAGACGCTGCTGCGGGAGGCCGACTCGACGCTGCTGATCGACAACGACGCCTGGCACGAACAGGGCGAGAGCGTCGAGGGGGCCTTCGAGACGATCAACGACCGGATCGCCAAGCGGGTCGGCCTGCTCTTTGCCTCCGGCGAGGCCGTCGAGGGCGTCGGCGAGAGCGTGGTGGACTCGAGCGAGGTCATCAACACCCTCCGCGCGGGCGGGGTCGCGGCGCTGGGTTACGCGACCGAGGTGGCAAGCGAGGACAGCGCCGAGAACATCAACACCGCGATGACCGTCTCCCGGCAGGCGCTGTTGACGGGGACGAGTCTGCCCGACGCGACCACGGCTGACTCCGCGCTGTTGGTCATCGCCGGCCAGCCCGACGCCATCCCGCGCAAGGGCGTCGAGCGCGCCCGGCGCTGGCTCGAGGACGAGACCGGCAGCATGCAGGTCCGGGGCGGGGACTTCCCGCTCGACAGCGACCGGCTGGGGGCGTTGGTGTTACTCGGCGGTGCCGAGCGCTCCGACCGGGTCCAGGCGTTCATGGAACGGGCCCGCGAGGCCAAGGAGGCCCAGGAGGAAGAATCGACAGACCACGCCGAGGAGTTCGCCGACGACCGGCTCGAGAACCTGTTCTGAGACGGTCTCCTGCCGTCAGTATCGGTGCGACCACGACCGCTTTGTGGTTGCACCGGAAATCGGTACACCAAACCGTCTGAACCGTCGGAAGTGATTTTTATCTCGGGTTCACTCTCGGGGGTAATGACCGACGAGTGGACTGCCGGCGTCGTCACCGACGCCGGCGGTGACGACCCGCCGACCGTCGAGGGGTGGCGACCGGTATCGGTGCCCGGCCACCCTGCGGCCGTTGCCGATGCGGACGGCCCGATCGCCTATCGCACGACGGTTCCGGACCCGCGAGACGAAGCGTCCGAACGGGCGCTACTCGAGGTCCGCGGCGCGTACGGCCGCGCCGAGATTTGGGTCAACGGCACGCGACTGGGGACCCAGAACGTCCCCTTCGTCCCGGCCCGCCTCGAGTTCGAGCCCCGCCCGGAGAACGAACTGCTCGTCGTCTGCGAGCCCCCCGACTCGTTCGCGGGGATTCACGCGACCGACGCGGTCCCCGACCGGTTCGACACGCCCGGGATCCGCTGGGGCGTCGCGGTCGAGTCCCGTCCCCGGACGTTCCTGCGAGCGTTCGAGGCCCGTCCGCGACTGGGACCGGTGTCGGCGGGCGACGCGAGCGAGGGGGCCGCGTCGGCCGCAAACGTGGCTCCCGACGGCGCGGGTGCCGCGATCGACGTGACCCTCGAGGTCGACGCGGGCGCGGCCGTCGACGACGCGGTGACGCTGTCGCTGCGGCCCGAGGGCTTTCGCGGCGGCGCGGCCATGGAACGGGTGCCCGTGCGGGCCGAGGCGGGGGAACGGACCACCGTCTCGCGGACGCTCACGATCAGGGAGCCCTCGCTGTGGTGGCCCCGCGAGTACGGCCCGCAGGACCGCTACACCGTCCGGGCGAAACTCGAGGGCGACACCCTCGAGCGGACGGTCGGACTGCGCCGCGTCGAGCGCGACGACGAGGGCCTGCTGGTCAACGGCCGACGGGTTCGGGCCCGCGGGTTCACGCGGCTTCCCGGCGGCGAGCCCCGCGAGGATGTCGACCGGGCCCTCACCGCGAACGCGACGCTGCTCCGGGCGCGCGGCCACGTCCCGCCGCGGTCGTTCTACGAGGCCTGCGACGAGGCCGGAGTGCTGGTCTGGCAGGACCTGCCGGCCTGCGGGGCCGATCTCCCGGTCGAGCGGGGGACCGAACTGGCGACGGCGCTGGCCGAGACGTACGGCGGCCACCCCAGCCTCGCGATGTACGGCGTTCAGGACCGGCCGGCCGATCCGTCCGCGGAGCCGCTTGGGGAGGGCTTGCTCGCGAAACTCGCCGTCCGGTACCGGGCGTGGCGAGCGTCGGCCGACCGGGAACCGGCGGACGAGATCGCCGAGAACCTCCCCGACGAGCTGCCGGTCGTGTCGGTGGCCGGCCCCCCGGGAACCGACCCCGACGCGGCGCATCTCTTCCCCGGCTGGCGATACCTCGCGGCCGCCGACATCGACTGGCTGCTCGAGACCTATCCGTCGCTGGGCGAGGCGGTCGGCCGGTTCGGCGCCGGATCGCTCGCAATCGATGAGGCCGACCCGGCGGAAGTGGCGGGACTCGAGCCGTCCCTGCTCGCCGACGGGGCCGACGCCGCGGACTCACAGCGCGAGCAGGCACGGATCCTGAAAACGGTCGCCGAGACGCTCCGCCGGCGGGAGTGTGGCGTCCTCGCGGCGTCGACGCTTCGCGACCCCGGACCGGGCGGCGGCATGGGCGTTCACACCGTCGACGGGGATCCGAAGCGGGCCGCCGAGGCGATCGCGCAGTCCTACGAGCCGATTCAGGCCGTCCTCGACGGGCCGCCGACGCCGGGGACCGCCGGGATCACGCTCTGTAACGACAGCCACGAGGTCGTCGAGGCGACCGTCGGCTGGCGGGCGGGCGAGGAGACGGCCGCGACGACGGTAGACGTCGACCCCCTCGAGACGACGAGCGCCGGGACCGCCCGGATTCCGCCCGACGCGGATCGGGTCGACCTCGAGGTCGCCGTCGACGGGCGGACGGTCCGTAACCGGTACTATTTATAACTACGTTCGGCTCTCCATGTCACGGCCTAACGGGGCGAGACGAGGCCCCTGCGAACCGTTTTCAGGGGTTGGGGTACCGGTAGCTTTAAATTAGAGGCGACAATAGTACCAGTCACCAGAACGCCACCGGGGCGCGTATCGCTCGACGATCGATGACAGGAAATCTTATTCACCGAGGTTTCGCAGATCGTGAGCAGTCGCTTCGAACGACTGGTTGGCTACTGCCGAACCGATCGCCGAATCGCCGGCGATCGGCTCGGACGGCCGGCCGGTCGGTTTCCCGGTGCGGGTATGGCACAGAGGTTTGACTAACATGGTAGACGAATCGAAGAACATCGAACTGACAGAGGACGACCTAGAAAACAAATCGAAAGGACAGCTCATCAAGATGGCCGGTCAACTGCGAGACCGGCGCAACGAGCTGAACCAGATGGCTTCTGACCGGGCTTCCAAACGCGACGACCTTAACGCGAAGACTCGCGAGAAGGTCGACGAAGCCCAGGAGCATCGCGAGAAACGCGACGAACTCAACGAGCAGGTCCAGGAACACAAGGAAAGCCGCAACGAGCTCAACGCCGAGGCCAACGAACTGTTCGACAAGGTCGAGCAGCTCAAATCGGACATGGAGCTCGACGAGGGCAAGGACCTCGAGGAACTCGAAGAGGAGATCGAAGACCTCGAGTTCAAACAGCAGACCGAGGTCCTCTCGAGCGAGGAAGAGCAGGAACTCATCGAGAAGATCGAGAGCAAGCGCGAGGAGTACGAGGAGCGCAAGCAGAAACTCGATCAGAACGAGGACTTAGAGGAACTCGTCGAGGAAGCCGAGGAAGTGCGATCGGAAGCCTCCCAGCACCACCAGAAGGTCACGGAACTCGCCGACAAGGCTCAGGAACATCACAACCAGATGATCGAGGCTTATCGGGAGGCCGACGACATCCGTGACGAGGCCGACGAGATGCACGAGAAGTTCGTCGAGGCCCAGGAGGCCGCTGACCGCCACCACGAGGACTTCGTCCGCGTCCAGAAGCGCCTGCGCGAACTGGACAAGAAAGAGGAAGAAGAGCGCAAGTCCGAGCGCGACAAGAAGAAAGAGGAGGCCAAAGAGGAGGCCGAGGAGATCTACCAGAAGTTCAAGGAAGGCGAAACCCTCGACACCGAGGACCTGATGAAGCTCCAGAAGACGGGACTGCTCTAAGTCGATTCCGTCTACCCCGCGGTTTTTCTCCCCCGAGTCTTCGGGGTTCTCGAGTCCGTCCAGCGACGGCGCTGGCGGGCCGACAGTCGCTCCGGGATCGGCTCCGGTCGCTCGAGCGCGGCGGGACCGTGACCGTGTCTCAACCGGCCGACTCGTCCCCGTCAGCTCCCGCCTCGTCGGCCGGCGGCTCGTCTCACCCGCGACCGGCCGGTCCGGTGTCCGATCGATAGGAGTGACATACGTGTCCTGTAGCGCCGTCCTAGCGCCTGCTATCCGTTGTCGGCCGCCGGAATCGACGGGTTCGACTCGTGGCGGCCGGTCGCACTGGCGTCTCGGTGCCGGCCGTGGGTAGCCCGCGCCTACAGCCACCGGTCGGAAGCCGGGCCGGTGGTGTCGTCGTCCCGCCGCTGTACCCGATCTATAACAATGGAACCGGCCGTCCTCAGTCGCTGCTCATGCAACGTCACAGGGAGGACGCGAGCGTTCTCGTGCCGGGAATCGCCGCCCCGAGTACGGTCGCCTGTTGCCGCTCGCTTCGACCGCGCGGCGTTCGGACCGTCGTGGGTTCCGAGTCGCGATCGACGCCGGCGGCGACGTCGGCCTATCGCGACGAGTTCGTGGGGCTGCCCGACCCCGAGACCGACCTCGCCGCGTACGGCGACGCGCTCCGTTCGCTCGCCGATCGGACCGATATCGAGACGATCGTCCCGGTCCGCGAGGAAGACGTCTACGTCCTCGCGAACCGCAGGGACGAGTTCGCGACGGACGTCGCGACCCCGTGGCCGGCGTTCGAGACGCTCCGGCGCGTCCAGGACCGGGTCGACCTCTTCGCCGCCGCCGACGCGGCCGGCGTCGCGGCCCCCGAGACCGCCCTTCTCGACGAGTGGGACGACTGGGATCGCGAGACGATCGTCAAACCACGCTACACCGTCGCGGCACCGGCCTATCTCGGCTCGAGCGCGGCACACGCGACGATCGGCTCGACCGAGTACCAGCCTCCGGGAACGGAACCGGACCGGCAGGCCGAGATCGACACGCGAGGCCACGTGCCGCTGGTCCAAGAACGGATCCCGGACTCGCCGGAGTACGGCTTCTTCGCGCTGTACGATCACGGGGACCCGGTCGCGACCTTCCAGCACTGCCAGCGACGAGGCTGGAAGTACTGTGGCGGACCCAGCGCCTACCGGGAATCGGTCTTCATCCCGGAACTCGAGGACGCGGGGCGGGCACTGCTCGACGAACTCGAGTGGCACGGGCTCGCGATGGTGGAGTTCCTGCGGGACCCGTCCGACGGCGAGTTCAAGCTGATGGAGATCAACCCGCGGTTCTGGTCCTCGTTGCCGTTCTCGGTCCGGGCGGGCGCGGACTTTCCCGCCTACTACTGGCAGCTGGCGACCGGCGAGCCGATCACGTCGGAGCCGACCTACGAGGTCGGGATGGGCGGCCATCTGTTGCGGGGCGAACTCAGCTACGTACACAGCGTCGCCACCGAGGAGTATCCGCTGGTCGAGCGGCCCTCGCTCGGGACCGCCGTCCGCGAGGTTGCGACGTCGCTCGTCGCTCACCCACGGTTCGATTACGCCGTCGCCGACGACCCGGTGCCGTTCGTGCAGGACGGCGTCAACCTCGTGCGGACGTGGCTGGGGGATCGGTCGGCGACGGCCGAGACGGGGGACGACGGGACGGAGCCGACCGGCGCGACGCCGACGATCGACCGCCCGGCATCGGAGCCGGCACAGACCGACGGCGGCCCAACCGGACCGCAGTCAGGGAGTTCGGACGACGGGACGCGGTGACCGACACGTTGCCAGCGCGAAACGTCGATGTAACCGTCCCAGACCAGCAACACATCACACTCCGAATTACGGAATTCGTAACTGACTCGAGTTCACAGTAAAATAGATCGCGAAGCGGGAGTCTCAGGAGTCAGTCGTACTCGGAGACGAGTTCGAGCGCCGTACGTCGAACACGTACAGCGTAGTCATGACGAGTAGACCGCCGAAAAAGAACGCAAAAAGGAGTTCGGACCATGTTTCATCGGAAATGAGTACGCCTATCGTCCCGCCGGCTACGACTGCCCATATTGCTTTCAGGATCGTACTCTCCCGTGTATACTCGATAAGAGCGCCGAGAGTTCCGAGCGCGGCCGCGACGAGTAAGTAAGGCAGTGGCGTCACCACTTCGACTACCTGCCCCGTAGCGATCGTATATAGCCCCGTTGCCACCACCCCCGATAAAATCATAATGAACGTAGTTCTTGTCTGTGGTCTGTGGTTTGTCATCTAATTTCAGCCCTGACTTATGGACTAGGGTCGGCGAGTGCGAGATATCCCGGAACGCTCTCTGCTTCCTCGAGATCTTCATGCGAATATTCATGACCTGCTGCAGTACCAATACGAATTTGGGGGGTACCGACTGGACCGTCGCTGGCTTCGTCCCAAAGGCCCACGGTGAATTCGTCCCCGGCCGTATCGAAGTCTATGAGAACGCTCCCAGCGGCCCCACAGACTCCTGCTGCACCCCACCCTGCACCGGGGAGAGCCGCACAGATTACACCCCCAATTGCACCCCCAGCTGCCTGTCCAATATCTTCTCCTGCGACTGCTGCAACTCCGACTTCGTATTTTTTGACGTTAGGAAATGAGTATTCACCGATAGTGTCTCCCCAAGGATCGGTTTCTCGGAGTATTTCGAGATCAGTGTCGACTTGTTGAGTACCAATATTGGTACGGGGGTTCACTTCTATGAGGTGAACCGAAGTACTCTTCTTATCAATTCGGTATCTGTATGTCTCACCTTCAATACTTACGTCCACTATCTTCTGTTGTTCTGTTTCCGAGACCACTTCAACACTACACTCATCGCATTCGTCGTTTGATTGCGCTGCGCCGCTTCCGACTGCGGCGATGCCCAAAGTAAGTCCCGATTCACACGTGCGCAATACCGTTCTTCTTTTTCTCATATTGCGGCCTGAAATACCATGGATGGTAAGTAATCTGTTGGGTGTTATTTTCTACCCTATTAACCGATAGTAACTATTATAAATCCTTTATGACCCTAAATATATGGAAATTGAATCGGTACCGGTTCTTACTATAGTTACTGACTGTACTTCAGTTTGGACCACCAACGCTTAACGGAGCGCACACGCAGCTATCAATATGACTCGAGGTGTCACCGATGGTCAGTAACGGGACCGAGCGACTCCTGACGGTCGCGCTCGGCGGGTTCGCGTCCGCGGCGGTCGCGGTCGCGCTGTTCGTCGTCTATCCGCAGACGCTGACGGACCTGTTCGGCGTGCTGTTCGCGATCGCCGCCGTCCTCGTGGGGCTGCGATTCACGAGCAACATCGCCGGCTCGCTGTACCCGAGCTACGACGTCGCCGAAGTCGCCGTCGAGGGGCCGATCAGCCGCGACGGCGGCGGTGGGCCCCTGCCGACGAGCCCGGGTGCGACGCCGGCCGACGACGTCGTCGACCAGATCGATCGCGCCGACGAGGACGACAGCGTCGACGCGTTGCTGTTGAAGCTGAACACGCCCGGCGGCGAGGTCGTCCCCAGCGACGACATTCGTCTGGCCGCCGAACGCTTCGACGGGCCGACCGTCGCCTACGCGACCGACGTCTGTGCCAGCGGCGGCTACTGGATCGCCAGCGGCTGCGACGAACTCTGGGCCCGCGAGGGGTCGATCGTCGGCTCGATCGGCGTCATCGGCTCCCGGGTCAACGCCAGCGACCTAGCCGAAAAGGTCGGCCTCTCCTACGAGCGCTTCGCCGCCGGCGAGTACAAAGACGCCGGCACGGCGCTCAAAGAGATGGACGAGGACGAACGCGAGTACCTGCAGGGGATCATCGACGACTACTACGACACCTTCGTCGAACGGGTCAGCGACGGCCGCGACTTAGAGCCGGAGTTCATCCGCGACACGGAGGCCCGGATCTACCTCGGGGAGCAGGCCCACGAGCTGGAGTTGGTCGACCACCTCGGTACCCGCCGCGAGATCGAGGCCGAACTGGCCGACCGGCTCGAGACCGACGAGGTCGTCGTCGAGGAATTCGAGCCCGAGCGTCCGCTGATGGCCCGCGTCGGCGCGGGCGCCCAGAAGGTCGCCTACGCTTTCGGAGCCGGCATCGCCGGCCTCGGCGACGGCCGCGGGTTCCGCCTGCGGAGCTAACTGCGCGGGGTCGCCCGCTCGAGTCCCCGTCCCCCGGTCGAGACCGCCACGGGAGCGGTCGAACGAGTAAGTGGTTTTATCGTTGCACAGAATGCATCGGCTACCGTGACAACGCTGGTCGTCTGTCTCGACCGGACCGACGACGTGGGCCGCAAGACCGGCCTGCGCTCGCCGGTCGTCGGCTGGGAGGCAGTTCGCGCGCTCGTGACCGACGTCGGCCTCGCGGATCCGGAGGACTCGGGAGTCAACACCCTGCTCGAGTCGTTGCGGGTCGCCCAGGACTTGCGCGACGAGAACGAGGAGGTCGTCGTCGCGGTCGTCTCGGGGGACCACGAGTCGATGGTGTCGGCCGACCGGGCGGTCGCCGAGCAGCTCGACGACCTCATTGCGGACTACGATCCGGACTCGGCGGTCGTCGTGACCGACAGTGCGGAGGACGAACGGCTGATTCCGATCGTCGAGAGCCGCGTGCAGGTCGATTCGGTCGACCGGGTCGTCGTCCGCCAGGCACGGGACATCGAGTCGACGTACTACCTGCTCAAGCAGTTCCTCGCCGACGAGGAGCTGCGCCAGACGATCCTCGTCCCGATCGGGCTGACACTGCTGGTCTTTCCGCTGCTCGCGACGACCGTCGGGCCGGCGGAGGGCGCGGCCGCGATCACGACCGTCATCGGCCTCTTCCTGCTCTACAAGGGCTTCAACATCGACGAACGCCTGACCAGACTCGCCCGGGGGACCCGCGAGTCGCTGTACTCCGGGCAGGTGTCGGTCGTCACCTACGTCGTCGCGGCCGGGCTGACCTTCGTCGGCCTGTTCGTGGGCGCGCTCGGCGTCTCGGGGCTCGAGGACACCCCCGGCGTGGTGATCCCGGCGACCCGCTTCGCGTTCGACAGCGTCCCGTGGCTGGCGATGGCCGCGTTGACGGCCAGCGCCGGCCGGTTGCTCGACGAAGCGATCAGCGACGAGCCCATCCGCACGTCCTTTCTCAACCTCCCGTTCATCGTCGTCGCGGTGGGGCTGGTCGTCCGCGGGTTCTCCGCGTACTTCCTCGAGCAACAGGGTCAGATGGAGTCGTTTGTCGTCCCGGCCAACGAGTTCCTCATCTTCTCGAACGAGCGGTTCGTGATGGGGGCGGGCGAACGCCTCGCGCTCTACGTCGTCACCGCGATCGTCATTAGCCTCGTCGGCGCACAGATCGCGGCCTCGCTCAGTGGCTCGAGCGGCGAGGACGAACGGAGCGACGGCGGCTCCGATGCGGGTCCACAAGACGGCGCGACGGCCGACGGCGAGTCCGCGGCCGCAACCCCCGATTCCGGCGCGGTCCCGGACCGGAGCGATCCCGAACTCACCGACGGCGGTGCGGCCGCCGGCGCCGACTCGCCCGCCGATCGCGACCGCTGACCGTTCCGACTCGGTATTCATTTACCCGCGCCGGCCGACGACCGACCATGAGCGACGCAGACGGCGCGTGGGTGAGTCTCTTTTCGGGCGGCAAGGACTCCTCGTGGGCGCTGTACCGGGCCCTCGAGGCGGGACTGCCCGTCGACCGGCTCGTGACCGTCCACCCCGCGGGCGACTCGTATATGTATCACGTCCCCGCGACGGAACTGGCGACGCTGGCGGCCGAGAGCATCGGCATCGAACTGATCGACGTCGAGCCCGACGACTTCGCGGCCGACACGGCCGCCGACTCCGGGGTGCAAGGCGACGCCGAACTCGAGCCCCTCGAGGCCGCCCTCGAGGACCTCGACGCCGATCTCCCCGGCGGGATCGCGGGCGTCACCGCCGGTGCCGTCGAGAGCGAGTACCAGACGAGCCGCATTCAGGGGCTGTGCGACCGCCTCGGCTGTGAACTGTTCGCCCCGCTCTGGCAGGAAGACCCCCGCGAACTCGCCGACGCGATGCTCGAGGCCGGCTTCGAGATCGCGATCATCCAGGTCGCGGCCCGCGGGCTGGACGAGTCGTGGCTCGGGCGGACGCTCGACCGCGAGGCCATCGCGGACCTCGAGGCGCTGCACGAGGAGTACGGCGTCCACATCTTGGGTGAGGGCGGCGAGTTCGAGACCTTCGTCGTGGATGGGCCACATATGGATCGGCGGATCGACCTCGAGTACGAGCGCGAGTGGGAGGGGACGCGCGGCCGGTTGCGAATCACGGACGCGACGTTGGAGTAGGAATCGTTCCGCGAGCGAACGGCGTGAGCGAGCGGCTTTTCGGTCCAGAGTGTTGCGCGAGCGGTGAGCGAAGCGAACCCGAGCGGAACAAGGTGGTCCACCCGGTCCGTAGCGGCGGTTCGACGGGGTTCAGCGGGACTTCCGTCGCTTCTACGGACGAGCGGCCTCGAGGACCGCCTCCCGTTCGGCCGGCTCCGTCGCTCGCCACCACGCGATCCGATCGATCTCGAGCGGGCGATACCCCGAGGCGACGGCGAGCCACTCACAGGAGGCGATCGTCCGGCGCGCCGTCGCGGTGTCGATCGGCGACGACTCGCAGTCGTCGTCGACGGCCGACAGCAGTTTTTCGAGGGTCGGATCCGGTCGCGGGGTATCGACCCCCGCCAGTTGTCGCAGGTACTGGAAGGTCCCGGGCCCGACGCCGGCGATCGACCCGATCGGGTCCGACTCGTGGCGGTAGTGATCCGCGGTTTCGGCCCAGTCGATCAGCGCCGCGAGGTCGTCTTCCGCCGGGGAGTCGGCGAGGACGGCCGCGATGTCACAACAGACATCGCGCTTGCGCCGGGCGCCCAGCGCCGCTACGAGGTCGTCGTCCTCGCGTTCGAGGGCGGCGAGGTCCGAAAACGACGCGATCCGCCCGGTCGCGACGAACGCGTCGCGAAATCGCTCGACGGCCGGTTTGATCCCGTGGAGAAAGCCCTGTCCGGTCGCGGCCGCGGCGGCCTCGGCGACGAGCAACAACGGGTCCGAGCCGGTCCAGCGCCGGAACTCGAGGAACTGGGCCGCGAGTTCCGCGGCCGGGACGCCGTCGGCACGGGACTCGAGGGCCGCCCGGGCCGTCTCGTCGACGCACATGTGCGTTGATCACGGGTGACACACGGAACGCCCATAGGTGTATCGCCGATTCCCGCGATCGACGGCCGCCGGGTGCTACTCGCTGCCGTTCGTGATCGTCGTGTGGGCGCCGATGAGCGCCCCCGCGAGATCCAGTTCCTCGAGGGTGGTCCCCCGGTCGATGATCGAGCGGCGGATGTCGCCGTCGCGGACCGTCGCCTCGGGGAAGATGACGGTGTGTTCGAGGTCGGTCCCCTCGAGGGCCACGTCGTCCATGACGTGGACGTTCTCGCCGATCGTGGCGTCTTCCAGCGTCGCGGAGTCGGCGACCAGCGAGTCGCCGTCGAGGTGCCAGGCGACGGCGTCGAGATAGCTCTCGGGCGTACCGATGTCGAACCACGCGCCCTCGAAGGTGTAGGCGTAGGTGGCCTCGCGGTTCTGGAGCCACTGGACGAACCAGCCGGGCTCGTCGGGGTTGTTCCCGTCCTCGAGGTAGGTCGGCAGGAGATCGAGCGACTCCTGGGGAAAGGCGTAGCAGGCGATCGAGACGAGCGTACTCTTCGGGTCGTCGGGTTTCTCCTGAAAGTCGACGACGCGGTCGCCCTCGAGGTCGACCAGGCCGTAGGAGGAGGCCTTCTCGCGGGAGCCGACGTCGTAGGCGGCCAGCGTCGGCGCGTCCCGCGCTTCGAACGCGTCGAGGAAGTCGGCGACGTCGAAGCTGATCAGGTTGTCGCCGGCGATGATCAGCAGGTCGTCGTCGACGTTCTCGCGGTCGATCAGCTGGGCGAGCGCGCCGACGACGCCGAACTTGTCGTCTTCCTCGGTCGTCTCCTCGACCGAGAGCTGGGGTTTGTCGAACTCGCTGTCGGCGAGGTGGGCCTCGAAGTCGGGGGCGAACCGCTCGTTGGTGCTGACGTAGACCTCGTCGATCCGCTCGTCGGCCTCGAGTTCCGCGAAGATGCGATCGACGACAGTCGACTCGCCGATCGGGAGGAACATCTTGGGCCGATGTTTGGTAATCGGCCACATCCGAGTCGCGTACCCGCCTGCAAGGACGACGGCCTTCATAGGGCGGTGTTCTCCTGCGGGGTCTAAGTCAGTTGTCCTTTCATGGGGGGCGGGCAAGCGGCGGCGAGCGGAGAGCAAACAGTAAAAGCGCACCCGCCGTTACCCCCGGTATGCGCGAGGCCGACGAAACCACCCGACAGAAACTCGCCGACGCCCTTCGGGCCGAGCCGGCGACGCCGAGCGAACTCGCGACGCAGTTCGATCTCACGCCCCACGCGGTGGTGGGCCACGTCGAACACGTCTCCCAGTCGGTAGCCGACGGCGACGAGCAGTTCCTCGTCGCCCCGCCGACCTGTCGGAACTGCGGGTTCGACGACTACGACGACCTGCTGAACCTCCCCTCGCGGTGTCCCGACTGCAAGAGCGAGTCCGTCGACGAACCGACGTTTACGATCGAGTGACCCGACAGTCCACCTTCGAGGACTGTCATCGCCGGTGTCTAATTTCGTCTCCGATTCGACACTAATATTTAGCGCGCAAGAGCAAACCCGGTAGTCCCCTCGAGCGAGCGGTCGTGTCCCGGTCGACGAACCCCCGCGTGTCCGGGCACCGTCTCGGCCGTTCGACTCGAGCCCATCGAACAGATATGAGTCCCGCACCACACTCGGAACCCGATCGCGCCGAGTTCGTCCAGGCCGTCCTCGACTGGCTCGACGAGCCCACCGCATCGGCAGAGGCGATCGACGACGCGTTCGCGTTGCTGTCCGACCAGCGCCGCCGGCTGCTGTTGCGGGTCATGCGCACCTACGACGAGGAGCTGACGCTGCCCGACGCCGCGGAGGAGGTCGCCATCCGGGAGACGGGCCACGGCGTAACGGATATTCCGGCCGAGCGGGTCACCGAGGTTTATCTCTCGCTCTATCACGATCACCTGCCGCGGCTGGTCGATGCCGGCCTGCTCGTGTACGATCAGGAACGCGATCTCGTCGCGCCCGACGAGATCTAGAACTCGACGTTCGAGGTCGACGTCCGATCGAGATCGTCCGTCTCGAGCGGGCCGGGACCGACGAATTCGTAGTCGTCGTCGGTCAGGTAGACGTCGCCGTCCGCGACGGTGACCTCGAGGTCGGTGAGATAGGCTCCCTCGCAGGGGCCGAAGGTACAGCGGCCCGAGTCGGGTTCGAAGTACGCGCCGTGGTTCGCACAGACGAGTTCGCCGTTCCGGATCGGCGCGCCAGACCCCTTGTCCAGTTTGATATGCGTGAGATGTTGACAGTAGTTGAGCCAGCAGGCGACCTCGTCGGCGGGATCGTCGCCGTCGGGGTCGGTCCTGACCAGAATCGCCTCCCGTTCGTCGCCCGCGTCGTCGGCGACGCGAAACAGCACCGTCGAGTCGGCGGGCACGTCCGCGAGCGTCGTGATCCGTCCTGCGTCCATGGGCCCCCGATTACCGGTCGCCCGTCCTGAACGTTTCGACAACGAGCGGGCATATGTCTGACAGAGTTTTAACCCCCTCTCCGCCCAACACCGCCTATGGACTCCCTTCTCGTCTACGGCTCCTACGGCTACACCGGGCGACTGATCGCACGCGAGGCGGTCGCTCGCGGCGGGTCGCCCGTCGTCGCCGGCCGCGACGGCCGCGCGGTCGCCGAACAGGCCGACGCGCTCCGGGTCGAGGGCCGGACCGTCGACCTCGCGGCCGACGACCTCGAGCGCCGACTCCGCCCCTTCGACGCCGTCCTCAACTGTGCCGGTCCGTTCGTCGAGACGGCCGGCCCGCTGGTCGACGCCTGCCTCGAGACGGGGACGGACTACCTCGATATCACCGGCGAGTTCCCGGTCTTCGAGCGGCTCCGCCAGCGCGACGAGCAGGCCCGCGAGGCGAGGATCACGCTATTGCCCGGCGTCGGCTTCGACGTCGTCCCCTCGGACTGTCTGGCGGCGTTTCTCAACGAGCAGCTACCGGCCGCCGACCAATTGCGACTCGGGATCAAGGGCGGGGGCGGCCTCTCGCGGGGCACCGCCCGGACGATGCTCGAACA
The DNA here is from genome assembly GCF_031165565.1 of Natrinema thermotolerans. Taxonomy (NCBI): domain Archaea; kingdom Methanobacteriati; phylum Methanobacteriota; class Halobacteria; order Halobacteriales; family Natrialbaceae; genus Natrinema; species Natrinema thermotolerans. Next base: position 1,396,990 of record NZ_CP101873.1, on the reverse strand, counting down.
CCTCGGCGACGGCGGCGTCGTGCGCCGCAACGGCCGGCTCATTCAGGTGCCGACCGCGTTCCGGAGCCGCGAGGTCGACTTCGGCGACGGCCCCGAACACGCCGTCACGATCCCGTGGGGCGACGTCGTCACCGCCGCCCACAGCACCAGGATCGAATCGATCGAGGTCTACGCCGCCGCGCCGTCGTGGGCGGACCGGGCCCTCTCGGCGGTCGACTCGCTGGGCTGGCTCCTCGAGCGCGGCCCCGCCGAGCGAGTCCTGAAGCGACTGATCGACGCCCGACTCGAGGGGCCGGACGACCGCCAACTGGCGACCGGCAGCGCCGTCGTCTGGGGCGAGGTGACCGACGAGGCGACCGGCCGACGGGCACAGGCCCGGCTCCGCACACCGAATCCCTACGCCCTGACGGTCGAGTCGGCGGTCGCGGCCGCACAGCGGGTCCTCGAGGGGGGCCGGGTCCCGGCCGGCTTCCAGACGCCCGCATCGGCCTTCGGCAGCGAATTCGTCCTCGAGCTGTCGGCGACCGAGCGGGAACTGGTCGAGACACCGGCCGAGTCCGGCGGGCAAGCGGCGGCGATCGGCGAGTCCGAGCGGCCGTCGCCGGTCGAGCCGCGGTGAATCGATCCGTTCGGCGGGAGTGGAGCCACGTTTTCCGATGGCACTCGAGCGGCGAGTCCCGGCGAGGCGGTCCCGAGGACTGCGGACCTCTTGGATAACCAACCACACTTTTGTGCGTCCGGCTCGAGCCGGTAGCTATCGATGTCCTCCGATCGACCGACCCTTCGCGAGCGGTTCAGGGACGATCTCCGGACCGGCTCGCTGCCGGTTTTGTTGACCGCGGTGCCGATCGCGATGGCGGTCGGGCTCGGAAGTACGTGGTACTGGGACGAGTTCGCCGGCGGGGTCATGTTACTCATGCTGCTCGGTGTGATCGTGCCGTCCATTCACGAAGCACACTGGCCACAGGAGTGGCCTTGGTCGACCGACGTCCTGTGGACCGTCGCCGCGTCCGCCGTCGCGCTCGGGCTGTTCGCCGGCATCTATCTGCTCGCCGGGGTCCTGACCGAGGACCCGACCCACCGCGCGGCGATCGCCTTCGGCGTGACCAGCCTCGGCGGCTGGTCGCTGTCGTGGGCGATTCGACGGGCGCGGTGACAACCACCGTTACTCGTAACAGGTTCGCTCGACCCGCTCGTCGTACAGCCGCGCGAGCCGGTCCGTGACCGGGCCGCCGCCGATCGCGCGGCCGTCAAGCGTCCCGATCGGACGGAGTTCCCACGTTCGGTTCGTGAGAAACGCCTCGTCGGCCGCGCGGACCGCGTCCGGCTCGTATCGCCCCTCGCGGACCGAAATCCCGGCCTCGCGGGCCAACTCGAGGACGATATCGCGGGTGATCCCCGGCAACACCGGGCCGTCGGTCGTCGGCGTGTGGACCGTGCCGTTCCGGACGAAACACAGGTTGCTCGTCGCGCCCTCGGTCACTCGGCCCTCGAGATCGCACAGCAGCGCCTCGTCGCTTCCGGGCTCGAGTTCCGTGCGCGCGAGAATGCCGTTCAGGTAGTTGTGAGTCTTGGCGGCGGCGGGGATCGACTCGTCGGGGACGCGGCGCGTCGCGACGGTTTCGACGGTCGCCGGGCCGTCCCAGACGGGCTCGCCCTCGAGCCCGCCCCGCGGGAGCGGTTTGACGTAGACGACGACGGTGGGATCGACCTCGGGATCGGGGGTGAGCTTCCCCGGCTGGACGCCGCGGGTGATCGACAGCCGGACGTAGGCGTCCGCGAGGTCGTTGGCCGCCAGCGTCTCGTCGATCCGTTCTCGGAGGTCGGCGGCGGCGAGCCCATGCTCGAGCGAGAGCGCCTCGCAGGTCCGCTCCAAGCGCTCGCGGTGGGCCTCCCACGCGAAAATCCGCCCGCCGTAGGCCCGCAGCGTCTCGAAGGCGGCGTCGCCGTACCGAAAGCCCCGGTCGTCGACGCTGACGGTCGCCTCGCTGGCGGGCTCGAGGTCGCCGTCGACGTGGTAGATCGGGTCGTCGGTCATGGCGGTGGATCGTCTCGTCGTGGCATTCGGAGGTGTATGAAGTTGCTGACTGCTGCTCGATCGCGCCGCTCGCGTCACGCTCACTTACGTTCGGGACTCGCGAGGGACTTCACGAAGCAGAGTTCCAGACGTTCGATACCGCTTCGATTTGCCCATCGTTCGGGTTCGTGCGCTCGTACACACGAACCCCTCAAGGCGTCGTTTTTGGCTCTCTCGAGTAGCCTATTGGCCCATGACTGAGGAGTTTCATCGTCCGATCGCCGCAATCGGCTGGTTCGTCGAACCGATCGTAAGTTGAGATGCACACGCGTTTCGCATCTCGTGTGTATATTCGTAGAGCGGTATTCTTCGATGTATAACTAGAGGGGAGAGAGTAGGAATGGAAGCGAGGTATAGAGATAATAAATATTTGCCATCTATAAATCATCAAGATAGTCGTCAAGTATTCTAAATTGTCTTTTAGATAAAATAACATCACTTTCTAATCCAGGAACTTTATCAAAGTCATCGTCCAAAGTGATGATCTTATTTGCTTCTGTAATTTGTGCAACCCTTGCATAATAACTGTCCCATCCATCAATACTAATGTCCTGCAAAATACTAAGGCTCTCCCTCAAAATGTCTTTAGACATTTCACCAAACCAGACTATACTTTTTGCAGATGAAAAATTTCTCATTAGTTGACTTGCGTGTTGTCGATCAATTTTGTACACACCACGCAAAACATGATATGCCCCAATAACTGCCGAACAAGGAACTATCGCCGTAACGTCTCCGGAGATTGCTTTACGAACATGGTCTAATGCAGGTTCACTAACTGGTGTTCCAGCATGAGCCAATGCTATTGTCGCGACATCAAATAACACCGGGCCATCATGATCCATCCCTCTCAGCACCTTTCTTGATTACTTGTCGATGCCGTTGAGTGTATGTATCTTCCGGTATTTCAGCTGAATCGACTCTTTGGATTTCTCCAGATGCTAGTTTTGAGGTGATCTCCTCAATGTATTCAATTATCTCATTTGCTTCTCTGTTATCAAGGTGATCCTTGGCATCGTCAAGGTCTTCCCAGTCTTTGAATTCAGGCCTTGATTTAGACTGCTTCTCTCTAGTAGAGTCTGTATCAATTTTCTTCTCCTGGTTTTCTCCAGATACCCGCCTCATATCATCTTCAATTGGCCAGAGATCACCTGACCGAGTCCTGCATCTACTAGAGGCTGCGGGAGTCATGGTCTAACCTCTTCTACGAAGTCGATATGCTTAGTAATGTTGGTTGATATATATTCCTCTATTTCTTCAGATTTTATCACAGTATCTGGATAGGACGATGCTCTTATGAGACTCCCACCGCTTGATTCTTGTACAATATAGTTGTCTTCATCATGATCGAATCGATATCCGACGAGATCTACTTGGTCTGCGGAGTCATGTATGATATTCAGATCATTTGGGCTATTTTCGATATGAAGGTCTGATTCAATCGATCGAATATTTATTTGCTTCTCACCTAATACATCGGACAAGAACTCAAATACGTCATCAAAGTTTTCAGGACCGATATATGGGTGAAAATGGATTCTGGGTGGTTCATCTTCTTCACTTTCAAACATATTTATGAGTAAGCTAGAGTATTCATATGTGTCTGGTTCTGATAGCTTATCCTCAGAGATCATAATTTCAGATTCTTCGACATTATCTTCTTGAATTTCAACAGAGTAGTTCTGAAGACTGTCCGGGAAGGACATTTCTTTGATTTCCTTGAAGAGTTCAACGGCTTCTGTGTCATCCTCCATCTCAACGTTAGAGCAAATGGAGGTAAAAACAACTTGAGTAGATTCGTCACTCATACTGTGTTCTTGGATAGTCCTATCAACATCATACCCATATAAGTTTTTATTTGCCCTACCGACATGTGAGAATATAAGTTCGGGCTGAGCCCCCATTTTAACACTATGCGAATGGGTTATATTAATATTACACGAGTATACTATTTCCTTTTCATGTTGAGGTAGAGTGATGTTTCTATTGCACTACCACGGAGCAGTGCGGTGTATTTTGATGAAGCGGCCTTAGCCGTACTCTCTACTCGAACTGACGAATTGCATCACTTACTGCTAGTCCGTGTTGATCTGCGACCTCGGCCGCGAGATTCAATGCTTGGTCTTCTCTCTTGGTCCCTTTATGCTCCTTAGCAAGGAGTGATAGTGCGTAAACGATCAGTAGGTCATCTTGTGGGTGTCACATCTGACCATGGTTCGCCGCGGCTTCACTGATATACCCTTGTAGGCATATTCGACAATCACGGTTAACGAGCTCCCGCTACATCCTACCAGTAAAGTAGCCCCGCTCAATTTTTCGACAGCGCGGCGCGCAATTGCTTTGCCCCCTTAGGGGCACCCCGTTTTTGCAGAAGTACCGACGAACCGTGCCCACAGTCTGTCTCTCGAGCCAACACCCACCACCCAACCAGTCAATATCCTAACGTTCTTTAGGATAGATTCCGTAACGTACAAACGCGCACGAAAGTGCGCTGAGCCGGAGTCCTGCCACCAAGCTAGCACTCCGGCTCAACTATCGCCCCCGCGTCGCGGGAGCAATCCACCATTGACGTTGGCGAAATAAAGACCTGCCGACGTCCGTCGACCGGTCGCGCCCGTCGCCGACTCCCTCGCTGGGTTGTGAACCGCCGTCTCGGGGACACACAGAACGACCTATGGTCTCAAGCATCACCATCCACTGCGATTGTGGGACAGACTGCTGTATCGTACCGACCGACGGTCCGACCACGTGTCCGGACTGCGAGACGACGTTCGAACTCACGCTCCTCGAGCGCCCCACCGATCACCATGCACCCAGCAATCGCCACGGCACTCACGTATATTGCGGCCCGTGAGGATCGTGCGGTGACGGGTCTGCCGCCCCTCTCCGAGGCGGTCGACACCGAGGCGCTTGCCGCCGTCCTCGAGTCGAACCCGACCGCTACCGTCCGCTTCGAGTACGCGGGCTATCGTATCGTGTTGGGTCCCGACCCCGACGCGGTCACGGTGATCGAACGGGATCGCTGAGACCGCTCGAGCGGCTCGATCACGCGTCGGCGCGGGCGGCGAGCCGACAGAAGTTCGCGATCAGCTGTTTGCCCACCTCGAGCGAGATCTCTTCGCCGCTCCCGTCCTCGCCGGCCGCGCCCGGATCCGCCCGCGTGAGGATGCTTTCGGGGTGGAACTGCACCCCGAACTGGGGCTTCTCGCGGTGGCGGACCGCCATCAAAACGCCGCGCTCGTCGGTCGTTCGGGCGGTCTCCTCGAGCGTGTCCGGCAGGCCAGCGCGCTCCACCGACAGCGAGTGATACCGGCCGACCCGAAACGTCTCGGGCAGCCCGTCGAAGAGTCCCGTCCCGTCGTGGGTGATCGTCGACGGCTTCCCGTGGACGACCTCGGGGGCGTGGCCCACCGGCGCACCGTTGGCCGCACACAGCGCCTGATGGCCCAGACAGACCCCCAGAATCGGGTACTCGGTCTCGGAAAACAGCGGCATCGAGATTCCCGCCTCCTGCGGCGTTCCCGGCCCCGGCGAGACGACGATCCCCGTCGGCTCGAGGGCCCGAACGTCCGCGAGGTCGATCTCGTCGTTCCGGCGGACCACGACGTCGTCGGCGATTTCGCCCACGTACTGGACGAGGTTGTAGGCGAACGAGTCGTAGTTGTCGATCACCAGAACGCGCGTCTCAGTCACTCGCGTCACCTCCGTTCGGCTCCGTTGCGTCGTCGCCGGCCTCGAGCCCCAGCGCGGCCCGCTCGCCCAGCGCCTCGTCGACGGCCGCGATGAGCGCCCGTGCTTTGTCCAGCGTCTCGTCGTACTCGCGCTGTGGGTCGGAGTCGTGGACGATCCCCGCGCCCACCCGGAGGTGGTACTCCTCGGCCTGCCTGACCAGCGTCCGGATGACGATGTTCAGCGTCGCTTTGCCGTCGAAGCCGAAGATCCCCACGCTGCCGGTGTAGGGACCCCGCCGGGTTGCCTCGAGCTCGTCGATGATCGCCATGGTCCGGGGTTTGGGCGCGCCGGTGATCGTCCCGCCGGGGAAGACCGCCCCGATGGCGTCCGAGAGCGTGGCGTCGGGCCGGAGTCTGCCCGTGACGTTCGAGACGAGATGCATCACCTCCGAGTAGCGGTCGATCCGGCGATACTCCGCGACGTCGACCGAGCCGTACGTACAGACCTTCCCGAGGTCGTTGCGCTCTAAATCGACCAACATCGCGTGTTCGGCCCGCTCTTTCTCGTCGTCCAGCAGGTCGGCCTCGAGCGCGTCGTCCTCGGCCGGCGTCTCGCCGCGGGGCCGGGTGCCCGCGATCGGCTCCGTCCGGACGAACTCGCCGTCGCGCTCTAGCAGCAGTTCGGGACTCGCACTGACCAGATCGGCCGCCCGAAACTCGAGCAGACAGGAGTACGGCGCGGGATTGACCCGCCGCAGGGCGTCGTAGGCGGCGACGGGGTGGACCGCGGCGGGCGCGACCAGCCGCTGGGAGATATTCGCCTGGAAGGTGTCGCCGTCGCGGACGGACGCCTTGACCCGGCGCACGCGGTCGGCGAAGGCCTCACGGCCGCAGTCGCTCTCGAAGGTCGCTTCGGGGCTCGAGACCGGCGGGTCGCCGACCGTCGGATCGCCCTCGAGAATCCGCTCGGCGAGGTCGAGCGCCCGCTCGCGGCCGCGTTCGTAGGCGGGCTCGATGGCGTCGTCGGCCGGCGCTTCGTCCGCGTCGCCGGTCCCGACTCGCGGGCAGGCCGTGATCCGCAGCGTCGTCTCGCCGTCGACCGGTGCCTCCCACGCCGCCAGCCGGTCGTAGACCGCGGCCTCGAGCCGCGGCAGCCCCCGGTCGTCGACGGCCGACTCGGGGAGGGTCTCGAGTTCGCGGGCGACGTCGTAGGAGAGCCAGCCGACGGCCCCGCAGGGATAGGGCACGTCGCAGTCGCCGCGGGCCAGCCGGTCCGTCGCGAGCAGGCCCTCGAGCGCGGCCAGCGTCGGGGAGCCGCCGTCGGATCGCGCCACCGCGTCGGGGCCGACGGTGAGCCGGTCGACCGGGTCGACGCCGAAGTAGCCCCAGCCGGGCTGGCCGCCGGTCGTCTCGAGGAAGGCGCCGCCCTCGCCGTCGCGGGCGCGACGGTAGGCGTCGAAGGGGTCGTCGACGGCGAGTCGCACCTCGACGGGAACGCGGCGGCCGGTGCGCGTCGCCGGGGCGTCACGGGGCGTCGACGCGCCGGGCTCGGGATCGCGAGCGGCGGCGCGAAACGAGTCGAGCGTCGTGACGACGCGCGGGTCGCTCATGTGGCTCGGAACGGAACGGATCGATAATCCTCTTGCGATTCGGCAGTCGGCCGACCGCCGAACGCGGGCGGGGACGCCGGCGATCACGGGCCGCCGGTCGGCGGGGTCGACCGGCAAAACTGGGTCGGATCGGAGAACGGGGAGAGACGGCGAGAGAGTGAGAGAACCGCGGGGTCGTTACCTGACTTCGGCGCGGTCGATCCAGCCCTGAATGCGCTTCTCGGAGATGTCGGTCTGCTCGGCCAGGTCGGCGGCGTCGGCGACGGCGAGTTCGCCGACGGTCTCGACGCCCGCGCCGGCCAGCCGGTCGGCGTAGGCCGGGCCGATCCCCTTGATGGAGTCGACCGGTTCCTGATTCTCCGGTTCGGGCTCGTCTGCGTCGGGTTCGGCGTCGTCAACTTCGCCGTCGGTCTCCGCTTCGCCGACCGACTCCTCGAGGGCGGATTCGGCGGCGCTTTCCTCCGCAGCGTCGGAGTCGGTCGCCGCGGCCTCCTCGTCTGCGGCGTCGTCGGCCCCGTCCGCGGTTTCGAGTTCGGGCTCTGCGGATTCGGGTTCGGCCTCCTCGACGGGCGACTCGGGCTCGGCCGTCGTCTCCGTCGTCGGTGCCGCGTCCTCGGTCTCCGGCCCGGTCGCCTCCGCCGCTTCGGCGGCCTCCTCCGGGCGATCGGGCTCGTCCGTCAGCGACTCCGTCGACGCCGCCGCCGTCGAGCCGGTCGCGGCCGACTGGGGCGGCTCGGCGGCCCCTTCGTCCGCCGCGCCCGCGTCGGCGTCGCTCCCGGCGTCGTCGTTCGATCGTTCCCGCTCGACCGTTACCCCGACCTCTCGAGCGCCCCCGCGCTCCGAGTCCGACTCGTCGAACCCCAACAGGGACTTCAGCTTTTGGAGGATTGCCATTATCTGATCGTAGTCGGTTCCAACACTTAAATTCGCCTGATACTGTCGGTCCCGCGGTGCTGGCGCTGGGTTACAGCCGCGAGCGCAGTGCCTCGTTCATCGCTTCGACCGGTGCGTCCCGGCCGGTCCAGATCTCGAACGCCTCGACGCCCTGATACAGCAGCATCCACGCGCCGTCGACCGTCGTCGCGCCCGCTTCGGCCGCGTCGCGCAGCAGTCGCGTCTCGAGGGGCTGATACACCGCGTCGAGGACGGCCAGATCGCCGTGGAGCGCGTCGGCCGGCACCGGCGTCGCGTCCTCCTCCATCCCGACGCTGGTGGCGTTGACCAGCACGTCGGCCTCGGCCAGCAGCCGCTCGACGTCCGCCAGCCCGTGGCCGCTCGCCCGGGGGACCGCCTCGGCCAGCTGGCGGGCCTTGGGCTCGGTACGGTTGGCGATCGCGACCGTCGCGCCGGCGTCGGCCAGCCCGAACGCGACCGCCCGCCCGGCCCCGCCGGCCCCGACGACGACCGCCCGCGCGTCCTCGAGGTCCACGTCGTGGTCCCGCAGCGCGCGTAACGCGCCGACGGCGTCGGTGTTGTAGCCCGTCGGCGGCCCGGAGCCGGAGAAGTCGATCGTGTTGACCGCGCCGATCCGGGTCGCTAAGTCCTCCGGCGCGACGATCTCGAGCGCCTCCTGTTTGAACGGGATCGTCACGTTCAGCCCCGCGATCCCGAGGGCGTCGGCCCCCTCGATCGCGGCCGCGAGGTCGTCCTGATCCGGTTCGAAGGTCACGTAGCGGGCCTCGAGGCCGAGTTCGTCGTAGGCCGCCTCGTGCATCGGCGGGGACAGGGAGTGTCCCACCGGGTTGCCGAGGAGCCCGTACACGTCCATTGCCATCGTTTCCCGGTAGTCGGCGCGGCGGGCCTATAATGGGACCGGCTCCGGCAGGGACTCGTGGCTCGCTTTGATCACAGTAGCGGCCTTCGATGGGTGGTCCGGATTGCCGACAGCGACTACGGACAAGCGTCCTGCTATCGTGGCTGCAGGGAGCGGCCACGCCCTCCCCAGCCGATTCGCTCAGTCACTCCGTTCCTTCGCTCACCCCTCGCGCAGTTTCGTCGGCTGGCCGAACGGTAGTGAGGACAGCCGACAGTGCGCGCCACCGCAGCGAGACAGGCCGAGCGTGCGCAACGAGTGCCGACGCGGCGACGAGCTGTTTCGCGTCGCTTTTAGGCCCCTCGTGAGTAGCCGCCGCCATGCTTTCGGGAACGCCGTTGTATCTCCTCCTGTTGGCGGCCGGTATCGTCGCGCTGTATGGCGGTGCCGAGCTACTGGTCTCGGGGGCGGGGCGGCTGGCGCTCGGGATCGGACTGCGGGCGACGACCGTCGGCGTGACCGTCATCGCTTTCGCGACGACCGCGCCCGAACTGTTCGTCTCGACTATCGGCGCGCTGAACGTCTCGAGCGACGTGGGACTGGGAACGGTCGTCGGCTCGAACATCGCGAACATCGGGCTCGTGCTGGGGGTGTCCGCGTTGATAAAGCCGCTTCCGATCGGCGATCGGGTCCTCCGCCGGCACGTCCCCACGATGGTGCTTGCTGCCCTGCTTCTGGTCGGGCTGGGGGCAAACGGGCGGATCGGTCGCCTCGAGGGCGCGATCTTCCTGCTGGTGTTGGCCGGATTCACGGCCTTTCTCCTCTACTACGTGAACGCGGATCCGCCGTCGGTGGCCGACGATCCGGACGCCGGCGCGGGCGTCTCGATCCGCGATATCGGGCTCGTCGTCGCCGGCCTGATCGCGCTGGTGGTCGGCTCGCGGTGGCTCGTCGCCGGCGGGACGGGGCTGTTGTCGGCGCTCGGCGTCCCGGACCTCATCATCGGGCTGACGGTGCTGGCGCTGGGGACGTCGTTGCCCGAACTGGCGGCCTCGGTCGTGGGTGCCGTCCGCGGCGAGACGGAGTTCGCGGTCGGGAACGTCGTCGGCTCGAACATCTACAACGTCCTCGCGGTACTCGGGGTCGTGGCACTGATCACGCCGATCGAGATCCAGCCAGCGACGCTTCGGTTCGAACTCCCGGTCATGGTTGCCTTTACGCTCGTGTTAGTCGGCATGATGAGCTACGGCCGGCGGCTCACGCGACTCGACGGCGCGGCCCTCGTCGTCGGCTACGCCGGCTTCATGGCCTTGCTGGTCCTTTGATACGGTCTACTGTCCGTCAGTTACAGCAAACCGTCTGAGCCGTCACATTGGCAGGGGCGTCCCGTCGGTTTCGTCGCCGGCGGTCGGCAGCCGGTCCAGCCGTGGTCCGAGCTGAGTGCGGACGACCGACACGAGCGCATTCTCGCGGCCCTCGCCGGTGATAGCGCCCGCTCGTACTGACTCGTCGCCCACGTCGCGCTCGGCCGTCACGAGCATGGCCGCTTCGCGGTCCGCGAGGAGGACGTATCCGCACTGTGGCGCGTCCACCGGGAAACTGAACCAGTCGAACCGCGGTTCACAGACCGTCGCGGTCGGTACCGCCGACCGGACCGTGTCGCGAACGCGGGGCGACCGCGACGCCACGTAGACGTCGACTCCACGGTCGGCGGCATCCCGCAGGTTCTCGAGACACGTCGACCCGAGTAACACGGCGCTGGGCGCCATCACGAACAGTTCCTCGTCGGCCCCGGCGGCGATCTCGTCGCCCCGTTCGGCGACGTTCGCCTCGCCCTCGAGCGTCCAGCAGCTCTCGACGTCCGTCCCCGTCCGCTCGCTCCCGTCCGGCTCCCGGGCGATCGTCCGCGCCGGGACCGACGGCTCGCTCTCGGGTCGCGCTCGTCGCGTCGAATCGGACCGCACGAGCGCGGCGGCCTCGGCGAGCGGGCCGTCGGCGAGCCAGTCGACGGCCCAGTGTGGCGCGTCGGTTTCGAGCGCGGCCCGCCCCGACTCGTCGTCGTGGGCCACGAGCCCAGCGGCCGCGAGCGCGGGGAGCTGTTTGTGGGCCAGGTCCGTCGCCGCGGCCGTCCGCCGCGAGTCGGCCACGTCGGCCGGGCGGTCCGCCTCGCCCTCCCGGACGAGGACGCCGGCGGCGAGGTCGTCGACGGCGATCGGTCCGCCCCGACTCGCGAGTTCGGTACAGACGATCAGACGCCGCGGCTCCCGGAGCGCCTCGAGGGTCCGGGTCAGCGTCTCCCCTGCGACGGGGACGTCGTCCCCGGTCGGATCCTTAAGGAGGCTCTCGACCCACTCGAGATCGAGGATCGGGTGGGTGGTGAGCGAGACCGCCGGGTCGTCGCCGTCGGCGTCCCGGGACAGAACACCGCGGTCGACCAGCCGCGGGACGTGCCGGTGAATCAGTTCGATCTGGAGGCGCTCGCAGTGGGCGTCGGGAACGATCGGGGTGCCCCGTTCCACGGCCGCGACTTCGGTCGCGAGGTCGGCGATCGGCATGGCGGGTCCCGTCGCTGTGGCGGCCGTCGGGGTTTGCCCCTCGCGGTCGCGCAACACGGCGAGGAGGGCCCGCCGGTGCGGGTCCGCGAGGACGTCCGCCGCGGTCGTCGTCAGCTCGAGGGACGGGGGGAAACTCATTGGCGGATAGAGACAGCGAGCGGTGGAAAGAACTGTACCAGCATACTCTGGTATCGCTCGGTGGTGCCATCGGCTCAGTCGTCGTCGCCGAAGTACGCCGAGAGCAGTTTCGCCTGTGCGACCCGGAGGTGCTGGTGGAAGGTCTGGCGGGCGATGTCGAGCCGGTCGGCGACCTCCGAGGCGTCGCTGTTTCGCGTCGGCCACTCGAAGTAGCCGCCGTGATAGGCCGCCTCGAGGGCGAGGCGCTGTTTCTCGGTCAGTGCCGACTCGACGGTCCGCCGGAAGTCCCCGCGGGTCCGGACCGGCCGATCGACGGTCCGCTTCGAGACGAGCCGGGTGTCGGGGTAGGCCGAGGTGATCGCCCCGACGAGTTCCCGGAGATCCGAGTCGGGGCTGGTCTGGACGGTTAACTCGGCCGTGCCGTCCCGGACGACCTTCGACTCGAGGCGGGCCCCGTACTCCCCGAGTAGCTCGGTGATCGTCGAGCCTCGGACGACGATCTCCCAGTAGCTCTCGTCGTCGTCGGCGTCGATGAGACGCAGTTCCGTGATCGCGGCCGCCTCGGTCGCCGCCGATCGGAGCGTGTCGGGTTCGATGCCTGACACGGTGAGATAGTAGACGAACACCTCGTCGGTCAGCGGCAACACGTGGTCGATCGAGAGATCGCAGCCCGCCACCCACGAGAGATCGATACAGACGTCCCCGCGGTCGGTCGACTCGAGTTCGAGTTCGACGACGGTGTCGAGATAGAGGAGTCGGCGGACAGCCATCGCGTTGATCGCGTGCCCGATGGTGCCGCCGAACTCCTGTAACACCTCCCGCTCGCGGTCGGCGAACGCCGACGGTTCGCGGGCGGCGATCACGAGCGCGCCGAGGGGGCGATCGCTCGCGACGATGGGGACGACCGCGACCGACGCGTACTCGCGGGCCGCCGCGTGGGTTCGCCACGCCGCGATATCGCTCTCGGGGAGGGCCCGGTAGCGCTGGACGCTCCGACTCTCGAGCGCCGGCGAGCCGTCGGCCTCGGCCGGGGGATCGACGAACGACGAGAGGAGGTCCGCGTCGGCCGTCGGGTCGATCCCCGCCCCCGTTTCGGGCGTCCAGGCGTAGCCGTCCGTCCCACCGGGGTCCGCCCGACCGATGACGGCGAACCGGTAGGCGTCGGCGGCCGCGAACGCCTCGACGATCGCCCGCTCGATCTCGTCGCGTGTCTCGGCGGCGACCATCGTCTCGTCGATCGTCCGGACGATCGCATTGAGCCGCTCGAGGCGCTCGAGTTCGCGCTCGCGGGCCTTGCGGTCGCTGATGTCGCGGCCGACGCCGGTAAAGCCCAACACGGTGCCGTCGTCGTCGGTGATGCGGGCGCTGTTGAACTCGTAGGGGATCCGCTCGCCGTCCGCGGTGAGGAGCCGCCCCTCGGCGGTCACGCGCTCGCCGGCCTCGAGGATGCGATCGATCGCCGCCCCGATGTGGTCCCGGTCTTTCGGCGCGATGAATCGGAGCGGATGCATGCCGACGAGGTCGTCCGATTCGTAGCCGGTCACGTGCTGGAACTGGTCGTTCCACTCGATCAGGTTCCCCTCGGTGTCGAAGGCATAGAGGATGTCCGGCTGGGCCTCGAGGACGCTCTCGGTGAAGGCCTTCTCCTCGCGGAGTTCGCGCTCGCGGGCCTTGCGGTCGCTGATGTCGCGACCGATGCCGGTAAAGCCTAAGACGGTACCCTCGTCGTCGGTGACACGGGCGCTGTTGAACTCGTAGGGGATCCGCTCGCCGTCCGCGGTGAGGAGAGCGGCTTCGACGGTGACGGACGTCTCGTGTTCGAGGACGCGATCGATCGACGCCGCGATCCGGTCCCGATCCGCCGGCGCGACGAACTCGAGGGGGGCCATCTCGACCAGTTCCGACTCGGTGTAGCCGGTCACCTCCGGCACTCGATCGCTCCACTCGATGAACTCCCCGTCGGTGTCGAACGCGTAGACGATGTCCGGCTGGGCCTCGACAACCCGTTCAACGACGTGCTTCTCCTCTCGAGGCCGCCGTTCGCGCTCGTGGTCGTCGGTGCGGTCGTGGACGACCCAGACGTAGCCGGCCGGCTCGGCGTCCGCTCCCACGGCGACGCCGACGTCGTCGCCCTCGACCGTCGCCAGCACTTCGTGGACCCACACCCGGCCCCCATCGCTCGTGACGCGCCACCCTTCGGACTCGACCGTTCCGCTCGAGCGCGCGGCCTCGAGCAGTCGCTCCGGGTCGCCCGCCTCGCGTTCGGCCGCCGGAAAGAGGCGGCGGTACCGCGAGCCGACGGCCGCGTCCGCGTCGTATCCGAAAAGGGCCTGTGCGCCGTCGTTCCACGCCGTGAACTTCCCCTTGCCGTCGAGGACCGCGATGGCAGCGTCGCTGACGACCGCGCTCAGGTCGTTGATCCCGAGTCGGTCGGCGATACGCCGACCCTCCCGTGTCCCGTCGCGATCGCTTCCGTTCCCCGACTCCGATTCGTCGGGCGACTCGTCGATCATTGCTCCCCAACCACGGTGTTTCGTGCCATCTACCCCCATGGGTGAAAAGCTACGGGCCGCGTTTGCTGCGAGCTTTTAGAACTCGAGCGGCACGCCATGCCGCCGGCGGGTCCGAACCGGCGATGTTAACGGGTTCACCGACCGACGGGCAGGTATGACGACGCTCGCGATCGTCGAGAGCCGCGCCGACCGCGCCTCCGAACATATCTGTGACCGCCTCCGCGAGCGCGCCGACTGGCAGGTCCGCGAGGACGACTCCCGGCCCGACGCAGCGGGCGGCGGCACCTACTATCGCCTCGCGGACGCGGTCCTGCGCTCGTTTGACGACCTCCACATCGAACTCGAGGCCCCCGCCGAGGCCTTCGACTGCGACCCCGACCTGCTCGTGTTCGCCTCGAGACACTCCGGCGACACGGGTCCGCTACTGACCGGCCACTTCACGGGCAACTTCGGCCCCGCCGAGTTCGGCGGCGAGCCCGACGCGCTGGCCGACGCCGCCCCGAACGCGCTAGCCCGCCTGCTCGAGGCCTTCGACGAGTACGCGCCCGAGGAGTACGAGGTCGGCATGGAAGGGACCCACCACGGCCCCACCGACGTTGGCTGTCCGTCGCTCTTTGCCGAACTCGGCAGCGACGACGAGCAGTGGGACGACCCCGCCGGTGCCGAGGCCGTCGCCCGCGCCATCCTCGCGCTTCGGGACGTCGACCCGCATCGCTCCAGACAGGTCGTCGGCTTCGGCGGCAACCACTACGCCCCGCGGTTCGAACGGATCGTCCGCGAGACCGACTGGGCGGTCGGCCACGTCGCCCCCGACTGGGCCCTCGAGGCGATGGGTCATCCGACGGCCCACCGCGACGTCCTCGAGCGCGCGTTCGACGCCAGCGACGCCGAGATCGCGCTGCTGGACGGCGAGTGGCCGGTCCTCGAGGAGACCCTCGCCGACCTCGACTGCCGGCTCGTCGGCGAGACGTGGCTGCGGGAGGTCGACGACCGGCCGATCGAACTGGTCGATCGGATCGAAGCCGACCTCGGCCCGATCGCCGACGGCGTTCGCTTCGGCGACTGTCGCGCGGACGAGATTCGCGTCGTCGACCTCCCGGCCGATCTCGTCGAAACCGCACAGGGGATCGACCCCGACCGGGTCCGGACGATCGTCGAGAACCACACCGTCGCCTTCACCACGGACAACGGCGGAACGCGCGTCGGCTCGCGGGCGGCGATTCCCGCGAGCGCGGGCGATGCCGCGGACGACTGTGACGGCGCTGTCGGGGACGAACGCGACGCCGACACGCTTGGTCCGCGGCGGGCGATCGTCGACGACCTGGCCGCGGTCCTCGAGACGAAGTTCGACGCCGTCCGGCTCGAGGCCGGGGCCGTCGTCGCCGAGGAGACGGCCTTCGATCCGAAGTTAGCACGCGAGGCTGGCGTTCCCGAAGGGCCGAAGTTCGGCGCGCTCGCCGACGGCGAGCCGGTGACCGTCGACGGCGAAACGGTCAGTCCCGAGAGGGTTCTGACAGAGCGTACGCGACGGTTTCCGATCTGACTGAACGGGAACTCGACAGTAATAGATACCTATACCCCTCCTGTCGCGGCTTTCGTGGTGTCCTGCGTTCGACACGTATGAATCGATTACCGCGTCAGACAGGCGGCTGACGTGTAGGGGAAAGGTAATTATGCTCCATCTTTTAGACAGGGCCAAGAATGGACTCTCTCATCGACGACGCAATCGACGAGGCCGAAGACGGGGAGGCCGCGGTCCCCGACGAGACGCCACAGGGCGGACAGTCGGCCGACAACACTGAGTCGGACGGTCGACAGACCGGGACGATGACCGACGACGAACTCGAGGACGTTCTCCAGGATCTCCAGACCGACATCACCGTCGTCGGCTGTGGCGGTGCCGGCGGGAACACCATCAACCGCATGCACGAGGAGGGGATCCACGGCGCGAAACTCGTCGCGGCCAACACCGACGTCCAACACCTGGTCGAAATCGAGGCCGACACCAAGATCCTCATGGGCGAGGACAAGACCGGCGGCCGCGGGGCCGGTTCCCTGCCCCAGGTCGGCGAGGAGGCCGCCCTCGAGAGTCAGGAGGACATCTACGAGGCCATCGACGGCTCGGACATGGTCTTCGTTACGGCTGGACTGGGCGGCGGTACCGGGACCGGTTCCGCACCCGTCGTCGCCAAGGCCGCCCGCGAGGCCGGCGCGCTGACGATCTCGATCGTCACGACGCCCTTTACCGCGGAGGGCGAGGTTCGCCGGACCAACGCCGAGGCCGGCCTCGAGCGCCTGCGGGACGTCTCCGACACCGTGATCGTCGTCCCCAACGACCGCCTGCTCGACTCGGTCGGCAAACTGCCCGTCCGACAGGCGTTCAAAGTTTCCGACGAGGTGCTGATGCGCTCGGTGAAGGGGATCACGGAACTGATCACGAAACCCGGCCTCGTCAACTTGGACTTCGCCGACGTTCGCACCGTCATGGAACGGGGCGGCGTCGCCATGATCGGCCTCGGCGAGGCCGACTCCGAGGCCAAGGCCGAGGACTCGGTCAAGACCGCCTTGCGCTCGCCACTGCTCGACGTCGACATCTCCGGCGCGAGTTCCGCGCTGGTCAACGTCACCGGCGGCAACGACATGGCCATCGAGGAGGCAGAAGGCGTCGTCGAGGAGATCTACGACCGTATCGACCCCGACGCACGCATCATCTGGGGGACCTCGATCGACGAGAGCCTCGAGGGCAGCATGCGCACCATGATCGTCGTCACGGGCGTCCAGTCGCCCCAGATCTACGGCCGACCGGACGGCGAGGAGCCGGTCCAGCCCGAGCCCGCGGACGGCGAGGACATTGACTTCGTCGAGTGATGGGGACCGCGAGCCGTTAGACCGCAGAGCGGATCAAAGGGAGGAAGGTCCATCTTCACCACTTCTAGCTGTCTATACTCATATTTCAGGACCGTGAACTGTAAGTAAGAATTGCGACAAAGATGTCCGAACGATCCCGTTCACCTTCTACATCTTTTCGATCACATGGTCGAGTTCTGCTTCCATCACATGTCCATTAAAAATCCTGACTGGTTGCCCTTCATCGAGAAATATGGATTTTATATAGACTAAATATCACACAAACTACTCAGTTTCTCGCTGCCGCTGGTAGATATCTGACTTTTCTTGTTCTCCACGTTTCAACAACAGGTTCGAAGCCACGTCTAAAAGTGGTTTTAAACGGTTTTCAACACGGATCGACTGCTCCCGCCGGTCCCTCTATCTGATACATGAAAAAATTTATTATAGTTAAGAGTAAAATAAAAATTGATGTCTAAGGATAATAGAATAAATAGAAGAAGAATACTAAAAAGCACCGCGGCGTTCGGTACAGCATCGGCTACCGGACTCGTTGGCGTAAGCACCGCATCAGCGAATAACGCGACAGTCGATATCGACTCGTTGCTGGCGAGAACGGAAGTTGAGTCGATCATGAAGGAAATTCCAGGACTGGAGCTACAGTCGGACGACACCATAGTGCTGGAGAACGGGTCGGTAATCGTTTTGATTCCGGCGAACTACGGATCGCTGGTCGTCACTGACTCGGAGAACGGACGAACGGCGGCGTTCTACTTCGAAGAGCGGGTTCCTGCGCTCGACGCCGATTGGCCCAAGGGAACCCACGCTCGGTTGCAGGCGACGGTTGACGATCCCGAGCCCCTGTTCCAACGAACCACGACGGACGAAGAAATGCACCGCTATCTCGTTTCTATCGGTGCATCGGACCTCCGTACCGACGACGTTCATGTGAGTGTGACTCCGGAAACAGACGAGATCGACGTCACACATAAACAGCGACGAGCGCGTGATGACTGTTATCCGTGCTCAAATTTCGGACAGTAATGTGGAGAAAGCACGTGGCACACTGTCCAAAGCCTCGGGGTCCGCCCCCACCGCCGAGATTATAGAAAGAGAACGTTATGGGACTGGACGCAGTGCTGACGGGTCTGGTGGAGTACAGGTTGCATCTGTGGGTGGATGTGGCGGCTGTGGCGATGACATTGCCCTTGACGTACTTTACTGTCTAAACCAGGTAAAGAACTGTGGATTGTGTACGATTGGAAGCCCCGCCCCGCCAGTCGCCGTGGCCTGTTGGCTGATTGTGTGCTTCGGCGTTTCCTCCGCTGACGGTGTTTCAGCGGTACTCGATGACGTTAATATTCCCGGTTGCACGAATCTTGCCGGATGCGCCGCCGATTGCTTCATAGAGGAGTGGAAGGAATTGTGGTAGATTCTATAACACGGCACTGTCTAGTTGGTTCAGGTTGAGAAGTGAGCAGGCCGCTGAATTTCTTGTCCAAGGATGCTCTTAAACCTGATCAGCGGGAGTTATTCGGCGGATTTAGAAGAATCGTGGGAAACCGAGCGGACGGTGAACGCCTCAATGGACGTTCCCATTCACTTCCACGAAACTAGTTGTTCCCTTAATGAAATAACAACGATTTTATCCGAATTCGGTGTTGAAGGCTCGCATGGAGCGATTTGGAATGGAGTCTATCGTCTGGCTGACAGCGGTTGCGACCCGCCGACGGCGAAGTCGTCAAGGTCGCAGTTGACGAAACCCCTGTCAAAATTAATGGCGAATGGCTTCGGTTGTATGCTGCAATAGACATCGAGACAAGGTTGATTCTCACCTTCGACTGTTTGGTCGGCATGGTACCGATCCAGCAGCTGCGTTTCTGCATCAACTCAAGGAGAAACATGATCTTTCTGAGACTATGTTTCTCGTTGACCAATTCGACTATTGGACTGCCTCTCTTGAGTAGGACTGAGCAGTCAGGTCAGCTATATCGAGTGTTGCTTGATCGAAAAGTGGTTTCACACCTTCATGCGGATTGACCGCTTTCATAACTTGTAGGTGGGAAGTTGATCGAGTGTCCGCGGGTTACTTAGACAATTTATGCGCTACTATAACCGCCAGAGACCGCACTAAACTCTCGTTGGGAAGGTATCAATCGAGAATGTGCAGAACTAGACCGTTCCTGAGTGCTGGACGTGTGAGTGCGCATCAGGTAGGAAATTAAGGTATTCATGCAGTATGATACTGGCGTAATATTCTAAAAAGAAGGAACGCACCGATTCCACTGATCACAAGAAGGACAAGTTGAGATTTCGACCCTGGTGCTTGAGATCCAGCTGCTTTAAAAGGAACTCCAGTTATAAGGGTGAGAGCAAACAATTTTGCTCTCGTAGACACTAGTATTGATTTGATCCTAGCATATGAGACTTGGGTAGATTTACTTTTCTCAAAACCATTTCTTTTAAATATATAATAGGGAAATAACAAAAGACCACCAAGAGGAATGAGAATGGCTAGGTCATATCGCTGAAATTCATCAAGGTCAAAGCGACACATGTCCACGTATACGAATATAGCGATTAGAAATTGAATCAAATATATAGACAGGAGTATAATCCCTGTTGAACTGGCCATATATCCCATAAGGGTTAGTCAGAAATAAATTTTTTGGAGTGGAATAGTTGTGTGTGGTTTAATAATTTATAAATTATAACCAAAGACCTCGACATGTGAGGATGAGACCTCTAAAATCACTCGCTCTCGATGATCGCTCACAGATACGATGCTTGGCCTGAGGAAAGTACGCCGTCAGACTTAATCACTGCCCCTGCCTCAGCAAATTGGTTTCGGATCGATCCCTAAGTTGTCCAACGAACCCGCGTATGCGTCGTACGCGGCCTCGATTACCGCCTCGGCCGCGTCCCGAGCCTCGTCCCACTCGTCTTCGTTCCCACAGACCTCCTCGAGCAACGCGGCCGCCCGCTCGCCCTGTGCGACCGTCTCGGTTCGCAGGTCCCGGAAGCAGTCGGCTCGCTCCTCGTCGCCCTCGTTGACGAAGAAACTCACTACCTGCAGGTGGGTCCGATCCCCGACCAGCGCTCGCCCGACGAGCCCGCCCAGCCGGGCCGCCGTCGACTCGAGCGAGCGAAGTTCGGCGTGCATCGGGTCGACGCTCTCGGCGTCGCCTTCGTACTCGTCCTCGAGCAAGTCCGTAATGCGGTCGCAGTGGTCTCGCTCCTGCTCGCGGAAGTCGGCGAAGGCCTCGCGCGCCCCGTCGTGGTCCTCGTCGTCAGTCCACTCGGCGAGGGTCGCCGCGGCGACGCGCTCGCTGTCCGCAGCGGTCCGGAGGACCTGCGTTTCGGTCAGGTCCGCGTCGGTCAGCGCAACGAGGCGTTTCGACGAGCCGAGCCGCTCGAGTTCGGTTGCCATCGACTCCGCGACCGTGGCCTCGAATTCGTCGGCGTCCATACCGGCCCGACACCGGCCAGGGTGTTGAACGTTAGCCAGCGGTGTCCGCCGGCGGGTTTACCAGCGACGGGGACGTATCCGAACCCATGACCGACCGGAGCGACGCCGACGGACCGGCCGACGTCCCCTCGATCACGCCAGTGGCGCTGGCCGAGCGGCTACGAACCGGGGCGGAACTGACCGTCCTCGACGTCCGTGACCGCGACGAGTTCGAACGCTGGCACCTCGCGGGCGAGGGGGTCGAGGCCGTCCAGATCCCGCACATGAAGTTCGTCCAGGCGCAGGCCACCGGCGGGGTGACCGACCTCGCGGCCGACCTCGAGGAGCCGATCCTGGCGGTCTGTGGACACGGCGAGGCGAGCGCCCACGCCGTTTCCCTGCTCCGGGACGCGGGGATCGACGCGGCTAACCTCGCCGGCGGGATGGACGCTTGGGCCGACCTGTATCTCGCCCGCGAACTGCCGGTCGACGCGCCCGCGACGGTCGTCCAGTACGACCGCCCCTCGAGCGGCTGTCTCGCCTACGCGATCTACAGCGACGGCGAAGCCGCGGTGATCGACCCTCTGCGGGCCTTCGCCGACCGATACGCTGCCGACGCCGACGACCGGGGCGCGACCCTCGAGTACGCCATCGACACGCACGTCCATGCCGACCACGTCAGCGGCGTCCGGACGCTCGCGGACCGAACCGATGTGACGGCCGTCGTTCCCGCGGGCGCGACCGACCGCGGGCTGGCGTTCGAGGCCGCGACCGTCTCCGACGGTGACGAACTGCAGGTCGGCGACGCGACGCTGACCGTCGTGGCGACCCCCGGCCACACGAGCGAGTCCGTCTCCGTTCGGCTCGCCGGCGACGATGCCGGGCCCCTGTTTACCGGCGACACCTTGTTCCTCGAGGGCATCGGCCGACCGGACCTCGAACGCGGCGACGAGGGCGCAGCCGCCGCTGCCGAGGCGTTGTACGAGACGCTTCAAAACCACGTCCTCGCGTTCCCCGACGACACGACGATCGCGCCGGGCCACTACGGCGACGCCGCCGAGTCGCGCGCGGATGGGACCTACGCCGCCCGGCTCGGCGACCTCCGCGATCGGCTCGAGGCGCTCTCGATGAACGATCGGGAGTTCCTGGCCCACGCGACGAGCGACCTCCCGCCGCGGCCGTCCAACCACGAGCGCATCGTGGCGGCGAACCTCGGGCACGAGGCGATCGACGACGAAACGGCGTTCGAACTCGAGCTGGGACCGAACAACTGCGCCGTCGCGGACTAACCGGTCAGTCGTCGGCGACCGCGCCGTCGCTCGAGACGGCCTCGAGGTCGCCCTCGATGCTCGGCGGATACTTCCCGCGGTCGAGTTTCAGGTCCGACTGCGGCCGGGCCATACAGGTCAGCGCGTAGTTCTCGGCCTCTTCCTCGGTGAGTCCGCGGGCAGCGGGCTGGGTGACCTCGCCCGCGACGATCTCGGCCGAACACGCCAGACACATCCCCACCCGGCAGGAGTATTCCTGGGCGATGCCCTCCTCGAGACACCGGCTCAGGATGGTCTCTTTGTCGGTACAGGTGATCGTCTCACCCGTTCCGACGAACTCGATGGTGTACTCAGTCATACCTCTCGGTACGACTGACCTCCCTAAAACGTTTTATGTGCCAGCGGACGCCGGCTGCGGCTGGCTCCGTCCAACCGCGGGAGGTGGCTAGATCTCCCGAACGAAATCTTCCGCGATCCACCAGTCGTCGTCTAGCTTGTGCCAGTCGACCTTGTAAACCTCCGTGCCGTCGTCGTCGGCGATCGCCCGAACGTATCCCGCCCAAGAGTGGTTGATCTCCGTCCAGTCACCGCTTCTGTCGCTGTTCTCCCAGCCGGGAGCGTACCCGAAGTCCCCCCAGGCCTGAACTTGATCACCCACGTCGATCCCCCAATCGGACGCACTGGCCGTGCCGACCGCGGCGACCGTACCGACACCCGCAGCGACCGTCGCGGCGGACGTTTTCAGCACGTTTCGTCGAGATCGTCCGTCGTCGTTTCCAGGCATTGCATTCGAACAGTGAATATTGTCGCATATAAATTTAATCTAGAAAATATTACGAAGTAGACCTGTGCTGGATTGGTGAACCCGTGGACCACGGCTGTAAGTGAAAAGACAGCCACACCACAACGTCGCGCTTGCTCCGAACCGGGTACTGCTGCGGTCAACGCGGCACCACCGCGGACCGACCATAAAACGTTTTCTTACCACGGCCTCCACACAGTTGATATGAGTACGCAGGAGCAGTCGGCCGCCACGACGCCGAAGACTCAGTCGCCGGACGCGGTCGTCGTCGGAGCCGGAACGGCAGGGTGCTACGCCGCAGCGACCATCGCACGAGCGGGGTACGAGGTCGTCATCCTCGAGCGAAAGGACGAGGAAGAGGCGGGCCACATCGCCTGTGGCGACGCCCTGAAGGGTGCCGATGCCTTCCCCGAAGCCATCCCGAAGTCCAAACTCGAGCCGGCCTTTACCAACACCGACGTCGACCACGGCCGGTTCGAGATTCCACAGGAGGATACCGTCCTCGAGATCCCGGTACCGGGCGAACTGGCCGTCATCGACCGCTGGGAGTACGGCCGCCGGATCATCGACGGGGCCGAGGACAGGGGGGTCGAGTTTCGCTACGATACGGTCGTCCAGAACGTCCGCCAGAACGACGACGGCCGCGTCACGGGCGTCGAGGCGATCCGCAAGGGCGACCCGGTCACCTACGAGGCCGACATCGTCATCGACGCCGCCGGCTCGCTGTCGGTGCTGCAAGACCACGTCGACTTCTCCGACTCCACGTTCGACACCAACGTCGACTACAGCCACTTCTGTTCGGCCTACCGCGAGATCGTCGAGGTCGAGGAACCCGTCGAGTGGGACGACGCGCTGGTCTTCAAGCCGACCGAGCGCGCGGCGGGCTATCTCTGGTATTTCCCGCGGACCGACACCGAGATCAACGCCGGCTTGGGCTTCCAGATGACCGAGGAGCCGATGCAACTGGTCGACGACCTCAAACGCGACCTCGAGAACCGCCCCGAGTTCGAGGGTGCCGAGGTCGAGGACAAACTCGGCGCGGCGCTGCCCACCCGACGACCCTACGATTCGGCCGTGCATCCTGGCTACATGGCCATCGGCGACGCCGCCGGCCACGTCAACCCCACCACCGGCGGCGGCATCGCCGGGGCCGCCTACGGCGGCAAGTACGCCGCCGAGCGGGCCATCGAGGCCCTCGAGACGGACGAGTTCGGCGAGGACGTCCTCTGGGAGTACAATCAAAAAGTGATGGACCACTTCGGCGCGCGCTACGCCGCGCTGGACGTCTACAACATCCTCTCGACGGCCGTCGACGTCGACGACCTGATGAGTCTACTCGCCGCCATGCCCGGCGACAAACTCGCCGAGGCGCTGTACTCGGGCAGTACCGACATCGGGCTCAAACTCAAACTCGAGGCGCTGGTCAAGAGCCGCGGCCACTGGGGCACGATCTGGAACCTCTACAAGACCAAGCGCCGTGCCGACGAACTCCTCTCGCACTACGAGAACTACCCGACCAGTCCCGAGGGGCTGGCGGGCTGGCAGGACCGCCGTGACGACCTCATGGAGAAGGTCTACGAGACGACCGGGGCCGAGCCCAAATACTAGCCACCGAACTTTTGCTCTGCGGGCGCGGCGAAGCCGCGCCCTCGGCAAAATCTCGAGAGAGCGCGAAGCGCTCTCTCGGACCTCGCGGGGGCTTCGCTCCCGCTTAGCTTCGATGAAAAGCACTCCTCCTTCCGTTCGTTCCTTTCAGTCACTCACATCAGTCGTCGGCCCGCTCGCTCGGCCTCCGGCCTCGCTCGCGGTCGGTGTCGGGCGGCGGCCTGCCCTCCCCCGAGTCGTGCGTCTCTCGCCGATGCTCGAGACGCACTCCCGGCCAGTGATCGTTCGGCTTGTTCCGTTCGACTGACTCTCGAGTAACTGGAACGTTCGGCCGTCGGATACCGGTTCGCTTCCCGTAGTATCGTTTCCCGTGAATATTCCCCTACGCTGTTAGGATATCTTGGCTTTCCTATCCGTCAAATAACGGGTTATGATGGCACGGAACCACACACGGCGACGCGCACTGACACTGATCGGAACCGCGAGCGGCATCGCGCTGGCCGGCTGTATGGGCGGCGACGACGGGGACGACGAGGAGATGAGCGACGATGATTCGGGCAACGGCATGGGAGACGACGGGATGGACGACGACTCCGGGTCGGACGACATGGAGTCGTCCGGCTCGAACGTCCGGGTCGCGCACCTCTCGCCCGACGCCCCCAACGTCGACGTCTCCGTCGACGGCGACGCCGTCCTCGAGGACGTGCCCTACCGGGCCGTCAGCGACTACCTCGAACTCGAACCTGGCACCTACGAGGTGATGATCACGGCCGCCGGCGACGCCGACACCGTCGTCTTCGATCAGGAACTCGAGATCGCCGAGGGGTCGTTCACGATCGCGGCGCTGGGCGAACTCGCCGACGAGAACCAGCCCTTCGAGCCGGCGGTCCTCGAGGACGACGTCAGCGACCCCGGCGACGACGCGCGGGTGCGTCTGGTCCACGCCTCGCCGGACGCCCCTGCAGTCGACGTCACCGTCGGCGACGGCGAGACCGTGCTGTTCGAGGACGCCGCCTTCGGCGACGCGGCCGCGACCGAAGTGCCGGGCGGCGACTACACCCTCGAGGTCCGACCCGCGACCGAGACCAACGACGGCGACGTGGTCGCGACCTTCGACGTCGCACCGGAGGGCGGCAACGTTTACAGCGCCTTCGCCGTCGGCTACCTCGAGCCCGGCTCGGCTCCCGCCGACGAGGCGTTCGACCTCGAGGTCATCATGGACGCCTGATCGACGATACGGGTCAGCGCTGGGACCGAAGCCGTTCGATCCGGCGCTCCGTCGGCGGGTGCGTGCCGAACAGCCGCCGGTGGAGGAACCGCCGCGTACGGTCGAAAAAGCGGTGTTCCTCCCACGGCGGCGGGACGATCGAGAACGCAGCCGTCGAGCGGTGTTTGCGGAGATCGTTCGAGGGCCGTTCCTCGAGGGCGGAATCGAGTTTCTCGAGGGCGCTTGCCAGCGCCGCGGGGTCGCCGGTGATCGCGACGGCGCCGCGGTCGGCGACGTACTCCCGATAGCGGGTGACGACGGCGACGGACCACCGGACGAGGACGATGACCATACCACACGGGACGGCCACAAACGGGTGGAAATCGTAGCGCTCGATGAGCGCGGCCGCGGAAGCTGCGGGCACCGATAACGCGGTCAGCACCGCCGCGTCCCTGTTTTTCGCGTGGGCGAGTTCGTGTGCGAGGACGGCGTCGAGTTCGCGGTCATCGACGGCCTCGAGCAGGCCCTTGGAGACGACGATCGTGGACGATCCGGCCCGATAGCCGACGGTCGCTGCCGTCGGCGTCGACGAAACGCCAAGACGGACCGTCGGTGCGGGGAGATCGACCTGCTTGGCGAGCCGGTCGACACGGCGTTGGACGGCAGTTCGGCGTTCCTCGAGGTCCTCGTCTGGCCGATCGATGACGCGGACGACGCCTTCGATATCGCGGAGCGCAGCGGCGTCATCGGTTCGTTCGGAGTAGGCGATCCACGCCACGTGTGCGAGGACGACGAGGACGCCGACCGCAGCGGCGGCGGACAACGGATCGACGATCGAGCGCCACGCGACCGCCTCCGTGACTGCGAACCCGACGAACGACCCGAGAGCCACACCGCCGAGCAGGCCGAGGATTTTCGGCCAGTTCGCGATCGCCTCCGCGGACAGCAGCGTCTCACCGACGGCTTCGACTGCGTTGGCGGTCCCGTCGTGAGCGATGCGATCCGAGAGGGTCTGTTCGGGATAGTAGCGTCGGATCACGATCGCGATGCCGAGCCAACAAATGAACGCACCAGCGAACAGTAGCGAGACGAGGAAGAAAAAAGCGAGAAAATCCTCGAGCGCCACGAGGAGAAACAGTGCGACGAACCCGCCGACGACGAACTCGAGTGCGAGGACCACGAGCTGTGCGGCTCCGACGAGAAGTCCGGCGACCGCCATCCGCACCCAGAGTCCGAGGTGGAGGGGCGTCGGACGGATCACCGACCGGCCACCTCGAGCGCGGCCGTTCGGGTCGTCGATCGCGAATCGGGGACTGGATCAGTGGACTGCACCGTCACTGATCCGTACTGGTAGGATACCCAAGAACATTCGGGGTCCGTTCTCGGTCGGTTACTGGTCGTGGCCGAGTCGCTCGATCGTGCCCGCGAGCGTGTCGATGCCGTGTTGGATGCTTGCCTCGTCGACGTCGAACGTTGCGGTGTGGTGACCGCCGGGATGGTCGGTGCCGACGCCGACGTAGCAGGCACTGCCCCCGTTTTCCTGTACCGCCTGCATCAGATAGGTCGCGTCCTCGCTGCCGCCCAGTTCGTCGCGCTCGAGGACGCGCTCGACGCCGGGCGTCTCGCCGGCGACGTCGGCGACGATCGAGACCAGTTCCTCGTCGCTGGTCGCACTGGGGGCCTCCGCACCGATCTCGATTTCGACCTCGCAGTCGTGCATCGCGGCGGCGCTCCGGAGGACCTGCCGGGTCCGCCCTTTCATGTACTCCATCAGGTCGGTCGTCTCACCTCGTACCTCGGCGACGATCCGGGCCTCGGCCGGGATGACGTTGGCCGCGCTCCCGCCCTCGACGACGCCCGCGTTGACCCGCGTCGCGCCGTCGTTGTGCCGTGGAATCCCGTAGAGGTTCTGGACGGCTGTCGCCATCGCCTGGACGGCGTTGCGGCCCTGCTCGGGGTGTCCCCCCGCGTGGGACGACGCGCCGGTGAACTCGGCCTCGAGGTGCGAGACCGCCAGGAAGCCGTCGATACCGGCGACGATCTCGCCGGTCGGGTGGTCGAGGCCGATGTGAACCGCGAGCAGAGAGTCGACGTCCTGTAGGTGGTCGCTCTCGGCCATCGCCTTCCCACCGCCGACGACCTCCTCGGCGGGCTGGAAGAAGACCTTGAAGGTTCCCGCGAAATCGCTCTCCGCGATCCGCTCGAGTACGCCGATCCCGATCGTCGCGTGGGCGTCGTGGCCGCAGGCGTGCATCGCGCCCTCGTGGTCGGAGCGAAAGCCCTCGGCGACGGGCCGGTGGCTCGGGTCGTCGGACTCGGTTTGGGGGAGGCCGTCGATGTCGACCCGAAGGCCGACGGTCGGTCCTTCGCCGCGCTCGAGGACGGCCACTGCACCCGTATACCCGCCGTCCAGTCGCTCGAGAGTAGCGTCGTCGACGCCGGCGTCCCGCGCCTGTTCGTACCAGTGGGTGAATTCGGTTTCCTCGGGGACCGCCAGCCGGTGGTCGCCGGCGATCGCCTCGGGGCCGACGTGGAGTTCGGCGAGGTCGTCGCCCAGTCGGGACTCGAGTTCGTCGACGATCCGTGCAGTCGTGTAAAACTCCCGCCAGGCTGGTTCGGGTTTTCGGTGCAGGTCTCGACGCAGCGTAACGAGGTCGTCTGCGGTCATACGATCATCTCGTCGTGAACGACCAAAAGCCCTCCCGACGGTTTCGGTGTCCGACGATCGCAGAAGTGCGACCGAGGCCAGTCAGTTGCTGCGGCCGGCCCCGTGGATCTGCTCGACCTCGGCCTCGATGTGGACCGAGTCGGGGAAGTTCTGTGAGGCGATGTTGCGCGCGAGGTCGTCGTGGCCGTGGATCTCGAGTTCGCGGGTGAAGACGGTGTACTCCCAGGAGTCGAAGTGACGGTCGTCGTC
Organism: Natrinema thermotolerans; assembly: GCF_031165565.1. Classification (NCBI taxonomy): domain Archaea; kingdom Methanobacteriati; phylum Methanobacteriota; class Halobacteria; order Halobacteriales; family Natrialbaceae; genus Natrinema; species Natrinema thermotolerans. The sequence goes on along the minus strand of NZ_CP101873.1, from coordinate 1,368,579 downwards.
GGCGTGGAGTCGGCAACGCTGGGGGACCGACAGCTTTTCCGGCGGGTGGGAGTGGGGACCTTTCAGTGCCGCCCCCTTCCGTTCGGCGGTGGTTTTGATGTCCTCGACGATGCCATCGAGCGCGGCGCGATCGCCGCTCTGGAGGGTGAGACGGGTGACGAAGGTCATGGCTGGTGCTGTCGCATACGTCTGCGACGGGCGCGTAAAAACCTGCTGAGACGCGTCGCCGGCACGACAGTGAACGACTGCAGACGATCGCCCGTTTCGTGCGTGACAATCCGGTCGGATCCGTGTCCGTAGGACGAACAGTCCGATATTCTCTTAACGTCGCACCTGTTAGCCCACCTAATGGCAGTCGAAGCTACGAGCGCAGGCGCGATCCTCTTCCGCGACACGCGGGGCCGGCGCGAGTATCTTCTACTCAAGAGCCGCCCGGGCGATTGGGAGTTTCCCAAGGGCGGTGTCGAAGGAGACGAAGAACTTCAGCAGACGGCTATCCGCGAAGTAACGGAAGAGGCAGGTATCGAACAGTTCCGACTACTCGACGGCTTTCGCAAGGACTACGACTACGTCTTCGAGGCGAACGGCAAGACGATCCACAAGACCGTTCATCTCTTCATCGCGAAGTCGTTCGAAGCCAGCGCGGAACTATCGAACGAACATCGCGACCTCCAGTGGCGCGACTACGAACAGGCGGTAAACACCGTCACGCAGGACGGCCCCAGAGAGATCCTCGAGGACGCCCACGAGTTCCTCGACGAACGCGAGGCGGAAGACGACGAGGAGTAGCCGGTCGCGGCCGGTGAGAAATCACTTCTCTCGTGTCGTGCGACGCGGGCATCGCGACCGACCTCGAAATACGGTCGATAGCACCGCCCATATCGTTCGCTCGACCCGATCGTCGGCCGATCGGGCAGCGTTTTTGCGCCTCCGAATTCAACGGGGAGCGTGGACGCATACACCGCCGAGTTCGGGTTCGAACTCCGGACCTGCCGGTGGGCCGAACGCGAGTGGCCGCCCGGCGAAACCGACGGTACTGACACCGCCGTCCTCGTCGCCCGCCAACTCGGGACGACCCGCCGCCGCTGGGATACGATCGTCCTCGAGTGCGACCCCGAGGGGCTGCGCCGCCGCGCCCGGTTCGGCCCTGATCGGCTCGATAGCGACCTCCTGCACGTCGTCCGAAACGCCCCCGACGAGTGGTGCTACTACCGCGACGCGCTTCCCGACCCGGGCTATCCGTGGCGATACGTCCGCGAGTCGATCCACGAGGCCGCCGACCGCGGGATCCTCGAGACCCGCAAGTCGGGCAACCGGATCGAGATCCGTCGACAGTGGGCCTACCCCGACTGGCTCGAGCGGCTCGTCGCGATCGAGAACAAACCTGACTTGGACGCCAGCGCTGCCCGCGCGCTCGGATCACAACTCGAGTACGACGTGGCCGTCGGGCTGGCCGACGAGGCCTGGGTCGCGACCCGTCGAACGGACGAACCCGTCGAACCCGTCCTCTTCGAGGACCTGCCGGTCGAAGCCGGGGTCCTCGCGCTCGAGCCCGACGACCTGACCGCCGAGGTCGCGTGGTATCCCCGCTCGCTCCCGGTGACGGAACCGGGGACCCGCATCCTCGAGCGGCCCGACGGCGGGGACCGGGACGGTTCGGCGGCCCGATTCGAGTACGCCGACACCGACTGGAAGGTCGACAAGCGCCTCGCCATCGCCGAGCGCGCCTACGAGCGCGGCTGGCGCTCGTTCGTCGACACGATGCGGCCCGACTGCCGCCACTTCGAGCTACGGGACCCCGACGGCTCACAGGCGCTGCCGTACTGCACTGCCAAGGAGCGGTGCCAGACGGCCGCGGAGTGTGCCGGCTCCTGTCCCGAGTTCGAGCCCGAGCCGCCCGCTTGGCGCACCCGCGGCTGGCCGATCGAGGGCGGGCCCGGAAAACGGGTCCAGCGAATCCTCGCGGAGCGCCGGCGGCGACGGCGACTAGGGCTGTAGCCCGTCAGTAGCTTCTGACAAGCATCCGCGACCGAAGCGAGCGGTTCACCGACGGTGAGGCCGAAGGCCGAGCCGTCGGCCTTTTTCATCGAAGTCCGCGAGAGCTTTGCTCTCGCGGGCCCATCAGAAATCCTCGATTTCTGAGGACGTTTTTGCGCCCAGCGCGGGATCGCCGGTCCCGCGAGCCGTGCGAACGGGCAATGCGCGGCGCTACGCGCCGCGACTGTCGGGACGGCGCAGCCGTCCCGCAGCGCCCGTGAGCAGAGAGTGGTGAGCGAGCAGCGCGAGCGAACCCGAGGCGGAAAAAGTTCGGTGTTTAGTCGGAGACGGCGACCTCGAGGTCCGCACGCTCGACGGCCAGCCGGAACGTGGGGACGGTGCGGTACTCGACTTCGACGACGCCCTTGCGCCGGAGACTCTGGAGGCCCGACCGGACGTCCTCGGCCTCGGCGTCGACGTCGTACTCGTCCCGGAGTTTGTGCAGTACCGAGACGACGCTCTCGGACTCCTCGTCCGGGCCGGAAAGCACCGCCACGATCCGCGCCTGTAGTTCCGGGACGCGGACCTTCGAGGGGACCCCCTCGTCGTCCGGGTCGCTCTCGATCCCCGGCTCGACGTCAACCAGCTCGGCGGCTTCGGCGGTCGCTCGGATCAGACTGTTGTCGTCCCGGAAGTAGTAATCGCCGAGTTCGTTCTCGAGGTACTGGTGGACCTCGCTGCCGCTCTCCATCCCCCACCGCTCCTGCAGTTCGCCGTTCTTCGTCGGCTGTAGCTCCACCACGTCCGCCAACCGGTCCTGGGCCTCCTCCGAGAGCGTCATCGTCGAACCGTATGGGGATCCGGTACTTTTGCGTTGCGTCCCGCCGCGACTCGAGCGACTCCGCCCCGTCCTCAGCCGAACTCGCCGGCGAACGCTCGCAGGTCCTCGACGAACAGTTCCGGCACCTCCATCGCGGCGAAGTGGCCGCCCTCGGGCTGTTCGGACCAGTACTCGACGTCGTAGACCGCCTCGGCCCAGCCGCGGGGCGTCTTGTACACTTCGGCCGGATAGCGCGCGTGGCCCGTCGGCACGTCGACCGAATCCGGCGTCGCCGCGCCCACGTCCGTCTCGGCGTAGAGCCGCATCGAAGAGCCGATGGTCCTGGTCAGCCAGTAGACGCTGAGGTTGTCGAGCAGCCGGTCGCGGTCGATCCACGACTCGAGGTCGCCGTCGCAGTCGCTCCAGGCGCGGAACTTCTCGACGATCCAGCCCGCCAGCCCGGCCGGCGAGTCGGTGAGTCCGTAGGCCAGACTCTGTGGTTTGGTCGCCTGGATCTCGTGGTAGGCGGTTTCGGTCTCGCGGAACGTCGCGGTCTCCCGGTAGTCGGCCATCCCCCGTTCGTCGAGCAGGTCGGTCGGATCGTCGGCCTCGAGCGACGAAGGGTTCAAAAAGAGCATGTTCGTATGGATCGCGTCCACGCGATCGGGGTAGTTCGCACCCAGTAATGCGGCGACCAGCGCGCCCCAGTCCCCGCCCTGTGCGACGTAGCGGTCGTAGCCGAGCCGGGCCATCAGGTCCGCGACGGCGTCGGCGATGCGGGGCACGTCGTATCCTTGCTCCGCTGTCGGGCCGGAGAAGCCAAAGCCCGGCAGCGAGGGCGCGACGACGTGAAAGGCGTCGGCCGGATCGCCGCCGTGGGCGGCCGGATCCGTCAGCGGCCCGAGAACGTCGAGGAACTCGGTGACGGAGCCGGGCCAGCCGTGGCTCAAAACGAGCGGCGTCGCGTCCGGTTCGGGCGAGCGGACGTGATAGAAATGCAGCCGCTGGCCGTCGATCGTCGTCACGTACTGGTCGAACTCGTTGCACCGGTCCTCGAACGCCGCCCAGTCGAACTCCGCGCGCCAGTACGCACAGAGGTCCCAGAGAAACTCGCGGTCGGTCCCATTCGCCCAGCCCGTCTCGGGAAGCTGGTCCGGCCAGCGCGTCCGCTCGAGACGCGTCCGGAGGTCGTCGATCTCGTCCGGATCGACAGACACCTCGAACGAGCGAATCGAATCGTCGGTGTCCGTCGTCATGTCGCTACCCCGGTTCGAGTTCCGCCATCGTTCGTGATACCGACTCGCATACCGGATTCGACACGACCGCGTCACAAAGGGGTATCGTCAATCGTCACCGATGACCGGAACCGGAACCGTCGTCTCGAGGGTCTCCTCGACCTGCGTGTAGACGAGGACCGTCCCGAGGACGGCGAGCGCGGTGCCGAAGACGAACGGGGTCTCGAAGCCGAACCGCACCAGCGCGCCCGAGGAGAGCGGCCCGACCGCGATCCCGTAGCCGAAAGCCATCGTCAGCACCGACAGCTTCGAGCCCGACTCGCCCTCGCCGGCGAGGTCGCCGGCCAGCGCCAGCGACGGGGCAAAGACCATCGCGGCGGCGATCCCCTGAAACAGGCGAGCCAGGAACATCAGCGCCGAAGAGAGCAGAAAGCCCTGGACGAGCGTCGTCGGAATCAGCAGTGCCATCCCGGTCACGATGAACGGCCGCCGGCCGTACCGATCGCAGGCCCGCCCGATCGGCGTCTGGAGCGCGACCTGTGCGATGATAAACCCCGCGAACTGCAGGCCGAACCAGGTCGCCCCCTGCTCGAGGCGGGCGTTGACCTGCGGCTGGATGGTCGCAAACAGCGCGATGGCGGTCGCCATGAAAAACGACGCGACCCCGAGAGGGTGAAGATCGGATCGAGCAGGTTCGGACCGGTCCGATCGAGGATCGGGATCGAGAGGTCCGCGCCGGCGTTGGCGGCCGTCGACTCGGGGTCCGAAACCAGGATCGTCACCATGACGTAGCTGATCACCGCGGTGATCGTCGCGACGTAGAAGGCGGCGTCGAACCCGGAGACTGCCAGACCGCCGGGGAGCGCGTACGGACCGCGACTGACGACCGCGCCGGCAACCGCCGGCCCGGCACCGAACCCAACCAGCCGAAACGTGTTGTAGACGCCCATGTTCCCGCCGCGGTCGCCTGCCGTCGCGAGTTCGTTGACGAGCGCGACCGACGACGGGATGATGAAGGCGACGCTGACGCCCTGTAACCCACGGATGACCAGCAAGGAGAGGTACGTCTCCGCGAAGACGTACGCGACGTTGGTCATCGCGAGGCCCGCGAGCCCGACCAGAATGAACGGCTTGCGCCGGCCGAGCCGATCCGACAGCCGGCCGGTAACCGGCTGGAACGAGCTGTTGAGAAAACCAAAGAGCGAGAGGATCACCCCGATGAGCAGCGACTCGCCGAGACCGAAGGCCGTCCCGCCGACGACGCCGCTGGTCACGTACAGCGGGATGACGATGATCAGAAACGAGTTGCCGATCCCGTCGGCCATGCGGGCGCCCGCCAGTGCGAGGACCCGTCGATCGACGGCGAAGGGCGCGACGAGACGTTCCACCACGCTCCGCATTGGCAACACCTGCGTGATCCCGACCGATTATAGTTTCGAACCGAAATGTCGATCGACTGGATAGTCCGCGGGAGCGTCGCGGAGCTACAAGCCGCTGGCCCGCCTCCGTTCGGCCATGCCCGACGTCAAACTCAGCCGGGTCGACACCGTCCTCGCCGACCTCGAGTACCCGATCACCAACGAGCAGGCGGCGACCGAACTCGCGGACGTCACCCTGTTGCTCGCCGACGGCCAGCGGAACTTGGGCGACCTCGTCGCGAAAAGCGGCAGCGACCGCTTCGAGTCGACCGAGGACCTCCAGTCGGAACTCAACAACGTCCTCCCGCGGGAAGCCGTCGGCGAGCCCTACCAGTCCGAAGGCGAGGGTTAGACCGATGAGACGCTGCAGTCGCTCGGTACGTGCTTTTCGTTTGTCAGTCCCGACGTGACGTCCCGGGCTCCTGCCGAGGAACCGCCACAACAGAACAGGGAATCCATCTATAGATCTTGCCTCTTTACAGTTGGAAATATAATAGAGTGACGAAATTCTAGAGACGATCGACGGTGAGCAGAAGACGAACCGGTCTCGATATCGTCTCGGTTATCATTTCTGGATGTTGTCTCGTGTACGTCAATTCGACCGTGATCGAACTGTCGATAGTCTGGTCGTTCGTTCTCCTCGTACTCGTTCTGGTCGGTGTTCATCGGACGATCGAACGGCTATACGAAGCGCTCTCCGGAAACTCGATTCGAGACGACCGAACCGATGACGGTGAGACAGTCCTCGCCGATAAACACGACTCGGTCTCTGTTGTAGTGGTTGTATCCACGGTCCTCATCACCGAATACATCGACCCAACCGTCGTCTCGCTTTCCGACTACCAGACGGTGGTTCTCATCGTCGGTCTCGTGTTTGCGATCCACGAGGCGATCCAACGGACCTACAGGTGGGCAGTGTTATGAGGTCACGCCCGGTCTCCATTGGCTGATCCGTTGCTTTCGCCTCGCTACCGACGCTATCACCCTGTCAACGTCCCGCTCGCGGGGCGACTTCTTTTCTACACACTTAACCGGGGTGAGCGACAACCGAGGCATATGGAATTCTGCGACGAATGCGGTTCGATGATGAAGGCCGACGACGGCCTCTGGGAGTGTGGCAGCTGTGGGTACACGGAGCCGAAAGGCGACGCCGACCAGTACATCGTCACCGACGATCAGGAGGTCGGCGAAATCATCGAGTCCTCCGGCGAGACTTCGCTGCCCGAGACCGACGCCATCTGTCCCGAGTGTGGCAACGACCGCGCCCACTGGTACATGCAACAGATCCGCTCGGCCGACGAGTCCGAGACGCGCTTCTTCATCTGTACCGAGTGCGAACACAAGTGGCGCGAGGACGACAACTAACGAAATTTTGCTCTGCGGTCTATCGCGAGCGAAGCGCCGAGCGCTTCGCTCGCGATGTCCCTCGGCAAAATTTCGATTAAAAGCACTCCTCCTTCCCCGTCAGCCGCGCGGAACGCGGCTTCTGGGTCAGTCGTCGGCCCGCTCGCTCGCCCTACGGGCTCGCTCGCGGTCGGTGTCGGGTGACTGCCTGCCCTCCCCCGAATCGCGGGCTCCTCGCGTTGCTCGGAGCCCGCTCTCGGCCATTGCTCTCTCGAGTTGAATACGGAATTTGAGTAAGGAGAAACCGCACTACTCGTTGCGCGCGATCGTCAGATAGCCGGTGTGACCGACTGGCGCAGTCGTCGGCCGCGAGCCCCGCTCGTCGAACTGCATCTCGCGTTGGATCGTCTCTCGAGTGGTGACGTTCGCGAGGCCGACTTCGCCGGCCGTCCGTGCGACTTCGCGGGTCGACTCGATGAAGGGGCTGTAGACCGCGACGAACCCGCCGTCGACCAGGAGGTCGGGCGCGTGTTCGACCATCGTGGGCGCGTCGGCCGTATCGAGGGTCATGACGTCGAACGACGACGGCTCGAGGCCGTCGATCTCCTCGGTCACGTCGCCGGTCCGGACGTCGACGGCGTCGGCCACGCCGCCGAGTGCCATGTTCTCGCGAGCCACGTCGGCGAACTCGGCGTCCTGTTCGTAGGTCACGACCTCGGCCCCGGCCCGGGCCAGCAGGGCCGCGAGGACGCCGGTTCCGGTGCCGGCGTCGAGGACCCGGTCGCCGCCGGCGATGCCGGTCTCGCCGATGACGAGCCCGATATCGCGGGGCACCATCGGCGCGCCCGTCCGCTCGAAGTGATGGAAGAGATCGGGGCCGCGCAGCCGCCGCACCTGGAACTCGTCGCCCAGATGCGTCTCGATGGTGTCGCCCGACTGCACGTCCTCGGGGACCTCGAGAACGCCGAGGTCGGTCCCCTGTTCGCCGCCGGGTTCGACGAGGTACTCGCGGTCGCCGCGGACGAGCAAGACCGGGACACGATCCGTGCCACTTTCGGCGTCGTCCGCGCTCTCGTCCTCGCTCACGCGAGTCACTCGAGGGATTCGACTGCTGCGGCGAGGTCGCCGTCGGCGTCCTCGAGGGCCTCCCGGGCCTCGTCATCGCTGACGCCGGCACGGGTCGCGACGAGTTCGACGTCCTCGTCGGGGATCGACGAGCCGGCGTCGCCCCCGGTGTCGGCACTGCCGCCGGCCGAGCCGGCCTCGACCTCCTCGGGCGAGCCGATGACCTGGTAGGTCTCCTGGCCGCGGGCGTCCATCTTGGTGACCTCGGCGTCGTCGAAGACGAGGTCGTACTCGTCGGTGCGGATGATGACCTCTTCGGCGTCGATGTCCTCGACGTCGATGCCCATCTGTTCCATCATCTGTTCCATCTTGCGCGGGTTGAGTCCGCCGCCGCCTCCTCCGAACATACTCGACACGTGGCCACGGGCGACCTTTTAGTTTGTCGTTCGCTCGAGGGTGGGCGGGCAGTCCCGGCCGTCAGTGTCGGCGCGACCGCAGGACCCGCGGTCGCGCCACCGATCGTACAACAGTCCGTCTCAGGCGCCGTCCGGCCGCGAGTAGCCCGGATCGAACAGTTGTGCCGACGTCGGTTCGGGATCGCCCTCGGTGAGGTTGTACCCGGAGAAGTCCTCGACGCCGGCCTCCCGGAGGAAGTCCTCGTCGTAGACGCGGTTCCCGGTGAACTCGGCGGGATCGCGGGCCAGGATCTCGAGGACCGTATCCGAGACGATATCGGGCGTCCGCCAGTCGTCTTCGGTCCCCATCTCGAAGTACCGGGTCGCGCGCGTGTCGATCGCAGTCACCGGCCAGAAGGTGTTGCAGCCGATCCCGTCGTCGGCCAGTTCCTGGGCCATCGACAGCGTCACGAACGACATCCCCATCTTCGACCAGGAGTAGGCGGCCGACCCCGGGGCGCGGTCGAGTTCGACCGGCGGCGCGTTCGTCAGGATCCAGGCGTCTTCCTCGACGCCTTTGAGGTGGTCGATGAACGCCCGCGAGACGAGGTAGGTGCCGCGCACGTTGACCTCGTTCAGGAGGTCGTACCGGTTTGCCGGCAGGTCCTCGACCGCGCCCATCTGGATGGCCGAGGCGTTGTTGATCACGATGTTGATCTCGCCCATCTCGTCGATCGCCTCCTCGACGGCCGCCTCGATGGCGTCCTCGTCGCGGACGTCCAACTGGATCGCGTGCGTCTCGACGCCTTTCTCGGCGCAGGCCTCGGCGGTCTTGTGGATCGTCCCCTCGAGGTCCGAGTCCGAGTCGTCGACGGTCTTGCCCGTCGAGACGATGTCACAGCCCTGCTCGGCGAGTGCGAGTGCGAGTTGCTTCCCGATTCCACGCGTGGTACCCGTTATAAACGCGGTCTGTCCGCTCAGATCTGGTTTTTGCGGCATTCGTGATCTATACACACACTCCGCCCCTAATAGTCCATTCAAACTCCCGGGTCGCCGATCGACGTTTTCAATCCCGATCGGCGCGTGGGCAATCGTAATGACCGACGAACTCGACGCCTTGCTCGAGGCTCTCGAACTGAAAGACGAGCGCCGGACCGGTTGGGATCTTCGCGGGATCGATGCCCCGGAGTCTGTCGCAGCCCACACGTGGGGCGTGGCGACGCTGTGTCTGTACTATGCCGACCGGGCCGACGGCGTCGACCGCGACCGCGCGGTATCGATGGCGCTGCTTCACGATCTGGGCGAGGCCCGCATCGGCGATATTGCGACGCGCGCCGAGGACGACAACCAGCGAGTCGACGGCGACGAGAAAGTCGCCCGCGAGCGGGACGCGATCGTGGACCTACTCGAGCCGTTCGACGGCGACGAGTTCCGCTCCCTCTGGGCGGCGTACGAGGCCCGCGAGACTCAGACGGCGCGGTTCGTCAAGGACATGGATCTGATCGACAACTGTTTGCAGGCGCTCAAATACGAACGTGGGGAGCGCTACGACGAGACCGAGCGCAACGAGGCCTTCGACGAGTACGAGAATCTCGACGAGTTCTTCGCGACGGCCGCGCCGCGACTCCGGACGCCCGTCGGCGAGCGACTCTTCGAGGCGATCAAGACACGGTACGAGCGCGAGATCGGTCGGGAGTGTCAGCTCTAGCGGTCCTCGCGGACCGGCTGCCGGTCCGTCACCCCGCTACGTCTCTGCGGGCGCACCCTCGCGCACGTTGACTGCCATCCCCGTCTCGAAGTCCCGGATGGCGTCGGCGTCGAGTTCGGCCGTCCCGACCGCCAGCAACTCGCCGCGTTCGTGGACCACCAGTACCTCGTCGCCCGGCCGGATCTCGTCGCCGACCTCGAGGACGAACTTCGCGAAGACGTTTTTCTCCTCGCGGACGAAGGGCTCGCTCTCGTCGTCGACGACAACTCGATAGGCCGGCGGCTCGAGCGCGGCCGCGAGCCGGCGACCGCCCTCGAGGCCGAGCGTGAACCGGCCGTCGGTGCCGAAGGAGACGATCCGGCCGGCGTCGGCGTGGACCTGCTGGGGGCGGCCCGAGGAGGTCCGTTTGACCGTCAGCGATTCCGACGGCGGGAACAGCGCCGTGCCGGCGTCCGCACCGAACTGGTAGTCCGCGATGGTCCGAAGCTGGGGCAGGCCCGCGCTCCCGTCTGCTGACTCGCTCATTGGGCCGAATTTGCGCCGGCGGGTCGAAAGCCCTTCGACCTGCGGTTCCGGCGTATTCGCTCGGATCGAGCCCGTGTGGGCACCGAATCCGGCCACCGGAGCGGCTTCAGGCCGTGGCGACCCCCTCGATCAGTCACCGACGCGACCGAAACGAGATGGAGAACGTTATTATCGTCGCTTCAGTAGTATCGGCCCTACATGGACGTCACGCAAATCGGTCTCGGGGTCGCCCTGCTGGTCATCGGGACCCTGACACTGATCGGGCCGGCCGCGATCGCCACCGGTCCGCTCGTCTATCTCGTTACCGGTGCGACGCTGCTTGTCACCGGCTACGCGCTGGTGATCGGTCTCTGGCAGACCCGCCAGCCGAACTGATTCTCGGCCCGAACCGAGTGTGGTTCGGGTCGGCGCGCCTACAGCAGGAACGTCTCGTGGCGTTCGCCCAGATCGAGGAAGGAGTCGGCGGCGTCGATGAGCTCTTCGGCCGTCGAGGACTGGAACGCCATCACCTCGACGCGGACCCCTTCGTGGCGCAAGTGCGAACACAGCCGCGAGAAGTCGCCGTCGCCCGTACAGAGGACGATCGTGTCGACGTGGTTGGCCAGCGTCACCGCGTCCAGACTCATCCCGACGTCCCAGTCGGCCTTCTTCGAACCGTCGGCGAAGGTCTTGATGTCCTTGATCTTCGGTTCGAAGCCGATGTCGATCAACGCCTCGAAGAAGCTCTCCTCCTCCGGCGAGTCCGCGCGGATGACGTACGCGATCGCGCGCGTGAGCTGGCGGTCCTGGACCGCCTTCTCGAGCAGAGCGGAGTAGTCGATATTGCGGCTGTGCATGCTCTGGGCAGTGTGATAGAGGTTCTGGGCGTCGACGAGGACGGCGACGCGCTGCCCAGGGTGAATTTCCGTCATATACTAGCATGTCGTGGGCGGCTATAAAAAATCGCGGCGTTCGAGACGGACCCAGTGGGCCTGTCGCGGTTACCTCCGAAGCTTCCGAATGCGCTTTTCCGTCGGCGGGTGGGTGGCAAACAGCGTCTGCAGCAGGCCCTTCTCCGAGTTGAAGATACACAGCGCGCTCATGCTGTCGTCGAGTTGGGATTCGCGACCCTGCGCACCGTTCGAGATCTTCTCGAGGGCGCGGGCGAGCGGGTCGCCGCTGCCGATGTACTGGCGGGCGTCGTCGTCGGCGACGTACTCGCGGTACCGCGAAATCGCGAGGACGAACACCATCACGAGCATCTGGGCGATGTTCGAGATGATCATGCCGACGATGATGCTGCCGATGTTGCGTTCGCCGCCGAACATGTAGACCATGTAGGCGACCCAGCCGACCATCATCGCGATGGAACTCCCGAAGACCATCGCGAGGACGTCGCGGTTCTTGATGTGGGCGAGTTCGTGGGCGATAACGCCCTCGAGTTCGTCCCGCTGGAGCAGGCGGATGAGTTCGGTCGAGACGACGACGTAGCTCTTGCCCTTCCGGCCGGTCGCGAAGGCGTTGGGGACGCCCATATCCATGACCATCAGCGTGGGCTTTTCGATGCCCATGTCGCGACAGAGCGACTCCGTCATCCGATGGACCTCCTGATACTGGCCGTCCTCGGGCATCTCCTCGGCGCGTCTCGTGGCCGACCAGGTCCCGATCTTGTACTGGATGGCCGGGAGGACGAGCAGGCCGAGCCCGACGAGCGGCCACGCGCCGACCCCGAACATCGCCAGGCCGAAGGCGCCGACGAGCATGTAGAACGCGAACAGGATCGAGCCGACGATCGCCATTCGCACTTTCAATCCGAAATTCGTCATGGCTGACTCTAGACAACGACTCGGGATAAGTTACGCGGATTCATGTGTCAGACCGACTCACGCACAGCGATCGGGTCGGTCGAAGACACAACGGCTAAGTCGGTTCGGTTCAGTCTCCCGGGTATGCGTCACGTCGCTCGCTCGAGGCTCGAACCCACCGTGAGCGGCGTCGCCCCCCGTTTTTCGAAACGTAAACGCGCCTGCGAGTGCTCGCGGCGGGCGTAGCGCCCCCGTCCCGGGCACGCTTCGACCGCGCGTGATCGATTACAACGACCGATCGGAACCGATAGGACCTCCCGATCGGAGTTCGACACACGACTCAACGACACCACCACCATCACATGACTGCTATCGACCTTTCGGGCGTCTTTCCGGCGATGTGTACGCCCTTCGACAGCGACGAACGGATCGACTTCGAAACGCTGCAGACCGACGCCCAGCGACTCGAGACCGCGGGCGTCGACGGGCTCGTCCCGGTCGGCTCGACCGGTGAATCGGCGACGCTGACCCACGACGAACACGTTCAGGTCGTCGAGGCCGTCATCGAGGCCGTCGACGACGTACCCGTCATCGCGGGTACCGGTTCGAACAACACCCGCGAGGCGCTGGAACTGTCAGAGCGGGCCGCCGACGCGGGCGCCGACGGCCTCCTGCTCATCTCGCCGTACTACAACAAGCCCGAACAGCGCGGGCTGATCGAGCATTACCGGACGATCGCGGACGCCGTCGACCTGCCCCAGATCGTCTACAACGTCCCCTCGCGGACGGGCCGGAACATCGAGCCCGACACCGCCGTCGAGCTGGCGAGCCACGAGAACATCGCGGGCTACAAGGCCGCAAGCGGCGATCTGGGCCAGATCAGTGAAGTCGTCGAACGCACGCGCGACGAGGACTTCGCGGTGCTGTCGGGCGACGACGGCATGACCCTGCCGACCCTCTCGGTCGGCGGCACCGGGACGATCAGCGTCGCCGCGAACATCGAACCCGAGCGCACGTGTGCCATGGTCGGCGCGGCGCTGGACGGCGATTACCAACGCGCCAGGGAACTGCACCACGAACTCGGCCCGCTGTTCCGCGAACTGTTCGTCGAGACCAACCCCATCCCGGTCAAGGAGGCCATGGAGATCCGCGGCTACGGACCGGCTCGCCTGCGCTCGCCGCTCTCCCGCCTGGCCGACGAGTACCGCGCGGACCTCGAGGCAGTGCTGGCCGACCTCGAGCGCGACGAGACGGACGTCGCCGATCCGGCGGAGGGTGATCGATGACGGTCCGGCTGGGCGTCACCGGCGCGACCGGGCGAATGGGCCGGGAAGTCATCGCCGCGGCGGCGGGACGCGAGGACTGCGAGGTCGCTTTCGCAGTCAACCGTGACCCCGCCGGCGAGACGATCGAGGGCGTCGACATCGAGCCCGCGGCCGAGTTCGACTCGCTGGTCGCCGACCGCGAACCGGCCGCCGTGATCGACTTCACCGGCCCGGAGTCGGCCGTCGACTACGCCCGTGCCTGCGCCGACGCCGGCGTCGCCTTCGTCACTGGGACGACCGGCTTCGACGACGACGAGTACGAAGCTCTCGAGGACGCAAGCGAGGAGATCCCGGTCCTGCACGCGCCGAACTTCGCCCGCGGCGTGCAGGCCCTGCTCAACGTCGTCGGCGAGGCAGTCCGGAACCTGCCGGGCTACGACGTGGAACTCGTCGAGACCCATCACAACGCCAAGCGCGACGCCCCGAGCGGCACCGCCAACCGGCTGCTCGAGGAGATCGAGGCCAACGGTGACTTCGGCGAACGCGTTCACGGCCGCGAGGGCGAGGCCCCGCGATCGGAGTCCGAAATCGGGGTCCACGCGCTTCGTGCGGGCAACGTTACGGGCGAACACGAGATCGTCCTCGCGGACAACCACGAGGAGGTCCGGCTCACCCACCGCGCCGAGGACCGCGGGGTCTTCGCCGCGGGCGCGGTCGACGCGGCGGTCTGGATCGCTGGACAGAAGGCAGGGTGGTACGACTTCGCAGACGTGATCGGAGAATGAGCGCACTCGAACGCGAAATCGGCGAGCTGTGGGACCGCAAACAGGACGGCGACGTCAGCGCTGACACCGCCGGCGAGGACGAATACGCCACCCTCGAGGCCTTCCTCGACGCCCTCGAGTCCGGCGAGGTCCGGGCCGCCGAGAAGTCGGGCGACGAGTGGGAGGCAAACGAGTGGGTCAAGCAGGGGATCCTGCTGAACTTCGGCCTTCGGGAGATCCAGCAGTACGACCACGGCGACACGACGTACAACGACGTGCTGCCGCTTGCGGACGCGAGCGCGTACGGCGACCGCGGGAGCCGCAACACGCCCGACGGCACCGTCGTCCGGCAGGGCGCTCACATCGGCTCGGACTGCATCATGATGAGCCCGTCGTTCGTCAACATCGGCGCGTACGTCGGCGACGGCACGCTCGTCGACTCCTGTGACACGGTCGGCTCCTGTGCCCAGATCGGCGATAACGTCAAGCTCGGCGCGAACACCCTCATCGGCGGCGTCCTCGAGCCGGTCGAGAACGCGCCGGTCATCGTCGAGGACAACGTCTCGCTCGGTGCGGGCTGTCGCGTCACCAGCGGCTTCGTCGTCGGCGAGAACAGCGTCGTCGGCGAGAACACCCTGTTGACGCCGCGTATCCCCGTCTACGACCTCGTCGAGGAGGAGGTCATCTACGGGAAACTGCCCGCGAACCGCCGGGCTTTCACGCGCTTCGTCGAGTCCTCGATCAGCGACCACGACCTCTTCGAGGGCGGCGCGTACAAGCCCGCCGTCGTGGCGACCGACCTGGAAACGGAAACGCTCGAGGCGACCGAGCGCGAGGACGCGCTTCGGGAATAGACGAGCCGTGCCCGACGGCCTCGGACGAATCGCCGTGATCGCACTCGGTCCGGGGAAACCACAGGAGATCGTGGGAGGACTTTTGGTCGTTCCCCCAGTAGTGGATCGTAATGAGCAAACGAGCCGAAGCCGACGATCGAGGTCGCATCGTCATCCCCCACGAGATCCGTGAGAGACACGGCGACCGATACCGCGTCGTCGAACTCGAGGATCGGATCGAACTGATCCCGTTGAACGACGACCCGATCGAGGGCCTCCGCGATGCCGTCGGTGACGCCTTCGACGGCAGATCGATCGACGAGATCAAGCGCGAGGCACGCGAGAACGCTCGAACGGACGCGATAGACGACGCGAGTGACTAGGGTCAGATGATATACGCCGATATCGACTTCTTCATCGCGTTGGTGAAAGACGACGACTGGCTGCAGGATCGGGCAGCCGAGATCGCGCTCGAGAACGAGGGGGAAATCTACACCTCGCGGGCGACGCTGCTCGAACTGCTCGTGATCTCGGACCGGTTCGAGTTCGATCGGATGGAAGCGCTCACGTCCGCGCTCGAAATCGCGACTATCCCCGAAGACGAGGACGTCCTGTTTCAGGCGGCGGACTATATGGAAGAAGACGGTCTCACAGCCTTCGATGCGTACCACGTCGCCTACGCGGAGGCAGATCCGATCGTTTCGTCGGACGAATCGATCGACGACGTGACGGACGATCGGATCGCGATAGAAGAACGGGAATCGGAGTAGCGGAGAACCCAAACGCTTGAATCCTCTCGCTCACTTTGAGGTACCAATGACTGACGCCGCGGCTTCGGTGCCCGTCCGCCGCCTCTCCGACTGGGACGCGGCCGAACTACACACGCTCGTCGAGGACTACGGCTCGCCGCTGTACGTCCTCGATCTCGAGCGGGTCCGGGAGAACTACCGCCGCCTCGAGACCGCCTTTCCCGACGCCGAGATCCTGTACGCGGTGAAAGCCAACGCGCTGGGGGACGTTCTCTCGACGCTCCACGAGGCGGGGGCGGGCCTCGAGTGTGCCTCCGCCGGCGAGGTCCAGCGCGCGCTCGAGGCGGGCGCGGCCGGGTCGGAGATCCACTACACGGCGGTCAACCCGCCGGCGCGGGATCTCGACTGGATCGTCGACGCCTGGGCCGACGAGCCGGAGCTGACCGTCACCGCCGGCTCCACGGACACGATCGATCGCCTCGAGGAGCGCGGCTACGACGGCCGGCTCTGCCTGCGCGTGAATCCGGGCATCGGCGCGGGTCACCACGAGAAGGTCAAAACCGGTGCGGCCGCGAAGTTCGGCGTCCCCGCCGAGCGGGCCGTCGACGTGCTGACCGACGCCGCCGACCGCGGCTTCGACGTCGTCGGGATCCACGCTCACGTCGGCTCCGGCGTCTCGAGCGACCAACTCGAGGCCCACCGGGAGTTCGTCGCGCGGATGGGTGATCTCGCGCGGGACGTGAGCGAGGCGCTACGCGCCTCGGATAGCCGAACGGGGAGCGAAGCGACCCGTGAGGCGCGCGAGGCCGTCGGCGGCCTCGAGTTCGTCGACGTCGGCGGCGGCTTCGGGGTGCCCTACCGCGAGGACGAGGGCCCGCTGGATCTCGAGTCGGTTGCCAACGCGACCCGCGAGGCGCTGGGTGACGTCGATGCCGACCTGACGATCGAGCCCGGCCGCTACTTCGTCGCGGACGCGGGCGTGTTGCTGACCGAAGTGAACACGGTCAAGGAAGCCCGCGAGACGACCGTTACCGGCGTCGACGCCGGGATGACGACCCTGCTCCGGCCGGCGATGTACGACGCCTACCACCCGATCCGAAACCTGACCGCCGAGACGGCGGGCGACGGCTCGAGCGATCGCGATGCGACCGACGCCGCCGGGCGCGAGATCGTTCCGCAGACCGTCGCCGGCCCCATCTGCGAGAGCGGCGACGTTTTCTGTGCCGAGCGTGAACTACCAGCAAGCGAACGTGCGGACATCCTCGCGATCGGCAATGCGGGGGCCTACGGCTACGAAATGGCGAACCAGTACAACACCAGACCTCGACCCGCGTCGATCGTCCTCGCGGACGGCCAGGCGCGACTCGCCCGCCGTCGTGAGACGGTCACCGACGTGACCCGCCCCGAACGCGAGGCGCGGGGCGTCTCGGATACCTCGAGCGGTGCGAGGCGCGACCGAAGTGAGCGCCTCGATGAAAGAGCGGGGCGGAACGACCCGTGAGCGAGTCACCGCGAGAGCGCGAGGCGAGCCATACTGCACCGGCGGATCGAAAGAACGACCACGACCGAGCGACCGACACCGACAACGACCAAGTACGATGAGCGTCCCATTCCAGAAGTACCACGGCACCGGCAACGACTTTCTAATCATCCAGGCTGACGAGTACGTCCCCAATCGGGGTGCGCTCGCCGAACGCGAGTGCGACCGCGACGACGGCGTCGGTGCCGACGGGATCCTCTATCTCGCCCTCGAGGAGCGGTTCAACCCGCCCCGCGTCGTGATGACGCTGGTCCAGCCCGACGGCGCGACCGCGCCGATGTGTGGCAACGGCGCGCGCTGTGCGGCCGACTGGGCCATGGATCGGACCGGAGCCGACAGCGTCATGATCGACACGCAGGCCGGCACCCTGCGCGCGGACCGGACCGACGACGGGATCATCATCGAGATGGGGACCCCGACGTTCGACCCCGAAGAGGTCCCCGTCAGGGCCGACGAACCGGTCTTCGAGGAGGAGATCGAAGGCCTCGAGGTGACGATGGTCAACACCGGCGTTCCCCACGCCGTGAGCTTCGTCGACGACGTCGACGACGTCGACCTCCAGACCGTCGCGCCGCGGGTCCGCTATGCCGACGCGTTCCCCGTCGGGACGAACGTCACGATCGCCAGCCCCGACGGCGAGGGCGGCTTCGACCAGCGGACCTACGAACGCGGCGTCGAGGACGAGACCGACTCCTGTGGCACCGGTGCGGTCGCCATCGCGGTCGTCGCGCGACGGCTCGGACTGACCGACGCCGATCCGGTCGAGGTCCGACCGCCGGGCGGGGACCTGCAGGTGAGCTTCAACGACCGAGGGAACGCGACGCTCGCCGGCCCCGTCGAACACGAGTTCGACGGCGAGGTAGCCGTCCGATCGCCGACCGAACTGTGAACGGGAGCCATCGATGAGCGGGGACGAGCCGACCGCGAGCGGCCCCGACGGCGACGGCGAGTTCGACCCCATCGCGTTCCTCGAGACGGCGGTCCAGCACGCCTCCCACGAGGACGTCGGCCCGATGCGGGCGTTCCTCCGTGAGACGCTCGAGACCCACGGGGTCGACCCCCGCGTCGACGACGCCGGAAACGTGCTGGCGAGTCGCGGACCGCCGGCGGCCGACGCCGACAGCCACGTCGTGTTGAACACCCACATCGACACGGTCTCGCCCCACGTCCCTTACGAGCGCGACCCGGATGCGCCCGAGGCCGACGGCGGCGAGGTGATCCGCGGACGGGGCTCCTGTGACGCGAAGGGACCGCTCGCGGCGCTGTTGTCGGCCTTTTTCGCGGTCGAGCCGACCGATGACCGCGTCACGCTCGCGGTCACCCCCGACGAGGAAGTCCTCTCGACGGGCGCGTACGCGCTCGTCTCCGGCGAGGCGTCGCCCACCGCGGACGCCGACGCCGTAATCGTCGGCGAACCAACCGATCTCGACGTCTGTACGGCCGCCAAGGGCCGGTTCCAGGGAACGATCCACCTTTCGGGTGCCAACGCCCACGCCGCCGAACCCGAGACCGGAACCAATGCCGTCGCCGCCCTCGAGGGCGTCCTCGAGGCGGTCCGGACCTTCGGCGAGCGCGCCGACGCGCCGCCGACCCATCCGCAACTCGGTGCGGCGACGCTGACTCCGACCGTCGTCGAGGGCGGTGAGGCGACGAATCAGGTGCCGGCAGACGCCGCATTGACCGTCGACCGCCGGAGCGTCCCCCCGGAGACGGCCGACGAGTTCCACGAATCGCTGACCGCGCACCTGCGGGCTGCCGTCCCCGACGATGTCGGCCTCGACTTTCGCTTTACCGACCGACCGACGCCGTTCCTCGAGGCCTGGGACACCGATCCCGACGCGCCGGTTGCGCGAACGCTTGCGGACGCCGCTGGCGGCGAGATCCGACCGTTCACCGCGGCGACGGAAGCGTCCTACTTCGCCGCCGACGCCCCAACGGTTGTCTTCGGCCCCGGCGTCCTCGCCGACGACGAGGGGGCCGTCGCACACGCGCCACGGGAGTACGTGCGGCTCGAGGCCGTTCGGAAGGCTGCCCGAGCGCTCGAGGCGACGCTATCGGAACTGGTCGAATAGGGCGGTACGATTCGATTCTCTGCGCGGCGTCAGGACAGCAACGTGAGGAGTCCCCCGAGAACGGTGAGGATCGCACCGACCGTCACGACGGTTACTACCCGGTCGTCGGGGATCGAGGGATCGTCGGCGATCGTGACCTGGTAGGCCGTCGCCAGTACCATCCCGACGCCGCCGATCGAGAGCAAAACGGCCGGAATGGAGGTGGTCCCCGACGCGAGCGTCGACAATCCCATGAAACCGAGCGTGCCGCCGATAATGGCCATGGACGCGTGATAGCGGAGTGCGGTTCGCATGTGTGTCAATTGGCCCGGCACGCACAATAACTGTTTTCTCGGTGAACTGTTCGCCCGTCGTGACGGTGTCTC
The DNA here is from genome assembly GCF_031165565.1 of Natrinema thermotolerans. NCBI lineage: Archaea > Methanobacteriati > Methanobacteriota > Halobacteria > Halobacteriales > Natrialbaceae > Natrinema > Natrinema thermotolerans. The sequence goes on along the minus strand of NZ_CP101873.1, from coordinate 1,348,720 downwards.
GTCCCCGGCGTCAGACCGACATCAGCGCGATCGCGACCACGCTCAGTGCGATGGCGGCGAGTTTACGCGGTGTGACGGTCTCGTCGAAGGCGACGATCCCGATCAGGGAACTGACTACGATGAACAGGCCGTAAATCGGGACGACGATGCTCACCGGGCCGAGCGCGAGCGCCCGGTAGTAGGTCAGCAATCCGATCGTCAGCAACACGCCCATCGCGAGGATGTACGGGGTGCGGGGGTGGTGCAGATACGGCCGCACGGGGTGGCCACGATAGCGGACGACGAGGCCGACGGTGACGAACATCACCGAGTTCGAGAGGAACACGGCGAGGGAACTCGGCAGATCGGTCATCGCGATCGAGAGCAGCGGCGCGACCAGACTGTAGGCCAGACAGGCGAGGACCGATAGCTCGAGGTATCGGCGCATTATTCCTCACCTCCCGCGGCGAGGTAGATCGCCGCCGTCGCGACGGCGATCCCGGCCGCCCGCGTCGCGGTCAGTTCCTCGCCCAGTGCGGCGATACCGACGATCGAACTCCCGACGATAAAGAGGCCGTAAATCGGCACGACGACGCTGACCGGTCCCTGCTCTAAGGCCTGATAGTACGCGAGGATCCCCGTCGAGAGGAAGAGGCCGGCGACGTAGACGATCCCCGCCGAGGGCGTCGTCACGTCGGCCGGCTGGCCCGTCCCGGACACCAGGAGGACGACCGCCGTCAGACAGAGGAAGATCGTCGTCGAGAGAAAGAGCGCGACCGCGGGCGGAACCTCCTTCGTCACGAAACTCGTCAGCGGTGCCATCAACCCGTACGCCACGAGGGCGACGATCACCCAGAGCAGATACTCCATACCGACGGTCCCTCGAGGGGGACCTATACAGTCACGGTCTCGGAACGGCGTGCCGGAGCCCCAGTCCGGGAGGGCGTCTCACTCGAGGCCGTCGACCAACTCGCTCGCCATGCCCGTGTACCCGGCCGGCGTCAGCGCGTGCAGTTCCTCGCGGACGCTCTCATCGACCTCGAGGTCGTCGAACATCTCGCGGAAGTCCTCGAGGGTGACGTCCTTGCCCCGGGTGACGGCCTTGACGCGCTCGTAGGCGTCTTCCTGGCCCTCGCGCCGGAGGACCGTCTGGACGGCCTCGCCGATGATCTCGGGGGTGGCCTCGAGGTCGTCGCGCATGACCTGCTCGTTCGGCACGACCTTCGAGAGGCCGGCGGCGGTCTTGCCGTAGGCGATCAGGCAGTGGGCGAAGGCCCCGCCGATGTTTCGCTTGACCGTCGAGTCCGAGAGGTCCCGCTGGAGCCGGGAGGTGGTGACGTAGTCGGCGAGGAAGGTCAGATCCGAGTTCGCCTTCGAGAGGTTCCCCTCGCTGTTCTCGAAGTCGATCGGGTTGACTTTGTGGGGCATCGTCGAGGAGCCGGTCTCGCCCTCGACGGCCTCCTGTCCGAGGTAGCGATCGGAGACGTAGAGCCACATGTCCAGATCGAGATCGAGCAGAACGTCGTTGGCCCCGCGGAACGCATCGAACAGCGCCGCGAGGTCGTCACAGGGGTTGACCTGCGTCGTGAGCGGTTCGAACTCGAGGCCCAGTTCCGTGACGAACGCCTCGGCGAAGTCCTGCCAGTCGACGTCGGGATAGGCGGCGACGTGGGCCGCGTAGGTACCCGACGCGCCGCCGAGTTTGCCGCGCAGGTCGTCGGTCGCTTGCCGGATTCGGCCGGTCGCACGACCCAGCCGCGAGGCGTAGACGGCCATCTCCTTGCCGAAGGTCGTCGGCGTCGCTGGCTGGCCGTGGGTCCGGGCCAGCATCGGGAGGTCGCGGTAGTCGCGAGCCATCTCGGCCAGCGTGTCGCGGACGCCGTACAGTTCGGGCAGCAACACCTCGTCGACGGCGTCGCGGACCAGCAGCCGATGGGCGAGGTTGTTCACGTCCTCGCTGGTCAGCCCGAAGTGGATCCACGCCGAAGCGTCGCTGCCCTCGGGCAGTCGGTGGCGCACGAAGTACTCGACGGCTTTGACGTCGTGGTTGGTCGCCTCGAAGCCGGCGTGGCCCTCGGTCTCGAGTTTCTTGATCAGTTCGGCGTCCTCCTCGGCGAAGTGCTTGTAGAGCCCTCGTAGCTCCTCGCGTTCCTCGAGGCCGAGTTCCAGCGGCGTCGCCTCGAGGTCGGCGAGCGCGATCAGGTACTCGACCTCGACGCGAACGCGGGCCCGCATCAAGGCGGCCTCGCTCGCGTACGGCGACAGCGGTGCGGTCCGTCCGTCGTACCGACCGTCCAGCGGCGAGACGGCGTACAGGGCGTCGGTATCGGTCATTGTGCGACTCTTTCCAGCGCGGTGCAAAAGCGTATCGAAACCGCGACCCACACAGGGCCACGAGCGTGTATATCTCGAGGGCCCGATTCGGAAATACTACCGGAATAATACACGTCCGTGCATATCACGGGGATCGAGACCGCAACGGCTTTGCCCCTCGCGGGCGGGCATCCGACCATGACGCGAATCGCCGGGATGGCCGGCAACCGAGGGCGCAACCTGTTGAACATCGCAGACCGAGCGCCGGGCGGGGCCGCGTTCGCCGTGATCCTCGCGACCGATCCGGACGCACCGGTGCTGGAGGGCGCGGCCGAGCGCGGGATCCCGACCGAAGTCGTCCCGCTCGAGGACGACATGGACCGCCGCGATCACGAGGAGGCGGTCCTCGAGGCTCTCTCGGACTACGAGTTCGACCTCGTCTGTCTGGACGGCTACATGCGGATCCTCTCGGAGACGTTCCTCGAGGAAGCACCCACCACGCTGAACGTTCACCCCGCCCTGTTGCCGTCGTTCCCCGGCATGGACGCCTGGGGCGACGCGCTCGAGGCGGGCGTCTCGGTCACGGGCTGTACGGTCCACGTCGTCACGGACGCGACCGACGAGGACGGCGCGGTCGTCGAGGACGATGTCGACGCCGGTCCGATCGTCACGCAGGAGCCGATCCCGGTCTACGAGGGCGACGACGAGGCCGACCTCAAAGAGCGAGTCCTCTACGAGGGCGAGTTCCGCGCCTACCCGCGGGCGGTCAAGTGGTTCGCTGAAGGTGCAGTAGACGTCGACCTCGAGGCGGGCGAGGTCACTGTCGATGCTGACGTGGCCGGCGTCGACGACGCCGATCACGATGGCTTGCCGAGTCGGCGCGTCGTCTCGGACGATCGCGCGGACACGCTCCGCTACGGGGAAAACCCCCATCAGGATGCGGCAGTCTACACCGACTACACCACCGACGAGGCCAGCGTCGTCCACGCCGACCAGTTGAACGAGGGTGCGAAGGGGCTCTCGTACAACAACTACAACGACGCCGACGGCGCCCTGAACCTCATCAAGGAGTTCGACGAGCCCGCAGCAGCGGTCATCAAACACACCAACCCGGCGGGCTGTGCGACCGCCGACTCGCTCTCTGACGCGTACGAGAAGGCCCTCTCGACGGACCCGATGAGCGCCTTTGGCGGCATCGTCGCGCTCAACCGGGAGTGTGACGCCGCCACCGCGGAACAGATCATCGACTCGTTCAAGGAAGTCGTCGTCGCGCCCGGTTACACCGACGACGCCCTCGAGGTCCTCTTCGAGAAGGACAACCTGCGCGTGCTGGACGTGGGCGAACTCGGCGAGCGGACCGAGCGCTTCACCGAGAAGCCGCTGGTCGGCGGTCGACTGGTCCAGGAACGCGACCTCCAGTCGATCGCGGCCGACGACCTCGAGGTCGTCACCGAGCGCGAGCCCACCGACGAGGAACTCGAGACGATGGTCTTCGCGTGGCAGACCCTGAAACACGTCAAGTCCAACGGCATCCTCTTCGCCGACGGCACGGAGACGGTCGGTATCGGCATGGGACAGGTCTCCCGCGTCGACGCGGTCCGACTGGCGGCGATGAAGGCCAACGAACACGCCGAAGGAAAGGACGCCGAGGGCGCGGTGATGGCCTCGGACGCGTTCTTCCCGTTCCCGGACGGCATCGAAGAGGCCGCCGAGGCGGGCATCGAGGCGGTGATTCAGCCCGGCGGCTCGGTCAACGACGAGGACGTGATCGAGGCCGCGGACGAACACGGGATGGCGATGGCGTTTACGGGTCAGCGGTCGTTCCGGCACGATTAGAACCGCGAGCGAACGTAGTGAGTGAGCGGCTTTTTGGTCCAGGTTTTTGCACGAGGGGTGAGCGACCATCGGGAGTGAACCCGAGTGGAAAAAGGTGGATGCCGCGATGGCGTTTACGGGTCAGCGGTCGTTCCGGCACGATTAGAACCGCGAGCGAACGTAGTGAGTGAGCGGCTTTTTGGTCCAGGTTTTTGCACGAGGGGTGAGCGACCATCGGGAGTGAACCCGAGTGGAAAAAGGTGGATGCCGCGATGGCGTTTACGGGTCAGCGGTCGTTCCGGCACGATTAGAACCGCGAGCGAACGTAGTGAGTGAGCGGCTTTTTGGTCCAGGTTTTTGCACGAGGGGTGAGCGACCATCGGGAGTGAACCCGAGTGGAAAAAGGTGGATGCCGCGATGGCGTTTACGGGTCAGCGGTCGTTCCGGCACGATTAGAACCGCGAGCGAACGTAGTGAGTGAGCGGCTTTTTGGTCCAGGTTTTTGCACGAGGGGTGAGCGACCATCGGGAGTGAACCCGAGTGGAAAAAGGTGGATGCCGCGATGGCGTTTACGGGTCAGCGGTCGTTCCGGCACGATTAGAACCGCGAGCGAACGTAGTGAGTGAGCGGCTTTTTGGTCCAGGTTTTTGCACGAGGGGTGAGCGACCATCGGGAGTGAACCCGAGTGGAAAAAGGTGGATGCCGCGATGGCGTTTACGGGTCAGCGGTCGTTCCGGCACGATTAGAACCGCGAGCGAACGTAGTGAGTGAGCGGCTTTTTGGTCCAGATTTTTGCACGAGGGGTGAGCGACCATCGGGAGTGAACCCGAGTGGAAAAAGGTGGATGCCGCGATGGCGTTTACGGGCCAGCGGTCGTTCAAACACGACTGAGCGCGAGCGCGACCAGCACTTCTCACATCGTGATTCCGGCCGGGCGCAGCCAGTGGGTCTTCGCGCGCAGCCAGCCGCCGACCCGCGCGCCGATGGCGGCGAGTACGACGGCTATTCCGAACAGCAACGCGGTAAACAGCGTTAGAAAGCCGACGGCGGCTGCGCGCGCCAGCACCGACGGTTCCACTTCGGTCGCGATGAAGACCAGGACGTCGGCGACCATCCACAGCCCCGGCAGCACGCCGATGACGCCCGCTCTGTTCGCGGCTCGAGCGCGCGCCGACGGGTCGGCGACGAGATAGCCGGCGATGAGGCCGGCGACGAACACCGGACCGAGCGCGAGTTCGCTTCCCGTCCGGACGTAGGCGGCGGTCGTGAACGGGAGGGCGGCCACGCCACCGACGAGTCCGGCCCGCCAACACTCGTCCTCGAGCAGCGGTCGAAGGGACAGGGTGGGGCTCATGGTCGACTAGTCCGCGGCCCGCCGTATAAAGACAACCGGCCGACACGTCCGTCCGCCCGATTCCCGCGAGCGGCCTGACACGAAGCGCATCGAATCCGCGAGTTTTAGCCCGTCGCGACTGACTGCTCACACATGACAGCGACGGGAGCCGCCGATCGAACCGCGAGCGCCGACGCCGGTCCGCGACCGCGCGCCGCCCGGGGTGGACAGACGTGATCGAGGACCGCGACCGACTCGCCTCGAGCGAGGCCCGCGAGGCCGCGCTCGCCTGCGTCGAGGCCGGCATCGAGGCGGGCCATCCACGCACTGTCGTCCGCGAGGCCGTCTCGCTCGCGGGCGAGACCCTCCGCGTCGCCGACGCGACCTACGACCTCAGTGCGTACGACGAGGTCCGCGTCCTCGGGGGCGGCAACGCCGCGGCCCACGTCGCCGCGGCGCTCGAGGAGATCCTGGGCGATCGGATCGACGGCGGCGTGGTCGTCACGGACGACCCCGTCGACACCGACCGCGTAACGGTCCGCGAGGGCGACCATCCGACGCCGAGCGAGCGCGGGGTCGCGGGAACGCGGGCCCTGCTCGAGGCGGCCGACGCGGCGAGCGAGGACACGCTCGTGCTGGCGGCGATCACCGGCGGCGGGAGCGCGCTCATGGCCGCGCCCGCCGGCGACGTGTCGCTGTCCGATCTGCAGTCGACGACCGACGCCTTACTCGAGAGCGGGGCCGACATCGGCGAGATCAATGCGGTCCGGAAGCACCTCTCGGCGCTTAAAGGCGGTCGGCTGGCCCGCCGGGCCGCCCCCGCGACGGTCGCCGGCGTGATCCTCAGCGACGTGGTCGGGAACGATCTGAGCGTGATCGCCAGCGGCCCGGTCGCCCCCGACGCGTCGACGTTCGACGACGCGCTCGCCGTTCTCGAGCGCTACGGGATCGACGCGCCCGACGCCGTCCGCGAGCGCTTAGAGCGCGGCGCGACCGGCGAGGTCGCCGAGACGCCTGGGCCGGACGACCCGGCGTTCGAGCGCGTCTCGAACCGCGTCGTCGCGGACGGGATGACCGTCCTCGAGGCCGCCCGCGACGCGGCGATCGAACGGGGGTACGACCCGCTCGTCCTCTCCTCGCGCGTCCGCGGCGAGGCCCGCGAGGCGGCGACGACCCACGTCGGGATCGCGGAGGAGATACGGGCCACCGGGACGCCGATCGAGCCGCCGGCCGTGATCCTCTCCGGCGGCGAGACGACGGTGACGGTCCGGGGCGACGGGTCGGGCGGGCCGAACCAGGAGTTCGCGACGAGTGCGGCGCTGTCGCTCGCGGAGCGGGAAACGGACGTCGCGGTCGCCGCGGTCGACACCGACGGCATCGACGGCGCGACCGACGCGGCCGGCGCGCTGGTGGACGAAGCGACCGTCGAGGACCCCGACGCGGCGCGGGCGGCGCTGGCCGACAACGACGTCTATCCGTATCTCGAGTCCAGAAATAGCCTCGTTTGCACGGGGCCGACGGGCACGAACCTGAACGACCTGCGGGTACTGGTCGTCCGCTAGAAGGCCAGTCCCGCGACGTTTCGGAGGACGACGATCCAGACGATACTCGAGACGCCGAGTACCAGCGTCGCGAGCGTCCAGGCCTGGTAGGCCGTCGACGTCTCCATGTCGGTGAACTCCGTGATGATCCAGAAGTAGGAGTCGTTGGCGTGGCTGACAGTCATGCTGCCGGCCCCGATCGCGAGAACGGTGAAGACCTTGCCGATCTCGGTGTCCAGGCCCAGCGAGCCAAGCAGTGGTGCGACGAGCCCCGCCGTCGTCAGGATCGCGACCGTCGAGGAACCGAGCGCGGATTTCATCGCCGCGGCGACGACGAACGCGGCGAGCAGGCCGATACCGAGCCCGCCCAGCGTGTCGGTGATGAAGTTCTCGAGGGGCAGCGCCGAGAGGACCTCGCCGAACGCGCCGCCGGCGCCGGTCACCGCGAGGATGACGGCGGCGTTTTTGATCCCGTCGGAGACCCACTCGTCGGTCACGTCGCTGGTGAAGTCGGGCACGATCGCGAAGGCGATGAACGCGCCGATGATCAGCGCGACGGCCGGATCGCCGAGGAACAGCAGCCAGCGCTGGAGCGTTCCAGTGATCAGTTCCGGGTTCTCCGCTTCGGGGTAGGCGGCGATCGAGCCGAGCGCGATGAGCGCGATCGGCACGAGCAGCGGGGCGAACGATGCCGCACGCGAGGGCATCGACCCGTACTCGGCTTTGATCTCCTCGATCGTCATCTCGGGGTTGGGGTCGATGTGGTAGTTCGAGGCGACCCTGTCGGCCCACGTCGCGGCGACGAAGACGATGGGGGCACTGACGATGAGTCCGGCGAGCATGACGAGACCGATGTCCGCGCCGATGATCCCGGCCGCGGCGATCGGCCCCGGCGTCGGCGGCACGAAGACGTGCGTGACGTAGAGCCCGCCCGCGAGCGCGACGCCGAGCGTCGACAGCGAGAGTCCCGATCGCTCGGCGAGCGACCGGTTCAGACCCGAGAGAATGACGAACCCGGAGTCACAGAACACCGGAATCGAGACGATGCTTCCCGTGATCGCCATCACCTGCGTGGTGTACTCCTCTCCGACGTAGTCCAGTACCGTCTCCGCGATGACGATGGCGGCACCCGAGCGCTCGAGGCAGGTGCCGATGATCGTCCCGGCGACGATGACGATCCCGATGTAGCCGAGGATGCCGCCAAAGCCGTCGGTCACGAGCGAGGCGACCTCCGCGGGATCGAGCCCCGCAGCGAGACCGGTCAGGTAGGCGGCGATCAGCAGTGCGAGGAACGCGTGCAGATCCAACTTCGCCGTGGCGACGATGATAAAGGCCACCGCCGCGGCGAGCAACAGTACCAGTGGAAATCCTTCGAGCATGTAGTCGGTTCCCGCTCATGAACGATGATGAATTTATCGATCAATACGCAATTCGTGATACCTGGTATATGATTCCGGCCAATATCTTGCACCTGAAACGTAGGAATAGAGATATTTGGTAAATAATTCAGGCGGATCGGGGGCCACTCGTGTCGAAACCCGATGCGTTTCGTTCCCGAAGCGCGAGCCCCCTCGCGGGCCGGCTCACCCGCCGCTGTCCGGTCGTCGAGTGGCAGGTCGGCGAAATCCGTTCGTCGGCGGACGGCGGGCGGAGTCCGAGCGGTCGACGAGAACCGCGCGACCCCCGACGCGAACGGGCAGGACCGCGGCCGTCGCTCGGTTTCAGTTCCAGGCGTCCGCCTCGGGTGCGAGCGCGTCGATCACGCGACAGGCGTTTTTCGAAAACGCACGGCGAAGCATGTCCTCGGAGACGTCCAGCGTGAGGATCTCCATAACCGCGACGTTGGGGTGACAGGCCGGCGCGCCGCTGCCGAAGAAGACGCGGTCGGGATGCTCGAGGACGGCGCGCTCGAGCTGCTCGCGGTAGCGGACGAAACTCGTCTCGAGGTAGCAGTCGTCGTACTCGTCGAGGAGGTCGATCATCTCGTCCATCAGCTCCCGATTCAGCGGGTGGCCGCCGAACCGGCCGACGACGACGGGGAACGACCGATCGAGTATCGTTTCGGCGAGGGTCTCGGGAGGCGCGTCGACGCCGCCGCGGACGATTACGGGGAGGCCGACGTCCTCCAGCGCCGCCAGCACGTCCTCGTCGGGGTAGTCATCGACGGCGGGGTCGAGGACGAACCCGTGAAAGCGGTCGTCGTAGGCGAACTTCTCGACGTCGCTCGGCGAGGTGTGGTGGTCCTCGCGGCCGCTGACGGCGTTGCGCAGTCGGTCGGTGGTCGTCCGCCCCGGCGTCTCGGTCCCGTTGATCCGGGCGAAGGCGACGAACGGGCGGTCGACGCTGCGTCTGGCGACGCCGTTGTTCGGCGCGAGATAGCTCGTCTCGGGAAGCGCGGGTGGGAAGACGACCGACCCCGTGATCCCCGCCTGATGCATCTCCCGCTCGAGGCGGTCCGCGGTGATCGTCGGTACGCTGGGCACCCCCGTCCCGTCCGCCGGCGGCAGCCGCGTCGCGACGTCGACGACGCGGAACCCGTGTTCCAGCTCCAGCATTCGTCCGGCCATTCCGAGCGGACCCATATTTCCCTACCGGCTCGTCGCCGACCCGTCGTGTCGACGGTTCACACGGGCAATCGCAAGACGGAGCGGTGGTAGGAGGGAAACGCTTATATAGAAGTGCTAACGACATAGGTAGTGAGGATCAACGATGGCACAACAGCGACGCATGGGTGGGCAGCCCATGTTCATTATGAGCGAGGATAGTCAGCGAACGCAGGGTCGGGACGCCCAGTCGTCCAACATCATGGCCGGCAAGGCCGTGGCCGAGTCGGTACGTACCACACTCGGACCCCGCGGTATGGACAAGATGCTCGTCGACTCCGGCGGGGACGTCGTCATCACCAACGACGGCGCGACCATCCTGAACGAGATGGACATCGAACACCCCGCGGCCCAGATGATCGTCGAAGTCTCCGACACCCAGGAGGAGGAAGTCGGTGACGGGACGACCACCGCCGCGGTACTGGCCGGCAACCTGCTGGGCGAGGCCGAGGACCTGATCGAGCAGGACGTCCACGCGACGACGATCGTCGAGGGCTACCACGAGGCCGCCGAGATCGCCCTCGAGGCGATCGACGAGCAGGTCAACGAGGCCGACGTCGACGACGAAATCCTCCGACAGGTCGCCGAGTCGTGCATGACCGGCAAGGGCACCGGCGGACTCACCGCCGCGTCCCTGGCCGAGACCGTCGTCGAGGCGATCCGCCACGTCGATACCGACGAGGGCGTCGCCCGCGACAACGTCACCGTTCACACCCAGATCGGTGCCTCCTCGAACGCGACCGAACTCGTCCCCGGGATCGTCGTCGACGAGGAGCCCGCCCACGACGGCATGCCGAGCGCGGTCGAAGACGCGTCGATCGCCATCCTGGACGTCGAACTCGACGTCCGGACCGGCGACGTCGACGCCGAGTACGCCATCGACTCGATCGACCAGCTCAACGCCGCCATCGACGCCGAAGAGGGCGAACTCGAGGGCTACGCCGAGGCCGTCGCCGACAGCGGGGCCGACGTCGTCTTCACGACCGAGGACGTCCACGACCGCGTCGCGAACGCGCTGGCAAACGAGGACGTTCTCGTCTTCGAAGGGCTGGGCGACAGCGACGCCCGACAGGTCGCCTCCGCGACCGGCGCGCGCCGCGTCGGCGACCTCGACGACCTCGAGGACGAGGATCTCGGCTCCGCCGACCGGATCCGCACCGAGAACTTCGGCGACGACGACCTGGCGTTCGTCGAGGGCGGCGCGGCCGCCGAGACGGTCACCGTCTTCGTTCGCGGCGGCACCGAACACGTCGTCGACGAACTCGAGCGCGCCATCGGCGACGCCTTGGACGTCGTCGCGACGGCGCTGGAGTCCGGCGAGGTCGTCCCCGGCGCGGGCGCGACCGAGATCGCGATCGCGGACAAGGTCCGCGAGGAAGCCGCCGGCATCGAGGGCCGTAAACAGCTCGCCGTGACGGCCTTCGCCGACGCGGTCGACATCGTCCCGCGGACGCTCGCGGCCAACACCGGCCGCGACCCCATCGACGCGCTCGTGGACCTCCGTGCCGCCCACGACTCCGAGGGCCGCGCGGGCCTGATCACCGACGGTGACGAGGTCACGATCGACGATCCCTTCGAGTACGGCGTCGTCGACCCCGCCGACGTCAAGCGTGAGGCCGTCGAGAGCGCGACCGAGGCCGCGACGATGATCGCCCGTATCGACGACGTCATCGCCGCCGAGTAACGTCGCTGTTTCCCGCGTTCGCGTTTTTTCGTGTCGCTTGCTGCCGGTCCCGGTCGATTATGGCCATTACTGTTAAGTGTTAACAAACACCATCTAGGTCTAGTATGTCCGGAACCGCTCCGCGAGACACCCTGACGCCGATCGGTGACACTGACGGTCGGACGGTCTACTACGACGAGGACCGCGGGACCTACCACACGTGGTGTGACGACCGCGCCTATGAACCGGTGAGTACGGCCCTGCTCATGACCGTCTCGTCGGTCCTCGGCGTCGAGCCCGACGATCTCGAGGCGCTTTCGGAGTGTATCGATCCGGACGCACTCAACGCCCTGTTCGTCCACTGGCGGGGCGACGAGCCCCGGATCGGCGACGGTTCGGTGTCGTTTACGTTCTCGGAGTGTGCCGTGACGGTGTATGCCGACGGCGAGGTCGTGATCGATCCGGCGCGACAGCGGTCGCGGCCGGCCGATGACTGACTACTCCGCTTCCTCGCCGCCTTCGGGCTCGAGGACCACCCGATCGCCCGGTGCGAGGCCGAACGCGTCGTCGCCGCGGCCGCGGTTGACGTCGAGTTCGACGTAGCCGTGGCTCCCGACGGTCGCGAGTCGCTCACCCGCCGGCACCGCGGCGAACGTGTCGCCGATCGGGACCGAGTCGCCGTTCGCGACGATCCGCGCTCGGTCCGCGAGATAGGTGCCCGGGACGTTCGTAATCGCGTTCCCGAAGCCGTCGACCACCAGTACCTCGCCGACCGCTCGGCCGTCTTCGAGCGTCGGCGTCGGCAACGTCAGTTCGACGTCGATCGCCGTCGGTTCGAGCCACTCGAGCGAGTCCAGCGCCGCCGGATCGGTCTCGTGGACGGCGGCGGCCGCGGGCGCGAAGACGTCCCGACCGTGGAACGTGTTGCTCCGGCCACCCGGCGGTCGCTGTGGGCTCTCACCGTCGATCGACTCGACGGGGACAGTCGGTTCGACCGGCTCGAGCGCCGCCTCGTCGACGGTGTAGCACTCGGGGTTCTCGGATCCGGCGAGTCGGGTCGCCGCGGGGACCAAGACGCCGTTGTCGGGGCCGACGAACGTGTGATCGCCCGCACGGAGAACGATCGCGTCGCGGTCGGTTCCGACGCCGGGGTCGACGACGACCAGGTGGGTCGCCGGCGGAAAATAGGGCAGTACTTCTCGGAGCCAGAAGGCGGCCGTACGGACGTCCTGTCGGGGGAAATCGTGTGCGACGTCGACCAGCCGGGAATCGGTGCGTTGCAACAGCACGCCCTTCATCGCCGCGGGATAGGGCGAGCCGAAGTCGGACGCGAGCGTGATCATGGGCTCGGTTACGACTTTCGAGGCCAAATCAGTCCCCGTTCGAGTCCGAATCGCTGACCATCTGAATCCGTTCGATACCGTCCATCTCCTCGACGACCTCGACGACGGCGTCGGGCACGAGCGACTGCCAGTCGCCGTCAGTGATCATCCGTTCGCGGACCTCCGACCCCTCCAAGACGTCGCGGTTGAACATCGGGGACTGGCGGATCTCGATGCCGGCTTCCCGGAAGAGTTGGATGACCAGCGGATTGTTCGAGTAGGCGACGTCGAAGTCGGGGCTCATGCTCTGGACGTGGCTCACCCACACCGAGTTCCGTTCTAAGTCCTCGATCGGGACGGCGTAGGTGACCAGATCGTACTCGACCAGCGACTTCGTGATCATCATGATGCGTTCGCCCGCGGTAAACGGGTTGCGTACGGTGTGTGAGTCGTCGGCGCTCCCGATCCCGAGGACGAGTTCGTCGACGTCTTCGGCGATCTGCTTGACCATGTTCAGATGGCCGTTGTGAAACGGCTGGAACCGACCGATGTAGAACCCCCGAGTCATGCCGGGAACTGCTCGGGCACGGCGCTTAAGCGTGGCGAGTCGTCTCGAACGCGGGACACTGACCGACAGCGCCCCGTCGCCTCCCGCTCGTCCCGTGCCGGTCACGCTGACCGATCACTGAGCGATACATTCGTTGAATATGTACCGAATTAAAACAGGGACGGTCGCTCCCTGATTAGCCACGTCGGGCGCTGTTCCCGCCGGTATCAGCAACTGACACCATCCTCCGCATGGAGAAAGTATATCAGTCGCAATCCCTTCGAAACAGATACCGAACAGAGTTCTATGAGTAACGATACGAACGTTGACGATCCTCCCGAAGACGCTTCGGACGCTGCTCCCGACGAGGACGGGCGCGAGCAGCCCCCCGAGCGTCAGGGAGACCGGCCGCCGCTCGAGGACGAGGGCGACCGAGGCGACGACCTCGATGAGCCGATCGACGGGTTCGACCCGTCGTCCGACGAGGACGACGACCTCGAGACGGTCGAGGACCTCGGCAGTACGGTCGAGGTCGATCCCGGCGTCGAGGTCGACGAGGAGATCGCCGAGGACGACCTTCTCGGTGGACTGAAGATCGATTCGACCGAGGACATCGAGGTCCCGGATCGGCTCGTCGATCAGGTCATCGGCCAGGACGAAGCACGCGATATCATCATCAAGGCGGCCAAGCAGCGCCGCCACGTCATGATGATCGGTTCCCCGGGGACCGGCAAGTCGATGCTGGCCAAGGCGATGAGCCAACTGCTCCCGAAGGAAGATCTTCAAGACGTCTTAGTCTACCACAACCCGGACGACGGTAACGAGCCGAAAGTCCGAACCGTTCCTGCTGGGAAAGGCGAGCAGATCATCGACGCCCACAAGGAGGAAGCCCGCAAGCGCAACCAGATGCGGTCGATCCTGATGTGGATCATCATCGCGATCGTCATCGGGTACGCGATCCTCACGGGTCCGATCCTGCTTGGTATCCTCGCAGCCGGGATCATCTGGCTGATCTTCCGCTACACCTCTCGGGGCTCGGACGCGATGGTCCCCAACATGATCGTCAACAACGGCGATCAGCGCGTGGCGCCGTTCGAGGACGCGACGGGTGCCCACGCCGGCGCCTTGCTGGGCGACGTCCGCCACGACCCCTTCCAGTCCGGCGGCATGGAGACGCCGAGCCACGACCGCGTCGAGCCCGGCGCGATCCACAAGTCCAACAAGGGCGTGCTGTTCGTCGACGAGATCAACACGCTCGACATCCGCACCCAGCAGAAGCTGATGACGGCGATCCAGGAGGGCGAGTTCGCCATCACGGGCCAGTCCGAGCGCTCCTCGGGCGCGATGGTCCAGACCGAACCCGTCCCCTGTGACTTCATCATGGTCGCCGCCGGGAACCTCGACGCCATGGAGAACATGCACCCCGCGCTGCGCAACCGGATCAAGGGGTACGGCTACGAGGTCTACATGGACGACACCATCGAGGACACCCCCGAAATGCGGCGCAAGTACGCCCGCTTCATCGCTCAGGAGGTCGAACGCGACGGGCGTCTCCCTCACTTCACCGACGACGCCGTCGAGGAACTCATCCTCGAGGCCAAGCGTCGATCGGGCCGCAAGAACCACCTCACGCTGCACTTCCGGAGCCTCGGTGGCCTGGTCCGCGTCGCCGGCGACATCGCCCGTGCCGAGGATCGGGACCGAACCACCCGCGAGGACGTCTTGCAGGCCAAGCAGCGCTCCCGGTCGATCGAGCAACAGCTCGCCGACGACTACATCGAGCGCCGCAAGGACTACGAACTGCAGGTCAACGAAGGCGGCGTCGAGGGCCGTGTCAACGGCCTCGCGGTCATGGGCGAAGACTCGGGCATCATGCTTCCGGTCATGGCCGAGATCGCCCCCGCACAGGGCGGTGGACAGGTCATCGCCACCGGGAAGCTGCAGGAGATGGCCGAGGAGTCGGTCCAGAACGTCTCCGCGATCATCAAGAAGTTCTCCGACGTCGACCTCTCCGAGAAGGACATCCACATCCAGTTCGTTCAGGCCGGCCAACAGGGTGTCGACGGCGACTCCGCCTCGATCACCGTGGCGACCGCCGTCATCTCCGCGCTCGAGAACATTCCGGTCGATCAGTCGGTCGCGATGACCGGCTCGCTGTCGGTCCGTGGCGACGTGTTGCCGGTCGGTGGGGTCACCCACAAGATCGAGGCCGCCGCCAAGGCCGGCTGTACCAAGGTCATCATTCCCCAGGCGAACGAACAGGACGTGATGATCGAAGACGAGTACGAGGACATGATCGAGATCATCCCCTGCTCGAACATCAGCGAAGTTCTCGACGTCGCCCTGATGGGCGAACCCAAGAAGGACTCGCTGGTCGATCGACTCAAGTCGATTACCGGTACCGCGTTCGATCAGGGCACCGTCGGCTCCGCCGGCGGGTCGAACCCGAGCCCGCAGTAGATGCCTCAGTGGGCGACGTTCCTCGGTCTCACGGGCGTCGTCCTGACGTTGCTGCTCGTTTTATCCCACCTCACGCAGTCGGCGTTTACCGACGGAGCCGACGACGTCACTGACGGACCGGCGACAGCGAGAAGCGACGCATCGGCCGGCGAGTCGCCGCCGTCTACCGACGCCTTCCGCGAGCCGTCATCGGACGACGACGGGTCGCGGCCACCCGACGCTCACGGCCGGCCCGGGTCGGCGACCCACGCCTCGAGCGACGGTGAGCGCCCGGTAGAGCGATCGGCGACGCCGCCGAGCGCCACCGATGCCGGTACCGAGCCTGATGGGGACACGAACACCGACTCGAGCGACCCGGCTGCGTCCGCTCTCGATGCGGACCGCCCGGCGGATCGCGGGGTCGATCCGGACTCGCTCTCGACGGGGATGGTCCTCGCCAACGTCGCGTTCTCCCAGGGGCTGTTCGCGCTCCTCTTACTCGGCGCGGCGGTCTATACGGCGATCCCGGCATCGGCGCTGGGCATCGAGTTCACCGTCCCGTACCTCGAGTCCGGCCTGCTTCTGGGGACGATCGCCGGGTTCGGCTTCTACGTCGGGAACGAACTCGCCGCGGCGGGGGCGACCCGGTTCGGGTTCGATCACGACGAGGCGTTGCGGGAACTGCTTTCGCCGGATTCGGCGACGGGCTGGCTCGTCCTGCTGGTCGGCGTGTTGCCGATCATCGCCGGCTTCGAGGAACTGCTTTTCCGGGCGGCGCTGATCGGCGTCCCGGCGGCCGGCTACGGCGTCTCGCCGTGGCTCCTCGCGGTCGGCTCCTCGATCGCCTTCGCTCTCGGGCACGGGATGCAGGGTTCGGTCGGCATCGTCGTCACCGGCCTGCTCGGATTCGGCCTTGCGGCTGTCTACATCGTCACCGGCAGCCTGCTGGTCGTCGTCGTCGCCCACTACTTCATCAACGCCCTCGAGTTCGTCGTCCACGAGGGGCTGGGTCTCGAGTGGGCCGAAACCCTCGAAGGCTAAGGGCCGGGAGTCCGTCGACCGGCTATGGATCTGACTGCCGGCTCACCGGCTCGCTCTCGAGCGGTCACCGCCATGATTCTGAGCTACTTCGCCGTCTTCGCCTACGCGACGGCCACGAACGACCCGCGAGCGGTGACGCTCACGGAATTCGGCTTCGGAATCATCGCGATCGCGGTGGGAGCAATGCTATACGGGCAGCGGTCGCGGTCGGAACCGGTGCTGACCCTGGGCGCGGGCAGCCTCGTCGCCGGCGGCCTGTTGAATGTCGTGGCCCTCCTCACGGACTCGAGCGCCGCCGATACGCTCTCCTCGCTGCTGGTCTTTCTCGGCGTCGGCTGCTACGTCTACGCGGTCTGGCGCAGTTGATCGCGGGGAGTTTGATCCTCTCGTGGCGTCGCTCGAGTCGGCTGTCACCGAGACGAACCCGTTCCATACTCGTCGCGTATCGCGCTATCCAGTCGGCGGTTTCTCGCGTCGAGCCCGAATCCCGACGACGAGTCCCCCAACGATACCGATGCCGGTCGCGCTCACGATCGAACCGATCACGCCCGCCCGGAGCAAGACGAGCGCGACGACCAAGACGGTGAGGAAGGTGACGCCGAACGTCCCGAGGCCCAGCGCGAGCGGTTGGGGCGTGCCGTCCGCGTTTCGACCGAACTGGACGAGAACGACGGCTGCGATCAGGACGCCGGCCCCGATTCCGGCCGGCAGTCCGACGAGTACCGAGAACTCGAGGTACGGGAGCAGGAGTTCCGACACAGCGACGAAGACGACGAGAAACGTTGCGAGACCTGCCGCCGCGGCGTAGCCGAGCGTTCGAACGCGCATTTCGATCACGGTGACAGTACGACTGTGGCCACTATAGGGACTCCGACAGGGACCGTGGGTCGGTCAGAACTGCTCGAGCCCGGTCTGTTCGGCCGCGGCCAGCGCGTCCTCGCAGGTCGACCACGACGCCCGCGCGAACGGCGGGAGGTTGCCGTGTTCGTCGACGTAGTCCGCGAGGAACTCGCGGGTCGTCGAATCGCCCGGGTAGCCGCTGCCGACCGGGCCGTACTCGTCGGCCAGCGCAGCGACGTGGGAATCCCGTTCGACTTTGGCGACGATGCTGGCCGCGCCGACCAGCGGCGATTCGTCGTCGGCACCGTGGCGTGCATCGACGGTGAGGGCCTCGAGCGAGCAGGCGTCGGCGACCCGCCGGGCGAACCGGTCGGCGTCGGTGTCACAGGCGTCACAGAGCCCCGAGAACTGTTCGTCCGCGCTCGCGTCGCGAGCGCGGTCCGCGAGCGCGCCCTCGATGGCCGTCGCGTGGGCCGCGACCGCCAGCGAGTTCATGTCGGTCTCGGGGTCGTCGATCCGCGCCGGCGTGATCTCGGCGACGCCGATCGCGATCCGGTCGTCGCCCCGCAGTGTCGCCGCCAGTTCCTCGCGGCGCTCGGGCGAGAGCCGCTTCGAATCCCTGATGCCGTCGGGAAGGACGGCGGGGTCCTCGCAGTGGATGGCCGCGGCGAACATCGATCCCAGCGCGGGGCCCTTGCCGGCCTCGTCGACGCCGAATGGCATACGCCGTTGATCCGTCGCCGGGCGCTAAACGGTTGTGTTGTCGGTCCCCGATTCACCGCGTCGCGTGTCGCACGATATTTGTCCGTGGCCTCGAAACCGGCGCGTCGTGCAATCCGACAGCGAGGGACTCGAGGTCGACGCGCCCGATCGGCTCCTCGAGCGAGCCGACGTTCTCGCGACCGCGCTCGGGACGAGCCGGTCCGAACTGCTCGTCGCCGCGCTTCGGGACTACCTCGAGAACGCCCGTGAGGGACCGCTCGAAGGGGAGGTCGCCGCCGCCTACTACGACGACGAGATCGCGTACGAGGAACTGACCGCTCTGGTGGGCAAGCGACGCGCGGCGGACTTTCGGCTCCTCAAGCGACAACTCGAGGAGGCGTCCGTCGACGGATCTCCGGAACAGTAGCCGGGGCGTGAGCCGCCCGTTTCGACCGAGCGGCCGACGGCGGCTCAGGCGTCTCCCGTCGCCGGCTCGGAGCCGTCGCGCGGCTCGTCCAGGAAGTACGCCTCGCGCTCGAACGGCTCGTTCTCTCCTTCGACACCGGTCACGTCAAGCGCCGTCACCTCGGCGTCGGTTCCGAGCAGGCCCGCGAGGCTGGGTTCGGTCCGGCCGCCGTCGCTGCTGATCAGTTCCTTGACGTAGAGGCCGCCCTCGCCGTGGAGTCGGACCTCGGCCTCGGTGGGCGATCGCAGGTCGCCGTCGATGGCGTAGACGGTCCGCTCGCGGGTCAGCCCCGCCCGGCGGTGGTCGACTCGCTCCGGCGTGTACTGCTCGACGGTCGTCCCCTCGAGTTCCGCGAGGGCGGTCTCGAAGGCGTCCTCGTCGACCGACTCGGCGAACTCGACGTCGGCACGGTAGTGCTTGCTCGCGTCGTGTTCCTTGACGCGCTCGACCATTTCGTAGGTCGCCAGCCGCAGGCCCGCGACCTCGACCGCGCCGTCGGCGGCCTCGTTGATCTCGGCCTCGAGTTCGGCCGGGTCGGGATCTCGCACCCGGGGTCGTTTCACCTCGAGGACGAACGGCCGGCCCTCCTCGAGCATGCGGGCGTCGACGTCTTCGCGGCCCGCGCCGTGGAAGGTGCCTTCGTCGCCGTCCATGGCGTCGACGACGTGGGGCCGGACGACCTGTTCGACACTGGTGTCGTACAGATAGCCGGAGCCGCCGCAGTAGTCACAGGGCTCCTCGCCGTCGTCGCCGAGCTGGATCCCGCTACCGCCACACTCCCGGCACGGCCACTCCGTCTGGGGAATGTCGCGCTCGAGCTTACGGTAGCGGCCGTAGACGAACGCGGGGTTGATCTGGACATCGACCGCGTGGCTCGTGACGGTCCCCGACTCGAGGGCCTCGAGCGGGTCGAACCCCTCGAGATCGACGACCGCGAGGACGTCCGGTCGGTCGAAGTCGACCTCGGTCTCGGTCGTCGCGCCGACGCGCCGGCCGACTTCGCGGTTCATCTCGCGTTTCATCGATTCGCCGACGTCGGGCTCGAGACCGGCGTCCTCCCGGAGCAGGCGTTCGTTCTCCTCGACCAGCGGCGGGACGCGGGTCCCGACCTGATAGGTGGCGAACGCGGTTCCCTCGAGGGCGTCGACGATGGTCTCGGCGACGGCGTCGAACGTGCCGCAGTACCCCTCACAGACCCAGCAGTCCGCGGGTGCGGTCGTCTCGAAGTCCTCGTCGTCGGCCAGCGCGACGGTCGTCCGCAGCGCCCGGCCGCGTTCGGCGTTGGTCAGCCCGAAACTGCGATCGGCGAAGGGCCGTCCGAGACACGAGTCGCAGACGGCACCCGTCGACAGCAGCGCACGGGCGTCTTCCGTGATCATGTCTCGGGACTCGGGGAGCCGCGGGTAACACGTTTTCCCTTCGCGGGGCCGACCGCGGCGTCGACGACGGATGCCGTCCGGTTCGGTGACGACCGCCGGCACCCCTCGAACGCGCCGAGCGCTAGCCACGGCGTTCAAATGGTTCGGGTCCAAGGTCACGACATGAACGATTCCCGACTGGACCGCCGCTCCTTTCTCGCGGCCGCGAGCGCGGGGGTCGCCGCGGTCGCCGGCTGTGCCGAACCCCGAGCCGACAGTTCGATCGAGGGCGACTCCTCGTTCGACAACCGCGGGAACCTCGCCGACGGCTCGGCGTTTACCGACCTCTACAACGAGATCATCGAATCGGTGACACAGGTGCGTGCCTTCGGCGTCGAGAACCCGTCGACGGGCGAACGGGGGCGAGGCCAGGGTTCGGGCTTTCTCTACGACGAGGACCACGTCGTCACCAACCACCACGTCGTCGCCGGTGCCGAGGCCGCGGACCTCCAGTACGTCACCGGCGACTGGGCCGGCACCACGCTCGTCGGCAGCGACTACCACAGCGATCTGGCCGTCCTCGAGGTCGATTACGTTCCCGACTCGGCGACGCCGCTGTCGCTGACCGACGACCGACCGGTCGTCGGCCAGCAGGTGGCCGCGGTCGGCAACCCCTACGGCCTCGAGGGGTCGATGTCCGCGGGGATCGTCAGCGGCGTCGATCGGACGCTCGACGTCCCGCAGCGGCAGTTCTCCTTCCCGAACGTCGTCCAGACCGACGCCGCGGTCAACCCCGGCAACAGCGGCGGCCCGCTCGCGAACCTCGACGGCGAGGTCGTCGGCGTCGTCAACTCCGGCGGCGGCGACAACATCGGCTTCGCCATCTCGGCCGCGCTCACCGAGCGCGTGGTCCCGTCGCTGCTCGCCGACGGCTCCTACGACCACTCGTACATGGGGATCGGGCTCAGATCCGTCGACCGGCTCGTCGCCGAGGCGAACGACCTCGACGAGGCCAGCGGCGTCCTCGTCACCGACGTCGTCGACGGTTCGGCGGCCGACGGCGTTCTCGAGCCGGCCTCGGGGACCGTCGAGCGCCGCGGCGAGGCCATCCCCGTCGGCGGCGACGTGATCCGCGCGTTCGACGGGACGCCGATCCCCGACCGCCACGCCCTCTCGACGTACCTCGCGCTCGAGACCAGTCCCGGCGAGGCGCTCGATATCCGGTTCCGCCGGAACGGGCGATCCGAGACGACGCGACTCACGCTCGACGCCCGGCCGGAGCCCGCCTCGGCGTAGGCCCGGCCGTCGGAGTCGCGGCGTCCCGGCGGCCGTTCGACGGCACGCGATCGGCGGAAACGATCCCTTATTGCGTTGAGACGGCGATGACTGTCCGGAACCCGTGCCATAGCGGCGTCGTACACGTCGGCCCTCGTTGCGGTCGGTTCCGGGGTAGTGAACCGTCTGAACCCGACGGAACCGAACGCTATCGTCCGCGTTCGAGGCGTTACCCACTCGATAACAATAGTAGGGGACCGGATAGGAACTCTCGGCGCGCGTACCCGTCGCCTGATCCCGCATGACCGACGCCGATGTCCACCGCACTGACAGCGAGGAACCGCCAGTCGAACTCGAACACGTCACCATCGAAAACGATGATGCACCCAACGAGTGTGCCATCTTCCCGCGCCACGCCAGCGGGAGCGTGTTGACGACGACCTGGATCACCGCCCACGGAGAGGGATTCGTCGACCTCGAGGCGATGCGCTGATCGTACCGATGCCGCTGCACCGCTCCGTTACCGCGGCGGGCTTCTGGCTCGGGGCCTTGCTTCCGATCGTCTACGTCCCCGTCATCGTCGCGGGGATCGACTCGTTCGGCCGGCTCACGATGTTTCTCGGGCTCATCGCGGTTCACGCACTCGCGCTCGTCATCGGCCACGACTACTCCGGCTCGCGGTCGCGGTGAGCGGGTCCCGCCCGGTCCCTCGAGCGCTAGCCGGTCCAGACCTGCGCCCGCGGCGTGCCACAGCTGTCGCAGACGACCGCTCGCTTGTCCTTGTAGCTGTCCCGCTCGAGTTCGCCGTCGGCGCAGTCCGGGCAGGGCCGCCCCTCGAGGATCGCGAGCAACCGCCGACTACCGCCGGACTGCGACGACTCTGATTTCGCCATATACGCACTCCATACTCGAGACGGGGAAATCGGTTGGCCATGCCTATGCAGCCCGACGGCGGCGAGTCGAAGCGCCTATGCCGGTTTCCGGAGTAGCCTCTCTGGATGTGGCCCTGGGGACACCTCGCCGTCGCCTACCTGCTGTATACCGCCGTCGTTCACCGCCGGTTCGGCCGCCCGCCGCGTGCCCTGCCGGCGATCGCCCTCGCCGTCGGCTCACAGACGCCGGACCTGATCGACAAACCCCTCGCGTGGAACGTCGGAATCTTGCCCGGCGGGCGGACCCTCTCACACTCGGTGTTCGCCCTCGCCGCCCTCGTGGTGGCGGTGCTGGCCGTCGCGACGCGACTGCGGCGTCGCCCGCTCGGCGTCGGCTTTCTCGTGGGCTATGGCTCGCACCTGCTGGCCGACGTTCCGCCGGCGGTGTTTGGCGGTGACTTTTCCGGCGCGACCTATCTCCTGTGGCCGGTCCTCGAGCCGCCACCGGAGGAGCCGGTCGCCGGCATCCTCGATGCCATCCTCAGCTACTACGAACTCGGGGCCTTCGAGTGGGTCCAGTTCGGCCTGTTCGCCGTCGGGGCCGTCGTCTGGTATCGCGACGGCATGCCGGGACTGGGGCTCGTGACCGCCCCGCTCGAGCGGTGGGTGACCGCGTAGGCCCGTTTACGACGGCTCACTCCGTCGGGCAGATGCGGACCGGATCGTTGCGGACCGCGACCGTCCCCGCGCTCGTGACGACGACCCTACAGTCCCCGACCGCGAACTCGAGGCGCACGTCGCCGCCTTTCGCCGCGGCGTGGGCGAACAGGTCGACCATCGCCTCCGGTTCGATCCAGTCGTAGAGTGGCCGGTCGGGAGCCGGCGGTTCATCGACGGCTTCGACGCCCCGTACGACGGTGTCGACGATCGCCGTCGGCTCTTCGTACTGCATTCGAACCGACGCACCACCGTCCGTGATCGGTAACTCGTCGTCCGAGCGTGACATATTCCCAATCTAGAGAATCACCATGATATATGTTATCGATCGTTTCACAGTTGTCGGGCCGAACCGCCGATCCGGAACCGTGGCAGCTATTCCGTTCGTCCTCGTTGCACCGGTATGCGCCAGTTCGTGTTGCTCGGTCACGACATCCCAACCGAGCCCGACTTCTCGCTGGACGACCTCGCGGGCGGGGCCGGTCGCCTCGACGCGCTCTGTCGGTCGATCACCGCCGCGTTCGTTACCTCCCACGGCATCCGGGAGGCCGTCCGCGTCCACCTGGTCGCACAGGACGAACTCACCATTACCTTCGACGGACGCGAGCTACAGCGGCTCAATCCTGACGAACGCAGTACCGCCGCGCTGGTCCGCAACGCCCTCGAGCATCGCGAGGACGCCATCGGTGCCCTCCCGGCCGAGCCCAGCCCCGGGGTCGAGCTGTACCGGCGCGGGTTCGAGGGGACCCTCGAGGAAATCGCCGACGACGGTCCGGTGATCCAACTCCACGAGGAGGGCGACGCCGTCGTCGACGTCGACCCCACGACGCTCGCCGACGGGATCTTCGTGCTGTCGGACCATCGGGATTTCACCGCCGACGAAGCGGCGCTGCTCGAGGCGTACGCGGAGCAGCGGCTTCGGCTGGGGCCGGAACTCCTGCACGCCGATCAGGCGATCACCGTCGCGCACCACTATCTGGACACCAACGGCTACGAGCGGTGCTGAGGCTCGCGGGGACCGACTCCCCTCGGGCGGTCCGACGGCGGCTTTCGCAAGCGTTAAACGCCCGGCCGGGTACGTTTCGATTGCGGGCCGGTGGGGTAGCTTGGTATCCTTCGGCCTTCGGGTGGCCGTAACCGCGATTCGAATTCGCGCCGGCCCACTACCGTTCCCGCACTTCACTCTTCACAGCGACGGCTTTCGGGTGGCCGTAACCGCACATAGGTGGAAGACAATGATCAGCGTTCGGACGGAGCAGTGGTCTCGAGAAACGCCGACGGAAGCCGGCGTTGGAACCCCCTCCGATGATGGGAAATCGATCGGATGGATCCGAGATCGTCGCACTGTGGCCAGTGGCGGCGAACGATCTCATCGGCGAGGTGCCGTCTGTCTCGGAGTCGGCGGATTCCGTCGGGAAACGACTGAATCGTGCCTCGCCGTTCGTGACGTTGTGCCGTTCTTAAATAGCCTTGTTGGCCGCAGGTTGGTCATCGTCCAACGATGACGGCCCGACACCTCGCACCAAAGAACGGAGTCGATCGATAGCACCGCCCGTTCAGCTCCGGGGTGAGTTCCGCCTCCATCGGAAGCACGGGCAAGCGCTCGAGGCGGTCACACTCCGGGATGTGCCGTTCCGTTTTCGTCCGAGTCCGCGTCCTCGTCCTCGAAGACCTCGCCCCCGTCGATGACCCGCAGCGACGGGTCCGTACACGAACAGGCATTATGGGGACTCACTGGCCGGACGGTCCCGTCGCAGGATTCCCACACCGTAAACAGTTCCCCGCAGCGCCGGCAGATACCAGCGGCTTTCTCCCGCTCGTCGTCGGATTTCGTCACGGACCCGACCCCATCTCTGTTTATTGTTAACGACACCCAAACGGAAAACCTTCGCGGTCGAGTACCCGCTCGACCCCGTCCAGCGGGTCGATTGCGTCGCGATCATCGCGATCGCTACGCACAACGACATCCGCACTGGACGCTGTCGGCGACGACCGCCCTCACAGCGTCTCGGACGCCCGGGCCTGTTCGGCGCGCCGATCGGCCTGTTCGAGACGCTTCTCGGTCGCTCGCGAGAGCGACGCGGGCATGTCTTCCTCCGCTGCGGCGAGACGCTCCCCGACCCGCTCGAGTCGGTCCCGGACGGCCTCGAGTTGCTCGTCCGCGTTTCCGCGATCGCCAGCGCGCGCTCGTTCGGCGGCCCGGCTGGCGGCGTCGGCGACGGCCGCGAGGGCGCGCTCGAGGCCGGTAACGGGGTTCGACGAACCGTTGTCGTCCGTATCGCCCTCGGGTTCGACCGCGGCGACCGCCGCCCGCGTCTCCGCGGCGATTTCCGCGACGAACGACGCCAACGATGCCGTGCCGGTCTCGGGGCGGTCGATTCGGACCGGTTCCTCGGTGACGGGATCGGGGTTGATTCGATAGGCACCGATCTCGTCGTCGGCGTCCCGGACCTCGGTCGTGTAGGCCCCGCCGTCGTGGACGTAGACCGCGTCGCCGCCCTCGACCGCCGACTCGTAGAGCCGCCCGGCGAAGTCGTCCTCGAGGGCCACTGCGGCGAGTTCGCCGTCGCCCTCCTCGCCGCCGACCTCGAGTCTCGTCGCGCGCTCGCGGGCGACCAGCGGGATCTCGCCGTCGACGCCGGCCGCCGTCGTCGCCCCGCCGTCGGCCACGGTGACGCGCTCGCTGTGGGGTGCCGTCCCGGCCCCGTTGACCGTCAGCCGGTGGTCGCCGGCCGGCACGTCCCGCACGACGGCCACGCCGCCGAAGGTCGGTACGGCTTCGGGGTCGCTCTCGAGCAGGACGACCGATTCGACCCCCGTCGCGGTCGTCGTCAGCCCCTCGTCGGTCGGCGCGTCGTCGGCCGTCACCGCCGCCGTGATCTCGCTGACGACGGTGTTTATCGGTGCAGGGTCACCGATGGCGTCGTAGCGGTCGGCCAGCACTTCTCGGTGGTTCGGCGCGGAGATGTCCGCCGCCGGGTTCTCGTAGCGGGGCTGGCTCCACGGGGTACCGGTCGCCGTGATGTGGCCGGCGACGGCGTCCTCGACAGCGTCGGGGACGGCGAACTCGAAGCTCAGTTGCGGCCCCGAAAACTCGGTGATATGCTCGAGGTCGGCGGTCGGGACGAGGTCGTACGCGACGTCGGCGTCGCCGGCGCGCTCGCGGTGGTCGAAGACCAGCCCCGTTTCGCGGGCCGGGAGATCGGTCGGCGGCGATGTCAGCGCGTCGAACGAGCGGACCGTCACCGCCGCGTCGATCAACGAGTCGCGGGTGACGGACGGCAGGTCCTCGTGGTCGTACAGCGGCGCGCCCTCGTACTCCGGAACGACGTAGGGGAGTCGCGAGCCCTCGTCGCGGGGCAGCCCGTACGCCAGCGGGATCTCGGCGAGGTCCTCGATGCCTTCGATTGCCGTGTTCGTGATGTCCGCCAGCAGGTCCTCGACGGCGACCCGCTGGAAGCGATCCGGGACGTCGTTGACCGAGAGCGTACTCGAGTGCGAGCCCAGTTCCGAGAGGACCCGTGGGACGGCGTCGGGGTCGGGATCCAGGAACTCGTTGTTGGGGACCTTTCTGGAGTGGGAGCTGGCGACGTACAGTTGGGGCTCGTCGGTCTCGGTGTCGACGAAGACGTGGAGTACCTCCCAGTCGTGCCAGTGGAAGTTGGTCGTGAACTGGTCGAACGCCGAGTACGACCAGAACTGGACGGCCGCCAGCGGCGAGTCCTCGTACGCGACGGCGTGGTAGAAGACGGCCGGGTTCGGCGGCTCCCCGTCGCTCGCCCGGGCGTGGTACCCCTCGAGCGCGTCGAAGCCGTCGACGACGGTGTCGCCGTCGCGCTCGCTTTCGTAGGGCCGAGGGTCCGTCGGGAACCACGGCTCCCGGCTGTCGAAGTACAACGTCGGGGCGAACCGCTCGGCCAACTCCCGCGCCGTATCGTCGTCCAGTTGCTCGGTCTCGGCGTCGCTCTCCCGTTCGAACGCCGAACAGCCGGCGAGGGCGGCCCCGCCGACGCCGGCGAGCGCGCCGAGTACCGTTCGCCGATCCACGTTGGTCCCGTCTGCGTCGGTCACGTACCGTCACCGTCCGTCACCGCCCGCTTCGAGATGCGGCCGCTCGGCTGCCGAGTGAACATACCGTCGGATACGCCTGATCGATCAAGTAGCTTCTGTCCGCCCCAGCCGACGCGCCCCTGCCGTCGACGGCCGGCGGCCCGTCGTCGCTCACTCGAGTCTGACCTGGATCACTGCCAGTTCGTCCGACGGGACGGCCCCGGCGAACGCCGCCTCGAGTTCGTCCCACCCGTCGGGGCGGTAGGCCTCGATCCCGAAGCTCTCGGCGAAGGTCACCAGGTCCGGCGTCGTCAGTTCGGTCCCGGTGTGGTCGTCCCGGTGGGCCTCCTGTTTCTCCGAAATGAGCCCGTAGTCCTCGTCGTCGAAGACGACGGTGGTAAAGCCACAGTCCAGTCTGGTCGCGGTCTCGAGTTCGGCCGCGTTCATCAGGAACCCGCCGTCGCCGGTGCCCGCCACGACGTTCGCATCGACGGCCAGATCGGCCGCCAGCGCGCCCGGGACGGCGATCCCCATGCTCGCCAGCCCGTTCGAGATCACGCAGGTGTTCGGCTCGTAGGTCGGGAACGACTGGGCGATGGCCATCTTGTGACTGCCCACGTCCGAGACTAGTACGTCGGAATCGGCCATCGCCTCGCGTAGGAGCGGGAGGGCGTTTCGCACCGTCACCGGGTCGCCGTCGGTCGGCGGCTCCGTCACGCCCTCGAGCAGCCGATCGTGGAGGTCGTCACACCACAGCGAACAGGCCGCCGCGGAGAGGTCGTCGGCGATGGCCGACAGCGCCGCGCCGACGTCGGCGACGATCTCGACGTCGGGGTTGTAGTGGCGGTAGACCTCCGCGGGCTCGTAGTCGACGTGGATAATGGTCTTCTCGCGGTCCGGATTCCACCCCTGTGGATCGTGTTCGGCGATGTCGTAGCCGACGGCGACGACGCAGTCGGCCCGCTCGATCGCCCGCGCGGCCTCCTCGTCCGGGCCTGAATCGAGCGTCATCAGCGACGCCGGCACGCGGTCCGAGATCGCCCCCTTTCCCATGTAGGTCTCGACGACCGGGAGTCCGACGCGGTCGACGACCGCCCGGACCTGCTCCGACGCGCGGGTCCGGACCGCGCCGTTGCCCGCCAGCAGGAGCGGCCGCTCGGCGTCGGCGATCAATTGGGCGGCCCGCGCGGCCGACTCGTCGTCCGGATCCGGCCGCCGGACCGGATCGCGACGGTCGATCGGCTCCGCGTCGATCTCGGTCGCCGCGACGTCTTCGGGAAACTCGAGGTGGGTCGCGCCCGGCTTCTCGTACTCGGCGAGTTTGAACGCCTTGCGTACCGACTCGGGGGCGATCTCGGGCTCCCCGATCTGGGTGTTCCACTCGACGATCGGCTCGAAGACGTCGACGACGTCCAGCGCCTGGTGGCTCTCCTTGTGCAGCCGCTCGCGGCCGCCCTGACCCGTGATCGCGACGACGGGGCTCTTGTCCAGTTGGGCGTCGGCGACGCCGGTCATCAGGTTCGTCGCGCCGGGGCCGAGCGTCGACAGACAGACGCCGGCCGCGCCGGTCAGCCGGCCGTGGACGTCGGCCATGAACGCCGCGCCCTGTTCGTGACGCGTCGGAATAAAGCGGATCGACGACGCCCGCAGCGCGAACAGCAGATCCTCGATCTCCTCGCCCGGCACGCCGAAGACCCGTTCGACGCCCTCCGCCTCGAGACAGTCGACCAGCAGGGCCGCGGTGGTTGCCATAGGCGGCCGTCCACACCGTCGGCATTAATCACCGGCCCTGCATGGGGCTAGAGAACGAGACTCGAGCCGCCGTCGACCGCGACCGAGTGGCGCGTCACCTCGCGACGGGCTCCGATCGGGACCCGCCGATCCTGTTCGCCAGCCAGCCGCCGACGAGTCCTCCGAGGCCCCCGACGAGCCCGAAGTAGCCGATGTAGAGGACGACGACGAGGACCGTGTAGAGTCCCGTGAGGACCGAGAGACCGATCGGGAACGAATACTCGGGGATGTCCGTGACGAACCGAACCCCGCCCCCAAGCAGGGCGAGTCCGCCAACCAGACCTGCTCGCATCCCGGCACGGCGGCTCCAAGGCGGTCGCTCGGCGAACAGATAGCCGACGACCAGACCAGCGAAAAGCACGGGCACGAAGACGTAGCTGCCGGCGGACCGCCACTGGAGAACGAGCGTGACCGGAACCGATGCGAGCCCCGCGATAATCGGCGCGCGCCACTGTGGGTCGGCGATCGCTCCCGGCACCGTCATACGGGATATTTAAAAACTGAGGAACATAGCTATTCCGCTGCTCACATTTTCGACCGGGGACTCGCAGCGGGACGGCCGCTGGCGTTCGAGAGCGACGTCCCATGGCGGGTCACAGGACCCGATCCGGCCGAATCCGCAAAATCACGCGCTCGGTTTCGATCGTCGGCTGGTACTCGTCGATGTCCTGATAGCGCCGGGCCAGTTCGTCGATGTGGGCTCGAGCGCCGTCGGTCGTGATCTCCTCGACCTCGCCGATTACCGAGAGGAATCGGTAGGGATCGTCGGGATCGGTCATGCTGACGCCGACGCCCGGGTTGTTCCGGACGTTGCGCTCCTTCTGGCGGCCCCGCTCGGTGTTGATCAGCAGGCGGTCGTCGGCCGCGTCGTAGTCGATCCAGACCGGCGTGACGTGGGGCAGCCCCTCACTGGTCAGCGTCGCGACGTGGGCGAACGTTTCCGTCTCGAACAGGTCGTGGAACTCCTCGGGGATCGAGACCATGGACCCCGGTTCACCGGCCCTGTTCTTGGGCGTGGTGCCTACCTCGACCGGGAACGAGGCGTCGCGGACCCAGCGACGGTGATCGGCCCCTCCCGCGGCCGCGTGCGTCGACGACCACGCACGTGCCGCCTGACGGCTTATTCCGGTCGCACTCGACTCGTCCCGTATGACTACCGACCGGTCGACGACTCGCCGACGCGTGCTGGGACTGACCGGTGTCGCGGCCTCGAGCGCCTTCCTGGCCGGCTGTGGCGGGCCGGGCGGCGACAACGAGAGCGACGGTGAGACCGAGGCCGAAGAGGGGACGGGCAACGGTCAGGACATCGAGGAGGACGAGGAACCGAGTACGGACGACGGCCCCAATGAAACCGCCGGTAATGAAACCGAAAACGCGACCAACGAAACGGGCGGCGATAACGAGAGCGAGAACACGACCACCGAGGGCGAGTAACTCATCCGCCCGCGTCGCACCGTCCCGCCAACACCCCGTGGCGAAACCGTTACCGGCCCCCGGCCCCTCGATCGAGTGATGACCGACGGACTCGAGACGGACGTCGAAGGGGCGGACGAGATCGCCCGGCAGCGCGACGAGCTGGCGACCCGGGTGCGGACCCACGCCGGCCGGATCGCACGGGAGTTGGCCGTTTTACAGGGCGGCGACTACGGACAGAAGACGTTCACCACCGACGCCGGCAGCTGGACGCTCAAGTACGAGGCCGGCGACGTGCAGTACCTGCGATACGAGCCCCAGTCGGGGTCGGAGATCTACGCCGTCTCGAGCAAGCAGCCGCCCGAGCCCGACGCGCTCGAGCGGGCGATGACCGACTACGACGCCTTCGTCGCGGCCTTCAACGAGTACGTCCGGTCGTTCGAGGACCTCTTTGCGGACGTACCGGAGACGTTCCCCGAGGTCGAATCGACCGCGGAGCTGGCCGCCCAGCGGGATCGAACCCTCGAGCGGATCCGCGAGGTCTGTACCGCGATGGCTGGCCAGCTCCACCGCTACGACGGCGACTACGGCACCTACGCGACGACGATCGACGGGACCCGCTGGGAGCTGAAGTGGGACGGCGACGCGGTCTCCTATCTGCGCGTCGGCGGCGAGGACGGGATCTATCTCCTCTCGCAGTACGGGCCGCCGCCGGCCCCCGAAGTTCGCCGACTGGTCGACGACGTCCCCGCGTTCGTCACCGCGTTCAACGACCACGTGCGGGATCTCGAGGCCGACCTCGAGACGGTCGCGTTCGAGTCGAAGTGAGCCCGCCGCCGGGGTGTCGCCGTGTCGAAGGCTGGCGAACGGCCGGCGCGCTCGAGGCCGTTTTCGAACGGTACCGAGTTCACCTGACCCCTCTATACTCCAACTAGTAGCCGTTTTTACCGCCCAGCCCCTACTACCGGTGGCGACGACGCTCGCCGAGATCACCATGGACGGCGCTACTGACGGGACCGACGGGGGCACTGGCAACGAGGACGCGACCGACGACCGAGCCGGACCCGCCGATGCGGCCCTGTTCGAGGCCGTCGTGGTCCGCTACGAGTCGGAATGCGATCGCTGTACGCTCGTGCCACGCGACGGGTCGACCGAGGCGAAGCTCAACGCCTGGCTCGCGGCGGATCTCGAGACGGTCGTCGATCTCGACGACGCACGGTGATCGCCGCCCAGCGGCCGCCGATCGGTCTACCGACGAGAGGCGTGGCTCCCGGGCTGGGTCAAAACGGCCACGGCGTCAGAAGTCACACGTCGACGTACTGGTCGACCCACTCCTGACGGCGTTGCAGTGCGCGTCGGCCCTTGGGCGTCAGCGCGTAGTAGTTCGTCCGGCGATCGAGTTGCCCCTTTTCCACGAGGTCTTTCTCGACGAGCGTATCGAGGTTCGGATACAGCCGACCGTGTGTCACCGGCTGCTCGATGTAGTCGTTGATATCGTCGAGAATGGCCTGTCCGGACGGCCGATCTTTCCCTGCGATCACGTACAACAGGTCACGTTGGAAGCCAGTTAGCTGGTCCATGGATCACCCTCTGAGTGACGACGTTCACCTCGCTGTGGCTTTGTTATAGAGCGGGTACGTCGGCCGACCGAACCGGAACGGACCGCGTAGGATCGGTACCGGCCGCAAACGGCGCTTGCCTGCACCCCGAGCGCGACCGCGGACACGACGCGGCGTTTTTGACCCGGACGGCCGTAGCCGCCGTTGTGCCAACCGATTCGCTCGAGTGGGATACCCGCGACCGTCGCGTAGCCTACTCCTGTCCGGGGTTCGACGTCGTTAACGAGTCCGTTCGACTCCCCGACGGGACCGAAACCGACTTCGACTACCTCTCGGAGCCGGCCAGCGTCTGTATTCTCCCGTTGACCCCCGACGGGGACGTCGTCTGTATCGACGAGTGGCGACAGGCCGTCTCCCGAGTCAGCCACGGGCTCCCCGTCGGCGGCACCGAACCCGAGGACGACGACCTCGAGGCGGCGGCGCGCCGCGAACTCGCCGAGGAGACCGGCCACGAGGCCGACGAGCTGGATCCGCTGGTGACCGTCGAACCGGCAAACGGGATCGCCGACGCCGTATTGCACCTCTTCGTCGCCCGGGGCTGTCGGCCGACCGCCGAACAGCGCCTCGATCACAACGAGAGCATTCGCGTCCGAACCCGGTCGCTCGAGGCGCTGACCGATGCGGTGGCCGACGGCGAGGTCCGCGACGGTCGGACCGTCCTCGCACTCTCGTACTACCGACTGTTCGGGCCGGACCGGGACTCGGGCGAAGCATAGTCGGCCGGAGAGCAGCGACGAAAGGCCGCGGAGCGGCTACGGGGACCGGGGCAACCGCCGTCCCGCGTCACCCGGTTTCGTTGGCTGCTGTCTCGTTTCCGCTCTCGTTTGTGGCCGTCCCGTTCTCGCTCTGTGGCTGCTCGAGGGCGGCCTGTAATCCGTCGGTTTCACCGAGGGTGACACTGCTCGCGGCGACGTCGTCGATCGTCATTGATCCGGCCTCGAGCGACGGGATCGTCTCGCCCGCCATCTCGTCGTCGGTACCGGTCGGTTCCGTTTCGTTGCCAGCCGTCTCGTTGCCGGCGGTTTCGTTCTCTCCAGTCTCGTTCGCCGTCGTTTCGTTTCCGCCGGTCTCGTTGCCCGCCGTCTCGTTCCCGTCGGCCTGTGTCTCGAGGCTGCCGACGGTCATCGAGGTGACCGTAATCTCGTCGACGTCGAACTCCTCGACGGTTAGTTCCTCGATATCCTGCGTGCTGGCGTTCTCGCTCTCGTTGGCCTCGCCGTCGCCGTCACCGCCGAACAGGCCGCCGATGAAGTCGGAGATCCCCGAGAGGATGCCGCCGCCGTCGTCCTCGACAGTCAGGTCCTCGACGGTCAGTTGCTCGGTGGTCATCGACTCGATCGTCATGTTTCCGACCGTGACGTTCGTGGCCCCCTCGTCGATCGCCTGCCCGATGCCGGCCGCGGAGTCGTTCTCGCCGGCGGCGCTCTCGTTGTCGGTCGCGTTTGTGCCATCGGTTCCGCCGAGGTCCTCGATCGAGACGTTCTCGAGCGCGAGCGACTCGAACGCGACGTTCGAGATCGTGACCTCGTCGCCCGCGGACTCGTTGCCGGCCGCGGTGTCGTTTCCGGCGGACTGGTCGTCCGCGGACTCGTTCAGTGCGTCTTGGAGCCCCTCGCTGTTCTGGACGTCCAGCTGCTGGACGCTGAGTTCTTCGATCATGGCGTTTCGAACCGTGACGTTCTCGAGTTCC
Organism: Natrinema thermotolerans; assembly: GCF_031165565.1. Taxonomy (NCBI): domain Archaea; kingdom Methanobacteriati; phylum Methanobacteriota; class Halobacteria; order Halobacteriales; family Natrialbaceae; genus Natrinema; species Natrinema thermotolerans. The sequence goes on along the minus strand of NZ_CP101873.1, from coordinate 1,315,331 downwards.
AGCGTCCCGACCTGGACGTTCTGTAGCGTTGCGCTCGTGTCGCTCATGTCTCCGGCGTCGTCGTTCGCGGCCGGTGCGGTTGCCCCTGCGAGGGCGGGACCCCCCGAGAGCGCGACCAGCACGGCGACGAACGCGACACCGAGTGTTCGTGGTCGTGAAACCATACGGACCGACGTAGGAGCGATCCTCGGCTAAAACCGGTCGACTGTTACGGGATTAGACCGAGGAAAACAGCCCTTTCGAGCCCGGAACCGATCGATCGCGATCATACGACCCCCGTTCGACTGCGTCGGCTGCGACCGACCGCAAGCGATCGGCAGTGCCCGCCGGATCGACGCCGCGACGACTGAAACCGACGATTCTGCGCCATCCAGTCGGTCTCAGTTCCTCGTTACCGACGGCTCCTGCGGAAAAAGGCGGGTTTCCGTCCGAAACTGGGCGCACGACGGTCGGCGTCGCCGCTCGCGAACGGCTGCGGTCGCCCGAGTCCCGGCGAGCGATCACTCGAGGCGGAGTTCCCGGGTTTCGACGGCGTCGCAGGTGGGACAGACGAACTGGTATCGGACCCGGTCGCCGGACGTGGTCACGCGCCAGCCGCCCTCGGCGTCGACGTAGCCGCATTCCGGACACCGGAGCTCGGACTCGTCGAACTTCTCCCGGAGCCGCTCGAACGGCGATCGATACGCTGACATGTGATACACTACACCGTGGCAGTATTTAACAACCTAGCCTGCGACGCGGCGGCGACGCACCCTCCGATCACAACGGTTCTTAGGGATCCGGCCGTACACGGGGGTATGGACGATGTGGATGCGGACCGGCGTGGCAACGTCGGCGACCCCGCGGCCGCAGCACGTGCCCTCGAACACGTCGTCGATCCGCTCGTGGCGGTCGCTGACGGAACGATCACGTACGCGAACGAGGCCGCGCGCAACGCCTTCGGGATCGGCGAGGCCGACCGCGACGCCGCGACCGCACTCCCGGGCTACTGGGACCGGCTCGCGACGGCGATCGACGAGACGACGGTCGGCACCGTTCGCCGGGTCGATTTCGACGACGATCGGCAGGGCGCGCGGATCCACCGCGGGGTCGACGGCGCGACGATCACGTTCGACCGCGGGGCGACCGGCGCCGACGACGAGGGGGCACTGGCCGGCACTCGGGACCGACTCGTCAAGGACCGCGCGCTCGAGGAGGCGCCGGTCGGGATCACCATCTCCGATCCCGACATGGAGGACAACCCGCTGGTGTACGTCAACGAGGCCTACGAGGAGATGACCGGCTACGAGTACGACGAGGTGGTCGGTCGGAACTGCCGGTTCCTCCAGGGCGAAGACTCCAGCGAGGCGGCCATCGCGGAGATGGCGGCGGCCGTCGCGGAGGACTACCCGGTGACCGTCGAACTCAAAAACTACCGGAAAGATGGGACCGAGTTCTGGAACGAGGTGACCATCGCGCCCGTCCGCGACGAGGACGGCGCGGTGACCAACTACGTCGGCTTCCAGAACGACGTCACCGCGCGCAAGGAGGCCGAACTCGCACTCGAGGAACGGACCGAGGAACTCGAGTACATCCTCGATCGCGTCGAGGGGCTGATCCAGGACGTGACCGCGGTCGTGGCGGGCTCGACGGATCGATCGGAGCTCGAGAGCGAAGTCTGTGAGCGGATCGCCGCCGAAGACGGCTACGACGGGGTCTGGATCGGGGAACGGAACCCCGCGACCGGCACGATCGACGTTCGCTCGAGTGCGGGCAGCGGAGCGGACCGCCAGCAGCTCGAGACCGGGGCGGACCATCCCGCCGTCGAGACCCTCGAGACGACCGAATCCACCGTCGGCACGGTCGAGGGCCGCACCTGTGTCGCCCTGCCGCTGTCGTACAACGGCATCGAGTACGGCGTGTTGACGGTTCGGGCCGACCGGGACCGGGACGTCGACGAGCGGGAGACGGTCATCCTCTCCGCGCTGGCCCGATCGATCGCAAGCGGTGTCAATGCCCGCGAAACGAGCCGGGTCCTCGCGACCGACGCCGTCGTCGCCGTCGAACTCGAGCTGGCCGACCGGTCGTTCGCGCCGGCAGCACTCTCGTCGGCGGCTGACTGTCGGCTGGAGTACCGCCGGTCAGTTCATCGCACCGGCGACGAGACGGCATCGCTGTTTACCGTCGCCGGTGCAACCGGCGAGGATCTCACCGCGGCAGTCGCGGACCTCGAGGGGGTCGATTGCCGGGTCGTCGTCGAACACGACGACGAGTGTCTGGTCGAACTGACCGGCGACTCCGGCCTCGTCGGCTGGCTCTCGGAACGGGGCGCCCGAACGCAGGCGATCGAGGCCGAGGACGGCCGGGCACGGGTCACCCTCGAGATACCCCGCTCGGCGAACGTCCGCTCGATCGTCGAGGCCATAGAGGACCGCTACGCCGGCACCGACGTCCGTTCGTTCCAGCAACGCGAACGCGAGGGCGAGACCCGCCAGGAGTTCGCCGCCCGGCTCGAGGAGGCGTTGACCGACCGCCAGTTCGGGGCCCTACAGCGGGCCTATCTCGGCGGCTACTTCGAGTGGCCCCGGCCGACGACCGGCGAGGAACTCGCCCAGTCGATGGGCGTTTCGCGGCCGACGTTCCACGAACACCTGCGGACGGCGGAGGCGAAGCTCTGTCGCGCGTTCTTCGGGGACGCGTAACCCCCGGTCCGGACTGTCTTCGCTCGTGACCTGTAGTCACGGCTTAGGACCCAGAACGGTCGTGGACGGTCGCGGAGGTTTATGTGAGCAGTCGTGGGAGCGATGAGCATGTTCTCGTTCACGATGCCGCTGCAGAACGTGCCGCTGCAGACGGGTGGTGGGTTCCTGTACTGGGCGATCATCTTCTTCGTCCTCGCGATCGTCGCCGCCGCCGTCGGCGCCCGCGGGGTCGCCGGCATCTCGATGGAGATCGCACGGATCTTCGTGCTGATTTTCATCATCCTCGCCGTGGTCGCACTCCTGTTATAGCCGCGGTCTCGCGGGCGGCCCGGCCCCGATCAGCGGACCAGCGCCTCGAACACTCGCTGCTCGATCTTGCGGAGATGTTCGCCCGCGGTCACCGGTGCGATCCCGACGGCGGCCGCCACGTCCTCGTGGGTCGCCTGCCGCGGTGCGGCGTAGTAGCCGACCTCGACTGCCGCCTCGAGGACCTCCCGCTGGCGGGCCGTTAGCAGTCGCGTGAACGCTCTTTCGTCGGGTTCGTACGTCCCCGTCTTGACGACCTCGAAGGTGAGCGGGAGTTCCGACATCACCTCCCGGAACAGGGTCCGGAGGGCCGACTCGCTTCCGAGATGGGTGACTCGGAGCGAGCCGTCGTCGGTAATGCGGATCGGCATTTCGATGACGATGTCCGAGTCGCGCTCGAGTTCGAGGAGCCGGCGCATCGGAGCCGTCGGCTCGAACTGACTCACCGCCATCCACCGCCCGGTCCGCTCGCCGGAGACCATGTGATCGACCACGTGTGGCGAGTCCCGCATGATCTCCGCGTACCGATCTCGATCGCCGCTCCCCTCCGCGAGCAACAGCACCGTCCCGTCGGCGAGTCGTTCGACCTGATGGATGGCTTCCCGACCGATCGAGGGGGCCGCCGAGAGCGCCTCCCCGACCGGGTGGAACGCACCGCTCTCCGTCGGGCGAACGAGAACGGTGAGATAGCGCATACCCGCCCATCGCCGTCGCTCGAACTTAAAGCACAATGCATACGCTGCAGTTCGCGCTTCGCTGTGGCGCTCGAAGACTGGATATGACCCGGATGCAAGCGACACTCGACGTCGCCGTCGTCGGCGGCGGTATCTGTGGCCTGACGACGGCGATCGCACTCGAGCAACGCGGCATCGAACCGACCGTCTACGAGGCGGCATCCGATTACCGACCCGTCGGTGCCGGCATCCTCCTGCAGGCGAACGCGCTTCTCGTCTTCGACCGACTCGGCATCGTCGATCGGGTCCGAGCGGCCGGGAAGCCGCTCGAGGACGTCCGGATCCGCTCGCCCGCCGGGCGGGTCCTGTCGCGGTTCGACCTGAACGGCGTCGAACGGTCCGCGTTCGGGTACGGAGCGGTCGCGATCTACCGCGCCGACCTACAGCGGATCCTGCTCGACGAACTCGACGGCACGGTCGAAACCGGGACGGCATGCACAGCGGTCGACGCGGGGGAAACGCCGACCGTTCGGTTCGACGACGGCACCCGCGTTCGGCCGGACGTGGTCGTCGGCGCGGACGGCATCCATTCGACCGTCCGCGACGCGGTCGTGCCCGACGTCGAATTGCGGACGCTCGACAGCGTCGTCTACCGGGCGGTCGCCGAGATCGAACTGCCGCCGGCACACCGTGCGCTGGGGTTCGAGGTGTGGGGTGACGGCACGTACGCGGGCGGCGCGCCGATCGGCGACGACCGGTTCTACTGGTTCGCGACTGTGGCCGGACGACAGGCCGAGTCCGCGGCGACGACTCGAGACCAACTATCGCCGCTTCGGAACCGGCTCGCCGATTATCCCGAGCCGATGCCGTCCGTTGTCAACTCGCTCGAGCCGGACGACATCGTCGTCACCGCCCTGGAAGACGTTCCGCCGCTCGAGCGGTGGTCTCACGGCTCGGTCGTCCTCGCTGGCGACGCGGCACACGGGATGTATCCGTTCGCCGGGCAGGGGGCGGCACAGGCGATCGAGGATGCACTCGCCCTGGCCCACTCGCTTGCCGCCCGCGAGGAGCCGTCCGCGGCCATCGACGCGTACGTCGCCGAGCGGATGCCGAGAGCCGAGCGGGTTCGCTCCGAGTCACATCGCCTCGGCACGATCGCGACGATCCGCTCGAGGATCGGCTGTCGAGTACGGAACCTCGCGTTCGGCCTCTGTCCGGACGCGGTGTTCCGCCGCGCTCGCCGGACCCGGATCGCCGGGACCTCGCTCCCGACGACCCCGGACGCTGGCCACGGGACGGGCGACTGACCCCCGCTCGAGGCCGACCGTCCGGTATCGGTTACGGTGTCGGAGTCCCCGTTCCGTCTCGAGAGAGTCCGCCTTCGAATCGGCCCCCGCTCGCGAGTTGGCGGCTCGCGATCGGTGTCGGAGATCGGATAACCGAACCCGGTTACGTTTGACTGTCAACAACTAACGTGCTGGGCGTCGTAGCTAACACGGAACGGTTACCATGACTGAACTCGGCGGATTTCAAGACAGGGTCGCCCGCATCGATCTCTCGGACGGGGAAGTCGCATACGAGTCGATCGACGACGAAGATGCAAAGCAGTATATCGGTGCGCGGGGGCTTGGGGTAAAGTACGTCTTCGACCAGGGTCCGGACGTCGATCCGCTCGGACCCGACAACCTGCTGGCCTTCATGAACGGGCCGCTGTCGGGCACGCAGGTAACGATGAGCGGCCGGATCGCCATCTGTACCAAATCGCCGCTGACCGGCACGGTCACCGACAGCCACCACGGCGGCTGGTCCGGCGCTCGGCTCAAGTGGGCCGGCTTCGACGGCCTGTGTTTCGAAGGCGAGGCCGACGAACCGGTCTACGCCTTCGTCGAGGACGGCGAGGTCGAACTGCGCGACGCCTCCCACCTCTGGGGCGAGGGCTTCCACGACACGCGCGACGAGATCGAGGCGGAGGTCGAGGGGTCCTACGGCAAGAACCTCTCGATCATGGGGATCGGCCCCGGCGGCGAGAACGGCGTCAAGTACGCCTCCATTATGAACGAGGACGACCGGGCCTCCGGCCGCGGCGGCACCGGCTGTGTCATGGGGTCGAAGAACCTCAAGGCCGTCGTCGTCAAGTCCTCGACGAAGATGCCGAAGCCGGCCGACTCGGAGACGTTCAAGGAGGGCCACCAGCAGGCCATGCAGGCCATCCAGGAGTCGGAGGTCACCGCGCCCAACGAGGGCGGCCTCTCGATGTACGGCACCAACGTCCTGATGAACATCGGCGAGGAGATGGACGGCCTCCCGACGAAGAACGGGAAATACACGTCGACGAAGAGCATGCGCGAGGCCGAGGGCGTCGACATCGACGCCGAGCGCGTCTCCGGCGAGAACGTCCGCGAGAACATCCTCGTCGACGAACCGACGTGTCACTCCTGTCCCGTCGCCTGCAAGAAGGAAGTCGAGGTGACGGCGATGCACAAGGGCGAGGAGATGAACGTCCGCACCGAGTCCTACGAGTACGAGTCGGCCTACGCGCTCGGCCCGAACTCCGGCCACACCGACCGCGACAAGATCGCGCTCATGCTCGAGCGCTGTAACGACATGGGCATCGACACCATCGACGCGGGCAACATGATGGCGATGGCCATGGAGATGACCGAGGAGGGCAAACTCGAGGGCGTCGGCGAACTCGAGTGGGGCGACACCGAGACGATGATCGACATGATCGAGCGCATCGCCCACCGCGAGGACGAGTTCGCGGACCTGCTCGCGGAGGGGCCGCGCCGCGTCGCCGAGGCGAAAGACGCCCACGACAACTCGCTGGCGGTCAAGGGCCAGACCATCGCGGCCTACGACCCGCGCTGCATGAAGGGGATGGGCATCGGCTACGCCACCTCGAACCGCGGGGCCTGCCACCTGCGCGGGTACACCCCCGCCGCCGAAATCCTCGGCATCCCCGAGAAGGTCGACCCCTACGAGTACGAGGGCAAGGGCGAACTCACCGCCCAGTTCCAGGACCTCCACGCCATCAGCGACTCCTTCGACATCTGCAAGTTCAACGCCTTCGCGGAGGGCATCGAGGAGTACGTCCTGCAGTACAACGGCATGACCGGCCGCGACGTCGGCGAGGAGGAACTGCTCGAGGCCGGCGAGCGCATCTACAACCTCGAGCGCTACTACAACAACCTCAACGGCTTCGACGGCGCGGACGACTCCCTGCCCGAGCGGTTCCTCGAGGACGGCATCCGCGGCCAGGGCGCGAGCGAGGGCGAGTACTGCGAACTCGAGGAGATGAAAGAAGAGTACTACGACCACCGCGGCTGGGTCGACGGGGTCGTCCCCGACGAAAAACTCGAGGAACTCGGCATCGACCTCGGCCCCGGCACCGGCGTCAGCGGCGAGGGCGGTGCGGCGGTCTCGAGCGACGACTGAGCGGGACCGTCGGATCGTTTTCGCGCTCGAGACGGCGTGTCCGGAAGGGTGTCGGTCGCCCTACCGACCGCTGTCGTCCGATCCGAGCAGTAGACGACGGCAGCGATGCGACGAGAAGGAATCTATCGACGAACGGTGTCGACTCGAGCGGGATCCACTACAATCGATCCGAAGACGGCGAAGGCGCCCGGTTCAGTCATCGGCGACCGCTGGCGAGCCGTAGCTCGACCCGGCCTCGGCGTCGCCCTCCGGTTTGGTCAGTTCGATCTCGAACCCGTCGTCGCCGACGGAGACGTGGACGTCGTCGAAGTTCGTGGCGTATTCGGTCGCGTGCTTGCCCGAGGTGTTGATCCGGACCTGCTCCTCGACCAGGTCGGCGTCGGTCAGCAGTTCGACCTTCCGGTAGGCGGTCGACATCGGGATGTCACAGCGGTCGGAGAGTTCCGTCGCGGTCAGTGCCTCCTGGGTCGTCGCCTCGAGGATGGCCCGACAGGCGTCGTCGTCGAGGGCGGCCAACACGGCCTGTGTATCGACGGTCTCGTCGCGGTGCCAGCCTCGCTTCCGGGCGTCGGAGTTCGTAGCGGACATCTGTTACACCTCATCGTATCCACCGAGCCCCCTCCAAACGAGTCCCAATAAATACAGGGGCCTTTATATGGGGTGGGATACGGGTGGCGGGGTCGAACTGCGGACACAGGGTTTAGGATGCCGGCCCCCCGAGTACCGGTCGATGGCTTCGGGGATTCGCGCTGAGATAAAGATCGACGACCCGCCGGACTGCGTCGTCGCGCAGGCCGCCGCGGCGGCCAGTGGGCGAGTCCATTCGGTTTCCAAAAGCACCAGCCCGTCCGCGCCCGAGCGCGTGACCGAGGAGTTCATGCTCGAGGCCGACGACTACCCCGAGGAGTTCGACGTCGACGCCGAGATCGAGTCGATCTTCTCCTACGGCTCGAGCGAGGTCTACCGGTTCGAGCGCGAACTGGGCCAGGGCTGTCCCTGCGAGTGTATCGAGGGCCACGACTGTCCGGTCGTCGACGTCCGGGCACACGGCAGTGCGTTGTATCTCACGTTCCACACCCCGGACATGCACGTCCTGCAGGCGGTCATCGGCGACCTGCGCGAGCGGTATTCGGGGCTCGACGTCCAGCGACTGCTTCAGTCCCAGCAGGACCACGACGAGCGACACCTCGTCTTCGTCGACCGGAGTACGCTGACCGACCGCCAGACCGAGGTGTTGGAGACGGCTCACCGGATGGGCTACTTCGAACACCCAAAGCGGGCCAACGCCGGCGAAGTCGCCACGGAACTCGGTATTACCAGTACGACGTTTACCGAACACCTCGCGGCGGCCCAGACGAAACTCCTCGATGCGATCCTCGACCATGAGTGACCGACGACGCGTCGGTCGTCGTTCGGGACAACGGGACGTGGACGGCGGCTGCTGACTCGAACCCTATGAACGTAACGGGACCTACAGGCCGGTGGCACCGAACCGCAACCCTATATATACTGGACGTACAGCTATACGGTAGACAACCGACGGTTCACGCGAGTTTCCCCCGACATGAGTAGATACGAGTTCACGTGCCCCGAGTGCGGGCAGGAGATCGAGGTCAACGAATCGATGCGCGAGGCCACACTCACACACGGCTGTCCGGTCTGTGGGGCGTCGGTCTCGTCGGCGGACTTCGTCGCAGAACAGCAGACGAACTAGACTCGCTCCGAGTCGGCACTGGCCCGATCGCCCGCTCTTACTCCTCTCGATCGACTTCGGTTCGCCGTCCCGCCAGCGTTGCGGGCACGAGGCGGTAGAGTTCGATGTCGAGTGCGTCCTTCCCTTCGGCCCAGATTTCGAACAGCGGCCGCTTCGCGTCGCCGTACTGGGCGATCTGGTCCGGCGTCAGCTCCGCGGGCTCGATGCTTTGTAGTTCGCCGGTCGCGATGACGCTCCGGTAGGTCGAACCGGCTTCGTCGTAGACGACGAGTCGCCCTGCGGGCGTAGATTCGAGGAACTGCCGCTTCTCGCTGTCGGGCGTCGATACCATCCGCATGTAGAACTCCCGGGCGTCGTCGTCGTAGCCGTACGAGATCGGAATCGCGTACGGGTCGTCCGTCCGCGCGAGCGACAACACCCCCGTCTCGTGACGACTGAGGAAGTCGTCGATCTCCGCGTCGGTCATCTCGGTTTCCTGGTCGATAGCCATCGTCTGGGTGGTTCTTCAAAGGTGAAACACGATCTTTATAGTTGCCATCGACCGCGAGCGGCCGCGGCGCGACCGCGACGCCCTCGAGGGGACGCTGACCGCCGCTACTCGTCGTCTTCCGGCGTGGCGATGACCACCGGCTCGCGGATCTCGAGGGCCGTCTCGAACTCCGCCTCGCGGTCGGTTCGTCGGCCGATCCGCAGGAGTTGCTCCTCGTGTGCGCGACGAACGGCCGACAGTTCGCGATCGGTTAGTCCGATCTCCTCGCCGATCCCCTCCCAGTGGCCCCAATCGACCAGGAAGGCCTCGAGATCGTCGTCGGCGTAGCATCGCTCGAACTCCCGGCGGTATCGCTCGCGGTCGGGGCCCACCCTCGCCTGCGCCCGCTCGATGAGGTCCGGCAGTCGGGTCGCCGGGACGCTCGCCTTCGCGGCCGTCAGCAGGAGGACCTGCCCCTCGATCGGTTCGCCCGCCATCTATCCGCCCGCGCGCATCGCCTTCTGTGCGAACTGCTCGACCAGCGGCTCGAGGGTCTCCTCGTCGCCCTCGAAGACGATCGTCACCTCGGTCAGCTGCAGCGACGGTCCGACGGCGACCGTTTCCGAGGAGAACGTCGCCGTCCAGTCCTCGCCTTCGACCGTGTCGTCGTCGACCTGCTCACCGCCTAAGTTCGTCAGGTAGCGGACGACGAGCCGCTCGGAGATGCCGCGAAAGGAACGCTCGGTACGGGTTGCCATACTCCCGGTTCGACGGCCGGACGGATAAATTCGCGTTCGTGGGTCCCGGCTCACAGGAGCGCGCGGAACGCGACGACGGCTCCGATCCCGCCGCACAGCGACAGCAGGATGTTCTCGGTGCGCCACATGATCGCCAGTACGACGCCGGCCGCGCCCCACTCCGCCGGCCCGCCAGTCGCCAGCTCCGGCCCGAGGATCGCGATCACGATCGCGCCCGGCAGGACCGAGAGGCCGGCCTCGACTCGATCGCTCACCTCGAGCCGCGAGAGGAGCCAGAAGCCGCCGATCTTCGTGAGGGCGGTCACGATCGCCATCGCGAGGACGACGCCGACGACGAGCGGATCGAGCGCGAGCGGTCCCTCACTCATCATAGCGGACCACCTCGACGGCGGCGGCCGCGAACCCGCCCAGGAGGATGTACCACTGGCCGGACAGTAGGGCGTCGGCGACGACGGCGGTTGCGAGCGCGACGAGCCACGGCACCAGCGTCGCCCGCCCCTCCCAGAGTTCGAGCGCGAGCGCGACGAAGACCGCCGCGAGGACGAAGTCGAGGCCGTACCGGGCCGGGTCGCCGATCACGCCGCCGGCGGCCGCGCCGACGACCGTCGCCGCGACCCAGAAGAGCCACATCACGATCCCGGTCCCCAGCAGGAACGCGCCCCGGCTGCCTCCGTCTTTGAGTTCGCGCATCGTCAGTGCCCAGTTCTCGTCGGCCATCAGTAGGAGGCTGCCGTAGCTCCGAAGCGGGGTGAGTCGCTCGAGCCACGGGCGAAGCGCCGCGCCCATCAGCGAGTACCGGAGGTTGATCGCCAGCGTCGCGAGGAGGACGGTCGCAATGGGGATCGGCTCGGTCCAAAGCTCGACGGCGACGATCTGGGCCGCGCCGGCGAGTACCGTCGCACTCATCAGTGCCGCCTCGGCGACGCTCAGGCCCGCCTGGCGCGCGAGCATCCCGAAGGCGATCCCGTAGCCGCCGACGCCGACGGCGATCGGGAGACAGGTCAGGAAGCCGGCGCGGATCCCCTCGCGATCGAACGTGACCGACTCGGCCTCGACCTCGGCGGGTCGGCTCCCGCCGATCGAGTCCGGTGGCGTCTCGCCGGCGGCACCGCGATCCGCGTCACTGCTGTCGGTTTCCGTCACGTTCGACTCGAGTATCACGAGGCCTAAAGCGTTCTCGGAAGCGCTCGCGGAGCGCGGTGTCGGCGGTTCCCACGGCTGTCAGTCACGCACCATAGAGGAGCAATACCAGCGCGACGACGCCCACAGCGAGCCCGTACAGCGGCCCGACGAGGACCGCCAGCGCGGCCGCGGTTACGGCGGCGACGAGACCGAGAAACAGTGACGCCTGCTCGAGCCGTGATCGCGTCCCGTTGCGATCGATGAGCCAGTCGACTCCCAGCTCGAGGACGAGTTCGGCGGCTTCATCGAGCATACGCTGATCGTTTCGATCGACCAACAAAAGCGTCGGGGAAACGCCCCGGATCACCGCCCGATTTTCACTCTACCCGCCGGCGACCGGCGGGAACACCGACACCACGTCGCCCGCTTCGAGCGTCGTGTCGACGCCCTCCATGTGGACCACGTTGCGGCCGTTTTTCAACACGCTCAGTTGCGGCCGAACCTCGCCATCGGCGAGTAGCTGCCCCTCGAGGCCCTCGTACTCGGCCTCGAGGCTCGCGAGGACGTCGCCGACGGTGGCGTCGTCCGCCACGGTTCGCGTTCGCTCCTTCTCGCCGACGGCTTCCCGGAACGTGGCGAAGAATCGGAGATCGATGTCCATACCACGTACTCGCCGTCCAGCGACATAAGTCCGTCCGGTAACGCGATACCGGGACGCGGCGGCCGTCCTCAGATCGGTTCGACCGTCGGCGACGACGCGTCGTCGTCGGGCTCGGCGTCGGTCCCGGCGAGCGCCGCCTCGATCGCGGCCATCCCTTCTTCGGCCGCCGCGTCGGCATCGTCGGCGTCGACGGTCACCGTCACCTCGACCGCGAGCGCGATCGTGTAGGGATCGAACGGCGCGGTCGGGTGTTCGTACACCTCGGCGTCGGCGATCTCCCAATCGGTCAGCTGGCCCTCCGCAACGAGCGCCTCGAGGGTCTCGGCGAGATCGGCCTCGGCCTCGTTGCAGGCGGTGGTATCGGATCCCCCATGGAGGGTGAGACGCGTCGTTCCGGCGCGGGAGACGGCGAATGCCATACCGTTTCCTACGCCGTCCTGAAGTTTCAACGCTTGGGAGAAGACGGTTCGAAACGGGTCGCCGTCGCTACAGGTCCTGCAGCCGAATGCCGTCCTCGACAAGTCGCGCGTTTCGTTCCCGGTCGAGGTGGTCGGCGAGGTCGTCGTGATCGTACAGCTGGGCGATCACGTCGGCGTACAGCGTCCGCCACGCGATCGCGTAGATCGGCGACTGGCCCCACGCCCGCAGCTCGGGGACGAACGCGTCGTAGGTCTCGTAGCGTTCCTCGAACCGTTCGATGGCCTCGAGTATCCGTCCGGCGGCCTCGCGGTCGTCCGCGGCCTCCTCGCGGACGCGGTTGAGTTGGTCCTCCCAGCCCGCGACGGCCTTGTGCATGTCCGCCGCCGCGCTCTCGTCGTCGTCCGGCAGTCGCTCGAGGATCGGCTCCGGTACGCCAAGGGAAATTTCCTCCATGCGGCGTGATATGGGATCGACTGGCAAGAAGATGGTCCTCCGTCCTCGCGGTGGTGTCGGCGTCCGGCGCTCCGCGAGTACCGACGGGATGGGGTCACGACCGACGCTGTGGCTCGGCCTCCAATTCGTCCCGTAGGTCGGTCAGCCACTGACAGTACGTGTCGACGAGCCGGATCGCGAGGTCCTGCAGATCACGCCGGTACCCGGTCGGCTCCGCCAGCGTCTCTTCGTGAGTCGCTTTGACGTCGTGCCATCGGCTGCGGGCCCGCTCGAACCGATCGATAAGCGCCGCGAGTCGCTCGCTCCGTTCGTCGGCGGGGAGGTGATGGAGAAAGCCGATCGTCAGAACGAGTCGCGGGCCGCCCATCGGAATCTCGTCGTCGGGAATCGGCTCGTTCAGCAGCGTCCGAAGTCGCTCGCGACCGTCGTCCGTGATCGCGTACTCGGTTTCCCGGCGGCCCGCCGCCGTGACCGACGTGACCGCCGTGACGTGACCCGCCTCCCGGAGCCGCTCGACGGTCGGCTCGAGCGCCCCGTACCCCGCTGTCCAGTATCGACTGAAGTTGTGCCGGAGCCGTTCGCGGACGGTTTCCGTGTCGGCGGGCTCCTCCGCGAGTACTCCCAATACGCCGAGTTCGGCGAACCGATTCGGTTCCATGCGTCCGAGTCCATCGTGGCTATGTATAGTGCTACCGCCAAACAGCGTATTCGTCGAGGCCGATGCGTCCGATCGACTCGCTCTCCGGTGTGCTACGGCCAGACCGCCAGCATGACCTCGTCGACGTACTCGCCGTCGAGACAGTACTGCCCCTCGTGGGTTCCCTCCCGCTCCCAGCCGTTCTCCTCGAGGAAGGCGATCGCCCCGTCGTTGGTCGCGGGGACGTGCTGGTAGCACTTCTCGTAGCCCGCGTCGATCGCCCACTCGAGGCCGTATTCGAGCAGTTCTGTGCCGATCCCCTCCCGGCGGTGGTTGGGATCGACGCCGACGGTCACCTCGGCGGTATGACGGAGCGCCCGGCGTTCGGGTGCATCGACGTGGAGCCAGCCGACGACGTCGCCGTCCGTCGACGCGTCCGCGTTTCCGCCGGAATCCGCTTCCGACTCGCCTTCGTCATCGGACGCCGGCTCGAGGATCGCGGTGAAGACGACCCGCGCCCGGTCCTCGTTGGCCCGTACGAGCGCCCGATCGCGCTCGAGGTCGGTCGCGACGTGGTCGGCGACGACGTACGGCCCGTCGGCGGCGACCGTCCGCATCGTCTCGATGATCCCCGCCCGGTCCCGCCCGCGTGCCGGCCGGATGGTGACGCGCCCGTCCTCGCAGTCGAGGTCCGTCGTCGTCGCCGCGAGCGCGACCCGAAGCTTGCCGTCGGTCTCGGTCAGATGTCCCTCCGCCTGCAGTGCCTCGAGACACGTCCGGAGTTCGTCCGGCGTCGGCGGCACCGACTCGGTGTAGGTCCCCGACCGCGCGGGTTTGGAGGTGGCCCGGCCGTCGTCGACCGTGATCGTGCGGGCCAGCTCGTCGCGAGTGACGGCTCCGTTACGCTCGACGTACTCGTAGACGCGCCGCTGGAGGTCGGTCGTGAACGATCCCGTCGGGTCCGGTATCATATCTACGCCCGCGCCGACCGCCGCCATTAGTATGCGATCCGTATCGTCCGCCCTGTGGGACCGCTCGCGGCGACACCGCGAGTTCGATTCCGTTTCGGCCCGTCGATCACCCCGTTCCGTCCGGCCAATCTCCGATTAGGGCCGCTCCGACGCAGTCGATGTCCGTCCAGCCCAGTACTGGAATTGCTATAGCAGCATATGATTTATAAGATACTGTTCGAACGGACGTTCCCGTTCCGACCCCGGAGCAAGCGCCACGGTCGAATCGATTCGACCGATCGTTCCGACCGGCAACTGGGCCGACGATCGGTTCGCCTCTCCCAGCGCCCGGCCCTTGTTTCCAGCTCACACGATTATACCGGCCGACGGCACGGCGTCAGTCACGACTGGGGATCTCGTGCCGCGACGGTCGGCTGCAACGCCGCAGTCGAATTCGTCGTCCGTCGGCGATCGAGTTCCACGATACCACCGGGTGGCTCGAGTCGGTGTCGGCCCGTTCGGAGCGGCCGGTTTTCGGGTCGTGACCCAGGGGTTTGAGGCCGGTGACGACGGTTCCCGACCGTCGGACGAGAACTGGATTCCGATCGGACTCGAGCGGGCCGGGTGGCCACGGGAAGTCCGGTCGTCGCCGATCGCTGTCGATGAGTCGCCCGCGATCGGCCGAACGGGTGAGTTGCCGGCCGTCGTCAGGGTCGTGCCCGGGGTGGTCGACTACGGCGATCGGCCGTCGGTTCGAACCTTCCCTTCGACTGCGGACGCCGTTTCCGGGGCCGTTTCGGCTCGTCGCTACTTGCGGACGGCGACGACGTCCCCGGCTGGCCGTCCGCTCAGTCCCTGAGTATCGAAGCCCGCGCGGACCGCGACCGGGCTGGGACGCGTCGCTATCGGCACGAGTCCGGTATGTTCGCCGGTCGGCTCGCTCGAGCGATCGCGGTCCGATCACGCTCGGTCGGTACTCTCCCCTGCTCCCCAGGTATAAATCACATATGGCGATACAGAAACGCGGTTCGGAGCCCGGTCCCGGGCGGTGGTGGAGTCAACGAGCCGATCGACGTCCGTCGTCGGCATTTGGCCGAAAGAGCCACTTAGGGGCCTCGAGCCCGTAGGAAACGTATGACTGCGTCTTCGGATCCATCCCCGACGCTTCCGGACGGCACCCGGCTCGGCCGGGCCGCACTGGTGGTCGCCGACCGCACTGCGACCGTCGACTTCTACCGCGACACCGTCGGCCTCCGTGTGGTAGAGCGGGCCGATCGAACGACGACCCTCGGAACCGAGGGGACGGCACTGCTGGTCGTCGGCGAGGACTCGACCGTCGCGTCGCGCGACGAGCGGGCGGCCGGTCTCTATCACACCGCCTTCCGGGTCCCCTCGCGGGCAGCGCTTGCCGCCGCCCTCGAGCGACTCCGGGATGGCTGGACGCTCGAGGGGGCCTCCGATCACGGCATCAGCGAGGCGCTGTACTGTACGGATCCCGCGGGCAACGGAGTCGAGATCTACCGCGACCGGCCCCGAGCGGCGTGGCCGCGGGCCGACGACGGCACCATCCGGGCCGACGGCGCGCCGCTCGACCTCGATGCCCTCGCGGCCGCCGGCGATGCCGGGCCGGCTCCCGCGGGGCCGCAACTGGTCCCCGACGGGACGACGATCGGCCACGTCCATCTCGAGGTGTCCTCGCTCGAGGCGGCGCGGTCGTTCTACGCCGACCGGCTGGGTTTCGACGTGACGATGACGGGCGTGCCCGGCGCGCTGTTTTTCGCTGCCGGGGACTATCACCACCACGTCGGGACGAACACGTGGAACCGCCGGTCGGAGCCGGCCGGCGGGCGGGGACTGGCGTGGTTCGAACTGCTCGTCCCCGGTGAGGGGGCCCTCGAGGCAGTCCGGGAGCGACTCCTCGAGGCCGACGTTTCGATCACTGATCGTGGGGACGGGTTCGAGGTCGTCGATCCTGACGGGGCCGCGGTTCGACTCCGACCGGGAACCGATAGTAGCCACTGACAGTCAATGCACACCCGATCGCACGACGGCTGTGCGATCGGTGTGTGACTCGTTTCAGTTGTTATTATAACTGGCTGGTGGGGCACTCGAGCGCCACCGTAAGCGACGGCCGATCCTCGCCGACCGTTCGGTCACTCCCATGATGGGTAATACGGACGGAGAGTCTCTCTCGAGAGGGTCCGGCGCTAGGTTTACCCTTCTCGCGGGTCTTTCGAACGGTAGTATGGCTGCTGTCGATCCCTCGTCGGACGCGCTCGCTGCTCGATTGCGGTATCGGGTGGCCGTCGCGACACTCGGCCAGCGGGCGCTCGAGTCGGCCGACCTCGAGGTGCGGACCGAGGAGACCGACGCCGGGATCGAGACCGGTCCCACGTCTTCGTGTCGATGGCGACCCCGACCAGCTTCGGAAGCTGTTCCAGAACCTGCCGGATTCCGCGATTACCTATTCGGGCGAACGAACCCCACGTATATCCGTATTCGCCGAGTACGATGGTCCGAGATGGAAGGTTTCAGTCCGCGATCGGGGATCGGAATCGATCCGAGGGAGACGGATCGTCTCTTCCGGGTGTTCGATCGGCTCCACGGCCGCGAGGAGTACGTCGGCACCGGCGGGGGCTCGCGCCCTGTCGGCGCATCGCCGAGCGCCACGATGGCGCGATCACCGTCGACTCGGAGACGGGCGGGGGAGCAGCGGTCTCCGTCGCGTTACCCACCACACCGAACCACGACTTGAGCGATGACTGAGACAGCACACACCCAGCCCGAGCCGGCCCGAATCCTGCTCGTCGAGGACAATCCCGGCGACGTTCGCCTGACCAAGGAGGCGTTCAAACAGGGTCGCATCGAGAACGACCTGTACGTCGTCTCCGACGGGACCGAGGCGTTGGAGTTCCTTTCCAAGCACGGCGAGTACGCCGATGCCCCCCGTCCGAACCTGATCCTGCTGGATCTCAACCTCCCCGGCAAGGACGGCGAGGACGTCCTCGAGGACCTCAAGGCCGATCCGAAACTGCAATCGATCCCGGTGATCGTGCTGACCAGTTCTCGGGCGGAAGAGGACATCGCCCGGTCCTACGAACTCCACGCGAACGCCTACCTCACGAAGCCGGTCGATCCGGACGAGTTCATCGAGACCGTTCGGGCCTTCGAGAAGTTCTGGTTCTCGGTCGTTCGGCTGCCACCGGAGGTCGATCCACAATGAGCGAGACCGACACCAGAGCGGGGGCGGGCGGAGAGGGCAACGCGACCGACGCCCTTCGGGTCCTCCTGATCGAGGACAACCCCGGCGACGCCAGGCTGATCCAGGAGATGCTCCGGGATACCGAGGAACTGGCCCAGCGGGTCAGCCCCGGCGATGCGGCCGGTGGGGCACCGGAAATCGTCCGCGAAACCCGCCTCGAGGACGGGCTCGCGACCGCCGAAACCGAACCGACCGACATCGTCCTGCTCGATCTGAACCTCCCCGACAGCGAGGGGCTCACGACCCTCGAGACGGTCCACGAGGAGACCGGCGAGACGCCGATCGTCGTACTGACGGGGGTTCGCGACCAGCAGGTCGGGGTCAAGGCGATCCAGCGGGGCGCACAGGACTTCCTCGTCAAGGACGAGGTGACCAGCGAACTGCTGGTGCGGACGATCCACCACGCGATCGAGCGTGCCCATCAGGAACGAAAGCGCCGCCAGCAACGCGAGCAACTCGAGGCGCTAAATCGCCTCAACCGGATCGGCCACGACATCAGTCACGCGGTGATCACGACCGAGACGCGCACGGAACTCGAACAGCAGGTCTGTGACCGGCTCGCCGCGGAGGACGCCTACCGGTTCGCGTGGATCGGCGGTGTCAACCCGGGCAGCGACCGCATCGTCCCGAAGGCAGCCGCCGGCGTCGAGGACGGTTACCTCGACGAGATCGACGTCTCCGTCACCGAGGACGACGAGACCGGACGGGGGCCGGCCGGAACGGCCGTCCGGACCGGCGAGGTGCAGGTCATGAACGACGCGCAGGCGGATCCGGGGTTCGGACCGTGGCGGGAGGCCGCACGCTCCCGCGGTTACCGGTCGTCGGCCGCGGTCCCGATCGTCCACGAAGATCTCGTCTACGGCGTGTTGAACGTCTACTCGTCGTCGCCGCGGGCGTTCATGGGGGCCGAGACCGAGGTCCTCGCCCGGACCGGCGACGTCATCGCCCACGCGATCACGGCGATCGAACGCAAGGACGCCCTCGTCAGCGACGCCGTCGTCGAACTCGAGTTCCGCGTCGAGGACATGGCGGAGGAACTGGTCGAACTCTCGGCGGCGGAGTCGTGTACGATCGAGTTCGAACAGCTAGTCGGCGGCGACGAGGCGCTGTTGGCCTACGGCACGGCACGCGGCGTCTCGCAGGAAGCGTTCGAAGACAGCATCGACGACACCGACGGGGTCGGCAACGTTCGGTTCCTCTCGGTCAGGCGCGACGAACTCGAGTTCGAACTCGTCGCTCCGGCGGCGGTGTCGCTGTTCGAGACGATCGCGACCCACGGCGGCCGCGTCGCGTCGGCAACGATCGCCGACGGCGAGTTCCGGTTCGTCATCGAACTGCCGCGGGGCCGGGACACGCGCCGGATGATCGAACTCATTCAGGACCAGCGCGCCGACGCGACCTACCTCGCCCAGCGGACGACCGAGCGGAGCGACCGCAGCGACGCCGGCCCGTCGTCGGTCCTCGAGGACGAACTGACCGACAAACAGCGGGCGGCCCTCGAGACGGCCTACTTCGCGGGCTACTTCGACTGGCCGCGGGGCAGTACGGGCGAGGAGATCGCCGAACGCCTCGGTATTGCGCCCGCGACCTTCAACCAGCATCTGCGGACGTCCGAGCGGAAGTTCTTCGAGTCGGTATTCGGCGAGTAGCACGACCGAATGCTATCTCGGTGCCAGCCGGTCTCTAGCAGTTCCGTTCTCGGCCCCTGAACCACCGTGTACCCGCCGCCCGATTTTTAGGCCACACGAAAAAATATAAGATAAGTTATATGAGTGTGGGTGCCCTATAGACTACTGTGATGAACACGCAGCAGACCGTCCAACAGGAAGCCGGTACCGTCGAGGAGAATTCGCTCAGGCTCGAGCCCGAGAAGGCCGAGCAGATCGTCGAGGCGCTCAACCGCGATCTGGCGGACGCGTACGTCCTCTATCACCAGCTCCACAAGCACCACTGGAACGTCGAGGGCGCGGAGTTCCTCGACATTCACGTGTTCCTGCAGGAGGTCTACGAGGACGTCGAGGACGCCGCCGACGAGATCGCCGAGCGACTGCAGGCGCTTGGCGGCGTTCCACACGCGAACATGACGACGCTGGCCGAGAAGGCGACCGTCGAACCCGAAGACGAGGACGTCTACGACATCCGGACGTCGCTTGCCAACGACCTCGAGATGATGGGCGACATCATCGAGAGTACGCGCCAGCACATCGAACTCGCCGAGAACCTCGGCGATCACGCGACCGCCGAGATGCTCCGCGAACAGCTCGTGACCATCGAGGAACACACTCACCATATCGAACACTACCTCGAGGACGACACGCTGGTCCTCGAGTCGGCGACGAACTGACGGCCGCTCGTGCGGGGCGATCCCCCGCCGCGGCTCGAACCGCTCTCTCGACCCGGCTCTTGTTATTTCTCGATCGCCGTCTCAGACCGGCACGTCGATCGCTTCGACGTCTTCGGCCTCGAGCAGCGTTTCGGCGACGCGTTCGGTCACGAGCGGACTGACGCTGCCCGCCAGTGTCATCGCCTCGCGGTCGGGCTCCGCGAGGTCGAGGACTTCTCGGAAGAACGTCGACAGGACGACGTAGCGCTCGTGGAGGTCGGCGGCCGCCTCGCGTCCCTGGTCGGTTAGCGTCGCTCCCTCGTACGGTTCGTAGCGCAGATAGCCCCGCCGCTCGAGGCGCTGGAGCGTCTCCGTCGTAACCGACGGCGACCGCTCGAGTTCGTCCGCGACGTAGCCCGGCGACACCGGCTCGCCCTCCTCCCGCGCGCCGAGATAGCACGCCAGCAGGTACTGGGACGCGTCCGTCATCCGCGGCGAGCGAGGCGATTGCGGCCGGATCGCTGGCGGGCCTCACGAGCGGCATCGAGCCGGGTCCTCGGTACCGACGCGACGGACGGCCGCGTCGGCTCGCGGTCCCCGTACGGATCGTCGTCCATGTGATTTAGGCTTACCTAAAACAATAAAGTAGTTGCGACTCACACGTTCCGGCGGTCGCTATAGCCGCCACTGAAACGGTTTCCACACTGATCGCAACGTCGTCGTGCGGCCAGGTATGCGACGACTTTCGCGACGATCGTCGTCGTCACGGCGGGCATCGGCGACCGCCGGAGCCGGGCCGTCCCGGGGTCCGACCGGGATTACGCCCCGCGCGGTCCGGTCGCGGACGGCGTCGCCTCCTCGAGCGGGCGTCGAGCGGTCGCGGCGACGGCCACCATCGCGAGCCCGGTCACGAGGAGGTTCGCGCCGACGAGCAGGCCGATCGCCCACGCCGCGGTCGCCGGGAAGCCGGCCCAGAGGAGGCCGGCGAGGACGAGCGCGGCGACGCCGCTGACGGCGATCGAGGTCCGGCCGCGGGAGGCGGGCAGCCGCGTCGCCGCCACGAGTTCCGCGATTCCCTCGACGGCCAGGTACGCCACGAGCGCGATCGTCAGGGTGACGAGCGCGACGGCGGGAGCCGCGAGTACCGCCGCTCCGGCGACGATCGAAACGACCGCCAGCGCCCCCTGCCAAGCCGCGCCGCGCCAGCCCCGCACCGCGAACGCGTGGCCCGCGTGGACGATCCCGCCCGCGATCAGGAGCAGTCCCAGCGCGAGCGTGACCGAGATCCCGGTCACGACCGGCGCGGCCATCGCAAGCAGTCCGAGTAGCCCGACGATTCCGCCCGCGATCGCGAGCCACCGCCAGTCGTTCTCGAGGTCGATGCCCTCGCCGTGTCCAGTGGGTGCTGTGATACTGTTCATCTCGTTCACCGCATTTTTCTACGTCGCGTCTGGAGATAAAACGAGTTCACGGTTTGACGGTCTGTCCCGGCTTCGGACCGGTCCGAACGGGTTTCGGGGCCGCTCGAGCCGCTGTCGGAATCGGTCCGGCGAAACAGACATTGTCGTTCGGGTGCCACCTCGAAGCGTGACCGACGACCGTGACGATCGCGAGTGTGACCTCTGTGGGGAATCGGTGCCCGCGGCCGTCTATCGCGAACATCTACTCAAGGAGTGTCCGGGCCGGTAGCGGCGTCACCGTCCGTCGTTTTCCCGGGGCGAGAGGGAGGGAAACGCCTATGGGAGTCGTCGGAATCAGGGAGACACAGTGATGGGGGCGTTCGACGCGAGTCTCTGGGAGTGTCCGGCGTGTGGTCGATCCGTCAACCGATTCGTAAACGGCCGTCAGTGCCCGTCCTGCCAGGTGGACGGCTCGGAGGGCCGTGACTGTGATTCCGACGCGACGTGATTACTTCTCTTCGACGTGGCGGATCTCGCAGGCGATCCCGCGCGTACTCTCGGCCATCTCACGGCCGAACATCTCGGCACGGCCGACGGCGAAGGCCTGGGGTCCCTCGACGATCACCTCGTCGCCGACGCGAATGTCGTCGTCGGCGTCGACGACTCCCGGCGCGAGGACGCTCCCGTGGGGGACGAAGCCGTCGATCTCGACGCGTTTGGTCGGTGCCGCGCTCTCGAGCCACCGCTTCGCTCCCTCGAGCGTAAAGGAGAGGGTGCCGTACTGGGGGACCATCGTCGCGAGCTGGGTGTCCTCGTCGTCGCGCACCTGAATTTTGGGGTAGCGGCTCGTCGTTTGGATGTCCGCGAAGAGGTCGTCGCCGGCCCCGTCGCCGAGCAGGTAGTCGGCGAGCGCGCGGACGGTGTTGTGTTCGCGCTCGCGCTTGGAGTACTTCAACTCGCCCGACAGCGCCTCCGAGAGGTTCGCGAGCGACTCGTCGTCGGTCGGGTGGTCGGCGACCGTATAGGTAATATCGAGGTCGAGCCGTTCCTCGACGCGTTCGACGATGTCGCGGTAACCCTCGTCGGGGACGTGGGCGACGATCTTTGGGTACTCGTTGCGCTCGAGGTACCGCTGTAGCACCTCGCTGACGAACTCCTTCTCGTCTTCTGTCCAGCGGCCGGTCACGACGGTGTCGTAGTGCTGGGCCGGGTAGGTCGTCTCGAGTTCCTGGGGTACGACGCCGATCGGCGAGGTCATCGAGACCAGGTGGCCGCGCCACTGGATGGCGTCGTGGAACTGGCGGTGGCTCTGTGACTCGCTGTAGGGCTTGGCGGCCGAACAGGGCACCAGCACCAGCGGGTTGTCGAACCGGTTGCGATAGCGCGTGGTCACCCGGTCGGCAAAGCGCTGGATCTCGACCCGGCGGAGGGTGTCGCCGGTCGCGGCGTCGATCCGTGCGTCCCGGAGGATCGGCGTCCGTTCCTCGAGGTAGCCCCACTGGTCGTCGAGTTCGCGCATGGCCGCGGTGAGCCACTGGTCGTGGCGGGCCTGCCCCTCGAGGTAGTCCCGCAGGCGCCCGTCGCGGATCCGCCGACGGACGATCGCCAGTTCGGATTCGAGGGCGTGTCGGTTGTGGTCGGCACAATCCTCGCGAGTGAACTCCTCGCGCGGCCCCTGACAGGCGGGACACGAGCAGGGGAGTTCCTCGAGGTCCTCGAGGAAGTAGGCCTCGTCGGTCGTCAGATAGCGTCCCTCGGTGCCTTTCACGACGGCCGCGGTCGCGTCGAACAGATCGACGCCGGCGTAGGCGAGCAAGGCGACGTTTCGGGGCGTCGCGACGCCGGAGAACAGCAGGGCGGTGTCGGCCGGGATCGCCTCGCGGACGTCGACGACCGCTTCGACCAGCGCCGCCCCGTGGCCCATCACCGACTGGACGTCCGACAGCGCGTAGGCGTCCGTTCCCTGCGACTCGACGTCCTCGCTCGAGACGACCGCGACGCTTGGGTAGTCGACGTCGGGGGCGTCGACGGCGAACGATGCCTGGACCTCCTCGGAGGTGCCGCCGGGGAACGCCCGGTGGGGCAACACGGTAAGCCGGGACTCGTCGCCGTCGGGGAGATCGCGGTCCGCGCTCCAGAGCGACCCCGCGTCCTCGAGGACGTCGTCGACGAGTGCTGGCGTCGTTCGGGGCGAGGAGAGGCGGAGTTCGCCCACGCGCGCGGCCCCATCGCGCTCGTGAACTTCGAAGTATTCGGTCATACCCAATATGGCCGCGGCGAGCGAAAGAGGGTGTCGATAGCGAGCGGTCGGTTCGACCCGTCGTCGGCCACGGCGAGGACCGTCCCGGTCGTCGATTGGTAGAAACGTGTGAAAATCAACCTTTATGATCACTCGGTCGGATGTCACTCGTATGGAATCGAAATCGAACCTCCGCTCTACGGACGGGTTCAGGGCGTTCCTGATCCTGCTCGTAGTCGCGGCAGTCGGACTCGCGACCATCGGCCTACCGGTCGTCTACGGCGGGTCGACGACGACTGCTGTTGCAGCGGAACCGACCGTGGAATCGTATCAGACCGCCTCCCAAGCCGGCTCCGAACTCGGCGCGGCCGACGAGGTCTATCTCGGCGAGAACGGCAGCGCCGTCCTCGCATACGAGGACGACATGGAGGACCTCGACGAGTTCGAGGTCGGCATGGACGTCAGCGAAGGGCTGGCCTACATGCTGGTCGAGGGCGACTACGAGGAGACCGACGAGTTCGAGAGCGGCTCCGTCTCGGCAGTCCTCGATCAGGACGGCTTCACCGGGAACGGCTCGTTCGTCATGGAACAGCCCGAGGACCTCGAACGCCTCGACCTCGACGTCTCCGGTGAGGTCACCGACGAGACCAACGCGTTCGAGGCGAGTGCGACCGGCGCGTTCGCCGGCGAGGACTCGACCCCGACGACGGTCGAGTCCAACGGCCAGCTCACGATGAGCGCCGACCGCTTCGAGACGAGCGGCTCCGCGACCGTCACGACCGAGAGTTCGATGGGCGCGACGAGCGACGGCCAGACCCTCGACGTCTTCCTCGAGGAGACCTCGAACGGCTACACTCTCGATGTGACCGATGAACGGGCCGTCTCCAGCTACGCCGCGTCCGACTGGGAGACGCGAGAGCAGGCCAAGCAGACGCTCACCGAGCAGTACGCCAGCTTCGCCATGCAGCTCGGCGGGGACGCCGACGTCACGATCGAGAACTACAACTTCGACGAGGGAACCAACCGGCTCGAACTCGAGTTCACGATCGAGTACACCGGCATCGACAGCGGGATCGAACAGATGCTCCCGGTCATGCTGATGAACGACGACACCGCCGGGCTGAGCCAGGAAGAGGCCCAGGCGGTTGCGACCGGCGTCACCGACCTCGAGATCGAAACCGTCGACGTGCGGGTCGAAGACCGCGGTGACTCGATGAACGCCGAGTGGGACGTCAAGCTCTCGAACTACGACGAACTCACGATGGCGATGCTCGATGCGGCCGAATCGGCCGCCTCGGAGGAAGACCTCGAGCAGATGAACATCGAGGACGCCCGGACGGCCATCGAGGCACAGCAGGCCACGAACCTCGAGACGAACATGGAGTGGGACGCATCGCTCGAGCAGACCACCGGAGAGGAGCTGCAGTTCGACGTTCAGGCCTCCAGTGACACCGCGAACTGGGCCGACTACGTCGACGAACTCGAGTCCCGAGGTATCGACTCCATGAACGACGTCAAATTCGAACTGTCGGCCGACACCGACGGGGACCAGCTCTCGCTCGAGGGCATGTTCGAACTCGAGGGTCAGGAGCTATCCCAGCAGGCGATCGACGCCATGGCCCAGTCGGCCCAGACCGGTCCGACCGGCACGACGTCGCCCGAGGCAACCCAGTTCATGCAGGCGCTGTCCGACGCCAACCTGCAGGTCGCTCGCGTCGACGCCGACATGAGCGACGGGACGGTGCGCCTCGAGGGCGGTGCGAAGTTCGAGGACATGAGCGAACTGACCGACACCGTCACGGGGACGATGGCCGTCAGCGGCGTCTCCAGCACGGCGTCCGGTGACACCGCGTCGATGTACGTCCACGTCGAGGACATGGGCGACGTCGACACCGCATCGGCCACGAAGGCCGATATCGATCACCTCGAGGTCGTCGGCGACGAGACGACCGTCCACGAGGCCGGCGAGTGGGACAAGGAGTTCCCCGCGGTCCCCACCGACACGATGAGCGAGTATCTCAGCACCGAAAGCGCCGAGACGAGTAACGAGACCGACGACGGCGACGACGAAGACGACAGCATCCCCGGCTTCGGTCCGGGGATCGCGCTCGCGTCGGTCGCGGGACTGCTGACGGCACTGCTGCTCCGCCAGCGGAACTGAGACGATCGCTTTTTTTCGGCCGTTCGACCGGTAGCGACGCGGCGCTCAGGCGCGTTCGAGATACGTCGCCGTCGCGGAGGTGTGGCCGCGGTTGAACGAGAGGATCTTGATGCGGATCGCGTCGGTCGGCTCGCAGTCGGCGGGGACGTCCTCGACGAAGACGACGAACCCTTCGACCTTGCCGACGGCCCGTCGCTCACCGGAGTGGTGATCGGTGAACTCCCGAATTGCGACGGTCTCGACGTCGCCGATATCGACCGGTGGGTCGCGATCCTGTGCCTCCTCGTGGCGCTTTCGGGAGCGCTGCGCGGCCGCCGACCGCCCGCGGCCACGAATCCGTCTGAACAGCCACGTTCCGATCACGAACGCAACGAGCAGCCCGCCGCCGAGTACGGCTGGTCCGAACATACCGGGAACGGGAAGCGCCGAGGGTTTCGGTGTTCCGATCCGGATAGCCCACCGCTGCGGTCGGTCGGAAACGTTCCGTCGGTGCGGACGAGTGACCGGTCGCCGCGACGCGCGAGGGCAGCCAGCCGTTCCGAACAGTGTGGGAACCGAATTGCGACACAGCGAACGTGAGACGGTTGGTTTCGACGTACAAATAGCGCTCTATCCGAGGCAATCGCCGTCATCGTTTTATACGCAACGCCGCTTGAGTACGTCGTGACAAACTCCTCCACCGGCACCGGCGGCGACGCAGTCCACGAGACGGTCAGTAGCGCGGTCGTCAACGTGATCGCGACCCACCGGAACGTCGATCCGGTCGATCTCCCACCCCTCTACGAGTGGATCGATCCGGACGCGATCGACGCCCTCTTCGAGCCGACGCGGACCGGCGGCCCTCGGCACGGTCGCCTCGAGTTCGACTACGACGGGCAGCGGGTCGCGGTCGACTGTACCGACGACGTCGAAATCTCGATCGACGGTGCATCGGCCGCCCCGTCGGTCTCGGTTCGCCAGTCCAACGCGTAACCTCGCTCCCGCCGGAACCCGGCCGCGATGGCCGATTCCTCGTTTTCCTACTCGAGTCGCCCCGGCTCACGCCTCGTCAGCGAGATCGACGAGGGCCACCCCGTCGGGGAGTCGCTCGAGGACGTCGGCGGGCCAGTCCCGATGGGCCAGCGTGACGCTGGTCTCCGGGCTCGTTTCGACGAGGCGAGCGACGCCGTCGGCGGCGGCCTCGAGGGCGGCCCGATCGGTCCGCTCGGGGGTCTCGGCGGTGAGCGGATACGTCTTCGAGAGCGCCCGCGGGAAGGGACCGAACGGGGGTTGGACCCGCCAGACGTCGTCGTACCCCGCGTCGGGCGCGGATCGGTCGACGGTGAGCAACAGCGAGTCCGGCACCGAGAGCCGCTCGAGTCGTCGGTGATGCCGGACGACTTCCGGGCGGCGTGCGCTCTCGTGGGAGGTGTAGAAGAACGACCCCTTCGAGACGGGATCGGATCGCTCGAGCTGGGCGGCGTGATCGAGCAGCGTGCGGTAGCCGTCGAGCATCGCCGGATGTGAGCGGGCGCGTTGCTCGACGAGTTCGAGCAGGTTTCCGGCGCGGATCGCCTGCTTGATCCGGCGGATCTCCGCGAAGGTGACGTGGAGGTTGTGGGCGGCCAGTTCGGATTCGCGCTCGGCGTCGGGCAACGCGCGCAGTTCGGCCGGCGAGTGGTCGGTACAGACGGCACACGAACAGGGGAGGTAGTCCAGATCCGCGAGATGTCTGGTGCCACGCACCGTCAGGTAGCGGTCGTCGCGGGCGTACAGCGCGTAGGCCGCCGAGTCGAACAGGTCACAGCCCGCGGCGACGGCCAGCGCGAACATCATGGGATGGCCGGCCCCGAAGAGGTGGACCGGCGCGTCGGCTCCCAGTCCCCGCTTGGCGGCGGCGACGACCTCGATCATGTCGTCGTACCGGTAGTCGTTCATCAGCGGGACGACCGCGCCGACCGGAAAGACGTCGAGGTCGGTTCCCGCAGCGTGGCGGCCGGCCCGCTCGCGCAGACCGGGGTACGTCGAGCCTTGGACCGGCGCGCTGACGAGCATCTCGCCCGTATCAACGTCCTCGGCGATCTCGAGGCGTTCCTGTGTCGTCTCGAGGTCGCTCGCGGCCCGGTCGTGGGAGACGTCCGGCGGGGTCGGGATGTCGACCGGCGTGGCGATGTCGGAGCCGATCTCGCGCTGGAAGTCGAGGATCTCCTCGGTGGTGACGTCGATTTCGCCGTACTCCGAGAGCTGGAACGAACCGGAGTCGGTCATGATCGCGCCCGGAAAGTCGAGCAAGTCGTGGAGCCCCTCCTCGAGGGCCCGCTCGTGGAGCGTGTCGTCGCCGTGGATAATGTAGGAGTTCGTGATGAGGATCTCGGCGCCGAACTCGTCGGCGAGCCGACGGGGGCTGATCGTGTCTAAGTTCGGGTTGATGACCGGTAACAGGGCCGGGGTCTCGACGGTCGTCCCGGCGCGGGGAACCGTCAGCTCCCCGATACGGCCGCCGGCGTCGGTGTCCCGGATCTCGAAGGACTCGCGCATTGGCTTCAGATTGGCCCGTCGGACGTAAGTCGTGACGGTTTTCGAGCGACGGATCGACGGGTCCTCTCTCGATCAGTCGAACCCATAGCGTTTGTGCGCGTCATCGATATCCAGCAACTCGACGACGCGAACTTCTCGCTCGTCCTCGAGGACGTCGTAGAACGCCGTGTGAGTCCGGCCGATATGCAGTCGATAGAGTTCTTCGCCGTCGACGATAAGCTTCTCCTTATCACCGCTCCCGGAATCGGGTCGCGGATACGGGTCGGACTCGAGTTTCCGCAGGTTTTCCCTGACGATCCGCGTACTCTTTTCATCGAGAGTGGCGACGTACTCGCGTGGCTGGTCCGCGAGCAGAACCCTATAACTCATCGAGTGCCGTCAACGCCTCGCTATCGGTATCCCGGACCTCCCGCGTCCGTTCGGCGAGTTCCCGCCGCTTGTGTTCCCGAATCAACTCCGCGAGGAGATCGTCGTACGTTTCGCCGGCCCCCTTGAGTTCGTTCAGCTCCTCCCATCGCTCTTCTGTCACCGGAATCCGCTTGCTTGCGTTAGACATGGGTTCGGCTACGTATGATATTTACAGTCCTTACAACGTAACTCCTTCGCTGGCTACCGATGTTTCGACGGGATGGCGTTCGGAACGGCATAGACGAAGGCGCTTTACGCTCCGGGCCGCTTGCGTCTCCTAATGAGCAAACCGAGCCCCGAGGTCTACGAGCAGGGCAAGGGCATGGACGCCCACAATCAGGCGATGCGGGAGATCCGCTCGCGCAAGGAGGCAAGCTACGATCCCCACGAGCCGACCCGCGTCTGGCTCGACGAGGACAACACGCCAGACGGCGTCAAGACGAGCCTGACGATCATTCTCAACACCGGCGGCTGCCGGTGGGCCCGCGCCGGTGGCTGTACGATGTGTGGCTACGTCGCCGAAAGCGTCGACGGTGGGTCGGTCTCCCACGACGCTCTGATGGACCAGATCGACGTCTGTCTGGCCCACGAGGCGGACAATGCTGACGAGCAGGCCGACCTCATCAAGATCTACACCTCCGGCTCGTTCCTCGACGAGCGCGAGGTCGGCGCGGAGAGTCGCCGGGCGATCGCCGACACCTTCGCGGACCGCGACCGGATCGTCGTCGAGTCGCTGCCCGACTTCGTCGACCGCGAGAAGATCGGCGACTTCACCCAGCACGGACTCGATACGGACGTCGCGATCGGCCTCGAGACGGCGACCGACCGCGTCCGTCACGACTGCGTGAACAAGTACTTCGACTTCGCGGACTTCGAGGACGCCTGCGCCGAGGCCGCCGCTGCTGACGCTGAGGCGGACGGCGACGTCGAGGCCGGCATCAAGGCCTACCTGCTGATGAAGCCGCCTTTCCTCACCGAGTCCGAAGCCGCCGAGGACATGATCTCCTCCGTCGAGCGCTGTGCCGACGTCGAGGGCTGTCACACCGTCTCGATGAACCCCTGTAACGTCCAGCGCTACACGATGGTCGACGATCTCTATTTCGAGGACGGCTACCGGCCGCCGTGGCTCTGGTCGGTGGCCCACGTCCTCGAGGAGACGGCCGATGCCGACGCGATCGTCGTCTCGGACCCGGTCGGCCACGGCTCCGATCGCGGCCCACACAACTGCACCGAGTGCGACGACCGCGTCCAGAAGGCGATCAAGGACTTCGATCTCCGGCAGGACCCCTCGGTCTTCGAGCAGGTCTCCTGCGAGTGCAAACTGACCTGGGAGACGGTCATCGAGCGCGAGCGGAGCTTCAACCAGCCGCTAACCCGATAACGGCGGCAGTCGCAGGACGAACCGTTTTGGCACTGGCGCGGGTCGGGCGGATATGGCGCTTCCCGTCCCATCCCGATACGTCAACGAACTCGAGCCGACCGTCCTGATCCTCATCGGTATTCTCCTCGTCGTCTTCCCCGAGCCTGCCACCTCCGCGTTCGGCGCGGGACTGCTGTTGCTGGGGCTTGGCTGGTGGTTCTACGAGTGGGGTCGGTAGCGCGGCCGCCGCCTCATACGGTTCACTGTCGGTTACCACCGGTGTACCTGCGACGGTCCTGCGGAGACACCAGTATACAGTGACAACAACCCGTCTCAGTCGCCGGTAGCCGGCTCGTCCGACGCCGAGCGGATCGGTTCCGCGTCCGCGCGCGGGACCTCGAGCGTGACGACGGTCCCGCGGGGGTCGTTGTCGGCGAAGGAGAGTTGCCCGCCGGTCTGGGTGACGACCCAGTTGACGAGCCAGAGGCCGAGTCCGCTGCCGTGGCGCAGTTGGGTGATCTCCCGTTCGCCCTCGAGCAGTTCGCGCTCCTCGTCGGGGATGCCGGGGCCGTCGTCGGCGATCGAGAGCGTCAGCAGTTCGTCGTCCGGGCAGTCCCGAAGGGTCACGTCGACGGCCGGCCGGTCCCGATCGCTGTGTTCGACGGCGTTCTCGAGGACCTGATAGATCGCCGTCTCGAGGTATTCGTCGGCGCGTGCCTGGACACCGTCCGGCAGCGTTCGGGTGACCTCGACCGCCGGCGCAGCGTCCTCGAGGCGGTCGATCGCGCGGTCGATCGACGCCGAGATGTCGAGCGGGCCGGTCGGTGCCTGATCGCAGTCGAGGACGCGCTCGACGGCGCGGGTCTTCTCCGCGAGCCCGACGAGTTCGTTCGTCCGGTTCCGAATGGTTTCGACGTACTCGTCCTCGCCGACGGCATCGGCGAGCATCTCGGCACAGCCCTCGATGATGTTCATCCCGTTTCGCAGGTCGTGTCGCAGCACGCGGTTGAGGATCTCGAGGCGTTTCTGGCGCTGTTTCCGCTCGGTGATGTCGGTGTACAGGCCGAAGGCGCGGTCCGACGAGCCGTCCATCTCGATCGGGACGACCCGGAGCCGGAAATCGCGAAGGCCGTTCACGGTCCGGCGTTTGACCTCGGCCTCGCCGACCTTGCCCCTGCTGCCGCGTCGGTTGAGCGTCTCGGCCTCGTCCGTCCTGTCGGTCGGCACGACGAACTCGTCGAGCGACTCGCCGACGAGGGTCGACTCCTCGTAGCCGAAGAGCCGCTCGAACGCCGGGTTGACGGCCTCGACGATCGGCCCGTCCGAGAGGTTACTGACGCTGACGACGCCGTCGGGGACGTTCTCGAACAGGGCGGCGAACCGGTCGCGCTCGGTTCGTAGCCGCTCTTCGAACGCGATCCGGTCGAGCGCGTCGGCGACGTGAGAGAGCAACAACTCCGTCAGTTCCTCGTCGGTCGGGGAAAACGCCGACGGCTCCCGGGAGACGGCCTGGAACACGGCTCGATCGCCGATCGGAGCCGTCAGGACCGACCGGCAGCCCTCGATCCGTGGCGTTCGAGCGCCCGTCACGTCGTCCAGTCGGAACAACTGGCCGGTGCGATAGGTTCGGCTGGCGAGACAGCCGTCGATCGGGGTCCTGTCTTCGGGGTCGGCCGTGAGAGCCGACGACGCGGCTTCCGTGACGAGTTCGTCCCCGCTGACCATGTCGATGACACAGCCGTCGAAGTCAAGGACATCCTCCGCGGCTTCGATGGCCACGTCGTAGATCTCCGCGCGGCTCTCACAGCCGTCGAGCCGGGAGGCGACGCCGTGGAGCCCCTGAATCTTCGCCTTTCGATCGACCAGCTGTCGCTCCATGCGCTTGCGGTCACTGATGTCGCGGGCGATGCCGACCGTTCCCTCGAGTTCCCCGTCGGTCGTCAACAGCGCCATGTTGACCTCGGCGGGCGTTTCCGTCCCGTCCGTATTCGTCAGCGTGATCTCGTAGGTCGCGACGCGTCGGTCGTCGTCGGCCAGCAACTCCTCGACGTAGCGTTGCCCGCGCGCGACGCTTTCGTCGGTGAGTATCGTCGAGACGTGTTCGCCGAGGAGGTCGTCGCGATCGTAGCCCGTCGTCGTCGCCATCGTATCGTTGACGGTCACGAACCGGCCCTCGTGGTCGAGTTGATAGACGCAGTCGCCGACCGTCTCGACGACCGTCTTCGTTCGCTCGAGTTCGCGTTCCCGAGCGGCCCGATCGAGCGCCGCCTCGGCCGTCGTCGCAAGGACGTTGAGGAGATTACGTTCGGCCTCGTCGAGTTCGCTCGTCGCGGGGGATGCCACCGAGAGTATTCCATGATCGCCGAGCGGCTGGAGGACCGCGTTCCCCATGCCGATCGTGACATCGTAGGGGACCCGGTCGGTTGATGGCTCCTCGACGACGGTCGATTCCCCCTCGGTGTAGGCGTTCCAGAGGCTCGTATACTCGCCGCCGACCGACGAAATATCGCCGGTACGACGGTCGAGTTCGGACGTGATGCCGGCGAGTTCGAGGCGGTCGGTTTCCTCGTCGTAGTACCTGATCGAGCCCAGCGGCCGGTCGATCACGTCCTCGGTCGCCGCCATGACGATGTCGGCGATCTCGTCGGTCGATTCCGCCCGGAGCAGCTCACGGGTCGTCTCCTGCAGCGCCTCGAGCGCGGTCGCGCGCTTGACGTCCGCGGTGATGTCCTGCCCGAACGAGAGGACGCTGACGATCTCGCCGTCCTCGACGATCGGCGTGTTGAACCACTCACAGGTTATCGTCGTCCCGTCCTTGCACCGGTTGCGGTTGACCTGTCGCGAGGGCAACCCGTCTGGGTCGCCGTCGACGAGTCGCTCCCAGTACTCCCGGACCGCTTCGCGGTCCCCCTCGGGAACGAGGAAGTCGGGCGCGACCTGGCCCATCGCCTCGTTGGCGGTGTAGCCGAACAGTTCCGTCGCCGCCGGATTCCAGTTTCGGACCCCGAACTCGAGGTTCCACTCGATGATCGCGAGCGGCGACTGTTCGACGAGCAGTTCGAGTCGGCTCGAGGGATCGGCCGTCGATGACGGAACGGCCTCGAACGGACGCTTGTGTTCGGTGTCCGACGGGTCCCGGTTTCCGTTCTCTCGGTCCGCAAGCAGTTTCCGAAGCCGCTCGAGGAGCGGTTCCGTTCCCTGTGATCGGGGGACGTAGCCGTCTGCCCCCGCCGCGACGACATCGCCTGCGAGCCGTTCGCTGCCGTCATCGGGGAAGACGACGATCG
Organism: Natrinema thermotolerans; assembly: GCF_031165565.1. Taxonomy (NCBI): domain Archaea; kingdom Methanobacteriati; phylum Methanobacteriota; class Halobacteria; order Halobacteriales; family Natrialbaceae; genus Natrinema; species Natrinema thermotolerans. The sequence continues at coordinate 1,282,094 of NZ_CP101873.1, read as the reverse complement.
GCACGTCGGCCCGCCGGTCGCGGAGTCGCCGACAACACGCGACCGGGTTCACGGCCGAACCCGAGCCGGCGATCACGATGCAGTCGGCCGTCCCGAGTCGGTCGAGACACTCGGCGACCGACCGAGTCGACGCGACCGAGACGCCGCGCTCCTCGAGGGCGCGTTCGGCGTCGCCGGTGTCGGTACCGATGACGACGGCTCGCGTGTCCGGACCGATGATCCTATCCATGCCTCGATAGTCCGGTCGTGTTCAACGAACCAGTCCCCTATTACTGTTTCACTCAGTTCACGAACTGCGTCGTAGTTCTTATCGTTTCGGAAGGAGAGTAAAATGGACCGAGCGGCAGTGAAACTGTGAATTACTGTTCGAACCCGCACAACACACCCTGCCCGTCGGTCGGGCCGATGTCGGGGAGGGTCGCGCGCTCGGGGTGGGGCATCAACACCGCGACGGTGTCGCGTTCGCCGAGGACGCCCGCGACGGCGTGTTTCGAGCCGTTGGGGTTGGCCTCGGGGCTCGTCTCGCCGTCCGCATCGCAGTACCGGAAGAGGACCCGCCCCTCGTCCTCGAGGTCGGCCAGTCGGTCGTCGGCGATCTCGTAGCGGCCCTCGCCGTGGGCGATCGGCACCTCGATGACCTCGCCTTCCTCGTAGGCGGCGGTCCAGGGGGTGTCCGCTCGCTCGACACGCAGATGGACGTGTTCACACTGGAAGCGCGCGCTCTCGTTGGTGGTAAAGGCACCCTCCGTAAGTCCGGCTTCGCAGCCGACCTGCGCGCCGTTACAGACCCCGAGGACGGGGACGCCGTCCGCGGCGGCCTCGCGGACCTCGGCCATGATCGGCGACCGGGCCGCCATCGCGCCGGCCCGCAGGTAGTCGCCGTAGGAGAACCCGCCGGGGAGGACGATCCCCGTCGTGTCCGCGGGAAGTCCGTCCTCGTGCCAGACGATCTCGGCGTCGATGCCGAGGTACTCGAGGGCGCGCTCGGCGTCGCGGTCGCAGTTCGAGCCGCCGAAGCGGACGATCGAAACCGTCACAGTCGCCACCCCGCGGTGTTGCGATCGACGGTTTCGATCGGTGTGAGAGAAACCGTCATCTACCGTTCGGCGACCTCCACGTCGTAGTCGTGGATGGTCGGGTTCGCCAGCAGCCGTTCGGCCATCTCGTCTGCGCGCTCGCGCGCAGCCTCGGCGCTTTCGGCCTCGAGGTCGACCTCGAAGCGGTCGGCCGAGCGCAACTCCTCGAGTTCGAAGCCCAGCCGCTCCAAGGCCTGTGCGGTCGTCTCGGCCTCCGGATCTAAGACGCCACGTTTGAGTCGAACCGTCACCGTCGCGGTGTAGGCGGTCATCACCTGATACCCCGCAACCGTGCTCAAAAACGCTTTCGCCTTGGCTCCGTAATACATGTTCGTGGATATCGATACGAGTCGGGGGATCGCCCCGTGTCCCGCCACCCCAGTCGCCGGTGGCGTGGACGGTCACCGCATCGGCGTCCGACTGGAACGGCACCTGTCCGGCGGTCCGATCCGTCACCCGTGGGGCAAACAGCGTCTCGTGTCCGGCGAATCCGCTCGAGGGAGCCGTCTCGCTGCTGGCACGGCAGGAACGCCACTGCCATCGGAAGGGCATGGTTCGCCCCGACGGACCGCTCCGAAACGGAATGCGGGCGATTCTCACGCACTCTGCCGGAAAGCAGGACTTTTAGCCGCTCGTGGACTGGGATCCGTCGTGATGAATCGCGAATCGCTCGAGCGGAGGTGGCAGCGTTGACGACCGACGTAACCGAGATCACGGTGATCGGAGAGGACGACACGGGACTGATCGCGAACGTAACCAGCCTCCTGTTCGAGCGCGGAATCAACATCGAGGACCTCGATCAGGCGGTTCGTGACGGCGTCTTCCGGATGTATCTCGCCGTCGACACCTCGGAGATGGTCTGTACCGAGTCGACGCTCCGGGAAGACCTCCACGACCTCGGGGACGACCTCGGACTCGACGTCCAGGTCCGGTTCCCGTCCGATCGCGAGAGCCAGCAGATCGCCGTCCTCGTCACCAAGGAGAGCCACTGCCTCGAGGCGCTGTTCGAGGCCTGGGCCAACGACGAACTCGGCGCCGACATCGGGGTCGTCATCGGCAATCACGACGACTTACAGCCGCTGGCCGAACACTACGACGTCCCGTTCCACGACATCGGCGACGAGGGCGGCCAGCAAAACGAGGACGAACTGCTCGAACTCCTCGCGGAGTACGACGTCGACCTGATCGTCCTCGCGCGGTACATGCGAATCCTCTCGCCAAACGTGGTCTTTCGATACGAGGACCGCATCATCAACGTCCACCCCTCCCTGCTGCCGGCCTTCCCCGGCGCGGAGGCCTACCGGCAGGCACTGGACGAAGGCGTCCGCGTCGCGGGCGTCACCGCCCACTACGTCACGACCGACCTCGATCAGGGGCCGATCATTACCCAGCGCGCGTTCGACGTCCCCGACGACGCCGATATAGACGACATGAAACACCGCGGCCAGCCGCTGGAGGCAGACGCCTTGCTCGAGGCCGTCCAGCTCCACTTAAACGGCGACGTTTCGGTCCACCGCGGTCGGACCTCGGTCCGGGAAAACGGCACCAAATACCAGCTCGGGCTCCCCGACGAAATCGACGAGTTCACGCCCGATCGGCCGGTCGACGGGATCGGCAGCGCGGTCGCCAAGGACCAATAGCCGCGGCGGCGTTCGTCTCTCCCGCTATCTTCCGTTTGAGGACCGTAGCGACCCGTCTCGAGCCCGATACTCAGGCCGAGTCCGACGACTCCCACTGATTGCGGCAGTCGTCGCTGCAGAAATGCCGGTGGACGGCGGTGCCGTCCTCGACGGTCGTGACCACGCGCTGTTCGGAAGACGGTCCCACTGGGCTCCCACACTGTCGACACTCGGGCGAATCCGCATCCGTCGAGTCAGTCATCGCTTGACAGAAGACACGAGAGCCACTTGAACGAACCTATTGCGGCGGATTCGGCCACGGCCAGCCGAACGAGTTCGTCCGACCCCGGCAGGCGTTCTCCCGGTCGATCGCGACCCGTTCGAACAGCGGAGCGTGGTCGTCGTGGATGTCGGGAACGCAGCCGCAACCAGCGCCGGTCGCCGCCGAAACCGGATCGGGGAGTCGAATCGGCGTCGCTCGACATAGTTTCGCCCCGTCGTCCGTTCATCCGAGGGCGGACGAGCGCTCACCGTCGGTTCCGTGAGCGGCACCCTTATCGACGTCAGCGACCAACTATGGATTGGTATGGCACAACAAGATATCCGCCGGGAGCTGCACGTCGACCAGTACACGCTCGGGCTCGTCGGCCCCGATCAGGAGTGGGCGGGGACCGTCGCGGACGGCGGGACGATCGAGACCTACACCCCGCCGGGCTGTTGGGGGCCGATGGTAACGCCGGAGTTCCACGGCGGCCACGAGGTGACCCGGCCGATCCGCGTCGCGGGGGCCGAGGTCGGCGACGCGATCGCCTTACACATCCGCGATATCGAGGTCACGAGCATGGCGACGAGTACGGGCTCGATGGCCGAGCGCGAGGACGCCTTCGGCGACGACCCGTTCGTCGATCACCGCTGTCCGGAGTGTGGCACGAAGTGGCCCGACTCGATCGTCGAAGGGACCGGCGAGGACGCGATCAAGTGCGCCGAGTGCGGCGCGAACGCCTCTTCGTTCGGCTTCGAGTACGGCTACACCGTCGCTTTCGACGACGACGGGACCGTCGGGATCACCCTCGACGAGGCCGCGGCCCACGAACTCGCCGAGGACGCCGCGGAAGTAATGGACATCCCCGCCAACTCCCGACAGCACCCGATCCTGCTGTACGAACCCGGCGAGATGCCCGGAACGCTGGGTCGGCTGCGCCCGTTCATCGGCAACGTCGGGACGACGCCGCCGGTCACGATGCCCGACTCGCACAACGCCGGCGACTTCGGCCAGTTCCTCATCGGGGCCGACCACGACTACGGCGTCGACAGCGAGGCCGACCTCGAGGCCCGCACTGACGGCCACATGGACATCCCGCAGGTCCGTGAGGGCGCGACACTGATCTGTCCCGTCAAGGTCGACGGCGGCGGGGTCTACGTCGGCGACCTCCACGCCAACCAGGGCGACGGCGAACTCTCCCTGCACACGACCGACGTCAGCGGCACCGTCCGAATGGACGTCGAGGTCATCGACGACCTCGAGATCGACGGCCCCGTCTTGCTCCCGCCGGAGGAGGACCTGCCGTTCATCAGTAAACCCTACAGCGACGAGGAGCGCGAGGCGGGCCGCGACCTCGGCGCGGAACACGACGTCGACGTCGAGACGGACATGGGCCCGATTCAGGTCGTCGGCTCCGGTGCGACGGTCAACGACGCCACGCAGAACGCCTTCGACCGCGCCGGGAAACTGCTCGACATGAGCGAGGGCGAGGTCCGCTCGCGGTGTACGTTCACCGGCGGCGTCCAGATTGGCCGGCTCCCCGGCGTCGTCCAACTGGACATGCTGGCTCCGATGGACATCCTCGAGGACCGCGGGATGGACCACCTCGTGCGCGAGCAGTACGGACTGTAGCCGGCCCCGTGCCGTAGCCCCCTCCGCTTTCCCCCTGCGGTGGCGCGCGCTGAGACACGGCGAACCACTGGTGAGCCGTGGCACGATCTCGCGCGAGGGATGAGCGAGCGAACGGAGTGACCGAGCGTTAGCGCGGAACCGACGGTTCCGCGAACCATACGAACGGGCACTTCGTGCCCGTGAGTAGAAATCGGTTGGGGAGGGCGTGGTCCTCACTGCAGCCACGATAGCAGCGAACTCGTTCGTCTTCCCGTTTCCTTCGACTCCGTCCATCACTCAGTGACGAGATCCGCCCTGCACGGCCGGCACTACCGCCAGCGCCGCGCCCTCGGGTACTGACTCTTCGAGCCCGGCCCGATCGCCCTCGAGCGAGACCCTGACGCTCGCACGCACCGCGTCGCCGTCGTAGAGGTGCGACGCCGCGCGCGGATAGGCGTCGACGAGCGCCGCGAGCGCGTCGGCGACGGTCCCGCCCGCCCACTCGAGGACCACCGTCTTGTTGCCGGTCGCGCTCCGGAGCGGGCCGTACACCGTGACTTCGGTCTCCATACCGACTACTGGGACGACCGGCGACATATACCGACCGCCGCCCGTTGCTCGAGGGCGCCGGCTTCGAGGACGTCGCGCCGTCGCCCGTCTGGTGGGGACCAGTACGGGCTGTAGGGTCGACTCCGCGCGGTAGGGATCGAAGCGAGCCCGTTACGGTTCGGGCCGCTCCGTCCCGAACCGGAGATCGAAGTCGTCCGGAGTCGCGGCCTCGGCCGCGGGGAGGCGGCGGAGCCGCGGCCGCAGGAGGACGTAGGCGGCTGTGAAGCCGAAGCCGCCCGCGGCCAGCGCCATGGTGGTCGTCGTTCCCAGCGTATCGGCGACGACCCCGCCGACGAGCGAGCCAAGCGGGAGCGTCGCCCCCGAAGCGGTCCCCTTCGTTGCCGAGATCCGGCCCAGTAGGTCGGCCGGAAACAGTCGCTGGTTCAGCGTCGCCGTGAGTACGCCCGATGCGCCGATCGGCACCCACGCGAGGCCGAACAGTGCGACCGTAAGCGCCGGCGACGGCGCGACGACCGCCGCGACCCAACACCCCGCACCGAGCCCGTGCGAGAGCAGTACCGTCCCGTATGGGACGCCGGCCACGTACGGACCGAGGATCGATCCGACGAGCCGACCGATGCCAAGGGCCCCCAGCAGCAGGCCGTAGATCGCGGGACCGCCCAGTCCGTCGCCGAACGCCGGCAGAATCGCCAGCGCGACCCCGGTCGCGAAGTTCGCCACCGCAGTCAGCAGAATCAGTTCGACGAAGAGGGTCCCGCGGAGGACTTCGATACCCACTCGGAGGTCCGAACCGTACGACCGGAGTACCGATCCGACGGACGGTGCGGACTCGTCGGCCCCACCGCTTTCGTTCGAATTCGCGGGCATTCCGATCGTGATTCCGGCGAAGAGTACCGCTGCGACGGCGAACGTGAGCGAGTCGGCGAGGAACAGCGTCGTCGCACCGAAGACGGCGATGACCCCGCCTCCGATCGCGTCGAACACCATGTCCAGCCCGAGCGTCACCGTCGTCAGCGCGGAGTTGGCCTCGGAGAGCCTGTCCTCGTCGACGATCCGGGGGAGCAGCGCGGTCTCCATCGGCCCCATCACCAGCGTCGCGAGCATCAGCACCGGGGCGACGACGAACAGGAGACCGACGCGGAGCCGTCCGGTCACCGCTGCGAGCGGCAGGACGAGTACGACGACGCCCTGGACCACCTGTGAGCCGACGAGGACGGATCTGAGCGGTAGCCGGTCGACGAGCGGGCCGGCGAACACCTGCAGCAGCCACGGGAGCAGCAGTATCGCGTTCAATGCGCCGGTGACGAGGGTCGACCCGGTCAGTTCGAAGGCGAGCCAGAGTACGGCGACCGTGTAGAGACTGTCCCCGGCGTTCGTCGCGAACTGACCGGCGACGAAGCGGCGAAAGTCCCGGTTTCGCCCCAGCAAGCGCCCGGCGGCGATCATCGCGGACCACTCCTGCGGAGCGGCGACACGGCTCCGGGCGGTTCGAGCGATCGGGTCGGCGGTGATTCGAATATCGATACGCGGTCGTGCGAGCCCCGGCCGGTGACCGGTGGCTCGGTGGATGTCGGCATGTGCGTGTTCGGTCGAGAGAAAGTGCGGCTACCGCGGCGGTAGCGAAACGAACCCGAGTGCTGCGGCTATCGGGCCCGTCACGCGGCGGGGGGCGAGAGGGGGTCGAACACCGGACGAACCGAGATCCGGCGGGTCATAGAACGAATCGTTGAGAGGATCCGCACGATCCGTCAAAAGTGTACTGATTCCGTACGGTCCGGAACTCCGTCGCGGGTCGGCGGTGAGCGCAGGCGGGCGAAACCCCAGACGCAGCATCCGCTCGAGTCGTCGTCGCTCGAGACGAACCGATGGCTCGAGCGGCGAGCGAGACGTTGCGAGCGGAACGGGCGACGGACGGGGGTTCAGTCGTCGCTCGGTTCGGCACTCGCCGCCGCGGTCGCGTCCTCCCGACCCGCCCAATCGCTCGAGCGAAGCGGCGCGAACGTCAGAAACAGGATGGCCAACATGAAGACGCTCAGCATGACGGTCGCGACCATCGCGATACCGGACGTGAAGCTGAACAGGACGATACCCGCTGTGCTGGCTATGAGACTCATTCGTGTTCGTTCGACCGTCGCCACTCCCGCCATATGAGGGTTACTTTGTCCGGTGCCGAGTGCGAAATGACAGCAATGGACGCGTGATCGAGCCGGTAGCGGCGCTCGTTCCCGCCCGGACTCGCCGTCGTCAGAGCCGCCGGACCGCGCCGATCGCGCTCGAGAGCGGCGGCGCGTCGAAGAATTCGCGGTCGGTGTAGGCGTTCGCACCGCTGCGATACAGTTCGCTCGCGGTCTCGAGAACCGACTCCTCGAGGGGCTCGGGCGCTTCCTCGCAGAGCGATTTCCAGTCGGCGACGTCCTCGGCTTTGGCCTCGGCCTTGGCGTCGTCGACGGCCCGGACCCAGTCGGGCTGGGTGCGCTTGTGGTACTGGCGCAGCACCTCCTTCGAGAGCTGGGTCCCCTCGTAGCTAAAGCGGTTCTCGTCGAAGGTGCCGACGACGTCGCCGACCCGGATCTCGCCCTGATAGTAGAGACACTCGATCTTGCCGTCCTCGTGGGTCAACCCGGCGGCGTCGGCCTGCTCGGTGACGATCCGGTTGACCTCGCGGGCCAACGACTCGAGGTCGTCGATCGACGCCTTGCCGGCGATGGCGTCAGCCTCCGCCCGCTCGAGATAGCGGTCGCCTTCCTCGTACTTCGTGGAGAACTCGACGATCGGCTCCGCGAGGTCGACGGCCTCGTCGGGCCACTCGTCGAACGCGAGCCCGTGGTCCGCGGGGTCGGTTCGGCTGCGCAGGCTCGAGCCGACCGGGACCCGGTTGCGGAAGACGATCTCCAGCGGGATCAGGTAGTTCTCGCCGGCCGCCTCGTGGTAGCTGTCGTAGTCGTACGCCCGTCCCTCGTGGGGGAGGTCGGGCACCTGTGTGAGGTCGATGGCCATCTCCCAGGGCGGGTGGGAGGCGTCCGCGAGGGCGACGACGTCGCCGTTTTCCACGACGCCGCGGTAGTGGGTCGGGACGCCCTCGGACTCGAGCAGTTCGAAGTTGAACGCGCCCATGGTACAGAGGCTCGCGCCCTTCTGGGGGATCTGGTCGGGCATCTTCCCCCAGTCGAACACCGAGTAGTCGTCGGTGAAGACGAACGAGCCGCGGCCGAGATCGTCGTCGGTCGCGTCCTCCTCGATGCGGAACTCCTTGACGCTGGTCATCGGCTCCACCTCGCGTGGAGTCCGTAACCGTCGAACGGTTGCGCTGTGCGTGCAGTCACGTGAGACACCTCAGGACGTGTTCGCCCCCGTCGCTCATATCCCAGTTGCCGTGGCCGGAGCGTAAGAAGGTTTCAATATTCGGTCGGTGGTCGGGAGCCGGAGCGCCGGAGCCAGACGCGGAGTGACGATCGCCACCACCGGTTCGGTTCGACGGCCGGTGGCGGCCGCGATCCGCCTTGCCTCGCGTCATCGGTAGCGGCAACTCTCGACGCGGCCGATTCTGACGGGGCGGGGTCCGGATCCATCACCCTTTTCTCGCTGTGCGAGCATCGTTACGTCGATGGAGCGACCGGTGACCGAGGCCGACCTGGCGTTCGAACACGTTCCCGAGACCGACCAGTCGTTCGAGAACGCACTGGCGAAAGCGCGCGACGGCGACCGACTCGGCGTCGACGACGCCATCGAGTTACTCACGACTGGGACCGACAGCGACGGCATCGATCGCCGGCGCAAGGAACGCGTCCTCGAGGCGGCCGACCGCCGGCGCGCCGAGCAGGTCGGCGAGGAGGTCACCTTCATCGCGAACCTGAACAACAACGTCACGACGGCCTGTAACGTGGGCTGTCTGTTCTGCAATTTCAAAGATGCAGCTCACACCTTCGAGAGCGACACGGAGATCGAGACGGCGGGGTTCACGAAGACGCCCGCCGAATCCCGCGAGATCGTCGCCGACGCCGTCGAGCGGGGCATCTACGAAGTCACGTCCGTCTCGGGACTGCACCCCGCGTTCGCGCTCGACGAGGAACATCGGGAGATCCTCGAGGCCCACCCGAACCCGAAGGAAGTCAACTACAAGCCGCCGGCGGTCTACGACACCAGTCCCGGTACCTACACGGACCAGCTCTCGGCGATGAGCGTCGACGGCGTCCACGTCCACTCGATGACGCCCGAAGAGGCCTACCACGCCCGGCGGGGCACCGACTGGTCCTACGAGGAGGTCTACCGCCGACTGCAGGAGGCCGGGCTGGATACCGTTCCCGGCACCGCAGCGGAGATCCTCGTCGAGGAGGTCCGCGAGGTCATCTGCCCCGGCAAGATCAGTACCGAGGGGTGGCTCGAGGCCATGGAGGCCGCCGCGAACGTCGGCCTCGGGATGACGGCGACGATCATGTACGGTCACGTCGAGAACGAGGCCCACCGCGCGATGCACTTAAAACGGATTCGTGACTTACAGGATCGGACCGGCAACATCACCGAGTTCGTCCCCCTCTCGTTCATCCACCAGAACACGCCGCTGTACGAACACGACGTGGTCTCTGGCGGGGCCAGCATCGACGAGGACGAACTGCTGATCGCCGTCTCGCGGCTGTTCCTCGATAACATCGATCACATCCAGGCCTCGTGGGTCAAGTACGGCGACGAGCAGGGGCTGAAGATGCTCTCGTGTGGGGCCGACGACTACATGGGGACGATCCTTTCGGAGGAGATCACCAAACGCGCCGGCGGCGGCTTCGGCGAGTTCCGCTCGTTCGAGGACTACGTCGAGATGATCTCCTCGATCGGCCGCGTGCCCGTCGAGCGCTCGACCGACTACAAGCAGCGCCGGGTCATCGACCCCGACGACCCGCCCTTTGGCCCCCGACTCGGGCCGAAGGCCGACGGGACGCCGCTGCTGACTCGAGCGGAACGGGAAGAGCGGGCGGTGCCGGCCGACGACTGATCGGTGCCGGCCGTCTCCATCCGTCGTTCCGCGGTGGCGGCACACTGCCACCGCTCCCGGTGACTACAGTCCCTGTTTCAGTGAGATGAATACTTAACTGCGGCCCGGTCCCACTCACGATCGTGTCTCGTGACAGACCTCTTGAACGTACTCCTGCCATCGGTGTTTTGTCCCGATAATGACGGCTTCGTTTCACGGGAACGGGCGACTGGTACTGGGACTCGTTCTCATCGTAAGTACGGTAGCGCTCGGCGGCTGTCTGACCCAAGCGGACTACTCGACCTCGGTCGGCGAACCGACCAATGGGACGGTCATACGGAACGTCTCCGTCTACGACGTCAACGAGCTAGACGGGGCGCGATACGAACTCGACCATCGTCTCGACGACGAGACCAATTACTCCCTCAAGACGTACGAACGGACGAACGGAACGGACGAAATCGTCAAGATATCCTCGCTGACGGGGCACGAACCGACGTACAAGAACGATCTGGCACCGCCGCAGGACCGCGGCGACGAGCGGACGTACAGACTCGTCGTCGTCCGATCGGACACCGGTGCGACCGTCGACGCTATCACGATAACGATCAAGCGGAACTAGCGGTCGCAGTAATTACTCGCGGTCGTGAGGCCTAGTCCCCACCGCGGACGCCGACGGCCCGCACCGGTGCGCCATCGCCAGCGAGCGCGAGCGGATACGCCCGGAGTTCGAACCGCTCGCCGACCGCCTCGAGCCCGGTCAGATTCTCGAGGATCAGCCGGTCGTCGCCGAGCAGTGCGTGGTGGGCCGGGACGCCGTCGGGCTCGTCCGCGCCAGCACCCTCGGTCGGCGTCGGATCGGGGTTGAGCGCGTCGACGGCCACGTCTAGTCCCCGATCGGCACAGGTTTCGGCCGCGGCCGGCGAGAGATAGGGATGCTCGAGGTAGCGGTCGGTCCCCCAGTGGGCGTCCCAGCCGGTCCAGAACGCGGCGAGGTCGGCGTCGTCGTCGGGCACTCGCGACGCGGGGATCGGCTCGCGGGCCTCGAGGTCGCGACAGTCGACCCGGACGGCGTCGAAGACGAACCGCTCGAGCGGATAGGCAGCGAGCGTTCGGCCGTCGGGCTCGGTGTGGGCGGGCGCGTCGACGTGGGTTCCGGTGTGGCTGCCACACTCGAGGCTCGAGACGCGAGCGCCGTCGTCCGCGTGGGTCGCGTGGGGGTGGACGGCGACCGGGGGGTCGCCGGGGTAGGTCTGCATCCCCGTTTCGATCGGCTGGGTGAGATCGATCTGCATGCGGGATAGCTGTCGGCGACGGGGCATAACGCTGTCCGGACCTCGAGCCGATCGATGGTCGATTTTCAGAACCGGTGACAATCATTATACGGTATCCCGATAACGTGTGGGTATGCGACTCGAAGGCAAGACAGCGTTTATCACGGGCGCGGGCTCAGGTCTCGGGCGGGAAGCAGCGCAACTGTTCGCCGAGGAGGGCGCGACGATCGTCGCGGCCGACATCGATCACGAGAGCGCCGCGGAGACGGTCGCTCGCGTCGAAGACGCGGGGCGGGACGGCACCGCGCTCGAGTTGGACGTCCGGGACGCCGACGCGGTCCACGCGGCCGTCGACGAGGCGGTCTCGGAGTTCGGCCTCGATATCATGCTGAACAACGCGGGCGTGAGCCACGAGCGCTCGAAGATCGAGGAGATCGACGAAGGCGAGCGCGATCGGGTCATGGACGTCAACGTGAAGGGCGTCTGGAACGGCTGCCATGCCGTGATCCCCCACTTCAAGGAGCAGGGGTCGGGCGCGATCGTCAACACGGCGTCGCTGGCGGGCGTCATCGGCGCGCCGCAACTGGGTGCCTACTCGCTGTCGAAGGGGGCGGTCGTCAACTTCACGCGGACCGTCGCGGCGGAGGTCGGCCCGGCCGGCGTCCGGGCGAACGCGGTCTGTCCGGGCGTCACCGACACGGCGATGCCCCGGCAGAACCGCACCGAGGAGGAGTGGGAAGCGACCAAGGAGGAGATGTCGCGACACTACCCGCTCAAACGGCTGGGCGAGCCGGAAGACATCGCCAACGCCATGCTGTTTCTGGCCAGCGACGAGGCCGACTGGATTACCGGGCAGGCGCTGGTCGTCGACGGCGGCTTCTCCTGTACGTAGCTCGAGGCGAAGCGTTTCGGAACCGGCGGCCGAACGGCCGCTATGGCCACTGACGACTCGTACGTGCGGCGGGCGATCGACCTCGCAGAATCGGCGGTCGAGAACGGTAACACCCCCTTCGGTTCCCTGCTCGTCGTCGACGACGCGGTCGTCCGGACCGCGGAGAACACCACCCTAACTGACGACGACGTGTCGGCCCACCCCGAGTTCAAGCTCGCTCGGTGGGCCGCGCGCGAACTCGAGCCGAGCGAGCGCGCGGCCTGTACGATGTACACCAGCACCGAGCCCTGCCCGATGTGTGCGAGCGCGATCGTCTATGCGGGGCTGGACCGAGTCGTCTACAGCGTTCCCGTCGACTCGCTTGCCGGGATCCGGGACGACGGCGTGATCGAGATTCCCTGTGACGAAGTCGTCGAGCGAGCCAATGCCGACACCAGCGTCGACGGGCCGGTCCTCGAGGACGAGGGACTGGAACTCCACGAGGACTACTTCGCCGAGTGACGGCGCGACGGACTTTCCTCGCAGTCCGAAACTGACCCGCCATCCACCGTGCGGTGGCGCGCGCTGTGCCGCGGTGAACCGCCGGTGAACCGCGGCGCGACGCCGTGCGAGGGATGAGCGAACGAAGTGAGCGAATCGGCTGGGGAGGGCGTGGCAACTCACTGTTGCCACGATAGCAGGACGCTCGTCGCCGTCGGTTCCGGTCGGGACCGACTCATCTGCGGTTCTGATTACGGATCGGTGAAACACCGATGCTCGAGCCACAGCAACTAGTTCTCATCGTCTTATCCAGTAGTTATAAGTGAAAACGCGCAGACATTCAACTGGAAGCCGGTCTCCGAACGGAGCAAGGGGGCTGCATCGAAACGCCCCGGGTGCGGAGACACCCGAGACCTGGCTTCCAAGCGACCTGCTTGAAGCCATGCTTCGCTTCGTACTATCGGGATATAAACGTCCCGCACGACGGTGGAATCAACTCCGACGATCAGCGACGGCCCTCGAGTCCCCGCTACGGTCCTCGAGAACCGGTGATCGCGATGCCTGACAATGACCCGTTCGAGTCGTCGCTCCCCGACTGTCCCCATTGCGGCCGCCCCGTCTGGGTGGTGACCGTCAGCGGACCCCGCGACGGGACCGCCTCTCCCTGTGGCTGTTCCGTCGTGCCGGACCGCCTCGAGCGGGAGTAGCCAGCTCGGGGCTCAAGATTCAGTCCCGGTTGTCGCCGTCGACACTGTCGGCGACCCGCCTGACGAACCGCTGAATTGTACGCGATTCCGACCATCATCAAAGGATTGATAATTGAAGCCGAGGCACTATAGAGACAAGCGAGATGCTTCGCTTTAGACGGGCGGTAATTGCGGTATCGGTAGTGATTCTGTCGGCAATAATGAACTATGTCGAATTTCACGGAACGAGCAGGAACGTTTCCTCGATCGGAGATTTCATCGTCTGGTTTGCGGTCGGCGTCCCTGTTGCCTATCTGTTCCTCACGATCAGTATCGTCTGTAGTACTGTTGTAATGGAGCGTCTATTTTCCGTTCTGAGATAACCTGGTCCTCTCGGGATCACTCTCTGAATTATAATCAGAGTCAGTCGCTAACCGTCTAGAGAAGGGAAAGAGCGGCAGGATAATTCACGTCCAGTCACACTTGCAACCGTTGGTAGCGTCCCGCTGGCCAATCTCAGTGTGACGCGGCCGTCTCTCCGTCCCGAAGCACCGACCGGTACCGCCCACCTGCCGCGTCGTCGGCCTCGAGCGCCGCCCGAATCGCTGCCGAGATCCACTCCCGGTCGCCGTCCGCGCCGTCGGCCAGCCGACCGTCGAAGCCGTCGGTCCGCAGTTCGGCCGGCAGGAACCGCTCGTAGACCGGTAGTCGCTCGCCAAGCGGCACGCCCGCGCTCGCGGCGATCTCCTCGAGTTCCCTGAGCGCGGGCCACTTGTATTCGGGGTTGATGTGGTCGTCGGTGACCGGCGAGACGCCGCCGAGGTCGTCGACGCCGCAGTCGATCAGGTCCTTGGCGGGGGCGAGATTTGGCGGGACCTGCACCGAAATCTCCTCGGGCAGGGCGGCGCGGGCCATCGCCGTCACCTGCCGCATCGTCGCGAGATCGGGCGAGCCGCCGGACCAGCGCTCGTTCTCGACGACGGGCTGGACGATCACCTCCTGGATGTGGTCGTAGCGTTCGTGGAGCTCCCGGATGGCCAGCAGGCTCTCGGCGCGGTCGCGCCAGTCTTCGCCGATCCCCACCAGGATTCCGGTCGTGAAGGCCACGTCGAGTTCGCCCGCGTTCTCGAGGGTGCGCAGGCGCTGGCCGGGCACCTTGCGCCGCGGGCCGGCATGGGCCCCGACCTCCGCGGTCGTCTCGAGCATCACGCCCATGCTGGCGTTGACGTCGGCGACTTCGGCCAGCTGCTCGCGAGTCTGATCGCCCGGATTCGCGTGCGGGAGCAGTCCTTCCTCGAGCGCCACTTCACAGGCCTCGCGCAGATAGGTATGAATCGAGTCGTGGCCCCACGCCTCGAGTTGCGCGTGGATCTCGGTGTAGCGGTCGTCCGGATCGTCGCCGAAGGTAAACAGTGCCTCAGTACAGCCGGCGTCGGCCCCCCGCCGACAGATCTCGCGAACCTCCTCGAGCGAGAGCAGCTCGGCCTGACCCGGCGGGTCGAAGTACGTACAGTAGGTGCAGGTGTAGCGACAGGCGGTCGTCAGCGGCACGAAGACGTTCCGCGAGAACGTAAGCGCCGGCGGCGCGTCGACGTCGCTCGGACTGACTTGGAGGAGGTCGTCGACGGCCCCCTCCTCGACCGCGACGTCGACGCCGTACTCGCTGGCCCCGGGAAACATTACCTCCCATTGTCGTGGCTCGGCACATAAGGCCTTCACTTCGTGGCGATCGTCGGGGCCGTCACTCGGCCGTCGGGCCGCCGTCGCGGACCGCGGCGACCCGGCCGTCGCGACGCTCGAGTTCGAAGCCGAACTCGCGGAGGACAGCGGGCGCGCGGTCGCTCTCGCGGCCGTGGACGAGGACCTCGACGAGGTCGGCGGGCTCGTCGATGTCGGTCCCCAGCCGGAAGGAGTCGACCGCCTCGAGGGTCGCGCCGACCTCGCGGGCGATCCCGCGGTGGTCGAGATAGGAGAGCCCGTGGTAGTCGACGCGGAAGTCCGGATGGTCGACGGCGAGGGCGTTGGTGCCACCGCCGCGGCCGGGCGCGATCGCGACGTCGGCCCCCGCGGTCAGAAGCTCCTCGAGCGCGTCGGGCGTCGCGAGCGCGAGATCGGCCATGACGACGGCGACGGGATCGTCACCGGCGTCGGCCGGCAGCCGCGCGTTGACCGCCTCGGTCAGCGGGCGGTCGTCGACCGTCAGCGACGTCGCCGCGGCGACCTCGCCCGGCATCTCGAGGGCCCCGAGGTCGAGCGGCGCGGTCGAGACGACGGCGGGCTCGTGGCCCGCGCGGACGATCGCGCGAAGCACGTCCGCGAGCATGGCGCGGGCGAACTGCGAGCGCTCGGCCGGCGAGAGAACTGACTCGAGCCGCGTCTTCGGCGTCTCGGCGGCGAACGGAACCACGACGCGCATGTGAATCTAGTTGCGGTAGCCGGGGCGGCCCCAAAAGTACGTCGGAGCGAAGATCGAGGGCGGCCGACGGTGACTGCCGGCTCTCGAGAACGCTGGCGATCGACTTCCCCCTCCCGGCGAGCGCGGCCGCTGGCCCCGTCGATCGTCGAAAGAACGGCGGCCTAGAACAGCGGCTCGAGTTCGTCCTCGTCGTCCTCGACGAGTTCCTCGAGGTTCTCTTCGCTTTCCTGCTGGATGTCGTCGATGTTGTCCTGTGCCTCGATGGCGACCTGCTGCAGTCGCTTGATCCGGGGGACGTTGGTCACGCCGGAAAGCAGGATGGCAGCGGCCACCTCGGGCTCCTCTCGCGGGAAGTCGCCACCGCGGACTTCCATGCTGCCCGTTTCCTCCTCGAGCCACTTGCGGCCGCGTTCGATGCCTTTCCGATTGAGGTACTCGGAGGGACCGGAGAGGACGAGCAGCGCGCGCTCGGTACCCTCGATCTCACAGGGGAGCGTGAGTCGGCCGAGCGCGGCCTTGCGGACGAGGCTCGTGATACGGTTGGTCGTGTTTGCGGCGTCTAAGTCGTCCTCGCTGCCGCCTTCGCCGGTAAAGCGAGAGAGGAGGCCACCGCCGGTGTTCATCTCGACTTCCTCGCTCGCGAAGCCGACGGTCGAGACGCCGCCGCCCGAAAGCGTGTTGATGATCTCCGAGGAGTCGACGACGCTCTCGGCGACCTCCTGTCCGTCGCCGACCTCGCCGGCACCAAAGAGGATGCCAAAGCGGCGGACGATCTCCTCGTTGATCTGGTCGTAGCCGCCCTCGACGGACTCGCCGGTCTGTCGCCAGGAGTCGTTGTCGAAGACGAGCAGGTTGTCGACCTCGCGGACGAACGTCTGGAAGGATCGTGCCGCGTTGAGCGTGTAGATTCCGCCTTCGTCGGTGCCCGGCAGGACGCCGAGGCCGTAGACCGGGATCGTGTAGATCCGCTGGAGGTGTTTCGCGAGGACCGGCGCGCCACCCGAGCCGGTGCCACCGCCCATCCCGGCGACGATGAGGAAGGCGTCGACCTCGTGGGTCGGGATCGCGTCGATCGCGTTTTGCACCTCGTCGATGTCTTCCTCGGCGACTTCCGCGCCGAGTTCGTTGTCAGCACCCACGCCGTGGCCCTTCACGCGGGCCTGGCCGATGAGTACGCGATTCTCCTGTGGAATATTCTCCAGGCCCATGAGGTCCGCTTTCGCGGAGTTGACAGCGATCGCTGCCCGGACGATTCCGCTTCCCGTCCGATCGTCGTAATCGAGGAACCGATCGACGATTTTGCCACCGGCCTGTCCGAATCCGATCATCGCCAGCTTCATTGTTTATCAGGGGGCTCCGTTGGATTGGTAACAGTGGGATAGAGGATATAAGTCTTGTGCTAATCTGAATTTCTCGATTAATAGAGTATTGCTCGAGAGCGCCGCGTAGAGACAATGAAGCGCCCAATATCGCGAGTAGTAAATATCTTTTTACCCTCCCCTATAGTGTTTTTTATATTACGTTTCGTACCTGATCGCCGTTGATCGGAACGGTGACCGCCCCGGCTGGCGCTCGATCAGGCAGTTCCCGCCGGCCGTCCTCGGCGACCGGGTCCCGCGAGGCCGAGATACGAGGCGAGCGTCGTCAGGTCGGCCGGATCGCGATCGAACGCGGTCACGTCGTTGTCGGTAACGGTATTGTCGAACGCCAGCGAGCGTGCCTGATCCGGGCCGAAGGGAAGGAACGGGACCGGGCCGATCGCCGAGAGGCCGACCTTGGCCAGTCCCATCGGGATCGGGACGATCGTGATGTCTTTGCCTTCGGCCGCGTAGGCCAGCTCGGTCACGTCCGCGAGGGTCAGGACCTCCGGCCCCGCGAGGTCGTAGGTCTCGCCGGCGTGGGCCTCGTCCTCGAGCGCGTCGGCCAGCATCGGGACGAGGTCGCCGACCCAGATCGGCTGGAACCGCGTCTTCCCGCCGCCGGGGAGTCCGGTCACGTACGGCGTGGTCAGCGCCTTCGTGAAGTCGACGAACTCGCCGCCGTCCCCGAAGACCACGGAGGGGCGGACGATCGTCCACTCGAGGTCGGACGACCGGACGACCCCCTCGGCCCGCCCCTTCGCGCGGATGTAGGCGGTCGGCCCGTCGGGGTTGGCCCCGAGCGCGCTCAGCTGGAGGAACCGGTCGACGTCGCCGGCCTCGGCGGCCCGCACGAGGTTCTCGGTTCCGCCGAGGTGGACCGCCTCGTGGCTCTTTCCGCCGCGGGGCTTGAACAGCGGCGAGAGCGCGACGAGGTTGACGACCGCGTCGTGGCCCGCGACGGTGTCGGCGATCGAGTCAGCGGCGCTCACGTCGCCCATCGCGACCTCGACGCCGTCTGGCAGGCCGCCGCCGTCGGGGGACCGCGACAGCGCCGTCACCTCGTGATCGCGCTCGGCCAGTTCCGCACACAGGTTCGTCCCGATGAAGCCGGTGCCGCCGGCGACGAGGATCTTCATACACGAACGTGCCGGCGCAACGATAAATAGCTAGGCGGCTACGTAGTGAGGTCGTCCGTCTCGACAGATTGTAGTAGCCGTCACGCCCAGGTCCGGGCATGCTCGTCACGCTCGAGGGGTTGGACGGCAGCGGCAAGACGACGCTCGTGGAGGCCTTGCGCGAGCGCTATCCGGACGCCACGTTCACGCGCGAGCCGACCGACGACTCCTGGTACGGCGAGGCCGTCTACCGCTCGATCGAAGACGACGACGCCGACCCCCTCGCGGAACTCTTTCTCTACACCGCCGACCACGCCGACCATCTCTCGCGGGTGATCCGACCCGCCCTCGAGGCCGGCGACCTCGTGATCTCCGACCGGTACGCCGATTCCCGCTTCGCCTATCAGGGCGCGACCCTCGAGACCGCTCCGGCCTACGACTTCGCGGACCCGCTCGAGTACGTCGTCGACCTCCACCGGCCGTTCTCGATCGAACCGGGCCTGACGATCTATCTCGATCTCGACCCCGAGACCGCCGCCCAGCGCGCGGGGACGACGAACAAGTTCGAGCGCGCCGCCTACCTCGAGTCGGTCCGGGACAACTACGAACGCCTGCTCGAGCGCGACCCCGACCGGTTCGTCCGCGTCGACGCGACCCGGTCGCCCGATGCGGTCCTCGAGGCCGTCGTCGACGCGCTCGAGGACGCGCGGTCGAGCGACCGCTGACCGGGCCGCGACCGCGTCTCGGTGGATTCGGGCAAAGGCTTTAGTCGTGCCAGAGTGTACCACACCGCCGATGGTCCACGCCTTCATCATGGTGAAGACCGCCGCCGGGAAGTCCGAGCGACTGCTCGCGGAGATCGGCGATCTCGAGTCGATCACCGATGCCCACATCGTCGCGGGCAACTACGACATCATCGCCGAAGTCGATACGCCGGAGGTCTACGACGTTCTCCAGACCGTCTCCACGGACCTGCAGGCCCTCGACGGCGTCACCGACACGAAAACGTACATCGCGATGGGGTAGGGTCGCTCGAGCGCCGTTCGTCTCGTGGGCCAGTCGTCGTTTCTCGCCGCCCGCACATCGTGCCCTCGCGCCCGCCGGCCGAACGCATGCCATGGTAATCCGGGGCAAGCTTATTGACCGGGGCCGGCGTATCCCCCTGCATGCGGTTCGTGATTATCGGGGCCGGACGGGTTGGGCTGCGCACCGCGCGCGTCCTGCGCGACGAGGACCACGAGGTGACGATGGTCGAGCGCGACGAGCCGACGCGCAGACGCGCCCGTGAGCAAGGGTTCACCGTCGTCGACGGCGACGGCTCCCGCGAGGACGTCCTCGAGGCGGCCGGCATCGCCGACGCCGACGCCCTCGGCGCGCTGACCGGCGATCTGAACGTCAACTTCACCGCCTGCATGATCGGGAACCACCACGGCTGTCGGACGGTGATGCGGATCGACGAGGCCTACCGCGAGGGCATCTACCGGAAGTACGCCGACCAGGTCGACGAGGTGATCTACCCCGAACGACTCGGCGCGATCGGCGCGAAAAACGCCCTGCTGGGCGGGACGATCCGCGCCATTGCCGACGTTGCCCCCCACCTGCAGGTGGTCGAACTCACGCTCACCGCCGACGCACCCGTCAACGGTTACACGATCAGCGAACTGCACCTGCCCGCCGACGCGACCGTCCTCGCGTTCGGCAAGGGCGACGGCCCCCTCGAGATCCCCACCGAGGACCTCTCGCTCGAGGCCGACGACCGGCTCGTCGTCCTCGCCGACTTCGACGTGTTGAGCGAGGTCCGTCAACTGCTGGTCGGCGAGACCGCCGAACGGGCCACCGCCAACGCCGGCACGGGCACGAGTTCGGCCGCGACCGAACTGCTCGAGGGCGACACGGACGGAGGTGCCAACTGATGGTTACAGCATTCGTCATGATCAAGGCGAACACGGGCGAGGCGGATCGGCTCAGAGACAGCATCGAATCGGTCGCGGGCGTGGAGTCGGCCCACATCGTCGCCGGCGACGTCGACCTCATCGCCAAGGCAAGCGTCGAGACGCCCGCGAAGGTCAAGGAGATCGCCGCCACCCACATCCAGGCCATCGAGGGTATCGAGGACACGCAGACGTACATCGCGATGGACTAAGACCCAGCTTGTACCCTGTCGTTCGGAAGACGCGTAGCGTCTTCCGTGATCACGAGACGGCGAAGCCGTCTCGAACGACGGTCTGCCGCGCTGACGGCAGCGGAGCTGCCGCACAGCGCGGCGTCCCTCGGTAAAAGCTGGACCAAAAGCACTCCTCCTTCCCCGTCAGCCGCGCAAGCGCGGCTTCCGGGTCAGTCGTCGGCCCGCTCGCTCGTTTCACTCGCTCGCGGTCGTTCGGGTAAGCGCCTGCCCTTCCCCGGGTCGTGTGGCTCTCGCTGTCGCTCGAGCCACACTCCCGGCCACAGCATCCTACATCGGCATCCCGCCGCTGTCGCCGTCCGCGGCCTGCTGGCCCCTGTTCTGGGCGTTCTCGAGCAGCGTCGCCGCTTCGCCGCGATAGTCGTAGCCTGGAATGATCCCCTGTGCGAAGGTCCCTTCGACGAACTCGATGAGGGCCTTGGCGTCCGCGACGCCCTCGGCGGCGTCCCAGGCGGTGTACTCGAGGCGGACCCTGACTTCGTCGTCGTCGCGTTCGACGACGGGTTCGTCGTGGGTACTCGTGTGGGCGACGGTGAAGACATCGTCGAGTCGGCGCTCGAGCGTTTCGAACCAGCCGTCCTCGACGGGGGGCGCGACGACTTCGCCGGCGACGGCCGCGTCCAGCGTCGGGAGGACGACGGTGATCGCGAACCGGCCGTCGCGGTTCCCCTCCGCGTCGTCGGCCGTGACGGTCGTCTCGAAGACGGTCGTCTCGAGGTCGTAGGCGTCCCCGCGGGCCGTAAACGCGTCGTGGGACTCGAGTGCAGTGGCGACGGGATCGGGCAGGTCGGTCATTGGGGAACCAACGGGCGTGGCGGAAAAGGGTGTTACGTTGTTCGATGCGGTGCGGTCGCCACGTCAGCGGCCGTTTCGAACGAAACCGCACGACAGCGCGGGGATCGTTTCACGCGGGAAGCGCGGCGTTTCGAGCGCAAACGGCCCCTATTACTACAAGGGACTCCCCCATCTGTCGTCGGCATGAGTCTCGATAGACACGCCGCCGATCGCCGTCGCTTCGCTCGCCTCCTCGGGACGGACGGCGACCGCGGTTCCGGCCTGCCGATCGGCGGCGACGATAGCGACGGCGCGGATGCCGACCCCGATGCGGATGCGGACGCGGACGACCCGCCCGAGGCCGACGATACCG
The DNA here is from genome assembly GCF_031165565.1 of Natrinema thermotolerans. Lineage (NCBI taxonomy): Archaea > Methanobacteriati > Methanobacteriota > Halobacteria > Halobacteriales > Natrialbaceae > Natrinema > Natrinema thermotolerans. The sequence goes on along the minus strand of NZ_CP101873.1, from coordinate 1,260,440 downwards.
ATAGTGACGACTCGAGCGCGGATTAGTCGAGTTCGCGCTCGCTGAGGAACGTATCGAGCGCCGTTGCGACCTCTTCGAAGTCCTTGACCGTGAGGCCGTCCGTGGTGGCGAAGACCCCCTCGCTGTCGTTCGTCACGCGGATGAGGAACCCGTTTTCGAAGACCCGGATCGTGTAGTCGTAGCCGCCAAGTTCCGACCCCTCGTAGGCGGTCTGGGTCGTCTTGAAGCCGCGCCACTCGTGGCCGATGAACGTCGAGAGGTCCGCATCGCGTTCGAGGTCCTCCCGCAGGTAGACCTGCTCGAAGTCGTCGCGCGTGAAGTAGGTGACCGACCGGAGACTGTCGCCGATGGCCGTCCGACAGGTCGCGACGATCTGCTCCGCCGCATCGTCCGTGAGTATCCCGGTTGCCATATCCGACCAGTCGAACGCCGGTCCCTTAACCGCGGGGGCTAGTCACAGCGCAGTGAAAACGTCGGCCGGCCGCGGGCGGCGATCGATCAGGCCTGTTCGATCGCGCGATCGAGGTCCGCGATCACGTCGTCGACGTCCTCGATGCCGACCGAGAGCCGCACGAGGTCGTCGGTGACGCCGCTTGCCAGCTTCTCCTCCTCGGTGAGCTGCTGATGGGTCGTACTCGCGGGGTGGATGATCAGCGTCTTCGCGTCGCCGACGTTTGCCAGCAGGCTCGCGAGGTTCACTTCGTTACAGACCGTTTCGGCGGCGTCGTAGCCGCCCTCGAGCCCGAAGGTGATCATGCCGCCGTAGCCGCCCTCGAGGTACTTCTCGGCGTTCTCGTGAGTCTCGTGGCTCTCGAGGCCGGGGTAGTTGACCCACGCGACCTTCTCGTGGTCCTCGAGGTACTCCGCGACCGCCATGGCGTTCTCGCAGTGTTTCTCCATGCGCAGCGGCAGCGACTCGAGTTTCTGCAGCGTGACCCAGGCGTCGAACGGCGACTGCTGGTTGCCCAGGTCGCGCAGCCCGCGGGTGCGAGCGGTGAAGGCAAACGCCGCGTCGCCGAACGCCTCGCGGAAGTTGATGCCGTGATAGGCCGGGTTCGGCTCGGTGATCTCGGGGTAGTCGCCGTCCTCCCAGGGGAAGGAGCCGCCGTCGACTAAGATTCCGCCGACGGTCGAGCCCGCGCCGTGGATCCACTTGGTCGTGGAGTTCCAGACCAGGTCCGCGCCGTGTTCGAGCGGCCGGCAGAGGTACGGCGTCGCGAAGGTGTTGTCGACGAACAGCGGCACGTCGTGATCGTGAGCGATGTCGGCGATGCGTTCGATATCGGGCGTCACCAAGGCGGGGTTGCCGATCGTCTCGAGGTGGACGAAGGCGGTGTCGTCGTCGATGGCCTCGGCGTAGGCCTCGTAGTCCAGCGTGTCGACGAACTTGGTCTCGACGCCGCGTTTCTCGACGGTGTGGGTGAGGTAGGTGTAGGTCCCGCCGTACAGCGCCGACGAGGAGACGATGTTGTCGCCGACGTCGGCGAGGATGAACGTCGCGAGGTCGAACGCGGCCATCCCCGACGCGGTCGCGAGGGCACCGACACCGCCCTCGAGCGTCGCGATGCGTTCCTCTAACATCGCGTTCGTCGGGTTCATGATCCGCGAGTAGATGTTTCCGGTTTCCTCGAGGCCGAACAGGGCGGCGGCGTGGTCGGTGTCGTCGAACTCGTAGGAGGTGGTCTGATACAGCGGCGGCGCGCGAGCCCCGGTCGTCGGATCGGGTTCCTGCCCGGCGTGGACGCTGTCGGTGGCGAATCGGTTCCCCTCGGAGTCTGAATCGTCGCTCATACCCGCCCCGTCGCAGGCGGCCTAAGTAAAACCACTAGACGTGTGGCTTCGGCTGGGAAGCACTGTGGATCGCAGGGCGGCCGGCCGCGTCAGAGAACGCTGACGACGCCGAGGCTTTCAATGAGCAGCCAGCAGACGAACGCCCCGTACAGCCCCAGGAGCAACCACCCCTCGCGCTGGGACAGGGCCATCCCGGTTCGGGAGATCGCGAAGAACGCGACCGTCGCCAGAACCAGAAACCCCATCATCGGGACGATGTTGGCGAAGTTGACCGTCAGTGCCCCCTCGACCATGACGCCGACGGGCACGGCCACGAGCAGGTCGAACGTGTTGCTGCCCAGGACGTTCGCCAACGTGACCGTCGGTCGGTCGGCCCGCGCGGCCGTCAGGCTGACGAACGTGTCCGGCAGACTCGAGCCGGCGGCGACGACGGTCATCCCCCAGAGAAAGGAGGGGGTCCCGAAGGCCTCCCCCAGCCCGATCGCCGCCCGAACGAGCGCTTCCACGCCGACGACGATGAACGCCAGCCCGACGACGAACCAGAACCACGTACGCGCGAGCGCGATCGAGCCGTCCGCCTGCTGCCCGGACTCCGCGGCGTCCAAGTACTGTGTGAACAGGTAGAGGCCGTACAGCGCGAGCGGGAACAGGGCGAGCGGCCTCGAGACGGAACCCCCGATTCGGACGCCGGCCTCGTCGACGGGGTTGTAGATGACCGCCAGCGAGAACGTCAACAGCAGGGCGGCGACCGCGAGCATGTAAAACAGCGACTCCTTGTAGACCAGTTCCCGCGTCGTGTCGACCACGCCGCCGGCGACGACGACCGCGAGCCCCGGAATCACGAGGAGGTTAAACACCGCCGAGCCGACGATCGATCCGACTCCGAGTTCGAACTCCCCGTGTACCAGCGTCGCGAGCAACACGCTCGCCAGTTCCGGCGTACTCGAGCCGACCGCGGCGATGACGGCACCCTGGACGACCGCCGGCAGTCCGTACGCGATCGCGAGTTTGTTCGCCGAATCCTCGAGCCAGCTGCTGCCTTTCCAGACGATCGCCGTTCCGAGGGCGGCAAGTCCCAGCAGCGCCGCGACCGCGAACATGACGGTCAGTTCAAACGACCGATTGATAAAACGATCGACCGCGTCGTCGGTCGCGTCGCTGCGGCGGAACCGCGGTCGCCATCGCAGCTACTGAACCACACGAACGCCGGACGCCGTCGGGTTGCATCAGCGGGGGAATCGGGTCAGCGGCTCCGATCCTGCCGTCGTGCGAGCAGGCCGCCCGCGAGGACAGCGAGCGCGAGCAACGCAGTGCCGCCCGCGAAGCCCGGAACCGCTTCCGAGTTCGACGCCGAGTCGTCGTCCGACCCGTCGGTCCCGCCGGCCGGCTCCTTGTTCGAGGCCGCTCCGTCGCCCGCGTCGCTCCCGTCGTCCGGCGTGCCTGTCGATTCGGCCGCCGTCGCGTCCGTCTGAACGGTGAGCGTTCCCGGCTCCCGTGTCGGGTCGATCCGGCTGCCGCCGTCAGCGTCGAGCCGGGCGTCGGTCACCTCGAGCGCCGCCGCGCCGGGCTCCGTCCCGTTGACCGTGACCGTCGCGAGCGTGACGTCGCTCGCGCCGGGGGTGACCGCGTCGTCGAGATCGACGGCCTCGACGGTCACCGATTCCCCGTCGTCGCTCACGACGGGGTCGGTCGTCATCCGGTAGTCGTCGGGATAGCCGGCGTTCTCGACTGCCGCCGCGTCGCCCGATAGCTCGAGGGTGAGTTCGAAGCCGGCGAGCCCGTCGGGCGCGTCGGTGAGTACGATGCGGTGGACGGCGGTCCCACCGGGCTCGACCGTCGCGTTAGTGATGACGAGGGCATCCCCGGTCGACGCGGACGGGCCGCCGGTCGCCGTCGCGGGGGCCGTCCCCCCGTTCGCGGCCGCCGCAACTACCGACGATGGTGCGAACGCCGCCCCGATCGCGAGGGCGATGACGAGGGCGACGGCGGGCCGTCGCCACCATCGTTGTCGGGGAGCCGACGCCGCGGTGTCGGCCCGGTCGGACGAACTCGTCGCAACGGTGTCGTCTGCGGCCATCGGTTACAGCTCGTCGTACAGCTCGACGACGTCGTCGTAGTCGATGCGGCCGTTGTCGTTGAAGTCGTACGCGTCGACGGTCAACGACCCGGAGTCGTCCTCGATCTCCTCGAACAGGAGGACGATATCGTCGTAGTCGAGCCGCTCGTTCCCGTTGACATCCTCGTAGCGACCGTCGCCGTCGGGATCGGTCGGCACTGCCCCGCTTCCGCCCGCGCCGCCGTCGATCGGCGGCGGCCCGGTGACCACGACGCCCGTGTGCGGCCGGGACTCGATCGGCGCGCCGTCGTCGTCGTCGAGCGAGTCGACCGTCACCGAGATGTCGGTCGTCCCCATGCTCGCGCCCTCGAGTTCGACCGTCGCCACCGACACGTCGGTCGCGCCGGGCTGGATCTCCTCGTCGATATCGGCGAACTGGAACTCGACCGTCGAGCCGTCGTCGCTGACGGTCGGGCCGGCGGTGAGTTCGAGCGCGTCGTGGTAGGTCGCGCCCGTGATCTCGGCGACGTCGGTGTGATCGACCGAGACGGACACCGTCCCGCCGGCGAGTCCGTCCGGCACCGCGGACAGGGTCAGCTCGGCCGCGGCGGTCGCGTCCTGTCGCACCGCGACGGAGTCGATGTGGACCGAGGTCGGCGGCTCGTAGACCCACAGCGCGTCGTTGGGGTACGACCGGCCGAAGCTGCCCTTGTCCTCACAGAGGAGGACGCGGCCGTCGTCGAGTACCATGACGTTGTCCACGTTGATCGGTGCGGCGTCGACGATCGACTCGCGGTCGGTCGCGTCGGGGCCGACGACCGCCGGCTCGAGCGTCGAGACGTCGTAGTCTTCCTCGAGTTCGGCCCGGTAGACGACGCCGCCGTCGACCCGGTCCATCCGCACGTCGCCCTCGTCGTCGCTCATGCCGTCGTTGAGTTCCGAGATGCCGAGATAGAGGAAATCGCCGGGCTCGGCGTCGTCGAGCGAGTCGATCCCCTCGGCCTTGCGGAACTCGACGGTGGCACCGATCGCCTTCGCAGCGGCGCGGGTCTCGAGGAACGGGATCCGGCGCAACTCCTCGTCGACGCCGTCGGGGCCGTACTCTTCGTACTGGCGGGCCCACTCGACGATCTCCGCGTCGGTGATGTAGTCCCGATTACCGTTGATCGCGACTTCCTCGTCGGCCGCCGCCAGCGCTGCCTCGAGGTCACTCTCCCAGTCGACGTCCGCGTGGGTCTCGAGGTAGTCGACCTGCGTGATGTCGTCGTAGTCGGCGATCCAGGACGCGACCTCGGCGTTGCTCGCAGTGCCGAGTTCGACCCACTCGATCTCGAGGTCGACCTCGGCCGGCGGGTTGTTCTTTGCGGCCTCGTCGTTCGTGACGCGGGCGGCATACAGCGTGCCGCGGACGTCCATCCGGTCGTCGTAGCTGGGGATCGGTTCCTCGGCGACGAACTTGTAGAGCCCCTTGCTCGCGCCGTCGGAGGCGAGGTAGACGGTCCGTTCGTCGGGCATGAACTCGGGACACTCGAAGGCGGCCCGACCCATGACGTAGTGTTTGACCGGCGTCGGCTCCGCGGCCGTCGGCTCGGTGACTTCGACGATGTGACCGTATCGGTAGCGGTTGGGGTACCCCTCGCCGATCGGCTCGGTCGTGTTGGCGTCGCCGTCCTGATCGACCGGCTCGGCACCGAGGTAGTAGGCCTGCATCTCGACGCCGCCCAGCGCCCAGGTCCCCTGTGGGTACCAGCTTTCCTCGAACAGGTCGCCGTCGTCGCCGAGTACGCCCGCGATCTCGGTCGGGTTCGGCCGGTTCCAGAACGCCGCCGCGCCCCGGATCCCCACGCCGCTTTCGGCCTCGATCACGTCGCCGACCGTCGCCGGCCCGGAGACGCGCGGGTGGCTGTAGTCCTCTTCGGACGACATCGGCGTCCCCCACGGACTCAGGTCGCCGTAGCAGTTGATCCGCGTGCCGCCGATCTCGCGGAACGCCTCGCGGTTCTCGAGTTCCATCGCGTTCGCCGCGTCGGCGCTCCAGCCGCCCTCGCCGCGGCTGATCGGCGTCCGCGTGATACAGCCGGGGCTCGTCTCGTTGTTCGTGAAGAGGTATCCCTCGAGCCCCTCGTCGTCGGTCGGGACGAAGAAGTTCATGTCGGGGTTGTAGCCGACGTCGCCGTACCGACTCCCGACGAACTCGGTGACGTCGGTGCCGTCGGGCGTCTGGGGGTGGCCCCACCGTTCCGAACCACCGTTGATCTCCTCGCCCTCTTGGACGAGGATATCGTACTCGCCGCCGGCCACCTGGACCTGCTCTCGGGCCGCTTTCGAACGCGGTGCCTCGAGTTCGTCGAACTCGTCGTTGCGGCCGTTGAACTCGAACTGATGGCCGGCGAGGACGCCGACCGCTGCCGTATCGTAGGGGGCGGCGTTTTCCCGGCTCGGGTGCTGGAGGCTGAACAGCACCTCGCCGTTCTCGAAGACGAACGGGCCGGTGACCTCGGCCCCGCGGGCCGTGGTCGCGAGTCGGTCGATGTCCCCTCGAATCGTCGGCGCGCCCGGTGTGTCCGTATCGTCCGCGCTCACGGTCCCGATCGCACCGATACCGAGCGCCGCCGCCGCGGACGACGCCATCAGTTTCCGCCTGGTGAATTCGACCATGCGTGTGGGGAGAGACACCCGACATATGGTTAGATTTTATAATAGTATTCTTTACCTGAATTGTTTTAGCGAAGGAATACTATGCCGGTCAGAGAGAAACGAACGGAAACCGACCGCTCTGTACGGCTATTGAGACGGAAACCGACCGCAGTACTCCCCCGTGCTGGCGACGGATCGAAAAGAGCGCGACTATAGTCGCCACTGACAGTCACTGCAGACCCGATCGCACGACAGCGGTGCGATCAGTGTGTCAATCGTTTCAGCGGCGACGATACCGAGACGCTGCGGACGAGCGCCCTACTCGAGGCCGTGGGCGTCGGCACGGGAGCGGATCTCGTCGGCGCGGTCGCGGACCCACGAGCAGTAGCGCTCGATCTCTTCGGGGGTCGTCCCGTAGAAGGAGGCAACCCAGTTGACGTCGGCCCACGGGCAGGTCACGAGGTAGGCGGCGAGGGTGTCCTTGCCGGCCTGGACGACCTCCGGCGGGACGCCGCGGGTGCCGGTGTCTTCCTCGACGAAGCCGTTGACGTCGTAGTAGACGGCCCCGTAGAGCCGGGCCGTCTCGAGGTCGTCGAAGTCGATGGCGGTGTGGTTCGGTGCGACGAACTCATACCGTGGATCGCCGTCGGCCGACTCGGTTTCGACGATCCGGACGCCGAGGACGTACTCGTCGACGATCGACTCCGCCTGGGTGGTGGCTGACTGGGTCATGGCGTTCGGCTGCACGCAGGCGTGTCGACCCATTGAACCTTCGTATGTGACGTATATAGCGCTCGGGATCGCTCCGTTCGGCTCCGATCAGTTCGCGACGCGACTCACCGCGATCGGTCCGCGTTCGCCCGGCGGTCCGCAGCTGCCGATCGGTCGGCGCGTGTCCCATCGGCCGACTGCGCCGCTGACGGGTCGACGACGCCGGGGAGCCGAACCGTGACGCGCGTTCCGCCCTCGTCGGTTTCGAACGCGAGATCGCCGCCGACGGCCGTGACCGCCCACGAGGCGATCCACAGCCCGAGTCCGCTGCCGTGTTCCAGCGGCGTCTCCTCGCCGCGCTCGAGGACGGCGAGTTCGTGGTCCGGAATCCCCGGGCCGTCGTCGCGGACGGTAAAGACGGCGGTCCGATCGGGATCGACACCCTCGAACGCGACTGTGACGTGGGGATCCTCGTCGTCGTGGACGAGCCCGTTCTCGACGAGGTTCGAGACGGCGAGTTCGAACAGGTCCCGATTCGTTCGCAGCGTGAGGTCGGTCGGAACTGTCACCCCGACGCGGCCCCCGGTCTCGCCCTCGAGGTCGGCCGCGACCGCGTCGAGGACGTTCCGGGCCGAAAACGTCCCTGCGGCGGGCGTCGCCTCCACCGCTCGTTCGAAGGCCCGGACCTTCTCGGTCATTCCGATCACGCCGTCGACGTCGGCGGCGGCCGTCTCGAGGCTCGCCCGGACGTCCTCGTCGTCGGTTCGATCGGCGGCGAGGCCGACGTATCCCCGGACGGCGGTCAGATCGTTCCGGAGGTTGTGACGCAGCACGCGGTTGAGGATCTCGAGGCGCTGTTCGCGTCGCCGCTGGTCGGTGATGTCCTGGAGGATGACGGTGTGGCCGACGACCCGTCCGGAGTCGTTTCGGAGCCGCGAGGTCGAGACGGCGAATTCGCGGCGTTCGCCGCCGTCGGAGCGGGTGATGACGCGGCCGTCCGCATCGTCGATCTGCAGTTCGGTCACGGCCGTGAGGGGGTCGCCGAGGACGGTCGGTTTCGCGACGCCGAACAGGGAGGCGGCCGCGGGGTTGCAGTCGACGATCCGCTCGTCGGTGTCGACGGCCAGGAAGGGGTTCTCGAGATCCTCGATGGCGGACCGGTCGGCCGTCCGGCGGACGGAAGGGCTGTAGGTGAACAGATCGCCGCCGACGAAGGCGTAGGCGTCGAGGGCGACGTGGGGCAGGAACAGGACCGCCGAGAGGTTGAGCTGGGGGACCGGACCGAGTTCGAACAGCCAGACCAGTAGGGCAACGCCCGGCGGCAGCGTACTGAGTCCGACCGCGAGCGCTTCCGTCCGGTAGAGCGGGCCATAGCTGACGACCGTATCGAACAGCAACAGCGTCCCGGAGGCCGCGAAGACGGTCGCGGTCATGATCGCGAAGAAGGCCCACGCGTTGGGCTCGTAGGCGACCGTCGCCGCGCCGAAGACCGGCTCGAGTCGGAACCCGGTCCAGACGAGTTCGTGGAGGGGGTTCGTGACGACCAGGAACGTCGTCACCGCGGGGACGAGCGCGAGCAGCCCGAACCACGGGGTCTTGACGAGGGCCCCGCGGCCGGTGTACGTGAGACCGAAGGCCAGGAACGGGACGCCGGTCCAGACGATGCCGGTCCAGGTCAGGGCCTCAAGCGCCCAGCGAAGCGTCGGGTCGAACACGAGCAGCCCGGCCCCGTAGGCGAAACACCACACCGCCTGCGCGACGAGCGTCAGCAGCAACCAGTCGGCGCTCGGGGTTCCGCGATGCTCGCGGAGATACCAGAGCAACAGCGCGGTGCCGACGCCGGACAGCAGGGAGCCGGCCGCCGGCCACGGGATCGAAAGCACGCTACTCGAGGGTACGAACACAGCGACTTCGGTGTTGCGGCCCCCGAGCGATCGCCAACGGCTCCCTCGCTACTCGAGCAGCGACTCGCCGGTCATCTCAGGGGGCTGGTCGAGGTCGATGACCTCGAGAATGCTGGGTGCGATGTCGGCGAGCGTGCCGCCCTCGCGGACGGTCCGACCGCCGTCGGAGCCGTTGGGAGCGAGGTAAACCAGCGGGACCTCGTTGTACGTGTGGGCGGTGTGGGGGTCGTCTGCGGTCCCCATGTCGTCGGCGTTGCCGTGGTCGGCGGTGATGAAGACGTGCGCGCCGGCGGCCTCGAGCGTCTCGACGAGCCGGCCCAGTTGCGCGTCGACGGCTTCGACGGCCTCGATCGCGGCCTCGTAGTCGCCCGTGTGCCCGACCATGTCGGGGTTGGCGTAGTTGAGGACGAGGACGTCGGGATCGTCCGATTCGATAGCGTCGATAGCGGTATCCGTAACTCCGGGCGCGCTCATCTCCGGCTGCAGGTCGTAGGTCGGCACGTCGGGGCTCTCGACGATCTCCCGGTTCTCGCCGTCGAACTCGACCTCGCGGCCGCCGTTCAGGAAGTAGGTGACGTGGGCGTACTTCTCGGACTCGGCGATCCGCAGTTGCGTCCGGCCCGCGTCGGAAAGCACCTCGCCGAGTACCTGTTCGGGCTGGTTCGGCGGGTAGGCCACGGGGAGGTCGAACGTCTTGTCGTACTGGGTCATCATCACGACCTCGGCGTCCGGTGGGCTGGTCTCGACTTCGTCGGCCCAGTCTCCCGGGCGGATGTCCGCGAGCATCCGCGTGAGCTGACGAGCGCGGTCCGAGCGGAAGTTGAACCAGACGACCGAATCACCGTCCTCGAGCGCCGGTTCGTCGGCGATCAGCGTCGGCTCGACGAACTCGTCGGTCACGTCCCGGTCGTACGAATTCTCGACGGCCTCGACCGCCGACTCCGCGGTCCACTCGGCCTCGCGGTCGACGATCGCGTCGTAGGCCCGCTTCGTCCGCTCCCAGTTCTGGTCGCGGTCCATCGCGTAGTAGCGGCCCGACACCGTCGCGACGTGGCCCGTGCCGTGGTCGTCGACGACGTCCTCGAGCGTCGAGAGATACGCCCGCCCGCCGGTGGGCGAGGTGTCGCGGCCGTCCGTGATCGCGTGGGTGACCGCCTCCACGTCCCGGTCGCCCGCGAGTTCGATCAGCGCGTGCAGGTGTTCCTGGTCCGAGTGGACGCCGCCGTCGCTGACGAGGCCGACGAAGTGGACCCGCCCGTCGTTCTCGCGGGCGCGGTCGAAGGCCGCGTTGATCGCGTCGTTCTCGCGGAAGGAGCCGTCCGCGATCGAGTCCGAGATGCGGGTGTACTCCTGATAGACGACCCGTCCCGCACCGATGTTGAGGTGGCCGACCTCGCTGTTGCCCATCTGGCCCTCCGGGAGCCCGACGCGTCGGCCCGCGACCTCGAGCCGACCGTCCGCGCCCGATTCCGCGAGCCGGTCGAAGACCGGCGTTTCGGCCGCCGCGACCGCGTCTCTGCCGCCGTCACCGAGTCCCCAGCCGTCGAGGACGATCAGCGCAGCTTCCATACGAAATCGCAACTCGGCGTCCCGTAACTAGCTGTCGTTGTTCGTCGTCGCCGCGACGCCGATATCGACGGACCAATCAGAACAGTGCCATTCGGTCGTGACGACTCGAGCGGACGCCGTCCGCCTCCGCCCCGCGTCGGACCGACGCCGGACTCGAGCGGCTCGCGACCGGCCGCTCAGTCCCGCGAGGCGTGATCGAACGCCGTGCCGCAGTCGCCACAGACGGTGCCGTTGCCGGGTTTACTCCGCTGGGCGAACACCGCGCCACACTCGTCACAGACCATGAACAGCCGGTGTTCGGGATCGACTCCGGCCTCGAACTCGGCGTGGATCCAGGCGTCGGCGTTGCCCTCCTCGTAGAGGGTGACGCCGGACCCGTTCTGTCGCCAGTTGACTGGACTGTCCCCGCGGTCGACCGCCGCCGACTCTCGCTCGGACATCGAGATATGCCGACCCTCGAACCGCCCATACATACGCTTTCTGATAGTAATTTACACGGGCTCGAGTGAACGTCTTCGCCACCGCGATCACTGGCTTTTTGCCGGTCGGGTCGGTCCCACCGTGCATGACGCTCGATCCGGTCCACTTCGACGGTATCGCGCGACTCGCCGGGCGGATCGACCACGGGACCGACGAGCGCGACCGCCGCGCCCTCGCCGAAACCGTTTGGGAGGAGTTCCTGGATCCGCTGGTCGTCGACGGCCGGCCGATCCTCGAGCCTCTCGACGAGCGAGCGCGGCGGCTCGTCGACTGCGAGGGCGTCGCCTTACGCGACCGGGAGTTCCCGACCGAACACGGCCTCGACGCGGGAACGATCAATCCGACGACGTTCAAGAACGGACTCGTGATCGACATCGCGCAGGCGGCGATGAGCGCGACGCCGAGCGACCTCGACCTCCACCGGTCGCGGACGACCGTGATGACGGTCCACTCCAACGACGAGACGATGGCCGTCGATGAATCCTGGGGCAAATTCGACGCGGGCTACAGCAAGAGCCGGGCGGTCAAGGTGCCGCCGCTGCCGCGCTTTGCCGAGGGCGTCGTCCACGCGCTGGCACTCTATCTCGCCGAGAGCAAACACGCTCGCGACCACGCCCAAACGGTCTCGGACCTGCTCGTCCTCGACGGCCCGCTCTACCCCCGTGGCCTGTTGCGCTGGGCCGACCAACACCCTGACCTCGCGGACTTCCTGCTCGAGGACCCCCGTCCGACGACGGTGCTAGAGAACTACGTCCGGCTGGTCGAGGAGTTCGTCGACCGCTCGGTGCCGCTGGTCGGCTTCGTCAAAAACCCCGCGACGCGGGTCATCACGCGCTCGCTCAAGTCCGAACGGGAAGTCAGCGTCCCCTGGGCCGACGATTCGGCGCTGTTTACCCGCCTGCTCGAGCGCGGCGAGTACGTCGACGACGTCGACGGCGACCGCTGGGAACGGGACGACTCGGCGCTTTCCTACACCAACTGGTTCCGATCGCGGGGCGGCGTCGACCGGCCGCTATCGACCGACGGCGATGCCCTCGGCGTCGAACGCCGCCTCGAGCGCGCGGCCTACGAGGTCACCTTCTTCGTGATCTACGACCCCCGCGACGACCTGCTGTACCGGATCGAGGCCCCCTACGCGTTCACGAAGGATCCGGACACCCGCGAGCGGCTGACGATGCAGTTGTTACAGGACGTCGCCGTCGCTCACGGGCCGCCGACTATCGTCGAAAAGGCCGACGAACTCGCCCGAATCAGCAATGCCGAGAAGGCGTCGCTCCGGGAGACCCTCGAGGAGCGGTTCGACGCCGCACAGGACCGAACGTACGACGATCACCGGTGGGACGAGCAGCCCTATTGAGCCGCTCGAGCGACCTAGCCGTCGCTTTTCTCGACTGCGAGGTCGACGTCGTCGGGATCGACGCCGATCCGGGCGAACTGCGTCCGGACGTGTTCTTTGGCTCCCTCGAGGGCCTGCTCGCGGGTGTCGAACCCCCGCGGCATCGGCGACTCGAAGGCCAGATTGACCTCCCGGCCGTCGACTAACTGCGTCGAGCCGCCGCTGTCGACCTCGTAGAACTCGTCGCAGACCCAGACGTACGCGGCGTCCTCGTCGGGCGCGCCGCTGAAGGTCGGGGCCCGCTCACCCCGTTCGTACAGCGTCCCCGTGAGTTCCGTCCCGCCCGCGTGACCGCGTACCAGTAGCATGACCTAGTGTACGGCTCCTGACGGCAAAAACACGGCGCATCGGGATCCGGACTGAGCGTCTCCACGCGTCGATCGACCCCGCGGGCGGTCGGCCGAGGACGGGTCTCGAGGGACCGCTGTCAGGCCGACCCGCGTCACCGGTCCGTCACTCGGCCAGTAATAATGTGGTACGGTGACACTAGGATCGGTCCGTCCGACGTAATCAGCTCGTACCACACCGCTCGAGCGACAGTAACCGTCTTCTGAGTCTTCCGGTGCGGTGATTGTTTTTGGACGGTGAGACTCGTATTTTCACCACAGGTCGGCTCTATCCACCGATATAGGCTGCCTCAGCCCAGTACTACGAGGTTACGGGAGTAACAGCTGACTTGCGGCCCAAATCGTTTTGGAAACGGGCTTATCCCCGTTGCAGGGGTTGGTCGGGGTAATGAGTTCGGACGCTCACCTCGGCGACGACGTATCCCATCCACTCGCGAACGTCCCGACGGAGTGCTACGAGATCCTTCGCCATCCCCGTCGGCTCCGCGTCCTCGAGATCCTCGGCGCTCGCGGGACGCGACTCTCCCTGTCGGAACTGACGACCGCGCTGCTCGAGCGGGCCGCGACGGACGACCACACTGACCGACGGCGACGCGAGGTCCGGATCAGCCTCGTCCACAACCACCTGCCGCGGCTCGCGGACTACGACATCCTCGAGTGGGACGAGGACGGCGTCGCGCTCGTCGACGAGTCGCCGGTTCACCCCGCCGACCTCTCGGTGTTGCTCGATCTCTGCGGGGACGGCGACGGCGCGGAACTGCTCGAGACGCTCGTCGATCCCGCCCGGATGCGCCTGCTTTCGGTCCTCGCCGACAGCGACCGACCACAGTCGGTCGAGCAGTTGGCTGGTCGGCTCGCCACCCCCGACGGCGGCCCCTTCGTCGACCCCGACCGCGCGGCGATCGCGCTGCATCACTCCCACCTCCCCGCGATGGCGGCGGTCGACGTCCTCAACTACGACCCCGAGTCGGGGCTGGTGACCCGATACGCCGACGCCGTCTCGATCGTCCAGTAACCGCCGATTCGATCGCGTCCGTCCGATCGATTCTCCCTATCCCGTTCCGTTCTCGATTGCGTTCTTGACCGGCGAGAGGGGACCGTCTCGCTCCTCGCTCGGCCCCCTCGGCCGCCACATCCGGAACCTGTAAGCGGGCCTCGGCCGTAGCTCCGCTCGATCCATGACAGCGGCCGACGGCGACCGCGTTCACGGACCGTCGAGCGACCCCCGCAGGGCCGTCGCCGTCATCGTCGTCGCCGTCGTCCTCTCACTCGCGTCGATCACCGCCGTTGCGAGCGTCGCCGCGATCGATCAGGTCGCCTTCGTCTCGCCGGACCGGACCGAACTCGAGGCCGACCCCGGCGAGACGGTCGAGATCACCGTCGCGCTCGAGAGTCGGGGCGGCCACGGCGGCGAGGGCGTCACGGCAGTCGCGTTGATCGCCCAGTACAATCCCGATTATCTCACCGTCACCGACATAGAGCGAGGGCCGTGGCTCGAGGGCGAGGACACCGAGATCGCAACGCGGTCGACGCTCGCCGACGAGGCCGGGACGGCGATCATAGAGCAGCGCCGCGAGCCGGCCGCCGGCGGGACGACCGGCTCGGGGACGATCGCGACGCTGACCGTCCGCGTCGCCGCGGACGCGCCGGCGGGCACGACGCCGATTTCGTTCGGTGAAAGCACCGTGTCGCTGACCGGCGACTATCCGCCGGCCGTCGTCGACGAGTCCGCGACCGTCGCCATCGCCGGCGGAAACGAGTCGCTCGGCTCGTTCGACCACCCCGATCCGGACGGCCTCGAGCGTCCCGGCGAGTTCGACTCGAGCGGGGACGCGGAGGAAACCGACGCGGCCGCGAGCGACGGCGGCGCGCCGGTTCCGGGCATGACTGTCGGGGCCGCGCTCGCGGCCCTCGCGCTGGGAACGGCGGCTCTGGCGGTCGCCCGTGACCGTCGGCGCGGATAAACAGTCCGTCCGACTGGAGGGAAACGCGTTTGGGGGCCCGGTCTGATGGACGTGATATGAGCGATCTGGGAGACTTCGGCGATTTCGATGCCGACGCCGACACCGACGACGGCGCGGCGGACGCGGCGGACTCGTCGCCAGCGTCGTCGGACGGCGAGCGCGCGGCGACGAGTTCGACGACCGACGCGGACGACGGGTTCGAACCGACGAACGTCGAACCCAGCGGCGAGGACGTCGGGATCGGGACGATCTGTGTCTCGCAGGGGCTGCGCGTCGCCGAGGACGGCGACGACACCACCCTCCGGGCCTACGTCACCCGCGGCAACCGCTCGTCGGTCCGCATCGGGAGCTACCTGCTCGCGCCTTACCCCGACGGCGAGACGCTGTTCTGCCGGATCACGGGCCTCGAGTACGCCCAGCAGTACCACGCCGACGACGCGACCGAGATCCACGCCCGCCGGGCGATGCGCACCGACGACATCGACGAGTCCGACTACAAGTTCGTCGCCGAACTCGAGCCCGTCGCAGTGCTGTACGACGACGACGGCGAACTCAAACGGCGGATGACCGACCGCGTGCCGAAACCCCAGACGGTGATCCGGCAGGCCGACGACACCGCCGAGATCAAGACCGGGCTGAAGATGCCCGACGACGGGGTCTTTCTGGGCCATCTCTCGGTCGGCGGCGAGAAGGTCCGGACCGCCGCCTCGCCGCCCACGATCGATTACCGGCTCAAAGACGACTACGACGCGGGCGATCCGCTGGTCTTCCGCCACACCCTGATCGCCGGCGGGACCGGATCGGGGAAGACCCACGGCGCGAAGAACATCCTCCGCCAGTACCTCGCGGACGAGCGGACCTACCCGATGGCCGACGGCCGCGAGGTCACCCCCGCCGTCGTCCAGTTCGACCCCCAAGACGAGTACGCCCAGATGCACGACGACAACCCCGACCTGGACGACGAGTTCGCGCGCCGCCTTGAGCGCGAGGGGATCGCCTACGGCGGCCACGACGATACGACGGCGTTCGTCCCGAAGGTCGGGTCGGCGTCGTACGCGGCGGGGCACCACCGTGCCCAGCAGGTCGAGTTCACGATTCCGTTCGCGATGGTCCACGACAACCCGTGGCTGGTCGCGGGCAGCGGGTTAAACGACAACCAGTACGGCGCGCTCGTCAGCGTCCTCCTCCCGCGGTTCCGGAAGCAGTACGGCGCGGACGGCACCTACGAGGAGTTCACGACGTTCCTCGACGACCCCGCCCTGCGCGAGGAACTCGACGAGTCCGGCCGGGTCCACGAGGCGACCTTCGACGCCGTTCGCCGGCGCGTGCTGGGCTTCGACAACGTCTTCGATCAGGACGCCCGGCCGATCACCGAACTGGTCAGTGACTTCGTCCGCCCCGGCGGGCTGACCGTCGTCCCGACCTACCACATCAACGACAGCCGGGCGACGGAGACGATCGTCCTCGCGGTCTCCTCGCTGCTCATCGACCAGAAGCTCTCGAACGACCCCGACTACGACCGGATCAAGGAGACCCCGCTCCTGCTGGGGATGGACGAGGCCCACAACTTCCTGACCGACGCCGACTCGGTCCAGGCGGGCAAGGTAATCAGCAAGTTCACCGAGGCCGCCAAACAGGGCCGTAAGGAGCGACTCGGCCTCTTTCTCATCACGCAGGACCCACAGGACATCCACGACGCCGTCTTCAAACAGATCAACACCACCGTCGTCCTCAACCTCGGCGACGAGGACGCGATCAAGAGCGTGAATATTCCGAGCAACCTCGAGTCGAAAGTGCCCTACATGGAGAAAGGCCAGATGGTCGTCTACTCGCCCGACAACTCGGAGCCGGTCGAACTGATCGGGCTCCCGAAGTGCCTGACCCGCCACGGACGGGACTGAGTCTATACGGACTCTTGTAGTCTGTTGACGGTGTTTCACTTCCGCATCGTGTGACTCCATCAAAATAGCCATTTAGAACGGATTCTTTGAGATAAAGTTTTATCATCTAATATAAAAGCAAAAATTATATATAACGAATACAATTGTTATATTGCTACAACATATGAAAGGTAGTAGTGGTAAGAATAAGGTCAGTAGACGAAGAGTACTACAGAAAACGACTTCCGGTGCAGTTGGTGCTGGAATCGGCCTGAATACACTGCTTGGAACTGTTAGCGCAAAAGAAACGACTCGTGAGGATCTCAAACGCCTTGAGGAGGCTTCTGCAGTGAAGAAAATTCTTAACGAACTTAACGTCCAGTCACTGCCTGAGCCAGAACGAGTCGAAAAGCGCCATGCTGCCGCCGATGGAAAACTCACGAACGGTGAACTTGAAGCATGGAGAATTCCAGTTCGTAACTATGGGACACTTACTGCTATGGAGTACAGTGATAAGATTGGAGCACTCTTTACGTTTGATCCGGACCTATCTCAGACTCCCTCTGGCTACGTAATGGCCAAAGAGGAGAACGCTGCTCTAGGCGTCAGTGGTTCCGAAGTTGTGTTCAGCCGGAACGCAACAAAGAATGAACAACAACTGGTACTGTCGGCGCTTGATATTGATGGTGAAATAGATGGTGTGAAGATAGAGGCCAAGACAATCTTTGGTGGATTTCACGCTAGTATTGGGATAAAAGGCCCGGATGATGAAAACCCTAAAATTCGTGAGTTTGCTATCGAAATAGATGGGTTTGATCCTCGAACAGAAGTTCTGTCAGATATAGATGATGACGTGAGCCCGCTACTAATATCTGAACCAGCAGCACAGGAAGTAAGTACGCAAGGAATTGGTCCGATCCCTGGTCCAAAAGACATTTTAAAAGATGTTATCCAAGATTGGATTATCGGGACTTTTGCAAGCGAATCGCTAGATTATTTAGGCGTCGAATGTAACGTAACCTGCCCTGATTGTGTCCTATATATTGTTGATGTAGTCGGATCCTGTAGAAGTTGCATTCCTCTCTGTTCATCAGGGGCAACTGGAATCGGTGCAATCACTTGTGTCGCTTGTTTCTATCTCTTCTGTAATGATGCACTTGCTCAGGCAGACTGTCTCGCTTGTCTAGTCTGTCTATACAAGGGAGAAGAACCGAATACGCCGAATACAAACGCGATGCGGTGGGTTCTGGACGAAATTGAGAACGTTCCTTCGAACCCGCTTTAACAGTTATTCTATACCTATCTGATAAATCACCTCTCCTCATAATATCTACTAACTACTGCACTAAAAATAAGTACAAGCGACCATAATAAAACTACCATTGAAATTACAACAAATCTAAATATTTGGTCTTGTTTAATTGGTAAGTTAACAAGTGCGGCTGCTATTATAATACAAGATGAAATAAAGAATAAGACTATCCCAAGCCATAAATCAGAGACAGTCAAGCTAGAGACTGGTTTGGCATACAACCACCAGACAACCAAGAGATAGATCATGCTAATGCCGACGATTTGTCCGAACCCACGCACGCTAATTGGGTTGTCAATGGCTTGAACAGCTAACGCGATGATTATTATACTACATAGAATTAACCCGAGTGTTTCGATTTTGTCAGGTAGGGGTCGTCTGGTATCTTTCCCCATATTGATTATGATTACTGAGGGAATAGAAAAAACTGCGGATATCGTATATAATGGAGTTCCTATCGCAATTGGATATTTCTGTCTCCTCGGCTTACTCCTTTGCCTGTGGCTGATAGTACTGCGTGAGCCACGTCGCCAGCCCCCCGAGGCCGGGGAACAGCGTCCGGTGGTTGACGTTCAACTGGTCGAGTTTGTCGCGGAACTCGAGTTTGCGCTCGCCCGGGATGACGATCTTCCGGTAGCAGTCCGGGCGGTCCTCGAGCCACCGGTCCAGAACGATCCGAGGATCCGACTGAAAGGAGAAGACGGCCGACTGGTTGACGATGCGGTCGTCGATCGCGGGCGGCCGGAAGAACATGACGTACTCGTCGTCGCGCTCGGTTTCGGGCGCCCACAGCTCCTGCCAGAGTTCGTTCACGCGGGAGACGTCGTTGAGGTTCCGGGCCGGCCCGGGTCCGTCGCCGGCGGCCTCCCGCAGGTCGTACTCGAGGGTCGCGTTCGAGAGCAGGTGGGTGTCGAGCATGTGCGTCTCGGTCGTCTCGAGGACCGCCTGGTAGCGGTCGGGCAGTTCGGCGTGGAGTTTCCGGTAGTCGACGGCCCAGATCGCGCCGTCGTGGGCGGTGTCGCCGGTGACCGTGGCGAAGTAGGCCGCCACCAGCGGCGAGAACGACCAGTCGAGCAGCCGCGTCGGCAGCCCGTAGTGTTGGGCGATCGAGAGCAGGTGCCAGACCGACCGGAGTTCGTCGATTTCGCCCTCGGCGTACTGGGCGAAGTTCCGGAGTAAGAGGGGTTCGAGGTGCCACCGTCCGGAGTCGCCGACGAAGCGGCCGATCGACGTCTCGAGGCTGAACGCCTCGTCCGGGACCCCGCGGAACACGTAGGGGGAGCGGTGGCGGCCGATGTCGCCCATCCACATCTCCTGAGAGACCAGCCGCTGGAGTTCGGTCCACGTCTCGGCCCGGCGGACGGACGCGGCGCCGTCGCCGGTCATCGCTGCACGCGGTCACACGGGCTTCGGTCACGAGTCGGTGCCGCGGTCACAGTGACGGCTTCTCGGGGCGCGACGAAAAGCGGTTTCACGCACTGGGGTGACTGACGCCGGCTCGAGACGGTCCGCGACGCCGACCGGTCGGTCCTCAGGCCGATGCACACAGCGCCCGTTCGAAGAACGACGCGACCGCCGTCGCGATCTCGTCGTGCGCGCCGAGGAAGAAGTGATCGCCGGCGAACGCCGCCGTCTCGTCGCCGCGCTCCTCGGCCCGCTCGACGATCGGCTCCCAGTCGACGGTGGTGTCGCGCTCGCCGTAACAGACGCGGAGCGGCGCCTCGAGCGACTCGAGCGCCGCGAGCGCGTCGAGGTCGTCTGCGAGTCGCGCGGTCGGCGCGAGGACGGCGACCGCGTCGGGGTCGGCGTCGGCCGCGGCGAGCAGGGCGAGCGACGCGCCGAAGCTGTAGCCGAAGAGACCGACCGGGCGGTCGTCGCCGCCGTCGTACTCTTCGCGGGCCCACCGGACGGCGTTGCGAACGTCTTCCCGTTCGCCGTAGCCCTCGTCCCACAAACCGTAATCGAACCGCAGGCAGGCGATGCCGGCCTCGACGACCGCGTCCGAGACGGCGCGGAGCCGTCGGTCGCTCCGCGAGCCGCCCTGCTGGGGGTGGGGCGGGCAGGCGACGACGATCGCCCGCGGCTCGTCGGTCGGTTCCTCGAGCGTCCCCCGGACGTCGCGACCGCCGGGGATCAGGACGTCGCTCATGGTGGCTCGTTCCGAACCGGCGCTCATCAATCCCCGGCGTCGGCGGCCACGAGTCGGGGGCCCGAGATGGGGTCAGGACCGGGCCCACGAGGCGGGGAACAACTCGCGCAAGCGGTGGCGTTCGTACTCGCCGAGGGCGGCGTAGGCGGCGAAGCCGGCGAGGAGGGCGAGGCCGCCGAGCGCCTGGGTTCCGACCTCGAGGGACGCTCCGGTCCCGGTAGCGCGGACGGCCGCGGCGACGAGTCCGAGGCCGATCGCGAGACCGAGGCCGCCGGGACGGCGCTCGGCGGCGGTCCGTCGGACCGCGACCCAGCCGTGCCAGCCCGCCGCGAGCGCGACCCCGGCGCCCAGCAGGAGCGCGACGGCGGTCCGTGAAACGACGATCGGCCCCAGAACGGCGACGGCGCCGCCGACGCAGGTCCCGAACGCGGCGCGTCGCACCGCGGCGAGTCGCCCGTCGCTCCCGGCCGATTGCCCTGCGTCGCTCTCGGCCGTGCTCTCGATCGTTTCCCGCTCTGGACTCGCGGACCCGTCGGTCGGCTCGTCGGCCCCCGCGACGTGTGCGACGCGTTGGCCGGCCGTGAGATACGTGCGGTCGACGTCGGTGGCGTCCTCGAGCGGGTCGGTGGTGGCGTCGCCGGCCCCGCCGGATCGGGGCTCGTCGATCGCCGCCTTCGCGCCCGGCCACTCGGCGTCGACGGCGTCGAAGGCGATCGGGAGCCCCGCCGCGAGTTCGAAGCGGGGGTGGTCCTGCAGCTGGAAGTGGAGGTGCGGTTCCGAGGAGTTCCCGGAGTGGCCACAGCGACCGACCTCCTGCCCGCGCTCGACGCGGTCTCCGGGGGAGACCGTCAGGCTGCCGGGGACCAGATGGGCGAGACAGCTGTACTCGTCGGAGGCGTGCTGGATCACGACGTAGCACCCGCGGATGTCCCGCTTTAGCGGATGGGAGAGGCCGCCGCCGCGGGGGGACTCGAAGTCGGTGTCGAAGACGTCGACGACGACCCCGTCAGCGGGAGCGAGGATCGGCTCGTCGTAGCAGTAGTACGAGTCCACTGCCGACCCGGACTCGGTGGGGGCAGTATGGCCGTCCGCGTCGGTGATCACGAAGTCGTAGGCGTATCGCTGGGTGGCAGGGAGCCACGAGTGGGAGTAATCGTGGTCGTAGCTGCCGTTGACGACGGTCCAGGTCCCGTCGAACGGGAGCCGGTAGGCGGTTTGCTGGTCGTAGTTCTCGGGGTCGGGGAACGCACCGCGGTGGCGGACGAACGCCACGCCGGTGCCGAGCCACTGCGAGAGGTCCTGTGCCAGTACGAGCGGATTGACGAACGTCAGCGGCATCGTCAGGAACCACGCCGCGTACGCCCGCCAGTTCCCCATGTGGAGCCAGTCGGTCGGCTCCGCGCGCTCCTCGTCGGCCCCGCGTCGCAGCACCAGATCCAACAGCGGCGAGACGAACGGCCAGAGGAAAAAGAGGAAGAAGAGTTCGAAGACCTCGAGGACGGCCAGCGAGTCGAAGACGTAGCTGGGAACCGCCAGCAGACCGAGCAGGGCCAGGTACAGCGGTTCGAACGATCGCAGCCGACGCCGGACTCGCGCGGCGATCGTCGTCGATTCGGCGGTTCGGATCCCCTCTGTCATGGGGTAATGGTGGTGCCGAGAACACGTAATCACTTTGTGAACTGAAATTCACGAGGGCGGTTGTCACGGCAGGTTTCGGCGGCACAGCCGGAACGGTCAATGGGGCGTCGAGACAACGTCGGGACATGAGTCCGGACGACGAGTCGGCGGCCGCGGTTCGGGACGCCTTCTCCCTGCTCGGTCACGAGATCCGCCTCGAGATCCTGCTCGCCTTGCTCGAGGACTGGCACGCGGTCTACACGGAGCCGCGGTCGTACGCGGAGCTGATGGATGCGGTGGGCATGCGCGACAGCGGAAAGTTCAACTACCACCTCGACAAGCTCCGGGGCGTCTACGTCCGCAAGGTCGAGGACGGCTACGTCCCGACGGCGGCCGTGACGGCGCTGTACCGTGCCGTCCTCGCTCACCGGCCGGCCGAAGGAGTCAGGGACTGGACACCGTCCGAGCCGACGCCGATCGACTCCGAGTGCCCGGATTGCGGTACGGGGGCGGTCCTACGGTACGAACGGGGGTTCGTCACCGTCGCGTGTTCGGCCTGCGAGGAGTGGTCCGGCTTCACCTATCCGTTCCCGGCGAACGGCTTCGCCGGACGGAGCGCGGACGACGTCGCACGCGAAACCGCACGTCGTGCCCGCTTTCACGTCGGACTGGCCCGCACCGGTCAGTGTCCCTTCTGTGCCGGGACGACGACCGCCGACCTGCGTCTCGAACGCGAAGGCGAGGACATCGTCGAGATCACGTGTGACACCTGTACGTTTCTCGTCGGCGTGGAGCCGCTCTCGGCGCTGCTGAGTGACGGTCGCGTCGCCGCGGCGCTTTCCGACGTCGGAATCGACCTCGAGCGTCCGGACTGGGAACTCCCCGCGCCGACGACCAGGGTCGAGTCCCGGGACCCAGTCCGGATCCACCTCGAGGTTGCGGGCGACGCCGGCACGGCGACGATCGTCGTCGACGACTCGCTTGCCGTCCGATCGGTCGAGACCGACCGCTAGTCCGCGGTGTGTTCCGCCACCGGCCCCGCGCTCGCGAACATTGGATATTCCTGAAGTGACATTTTTAAGGCCCGCGAGCAATACGTAGCGAGTATGGGCATCCTCTCTCGGGCTTCCTACGTCATCCGGTCGAAACTCAACTCGGTGCTCAACCGGGCCGAGGATCCGACCGAGACGCTCGACTACTCCTACGAGCAGATGCGTGACCAGCTCCAGCAGGTCAAACGCGGCATCGCCGATCTCACCACGCAGAAAAAGCGCCTCGAGATGCAGAAACGCCGCCTCGAGGAGAACGTCGAGAAACACAACGATCAGGCCCGCACTGCGGTCCAGCAGGGTCGGGAGGATCTGGCGCGACGCGCCCTCGAGAAGAAGAAGACGAAGATGAACCAGATCGAGGATCTGGAGCGCCAGATCTCGGACCTGCAGAACCAGCAGGACCGGCTGATCGACCAGAAAAACGAACTCCAGAGCCGCATCGAGGAGTTCCGCACGAAAAAGGAGACGATGAAGGCCCGCCACGAGGCCGCCAAGGCAAGCTCCACGGTATCGGAAGCGATGACCGCGACCGGCGAGGAGTTCGAGGACGTCGGCCGCGCCATCGAACGTGCCGAGGAACAGACCGAGGACATGGAGGCCCGGGCCGCCGCGATGGACGAACTCCACGAGTCGGGCGCGTTCGACGACGTCCTCTCGGACAAGGACAACATCGACCGCGAACTCGAGCAGCTCTCGACCGACAGCGGCGTCGAGGCCGAACTCGAGACGCTGAAATCCGACGTCGGTGCCGACGACGCGGAGTCGGCGCCCGAGCAGACCGGCGAGGCCGACGAGGCGGAGCTGACCGACCTCGAAGGCGAGGACCAGGACGAGGTCGAGGCCGAACTCGCGGAACTGCAGGACGAAGAGAGCGCCTGAGCCACCGACGGATCGACTGCGTCACAGCGACCGCGAGCGTCTCGAGCCGACGCTCGGTCTCCGCTGCTGTAGTCGGGAGAAACTGTTACCATTGTTCACGGTCAAGGGGTAGTATGAGCAACGTCTCGCGGTTCGACTCGATTTCCCTGACCAATCAGGCCGTCCTGCTGGGGCTCGCCGATCTCGCTGGCGAGGGGGAGACGCCGGTTCAGACCCACGACGTGAGACGGCACTGCAAACAGCGGCTCTCGGATGTCGATACGGAAGTCGTCGGGACGATCTCCGAGGCCGACGTCATCCGATCGCTCTACCGGCTCGAGGAGGAGGAGTTAGTCGAGGAGGTCCCGCCCGCGGAGACGTCGCCGACGGGGAAGGGGCGACCGGCCTACGCCCTCGCCGTCGAGTCCGACGTAGTCTACGACGGCGTCGTCGACGAACTGGTCGCAGGGACGCGGGACTGACGCCGCGGATCGGGGGAACGATGGTCTCGATCGCCGGTTCCGACGCCGGTCACGAGGGCGTTCCGAGTACCGTGATGTCGTAGTCGGCCACGTCGCTGGGAGCCTCGAGGACGACGACCTGAAACTCCCAGGCGTCGCCGGCCCCGAGGTCGCCGGTGCTGGCGAGATACCGGCCGAGGAGGTTGCCGGCGGCGTTGTAAATTCGGGTCCGGACCTCGACGATCTGGAGCCGGTCCGCTCCCGTGTTGGTCACGGTTCCTTGCACCGTCGAGCCGAGGTAGCCGTCCTCGAGGACGAACTCGTGTTCGACCAGCTCGAGGGAATCGAGCGGCGTCACCGAGTTGGTCGGTTGCTGTTGGGCCAGTGACGAGGCCGTGGACATCTCGCTTGCGTTCCTGCTCGAGGCGTTGCTGGCGTTTATCGGGCCGACGTTACCGCTCTCGTAGCTGGGGTCGCCGCCGAGCGCGTCGCTGCCGGTACAGCCGGCGGCCGCGGTCGCCATCCCGACGCCGAGCGACGCGAGCAGTCGTCGTCTGCTCGTCGTCTCCGAGCGCGTCATCGGGACCTGCCCGTCGTCCGCGAGTCGATTCCGGTGCCGAGCATGTCTTCGGGAACACCGCCGACGCATTTCAGTGTAGGCCCTGAAGCGACAGCGCTCGGCGGTGTATGCAACGCAGGCCCTTATTGTCGGGTCGATTGAACGTGTCGCCATGTCCTCCGAGACCGACGAGACGCTCGAGTCCTACGGGGCCGACGTGGGCGGGCCGGAGGGGCCGCTGACGCGGTTCCACGAGTGGGTGCTGATTCAGGGGAACCGATTGGTCGTCGCGGCGTTGCTCTCGGCGGTCATCTTCGCGCTTATCGTCGGCCTGTACGAACTCGGCGTGATCAACTTCGTCAACGGGAGTTCCGTGACGAGCGTGGCAAGCGGCATGATCGCGGGCACGTTCTCGCTGGTGACGCTCGTCGTCTCGGTCAACCAGCTCATCCTCTCCCAGGAGTTCGGCGCGGCGGGGAAGGCCCGCGACCGATTCGAGGGCGTCGTGGCGTTCCGCGAGGACGTCGCCGAGACGGCGGCCGTTTCCGCGACGCCGACCGCGCCCATGAGTGTCCTCGAACTGCTCATCGAGTCGGTCCGACGCGACGCGGCCGAACTCGCCGACATCGTCGCCGATCACGACGACGAGGTGCGGGAGACGGTCGTTCGGTACACAAACAGCGTCAGGGAGCGGGCCGACCGGGTCGACGAGACGCTCGAGCGCTCGGACTCCGACGCCGACACCTTTGCGGCCGTCTGGGCGGCAATCAACTACGACGAGGCCTGGCAGCTGTACGTCGCGACCCAGTTGCGCAACGACTACCACGAGTCGCTGTCGCCGACGGCGAAAGAGCAGTTCGACGACCTGATCGGCACGTTGAAACTGTTCAGGGTGGCCCGCGAGCAGTTCAAGACGACCTACCTGCAGCGGGAACTGACCCGGTTCTCGCAGCTGACGATCTACTGCGGCGTCCCGTCGATCCTGTCGGCGATCGTCGTCGGCCTCCTCTACGCCGACTTCGCCGGGCCGAGTCTCAGCGTCGTTGCGCTCCCCTACGTCGTCGCCGTCCTGATCGTCGTCGTCCTCTCGCCGCTGTCCCTGCTGGTCTCCTACATCCTCCGGATCACGACCATTACCCGCCGGACCGCGTCGGTCGGTCCGTTCGTCCCCCAGAAGGATCCCGACGAGGGACCGTTCGACGTGACCGCCGGCGAGGACCGCTGATCACTCCCGGTCCGCGTCGGCTCCACGACCGGTCTCCCGGCGGATGAACGGCCCGATCGCCGCGTCCACTTCGCGAGGTTGGGAACCGGGAATATGCGACGGGACGATCGCGAACGGTGTCACGGAGCGCGAAGGCGATACCGACGACCACTAGTCCGTGGTCGATCCCCGGGGTTCGTATCCCTTCGGCGGCTACCGGGGACCGTGATCGTCGTCATCTGCGGGCCGCCGGGCACGGGCAAGTCAACCGTGACGGCCCGCGTTCGGGACCGCCTCGAGACGCGCTCGATTCCCGTCCGGACCGTCCACTCCGACGACTTCTCGAGTCGGACCGACGAGCAGTTGGCCGAGCGGGTCGCCGACGCGCCCGCGACGGGCGTGACGCTGGTCGATGGGACGTTCTATCGGCGACCCTGGCAGACCCGGTTTCGGACGCTTGGCGATGTCCGGTTCGTCCGCCTGACCGCGAGCCTCGAGACCTGCCTCGAGCGCAATCGCGCTCGTCCCGACTCGATCGACGAACGGGGCGTCCACGTGGTCTACCGGGAGTTCGACGCGCCCGACGCCGCCCTCGAGATCGATACCGACCGCTGCGGCCCCGACGCGGCGGCCGTTCGGGTCGCGGCCGCGATCGAGGGCTGGCTCGAGTGACGTTCCGCGAGTCGTTCCGGAGTGATCACAGCCCCAAATCGATGCCGAACGGGTCGAATCCGGACGGGTCGAACGGGGCGAGATCGGCGGGTAGTTCGTCGGGGACGACAGCCTCCGGGAGCGCCGCCCAGCCGAGGTCGTCCTCGCCGGGAACCGCGTCGGTGTCGAACGTCGGTTCGTCGGCGGGGTCGACGTCGCGGTCCTCCCGGGGCGGCGCGTCGTGGGCGTAGACGCTCTCGGGATGGTCGACGGTCCAGACGTGGAGCATACAGGGGGTCCGACAGGGGAACTCGAGGTCGCCGTCCGCGGCCGCTCCCTCGTAGGTCTGCCGGTAGAACCACCACGCGAACCGACCGGGGAGGCCGGTGTGGGCGTGCCACGGCGAACACAGTTCGGCGTCCTCGCCGTACACCGCCGGCGGCGCGACGGCCGTGCCGTCCTGCGTCGCGATGAACATGACGCCGATCGAGCGCCACGTTTCGTTGTCGACCAGCACCGATTCCGGTCGCTCGGGTTCGAGGAGGTCGCCGTCGCCGATGAACGCCGGGTTGAGCCAGTGCGACCAGCTGTCGTCGCCGGTCTCGAGCGTATCGAAGTACGGTTTGTAGCCCGCCTCGAGCAGTGCATCGACGTCCGGGTACCGGCGCTCGAGGGCGTCCGCGACCGCGGACTGCAGGGCGACCGTCCTCGGGTGGTCGTCCGCACACCCCTCCATGCTCGCACCCTCGCAGTGGGCCATACTGGGCTCGATCGTCGCGTCGGGACAGTCACGATCGAACCGTCGGGCGAGGTCGTCCCGCTCGTTGCCGTCGTCGGCGCGGGCGCTCCCGATGGCCGAGAGTGCGGCCGTTCCGGCCGAGGCCCGCAGGAGCGTTCGTCGGGACACGGTTCGATCGTCGTCGCTATCGGACATACCACACGTTCCACACCGACGATCGGTATGAAACCCCGTTGGGAGTTGTCCAGACAGTCGCCGACAGTGGTGTGATGCGCGCAGTTGAACGCTGACTCGAGGACGGCTTCGCCGTCGGCGACCGAGTGGGCGATGTCGGTCCGGACGCGAACCGGCAGTGGCCGGATCGATGGGCATGCGTCGCAGTCTTACTCTCGATACCGCTTGCTTGCCACTGTCCGACTCGGAACGCAAACACCCTAATTGTACGTTCATTTTCCGGTGATGGACCATCGAGCGAACGCAGCCGCCGGTCCGGCTGGGTGCCATCGAAGGAGCGCCGCTGCCGATTCGGGGACGGTCCGGCCGTCGGCGGGACGGTCCCGTGATCAGGACGAACCGAAGCCGGCACCCGTCCCGGACCGCTCGAGGGCGGCGAGGTCGATCCGACCGTCCGCAAGGGGGACGCCGTCGACGGGGTCGTCGGCGAGCAACAGCGAGCCGTCGAGGTCGGCGTAGTCGAGCAACGGCGCGAGGTGACAGGCCGCGGCGATCGAGGCGTTCGACTCGTTCATACAGCCACACATGACCTCGAGGCCGTGGGCCCGGGCGGCGCTGATCAGTCGTCTGGCCTCCCGGAGGCCGCCGCATTTCATCAGTTTCAGGTTCGCGATGTCACAGCGGTCCGCGATACGGGGGATGTCCGCGAGCGTTCGACAGGACTCGTCGGCGGCGATCGGCAGCGCCGAGCGCTCGGAGACGAACTGCAGCCCTTCGGGGTCCTCGGCGGCGACCGGCTGCTCGACGAACGCGAGGTCGAACTCGGCGAGCCGGTCGATCTTTCGGACCGCCTCGCGGGGGGTCCAGGCCTCGTTGGCGTCGACGAACAGCCGCACGTCGGGTGCGACCGATCGAATCGTCCGGACGATCTCGAGGTCGCGGTCGGTCCCGAGTTTGACCTTCAGGGTGTCGAACCCGCGCTCGAGGGCCGTCTCGGTCTTCTCCCGCATCCGATCCGTGTCGTCGAGCCCGATCGTGTACGAGGTCGAGAGCGTCTCGGCCGGGTCGAGTCCCCAGTAGCGATAGAGGGGCACCTCGAGTCGCTTCGTGACGAGGTCGTGGAGCGCGATGCTCACTGCGGCGCGGGCGGCCGGGTTCTTCCGGACCGTCTCGCGCATGCGGCGTTCGATCCGCTCGAGTTGGTGGGGATCGCCGACCGATTCGACGACTGCGAGCAGGTCGGGCAGGACGGCCGCAACGGTGGCCGCGGTCTCGCCGTAGTGTGTCGACGGGGCGGCGGCCCCGAGACCGGTCGTCCCGTCGTCGTCCTCGATCCGGACGTAGACGACCTCGGTCTCGGTCGTCGTGCCGCGGGAGATTCCGAACGGGTACTCCAGCGGCAGCGAGCGCCGCTCGAACGATGTCTCGAGGCTCATAGCAGCGCCTCGAGGACGTCGTCGGTTCCGAACCGGATGACGTCGTCGGCCGGCGCGCCGAGGGCGTCGGCGTATTCGGCGACTGCGTCGCTGGCGGCCGCGTCGTCCGCCAGCCCGGACGTGTTGAGCGCGCCGGCGACGACCTGCCCGTCCGCGACCGGCGCGGCGACGCTCTCGTAGAGGTCGATGTACGTCGGGATCGACGGCAGCGCGAACGACTCGTAGCCGTGGATCGCCTCCCGGCCGGCCTCGTGACAGAGGACGAGTTTATCGGCCATCGAACCGTGGAGAATGCCGAGCGTGACCGGCGAGTACGCCGGATGGACGATGCTGCCCTGCCCCTCGACGAAGAGGTAGTCGTGGTCGTCGCCGATCTCGAGGATCATCTCCTCGACCGCGCCGGCGGTGAAGTCGCTGACGACGCGGTCGATCGGGGTGCCCCAGCCCTCGATCATGATGCCGGTCTGGCCGGTCGGGACGACGGCGGCGTCGTGGCCGGCCGCGCGGGCGTCCCGGGCCAACTCCATCGTCGTCGTCATCTTGCCGACCGAACAGTCCGTGCCGACGGTGAGGATCACTTCGGCGTCGACCTCGTCGGCGACGCCCTCGGCCACCGTGAGGCCCTCGGGCGGCTTCCGGACGTCGCGCAGTTCGCAGTCGTTTTCCGCCGCCAATCGGGCGAACTCCTCGTCATCGGACAGGAAAGAGTGCAGCCCCGAGATCACGTCATAGCCGTTCTCGAGCGCGACTCGAATATCGTCACGCCAGCTTTCCTCGAGATCGCCGCCGATCGGTGCGATCCCGATCAGTAAGGCGTCGACGGCGTCGGCCTCGAGGTCGTCCATGCCTTCGACGATCGGTGCGTCCTGGACGTCCGGAACGAAGTCCGACACTCGTCGGCCGGCGCTGTCACGGTCGAGGACGGCGATGATGTCGTGGTCGGCGTATCGGAGAACCCCGAGCGCGGTCTTGGCTCGGTCGGGAAACTGTTCGTGGGCAAGAATTGCGACGCGCATATCGGGACCTAGACGGGTGGTGATTAAAGTGGTGCGATCGGAATCGGCATCGGGGCGGTCCGGCGGTCGCCCCCGTAAGCCCTTCTTTCGGTCACGGTCCCGTTCACGGACCCACCGTTTCGGTTCCCGGATCGATCGATCGATCAGCAACGGTCGGTAGACTTATGACCGTGCGGCGTGGCACCATGTGACATGAATGGTGTCCTCAACGAGACGACGAACAAGATCCACAAGCACGAACACGGTCGTTCGGACTTTCAGACGACTTGTGGCGCGACCGCCCACGTCGCCCACGAGGATCTCCGACTGATCCCCGTCGAACAGGCCGACGACGCGAACCGCTGTGGCCGCTGCTTCGAGGACGGCGGCGGCTACTGACCCAGACGTACTATTGTCACCGGTTTCCGGTAACCCGCAGGACGGCGGCGGCTACTAGAGGACTCGCAGTTCCGTCGTCCAGAACGACCGATAGGCGTCCTCGAGCGCGGATTCGGGATCGCCGGTCGCGTCGACCGCGGCGGTTCCCGCCGGCTCGAGGCCGACTTCAGCGACGAGCGTGTCGACGACGCCGCGCTGGCCGACGACGAACAGTCGATCCACGTCGCCACGGCGTGTCGCGACGGCCTCGCGACAGCGCTCGAGGTGGTCGTCGATCTGTTCGTCACGGATCCGTTCGAACCGGGCCTGTGAGAACCCGCCCTTCGAGTGGGTGCCCTTGACGTCGCTTTCGAACCCGCGGTAGTCGATCCGCTCGTTGCCATCGTAAACCCCGAGCGCGAACAGGTCCGTCCGGACCAGCGCGAGGGCGTGGCGGCCGGTCGGCAGGAAGGTCTCGCGGTCGATGGCGAACCCGTCGTCCCACGTCGGCTCGAGCGTCGGCTCGACCGGCGGCGACAGGGCCACCGCGATCAGGCCGTCGTCGTCGACACAGCACAGACACGGCGCGGCGTCCTCGAGCAGCGCAACTCGGTCGCCGAGCGGCTCCTCGAGGGTCGACCGGACCGATTCGGGTAACCCAGACTCATCGACCGCGACGGTCAACGCGCCCTCCGGCCCCGTCCGGAACGAGTCCAGTCGGTCGAGGATCGCCTCGAGACGTCGTCCCCGGACCTGTGTCCGGCGACGGACGGCGACGCCGTCGTCGGCGTCGTCGACCTGCTCGAGTTCGCCCTCGAGTTGGGCGATCCGGTCCTCGAGACGGTTGACCCGCTGTTCGGCCTCCTGTCTCGCCGTGGCCGCCTCGGCCCGGCGGTCGGACTCGGCCTCGTAGCGCTCCCGTAACCGCTCGTTTTCGTCCTCGAGGTCCTCGATGCGCTCTTTGAGCGACGCACGGCCGAGCAGCTCGTCGATCATTCGGCGGAAAACGGGAAGCGAGCCTACTTCTAGGTTCCGGCGTTGGACAGGTCCGTGCCGGCCGGGTCGGGTTGCCAGCCGCCGGCGAACTCGAGCAACCGACGGGCGCAGTCGCGCCGGGCGAGAAACACCTCCCGGAGCGACGGCGGGTTCCTGATATCGGTCCCCTCGAGCATCGACTCGGGGAGCGCGAGCGTGTTCGTCGGGACGTTCTCGCCCCCGTGGACCGCGAAGTGTCGCGACTCGAGTTTCATTACGAGCGGGGTATCGAGCCGCTCGAGGCCGTCGCCGCTGGCGTAGACCTCCTCGTTGAGCCGCTCGTGTTGCTCGCTGTGCATGAGTGCGTGATCGCCCTCCGTGGGAGTCACGTAGAGTCGTCCGAGATAGTAGCTCCGCGAGAACACCTCGAACATGGTGTTTGGTGACAGGGGACGCACCGATATAACCCTTTTCGGACAGGTTTAAATCGACGCGCTAACAGACCGGTCCGTCGGTGAGGCATGATTCGGTTCCGGGTCGCGGCCGCTCGGCGGTCCGGTAGGGAACGTCGACGCTACCGCCGACGGTTCCGCGGTCCGTGAAACGGTTCGAACGGTTGGTGACCGAACCGTTCGTGAGACCCGATCGGCGGCGACGGTCGACCGGAAACGACGACAACTCCGCCCGCCTTGAACGCTCAAACGGTACCTCGACCGACGATGAGATCGATAAAACGGTCCGAACGAAGGTCCGTCTTTTTACTATGTTCCCGCAGACAACACACACGATGACAACCACTCGGTCGGTCGCCCTCCTGGTGGCCCTCGCAGTCGGCCTCACGGTCGCGCCGCTTGCGAGCGGTGCCGTCGTGAGTCCGTTCGCCGAGCCCGCCGCTGGCCAGAACGAGTCGGTAGCGGGGAACGCCTCCGTCGGAACGCTTCTGCAGGCGAGCGCGGCCGATACGGAAAGCACAGTCGATTCCGAGCAGTTCGAAGCCGCCCTCGAGAACGCGGCCAACGAGAGCCGGTTGCTTACCGACCGGACGGCCGACCTCGAGTCGCGGTTGGCCGACCTCGAGGCCGAACGCGATCGCCTCGAGGCCGACTACGAGAACGGCACCATCACGAAGGGTGCCTATCGGTCCCGGATGGCGAAGCTGACGGTCGAACTCGCCAGCCTCGAGCGGTCGATCGAACGGACCGAACGCCACGCCACCGAGGCTGGCGTCGCGGCGGACCGCCTCGCTGATCTCCGCGGAAACGCTTCTGCGGCTCGACAGAGCGCGGCGGAACGCGGTGGGCCCGGCGTCCGCGGCGTCGCTCGCGGGCTAGCCAACGGCGGTGGCCCGCCGGACGATGCCGGCCCGCCGGGCGACCGTGGCGGTTCGGACGGTCCGGCGGCCGACCCGGGCAAGGAGTCACCGGGAAACGGACCGGATAACGCCGGCTCCGCCGGGAACGCGACTGCGAACGGGTCCGGCGGTCAGTCCGCCGGGAACGGCGACGGCGGTGGACCACCCGAAACGACCCCACCGGCGTCCGGTTCGGGGGAGACTCCTGACAAAGGAGCCAACGGCGAGTCCGCAAGCGGTTCGAAGTCGACGGATTCCGACGACTGAGCGTCGTCGCTCCGCCTGAGCCGCTCGCCGTCGCGGATCCGGCAAGCAGACACGCTTTTCAGCGGTGACCACTTACCCACGCTCGATGGATTCCGCCGCGTTGTTGGACTTACTCGGGAACGAAAACCGGAGACGGATCCTTCGGTTGCTCGCCCGCAAACCGTGTTACGTAACCGAGATTTCGGAGTACATCGGCGTAAGTCCCAAGGCGGTCATCGAACACCTGCGGAAACTCGAGGAAGCGGGGTTAGTCGAGAGCCGGGTCGACGACCAGCGGCGAAAGTACTTTCATATCGCTCGGAACGTCCGGCTGGAAGTGAACGTCTCCCCGTACGGCTTCGCCAGCAAGAGCGCGTATCCCGCCAACAGTAGCTTCGATATCACGACCTGTCGACACCTCTCGATGGACGTCTCCTGGGACGACACGGACGACCTCGACGAGCTGCTCGCGGCGCTGGAGGATCTCGAACAACTGGAGAACGAACTGTCGCTGGCCCAGCGCTGGGTGCAGGGCCAGCTCTGTGAGGTCCTCGATCACGTGTCGGAAACCGTCGGCGCCGGCCCGGAGAGCCGGATCTACGCAGACCTGCTCGCGAGCATCCGGACCGAACCCAAGTCAGTCGGCGAACTCAGCGACGACATCGACGCCCCGCGGGAGGTCGTCGCCGAACTCCTCGAGGTGATGGCCGACAACGGCGTGGTTCGACGGACCGAACGCGGCTGGGAGCTGACGACGAACGGTTAGATATCTCGTGCGAGTCCGTCGCGCAGGTCGCGACCGAAGTAGTAGCCGACGACGGCCGCGAGCAACCCAACGGTCGCGCCGACGGCGACCAGCGACTGGCCCGAGCCGACCGCTGCGAGAACGGCGTTGTTCAACACCGCGGCGATACCCCCGACTGAGACGCCGGCGATTCCCACCTCGAGATAGCGCCGCTTCGACGCGACGAGGCCGACGAGGAAGGCGACGCCGAACATCCCGATCAGTCGGCCGGCGACGGGCAGCACGGTCGAACCGCCCACCAGACCGACCCCCAGCAATGCCACGAGTGCGAGGTACTCCTTCGGCGAGAAGTATCGACCCAGCGAGAGCCGCGACGTGATCGGCGCGAGCCACGACCGCGAGTCGTCGCCGTCGTCGGCCGCCTGTTCGGCGTCGCGGTCGGTCCCGGTGCTGGGACCGAGCGACGAGTCGCCCAGCGGGTCGTCGATCGGGGCTGCCGGCTCGCTCCCGGCGGCGTCGGCTGCCGTCCCCGCGTCGCCGACGTCAGTGCCCGAGTCCGAGAGCAGTCGGTCCGTCTCCTCGAGGAGGTCGTCGGTGGCGGCGGGATCCCGACTCTCGGTCACCTCGTCCGAGCGATCGCTCATGCTCGAACGGAGGGCGGCCGTCGGCATGGGCCTTTCCCCGGCCACAGGCTATCGGTCACCGGCCGTCCCACTGGCCCCCGAGCTGGCTCGGCCCGGCGATCGCGGTCGCGGCCCCCGGCGTCGGCCTCGGCTTCCTCGTCTTCGCGGGACAGGCGTACTCGTGGTGACGGCGGCCATCGGGGACTGCGACGGAGCTACTGGAGACTACTCGAGGCGCGGGTGACCGAAAAAGAGCGTAAACGAACGGGCCGTTAGCGGACCGAATCGAGCAGGAGCTTCTGTTCGACGCGTTTGACCTCGTGTTGGACGTCACGGACGGCGTCGATGTTCGCGGAGATCGACGTGATGCCCTCCTTGGCGAGGAACGTGACCATCTCGGGCTTGGAGCCGGCCTGCCCGCAGATGCTCGTGTCGACGCCGTGTTCGCGGCAGGTCTCGATGACGTCGCCGATCAGGCGCAAGACGGCGGGGTGGAGTTCGTCGAACCGGTCGGCGACGTTCTCGTTGTTCCGGTCGACTGCGAGCGTGTACTGGGTCAGGTCGTTCGTCCCGAAGGAGGCGAAGTCGATGCCGGCCTCGGCCAACTCCTCGACCGACAGTGCGGCCGCGGGCGTCTCGATCATCGCTCCCCACTTGCGTTTCTCGGGGTCGATGCCGGCCTCTTTCATGCACTCTTTGGCCCGATAGACGTCCTCGGCGTCGTTGACCAGCGGCAGCATGATCTCGACGTTGTCGTAGCCCATCTCGTAGAGCCGCCGGAACGCCTCGAGTTCGTGGGCGAACACGTCGGCACGATCGAGCGAGCGTCGGATGCCCCGGTAGCCCAGCATCGGGTTGTGTTCCTCGGGCTCGTCGGCGCCGCCCTCGAGCTGACGGAACTCGTCGGTGGGGGCGTCGAGGGTGCGCACGCGGACGGGTCGGGGGTAGAACTCGTCGGCGACGCCGCGGATGCCCTCGACGAGTTCCTTCGTGTAGGCGTCGGTGCCGTTTTCCTCGATGAACTTCTCGGGGGTCTGGTTCAGCGAGAGGATCATGTGTTCGGTCCGAAGGAGGCCGACGCCGTCGGCACCCGTCGCGGCCGCGCGTTCGGCCGCTTCCGGGATCGAGACGTTGACCTTCACCTCGGTCGCGGTCATCGGCTTGACCGGCGACTGCGGGCGGACCTCCTCGACCGGTTCGGTCTCCTCCTCGGGTTCGACCGCAGAGCCCTCGAGGACCGAGCCCTTGTCGCCGTCGAGGGTGACGACCTGCCCGTCCTCCAAGACGGTCGTGGCGTTGGTGGTGCCGACGATGGCGGGCACGCCTAGTTCGCGCGAGACGATGGCGGCGTGGCTGGTCATGCCGCCCTCGTCGGTGATGATTCCCGAGGCCCGCTTCATCGCGGGCACCATGTCGGGCATCGTCATCTCGGTGACGATGATGTCGCCCTCGCCGACCTTGGCCAGATCGTCGAGTTTGGTGACGATCTTCGCGGGACCGCTGACCGTCCCCGGGCTCGAGCCGAGTCCGTCGACCAGAACCTCGCTCGAGCCGCTCGCGTCCGCGCCGGTACTCGCGCCCTCGGCGCTCTGGACGCTCCCGCTGCCGTCGGTCAGTCCGGCCGCGGCGTCGACGCCGCCGGCCGCGTCGGCTCCGTTGCTGGAACTCTCGTCGATGGTCGTGATCGGCCGGGATTGGAGCATGTAGACGTCGCCCCCGACGATGGCCCACTCGACGTCCTGGGGCTCGCCGTAGTGGTCCTCGACGCGCTCGCCGAGATCCATCAGCGCGTCGATCTCGTCGTCGGCGAGGACCCGTTCGTTGCGCTTGTCCTGTGGCACCTCGCGCTCGACGGTCTCGCCGGTCGCCTCGTCTTTCTCGTGTTTGACCTTCTTCTCGGCGACGGTGACGTCGACGTCGCGGTCCTCGCGCTCGACGACGTAGTTGTCCGGTGACACCGCCCCGGAGACGACGGCCTCACCGAGGCCCCACGCGGCCTCGATGATCATCGTCGGCTCACCGGTCGAGGGGTGGCTCGTAAACATCACGCCGGACTTCTCGGCGTCGACCATCTGCTGGACGACGACGGCGATGTTGACCGCCGAGTGGTCGAAGCCCTGCTCCTGACGGTAGTAGATCGCCCGCTGGGTAAAGAGCGACGCCCAACACTCCCGAACCCGGTCGAGCAGGTCCTCCTCGGTGACGTTGAGGAACGTCTCCTGCTGACCGGCGAAGGAGGCGTCGGGCAGGTCCTCGGCCGTCGCCGACGACCGGACCGCGACGAACGCTTCGCCGTCGCCGACCTCGCCGTAGCTCTCGAGTATCTCCGCGCGAAGCTCGTCGGGGAAGGGCGTTTCGAGGATGAGTTCCTGTGCGCGGTCGGCGGCCTCGGCCAGCGCACTCGAGTCGTCGACGTCGACGTCGACGGCCGCGAACAGTTCTTCGTCGATCTCGGCCTCTTCGATGAACGATCGATAGGTCCCGGCAGTTACGACGAATCCCGGCGGAACGGGCAGCCCCGCACCCGTCAGCTCGCCCAGAGAAGCACCTTTACCGCCGACCTTCTCGAGGTCGCCGGCACTGATCTCGTCCAGCCAGAGTACAGCCATCTCTAGTGAGTCACTCGCTGGAACCGATAAAGAAGGTTGCGAACAGTCGCGCCGGATCGCAACTCGGCCGCGAGGTAATTTACGGCACGGTTCCGTCGGTCGCCGCTGTCCGCTCCTGACTGGGTCGGTCGGAACCGCCGCTTTAGCAGTACTGGCGATCGTCTTCCCATAGCGACTATACGATTCCAGCGACTGTCATCGCTATGGGGCTTCGTAACTCGTTCAAGTGGACGATCGTCTATCGGGGAATCACCGTCGGGTCGCTGGTACTCGGGCTGGCGCTCGTCGGTGCCGGGCTGCTCGCCGGCTTCGGCTCCGCGGTCACCACGCTGTTTACCGACCCGCGCAACGCCGAGTCCGCCATCGAGCAGGCGGATCCGATCATCACCCTGCTGTTCGCGGCCGCGGGGATCGTCGTCTGGCAACTCGGCAAGACCTACGCGCTGTTCGTGACCTTGCCCCGTGCGGCGGGTCGGGCCGCCGGCCGGCAACTCGACGCGACCAAACTCGCAAGCGAGGTACAGGACGGACTCGACGACCGGCTCTCGGACCTCGAGGACGACCTCGCCGAGACGAAACGCGCCGTTCGGGCGCTGGAGAGCGACGGGCAAACGACGACCTTCGACGAGACCGACCGCCTCGAGGGCGAGACGGACCGGCCCTCGGAGCTGGAGCCGGCGACTGCGGAGACGAACCCGCCGCCGTCGAGCCCATCCGACGATCCGAGGACGGAGTCCGCGGACGATGGCCCCGCGAACGACCGGTCCGCGACGGGGCTCGACGACGATACCGAGCCGGCGGACGAAACCGGCGACGACGCGGACGACCCGCTGGCCTAATCAGGCCTCGAGGATGTCGTCCTCGTCGGCGGCGGGGACGGTGATCGAGCCGTCGAGGACGGTCACGCCGCGGCCCCCCACTTGCACGCCGTCCGCGAGCCGCACACGGACCGCGCCGGGCCGGTCGACGTAGTGGCCCTGCTCGAGCCGGAGTTCGTCCGGGAGATCGCCGTCGAACGCGCCGAACCGATCGAGGTAGGCGGCGACGGCGCCGCTCGCGGTGCCCGTGACCGGATCCTCCGGGACGCCGGCTCCCGGCGCGAACATGCGGCCATGCAGCGTCGATTCGGGCTCGAGCGCGTCGAAGGTAAAGAGGTAGACGCCGGTCGCGTCGACGTCGTCGGTCAGCGCTTCGATCGCGGCCATGTCGGGGTCCGCGTCCCCGACGTCCGAGAGGTACGTGATCGGGACGATCAGGAACGGCAATCCGGTCGAGGCGACCGCGAGCGGAATGTCCGCGCTCGCACCCTCGAGCGCGGCCCGGTCGACCCCGAGCGCGTCGGCCACCCGGTCGTAGCCCACGTCGACCTCTCGGATCGTCGGGTCGTCCTGTCGCATCCAGACCGTGCCGTCGGCCGCGAGGTCGATCTCGAGAACGCCGACGTTCGTCTCGAGGGTCGTCGTCCCGGGCTCGAGCCCCTCGTCGTGGAGGTGTGCGAACGTCCCGATCGTCGCGTGGCCACAGAGATCGACCTCCTGCGTCGGCGTAAAATACCGGACCCGGCGGTCGGCGGTCTCGCTCGAGCGCAGGAAGGCGGTCTCGCTGACTGCCATCTCCGCGGCAATTCCCTGCATCTGGTCGGCCGAGAGTTCGTCGGCGTCAGGGACGACCCCCGCCGGGTTCCCCGTGTGCGGTTCGTCGGTGAAGGCGTCGACCTGCAAGACTCGCGTCGTCTCCATACGACGTGGGTCGGGCGAGCGGCGTATGAATCCTCGGACCCACGGCGGCTACAACTCGCGAACCCACGTCGCGATGTCGTTGACGACCGCCTCGGCGACGTTGTTCCGGACGGCGTAGGCGACCGCCACCGGCTCGCCCTCGCCGGGCATGAACAGGTGATTGCAGTCCGCGTAGGTTTCGACGGTGGTCGCGCCCGCGAACGAATCGTCCCACTGCTCGAGGTCGTCGGCAACGGACACCTGAAAGTCCCGTTCGCCCTGACACAGCAGGACGGGAAGGTCGGTCGCCGCTGCGACCCCGAGGTGATCGTAGTCGCCGATGCTGTCCCAGAACGCGCCG
This sequence comes from Natrinema thermotolerans, assembly GCF_031165565.1. Classification (NCBI taxonomy): domain Archaea; kingdom Methanobacteriati; phylum Methanobacteriota; class Halobacteria; order Halobacteriales; family Natrialbaceae; genus Natrinema; species Natrinema thermotolerans. The sequence continues at coordinate 1,221,492 of NZ_CP101873.1, read as the reverse complement.
GGTTTGCCGAGGAGCCGCTCGGCGGGTTCGTACTCGCCCGACCGGACTCGGTCGATCTCGTCGCCCCAGGTCTCGTAGGTTGCCGTCAGGTCCGCCCACTCGTGGCTCCCGACCGAGACCTTGTATTCGAGCTGCGAGAAGGTGAACTCGGGGTAGGGCCGTGCCGGCGGTGCGAGCCCGACGACGCCGGCCAGACTTCCGTCCCGATCGGCGATTCGAGGTGCTGCCCGGCCGCCGAGTCCGTGTCCGGCGACGACGATCCGGTCGGGATCGACGCCGTCGACGTTCCGGAGTCGCTCGATCGCGACCGCGGCGTCGTCGGCGGTGACGCGATCGAGCGTGTACGCCTCGGGCGCGACTTCACAGGCCGGAACCCGCTTGTCGTATCGCAGCGTCGCGACGCCCTCCATCGCGAGTCCCTCGGCCAGATCGGCGAACGTCTTGGTGCCCCCGCGCGGGGTATCGGCCGTCATCGGCCCGTCGTCGTGGACGAGGACGACTCCCGGAACGCCGTCGCCCGCTGCGGGCGTCGTCACCGTCCCCGGCAGCGAGCAGTCGGGCACCGAGAGGGACACCGACTGCGTCGTTATCGCGTCCGGATCGACGTACGACGGCCGCTCGTACTCGTCGCTGAGCCCGTAATTTCGCACCCGCGTCTCGCCGTCAATGACGACGGTACAGTCGTGGTCGCCGCCGTCGAACGCCGCGGTCACTTCGACCGCACGTAGCTGCTGGCCCTCCGTCACTTCCGTCTCGAGGATCTCCTCGAACGAACCGCTCGTAGTCGTCAGTGCCAGCCAGAGCCGCTCGAGGCGGCCGGGATCGCCGTATCTCGAGCGCTGGTCCGACCGGAACCGCTCGCTCGCGCGCTCGAACCGCCCGTCCGCGAGGTCCTCGACGAGCGCCGTCGCGACGTCGGTTGCGGCTGCCGGATCGTCCCCGTCGTCGCTCGTCTCGTCGGTGAGGAAGCCGGCACAGCCGGCCACTGCCGACGCTGTCGCAGTCGATACCGCCGCCAGTACGGTCCGTCGTCGGGGTGCCATCGATACCGAACCGACCACGGTCCGTCGGATAAGCACACTGTCGATTCTCCGTGACTGTAACGGACCCCGAAGGGTCAGTCGTCGCTCGGTTCCTCGAGCGGCACGTCGCCCTCGTGATCGGCCATCGGCGGCAGGTCGCCCGACCGGTGGGTCCCCACGGGCGGGCGGTTGACCGCGGCGGCCGGCGAGGCCTCGAGGTCGGTGCCGTCCTCGCCCTCGATGGTTTCCATCTCACCATCCTCGCGCGCATCTTGGTCGATCCGCATCGAACAGAACTCCGCGCCACACATCGAGCAGAAACGGGCTTCCTTGTAGTTGTCGCCGGGCAGGGTCTGGTCGTGGAACGACCGGGCGCGATCCGGATCGAGCGCGAGGTCGAACTGCTCGCGCCAGTCGAAGTTGTACCGCGCCTCCGAAAGCGCGTCGTCCCAGTCGCGTGCGCCCGGCCGCTCGTTGCCCACGTCGGCGGCGTGGGCGGCGATCCGGTAGGCCGCGAGGCCGTCGCGGACATCGTCCTCCTCGGGGAGCCCGAGGTGTTCCTTGGGTGTGACGTAACACAGCATCGCGGCCCCGGCCTGTGCGGCCATCGCGGCACCGATGGCGCTCGTGATGTGGTCGTAGCCGGGTGCGATGTCAGTGACCAGCGGTCCGAGGACGTAGAAGGGCGCGCCGTCACAGACTTCCTGCTGGCGTTCGACGTTCTCCGCGACCTTGTGCATCGGGACGTGGCCCGGCCCTTCGACCATTACCTGGACGCCGTGGTCCCAGCCGACGCGGGTCAGTTCGCCCAGCGTGTCGAGTTCGGCGTACTGGGCCTCGTCGCAGGCGTCCGCCAGCGACCCCGGGCGGAGGCTGTCGCCGAGGCTGAACGTGACGTCGTGTTCGGCAAAGATCTCGCAGATCTCGGGGAAGACCTGATACAGCGGGTTCTGCTCGCCGTGTTCCTCCATCCACTTGGCCATGATGGAGCCGCCCCGCGAGACGATTCCCGTTTTCCGGCCGTCGGTCAACGGCAAGTATTCGGCGAGGATCCCCGCGTGAATCGTCATGTAGTCGACACCCTGCTCGGCCTGTTTCTCGATGATCTCGAGCAACAGCTCCGTCGTGATCGCCTCGGGACTGCCCGCCTGCTTGACGGCCTCGTACAGCGGCACCGTCCCGATGGGTACCGGCGAGTGATCGACGTGGGCTTCCCGAATCTCGTCTAAGTCGCTTCCGGTGCCCAGATCCATCACCGTGTCCGCGCCGTAGTGGACCGCGGTGTGGAGTTTCTCGAGTTCCGTCTCGAGGTCGCTGGTCGTCTCGCTATTACCGATGTTGGCGTTGACCTTCGTCGCGAACTCGCGACCGATGATCATCGGATCGAGGGCGTCGTGGTGTCGGTTGGCCGGGATGACGGCCTGGCCCGCGGCGACCTGCTCGCGGACGTACTCCGGATCGCGGTTCTCTCGCTCGGCGACCCGCTCCATTTCGGGCGTGACCGTCCCGTCGCGGGCGGCCTGTATCTGCGTTTTCGACATCGATAACTAGGTTGTACTACTAGGTTATAAAACTCTCCCGCTCCCACGGCTCGGCGCTATCGTCTCGCTGACCGCCCGCTCGAGGGGCGGGGATACGTCGGCCCCTCACGGTCGTCGATCCGTTCGACGTCTCGCAGTGGTCCCGGCGACGGGGCCGCAATCGCTCGATCGGGGGTGAAACCAGTTTCAGCCGACTTAAGGGGCGCGGGCTCGAGGGGTCGCGTAGGTGGCCACCAGATGTCCGACTTACCGGACGATTTCGACTGTACGATAACCAACTGGGAGTACATCTACGGACTGTGTCGGGACGTCGCCGACGACGTGCGCGACGACGAGTTCGAGCCCGACGTGGTCGTCGCGCTGGCTCGCGGCGGCTGGTTCGCGGGGCGGTGTCTCTGTGACTTCCTCGGGCTCGACGACCTGACAAGTCTGAAGATGGAACACTACGTCGGTGCCGCCGAGAAGTCCGACGAGCCGAGCGTCCGCTACCCGATGCCCGAAGGCAGCGTCGAGGGCAAGGACGTGCTGATCATCGACGACATCGCCGACACCGGCGGCTCGATCAGTCGCGCGTACGACTACGTCGCCGACCGCGACGCCGGCGAGGTCCGTACCGCGACGCTGCAGTTGCTCGGCACCAGCGAGTTCCAGCCCGACTACGTCGGCGAGCGCTTGGAGGAGTGGACCTGGGTCGTCTACCCGTGGAACTTCATCGAGGACATGGTCGACCTGATCGCCGGTGCCATGGAGGCCAGCGACCGCGAGACGTTCACGGACGAGGCGATCCGCCGTGCCCTGACCGACCACCACGGCATCGAACGCATCGAGATGGAGATCGCCCAGCCCGACCGCCTCCCCGAGGTCCTCGCCGAGATGGAACGCCGCGAGGTCCTCGAGTCGGTCGGTGACGACCAGTGGGCGCTGGCCGGCGAGTAACGCTGCCACGCTCGCGGATCGCTCCGAACCTCGCTTTCTCGCCGTCGTCTCACGCCGCTAACCTAACAAAATATTTATGCCACGGCTGCGGCCTTTCGACCGCATGAAACGAGTCCTATCGAGACTCGGCATCGGTTCGGCGACGGTCGAGACGGTCCTCCCGCCGACCCTCACGGCGGGCGAATCAGTCGACGCGCGCGTCGACGTTACCGGCGGCAACGACAGTCAGGACGTTGAGAGAATCTACGTCGCCCTGGTGACGCGGTACGAGACCGACGAGAGCCACGGAACCGCGAAGCTCGAGACGGACGCCCTCTCGAATTCGTTTACGATCGACCCCGACGAGGAACGCTCGTTTACTGTCACCATCGACATCCCCTACCACACGCCCGTCACGTCGGATCGAACCGACGTCTGGCTCGATACCGGCCTCGACATCGACTGGGCGGTCGATCCGGACGACCGTGATCCGATCGAGATCGAACCCGACCCGCTCCGCGAGACGCTGTTCGACGCCCTCGAGTCACTCGGGTTCGCCCGCAAAACGGCGACGTGCGAGGCCACGGAATCGCTGTTCGCGGACCACCGTTTCGTTCAGGAACTCGAGTTCGTTCCCCGGTCCGGCCCCTTCGTGGACGACCTCGACGAACTCGAGGTCGTCACGCTGCCCGAGGGCGACGGCTTCGATCTGCTGCTCGAGATCGACCGCCGCGGCGGCCTGCTCGCCGAACAGTTCGACGCCGACGAGCGACACGAGCGCCTCTCGCTCCGGCCGGGTGACGAGTCCGACCTCGAGCGGCGACTCCGGACGGCGATCGAGCGAAGTCTCTGAGCGGCGGGCCCGAATGCCCCCGCGTCCTCACTCCCCGTTTCCTCGAGCCGAGACGGCCCGCTCTCAGTCGGCGATCGCCTCGCTCGCGTCCGCGTCCACCGCTGCCTCCCTGATCCAGAGGTCGCCGAACAGTTCGTCCTGCTCGAGCGCGATCCGGCCCCGATGGGCCAGAAAGAGCAACGCCAGATAGCTCATCACGCGCGAGCCGCCGACGGCGTCTATCTCGGCGAACAGCACCTCCTCGCGCCCGTTCTCGTAGTGGACCTCGAGTTCGCCCTCGACGTCGTCGATGACCGCCTCGATGTCCTCCTCGTGGGTGGTGTGGGTGACGTCGTCGCTGGTCGGTTCGTCGTCGACCCGGAAATCGTCGCCCGAGCGGTAGTCAAGTTCCTGCATACCGCGGTCGTACCCCGACGGCGAGTCGCTCGTGTCGTAACTGCGCGACTCCTTCCACCGGGTGTCCCGTTCGGCAGTCCGCAGTTCCCGAACGAGTTCGTCCAACGTCTCCGGCTTCCCGCGGGCGTGCTTGCGCTCGAGGCGACGCTCCATCTCCGCCTCGAGGCTCTCGACGGGATCGAATCCCGGCGGGTGGCGCTCCTCGCCCTCGGCGTCCATCGCGGGATCGTCGGCGAACGGTGCCTCCCACGGCGGGAGTTCTTCCTCCTCGGGCTCGTCGGTCGCGAACAGTTCGTCGCTTTTCATCCGCAGGAGGACGCTCGCGTAGAACAGCGCCCGGCCCGACGTCCGGAGGTCCGCGTCCTCGATCGCCTCGAGGAACTTGTCGGTGACCCGGACGACGTCGATATCCCAGGGATCGATCTCGCCCTCTTCGGCGAGCTGGACCAGCAGTTCGACGGGTTCGACCTCCTCGTCGTCTCCGGCCCCCGCGTCCACCTCGTCCTCGGAGAACTCGAGGACGGAGTCGTCGGCTCTGGGTGCGTGGCTCGCGGCGTTCGTCTCGTCGTCACCGCTCGAGTCCGCGTCCCCGGGCCGCTCGCGGTCCTCGTGGCCCGTGATATCGAGGGGGATCTCGTCGCCGCCGTCGGTATAGAACTCGTCGCGGTCCCGTTCCGTCTCCGAGCCGCATGGCGGATCGCTACCTCGCGGGTCACTTCGTTCCCCGCTCACGGATCGCTCCGCTCCCCGTTCGCTTTTCCGCGGCGCGTCGCGCCGCGCTCCGCTCAGATCATCCGAGTCGCGTGGCGACTCGCTAGTCACTCACGGGCACCTCCTCACCACCGTCGTCGCTATCGCTGAGATCGATCCCGGTCACCGCGCTGACGTTGTCCTGTTGCATCGTCACGCCGATGGCTCGCTCGGAGCGATCGAGCATGGCCGAGCGGTGGGAAACGACGACGAACTGCGCCTCGCCGGCCAGTTCTTCGACCATCTCACCGACCCGCTCGGCGTTGACCGCGTCGAGGAAGGCGTCGATCTCGTCGAGCGCGTAGAAGGGGGCGGGGTTGTGTCGCTGGATCGCGAAGATGAACGCGAGTGCGGTCAGGGACTTCTCGCCGCCGGACATCGCATCCAGCCGCTGGATGGGCTTGTCGCCCGGCTGGGCCTTCATCGTCAGTCCGCCGTCGAACGGGTCGTCCTCGTTCTCGAGATGGAGGCTCCCGGTCCCCTCCGAGAGCTGCTCGAAGATCTCGGTGAAGTGGCCGGCGATCGCCTCGTAGGCGTCCATGAACGTCCGTTTCTTCTGGGTTTCGTACTGCTCGATCCGGTCACGGATACCCTCCGCTTCTTCGACAAGCGTCGCCTTCCCCTCCTCGAGGTCGTCGAGATCGTCCCGGACCTCGTCGTACTCCTCGATCGCGAGCATGTTGACCGGCTCCATCGCGTCCATGTCGGACTGCAACAACTCGATGGTCTCGAGGACGGTCTCGTGGTCGGGCACGTCCTCGGGGTCGTAGTCGCCGACCGCCGATTCAAGCGACTCGATTTCCCACTCGAGGCTGTCGGCCCGCTCGCGGGCATCCTCGAGTTTGCTCTCGACGGTGTTGACCCGATCCTGTTGTCGGTCGCGTTTCGTCCGCGCTTCCGAGAGTTCCTCCTTCAGGTCGCTGCGATCGGCTTTCAGCTCCGTCAGCTCCTCCTCGAGTTCCGCGACGGCCGCGCGTTTCTCCTCGAGACCCTCGCGCTTGCCCTCGATTTCGGCCTCGTACTCTTCGATTCGCTCCTCGTGGTCTGCCTTGCGGTTCTGGGCCGCCTCGATGTCGTCGTGGCGGTCATCGATCGCGTCCTCGGCGTACTCCTTCTCGAGGGTGAGTTCGTTGATCTCGCTGTCGATCTCGGTGATGCGGTCCTCGCGCTCGTCGATCTCGGCCTCGAGGGCCTCGATCCGATCGGTCAGTTCGGGGATCTTCGAGTCCGCGAGTTCGGTTTCGAGATCGTCGATCTCGGCCTCGATCTCCTCGATCGCGGCCGTCTTTTCGTCGATCGTCGCCGAGATCTCGTTCATCCGCTCGTCGACCGACTCCCGTTCCGCCCGCAGCTCTTCGAGTTCGGCCTCGAGGTCGTCGATCTCGCTCTCGACCCGCTCGCGTTTCTCGTCGAGTCCCTCGAGTTCGGCCTCGATCGAGCGCACCTCGTCGGCGGCGTCGGTCTTGCGGTCGCGGGCGTCGTCGAGTCGTTCCTCGACGCCGCGCAGTTCCTCGCGCAGTTCCTCGCGTTCCTCCTGCAGTTCGGTGATCTGCTTGGCGACGCGCTCGAGTTGGCCCTCGCCGCCGCCGGTAAAGGAGTACCGGGAGCCGCCGCCGGAGCCGCCGGTCATCGCGCCGCTTTTCTCGACCAAGTCGCCGTCGACGGTGACCATCCGGTAGTCGCCCATATAGGAGCGGGCGGTCTCGATGTCCTCGACGACCAGCGTGTCCCCGAGGACGTACGAGAAGACGCCGGCGTACTCCTCGTCGAAGTCGACGAGGTTGTACGCGAAGTCCACGACGCCAGGATCGCTGGGGGCGTTGGGTAGCCGGCGCTGGCTCATGTCGGTCAGCGGCAGGAAGGTCGCCCGACCGGCGTTGCGCGATTTGAGGTGTTCGATACACTGCTGGCCGACCACGTCGTCGTCGACGACCACGTTCGCCAGTCGACCCCCGGCAGCGGTCTCACAGGCGACGGCGTATTCGCCGGGCACCGTGCCGAGTTGGGCGACTGCGCCGTGGACGCCGTTGATCCCCGAATTGAGGATCGTCGTCACCGCACGGCCAAACGAGGAGTCGCCGCTCTCGCCGGCCTTTGCCTCGAGTTCGGCGTACTCCTGCTGTTTGGCCTGAATGTCATCGTCGAGTTCGTCGAGGTCCGACTGGAGCCGGCGTTTCTCGCCTTTCAGATCGTCGACGACGGCGGCGATGTTCGACCGGTTCTGCTCGGCCTTCTCGAGTTCCCGCTCTAAGTCGGCCCGCTGGTTCTCGATCTCGGGCAACGTCTCCTGCTTTTCCGCGATGGTCTCCTCGGTCTCCTCGATGGTGGTCGAGCGCCGCCGGGCCTCGTCGAGCAGGCGGTCCTGCTCGCGCTGAAGGTCGTTCTTCTCGGTCTTGGCGGCCTCGAGGTCGTCCTTGCGCTCGGCGAGTTCGGCCTTGAGTTCGTCGAACTCGGTGTCGACGGCTTCGATCTCGGCCTCGAGGTCGTCGCGTTCGGCCTCGCGCTCTTGAATCTCGGTCTTGATCGAGGCTTTCTCCAGCTTGTGTTCGCGGATCTCGTCTTCGAGGTCGTCGATCTGCTCTTGCTTGCGGTCGATCTCGACGAAGGCCTCGCGGCGGTCGGCCTCGGCGGCCTCGATCTCGGCCTCGCTGGATTCGATCTTGTCCTCGAGTCGCGAGATCTCGCCTTTGAGTTCCTCGATCTCGCTTTTGATCCGCAGCTGTTCGTCCTCGCCCTTGCGCTCGATCTCGTCGTTTATGTCCGCGAGGTCCTCCTCGAGCCGGACGACCTTGCCCTCGCGTTCGTCGAGTTCGCGCTGCAGTTCCCGGAGTTCGTCCTCGCGGTCGTCGATCTCCGCCGCGACCGACTCGAGGTCCGTGCGTTTCTCCTCGAGTTCGCTGGCTTTCTTGTAGCCCTCGTACTCCTCTTTCTCGCGGCGGAGCCGGCGATACCGCATCGCCTCGCGGCGCTCGTCCGCAAGCTGCTCGAGCCGGTCGCGTTTCTCCTCGATGCGGAGTTCGGCTTCGTCGATCCGTTCCTGGACCGTCTCGAGTTCCTCGAAGGCGTCTTCCTTCTTGGCATCGAACTCGGCGACGCCCGCGATTTCGTCGATGATCTCCCGGCGGGCGTGGGGAGTCATGTTGATGATTTCGGTGACGTCGCCCTGCATGACGACGTTGTACCCCTCAGGGGTAATCCCTGCCTGAGCCAACAGGTCCTGGATGTCGGAGAGGTTGACCGAGCGGTCGTTGAGATAGTAGTAGGAGTAGTAGTTGTCCTCGGTCTCTTTGACCCGGCGACGAATGCGGATCTCGTCGACGTCGCCAACGTCCTCGCTGCCCGCGGCGTTGACGACCTGCGAGCGAGTCAGCGTCCCGTCGGCGTTGTCGAGGACGACCTCGACGGTCGCCTCCCGGGAGCCGCCGGCGTCGCCGTCACCGTCCTCGTGACCGGGATTGTAGATGAGGTCGGTCAGCTTCTCCGCGCGGATCCCCCGCGTTCGGGCCAACCCGAGCGCGAACAATACGGCGTCGATGATATTTGACTTGCCGGAGCCGTTGGGCCCGGTCACGACCGTGAAGTCCTCGTAAAACGGGATCTTCGTCTTGCGGCCGAAGCTCTTGAAATCGTCGAGAACGATCGACTTGATATACATTCTTGATCCGAGCCCTCCGTCACACACGCGGCCGTCTGCCGGGTTGTCCGTTCCCCGACCGCGGCCGCCGCTGCAGTTATGCGACGATGATGTCGTCGCTACCTGAGTCTTCCGTTTCCTCGTCGGCCGTCTCCGTCTCGTCCTCGGCGTCGGCCGCCGCCTCGGCGACTTCGTCGGGTTCGGCCTCCGGCGTCTCGTCTCCCGCCACCGTTCCCGCCTCGTCGCCCCGCCGATCGGGGACCCGTGTCGGCGTTTCGGCGTCGAGTTCGGCCTCGAGGACCCGGATTCGCTCCTTGGCTTCGATGAGTTCGTCCGTCAGGCCCTCTACCGTCGACTCGAGTTCCGCGACCGTCGATTCGAGCTGCTCGACGCGATCGTTCGACATATCCACTAGGGGCCCGGCCGGCCACATAAACGTACGTCAGACTCATATCTAGAATCTCATATGTGGGCCGACCCCAGAAGCCGCCGGTCGTCCCTCGGTCCGACGACGACCGCAACACTGTTGGAAACACGGTATCGAACTGACAGTATGGCACTCTCGCCGGATCGACGGCTCCAGTTCCGGATCCTCGGTGCCCTCGCGTTGGTGGTCGGCGTCAACGTCGGCGTCCTCTCGGTTCTCGCCTGGAGCGGGCTCCGCGTGGCGGCGGCGAGCGGCTGGTCCCGCCCGGCCGTCGTCGGCGTTCCGTTCGTCGTCGGAGCGGTCCTCCTCGGTGCGGTCGGTCTCGTCGCCCTGCAGGCGCGATACGGCTCGCGATCCGCCGTCGCCGGGCTCGAGTTGACGGCGTCCGAGGGCGACGGTCCGAGAAACGTCGCCGGACGCGTCCAGCGGTTGGCGACGCAGGCGGCCGTCCCGGTGCCCTCGGTGGCCATCGCCGACCGTACCGAACCGACCTGTCTGACCGTCGGGAGCCACCGCTCGCCGACGATCGTAGTGACGAGGGGGCTGCTCGCAGAACTCGACGACGACGAACTCGACGCGGCCCTCGCCCACGAGGTCGCACACATCGCGAACCGGGACCTCCCGGTCGTCACGGCCGTCGCCGCGACCGTCGCGATCGGCGATCGATTGCTCGAGCGCGAACGGCTGCTCCGTCGCGTCCTCGAGAACGCGGTGATGCTCGGTCTCTTCACCGGGGTCGGTATTTTCATCCTCGCGGTGCCGATCCTCGTGATTGGGGCCGTGTACCTCGTCGTGAGCGCGGTCGCACGGGCGCTGCTCGGCGTGAACGCGATCGCGCTCGGCCTGTTTGCGAAGACTCGCGAGTACGCCGCCGACCGCGGTGCGAGTCAACTCCTCGGCGACCCGGCCGCACTGGCGAGCGCCCTCGAGACGCTCGCGGACTCGCGCCCGAAACGGGACGCCCGACTGCACGCGAGCGCGACGCTGGGGATCGTGTCGCGGCCATTGCCCGTCTCGGCGGACGATGACGACGGCGAGGACCACTGGGTCGAACGGTTTCTGCCGCCGGTCTCGATCGAGGGGCCGGCCGATCCCCGCGGACTGAACCGGGGGCTGGTCTGGCTCCACGTGCGCGTCGTCCGCCCGGCGGTCGCAGCCGTTCGTCGGCTGCTCGGATGGCGGCCCGCGACGCATCCGTCGACCGAGGCCCGGGTCGAGCAGTTACGGACGCTCGAGCGGCGGCGGGCGGACGCAAGCTGAGTCGCTCACTCGGCGTCCGCCGCGGGCAACACGACCGAAAACGTTGCCCCTTCGCCCGGCTCGGAATCGACGCGGATCTCGCCGCCGTGGCGTTCGACGATGCGCTGACAGAGCGCGAGCCCGATCCCGGTGCCGGCGTGGGCCTCGCGACCGTGCAGCCGTTCGAAGACCTCGAAGATGCGGTCCTGATCGTCCGGGTCGATCCCGATCCCCTCGTCGTGGACCGAGACCACCCAGTCCTCGCCGCGGCGCTCGGCGTCGACGCGGACGCGGGGCGGCTCGTCGCCGCTGTACTCGAGGGCGTTACCCAGGAGGTTCTGGAACACCTGCCGGAGTTGGCTGGCATCGCCCTCGACGCGGGGCAACTCCCCGACCTCGAGCGCCGCGTCGGTCTCCTCGAGCCGCAACTGCAGGTCCTCGAGGACGTCGTCGAAGACGGTCTCGAGGGCGACGGGCTCGAGCGGGTCGCCCTGGGTTTCGACCCGCGAGTACGCCAGCAGCCCGTCGATCATGTCGCGCATCCGTTCGGCACCGTCGACGGCGTACTCGAGGAACTCCCGTCCGTCCGAGTCGAGGGCATCGGCATAGCGGCCCTCGATCAGCTGGAGGTAGCTCGAGACCATCCGCAGGGGTTCCTGTAAGTCGTGTGAGGCGGCGTAGGCGAACTGCTCGAGGCGTTTGTTCGACTCCTCGAGTCGATCGACGGTCTCCTCGAGTCTGCGCTGGTACTCCTTGCGCTCGGTGATGTCGTGGGCCATCGTCACGCCGGCGAAGACGTCGCCGCGGGTGTCGGTGATCGGGACCGTGTAGACGACCCACTCGCGGCCGGCGTACTCGAGTTCGACCGCCCCTTGTTCGCCCTCGAGTGCGCCCCGAAGCGCCGGCTCGAGCGCGTCGCTGGTCGCCGCATCCCAGGCGTCCGCGTAGTGGTTGCCCTCGATGTCGGCCGGGTCGACCGGGATCTTCTCGAAGCCCTGGCCCGCCGCCAGCGTGTACTCGAGGTCGTGGTCGAACAGCGTGACGACGCCGTTCGGGAAGTTCTCGGCCAGCGTGCGATAGCGCTGTTCGGACTCCTCGAGTTCGCGCTCGCGTTTCTTGCGCTCCGTGATATCCCGGTCCGAGACGACGATCGAGACGACGTCGCCGTCGTCGTTCGTGACCGGCCGGAAGACACCATTCAGGGTGTATCGCTCCCCGTCCGGTCTGGAGAGGTCGGCCTCGAAGTTGACGTACTCGCCGGCGGCGGCTCGTTCGGTCCACTCCCTGACGTCCTCTCGAACGTCCGCGGACTCCCCGCCCCACCACGGCGTCTCACAGAACTGCTCGCCGATCACGTCCGTCAGCTCCGCGTCGACGTACTCCATGGCGGTTCCGTTGACGTCGATCACCGTCCCGTCGGGCTCGAGCAGTCCAACGAGGATGTTCGGGTCCTCGAAGATAGCCTCGAAGCGCCGCTCGGTCCGCTCGAGTTCGCATTCGCGTTCCCGCCGTTCGGTAACGTCCCGGAAGTAGACCGAAATCCCGGTCTCGGAAGGATAGAGGTTCGCCTCGACCCGGAAATCGAGCGTGTCGTAGTAGAGTTCGTAGCTGGTCGGCTCCTGGGACTCCAGGGCCGTATGGAAGGCGTCCCAGACCTCGTCGATCTCGTTGAGGTCGGGAAACACGTCCCAGAGGCGTTCCCCGAGGAGTTCCTCTTCGGAGCGTTCCAGCAGCTCCGCCGCACGATCGTTGACGTGGGTGAACCTGAACTCGTCGTCGACCGCATAGAAAGCGTCGGAGATCCGCCCGAGGATACGCTGCAGTTCGCTCTCGAGTTCGCGCTCGCGCTCCCGGCGGTCAGTCATGTCGCGGGTCACCTTCAGATAGCCCCGATGGGTGCCGTCGTCGTCCCGGACCGACGTGATCGTGACGTTCGCCCAGAACCGCGTGCCGTCCGCGCGAACGCGCCACCCCTCGTCCTCGACGGAGCCGTTCTCGAGGGCCCGCTCGAGGTTCCGTGCGGGAACGCCCGCGGCCCGGTCCGCGTCGGTGTAAAACTGCGAGAAGTGTTCGCCCAGGATCGCCGCGCGCTCGTAGCCCTTGATCTGGCGCGCCCCCTCGTTCCAGCTGACGACGTGTCCGTCGGTATCGAGCCGGAAAATGGCGTACTCCTCGACGGCGTCGACCAGCGACCGGAACGCCGCTTCGCTCTCCCGGAGCGCGCCCTCCGACTCCTTCTGATCGGTGATGTCGTAGTAGAACTCGACCCGTCCGCCGGCGAACTCCCCCGATTCGATCGGTTTGCTCTGGTAGGACAGCCAGCGGCCCTCGCGGTCGTCGTCGCCGGTGATCCGACACTCGAACCCGTCGACGTAGCGCTCGTCGTCGTACGACGACAGGACGGTCGCTGCGAAGCACCCGGGATCGTCGACCCGGTGTTTGAGGACTTCGTCGACGACCGTCCGGGTGTCCCGTCCGATGAGGCTCGCGCGATCGAGGCCGAAGTACTCCTCGACGGACTCGTCGGCCCACTCGATCTCACACTGCTCGTTGAGGACGATGGCGCCGATGTCGGCCCCGTCGATGACGCTCGTGATCGACTCGTAGGAGGCGATCGCCGACGCGAGCGTGTCCTGTCGACGGCGCTTCTCGGAGCGGTCGCGGGCGACGCCGATGGTCCCCCGGAACTCGCCGTCCTCGAGCAGCAGGTTGACGCGGAGTTCGAAGGGGATCGCGTCGCCGTCGGCAGTTCGAACGGCGAGTTCGAAGGTCGCGATCTCGTCGTCGTTCGCGGCGATCCGGGTCGTGATCTCGCGTTCGACGCGGGCCACGTCGTCGTCGGCGAGGACGAGCGAGACGTGTTCGCCGAGGAGGTCCTCGCGGGCGTAGCCGGTCGCCTCGACGATGACGTCGTTGACCGCGACGAAGCAACCGTCGGTGTCGAGCTGGTAGATCGCGTCGTCGATCGTGTTGACGAGCGTCCGATAGCGCTCGAGCGCGACGTCGTCGGTGGCGTCGCCCCAGAAGGCACCCTCGTCGGTCCCGGCTCGAGTACTCATGCTACGTCGAACGCCGTAGAACGGCAAAAGACGTTCGCCGGCGCGAGCGGCCAGCGAACCGCGGCCGCGGATACTTTTATGCCCGTCCGCGGTGAGTGGCAGACGGAAAACATGTCCCAGACGAAAGTCACGGCACCGACGGTCGACGACGACGAGATCTACCGGTTCCCCGATGATTCGTTTACCGACCGCAACGTCTGTCTCGTGACTGGCGGAGCCTCCGGTATCGGCCGAGCGACCGCACTGGCCGCCGCCGGTAACGGCCTCACGGTCGCGGCGACCGACGTCGACGAAGACGGCCTCGACGGGACGGTGGCTCGCGGCGAGGACCTCGGTCTCGAGGGCGAGATCGAGGCGATCCCCGGCGATCTCACGGTCGACGACGACGTCGAACGGATCGTCGACGAGGCCGCGCAGGTTGGCGATCTCAAGTACCTCGCGAACGTCGCCGGGATGCAACACATCGACCCCATCGACGAGTTCCCGATGGAGACCTACGACCTGATGCATCGGATCATGCTCCGGGCCCCGCTGTACCTCTCGAAACTGTGTCTCCCGCACTTCCGGGAGACCGCGGACGGCACGGGCTGTGTCGGCAACATGGCGTCGGTCCACGGCCACTACGTCACGAGCGACAAGGTCGCGTACAACGTCTCGAAGTTCGGCCTGCGGGGACTGACCCAGTCGATCGCCGCCGAGGGCGACGGGCAGATCCGGGCGTTCTCGCTCAGCACCGGCTACGTGAAGACGCCGCTGGTGACCGCCCAACTCGAGGATACCGCCGAACAGCGCGGCATCTCGGTCGACGAGGTGATCGAGGACGTGATGCTCGGTCAGTCTCGAGTCACGGAGATGATGGAACCGATCGACGTCGCCAACCTCTTTTTGCTCGGCTTCTCGGATCTCGGCCGGCACCTGGACGGCGGCGACCTGTTGTTTGATGGTGGCATGACGCTAACCTACGAGTGACAATGTCCGGGAACACGAGCCCAAGCCTCGAGGACATCGACGAGATCGCCCACGAACCGAGCCAGGAGTTCGTCGAGTCGACGAACGTCGCCGAGTTCATGGAGACCTACGGGATCGACGACTACGAGGAACTCATCGAGCGGACGACGACCGATCTCGAGGGCGAACCCGACAGCGGCGTCGAGTGGTTCTGGGACGAACTGGTCGACTACCTCGGGATCGAGTTCTACGAGCCCTACGACGAGGTACGGGACGACAGCGAGGGACCGCAGTTCACCGACTGGTACCCTGACGGCGAACTCAACATCGCCCACAACGTCGTCGACCGCCACGCCGCCCTCGACGAGGAGCGCCGGAACAAGGTCGCCACGATCTGGGAAGGCGAACACGGCGAGGTCCGCGAAGTCACGTACCACGAACTCCACCGGGGGGCGAATCAGGTCGCCAACGCGCTCGAGGAACGCGGCATCGGCACCGGCGACACGGTCGGGCTCTACATGCCGATGGTGCCGGAGGTCGTCTCGATCCTCTATGGCTGTTTCAAGGTCGGCGCGATCGCAGTACCGATCTTCTCGGGCTTCGGCGTCGACGCGGCCGCGACCCGGATCGCGGATTCGGAGTGTTCGGTCCTCTTTACCGGCGACGGCTTCTACCGGCGCGGCGATCCGGTCTTCCTCAAGTCCGCCGCCGACGAGGCGATCGCGGAGGCCGGCCACGTCGAGTCCACGATCGTCTTCGATCGATTGGGCTCGAGCGACGAGCGGAACGAACGGCAAGTCCCCTGGGACGACGACCGCGACGAGTGGTGGGCCGACGCCGTCGAAACCGCCGCCGACGACTACGAGACGAAATCGCTGCCCTCGAGTCAGGAGTCGATGCTGCTGTATTCGTCGGGCACGACGGGCAAACCGAAGGGGATCGTTCACACCCACGCGGGCGTCCAGGTCCAGTGTCCCAAGGAGGTCCACTTCGGGATGGATCTCAAGCCCGCGGACCGCTTCTTCTGGGTCTCCGACATCGGCTGGATGATGGGGCCCTGGAGCCTGATCGGGACCCACACCTTCGGCGGCACCGTCTTCATGTACGAGGGCGCGCCGGACTACCCCGAGCCCGACCGGTTCTGGGAGATGATCGACCGCCACAAACTCACCCAGTTCGGCATCTCGCCGACCGCCATCCGGGCGCTGCGCAAGCACGGGGACGAGTGGCTCGAGGGCCACGACCTCTCCTCGTTGCGAATTCTGGGCTCGACGGGCGAGCCGTGGGATCCCGAGTCCTGGCACTGGTTCCACGAGAACGTGGGCGGCGGCGAGGCCCCGATCATCAACATCTCCGGCGGCACCGAGATCTGTGGCTGTTTCCTGATGCCGATGCCGACCGAGTCGCTCAAGCCCTGTACGCTCGGCGGGCCCGGCCTCGGGATGGACATCGACGTCGTCGACCGCGAGGGCAATTCGGTCAAGGAGGACAACGAACGCGGCTACCTCGTCGCGCGTGACTCCTGTCCCTCGATGACCAAATCGCTGTGGTCGGGCGACGAGCGCTACCTGCACGAGTACTGGTCGACCTTCGAGGACATGTGGGACCACGGCGACTGGGCCCAGAAGGACGCGGACGGCTTCTGGTTCCTCCACGGCCGGGCCGACGACACCCTCAACGTGGCCGGCCGGAAGGTCGGCCCCGCGGAGGTCGAAGGCGCGCTCATCGATCACGCGGCGGTCAATCAGGCCGCCGCCATCGGCGCGCCCGACGACACCACCGGCACCGCCGTCGTCGCCTACGTCGTCCTCGAGGACGGCTACGAGGAGACCGACGACCTCCGCGAGGAACTGCGCGCCCAGGTCGGCGAGGAACTTGGCAAACCGTTCCGCCCGCGCGAGGTGCTGTTCGTCGACGAGTTCCCGAAGACCCAGTCGGGCAAGATCATCCGCCGAGCCATCCAGGCCACCTACACCGGCGAGGACCTGGGCGACATGAGCAGTATCGAGAACCCGGCGGCGCTCGAGGAACTCGAGGACGCGCGGTAGTCAGCCCGGATCGTACGGATTCGTCGCGGTCCCGAGTCGAGTGATCTCGTCGACGCGATCGAAATCGTCGTCGAACGCGTACAGGCATTCGACATCGTTGGCTTGCATATACGCGACAATACAAACGTCGACGAACGAAAGGCCGCTATGCCGGCGAAACAGCGATTTCGCTGTCGCCAACGTATCAGCTGATATCGAAACGAGGTGAAATCTGGCGTTTTCTTCTATACGGTCGAGAAAATCGACGGCCGGCTCGTGACCAGCGTGTGTCGTCAGTCCATTGAGCGTCTCCGCGAGAACGTAATCGAGGACGATCGCCTCGGGCAGGGACTGATCGTCGATCCCGCGAAGAATCGGAAGTGCGGCTTCGTGTGCCCCGTCTCGGCGGTAACTCGCGGCAAACAGCACCGACGTATCGACGACCGCACGCGGCATCTATTCGACTCCCCAGGCGTCGTGATCCGTCGTTGCGTCGGTCTCCTCGTCACCGTCGTATCCGGTGAAATCAGCGAACGAGCCACCGCGGCGGTGAACGACCTCCACTCGGATCGTTCCGTCATCTCCGACGTGCCACCGAAGTCGATCACCGTCATCGATATCGAGTTGTCGACGGATTCGCGCGGGAATATTGGCCTGATTCCCGGAGACCTTGCTTTCGGCGTCGACCCGATCGGTACTCATACTCGATGTTAGTCGCTGAAGGCACAAATATAGTGTGGTGGCACACTACTTGAGCGGCGACGAACCGAGCGCGTCCCGTTACGTTTTACCCCTGTGGGGCCGAATCGCCTCTAATGACTGCCCAGACCGTCCAGCAGGGCGACCTCGTGACCGTCATCGGGCTCGAGGTCCACGTCCAGCTGGAGACCGACACGAAGATCTTCTGTGGCTGTTCGACCGAGCCGAGCGACGAGCCCAACGAGAACGTCTGCCCGGTCTGTCTCGGCCTGCCGGGGGCGCTCCCGGTGCTGAACGAGGGGGCCGTCGAAGCCGCGGTCAAGATCGGCAAGGCGATCGACGCCGACATCCCCGAGGAGACCCGGTTCCACCGGAAGAACTACTACTACCCCGACCTCCCCAAGAACTTCCAGATCACCCAGTACGACGAGCCGATCTGTCAGGACGGCGACCTCGAGATCGCCGTCGAGGGCCAGCGCCGGACCGTTGCGATCGAACGGGCCCACTTGGAAGAAGACCCCGGTAGCCTCCAGCACGTCGGTGGCGGTGGCGGCATCGACTCCGCGGAGTACACCCTCGTCGACTACAACCGCGCCGGGACGCCGCTGATGGAGATCGTCACCGCGCCGGACTTCCGCAGCCCCGGCGAAGTCCGGGCCTTCCTCGCGGAACTCGAGGAGGTCCTCGAGTACCTAGGCGTCTTCGACGCCGAGCGCGACGGCAGCCTGCGGATCGACGCCAACCTCTCGATCATTCCCGAGGAAGACATCGAGGGCGACGACACCGACGAGATCGGGATCGACGCACTCGAGTCGGCCAACCGAACCGAGGTCAAGAACATCTCGAGCCACAAAGGCGCCGAGAAGGCCCTGGCCTACGAGGAGACCCGCCAGAAAAACGCCATCCAACGGGGCCGCGCGGTCGAGCAGGAGACGCGTCACTGGGACGAGTCCCGCGGTATTACGGTCTCGATGCGCTCGAAAGAGGAGGAGAAGGACTACCGCTACTTCGAGGAGGCCGACCTGCCGCCGCTGCGGGTCTCGGACTGGAAAGACGAGATCGCGATCCCGGAACTTCCCTCGGCCCGCCGCGAGCGGTTCCAGGCGGAGTACGGCCTGAGCGAGGAGGCCGCTTCCAAACTCACCTCCACGAAGCAGGTCGCGGACTTCTACGAGGACGTCGCCGGCGAGTTCGACCCCGATCTGGCGGCGACGTGGGTCGCGGACAACCTGCTGGGTGAACTCAACTACCGCGACATCGAAATTACGGAGATCGAGGGCCGCCTCGAGGAGATCAAACGCCTGGTCGAACTCGTCGCCGAGGACGAGATCACGGCGAAAAACGCCCGCGAGACCGTCCTGCGGTCGATGCTCGACGACGGCCGAACCCCCGACGAGGTCGTCGCCGAGGAGGGACTTGGCAAGACCGGCGAGGACGAAGTCCAGCAAGCGGTCGTCGAGGCCATCGACGAGAACCCCGACGCCGTCGACGACTACGAGAGCGGTGACGACGGCGCGATCAACTTCCTGGTCGGGCAGGTCATGCAGAAGACCGGCGGGAGTGCGGATCCGGGCGACGTGAACCAGCTGCTGCGGGCCGAACTCGAGGGCTAAGTCCCGCGCTATTGCTCGTCGTCCGTTCCGCTGCCGTCGGACTGGAGTCGCTTCGTCGTCTGGACGAGCGGGTGACGCGCGTAGTCGACGACGTCGATGTCGTCGATCCGTTCCAAGTCTTCCTTTTCCGCCGTGCGGGCCATTCCCAGATCGATCTCGTGATCGATGACGATGACGTAGGCGTCCATTTCGTCGATGTCCAGCCGGTCGGCCGCCAGCACGCGGTGGTGGCCATCGGCCAGCAGGAGCGTGCCACCGTTGTCGATGACCACCAGCGGCTCGGCCAGCCCCCGCTCGAGTTCGTACCGGCGGCCCTCGAGTTCGTCGGCGTAGACCCGACCCTGGGTGGGTGTGAGGTCGGCGAGGGCGACCGTACGCCGTTCCTCGGCCAGTTCGATCTCGTGGATCTGCTCTAAGGTCCGCTTGAGTTTGCCGACCTTCTCCGGAGTGGCCCGCTCGATCTGGCTGCGGATGACGTCGGCGTTGGAGATGATCCCCACGAGGTTGCCCGCGTCGTCGACGACGGGGAGCTTCTGGATGCCCGATCGGAGGATGACCCGCGCGGCGTCGGTCACCTTCATGTCGGGATGGGCGACCAGCAGATCGGTCGCCATCACGGTGAAGATCGGATCGTCGTCGTCGGCCAGCAGCAGGTCGCGGGCGCTGATGAAGCCCTCGACGCGGCGGCGCTCACAGACCGGAAAGCCGCTGTGTTCGTCGCTCTCCGCGATCCGGGCCGAGACCTCGCCGACGGTTTCGTCCGGCGATACCGTCGCGACGTCGCGCGTCATGTAGTCTTTGACCTTGGGCTTCGTTCGGTCCGACACGACCTCCATACGCGGACCGACGGCGGCCGCGCGCAAAAGTACTGTCACTGACGCCTCATCGCGGCCGCCCACCCGTCACGCGCTCACGCGGATTCGCCGCCGTCCGGCTCGCCACGTTTCGTGAACAGCCACTCGCTGGTCTGGGTGTAGGCCCCGACCGGGACCCCCGGCCGCGTCTCGATCGCCTCGAAGAAGCGGTTGGTGATCACCTCCTCGACGACGCTGACGATCGACTCGATCTCCGCCTCGTCGTCGGCGCTGCCCAGAATGCCGATCTCGAGCTGTGCGCCGGCCATGTCGGCGTGGCCGCCGGCGCTGCCGATCCGGTCGAACGCGTCCCGGAGCGTCTCGCCGAGATCGACGTCGGCGGCCCGCGAGCGGGCCGACACGTAGACCATCTGGTCGTTGAAGCCGAAGACAAGCGTCGTCTCGACGCCCTCCATCGCGAGCAGCTGGTCGGCGGCTTGGGGCAGCGCATCCCGGTCGCCGATCCGGCCGACGCTGGCCACCGCGACCGAGTCGCGCTGGATCCGGTTCTTGATCGCCCGCGCGATCGTCTCGAGGGTGTCGCCCTCGAGCGACGGCTGCTCGATCTGGCGCAGGACCGACGCGTCCGCGTGGGGCGACAGCACCGACGCAGCCCGGAAGTCGGCGGGGGAGACCTCGCGGGTGAAGTCGTTCGTGTCGACCCGGATGCCGTACAACAGCGCCGTCGCCATCGACGGATCGAACCCCAGATCGAACCGCTCGACGTACTCGGTCAGGACGGTACTGGTCGCGCCCGCACCCTGACGGAGGTCGACGAACTCGCCAGGCACCGGCCCGCGCGGCGGGTGATGGTCGATGACGATGTCGACGTGCAGTTCCGTCGGGAGCTGGTCGTTGACCCCCGGCCGGGAGTGGTCGACCAGCGCGAAGGCCGAATACTCCTCGAGCGACTCCGTGGGTCCGAGGTTCCGCAGGTCCAACTCGAGTAAGTTGACCATCGCCCGGTTCTCCTGATGGGAGATGTCGCCGAAGTAGCAGGCGTCGGCCGGGACGCCGACGGACTCGGCGATGTCGGCCAGCGCGACCGCGCTGGCGATCGCGTCGGGATCGGGGTTGTCGTGGGCCATGACCGCGAGCCGGCCGTCGATCCCGGCAAGCTGGTCTCGGAGTTCGATCGCCGACTCGGCCGACGGGCTCGCCGCTTCCGCGAGGACCCACTCCGACAGCGCGCTCGCGGGGCCGACGACTCTGTCCGCGAGGGCGTCGAAGCGCTCTCGATCCGCGGCCGTCGCGTTGCCGCCCAGATAGGCCACGATCGCGGCCCCGGGGAACCGATCGCGTGCGGCCTCGAGCGCGGCCCGGTTGACGTCGGTGCGGTCGCTGCCGACGAAGATCACGTCCGGTTGGTCGACGGCGGCGACGGTCGCTGGATCGCTCGGATCACCGTCTCGAGCCGGGATGCTCTCGTCTCGCAGCGTTTCGACGACGCCCGCGTCGTCGGTGATGACGAGCAGTCGGCCGTCGCGCTCGGCGAGATGATCGATGACTCCCCGACAGACGGAGCCGCAGCCGAACACGAGCCGGAAACACATTTGTCGCGGCTTGCGACCCCGGCGGGTAAAAGCTACCGGGTGCGGCTCAGCCGACGACCGTCGCGGCCGCCTCGGTCGCGACGTCGGCGATCGGACCGAAGGCCGCGAGGATGACCGCGGTCACGACGGCGGCGGCGACGATCGCCGCGTAGAGGCCGGTCGGTTTCGCGAGCGTGTCCCGCTCGCGGAGCGGCTCCTCGATCCACAGCGCCTTGACCAGCCGGGAGTAGTAGTACAGCGAGAGCGTGCTGTTGATCACGAGCGCCGCGGCGGCGGCGAGCAGCGCCGTGTTCTCGGTGGCTGCCTCGATCGTGTGGCTGAACAGGAGGTACTTGCTCCCGAACCCGCCGAAGGGCGGGATGCCCGCGAGGCTGAACATGAAGACGGCCATCGCGGCGCAGGCGACCGGTGCCTGGGTCGCGAGCCCGTTGTAGTCCTCGAAGGTACGGCCGACGCCCCAGTATTCGGCCAGCCCCACGAACAGGAACGCGCCCGTGTTCATGAAGCCATAGACCAGCAGGTGGATCATCGCCGCGCCCATGACGAGGTCGCCGGAGGACGTCGAGAGCGCCGCCAGTCCGATCAGCACGTAGCCCGCGTGGCCGATCGAGGAGTAAGCGAGCATCCGCTTGACGTTCTCCTGGGTCGCCGCTGCGAAGTTGCCGAGCGTCATCGTGACGATCGCCAGGATGACGAAGGCCCACGTCCAGTCGACGCCGATCACCGCCGTCGTCGCCTCGAGCGGGAACGCGGTCGTGAACACGCGGAAGGCGAGTACGAAGCCGGCGGCCTTCGAGGCCGACGAGAGGAACGCCGAGATCGGTGCGGGCGCGCCCTCGTAGGCTTCCGGTGCCCAGAAGTGGAACGGAACGCTGGCAGTCTTGAACGCGATGCCGCCGATCAGCATCAGGATGCCCAGTCCGAGCAGGCCGCCCATCTCGCCGGCCGCGTCGAGGTTCGCCGCGATCGCCTCGAGCTGCAAGGAGCCGGTCGCGCCGTAGACCAGGCTGACGCCGTAGACGAAGATCGCCGACGACAGCGCGCCGATCAGGAAGTACTTCAGGCCGGCTTCGACGCTGCCGCGGTTGTCCTTCAAGATCGCAACCAGGGCGTACGACGGCAGGCTCGTCAGCTCGAGTGCGATGAAGACCGTCACGAGGCTGTTCGAGACGGCCATCATCGACATTCCGGTTGCCGCGAGGACCAGCAGCGAGTAGTACTCGGCCTGGTAGGTGTGGTCCTGCAGGTAGTCGTGGCTCGCGACCGCGACTAAGGCGGTGACGATCGCCACGACGATCATGAAGAACAGCGCTAGCTGGTCGACGACGAACTGGCCGTCCATGATGTCGATGACGCCGTAGTTCTCGATCCCCGTCGCACCGACGCCCGCGGCGGCGTACCAGACGGCGACGGCCAGCGAGGCCAACGCGCCGATAACGGTCGTCCCGGAGAGGACGGTTCGGTTCGTCGAGTGCGGGTTGATGCTGTCGAATACGAACAGCACGAGCGCCGTCGCGGCGAGTATCAGTGCCGGTGCGAGCGCCAGCCACTGGGGGAGGTCGATGACCGCCATCAGAGGTCACCTCCCTGGACGATCGGATCGATTGCGTCGGTTATCATGTCGAAGATCAGGTCGGGGGCCACGCCAAGCAGGACGACGAGTCCGAGCAACACGAGCAGCGACGCGACGTCGTGAACCGGGGCGCGGCCGACCTCGTAGTCGGTTTCGAGTCGATACGGGCCGAAGACGGTCCGCTGGAGCGCGAAGAGGAGATAGCCCGCGACGATGACGATGCCGAACATCGCCAGCGAGGTAAACAGCGCCGAGTACGACAGCAGCTCGGAGCCGAAGGAGCCGAAGAAGATGAAGTACTCGGCGGCGAAGCCGCTCATCAGCGGGAGTCCCATGTAGCCGAACGCGCCGGCGATCAGCACGCCGACCGCGATCGGCATCCGGTCTGCCAGCCCGGACATGTCGGTGACCATCCGGGTGTGGGTCGCGTTGTAGATGACCCCGACGGCCATGAACATCAGTCCGGAGATCAGCCCGTGGGAGATCATCTGGAAGGTCGCCCCGCCGACCCCGAACTGAGTGTACGCGACCAGCCCGAGGATGACATAGCCCATCGACGACACGGAGGAGTAGGCAACGATCCGCTTTAAGTCGGTCTGGGCCAGCGCCAGCATCGCGCCGTAGATGACGCTGATGACGGCGATCGCCGCGATCGGCACCGCGTAGGTCTCGACCTGATCGGGGAACATCGTGAAGTTGAACCGCAGCAGTGCGTAGGTCCCCATCTTCAGCAGGACGCCGGCCAGCAGGATCGAGGCCGGCGTCGGTGCCTCGACGTGGGCGTCGGGCAGCCACGTGTGGAACGGCACGATCGGCACCTTCACCGCGAAGCCGAGGAACAGGCCGATGAAGACGACCGACGCGAGGGTCGTTCCGCTGAGACCGAACAGGCCGTCGGGCCCGCCCTCGAGCATCGCGGTCGCGACCTCCGGCAGCGCGAAGGAGGTCACGTCGCCCAGTCCGAAGACCAGCGCGACGAAGGAGCCGAACATGACCAGCGACGCCACGTTCGTGTAGACGAAGAACTTGATCGCGGCGTACTTCCGGCGCGGGCCGCCCCAGATCCCGATCAGCAGGTACATCGGGATCAGGACCGCCTCCCAGAAGACGAACCAGAGGAAGAAGTCGAGCGCCGAGAAGACGCCGATCAGCATCGCCTCGATGAACAGGATCAGTCCGTAGAACTGCGACTGGCGTTCGTCGATCGGGGTCCACGAGCTGACGATCGCGAGCGTACAGAGGATCGTCGTCAGGACGACCAGCGGGAGGCTGATCCCGTCGAGGCCGACGAACCACGAGATCGAGTAGTCGCCGATCTCGAGCCAGGCCGCCTGTGATTCGAAGGCGAGTTCGCCGCCCCGGAGGGCGTTCCCGCTGCCGTCGAAGGTCCCGAACAGCCACAGCGATAGGGCCGCCGGCACGAGGCTGATCGCGAAGGCCAGCTTGCCGGCGATGCGATTCGGCGCGACGAACGTAACGAGCGCGCCGATCAGTGCGACCGCGATCAGTGCTTCGATCATCATGCGAACCACCCTCCGAGATAGCCGAGGACGAGCAGTAAGGCGATGAACCCGCCCACCAACAGCGCCGCGTAGTTAGTCACGATACCCGTCTGGATCCGTTTCACCCAGTCGCTGCCGAACAGGCTGATCTGTGAGGTGCCGTTGACCACGCCGTCGATGACGGTCTGGTCGAACCGGTCGGCTGCCCGCGCCAGCGGCAGGGTGAAGCCTTCGGCGAGCCAGACCTGATACTCGTCCTGGTAGTAGTTGCTTTTGAGGACGCTGTAGGCGCCGCCGAGTTTCGTCGTGTGGCGGTCCGGGTCGGGCACGTTGTACAGCGTGTGTGCCGTGAACGCGCCGGCAAGTGCGAGCCCAAGCGAGAGCCCAGCACTCAGCAGCATCGTCGTCGTCTCGGAGCCGATGTAGGATTCTTCGAAGGCCATCTCGGCGACCGTCTCGTGGTAGTGGTGGTAGGTCAGTCCCTCGACGTAGCCGTACTCGCCGTCGAGCCAGAACTCGAGGAACGTGATGTCGACCCCCGCGAGCTTCGCGATCGGGGCCATGTTCACGAGGCCAGCGACGGCGGCAAGGGTCCCGAGCGCGAGCAGCGGGACCTTGACCGCCCACCCAACCGGGTGGGGGTCCTCGGCGGTGTCGGACCGGGGTTCGCCGTGGAAGGTCAGGAAGACCATCCGGAACGTGTAGAAGCCGGTGAAGAACACGGCCACCAGTCCCATCGCGTAGGCCGCGAGGATGACTGGTTCGGAGAGGCCGACGGCCAGCGCGTCGAACAGTACCTCGTCTTTCGACCAGAAGCCGGAGAACGGGACGATCCCCGCGAGCGCGAGCGCGCCAGCGAGGAACGTGTAGTAGACGACGGGCGCTTTGTCTTTCAGGCCGCCCATCTCCCACATGTCCTGTTCGTGGTGCATCAGAATGATGACCGCACCAGCACCGAGGAACAGTAAGGCCTTGAAGAAGGCGTGGTTCATCAGGTGGAAGACGCCGGCGACGTAGCCGCCGACGCCCAGCCCGAGCATCATGTAGCCGTACTGGCTGATCGTCGAGTAGGCAAGCACCTGCTTGACGTCGTCTTTGACGACGGCCATCGTCGCCGCGAACAGGGCGGTGAAGCCGCCGACGAAGGCGATGATCGACAGCGCGGTCGGCGAGAGCGCGTAGTAGCCGAACATCCGGGCGACCAGGTAGACCCCGGCCGCGACCATCGTCGCCGCGTGGATGAGCGCGGAGACGGTGGTCGGACCCTCCATCGCGTCGGGCAGCCAGGTGTGGAAGGGGAACTGCGCGGACTTGCCCAGCACGCCGCCCAGTACGAGCAGCCCGGTGATCGTCACCCACGTCTGGGCGTCGAAGCCGAACAGCGTCGCGCCGTCCTCGATCGCCGTCTCGGCGGCCGTGACGAACGACCCCTCGCCGGCGAAGCCGACCGTGCCGAACGTCGCCGCGATGGCGACGACCCCGATCAGGAAGAAGTAGTCACCGAAGCGGGTGACCAGGAACGCCTTCTTCGCGGCCGAAGGGGCCGATTCCGTGCGGAACCAGAATCCGATCAGCAGGTACGAACAGAGGCCGACGAGTTCGAAGAACATGAACGCCATCAGCAGATTGTCCGCGAAGACGAACGCGAGCATGCTGAAGGTAAAGAGCCCGAGTTCGGCGTAGTACCGCCGCAGCCCGGCCTCCCCTTCGGCGTTCATGTAGCCGAGGCTGAAGACGTGGACGAGCAGGGCGACCAGCGAGACGATCACCAGCATGAGCGCCGAGAGCGGATCGATCAGGATCCCGAACGTAAAGGCGATCGTCTCCGCGCCGGTTTCGCTCGCCGCTGCGCCGGCCGTCCACTCGTACAGTTCCGTGTGATGTGCGTCGCCGCCCGCGACGGCCGCGGCCATCACCAGCGAGACGACGAGCGACCCGCCGGTCGCGATGATGCCCGGCAGCGCGCCCTTCTTCGGCAGTTGCCTGCCGAACAGGAGCGTGATCACGAACGCTACGAGCGGGAACACTGCGATCGCCGGTGCGAATCCGAACGGATCTGCTGCTATCGTGGCCATCTTACCACCTCATCGTCGTCGGTACCGTGACGTCGACGTCACGGAAGTTGCGATACAGCACCAGAATGATCCCGAGCCCGACGGCCACCTCGGCAGCGGCCAGCGCCATCGTAAACAGCGCGAACAGCTGGCCGGTGAGGTTGCCGTGATAGAACGCGAACGCGATCAGATTGATGTTGGCCGCGTTCAGCATCAACTCGACGGACATCAGGAACAACAGTGCGTTACGACGCGTCAGGACGCCGAAGAGACCGATACAGAACACCGCCATCGACAACAGCACGTAGTACTGTACGTCGACGGTCATCGGTCGTCACCTCCGGTCTCCGTGCCACCGTCGGCGACGGCCGGCTCCGGCGTCTCGCTCGAGGCCTCGTCCGCACTCGAGAGCGCGGCGACGGGTTCGCCCCCTTCCTCGCGTTTCGCGAGGACGAGCGAGGCGTCGAGCGCGGCATCGAGCGCGACGGCGACGAGCAAGACGGCGGCGAGGAACGGTTCGGTCCCGCCGACCGTTTGCAGTTCGTCGTAGCCAAAGAGTGCGTAGCCGAGTTCGGCCGTAACCGAGATCCCCTCGGGGAACCCTTCCATGCCGCCGAACGAGGCGTTGAGTGTAATCAACGCCATCACGGCGAACAGTCCGACGGCGAGTAGCCCCGGGACCAGCGTCTTTCCGAGTCGGAGTTTCGGGCCGGTCGTCATGCCTGTACCACCTCGTCCGTCTCGGTGTCGTCGCGCTGGGTCAGCATGACGGCGAACGTGATGAGGACGAGGACCCCGCCGACGTAGACGAGGACCTGCATCATGGCGACGAACTCGGCCGCCAGCATCACGTAGTGGACCGCCACGCTGAGCAGCGCCACGCCCAGCAGGAGCGCCGAATGCCACGGGTCCTGCATGAGCACGACACCCACCGCGCTGGCCAGCGTCACCCCGGCGAACAGCGCGAACGCGATCAGCTCGTAGTTCATGGTTGTGTTGATAGTGCCCGTTTACGGGACGGGCGGACCCGTTACTGGTAGTCGACCTCCCCCTCGCCTTCACCGACCCACGCGCCGCGATCAGGTTCGCGGGAGGCGAGCGGGTCGATGTCCTTGTACCACGGGACGGCCTTCAACTGCTCTTTGTTGTAGACGAAGTCGTGTTTCGTGTCCGCGGTGAACTCGAAGTTCTCCGTCAGGAGGATGGCGTCGACGGGGCAGACTTCCTCACAGAGCCGACAGTAGATACACTGTCCGATATGGAGGTTGTACTGTTCGCCCTGTCGCTGATCGTTCGTCACGATCTGAATCGTATCGTTCGGACAGACGTTCTCACACTGGCGACACCAGATACACCGCTCCTGACTGAACTTGTGGACGCCGCGAAAGCGCGGCGAGACGTCCGGTGCGGTCTCCGGGTACTCCACCGTGAATGTGGAGCCGTCCAGTGCGTGTTTCATCGTCGTTGCCATCGATTTGAGTATCCCGATCATGCTATCAGCCCCACGATTACCGCGGTCAAGACGAGATTGGCGAAGGCCAACACGAGCAGGCCCTTCCAGCCGATCTCGATCAGTTGGTCGATTCGAACCCGTGGCACCGCCGAGCGCAGCCACTGGGTCGCGAAGAACACCGCCCAGATCTTGATGATGAACCAGACGATGCCCGGCAGGACGGGGCCGGCCGGGCCGCCGAGGAAGATCGTCGCGATGATCGCCCCGCCGAGGAAGATGTGGAGGAACTCCCCGAGGTAGATCAGCACGAAGTAGACCGAGGAGTACTCGGTCTGGTAGCCGGCGACGATCTCGGTCGGTGCCTCCGGCGTGTCGAAGGGGTTGCGACCGACCTCCGCGAAGTTCGCCACCAGAAAGAGGACGAACGCGAAGGGGTTGATCAGCGCGTACCACGTCGGGATGTCGATCCCGGCGATCGTCACGAGCGTTTCGTGTTGCTCGGCGACGATCGTCCCCATCTGCAGCGACCCGGAAAAGATCACGACCGACATCCCGGTGATGACCAGCGGAATCTCGTAGGCGACGTTCTGTGCCACCGCCCGGAGCCCGCCGAGCATCGAGTACTTGTTCGCCGACGCGTAGCCGGCCATCACCAGGCCCAGACTCGCGATCCCCGAGACGGCGAAGACGTACGCCAGTCCGACTTCGGGGTCCGCGAGGTGGATCCCGTTGCCCATCGGGATCACAGCGAAGCCAAGCAGCGCCGACGACGCGACGACGATCGGCGCGAGGTCGTAGGCCGGGCGGTCGGCGTTCTCCGGGATGACCAGTTCCTTCGACAGGAGCCGGACGGCGTCGGCGACGATGATGAAGAGGCCGGCCGGCCCGAGCCGGTTGACCGCGATCCGGTCGGTGAATGCGGCGGTGATCTTTCGCTTCGCCCACGGCCCCGCGACGCCGGTCATCGCCAGCATCAGGTTCCCGATGAGGAAGGCTGCGAGGAAGGCCGCGAGCAACTCGCCGCCGAGCCCGAATCCGTCGAGGCCGGTCAGCTCGCCGATCCGTTCGGGGAGCAAGACCGTGTCCTGCAGCGGCAGCGCCGGCGTCGCGGTCGCTGTCTGTGTGCCGGGCATACTAGCGGTCCACCTCCCCGAGGACGATATCGAGGCTGCCAAGCGACGCGATCAGGTCCGGGATGTACTCGCCTTCGGACATCTCGGGCAGCGCCGAGAGGTTGTGGAAACACGGACTCCGGATCTTGAACCGGCCCGGCTTGTCGGTCCCGTCCGAGCGGATGTAGATCCCGAGTTCTCCCTTCGCGCCCTCGACGCTGCGATAGATTTCCGTGTCCGCGTCCGGCTTCAGCGTCCGCGGCACGTTACTCTGGACAGTGCGTTCGTCCTCCGGCCAGTCCTCGAGCAGGTCGAGACACTGCTCGATGATCTTCGCGGACTCCTCGACCTCCTGCATGCGAACGAGGACCCGAGAGTAGTTGTCACAGCCGTCCTCGGTGACGACGTCCCACTCGAGGTTGTCGTAGTAGCCGTAGGGGTCGTCTCGCCGGAGGTCGTAGTCGATGCCGGAGCCGCGGGCGACAGGGCCGGTACAGCCGTACTGTTTGGCCACTTCCGGTTCCAGGATTCCGGTGTCGTGGGTCCGGACCTGAAAGATCTCGTTGCCGGTCAGCAGGTCGTGGTACTCGTCGACCTTCGCGGGCAGTCCGTCGAGGAAGTCGCGGGTCTTTTCGATGAACTCCTCGCGGGGTTCGGGCAGGTCCCAGGCGACTCCGCCCAACCGGAAGTAGTTGAACATGAGCCGCTGGCCGGTCAGATCCTCGAGGATGTCCTGGACGACCTCGCGGTCGCGCATGCCGTACTGGAAGATGGCGGTAAAGTCGCCGTAGACGTCGAGTGCGAAGGTCGCGAGCGCGAGCATGTGCGAGGCGATCCGGCACAGCTCCGCGCCCATCGTCCGGATGACCTGTGCGTACTCCGGGACGTCGATGTCCGCGAGGTCCTCGGCCGTGCGCGCGTAGGCCCACTCGTTGAGGAGGCCGGCCGAGACGTAGTCCCAGCGGTCGGGGTAGGGCATGATCTGGTGCCGGTAGGTCCCCTGCTGGCACATCTGTTCCTCGCAGCGGTGCAGGTAGCCGATGTCGGGGTCGACGTCGACGACCGTCTCGCCGTCCAGGACCGTCTCGATGTGGAGGACCCCGTGGGTCGCCGGGTGGTGGGGACCGATGTTGAGAAACATCGTGTCCGACTCGTCGTCGTGGTGGTCCGGCTGGACCGGGTTGGCGTGTTCGCTCAGGGTCACCAACTGCGGCTTCTCCTGGTTGTAGTCCTCGGAGAGCGGATGGCCCTGCCAGGTCTCGGGCAGGAGGATCCGTCGCGGATCGGGGTGGCCCTCGTAGTCGATCCCGACGAGGTCGAAGGCCTCCCGCTCGTGCCAGTCGGCGGTCCGAAAGACCGGCTCGGCGCTCTGGCTGACCGGATCGTCGGTGGTCGTCGGGACGACGACCGACACCTCCTGGGTCGGGTCGGCGTACTTCCGGAGGTGGTAGATCGACTCGTACCGGTCGGCGTACTGCTGGGCCGTGAGGTTCGCGAGGTGGTCGAAGCCGGCCTCGTCACGCAGGTCCGAGAGGACCGATTGGACGTCGTCCGGCCGGACGACGAACCCCGGCGCGTTCAGGTGGTCGTCGCGCGCGAGCGCGCGATCGCCGATCAGCGCCTCGAGGTCGTCCTCCGATACCTCGATCGCCGGGTCGCGCTCGAGTCCCGTACTCATGGCGAATCAGCCCAGTTGTAACGCATGACCAGATCCTCCTCGTCGATGTCGTCGGCGAGTTTCTGGACGAGTTCGTCCTGTGGCAGGTCGCCGAACTCCTCGAGTTCGTAGGGCTTGACCACGACGGGCGTGGACTCGCCGTTGCGGATCCGTTCCTGGAGCTTCGCGATGCCGTAGACGAGCGCCTCCGGCCGGGGCGGGCAGCCGGGGACGTGGATGTCGATGGGGATGATCTCCTCGGCGCCCTTGACGACGTTGTACCCCTCCTGAAAGGGGCCCCCGGAGATGGTACACGAGCCCATGCCGACGACGAACTTGGGTTCGGGCATCTGGTCGTAGACCCGCTTCATGCGGGGGCCGAACTTCGAGACGATCGTCCCGGGGACGATCATCACGTCGGCCTGTCGGGGCGAGGCCCGCGGCACGCCGGCCCCGAAGCGGTCCAGGTCGTGTTTGATCGCGTAGGTGTGCATCATCTCGATGCTGCAACACGCGATCCCGAACTGGAGCATGAACATGGAGTTGCCCCGCACCCAGTTCATGAACTTGTCGAACTTCGTGAGGATGAACGGCGTGGAGCCGAAGGCCTCCCGAAGCTTGGAGTTGAAGCGGTCGTCGGCACCCTCACCGATCCGCGAGTCGCGGGTGTCCGTCGACGGTGCGGTGCTGTCGTAGATCGACTGGCGTGGTTGGTCGCTGCTCATTGTCTGTCAGCCTTCAGTTGTTCGGCCGTCCGGGCCCACTGTACTGCGCCTGTGCGCCACGCCCACGCGAGTCCGACCAGCAGGATACCGACGAACAGCAGCATCGGTCCGAGCGCGCGGACGAGCGAGATTTCCGGCGACGCGAGGGCATCCTGGTAGGCAACCGCCCACGGGAACAACAGGACGGTCTCGATATCGAAGACGACGAACAGAAGCGCAACCATGTAGTACTGAATGTTGAACCGGATGCGCGTGCCGCCGGTCGGAATCTCGCCACTCTCGTAGGTGGCGCGTTTGCTCGTTTCGGGCACGGTGGGTCGCAGGAGAGACGATACCGACATCATCCCGAGCGGTATCAGTACCCCGACGAGTGCCAGCGCCCCGATGGCGATCCAATCATTCATCTCCGTAACGTTCGGGGCTTCAAACCGCACGCACATAAGGGTTGATTCTTCGTTTTTCGGGGAAACACGGGCCGAGACGCGACTTCAGCGAACGCGGAACCCTCGTAATTAATCACCTTATACTATATGTGTCCCTATGAATAGCGAACGAACCGGTAACAGGCTATTACTCACGGCCGAAAACGGCCTGTTTAACGGCGCTATGGCGGTAATATCTTCCTGCCGAATCCGTTCGGATGACCGAACGGTCACTGCCGTCGGCAGGCGACGGCGACTACTCCTCTCGATCCCGGAACGCCGGCGTCCCCCGGTCGTGGAGGTCTCGAGAGACGTCGCCGACGCCCGCTCGTAGGTCTTCGTGGTAGGCGACGAGGCGGTCGCGAACCGCGTCGTGTTGCCGGGCGAGGATCTGGGCGGCCGAGAGCGCGGCGTTGAAGGACTTGCCGGCGTCGACCGCGACCAGCGGCGCGCCCGTCGGCATCCCGATGACGCTGTCGACGGACTTCTCCTGGACCGGAACGCCGATCACCGGTAACGGGTACGCGATGGAGGCGGTCATGTTCGGGAGGTCCGCCGACTTCCCACCGGCCCCGGCGATGATCACCTCGAGCCCGCGCTCCTCGGCCGTCTCGGCGTAAGCCGTCATTAAGTCCGGCGTCCGGTGGGCCGAGGTGACGTAGGTCTCGAAGGTGAACCGCTCGTCGGGTGGGCTCTCGAAGTCGGTCTGCTCGGCGAACCCGAGTTCCTCGACGAAGGCATCGTAGGCCCCTCGGCGCTTCCCGCCGGTCATCATCGTCTCGAGGTCGGAATCGCTGCCCATGACGATTCCCACGTCGGGCGTCTCCGCAGTCGGTCGATCCTGGGTCGCTTCCTCGTGTAGCCGGTCGATTAGGTCCTCGACTGCCGATGCGGTCATACGCCGGGGTTTCGTCCCAGCCGCAATGAAAGGAACGGCTTCGCGGTCCGTGTCAGCGCGACCCCTTACAGCCGCCGCGGAGCCGGCTACACTCGGAGCGACGCGTGCGAAGGCAGAGATCGGTCCCCTCGTACTCCTCGGCCAGGACGTCTTCGAGAAGGCTCAGTTCGCGCTGCCCGTAGCCGTCGTTCGCGATGAAATACGGGACGAGCCGTTGCTCGGCGACCCGCCGGCCACACAGCCCGTCGGCTTTGAACGCCTGGACGACATCACGGAGGTCCGCTCTCGTCGGCTCGGGATCGAGGTCGATGCCCGATCCGCGGCCCTCCGAAAGCCGCTCGAAGACGCGTTCGCTATCTATCATGTCCACGCAATAACAGAGCGATCGGTAAAACGCTTTCTACGGTACGGCGCTCGAGACCGTCGTTTCGGGCGAACACGTTCGTAACGATTCCGCGTGGCGTCGCTATTCGAACGTGACGGACTCGCGGAGTGACACCGCCCGCTCCAGCAATTCGTCGACGCCCTCGTCGTCCCGTCCGGTCACCGTCACGTGTCCCATCTTCCGGAGCGGTCTGGCCTCCCGTTTCCCGTACCAGTGGAGGTTCGCGCCGGGCGTCTCGAGGATCTCGTCGAGGTCGCTCAGTTGCGCGGACCGTTCCTCCTCTACGTCGCCGAGCAGGTTCGTCATCACGGTCGGCGAGCGCAGCGCGGTCGAGCCCAGCGGCCAGCCCAGCACGGCCCGGACGTGTTGTTCGAACTGTGAGGTCTGTGCGCCCTCGATCGTCCAGTGGCCGGAGTTGTGCGGGCGCGGGGCGATCTCGTTGAGCAGGACCTCGCCGTCCGAAGCTTCGAAAAATTCGATCCCGTAGACGCCGCGCCCGTCCATCACGTCGAGTACGTCGCGCGCGATCGCGTGGGCGCGTTCGGTGACGGCCTCGATCGAGCGTGCGGGAACGACGGTCTCCCGCAGGATCTCGTCCTCGTGAATGTTCTCGCCGATCGGGAACGTCGCGATTTCGTTGTCGTTGCGAGGTCCGTCCTCGCGATTCGCCGAACGAAGTTCGGCGACTCCCTTGACCGCGATGACCGAGATCTCGCGCTCGAAATCGACGAACGACTCGACCATCGCGGGGCCGGCGACCGACTCGAGGGCGTCTTCTGCCTCTGACTTCGACTCGACGGGGACGTTCCCCCGGCCGTCGTAGCCACCGGTACGGGCTTTGAGCATCACCGGCGCGCCGTAGTCGTCGATCGCCGCTCGGACGTCATCGGCGTCGGAGACCGCGCGGAACGGCGGGACCGGGACGCCCGCGGCCTCGAGTTCGCGTTTCTGGACGAGTTTGTCGTGGATCGTCTCGAGCGTCGCGGGGTCGGGGTGGACGGGGGTCCCCGTCTCCTCGCTGACGCGGTCGAGGACCTGCTGGTCGGCCAGTTCGATCTCGAACGTGAGGACATCGGCCCGCGTCGCGAGGTCGCGGATCGCCGCCTCGTCGTCGAACTCGGCGACGATCTGCTCGCGGGCCACGGGTGCCGCCGGACAGTCCGGCGTCGGATCGAGGACGATCACCTCGACGCCCAGTGGCGCGGCCGCCTCGGCGAGCATTCGCCCGAGCTGTCCTCCACCGACCACGCCGACCGTCGGGCCCGGCGTTCGGAGCGTCGTCATTACGCCCCGATTCTCGTCGCCCGCGCTTAAGAATTCTCAAACACCACCGCTCGCGGGTCCGTTCTCGTATAAAAACCCTCGGGGAGAACACCCGAGTCGGAAACCCGAAGGGAGTATATATCGAGCTGGCAACCCACAGACACGAACATGCAACGACGAGTCTCCCGACGCCGGGTACTCGCCGGGGGCGGCCTCGGCGCGCTCGCGTCGCTCGCGGGCTGTCTCGCGACCGGTCGAGGGGAAACGGAAACCGTCACCGAAACGTTCGACACCGAAGGGATACGCGAGGTGTCGCTCGACACCGAGAACGGCTCGGTCACCGTCGAGGGAGCCGCGGACGACGCGACCGCGCTCGAGATCCGCGGCCATAAGGCCGCCCCCACGGAGGGGTCCCTCGAGTCGCTGACCCTCGAGAGCGAGCGCAGCGACGACCGGCTCACGGTCGAGACCGTCAGCGAGGACGTCCCGTTCCTGATCGGTCCCGATCCGAAATTCGACCTCGAGGCGACGGTGCCGGCCGAGGTGGGCGTGATCCGAGGCGAGACGACCAACGGCGACGTCACCGTCCGGGACGCGACCGGCGAGGTGGTCGCTGAGACGACCAACGGCGATATCGACATCGAAGGGGTCGACGGTGATCTGACCAGCCAAAACACCAACGGTTCGATAACGGTCTCCGAGGTCAGCGGCGACGTTCTGGCGGAGACGACGAACGGCGACATCGACGTAACCCTCGCAGCGGACGGCGGGGACTTGACCGCCGAGACCACCAACGATTCGATCACCGTCCGTACCCCGCCGTCGATCGACGCGACCGTCACCGCATCGGCGACGAACGGTGAAGTGTCGTTCGAGGGGTTCGACGGCGTGACGGCCGACGACGGGGACGACGCGACGGTAACGCTCGGCGACGGCAGCCGGCGGCTCCGTCTCGAGACGACCAACGGCTCCGTGACGGTGCAACGCGAGGCCGACGACTAGTCACGCAGCCGCCGTCGCGGCGGCTCCGTTCGCCATTGGGCGGCCCCGTCGACCGCCGGAGAACGGTACCTCTTTTACCCGCCCTCCCTACCGCTCGCGTATGATCACGCTCGGACTGGTGGTCGCGCAGTTCAACCGCCCGATCACCGAGCAGATGGAGCAGGAGGCCCTCGAAGCGGCCACCGCCGCTGGTGCCGAGGTGTACGAGACGGTCCAGGTCCCCGGCGCGTACGACGCGCCGCTTGCAGCCGACCGGCTCGCGCGCCGTGACGCCGTCGACGCCGTCGCCGTCGTCGGGACCGTCATCACCGGTGACACGGACCACGATCAGGTAATCACCGACGCCACCGCCCAGCGACTCTCCGACGTGAGTCTCGAGCGTGACACGCCCGTGACCCTCGGCGTGACCGGGCCAGGAATGTCCGCCGCGGAGGCCCGCGAACGCGTCGAGAACGCGGCCACAGCCGTCGAGGGGGCGCTCGATCTCGTCGACGAACTACCGGCTTCCGATTCCCAACAATGACGATGGAATTCACCGACCGCGTCTCCCGAGTCGAACCGTCCGCAACGCTTGCCATCTCCGCACTCGCGACCGAACTCGAGAACGAGGGCGCAGACGTCGTCGACCTCTCGGTCGGCGAACCCGACTTCCCCACGCCCGAGAACATCGTCGAGGCGGGGAAGGCGGCGATGGACGCCGGCCACACCGGCTACACCACCTCCGCCGGCATCCTCGAACTGCGCGAAGCGATCGCCGACAAGCTGGCCGCCGACGGCCTCGAACACACGACCGACGAGATCATCGTCACGCCCGGCGCGAAGCAGGCGCTGTACGAGATCGTCCAGGCCCTCGTCGAGGACGGCGACGAGGTCGTCCTGTTAGACCCCGCGTGGGTTTCCTACGAGGCCATGGTCAAGATGGCCGGCGGCGACCTCACCCGCGTCGACCTCGCCGAAACCGACTTCCAGCTCGAGCCCGCCCTCGACGATCTCGCGGCCGCCGTCTCCGACGAGACCGAACTGCTCGTCGTCAACTCCCCCTCGAACCCCACCGGCGCGGTCTACTCCGACGCCGCGCTCGAGGGCGTTCGCGATCTCGCCGTCGAACACGATATCACCGTCATCTCCGACGAGATCTACAAGGAGATCACCTACGGCGTCGAACCGACGAGCCTCGGCACCCTCGAGGGGATGGCCGACCGCACAGTCACCGTCAACGGCTTCTCGAAAGCCTACTCGATGACCGGCTGGCGGCTCGGCTACTTCGCCGGCCCCGAGGAGCTGATCGACCAGGCCGGCAAGCTCCACAGCCATTCGGTCTCCTCGGCCGTGAACTTCGTCCAGCACGCCGGCCTCGAGGCCCTCGAGACCGAGGAACCGGTCGCCGAGATGGTCGACGCCTTCGAGGACCGGCGCGACCTCGTCATCGACCTGCTCGACGACCACGGCGTCGACGTCGCCGAACCCGAGGGGGCGTTCTACATGATGCTGCCGGTCGACGAGGACGATCAAGCGTGGTGCGAGGGCGCGATCGAGGACGCCCACGTCGCTACGGTCCCCGGCAGCGCCTTCGGCACCCCCGGCTACGCGCGGATTTCCTACGCCGCGAGCGAGGAACGGCTCGAGGAGGGTATCGAGCGGCTGGCCGAGGAAGGTTACCTCTAGAAGCGCTGTCTGGATAGATTTCTTCGATCCGTCCTCGATCGACACCGTTCTGTCGGTTATTCAAACCACTTTCACTCCGGTTTAGTTACTATTATTCTTTTTACCGAATCCATTGTTTCTATGGATTGCCCAACGTGTGAAAGGTCACTGAACACCGAGCGAGGAATGCGGCAACATCATACGAAAATCCACGACGAACCGCTCCCGAATCGTACCTGCACGGGGTGTGGGACGGAATTCTACGATCCGAAATCGAGACGCGAGTTCTGCGACGACTGCAATCCCAACGCCGGAGAACACAATGGGAACTGGAAGGATGCAAAAGAGACGACATCGTGTGAGAAGTGTGGTTCGACATTCGAATATTATCCATCGGACAAATCCGGCGTCTACTGTTCGGATTGCGTCGAAAATGCTGACAGCTTTCTCGGAACGCCTTACTACGAATACCACGATATAGCACGTGTAAAACGGGTCTGTGAGTGGTGCGGGCGAATTTCAACCGTCCTCAAATCGAGAGCGGAACGAGAGCCAGTCCGATTCTGTAGCCAAAACTGCCTTAGCCGTTGGTTATCCGACCAATGGGAAGATTCCGACAACGCGTACAACGGCCGATGGAGAGAGATACGACGGCAAGCACTGGAGCGAGACGAACACACGTGCCAACACTGCGGGATTACACGCGACGAGATCGGTCATGAACCGGATGTCCATCACATTACGCCGGTCCGAGAATTCAACGATCCTCAACTGGCACACACCCTTGATAACGTCGTTTGCCTCTGTCGTAGCTGTCACAGATACGCTGAGATCGATATGATAGACACACTTTCACCCTCAACGTCTCAAGAGAAACAATAACTCCTAAACCGTTCTACCCCCAACAGGGAGTTGCCCGTTCAGTCCCGTGGTGTAGTGGCCAATCATATGGGCCTTTGGAGCCCATGACGGCAGTTCGAATCTGCCCGGGACTATTTTCGAAACTCACACTCAGTGACATATACTCGGAGGTTCGAGTCCTCGAGGTGTGAACCCGTTCTGAGATCTCCGGTAGAGTGAGGATAAACAACTGAACGCCGGGGTCGGCTATCTTGATTCAGCGAGAGAATCCCGCCCTTCCCGTGAGTGACGAGTGTTCCGACGCCCAGTCGGAACCGAGGAGCGAACAGGGCGGGAGTGAATCGCGTAAGCTCTGTGCAACAAACCACTCGGTTTCTCCTTGCTGAATACCCCACGTCACAAGAGTTATTTTTCTTGGGTGTCTTGTATCTGCTAAGGCCAAATGGAGTGTCATCTGCAAACAGGGTCGCACACAGTGTACGCACTCCAGTATCACTTCGTGACCGTCACGAAGTACCGAGCCGATATTCTCACAGATGAGCGGCTGGAGCGTGTCGCTGAAATCGCCCACGATATTGCAGATGACTTCGAGGCCGACATCAAGAACGTGGACGGCGGAACCGACCACGTTCACATCCTGTTTCGGACCAAACCAACCACAGACCTCACGAAGTTCATCAACTCGCTCAAAGGCGTCACGTCTCGCCGGATTCGCTCAGAGTTTCCTGAAGTGACACAGACGCTCGAAGATGCGTTCTGGCAACCGGGATACTTCCTCGCCACGACCGGCCAAGTGAGCATCGACGTGCTGATGGACTACGTGGACGACCAGTAGTATGACCGCGACAACCACGAAAACGCTGGAGGCCACGCTCGCCCCGCCGACAGCCCACAAAGAGCGCAAACTGTGCGACCTGCTCGACACCTACCGGGCAGGACTCCACGAGGCATTCGAGGCCAGGTGCGAGACGATGACCGCCACTAGCGATGTAGTGACGCCCTACAACCTGCCGTATCAGGCGAAGGCGGCCCTGTGTAACTACGTTCCGCAACTGCACGGAACCTACGATGCACAGGAGTTGGACGACGATCACCCAGTTCGACTCACCAACCAAGCAGCCGAGTTCGACCACTCACCGGAACGGGACTACGAGTTCACGTGGTGGGTGCCACAGCCCGGTCGCGGGACGAATTTCTGGATACCACTCCGTATCAACCCCGCTCAAGAAGAACTGTGGCACGACCTCGTGGACGGTGAAGCGTCGGCAGGCCAACTCCGCCTGCAACGTCACCGCACGTCGTGGACGCTTCACGTCACCGTCGGGTTCCCGGTCGAAGAACCGAACTACGAACCGACAGACGACGATGTAACACCAGTCGGCTTCGACATTGGCGAAGCACACCTGCTCGCGGGCTGTGCCTGCGAGCAGGGGACTTCGACTGACCCACTGCTCATCAACGGTGGTCGCGCTCGTCACCTTCGCAAAGAGATGCACACGACGCTCAAGCGCCTCCAAGAGCGTGACGCCGCCGAGTGGCGGATTGACGAACGGTTCGACCACTACCAGAACGCACTCACAGACATCATCGAAAAAGCGTCTCGGCAGGCAATCGAGTACGCCTGTCGATTCGAGAAACCAGTCCTCGTGCTGGAAGACCTTTCGGACATCCGCGAAGACCTCGATTACGGTGAGTGGATGAACCGACGCCTCCACGCATGGGCGTTCGCTCGCTTGCAGGAGCGCATCGAGGACAAAGCACGAGAGGCTGGCATCCCGGTCGAATACATCCGCCCGGAGTACACGAGCCAGACGTGCCACGAGTGCGGCCACATCGGGTATCGGGACGGAGATGAGTTCCGGTGTCAGAACGACGAGTGTTGGGTGTCGGAGTACCACGCAGACATCAACGCGGCGGTCAACATCGCTGACCGCCACAACCCGTGGGGTGAGAGCCTGCCGCTGAAACCGGCGGGCGATGACATCTCACGGGATGGGAGCGCCTGTGACAGCGCCGTGACCCACCGAGAGACGAGCGAGAAATCCTCGCAGATGACCCTCTCGACTTTCCACGGGTCGGAACCCTCTGCCAGCAACAGCGAAACTTAGCTGGTATTCCCATGCCGGGAAGCCGCGCCGTTCACGGCGCGGAGGATGTCACTTCGAGACGAGCGTCTCGTCTTTGGCGACCACCTCGTCACGTTTTCGATCGACGAAGAGCGCGTCCTGCCACTCGGGATCGTCAGCATCCGTGTTCTCCGTTCCCGACTCGTCCTCGAGGGCCTCCAGTCTGGCGGCGGTATCGAATTTGGCAGCCGACAGCGACCTGTGGGCCTGCTCGCCGATCACTTCGATCTTGTGCCGGGCGCCTCCGGGGACGTAGACGAACTCCATCGGGCCGATTTCTATGACTTGATGGCTCCCGTCTTCGCGTTCGAGTGTGTACTTGGCTCGCCCCTCGAGACACAGGTTCACTTCATCGAGTCCGGGAACGTGCGTGTGCCAGTCGATCCGTCCGGATGGCTCGAGTTCGAAGTAGAGGAGTCGGAACTCGTTCGTCCTGATGATCAGCGGCGAATGCCGTACGGCCTCGGAATCCGCGCCGTGCGCCGCCGGCGTCTGAACCTTGTACATCGTTTGCTCGGGGAGGTGCTTGTGGGCAAGGTCTTCCGGTGTCAGCTCCGAGTCGTCTTTCTGATCCATGACTAGGTGTCAAACGACGCGAACGGTATTGTTCTTATGCCCCGTCATCAATCGTCGTGAGCGCCGTTCGTGAACGGTGGTGGCGTGTTCTACTGTCGTGTAACAGAGCGAGGTGTCGCTCCAGATGGAGACCGACGCCGACCTGCGCGCTCTCGAGTAGGACTGGCCGGTCAGGGCAACCGTACTGAACGAAACCCGATCGAATACCGCCGACCGGACGGACAGCACATTCGGGAGACCGCTCCGGTCACGGACTCCGATCCGCAATGGCCGAGTGGCCGGCGCTAACAACTCCATAGTAATCCTCGCGTCCTCGAGGAGAGAGGATATGTTCGGAACGAGCGGAATCCGTGGACCGGTCGGTGAAGAGATGACGGCTGCACTCGCGCTCTCGGTCGGTCGTGCCGTGGCCTCCGAGGGCTACGATCGCGTCGTCGTCGGACGAGACGCCC
Organism: Natrinema thermotolerans; assembly: GCF_031165565.1. NCBI lineage: Archaea > Methanobacteriati > Methanobacteriota > Halobacteria > Halobacteriales > Natrialbaceae > Natrinema > Natrinema thermotolerans. The sequence goes on along the minus strand of NZ_CP101873.1, from coordinate 1,180,257 downwards.
GGGAGAGCGGCGCGGTCCTAACCGATGCGCTGATCGCCGGGGTACGGGAGTGTGGCGCGGACGTTCTCGAGGCCGGCATCGTGCCGACGCCAACGGTCGCCCGAGCGGTCCAGCGGACCGGCGCGGACGCGGGTGTCGTCGTCACGGCCTCGCACAATCCCGCGTCGGACAACGGGATCAAACTTCGGGCTGCCTCCGGGACCGCCTTCGATCTCGAGCAACGCAAGGCGATCGCGACGCGCGTCGAAACCGACGAGTACGACCTCCGCCCCTGGGACGGACACGGGTCGCTCGAATCGCTCGAGGGCGCGCTCGAGCGACATGCGACGGCGGTGGCCGAGTCCGTGTCGATCGACGATCCACCGAGCGTCGTCGTCGATATCGGAAACGGGAACGGGGGGATCACCGCCCGCGTACTCGCGGATCTCGGCTGTGACGTCGTGACGCTGAACGGGCAACGGGACGGGCGCTTTCCGGGCAGGCCGAGCGAGCCGACGCGGGAGACGCTCGGCGACCTGTCGTCGGTCGTGGCGACGACGGCCGCGAGCCTCGGCATTGCACATGACGGCGATGCCGACCGGATGGTAGCCGTCGACGAGACCGGAACGTTCGTCCCGAAAGACGTCCTCCTCGCCCTGTTCGCACGCGAGGCTGCAACCGCGGGCGACACGGTCGCCGTGCCGGTGGGGACGAGCAGGGCCGTCGACGACGCGCTCTCGAGGACCGGTGCCTCGGTGACCCGAACGCGGGTCGGTGACGGCGCAGTGGCGGAACGCGCTGTGCAACCGGGGGTCGTCTTCGGCGGCGAACCCAGCGGCGCGTGGATCTGGCCGGCCGAAACGCCGTGTCCGGACGGGCCGCTCGCGGCGTGCAAACTCGTCGAACTCGTCGCCGCGCGGGGACCGCTCTCGTCGCTCGTCGACGGCGTCGAGACGTATCCAATCCGTCGTACGTCCGTCAGGGTCGACGAGAAACGGGCCGTGATGGACCGGGTTCGCGAGGACGCCCGAGATCGGTACGACGACGTCGATCTGCTCGATGGCGTCTACGTCGGTGTCGACGACGGCTGGTTGCTTCTTCGGGCGAGCGGAACCGAACCGATCATCCGGCTCACGGCCGAGGCACGGGACGAGTTTCGAGCCGAACAACTGGAAGCGGACGGTATCGGACTCCTCGAGAGCGCGATCACGACCGTGTCGGGACTCCGACCGTGAGCGGGATCTCGTGCTGGTCGCGAGTGCGTCGATCGGCCGTTCTCGAGGCCGAGAGCGTGTTTAACGGAGTGATAATGAAGTGATCCGTCTGCGACGTTGCCGGATAGAGACGTGGTGGAACGAACAACGATGCTGCGGTGGGATGTCCGCAGCAGTCGAGCGAACACGAACGTGACAATGAGGGATAATTGAGCCGATGACTCGGACGTTTCGCCGCGACGACGCGACAGCAGGGAGTACCGAGGTCGAATCGACCGGGCTGGAAACGCTGCTCATCGGTATCGATGCTGGGTGTCTTCCGGTTTTCGAGCGATTGTTCGAGGCCGATCGGATACCGACCATCGAACGGCTCTGCACCGAGGGGGTGACTGCGCCCCTCGAGTCGCAGATCCCCCCGTGGACGCCGAGCGCCTGGCCGTCGATCTATACGGGTGTCAACCCCGGGAAACACGGCGTCGTCGGCTTCGTCAGCTACGACGGCTACGACTGGCACGTGACGAGCAACGACGACGTCCGCGAGCATCCCCTGTGGACGCTGTTGGATCGCCACGGCCGCTCGAGCGTCGTCGTCAACGCGCCGGTCACCCACCCGCCCGACGAGTTCGACGGGGCGATGATCCCCGGATTCCTCGGCCCCGAGGACCCGCCGTGTCACCCCGCCGGACTCTTAGACGACGTCCGCGACGCGATCGGCGACTATCGCGTGTACCCGAGCTACACGCGCGACGACGACTCGCTGTCCGACGACGCAAAGATCGAGGAGTACCGATCCCTCGTCCGGATGCGCGGTCGGGCGTTTCGCTACCTCGTCGACGAGTACGACCCGGACTTCGGCTTCGTCCAGTTCCAGAAGACCGACACGGTCTTTCACGAGTTCAGCGGGGAGCAACGACACGTCGATCGCGTCTACGAGACGACCGACGAGCAGATCGGGGCGATCCTCGAGGCCTGCGACCCGGACCGCGTCTTCCTCGTGAGCGACCACGGGATGGGCCAGTACGAGGGCTACGAGTTCCGGGTCAACGAGTATCTGCGCGATATGGGTTACCTCGAGACGACCACCGGCGGCAAGGGAATGCCGTCGTGGACGCCGATGCGGCGGCGACTCCGCGAGGGCGAGACGGTCGACACCTGGGAGCCGGGCACGGTCGCACGCGCGGCCTCGATCGCCGCCCGGTTCGGGATCACCGCCCGCCGCATCAGAGCGGCGCTCGAGCGGGTCGGGCTGGCCGACGTCGCCATCGAGTACGCTCCGGGCGGCGTCTCCAGAACGGCCAACGAACAGGTCGACTTCGCCGAATCGGCAGCTTACGTCCGTGCGCGGACCGAACTCGGGGTCCGCATCAACCTCGAGGGGCGGGATCCGAACGGCGTCGTTCCGCAGTCGGAGTACGAGGAACTGCGCGAGGAACTCATCCGGGCGCTACAGGCCATCGAAACCCCGGACGGGGAGCCGTTCTTCGAGACGGTCGCGCCCCGCGAGCAGTACTTCCACGGCGACGAGATTGAGGAAACGGTCGACATCGTCACGATCCCCGCCGACTTCGACCACATGCTCTCCGAGCAGTTGGCCGACGGCGACTACTTCGGTCCCGCCGAGCCCTGGAATCACAAGCTCGACGGGATCTTCGTCGCGGCGGGCGAGGGGATCGACGAGAGTCCCTCGCTCGAGCGGGCCCACCTCTTCGACGTCGCGCCGACGATCATGGCCGCGATGGGGGTCCCCTACAGCGACCGCATGGACGGCAGCGTCGTTCCCGTCGTCGACTCCGTGGGGTCGGCCACCTATCCGGCGTACGCGGATCGGGACGACGAGTCCCGGCCGGCGACGGACGAGGCGGTAACCGATCGGTTGGCCGACCTCGGCTACATGAACTGAGTCGCTGACGGTTCGGGCCGTTGCAAGCCGCTTATGCGTGGTATAAGTATAGGTAGGCGGCCCCGACGACCGAATACGATATCTGGATCGCAATGGGAGTTATCGCAGAAGTCCATCTCGTCCACGACGATCTGCCGCTGGTACCGACGATCGAGCGCTGTTCCGGCGTGCCGATCCGATACGAGTACGAGACGACGGTCGACGAGCGACGACTGCAGTTCGTCTCCGCGTTCAGCGATGAACATGCCCCCCTCGAGGAAGCGATGGCCGCCGATCCGACCGTCTCGAATCCGACGCGTGTCGCCGCGTTCGACAATCGGGCGATCTATCGCGTCGCCGTCGATACCGACCTCGAGATCGTGCCCGATCGCTGTGCTGCGGCCGGGCTGTTCGTCTTCACGATCGCGAGCGACGAGGGCGGCTGGGTCACGCGGGTTTCCCTTCCCGACCGGGACGCGCTGTCCGCGTTCCGCGCCCACTGTCGCGACCGTGGGATCTCGTTTCGCGTGAACCAACTGTACGATTCGTCGGTCTCGGACGACCGGACCTACTTCCTGACCGACCGACAGTACGAGATCCTCATGATGGCCTACTACGACGACTATTTCGAGGTGCCACGCGGGGTCACACAGGACGACCTCGCCGAACGGCTCGGGGTTTCGGATTCGGCGGTCTCCCAGCGGCTTCGGCGAGCGATTTCGACGCTGATCGGTGCCACGATCGAAAACGGCCGCCCGCCCGAAGCGTTCGAGAACGATTGCGGTTGAACAATTGGTTAGAAAATGACACTAGTTTACATCGGAGACGATATTGGGTCCACTATGGTCGACCGGAATACGCCTCAAAGAGGCCCAATAGCGGCCCTTATCGGCAGTCGGATTTCCGAAGCCCCGAATCGAAGACACGAATATACGGGTATCCAGTTACTGTCGGTTAACTAATAGTTCTCGCGATCAGTTCGGGGTGATCGGCTCTCGAACTTAAAAGCTTGCCATCCGAATCCATAGATACTGGACCCCATCATCACTCAGGAAAGAGTGACTCTCAATGTCGGATGGAAATGATCTGCAGCGCTCGAATCGTACCAGTTCTCGTCGTTCTCAGTCGGCCGCCAGGGAGGACGGTCGGCGATCCCTCGAGGAGGTAAGTTCACGGACACGCTCGCGTCGCCGGTTCCTGGGAGGGGCGGTCGCGGCGTGTGTCGCCGGAGTCGGACTCACGTCGACTGTCAGTGCATCGACGGATCCGTACAGCCAGTATTACGACGACTACGCGACCGTCGTCGACGTGACCGAGGCCGGGGCGGACGCGACGGGCACCGAGTCGATCACGCCCGTTCTCGAGGAGCTTCGGGGTGACGACACGCTACTCGTGTTCCCGGAGGGGGAGTACTTCATGGACGAACAGTTCAGGTTCACGGGGTTCGAGAACTTCGGCGTCGTCGGCGAGAACGCGACGCTGATTCCGGCGAACTACCACGACTTCGACGGCCCCCAGTATCGGTTGTTCCGCCTCGGCGTCTCGTACAGTCCCGGGGGTCACCTCCGCTTCGAGGGGTTCGACGTCGATCAGTCGGCTCCCGAGACGGGGATCCGAACGATCGAGGCCTACGCGTCAGACCGCCTCGAGGTGCGTGACGTGACGGTTCGGGGCTTCCACGACAGCGGGACGTGGGGGCCGGGGCTGTTCAACGTCACCGACCCCGACGGTCGGGGGATCGTCGAGCGGTTCCGAGCGCCGGACGGCGGCGCGTGGGTGGAAAACACCCCGAACGCGGGCAACCGCTGGCGCGGCCCGATCGGGATCGAAGCGAACCAGAACGCGGGCACGCTCGAGTTCAGACACTGCTGGCTCGGCGGGTTTCCGAACAACGGGCTCTACGCCGCGGGCGGTGACGGGACGATCATCGTCAACGGCGGTTGGTTCCGGAACAGCAACGGTGCGAACGTCCGCGTCGGCGGCCGAGACAGCGAGATCCGATGGCCGACCGTCGAAGTCGATTCGACGCGTCCGGAAGACGTGTCCCAGCGGGGCATCCGGATCGAAAGCGGACGGAACATCGAGATCCACGGTGCCGCCGTGGAAATCACCTCGCCCAAACCGACCAGTCACGCGATTTCGGTGATGAACACCTGTGAGAGCGCACGGATCGACAACACCCGCCTGCACCTCGAAGGGTCGGACGTGAACCACGGCATCGTCGTCTCCCCCGAATGCGGGGAGGCGACGATCGTCGAGACGGAGATCACCCACGAAACGGCGGGCGGCTATCCGCTCTGGATTCGGGACAGCGGCAGGACCGAGCAGATACTCGCCGAATACCTCACGATCACGGGGCAGGCGGGCGACGCCAGCGGCTTCCGAGACGGGATCCGCTGTGAACGCGACAACTGTCGGTTCAGCCACGTCGATGTCGCCCAGCATGGGCGCGACGGGGTGGACCGAAACGCCATCGTCAACACGGGGGCGGACCTGACGGTCTATGAGAGCGATCTCCGCGCCAGTCAGTATCCGTTCGTCGATCTCGGTTCCGACGCACTCGTTCGCGACTCGACGCTCGAGTCGTCGGGCGGTCACGAGGCGGTCTGTCTCTACTCCTCGTCAACGAATCCGACGTTCAAGAAGAACCGGCTGGTCGACGGGATTCGCGACCTCGGTGCAAGCGGCGTCACGACCTGGGAGAACACGTACCAGTAACGAGCGCCCGGGTTCGGGGCCGCGGCGAGGTGGCAGCTACCGGTCGGCGATTCCGGTTCCATGCCGCCGCTTGGCCCCGTTTAACGCCCGTATAATAACGCCACGCTGTCGCCACCGTCTCGCTACAGTGACTCCGTCGGACCGAGGCCGATCGTTGGCGAGAGGGGCGGTCGACCGTCCCGGGGGGAGACCGTGAACAGGAGTATCGCGAGCGGCGTCGTTTCGGTCGTCAGTGCCAAAGTAGTCGTTCTCGTCGTCACTGCGCTCTCGACGCCGCTTTTGTACCGGCTGCTCGGTGCAGCGGCCTTCGGCGAGTACGCGTTTTTGCTGTCGGTCTTCGCGATCTACATGATCTTCGTCAGCTCCGGCGTCACCGACGGCGTCCGGAAATTCCTCGCGGAGGACCGCGCCGCGGCCAACTGGAGCGAACACGTCGTCGGCTTCTACCTGCGGCTGGCGATCTCGCTCTCGGTCCTCGGGGCCCTCCTGCTAGTGGTTGCGACGCGGGTCGGACTCGTCAGTCGGGCGTTCGGACCCGAACTGACGAGCTATTTCTACGTCCTCGCTACACTCGTCGTGACGGCGCAGTTCCGCGATTACGCCCGGAAGACGCTCATGGGCTTCGGCCTCGAGCGGTACTCGGAACCGCTGAAGATCATCGACAAGGTCGGATTCGTCGTCGTTGCAGTGCCGCTGGTTTACCTCGGTGCCGGGGTGTTCGGCGCGCTTGCAGGGCAGTTGGTCGCGAGTACGCTCGTTGCTGCCATCGGGTTAGCCCTCGTCCATCGGCGGGTCTCGTTGTCGTGTCTCTTCAGTCGCCCGACGGAGCGGTTTCCCCGGAGACAGATGCTCACGTTCAACTCGATGAGCATCGCCCTGGTCTTCCTGTTGATGTCGCTCTATCACATCGACATCGTGATGCTCCAGCGGTTCACGGAGAGTTCCGCGGTCGGAAACTACAAGGCGGCGCTCACGCTCGCCGAGTTCCTCTGGTTTATCCCGATGGCCCTTCAGACGGTGTTCGTCCACTCGACATCGGAACTATGGTCCCAAAACCGGCTCCGGGAGATTTCGGATCTCGCGTCCCGGACGACGCGGTACACGTTCTTGCTGACGGCCGTCATGGCGGTCGGTCTCGCGGCGTTAGCTGATATCGCCGTGCCGATCTACTTCGGCGCGGATGCCACGCCGGCGATCACGCCCCTGTTGCTGTTACTTCCCGGATCGCTCGGCTTTGCCCTTGCACGCCCGATCCTGGCGATCTCACAGGGGAAGGGTATGCTCCGATATCCGGTCGCGGCCACCGGCGTTGCGGCCGTGATCAACGTCGTCCTCAACGTCGCTCTGATCCCCCGCTTCGGAATGCACGGTGCCGCTGTCGCGACCAGCGTCGGATACGGATCGATGTTTCTGTTCCACTGTTGGAGCGCTCGACTGGTCGGCTTCGATCCCCTCTCGGACGCCCGGCTCGGGCGTTCGATACTGGCGACCGTCCTCGCAGCCGTCCCGATCGTCACCCTCTCGACGGTCATCGGGAACCCGTGGCTCGCACTCGCGGTCGTTCCGCCCGCCGGCTTCGTGATCTTCGTCGTGTTCGCACTGCTCGTCGGCGCACTCGATCCGGCCGAGCCCTTCGAGGTGCTGTCGACGTTCCCCGACCCGCTCGGCGCGAAGGCGGACGCAATACGCGGTTGGCTCGCGGCCGGCGGGACGAAACAACGGGAGCAAAACAGGTTACACAGTCTGCTGTTCGTCGTCGGATTATCCCTGCTCGTCTCGGGGCTCACACTGGGGCTACTCGGCTCCGGGATCGAGAGCGTCGCGCCCTGACCGAGTCGGTACGTACCACGGACTCTCGAGCCCGGTTACCCCTTCCAATCGATCACTGTCGTGATACCGGAGCCGTCGAGACGTCCGGACAGCTGCGTACGTACCCGATCCTGCGCGTGTCCGGTGTTACTGGATCTGGGTCTCGAGGCTGTCGCTTTCGGCCATGTCGAACACCATCGCCAGCAGGAGAAACGCCGTTCCGGCGACGAACAACAGCAGGCTCGTCACGCTCCCGACGGCCGGTGTGCCGGGACTCGAGAGCGCGGCAGAGACGACCGCGCCGACGCCGAGGACGCCGGTCGTCGCCGTCGCCGCTCCGAAGAGGTAAAACAGTGCGAGCGGGTGGAAGTCCAATACGAGGTACTTCGTTTTCAGCCGCCACAGGAAGTTGCGAAGCAACATCGACGAGACCTTGGGAATGTACCGCCGATACGTAATACTCGACTCCTCGTCGCCGTAGACGGCCGGCATCGCCACGTCGGCGACGCGCATCCCGTGGACGTTTAGCTTCACCAGCAGATCGTTGCAGTAGCCGTAGTACTCGTAGAGGTTCTCGACCTCGATCGCCGCGAGGGCGTCGTGGGAGATCGCCGTATATCCGTTCTGGGGGTCCATCGTTTTCCAGTAGCCGGAGGCGATCTTCGTCAGGAAGGTCAGAACCGCGTTGCCCACGAACCGAAATCGTGGCATCGCGTCCCGGTACTCCCGGGACAGGAGCCGGTTGCCCTTCGCGTAGTCGGCCCCACCGTCGACGATCGGATCGAGGAGCCGCTGCATCTGTGAGAGGTCCATCTGCCCGTCGGCGTCGACGGTGACCGTCGCGTCCACGCCGTCCGCGAGCGCGGCGAGATAGCCGGTCTTGATCGCCCCGCCGGCACCGCGGTTTTCCGTGTGCTTGATCGGGACGACGCGGCCGATGGCGTCGTGGACCGCCGCCCGGTTCGTGAGCGCGGACGCACCGCCGTCGGCCACGAGCCGATCGACGGTCTCGCCGTCGCCGCGCTCGGCCGCGGTCGCGTCCGCCCGGGCAGCCTCGCGGATCTCGTCCCAGGTGCCGTCCGTCGACCGATCGTCGATCGCGTAGATCCGATCGACGTACGCGGGCATCTCGCGGATCACGTCACCGACGAACCCCTCCTCGTTGTAGGCGGGCAACACGACGCCGACGCTCGCGTTCCGGTACATCAGCGATCGCCTCCGCTCGTCCTCTCCAGCAGGTCGGTCGCGGTGACGACGTCGACGTCTTGCGTGTCGACGTACTCGAGCAGGTCCGCGAACGCGCGCTCGCTCATCCCGTTCTCGCCGATGTGTTCGAAGTGCAAGACCGCGAGCTGTCCGTACTCGGCGGCGAAGTCGACGTAGGATTTCGTCACGTCGCCGGCATCGCCGGCGAAGAAACCCGCGTTGTGTGGGTCGGTAAGCGGCAACCCGTTCGGACCGCCACCGAACCGGAACGCCTGCTCGTGGTACTCCCGGACGAGATCGCGGGCGGTCGAGCCCAGGACGTTTCGCGGCGTGACGAAGTGCTTCGCACCGTCCGCGAAGCCGCGGCTCTCGAGGGCCGCTTTCGTCCCCCGAATCAGCTCGTCCTGTGTTTCCGGCGGGAACTCGTCGAGGGACCGCGCGCCGGTTCGCGGCCGGGCCGCCATATCCCAGCCCGCGGCATCGAGTTCGGAGAGTGCAGCGTTCGTGAGCCGTCCCGTTTCGCCGACGGCCTCCGGGATGACTGCTTCGACGCCCGCGAAGCCGTACGCCTGCAGCTGCTCGAACGTGGCCGTGTAGTGGCTCTCGAGCGTGCCGTCGAACAGGAGCATGACCGCGCCGGTTTCGGGACGGTCGACCGCACGAAGGTCGTCGACCCGACAGTCGATCGGGCCGGTTGAGTCGGCACGACGGCGGGCGATCAGCCGTACCTCCCGGACGTCGGTCAGGTCGGGCTGGCCCTCGACCCGATCGGTCCCGAAGTCGACCCGGACCCACCGATCGGTCGGTCCAACGAGCGTACGCTGCATGGCGTGGACGTTGCGCGAGTTCGGTGCGAACAACTCGAGCGTGAGGTGCAGCTGTTCGCGGCCGGTGAAGCTGACGGCAAGCGAGAGGCTCTTGTCGCTCAGATCCAGTCCGTCCGGAATCGTCCTGTAGACGGCTGCATACTCGGTATCCTCGGCGGCCGTGAGGTGGGCCGACTGCGAGCCGACGTACGGGTCGGCCGTCCCGGCCTCGAGTTGCCCGGCGTCGATCATCGGCGTCCATCGGCCGAGATCCTCGAAGCGGTCGATCGGGTCCCCCGGAAGGGACAGTCGGTCGCCGGCCTCGTCGCCGTCGTTCCCGTCGCTCGACTGGGATGTCGCCGGCTCGCCGTCCGCGCCACGCCACTCCCGCATCTGCGAGAGACAGCCGGCGAGGCCGAGCGTTCCGGCCGCTGCAACCGTCGTTACGAACGATCGGCGGTTTCTGTTCGTCATCGACCGCGTCGACGAACCGTTCGCCCTTGCTTATACGGCTATTAGTGCGGGCATCACGATCGAACGCCGTCGATCTCGAGCCGGCCGGTCGCCGAGGGGGCGAGTCGACGCGGCCGCAGCCGTCCGGTGGTGGCGTTTATCGACGCGATAATAATCCGAGACGCGCCGGAACTGCCGGGAAATGACTCGCGTCAGCGTCATCATCCCGACGTACAACAGAGCGGCGACGCTTCCGCGCGCGATCGACAGCGCGCTCGCACAGACGATCGACGACCTCGAGGTGGTCGTCGTCGACGACGGTTCGACCGACGACACCGAGGCGGTGCTGGCCGAGTACGAGGACCCGCGGGTGCGGCCCGTAATCCACGCGACCAACCGGGGCGCGAACGTCGCCCGGAACACGGGACTCGAACACGCCCGCGGCGAGTACGTCGCCTTCCTCGACTCGGACGACGAGTGGCAGCCCGCGAAACTCGAGCGCCAGCTCGCGGCCCTCGAGGATCGCTCGAGCGACTGGGTCGGCGCCTACTGCGGGACGGCGTACGATCTGTCCGGCGCGAGCGGACGGCTCCGGTCGGTCGCCGCGTCCGTACTCGCTCGCTCGGACGACGAACCGACGAAAGAAGGTGGCGAAGAACTGATCGGCGAGATCCTCGCGGACAACGTCCAGCCGGGCGCGGGGTCGACGCTACTCGTTCGCACCGAGGTCGCCAGAGAGGTCGGCGGCTTCGACGAGGACCTCGACCGGTTCCAGGACCCGGAGTTCTGTCTGCGCGTCCTCGAGTGCGGGAACCTCGCGTACGTCGACGCGGCACTCGTTCGCCGCAACGAGACCGGCCATCCGCCCGCGGACGTGACGAGAACTGCGAGCCGACAGTACCTGTCGGCCTACGAATCCGAGGTCGAGCGTTTCGAGGCTGAGGGCTACGAGATCCGCTCGAGGCACGAACTCATCATCGCGAAGCGGTACTTCGCGGAGGGGCGGTTCCTGCGGGCCCTCTGGCACTTCCGCAAGGCTGGGGCGTCGCCGCGGACGTATCCCGGCGTCTGCTGGGTCGCCGGGGCCGGGCTTCGACGGCGATCGCGATCGATCGTCGCGGCGCTCGTCGCCCTGCTGGTCGCGATCACGCTCGGACGGCACACGCGTTCCGAGTGAGCGGTCCCCACCGATCGTCTCGAATCGGCACCGAACAGCGCGAATCGACGCACGATGGGACGGTTGCAGAACTGAAACGGTACTGTTTCCATCGGTTATCGCACCTGTAGTAAACCCGTTCGGAACCGACGGGTCGACCGGATGAGACGTGATATCCACTCACGACGATCCGTATTGGCCGTCACAGCCAGTTGTGTACTCGCGAGTGCAAGCGCCGCCAGCGTCGTCGGCGATACGGCCCGATCGGACGCGGGGACCGTTTCTCGAGCGTCGTTCGTCGTTCGCGAGGGGACGCCCGAAGAGACGACGGTGTACGTGACGACCGCGGACGCCGAGGGACCGACGGCGGTCGTCGTCGGCGGGATCCACGGGAACGAAGTCGCGGGCTATACGGCCGCCGGCCGGATTGCCGACTGGCCGATCGACGCCGGCACGCTCGTCGTGATCCCGGCGGCCAACGCCGTCGCCATCGAACGCGGGACGAGAACCGATGACGACGGAAACAACCTCAATCGACAGTTCCCGGAGGGCGAACCCCCGGGAACGGAACTCGCAGGGGCCATCTGGGACGTCATCACCGAATACGACCCGGACGTCGTCGTCGATCTCCACGAGTCGACGGGCATCTACGCGGGCGATCCCATGGACGGCGTCGGCCAGGCGATCTTTCACGGCGAGAGCGATGCGGCCGCCGACACCGCTGCTGCCGTCGCCGACGCCGTGACCCGGAATTTCGTCGACGACCCCGAACTCGAGTTCCGGCCCGGGCCGTTCTCCAGCCCCGAGAGCGATCCGACCGGCTTGCTCGTCCACAAAGCCGCCCGCGATCTGGGGGCCGATGCGTTCCTCGCGGAGACGCTCTCGACGGGCGTCGAACTGGAAACCCGCGTCCGGTGGCACACGGCGATCGTCGACCGACTCCTCGCGGGCGAGCTGTTGCTCGAGGACGCCGGCGACGGCAGTCCTCCCGAGAACCGGGACGATGCGGAGCCCTCGGAACCGGTCGACGACGGCACCGACGACGAGGGCCAGACCGGGGAGTCACCCACTGCACGGATCACGACCGCCCCGGAATTGGGTTCCGACACGACGCTCGAGCCCGGGCAGACGGTCACGCTCGACGCGTCACAGTCGTCCGACCCGGACGGAGAACTCGTCCGCTACGAGTGGCGTCTCGGTGATACCGGCTCGTTCGACGAGACCGGGGAGACGATCGACGTGACGATCAGCGCGACCGGCGACCACCCGGTGGCGTTGCGCGTCGTCGACGACGACGGAGCGGCTGACGTCGATCGGCTCACGCTCTCGACGGACTGCTAACCGCTTCTCGTTGCAGTCCAGTACCTGCCTCGAAACAGAGACGCATCGTTACCCGCTGTCGGTCGATTCGGTACGCGACTCCCGCTCGACGAAACGCCCTCGTGGGGCCCGAATCAGTGGTCGGCCACACGCAGCTTCCAGAGGTCGTCGAACGTGATGACCTCGATGTCAGCACTGTCGATGTACTCGAGCAACGACTCGTAGTCGTCCTCGGCCATCGTGTTGTTGGCCTCGAACGTGTGGAAGTTCAGAATCGTACACTGGTTGTGTTTGGCAGCCAGATCGACACACCGCTTCGAGATGTCGAGGTCGTGCCCGATCGTCCGCGGGAGGGCGAGCGGATCGAAGCCGTAGACGCTCGTCGTGTTAACGTTGCCGGCCTGGTTGAACCCGCCACAGTAGTGATAGTCGGTCGTCCGCTCGAGGCTCGTCTTGTCGAAACTGTTGTGCGGATGGACGATGTAGTTCGCCCCCTCGAAGCCGTTGTCGATGTACCACTGCTTGTCCCGCCTGAGCCGTTCGTCGATCGTCTCCCCGTCGTCGAGTTCGTGGATCGGGTCGTGGGTTCCGTGGACGACGATCTGATCGCCTGCCTCCTGTCGCTCCTGCAGTTCCGAGATCGACATGTGCCCGTCAACACCCTGTTCGGCCCACCGCGGCACCGGTGCCTGCACCGCTGGAAACCCGTACTCGTCGTGCAGCGGCGCGGCCGTCTCGTAGTAGTCGAGCGTTCCGTCGTCCCAGCTCAACATGACGTAGCCCTGATCGGGCGTCTCGTGGGTGCGCAGGTCGTCGATCCAGACTTCCGCTTCCGGCATCGAGTGCAGCACCTGCACCTCGAGCCGATCGAGGTAATCCAGCGAGGGCTCGGGCTCGCTTTGCTGGAAGACGCCGGGGCTCGTTCTGAACCAGCCGACGTCGGGCGCACGGTACCTGATCTGGCGGAGGGAGTAGACCTTCTCGCTCCCGAACTGGTCGACGAGACGCAGGTTGACGGCGATACTGTCGGGCGTCGTCGTTCGCACCGCGACGGACAGATCCGTCGCCGTCAGGTCCTCGCCGTCGAGGCTCCGTTCCGCGATGACGTTCTCGCTCCCGTTTGACTCGAGCCTGAAGCTCTGTTCGCCGTCGAAAACGACGTCGGTGTCGGCCGTTCCCGAGCCCTGAACGACTGTCCAGGCGTCGAGATCGCCGAAGTCGTCCAGCGATTCGCCCGGCTGCCGGAACCGGTCCCGGCTATCGAACGCCGTCTCGAGCGCTGGGACGCCGTCCGCAAGCCCCGGCGTGGCCGAGTCGTCCGGCGCATCGGTCCCGTTCGACGAACCGGTGTCGTCCCGATCGACCGCCGACTCGATACGATCCGCACAGCCGGCCATTCCGACGGCACCGACTGCACCGGACAGTGCGAGGAACCGACGTCGCGTGGCGCGTTTCCGTGTCATTGGCGAGCCGATGCTACCGACAGCGATCCCATTATTATAGATCCGATAGGCCGGATCGACCGTCGTCGGGATCGGCCCGGCCCCGTCGAACCGGTGCTTAACGGTCGCATAGTAATTGCACGCTCGGCCGGAGGAAGGCTACGGAGGCGGACGTGCGGACGGCCGTTCGGACCCGCCCCCGCATCCGGACGCCGTCTGCGAGGTGGTCTTCGACGATGAACAGGGAACTCTTCGGTGTATTCGGCGGTATCGACACGTTCGAGCAGTTTCGATCCAGCGACGACTTCGACGAGGTACTCGCCGGGCCGACGCTCACGGTCGGAATCAGGGATTCCGACCTCGGCGTTCCGGGCTGGAGCGCCACGTACACCGGCGATGAGGGCCGTTGTCTCGTCTGGGGCGAATCGTACGTCCCCACGGACGACCCGAACGCGGCTCGCTGGCTCCTCGAGCGCTACCGGGCGGACGGTATCGATGCGCTCCGTGATCTCAACGGCTCGTATCTGGCCGTGATCGACGCCGGGCCGACCGACGAGGCGGTTATCGCCACGGACCCGGTCCGTTCCCGCGAGTGCTTCTACACCGACGAACCGGGACCTCGAATCTTCGGAACCGACGCCGCTTCGGTCGGTCGAACCGTCACGGAGCCGACGCTCGACCGAGACGGGGTCCTCGAGTTCCTGCATCTGGGGGTGGCCCTGGGCGAGAAGACGCCGCTCTCGGAACTCCGTCGGGTTCCGCTCGACAGCCGGCTCACGTCGACGGCGATCGACCCGCTCGATCGGTTCGTCTACGATCCCCAGCCGGCAGCGGACTTCGACGCGGTCGGGGAACTCGCCGATCGCCTCGAGCGGGCGCTCCGTCGGCGATCGGTCCTCCCCGGCCGAAAGGGCGTCCTCCTCTCGGCGGGCTATGACTCGCGGATCATCCTCTCGCAACTCCCCGAGATAGCCCACAGCTACACGGTCGGATCGCTAGACGCACAGGAGGTCCGCGGCGCGAGAGCGGTCGCCGCACAATACGGCGCGAGCCACACCGCCTTCCCACCGGACGAGCGGTACCTCCGACCCGACGAGTCGAAGCGCCGGTACTCACAGGGGATCAAGGAGTCGTTGCACATCCATCACGCGGGCTACACCGACGAGATCGATGTCGATACGATGTATCACGGCCTCCTCTGTGATACGTTCTTCCGGGGCCACTTTACCGCCGAGAACACCGTCGACGTCCTCGGCAAGCGGGTTCCGACCGGTCGCCTCGAGTCCGACCCGGACCCCGTCGATGCCTTGCTCGAGAAGTTCGGGTACAGCCGCGAAACCAGCCTCGATCTCGCCGAGCGGACCTCGTTCGCCGTCGATCCGGACGCGTTCGTCCGAGGGGCGATCCGCGACGAGTTCGACTCGAGACGGTCGCGTGCGGACCGGATACAGAACGCACTGACCTGCTGTGGAATCGCCAATCAGCCATCGATGCCGTTTCACAATCACCTCTCAGATAACTTCCTGACGTCGTTTCTGGCGGCCGATCGGGACCTGATCGACTGGCATCTCCGGACGCCGCCGGAACGCCGAACGACGGAGACGTTCCTCCGGGCGTGCGAACGGATCGACGACGACATCTTGCGACACAGACCGCCGGACCGTCCACACGATACGACGCTTTTCAACGAGATCGAAGGCTTCGTCCGCCGGAAGACCCCGTTTCTTTCGTCGTTCGAACCTCCCTGGCCGGACCGGGAGGCACTCTTCGAACGACACGACTTCGATCAGCGGCATCTGGGCGACCTACCGCACGTCCACAGTCTCCCGACCCGCCACAAGCTCAGGGTCATCGACCTCCGCGGGTGGCTCGAGTTCCGGCCGGAGGGAGCAATGCGACTGCGCTCCTGGCTTCGACCCCCGGATCCAGCGGTCGCATAACCAGAGAGCCACAGCGGAGACAGGTCTATTATCCGATATGTGCGGCCGCGGCGAACTCCCGTGAACAGCGCCTAACAGCCACCTATTCAGTTTACGGGAAATAAACCGTGAGAAACCTTATATACCACGGGGAGTTAGCCTGGAATATGCGTCTGACGCCATCTTGGTTGCGCTCTTCGTCGGCGGATTCCGCTGAAGAGCGGTCCGAGGAGTCCGATCCTGATGCCGGGTCGACGACGGTCTACGCCCCGGGCTGCGATTTCTTGGCGGGAGACGACACCGATACTCGGGTGGGGGAGTTCCTTCCGGAGTCCAACGCCGCTCTCGTGACCGTCCTCGACGAGATGGCCATGCCCGCCACCGTCGACGAAATTACCGACGCGTTGGTCGAACCAGCCGACCCGCCGATCGAAACGTGGGCGGCCGTCCACGAGCGCCTCCACGAGGAGCGGCTGCCGGCACTGGACGCATCGGGAGCCATCGAGTTCGACGAAACACAGGGACTGGTCGAGCGCTCGGCGACGCCCGTCGACGGGACTCGCTCGGTTTCGCCGGCCGTACTCGTCGCGATCTCCATCGGTGTACTGCTCGTCGTACTCGCGTTCGGTGTGGTTGTGACGAGCGCACAGATCGAACCGCAGACCTTGCGCCGGTTGTTCTCCCTCGGCAGTGTGACGGCAGCCGCCGTCAGTTGACGAGCCGGCGGATCGTAAGCACGGTGAACAGCGACAGGATGAGTGCGCTCAAGCCGATTCCTGAGAGAAGCGAAGTGAACGGCATCTCCATCACTGCACCGAGGAGGATCGCGTAGGAGACGACCGTCGCGAAGATATAGGAATCCTGCCAGTCGGGACTCTCAGCGGCTGTCTCGTCGGGCGAGTCCTCGGACGGATCCAGCTCGAGGAACGTGTCGACGCGATCGGCGAGGGGCTTTCGTTCGACGATCCCGCGGTTCTTCTGATACTCGATCAGGCCCGCGTTGTCGAGTTTCGAGAGATGGGACTGGTACAGCGGAATGTAGACGCGCTGGCGTTGGGTAGACGTGAGTCCTTCGACGGTAGTATCGTGTTCCCACGCAGCGACCTGTTCTGCGACGTCGCGCATGCGTACGGGCCCGTTGGTGCCCCGGAGATACCGGAGAACCATCCGCCGGCGTTCGTTCTGGAGGAGATGGAAGATCTCGTCTTTCGAAAACGGTGGCTCCTCGGAGGGGCTATCAGCTTCGTCAGCCGGGTCCTGAGCGTCGTCGGTCGTCCCCTGCCCACCTTTCTCTTCGGAGCTGATATGTTTCGCTTTCATTTCGCCAGTCTTCCGTAGTCAGAGGGAGGTAATAAAGCATAGAAACCGTGTATCCGAGAATTACTGATTTTATGTATTTTCATGGAATGCTACCTGTGTTTTCTATGTTTTTAAAACCACGATATTGGTATTTATAGGGGCTGAAAACCACGATATGAATCATCCAATAGGGCATTTATTTCACGTCTAATGAAGATACATCGTTCGGAATCTTATAGCGAGTTTTGGACCGTTCATGACCGCGTGACGTTCACGAAATCCACTGTTGTGAGTGGGCGGCTATTCACTGTCGGCTTCGTTATGGTTCGGTGCCGATCCGACCCGATGGGTCGGGCTTATTCTGGCGATAATAAACCATCACCACCCGCTAGTGACGAGGAAATGAGCGACACCGACTGGTGGTTTTTCGATCTCGCGGTCGTCATCGCAGTCACTGGCGGGCTCACGTTCGGGATCATTTCGGGTCTCTCCGGTATCGAACGAATCGTCTTGACGATTCCCCTCGTCCTCTTTCTACCCGGGTATGCGCTCGTCTCCGCACTCTTTCCGGACGAACCGAACGACGAGTACCAATCCTTCGACGACGAGAAGACGGGACTCGGGAATCCGTTGCTGGTCAGTGGCGGGCTCGAGGCGATCGAGCGGACGATCCTGTCAGTAGTCTTTAGCGTTTCCCTCGTTCCCGCGATTGCCCTTTTCGCGACCGTAACCCCTAGGGGTGTGGCGTTGAAACCGATCCTCCTCGGTCTCTCCATACTCACCGTCGTCCTCGCGCTCCTCGCGATCGTCTCTCGCTACCGTTGTCCGGCCGATAGACGGTTCGTGCCGTCGATTACGTCGGTCTCCCCGTTCTTCGATCGCGGACGGCCGAGTCCGTACGAGCGGACCAGCCGTCGACCGTACAACCTGGCGATCGTGATCGGGCTCGTCCTGTTGCTCGCGAGCGGTGGGTTCGCCCTTGCGAATCCGCCACAACACGACGGGTTCACGGAGTTTTCGGTCGAAACCGAGAACGTCACCGGCGAGACCGACACGATGTACGAGTCGACCTATACTGCGGGCGAGCGACAGGAACTGCAGGCGACGATCACGAACCGGGAACACGAAGAACGGACCTACACGACGGTGGCGTTGCTCCAGCGGGTGAGTTACGAGGAGAACGCGACGACCGTCCGCGAATCGACCGAGGTAGACAGGCGGACTGCGACGGTCGCTGCCGGCGACTCCCACGGACAGACCCTCGCGATCACGCCGTCGATGCGGGGCGACGACCTACGGGTGACCCTGTTGCTCTACGTGGGCGAACCGCCGGCGGAGCCGACGACGGAGAACGCCTATCGTGCGATTCACCTGCCGATCGAGGTGACATAGATGTGGCCGTGGGAACACCTCGCGGTCGCGTACGTTCTCTACTCGCTGGCCGCGAGGGCGATCGCTCGAGAGCCGCCCTCGGCGTGCGGGGTACTCGCCGTCGCCGTCGGGTCACAGTTCCCGGACCTGCTCGACAAACCCCTCGCCTGGACGGTCGGACTGACGGACGCCGGCTACTCCGTCGGCCACTCGATCTTCGTCGCGCCGATCGTCTGTCTCGGTGCGTACGCGGTGGCCGCCCGGTGGGGCCGTCGAACGCTTGCAGGTGCGTTCTCGATCGCGTATCTCTCTCACCCGCTTGCGGACCTGCTCAGCCAACTGCTCAGAGATGGGGCGGTCGATCCCCGAACCGTCCTCTGGCCGATCGCGTCGCCGCCAGCGACCGCTCACGGGGGATTTTTCGACCATCTCGGTCTGTACGTCGGCCGGTACGTGAACCTGCTTCTCGCCGGTGGCATGACGCTGCAGGTCCTGTTTCAGGTACTACTGGGGCTTGCGGTGTTCTCGCTGTGGGTCGCCGACGGCGCGCCGGTCGCGGCTGACATGTGGCGACTACTGCGCGCCCGTCGGGCTCGCTGAGCGGGTTGGCTGCCCGCAGAAGAGTGTCTTGACTCGAGTCGCACTGTGTGTCCGTTCTCGCGGTCGTTCGATGGAGCCCGACCGGAGCGAGAGCGATCGAGTCGACGTCGACAACGGTACCGATCGACTCATCGTCGCGGTGGGGTGACCGGCCGCTCGGCCTCGAACTGTCACTGTTCTTGAGCCGCCGGGCAACGAAAGGGCCGCGATCGGTCGCTCAGCGACCGAACTACCGCCGACGAAACGCGACGGCAGAAGCGCTATTTCGCTCGTCGTCGAATCCGCGGCTCGAGTCCGATCCGGTGCCGTCGACGACGCCGACCCGGTAACGGGGAAGCGATTAGCTCTCCGCCGGGGACGGCGTACACATCGTCACGTCGCCGTTCGTGTAGACCGTCGCTTGCTCCGGCCGGCAGAGCTGCGTCCGTGAGAGGTCCGCAATCCGTGCGTTCTCGTCCGGGTCCGTGACGTACGTGGCATCGGTCGACTGGGCCGATCGATAGACCGTGTAGTCGTGATCCGCTCTACCGCCTTCGGGAACCGTTGCGGTCGTCGTCGACGGATACGCGCCGGTCCGTTTGAACAGCGTCTGATACGGGTGGTCGGTGTGGAGTTGCTGATCCGGCCGGATCTCGTCGCCCTGTGGCGAGCCGGTCAGTTCGGCGATCGACTCGGCCGCGGCGAGTTCCGACTCGTCGTATGCGAGGCGCTCGTGGTGGTCGGAAAACACCGGATCGTCGGCGTTGCTTTCCGGGGCGAGAAACATCGCACCCGGATAGGCGAGGACGACGACCAACAGGACGGCGGTGGCGAGCGACGGCGACAGGTTCCCGCGCAGCGTCTGCAACCCGATCGCGCCGAGAATAGCCATCGGCGCGTAGAGGAACGCGAACCAGCGGGTCGGGATGAACGTCCGGACGCCGAACATCGGTAACCCGAGGACGAACACCAACATGAACGCCGCCGCCAGCAGGAGGGTAAACACCGACTGTTCGGCGCGTCGCCTGTGGACGACGTACAGACACCCGACGAACGTCACACCGAGCAGGAACAGAAAGCCCAGGACGTCCACGTAGGGGACGATCTGGTCCAGCAGCGTCTGTGCGGTCTCGGTCCCCGCCTCGCCGCCGTCGGACGAGGACTCGCCTGCGGTGTTGAGAAAGCCGGCGCTCTCCTTGAGCGTCTGCGTGAAGTAGCTCAACACGGTCGCTAGAAACGACTCCTGCCGGTACGGCGTCAGCGACCACACGAAGATCGTCAGCCCGAGGTTGAAGACGACGAGCCCGACGAGGTTGACCGGCTTTTTCGTTCGGAACACGCTCGTATCGAGGCGCGTGAGCCCGAACGGGCCGACGACGAACACGACCTGAGCGATAAACGCCGCCAGCAGCAAGACGAGCATGATGAACGTCGATACCTGGTGGGTGAGGATGACGGCGACGCTCAGCAGTAACAGCAACGAGAAGTCCCGGATCGAGTACTCGATCCGCATCACCCTGAGCAGCGCGTACAACATCGCGAGGAAGAAGACGAGCCCCAGACTCGTGGGAATGTGATGTGTCCCCCACCGCACGACGTGACTCGCGAACGCGTAGAGGGCCGTCGCCAGTACCGCCCACCGCTGTGTGACGAGCAAGTTCGTCGTCGCGTAGACGAGCAGGACCGAGAGCGGCATCACGAGGCCGACGGAGAGGTACAACGCGGCGCGGATCGGAACGTCGTACAGCAACGACGAGGCGGCGACCAGCAGGTGGTAAAACGGCGATCCGTAGTGTTTGTCGTGGGAGATCGCACTCAGTGACTCCTCCGTGAGGATCGACTCGACGAGTTCGCGATGAGTCCAGATGTCGATCCCGATGTAGCCGGGCGTCGCGTACAGCGCGGTAAACCGGAAGACGACCGCGAAGCAAACGATCTGGAGCAACAACAGCCCCGGATGGAGGTCCCGGTCGCTTGCGAAGACGATCTGGGCGACGACGAGCGTCCCGACGACGCTTGCCGCCCCGAAAAAGAGGGGCGTTCTGGCTCCCTGGACGACCGTCAGCATCACGAGTGCGGCGAGTCCGGCGAAAACGATGCCCGGAAGCGCCATCGTTACCGGCGACGGCAGGGTCGGGACGGCCCGCGCGTCGTCGCGCTGATACAGCGAGAGGAGATACAGCGCACACGCGGTCCCGAGGACGATCGGTACCGTCTGGATGTAGATCTGTGACGCGAGGAATCTGAGCGGGAACAGTACGAGCGCGAGGACGAGTCCGACGATCGCTGCGACGGTGTCGAGTCGCAACGGCCGGAGTTCCGACAGCGAGCTATACGTCATGACTGACCCCCGTCGGATAGCCGGTCGCTTCCTCCCGGTCGAGTACTCGGCGATACAGCCCGGAGAGACGCTCGCCGAGCGAATCGACCGATAGCCCGTCGACGGCGTCGCGACCGTTGGCTCGGTCGCCCGTTTCGACGATCCGCTCGAGGCCGCCCAGGAGGGCACCGTCGTTGTCGCTGACGATACAGTTCGTCACGTCGCCGACCGTCTCGCGGACGAAGCCGACGTCGGTCGAGACGACCGGCAGATTACACGCAGCGGCTTCCTTGACGACCATCGGACCGCTCTCGCGTTTCGACGTGACAAGCAGGAGGTCGCTCGCGTTCATGTAGTAGGGCATCTCCGCGTGATCGACGCCGGTGACCGTTCGGAGTTCGACGTCGACCTCGGCCCGCTCGACGAGTCGCCGAGCCCGCGGGAAGTCCTTCACCGCTCGTGTCCGATCGTACGGGAACAGCGCGACCGGCCGGTCGGTCTCCCACCCGAGGTACTCGCGCGCGTGCGCTCGAGACATCGGCCGAAACAGGTCGGTGTCCACGCCGAACGGAATCAGTTCGTGATCCGTCTCGAGTTCCCGCGACATGGGCCGGCTCGGGACGACCGCGGCGTCCGCCCGTCGGACACCGTACCGACTGACCGATCGGAGCCACGACTGCTGGCCCATGAGGTCCGTTCCCCACAGGGACACCACCACGGGCCGAGTCGGCTGTGCGAGCGCGAACGGCGCGACGAGGCCGTAGTTCGCGTGAACGATGTCGAACGACGACGAACGGACTGCCGAGAGAACGGTCGGATAGAACCGTGCGTACGCCGCGGGCGACCGGCCCGAATCGCCGCTGTGTCGGCCCGGGACTTCGAGGACCGTGCAGTCGACGCCGCGATCTTCGAGGGCCGATACTTGCTGGTCGAAAAACGGTCGCCGCGAAGTAACCAGTTGGAGGACGTTCATGATCGGTCCGGGTTCGCTGCGGGAGCGGGTCGGTCGGCCGTCCGCGTCTGTGCGATCGTCTCGAGCTGTTGCACGACGAGATCCGTCACGTCGATCCGATCCGCGAGCAGGCGCTCGCGCCGGTGGGCCCACGTGTCGTCGGGTTCCGCGAGGACCGAGACCGCCCGCTCGAGGCCGCGGACGTGTCTCTCCTCGCCGGTGTACTCGAACAGGAGTCCGTACTCCGCGTCGAGTTCCGCCGTGTAGCCCAGAGAGAGGGGGTTCACGTAGACGGCCGGCGTGCCGAGGACGGCGGCCTCGGCCGCGGTCGTCGCCCCCTCGCTCAGAACGACGTCCGCGGAGGCGAGCAGATCGTGCATTCGCTCCGGTGCCGTCGTGAACTGGTAGGACTCGAGGGCCGCCGGCGGCTCGCCCTCCGCGGTGAGCAAGACCCGCAGGCCCGCCGCCTCGAGCCGATCGACGACCGCGTGCGGGTCGTCGAAACCGCCGTGGCCGACGTCGTGGGAGGCCGCCCAGCTACTGAGCCGAACCACTGCGAACGACTCCTCGGGCGCGAGATCGACGGCCTCGAGGACGGTCGGATCGGGCTCGAACCGCTCGGGGTGGAGATAGGCGAGTTCGTGATAGCCCGGATACGTCACCTGTTTCGGGCCGATATCGTCTCGGTAACACTCCGGCGTCGAGATCGCGTCCGCGAACGGATAGCTGAGTTTCGTGACGAGGGTCGCGTGTTCGGTGTCGTAGAAGACCAGGCTCTTCGCGCCGACCACCGACGCGACGTGGGCGGCGGCGACGCCGCCGATGGCCGTGATTACGTCCGGCTCGAGTCGCCGCGCCCGCTGGAGCAGTCGGAGTTCGTACGTCGCCTGGACTGCCGCCAGCGAGACCAGCGAATCGGCGTCGCCGGCCAGTACCTCGTGGTCGATGTCGTACGCCTCGAGGAGTTGGACGGCGACGTCGCTCTCGCGGGCGAAGACGTGGATCTCGTGACCCCGATTTTCTAGCTCCGCGATGGCGTGTCGGAAGAAGTGGACGTGACCGGGGTGTTGGATCGTTATCATGACATGCATGTCACGACACCCCCATCTCCGCACAGGCTGGAACAGCGGTTCCGCCCGGCGATGGTCGGGTGGCCGTACGGCCCGTCACCGTCCCGGTTACGTATCGCTGGTCTCGCATCGCCTCACAACCCCCGGTAGACGAATCCCGCATCGACGGCGGCGTCTTCGCCGACCGTCCCGGTCACGTCGATCAGTGCGGGGTCGTCGGTGAGTTTCCTCGCTACCGACTCGAGATCCAACTGTTCGAACTCCGCGTGGGGCGTCGCGAGGACGACGGCATCGAAGTCCTCGAACGCGAGCTGTTCCTGGACCTCGATGCCGAACGATTCCCGGGCCGCGTCGCCGTCGGCGAACGGATCGTACCCGGCGATATCGATGTCGTACTCCTGAAGGGCGTCGATGACGGCGTCGATCTTCGAACTGCGAATGTCTCCGACGCCGGCTTTGTACGCCAGTCCGAGTACCAGAACGCGACTCTCGCGGAGCGTCTTGTGACTCTGGTTGAGCGCTTTGATCGTCAGCTCCGCGACGTGATCGGGGACCGATTCGTTGACCTGCCGACTCGTCTGCATGAGTTCGGGGTCAAAGCCCTCCCGTGCCGATCGGTACGCGAAGAAGTACGGATCGACCGGGATACAGTGGCCGCCGACCAGTCCCGGTCGGTACTCGTGGAAGTTCCACTTCGTGCCCGCGGCCTCGAGAACGGCCCGACCGTCGATGTCCATGTTGTCGAGCGCCATCGAGAGTTCGTTGACGAACGCGATGTTGAGGTCCCGCTGGGCGTTCTCGACGACTTTGCAGGCCTCGGCGACTTCGATCGACGGGGCGGGGTGGACGCCCGCGTCGACGACCGACTCGTACAGCGTCGCGAGGTCTTCCAGCACTTTCTCGTTCTGTGCGCTGACGACCTTGACGACGTCTGCGAGACCGTGTTCGTCGTCGCCCGGTGTGGCGCGTTCCGGGGAGTAGCCGACGAAGAAGTCCGTGCCGGCGGTCAGTCCGGACGCGTCCTCGAGTGCCGGGGCGAGGACCTCGCGTGTCGTCCCCGGGTAGACCGTCGACTCGAGGACGACCGTCGTCCCGGGTTCCATTTTCGAGCCGACGGTGGCCGCCGCGCTCTCGACGTAGCCGAGGTCCGGCCGCTCGTCGTCGTCGATCGGCGTCGGAACGGCGATGATGACGTAGTCGGCCTCGGCGATCGAGGTCGCGTCCGTCGTGTAGGAGATATCGCCGTCCTGAATCGCCTCGTCCGGGAGGTCACCGGTCGTGTCGACACCCTCCTGGAGTCGGCCGACGGTCACGTCGTCGACGTCGTATCCGATCACGCGGTAGTCCGACTGGGCGAACCCGACCGCAAGCGGCAGTCCGACGTACCCCAGTCCGACGACACAGATCGTCGCTTCGCGCGTGGACCGGTCCGTCGGGTGTTCGAGGGCGGTTCCCTCATCGCTCGTTTCGAACGCGTACTGGCCGCTCGTTCCCTCGTCCGCTGTCTCCTCCGTATCGCTGATTATCGTAGTCATGGGTGATGCGTTGTCGCTGGACCGTCACACGACCGCGTGCGACGGCGATGTCCGAAACCGATGCGCCCGCGGTCCGCACGCGGTCCGCGGGCCGTGCCGTAAAATCCGCAAGTCGCTGTCGGGGGTTTACTATACCGCGGCTAAGCGACTGCAAGCGTGAGAGGGAGTGAGACCGGGCCGTGTCGGGGTTGTCGACGGGATCGACCGGTCGAGCCTGAACGGCCGTCTGAGCGCTTAGAACGTTATTAAACTCGCCCATATGGATCCATAATGAAGGGGCCACGGCTCGGATCTCGGGTGCGGTCGGCGAGTCCACCCCATCGGACTCGATCACGCACCGACCGTCACAGAATCGCGTACTCATGGTTTCCCATCCTCAGATCGGTGTCGGCGCCCGGTTCGAATCGATTCACACCGTCGTCTCGATCGACGCCGGTCCGACGTCGATCTCCCACCAGGACGTACACGCGATCCCCCCCGGAGTCGGCGGTCGATCCGGTGGACCGTTGGCCGTGATCCAACTGCTTCGCGTGACGTCGTTCTGGGAAGCTACCCTGATCGTGATTCTGTCCCTGCTGATCAGTGCCCTCGTCGGGATTCGCATTGCAGACGCGCTGTCGGAGCGCGAACTCGAGTTGCCGTCGCTCGCGCTCGGTACGGATCCGACGGGAGCGACGGACGACCCGTCCGACGCAGCCACTGCCGACCGCGAGCCACCCGGCTCGTATCTCTCGCCCGAAACGCCACCGAGGCTCCTGAGCGACGAGGGGACGGTGGTCCGATTGCTCATCGCGAACGACGGCCGCATTCGCCAGCGGACAATCGCGGCGGAGACCGGCTGGTCGAAGTCGAAGGTGAGCAGGATCTGTTCCCGAATGCACGCCGACGGCACGATAGAGAAGCGATCGCTCGGACGAGAGAACGTCATCGTCTTCGCTGAGCGACCGGTCGGCGACGAGACGCAGTCGGACGACGCCGAGAGTCCGGCCGCCTGAGCGCCGGTCACTCCTGTCAGCGCCGTCGTCCGGGTCGGACGACGACCGGCGTCCCCGAACCGACGACCGGCGGCGACGTGGCTCCCGCCGTCGTCGGACCACGTCATCGGCGTCTGTAACGACGTTCGATCGTGTAGTCGACCCCGAAGCCGCTATTTGCTGCCGACCGAAGCCGATCGGGACACCGTTCGGCCGTTTCGTTCCGATGTGCCGTCCCTATCGACGGGTACGGCTCCGGATAGGCACCGTGACCGCCCCGTCGATGCACGACGCCGCTGGTCGCCGACAGTAGCCGCGGGAGCGACGGATCGATCACTGCTACGACAGGAGCGACTCGAGCAGTCGTCCGTGCTTCGTACAGGGGAAACAGGATCGGCTGCGGGGTCGGAACGCGGCGGACGAACGCGTCTTATACAGTCGATAGCCGGCGTCGTATTCGCGGTACCGTCTTATTCGTGCTATAGTAATGGCCGCTATCGTCCACGGGGGAAACGGAGCCCGACCGTCCGCGATGGGCGGCTCGGACCGGAGATACCAATGACACGGAACAGGACTGAACGCAAGGCAGCGGTCTCGAACCGACTCGATTCGTCCGTCCCGCTCGACGAGTATGCCGGTGCACACCGGCCGGGTGGTGCGGTGCAGCCGCCGACGGTCACACGAACGGGGGTGAGTGGCTAATGTGCGGTATTATCGCGCGCATCGGTCACGGGAACGCGGCGGAACCGCTCCTCTCGGGCCTGGAGAACCTCGAGTACAGGGGCTACGACTCGGCTGGGATCGCCGTCCAGAACGGGTCCGGCGTCAAAGTCCACAAGTGTTCCGGCGAGGTGTCCCGCCTCAAATCGAAGCTCGATTCCCAGCCACACGGGAACATGGGGATCGGACACACGCGCTGGAGTACGCACGGGCCCCCGACCGACGAGAACGCCCACCCGCACACGGACACCGCGGGCGACGTCGCCGTCGTTCACAACGGTGTCATTGACAACTACGAGGAACTCAAGGCCTCCCTCCGGGCGGAAGGCCACGAGTTCGAGAGCGACACCGACACCGAAGTCATCCCACATCTCATCGACGAGTATCGGGCGGAGACCGGCGACACCGAACGAGCGGTTCGTCGGGCGGTCGACGTCCTTGAGGGGAGCTACGCGATCGCCGCCATCGTCGACGGCGAGGAGGCGGTCTACGCCGCGCGAAAGGGATCGCCACTGGTTCTCGGGCTCGACGACGAGGAGTGGTACCTCGCCAGCGACGTCCCGGCGTTTCTCGAGCGCACCGAGGACGTGATCTACCTCGAGGACGGTGATCTCGTCGTCCTCGATCCGGACGCCTACCGGATAACCGATCTCGACGGCAATCCGGTCGAGCGGGCCGTCGACACCGTCGACTGGGATCCGGAGGACGCGGGGAAAGGCGAGTACGACCACTACATGCGCAAGGAGATCCACACACAGCCGACGGCCCTCGCGAACACGATCGAGGGCCGGATCAAGGACGGCGACGTCGCCTTCGAGGACCTCCCGGCCGGCTCGTTCGAGGACGTCGAGTGCGTCCAGTTCGTCGCCTGCGGGACGTCCTATCACGCCGCGATGTACGGCGGCCAACTGGTGCGCGAGGCCGGGATCCGAACCGAGGTCCTGCGTGCGAGCGAGTACGAGTCCACGTCGGGGCCGGTCGACGAGAACACGCTCGCCGTCGCGGTCACCCAGAGTGGCGAGACTGCCGACACCCTCGACGCCGTTCGGACGGCGGCCGACCGGGGCGCGCGGACGCTCGCCGTCACCAACGTCGTCGGGTCGACGGCCGCGCGCGAAGCCGACGACGCGGTCTACATCCGTGCCGGCCCGGAGGTCGGCGTCGCGGCGACGAAGACCTACTCCTCGCAGGCGGTCACGCTCACGCTGCTCAGTCAGCGCATCGCCGGCGATGTCCCGACGGCGACCGCCGCCGACGATCGAGCGGCGATGCTCGAGGCGCTCGCGGACCTCCCCCAGCAGGTCGAGACCGTCCTGGAGACGAGCGAGGCCGAACCCCTCGCCGCGGACACCATCGACAGCGAGTCGTTCTTCTTCATCGGGAACGGCCCCGCCCATTCGGTCGCGCTCGAGGGGGCGCTGAAGTTCAAGGAGATCACCTACGAACACGCGGAGGGATTCGCTGCCGGGGAACTCAAACACGGCCCGCTCGCGCTCGTGACCGGGAAGACCCCGGTGTTCGCGGTCGCGACCGGCGATGCCGACGGGAAGACGAAGACGAACGCGATCGAGGCCAAGTCCCGTGGCGCGCCGATCGTCGCCGTCGGACCGGACGACCATCCCCTCGTCGACATCGCCGACGCCCACCTGTCGGTTCCCGATACTCACCCCGTCTGGACGGGGCTGCTCGCGAACGTCCAGTTACAACTGCTCTCCTATCACGCCGCGACACAGCTCGACCGCCCGATCGACAAACCGCGGAACCTCGCGAAGAGCGTGACGGTCGAGTGATCGCCTCACGCGGTCGTTAACTCCTTTTGCGCGCTGTTCGATACCCGGTCCAAACCGAGAGCTTTCTCTAGCAGTGCGGCGACGGAACGATGGGACTGAGAGACGGAAGCGACGGCCCGACTCGAGTCGCACACGGAATCGCGGAGCGCCGACCGTTGGCTTCGGCCGGTGGAGCAGCGCCGTCCTCGGCGCGACGACTCGGTACCAGTGAGTCCAGCGAAGCGACATCGACCGCCACCTGAACCGGGCCCAGGTCATCGTCCCGTCCGAGCCGGCGAAAGATGCACGTGGCTAACGCGTCCACTCGAGGCGGCGGTGGCGGCGCGGTCGCTCACTCGGACTGTCGTACTCGATCCCGTCGCCAGATTCGAGACGCGAACGCGGCGGACGATCGCCGACCGATCACGCGTGGCTCCGACGGCGACTGTGACAGCGTCCGCGACGGCGGCTTATGCCCGCGATTGTCGCGTTCGATGTACGATGCGATCGGCTCGCGGTTCGACGGACGGAGGTTGAGGGTTGGCACACAGTGGCTCGACGGCCGATCAAGAAGACGCCGACCGAGTCGGTCGATCACCGGACTCGAGTGCAACGAGCCGGAACAGCAACAAGAGAGCCGACCCCGCGTGACACACCGAGACCGGCAGCCGATTCGATTACCCGCCGTTCGACGCGAGCGTCAGTGTAATCTCGTCGTCCGAGCCGTCGATCTCGACGTCTCGTGCCGTTTGCTCGAAGCCGTCCGCCGACGCAGTCACCGTGTACTCGCCGTCCTCGAGGGCCGTGAACTCGACCGTCCCGTCGTCGCCGACGTCTTTCTCGTCGGTTTCGCCGGTGGTTAGGAACCCGGTGTCCTCCTCGAGTTGTACGGTCGCGTTATCGATCGCATCGCCGTTCTCGTCTTCGACGGCCACTGACAGCGTGTGACCATCGGTCTCGCTATCGTCGTCGTCAGTACCGCTACTATTGCTCTCGTCGCCGGTGTTTCGTTGTTCGAGTGTCAACGTTTTCGTCACGGCATCGCCGTCGACCCCGACGGTCTCGTTCGAGGGCCGGTATCCGTCGGCGTTCGCGGTCACCGTGTACTCGCCGTCCGCGAGCGAGAACTCGGCTTCCCCGCTTCCGTTGACCGACTCCTGCTTGCTCGAGTCCGGTCCGGTGTCGACGGTGACGGTGGCGGTATCGATCGGCTCCCCGCTCCGATTCTCGACGACCGTCGTCAACGGACGGAGATCGTCGCTGGCATCGGTTTCGTTGTCGCTCCCGGTGTCCGCTCCATCGTCGCTACTGTTACCGCTTTCCGTCTCTCCGTTTCCGTCGCTGGTCTCGTCGGACTCGTCGTCGCCGTCGCCGCTTGTCGTGTCGTCATCCGATGGATTGTCACCGCCGTCAGTCGGCTGGTCGAACCCGTCCACGCTGTCACTGACCGAGCCGATGGCGCTGCTAACTGAGGCACCGCTTGCAGCGAGTGCCAGCCCGGCCAACAGGAAGACGATGCCGGTGACGGTGAGCAAAATCTGGACGCTGCGTTGAATCGATCGGGTTTCCGTCCGGTTTTCTCGGGCATTACGGCGCATTATCGGTGAACGAGGGAAGACGCTGCTGGGTGTTGCATTACACACTCCTCGACTCGCCGACTGCCCCGCTCGAGGAACGTCGGCACTGCTGTTCGTCCGAGACCGGTATTCGAGATATCATTACCCGACAGTTCACCGTCTACCGGTTCACTATACGGTCCATAAGTCCGTTTCAGTCCGAGCAACCGATCGGCTCGCCGCTGCTTCGGCGGTTGCGACAGTGCTGTCTCATCGCCTCGGGGCCGACACGGTGAGCGGCTACCCGGTAGTCGAACGAGGCGGACACGGTACCATCTCGCCCTCGACGAGGAGGGCGGGTTGGGCCGCGCCGATCCGCGTTGCTGCCGATTCGTTCGTCGGTGCCACCGCATGCGTGATCGGCCGCCCGGATCTTAGCCGGCGTCGCTCTCCGTTCCGTCCGCCGAATCGTCGACGAGTTCGAAGTCGGTCGAGCCGCAAGAACATCCGTCCTGCCCGATAATCTTGATTTCGCCGTCCGGCCACTGCCGTGCTGCGTAGACGGAGTTACACGCTGTACACGTCGCAAGCACCCGTGTCACGTCGTCTCTGTGTGCCATCCCCGAGGGTGAGTTTGCAAACCAACTGAATGAAAGTTTCTACTCCGTCGCCGGCCAAAACGAGCGGCGCGACCGAGGCAGTTCAGCCGCGATAGACGGCGTTTCCGCTCGCCTCGATCAGCGAATCGGAGGCTGCGTCCGAGACCCATAGTGGGATACCGATCGGAGAGTCGTGGCCGGCAGCGACCACCGGGCCAATGTGGAGTGATTCGGGGCAGGGGGCGGCGGACATGACGACTGGGAACGCGTTCCTACTCGTTGAGATGCGATCGATACCCGTTGGGTTCGAATCCGCGCCGGCAGATCACGCGCTTGCGACCGACGGTGATCGCACTGATCTGGTCGTCGTCTTCCATCCGATCGATGACGTCCTCGAGGCGGTCCTGTGTCCACCCGGTCTCCTCGCGAACGGTCGATTGATCGACGCGGCCGCCGCGTTTGACGAGCAGTCTGAGGATCTTGTCCTCGTCGGGGAGTTCGCCTTCGTCGACGCCGTACTCGATCTCTTCGGCGTAGCTCAACGTTTCGTCGTCGTGGTCGTCGTCCGGTTCCTCGGTCGCCGCCGCGGACTCGTCCGATTGGGCCTCGTCGGCCGATCCGCTCCAGAGAGAGGAAAGCCGCGTCCAGAGTGTGTTGAATACCATGTGTTGATCACGCTCCGCTGGGACTACCACAGCTTGAACGCCCACCTACCTTGATTTTATGTTTTGTGGATGACATTGGTGTGTGCGGTCGGTTACGGTCTGACTATCGTGACGGGACCGTCGGCGAATAGCGACGGCCTTGCGACCCGCAAGTCAGTTATCACTTTCAGCGACCGACAGGCTTGCCGACTCACGCGATCCGACGGATCACGGATATGTCCCAGCCGGCTGAGAGGGCAGTCGTTCACCTTTCTCCCGCCTCGAGTCGACGCAGGGTCGAAACCGCGGGACCGTCTCAGCGGTCGCTCGAACGGACGGTCTCGAGGTACGTCTCGGCGAGCGCATCGAGCGCCTCGTGGGCGTTCGTCGAGTGGGGTGCCGTCAGCGGCGAGACGCTGATGCGGCCCTCGACGACGGCCCGGCGGTCGGTCCCCTCGGGGTCCGGGAGCGACTCGGGGTTCATGTCCTCCCAGACGCGGTCTTTGAGTGTCACGTGCGTGCCGTCTCGTTCGGCGTCCATCTCGTACCGTTTCGAGGGACGGGTAATCTCGATCGGGGCGGGCTCGCCGTCGGCCACCGGAACGTTGACGTTGAGATACGCAGCCTGGTCGAAGACGCCGGTCTCGAGTGCGTGATCGGCCAGATAGCGCGTCACGCGGGTCGCCTCGGCGTAGTCGGCAGCGGTCAGGTCGGTGTCGGCCAGCGAGGTGCCGTCGACGGGGACGTACATCGACGTGGCGATCGCCGGCACGTCGAAGAACGCGGCCTCGACGGCGGCGCTGATCGTTCCCGATCGGCCGAGAACGTACTCGCCGAGGTTCGCGCCCTTGTTACAGCCCGCGACGACCAGATCGGGGAACGGACCGAGTTCGGCCAGCCCCGCGACGACGCAGTCGGCTGGCGTCCCGTGGACCGCATACCCCAACTCGTGTTCGTCGACCTCGACCTCGTGGGAGAGCGAGCGACCGCAGGCGCTGCGGTCGTCGGCCGGGGCGACGACGGTCACGTTGGCGCGCTCCGAGAGGGCGTCGTACAGCGCCCTGATGCCGGTACTGTCGATCCCGTCGTCGTTGGTCAACAGGATCTCGAGGTCGTCGCTCATATCGCTCCCGTTGGACGGCGACGCGAAAAGCCCACCGCTTCCGGCGACGGCTCAGGCGATCCGGTCGACGATCGTCTCCTCGTCGACGACCAGGTTGTACGCGCCCTCGTCGTCGTTCCACAGCGCGAGGGCCCCCTCGAACGAACAGAGTTCGCCGTAGTCTGCCTCGAGTAGGTCCCGGTTGAGGGCGGTCTCGTTCGTGACGACGGCGTAGTGGTCGGTGTCTTCGCTGCCGTCGCTGATCTTGAAAAGCGGGTTGGCTCCCTCGGCGGAGAGCGAGCGGCTGAGCTTCGCCGCCACCAGATCGATCCGCTCGGTGACGTGGCGTTCCATCTCGGCCATCTTCGCCCACTCGCCGGTATCCAACGACGTGTCGATCCGCCGGCGGCCGTCGACGCGCAACAGCGAGTAGGAGAACTGGACATCGACGTTCTCGAACTCGCCGGGGGCGTGGTCGGCGTCGTCGGCCGGCGTCGCCTCGTCGAGTCGTCGCTGGAACGACGGGGTCTCGAGGTCGGGCCGGACGTCGAACGACCAGCCCCGATCCGACGGCGTCTCGCCGGGCCAGAGGCGAACGGCGGGGCCGTAGACGGTCACCGCGCCGCGACGGTAGTCGGCCGGGTCGTCGCCGTTCTCGTCCCCGTTGTCCGCCGCCACCGCGACCGCGTCGCGCTCCCAGAGCCGCTCGCCCTCGAGTTCCCGTTCGACCTCGCGCAGTCCGACGCTCGTGTTCTTGTCCGCGGGGGCCATCGCGAGGAGGGTCCCCTCGGGCGCAAGCGTCTCGAGGGCCGACCGGGCGACGGCGACGGGGTCCTCGAGTTCGCTCAGGACGTTACAGGCCAGCACGAGGTCGAACCCGTCGTCGGGTGCGGTCGGATCGAAGCCGGCCGACCCCTCGCCGTCGGCGGCCGCCGCGGAGTCGAATTCCTCGGCGGTGGTCCGGTGGATCGTCGGGTGGACGTTCCGGTCGGTCTCCGAGAGCAGCGTCTCGAGGACGTCGGCGGCGGCGCTGGGTTCGACCGCGTGGTACTCGACCAGGGCGTCGTCGGGCAGGTAGTCACAGAGCCCGAGCGCGGGGCCGCCGACCCCCGCGCCGATATCGAGGACACGGAGGTCACGACCCAGCAGCCCCCGGTCGGCGAGGTCGTCGAGCGCGTACTGCACCGCCGCGTAGTAGGCCGGCAGGTGATAGATCGCGTAGCCGGCCGCGGCGTCGTCGTCGTACTCGACCGATCGGCCCTCGAGGTAGTCGGCCTTGAACCGCCGGATCGTCGACCGCAGCAAGTCGCCCGAGGCACCCTCGAACCAGTTCGGTCCGTAGCGGTCGGCCAGCAGGTCCTCGAGGCGGCGTTCGTAAGCGGCGGGGAATCGCTCGACCGGGCCGCGATGGGGCTGGACCGGTTCGTCCGCGACCGGGACGAACGTGCCGTCGTCGCGCTCGATCAGCCCGAGGTCGGCGGCCTCCTCCCTGAGGAGTTGCCGGACCACCGCGGGATGGGGGTTGCCCTCGACGTAGTCACAGATCTCGTCGGGATCGATCGGTCGGACGTTGCGCAGATACTTCGCGTTCGATCGGACGGCCTCGCGTTGGTCACTCATTCTCGGACTCGTTCCGGGTATCGCTTGCTCCGTGCCAGTTCGCCGCCGCCTCCCGGTAGAGCGCGGCGAGTTCGTCGGCGTCGGCGTCGGCGACCGCGGCGGCGGCGTCGGCGACCGCATCCGCGCCGTCGAACGTCGCCTGAATGTCCGCATAGACCCGCGGCGTTCCCGCGGTCACCTGTCTGGCGAGTCGCCCCAGTTCCTCGTAGATCGGCGTTTCGAACCCCTCGGGGACCGGCTCCGCCGCGAGCGCGAACGAAAGCACCGCAGCGTGGGTCGCCGCCTGGACCGTCTCCATGGCGTCGTCGTGTTCGGTCGCCGTCGTCTCGACCAAGTCGTTGCCCCGGGCCGCGAGCCCGGCCAGCAACTCGTCGGTGACCGGCCCCGACTGCTCGCGGACGACGGCGATCGAGCCGGGTGCCCGTTCGGGGGCGAAGAGCGGATGCAGGCTCGCCCGTTCGCGGTCGGGTGCGTGTCGCTCCATGGCCGCGAGCGCGGGCTGCATGACGCCCGAAACGTCGACGATCGCTCGCTCGGCCCGCTCGGACTGGGCGGCGATCGCGTCGGCGACCGTCGCCATCGGCACCGCGAGACAGACGGCGTCGTAGGTCCGGTCGCCCTCGAGGTCAGCGACCTCGCCGCCGACGGTCTCGGCCGCGGCCGCCGCGGCGTCGTCGTCGACGTCGGCGAACGCGATCCGGGCGTCGATCGCCGCCCCGAACCACGACCCCATCGACCCCGCGCCGACGATCAGTACGTCCATCGCCCACCCCTACCCCCCGACGTTGCAAAAGCCGTTCGATCCGTCCGATTCCGTGACTGACCGCGACGGGCGGCCGCTCGAAACACACTTGCCGTGACGGCCCGACCCCGATCGGCGGCATCCGGTAGCGATAGTTCACCCGTCCGGTTGTCGTTGTTTGGGCCGAGCTACTTGAGGCCGCGCCACCGAAGGTCGAGCATGATACGGATCGGAATCGTCGGTGCGGGTGCCGGCGCAGCGGCCGCGACTAACGCGCTCGAGCGAACGGCACCGGACGCCGACGTAACGGTACTCGAGAAGTCCCGCGGGGTCTGCGGGCGGGCCGCGACCAGACGCCGCGACGGGACGGTCTATGACTACGGCGCGAACTACGTCAAGTCCGACGACGAACGGGTCGTCGACGTGCTGACCGAAGCCCTCGACACCGACGGGCTGGTCGATATCGAGGAGCCTGTCTGGACCTTCGACGCCGACGGCGAGGTATCGCCGGGCGAGGACCGCGACGATCACAAGTGGACGTACCGGCAGGGACTGACTCAGATCGCCAAGCGGCTGTTCGCCCGTAGCGACGCGACGATCCACCGGGAGACGCGGGTCGAACGGGTGATTCGGGACGCCGACGGCAGTACTGACGGCGTCTGGCACCTCGAGGACACCGACGGCCGGCGGTGGGGGCCGTTCGACGTCCTCCTGTTGAACCCGCCAGCGCCACAGACTGCCGAACTGCTGCGGTCGGCCGACTGGGAGAGCGACGTTCGGGACCGCCTCGTCGATGCCATCGACGCCGTCCCCTTCCGGACGATCTGGACCGGGATCTTTCACTACCCCTTCGAACTCGAGGCACCCTACTACGCGCTGGTCAACACGGACAAGGCCCACGAGGTGGGCTGGGTGGCCCGCGAGGAGTGCAAACCCGGCCACGTCCCCGACGGCGAGTCGCTGCTGGTCGTCCAGGCCAACCACGAGTGGTCGGTCGACCGCTACGACGAACCACCGGCGGAGAACCTGACCGAACTGGCGGCCCTGACCGCCGACCTGCTCGAGGACGACCGGCTGCGCGACCCCGACTGGACCGACCATCAGGGCTGGCGATACGCCCTCCCCGAGGCCGGCGTCGCCCGCGACCCCCTCCAACTGGCCGAGGCCGACGGCCTCTACTGTCTCGGCGACTGGGTCGCCGGCGAGGCCCGACTGCACGCGGCGTTGCGCAACGGCCTCGAGGTCGCCGAGCGCGTCGCCGACCGCCGGTAATCGATCACAACGCCCCGGCGACCGCGTTCAACACTGCGGTCTCGACGAACAGGACCACGTGATCGCCGCCCTCGACGACCGTCTCGCCGCGGGGCGTTATCAGTTCACCAGCGCGGCTGATCGCGCCGACGACCACCCCGTCGGGCAGGTCGGCCATCGCCGACTGAATCGAGCGTTCGAAGAGAACGCTGTCGGCGTCGATCTCGATCTCGAGGACCTCCGCGCGATCGGACTCGAGCATGGCGACGTTTTCGGTCCGCTGCTCGCGGGTGAACCGAGTGATCTCCTCGGAGGTGACCAGCCGCGGGTTGACCCCGACGTCGATCCCGACCGTCTCGAAGAGGTCGACGTACGCGGCGGACTCGACGACCCCGATCGTCCGCTCGACGCCGATTCGCTTGGCAAGCAGGGAGACGAGCAGGTTCCGCTCGTCGCTTTCGAGGGCGGCGACCACGATATCGGACTCGTCGACGTGTTCCCGGACGAGGAAGTCGATGTCCGTCGCGTCGCTTTCCAACACGAGCGTGTCCGGCAGACGCTCGGCCAGTTCCCGCGCCCGCCCGGGGTCGCGTTCGATCAGTCGCGACTCGACCCCCTCGGCCTCGAACAGCCGAGCGGTCTGGTAGCCGATCTCCGTCCCGCCGACGATGACGACCTCGCGGGCGTCCTCGAGGGTCGGTGCCGGCGTCAGCGCACTCGCGAACGACCGGACGCTCTCCCCGGAGCCGATCACGACCGCCGCGTCGCCGGCCCTGATGACCGTCTCGCCCCGAGGCACGACGACCTCGTCCTCGCGTAACAGGGCCACGAACGTCAGCGACTCGAACCGGTCGGCCGCCGAGACGGTCTCGCCGGCGATCGGGCTCTCCGGGCCGATTTCGAACTCGGCCATCCGGACGAGTCCGCTGGCGAACGTCTCGACATCGTGTGCGCCCGGCAGCCCGGCGATTCGGACGATCGTCTCGGCGGTCTGGAGGTCCGTACAGACCATGAAATCCACACCGAAAGCCCCCATCGATTCCTCCCAGGTGCGAAGCAGGTTCGTCTGCCTGACGCGGGCGATCGTGAACGGGTCGCCGACCGCTTTGGCCGCTCCGCAGACGACGATGTTCGTCTCGTCGACGTCCGTACTGGCGATGACCAGGTCCGCGTCCGCGATGTCGGCCTCCCGGAGCGTCTCGATGTCGGTCCCGTCGCCGCGGATCGTCAACACGTCGTGGGAGTAGGTGACCTCCTCGACCCGCTCCGAGTCCCGATCGATGACCACGACGTGGTGATCCTCGTCGAGGCTCGCCGCGATGTTCGAGCCCACCTGCCCCGCGCCGACGACGATTACGCGCATCGATGGCTCACCCGCGTTCGCGGACTCGAGACGGTGGGGCTGGCGCTCATATCCACAGTGTCGGCAGCGGTTCGGAAGTGGGTTCGGCCTGCTTCTCGAGGCCGGCGGGCGTCGTCGACCCGGCGGCGTCCTTCGGTCAGGGCATCTCGTGGACGGTCAGTTCGACGTCACGCTGGCGGCCCTCGATGTCCGCGACCAGCCGCTCGACGACCGTTCGGGCCTCGTTGAGCAGTTTCGGCTCGACCTTCCGGACGACCCAGTCCAGCGAGACGAGTCTGGGCAGCGAGATGGCATCCTCGTTGGCCGAGTGTGGATCGTAGACGGCCTCGAAGTAGATCCGGCTTGCCGTCTCGGCGTCCGGTGGTGCCGACTCCGGCTCGGGTTCGACGCGCCACTCCCCGCGGGCGTCGAGGTGGTTGACGAGTCGCCACGTGAGCGACGTCGGGGCCGAGATGTCGGTCACCCGCGAGCGGGCCGTGTAGCTGAGCTTCCACCACGCCAACTCGAGGTCGTAGACGGAGCCGACGCCGCCGTCGCCGTTGACGCGGACCTCCTTCAGGTGGTCCGTGTACCGCGGGTACTCGGTGAACGAGCGGACGTACGGAAAGACCTCCTCGGGCGACCGATGGGCGAGCGTGCTGAGGAGAATTCGGTCCACGGCGGCCGTACGACGGGTTCGAAAGTAAGGATTGCCATCCGATCGACGCCGTTGGCGCGAGCGCGCGCCGCTGTCAGCCGCTCGAGGGCGTCTCGCTCCCGCGGGTGTCGCCGGTCCCCTCGATCCCATCGCGGACCGCCTCGATCCGGTCGCCGATCGGCGGGTGATGGGTCGCCAGGCTGTAGAGCAGCCCCGCCTCGCGGCGCGTGTCGTTCGCGTCCGCGAGGCGTTCGAGGGCCGCGACCGTCGCCTCGTGGCCGACGCGTCGGGCAGCGTAGGCGTCGGCCCGGAACTCCTGCCAGCGTGCGAGCCCGCCCAGCAAGACGACGTGATACACCGCATAAAGGCCCATGAACGGCAGGAAAAAGCCGAGGAAGCCAAACGCCTCCTCGAGCGCGCCGAAGCCGACGAGGTCGGCCCCGGCGATCCAGACGCCGAAGACGGCGACGGTCAGAAGGCCGCGTTGCCAGAGGTGCCGGCCCGCGACGTGGCCGAACTCGTGAGCGAGGATCGCGCGCAGTTCGTCGTCGTCGCACTCGGTGAGCAGATAGTCGGTGAGAAAGACGTACCGCAGACCGGGGACCGTTCCCGCGACGAGAGCGTTTGCGGTCTTGGTCGATTCCCCCTCGAGCAGGAAGAGTCCGCGGGGCCGATAGCCCACCTCCTCGCAGAGCCGGTCGACGCGCTCGCGGCGTTGGCCCTCGAGCGGAACCCGATCCTGAAAGAGCAGGATCAGGTACGGCGAGAGGCCGAAGCCGACGAAGACGACGGCCCCGAGCCCGGCGAGCAACACTGGCAGCGACGATCCGAAGACGGACTGAATCGCGAAAAAGCCCGCCAGTGCGACCCCGACGGAGACGGCAGTGATCCCCATCACTGCGAGGACGCCCGTGACGACCCGCCACAGCGAGGCCGACGTGTCCCGGAGCGAACGCACCGTCGGGTAGGTGCCAAGCGCCATCCCAACGAGCGGCAGCGTCACGACCCCGAACGAGACCAGCACGATCGCGCCGAACTCGAGGACGGCGAAGCCGCCGATCTCGAGGCTGGCCGTTCCGATCGCGGCGAGTACTCGGTCGATCACCTCGAGCGCGTACAGCCCGATGATCGCTGCGACCGGGAGGGTGAACCCGCCGACCTGCTGGGCGCGGTTGAGGCGGTGGAGTCGGTCCTCGATTGGTTCGTCCGACGCCTCGACCCGGGCGGCGTACGCGCGGAACCCGAGGAACGGGACGACCGCGAGCGCGAGCAGGAACGCGGCGGCGACGAACATACTCGATCGTTCACCGGTTCGGCTCAAAATACTGTCGGGCGATCCACATGACCGGAATTCGATCCACAGCGTCCCGCGGTCCCGACGCGACTCGGGCCGGGACGAACTCGAACGCCGGGACTGGTCCCGTCCGGCGTCGCGGTCGACGACAACCTTCTATACACCGCCGAGTCAACGGCGAGGCATGCGAGACGTCTGTATCGTCGGCGGG
The DNA here is from genome assembly GCF_031165565.1 of Natrinema thermotolerans. Classification (NCBI taxonomy): domain Archaea; kingdom Methanobacteriati; phylum Methanobacteriota; class Halobacteria; order Halobacteriales; family Natrialbaceae; genus Natrinema; species Natrinema thermotolerans. The sequence continues at coordinate 1,140,748 of NZ_CP101873.1, read as the reverse complement.
GGCGTCGCCGGCCTCGCCGCTTCGATCTTCACCGCCCGCGCGGGACTCGACACGCTCGTGATCGACGGTGGCGAGTCGATCCTCGCGCGCAACGCCAGCCTCGAGAACTATCCCGGTTTTCCCGACGGGGTCGACGCCCGGCGCTACCTGCAACTGAGCCGCGAGCAGGCCCGCACCGCCGGTGCCGAGTTCGAACTCGGGCGCGTAACGCGTGCGGAACCAGTAGACGAGACGGACCTCGAGGCGGGCTTTCGCCTCGAGACCGAGGGTGGCGAGCCGCTCGAGGCCCGCCGGGTGATCGCGGCTTCGTGGTCGGACAGCGACTACCTCGTGCCGCTGGACGTGGGTCGAATCCAGCGTGGGAGCAAGCACTTCGTGAACGTCGACGGGGCCGGGCGGACGGCCGTCGACGGTGTCTACGCCGCGGGCCGACTGGCCGAGGAACCCCACCAGGCGATCGTCGCGGCCGGCCACGGCGCGAAGGTCGGCCTCGCCGCCGTTCACGACTCGGACGCGAACTTCTATCACGACTGGGTCACCCCCGAGGGCTATTTCACTGGCCGCGGCCGCGAGGTGCCGCCCGGCTGCGAGGAGATCGACGACGACGAGCGCCTCGAGCGGGATGAGACCGCGAGAGCGCGCATGCTCGAGGCGTTTTCCGAGCCGGTAGACGAGGAGCCGACGATGCACCCGAGTGTTTCGGAGTAGTCGCAGACGTTCGATCTGTCACCGTAATCGTGGAGTCCTCGACAGTCGATCGAACCGACAGTCACGTCGTCACCGACTGTGCTACGGTTGCTACTCGCGTAATTCGTAGGTATCGAGCAACGTCTCCGAACCGATCACCTGCAATACGTCGCCCTTGTCGAGCGACTCCCCGCAGTCGCTCTTGTCTACAGTCGTCACATCGCCCTCCTCGAGGTCGCCGCTGCCGTCCCACGTACCGCAACTTCCACCGTCCTGAAGCTTGATTTCCGTTTCACCGGCGGTCAGTCGCTGCACCTCGGTCAGGCCGATCGTGGCCATCCCGATCAGGAGGACGGTCCCGATGACGACCGAGACGCCCCGGTCGTCACGAGATGATCGAGGTAAACGCATTGAACGCACTTACTATCACAGTCACTAACGGTTTTCGGTGGCGGCTTCTGGAGGGAACGACGTGCGATCAGGGGACGACGGTACGCCTAAAGGGACCCCCTTCGAAGTACCCGGCATGCTCGAGGGAGTCAACGTCGCGCTCGGGGTGACGGGATCGATCGCGGCCGTCAAGACGGTCGAACTCGCCCACGAGTTGCGACGGCGAGGGGCGACGGTTCGCGGCGTGATGACCGACAGCGCACAGGGGATCGTCCACCCCTGGGCCGTCGAGTTCGCCACCGAGAACGATGTCGTCACCGAGATCACGGGGGGCGTCGAACACGTCGGCCTCTGTGGGTACGACGGCTGGGCCGACGTGTTCCTGATCGCGCCCGCCACCGCGAACACGGTCGGCAAAATTGCGGGGGCCGTCGACGACACCCCGGTCACGACCTGTGCGACGACCGCGCTCGGTGCCGACACGCCGGTCGTGATCGCGCCGGCGATGCACGAACCGATGTACGACCACCCCGGCGTCCTCGAGGCCATCGACACCGTCACCGAGTGGGGGGTCGAGTTCGTCGATCCGCGTCTCGAGGAAGGGAAGGCCAAGATCGCCAGCGAGGAGGCGATCGTCTGTGACGTCGCCCGCGCGGCCGGCGATCGCCCCTTCGAGGGCGCGTCGGTCGTCGTCACCAGCGGCGCGACCAGCGAGTCGATCGATCCCGTCCGGATCATCACGAACCGCTCGTCGGGCAAGATGGGCCGGGCGGTCGCAAAAGCCTGCTACGTTCGCGGCGCGGACGTGACGCTGGTCCACGACGGCCCCGAGGTACCATACGCCGACGTTCGCGACGTCGAGAGCGCCGCGGAGATGCTCGCGGCGACACGGGCGGCCTGCGAGGACGCCGACGCGCTGGTGTCGGCGGCCGCCATCGGCGACTACACCGTCGCGGAAAGCGACGAGAAGATCCGCTCGGGCCAGGAGTTGACCCTCGACTTCGAGCCGACGCCGAAGCTCATCGACGAGATCCGCGCCGAGTTCCCGGAGCTGCCGATCGTCGGCTTCAAGACCGAAACCTCCGGCGACGAGGAAGCGATGATCGGGCAGGCCCGGACGACCCTCGAGCGGGCGGGGCTGGCCTTCGTCGTCGCTAACGACGCGAGCGTAATGGGTGAGGACCGGACGAGGGCGCTGCTGGTCCACGCCGGCGATGCCGCCCGCTACGAGGGGACAAAGGCCGGACTGGGCGGCGAGATCGCCGAGTCGATCGCGGCGGTACTGAGTGCGGACGAGACGTCGAAGTAATCGGATAGGTCGGTTCAGGAGAATTATATAGGTGCAGTTCATCGCCCGAACCGATGGGAATACGATCGGGTACGGGACCACACGCGCTGCCGGCCGGGACCGGTAGCACGAGGTGATCGCGGTGGCACAACAACACCGTCCGCCGGACGCCGACGCTGACGAGGCCGACGGCAGCGAGAGTGACCACGGTGACGAGGTCGATGATCAACTCACCAAGGGAGAGATCTTCGAAGTACTGCGCAATCAGCGGCGGCGATACGTCCTCCAGTTTCTCAAACAGGACGACCGTCCCGTCGAACTCGGCGACCTCGCCCAGCAGATCGCCGCCTGGGAGTACGAGACGACCCTCGAGGGAGTTACACCCGAACAGCGAAAGCGGGTCTATACGACGCTGCAACAGACACACCTCCCGAAGATGGACACGTCGGGTATCCTCGAGTTCGATTCCGATCGGGGCGTCATCGAGCCGACCGAACGAACTCGGGACATCAGCGTCTACCTCGAGATCGTCCCCGGCCGGGAGTTCGCCTGGCGGGAGTTGTACCTCTCGCTCGGTGCGATCAGCTGTGCGCTGGTCGCCGCGCTCTGGCTGGAGATCTATCCGTTGACCGCCCTCTCGAACCTCGCCTGGACGGCCATCATCGCCGTGACGGTGACGGTCACCGCCGTCGCACACATCTATCACGAACGCAACATGCGGCTCGGCCACGGCGAGCAGCCACCCGAACTCAGCTACGGCGAGCAGTAAGGGGCCCGAGACGCCGTGGCGACGGGACGAGACGGAGAACCGACCGGATTTCGACGCCTGCAATTCTCGTTCGCGCGTATCGTCAAGTTTTACTCCGCTACCGTCCCACCGACGACATGGATCAACTCAAGCAGTCCCTGCTCGAGGCCCCGATCATCGAGAAGAACGGCTATCATTACTTCGTCCATCCGATCAGCGACGGGGTCCCGAAGCTCGACCCGACCCTACTGCGCGAAATCGTCATCCGGATCATCCGGAAGGCCCAGCTCGAGGAGGTCGACCGGATCGTCACCCCGGCCGCGATGGGCATTCATATCTCCACTGCGGTCTCGCTGATGACCGACATCCCGCTGACCGTGATCCGCAAGCGCCAGTACGGCCTCGACGACGAGGTCGCGATCTCCCAGAAGACCGGCTACTCGGAGAACGAGATGTACATCAACGACGTCCGGGAGGGCGAGCGGGTGCTGGTCCTCGACGACGTTCTCTCGACGGGCGGGACCCTTGCAGCGGTACTGGATGCCCTCGACGGGATCGGCGCGGAGGTCATCGATACGGTCGCGGTCATCAAGAAGGTCGGCGGCGAGAACAAGGTCGACGACGCGGGCTACGACGTCAAGACGCTGATCAACGTCGACGTCATCGACGGCGAAGTCGTCATCATCGACGAAGAGGGCGACAACTGAGACGTCTCGATACGTCGCGTTAGCCTTCGAGAACCGACCCGGACCCGAGCCGCCGCGTTACCGAATTCCTGTTTTCACCCCCGATAACGAACGCATCTGTGCATTTGTGTGCCAATCGGTGCAATAAACCCCGGTTCAACCTTCTCTCGTTGTCGGTAAGTTTATAATGATTGTCTTGGTTACTCATGTTTATGTCCGACATACCGGATGTATCAACTGTAGATCGATCGCGACGACAAATGCTTGCTCTCCTTGGTGGCAGTGCATCGGTCGGACTGGCTGGGTGTTCGGCCCTCCTCAGCGACGACGAGGAAGACGAGGAAACGGACTTCGAGACGACAAAACACGCCGAGAAAGCACAGGAGGCCTGGGAGCGCATCGTGAACAACCCGGGTCCCGACGCGGAAGAAACGCGTACTAAGGCGTACATCGATATCGAGGAGGCCGTGCGGGACGACATGGTCATGCTCCCGATGTACCACAGCAAGGGTGAATTCTTCTGGTACGACAACGTCGAGCTTCCCCGGCTCGGTTCCCTCGGCCGTCACCACGTGAAACATAACCGGACGACAGTCGAGGGCGATTCGGAACTGAACCTGATCAACGCTTCCTTCGACGAGCTGGACCCGATCATGTCGACGGACACCGCGTCCGGCGAGGTCATCGTCCAGCTCTACGACACGCTGACCAACTATCCGGCCGGCGTCGCCGAGGTCGAGAATCAACTGCTCGATTCCTTCGAGACGTCCGACGACGGGCTGACGTGGACGTTCACGCTCAAAGATGGCGTCCAGTTCCACGACGGACGAGACCTAACTGCCGACGACGTCAAGTACTCGTTCCGTCGGCTCGCCGAATCCAAGTTCAGCGAACGATCGAATTTCATTACCAGTTCGACGACCGGCCTCGGTATCGAACACGAAACGACCGACGACGGCGGTATCGTCCCCGATTCGCTGGCGATCGACGTCGTCGACGACCTCACGCTCGAGGTCACCCTTCAAGAGCCGAACCCGGCCGTCCTAGACGTCCTCACGCACACCGGATTCGCCGTCGTTCCGGAGGGTCTCGTCGGCGACATCGAGGGCTACGACGGCGAGGTCAGCCACGACGAGTTCCGTACCAAGATGGCCAACGGGACCGGGCCGTTCGAGTTCGACGAGTTCAACCCCGGGGAAGACGTTCGGCTCGTCCGCAACGACAACTTCTACGGGACCGTCGCGAGCGTCGAATCCATCCACTGGGAAATCAACGAGGACCCAGAATCGAAGTTCACCTACGCGATGGAGAAAAACGCCGACTTCTTCGAGATTCCGACCTCGTACTACGATCCCGGCCTCATCGACGCCGAAACCGACGACAACAATCGGGAGTTCGGTACGTACGGGGAGTTCGAGAACGGCGAGACCACGAACTACCTCGCGGTCCCCGAACTCGGCACGTTCTATTTCGCGTTCAACGTCACGAACGTCCCCGCACCCGTTCGAAAGGCAGTCGCGCACGTCGTGAACCACGAGGAGTTCATCAACGACATCCTCCAGAACCGCGGCTTCGAGGCGTTCAGCTTCACGCCGCCGACGATGTGGCCGACCGGACAGGACGGCTATCAGGACTGGAAAGACGAGTGGCCCTACGGCGTCAACGACATGCAACGCAGCGAAGCGAAAGACCTCCTCGAGGAGGCCGGCTTCACCGAGGACGATCCGTTCGAGATGGAAGCGACCGTCTACAAGTCCAGTCCGACGTTCCAGGACATGGCCGACGAGATCAAACGCAGGCTCTCCGGGATCGGCGTCGACCTCAACACCAAGACGACGGAGTTCTCGACGCTCCAGGACCGCGGTGAGGACGGCGATCTCGAGATGTACTCGCTCGGCTGGATCTGGAGTTGGCCGGACGTCGCGTACGGCCACTTCGGCTTCGAGCCGAAGAACACCGATACGTCGAAGATGCCGAACGAAGCGACCGGCTACTACCTCGACTGGCAGGCGAACCTCGAAGACGAGTCCTAACGGCGACGCGACCCCGCTGCCTATCCCCGTTCCTGAGACAAAACGAAGCAAAATATTCAGATGCATGTGGGAAAACTAAGCGAACGGACATCTATGAAAGATTGTTTGAAAAACGACCTCCGAACCGCCCGTAAGCACCCATGAGTCGGTGGAGATACTTCTTCAAGCGGCTCCTGCTCTCCGTACCGGTCCTCTTTCTCGTAATGACGTTCATATTCGTACTATTACGGATGGGACCGGTCGACCCCGTGGCCGCTCGACTCGGCCCCGAGGCGTCGGGAGCCGAGGCCGCGCGAATGCGCGAACGGCTCGGACTCAACGACCCTCTCTGGGAACAGTACCTTGACTTCGTGACGAACTTCCTGACCCTCGACCTGGGTCAGTCCTGGGTCATTTACGGTGACATGGAAGTGACCCGAGTCATCTCGTTTGCGGGTCCGCCGACGCTCTGGCTGGGGTTCTGGGCGATCCTGCTCCCGCTGTTCATCGGTATCCCGCTCGGGTTCTACGCCGGGTTGCGGCCCAACAGCGGGAGCGACTACATCGCCTCCGTGAGCGGTATCCTCTGGCAGGCGATGCCGAACTTCTGGCTGAGCATCATCCTCCTTGCCGTCCTTCGCAAGACCAAAGGCGGTGGCTGGTTCGGGTTCGATTGGTACACGTTCGGCCCGGATATCAGCAGCATCACAGGAACGCCCGATCTGACGTTCGTTACGGCGGCCGGTATCGATTGGAGTACGATCGCTAGTGATATCAAACTCATCCTTCCGCCAGCGCTGGTCCTCGGATCGGCCTCGATGGCCGCGGAACTCCGTATCGGGCGGACCGCCATCCTCGAGACGATCAACTCGAACTACGTCGAGACGGCCAAAGCAAAGGGGCTGACCGACCGCGTCATCATCTGGAAACACGTCTTCAGAAACGCATTGATTCCGCTGGTACCGGTCATCACGAACGAGGCGTTCCTGTTGATCGGTGGCTCGGTCATCGTCGAGTATATCTTCAACATCAACGGTCTCGGGAAGATCTTCTTCCAGGCGACGCTCCAGGGAGACCTACCGCTTGCCGGGGCGTTGCTGTTTATCTTCACGCTGGTCATCATCCTGTTGAACATCTTCCAGGACCTCCTATACACGATCATCGATCCACGAGTGGGGTACGAACGATGAGTATGAGTACATCCTTCGAACCGAACGAGACGACAGACGAATCGAGGCCCCTCCGTAAACGCGTCGCCGACAATCCCGACCCGGCGCGGTTCTGGTTGCTTGGCACCGCCGTATTGGTCGCCCTCGAGTTCGGCCGATACATGGGGTGGGTCTACCAGCTCGTGGGGGCAGTCAAGTACGTCATCGGCCTGGTGGGGCTGCTACCCAGCTGGATCGGCGACTCGGTCGGCGAGGCGACCGTTCCGATAGTCAGCTACTTCGTCAGCGACGCGATCACGTTGCTGTTGCTGTTCGGGCTCTCCGTTCTCGTCACCAGGTTCATGTCTTGGTCCGTCACGGACCGGTTCGATGTCGGTCTGAGCGATCGCATCGTCCGCTTCCTCGAGCGGGCCGTCCTGACCGCCGTTCTGGCCACGATCGCGGTTCTGCTGGCGTTCACGCCGGTCGGCGGACTCGTCGACGGCGCGATCGACGGCGTGTTCAACACCCTGTCGTCGATTCCGACGCTCACGAGCCGCGAAGTCATCTCCAATCAGGGCCACAGAACGCCCGGAGGTGGCTGGGACGGAACGTTCCTCGGCCTCTCACCGGCAGTGGCGTGGGGGATTCGTACGTTACTCGTCTACGGCTACGCGCTTGCCGTGATCGTCTGGACCTGGAAAGGGTATACGATCTTTCGGGAACACTACCGGCAGGCGGACTGGACGCCGCGTGACGACACGCTCAGTCGATTCCGATCCCACTACTGGGGACAGTTCGGCCTGATCGTCGTGCTCATGTTCATCGTCACGGCGTTGTGGGCACCGGCAATCAGTCCCACCACGGCAGACCAGAACATCGCCTCTCCCTACGAGTACGAGGTCGAGTATCTCACCGACGACGGCGAAGTCGCGACGACCACGCCCGGACAGGCGAACCTCAACAGCCAATCGAACGGGCAAAACACCATTAGTCCAATGAGTTACGACGACTACGACCGGTGGGCACCGCTGGGGACGACATCATCGGGACAAAACTTGCTCACCCATATTGCCTACGGCGCGCAGACGTCACTGGTGATCGGGCTGCTCGCGATCGGCCTCGGCGGACTGATCGCGGTCACGATGTCGATGCTGACCGCCTACTACAAAGGACTCGTCGACATCCTGACAGTGATCGCGAGCGACACGATCATCTCGATCCCGGCATTTCTGCTCGTGATGATGTTATCAGTCATCTTCAACCAGGGGAATCACCCGATCGCGGAACCGCTCAACGGCGGACTTCTCCTCGGGCTGATCTTCGCGTTCGTCTACTGGCCGGGGATGTGGCGGACGATCCGCGGCCCGTCGTTGCAGGTCGCCGAGGAGGAGTGGGTCGACGCCGCACGGAGCTACGGACAGTCACCGGTCAACACAATGCGTAAACACATGGCCCCGTACATTGCAGGGTATATAATGATCTACGGCTCTCTCCTGCTCGGCGGGATCATCATCTCCACGGCCGCGCTCTCGTTCCTCGGCCTGGGTATCGAAGGGTCGACCCCCGAATGGGGACGACTCGTCAGCGACGGGCGATCGTTCGTCGGCACGTCGTCGTGGCACGTCGCGACCATCCCGGGGCTGATGATCGTCCTCGTGGTCACCGCCTTCAACGCACTGGGTGATGGCCTCCGAGACGCGATCGATCCGGAGGCGGATACCGGCGGGACAGATGACACTGGTACCGCAGCAGCCGGAGGTGGTGGATAATGTCGGCGGAGACGGCAACCGAGCCGATCCTCGACGTTCGGAACCTCCAGACGGCGTTTTTCACCGACAAGGAGACTATCCGAGCGGTCGACGGGGTCTCGTTCGACATCCGACGGGGCGAAACCGTCGGCATCGTCGGCGAGAGCGGATCGGGCAAGAGCGTAACCGCCCGGTCGATCATGGGGCTCGTCGACTCGCCGGGACGGACCCTTCAGGGCAGTAGCGTCCGTTTCAACCACCTCGAGACGGTTCGAGAATACGCCTCGAAGTTCCCGGATCGTACCGTCGACCTCGAGACGGTGGCGGCCGACTACGACCCGGTTGCCCTGTTCGACCGCGAGACGATCGATATCACGCCGGCGGCGTTCGGCTGCGAGAGGGCCGGTGACGTGCCGCTTGCGGACGTCGTCGCCGCCGGCTACGGCGACGAACTCGGTCTCGTCGACGAGGACGACTGTGTATTCGTCACCAACGGAAGTCCAGAGACGCCGACGGAGATCACCGACGGATTCGTCGAGATCACGCGTCTCAGCGGCGAACCGCGGCGACGCATGCGCGGTGGACGGATCGCGATGGTGTTCCAGGACCCGCTGACGAGTCTCAACCCCGTCTACACGGTCGGAAACCAGATCAAGGAGTCCGTCCGGCTCCACCAGGGACTGCGGGGTGAAGCGGCGACGCAGGAAGCGATCGATCTGCTCGAGGCCGTCGGCATCCCCGACGCGCGTCGCCGCGTCAACGAGTATCCACACCAGTTCTCCGGCGGGATGCGTCAGCGAGCCGTGATCGCGATGGCGCTTGCCTGCGAGCCGGAGTTGCTGATCTGCGACGAGCCGACGACGGCACTCGACGTGACGATTCAGGCCCAGATCCTCGACCTGCTCGCCGATCTACAGGCGGAACGGGATCTCTCGATGATGTTCATCACCCACGACATGGGTGTGATCGCGGAGATCTCCGATCGAGTAAACGTCATGTACGCCGGGGAAATCGTCGAAACGGCCGGCGTGAACGAGCTGTTCTCGGATCCGAGGCATCCGTACACGCGCGGCCTGCTCGAGTCGATTCCGGGACAACAATCCGGAGACCGGCTCCAGACGATCGAAGGGAACGTTCCGACGCCGAACGAACCGGCGACGTCCTGTCGGTTCGCACCGCGGTGTCCGAAGGCGTTCGACGAGTGCGACGCCGTTCATCCCGTTCCGGTCCCGGTCGAAGAGGGGACCGACGATCACACCGCGGCGTGCTTGCTCTGTCCCGGCGACCGCTCGACGAACGAGGCGGTCGACCAGCATCGACGACGAAACGCGAGACGAACCGGAGGCGATACCGAATGAGTCACGAACTGAGCCAGGAGCCGATAGCGACCGAGACCGACGTACCGACCGACAGCGACGGCGACGTGATGATCGAAGTCGAGGGGCTAAAGACCTACTACGAGGACGGCGGCCTCCTCGGTGGAACGCCGGTCAAGGCCGTCGACGGTGTCTCGTTCGATATTCACCGTGGCGAGACGCTCGGCCTCGTCGGCGAGTCCGGCTGTGGCAAGACGACGCTGGGGCGAACGCTCCTCCAACTCGAGGATGCGACCGACGGCGAGGTCCGGTTCGACGGCGTCGATATCACGACCCTCGAGGGCGACGATCTCCACGAGTGGCGACGAAACGCCCAGATGGTGTTTCAGGACCCCGAATCGAGCCTCAACGACCGAATGACGATCGGCGAAATCGTCCGTGAACCGCTGGACGTTCACGAGTGGGAGACGCCGCAAGCGCGACGCCAGCGCGTCAAGGAGTTGCTCGATACCGTCGGTCTCCAGCGCGAACACTACTACCGCTATCCCCACCAGTTCTCCGGCGGCCAGCGCCAGCGGATCAGTATCGCCCGTACCTTGGCGCTCGAGCCGGACTTCGTCGTCCTCGACGAACCGGTCTCGGCGCTCGACGTCTCCGTGCAGGCCGAAATCATCAATCTGCTCGAGGACCTCCAAGACGAGTTCGGGCTGACCTACCTGTTTATCGCACACGACCTCTCCGTCGTCCACCACCTCTGTGACCGGGTCGCAGTGATGTATCTCGGGAACGTCATGGAGATCGGGCCGACCGAGGAACTGTTCACCGATCCGTCGAACCCGTATACGCACGCGTTGCTGTCGGCGATTCCGGAACCCGATCCGACAGTCGAACGCGACCGAATCACGCTCCACGGGACGCCGCCGAACCCGCGGTACCCGCCCGCCGGCTGCCCGTTCAGTACGCGCTGTCCGGCACGAATCCGTCCGGCGGAGTACCGTGATCTCGACGACGAACTCTGGAATCGGCTCAATACGCTTCGTGAACTGCTCAGCGAGCGCCAGCGCGCGGACCGCTCGGTTCGCGATCGACTCCGCGCGGCAGTCGGGAAAGACACGCGCTTCGGGACGGTCGAGGAGACCTACGACGAACTGTTCGGGGACCTGGAGGTGCCCGCGCGCGTCCAGTCGGTTCTGGACGAAATCGCGACTCTCGCTCGGGATCACAACGAGAGCGAGGCGATCGCCGTCTTCAACGAGGCGTTTGGCAGCGCCTGTGACGACGAACCGCCGGCGTATCACGACATGAGCGATGGTGGCCACCAGAGCTACTGTCACCGGCATACCGACGAGTATCGATCCCCGGATGCCGTCATCGAGAACCGCCACGGGTGACGATGCCACCGAGCGACGGGTTCGGTGACCGACTCCGGGTGTTCGGGCGCGTCGGACTGGACGCGATGACGTACGCGATCGCCGTCGCGACACTCACCGGTATCGGTGCCCTGATCATCGGCGTCGCGACCGGTGGCGGAGTCGTCCGTGCGAAGGCCCTGCTGTTCGTCGCCGGATGGCTCCTCCTCGCGTACGCGACGGTCCGGCTGTGGCCGACGTCTCCCGACGACGTGGGACCGCCATCGAACCGTGGCGTCGCCGGAGCGATACCGGCTGCCCGCGATTCGACGCGGTTTCAGTCGCTCGTCCGGTCGCTGCCGCCGCTTCGGTGGATCCAACTGCCGCCGCCGGAAAAGCGACTCACGCCGCCGGGGAAACTCCTGCTCGGCAGTCTCCTGGTGCTGTTGCTGTCGTTTCTCATGGAGACCGCATTCGGGGTCGGCTGAGGTCTCCATCTCCGGAAAGAATTAACCGGCTCCTCTGAGGACAGTGGGGTATGCACGACGATATCGGCGCTGCCGATCCCGGTTCGTTCCGACGCCGGGATCCACAGGGTGTCCAGACGGAAGCCTGGAAACAGACGCTCGAGGATACGGAAGCGATCGCCCAAGAGCGTCGCGACGAGGGCTGGGACGTCGTCACCGTCATGGCCGCACACACCGACACGGTAAGCCGTGACATGGGCGAAGACGATCGATTCGGACTCATGCACGTGATTCCGAACAACTACGTCGAGACCGTTACCGATACCTTCGACAGCGACGAGTTCACCGAGTATCTGGTGTATGGCACCGAGATAGACGGGTTCATGTTCGTCGTCACGGAACTGATCGACCCGGAGACCGAGCGATCGATGCTGATCCCCAGTCGATACGACCTCGCGCGCGCCGACGGCATGATCACGGCCGCCGAGGATGACGGTGCCCTCTATACCCACTTCAAGACGATCGACGGGACGATCCTCGGAACGTTCGAACACGACGAGTACGACCCCTTCATCGCCGGCAACGCATAACCGTCGGAGCCACCGTTCTCGTCGCACTCTCCGTGGCGTGAACCGCCTCGGGGTCAAGCCCCGATGCACTCGGCCTGCTCCGCCTGTAGAGCGACCGATCAGTGTAGTCTTCGTCCCGGTTCACAGCCGGCGTCCTGATGTCACGTGCGCGCGGGCCCGCGAGCGAATGATGAAAATTCAAGCGGGTTGAAACTCCCGAGTCGGCGACGCGGTACGGCGAACCCCAACGGATCCGTCAACGGGATGTGCCGTCGGACGACGATCGCGATGGCGCTTGCCTGCGTCCCCGCCGTCTCTCCGTGACGAGACGCCGTCCGGTCTCTCCTTCATGGCGGGTTCGCGCCAGTTTCCACGACCTTCCGTTCTCTCATCATAGATAGGTAGCATACGATGCTATGTTGGTAGAGAACAACACGCATAGTATGGCACCAACCGAACTGGCCAGCGAGGAGTGGTGGCAGGAGTATCGAGACGTCGTAAACGCAGACCCGGAGATGGCCCAGCACGGCCGCGACGCCTTCGACGAGAACTTCGTTATCGGCATCGGCGACGACCACTTCCTGCTGGAGATGCGGGACGGCGAGGTGCGGGACGTCCGGGCACCGGGGCTGGACGACGCGTGGTCGTTCGGCGTCGTCGGGCCGCGCGAGGCCTGGGACGAGTTCGTCAGCGAGGTCCCGGCGGCCCACCACAACGAGGTGTTTGCCTCCTTCTACCGGACCGCGGTCAAGGGCGAGGAAGGGTACTTCGACCTCATCGGCAATCATAAAACGATCTTCCAGAACTTCCGATCGGTCCAGCGTGCGCTCGAGTTGATGCGAACGGCACACAACGGCGGCGAACCGCCCACTGTGGGGACGCACCGACCGGAAGAGCCGACGGACGAGCCCATTACAGGCCGGTACGTCACCGTCGACCTCGACGGCGTCGACCACCGTATCTACTACGAGGCCGCCGGGCCGGAGGACGGCATTCCCCTGCTCTGTCAGCACACGGCCGGCTGTAACAACCAGCAGTGGCGCCACGTCCTGAACGATCCGGAGATCACCGACCACTTCCGGGTGATCGCATACGACCTGCCGCGCCACGGGAAGTCGGTCCCGCCGTCGAGCGAATCGTGGTGGACCGACCAGTACGATCTCACCGCCGAGCGGTTCACCGACACCATCGTCGCCATCGCCGACGCGCTCGAACTCGAGGAGCCGGTCTTCATCGGCTCGAGCATGGGTGGCACGGTCACGCTCGAACTCGCGGACTGGTTCCCCGAGCGGTTCCGGGCGCTGATCGGCCTCGAGGCGGGGCTGGTCACACCTGGGTTCTACATCCAGTGGCTCGATCACCCACACGTCAACGCGAACGACGTCAACTCCCACGCGACGTGGGGGCTGATGGCGCCACACGCCCCCGAGTGGGCGCGCCGTGAGACGCTCTATCTGTACGAACAGGGTGCCAACGGCGTCCTCAAAGGCGACCTCCACTACTACTCGATGGACCACGACTACAGCGAGTCCGTCGACGAGATCGACGCCACGCAGGTCCGAATGTACCTCATGAACGGCGAGTACGATTACCTGACCAACCCCGACGACGCCCGCGAGGCCGCCGACGCCATCGGCGAGGGAGCGACCGCCCACGAGATGAAAGCAACCGGTCACTTCCCGATGAGCGAGCGCCCAGTGCTGTTCCGGGCCTATCTCAAGCCCATTCTCGACGACATCCGCGGCGTCAGAGACGAACCGGTTCCCGAGGTCTTCGCACCCGACGACGTCGGCGTCGACGCCAACAGGTGATCATTCATGACTGACCACGACTTCCCCGCCGATCCCCTCGAGGGAACGACCGTGTCGCCGCCACAGCTCATCAAGAACGCGCGGATGCTCATCGTCGGCTACGAGGCCGACCCCGAGGTGCTCGAAGCGGCGCTGCCGCCCGGCCTCGAGCCGCACCCGAACGGCCTCGTCCAGATGAACATGTATCGAGTGCCGTCGGCCGAGCAGACGGCCCATCTCGATCCGTACACCCTGACCTATCTGACGGTGGAAGTCGCCGATCACGACAGTCGCGCGGTCAGTGACGCGCAGGGCGAACTGCCGGTTCCCGGCCGGTTCTGGGTGGGCTACTGGACCGATTCGCCCCAGCTGCAGGCGTACACCCGCGAGAACGCCGGAATACCGAGTCTTCCCGGTTCGTGTGCGTGGGCGGAAGACGACGGCGAACTCGTCTCGACGCTCTCGGTCGACAGCGAGCCAGTCATTGAAGCCGAAGCGAGCGTCGGTGACGATCAAATCGACACGCTCACCGGCCACCTCCACTACTACGCCCATCGGAAGCTTCCGGACCCGACGGGGAGCCGCGCACAGATCAGCGAGCTCCTCGAGTTCCCGATCCCCTTCGTCAGCGAACTGTACGAGGCCGACGTCGACCGCATCGACTTCGATTTTCCCGCGGAGTCGGGGTTCCAGCGGTTCGCTCCCGTCGACCCCCTCTCGACGCCGTCGGTCCTCCACGGGACGGTCACATTCACCTACCCGCAGGGCCGCCGGCTCCGCGATTACCTCGTCGAAGAGCCGTAGGCCCACCGTTCGACCGCTTCGAGCGGAGAACAGCGGTTCGACCACGGCCGCAATGGCGGCTCGCGGCCGGGATTCGAACCACGGTCGGAACGATGCTTCCGCTGTCGAGCGCTCTCCGTGCGATACCCGTCACTCGCGGCTTCGGTCACTACAGAATACCAGGGGAGAGATTTGAACCGGCACTCGCACTTCGCTCGAGCGCTGTCCGGTTCAAATCTCCCACTGTGCCATACTCGACGCTCACGAACTTGCTCGCGTCAGAAGTATAGCGGGAGGTAGATTTGAACTACCGATCTGCGGGTTATGAGCCCGCCGGAATCTCCTGGCTATCCCATCCCGCTACCAGTTCATACCCGAGTGTGCTAGTTAAGGGTTGTGATTCGGTCGCCGTATGCGGGTTTCTACCGTTAGTCCTGATGGACCTGCCACGTGTAGAGACTCTCACAGGTGTAGTTGACGAAGAAGCCGATGCCGATGCCGACCATGTTGGCCAGGACGAGCCAGACACCGAACTGCTCGACGAGTACCCGTAACACTGCCAGCGTCACCGCTAGCCCGCCCAGCCGAACGATGTTCGAGCGAAGGAACCGCCAGACCACCGCTCGCGTCCCGACAGCACCGTGGCTCGCGAACGTCCACCGCTCGTTGATCGCAAAGATGACGATGATACCGAGTTCCCAGGATATGAGTTTTGCAATGATCCAGACAAGGGACGTAACGCTGCTTAGCGCGGCGAAAACGAGAATATCGACGGTCGCACCGACGAAGCCAACCCCGGCGAATTGGCCGAACCGGGTCGGTGAGAACAACGCTCGAACCCGCGTCCGGACGGCCTCTGTGAGGGAATCACTCATCGTGGATGCTCGAGCGTATTCCCCAGTGTCGGCGGCAACGATTTCCCTTTTGCGATCGATCCGTGAAGCTGACAGTCACCGAAAATAACTGATCGCCGCTCGGTTCCGTTGGCCGGACCGGCAGGACTGCGACGATGTTCCAGAGACGACTCGCGGCCGCTCGCTCGGTCCGATCAGATCGCTAGGTCGCTTTTCGCCCGGACGACCTCGACATCGTCGGCGTCGACCCGATCGACGTCGAGGAAATGTGGCGTGAAGTTTCGCTTCTCGTAGTCCTCGTACTCGTCCTCGTCGCCGACGGTACACCAGAGCTGGACCCGATCGGGACCGTGGTACTCGCCGTTGCGGTTGATCCCGAAACAGACCACCTCGGCCTCCCCCTCGTCCCCCTCGTACCGAACGATGGCCCCGTTGCGGATGCCGGGATCGCCGTGGATGATGAGCTGTTTCATACGCGAGCGTTCACAGGAGAGACGATTAAACGCTTCGGAGCGGTAGTGTCGATCCGTTCGGGGCCGGCTCGACGACCAATTGTGGAACCGACGGCCGGCGGCGACGGGGACGAACCAAACGGGTTTTAAACAGCGGTGTCTTAGCCCACGCCAAGTGAGATAACCATGCAGATGCCACGCCGCTTCAATACGTACTGCCCGCACTGCAACGAACACCACGAACACGAAGTCGAGAAGTCCCGAACCGGCCGTTCCTCGGGACTGAAATGGGACGCTCGCCGCACCCGGCGAAACTCCTCGTCGATCGGGAACTCCGGTCGCTTCTCGAAGGTGCCCGCCGGCGAAAAGCCCACGAAAAAGACCGACCTCAAATACCGCTGCAGCGAGTGCGGCAAGGCCCACCTCCGCGAGGGATGGCGCGCCGGCCGACTCGAGTTCCAGGAGTGATACCAATGGCAGGAAATTTCTACAGCGTCCGATGCAGTGACTGCGAGAACGAACAGACCGTCTTCGGCAAGGCCTCCACGGAGGTCGCCTGTGCCGTCTGTGGCACGACGCTTGCCCGACCGACCGGCGGAAACGCCGAGATCGACCACGAGATCGTCGAGACAGTCGAGTCACGATGAAATACAGCGGCTGGCCCGACCCCGGCGAACTCGTCGTCGGCAAGATCGACGAGATCGAGGACTTCGGCGTCTTCGTCGATCTCGAGGAGTACGAGGAGAAACGCGGACTGATCCACATCTCCGAGGTCGCCAGCGGCTGGATCAAGAACGTCCGCGACCACGTCCGCGAGGGACAGATCGTCGTCTGTAAGGTCCTCGATGTCGACGAGGGCTCCCAGCAGATCGACCTCTCGCTGAAAGACGTCAACGATCACCAGCGCTCCGATAAGATCCAGGAGTGGAAAAACGAGCAGAAGGCCGACAACTGGATGGAACTGGCCTTCGGCGAGGAGATTGACGACGAGGTCTACACCGCGATCGCGAACGAACTGATCGCGGCCCACGGTGGCCTCTACGACGGCTTCAAACAGGCCGCCATCCACGGCGAAGAGGCCCTCGCGGACACCGACCTCGACGACGACGAGATCGAGTCGATCGTCGACACCGCACGCGAGAACGTCTCGGTGCCGTACGTCAACGTCACCGGCTACGTCGACCTCGAGAACCCATCGCCAAGCGGCGTCGACGGGATCCGCGAGGCGCTGGAAGCCGCCGAGGGCAACGGCGAAGTGCCCGAAGAGGTCGACCTCGAAGTAAGCTACGTCGGCGCGCCCGAGTACCGCATCGAGGTGCAGGCACCGAACTACAAGACCGCCGAATCCGAACTCGAGGAAAGCGCCGATCGAGCGATCGCCGCGATCGAGGGCCACGGCGGTGCGGGCGAGTACCACCGCGAGCGACGCACCGACGACGAATGAAATCGGACATCCGGGTGTGTTCGGCGTGGCAGGACGTCCACGACCGCCCGGTGTATACGCTTTCTGCGACCTGTCCGGAGTGTGGTGCCGACGCCGAAAACAGCGCGCCGGCACCGCTCGACCCCGCGGACCCCCATGGCGAGTACCGACGCTCTCTTAAACGTCGCAACCGCTGATAGGGGTATGGACGAACTCGAGATCGACGCGGTTGCCGAGGTCGAACTGGACGACCCCGTTCTCGTCGAGGGGTTGCCCGGGGTCGGACACGTCGGCACGCTGGCCGTCGAACATCTGCTCGAGGAACTCGAGGGCGAGAGTACGCTCGTCCGGCGGATTTACTCCCGCGAGTTCCCGCCACAGGTCAGCGTCGAGGACGGCGTCTCGTCGTTGACCGGCGCCGAGATCCACGCCGTCGAGGTCCCCGACGGTCGTGATCTCCTGTTGCTGACCGGCGATCACCAGGCCCAGAGCAACGCGGGCCACTACACGCTGACCGATGCCTTCCTCGACGTCGCCGAGGAGTTCGGTGCGACCGAGGTGTACGCGTTAGGCGGCGTCCCGACGGGCGAACTCATCGAGGAGTACGCGGTCGTCGGGGCCGTCAGCGACGAGTCGCTGCTCGAGGCACTCGAGGACGCGGGCGTCGAGTTCCGCGAAGACGAGCCGGCGGGCGGTATCGTCGGCGTCTCGGGACTCCTGCTCGGACTGGGCGAACGTCGCGGCTTCGAGGCGACCTGCCTGATGGGCGAGACCAGCGGCTACCTCGTCGATCCCAAAAGCGCCCGGGCGGTACTGGAGGTCCTCGAAGCCGTACTCGGCTTCGAACTCGACTACGAGTCCCTGGACGAACGGGCCGACGAAATGGAGGAGGTCATCGGCAAGATCCAGGAAATGGAACAGCAACAGGGGATGGACGTGCCGACCGACGACGACCTGCGTTACATCGGCTAGGCGGGGCTGGGACGCGTACCGGTCGATTTCTACGGCTGTTGTGCGAGACGAGGTTCTACCGGGCAGTCGTCTAATTCCGTGTCCGCCGCGAGGACCCGCTCGAGCGCCCGTTCTCGGGGTGTACGACCGTCGCGTTGCTCGACGAACCGCTCGCGTAACCA
Source organism: Natrinema thermotolerans (assembly GCF_031165565.1). Taxonomy (NCBI): domain Archaea; kingdom Methanobacteriati; phylum Methanobacteriota; class Halobacteria; order Halobacteriales; family Natrialbaceae; genus Natrinema; species Natrinema thermotolerans. The sequence continues at coordinate 1,121,902 of NZ_CP101873.1, read as the reverse complement.
ATCGATTCTATAGTAGCCGCTGAAACGATTCACACACTGATCGCAACGCCGTCGTTCGATCAGGTGTGCAATGACTTTCAGTGGCTACTATAGTCGGATGAAGCGGCTTCGTGGAACCAGCCGGTGCCAACAGTCGGTGGTGAGAACGGCGTTCGCGATCGGGAACGCCTGTAAGACGGCGACTAGCCCTCGAGGACTTCGTAGGAGACGTCGGCGTCGCGAAGCGCGTCGGTGACTCGGCCGACCTCGTTGGTCGTGGCGACGGCCGCCACATCGAGCCCGCGCTTGGCCCCGTCGGCGGCGACGGAGCCCGCGGCGAACGTGACCGTCGGATCGGTCCCGGCCTCCCGACAGGCGACGATCGCTTCGACGCCGGCAGCGACGACGAGGTCGGCGTCGGTACAGCGGTCGGCGACGGTGTCGGACTCGATCGCGCGGCTCCCGCCGGCCCGGACGCCGGGGACTTGCAGGACGGTCACCGAGCCGGGCTCTAAGTCCATGACGCCCTCGAAGCTGGTGACGCCGACATCGGTGCCGGCCGCGGCGTCCGTGGTCGCGACGCCGGTCGCCGGCCCCTCCTCGCCGGGCGTCGCGTGGAGGAGCCCGTTTTTCACCGACAGCGAGACGGTATCACCCTCCTCGATGTCGTCGGTCGCGATGTAGGCGGCCTCGCTCATCGCCCCGAGGATGTCGCCGGTTACGTGGTCCGCGAACCGGCGGATGTCGTCGGCGGTCCGGAACAGCCAGTCGACGCCTTCGTTGGTGACGTGATACCGCGACCGGCCCTCCTTCTCGACGAGACCGTCATCGACGAGTTCCCGGATGTACTCGCTGACCGCCTGACTCGTCACGCCGACTTCCCCGGCGATCTCCCCCTGGCTGACCGCGGGTTGACGTTCCGCGATCTGGACGAGGATCCGAAACCGCGTCGCGGTGCGCTTGTTGTCGAGGACGTCGACCATGTGTCGATGGTTAGCGGGAGCGATGCAAAAAGGTACGCGGTCGCACCGTCGGTCGGCCGCCGCGTCTCGCCGGACTGGAGCGCGGTCACGACCGCGAGGCGTCAAGTTGATAGCGCGAGAGTCCCTCGGGATTACGTGACTATGTCGCCCCTCCCAGTGACGACCGCGGCCCCCGGTACGGTTGTCGACCCCGTGGCGGGACCCGCGACGGTACTCTCGATGAGTATCGGCTCCGTTCCCCTGTCGGACGCCCTCGCCTGGACCGCGATCGGCGCGTTCGTCGTCGCGGCCGTCATCCAATGGTACGGGGCTACCGATCCCGCGCGATACCTCGCAGCGGGCGCGTGGGTCGTCTTCGGCGTCTTTTGGCTGACGCTTGCTCCCCACTACTACCTCGAGGTCAAGAGCCCGATCGAGACGCTGCTGACGGTGGCAGCGCTGCCGCTGTGTGCCTACACCGGCTATCTGCTTGCCACCGGCCGGGAGTCGCTGCTCCTGCTTTCGAAGGCCGTCGCGTTCATGGGGCTGATCTACCTGCCCGTCGAGACGATTCCGGTCGTCCGCACGTGGTTGATCGAGACGACCGCCGCCCAGACCCACTTCGGGATGGAGCTGCTCGGCCACAGCCCCGGCCTCGAGGAGGGGGCAAACGGCTATCAGAGCCGCTTTGCCTTCGATCCCGACGAGACGGTGACCGGCCGGACGACCTACATCATCACGGCCTGTACGGGTATCGGGAGCATGGCCATCTTCGGCGGCCTCATCGCCGCCGTCAAAGCGCCGCTCAAGCGGAAAGCGGTTGCCTTCCCGCTCGCGGTCGGCGTCATCTGGTTCCTGAATCTCGTCCGGAACGTCTTCATCGGGCTGGCTTCGCCGTGGGGCTGGTTCCAGCAGGATATCTTCGTCACCATCGCGACGGAGTTCATGGGCGCGCCGGCCGACCGGACCTCCTACATCGTCGCCCACAACTTCATCGCCCAGTCGCTGTCGATCGTCGCCCTGCTGGGTATCACCTACCTCGTCCTCCGCATCCTCCCCGAGATCCTCGAGCCCCTGGAGGACGTCCTCTACATCCTGACCGGCACGGAGTACGACCTCGCGGACGCCTTGGGCCAGGAGATGCGGACCGACGGCGGTGCGCGAACCGACGCGGGCGCGTCCGCCGACCACGATAGCGGACCGTCCGTGGACGGCGACGACGACGCGGATCGATGACCGACGGCGTCGGGGTCGACGTTCCGTTCGCCGTCCACGACCGGTCGATCTTCCTCCCGACGACCGAGACGCTCGTTCTCGCGGACGTCCATCTCGGCAAGGCCGCCGACTCGAGCGTCGACGCGCCGATCGACGACGGTGCCGACGTTCGCGACCGGCTCGCGGCGGTACTCGAGGCGACCGCGCCGGCGACGGTCGTCGTCGCGGGCGACCTCCTCCACTCGTTTTCGCGGCTGCCACGGGGCCTCGAGCGCGACCTCGAGGCGGTCGTCGCGACCGTCGCGGACGCCGGTGCGGAGTTGGTCGTTACGCCGGGCAACCACGACGCGATGCTCGGGGAGGTCTTCTCGGGGCAGACCGTTCCCGAGTACCGGCCGGACGGTGGCGAGACGGTGATCTGTCACGGTCACGAGCGCCCCGTGGAAAGCGCCGAGCGGTACGTCGTCGGCCACGACCACCCCGCGCTGTCGGTCGAGGGCCGCAAGCTCCCCTGTCTCCTCTACGGGCCGGACTGCTACGAGGGCGCGGACGTGATCGTCCTGCCGGCGTTTACCCGCCTCGCGGCCGGCGCGACCGTCAACGGAATGCGCGGTCGGGACTTCCAGTCGCCGCTGGTCCGTGACCCCGACGCCTTCCATCCCGCGGTCAGGGACGCCGCGACGGACGAGGTGCTGTGGTTCCCGCCGCTCGGACGGTGCCGACGGCTCCTGTAGTCACTCCACTCGTTCCGAGACAGCCGCTCGAGTCGGTCGGGCAGCGGGGACGACGACGGCCACCTGAACGGTGACCACGAGGTTCCGGAAGAAGTCGCTGAACGTGATCAACAGCACGGCGGCCAGCACGATCAAGAGGAGAAAGCTAAAGAAGATGATCGCCGCCTGTCGCCCGGTGAGGTCCGCCCCCTCGAGGAGTTCGTCGATGGCCATGGATGCCTGTCGACGGAACGACGCCGAGCGCCGTAGTCGTTTGGCCGTCGAGTGACTGTCCAGTACGACACACGCCGGATGTCTGCGGTCGCTCGACTGCGGTAGCGTCGCCGGCGCTCGGGTCGACCGTCGGCTGGCCGCTACCGCTCGAGTCGACCGACGGATCAGCCCGACAGATCGTCGATGACCGCTTCGGCCGCCCGTCGCCCGCTCTCCATCGCGCCCTGAATCGAGGACCACTGTGTGTAGTCGCCGGCCAGATAGACCGAGCCCGCGGGGTCGCGAGCGTCGGGGAGCCGGTCGTGGATCCCCGGCGGCTGGTCGAACTGCGCGAACGGGATCCGCTCGGTATGCAGCGTCTCGAGGTCGTCGAACTCCCGGTTGGGAGACCATGACTCGAGTGAGCGGCGGGTCTGCTCGGCCAGGTCTTCGTCGCTCGCCGGCTGCTCTCCGAGATAGGTCGCGCTGATCAACGTCGCGTCGGCCGGCGCGTACTCGGGAGCGACCGCGCTGTGGGGCACCACGTGGTTCGGCCCCCATCCGGTCGCGTTCAACAGGAGCCGACGGCCGGTCCCCAGATCGGTTCCCGCCGGCAGTGCGTAGTACTGAGTGACACAGCTTCGCGCCTCGGTCGGAATCGACTCGACCCCCGTCAGGTCCCGCGCCGTCGGCGGGTCGGTCGCGACGACGACCGCGTCGGCCTCGAGGGGTTCCGCGTCGGTTTCGACCGTAACCGAGCCCGTGGAATCGCTAGCGTCCCCGCCGTCGGCCGCGACCGACTCGACCGTAGTGCCCGTTCGGATCGTTCCGCCGACCTCGCGGACGCAGTCGGCGAGTTGCGCCGGGATCGCTTCCATGCCGGCGGCCGGGACCACCGTCTCGCCCGCCGCGAGGGTCCGGAAGGTGTACTCGAAGACCCGTCGCGAGGTCGCCAGCGACCGATCGAGCGTGATCCCGCCGTAGAACGGCGCGACGAAACCCTCGATGAACCGATCGGAGAACCCCCGAGTACGGAGGAAGTCGTCGATCCGTTCGTCGTCCCCGGCGAAGATGTCGCCGGGATCGGTTCGCCGGAGCCGGTACCAGAGCCGGGCCACCCGGAGTGCGTCGCCCGCCGAAACGTACGGGTTCGACAGCGTCGCCGGAATCGTCCCCGGTTCCCTGAGCGGGTCCGCGAGCGTCGACAGCCCGTCGGGGCCGGCGACGGTCGCTCCCGGCGCGAACCGGCGGAGGTGCAGCGCCGTGAGGTCGAGTTCGCGCCGAACGGCGGGATAGGCGGTAAAGCAGACCTGAAAGCCCCGGTCGAATCGGAAGCCGTCCCGCTCGAGGGTGCGGACCCGACCCCCGGTCGTCTCGCGGCGTTCGAACAACGTCACGTCTGTACCGGCGGCGGCGAGGTGCCGGGCAGCGACGAGCCCGGCCAGCCCACCGCCGGCGACAACTACCTGCGGCGTCGAGTGCATAGCCGTTGATCGATCGCCGACCAATAAAAGAGTCGACCCAACAGTGCAGGACCGGGAGCGCCGGCCACCCGCTCCGCGGCCGCCGTGGCGAGACGCCGATTCGCCGTCGCGTTCCCGCCGCGTCTCACACGTCCGTCAGCAATCGAAGCGCGAGCCCGATGACGATGACGGCGACCCCGCCGAGGGCGCTGGCGATCGGCGGAATCGGGAAGACGAGCATCACCACGCCGGCGAGGACGACGAGCGTCGAGAGCTTGACCATGTGTCCGATACGTCGCCGCGACGGATAGGCCATCGGCACGCATTCACAGCGGGGCGCGAGCGACCGTCGAACCGGGCCGTCGTCCGACCGAGGCCGCGACGCGCGGATCGGCCGTGGCCACGCGGCCGCGGACCGCGAGGCGACGGGGAGGCGTTACGGGGTCGCGGTTGCCCGACTGTGGTTGCTTGCCGTGGCCGGTACGGTTTTGCCCGTCGCGGCGGCGTTGTCGGTATGGGAGCAAACGACACGGAGACCGAAGAGCGAGCGGCGGACGGCCCCGCGTTCCAGCCGGTCTTCGAGAACCGCGTTCGGTTCGCCGAGACCGACCAGCAGGGAATCGTCTTCTACGGGGAGTACTTCACCTTTCAGGACGAGGCCGTCTCCGCGTTCTTCCGCGCGATCGACTACGGCTACGACCGGATGCGCGCGGACGGCTGGCAGATCCACGTCGTCAACACCGAGTTGAACTACCGAACCGGCGCGGAGTTCGAGGACGTGATCGTCAACGAACTCCGGGTCGCGGACATCGGCACCTCGAGTCTCGAGTACGAGTACCGGGCGAAACGGAAGGCCGACGACGCGGTCCTGGCGGACGGCACCGTCACGCAGGTCGCCGTCGATACCGAGAACGAGGAGCCGACCCGGATTCCCGACGCGTTCCGCGAGGCCGTCGCGGCGTTTCAGGGCGGCCTCGAGACCGACGGCTAGCGCCGCTGATTTCGGTCGATCGATCAAAAAACGAGCCCGAACCGCGGATCAGTGGACGCCGACGTACGCCTCGCGGACGTAGTCGTTGTCCGTGAACTCGTCGTGCGGGCCGGAGAGTTCGATCTCGCCGGTCTCGATCAGCGAGAGCCGGTCCGCGTGGTTCAGCGCGAACGTCGAGTTCTGCTCGGCCAGCAGGATCGTCAGCCCCTCCTCTTTCTGGAGTTTCTCGAGCGCTTCGCCGATGTCCTCGATGATGACCGGCGCGAGCCCGAGCGTCGGCTCGTCCAACATGAGCATGTCGGGGTCGCTCATCAGCGCGCGGCCGACGGCGAGCATCTGCTGTTCGCCGCCGCTCATGGTCTCGGCCTCCTGCTCGCGGCGTTCGTCCAGCCGCGGGAACAGGTCGTAGACCATGTCGAGATCGTCCTGTACTGCCGCCTTGTCGTCGCGGAACTGCGCGCCCATCAGTAGGTTCTCGTGGACCGAGAAGTACGGGAACAGGTCCCGGTCCTCGGTGCAGTAGATGAGCCCTGACTCGACGATCTCCTGGGACGGCTGTCCCGCGAGATCGCCACCGGCGTAGCTGATCGATCCCTCGTAGTCGAGGAAGCCGGCGACGGCGTTCAGCATCGTCGTCTTCCCGGCCCCGTTGGGGCCGATGACGCCATAGATTTCGCCTTCCTGGATCGACAGCGAGACGCCCTTCAGCGCGTGTGACTTGCCGTAGTAGACGTTGAGATCGTTGATATCGAGTATCGCGGACATTAGAGTCCCTCCCCAGCGAGGTAGGCCTCCTGGACTTGCTCGTTCTCGGCGATTTCCTCCGGCGTCCCCTCCGCGAGGAAGTCGCCGTTGTTGAGGACGACGATCCGATCGACCAGGTCCATCAGACCGCCCATGTTGTGGTCGACGACGACCATCGACATCCCTTGCTCGCGGAACCGCTCGATCTGGTCGGCCAGTTCGGTGATCTCGGCCTGGTTCATCCCCGCGAACGGCTCGTCGAGCAGCATCATCTCGGGCTCGGTCGCCAGCGACTTGGCGATCTCGAGCCGGCGGACGTCCGCGTGGGGCAACTCGCCGGGCATTTCGTGGAGATGTTCCTCGATGTCGATGCGGGCGGCGTAGTCGTAGATCTCCTCCTCGCTGGCACCGCCGCGCAGCGAGACGATGCTGTTTGGCAGCGTGAACAGCTTGATGTTGCCCGCGACCGACATCGAGTCGATCGGGTTCGACTCCTGGGAGACCCGCGAGAGCCCCTTGTTGACGACCTCGTGGGTCGAATCGTCGGTGATGTCGGTTCCGTTGAACCGGATCGCGCCGTCGGTGACGCCGTAGATGCCCATGATGCAGTTGAACACCGTGGACTTGCCCGAGCCGTTCGGCCCGATCAGGCCGACGATCTCTCCCTCGTCGACCTCGAACGAGAAGTCGTCGACGGCGACGAGCCCACCGAACTTCTTGGTCAGCCCGTCGACCTCGAGGACGCTCATCGGCGGTCACCCCCGAGCCGGTCGAGTCCGTGCCACAGCTTGCGGAACAGGCCGTCACGGGCAAACACGAGGATCAACAGGACGATCAACCAGAGGATCGACCACTTGATCTCGCTCTCGAAGCCGGAGAGGACCACGTCCTCGAGCATAATGACGAGGAAGGCCCCGCCGAGCGGCCCGAGTATCGAGCCCATCCCGCCGACGACGGCCATCGCGATCATCTCGATGCTGTTGTCGACGACGACGAACGCGCCGGGTGTGACGGTCCCGAAGCGGTGTGCCAGCAGGACGCCACCGATTCCCATCGGGATCGAACTGAGAACGAACGACCAGATCTTGAACTTGGTCGCGTTGATGCCTGCGGCTTCGACCGCAGACTCGTTCTCGCGGATCGCCACGAGGATGAGTCCGATGTTCGACCGCGCGACGATCAGGAGCGCGGCTGCGATGAGCAACATCGGAATCATGAACGCGTACGTTCGCATCACCGGATCGGTGCTGTACACCGTCTCGATCCCGCCGAGTCCGGTCTCGCCGCCGGTATATTCACTCAGCGGCCGGATCAGTCGGTAGAAGATCAACACGGCCACGAACGTAATCAGCGAGAAGTACGGCCCGCTCAGCCGGAGCGACGGCAGAGCGATTGCGAGCCCAATGATCAGCGCGATCAGTACCGAGATGGGGATCGTGATCCGCATCGGTAGTTCGGCGTTGACGTTGTTGAGCAACATCGCGGTCGTGTACGCCGCACCGCCGGACAGCACCGAGTGGCCGAAGCTGATGTAGCCAGTGTATCCGCTCTGGATGTCCCAACTCATCGCGAAGATGCCCCAGATACAGGCGAGCCACGTCGCCTGCACTAGGGTGTAATTTCCCCAGAACGGGATCGTCACGAGTCCGAGGAACGCCCCCACCAGCAACACGAACTGGAGGCCGTTCATTTCGCCGAAGTAGCCACCGAGCGTGCGGTTGTAGACGGTTGCGATCGGCCGGAGTGCCCGATCGACGGGCTCGGTAACGGTACTGAGTCCGTCGACGGCCGCACCGCCGACCCGACCTGCGGCGCCGCTTACTCGTCCGCCGATACCACGTCCGGTGTCCGTTTCGCTACTCATGGGCAAACTCCCTCCCGAAGAGCCCCTCCGGCTTGAGGAGCAAGACCGCAACGAGCACGACCAGCGAAAAGATTCCCTGGTAGCCCGTGCCGAGGAATTCGAGCGTGAACTGTTCGAGGTAGCCGATCAGGTACGCCGCGACGACCGACCCCTTGATGGATCCGATCCCGCCGATCACGACGATGATGAAGGCAATCGCGAGCGGGTTGAGCCACATCTCCGGACTAGTCGTCTGGAGCGTTCCGAGGAACACGCCAGCGAGCCCGGCGAGGGCACCGGCGATCAGCCACGTCCGCGATTTCACGGACTCGAGATCCACACCGGTAAGCTGTGCGCCCCGTTCGCTCATCGAGACCGCGAGGATCGACCGCCCTTCGTCGGTCCGGCTCACGTAGTACCACAACAGCCCGATCGCGATCCACGAGACGACGAACCCGAGGATGTACATGTAGTTGATCCGGGTTCCGACGCCCTGGAGATGGAGCGTGCCGTCGGCTATTGGGAGCAGCGTTCGGGGGCTGCTCCCGAACTCGTAGTGGATCAGTTCCGTTAGGAGCAACGCGACCATCACTGTCGAGAGGAACGTGATCACGACGTTGTCCTCGATGTATCGGACCAGCCCGCCGTACAGGACGTAGGAAGCGACTGCCGTCACGAGCGTTGCGATGACGAGTCCGAGGAGCGTCGGGACCGCGATCGAACCGACCACCGACGAGGAGGTCGAGACGAGGAACGCGTACGCGCCGATCATGATCAGCCCGCCGTGAGCGAGGTTCAACACGCCTCCAACGCCGAAGATCATGGTAAACCCGATGGCGACGAGCGCATAGATCGCGCTCATCATCGCCCCCAAGATGAGGACCGAGAGAATTGACTCGAGCATGTCTTACGACATCCAGCTTGGCTTCATGTGTTTTGCAGACCGGTCTTGAACCGGGTAGACGACCTCCTGTTTGCCGCCATCATCGGTCGGCTGCCACTGGGTCATCGGGTAATTGACCTCGCCGCTTTCGGTTTCGGTCGTTTCGACGTCGTTGGGATAGTCCGCGTCCTCGCCGGCCAGCGAGATATTCGCGGCTGCACCGTTGTGTTCGATGCTCAACATAGCATCGACAATGTCGTCGAGGTCCTCCGCGTAGTTGACCGTCCCGGCCTCTTCGGCGGCCTTGGCGTAGAAGTGGATCGCGTCGTAGGTGTTGAATCCCATATACATCGGCTTGCTCGGCGGGTCCTGACCGTTGCCAGTGTACTCCGCTTCGTACGTCTCGACGAAGTCCATCGTGTTGCCCGTCAGTTCGGTAACGCCGCCGCCACCCGACTGGGACGTCGTCTCGAAGACACAGCCGCCTTCCGACTGGTCCCAGAACTCCGGGGACATCGACGCGACGTGAACGCCCTCCACGGCGAAGGGGTATTCGCCGGCCCAGTCCCCGAGGAGCTGTCCGCGACCACCCGCCGCGAAGAAGCGGATCACTGCGTCCGCGCCCTCGCTTTCGATGTCGTCGAGGAACGGCGTGAAATTCGAGGTCTGCACGCTGGGAACCTCGTCATAGACGACATTGAGGCCGCGATCCTCGAGCAGTCCCGGGAGTCGATCGCGGAAGACCGTCGTCCAGGCGGCTTCCTCGGGCAGCAACGCGAAGTCGGTCCAGCCGTGTCTGTCCGAGAGGTGTTCGGCGTATCCCGCCATCGCCTCGGCCTGGTAGTGGGAGTTGATCGGTCCGGTCCGGAAGACGTTCTTGTACTTCTCGTAGTCCTCGCCGTGATAGTCCGTGATCGTATTCACGTCGGCCGAGCCCGTGATGATGAACGGAACGTCCGCCTCGGCGACCGTGTCTATGATCCCCTGCGTGACCTCACTGCTGAACGTTCCCACGATGAGATCGACGTTGTCACGGTTGATCATCTCTTCCACGATCGGAGTCGTGGTACTGGTAGACCGCTCGGTGTTTTCGGTGATTAGATCGATCTCCTGGTCCAGAATGCCCTCGCCCTCTTTGAGTTCGTTGACCGCGATCTCGGCGCTCCGTTCCGACCCCACCCCCATCGACATCCCGGTTGGGGCGAGATGACCGATCGTCAGCGTTCCGTCGTCGCCGCCGCCACTGTCGACGCCGCCGAGACAGCCGGCCAGCGCCGTCGTCACCGCACCGGCACCTGCAGCCCCCAAAAACGTCCGCCGCCCGACACTACCGTTACCAATCTCACCTGAATCGATCGTATCGTTATCTTCGTTAACCATTGTGTGTCACTGAGTTACCGATTCTCACCCACCAGTTTCGAGTCACCCGTAATAAAGGTGAGGGAAGTTAGCAAGGATCTTGTGAACAATACACTAATGTGGAGTTTCTTACTACGGTACCGACAATACTTCGGTTCAGACGCTCTCGAGCGGCTCTTGAGAACAGTGAATACGTGTGGTGTTTGTGACTTCGGACGCCGTCAGTCAGCGGCTCAAACGATCCGTTCCGTGGTGTTCGGTTCCCGCTCGAGGCGATACGTGCCGCCATCGGCCGTGACGAAGCCCTCGTGGCGGAGGTGATCGAGGTGGGCGTAGGCCTCGCCGGGACCGTGGACGATGTGGATTCCCTCGAGGTCGCCGAACAGGTGGGCACTGATCGTCCAGGCATCGGCCGGCCCGTGGTCGGCCAGCAACTCGACGATCGTTGCCGCCCGCTCGCGGTGATGCTCGAGGATCGTCTCGGCGCGGGCAGTCGGGTCGTCGATGGGGTCGCGGTGGCCGGGCCAGGCCCGGTCGTAGTCGCGGTCGGCGAGTCGTTCCAGCGTGTCGACGTACTTTGCGAGGGGGCGCTCGACCCGGACGTCCGCGCCGCCGACGTTCGGGGTGTACACCGGTAGCAAGGCGTCGCCGACGAACGCCTCGTCCCCGCCGTCGATCTCGAAACAGCACAGGCCCGCCGCGTGGCCCGGCGCGTGGATCGTCTCGAGGCGGTGGCCGCCGACCTCGAGGACCTCGCCGTCCTCGATGGGCGTCGGCTCGGCCGGCGGCCCCTCGATCTCGGCTGACTCGAAGAAGGTACGCAGTTCCCGCCGGGCGTCCTCGGGGACGCCCCACTCCGCGAGCAGTTCGCGACGGCGGTCCTCGACGGCCGCGACGGCGTCTTCCGCGTCGGCGACGAGCGGGGCGTCGGCCTCGTGGACGTAGACGGTGGCCCCGCTTTCGGCCTGAATCTCGCCGGCCAGTCCGGCGTGGTCGGCGTGGAAGTGTGTGAGGACGATGTCGTCGATGTCGGCGATCTCGTAGCCGCGGTCGGCCAGCCCGTCGCGGAGGTCCGTTCGGACCGGATCGACCGCGATCCCCGTATCGACGAGCGCGAGTTCGCTCGCGGCGTCGTCGGCGAGAACGTAGGCGTTGTTCCGACCCTCGAACTCGTCGTTGCCGAGCGAAATTCGATCCATGTCGGCTACCCACATGTCCCCAGTTAATAATTGGCGCGGTAACGGATCGGGGGACCGCGACGGCGAGACGACCGGCCGGCTGACTCGAGCCGGAATCGGGATTCGGTCCGGCCGACCATCCCGACTACGAAGTTCGTGACCTGTCCTCACCGGCGAACGACGCGCTCGGTTCCGGTCGTGGCATCGCCCGGCGTCTCGCACTCGGCGGAGACTGTCATGCCCACCGACCGCTGCTGAGCGTTTTCCGTGTCGGTCCAGTAACTGACCCGATGACCGACTCACGCCCACTCGACCGCGTCCTCGTCGCCGGTGCCAGCGGGGCCACCGGCGAGGAACTGCTATCCGTCCTCCGACCGACCGATCTCACGGTCCGCGCGACGACGCGCTCCTACGGGAACGTCGACACGCTCGAGCGCCACGGGGCCGACGAGGTGGTCGTCGCCGACTTCTTCGACTCGGGCGACGCCGTCGCGGCCGTCGAGGACTGTGACCTCGTCTGCTGTGCGCTCGGCTCGCCGCCGTGTCTGCGTCACCTGACCGGCGGCAAACTCGTCGACCGGACCGGCGCGATCAATCTCACGACCGCGGCCGTCGCCGAGGGCGTCTCGTACGTCGTCCTCGAGAGTGCCATCGGCGTGGGTGACTCGAAGGCGGGGCTGTCGCTCCCGGCGCGGCTCGCACTCCGGGGTGTACGACGAGCCAAGCGGGACGCCGAAGCAGCGCTACGACGCTCCGGACTGGGGTACACGATCGTGCGTCCGGGACGACTCACGGACGATCCGCCAAGCGGCGACGTCGTCGTCGGCCAGGGCGGGGACTCCGTCACCGGCTCGATCCCCCGGGCGGACGTCGCACGGATCATGGCGGCCGCACCGTTTACCCCCGACGCACGGAACCGGACGTTCGAGATCGTCAGCCGCGACGGACTCTCGGGAACACCACACCACCGCGTCGACGTCGACTGGGCCGACGACATCCTCACGGCCCGACACGGTCACCGACACGCTTGACCTCGCCGTCGAGCCCGAACGGCGGCGTTCGCAGCAGATCCACCGCCCCCGACGCCGGCTCGTTGCATCGCCCCGGTCCGGCCCGGGAAACGCTCTTTTGGGGCCGCGGTGTAGCCGCCGTGAGGATGCCTCCGAACGAGATCGACGACGGGACCGCTCGGGACGCTCGCGGCCGACTCGCGGAGAAGGAGCTGTTTCTCCTTTTGCTGGTCGGCATCGCCGTCCTGATGGCGATCACCGGGTTCGTGTTGGTGATCAACTGAGTCAGGTGTCGCTCGTGTCGTGGCGGGTCCGATCGTCGGTTTCGATCACCCGCGCGGCCAGATAGGTCGCGACCGCGAGCATCCCCATCGTCGCGAACAGGATCGAAAACTGGAGCGCCGACTGGAGCGGATCGAACCCCCACGGGTTGAAGACGGCAAAGACGCCGACGAAAAACGCCATGATCAGGAACGGCAGCAGGTTGACCGCGAGGTCGAGCGTGACTTCGGCGTCGAAGGCGCGTCTGCTCATTGTCTTGGTCCTCGAGTGGGTTGTGTGGTTATCGGTCTGGACGTTCGTCCGCCGGTCGCCGCGTCAACAGCAGCCCCGCACCGCCGATCGTCACGAATCCGGCGACGACCATCGCCGCGCCGCGACTCGCGAGCCCGGAGAGTGGCTCGAGGGGTGTGATCGGCACCGTTCCGGTTCCGTGGGCGGCAAGTACCGCGCCGACGGCCACGAACGCCGCGCCCGTTTTGGCCGCAAACGGAAGCGGCCGAGCGACGTAGCCGGCATCGGCCAGGATCCCGGCGATGCTGGCGGCGAACACGACGAGACCGGCGACGGCGACGGGACCGAGGCCGACGACGATGCCGACCTCGGAGCCGGCGAGGCCGAGGGCCACGAGGACCGGCCATGGCCTCGTCCTGTCGGCCCGCTCGGGCTTGACGCGCTGCGTGTGGTCGCTCACAGGCGACCGTCCACGTCGAGGGAGTAGTATCTGGCCCTACCCCTCAGCGACCGTGACTGTCGTGAGAACGGATCCGAGAGGACTCGAGCGACTGTCCGGAACTCGTTCGTCGCCGCGAGTGGCACAAGAGTGCCTGCGGTGGGACGGTACCGACTGACATCGAGGGCCGGTCGCCTACAGCGCCGAGAAGACGAGCCACGGGACGATGAACATGGCCAGCGTCAGTACTGCGAGGATCAGCGCGTACCCGAGGCCGGTTCCTGCCACGGTAAGCCACGACGGATGATCGAATTGGCCGAGATCGACTGCCATACCGTTGGCATCCGGTGACGAACGCATAAACGTACCGGAACGCGCAACTCGAGCGGTGCGGTTCCGCCGCGGGATCGGCTCAGCGGTAGACGTTTTGATACCGTTCGCGGTACTCTCGGAGGGCGAGTCGGGCCCTGCGCCGGGAGGTAAAGCCGAAGCCGACCGCCGCGCAGTGGTCGGCATCGCACTCCCAGCGGAAGGTGTCGGAGTCGGGATCTCTCCGAACCGAGACGTCCGTCTCGCAGCGGGGACAGGTCCAGCCCCATCGCACGTCGCCTGCGTGTGTTCGCCGTCGGCTCATGCTGTCTTCGAAACACGTGGTGGCGGCGTTCGGAAACGCGTTCACCTCCACCCGTGGCCGCTTTATAAGATCCAGTCTGTCGGCGCGAGGACTCGCGAGAGCGCGTTCCGGACCGCTTTTATCGGGCCGTCCGCTACGGACACCCAATGACGAAGATCGTCGTGGTGGACAACCACGGACAGTTCACCCACCTCGAGGGCCGGGCGCTTCGCGACCTCGGCGTCGACACGGAAATCGTAGACAACGACACGCCTCCCGAGGACGTCGATGCCGACGGCGTCGTCCTCTCGGGCGGTCCGGACATGGACCGGATCGGGAAGTCCGCTGACTACCTCGAGGCGGACGTGCCGGTACTCGGCATCTGTCTGGGGATGCAACTGATCGCCGCGGAACTGGGCGGCAGCGTCGGGAGCGGGGAGTACGGCGGCTACGCGGACGTGACCGTCGACATCGTCGACGACGACGACCCGCTGACGGGCTCGCTACACCCCGAGACCCGCGTCTGGGCGAGCCACGCCGACGAGGTCACGGAACTGCCCGAAGGGTTCGAGCTGACCGGCCAAAGCGACGTCTGTGACGTCGAGGCGATGAGCGACACCGACCGCGACCTCTACGGCGTCCAGTGGCACCCGGAGGTCGCCCACACCGAGGAGGGCGAGGAGATCTTCGAGAACTTTCTGGCGATCTGCGAGTCGCGGTAGGCGTCGGCGGCCCTGCTCGAGCGCCGCCCATCGGACTGGATCGCGGCGCTTGCGAAGACCGCTGTAAACGTCGCCAGCCGACCGACCGGCTTCGAACGGCATCTCACCGTCCCGCAAAGGGGAAAATTTATGGTATTTATATAGGTTATTTCACGCGATGGCCGTCCGGAGCCGACGCGATCTCCTCTGTGCGACGACCGCGCTGCTCGCGAGCAGTGCCGGCTGTACGACCGAATCGGAAGTGGCGCAGTTCCTCGAGGATCGGAGCCCAACGTGTGAGACGAACTGCGAGGACCGCGACCCCGAAACGACGGTCGTCCGAGGACCGACACGACCGGTCGAATTCGACAAGACGAATGGGGTGGGCTACTGGTCCGCCAATCTAAGTATCCTCTCGTCCCAGCCGGCACGGTATCTCGTCTGGGGCGAGCAGTTCGTCGACGACCTCACGTTCGCCGACGACGGTGCCGGCGACGACGTGGCGGCATTCCTTCGGGAGACGGCCTACGACGAAGCGTCAGTCGCCATAGTGCAGTTGGAGATCGGGACTTGTCGCCGCGTGGAACCGCGTGCCGTCTCGTGGAGCGACGACCGCCTTACCATATCCCTCTGTCTCCCGCTCTACAAGTATGACGTCGACTGTGACGCCGACGGGAAGGAGTGGGTTGCGGCGCTCGTCCGCGTGCCGGACACGTTGAATCCGATCGATATCGGAGACCAGTTCGACGTGACCGTTCCGGACGACTGCGGCTCGTTGGCCGACGCAGCCGAGGAGTCGAACGATACCGACGGGACGACCCCCGGCAACGAAACGGCCGCGGAGGGCGGCGAGACATGACGTTCGGCAGCGATCGATCCAGTATCGTCACGTCCCGACGCGCGCTTCTCGGGACGGTGGGATCCCTCGCGGTCTCGCTCGCCGGCTGTAGCGCGCTCCCCGGATTCTCCGCCTCGCTCGACGGCGACCGCCTCGCCGCGCTCGTCGATGACACCGACCGCCCGACCGTCAGTCACGGGCTTGGCCTGTCGGTGACCGACGAGTACCGCCGGGCCAGCGCGCGACGAGTCGAGATGTTACTCGAGCCGATCCCGGAACCGGTCGGTGCCGAAACGGTTCCCAACGGGGTGATCCGACGGCGGCTCGAGTCCAATCGAGAAGACGCGCGTGAACACGCCAACGCGGCCGCCGACGAACCGACGATCGGGGCTCGTCTCGAGCGCCTTCGGCTGGCCCGACGGAGCGCTGCCGACGCGGCCGGCATCTGGGCAGCGATCGATGAGGGACGCACCCGATCGGAGATCCTCGAGGCGACGGACGCACAACGAACGAGCCTCGAGTCGTTCGACGAGGAGCGGGTGTTTCTCGTCGGTTCGGACCCGATCGCGGCGGTATGGACCCACGCCGATGTCGCTTCGCTGCTTGATACTGCGGCCGACGAACTGGCGTCGGTATCGGACGTCGACGAGCCGGCTCCGTCGCTCGCTGTCGGCGCGATGGACGCTCGTCTGGAGGCCGGCCGCGCGGCATTCGAGGACGCGTCACATGCCTACGAGACGCTCGTCGACTCGCTCGAGGACGCCGAGCGAGCGGCGCTTTCCGAGGCTGCGGCGTCGCTCGCCGACCGTCGGTCTGACAGACGGGAGGTGTTGCCCGACCCGCTGTCGGCCGACCCCCACGAGTACGTCGACCGGGATATCGAACCGGAGTCGACATCCGCAACGGTACTGGAGTTCGCATTATACGAGATCGAAGCCGCGGGGGATGACATCCCCGTCGGGGAACCGGCCCGTTACGTCCGGGACGCCGCCCGAAATCTCGTCGCTATCGAGGGGTTCGAGCGCCTCCGGTCGCGGATCGAAACGGGAGACCCGATCGTGATCGAGACGGTCGACGACGTGGCCGACCGGCGAAACGACGCGATCACCGCGATCGAATCGCTGCTCGAGGCAGGAGCGCTCGAGCGCTGGGTAGCGTCGAACCTGTGTGAGCGACTCGAGCGTGCCGATCAGCTCCTGCGGGAAGCCACCGGGCAGTCGGTCGAGTTGAACGCCGTTCGGACGCCGGTTGCCCTGTACTGCCTGACGGCCGGCATGGCCCGCGCGACACCCGACATCGTCGCTGTCCTCCGTGAGGTCCTCTCGTAACGCTCGAGGGCGCGATTGAGGACGGGGAGAAACCGCGAGTCGAGTTGGCCTGCCAGGCGATCGGGAGCATCCGCCGTCGATCCAACCGAGACGCTATCCCGTTGGGTGGTGGTCGCCGGCGGGTGTCGGCCCGACCGTCACGCTCTTGCCGGTCCGCCCGAACATGAGAGACGATGACAGTCGACACTGTCGGCCGATTCGAACGCGCGCTCGAGGGACTCGAGGTGGGCCTCGAGCGCGTGTCGGCCGCCGACGCGAGCGAGCGGATCGAACGGATCGTCGAAGAGCCGGCAGTCGGCGCGTCACTGCCGTTCGAGGGCGTCTCGCTCCCCGCGAGCGTGACGACCGAGCCGACGGCGGGAGAACTCGAGGCGGCCCGGACCGGCGTCACGCCGGTCGGGTTCGCCGTCGCGGAGTACGGCACCGTCGCGGTCGAGTCGACGGTCGACGGGGCGGAGCCGATCAGCCTCTACCCGGACCGCCACGTGGCCGTCGTCGCCGAGAGCGACGTCGTCCCCGATCTGAGCGCCGGCTTCGAGCGGCTCGCCGAGGGCTTCGACGCGGGCCGGGACAGCGTCGTCTTCGCGACCGGCCGGAGCGCGACCGCCGACATGGGCGACCTCGTCCACGGGGTCCACGGCCCCGGCGATGTCGACGTGATCGTCCTGGAGGACCGATAAGATGGCACAACGATCGCGCGCCGGGACGGCCGATCGCATCCGCCACCTGCTCGAGACCGAGGGCGAAGCTATCCACGCACAGGCCAGTCACTCGAACGAGCGCCGCAATGTGACCTACGAGGCGACCGACGACATCGAGGAACTGCGAACCGAGGCCAGGGCGATCAAGGAAGACGCCATCGATCGGCTGCCGGACCTGATCGAGACGGTCCGCGAGGCCGTCGAGGCGAACGGCGGCACGGTCTACGTCGCCGACGACGCCGCGGACGCGAACGCCTACGTGGCCGACGTGGTCGAGAACCGGACCGAGGAGAACGGGGTGGCCGGGGAGACCGACACGCCGTCGGTCGTCAAATCGAAGTCAATGACGACCGAGGAGATCGACCTCAACGACGCGCTCGCGGCCGAGGGGATCGACGTCACGGAGACCGACCTCGGCGAGTGGGTTCTCCAAGTCGCGGACGATACGCCCTCCCACATCGTCGGCCCGGCGATGCACATCTCCCGCGCGGAGATCGCCGAGTTGTTCAACGAGCGGTTCGACCCCGACGAGCCGTTCGAGACCGCCGAAGAACTCACGCGGTTCGCCCGGGACCACCTCGGCGAGATCATCACCGACGCCGACGTGGGGATCACCGGCGCGAACTTCGTCGTCGCCGACAGTGGGACGATCACCCTCGTGACCAACGAGGGCAACGCCCGCAAGTGTGCGGTCACGCCCGACACCCACGTCGCGGTCGCCGGCGTGGAGAAACTGATCCCGACGCTGTCGGACCTCGAGCCGTTCGTCGACATCATCGCCAAGAGCGCGACGGGCCAGCCGATTTCCCAGTACGTGACGATGCTGTCCCCGCCGACCGACTCACCGACGCTCGACTTCGACTCACCCGACGAGCCGATTACGGACGACGCGACGGATGGAGCCGAGGGCGCTGGAGCGACCGACGGAACCGGCGACCCCGATCGCGATTTCCACCTCGTCCTGCTGGACAACGGCCGCATGGACATGCGCGAGGACGACCAGCTCCGGGAGACGCTGTACTGCATTCGCTGTGGCGCGTGTTCGAACTCGTGTGCCAACTTCCAGTCCGTCGGCGGCCACGGCTTCGGCGGCGAGACGTATTCGGGTGGGATCGCCACCGGCTGGGAGGCCGGCGTCCACGGGCAGGACTCGGCGGCCGAGTTCAACGACCTCTGTACCGGCTGTACGAACTGCGTCGACGCCTGCCCGGTGAAGATCGACATCCCGTGGATCAACACCGTCGTCCGGGACCGCGTGAACCGCAGCAGCGAGCCCGAGTCCTACGACTTCCTCGTCGACGGCCTCACCCCCGACGCGGAGTCGGGCGGGCTCGATCCCGGCAAGCGCTTCTTCGGCAACATCGGTACCGTCGCGAAGGCCGCCAGCGCGACCGCACCCGTCTCGAACTGGCTCGCCGACGCCGGTCCCGTCCGCGCGGCCCTCGAGCGAACCCTCGGGATCGACCGCCGGCGCGACCTGCCGACCTTCCGGCGGGAGTCGCTCGTCGACTGGTTCGAGGACCGAGGTGGCGAAGCCGCCTCGAGCCGACGGGCGGACCAAGCCGCCGCTCGGAGCGGCAGGACCGACCTCGAGCGCGAGGTCGTCCTCTACCCCGACGTCTACACGAACTACGTCGATGTCGAGCGCGGGAAGGCCGCGGTCGAAACCCTCGAGGCGCTGGGGGTCCCGGTCCGCGTGCCGGACCTACCCGAGAGCGGGCGCGCTGCCCTCTCCCAGGGGATGATCGCGACGGCGGACGAGCAGGCCAGCCGGCTCTACGCCGCCGTGGCCGAGGACCTCGATGCCGGTCGGGACGTGGTCGTCGTCGAGCCGTCGGATCTGGCGGCCATGCACCGCGAGTACGAACGCCTGCTCCCCGAGACTTCCTTCGAGCGGCTCCGCGAGAACAGCTACGAGATCTGCGAGTACGTCTACGGCCTGCTCGAGAACGGCGCGGATCCCTCGGCGCTGTCGACCGGCGACGGGGCCGAGCCGATCGCCTACCACTCCCACTGCCAGCAGCGGACCCTCGCCCTCGAGGCACCCACCGTGGCCGTCCTCGAACAGTGCGGGTACGCGCCCACAACCTCCGACGCCGAGTGCTGCGGAATGGCCGGCTCCTTCGGCTACAAGCGGGAGTACTACGAACTCAGCGTGGACGTCGGCGAACGGCTGGCGACGCAGGTCGAGGACGCCGAGACCGTCGTCGCATCCGGCACGTCGTGTGGCGACCAGCTCGAGGCGCTGCTCGAGCGGTCGGTTCCGCATCCGATCGAGTTGCTCGCTCCCGACGGCCGGCGGACGTAGCGGGCGCTCGGCCTCGGTGACGACCGTGTCTCCGCTCGCGGTCGAGCCTCCAGTATTACGTAGTTCCGGCGACGCCGTACCGGTATGCAGTCGCGTTCCATTCGCGATCACGTCCGGCCGACCGACGGCGACTACCCGGGCGGAATCTACCGCGTCGTCGGGACGGGCGACGCCGTGACCCTGCTCCGGGTCGGCGACGCCGACGGCCGGCGGGTCAACACCGGCGAAATCGTCACCGTCGAGGACAGCGATCTCGAGGCGTTCGAACCGGCCGAAAACCCCGACGGGAACCGGCCGCTCGGGGCGACCGTCGCCTCGAGCCTCGAGATGGTGTACTGGCGGCTCAGAGCCTTCGGACAGCAACTGGTGGCACATCCGATCCCCGCCACTCTCGTAGCGGCACTCGTTGCGGTCGGGTACGTCGGTGACTCCATCGGTCCCCTCACGGAGTCCGTCGCGAGCGTGGTGCTGTTGGTCGGTGCCGTCGGACTCGCGTTCGTCGGCGGCGGCTATCTGGACCGATGAGTCGAGAGAAGGGACGACCCCGACCACTGAGGTGAGCCGAGCCGTTAGGCCTCGAACAGGTCGTCGACGGCCTGTCGCGCAGTGAGCGCGGCGTCGTCGGCGACCCGCTCGGGGTCGGGCTCGTCCTCGCCCTCTGGCGCGTTGAGGTAGACGTCGACTTCCAAGACGCCGTCCTCGAAGACGACGGTGACGTCGTAATCGCGCACGTCGGACTGTTTGTACTGTGAAAAGATGACGCCCTCCGCGGCGTCGGCGGCCGTCCGAACGACGGTTTCGTCGGACGGCTCGTCAGGTGACATTTACGCGCCGCCAGCGCCCGGGCCGCCGGGGCCGGCCGGTCCGCCGCCCATGCCGCCGAGCATGTCCTCGAGTTCCTCCTGCAGGCTCTCGAACTGGTCCTGTACGCGCTCTTCCTGCTTCTCTAAGGTCTCGAGGCGGATCTCGAGCGAGTCGACCTTCTCGTCGAGGTCCTCCTCGGCCTGCTCGTAGTCGGTCTCGACGAGGAGTTCGCCGACGTTTCGGTACATCGTCGTCCCTTCGTCGATGTTCTCGAGTTCGTCGAGGGCGTTCTTGGCCTCGGTGAGGTTCGATTCGGCTTCCTGCTTCTGGACGGCGACTTCCTGTGCCGTCTCCTGCAGGTCCTGGAGCTGCTCGATTTTCTCCTGGGCTTCAGGAGGCAGATTTCCTTGCATGTCTCGACCGTCGCCCTCCGGACTGATAAAGACCAGCTTTGTCTTCCGGTCCGATCGCAACCGGTCGACGCCCGCCCGAGCCGCGTTACTCAGGGCCACGCCCGTCGGCTGCGACGGCGTCGTCGCCGGCCGTCGGCGCGGCCACACTGTCGGTTCGGATCACGAGGTAGCCGCCGCTCAGGAAGAGTAGTCCCCACAGCAGGAAGAGCATGTCCCACAGCAAGAGTGGGCCGGGGCCGGCGGGCCAGACGTGGTGGAGTCCGAGTAGCTGGTGGTCGACGAGCCCCTCGACGAGGTTGAACACGCCCCAGCCCATGATCGATGCACCGAGCAGCGTTCGTCCGGACCCGGGTACCGACGGCAGCCGCCACGCGCGAAACAGGAGGACCACGCCCATGATCGTGAAGGTGTAGGTCGCGAGGTGGAAGATCCCGTCGGCCATCACGTTGAGTTCCAGATCAGTCGCGACGCTCGCGTCCGGATACGACGAGAGCATGTTGTGGATCTGGAGGAGCTGGTGAAAGACGATGCCGTCGAAAAACCCGCCCAGCCCGATGCCGAGTGCGAGCCCGGCGATCACCAGCGGCTTGGCGGCGGCGTCGAGCCCGAGCCACGTTCCGGTCGGCCATAGGGCGGGTTCGGTGACGGGAACGAAGACCCCGTTGCCTGCCGGTACAGGGGACGTAGAGCTATCGGGACTCGAGTGCCGTCTCGCCGACGTCGGCTGTCCGTTCCGCGACGTCGATCAGCGAGAACCAGGTGTTCAACGCCGCACGAAGGGCGATGACGTCGTCCGCGTCGATCTCGACGAGAACGCGCGAGTCCGTCCGTTCGAGGGTCGTCCGCGAGCGGTCGTCGTCGATCTCGCCGATCTCGCGGGCGACCGATTCGGCGACGAGCGCGGCCCGCGACGGCCGGTCGTAGTCGAACTCGAGGGTCGCCTCGTGGGCGGCCACGTTACTGAACGTCGACTTCCTTGACGTCGCGGCTGCGTTCCTTCAGGAGGACGCGGTGGCCGCAGTAGGGACAGCGGACGCCGCCGTACTCGTCGAGTTGGACGTCGCGTTTACAGCGGGAGCATTTGTAACTCATACTGAGTACCGAAGGGAGTTATTCGTCGTCGTCCTCTGCGAGGGCAGCGCGGATCGAGCGCTGGGCGGTGCGGCCGGCGGGGGTCTCGGGGCGGTAGGCACCGCCGGTAAAGACCTTGCCGGTCTCTTCGTTCTTCCAGATACCGGTCCCGACGCGGGTGACGTCGTCGCCGTCGACCTCGGCGTTTTCCATGTCGTCTTCGATCTCGCTGACGCGGCGTCGCGCGACGCGACCGTAGCGGGCACCGAAGCGGCCGGCGCTACCGACGCTTCCTTTCTTGGCCATAGTGACCGTCACTATCGGCAGCGGATTCTTAAACCTGTTGAGTCGCACCGATCCCTGCACTCCCCGTGTCGGCGATCACGAGCCGCCGACCCGTTCGGCGACCGGCCACGCGAGCAGTTCCAGAAAGACGACGGCGAGCGCGGCGAGGTAGCCGGCCACGGCAAGCGGTGCAGTGACCAGCCCCGTCCCGACGGTCGGGGCCGCAAGTAGCGTCCGAATCCCGAGGCCGCTGACTGCCAGCAGGGGGATCAGCGTCAGTACCGCGTCCGGTCGCTCGAGCATGCTAATTATATCTAATTACGACCGCCCCATTAAGACTCCGACAACCAGCAGGAACTGACTCCTCCATCGATTCGGTACAATACTTGCCTCGAGAGAGTCACGGCCGGACGACCGGCGGCGGAGTCGGTTCCGTCGCGGTCACTGAAACTCCGCGTCCGAGAGGACGTCGTTCAAGTCCTCGCGAATGCGCTCGCCCATCTCGCGGTCGCGGGCGGTCGTGACGACGCGGTTCTCCTGGACGCTCGAACCGTCTCGGAGCAGCATGCGAACGTTGCCGCCGTCGTCGGCGCGGGTCACCTTCGCGCGCATGCCGGACTGGGAGCCCTTGCCGCCGGCGTCGATGGGGCCGGGAATCACCTTCTTGACGTGTGGATGGCCGGCGACGGTCTGGATGGCGCTCATCCCCGTTCGGCCGCCAATCAGCGTCGAGTGGCTGCCGCCGATCTTCTCGGCCGGTGGCGTCTCGACGACGTCGAGCGCGCGATTGCCGCGGCGCTCGAGGACCGCCTGCACGGGATCGTCGTCGTCGACCCGGTAGAACGGGTGGTGGACGTCTTCGCGGACGGCGCGGATCACCGCCCGCGTCCCGCCGGCGTAGACCTCCTCGGGGCGCTTGCGACGGATCTCGTCGCCGATCAGCCCCGCGAAGTTCCGGAGTTCGATCGGCTCGTTCTCGCCGTCTTCCGGCGTCGTCGTGATCGTCGTCTCCCCGAGGACCAGTTCCTCGGGGTCGGTTGCGTCCGGATCGCGCTCGTCGGGCTCGCCGGCGAGCATCGTGATCGTCGCCCTGTCGCGTGCCGCCTCGAGGACGATCGCTTCCGTGTTCGCCTCCCGGCAGACCAGACAGAAGTCCCCGGGTTTCTCGAGGGGCGATGCGCAGTGACGACACTCCATACTCGCCGTTGAGGGGACGGACCTAAAACAGACTTGCGTTCGAACGGGCACGGTGGCGGTCGCCCGTTGCCGCGGCTGGCGTCAGCCGCTGACGATCCGCTCGTCGCTCGCGACGTTGCCGGCTCCGTCGGTGACGGTCGCGACGATCCGATAGCTTCTGCGGCGGTCGTTCCCGCGTGCCGTTAGTCTCGCGCTCGCGGTGTCGGCGTCGCCGCGCAGGCTTCGTTCGACCCGTTCGATGAGCGTTCCGGTGTCGGGATCCCGCAGTTCGAACGTGGCCCCTGCGAGGTCCCCGTTGACGTCGGTCGCGTTGAGCGTGACGTCGTAGCGGTCGTTTCCGCCGGTATTCGCGACTACGTCGGTGATCGTCGCACTGGGCGCGACGGACGACGCGTCGCCGTTGCCGCGGTCCATCACCCGAATGTCGAAGGACACGGTCCGTGCGGATCCGTCGCCGAACCGCAGGGTCGCTTCGACATCGCGGGTCCCGTCCACGTCGGCTGGGGCCTCGTAGACGAACGTCGCCCGACCCTCGGCGTCGGTGACCGGCTCGACCGGCCGAACCGTTCCGTCACCGGCGAGGCTGCCGGTTACCGTCACGCCACTGACCGGGTTGTCGAACCGATCACGGGCCTCGACGACCAGCCGCTGGCGGCCGCTTTCGGGGATCGCCGTCGCCGTCCCTTCGATGTCGGTGAGATACGCCGCAGCCCCGTCGCTCCCACCGTCGCCGACCGCGACCGCCCCGAGCCGGAGTTCGTAGGTCACCCCTTCCTCGAGCGTCAGGGTCACCTGCCCACAGGGATCGGGCGGGGCCGCTTGACAGTCCACGCTCGTGACGTACCGGTCGTCATCGGAATCGCCCGCGGGATCGAGTTCGGCCGCGAGGAGGTCCCGCCACTCGTCCTCGGAGAGCCGGCTCGGCAGCGTCAGCGTGATCGGCTCGCCTCGGTCGCTGACCGTCACCGTCCGGGCCGGTGCGCTGGTCGGCTCGATGTCGACCGAAACGTCGTCCGCCCGCGAGACCGACCGCTCGCCCTCGAGCGCGACGAGATCGAGCCGGCGACCGTCGACGAGGTCCTGCTCGGACCGCGTAACGGCTCGCTCGTCGAACCGGTCGTAGCGGACCCACGGCTCCACGACGGTCGTCGGTGCGCCCCCGTACTCGTTGTAGTCGGGGACGTACTCGAGCGCGCGAGTGTCGAACGTCCGCGGCGTGCCGTTCCAGTAGTCGCCGGTCTCGCCGGCCGCCGCGGCGTTGTCGATCGCGACGGTCCCGGCGTCGGTCGTCCGCACGGTCCCGGACGCCGGCGGCGGGTTGACGAAGAACAGCCGCGGCGGATAACGGAGTCCGGCCCCGATCGTGACCGTCTCCCCGTTGCCGGACGCGGCCACCCGATCGACGGCTCCGTCGACCTCGCCCAGATCGCTCCGGACCCGGTCGTTGTGCTGGAACTCGAGGTTCTCGTTCAGTGCGGGGATCGCCGTCGTCTGGAGGAGCGCGAGCAAGGCGAGCGCGAGCGCGAACATCAGGATCGCGCCGATGACCGGCGAGACGGCCCGATCGGCATCTGAGCCCGATCCGGGGCCGCCGAACCGCCCGATCGGTCGCGAGTCGGTGCCGTGCCGGTCGTCGGAGTGAGGTCCCGTCATGATTACACCAGGAAGTAGAACGCGACGACGGTGAGGACGACCAGTCCCAGCCCATACTTGAGGCCGCTGACGACGTCGTTGTCGGCTAATTTCCCCGCGATGAGTCCGCTCCCGAACCCCTGAATGAGCGCCGAGTGGAGGAAGAGGGCCTCGTAGGCATCGACGGGAATGTCACCCAGCGAAACCGGACTCTCCGCCGTGGCCGCCGTCGCGTCCGACTCGGCGGCCAACTCCGCGATCGGCGTCAGGTAGCTCGCGCTGACCATGACGATCACCAGCAGGTAGACCAGAAACCCGATCACGACGATCGCCACGTAGGAACCGACCTCGCGACGGCGCTCCCGGGCGATCTTCGCCTGTGCCCGGGTGTTTTTCGCCGCGATCTCGAGCAGGCCGTGGAGGTCGCCGCTCGAGCGGCTTCCCTCGGCGACCAGCGTCATCGTCCGGGTAAGCTGGGGGACGTTCAGCCGGTCGGCGAAGGAAAGCAGGGCACCGGTCAGGTCGTGGTTCCACGCGACGTCGTTGCGGACACGACGGAGTTCGACCGCGAGCGTCCCGCTGGCCCACCGCGTGACCAGTTCGAAGGCGTCGACGACGTCGACCCCCATCTGGTTCGCGCTGGCGAGGATGCCCAACACGTCGGGGAACCGCTCGGTGATCGTCTCGGTCCGCCGGCGTTCGCGTTCGTGAAGGACTGCAAGCGGTGCGGTCGCGGTCACCAGCGGCGCGACGGCCAGCCCGACGGTCGACTGCAGCGGGGCCGCGAGGACCCCGGCGACGGTCGGTTCGGCCATCCCGGACCGGATCGCGAGGCCGGCGACGGCGAGACCCGCGGGCACCGTCACCGCCAGCGAGAGCCGCGGCTGGCGTCGGATCGCCCGGAACGGGTCCGACAGGAACGCCCGGACGCCGGTATCGCGCTTGGCCCGTTCGTAGGCCGCGAACCGCGGGTCATCGGCGACGTCCTCGGGATCGATCGTCCGGTCGTCCGCATCCGCGAGCGCGGCTGTCGGCACCTCGAACGGCCGCGAGAGCAGGTCGACCAGCAGTAAGAAGCCGACCATCGCCAGCGGGAAGCCGACGTAGACGAGGACGGCTATCGCGCCGACCGTCTCCGCGCCGAGGAAGCTCACGACCATCAGGACGACGATCAGAAACAGCGGCGCGGCGACGAACGCGACGACGAACACCTCGCTGAGCATCCCCAGCGTCTCGATGAACGACGATTGGGCCTCGAGTGCGTCGTCGATGGCTTCCTCGGATTCCGCCTCGAGGAACGTCTCGAGATCGCCGCCGGACTCGATGACGCCCAGCAGGTCGTCGAGGAACCGGCGGAACTCGTCGCTGGGGGTCAGCGTCCGGACGTTGTCGAGCGCCCCCAACAGGTCGTTGCCGAACAGGTCGATCTCGCGGACGACGAGGTCGAACTCGTTTGCCACCTCGCCGTAGACCGCCTCGCTGTCGCCCAGTCGGCGACAGACTTCGATGACGTTCATCCCGCCGCTGGTCAGCGCGTACATGAACGTGATCGCGTACGGGAGGTTCAACGCGATGCTGCGGCGTCGCGCCGCGACGACGGTGCGCGGGTAGTAGTAGTTCCGACCGATCCAGACGGCGCTTGCGGCGACGGTCGAACAGACGACCGGCACTACCAGCCCCGCCACGAGCAGCGGGGCCGTCAGGAAGACACCGCGAGTGATACCGGCGAGGCCGAACACCGGCCCCAGTACGTCGGCCAGCGTCCCGGTAAGCGCCAACCCGAGGAGCCCGAGGAACGCGACGACCCCCGCGCCGATCGCCGCGATCGCGGCAAGTCCGACGCTGTCGGTCAGATACGTGTCGTAGGTGGCCCGGATCCGGGCCTGCTTGAGCCGCCGTTGTAGCCCGCGATATCGCTCCGGCCGCGTCTTGAAGAACGCTCGGACCCGCCCGTAGGCCTCGCGCAACTCGAGTCGCTCCTCCGCGCCGAGCTGGCGCTCCTCGAGGAGGGGCTGGCTGAGCGCCTCCTCCGGTTCCGGCTCGGCCTCGCGGCGGTCGCCTCGCCCGTCTCCCTCGAGCGCGTCGAACAACGCGGCCGCCTCCGACTCGTCGCGTTCCGCATCGCCGTCGTCGCCGGTGGTCCGATCACCGTCCCCCGCTTCGAGCGGGTCCGGGCCATCGTCGAATGCGTCCTCGAGGACG
Organism: Natrinema thermotolerans; assembly: GCF_031165565.1. NCBI lineage: Archaea > Methanobacteriati > Methanobacteriota > Halobacteria > Halobacteriales > Natrialbaceae > Natrinema > Natrinema thermotolerans. The sequence goes on along the minus strand of NZ_CP101873.1, from coordinate 1,094,304 downwards.
GCCGCCGCCGTTTCCTCGTCGACGGCCGGCTCGCGAAAAGCGGGGTCGTCGGCCGCGGGTGCGGAATCGCGGTCGGGAGCGTCTTCGGTTCGGTCGCGGTCGGTCACGGCTCAGTCGTCGGCCTCCGTTACCGCGATGGTCTCGGGGTCGAGATCGCCGGCGCGGACCTCCTCCAGAACGTACTCCGGGTCCCGGATGAACCCCTGAATCACGCGGGCGACGCGCTCGTAGTCGGTGATCTCCTCGTCGAGGAGGTACTCGAGGACGGCCTCCCGACGCTCGAGTTCGCGCTCGATGCGGCCGTGGGACCAGCCCCGCTGGTCAGCGATCCGCTCGAGGACTCGCGAGTCGGCGCTCCGCTCGAACCCGTCGGATGCGGGCTCGTATCGGAACACCTCGTGGGGGTCGACCCCATCGCCATCGTCCTCGTGGTGGCCGAACTCGACGAGCCGACGGTTTCGCCTGACGCGTTTCCCCTCCTGTGTCGTCTGGCGCTGGATGGAGACGATGTCTAGGTTGCCGATCATCCCCGTGGGGACGTTCAGTGGCTCGTTTTGCAAGCGGCTCAGCAGGCCGCGCACCGAGTCGGCGTGGAAGGTCGTGTAGGCCGTGTGGCCGGTGGCGATCGACTGGAAGAAGGTCAGGGCGACGTCGGTCTCGGTCCGGATCTCCCCGATGACGAGGTACTCCGGTCGCTGGCGCAGGGCGGCCTGCAGGAGGTCGAACATCGAGACGGAGCCGCGGCCGCCGGCGGTGACCCCCTCGCGGGTGACGCTTTGAATCCAGTTGTCGTGAGGCAGGGTCAGCTCCGGCGTGTCCTCGATCGAGACGACCTTGCTCTCGGGCGGGACGAACATCGAGACGGCGTTGAGACTCGTCGTCTTGCCCGAGCCGGTACCGCCGGCGAACAGCACGGAGGCGTTGTTCTCGACGGCCAGCCAGAGGTAGGCCATCCCCTCGAGGCTGAAGGTGCCCCAGTTGACGAGATCGACCGGTGTGAAGGGCACTTCGGCGAACTTCCGGACGGTGAAGTTCGGCCCGCCGGTGGTCACCTCGCCGCCCAGCGTCAGCTGGACGCGGGAGCCGTCGGGCAGGGCGGCGTCGACGAGCGGATCGGCCACCGAGAGGTGTTTACCGGCCCGCTGGGCGAGCCGGACGACGTAGGCGCTCAGACGCTCGTCACTAAAGGAGAGGTTCGTCCGCAGGTCCCGGTAGCCGTGATGGTAGACGAAGACCGGCCGGTCCGCGCCGTCACAGGAGACGTCCTCGACGCCCCGGTCGCGCATGATCGGGTCGATCTTCCCGTAGCTCACGAAGTCCCGGCGCAGGTAGTACAGCAGCTGGTGGAGCGAGCCGTCGCCGACGGTAGCCGCGTGTTCGCGCATGACGCGAGGGACCTCCTCGTCGAAGGTTGCCGCCCGGTCGATCTCGCCGTCGAACTCCTTGTACAGCAGGTCGCTGCGCAGCGATCGGATGAGGTCCTCGCGGACGTACTCCTCGAACTCGTCCAAGTCGGGTTCGACGACGTGATACCGGTTGGTGTTGGTCGCCTCGTCGTAGAGGACCGTCACGTAGGCGTAGGGACGGTTCACCCAGTAGCGCTCGACCTCCTCGTAGTCCTCGAGATAGCCGAAATCGAAGAACTCCTCGTCGATGAACGCGTCGGAGGGCCGCCCCGGAAACGCGTCCGCGGGCCGGTCGTCGAAGGACGCGCGAACGTCGGCGAGGACGGCGTCTCTGATCGCGTCCGCAGACCGGGAGTCGTCCGGGGCGATGGCCGAGGTCGGATCCGGGCCAGTCCCCGTCTCGAGCGCGTCGTCAGCGCCGGCGTCGCCATCGTCCTCGAGGCTCGAAGCCGGGCCGATGTCGCTGGGCGGGTTCGAGGGAACGCGGCTTGGGGTCCCGTCTCCTGTCGAATGGTTGCCGTCCGGCATCGATGAACTGCGTCTCCCTTGTGACCGAACCACCTAAACCGTCATGGTCGATGAAGGTCCGGCTGCCGCGACAGTCTCCAGCTACAGGATATCGGCGAGGACGTTCCGAACCGGATTCGTGTCGACGACCTCGTAGGGGACCCGTAGCGGCGAGACCGACACCTCGTTCTCGAGGACGGCGTGGCGGTCGGTATCCTCGCCGTCGGGGATGTCCCGGTTTGCCATCTGTTGCCAGAGGCGGTTGGTCAGCTGGAACCGGCCGTTCTCGAAGGCGGCATCCATCTCGTAGACCTCGGTCGGCCGGGTCAGCGCGTGACCGTTGGGCTCCCGATCGGGACGCGGGACGTTGACGTTCAGGTAATCCACGCGATCGAAGAGGCCGGTTCCGGGTGCGCCGGCCACGAGGTCGGCGGTGATCTTGCCCGCCCGCTCGAAGGCCGCCGGCTCGAGGTCGTCGTCGTAGCCCAGCGTGTCCAGCGAGACGGCGATCGATGGCGTCCCGAGGAACGCGGCCTCCATGGCGGCGCTGACGGTCCCCGACCGGGAGAAGACGTACGCGCCGAGGTTCGCCCCTTCGTTACAGCCCGAGACGACGATATCGGGATTCGGCTCGAGTCCTTTCGCACCGACGATAGCGCAGTCACAGGGGGTGCCGTCGACCGCGTAACCGAGTTCGTGATCGGTGTGGGGGACCGGCGCGGTAAAGGAGTCGGCCTCGAGGTCCAACTCGAGATCGCCGCCGCTCGAGGAGTTCGTCCGCCCGTAGGACAGCGACCGGCCGACGGCGCTCCGGTTCCGGTCCGGCGCGATGACGGTCACCTCGCCGACCGCCGAGAGCGCGTCGTGGAGCGCCCGGATGCCGGGCGCGTCGATCCCGTCGTCGTTCGTCAGGAGGATGTGCGGGTCCGAGTCCAGTTCCATTGGCTGGTGGATTGGGGGCGAGCTACGTAGCTGTTCGGTTCAGCGAAGTCGATTCCCCCGGGGAGACCGCGCGCGAACGAACGGGTCGGCGGCTCGGGCCAGTGCCAAAGCGATACGACCGTTTATATTCCAACCGGACGTTCCGGCAATATGATCGGGTTCGATTGGCCGACCCTCGCAGTCGCGGTGATCATGCAGGTCGATCCCGGGATCGACATCGACGTCGGGACGACCGACGGCCTCCTCGGGGGTGCGATCACGGCTGCCCTGACGACGCTCGTCGTCGGCGCGATCCTCGTCGCGATCGCGCCCGACTACACGGACCGGATGATGGACGACGTCCTCGCGGACCCCTTCGGGACGTTTCTTTACGGGATCGCGTCGCTGCTTGCGATCGGGCTGTTGATACTGCTGCTCGTCGTTACGATCGTCGGGATCGTCGTGGCGATTCCGCTGTTCCTGCTGGCGTATCTCGTCTGGGCGGTCGGCGGCGCGATCGCGTATCTCGCCATCGCCGATCGGCTGGTCGGGCGCAACGACGAGTGGCTCAAACGGCTGCTCGTCGCCGCGGCGATCAGCGGCGCGCTCGCGGTCACCGGCGTCGGTGGTCTCCTCGCGCTCTGTATCGGTGCCGCCGGCTTCGGCGCGGTGCTTCGGAGCTACCTCGAGTGAGGCGTCGGCTCCCGCTCAGTGCAGGCGCGTCCACGCCCGCTCGAGGATGGGGCTCCCCGAGGCGCCGATCGATCGGTACAGCCAGCCCTGCACGAGGATCGAGACGAGGAGTCCGAGGGAGAGAACCGTCGGATACCACCCCGTCGGGAGACCGTGCAGCCACACCCACGACGCGCTGGCGATGCCGGCGACGAGGAACGCGGCCGAACTGCCGAGATGCACGCTCGCGGCCGGTTGCGCGCGCGATCGCTGGTCGCCGGTGAGGACGCGCTGATCGGCCAGTCCCAGCAGGCCCTGAACGACGTACAGCGCCGAGGTGAACAGCGAGAACGGCTCGAACATACGAGCGACTTCTCGTGACAGTCGGGTAACTGTTTCGCCGATCGGTACTGCCGCAGTTCGAACGCGACCGAAACGGGAGACTCGTCACCACGGCAGGTAGCGCCGGAGCCGATCGACCACCGAGCGCTCGCAGCGGACCCGCAGTGTCGTTCCGTCGGCGTCGAATGCGGCCTCGTTCGCGGGGATCCGTTCGCCGTCGGGCATCTCGAAGGACTGCTCGCCGGCCGGGACCGTCCCGCCGCTGCCCGCGCCGAACAGCGTCTTCGACCGGCCCGTCGGCTCCGGGACGGGCTCGCTGTACTCGATGACGTACACCGTGCGCCCGTCCTCCGTCGTCTTCTCCCAGTCGACGATCTCGCGGTCCTCGGTCGTACCGATCATACGCGAGGGCCACCCCGGTTCAGCGGCCGATTGTGTGCGGAGCCCATGATTGTCGTCCACTTCTCATGACGCCGTGCTAAAAGCTTCGCCGCGGTGGTTCGGACGGCAACGCCCGACTCGAGTCCCGCCTTACCCGAGGTCGATCGGATCGACCTTCAGGAACTCCCGGGAGACGACGGTCGCGTACGACCCCTTCGGCAGCGCGAACTCGAGGGTCAGCGGGTCGGTCTCGAGGCCGAGATCGGTCCGCAGGAGGATCGCCCGCCGGGTGCCGGTCGAGCCGAACTCCCCGGGCAGGTCGAAGTCCGCCGGCTCGAGGCCGAGGTCGTCGAGGACGGCGCGTTCGATCTCGCCCTGCTCGCCGTCGGCCAGTTCCGTCTCGGTGCCGACCAGCGGCGCGGTGACGAACGCCCGGCCGCGCTCGCAGTGACGGGTCACCGAGTCGACCCGGCGCTCGTCGACCCGCTGGAGCCGGTCGGTGTCGGGCAGTGCGAGCCCGTCGGGCGCGTCGGTGTCCGAAAAGCAAACTACGTCCCCCTCGACGGGCCGGTCGAACGGCAGCCCGCGCTCGAGCCGTTCCGAGAGCATCAGGTTGAACGCGTAGGACTGGGCCGCGTGGACGAACAGCCGCTGGAGGTTCGAGGGCACCCGCTCGAGGGCCTCCCTGTACTGGTCGGGCCCCGGCTCGCCGTCGCACTCGGCGAGCGCGTGGATCATCGACCGCTCGTAGCGCAGGCGATGGGGAACGCGCTCGAGGGCCTCCTGCCAGTCGCGGGTCTCCTCGACGAACGCTCGAGCCTCCTGGGTCCCCTCCGGCTCCGCGTCGGTCGGATTCCCGAGGTAGGCCATCACCGCGCCCTCCCAGTCGTCGCGGGCGATCGCGAGGCCCACCTCGTGGGTGACCGGCCGGCGGCTGCCGAAGCGCTGCTGGCCGAAGAAGTTGGGGACGCCGATCGAGGTCGCGTCCCCGCTCGAGCCGTCCGCACTGCCGCCGCTCCGGTGTGAGTCCGCGAGTCCGCCGAAGGCCCGCAACTCGTCGGTGATCGCGCCGGCGTTGTCGGGCCGGTCGGGATCGGTGACGCGGAGTTCGAAGGCGTTGCCCGCCAGATCGCCGAACTCGAGGTTTCGGCCGGCCCGGCCGAGGACCTCGATCTCGACGCCGTCGATTTCCGGTAGCTCGTCGGGGTCGGCCTCGTAGACCGAGAACAGTTGGGTGGTCACGGCGTACTTGTCCTTCGTCCCGGCCCAGTTGACCCGCTCGCGGGAGATTTCGAGCGCGTCCGAGAGCCGCGCGGCGAAGTCGTTGGTGTCCCACCCTCGCAGCGTCGCCCGGAAGACGAGGTGGGGGTAGGCGTCGGTCGGTGCGTCAACGGGTTCGGTGTCGAACCGCTCGAGTTCGCGCACCCGGAAGTCGGCGTCGTCCGCGCGGAGGCGGCCGCCGACGCCGTCCGCGTCGCTGACGTAGTACTCCATCCCGACGGTCGCCTCCCTGGGGTGACTCGAGCGCATGTCGGCCGGCGATTCGAGCGCCGCGCGTAAATCGGTTCGTTCTCGCGGCGAACGGCGGGCAACGGACGCCGCCGGTCCGGAGCCGCTTCATACGGTCTACTGTACGTCATTGCCGGTGGGACCTCGTCCTGCGGTCCCACCGGTAAATCGGTACAGCAAACCGTATCAGTCCGTCTGCGGGATCGACCGTGCGCCCAGGGCGAACGCGAGGACGGCGAGGACGGCGAGGATCCCGAGGTTCGCGAGCGCGGGATCGACGCCGGCGACGGCCGTCGTCTCAGCCCCCGAGTAGGTCGCCGCCCGCACACCCCGCGCGAAGTAGGTGAGCGGCGAGAGGTTCACCAGCGGCCCGAACCAGCCGGGGAGCAGCTCGGGCGAGACGAACGTCTCCGAGAGAAAGAGCAGGGGCAGTCCGATCCCGTTGCTGGCCGCGACCGCGCCGTCCTGGGAGTCGGTGTAGCTGCCCAACATTGCGCCGATCCCGCAGAAGCAGACGACGCCGATGAGAACGTAGGGAACGAGCAGCGGCGAGAACGCGATGTTAGCGCCGGTCAGGAGGATGACCAGCCCGAGGATGAGCAGGCTCGCCAGCCCGATGATCGCGGCGTTGACCGCGGTCTGGGCGAGCAGCCACTCCGCCCGCGTCAGCGGGGTCGTCGCGAGCTTCTCGAAGCGGCTCCCCTCGCGGTGGCGTGCCACCTCGCTTCCCATCCGCGACAGCGGAGTGAAGAGGACGACGACGGCCAGATAGCCGGGCACGTAGTAGGCCGGCGGCTCCGTGAACAGCCCGCCGCCCGCGGGATCGGTGCGGACGAGCGCCCCGAAGATGACGATCAGGATCACCGGGAAGAAAAAGGTGAAAAAGACCGCCGTCCGCCGGCGGACGAACGACCGCCAGCCGGCGCTGGTCTCGGCCCTGACCCGCCCCATCCGGCTCATGCGGTCTCACCCGTTCGTGCGAGGTCGGACTCGTCGGCCGCACCGTCCCCGCGCTCGCCCTCGAGCCGTGCCGTCCGCTCCCGCTCCGCGGGTTCGGCCAGCGCGAGGTAGACGTCCTCGAGGTCGGGTTCGGCCCACGAGAGTCCGGTGTACTCGATGTCGCGGGCCTCGAGGTAGTCGACCACGCTCCCGATCGCGGCGGGATCGATCTCCCGGACGACGACCGCCGCCTCGGGCGTTCGGTCGCGGCCCCGTGCCGGCCGTTCGACGGGGTACTCGAGGTCGGCGAACGCGTCGGGGTCGGCGGTCGTCTCGACGGTCAGCCGGCTCGAGCCGCCGTACTCGCGGACGAGGTCGTCGGGCGGGCCCTGCGCGACGAGCGAGCCGTCGGCGAGCAGGCCGACGCGGTCGGCGAGGTGTTCGGCTTCGGCCATGTCGTGGGTGGTCAGGACGACGGTCGTCCCGCTGGCCGCGAGGTCCTCGATCAGCCGCCAGACGGTGCGGCGGCCGGCGGGGTCGATGCCGGTCGTCGGCTCGTCGAGAAAGAGCAGGTCGGGGTCGTTGACCAGCGCGGAGCCGACACAGACCCGCCGTTGCTGGCCGCCCGAGAGGTTCTCGTACCAGGTGTCGCCCGCGTCGGCGAGGCCGACGTCGGCGAGGACGTCAGCGGGGTCGCGCGGGTCCTCGTAGAGCCCGGCGTAGTACGCGAGCAGTTCGCGGGCGCTGAGTCGGGCCGGCGGCGAGAACTCCTGCGGGAGGACGCCGAGCCGGTCGCGGTCGACGGCCGCCGGCGACGCGCCGAGGATCGCCGCCGTTCCGCCCTCGGGCTCGACCGTTCCCGTCAGCGCCCGGACGAGCGTCGTTTTGCCGGCCCCGTTCGGGCCGATCAGCGCGAACACCTCCCCCTGTGCGACCGATAGCGAGGCCCCCGACAGGGCGACGGTCTCGCCGTAGACCTTCTCGAGGTCCGTCGCGTCGACTACGGCTTCCATACGGGCCGGTTCCGGCCCGTCGTGGGTAAGGGGTTCGGTTCGGGGTTCACGTGGGCTCGCGATCGGAGATGGAACTGAATGCGGTGTGGAGTTCGACGGAAGGAGGCGGAACGAAAGCGCCCCGCTATCGTGGCAACACGGAGTTGCCACGCCCTCCCCAGCCGACTCGCTCGCTCCGGAGTCGCTCGCTCATCCCTCGCACGATGTCGAACCGTGCCTCACTCTCGTTCGGCACAGTTCAGCGCGCGCCACCGCGGACCGATACGCGGTCTGGCGTCATCGAAGTCGGAAGTCGTGTGACCGGAACGCGGCCGCGCTCTTGCAGGTGCAACCGTTACCCGCCGGTCCGTGGTAGCGCGCTGGGAATGACGCAACTCGGGTACACCCTCTCGAGCGAGGAGTTCGGGCCGACGGAACTGGTCGACATCGCACGTCGCGCGGAGGCGGCCGGTTTCGACTTCGTCTCGATCTCGGACCACTTCCACCCGTGGGTGTCGGCACAGGGCGAGTCGCCGTTCGTCTGGTCGACGCTAGGGGCGATCGCGGAGGCGACCGACGAGATCGACGTCGGCGTCGGCGTTACCTGTCCGACGATCCGGATCCATCCGGTCAACGTCGCCCACGCCGTCGCCACCGTCGACGAGCTGCTCGGCGACCGCTTCACGTTCGGCGTCGGCACCGGCGAGAACTTGAACGAACACGTCACCGGCGAGCGCTGGCCCGAACACGACGTGCGCCTCGAGATGTTAGACGAGGCGATGGACGTGATGCGCTCGTTGTGGACCGGCGAGACGACGAGCCATCACGGCGAGTACTACACGGTCGAAAACGCGCGGCTCTACACCTGTCCCGACGAGCAGCCGACGACGATCGGAAGCGCGTTCGGCCCGCAGACGGCCGAATGGGTGGCCGAGAACGCGGACGGGCTCTGGTGTTCCGGGCCGAAATCCGAGCCGGTCGCAGCCTACGAGGACGCCGGCGGCGACGGGCCCAAATACACGCAACTGCACGGCTGCTACGCCGATAGCGAAGCGGAGGCGATCGAGACGATCCTCGAGCAGTGGCCGAACGGCTCGCTTCCGGGCGAACTCGGACAGGAACTCCCGACGCCGGCCCACTTCGAGCAGGCTGCGAGGATGGTCGAGGGGGAAGACATCGCCGAGGCCGGAACGACCACTGAACCCGACCCGCAGGCACACATCGACAGCATCGAGCAAGCGATCGACGCCGGTTACGATCACGTCTATTTCCATCAGATCGGTGACGAACAGGAGCAAGCGATCGAGTTCTACGAGGAGGCGGTGCTGCCGTCGTTCGAGTGAGTCGGGTGAGCGCCGCTCGAGGCGGGGAGACAACTGCTCTCGAGCCGACCGTCGGACGTCTCAACACGCCAGCGAGACGAACCGGTTGACCGCCTCGTCACTTCCCGCAACGATCAGCATGTCGTCCTCGCGGACGACGAACTCCGGCCCGAGGTCGGTCAGCAGGTCCTCGCCGCGTTCGACCGCGACGACGGTACACCCGGTCCGCGCCCGCAGGTCCACGTCGCCGAGGCTCCGCCCGGCGAGCTGTGGGGCAGTCGTCCTGACGAGTTCGAACTGGGTCTCCGGCGTGAGGATCTCTTCGTCCTCGATCAGGATGGACCCGAGCATCCGGCCGGTAACCGTCGACAGCGAGAGGACGTACTCCGCGCCCGCCCGGTAGAACTTCGGGATGTTCTCGGTCTCGTTCGCCCGGACGATGATCTCGACGTCGGGGGCGACCTGCTCGAGGACCAGCGTCGCGTAGATCGACGTCGAGTCGTCGTCGAGGGTCAGAATGACCGCCCGGGCGTCGTCGACGTCCGCGGTCTCGAGGACCGCCTCGTCGGTGACGCTTCCGACGATGTCGACACCGGGTTGTTCCTCGAGGTCGACCACGGCCGTCGAGACGCCCCCGGACGCCAGCGTCTCGACGGCAGTCCGGCCGACGACGCCGTAGCCGCCGACGACGACGCGGTCCGGGTTGTGCCGCAGCGCCGACACCGTCCGCGATTTCAGCTCCGTGAGGTCGTCGCGACGGCCCGCGACGAGCAGGATCGTGTTGCCGTCGATCACGTTTTCGGAGCCGGGAACGGGGACGAACTCGCCGTTGAACCACGCGCCGATAACGGTGATCCCCATCCGGTCGCGGACGCCTGATTCGGGGATCGTCTGGCCGACCAGGTCGCTGTGGTCCTGGACGAGCAGTTCGGTCACCGCGAGGTCCTCGCTGAGTTCGATCGTGTCCCGGAGTTCGGCCGAGACGGTCGTCGTCGCCTTCGTCGCGAGGCTCTGGCCCAACACCCGACGCGGCCGGACGATCTCGTCGGCTCCGGCGTAGCGGTGATAGCTCGCGACTTCGTCGTCTTCGACCACGCTGACGATGGTGAGGTCGCTCGAGAGTTCCCGCGCTGTGAGGATCACCATCGCGTTGGTCTCGTCGTCGATGTCGGTGACGAGCGCGTCGGCCCGCTCGGCGTTTGCAGCCCGTAGCGTCTCCTCCTGGTCGAGTGCGCCGTAGATAGCGTTGGTCCCCTCGTTGTTGAGGTCGACGACGAGTTCGGCATCGTCGTCGACGAAGACGTATGGGACGCCCGCCGCCTCGAGTTCACCCGCGAGGACGTCCGAGCGCGGCGTGTACGAACAGATGACGACGTGGTCGGTGAGGTCGGTCGACTCCGGCGGCCGGTCCTCGAGGGCCTGCTGGAAAAGCGGGACGACGATCAGCGGCAGGGCCAGAAAGACCAGCAGGACGCCCGTGAGGTTCATCCCGATCACGAAGAGGTTCATCGCGGTACTCTCCCAGGGGGCGTCGCCACCGAACCCGGCCGTCGTCAGCGACTCGATGACGGCCTGGATCGACTGCGCGTACGTCTTCGTCTCTCCCTCGAAGGCGGCCATCCCCAACTGATAGAGCCCGGCGTAGACGAGAACGAGTACGAGGACGGCGACCAGCGAGAGAACGATCCGCCGCCACCAGTGATTCATCACCGGGTAGTGACTGTCGAGCGGTTTGTAGCTTCGGAAACCGGGAGCGACTTCCGGGCAGTAAACGCGTCGGTCGACCGGTCATCGGGAACGCGTTCGTCGGATCGCCGACGCGCTCGAGCGACCGCCGTTCGCCGCTTCCCCATGCGTTTTGCACTCGGCGGGCGAACCCACGTCCATGGAGTACACTCGGCTCGGCAATACCGGAACGACCGTTTCGAAGCTCTGCTTTGGCACCTGGCGCTTCGGGAAGGAAAGCGACGGCACCGTGGAGACTGACCGCGAGGAGGCCCACGACCTGCTCGATGCCTGTTGGGACCACGGGATCAACTTCATCGATACGGCCAACGTCTACGGCGATCCCAACGGGAAAAGCGAGCGCTGGATCGGCGAGTGGCTCGCGGACCGCGAGGACGTCGACCGCGAGGATCTCGTACTCGCCTCGAAGGTCTACTTCCCCTTCGACGGCCGGGGCGAGCCGGGGCCGAACGATTCCGGCCTCGGGCGCAAGCACATCCGGGCCCAGATCGAGGGCACGCTCGAGCGACTCGACACCGACTACCTCGACCTGTACTACATCCACCGCTGGGACGAGGAGACGCCGATCGAGGAGACGATGCGGACGCTGACCGAACTCGTCCGCGAGGGGAAAGTCCACTATCTGGGGGCCTCGAGCATGGCCGCCTGGAAGCTCACCAAGGCGCTGTGGAAAAGCGACGCGGAAGGGCTCGAGCGCTTCGACGTGACCCAGCCGATGTTCAACGCTGCCGACACGGACGACGTGAGCGACTACCTCGATGTCTGTGCGGATCAGGACATCGCGGTCTGTCCGTACTCGCCGCTGGCCGGCGGCTTCCTCACCGGGAAGTACGAGCGGGCCGACGACGGCACTGTGATCGCGCCCGACGGCGCTCGCGGGAGTCTGACGGACCTGTTCGAGGACCGCTACACGAGCGATACCGCGTGGGAGGTCCTCGAGGCCGTCGAGGGCGTCGCCGACGAGATCGACGCCACGCCGGCACAGGTATCGCTGCGGTGGCTGATGGAGCAGGACCGCTTCACCTGCGTCCCGATCGTCGGTGCGCGGACGCCCGCCCAACTCGAGGAGAACATCGGCGCGGTCGAGCTCGAACTGTCCGACGAGCAGTTCGAGCGGATCGACGCGGCTCGCGGGCCGGACGACGACGGCTATCGCTGAGTTCGGGCGTCGTCCGGGGCGACGTTCTCATTCGTCCGGAATCATCATGCCAGTTATTCCCACTCGATCCAAGGCGAACATGATGACACGAGATGGGGCAGTGTCCCGACGGCGGATGCTCGAGCTGACAGGTGCCGCAGCATCGACGGCGTTTATCGCCGGCTGTGGTGACAACGGCAACGGTAACGGCAACGGCGACGGTGGTGGCGGCATCGAGATCGATCCTGAGACCCAGATCGAGTTCGACGGACAGACGTCCGGCTGGGTCGGCATCGCGCCCGACGCGATCGCTGACGAGGAGAACCCGACGCTCATCCTCCAAGAGGGGGAAACCTACGAGATCGGCTGGACGACCGGCGATGGCGCCGAACACAACATCGCGATCTACGACGAGAACGACGAGGTCGTCGACGACCTCGCGACCGAGCGGGTCACCGAACCCGAAGATCAGTGGCTCGAGTTCGAGGCCAGCAGCGAGATGGTCACGTACATCTGCGAGGTCCACCCGACGACGATGGTCGCCGACATCCAGGTCGAATAGCGCCAGCGGCGACGACGCGGGCGAATACTACCCGCGATTCGAAGACGATCATTTTTCCCGAGAAGACGCCTGCGTACTCGCCGATGTTCGTCGCTCGCTAATCCTCGGCCCTGCGCTCGCGCCTTCGGGCTTGCGTGCAAGTTTCTCTCCGGTGTCGGCTATCGGGTGTCGGTCGTCGGCTCGAGCCCGATCCGATACTCGGTGAGGTTCTCGTAGCCGTCCTCGGTGACGGCGACGAGATCCTCGATGCGGACGCCGCCGACCGCGGGGTCGTAGATGCCAGGTTCGATCGAGATCACGTGGCCGGGCTCGAGGTCGCCGCCGGAGGGGGAGACGCTTGGCTGCTCGTGGATGTCCAGTCCGACCCCGTGGCCGGTGCTGTGGATGAAGCCGGTCTCGGTATTGGGGTCGCTTCGCAGCGTCTCGTAGCCTGCGTCCTCGATCACGTCGCAGGCCGCTGTATGAACGTCGGCTCCGGTCACGCCGGCCGCGACCGTCTCGAGGGCGGCCTCGTAGGCCTCGCGGGTGACCTCGTAGCGTCGTCGGGCCTCCTCGCCGGGGTCGCCGCGGGCGAAGGTGCGGGTCATGTCCGCGAAGTAGCCCGTCTCCTTGTCCCGCGGGAAGATGTCGATCACGATCAACTCGTCGGCCTCGAGTGGCCCGCTGCCCCGGTCGTGTGGGTCCGCGCCGTCGGCCCCGCAGGCGACGATGGTCTCGTCTAACGCACAGCCGTGGCGCAACAGGGTGACCTCGATTTCCTCCGTGACGCGTTCGCTGGTCAGGGGCTCGCCGTCGTGAACGAGCGTGCCGTCCTCGATGTCGGCGGTGGCGATCAGTTCCTCGGCCCGCGCCATCGCGGCCTCGTTCGCCCGCTGGCTCGCCCGGATCCGCTTGACTTCCCACTCGGTTTTCGTCGCCCGGATGTCCGTCACGATCCCCTCGGGTTCGACCGTCACTGCGATCCCCTGCTCGCGCAGGCCGTCGGCGGTCCCCGTCGGGAAGGTCCGCGGGACCGCGAGCGCGTCGACGCCGTGGTCCTCGAGGAAGGCCGCGAGCGTCCGCAGTTTGCCCTCGTACTGGCCGTGTTCGGCCACCAGCCGCTGATAGTCGTAGGCGGCGCGGCGGCTGACCGAGTCCGCGTTCGCCTCGGCGGCGGCGCGTCCGTACTCGAGGCCGGAGACGAGCAGGTGGACGCCATCGGCGGTAACGAGCGTCTGGTAGGGATCCGGTGCGGTAAAGCCCGAGACGTACCGCTGGTCCGCATCCGATGCGTCGTCGTCTATCAGGTAGCCGTCGGCTCCTTCGGCGGCGAGATGCTCGCGCAGCGGGGCGAGATTCACGTCGACGTTCATATTCGGATCGATGACAGCTGGCCACATAATCCCGCGGATCGAGGTTGGATAACGTTTCGAACCCGCAAACTTATGACTAAACGTGGCAATCCCCCGCGTATGAACCGGCGTCGGATTTTGGCGGCAGGAACCGGGGTTGTACTCGCCGGCTGTATCAGCTATCCGAGCAGTGACGAGTCCCCCTCCGGCGCGGAGATCGTTCGGGACGCGGTCGACGCGCGTCGCCACATGTCGGCGCTCCGAGCTCGTCGGTCGGTGACGATCGAAACGCCGGCCGAAACCGATACGCGGACGGAACGGATCGCCCGCGAGCCACCGGCCAAACAGCGTATCGAAGTCCTCGAGTCGACCGACGACGACGTGCCCGTCGGCTCGGTCAGCGTGACGAACCGGGCGCAGACGTGGGAGTACAACCCGTCGACGGGGATCGTCGAACTCCAGTTCCACGGGACTAAGACCGACACGGATCGGACGCTGCGGGTACTCGAGGCCCTGCTCGAGGAGTATCGACTCGGCTACGCCGGGACGGAACCGGTCGACGGGCGGGAGGCACACGTCATCGAGACGCGGCCGCCGCTCGAGGACGAGAGGACCTCCATCGACCTCGTCGTCGGGGACACGACCTACAGCGTTCCGGTGAGCGCCGCCAAACTCGGGGAGTTGGACGTTTCCCGGACGATCTGGATCGACGACGAGACCCGCTACCCGATCAAGGAACGAAACGCGGTCAGCGACGACGGCGAGACGCTGTACGCGCAGACGGTCACGTACGAGGAGTTCGCGATCGACGACGGCATCGACCCGGAGACGTTTACGTACCAACCCCCGGCCGACGCAGAGGTCGTCAGCGACGGCTCGAAACCGGCGGGGATCTTCCGCTCCCGCGATGCGGCCGCGGACACCGTTCCCTACGATCTACCCGATCCCGATCTCCCGGGGTCGTACGTACTGGACCGGATCACGGTCGTCGAGCGAAAGGAACGGTACGGCGGCGTGACGACGACGCTGTGGTACGACGATCCGAACGTCGTCGCCCGGGAACTCTTCGTCGTCGTCCGCGAGGAGGGGCGGTTCGATCCGTCGCTCGACAGCCTCGAGCGAACCGAGGTCGACGGGCAGACAACGTACTTCCGGGACGGCGGCGTCAAGAGCTTCTTCTGGGACTGCGAGGACGTGAGCTACGAAGTCTCGAGTCTGGTCACGGACGACCCACTGCGCGAAATTACGGCGTCGATCGGCTGTTCGTGAGATCGGTATCGGTAAGACGGGGCCACGCCACAGGGTGACCATGAACGTCACCATCTCCCCCTCGAGCGTCGCCGGCACGGCGCGGGCACCACCCTCGAAGAGCTACACCCACCGGGCGATCCTCGCGGCGGGCTACGCCGACAGCGCGACCGTCCGCGACGCGCTCTGGAGTGCCGACACGCGAGCGACGGCCCGCGCGGTCGGCCTGTTCGGCGGCGACGTCGACCGCGGCGACGACGGCCGTCTCGAGATCGACGGTTTCGACGGCCGGCCCGACGTGCCGGCCGACGTCGTCGACTGCGCGAACAGCGGGACGACGATGCGACTCGTCACCGCGGCCGCGGCGCTGGCCGACGGCACCACCGTCCTGACCGGCGACGAGTCGCTTCGCTCGCGGCCCCAGGGGCCACTGCTCGAGGCGCTGGCCGATCTCGGCGCGACGGCCGACAGCACTCGCGGGAACGGGCAGGCCCCGCTGGTCGTCACCGGCCCGCTGTCGGGCGGCGAGGTGTCGATCCCGGGCGACGTCTCCTCGCAGTACATCACCGCCCTGTTGATGGCCGGTGCGGTCACCGACGAGGGGCTCGCGATCGACCTCGAGACGGAACTCAAGTCCGCACCCTACGTCGACATCACGCTCGAGGTCCTCGACGACTTCGGCGTCGACGCCCGCCACACCGAGGACGGCTTTGCGGTCGATGGCGGCCAGTCCTACGCACCCACGGGCGGGGAGTACGCCGTTCCCGGCGACTTCTCGTCGATCTCGTACCCGCTGGCTGCGGGGGCGATCGCCGCCGACGGCGAGGGGATCCGCATCGAGGGCGCGCATCCCAGCGCACAGGGAGACACCGCAATCGTGGAGATCGTCGAGCGGATGGGTGCCGACGTCGACTGGGACCGCGAGTCGGGGACGATCGACGTCGCAGCCGCCCCGCTCGCCGGGATCGAGGTCGACGTCGAGGACACGCCCGACCTCCTGCCGACGATCGCGACGCTGGGGGCGGTCGCGGACGGCGACACGAAGATCACGAACGCCGAACACGTCCGCTACAAGGAGACCGACCGCGTGAGTGCGATGGCCGAGGCGTTGGGAAAGATGGGCGTCGAGACCACTGAGGAGCGCGACTCACTGACGGTCCACGGCGGGGACTCGACGCTCGAGGGTGCGACCGTCTCCGGTCGCGACGACCACCGGATCATCATGGCGCTGGCACTGGCCGGCCTCGCGGCCGACGGCGAGACCACGATCGAGGGAGCCGACCACGTCGACGTCTCGTTCCCCGGCTTCTTCGACCTGCTCGAGGAGGTAGGCGTCGCGCTCGAGCGACGGGCGTAGCCGACGCCAGCCATCGACGATTCGAGACCCACGTTATCTTCCGCCAAGGGTAGCTATTTATCCCCAGGAAAAATGATGGCATACAATGTCAGGCAATACGCCGGTAATCGTTAGCGCTGTTAGGACCGCACAGGGGAAAGAAGACGGAGCCCTCGCGGAGGTTCGGAGCGAGGACCTCTCGATTCCGCTGGTCGACGAGATGCTTGCGGAGACCGGCGTCGAGGGCGACGACGTCGACGATCTGATGTGGGGTTGCGCCCAGCAACGCTCCGAGCAGCGGACGAACATCGCACGTCAGATCGCACTGTTCTCCGAGCTGGGCGAGTCGGTCCCGGCGACAACGGTCGACCGCCAGTGTGCCTCCTCGGCGCAGGCGATCATCAGCGCCGCGGACTCGATCGCCGCGGGCCGCCATCAGGCGGTCATCGCCGGCGGCGTCGAGAGCATGAGCCGCGTGAAGATGGGCGCGGCCGACAGCGGCGAGATGTATCCGAAACTCGACGAGGAGTACGGGATGCGGAACCTCCAGATGGGGATGACCGCCGAGAAGGTCGCCGAGAAATACGACATCAGTCGCGAGGAACAGGACGAGTACGGCGCGCGCAGCCAGCAGCGCGCGGTCGAAGCGACCGAGGCGGGCAAGTTCGACGACGAGATCGTCCCGATCGAGACCGAGGACGGCGTCCACGACGAGGACGAGGGGCTCCGTCCGGGGACGACCCCCGAGAAGCTCGCCGAACTCCCGACGGTGTTCAAGGAGGACGGCACGGTCACACCTGGCAACGCGTCCCAGATCGCCGACGGTGCGGCCGGCGTCATGCTGACCAGCCGGGAGTTCGCCGACGAGAACGACCTCGAGGTCCTCGCCGAAGTCGGGACTAGCTACGTCGCTGGCGTCGACCCGACGGTCATGGGCGTCGGGCCGGTCCCCGCGACGGAGGGACTGCTCGAGCGCGCGGGCCGTGACATCGACGACTACGGGCTGGTCGAGATCAACGAGGCCTTCGCCAGCCAGACGCTGTACTCCCAGCGCGAACTGGGCATTCCGGACGATCAACTGAACGTCAACGGCGGCGCGATCGCGATCGGCCATCCGCTGGGCTGTTCCGGCGCGCGCCTCCCGGTGACGCTGGTCCACGAGATGAACCGCGAGGGCGTCGAGCGCGGTATCGCGACGGAGTGTGTCGGCTTCGGCCAGGGTGCGGCGATCGAGTTCGAACTGCCCTGAGACGAGTCGACTAGGCTTTTTGGTCCAGATTTTGCGAGCGAGGAGCGTGCGGTTTGAAGCGAACGAAGTGAGCGAGAACCGCAGAACGCGAACGGGGAGCAAAGCGATCCGTGAGCGAGCGACGAGCGAGACAAAAGGTGGTCGCGCCAGGGTGCGGAGATCGAGTTCGAACTGCCCTGAGACGAGTCGACTAGGCTTTTTGGCCCAGATTTTGCGAGCGAGAACCGCAGAACGCGAACGGGGAGCAAAGCGATCCGTGAGCGAGCGACGAGCGAGACAAAAGGTGGTCGCGCCAGGGTGCGGCGATCGAGTTCGAACTGCCCTGAGCCGCTCGAGCTGATCGTTTGCTCAAAATCTATCGCGGTGTTCCGTCCACGAGTGAGTCGTAGCCGGCTTCGAGTAGTACAATCGAGTACAGCGACAGCAGGAGAACAGCACGAAGTTGTCTATCCGAGGAGGTACTCGAGTCGGGGATAGCGCTCGAGCAACGTCTCGCCGTCGAGATCGTAGCTTTCGATCCAGGCGTCGAGGCCGAGGATGCGGCCGGCGCCGAAGGCGGCAACGGCGAGGAACACGAGCATGTAGGCGAAGTCGCCGTTGATGACGCCGTGGGCGATGTCCCAGTTCCCGAAGTAGAACATGAGCATCATGAGCGCGCCGAAGAACGCCGCGAGGCGGACGAGCGCGCCGACGAGCAGGCCGAGGCCGATCAGGAGTTCGCCCCACGGGACGGCGACGTTCGCGAACTCGACGAACCACGGCGTCGAGCCCATCCAGGCGAAGAGGCCGGCGAGGGGGTTGCCGTTGGTCGCGGCGACGTTGGTCAGGTAGCCGCCGGCGCTGAACGGTTCGGCCGCGACGAGCTTGGTGAACCCGGAGTAGGCGAAGGCCCAGCCCATCATGAGCCGGAGCGAGAGGACGAACCAGGCCGAGAGGCTGTGGGCGCGACCGCCGACCGTGTAGCCGCCGACGGTGCTTTCGAACGTGTTGCGAGCGTCTGTAGAGATGGGGGATGCAGTCATGGTAACGGAAGAATACTTCCTACTTCCTAGACGGTCACTCGAGTATATATAGATAGATGGATACGTGCTAGCACGGATTTCCATAACGTATTCGAATTATACGCGGGGTGCGAGACGGACCCCCGACGACCGACGACCCGTCGCTGCGCTCGCGGTCAATAGCCGAGTCCAAACGCCCAGTTCACGGCCAGCGCGAGGAACGTGATCGAAAACAGCCCGCCGAGAACGACAAACGCCGCGCCCCAGCCGAACAGGTCGGCCAGCAGGCCGACGCCGACCGAGCCGGCGGAGCCGACGACGGTGTAGCACGTCCGGACGAGCCCGAAGCCGGCCCCGCGTTCGGTGTCGCCGAACTGGTCGAGAAACCGGGGATCGATCGCCGCGAAGAAACTCGAGCCCAGGCCGGCTGCGAGAACGGCGATGCCGACAGTGGCGCGGCTCCCGCCGACGACGAGGCCGAACAGGCCGACCGATCCGGCAAACAGCGACGCGCCGATCACGAGGTCGCGGCCGTATCGATCGGAGAGTTCGCCGACGGCGAACTGGCCGACGGTCCGGACGAAAAAGAAGGCCGAGAAGGCGGTTCCGGCGAGCGTCGCCGAGTAGCGGTGGTGTTCGACGAGAAACGTCGGCAGGAACGTAAGCAACCCCTGGACGATGAAGGTACCGAGCATGGCGATCGCGAGGGTAAAGGCGACCGCCGGCCGCGAGACCAGTTCGAGCAGGGTGGCGAGTTCGAACCGCTCCCGCATCGGCTGGTCCGGCCGCCGCGGTTCGGTCGGGCGGATCCGCCACGCGAAGAGGACGAAGACCGGCAGGCCGACGACGAGTGTGAGCGCGAGCGCCGGCCGCCAGCCGAACCGGACCCCGACCCACGCCGCCCCGACGGGGGCGACGAGCCCGGCCAGCGGGCCGCCGATCGAGTGGATCCCGACCGCGCGGCCGAGTTCGTCGTAGGTCCGCGAGAGCAGCGTCGTCGCGACGGCGTAGTGCAGCCCCGCGACCGAGCCGAGGAGAACGGCGAAAACGACGAAGGCG
Organism: Natrinema thermotolerans; assembly: GCF_031165565.1. Lineage (NCBI taxonomy): Archaea > Methanobacteriati > Methanobacteriota > Halobacteria > Halobacteriales > Natrialbaceae > Natrinema > Natrinema thermotolerans. Next base: position 1,074,643 of record NZ_CP101873.1, on the reverse strand, counting down.
GCGAAGATCGGCGAGAACGCGAGCAACACGCTCGCGATCACGGTCCCGCCGACGGCGACGAGGATCACCGGCTTCTCCCCGTAGCGGTCGCTGAGGACGCCGCTGGGGAACTGCGAGAGGCCGTAGGCGAGCCACATCCCCGTCAGCGCGAACCCGATCGCCGTGTTCGAGACGGCGAAGTCCGCGACGATGAACGGAACGACCGGACTGATCGCCATCCGGGCGAAGTACGTGACGAAGAACGCGAGCAGACAGAGGCCGAGGACCGTCGTCCGGTACTGCCAGCGCATGTACTCTACCGGCGACTTTCTCGCTGAGCTGTATAAGCGTGATTACATCGGACCGTCGGGATCGACTCGACCGCAGTCCCGCACTGCTGTCGCATGCTTTCGGGTACATATCCGGACGCTTTCATACACGAGGCCGGTCCGAAACGGAACGGCTTCGACTTCCGCAAACTGTTGCCGACTGCTCGGGCAGCGGCGGCCCGCCGGCCGTGGCCGAACCCTGCAGGGCTAAGTGGCCCGGTCCCCGAGGACGTGGTAATGAACGGCAACCGCTTCGGTCGCCTCTTTCAGGTGACCACGTTCGGCGAGAGCCACGGGGAAGCGATGGGCTGTACCGTCTCGGGCTGTCCCGCCGGCCTCGAACTCTCCGAGGAGGACATTCAGGCGGACCTCGATCGGCGCAAGCCGGGCCAGTCGATGATCACGACGTCTCGGGGCGAGCCCGACGACGTCTCGATCAAATCGGGGATTCAGGACGGCTACACGACGGGGACGCCGATCGGGCTGGTCATCCAGAACAAGGACGCCCGCTCGGGCAAGTACGAGCCCTTCATCACCGCGCCACGGCCCTCCCACGGCGACTTCACCTACTCGGCCAAGTTCGGGACGCGCAACTGGGGCGGCGGCGGTCGCTCGTCGGCCCGCGAGACCGTCAACTGGGTCGCTGCGGGCGCAATCGCGAAGAAACTCCTCGAGCGTGAGGGGATCGAACTCAAGGCCCACGTCAACCAGATCGACGACATCGAAGCGCCCGAAGTGAGCTTCGACCAGATCAAGAAACATTCGGAGGAAAACGACGTCCGCTGTGCCCACCCCGAGACCGCCGAGCGGATGCAAGAGCGGATCGAAGAGTATCAGGAGGAAGGCGATTCCATCGGCGGCAGCATCTACTTCGAGGCACAGGGCGTCCCCGTCGGGCTGGGTGCGCCGCGGTTCGACTCGCTGTCCGCGCGACTCGGCCAGGCAATGATGGCGGTGCCCGCCACGACGGCCTTCGAGTTCGGCCTCGGGCGCGAGGCCCGCGAGTGGACCGGTAAGGAGCGCAACGACGATTGGGAGTTCGGCGAGGACGGCGACCCGGTCCCAGTCGAGAACGACCACGGTGGGATTCAGGGCGGCATCTCGAGCGGCGAACCGATCTATGGCGAGGTGACGCTGCACGCGCCGACCTCGATCCCGAAGTCCCAGCAGACCGCCGACTGGGAGACCGGCGAAATAAAAGAGGAGCAGGTCATCGGCCGCCACGATCCCGTCCTCCCGCCGCGTGGGGTCCCCGTCGTCGAGGCGATGCTCGCGCTGACGCTGGTCGACTTCATGCTGCTGTCGGGCCGACTCAACCCCGACCGCGTCGACGACAGCCCGGGGGAGTACGACACCGAGTACCACCCGAGCAACCCGGAAAACGAGTAGCGCCGAAGCTGGGACGGGTCCCGCGATTCTTTTTGATCGCCTGAGTAGCAAACAGGTAGAACGGAATCGGTCCGGTCCGTGTTCCACGTCGCTCGAGCGAGGATCGAACGGCGGAACGGGACCGGGTTACTCCTCGACTCGGTCCGTCGGCTGGCCGCCGTCGCTGGCCGTGGGTGCGGGCGAGTCACTCGGCGCGTCGAACGAGACGTCCGGCCCGAGATACCGCGTCCAGACCACGAGCAGGCTCGGGAGGACGAGGACGCTCGCGAGGAACGCGTAGACGATCGTCAGCCCCGTGATGATCCCGAACTGCTGGAGCGGCGGGAGGATGGCGAACGCGAGGACGCCGAAGCCGCCGACGGTCGTCGCGGCGCTGCCGAGCAACGCACCGCCAGTGCCGGTGACCGTCCGGGACATTGCCTCCCAGACGGAGCCGGTCCGCTCCAACTCGAGGCTGTAGCGCTCGCTCATGTGGATGCTGTAGGCGACGCCGAGCCCAACCGTGAGGCTCGTGATCATCCCCGTCATGACGTTGAACGGGATCTCGAGCAGGGACATCGTCCCGAGAATCCACGAGACGCTGAACACGACCGGCAACAGCGTCACCGCACCGAGGGTCGCACTGCCTTTCGTGAGCCGGTAGGCGATCATCAGGAAGGCGAAGACGGCCACGAGGGTGATCAGCAGGCTCTCGATGACCGTGTCCATGAGTTGGTCCTGGATGATGTCGAACAGGATCGTCTGCCCGGTCGCGGTGGCCTCGAGCCCGTTTCCGTCGATCCCGTCCGCGATGGATCGCATCTCGGTCGTGACGTCGCTCATGGCCGCGGTGCCGCTCGTCGAGATAACCAGTCGGGCGGCCTCGTAGTCACCGTCCGCGGTCCGGTGGAGGACGCCGCTCGCTTCGTCGGGGGCGACCGCGAACAGGTCGTCGTACACCTGCTCGAGGTTCCGGTCGGGGACGCGGTCACCGTCGGTATCCGCCGCGGTGAGCGTCGCGTTGAACGATTCGTTCTCGCGTGCGACCTGCTGCATCGTCCCGATCGGACTTCGGACGTCGGCCTCGCCGCTCGAGAGGGTGGCGGCGACGGAGCTGTTGGCGGCCTCGCGTTCGGCCGCCTCGAGCCGCTGTATCGTCGCCGGATCAGTAACGTTGCCCTCCACGAGAATCTGTGCCTGTGAATCCTCCCGAACGAAGTTCTCGTTGACGAACTCGAGGTTCTCCTTCATCGAGTAGTCGCCGGGTTTGAACGGCTCGGGGAGGTCGTCCGTCCACGCCGGGGGGTCCTCCGCGATGAAGTCCTCCTGGCTGAAGCTGGTATCGACCTGCGTCGCGCCGTAGGCACCGCCAGCGCTCACGAGAAGCGCGAGCAGGATGACGACGATCGGGATCCGGCGTGCCGCCGTCGAACCGGTCGACAGGAGCTGGCTGAACCGCCCGCCGCCGGTCCCGAACGCGCGCTTTTTCCGGTCGAAGCCGCGGCTCTCGAGGAACTCGTCGAGTTCGATCTTGAGCGCCGGAATCAGGACGCCGAACACGAGCAGGGCGACCGTGATCCCGACGGCGCTGACGATGCCGAAGTCCTGAATCGGTGGCACCGGACTCGTGAGGTTCGAGAGGAAGCCGATCGCCGTCGTCGCGGTCACCAACACGAGCGCGATGCCGACGCCGGCCAGCGCGGTCCCCATCGAGCCGCGCGTGTCGTCGGCACCGTACGCGCCGCCCGCCTGCCGCTGTTCGCGGTGGCGCATGAAGATATGGATCGCGTAGTCGATCGAGAGCCCGATCAGCAGGACCGGAACCGCGATGAACATCTGGTTGAAGTCGATTCCGGTCCAGCCCATGAAGCCGAACGTCCAGAGCAAGACGGCGGCGATGCCGAACAGGCCGAGGAGGATATCGAGAAGATCGCGGTACGCGACGATCAGGGCGACGACGACGAACAGCAGCGCGAGCGGCCCGACGATCGCGAGGCTGTCGCCCATCGAATTGTCGATCTCCTCGCCCATGATGCCGCCGCCGAAGACGATGACGTCGGCACCGTCGGATTCGAACGCGTCGGTGGCGATGGACTGCATGGCCAGTTGCGCGTCGACGAGCGCGTCGGAGGCCATTCCGCCCTGGCCGCCATCACCCTCGGTCTGGTGGGTGACCAGCAGCATCGTCGCGTTCGCGCTCGTCGATCCGGCGTCGTAGCTCGTCGGCATGAAGGCCAGACCGCTCGTTCGACCGGACGAGTCCTCGCTCAGGACGGCACCGAGGGCGCGCTCGTACTCGGTGGCGTTCATCGACTCGAGCGCATCGATCTGTTCGGGCAGCGTCGGTGAGGTTGCGTTCTCGAGGGCGGCTTGCTCGGCCGACAGTTCAGCGCCGAGCGACTGGAGTCGCTCGCTCTGTGACTCGAGGGCCGCACTGCGCCGGTCGAGGGCCGCGTACTCGTCTTCGAGGACGCCCTGCGTCCCGAGGCGGTACGCCGCGTCGATCCGTGACTCGTTCTCGGCGGCACGAAGGCGCTGTGCCGATTCGTTGAACGTCGCGTACTGCGTCTCGTTCAGGTCGACCGACGAGTTCTCGTCGACCGCTGCGAACTGTTCACGCGGCGACGCCGACGGATCGGCCCGAAGCGTCTCGAGCGCCCCGCGAAGCTCCACCCGTGTCGCGTTCAGCGCCGCGCTCCGTTCTGCCACGGCGGTGCGTTCCGCCTGGACGGTCGCGTTCAGTTCCTCGAACTCCGCGGCCGTCGCCTCGAGTTCGCGCTGCTGGTCGGCGGTAAGCGACGAGATCGCGACGAGGTTCGCCGCGCCGACCGTCGGCCGGTCGTCGACGAGCGTCCCGGAGACCGTCTCGTTCTCGCGGAACGATTGTTGGAGTCGAAGCGTCTCGACCAGCGACTCCTGGGAGAGGACGTTGTCACCCCTGACGATCACCTGTGCCGCCGACGTGTTCTCCTGCCCGGTCGAGAAGTTCTGCTCGACGTACTCGAGTTTCTGTGCTTCTTCGGTGTCGCTCTGGAACTGATCGAGCGACGAGGACTGCTCGATCATGCCGGCCCCGGAGCCCGCGACGACCGTGAGAACGAGCATGACGGCGATTACGACCCGACTGTGTTCCGTGACGCCGTCGGCGATCCGGTCGATCCAACTCATGTGCCGTTCCTCCCTCCGCGAACCGTCGTGGCGTCAGGACGACGCGATCCCGATCGGGACCGACCGCGACCCACCGGACTCGCGGCCGCGATCGGGCGGCGGGTCCACGTCGGCCGGTCCGACAGTTGTTCCGTCGGGACACGAACGCGTGCCGGTGTCTCCGACGCGGTTCGCGACCGTCTCGATACTGCTCTCCGTTCCGGACGGGAGAACGCTCCGACGACGGCCGTCGGCCACCCGGTCTCGGGAGCCCGCCTCGATTCTTCGGCCATGTACTAACTGAATATTCAGTCAGCACATATCTACTTTCTCCCTCTAGATCGGTCCTGCTACCGACCGTCACACGAGACTCGGACCGAATCGGAAGCGTCTGCAGTTGACCATTCAATCAATTTTTATACGTTGCAGCGGTACGTCGTACTCAGATGGAGGCTGTTACGGCAGCGGATCGGACGGCGGGCGACGCCGGGACTCGAGTCGAACCACCGGAGCGGGGCGACTGTCAGCCGCTCGTTGAGTCGGGGGGAACGCGACCGCTATGACGCAGTTTCCGCCGTTTCTCGAGGAAACGGACGACACGCGAGACGCCATTATGAGGGCGACCTACGTCGCGCTCTGTGAACACGGCTACAACGAACTGACGATCCAGCGGATCGGGGACGAGTTCTCGAAGAGCAAGTCGTTGCTGTATCACCACTACGACAGCAAGGACGACCTCCTGCTCGATTTCCTGTCGTTCATGCTGGACCAGCTCGAGGGACAGATCCCGACGTATCGCGCGGGCGGGGCCGACGACCACATCGCGGAAATCGTTGAACAAACGTTCGATCTCGGTGTCGCCGAGATGGGGACCGACTTCACCCGGGCACTCGTCGAGTTGCGTGCGCAGGCGGCCCACGACGAGGGCTACCGGGAACACTTCACGCGTAGCGATCAGTTCGTCCGCAAACACGTCGCCCACACCATTCGGTCGGGCATCGAACAGGGCGTCTTTCGGGACGTCGATCCACAGGAGACGGCGGCGCTGTTTCAGCTCGTGTTCGTCGGAACGATGACCCAGCGCGTGACCAGCGACGACGACATCCTCGAGGACGGACGGAGTGCGTTCGAACGATACATCCGCGAGTGCCTCCTCGAGGCGGAGTGAATCGCCCCGAGAACGGACTGTCGGACGAACTGGGACCGGGTTACGGACGACGATCCCCCCGTCGCGCTGGGTCTGCGTCGCGTTTCGCAGTCGAACGTCTCAGTTGGTCACCGATCAGTTGCTGACCCGAGACGTGACCCGACCGAGAGCGCGTTTCTGCGCCGGTAAAGCGGTTATCCCGGCCCACGTCGATGACGACTGTCCTGCCGACGGTGCGCTGTCTCCGATAACTAACTGTTCAATTATCGGTTATCACTCGATGGTAGATCGATGTCGCCGCCTCGAGCGTGCGTTACAGAAGCGGACGGGAGACTGCTCCGTGACGACGGATCCGTTCCTCTCTCGCAACGCCGTTCGATCACTCTCTGCGGTGTCCGTTTCCCACGTTGGGGTAGCGACGATACCAGCGACAGCCGCCGGTCTACAGCTGTGTCGCCAGTAACTAACCGATTAGTAATTTTTATAAGTATGCCGGCGGATGTTTCGGTTAGCGATAGCGTCGCTTTTGGTTACATACGTATGGGTGTAAACGGAGGGGCCGGTTTCCGTTCCGGTGCAGTCGCCGACACCCTGCGGTAACCTGTTCTCGAGGTCCTCGCAGCCGAATCCAACGCCGTCGATCGGTCTCTCGCCAAGCATGTGGTGTCCCATCGGCAGTCCGGTCGGCGGTTCCGATGCGTATCGATACCGCGGCGAATCGGATCGAAAGCACTGTCGGCCCCCACTCGAATCGAAGACGCGGACGGCAAAACTGAGAAGCGACGGCGGTTTCGTCGGCCGAGCGCCGTTAGTCGGTTACTGCGGGCTCGGACTCGAGCCGCTGGCGGAGCCGACGGCCTCCTGTTCGAACGCGGTGCCGGTGATCGACCTGAGCCGGGCGACCAGCGAGTCCTTCTTGGGTTCGCCCATCAGGGCGACGTCGAGAACTTCGCTGATGTTCGAGCAGGGAATGATCTCGATCATGTCCTCGTACTCGTCTTCGATCATCACGTCCTGTTCGTTCGCCTCGGGAATGATGACCTTGGTACAGCCGGCCTTGGCGGCGGCCTCGATCTTGTGGGTGACCCCACCGACCGGCAACACGTCGCCGCGGACCGACAGCGAGCCGGTCATCGCGACCGACTGATCGACCGGGATGTCCTCGAGCGCGGAGATGACGGCGGTCGCCACGGTGATCGAGGCGGAGTCGCCGTCCACACCACCTTCGCCGGCCTGAACGAACTGGATGTGGATGTCCTTCTCCGAGAGGTCGACGTCGGAGAACTTCTTGATGATCGCGGAGACGTTCTGGACCGACTCCTCGGCCATCTCCTTGAGCTGGCCGGTGGCGATCACCCGACCGCCGCCCTGCGTGGGGGCGATCTCGGCCATGACCGGGAGCATGATGCCCGAGTCCTCGCCCATGACGGCGAGACCGTTGACCCGGCCCGCCACGCCGTCCGTGGTGACCTGCAGTTCGTAGTCCTTGCGGCGCTCGATGTAGTCGTCGGCGAGCTGTTGCTCGATCGAGCGCGAGCGGTCCTTGGCCCGGAGTACGTCGTCTCGAGTCGTGTGTTCTCGGTCCTCGGCGCGGGCGATGTCACCCGCGACACGGACGAGTCCACCAAGGGTTCGGAAGTGCAGCGTGAGGTGGTTCTTACGACCCGAGCGACGCTTGGCCTCGAGGATGAGTTCCTCGACGGCGTCGTCGGTGAAGTGGGGGAGACGCCCGTCGCGTTCGACCTCCTGAGCGATGAAGCGGGCGTACTTGCGCCGCATTTCGGGGGTGTCCTCGATGGTGTCGTCCATGTAGACCTCGTAGCCGTACCCCTTGATCCGGTTGCGCAGCGCGGGGTGCATGTTCTCCATGGCGTCTAAGTTCCCCGCAGCGACCATGATGAAGTCACAGGGGACGGGTTCGGTCTGGACCATCGCGCCCGAGGAGCGCTCGGACTGGCCCGTGATCGAGAACTCGCCCTCCTGGATCGCCGTCATCAGCTTCTGCTGGGTCTGAATATCGAGCGTGTTGATCTCGTCGAGGAACAGCACGCCCTTGTTGGACTGATGGATCGACCCGGGTTCGACCCGCTCGTGGCTCGGCGTTCCCATGCCGCCGGACTGGAAGGGGTCGTGGCGGACGTCGCCAAGCAGCGCGCCGGCGTGGGCACCCGTCGCGTCCTCGAACGGCGCGACGCGCTGATCGCCGTTGTTGACCAGCAGGTTCGGCACCATCGCGTCCGAGCCCTGCCCCAGCGTCCGGAAGATAAACCAGATGACGCCCGCCGCGAGGAGGCCAAGCAGGAGCGAGGATCCCGACAGAATCGTATAGGCGAGGATCACTGCGATGACGACCCACATCAGGATCGATCGCATCCGGTTTCGCTTGCTGGCTTCCTCCTTGTGAGCGTCGACGATCTGATCGCCCTTGCCGGCGGGAACGGTCCGGACTTTCGGCTCGTTTTCGTCGTCGGGGTTGGGATAGACCAGAACGTCCTGGAGGTCTTCCTTGGGCAGCAGTTGACTCATCGCCTTGGCCAGCATCGATTTGCCGGTCCCTGGCGAGCCGATCATCATGACGTGGCGGCGCTGCTTGGCCGCCTTGATGATGATATCGCGTGCTTCGTCCTGGCCGATGACCTGATCGACGAGCCGATCCGGGACCTCGATGTCCTCGGTGGTATCGATCTTCAGTCCACCGAGAAGGTCGTCTTCGGCGATCTCCTCGTCGACCTCGACGCCGGGATCGACCTCGACCGTACTGCCGAGGTCCTCGACCGTCTCGAGGTCGTCGTCCTCGTCGGACGACGGGTCGACCCCGTCGATCGGATCGTCGGCGCTGTCACGACGGCCGCTCTCGTCCTCGGGCGACGATCGATCTCCCTGACGCTCGGCGGGCTCCTCGGGTCGCTCGTCGGTCGGAGCGGGCTCCGAGGCGTCTTCGGGAGGATCGCCGCCGTTCGTATTCTCACTCATAAAACTCCGTTCAGTATCCGACCCGAGGGGACTGCGACTGATATACTTTCTCCACGTGATAGTTGCGAGCGATCGCCTCGAGCGGCCGATACGACGACTACAGACGGCAGTTCCGGCAGGTGGGTTCCGGTCCGTGCAGACGCCGGAGGGGTGCCGTTCCCGAGCGATGTCTGCGAACGGGTCCGACCGGGCGGACGTGAACTGGGCACCGATACGAACCGGCTCCGACGACGGTACAGCGGGGACGGTGGTGCGGTGGCATCCGGTCGCGTACAGACGTACTGCTAACCGAACCGTTATGTCTCGCAGTCTCCGAGGATCGGTATGGAACTCTCCGCCGTAGACCTCTCTCCGGTCCCAGACGACGGTACCGCGACCGACGCCTACGCGAACACCGTCGAGGCCGCCCGACAGGCCGAGCGGCTCGGTTACTCACGGTTCTGGGTCGCCGAACACCACGGCATGGCGACCAGGATCGCGGGCACCGCACCCGAAGTCTTGCTCGGCCATCTCGCCGCGGAAACCGACGCGATCCGCCTCGGTTCCGGAGCGGTCCTGCTCAACCACTACAGCCCGTTCAAGGTCGCCGAACAGTTCGGCGCGCTGGACGCGCTCGCGCCGGGCCGTATCGACGCGGGTCTCGGGCGGGCGAACGGCTCGCCGGCCGCCGACCGCGCCCTCGGCACGGAGCGACGCGTGCAGAACCCCGACGAGGACCACACCGAGAAGATCAAGGCCGTCGTCGATCACCTCTACGACGACTATCCCGAGGGACACGCCTACGCGGACCTCGAGATACCGCGCTCGGGCGACGCCGAGCCGGTTCCATGGGTCCTCGGCTCGAGTCCGTCCAGTGCGGCGATCGCCGGTGAACTCGGGCTCCGGTACTGTTTCGCGGCGTTCATTCGGCCGCAACTCGCCACGCGATCGTTCGAGGCCTACCGCGATCACTTCCAGTCGTCGCGGCTGGCCGACGGACTCGACGAGCCACAGGGGATGCTCGCGGTGAACGCGGTCTGTGCCGAAACGGACCAAGCGGCGGCGCGGATCCGAGCGGTCGCCGAGGCGACGTACAAGCGGATGCAACGCGGCGAAATCGGGACGAGACCGTCGATCGAGGACGCCATCGACGAACTCGGCGGCGTCCCACAGCCGACGCCTGCGACGCTCGATGCCGACGAGTGGCCGCGTGCGATCTCCGGGAGTCCGGATACGGTTGCAGGCCTCCTAGAGCAACTCGCCGATCGCGTCGGCGTCGACGAGGTGATGATCCAGCACGTCGTCCCCGATCACGACATCGCGCTCCGTTCGCACGAACTACTGGCCGACGGCGTCGGCCTCACGGCCCGTTGAGTGCCCGTTCCGAACGGCTTCCGGATCACTCGTCCGAGAAGGGCCGACGGTGTGAGAGAAACGAAGACTTATGCGATACTAACCGGTTAGTAAGTGTATGCCCAAGTCGATATCCCAGAAGCGACCGTGGCTCGCAGCACTGCTCGCGGCGCTCGCCACCGGGCTCGGGCACCTGTACCTCCGACGGCTGCGCCGTGCGCTCGGCTGGATCGTCGTTTCGTTCGGCGTGTCCGCCGCGTTCGTCGATCCGGCAGCGATCGACACGTTGCTGGCCGGGAACGGGACCACGGAGACACTGCTTGCCGTCGCACCGATGCTTCTTGTCGTGGGACTCAGTACCGTCGACGCGTACCTGCTCGCGTACACACAGCAGACGAGGACGACCCCGTCACCGTCGTCCGAGACGGAAACGACTGACTGTCCCCACTGCGGAAACGAACTCGATCCGGACCTCGAGTTCTGTCACTGGTGTACGAGAGCGGTCGAGAACGCCGATCGAGAGTCGACGCCCGAGGATCGCTGAGGGCACAGATACCGATCGACGCGCTCAGTCTTCCAGAAGAACGCTCGTTACGTACTCGTCGGCGGTCCGTCTCGCCGTTGTAAGCGCACAGTCTTCGTCCAGTACGACCGCTCGAGTTCGGGCTCCGTCGACGATCGTCATGAGCGCGCGTGCGACGTGTTCGGTGTCGACGTCGACGAAGACGCCGTCCTGAATTCCCTGGTCGATCACCGTGCGAAGCAGGTACCGCACGTACTCGTCGTTCTGCCGAAACCGGTCGCTGAACCGGTCCTTGTACGGTGCCTGACTCCGCATCTCCAGGATCGCGACGAGTAAGTCCTGGTGGTCTTCGGGCTCGACGAGCAGTTTGTCGAGCAGTTTGTCGAGTCGCCGTTCCGGATCCGTCGTTTCGACCTCGTGGACGGTGTCTTTGAACCGATCGAGGACGTAATCCAGAAACGCCGCGAGCAGGTCCTCTTTGGTGTCGTAGTGGTAGTGGATCGCGGCCGTCGACTTCCCGTACTCGTCGGCGATCCGTTGGATCGTGAGGTCGGCGTATCCGTGTTCGCGAAGCGCGCGATAGGTCGCACGCATGATCTCCTCGTTCGGGTCGGAGACCGGCTCAGTTGGCGACTTTGCCATTGTTCGAGTGTCGGTCGGGCGGCGGATAACAGTTGTGACCTGCTCGTTAGCCCGTCGCGGGTCGTTCCGACTCCCCCACGTGAGTCTGTCTGATCTCGGCTCCGGAACGCCCCTCTCGAGTCGATACTGTTCCCGAACGTTTTTGACTAACTGGTTAATAGTCAGGAACACGGAACGACATGGATACCGATGCAGTAGCCGAGAGTTCGTACAGTAGGCATCGAACGCGGGACGGGCTCGTGACGTCGGCGACGGTGCCGTCCGAAACGGACGTCGGTGTTCCCGCGATGACCGCGACCCGGTCGGAGACCGACCGTCGATGACTCGTGAACTCTCGCTCAGCGAACGTCGGGACGCGATCGACGAGCGACTCGAGGGGACGCTCGAAACCGCGCGTGGCGACTACCTGCTGCCGGCGCGGACGGCCGTCGTCGACCGGGACGATCGGTGGTACGGACAGCTCGTCGCGCTCGTCGCGAACTCGGTCACGGACGCGCCGGACTCGCCGTCGATACTCCGGGCTGCGACCGCGATGGAGCTGTTCCGGGGCTACTCGCTCCTTCGGGAACGGTTGCTAGCCAGGCTCGACACGCCGGGAACCGAAGCAGTGGCGTGGGAGTCGAACGCGGCGTTACTGGCCGCCGACTACCTCCAGACGGCAGCGTATTCGATGCTCGGATCGCTCGAGGGAACGGCGGGAGGGGCGTGCATCGAGCGCCTCGCAACCGTGTCGGAGCGACTCGTCGAAACGCTCGCCGACGCGGATTTCGACTCGCAGCCGACGCCGGCGGCGTACCGGTCGTTCGTCGACGGAACGGCGGGTGCGCTCGGTCGCGGTGCGGCCGATATCGGCGCGACGCTTGCGGCTGTCGACGACCGGCAGCGAGGTCGCTTCGAAACGGTTGGACGCGGCGGCAGTGTCGAACGGCGCATCCGAGACGACGTTGCAACCGACACGGTGTCGTCCCGTCCCGGCCCCCGAGTCCGTGACGACCGGCAACTGCGTCGGTACGCACGGGCCCAACACGCGGACGCGACTCGAGCGCTTCGGACCCTCTCGTCGACCGCGGACGTCGACTCCCTTCGCGAATTTCTCGGTCGAAACGTCCCGACCGACCCGGAACTCCACTGACTGCCACCGCTTCCCGTCGCCCCGGAAATGACAGCGCAGGCGGTTGTATAATCGTCGTGTCAGTATCGGGCCGAACAGCGACACGAACCGATGAGAGAACTCGCGCCGGTACCGGCACGGTCTCGCTTTCGCCGGTCAACCCACCGGAACGATCTCGGGGTTTATCGCCGATAAACCCATCCGTAAACACATGGCACACCGATTCGTGCGCGCTCGGCCGAAACGCGAGCGACTCCCCGAGTTACGCGACCGGCTCGACGACGGCGATATCGAGCAGTTGGACCCGTTCGGCCGTGCGATGACGACGGCCCTCGAGAACGCACGCTTCGATCCGACGACCGGCGAGGCGGTGTGGATCGAGGAGGACTACTGTACGCCGCCGCTGGCGATGGAGCGGGGCGCGGTCCTCGAGGAGTACTTCGACGAGATCACCGTCGTCGCCGACGACGTCGACGAGGCGGCCGGCTGGCAACGCATCGACGAGCTGCCCGGACTGTGGGGGCAAGTACTTGACGAGGCGTAGTTCCCGCTGCACCCGTCGTCCGGAGAGATGGCCGGGAGCTGAGTCCGGATATCGATGCGGCGATAGCGGCCGTTCTCACTCCGACTCCGAGAGCAACGCCTCGACGTACTGGTCTTCCCACTCCCGACGCGCCTCGAGTTCGCGCCGCCCGCGCGCCGTGATCGTGTAGTAGTTCGTCCGCTGGTCGAGTTCGCCCTTCTCGACGAGACCCTTCTCGACGACGTCGTCGAGATTCGGATAGAGTCGCCCGTGGTGGATCTCCTTCTCGTAGTAGGTCTCGAGTTCGTCCTTGATCGCGAGTCCGTGCGGCTCGTCCTGTCCGGCGATCACGTACAGCAGGTCACGCTGAAAGCCCGTGAGATCGTACATGTCCGGGCTTTGGTCGGGTCGCGTATAAGAACCGCGGAACGAGATCCGGTGTGTCCAATTGGTACAGATCCACAACCGACGAGTCGGGGCTCGCTCGCGACCGGTCGACCGAGCGGACGGCGATCGGTACGATACCGCTTTTCTTGGGATGACGAACCACACCGCTTAATCGGGAGAACTACCAACAGTATGTATGGTTCGCCGAAGCGTTCTGTTCGCCCCGGGAGACGAACCCGAGATCATGCGGAAAGCGGCCACGAGCGAGGCGGATGTCGTCGTCTTCGACCTGGAGGACGCGGTCGCACCGGCCGACAAGGCGGCCGCACGCGAGGCCGTTCGCGACGTCCTCGCCGACGGCGCGGCCGAGCCCGAACGCTGCGTTCGCGTGAATCCGGTCGGCACGTCGGCCGCGACCGATCTCGAGGCGATCCTCGAGGGACCGCGTCCGGACAGCGTGATGCTCCCGAAAACGGAGTCAGCAGCCGACGTCCGAACGGTCGAGCGCCTCTTCGACGAATACGATGCCGATCTCCCGGTCCTGTCGCTGATCGAGTCCGCCGCGGGCGTCCTCCGGGCCGACGAGATCGCCACGGCCGCCGCGACCGACGCACTCTTGTTCGGTGCCGAGGACCTCGCGGCGGACATCGGCGCGACGCGGACGAGCGAGGGAACGGAGGTGTTGTACGCTCGAGAGCGGACCGTTCTCGCAGCCAGCGCCGCCGGCGTCGACGCTATCGATACCGTCTATACGGACTTCACGGATACGGACGGACTTCGCGACGAAACGGCCTTTGCCGCGCGGCTCGGGTACGACGGGAAGATCGCGATCCATCCCGCGCAGGTCCCGGTCATCAACGACGCCTTCACGCCGAGCGACGACGACGTCGAGTGGGCGGAACGCGTTCTCGACGCCCGGGACCGGACGGACGCGGGCGTGTTCGAAGTCGACGGCGAGATGATCGATGCGCCGCTTATCGCACAGGCCGAACGCATCCTCGAGCGTGCCGAGCAGGTGGAGTGAGCCCTCGACCGATAGGAATAGGTGTTTCCCACCGGCCATTGGACGTGATGAAGGCCGCCGTCCGGACGAACTTCGACGAGAGCGTCTCCGCGTACGACGCCTACGAGCAACGCACCGGTCGGTTCACCGCACTCGCGAAGCTGTTGGCCGCCGAGCTGTCGGCTCAAGCGGACGGCCCCGTCGACGCCGTCCTCGACGCCGGTGCCGGCACGGGCGTGAGTACGCGCGTCTTCGCCGAGCGGGCGCGGCGAACGGTCGCGCTGGACATCAGTCGCGAGATGCTGCGCGAACTCGAGGGCGCGCCGCGGGTCGAAGCCGATTTCGATCACCTGCCCTTCGCCGCGGGCTCGTTCGACGCCGTCGCGTTTACCGCGTCGCTCTTTCTGGTCCCGGATCCCGCGGTCGCGACGCGGGAAGCCGCCCGCGTCCTGCGGCCAGGTGGGGTCGTCGGTGCCGTCGCGCCGCTTGGCTGGGTCGACGCCGACGGACGGGACGTCTTCGCGGCCCTCGAGCGGGAGTCGCGATCGCCGACGGGTGCCGATGCGGTCGAAGCGGCCCTCGCCGACGAGTTCACCGTCACGACGGGGACGTGGCGGTTCGCGACGACGGCAGCGGACGTGCGGCGCTTCCACGCGATTCCGGCCATGGCGGCGCGGCTCTACCCGAAACTCGCCGCCGAGGAGCGCGTCGCGCGGGCCCGCGAGTTGCTCGCGGACCTCGAGGGCACCGTCGAACAGCGGTGGCGCTGGATCGTCGGCGTCGCCGACTGATGTCTTCCCGGCGTTCACGCCGAGGGGGATGTCAGTCGGCGTGTTCGCGTTTCAGCGAGAGCGCGGTCCGATCGAACTCACAGACCAGCGGCTCCTCCGGATCGTTCACTTTGAACGCTTCGACGTGCATGGTGACGATGCCGCGCTCGCCGTCGCTGGTCTCGTGCTTGTCGGTGACCGTCGACTGGACCCGGATCGTATCGCCGTGATAGACCGGGTTCGGATGCTCGACGTTGTCGTAGGAGAGGTTCGCGACGATCGTGCCGTCGGTGGTGTCGGGGATCGTGAGTCCGACGGCCAGACTCATCGTGTAGAGCCCGTTGACCAGCCGCCCGTCGAACTGCGTTTCCGCAGCGAACTCGGCGTCGAGATGCAGCGGCTGCTGGTTCATCGTCATATCGCAGAACTGCTGGTTGTCGCGTTCGCTGATCGTCCGTCGCTTCTCGTGTTCGATGGTCTCGCCGACCTCGAACTCCTCGTAGTAGCGTCCTGTCATTGGTGGTTGTGAAACGTTCGAAGGGTAATCAGAGGACGGTGCCGTGTTTCTTATCGGGCAGGTCCTTCTCGACGGTCTCGTAGAAGGCAAAGCGGGCCTCGAGTTCCTCCCGCAAGTCGCTCGGCGGGACGATCTCGTCGACGACGACCTCGCTGGCCATCCGGTGGACGTCGATGTCCTCGCGGTACTCCTCGCGGAGTTCCCGCTCCATCCGTTCGCGCTCGTCCTCGTCGTCGATCTCGGCGAGCTTGCGGGCGTAGACGGCGTTGATCGCCGCCTCGGGGCCCATGATCGCGATCTCGCCGGAGGGAAGCCCGATGACGCTCTCGGGATCGTAGGCGGGGCCGGACATCGCGTAGATGCCCGCGCCGTAGGCCTTGCGGACGACCACCGACTGTTTCGGCACCGTCGCCGAGGAGGTGGCATAGATCATCTTCTTGCCCTGTTCCAAGATCCCGTCTTTCTCGACCTGTGAGCCGGCCATGAAGCCGGGCGTGTCACAGAGGTAGAGCAAGGGGATATCGTAGGCGTCACAGGTCCAGATGAACTCGGCGGCCTTCTCGGCGGCATCGGGGAAGATCGCGCCAGCCCGGTGTGCGGGCTGGTTGGCGACGATCCCGATCGGCCGGCCGTCGATCCGGGCGAAGGCGGTGATGATCTCCGGCCCGTACTCCGAACGTAACTCGAGCGTCGATCCCGCGTCGACGATCCGGTCGATGACGTCGAACATGTCGTAGCCCTTGTTGGGTTCCTGGGGGACGACGGCGTCGATCCCCTCGGGCGAGGCGGCGGGTGCCTGCCCGTCCGTTCGGGGCGGGGTCTCGTCGCTGTTGTTCGGGAGATAGCCGATGAGTTTCGCGACCAGTTTCCGGGCGTGTTCCTCGTCGTCGGCGATGAGGTCCGCGCTCCCGGAGTGGGCGGCGTGGACGTCCGGCCCGCCCAGTTCCTGGAGATCGATCTGCTCGCCGGTGACCATCTCGACCATGCGCGGGCTGGCGATGGCCATCGCGCTCACGTCCCGGACCATGACCGTGAAGTCCGCGAAGACGGGGGTGTAGGCCGCGCCGGCGATACAGGGGCCATAGAGGACGCAGATCTGTGGCACCCGACCCGAGAGCATCGAGTGGTTGTAGTAGTACTTCCCGATGCCCTCGCGGTTGGCGAAGAAGCCGGTCTGCTGGTCGATCCGTCCGCCTGAGGAGTCCATCAGGTACAACACCGGCTTCCCGGTCTTCAGGGCCCGTTGTTGCATCCGGAGGAACTTCTCGACGCCCTTCGCGGCCATGCTCCCGCGTTTGACCGTGTAGTCGTTGGCCATGAAGTGGACGTCTCGCCCCTCGAACTCGGCGGCGCCGGTGATCAGGCCGTCGGCCGGCAGCCGGTCGTCGTCGTCCGCGTCGGTGTTTGCACCGTCCGGATGCCAGTCGTCGAACGCCGCGAACTTCCCGTCCTCGAAGAGGAAGTCGTCGCCGAAC
Organism: Natrinema thermotolerans; assembly: GCF_031165565.1. Classification (NCBI taxonomy): domain Archaea; kingdom Methanobacteriati; phylum Methanobacteriota; class Halobacteria; order Halobacteriales; family Natrialbaceae; genus Natrinema; species Natrinema thermotolerans. The sequence goes on along the minus strand of NZ_CP101873.1, from coordinate 1,057,417 downwards.
CAGAGATCGATCCGGTCGCGGACGAACAGCTTCCCCTGATCGGGCAGCTGGTCTTTGTACTTCTCGGGGCCGCCCGCGAGGATCTCGTCGATCTCCGCCAGCAGCGCCTCCTCGCGGGCCGTCGGTCCGAGTTCCGGTTCCGGCTCGGGGTCGGCCGGTTCGTCGGTCCCGCCGTCGGCGGACGCACTGGCGAGTTCCGCACCGCCGTCGTCGACGACGGTGACGTCCTCCCGGTACTTCGATGCCATCGCTTCGGCGATCGCCCGCGCCTGCGCGTCGGTCGTGTCGCTTGTGATTTTGACTCGCATCGGTATCACTCCAGTGTCACGAGGGTGTCGCCCATGTCGACGGAGTCGCCCGCCGAGATCGGTACCGACCGGACCGTCCCGCCGGTGCTGGCGACCACGTCGTTCTCCATTTTCATCGCCTCGAGGACACAGAGAACGTCGCCGGCCGCGACCTCGTCGCCTTCCTCGACGGCGACCGAGAGGATGGTCCCCTGCATTTCGGCGGTGACGGCCCCGGCAGCGGCGAGTTCGGCGTCGTCTCCGCCCGCGGCCCCACCGCCGGGAGCGGCTCCCGTCTCGGCGCGGTCGGCCGTCGCCTGCGACACGCCGTCCTCGATGACGACGTCGAACCGCCGGCCGTCGACCTCGACGGTGACCTCGGTCGTCGTCGCCGTGGACCCGTTCCCGTCGGTTGCCGTCGCGGAGCCCCAGCGATCGACGGCCGCCGCGAGCGCGTCGTCATCGAGTTCCCGGTCGAGATACGTCGTCGTGTGATCGCCGGCGACGAAGGTCTCGTCGTCGAGCAGCAGCCGGTGGAACGGGATCGTCGTGTGGACGCCGTCGACGGCGAAGTGTTCGAGCGCGCGTTTTGAGCGCTCGAGACAGTGGTCGCGGTCGTCGCCGCTGACGATCAGCTTCCCGATCATCGAGTCGTAGTCGCCGCCGATCTCGTCGCCCTGCGCGACCGCGTGGTCGAGGCGGACGCCGATGCTCGCCGGTGGCCTGTAGGTCGTCAGCTTTCCGGGGGTCGGCGCGAAGTCGGCGGCCGGGTTCTCGGCGTTGATGCGGTACTCGACCGCGTGGCCGTCGATCTCGACGTCCGCCTGGTCGAACGCGAGTTCCTCGCCGGCGGCGACCCGGAGCTGCCACCGGACGATGTCGATTCCGGTTACTTCCTCGGTGACGGTGTGTTCGACCTGGATCCGCGTGTTCACCTCCATGAAGTAGAACTCGCCGTCTTCAACGAGGAACTCGACCGTCCCGGCGTTCGTGTAGCCGGCCTCGCGGACGCCCTGCCGGGCGGCCTCGCCGATTTCGTCGCGCAGGTCGTCGTCGAGCGCCGGACTGGGGGCCTCCTCGATGACCTTCTGGTGGCGGCGCTGCAGCGAACAGTCGCGCTCGCCGAGGTGCCGGACGTTGCCGTGCCGATCGGCGAGTACCTGGACCTCGATGTGTTTGGGCGACTCGAGGTACTTCTCGACGTAGACCGAGTCGTTGTCGAAGTAGGCCTCGCCCTCGCGTCGGGCGCTCTCGAGGGCGTCATCGACTTCGGCCTCGCTGCGGACGATCTTCATGCCGCGGCCGCCACCGCCGCCTTCGGCCTTGATCGCGATGGGGTAGCCGTACTCCTCGCCCAGTGATCGCACTTCGTCGGCGTCGGCGACGGGCTCGGTCGTTCCGGGGACGACCGGGACGTCGGCCGCTTGCATGACGGTTCGAGCGTTCGTCTTTTCGCCGAGCGTCTCCATCGCGTCGCTCGGCGGGCCGACCCACGTGATCCCGTCGGTCGCTTCGACGCGACGGGCGAAGTCGGCGTTCTCCGCGAGGAAGCCGTAGCCGGGGTGGATCGCGTCCGCGCCGGCCCGGTCGGCGACGGCGACGATCGCCTCCTGATCGAGGTACGACTCGCTGGCCGGTGCCGGGCCGACGTTGTACGCCTCGTCGGCGTACTCGACGTGGCCGGCGTCGCGGTCGGCGTCGCTGTAGACGGCGACCGTCCCGATACCGAGTTCTTCGCACGCTGCCATCACGCGGACCGCGATTTCGCCGCGATTGGCGACGAGGACTTTGTCGAACATGGTCAGTAGGATTTGGGGAAGCCGAGTTCCTGGCCGATGTGGTTGTAGGCCATCTGCTGGGAGACCGGTGCGAGTCTCGTGAGGTTGATCTCGCGCCACCAGCGCTCGACGTCGTACTCTTTCGCGTAGCCCCAGCCCCCGAACGCCTGCATCGACTGCTTGACGGCTTCGATGCCGGCCTCGACGGCCGTCGCCTTCGCGACGTTCGTCTCGTAGCCACACTCCTCGCCCTGATCGTAGAGCCAGGCGGCCTTCTCGCGCATGAGCGCGGCCGTTTCCATCCGCGCGTAGGCCTTGGTGATGGGGAACGAGACGGCCTGGTGGCTACCGACCGGGGCACCGAACACCTCGCGGTCGGTGGCGTACTCGATGGCGGTGTCGGCGGCCAGTTTCCCGATCCCCGTCCCGGCCGCGGCGAAGCCGAGGCGCTCGGGGTTCAACATATCGAGCAGCGCCCACCAGCCCTCGTCTTCCGCCCCGAGCAGGTTCTCCTCGGGGACGCGAACGTCCTCGATGAACACCTCACAGGACTTCGAGTAGTTGATGCCGTGTTTGGGGATCGGTGAGACGTCGATCCCGGGGTCGTCCATATCGACGATGAACAGGCTGATGCCGTCGGTGCCACGGTCGACGTCCGCCCGCGGGGTCGTCCGGGTGACGAGGATCATGTTGTCCGCCCGGTCGGCGAAGGTGATCCACGCCTTGTTGCCGTTGAGGACGTACTCGTCGCCGTCTTTCTCCGCGCGCGTGGCGACGTTCAGCGTGTTCGTTCCCGCTTCGGGCTCGGTGATGCCGATCGAGAAGTTTCGCTCGCCGGCGGCGATATCGGGTAAGTACCGCTCCTTCTGGGCCTCGGTCCCGTTCTCGCGGATGCCGACGGCGGCCATCCCCGCGGTAAGGACCAGATACCAGGTCCCGGCCATGCCACAGCCCTCGGCACAGAGCGTCTCCATCGCCAGGCCCATCTCCTGCATGCCCATGCCGGCACCGCCGTACTCCTCCGGAACCAACAGGCCGTGGAACCCGGCCTCCGCGAGTTCGTCCCAGAACTCCTGTGCGAACTCGCCGTCCGCTTCTTTTGCTCGCCAGTACTCCGGTCCGTATTCGGCCGCGACCGCCTCCGCGGTCGACCGGATCATCGCACGTTCGTCGGTAGATTCGAAATTCATGTTGTGGGATAGATCGCTCGTGATCGGGGCGTCTCGAGGGCGGGTCGCTTACGGCGACGCCTCGGACTCTTCTTCCGCGTCGTCTTGCAGTTCGGTTCGGCGGATCTTCCCCGTGACCGTCTTCGGCAGTTCCTCGCGGAACTCGATCTCGCGGGGGTACTCGTGGGCCGAGAGTTCGTCGCGCACGTGGGTCCTGATGTCCTCTTTGAGGTCTTCGGACGGCGTCGTCCCCTCGCTTGGCACGACGTAGGCCTTCACGATGTTGCCCCGCTCCGTGTGGGGCTTGGGGACGACGGCCGCCTCGGCGACGGCCGCGTGTTCGCCCAGCGAACTCTCGACCTCGAACGGGCCGATCCGGTAGCCCGAGGAGAGGATGACGTCGTCGGCCCGTCCCTCGAACCAGAAGTACCCGTCCTCGTCCTTGTGTGCGAGGTCGCCCGAGAGGTACCACTCTCCCTCGGGGCCGTCGACGAAACACGACGCGGTCTTCTCCGGTTTGTTCCAGTACTCGGCGAAGAAGCAAGGGTAGTCGCCGCGCTGGGCGATCTCGCCCGTCTCCCCGGGCTCGAGGACGGCCCCGGTCTCGGGGTCGACGATGTCGGCCTCGATGCCCGGCAGGGGCTTGCCCATCGAGCCGGGCCGCAGCTCCATCGTGGGGTAGTTGTTGATGATCATGTTGCCCGTCTCCGTCTGGCCGTACGTGTCGAGGATGGTGACGCCGAGTTCGTCCTCGCCCCACTCGACGACGCCGGCGCTGAGCGGCTCGCCGATCGAGAGCGCGTGCCGTAAGTCGAGGTCGACGTCCGCCAGTAACTCCTCTTTTTCGCGGAGCATCCGGTAGGCCGTCGGCACCGAGAACAGGACGGTAATCGGGTACTCGTCGAGCAGTTCGGCCCACTCCGCCGGATCGAACTCGCCCTCGTAGGTGAACAGCGACGCGCCCCAGTACCAGGCCCCGAGCGTGTTGATTACGCCGGTCAGCCAACCCAGGTCACCGGTACTCCAGTAGAGGTCGCCGGGCTGGAGGTCGACGGCGTATTTCTGGGTTGCCGCCACGCCGGCCACCCAGCGCTGCTTGTGTCGGACGCCCTTGGCCAGCCCGGTCGTCCCCGACGTGTAGTACAGCAAGGCGTCGTCCTCGCCGCCGGTATCGGCGGCCTCATAGTCCGTACTCGCACCGTCGAGTGCCGTGTTGAACACGACGTCGTCGGCGGGCGCGCCGCCGCCGCGGTCGACGGTGATGACGTGGTCGACCGACGGTGCGTCCGCCAGGGCGTCCGCGACCGTCTCGCGGTTGTCGGTCGTCGTCACGAGGACCTTCGCGTCGCAGTCGTCGAGCCGGTACGAGATCCCGTCCGGCCCGAAGCGTTCGTTGACGCTCCCCCAGACGGCTCCCCGTTTCAGCGTGCCGACCATCGCCACGTAGTGTTCCGGAATCCGTGGCATGTACGAGAACACGCGGTCGCCGCGCTCGACGCCGAGGTCCTCGAGAACGTTCGCGAACTGGCTCGAGCGGTCGGCCAGTTCCCAGAAGGTCGTCTTCGTGAGTTCGCCGTCGGTGTCGACCTGATAGAGCGCGACCTTCTCGCGGTCGGCGGCGTGTCGGTCGACGGTCTCGTGGGCGATGTTCAGGTCCGTCGGTGCGTCCCAGTCGGCTTCCGCGTAGATCTCGTCCCACGAGAACTGATCCCGTTCGGCCTCGTAGTCCGAGAGGTTGTGGCTGGACACCATACACCGCCCCGGATCCCGTTTTCCGATATAATAGTATCGGTAAATTATGCGATGCTAATAGACACATCGTAGAGGGAACTGTTACGCCGAGGTGAGTTTCATCGAGTCAGTCATGCGTAAACGGTCCTGTTTTCAGCACATCCGTTTAGATATGTATTTTTATCGACTGAAAACGCCCTCCTCGTCCTACGCGCCGTCGCGGTTCTCGTCGTCGGCCGCCCCGTCGTGACGCGTGTCCCACAACCGTCGAGCGTCGTCGCGAACGGACGCCGGGAACGACCGGTCGAACGCGACTCGCGGCGCGATATACGCGTCGTCCCACCGCGGGTCCCACGCCGCGTTCACGTACAGCCGGGAGCCGGTCTCCCCGTCCCGGCGATACCGAGGCCGGTCCGCCATCGGTGCCGACGGTTCGCTGAAGATCCAGTCTCGAGACGGATGTGCTTTGACCCAGATATCGCCGAGAACGCGGCCGAGGTCCCGCGGCGAGACGTCGTCGTCGACGACGATGACCGTATCGAACAGCGACGAGAACGCGAAGAGAATGTTGGCGAGTTGCCACTCGAACCCGGCGTAGAGAACGTTCGTCGCGACGACACAGATCCCGAGTTCGGCCGCCGCCGGCACCAGCACCCACTCGACGGGCGAGATCCCCCAGTAGTCGTCGATGCGGTCGTACAGCGTCGCCGCCGTCACCAGTCCCGTCAGCTGCAGGTCGTCCGACAGCGGCCGCTCGAGCGGTGAAAAGGGAAGTACCGGGTCCTCGGTCGCGAGTATCCGTTCGACCGACAGCGCCATCGACGTACTCTCGGTGCCGTACTCCCACGCTTCGCGTCGGTCCGACCGAGAGTCGGGATGGCGGTCGTCGACCGCCGCCTCGATCACGACCTCGGTGGCGCTCGGGACGAGCCCGCCGTTCGTCGGGACGAGCGACACGCGTTCGGCGACGCCACAGTCCTGGACCGGGACCTCGAGGCGGTCCCTGACGGCGAGCAGGTAGGCCGCCGTCACGGCCGCCGGCGGGACGCCGAGGGCGACCGACACCGTCCCACCGTCGAGCAGCGACGACAGCGCCGCGGGCGTCCGTACCCGGAGCGTGTCGTCGCCGATAACGGCACCGTGAACCGGGGCCCAGTGGGTCCCCGCCGCCGTCGATACCGACGCGACGCCGAGCGTCAGGGCGGGCCAGACATCGTCGGCATCGCGCGGCAGGGCCAGTTTCCGTATCCCATCGATGGTGCGTGCGGCCGCCCGCCTGTCGTAGGTCGGCTCCGGCCGATCGCCGGCCGGCCCCAGCCGCGTGATCGTCTCGAGGACGGCGACGAACGACGCCTCGGGGTCCAGTCCCAGACCCAGCGCCAGCCGCGACCACGGCGCCGACTCGCGTCGCTGCAGTTGGTCGGGGCCGCTGAACGCACCGCTGGTGAGATCGGCGCCGTCGGTTCGGCCGTACCGGATCGCCGGGCCGTTCGCACGGAGGGCCTCCGCCGCGATGACGGGCGGCGGCACCTCGAACGGGCCCTCGAGCGTCAGTAGCTCGTCGTTGCTCGCCAACCCTTCGACGTACTGGGCGAACGGGATCATCGCCGCTTCCCCTCCGCCTCGAGCAGGTCGAACCGCGCCGCCGACATGCCCGCGGTGACGAGTCGCTCCTGGGCCCGTTTCCGACGGTCGTCGTCGGCCGTCTCGTTCGCCCGTTCCTCGTCACTGGTCGCGTCGATGTACGCCTTCGCGGTCTTGGCTTTCGAGGTCCCCACGTCGGCGCTGCCTTTCTCCTCGGGCGTCTGGTAGATGTTGAGCGGGACCTTGGGCATCCGTTCGACGCCGAACTGGTGAAAGTCCGCGTCCGGGTCGGCGTCCAGCGCGATCGCCGTCAGCACGGCCCGCGGGTCGAACGGATCGACGTCGGCGTCGACGAACACGAAGAAATCGATGTGGAGCATCCCCCAGGTCGTGAACACGAAGTTGGCCAGTTGATGGAGATAGCCCGGATAGGGACGGTCCGTCGAGATAACCCAGACGGTCCGGGAGGTAAAGCGCCACGGCACGGCCGACTCGACGTCGAAGCCGGCGGCCTGCAGTCCGAGGGTCGCATCCGGGCCGGCCGCGGCGAGTTGGAGCGTGCTGCCGGAGTTTCGCCCGTATCCCACGCCGGTCCCTTCGACGCAAAACGGGACCCGCGGCTCCGTCCGGCGGGTTATCGCGTCGATCGCGAACGCGGGCATCGATCGCCGCGGCCCGTTCATATATCCGAAGTAATCGCCGAACGGCCCCTCGTCGAGTCGTTCGTTCGGGAGGACACGGCCCTCGAGGACGACCTCCGCCGTCGCCGGGACGTACAGGTCGTTCGTCTCACACGGAACGAGGTCGACGGGTCGGTCTTTCATGCCGCCCGCGAAGGTGGCTTCGCTCCGCCCCGCCGGGATCCACATCTCCGTCGTCGACTGGACGACCGGCTCGGCACCGATGACGACCGCCACCGGCATCGGTTCCTCTCGCGGCTCGTAGTCGTAATAATACCGGTTGGGTACCTGTTCTCCCGCCAGAAACAGCAGGCTGGCGAACGGCCCGTCGTGGATCATCAGCCGATGGCTCGACCAGCGGCCCCACCGCGTCTCCGGGTCCGGTGCGACGACGGTGTGGAGGTTCGAGTACCGCCCGCCATCGCCCCGATGGATGTACGGCCACGGGAGCGACAGGAGATCGACGTCGTCGCCGGTCCGAACGACGTCCTTGCAGGGCGCCGCGTCGCGCTCGAGGACTCGCGGCTCTCGAGGTGATCGGAGTCGGTCGATGAGCCGCTCGTAGTACGCCCCACCGGACAGGCCGGTCGGCAGCCCGATCGCCCGGGCGAGGTGATCCCACGGTCGGTTTCGGGGCCCCCGGTACGGATCGCCGACGAGCGACGCGTCAACCGCTGTCTCCGTGACCGACTCGAACACCGGGACGTCGCCGTCGGACCGGTTTGCGATCGTCGTGATCGCGCTCGCCTCGAGGTCCCACGAGACCGGCTCGTCGAACGAGACGAGGGCGTCCGCCTCGTCGAGGCACTGGAGGAATCCCCGGAACGAATCCACCGTCATGGCTCGTTCTCCGAGCGGGCGCGGCGGAGCGGATCGTCCTCGAACTCGGTCCGGACGGTCTCGTAGGCGTCGAGTAACGCGGGGCGGTTCGCCGCGAGATACTGAAACGCCATCTCGCGAAGCGCCTCGGCGGTCGAGTCGTACTGGCCGGATTCGACGAGATACCGGAGGATGACGTTGAGATCGTCGGACCGGGTGTTGACGATGTTCGAGGTCGATTCCTGGTCCGCCGCGAGCCGGCGCAGGAGGTCCTCGTTGATCCCCGCCGCGTCGATCTCGTCGATGAGTTCGACGTACCGTTGCTCGCTGACGCTCTCGTGTGGCCCGGCGACGACGGTCAGCGGCCGTGGATCCGTGAGTTCGTCCGGATCGTTTGCGATCCGGACTCGCGCCTCGAAGATCCGCTTCGTCTCCGCATCGGTTATCTGGAGTGTCGTTTCCGTCCGCTCCTCGTCGGGCAGATGGTCCGCTGCCGTGATGTACTGGTTTGACATGGCCTCCCGTCGCGTATCGTTTCCACGACCCACGTTCGTGGGGTCACGTGCCAGTGGCCCTTATGCTCTTTCTCGTCCGCAGGCGACGAGTTCGGCGGGACGAGATGCGACGGTCGCGACGGGGGCCGCCCCTACTCGAGGGCGTGATCGGAGCGGCGCGTAACTGCAGGCGTCGCTCCGAACGGGACCTCAGTAGCCCAGTTGATCGCGGACCAGGACGACGGTCGTCCGATCGTCCTCGAGTTCTTGTCGGAAGATGAGCTGTTTGGCGATGGCGGACTCGACGCCGTAGGCCTCCTGTGCCCGTTCGTTCTCGAGGGGATAGGCCACCGACTCGAGGCGGTCGAGCGCGTCCTCGAGCGTCGGCACGATCTTGTTCGCGCCGCTGACGATCACGACGTTGCTCGCGGCGAAGGGGTACGCGCCGATCCGGCTGCCCGAGCGGTCGGCCGCGACGAGTTCGCCGGTCTGGGCGATCGCGTTGATGCCGCCGAGGAAGTAGTCGGCGGTCTGGGACTCGCGGCGGGCGGCCTGCCGTTCCGCATCGTCGTCGATGCTCCAGATGTCGTCGGCCAGGCTCTCCCACTCGTGGTCGCCCTCGGAGAGGTAGTCGGCGAACCCGATCTCCTCGAGCGTCGTGGAGTGGCCGTTCATGACCGACGCGCCGGCGGGGATCCGCGACTGGACCGCTTCGAGGGCCTCCGCGGCCGAGTCGGTGACGACGACCTCGAAGCCGTTCGCCTCGAGGTTGTCGACGGTCGCCTCGATGGCCTCGTCGGTCGGCAGTTCGTCGAGCGTCGCGTCGATCTCGGTGTCGTCTACGTAGTCCGGTTTTCGTTGTGACATGTGTCGTTGCCGTACGTTCGTCTGGGGCCGAGATCACCGTAAGTGTTCGCGGATACCGGTGTTAGCTGATTACACCGGTGTTACTTCGTCGTTCGGTCGGCCCGCACTGCCGTCCGCGAGTGCCACACGCTGGGCCCAATCACGAATTACCGGGCCGAATACCGCCAATAAGCAAAACGACTAACACGTCACCCGTGGTCGGCGACGTATGCGTGATTTTCACGTTCACTCGAACTACTCGGACGGAGACTTCCTTCGATCGATGGTTCGGGCGGCCGAGGCGGCCGGTCTCGACGGCATCGGCTTCGCCGACCACTGCAACGTGGCCTCGCGCGAGCGGCCCGAATCGATGCGGGGGGTCTACGGCTTCAACCTCGATCTCACCTACGAGCGCCGCCGTCGGGGGATCGAGCGACTGCGCGAGGCGTTCGACCTCGAGATCTACGACGCCGTCGAGATGGACTACGATCCGCGCGACGAGGCGGCCATCGACGCCTTCCTCTCGGAGGCGGGGTTCGAATACGCGATCGGCAGCGTCCACGACGTCGGCGGCAACAACGTCCAGGTCGCGTCCCGCTTCGCGTCGATGTCCGACGCCGAACGCGACGCGGTCGTCGACGAGTACTTCGATCGGCTGGTCGCGCTCGTCGAGTCGGAACTGTTCGATATCGCGGCCCACGCCGACCTGCTCGAGCGGACGCCGCCGCTGCGGGGGCGGGCGACCGAGGCCCACTACCGGCGCGTGGCGCGGGCGCTCGCCGACTCGCCGACGGTGCCGGAGGTAAACGCCGGGCGGGCGCTTTCCGACGCCGGAGTCGTCCACCCCGCCGAGCGGTTCCTCACCGTTCTCCGCGACCACGACGTGGCCGTCACCGTCGGCACCGACTCCCACCGCCCCGACGAACTCCCCGATCGGGCCGCCTTCCTCGAGGACTTCCTCGACGAGTGGGGACTCGAGGCAGTCGACCCGGACGGGCCCGGGACCGACGCGTGAATCGACGGGAGCCGTCACGTCTGCTTCAACGCTGAGAAACGATACACTCGTTCCCGATCGAATGTGACGAACAGCAACGGGTTCCCGGCTATCGTAATGATCGTTCATACATATTCTTCAATGTACGTCCATTCTTCACGAAAGATCCTTGGTAATCTATAGCAAAGTCTTTAGGTCGCGTGGAGCAAACTCGAGGATACGGTCGATCATCGGCCACTGATCCACTATGAGCGACGATGAACTCATCTGGCGAATCGCGGGCGGTTCCGGCGACGGGATCGACTCGACGAGCCAGAATTTCGCCAAGGCGCTGATGCGCTCGGGGCTCGACGTATTTACCCACCGCCACTATCCGTCGCGGATCCGCGGCGGCCACACCTACGTCGAGATCCGAGCCGCGGACCATGAGGTACAGTCACGCGGCGACGGCTATAACTTCCTGCTCTCGCTGGGTGACTCCTTCGCCCGCAACCCCCAGGAGGAAGCCTACTACGGCAACGAGGAGATCAAGCCCCTCTCGGAGAACTTAGACGAGCTTCGCGAGGGCGGGATCATCGTCTACGACGAGGGCCTCATCAGCGAGGAGGACGTCGAGGCGATCGATCTCCACGAGCGCGCCGAGGAAAACGATTGGCACGTCTTCCCGATGGACCTGCGCGGACTCGCGCGGGAACACGGCCGCGAGGTCATGCGCAACACCGCCGGCGTCGGCGTCACCGCCGCCCTGCTGGACATGGACCTCGATCACATCGAGGACCTGATGTCCGACGCGATGGGCGGCGACGTCCTCGAGGCCAACCTCGAGATCCTCCACGAGGCCTACGAGACGACGCGGGAGGAGTACGAGTTCGAACACGACCTGCGGGCCCCCGAGGGCTCTCACGACGCCGAACAGGCGCTGCTGTCGGGTTCGAACGCGATCGCCTACGGCGCGATCGACGCGGGCTGTCGGTTCATCGCCGGCTACCCGATGACGCCGTGGACGGACGTGTTCACCATCCTCGCGCAGAACTTCCCCGACATGGGCGGAGTCTCCGAGCAGGTCGAGGACGAGATCGCCGCGGCCGCGCTGGCCGTCGGCGCGAGCCACGCCGGCGTCAAGGCCATGTCCGGCTCCTCCGGCGGCGGCTTCGCGCTGATGAGCGAACCGCTCGGGCTCGCCGAGATGACCGAGACGCCGGTCGTCCTCGTCGAGTCGATGCGGGCCGGCCCCTCGACCGGGATGCCGACCAAACCCGAACAGGCCGACCTCGAACACGTCCTCTACACGAGCCAGGGCGACTCCCAGCGGGTCGTCTTCGCGCCCGGCACCATCGAGGAAGCCTACGAGCAGACGCGACTGGCCTTCGACATCGCCTGGGACTACCAGATCCCGGCGATCGTCATCTACGACCAGAAGCTCTCCGGCGAGAACACCAACGTCGACGTCGAGTTCTTCGACCGCGAGGTCTCGCCGGACCTGGGCTCGACGCTGACCGAGGACGAACTCCGGGAGGCCGCCCACGACAACTCCGGGAAGTTCAAGCGGTTCAACTACGAGGACGCCGAGAACGGCGTCGCGCCGCGCTCGATCCCCGGCCAGAAGGGCGGGCGCTTCCTCGCGACCGGCAACGAACACAGCCCGGTCGGCCACATCAGCGAGGACCCCGACAACCGCGTCGCCCAGATGGACCGCCGCCTCGAGAAACTCGAGTCCATCCGCGCTGAACTCGACGAAGAGCGTGAGTCCACCCAGACCTACTTCGGCGACGAGACGGCCGACTACGGCATCATCACGTGGGGCTCGAGCCAGGGCGCGGTCGAGGAGGCCATCGGACGGCTCAACGAGAACGGCCACTCGGTAAAGGGGCTCAGCGTCTCCGATATGATGCCGTTCCCCGAGAAAGAGGTGACCGAGTTCTTAGAGAGCGTCGACGAGGCGATGGTCGTCGAGATGAACGCCACGGCGCAGTTCCGCGGCCTGCTCCAGAAGGAGCTTGGTCGGTTCGGCGAGAAGCTCACGAGCCTGCTGAAGTACAACGGTAACCCCTTCGAGCCCGCCGAAATCGTCGAGGGCTACGAGGTCAACCTCGCCGAGGAGGACCGCGAACCGACCGCACAGGTACGAATCGAACCCGCTGCAGGTGACTGACAATGAGCGCATTCAACGCAATCGGTGAGGAGCGAGAGATCGACCGGGACGAGTTTACCCCCGGCGTCGAACCGCAGCCGACGTGGTGTCCGGGCTGTGGCGACTTCGGCGTCCTGAAGTCCCTGAAACAGGCGCTGCCGGAGGTCGGCAAGACCCCCGAAGAAGTGCTGACCGTCACCGGGATCGGCTGTTCGGGCAAGTTAAACAGCTATCTCGACACGTACGGCTTCCACACGATCCACGGTCGCTCGCTGCCGGTCGCCCGCGCGGCCAAACTCGCCAACCCCGAACTCGAGGTCATCGCTGCGGGTGGGGACGGCGACGGCTACGGGATCGGCGGCAACCACTTCATCCACACGGCCCGGGAGAACCACGACATGACGTACATCGTGTTCAACAACGAGATCTTCGGGCTGACGAAGGGCCAGACGTCGCCGACGAGTCCGAAGGGCCACAAGTCGAAAACCCAGCCCTCGGGCAGCGCGAAGACGCCGATCCGGCCGCTCTCGCAGTCGCTGACCGCCGGCGCGAGCTACATCGCCCGCACCGCCGCGGTCAACCCTAACCAGGCGAAAGAGATCATCAAGGAGGCCATCGAACACGACGGGTTCGCTCACGTCGACTTCCTGACCCAGTGTCCGACCTGGAACAAGGACGCCCGCCAGTACGTCCCCTACATCGACGTCCAGGAGTCCGACGACTACGAGTTCGACGTCACCGATCGCGCGGAAGCCGCCGAGATGATGCGCGAGACCGAGGACGTCCTCAACGAGGGGACCGTCCTCACGGGCCGGTACTACGTCGACGAGGACCGACCGTCCTACACCGAGGAGAAGGCGGCCGTCGGCGAACTGCCCGACCAGCCGCTGGCCGAGCGGTACTTCGACGACGACGCCGAGTGGGAACGCAGCTACGACCTCCTCGAGCGCCACACCTGAGGCCGGTCGCGAACGACCCCGAATCGGTCGGTCCCGTTTCACCGCTTCGGGGAGCCGTTGACGTGACTGGTTAGATCGAACTCAGTCGCGTCCGTCCGCGCCGACCCCTTTGGCGAACAGCTTCGAGACGTAGCTCAGAATCAGGAGGGCGAGGACGAGGCCGGCGAGCAGGCGCGGATCGAACCCGTACAGCGCCTCGCGGACGCCGTAGGCGACGACCAACAGTCCCATTAGCAGTGCCGTTCCGCCGGCCCACCGCGAGGCGTATGCGGGATCGACCGATTCGTCGTAGTTGGCGTGGAGGTCCGCCCGCCCGCGAACGGCGATGAGCCACGCCAGTCCGAGGATCGCGAGTCCACAGCCGATCCAGACAACGCCGCTGATGAGAGTCGGAGCGACCACGATGGTCGCCCTGGGTCCACCACGGGAATAAACCGCGCGATTTCGGGCCTCGAGCCAGCTGTCTCCCCGTGTCTTCCGTTCGGATATACGTCGTTTTCGGATACAAAAGATATTTTTCCGCCGGAGCAAAACGTACGCTCATGAGTACGCAGGCGACGGAAGATCGTATCCTCGAGGTCCTCGAGGAGGACGCCCAGGCGTCCTATGCGGAGATCGCTGATCGGGCGAACGTCTCGAAGCCCACGGTACGAAAGTACATCAACCAGCTCGAGGAGGAGGGGGTGATCGTCGGCTATTCGGCCGACATCGATCCGAAGAAGCTCTCGAGCCAGACGATCGCGATGGTCGGGCTCGACGTGGCCAGCGAACGCTACGTCGAGGCGACGAAGGCGATCAAGGACCTCGAAGCGGTCGAGGCCCTGTACAGTTCCAGCGGCGACCACATGCTGATGGCCGAGGTGCGCGCCGAGGACGGCGACGCCCTGGGCGAGATCATCTCCGAGGACCTCCTCGAGATCGACGGCGTAACTGCGGCCCATCCCTCGTTCCTCCAGGAGCGTCTCAAGTAACGCGCGTCGCCGTTCGTCGCCGGTCGTTGGGACCGACGTTTTCCCCATGGCCGCCGTAGCCGTCACCGAGCGATGCCTACCTACGAACGCGAGACGACCGTTCGATCGCCCTTCGAGGACGTCTGGGCCTTCCACTCACAGATCTCCGGCCTCGAGGGGCTGACGCCCGACTGGATGAACCTGCGCGTCGAGCGCGTGATCGGGCCCGACGGGGAGCCGGATCCGAACGTCCTCGAGCCCGGCTCGGAGATCGCGCTCTCGATGTGTCCCTTCGGCGTCGGGCCGCGCCAGCACTGGACGTCGGTGATCACGGACCGCGAACGCGAGGACGGATCGGCATACTTCCGGGACGAAATGGTCCACGGCCCCTTCGACCGCTGGGAGCACACCCACTCGTTTCACGCCGACGGGCGGCGGACCCGGATCCGGGACCGGGTCACCTACGAACTCCCGATCGGCGGGCTCGGGGACGCGGTCGCCCCGCTCTCGAACCTCGGGTTCGAGGCCATGTTCCGGGCACGCCACCGGCTGGCGAAGGCCCAGCTCGAGTGACCGAGCCGCGGTGACGTGTCGGCGGCCCAATCGGGCGATTCGACACCCGAACCAGTCCCGTTTTGCCCGTTGCCGGCCTACCGGGATGTATGACTGACGACGGGGTCGACCGGCGACGATTCATCGGTGCGCTCGCGGCGGGGACGGGCGTGGGTATCGCCGGCTGTCTCGGCGAGAGCGAGTCCGATGACGGCCCCCCCGCACAGGTGTACGAACCGACGCTCGAGGGCATCGAGGAGGGACCGTTCGAGTACCCCGAGGGGATGTCCTGTGCGGTCTGTGGGATGACCGCCGCGGACTTTCCCGAATCGAGCCAACTCCGTCACGAGAACGGGCAGGCAGCCGTGTTCGAGTCGCCGGGGTGTCTGTTCACGTACGTGGTCTCGTCGACGCCGGACTCGCCGATCGACGGCGCGTGGACGGTCGATCGCGAAACCGGCGAACAGATCGACGCGACCGAGGCCCACTACGTCCTCATCACCGACGAGCGGGCGGTCGACGATCCGATGGGTATCGATCCCAAAGCGTTCGCCGACCGCGCGGACGCCCTGAGCTACCTCGAGGCGTGGGAGGCCGAGGACCTCTCTCCCGAGGACGACATCATCACCGGGCTCGAGCCGGTCGACCTCGAGATCGCGGCGATCTACCGCCCGTATAAGGTGCCAAACGAGTAGCCCGGGTTTGCACGCGACCGGTTTCCGGAAGCCGTTTGTGGGGTCGCGCGGGAGCGATGGACGTGCGCGCCGATCGCGATCTGTCGCCGGTGGCCGCCCTCGCGATTGCGGTAGTTGCGACGAGTACCAGCGCCATCCTCGTCCGCTGGAGTACGGCCCCGAGTTCGGTCGCGGCGCTCTATCGCGTCCTCTTCACGGCCGTCTTGGTCGCACCCGTCGCCGCGACCCGTCACCGCGGGGCCTTCGCACGACTTTCCGTCCGGGACCTCGCGGGTGCGGTCGTCGCCGGCGTCGCGCTGGCGGTTCACTTCGCCGCGTGGTTCGAAAGTCTCGCCCACACCAGCGTCGCCGCCAGCGTCACGCTCGTCCAGAGCCAGCCGGTCTTCGTCGCGCTGGGCGCGTGGCTGGTCCTCGGCGAGCGACTCACGCGCGCGACGGCCGCCGGGATCGCCGTCGCGCTCGCGGGGGCGACGGCGATGTCGCTCGGCGACGCCGGTGGCTCGGCCCTCACCGGGACGACGACGTACGGCAACGCCCTCGCCCTGCTCGGCGCGGTGACCGTCGCCGGCTACGTGCTGGCCGGCCGCTCGATCCGCCAGCGGGTCCCGCTCTTTCCCTACGTCACCGTCGTCTACGGGGTCTGTGCAGTCGCGCTCTTCGCCCTCGTGGGCGTGCAGGGCCACGCCTACGTCGGCTATCCGCCCCGCGAGTGGGGACTCTTCCTCGCGCTGGCCGTCGGCCCCGGCCTCCTCGGCCACACGGTGAGCAACTGGGCGCTCGCCCACCTCGAGTCGGTCGTCGTCAGCGTCGCCTGGCTCGGCGAGCCGGTCGGTGCGACGCTGCTCGCGCTCGTCCTGCTCGGGGAAGTGCCGGGCCCGGTTACGGTCGGCGGCGGCCTCGTCGTGATCGCTGGCGTCGCGGTGACGACGCTCGAGCGGGACCGGCGCGTCGACACGACGGACTGACGGCCGTGGCGGAGTCGTCGACGGAAAAAAGAGCCCGGCAGCGGGCTACTGGACGTCGATCTCGCCGACCGCGTCGAGCTGTGACTGGTCGAGGTAGACGGCCATCTCCTCGGTCGCAACGAACTCGACGGTCTGGGTCTCACCCTGTTCGCTGAGGAAGTCCGAACGGACGTAGGTGTTCCACTCGTTCGTCCCGCCCGCGCTGGCGATCACGAAGTTGTGGCCGGGCAGCGGTTCGTAGGTCCTGTTCTCGCCTTCGGGCTGGTGTTGCCCGATTGCGTTCTCCCACTCGAGGGCGTAGGTCTCGCCGGCCTCGAGTTCGAGCGTCGGGTTCTCCTCGTCGGCGATGGCGTCGGGACCGACCCCGACCCAGCGCCCCTCCTCGAGTCGCATCGAGTAGGTCTCGGCCGGGTCGCCGGGTTCGGTCGCCGACAGGGTGGCGGTGAACGCGGCGTCGTCGCCGTCGATCGTCACCGTGTCGGTCAGTCGCTCGTGGCCGTAGGTCCAGACCTCGACGTCGTACTCCCCGTCCTCGAGCATATCGAAGCGAGCGACCGCGGGCGGTGCTTCCTCCTCCTGTTGGCCCGGTTTGGCGGCGACGTCGGAGAAGGAGTGGTGATCGCCGACGAACACCTCCGCGCCGAGTGGGTCGCCGTTCTCGTCTTCGACCCGTACCCGCAACTCGTGGACCTCGTCGACGTCGATCAGTTCGATCGGGCCGCGCATCTGGACGGGATGGGGAACGCAGTAGTAGCCCGCCATCCCCTCCTCGGCGGTGACCGTCAGCGAGGTCGATTCGCCCTGCTCCTCGACGAAGTCGGTCGCCTCGATCACGTTGCCGTCCTCGTCCTCGAGGGTGAAGTTGTGCCGCGAGCCGTCGCCGTTCGTCCAGACGATCTCGTGGTCTTCGCCTTCGATCAGTCGCAGCGGCGGGTTCGAGCGGCCGTCGATCTCGGCGGGGGCGACGCCGACCCAACCGCCGACGATACCGAGCAGCGAGAGGGTCCGGCCCGCGCCGTCGTTTTGCGTGGCCGGCAGTCGGAAGTCGATCTCGTCGCGGTACGCGCCCGCCGTGCCGGCCGCGGCCGTTCCGGCGATCGCCGCGGTGCCTCGCAGCACGCCGCGGCGGGACACGTCGTCGCGTGAACGTTGTTCGTTCGACATTGTTGTGTGGTGGTGATCGGTCGTCGGTCAGTCCTCCATCGAGAACACGGCGAGCGTGTCCCCGCGCGGTCCCTGCCGGAGCCAGCCGCTGCCCCCGACCTGCACGGCGACGTACTGCTTCCCCTCGTCGGGGTCGTACCAGCTCATCGGCGAGGCACTGATCGGCACGTCGAACTCGTACTCCCAGAGGCGGTCGCCGGTCTCGCCGTCGTAGGCGACGAAGGTGCCGTTCTGGGTGCCGTTGAAGACGAGTCCGGTGGCAGTCGACAGCGAGCCGCCCCACATGTAGTGATCGTCCTCGCTCTCGATCCATTCGCGCCAGACGCGCTCGCCGGTCGTCGGATCGACGGCCGCGAAGGCCGTGATCGCGCCGTTCCACTCGTCGGGGAACTCGCTGGCCGGATCGGCCAACCCGCCGCCCCAGTAGGGGTTGCCCTCGCTGAACTCCTCGTAGCGCCAGTAGAGGTCCTGCGGGTAGTTCTGGTGGATCACGTACACCAGTCCCGTCTCGGGGTTGTACGACGGCGGCTGCCAGTCGTTGCCGCCGGGCGCACCGGGGACGAACGGGACGCGCTCGTCCTCGCTGATGTGGGGGATCATCTCCCACATATTGATGTGCTGGCAGATCTCTTCGCTGCGCTCGTGGAGGTCGCCCGACTCGGCGTCCATCATGTACACCCAGCCGGTCTTGTCCGAGCCGACGACCATGTCCATCGACCCGTCGTCGGTCTCGACGTCCCGAACCAGCACGCGCGGCGCGACCGCGTCGTAGTCCCAAACGTCGTGGGGACTGCTCTGGAACCCCCACTGGAACTCGCCGCTCTCTAAGTCCAGCGAGATCGTTCCACAAGTGGGGAAGTTTGGCCCCGGCCGTACCGTCCCGTCGAAGTCGGGGCCGGGGTTGGCGACCGCCGTGTAGAGGACGCCCGCCTCCTCGTCGATCGTCGGCGTCATCCAACTCGTCCCACAGCCGTGTTCGCGGCTCGCACCGACCCACTCGTCCTCGAGCAGCGTGTCGGTTTGCCACTGTATCTCGCCGCTCTCGGCGTCGATGGCGGCGATGAATCCGAGAACGCCGTACTCGCCGCCGGCGCTACCGGTGTAGATCGTCCCGTCGTGGACGACCGGTGCCCACGTCGCCGAGTACCCCTCTTCGTGGTCGGCGGTACTCGTGTACCAGCGCTCCTCACCGGTGTAGCGGTCCAGCGCGACGACGCCCGAGTCGAGCGTCGTCATATAGACCGTGTCGCCGTGGACGGCGGCCCCGCGGTTGTTGTCGTCACAGCATAACTCGACGCCCATCGGGACTGCGTAGGTGTAGCTCCACAGGATCTCGCCCTCGCGGGGGTCGATCGCCTTCATGTGGTTCGGCCCGTTGGTCTGGTACATCACCGGCGGATCGCCCGGGACGACGATCGGCGTCCCCTCCATGCTCGAGCCCGTCCCGACCGAGAGTTCGTACTCCAGCTCGAGGTCGGCGACGTTCTCCGGCGTGATGACGTCGGCCGGCGTCGCGCGGTGTTGTTCGTAGCTGCCGCCGTACATGAGCCAGGACTCGGGGTCCTCGCCCGTGTCGCTCAGCATCTCCTGGTCGACGTCGACCTCGGGAATCCGGTCGGTGTCGTGTTGTTCGGTGACCGCCTCATCGGGACCCCCGACGAGCGTATAGCCGTCTTCGATCTCTTTCAATTCGATCTCGCGTGCGGCCTGAACGGCCCTGTCGTTGCGTAGTGCCATCGTATCACCGCAGTTCGCTCGGGGCGCGCATCTCGTCCGTGATGTAGAACACGGAGTGACACAGTTCCTCTTGGGCGACGATCCCGACGGCCGACCCCGCGGTGAACGCGGCGGTCAACTGTTCGTCGGTGAGCCGTCGGTCCCCGACGAGATCGCAGGCGGCCGTCGCCGTCACGAACAGTCCGCCCAGCATCGCCTTCGTGTACTGGGCCGCGTCGTCGAGGATCTCGTCGGTGACGAGAACCTCGTACTGGCTGAGGTGCCTGTCGAGCCCGCGGATCCACAGCAAAGCCCCGCCCATCGCCCGCTGATGCAGCGGTGGGACGGTCTCGGTTTCGAACTCGACGCCTGCCGGGATCCCATTCGACGGGACCCACCGCGCGAGCCGCTCGCTGTTGTTCGCGACATCGGTCAACAGTGCCGTCTTCTCGGCCTCGTCGAACCCGACGCCGTCGAGCGCCGACGACAGCGGGTCCGCCAGTACCAGTTCGCGGACCGTCGTCTCGATGTGTCCCGCGGTAAACCGCGGCAGGTTCTCGTCGAGACTCTCGAAGAAGCCCGCCTCGAGCAGGTGGTCGTACAGTCGCCAGCCCGGTGCCGCCAGCGCGGTATACGGGCCGTCCGTCCCGTCGGGGACGCCGCCGTCGCGAACCGCCGGTACGCGACCGATCGCCGCCGCGATGTTTTCCCGTTCCCGCTCGAGTCGGTCCCGCTCGAGTCGCCCATCGAGGTCGGCCCGAATCGCTTCGCCACGGGAGGCAAAGGACGAGTCGGACCGCGGTTCGATCTGTCCCGCGAGCCCCGCCCACGTTACCGCGCCGTCCGACGGATCGTCGACGCCGAGGACCGCTGCCAGATCGCGTTGTTCCGCGGCTGTCATGTTCGCCGCAGTGGATATTTGTGCCATGATACCACGGCACAAAGAACGCCATCACGTGCTTTGATAATGCTTATCAAAGAATTCCGGCGCGATAGGGTCCACCTAAACGAGTGTACGGCCGAGCGGAGAGAACGTGTTGCTGCTGTGGTGGTTCTCACAGACTGTACGGACGACTTACCGGGCGACCGTGGTGCCAGCCGCTAAGGCAGGTCGTCCCGTAGCCGGACCGTACGGGACGACACCCGTTTTTGATCCTCGCGACCGTACGTTCCGTGGGTGAGAGCCGGTGATCGATCTCCGCGACCTCCGGACGCGCCTCGAGCAGCCGGCGTACGTCGGTGAGAACCGGTGTTGGCCGTGTACGGCCGTCAACATCGTGATCGCGGTCGCCGCCGGGATCGCGGCAGGGATCGCCGTCGCCCCGTCCGTCGGCGCGCTCGTACTCGCCGGCTGTCTCGTCGTCGTCCGCTACCGCGGCTACCTGCTCCCCGGAACGCCGACGCTTACCCGGCGGTATCTCCCCGATCGCGTCCTCGCGCTGTTCGGCAAGACGCCGTCGCCGCAGGCGACGATCGGGACCGTGTCGCCCGCGGAGTTGACGGACGTCCTGCTCGCTGCCGGGATCGCGACCGACCGGGCGGGCGAGTTTCGGCCGACCGCCGCCGTCCGAGAGCGGTGGGTCGACGACTCCTCGAGCGACGGGCCCGCCGAACCGAGCGCCGCCGCCGTGGCATCGATCCTGGGTGCGGACGACATCGAACGGATCGACGACGCCGCGTTCGTCGTCGACGGCCGCAAACGCGTCCGCTGGGAATCGCCCGCGGCGCTGCGAGCCGACATCGCTGCGGCCCCGCTGCTTCGCGCCCGCCTCGAGGGCTGGGACGACCTCGAAACCGACGAACGCCGCGACCTCCTTCGAGGGGTCCGGCTGCTCCGGGATCGCTGTCCGATCTGTGGCGGAGCGGTGACGACCGCCGCCGACCGTCGCGACCACTGCTGTCGGCGGCCCCGCGTCGCGATTCGGGCCGTCTGCGAGGACTGCGACCGGCCGCTCGTCGAACTCGCCGTCGCCGAATCGGCGGCCGACCCGTGGCTCGAGGTTGCCGGCCTCGCCCTCGCGGACGAGTCGCCGTCCGAACCCTGAGCGGGTCAGTCCTCGGCCGTCGGATCCGCGGTCTCGCCGAGCGGTTCGACCTCGACGTCGATCTCCGCGGCGGCGGCCTTGTACTCGGGGATCTTCGCGCGCTCGTCGAGGACGTGGTTCGTCAGCTTGTTCGCCGACGCGGCGGCGAAATGCGGCGTCGTCCAGACGACCCCCTCCTTGGTGTCGTCGGTAACGCGGGCCTCGAGCGTGATCTCGCCCCGCCGCGAGTGTAACCGGACGTACTCGCCGTCCTCGATGCCGTAGCGCTCGGCGTCCGCGGGATGCACGTCGACGAAGTTCTCCGGGGTTTGCTTGTTCAGCGTCGGCGAGCGGGTACTCATCGTCCCGGTGTTGTAGTGTTCCTCGAGGCGGGCGGTCGTCAGTATCAGCGGGTACTCGTCGTCGGGGGTCTCCGCGGGCGGGGTGTGTTCGACCCCCTCGATGTGGCCCAGCCCGCTCTCGGTCTCGAACTCGTCCTCGTAGAGGAACGGATCGCCCTCGTCGCCGGGCTCGTAGCAGGGCCAGTGCAGTCCCTCCTCGCCGAGCAGGTCGTAGGTCATCCCGTGGTAGCTGGGACAGACCTGCCGGAGTTCCTCGAAGATCGCCTCGGGATCGTCGAAGTCAAACCCCTCATTGAACAGCCGCGACCCGATCTCGGTCAGGATCTCCCGGTCGTGTCTCGTGTTCTCGTGGACTTTCCCGACGCCGCGCATCCGCTGGACGCGTCGGTCGGTGTTGGTGACGGTCCCGCCGCGTTCGGCCCACGTCGTCGCCGGGAGGATCACGTCGGCGTAGTCCGCCGTTTCGGTGTGGAAGATGTCCTGGACGACGGTGAACTCGAGGTCCGCCAACCGCTCGGCGACGGCGTTGGCGTCGGGTTCGCTCATCACGGGGTTCTCGCCCATGACGTAGAGGCCCTTGATCGAGTCGCCCGCCTCGTAGGAAATCTCGACGTTCGTCAGGCCGGGTTCGTCGGGGATCTCGAACCCCCAGACGTCTTCGACCGATTCGCGGGCCTCGTCGTCGTCGACCAGCTGATAGCCCGGGAGGACGTTCGGCATCGCGCCGACGTCACAGGTCCCCTGAACGTTGTTCTGGCCCCGCAGCGGGTTGACGCCGGTGCCGGGCCGGCCGAGGTTGCCCGTGATCAGCGCAAGGTTGATCTCGTTTTGGACGTTGTCGACGCCACAGGCGTGCTGGCTCATCCCCATCCCGGTGAAGATGGCCGCGTTGTCGGCCGTCGCGTACTGTTCCGCGGCGCGTTCGATCGCCTCGAGCGGGACGCCACATTCCTCGGCCGCGGCGTCTTTGTCGAAGTCCTCGAGCGTCGCTTTGAGGTGGTCGAATCCCTCGGTCCGCTCCGCGACGAACTCCTCGTCGATCCAGCCGTCCTCGGGGTGTTCCTCGTGATGCTCGAGGATCGTCTTCAGGACGATATTCAGTAGCGGGATGTCGGTCCCGGGGTTCAACTGCAGGTGCTGGTGGCGTTCCGTGTCGCCGATCTGAAACGACCGCGTCGTCTTGTTCGCGTGGGGGTCGACCTGAATGACCGTCGCGCCCTCCAGTACCGCCTGCCGGAAGTACTGGCTGTTGGCGATGGGGTGTTGCTCGCCCGGGTTGGCCCCCTGAATCCAGAACACGTCGGCTTCTTCGCGGAGGTCGCGCATGCTGTTGGTCATCGCCCCCGCGCCCAGACTGGTCCGCAGGGCCCAGACCGTCGAGGCGTGGCACATCCGCGTGCAGTTGTCGACGTTGTTGGTGCCGTACCGGCGGGCCAGCTTCTGGAGCAGGTAGTTCTCCTCGTTCATCACCTTCGAGGAGCCGAAAAAGCCCATCGCGTCCGGGCCGTACTCCTCGCGGATCCGCTCGAGTTCGTCGACGACGTACTCGTAGGCCTCCTCCCAGGAGGCCTCGCGGAACTCGCCGTTTTCCTTGATCCGTGGCTCGGTGAGCCGGTCCTCGTGGTCGACTACCTCCGTCGCCGCGCCGCCCTTGATGCAGATCCGGCCCTCGTTGACCGGGGCCTCGCCCCAGGGCATGAACCGGACGTCGCCGGGCTCTTCGCCAGGCTGTACTTTGATCCCGCAGCCGACCCCGCAGTACGGACAGATCGTCTTGACTGGCTCCTGTTGATCGCTGGACATCGTGGGTACACCCGTTAGTCGAACGGGTCCACCTCCGTGTGCATGATACTTTCTACCATGAAACTGGCATGTGACCGTCGGTAGTGGTACGGTTTCTCGAAACTATCCGTGAAATCCGTACTCAGTATCGATGAAGGGTATACCAGTCCGATAGTTCCGCTTTTGATACCACTGTTAGTGGGTTACTCTATCTTGGCGAGTTTCGTCTGGTGAGCTGCCAGCAGTTCTAATACCGGTTTGATTTCGTCAAAGCAAGGGCCCCGTTCGATGGAGTTGACACTCGGCAGCCAGTTGATGTAGCCGTACTCGTCTAACTTGGGGAGATGTTTGTGTCGATAGGCGATTCTGTTGGTTTCGTCGGCGGTCTCTCCGTCGGGCGGAGAGTCGAGATTCATCGGTGAATCGGTCTGTATGGGCGTCTCCAGGAGGGCGAACAACACCCGTCTCCGGTGAGTGTCTGCTACCGCATCAAATACCTTGTCGGCTTTTTGAGCCATTACACTCTACGTAGGCCTTCTGTCCGTTTAGGTACTCGAGGTTTTCACTCCGGGGAGAGTTTTGATTAACTGAGTAAATAGACATTCGTTGCAGTACCGGCTGCCGAACTACTGCTGTGACGGAACCGCCGCACACCGGACCGTGACCGAGCGACAGCCTCCTCTCGAGACCGCCGGGACAACGCCTACGGGCCACCGTGTCAAACGGTTTCACGATGGAACTCACCGACTCGCTCGTCGCCGCGACGGCCCGCGAGTACCGCGAGCGGGAGCCGCTGTACGCCGTCGAGGCCGAACAGCTCGAGACGCTGCCGGCGGCCTTCGCGGCCGGCGAGTACGGCCGTCGGGACGCGGTCTGGGTCGTCCGGTGGTACTACCGGCGCTTCCTCGGCGACTACCCCGACGCTGACCGCCGCGCGGCCGAGGACCGCTTCCGGGACAACGACTTCGAGGCCGTCCGCGACGCCATCGCCGACGCCGTCGTGGCGGACGGCGCCACGGAGGCAGTCGACGCGCTGACCGCCCTCGAGGCCGTCGACGTTCCCGTCGCCTCGGCGTTTTGCATGTTTCTCGAGCCGGACGTGTACGTCGTCGTCGGCCCCCGCGAGTGGGCGACGCTCCGCGACGCGGGCGAACTCGATCGGCCCTACCCCGATCCGCCGTCGGTGGCCGACTACGAACGCTACCTCGAACGCTGTCGGATCCTCGCCGATCGGTTCGATTGCGGTCTCTGGACGCTGTACCGGGCGCTCTGGCGGCTCTCCGACTGAGTACCGACTCCGCTCGACCGCCCTGCCCTGCCCCGGCCGCCGTCACCGGGGTCGTTCCCGTCGGCGGGGCACTTTTGCCATCGCTGGACGAACGCTCGGCTATGTCCCTCGAGTCCGACCAGTCGGCCGTCGTCCTCGCGGGCGGGGGCTCGACCCGCTTCGGCGACGCGGACAAGGCCGTCGCCGACCTCGCCGGGACGCCGATGATCCGCCGGGTCGTCGATCGCCTCGAGCCGGTCGTCGACGAGATCGTCGTCAACTGCCGCGAGGAGCAGGTGCCGGCGCTCGAGGCCGCGCTCGCGGGCGGCCCCGACCCCTCGTTCGCTGTCGACCCGGTGCCGGACCGCGGGCCGATGGCGGGCATCATGACCGGCCTCCGAGCGACGACTGGGGAGTACGCCGCCGTCGTCGCCTGCGACATGCCCTTCGTCGACCCGGCGCTGATCGCCCACCTCTTCGAGCGGGCCGCCGGCCGCGAGGCCGCAGTACCTCGCGTCGACGGGGAGTGGTTCCAGACCACGCAAGCCGTCTACCGGGCCGATCCGATGACCGCCGCCTGCGAGCGTGCCTTGGAGCGGGGCGACCGCCGAGTCGTCGAACCGCTGTCGGACCTCGACTACGTCGTCGTCGAGGACGACGAGATCCGCGAGTACGCGCCGCTCGAGACCTTCGAGAACCTCAATACTCGCGAGGAGTTCGAGGCGGCGGCCGAGCGGCTCGCGGCCGACTCGTGACTACCGCTCGAGGCGGCGGCCGAGCGGCTCGCGGCCGACTCGTGACTACCGCTCGAGGACGTCGACGATCGGTTCGTCGTCGATCATCCGGGCCAGCACGACCCGGGAGACGGTCGGCGCTCGCTCGAGCAGCTCCCGGCCGATCGCCGTGGCGGTCTCGCGCAGTTCCGGCCCGTCGACCTTGTTGAGCAGCGGGACGACCGTCGCGCCCTCGGGGACGCCTCGCAGTCCGCCGCGGTCGCTCGCGAGGACCCGGGCCACGTCGACGGGGCGGATCGCGTCGCCGCGATCGAGGCCGGTGATCGCGGCCACCCGCTCGGGCCGGTGGACCGTCGCGGCGGCTAGCGGCTCCCCGACGGCCTGGACGCTCGCGATCGGGACCACGGTATCGACGCTCGCGGGGAGTTGTGGCTCGCGGTCGTTCGGGGCCTTGAACTCCCGGGTCCGTGCGCCGTCGGCCTTGACGAGGACGAGATCGGCGGCGTCGGTTGCCGCGAGGCCGTCGACGACCGCGGGATCGTAGCCCACGTACCGGTCCTCGCCTTCCCGTTCCGGGACGACGCCGACCGGCCACGATTCGGCGCGCTCGAGCGCCGCCGCGGGGTCGTCCGTGACGACGACGCGCTCGACGCGGCGGTCGAAGATGGGGATCCGGACCGTCGCGGTCACGGCCGCCCGGAGCGACCGATCGTGGGCGGCCCGGGCCGCCAGCGCGTACAGCGTCGTCTTCTTCCCGCCCGCGCCCACGACCGCGACGAGGCCGGACTCGGCCCGGAGCGCCTCGAGGGGGTCCATATCCCAGCTATCATCGGCACTCGCTAAGTAGTTGGGACGCCGCGCTTCACAGCCCCAGTATCTCCCGCGCCTGTGCCGGCGTCGCGAACGGCAGCTGGTGGCGGCCGAAGATCAGCGTCGCGTAGACCGGCTCGGCGAGGTTCCGGCGCTCTAACAGACCGCGGGTCTCGTTAGTGTGGCCGTCGTTGAACACCTCGAGCGACGACTGAACGCCGGCGGCGGGGGACTGAGACCGGATCGCCGCTGCTCGCGCTTTTAACACCGCCCGTTCCGTATGGGTGTCCATGACACTGTCCGACGCGAACGGCCGCGACTCCGCGTTCCGATTCGACTACCAGCCCCCGACGATCCGGTTCGGGTCCGGCTGCGCCGACGACCTCGCGGCCGAACTCGAGGCACAGGGTCTCGAACGGGCGCTGGTCGTCTGTGGCTCGACCGTCGGGAGTACGCCCGCGGTCATCGACCCCGTCACGGAGGGGCTGGGCGACCGGCTGGCCGGCGTCTTCGACGGGACGACCCCCGAAAAGAGGCTCGCGACGGCCGTCGAAGGACGTGAGCGCCTGCGTGCGGCGGACGCGCTCGTCGCACTCGGTGGCGGCAGCAGTCTCGACGTCGCGACGGTGATCAGCGTCCTCGCGGCGGGCGATCGCACCCACGAAGAGGTCGCGGCCGAGTTCGCCGAGACGGGGACGATCGCCGTCCCCGACGAAGGGCTGGTGCCGATCGTCACGGTCCCGACGACGCTGGCCGGGGCCGACCTCTCGATGGTCGCGGGCGTCACCGCCGCGCCCGACTCGAGCCCGGTCGACGAGGAAATCGGCGGCGGGATCTCCGATCCCGACCTGATGCCTGCGGCCGCGGTCTACGACCCGGAACTGGTCGCGACCACGCCGGACGCGATCCTGGCCGGCTCGGCGATGAACGGCTTCGACAAGGGGATCGAGACCCTCTACGCGAGCAACGCCACACCGGTCACCGACGCGACGGCGAGATCCGGCCTCGAGACGCTCGCGGACGGCCTCCGGACGTTCGGCGACGGCGACCGCGGGATCGAGACGGTCGAGACGATCCTCGAGGGGATCGTCCTCGTGCAGTACGGCATCTCCCGGCCCGGCGAGACGACGGCCTCGATCGTCCACGCCTTCGGCCACGCTCTTACGCGGACGGACACCGTCCAGCAGGGCGCGGCCCACGGCATCATCGTCCCGCACGTCCTCGCGTACTGCTTCGAGCAGGACGGGGTCGACGCACGCGCCGGCATGCTCGCGACCGCGCTCGGCGTCGACGACGCGGCCGACCACGGGGCCGCGGTCGTCGAGGCGGTCACGGAGATCCGGGACGCGCTCGGTCTCCCCGCGCGGCTCCGGGACGTCGACGGCCCCGGCCCCGAGGAGTTCACGGCGGTCGCCGAAGCGGTTCTCGCGGACCCGTTCATGGCCAACGCGCCGCCGGGGCTCGAGCCGACCGTCGCGGAAATCGAGGGAATCCTCGAGGCGGCGTGGTAGAGGGGTTTCAGCGGTCGGTGCCGGTCCGCGGCTCTCCGACGGCCGTCGGCGGTTCGACGCCGCGGCGCGGCGGCTCGAGACCGCGATGGAACGGTGAGGCGAGCCTGATGAGGGAGATCAGCATGGCCGTACATCCCGCAGTGAGGAGCAGGGTAACGAACGGGTCGGCTAGTTGGACGATCTCGAGGAGATCGAGCCCGATCCCACCGACCAGTAGCGAGAGGAGTTGACTGGCGGGGGCCCAGTCGGGCAGCCGGTCGACGATGCGGTCTCGATAACGGGTCGTGTAAGAGAACCCGCAGCACGCACCGAGCAACACCGCGGGCCAGTAGTCGACGACGGCGGGCAGTCCAACATAGACGTCAGCGACCCAAGCGTACAGCGGCAGCCCGACGACCAACACCACGAACTCGCCGCGACGGCCCTCGGGAAACCGCCAGTCCCCGTCGTCGTCCCGGAACCACTCGCGGATCGGTTCCCGCCGTTCCATCGCCGGGACCGTCACGGCGAGCGAGTAAGAACGTTTCTATCAGTTGTCGTTTCGATCGCGGTCAGAACGGGGCCTGTGGACCGTCGTCCGCCGCGGCGTCAGAATGGGTTGCCGTCGCCGTCGATGCCGGCCCGCTGCCGGCGTCGGTCTTCCCGATCAGCACGCGGAACTCGCCGGGGTCTTTCAACCGATACTCCCAGTGGAACTCGGGGCCGGCCTCGGCCTCGAACTGGTGGTACAGCGGCTTCGGGTCGTGGTCGTTGACCAACACGAACCCCTCGCCGGCCTCGAGGTCGGCGTAGGACTCGAAGATCAGTTCGTGGCGCTCGGCGGGCGGCCGATCGCGGACGTCCAGTTCGGTCGTCACCGCGAGGTCGTCTCCGGCTTCGTCGGCCCCGCCCGACCCCTTGGTGATCCGGACCCGAACCTCGCCGGGTGATCGATCCATCACCGCCCACTCGAAGGCGTCGCCGTACTGTTGTTGGAACTCTTGGTGGAGCGGTTTGGGTTCGTGGGGGGCGACGATCTCCATCGCGTCGCCAGCCTCGAGGTTGCCGTACCGATGGTGAATCGTCGGATGGCGCTCCGGCTTCGGGATCTCGCGAACGTCGAAGGTCGCGGCCACGCCGTCGTCGGTTGCGGCGTCGCTCTCGTCGGTCTTCGCGATTTCGACGCGCCACTCGCCGGCGTCGCGGCTCGCGTACTCCCAGCCGATGACGTCGCCGTGAGTCGATCGCAGTTCGTGATACAGCGGTTCCGGATCGTGGTCGTTGACCAGCACGAACCCCTGGCCCGGCTCGAGACGGTCGAACGTGTCGGTCAGGACCTCGTGGCGGCGCTTGGGCGGGATCTCTCGGACATCGAAATCGGGAGATTCAGCCGTCGATTCATCCCGTTTCGTCACGTGGACCTCCCACGCGTCGGGGCCGTCCGTCTCGACCGTCCACTCCAGGGCCGTCTCCCGTTCGATGCGGTACTGGGCGATGCTCGGGCGAACGTCAGTGTCGGCGGTGATCGCCACCGTCTCGCCGGGTTCGACCCGATCGAGACGGCCGAACACGCTGTCCCGTCGCTCGGCTCGAGGCTCGTCACGGACATCGAGAGGGTCTTCCATCGGGACGAATCGATGAACCGGATTCGAATAGGGACTCTCCCGAACGTATTCGCCACGTCATAACACCTGTGGGGATCGACGGGCGGTCACGACGGTGATCGCCGGCGGCGATATCACGTCGTCGGATTCTCGAGTCGGAGCAGGTCGTCTCTCGGCTGTGACAGCCGCGGTTCCGTCTCCCGATGGGGATCGAACGCGCCGTACGCGACGGCCTGCCAGAGGACGCGCTCGGGATACGGCCGTTCGGAGAGATCGATACCGAGCGCGGCCGCCAGTCCGCGATCGTCCAGTTCGCCGGCCGCGGTCGGCACGGGGACGGGGTTCGGCAGGGCCTCGAGGTCGAGCCCGAACGCGGGAAAGAGGGCAGCGTCGGAGCCGCGAGCAGGGTGATACAGCGTCCGCGGACCGGGGTAGCGGACGCGGAGCTGCGGCGTCACGGTCCGTGTCTCGTCGCCCGTCGCCGAGCGGACGGACCGGGACGACAGTTCGACCGTCGTCCGCTCGCCGGCCGGCACGGAGAGCGAACCGGCCGGCGTCTCGAGGGACACCGCGTCGGCGTCGGCGGATCGAACGGCGATTGCGGGCGGTGAGTACTCGCGGACGGCGGCGACCGTCGAGTCGCCCGCGACGGTCCCGTCGACGATGATCTCGTGGACAGCATCGGTACCGGAGGCAGCCCCGTCGCCGGTCGTCCCGTCCTGTGGCCACAGCGGCGGCGACCGCGTCCCGTCGGCGGTGAGCGCGCGGAGACCGTGTGTCGTCGCGCAGACGCCGGTCCAGTCGGCGGGTGCCGGCCCGTCGGGGGGAAGCACCGAGCGCCAGTAGAACACGCGCCGTTCGCCCCGGAACTCGTAGGGGATCGCGTCCGGAAAGAACGCGTCGCCGAAGCGGTCGGCCTCGAGCGACGGATGCTCGAGACGGAGTTCGACGTACGGCACCCGTTCCACGAGGGGTGCGGGCCGATCCTGGCTCCCCCTCGTCCACGAAATCGGCGTCGTCGACTCTCGAGCGTCGGTGCCGGGCATGGCGTTGGGCGGCGCTAGGGCGTCGAGACGCTAAGGTCCGGACCCGAACCGATTCGTCCCTGGTTCCGGACCGTTCGGCCGGTGGGGGACAACGTCGCTTGGCCGTCGCGACGCCGAACCGGTTCGACCCGCTGAAACCGCGCGATCGAATATGTCCGCGACCAGCCCTTAGTGGCGACCGACCCAACGACGAGGCGGGTGACCCCACAGTATGGCCGGCTCCACGAGGCAATCCGTCGAGACGACGGCGGACGACCTCTTCGACAAGTACACGCTCCCGAAAATCGCGCTGACGATCATTCTGGCCGCGTCTTTCCTCGGCACGGTGGTGACCGGCCGACTCGCCGGTGGCGGGGACCTCGCGGTGGCGGTCGCCAAGTGGGGCTACTTCGTCGCCCTCGGCGTGCTTGCCGGCGGACTACTCTGGAAACACGGCTTCGTCCGCCCGGGCGATCTCGAGACCGGGGCCGACGCCTACTGCGCGCGGATGTACGACCGGTTCGACCGGATCGCGATCGGCTCGCTCGTCGTTCTCGTCCTCGGGGGCGCCGTCGCGATCGACCGGTACGCCGCGGCCGTCTCGCGGCCGCTTCCCGTCCTCGCTCTCGCGGTGGCGGTCCTCGGACTCGTCGCGATCGGCGGGACGCAGTCGCTTCGCTCCGCGTCGGTCGACACCCAGTTCCGCGGCCCGCTCGGGCTCGCGGCGCTGGCGCTGGCACTGGCCGCCGTCGTCCTGACGGCCGCGCTCGAGGTCGGACTCCGGGCCGGCGACGGCCTCGCGGTCGGCGTCCGCGTCCTCCACCTGCTGGCGTTCGCGGTGTGGGTCGGCGGGGCCGTCTGGAACATCTTCGTCGCCGTCCCGACCGGTCAGGAGTACCCGACGACGCCCGTGATCCGGGCCGCCGGCCAGCAACTCGAGCGGTTCCGGTGGGCCGTCCGCTTCATTATCCCGACCCTGATCGCGACGGGGCTGTATCAGGCCGTCGACGCCCTCGGCACGACGATCGGGACCTATCTGGGAACGACCCTCGGACTCGCGGTCGCGGCGAAACTGGGATCGATCGGCGTCCTCGTCGTCATCTTCAAACTCTGTCCGATGTGGCGGGCCTGTTCGCCCATCGACGGGGTCTGTGACCTCGAGGAGATGGGCGGCCAGCGCGACGGACCGACGACCGATGCCGCCGGCCCCGAGCCGACGGAGGTGACGAGCGATGACTGACGCGGCCGTCCCGACGGAGCTGCCCGACGTCGACCCCGATCGGACCGTCGACAACCGCGGCCGGGGCTGTGCCAACGGCATCGCCGCCGTCCAGCGAGCCCTCGAGGATCTGCCCGACGGGGCCGTCCTCGAGATCCGGAGTACCGACAAGCGTGCGAAACAGGAATATCCGAAACTGGCGGCACAGACCCCCCACGAACTGCTCGGCATCGAGAGCGAGCGGACAGGCCTGTTGACGACGGTCTATACGACGTATCTCCGCGTTCGCGAAGGGTGAGCGACGCGCCGAGCCGTCGGAATCACTACTTGTCAGCGTAGGACGGCCGCTCGGCGTACGCGATCGGATCTCGGACGCCGATGTTCTGGAACGCCTGCAGCCGGAACGCACAGGCATCGCAGGTGCCGCAGGCGGGTTCGTTCTCCCGGTAACAGCTCCAGGTGTGTTCGTAGGGGACCTCGAGTTCGACGCCCCGTTCGGCGATGTCGGTCTTTGAGTGTTCGACAAAGGGGGCTTCGATCGAGATATCGGTCTCGGGCTTGGTCCCGACGTCGACCACGTCCTCGAAGGCCTCGAAGAAGGCGGGCCGGCAGTCCGGATACCCGGAGAAGTCCTCGCTGTGGGCCCCGATGAAGACCGCGCCGCAGTCGTTGGCCTCGGCGTAGGAGACGGCCATCGCGAGCAGGTTGGCGTTCCGGAACGGGACGTAAGAGGTGGGTATCTCGTCACTCTCCATGTCCGCGTCTTCGACGGCCATCTCTTCGTCGGTCAGGCTCGAGGCCCCGATCGCCGCGAGATGGTCGGTCTCGAGTTGCAGGAAGTCGGCCGCATCGAACTCGTCGGCCAGCCGGCGGGCACACTCGAGTTCCCGATCTTCAGTGCGCTGGCCGTAGGAGGTATGCAGGGCGTAGATCTCGTAGCCCCGATCGCGGGCGACGGCGGCGGCGGTAGCGCTGTCCATGCCCCCCGAGAGGAGGACGACGGCGCGTTTTTCTGACGGTTCGTCGGTCGTGGTGTGGGTATCGTCGGTCATGCGTGTCTCGAACGGTCGATCGGTCGGCGTTACGTCTCGGGGGCGTCGTTCCAGAGGTCGACGTGGAGTCGGGGCGTGTACCGAAAGCCGTACTCCATCGCGAGGTCGGCGACCCGGGTTCGGGTCTCCGCGAGGCGCTCGCGGGTCGCGCCCTCGGGCATCAGGAGGACGTCATCGTCGGGGATCGGGACCGCGGTGGCGTCGCGGAGGTCGCCGAGCAACTCGAGGATCTCCGGCATGTCGTCGGCGTCGGTTACGACGAACTTCAACTGGACATCGTAGGCCTCGACCAGTCGGACGAGCGCATCCATGTCGATCCGATCGCGCTCGTGACGTTCCTCCCACTCGCCGGCGGGGGCGTCCTCCGGTGCGCGTTCCGGCGTCGGCGTGCTGCTCGCGAGTTTCGGGCTGATCGAGGCGAGATCGATCGGCGCGTCCCGGTAGATCGTCCCGTTGGTCTCGACGGTGGTGTGATACCCCCGCTCGTCGAGGGCCTCGAGCAGGCCGACGCTCTCGTCGTGG
This sequence comes from Natrinema thermotolerans, assembly GCF_031165565.1. Taxonomy (NCBI): domain Archaea; kingdom Methanobacteriati; phylum Methanobacteriota; class Halobacteria; order Halobacteriales; family Natrialbaceae; genus Natrinema; species Natrinema thermotolerans. Next base: position 1,024,012 of record NZ_CP101873.1, on the reverse strand, counting down.
AGCAGCGGTTCGCCGCCGGTCAGGACGACGTGGTCGGCATCGCGGGCCTCGATCTCGGCGAGGATCTCCTCACGGCCGAGCCACGCGTGGGTGGGTTCCCAGGAGGTGTGATAGGAGTCACAAAACCAACACCGGAGGTTACAGCCGCTCGTGCGGACGAACGTCGACGGGACGCCGGCGAGGGTGCCCTCCCCCTGCAGGGAGTGAAACAGTTCGTTGATCGGCAGTCCCTCCGGCGTCTCCTCGTCGCCGCCTTCCGTACCGGACTCGAGGTCGATGGAGTCGGAAACCGGCATCTCAGAACCCGCTCCCCCCGCAGAGTTCGCTCGTCTCGCTGACCCGAACGGCGACGTCGGTGACCGTCTCGGGCAGTGCCGCCACGAGCTTTCGCTCCAAGACGACGCTCATCACCTCCGCGGTCGGCGGGTTCTCGAGGACGACGACGCCGTCCCCGTCGCCGGCCGCTTCGAAGGCCTCGATCAGCGGGTCGCCGGCCTCGAGCAGGAACCGGTGGTCCCACTCGGATATCACGTCGGTAATATCGCCCTTGTCGGCGATCCATCCCTCGTCGGTGAGCCGGCCCGTGACGGTGACGGCGATCTCGTAGTTGTGGCCGTGCGGGCGGGCACACTTGCCGTCGTGGTGTCGTATCCGGTGGCCAGTGCTGATCCTGATCGGCCGGTCGCGGCCGACGTGGAGGGTGCGACGTGTGCCGACGATCGCGTCGTCGGTCGTCGCATCGGGGCCGCGTTCGCGGGGATCGGCGGTGTCGGTCATATCATGAGATTCTCGTGGGAATACTTAAGGATGGCCGAACGGCCGCTACGCTGGGATCGGCGTCGTCGCTTCGAGAACGGAACGCGGACCGTCCCGCCTCCCGGCGGGAACTGCCGGCTCGAGGCGTTAATCCTCGAGTTTGTCCTGGAGCCTGTTTTTCGCCTCGGTCCGGCGCTTGCGGGAGAACTCGGGGGTGTCGTTCGAGAAGTCGATCTCGATCTCGTCGAGCGTCCGTCGGTAGATGTTGGTCCGTCGCCCCTCGTCGGAGAGCTGTCGCCCTTCGCAGGTCAACAGTCCGGCGTCGACGAGTTCCTCGATCCGGCGGTAACAGGTCGCGATCGGGATCTCGATGTCCTCGCTGAGCGCCTGCGCTGATTTCGGCGTTCCCGCCGCACAGAGGATCTCCGCGCTGTATTTGTTCCCTAGCGCGGATAGCACTGTGGCCGAGTCCGCCTCCGTTCGTTCCGTCCGACTCCGAGACATAGTACCCTCCTTACTAATTATCTGGATTGAATCTTGTGGTTACCGTGAGTACTACTTTATCAGACAGGTCGCGGCGAGGCCCACGAGCCGGCGGCGATCCGCCGAGGGCGAGACGCATTTGGGGGTCCGGCCCGAACGACGGGGTATGAACGTCGCGGTCGTAACGGTCGGGGACGAACTGCTCGCCGGACGAACGACGGACACGAACGCCACGTGGCTCTGTTCGGAACTCGACGACCGCGGCGTCACCGTCGGCCGGGTGACCACGGTTCCCGATCGCGTGGCCGACATCGCCCGCGTGGTCAACGAGTACCGCGCCGAATACGACGCCGTCATCGTCACCGGGGGGCTGGGCCCGACCCACGACGATCTCACCATGGACGGGGTCGCGGCGGCCCTCGGGCGAGAGGTCGAAGAACACGACGCCGCACTGGCCTGGCTCGAGGAGGACGGGTACACGCGGGACGACCTCGCGGCCGGCACGGCCGATTTACCCGCCGGCGCGCGGGCCCTGCACAACGACGCGGGCGTCGCCCCCGGCGCGGCCCTCGAGGGGGTCTACGTCCTTCCGGGCGTCCCGGCGGAGATGAAGGCGATGTTCGAGTCGATCGCCGACGAGTTCGCGGGGACGCCGACCTACCGCGAGACGGTCGTCGCCGGCGAGGCCGAGAGCGCCCTGCTCGATCGGATCGCCGACGTCCGCGAGCGGTTCGACGTGTCGGTTGGCAGCTATCCCGGCGAGTCGGTCAGTATCGAACTGACCGGCACCGACGAGGCGACGGTCGCCGACGCTGCCGATTGGCTCCGCGAGCGAGTCGACTCGCCGTGATCTTACCGGTAGAGCGAGACCGCCCAGGCGACCGTCACCAGGAGGCCGAGCGCGAGCGCGCCCCAGCCGACGAGTTGCATCGGCAGTTCCGGTTCCGTTTCCGACGCGAGAACAGCGGCCTCGATCAGTGTTGACATAGTCGGCGATCGGTACCCGTCCCCCTTAATTGTTCAGAAAGCGAGCGGGTCGGCTACGCCGCCCGACCCCAGGGGGTCCCGCTCGACCTCGATCGCGCGCTGCCGCCAGTGAAGGATTCGATCGCCTACCCGCCAAACACCGCCCGCAGGACACGACACGGCTTTCCGACTGGCTTTCCCAGAGACCGGTATGGAGTCCATCGGCGTCGTCGTCAACCCGATCGCGGGAATGGGCGGTCGGGTCGGGCTGAAGGGGACCGACGGGAAACTCGAGGAAGCACGCCGCCGCGGTGCCGAGCCGCGTGCCCCGGACCGGGCCCGCGAGGCGTTGCGGTCGCTCCATCGCCGCGCCCCCGACCTCGCGGTCTCCACGGCCGCGGGCGTCATGGGCGAACGCGCGGTCCGGGACGCCGGCTACGAACCCGAGGTCGTCTACGACCCGGCCGACGCCCCCGACGCGACCGACCGACCGGCTCGGGTCGCCGACCCCGAGACGGCCGAGACGTCGGCCGACGACACGCGCGCGGCCGTCCGAGCGTTACTCGCGGCCGACGTCGATCTCGTCTTTTTTGTCGGCGGCGACGGCACCGCCGTCGACGTCGCCGAGACGCTCGCGGAAGCCGACGGGGAGACGCCGATGCTGGGCGTGCCGGCCGGGGTCAAGATCTACTCGTCGGTCTTCGGCGTGACGCCGGCCGACGCCGGTCGGATCGCCGCCGAGTTCGACCGCGTCGAGCGCCGCGAGGTCAACGACATCGACGAGGACGCCTACCGCGAGGGGGCGGTCCGGACGGAACTCAAAGCGATCGTCCCGGTCCCCGTCGCGCCGGCGGTCCAGTCGGGCAAACAGGTCTCGAGCGGGAGCGTCGACTCGCTGGCGGCGGGGTTCGCCCGCGAGGTCGAGCCCGGGCGGACCTACGTCTTCGGTCCCGGCAGTACCGTCGGCGCGATCGAGACGGAGTTGGGGATCGATCCCTCGCCGCTGGGCGTCGACGTCTGGCGTGCCGGCCCCCGCGAGGACGACTCGGCGGGCGATCGCGGCGAGTTGCTGGCCCGCGACGCCGGCGAATCGGAGATCCTCTCGGTACTCGAGTCGCCGGCCACGATCGTCGTCTCGCCGATCGGCGGCCAGGGCTTTATTTTCGGCCGCGGTAACCACCAGATCTCGCCGGCCGTGATCCGACGGACCGAGGAGATCGAGGTCGTCGCGTCCGACGAGAAACTCGCCGACCTCGACTCGCTGCGCGTCGACACTGACGACGAGGAGATCGACGAGCGGCTCCGCGGGTGGTTACAGGTCCGGACCGGCCGGTTCACGACGCGGCTGATCAACGTCGTGTAGTCGGCCCCGTCACGCTCGAAGCGTATAAGGGGTTGTGTGAAACGGCCACGGAAATCAACCATATAACCATGCGGCGCTATATAATGACCATATAGTCAAGATTAAGGTCAAGTCTCGCCTAGGGGCCCGTATGGAAACGCGGAAAGTCCAACGACTCGGTCCGTCGACGCTCGCGATGACGCTCCCGGCCGAGTGGGCGTCCGAACACGGCGTCGAGAAGGGCGACGAGGTCTCGCTGCGAACCAGTGGCAAGGGCACGCTGACCGTGATGCCCGAGTCCGCGAGTTCGGAGGAGACGGAGGCGATCATCCACACCGACGATCTCGACGCCGACGCCGTCGAGCGTGCGATCGTCGCGCAGTACGTCCTCGGCCGCCGCATCATTCGCATCGAACGCGAGGACGGCGCGCTCGAGTCGGATCACATCAACGCGGTCTACCAGGCCGAGACCCAGCTGATGGGGCTGGGCGTCATCGAGGAAACCCCCGAGAGTATCTCGATCCGCTGTTCAGTCGACCCCGAGGACTTCACGCTCGACAACCTCCTCGAGCGCTTAGAGCGAACGGGACAGACGATGCGCGGCGAGGGGATCAAGGCGCTTGCCCACGGCAACACTGATCTGGCCCAGCGCGCGCTCAACCGGGAGCGCCAGGCCAACAAGATCTTCGTCCTCCTGCTGCGGCTGATCTTTACGGCCTACCAGAACCCCAACCTCGCGCGGGCGGTCGGCCTGAACACCGGCTTCCCCCTGATCGGCTACCGCTCGATCGCGAAGAACCTCGAGCTGACCGCCGACAACGGCGAGGACATCGCCGACATCGTCATCGAGACGGAGGGCCACACGTTGAACGTCGAGAGCGCCGTGATGCGCGAGATCCGGGAACTGAACGAGTTGGTCGACGAGATCACGACCAAGTCGGTCGAGGCGGCCGTCGAGCGCGACTACGACAAGTCCAACGAGGTCCGCGGGCTCTTCCACGAGATCTCCGCCCGCGAGGACGAGATCCTCACGGGGCTGCCGGAGATGGACAACGAGGATCTGCTTCGGGTGCGGGAGGTGCTGGTCAGCCTCGAGCAGACCGCCCAGTACGCCGCCCGAAACGGGGAAATCGCGGCCAACCTCGCGCTCAACGAGGAGTCCGAACACACGACGATCAAGTGACAGCCGCGCGAACGTGGCGAAGACGTTCGGTCGGTTCTCCCGCGAATCGGTGGCCGAGCGGCCGGCGTCCGTTCGACGCTCGATCCGTCAGGAATGGGTGAAGTTAAGGGACCCCACACGCAACCCCCGAGCATGGCTACGGAATCCGAAACGACGGACAAAGGCGTTGGACTGGCGCTCGCACTGGGTGCGCTCGCGGTGATCGGCGCGTTGCTGATGCTCGTCGGCGCACCGGAGATAACGGCGGCCTGGGGCTTCGCCGCGGCCGTTCTCTTTAGCTCGCTGGCGGTCGTCGGGATCCACCTCTTCTCCTACTGAGGCCGTCGGCAGCCCCGGACACATGCCTCCGGTTTCGACCGCTCGCTGGGTATCGCGGGCCGTTGCCGTTAACAGTTAAGAGCGCTGCTCCCCTAGCGGGACGTACGGACGATGACGGACTACTCCGACGAAGAGCAACGGATCCTCTCGTATCTCCGCGAGAGCGCGGCCCGCGGCGAACAGTACTTCCGGGCGAAGAACATCGCGGACGCGATCGGACTCTCGTCGAAACAGGTCGGCGCTCGGCTCCCGCATCTCGCGGAGAAAGCCGACGAGGTCGACATCGAGAAGTGGGGTCGTGCCCGGTCGACGACCTGGCGAGTCACCACCAGTTGACCGGCCACGCCGGACCGCGACGGCCGGGCCCGACTCGAGTCGACGCCGCCGATGGGTCCACGGCCTTTTTATCCAACAATCGCAGAGGTACGGGCATGACTGTACGTGTCGACCGGTCGTTCGACGTGCCCGCCTCGCCCGAGCGGGTCTGGGAGTTCATCGCCGACCCGTCGAACCGCGCCCGGGCGATCAGCGTCGTCGAGGAGTACGCCGTCGACGACGCGGACGGCCGACGCGTGACCTGGCAGGTGGCGCTGCCCATCCCGCTGGTTCGCAAGACGGTGACGGTCAACACCGAAGACGTCACCCGGCGACCGCCCGAGTACGTCAAATTCGTCGGCAAGTCGAAAGTGATGGACGTCACCGGGGAACACGAGATCGTCGAGACCGACGACGGGACACGCCTCGAGAACCACTTCGACGTCGACGGCAAGCTCCCCGGCGTCGAGAAGTTCTTCAAGCGCAACCTCGATTCCGAACTGCGGAACCTCCAGCGCGCGCTCGAGCGGGACCTGCAGACGACACAGTAACGGTGGTGGGGCCGCCACGCTCGAGGTATGAGCATCGAGACGGACGCCGACCACGACGGCGGTGAGTCCGGCGACTCGCTGTCGATCGCGCTCGCACAGATTCGCGTCGAGGCCGGCGAGGTCGAGGCCAACGTCGACCGTGCGCTGGCGGCGATCGCTCGCGCCGCCGACCGCGGCGCGGACCTCGTGGCCCTGCCGGAGCTGTTCAACGTGGGCTACTTCGCGTTCGATCTCTACGCGCGCAAGGCGGAGCCATTCGCGGGCGAGACGTTCGGTCGGCTCCGCGCGGCCGCGGCCGACCACGACGTCGCCGTCCTCGCGGGGACGATCGTCGAGGATCTCGCCGCGACCGAGAGCGTCCCGACCCCGGCCGACGACGGGCTGGCGAACACCGCCGCCCTGTTCGATGCCGACGGCGACCTGCAACTGGTCTACCGGAAACACCACCTCTTCGGCTACGAGTCCGCGGAGTCGGAGCTGCTGGTTCCCGGCCAGCGCCTCGAGACGGCGACGATCGGCGGCCTGACCGTCGGCGTGACGACCTGTTATGACCTGCGGTTCCCGGAACTCTACCGACGGCTGGTCGACGACGGCGTCGAGCTGGTGTTGGTCCCCAGCGCGTGGCCCTACCCCCGCATCGAACACTGGCAGACGCTCTCGCGGGCCCGCGCCATCGAGAACCAGGCCTACGTGGCGACGATCAACGGGGCCGGCGAGTTCGACGACGCGACCCTGCTGGGCCGCTCGAGCGTCTACGATCCCTGGGGCGTCGCGCTTTCCTCGAGCGGGGACGAGCCGGCGCTGGTCACGGCCGAGATCGATCCGGCGACGGTCGCCGAGGTCCGCGAGGAGTTCCCCGCGTTGCGGGACCGACGGCTGTGACGGGGCTGGACCAGCGGCTGTAACGGGACCGGACGGACGGCCGTGACCGCGGGCCGGACACGGGTTCGCCGACCGCTGACTTTTTACTTTCCCACGCCATTTGTTTGGCTGCCGGCACAGACGCTTTTCACGTCTACCCGGCATTGCGCGTCGCTCCGGCCCGTCGCGCGCTCGGGTCCCGGGGCCCGAGCGTTACACCGCGCCCGCCTCCTCGTCCACCCTTTCGCCTCTCGCTTTCAGCCCGATCGCTTGGAAGCAACGTCTCGAGGTCAGATTGCGAGGTACTGGCGTACTCGTGAGAGAGTGTAGTATAATCGCTCGGCCGTGACGGAGCGTCCCGCTACCGTGGCAACGGTGAGTGGCCACGCCCTCCCCAACCGATTCACTCACGCCTGACGGCGTTCGTTCATCCCTCGCACAGTGTCGTCGGCCAGCCTCGCTAGCGCTCGGCCGGCCGACAGCGCGCGCCACCGCAGGGCGAACGGCCAGTTCGGAACGAGCGGCCGCGACCCGGTCGAGTCAGAACGGGAAGCCGCCGTAGCGCAGGTACACCATATCGAGGATGAGGAGTAACTGAAACACGCCCTGGACGCCGCCGAGCATCGCGTTTTGCTTGCCGATCCCGGCGATGATCGACGGATCGGGTTCGGCCGAGCGCATCTCGCGGTACATCCGGATCTCGCCGGGCAACAGGAAGCCAAAGCCCTGTACCGAGAGGACCGTGACGAGGACAAGCGCCACCGCGACGGTCGGTTCGGTCATCGCGAACCCGTCGATCGTCAGGGCGACCCAGGCCAGCGAGCCGACCGTCGCGACGGCGAACGGAATCTGCCAGCGGCGGTCGTCCCAGGCGTCCAGTCGCCAGCCCAGCAGGAGCAGGATCGGAATCACGTTCACCGCGGTAAACAGCGCCAGCCACGCGTCGGCGTGGGGAAAGAGTCCGATCCGCTGGGCCAGCGTGATCCCGCCCGCGATGGTGACAAAGGCCAGCGACGGGAGCAGAAACGCCGTCTTCGGCGTGAGCCGCTGGAACACCGCCGAACTCTCCTCGTCGTCCAAGCCACCGATGACCGGGCCGAGGACCGTACCCATGAAGATGTCGATTCCCGTCCAGAGAACCCCCGCCATCACGTGAACGTAGGTGTGTTGCTGGACCGTCGCGACCGTCACCGCATAGCCCAAGGCGGCCAGCGGAATCAGTATCACCGCGACCGCGAAGGCCGGATTCGCTCGCTGTCCCATCCCCCTGATCGTGCCGCGAACCGTCGCCGTCGACATGTGCGGGAGAAGTCACTAATCCCCCATAAACGATGTTGCCGACGCAACGCTGTCCGAAAGGGCGACCGGCGCGTCGACGCGCGACTCGAGCGCGCCGCCGGACTACCGATCGCGCTCGACGGTTTCGCCGGGCCGCGTGGTCGCGCCGCCCTCGAGTTTCAGTCCGGGAGTCAGACTCGTGTTGATGCCGGTCTTGACGCCATCGCCGGCGACGACGCCGAACTTCCGACGGCCAGTCGAGACGCGCTCGCCCTTGACGGTGAACCGGATATCGGCGTCGTCGTGTCGGAGATTGGCGACGTTCGTCCCCGCGCCGACGTTGACGTTTCGCCCGAGGACGCTGTCGCCGACGTAGGAGAGGTGGCTGACCGAGGTGCCCGGGGAGACGACGCTGTTTTTCACTTCGACCGCGTGGCCGATCTCGGCGTCCCGGCCGATCAGCGTCGCGCCGCGGACGTAGGCGTTGGGCCCCACTTCGGCACCCTCGCGGATCAGTGCCGGCCCCTCGATCACGACGCCGGGTTCGACGGTTGCGCCGTCCTCGACGACGACCGATCCGTCGAGGGTGGCGTCGTCGCTCACGTCGCCGTCGATTCGGCGCTCGAGGGTGGCGAGTTTCCACTCGTTGGCTTCGAGCAGTTCCCACGGGCGGCCGACGTCGAGCCACCGTTCGAGCGTGACCGGTGTCATGTCGAACTCCTCGATCACCCGCGCGACGACGTCGGTGATCTCGTGTTCGCCCCGCTCACTGGCGGGGACCTCGAGCCACTCCCGGGCTTCGGCTGGGAAGGCGTAGGCCCCGGCGTTGGCGAGGTTCGTCGGCGGTTCGTCGGGCTTCTCGATGATTCCGGTAACGGGGCCATCGGGGCCGCCTTCGGTACTCAGGACGCCGTAGTTGGACGGCTCCGCGACTTCGATCGCACAGATCGCAGGACAAGCGTCGAACAGCCGGTCGATCGCCGCCGGATCGTAGAGGTTGTCGCCGTTGAGAACGGCGAAGGGGCCCTCGAGGTGGTCACGAGCGGCGTTGACGGCGTCGGCGGTCCCGGCCTGTCGCTCCTGAACGGCGTAGGAGACGGGGACCCCGCGGTACTCGGGGCCGAAGTAGTCACGGACCGTCTCGGCCTCGTAGCCGATCACGAGGACGATCTCGTCGGCTCCGGCCTCGATCGCCGCGTCGACTGTGTGCGCCGCGAGCGGACGGTCAGCGACCGGTAGCATCGGCTTTGGCACCGATTCCGACAGCGGTCGCATTCGGGTTCCTTGGCCCGCCGCGAGAACGACTGCTTTCATGTCCGGCCCTTCCACGAATCCCCGGATAAGCGATTCGTTTCCGAGTAGGATCTGAAACGCAAGCCGGTCGTTGATAGGGTGGGGCGAAACGGGCTCAGTCCTCGGAGGTCGTGATATCGGCCGACAACCCCTGTGCCATCTCGATCTCGTCGGCGTTGTTCATCGTCCAGGCGGTGCGTTCGGTGACGGCTTCGATCGCCTCGCGGGCGCTCGGGTAGCCGTTGCCGGATTTCTTGACGCCGCCGAAGGGCAACTGGACCTCCGCGCCGATACACGGCAGGTTCGCGTACGCGAGTCCGATATCGGCGTGGTCGCGGAAGTAGTTGAGCTGCCGGTAGTCCTCCGAGATGATCGCCCCCGCCAGCCCGTAGGGCGTATCGTTGTGGATCTCGACTGCATCCTCGATCGTCCCCGAGTACTCGAGGAGGGCGACGTGGGGGCCGAAACACTCCTCGTTGAGACAGCGCAGATCGGACTCGTAGTCGATTTCGTAGACGAACGGGCCGACCCAGTGGCCGTCTTCGTGGTCGTCGGGGATCTCACTGTCCTCGAGTTCGAATCGATCGACCAGGACGTTCGCGCCCTCTTCGCGGGCCAACTCGTTGTGCCGGCGGATCTTCTCGACGTGGTCGGCCTCGATCGCCGGCCCCATGAACGTCGACTCCTCGAGCGGGTCACCGACCGCGATGTCCTGGGCGATGTCGACGAACCGCTCTTTGAACTCGTCGTAGACGTCCTCGTGGACGATCAGGCGCTCGCTCGAGACACAGCGCTGGCCGGTCGTCTTGAAGCTGGACATGACCGCGGAGTGGACCGCGGTGTCCATATCCGCGTTCTCCGTGACGACGATGCCGTTCTTGCCGCCCATCTCGCAGGCCGCGAGCTTGCCGGGTTCGCCGCCGACCGTGTCGGCGATCTCGTGGCCGACTTCGGCCGAGCCGGTAAAGAGGACGGTGTCGACGCGCTCGTCGTCGGTGATCGCCGCGCCGGCGTCGCCAAAGCCCTGGACCATGTTGAAGACGCCGTCGGGGATCCCCGCGTCCTCGAACATCTCGGCGATGATCTGGCCACACCACGGGGTCTGCTCGGCTGGTTTCCAGACGACGGTGTTGCCCTCGACCAGTGCGATGGCCATGTGCCAGAACGGGATCGCGACCGGGAAGTTCCACGGGGTGATACAGCCGACGACGCCCCGCGGTTTGCGGCGCATGTAGGAGTCCTTGCCCGCGACCTCCGACGGCACGACGTCGCCGTGGGGGTGGCGGGCGTTGCCCGCCGCCCACTCGACCATGTGCCAGGCCTCGGTGACGTCCGCCTTTCCTTCGGAAATCTCCTTGCCACACTCCTTGGTGACGATCTCCCCGAGTTCCTGATGGCGTTCGCGCAGCTCGTGGTAGATGTCCCAGAGGTACTCCGCCCGGTCGATGTAGGACAGCTCGCGCCACTCCTCGAAGGCCTCGTCGGCCGCTGCGAGCGCCCGATCGACCTCGGCCGCCGTGCCTCGCCGGAACGTCGCCAGCGTCTCGCCGGTTGCGGGGTTTTCGCTCGCGAAGGTATCGCCCGAGCCCTCCGTCCACTCGCCGCCGATGTAGTGGCCGTATACCTGTTCAGTGGCTTGCTGGCTCATACGGCCGACTACGATCGGCGCGGTGAAAATCCTGCTGGTCGTTCACATGTCACGAACTGATCGTGAGGGTTGCGAGCCGAAGCCGTGGATTCCATCGACTCGAGTACGGCGCTCAACGACGGAATCGTCTATCGGTCCTCCTCGCCGCGTTCCTCGGTGACGGTCCGCTCCTCGCGCTCGATGACACGAGCCGTCTCGCCCGCCTCGTCCGGCGACGACCGCCCCGCCTCGAGCCGGATCGCGGTCGCGGTGACCTCGCCGACGGCCCCGGCGTCCATCGGGACGACGTTCGACTCGCTCTCCCACTCGAGGATCGCCCGGAGCGTGTTCCGGGCGTCGTCGTTCACGTCGACGTAGGCCGTCTCGGGTTCGGTCAGTTCGACGGTGCCGAGGACGTCGCCACCGGTGGTTTCGACCCGCTTGCCGACGTCGTCGTCGGTAAACGTTTGCCCCATGGACGGCCCTAGCGCGACTCCCGAAAAACCCGTGGTGCCTGCAGCCGCCTGTGGTCGGGGCGTGACCGGTCCTCGCCCTCACACCCCGCCCAACTCGGCCGCCTTCTCGAGTTCGCTGCGCAGCGTCGTTGAGTCGAACTCGTGGTCGGGCCGGAGCCGCACGAAATCGAGGAACTCCCGTGCGGCGAGCAAGGTGTCGGGTCCGTAGGCCGTCGCAGCGGCGTCGACGGCCGCTCGAGGCCCGATTCGGGGTTCGAGGACCGCGAGCGCACAGGCTAGATCGTAGGCGGTCGTCTCGTCGACGCGGTCGTCGTGGACGCTGGTCGCGTCGATGAAGTAGAACTCGTCGTCACACAGCAGGATGTTCTCGGCCCGCAGGTCGCCGTGGGCAAGCCCGTGGTCGTGCAGCATCGCGAGCATGGCGAACAGCTCCGGCGCGCGTTCGGCGACGGCGTCGTCGGCCACGTCGTCGAGCGACCGGAACTCCGGGAGGTACTCGAGGACGAGGACGCCTAGTCCGTTGACCTCGAAGGCATCGATCGGCCGGGGGGCGTTGATACCGATCTCGCGCATCCGGAGCGTGGCCTCGTACTCGTGTTCGACCATCTCTCGAGGGGTGTCGAACCGATCGAAAAAGCCCTCGGTACCAGAGGAAAACGCGCCGACGTTCCGACCGGTCGTCAACACCGCATGCACCAGGGCGTTCTGCCGGGAGACGATCTTGACGAACCACTCGTCGTCGATGACGCAGGGCGTCGAGAGCCAGTTGTCCGCCTCGAGGAACTCGACGCGGACCTCCTCGCGGTCGTAGCGATCCGCCAGCGTGCGGACGACACGCTCGATGCGGCTCCACTCGACGGTCCCTCGTGCGAGCCGGCGGATGTCCATACCGCCAGTCAGGAGCGGCGGCGTTAAATGCGTCCCGAAGTGTTATCGGTGGAAGGTGTCGCTGACGGCGGGGGACCAGGGGTTGGAACGCTAACACTATGAGTCGAGACGTTCTACTCGTAGCCAATGTATGCGCTCGACGACCTCAGCGACGCGATCGATGTCACCCGCGAGTTTCTGACGCCGATCCGTCCCTGGATGTGGCTCAAACTCGCCTTGCTGCTCTTTTTCATCGGCGGCGTCGGGTTCGGCAACCCCGTCTTTTCAGGCGGCGGTGGGGGAGTTAGCGACGAGGGGACGTCGGTCGATCCGGGCACCGTCGACGTCGGCGAGTTACTCCCGATACTCGTCGTCGTCACCGTCGCCGTCCTCCTCGTCGGACTCGCGTTCCTGCTGGTCGGATCGATATTCGAGTTCACGTTCCTCGAGTCGCTGCGCTCCGGCGAGGTACACGTCCGTCGGTACACGAAGCGCAACGTCGGACACGGCGTTCAACTGTTCGGGTTTCGGGTCGTCCTCGGGCTGATCGCGCTCGCAGTGATCGGGCTCCCGGTGGCCGCAGTTTTCCTCTCGGGGTCGGACGCCGTCTCGCTGGCGATGATCGGCATCGTGATCCTCGTCGCGATCCCCGTGGTGCTGGCCTATGCGGTCATCAGTCGGTTCACGACGGTCTTCATCGCCCCGACGATGCTGCAGGAGGATCTCGGCGTCGTCGCCGCCTGGAAGCGGTTCTGGCCGACGCTGTCGGGCAACTGGGCGGAGTATATCGTCTACCTCCTGCTGGTCTGGCTCCTGCAGCTGGTCTTCGCCTTTGCGATCGGTATCGCGCTGTTCATCCTGGCGATTCCGATCGTGATCGTCCTGTTCGTTCTCCTGTTCATCCCGTTTCTGAACCTGCTCGTCCTGCTGGTCGCGATTCCGCTGCTCGTGGTACTCGTCCTGTTGGTCCAGGTGCCGGTCGTCGTCTACCTGCGCTACTACGCCCTGCTCTTGCTCGGTGATACCGACGCGGACCTCGATCTGATCCCCGACCGCCGGGACGCGGTTCGCGGCGGCCCGGGCACCGGCGGCTCCTGGGAGACGCCCGACTCTCGAGCCGAGGACGATCGCCGGGACGACCGCGACGACCTCGGGACCGACGACATGTGGGGCGACGACTCGGAATCGTTCGACAGCCGCTGGAACGAACCGGATTCCGACGACTCGAGCGGCTGGGGGGACCGCGACGAGTCGGACAGCGGGGTCGGCGGAGGCGACTCCGACGATGACGGCGGCGGCTGGGGCGACTCGAGCGGGTCGGACGATGATGACGACGATCGGGACGATCGAAGCGGCTGGTAGGAGTGCCTCTCTCGGCCGCCCCCTGCGGGCGGCGGTGCGTTTATTCCCGCCCTCGGCAAGTATTGCGTATGGCCGCCGATCTGCCCGACGAACACCGGATGATTCGGGAGACCGTCAGGGACTTCTGCGAGGCCGAGATCGAGCCGATCGCTCAGGAGATCGAGGACGACCATCGGTTCCCGGCCGAGGTCTTCGACCAGTTGGCCGCCCTCGATATGATGGGGGTGCCGATCGACGAGGACTACGGTGGACTCGGCGGCGATACCCTGATGTATACGCTGGTCGCGGAGGAACTGGGCCGGGTCTCCGGGGCCGTCGGCCTCTCCTACGTCGCGCACACGTCGCTGGCCTCGAAACCCATCGAACGGTTCGGGACCGAGGCCCAGAAGGAGCGCTGGCTGCGGCCGCTGGCCGAGGGCGAGACCATCGGCGGCTGGGCGCTGACCGAACCCGAGAGCGGCTCGGATGCCTCGGACATGAACACCCGGGCCCGGAAAGAGGGCGACGAGTGGGTCCTCAACGGCACCAAGCAGTTCATCACGAACGCCTCCGAGGCCGGATCGATCCTCGTCAAGGCCGTCACCGATCCCGACGCGGGCTACGACGGCATCTCGACGTTCATCGTCGCCCCCGACGCGGACGACGGCTTCGAGGTGACGACCGTTTGGGAGAAGATGGGGCTCAACGCCTCGCCGACCTGTGAGATCGCGTTCGACGACGTTCGCCTCCCCGAGGACCGCCTGCTCGGCGAGGTGGGCGACGGCTGGGAGCAGACCAAGAAGACCCTAGACGGCGGCCGCATCTCGATCGCCGCGCTCTCGACCGGGCTCGCACAGGGGGCCTACGAACACGCGAAGACCTACAGCCAGGAGCGCGAGCAGTTCGGCCAGCCGATCTGCGAGTTCGACGCGATTCGGGACACGATCGTCGATATGCACCGCAAGACCGAGCGGGCGCGGCTCCTGACGCGGCAAGCCGCCCGGACGTACGACCGGGACGACCCCGTCACCAGGGAGTCGGCCCTCGCGAAACTCGAGGCCAGCGAGGCCGCCCGCGAGGTCGCCGAGGACGCCGTCCAGGTCCTCGGGGGCTACGGTTACACGACCGACTTCGCCCCCCAGCGGTTCTACCGCGACGCGAAACTGATGGAGATCGGAGAGGGGACCAGCGAGATTCAGCACCTGGTGATCGGCCGCGAACTCGGCCTGTCGGGCCCACAGTGACCGTCGCCTCGAGCCGCGGGTCGCCGTCCGGACCGAGGTAAAAGCCGGTCGGTCAGCCGAGGATGCCGTCGTCGCTGTCGTTGTCGTCGCTCGTCGAGCCGTTTTCGGCGTCCGAATCGGAGTCGGCGCCGCCGCTCGAGGCGCCCTCGTCGACGTCGGTGGTCACGGCCTCGGTGAGCGTCGCCACGTTCGGCGCTTCCCGCCCCTGGAGGGGCTCGGGATAGACTCCGATCGTCACGAGCAGGTCGTCGTCGGCCTCGACGGCCTCGGTGATGTGGACGTCGACCGCGACGTCTCGGCCGTCGAACTCCGCGTCCGCGCTGTACCGCGACTTGGTCGTCGACTCCCCGAGGATCGTGACGGTGGCGTCCTCGTCGTGAGAGACGTTATCGATGCCGTCGTAGTTGCTCCTGACGAGGTCGATGAGTTCCTCGGTCGACATCTCCTCGACGGGGTTGAGTTCCTGCCCGAGGATGCTGACCTGCGGGGTCGTCAACACGTTGAAGACGGCCGCGCGGCGCTCGCCGAGCCCCTGAATCCCGACCCGCTTTTCGTGTTTGGTCATGTAGTTCGTGACCGTGACGGTTTCGTTCGTGGGGCCGACGTCCCGCTCGATCCCGAGGGGTTCGATGGCCGTCTGTTCGTAGCCGGTCTCCGCGCGGGCCTCGCTCGTGACGCCCGCGGGCGACGATTCGTGTTCGTCCATGCCGAGTAAGCCCAGACAGCCCGACAGGCCGGCCAGTCCCGCCGCACCGAGTCCCGCGATGACGGTTCGTCGATTCATTTCCCTGCAAATGGCGGTCCAGGTGGTAAGTGTTTACTGAAATCCTAACAGTGTGTCACTCGAAAAATGGGTGTCGTCCGAATCGCTCCGGCTACGGCAAGCGACCGTCGGTCAGGGCCAGGTCCCGGCTTCCTCGAAGGCGTCGGCGACCCGCTGGACCGCGACGACGTAGGCCGCGGTCCGGGGGTTCTCGAGGTCGTGTTCCTCGTAGGCCTCGATCAAGGCGTCGAAGGCGTCGACGATGACGCCCTCGAGTTCCTCGTTGACCCGCTGCTCGGACCAGTAGAAGCGCTGGCGGTTTTGTACCCACTCGAAGTAGGAGACGGTGACCCCGCCCGCGTTCGCGAGGATGTCCGGAATCACGAAGACGTCTTTCTCTTCGAGGACCTCGTCGGCCGCGGGCGTCAGCGGCCCGTTTGCGGCTTCCGAGATGACGTCGGCCTCGACGTCTTCCGCGAGGTCGGCGTCGACCGCGTTTTCCAGTGCCGCGGGGATCAGCAGGTCGACATCGAGGGTGAGGACGTCCTCGTTGGTGATCTCCTCCTCGCTTCCCTCGAAGCCGACGACGCTGCCCGTCTCGTTCTTGTGATCCTTGGCCGCGACCGGATCGAAGCCGTCGGGGTTGTAGATCCCGCCGCTCGAGTCGCTGGCGGCGACGACGGTCGCGCCCATCTCGTCGATCAGTCGGGCGGCGATCCAGCCGGCGTTCCCGTAGCCCTGGACGGCCACGGTCGCGCCCTCGAGGTCCTTGTCGAGGTAGTCGAAGGCCTCGCGGGCGGCGATGACCGTCGAGCGGCCGGTCGCGTCGACGCGGCCCTCACTGCCGCCCGAATCCAGCGCCTTCCCGGTCACGACGCCCGGCTCCGACGTGTTCTCGAGGGTCTCGTAGGTGTCTTTGATCCAGTTCATCTCCCGCTGGCCCGTGTTCACGTCGGGCGCGGGCACGTCGCGGTCCTCGCCGACCATGGGCCGGAGTTCCTTCGCGAACGAGCGGGTGAGCCGCTCGAGTTCGCTCTCGGAGTAGTCGGCCGGATCGATGATGATGCCGCCCTTCCCGCCGCCGAGGGGAATGTCGACGATCGCGGTCTTGTAGGTCATCCAGCCCGAGAGAGCCTTGACCTCGTCGCGGGAGACACCCGGGTGGTAGCGGATGCCGCCTTTGTAGGGCCCACGGTCACCGTTGAACTGCGAGCGGAAGGCCTTGAATCGCTCCAGATCGCCGTCGTCGCGTTCGATCGTGAGGTTCGTCTCGAGGACGCGCTCGGGGTGTTTGAGTCGCTCGATCACGTCGTCGCCGACGTCGAGATACGCCGCCGCGTCGTCGATCTGTGATTGCAGGCTTTCGAACGGGTTGGTCTCTTCGCTCATACGCGGGGGGTTTCGGAGACCAAGGGATAAGCGTAGCGAATATCTATCATGGAAAGAGATGCACGTTCTCCAAGGCTGACCTAAGTACCCTATATATTGACCGTTCAGTCGGTTTCGCCGGTTGCTCCGGCCGAGTCACGACGCCGTCGACGCGGGTCCCGTTGGGGGCAACCGCGCGCCCTCGAGGTCGACTTGCAGCACCAAATCGCAACAATCGCACACGATCGCCTCCGCACTCGAGCGGATGGGCGATCGGTCAGTTCTCTACCGCCCGTTTCGGGGCCCGGTCTCGAGCGCGGGCCGATAACCCGGTGGCACACCCCTCGTTCAGAGTGAAAAGCCGGGCGGTGTCGCCGGGCGTTCGGAATCATCCCGGCGATCGACGGATCACGATCGATGGGGTAGTCACACCCCTCGTTCAGAGTGAAACGGGATCGTGAGGGGATGACCGGATTCACTCTGAACGGCGGGGGATCCGATCGAACGCGATCGGACGGTTTGCGATTCGTAGTACCGGACCCACACCCCCCATTCAGAGTGAATACCGAGTGAGCGGTACCTGGTTGTGACCGACGGAATTGACCTGCGGGGGACACAAGCGGTTGTTACGATTTGGTACTGTAAGATGTTGCAATATCTTCTGCTACCGTAATATATAATACTATTTCTAGATGGAGGAGAGGGAGAGGAGACGTTCCGGAAAGCTGCATCCGTCGCACTCTCGACGTTCCACGCGAACTCGGTGTACACTCCGGTTGGCGACTACGGCTTATCGACTGCTTTCAGTCTGAACGGGGTGTGGGCCTGTTCCCGACGGGCGTTCACAGTTCAGTCTGCACCCGGCAGCGAGTACGGATACTCCGAAACGGCCTTCAATAGACAGTAACAGTTCTATCTCTGTTCACTATCAGTCTGAACGGGCTTCCACAGCTTTATAATGTCCGTCTCCAGATCTGAACTATGGCCGAGCAGACCGGTGGGGACCCGCTCTTCGAATCTCATGATCCCATCTTCGATCGGAAGGAACTCCTCCACGTCGGTCACGTTCCCGACGAGGACCGCATCGTCGGGCGCGACGACGAGATCCAGTCCGTCGCCGCCGAAGTCGGTGCGATCACGCGCGGTGATCCGCCGAACAACGTGATGATATACGGCAAAACGGGGACCGGAAAGAGTCTGATCTCACGACACGTCTCGACGCGGGCCCAGGACGCCGCCCGCGGCAACGACATCGATTGTGCCGTTCTCTACGTCGACTGCTCCGAAGCGAACACCGAGACCCGTGCGACCCGACAGCTGGCACTCAGTCTGAAAGACCAGACCGACTACCAGCAGAACATCCCGCTTCGCGGCGTCGGAACGATGGAGTACTACCAGCACATCTGGGGGATTCTCGAGGACTGTTTCGACGCCGTCATCGTCATCTTGGACGAGATCGACAAACTGGACAACAGCAACATTCTGATGCAGCTCTCGCGCGCTCGAGAGGCCCGAAAGACCGACGCCTACATCGGCGTGATCGGGATCAGCAACAAGGTCCAGTACCGGGAGACCCTCGACGAGCGGATCGACAGCAGCTTCGGCCACCGGGAGCTGTTCTTCCATCCGTACGACGCCTCCCAGCTCCGCGAGATCATGCGCAATCGCGAGGACGCATTCCAGCCCGACGTCCTCGAGGACGGAACGATCGAACTCTGTGCCGCCCTCGCGGCGAAGAAACACGGCGACGCACGAAAAGCGATCGAGATCCTCAAGGAAGCCGGGGAACTCGCCCGCCGCACCGACAGCGAGACGGTTTCGGAGACCCACATTCAGCAGGCTCAGGAGGTCGCCGAGATCAACCGCATCGAAGAACTCACGAGCGGCGCGACCGTTCACGCGAAACTCGCCCTCTATGCGCTCGCCAGTTGTATCATCACGGGCGATCGGGAGACGTACAAGACCCGGGAGGTGTACGAGCGCTACGTCGGGATCTGTGAACTGGTCGCGACCGATCCGATCACCGAGAACGGCCTCTATCGCCAACTCAAAGAGCAGGCGTTTCTCGGCGTCATCGAATCCGAGAAGACCGGTGGCGGTCGGTCACAGGGGAGTTACCTCCTGCACCGGCTCGTGACCGATCCGAAACACATCGTCAAGGCGGTCCGTCGCGACGCCTCGCTCGAGGACCTGCCGACGTACGACCGACTTCGGGAGACGGGGCCGTCGACTGGGAACCGCGACGCCGATCTCGAGTCCTTTTCCTGATCCGTCGAACTACCACCACCTCGAACACGCGTTTCACTCTGAACGAGGGGTGTGGGACCATTCCCCGGTCCCGCGCTAGACCGCTTTCACGGTCTCGCGCCGGCGTCGCGATCGCCGATCGACGACGCAGCCACAGTCGACACAGACGAGCAGTCGCTCGTCGCCGGCTGTCACGGTCTCCCAGTCGCCGGTAACCGGACTCTCGTGGCCACAGTCCGGACAGAAGAGAACGGTCTTCCGCGCTTCGGGTGGCGGTTCGAAATCGTCGTGGGACGTGTCAGTTGACATGGTCGCTCGTAGGGATCCGACCGGCATAGGGGTTGTGTGGCACGAACGACCGTGACGGATCGACTCACCATTGGTTGGCAGCCCCGCGTACTAAGCGATTCGTCGTGGTCGATCACGGCATGTCAATCGAAAGCACGAACCCGGCGACGGGCGACGTGGTCGACAGCTTCGAGGCGACCTCCGACGAGGAACGCGAGGCCCGACTCGAGCGGGCGACCGAGACCTTCGCGGAGTGGTCCGAGACGCCGATCGAGACGCGCCAGCGGCTGCTCGCCCGGGCGGCCGACGTCCTTCGGGAGAACACCGACGAGTACTCCGAACTGATGACCGAAGAGATGGGGAAGCCGATCGGGCAGGCCCGCGACGAGGTCGCGAAATGCGCGTGGGTCTGTGACTACTACGCCCAGAACGCGGCACAACACCTCCAGGACGAGGTGATCGCCGGCGACGAGAGCGCCCGCACCGTCGTTGCCTACCAGCCGCTGGGGCCGGTACTGGCGATCATGCCCTGGAACTTCCCCTTCTGGCAGGTCTTTCGCTTTGCCGCGCCGAACCTCGCAGCGGGCAACGTCGGCCTGCTGAAACACGCCTCGAACGTCCCCGGCTGCGCCCGGGCCATCGAGGACGTCTTCGACCAAGCGGGGTTTCCCGACGGCGCCTTCACGTCGCTGCTGATCGACTCGAGCGAGATCGACGCGGTCATCGAGGACGACCGGATCCGAGCCGTCACCATCACCGGCAGCGACGCCGCGGGTCGGGCGGTCGCCGAAACCGCCGGCAGCCAGCTCAAGAAGTCGGTCCTCGAGTTGGGCGGGAGCGACCCCTTCGTCGTCCTCGAGGACGCCCCCATGGACGAGGCGGTCGAGACGGCGGTCCAGGCGCGACTCATCAACAACGGCCAGTCCTGCATCGCGGCCAAGCGGTTCGTCGTGGTCGACGACGTCTACGACGAGTTCGTCGACCGCTTTATCGACGAGATGGCGGCCCAGACGGTCGGCGATCCGATGGACGAGGCCACCGACCTCGGGCCGCAGGCCCGCCCGGACCTCATGGAGGAACTCCACGAGCAGGTCGCGGAGACGGTCGAGCAAGGCGGCGAACTCGAGTTGGGCGGCGAGCCGATGGACCGCGACGGCGCGTACTACCCGCCGACGGTAATCACGGACGTCCCCGAGAACACCCCCGCCGACCGGGAGGAACTGTTCGGCCCCGTCGCTTCCGTGTTCCGGGTCCCCGACGAGGACGCCGCCATCGAAAAGGCAAACGACACCCGCTTCGGTCTCGGTGCGAGCGTCTGGACCGAGGATCTCGAGCGCGGCGAGCGGGTCGCCCGGCAGTTCGAGTCCGGGCTCGCCTTCGTCAACGAACTCGTCAAGTCCGATCCTCGGCTGCCCTTCGGTGGCGTGAAGGATTCGGGCTACGGCCGGGAACTCGCCGAACACGGGATCACGGAGTTCGTCAACACGAAGACGATCTGGATCCAGCAGGACGCCGGCGACGAGGCCGATAGGGTCGAGTGATCGGCCGCTGCCGGTCACTCGATGTCGACCGACCACTCGCCGTCGGACTTGATTTCGACGTAGCCGACGCCGTCGAACTCGGTCGGGTTCTCGATACTGTCCTCGTGAAACACGAACTGGGTGGCCTCCCGCGTCGTCGAGAGGATGGTGACGTTGATCTCCGTTCCGTCGTAGTCGCCGGAGGGCTGGTGCGATCCGTCGAACTCGAACGGACCGTGGACTTCGTTTCCGGTTCCCTCGAGGGACACGGGCATGGAATCCCCGGAGGTCTCACGCGGCTCGCGGACGGTCACCGTCCAATCGCCGCCGGCGACGACGCTGAGTTGGTAGGTCCCGCCCTCCATATGCCACGCGGTCTGTCCGTCGTACTCGCCCGACGAATCGGCGAACAGCGTCCCAGTTGACTCCGTCTCGCTTGTGTCTTCCGTGTCGTCCTCACTACCGTCGTCTTCCTCGGGAATCAACCGAACTTGGAACTCGCCGTCGCCCTCGTGGGTAGCGTCGACGACGGTGAGCCCGCCCTCGACACTGACGTCCTCGAGCGCCTCCGATCCGGTCCCGGAGAACTCCCGTTCGTCCGATTCGTCGGCGGAACCGTCTTGGTCGTCAGTGTCGCCATCCGTATCGTCGTTCTCGTCATCGCCCTCGGCCGCCTCGTTCGAACAGCCGGCAAGCGGAACTGCGACGCCGCTCAGTGCAACCAATCGTACGACTTGTCTCCGCTTCATTCGAGCCCGTTGGTACGGTGAAACGCCGTTTAGGAAATGGGGGGCATTGCAGAATCTGAAACCGGAACCGCCGGATTGTCTCCCTTCCTCGAGTCGTTCGACGACACCGCCACTGGTCCCGCCCGTCTTCGGCCGCTCACACGACCGTCGAGATCGTATAGACGTTGAGAACTGCAGCGGCCAGCCACGGCACCGCGAGCCCCGCGGGCACGATCGGCCGATACGCCCGCTCGAGGAGAGGCCGGCAGGCCAGCGCGACGCCGACCGCGAACGCCTTCAGCCCGAGCATGCCGACGACGCCGTAGCTCTCGATCGCGCCGCGGGCCGCGGGGTTGGACTCGGCCAACCCGAGGTTGAGCCCGACGAAGGTCGTGACGATGTCGGCGACCAGCGAGAGCGCGACCAGCCCCCAGAGCAGCCGCTCGAGGTCGACGGGCGTCACATCGCCCGGCAGCCACTGGCCTGGGGTCGCGCGCTCGGAACTCATAGACTCCCGGCCGGAATCGAACCGACCGCTGCCGTCGGGAGCAAGAACCCGTACCAGTACGCGGGGTATTGTTATGGCAGGCGTAGGGGGATCGCCGTCGCTGGTAATCGCTTACAATCGACGGCAAACGGTTCGGGCGGCTGCCGTGACGATTTCGGGGTTGTAACCGGGTCGTACTTCGAAGGCGGGGTCAGCTATGCGTCGAAACCACCTGATACTGGATCTCCTGCCGGCCGAATACTGTCGTTACCGTCGTCTCCGTGTCGGACGGTCACACGAACCGATCACGGACTGGATGGGACAGTAGAGGGGGAGAGGGGTCGCGCCGACGGATCGCCACTGATCGTGTGGCGGTCGTCGCGAGGGGAGACGGATCGACTATGGCGCGACCCGCTCGAGAGTGCGTTCTGTCTCCGTGGTCACCAGCACGGAGACATCATACACTGTCGGGTCCGATGATACGAACGCTCGCGTTCAGTAGTCCACGCGTTACGTGGGAGTCCGCGTTATATGGGTGTCCGAGAGGCCGCGATCGACTGGCGGGCAGCACCACGGCCGCTGCCGACCGACGATCCGGCCGCGAGAAAGACGTTCGACGGCAATTGCAGGCAGCACGGCTTTCCGTCGAATGGCCGTTCGTTTCGACGGTTAGCGATCCGTTCCAATAGTGTGGAGCGGGGTAGATAGCGATATGTCGGAGGTACACACCGAACGTTCGGGACAACGGAGAGCGACGCTTCGCGACCGGATCGGGCGGGGACTGGACCGACGCGAGTTCCTGCGGACGGTCGCCGGCGGTGGCTACGCCCTCGGGATGGCCCACTGGATCGGCGTCGACGACTTCCTCGCCGCCGGCGACGGCGAGGTCCCCGTCGTCACTGCCCTCGTCAGGGACGATCCGGCCGACCCGTGGTCGATCCGGGAACGAACGGAACGCGTCCCTGCAGCGTGGTACGCCGCCGTCGAGAAGGCGCTCGAAATCAATGATCTCCTGTCCCGGGTCGGGTTCACCGGCTACCTCGGGAGTGCCGTCGTCCCCGGTGACTTCGATAGCGGGACCGCAACCGTCTCCGTCGGCGTCTCGAGCGAGGGGCATTCCGTGAACGAACTGCTCGGCGAACTCGCCGAGGGCGTCGAGATCGACGTGGAGACGTTCATCGATGTCGACGACATCGGGGACGACTCCGAGGCGAGCGAACCCCGGCTTGGCTACCCCGGTACGGACGGTCGCGTCCCCAGCGGCGTCGCCTGCGAGACGCCGACGAGTCTGGCGACGCTCGGTCCGGCGCTGTATCACCCCGACGGGGAACGGCGGTTCTTCGTGACGGCCGATCATGCCTTCGACGGGATCGAGGGGTCGACCGAGGAATCCCTCTCGCTGCCCATCGGGGGCGACGACGCGGCCGAACTGGGGACCGTTGCACGACACCATCCGGTCGCCGACGTCGCGACCGTCGAACCGACAGGCGGCATCGAACCGACGAACAGGATCGACGCCCCCTCGAGCCCGCGGGTGCGGGGCCAGTTCACCAAGTTCGGCCTCGCGACGCTCGTCGCACGCGACGCCGAACTCGAGAAGGTCGGTGCGATGACCGGTCACACGGTGGGGAAGATACAGGGAATCGACGCCGTGACCTGTTTCACGGACGACTTCTGCCGGCGCGGCCAACTCCGCTGGGGCGGCGAGATGGACCTCACGGACGGCGATAGCGGCTCCGTGAGCTACCACCGCGATCCCGAGGGCGGGCCCGACGACGTCCTCATCGCCGGCTTCAACAACGCCCGGACCTGGTGGCCCGGCCAGAGCTACGTCTGGGGCGTGGGGGCCTATCGACTGACCGAAACACATGGCTATCACTTCTGAGCGACGACCGACGGGGGCCACGAGGATCGAATCGACGACCGACGGGGGCCACGAGGATCGAACCGACGATCGACCGGAGCCACGAGGACCGAACCGCGATGCGTAACGATACCAGTCGGTCCGAGGAGGGCGCGACCGGACCTGTTAGAACGGCCGTCCAGACGATCGGCCGCGTCGTCGGGGATCTGATCGCCATCTCCCTGTGGGTCCTGTTTCTCACCCTGGCGTTCCTCGCGACCGGCTGGCCCCGCTGGGCGTTCTACGCGCTGTTGCTCGTCGGTGTTGGCGTCTACGTCGCCGTAACGGCCGCCTGGATCGACTGACGATACCAAAAAATGGATCGGCGGGCTACGCGAGGGCCGCCTCGAGGCGCTCGATCAGCTCGTCGTTGCCGACGTGGACCGGCGTGCGATCGTGGAGGGCGTCGGGCTCGACGGCGAGTAGCGAGCGGTCCCCGTTCGAGGAGCGCCCGCCGGCCCGTTCGACGACGTAGCCGATCGGGTTCCCCTCGAACTGCAGGCGGAGTTTGCCCTCGGGCCGGGACTCGAGGCCGGGGTAGCCGAAGGTGCCGCCGTATGTCAGTACCTGATTGACGTCGCCGATCAACGCGCCGCCGTAGCGGAGTTTGAGTTCGGCCTCGATCTCGCGGGCGTACTCGCGGAAGTCCGCGGGCCAGTCGGGGACACGGCCGCCGAAGCCGTAGACGACCGGCTCGTCGGGGAGGGTCACGTCGTCATCGACGACGTTCCGCTCGCCCCCGGAGAGTTCGTACTCGGCGACGGTCTCCTCGGTGGCGATCACCATCGTCGTGATCGGGCCGTAGAGGACGAAGCCGGCGGCCACGAGCGTCTCACCGCGGGCGGGCAGTGCGGCGTCGTAGACGCCGAAGATCGTCCCCATGGTGTTGTTGGACTTGAGGTTCGAGGAGCCGTCGAGCGGGTCGACCGCGACCGCGTACGCGTCGCCGTCGGCCGGACCCACACCGCAGTCGACGACGTCGGCGCGTTCCTCGCTGGCGTACTGACCGACGCCGTCGATCCCGGTGAGGCGCTCGCCGAGCAGTTCGTCCGCCCAGACGTCCGCCTCGGCCTGGGTCTCGCCGCTTGGGTTTTCCTCGTCGACGGTCCCGCGGCGGCCGATCAGTCCCTGCCGTATCTCGGTCGCCGAGCGACTGATCGTCGCGACGATGTCCTCGACGACCGGGTCCGAGACCGTCATCTATTCAGTGGCCTCGAGCGCGGCGTCGGCCGTCGCCTCCTCGTAGATGACCTTCTCGAGGGCGTCCAGCAGCCGCGTCGGGTCCTCGCGCTGCCAGACGTTGCGGCCGACGGCCAGCCCTTTCGCGCCGGCGTCGATGACCGCCTCGACCTGCGAGAGGAACTCGTAGTCGGAGGTCTTCGAGCCGCCCGACATGATGACCTTCATATTGCCGGCACAGTCGACGGCGTGGGCCATCGCCTCCGGGCTCCCGGGGTACTTGACCTTCGCGATGTCGGCACCCAGCTCGAGGGCCAGCCGCGTCGCGTAGGAGATCGTCGAGGGCTTGGTGTCGTTTTTCAGTCCCTGGCCGCGCGGGTAGGACCACATGACCATGGGGAGGTCGTACTCGCGGCCTTTCTCCTGGGCGTCGCGGAACTCCTCGACCATCTCGATCTCGTGGTTCGAGCCGCCGTAGACGGTAAATCCGAGGGCGTCGGCGCCCAGTTCGGCGGCGTAGTCGACCGAGCAGTTGACCGCCGAGTCGGGCTCGCCCATCCAGAGGTTCGAGGTGCCGTTTAGCTTCAGCAGCAGGTTGACGTCGTCCTCGTAGCTGGGATAGTAGCCCTCGGCGATCCCCTTCTGGACCGCCATCGCGGAGACGGCGTCGTGGGTCGCCGTCTCGAAGACCGTCGACGGGTCGAGCTTCTCGGGAACCTCCTCGAAGTCGACGGGGCCGTGTTCTAAACCGTGGTCCATCGCCAGAATCAGTGACTTGCCGTCGCGTACGATCGGGGAATCGTCGATCGGAATCATCTGTTAGACGGTCCAACAGTGCGCTATAAATCTCTGATGGTCCTGATTGTCGAAATTGAGTATACGTGTAGTAATCGCACGCTCTCGAGCCGTGCGACGTGACGGCGATCCGACTCATCGAGTACTCGAAACGGGATCGAAATCAGCTATCGGGAGCCGACTGCCAACGCGGCGTCGGCTCGAGCGACGAGTGCTAGCGACAGCGTCACCGTGCTATCGCCGCGTCACTCGAGCAATTCGCGGGCGTTGTGTCGCCACGTACGGACGTGCAGGACGTTCAGATCGAGCGCCGTGGCGACGGTCATCGCGCTGATCGTCGCCAGCCGCTCGGCCGACTGGATCCCGGCCTCGGCCAGCCGATCGGCGTCGTCCGGGCCGACCCCGGTGACGGCGGTTACCGGGGTCGGCTTCGGATACGGCCGCTGTGAGGGGCGTTCCCGACCGATCGAGACGGCCGCCTCGTCGTACTCGAAGGCCTGCCAGTCCTCGTCGTCGCTGACCGCGATCCACTCGCGTTCGGCCGCGCCGAGCCCGCGGACCTCGCTCGAGCGCCGTTGGAGATCGCCGTCGGACTCGAACGACCACGGCAGCGAGAAGCGCCTCCGGAGAGCGGCCGCGACGTCCTCGTCGACCCCGTCCTCGAGCAACAGTCGATAGGAGTACTCCTTGTCAACGACCGCCTCGGGGTCGATGTCGGCGGCCGCGAGCGCCTCGCGTTCGGTCGGTTCGATCGCCGCGTCCCGCTCCGAACCCGCGGGGGCTTCGTCGTCGGTGTCCGCGGTCGCGGCGTCGGTCGCCGCGAGCAGTTCGTCCTCGTCGAAGGCGAGTTCGACGGGGTCGGAACCGTCGGCGACGACATCGGCGGTGTCGTCGCCGACGTCGACGGTGATCCCGATGTCGACGACGGTCGTGTCCCCGTCCTCCCCATCGCTCGCCGGGCCGGCTCCCGTCTCCGCGTCGCTGACGACTTCTTCC
This sequence comes from Natrinema thermotolerans, assembly GCF_031165565.1. Lineage (NCBI taxonomy): Archaea > Methanobacteriati > Methanobacteriota > Halobacteria > Halobacteriales > Natrialbaceae > Natrinema > Natrinema thermotolerans. The sequence goes on along the minus strand of NZ_CP101873.1, from coordinate 996,837 downwards.
TTGCTCACGCGATTCACCGGTCGTGCGTAGCTCACACTGTCTCGTCTTGAAAGTTACCCTCGCGCGCCGACACGACTCCAGCCGACCAGCACGCTTACGGCCGCGACGACGGAAGGGAGCGTATGGTTCGCGAGCAGCTCGACCGGATCGGCGTCGTCGGCGCGGGGACGATGGGCAGCGGCATCGCACAGGTCGCCGCCACGAACGGCTACGAGGTCGTCATGCGCGACATCGAATCGCAGTACGTCGAGAACGGCTTCGACACCATCGACGACAGCCTCAGCCGCCTCGAGAGCCGGGGTGCCCTCGAGGAAGCGCCGGCGACGATCCGCGACCGGATCGAGGGGACCACGCTCCTCGACGATCTCGGCGACTGCGATCTGGTCGTCGAGGCCGCCCTCGAGGAACTCGCGGTCAAGCGGGAGGTCTTCGCCGACTTAGAGCGGGTGTGTGCCGACGACGTAGTGCTGGCGACGAACACGAGTACGCTCTCGATCACCTCGATCGCCAGCGACCTCGAGTGCCCGGAGCGCGTGATCGGGCTGCACTTCATGAACCCGGTGCCGATCATGGAGGGCGTCGAAGTCGTCGTGGGTGAGAAGACGACCGACACAGTGACCGAACTGGCCCACGACCTCGCCGCGGACCTCGGGAAGACGACCTGGGAGGCCGACGACAAGCCCGGCTTCGTCACCAACCGGATCCTGATGCCCTGGATCAACGAGGGGATCCGGGCCTACGACGAGGGCGTCGCCTCCAAAGACGACATCGACACGGGAATGGAACTCGGGACCAACGTGCCGATGGGGCCGCTGACGCTGGCCGACCACATCGGCCTCGACGTCTGTCTCCACGCCTCCGAGACGCTTCACGAGGAGCTAGGCGACCGATACAAGCCGGCCTACCTTCTCAAGCGCAAGGTCGAGGCGGGAGATCTCGGCAAGAAGACGGGGCAGGGGTTCTACGAGTACGAGTGACATCCTCCTCGCCGTAAACGGCGAGGCTTCCCCGGCATGGGGAATACCAGTCAGTCGTCACTGGCAGAGGGTTTCGACTCTTGGAAGACCGCGAGAGTCATCTGCTGTGGTGAGCTCGTCTCACAGTGAGTCGTGGCGGTGTCACAACCGCTCCCATCCCGAGGCGAGTCATCGCGTTCCGCCTTGTCAAGCGGGACGCTCTCTCCCCACGGGTCAACCCGTTGTGCGATATTCGCGGAAGCATTGATGTCGGCCTGAAACGTCGAAACGTGGCAGTCGTCGTGCAGACACCGGAACTCGGCTTGTGAATCTCGCCGACCGATGCGGTGGCACGAGTGGCACGTCTGCGAGGTGTACGCCGGATTCACGTACTCAACCGGGATGCCTGCTTCCGTCGCTTTGTCCTCGATGCGTCCTTGAAGTCGGGCGAACGCCCATGAGTGAAGGCGACGGTTCATGTACTTCCCGTAGTCGAGGCGTTCTCTGATGTACGTTAAGTCCTCCATCACCAACACCGGGTTCTCAAACTGTTTGGCATACTCGACGGCATGTCGAGATGCTTTCTCTACGATGTCGGTGAGTGCGTTCTGGTAGTGGCTGAATCGGTCTTCAATCCGCCACTCGGATGCATCACGCTCTTGGAGTCGTTTCAGGGTGGTGTGCATCTCTTTGCGGAGGTGCTTCGCTCTGCTTCCGTCACACACGAATGGGTCAGTCGGAGAACCGTCCTTGAGGGCACAGCCCGTTATCAGGGCGGTTTCTCCGATGTCTAAGCCGATGTGTGTGGTGTCACCGTCCGTAGATGGTTTTTCGACCGGGTACTCGACGGTGACGTGCAGTACCCAGTTCTTCCGGTGCTTCTGAAGCCGTATCTCCCCCGCCTTCGCATCCTCTGATACGAGATCATGCCAGAGATCTTTCTGTTCGGGGTTGATGCGGAGCGGTATCCAGAAGTTCGTCCCCCGGCCGGGTCGGGGAACCCACCATGTAAACTCGTATTTCCGTTCATCAGAGTGGTCGAACTTCGCAGCTTGATTCGTGAGCCGTATCGGGTGTTCGTCGTCCAACTCCTCCGCGTTGTACGTCTTGTGAAGTTTCGGAACGTAGTTGCAGAGGGCAGCCTTCGCCTGATACGGTAGGTCGTAGGGCGTCACAATATCGCTTACATCCGACATGGTACTCGCCCCAGCGTCGAACGCCTCTTGTAGGCCCTCACGGTAAGTCTCGAGCAGGTCGTTCAGTTTTGACTGTTTGTGAGCTGTCGGTGGGGCGAGCGTCGCTTGAAGTGTCTTAGTTATCGTCGTCACTGGCGTCTAATCCTTTCTCGATTAGTTCAGCGTAGGCGCGAGGATGCCGGATGCCATTGTCGCGGGCGTAGTCCTTTACTCGTTCATGGAGGTCGCTCCCTCGCTCCATATCGATTTCAGCTCGCACAATTCTTTGTACGTTTTCTTGTCACTAATAGATTCCGTTTGGTATTCGGGCTGCTGTAGTCTGTGGGTTACATAGTCGAGTGACGCGATTCACGCCCGCCCTAAAGGGCGGGATTCTCTCGCTGTTTAAAGATAGTCACGCCTGTCGTTTCAGCTTGGCACAATTTATTTGGTGCCGACATGCGTCTGCGAAGACGATGCGAACCGCCCGCGTTCTCCCGCTCCTCCTCTGTTGGTGTCTCGTCGGACTGATCGCCGTCGTCGCGGTGGCGGCCGCACCGCCTCCGACGCAGCTCTGTGGCGTCTGCGGTCCCAGCGTCGCCAACGACGCCGAAGTCGCGGGCGCGACCGATCACGGAACCCTCGACGTCTACGTCGACGAGACCGGTGATTCGCTATGGCACGCCCGGATCCCCGTCACCGACTCGGCCGCCGAACGCTATCGGTCCAACGAGAGCGCCCTCGAGGCCGCGGTCGACGACGCCTGGGCACACTCTCACGCCGCAGATGGCGACGTTCGGGCCGTCGAGGCGGCGGTCGAGGACGACACCGTCGTGGTGAACTACACCGTCGACGACGTCGCTCGTCGCGGCGTCGGCGACAGTTGGATTCTCGACTACTTCGCGACCGGGACGTCGTCCACGCGCTACGAGTTGGCGGCCGAGCGGCTGACGATCCATACGCCCGACGGAACGGTGATCACGAACCGTCTCCCCGCCGCCGACGTCGACGGTAACGAGGCGACCTGGACGAACGAGAACGACGGGGCACGGGACCGTGGCTTCGACGACCAGACGTACGTCACCTACGGCGAGGGCGGCCTCCTCGGTACCGCGAGCGGCTACGCGACGATCGCCCGCGTGACCGGGCCGCCGGCGCTCGCTTGCGGGTTAGCTATCGGGGCCGTCCCCGGCGCGCTGATCGGTCTCCTCGGTATCGTGATCGGCCGTTCCAGCCGCGGATCCACCGTGGTCGAGCGGGTGACCAGCCGCCTCGGCCTCGAGCGGCCGACGGTCGATGCGGCGACGCTCGAGCGGTTGCTGGTCGCCGTCGGCATCGGCGGCGCGATCGGCTTCCTCGCCTACGGTGCGGTAGCGACCGACCGGGTGTTTCCGCCGGCCGCCATCGTGCTGTCGTCGCTGGGGGTCGGATACGCGTTGATCGGGCTGGCCGCCGCACGGATCGGTCCCCGTCTCGAGACGCGCGGGCTGTTCGTCCTCGCGGTCTTCGCGACGCTCGTCGCCGCCGCTTACACGCGAGCGCTCGCCGGCGGGGTCGTGTACGCGCTACCGCTCCTGTTCGGGGTTGCTACCGCACTCTTCCTGCCGATCGGCCACGCGTTCGAGCGCGACCGGCGCCCGGTCGCGCTACTCGGGGCCGCCGCGCTCGTTCCGAGCGCCGTCGGCGCGCTCGTCTACCCGGCGAGTCCGATCGGCGTCTGGACCGTCCTCGTCGGTATGCTCGTCTTCCTGCCGTGGGTCGCAGTCGTTGGGATTTTCGGCTATCCGCTGGCGCTGCTCGGCCGAACGCTCGCGGCCGCGGACGGCTGACGGCGTAATCTCCCGACTCCCTGTCGCAGTTCGTCCCCGCTCTCAGCACGACCGTTCGACGACCGTCGTCGTCTCCGGCGGCGGGGCCTCGCCCTCGAGCGCGATCCGCCGTTCAGTGTACGTCACGGTGACGTTCTCGACGGGGCTCCCGCTCGCCGCGGTCGCCCGCTCGCACATGTAGCCCGCGAACCGATCGGCGCGGGCGTCGCTCTCGAGCAGCGAATAGAGATACTTCCGCCAGCGGAAGTCGGGGCCCGTGTCGGCCGCGGGCGGGTGGTCGGCCCGAACGGCGGCACCGCGAAGAACGTCGATATCGGGCCCGCCGTCGACGTGGCCGACCGCCGTAAACCCGCCGTCGGTCGTACTCGGATCGGGTGCGAACATCGTCCACCGATAGTCGTCGGGCACCCGCGAGTCGGCCGGCTCGAGGCCTGCCGTCGCGCCGAGCAGCAGTCCGCTCCACAGGAGGACGACGGCCAGAACGCCGACGAGTGCGACCGATCGATACCGACCGATTCGGATCCGGACCGTCGACGGCAGCGGCGAGCCGACGGACCGCGGCGGTGTCACGCGATCGATCCTGAGCCGGCAGGCCGTCAGAGCGCGCTCGAGCGGGGCGACCCGATCGACCGCGCCGGCGGCGACGCGCTCCAGAGCGTCCCAGACGCCCGGTGGGAGAAAGAGGAGGACCGCGGTGAACAGGACTGCCGGGAAGAGGCCGACGGCCATCGAGAACGCCATTCCGGAGACTGCGGTCAGAAACGCCGCGGCGTAGGCAGTTCGGAGACGGCCGGTAAGCAGGAGCAACAGGGGTGCGCCGGTCACGAGTCCAGCCCAGGCGTAGGTGCCGGCCGTGAGCGCGAACGGGTAGGTCGCGACGGCGTCGGCGAGCGGGAGCGTCAGTTGGTCCTGCCGGAGCGCGTAGCCGAGGGCGTCGCCGCTATACCAGGTGCTGCCCTCGGTCTTGAGGACGGCGTTGCCGACGAACAGGGTGACGACGTGAACGAGGACCGCCGCGGTCGCCGGCGTCGCGATCAGCGCGTCGCTGCCTGCTCGCGCCGCGGCGTCGTTCCGTCCCGCCCTCTCTCGAGCGTCGATCGACCAGCGGTTGCCGAGCGGGAGGAAGACGGCAAGCACCAGCAGTTCGCGCAGGAGCCTGTCGGCCCCGTTCAGGACGAACGGGTTGCGAAAGTGCAGCGAGAAGAGCAGGAGTGCAGCGAGGGCCGTCGCGGTTCTCGTCCGGTAGCCCACCAGCAGTGCGACCGCGAGGAGCGCCGAACAGCCGAACAGAACGACTTGGACCCACGGCTCGCCCGACAGCGCGTGGATCGAGTAGCGTCCGAGCGCGTACTGTTCGCGGAGGAGCGCCCGCGGCAACACGCCGTCGTCGGTGTAGAAGGCGCTGAGAAACCGCACCCGGTGAGAGACGTCGAACAGGAGGAGGCCGCCGAGCGCGATGCGAAACACCGCCAGCGCGCGCTCGTCGATGCCGACGCGGCGCTCGAGGGCGGGACGGACCATCGGGGTAGAACTCGTCAGGACGCTCGCATACGTCTTGTGTCTCCGCCGCGGGCCGGGCAACGGCGCTGCCGGTTCGGTTCGACGGCTCGAGAACGGCCCTCGTCGGGCGTTTCAGGCGCAGTGGTGGCCGTTCACTGATGGAGCGGCTGGTTGGCCATCTGCTCGCGCAGTTCGGCCAGTCGCGAGCGGGAGACGCCGTCCTCGAACTGCTGGAGGAGGGCAAAGACCTCCGCCCGGGAGACTTTCACGTCGCCCTCGCGGACCACGTCCTCGGGCCGTTCGCGCAGTTCGCGGAGCGTGCCGACCGCCAGCAGATAGGGGATCGCCCACGCCGAGAGGCGGTTGCCGTTGTGTTCGGGGACGACCTCGAGGTATCGCTGGGCGTCGTCGAGGTAGCTCTCGGCGCGGCCTGTCACCCGCTTGATGACGTTCGTGACGCCACCGTGGTGGGCCTCGTCGGTGACTGCCTCGACATCGACATCTTCCGCGGCGAGCCATTCGGCGGGGAGATAGACGTTGTTTTCCTCGCGGTAGTCGTCGTCGACGTCTTTCGCGATGTTGACCAGCTGCAGGAGGAGGGCAAACGAGCGGGCGTTCTCCCGCATCTCGTCGGCCCGGTCCTGTGAGGTGCCGCGGGCGACCAGCCCGGTGATCAGGGTCCCGACGGTGCCGGCGGCGTACCAGCAGTACTCCTCGAGTTCCTCGATGGTCTGTAAGCGCAGGCCGCCCTCGTCGGCGTACCGGTCGGTGAACATCGCCATCCCGTCGACGAGTTCTCGGACGGGGTCGCGCATGATCTCGCGGGGCTCTTCGTCGAGGGACTCGAACGTCCGCAGGACGCGGGGGGTCCGGGCGACGACCTCCCAGTCGTCGTTACGGTCGTCGGGAATCCAGGGCCCGACGTCGTCCATGAACGCGTCGACCGACTCCGTCGCATCGGGATCGAGCAGCCGGTCGTACCGCGTGAGCAGTTCGGTCTGTCGCGCCGGCGGGATGTGGCCGGCGTCCTCGATGGTGTCCGCGATCCGACAGAGGAGATAGCCGAGACAGATGTGTCTCGCCATCGGCTCTTCGAGCCGATCGATCGTGATCGAAAAAGTCCGCGAAACGCCGTGAACCGCATCGTAACACCACTCGAGGTCGTCCTCGAGGTCGGCGTCTGGTTTGGGTTCGGGCTGGCCCGTGGTCATCTACTCGAGTTAGTTTCGTTATCATCCCGGAAAAACACCGCGGTCGCGGCGCGCTCTTCCGCCCGGCGCTCCGAGCGGGCCGGCCCGACCGATCGGGGGGCCGGCAACTCCCGCCGAAACCCGTATGCGTGCGAGCGGCGAATCCGGACCCATGCATCAGTCGATACTCGTCGCCGGCTCCCACGGCGGGGTCGGTCAGCACGTAACGGCGCTGCTAGCCGAAGGCGACTACACCCCGCGAGCGATGATTCGCGACGAGTCCCAGCGGGAGGAACTGGAACGACTGGGCGGAGAGCCGGTCGTTGCGGACCTGACCGAGCCGTCCACGCTCGAGCGCGCGCTCGAGGGCTGTGACGCCGTCGTGTTCGCGGCCGGCTCCGGCGGCGAGGACGTCTACGGCGTCGACCGCGACGGCGCGATCAACCTGATCGACGCCGCGGGCGAGGCGGGCATCGACCGGTTCGTCATGCTCAGTTCGATGGGGGCAGACGACCCGGATGCGGGGCCGGAGCCGCTGCGGGACTACCTGATCGCGAAGGCCGAAGCCGACGAGTACCTCCGACACAGCGGGCGCGCGGACACGATCGTCCGGCCGGGTGAACTGACGGACGAACCCGGCACCGGCGAGATCCGGGCCGCCGAGGGGCTCGAGCTGGGCGAGGATGACATCCCGCGCGAGGACGTGGCCGCGACGCTCGTGGCCGCGATCGACTGCGAGCCCGTCGTCGGCGAGACGTTCGAGATCCTTTCGGGCGAGAACCCGATTCCGGACGCGCTCGAGGCCGTCGGCTCGGGCTGATCCCCGTCGGGGAACGGACTGCATAGACGAGTCCCTGTTCTATACTGGCAGTCGATGGACGTCCGACCGTACGGCTGCCGTGCGGTCGGTGTGTGAGTCGTTTCGGTCGCCGGTGGCCGGCCACTTCTCGGACTCGCACTTGTCTCGGCCGAGACGGATTGTATCGCCGAAACTCCAGCCGTTACGGGGACTGCAGACGATACGTTGGGGCGGAAGAAGCGTCCGAACCCCATCATATGTATGGAAAGAATAATACAGTATTTCTCCCTCTATATAGGACGACATGCCAGCAGGTACTGATCAAACGCTTCGGCCGTTCTTGTGGCGGGCAAGCAAGCTGTATTCCGAGACGGAGATCGTCTCCCGGAATCACGATGGAATGCAACGATACACGTACGGCGAGTACGAGCAGCGAACGAGCCAACTCGCGAACGCGCTCGACGAGTACGGAATCGAGGAAGGTGATCGGGTCGGAACCTTCTGTTGGAACCACTCGCGCCACTTCGAGACGTATTTCGCCGTGCCATCGATCGGGGCACAGCTCCATACGATCAACCCGTTGCTCCCCGACGCACACATCCAGTACATCGTCGACAATGCCGACGACGAACTGATCTTCGTCGACCAGTCGCTCGCGCCGAAACTCGCGGGTGCCGTCGCCGACGCCGACGACGAGTTCGACGGTATCGACTTCGTCGTCATGGGGAGCCAGCCGGCCGACGACCTCGAGGCAACACCGTACGAGTCGTTCATCGACGGCCACGAGACCGACTACGACTGGCCCGACGTCGACGAGGAACAGCCCGCGGGGATGTGTTACACCTCGGGGACGACTGGCAACCCGAAAGGCGTCGAATACACCCAGCAGATGCTCTGGAGCCACACGATGGCCTCCCAGACGCCACAGGGGATCCCGATGGCCGACGACGACGTCGTCATGCCTGTGGTACCGATGTTCCACGTCAACGCCTGGGGAATGCCGTTTACGGCGACCGCCGGCGGGGCCAAACAGGTCTTCCCCGGCCCCTCTCCCGAGCCCGAAGACCTCGCGTCCCTCATCGAAAACGAGGGCGTGACGATCAGCGCGGGCGTCCCGACCGTCTGGCTGGGGCTGATGGAGTACTGTACGGAGAACGACGTCGACCTCTCGACGCTCGATACCGTCATCGTCGGCGGCTCGGCCGCGCCGAAGTCGATGATCGAGTGGTTCGACACGCAAGGCGTCGAGGTGCTTCACGCCTGGGGGATGACCGAGATGGCGCCGATCGGTGCGGTCTCCCATCTCAAATCCGACCTGCAGAACGCGGACTACGACACGCGGGTCGAAAAGCGCGGTAAGCAAGGGCTGGTCGTTCCCGGCCTCGAGTTCACGGTCATCGACGACGACGGCGAGGAGATCGAGTGGAACGGACAGGAGTTCGGCGAACTGTGGATCCGCGGGCCGTGGGTGACGACGGAGTACTTCGAGCGCCCCGAGGCCAACGAGGCGGACTTCGAGGACGGCTGGCTCAAGACGGGTGACGTCGTCACCGTCGACGAGGACGGCTACATCAAGATCGTCGACCGCGAGAAGGACGTGATCAAATCGGGCGGCGAGTGGATCTCTTCGGTCGAACTCGAGAACGCGATCATGGCTCACGACGGCGTCGCCGAGGCGGCCGTCGTCGGCGTCCCCCACGAGCGCTGGCAGGAACGACCGGTCGCGTTCGTCGTCCCCGCCGAGGGAGCCGATCGGGACGCGCTCGTCGACGAGGTCAACGAGATGCTCGCCGACGAGTATCCCAAGTGGTGGCTCCCGGACGAGATCGAGTTCATCAAGGAGGTGCCCAAGACGGCGACGGGCAAGTTCTCGAAGAAGGACATCCGCGAGGAGTACGCCGACCAGTCCCTCGTCGAGGGACAGGTTCCGGAAGACGCCGCGCCGGACGAGAACTGAGGCGATCGGCTGCCGATTTTTGGGTCCGCGTTCGTACCTGCGGTTCGTCGTCGATTACTGCCGGTCGAGACACTACTGCACGACGTTCCCTCTCATGACACTGACAGACACGATAGCGCAAAGAGAGAACAGTAAAGGATCATGATTCCTAATCCCGCCATATGGACTTTGCACTCTCGGCCGAGCAGCAACAGATTCGGGACATGGTGTCGGAGTTCGTCGACGAGGAGGTCGTCCCCGTCGCCGAAGAGATCGACCACGACGACGAGTTCCCACAGGACCTCGTCGACCAGATGGCCGAACTGGGGCTGATGGGGATGCCCTTCCCCGAGGAGTACGGCGGTGCCGGGCTGGACTATCACTCCTACGCGATCGGGCTCGAGGAGATCGCCCGGGGCTCGGGCGGCCTGGGGACGATCGTCGCCGCCCACACCTCGCTGGCGGGCAACATGCTCTACGAGTTCGGCGACGAGTCCCAGAAGGAGGAGTACCTGACCCCCGTCGCGGCGGGCGAGGACATCGGGGCGTTCGCGCTCTCGGAGGCCGGTGCGGGCAGCGACGTGCCGGCGATGGAGACCACCGCCGAGAAAGACGGCGACGAGTACGTCATCAACGGCGGCAAGCTCTGGATCTCGAACGGCTCCGTCGCGGATACGGTCACGCTCTTCGCCAAGACCGATCCCGACGCGGGGAACAAGGGCATTTCGTCCTTTATCGTCCGTCCCGAGGAGGACGACGGCTTCATCGTCGAAGGCACCGAGGACAAACTCGGCGACAAGGGCTGTCCGACCGCCGAACTCCGGTTCGACGATCTCAGGATCCCCGAAACGCGCCGACTCGGCGATGAAGGCGACGGCTTCGTCCACGCGCTGAAGACCCTGAACGGCGGCCGGATCACGATCGCCGCCCGCGGCGTTGGCATCGCCCGCGCGGCCTTCGAGGAGGCCCGCGACTACGCGAACGAGCGCGAGCAGTTCGGCCAGCCCATCGGCGAGTTCCAGTCGATCAAGCACAAGCTCGCGGACATGGACACCAAGATCCAGGCCGCGAAGATGCTCATGCACAAGGCCGCCGACAAGAAGATCCGCGGCGAGGACTACATCAAAGACGCCTCCCAGGCCAAGCTCTACGCCTCCGAAGTCAGCCGCGAGGTCGCCAACGAGGGCATCCAGATCCACGGCGGCTACGGCTACACCAAGGACTTCGCCGCCCAGCGGTTCTACCGCGACGCCAAGCTCAACGAGATCTACGAGGGAACCAGCGAAGTGCTGCGCAACACGATCGGCGACCAGTTGCTCGAGGAGTAGCGCCGCTTCGCCGACTCCATCTCAGTACTACCTTCGTCGCCCAAATATTGATCCGCCTGTAGCGTCAACGCTGTCAACAGGGATGTCACAGCAAGTTCGCCTCGACGAACACGTGTACGAACGGATCAAATCGAAGAAACGAAGCGACGAGTCGTTTAGCGAGGCCGTCGAACGGCTCATCGGTGGTCGATCACTTCGCGATCTCCGAGACGTATTCGACGCGGAACAGGTAGACGAGATGCGTACGGCTATCGACGAGGCCGATCGTGTCGATCGCGACGAAGTCCGAGACGTCGGCGATCGGTTCAAATGATCGTCGATACGAGCTTCGTTTTGGACGTTATCGACGGCATCAACGAAGCCCTCGAGAAGGAACGGGCACTCGAGACCGAAGGCGTTCCGCTGGTCATTCCGACGATGACGGTGCTGGAACTCTATATCGGCGTCGGAAAAGTCGCGCACACGACAGCCGAACGGCAGCGTGTCGAGGCCGTCCTGGACTCCTATCCGCTCGTGCCGATGACGCCGAGTATCTCGCGACGTGCCGGTCGTCTCCTCGGTCGGCGACTAACCGACGCGGCTGCCGGCGACGGGCCGGGGATCGGCAAGGGAGATGCGGTCGTCGCTGCGACCGCTCTCGAGCGCGACGAACCGGTCCTCACTGGCGATACTCACTTCGAAACGATCTCCGCTATCGATGTCGAGACGTACCGGTAATCGAGTCGACCGGTACGTTTGGCCGTCCGTCGACTCCGGCCGTGTTCGTACGCATTCCCACGCTTATTCGATTCAAAACGGCACTTACGCTGATTCTCCACCAGTATCTAGACACGCTCCGACCCAGTCGGCGTGGTCCCGCATCCGCCGTTCGCCAGCGTCGGTCAGCGCGTAGACGTCGTGGAGTCCCTCGGTCCGCTTCTCGACGATGCCCGCGTCGACCAGCGCCGAGAGCGAGCCGTAGAACGACTTGGGCTCGAGCCGGTCGTCGTAGTGGGACTCGAGGCGCGTTTTCAGCTGCTGGCCGCGCAGTTCGCCGTCCGCGGCGGCGGCGAGCAGGAAACAGATGTCCCGGCGGCGGCCGCTGTGGAGCCACTTGCTCATGGCGCGGTCTGGGTCGGGAACGGGCTCGAGCGTTACGGTTTGTGGGGAGGACTGGAAACCGAGAGTAACAACTGAAACGATTCACACCGATCGCACGACGGCTGTATGCTTGGGTATGACTTAATTCATCACATAAAATTCAGACAAGCATAAAATACTTATATGACAATATTTAATAGAAGATTGTAATATGAGAAAAATGCGACTAATGGGACGACGACGGTTCTTGAGTACTCTCGCTGGACTTGGTGTCTCTGCCAGTGCAGTGGCCGGAATGAGTCAGTCCGTAATGGCCGAGCTTATCGATAATCCAAAACGCGAGGTTCCGCGTGTACACGGGTACACCCATACAAATCACGAAGCGGTGAAAGACGGTGCCTCTCCGAATCGGGAACCCATTTATTACAAGATTTCCCGGAGTCGATGGCGTCGAGTAGAAAGCGCTCACGACGCCCGAAAACGGATAGAACAAAAACTGCAGAATCGTCCCGAAACGATCGCTGTCTGGGTTACGACCAATTCAAACGATGAGAAGCAGATCTCTGTTAATATATATGATAATGGCGAAGTGACGACGCCAAACAGAACGGTTCAACAGATCGAAGACGCTATCCCGAGTACGATAACTGGAGTTGCCGGCCGCGGCACAATGATGGAAGATTCTGTTCGAGACATCCCGGTTTCGGTCGAACGTATTTCGACCAAGTCAGCGACTCCGAGGTTACAAGATGATGAGCCGAACTACTATTGGAGCGATTGGGACGAAATCCCTGCAGGGAGTGCGTGCAAAGTGGCTCTTTATGATGATTCTGTCCGTATCGGCTTTGGGACTGGAACGCTCTGTACACCGATCTATCATAATGGGACAACGAAAATGTTGACTGCTGGTCATAATATTACGGCACCGGGGATATCAGCACAAACGGAATGGCTTGCAGGGAAACCACCAAAAGACGAGTCGGATCTCGTCCCGGATGAAACCCGTCTCACCGGGAGCCCCGGTCCAGACACATTCGATGCAGCGACACTAGGTCTCGAATCGGATACGCAGGTCACATACGAACTTGCTAGAGGGAATGGAATGACAGCCAACGATATCGTTGGCTCGATCTCGGAAGACAAGTTAAAAGATATCGAAGACGACGGAACGATGGACGGAGAATCGTTCCAACGACAGGGTTCCCGAACAGGTACGAGTAGTGGCTTCGGTATCGATAAGATCGGAAGCGATGGGTTCGTAACGACACTAGATCAAGACGAAACTGATCAAGGTGACTCGGGTGGACCGTATCACCTTGCAATCAGCCCAATGAGGGCCAGTCATCTCGTCGGATCGGATATGATTCTGAGTCCGGCGGAACCGACCAGCCATATTGCAGGCGTTCATCAAGGCAATTTTGTTGATGGCAAATACACTGCCGCAACATCGATGTACAGGATCGAGGAGGAATTTGGAGTAACTGTCTAAGCACACGAATAGTGACAAACAAATGTGTTGCTGCCCTGTCCTGTGAATATGTCCACAACGCTTTCATGCCTAGATTTCCAGTGATCGGAGACCCAAGAGCATACACGGACCACTCGATGCCAGAAACTGATCCGTCTAGACCCACCCGTCGTCGTATTCTCGGAACTCTCTCAAGCGCGAGTCTCGCTGCCATCGCCGGCTGTTCGCGCGAGACCGGCAGTGGTGATTCCGAGAGGACGGCCGACGACGGGCCGTGGGACGACCTCGATCTGTCGGGTAACCTGACGTTCGAAGACGATCCGAACTGGCGGATGCTCGGTCACGACACCGGAAACACGTTCACGAATCCACAGGCAGACGGTCCGTCCGACGATCCCTCGGTCCAGTGGACCGTCGAAGATACGGCATCGGCGGCATTCGATGGGTACCGATGCCACCATCCGTTGATCGTCGACGGCACCGTCTACACGAGCGTCGAGGACGAGAGTACTGCAGACGACGTGACCGCCGAACAGCGATCGTTCGTCGCCGTTGACGCCGAGACCGGCGAAACGGAGACTCGCTTCAGTGTCGACGGGCGCATCTGGCGACCGCTGATCGACGGTGACACGCTGTACGCCGCTGTCGGCGGAACGATCCGCGCGTACGACCTCGAATCGGGGACGGAACAGTGGCGATCAGAGACGAAGTTGCCGATATTATCGGCCTCAGCCATACGACTAGTGGGTGATGTCGTACTTGCGACCGACAATGCAGTAGTGTGGTCACCGGACGGCGAACTCCTCCCACAACTGTACGCATTCGATGCCGATACTGGTGAACTACTCTGGGAGCGCGCCGGTAGCAGTAGCGTCGGTATCGAACCGATGCTGCCGGTGACTGCAGATGGAATGACCGTCCTCCACCACACGACTCCGCTCAGAGACGTTGGATCAGGCGATCGATTAGCCGAACTCCCGATCGAGCCCCGGTATCCGGTTCTCGACGACGGAGTGCTGTACGCGCTCGTCGATGGGGACGACGAAACAGTGCTGGCCTCCTACGACTGGTCGTCGATGACGGAACGGTGGACGTACGAACCGGACGAGAGCGTGTATCAAGGCTGGGTCGTCACCGTCGACGATATCGTCGTCGCGAACGGCGGTTCCCATGGACTGCTCGGAATCGACCGCGATACCGGTGACCGTCGCTGGCGAACCCAGCCCTGGGACGACCACCTCGGCACGATATTTCGGGTCGCGACACGGGATACCGTGTACGTCGTTTACGAGGGCGGCGCAGCCGTCGCACTGGATCCAACCGACGGTGGTATCAAGTGGCGGCTCCGGACCGACGAAATGAACTGGGGGCCGATTTCGGGATGCGCACTCGCCGACGATCTCCTGGTCACAGTCGGTGACGATGGAACGCTGTTTGGCATCTCGTAACCGCCGGCGTCGTCTCCGGTCTCGTTTCCGTGACCGGGCGCGTCGAACGCTCACTCGAGTCGCTGTCGCAGCGCCGCCACGACCGTCCACGCCAGTCCGCCGAGGGCCGCCGTCCCGAGCATGGCTCGATCGCCGATCTCGAGGAGGGCGCTCCCGTCGGGGCGGCGGTCGTGCTGGACGAGCAGCCAGCCCCGATCGGGATCGCCGAGGACGACGTCACCGGAGCCGAAGGCCAGCGAGAGCAAGACGGCCACCAGTGCGTAGGTCACGACCACGGCGAGGGTCCCGACGCTTCCGGTCAGGAACCGCGAGAGGAGTCCCATGCCGGGCAGCCGGTCGCTTGTGCCCTCGCCCGTCCCGTAGATGCCAAAGCCCTGGACGCCGCCGGGCGGATCGCCGACGCGGACGTCGGCGGGGTACTGACAGAGGACTGCGGCCATCCAGAGATCGCCGATCGAGCCGGCCGCGTTCGCCGCCAGCGGGACGACAAGCAGCGGCGACGGGGAGACGACCATCGCGGCGAGGCCGACGGCGGTGATCACGGTCACCGGCGCGAGCAGGGCGACCAGCAGCTGGTTGCGGGTGTAGCTCGAGCCGTCGGTTTCGGCGTAGGCGTAGGGGAGGACGAAGTGGGAGACGCCGACGCCGTAGCGCGGCGAGCCGCCGTAGCGGGCCAGAAAGAGGCCGTGCAGCAGCTCGTGGGGGACGACCACGACGACCAGCAGGCCGACGGAGACGGCCAGCCAGACGAGGACCGTCGGCGGCGACGACGGCGCGATCACGATCGGCTCGAGGGCGACCCCGCGGAGCCGGGCGAGGACGCGGGCGAACGCGTAGACCGCGCCGAAAAACCCCGCGGCGGAGACGACGAGCCACTGGAGGGCGACCGCCCGAGTGAGTCGAAACGTCGCGAGCGGGCGACGGGACGTGGCGGCGTCCGATCCGTTCACGGCCCGCATCTCGAAGGCGACCGAAAAATCGGTGTCGATGTTCGCTCCTTCCGGCGGGCCCGACCGGAACCGACAGCTTCCCGGTGATCGATTCCTCACTGTCGCCCATGACCGACGAACGGACCGCCGAATCCAACGGGATCGCGGCGACCTACGACGAGACCGAGACCGAACGGATCCTGTCGTTCGAACGCGAGGCCGGGGCCGGAGCCGGCTCGAGCGCCACGGCGGCGATCGCACAGAACGTCGAGGGCTACGCCATGCTGAAGGTGCGGCCGACGGCCGACGGCGACGAACTCGAGCGCTACTACGGGTTCGACATGGCGCTGGATCACGCCGGGGAACTGCTCGGCGTCTCGCCCCACGACCTGCCGGTCCCCGAGGCCGCCGAGGATATGGGGATGTGAACGGACGGTAACGAGCCCGGGAGTGGACGACGAACGCCGGATCAGACGACGAACGCCGCGACGATCAACAGGCCGAAATAGATGACGACGACCGCGCCGACGGCGTACAGTCGGACTCGCCGCATCGTCTTGCTTTCCGCACGGCGGGCCCGCTCGAGGGCTGCCCGCTCCCGGTCCGAGAGTCGCGCGGGGTGGGCGCGGCCCCGGTGGAGTCGCTCGTAGCGGACTCGCCGAAACGGCCGCCCGCAGTACGGACACCGCGCTGGCGGGTCGCCGTCTTTGCCGCCCTCGGGTGCGTCGACTGCGGGTTCGGTGCCCGTCGTGGCACCACGAGTGAGATTCGCACCCGTCGGCGCGTGATCGCTCGAGTCGCCCGACACGGCGACGACTACGACGACCCGTCATATGCGTTTTCGGTCGGTTTTCGCCGACTGTCTCGCCGGCCAAGACGACCGGCGTCGGTGTCCCGCTGTGGGAAAAAGCGGGAGCCCTAAATACGCGGAGTCGAAGGGTGTAGACGAGAATAGCCGTGGCAACAGAGTCGTTTCCCCGCCCCGTCGGCACGCGACATCGCTTCTCCGCACTGCTCGCAGCGACCGCGCTGGGCGTTTACCTCCTCCTCATCGTCGGCGCGACGACGTCGCTGACGAACGCCGCCGCGTCGTGTTCGACGTGGCCGACCTGTCACGCGCCGGTCGACCCGCTGAGTCAGACCGAACTCGCGATCGCGTGGGCCCACCGGCTCGCCGCCGTCGTCGTCGGCCTGCTCGTGGCCGCGACGGCCGCCGCCGCCGTTTTCGGTGACGTCTCGAGCCGCGTCCGAACGACGCTCGCCGTCGCCGCCGTCCTCTACGTCGTCCAGGTCGGTGTCGGTGCCGTCACCGCGACGATCGGCCCCGCCGCGATCGTCCCCGGACTGCACCTCGGGCTCGGGCTCGTCATCTTCTCGGCGGTCGTCCTCGCGCTCGCCTGGGACTTAGAGATCGCGACCGGGAGCGAAGACGAGGACGGCGTCACCTCCCCGGAACCCCTCGAGGAGTCGGTCCCGACTGCGACCGAACGCACGCTCCCCTCGAGTCGCCTGGCGCGCGCCCGGCTAACCGCCTTTGCCTACTTCCAGATGATGAAGCCGCGCCTGATGTGGCTGCTCTGTCTGGTCGCCGCCGCCGGAATGGCGCTTGCCGCCGGCCCCGGCCTCGAGACTTACACGATCGTCGCGACGCTCGGAGGCGGCGTCCTCGCGATCGGTGCCAGCGGGACGTTCAACCACGTCCTCGAGCGCGACGTCGACCAGAAGATGTCCCGGACCGCCGAGCGCCCGCTCGCGGTGGATCTGATTCCGGTCCGGAACGCGCTGGCCTTCGGGCTCGCGCTGACCGGACTGTCGCTTGCGGCCTTCCTGACGATCAACCGGCTGGCCGCGGCGCTCGGCCTGGCTGCGATCCTGTTTTATAGCGTCGTCTACACGCTCCTCCTCAAGCCGAACACGGTCCAGAACACGGTTATCGGCGGCGCTGCGGGGGCGCTGCCAGCGCTGATCGGCTGGGCCGCCGTGACTAACGAGATCGGCTGGCCCGGCCTCGCGCTCGCGGCGGTCATCTTCCTGTGGACGCCGGCGCACTTCTACAACCTCGCGCTGGCCTACAAGGACGACTACGCCCGCGGCGGCTTCCCGATGATGCCGGTCGTCCGCGGCGAGACGGAGACGCGAAAGCAGATCATCTACTACATCGCCGCGACGCTCGTGAGTACGATCGCGCTGGCCTGGATCACTGACCTCGGCGCGCTGTATGCCGGGACCGTCGTCGTCTTCGGCGGGATCTTCCTCTGGGCCGCCGTGCGACTTCACTTCGAGCAGACCGAAGCCGCCGCGTTCCGCTCGTTCCACGCCTCGAACGCCTTCCTCGGGGCCGTGCTGGTCGCGATCCTCGTAGACGCGCTGGCGTTCTGACCGATCGCGCTCTCGGCTCGAGCGAATGGGGGGCCGTTTCCGTCCCGGTTGAACCCGGCTGTTCGACGGATACAGAGACGTTACGGCCGGAACGGGTGCCAATTTTGGTGCCACGGAATACACCCCTACCGCTGTCGAGACAGAGCGGCGGTTACTGCTCTGACTGATTCGTCGGAGTCGTCCATGAAGGCCCGGTGCGTCTGGGGATCGATCTCACCGATACCCGTTGAGAACAGCGTGCGGAATAGAGTGTGTAGTCTGCGACTGCTCCGCGTTCATTCCGCGGTTACTCGGGTGGAGATACCGGTCACAGAACTGCTCATCCTCCCGTGTTATTGACAATAATCCTCCGAATACATTATTATTGGAACGTAAGAAGGCGAAGTATGAAACTCGTAGAAGCCACAGCAGACGATCTCGACGCGCTGGTCGACCGCTGGCACTCCCTCGCAAAGTCGATGGAAGCATACGACGAATTGAACCGACTCGTCCGCACGGACGTTTACGATGTCGCCGAGGACGGCTTCCAAAAGTTGCTCGATGCCGAGAATACCACCGCCTATCTCGCCGTCCGCGAGAATGAGACTGTCGGTTACGTCCTCCTTCGGGAGGGCCACCACCCGTCTCGCCAGTGTTCGGAGTTCCTTCGCATCGTGGACCTATTCATCGACGACGACCAGCGGAGTCGCGGTCACGGCACAGCGGTCGTCGAACGCGTAAAAGAGATGGCTCGCAACAGTGGCTGTGATTTCCTCAAAGTATCTTGTGAGTGGCAGAACGAAGATGCACGGCGGTTCTACCGGGAGACGGATTTCAGACCGAAACAAATCGAATACGTGCAGTCACTGTAGTGACCGTTCGCACGGTTCCGGTCTACCGCACGAGAGCGAACCGGGATTTCGCGGATCTCGCAACCCCTTCGATCCCACACGGCGACGAGACGCCCCGGTCTCGAATCACTTGCCCCCGAGGCGGGTCACCAGAGCAGGTGCGGCCAGACGAACGTGAACAGGAACCAGATGATAGCCGTCAGCACGACCGTCATGATCGCGTTCAGGACCAGTCCGGCCCGGAGCATGTGGCGTTGTTTGACGTATCCGCTGCCGAAGACGATGGCGTTGGGCGGCGTCGCGACCGGCAGCGCGAACGCGAAGCTCGCGGCGATCGCGCCGGCGACCGAGAGAAAGAGCGCGGTCGAGAAGTCGGTCAGCCCGAGCGTCGCCGAGAAGACGCTTCCGAGGCTGATCAGAATGGGGACGATGATGCTGGTCGTCGCGGAGTTCGAGGTCATTTCGGTGAGGAAGATGACGACCAGAACGACCGCGCCGATGACGAGGATAATGGGCGCGCCGACGAGTCCGCCGAACACGGTGTCGGCGATCCACTCCGTCGCACCCGTGTCAGCCAGCGCGTTCGCGAGGGAGATCCCGCCGCCGAACAGCAACAGCGTTCCCCAGTCGATGTCGACCAGTTCGTCCCACTCCATCGTGTCGGCCAGCACGAGCGCGGGAATCGCCGCGACGCCGACCATGACGTAGTAGAGCAGCCCTTGATGGCCCTCGACGCCGAAGACCGTCATCCCCTCGCCGCCGAACACAGTCGTCATCCAGGTGGCTGGGAGGTACGGCTCGAAGAGGTCACCGAGTCCGCCGAGCATCCAGAGCCCCGCCGTCACGGCGAAGATCGCCGCCACCCGTTTCCCGCGGGGATCGAGTTCGCCTTCGGCCTCGAGTTGCTCCCGGGCGGTGGCTCGCGCCCGTTCGACGTCCGGCACCTCGGGCGGATACAGCACGTACGTCAGGAGGAACCAGACGAGCGGCAGCGTCACGACGACGACCGGGAACCCGACGAGGAACCAGTCGGTGAACCCGATCTCGTAGTCCAGAATGGCGTTGAGTTGGCCGACGAGAATCGCGTTCGGCGGCGTCCCGATGATCGTCCCGACGCCGCCGACGCTCGCGGCGTAGGCGGTCCCGAGCAGCATCGAAATCTGGAGGTTGGTAAAGGCAGCCGTCGATTCGGCGGTCCCGCCGTCGGCGGCCGTCTCGGCGGCATCACTCGCCCGATCCTGCTCGTCCGACGACGCAAGATCGTCCCGGTCGAGGACCTGGCTGAGGACGCCGACTGCGATCGGCATCATCATCGCGGCCGTCGCGGTGTTTGACACCCACATCGACAACACGGCGGTCACGACCATGATCGCGAAGATCAGCCGCCGCGGCGAACTGCCCATTTTGGCGATGGAATACAGCGCGATCCGCCGATCGATATTGTACTTCTGGATCCCGTTAGCCAGCATGAACCCGGCCAAAAACAGGAAGATGATGTGATCGGCGAACCCGACGAGGGCCGCGTCCATCGAGTCATAGACGCCGGTCCCCGTGAGCAAGACGGGGATCGTCAGCGCGGTGACCGCGAGCGGGAGCGCGCCGGTGACCCAGAGGAACCCGGCGAAGAACATCGTTGCGAGCGCGTACTGGCCCGTCATCGACAGCCCCGACGGCGACGGTGCGGCCGCGATTGCTACTGTCCCGATCCCTGCGAGGGCGAATAGGGATGTCCGGCGGTCTAAACCACCCAAAAGTCCGTGTATCATTGATACACGGAGGAATTATCATTATGGATCTTAAGCGCTTCCATTCGAGAGTTCCCTTAGAAGTGGTCGACGATCGCCCGCACCTGTTCGACGGTCAGTTCCGCGGCGTAGAGTTCCAGCAACGTCTTCCGGCGCGGTCGGGACAGGGACCGGCTCCCGCTCTCGAGCATCGAGAGGTGTGCCTGCATGAGGTCGTCTATCTCCCGTTCGACCGCCCGTTGTTCGTATCCGGCCGCAACACGGAGGAGTCGCCACGCCAGCGGGGAGATGCCCTCGGGGTCGGGGAGGTCGGAAGTATCCATGAGCGTCAGTTACGGGAGACATACTACGGTGACTTGAAATGCGTTCCGTCCGGCGGCGGTGGAATCGTCGTTTCTGGCCCACGATCACCACGAATGCCGCGACGGGCGTGTCCGCGAGATCATAGTCGAGTTTTTCACCTATCGGAACCCATGTCGGTGCATGGAGCAACAACGCCGTCGGTTCCTCGACGAATTACTTACCACAGCGACGCCGTCCGGATTCGAGACACCGGGTCAACGCCGCTGGGTAGAGTACGTCGAGGAGTTCGCCGACGAAGTGAGGACCGACAGTTACGGAAACGCCGTCGCTGTGCTGGAGGGGAACGAGACGTCGATCGCCCTCACTGGACACAGCGACGAAATCGGCTTCATGGTGCGGGACATCGAAGAAAGCGGCATCCTCCGAATGACTCCTGTCGGGGGGTCGGACCGGACCGTCTCGAAGGGCCAACACGTCCGTATTCATACCGACGCTGGGCCGGTTCCGGGAGTGATCGGTCAGACGGCGATTCATCTTCGTGATCACGAAGACGAATCGCTCACCGATATCGACGAGCAGTATATCGATATCGGCGCCGACGATGCGGCCGAAGCCGAGGAATTAGTCGAGCGCGGCGATCCGGTTACGTTCGATCAAACGATCTCCGAACTGGAGAACGGACGGATCGCAGCACGCGGGTTGGACAATCGTATCGGTATCTGGGCTGCGGCGGAAGCACTTCGGCGGGCAGCCGAACGTGACCACGAGGCGACGATCTATGCCGTCTCTACGGTTCAAGAGGAGGTCGGGTTACAGGGCGCGAAAATGGTCGGCTTCGATCTTGCACCCGATGCAGTAGTCGCGATAGACGTGACTCACGCGACGGATACTCCGGATATCACGTCAGCGCAAAAAACCGGTGTCGAACTCGGTGACGGCCCGGTCGTCGTACGCGGAAGCGCGAACCATCCGCGACTCGTCGATGCGGTTCGGCGGACTGCCGCTGCGGCCGACATCGATATCCAGTTACAGGCATCGGGAACGAACACCGGGACGGATGCTGATGCGTTCTATACGTCCCGCGGGGGGATTCCATCGGTGAACGTCGGCGTCCCGAACCGCTATATGCACACACCCGTCGAGGTTGTGGACCTGGCGGATCTCGAGACGGTCGCCGAACTGCTGAGCGCCGTCCCAGCTACTGTTGCTGACCGTGACCTTTCCACGAGCATCGAATAGCGCGAGCAGCCCCTCGTAGCGTCCGCCGTTCGTCGTGGGGTAGGGCGATACCGATCGACCCGCCACCCAGCTCACGCAAGTGGCACTCGTCGCCGTAACCGCCGAGTATTAACGGATCCGTCCACTACGCGTGTGTACATGAGTGACGTACGTGTTGCAGGGACAGGGCTGACGCCGTTCGGGAACAGTCCCGAGCGGACCAGCCGTGATCTCTTCGCGGAGGCGAGTATCGCGGCCTTCGAGGACAGCGGCGTTCCCCGCGAGGACGTCGAGGGCGTCTTCTATGGCAACTTTATGGGCGAACTCTCCGAGCATCAGGGCCACCAGGGGCCGCTGATGGCCGAAGCGGCCGGCGTTCAGGCCCCTGCGACCCGGTACGAGTCCGCGTGTGCCTCGAGCGGTACCGCGGTCCGCGAGGCGGTCACACGGATTCGCAACGGCGAGAACGACGTCCTCCTCGTCGGCGGGGCAGAGCGAATGACCAACCTCGGCACCGCGGGCGCGACGGAGGCGCTGGCGATCGCCGCCGACGACCTCTGGGAGGTACGGGCCGGCGTGACCTTCCCCGGCGCGTACGCGCTGATGGCTCGGGCCTACTTCGACGAGTTCGGCGGCGAACACGAGGACCTCGCTCACATCGCGGTCAAGAACCACGCCAACGCCCTCTCGAACGAGAAGGCCCAGTACCAGAGCGCGATCGAGGTCTCGGACGCCCTCGAGGCACCGCCGGTTTCCGAACCGCTCGGGCTCTACGATGCCTGTCCGATCTCGGACGGCGCGTCGGCGCTGGTGCTGACGAGCGAGTCCTACGCCGCGGAACACGACCTCGAGGCCCCGGTCGCGATCACGGGCACCGGACAGGGTGGCGACCGGATGGCGCTGCACGACCGGGAATATCTCGCTCGCTCGCCCGCGGCCCGCGAAGCCGGGGCGGAAGCCTACGCCGACGCCGGCGTCTCGGCCGGCGACGTCGACCTCGCGGAGGTCCACGACTGCTTTACTATCGCCGAAGTGCTGGCGCTCGAGGCGCTCGATCTCGAGCCGATCGGCGAGGGGATCACGGCCGCCCGCGACGGGCGGACGACCGCGGACGGCGAGACGCCGATCAACCTCTCGGGCGGGCTGAAGGCCAAAGGCCACCCGGTCGGTGCGACGGGCGCCTCCCAGATCGCCGAGGTGACCGACCTGCTGGCCGGCGAGCATCCAAACAGCGACCACGTCGCGGACGCGACGACCGGCGTCGCCCACAACGCGGGCGGCACGGTCGCGAGCGCGACCGTTCACGTTCTGGAGGTGATGGAGTAATGAGCGAAGACACCGTCACCGACGCCGGCTTCGACGACTGGCTCGATGCCGCCGAGGACGGCACAGCCTACTACCTCGAGTGTCCCGACGACCACACCGCCCTGCCGCCGCGTCGGGTCTGTCCCGACTGCGGCGCGACCGACCTCGAGGAACTTGCCCTCCCGGACACCGGCGAGATTCGGACGTTCACCGTCACGCACGTACCGACGCCGGCCTTCGAGGAGGACGCCCCCTACGCGACGGCCGTCGTGGACTTCGGTCCCGTCAGCCTGACCGGCCAGGTCGTCGGGATCGACGTCGACGACGTCGAGACCGGCCTCGAAGTCGAACTCGAGATCGCGACCTCGGAGACGACCGGCGAGCGCGTGATCGGTCTGCGACCGGCGTAAGCCGCCGAACGGGGCGGCCGTTGCGGGGCCGCCCGCCGATGGCTATTTCACTCGCGAGACGTCACGGCCGCTATGAACGTCTGGGATACCGTCAGGCGGAGTTTCGTTGCCGGACTCATTCTGGTCGCGCCGCTGGTCGTCACGCTGTACGTCCTCCGGTTTCTCGTCAACTGGTCCTTACAGTTCGTGGATCCGCTCGTACGCGCCGCGGGATTGGCCCAGTACACCGGCAACGTGACGGTCGTCGCCCAGGCGTTCGCCGTGGTCCTGATCGCTGTCGCGGTCGTCGTCCTCGGCTTTCTCGCCCAGTTGAGCGTCGGCCGACATCTGTTCGGGAACGTCGGGCGACTCGTCAACGTCGTCCCATTGGTCAGTACGATCTACGGCAGCGTCCGTCAGGTCGCCGACTCGCTCGTCGAGCGCAAGACCAGCTACGAGAGCGTCGTGTTGGTCGAGTACCCCCGCGAGGGCGTCTACATGATCGGGCTCGTCACCGGCGAGGGGCCACGGGAGGCCGAGGCGATCGCCGGCAGTGACGTCTACAACGTCTTTCTGCCGAACAGTCCGAACCCGACCGCCGGCCGGCTCGTCTTGCTCCCCGAGGACCAGGTCCACGAGACCGATATGAGCGTCCGCCGCGGGATGCGCCTGATCGTAACGACCGGGATGGGCGACGAGCGGGCACCGGAGGGGGTGTCGCCGCAGCTACTCGAGCGCGTCGAACGGTGACTCAGTCGCCGGCGTCGGCCCGCGGTAGTTCCGCGCGCAGGTACTCGACGAACTCGTCGGGGTGTTCGGCGTGGGGCAGCTGGGTCGCGTAGTCGATGACGACCAGATCGAGGTCCGCGGCCGCCGCCAGATTCCGCCCGTCACGCAGCGGGACCAACTCGGCGTCGCGGCCCCAGACGAGCGTGGTCGGGGTCTCGAGGGCGGCCAGCTCCGTCGCGAGGTCGAAGTCGGGATCGAGGGTGCCGGCGGCGAAGGAGGCTGGGGCATAACGCGACCCGGGCTGGTGGGCACTCTCCCAGGCGTACTGGACCTCGTCGGAATCGATGCGATCGGCGTCGTAGTAGCCGTCGCGGTCGTAGAAGTGGCGGATCGATGGCTTGCTCGCGAGCAGGTTGTACAGCGTCGTGCCGACGATCGGCGTCCGCAGGAGGGTGCGGACCCACGGCCGTTCGTCGGTCGTTTCGCCGGTTGGACAGATCAACACGAGGCGTTCGAAGTCGGTCTCGTCGGCGGCCTCGACGGCGAAGGAGCCGGACAGCGAGGAGGCGACGACGATCGGCTCGTCGGTGACCTCGCTCGCGAAGTCGCGGACGAACTCCGCGTACAGCGTCGCGGAGTAGACCAGCGGCGGCCGCTCCGAGCGGCCGAAGCCGGGCAGGTCGACCGCGTAGACGTGGTAATCCTCCGCCAGTCGGTCGACGATCGGCTCGAACTCGTGGCTGCTCGCGCCCGCGTAGACCCCGTGGAGCAACAACATATCGGGGTCGTTCGGGTCGCCGGCGACCGTATACTGCGTCTCGATCCCACGCCAGCGATACGTCCGTTCGATGCCGACGAGCGGGTTCTCGAGGTCGCCAGCGCGCCGCTTCAGGAGGCGGTTACCGAGAACGGCTCCACCGACGGTTCCGAGGGCTGCACCGAGGACTGTTCGGGCTTTCATACGCTGCCGTAAGTTGCCAACGAACTTAGACCTCCGGTTCGGGAACGGTTTCTGCTGGGATCCCGGTCACGGCCGGCGGAGACGGCGGTTTCGCCGGTGGGTCGAAGACCCGAGCGACGCCGCGTCGGTGCCGGCCGGCTCACTCCGTGCCCGATCCGTCCGGCCCGGTCTCGAGGTTCTCGAGGCAGGTCGCGACGGGCTCGAGAACGTCGGTCGCGATCGAGTAGGGATCGGTCTCGCCCTGCCGGACGTCTTCCGCGAGGTCGTCGATTCCCCCGGCGGCCTCGAGTTCGGTCTCGAGCATGGCGTGGACGTCTTCGCGCAACAGGGTGCGGATCTCCTCGGCGTAGCGGGTACGTACCTGCTCGGCGTGTTCGCCGGAGGCGACGAGGTAGTCCCGATGGGCCGCGAGTTCGTCGATGAACTCGTCGACGCCGGTGCCGTGGATGGCGACGGTCTCGACGATCGGCGGCGTCCAGCCCGCGTCGGTCTCGTCGGCGTCGTCGGCCTCGCCGTCCCAGTCGTCGTGGGCGTCGATGATCTCCTGGCTGTGGTGGCCACCGCCCTCGTGACCGCTCCCGTCGCCGAGTTGAACCATATCGCGGAGTTCCTGTACCGTCCGATCCGCGCCGTCGCGGTCGGCCTTGTTGACGACGAACACGTCGGCGATCTCGAGGATGCCCGCTTTCAGCGTCTGGATGTCGTCGCCCGAGCCGGGCGGGACGAGGACGGCGACGGTGTCGGCGGTCCGAACGATGTCGATCTCGTTTTGCCCGGCACCGACGGTTTCGATGATGATCTTGTCCTTGCCGAAGGCGTCCATGGCCTTGACGGCGTCCGCGGTGGCGGTCGAGAGTCCCCCGAGGGTTCCTCGGGCACTCATCGAGCGGACGAAGACGTCCATGTCGCCCACCGTGGAGGCCATCCGGATGCGGTCGCCGAGTACCGCTCCGCCGGTAAACGGTGAGGAAGGGTCGATCGCGATGACGCCGACCGTCTCGCCCCGATCGCGGTAGGTCTCGGCGAGCTTGTCGACCAGCGTCGACTTACCCGCGCCCGGCGAGCCGGTGATCCCGATCACGTCCGCGTTCCCGGTGTGGGCGTACAGCTCCGAGACGAGATCGCGATAGCCCGGCGCGCGGTTCTCGATCTTCGAGATCACGCGGGCGAGCGCACGGTGTTCCCCCGCGAGCAGATCCTCGAGGAGCGACCGGTCGTCGGCGTCCATGGTCATCGCTGGGGCGCGTTCTCGCGGACGAATTCGATGGTCTCCTCGACGGAGGTTCCGGGGCCGAAGATGGCTGCGACACCCTGTTCTCTGAGTTCGTCGCGGTCCTCCTCGGGAATGACGCCGCCGGCCAGCACGAGCGTGTCCTCGGCCGCACCGTACTCCTCGAGGCCGTCCATGATCTTCGGGACGAGCGTGTCGTGGGCCCCCGAGAGGATGGAGATGCCGAGGACATCGACGTCCTCTTGGACCGCTGCCTGGACGATTTCGTCGGGCGCTTTGTGGAGCCCGGAGTAGATGACCTCGAAGCCGGCATCCCGGAACGCGCGCGCGATGACGTGTGCGCCGCGATCGTGACCGTCGAGGCCGACTTTGGCGACGAGACACCGAATCGACTCCGCTTCCTGTTCGCTGCTCATACCCCCTACTTCCCGAGCCCGCGGTTTGACTTTAACGGAAGATCGTGGGAATCGTCGACGGAGCGTCGGGATTTCGCCCGGAGTCTGTCCCGTCGATCGGGGACGCTGTTCGACTCGTGACTGTCACGAGCGGGCGAAACCGTCACGAACCAAAGGCTAAAGAGCGAAACGACCGAACATTCAGTCAATGACTATCGTTCGTCTATTGCGGAGGGATCTATCGTGGGCGTCGAAATAAAGGAGACGCGGGTGTCCGACGCCGAACTCGAGGAGATGAAAGGGTTCGTCTTCGAGTATCTCGCGGCCAGTGTCGAGAAGGAAGAGGAGGGCGGCCGCATGCGCTGGTACCCGTGGCACTCCGCCGAGTACCGACACAACCACATCCTCAACGTGGTCGATCTCGCGACCGAGATCGCCGAGGAGGAGGGTGCCGACGTCGACGTCACTCGCGTCGCTGCCCTCTTTCACGACGTGGCCAAACTCGAGACCGATCAGGAACTCCACGCCGAGGCCGGGGCCCGGGTCGCCCGGGAGTTCCTCGAGTCGCGTGCGGACTATCCCGAGTCGTTCATCCAGCAGGTGTGTCGCGCCATCGAACACCACTCCTATCAGGGCGACCTGACGGACCTCGATCTGGAGACGCAGTGTCTCATCGAGGCCGACCTGCTCGACAAGGTCGGCGCGAACGGGACGGCGTTGATGCTGTTGCGGATGGGGTATGAGGCCCGCACGCACATGGACTGTGACGAGATGGTCCAGCGCGTCTTAGAGCGGGGCTACGACGCCGCCTCTCGCGTCCAAAGCGACACCGCGGAGGGAATCGCCCACCAGCGCCTGAAACGCGTCAAGTGGTTCAGCGAGTGGCTCGAGGACGAGATCGCCGCGCTGGGTGAGTGAGCCGTCGGCGTGTCAGTCCCGTCACGACGGCCACGTATCGGAGCGTCGACCAGTCGATCAGTGAGTTCTTGCAGACATAGTCGCGAGACTGTCGGTAATAGTACGTGCCCCCTCGATCGACATCTATCGCAGCCCCCGCCGTCTGCGAGCCGTTTCCCGTAGCGTCCGCGGCTCAGACGAACTGTACCGTTCCCAGTCCCAGGAAGGCGAGTCCGAACCCCGCGAGGACGACGGCGCTGCCCGCCGCGACGAGGGGGGCAAACGTGTCGACGCGTCGTCCGGCCCCGACCAGTGCCGCCGGGTAGCCCACGATCCAGCAACCGATCCCGCCGAAGAACCCGAGCAAGAGCGCGGGTGAGCCGGTCCGGACGACGAGGGCTCCCTCGAGCAGCTCCCCGACGGCCGGCACGTACGCCAGCACGTCGAGCGTCCCGGGCTCGAGCAGGCCGACGCCGACGGTGAGCCAGAAGCCGATCTGGTAGGGGTTGGTCAGCGAGAGGACGAACGTCTTGCGGAACCCCCTCGAGACGCCCCGATCGGCGTCGGTAAACGAACTCGCGGTCCGGGCCTCCCGGACCGCACCGACCGCGAAGTACAGCATGAGGACGCCGCCGGCGAGATAGAGCGCGGGTCGGACGACCGAAACGCGGTCGATCACGGCGACGAACCCCGCGAGCGTGAGGGCGAAAAAGACCGCGTCGGCCAGCATGGCACCGAGCCCGGCCCGGAAGCCGGCTGGCCAGCCGCGAACGACGCTCTCCTCGGCGATGATCGCGTTCATCGGTCCCGGCGGGGCCGCGAGTGCGAGCCCGAAGACCACGCCGGCCAGTCCCGTCACGACGAGTTCGATCACGGCTATCGGTTTCGGGTGGGAGCCGCGGCGTGAAAAACACGACGAACCGGCCGTGGTGGGGACCGATACTGTCGTCGCTCTTGAACGTCGATTCGCACCCGAACCGCAGAACAGCGTTGCGATCGGTGTGTAAATCCTTTCAAGAGCGACCACGGCCGATGGCGCGGTCGGGGATGCGACCGGCGATGGGGTCGCCGCCGGACCTGTCGCGACCAGTGACTCTTTGCGCGGGGCGTCCATACGAGCGGTATGGACGGAATGGGGACTCATAGCATGGGGACGATCGGCGGCGCTCGTGTCGGACGGCCGGCCGTCCGGCATCGGTGCGACGGGGAGACGGGATCGCGATGAAACGCCGACACCTGCTCGCGACGACGGCCGCGACGACGGCGCTGGTCGGCTGTCTCAGCGGGCCCGACGACGAGGGCGACGGCGAGGACGACGACGCACCGACCGAGCCCCCCTTCGAGATCGCCACGCTCGACGCGCCGGGCAGCGAGAGCGGGACGATCACGGTACCCGACTCGAGCCGGCCGCTCCTCTGTAACTTCACCCGGACCGAGTGTCCGACCAGCCGGGGGTTTCTCTCGACGCTCGCCGAGGCCGCGTCCCGGCTCGAGGGCGGGGGGTACGCCGTCGGCGGGGCGGATCCGGACGTGCGATTCCTCTCCGTGACCGACGGGACCAGCGGCCCCTCGCCGACCGACGACGAACTGGCCGCCTGGTTCGAGGCGAACGGGGGGAACTGGTGGCTGGGCCGTGACGAGCCCGGGACCTGCTACGACTACTACGGCATCGACGGCTATCCGACGACGATCCTCGTCGACAGTGCGGGGACGGTCCACTGGCGCAACCGCGGCGAGAGTTCACCCGGCACCGTCACCGCGACCGTCCGTGACACCCTCGAGGCGGACGCCGGCGGCTCGGACGGCGGTAACGAAAGCGCAGGCAACCGGACCGACGGCTGATCGCCGCCCGCTCGGACTCCCGTCGGTCGCGCCGAGCCACTCGAGCGGTCGATTCCCGCGTTACGGCTCGAGCCTGTCGTCCGGGACGAGCGGATACGACTGCGTCCCGCCGCTCGAGCGTCTGGCGACCAGCGTCGCGACCGCGACCGGCTCCCCGTCGTCGGTCGGCCGCTGCCGCTCGGTATACGAGAGGACCATCAGGTCGAGACACGCCCGCAGCAGGTCGTTCGAGCGGTACCGATAGCGGTCGGTCGAGGGGCCCGCGACCGGGTCGCTCGAGCGGAGGTGGTGTTCGGAGACGAGGACGCCGCCGGCCGCAAGCGCCTCCTTGAGATCCGGCAGGAACTCGAGGGCGGCGAAGTAGCTCACGACGATCAGGTCGTATCGGCCCGGTTCCGGATCGAACTCGGCCAGGTCGGCCCGGGTCCAGTCGACGTCGAGACCGCGCTCGTCGGCCCGCTCGCGTGCCGTCTCGATGGCCTCATCAGCGATGTCGACGGCGTCGACGTCGTAGCCGCGCTCGGCCAGAAAGAGCGCGTTTCGCCCACTGCCGGTCGCCACGTCTAGCGCACGACCGTCGGGAAGCGTCTCGATCCGGCGCTCGAGGACTCCCACCGGATCGTCGCGGAGTTCGCGGTCTCGCTTCTCGTAGCGCTCGTTCCAGCGCTCGCGGTCGTCGTTCACGAGCGTCCCGACGACTGCGGGTCCCTTAGTTCGTGTCCTCTCGCTGGCGTGTTCGACGTTCGGACCAGTGTCTTCTTTCAGTCTCGCGTACGTACTGGGACGTATGACGGCCCATCGAACCCGACCGGCGATCCCCGCCACCGGCTCGCACGTCCGCGCCGCGGAGGTGAGTCGGCGATGAGACGGCGCGAACTGCTCGCGGGCGTCGGCAGTATCGGCGTCCTCGCGGGCGGAACCGGCGTTGTCCTCGCTGGCCTCCCGTCGTTCGGGACCGACGAACCGGCCGCCGACTCGGACGGCGACGACGGCTCGGAATGGCCGATCGAAGTCGAGACGATCGACGCTCGCGGCAGCGACGGCGGGACCGTGACGGTTCCAAACGACGGGGTCACGGTCGTCGAGTTCTTCGTCACGGGCTGTGGCATGTGTCAGGCCCAGATGCCGCGCCTCGCCGAGGCTCGGTCGCGACTCGTCGACGACTACGGGGATGATCTCACGGTCCTCTCCGTTACCTACCAGTCGGCGGACTCGATGCCGGACGACGAACTCCGGTCCTGGTGGCGAACCCACGACGGGAACTGGGCCGTCGGCCGCGATACGACGTCGTCGCTGACGGCGAACTACGGCATCGCCGGCTACCCGGTCACGATCGTCGTCGACGAAACGGGGAAGAAACGCTGGGAGAAACTCGGCGTCGGCTCCAGCGACGACATCGTCGGGGCGGTCGAGGACGTGTTCGAATCGTTCGAGGAGCGCGACGACGCCGAGGCCGAAACGAACGAATCCGCGACGGCCTGATCGGCCCCTGTCAGGTCGACCGTGACTATTCTCACGCCCGCCGCTCGAGGGCGTGGGCGACGTTCAACATCGCCTCGACCGCCGGCGGTTCCCGGGGAGCCGGCCACTCCCGTCGGCCGACTCGTTCTCGCCAGCGCGCCCCGGGTTCGAGGTGCCGAACCGGCACAGGGCCGCCGACGAACCCGACCCAACGGAGCGGCTCGCCTGGACGGCCGGTCGTGAACGGTCGGTCAGGCCTTCGCCTGCCAGCTCCGGATGCGATCCGCACTGACGCCCTCGACGTCGTCCGCGACCGCGTCGGGATCGGCCTCGGTCAGGTCCTCGAGGTCCTCGATCCCCGCGTCGGCGAGTTTCTCGACGGTCTTCGCACCGACGCCGTCCAGCGCCTCGAGATCGGAGCCGGAGTCGCTCTCGCGGGCCTGGAACTCCTGGTAGTTACAGATCGGACAGCCCAGCTCCCAGGGGTCGTCGCCGCTGTGGACGACGAGTTCGGGCAGATCGTGGTCGTCGCAGTACTCGTCGGTGACCTCGATCTCGCCGCGGCGGGGCAGCGGCAGCGAGTACTCGCAGTCGGGATAGCGCGTACAGCCGACGAGTCGCGAGCCGTTCTGGAGCGTTTTGATAGCCAACTCGCCGCCGTGTTCTTCACCGCACTCGGGACACTCACCCAGCACCGGCCCTTCGCCGGCGTCCTCGGCCTTACAGAGCGGACAGCCGTGGACGAACGTCTGCCGGCCCGCGAGCATCTTGACCTCGTTGAGCCCGTGTTCCTCACACTCCTCCTCGAGGATCAGCGGCTTGCCCGTCGAGGGCAGCGGCAGGGTGTTCTCACAGTCGGGATAGCCGTCGCAGCCGATGAAGTACGAGCCGTGACGGCTCCGGCGGACGAGCAGGTCTTCGCCACACTCCGGACAGGGGCCGAGTCGCTTGTCGTCTTTCAGCGACTTCCGGAGGTGATCGCCGATCTCCTCGCGCGACTCGGCGAGGTTCTCGAAGATCTCCTCGAGCATTTCCCGGGACTCGTCGGTCACGTCGTCGAGCGTCGCCTCGCCGTTGGCGATGGCGTCCATGTCTGCCTCGAGCTGGGCCGTCATCTCCTCGCTGACGACGCGGTCGGCGTAGTTCTCGGCCGCGTCGACGACGGCCATCGCGAGCTTGGTCGGCCGCGGCGGATCGTTTTCTATATATCCGCGATCGTATAATTTCTCTAAAGTGTTATGTCTAGTACTCTTCGTTCCGATCCCCATGTCCTCCATGGTCTCGATGAGCCGCGACTGGCCGTAGCGTCGGGGCGGCTGGGTCTGTTTGGCCTCGAGTTCGACGTCGGAGAGCGCCAGTTCCTCGCCCTCGTCGACGTCGGGGACGAAGTTCTCCGTCGTCGAGAAGTAGGGGTAGACGTCGTGGTAGCCGGGCTCGACCAGCCGCTTGCCGTTGGCCTTGAGCCGGTAGTCGTCGACATCGGCGACGACCTTGAGGTGTTCCCACTCGGCGGCGTCGGCGACGGTCGCGTAGAACCGCCGGACGACGAGTTCGAAGATCTCCCACTCGTCGTCGGAGACGTCGCCCCGCGAGGGGATCTCGCCCGTCGGATGGATGGGCGGGTGGTCGGTCGTCTCCTCGTCGCCTTCCGTGGGGGTGATCTCGTCGGCCTCGAGTAGCGATTCGGCCGAATCCCCGAGCGTCGAGTGAGTGACGAACTCGTCGAGGAGGTCCTCGGGGTCTAGATCGTCGGGGTAGACGGTGTTGTCGGTCCGCGGGTACGTGATGTAGCCGGCGGTGTAGAGGTCCTCGGCGATCGACATCGCGCGCTTGGCCGAGTAGCCGATGGCACCGGCCGCCCGGATGAACTGGGTGGTGTTGAACGGCTCTGGGGGCGTGTCGGTGCGGGTCCGACGGTTGACGTCGACGACGGTCGCGCTCTCGCGGTCGGACAGCGTTTCGTAGACCTCGTCCGCGATCTCCTCCTCCCAGACGCGTTCGGCTTCGTTGCCGTCCTCGTCGCGGTAGAAGTACTGGGACTCGAAGGCGGTGTCGTCGTCTCGCGGTTCCTCACCGCTCGATGTCTCCGAGGCGCGTTGCGCCTCGCTCTTTCGTAAGTCCGCGAAGATCTCCCAGTAGTCCTCGGGATCGAACGCCTCGATCTCGCGCTCGCGGTCGACGATCAGTTTCAGCGTCGGCGACTGGACCCGGCCGACGGAGATGAAGTCGTCGCCCAATTGGCCCGCCGACAGGGAGAGAAAACGCGTGAGCGCGGCCCCCCAGATCAGGTCGATGATCTGGCGGGCCTCGCCGGCGGCGGCCAGGTCGAAGTCGAGGTCGTCGGGTTCGTCGAACGCCTGCTGGACCTCGTTTTCGGTGATCGAGGAGAACCGCACCCGACGGATGGGTACGTCCTCGTCGACCTCCCGGACGATGTCGTAGGCTTCCTTGCCGATCAGTTCGCCCTCGCGGTCGTAGTCGGTCGCGATCGTCACGCGCTCCGCGCGACGGGTCAGCAGCCGCAGCGTCGCGACGATGTTCTCCTTCGTCGCCGTCTTCTCGACGTCGGCATCGATCAGCTCGACGGGCTCGACGTCGCGCCAGTCCGAGTACTCCGACGGGAAGTCGACGCCGACGACGTGGCCCGACAGCCCCACGCAGCGCTTGCCGCCCCACTCGTAGACGTTGACGCCGTTCTCCCGGCTCGAGTCGTAGGTGCCGCCGGAGAGGATGTCGGCGATCCGGCGGGCCGCGTTGTCCTTCTCGGTGATTATCAGCTCCACCGCGGCTCACCTCCGGCTCGGCCGTCCGGTCGGGGTCGTCGCGGACGAGTGTCGGTCATCGTCGCTCGGTACGACTGAGGATCTGATAACGCTTTCGCCGAAAACCGAGGGACAGCGCGGGTGTGCGTGCGGTCGGGCGTCGCGCAGGCGCGTGGGGATGACGAAAATAAATGCACAGCACACCGGCAGCGGGGACGGCTCGCTCGAGCGAACGTCATGTGGGATGTTACCAGATAGCTTATCTTCGCTCGAGTCATAGAGGGGATCGCGTGAACTCACGCGGAGAATACTGAAATGAAACACACTCTCGGTGGATTCGATCGCGCCTGGCGCTTGGTCGGCGGCGCGCTCGTCGCGTTCGTCTTCGTCGCCTCCTTCGTCGGCCTCGTCTCGATCGGGCTCGCCCTTACCGTGGTTCTGCTCGTCGCCGTTCCGGTGGCGCTTTCGACCGGTGCCCGTCGGCGGCGCGTCGTCAACCGGTTGCCGGGGATCGACACCCTATCGCGGCGACCCGGTGGAGGCAGGTTGGACTGACGACGTCTCGATAGAACTAACCGATCGACTGGGTCTGTGATCCGCGAGCGGTTCGGAATCATCGCCAGAAGCGGCCGAGCGCCGTCGGTACCGGAACCGGCAACGGCCCCCGTGGGCCAATCCTTTTTATCATGCCTGGCTGAGATTCACACACGAGACCTCGTGGCAGCGACGGACCCCGAGCGAAAGCGCGTCGACATGACGACGGGGGCGATTTCCCCGAAGCTCCTCCGACTCGCGTGGCCGCTGGTCCTGGGAAACCTCCTCCAGACCGTCTACAACCTGGCCGATATGTTCTGGGTCGGCCGCGTGAGCAGCGACGCCGTCGCCGCCGTCTCGCTGATGTTTCCCCTCTCGTGGCTGTTCGTCTCGACCGCGATGGGGATCACCGCTGCGACCATCGCGCTGGTCTCCCAGTACGTCGGTGCGGGCGACGAACGAATCGCCGATCGCGTCGTCGCCCAGACGATCCTGCTCACGCTCTCCGTCTCGTCGGTCCTCGCCGGTCTCGGGTTCGCCGCCCGGCGGCCGCTGCTCGAGTTGATCGGCGCTCGCGGGCCGGTGTTCGTCGAGGCGCTCGCGTATATCGAGGTGATCTTCCTGGCACTGCCGTTTACGTTCCTCTTCTTTGCCTTTCGGGCCTCGCTGCAGGGGGCGGGCGACACGAAGACGGCGATGTGGCTCGTCTTCGTTTCGGCCGGGCTCAACGTCGTCTTCGATCCGTTCCTGGTCCTCGGCTGGGGGCCGTTCCCGGCGATGGGGACGCGAGGCGCGGCCATCGCGACCTTCGTCTCGCGCGGGCTCGCCACTGCCGCCGGGATCGCCGTCCTGCTGGACGGTCGGTTCGGCGTTCGGCTCCGACTCGGCGATCTCACACCCGACGTCGCCCTCCTGAAACGGCTACTCGACGTCGGCTATCCGGCCACGCTCGATGGCTGGGCCCGGAGTTTCGCGGCGGTCGCGTTGGCCGGGTTCGTCGCCCGGTTCGGGGCCGCGCCCACGGCGGCGTTCGGGATCGGGGTTCGACTCATGTCGGTGACGTGGGCCGTGGCCGGGGCCGTCGGGCAGGCGACCGCGGCCGGCGTCGGACAGAACCTCGGTGCGGGGGCACCCGAGCGGGCCGTCGCGGTCACGCGGACGGCCACCGCCGCGACGACGGTCTGTATCTTCGCCGTCGCGGCCGTCCTGTTTGTGTTTCCGGCGACCGCGATGAGAGCCTTCATCGCCGATTCCGCCGTGATCGCCGAGGGCGTGGTCTTCCTGCGGATTACGGCTCTCTTCTGGGCCCCTTACGCCGGTGTCATGGTCATCCAGGGTGCGTTCCGCGGGGCCGGCGATACTCGTACGGCGATGGTCCTCTCGATCCTCTCGCGGTGGGTCCTTCGGTTCCCGCTGGTGGTCGTTCTCGCGTTCGCCTGGTCCGTACCGATCCCCGAAACCGGCCTCGAGATCGCCGGGCTAGGCTGGGGTCCCGAGGGGATCTGGTGGGCGATGGTCGCCGGGATGGTCGGTTCGTTCGTCGTCGCCGTGGTCTGGTTCCGTCGGGGGACCTGGACCGAGGGCGTCATCGACGACCGTCCCGAGCGGCGCCGGTCGCCGGACGAACGGCCGACCGGCGACGAGGACGATGCCGGGTTCGTCGACGACTGAGACGGACCGTCTCGGTTCTCACCCGCTTTTGATGCGACTCGAGGCCGGAGCCGCGTTCGACCGTGCTGACGCACTCACACGGACGGAGCCGTCCGCGGACCGCTCACGACCGCCGATCACGTTCGGGCATCGGCTGCGATAGACTTTTTACTACCAGGTCATACCACCTAGTTGTATGAGCGAATTCGAGCAGTTCAGTCAGGTCGGTGAAGCCGATGTCACCCGCGCGATCGGACAGGAGTGGACCGAGGAGTTCATGGACTTCTCGGACTCGGACGTCATCATCGTCGGCGGCGGTCCCTCGGGGCTGACCGCGGCGAAGGAACTCTCCGAGCGCGGCGTCCAGACGATGGTCGTCGAGAAGAACAACTACCTCGGGGGCGGCTTCTGGCTCGGCGGCTTCCTGATGAACAAGGTCACGGTACGGGACCCCGCACAGGAGATCCTCGCGGATCTCGACGTCGACTTCAAGGAGTCTCAGGACAGCGAAGGGCTCTACGTCGCGAACGGCCCCGAGGCCTGTTCGGGCCTGATCAAGGCCGCCTGCGACGCCGGCGCGAAGATGCAGAACATGACCGAGTTCACGGACATCGTCATCCGCGAGGACCACCGCGTCGGCGGCATCGTGATGAACTGGACGCCAGTGCATGCCTTGCCCCGCGAGATCACCTGCGTCGATCCGATCGCCGTCGAGGCCGACCTCGTCATCGACGCGACCGGCCACGACGCGATGGCGGTCAAGAAACTCGACGAGCGCGGCGTCCTCGACGCGCCGGGCATCGGCGACGCCGCGGAATCGGCGACCGGCATGGACCAGACCGGCGACGACTCCTACGGCGCGCCGGGCCACGACTCGCCGGGCCACGACTCGATGTGGGTCGGCAAGTCCGAGGACGCCGTCGTCGAACACACCGGCCTCGTCCACGACGGCCTCATCGCCACCGGGATGGCCACCGCGACGACCTACGGCCTCCCGCGGATGGGCCCGACCTTCGGTGCCATGCTCGTCTCCGGGAAACGCGCCGCCCAGGAAGCGCTCGACGAACTCGAGGTCGACGCCGACCCCGTCGAACTGACCTCGCGTGCGACGCCCGCGGACGACTGATCGCGGCCCCACATGGTCGAGCGTATCATCTGCTATCGAGCGCCGTCGACCGTCGCAGACGTCGACGCGGTCGCCGACTGGCTGGCCACGCGGGTCGACGCCGACGTGGCCGTCCGGGACCGGTTCCTCGACGTCCACCGCACGGACGACCTCGCGGAGCGGTTCGCCGAGGCGCGGGTCCCCTCGCCCTACGAGCGCGAGACGGGCACCACGATGCTGGGGACGATCCGCTACGAGGAACGCGCCCTCGAGAATCCCGAACGCGAGGGCGGGGTCCTCTACGACGGCGTGCAAGTCCAGCGCGCGCTCAACGCCGCGCTGCCCGCGGCCGAGCGCGGTCTCGAGACGCTGCACGTCCCGATCCTCGACCGGGCGATCGGCACCTGGGGCGACCACGACGGCCGCTGGCACAAGCGCGTGACCGTCCTCGGCCAGCCGGCGCTGGTCTCGGTACCCGGCCTCTACGAGGCCCCCGCTAAGCCCGAGTCCTACTACAAAGAGAAACAGCGCCACGCCCTGCTCTCGGGCGAGACGCCGCCTCGGGAAGTCCTCGAGAACCAGGTCGACGGCGAGTTCCTGATCGCGGACGATCCCCGGACTACCGACGTGCTGAAAGGGACGGTGTTACAGGGGTATCACTACCTCGAGACCGGCGAGGCGTTTTGCGACCGCGAGGGCTGTCGCCTGTTCAACGCCCACTATCAGGCGGACCTGCTCGCGGCCCACCTTCGCGAGCCGGCGTTCTGTGACGACCACGCGCGACTGTACGGGCCGTGAGATCGACCGCCCACGTCGCCGTCTCGCGGACGGGCGGAGCCGTAACCGGTACGTATTTTTGATCCAGTCCGCTTCGACAACGTACAATGAGTGCGGAGTTTACCGTCGACGTTCCCGTTCGCTATCGCGATCTCGACCCGCTGAATCACGTCAATCACGCCGTCTACGCCAGCTACCTCGAGGCGGCCCGGACCGACTACCTCAGAGACGTCGCCGAACTGCACTCCGAGGACATCTCCTTCGTCATCGCGAACCTCGAGATCTCCTACGAGCGGCCGATCAGAATGGGCGACGAGCCGACGGTCGCGCTGTCGGTCTCGCGACTGGGTGAGACGAGTTGTACGATGCGCTACGAGATCCGGGTCGACGGCGATATCGCGGCGACCGCCGAGACGACCATCGTCCACGTCGATCCCGAGACGGAGCGACCGAGCCCCATCCCGGACGGGATCGCCGACCGGATCCGGGCGTACGAAGGGCTCGAGGCCGCAGCGTAATCGGCGACTCTGCGTCGCGCTCGAGCCAGCCGCTGGCGTCGGTCCGAACGAAGCAGTCCGGCGACCGGAACTCTCAGGGGTTGCAATCGCACGGGTACGGTTTTCCGTTCGGGTGTGGCCGAGTCCGATACGGGTTCGATGACGCGACTCGCCGATCACCGTCACTCGGGACAGGACCGCGATGGAACTGCTGTCGACGAGCCGCGTCCGGCTCGAGGAGGACCGAACCGTGGGTGACGGATCACAGTCTCGCGGTCGGGTCCGGTCGGATATCGCCCGCGTTCGAGTGGGGATCACGCGGACCCGGCTCCGTGCGCTCTTCGCCGTGTTGCTTCTCGCCTCGGCAGTCGTCGTCGCCAGCGCGGCGTCGGGGGGCCTCTCGACAGGGTCCGCCGACGCCGTCCCAGAGGCCCCGCCGACGGAGAACCACACGGTCGTCACCGAGTCGGGACGGGCGGGGACGATCACCGCCTACGCACCCGACGGTGA
Source organism: Natrinema thermotolerans (assembly GCF_031165565.1). Lineage (NCBI taxonomy): Archaea > Methanobacteriati > Methanobacteriota > Halobacteria > Halobacteriales > Natrialbaceae > Natrinema > Natrinema thermotolerans. The sequence continues at coordinate 957,679 of NZ_CP101873.1, read as the reverse complement.
GGTCGTCTACTACAACAATTCGCGGACGAAGTACTTCGACGTCGACCCCGTCGAGGGCGATCCACTGACCGTCGAGTACACCGCGACCGACACGATCCACACGGCCGGGCCGACCTGCGGCGACCCGCCGTGTGCCCGCAACGTCATCGAGCGGGCGAACCTCACCACCGGCGAGGTCGAGGTCGTCTACGAACGGTACGACTACGCGGAGAACGCCGGCGAGTGGCACGACGCCGATCGCATCGACGAGAACCACGTCGTCGTCGCCGACATCATCGCGGATCAGGTCTTCGTCGTCGACACCGAGACGGAGATCGTCGAGTGGCTCTGGGACGCCCAGAGCGCGTTCGACCTCGAGAGCGGCCACTCCTTCCCCAACGACTGGGCCCACATCAACGACGTCGAGTACGTCGAGGACGGTCGGATGGCGGGCCGGATCATGGTCAGCGTCCGCAATCAGGACCAGGTCGTCTTCCTCGACCGGGACGAGGGCTTGCTCGAGGACTGGACGCTGGGCAGCGAGAACGAGTACGATATCCTCCACGAGCAGCACAACCCCGACTACATTCCCGAGCATCGGGGCGGCCCCGCGATCGTCGTCGCGGACTCGGAAAACGGCCGCGTTCAGGAGTTTCAGCGCGAGAACGGCGCGTGGACCCGGACCTGGCAGTGGGAAGATGACCGGATGCAGTGGCCCCGTGATGCCGACCGACTGCCCAACGGCAACACGCTGATCACCGATACCCACGGCAATCGCGTCCTGGAAGTCAACGAGAGCGGCGCGATCGTCTGGCAGGTCGAATCGACATTGGCCTACGACGCCGAACGCCTCGAGACGGGAGCCGAGAGCGCCGGCGGACACAGCGCCCGGTCGCTCGGGCTCGAGTCACGGACGGCCGCCGGCGGCGGTAACGGGGAGCCCGGGTTCCGACCGCTCGAGTCCCTCGGCAGTCTCGTCGAGTCGGTCCTCCCACACCGGGTCACCAACGCGTTGCTCTTCGTCACCCCGGTCTGGGTCGGCAAGACCGAGGCCGTCGCCATCGCCGGCGGCGTCCTGACGGGATTTTGCTGGGCCGCGCTCGAGGCCCGGTGGCGACTCCGTGACGCCGGGATCGGATTCAGATCCCCTGTCGCTCGCGACCGCGAGTGACCGTCGCGGCCGTCAGCGGCGGCCATTGCCGTCCGCCCGACCCGAGGGTGCGACTTCGGTCCGACTCTCGACGCGACTCGAGTGCGGGACGCCGTGTCGGAACGGGAGCCACGTCCAGAGGACGCGGCCGGCGATCGCACAGAGCGCGGTGGCAAGCAGCAGCGAGCAGAAGTACCACGGCTTGGACTGGACTACCGCGAGCCCCCGCGTCGATGCGGGCACGACGCCGATCGCCAGCAGGTAGAACCCGGTGAGGGCGGCCAGCGACGACCGGTGATGGCCGTGCCAGTAGAGCAAGCCGACGAGAACTCCCGAAAGCAGTCCGAGCTGTCCCGAATGCAGTTCCGGGATCGTATTAAAGATCGACGAGAGGACGTTTGCAACGGTCGCCATAGGTGACCGTTCTCGAGCGGGAGGCTATGCGTTTGCCTGCACGTCGACAGTCTCTATGAGGCATCCCCTCTTGTGGCTCGCCTACGCTACCCGACCGCCGGTCAGCCGAACGACGCCGAACAGGTGGGTTTCGTCCGCGACGGCGACCGCCCGCTCCCGGAGTCGCTCGTGGGCAGCGTCGATCTTCGCGTCGAGGCGCAGGTGAGGCGAGTCGTCGTAGCGCAGCCGCGTCGTCGGCGGCGTCGAGAGGACGACGATCGCCCGGAAGACGGCGTTGACCGGCGGGGCGTACCACTCGTCGCTCCGGGCGGCGTTCGCGAGGACGACGTGCCCCCCGGGCCCGACCAGCCCACACCAGTCGTCGACCGCGCCTGCCGGGTCCGCGAGCATACCGACGACGAACGTGGCGAGGACGGCGTCGACGCCACCGGCCGCGACGGCCTCGCCGACCGCACTATCGGCGCCGTTCGAGACCGACCGCGCCGCCTCGAGCCCGACCGGCGGCTCGGTCGCGTCCCCCTGCAGGACGTGGACGTTGTCATACTCGGCGGTGGCGGCGCGTGCCCGCTCGAGGACCGGTCGGGTGAAATCGATCCCGATCACGGTCCCCTCGGAACCCACCTGTTCGCGCAGATGGGGGAGGTTCGCGCCGGTGCCACAGCCCATCTCGACGACGGTGTCGCCGGGCTCGAGGCGGCAGGCAGCGGCCGCTCGTCGCCGGAGACGGGCGATCCCCGGCGTCTCGCGTGCGATCAGGTCGTAGAGGCGGGCCCAGCGGCCGTAGAACTCCTGTGCGGATTCGGACATCGTGGACGCTCAGACCAGCGATCGGATCGTGTCCGCGACCGACTCCGCGTCCGATCCGAGGACGTAGATCAGCGGCTCGATCCCCATCCCGCCGGTCTGGTAGAGGACGGTCGCTTCGGGTTCCTCCTCGATCGCCGCGCCGACGCTCGAGGCCACGTCGCCGGATTCGTCGAACTCGGCGGCGACGTGGCCCCGCTGGGCCAACTCATCGATCAGTTCCGGATCGTACGTGACGTTGATTCCGGCCGCGACGGCGGCCCCGTGGCGGCGGGCGGCCAGCAGCACGCGCGCGACGTGTTCTGAGACGCCGAACTCGGGGTCGGCGGGGACGGTCGCCCGCCCCTTCACGTCGAAGATCCGGCCCGGGACGCCGGCCACGTCGTCGACTCCTTCGGCGTCGGGCGTACAGGCGACGAGGTTCGAGCCGACCGCGGGGATCAGCCCGGTAAAGCCGCTCGTCGTCTCGAGGACCCGCAGCCCCCGGCGCAGCGAGGAGAGGACCCGCTCGCTCGAGCGCAGTTCGCTCTCGGGGTCGTGGACCCGAAAGCTCGAGCCGTGGTCGGCCAGTTCCGGGACGGCCTCTTCGTGGAGTTGCGCGAGGAGGTCGCCGCCGCTCTCCAGCTCGCGGATCAGGACCTCGAGTTCGATCAGAGCCTGGACCGGAGAGGTTTCGCCGCCGGCCAGCCCGCTGCCGAGTTCGTCGACGAGGGACTGGACGCGCTCGTCGTCGGCGATACGGTCGTTGACGGTCACGTCGCCGTGGGCGTACTTCGAGACGGCGCTCTGGCTGATGCCGAGGACCGCGGCCACCTCGCTCTGGGTGAGTCCGCGATCGCGGAGATCGCCGGCAAGCAGCGAGCGGACGGTGGGCAGAAACTCGTCCACGACGATTTCTTCGACGAATTGCATTCGTTGCTCGAGGCTATGACCGGCGCGGGGATAACTTGTGGGTCCTGCGGGACGGTGGGCCGGTCGGTCAGAACAGTACTGGGACCAGCATCGCCGCGAACTCGTAGGAGAAGACGTGATTGAGCAGGGCGTAAGTGACGACGCCCAGGAAGAGGCTCAGGATCCACGCGGCGGCGGCGATCCGCCCGATTCGGGCGTGGGCCGTTCGCCGGAGTTCCGCGGGCGTGTGGGTCAACCCGAGGATCAGGGCGTAGAGGACCACGGGGACCGAGACGATCGAGAGGATGATGTGGATCGCGAGCATGATGAGGTAGGGGTAGTAGACGAGGTCGGGACCGACGAACTCCTTGGTCCCGCCGCCGCCGACCTTCAGCAGGTAGACGACCAGAAAGCCCAGGATCAGGACGAACCCGGAGACCATCGCCAGCCGGTGTTTCTCGACCTCGCCGTTGCGGATCCAGTACCACCCGAGCGTCAGGACGACGGTCGCGGTCGTGTTGATCCCCGCGATGACGTGCGAGAGCAGGTTGACCTGTGCGTTCGTCAGGTCGGGGTAGATCGGCACGTCCAGCAGGAAAGTCCCGAGGACCAGCGCGTAGCCGACGATGGTCAGGACGATCGTCGCGCCCTTCGGCCGCTCCCGGAGTCGCCGTCTCGCGTCAGCGGTTGCCATTGCCGGACGTTAGGAGTACCACCCTTTCACCCTTGCTGTTCCAGCAGACCGCGTCCGAAACGCAACGTCGGTCGCTCGAGTCGGCCGAGCCGTCTCTCGCCCGTCTACTCGTCCGCCATCGCACCGGTTTCAGTCACGCTCGAACGGCAGCCGGCTGCGCCGCTCGCGGACCAGCGGTCGCAGTTCGAAGCGGGAGCGCTCGGTGTCACCGGCCCCGCCACTCGAGCGGCCGGAGGCCGGTGTTGTGGGCGCGGAGAAAGCCACTGTTCCGAGACGCCGATCAGGGTCCGGCGGGCCGTTCAGTCGGCCGGCTCGACCGCCTCCTCGAGCGTGACCAGCCCGTCCCGATCGACGGTCACGTCGTAGCCACAGAACCGAAACGAGACGGTGCCGCTCGGTCGGCCCCTGCCGTCCGACCGGGCAGCGAAGAGTCCGTCGAGCGCCGTCGGATCGACGACGGCATGCAGCGGTTCGTACGCCGGCGGGGCGAGCCCCTCCGGTTGGACGCCTTCGGCCTCGGCGACGGCTTCGATCACCGCCTGACTCGGCGGCCGGTTCGACGGTTCGCCAACGGTATCGCCACCCTCCACCATCGTGTCCGGGGCTTCCGATGCCGATGGAATAAAACTACCTCTCGATCGCCGGGCCACCCACTCACTGCGGTCCGACCACTGGGCGGCTGACCGTCGTCGCTGCCCCGATCACTCGATGCGGATCGCGGGTTTGCCCGGCCGGGCCTTGGCCGCGAGGTCGTCGTCGGCGTCGGCCTGTCGAACGGCGACGGTCGCGCCGAACTCGTCGGTGACGAGCCAGTCGGCGCGCTCGAGGACGGCCAGTTCGCGGTCGGCCGGCAGCACGTCCTCGCCGTCCCCGCCGTCGCGGCCCGTGAGTCGGCCGACGAACGCCGCGACCTGATCCCGGTCGGCGTCGATCTCGAGCGCGCCGTGGTCGAAGAGTCGGTCGACGATTTCGTCGACGTCGATCCCGTCGCCGGCGGCGTCGGCGACCAGTTCGGCGGCCCGGTACTTCCAGTCGGCGGCGACGACGAGTTCGATCCGGTCGGGCTCGTCGATGTCGGCGACGTCGACGATGTCCCGGACGTCCTCGAGGGTGCGATCGACGAGCTGGCGCTCGCGCTGGTAGGCCGCGACGTTGCCGTCGGGTTCGGGCCAGTCGGCCTCGACGACCAGCCCCTCGCCGCGGAGCTTGTTCCAACACTCCTCGCCGAGGTGGGGAGCCATCGGCGCGATCAGCGCGGCCAGGGTCAGCAGGCCGCGTCGGTGGACCGCGCCGTTGGGACGGTCGTACTCGCGGTAGCGCCGGAGCAGTCGGGCGAGTTCCCGAATCTCGGTGGCGGCCCGATGGAATCGGAATCGTTCGTACTCCTCGGTCGCCGCCGCGATGGTTCGGTCGATCTCCCGTGACACGTAGTCGTCGTGGGCCCGACGCTCAATGCGAGTGTCGCCCTCGTCGACGAAGTCCGCGGCCATCCCGTAGAGGGTCTGCTGGAGGTCGTAGGCCCCGCGGACGTTGTTGGCGGTCCACTCGAAGTCCTGTTCGGGGTGGGCTGCCGAGAGGACGAACAGCCGGGTCGTCTCCGCGCCGTACTCCTCGGGGACGACGACGTTGCCTTTCGAACTGGACATCTTCTCGCCGTCGTACAGGACCGTCCCCTGACTCTTGAGTTCCCGAATCGGTTCCCGTTCCTCGAGCAGTCCGAGATCGGCAAGCGCCTTCGTGAAAAAGCGGGTGTAGAGCAGGTGCAAGACGGCGTGTTCGTCGCCGCCGACGTAGACGTCGACGGGGAGCCAGTCGTCGGCGCGGTCGACGTCGAAGGGCGCGTCCGCGAGGTCGGGCGAGAGGAATCGCAGGTAGTACCACGAGGAGTCGACGAAGGTGTCCATCGTGTCGGTCTCGCGCTCGGCCGGCGCGCCGCAGTCCGGACACGTCGTCTGCTTCCACTCCTCGGCGGCGTCCAGGGGGTTGCCGGTCGTCCGGACGAACTCGGGGAGTTCGACCGGGAGTTCGTCCTCGGGCACCGTGACGGGGCCGCAGTCGTCGCAGTGAACGATCGGGATCGGCGTCCCCCAGTAGCGCTGCCGGGAGATTAGCCAATCGCGCAGCCGGTAGGTGACGTCGGCCTCGAGGGCGTCGTTCTCCGCGACGATCCGCTCGCGGGCGGCCTCGCTCTCCATGCCGTCGTACTCGCCGCTTCCCTCGAGGACGCCCTCGCCGGTGTAGGCCTTGGTTTCGACATCGACATCGGCGTCCGCGGGCCGGATCACGCGCTCGATCGGCAGGCCGTGTTCGCGGGCGAACTCGTGGTCGCGCTCGTTGTGTGCGGGGACGCCCATCACGGCCCCGGTCCCGACGTCCTCGAGGACGTAGCTGGCGACGTAGACCGGCAGTTCGTCGCCGGTCAGGGGGTGGACGGCGGTCGCGTCGGTCTCGACGCCGTCGAACCCGACCTCGTCGGGGTCACGGGTGCGGGCGGTGTCGACGTACTCGGCGACGGCGTCGTCGGTCTCGGCCAGCTCCCGGGTGAGGTCGTGGCCGGGCGAGACCGCGAGGTAGGTCGCACCGTGGATCGTTTCGGGGCGGGTGCTGAACACGTCGACGGTGCCGGCGTTACTAGCGTCACCGCGGTCGTCGTCGCCGCCTCCGTCGCGGGACACGTCGAACGTGATCCGGGCCCCTTCCTGTCGGCCGATCCAGTTTCGCTGGATCTCGCGGACCCCCTCGGGCCAGCCCTCGAGGTCGTCGAGCCCCTCGTGGAGTTCCTCGGCGTAGTCGGTGATCGTGAAGAACCACTGGTCGAGTTCCCGCCGACCGACGGGCGTCTCACAACGCCAGCAGACCCGATCACCGTCGGTTTCGCTGACCTGCGCGTCGGCCAGCACCGTTTCGCAGTCCGGACACCAGTTGACCGCCGCCGCCTCGTACTCGACGAGGTCCTCCTCGTAGAAGCGTTCGAACAGCCACTGGTTCCACCGATAGTAGTCGGGCTCGCAGGTGGTGATCTCGCGCGACCAGTCGTAGCCAAAGCCCATCGTCTCGAGTTCCTCGCGCATGCGCCGGATGCAGGCCTCGGTCCACGAGCGGGGGTCGGTCTTGCGCTCGAAGGCGGCGTTCTCCGCGGGGAGGCCGAACGCGTCCCACCCCATCGGGTGGAGGACGTCGTCGCCGCACATTCGCCGATAGCGGGCGTAGGCGTCCGTGATCGCGTAGTTGCGGACGTGTCCCATGTGAAGCGTCCCCGACGTGTAGGGGAACATCCCGAGGACGTACGTCGGGTCGACGGCGTCGTCGTCGAGTTCGTAGACGTCGTCGCGTTCCCAGACGTACTGCCAAAACTCCTGCACCTGCGCGTGATCGTAATGACTCGTCATGGTCGGCGAGATCCGTTGATTCCCACTGGGTGGGCCGCCCATATCATTGTTCGGCCGTGCCGCCGGTCCGTGGGTCCGGCACCCCGCGGGGCCGACGGGTTCTTGCTGATCGGCGATCGAACGCGATCCGCCGTACACCTGTCGAACAGGCCGTTTATCAGGATCTGTTACATATGTTTGGCCATGACAGAGGTGGACGATGCGAACCGGCGGACTCGAGCGGACCGATCGCGGATCGACAGGCGAACCGTCCTGCGGACGGCCGGTGTGGGGCTCGTCGGGACGGCGGCGTATTCGTCGGTGGCGAGCGCCGCGGTTCGAACACGCCGGGCGACGATTCAAGAGACCAGCGAGAGCGAAGAGGAGGGACCGGTCTCGGGCGAGCCCGACGAGCCGAGCGACGACGATCGGGTCCGCTGGGCGTTCGACACTGGGCGGGACGTCCGCTCCTCGCCGACGGTCGTCGACGGGACCGCCTACGCCGTCAGCGGGGACGGCGTCCTGTACACGATCGACGCCGAATCGGGCGAGCAGGAGTGGACGTTCGACACCGGTGTCGTCCGGTCCGGCGGCGACGTGCTGTATCCGACGCCGGCGGTCGTGGACGGCACGGTCTACGTCGGCAGCGACGAGGCGAGTACCGTCTACGCGATCGACGCGGCCTCCGGCGAGCAGCGCTGGAGCTACGAGGCCGGCTCGAAGGTCCTCTCCTCGCCGTCGGTCGTGGACGGCACGGTCTACGTCGGCTGTAACGACGCCACCGTCTACGCCCTGACGGCGGACGGCGGCGACGAGGTCTGGATGTACGAGGCCGAGCGGCCGATTTCGGCGTCGCCGACGGTCGTCGACGGGACGGTCTACGTCGGTAGCTGGGACGGCTACGTCTACGCCCTGACGGCGGCCGGCGGCGACGAAGTCTGGCGGTACGAGGTCACCAGCTCCGTGGTCTCGTCCGCGACGGTGGCCGAGGAAACGGTCTACGTCGGGGGAGCCGATACCCGGGTCCACGCGATCGACGCGAACGCGGGCGAGGAGCGCTGGACGTTCGACACAGGTGGCGTCGTCGGATCGACGCCGACGGTCGCCGACGGCACGGTCTACGTCGGCAGTGACGACGGGACCGTCTACGCGCTCGGCGCGGACTCGGGCGAGACGGCGTGGACCCACGAGACAGACGGCGAGGTCCGATCATCGCCGACGGTCGCCGACGATACCGTCCTCGTCGGTAGCGACGACGGGACCGTCTACGCGCTCGCGGCCGACTCCGGGGACGAGCGCTGGGCCTACGAGACCGACGATCGCGTCGACTCGTCGCCGACGGTCGTCGACGGGACGGTCTACGTTGGCGGCTGGGACGGCCACGTCTACGCCCTCGAGGCCGGCCTCGAGGGCTCGAGCGACGGTTCCCGCGTGCTGCTGGGAACGCTCGGTCACCACGGCGATCTCGAGTGGGGGACCGGCGGCGGGGCGGACGGCGGTGGCGGAACGGGCGGTTCCGACGATGGCGTCCCCGGTTTCGGTATCGGGGCCGGGCTCGCCGGCGTCGGCGGGGCGGCGTCGCTGCTCGCGCGACGACTCGAGCGAACGGCCGGGGACTGAGTGTCGACCGGAGCGCTGGCCCGTCTCGCTCGCTCTCGACCGGACCCGTCCACAGCCGTGACGGTCCGCGCGACCGACCGACGCGGAGCCCCTTCTGTCGGGCCGTCGTAGACGCTCGCATGCCATCGACCGCACTCGTGACCGGCTGTTCGTCCGGGATCGGCTACGAAACCGCCCGCGCCCTGCTGGACGAGGGGTGGCGCGTCTACGCGACCGCCCGCGATCGCGACCGGCCGGGCCTCGAGCGACTGGCGGACCGCGGGGCCGACATCGCGGCGCTCGATCTCACCGAACCCGAGGCGCCCAAGCGCGTCGTCTCGCGGATCCGCGAGGAGGCCGGCGGCGTCGACTGTCTGGTTAACAACGCGGGCTACGGGCAGTTCGGGCCCGTCGAGGACGTGCCGACGCGCCTGCTCGAGCGCCAGTTCGCGGTCCACTGTTTCGGGCCCCACCGACTGATCCGCGCGGTGTTGCCGGGCATGCGCGAACGGGGTCGCGGCCGGATCGTGAACGTGACCAGCGCCGCGGACCGGCTCGCACTGGCGGGCATCGGCGGTTACACGGCCTCGAAGTGGGCGCTGGCGAGTCTCAGCGACGCGCTTCGACAGGAGTTGTCGGAGACCGAGATCGCGGTCGTCGTCGTCCAGCCGGGGATCGTCGCGACGCCGTTCTACGACCGCGCGCTGGCGGCCGTCGAGGACGCGGCTGCGAGCGCGGAGTCGCCGCGACCCGGCGCCGACGGGGCGACCCCCGATCGCGACCCCACGACCGCGGCGCGCAGGAACGTGACCGTCGTCGGATCGGACGGGAACACCGACCTCTATCGGGTCCTCGAGCGGCTCCGAGCCGTCGAAGGCGGCGGGCCGTTCGTCAACGAGCCCGAGCGGGTCGCCGAGACGGTCCGAGAGGCCGCGACCGCTCGAACTCCCGACACGCACCACCGCGTCGGACCGGTCCCGCTGCTGGGCTCGCTGTACGGCACCCTCGTCCCCGCGACGATCCGGGACCGACTCACTCGACTCGGGATCCGCCTCGCCGCGAGCGAACCCGTGCTGGACTTGCTCGAGCGCCGGACGCCCGCCGCCGCGTCGGATCGGTATCCGCGCGGTGATCGATGACGCGGCCGGGTCGTCGTCTCGAATCGTCGGAGACTGAGGAAAACCTATGTGTCGCGGGCCTGACTTGGGAAGGGACACAGCACCGGAGCCGCCCGATCGCTATCGGCTCCTCGCGTCCCGCCGGCCCGCCCGGCCCGCGAGCTGTCCACACAGCTATGCAGTCGCCACACGTTCGCGCCGTTCACGGCCCGTTCTCGAGCGCCTTCCTCGAGCGGCGGCTCCCGGAGACCGACGAGTGGGCCGCGATCGACGACGCCGACTGCCGCGAGACGTTCGACGAACTGCGCCGCTGTTGGGATCGGGTCCGTGACTCGGCGGCGACCGACGCCATCGAGGAGCGATTCGTTCGCCCGGCGTTCCGGACTCTTGGACTGTCGGTCGTCCCGGTCGAGTCGACCGGGCCACCGAGAAGTCGGCCGGATTACGCGGTTCTGGCGGGCGACGCCGGGGCCGAGCGCACGGCACGAACCGACCGTCCAGATCGTGACGATTCGAACGCGGCCGCGAGCGAGGTCCCGGACGCGGCCGTCGCGATCGCCGACGTCAGGTCGTGGGGCCGAGCCCTCGACGGGCGCGGGGCCGCGGGGGACGATCGGCCCGCCGAGAACCCCAGTCACAGGCTCCACGTTGCCGTACAGGAGAACGACGTTCGCTGGGGCATCCTGACGAACGGCCGGCGATGGCGGCTCTACGACGCCTCGACCAGCGGCCGGCTGGATTCGTACTACGAATTCGACCTTTCCGCGATCCTCGAGGCCGGCGACCGTGAGGCTTTCAGGTACTTTTACTGTTTCTTCCGTCGCGAGGCCGTCAGTCCCGACGCCGACGGCGACTGTTTCCTCGATCGCGCCGCCGAACGGTCGGCCGCCCACGCGCAGACGCTCCGAGACGACCTCCGAGTGAACGTCGCCGAGGCCGTCGCCGTTGTCGCCGACGGCTTTCTCGCGTCGCCCGACACCGACCTCGAGCGGGACACGCTCGACGAGAGCGACCGCGACCTCCTCTTCGAGGCCTCCCTCACCGCCGTCTATCGGCTGCTGATCGGCGCGGTGGTCGAGCGGGAACGGACGCGCTCGAGCGCGACCGACCGGTCCGACGGCGGCGGACTGCGGTCGTGCATGCGCTCGATCGCGCTCGGCCCCGACGAGTCAAACGAGTCTGACGATGTCGACGGGACCGACGCTTGGGCGCGCCTCGAGGATCGGCTCGAACGGTCGGCCGGCGTCTCCAGCAGTCGGTCCGTCGACGAGCGCTCGAGCCCCGCATTGCGCTTTCTCGCCGCGCACGGCGTCGGCGACGACAGCCTGTCGCACGCGCTCGAATTGCTCGCCCGACGGGACGGGGACGGACGGCTCGTGTTCGTCCCCACGTCGCTCGACGTCCGCGACCTCGGACGCGTTTACGAACGGTTGCTCGAGGCGCGCCTCGAGGTCGCCGACGAACCGCTCGCGCTGATTGACGGCGAGTACGTCCCGGCCGACGGGGGCCCCGTCGCCGTCGACCGGGGGAAGCCGTATCTCGCCGCCGACGGGAGTCACCGGAAGACCTCGGGCTCGTACTACACGCCGCCGTCCATGGTCGAGTACATCGTCGATCGGATCGTCGGGCCGCTCCTGTCCGAGATCCGCGCCGACCTCACCGATCACGACCCCGAGACGGACGCGCCGGTCGCGGACCGGGTCGCCGACCGCGTGTTCGATCTCGCCGTCCTCGACCCCGCGATGGGCAGCGGCCGCTTCCTGACCGCGGTCGTCGACGCGCTCACCCGGGACCTGGTCGCCGCACAGGAACGACAGGCCCGCGAGCGTGGACTCGAGTCCCTCGCCTCCGAGCGCGACGCCGACTGGGCCCGCCGACGGGTCGTCCAGCACTGCGTCTACGGGGTCGATCGCCGCCCCCTCGCGGTGGAACTGGCGACCGCGTCGCTCCGGCTCCGGACGCTGACCGCCGACCGGCCGCCCGTGGCCCTCAGTGGTCATTTCCGGGCCGGGAACACATTGGTCGGCAGCGACCGCGACCCGCTCGGAACGACGGCGACGGGACGGGACGATCCGATCGATTGGACCGAGGCATCCGTCGACCTCTCGTCTCTCGTTCGGGATCGCATCGCCCTCGAGGCCGACCCGCCAGCCGCTCCCGCGGAACTGGCGGCCGGCGTCCGCTCGTTTGAACGCGATCCCCACTGCCGGCGACTCGAGGCGGTCGCGAACGTTCGGACCGCCCGCGCGTTCGGCCTCGAGTCGGCCCCCGACGACGCGGTCGATCGGCTGCTGGCCGCGCTCGACGGCGACGGGGACGAAGCGTGGGATCACCTCGCACGGACCGACTGGTTCACCGCTGCACAGCGGACAGCCGCGGCCAACGGCTTCCTCCACTGGCGGCTGGCGTTTCCCGAACGGTTCTACGACCCGGCCGGCCGCCCGCTCGAAGCGGGCGGCTTCGACGCGGTCGTCGGCAACCCGCCCTGGGTCGCGACCGCGGGCCGGGCCGACATCAGCGCGTCGCTCGAGCCCGCGCTCCGCTCGTACCTCGCGGACGCGTTCGTCACGACCGAGAACCAGTTCGACCTCTACGTCGCCTGCTACGAGCGGGCGGTCCGCCTGTCGACGGACGGGCGCGTCGGATTCGTCGTCCCCGACTCGATCCTCACCCGCGAGGGCAACGCGCCACTCAGGGCGTTTCTCCTGACGAACGCCCCGCCGTCGACGATCGTCCGCGTCGGCGCGGCGTTCGACGGCGTCGAAACGGGCGCGGCGATCGTCGTCAGCGGCGGCGATACCTCCAGCGACGGCGACGTCACGGTCGACTGTGCCGATACGACCGACGTCGGTGACCTCGACGCGCTGTCCTACAAATCGATCCCCGCCTCGGTCTTCGAGTCTCAGGACGCCGCCCGGTTTCGCATCTATCTGGACGCCGAGACGCGACGCGTGCTGTCGACGCTCGAGGAACGGCCGGCTCTGGGGTCGTTCATCGACATCTCCCGCGGCGAAGAGATCGGCAAGCGCGCCGATTCCCTCGCCGACAGCCCGGGGGCAAACCGCCGCCCGATCGCGCCTGGCGCGGCGATCCGCCGGTATGGACTCGACGCGGACGAACTCCGATACGTCGACCCGGCCGACGTGGCGAAAGCCGAGCGACAGTACGAGAGCCCAAAACTCCTCCTCCGACAGACCGGCGACGCCCTCGTCGCCGCCTACGACGCCGACGGCCTCGCCACGATCAAGTCGGTATACAACGTCCGTCTCGAGTCGGGATCGGCGGCCGAACTGAAACACCTGCTCGGCGTCCTGAACTCGTCGGTACTCGCCTTCTATCACCACTACAAACACGCCGCCTATCGTGCCGTCTTCCCCCAGCTCAACCAGTCCACCGTCGAGTCGTTGCCCGTCCCGATGGCCGACGCTCCCGATCCGGAACTCGTCGCAGCCGTCGACGAACGGCGCTCGCTGACCGCCGAGCGATCCACCCTCTCGCTGGCGCTTCCCGACTACCTCGGCGACTACCGAGATGGTCCGTCGGTCGACGATCTCCCCATCGTCCGTCGAGCTGACGGCGTAGCGACGACGCCCCTCGTGGCGACGACGACCGATCGTCCGACCCTGAAACTCGGCTCCGTCGCCGTCGACGACGGCACGACGTTCCGACTCTCGGCGACCGTCCGGTACAAGCCCGACGACGCTGCCGTCGATACCGACCGCTGGGGATACGCTGAAACCGATCCCATCCCTGCACTCGAGGTCACCGATCCCGACGACGACCGGGCGGCGCTGCTCGCGGCGTTCGTCCCCCACGCGGTCTCGGCGGGCGACGGGGCCGCGGGTTGCAGACGCGACGCGACGAAGACGATCTCCCCGCTCGACCGACTCGAGTCGCTGGCCCTGCCCCGACTCGAGGACGTCGCCGACGGACTCGCGGCCTATCGTGAGGCACGGGAGCGTGTGGCGGCGTTGGACGCACGACTCGAGACCCTCGACCGACGGATCGACGAGCGAGTCAGTGCGTTGTACGGCCTCTCGGCGACCGAACGCGAGACCGTACGACGCGAGTTCGGCAGCGAGTGAGCCGCGTTCGGAATCCGCGATCGCGACGACTCGAGATCGAAGCCGTTCGAACAATTGATCGCTGGTCGATTGCGACGCAACGAGAGGTCTTCGCGCTGTATTACTCTCCGACTCGAGGCAATTGAATCGGTGAGCGATCGCGTCTCGTTCCGGGCGTCTCTCGGCGGTACGATTCAGGCGCGTTCGGGGAAGCGTCGCTCGAGCGTCGTTCCCTGATCACGGCGGAAAATTTCGAGTGGACTCGCCGGGCGGGCAACTGAAATCCTCGGCCATGGTCAATCGCAGTACTGCGGGGGTGTCGGAGCGTGACCCGATACTGTCCACACTGCGGTGGTCAGATGATCACCGAGACCACGACCGGCGGCCTCCCCCGTCGCGTTTGTGAGAATGGTCCACACGATCTACAGGAGGTGGCTCGAGGCCGATGAGTACCTTCCCGAAACCCACTGATGGGAAGCCTATCGACTTCCTCGAGGAACGCGACGGTGAGACAGAGTCGTGGGCTCGAGCGGACCCACGCGAGGCGCTGATCGAATCGTTCGGACGGTTCGGCTACAAGGTCACGCTCAGAGATGGCGAGAGCGTCCACTACTGTGCGCTCGGTCTCGAGGACGGCGAGTACCTCGGTCGGTGCGACTGCAAGGGCTGGGAGTACCACGACGGCCCGTGCGCCCATCTCTGCACGCTTCGGAAGGCCGACTTCCTCGAGTTGATCGACGTGGCGTCGACCGACGGCAGTCCCGACGACGAACACAAGATGCGCCACGCAACCAACGAGGCGCTCGAGGGCGAACCCCACGACGGGCCGATCGAACGATCACGCAACTACGAGCGGGAGATGGAGGGTCGCGCATGACGCGCACGCACACCCGCGCGATAGCCTCCTCCGTAGGCATCCCCACCCCCCTTGCATACGAACTGTCGATCCCGACGCCGTCTGCGTATTCACGGGATATGCAAATCGGGGTGAACCGCTGATGGGACGGATGGATCACGACCCCTCGAGTCGCGTGTCGTTCGGTTGCCCCGACGACCTGCTCGAGACGCTCGACGAGATCGCCGACCGCGAGGATATGAACCGAAGCGAGAAGCTTCGCGAGCTGGTCCAGAAAGAAGTCGAGGCGAAGGGTGATCTCGACGCTCCCCAGCCGGTCCTTCCCGACGACGAACGACTCGCCGAGGCGTACCGCATCCTCCACGAGCGGGCGTCGGCTCCGCACAAGGACAAGCGCCGGGTCAAACTCGAGATGGCCAAGAACAAGCTCTACGACAACACCACGCCCAAGAGCGCCGTCCCCGACGAGATCATCAAGCCCCTCGAGAGCGAGGGCTACGTCTCGGTGTGGGCGGGCAACCAGCACGTCTGGGTGATCGTCCCGCCGATGCGCTACACCGACGGTGAGGATACCGTCGAGCCAGGAGAGAAAGCAGTCGCGTAAGCGGTCCTCTGTCTTCTTTTCGAGACCGATCGTACGGTCGTCCTCGAGTGCTATTCGATCATCCCATCTTTACCCCGACAGAGGCATCAAGACCGTTCGTTACCTCCGATTCCTCGAAGACGAGGACGACCTCGGCCCGGGTCGAGTCGATAACCGTCCGCCGGTACTGATACCAGACGTAGTCGAGCCCGCTGTAGTCCTCAGCCTCGACGAGCAGGGCGAAGTTCTCGTACTCGTTCCGGAGGAGATTAATCTTGAACTCTCCGTTGTCGTCGACCTCTCCAGCGGTCGGGAGGCCGTCCTGAGCGATGACCCACTTCGCGTTGGTGATCCGCTCACCCTCCGGGTTGATCGCCACGCCGTCAACCAGTCGGAAGTACGCGCTCGGGATGTACGCGGCCGTCGGGAACTCCATACCGGCAGAGACTCCGCTGAAGTCGTTGTCCGACTTCGAAGCGGTTGCGGTGGCTTCCGGTTCTATCCCTCCAATATCGTGGTCAGGACGCACGTACTGGCCTACTCGATGCTCGAGGTTGTGGTCGGTCGTCGCTGCTTGGCCTTCGATCGCGGTCCCGCCTCGAGCGACCATGCTCCGACTCGAGAGTGAGACGTTCCCCGGTCGGGCGATCGTCGTCGAGCGAGTCGTATCGCCTTTGCTGCCGAACCCGTCCGAATCGGTCTGTGCAGTGGTCGTCGAGTACGTTGTCATCTATTCGTACCGGAGACCGGCGGTGATCGTCGTGCTGGTTCCGGCCCCGGACTGGCGAACGACCCGGTAGGTTTCCCCGTCGTGGTCGATCGTGTCGCCATGGGCACCACCCTCGTTGATGTCGTTGCCGATGATCGCCTTGAGGTAGGCGACCGGGACGCTGTTGTTCGAGGTTTGGTACATGACCCCCCGGCGGAAGAAGTACGTATCGTCCCCGCTGTCGGGGTTGACCATGCACCATGCGGGATTGTCGAATCCGGAGGCCTTGTACGGGTAACTCGGGTCCGTTTCATTGTGCCCGTACATCGTTTTCCAACTCGAGAGGGCCGTCTGGTTTCCGTGATTGACGCTTGACTGTGCGTAGGCCGCGAACGGGTCGTTGCCGTCGGCCCAGAACTTGCTGTTGACGTACTCGAAGGAGTAGTAGCCAGCTCGGCCGTTTGTGCCGTCTTCAGTGTTCCACGCGCCGAAGTTGATCCAGTTGTTCGTCACCGAGCCGAAGTACGTGACCTCGGTCGACTGGAGGACATCGACACCGTGGTTCCCTTCGAGGATGTAGACCTGCGTCGAGCCGCTTGCGTTGCCGTACGCGTAGTCGTGGTTTCCGGTACCGTAGTCGGTGGTCGTGAACGATGCTCCCGCGTGGTTACCGACATCGCCACTCCACGGGTCGGCCGATCGAACGTCGGTACTTCCTGCCGGAACGTTGTTCTCGGTATCCCAGTCGGTGGAGTGAACGATTCGGATGCCACCAGCGTGACGCGAATTGTAGTCGTCGTCCTCGTGGGCGTATTCGGACGTTTGCAGGAACAGCCCGACGAAGATCCCACTCGAAGAGTGCTGTAAGACCCGTCCGTTATCGACGTAGTTGGTCGAACTGCCGTCGTTGGTAATAGCGGAGTCCGCGTCTGACCACTCGCTGAGGCTGGTTGCTGCCGATGCGATTGCGTCGATGAGATCCGGGAGCGTTCCCGTCGTTTCTGCGATTGTCGTCATTTGTATGCTTTGACCTTCACAGTCGTGTCGTTCGTGTCTTCACTCTGCTTCCGAATCCACGCGCTCGAGGCTCCGAGGCCGCCCTCTGGCGCTGCGTGGTAGGGAGCGTCACCGGGCTCGAGGGGGATCTTCCGATAGTCGCCCTCTGACCGGAACGCGACGTAGATCGGCTCATCGTATCCCCAGACAGTGACCGAGGTCGCCGGATACCCCCAGTTGAGTCGATTCTCGTCGATCGAGTCGACCACCAGCGGGTTCTCCGTGACGAAGTACGCCGCCTCCTGGCTGTCCTCGGACTCGGGGTTGAGCGCCTCGACCGCATTCTCCCCCCGATGCTCGAGCAGGAGCGCGAGGAGCAGTCGCTCGGTGTCGCTCTCGACGAGGTCCTCGCCCCAGGAAGAGGCACCGACGCCGTAGTCCTCGAGGACGCGTTCGATGGGGCTGTTCGGGCCCACTGTCGAGGAGCCGATCACGATGCATCCCCCTCCTGTTCGCCGCCGTCGGTCGCGACCGTCCGCACGTCGCGTCGGAGATCGCGCACCGCGGCCGTGTGTTCCTGGATCGCCTCGAGCCAGTTGCCCCGCTCCTCGCGGCGTTGGTCGCGTTCTTTCAGGTAGAGGCGGTACATGAGCAGGAACGCGACGGTCGGGAAGCCGAAGTTGTTGAGCAAGGCGGTGGGCTCCATCGCTAGATCAGCCCTCCGGTGAGGTTGCCCACGGCGTCGCCGGCACCGTCGACGAAGTTCCCGCCAGCGTCGGTCGCGCCGTCGACGAAGTTTCCACCGGCGTCGGTTGCACCGTCGATGAGGTTGTCGCCGGTATCGGTCGCGCCGTCGACCATGTCACCGCCGGCGTCGGCCGCGTCGTCACCGGCACCCATCAGACCGCCGAAGAGGTTGCCGCCGGCATCGGTGACCCCATCGAAGGTGTCGCCAATCGCATCGCCGACGCCGTCCGCCGCATCGGTCGAGCCGCCCCAGACATCGCCCAGGACATCACCACCGAAGTCACTCGCGCCGTCTGCGAGGTCGGTCGCGCCGCCCCACACGTCGCCGATCGCGCCACCGATTCCGCCGGCTGCGTCGGTCGAGCCACCCCAGATATCGCCGATCGCACCGCCGACACCGGCTGCGGCGTCGCCGGCTCCACCGGCGGCGTTGGTCGTCCCGCCGATGATGTTGCCGAGCGTGTCGCCGATCCCGTCGGCGGTCTGGCCGGGCCCGCGCATCATCTGCATCCAGCGATAGACGACGTAGCCGACGATCGCGATGCCGACGATCATCGCGATGTTGAACCCGCGGCTGTTCTTGGCGGCGTCGCTGAAGTTGTCGGAGACGTTGCTCACGGCCTCCGCAGCGGGTTCGGCGGCATCGCCGGCCTTGTCGGCCGCCTCGCCGGCGGCCAGGGCCGCTGCAGGTCCCGGCATCTAGCTCACCTCCATGTCGATACTGTCGGTGGGGCCCGTCACGAGCCCCTGCGTGTGTCCGTTCATGATCGAATCGTGACGAACACCAGCAGCACCGCCTGCAGCGCGAGCAGACCGATCATGATGTCGTCCTGCGTCCACTGCGTGCCGTAGACGAGTCGCGCCGTCGGGCTCTCCGGCGGCTGCTGGGGTTGATTTTGGTTCGCCGGCCTCGAGGTCGTGGTCGCAGTCGCTTCGGACGACGTGGTCGTCACCGCTACCTCTCCGGGTCCGGTTCCTTCGGAAAGACCGCCCTGCACGGGGGATCACCCCCGAACTCCGATCATGTCCTGCTTGACCGCCGCGCCCAGCCCGTCGATACGGGCCTCGGTCTGGAACCGCGGTAGCGACAGCAGGGCGTTGCGCGCTCGAGGGGTCCCGTTGGCTCGTTCGGGAGCCTCGAAGGCGACCTTGTACGGCGCGTCGACGACGACCTGCAGCCGGAACTTCCGCGGCAGGTACGGCTGCAGCGGCGTCCGGTCGAAGCCGAACCGAATCTCCTGCTGGGCCTGGTCTCGAGTGTGCAGGATCGCCGTCTGTGCCTCCTTGAGCGTCTGATTGACCTTGCCGCCCGCTCCGGGTGCGGTCTTCCGGATCTCGACCGCCGCCGGATCGCGGGGAACGTAGAAGACGTCGAGGTCGGTGTCGGTCCCGCTCGACGTGTAGTCGAACGAGTTGGCGTCGTAGTCGACGCTGTCCGGATCGACGACCGCACCGTCTTCGTAGAGGACGAACGACTCGGTGGTCGGGCACTCGATCAGGTTGTGATCGAGTTCGAACGTCTCCTGATCGTCTGCCGTCCCGTTGGTCGTTCGATGTTCGTGGGCCGGGAGGACGACCCGCAGTTCGCTGTTGGGATCGTCGCGGAGTTGGAGCGGTCGACCGAGCTGGATCTCAGCGACGACGCTCGCCTCGCCGGGAGTAGCCGCCTGGGTCTCGAACTCGCGGAGGGAGATGCTGCCGGGAATCCAGTTTGCCGACTTGAGCTTGTGTTTGACCGCCATTACTCGAGGTCCACCTCCGCAAGCGCGGCTTCCTCGAAGTAGATCTCACTCTGGGCGTGATCGATCGGTTCGGAGGAATCGACGAGGATGTACGCTTCGTCGATGTCCCGCACCTCGAGCTTCTCGCCCTTGAGCTGGTGCTTGATGGCGTCGACCTTGCGGTCGTCCTGCTGATCCGAGACGGAGTTTTTGATGTAGCTCGCAATCGTCGACTTCGGGTCGGAGACGACCTGAATGCTCTCGTCTGTCGGAGCCTGGTAGCCGAGCGCGATGCGAGTGTTTGCGGGGAGCGGGTTGCCGTCGGCGTCGCGAAGCTTCGCGTAGATCGGGACGCCGACCTTGCTCCCCATGTCGACGGCGTTGCGGATGAGAACGCCCACGCCGTCCTTGGGGTTGATCGACAGCACCGGAGTCAGCTGGTCGGTGACGTTCGTCTTCGTCTCGACGTACTTGCTCGAGTCGCCGAGGGCGGCGTAGAGTGAGAGGCTCATTTACGCCAGCACCTCGTTGATCATGCCCTGGGCGTTGAAGCGCTCGGCAGCCTCGCGGACGACGAACGCGCCCGAACCGAGAGTGAACGCGCGCTTGTTGACGACCATCTCGCCCAGCGCCATCCCGCCGATACCGAAGATTTCCGACGGGAGCATCGTGCCAGTTGCCGTGTCGACGAGGTACGGAGCGAGGTAGCCGCCCGCGACCATGCCGACATCCATCCACACGTCGCTGTCAGTCAGGGCCTGCGTGGCCTGATCGAAGTTCATCGCCATGCAGTTCGGATCAACCGGTCGAATTCGGATATATGAGCGCGTCAGGACCGCAGTCAGTCGACGTAGCTGGTGGCGGTCTGCGGTGATCCGAAGTCAACCGCTGTCGCAAGCGGACCCCTTCTCCAAAACTCCCGTCTCGTATTTTGCGTAGGGCCGTCCCAGGCACCAGTAATCAAATCGGTTTAAGAGCGATATGATTAACAGGCCGGAGTTCGTGGTATAGTCAAATGCGGACTCGAGACCTTCCGGAAGAGGCACCCGGGCACTATCGCGAGTCTCATCCACATCCGTACTACATTCCCGACAAGCTCCCCCTCTCGACACGGATCGATGTCGACGACGAACTCACGGAACGGATCGCCGATGCGTCCTTTCAGCTCGGCCGAATCGACGGTATCAGTCCGACCGTCGATTTCTCGCCGGTCCTCTACACGTCTCTCGTCCGACTCGAGGCCGTCGAGACCGCCGAAATAGAAGGGGCCGATGTCGACGTGGACGAGGTATACGCCCATCACACTCGGACCAGCAGAGACGAGTCCGTCGACGTGAGTCGGGACTTGCAGGAGGTCTTGAACGCCGAACGCGCCCTTCAGAAAGGATTCAACGCGATCAAACAAGGCGAGCCGATAACGCTCGATCTCTTCCAGTCGCTCCACGAGTTGCTCCTCGAAAACGTGCGGAACGAAGGTGAGGTCGTCGGAGACTGGCGGACGACCGATGTCCACCTCCCCTCTCCGTACGCCAGTCAACCGCCGTTCGTTCCCCCGCCGCACGGATCAGTGCCCGAGCTGATGGACTCGCTGGAGACGTATATCCAGATGGGCGGCCAATATCACCCGCTCGTCGATCTGGCGATTACGCACTATCAGTTCGAGACGATCCACCCCTGTGAGGACGGGAACGGCCGGCTCGGCCGCATTCTCATCGTCTTACAGCTCTGTGCTGAAGGCTATCTGAGCGAGCCGTATCTCTATCCGAGCGCCTACTTCAACCGCAACAAACAGGAGTACGTCGAGAAGATGCGCGCTGTGAGCGAAACCGGGGACTGGCGGGACTGGATCACGTTCTTCCTCAAAGGGATCGAGGTACAGGCGCGGGACTCATACGAGCGGACACAGCGGCTGATGGAACTTCGGCGCGACTACGAGCAGCGGTATCCACACCAGAAAACGAGTCATCGCCTTGCGCGCGGCGTCTTCGATATGCCGTACTTCACTGCCAACGATGTCCAAGACGAGTTCGATGTCAGTCGACAAACCGCGTACAACGCCATCGAGGAGTTAGTCTCCGACGGCGTTCTCGTCGAGGCGACCGGCAAACAACGGAATCAAGAGTACAAAGCGATCGATATCTTCGACATCCTCGAGAGGCGGCCTGATAACTAGTTCGGAGATCGTGGGCTCATTTCCCACTGCACCGTCGAACGGACCCGCCGCGGGTGTTCTCGAGGTCCTGCTCGAAGTCCGCCATTAGGGCCCCAACGACATCGGCCCGCGAAAGTTCGTGACCGCGACGGTCCTCGAGGTGGTTTTGAATCCGTTCGAACTGGTCGGCCTTGCTCCCGCGGAGCGTGATGTCGGTTCGCATCTGATTAGTCGTCGAAGGGGTGTTTGATCCGGACCCGATCACTTCCGTAGTGGGTACTCTCGAGCGTCCACTCCCGCGAGTCGATCCGCTGCAGCGTCGTATCATCCGAGTAGATCCACTCGGAGCCGATCGTGTTGCCCGCGTCGTCGCTGAACCGGCGGAGCGTCAGCGGTTCGCCGTCAACGAGCAGTTCATCGGGGAGCGTCCGCGGACAGCGTTCGGCGTCGGCTTTGTGGACATCGGCCGGGTACTCGACGATTCCCCGGACCTTGTCGAGATCGTTGCCAGAGCCAAACCCGCCGAGCATTGACGCCTGACACTGCGAGGCGATGTCTTCGTCGAGTTTCGCGAATCGCTGGGTGACCCACGCGACACCCATCCCGTCGCCGTGCCAGGTCGTCGCGAGTGTGTCGAACTCGTCGGGGTAACCGTCCCGCTGAGGAGCGAGGCGGTGGGCCTCGTCTAGCCCCAGGAACGTGCGTTCCTCGAGCTGGGCCAGCGCGGCGATGGCGGTCGCGATCGCCTCGCGCCAGGCGTCGTCGGTCATGCCGTCCCGGGCCAGTTGCAGGCTGCCGTTGTCCTCGAAGATTCGTCGCCACTCGGCTCGCGAGAGATCGTCAGTTCCTGGTCGGAGCGGGAGCCGCTGCAGGAGTCCCGACTCGACGAGGCCGGTGTACTCGTCCTTGTAGTCGATGAGGATCGTCCGGTCGTACTCCGGCGCGTTCCGTTCGGTATACGCCTGCAGACCGTACGATTTGCCCCAGTTGGTCCGGGCACCGAACGCGAGGTTCATCGGTCCTCCGAGTCAACGGCGTTGGTTACGTCGCGAATCCCCTGCTCGGCCATCTCGAGGCCGCCGGCGAGGGCCTCCTCGAGGACGGCTTGCTGCCGCTCGTTCGGCCAGTCGACGACGGCCTCGCGGAACGTCTCGAGGTCGTCGACGTCGAACCGAGTCCGGACGTGAGCCGTGGCGAGTTCGTCGACGCCGCCCTCGACGCCCTGCTCGCGGTAGCGGTCGGCCCACGTCTCTTTGGTCGTCTGCCATTCCTCGTCGGTGAGGTCGGCGTACTGGGCGGCTTCCTCCGCGTTTTCGATGTCGATCGCTTCCTCGACGTACCACGAGGGGAGCGAATCGTCGATCATCGCGAGAGCCATCGAGCGGATTTGCTCAACGCGATCGTCGACCGACGGCAGTCCCTCGAGGGGTTCGATATCGTCCTCGTCGACGGCCTCCTGGAGGTCGGCGACGGCCTCCATAATCCGGCGCTCGCGGTGAGCGACGATCGAGAGGAAGGCTTCAGCCTGCTTGCTCTGGAAGAACTTCGTCGCGAGGGCCTTCCGTGGGTCGCCGCCGGTCGCGATCTCGCGGAGGTTCATGCTTCCACCTCCGCGGTAGCCCCGCTCATGGAGTCGATCGCGCCGTCGAGCATCTCCGTGTCCTCGACGAGGACCATCACGGCGAACAGCGAGGTCATCGCCACGAGCCCCTGACCGGGCCCGAGTTCCGAACTGCCGCTGAGGTTCTCCCGGTACCACTGGTCCATGTACTCGTCGAGGTCGAGTTCCTTCGCGAGGTCGGCGTACTCGTCGATCACCGCCGAGCGATCGTCGACGCCCGAGCCCATCCGATCTTGGCTGATCGCCGCACCGGCACCGAGGGCCCGACAGTAGACGTGACCGACCGTCTTTCGATCACCCGTGGCGGCTTCGCCGACGTCGTCGTCAGGTTCCTCCGCCGGGTCGTCGACGTCTACCTCGTCGTTGGGGTCCTCGGCGTCGGCTTCCGCGACCTGCTCGGCGATCTCCGGATCGATCTCGGCGTACGCCTCTTCCTCGAGGGACTCCTCAGGTTCGGGATCGTCCTCGCGGTCGCCGTCTCGGTCGTCAGTCAACGAGACCACCTCCGGCTTCGCGGTCGATGCCGTTGCCGCTCGAGTCGTCCTCGTCGGGTGCCGGTTCGGCCGAGTCGGCGTCGATCGTGTTCGACCGGCGACGACGCCACAAGAGGATCAGGAGCGCCACGGCGACGGCCGCCCCGATCAGGACGGCAGTGGTCCGGAGACTCGGCCCACCGATCGAGGCACTGCTCGAGGGGGTAGAGCCACTGCTCGGGCCCCCTTGAGCCGTCCCTTCTTGCTGGTCGTTTGGCTGCTCGTCTGGGTCCCACGGGTCGGTGCTGTCTGCGGGTTTCACTTGCTCGTCTCCCTGGTCGTCGTTGCTCTCGTCGGTCGTGTCGCTGCTCGAGGGGGCGGGTTGGTCCCCTTCGTCGCTGCTTTCTGCCTGCTCGTCTGGCTGGTCGTCGCTGCTCTCGGTCCCTTCGGGTCGCTGCTCGTCACTGCTCTCGACCCCGTCGCCGTCTGTGCCTTCGCTGGTGGTCGGGGCCCCTTCCCAGGCCCCTTCGTCCCTTGCTCGCTGGTGGTCGTCGCCGCTCATCGCATTGATGTGGCTCCTGACCGCCTCCCTCGAGGCAAAGGGAGGTTGCTCATCGTCCCATTCGTCGTCGTGTTTGTCGCACCCCTCGACGGGGCAGAAGTAGCCTGTCATGTGTCGCTCTCGAAGTCCTCGAGTGCTTTCGTGTCGCTTCTCCTGGCTCCGAACTGCCCGAGTCCCTCGCGTTCGTCGACGTCGTCGCCGTCACCCTGTCGGAGGTAGCCGTCTTGCTGAGCTGCGCGGAACTCCCTCGAGGGGTTCTCGATCCCCTCATCGGGTTCGTTCACCGCGTGGTCGAACAGCGTCTCGTCGGCCTCGTCCTCGAGGTGGCGGTCATCGGCGAGCAGTTGGTCGTCAGGCTCGTCGGTGCCGGGTTCGTCAGTGATCTCTGTCGTGGGGTCCCACCGAAGGGGCCGCTGCAGTCGCTCGAGTTCGGTGAACGCCTCGATTTCGTCCTGACCGTGCGCTCGGCGGATGCCATTGATGGCCTTCGCCGCGGCGATCGCGTGGTTGACCGAGTCGCCGGCTTCTGCGAGAGCCGCCTCGAGCGTGTCGGTCGCGTTGTGATAGCCTTGCCAGGCGCGCCGGATCGCACCGAGCCACTTCCCGGTGATTTCGTCGGACGGGACTTCGTCATCGAAATCGGAGAGCAGTGTCTGTACCTCCGATTCGTCGAAGCCACATTCGTCGGTGAGGAACTCGCAAGCGGCATCGTCACCGTCCTCGCAGTGTGTCGCCGCGTTGCCGCATTGATCGCCTGCAGCTCGTGTCCGGGCGAGTTGCTCGTCGACATCCGATTCGGCATCGAGGCGATCGCCGCGCTCGTCTCGAGTGGCCCGCTTGGCAACCTCGCGGTGTTCGTCGACGGTGAGCGACGGATCGAGGTAGGCGAGCCAGTCGTCGACGCCCTCGTCGCGCATCGCCGCCTTGATCGAGCGGGCCCACGGGACGTTCGCCCGTCCCTTCGACCAGTCGATCGACTCGATTTCGTGGTCCTCGAGCGGGAGCTGTCCCGAGCCGTCACGGTCGGCTTGGCCATCGGACGCTTCGACCGTCGCCGTCTCGAGGATGTGGGCGGGCGCGTCCGACGAGATCGCGACGGTCTTGAGTCGGCGGTCGTCGTCGGTACAGAGGTGATCCTCGTAGTCATCGCGGAATTGGTCGGCCGCCGCTTTCGATCCGAACTCGATCCGTTCCGTCATCAATAGGCTCCAGTGATGTAGCGGGCGAGTCGGCAGTTCTTCAGCGTCCGCGAGTAGCCGTCGTAGCCGCCGGTCGGTTCGGTCTGTTGGAGTGACGACCGCTCGAGGACGTCCTCGAGATCCGGCGTAACGTGCCAGGATTTCTGGCCGGTCGGCGTATCGACCCAGACGACCGGCCACTCGTCGTGCCAGTACCAACCAGCGGTGTTCGGGCCCCACGTGAGCCGGATCGCTCTCGCGAAGGCGATCGCGAGGAGATTCCGGTCGTGGTAGACCTCGTCGATGGGCTTCTCGTCAGTCGGTGGCGAGTTGTCCGTCCCCATGCTTCGATGAGACTCTCGAGCGAGTGATAGCGGTCGGGAATATCATAGTCTCGTACTGGTGAGACTAATGTTTAAACAGATTCAGGACCAGTTAGGAACGTAGCCATGCCGATCCACCAGTTGACACAAGTTGGTCGTACGTCGGGCGGTGTTGTACTCCCGAAGGGCGAACTTCGGGCGCTCGGGTTGGTAGACGAGAACGGCAACGTGAAAGATCAGCCGGTACGAGTGACGCGGACCGATACAGGAACATGGGAAGTTTCCGTTATTGATCCAGACGAGTACCCTGTTTGAACCGATAAACAGCGATCCTCTCGAGCCAATTTTGCTAGGATCCTAGTCCTAGCACCGCTAGTATAACCTGTCCCGTACCCATAGGGTACGGGACACCTTGAACATCGGTATTAATCCGTCTTATTCCCCACTTCAGCCACTGTTAAGCAGATTTCAGGCCCAGAGGGCGAGGTTGTGTTGGGAAGTTTTATCTATGGCAATCCCATAGGTACTCGCAGTACCCATGAGTCTCCAAGAAGCTGTTCGCGATGTCAGTGAACAGTACGATGTCCCGGACAACGAGCGTCTCCGGGAGTTGGCGCGATCGAACGCGCACCTCCGCGACTAATTCTTATTCCGCCTCAGAACTGCTGTTTTCGCTACGCAGGAAGTCGACGAATCCCTCTTCGGATAGTGCTGGCTCCTGAACGAGGTTCCCTTCCCCACCTCGAGTGGCCAGTTCCTCCGCGAACTCGATGCAGTGTGCCTCGTGCAGCTCGGCGTATTCCTCCCACGCCTCGTAGTAGTGCATATCGAGGTCGTAGTCCTCGAGGGGAATCTCGATATCATGCTTTCGGCGGACGATCTCACACCCGTTCTGTTTTAACGTGAGGAAGTACAGGTTGTGCCGTCGAACGGTGAGCAGCCGCTTTGACTCGACGATGTAGGGGTCGACCCACTCACGCCATTCGTACTCTTCGGTGTGTGTTTTCGGCGTTTCAAAATCGGCCCCAGCCGCCTCGAGATAGGTCTGTGCCATCGTGATCCCCGTTCGGTGATTCGCGTTCGGAAGCGAATGTCTCAGGATCAGATTCGACATCAGGCTCCCGGCAACGTCCGTTGCCGATCCATCCCACGAAACGTGATCGACTGCTTCAGGGACTCGCTCGATCTCGAGGTCCTTGTAGATCGCGAGTTCACTACCGTTCTCCTGTTCTTCCTGTTGCATCTCGGCGAAGAACTGGAGTAACCAGATCGCGATGACCCGGCTCGTCGGGTCCATCGGCTCTAAGTCTTCCTCCAACTGAGCTGGGCTAATTTCCCGATCGAGATCGTCAGCCGTCCCAGATACACCCGTTGTATAGAGAACACGCACGTCGCCGTCCGGGAATGAGTAGTCCATCACCTTGACATCGGCCGTCGGGTCGCGGAGTTTGTCCTCGAACGCATCCGGATCCGTACTGACATCCTCGAGAGAGTAGTTGATATCGTCCGGATGGTGTTGATGAACAACTCGAGTCGGCATCTGATTGGCTTACTACTACGAGGAGAGACGGATATATCCGTTGTCCTTAGCGTTCCGTGGTGTCCGCGAACCCACTCTTCGCGGACAATTGACTCCGAGATCGGGGTCGATTGCCGTACTGATAACCCCATTCTTCATGGTTTGTTGGGCTAAAAATGAGTATCGAGGACAGCGATGAGACTGAAGCCCTACCCGCAACGCGAAGGGAAGCGCGTGTGGTTGAGTGAAGACGAACTGCAGGCCGTGATCGACGAGGCGGAGGACAACCGCCAGATGATCGCGTTCCTGCTCGCCGGTCGATGTGGACTCCGCCGCTGCGAGATCGTCCAAGTAACGCCCGCCGATGTCGTCGAGACGCCGACCGGGACACACTTGCGCGTCT
Source organism: Natrinema thermotolerans (assembly GCF_031165565.1). Taxonomy (NCBI): domain Archaea; kingdom Methanobacteriati; phylum Methanobacteriota; class Halobacteria; order Halobacteriales; family Natrialbaceae; genus Natrinema; species Natrinema thermotolerans. Next base: position 929,755 of record NZ_CP101873.1, on the reverse strand, counting down.
GGGAGGACGTTGCGAAACAGGAACACTACCGCGAGCCGCCGGTTCCCGACCAACTGGCGACGTACATCGATGCCCACACCGACGCCGCCGGGATCGCACCGGACGAGTCGATCGTCGACGTGACCGCCAAGACGGTCTACCGCTGGGTGCAGCGAGCTGCCGAACGACTCCACGCTGAGAGCGGCGATCGCGGCTGGTCGTTCCTCGACGTCCACGACCTGCGGCGGACCTGGGGGACGAACCTGCTCGAGCAGGGCGTCCTACCATCGGTCGTGATGGACTGGGGCGGTTGGGAGGACTGGGAGACGTTCCGGCGGCACTACCTCGGCGAGTTCTCGCCGGAAGCGATTCGGCGGGAGCGTGGGAAGGTGAATTACCTCGAGGACGATGTCGCGAGCGAGACCGAAGTCATACAGCCGCCAGCGACAACGACTGAGACGAACCACGTTCACTGAGCGCCTGTCGAAAGTTGATTTCTCTGTTGGTTCTAGTGACCGAAACTTTCTAGGAAACATAGTTTCTAGATATCGACATGGCACAGTTCCATTGTCCGCAGTGCGATGCGACGAACGACATCGACATCAGCATCGATACCGACGCCGAGATCGGGGCAACGGACCAACCCGGACTTCCGTTCATCGGCTGTTCGTGCGGTGGCGTGTTCATGCCTGCCGACACCGAGGCCGTCAGCGAACTCGATGGAGCGACCTTCGCGACGCTTTACACTGGGGCCGTCTGCTACGGGCAGCAGGAAGCACTCGGCGACGATTACGAAAACTGGTACGACAAGTTCGTCTCGGAAGCGATCTCGGCGTAGCTATTCGTCGGATTCGAACTTGTCCTCGAGGAAACTCTCGAACGAATCGACCAACTGATCTGCTTCTTCCTCGGTAAACTCGCCGTCACGCTCGATACCGTTGAGTAAGTTCTCCGCAGTTTCCTCCTCAATTATCCCGTGGTCACCAAATACAGTTATTGCGTTCTCAAGAGCTTCTTGTCTCGAAACGCCGGAATTGCTATCGGACATAGTGACAGTTGTCACAAGAAACTACGTTCACTTAAACCTAGTATTCGAGTGATGTATCGCACCCATTTCTCACTGGTTGCAACGAGCTGCCGAACGGCACCGTGCCGAGCGCGGAGATCGCGGCCGATCGTTCCTCGGCGTTCACGACCTGCAGCGGACCTGGCGAACTAACCTGCTCGAGCAGGGCGTCCTACCACCGGTCGTGATGGACTGGGGCGGCTGGAGAACTGAGAGACGTTCTCTATAGTTGTGCAAAATATTAGAATCGGCCCTGTGAGGCAAATGACTCAGGTGAAACCTGTTTCCTCATATTCTTTAACTTTCTTTTCGTATCACCGTGAGATGAATTCACTAGTTTCCGATCTGGCCAAGAGTGAACGGTAACGTTGCGGAAGTCATTTGCTAATTCCTGCACTAACTCAATGTGCTCAACAGCATACTCTGCCCATTGATCATTCCGTTGAATCCGCTCTAGGTCTTTTGCTACGTGTTCGTATCCGGCTTCACGGGTGGCTTCAAGACACATCTCGAAGTTCTTACCTCGTGGGTTCATTGGTTCGTGAAAGACTACTTCCGGATCAATTGCTTCAAACCAGGATAGAGTTTCGCGAATCTGATCTCGATCCATAGTCGGATACGTAGGTGAGAAGGACACAAACCGAGGTATTCCAGCTCGGAACATCTCGTCTAATGCTTCCCACCGCGCCTGGGGTGGTGGTGCCTGAGGTTCGAGTGCTTTTACTAACGAGGTATCAAAACTAGGTATAGACATCCCAACCGTAACCAATCCATCTGATTTTTTGAACAAATCAATATCTCTCGTAACATTAGGACTCCGTGTGAGAATGCGGACTGGGATATCGGCATCAACCAGTTCATGCACGCATCCACGAGTGATCTGAGCTGCTCGACGATCTTGATAACAATCTGTTCCACTAGATAACATAACGGCCCCCCTCCCTCGTTTTGTTACCTTCCAGTCACTGAAGTCTGTCTCCTTCAGTCCGTTATGGGTACGTTCGGGAAGATCATCTCGGTACAAAAGATAACTTCCCCAATCCTCCTGTGGATTTTCCACTTCTGCCTGTTTTTCAAGCATCCTATCTCTATTTTTGATAGCTGGTGTACTGGGTACGTAGCAAAACCGGCATCCGTGCTTACACCCAGTAGCAACGTTTATGACATAATCACAGAGACTCTTTTCATGGAGTTTCGATTCGCTTAGGACACTCTTTGTTGGATCAGTATTGACGGTCAAATCACCCTGCTCATAAGGTTCTTTAGACGTTGCACAATCCCAACAAAGGAGATGCCCCTCCAAAGTTGAACTAAATCTTTTATTGATTTGATTCCCGCATTCATAACAAACCAATCCCTGCTGCCAGAGATTAATTCGGACACTATGCTTACGTTCTATCTCCCGAAGCTCATCTAATGTGGGATGTTTACCGAGTTGCTCTATAGTGCGACCCTCGCTATCAACCAATTGGACATATCGGTCGTACCATCCACCCTCTGGGTCGCGCTCGGTTTTAAGGTACATAGGTCCCGTTATTTACAACCCATATCTGTACGCCTATAAAAAGAACCCAAGGTCGGAGTGAAAGTGAAAGTGGAAGATGGATCTATGTCGTGGGGACGGGCTTTGGATATGATTCTGGTGAATCCTCTTTGTTCCGTTCTTTTCGGAAAAATTCCTTGTGATCATCCACATACTTCACGAATTTTTTGTCAGGCCATAAGTGGACTGGGAGGTCCAGGTCTTCTCCTATCTCTCGAACAGCAAGCAACTGGTTTTTCGAATATTCGACCCAATGATCACGGTCACGAAGTTTTGCAAGTTCATCTGCTAGTTCATTCTGACCGGCCTCCCGTGCTGCTTGGATAGTCATCTGGAAGTTACCACCTCGTGGATTGATTGTCTCGTGAAAAACTACATCTGGGTCGAGTCTTTCTTTGAATGTACTGAGCAAATTTCTAAGATCAGTGCGATCCTGAGTGGGATAAGTTGGAGACATAGACACGTAGACCGGAACTCCTGCGTTGCTAACTTTTTCAAGAGCATTTAGCCGAGTAGTAGGGGCTGGGGCTCCAGGTTCAATCGATTGAACTATTTCGTCATCAAGACATGGGATAGATGACCCCACGGTGACTAACCCATTTGCGGCTTTAAACACATCTAAATCGCGAACCATAGCAGGACTTCGAGTAAGGATCCGAACTGGCTTCTCATGCTTTACCAGTTCAATCACACAACCTCGAGTAATCTGAGCTGCTCGTCGGTCCTGATAACAATCAGTCCCGCTGGAAATCATAACAACCCCTCGTCCATCTGGTGTTGAATCCCACGTTCTCTTCCGCTCGAGATTCCTACTAAGACGCTCAGGGAGATCGTCACGGTAGAGTAAATAACTCCCCCATTCTTCTTGACCATTATCAACATCTGCCTTATCTTTCAGCATATCCTTACGCATTTTTATGTTCGGAGTTGATGGAACGTAGCAAAATTTGCATCCATGTGAGCAACCTGTTGCGACGTTTATGACATAGTTGCAGAGGTTCTTGTGATGTAATGAGGATGAAGATAATACAGCCTTCGTGGGATCGATTGTAGAAGTCACCCCCCGTTGATCTGTTTCGGCAAGCGTCCCCTCTACACAATCCCAACAAATTATGTCTCCAGAGGGTTTTGATCCGAAACGGTCTGTGACTTTAGATCCGCATTCAACACATTGAATACCAGATTCAGACACATCTAACCGGTCTAACGGTTCACCAGTAGACCGGCTAACTCCTCTCAGTTCATCTAATTTAGGAGTTGGGGATAGATTTCCACGAATTTGCCCAGATCTATCTCGGATAATCAACTTGGGGGTGTCCGAACGTGGTGATTGGCATCGCTGTATCTCCATGTGCTTAGTCCTATATAACTGGTTTTCAATAAATTGTACCCCGTAGCGAATCAGACCACCCGATAATATTATTATCTACGCTTCAATATTTTGGGATTGCATGGAAGATCCGGTGAAGCCCGATGATGCCGATGAAAAATGGGAGCAATATTATGGCCATACTCGGGCAAAACATCAGTTGCTTCGCTACTATCTTGGGCCCTGGATGAGAAAATTAGGTCCTAACTTCCCAAAGATAAGGGTATTTGATTGTTTTGCTGGTAGGGGGGAATATGATGCAAACAGTGATACCAGTCCTATAGAATTAACGGAGATTGAGACTAGCACTGATATTCCCGGGTCTCCACAAATCATCCTAGATAGAGCAGTAGAACACTCTGCTATCTCTGAAAATATAGAATGTGTATTTATAGAGAAAACTGGGAAGAATGCTCGGATTCTAAGAGATAATCTCCCCGCAAGACGTACACTCCCAGATAATATTTCATATAAAGTAGTAGAAGGGAGATTCCAAGATGTTACTAAAGAACAAGTTAAGAAAAGTGGTGGTTGGAATCTCCCCGCTTTCTTCTTCATAGATCCATACGGATACAGTCAGATAGAGTATGATTTGATCACCGATCTATCTTGTAGATCCGGGCACGAGATACTGATCAACCTAATGGCAAGTGAGGTGATTAGGTGGCAAGATGTTGATAAACACCAGGATGCACTAAAAAAGCCATTTGGCACTGATAACTGGAGGGAAGAGCTTGAAAATTATGAGCCGGATCACCTCGAGCATCGAGAAGTAGGTTACTATTGTGAAAGACTACAAGAAAATGGTCCAAATGAAACACTCGCATACTTAGTAACAGAAGAAGATTCTACTGCGATGAAATATTATCTAGTATTTGGTACAAATAAATCAGATGGTTTAGAAATAATGAGAGAAGGAATGAGGTCATGTGGCCCTGGTAAATTTGCATATGCACCTCACCGGGAAGATATTGCAAATGATCAATCCGGTCTAGATCAGTTTTATGGAAATAAGGTTCGCGAAAAGTTATTGGACCTATTTTCCGGAGAAACAATGCCTTTCGACGATCTTATTAAGGAATATGTGGTTGAAGAGAAACGATCTGCCTACCGTAGAAAAGATATTAGATCTGAACTTAAAGACATGGAAGATGAGGATTTAATCGATGTCACCCGAGTCACATCAAAAACAGAAAGAGGACTTGGAGGACACGATATTATATCGTTTCCTGATGAGTAATGGTGGTAGACTAAACAAAGAATCGAATACTCCTCGAGGTGAAGGGAACTGACAAAGTCCAATCACTAAAGAATTCGATGGGGGGTTGGTTCTGGCCGAGTTTCAACATCAAGTTCCCCATCCAGATACTTCTGTCCCTCATACGTAATTTCGTACATGCTACTATCTTCAAAGATCGGGGCAACTAGCCCTACCTGAGAAAGCAGTTGGCACCGCTCCTCAACCCGCCCACGCGAAGCAGTGAGATTGACTGCTTGAGACATATGCCGTGGTGTTGACCACGGATCTTCCGAGAGATGCTCGAGAATCCGTTCATCAAGTGTACACATCCAGCGGGCGGGCTTTCGGCTCATTAGGGTTGAGTGGTTCCACTGGCGCTCGGTCCGTCTCTCGAGCTGCCGCTGTTAAGGTAGGTCTCGTTTTCGGCATCATATTCTTCATCGAGATAGGCTTCCCCAATATCGGAGATATCGTAGACGCCGTTCCCGATTGGGATCAAGAGTCGGTGATCCGCCAGTTTCTGGCACCTTCGAGAAACTGATGACTGACTAATTCGAACTCCATCGCGTTCAGTCAATTTACCTACTGGTGTTGGACCTTCGTTACGAATGATTTCGAGAATCCGGTCATCCCAGATTGTCATCCAAGTACCCGATTGCCTCATTAAATCCTAATACAGGATGGGGGAACCTATTTCCCAGTATTTATCCAAATCTCTATCTTGAATCGCTTTTCGAGGCTGCGATGCATTTATGCATACTGAATACAAAGGTGGAGTTGCGGAGTTACCAACTCGGATGAAGATGACTCTTGTTGGTATGTGAGATCGGGCGGCGTTGGAGCGCCGCCCGGAAGGTAACTCCGGTGATCCGGAATGAATCTCGGAACTTCCGTGGGGAATGCACCCCACGCACGGCAAGAGGCATCGCCATCCAAAAGGTCTAACGCTCGGTGCGCCTGCGGCGCTCGAGCGGACGGCTACGACGCTCGGAGCAACGAACCGGCCTGCCGCTCCTGTGCGTACCTCCGAGCTGACGGTGGTCCTGCATCGGGCTCGCCTAAAGGTCGGCAGCAAGCGGACGAACTCGTCGAGGACTACGAAGCCGAGCCCGAGCTGGTGGCCGACGGTGGCACCGTCTGGGGCGATCTCTCTGGCTTCCAGCGGGACATCCTCGAGGTAATCGCCGCTATCGAGTCCACCGGTGAGGAATCCTACGGCCTCGCGATCAAGGAGCGACTCGAGCAGCACCACGACGAAGTCCTCCACGGGCGGTTGTACCAGAACCTCGACAGACTCGTCGACGACGATCTCCTCGAGCGCGGCGAACTCGACGGGCGGACGAACAGCTACACGCTGCTGCCCGAAGCCGAGGCACTGCTCGAGGAGAGCGTTCGCCGACGTGCGGACGCCTGTGGGCTCGATGTCTCCGACGCCGATGACGGTGACGAGAGCGGTGATCAGGATGAGTGACGAGGCGTACACGACAGGCTTCTGCACGAACGGTGGCGCATACGTCCTCGCCGTCAAGGACAAGAACGGTGCGACCTGCCCCGTCTGTGGTTCAGAGGTCGAAACTGCGACTCCAAAAATCGAAGGGCGACTATGAGCGGTGATCCCGAGACAGTCAGCTGCACGACTTGCGGCGCGACCGCGCGGCGTATCACCTGGGGATCGACGGATACGACCTGCTACCGCTGTACCGAGTGCCACGCCGGCGGCCACATCGTCTACACCGACGGCGGCAGGGAACTCCGGCGCGGCGGCGTCTTCCGTCGGCTCAGCAACTACGCGACGCGGAGGGTGACAGCATGAGCGACGACCTCGAGCCGATCTCTCCCCGAGAGGCGGTCGACCTCTACGTCTCGCACCGCGAACTCGAGGTGAGCGAGAAGACCCTCCAGAATCACAAGTACCGGCTCGACGCTTTCGTCGAGTGGTGTGCGAAGGTCGGCATCGACAACCTCAACGATCTCACTGGCCGGCATCTCCACCAATACCGGGTGTGGCGACAGGAGGACGTGAACATCGTCACGCTCCGCGGGCAGCTCGCGACGCTCCGCGTCTTCCTCGAGTTCTGCGCGTCGATCGACGCCGTCGAACCGGGGATGCGCGAGCGGGTGAAACTACCGGACGTCGACCGCGGCGAGGAGGCTCGCGACGAGATGCTCGACGCCGATCGCGCCCATAAGATCATCGGCTACCTCGAGCGGTACAAGCGCGCGAGTCGCGACCACGTCATCATGGCGATCCTCTGGCACACCGGGATCCGCCTCGGGAGCCTTCGCGCGGTCGATCTCGAGGACTACGAGCCCGACGAGCAGTGCTTCTGGTTGCGGCACCGGCCCGATACGGGCACGCCGCTCAAGAACCAGGAGCCGGCCGAACGGGCGATCGCGCTCGACGACTACTACTGCGATGTCCTCGACGAGTACCTCCGCTTCCACCGCCACGATGTCGTGGACGAACACGGCCGCGAGCCGCTCATCACGAGCGACCAGGGGCGGCTGAGTTCCGGACAGATTCGCTCGGAGGTGTACCGGCTTACCCAGCCCTGCATGGTCGGGGAGTGTCCTCACGACCGCGATCCGAACGACTGCGAAGCCACGGAGTACGGGCACTACTACGACTGCCCGAGCAGTCTCTCGCCGCATACGATCCGGCGCGGGGCGATCACCTACCAGCTCCGCGAGGACATTCCCGAGAAGATCGTCAGCGATCGGTGCGACGTGTCCTCGGAAGTCCTCGATCGCCACTACGACCGCCGTACAGACCGTGAGAAGATGGAACAGCGACGCGACTTCATCGAAGACCTATAACAGGAACATGACTCTCGAGCAAGCAGCTGTCAGCACTGTCGTATCGATAGCCGTCAGAATACCCTTAGGGAACGGAATTCGGCAAGTAGAAAGCCTGAAACGCCAAATTTCGAGTGGACTCGCCGGGATTTGAACCCGGGGCCTCTCCCATGCCAAGGGAGTGATCTACCCCTGATCTACGAGCCCTCGAGCGCATTCTCCAGTTCCCGTCGGGAATAGATAAACCCCTCGAATTCATCGAGGCCCGTCACGGATACACATTCGTCGGGGCGACACGGGCAGCCCGTACCGTTGCTCGCGGTGGCGAACGCTTTTTGACCGTCCCGAGACGAGAGTCAACGGATGGCCGGGAACCGGGACCGAACGCAGCGTCGGGACGAAAGTGATGTGAAACGCGGCGATGTCCGGGAGACGTACGACCGGATTGCGACCCACTTCGCGTCCACGCGCGAGTACGCGTGGCCGGAGGTCGAATCGTTCGTCGCGTCCCACGCGACCGATCGGGGCTTCGATGCGGTCGGGCTCGACCTGGGGTGTGGCAACTGTCGCCACGCCGAACTGCTCGCAGCAGAGTGCGGGTCCGTCGTTGGCCTCGACGTGAGCCGTGGCCTGCTCGAGACGGGTCGGGAACGCGCCCTCGAGCGGAGGTTCGACGTTGAGTTGGTGCAGGGAGACGCGGCCGCGCTGCCGCTCACTGACGACGGCGTCGACCTAGCGGTCTACGTCGCGACGCTGCATCACCTGCCGACGCGAGCGGCGCGGCTGGCAAGCCTCGACGAACTCGCCCGCGTGTTGTCCCCGGACGGTCGTGCGTTGGTCAGTGCGTGGTCGACCGCTCACGACCGGTTCGATGCGACTGAGGGGTTCGATACGACCGTCGAGTGGACCCTCCCCGGCGGCGATCCGGTCGATCGGTTCTATCATATTTACGCGCCCGAGGAGTTCGAGGCCGACCTCGCTGCCAGCGACCTCACGCTCCGGGAGTGGGAACTCTCGAGCGGGAACTGTTATGCCACGGTTGCGGGCGCGGGCCAGTCGGGATAGCGCGACCGTACCCGGAATTCGGTTTCGAGAGGGATCGTTCGGCCGACGGTCGCCCGGTGGCTATGGTGGTATTTGTTCCCGTGACAGGTGATTCCACAAGCGATCCGACTCGCTATTTTAGCCGGTCGAATCCGTAGATATCGGGCTCAGTCCCACTCGATGAAAACGGTTTGAAATCGAGTAAAAGGTCCGGAATAGACGCTAACGATCTGAAGAACGTCCGGCTTTTATGATGGTCTCGTCCACCAGACCGGAATGCGCTATGACGCGCTTGACTCGACGTTCGGCGCTGAAGGTCGCAGGCGCATCGCTTGCCGCAGCCACCGTCCCCGCGACGGCTGCCGCCGCCGAGAGTGACGACGGGTGGACCGTCGTCGAGACGCCGGTCGATAGCACCCTCCACGACGTCGCCTATACGGCCACCAACCCGCACGCGGTCGCGGGCGGTGGGCTGGTGATCGAACGCACCGCCACCGGCTGGGAGGTCGTCCTGCAGGGTGGCCCGACCGGCAACGGGAACGACCTCTACGGGGTCGACACCACCGACGACGGCAAGCGGCTCTGGGTCGTCGGCTCGAGCGGTGCGATCGGCGAGTACGACGTAACGACCGGGAACCTGGTCGACCGCTCGGCGCCCAACGATTACACGGCGAACTTCAACGACGTCTCCGTCACCGGTCCCGCCGGTGAGGCCGACGTCTACGTGGCCGACGACTCCGGATCGATCCACTACAGCTTCGACAACGGTAAGGAGGGCACCTGGAACTACGTAGTGCCGGGCAGCGGCTCCGGGCTGAACGCGATCGAGTTCTACGCCGACGGCGCGGGCCACGTTATCGACACCAACGGGAAAGTCTTCGCCACCGACGACGGCGTCACCTGGAACCCGATCGGCATCGAGGACGCCGGCGTCACCTACTACGGCCTCGACAGCGACGCCGAAGACGACGTCTACGTCAGCGGCGGTAACGCGTCCGTCTTCGACTACACCGGCAGCCGCTGGATCCCCGAGAGCCTCGGCGACGCCGCCCTCTTCGACATCGAAACCGAGGCCGGCACGGGCTACACCGTCGGCAGCGGTGGCGCGGTGTTCGAACTCGAGGACGACAAGTGGACCCGGAACACGACGCCGGTCGGTGAGAACCTCCGTGCCGTCGCCACCGGTGACGTCGACATCGCCGTCGGCTCCTCGGGCGCGCTGCTCGAGCGGTAACCGCCGGCCGACCCGCGGTGTGGACCGCCCGGTAGCCCGCTGATCGCTGAGTACCGATCTCCTGTTTTTCCCCTCGGCGACCGTGATCGCGAGCGGGCGGCGACACAGAAAAGGAAGAGCCTTAAACGTGGACCGAAAAGCCGGTGATGCGCGCGGATGGTCTAGTGGTAGGACCTGAGCCTTCCAAGCTCATGGCCCGGGTTCAAATCCCGGTCCGCGCACTCCTCACGCCTTCTCTCGTCGGTTTTCCGGGTTTCCAGCAATGACCCGACTATGCCATTCGAAGCTTACAACGTGGGTTGGTGTATCGCACCCCGGAGCCGTCCCCGGGTTTTAAGAAGTTTCAGGCTTACTAGAACTAGAGTTAGCGGTTCCCCTGTTTTCGCGGAGCCGGAGGTGAGGGCTTATGCAGGATGAACGTGACAAGGTCGATGGAATCGTTGTGGTTCCGGAGCAGTCGGAGGAATACTTGAACCAGCGGCAGCTCGAGGACTACATCGGTTTCCGGAAGCAGTTGATCAAGTGGCTTCTTAACCTCGGAAAGGATCCGGAGATGGCCGAGGGCTACGCGTTCGACACCGTACGGCAGAGAGGTTACAAACTCGACCAATTCTATCGGTGGATCTGGAGGCAGGAGGACGGATACACGCTCCGCGTCACGACAGACCACGCGGACGAGTACTGCAAGGAGTTGGTGTACGAGGAGACGTCGAAGACCCACAAGGCTGCCGTCCAAAAAGCGATCAAATCGCTGTTCAAGTACTTGAACCATGAACGAGGGAGGGATATTGACTGGGAGCCGGAGATCAAGTTCTCCAGCGGCGGAGCTACACACCAGATACGGGACTTCTTGACAGGGGATGAACGGAGGAAGATCAAACAGGCCAGCCTCGAGTACGGCTCCATCCCACACTACAACTCCCTCGATCCACGGGAAAGGGATAAGTGGAAGGCTCACCTGGCGCAACGGTTCGAGAAACCGAAGGCTGAGGTGACCAGGAGTGACTGGGAGAAAGCGAACGGCTGGAAGTATCCGTCGATCGTCTACACATCGATGGATGCAGGACTGCGACCCAAAGAGGTCGGACGCGCCAAAACCTCTTGGTTAGACCTCGAAAACGGAATGCTCCGTATCCCGAAGGACGAGTCCACGAAGAACACGGACAACTGGCACGTCGCCCTCAGCGAACGCACATCGAACATCCTCCGGAAATGGGTGAGTGAACGAGAAAACTACGAGAAATACCGTGGGACGGAAGCACTATGGCTTACCAAGTACGGAAACCCATACGGTAGCTCCTCGCTCAATCGGTTGCTCGGAAAGCTGTGTGAAGAAGCCGGGATACCGGTGGAACATAGAGACATGTCATGGTACTCGATCAGACACTCAGTGGGTACGCAGATGAGCCGTGACCAGGGACCCGCCGCAGTACAACAACAACTCCGACAGAAGTCGTATGAGATGGCGGTCAGATACGACCAAGCACCAGTAGGCGATCGTCAAGAAACAGTCAACAAATGGGACTGATAGACGATCAACTAGTTTAGACTGGTGTTCATGGCTCGTTTTCACCATACGGTGGCTAGTCGATAGAGATTTCTCAGCCAATTCAGAGCTGCATCTCAGAACTGACGACGCTTATTCAGGGCTGGTTCGGAGTGTGGAAGTTATCCCCACCACACGTCTGGATTGCCCTTTTTGATGAATGGAACAGGAAGGTACAGTACGATACAGGAGTCACCCGACCGAGTAACATCAAAGAATTTGGTACCCCAATCTGAGTTGACCTTATTCCCATAAGGCACACCTGTCTGGGATAGCTCTTCAGAAATATATGTTATCCATGTGTTCCCTATCCACGTTATATCTCCACCTTTTGCAGGAGATTTCTGCCATATTTTGAATCCCGGCATTGTCTAGTTCAGCACCTCCTCGACCGGCGTCTTTCCGCCGAGAGCTTGATGCGGTCTCTGACGGTTGTAGTAATGCATGAACTGTTCAAGCCACTCGCGGACGCTCGACCGACTGCCCACCCACGAATTATGGAAGCGGTCGATCCGCATTTTGAGTGTGTGAAACCACTTTTCGATGAGGTTTCGGTCGGTATAGTTGACCCGACCGCTCAATCCTACCCGAAAGAGGGCAGTCCGATAGCCGAACTGATCGACAAGAAACTCAGCCTCGGAGAGATCGTGTTTCTCGTCGAGTCGATGCAGAAATGCAGCCGCCGGATCAGTGCCATGCCGACCAAATAACGCGACGTCAAGAATCAGTTTTGTCTCGGTGTCTATTGCAGCGTACAACCAAGACCACTCGCCGTTTATCTTGACAGCGGTCTCGTCAACCGCGACCCGCTTCGGCTGCGCCTCAGGCGGGTCGCAACCGCTGTCAGCCAGCCGATGTACCCAATTCCAGACAGCCCCATGAGAGCGTTCAACGCCTAATTCAGCAAGAATCGTTGTTGTCTCTCGAAGCGAACAGCCGGTCTGGTGGAGGCGGACGGCGAACGCCCTGACGGGCGTCGCCGTCCGCTCGTTCTCCCAAGATTCTTCTAAATCCGCTTCATAGCTCTCACTGAGCAGGTCTGCGAGCATCTCTAGGCAAGTTACTCAACGACCTGCTCACTTCTCAAACTGACTCAACTAGACAGTGCCCAATATAGGCATCTGTATTTGATCATAAAAATCATCGCTGAGAGTATTAGTATGAAACCAACCGAAAGAGGGGGGCAAGATACAATCACAACGCCCATTTGACGGTTCGTTCACTGGGCGTCGAGCCCATACCACCAACCGTTCAGTGGGCATCCAACCGAACACCGGTTCTGAAGTGCATACGAAAGCCGGTCTCTCCTCTCCCTCTTCTACAACCGAGATGTGAACTACAACCATGTCCACGACCAACTACGTCGACGTCAATCGCAGCCTCCAAAATCTCGAAGACGCCATCGACCGCGAAAACTACCAGGCGATTCAGGAGTTTATCGACCATCAAGCCGCAGAAGGCATTAGCGACGTCCAACAGGAGCGACAGATACAGTCGTTCAAGACACTGCTGACCAAACTCGCCCCATCCGGCTTCCGGCTTCGCGACGCTACCGAAGCCGAACTCAAAGAGCTGCTTGCTAACATCAACAGAAGTAGCTACGCTGACGGAACCAAACACAAGTTCAAAGGCACGATCAAGAAGTTCTACAAGGTCGAGAACGGCGGTCGCGAACACCCGAATAAAGTCCAGTTCTTCACAGTCACACGGAAGAAAGCGACTCCGGTCACCCGAGACGACCTTTTCACCGAAGATGAACTGGGCCGACTATTTGAGGCATTCTCGTCGACTCGAGATCGAGCGTTAACGAAGGTTCTATACGAATCAGCAGCACGACCCGGCGAGGTACTTTCCCGGAATATCGGTGACTTCATCGTAAATGGGAAGGGAGACTTCATTTCGATTGAAGGCCTGAAGAACACGCCTGACCGGACGAACCAGTTGATCCGAGCTGGGCGAACAATCCGAGAATGGCTCGCCACCCATCCACTCGGTGGAGACCTCGGAAGTATTCGTGATCCCAGCGCACCACTCTGGGTAAAAACAGAACAGCAGAGATGCAAGAAGTGCGGAGAAATACCCCATCACCATGATGATCCGGAGTGTGCGTACGAATCCGATCTCCGCGACCGGCTCAAGTACGACGCCTTTCTCCGCCGATTCAAGCAAGCATGTGAACAGGCAGAGATCCCGGAGAACAAACGTCGACCGTACAACCTCCGCCACACCCGTTTGACCGAGGTGGCGACGTTCATGGGTTACGAGCAACTGAATAAGTTCGCCGGATGGAAACCTGGAAGCGATCGTGCGAAGGTCTACGTCCACCTGAACAACGATGACGTCAACCAGGCCATCAGAGATGAATACGGACTCAGTGGTGAAGAGGACGAGACTCAACCCGTCAACTGTAGCTTCTGCGGAGCCGAGAACCAGCCAAAGGAGACCGAATGCCGGACCTGTGGACGACCGCTCTCCCTCGAGAAACAGTCAACACAGGAGGAGAAATACCAGGTCCTCGAACGGCTCGCAGAACTCGAGGAAAAAGGAGTACTCGACCAGCTGGATACGTTCACACAGGCAGACGAAGAAGAGTAGACTGGATTTCCTGACGCTGTATCAGAGACAGCAACTGTAACACGGCCTTCTGAAGCATAGACAAAGCTGGCCATCCCAGCCAGTTTCGTGAAGACAGATGGGAGTTCACGAGATTGCGGAGGCCGAACGGTTACTCGAAAAAGTTGAAAACTGGACAGAGACTGAACTCGAGGAGCTACCCCGGCTCTATCGTGAACGGGCGAAGCGGTACCGGAAGCTTCGGAAACACGGCGATTCCGAACACCTGTAGATAATACAGTCCACTGTAGGATGGGATGGTCTACGAAGACTACACAGACCTGCTGGAGTCTGCCGATCCTGTGCCACAGCCCGCTAGCGGTGACGACGGATACCCCAGTAAGCGAGAGATCGACCAGCTGCTGACCGAAGCACACAGAGAAGAACGTGAACGCGTTGAAAACCTACTCGAGGAGATCGAGGGTCAGATCCAGGAGCGTACCAACCTGCATGAAGACCTGATCCACGAACTGGAACAGGAGTTAGAACGGTACGAGGAAAATCTACAGCAGCTACTCAGACAGTTCGGCAGCGGTAGCCGAGAAAAGAAGGAACACCAGAAACGCCGTATACAGGAACTCAGCAAAGAAATCCGGAAAGAACAGCGGCGGCACTGGCATGACCGACAGAAGTTACTAGCCGAACGACGCGAAGTCCGCCGTGAGTTAGACGCACTCGACGATGACCTCCTAGCTAGTCTCCTCTGAATCCGAACGGCTGTTCCAGTCGACCAGCTTAATCTCACGCGTCTTCCCTTTTCGTCCGCCACGGTAGTAAGTGGCCTCGATCAGATCAAGCAGTTCCAAATGAGTCAGGAAGTCGCTTATACGGCGTTCGCTAAGAGGTGCAACACCTGCTGTCTCACACCGCTTACTGTACTCACTGTAGACGGTTCCAGTTGTGAGGAGTGGGCCCCGTTCCTGTTCGAGACGGGCGATGGTATTGTACAGCCGTCGGTGATGAGTAGTGAACTCGTTGAGAAGCGATTTCACGAACTCATGATACGCTGTCACCTCTACATTCTGGACAAGATCACGTGTAATTCTGTCATCAGCGGTCTCAGCCGCTTCACGTAGCCAGGTGATCCCAATGGAGATATTCTGCGTTGTCGCTGTGATATACGTCAAAGCCGCTCTCTGTAATGACTGTGGCTGAAGTGCTTTCCGTGCCCGATCAGCGAGAATCTGACGTGCCGCATTGGCTGTATACTCGTTCAGTGTCAGATGCTGCGGATGGAACGAGCTGTACGTCCTTTCATCAAGTGGTTCTTCAAGCGACCGCCGGTTGGCTGAGACCGTGATGACCGCGGTGTTCTCGAGACGAGTGAGGTAATAGAGGAGGTCGTCCCCGTCGTTCAATAGGAGAAAGTCGACTTCATCGACCACAATCACGGTCGGCAAGGTAACCTGCTCCTCGACTTTCCGCTGAATATCGGCGACATGGTGACCTGTCCCAAGTGTAGTCCCGGTTAAAAGATGGTAGAGACGTTCCAGAGACTTGTACTGTGTATTCTGGTGGATCCCGGAGAGGTAGCAGGTGGTGAACGTCGGCGGAAACGTTGTCAGAAACCGCTGAAGGAGATGTGTCTTTCCTGTGCCCCGCGGCCCGTAGACATGGAAATTCTGGAGACGGCTTTCCCCCTCGACGCCGAAGGCATCAGTGAGAGTATCCTGTTCAGCCTCCCGTCCGACAAACTGTGCCGGGAGATGTGAGAGTTCTAGAGGCGTTCGCGTATCGATAAGATCGGACATTGTAACGTAACCGTTGGAGAACATCTACACAGGTTTTCACACACCCGTGTTCACTTGGGACTCAAAACCGCCAAACGGGTAGGGCATCCTATCTCTATACATCTTATTCGGCACGGATGTTTTCGAGGATGAATGCAGACTTCCGCATACGAAATACCGTCCACGACTCCGTTTTTCAATACGGACCGGTAGATATGATATAGAAAGGACGTGGTTTCGATATGTTCGACGATACATCTAACAGAAGCATCATCCGGTCAGAACAACTCCTCACTGCTGACTCGCCTCCCCCAGAGATAGTGGGACGAGAAGGCGAGATTCACAATATTCGGGATGCGGTCCGCCCACTCACAGAAGGGAAGACTCCGGACAACCTTCTCGTATATGGCCCGCCAGGCAGCGGGAAAACCGTCTGCGTCAACCACGTCTTCAATGCGCTCGAAAATGAGACGAGAGTGAAAACCATCCGGATCAACTGCTGGCAGTACAGAACCCGGTCCTCCCTCCTGACGGAACTACTGATCCAGTTAGGGTACCCCGCTCCCCGGAAGGGAAAGCCGGTCGATACATTACTTAAACTGATCGGCACCTGGCTCGACAAGAACCGAAGTATTGCGGTTGCTCTCGACGAATTCGACCGGTTCGAAGACAAGGCCGAGATCATTTACGATCTACACATGCTGAGCCAGCAGTCGGAGAACAAGCTCGGCCTCGTACTGGTCTCAAACCTGCCGCCTGAGGAATTCCTCTTCGATTCACGTAGCAGAAGCAGATTGAACTGCCGATCCCTCGAGTTTCAACCCTACACAGTTGAGGAGCTACAGAAAATCCTCGATGACCGGGTTGAGAAAGCGTTCGAACCTGGAACCGTCCAGCCCGAGGTCGTAGAAACGGTCGCAGAAGAAGTCGCTGAGTCTAGCGGAGACTGCCGGGACGCATTTGACCGCCTTCTTCGGACAGGACGAAAGGCAATGCAGGAAGGCGTCCACGAGATCACGCCTCAGTTTTTGCGCGATATCGACATATAATATCACCTACTATACCGCACTAATTGTGGACTTATAACTGAAGAGTGTTAACCAAAGATAGACTCTGTCAACTGTACTTCTTCAATTACTGCATCAGCAGCGTATTCAATATCTTCTTCAGTAAGATCTTTTCCTAGTCCAAAGCGAACTGCTCCTTGGATCCGCTCTTGATCATCTGTAATTTGCTCTAATACATGCGAAGTATCTTCACCACTCGCACAAGCCGACCCAAGAGCAGCCATTACGCCATGATCAGTTAGGGACATTCGAACTAGCTCTTTGACATTTACATTTGGGAAGCTGACATTCAGGTTGTTTGGAAGGCGGTCCTCAGGATGCCCATTCAGTACGACATTATCAAGCTCATTGGAAAGGCGGTTCCATAGTTGGTCTCGAAGGCCTTGGACATGTTCAACACGTTTTTCTCGGTTTTCCGTGGCTAACTCAAGTGCCTCGGCCAGTCCTACAATTCCCGGAACATTTGGTGTACCTGAGCGTTTTCCGCTCTCGTGACCTCCACCAAGTTGGAGCGGCTCGATCTTATTTTTTATTTTGAGATCCACATAGAGAGCGCCGATCCCCTTTGGACCGTAGATCTTGTGGCCTGATATCGACATTAGATCGATTCCCATCTCGTTAACATCGATGTCGACTGCCCCGACAGCCTGAACTGCGTCTGTATGGAACCAGATGTCCTCATAGTCCCTAACTACAGAACCAATCTCTTTGATAGGGTTAATTGTCCCAATCTCATTGTTTGCGGCCATGATTGAGACTAAGAAAGTATCATCTTGAATTGCATCCCGAACTGTCGCTGGGTCTACCTGTCCGTACTTATCTACGGGGAGGTACGTGACATCAAATCCCTTCTCTTCAAGATACTTGCAGGGTTCAAGAACAGCTTCATGTTCTATCCGAGAGGTGATAATATGCGATCCAAGATCATTCTTCTGCGCATGCTTAGCCAGTCCCCTGATTGCGAGGTTGTCGGACTCAGTCGCACCACTGGTGAAGATAATCGATTTAGCGACGGCCTCTCCACCAGCTCGTGCGCCGATTCCCTTGGCAACCTGCTCTCGCGCCTGCTCGATGCGGTTGCTAGCAGCGTGCCCAAATGAATGGTTCGCTTTGCTAGCAGGATTACCGTAGTGTTCGGTGAAATACGGCTCCATCGCCTGCAAAACCTGTTCGTCGACTGGCGTCGTCGCGTGATGATCGAGATAGACTTCCCGATCAGAGTCTGTGGTCATGATTCTGTTGTTGCCCCCTCATCGTGTTTAAGTTCTCCAGGAATTAAGTCATAAAGGTCGGTGAGATCGCTTATCCGCCCAGAGAGTGTTTCAATACCGCGATTGAGATGGGCGAGGAAATAATCCTCCAATTCTGTTTCAGGGTCACGCCCTTCATTCAGCATTCGCTTTTTGACGATGGCGATGTACATTGCATCGTGATCTCCTAGAAGCGTGTACCGGGTGAACTCCTTCCCTTCCTTGTCATATTCTTCCATGCTGGGTGGTCGATCTTCGCCAAGCGAGTATGTAAGCCCAATCCGAGCAATGTAATTTGGCGTCATTCCAGTTGCTTTTCCCAGATTTCGGAGCTTGTAACTGACACTTTCATCGATGTGAACGCGGTTGAGGTCTTTACTCATTGTTGAAAGGAAGTTGCGTCTGAGAGTTCTCTCCTAATTCGGGTGTTTCTGTTTCATCAGCTTGGTCAGACCAGAAGTACCCCGATTCAATTTCGGTTTGGCCATTATAGCTGCCGTGTTGAAGATGATACTCATGAGCAATATCATCACTGATCCGCTCATAATAATCTTCAGTTATCTCAGTGTCAGTCGAGAATAACAAGACCTGATGTGACGCGGCAGGGAAGAACTGGTCAACCAGATTGCTTCGATGCTCTTTGTCAAGCCGGCCGAGGGGCGTATCGATAATGAAGGGGAGTGGCCGATCAGAGATCTCAGCAAGCGCCCAGAGCATCGCCGTCGCGAATATTTGCCGCTCACCAGCGGATAGCTCCGATTGATCTTTCCTGTTCCCATTCACTGTCTCGATTTCGATCGTAAGCTCGTCAGGATCTACGATGATGTTATCATAGAGCTCGTTCTTGTTGGTGAGCTGTAGGTATCGATCAGTTAGTACTGATTCGAGCCGTTGGAGCTTCTTCCGAACCAATGCTTCTTGATAATCCTGCACAGCTTTTCGAGTGCGCCCTGCAAGCTCCGCACGTTCCGAGAGATCCTCTAGATTTTCCAGTTGATCTTCCTTTTTCTCAAGGTCACTCTCGAGTTGGCTGATCTTTGTCTCAAGCGTTTCAAGTCGATCGACATGTTGTTCGATCTTGTTCTGGAGCTTTCCCTGTTCTTGATTAAGTTCGTTAATATCCTCAAGAATCGGCGAAATCACGGATTGCTCGGGTGCACGCTGCAGCTGTTGAACCGTGTCCTGTCGCTCTCGGTTCAGTTGTTCGAGTCTTTCAGTAAGTTGCTGAAGTTTCTCTGGCACGTCATTGAGTGCATTGTCAACGAGCCTGTGCATCTGATCTTGCTGACGATCAGAGAAATCCTTCGAGAGACGTGGTCCAGAGTCATCGTCCGTCTCAAATTTCTCGGCCAGTTCAAACTGTAGTCTTTGGACTATATCTGGAGCCTGTTCTTCCGGAAGATCGAAGTCCGTCCACAGTTCATCATCGGTTGCTAGGTCGTCGAGTTCGTCAATGACTCGTGCTTTGGCTGCAGCCTCCGTTTTGGCCTTCTGTTCGGTCCGAAGTTGGTCGACGACCTCTTGACACAAACCCGGAACGAGTGCGAATGGGTAGGTGCTACGCCCAACTTCACGGATTTGCTCTTCCAGGTCTTCGATTTCCTCGTCTAATTCGTCACGTCGCTGTTTCAATGAATTACGCTCTTTTGCGAACGCACCACCTTCTTGTGCTAATTTGGTTTCCTTCTTCTCGATACGTTCCGTGATTTCGTCCATCTCACGGCGTTTTCGCTCTATTTTTTCCTCGAGTTGATCGTATTCCGCTTCGAGATCGGCTTTTTTGTGTCGAAGGGATTCGATCTCTTCTGCGATTTCTTCATGACCGCTTTCATCGAGCTTACTGGAGAGGTAGATCGAGAGATCGGCATCGAGGCGTTCCACGAGATCCAACCCAAGCAGTGAGAGAAGTGCTTCCTCGAAATCGTTGCCCTCCTCTATCGCACTCGCTAACTCCTGTACCTTCTCACCATCAAAAAAGAAGAGTTGAGAGATTCCTGGGGGAATGAGTTCTTTCAGGAAGTCCTCCCAGTTATCTTCGCGGAGATCGGTGAGTTCACTCCCATTTCGCATGATATCGAGGGATTCCTCGAGAGATTTCCCTCGGTTTCGCCAGCTCCGCTCTACAACGTACTCTTCAGTGTCGCCAAGATTCCCATATTCAAACGCGAGCTTGATGGACGCTTCATCCGCTTTTTTACCATTTGATGTATGGAGTTTCGAGCGGATTCGGCTGTGATACTCCTGTCTGCTAATACGCTCCGCAAATGCACTTCGTCCATGAAGACAGATCTGGATCGCATTGAATAGCGTTGTCTTCCCAGCACCGTTCATCCCACCAAATAATACGATTGGCTTATCGTTGGTGGTACTGAGGTTCAATTCGTTTGTTCCATTGTACGGCCCGTAATCGGTTATAACAAGTCGGTTGAGCTTCATTTCTCGATTTACTCCATCATCTCTTCATATTCGACGTCATACTGCCATTGTTCGGGGTCTTCAGACTCATAGTCGTCAGTAATCTCCTCGATAGAGCGCCAGTCCTCGCGGAATATCTTATCAATTTTGTTGTAGATGGCAGCACGGCGTTTCATACCATGGTGCTGGAGTTCTGTATCAAGGAGTCGCTTAACTAATTTTTCGGGAACATCGTGTTCCGCGCAGACCTGCTTCAATACTTCAGCCTCTTCTGTACTGAAGGACCCGAGGTCATCACGAACCCAGTCGAGATCATCGTCCATGACATCGTTATAGATCTTCGGTACAGAGTCCTCCCAGTCTGCCTCTTCGGTGCGCCAGAGACGACGGATTTCTTTTAGCTCTTCGTCGCGAATGAGATCGAGATACTCTGCATCGTCATCTCGAAGCTCGTTGACCTCTTTTTCCGTTTCGAGGAGTTTCCGGAGGAGATCCTTACGGAACTCATGTTTGTATGCTCGAGGGATAATGCCGTCTCCTCCGTTGGTTTTACTCTTTACACGACCGTGTTGGCGACCTTTGGGCTCCCTGTACTTAGATTTCTGTTCTGGATCCTGTGTAGATTTGAGGAAGTTCCGGAACTCGAGCAGTGGCTGCATCCAGCGATCACCACCGTCGACCATGTTTTCCATTGCCTTGTCGTCTTCAACTACAGTACAGGTCCAACAGCCGAAACGGCTGTTCCCACAGGATGGCGTGCTAGTATCGATCACCATCGGACACTCATCATCAGCTTCGTTATAGAGTGCTGCCAGCTCGTCGTGATCTTTCCCCCACGGACACGGATCGTTCATGAGATACTTCCACACGTCCTGGGTTAGCCAGTCCTCGATTGGTGTATATACGAAGGCGTTGGCGAACTTGGAATGGCGAGCGAGGTTTGTTCCCTCGATGCTGTGAAGATTCATCACCTGTTCTCGGGTAGCGCTTTCCGCCTTCCGGGCACCCAGAATGACAACCACTTCACCATGTTCTGAAACCTTGTCCATGATGAAGTTATCCGCGGGATCGATCTTCAGGCGCTCAGTACACCAGCGGAAGGTCTGGTTTGGTGCCGGATATCCGCGGCCAATGAGGTTAACCCAGAAAGAGTCATCTACATCAGGGTATACCTTCTGAGCTGAGAAAGGAAGATCTTCTTTTTCAGCGTACTCATTGATCTTTTGCAGGGAAGAGGTGATATGATTGACTATTTTAGGTGTTTCAACGAGAGTGTCACTGGATATCACATAGATCGGTTTACTCTGTTTCTCTTTTGGAAGTTCATCAATCGCTTTCCAGATCAGCTGCAAGGTCGTCGTTGAGTCTTTTCCACCGCTGTAACCAATAACCCACGGCCGACTATCCGCTAAATACGTTTCACGGATTTCCTGATAGATATCGTCTAAGGATCGGTACTCCCACACAGAGGTTTTGTGGGGGTCCGATTGCTCGTCTTCTTCACTGCTTGATCGGGTTCCCATTGTTGCAACCCACGCCATCCACTCCCTATAAGATTGTGAAACCGTGGCGAAAGTGAAAGACAGTCGACTGAGTAGCTTAGTAGAATTTTTCCTGCGATAATATTGAGGACACGGTCTTCATCCTCGAAAGACAATCATTTCATCTAGTGTAAAGATAGAATTAAACGGCAACCGATACGTTAGTATCAGTAGTTTTGCGGGAAGTACTTCTCACCAAGTATTTATTGGACAGCATGGACAATTCTTGATAGAAAGTTAATGCCTGAGGACAAGCCGAATCCATCATCATTGGCGGACCTACATCTTAAGCGAAGCTATCGCACAGGTAGTAAATTGCTCAATACATTCTATGTTCCCTGTCTATCAGTGGCTGAACGATATGACCGTGCAGCTGGCTTCTTTGACAGTAAATCTCTCAGTATAGCAGCCAAGGGTATTGCTGGTCTGATCGAGAATGAGGGACAAATGCGCCTACTTACTAGCCCTCGATTTAGCGATGACGACTTAGAAATTCTCAAGCAGTACACCGGTAGTGTCGAGAATACAGATATCTTTGAAACTGCGTTAAAGCGAGGTATAGAGGGAGAAGGTGTTGAAGAGTATCTCCAGACAGACCGTTTTAAATGCCTGGCGTGGATGCTTGAGCAAGAATATCTGGATATCAAAGTGGCTTGCATGCCAGCGGATGAAAAGAAGAACCCTTACCGATTATACCACGAAAAGTTAGGGACTATCGAAGATAAAGAGGGTAATCGCATAGCGTTCACTGGATCAATAAACGAAACAGAGGCTGGTTGGACTGACAACTACGAATCATTTGAGGTCTTTCGGTCATGGGTCGGACATGAAAATAAACGTATTCAAGATAAACAAGACGCATTTGACCGGTTATGGAACGATGAGGATCCAGAGGTGGATGTCTATAATCTACCTACAGCTGTAGAGAAGAGCGTTACTGCTCATAGTCCAGACACTATTGATGGTCGGCCAGCAGTCAACCTATTCCTCACTGAGGAGGGCAGAAATGAGTATGCAGTTGATGAGGACGAGAAAGACCTTTGGCCTCATCAACAAGAAGCTATTGACTGGTGGAAGTTACATGACTATAGTGGCATTTTTGCTATGGCAACTGGGACTGGCAAGACTTACACTGCTCTTCGAGCCGCTCGATTGCAGGCCGACACTAGACTTACCGTAATTGTAGTGCCTACTAAGGTCCTGGTTGATCAATGGTTGGATGAATTACCAGAGGTCTTTGGTCCTCAGACCTCAGTTTTAGAATGTACTGGTCGAGAAGATTGGCGAAAACAAATCCTGAGCCTTGTTGATCCATATCGTGTCGGCGATTTAAACGAAATTGCTAATGAGGACCGTGCTGTACTCATTACAACCCCACATACTGCTTCGGGTGATGCTTTTCGCCGAGCGGTCGATCATATTCCATCAAAACGGCTTCAGATCATCGTCGACGAAGTCCATAGAATTGGCTCAACTCAGTTCCGCAAAACGCTAGAGATTGAGGCTGGACGTCGGCTTGGACTATCAGCAACACCAAACCGACAATGGGATCAGGAAGGGACTCAAGCGATCTATGACTACTTTGGAAACCATGATCCATTTCGGTTTAGCACGCAGGATGCTATTGAGAACGGATATTTAGCAGAGTACGACTACCACCCCTTGCTCTGCGAATTAACTACAGAGGAATTCGACGAATATCTCGAATATTCTAATCAGCTTGGAGCTATCGAGGCACAACTCAAATCGTCTGAATCACCTCCAGATCATCTCTACCAGCGTCGTGAACAGTTGCTCAGACAGCGCGCTCAAATAAAGAAAAGCGCCATCCGGAAGCCTAACCGGTTCGGATCGTTCCTGGATACTGAACATCTAACACCAGCTATTATTTTCTGTGAAGATAACGAACAAATAGATGACTTAGAAGAACAACTTCAACAGCGAAACAAGAACTACGCCGTTTATGTGTCGGACCGAGCAGATGAGCAAGCCTCTGCATTTCATAAATTCGAGACAGGAGCTATCGATTACTTATTGGCAATTAAATGTTTAGATGAGGGGGTCGATGTTCCCGATTGTCCTACAGCAGTTATTGTCTCAAGTTCCACCAACACTCGCGAATTCATTCAACGACGAGGAAGAGTTCTCAGGACCTCTGAAAATAAGGATCATGCAGCGATTTATGATCTGTTGGTTCTCCCTGGAATAAATGCTCAGCCAGATGATAAAACTGCAAGGAAACTCGTTAAACAGGAACTCCGCCGTGCAAAGTTACTCATGGATGCTGCCAGAAACGGTGAAAAGGCGGAAGTACAGCTTGCAGAGGAGCTCGCCAGCTATGGGGAAGGACTCAAAACAATGGTATATACGATTGAACCGCCGGACCCGTTTGAAGCCGGTTTGCCAGAGTCTTCTTGAGTCTGTAAGAAGCAGAGCAGCTAGCGGTTCACCTTATATCGGAGGGGTTGGTCAAGACATGTGGCAAAAGTTTAGATGAATCAGAGCTATTAGCGGTACTATGGAATACAGCGATGAGGTTGATGGCGGGGAGATCAACCGGTTGATTGAAAAATATGCAGAGAAGCATGATGTGCCAGCTGAGCTATTGACCGAAATCTACGAAGCGGAAAGCCAAGTAGTAGGAATGGAACGTCGCTCATCGATCCACAAGGACGTACAGGAAGCAATTGAATCCCACGTTAACGAAGCTGAAGACTAATAATGAGGATTACACGAATTTCACTCGAGAATTTCATGCCCTTCTATGGGACGGTTGAAGTAGAACCGTACACCCAAGACGAGAAACCATTGGTGCTGGTGAAAGGAGAAAACGACACAGGAAAGACATCCTTCCATACGGCAATCAAATATTGTTTACATGGGGTAGAGAATCGATCACAACGGGACCAGTTCATTAACCGCCAGGCTGCAACAGAAGGAGATGGTATCTCGAAGGTCGAGATATCGTTTGTTGATGATAACGGTGACGTCTACACGATCGAGCGAGGTGTCGAATTTAGTCAAGTGGCTGATGAAGATGACCGGTCTGCCGATCAATTCTTCCTTCGTGTATCGGATGCTGACGGGAATACTGTCGTCGGAAATGATGATCGACGAGACAACTATAGTCGATTTATCAACCAGTTCATACCGGAGAACGTCGCCGATTTCTTCTTTTTTGACGCAGAACAACTTGAGAAATTTGAGGAGGCAAACGATGAGGAGGTCCGAGATGCCATAGAGACCGTCCTTGGGATCAAAGAGATCGAAAATGCGGTCAGGGACTTAGAGAAGCGAGAGAAAGACTATGAACGCGAATACGCAAAAGTTGAGTCCACTGTTGCCGAGGTCGAAGAACTCCAAACAGAGCTAACAGAGATACTTGACGAAAAAGAAGAGCTAGAAGGACCAGAAGGTAATGGTGGTAAAATACAAGAGACAAAGGAACGAATCGATACGAAGCGCAAAAAGCTTCAAGATATACAATCGGAGCTGGACAAAATTGAGGAGGCGGACGACAAGCGTGAGGAGCTTGAAAAGGTGAGTGAAAATTTGGAAAGCGTGAATGCGGATCTCGACGATAAACTCACTGAGAGAAACACGCTTCGTCGCCGTGCTGGGCCGTTAATGGCGGCCGTTTGCGCAGGGACTATTCAGCAACTCTACGAGGTAGAAGGAACAACGGACGAAGCCGATGTGATCAATGCGGTCCTAAATCGGCAGCAGTGTATCTGTGGAGAGCCCCTTGATAGTGATCCAGATCACCGCGAACACTTGCTTGATCGGTACAAAGAGCTACAGTCTTCGGAGCGTCGAAAGATTGCAGAACTGTTGGACCGGGCAAGTGAAGGGCTCAATGTTGGTGTTCGGAAAGAACTAGACAGATACCAACGTCTTCAGAAGGACATCCGTCAAGCCAGAACGCGCAAGAGTGATCTCAAGGATCGCAAGGAAACGCTGGAACAGGAACTTGAGGCAATAGAGCGCAAGCATCTCTCGGATTACAAAGATCAAGAAGAAGAGCTTGAGGCAGAGATCCAAACCCTGGAGAGCGAGGTTGAGAGCTACCAAAAACGAGTTGGAGAGCTCAATAATAAGCGCGACTCATTGCGAAAAAGAATTTCGTCACAACAAGAAGCATCTGAGGAAGAAGAGCGCTATCAAAAGCTGATTGACCTCACTGGCCGTTGTCGAGATGCAATGGCTGATATCCGGTCTGAACTGGTGGACAATCGACGGGATACAGTTGAAGAACATGCTTCTCAGACCTTCCTGAAGCTCACAAATCGACCGAACTATTATCGGGGGCTAAGGATCACGGAGAACTACGAACTACGTGTCCTCACAGAAGAATCATCCCGTTCAATCGCCGAACAAAGACCTAGTGAGGGACAGAAACAGATCATAGCGTATGCATTCATTGCAGGCCTCAGCAAATATGCTACTCGAAATGCGCCTGTCGTAGTTGACACACCGATCGGGCGTCTAGATCCAACACACAAAAACAACCTCCTTGGTTATTATCATAATTTTAGTGATCAAGTGATGATCCTTTACCAACCAAACGAATTAGAAGGTAGCGACATCGACCGTATCGCTGAACGGACATCTAAACACTACGAAATCGACCATCGAGATGGCGACCAGGAGTCCTCCCGGATCGAGGAAGTAAAACTATCGCCTGAGTCTATTGTGGGTGATGACTAATGGCTCGAACGCTCAAAACTGCTCGGCAGGACATCTACAAACGCTTGGTGAAAGATGACGATGAGGAAAATACTATCTTCAAATATAACTACGAATTGTTTAGTCTTGGAGCGATCTACGGATATTTCCATGGAGATCAGAAGGCAGTAGATGAAGAAGAACGGAGTCAAGACTTCATCAAGGTGTCAGATATTACTCCAGAAGAACATCGCCAGAGTATCGAGTTAGTCTACCAGATGGTGAAAATCGAAAGTGAACAATCCGACGAATCAGAGATCTGGAAGGAAGTGCTGAAGTACGCCGATCGAGGTGTCGAATTGATAGATGAAGGTATCAGTACTCAGGGAGACTTTGACCTCGTGGGTATCGTCCAAGGTGCCAACGCTGAAGATTGGGAGTCTCGATTAATCGATTCACTTGGTGACCCAGGTGAGCTCGAGGGCGTTCGTCCAAAGTAATCGTACTTAGAATCGTTTCGCTACGACAGCAACTCTTATTCGAGAACCAAATCTTTGATACTCTCAGCCTCGGCGTCTGGCTTCTGTTTTAGGAACATCTTCAGAGCGCCCGACCACTCGTCTTGAAATCGGTCGAGCCAGGTCAACATTTCCTCGTTATCCTCGTACCGCAGTTCCGCGTGCGCAGCCGCCAATAGAATTAGGTCGATCAGAACCGCCGCTTCCGACAGTTCGTCGTCAGCGTCGACATCGTGCAGACCGGAGTAGATGTCGTGGAACAGGTGATCAGTGTTGATTTTCACGTGCGCCTGCTTGCCGCGGAAATCTGCCTCGTAGAACTTCCCGCTGCCGACCGTCTCCGGTGTCACCTTGAACGGATCAGTCATGAAGCTGTCGTACTTACGCTCGATCTGCTCGATCTTCTCCTCCATCTCGTCTTCGTTGAGATTTTCCTCCTCTTCTAGGATCCGCTGTATCTCCTGCTGTTTCTTCTCCCTGATCTCCTCTTTGAGTTCCTCTTCTTCTTTCTCCGACAGGTTCTGGCGGTCCTTCAGATACTTGTCAGCATCCTTCGCGACCTTCTCGCTCAGCGACGGTTCTGTCTCCCTTTTCTCTTTCTTCGCTTCCGCCTTCAGCTGGTCAATCTTTTTCCTAGTCTTCCGATGGATCTGGTTCGGGACGCCGCCGAGCGCCTCGTCGAGCTGGTCCTTGACCGGATCTTTCAGCGAGAACCGGCTCTTGTTCGTCTGGATTCCGAAATACCGGTCGAGCTGCGGCGGGAACTCGATCTCCCCTCGCATGTAGTTCTTGTCGCCATGCTTCTTGAACAGTTTCAGCGACAGTCCACGGTCGATCTCGCGGCCGTTCCGGATCAGGCTGAACCCCTGGTAGTTCTCTGTCAGGTTATGCTTGCGCATCCACCCGGGACTCCATTCGTCTTTCGACCGAATCTCCTCCACGTCGAGCCAGATGACCTTGAGGCTTACCTCATACATCGTGTCGTCGCCGTCCTCCGGCGACTCGACTTCGATCGTCTCCTCGTGATACGGATCGTCGACGATCGGGATGTCGCCCGGGTTATGGCAGTCTTCTATCATATACAGCGGATCTGACGGATTCAGTTCCTTGCCGTTGACTGTGAGGGTATGGGCGCCATTGATGTAATTGACGTTGAGTGTCCGTCCGCCGTCGATGTAGTGCCGGTAGATCCGTGAGAGTTCGCGAACGAGCATGCTCGTCATCGCGTTGACCCGCTTCTTGTCCGGCTTGTCGCACTTTTCGAAGACAACGATCGTGCCGCTGTCCTTCTCCCGATCCTCGATATCGAGGTCGTCAGGGAGTTCGCAGGGCTCCGCGGCCGGCGGAACAGTGTCTCGTTGCTCGCGCATCTCCTCGATATCGATGTATGTACTCCGCCACTGATCCTCGTCCTTCGTCTTCGTGTAGACGGTCGTGCGCAGCGACTGGCAGGTGGCAGAGGCACTGAGTCCCCAGCCAAACTTCCCGATGGAGACATCGGAGTTGGCGTGGCTGCCACCGAACGAGAGGACGTACGTGAGACCATCCCACTCCTGGCCGTCGGGATCCGTGATGACGGGCGGGATACCGTGGCCGTCGTCCTCGACGTAGATGCGGAGGTGCTCGCCGTTCTCCTCGACCTTGACGTGGACGTTCTGGGCGTCGGCGTCGAAGCTATTGTCGATCAGTTCCTCGACGGCGTCGTCGGTGCTGAGGCCGAGGTCGCGGGCCCCGATGATCATCGACGTATCGCTGACGAAATTGCGTGCTTTAGCGGACATTGGTGTAGATACCGTTGTTGGCAGTGTTGATCTCGGTGATTTGCTCGTTGTACGAGCAGTACGGGCACTCGAGGTCGGACCCCTTCGGTTGGGCAGGGTGGACCTTGTTCGTGGTCTGGTCGCCCTGGAGGTGCCAGTCGAGACATTCCATCTCGAAGGCGTCCTGAACGTCTTCGGCCTCGCGCGCCGTGAAGTGGGTGTAAAACCCGTTCGAGGCGTGGCGGAGCAGACGCTGCCGAAGATCCTCGTCGCTCCGGCCGAAGTAGTAGGTGAAAAACTCGCCGTTGACGATGGTACCGAGGCGATAGAAGCCGGCGATACCAGGCTGTACGTGCTGTCGGACCCCTTGAGGGGTGAGGGTGTGCGGACTCATTCGACTGTCACGCCACTTTCTCGGAGCGCACTATGGCCCCGAGTGACGGACGCTTAGCTCTATAGATGGGTGGCTAGTTTTTATAATTTTGGATGAAGATCACGCTGGGTTACCTAGTCGGTAATACCAGAAATATACGACAGCAATACACGCACTATAGCGAGGAGGACAGTGGTACAATTACGACAGTAAAATAATATATCTCTCGAGTAATCGGCAATAACGTGTGCGCATCTATTATTTATAACTGAGTCATGGCTCAGTCATCATAATTAAGTCCCCAAGCTCACGACACGGGTCTTTATAATATCCTAGATAGTATTACGAGTCGAGGAAACCGGGAACGCTAACGAGGGAAAATGCAAGATGGAGACGGGGTAGCTGTCGAAGTCGGTGTTGAATCTGTGTCGTTCTGCGTCGAATTGAACCCTGTTTGATGGGTGAAATCACACGGATTGTGGTGTAAGCCTTCCAAGCTCATGGCCCGGGTTCAAATCCCGGTCCGCGCACTGTCTGCGAATCTGTGATTCGCAGGTCAGCAAATCTTTGATCTGCGCTACTGTCGTGAGCAAACTCGCGAGCGACAGCAATCGGAAGCGGGATTTGAAGCACGCGAGTCGCAGCGCGAACGTCGTGAGCGACCGTCTCGCAGTCGGGTTCAAATCCCGGTCCGCGCACTTTTCGACGAGCAGACGACGGGAACAACGCGTCGAGGCCATAGTTACGAACTCGTGAGAGACAGCAGTACTCGGCCCCGTTTGCAGGACGCTGTGCGATGACTCGAGACGGTGACAGGCCGGACCGACCGTCGTCGGTCGCGGGGTGGCTCGAGCGATGGCGGACCGAGCGGTCCAGAAGTGTCGATACGGCGGAGACAACAGATCATTCTGACGGTGCAGTCGGTTATTCGGACACAAATACGAGTAGTAGACGAAAATACAGACAGACCATACTATTCTAAACACTCGTCTACTCGAGATGGATTTTGGAAAACAGATGCAGAACCCTTATCCGTGTATCGGACTTTCGTCTAATCGCAATGGCAAACGGAACGGTTGATTTCTTCAACGACACGGGCGGTTACGGTTTCATCGAGACTGACGACGCGGACGAGGACGTTTTCTTCCACATGGAGGACGTTGGCGGTCCGGACCTCGAAGAAGGCACAGACATCGAGTTCGACATCGAGCAGGCCCCCAAGGGCCCGCGAGCGACGAACGTCGTTCGTAACTAACACGGGTTCGCACCGTCGTCTTACGGCGACGTCGCGTGACTTCGTTTCTTCGACACCCTTACCCTCGAGAGTCATCGATAGACAGTGGGTGCTGCCGACCGACTCGGCCCGATAGCGACAGCGCTGCCGAAATCGGGCGTAGACTGTGACCCGAGTTCTCACAACGGTTATATACCCCTCCGCGTCGTCGTGGGTTTACCGTACCGGTGATCCCTGCGTGGACGACGTGATCGTACGACGTGAGTTCGACTGGTCGGAGACACCGCCGAGCATCGCTATCGTGACCGCCATCGCCGACATTGAGAACGTCGATCCGATCGACCTCCCGACGACCGCCGGGACGACGCTGTACTCGTACGTCGATCCCGGTGCGCTGGACGCGCTCGTCGACGGCGAGCGAGTCGCTGTGTCGTTTTCCATGGCGGAGTATCGGATTCGGATCGACGGTGCCGAACTGACAGTGGCCGCCGAGTAGTCGTCGCTCGCTTTCGGTTACGGCTCCGGGTCCTCGACGGCGGCCAGCCCCGACGAGATCAACCGGCGGAGCAACACGACGATCCCGTTCTCGAGGCCGCTGGCGAAGATCGCCTGCTCGGTCGGGTCCTCGCTGTCGGGATAGTACGACCCGATCAGCAACGTCTCCCGATCGACGAGCAGGATGCGACTGATCGCGACCTCGTGGTCGGTCATCGAACCGATGAGGAAATCGAGGTTCGTCTCGAACACGCTGGCGGCCGGCAGCTCCGTCTCCAGCCGCGAGGTGATCTCCTCGGTCCGACCGCCGAGGACGACCGAGACGTCTCGATCGACCGCGCCGTGTAACGTCTCGTAGACCTCGTCCGAGAGGAAGGTTTCGTCGGCGACGACCAGCGCGATCTCGCTGTCGGCCTCCGCGAGCAGATCGAACGTCCGCGATTCGATCGCGTCGCGTCCGGTCAGTGACCACACCTCCTGCATCCGGTCGTCGTCGGGTTCGGTCTCCCGGTGTTCGACGGTTTCGAGATATGACTCGAGGGTGTCGATCCGGTCGTCGTACTTCTGTCGGAGCGTCCGCGTGGCCTCATCGATACCGACCGCCCGGAACTGCTGGGGGCTCGAGTGTTGTACCTCGACCAGTCCCTGTGATTCGAGTACCCGAATGGCGTCGTAGACCCGCGTTCGGGGGACCTCCGAGATCTCGTGTATTTCTTTGGCCGTACCGCTGGGTAACCGCGTCAGCGCCAGAAAACACCGCGCTTCGTACTCCTGAAGCCCGAGATCCTGGAGTAGACTGACCGCCTCGTTCGTAAGATTGTCCTGTGTCATGGCCCAACCACGTGTCCGGCGTTCCGAACAGGTACAATAGGAACTGACGGCGGGAAAAGGATTCGTGTCTGGCTTGCAATCACTGATACGAGCCGCCGAAAACGGTGGTTTCAGACGGAGTCTCCGATTCACCCAGATTATCACACAAGCTACTTGAGTCTACGACCGGTAGAGTTCGCTGGCGCGCCCCGTTACGGCCCAACCACGGCGGGGCGTGTCGTTTCATTCGTTCGAGCGACCCGCTCAAACCCATTACTATTAGATAAGACATCTGTTCCCATACTGGTATGTGTGGCGCGCCGGGGGGAATCAGCGTCGCGAGACCGGAGGAAAGAAACCGCTTCGGTCGCTCTCAGGGCCATCCATCGGGGAGTTCGTCCCGATGGTTCTCCAGTAGCTCGAGCAGCGGACGTATCTCGTCGAACCGCGGCCCTTTGACGACGTTTCCGGCCTCGCGGTGCCACTCGATGTAACCGTAGTCGGCCAGTTTCGGGAGATGGACGTGGTATTTCTGCGTCAGTCCCTCGTCGATCTCAGCGACCTCCCAGGGGATGCCGTCGACCGTCGAGACGTCTTGCGGGTTGTGATCCAGGAGACTGAGCAACAACCGTCGTCGGTGACCGTCTGCCAGCGCATCGAACGCATCGTCGACCATGGAGAGTTCCTCTAACCGCCGGTAGCACGCCCGCTCACTTGACGTAGTGCGGTTTTCACGTGAAAGCTTTTTTTGAGTAAGCGAGTGAACGGCTCGTTCGAGGAGACCGGCCGACCGGTCGATCGGAACGGGTCCAACCCACCTTCGTAACCGATGGGAGACGCGCGTGCCGAGGGACCGTCGGATTCCGAGGGTTGTTGTGCGGTCCCCGCGAAGCGACACCGTGGAGTACGACCTGCTCGGCTGGCCGCCCGACGGCCCGAAACTCCGGCTCGATCACGAACGGTTCAGCTACGCCGGCAAGTTCGTCATGACGAACACGGGCAAGGCCGTCGCCCGTACCGACGACGGCCGGCTCGTCGCC
This sequence comes from Natrinema thermotolerans, assembly GCF_031165565.1. Taxonomy (NCBI): domain Archaea; kingdom Methanobacteriati; phylum Methanobacteriota; class Halobacteria; order Halobacteriales; family Natrialbaceae; genus Natrinema; species Natrinema thermotolerans. Next base: position 896,427 of record NZ_CP101873.1, on the reverse strand, counting down.
GCCGTCGCGTTCAACGAGGACCGGACTGACGCCGACACGCTGTGGCTACGGTACGTCACCGTCGATCGGGACCGTCGCGGCGAGGGGATCGGCCCCGCGCTCTGTCGGCTGGTCCGCGATCGGGCCCTCGAGCGAGGCTACGAGCGACTCCGGATCGCCGTCAACAACCCCTTCGCCTACGAGGCGCTCTACCGGACCGGCTTCGTCTACACCGGCGAGACGACCGGCATCGCCGAACTGATCCTCGAGTACCCGATGCCGGACGACCCCGATACCGCGACGTGGACCGACCGCGAGCGGTACCTGGCCGGCCTCGCGGAGTACCGCGATCGGGACCTCTCCGAGGCGGAAGAACGGTTCCTCGCTGAACGACGCGACGGCGAGCCGCCAGGCGTCGATCCGAGCGACGAGTGAGTGGACGGCCGCGCCCCGATCACGAGAAGGTATCGACGACCGTCCCCGCGTCGGGACCGGACGTGTAGTAGTAGCCGTCCGCGTCCGAGAGTGTCCCCCAGTCCTCCCAGCTGCCCTCGTAGTTCCGGACGGTGTCCCAGCCGAGTTGTTCCATGACGAACCAGCCGACGGAGCCGCGAACGGCCGTCGAACAGTACGAGATCGTCTCCTCGCTCGGATCGAGCCCGGCGTCGTCCAGCCACAACGTCTCGAGGTCTGCGGGCGACCGCAACCGCTCGCCCCCGTCGACGAGGTTCTGTGTGAACTTGACGTTAACCGCACCCGTGATGTGGCCGTGTCGGTCGACGTCATCGTCTCGCTCCTCCCCGCGGTACTCCGCCGGCGACCGGTTGTCGACGAGTTGTACGTCCGCGCCGTCCTCGCGAACGTTCGCCGCGACGCGCTCGCGCGTCGCGATCACGTTCATCTCGAGGTCGGGTTCGTACTCCTGGGTCGCCGTTTCGGCTGCCCCAGTTTCGGTCTCGCCGTTCGACGCCGTCCAGGCCGCGTACCCGCCGTCCAGGAGGGAGACGCGCCCCTCGTGACCGATCGCGCGGAGCGTGTAGATCGCGTAGGTCTCCCAGAGGTTCGATCCCTCGCCGTAGACGACGACGACGTCGTCGTCGGGCGCGATGCCGGCCGCCCCGATGGCGTCCGCGACCGCGTCCGGCGACGCCCGATAGCCGTCGGGCGTCTCCTCGTAGTGGGTATCGAGCAATTCGGACCGCGGGATCCGGCCCGCGCCCGCAACGTGACCCTCGGTGAACGCGTCTTCCGCCCGGATGTCGAGCAGCGCGACGTCCGCCAGCCGCTCCTCGAGTCGCATGCTATCGACGACCGCCTCGAATGCATCGGCCGCCGGCGTTTGAAACAGGTCCGGCTCCGCCGCCTCTCGAGTCTCGCCCAGACACCCGCCGAGCGAGAGACCACCGGCCGCTGTCCCGATACCCCGAAGCACCGTCCGTCGGTCGGCCCGGCGATCTGCGCCCATGTTCTGGGCGAAAACGGGACCGAGAAGCAAAAGCGTAGTGCCCGACGGCGCTCGCGCTCGGGACATCCCCGACCGCCGCCGCGAGTCCCCGTCCGGAAGCCGACGATTCAAATCCCGGTCGACCCAACTACCGCCAATGGGAAACGCTGCACTCCGGGAGATCGCCGCGATCGAGGAGATCCCCTTCGACGATATCGAGGGGGTCGTCGCCGTCGACGCGCACAACTGGCTCTATCGCTATCTGACGACGACCGTCAAATGGACCGACAGCACGAAGTACACGACCGCCGACGGGACCGAGGTCGCCAACCTCGTCGGGATCGTGCAGGGACTGCCGAAGTTCTTCGAACACGACATCACGCCGGTGATGGTCTTCGACGGCGGCCCCTCCGAGCTGAAAGACGACGAGATCGAGTCCCGGCGCGAACAGCGCCGCAGCTACGAAGAACAACTCGAGACCGCCCGCGAGGAGGGCGACGCGGTCGCCATCGCGCAACTCGAGTCCCGGACCCAGCGGCTGACGCCGACGATTCAGGAGACTAGCCGCGAACTCCTGCGCCTGCTCGATGTTCCGATCGTCGAAGCGCCGGCGGAGGGCGAGGCCCAGGCCGCCCACATGGTCAAACGTGGCGACGCCGACTACGTCGGCTCCGAGGACTACGACGCCTTGCTCTTCGGTGCGCCGCTGACCCTGCGCCAGCTAACCAGCAAGGGGGATCCCGAACTGATGGATCTCGAGGCGACGCTGAAGCGCCACGACCTGACCCTTGAACAGCTGATCGACGCGGCGATCCTCATCGGGACCGACTTCAACGACGGGGTGTCGGGGATCGGCCCGAAGACGGCGCTGTCGGCGATCGCGGAACACGGCGATCTCTGGACCGTCCTCGAGGCCCGGGGCGACCACGTCGAACACGGCGATCGTGTCAGACAGCTATTCCGCGATCCCAACGTGACCGACGACTACGAGTTCGAGACGACGCTCGAGCCGGATCTCGCCGCCGCCCGCGAGTACGTTACCGACGAGTGGGGTGTCGACGAAGACGAGGTCGCACGCGGCTTCGAGCGAATCGAGGACAGCGTCACCCAGACCGGGCTGGACCGCTGGACGTGAGTTCCTAACCTGCTCTTGATCGAATTGTTGCCGAGGGTGCGCCAAACAAAACGTCGTCTCAGAACAGGTGTTTGTCCTCGTCCAGGAGTTTCGCGGGGCCGCCGACGTCCCAGACGGTGGTGGAGACGCCGCAGTCGGCGACGGCTTCCTCGACCTCGTCGGCGTGTTCCTCGGTAGTGTTGACGTAGACGCTGGCTCCGGTGTCCGTCGAGAAGTAGACGGGGATGTCCTCCTCCTCGCGGAGTTCGCGGACTGTGTTGAAGATCGCGAGCGTGGCCGGTTGCCAGTAGACCCAGCCCGAGGGGCCGGTCATGGTCGTCGCGGCCAGCGACAGTGAGTCGTGTTCGGCGCGTTCGAACACGCCCTCGAAGTCGTCGTTGCGCAGGGAGTCACGCATCTTCGCGATCTGTTCGTGGATGTGGGCGTTGCGGGCCTGGAACATGTGGCTGTCGGCGGCCTCGCGGTGGGCGTCGTCGGTGTCCTTGTGGTAGGGAACGAGGCCGACGATGATCTTGAGATCCTCGTGGAGGTTCGAGGGGACCCGCTCGGAGCGACAGTCCTCGTCGTTCATCCCGGTGCGGAGATGCGAGAAGGCACCGGTGACTGCTCGCGCGGCCGAGGCCGACCCGACGCGGGCGATCGTCGAGATCTCCCCCTTCGAGGCGTCGAGTTCGGCCGCCTCGGCCAGGGCCATCGCGGCGGCCGCAAAGCCCGAGGAGGACGACCCCAGACCGACGTTGGTCGGGAAGCTGTTCTCGCTCTCGAGGCGGACCGGGTAGACGGTGTGGGCGGCGTCGGACTTCGAGCGGGCCTTCTCGACGACGGCCTCGACCCGTTCGTACGCTCGCCCCTCGAGTTCCTCGCCGTCGACGATGAAGGAGTCCTCGTCGTAGTCCATCGAGAACTCGACGGTCGTGCGGGTGTGGCTGGGGGCCGTACAGACGCTGATGCTGTCGTGATAGGGAAGCCGCTCGATCTCGTCGCGCATCCCGTGATACTTGACAAGCCCCTGGATGGGGTGGGCCATGGCCGTGGCTTTCATACCCTGATAGGTGGCTGAAGGCCGCTTAAAGCTCACGGCATCCGCCGACCCGAACCCGAACGCTGAAACGAGCCGACGCTAACCACGCCCTATGGGAACGCCACGGGACTCGACGCAGGCCCAAGCCGAGGTAGTGGTCGACCGCCTCGAGGACGAATACCCCGACTCGACGATCTCGTTGCGGTACTCGAACCGCCTCGAGCTGCTGATCGCGGTGATCCTCTCGGCGCAGTGTACGGACGAACGGGTCAACAAGGAGACGAAACACCTCTTCGAGAAGTACGACGGCCCCGAGGACTACGCGAACGCCGACCAGGACGAACTCGCCGAGGACCTGAACTCGATCACCTACTACAACAGCAAGGCGGGGTACATCAAGAGTTCCTGCAAGACGATCCTCGAGGACCACGACGGCGAGGTGCCCGACACGATGGACGAGCTGACCGAGCTGTCGGGCGTGGGCCGGAAGACGGCGAACGTCGTCCTCCAGCACGGTCACGACATCGTCGAGGGCATCGTCGTCGACACGCACGTCCAGCGGCTCTCCCGGCGGCTGGGCCTGACCGAGGAGGAGTACCCCGAACGGATCGAGGAGGATCTGATGGGGATCGTCCCCGAGGAGAGCTGGCAGGAGTTTACCCACCTCTGTATCGATCACGGACGGGCGGTCTGTACGGCACAGAACCCCGACTGCGGCGACTGCGTGCTGGCGGACGTCTGCCCCTCGGAGAAAGGCGACGGTGAGATCGATCTCGCTTCCGGCGATCCCTGGTAACGGGCCCGTCGCGGGCAGCTGTCGGGAACCGGCCGGGACGCCGACCTTCGCAAGCCCAACGTCTTTTCGGGGACCGCGGGTATCCCCGGACGGGATCACGATGTCCGACACATCCGAGGAACGCGACGACACCGACAAGGACGAACACGGACGCGATGTCCAACTGGAACACGAGGCGACCGATCCCGAGGAGGCCCGCGACGAGGAGGGGCTCACTGAGGAGGAGAAAGAGGCCCGCGAGCGGGAGGCCGAACGAGAGCGCGAGCAGGACATCGAGGAGGGATCGGTCGACAGAGAGGACGACGCCCTCGAGAACCAGAACCCGGACAATCACCGCGACGAGGAGCCGTACAACGGGTAGCGGTCTCGGACGGTCGGTCGCTCTCTGACCGACGCCGTTTTTCGCGCTCGCTCTCAGTCGTCCTCGAGACGAGTCGCCGGGACCGAGAGCGTCGACAACCCTCCGGCGATGGCGACGGTGACCCGCCGATCGAGGGTGACGGTGCCGACGGCGTCCCCGTCGGCGACGAGCGTCACGTCGCTTTCCTCGCGTTCGACCGTGACGCCCAGCCCGTCGTTCGGCAGGACCCACCGTCGGGTCTGGGTCACGAACGGGCCGATGGGCGCGACCGCGACGGCGTCGACGGCCGCCGACAGCTGCGGCGCGTCCACGGCGCTCGCGTAGCCGTGGGTGCCGGCCGGCGTGGCCGCGACGACGCCGTCGGCCCGAAACGTCGCGACGGACGACCCGCGGCTGTGAACGCCGTACTCCGAAATGCGGGCCGGCTCGGCGGTGATCAGGGTGACGTCGAACAGTGCGCGCTCGCGAGCGATCGGACCGCTCGCGGCGTCGGAACGCGACTCGAGCGAGACCTCGAGAACCGGCCGTTCGCGGCGGGTCGCCGTCCCCCGAAGTGCCTGTCGGACCGCGTCGGGCAGTCGATCGCGGTCGACCGACTCGATCCCGCAGACCGGACCGACCGGGAGGACCGGCGTGTCGACGCCGGCGCGGGCGAGCGCCGACAGCCCCGCTTCGCCGGGGGTCACGAGCAGCGACGGGTCGGCCGCGAGAACCCCTTCGAGCCCGCCGTCGACGACCGTCCCACCGGCGTCGGCGACCGCCCCCTCGAGGCGGCCGGCCTCGACGCCCTCGGTTCCGTCGGCCTCGGGGTCGACGACGCCGACGACGGGGGAGTCGCCCGCGCTCCACGCGGCATCCATGGGCGCCAGTTCACACGGCCCGCTCAAAAGCGTACGGTTGTCGATCCGGGCGGTCCGATCCGGCCGCGGGGGCGGCTACCCGTCGTAGGGCCAGTCGCCGGTGACCTTCATCCCCTCGGCAAGCCCCTGTGACTCGAGGTCGGCGGCGATGGCGGCCGTGTCCCGGGCCTCGACAGACACGTCCTCGCGGGCGAGTTCGACCACGTAGGCGGTCAGCAGGATCGCCTGTTCGCGCAGGGTTCTGGGCTCGAGTTTCTCGATGGTGTCGGCGAAGGTATGTCCCCAGCCCCGACCCGGTCCCTCGGACTTCGCTTTCACGTGACAGCCGGGGACGCCCCGCTCGACGAACGGCCAGTGGTCGCTGTGGGGGCCAAGCGTCGGGACTGTCTCGATCGGGTGGTCGTACCGGTCCGCGACCTCGTTGGCGGCCGCCTGGAGGCCGCCGAACCCGTGGGTGACGATCGATAGCGTCCGATCGCGGACGACGCCGTCGTTGTTGACGACCGCTTTGATGCGCTCGGGATCGGCCGCCGCGGCGAACCGTTCGGAGCCGGTCAGTCCGACCTCCTCCGCGCCGAACGCGACGAACTCGACGCGGGTCTCGAGGTCGTCCTCCCGAGTCGCGAGCGCGTTCGCGAGTTCGACCACCACCGCGGTGCCGGCCCCGTTGTCCATCGCTCCCTCGGCGATATCGTGGGCGTCGACGTGGCTGGTCACGAGGACGCGCTCGTCGGTGTCCGGCCCGAGTTCGGCACGGACGTTTTGACTCTCCGCGGGGAGGATATCGGCGTCGACCGACAGCGTGATCTCGTCGCCGTCGAACCGACGCGCCAGACGCGCGCCGACCTCGCTCGAGACGCCGACGGCCGGGATCGGCCCGATCGGCTGGTCCGTCCAGCCGACGCTGCCGGTCGGCGGCAGACAGCCCTCGACGTGGTTGCGGTAGACGAACCCGGCCGCGCCGTTCTCGATCGCGTGGAAGTACTTCTCACGGCGGTGGAGATACCGGTCGTAGTAGTCCGGCACGTCGCTGCGGACCATGACGATCGTTCCCTCGAGGTCGGTCTCCTCGAAGTCGGCGGGCAGCCCGTAGCCGAGATCGACCAGCGGCGCGTCGACACGGTCCGCAGGGCTGCGCGGCAGTGCGATACAGTCCTGAGTCGTCTCGCCGGCTTCGATCGCGCTGTCTGCCCGTTCCCAGCCCTGGATCTCGAACGGCTCGAGGCGGGCGTTTCGCGCGCCGGCGTCGGCCAGCGCGTCCCGGGTCAGTTCGGCGGCCTCGCGTTCGCCCTCACTGCCTGCCATGCGGTTCCCCACGTCGACCAGGGCCTCGAGGTGGTCCCAACCGACGTCGCTCTCGAAGACGTTGCCGATCCACTCGGACATGTCCGGCCTATCACGGTAAGCCCGGGTAACGGTTCCGCTCGCGGAGCCGGCCCGCCGATGGAACCGTCCCGGGGTTGATGACAGTTCAGTCACACGGAACTACGAATCTTTTTTACGCCGCTCCCTCTCGGACCGCGTATGCGGGAAACGCTTGCCGACTGGCGACCGGCTATCGACGACGCCATCGCCGAACTGGTCCCACGGGAGATCGACGCCGACTACCTCGAGTCGTACTTCGGATCACCGACCTACGCGTACGATCCCGAGGGTATCCAGCGAGCGCTCGCGACGCCGCTGTGGGACCTGCTCGACCGTGGCGGCAAACGCTGGCGGGCGGTCCTCTTTCTCGTCTTCATGGAGGGGTTCGGGGAGGATCCCGCCGAGTATCTCCCCTACGCCTGCATTCCGGAGATCCTGCACAACGGGACGATCATCGTCGACGATGTCGAGGACGGGGCCACGATCCGTCGAGGGGAGCCGGCGCTCCACCGCGTCTACGGCCGCGACATCGCGCTCAACGCCGGCAACGCGATGTACTTCCTGCCGCTGAAGATCATCACGAACGACCCGGCCGACCTCCCGGCCGACCGGCAACTCGCCGCCTACGAGATGCTCATGGAGGAACTCAACCGGACGCATCTCGGGCAGGGCATGGACATCTGCTGGCACAACGAGCGCGAGGTCCGGATCGGCACCGAGGAGTACCTCGAGATGTGCGCGTGCAAGACCGGCTGTCTCGGGCGGATCGTCGCTCGACTGGCCGCGATCATCGCCGACCAGCCCCCCGAGGTCGAGGCGGCGGTCGCGAAGTACGCGGAACTGACCGCAGTCGCCTTCCAGATCGGCGACGACATCTTGGACGTCGAGAACTCGCTGGGGCGGGCCGGCGACTTCGGCAAGGCGTTCGGCAACGATATCCGCGAGGGCAAGAAGACGCTCATGGTCATTCACGCGATCGAAGCGAGCGATCCCGAACGCGCCGACCGACTCCAGACGATTCTGGCGGCCGACGACACCACCGACGACGACGTCAGTGAGGCCCTCGAGATCATCGCCGACGCCGGCAGCATCGAGTACGCCCGCGATCGCGCCCTCGAACTGGCGGCCCAGGCCCGCGCCGAGATCGACGGCCTCGGCTTCGACGACGAAACGTCCCGCAAGCTCGAGGAGTTCACCGAATTCGTCATCGAACGCGACGAGTGACGCCGGGTCGAAACGGACGTCGCTTCGGCCGTCGAACGACACTGACGCCGCTCGAGAGCGGTGATAAATCGGTGGACAGAAACTGCGAGTACCCCTACCCGCTGTCCACCGTCCTACCCGATGGGTAGGCGTTGGGCAGAATATGTCTTGTGGTCCCGTCCGCTCTCGAGGGGGCCCGACCGAACGAGTCGCTCGTCGTTCTGAAACGAAGCCAGTAGTCACGGCACCGACCGCGGTTTGCGTCGAAAGCGGTGTGAGAAACGACGTCGACCTCCCGACGCGGTCTCAGGCGAAGGTCTTCGAGACGTCCTCGGTCTCGTCGGACTCGGCCTGAACCTTGTCCCAGGCGTTGCGGAAGTCCTCCATCCGGATCTCGGTGCGGTCGTCGCGGATGGCGAACATGCCGGCTTCGGTACAGACGGCTTTGATGTCGGCACCGGAGGCGTTGTCGGCCTCTTCGGCCAGTTCGGCGAACTCGACGTCGTCGGCGACGTTCATCCCGCGGGTGTGGATCTCGAAGATGATCTCGCGGCCCTCGGCGTTCGGTTTCGGGACCTCGATCAGGCGGTCGAACCGACCGGGCCGGAGGATGGCACGGTCGAGCATGTCGAAGCGGTTGGTCGCGGCGATGATCCGGATCTCGCCCCGCTCCTCGAAGCCGTCCATCTCCGAGAGCAGTTGCATCATCGTCCGCTGGACCTCGGCGTCGCCGGAGGTCTTCGACTCCGTTCGCTTTGCCGCGATGGCGTCGATCTCGTCGATGAAGATGACCGCGGGTTCGTGTTCGCGGGCGACGTCGAAGAGGTCTCGAACCAGCTTCGCGCCCTCGCCGATGAACTTGTGGACCAGTTCCGAGCCGGCCATCTTGATGAAGGTGGCGTCGGTCTGGTTGGCGACGGCCTTCGCGAGCATCGTTTTCCCCGTCCCCGGCGGCCCGTAGAGGAGAACGCCGCTGGGCGGGTCGATGCCCACGTCGTCGAACATCTCGGGCTTCTCGAGGGGCATCTCGACGGTCTCGCGGACCTCCTGCATCTGCTCCTCGAGCCCGCCGATGTCCTCGTAGCTGACCTCGGGGCTCTCGGTGACTTCCATCACACGGGCGCGGACGTCGGTCTCGTTCGAGAGGGGCTTGACGATCGACAGCGAGTTGTTGACCGCGACCCGGGCGTCGGGTTCGAGATCGTCGCGCATCTCGTCAGTGACCTCGGTCAGGGCCTCCTGGTTGTTCCCGTGCTGTTTGATGATGACGCCCTCCTCCGTGACTTCCTGTACGGTGGCGACGAACAGCGGGGACTGCTTGAGCTTCTTGTTCTCGTGTGTGAGCCGCTCGAGTTTCTGCTGGTACTTGTTGTTCTCGGCGTTGGCGTCGAGGAGTTTGTCGCGCATCTCCTCGTTTTGCGCCTCGAGGATCTCCAGCCGTTCCTCGAGCGCCTGGATTTTCTCCTGTTGGGACGCCTCGTCCTCGTCGTATGGGAGGTCGACGTCGTCCACGGTGTCGCTCATCACCCGACCTTTGGGTGTTGGTTCTTAAGAGACTTCGGGTAGGTGCACTCAACTCGGAGTATAACTGTTAGACATTAATCGGAATAGAAAATATTATTACCCCGTATTCGGAATGGAGGAGTAAGATGAGTGCTTCAGAGCCGCTTCGACAGGAGACCAACGAGCGCGGAACGTGGGATGACGTCCGAGACCTGCCCCCGAGTGCGAAACTCGTCGCGAAGGTCCTCGAGTACAACGACACGATGACTCAGCAACAGCTCGCCGACGAGACGCTGTTGCCCTCGCGGACGGTTCGATACGCCCTGAACCGACTCGACGAGGCAAACGTCATCGACTCGCGCTTTTCCTTTTCCGACGCGCGAAAGCGCCTGTACAGCCTCGACATTCAGTCGTAACGACGCAGTCCTTCTTCGAGCAGTTCTCCTCGGCACCGATTTTCGGCATCGGTCGCGATCACCCGTGTGGCGATCCACCGTGCTGTCAGCGTCTCGTGTGCCCTGTCGTTTTCACTTTCACTTCGGTTACAGAACCCCTTTAGGGCGGGCTCGCCAACGACTGGCCAATGACGCGGGTTATCCATACGGGCGATACCCACATCGGGTACCAGCAGTACAACTCGCCCGAGCGACGCCGGGACTTCCTCGAGGCCTTCCGCTCGGTCGTCGAGGACGCCGTCGCCGATGACGTCGACGCGGTGATCCACGCCGGCGACCTCTTTCACGACCGCCGGCCGAGCCTCGTCGATCTGCAGGGCACCGTCGAAATCCTCCGAACGCTCTCGGCGGCCGACATCCCCTTTCTGGCCGTCGTCGGCAACCACGAGTCGAAACGCGACGCTCAGTGGCTCGATCTCTTCGCCGATCTCGGCCTCGCGACGCGGCTCGGTGCCGAGCCGGTCGTCGTCGACGACGTCGCCGTCTACGGCCTGGACTTCGTCCCCAGGTCCCGGCGCGAGGACCTCGAGTACGAGTTCGATCCCGTCCCCGCCGAGGCCGACCACGCCACTCTCGTGAGCCACGGTCTCTTCGAACCGTTCGCGCACGCGGACTGGGATACGGACACCGTCCTCGCGGCGTCGACGGTCGATTTCGACGCCGTCCTGTTGGGGGACAACCACAAACCGGATACCGCCGAGGTGCGCGACACCTGGATCACCTACTGCGGGTCGACTGAGCGGGCAAGCGCCAGCGAGCGCGAGGACCGGGGCTACAACCTCGTGGATTTCGACGACGAGGTCGCGATCAGTCGCCGCGGGCTGACCGACACCCGCGAGTTCGTCTTCGTCGACGTGGACCTGGCCGAAGGCGAGGGCGTCGACCGCGTTCAGGAGCGGGTCCGCCAGCACGACCTCGCGGACGCGGTCGTTATCGTCACCGTCGAGGGCGAGGGCCGGCCGATCACCCCCGCCGCGATCGAGGAACTCGCGATCGATCGCGGGGCGCTGGTCGCTCGGGTCAACGACCGCCGGGAGCTACCCGACGAGGACGAGGACGTCTCGGTGAGCTTCGCCGATCCCGACGCCGCCGTCCGCGAGCGGGTGCGCGAACTGGGCCTGAGCGACGCCGCTCTCGAGATCGACGAGACCGTTCGCACCGACGACCTGGCCGACGCGAACGTCCGCGAGCGCGTCGAACGCCGGGTCCGGGACCTCCTCGAGGACGACGCATCGGCGCTCGAGCCCGCGCCCGACCGGGAACCCGCGGACGACGACGTGACGACGGTCGCCGACGAACTCGACACTGAAGAGGCCGACTCGAGCGGTGGCGAAGCCGACGGTGAGACGGAGCCGACGGCCGCCGACGGCGACGGTGGAGCGGCCACCGACGAGGACGGTACAGTCGCCGACGCGGCCGACGGGTCCGGAGAGGGAGACGCCCGAACGGACGACGACGCCGACGCTGACGTCGACACCGCCTCGCTGGGTGATTTCGCGTGAGGGTCGACCGCGTTCGCCTGCTGAACTTCAAGTGTTACGGCGACGCCGACCTGACGCTCGAGCGCGGCGTCACCGTCGTCCACGGCGTCAACGGCAGCGGGAAGTCGACGCTGCTCGAGGCGGTCTTCTTCGCGCTCTACGGCTCGAAGGCCCTCGACGACCGTACCCTCGACGACGTGATCACGACCGGCGAGGAAGAAGCCGAGGTCGAACTGTGGTTCACCCACGACGACCGCGAGTACCACGTCAAGCGCCGGCTCAAACTGCGCGGCGACCGCGCGACCACGACCAAGTGCGTCCTCGAGACGCCCACCGAGACCTACGAGGGCGCTCGCGACGTGCGCCGGAAAGTGACTGAACTCCTGCGGATGGACGCCGAAGCGTTCGTCAACTGCGCGTACGTCCGCCAGGGCGAGGTCAACAAGCTCATCCACGCCTCGCCGAGCGACCGCCAGGACATGATCGACGATCTCCTTCAACTGGGCGCGCTCGAGGACTACCGCGAACGGGCCAGCGAGGCCCGACTCGGCGTCAAAACGGTGCTTGATGGCCAGCGGGAGATCCTCGAAAACGTCCGACGAAAGGTTCAGGAGAAAGAAAAGAAGGACCTCCACGAGCGGTTGAACAGCCTCGAGTCCCGCCGGAACGACGTCGCGGAGGAGATCGATCACTACGAGACACAGCGCGAGCAGGCCCAGGAAACCCTGGAAGCCGCCGTGGACGTCCTCGAACGGCACGAGGAGACCCGCGAGGAGATCGCAACGCTCGACGAGGAGATCGAGGAGTTGCGCTCGAAGATCAGCGACACCGAGCGCAAGCGCGACGAGGCCGGCGACGAGATCAGCGAGATCCGAGACCGACGCGAAGAACTCGCAGACGAGCGTGCCGACCTCGTTGCGGCCGTCGATCTCGAGGTCGACGAACCCGACGAAAAAGTGGTTCAGGACCACATCGACGACCTCGAGGACCGCGACGAGGAACTCCGGGACGAACTCGAGGACGTTCGCGTGACGATCACGGAGGGGAACAACGAGGTCGAGCGGCTCCGTGAGGAGGCCGACGACCTCGAGGAAAACGCCGAAGCGGCCCGGACGGAGGCCGACGACCTCGAGGCACAGATCGAGGCCGACGAGAACGCGATCGCGGAGCGCGAGGCGAAACTCGACGACCTCGACGACGAGATCGCATCCGCGCAGGCGACGTTCGACGATGCGCCGGTCGAGTTCGGCGCGGCCGAATCGTACCTCGAGGACCTCGAGACCGAGCGCGACGAACTGGTCTCGCGAATCAACGACATCACCGCCGATATCAGGACTGCTGAGAACGCGATCGAGGACGGCGAGCGGCTGCTCGAGGAAGGGAAGTGTCCCGAGTGCGGCCAGCCGGTCGAGGACTCACCGCACGTGGATGTCCTTGGCGATCGCCGGGAGGAACTCGCCGACCTCGAAGCCGAGCGGGCGACTCTCGAGACCGAGCGCGACGAGATAGACGAGCGGGTCGACCGCGCCGAGGAACTGCGAGACGCCGAGCGGCGGGTCGACCGGCTCGAGGAAAACCGGGACAACATCGAACAACTGCTCGAGGAAAAACGCGAGAGCCTCGCGGACCGGCGCGAGCAGCGCGATCGGCTCCGTGACGACGCCGAGGAGTACGAGGCCGAGGCCGAGGAGAAACGGGCGGCAGCCACAGACCGCGAGGACGAGGTCGCCGATGCCCGGGCGGAACTCGGCGAGATCAACACCGAGCGGGGGGAGATCAAAGAGACCCTCGAGACGCTCGAGCGTATCTCGGAGATTACCGACGAGCAGGCCGCTCTCGAGACGGAGATCGAGAACCTGCGCGAGCGGCGAGCCGACTGGGAGACGATGAACGACGAGCGCCGCGAGACGCTCTCGGAAAAGCGCGACCGCAAGCGCGACCTCGAGTCGGAGTTCGACGAGGACCGCGTCGAGACCGCCCGCGAGGACAAGGCCAACGCCGAGCAGTACATCGACAAGGTCGACGGGAAACTCGACGAACTCGAGGCCCAGCGCGACGAGATTCAGAACGCGATCGGTGCCGTCGAGAACGAAATCGCGGAACTCGAGGAACGACGCGAGGAACTCGAAACCGTCGAAGAACGGTGTGAACGCCTCGAGTCGCTGTACGAGGAGGCCGAGACGCTCCAGACCACCTACGGCGAGTTGCGGGCGGAACTGCGCCAGCGCAACGTCGAGACGTTAGAGCGGTTGCTCAACGAGACCTTCGAGCTGGTCTACCAGAACGATTCCTACGCGGCGATCGATCTGGACGGCGACTACCGACTGACGGTCTATCAGAAAGACGGCGAAGCCTTAGAGCCCGAACAGCTCTCGGGCGGCGAGCGGGCGCTGTTCAACCTCAGCTTGCGGTGTGCGATCTATCGGCTGCTCGCGGAGGGCGTCGAGGGATCGGCACCGATGCCGCCGCTGATCTTAGACGAGCCGACGGTCTTCCTCGATTCGGGCCACGTCACGCAACTGGTCTCGCTGATCGAGTCGATGCGCAACGACTTCGGCGTCGAACAGATCGTCGTCGTCAGCCACGACGAAGAACTCGTCGGCGCGGCCGACTCGCTCGTCCGCGTCGAAAAGGACGCCACGTCGAACCGCTCGCGACTCGAGCGTGGCCAGCCGCCCGAGTCGGAACTGCTCGCGTCGGACTGAGGAAACGGGGCCTGCGGCTCAGGCGGTGTCGCCGTCCGACTCGGCCGTCGACTCGACAGCCGGTCGGATCGCCTCGAGCGCCGTCTCGCAGTCCGCAGTCACTCGATACCCCCGTTCCCCCGCGATCTCGGCCTCCTCGAGCAGGCCGGCGGCCGAGAGGACCGTCAGGCGGCCGTGTAGGTCGCTCTCGCAGAAGTCGTAGGCGTCGAGCAGGGTCCGGACCCCGAGCGGCCCCCGCTCTGCGAGTTCGATGAGGAGGCCAAGCGTCTCCGCGTCGTGAACGTTCGTCAGGAAGGTGAGAACCGGGTCTGGGACGCTTTGCGCCGCCGTCTCGAGGGCCGTTTGGTCGACGGCCTCGAGGCGGTCGTTTCGGATGTAACACTCGTTGCCGGTTTCGGGATCGCGGACCAGACTCGCGTCCTCGGAGCGTTTGCGAAGCAGGTACCGCTTTCCGGTGTCGTCCTCGACTGTGTTCATGAGCGGTCGTTTCCGTTCGGTGACTGGCGTTGGGTCACCGACCCTGAAGTAGTTTCGGCCGCATCGTCGGACCGGGTCGTCGCCTCGGAGTCCTCGTCGTCGGACGCCGTCCCGGCGTCGGAACCCCCGCCGTCGGATTCCGGTGGCGTTTCGGCGTCGGAACCGTCGTCGAGATCGCCGGAATCGTCGGCTCGGAACCGTCTGTATCGTCGAACGGCGAACCCCAGCAGGACGAGGCCGGCGACCACCAGTGCGCCCGCGCGGGTCGAGACCCCCTCGAACAGCAGGAACAAGAGACCGAGCGAGACGGCCAGTACCGCGGCGTTGATGACCAACACGAGCGCCCAGAAGGTCTGGAGGAGGTCCGCGGATGCGTCCGTTTCCCCCATCTCCACTTCGGGGGGGTCGATCGCGCTCGAGAGGTCGTCGAGATCGTCCGGACCGTCGTCTCCCGACACCTGTGGGATGGTCAACCCGTCGCTGTCGGGGTCGTAGTACTCCTCTTCGGGGTCCCACTCGTCGGGCTCGTTCTCGGTCCGGTCGAAGACCACAGGCGGATCGTCGGGCAGTGGAAGGAAAAGCGTTCGCTTCGCGGACGGCTTAGGCCAGTTCCTCGAGGGTGAGCGTCCGGGAGGTTTCCACCCAAGCGAGCGGGTTCTCGGCGTCATAGAAGACGACGCCGTCCTCGGTCTCGTAGGACTCGATGGTCGCAGTCCCCGCCGGCTGGCTACTCGGTTCGCGCCGGTCCGTCGCGTCGTCGTTTAGGTAGGTGGACACATCGATCACCTGATCCCATGCTAAGTGTTACCACGTTATATGTCTTGTTGCCCCCGCAAGTGTTCCCCCGAACGCCGTCTCGCTGGTCCGACGAGACCGTGCCCTACGCGTGACTGTTCGCAATGGCCGACCGCTTCCGAACGACCCGCCGCGAGCCCCTCGCGGGCGGGGATTGCAGGGGTTTTTATCCGGCGACTGCCAACCGGAGTACCATGACTGAGGCGGGCCAGACCGGACTCACGGAGTTCAGCGGCGACTCCGAGGCAGCCGACGACCGGCCGGAGGAAGAGGCCGTCGCCGTCGCCGGCAACGGCGGTAGCGACGCCGCGGAGGTGATCGACGTCGTCGAGGAAACCCTCCCCGAATCCGAGGGCGATCTCGAACTCGCCGTGATGCAGGTCGACTACACCATCGTCGGCTACGGCGACGAGGAACGACCCATCATGCACGTGTTCGGGCGTACCCCCGATGAGGAACTCGAACACGTCCAGATCGTCGGTTTCAAACCCTACTTCTACGCGCCGACGGAGAGCCTCGAGCGACCGCCGGCGGAGGAATACGACCGACTGACCGGCAGCAGGGAGTACGACCACGACGGCGACCCCTACGAGAGCATCCGGGGGGAGAGACTCACCAAAATCTTCGGCCAGACCCCCCGCGACGTCGGGCAGGTCCGCGACGACTTCGAACACTACGAAGCCGACATCCTGTTCCCGAACCGCTTTCTGATCGACAAGGACATCCGCAGCGGAATGCGGGTGCCCGAACGACGGGCCGAGGACGACTCGCTGGTCGTCCCCCACGACGAGGTCGAACCGGTCGACGTCGACGCCGACCCCCGCATCAACACCTTCGACATCGAGGTCGACGACCGGTCGGGCTTTCCCGAGGACGGCGAGGAGCCGATCGTCTGTCTCACCAGCCACGACTCCTACCGCGACGAGTACGTGATGTGGCTCTACGAGGCCCCGATCGGCGACGGCGAGATTCCGGCCGAGATCGACGACTACGACCCGATCGAGGGCGAGATCGACCACGAGGTCCGCAGTTTCGAGGAAGAGGAGGCCATGCTCGAGGCCTTCATCGAGTACGTCGACGAGACCGACCCCGATGTACTGACCGGCTGGAACTTCGAGGACTTCGACGCGCCCTATTTCCTCGACCGCCTCGAGGAACTCGCCGGCTCCCACCACGAGTACGACCTCTCGATCGATCGGCTCTCACGCGTCGACGAAGTCTGGCGCAGCAACTGGGGCGGCCCGGACATCAAGGGTCGCGTCGTCTTCGACCTGCTCTATGGCTATCAGCGGATGGTCTTCTCCGAGTTGGACTCGTACCGGCTCGATGCAGTCGGCGAGGCGGAACTCGGCGTCGGCAAGGAGCGTTACGCCGGCGACATCGGCGACCTCTGGGAGGAGGACCCGACCCAACTGCTCGCGTACAACCTCCGGGACGTCGAACTCTGTGTCGAACTCGACCGACAGCAGGAGATCATCCCCTTCTGGGACGAAGTGCGGGCGTTCGTCGGCTGCAAACTCGAGGACGCGCCGACGCCGGGCGATGCGGTCGACATGTACGTCCTCCACGAGGCCCACGGCCGCTTCGCGCTGCCCTCGAAGGGGCAACAGGAGGCCGGCGAGGAATACGAGGGTGGCGCGGTGTTCGAGCCCATCACGGGCGTCAAGGAGAACGTCACCGTACTGGACCTGAAGTCGCTGTACCCGATGTGTATGACGACGATCAACGCCTCCCCGGAGACGAAAGTCGACCCCGACGAGTACGATGGGGAGACCTACGTTGCGCCGACGGGGACCCACTTCCGGAAGGAACCCGACGGCGTCAACCGCGAGATGATCACGGAACTGCTCGCCGAGCGCGAAGAGAAAAAGGAACTGCGAGACCAGCACGAACCCGGCTCGCCCGAGTACGAACAGTACGACCGTCAGCAGGGCGCGGTAAAGGTTATCATGAACTCGCTTTACGGAGTATCGGGGTGGGAACAATTCCGTCTATACGATAAAGAGGCGGCATCCGCAATCACGGCTACTGGCCGCGAAGTGATCGAGTTCACGGATACAGCCGCAAACGAACTCAATTATCAAGTTACGTATGGGGATACTGACTCAGTCATGCTCGAGTTAGGCCCCGACGTACCCAAGGACGACGCGCTCGAGCAGTCCTTCGAGATCGAGGAGTACATCAACGGTCGCTACGACGACTTCGCGCAGAAGGATCTAAACGCCGAGGAACACCGCTTCCAGATCGAGTTCGAAAAACTCTACCGGCGGTTCTTCCAGGCGGGCAAAAAGAAACGCTACGCGGGCCACATCACCTGGAAGGAAGGCAAAGACGTCAACGACGTCGACATCGTCGGCTTCGAGTACCAGCGCTCCGATATCGCGCCGATCACCAAGGAGGTCCAGCACCGCGTCATCGAGATGATCGTCCGGGAGGGCGACATCGAGGGTGCCAAGGAATACGTCAACGGCGTCATCGAGGACGTGCTGGCAGGCGAGATCGCCCTCGAGGAGATCGCCATCCCGGGCGGGATCGGCAAGCGACTCGACAACTACGACACCGACACGGCACAAGTCCGCGGCGCGAAGTATGCCAACCTGCTGCTCGGCACCAACTTCCAGCGGGGCAGCAAGCCCAAGCGGCTCTATCTCGAGCGGGTCGATCCCTCGTTCTTCGAGCGACTCGAGGCGGAAGAAGGGTTCGACGCCCGGACTGACCCGCTCTACGGTGCGTTCAAGCGCGATCCCGACGTGATCTGTTTCGAGTACGAGGACCAGATCCCCGAGGCGTTCGCGGTCGACTACGAGAAGATGCTCGAGAAGACCCTGCAGGGGCCGATCGAGCGCATCCTCGAAGCACTGGACATCTCGTGGGACGAAGTGAAAAACGGCCAGGAACAGAAAGGTCTCGACTCCTTTATGTAGCGCGCCGGGACGCCTCGGTCCCGGTCGTCGCTTCTTATCACAGCCGTTCCGACGAGTTTCTCCGCCGTCTTCGGGGTTCGAACAGCCCCGTAATCCGTTCCTGTGGCCCTGCCGATCCCACCGGTGAACAGGGGTCTATATGGCGGTATTTCTCCATCTACCCAAAGGCTGGTTTTCGAATGGGAAACTTATTTTGCTAATGCGAGACTGTATCCAATTGGATACGAAACCGTTATCAGTCATACGGCCCACCGTTCGAGTGACAGAGTACTATGGCACGTCTCGAACTATCCAACCTGCACGCGGAAGTGGCGGAGGGCGACGAGCAGATTCTCGAGGGGGTCGACCTCGAGGTCCAGTCGGGCGAGATCCACGCCCTGATGGGCCCGAACGGCTCCGGGAAGTCGACGACCGCGAAAGTCATCGCCGGTCATCCCGCCTACGAGGTCACCGAGGGCGAGGTTCTCCTCCACCTCGAGGACGACGAGTTCGGCGAGGACATCGAGATCGACGAAGACCAGCGCACCTGGAACCTGCTCGATCTCGAACCCAACGAACGTGCCGCGCTCGGGATCTTCCTCGGCTTCCAGTACCCCGCCGAGATCGAGGGCGTCACGATGACGAACTTCCTCCGCACGGCGCTGAACGCCAAGATCGAAGAGCGCGAGGAACTCTTCGAGGACGAGGATGACGAGGACGAAGCGGAAGACGACGAAGGCTTCGAGAACTCGCCGATGGAAGGCCCCGCGGACGAGGGCGAGGTCGGCGTCGCCGAGTTCCAGGGCATCCTCCAGGAGAAGATGGAGCAGCTGGAGATGGACGAGAAGTTCGCCCAGCGCTATCTCAACGCCGGCTTCTCCGGCGGCGAGAAGAAGCAAAACGAAGTGCTGCAGGCCGCCATCCTCGAGCCCTCGGTCGCCGTGCTGGACGAGATCGACTCCGGGCTCGACATCGACCGCCTGCAGGACGTCTCGGAGGGCATCAACGCCCTGCGCGACGAGCAGGGCACCGGCATCCTGCAGATCACCCACTACCAGCGCATCCTCGATTACGTCGAGCCCGATCACGTCCACGTGATGCTCGACGGCCAGATCGCCAAGAGCGGCGGTCCCGAACTCGCCGAGAAGCTCGAGGACAAGGGGTACGACTGGGTCCGCGAAGACGTCTACGGCACCGCGTAACCGGATTCGACTAGAACAACCGTAATAACGCTACAGCCGTAACCACAACTACATCAACCAATGAGTTCCGATCAAGACCACCTAAAAGAGACAGACACTGAGGCCCGGTTCGAGTTCAAGAAAGAGGAGAACTCCGCCGTCAGATCCGGCAAAGGCCTGACCGAAGAGGTCATCCGCATGATCTCCGAGGACAAGGACGAGCCCGACTGGATGCTCGAGCGGCGTCTCCGTGCGCTCGAGCAGTATCACAACATGCCGATGCCGTCCGACTGGCCCGGCATGCCCGACCTCTCCGAACTGGACGTCGAAGAGATCATTCCCTACATCCGACCGGACGTCGACAAACGCGAAGGCGTCGACGACTGGACGGAGCTGCCAGACGAGATTCAGGACACCTTCGACAAGCTCGGCATCCCGGAAGCGGAGAAGAACGCCCTCTCGGGCGTCGGTGCCCAGTACGAGTCCGAGGTCGTCTACCAGAACATGCAAGAGCAGTGGGAGGAGAAAGGCGTCATCTTCTGTAACATGGATGAGGCCGTCCGCGAACATCCCGAGCTCGTCAAAGAACACTTCATGACGACCTGCGTGCCCCCGAGCGACAACAAGTTCGCCGCCTTGCACGGGGCCGTCTGGTCCGGCGGGTCGTTCGTCTACGTCCCCGAGGACGTCACTGTCGAGATGCCGGTGCAGGCCTACTTCCGGATGAACTCGGAAGGGATGGGCCAGTTCGAACACACGCTCATCATCGCCGAGGAAGGCTCCGAGGTCCACTACATCGAGGGCTGTTCCGCGCCCAAGTACGGGACCCACAACCTCCACTCCGGCGGCGTCGAGGTCTTCGTCGGCGAAGACGCTCACGTTCAGTACTCGACCGTGCAGAACTGGTCGAAGAACACGTTCAACCTGAACACCAAGCGCGCCATCTGCGAGGAGAACGGGACGATGGAGTGGGTCTCGGGCAGCATGGGCTCGAAAGTGACCATGCTCTACCCGTGTACCATCCTCAAGGGTCGCGGCTCGACCGACACCCACATCACCATCGCCCTGGCGGGCGAAGGCCAGGACATCGACACCGGCGCGAAGGTCTACCACAACGCGCCCGAGACGAGTTCGACCATCGAGTCCAAGTCGATCTCCAAGGACGGCGGCCGCACCAACTACCGCGGCCTCGTCCACATCGCCGACGGCGCCGAGAACGCCTCGACCGCCGTCGAGTGCGACGCCCTGATGTTCGACAACGAGTCGACCTCGGACACCATGCCGTACATGGAGATCGAGGAGTCGAAGGTCGACGTCGCCCACGAGGCGACCGTCGGCAAGATCGGCGACGAGGACATCTTCTATCTGCAGTCCCGCGGGCTGGACGACGACGACGCCAAGAAGATGATCGTCGCCGGCTTCATCGAGCCGATCACGGAGGAACTGCCGATCGAGTACGCGGTCGAGCTCAACCGCCTCATCGAACTCGAGATGGAGGGGAGCCTCGGATAATATGAGTACGCAGGTACACGCCAATCTGACGGAGGAACAGGTACGCGAAATTTCGGGCGACCTCGACGAGCCCGACTGGCTCCTCGAGACGCGTCTCGAGGCGCTCGCGGCGCTCGAGGACCTCGAGATGCCCGACGTCATCCGGACGCCGGGTCGGGACTGGACGAACCTCCACGAACTCGACTTCGAGTCCCTCGTCGATCCGCTGAACGCGGCCGAGGACAAGGACCAGGTCGGCCCCGAGGAGGCCGAGGTCCTCTCGTGGGCCGACGCGGTCCAGGAACACGAGGACCTCCTGCAGGACCACTTCGGCAGCATCGTCGACCCTCAGGAGAACTACCTGACGGCGCTCTCCACGGCGCTGTTTAGCACCGGCACGGTCATCTACGTCCCCGAGGGCGTCGACGCCGAGGACGTCACCGTCCGGACCGAACAGAACTCCCGCTCGCTGTTTAACTACACGCTCGTCGTCACCGAGGAGTCGTCCTCGGTCACGATCCTCGAGCGCCAGTCGACTGGCGAAGAGGCCGAGGAGCAGTACTACAGCGGGATCGTCGAGGTCGCCGCCGGCGAGAACAGCTACGTCCAGTACGGCAGCCTCCAGAACCTCTCGGAGGAGGCCTACAACTTCACGCTCAAGCGCGGCGTCGCTGACACCTACGCCACGATCGACTGGATCGAGGGCAACCTCGGCACCCAGCTGACGAAGACGGAGGTCTCGACGGAGCTGCGCGGCGACTCCTCGGAAACGCAGATCGTCGGCGCCTTCTACGGCCACAACGACCAGCACTTCGACCTCGACGCGAAGGTCTGGCATCGTGCGGAACACACGACGGCCGACCTCGTGACCCGCGGCGTCACCGACGACGTTGCCCGCTCGGTCTACGAGGGCGTCCAAGACGTCGGCTCCGACGCGTGGGACACCAGCTCCTACCAGCGCGAGAACACGCTGATGCTCTCCGACGAGAGCGAGGCCGACGCCTCCCCGAAGCTGATCATCAACAACCACGACACCGAGGCCAGCCACTCCGCGACGGTCGGCCAGATCGATCAGGAGGACCTGTTCTACATGACCTCCCGCGGTGTCGACCCCCGCGCGGCCCGAAACATGCTCGTCGAGGGCTTCTTCGTGCCCGTTCTCGCGGAGATCGACGTCGACGAACTCCGAGAGGACCTCGAGGAGCTGATCGGCGCGCGACTCCGCAAGCGGGACTGATCGCCACCGACCGACCGTCGTTTTGCCGCGTTTTCGACGTCCGCGCTCCGAGACGACTAAGTAACCACGGCTCCCTTGTCGTGATATGAGTCTGGGACAGCGTGTCTCGAGCGACCACCAGCTGACCCGATTGCTACAGATCGGGGTCGTGCTGGAGGAACTCGTCGAGTCACGCGCCGCCCACCACATCGAGTCGCTCCCGCCCGACGAGCGGGCGACGGTCGACGAGGAGGTGGAGGAGTTGCTCGCGGAGGCCGCCACGGAGTCGGCCGACCACCGCGAGCGACTCGAGGCGCTGATCGACGATCTCGAGGCCGAAACGGTCGGATACGAGGAGATAAACGCCTTAGTCGACGCCCAGTACGGACCGCCCGAGGACACGGACGGCGTCCTCTATGACCAGCTCGCAAACGAGGAGACCGCCTACAAGTTCTACGACGACCTGATCGAGGCGATCGAGGCCTCCGACTCCGAGTTCGCGGTCGACCGCGAGCGACTCCTCGAGACGCTATACGGCATCCGCGAGGAGGAAAAGGAGGGCGTCGAGGAAGTGACCGCAATTATGGAGCAGCGAGCATGATCGGGGCGATCGTCACCTCGACCGGGGCTGGAACGGCCGCGGAGTCGGCGACATCGTCCATGACGCGTATCGACGCCCGGCCGCGAGACTGCCGGCGAGGAACCGACGTGTCACACACCGACGGAGGGACGGCATGAACACTGCAGATCAATACCTCAAGGCGATCTATCTGGCCCAGCGCATCGAGGACGGGCCTGCATCGACCGGTACGCTCGCGGACCTGCTCGAGGTGAGCCCGGCCAGCGTCAACGAGATGATCGGCAAGCTCGAGGACCGCGAGCTAGTCGACCACGAGAAGTACAAGGGCGCGAGTCTGACCAACGAGGGGCTCGAGCGCGCCCACGACGCCCTCCAGACCTACTGTATCATCGAGCGGTTCCTCGCGAACGTCCTCGAGGTCGAGGAGTTCAAAGACGAGGCCCGCGCCCTAGAGAGCGTCATCGACGACACCGTCGCGGAGCGGCTCGATACGATCATCGACCGACCCGACCAGTGTCCCGACTGTTTCGACGCCGAGGAGGACTGCTGTGAGCTGCTCGAACTCGAGGCCAGCGGCCACGCCGACTGAGCCGGCTCAGTCCTCGTCGTTCGCGTCCGGCGTGACCGGGTCCACGGCCGACTCGTTCTCCACGGCCGACTCGTCCCCGAACCTGACATAGCGCCGGCCGACGACCGCGGCGACAGCAAGTGCAACCGCGACCGCGACGCCGGCACCGATCGGGAACGACCACGAGTCACCCGCCCAATCCGACTCGAAGACGGTCGCGTAGTAGTCGGCGACCGCCTCGCCGTGAAGCGCCACTAACACCTCCCGGTTGTTCTCGAGCGAGTTCGAATTCCAGTTGGCGCTGCCGACGACCGCCGTCTCGCCGTCGATCACGATCCCTTTCGCGTGTATCTTCTCGAAGCGGTCCGTGTCACCGACGAGTCGAACCTCGAGCGGCAGGTTCTCGCGGTCGGCGATCTGCTCGAGATCCGCTGCCAGCGCCTCGTTCTCCGCGGCGTTGTACCGCGCCGAGCCGACCAGGATACGGACCTCGACCCCACGGCGGGCGGCCTCGAGCGTGGCCTCGAGCAGCGAGACGTCGTCGGCGATCGACGGCTGGAGGACGAGGATCTCCTCGTTGGCGTTCTCGAGCATCGCCGTCAGCCGGGCGTCGGCGTTGTCCGGTGCGAGCAGGAGTTCGGCCGACTCGACGGGCACCGGAGTCGGCTCGTGGGTCGTGGGATACTCGGGAGCGGACGAGGAGTAGACCGGCCCGTCGTCGGTAAACGTCGTGTTCCTGCGATAGGCCGCGCCCACGGTCGTGTCCCGGCCCGCGAAGTCCGCGTGGAAGACGGTCGCGAGGTCGGCCGCGAGGGGTTCGGACTCGAGGCGAATACCCCAGCCGCGATTGCTCTCGCCGCCGACACCGGACGGCTTCCAGTTCTCGGTGGTGACCAGCAGGCGATCGTCGGCGACGGCGTACTTGGGGTGGTGGTACCGGTATCGCGAGTCCTCGCCGCCGATGACGCGCACCTCGACGCCGCCGTCCGCGAGCGTCTCGAGGACGCCCTCGGTCGCCGCGGGCGTTCCCCCGACCGGACTCGCCTCGAGGAGGACCGCGACCTCGACGCCGCGGTCGGCCGCCGCCACGAGGTCGGCGGCGATCGCCTCGGAGGTGACGGTGTAGCCGGCCAGCAGGAGCCGATCCTCGGCGGTTCGAATCGTCTCCCGCGGGACCCCGGGACCGTCGGGGAGGACGAATGCCGTGGCGTCGTCGACGGCGGCCGTCGAGACGGGGAGACAGGTGGCGTCGCGGGGCCACCACCGGCCGTCGTTCCCACGGTTCGCCTCGCCGTCGGTCGATGTCGTTCGATACCATTGCTCGGCGGTCGGTGCCCGGTCGTAGGAGACCGAGTCGACGGTCGCCGTCGCGTTTCGGAGCCGGAGGGCGTCGCCGTCGGCCGCGAGTCGAAGCCGGCCCTCGAGTTCTCGGACGGGAACGTCGGTCAGCGTCGCCGTCACGTCGGGTGCCATCGAGAGGGCGATCCGGCCGGACACCGTCTCGTTCGGGAGCCGGGCCGTCGTGTGGCCGTCGGTCAGCGTCAGGTTCCCGAGTCGGGTGTCGGGCGGCGTCTCGAGGGCGACGAACTCGCCGACGTTCTCGTCGGTGGTCGGATTCGGGTAGAGGCCGGCGATTCGCGGTTCGTCCGCCGTGTCGGCGCCGGAGGTGTTCGTCTCGCCCGCTCGAGGCGGGCAGGCGAGCGACGTCACGTTCGCGGCCGGGAGCGTGGTCGCTCGAGCGACGGACGCGCCGTCGATCGCTGCCCCGTTCGTAGCGGGAACGGCCGCGAGCATCGCGGCGCCGACGACGAGGGGACAGACGAACGCGGCGACGAGGGCGGCCCGTCGGGTATCCATCGCTCCGTCTGGCCGGTCGTTCGTACTTAAACTGTCGGAACGGTGCAATCGGCTCGGCCCGCAGCACGAACCGTGCGACGGTCTGTGTGGGAGGCGACTCCCGTGGCCGACACGACGAGGAATACAGTCACGTTCGACCGCTGTCCGTCGAGCGGGTGCCGATTCCGATGCAGGTGTGGCGTTGAAGGACCAGTACGACACTCATACACCATGGCTCGCGAGACGGCTCCACCCTCTCGAGCGGAGATCGAAGAGCGACTGCAACGGATCGGGACGTACTCCCGAGCAGTCCGCGTCGGATTGCTCATCATTCTGAGCGCGTTTCTGTTGGCCGTCGGTGTCGTGCTTCCAGCGAACCTCGACAGCCCCTCACAGGCGGTCGAATCGATACTCATGCCGCTGACGTTCGTCGGGCTGGGCACCATCTTGTACGGGATCGGGATGCACCTCCACCTGATGCATTTGAACCTCGTCCGGCAGTTACAGCCCGAGCGGCCGGACGACTAGCCGTCGATTTCCGGGACGAGTCGTTCGGAACGGGGAGAGGGTCGTCCGTCGACGCCGCGTCAGGCCGCGGGCTCGAGGTCGGCGTTCTCGGCCTCGGCCTGGACGAGGTAGGCGCGGTCGTCGTCGTAGTCGGCGACGATCTCGAGGGCCTCCTGCGTGCCGATGCGGTTGAGCGCCCACGCGGCGCTGGCTCGGACGCGATCGGCCTCGTCGTCTTCGAGGACGTCCGCGAGCGGCTCGATGGCACGGGTGTCGCCGATCAGGCCGAGCGCGCGGGCGGCCCAGCTGCGGACGTCGGCTTCCTCGGCGACGAGTTGCTGGGCGATCGGTTCGACGGCGTCTTCGGCACCGATCTCGCCGAGGGCGCGGAAGGCGGGTTGCTGGAGGTTCGGATTGGAGTCGACGTAGTCGACCAGCGTCTCGACGACCTCCTCGTCGGCGACGCCGATCTTCCCGAGGATGCGCATGGCGGCCTTATCGCGGCGGTTGGCCTTCTGCAGCATTGCGTCGGTGGCCGGTTCCGCGCGTGATCCCATGCGCTCGAGCGACTCCATGCAGTGTTCTTCCATGAAATCGGAGTCGAAGGTCTCGAGGGCAAGCAGGATCATGTCGACGTTGCCCTGCTTCTCGTGGACCTTGAGCGCGTGCCACTCCGGCGGGAAGTCCTTGACGTGATCGAGGACGTCGTAGTAGCCCTCGCGGCGCAACTGTTCGCGGATCTCGAGGTCGGTCCACTCCGTCGCATCGTCGACGTCGCCCTCGAGATCGTCGGTGGCCGTGAGCAGGCCGGCGATCGTCTCGGCGTCGTCGTCGGCGTCGAGGCCGGCGTCCGCGACGGCGTCGGCCGCGTCGTCGAGGGTCGCATCGAGCTGTTCGGAGACGTCCTCGCCCTCGTTGACCAGCGTGACCGAACTCTCGAGCAAGCCGTTCAGTTCGTCGAGGAAGCCATCGACGGCTTCGATCAGCTCGGCGTTGCCCTCCTCGGTCCAGCGGGTGCCCGTGATCGTCCCGCTGACGCCCTCGATCTCGCTCACCACGTCCTCGCCGTAGGGGCCGCGCTGGTCCTCGAGGTCGGACTCGAGATCCGAGAGATCGCTCTCGATCTCGTCGTACTGCTCCTGGAGTTCCTCTTCCGGGGCCGGCTCCTCGTCTTCCTCGTCCTCGTCGTCGGTTTCCGGCGGCTCCGGCACCTCGACGCTCTCGAGTTCCGCCCGGAACGACTCGAGGTCGGCCTCGACGACGTCTAGATCGTCTTCGGTCTCGGCCGACTCGAGGCTCGACTCGAGGGCCTCGAGGTCGGCGGCGAGTCCGTCGAGGCGCTCCCGGATCGCCTCGAGGTCTACGGGTTCTTGCTCGTCTGCCCCCGCTTCGGCCGCGTCGTCAGTTGCCTCGTCCTCGCTCATGGTTCCACCTCGGGACGACGCCGACGCGTGACGGTGTACATATCCTACGGTCGTATCAGGACGGCCCTAAGCGTTTCCATGCACGTCGACCTCGCCGGTGCGTTCGGCGTCGCCCCAGTAGAACCAGGGGCTGAGTGTCATGTAGGCCAACCCGAGCGTCAGGAGGGCGTAGGGGAACGTCCGGCCGGCGAAGTCGGGGACGAGGATCGCGAGTGCGTGGACGATCCCCATGATGCCGGCGTCGCGGGCGAGCAGGTCGGGGTACTGGATCCGGGAGACCATCAGGTAACAGAACGCGCCGGTGACGCCGAGGACGAGCCACGGCTGGGTTTCGCCGGCGAGGATCGCCGCACCCAGCACGGTCGCAGCCAGTGTCGTCTGAACGCCCTCCGTGTAGCTCCCGGAGATGTCGTAGGCGGTGTACATCCCGAGCCGGGTGACGGCCATGGCGACGAACAGCGCACAGACGCCGGCCACCGCGAGCAGTTCCGGCGTGACCGTATCGAAATCGACCGCGAGGCCGTCCGTGACGACGGTAAAGGAGAGGACCGCGGGGGCGAGGGCGAAGGAGGCGACGTCGGCGAGCGAGTCGAGGTACGGCCCGGCCTCGGTGCCGCCGTAGCGGCGCGCGAGGATGCCGTCGAGCCCGTCCGCGATCGCCGCCAGGAGGATCAGTCGGGCGGCCAGCTCGATGTCGACGGCCGCGACGACGACGGCGACGAAACCCAGGGCGGCGTTCGCGATCGTCACCGTGTCGGCGACACCGAGTCGACCGACGAACCGGGGGAGCATATCGCCGAGTCGGCGGGGCGTTCCCTTACGTGTTTTCGTTTCCACGGGTCGGCCGTCCTCGAGTCGGGGCGGAGGCTACTCCTACGGACCGGGAATCGAACCGGGGTGATTATACCGGGAGTCCCCTAAGCGCCCGTATGAACCGGCGCGCCTATCTCGCTACCGTCGGCACTGCCACCGCTGTCGGACTGGCCGGCTGTTCGTCCGCGCTCAGCGTGTTCGACGACGATTCCTGTACCGGCGAGGACTGTCATATCGGCATGACTCGGACCGAGTTCCGGCCCGAATCCTACGAGGTCTCCGTCGGCGAGACGGTCGTCTGGAAGAACACGAGCGAGGCCTATCACACCGTGACCGCCTTCGAGTCGAGCATCCCCGACGGGGCCGACTACTTCGCCACCGGCGGGTTCGAGGACCAGGCGACGGCCTACGAGGCCTGGCACGAGGACCAGGGCGGTCGCCTCTCCTCCCGCGAGACGTTCGAACACACCTTCGAGGTCCCCGGCACCTACGATTACGTCTGTATTCCCCACGAGCGAGCGGAGATGCTCGGCGAAATCGTCGTCACCGAGTGAGCCGCGGACCGAAAACGGGGTCCCGCCTTGCCCGTGTGCCTACCTTTATCACGCCTCGCCCGCACCGTGTGCCCGGCATGATCGTTATCCACGCGAGTTTCCCGATCGATCCCGACCGCCGCGAGGAAGCCCTCGATCTGATCGCGGACCTCGTCGACGAATCGCAGGCCGAAGACGGCATCCTCGACTACCGAGCCACGACCGATATCGCCGAGCCGAACGTCGTCCGCTTCTTCGAGCGCTACGAGGACGAAGCGGCCGTCGGCGCACACGCCCGGAGCGACCACTACCAGGAGTTCGAGGCCACGCTGCCGGAACTGCTCGCCGGCGAGCCCGAGGTCACCCGGTTCGACGTCGACTCGGCCGAGGACGTCGAACTGTAGCGGCCAGCGATTCGCTCGAGCGATCGGCGACCACCTCGAGCGAAGCGGCGGCGCGTCCTACCGGTGACGACGGCGGTTCAGCCGATCGAGGAGAGCGGTGGCTCACGGGTCAGGTCGTCGTCAAAATACGAAATTTCGGTCGGGCGAGCGATGACGAGCCGCGCCGATCGCGGTCAGTCCTCGACGTCGACCGCGGTCGCTTCCTCTTCGGCGACTTCCTCGGGGTGGGCCTCGAGGGTGGTCTTCTGGATCTCGACGCGTCGCAGCGGGTAGATCGTCTTGGCCTCGCCGTAGATGGCGGAGGAGAGACGACCCTCGACGACGCTGTCGACGAGTTCCTCGAAGGAGCGCTCCTCGGCGGCCTCCTCGATCATCTCGACCATCTGTTCGCGGATGGCCTTCTCCTGGCTCGCGTCGGCCTTCTTCGTCGTGAAGGCGACGGGCTGGATCTGGACGCGGTAGTCGTCCGTCGTGAGGACGGTGACGTAGGCCTCGATCTTGGAGGCTCCGCGGCGGACGAGCGAACGCAGGTAGTCCCGCGTCAGCGAGTGCTCGACGAACTCGGTGTAGGCCGAGTCGCTGCCGACGTCCGTGATCTTGAAGGTCAGCTTCGTGTTGTTCTCGCTGGCGTTGTTGTTGAGGTCGCCAAGCGTTGTTTCGATGGTTCGGTCGTAGACTTTCTCCGGTTCGTCAGCGGGGGTTTCGCCGAGTTCCTGGCGGTCGAACTGTTCGGGTGCCAGGACGGTGTACCACCGCTTCTCCTGTTTCGCGCGTGAAACTGATCGTTCACTCATTGTGTGTTGTATCGGTGTCGTGGTCGGACACAGGTCCCGTGTCCGTCGGTCGGTCGTCCTGTTCGGTTCGTGTCGTCGACGCGACGTCGATCGCGACGGCGAGGTTGACGACGTAGTCGTCGACCGTCGACTGCAGGCCGCTCGTCGTCCCGCGGTCGATCCGCGTGACGACCGTGCCGTCGTCGACCGTCGTCGCCATCTCGTCGGTGTTGTCCGGCTCGAGCGCCCGTGCGACCAGCGCTGCGTCGTCGTGGGTCGTCCGGATCGTCGCTCGTCGGCTCATAGCAGTTCCCTCGCTGTCGTGACGATCGTCTCGTCCTCGAGTCCGGGGTCGAAGCGCAGGTAGCCGCGGCGATGGCCGACGTCGTACTCGACGCCGCCATCGGCGTCGGGCTCCGCCGCGTCGGTCGCCGGGACCGCATCCGCGAGGTCCCGCGCGATCGCCTCGAGCGCCGCGCCGAGGGCGTCGGCGTCGCGGGTCGCGATCGCCGCCTCGTCCTCGCCGAGTGCGAGGGCGGCCGGCTCCGGCGACCGGTAGTCGACCGCGAGCCGCGCGACCGTCTCGACGGGGGCGTCGTCGACGTCGACGACGACCAGCCCGTCGTAGCGGTCGATCGAGGCGTCGGCAAGCGCCGCGTGGGCGCGGCGGCCGTGATCGCGCCAGCCCTCGAGCGCCCGTTCGCGGACGTCGTGGCCGAGCGCGAGCGCCGTTGCGGTGCCAGGCTCGGTCCGGGCCAGTGCCGCGAGGACGTCGGCGAAGCCGCCGAGCGTCGCGACGGCGGCCTCGGGTGTGGCATAGGGCCGGAGCGCCCGGCCGACCGCCTCGGCGGCGGCGTCGGTCGCCGTGTCGGCGCCGACGGTATCGAGCGCGACCAACGATCCGATCGCGCGGCGATCGTCCGCCTCGAGCGCATCGGGATCGACGGCGACATCGGCGAGCGCCTCGCGCGTCGCCTCGGGGTCGCCGGACCACGGCGCGTGAAGCCGCGTCGAGTGGGCGAGCCCGTCGACCGGGTCGGCGGTCGGCACGGCGACGCCGGGTCGGCGGTCGACGAGGCCGCGCTCGAGTGCGCTCTCGAGGAGCCACTCGCTTTCGCCCGCGCCGGGGTCGCCGCCGGCGGCGACGACGCCGGCCAGTGCGAGGACCGGGTCCGGCGTCGCGCCGAGGTCGCGAACGAGATCGACGGCCTCGAGTACCGCGGGTCGGTCGGTCGCCGGCAGCCGGATCGGTTCGTCGGTGGTCGCGTCGGCGGTACCGACGACGACCGTGGCGTCGCCGTCGGCGGTCGGCGCGCGCATGCGCCGTGCCCGCTCGGCGATCGTCCGGCCGACGGTGATCTGATACGGCGTATCACGGTCGGCAAGCGCCCTCGCGAGGAGGGCGCTGGCGGCGATGGCGTCGCCGTCGGCCCGCGCGATCAGCCGGACGAAGCCGGCGCTCTCGAGCGCGGTCGTGGCGGACGACGACGGTGCGGATCGACCCTCGGTTGCCATGTGGCGTTACTCGGCGTCTCCGATGAGTTCCTTCGCGAGTTCGGGCGTGTACGTGAAGTCCGGCTCGAGTTCGTCGCCGCGGTAGTAGTCGGCCAGGCGACGGACCTTCGCTTCGGTGTTCTGCAGAGCGCGTTTGTTCTGGTGGTCCTGCTGGTTCTGCTGGACGTGTTCGCGCAGGCGCACCGCACGCTCCATCAGGTTCCAGAGGTCCTCGGGGATGTCCGCTCGCGCGTCGTTCTCCTCGAGGATCTCGGTTATTTTCTTCCCGGTCGCCAGCTTGACGTCCGGGATCGGGGTGCCGGTGACGCCCTCGTCACGCAGTTTCATCCCGATCTGGCTGGGGTCGTGACCCTGTTCTGCCAGTTCGACGACCCGCGATTCGATCTCTTCGGGGTCGACGTCGCTCCACTCCGGTGGTTCGTCTGCCGAGGGCTTGTCCGAACCGGACGAGCCGCGTCGGCGGGTGTGCATTCGTGCCATTGTTGAGGATAGGAATCGCACTGACCGCTGCGTTGTACTGCCGTTGGCAGTACTGCTCTCGTCTGCACTTCCGCAATCCCAAGCCGCCCCAAAGAGCGGGCGACGGAGTCGGATTTGCGGCCGTGCGCTTCCCACTACCGCTTCCGCCGTCGAGGACTAAAGGGTTTCTCATCGCCGGTCAGCGCCCTACAGGACGACCGTGAAGAGTCCGATGGCAAGTGCGAGCATGATCGCGGCGTGTTTCGCGCCGGCGCTGACGTCGCCGGTACTCAACTGGCCGGCGATCAGGCCCGACAGCAGTCCCTGCACCAGCGTCGCGTGGTAAAACAACGTCGCGTAGGCGTCGGCGTCGCCCTCCGAGAGGCCGCCCAGTTCGGTCGTGCCGGTCCCCGAGGCGAGTTCCGCCCCCTCGGCCGGGAGGTTCGGCAGGAGATAGCCCGACAGCACGCCGATGATAAACAGAAAGACCAGAAAGGAGACGTAGACGACGACCACGTACTCGATCATTGCCTGTCTGCGCTCGCGCTCGAGTCGGCGGTCGGCGGCGGCCCCGCGTGCGGCGATACGGAGCGTCGTTCCGAGGTTGCCGCTGGCCGCCATCGATTCGGTCAGCAGCGTCACGACCCGGGAGACCGACCGGGTGCCGACGCGACCTTCGAACCGGCGGAGCGCGGTCTGAAGGTCCGCACCCCACTCGACGTCGGCCCAGACGCGGTCGAGTTCGTCGCCGAGCGGCCCGAGTTCGGAGTCCCGGACGCGGTCGATCGCCGAGACGATCGAGGAGCCGGCCTCGTTGGCGCTGGCGAGTCGATCGAGCAGGTCCGGCACCGCGGCCTCGATCGCCGAGAGCCGGCGACGCCGGACCTCCTCGGCGACCGCGAAGACGCCGATCGCGAACAGCGCCCCGACCGCGATGGTGTCGTCGACCGCGGTCACTGTGATCTCGCCCGCGAGGGGCGAGTGGCGACCGACGAACGCCGTGAGGACAAGGGGAACGGTAATCACGAACGTCAGCGACGGCCGTCCGACGAGCGTTCGGAGTGGCTGCCCGAGCCGCTCACGAAGGCCGCGGAGCCGCCGGTAGTACCGAACGCGCTCGACGTTGGGATGCGGTCGCGCCCCCGGCAGATCGGGAGCGCGTTCGGTCGGGACGGCGTCGACCGAGGGGGGATCGAGGGTCTGTTCACCTCCGCTGGCGTCACGGCCCGGCGTGAGGTCGTCGGTTACCGTACTCAGGTAAACGACGAACCCGAGGTTTGCAAGCGGCAGGAACAGGTAGACGAGGAGCTGCAACTGGCCGAACGTCTCGCCCGCGGCGATCCCGATGACCACGAGGATGGTGATCAGAAAGAGCGGCCCGGCGACCAGCACCGTGACGTAGGCTTCGGCAAGCGTCGCGAGCAGCCCGAGTGCGCTCTCTTGCTGGGACTCGGCCTCCTCTCGGTAGTCTCGATACTGGCGCTCGAGGAACGTCGAGAGGGGCTGTCCGCTCCGGAGGACGCCGACGAGGTTCTCGGTAAACTCCCGGAACTGGGGGCTCGGCGAGCGCCGCCCCATCGTCTCGAGGGCGGTGATGACGTCGGTGCCGAACGTGTCCATCTCCCTGACCGCGACCGAGAACTCGGCGGCGACCTCGCCGTAGGTGTCCTCCTGGTCGGCGAGGACCCGGACCGCGTCGGGGACGGCCATCCCGCTCTTCGAGAGGGCATAGAGGAAGGCGACGGCCGCGGGGAGACTTGCCTCGATTCGGCGGGCACGGCCGTCCGCGAGGTAGCCCGGATACCACCACCGAAACCAGTAGGTCCCCGCGCCGGCGACGGCCCCGACGGTCACCGCCGAGCCGAGCAAGAGCGCGGCGAGTTCGATCGCGGACAGCGACGGGATGCCGGCCAGCCCCGCGAGGAACGCGAGGGGGCCCGGGACCGCCGCCCGGATGGTCTCGGGATCGATCGCGAGCAGCGACAGCAGTCCCCAGCCGGCGTAGATCCCGAGGACGGCACCGACGACGGTAGCGATCGCGGCGTACAGCAGCGTCGTCGCCCCGTACTCGCGATCGGTCGTCGGGAGCTGGGCGGCCTGCAGGGCCGCCCGCCGGTCCGGTCGCTCGCCGCGAAACAGATCGACGTGGGACCCGAAGCAGCGGTTCGCGATCCGGGCGAGAACGCGATCGACCCGGGCGACGTATCTCGCCGCCGCGATCGGGACGAGACACGCCAGGGCGAGCGCCAGCGGGAGGAGGGGTACCAGTCTCATCGGTCCCGAGGGACGTCCGGTCCCCCGCTCGAGTCCGCAGCGTCGGAGTCGGCGGCCGGAATACTCTCGTCCGCGAGCCCGTCCTCGCCTCCGGTTCGGTTCTCGTCCCCGTACCCCTCGTCGGCCCCGTCTTCGGCCTCGAGCCGGCTCTCGACCCCGATCCGCTCGAGGACACTCGCCGTGTCGCTGTAGTACTCGTTGACCATGGCGGTGAACCGCCGGTAGTCGCTGATCCCGTTCTCGCGGAGGTACTCGA
The DNA here is from genome assembly GCF_031165565.1 of Natrinema thermotolerans. Lineage (NCBI taxonomy): Archaea > Methanobacteriati > Methanobacteriota > Halobacteria > Halobacteriales > Natrialbaceae > Natrinema > Natrinema thermotolerans. Next base: position 862,114 of record NZ_CP101873.1, on the reverse strand, counting down.
GGAACTGCTTGCGGTTCTCGAGTTCGGTGAGCAACTCCGTCTGGCTCCAGCCACGCTCGTCGCGGATCTCCGAGAGGACGCGGCTATTGGCGCTCCGAAAGCTGTCGCTTTCGCTGTCCCAGCGGTAGGCCGTCGAGTAGTCGAGTTCGCCAGTACGCTGGTCGACGCCCTCGATCTCGGCGAGGACCTTGTTGCGGCGCACGCGCCCGTCGCCGGCCCGGGTCAGGGTCTGGACCGAGAGGATATCGAGACTCTGGACCATCGATCGGGGAACGTTGATCGGCTCGCTCTCGAGGCGGTTGATCGCCGTCTGGACCGAGTCGGCGTGCATCGTCGAGTAGGTCGTGTGGCCGGTGTTCATGGCTTGGAAGAGCGTCATCGCCTCCTCGCCGCGGACCTCGCCGACGACGATGTACTCCGGGCGGTGACGCAGCGCCGATCGCAGCAGATCGTACATCGTCACGTCGGTCCCCTCGTGGACCCGCTCGCGGGTGATCGCGGAGAGCCAGTTATCGTGAGAGAGCTGCAGTTCGCGGGTGTCCTCGATCGTCACCACCTTCGACCGGGGCGGGACGAACATCGAGACGGCGTTCATGCTCGTCGTCTTCCCCGAGGCGGTCCCGCCCGCGAAGATCAGACTCTTGTTGTGTTCGATCGCCAGCCAGAGGTAGGCCAACTGTTCGACGCCGAAGGTTCCGTACTCGAGCAGGTCGATCGGGGTAAACGGCTCGTCGGCGTACTTGCGGATGGTAAAGGCCGAGCCGCGGGGAGTGACCTCCTCGCCGAGCGCGAGTTCGGCCCGCGAGCCGTCCGGCAGGGTCGTCTCGACCATCGGATCGCCGATCGAGATGTGTCGCCCCGAGTGTTGGGCGAGTCCAACGACGAACCGATCGAGCGCGTCCGCCTCGAACGAGACGTCGGTCTCGATGTCGGTGTACTCGTCGTGATAGACGAAGATCGGCAGCTCGTAGCCGTCACAGGAGACGTCCTCGACGTGGGGGTCGTGCATGATCGGCGCGAGCCGGCCGTAACCCCGGAAATCCCGGTAGAGGTAGTAAAACAGGCGATAGAACGTCGTGGTGTCGACCGCGGCACCGTAGCGCTCGAGGTACTCGCGGACCGTCTCCCGGAGCAGGGATTCGACGTCGTCGCCGTCCTCGGCGCGATACAGGAGCGGATCGCGGACGTCCTCGAACAGCGTCTCGAGCAGCACCGCTTCGTCATCGCGCAGCCGCGGTTCGACGGGCCGGTAGCGGTGTTCGTTGGCCTCGTGATCGTAGCCGATCGTGACGTACGAGAAGGGGGCGTCGACCCAGTAGCGTTCGATCACCTCGAGGTCACCGGGGTCGTCGAGTTCGACGAGCGGCCCGTGCGTGTCCGGCTCGTAGTCGCCGACGTCGACGGTCGTCCCACGGAGCGTCTCGACGACCCGTCGGACGACCCGCCGCGCGGTCTCGATCGTTGAGTCCTCGGCGTCGCCGCCCGCGGCCGGCTCCGTGATCTCCTCGACGGCCCCGTCGGCTGCGCTATCGGTCGCGCCCGCGACCGCCGGCTCGTCGTCGGCTCGAGGAGTCGTGTCCCGCTGGTCCATGATCAGGGCTCCGTGACAGTCCGGACGCGACCGGCATAAATGAGGCGGCCGTTTCGATTACCGATCGACGTAGCGCGTGCGACGGCGAGGCGACGTGCGTCGACCCCGTCGTATGAACGGGTTGCTGTGCGTTACGTTCATACCGTGGGAGTCCGAACTACCGCGTACGGAATGAGGCGCGAGCACTTCACGCTAGACGTCACGCACATCGACTGGGTCGAAACCGACGGCGAACCACGAAAGCCATCGGTATCGATCGACTTCACCGGCCCGGCGACGATGCTTCGCGAGCGCCTGACTGGCCCCGACGGCGACGTCCTCGACGCGAGCGAGACCGACGTCGCACTCCGGCTCCAGGGGCCGCTCGGGGACGACACTCAGGGAGTCGTGAGCGTGACCAACCGGGTCACCGGCGAGTTCATTCTCGAACTCAACGAGGACGCCGACGACGTCCTGCAGTTCATCCGCGCGGCCCGGGGCTACGGCGAGGCGGCCGCCGAGGACGACGGCCGCTACGAGGTCACGATCACGCTCGACGGCGACCAGTTCGTCAGCTACGACAAGGGAACGTTTCTGGTCTACGACGACGACGGCAGCCTGCTTCGCCAGCACAGCCTGATCCCAAGCGGCGTCGAACTCTAGACTCCCAGCGCTCGGGAGCCGACCGGCAGTTATAAGTATTTTAGGGCCGCCTAAAGGGAATGTACGCCGGCAGACGCCGGAGAGGACCCATGGCGAACGGACACCTACTTACTACGGCCGCCGAGGACGGAACGCGGGAACCCACTGGAGCGCCGACGGCCGACGAGGCGGTCCTCGAGCTCGACGGCATCGCCAAGCGATACGGCAGCGAGGACGTCATCGGCGACCTGTCGCTGTCGGTTCGCGACGGCGAAATCTTGACCCTGCTTGGCCCCTCCGGCTGTGGGAAGACCACGACGCTCCGGTTGATCGCCGGCCTCGAGCGACCCAACGACGGCCGAGTTCGATTGGAAGACGACACCGTCGCCGGCGAGGGCCGGTTCGTTCCGCCGGAGCAACGCGACGTCGGGGTCGTCTTTCAGGACTTCGCCCTCTTTCCACATCTGAGCGCACGCGAAAACGTCGCCTTCGGGCTAAAAGACTGGACGGAGAGCGAGCGCGACGCCCGCGTCGACGAACTGCTCGAACTCGTCGGGCTTGCCGACCACGGCGACGACCACCCGGACGAACTCTCGGGCGGCCAGCAACAGCGGATCGCGCTCGCCCGATCGCTCGCGCCCGAGCCGGAGATGCTGTTGCTCGACGAGCCCTTCTCGAATCTGGACGTGGACCTCCGTGTCGAGATGCGTGAGGAGGTCCGCCGGATCATCAAAGAAACGGGCGTGACCGCGGTTTCGGTCACTCACGATCAGGAGGAGGCGCTGTCGATCTCCGACCGAGTCGCCGTGATGAACGACGGCGACATCGAACAGATCGACACCCCACAGCGGGTCTTCCAACAGCCCGAATCGCGGTTCGTCGCGGGCTTTCTCGGCCACGCCAGTTTCCTCCCGGGCGAGGTCCACGGCGACCACGTCGACACCGCGCTCGGGCGCGTCCTCCGCGACGACGTCAACGGGCTCGCCCACCAGTACGACGGCAGCGTCGTCGACTTGCTGGTGCGGCCCGACGACGTGACGGCCTACCCCGAAGAAGGGGCGGAGGCCGACGGCCGGGTCGTTTACCGTCGCTATCTCGGTCCGACGGTCCTCTACCGGGTCGAACTCGACGGCGGCGAAACCATCGAGTGCATGCACAACCACTCCGACCGGATCGATCTCGACGAACGCGTCGGCGTCCGCGTCACCGCCGATCACGACCTCGCGTGGTTCCCCGCCGACCACCGCGAGGACGAGACCGACGCGGCCGCGACCGCCGCCGCCGACGACTGATACCGCTGGACAGCAGTCACTCCGACGGCCGAAACCGTCCGTTCTTCGATACCGCGATCGAAGCGTGCTTGTAGCGGTGGTCGCGTCTCGAGGGACCCGTTACTCGCGTTCCGTCACCGGACGATCTCACCGCCTGTCGTCATCGAAACCCCCTCGAAAATATATACGTCTTCGGACCCCTTTCGCGAACGTGATTTCCGCGAGCGATCGGGAGCCGGTCTCGTCGACGATCGAGGCCGTCGGAGCCCGCGGTCGCGTCGCGGACGAACCCGCCTCGCCATCCCATGACTGAGACGAAACGGCTCGCGACCTACTGTGGCATCGCCGCCCCGCTCGTCACGCTCGGGGCCATCCTCCTCGCGACGCTCGTGGCGCCCCCCGAGACGTTCTCCTGGCGCGCGCGGGCGCTCTCGGACATGGGCCGGTACGGCGCGCCGACGTTCCCGCTTTTCAACGGCGGGCTGATCGTCGGCGGACTGATCGGGTTCCCCTTCGCCTGGCGGCTGTGGACGGCGAGTCGCAACCGCCTCGAGCGGGCCGGCATCGTATTGCTCGCGGTGACCGTACTCGGACAGATCGGCGTCGGGATCTTCTTTCTCGAGCATACGGCCATCTACCTCGACCGGAGTTTCCACGCCGTCGCGGCGCTTTCGGTGTTCGGCGTCGCCCCGTTCGCGGGCTGGGTCTACGGGGCCGGGGCGGCGCTGGCCGGCGACCGCCGATTGGCCGTCCCGTCGATTCTCATCGGACTCGTCCATCCGCTGGCGTGGGCAGTGTGGATAGGCTCCCTGGACGGCGGGGCCGATACCGACACGTGGTTTGCCGTCCCGGAATTTATCGCCGCCGTCGCCTTCGGCGGCTGGGTCCTCCTGCTCGCGGTCACGATCGCATCCCGGAACGACGATCCCGGCTGGTCGGCACGCTGAACGCCTCGAGCCGGATTTGCGACGTCTCGCCACACAACGCTTAACTTCAAACCGTTCCAAGCGGTGTGTATGCATAAAGACGAACTTCTCGAGCTCCACGAAGAACTCGTCGTCATCATGGAGTACTTCTCGGAGCGCGAGGAGGTCGACGAAACGCTGTTCGATCCCTACCGCCAACTCGACGTCGATCCCTCGCACGTCCACAAGTCCAAGAGCGAACACAAACACGCCGTTTTCGTGCTTGGCAACGCCCTAGCGAGTGCGATGAGCGAAGACGAGTTCTCGAGCGCCGGCCGGATCGGCAAGCGGATGAAGGAACTGGCCGAGGACGCCGAATCGAAGATTTAACTCGCGGCGTAGTCTAGGCGAAACGTATTTGGTGTGGTTCCCGCTTGTTGACGTATGGACCCGCGCACGCAAGAGCGCGTCGAGGAGTGGGACTCCCGCCCGTTCAGCGGCGGTTTCGATGGCCTCTCCGATCTCGCTGCCGCCGATTTCTCGGGTGCCGTCTCGGGACACGGCACGTGGCTCTTTATGCTCAATGGCCGGATCGTGGGCGTCATCGACGGCGACATCGACGACTTCGAAACCGCCTCGGGGACCCGCTACGAGGCACCACACCCGTCGCTGCCGCTGCTCTGTGCGATGGAGGAACGCGGCGGCGACACGAGGGCGAAGTACTACACCAACGAGACGCCGCTCCGGGAGGTCGACAACACCCTCCAGAGCGGCTCGTTTACCGGATACGTCGAACTGAGCGAGAACGTCCTCAGCGGCGACTACTACGCCGTCTACTACGGCGGTCGCCGGATGGCAGCCGCCTACATCGGCAACGCCGAACGGCTACTGACGGGCGAGGAAGCCTTCGAGCGCGCGGCCGACGAGGTCGGTATCTACGAAGTCATCGACGTCGAGATCGACGTGACCGACGTTCCGGGTGCGGCCGACGACGAGCCGGCGGCCGCGGGCACGACCGACAGCGCGGCCGGCTCGAGTCAGCCAGCGGCCACTGACTCGGCGTCCAGTACCGGGACGGCCGGGGCAAACGCCGCGACCGATGCCGATCCGGCTTCCGAACCGACCGCATCCGCGGCCGACAGCCCGACGACCGATCCGACGGACTCGTCTATCGAGCCGATCGACGTTTCGGGAGCGGACTCGGTCGAGGCCGATCCGATCGAGGACGTGGCCGCCGCCGACACCGAGTCGACCGAGGGCGTGGCCGACGACGCGTCGTCGCTGTCGTCGGAGATCGATCTGACGGAGGACCCGTCGGGGATCACCGCGACCGACGAGGTCGACACCGAACCCGAACCGACCGGTATTACCGACGCGGAGTCGGCTATCGATACCGACCCGTCCGGCAGTCAGGAGCCGGCCCCCGAGGGTACTGCCGACGCCGGTTCGGTGACGAGCCCCGCGGCTGCAGAGACGAAACGGCAAGACGCCGCCGACACCGGCGCGATGTCGCAGTCCGACGCCGATCGAGGGACGACGGAGCCAGCCGATCCCACGACCACCGGGACCGAAGACGGGGCCGCCGACGGCCCGATAGGGACGGAGCCGGCGGCGTCTGCCGAGGCGGCCGAACCCGTGGACGACGCCACCGACTCGAGCGAACCGAGCGGAGTCGAGACGGACCGTCCCACGGACCCGGACCTCGCCGAGGTCGAGGCGGCAGCCGAGGAACTGGACCGCAACGATATTTCGTGGGTCGATGAGGACGACGAGGACTCGACGGTCGAGGGTCCCGCGACACCCACCGATCCCACGACGGCCGAGGACGCCGAGACACCCGACGGCGACCTTGAGGAGGAACTCGAGCGTGAGGAACAGTGGCGGGAGACGCGGCGCATCCCGTCGATCGATCCGGACAACAGCGAGTCGGAGTCGGAGTCCGACGAGCGCACGCGTTCGGGCGACCGGTCCGCGACGGCGACCGGTTCCCGGTCGAGCGACGGGCGGACTGACTCGAGCGCGACCCAAGCCCCGTCGACGACGGCGGAGGCGACCACGACGGGAGCGAGTCGGGACGCGTCCCGCGACCGCGCCGCCGGTAGCGGGGACACCGACGCGAGCGGTCGGTCGGCCGCGACCGATGCCGCAAGCGAGCGGGTCGCCGCACTGACCGAGAAGCTCGAGACGCTTCAGGAGCGATACGGGGCCCTCGAGACGAGAGCCGAGGAACTCGAGGCCGAACGCGACCGGCTGCGATCGGAGAACGACGACCTCTCGTCGACGGTCGAGCGGCTCCAGTCCCGAATCGAGAGCCTCGAGACGGAACTCGAACGGGCGCGGGAAGCCGACAGTGAAACGGCCGACTCCGGTGCCAGTACCCAGCTCTCGGCCCAGCGAGCGCTCGCGGGGACGAACCTCTTCGTCCGGTACGCCTCGAAGAGTCAGCCGACCCTCGAGACGGCCCACGACGGCGACGCCGACCGCAGCGAGGTCGCATCGAACCTGCAACTCGAACATCACACGCAGTTCGATTCGGCCGACGCGGCCGTCGACGGCCGGCCGTACGACGAGTTCCTCGCTGCCTCGATGGAGTACCGGTTCGTCGACTGGCTCACCGCGACGTTGCTGTACGAGATCCGCGACACCGGCAACGCCGACGGGCTGGGCGATCTCTACGACGCGATCCCCCGCATCGACCGGGCCGAACTCGGCGCGACGATCTCGCTCGAGGACGACGACACCGAGGACGTCCCCGACGAGGTCACCTTCGACATCGTCGCGTTCGACAAGATGGGGAATCCGTTAGTGCTGGTCGCGCTCAACGACTCGCGAGAGCCCGCGACTCAGGACACCCTCGAGGAACTCGAGGCGGCCGCCTCCGCGGTCAAGGCCAACTATCCGGACCTGGCCGCGGCGATCGCGGTCACCTCGAGTTTCTTCGAACCCGGCGCGCTCGAGGTGGCCGAGCAGGCTACCAGCGGCGGACTGCTCAGCCGCGGCTCGAAGCTCAGTTACGTCAACCTCTCGCGCAAGACGGGGTATCATCTCTGTCTGGTCGAATCGCGGTCGGAAGGGTTCCACATGAACGTGCCCGAACTGTAGGCTCGCGGGTTCCGACCTCGTTTTCGACGGCTGTCCGGCGATCGCTCGACAGTTCCTGGCAGTCGCTACCGCGGTTGAAAACGGCGATGAGAAATCGGTTCGCGTCGGCTCCGGTCGCGGGGACGGGCGATGTCCGAAGCGAGCGGAGGGACTACCCTTCGATCTCGGCGACGTCTTCGATCTTCATGCCTTCGAGCTTGTCGACGATGTCGTCGATCTTGCCGTCGAGTTCGTCGACGAACTCGGCGGTGCGCTCGGTCTTGATCGCACCCTGGCTCGAGGGCTCGATCAGGTTCTCTTCCTCGAGGACCCGGAGGGAGTACCGGACTTTGTGGTGGGGGTAGCCGGTCTCGTTCGACATCTTGACGATGCCGATCGGCTCGTTCTCGATGACCATCTTCAGGACCTGCAGATGGCGTTCCAGCATATCGACTTCCTTCTCAAGTCGGTCTATCATGGCATTTGTTAACTTGTCTTTGGACCTTTTAAAGGTTGCCCTCGAGAACTGAAACGTCCACTCTCAACTCGATGCTCGTTCCTGTCAGTAGTTAACGCTTCCGATCGGGGCAACGCCACGACACAGTATCGGTCGTGTCACACGTTATCCCGTCATTGGTGCTGTGCGCATAAATACTGATACCTTCTGGACGGACCCGTATACCGTAATCTGTTTATCGGCCCGGCATGAACCCGCCGCTGTTATGACCGTCACTATCGTCGGGTCGCAACTCGGCGACGAAGGCAAGGGTGGCGTCGTCGACCTCTACGGCGACGCCGCCGATGTCGTCGCCCGCTATCAGGGCGGCGACAACGCTGGCCATACCGTCGTTCACGACGGCGAGAAGTACAAACTGTCGCTGGTACCCTCCGGTGCCGTTCGGGGCAAGATCGGCGTCCTCGGCAACGGCTGTGTCGTCAACCCCGAGACGCTGTTCGACGAGATCGATACGCTCCGCGAACGCGGGCTCGATCCGGACGTCCGCGTCGCCGAGCGCGCCCACGTCATCCTCCCCTATCACCGCGCGCTCGACGGGATCGAGGAGGAGGAGAAAGACGACTTGGCCGCCGGCACGACCAAACGCGGCATCGGCCCGACCTACGAGGACAAGGCCGGCCGCCGCGGCGTCCGGATCGGCGATCTGCTCGACCCCGACACGCTGCGCGAACGCCTCGAGTACGTCGTTCCCCAGAAGAAGGCCCTCGCCGAGGACGTCTTCGACAAGGAGACCGGCGAGGCGTTCGACATCGACCACCTCTATGACACCTACCGCGAGTACGGCGAGCGCCTCGCCGAAGAGGGAATGACCGTCGACTGCGGGACCTTCCTGCAAGAGCGCATCGATGCCGGCGAGAACGTCATGCTCGAGGGCGCGCAGGGGACTTCGCTCGACATCGACCACGGCGTCTACCCCTACGTCACCTCCTCGAACCCGACTGCGGGCGGGGCGACCGTCGGCACCGGGCTCGGCCCGACCGTCGTCGGCGACGGCGAGGTCATCGGCATCGTCAAGGCCTACCTCTCGCGGGTCGGTACCGGCCCGCTGCCGACCGAACTCGGCGGTGTCGAGGGACAGACGCCCGACTACGATCCCGACGAGGGAGCCGGCGAAGACGAGGAGGAACTCGCGACCTACATCCGCGACGAGGGCGGGGAGTACGGCACCGTCACCGGCCGCCCCCGCCGCGTCGGCTGGCTCGACATGCCGATGCTGCGCCACGCGGCCCGCGCGAACGGCTTCACCGGGCTCGCGGTCAACCACGTCGACGTCCTGGCCGGCCTCGACGAGGTCAAAGTCGGCCACAGCTACGAGTTCGACGGCGAGGAGATCCTCACGATGCCCTCGACGACCGAACAGTGGGGCCGCTGTGAGGCCACGTTCAAGTCCTTCGACGGCTGGCCCGAGGTCGACTGGGCCGCGGTCGCCGAGGACGGCTACGAGGCGATCCCCGAGAACGCCCGGACCTACCTCGAGTACGTCAGCGACGAACTCGATGCGCCGGTCTACGCCGTCGGCGTCGGCCCCGGCCGTGAGGAGACCGTCGTCGTCGAGAACCCCTACGAGTAGGCGTCAGCGACCGAACGGGGTCGAATCGCTCGGAGCGTTCCCGAAACCTTTTGCTGGAGGCGACTCGCCTACGTAGTATGAAGGAGTCGCTACTGGAGATTCTCTGCTGTCCGCTCGACAAACACGATCTGGACCTCGAGGATGCCGACTACGACGGTGAGGAGGTCGTCGACGGCGCGCTCGTCTGTACCGAGTGCGGCGAGTCCTACCCCATCGAGGACGGCATCCCGAACCTGCTGCCGCCGGACATGCGCGAGGAGACCCCGGCATAGGGCCAGCCAGTCATGCCCGACACCGAGGTCACCGTTCACGTCAACCGCGAGTCCACGGGCGCCCTCGAGACGGCCGCGAGCGCTCTCGAGGTCGACGGCTCGTTCGCCCTTCGATTGAAGGGCCACGACGCGCCCGCACACGCCCACTGTCGGCTCGCCGGTGACCTCGAGCGGATCGCCGCCCTCGAAGCGGGGAACTACTACGTCGAACCGAACGCCGTCACCACCGTCCCCGTCGCCGTCGACGCCGACGCGATCGACGGACCCGTCGAGGGAACTCTCGAGGTACTCACGGGGTACGGCGCGGAATCGATCTCGATCGCCGTCACCGTCGTTCCCGGCCCGTCGGCCGTCGACGTCGACGACTCGCTGGCCGAGCCAGCCAGTCCCGAGCCGGCGTCGGCCGAGGTCGAGCAGCCGCTCGCTCGACTCATCGGCGGCCTCGAGCCGGCGACGCTGGCGGTCGCCGCGCTGGGGCTGGTCGCGATCGGCGTCGGGGGCGCGACCGCCGCGACGATCGGCGGCCCCGTCACCGCGGCCGGCCTGGTGATCGTCTTCGTCGGCGTCGCCGTTGCACTCTTGTTACTCGCTCGATAACGGTCGAAGCCGGGCTCAGTCGTCGACTTTGGTCGCCTCGAGGTCGCCCTCGTCGTCGAACCGTTTGGCCCGGAGGTATCGCGCCCGGTAGCGGTTCGCGCCGTCGTAGACGTCGGCCTCGCGGATCTCGTCGGTGCGGCCCTCGGCGACGGCGTCGATCAGCTCCGTGAGCTGGTTGATTTCGCTGGTCGTCAACTCGAGTTCGTAGGTGTGTTCGTCTTCGGACTCGAGGGTCGTCCACTTGCGGGCGGCGGCGACGACGAGCGAACACGGCTCGCGACAGGGGAAGGGGCCGTCGCCGCCGTCGACGTCGAGGTCGTCGCCTTCCTCGTACTCCCACTCGCGGCGGCGGAGACACTGTGAGTCGACACAGCAGGCCTCGGCCATCCACGCGACGGCCTCGCGGGGGAGTTCGTCGATCACGTCGTAGATTCCCGTCTGGCGCTCCGCGGTCTCGAGCCAGTGGTCGACATCCAAGTTCCCCCGCAGTTCGCGGTGCCAGTTGGCGACGGTCGCGGGGTAGAAGAACTCGACTGTCTCGACGAGGTCGTCACCCGAGAGGCCGGTAAAGGCCCAGCCGCCGGGCAGGGTCGGTGCGGTCTTTAACGGTCGGTAGCGGCCGTCCCCGTCGTAGGTCGCGAGTTCGCGGGCGTCCCGTGGATCGTCGTAAACCTCGAGGTCGGCGAGATCGGTGTCGGCGTCGTCGACGTGCCAGAGGTCGTAGACGCGCTCCCCGTCGGGGTCGTCGACGTCGACGAAGCGGGCGGTGATCGAGAGTTGTCCCCACTCTCGGTCGATGCCGTCGCGGAGCGCGTCGTAGCGCTCGGGCACTGCGAGGGGATCCTCACCGGCATCCGCGTCGCCCTCTCCGCTCTCGCTCCAGGGCCCAGTCGTCGCGTTGCCGGTCTCAGCGTCCGCGAGCGGCGCTCGCTCGCACCAGCGGAGGAACGCGCGGCGAGCGGTCCCCTCCCCGCCGACCCGTTCCTGCCAGTAGCGCCAGTTCGTGACGTACTCGTCGGCGGCGTCGAGTGCGCGCCGCAGTTCGTCCTCGTCGAGGCCGGTCCATTCGTCGTCCGGCGTCGCGAGCCGATAGCCGTCGTCGGCCTCCTCGACGCGGAGCCCGTCGACGGAGACGCCCGCCGACGCGCGCTCGAGGAGGGCGTCGAGATCCGCCGTCGCCACCGTCACGAGTCAGTCCCCCGCGCCCGCTCCCGCGTGCGGTTCCGACTCGGCGGCCGACGCGGCCAACTCGCGGACCGCCTCCCGGGCGTCACCGATGTCGGCCCCGGCGTCCGCCGCCCGCTCGAGGACGACGTCGGCCATCAGGTCCTCGGTCCCGACGGCACCGGTGTACCAGATTCGGTGGCCGTCGACCTCCGCGGGGACGTCCCAGCCGAGCCGGTAGTCCTCGGTCAGGCCCATGTCCTCGGGGATGTCCTCCTGGGTGTGGTAGCCGTCGGCGATAAAGAGCGGGACGACGACGACGTCGTCGCTCTCGAAGTAGTCGGTGACGTCGTCGACCTCCGGCTCCTCGTCCATGAACAGGGCTTTCACCTCGTCGAAGCGGTCGCGCTCGGCGATGCGGTCGCTGTGGTACTCGATCGCCTTCGCGGAGTTCTCGTTGCGGTCGGTGCCGTGACCGACGACCGAGAGGCCGAACCCGTCGCCGACGTCCGGATCGCCCGTCGCCGTCTCGGCCCGCTGGACGATCACGTCGGTCATCGCGTCGTGGGTCCCGACCGGCCCGCAGTAGTGGATCGTCTTCCCGACGTCCTCGGCCTCGAGGGTGGCCTGCGAGGCGCTGGTGCCGTCGGACTCCCACTTGTCGGGGTCCCAGTCGTCGAGTCGGAGTTCCCGCGGGATGACCTGCTCGGTGAAGTAGCCCTCGCTGATAAACAGGGGGACGACGAACACCTCGTCGGACTCGAGCGTTCGGATGACCTCCCGGAAGTGGGGTTCCTCCTTCCAGAACGCCTCGCGGACCTCGTCGAACGCGCCCGTCTCGCGGATCGTGTCCGCGTGGGCGTAGGTGGGGTCCGAGGCGTCCGGATTCAGGTGCGATCCGTGTGCCGCGATGACCAGCGCTTGCATGCGCGACCGTTCGGACGGAGCCGGTTTATACCCTATGGAGAAGCACAATAGTTCCCCTTCGTCTGACGAACGAGAGTTTCGATATGGCTAAAACTGATTCTATAAATCGTAATCCGGCCGGGGAACGGTCACGTCCCGCGCGGCGTCACTGTTCGCTCTCCGGCACGGCGACCGTCGTCGTCGCCTCGCAGGTCCGCTCTCGTGCCCGCAGTTTCGCGACGGCGGTGTACTCGCCCGACTCGGGATCGGACCACTCCGCCTCGTAGGTCGTCGACCCGCCGGGCTCGAGGCGGTCCGAACTCAGCATCTGCGCGAAGGCCCGCCCCTCGCTGAACCGCCAGACTTCGGTGCCGTCGTCTACGACGAGAAACTCCGCCTTGCAGGCGTCGGCGAAATCGAGTTCGATCGCCGCCTCGCCCGCGTTGGTCACGGTGAACACGAACATGACGGCGTCTCTGGAGCCGTCGGCCGCCGTCTCGAGCGAACTCTCGAGGGTCATGGCTCCGTGTTGGGGGCCGTCGCGGATAGGTCTTGGCCGTCTCGAGCGCTCGGGCTCAGGACGTGACCCACTCCCGGAGGTCGCCGTCAACCTCGACCCGCTGGCCGACGTCCTCGAACGTGACGCCGCCGTAGGCGACGCTGCTGTCCGGGCCGACGTAGACCCCCACGGTGCCACAGTCGGCCGCGCGGGCGGTCGTCAGCGTCGCATCGACGCCCTCCCTGAACCGAAACGCTTGGTGTCTGGCTCCCGTCGCGGTGATTCCGGTCAGCTTCAGGTCGTCCATGTCGTCGAAGACGACGGCGTTCGTGAACGCGCCGTCGATGACGACGTTCGAGACCGTCGCGCCGTCGAAGCCGGCCGCGTACAGCCCCGAGCCGGCGGCCGTCGCGTCATCGTCGGTCCTGATCGTGACGTTGCTGATCGTCAGCTCCCGCCGGCCGTCGGCGACGTGGCCCAGTGAGATCCCCCGCGCGTTGTCGATACACGAGACGGCGTCGATCGTCAGATCCGAGAAGCGGGAGCCGGTGTCGGCCCTGATAGCCGCATACCCGCAGCCGGTGATGTACCCGTCTTCGATCGTGATCGATTCGGTGCCGTCTCGGTGGAGGTGGACGCCGTACTCGGGCCCGTTCGTCGGATCGATCTCGAAGTTCGCGAGCGTGCAGTTCCGCGTCGGAGTCCCGTCGTCGGTGACCAGCGACTCCCGCTTGCCGTCCCAGACGCCGTTCACACCGGTGCCCGCGTTCTGGTTGTCGAACTGGACCGGCGCGTCGGAGTCGCCCTCGCCGCCGCGGGTCGCCCAGTAGCCGTCGACGGTGACGTTCTTCGAGGAGACGACGTCGACGTGGTGGTAGTAGATGCGGTCGCCGTAGATCCCTTCCAACCGGACGTTTTCGGCGTGGGCGGGCATGATCCCGGTCGATTCCGGCGCGTCGATCCGGAGGTCGCGAACCGCCCAGTTCGACGCGCCGTCGTACCCCGTCGCGTCGAACCCCCTGTTCGAGAGCAGTGCCCGCCCCTCCTCGCTCTCGGGGCGGGGCCCCTCGAGGACCGTCGCCGGGCCCGCGCCCTGCAGGATCGTGTCGTCGCCGATCAGCGGCGTCCGCTCGAGCAGGTAGCGGCCCGGCGGGAAGTAGACGATCCCGCCGCCGGCCTCGTGAACCGTCTCGAGGAGGGCGTGGACGGCCGCCCCGACCTCGGTCTCGCCGTCGCCCTCGATCCCGTGTGCCTCGACGTTCCAGACGGGCGACTCCGCGGTGCTGGCGCGGGTCATCGTCGCCGCCTCGAAGTGGCTCGTTCCGGGGACCGGCCGCTCGGGGCTCCCCCGACCGCCGAAATAGACCCAGTCCTCGCTTGCCCCGTCCCACCGCCAGGTGATCCCCTGGTCGGTGGCGTGGTAGAGTTCGTCGTCGTACTCGCCCGTCTCGGGCCGGTCGGCGATCGGTCCGTGGACGATGGCGTGTCGATCGACTGCCTCGACCGTATCGGTGTGGTCCCACTCGTCGCCCGGTTCGTACGTCCCGAGTCCGAGCCGCGGGGTTTCGTCGGCCACGCTCACTCGCCTCCGTACTTTCGCCCGTACGACTCGCCGTACGCCGGTCCGCCGAGGAGTCCGTCGGTACAGCCAGCAAGCGCCACGCAGCCACACGACGCCGCGCCGAGCAGCTCCCGCCGCCGCAGTTCCGAACCGTCCATACGGGGCGACTCTCTCGAGCCGACATATAGCCACGGGTCGTGCGGTTCGTCGCCTCGCCGGGGTCGACCGAGACGCTACGTCTATTTGCGCCCGGTCCCAACCCCCGGTCGTGCAACTGGTCGGCTACGAACCGAGCGGACGGGGATCGGCGCTGCTGGTCAGCGACGCCGACGCCGAGATCGACGCCCGCCCGCTCGAGGCCGGCGACGACCTCGCGTACTCGCTCGGCGAGCGCCACTGTGCCGGTACGATCGACGAGTCGGGGGTTCACGTCGCCTGCGATCGGCCGTCGGCGCCTCACTGCGAGTACCACACCAGCACGTGGGTCTGTGCCCGCTGTACCGGTACCTGCCTGAAAGACGAGATGGACTGTTACGAGGACCACGCGGTCTACATCGCCGCCTTCGCACCGGACACGTTCAAGGTCGGCGTCACCAAACGCCGGCGGCTCGAGACCCGACTGCGCGAACAGGGGGCCGACCGCGGGGCCCACGTCCACACCGTCTCGAACGGCCGCATCGCCCGCGAACTCGAGGCCGAAATCGCCGAACGGCTGGTCGACCGCGTTCGGACGCCGGCGAAAGTCGCCTCGCTCGCCGCGACCGTCGACGAGGCCGGCTGGAAGTCGGTCCTCGCCGAGTTCGACGTCATCGATCGGTACCGGTTCGACTACGGGCTCGGTCTCGAGGCCCGGCCGGTCCGCGAGACGATCGCTTCGGGGACCGTCGTCGGCGTCAAGGGTCGACTACTGGTGCTGGAAACGGGCGGCACCGCCTACGCCGTCGACATGCGCGACCTCGTCGGCTACGACCTCGAGGGCGGGCGACCCGATCGGAACCTGCAGTCGTCGCTGGGGTCGTTCGGCACCTGATCGGGTCGGCCGGCCGCCGGACCGACACGCCACGGTCGTCGCGTTCGGTCCGCCGCGAGCGAGTCGAGGGCCGATATCCGAGACATGGCAACCCTTTTCCCCGCCGCACCAGAACCCGATTGTATGACGGACGACAACGACGCCCCCGACGACGGCGACGCCGGTGAGGAAAGCGAGGAGAAATCCTTCCGAGAGCGAGTCGAAGAGATCCGCGAGAAACGCGCCGAAGAAGGAGACGGCGAGGGCGAACCCCCCGAAAGCCCGTTCGGCGGCGGTGGCGGCCCCGGCGGTCCCGGCGGCATGGGCGGTGGCAACCCGTTCGCACAGATGATGGGCGGCATGATGGGCGGCGGTCCCGGCGGCCCCGGTCCGGGCGGCCCCGGCGGCAGCGGACAGGACGAAAGCAACGAGGAACTCGTCCGCGAAGTCCGACAGATGCGTGACGAACTCCGCGACCAGACCCGCGCGCTCAAGCGGATCGCCGACGCGCTCGAGGACCAGTAACACCCGCGCCGTTTTCGCCGTTTTCCGTTCCCGAGAGTCCAATAGTAGCTCTTGAAAGTCACCGGACACCCGATCGCAGGACAGCGTTGCGATCGGTGTGAATCGTTTCGAGAGCAACTACCGCTTCGACGCTACTGTCTGACCCGGAGCCGGCCCTGCTCGTCGTAGCGGAAGCCGGCCGACTCGAAGGCCGCCTCGACCGCGTCCTCGTCGACCTCGCCGTCCGTGCCGAGGAACGGCGTTTCCGGATCGGTGCCGTTCCACTCGAGGCTCTCGGGAACCCACTCTTCGGTCACGGGCGTAGCGATGGGACGCGCGTAGCCCTGGAACACCTCGTCGACCAACCACTCCTTGTCGATCAACTGTGCGATGACACGGCGGAATCGGGGATTGCTGAACGGCGCGTCCCGCGCGTTGAACCCGAGACAGTAAAACGACCACGACGGGGACTCGAGGACGCGAGTACTGCCGGACTGATCGACGCTGCCGACGACGTTCGTCTCGAGGGGTGATGCCGTCACGTCAGCGGTGTCGTCGATGACCCGCTGGACGGCCGACCCTGGTGGATCGATACTGACGGTCAGTTCGTCGACGCTCGGTGCCGGGAGGGCGACACCCGATCGCAGCGTGAAGTGGTCGTCGAACCGCTCGAGCGTGAGTCCGTCGCCTTCGGTCCGACTCACGAACTGGAACGGCCCGCTCCCGATCGGTTCGATATTGTCCGTTACGACCGCTTCCGTGGTTCCCTGCGCGATGGTCGCGCCTCCCGGTCCGTTCGCGTCGCTGGCCCGCTCGCGCCAGATATGTGCGGGGAGGATCGGGACTAGTAGCGCCCGTTCACCGACCGGCCGGCCGGCGTCGATCCGCAACTCGAGCCGATCGCGGTGGACGACGTCGACCGAGTCGACGGCTTCGACCAGCCCGCGGTATCGGGGCGCGGGAGCAGAAGTCTCGGCGTCGTCGGGGTGCATGTCCGCGAGGAACCGATAGGTAAAGGCGACGTCTTCGGCCGTCATGGGCTCGCCGTCGTGGAACGGACAGTCGGTCCGGAGTCGCACGTCGATCGTCCCGGCGTCCCACTCCCACGAGCGGGCAAACCAGGGTTCGATCTCGCCGTCGGCGGTTTCGGTCGCCAGCGAGTCATACAGTAAATCGACGAACGGACCTTGGCCCCGATAGTCGACCGCAAGCGGATTGAGGTTCGTCGTCGGCCGGGAGTCGGTATGCGTGACCCGCAGCGTCGAGACGTCCGGTGTCGGGTCGAGGTCGAGATAGCCCTGCGGGGTCGCAAGCGCGCGTTCGTCCCAGTCGAACCGATCGGTCCTGACCGCGCGGTGTTGGTCCGGAATACAGATCGGAACGAACGGCTGTTCGATCGCGACTGCCTCGAGGACGTCCGTGACGGCCTCGCGGCGCTTTTCACCCTCGAGTTGGCGCTGGGTCTCGAGGGAGTCATCGACGGTCAGGTTGGTGTACCCGAAGGGGTTCTGCCAGCCCGATTCGTCGGTATAGACCGAATGCAACGCCTCGTAGAGGAAATCCGGATCGGTTCCGCCCGGATGCTCGACGATACAGATGTCGAACTCGTGATCGTACAGCACCGTCCGGCGGAAATCGACCGGGGATCGGATATCGAACGAGACGTCGATGCCGACCGCCTCGAAGACGTCGGCCAACTCCCGGGAGAGCCGAATGCTCTCTCTGTCGCTGTCCGTGGGGAGGGTCGTGATCGTCAGCGAGAGTTGGTGGATGTTGTCCGGCATGAGAATGTCCCGAACTTGCCGAATGCATCCGCTGGTCGAAACCGTCAGGCCGGCCGCCGCCGCCAAGGCGCCCCGCCGACTGACGCTCAGGCCGCCATCACCGGGGCCCGTTCGGTTCGGTGCGGCTGATCCTCCGTTCATTTCGTTCGTTTATCATAGTTGAAGAGCCACGATATAACAGTATTGCGCTCAGTCAACGGCCGACGATCGCCGGACGGCTTCGGCCGGCTGCCGCTGGTCACTCTTCCCGGTGAAGCCAGGGCAGTCGGTCGCTGAGCCGCTCGAGGCGGTCCCCGAACAGGTCGGACAGCGACCAGCGGTCGACCAGTTTGTCCGAGAGGACGACACAGGTCGCTGCGAGGACCAGCCCTGCAGCGACGTCGATCCCCCAGTGGATCCCCAGATACATCGTCGAGAGCGCGACGCTTGCGCCCAACACGACCGCGATGGGGAACCACTTGGGGTACGCCGAGCGCGTCATCGACGCAAACGCCGCGACGGTCGCCGACAGCGAGGTATGCAGCGACGGGAAGACGTTGGTGTTGGTGTTTACCTCGCGGGTAAGATACTGGTACTGGGGGTTCGTGTCGTACAGCATCCGCTCGGTGAGTTCGGCCGGCATCACGTTCCTCGGCCCGTACGCGATGATGAGGATATACAGGACGAGCCCGATCGCGTAGTTGAGGGCGTAGGCGGTCAACAGCCGACGGAAGATCCGCGTATCAGAGAGCATGAAGTACGCGATGACCGGAAAGATCAACAGGAACGTGTAGCCGAAGACGTAGACGGACGCGAAGTATGCCGTCAGCTCCGGCGTCTCGACTGACTTGAACAGGAGGATGAACTCCCCCTCGACGTTGTAAAACGTCGCGGTCAGATGGATCCCGATCTCCCGAGAGAGTTTCGGTGCCGTCTGTCTGGCGACGCGGTTTATCAGGAGAACGACGAGCAAGACGGCGATGACCGGCGCGTTCGTCCGCAAGCGGTCACGCCACTCGGCTCGAGTCCGGACGAGTCGCTCACGGCCGATAAAGACGAGGACCGAAACCGGGAGCAAGATCCCGATAACGAGGGCGACCTGTGTCAGCACCTCGGCGAGCATCGCTGTTAGTAGCCTCCAAGCAACCGTCCGTTATCATCGTATCGGAAGCCGGCCGTTTCGAAAGCGGACTTCGCGGCTTCGACGTTGAGACGACCGTTCGAGCCGACGAACGGCGTCACTGGGTCTTCTCCACTCCACTCGAGGCGCGACGGAACCCAATCGTCGGCCACCGGCGTCGCGGTCGGCGTCGCGTAGTCGTAAAAGACCTCGTCGACGATCGTTTCCTTGTCGATCAGTTGCGTGATCGCCCGCCGGAAGTGGGGATTACTGAGCGGGGCGTTACGGACGTTGAATCCGATATGATAGAAGCTCCGGTGGGTGGCGGTCAGTTCCGTGATATCCGACGAATCGGGAATTCCGCCAATGGCGTACGCGTCGAGAATCGAGGCCGTCAGGTCACCGCTGCCGTCGGAGACTCGTCTGACCGCCGCCGCGCTCCCGGGCTCGATAGTGAACCGGAGCCCCTCTGTGACCGGCTCGCCGAGGTCGACGTCCTCCCGCAGCGTGAAGTGATCGTCGTATCGCTCGAGGACCAACTGTTCGTCCTCGGTGTGGCTCTCGTACCGGTAGGGACCGCTCCCGACCGGCGGGATGTGATCCCCGGTGACGGCCACCCACCGGCCCTGTGGCGCGGAGAACTCGCCGCTTGCCGCCCGTTGATCGATCAGTTCCTGCCATACGTGTTTGGGGAGGATCGGCACGGTCAGTGCCCGTTGCCCGGCTGGCGTTTCGCCCCGCAGGGTGATCGTCAGTCGGCGGTCGTCTTCGATCTCGACCGATTCGACCATCTCGACCTGCCCTCGATACCTCGGTGCCGGCGATTCGGGCGCTCGTCCGAGCGACGTGTCCTCGAGGAACCGGTAGGTAAAGGCCACGTCGGAGGCAGTCAGTGGCTCGCCGTCGTGGAACCGACAGTCCTCCCGGAGCGTGATCGAGACGGTCCGCCGCTCGTCGCCGCGTTCGTCGGCGTTCGCGTCGTCTTTCTCGCCGTTCGTGTCGTCGCCCGATGCTGTTTCGGACGGCGTCGCGGACCACTCGACCGACTCGGCGAGCCAGGGGACGAGTTCGCCGTTGCGCTCGCTCAACAGCGAGTCGTAGAGCAGGTCGATCATCGTCTCCCGCTCTCGTGCCGTCGCCGAGAGGGGATTGAGGTTCCGCGTCATGCGACTGTCGGTTGCGAGGGCATGGAGCTGGCCATCGCCCTCGAGCCCGAGATAGCCGTGTCGACTGCCGAGCGTTCCCTCGTCCCAGCCCTCGAATCCGTCGGTCCGTGCGATGCGGTGTTCGTCGGGGAAACAGATCGGTTCGAACGGTTTCTCCTGGGCCAGTCCGTGTAGGACCGACCCGAGGCGTTGCTTTCGTTGCTCGCCATCGACCCGACGCTGTTCCTCGAGGAGGGTATCGAAGTACATGTTGGCGAACCCGAACGGGTTCTGCCACCCCCGTTCGTTGGCGAACGTAGAGTGGAGGGCGTCGTAGAGGAAGTCGGGGTCGTAGTCGGCGGGGTGGCGGCCGACGTAGAGATCGAACTCCTGATCGATCAGGACGGTCTTCAGTAGCTCCGATGGCGAACGCATGTCCAATGCGACGTCGATACCAACGGCCTCGAGGTTCGCCTCGAGCCGGCGGGCGATCTGGATGTTTTGCCGGTCGGCGTCGGCCGGCAGCGTCGTGATCGAGAGTGTCATCTGGTTGTCTCCCGCCTGTTCGACGACGTTTCGGACGCTGTCGATACAGCCGCTTGCCGTCACCGCGGCGGCGGCCGCGCCGGCGGCCAGAAATGAGCGCCTGCTAACGCCGTCGTCGGGCGAAGATGGGGACCAATTCATTCCGTTCTCTTGCACCTCTTTGTATGCGATATATAACAGTACTGCGTACTACTACCGAATACGTGGACGGGTAAAGAATCTTTTCAATCGACGGTACATTCGCCGTGATCGAGGGCTTGGTTCTCGTTCCCAGGGGACATGGGTGCCGGGCGGTCAGTCCGGAGCGCAACATGGATACGTCGACCGACGAACACACGCGTATGGACATCGCGGCCGAGCGGATCGAGCGCCTCCACGACCTCGCTCGAGCGGCGGCCGCGGACGGTGAGGACGACCGGGCTCGGTACTACGTCCGACTCGCCCGACGAGTCGCGGAGCGAAACCGACTGTCGCTCCCACGGCGGTTTCGCCGGTTCACCTGCGATCGGTGCGACGCATATCTCCGGCCGGGGACCAACGCTCGCGTCAGGCTACAGGACGGCCACGTGGTCATCACCTGTGACTGTGGTGCCCACGCCAGATACCCCTACGAGGAGTGACCCGATGTCGACGCGTTCGCGCGGGCGCGTCCCCATCCGAATCGCGAAGATTGAAACGGCTCGCTTCGTTACACGGGGCCATGGATACAGCAGAACGCAAGCGCCGCGCACACGATCTCGATGTTACCGTCTGGGTCGGCAAGAGCGGTGTCGACGCCGTCGTCGACGAACTCAACGACCAATTGGACGATAGAGACCTCGTGAAGGTGAAGTTCCTGCGTGCGGCCCGTGCCGGCAGTTCGACTGCGGAGAAGGCCGCCGACCTCGCGGACCGCGTCAACGCCGATCTCGTCGAGACGCGCGGTCATACCGCGGTGCTGTACCGATGACCGGTGGTGCGGTCGGCGCATCGCTGTCCGGGATCGTCCTGGGCGTGATCGGTGAGACGCTCGAGGATGCGGGGCTCACGGCAGCGCAAGCCGGGGTCGCCGAGAGTGGCATCCGATTTCTGGCCGCGCTCGCCGCGATCTGGTTCGTCGGGCGGCTCGTTTTCGTTCCGCTGGTCGGTCGTGCCCTCGACCGGCGTGAACTGGACGAACACGCCAAGAACCCGCTGTTGATGCTCACGCGGTTCGGGGTCGGGTTTCTCGCGTTCGCGGTCGCCTTCGGCTTCGCCGGCTTCGGAAACTTCCTGGTATCGATGGCCGGCATCGCCGCCGCCGGCGCGCTCGCGATCGGCCTGGCGATGCAGGACGTGATCTCGAACTTCGTGGCGGGCGTGTTCATCTACACCGACAAGCCGTTCCGGATCGGCGACTGGATCGAGTGGGACAACGGCGACTACTCCGGCGTCGTCGAGGACATCAGCCTCCGGGTCACCCGCGTACGAACGTTCGACAACGAACTGCTTACCGTCCCCAACTCGGCGCTGACCGACGGCGTCCTCAAAAACCCCGTCGACGCCGACAAGCTCCGCCTGAAGTTCGTCTTCGGGATCGGCTACGGCGACGACATCGAGCGGGCGACAGAGATCATCGTCGACGAGGCCGAGCGCCACCCCGATATCATGGACGACCCCGAGCCCTCGGTCCGACTGACGGAACTCGGCGACTCCGACGTTGGCCTCCAGTCGCGGTTCTGGATCGCCGACCCCTCGCGCGCGGACTTCGTCCGCATCCGCGGGGAGTACGTCACCGCCGTCAAACGCCGCTTCGACGAGGAGGGCATCGACATCCCCTACCCCGTTCGCACCCTCGAGGGCGGACTCAGATTCGAGAGCGGCGACGGGCAAAGCGTCGTCCAGCCGGCCGAATAGGACTCACCACTCCTCGACAGTCGTGTTTTCCGGCGGCTCGAACGCGAACCGCTCGTCCTCGAGGCCGACGTTGAACGAGATCGACTCGTACTCCATACGCAACTCGTAGCGGTCGCCGCTCGGGGTCTCGTACACCAGTCGTTCTTTCAGCGGGTAGTCGTACTCCGTATCGATCCAGAGACGCTGCTCCACGACGTCGATCTCGTCCGTCGGGTCGCCCGTCTCCAACGGGTAGACGAACTCGGTGTTGCCGACGATCAGGGACACGTCGCGTTCGACGGTCTCGTTTTTCGCCTCGACGGCGAGGACGTGGGCCTCCCGGTCCGCGACCCGGTCGGTGCCCCGGTACTCGAGGTCGTAGAGGCTGCTGACGTTCGCCGCCATCTCGGCACGACTCGAGCGGACCGCCTCGCTATCGAATCCGTCGGGCGCCTCGAAGTGCTGTGTGACGTTCGCGTCGGAATAGTAGAGCCAGTTGTCGGTGGCGTTCGACACGTACAGGTTTCCGACCACGACCGGGTCGGAGGCCTCGACGACTTCGCTTCGCTCGTCGACGTAGGGTCGTCTCTCGATCCGGAGGACTTCCGTCACGGTTCGGTTCCCGTCGGTCATCTCGACCCGTCGCACGCCTCGGAGATCCTCGAGGTCCTCGCTGTGGACGTACGCGCCCTCAAAGACCGCTTCGGGGTCGGGATCGTCGGTCTCGCGTTCGGGGTCCTCGAACGCCACACAGCCGGTCAGCAGGACGCTGACGACCAGGACGCCGAGGACGGCCGCGAGTCGGCGACTTGTCATTACCGTAGTCACTCGGACCGTAGTAGTAATCTTTACCCTTCTGTAATCCGGGTTGAGATAACGACCGTCTATCGGAAAACGGCCGGGAGGACGGCTCGAACGACAGTGAGAGCCGTCCGACTCTACGGAAGAGCAAGCTCTTCCGAGCAGCGAGGGACCGCGGTCCCTCGAGCAGTCGGCGCTACGCGCCGACGACCTCGCGGACGCTGCGCGTCCGCTCAGCGAGGGAGGGCAGGCGGCTACCCGATACGACCGCGAGCGCCGGAGGCGCGAGCGGGCCGACGACTGATCCGGAGCGAGCGGCTGCGCGGCGCTACGCGCCGCGAACGGACGAGCGGTGAAACCGCGAGTCAGCGAGTGGAGGGGAAGGAGGAGTGCTTTTGATCGACCTTTTACCGAGTGAGCAAGGCGCGCAGCGCCGCCGCTCACGCAGCGTAAAAGGTCGGTGAGTATGAATGCGGACGACCGCGGTTGCCCGGCGTTCCGACCGGGGGAATCCCGGTTGCCTTCTCCACCCCGCGACCCGGCGAGCGACAGGTGTCCGGCGGTCCACTGCTCGCTTCCGCGCCTGATGGGCTGTCGCCGGCTAACCACGATGGGACGTCCCTGCGGACGGCCATCGTGGACCGCTGTCCCCGACGGACGAGGCTTCCATGTTGGCTCCCGGGGCCCCGGTCGGTCTGACCGGACGCCCGCGGCGTTCGGTCCCCGCTAATGACCATAGCGCGGGTAACGAGCAGGGCCAAACTGCCCGACCTAGTCCACTCCTACGTAGGGGGTGGGAACTTAAGGACCTTTCGTCTCCATCGCTCGAGTCCGGTGACGGCGGCCGCCCGTCGCAACGCGGTGAGTGCTGTCCGATCGTCGTACCCGCTCCCGACCGGTTGCCGGGCCGGTCCGGATCCGGTTGGTATCCGATCGGGTTCCAGGGCCCTTTCACAATATATATTCACCCAACGGCCACGTATGGGTTTCAATTGGGGAATGTTGTGCCAAGAAACAGTTATATCGTGTAAACAGACTCACTCGAGTAACCGATGAAATCCCAGTCCCGCCGCCCGACCGACGGCCGACCGATAGCCGGTCCGTGGTCGGGAGATCGACGGAGCGGTATCGACAGCCCCTCGAGCGCGTCCCTGCCGTTCGTGATCCGAGGGGTGCGATGACGGTGTCCGGCTTCGAGTCGCCGATCGCGGACCTGCCTCGCGGCTCCGACGGCCTCGCGACGACCGACGACGCGCTGTCGCGGCTCCGCGAACGGCTGCCGACGTTTCTCGAGCGGGTGGTGGCCGACGCCGGCGCGGAGGGAGTCGTCGTGCCGCTCGACGGCGGGGTCGAGACGGCGCTGGCGGCGACGTTCGCCGTCGATGCGGTGGGACAGGACCGTGTGACGGGGTTCGTGATGCCGGCGTTTCTGAGCCACGAGGCGGTGTCGCGCAACGCGGAAGCAGTTGCGACGTCGCTGGGCATCGACCACAGTCGCCTGCAACTGCAACCGGTCCTGGCGGCGTTTCAGGAGACGATCGGCGGGTCGTCCGGGCCGGCCGACGACCTGGTCGCGACCACCAACGCGCTGTCGCGGCTCCGGATGACCTGCGCCTACTACGTCGCGAACGCGACGGACGCGCTCGTCGTGGGCCCGATCAACCGCACCCAGTACCTGCTCGGCTCGGTCGCGAAACACGGCGAAACGGGGGCCGACTGTCTCCCCTTCGCCGACCTCTACCGGGCCGAACTCGAGGCCCTCGCTCGAGCCGTCGGGATCCCCCAGGATCTGACGGTCGAAGCGTCGGGCTCGCCGTTACATCCCGGCGGGTCGCCGGCGACAGGGCTTGATACCGATCCCGAAACTGTCGATCGGATCCTCCGGCGGAGAATCGACGAGGGCGTCGACGCGGGAACCGTCGCGGACCGGACCGGCGTCGAGACCGAGACCGTCGAGCGACTCGCGGCGTGGGTCGAGCGGACGCGTCACAAGCGTCGCCGGCCGGTGCGGCCGTCAACGCGGATCTGACGCCGACTCGAGCGGGGCTGCCGCCGATGAGGCAGTTTCGGGACGGCCCCTCGACCGCTCGCGGCGACCGCTTAGGTCGTGGTATCGGTTTCGCGAAGCGCGTGCAGGCCCGCACTCGCGAAGAAGACGGTGCCGCCGACGACGGGCGCGATACCGATTCCGGTGCCGCTCGTCGCGCTCGATCGGTGTCGCCATAGGTGGCTCCCGTCCGCGCCGTCGTAGGCCGATACCGTGTCTAGACCGCTCACGTAGACGGTCCCGTCGGCGACGACCGGCGGATCGGGTTCTTCGGTGGGAGTCGTCCACCGTTCCGATCCGGTCTCGGCGTCGAGCGCGGTCAGTTGCCAGCCGTTCGTGACGTATAGCGATCCCCCGGCGACCGCCGGTGAGGAAACGGGGTCCGACCCGGATCCCTGACCGCCGTGTTCGATCGGTTCTCGCCATCGAAGCGTTCCGTCTCGGTCGAACGCGGCGACGGTTCCGTCGCCGACGGGGGCGTAGACGGCTCCGTCGACGATGGTCGGCGAACCGGCGATATCGGCCTCGAGGTCCCGCGTCCACTGCCGCTCGCCGTCGGCCGCCGACAGCGCGACGAGTTCGGTTCCGCCCTGATAGACCGTCCCTCCACCGACCGCCGGCGGCGTCGGCCAGAATCCCCCGTCGTCAGCGAGGGGTGCGGTCCAGCGCTCGCGCCCCGTCTCGAGGGCGAGGGCGACGAGCGTCGGCGGGCCGGCGTACGTGGTCTCGATCGCGTACACTGTCCCGTCGGCGACCGTGATCCTGTCGGCGAAGTCGTGGCCGACCCGCCAGCGTTCGTCCCCCGAATCGGTCGCGATCGCGACGACCGTTCCTCCGATAGAGAGGACGGCCGTTCCGCCGACGACCGCGACCGGGCCGGCGACGTTGGTCCCGGAATAGGACCGTTCCTACTCGATATCACCGGTCGCGCCGTCGAGGGCGTAGACGACCGTCTCCGTGCCGCCGTCACCGACCGAGTGGCCTTCGGCGACGTAGACCGTTCCGTCGACGACCGCCGGCGGGCCGATATTGTAGGACGGGTCGTCGGCCCCCTCGTGGAACGTCCAGACGGCGTCGACGTCGTCGACCGGGCCGGCGCGAGCCGTGCGACCGACGTGGGTCGGGCCGTACTGGTGCATGCGGTATGGGTCGGCGTCGGTCAGCGCGTCGCGCAACTCGGCGGTCGCGTCGGTCGACGCGTTCTCAGTCGTCGACTCCGCGGCGTCTCGCTCGTCGTCGAGAACGCCGAGACAGCCGGCCAGTCCGGTCACGGTCGCCACCCCCGCCGCGGAGAGGAGGTCTCGCCGACGCCGGCCGTCCGTCTGCGATCCCCTCGTGGAATTCATGCACGGTGTTGTGTCTCGGAGTTACATATATACGGGTGCTGTCAGCCGGCCGCGACGAAGCGAGACCGCGGGGGGACCGGTCACTCCGCTTCGATCCCGGCCTCGAGCCCGGCATGTCGATCGGAAGGACGAACTCGTCGTCCGACGGAGGAAAAGGCCCATTAGCGCTCCGACACATCGTCCGGTTATGGGACTTGGCAGCACTGCAAAGAAGATTCAGGGCCTCTCGGACCGCGCCGAAGCGATGTACAAGCAGGTACAGAAGCTCCAGAACCGGATAACGGGACTCGAGGAGGAGATGGACGAGACCCACGACACGGTCACACGCATGGACCACCAACTCACCGAGCAGCGCGCACTGTTGCTGGCGATCGCCGAGGAGCAGGGGATCGACGGCGAGGAAATCCTCGCTGAGGCGGCCATCGACGAGGCCGAACTCGCGGCCGAGGAGACCGACGAATCGACAGCGAGCGACGCATCCGAGTCGACGGCGAACACGGCGAGCGAACCCACGGACACAACCGCCGAGTGAAACGGTGAGACGGCTGTCACGCGGTGTCTCCATCGCAAACGTGTTTCTCCGGCTCGAGGTGACCCAACGACTGCGTTGGAGAGCCGCCGGGACGGCAGCGTCGACGCCACCGGAGTCCGATAGTGGCGGCTCACCTTCGCTCTCCGGTCGATCGTAATCGTTTCTCACCGGCACCCTCGGATATCCGCCGTACCGGTCGTAATAATAAGAGCTAACAACGGAAGCAACATTTGCCAGCACGATGACGACCCACGAGCAGCCGGTGGATTCGGTCCTCGAGACGATCGGTCGAACGCCGCTCGTCCGCCTCCGAGGCGGGGCCGGAGACGTATCGATCTACGCCAAACTCGAGTCGTTCAACCCCGGTGCCAGCATCAAAGACCGCATCGGGAAGTACATGCTCGAGCGAATGCTCGAGCGTGGCGACGTTCCCGCCGGCGGGACGAT
Source organism: Natrinema thermotolerans (assembly GCF_031165565.1). Taxonomy (NCBI): domain Archaea; kingdom Methanobacteriati; phylum Methanobacteriota; class Halobacteria; order Halobacteriales; family Natrialbaceae; genus Natrinema; species Natrinema thermotolerans. The sequence continues at coordinate 834,445 of NZ_CP101873.1, read as the reverse complement.
CGTCGAGCCGACGGCCGGCAACACCGGGATCGGGCTGGCGATCGCGGCCAAGCAGCTGGGACTCGAGGCGGTCTTCGTCGTTCCCGAGCGGTTCAGCGTGGAGAAACAGCAGTTGATGGCCGCACTCGATGCGGAAGTCATCAACACGCCGACCGAGGACGGCATGGACGGTGCCATCGCCCGGGCACAGCAGTTGGCCGACGAGCTGGACGACGCCGTCGTCCCCCAGCAGTTCTCGAACCCGCTAAACGCCGAAGCACACTACGAGACGACCGCCCCCGAGATCTACGACGCGCTGGATGGACGGGTCGGTGCCGTCGTCGTCGGCTGTGGAACGGCGGGGACGCTCATGGGAATCGCCCGCTACGCGCTCGAACAGGACCCAGAGACACACGTCGTCGCGGTCGAACCCGAGGGCTCGGTCTACGGGGAACTCCTCGGCGACGAGCGCGAGGAAGACGAGTACAAGATCGAGGGGATCGGCACGCACGACACCACGACCAACGAACTGTTCGATCCCGAACTGGTCGACGACGTCAGTGCTGTCTCGGATCAGGACGCCCACGACGAACTCGTCCGGCTCGCCCGCGAGGAGGGCCATCTGGTCGCCTCGAGCGCAGGTGCTGCGAGCGTGGCCTCGAAACGGGTCGCCGAACGGATCGCCGACGGCGACCTCGACGTCCCCCACGAGACCGTCGCTACGATCTTCCCGGACTCGAGCGAGCGCTACCTCTCGAAGGGCATCTATCGGTCGTTCGAGGAGTGGACGTCGTAGGCCGACACCGTCGTCGGGCCCTGGGCCGCCGGTAACCAGTACACTCTTTGCGGTCCCCGAAACCACTGGGGATATGAGCCGGCTGCCCGATGCCCTCCCGGACGACGCACTCTCGTCGGCCCTCCACCCGACGCTCGAGGCCTACGCCGACCAGGGGGGACTGCTCGGGGCGTTCACCTACTTCTTTACCTATCTCGAGACCCGCGACGAGGTCCTCGCAGAAACGCTCGCGTCGATCCCGACGGACCTGTTCGTGACGAGCGCGCTCCACGACGACGCGATCGACGAGATCGACGCCTGGGACGATCGCAAGCGACGGCTGAACGAACACGTCACGACCGGCGACCTCGTCTTCGCGAACGTCGCCGCCGCCGTCGCCGATGCGCCGGCCGACGTCGATCTAGGCCACGCCCTCGAGACCGTCCGCGAGATCGGCGCGGGCCAGCTCGCCGAGGAGTCGTTCGACGCCGCGGCGGCGACCGTCGACGACGCGATCGCGCGAGTCGACGAACGCGGCGGCCGCTGGGGCGATCTCGCGGTCGAACTCGTCGCGGCCCCCGGCGGCTACACGGCCGCACAACTCGCGTCGATCCGAACCATCGCGACGGACGGCCTGTTCGTGTTGACCGTCATCGACGATCTGGCGGATCTCCCGGAGGACGTCGACAACGGCGTCGCGACGCTTCCGGTCGTCCTGTTCGAAGGCGATCCCGACGCGTACCGGTCGACGACCGCCCTGGTCGACGATCTCCTCGCGTCCGATGTTCCCGACCGGCTCGAGGCCCTCGTCGACCGTCGCCGGGCCGCGATCGATGCGGCGGCTACCGACCTCCACGCGTCGCTCGACTACTCCGATGAGACACTGCTCGAGGCCGCCGCACTCGCGCTCCAGTGGTACTGCGAGACGGTCTGTTCGGTCCCGGTCGCCGAGACGGTCCCGCAGACCCGTCGTGAGGCGATCCGCGAGGGGGTATCCGGTGGGGAGGCGTCGACGCGGCAGTTCGTCGCCGAGCGTGCCGCCGACGCCCCCGTCGCGATCGAGCCCGACGCGATCGCGGGAACCCTCGCCGGCCTCCCCGACGAACCGCTCGTCCGGACGGCGATCCGACTCGAACACCTCGAGTCAGTCGTCGACGACCGCATGCATACGACGGTCGAGGACGCGCTCGCGGACCTTCGTACTGCATCGACGCCGGCCTCGTAAGGACCCACTCAACCGTCGGCTCAGGCGACGAGCCGGCGGTGCTGGACCTTCATACACCGATCCTGGACGACGGCCCGCCCCGCCGTCTCCGCGCGGGCCGCCGCCTCGTCGTCGCGGATTCCCTGCTGCGTCCAGATGACGTCGACGTCGTCGCGCTCGAGGGCCGCGTCGACGATCCCACTTACCTCCTCGCTGGGCCGGAAGATACAGACGACGTCGATCTCGTCCTCGACGTCGGCCAGCGAGTCGGAGACCTCGCGGCCGAAGATCTCCTCGGCGTAGGGGTTGACCGGGATCACGTCGTAGCCGTGATCCAGCAGGTACTTCGGCACGTCGTGGGCCGCCTTGCCGGGCGTACTCGAGCAGCCGACGACGGCGATGGTGTCGGACTCCAGGATCTCCTCGATCTCCGCTGCGGTGTCGACTGGCATGGTACCCGAAGGTACGCGGTCCTCGCTGAAACGTTTCGGGGTCGATCGGTTGGGGGCCGACCGGACTCGAGTCGATCGATCGTCACGGAAAACCGAAGCCAGTGGACGCGAACGGAGCCGGGAGTTCGGAACCGGTTACGCCGAGAAGCCGGCGGTCCGGATCTCGGGCTCCTCGCCGTCGGCCGTCTCCTCGAGTTCGATGACGGCGTCGAACAGCTGTTTGAGCGTGTTCATGGTCTGGTCGTCGTGGGCAGTCGAGTCGATGACGTAGACGCCCATGGCGTCGGCACTCTGGATCCGGCCCGTGAAGACGTGGAGGAACCGAAAGACCGTCTGGAGATCGGAGTACATCAGCAGTGTCGACACCGAGTGCAAGAGGACGCGATTCCGAGTCAGCCCGCGGGTCTCGTAGAAGTCCTGCAGGAACTCCGAGAGCTTGATCCCGATGCCGGTCATGTCGACCGGGGAGGAGGCGTACTTGATCCGTGGGTCGTCGTCGATCGTTCCGATACCGCGTTGTTTGGTGACACAGTCGACGACGCCGATATCCGGCTCGACGCCCTCGCCGACGTGGTCGTCGAGGCTCTCGAGGACCTTGTCGGCACTGTCTTTGGTAGTGACGACGATCGAACCGTCACCACGGGCCGCACCGCTCGCGAGGATATCGAAGGCGATCCGCCGTTTCCCCGTCAGTGGCGGACCCGCGACGAGTACGTTCGTTCCCGGATCGATTTCGACGTCCGGAAGGACATCTGCGAGGTCATACATACGGAATACTCACATCCATCGCCGTAACGACGAGCTGGTACCACAGCCCACTCCGACTGCCGGCGTATGGTATGAAGATACGCGAAGCAGCTTATAGTACTTTTGATAACGTAGCTGGCGTCTCGCACTGTCTTCGCACGCTGAACGGGGCCGTCGACGGGTCGGTCCCACCCTCGCTGGGCGAACCGGCTCCGGTCAATCGGCCCGTGTCTGCGATGTGTATCCGACGGCCCGCCGGCCGCGACTACAGCGCGCTTCTCGATACCGTCGGCGTGTCCTACACCAACAGGGGGACCTCGAGGGCGGCTCGACCGACGATAAACGCCAGCGCGGCCAAGAACATCCCGTACTTGAGACGCGACTGGCCGGTCGTCGGATTCGCGAAGCTTTCGTAGGCGGCAAGCAGCATGACGGCATCGGCCGGTGCGACGACGAGCAGGTACGCGACGCCGAAGTAGCCACGGAGGAACGGAATCGGGCTGGCGACGACGGCGACGACCAGCAGGACGGCGGCGACGACCAACGCCTTCCGCTCCCCGATCGCGATCGGGAGCGTGTTCAACCCCTCCTCACGGTCCCCTTCGATGTCCTCGACGTCTTTGATGATCTCGCGGGTCAGCGTGGCGATCGCCGCCAGTACGAAGAGAACCACGGCCGGTGCGATCTCGCCGACTGCCGCAGCGCCGAAGAGGAACGTGCTTCCGACGAGATAAGCGACGAGCGCGTTCCCGAGACCCGGCAGCCCCTTGAAGAACTCGGTGTACGCGACCAACGCGAGGAGGTTAACGCCCGCGATGGCGATCGCCGTCGCCGGAAGCGTCACCGCGAGCGCGACCGCACCGGCAAAGAGCAGGCCACTGAACGCGAGCGCACCGCGCGGGCTCACCGCACCACGGGGGATCGCCCGCCCGGGCTGGTTGATTCGGTCGATCTCTCGATCGAAGTAGTCGTTGATCGCGTTTCCCGCACCGACCGCCAGCCCCGTGGCCGCGACCGCCGCAGCGACCGCGAGCGGCTCCTCCGCCACCCCACCGGCGACGAACGCTCCGATGAACGTCAGGGCACTCGCCGCGATCACGTTTACCGGCCGCGTCAACTCGAGCAACCCGCGACCCGTCTCACCGACAGTCATACGCTCGAGTGGTCATGCGGGCTGGTTAAACGGTACGGTCCGGTCCCGGCGACGGATCATCCCGGAGACGATCGCACGCATCGCTCACGCGATCGGTGACGGGAGAGAAGGCGTCGCGGCTCGCGTCTCAGCGCCACTCCTCGAGATCACAGAGGACGTCAGCATCGATCTCGAGCCATTTGCTCACCCGGTCGTCGCCGCTCGCGTCGGCCGGCACGGCCGTCCAGCTCCCCTCGTCGTCCGAGAGCAACTCGAGGGGCGTCGCGCCGGATTCGACCTCGTCTGGGACGGGGGCTTCGGTCTCGCTCATGCTATACGTAGCCGTTGCAGCTACAAAACAAAGACCCCCGCCGCTGATTGTCACCGACTGAAAACTCTCGAGCGGCGAGCGTGGTGGTGTCTATCGAAACCGACCCGAATCGAGTGACTTATATGGACACATCGGAAATGAACTCGTGCGGGCGCTTAGCTCAGCCTGGACAGAGTACTTGGCTTCGGACCAAGCTGCCGCGGGTTCAAATCCTGCAGCGCCCACTCCCAAACGGCTCGATTCTCGACTGATTCTAATTCCTCAGTAGAGGCGTCGATAGTTGTCTTTTCCGCGGTTTCGGCCTTCGGACGATGGGGGTCGAAATCTGATACCAGTTCGGAACGGGTTGCGGCCCCGTCACGTCGTGCGATACCAAGCGCACCAGTCTGAAACTCACCGACGAACGCCAGCGTAAACTTGAGAGTACGAGCGCGATCGTGGCCGAAGACGACCTCGACGACCCACCGATGTCCGTCGTCATCGACGCCGCCCTCGAGAACTTAATTGAACACGAACAGAACCTCGACGACACCCGCGGCGAACTGCCACCGGAGACGATCCAGCGGTTCAACACCTCGGTCGTCGGGCTTCGGTATCGGACAAGCATCGAGAGTCGATACCGATAGTTACCTTGTAAGAGCGACCTATAGGTCGAGTACGCTTTCGAGAGTAGACTGGTCTCGAAGTGGTGACTGTTCAGCTTCAGTCTCAAGACTTTCTGCTTTTGAAATGCGCGAATTCACCGTGTCGGGGTCTCTATCGTTATCTGCGGCTTGAGCTGCTTGCTTATATTGTTTTGCTGCGTTGCGTAGTGTTGCTGCGTGAGATTCGCCCCGTTCACAGATCTCACGTGCGTCTGAGTTTTCGACTTCATAGGTTAGCTCAACACCCTCTGAAAACTGTTCTTCAGCTCGTTCAAAGGACTCTATAGCACTTTCGAAGCTATCAATTGCTGAACTATATCTATCGATGTTGAAGTCGATGATTCCGTTCTGAATCCCTGCCTTCCCCCCCTTCTACGCTCGTGGTCCCCAATTGATATTGTTGCGAGATGTCTCGGCGAGTCGCGTCCTCTTCAAGTTGGTCTACGTCGGTATTCTGGCCAGTATCTTTCTCTTCATCCCCACCATTTTCGCTACCGAGACACCCAGCAAAAGAACCCACTGTGAGAACCCCTACAGTTCCTATAAAGTCCCGTCGGTTAACCATACAGTTCTCTTAGAGCGATTGAACTTCTAATTGATGGACATTATCGGGAGTGATAACTAGTTTAGGTATTGCTCTGAGATCAGGTGTAGGCAGTCCTCTTTTGCACAACTCCTCCGAATTATCGTTCTACGCGATCGCGATACTCCTACGAAGCTATAAAACAGACAGTTCAGGTCTGAAACTGACATAACTATCGCAAGAGATGATCGCACTTGAGGATACTTTTCACACTCAAAACTGCTCTTGATGTGCAAGATCGAAGTGGAGATTATATTGGCGTACAACCCTTGGGTGTGATATTGAGTATATGATTACAGATAGACCACGATACTCAGTTCCTCTGAAATCATATAACAATAAAATATCTATGAATCTCCTATATGGCTTCGGAGTAAGTTGGTCAAATCTCTAATTTTCTCTTCTTTATCTTGATCAAGATCCGTATCCTCCAACCACATGTCAATTTGATCGAAGCCCCAGTTGGTGGTGAATTCTTCCTCGCACAGACTTCGATATTCGTCCTCCTTAGCACCAATATCCTCATCAGTAGCAATCTTTGTGATAAGTTCCAACAGTAGACTTGTTGCTTTTTTATCCTTTGACGTAGCGTATGTTGCCGCTTCTACTGCATCATCTCGTGCCGACTCATATTCACCAATCAGAATTCGACTTTCTGCCCGATTCAAGAAAGATAAGATATATTCTGGATTGAGTTCAGTGGCCTCGTCATAGTCCTCAATAGCATCCTCGGGTCGGTCAAGCGCCTGTTTCGCAGTCCCGCGGTTAAGATATGCCGTCGCGTTCTCGGGATCAAGGTCAATGGCTTCGTCGTAGTCTTCGATGGCGTCCTCGTATCGGTCAAGCGCTGCCTTTGCAATTCCCCGGTTGAGGTATGCCATCGCGTTCTCGGGATCGAAGTCAATAGCTTCGTCGTAGTCCTCAATAGCATCCTCGTACCGGTCAAGCATTCGCTTCGCATTCCCACGATTAGTAAGATCTGACTCTACGTCATCGGGTTCAAGGTCGATTGCTTCGTCGTAGTCTTCGATAGCTTCCTCATGTCGGTCAAGCGCCTGTTTCGCACTCCCGCGGTTGAAGTATGCCATTGCATTCTCTGGATCGAGATCAATGGCTTCGTCGTAGTCTTTGATGGCGTCCTCGTACCGGTCAAGCGCCTGCTTCGCAGTCCCGCGGTTGAGGTATGCCGTCGCGTTCTCGGGATCGAGGTCGATGGCTTCGTCGTAGTCCTCAATAGCATCCTCGTTCCGGTCAAGCGCTACCTTCGTAATTCCCCGATTGAGGTATGCCGTCGCGTGTTCGGGATCGTGGTCGATGGCTTCGTCATAGTCCTCAATAGCATCCTCGTACCGCTCAAGCATTCGCTTTGCATTCCCACGATTAGTAAGATCTGACTCTACGTCATCGGGTTCAAGGTCGATTGCTTTGTCATAATCCTCAATAGCATCTTCGTACCGCTCAAGCGCTCGTTTCGCATTCCCACGATTGTAGTATGCCGTTGCGTGTTCGGGATCGAGATCGATGACTTCGTCGTAGTCCTCAATAGCCTCTTCATACCGCTCAAGTGCCTGTTTTGCATTCCCACGGCCGACATGTGCAGTTACGTTTTCGGGATCGAGGTCAATAGCTTCGTCGTAATCCTCAATAGCCACTTCGTACCGGTCAAGTTCCCTTTTCGCATTTCCGCGGCTGACATATGCCGTTGCGTTCTCGGAATCAAGGTCGATAGCTTTGTTGTAGTCCTCGATGGCATCTTCGTACCCGTCAACCGATTCCTTCGCAAGTCCACGGACGGTATATGCCATTGCATCCTCGGAATTTGAGGAAATAACTTCATTAACTAACTCAATTGCTTTAGAGTACTCATCATTTCTTATAGCTTGTACAGCCTTCCATCTTTTCTCTGTTCGATCAACGAGTTTCTCTTCCTCATCGGTTGCGCCTTCTTCACTTTCTGCTAACGTCCCGCGTAGTTTGTTTGCCCGTATTTCCGCTCTATCGATAATATCTTCGGGTGCAGGTAACTCTACACCAGGAAGTTCTTCTTCGAACTTCGCCATTAAACTACCGAACCCATCGATTTCAACAAGATGTGTATTTGGTTGTTCCAGTAGTTCTTCGACTTTTGGATCAAGATTTTCCGAAGAGAGTACGCACCAGTATATTCCATATTCTGAAAGATCAGCATCAAGAAGTGGCTCCATTATCGACATATCGCCACCGCCATAACCAACGACCACTAGACCGTACTCGCTTACAGTCCGCTGGAGAACTTCTTCCATAGCTGGCTCCAGATCCGCAGTTTCTGAGTCAGTGTTTTTCAGGTTGTCGTAGAGATAATCGCCATGTAGTTTTACGATGGTCGGGTCGTCACGAATAAGCTTGAACTCAGGAGCGACAGTCCGGTGATCAATTAAATTCGGTTTGTCTTCCAGATATAGATAGAATGCATCAAACAGAAGATCATCAAAGTTCGGTGTTAGCACGTGAGGGACGTACCCCTCTGACATCATGGTCGCGAGCAGAAGATGGGACAAGGTCGGATCAGCATCTTTGACGAGTTCCTGAATGAATTCTCGTCGATGAACTCTCATCGGATTTCGATCTTCAAACCAAAAGCCATATTCACTTTTTTCGTCTTCTATCTCTTCATCTTCAACGCCCTTAACCCACTCCTCAAAATCCCTATCACGATCAACTTCTTCGTAGCGTTGCTCTTTCCATTTCTGTATAAGTTCTCCGGAAGTTGGAATTCCAGCAGGCTTAGATGTGCCCGCTCCAATTAGAAATGCATACTTTTGAAATTCACCTACGTCTTGGATAACCTGAGAGACATCCTCTTTAGAGATACTATCGTTCGCCATTGCATTGTCTGATGAATTTACTATATCTAAAACTTCTCCTTTGGTACTTGAAGCGACATCTGTGTTGGATCCGTTTACGGACCATATCCAGAAACGATAATCAAATTTTGTGTGATTATTGCTGAATAGGTTTGCTAGCACTGTTCCAAACAGCCTCTATGACCTACTCACTCCCCAAGTTGGTCTTGACGCCGATCTAAGATAGTCATGTGATGATGTTTCATTCATATACTGACTATCCATTCATATATGATTACTAATCAAAGTGTTCTTGAGACAACCTACGTCCCCAAAGATCTCGAGCATCGAGACGGGAAAATCAGTCAACTCGCGACGGCGTTGGAACCGCTGACACACGGTGTCGGCGGCGAACACAGCCTCATATTCGGTCCGTCGGGGTCAGGGAAGACGACTCTCGCGAAGTTCGTCGTTCGGAAACTCCGCAAAGAATCGTTCGGGGTGCGCCGGGCGTACTGGAACTGCATGTCCGGTTCCTCCAAGACCGAGGTTCTCCACGGACTCGCTCAGAATTCAGGGATCGGGAACCACCTACCGCGAGACGGGACCGCTACCAGCACGTTCATCGATGAGTTCCGCGAGACCGACGACCATATCGTCGCGATTCTCGACGAGATCGACGCGCTCGAGGACGAGACACTTCTCGTGGGGCTCGGCGATCTCCCGAATGTGACGATCGTCGCGATCACGATCGATGAGGACGACTTTTTCGCGAACTACCGGTTGAACGGGCGCGTCAAATCCCGCTTCTCGAGCGCCGAGATGATCCGGCTGCGGAAGTTCACCAACGACGAATTGGTCGATATCCTCCTGGCGCGGACCGACGCTGGGCTCCGTCCCGGCGTGATCGGAAGGGACGCAATCGAGTATATCGCGGACCTCGCAGCTGGCGATGCACGCAAGGCGATCAAGCGACTCGAAAAGGCCACGCGACGAGTCGATCGCACGGACCGGTCCCAGATCACGCTCGAGGACATCGATGCGGTTCACGACGAGGCACGCCGCGATCTCCAGCAGGATCATATCGAATCACTGGGGATACACAAGTGACTCCTGTTCGATATCGTTGCGGACGCCGGCGAGAACGGTGTAACCGAACTGCATGCGACCTACGAGGAACGAGCCGCGGACTCGAGGACGAGGAGGACGCCGACGAGATCAGCATCGTCGACCGATAGGCGTCGTTTCGGAGGGGACGGGTCGAACGGAACGTGATGATGCCGACACCATCGTCGGCGTCCGCTATCGACAATCACCCGTCGGACGCTACGAGCCAGGCCTCGAGCCGAGCGACGAGAGCGTCGGCGATGGCGTCGCCGAGCCGGTCGGGCGTCTCGGAGAGGTCCCAGACGTAGTCGCCGCTCCGGGTGACGGTCACCCAGTCGACGAACTCGTGGCGGTCCAGTTCGAGGAGGAGCGTCTCGAGGGTGGCGTCGGCGAGCCGACAGCCGAGCGCGTCCGCGATCGATTCGGAGAGCTGTGCGGTCGTGGCGACGACGCGGTCCTCGAGGGGATCGTCGCTTGCGGGAGTGGGGGTCGGCGGCGAGGGCGGTCGATCGGTCATCGTCGACCGCTGGGTGTGAGTTCGGACGTAATAGGTTTGGTGGGAGTCGTGGACGCGGGACGGTATCGGCGAGCGACCGATCGTCGGGCACTCATACGGTTTGCTGTACGTCATTGCCGGTGGGACCGCAGAGCGTCGCGGTCCCACCGGGACCGGTACAGCAAACCGTATCACTCGGCGGCGACGAGCTTGTAGCCGCCGCCGTCGGTGTCGGTCTCTCCGCCGTCCTCCGGGTCCGGGTTCGGTGCCCGTTCGGCGTAATAGATGGCCCCGTCGATGATCCGCGGCGTACTCGTGACTACGCCGTCGTTGTCGACCTCCCAGACGAGATCGCCGCTGCGTTTCTCGAGCGCGTAGAGGCCGCCGTCCTTCGAGCCGACGAGGACGCGATCGTCGTAGACCGTCGGACAGCCGGTGATCGGGCGGTCGGTCGGGAACGACCAGTGTCGGTCACCCGAGGCCGCGTCGAGCGCGTAGAGGTTCCCGTCGTGGCTGCCGACGAAGACCGTGTCGAGCGTCGGGTCGATGGCGGGCCCGGACATCACCAGACTGCCGGTCTCGAACGACCAGTCCTCGCTGCCGTCCTCGAGGTTCACCCGGTACACGTGGTGATCCCACGAGCCGAAGTACGCGCCGCCGTCGTAGGTCGCGATCGGGCCCTTGATCTCGCCGTCGTTGTCGTTGCTCTCGGTCTCGAACGACCATTCGAACTCGGGGTCGGGGTACGACCAGCCGTAGAGGATGCCGTCGTTCGACCCACAGACGAGGCGGCCGGTCTCGAGGTCGACGGCGGGCGTCGAGTGGGGGTGGTCGGTCGGCCGGCCCTCGGGGTCCTCCCAGACGACCTCGCCGTCGTCGGCGTTCACGACGAAGGTACTCCCTTCCGGATCGGGATACTCGACCGCCATGACGATTCGGCCGTCGTGATAGAGCGGGCTCGAGCCGATGGAACCGCCGAGTTTCGTCTCCCAGTCGACGTCGCCGGTCTCGGCGTCGACGGCGTAGAGGACGCCGTCGTACGCGCCGACGTAGACTCGGCCGTCGGCGACCGCCGGCGTCCCGTGGATTCCCCGGGCATCGGGGCCGGTGTCGGTCCCGGTTCGCCATCGCTCCTCGCCGTCTGCGTCGAGCGCCACGAGATAGCCGGTGTCGCCCGGAAAGACGACGCCGCCGTCGGGAAGGGGGGCGGCGCTCGCCTTGGCCGCGGTGTGGGTGCCCGTGTTGAGTCGGTCGAGCCGCCAGTCCTGCTCGACGGCGTCGGGAACCGACGCGTCCGGATAGTAGCCCCACCGCTCGAGCGAGCGTCTGAATTGGGCGATGCCGTCCGGCACGGTCCCTTCGCGATCGGTCTCCGTCTCGGGAATCAGGTCGTCTTCGCCGTCGCCGAGACAGCCCGCGAGGGCGACCGTCGCCGCCGTCGCGCCTCCGACCGTCCGCAGTACTCGGCGCCGTCCGTACGTGCGGTGGTCGCGGGCGGGGTGCGAGTCGTCAGTCATCGTCCCGACGCTTGCGCTCGAGCGATACAGGTTTTGTGTTAGCAAACGTATCGATCGAGCTATCGGGCGATGCCGATCGTCCGTCACGTCCCGCCGGGAGACGCCACCGTCGATGCGTCGGACCCGACTACTCGTCGGGATGGTCGTTGATGATGACGACGGCCTCGCCGTCGATGACGGGGTCGTCGTCCTCGTCGACGACCGTCGTGTGCAGGCGGTAGCGATCGCCCCCGAGGTCCTCGACGATCTCGCACTCGGCAGTGACCGTCTCGCCGATCTCGACCGGGCCGGTGAACTCGAGGTTCTGCGAGAGATAGACGGTCAGTCCGGGGAGCCGGGCCAGTGCGGCGCTGATCGTCCCGGCGACGAGGGTCCCGTGGGCGATCCGGCCGCCGAACTGGGTGTCGTCGGCGAATTCGGCCTCGAGGTGGAGTCGGTTGGTATCGCCGGAGACCTGCGCGAAGGCAGTGACGTCGGTGTCGGCGATCGGCTTGCTAAAGCGGACGTAGTCGCCGACACCGAGCGAGTCGTGATCGTCGGTCGAACGCTCCATGACCCAGGCCTCGTCGCCGAACGCGACCTCGGCGGCGGCGGTTTCGACCGTCGTGCCCGCGGCCGGTCGAGCCGCGTCCGAACCGGCCGTGGGCCGAAAGCCCATCGCGGCCAGCAATGCGTTGTTCGCCTCTCGGTAGCTGTTGAGAACGTGTCTCGAGACGCTGGACCAGTGGTCGTCCGGCGGGGCGGAGCGAGCGTCGTCGACGTCCGAAGGGTGACTACTCATTGGTTTGGATAGCAGGGGTCCGATCGGTCGGTCGGTCGATTCCGGACGTACCTAGAACGGAGATCCCCTTCGGGGTATCGCCAAAGTACGTTGGGAAACCGGCGCCGACAGTGGAGGCCGTCGACGTGGCGTCCCGACCGATCGAACCTACGCGGCGGGAAGGAACTCGGCCGTAGCCGTGTTGAACGCATCTGGGCGGTCCTGATTCACGAGGTGGCCCGAGTCGGACAGCAACAGGCGCTCGCCGTCGGTGACTGCCGAGACGATCTGTTCCCCCTGTCGTTTGACGAGCGGGGCCTCCTGGTCGCCGTGGACCACGAGCGTCGGAATCTCGAGGCCGGTCAGCGCGGGCGGGTCGTACCGATAGAGCGCGTCGAAGATCTTGCGGAACTCGCCGGTGGGGATCTCGCCGGCAGCGTCGATCGCCGCGGCCCTAGTTTCGGCGTCGACCGACAGCCACTGCTCGCCGGTCGTCGCCCGAATCGAGTACAGCATCGACCGGAAGGTCCCCGCCGATCCGGAGACCGACAGCGTCGCCGACAGGGCCGGCAGCGGCGACCAGAACGACTTCAGGCCGCCGGGGATCTCGACCGGCGGCATCGACCGGACCGCGCCGCCGAGGACCGCCGCCCTCGCACCGTCGGGATGGCGGTCCATGTACTCCTGGACGACCATCGACCCCAGCGAGAGCCCACAGAGGACCGGCCGCTCGATCTCGAGGGCGGCGAGCAAGGCCTCGAGATCGTCGGTGAAGAGTTCGATCGAGTACTCGTCGACGTCGGTCGCGCCGGTCCGGCCGTGGCCCCGAACGTCGAGCGTGACGACGCGGTAGTCCTCAGCGAAGCGCTCGATCTGGGGGGCCCAGGCGTCGCCGGTCATCCAGCCGCCGTGGATGAACACCAGCGGGTCGCCGTCGGTCACACCCGTCGTTTCGTACCAGATCTCCCCGTCCGCGAGTCGGAGTTCCGCCATGCATCCCATTGGGGCTCGGCAGCTATTAGAACGCCGGGTTGCGTTGGCACGGGCTGTGAACGGGGTCCAAAACCGGGAAAACGGTGAGCGGTCAGTCCGCGGACGGACGGATCAGTCGTCGTCGCGGGCGAGCCAGCGGTCCCGGAACGATTCGAAGTCGGCGTCGTCCTCGGTGATGCGGTCCCACGCCGCGAGGCCGCGTTCCTCCCGGGAGCCCGGGATGGTGTTGTCCAAGATGAGTGCGGCGAGGCCGCCGACGGCCATGCCCGTCGAGCCGATGATGTAGACGGTGTCGACGACGGCCTGTGCGGCGGCTTCGATCGGCGTCGCGACGCCCGCCTCTGCGAGGAAGGCCTCGAGGCCGACGACCTCGCGGAACGCGATCGTACTCTCGAAGTTGCCCATGTAGGCCGGGATCGCCAGCCCGATGAAGAGCGCGAAGCCGATGACGAAGGTGTTGCGCGAGGAGTCGAGATCAACGTGGCGTAGGTTCGAGATCCCGACGGCGACGATCTGGCCGAACATGGCGATGAAGAGGCCGCCGACGATCGGGTCGGGGATCGTCGCGATCAGTTGGCCGAAGTAGCCGACGAAGCCGACGACGAGCATGACCGCGGCCCCGAGCTGGACGACGTATCGCGAGGCGACGCCGGTCAGCCCGATCGCGCCGATGTTCTCGGAGTAGGAGGTCGAGCCCCCGGTACCCATGATGCCCGAGAAAACGTTCATCAGCCCCTCCATGCCGATGCCGTGGTTGATCCGGCGCTCGCTGGGCGCGCCCGAGCCGGTGATGTTGGCCACCGCGTAGTAGTCGCCGATGCTCTCGACGATCGAGGCCAGCACGCCGGCGAACATCCCGACGACGAACGCGGTCGTCACCTGTGGCATGCCCCACTGGAAGGGGTAGATCGGCAGCAGCGGCCGCGTGTTCGCGACCTGACCGAGGTCGACGTAGCCCGGATGGCTCCCGCCGATGATACCGGCGACCGACAGCGTGGCCGCGGCAACCCAGGCGATGACCAGTGCCAGAATAACGGGATACAGGCGGAACGCCTTGTGTTTGACGTCGAGATACTGCGAGAACAGCAGGATGAGTCCGAGCGTGAGTCCGAGCAGCCACCAGCTCTGATCGGGCGTCGTGATCTGGGGCGCGTTGAACAGCGAGAGCCCGATCAGGGCGATCGTCGGGGCGACGACGACCGGCGAGAGGAATCGGCGGAGTTTCCCGACCAGTCCGAAATAGCCCATCGCGACCTCGACGACCGCAGCGACGATGATCGCCCCCTGTAACTGTACCAACGCGGTCTCCCAGCCCGAGCCGCCCGAGACGCCACCGGCGGTGACGACGCCGATGATCGCCAGCGCGGGCGCGAGCATCGAGAACGGTGCGCCCTGCACGATCGGATACCGGTTCCCGAACGTCGTCTGGGCCAGCGTCGCGATCCCCGAGACGACGAAGAAGGTCCCGACGAACCGCGCGGTCACGTCGCCCGGCATTCCCATCGCGTCGGCCAGTATCAACGGCACGGCGATGTTCGCGCCGACCATCGTCAGGTAGTGCTGGATCCCCAGCACCACCGACTCGCCCAGCGGCGGCTGTTCGTCGATTCCGTATTCGATGTCGTCGCCGACGCCCTCGTCGGCGACTGCCTCGTCCCCCGTCATCGATTCTCGTCGGATAACGCGCGAGGGCGCTCAAAGGGGTGTTGATATCCGTCCCGCTGTGGGTCGGCGTCCCGTCCCAATTCGTCCGTCCGCCGCACCGCGCTCGAGCCCGCCCTATCGCCGCGTCTCGTCGGCCGCCCGCTCCGCGGCGGCCCGGACCGTCTCGACCGACAGCGACTCGAGATCGACCAGTTCCCCCTCGGTCTCGCCGGCGACTAACTCGGAGAGGCCGGCCCGGGAGTCGTCCCCCGCGTCGACGACGACCACGCGAGTGTCGCCGTCGGCAAGGGCTCGAGCGGCCCGCCGCGTTGCCTCCGTGGGGCTCCCGTCGGCGACGTTCGCCCGGCCGTCCGTGACGAGGACGACCACCGAGGCGTCGGTCTCGGCCCGTTCTATGACTCGGCGCGAGGTCTCGAGGCCGGCCGGCAGCGGCGTCCGGTCGCCGGAGGGGAGGTCCTTGAGATGACGGGCGGCCAGCGAGACGCTGTCGGTCGGTGGGAGCAAGACGTCGGCGTCCTCGCCGGCGAAGGCGACGAACGCGACCCGATCGCGGTGTTCGTAGCTGTCCCGCAACAGCTCGAGGACGACGCCTTTCGCGGTACGCATGGCGGGTCGCATCGAGGCGCTGGCGTCGACGGCAAAGACGATCGTCACCGAGGTGTCGCCGGTGCGGACCGACTGCCGGAGGTCGTCCTCGCCAACGCGGGACTCCCCACGGGCGGCAGCCGACCGGACCGACGCCGCGGCGTCGATCGAGCCCTCGCCCGAGGCGGGTTCGGTGCGGACGCGAGCGCCCCGGTTGTCCGTACTCGGCGACGTACTCGCACGGGAGCCGGTCGCGGTCGCCGTTTCGCCGTCGACGGTCGGCGACTCGAGGTCGGGCGCGGCCGCCTCGCCGATTTCGGCCCGCTGCTGGCCGGGCACGAGCGGCTGGGCGGTTTCGTCGTCTCCGTCCCCGCCGTCGGACTCGTCCGAATCCGACTCCCCGTCGCTCGAGCCGTCGTCAGACCCGCCGTCGCCGGCTTCCGCGGGCGACTGGTCCGCCGGGCCGGGCCGGCCGTCGTCGGGTCGGCGCTCTGGGCCGTCGTCGGTGTCGGCGCTGTCCTCGTCCCCGTCGGAACCTGCTCTGTCGCTCGAGTCCTCACCGTCCGTGCCGTCGTGCCCGTTTCCCTCGCCGCGATCACCGGGTTCGTCACCGCCGTCCGGATCGGACTCGGCGTCGCCGTCCTCGCCGTCCGTTTCCGCCGCGCTGTCACCGTCGTCCGCGTCACCTCCCGCTTCCCCGTCGGCCTCGTCCGGCGACTCCTCGTCGAACCGGTCCTCGAGCAGATCGTCGAGGTCGGGTTCGTCCTCGAAGGGCGTACTCCGGAGGCGATGGGGGAGCGCGTAGGTCGCCGCCTCGTGGACGTCGGACTCGATCACCGTCTCGCGGCCCTCGAGCGCCGCGATGGTCATCGCGGTCCGGGCCGTCGCCACGTCGCCCCGGTGGCCGTCGACGCCGGCCTCGAGACAGAGGTCGGCGATCTCGGCCTTGAACTCGGTCGGGAGGTCGACCCGCGAGAGGCGCTCTCGAGCCGCGGCCAGGTCGTCGCGCAGGGCGTCGACTTCGTCGGCGTACTCGGTCCGCGGATCGGACGCGCCGCCGTCGGCCTCGAGTGCGCGGTCGATGATCTCGACGCGGTCGTCGATCTCTCGGCAGCCCTCGACGCTGGCCTGCAGCGCGAAGCGGTCCCGCAACTGCGGTCGCAGATCGCCTTCCTCGGGGTTCATCGTGCCGATCAGGGTGAAATCGGCGGGGTGGGAGACGCTGATCCCATCGCGCTCGACGGTGTTGACGCCGCTTGCGGCGGCGTCTAAGATGACGTCCACGAGGTGATCGTCGAGCAGATTGACTTCGTCGACGTAGAGGATCCCCCGGTGGGCGCGGGCCAGCAGGCCGGGGTCGAAGTCGGCCTCGCCCGCCAGCGCGTCCTCGACAGAGAGGGTGCCGACGACGCGGTCCCGCGTCGCACCGAGTGGAAGGGTCACGAGCGGCACGGGCCGGGTTTCGACCGGCAGATCGTCGGCATCGCGGTCGCGACAGTCGGCACACTGCAGGTCGGGGTCGTCGGGCGAACAGCCGTACGGGCAGTCGGCGACGGCTCGCTGTTCGGGCAGCAGATCGACGAGCGCCCGGACGGCGGTCGACTTCGCGGTGCCTTTCTCGCCGACGATTAGGGCCCCGTCGAGGCCGTCGTTGGCCGCGACGGTGAGCAACACGCGCTTCAACTCGTCCTGTCCGACGATCGCCGGAAAGGGGAGTGACGACAGCTTTTTGCCCCCGGCGTTTGCAACCATACTTGAGCTAATACAACAGAGGTTTAAAAACACGATGACACGCATCGGGATCTATACTGCGACGGAGAACGAACTCGGCTCGATCGGGCGGGCCGCCGAGCGCCTCGAGGACATCGACCTCGTGGTGCGCTCGGAGAGCGACCTCGACGAGGAGGCCGACGTCGAGTCGTTCGTCGACGAATTGGACGACGCCGCGGCGGCGATCTTCTGGCTGCACGGGGCCGAAGACAGCATGCCGGGCTACGACTACGCGACGGGCGCGCTCGCGGAGGCGGGCGTGCCGCTGATCGTCAAGGCGACCGGCGACGCCTTCGCCTTCGAGGACACGACGGTCTCGGACGATCATCGAGACCGGGTCTACGACTACCTCGAGAAGGGCGGCACGATCAACGTCGCGAACCTCTGTCGGTTCCTCGCCGCCGAGTACGAGGGCCGCGATATCGAGTTCGACGAACCGACGGAACTCCCCACGGAGGGGGTCTACCACCCTGACCATCCGGGGATCGAGTACGAGGAGCTTCTCGAGACCCACGATCCGGACAAGCCGACGGTCGCGGTCTGGTTCTACGAGTCCCACTGGACCCACGAGAACACCAGATACGTGGACGCACAGGTCCGGGCGCTCGAGGAACAGGGTGCGAACGCGCTGCCGATCTTCTGTAACCCCGCGACCGACACCGACGAGCAGGAAGACGCGGAGTGGGTGACCGACAACTGGCTCGTCGATGACAACGGCCAGTCTACCGTCGACGCCGTCCTCTCTTCGTTCATGTTCTCGCTCTCGATGGACGAGCGCGGCCGCAGCGCCGACGACGAGGGCAGTTCGGCCGAAGACGTCTTCCTCGACCGACTCGGAGTGCCCGTCCTGCAGACGGTCACCACGATGCGCTCGCGGTCGCGCTACGAGTCCAGCGACACGGGCGTGATGGGCTTCGAACTCGCGCTCTCGGTCGCGCTGCCGGAGTTCGACGGCAACGTCATCACCCATCCGATTTCGGGCAAGGAACGGACCGACGACGAGGCCGGTATCGGCTCCGCGCCGAAACACCACTTCCCGATCGAGGACCGGGTCGATCACGCGACCCGACTGGCGGTCAACTGGGCCGAGCTTCGGCACACGCCGAACGAGGACAAGCAGGTCGCCGTCGTCCTCCACAACTACCCGCCGAGCGACGACGGGATCGGGACCGCGTTCGGCCTCGACAGTCCCGAATCGACCGTCAACTTGCTCGAGGAACTCGAGGCCCGCGGCTACGATCTGGGCGACGACATGCCGGACAGCGGGCAGTCCCTCGTCGAGAAACTGACCGCCCAACTCACGCTCGAGGACCGCTGGGTCGCCCCCGAAGACGTCCGTGATCTCTCGGTCGACGTGGTATCGCCGGACACCTACGAAGAGTGGTTCGCCGACACCGACGAGCGCTTCCAGGAGAATATCATCGAGGAATGGGGCGAGGTGCCCGACCGCCCGTTCGCGATTCCGGGCGTCGAGTTCGGCAACGTCCTCGTCACGGTCCAGCCCCCGCGCGGGTTCGGGATGGACCCCTCGAAGGTCTACCACGACTCCGACCTGCAGCCGCCACACGACTACTTCGCGTTCTACGGCTGGCTTCGGAACACGTTCGAGACCGACGCGGTCGTCCACCTGGGTACCCACGGCAGCCTCGAGTGGCTCCCCGGGAAGACCGTCGGCCTGAACGGCGAGAGCGCGCCCGACCAGTTGATCGACGACATCCCGAACGTCTACCCCTACATCGTCAACAACCCCGGCGAGGGGACCCAGGCCAAACGCCGCTCCTACGCCGCCATCGTGGACTACCTGACGCCCGTGATGCGGAACGCGGGCACCTACGACGAACTCTCGGAACTCGAGGAACTCGCGAACCAGTACCGCGAGGCCGGGATGGAAGACGCCCGCGCCGACGACGGCCAGCATCTCGAGGACCTCATGCGCGAAAAAGTCGCGGAACTCGACCTCGCCGTCGAGTTGGGGATCGAGGGCACCATCGACGAGCAGGCCGAGGTCCGCGGTCCCGACGAGGCCGGCTCGAGCCTCGCCGAGGGCGAGGTCGAGGGTGACGAGGTCGATATCGACGAACTCGTCGAACGCATCCACGAGTACCTCACGGACGTCAAGACGACCCAGATCCGGCTCGGGCTCCATACGATGTCCGAGCCGCCGGCCGACGAACGGCTGGTGGAGTACCTCGTTGCCCTCACGCGCCTCGAGAACCCCGGCGCGCCGAGCCTGCGCGAGAGCGTGGCCGGCGTCTTGGGCGTCGACTACGAGAAAATGCTGAACGCGCCCGGCGAGTACGACGAGGCGCTGGGAATGACCTACGCCGAGGCCGCCGACGAGGTCTACGAGACGAGCGTCGCGTTGATCGAAACACTCGCCGAACACGACTTCGACGTGCCCGAGTCGGAACTCGAGGGCGGCCCCGACGACGAGGTCAACATGAACCTGCTCGTCGTCGACCTCGAGACGATCGGCGACGCACGGGCCAAATCCCGCGCCCACGACGACCTCCGGAAGGCGCTGGCCTACATCTGCGAGGAGGCCCAACCCCGCGTGCAGGGGGCCGAAGACGAGATCCCCCGCACCGCGGACGCCCTCTCTGGCGAGTACGTCCCGCCGGGTGGCTCCGGTGCGCCGACCCGCGGCGGCGTCGACCTGCTGCCGACCGCACGGAACTTCTATACGCTCGATCCGCGGAAGGTGCCGGCGAAGGCCGCTTGGCAGGTCGGCAGCGAGGTCGCGGAGGGCGTCCTCGAGCGCCACTACGACGAGAACGACGAGTACCCCGAGGAGATCGGCGTCGTCGCGTGGGGGACCCCGACCGTCCGCACTCGCGGCGAGACGATCGCCCAGGTGCTGGCCATGATGGGCGTCGAACCGCAGTGGACCGATGCCGGCCGCATCGATGACGTCGAGCCGATCCCGCTCGAGGAACTCGACCGGCCGCGAGTCGACGTGACGACCCGCGTCTCCGGGCTCTTCCGCGACGCCTTCCCGGCCGCGGCGGGTGTCATCCACGACGCCGTCGACGCGGTCGTCGACCTCGACGAGCCCCACGAGATGAACTACGTCAAAAAGCACGTCGAGGAAGAGCAGGCGGAACTCGAGGAAGAAGAGGGCCTCGACGAATCGGACGCCCGCAAGGCTGCCAAACACCGCGTCTTCACGACCCGGCCCGGCGGCTACGGTGCCGGGACGAACAAGGCCGTCGACGAGGGCAACTGGGACGACCGCTCCGACCTCGCCTCCGTCTACGTCCAGTGGGGCGGCTACGCCATGGGCTCGAGAGGGCGCGTCTCCGACGCCCACGACGCGTTCGAACGTCGCCTCTCGTCCGTCGACGCGACGGTCAAGATCGAGGACACGATGGAACAGGATGAGTTCGACTCCTCGGACTGGTACGCCTTCCACGGCGGCTTCATCTCCGCCGTGAGCGAGATTTCGGGCGCGGAGCCCGCCTCCTACGTCGGCGACTCCTCGGATCCCGACAACGTCGACGTCTACACGAACGAGGAGAAGGTCCGCAAGGCCATGCGCTCGCGGGTCCTGAACCCCGACTGGCTCGAGTCCATGGAGGACCACGGCTACAAGGGCGCGGGCGACCTTTCGACGACGGTCGACGTGACGTTGGGCTGGGACGCCACGACAGGCGTCGTCAGCGACACCCTCTGGGAGGAGGTCGCCGAGAAGTTCGCCTTCGACGAGGACCGGCAGGACTGGATGCGCGACGTGAACCCGTGGGCCCTCGAGTCGATCACGGACACGCTGCTCGAGGCCGTCGAACGCGATCTGTGGGACGCCGACGACGAGACGGTCGACCGCCTGCGCGATCTGAACCTCGAGGTCGAGGGTGACCTCGAGGCACGGACGACCAACGAGGCCGTGGGGGCGGCGACTGATGACTGACGAACCGATGACCGATCGAGGTCGACCGACGAACGATAGCAGCCACGATGAGTGTGATACGCAATGACTGATCAGGAGTTCGAGGAGGAGTACGCCGATCTGGGAGCAACGACACAGAACGCCATGGACATCGCCGAGACGAGTCTCGATATCGTCAGGCAGTTCACGCCGGACGAGACGCTGGCCGATCGCGTCCGCCAGAAGTCGGTCCACTCGATGGGCGACATCGAGTTCCAGCACCTCGTCGAGTTCACCGGCGGCGACGACCTCGGCGACGACGAGGACGCGCCAGTTCGGGCCGGCGCGCGGGCCGTCCTCGAGGAGGCCGATATCTTCACCGATATCACGATGGTGAAAGCCGGCATCACGGGCCGGGGCCACGACTGCGAGGTCTCGAAGGCCATCGGTCGCGGGAAGGAACTCGCCGCCGAGACTGGGATGACCCGGACCGCCGCGGCGATGCTCGAACTCGACAAGGAAGACGCCTTCGAGGGATCGATCGTCACGATCGGGAACGCGCCGACGGCGGCGCTGGCGCTTGCGGACTGCATCGAACAGGGGACCCGGCCGGCGGTCGTCGTCGCGAACCCGGTCGGGTTCGTCAAGGCCGAAGAGAGCCGCGGGCGGATCCGCGAGGTCAGCGAGGAGTTCGGCGTGCCGGCGATCACCCACGTCGGTCGCCGCGGCGGGAGCGGCCTCGCCGCCGCGCTGACGAACGAACTGATCCACGTCGCAAAGGACGTCCGGACCGACGAGATCGACCTCGAGATCGACGCCGAGACGCGGGCCGCGGACGGTCGGAACCGATGAGCGGCGAGTACGATCTCGACGCGGGGCCGGACCCGGCGACGTTCGCCGCCGGAGCGGCGGAGCCGGACATCGATGAAGCTGCCGACGATCCGGTCTACGCCGTCGGCGTCGGCCCCGGGAATCAGGAGTATCTCACTCCGCGGGGCGAGCGCGCGATCCGCGAGGCCGACGTCGTCGTCGGCTTCACGACCGTCGTCGAGTTCGTCGCGGACCTGACCGACGCCGACCTGCTGACCTGCGGCTACAAGGACGAGGCCGAGGCGCTCGAGGAATTCGGCGAGCGCGTCGCGGCCGGCGAGTCCGGGACTGCGGTCGCGATGGGCGACCCGAACCACTCGGGGTATCAGTTCGTCGGGAAGGTGCAGGATACGGTGGAGCGACACGATTCTACGATCCCAGTTCGCGTCGTTCCCGGCATCTCCTCGATCCAACTGGCCGCCAGCCGCGCCCGGACGCCCATGGAGGACACCGAGTTCGTCACGCTGCACAAAAGCGGCGACCTCGAGTCGGACATGGACCGCCTCGCGGCCGCGGCAACGACCGACGAGCGACATCTGCTCGTCCTCCCCCGACCGTACGACCGGATGCCCGGCGATCTCGCTGCCTTCCTGCTCGAGGAAGGGGCCGACCCCGACCTCGAGGCGCTGGTCTGTGAGAAGCTGACCCACGACGCGGAGGAGATCCACCGGTTCACGCTCGAGGAGTTGGCGGACCACGCCGGCGGAGACGGGACGGAGGACACCCCGTTCTCCGATCTGGTCGTCCTCGCGGTACGGCAGCCGGTTTAACGGCCCCGCTGCGTTCTCATCGCGAACCGAGCCGAAGCGAGCGGGCCCGAGACGGGGGCCGTCGCGATCTCAGTCCTCTTCCCAGTAGAACAGTTCCTCCCGCGGTGCCAGGCAGTCGGGACACGCCTCCGGCAACTCGTCTTCGAACCGTCCCATCTCGCCGCAGGACCCGCAGCGCCACATGGTGTATCCGCGTCTCTCGGGCTCCCGGGCCTCGCCGATCGGGAGTTCGGTCTCGTTTTTGTTCCGCAGCTCGTCCGCGATCGACGGCTGGTCGGTTTCGGGCCTCATCACGGTCGTGACTACGCACTGTGGTGAGTTAAAACATACCATGGTAGGGTGAGCAGCACTCGAGATCGGGGCCTCGAGACGAGGTTGTGTTCGTCGAAAAACGGAGCTGAACGGCCGTTATCCGTCGTCTTCGTACTCGCGCAGGACGGACGACACGGTGTTCGACACTTCCTCGAGCGCGACGGCGTGGGTCTTCCGGAGGTCGTCGTCGTCCTGTGCCGCGCCGAGGTGACGGAGCGCCTCGCGGAGGTGCCGTTCGGTGTCGGATCCTGGGTTGTCACTCATGATTCGAGCGCCGAAGCGTAACTGCCTCGAGCGGTTAAGTTCGTCGGTGGTCCGCACTCACTCGAGGGCATCCCGGACGGCCGCGCGGCGTTCAGCGAACGTCGCGTCGTCGAGGACCGGCGTCGCCGCGCCGGGCTCGATCGGCGCGTCGTCGGCGAGGTCGATCCAGGCGCGACAGCCCCGGTAACTGCCGCGTTCGGTGATCAGTGCCGGCGAGTCGAGTTCGGCGACGCGGAGCAACAGCACCCGCAACTCCCCGTCGGGGTCGTACTTGTCCCGCAACCCGTCGGGCGTGTAGACATAGTGGTCGGCGAGGGCCTTGAGGTCGTCGCTCGAGACGGCGTATTCCTCGCGGACGTCGGCGACGGCGCGGATCGGGACGCCCGCCTCGGGCTTCGCACTCGAGCGGTGGTAGTACGCCTCGTATCGTGATCGGTACCGGCTCGGCTCCTGATGGCTGTACGCGGGATAGAGCGCGAACCGCTCGTCGATCGTCCCCGGATCGAGCGTCGGGTGGCGGACGAGGACGGTCTGTGCGCCGTCGAGCAGGGCGTTGACGACGCCGGCGCGTTCCTTCAGCGCCGGTCCCGACTCCGCGGCGGTCCCAGTAGTGTGGTCGCTCATCGGTCTCGGGTACTCGATCGTCGCGGCGACCCAATTCGGTTTCGGTCGCTCGTGGCCGGACGCCTCCCTCACCGACGGATTCAAGTACAGTTGTGCGAACGAAACTGACGATGAACGGATTCGTCCTCGGCGGCGTCAGCTCCGGCGTCGGGAAGACGGTCGCGACGCTGTCGATCATCCAAGCACTCGAGGACGCCGGCCACGAGGTCCAGCCCGCTAAGGCGGGCCCGGACTTCATCGACCCGAGCCATCACGAGGCGATCGCGGGCCGGCCCTCCCGCACTCTCGACCTGTGGCTCTGCGGCGAGGACGGCCTCCGACGGAACTACCGCCGCGGCGAGGGCGACATCGACGGGTCACACCCGTCTGTTCGGGGGACGTCGTCCCCCGCCATCTGCGTCGTCGAGGGCGTGATGGGGCTCTACGACGGCGACGGCTCGAGTACCGCGATGGTCGCCGAGGCGCTCGACCTCCCGGTCGTCCTCGTCGTCGACGCCAAGGCGGGGATGGAAAGCGTCGCGGCGACCGCGCTGGGCTTCCGGGAGTATGCCGCCGAGATCGGCCGCGATATCGATGTGGCCGGCGTGGTCGCCCAGCGGGCCCACGGCGGCCGCCACGAGCAGGGAATTCGTGACGCCCTGCCCGAGGGCCTCGAGTACTTCGGACGGATCCCGCCGAACAACGACCTCGAGATTACCGATCGCCATCTGGGGCTCGAGATGGGCGGGGAGGCCGCGTTACCGAGAGAGGCCTTACGAGAGGCCGCCGAGTCGCTCGCGGCCGAGCGGTTAGCGGACGTGGCCAGCGAACCGTCCGCTCCCCGCGAACCGATCGAACCCGCCGAGCCGGTCGACGCTACCGTCGCCGTCGCCAGCGACGCCGCCTTCTGTTTCCGGTATCCGGCGACGCTCGAGCGGTTCCGCGAGCGCGCCGAACTGGTCACGTTCTCGCCGGTCGCTGGCGATCCCGTGCCGGACTGTGACGGGGTCTATCTCCCCGGCGGCTACCCCGAACTCCACGCCGACGCACTCGAGTCCGCCGACACCCTCGCGGAACTGGGCGACCTGGCCGCGGACGGGCTGCCCGTCCTCGGCGAGTGCGGCGGCCTGATGGCCATGAGTCAGTCCTTGACGACCGCGGAGGGCGAGCGCCACGAGATGGCCGGGATCCTCCCCGCCGACGTGACCATGCACGACCGCTATCAGGCCCTCGATCACGTCGAACTCGAGGCCGTCGACGACACGCTGACGGCCGACGCCGGCGAACGGATCCGGGGCCACGAGTTTCACTACTCGAGCGCCGACGTCGACGCCGACGCCCGTTTCGCTTTCGAAACGGTCCGTGGCGACGGCATCGACGGCGACCACGACGGGCTGACCGAGTACGAGTCGCTGGGCACCTACGTCCACGTCCACCCCGAAAGCGGGGCGTTCGATCGGTTCCTCGAGGCCGTCGAGGCGAATGGGATATAACAATCTACCCGTCTTTCACGAGAGCTGAAACGGAGTCAAATGACTAACACGAACGGCCGCGTAGGGGCGGGTATGGCCGAAACAGTCCAGCGCCTCGAGCCCCTGGAGCGTCGCCCGCTGACCGACCGAACCTGTCTCGTCACCGGTTCCTCACGGGGGATCGGTCGCGAGATCGCGTTCGAACTCGCCCGGTGTGGTGCCGACGTGGCGGTCAACTACCGGTCCTCGGAGGACCGCGCGCTGGCGGTGACCGAGACGATCGAGGAGAACGGCGAGACGGCCGTCCCAGTACAGGCCGACGTTTCGGACCTGGCGGCCGTCGAACGGATGGCCGCCGAGGTCCGCGAGGATCTCGGCGAGATCGACGTCCTCGTCAACAACGCGGGAATCACCATCGACCGGACCTTCGAGGACATGACCTACGAGGACTGGCGGACGGTCATCGACGTCAACCTCCACGGCACGTTCAACTGCACGAAGGCCTTCTACGAGGACATCAAGTCCTCCGATCACGGTCGCCTGATCAACATCTCGAGCGTGGTCGGCCAACAGGGCAACTACGGGCAGGCCAACTACGCCACCTCGAAGGGCGGACTCTTCGCGTTCACCCGGACGCTGGCGCTGGAACTGGCCAGCCATGACTCGACGGCCAACTGCGTCGCCCCCGGCTTCACCGAGACGGACATGTTAGAGAAGGTACCCGACCGGGTACAGGACAAGATCTGCGAGGACATCCCGCTGGACCGGTTCGCCGAACCGGAGGACATCGTCGGGATGGTCCGGTTCCTCGCCAGCGATCAGGCCGAGTACATGACCGGACAGGTACTCGGCATCAACGGCGGGATGGAATGGTGAGGACGGCGAGTCGTCGCTGATAATCGGTTCTCGAGACCATCCGTTTTCGGTCGCGTTCACGACGAGTGGATACTCCACTCACCGTCGACAATTTTCGTTGTCCTACTACAACTCCAACTGGGCAAACGCAGTTGTCCTACCCCAAACAAAATTGTTTTAGGGACGGACTCTGTTCCAACGGATGATGCCACCCATCGCGCTTCCACACGACGCGAAGGCCGGCCCGACCAAGTCGGAGGTCCGGGCCGTCGTCGGCTCGAAGCTCGCGCTCGGGCCGGACGACCACTTCGCGGAGGTCGGCTCCTGTACGGGGGCCGTCACCATCGACGCCGCACAGCGAGCCGGGCGGGTGACCGCCCTCGAACGGAAACCCGAACGTCTCGAGACGACGGAGAAAAACCTCGCGGCAAACGAGGCGTCCGTCCGCGCCGATGTCGAACTGCGCAACGCGGAAGCGCCCGAGGGACTGCCCGACGACGCCGACGCCCTGTTTCTGGGCGGCAGTCGGAACTTCGAGGCCGTCCTCGACCACGCGGTCGAGACCGAGATCGACCGCGTCGTCATGAACGTCTCGCGGCTCGAGGTCGCCGGCGAGGCCACCGCGGCCTTCCGCGAGCGGGACCTGCTCGAGGAAGTCGTCCAGTTTCAGGTGAGCCACGGCTACGAACTCGCCGGGGCGACGAGTTTCGATTCGGACAACCCGGTCTACATGCTAGTCGGGAGTGCAACGCCGGAGACGGACGAAAACGGCGACGAGATCGCAGCGGACGGCGGCGAGGTGGACCGATGACGCTGTACGGCGTCGGACTCGGTCCCGGCGAGGCCGACCTCGTGACCGTTCGCGGGAAAGAGGTCCTCCAGAACGCCGACGTGGTCTACTCGCCGGGCCGGCTCTCCCGGACCGTCGCTTTGAATCACGTCGACGAGTCGAAGATCGGGGACCTCGATTTCCCGATGACGAAAGACGAGGAGAAGCTCCGGGCGGCCTGGAAGGAGGCCGCCGCGGAGATCGCCCCGAACGCCCGCGATGGCGACGTCGCCTTCGTGACGCTTGGCGATCCCAACGTCTACTCGACGTTCGGCCATCTGCGCCGGACGATCGACGCGTTCCACCCCGAGGTCGAGTTGGAGATCGTCCCCGGCGTGAGCGCGGTGACGGCCTTTGCGACCGCGATGGGGGTCGAGATCGAGGCCGGCGCGGGCCTCTCGCTGCGAGAGGCCGCGAGCGGTGCGAGCCCGACGGGACCGGATCGGATGATCCTGTTCAAGGTCACCGACGCACCGGCCACCCACGAGGGACTCGTCGAGGCCGGCTACGACGTGACCTACGGCCGCCGACTCTTCATGGAACAGGGTGAGACCCTCGTCACCGACGACCCCGAAGACATCGACGAGCGTGACTACTACACGCTCGCCTACGCCGAGAAGGAAGATCTCGAGGTCGAGCAGGCGACGGCCGCCTTCGCCGACGACGAGTCCGGGTCGGAGGACGCGACGACGGACGGGGAGCCGGTGACCGACGGCGGAACGCTGGTCGACCTCGAGCGCGCCGAGGGCCGTGAGGGCGGCGACTGTGGAGGACACCGATGACTGACGACACACCGAACGACCCGCAGGACGCGATCGACTCCGAAGGCCAGCGCCGCCGCGAGGAGCTGGACGACCGGATCTTCGACCACAGCGCCGGCGACGATCAGGAGGGGGTCCCCTTCGTCGGTGCCGGCCCCGGAAACCCCCGGCTGCTGACCGTCGCGGGCAAGGAACTGCTCGAGGCGGCGGACCTCGTCGTCCACGCGGGCTCGCTGGTCAACAGCGAACTGCTGGACGAGTACTGCGGCCACGCGGAACTCGTGAATTCGGTCGGGAAGGACCTCGAGGAACTGATCCCGCTGATGCGGGACGCCTACGAGGACGGCGACAACGTGGTGCGACTCCACAGCGGCGATCCGGCCATCTACGGGGCCGCGCTCGAGCAGATGGACGCTTTGGAACACGAGGGTGTCCCGACCTACTTCGTGCCGGGCGTCACGTCGGCCTTCGCGGCCAGCGCGACGCTGCGGACGCAACTGACGCTCAACGAAGTGTCGAATCACGTCGCGTTCACCCGGCCCCAGGGCAAGACCCTGACGCCGGAGGAGGACCACATCTCCGATTTCGTCGAGATGGGCGACGTGACGACCTGCATCTACCTCGGGACCCACGCGGTTCGGGACACGATGGATCGCCTGCTCGCGGACGACCACGACCCCGAGACGCCGGTCGCGGTGATCTACCACGCCTCGTGGCCGGACGAGGACGTTATTATCGGCTCGATCGGCGACATCGCCGACAAGGTCGAGGAGGCGGGCTATCGCGCCTCGGCGCTGGTCGTCATCGGCGACGCGGTGACCGGCGCGGGCTACGAGCGCTCGTTCCTCTACGGGGACTGGGCCAACCGTGGCCCCGACTCGAGCGACGGGAGCGAATCGGACGCACAGGCGAACGAAACGCAAGCGGGAGACGATTGATATGAGTACGGACAACGCTGACAACGCGAACGACGAGTCGGGATCCGACGGCGGCCACTGTTCGACCGCGGACTCGGACGGCGAGGTCGCCGAGGAGATCGCGATCATCTCCTTCGGGCGGAAGATGGACACCGCCGAGGAGATCAAAGCCGAGATCGGCGATCGCTACGAGGCGATCGACATCATCGAGTACCACGGCGACGTCTTCGAGGAACACTGGGGCGAGTACGACTGCTTCATCGGCCTGATGGCCTCGGGGATCGCGATGCGCAAGACCGCCCACCTGCTCGACGACAAGTGGGACGACCCCGCGATCTGTGTGGTCGACGAGGAGCTGACGTGGGCCATCCCGATCACGGGCGGCCACCACGGCGCGAACCAGGTCGCACAGGACTTGGCAACGATGGGCGCCGTGCCGGCGATGACCACCGCCAGCGAGGCCGCAGGTAAGCAGGGCGTCGAGTCCCGCGCGAAGGCGATGGACACCCACGTCGTCAACGGCGACTCGACCGTCAAGACGAACCTCGCCGTCCTCGACGAGAACCTCGGGCCCGTCGCCCGACTCGACGGTCCGAAGGCCGTCCTCGTCGGTGACGACGTGACGGTCCTCAAACGGAACAAGGACGACGGCGTCGTCCTCGGGACCGGTAGCGTTTCGGGGGCCAGCAAGGAGGCCTTCCTCGCAGCGTGGGAGGAAGCCCTCGAGCAGACCGACTACGACGTCGACGACGTCGAGTTCGTCGGGACTGCGACCCGGAAAGAAGACGAGGAAGGGCTGCTCGAGGCGGCCCAGGAACTCGACCTCGGCGTCGTCGCCTTCGACAAGGAGACGCTGCTCGACCACGAGGGGCCGACCCCCTCGAAGTCCAAGGAACTGATCGGCTGGCCGGGCGTCTCCGAGGCCAGCGCGATCGCCGGCGGGCGCGAGCAGGAACTGGTCCTCGAGAAGATGGGCTACGAGAACGAGGTCACGGTGGCGATCGGCCGATGAGCGTGGAGGACGCAGCTCCCAGCGGCGACGGCACCCCCGACGACCACGGCACCCTCTACGTCGTCGGCATCGGCCCCGGCCTGCCCGACCACATGACCAAGCGGGCCAAGGAGGTCATCGAGTCCGCGGACGTGGTCATCGCCTCGAGCCTCTATCAGGAGTTCCTGCGGGACGACGGGACGATCCCCGCCGAAGAGCGAACCGACGAGGACGGCACCGCGACCCGCGAGGACGGCTTCGAACAGGAGATCGTCCGCTCGACGATGGGCCGCCAGATCGAACTCGCCCGCGCGGCGTTCGACCACGTCCGCGAGGGGAAAGACGTGGCCCACGTCTCCGGCGGCGATCCGTCGGTCTACGGCAAGTCCGACCTCATCTTCAAGATGGCCGAGGAGGACGACGCGACGGATATTCCGATCGAGATCGTCCCCGGCCTCACCGCGGCGCTGGGCGGGTCGGCGAACGTCGGCGCGCCGCTGTGTAACGACTTCTGTACGGTCTCGCTGTCGGACAAGTGGCGCGGCTGGGACGAGATCGAGGAGAAGCTTCGGGCGGCAGCGATCTCCGATTTCGTGATCGTCCTCTACAACTGCTGGCGCAACTACGAGGAGGCCGTCGAGATCGTCCGCGAGGAGCGGACCGACGACGCCTACGTGGCGATCGTCAACGACGCCGGCCGCGAGGACGCCGGCCGCAACGGCGAGAGCCAGTTCATCACGACGCTGGGCGAGGCCGCCGACCACGACGACAAGGTGTCGGGGATGGGCACTTCGCTGATCATCGGCACCCACGAGACCGAGACCTGGCGCAACGACGACCGAACGTACCTCGTCACCCCGCGCGGCGGGCGTGACGTCGACGACTTCTGAACCCAACAGCACGCAACCATGAGCACGGACACCAACGCGGACGCTGACGACGAATCGACTTCCAAGTGTGGCGCATCGACGAGCGACGCGAGTACCGACACCTCGAGTTCCGGCTCGAAGTGCGGCGCGTCCAGCAGCACCGACGACTCGAGCGAGTCTAAATGCGGCGCCTCCTCGAGTGCCGATTCCTCGTCCTCGAGCTGTGGTGGCTCGAGTTCCGACGACGATAGTTCGAACGAACAGGAGGTCGGCGCGACGGTCGACGATTTCGACGCCGAGCCCGGCCAACTGATCGCCGTCGGCCTCGGCCCCGGCCATCCCGAGGGGATGACCGACCGCGCGAAGGCCGCGCTGCTCGAGGCCGACCACATCGTCGGCTACACGACCTACATCGACCTCATTCCGGACGAGATCACCGACGAGGCCGAGGACATCTACGACACGCCGATGTGCGGCGAGGTCTCCCGCACCGAGGAGTCGATCGACCGCGCGCTGGCGGGCAACGACGTGGCGATCGTCGGCAGCGGCGACCCCAACGTCTACGCGCTATCCGGACTCGCCCTCGAGATCCTCGAGTCCAAGGGCGCGACGGCCTCGATGGTCGACTTCGAAGTGGTGCCGGGCGTCCCCGCGGCACAGTCCTGTGCGGCCCGTCTGGGCGCGCCGCTGGTGAACGACACCGTCTCGGTCTCGCTGTCGGACCACCTCGTCCCAATGCCGGAGATCGAGTCCCGACTGCACTCCGTCGCCAGCGAGAACTTCACGATCACCATCTACAACCCGTGGAGCCGCAAGCGCCGGGAGAACTTCGAGAAGGCCTGCGAGATCCTCCTCACGCACCGTGAGCCCGACACGCCGGTCGGCATCGTCCACGGCGCCGGCCGCGAGGACGAGGAAGTGATGATCACCAAACTCGGCGAGCTCGAGGAGTTAGGCGAGAGCGAGATCATCGACATGACGACGACGATCGTCGTCGGCACCGAGGACACCTACGTCTGGGACGACCGGATGGTCACGCCCCGGGGCTACGAGACGAAGTACGACTACTGAGCGACGACCCACCAGCGACCTACATCATCATGCCACGATACGAAGTCACCATCGAGAAATCGGCCTGCGACGGCATCTTCGCCTGTCTGACCCGCGACCCGCGGTTCGTCGAGGGCGAGGACGGCCTCGCGACCGTCGACCCGGACGCGGACCCGGTCTACGACTGCGAGGGCGAAGTCACCGACAATTCCGAGCGGGTCGTCGCGACGTTCGACGACGACCGCATCGACGAGGCCCAGCAGGCGGCCGCGGCCTGCCCGACGGACGCAATCATCGTCGAGGAGGTGGGCGAATGAGCGACGCCCAGCCGTCGGCCGACGACGCTCTCGAGATCGCGGTCCCGTCGGACCCGCTGGCCGGCCACGCTGCGACGGCGTACTTCTGGGGCCACGTCGCCGGCAGCGGCGACGTCACGGACGACCGGATCGAGGTCGTCGCCAACGACGAAGCGTCCGCAGGGGTGCTGGCCGCCGTCGCGGGCGGCGACCTCGAGCGCGAGACGACGACCCGGGACTACGCCCACGATACCTCGATTACACGCACCGAGGACGAGTACGTCCTGACGATCGACGCCGACGACGGCGAGTCGGGGCTGCTCGGCCGCAGCGGCGCGCTCGGCCTGCCCGTCGACGGCCGCGGCAACTACCGGTTCGGTGCCTTTGCGGGCCACGACCGCGAACTGCTCCGGGGACTACTCGAGGGCTGTGGCACCGTCTGTTTCAAATCCTCGAGCGGCACCGTCGGGATCTCGTTCGTCCACGACGATCGGGACCTGCTCGCGTTCGCGCAGGAGTTGATCGACGACTGTCCGGTCGAGGCTCCCTACGACGACCTCTCGGAGACCTCCTCGGGGGGCTACTGGTTCGGCGTCGACGACGCGGCCGCACCCGACTTCGGCACGTGGCTCTACGAGGACTGCGAGGAAACGGGCCTGTTCGCGCCGACTCGCCGACGCAAGTTAGAGCGCAGTCTCGAGCAGGCCGACGCCTACGACGAGTAATATGAGTACACCCGACGACACCACGGCCGCGCCCGCTGCCGGCTTCGACGACGAGGCCGTCCTCCTGATCGGCCACGGCTCCAGACGCGAGAAGTCCAACGAACAGGTCCGCGAACTGGCCGCCGACCTCGAGTCCCGACTGGGAATCCCGGTCGACGCCGCCTTCCTCGAGCTCGCGGAGCCGGCGATCGACGAGGCCTTCGCGGGACTCGCGCCCGTCGCCTCGCAGGTGACGGTCGTCCACTGCTCGCTGTTCGCCGCGAGCCACGTCAAGAACGACGTGCCGCTGGCGATCGAGCAGGCCCGCGCCGAACACGACATCGAGATCAACAACGGCTCGCATCTGGGCGTCCATCCCGCAATCTTGGACCTGCTGGACGACCGCGCCGCGGCGGTCGAGGCCGAACTCGGCGTCGACCGCGCAGACGACGACGTGGCCGTCGTCGTCTGCGGCCGCGGCTCGAGCGATCCGGACGCCAACGGCGACGTCCACAAGCTCGCGCGACTGCTCTACGAGGGGCGCGCGTTCGACCGCGTGGAGGCCTCGTTCATCGGCGTTACCGAGCCGACGCTCGAGGACACCCTCCACGGGCTTTCGAAGCACCGCCCCGACGCGGTCGTCGTCCTACCGTATATGCTCGGCGACGGCGTCCTCACCCAGCGGGTGCGCGATTGGACCGCCGAGTTCGACGAGGACTATCCCTACGTCGACGCGCTGGCCGGCGATCCGCTCGG
Source organism: Natrinema thermotolerans (assembly GCF_031165565.1). Taxonomy (NCBI): domain Archaea; kingdom Methanobacteriati; phylum Methanobacteriota; class Halobacteria; order Halobacteriales; family Natrialbaceae; genus Natrinema; species Natrinema thermotolerans. The sequence continues at coordinate 800,699 of NZ_CP101873.1, read as the reverse complement.
GACCGACTCCCGGCTGCTGGACGTCTTCGCCGACCGCTGGGAGGAGGCCCGGACCGACAGCGTCGAGATGTCCTGTGACACCTGCAAGTACAAGGTCGACCTCGAGGGCTACGAGGAAGACGTCGGCGGCGCTCGCGCCATGCTGCGCGCGCTGGCCCACCAGGAGACCCACGCCGACCGCGACGACGTCGACGACGACCCCCACAGCCACGACGCGCCCGAGAAACACGTCGCGGTCTGTACCAACCAGACCTGCGCGAAGATGGGGTCGCCGGCGGTCCTCGAGCGACTCCGACAGGAAGTCCGGGACTCGGATCACTGCGACGCTCGCATCACGCGATCGTCCTGTCTCGGCCGCTGTGGCGACGGGCCGATGGTCGCGGTCTATCCGGACGGGGTCTGGTACGGCGGCGTCGACGACGGCGACGCCGAACGGATCGTCTCGGACCATTTAGACCGGGACCGAATCGTCAGCGATCTCGTCGATCAGACGCTGTAACGCCGTTTCGAAATACACGAACCCAATAATTCATACAGATACACCAATGAGCTGCCACGAAATCGAAGCACTACGACTCGGACTGATGACCGTCCTCGGCGTCGGGGACGACAGCACTCGCGATCACGCGGAGAAGGAACTCGAGGGCCATCTCGAGGGGCCGATCAAGGGCCTCGCGGAGGCCGAGAGCCTCACGGAGATCGAACGCCACCTCGACGCGGCGCTGGTCGACCTCGAGGAAGAGGTCGCCGCGCTGGATAGCGAGGACCCCGAATTCGACTACACGCGCGGCCGGTTGCTTGAGGTCCGCAACGCCGAGCGAGCGGTCCAGCGGCTTCGGACGCAGGGATCGAGCATCGTCGACGGGCTCGGCGACGCCCACGACACCCTCCACGAGACCTTCCCGGTAGAAGAGTGACGATGACCGGGACTGTCGACGCCGAACGGGAAGACGCCCTCGACGTTCGGACCGCCCCGCTGGGCGAGATCGAACCCGCCCGCAGTCGCCACATGTGGACCCGCTCGGCGGTCGCGGTCGCCGAGTCGGGCGACCTCGTCGTCACCGGCGAGTGGGACGGCACCGTCACCGCCCGCGAGGCCGACTCGCTCGAGGCACGGTGGACCGTCGACCATCCGGATCACGCGGTCGGGATCGCGTCGCTCGGAGGCGACGGAGCCGGAGACGACGAGACGGTCGTCGTCGCCGGCCGCGGCGAGACGGGGACGATCGCGGCCTACGACGCCGCGACGGGCGACCGGCGGTGGCGCTACGACACCGCCGCCGACGTCGGCGAGGCGGTCAAGGACACCGTCTTCTACCTGCCCTACGTCGTCGCCTGCGAGACCGGAACGGACGCCGACGGGAACGAGCGCGTCTACGCCGCGGCGCGGCGCTACGAGCGCGACGGCGACCGGCGGCAGTGGCACAGCACCGTCTACGCGTTCGACTCCGCGGGGTCGGTCCGGTGGACCTACGAGACCGACGCCTCGCCGATCGCGCTCGATCCCTCTGCCGACGGCGAGCGCCTCGCGGTCGGCTACAACCGCTGCATGGGCGACCACGACACCGGGCTCGTCGTCCTCGGAGCCGAGACTGGCGACCTCGAGTGGACCTGGGACCCCGGTACCGAAGGCGACCGCCGCGTCGGCGACGTCTCGTTCGACGGGGATTCGATCGCCGTCTCGAGCCACGGCGACAAGCGGGGCTACCTGCTCGGACCCGGCGGGGCAGAGCGCTGGAGCGTCGATCTCGCCGTCGAAACGGAGATCGACGGCGAGACCCTGTACGCCTATCCGAACCACGTCTACGCCGACGATGGCCGGATCGCGTTCGTGACCGGCAACACCTACGCCGTCGAGAGCCGCGAGACCGAGAGCCGGCATCCGAACGAACACCGCGTCGCGGCGTTCGACGCCGGCGGGAACCCACTGTGGGACGACGACGTTCGGGGCTTCGTCCACGGCCTGGCCGCTGACGGCGACCGACTCGTCACCCCCTGCGCCCAGAACTTCCGGGTCCGCGATCCCGACACCCACGCTGTCCGCCGGTTCGACCTCGAGTCCGGCCCGGTCGGGGTCGAACGGCTCGAGGGAATCGCCACGGCTGCCGCCGTCAGGGATGGAACGCTCGCCGCGATCGAGGAACCGGTCGCCTACCACGACGACGGCGAGACCCGCGGCGAGTACGCGCTCCGAGTCGGCTCGCTCGAGTAACGCGTCGAGGGCCGACACCCGGTTCGATTTTTACCCGTATTCGGCCGTTGAACCCGCCGTGTCGCATACGCAAGGCCAACCCCCACAACGCTCACTGCCGTTCGTTTTGCCGTACAATGACCGCAGAGTTCGAACACGGCGGCCCGAGCGAGCGTTCGGATCCCGAACGGGGCGAGCGCTCCGCGCGCCGTCCCGGCGAGGACGAGCGGCCGACGGGGCCGCCGCGCCGAGTGCTGACCGACGGCGGCCAGGCGGAGATGGAAGACCCGGACGACGAGAGGGACGGCTCCGAGAGTGGCGAAGGGACCGGGGCGGCCGAAGACGACGGTGAAGGGCCGGACGAGGAAACGGCGGACGAGGAAGCGACGGAAGACGACGGAAACGAGGGCAAGGAGTCGGCGGAGGACGATGAAGGAGCGGCCGAGGACGTGAAAGAGGGTGCCGGAGACGAGATGTCGGCCGGCGCGGACGCTGCGGAAGCGGGCGAAGACGGGGACGAACGGGCCGATACCGGCGACCTCGTCGAGGACGACCGCGAAGAGGGCCACGCTGCGGACGCCGAGGACGTCTACGAGGGCGACGACGCCGCCGGCGTCCTCCACCTCGACCTCGACGGGCTCTTCCTCGACGTCCTCGGCCTCGAGGTGAACCTGAACCCGGTGCAGTTGGACGTCTCGGCCCGGCCGGGATCGAACAACCTGCTCGGGAACCTGCTGTCGGCGGTGACGGGGCTGCTCGACGGCCCCGGTGCCGTGCTGGACGGAGCGAAGTCGCTGCTGAGCAAGCCGCTCGAGCTTCTCAAGAAGGTCCCCGGGAAGGCCAAAGCGGCCCTCAGTGGCCTGCTCGAGAGGCCCAAGGCGTTCCTCAGCGGGCTGGTGAGCAAACCGAAGGAGTGGCTGACCGGCCTCTTGGGTCTCGGCGGCGAGGAGGCGGGAGCCGACGGCGAGGCGGCCGAGAGCGAGGACGAAGGCGACGAGGCGGACGGCGAGGAAGCCGCGGCCGAAGCGGACGAGGAAGGCGCGGGCGAGGAATCGCCCGGCCCGCTCGCCAGAGCGGGCGGCTGGCTGCGGGAGACACTCTCCGGGCTCGTCCCCAGCCTCCCCGTCGAGGAGATCGTCGCGGCCGTCGTCTCGCAGGTGATCGAACGACTGATCGAGCGACTCGAGCCGGAGGGCGAGGAGGCGGCGTCCGGCGGCGAGCCGGACTCGGCGGCGGGAGCGGAGGCGACATCATGAGCGACGAATCCATCACACAGCGGATCGACACGGAGGCGATCACGGAGAACATCGACGTCGACCAGCTCGTCGAAGGGACCCAGTGGGAAGACGAGATCGACGGGGACATGCCCCTCGGCGCGGCGCTGGGCGGGCAGATCGGTGCGCTCGTCGGCCGCAAAGTCGGCGAATCGCTGGGCCGGACGATCGGGACCATCGTCGTCGAGGAACTGCTCAGCGGCGACGAGTCAGAGTCGGAAGCCGAGGAGGAAAGCGGCGCCTCCGAGGAGGAAGCCACCGAAGAGGCGTCCGACGAGTCGGAATCCGAGGGCGAGGAGTCGCCCGACGAGGAGAGTGCCGAGTCCGAAGACGAAGCCACCGAAGAAGAAACCGAGGCGGAAGACGAGGCCGAAAGCGACGCCGATGCCGGCGACGAGGAGTCGGCGGAGGGCGACGACGCGGCCGACGAGGACGCCGAGGAGGAAATGGAAGCCGAAGCCGAGGAGGAAGAGTAAGCCCGTGAGACGGTTTCGCTACGACGCCCGCTCGAGCGGCGGTGATCGGCGTGAGTGACGAGTCCGGGCTGAAGGGGATGGTCGCCGACGAGGTGAAAGAACAGGTCGACGTGGCCGACTTGCTCGGCGACGGCAGCCTCGAGGACAGTATCGACGGCGGCGAGGTCGGGGCCGCGGTCGGCCGCCAGTTCGGCGAGCAGTTCGGCCGCCAACTGGGGACCGCGGTCGGTCGCGAGGTCCACGAGACGGTCGCCGAGGGCCTCGAGGAGGGCACGGAACTCGGCGACCTCCCGGCCGAGGTCCGGACGGCGGTCGCGGACGGCGTCCGCGACTCGTTCGCGGAGATCGAGGGCCGCGACTCCCTCGAGTCGATGGCGACGGGCGTCACCGAAGGAAGCGGCGTCGAGGGGCTCCTCGAGGGGGTCGACGGCGAAAGCGAGGGCGCCGACGACGCGGAGTCCGACGCCGGGGAACCGTCGGTCGACGAGGGGACCGAGGCCGACGAAACAGACGGGGATAGCGAGGGCGGCGATGAGACCGAGGCGGACGCCGAGAGCGACGAGAGCGACGAAACGGCGGACTCGGACGACGGCGAGGGCGACGCCGAGCCGTCCGTGGAAGAGATCGAGGACCTCCGGAAGGACACCCTCGAGGACTTCCTCGGGGTGCTGTCCTACAGCGACCTGCAGTCGGTCGCGAAAGACGTCGGCGTGAAGGCCAACCTCAGCCGCGAGGAGATGACCGCGGAAATCGTCGAGGCGGTGACCGACGAGGGGGCGGACGACTCGGAGACGGAAGCGGCCGAAGCCGGGTAGTCGACCGACCGCGTCGGAGGAGAATCCGGGAACGCAGTGATCCAGTCAGCTATGAGCGAGACACGACTACGGGACCGCGTCCGCGAGGTACTGCACGACGTCGACGAGCGCGGCGGCTCGCTCGTCACCGGCGACGGGGACGCCGAGTCCGACCTGCTCGAGACCGCACGCGAGGCCGCCGACATCCTCGAGTCGGCCGACCCCGACGACCTGCTTTCGGCGGTCGGACTGGACACGCTCGAGGACGGCTCGGAGCCGGACTCGATCCCCGAGGCGATCGCCCGGGGCGAGCGGGAGCGCGTCGCGGACCTCCAGCGACTGCTCCGGCTCTCGAGGCTCGCCGACCGAGCGGACGACGGGGGACTCGGGGACGCCGTCGGCGATCTGCAGGAAGCGATCGGCGACCGGGGCGAGTCGGCAGCCGACACCGCCGAGAGCGCAGTCGACGCGGACGGTAGTGAAGGGACGGCCGACGCCGAGACGACGGCGGGGTCCGACGCGGCCGAGTCGACGGAAAGCGAGAGCGGGGCCGAGTCGTCGACCGACGACCTCGGCGACGGGCTCCGGTCGGCGATGCGCGACTCGTTCGCCGATTTCGGCGACGAGGTGTCGCAACTGAAGGCGCGACTCGAGGAGCGACGCGCCGGCGCTGCCGATAGCGACGCGGACGACACGACGGCCGGGGACGAGGCTGCGGCTGCGGAGGCCGAAGCCGCCGACGAGGACGAGGGGCTGCTGGGCCCGGGACTCGGCGGCGATAGGGAGCGGGGCACGGCCTCGGGCGGGCCGAGCCGACACTCGACGATGGCACCGCCGCCGTCCCAGCGGGCGGACATGCGCGGGACCGCCCGCCACTCGACGATGCCGGACAAACGCGGGTAAGCGATCGTTCTCCGGCGCGTCCCGCTCGAGCCGACCTTTTCCGCGGACCCGAGCCGAGCCGTATCGGCCCGCCCGAGTAACCGATTGGGGTTACGATAGCGCCGCTCGACGGCCCTCGAGCGCGTCGCGTAACCGTCCGCGGGTGCCCCGAGCGGTACGTTTATACGATTGTGTTCCATCGTTGTTCCCAGTATGGAATATCGACGCCGGGAGGTACTCGGTGCGAGCGCGGCGGGGATCGCCGCGGCGGTCGGCGGCTGTCTCGGAGACAGCGGCGACGACGGCGAGGGGTCGATCGCCGGCGAGGAACTGGCGATGGCGACGACGACCAGCACGGAAGCGACGGGGTTGCTCGACGAACTCAACGCCGCTTTCAGGGAGCGGTTCGGCACGCGCGTGGCGGCCAACGCGGACGGGACCGGTGCCGCGATCCGGTCGGCGCGGGACGGCAACGCCGACGTCATTCTGGTCCACGCCCGGTCTCAGGAGGACGAGTTCATGCGGGAGGGGTACGGCGTCAACCGGCGCGACCTGATGTTCAACGACTTCGTCGTCGTCGGGCCGAGCGACGATCCCGCGGGCGTCGGCGACACCGAGCAGGCGACGGCGGCGTTCGAAGCGATCGCGGACGCCGAGGCGACGTTCGTCTCCCGCGGGGACGAGTCCGGAACCCACACCAAGGAGCTGGCGATCTGGTCGGAAGCGGGTCTCGAGCCCGGCGGCGAGTGGTACCAGCAACTCGGACAGGGGATGGGCGAGACGCTGACCAACGCGAACGAGTCGAGTGCCTACACCCTCTCGGACCGGGGCACGTACCTCTCGCGGGACGACCTCGACCTCGAGATCCTGTTGCAGGGGCCGATCGAGGGCGGGCCCGAACTGCTCGCGAACCCCTACGGGATCATGGCGGTCAACCCCGAGATCCACGGCGACGTCAACTACCAGCTCGCGATGGCCTACATCGGCTTCGTCACGAGCCCCGAGGGACAGGCGGTCATCGAGGACTTCACCGCGAACGGCGAGCAGTTGTTCTTCCCGGAAGCGCTGTCGGAAGATCCGAACTTCCAGCAGTACGTCCCGGAGGGCTGGCAGCCGAACGGATCGGAAGAGTAAACCCCGGCCTGTGAACACGGACGGACACCACCACTACAGATGCCACTCGACGCGCTCTCGGACCCGACGTATCTCCGGAGTATCATTCGGCTCTCGCTGACGGTCAGCCTCGTCGCCGTTCTGGTGAGTACCGTTTTGAGCCTCCCGATCGCCTTCGCCGTCGGGTTCGCGGACTTCCGAGGCAAGCGGTTCGTCACCGCCGTCATCAACACCGGCATGGGGTTCCCGAGCGTCGTCGTCGGCCTGCTCGTCTGGTACGCCCTCTCGAATCAGGGGCCGCTGGGAACGCTGAACCTCATCTACACGCCCGAAGCGATGATCATCTCCCAGTGCGTGCTGGCCGCACCGGTGATCACCGGCGTCGCGCTGTCGGCGGTCGAGAGCGTCGACGACGCCGTTCGGGACGCCGCCTACGGCGTCGGCGGGACGCGGGCCGACGTCGCCCTGATCACGCTCAAGGAGGCCCGCTACGGCGTCATAACCGGAATTCTCGCCGGCTTCGGCCGGGCCATCAGCGAGGTCGGCTCCGTCCTGATCGTCGGCGGCAACATCGCCTACGCCGACGGCACCTCGAAGACACGCACCCTGACGACCGCGATCCAGTTCGAAGTGCGAAAGGGCGAGTTCGAGGTGGCCCTGATACTCGGTGCGGTGTTGCTCGTCCTCGTCTTGCTCGTCAACGGGGTCGTCCTGCGGCTCGGGGGGCGATGACCATGCCGGGGATCGAACCCGGACGGCCCGCAATCGAGGTGGGAACGGCGTGAACCTCGCGTTCGAGAACGCCGCCTACGGCGTCGACGACGCGTCGATCCTGACTGACGTCTCGCTGTCGATCGGTGCGGGCGAGGTCGTGTCGGTCATCGGCCCCTCGGGGGCCGGCAAGACGACGCTGTTGCGGCTGGCCGCCCTCTTCGAGCGGCCGACGGCCGGGACCGTTCGCTGTGACGGGACCGATCCGTGGGCGCTGTCCCGGGCGGAGCGGCTGGCGGTCCGACGGCGGATCGGGATGGTCTTTCAGCAGGCGAGCCTCTTCGAGGCCTCGGTGGCCCGCAACGTCGACGTCGGCCAGCGGATCCGCCGCCCCTGGTCCCGACGGCTGCGCGGGTTCGGACGGCGGCTCGCGGACCGCTGGCTTCGCGACGGGCCGACCGTCGACGACCGCGCCCTCGAGGCCCTCGAACTCGTCGGCCTCCGCGACGCGTGGGACCGCGACGCGGGGTCGCTGTCCGGCGGCGAGGCCCAGCGGGTGTCGTTCGCCCGCGCGCTCGCGACCGAGCCGGACCTGCTCGTCCTCGACGAGCCGACCTCCGATCTCGACCCGCGGAACACGGCCATCCTCGAGCGCGCGATCGACCGCGCGCGCGAACGCGGCCACGGCGTCCTGCTCGCGACCCACGACATGCACCAGGCCGAGCGGATCTCCGATCGGGTCGCGTTCCTGCTCGAGGGCGAACTGGTCGAGACCGGGCCGGCCGAGCGGGTCTTCGAGAACCCACGAGACGAGCGGACCGCACGGTTCGTCCGCGGCGACCTGCTGTACGATGAAAACGAACTTCTCGCGTGACGGCAAAGGGCGAGTCGAATGGAGAAGGAGTTCGACCCCTACCTGCGGATCGACGACGTGACCGTCGATCGGAGCGACGCCGCGATGTTGCGCGCGATCGACGACCGCGGCTCGCTGTCCGGGGCCGCCGAGGCCCTCGAGCGGTCCTATCCCCGCCTCCAGCAGCGCGTGGTCGAACTCGAGGACGCGATCGGCCCGCTGGTCGAGCGCACCCGCGGCGGTGCCGGCGGCGGCGGGAGTTCGCTGACCGAGCGGGCCCGGGACCTGCTGGCGCGGTTCGATCGGCTGGTCGCGGCCTACGAAGGCGTCGCCCGCGTGGACGAGACGGTGCTGTCGGGGCCGGTCGTCGACCGGGACGGCGAACTCGCGACCGTCGCGACCGACGCGGGCGAGGTGCTGGCGGTCGTCCCGAGCGAGGCCGCGGCCGCGTCGGTGACGATCCGCTCCGACGCCGTGAGCCTCCACGCTCCCGAAGACGTGCCACGGGCCGAGGGCACCAGCGTCCGTAACCGATTCCCCGGGACCGTCTCGTGGCTCGAGGCCGGCGACGCGGTCGCTCGGGTCGGGATCGACCTCGAGGCCGCCGAGGGCAACGGTGGCGACGCGGACGACGCCGAACTCGTGGCGCTGGTTACGCGCCGCAGCGTCGAGGCGCTGGGGCTCGAGCCCGGCCGGTCGATCGTCGCCTCGGTGAAGGCGACGGCCGTGCGCGGCGTCGAGGACCGAGGGACCGACGGCGACTGAGTCGGGTTACTGCGTCCCGTCGACGCCGATCTCGTTCTCGAAGCGCGCGAAGAAGTCGTCGACGAACTGCCGGCGGGACTCGCCGAGACGGCGACCGGGGTCGGTATACAGCGCGTCTAGCCGCTCGTCGACCCACTCTCGAAGGAGCGCGACGTCCGGCAGTCCCGACGCGGCCAGTTCGGACGCCGACGCGTCGTCGATAACCGCGTACGCCTCGCCCTGCCTGCCCGACCGTTCGCCGACGATACAGGCCAGCCGGACGATCCCGCGCCCGCCGGCGGCGTCTAACTTGTCCGCGTCGAAGAGCAACCGCGCCTCGAGCGTCTCGGGCTCCGGCGAACTCGCCCGGATGCTGTGGGCGCGAACGCAGTGCGTGACGGCGTCGATTCGGTCCGGCGCCACGCCTTCCGACTCGAGGCGGGCCGCGGCCTCGGCCGCCGCCCACGCGTCGTGGTCGTCGATCTCGCCCGTTCGCTCCAGCGGCCGGCCGATGTCGTGTATCCAGGCCGCCGCGGCGAGGACATCGTTGTCGACGGGCCGTTCGCAGTCGTTTGCCAACCGAATCGCCAGATCGCGGACGCGCTCGGCGTGGAACCGATCGTGTGCCGGGAGGGCGTCGTCGTAGTAGGGCAGCGATAGCTCTCGAGCGAGCGGGCCCAGTTCCTGTGCCATCGTACCCGTGAGAAGTACCGACCGATACTATAATTCTTCTGAACTGTCGGGTCCCGTCAGAGGGGGACCGACGGCCGACGAGCCGTAGACCTTTCTCGAGGCGGGCCGTACCGACGCCCATGTACGACTCGATTCTGGTTGCGACCGACGGCAGCGAGGCGGCGGCGACGGCGGTCGACCACGCCGTTGCGCTCGCCGATCGGTTCGACGCAGCGCTGTTCGGCGTCGCCGTCGTCGACGAACGAACCGACTACGACACCGGTATCGTCGATCCCGGGGAGGCCCGCCAGCACCTCGAGGAGCGGGCGGCCGGCTGGCTCACGGACCTCGAAACACGGGCGCGCGAGGACGGGATCGAGGCCGAGACGGCGGTTCGATCGGGCGTCCCCCACGAGGAGATCCTCGCCTACGCCGACGAGGTCGGGGCCGATCCGATCGTGGTCGGCTCCCGCGGACGCTCGTCGTTCAAAGGGGCGCTGCTTGGCAGCACCGTCGATAGGGTCGTCAGGACCACGGCCCGATCGGTCCTGGTCGTCGGCGGGGGCGAAGACGCCGACCGGACGGCCGACGATCCGACTCGAGGCGCGGACGGGGAACGGACGTAGGTCCCAACGTTGGGGCGAACATTTACCTTCGCTGTCGTATGACCTAGCGCCATGTCACTGCTCGTTCCCTTCGACGGCTCGGCGTTGGCGACGCGTGCGCTCGAGCGCGCGTCGACGTTCGGCGACTTGCTCGACGAGGAAGTCGTCGCGCTGACGGTGATCCCGGACGACCCCGAGTACGCGCGGGACCGGGGCTGGATCACGCAGGGCGAACCGTTCGACATGGACGCGATCGCCGCGGGGATCGGGGATCGGGCCAACGAGGTCGCGCCCGAGGCGACGGTCCGGACCGAGCGCGTCGACTCGGACGAGCCGACCGCGACGTCGACGACCAACGTCGTCCGCGAGATCCGCCGGGTCGCCGCCGATATCGAGGCCAGCGTGGTCTTCATCGGCTCCGAGAACGCCGGCTCGGTGATCGCACCCCAGTCGAGCGTCGGGAGCCCGGTCGCGAGCGACCACCGCTACGACGTCTACGTCGTCCGCGAGCCCGGCCACGAGGTCGACCCCGAGGACCTCGCGGACATCGACTCGACGCAGGACGACCTCTGAGACGGTCCGTTGGACCGATTTACCGGTGGGACCGCGGCCCGATCTGGCTCCTTCTGCCAATGGCCGACAGGAACCGTCTGTGCGACGGTGACCCCCGTCGGAACCGGCCACCGGCTGGCGATTCGGAGGAACGTTTATTCCGTTGACCGACGACGGTTCGGACGAAATGGTCGATCGGAACGGGTGGGACCGGGACGGCACCGCGCCGACCGGGACCACCCATGACCCGCCGGCGTCGTTCGTCGAGCAGGCGAACGTCTCCGATCCGGGGATCTACGAGGCGTTCGAGGCCGACTGGCCGTCCTGCTGGACGCGCGCGGCGGACCTGCTCTCGTGGGACGAGCCCTACGACACCGTCCTCGAGGACGCGGACGCCCCCTTCTATCGGTGGTTCCCCGACGGACGACTCAACGCCGCGTACAACTGTCTGGATCGACACCTCGAGTCGGGGCGCAAGAACCACGCCGCGATCCGCTGGGAGGGCAAACAGGGCGAGCGCCGCACCTACACCTACCGCGACCTCTACGTCGAGGTCAACGAGTTCGCGGCGGCGCTGCGCGATCTCGGCGTCGAGGAAGACGATGTCGTGACGATCTATCTGCCGATGATTCCCGAGTTGCCGATCGCGATGTTGGCCTGTGCCCGCATCGGCGCACCGCACAGCGTCGTCTTTGCGGGACTCTCCGCGGACGCCTTGGCGACCCGGATGGACGCCGCCGACAGCGAGTTCCTCGTGACCTGTGACGGCTACTACCGCCGCGGCGACGCCTTCAATCAGAAGAGCAAGGCCGACAACGCACGGCTCGCGCTCGAGCAGGACGTGCGGACGGTCGTCGTCGACCGACTCGGTGACGACCTGCCCCATGTCCTCGGCGACGACGAGTACGACTATCACGAGCTTCGGGACGCGTTCGCCGGCGCGACCGTCGAGCCGGTCTCGCGGGACGCCGAGGACATGCTGTTTCTGATGTACACGTCGGGGACGACCGGCGAGCCGAAGGGCGTCGTCCACTCGACGGGCGGCTATCTCGCCCACGTCGCCTGGACGAGCCACGCCGTCCTCGACGTCAAGCCCGCGGACACCTACTGGTGTGCGGCCGATATCGGCTGGATCACCGGCCACTCCTACATCGTCTACGGCCCGCTGGCGCTGGGAACGACGACGGTGATGTACGAAGGAACTCCCGACTATCCCGACCGGGACCGCCTCTGGGAGATCGTCGACCGCAACGCCGTCGACGTCTTCTACACCGCGCCGACGGCGATCCGGGCGTTCATGAAGTGGGGCGAGGAGTACCCCACCGAACACGACCTCTCCTCGCTGCGGCTACTGGGCTCCGTCGGCGAGCCGATCAGCCCCCGGCCGTGGAACTGGTACCGCGACCACGTCGGGGGCGGCGATTGCCCGGTCGTCGACACCTGGTGGCAGACCGAGACCGGCGCGGTGACGATCTCGACGCTGCCCGGCGTCGACGAGATGAAGCCCGGCTCCGCGGGGCCGCCCCTGCCCGGCATCGACGCGAACGTCGTCGACGAGGCCGGCGATCCCGTCGAGCCCGGCCGGACCGGCTACCTCACGATCGACCGGCCGTGGCCGGGGATGGCACAGACGCTGTACGACAACGACGAGCGGTTCGTCACGGAGTACTGGCAGCGCTTTTCCGACCCCGCGGCCGACGACTGGCGCTACTTCAGCGGCGACACCGCCCGGATCGACGAGGACGGCTACATCACTGTCCTCGGCCGGGTCGACGACGTGATCAACGTCTCCGGCCACCGGCTGGGCACCATGGAGGTCGAGAGCGCGATCACCGACGTCGACGGCGTCGCCGAGGCCGCCGTCGTCGGCCGCTCGAGTCCGGCCGGCGACACCGAGATCTACGCCTACGTCAGCACCGAGAGCGGCCGCGAGCCCGGCGACCGCATCCGGGAGGCGATCCGCGAGAACGTCGCGGCGGCGATCGGACCGATCGCCAGCCCGACCGAACTCGTCTTCACGCCGGAACTGCCCAAGACCCGCTCGGGCAAGATCATGCGCCGACTGCTCGAGGACGTCGCCAACGGCGAGTCGCTGGGCGATACGAGCGCCCTGCGCAACCCGGAGATCGTCGGCGAGATCCAGGCTGAGGTCGGCGACGAGAGTTCGGACGGCGGCCGCGACCGGTAGCAGTTTCGCGCTCTCTGCGATCGCGAAACGCGGTCTGTGGACGAATCAGTCCCGTAAACGACCGCTCGTTCACGGCACCGCTGGACCGGCGATACAATTATGTTCGGGTCGCCAGAATAGGCGAACCAGACGCTATGAGTCTCGAGGGGACCACGGGGGCGGTACTCAGGCGGCGGGAGTACGAATCGCTCCTCGACGCCGCGGAGACCTACCGCGAGGCGCTGGTGATCCGGCTCTGTGGCGACGTGGGGCTGCGGCCGGCCGAACTGACCCGGCTCACGATCGACCACGTCGACCAGGTCCGGATCGACCCGCCCCGGTATCTGGTGCGCGTGCCGACGGACGACGAGCGGGGCGAACGGACCGCCTACCTGCCGACCCGCGTCGAACGCGAACTCCGGCGCTACGCCAGCAGCAACGATCTCTCGCCGGCGGATCGGATCTTCTCGGTCACGCCGCGGCGGCTCCAGATGCTCGTCTCCGACGTGGCCGACCGGGCCGGCGACCTGTTCGACGACCCCGCCCTCGCGGACGTCTCCACCAGCGACCTCCGGCAGTACTTCGCCCACACCGCCTTGGTCGACCACGACGTCAACCCCCGCGTCGTCAAGACCGCGGGGGGGTGGCGCAGCTTCGAGGCCCTTGAGCCCTATCTCCCCGAGCCCACCGACGCCGAGATCGTCGACGCCTTCGACCCCGTCGAGGGGCCGTCCGGTCCCCGGTCCGGCGATCCGGGGGCCGGTCCCGCGGTGAGCGACGACAGCGTGATCCGGCTGTTGCTGGCCGCCAGCGATCGGTACGCCCTGCTGCGGCTGGACGCGGACGGCTACGTCGAACGCTGGAACCGCAGCGCGGCCGCGATGTTCGGCTACCGGGCCGGCGAAATCGTCGGGACCCACGTCTCGACGTTTTACACCGACGACGCCGTCGCCGACGGCGCGCCCGAACGCGCCCTCTCGACCGCCCTCGACGAGTCCGGCTGCGAGACCGACGGCTGGCGCGTCCACAAGGACGGCTCGCGGTTTCGCGCGACCGAGGTCGTCTCGCCGCTCCGGGACGATCAGGGCCATCACCGCGGGTTCGCCGTCTTCGTCCGCGACGTCACCGCCGCCCACGAGGAACTCGCGGCCGCCCGCGACCGACGCGACGAACTCGAGGGACTGTACGCCGTCGCCCGGCGACACCGCGCTGTCACCCACGCGTTGCTCGAGGCGACCGACCACGAGGAGGTCGAGACGGCCACGTGCGCGACCCTGACCGACGGCCGGGCCTACGCGTTCGCCTGGATCGACCGGGCGACGTTCTCCGATCGCCGCCGCGAGTGGCGCGCCGCCAGCGGGATCGAACCCGACGCCGTTTCCCGGCTCGTCCCCGAGGAGTGGGACGGCGACGACCCGACGGTCGACCTCGAGAGCGCCGCGTTCGTCCCCGACACTGGGACCGATGGCGGTGAGCCGCCGGTCACCGTGGCCGACGACGTCGCGGCGACCGTCGGCGGGGAGCCCTTCGAGGGCGCGATCGCGCGAGTGCCGCTGGCCTACGGCGATACCGTCTACGGGACGCTCGCGGTCGCGACCGACCGGTCGACACCGTTCGAGGACGACGAACGAACGTGGCTCGCGACGGTCGGCCGGCAGGTCGGCTACGCCATCGCCGCGATCCGGCGGCGCAACCTCCTGTTGTCCGACCGCGTGATCGAACTCGAGGTCGCCTGTCGGGACGACCGCTCCTTTTTCGTCGACGCCTCGGGGCGGCTCGACTGCCGGCTCGAACTCGACTCGCTGGTGCCGATCGACGAGTCCACCCGGCTCTACTACGTCCGGCTCGCGGACGGCTCGCCCGGCGACGTCTTCGACCTCGCGGCGGACGACCCCGCGATCGAGGACTGCCGGCTGGTCGAGACCGACGAGGACGGCTGGCGGATCGAGGTCGTCGTCGAGGGCTCGTGTCCGATCGGCACGCTGACCGAGTACGGCGCGACCGTCCACGAGGCGGTCTTCGACGGCGGTACGGCGACGATCACCGCCGAGTGCGCGGCCGACGCCGATCTCCGGACGATCCTCGACGGCCTCCGCTCGGCGTTTCCCGACTCCGAACTGGTCGGCAAACGCGAGACCGAACGGGCCGTCCAGACGGCCCGCGAGTTCCGCGAGGGCCTCGAGGATCGGCTGACCGACCGTCAGGAGGCCGCACTCCGGGCGGCCTATTTCGGCGGCTACTACGACTGGCCCCGGGAGAGTACGGCCGAGGAGGTCGCCGACGCGATGGGCGTTTCCTCGCCGACGCTGCACAACCACCTGCGGAAAGGCCAACACGAACTGCTGCGGACCTTTTTCGACGATCCGGACGGGTAGCGCGGACTCGGCAGCCGACGCCGGTCGATACGTCGAGGGCTACATACCTAGAGGACCCACTCGAGCGATCGCCGACCGCGGTCGCCGGCGTATCGACGACCGCGCGATCGGCTCGTCGCGCCGTCGATTCACCCCCGTTTACGCGCGCCTCGAGCGCCTATCACGTCCTAATATAGTCAATATATGCTAGGGTATCCGGGGTGAATGGGGTCGATTTTGCACAACTAGAGGGGCTCTTTACTATGGAGGTACGTGATTGAGTGTCTGTACCATGTCACAGGAGGATGCCGAACTCGAGGCACGACTCGAGGAGCAGGAGGCCTTCGAGCCCCCCGAGTCGTTCGTCGAGCAGGCAAACGTCACTGATCAGGGGATCTACGAGGAGTTCGAGGAGAACTGGCCGGAGTGTTGGGAGCGTGCGGCCGACCTCCTCTCGTGGGACGAGGCGTACGACACCGTCCTCGAGGACGGGGACGCCCCGTTCTACGAGTGGTTCACCGGCGGCGAACTCAACGCGTCGTACAACTGTCTCGACCGACACGTAGAAGACGGTCGCGCCGACAGCGTGGCGATCGAGTGGGAAGGCGAACTCGGGGAGACGCGCACGTACACCTACGAGGAACTGCTCGACGAGGTCGAGGACTTCGCGGCGACGCTGCGGGACCTCGGCGTCGAGGAAGACGACGTCGTCACGCTGTACATGCCGATGATTCCCGAGTTGCCGATCGCGATGCTGGCGTGTGCCCGCATCGGCGCACCGCACAGCGTCGTCTTCGCCGGCTTCTCGGCGGACGCGCTGGCGACCCGGATGAACTCGGCCGACAGCGAGTATCTGGTCACCTGCGACGGCTACTACCGCCGCGGGGACGCGCTCGATCACATCTCGAAGGCCAACGAGGGCCTCGAGGGGGTCGATCACGAGGTTTCCGACGTCGTGGTCGTCGACCGGCTGGGTGACGACCTCGATCACGAGCTGGCGGGCAACCAGCACGACTACGACGACCTCGTGGCCGACCACGAGGGGTCGACGGTCGAGCCGGTCTCCCGCGACGCCGAGGACATGCTGTTCCTGATGTACACCTCGGGGACGACCGGCAAGCCGAAGGGGGTCAAACACACCACCGGCGGCTACCTCGCGTACACGGCGTGGACGAGCCACGCGGTGTTGGACATCGAGGCCGACGACACCTACTGGTGTTCGGCCGACATCGGCTGGATCACCGGCCACTCTTACATCGTCTACGGCCCGCTGGCGCTGGGGACGACCAGCGTCATGTACGAGGGGACGCCCGATTACCCCGACAAGGACCGGCTGTGGGAGATCGTCGAGAAGAACGGCGTCGACATCTTCTACACCGCGCCCACGGCGATCCGGGCGTTCATGAAGTGGGGCTCGGAGTACACCGAGAACCACGACCTGTCCTCGCTGCGGCTGCTGGGGACCGTCGGCGAGCCGATCAACCCGCGGGCGTGGAAGTGGTACTACAAGCACATCGGCAACGAGGAGTGCCCGATCGTCGACACCTGGTGGCAGACCGAGACCGGCGGGATGATGATCACGACGCTGCCGGGCGTCAACACGATGAAACCCGGCTCCGCCGGCCCGGCGCTCCCGGGCATCGACGCACAGGTCGTCGATACCGAGGGCGAGGAAGTCGAGGCCGGACGGGCCGGCTACGTCACGGTCAACAACCCTTGGCCCGGCATGCTCCGGACGCTGTACAACAACGACGAACGATTCGTCTCGGAGTACTGGGACGAGTACTCCGACCCCGACGCCGACGAGTGGGTCTACTTCCCCGAGGACGGGGCGAAGATCGACGAGGACGGCTACATCACCATCCTCGGCCGGGTCGACGACGTGATCAACGTCTCCGGCCACCGGCTGGGCACCATGGAGATCGAGTCCGCCGTCGTCGGCGTCGAAGGGATCGCCGAGGCCGCCGTCGTCGGCGGCGACCACGAGGTCAAGGGCGAGGCGGTCTACGTCTACGCCATCCCCGAGGACGGCTACGAGGACCGCCACGCCGAACTCGAGGAGAAGGCCATGGCGGCCGTCCTCGATTCGATCGGGCCGATCGCCAAACCCGAGCAGATCATCTTCACGCACGAACTGCCCAAGACCCGCTCGGGCAAGATCATGCGTCGGCTGCTCGAGGACATCGCGAGCGGCAACGAACTCGGCAACACGTCGACGCTCCGGAACCCGGGGGTCGTCGACGACATCGCGGAGCAGGTGTCGGACGACTGACGACCTGACGAACGAATTTTTCAACAACAAACGAGACCGATACAAACGATTCGCAAACATATGCCAGATAATAACACTCACGACTCGACCGACGACCGGACCGTTACGGACGGTGGCGTGGCCGGCCAAGCGGGCCAGGCCCACCGAAACACCGACTACCTCAGCTCGGAGGTGAACCTGCTGAACCCGAGTACCCAGTTCATGCGTGACCACCTACGCATCGTCTGGACGGGCTTTGTCATCTGGGTCCTCGCGGTGTGGGGCCCGGTGACGGCGACGTACCTGGCGACCGACGCGATGACGGTCGAGATGCCGGTACTGGGCTTCCCGCTGCACTACTTCCTGGTCGCCTTCGGCGCGCCGACCAGCGCCTTGCTCCTGTCGTTCTGGTACTCGCGCAAGCGTGACGCGCTAGACGAGAAGTACGGCATCGACCACGCGTCCGTCGAGAGCGCCGGTCACGAGAGCGGTGACGCGACGGCCGCCGACGGGGGGATCGACGAATGACGGGCGCTGCGACCGTTCCGCTACAGGAGAGTCTCCTGCCGGAGGCGCTCGACATCTCGTTCAAGCTCATCCCGGCGATCCTCGTGATCGGGATGCTGGGGCTGTTCCTGGCGATCGGCTTCGTCTTCCGCGTGGCCGACACCGAGGACATGTGGGTCGCCGGCCGCTCGATCGGGAACGTCGAGAACGGGATGGCGATCGGTGCCAACTGGATGTCGGCGGCGTCCTATCTCGGGATGGCGGCGTCGATCGCACTGGCCGGTTTCTACGGGCTGGTGTACGTCGTCGGCTGGACGACGGGCTATTTCATCCTGCTGATCTTCATGGCCGCACAGCTGCGCCGGTTCGGGAAGTACACCGCGCCGGACTTCGTCGGCGACCGCTTCAACTCCGACAGCGCACGCGCCATCGCGGCCGTGACGACGTTCCTCATCGGCTTCGTCTACGCCATCGGGCAGGCGAAGGGGATGGCGCTGGTCGGCCTGTACATCTTCGGTGACTACGGCGGCCTCATCCCCGGCCTCGACGGCTACCAGGTGATGGTCGTCGCCATGATGGTCATCACCGTCGGCTACCTGACGCTGTCGGGCATGATGGGCGCGACCAAGAATCAGGCCGTCCAGTACGTCATCCTCATCCTGGCGTTCGTCGTCGGCCTGTTCGTCGTCGGCTACACGAACGGCTACTCGACGGTGCTGCCACAGCTCGAGTACGGCATGCTGATCGACGACCTCGGCAGCGAGTTCAGCGAACCCTTCGCGACCTCGAGTTACTACCTGTGGGTCGCGACCACGTTCTCGCTGATCGTCGGGACCTGTGGGCTGCCCCACGTGCTGGTGCGGTTCTACACGGTCGAGAGCGAACGAACGGCCCGCTGGTCGACCGTCTGGGGGCTGTTCTTCATCTGCATCCTGTACTGGAGCGCCCCCGCGTTCGCGGCGTTCGGGACGGACCTGTACACGCAAAACGTCGGCGCGACCTACGGTGACCCCGGCATGACCGGTGCGGCCAGCGAGGTCATCGTCGTGCTGGCGGCCCAGCTGTCGGCCCTGCCACAGTGGTTCGTCGGCATCGTCGCCGCCGGCGGGATCGCCGCGGCCATCGCGACGGTCGCCGGCCTCTTCATCGCCGGCTCGTCGGCGATCAGCCACGACATCTACACGAACATCATCAACGAGGACGCGACCCAGCGCCAGCAGATCCTGGTCGGTCGCCTCTCGATCGTCGCGCTCGGCGTGCTGACGACGCTGGCCGCGCTCGATCCCGCGTCGTCGATCGCCGCGCTCGTCGGCTACGCGTTCGCGCTCGCCGGCTCCGTGCTGTTCCCGATGTTCTTCCTCGGCATGTGGTGGGAGAACGCCAACCGGCCGGGCGCGCTCGCGGGGATGACCACCGGGCTGGTCGGCTGGTCGATCCCGATGATCAACGAGATCGTCCCGACCTACGTCTCCTCGCTCGAGGCCCCGCTGTCGGCGGGCCTGGCACAGTGGATGCCGGCGATCGGCTCGGCGCTGATCACCCTGCCGGTCGTGTTCATCGTCACCATCGCCGTCTCGCTGGTGACCGAGGAGCCGGACATCGAGACCAAGCGGGTCGTCCGGCAGTGTCACAGCCCCGAACCGATGGGTCAGCAACAGACCGCCGAAGACGTCGTGACCGACGGGGGCGAGACCCCCGCGGATGACTGAATCCATGTACGATCGAATACTCGTTCCGACCGACGGTAGCGATACGGCCGAGTTGGCGGTCGAGCACGCGCTCGACCTCGCCGAACAGTACGGGGCCACGGTACACGCCCTGTACGTGGTCGATACCAACGCGATGAGTCTCAGCCTCGGTGGCGAACAGCTCGACCGCATCGAGCAGGGCCACTACGGCGAGATGGACGAGGTGCGGGAACGAGCCGAGAACGCCACGGGCTACGTGGCCGACCGCGCCCACGAACTCGGGATCGAGACCGTCGAACACGTGTCGGCGGGGCGACCCCACGATATGATCGCCAACTACGTCGCGAACAACGACATCGACCTCGTCGTCATGGGCTCGCACGGGCGCACCGGCGTCCGCCGGGCGCTGCTCGGGAGCGTGACCGAACGGACGCTCCGGTCGACCCGCGCGCCGGTACTCGTCATCGACGCCGACGAGGAGTAACGCGACTCGAGGCTCGTTTTTTCGACGCCCCATCGATCAGCGGCGACAAGACCGCGAGTCGAGACTCGAGAAGACGGGGCGACTGTGGCGGGACCGTTCGCGGGACTACTGGTTTTGCCGGACCGCCAGTTCGGCGTTCCACATGAACCCGAAGTAGGCGACGATTCCCGCGAGCATGAGCATGTAGTACACCCAGGTCGGCGGCTCGAGGAAGTAGGCGACGACCTCGACCAGCGTCACCCAGACGACCGCGAACGCGAGGTCGGTCAGGATTCCCCACCGCTCCTCGCGGGCGGTCCGCAGCCACTCGCCGGCCCCTGTCATCGGCCGCTCACCCGACGGTCGGATCCGTTCATCGTGTGGTACGTTCGCAGGGTCACGGAAAAAGCCTATCGACGCTCGTCCCCCTCCCAGTACTCGACCTCGTCGTCGAGGGCGTAGTAGCCCTCGAGCGAGCGCTCGTCGCGGCCGCCCGGCGGCGATCCGACGTAGATCCCGAACTTCTCCATCTCCGGGTAGACGGTGATATCGGGCTCGTTCATCGTCGAGAGCGCCAGATACCGCAGCGGTTCGTCGCCGTCGTTGACCACCCGGTGGCCGCCCGACTCGTCGGCCGGGAAGGTCGCGTAGTCGCCGGCCGTCAGGGGCTCGAGGCCGTCGGGCGTCCGGAGTTTCCCGTCGCCCGCCAGCACGTAGATCGCCTCCTCGTTCGCGGTGTGGTAGTGGTAGGGCCAGGACCGCTCGCCCGGCGGGAGTTCGTAGAGACTACAGCCGAGGTCGTCGGCGTCGACGGCGTTCGAGAGCTCTTTCCGGCGGAAGGTGGTCTCCTCGCGGTCGTACTGCTTCCAGTCGACGTCGCTGTCGTTGACCTTCTCCATGTTCGGGTACCGACGCTCGTCAACGGTATAATATTTCTCGCGATGCGAACCACTTTGGTCGCTACCGGTCAGGGATCGAGAAGTAAGCGAACGAGTCTCGAGGCAACCCAGCGTCCGCGAACGAAGTGAGCGGTTCACCGAGCGCGCTGACGGCGCGCTCGGCCTTTTTCATCAAAGTTTTTGCGCGGGGTCCTCGCTCGCTCGGCTCGCTCGAACCCCGCGCAAAAAGTTTGGTGGGAAAACGAAACCCCCTAACCCCGCCCGAGCGTGGGAACGGGCATGCACGACGACAGCGAGGTCGCCGTCCTCCGGCTCGGCCACCGACCGGGACGGGACGACCGGATGACCACCCACGTCGGTCTGACCGCGCGGGCGCTGGGGGCCGACCGCGTGGTCTTTCCCGACAACGCCGGCCAGTCGCTCGAGACGGTCGCCGACATCACCGACCGCTTCGGCGGCCCCTTCGAGGCCGAACTCACCGCGGGCCCACAGGGGGTCATCCGCAACTGGGAGGGCCGGGTCGTCCACCTCACGATGTACGGCGAGCGCGTCCAGGACGTCGAAGACGAGATCAGGGCGGCCCACGCCGACGCGGGCGAGCCGCTCCTGCTTGTCGTCGGCTCCGAGAAGGTCCCTTTCGACGTCTACGAGGAAGCCGACTGGAACGTCGGCGTCACCAACCAACCCCACTCCGAAGTGGCCGGGCTGGCGGTCTTTCTCGACCGGCTGTTCGAGGGCCGGGAACTCGAGCGGGAGTGGGACGACGCCGACCGGCGCGTGATTCCCACGGAAACGGGCAAGCGCGTCGAATCGGCGGATTCGGACGCCGAAGAGTAAGCCAACCGAGCGCCGACGGCCCGCGAGAGCCGTGACACCGCCTGGCCCCGCCTCAACCGCTCGAGTTGAGTAATCGAACCGGCCGGACGAGCCGCCCCCACACCAGCCCCAGCGCCGTCCGGACGGCCGCGAGGACGCCGGTCTCGTCCTCGTTCAGGACGTAGCCGTTGCCGACCCGTTCGATCGGGCTCGAGCTACTCTGGACCTCGAGTACCCGCTCGAAGTCCTCTTCCATGAGTCCGGTTC
The DNA here is from genome assembly GCF_031165565.1 of Natrinema thermotolerans. Taxonomy (NCBI): domain Archaea; kingdom Methanobacteriati; phylum Methanobacteriota; class Halobacteria; order Halobacteriales; family Natrialbaceae; genus Natrinema; species Natrinema thermotolerans. The sequence goes on along the minus strand of NZ_CP101873.1, from coordinate 778,420 downwards.
GGTCGCAGATCTCCGTCTTCGTGAGCGGCCGGTCGGCCTCCTGTAGTTCCTCGAGCAGCCAGCGACTATGAAGCGAGACGAGGTGGAACTCGTCGTCGGTCAGGTCGTCCTCGTCGGTCTCGGAACCGTCGTCGGTCCGTCGCGCATACAGCCCGTCGAGACAGATCCAGCAACCGGCCGCCAGCAACGCGGCGGCGATCCAGCGGGTCCCCTCTTGTAACTGCACGGCACCCGCGGCGACGGCGAACAGGCCGACGCCGATCCAGGCGAGCGCCGGGTCGATGTCGAACTCCTCGAACGCGCTCTCGAGCAGCGGCGCGCCGATCGCGATACCGAGGACCGTCCCGAGAACGCTCAGGTCGAGGTCCAGAACGATGACCGCGCCCGCGGTGACGAGGGCGATGACGACGTCGGTACGGTCGATTCGATCACCGACTCGAGCGGCCGACTCGCGAAGCATCTGTCGACAATACAACACCATCGCTACTAAGCGTACCGCTCGGCGTCGGCCGCCCGGACTCGCGACGGCCGTGCGGGAGCAGCTGTAAGAGAGGTACAATTTTAAACATGGGATTCGGTATCACGATTCATGGACTTGGAAGCGGTCGACGAATCCGCCCTCGCGGGCAACGTCGCGAAGCTATTCGACCAGACGGCGGCCCACCACGGGGACGCACAGGCGATGGAACATCACGGCCGGCGCTGGACCCACGCGGAGGTCCGCGACTGGACCGCCGAACTCGCCGGCGGCTTCCACGACCTCGGCCTCGAGCCCGGGGATCGTGCCCTCCTGTTCCTGCCGAACTGTCCGCAGTATCTGATCGCCTCGATCGGCGCGTTCAAGGCCGGCGTCGAGATCTCGCCGGTCAACCCCCAGTACAAGCGTCGCGAAGTGGCCTACCAGCTCGAGGACACGGACGCGGGCGCGATCGTTACCCATCCGGCGCTGCGGGAGGTCGTCGACGAGGCGATCGAGGACGCCGGAATGGAACCGGAGATAATCACCATTCAAAGCGAGGACTGGCCCCGCGATCCCGAGGACCACGCCTTCGAGGAGTTGCGCGGCGAGCCGACCATGGTCGAACGTGCGGACGACGACGTCGCCTTGCTGCCGTACACCTCCGGGACGACCGGCGATCCGAAGGGCGTCCAGCTCACTCACGAGAACACGCGGGCCCAGCTCATGTGGCCCCTGGCGGCTTCGAACGTCGACGTCGAGCCCGAGAACGTCCGCAGTCTGACCTGGCTCCCGCTCTACCACATCACTGGCTTCACCCACACCGCCCTCCAGCCGCTGGTCGGCGGCGGCCGGCTCTACTTCCGCAGCGCCCTCGAGTGGGACGCCCAGGAGTGTATGCAACTCATCGAGGACGAAGGGATCACCCACTACGTCGGCGTGACGACGATGTACGCCGACATGGTCGCGTCCGATGACTTCGGCGAGTACGATCTCTCGAGCCTCGAGTCGGCCTCGGAGGGCGGCGCGAAGCTCTCGCCGTCGGTCCAGGAACGGTTCGAGGAGGTCGCCGGCGTCGATATCTCGGAGGGGTACGGCCTCACGGAGACCCACGGCGCAACCCACACCCAGAGCGGCTCGACCTTCGGCCTGCAACACGGGACGATCGGCCAGCCTCTCCGGATGACCGACTGCAAGATCGTCGACGGATCGGGCGACGAGGTCGCCCCCGGCGAGGAGGGCGAACTCGTCGTCCGCGGGCCCCAGGTCATGAAGGGGTATCTCAACATGCCCAAAGCGACCGAGGCGGCCTTTACCGAGAACGGCTACTTCCGGACCGGCGACATCGCCCGCCGCGACGGGAACAACTACTACGAGATCGTCGACCGGAAGAAACACATGATCAACACCGCCGGCTACAACGTCTACCCCAGCGAACTCGAGAACCTGCTGCTGGAACACGAGGCCGTCGCGGACGCCGCCGTCGTCGGGATTCCGGACGAGCGACGCAACGAGGTGCCGAAGGCCTTCATCGTCCCCGCCGAAGGCGTCGAACCCGGCAGCGACGTGACCGCCGACGAGTTACAGGAGTTCTGTCTCGCTGAGGTCGCCGAGTACAAACACCCCCGCGAGGTCGAGTTCATCGAGGAACTGCCCCGCACGACCTCGGGGAAGATCCAGAAGTACAAGCTCGAGGACGACGCGTCGTAACTCTCGACACCCTCCTCACGCGATCTCGTAGTATCTGACGCCGTCTTCCGTTTCGTACGTTACCGCACCCTCTCGCTCGAGCGTGCCGAGCGCGCCGAGGGTATCGAGCAGCGGAGCCATGTGCCGCACCGTCCCGACGCGTTGTTCGGCGATCGCCAGCGGGCTCGCGGGTCCGACGGCCGCGGCGGCCTCCCGGGTCTCCTCGAGGAGCGCGTCTAGTCGGTCCCGAGTGCTCTCGATGACCGCTTGCGGCCCCTCGAAGACGGGGCCGTGGCCCGGGAAGACAACCGTCGCGTCCGTCTCGGCCAGTCGGTCCATCGCCTCGTAGTAGGCGTCGACTGCCCCGTCGGCACCGTGGTCGAGGCCGACCTGGAAGGCACCGGCGCGAAACGGCTCGATGAGCGCGTCGCCCGAAAACAACACCGTCGTCCCTTCGACGGTCGTCTCGAAACACAGGTGATCGACCGCGTGACCCGGCGTCGCGAACGTCTCGAACTCCCGACCGCCGATCGCGACCGTCGCGTCGGGCTCGATCGTGCGGGCGGTCTCGGGCTCGACCAGTCGCCGATCGCGGCGTAGTTCCTCGAGTTCCTCCTCGACGATCTCCGTGGCTCTGTCGCCCTCGTAGCCCGCCGCCGTCGTCATCTCGCGAAAGCCCTCGCGGGCGGTCTCGAGGTCTCGCTCGAGTCGCGACAGCGACCGCGCCGGCGCGTGGACGGTCGCGCCGGCCGCCCGGAGGACGGGCAACTGGCCGATATGGTCGCTGTGGACGTGGGTTACGACGACGTGGTCGATGTCGGCCGGTTCGTAGCCGATCTCCGCCAGCCCCTCGCGCAGTTCCGTCTCGCCGGCATCGTCCGGTGCGCCCGCGTCGAACAGGATCGGCTCCTCGCCCTCGAGCAAGTAGGCGGCGACGTGTTTGGGTGGCCAGGGAACGTCGAACTCGAGGCGATGGATCCGTTCGTGGGCGCGGTCAGCTCGGACGGCTCCGCAGGAGGCATCGGCAGTCATTGTCCTGAGAAGTGCCACCCAGCCACATAAACGTCGCGCCCGAACACGCTGACGGCGCTCGGATTCGTCGCAGTCGCGGTGGAACTTGCCACGACTCGGCCGGTCGGTCGCGCGCGGGGCAGTTGGCAAGACTTAATGGCGTCATGCCGTTACATGGCGGTAATGGCTTTTGAGGACCTGCTCGAGGACCCGGTGATCCAGAAATATTTGCACGAGCTGGTCGGTCCCAAGGGGATGCCCGTCGCGGCGGCACCGCCGGACGGGGAAGTGACCGACGAGGAGCTCGCCGAGGAACTCGACCTCGAGTTGAACGACGTGCGGCGCGCGCTGTTCATTCTCTACGAGAACGATCTCGCCACGTATCGGCGACTGCGCGACGAGGACTCGGGGTGGCTGACCTACCTCTGGACCTTCGAGTACGACAACATCCCGGAGAACCTAGAGGAGGAGATGTACCGGCTGCGCGAGGCCCTCGACGAACGCCGGGAGTACGAGCGCAACCACGAGTTCTACCTCTGTGAGATCTGTTCCATCCGCTTCGAGTTCGGCGAGGCGATGGACTTCGGCTTCGAGTGCCCCGAATGTGGCTCGCCGCTGGAATCGATGGACAACGACCGACTCGTCAACGCGATGGACGACCGCCTCGACGCGCTCGAGGACGAACTCAACATCGACGCGGACGCCTAATGGTCGTACTCGCAACCAAGCTATACGTCGAAGGAGAGGCCCGCGAACGGGCGCTGGACTCGCTGCGATCGCTGGTCGGCAACGAGATAGCCGATCTCGACGTCGAGTTCGAGATCGGCGTACGCCACGACGATTTCCCGTCGGTGACGGTCGAGGGCGACGACGCCACCGTCGCGCGCAACGTCCTCCGCGAGGAGTTCGGCGAGATCGTCCCCGATCTCGAGCCCGGCGAGACCTACGTCGGCACCCTCGAGTCGTGGGACGACGACGGGTTCGTCCTCGACGCGGGACAGGGCGACGGCGTCCGGATCCCGACCGACGAACTCGGGCTCGGCCCGGGGTCGGCGACGCAGATCCGCGAACGGTACGGGCTGGTCCAGCATCTCCCGCTCCGATTCGTGTACGGTGGCGATGACCCGTCCCGTCTGTCCGACGCAGAACAGGATCGCCTCTACGAGTGGACCCGCGGCGATGGCCGTCTCAACGTCAACAGCGCGACCCGAGCGGAAGTACGGGCCACGCTCAACCGCGCCGGCCACGCCCAGGACTACGTCACCGTCGAACGGCTCGGCCTGCTCGAGCAGAGCGTGATCTGTCCCGAAGACACCGATCCGCCGGGGTTGCTCGCGAGCGTCGGCGAGTACCTCCCGGCCGAACTCCGCTGTGTCGTTCCCTAGCATGAACCGACGGCTCCTCTTCGCGATGGTCGCAGTCGCCCTGTTGACGATGGGGGCCGGTTGTTCGGCGTTTTCCGGCGGGATCTCCGACGAGCAGCTCGATCAGGACGCCGACTACGACGATCTGCGCGACAGCGACGCCGACGTCGCTATCGAGATCGAGGGGGGCAACGTGATCAGCAACGGCGAGTTCCGCGCAGTCTACGACCTCGAGGACACCGACGAACTCTCGCTGTATCGCTCCTCGCTCTATCAGGACGACCCCCTCGATATCAGCGCCGTCCGCTACTGGTATCCCAATGGGACCGAAGTGAACGGCTCGGATCTGGAGATCGAGCAGGGCCAGTCCGAAACGACCGTGCAGGTTCCGAACGGGAACGGAACGCTGGCGTTCTCCGGTGACGCCGGCCGGAAGACCTTCCAGTTGCCGGCCTACGTCGACGGCTCCTACGAGGTGACGGTCCCCGAGAACCACCGGACCTCGAATTTCTTCTTCGGGGATGTCTCGCCGAACGGCTACGAGCGCGAGGTCGTCGACGACCGAGAACGGCTCGTGTGGGACGAAGTCGACAGTCCGATCTCGCTTCGGTACTACCTCACGCGTGACATCCCGCTGTTCCTCGGACTCATCGGTGTAACCGCGCTACTCGGTGGGATCGGGATCGCCTACTACTACCGGCAGATCAGACGGCTTCGGGAGCAACGCGAGGAGTTCGGGCTCGACGTCGATACCGAGGACGAGTCCGACGACGGGCCGCCGGGACTGTTATAATCAGTTCGCCGATACGCGGGCTCGATCCCGTCCGAGGAGGTTCGAAGCGCCGTTTTCAGCCGTGAATCGTTCGCTCGTCGAGCCAGACGACTTCGTCGCCGTCGATCTCGATCCGGCCCTTGACGTGGGTCGTCTCGACGCGTGGCGGCTCGAGGCTGCCGGGTCGAACCGACCGCGTCACGTCGACGTCGTCGACCAGCCAGCCGTAGTAGCGGTCCGCGTCGTCGGTCACGGCGAAGACGAGCAGTTTGGGCTCGTCGACGCGGGCGGTCGTCCGAAGCGACGAGCCGAAGGCCCGCGGGAGGTCGACGACTCTGACCCGCTCGCCGGCGACCGTGATCGTTCCCGCGTCCCACGGGTCCGCAGCGTCTGCGAGGGGCTCGTCGTCCGTCACGCCGAGGACCGATTCGACCGATTCGGCGCCGACACAGTAGCGTCGCTCCTCGAGGTCGAACGTGAGGACGGTGACGGGGTCGTTCGTCTCCTGACGGTCGTCGGGGTTCGAAGCCGAGCCCATTCGAACTGGACGAAGTCCGTTCGGAAAATAAGCCTTCCGGATGGTTGAATTTTCGGTCAAATGACGTACGAGGCGACCGGGATGGTAATCGATGGTCGGCGACGTGTCAGTTCCGACGACTCCCACGGTGGAGTCAACGTTTTATTGGTGGAACCTGATACACGAACAGGACCATGGCCCCGGATCTCTCGGAAAAGCTTCTCGGAATCGATATCGACGACGACCGGCCCGATGACGGCGACGAGGACGACCAGGAGACGTTGCTCCGGTTCGTCTTCGTCGGCGTCGGCGAACACCGACTCGCGCTCCCGGTCGATGCGGTCAGAACCATCGCGGAACCGCCGGACGAACTGACACGGGTCCCGCGTGCCCCGCCCGCAATCGAGGGGCTGATGGACCTTCGTGGGGAGATCACGGCCGTCATCGATCCGCGGGTCCACTTCCCGGTCACCGAGGAGCGGTCGGGGCGCGAGCGCCTGCTCGTTCTCGATCGACCGAGCGATCGGCAGTCGGCAGCGATCCGGGTCGACGAGGTCATCGGCGTCGAGACGGTGCCGGAAAGCGACATCGTCGACGCCGAGTCGGTCGCGGACAGCGACCTCACGGGCGACGCCCTCGAGCATCCGCTGGTCGTCGCGATCGTGACCAAAGAGCGGGACCCGAGCGTCGACGTCGGCGGTGTCCGCTCCGAGCGACCGACCAACGACGGGATCGGTGCTGTCCCCGGTGCCGAGATGGGTGGCGGAACCGAAGCCGGCGGCTCCGCGGCCCTGTCCATGGGGTCGGCCGGCGGTGCGCTCGGGGAATCGATCGGCGACACGTTCGAAGTCGAGCCGACCGACGAGTCGGCCGCCGAACCCGATGAGGGCGACGGGGAGGAGACGACGACGGAGATCGTCGTCGAAGCGACGGCCGTGGTCGACATCGAGCGGTTGTTATTGGCGTCCGGTGGGTCGTAACGAAAGGCGAACCCACGCCGTCCGCTAAGAGGGGCTTTGAGCCGGGTCTTCGTGCCGTATTCGTCGTTTATCACGTCTGATAATCGAGAGACAGCATTTATGGTAGTTGTATCTCAACGAGAGTTTGGTGTACTACTGAATGTCGACAGGGGTGCTCATCGTGGACGACTCTCATTTTATGCGGAACCTCTTGCGTCAGATTTTGGAACAGGATTACCGCATCCTCGGAGAGGCGTCCAACGGCGCTGAAGCCGTCAAACTGTACAAAGAACACGATCCCGACATCGTCATGATGGACATCGTGATGCCCAAATGCAACGGCATCAAGGCGACCGCGGCGATCAAGAAGATCGACCCGGACGCCCGCGTCATCATGTGTACGAGCGTCGGACAGCGTGAGAAAATGAAACTCGCCGTGAAAGCTGGGGCGGACGGCTACGTTACGAAACCGTTCGAAGAACCCAGCGTCAGAAAGGCCCTTTCGGACGTCGTCGCTGCATGACGCGAGTACTCGTTGTCGACGACTCGAAGTTCATGCGGACAGTCATCGGCAACGCGCTCGAGGAAGCCGGCTACGAGGTCGAACGGGCCGAAGACGGCGCGATCGGGGTCGAGCGCGCCGCCGCCGTCGATCCGGACGTCGTGACGATGGACGTCGAGATGCCCGGTATGGACGGGATCGACGCCGTCGAGCGAATCATGGCGTCGAACCCGACCCCGATTCTCATGCTCAGCGTCCACACGGAGGCGGGAACGACGGCCACGCTCGACGCGTTAGAGCGCGGGGCCGCGGACTTCCTCCACAAGCCCGACGGCTCGGGTTCGCGCAACATCGCACACCTCACCGACGAGGTCGTCGAAGCCGTCGACGACCTCGCCGCCGCGGAGGTATCCTCGATGGCACTGGCTCGAGCGGCCGCGACAGCCCACGCGACCCGCACTGGTCGGGCCGGCGCGGGCGAAACCACGACCGGCAACGCCGTCGCCGGCGGGAGTACGGAGACGCAGGTATCCGATCGCTCCGCAGTCGGCCCCGACGTCCCCAGCGTCGGTTCCGGGTCCGGGATCGACGAGGACACAGCGCCCGTGAGCGTCGACGGCGACACCGAGACCGCCCCGACGGTCGTCATCGGCGCGTCGACCGGCGGCCCGAAGCTCATCGAACGGCTGTTCGAGCGGCTCCCGGCCGCCCTCGAGGCGAAGGTCCTGGTGGTCCAGCACATGCCGCCGGGGTTTACCGAGCGGTTCGCCGAACGCCTCGACGCACGCAGCGAGTACGACGTCGCCGAGGCCGCGGACCGCGATCGACTGGCGCCCGGCGAAGCGGCCGTCGCCCCGGGCGGTGTCCACCTCGAGGTAGCGAGCAACGTCGGCGAACGGCTCCGCCTGCGACTCGACGACGGCGAACGGGTCCACGGCGTTCGGCCGTCGATCGACGTGACGATGGAAAGCGTCGCCGCCCGGGTCACCGACCCGCTCTGTGGCGTCGTCATGACCGGGATGGGCCGCGACGGCGCGGCCGGCATCGAAGCGATCGACGCCGCCGGCGGCCACACGATCGCACAGGACGAGGCGACGAGCCCGGTCTTTGGCATCCCCTGTCAGGCAATCGAAACTGGCTGCGTGGACACGGTCGCGCCCGCCGACGGCATCGCCGACGCGATCGTCGACGCGTTCACGACGGACGGTGAGAACGATGAGTGATTATCTGACGGACTTCGTGCAGGAGAGCGAAGAACGAATCACGGAGCTGAACAACGCCCTGTTGACCCTCGAGCGGGATCCGGACGACGAGGAGGCGATGGAGCAGATCTTCCGGATCGCGCACACGCTCAAGGGCAACTGCGGGGCGATGGGGCTGGAGTCGGCCAGCGATCTCGCACACGCGATCGAGGACCTGCTCGACGCCGTCCGCGGGGGCGACATCGAGGTGACGCCGGAGTTGATGGACGTCGTCTTCGAGGCCGTCGACGAACTCGAGACGATGATCGACGAAGTCGCCGCCGACGGCGAGATCGACACCGATCCGTCGGCGACGATCGACGCGGTTCGGGAGTACCTCGAGCGAGATACAGCCCGGCCCGGGCTCGCGTCGCCGACGCCCGAGGAGATCGACGAGATCTGTTCGCGGTTCGCACCCCCAACCGACGACGACCGGGACGTCTACCTCGCCCGTCTCGACATCGCCGAACGCGAGGGCGTCAACAACGGCAAACTGGTCGTCGACGCGCTGATCGACGCCTTCGAGCTGATGGGAACCGCCCCGTCTCGGGATCGAATCGAGGCCGACGAGTACGACCGCGGCTTCGACGCCGTCTTCGCGACCGCGGTCGGCGAGGCCGCGATCGCCTCCGGCCTCGAGCCCGTCGAGGAGGTCGACGATTTCGAGATCGTCGACGTCGACGACCGGTTCGAGGCCGCGCCGGCGGACGACCCCGGCGACGTCGCGGCCGAAGACATCTCCTCCGCCGACGCACAGGACCTCGAGGTCGACGAGTTGCTCGACGAGTTCGACGAGTTCGACAACCTAGACGAGATGGTCGAGGACGTCGAGGACGAGGAACTCGACGCCTTCGAGGACATGGGCGAGGCCGGGTCCTTCGACGACCTGCTCGACGAGGAGGATGTCGAGGAACTCGAGGCCGAACCGGGCCAACCGCCGGCCGAACACCGCGAGACGGACGCGGCGTCCGGCGGCGCCGATGCCGACACTGCGGCCGGTGGGTCGGCGGCCGACGACGGCGACGACGAGGTCGACGACGCCAGCGCGGTCTTCGACGAACTCAAAGACGAAGTCGAGATGGTCGGTTTCGACGAACTGCAGGACGAACTCGAGGAACTCGAGTTCGACGAGTTCGACGAGGACGAAGAAGTCGACATGGACGAACTCCTCGGCGAGGAGGCCGACGACGACGCGTTCCTCGAGGGCGAAGAGCCGACCGAGAGCGCCGTCGACGACATGCTCGTCGACGCGGAGACGGACCCGGCGGCCGATGAACTGGCGGCCGGCGAGTCGGAGGTCGATGGTTCCGCGGACGCCGAGGAGACGGCCGATACCGACGTGGTCGCTGCCCCCGCTTCCGACGACCGCGAGAGCGGGGCCGAAGGCGACGAGCCGGCGACCGACGCTCCCGAAACCGAACCGGCCGACGGGATCGAGGCGGACACGACGCCGGAGCCGGCCGACGAACCCGAAGCGACGCCCGATACTGCGGGCTCGCCGGCGTCGGACGAGGCCACCGCCGAGTCCACCGATACTGAAGCCGAGACGGCACTCGAGGAGTCGACGGAACCCGATGGCACGGCAGCGCCCGCCGCTGACGACGCCGACGATACCGAACCCGGGGCGGCGGAAACGGGCCGTCCCGCCGACGACCCGATCGTAGTCGACGACGCGCCTGCCGACGAGGCGGGCGTCTCGGACGCCGATACCGAGCCCGCGATCGATGACGCCACCGACGAGCGTGTCGCCGTCGACGCCGACGACGGAGCCCCGACAGATCTCGAGACGGAAACCGATGACGGGACCGACCTCGAGGAGGCCGATACCGCCACCGCTGGGGCCGATACCGTCGACGACGTCGAGGCCGACGACGGTGCCGAGACCCCTGCCGCCGACAGCAGTGTTGCCGACGCCGATATCGAAGCCGGCGCGGCCGACGACTCGTTCGGTACCGACGACGGCTTCGAACCGTCGGCGGGATTCGACGACGGCCTCGAGACGGCCGACGAGGATCCGTTCGGCGATGAGCCGATCGACGACGCTGCCGACTCGTTTAGTGCCGACGACGAGTTCGAGGTATCGGCCGACTCCGTCGACCTCGAGGACGGGGACGACGGGTTCGGCGGCTTCGATGACGACATCGACGACGGACTCGACGACGACGCGTTCGACGACACCGACGCGTTCGACGTCGATACCGACTTCGGATCGTCGACCGACGAGTCGGAATCCGGATCCGAATCGTCGTTCGGAGACGATGCCGACGACGACGAGGGCGACGATGTCGTCCGGACCGTCGAGGAACCCGAGTTCGAGATTCCGGACATCGAGATACCCGACACGGACGTCGAGCAGGACGCCGACGACGAGGCCGACGAGATCCAGTCGGTCCGGGTCGACGTCGAACAGGTCGACTCCCTGCTCAATCTCGTCGAGGGACTGGTGACCAGTCGCGTTCGCCTCCGGCACGCGGCCGAGGCCGACGACGACAACGACGCCCTCGAGACGGAACTCGACGCGCTGTCGGACCTGACGACCGACCTGCAGGAGACGGTGATGGACATCCGACTGGTCCCGCTGCGGACGGTCACGAACCGCCTGCCGCGGGTCGTCCGCGACATCGCCCGCGAACAGGACAAGGAGGTCGCCTTCGAGATGACCGGTGAGGACGTCGAACTCGACCGGAGTATCCTCGATCGCATCGGCGATCCGCTGATCCACCTGGTTCGCAACGCCGTCGACCACGGGGTCGAACCGCCCGCCGAGCGCGAGGCCGCCGACAAACCCACCGAGGGCAGCGTCGAAGTCCACGCCGACCGCGAGAGCGATCGCGTGACGATCACCGTCGAGGACGACGGCAGCGGGCTCGACCCCAATCGGCTCCGCGACGAAGCAGTCGAGGCGGGCGTCCTCGAGCCCGAAGTGGCCGCCGAACTTCCCGACGAGGACGCCTACGATCTCATCTTCCATCCCGGCCTCTCGACGGCCGATGAGGTGACCGACGTCAGCGGCCGTGGCGTCGGGATGGACGTCGTCAAGCGGACCGTCGAGGATCTCGAGGGGATGGTTTCGATCGACAGCGAGGCCGGCGAGGGAACGACGGTGACGATGGAACTGCCGGTGACGGTTGCGATCGACGAGATCCTCTTCGTCGAAAGCGGTGGCGAGGAGTTCGGCGTCCCGACCAAGGCGGTCCGGGACATCGAGCCCGCCACGGCGATCGAAACAACGGACGGCGAGTCGATCCTGCCCGGCGAGGACGGCGACTACCCCGTCGTCTCGTTGGCCGACATCCTCGAAACGCCGGCAGCCGGCGCGAACGGGAACGGCATGGTCGTCCGCATCCGCGACGACGTCCGCGAGGTCGCCCTGCACTGCGATCGGGTCAGCGGCCAACAGGAAGTCGTCGTCAAGCCCTTCGAAGGCTTCATGAGCGGCATTCCTGGGATCAGCGGCGCGACGGTTCGGGGACGGGGGGAGGTAGTCAACATTCTGGACGTGACGACACTATGAACGAACAACACCCAACCCTACGGAGGAATCCATGACGATGATGGTCGACATTCGAAAGCTGAGTTTCATAAACGAGATGGCGAAAGTCGGGACGAACGGCGTCGCCGACAACATGAGCAAACTGACCGGCGAGGACGCCCAGATGGAGGTGACCAAGACCAACTTCATCGACGTCGACGACATCGAGTCACAGCTCGACGCCGGGAAGCGCGTCGGCGTCCGGGTCCGACTGCTCGATCCCCCACACGGTCACATCCTCATCCTCTTCCCCGAGGCCAGCGCCAAGAAGATCACGGCGATCATGCTGCGTGACGTCGTCGACGACATGGGAGATGTTTCGGGCAAGATGGCCCGTAGTGCCGTCGAGGAGATGGGCAACATGATGGCCAGTGGCTTCATCGACGGCTGGGCTGACGTGCTGGGCCGCGCGATCGATATCGCCGCGCCACAGCTGGTCTACGCCCCGACGGGCGAGATCGTCACCCGGACTGCGAGTCTCGGCGGTGACGACCTCGCGCTGTTCTTCGACTCCGATCTGTCGGTCCCCAGCTACCAGATCGAGGCGGAGATCTACGCGTTCCCGGACTTGGAAGAGTTCGTGGAAATGGTCAACGGCATCGAAGTCCAACCCGCATGAAACTCGACGTCAACGCACTCGGCACGTTCTACCGGATGGCTCGAGAGGGTGCCGGGATCGCGGCCGGCCGACTGACCCACATGATGGGCGTCGAGACGCAGGTCGGCGTCACGAAACTCAACTTCATGCGCGGCCAGGAGATCCGGCGCGACTTCGAGGACTCGACCGAGAAGGTCGGCGTCCGCGTCAAACTCACCGGCGCGATCGAGGGCTACTCGGTCGTCGTCTTCGAGCGCGAGAGCGCGTTCCGAGTCGTCGAGACGCTGCTGGCCGAGGCCGGCCCCGACGCGGAGATCGAGGGCGACGCGGGCGAACCCGACGAGTTCGACGAGATGACCGAAAGCGCCGCGACGGAGGTCGGTCACATCATAAACAGCGGGTTCATCGACGGCTGGGCCGACGTCCTCGAGGCCGTCATCGACGTCTCGACACCCGAGTTCGTCGAAGGCGTCTCCGCGGAGCCGTTCTTCGGCGACATCGACGAAGCGCCGGGCGACGACGACCTCGCCTTGCTCTTCCAGAGCCGGATCGAGACCGTCGGCACCGAAGTCGGGTTCAACCACTACCTGTTCCCGAAACGGGAGTCGATGTCGAAGCTCTTAGAGCGGCTGCGCACCAGCGAGGGCATCGAGTACGACAAGTTAGACGGGTTCGATCGGATGGCCGAACGGGGCGCGGAGGAAGTCGCCGAAACCGCCACGACGCTGACCGGCATCGACACCAGCGTCGAGATCCGGCGGCTCAACTTCGTCTCGCTCGAGGCCATTCCGGAGCAGGTCGCCGAGGAGAAACTCGTCGGCGTCGCCTTCGAGTTCGACGGGATGCCAAGCGGCTATCTGCTCTTCCTGTTCGACGAGGAGTCGGCCCACGAGATCGTCGACGCGATGGTCCCGATGGAGGTCGACGAGGACGGCTTCGGCGAGATGGGGACCAGCGCGATCAAGGAACTGGGCAACATCATGGCCAGTGGCTTCCTCGACGGCTGGGCGAACGTCCTGGACACGACGATCGACCACTCGACCCCCGAGTTCATCCACGACATGGGTGCCGCGGCCGTCGACCCCGTCATCATCCAGCTCGGCGAGAACCAGGACTTCGCGTTCGTCTTCGACACGGTCGTCGTGGCCGACGGCCGCGAGTTCGACTGTGAAGTGTACGCAATCCCGGACGAATCGGACCTCGAGCGGGCGCTGAACAACTTGGACGTCGATCGGATCGAAGACGCCAAGACGACGGCCGAGTTCCAAGAAGTCGATACCACATGAAGACCTACGGCACCGAACCGGGCGCACCGACGCCGGTCCAGGTCGGCATCTCCGAACTCGTCGTCAGCGACGGCGACGACACGCTCAAGTCCTACGGGCTGGGCTCGTGTCTGGCGATCGCCCTGTACGACCCGCAATCGGCGATCGGCGGCTTGGCACACGTCATGTTGCCCGACGGCGACGCAGCCGACAACAGCGACCGCAAACCGGGTAAGTACGCCGACACGGCCATCCGGGCGCTACTGCGCCGAATGGTCGAACAGGGGGCCAACTACACCGCCGTCGAGGCCAAGATCGCCGGCGGCAGCGACATGTTCGAGTTCGAGAGCTTCGGCGACGGCGTCGGCCAGCGCAACATCGCCGCCGCGAAAGAGGAACTCGAGAAACTCGGCGTCCCCCTCGAGGCCGAAGACGTCGGCGGCGAACACGGCCGCACCGTCGAGTTCACCCCCGGGACGGGGAGCCTCGTCGTGAAGACCTCGGACGGCGACGACGAGAACGGAGTGACGGAACTGTGATCGGCGACGGTGCCGGCGAGATCGATCCCGAAGACCTGGATCTCCCGCTCGACGACACCGGCGGCGACGACGACGAGGAGACGTTCACGGAACTGCTGGCCTTCGTCGAGGAAGAACTCTCCTTCGCGACCAGCCACTACAACGATAGCTACCTCGATCGCCGCGTCTCCTCCCGGATGCGACGCACCCAGTGTGACACCTACGAGTCGTACTTCGAGTTGCTCCGGCAGGAGCCGGCCGAACAGGAGGCGCTGCTCGAGGCGCTGAGCATCAACGTCACGGGATTCTTTCGGAATCCGGACGTCTGGGAGGGGATCCGGACCGTCCTCCGACGACTCTCCGGAAACGGCCCGCTCCGGGTGTGGAGCGCCGCCTGTGCCGACGGGCGCGAACCCTACTCGCTGGCGATGCTCGCCCGCGACGATCCCGAGATCGACGAGTCGTCGGTCTACGTCCTCGGGACCGACATCTCGCGGCCGGCGCTCGAGACGGCCCGCGAGGGGGTCTACGAGGAGTCGCGGACGATCGATCTGGACGAGCAACTCTCCTTTCTCGACGACTACCAGCGGTACGTCGACGTCGACGGCCGGCGATACCGGATCGCCGACGACGTTCGGACGAACGTCCGCTTTCAGCGCCACGACCTGATCAACGACGAGCCGAAATCGGGGTTCGATCTCGTGGTCTGTCGGAACCTGTTCATCTACATCGACAACGCGTACAAGCGCTCCATGCTCGAGACCATCGGCCGCTCGCTCCGGTCGTCGGGCTATCTCGTCATCGGAAAGGCCGAAACCATCCCGCCGAACCTCCAGTCGGCCTTCGCCGTCCGCGAGGCCCGCCTCCGGATCTACCAGCGAGAGGAGCCGACCGCGACGGACCACTAGTCCGCTCGAACCCGACACCGAACCGTTCTCCCGCCTGCAGTCGACCGGACGTTACATGGCGGTCGACCGACTACTCCCGACGAATGCCACCCCTCGACATTCGCTCCTACACCGCTCGCGCCGAGGCACTGGTCGACGCCTCGCCGCCGACCACCCTGCGGGACACCCGCAGGTGGCTCGTCGAGCCCCTCCTCGAGACGCTCGGCTGGGACGTCCGGGCCGACTCGTGTCGTGCCGATCGGGACGTCGACGACGTTCACCTTGAGTACGTCCCGACCGTCGACTCGGTGCCGGCGCTGTTCGTCGCCGTCGAACCCGCGACCGACTCGCTGGACGGCAGTCGGGCGAACGCACTCAGACGGGCGATGGCCTGGACCGGCGTCGACCGGGCGATCTACACGAACGGTCGCGACTTCCTCCTGCTGGCGGGAACGTCCGATATCGACTACCGTACCGTCCGGCTCGCCGACCTCCCCGACGCGGAGTCGGTACTGGCCAACTACACGCGATCGACGCTCGGGAGCCGTCTCGAGCGCCACTCGCGGGAACTGGTCGCTAGACAGCTCGCCGTCGAGCGGCCCGTCCTCGTCGACTCGATCGTCGACCGGCTCACGGCGGCGACGACACAGGGCGAGGCCTACGCTCCCGAGTTCGAGGCCGCGGCCGAGCGCTTTCTCGACCAGCTCGTCGTCGCGTTCGCCGAGCAGCAGCCGGCTTCGGGCGACGGTCCGGCCGTCTCGGTCCGATTCAGCGAATCCGCAATCACCGACGACGGTCCGACTCGCGAGGGGACGGCCGAATCACCGACGGCAGCCGGCGACGCCGCGCTCGAGGCCGACGATCCGACCGAGAGCGAACGCGACGAGTCGGGAGACGGCTCTCCAGGCGAGGAGGCCGACACCGCAACTGACAGCCGTTCCGGCAAACCGGGCGACGAGGGTCGTGGGGACGGCGAGTACGTCGTCCGGTTTTTCAACGAGCGCGGGTCGATCGGCGCGATCGGCCACTCGACGTCGGACGGCGCGTTGGTCGAGGCCGCCGACTACCTCCTCGATCGCGGCCTCGCCGGGGTCGATCCGCCGTGGCGTCCCGACGGGAGCGACCGCACGGTCCTCAACGACGACCCCGTCGGGGCCGACGGCTCACCGATGGCGGCACCGAAACGACTCTCGAACGGTCTCGTACTCGAGACCGCCGGCAGCGTCTCCGAGCGGGCCACCCGCGTGAAATCACTGGCCGACCGCGCGGGGTTGCGGGCGATGCTCACCGGCGACTGGGACCGAGAAGCTCAGTAGTCGATCCGGCCCTCGAGGACGGTAACGACGACAGTTAGATCGTTCTCGGGCGGGTTACAGGTCCCCCCGATGTCATCGCTTAGTTCCCAGTCACCTCGGTCGAAGGTTCCGTTCCATGCGGTCTCGTACTCCGTTTCGGTTACGTTGATTGAAACCTTGTTAACATCTTCTCGGACGACCGTCTCGCGGTTGACGCTCGTCAGTTCGAAGCCGACGCGTCCGTCGGCCTGCACCGAACGGTCGTCGGGGTTTTGAATCGCGACGAGCGAGACGACTGCCCGATCGTGATCGGTATCACATCGCAGTCGCGGCCGCTCGCGGAAGACGCTCCCGCCGTCGTCGGCTCGGACGACACCACCGCCCTCGTAGGCGACCGTGTCCTCATCCAGACCGTACTCGAACCGGCCGAGGTCGAACTCGCCGCCGTCGTTAGTGTTCAATCCGTTGCCAATATATGTCCCGTCGATCGAGACGTTCACTCTCGTTCCGTCCGATCCCGTTCGAACGGTCCCCCCTCGAAGCGACAGTTCCCCCTCTCGTCCCGTTACCCCGTCGTACCGGAGGACGTCGTTGAAGTTGTCCGCCAGCGCCGCCATCGCCCGGTCCGCGGTCCGGACCTGTTCACCCTCCTGATAGTCGGTCATCGTCTGAAATCCGATCGTCGACAGCAGTGCGACGGAGCCGAGGATGATCGCAAAAACGAGGATAAACGCGAGGACGTCCGAAACTGCCCGGTCGTCGCTCGCGGGGTCGCCACCGGCTCGATCGTGACACCCCCGCATTAGCGGGCCTCCGTGATCGAAATGTTGTTCGACGATCCGTCGTACTGCAGCTCGATCTCACCGCCGCTGGCCGAACTGTTCTCGATGTCGGCGGTCGTCTCAACCGGCACGTAGGCGACCGTGTCGGCACTCGCCGCCGTCAGTCGCAGGCAATCGGTCTGCCCGTCGAGCAACGGTGCAGTACAGTTACGCCGTAGTTCGACGGTGTATCTGGAGTTCGCGACCGTCCGCGGGTGACTGGCCGTGACGGCTACCCGCTCGGCCCGCCCGTCGTCTCCGGTCGCGATCCGATCGACGTTGCCGATCTCGTTGGCGAGGCGCTCGCCGATCGTCTCGAGGCCAATATCGGCGCTGCGATCGGTTTCGGTCTCGAGCATGGTGCTTGCACTCGTGATCAACATGGCGACGAGGACGGTCGTAATCGCGATCGTCAGGACGTGTGTCAGTGCGATCGAGACGCCCCGATCGTCGTCCTCGAAGCCGCGGTTCATGATCGATCACCGTACAGGAAGACGCGATACGGTCGCTCGTAGGAGACGTCGCTCGAGTCGTAGGTGACGGTGACGTCGACGGCCCATGCGCGACCGGTGTAGTCGTAGCCGGATCCCAACGAGCCGTTGTCTTTGACAACGAGGTCGTACGTCCCTACCATATCGTTGTTGGTAGTTATGGAGAGAGTAGATGTCTCCGACGGATCGATCGTATTGAACGTGCAATCAGAACCTGTACTCACGTTGATTTCGCCGCTAACAACGTTGATACTTGCGTTCTCATTACCGACAGTACAACGGTTGTCTTCCCCATCTTTTATTATGAACTCTCCCCCAGTGTCATTGATCGTTATTTCCGTTCCTTGATTAGCGTCCTCAACCGTGATCTCGCCGCTGCCAGTAGCCTCTAGTTTGAACGCTAGGTGACCGACGTTAGTGGTATTCGGTAGAAGAGAACTAATAGACGATATCTGTTTATCAGTTTTGACGGACGCGGTTTGCGCTTTTTTATTGAATTCGACATCGACGACGACGGGTCGACTGTTAGCTGTCGTGTTCCGATATCGTTCCGAATAGCTTTCATTGATTGTACTCTCGAGAGTACTATTATAATCGTCATCGTCCCATCTGAGATTGCCGCGGTGAGCGACCCCCCCAATCCCTTGCTCGATGTCGTGTTCGACCATGGCAGCGTCGCTTCCGCTCCGGCCGGAGTCGCCCGACGAAAGCGTCTCGGTGAGCAACACGCTGTTGACCACGACGACGAGCCCGAGAATGATGAACGCGAGCGTGATCGCACCGATCAGGATCAACTGGGCTCGGTCGCGCCCGTGATCATCCCGAACATCACCGTTTGATTGCAGACGACGACTTACCATACGATCACCCGTACCTCGACGACGTTGTAGATCGGATTGTTATCCCCGTTTTTGGCGGATGGGATCGGATAGTTCTCAGCTTCGGAGAGGTTGATCCCCTCGTCTCTACTACCCGGTGCCGTCAGCTCGTCATCGTCGTACAGCGTGACGGTCCGGCTCGCCGTGATCGCGCTTTCCGGCGGCGATCCCTGGTTGACCATCGTAACGTTGTCCGTCGTGCTGCCGTTCTGATAGACGAGTTCGACGTTGTAGTACGAACCGGTCTCCGTGTACCGGTCAGACAGGATCTGTCCGAGGACGAACGCCTCGCGGTTGAACGACTGCGCACCGTAGGTATCGCCCGAATCCGTCGCGTTCGCTCCGTGGAAGCGCTCTTCGGAGTCGTTCCAGTACCGAATCATATACGAGAGCGTCCCGTTCTCGCCCTGTCCCTGTCCCTGGGCGGCGATGGTCAGCGCGTCCATCGTCTCCTGTTGCACTTGCGATTGGACCGTCCGATCGGCCGCGCCGCCGGTCGTCGGCGTGATCACGATCGACTGCAGCGCGAACAGCACTGCCATCAACACGACCATCGAACCGATGAATCCCTCGAGCGTGTAGGCCTGCCCGCGGTCACCGCCCCCGGTCCGTTTGATCCCACTCATGTTACCACACCCTCACGACGAGTCGACATGCCGGCCGACACTCGTCGGGATAGTTCGCGAGCGTGACGATCCGTGCAGAACTCGCCGCCGGCTGTCCGGTGTAGTCGTCCCCCGCCGTCAGACCGGTGTCGATATCCGAACTGCCGTTGAGACGTTCGATAGTTACGTTAACCCGATCGTAGACGAGGTCTTCGTCGCTGCTCGCCCGAAGCCCCACCTGTTTGGTCAGGTTCTCCTTGCCCTGATAACTGGTAAAATTGATCTCGTTTCCCTCACCTGTGGCTGTATCGTTGACGATCCGGTCTGCGATCCGATCGGCCTGTGCCGTCTCTGCACCGCCGACCGACGAGTCAAAGGGGGTCACGACTGACGGCAGAAACATAAAGACGAACGCGATCGCCAGCAGGAAGATCCCGATCCCGACGGCGAAGTCCTGCGTCGTCTGGCCCCGTTCGCGCTCGACCGCTGCCCGACTCGAGGTGGCCAGCAGCTCTCGTCCGTCCGTTCGATCCCGGCATCGATCGTGCGTTCCGTTCCCGGTCATGTTAGGCCACCAGCGTCCAGCCGATGAGTGCGACTGCGGACAGTCCGACCGCGTACTTCAGGCCGCTCAGTAGGTCCGCATCCCGGATGTAGCCACAGATAAAGCCGGAGATGATCGCCTGCAGGGTCACCGCGTGGAAGAACAACACCGACAGCATGTTGACGTCGATGTTCTCGCTCAGGTTCGCGCCCTGCATCGCGCCACCACCACCACCGCCACCGCCACCGCCACCGCCACCGCTTCCGCCGGTCTCGAGCCCAGCCATCGTATCGATGAACTGGGTCTTGAGGATCGCGATCACCGCAAGCACCGTCATGAACGTCATGATGATGATCACGATCTGCATGCGGGTGCGGGACTTGCGCTCGCGTTCGATGTCGTCGTGGTTCTCACTGGCGGTGGCGGCCGTCCGAAGGACGTCCGAAATCTGGTTCGACGCCTCCTGGGCTTCGGTGATCAGCCGCGTCGTCCGGGCCAGCCGCGGAATGTGGTACTTGTTGTTGAACTCGATGAGCGCCTCCGTCAGGCTCATCCCGTAGTTGACCTTCGTGTGCATCATCTCGAACTCGCGGGCCAGCTTGCCGCTCGTGGTGTCCGAGACGGCCTTGAGCGATTCCAGCAGCGTCAGCCCCGTGTCGTTGGAACTCGAGAGCTTTCGAAGGTCCTCCGAGAGTTTGTTGACGACGGCGTTTCGGTGCCGGACGTTCCACTCCCGGAAAATCGAGAGCGGCAGCGCCGTGATATACAGCGGTACGTAGAGATAGATGAACGTCCCCCAGATCGGGGCCTCGAGCATCTCGTCCCACGAGGTCGGGGCCGATCCGTTTACAAGCGCCGTGACGACGATGACGAGCGCAAGCGGGAGGGTCAGTACGAGAGTGACCAGCGGATGGTCCCGGAAGAAGATGTGGGGTTGACGCAGGACTTCGATCGTCTCGTGGGTCCCCTCGCGGTTCTTGATCCGGTCGAAGACGCTGTGTCGACCGGTGAACTGCTCGACGAGGCCGAGACTCAGCAGGCCGCCCTCCTGTCCCGTTTCGGTCCGCTGGTCGGTGTTGCCCATTGTGAGATAGCCGTCGCCGGGTTCGTCGTGTTTGACCGTCGAAACCAGAACCATGAACCCGACACCGATCATCGGAATGAGGCCGTAGACGACCATATACAGCATCTGATCCGAGACGTCGGCGTTCGGGATCATCTGCATGATCACCATGATGATGATCAGCAGCAGCGGGAACAGCGACAGCGTCATGTACATCTCCCCGAACAGCTCGAGCGTCTCGAGGGTCAGTTCCTGTTCCTGCTTTGCGGTCCGCATGTGCTTTTCCTTCTTGTCCTCGAGGAAGCTCTCCATGTCACCGCCGCTGTTGACGATCGAGAGCATGTCGGTCAAAAACTGCGAGAGGTCGTCGCTCGGCGTCTCGAGTGCTTGCTTGCGGATCGCCGTCCGGTAGTCGATATCGAAGTACTCGGTCTCCTTGACGATGCTCTGGAACTCACGGGCGACCTCGCCGTAGGTGTCGTCGGCCTCGGCCATCGCCTCGATGATCTCGAGCTGGTTCAGGCCGCCGACCGAGAGGGCGTACATAAAGGAAATCGAGTCGGTCAACAGCATGTTGATCTCGCGTTTCCGGCTCGAGGCCCGCGAGTAGGGGATCGCGACCATCGAGCCGAACCCGAACGCGAAGCCGATCGAGCCGAAAAGGAGACCGGCGAAAAAGATGACGGCGGGAATTCGGAGGAGGTTGATGATGTCGAGCAGGAGGCCGGTCCCGACAGGGATCCCGATCAGCGGTTCGTTCGCGATGAATCCGAGCGCGACCAGGCCGTAGCCGATCATCAGGCCGATCAGCCAGAGGCTCAGCCCACTGATGAATCCGATACCGAGCGCCCGGGAGAGGTAGAGTTCGACCGTGTCGGTCATCCGGGCCTGTGCGAGTTTCGTCTCGATGTCCGCGACGAACTCGCTTTCCTCGCCGAACAGCCAGTCGTAGAGCGGATAGAACCGATCACCGAGGGCGTCGGAACCCGCCGACATCCCCGTCCCGCCACTGTCGTCCCGTTGGAGGCTCATGTGTCACCGTCCTCGTTCGCGTCGTCGGCGTCGAAGATGCCGGTATCGTCGTTGCCCGATTCGTCTTCTTCATCCCTGAAGATCGAGTCGTCGCCCCCGCCGTCGAAGAGCGAGCCGTCGCTATCGTCGTCGTCGTCGGCCTCGTCGCTGAAGATCGAATCCGACCCACCGCCGAAGATCGAGTCCTCGTCCGTCGCGGAGTCGTCACCCCCGGCAGACCGGTCGGTCGGCGTCGATCCGTCCGTTGACGACGCCGTCTCGTCCGGCGACTCGAGTGCTTCGTCGACGCCGGAGCCAGTGTTGGGCCCGTCGTCCACATCCGTGGCAGTCGAGCCGGAAGCGGTTTGGTCTCCGTCGTCGGTATCGGTCCCGTCCGGCGGGTCAGAACCGCTTTCGTCGATCTCGATCGTCGGCGGTTCGACCGCCGTTGCGTCCGCGGACTCGTCGTCCGTAGTCGCAGGCTCGTCGTCGCTCCCCGCATCGACGGCATCGGTCGCTGACGTCCCGTCGCTCTCCCCCTCGTCATCCGACGAGGGCTCGCTGAGGTCGATCGTCGGCGGCTCCGGCTCCGACGGTGACGCCTCGTCGGCTTCGGCCCCGCCTGACTGTGTGGGCGTCTCGTTCGAGGCCGTCCCTTCCGCGGCCGGTTCGCGACCGTCGTCCGTCGACTCCGTGGCCGTTGGATCGGCCGGCGAACGGTCGGCCGTCCCGTCCGGGCCCGCGTCGCTCGAGGGGGGTGTCGATGCGGCGGACGCGGTGTCGCTTTCGGGGACGTCCGAGAGATCGTCGATCTGTGCGTTGCCCTCACGGCGTTCACCGTCGTCCGATTCCGGATCGAAGATCGAGTCGAGATCGTCCTCGGGGAACATCGAATCGAAGCCGGAGGTGTCGGGTCGGCCCGCGGGGGTCCCGTCCTCGACGGCCGGTCGGCCGGAGCCGGTCGGCTCTCCGAGTTCGTCGATCGTCTCACCCATGTCGTCGAATAAACCGCCCAGATCGCCGTCTCCAGCGTCTTCGGTGGGCATCACCGTCGAGTCGTCGGCTTCTCCCCCCGCTATCGCGCTGTCGGCATCGGCAGACTGGCTCGCGGTTCGGGAGCGATCCGGTCCGGTGTCCGCGGTCGACGCCTCGGTGTCGGCCCCGGCAGCGACCGACGAGTTCCCGCTCGAGGGGGTACTGTCATCGGCCGTCTCCAACTCGTCCGTACTCGGCCCGGGTTCGGCGGCTTCACCGGTATCGGAAGCCGGATCCGCAGCGGCTCCGGCCGCGTCGGCCTCGACACTGTCGCCGCCGGTCGCGGTTCCGCCGTCGTCGCCCCCGATCGCAAAGCCGGTGTCTTCGCTGAGCCACGCCGGCTCGTCGGCGGTCCCGTCGTTACCCTCGACGGCGAATTCCGTGTCGCTGTCACCGAGTTCCCACTCCGAGTCATCGACGCCTTCGTCGACGTCGCCTGCGAACTCGAACTCCTCGCTGTCGGCTCGGTCGACCTCGATCGTGCTTTCCTCCTCGACGTCGCCGAGCGCGCTCGCGAGCCCACTCGGCACTTCGCCACGGTACTCCTCGAACACCGACTCTTCGGCCCGTTCGAGGATGTCCATCGAGAGGTTGTACGTCTCGTCGGTCGCCTCCGGCCGGGGGACCAGTTCCTCTTTCTCCGGGTCGACGTCGATCAGGACGCTCTCCATCTCGCGGAGGTCCTCGAGACTGTCCTCGAGTTGCCCGTTCGCGATGAGCGTGAGGATAGTGTCGGGATCGTTGATGAAGGCCTGGACGGTCGCGGCGACCTGTGCGTACGTGTTCAGTCCGTTTTTGATGAGATAGGCGAGGATGATCTCACGTTTGAACAGTTCCTCCTCGAGCTTTTCAGTACTCCACCCGCGGTCGAACTGGATCTCCTCTAAGGTGTTCGAGTCCCCCATTTTGAGGAACTCGTCGGTTTCGGCTTGCCACTGGTAGACGTCCTGAACGTTGATCTCGTCGTGTTCGGCCTCGTAGTGGTTGATCTCGGTCAGGGACTTGTTCCGGCGGACCTTCCGGCCCTGTACTCGGGTCTGTGTCTGGATCGAGACCAGGTCCAGGGCGGTGAACATCGTCTTCGAGACGTTGATCGGGTCCGTCGTGAACCGCTTGAGGACTTCGTCGACGGAGTCGGCGTGGAAGGTCGTGTACGTGGTGTGACCGGTCGACATGACCTGGAACAGCGTTCGACCCTCCTCACCGCGGATCTCACCCATGACGATGTAGTCGGGGCGCTGTCGGAGCGCGGCCTCCAGCAGGTCGAACTCGTCGACGTCGCCCTGCTCGTCGTCGGCGAACGAGGGGCGGGTCACGCTGGCGATCCAGTTGCGCTGTGGCAGTTCGACCTCGCGGGTGTCCTCGATGGAGACGATCTTGGCGCTGCTGGGGATAAACAGCGAGACGGCGTTCAGCGAGGTGGTCTTCCCCGAGGCAGTACCGCCGGCGAAGATCAGGCTCTTGTGGTTCTCGATGGCCAGCCAGAGGAAGGCCATCTCGTCGAGCGAGAAGGTGTTCCAGTTGATGAGGTCGATCGGCGTGAAGGGGACGTCCTTGAACTGGCGGATGGTGTAGTTCGTCCCGTGGTCGGACACCTCTTTGCCGAGGGTCAACTGGGCGCGCGAGCCGTCGGGCAAGGTCGCGTCGACCTGTGGGAGTCGCTTACTGATGCCTTTCCCGGAGCGCTGTGCCAGTTTGACGACGAAATCGTCGAGTTCGTCCTTCCCGTGATAGATGTTCGAGATGATCTGTTCGTACTCGGAGTGGTAGACGAACACCGGCGAGTTGTAGCCGTCGACGGAGATGTCCTCGACGTTGATGTCGTGTTTGATCCCGTCGATCCGTTCGTAGCCGATGAAGTCGCGTTTGAGCAGGTACAGTAGCTTCTCGACCTGATACTCGCTTAGCGTGTCCGGATCGTCGGCCAGAATCGCCGGCTCCGGTCGGACCTCGATCCCCTGTAGCTGCGAGGGCCCGTCGTCCTCGCTTTCCGCTGCTTCGTCCTCGTCGTCGAGCAGCCCCTGTAGCGTCTCGAGGATGCTCTTTGCCGTCTCGTCCGACGTGGCCTCGAAGAGATCATAGCGCTTGAGCAGCCGCCGGGTCTCGTCCTCGATAACCGTGCGCCGGCCGTCCTCGGTCGCTTTCTCCTTGATCCCGTCCTCGGAGTACTTGATGGCCGTCCTGAGCTTGCCCGAGAGGAACTCCTTGAGTTCCGTCTCGATCTCGTTCTGGTAGGGTTCGACCATGTAGTACTTCTTCTCGTTTTCCTTCTCCGAATGGAAGATGACGACGAAGGCGTAGGGTTTGTTGACCCAGTAGCGCTCGACCTCGCGGAAGTGGGTCTTCTTCTCGAATGGAACCGCTTTCTCGAGGTCGTACCGGTTCGAGACGGTCGTGTTGCCCGCCGCCGTCGAGAAGAACTCGTCTTCGTCGATCTCGTCTTGGATGTTGACGGTCCGTTCCTCGACGATGTCGTCGAGTTCCAAGGCGGCGTCGTTGCCCGCCGCGAGCCGGTTCTCGAGGGTCTCGGGATCGAAACCGAGTGCCTCCTCCCGGTCGTGCCGGACGATCTCACCGTCGGAATCCCGCGGCCGGCTGCCGTCGTCCTCGTAGTAGTATTCCCACTTGTAGTGTTCCCACGTCCAGGTATCCTTGACGACCGGTGTCGTCTCGGGGTTGGCGTACTCCCAGTAGGCGTCCCAGATCGCCTCGCCGTTGTCCCCCGCGGTCGGCAGGACCGTCTCGTCGAGGTCGTCGGGGTGGTGGCCGAGGTATTCCTCGGGGTCGAACTCGACGTCGTTCCAGTCGTCCCCGCTCGGGACGACCGATCTCACGTCCTCGTCGGTGTCGAGCCCGAGCTGGTCGTCACCCTCGGGTTCGTCCGGGTACAGGTCGGCGACTTCGTCCCCGTGCCCGTGTTCTTCCATGAACGCTTCCCACGTGTACTCGCCGACACGGACACGCGAGTCCCGTTCCGACGGCTCGTCCTCCGACGCAGGGTCGGACGCCTCCCCCTCAGAAAAGTCCCCGACGTCCGATTGGTCGGCCTCGTCAATAGCCATTGCCCCTACACGAACGCTCACCCCTCAAAAAATTCATCCGCCCATTACCAGTTCTGATAATCCACTGTCCCGCCGTTTTCTATCGATTACGGCTCGCTCGAGGAGGATTTAGGTTCCGTTATTGACAGGCTTGCTGCCGGGGGAAAACGACGATCGCCGCCTGGCCGCGCGAAAAGCTTGACGTGGGTACCCACGAAACGGGGGACCGATGAGCGAACTCTTCGATCTCGAGGGACGAGTCGCAGTGGTAACGGGCGGCGGCCGTGGTATCGGCCGCGCGATCGCAGTCGAACTGGCGAACGCGGGCGCGGCAGTGGTCCCGAGCGCCCGATCGACGGACGAGATCGAGACCGTGGCAGCGGACATCGAGGACGCTGGTGGTGACGCCCTCGCCGTCCCCGCGGACGTGACCGACTCCGATGCCGTCGGCGACGTGATCGACCGAGCCGCCGCCGAGTTCGGCGGCGTCGACGTCGTCGTCAACAACGCCGGCTTCAATCCCGACGATGCGCTGGGCCGGCCCGAAGACGTCGAGACCGAGAGCCTCGATCGGGTGTTAGACGTCAACCTGAACGGGGCCTACGAGGTCACCCACGCCGCCGCTGACCACCTCCTTGCAAGCGACGGCGGCTCGGTAATCAATGTCGCCAGCGTCGGCGGGTTGGTCGGCCTGCCGCGCCAACACCCCTACGTCGCCTCGAAGCACGGACTGGTCGGACTGACCAAGAGCATGTCGCTGGACTGGGCTCCCGAGGTCCGGGTCAACGCCGTCGCACCGGGCTACGTCTCGACGGAACTGACCGCGGACCTCGAGGAGAACGATCGGCTCCGCCAGTCGATCATCGACCGCACACCGCTGGATCGGTTCGCCGATCCCGAGGAGATCGCCGGCCCGGTCGTCTTTCTCGCGAGCGATGCCGCCAGCTACGTGACCGGCTCCGTCCTCGCGGCCGACGGCGGCTGGACGGCTCGATAACTCCCCGCTCCCGCCGTTCGGACCGATCGTAAGGCCGATACCCTGCTCTCGAGCCGATCACGTTCGGCCCCCGAAATCTTTCATCAAAAATCACGGGGGTAGTTGTGATCGCGTGGGTGTTCTCCAAACCCTTAGCCGTCGATCGGGGGTATCCCAACTATGCGCTACAATGACAGTGACCAAGCACGCGAGGTCGCATCGCGTGCCAACGACTTGATGGAGGAGGTCGTCCTGCCGATCGAACGCGAACGAGCCGGGGGGATGGCCGTCTCGAGCGGTACCATCGCGGAACTCCGCGAGGCCGCCCGCGAGTACGACGTCTACGCACCACAGATCCCCGAGGAGTACGGCGGCATGGGGCTTTCCTTCCGCGACTCGCTCCCGGCCTTCGAAGAAGCGGGTCGGAGTCTGCTCGGCCAGATCGCGATGCGGGTCGACGCTCCCGACGAGGGGAACATGCACCTACTCGAACTGGCCGGCGACGAGTTACAGAAAGAGACCTACCTCGAGCCGCTCGTCCAGGGAGAGATCAAGTCCGGCTTCTCGATGACCGAGCCGATGCAGGGTGCGGGCTCGGACCCGAAGATGATCCAGACGACCGCCGAAAAAGACGGCGACGAGTGGGTCATCGACGGCCACAAGTGGTGGACGACGCAGGGGGTAGAGGCCGACGTGCTGATCGTCCTCGCCCGAACCGACCCCGAGGCTCACCCCTACGAGGCCTGTTCGCTCTTTCTCGTTCCCGCCGACGCCGACGGCGTCGAGGTCATCCGCGACGTCCCACACATGGGCGGCGGCAATCACGGCACGTCCCACGCCGAGATCCGATACAAGAACGTCCGCGTTCCCGAGGAACACCTGCTGGGCGAACTGAACGAGGGCTTTACCCACGCACAGGAACGGCTCGGTCCCGCCCGACTCACGCACTGTATGCGCTACTCCGGGATGGCCCAGCGATCGCTGGACATCGCGAAGGCCTACATCAGCGAACGACGCGGCTTCGACTCGTCGCTGTCGGACAAGCAGTCGCTCCGACACCGGATCGCCGACGCCGAGACGAAACTCCACATGGCTCGGACCGGCATCCGCGACGCCGCCGACCGGATCGCCGCCGGCGACGAGGCCCGTATCCCCGTCTCCATGTGCAAGGTCTTCTCGGCCAACGTCACCCAAGACGCCATCGACCTCGCGGTACAGTGTTGCGGTGCCAACGGCATCGGGAAGGACCTCCCGCTGTCGGACTTCTATGAATCCGTCCGCCAGTTCCGCATCGTCGACGGTGCCGACGAAGTCCACCGCCGGGTCATCGCTCGCGCCGCCTTCGAGGACGTCCCCGAGGAGGAACTCGAGCCGCTGACCCGCTTTGGCGATCCGAACCGGGAACGAAGCGCCGACCACTGACAGGCCGTTCGCTGCGCCGCTTTTCGTCCGACCCCCGTCGGACCCCGCTTGCCGCCCTCTCGAGTGGCACGATCGGCTAGGGACGGACTCGTTGGTCACGGGCCGAATCCCTCCCGTGTCGTCGCCTCGAGAGTCGGCCGTCGAGGTGCGACTGGCGATCGATTTCGACCGGGATCGCCTCGAGGACGTGAACGGCAGGCGTGGCGGTTCACTCCCTGTTCGCTGTATGGGCGTGGCGGGATTCGAACCACGCGAACGGCTCGCTTCGCTCGCCGTTCTCTCATTCGAATCCCGTGCCCGTCCGCTCCTCACGTCCGTTCGTCGCAGGACGGGCGTGGCGGGATTCGAACCCACGATCAGAAGGTTAGGAACCTCCTGCCCTGTCCGCTAGGCCACACGCCCCGGCGGAAAAAGAACGTTAGTTGGTCTCCGTCTCGGTTCCAGACTCAGTGGTCGTCTCGTCCTCGGTGGTGACGGGCTCGGTGTCGACGAACTCCTCGTCGTCGGTGGTCTCGCCCTCACTGACGGTGCCGCCCTCGCGCATTTCTTCGAGTTCCGATTCGACCTTTTCGCGGCCCTTCTGGAACTCACCCATCGCCTCGCCGGTCGATCGCGCGAGCTTCGGGATCTTATTCGCCCCGAAGAGCAAGACCGCGATGACGAGGATGATGGCGAGTTCCGGAGGCCCCATGCCGCCGGGGATGAACAGCGGTGTGATTTCGGCTACCATCTCTATGCGTAGCTTACCCGCTGGCAATTATAACCTTTTTGGAGCACTAAGGTAAGCATGCGGGCGCGACAGTCCGTCTGAGCGCACAGTTCGGAATTTCCACTCGAGCCGGGCCGGCCGACGCCGCCCCAACTTCCGTCGCCGACCGCGACGGGGCCTCGCTCGGATCGATCCACGTCCCGTCCGGGAGCGAAACTGTCTTTCCGGTTTGTACGTAACGATTACAACGATGGCAGCAACCGGAGACGCCGCACCCGACTTCACTGCACCGCTCGCAAACGGCGACATCGAAGAGTTCACGCTCTCTGAGCGCCTCGAGGACGAGGCACCGATCGTCCTCGCCTTCTTCCCCGGCGCGTTCACCGGTGTCTGTACCACCGAGATGTGTACGTTCCAGGACCGACTGGCCGCGTTCAACGGCCTCGACGCCGCCGTCTACGGCGTCAGCCGCGACTCGCCGTTTACCCTGAACGAGTTCCGCGAGCAGAACGGCCTCGAGTTCGGCCTCATCAGCGACTACAACAAGGAGATCGTCGACGAGTACGATCTCTCGATGGACTTCGCCGACCTGGGCGTCCACGGCGTCGCCAAGCGGTCGGTATTCGTCGTCGACGGCGACGGACAGATCGCCTACTCGTGGGTCAGTGACGACCCCGGCGTCGAGCCCGACTACGACGAGGTCGAGGCCGCCGTCGAGGACCTGTCGTAACGAACCCGAGACCGTCGCAGGGCTTTTTTAGTCAGCAACCGAGGAGTACGTATGAGTGATTCTGCCGCCGCCGAGGAGCCCTACCATGTCTACACCCCCGACGACGACCACCACTTTCCCGACGAGAAACTGAACCGCGTCCTCGAGTTCGTCGAGACCGACGAGGAAATCGAGGCCTATCTCGAGGCCCAAAACATCAATGCGGTCGATCGGATGCGGTACAACGATCACGGCACCAAACACATCGAGATCGTCCGTAACCGGGCGCTGTGTCTCTACGACCTGCTCAAGGCCGGCGACGTCGACTTCAACGGCGCGCGCCAGCAAGGGCTCGCCGAGGAAGACGAGGCGGTCATCATCGCGCTGGCGGCGACCTTACACGACGTGGGCCACGTCGTCCACCGCGATAGCCACGCCTACTACTCGATCCCGCTGGCCGCCGACATCTTGGAACGGATCCTCCCGGAGTTCTACGACGCCGCCGACCGCGTCCGGATGAAAGGCGAGATCCTCCACGCGATCCTCTGTCACCACACCGCCGAGACGCCCCTGACGACCGAGGCCGGCGTCATCCGCGTCGCCGACGCGCTGGACATGGAAAGCGGCCGCTCGCGGATCCCCTACGAGTCCGGCGGGCGCGGCATCAACACCCTCTCGAGCCAGGCGATCAAGCGCGTCTCGCTCCAGCCCGGCGACACCACGCCCGTGATGGTCGAGATCGCGATGACCAACGCCGCCGGCGTCTACCAGGTCGACAACCTCCTCAAGGCGAAACTCGAGGACTCGGGGCTCGAGGAGGAGATCCGCATCGTCGCGGTCAACACGAACGAAAACCACGAGCGGCTGGTCGAGCGGATCGAACTCTAGAACCCACCTTTTGCGCTGCGGGCGCGGCTTCGCCGCGCCCTCGGCAAAAGCTGGACCAAAAGCACTCCTCCTTCCGTTCCGACCCGCTACGCGGGTCTCCACATCAGTCGTCGGCCCGCTCGCGCCTTCGGGGCTCGCGGTGAGTAACGGGCAAAGGCCTGCCCTTCCCCGGGTCGCGAGGTCCTCGCAACGCTCGGACCTCGCTTCCGGCCGTTCGCACTCGTCAGAGAGTGTTCCGTCCTCAGGCGAGTTTGTACCGACCGTCCCGTCGCTCGAGGTAGCCCCGATCCCGGAGGGTCCCCGTGATCGAGAGGACGGTCCCTTTCGTGACGGCGAGGTCGTCACAGAGGTCGTCCGCGGTCGCACCGCCGGTCGCGGCGAGATACAGGTAGACCAGTTTGGCGCGGGCGGAGTCGAGATCGGTCGGAAGCGATACGTCCGGTGTCGTCGTCGCTGCTCGTGTCATACTGAATCCTGTATTTTTCGACGATAATAAATGTCGTCTACAACGATTGTCGAAACTGCGACGACGAGCGGCCGCCACTACTGTCGATATAGCATACGTCGATGGTCGAAAGTATGTTCAGACCGACTGACGGGGTCGCGA
Source organism: Natrinema thermotolerans (assembly GCF_031165565.1). Lineage (NCBI taxonomy): Archaea > Methanobacteriati > Methanobacteriota > Halobacteria > Halobacteriales > Natrialbaceae > Natrinema > Natrinema thermotolerans. The sequence goes on along the minus strand of NZ_CP101873.1, from coordinate 747,013 downwards.
TCGCGCGATCTCGAGTGTAGGCGATCGTCGTAGTGGTGTGTAGTGGTAGCGGGTGACGAAGTCACCGCGGCCGCTGAAGACGGACGGACTGCTTTTGTGGCCGGGTTCGCGAGTAATAGGAGATGTCGACCCAGCTTACCGCCCTCGCACTGCTGACCGGGCTGGTGACCGGTGCGCTGTTCCGATTTCTCAACGTCCCGATTCCGGCGCCGCCGGAACTCCCCGGTATCATGGGGATCATCGGGATCTACCTCGGCTACAGGGTGGTCGAACGCGCCGGCGTCGGCGTCGACCTGCTCGAAGTGCTGGGGCTGTAGCGGTTCGACCGAGCGGCGGGGGACCGCGGCGTCAGGCCGTTGATTCGGTACTGAGGACGAACCGCATGAGTACCCAAAGCACTAGAAGAAACGCCGCGGGCGAGAACACGACCGCTACGAACAGTAGCGGGCCGGCAAGGACGGAGCCGCCGAGGAAGGCCGCGGCGACGCCGAGCAGCGAAACAGTTCCCATACGTCGCCATTAGTCGGGACAGCAATAAACGGTTCTACTCGAGGCGGCGGCCGGATTACGCGGCGAAAACGGCGACGGCGCGGTCAGTAGCTGCGCTCTTTCGGCTCGTAGGTCTTGTTCTCGCCCTCGAGGATCACGGGGCGATAGAAGATCGACGGCGAGCCGTCGTCCCACGAGATCAGCGTGTGCTTGAGCCACTCCTCGTCCTTGCGTTCCTGGTGTTCCTTGCGCCAGTGAGCGCCGCGGAACTCGTCGCGCACCAGGGCGCCGAGCGCGATCGTCTCGGCGACGTCGATCAGGTTGCGCGTCTCGATGGTCTGCTGGAGGTCCGTGTTGAACGTCCGCGACGGGTCGTCGACGTAGACGTCCTGATACTCCTCGCGGCATTCACGGATGATCTCGAGGGCCTTCTTGACGCCCTCCTCGGTCCGGAAGACGTTGACGTAGTCGGTCATCGCCTGCTGGAGCTTCGCGCGGATCTCGGCGTGCTGGACGCCGTCGTCCTTGTCCATCAGGGTGTCAACGTGTTCGCGGGCGGTTTCGACCTTTCGCTGGAGGACACCCTCGGCGTCGGTGGCCATCCCGCCGTCGGCGGCGACGCTCCCGCTGGTCTCGAGCCCCGCTTTGCCGGGTGCGACCGGCAGTTCGGTGTCGGTCTCGTCCTCGACGTCGTCGCCGTAGCCGGTCCGGATCTCGGGCTCGCCGAGGTCCTCGCCGGCGGCGTGTTGGCCGGCGCGCTTGCCGAAGACGATCAGTTCCGGCAGGGCGTTGCCGCCGAGTCGGTTGCCGCCGTGGACGGAGACACAGGCACACTCGCCGGCCGCGTAGAGGCCGTCGACGCAGGTCTGGCCGTTCTCGTCGACCTCGATGCCACCCATGGCATAGTGCTGGCCGGGCTTGACCGGCATCGGCTCGACGAGTCCGTCGACGCCCTCGAAGTCCTCCGCGAGGTGCAGGATGTTCTCGAGGCGGTCCATGATGCGCTCTTCCCCGAGGTGGCGCATGTCGAGGTGGACGTACTCGTCGTCGACGCCCCGTCCCTCGCCGACCTCGGTGAGTTCGGCGCGGGCAACGACGTCGCGGCTGGCGAGTTCGCCGGAGTTGTTCGCGTAGCCGTACTCGAACATGAACCGCTCGCCCTCGCTGTTGTAGAGGATACCGCCTTCCCCGCGGACCCCCTCGGAGATCAGGACCCCCGTCGAGGGCAGCGAGGTCGGGTGGAACTGGATGAACTCCATGTCCTCGAGCGGCGCGCCGGCACGGTAGGCCATCGCGTGGCCGTCGCCGGTACAGGAGACGGCGTTGGTGGTGTGGTCGAAGGCCTGGCCGGGGCCGCCGGTCGCGAGGACGACGCCGTTGTTCGCCTTGAACCCTTCAATGTTGCCCGACTGGACGTCGTAGGCGACGACGCCGTGACACTCGCGGTCGTTGGGGTCGTCCTCGTCGGTCGTCGCCAGGTCCATGACGTACCACTCGTCGTAGACCTGGATGCCGCGTTTGACGACCTGTTCGTACATCGTATGCAGCAGGTGATGGCCCGTCTCGGCCCCGGCGTAGGTGGTCCGTGGGTAAGAGAGGCCACCGAACGGGCGCTGGGAGACGGTGCCGTCGTCCTCGCGGGAGAACGGCATCCCCCAGTGTTCGAGGTTGATGGTCTCCTCGGGGGCGTTCTGGGCGAGGGTCTCGACCGCCGGCGCGTCGCCGAGGTAGTCCGAGCCCTTCATCGTGTCGTAGGCGTGGAGTTCCCAGTCGTCGCCCTCCTGAAGCGCCGCGTTGATGCCGCCCTCCGCCGCGCCGGTGTGGCTACGGACGGGGTGGAGCTTCGTGACCATCGCCACGTCGGCTCCCGCTTCGTTCGCTGCGATCGCGGCCCGGAGGCCGGCGCCGCCGGCGCCGACCACGATGACGTCGTGTTCGTACATGGTTACCAGAATTTCAGGTTCTTCTTGACTGCCTCCCGCTTGAGCTCCTGAATGTGCTCGGTGAGCGGAATGTCCTTCGGACACACCTCGGTACAGGAGAACTGGGTCTGGCACCGCCAGACGCCGTGTTCCTGCTCGAGAATGCGGAGTCGATGCTCCTTGATCTCCTCGCCCTCGCGGTCGTCCATCGCGAACTTGTAGGCCTTGTTGATCGCTGCCGGGCCCAGATACTCGTTGTCGCCGGCCGCGATGTTACACGAGGACATACACGCGCCACACCAGATACACCGCGAGGACATCTTGATCTTCTCGCGGTTTTCCTGGCTCTGGCGCTGCTCCTCGAGGTCATCGACCGGCGGCGTGTCCTCGTCCTGGAAGTACGGCTCGACCGTATGCATCTGGTCGTAGAAGTGGTCCATGTCGACGACCAGGTCCTTGACGACCTCCTGATGGGGCAGCGGCTCGATGCGGACCGGCTGTTCTAGATCGGAGATCTGGGTCTTGCAGCCCAGTCGCTGCTTCCCGTTGACGAAGAAGGCGTCGGAGCCACAGACGGCCTGTCGACAGGAGTGACGGAAGGTTAGCGACGAATCGTACTCGTCGCGGGCGTACATGACCGAGTCGAGGACGGTCATCCCCTTCTCGAAGGGCACGTGGAAGTCGTCGAAGCGTGGTTCCTGTTTCCCCTCGACTTCGGGGTCGTAGCGGAACACCTTGATGTGGACCGTCTCCCCCTCGAGTTCGGCGGCCTTCTCGGCGTGGTCGTCGACCATACCGCCGCCTTTCTGCTCTTCGGCCGCCGGCGACTCCGCGCCTTTCATCGACGGGTCTTCCGGTGCTTCCTGGCTCTCGGGTTCGGCTTGTTGCGTACTCATGTTAGATCATTCCCCGCATCGCGAGTGCGACGTAGATTCCCTGCGCGACGAGGCCGACGCCGGCGATGGTCAGCACCGCCAGCACGACCTTCTTCTGGGTCCCCTCGAGTCCCTGATTGACCAAGGCGTTGTAGACGCCGTTGACGCCGTGGAAGGCGGCGGTCACCAGGAACAGGACCATCGTGAGGAAGTACCCGATGTTCTCCATTCGGAGCTGCGTCTGCATGAAGGTTACTTCGTACGCGTGGTTGACAAAGTGGAGGAGGAAGAAGTGGAACGCGAGAACGACCACGAGGAACGCGGCGGTGATGCGCTGGAGGAACCAGCCGGTGCCGCCGGGCGTGAAAGAGGAGTATCGTTCCGCCATCAGATCCCCACCCCCGTCAGGAAGGTCGGGACGCTGGCGACGGTGATCGCCCCGGTCAACACCAGCGAGGCGTAGAAGCTCTTGTCCTGAGACTCGAGGCCGATCCCGAGATCGACCATCAGCAGGCGAAGGCCGTTCAGGATGTGGAAGACGGCCACCGCGAGCAGGCCGATCTCGAGCAGGCGGATGAGGAACAGCCCCTCGAGTCCCTGCAGCGTGCCCGTGTAGACGTTAACCGATTCGCCGTCGACCATTATCGTTTCGCCCTGTGCGCCACCGATAGACGTACTCAACACGGCGATGTGGGTGAACAGGTAGCCGATCAGCATCCACCCGGTGAACTTGTGGAAGATCCACGCCCACATGCCGGCCGAGAACTCCTTCCACCGCCCGAAGTCCTCGATGAGGCCGCGATTGTAAGACTGACTCATGCGCTCATGTGGACCGTTTGACCGCGGCGGTATAGAAGTTACTTTTATCGCTCCTGTTCATCCGTTCGGTCCGAGAGAACACGGCCAGAAACGAACGAGTTCCGTTGACATGTCCCGAAGGAGTTCGGGGAACTCCCGGCAGATGTCAGATGTTCGCTCAGTCGTCTCCCTGACGGAGGTCCGACCGTGACCGCTCGGTCGTCCGCTCGCGCTCGAGCGCGGTGAGGGTATCCGGCGAGAGTCCGACGAGATGACACAGCGGGTTCCCCGGGTAGACGACGGGGTTCTCGAGGACGCCAACGATGAGGCCGGTAAAGGGGGCCTCGACGGTGACGATGTCCTCGTCTTCCTTGAACGGGTTGGTGATGGTACAGATGACCTCGCCCTCCTCGACGAGCTGGCCGCGGCCACGTTTCATATCGACGATACCGCCGGCGTCGGCCCGTAGCCAGGTCTTCTCGTCGTCGTCGTCGATGACGGTCCGCCAGCCGGGCCAGTGGACCGACGACTCCCGGTGAAGTCCGAACTCGGCGAGGACGCTCGCGACGCCGGTGAGTGCGCGGTCGATCAGCCGTCGCTGGAACCGGTGGGCCTCGCCCATCTCGACCGTGATCGTCGGAATCCCGGCTTCGGTTGCCTCGCGTCGGAGCGTTCCCGACGGCCCCTCGCCGGCGATGATGACGTTGGAACTGAACGCCTTGGCGAGTCTGGCGACGGTCGATCGCTCCGTGTTCGCACGGACGTGAAGCATGTTCGTCCGGCCCCGCGTCGACGTATGGAAGTCCAGTCCGAGATCGCAGGGCTCGATGAAGTTCGTGAAGATCTGGTTGGCCATCCGCCGGGCGCTGGTCGAGCCCTCGCGGCCGGGGAACGACCGGTTCAGGTCCCGATCGTAGATCGGGAGATACCGCTCCTGTGCGAGGAATCCGGGGACGTTCATCACGGGCAGACAGACGAGCGTCCCGTGCAGTATCGAGTGGTCCCAGTCGTGGGCCACCTCCCGGACGACCTCGATCCCGTTGAGTTCGTCGCCGTGGGCCGCCGCCGAGAGAAACACCGTGGGCCCCGGATGCTCGCCGTTGACGACCGTTACTGGGATCCGCACGGGGTCGCCGAGATACGTCTCGCTGATGCCGTATCGAATGTTCGCCGATTCGCCCGGATCGACGCGGCCGCCGTTGTAGGTAAACGCCTCGGTGGCCGCCTCGTCGGGAGGGTCGCTCGTCGCGTCGTCGCTCATATCACGTTCTCCGGGAGCAGCGACGTGAATGTTCCCCCTCGGACCGCCTCGAGCCTCGACGCTCGATCGACCGTGACTTCCCAGTGCCAGTTTTCCCGGAGAAAAGCCGTTTCCCTCGAACAACGTCTACCAGCGACTGGGAGCGTGGGCATACGTTTTGTATCTGGCAGTAGTATGGAGGCTCATGAAGATCCGAGAGGCAACCGATTCGGACGCCGAAGCGATTCGGACGATCGCCCGCGACTCGCTGGGTTCGACGTACACTGACTTCCTCGAGACCGAGACCATCGACGAGGCCGTCGAACAGTGGTACGGTGACCCGCTCGCGGACGAACTCGCGGACGACCGGACGCTGTTCTTGCTCGTCGAACGCGACGGTGAACTCGCGGGCTTTTCCCAGAGCGAACTGGTCGGCCAGCGGGCCAACACCGGCCGACTGCTCTGGCTCCACGTCCACCCGGACCACCGCGGCGACGGGACGGGCGTGCGCCTGCTGGTTCGCACCCGCGAGCGACTCCTCGAGGAGGGAGCCGACGGGATCCAGTGTTTCGTCCTCGCGGACAACGAGGGCGGCAACGAGTTCTACCGCAGTCACGGCTTCGAGCAGGCGGGCCAGCGCGAGGTCGAGATCGGCTCGGAAACGTTCACCGAGAACGTCTACGTCGAGGCCGACCTCGAGGACGAGGGCGAGTGGGGGACGGTCGACGAACTGACCGTCGACGGCGAGACGGTCTACGTGAGCTACGGCGAGGCCGCCAGAGGATCGCAGGCACCGTTTTACGTGGCGTACAGCGACGACGACCGCAACGACCACTACGCCTGGTTCTGCGGAAACTGCGATTCGATCGACAACGCCATGGACGCGATGGGGCGCATCGAGTGTAACGAGTGTGGCAACCGCCGCAAGGCGACCCGCTGGGACTCCTCGTACCTCTGAGCAGGTTCCGGGAGGCGTTCACCGACGGCGTTTTCTTCGCTTCGCCCGGTCGAGTTCGACCCCCGTAGGCGGTCCTTTCCGCGGTTTACAGTCGGTTACGGGTCCCACACTCTCGACCGGGCGTTCTCGGTCCGATCGGGCCCCGCCGCGTGACCCCGACATCGCCGTGGCTGTTGTCCATCCCTTCGGACTGTTGGCTCCCCATTACAATTGTGCGATCCCTCGAGTCGTCAGTCAGTGGGTCGCTGCCGGGTCGGTCGGCAGCGCCGCGTGTCTCCGTCGGCTACTATGAACAGGGAGGATCACATCGTCCACGGCTTCAAGGCAACGCTCGTCGCGCGCGGGATATACATGCTCTCGAGCGCGCTGTTGATGTTCGTACTGGCGCGGTACCTGCTGGACCCGGACGGGTACGGCGCGCTCTACTGGGCGATCGGGGTGTTGGCGATCGTCCAGCTGTTCGCGGACCTGGGGCTGTCCCGGTCGGTCGCACGGTACATCTCCGAGTACCGCGAGACCGACCCCGGGCAGGTCCCCCATCTCCTCGAGACGACGATCACGGTCAAAGTAATCCTGCTCGCGGTCGTCGGCTACGTCCTGTTGGTCTACCACGAGTGGCTCGCGACCGCGCTCGGCGAGCCGGGGGCGGCCCCGTTCCTCGCGGCCGGCGTCGTCTACCTCGTGGTCTTCTCCGCGAGTACCTTCTCGCAGGTCGCCTTGCAGGGCTTTAATCATCTGGGCTACAGCGCGATCGTGCAAGCGATCAGCGGCGCGGGGCGGCTGCTCTTTGCCGTCGGGTTCGTCCTTGCGGGCTTCGGTGCGCTCGGTGCCTTCTTCGGCTACGTCGTCGGATATGCCATCGCCGGGGCCGTCGGGATCGGCATCCTCTACTACGGCTTCTATGCCCGCCACGACGCCGCCGCGGAGTACGAAGACGGACTCTCGAAGCGGCTGCTCGAGTACAGCCTCCCGCTGACGGCGACCCGGAGCGCGAACGTCATCGACAAGCAGATCGACATCGTGCTGGTCGGGATCTTTCTGAACCCCGCCGCGGTCGCGTTCTACACGCTGGGCAAACAGATCACCGACTTCGTCCTCGCGCCCGCCGAGTCGCTCGGCTTTACGATCTCGCCGAACTTCGGCGAGCAGAAGGCTGCCGACCAGCTCGAGGAGGCCAAACGGATCTACGAGACCTCTCTGACGAACGTCCTCCTGCTGTATATCCCGGCGGCGGTCGGGCTGGCGATCGTCGCCGAGCCGTTCCTGACGATGGTGATCGGGGAGAACTACGCCGGTGCGGTCCCCGTGTTACAGGTGCTTGCCGGCTTCGTCGTGTTGCAGGCGATCACGAACCTGACCAGTGACAGTCTGGATTACCTCGGCCGCGCTCGCGCTCGTGCCGTTGCGAAGGGCGGCACGGCGGTCACCAACTTCGGACTGAACATCGTCCTGATCCCAGCGATCGGGGTCGTCGGTGCGGCGATCGCGACGGTGGCGACCCACTCGGTCTACGTCGCGGTGAACCTCTATATCGTCCACACCGAACTCGGCCTGAACGTTCGGCGGCTTGCCCGGACGACCGGAATGATCTGCGGGATAACGGGCGTGATGGGCGTGGCCGTGTTGCTGGTGACGCCGCTGGTCTCGAACCTGCTGATGCTGTTCGGCGCGATCGCAGTGGGAGCCATCACGTGGGGTGCGCTGGCGGTGCTGAGCGGGCTGGTCGATCCGGGGCAGGTCCGATCGGTCATCGGGTGACGTCGACGCGACCGATCACTACAGACGACTGTCAGTTAGAGAACTATCAATACTTATCCGCCGTCTCGGTGTCGGTTCCGTATGGCCGTTTCCGATCCCGTTACTGTCGGGGTACTGAGTCTGCATACGAGCAAGGAAACCAAAGCGATTCTTAACGCCGCCGAGGACCTCGGCCACGACACCGAGTGGCTCCGTGCCGAAAACACGTCCGTCAGCGTCACGGACGGCACCCCCGTCCTCGAGCCTGACGTCGACGTGATCGCCAACCGGATGCTGCTGTCGAACACCGAACAGCCAGCGGAGGAACTGGGGCTCGCGAACACCTTTACCCAGCTCGTGCCGATGCTCAACGAGCCGAACACGGTGTTGACCGCGATCCACAAGCTGTCGACGGCGACCGCGCTGGCGTCCAACGAGATCCGGACGCCGGACGTGACGCTCGCGCTCAGCGGCGACCGGCTGAACGCCGCACGGGAGCGGTACGGCGAAGAGGCCGTGTACAAGACCGCGATCGGGACCCACGGCGGGGGGACCTGGAAGGTCGGCCCCGACGACCCGATCAACGCGAAGGTCGGCAATCGCTACGCCTTCCTGCAGGAACTCGTCGATCAGGAGGACGTCCGTCACCGCGACCTACGGGTGTACGTCGTCGGCGGCGAGGTCGTCGCCGCGATGTATCGCTACGCGCCGGACAACGACTGGCGAACGAACGTCGCTCTCGGGGGCTCCGTCGAGGACGCGACCGACGACCTCCCCGAGGAGGCCGCCGAGATGGCACGGCAGGCGGCCGGCGTCGTCGGTCTCGACTACGCCGGCGTCGACCTCGTCGAGGGCGACGACGGCTGGTACGTCCTCGAGGTCAACCCGACGGCGGGGTTCAAGGGACTCTACGAGGCGACGCAGGTGAGCCCGGCCCCCTACATCGCAAAGCTGGCGATCGAGCGCGCCGGCGGCGAGGTCGACGACGATCGCGTGCGTGACATCGCGAACGTCCTCGACGACTCCCGGCCGACGGCCCAGCCGCCGGACACGGTGGCGTCGGCGACGGAGCCGGCGGTAATCGGCTACACCGAGGAGGTCGTTCTCTCGGGCACGAGCGGTTCGAAGACGATACTGGCAAAATCCGACACGGGCGCGACACGGACGAGCATCGACACCGGGCTGGCCGCCGACATCGGTGCCGGCCCGATCAAGTCCATCACTCGCGTCCGCTCGGGCAGCAGCAAGCAATCGAAGAGCCGCCCCGTCGTCGACGTCGTCGTCGGCGTCGGCGGGAACCAACACACCGTCACGGCAAGCGTCGAGGACCGCAGCCACATGGACTACCCCGTCATCCTCGGCCGGGACATCCTCGAGAATTATCAGGTCGACGTGAGCCGCCGGATCGACGGCGACGTGCCAGATACGCCCGAAGAAGAGGAGTAACTGTCCTGTCGCCCGCGGGCGGCCCCACTGCGGTAGCTGCCTGTCACAGGTTTCGCTCATCGATGTATGTCCTGGTCGCCGTCGTCCGTCCCCGATCGGGGTCGGTCTCGAGACGGCGATCGTCTTTCTCCGCGACGGACGGCCCGTACTGAGTAGCGGTCGACAAGACGTGGTACGGCTCCGCCGGCCGGACACACGTCCCGTTCCCACACGGTTCAACACGATATGCGATATTGTTTTGCTATATTAGAAACTATCTGCCGGGGAAGCAAAAGTGGAACTTGTATTCGGTACATATATTATTCCCCAATCCGTTTTCCAAACCGTACGAATACATGAGCGACAACAAACGGAACCGGAACCACGAGTGGTGGCCGAATCGGTTGAACCTGGACGTTCTCGACCAGAACGCCGAAGCCGTCGGTCCGTACGACGACGACTTCGATTACGCCGAGGAGTTCCAGAAACTCGACCTCGAAGAGGTCAAAGCCGACCTCAAGGATCTGATGACGTCCTCACAGGACTGGTGGCCGGCTGACTACGGCCACTACGGGCCGCTGTTCATCCGGATGGCCTGGCACAGCGCCGGGACGTACCGCACTACCGACGGCCGCGGCGGTGCCTCTGGCGGGACCCAGCGTTTCGCGCCGCTCAACAGCTGGCCCGACAACGGCAACCTCGACAAGGCACGCCGACTGCTCGAGCCGATCAAGCAGAAGTACGGCCGGAAGCTCTCGTGGGCCGATCTGATCGTCCTCGCCGGGAACACCGCCCTCGAGTCGATGGGGATGCAGACGCTCGGCTGGGCCGGCGGCCGCGAGGACGTGTTCGAGCCCGACGAGGCCGTCTACTGGGGGCCGGAAACCGAGTGGGAGGCCCCGCAGGACCAGCGCTTCGACGAGGACGACGAACTCGAGGAGCCGCTGGGCGCGACCGTGATGGGGCTCATTTACGTCGACCCTGAGGGGCCGGACGGCAACCCCGAGCCGCTCGAGTCGGCAAAGCGGATCCGCCAGGCGTTCGGTCGCATGGCGATGGACGACGAGGAGACGGCCGCCCTCATCGCCGGCGGACACACGTTCGGCAAGTCCCACGGCGCCGAGAACGACGACATGGGTCCCGCGCCCGAGGCGGCCCCGATCGAGGAGCAGGGCCTCGGCTGGCCCGACTCCGGCAAGGGTTCGGAGACGACCACGAGCGGCATCGAGGGCGCATGGAACCAGTGGCCGACGATGTGGGACACTTCCTACCTCGACAACCTGCTCGACTACGAGTGGGAACTCACCGAGAGCCCCCTGGGCGCGAACCAGTGGCAGCCGGTCGAGGAGGAGGCCTACGACACCGTCCCGGACGCCCACGATCCCTCGGAGAAGCACGCCCCCATGATGATGACGACCGACGTCGCCCTCAAGCGGGATCCGGAGTTCCGGGAGATCATCGAGAACTTCCGCGACAACCCCCCGGAGTTCCTGGACGCCTTCGCGCGGGCATGGTACAAGCTGATCCACCGCGACATGGGCCCACCGGAGCGGTTCCTCGGTCCCGATGTCCCCGAGGAAACGTTCGTCTGGCAAGACCCCGTCCCCGATGCCGACTACGAACTGATCGGCGACGAGGAGATCGACCAGCTCAAAGCGGAGATCCTCGAGTCGGAGCTGTCCGTCTCCGAACTGGTTACGACCGCCTGGGCGGCCGCGTCGACCTACCGCGACAGCGACAAACGCGGCGGTGCGAACGGCGCTCGTATCCGCCTCGAACCCCAGCGCAGCTGGGAGGTCAACGAGCCGGCCCAACTCGAGACCGTCCTCGAGACCTACGAGGGGATTCAGGAGGAATTCAACGCTGCTCGAGACGACGACGTACGCGTCTCGCTGGCCGACCTCATCGTGCTGGGTGGCAACGCAGCCGTCGAGCAGGCCGCGGCTGACGCCGGCTACGACGTGGAGATCCCGTTCGAACCCGGTCGGACCGACGCCACGCAGGACCAGACCGACGAGGAATCGGTCGAGGCGCTCAAACCGGAAATCGACGGGTTCCGTAACTACTTCGGCGGCGAGTACGACGGGCCGGCCGAGGACCTGCTGGTCGACCACGCCGACCTGCTTGACCTAACGGCCTCGGAGATGACCGTACTGGTCGGCGGCATGCGCGCGCTGGACGCCAACTACCAGGACTCCGACCTCGGCGTCTTCACCGACGAGCCGGAAACGCTGACCAACGACTTCTTCCAGACCCTGCTCGACATGGGCTACGAGTGGGAGCAGGCCTCGGAGGGCGAGGAGATCTACGAACTGCGCGACCGCGAGACGGGCGACGTCGAGTGGACCGGCTCGCGCGTGGATCTCATCTTCGGTTCGAACTCCCGGCTGCGGGCCATCGCGGACGTCTACGCGAGCGAGGAGGAAACGTTCGTCGAGGACTTCGTCGATGCCTGGCACACGGTCATGACCAACGACCGCTTCGACCTCGAGTAAACGAGCGCTCGCGCCGTCGCTGACGAACCGCCGACAAACCATCGCGGTCGCTGGGACCGATCATCGCCCGGTCGCGGTCCCCCGCCGCGGCCGGTCTCTTACTCGCTGCGGATGACGACCTCGTCGTCCGTGATCGCCGAGATCTGTGCGGCCTCGACCGGGTAGTCGTCGCCGCCGTGACCGCCCCAGTTCATGCGGGCCTTGAGCCGATCGGTGAGCCCCGGCTCCGGATCGACGTAGGCGGTCTGGCTCTCGACTTCGGCGACCATCCCGATCTGCTGGCCCGACTCGTCGACGACGTCTTTCCCCTGGTCGTCCCTCGAGAGTTCGACCGTCGGCGCTGCCGTCTCGCCGGCCGCCGCGTTCTCGCCTTCGATACCGGTCACGTCGGCGTCCGCCATCGTCTCATCACCTGCGACACCGGCGGTCTCGGCGGCCGCCATCGACCCGTACTCCTCGACGTCGATGATCTCGCCCTCGAGCAACTCGCTGCTGACGACGTCGGACTCGACCAGTTCCGACCCCTCGAGAACGTATCGCAGCTCCAGGCGCTCGTCGAGTTGCTCCTCGACGGTACGGCGCTCGATGAGTTCGCTCCGGACGGCGTCGCCCTCGGTACGCTGGCTCCGGATGACTTCCCGCTCGAGGACTTCGTCGGGGGCCACGCTCGAGCGGACGACGTCGCTCTCGAGGATCGATCGCTGGACGCTCTCGAGTTCGACGTCCGTCTCGATCTCGTCGCGTTCCATCTCCTGGTCCCGTTCGATGTCGACGTCGACGACCCGACTCTCGACGATGTATCGTTCGATCTCCTCGACCGTATCGAGGCGGGTTTCGTCGACGGTTACCTCGATGGTGTCGTCACCGACGAACTCGGTGTCGACGACCTCGCGGGCGCGGCGTTCGGAGTCGACGATCTCGCGTTCGACCAACTCCGTATCGACCACCTCGCTCTCGATCGTGTCCCGCTCGACGACCTCGGTCTCGACGACCTGCGTCTCGACGATCTCGGTCGTCACCGTCTCGCCGCGTCGCAGCGAGTCCTCGAGTTCGTCGCGGCCGAGATCCGCCCGCTCGAAGGCCCGCTCGCGCTCGACGATCTCGAAAAAGCCCAGCCCCTCGCCGGTCGGCTCGTCCTCGTGGTAGACGAAGACGTAGTCCTCGTCGTCGAACCGTCGCTCGAACTCCTCCCAGGAGTATTCCTCGTGGCCCTCGCCCAGTTCGTCACGGCGGGCGAACGAGTGGCCGTGATCGTCGCTGTCCCGGATCCGAACCGGGACGGCGTCGCGGGCCTCGGCCCACTTCCTGATCCGGTCGGGATCGCTGGTCATTCGGCGCTGGTCCGGCGCGTCCGTGTCCGTCGGGGATGTGTCGTTTGCCATCTCCAGTAGAGTCCGGACGCCGCCGCACTTCAGTCGACGCGGCCGTCCCGTCGGTTCAGTGTCTCGTTTCTCCGATCCCCGAGATCGGCCGGCAGGAGCCGGCCCGTAACAACTCGTTGCCGGCGACGGTGTCGATCGTTTCGTCCCGTTTCAGCGCTCGAGCGGGCTCCAAAGCGTTGTTACCGGTAACACCACCCCCGCCTGCCGGACGAGCGGCGCTGCCGGCCCGCCGGGCGGCTCAGGCGGATTCGTACTCGGCCCAAATGTACCGCGTCGCGACGCTGCGGTACGGCTTCCAGGGCTCGGCGATCTCGCGCATCTCCGCGCGGGTCAACTCCTCGCCGTCGGCGTACAACTGCTCGATCCCGCGGCGAACGGCGAGGTCACCGAGCGGGAGGACGTCGGGGCGCTCGAGGACGAACAGCAGATACATCCGCGCGGTCCACTCGCCGACGCCTTTGATCTCGGTCAGCAGGTCGACGACCTCGGCGTTCGAATACGAGGCTAGCCCCGCCCGCGTGTAGTCCTCCTCACGGAAGGCGCGGGCGGCGTTTCGCACGTACTCGACCTTGCTCCGGGAGAGGCCGGCGTCGCGAAGCGCTGCCTCGTCGGCGGTCAGTACCGATTCCGGCGTCACTTCCCCATCGAGGACCTCGAAGACCCGCTCCCGGACGGCCGCGGCGCTCGCGGTCGAGAGCTGCTGGTTGATGATCGAGATACAGAGCCGCTCGTACTCGCTCCAGTCGGGTTCGACGTAGGGATCGTGTCGGTCGAGCAGCCCGGCCATCACGGGATCCGCACGGAGAACGTCGTGTGCCTCGTCGTTCATGGACAGGTATGAGACGGGTGTAGGGGACCGGAGACCCATAGGCGTCTCGGTGGGTCCCGCGAGGGCTCACTCGAGGTGGTGATAGTCGAGTTCGTGGTCGGCCTCGAGGGCCTCCCGGACGGCCGGGCTGGGGTCACCGACGCCGCGCCGACTGAACGAGAGCCCCGCCGGGTCGGCCGTGACCACGAGGTTTACCCGCCAGTCATCGGCCGTCTCGGGGTAATCAGTCCGGTAGTGTGCGCCCCGGGATTCGGTGCGCTCGCGGGCGGCCCGGAGCATCGCCTCGGCGACGGTGAGGCTCATCGAGAGGTCCACGGCGTACTCGAACGACTTCGAGGTCCGGTCGCCCGCGACGCGGAGATCGGCGGTGCGTTCCCGAAGGGCGTCCAGTTTCGCGAGCCCCTCCCGGAGCCCCGCGTCGTCGCGGAGGATGCCGGCGTGGTCCCACAGCAGGTCGCCGAGGTCCGCGAGCAGTTCGGTCGGCGTCACGGTGCCGTCCGAGGCGGCCAGTTCCCGCAGCGCCTCGAACTCCCGTTCGGCGAGCGCTCGCTGGCCGTCCGTGAGGGCCGGGTCGTCGTCACCGTCGGTCACCGCGGCCGCGACGTGGTCACCGACGAGTTTGCCGATCGCGACGGTCTCGGCCAGCGAGTTGCCGCCGAGTCGGTTCGCGCCATGGACGCCGGCGACCGTCTCGCCGACGGCATAGAGGCCGCCCACGCCGGTCTCGCCCGTTCGGAAGTCGATATCGACCCCGCCCATCGTGTAGTGGGCCGTCGGCCCGACCACCATCGGTTCCTCGGTGATGTCGACACCCAGCGACTCGAAGCGCTCGACCATCGACGGCAGCCGGTCGCGGACGTACTGATCGTCCCGGTGGGAGATGTCGAGGTACACGCCGCCGTCCTCGGTCCCGCGGCCCTCGCGGACCTCCTGAGCGATGGCGCGCGCGACGACGTCGCGGGCGTCGAGTTCCATCTGGTCAGGGGAGTAGCGCTCCATGAACCGCTCGCCCTCCGAATTGTAGAGCCGCCCGCCTTCGCCGCGGACCGCCTCCGTGACGAGTCGGCCGTCCCACTCCTCGCCGTAGCGTTCGCCGACCATCCCGGTCGGGTGGAACTGGACGAACTCGAGGTCGACGAGTCGCGCCCCGGCCTCGAGCGCCAGCGCCTGTCCGTCGCCGTTGTTCTCGTCGTCGCGCGAGGAGTGGCGGTGATAGAGCGCCGAGAACCCGCCGGCCGCGAGGACGACGTGGTTCGTCCGGAAGAGCAGCCCCTCGCCGGTCTCCATATCGAAGCCGACGGCCCCGTCGACGCGGCGGCCGTCCGAGAGCAGGCGCGTGATCATCACGTTCTCGCGGTAGGGCACCTCGAGGTCGCGAGCGCGGTCGACCAACGTCCCGAGCATGGCCTCGCCGGTCCGGTCGCCGACGAAGCAGGTCCGCCGGTAGGACTGCGCGCCGAAGTAGCGCTGGTTGACGTCGCCGTCCTCGGTCCGGTCGAACGGCATCCCCCACGCCTCGAGTTCGCGGATGCGGTCGGGCATCTCCCGCGCCGTCAGTTCGACCGCGTCGGGATCGTTCAGGTGATGGCCCTCGTTGAACGTGTCCGCCGCGTGGATCGTCCAGTCGTCCTCGGGATCGAGCGATCCCAGCGCCGCGTTGACGCCGCCGGCCGCCCACGTCGTGTGAGCGTCGCCGTGATCGCGCTTGCCGATCACGAGCGGGTCGATCCCCGACTCGGCGAGTTCGATCGCGACGCGGGCACCCGCCGCTCCGGCCCCGATGACGAGTACTGGGGTCGTCACGACCTCGTACTCGGGGTCGCCGGCGAAGCCGGGATCGCCCTCGGTCTCGAGGCGGTTCTCGATCCCGGCGGTCGATCGCTCGCGGCTCGTCGTTCGGCGATTATCGTCGACCGTGTCGCTGCCGTTGGATGGTGATTCTGTCATCGAGTGGATGTAACGACCGGCCGGGTTTAGGCCTCGCCCCGAACGATGCAAAAGATGGCTTTCAGGGCTACGAGGGGCCATATTCGACTTTACCGCCGCATCTGGGGCCGCGAATAAAGGTCGGCTCGGATACCAGTCGTTCGATCGTAGCGGACTATCTACAGCATCGATACGAGC
The DNA here is from genome assembly GCF_031165565.1 of Natrinema thermotolerans. Taxonomy (NCBI): domain Archaea; kingdom Methanobacteriati; phylum Methanobacteriota; class Halobacteria; order Halobacteriales; family Natrialbaceae; genus Natrinema; species Natrinema thermotolerans. The sequence goes on along the minus strand of NZ_CP101873.1, from coordinate 730,739 downwards.
GGTCGATCCGGTCGCCACCGAGGTCGCACCAGTGCGCTTGCGCCCGGATGGCCGACGCGGCATTATGGAGCGTCGGGGCCGCCCTCGGAGGTCGTGAGTGCGTCGGGCTCGACGTTCGCGAGCCGCATCGCGTTGCCGGTGACCCCGAGGCTCATCCCCATGTCGCCGACGACGACCGCCACCGCGACGCTGACGAGCCCCAGCGGCACGCCGAGCGCGAGCAGGGCCTTCACGCCGAGGCTCGCCCAGACGTTCTGCCGGATGACGCCGTTGGCCGTGTGAGACAGGTCGTACAGGTACGGCAGCTTCCCGATGTCGTCGCCCATCAGCGCGATATCGGCCGTCTCGAGGGCGGTGTCGGTGCCGGCCGCGCCCATCGCGATGCCGACCTCAGCGGTCGCCAGCGCGGGCGCGTCGTTGATGCCGTCGCCGACCATCGCCACGTCGCCGTACTGCTCCTGGAGGGCCGCCACGGCGTCGACCTTCTCGTCGGGGAGGAGTTCGGCGCGATACTCGTCGACGCCGACCTGCTCGGCGATCGCCCGCGCCGTGCCCTCGTTGTCCCCGGTCAGCATGACGACGCGCTCGACGCCGAGATCGTGGAGCCGTTCGACCGCCCGCTTGGAAGCGGGCCGGACCTCGTCGGCGATCGCGACCGCGCCGAGCAGGTCGGTCTCCGTCCCGACGAGGACGACCGTCTTGCCCTCCCGCTCGAGCGCGGCGAGGGTCTCCTCGGCGAAGGTCCCCTCGTCGGCCGCGAGCGCACTCTCGGGCGCGGCCCCGCCGTCAGTCCGCGGATCCGACGAGGGGTCGTCCGCGCGGGTCCGTGAGAGATCGAAGCCCAGTTCCTCGAACAACGCGGGCTTGCCCGCGTAGTACGTCTCGCCCTCGATCTCCCCGCGGATCCCCCTGCCGGTGAGGCTCTCGAACCCCGTCGGCTCGGGGAGGTCGCCCACGTCCGCCTCGTCGGCCCGGGCGAGAATCGCCGCGGCGATGGGATGCTCGCTGCGTCGCTCCAGCCCGGCCGCGTAGCGAAGCAGCGTCGCCTCGTCTGTCCCGCCGGCCTGGCTCGCGGTTTCACCGCTCGCCTCGTTCGCGGCGCTGGGCGCCGCGCAGGGCACGACGTCGGTGACGGCGAGTTCGCCTTTCGTGAGCGTGCCGGTCTTGTCGACGGCGACGGCGTCGACCTCGCCCATCGCCTCGAGATACGTGCCGCCCTTGATCAGGACGCCGTTTCTCGCGGCGCTGGTAACCCCCGAGACCACCGAGACGGGCGTCGAGATGACGAACGCACAGGGGCAGGCGATCACCAGCAGCGTGAGCCCGCGGACGAACCATGTCCCCCAGTCGCCAGAGAAGACAATCTCGTAGCCGGCGACGCCGGCGGTGATGGGGTCGCCGATGAGCAGCGGCGGCACGGCGGCGGTCAGGATCGCCAGGACGACCACGACGGGCGTGTAGTAGCCCGCGAACCGGTCGACGAACTGCTCGGTCTCGGTCCGCTTCGCCTGTGCGCCCTGGACCATCTCGATGATCCGCGAGAGCGTCGAGTCGCCCGCCGTCGAAGTGACCTCGACCTCGAGGTAGCCGTCCTCGGTGATGGTTCCGGCGTACACCTCGTCGCCGGTCGATTTGTCCACGGGGACGCTCTCGCCGGTGATCGGCGACTCGTCGACCGCGCTCTCGCCCTCACGGACCGTCCCGTCGAGCGGGATCTTGTCCCCGGGCCGGACGACGACGGTCTCGCCGACCGCCACGTCGTCCGCGTCGACGGTCACCTCCTCGCCGTCGCGCATGACTGTGGCCTCGTCCGGCGACAGCTCCATCAGTTCTCGCAGGGAGTCCCGCGCCCGGTCCATCGCGTAGTCCTCGAGCAGTTCGGCGATGCTAAAGAGGACGGCCAGCGTCGCGGCTTCGACGAAGTAGCCGATGCCGGTCGCGGCGATGATCGCCGTCCCCATCAGGAGGTCGATGTCGAGGCTCCGGTTCTTCGCGGAGTAGTAGCCGCTGCGGACGACGGGGACGCCGCTGACCGCGACCGCCCCGAGAAAGAGCAGATCCGCGACGTGGAGGGGATACTCGAGGACGCTCGCCACCGCGACGTTCCCGCCCGTCAGGAGGAACTCGAAGCCCAGTCCGAGCGTGACGAAGACCGCACCGAGCCACGTCTTCTTCGCGCGGGGACTCGTCCAGACCTCCGAGGGCGGCGCGACGTCGACGCCGTCGCCGCTCGAGTCCGATTCCGTCGCCCCGTCGTCGGCCGTTCCTCCGGTGACCTCGTAGCCGGCGCCTTCGATCGCCGCGACCACATCGGCCTCGCTGGTTCGATCGCGGTCGTACGTGACCGTGGCCGTCCCGGTGGTCGGATTGAGATCGACGTCGACCACTCCCTCGACGCGTTCGAGGCTCTTGTCGACCTTCCCCGCACAGGACGGGCAGTCCATCTCGGGAACGGCGAGCCGGGCGGTCAACTCCCGTCGCTGTCCGCCCCCGTCCGTTCCCTCCGTCGCGTCCGATTCAGTACTCATTACTTCGGGATTGGGGCGTCAGTTCGATAAGCCTTGGTTGGAATATTCCAAGAACCAGCGGAGCCGCTAGAGCGGCGTCGACGGCGCGTCGGCGAACCGCTCGTCCGCGACGTACCCCTTGGCCAACCGTTCCTCGGCCCGGCGGAGTCGGTAGGTGAGCGTCGACCGGGGCACGTCGAGGTGGTCGGCGAGGTCGCCGACGTCGACCGCCCGGGGCGACTCGTAGTAGCCGTGTTCGACCGCGGCCCGGAGCGCGGCCTCCTGTTCGGGGGCGAGGTCGCTCGCCCCGCCGTTCGCGTCGCCTGTCGGCGCGTCGGTTTCCGCCGTCGCCGCCCGGAGCATCTCCATCCGGGCGCAGTCGCCGACCGCCGCTTCGAGGGCGTCGAAAAACGCCGTCGTGTCGCCCTCGCCGGAGTGGACGATCCGCCAGGTGTAGTGCCGGCCCTCGTGGCGCGTCTCGAACAGGACGCCGTCGCCGAGGTGATCGCGGGCGATATGGGGGACGGACGCACAGGTCGGGGTACGCTCCCAGTCGGAGTAGAGGACGAGCGTGTCGTCGGTGCGGTCGAGGACCTGCGTGGTCTGGGTCGCGCCGCAGTCCTCGGTCGCGAGACAGTCCGCGTAGTAATCGCCGTTGAGGAAGGCGTCCTCGATGTCCGCGAGGGCCGCGGGCGTGCCGGTGGCGTGGTCGACCCGCCAGAGGCGCTCGTCGGTGGCGTGCAGCGACAGCGACCGGATCCGGGCGTCGGGGTGGTCGGCGAGGGCGTCGGCCACCCTGTTACAGCCGGGCTCGTACTCGAGGGCGAAGACGAACTCTCTCATTGCGCCGTCGTAGGCTCCCGCGGGGCAAAGCGTTGCTGGGTGCGAGGACGGCCGGGAGCGCGACTCGAGCGACTGCGAGAGACACACGATCCTACGGAAGAGCAAGTTCTTCCAAGCAGCGAGGGTCCGAAGGTCACTCGTGTCCAAAAGAGCGCTTGGCGGTCGTTTGAATGTGTTGCCGAGGGCCGCCTTCGGCGGCCCGCAGAGTAAAATTCCGTTACTCGTCCAGCAGTTCCCGCGCGATGACGTTCTTCTGGATCTCGGTGGTCCCCTCGTAGATCTGGGTGATCTTCGAGTCGCGGTAGAACCGCTCGACGGGGAAGTCGTTGACGTAGCCGGCACCGCCGTGGATCTGGACGGCCTCGTTGGCGACGTCGACGGCGACGCGGGAGGCGTACTCCTTGGCCATCGAGGCGAGCTTGGTGATGTCGTTGCCCTGGTCGACGTTCCAGGCGGCCTTGTAGGTCAGGTTGCGTGCGGCCTCGGTCTCGGTGGCCATCTCCGCGAGCTTGTGCTGGATTGCCTGGAACTCCGAGATGGACTGCCCGAACTGCTCGCGGTCCTGTGCGTACTCGCGGGCGGCCTCGAGCGCGCCCTTGGCGATACCGAGTCCCTGCGCGGCGACGCCGGTCCGGGTGGCGTCGAAGAACTGCATCTGTTGGAGGAAGGCGGCGTCCTCGTCGCCGACGAGGTTCTCCTCGGGAACGCGGACGTCGTCGAGAATGAGTTCGGCGGTGTCGGAGGCCCGAATGCCGAGCTTGCCGGTGATCTTGTCGGCGGAGAACCCGTCACGGTCGGACTCGACGATGATCTGGCTGAAGCCGCCGTAGCGGCTGTCGGCGTCGGGGTCGGTCTTACAGAGGACGACGAAGTAGTCGCCGACCGAGCCGTTGGTGATCCACATCTTGTTGCCGTTGATCACCCACTCGTCACCGTCCTTCTCGGCACGGGTCGACACGGAGGAGACGTCCGACCCGGTGTCGGGCTCGGAGATGGCCGCGCCCGAGATCTTCTCCCCGGTCGCGACGGGCTCGAGGTAGCGCTCTTTCTGGTCTTCGGTCCCGAACTCGCTGATGGCCTCGGTCCCGAACGAGCAGGCCATGATCGACAGCGCGATGCCGGGATCGTAGGAGAACAGTTCCTCGGCGATGAGCGCCGACTCGAGGGTGGAGTAGCCGGCCCCGCCGTACTCCATCGGGATCGACGTGCCGACCAGCCCCATCTCGGCGGCCTTGTCGACGATCTCGTGGGGGAACTTCTCTTCGGTGTCGTACTCCTCGGCGTGGGGCACGATCTCGTTCTCGGCGAACCGGCGAACTTCGTCGCGGATCTGCTCCTGTTCTTCGTTGAGTCCGAATTCCATGAACGACCCTTACGATCGGAACGGTAAAGAGCTTTGTAACCGATAGTAAACCAAACTCCAGTTCCCATTAAGTGAGAGGGAAACGTTGAAACGGGTCCGAATAGGATTTTCGAGCATGCAACTCGAGGACATCAACACCATCACAGTTCTGGGTGCGGGCAACATGGGTCACGGTATCGCGGAGGTCGCCGCGATGGCCGGGTACGACGTGAACATGCGCGACATCAAAGAGGAGTTCGTCCAGAACGGCTACGAGCAGATCGAGTGGTCACTGGACAAACTCGCCGAGAACGACCGGCTCACCGACGAGGAAGCCGACGCCGCCAAGGACCGAGTGACGCCGCTGGTCGACATGGAGGAGGCCGTCGCGGACACGGACTTCGTCATCGAGGCGGTCCCCGAGCAGATGGGGATCAAAGAAGACGTCTACACCGACCTCGAGGCGGTCGCGCCCGACGATGCGATCTTCGCGACGAACACCTCGAGCCTCTCGATCACCGACCTCGCCGAGTTCACCGAGCGACCGGAGCGCTTCTGCGGGATGCACTTTTTCAACCCGCCGGTCCGGATGCAGCTGGTCGAAGTGATTTCGGGTGCCGAAAGCAGCGAGGAGACGCTCTCGGTGACGGAGGACCTCGCCGAGGACTTCGGCAAGACGGCCGTTCGGGTCCACAAGGACTCGCCCGGATTCATCGTCAACCGCATTCTGGTGCCGCTGATGAACGAGGCCGCGTGGCTCGTCAGCAACGACGAGGCGACGATCGCCGAGGTCGACTCGACGACGAAATACGACATGGGCCTGCCGATGGGCAGCTTCGAACTCGGCGATCAGGTCGGCAACGACGTCAGCTACCACGTCCTCGAGTACATGAACGAGGTGCTGGGGGAGGCCTACGAGCCGGCCCCGCTGCTCGAGGAGAAAGTCGAGAACGAGGAACTGGGCAAGAAGACCGGCAAGGGCTTCTACGACTACGAGGACGGCGACGGCGTCCAGATCCCGACCGACGAGGGTTCGGAGTTCGTCGAGCAGCGCCTGCTCGCGACGATGGCCAACGAGGCCGCGAAACTGATCGGCGGCGACGTCGCCCCGCCGGAGTCGATCGACGAGGCCGTCCAGCTCGGGGCCGGCTTCCCCGACGGCCCGGTCGCGCTGGTCGACGACTACGGCCTCGAGACGCTGCACGACACCCTCGAGGACGCCTACGAGGAGACGGGCCACGAGCGCTACGCGCCCGACGACTACCTAGCGGAGCGGGCCGCTGCCGGCGGCTTCTACGACGACGGCGACGACGCGTCGGGGGTCGACTTCGGAACGATCCGGCTCGAGTACCCCGCCGACTACGTCGGACAGATCGTCCTCGACCGTCCGCACCGGATGAACACCATCAGCGACGAACTCCTCGAGGAGCTCTCGGACGCGATCGACCACCTCGAGGACGACGACGAGGTGCGCGCGATCCTCGTCACCGGCGAGGGCGAGCAGGCCTTCTCCGCGGGCGCGGACGTCCAGAGCATGGCCGGCAGCGGTGCCGACCCGATCGAGGGACAGGAACTCTCGCGACTGGGCCAGCAGACGTTCGGCAAGCTCGAGGCCTGCGATCTGCCCGTCGTCGCCGGGATCGACGGCTTCTGTCTGGGCGGCGGGATGGAGCTGGCGACCTGCGCGGACCTCCGCGTGGCCAGCGAACGGTCGGAGTTCGGCCAGCCCGAGATCGACCTCGGCCTCATTCCGGGCTGGGGCGGCACCCAGCGACTCAAGCATATCGTCGGCGAGGGCCGCGCGAAGGAGATCATCCTCACCGCCGAGCGCTACGACGCCGAGACGCTGGCCGACTACGGCTTCGTCAACGAAATCGTCGACAACGCCGACCTCGAGGACCGCGCCCTCGAGCTGGCGACCGACCTCGCGGGCGGCCCGCCGATCGCCCAGAAGTTCACCAAGCGCGCGATGCTGGCCGGCCGCGACGACACCGAGTCCGGCCTCGAGTACGAGGCCTCCGCGTTCGGGCACCTGATGGGGACCGACGACCTGATGGAGGGGATCTCGTTTGCCCCTTCGTAGATGACGGGGATCCGGGCGTCGCGGTAGACGCGCGCGATCCGCCGCTCGTCGAGGATCGATCGGCCGCCGTGGAACTGCATGCCCTGTTCCGCGACGTCGACGGCCGTTTCAGTCGCTTTCGTCTTCGCCATCGCCGCCCAGTAGCCCGCGTTGTCCTCCTCGGCGACCTTCTCGCGGGCGCGCCAGACGAGGGTCCGGGCGCTTTCGAACTCCAGCAGCATGTCCGCGAGCCCGTGCTGGACGCTCTGGAAGTCGCTGATCGTCTTGCCGAACTCCTCGCGGTCGTGGGTGAACTCCCACGCTTCCTCGATCGCGGCCGCGGCGATGCCCAGCCCGTGGCCGGCGACGGCCACCCGGCCGTGATTGAAGAAGTCCGCCAGCAGCATGAAGCCGTCACCCTCCTCCCCGATCACGTTCTCGGCGGGGATCCGGCAGTCGTCGAACTCGATGTGGGCCTGCTTCGAGGCCCGCATCGCCATCTTCTCGGGGATGTGTTCGGCGTCGTAGCCGTCGGTGTCGGTCGGGACGATGAACATCGAGTGGTTGCCGTAGCGGTTGTCCTCGTCGTCCCCGGTGCGGGCATAGAGGGTGATCCAGTCGGCCTCGACGCCGTTGCCGATCCAGTACTTCTCGCCGTTGATGACGTACTCGTCGCCGTCTTTCTCCGCCGTGGTCTGCATCCCCGCGAGGTCGCTGCCGGTCTCGGGCTCCGAGACGGCGAGTCCGGAGCGTTGCTCGCCCTCCGCCACCGGACGAATGTACTCCTCGCACTGCTCGTCGGTGCCGTGTTCGTAGGTGATCTCGCAGCCGAAACTCGCCAGCTGCAGGGTCAGCGCGATTCCCGCGTCGGCCCGATAGAACTCCTCGGTCATCGCGAGCAGCTGGGCCAGATCCAGCCCCCGCCCGCCCCACTCCTCGGGGATGTCCTGTGCCACGAGGTTCGCCTCGCGACCCGCCTCGAGGATCTCCTCGGGATACTCGCCGGACTGGAAGTACTCCTGGGCGTTGGGCTCGATGTGTTCGCGGGCGAACTCGCGGGCCTCGGCTTTGATCTCGTGTGCGTGTTCGGGGACGATGTCGTCGTCGAGCAGTTCCATGTCCTGTCACACGATCGCACAAAGGAAATAGCCGCGGGCGAATATTGCAACCCGAGAACGACGCCCGCTCGAGTCCCACGCGGTCGGGGCTCGCCCGTGATCGGCGGCTACCCGATGGTCCGCACCAGTTCGGCGATCGAGTCAGCCGCATCGGCGTGGGACTCGAGCAGGTGGCGATCCCAGACGAGATCGGCAAGCAGGTGGGCATAGAGGACGCCGCCGGTCACGACCGCGAGCGAGACGCTCGCCAGCACGAGCGTCGGAACCACGACGCCGGCGATGACGACGTGACTCAACAGCCGCGAGAGGACCCCCACGTCGCCGGGGTCGAAGATCTCGGACTGGTCCGTGATCGTCGCGCGCGGATGGGTGAGACAGAACCGGAGCGCGTCCCAGCGACCGGTCTTGAGCCGGGCGATGAGGAAGTGATCGAAGTCGATACAGACGCCGGCGGCAGTGCCGTAGGCGACGACCGCCGGGGTCGGGATCGGCGTGCCCAGCAGGGTGACCGGTGGCAGGAGGACGGCCAGTACCCCGGCGACGACGAACGAGATCGCCGCGTGATGTTTCGAGTAAATCGGGAGTCACCTACGGACGGCGACCACGTCAGCCCACTAAACCGTCCCGCCGGTCCTCGTGCGAGGGTCGCGGTTGCCGATCCCCACCGGTTTCGCTTCGGACCGCCGACCACACGGCGACTCGAGGCTAGCCCGCAAAGCCCGAGAGCGACCACTCCTCGTCGCCGTCCTCGTCGGCGATGCTGGGCGCGCTCACGAGGACGAACGCGCTCTCGCGGTCCCCGTTGCGGATCTGGCGGGTCGATTCGGGCGGGAGCCACAACGCATCGCCGGTCTCCATCGCCACGGGGTCATCGTCGACGACGACCGTTGCCGCTCCCTCGATGAGGACGTAGACCTCTTCGTGGCCGTTGTCGGTGTGGTCGTGGGGCTTGCTGTTCCAGCCGGGATCGCACCGCGCGACCGTGACCCCGACCTGCTCGGTCTCGAGCGGATCGCTCAGAAAGTGCATCGCGCTCGAGACTTCCTCGACCTCCTCGTAGTTGACCTTCCGGTATGTCATACGGATCCATTCGGGAGACGACAGTAAAACGATACTGACTGCCGAACGGGTTCGGGCCGGTCGGCAGCGAGCCGGCCGCGGCCGCTCCGCGGTGTCGGTCAACGGCACGAACCGACCGCTCGCGGTCATGCAGGCGCAGTCCTCGAGATCGGCGAGGCGTTCGGGTAGGACCGGGAGTCACAGTGGCCGACGGAGCCGGTGTGGGGATCGCTGCTGGCCGAGAGTCGGCGGACTCGCCGCTATCCCTGTGCGAGCGGATCGAAACTGTCGACCGGAATGACCGAATAATCGACCGTCAGCGCGTCCTTGGTCGCGCGGATCTTCCCGACGAACGCCGAGATGTCCTCGAGTTCGCCCTCGAGGACGAACAGTTCCATACAGTAGTGATCGCCGACGTGGCTGTGGAAGTTCGAGGCCACGAGGTGTTCGTGTTCGTGGCGCAGATGCATCATCCGCTCCTCGACGCTGGTGGTCTCGTAGTCGAAGAGGACGGTGACGATTCCCATCAGGTCCCGGTCCTCGAGGCGGGTGTCCTCGAACTCCCCGAGCAGGTTCCGTGAGGCCTCCCTGACGACTTCGCTCCGGCCGGTGTAGCCGTGTTCGTCGGCGAACTGGTCGAGTCGCTCCAAGAGTTCGTCGGGCATCGAGACGCTGACGACTGCCATATAATAACTCGGCAGAAGTTGCTATTAAGGATTATCATTGCCGTGGCCGGGACAGGGTCGGACGACCGCAGTCGGTGGCTCAGACGTGGTCGTTCGGGAGTAAGTCTTCGAAGTCCTGTGCGGCGAGCCACTCGCTCAGCTGGACGAGTTGGTCGCTCGCGGCCTCGAACAACTGCTCGCCCTTCTCGGCCGAGGCGTCCGTCTGGTCGCCAAACACGCCGTTGTCGGTGTTGTCGGCCGCGTCGAAGAACGTCCGCGAGCCGTGTTTGACCGTGTCGGCGTCCTCGACGCTCGGGACCCCAGTGTCTCTGGCCTCCTCGAGGCGGTCGTCGTGGACCAACTCCGGCTCGAGGTACTGGATCATCGCGGTCTCCTTGGGCCCGCCGTGGGGGCCGTTCTGCTCGAAGAGGTCGTCGACCAGGTCCGGAATCGACTCGTCCCACATCCACTCGATGGCGTAGGCGACGCCCTCCTGTCGGAGTCGGCTCCCGACCTCGCGCAGGTGTTGGACGTTGCCGCCGTGGGCGTTGACGTAGATCACCCGGTCGATCCCGTGGGTCGTGAGGTTCCGGGTCAACGATTCCATGTACTGGCGAAACGCCGACGGTTCGACCCACATCGTCCCGTGGAACTGCCGGTGGTGGCCGCTGACGCCGACGTTGATCGTCGGCGTGCAGAGATAGCCCGTCCGGTCGGCCACCTCGCGGGCGAACGCCTCCCCGATCAGGTGGTCGGTCGCCTCCGGCAGATGCGGGCCGTGTTGTTCGGTCGATCCCAGCGGCACCAGCGCCAGCGACTCCGATTCGAAGTACGACTCGAGGTCGGGCCACGCGTGGTCGGCGAGGTACATACTGCCCCTCGTGCGCGGATCCTCCTAAGCGTGGGTATAACGGCAGTACGTGACCGCGCTGTGGTACCGGCGGACGTGAAGCGTGAGGCCGCCGTTCCGGCGAACGCGGCCCGCTACAGCCCCAATCTCGGTAAAACGGGATTACCGAACGCGGGGCCCGACGCCGTTCACTGGCGCTCCCGTCGGGCGGTCGCTCCGTCGACCCTCGGCGGACCGGCCGCGACACCGCCCTCGAAACCGACGTCACCGGCCGACGGCGGCGCGTCACCGGGGCAGCCCATGAGTGAAACTGGACATGTTCGGTCAGTGGCGGTCGACCGTTCCTGTCGCCCGCGTACCGGTACGTCTCCGGCCGTTGGTTCGATCGGCCCCAATAGCCGTTTATCGCCCGCGGGCTCGCGGGTCGCCCGCCCGATCGAGACCGGCACGACCGCCGGTCCGCTCGGAAATCCCATCGGACCGGCACGGTACGGCCAGCGCGCAATTCGCCGTAACGGACACTTCAATCGCCGCGGCGGCCGCCGCCGAAACAGGTTGATTTCGATACCAATCCGTACGCACTCAATTACGAAGCCGGGACGACACCAACTCCCACTGTCCATGATCCCACCGTACCCCGCTCAAGCACAGGTCCCCGACTGGCTGCAGGACCCGATCGCGGAGCTGGTCACGTTCCTCCCGCGGCTGGTTGGCGCGCTGATCATCCTCGCGATCGGCTGGGTCCTCGGGCGCGTCGCGGCCGGCGTCGTCCGCCGGCTCGCCGACGGCGTCGAACTCGATCGGATGGTCCTCGAGACGCCACTGGGACGCATCCTCGGCGGCACCGAACGGGCGGTCTCACACGCCTTCGGAACGCTCGCGAAGTGGTTCGTCTACGGCCTCGCGATCCTCGCGGCCGCGAACGCACTCGCGATCGCAATGCTATCGGAGTGGATTTCCACGGCGGTCTCGTACCTGCCCGCGTTCGTCGCCGGTCTGCTGGTGATCACCTTCGGATTCGTCGTTGCGGACTTCATCGGCGACGCCATCGAACGGACCCGGGCCGCGACCGAGACGGCCTACACGACCTGGTTCGCGACCGGCGCGCGGATGTTCCTCTACTTCACCGCGATCGTCATCGGCCTCGATACGATGGGGATCGATGTCGGCATCCTCTACGTGTTCGCTCGAGCGCTCGCGTGGGGGCTGGGCGCGGCGATCGCCATCGGTGCGGGCGTCGCCTTCGGCTGGGGCGGCAAGGATTACGTCGCCGAGAACATCGATAACTGGATGAATCGGACGAGTCAGGTTACGCCGAGCGAGGGCGATACGACCGGCGATCGGTCGCGGAGCGGCGACCGCGATCGCGCGGGCAGCAGTCCGAGTACCGACCGCGAGCCCGGCCCCGGGCCGAGCGACGACGACTGATCGGGCGGGCGACGACCGCAGGCGGCCGAGCGACGCTGCGCCCGGTCCTCAGTCGGACCCGGCCGCCGGCGCGGTCGCGGCGGGTTCCGTCGCCGGTTCCTCATCGCGGGGAAACAGCGGCTTGACCGGAACGATCACGTGGGCCCGCACGAGCCGGCCCTCGTTCCGTCGCCACTTCCGCAGATGTGCGAGGGAGTGGGAACCGCCGTAGCCGTCCGCGATCCGATCGCAGATCGCCTCGAACTCCTCGGTGTCGAACAGCTCCGCCGACACGGGATCGGTCTCGACCGCGATGCGCCCCCGTCGGGCGTAGACATCGAGCCGCCCCTCGAACGCGTACTCGAGGGCCTCGATCCAGCCCTGTATCTCGCCGATATCCGGTCGGTCGGGCCCGGTCGGAAAGGTGATCGACGCCTGATACTGGTCGGGCCGGCCCCGGACGTGTCGTCGCCAGAGCCGCCCCAGTCGTCCGGCGGTCTCGGCACCGGGCAGCCGCGATGCGGCGCGGATCGCGCGGCCGCGAGCGGCCGCCACCGACCGTCGGAGTGCCGTCAGGGAGACTCGATCGCGGTCCTGCATTCGTTCTCACCCTCGAGTTACCGGCAGTGGTAATACGTCCTTTGTTGTGGCCGCGGGGGCGCGGCGATCGCGTCGTCCGCGCGACGACACGGACGGGTCGGGAGAGTTTTGTACAACCCGTTGCTACCGGGCGACAGGATGTCCGAGACAGGCCATCGGCCGCCCCGTTCGGTGCGCGTCGCCGCGGTCGCGATCGTCGCCGTCGGCGTCGCGGTTAATACCGGCTTTGACTCCCCGCTTCGAACGCTGCCGGCACTGCTCCTGATCGCGCTCGGCGTCGCCGCGCTCACGGACGCCGCCCGAGACGCCGGCACGGTGGGACTCCGACGGGCGGTAACGCGATGGTGGCTCGTCGCGTTCGCGACGTTTCTCCCCTACGGGCTGTCGGCGGCCCCCGACGGCGAGTCGGCGGCCGCCGTCGGCGAGGCGTTTCGCGGGCCCGTCGTCGGCCTCGCCGTCGAGTCGCTCGCGGGTGCGACGGTCATCTGTGCAGTCGCGATGACGGTCCTCTACGGGTTCGCCACGTACGGGATCCATCCGGGTCGGCCGAGCCCCGAGGAGCGCGTCCTCACCGGCGACGACTGACGGGAACGGCCCGGTCGCCGTGTTTCGGTTCGACGGCCGCGCCCGCATGCGGCCCCCGCCGTGATAGCCCTCGGCGCTGCACTTATCCGTCGGAGTGGCGTTGCTCTCTCAATGACTGAACGGGCGGAACCAGCGGGCTCGCCACCGTGGGACGAGGGCGACGGCCGGGCGGCCCGCCAGTGGTACCGAACGCTCGTCGAGACGGTCGACGACGGCGTGATCCAACTGGACGCCGACGACCGGATCGTCGCCGTCGACGACGACCTGCTCGAGCTGACCGGGTACACGCACGAGGCGCTCCGGGGCGAACACGTCTCGTGGCTGCTCGAGGGTGCCGACGCGCTCGCGGCCGACAATGCCCCGTTCGAGTTCCCCGTTCGGACGGCCGACGGGACCACTGTGGCCTGTTCGGTTCGCCTCGGGACGGTTCCGGCCGCCGACGGCAGTCGGGGATCGATCGCGCTCGTCCGTGAACTCGACACCGCGTCCGAAGCGACGTCGGCCACCGCGGGACCGCCCTCGACGTTCGAACCGATTACGGCCGTCCTCGAGGAGGCCGATGTCGGCGTCTTCGTCCTCGATGACGAGTTCGATATCGTCTGGATCAACGACGCGACGGAGCGGTACTTCGGGCTCGACGCGGCGACCGTCGTCGGCCGGGACAAGATGACGGTGATCGACGACGTGATCAGCGACCGGATCGCCGAACCGGCCGGGTTCGCCGACATCGTCGGCGCGACCTACGACGACAACAGCGACGCCGAACGGTTCGAGTGTCGTGTCACGTCGGACGAGGGCCGCGAGGAACGCTGGCTCGAACACCGGAGCAAGCCCATCCGGTCGGGGCCGTACGCCGGCGGCCGGCTCGAACTCTACTACGACGTGACCGACCGACACCGGCGGGCCTATCAGCTGCGGCGGCTCAACGAGGCCGTTCGCGAGTGGCTCGCCACCGGCACGCGGCGGGCGGTCGCCGAGCAGGCGTGTCGCCATCTCGCCGACATCCTCGCGCTCGAGGTCAACGGCGTCTTCCTCCACGAGCCGGCCGACGAGACGCTCGAGCCGGTCGCCTGGACCGATTCGGCCGAGTCCATCCTCGGCGAGCCGCCGACGTTCGAGGCGGGCGAGGGGATCGCCTGGCAGGTCTTCGAGACCGGTGAGCCGCTGATCTACGACGACGTCACTGCCGACGAGGCCGTCTACAACCCCGAGACGCCGATCCACAGCGAGATCTGTCTCCCGATCGGCGACCACGGGATCGTCATCATCGGTGCCGAGGAGCGAGCGGCCTTCGACGCGGCCGATCTCTCGCTGGCGAAGATCGTCGCCTCGAGTCTGGAGGCGACGTTCGACCGGATCAGCCACGAACAGCGCCTCGAGCGCGAACGGCTCCAGACCGAGACGCTGCTCCGGACGATGCCGGTGGCGGTCTCGGTCGAGGACACCGAGGGCGAGACGGTGCTGGCGAACCGACACGCGCAGACGGCGCTCGGACTCGCGGATCGCGAGCCGCTCGGCGAGACCGAACTGCTCGCCGAACGGCCCGTCGTCGACGCCGACGGCGAGCCGATCGGCCCCGATCGCGGCCCGTCGGCGCGGGTCAGGGAGACCGGCGAGCCCGTCCGCGACGCGGAGCTGGCGATCGAGGCGGCGTCGGGCGAGCGGACGTGGTTCTCCATCACCGCCGTCCCCGTGTTCGGCCCCGACGGCGACGTCGAGCGGGTCGTCTCCGCCGGCGAGGACATCACGGCACTGAAAGAACAGGAGCGGCGCCTCCAGCGTCGCAAACACGAACTCGAGTCCGAGCTGAGCGAGATCCTCGGGCGCGTCTCGGACGCCTTCTACGCGCTCGACGACGAGTGGCGCTTCACGCACGTCAACGACCGCGCCGCGGAGCTACTGGGCCGCTCACGGGACGAGCTGCTCGGACGGAACATCTGGGACGCGTTCCCCAGCGGGACGCGCTCGGGTCTCGCCGACCGTTACCGGGAGGCGATGGCGACCCAGGAGCCGGTCTCGTGGGAGCGCTACTCCGAGTCACTGGACATCTGGATGGAGATTCAGGCCTACCCCTCCGAGACCGGGCTGTCGGTGTACTTTCGGGACATCTCGGAGCGGAAGCGGCGGGAACGACAGCTCGAGCAGTACGAACGGATCATCGAGACGGTCGAGGACGGGATCTACGTCCTCGACGCCGAGGGAGAGTTCACGATGGTCAACGACGCCTACGTCGAGTTGACGGGCTACGACCGCGAGGAACTGCTCGGGAGCCACGCCTCGCTGGTCGTCGACGAACACGTGATGGCCCTCGCACGGGAGATCGCCGCCGACGAGTCCGGTGAGCCGACCGTCGAAGCGGATCTTCGGACGAAATCCGGCGAGCGACGTTCGATAGAGGCGGCGGTCACGTCGGTCACGTCGGCCGACCGCGGGCGCGAGCGGATCGGCGTCGTCAGGGACGTCACCGAACGGAAGGCGCGACAGCGCCGACTCGAGGAGAGCGAACAGCGCTACCGGACGCTGGCCGAGAACTTCCCGAACGGCGTCGTCGCGCTGTTCGACGAGGAACTGCGGTATACGGCCGCGGGCGGTGGTCTCCTCGGTGAGATCGGCATCGATCGGGAGGCCACGATCGGCCAGACGATCCACGAGCGCTACCCCGACGACCTACTCGCGGAGATCGAACCCCACTTCCGCGCCGCGCTCGAGGGCGAGCAGCGGTCCTTCGAAATCGGCTACCGCGGCCGGGAACTCCGCGCAACTACCCTTCCCGTTCGGACCGGTGGGGCGGTCACCTCGGGGATGCTCGTCATTCAGGACGTCACCGAACGCACGGAGTACCAGCGCAAACTCGAGGAGTCGAACGAACGCCTCGAGCAGTTCGCCTACGCCGCCTCCCACGACCTGCAAGAGCCCCTGCGGATGATCTCGAGCTACCTCCGCTTGCTCGAGGGCCGCTACGCCGACGACCTCGATGCGGACGGCCAGGAGTTCATCGACTACGCCGTCGACGGGGCCGAGCGGCTCTCGGAGATGATCAACGGCCTGCTCGAGTACTCCCGCATCGAGACCCGCGGGGACCCCCTCGAGCCGCTTTCCCTCGCGGACGTCGTCGCAGACGTCCGCGAAGACCTCCAGTTCAGGATCGAGGAGGAAGACGCCACGGTCACGGTCGAGTCCCTGCCCGTGGTCCGGGGCGACGCCGGTCAGCTCCGACAGGTGTTCCAGAACCTCCTCACGAACGCCCTCGAGTACAGCGGCGACGAGCCACCGGAAATTCACGTCAGCGCCGAACGAACCGGCGACCGGTGGGCGATCTCGGTCCGCGACGAGGGGATCGGGATCGATCCCCAGCATCAAGACCGGATCTTCCGGGTGTTCCAGCGGCTCCACAGCCACGAGGACCACCCCGGAACGGGGATCGGGCTCGCACTCTGTCACCGGATCATCGAGCGCCACGGCGGCCAGATCACTGTCGACTCCGAGCCGGGCGAGGGCGCAACCTTTACCGTCACCCTGCCGGCCGCCGACGGCTCGGCCGAGTGAGCCCGTCGCGCGGGCGGCGAGTCGGGGATCGTGGCTCGAGCCCGGCCCCAGTCAACAGCTATATATTCGATCACCCATTCAACCCGGCAAAGCAGTGCCTGACGTGACTTCGACACCACGCGGGACGGACCGCTTTCGCCTCGCCGCCGCGCTGGCCTGTTTCGCCGTCGCCGGCGTCGCGAACGCCACCGTCGACGGGCTCGGGCTGACCCTCACGGCGACGACCGTGGCCGTCGTCGGCGTCTACGCCCTCGCCCGCCACGCCGGCTCGGTCAGCCGGCGGGCGCTCGCGCGGACGGCGCTTGCCCTCTGGCTCGCGTTTCTGACGACCGCCGTCGGTCACGCCGCCGGCCTCGAGACCCTCGGTACTGTCGCACCGGGACCCGCCGCCGCGACCGTCCTCGCAGTGACCGCGGTCACGTGGGCGACGCTGCTGGCCGCCGCGGGCACGACGCTCTTTCTCGGCCTCCGGGAGTACGGTTCGCCGGCCCCGGCCGACGACGCAGTCCTCGAGGGCGAGACCTCCGATTACAGTAGCCCCTGAGACGGACCGCGTACCGATCGCCGCCGCTCGCGGTTACTCGACGCGGTAACTCACCGTGATTCCCTCGCCCAGCGGGACGACGACCGTCTCGAACGACGGGTCCGCCCGGACCGTCTCGAGGTAGTCGATGATCCCCTGGGTGTGATCGTTGGGCTCGACGGCGTCGCCCTCGGCCCACGCCAGCAGGTCGTCGAACTCGATGACGCTCGCAGTGATGGCGTTGTCGGCGACGATGACGCCGCCGACCGGTATCTCATCGCGGACGGCCGCGAACGCGTCCGCGTAGCGCTCCTTTTGATGGTCGATCAGGACGACGTCGAACGGACCGGCGTAGCGGTCGACCGTCTCCATCGCGTCGCCGGGTTCGTACGTCGCGATCCCGTCGTAGCCGCCCGCGGCCATGTACTCGCGGGCGAGGTCGAGTTCCGCCTCGTCGACCTCGGTCAGGACGATCTCGCCGTCCGCTGGCAGGGCCTCGGCGAACCAGTAGGCCGAGTAGCCATAGCCCGAGCCGAACTCGAAGACCCGCTCGGCGTCGGTCAGTCGGGCCAGCAGTCGGAGAAACGCGCCGACTTCGGGGCCGACGTGGGGAAAGCCCTCGGCGGCGGCGTACTCGTCCATCTCGAGCAGCGTTTCGTCGGGGTCGGGACCGACCGCGCGGACGAACCGGGCGATCTCATCGGAGAGGACGTCGGTCATACACGCGAATACGACCGCCGGACACTATAGTAACCACTGACAGTCTCCGAGAAGGCGACACGCGACGCGGTCAGTCGTCGGTGACGGTGACCGGTTCCGGCCGCGGCTCGACGCGTTCGAGGAAGGCCCGGATCGTCGGCGTGGCGAGGTAGCAGCCGTACGCCAGAGCGAGGCCGACGACGAGGTCCGTGAGCCAGTGGACGCCGAGGTATACCGTGGCGGCGAGGATGGCACCGGTGGCCGCCCAACTGAGCCGTTTGTAGCCGCTGGGTGCGTAGAGGGCCGCAGTTCCGGCGAGGCCAGCGTGCAGGCTCGGGAACGCCTTTTCGAGGGTGTCGACGTTTTTCATGACGGTCTGAATCGGGCCGGTCGATTCGTACAGTACCGGTTCGACGCCGTCCAGGTAGTAGCCGGTGACGCCGACGGGCACGAAGTAGAAGAACGGCATGGACACGACGAGGACGGTCGTGTACGTGGTGACGTAATCGAGTGCCCGGGTGCGGCCGTGGCGATGTTTCAAACTAATATACGTGGCGAGAAGCAGCGCTGGGTACACGAGAAGATAGACGATGACGAACAGCGCGGTCAGGAGAAGGCTCGGGTCAGGTTGGAATACCGTGACGGCGTTTCCCTCAACGGCGTACATGAGGTCTGTACGGAGCGGGTAGGGTGACTGTTCCGATGCCATACCGACGATGCTCGAAACGACGAGTACCATCGCGATGTAACAGACATCGCGGCGGTCGAGTGGAGGGCGCATCGACATGTGTGTTGAAAACCATTTCTCAAATAACTATTGATGGGTTATCAGTATTTCATTCATATATTTATATATTGCAATCTATATGGGGTCTAGTTTACTGGGTTCGGGCAGCCCCGCGACTCGAGCGACGCTGACAGTATCCTTTTTGACGTTCGGCACCGTCGTCTCACCCGACATGTCCGCCGATCACCCCCTCGCAGACGCCGTCGACAACCTCGTCTACGAACCGGTACAGGTCAACGATCACGGGATCGACCTGACGGTGGGTGCCGTCTACGAGGTGGCCGCGCCGGGCCGGATCGACTTCGGCGGCGACGAACTCACCGACGCCGACCTCGAGCCCGTGCCCACCGAACTCGAGGCCCCCGACGACGAGTACGGCTGGTGGCACCTCGCGGGCGGCCAGTACGTGATCCAGCACAACGAGTTCCTGACCGACCTCGAGGAGCCGGTACAGCTCCAGCCGCGCAACGAACTGCTCGCCCGGGGCGGCTCGCATCCGTCGATGCAGGTCCGGGATCACCTGCCCTTGATCCCGCTGACGGTGGCCGGTGGCGGCCTCCGGCTTAAGGAGAACGCGCGGGTCTCGAGGCTGGTTCCGCTGGGCGGGTCAGCCCGGGGCGAGTGACTCGAGGGGGAACTAAAACCCGAAGCCGACTCCCTACTGTCCGTCGAACTCGGGCTCGCGGTCCTCGAGGAAGGCGGAGACGCCCTCGGCGTGATCCTCGGTTTCGAAGACGATCCCCTGTGCGACCGCCTCGTCGGTCAGGGCCTGCTCGAGCGATTTGTTCAGCCCTTCGCCGACCAGCCGGTTGGCGTGGCGCAAGGCGATCGGTGGCCCAGAGACGATTTTTTCGACGAACGCGTCGGCCCGGTCGTCGAACTCGTCGGCGTCGTAGACGTGGTTGACCAGCCCGAGATCCGCCGCACGCTCGGGGCCGAAGATGTCGCCGGTCAGGACGAGTTCCTTGGCGACGTTCTCGCCGACGATCCGGGGCAGCAGATAGGAGGTTCCGGCGTCGACGCTCAGGCCGACCTGTCGGAAGACGAAACCGAAGGCGGCGTCCTCGCTGGCCAGTTGGATGTCACACGCGATCGCGAGGTTCGCGCCGGCACCGACGGCGGCCCCGTCGATCAGCGCCACCGTCGGAATCGGGAACTCGACCAGTCGCCCGATCAGTTCGTTCGTCGACCGCTCGAGGCGGCGTACCCGATCGTCCGCGGGGACGTCGTCCTCGATGGCCTCGGTCATCCGCTCGATGTCGCCGCCGGCGGAGAACGACCCGCCGGAGCCCTGTAAGACGACGACGCGGGCGTCGCTGCCCTCGATCTCGTCGAGGGCCTCGGAGATCCCGGTGCTGATCTCCTCGGAGAGCGCGTTTCGGCGGTCGGGCTGGTTGAGCGTGATCGTCGCGGCTCCGTCCGCCTCGAGATCGAGGAGGACTGCGTCACCGAGCGCCATCAGTCGTCACCCTCCTGCTCGCGAAGTTTGAACTTCTGGACCTTCCCGGTGGTCGTTCGGGGGAGTTCGTCGACGAACTCGACCTCGCGGGGGTGTTTGTACTCCGCGAGGTTAGTCAGACAGTACTGCTTGATCTCCTCCTCGGTCACGTCGCCGTCGGGCGTGCGGACGACGAACGCTTTCACGGTCTCGCCGCGGCGCTCGTCGGGGATGCCGGCGACGGCGGCGTCGGCGACGTCCTCGTGTTCGAAGAGGAGTTCCTCGACTTCACGCGGGTAGACGTTGTACCCGCCCGTGACGATCATGTGTTTCTCGCGGTCGACGACGTAGAAGAAGTCGTCCTCGTCGTGGTAGCCGATGTCGCCCGTGTGGAACCACGTCCGGCCGCCCTCCTCGGTGAACGCCTCCTCGTTGGCCTCGGGCAGGCCGTAGTAGCCTTTCATGACGTTCGGCCCGGCGACGACGATCTCGCCGGTGATCTCCCGGAGGTCGGCCTCCTCCTCGTCGATCGGCCCCTCCTCGACTGGCGGGATCTCCTCGAAGTCGTCGTCGACGACCTTCGAGTCGACGCCGGGGACGGTCTTCCCGATGCTGCCGACGCGTCGGCCGTCGATCGGGCTGTTGAAGTGGGTGATCGGGCTGGTCTCGGTCAGGCCGTACCCCTCGTAGATCTTCGGCTCGTAGAGCTCCTCGAACTGGCGCAGGACCTCGACCGGAATGCCCGAGCCGCCGACGCCACAGAGCCGTACCGACGACAGGTCGAACTCCTCGGCGTTTGGCTGGTTGATAACGTCGTTGTACATCGCCGGCACGCCGTGCATAATCGTCAACTGCTCGTCCTCGATCAGCGAGACGGCGTCCTGTGCGTCCCACTCGGGCATCGGGTAGAAGGCACCGCCGTTGAACAGGGTCGCGTTCATCGTGACGGTCATCCCGTAGATGTGGAACAACGGGAGGACGCCGAGTCCTTTGTCGTCGGCGCGGATCCCATCGGGAATGAGCTTCGCGGCCGAGTTCGCGTTCGACGCGAGGTTGTTGTGGGTGAGCTGGACGCCCTTCGGCTGGCCCGTCGTCCCGGAGGTGTACGGCTGGACCGCCACATCGTCGTCGGCCCGGTCCACGATATCGGGATCGCCCGGCTCGAGGAACTCCTCGAGCGTGACCGCGCCCTCGGCCTCGCCGCCGATGCTGACGACGTGTTCGACGCTCGTCTCGTCTTGGACCTCGTTGACGAAGGGGACGAGGTCGGCGAGCGCGACGACGACCTTGGCCTCGCTGTCGCCGAGCAGGTGGCCGATCTCGCGGGACTTGTACTGCGGGTTCATCGGGACGACGACCCCGCCGGCTCGTAGCGTCCCGTGGAACCCGATCAGGAACGGCGGCACGTTCGGCAGATAGAGCGCGACGCGGTCGCCCGCGCCCAGTCCGCGCTCCTCGAGCGCGGTCGCGAAGGCACCCGTCTGCCCCCAGAACTCCTCGTAGCTCGTTTCCGTCCCCTGATAGCCGATCGCGGTGTTGTCGCCGTGTTCCTCGACGGCGGCCGCGAGATTAGTGACAAGATTTGTCATAGTCCGTGCGGTACGTTCGCGCGTACCGTAAAAAAGATTTACATCGTTCGGAGAGCGCGCCGGGATCGCTTACCATCGATAATCGATCTGAGTACTCCCGATCGCTGATACGCCCTCGTCGTTTCGAGGGGGCAACCAGCGGCCCGTGTGGATCGTCACCGGCCCGTGAGCATCGACTCGAGGGTATTTAGGGCCGCGTTCCTAACCCCCGGACAGCGATGTATCAGGACATCCTCGTCCCGACGGACGGGAGCGACGGCACCCGCCGGTCGATCACGCACGGGCTGGCGATCGCCGACCGGTTCGATGCGACGGTCCACGCGCTATCGATCGTCCCCGAGGGCCCGCTCGGAACGCTACAGACCGACGAGGCGATTCCCGCGGCCGAGCGCGCAGTCGAGCGCGTCGCGGCCGAGGCCGACCGCGAGGGCGTAGCGGCCGTGACGGCCGTCGAACAGGGGGTCCCCCACGAGACGATCCTCGAGTACGCCGACGAGAACGATATCGACATGATCGTGATGGGGACGCAGGGCCGGACCGGGCTCGACCGGGTCCTGGTCGGGAGCGTCACCGAACGGATCGTCCGCATGGCCGACGCCCCCGTGGTGACCGTCCGACTGACCGACGACATCCGTATCGACGACGCCGAGGAGGCCGCGGACATCGCCCGCAAGACCGCCGCGAACGAGGGATACGACGGTCTCGCGCTGGCCGACCAGCCCCACCGGACCAGCGCCTCGTGGATCGTTCCCCTCGAGACCGACGCGGGACCGGTTCACGTCCACGTCGACGCCGTCTCCGGCGAGGCCCGCGTCGCGACGGGGCCGGTCGACGAGTAGCGTCGGCGTCCCCACTGGACCACCGGTACAGCGACCCGTCTCAGTCCTGAACGAACGCGCCGTCGCAGTCGTACTCGCGCAGTTTGATGCTGGTGACCGGTTCGGTCTCGTTGTACGGTTCCGACTCCTGGGCCATGTAGTAGAGTTCGAGGCGCTCGATGTCCGTCCGATGGTCGTCGTTCCACCGCTCACAGAGGTAGTTCGATACGTACGACTGGTGGTTCTCGTTGTCCCCGCTCTCCACGTTGGCGAGGTATTTCCGCCACCGCGTGGTCGGGTAGACGTCCTCGTGGCTCGGAGGTGGGTTCCAGTTGACCGCGGACCGGTGCATGGCGTCGACTCGAGAGCCGTTCTCGAGGTCGGCCGGCGCGTGGAACCAGCCGTCGGTCCGAAGCGGTTCCGGGGCGAACATCCGCCACGACTGGTCGGTCTCGGTGGCCTCGAGGGCGGTCTCGCCGGCGTCGGGCACCTGCGTGTATCCCAGTGCCTGGGCGTTCGAGAGAACGACGAGGACGAGAAAGACCGCTGGAACGGCCGTCGATAGCAGCGACCGGCCGCGGGCGATGCCGGCGGTGAGGAACCGATGCGACGGCACGACGGCGGCCCCGACCACGTCGGCCATCGACCGCTCGGGACGGCACCGCCGCAGTCGTTCCACCGCGTTTCGGAGCGGCCCGGCAAGGCCGGCTCGGACGACCGCCGCCGTCAACCGATCCCAGACGACCGGCGGGAAGAAGGGCACGAGCGCGGCGACGACGACCAGGGGAAACAGCCCGATCCGCATCGTCACGAGCATTCCGAGGTGCATTCCGGCGAATGCACCAGCCAGCGCCGCTCGCGGCCATCCGGTCAGGAGGAGCAACAGCGGCGTACAGACGAGCAACGCCACCCACAGATACGTCATGAGCCGCAACAGTTCGGGATAGGCCGTGAGGACGTCGCCGAGCAGGTACGTGAACATGTAGTCGAGGCTGAAGACGTAGGCGACTGCCTCCCCGCCGAACCACAGCTCCCCCCGGCTCTTGTGGATGGCGTTCGAGACGTACATGACGACGACCTGGAGCAACAGCGCCATCGTCGCCACGTTCGAGACAGTCGCCCGGGCCGTCTCGGGACGGTACGCGTCGACGGCCCAGCGCTCGCTCAGCGGGAGGAACATCGCCCAGAACACGAGGAGCCGAAGCAGCACATCCCCGCCGTTGAGGACCATCGGGTTCCGGGCGTGCAGGGAGACGAGCAACAGCCACGAGCAGACCGTCGCGAGACGTGTCCGGTAGCCGACGGTCATCGCGAGGGCGACGCCGCCCGCTAGAACGAACAACAGCGCGATCGCCCACGCCTCGCCGGAGAGGGCGTGCAGCGAGTACACCTGCGAGTAGTCCGAGAACAGGGCCCGGCGCGGAAGGACGCCGGCGTCGGTGTAGAACGCCTCGAGGTTTCGAGCCCGGAGCGCGAGGTCGGCGAGCAACAGGAGTCCGAGCGCGATCCGAAACGCTGCCAGCGCTCGCGCGTCGATCGCGAACCGGCGTTCGATCCCGGCGGCGACTCGATCGGCACCGCTCGAGAGTCGCCGGCGGACGGCAGTGATGGAGGGGTGTCGGGACATCGTCGTGGAGAGACGTCCGGGCGTCTCGACCGGCACGGAATATGCTTCGTGCAAGCTGAAACAGCTATTTGTGCGATTACTTCTCGTTCGAAGACGGGGCCGATCGGAACGCTGAACTGGCCCCGCTGCCTACTGCGTTCCGTCCGATGAGTACCGAGGTCCCGGACGAGAGTCCGATCGTCCTGTTCGATGGGGTCTGTAACCTCTGTAACGGGGTCGTCCAGTTCATCGTCCCCCGGGATCCGGCGGGGAAGATCCACTTCGCGTCCCTCCAGTCCGACGTCGGTCAGGACCTGCTCGCGGCTCACGACCTGCCGACGGACGCGCTGGAGTCGATCGTCCTGGTCGAGGGCGACGACTGTTACGTCAAGTCCGCGGCCGTGGCTCGGATCGCGGCCCACCTCGGCGGCGTCTACGCCCTCCTGTCGGCACTGCGGTATCTCCCGCGCCCGATCCGGGACCGCGCCTACGACTTCGTCGCGGCCCGTCGCTATCGCTGGTTCGGGCAGAAAGAACAGTGTCTGCTGCCGACCGGTGACGTTCGAACCCGGTTCCTCGAGTAGTCCGTCGGGGCGTCGCCGACCGCCGCGTCCCGCGGACAGCTTTTAGTCGTCCCCGCCCGTACCCGCGTGTGTGTCACCCGACGAGCGGGCCGATTGGCGCCTCGATCGGACGACCGGTCGTCCGACTCGAGTCGCTCGGGCCCTGGTCACCGCCGTCTCGGCGGAAGCGCTGGTTTTGATCCTGCTCGGACTGGCGATGTTCGCGGTCCTCGCGACCGGTCGCGCGCTCGGACTGTGGTAGGCCGCCGGCGGAACCGACGGCCGAGACGCCGCGAGACGGCCGTCTCTCGGCTCCGTGGGGCACTGCTCGGTCGCGTCTCGAGCGCGTGACATTCGACGGGAGCCGATAGCAACCGACGGTCCGAACCGGGTCGGTGGCGGGGTTTGAACGCGAGGTAGAAAGCCAGGCCGGGGATTTGAACCACGGTCGCAGCAGCGCAGCTCCCTGCTTCAAATCCCAGTCGACGTGGCTGCTGCTCACGAAATCGTTCGCAGCAGCCAAGCCAGGGCGGGGATTTGAACCCCGGAAGTCTCGATTACAAGTCGAGTGCATGAACCGCCCATGCTCCCCTGGCGCAGGCCGTGGGTTAGCCGTCCTCCTTTGAGTGTGTATCGTTTTCGTCGCGGTCCGCGAGCGAGCGCGTCATCGACACGCGGAACGGATCATAGCCGTGGCGGCGGTAGAACCGACGGGCGGCCTCGTTGTCCGCCATCACCTCGAGCAGCAGTTCGTCGACGCCGCGGTCGGCGAGCGACGCTTCGGCGGCCTCGAGCAGGGCGGTGCCGATCCCCTGTCCCCGGTAGGCCGGCCGGACGTAGATGTTCGAGAGCAGGCCGCGCGTGGTGTCGAGTTCGAGGGTGCCGCGTTCGACCGTCACCGAGACGAAGCCGACGATCGCGCCCTCGAGGCGGGCGACGAACAGGCCGTCGCTGACCAGATAGGCACCGAGCGTCTCCCGCATGGCCTCGCGGTTGGCCTCGGGGCGGACCGCCGACTGGTACCGGCGCTGGTCGTGGGCGAGGTCGACCCAGAGTTCCGTGAGAGCGTCGAGGTCGGCCCGCGTGGCGAGTTCAATCGTCGGCTGCGGGTTGTTGGGGGGCATTCTCGAGTGCGGTCACGGCGGGCAGGGATTCGGCGGTGAGCATCCGGAGGGCCGCGCCGCCGCCGGTGCTGACGTGTGAAAAGCCCTCGACGCCGAGTTGGCGAAGCGCCGAGGCGGTGTCGCCGCCGCCGACGATACTCGTGGGAATGTCGGTCGCGGCGTCGTAGAGCTGTCGTGTCCCGGTCTCGAAGCGGTCGTCCTCGAAGACGCCGGCGGGGCCGTTGAGGATGACGGTTTCGGCGTCCTCGAGGACGCGCCGGTAGTACTCCAGGGTCGACCCGCCGATGTCCATGGCGGATTCGCCGTCGCCCGGCGGAAGGGCGTTGACGCCGAGTTCGTGGCGGCCGCCGTCCCGGTCGACGGCGACGTCGCGGGGCAGCGCGATCCGGTCGCCGTGGGCGTCGAGCAGGTCCGCGGCGCGGTCGATCTCGTCCCAGTAGCCCTGGTCGTAGATGAAATCGGAGCTGGCGTCGCCCAGGTCGACGCCGTCGGCGATGAGAAAGACGTTGCCGACGACGCCGGCCGTGAGGACGTGATCGGCCAGCCCCTTCTCGAGGACCGACCAGGCGACGTCGATGGAGTCGGAGACTTTCGCCCCGCCGAGGACGTAGACGCGGGGTTCGTCGGTCTCCTCGATCGAGCCCAGTACGTCGAGTTCGGACTCCATGACCCGGCCGGCGTAGCTGGGGAGGACGGTCGGCAGTCCGACCAGCGAGGGCTGGGAGCGATGTGCCGCCGCGAAGGCGTCGTTGACGTAGGCGTCCAAGACCGGCTCGAGGCCCTCGACCAGATGGGTCCGGGCGGCCCGCTCCGGCTCGAACTCCATGTACTCCTCGCTGTAGAAGCGGGTGTTCTCGAGGACGACGCAGTCGCCGTCCTCGAGGTCCCTGACGGCCTCGCGGGCGGCGTCGGTGAAGGTGGCGTCCACGTAGTCGACCGGCTGCCCGAGCAGTTCCGAGAGCCGTTCGGCGTGGGACTCGAGGGAGACGAACTCGTCGCCGCCGGGTCGGCCCTGATGGGCGAGGACGGCGACCCGACCGTCCCGCTCGAGCAGTTCCGCGAGGGTATCGACGTGGGCGCGCAGGCGGGCGTCGTCCGCGAGCGTGTCATCGTCGTCGATCGGACTATTGACGTCGACGCGAACACCGACGGTAGTCCCTTCGACGTCCAGGTCGTCGAGGGTCGCGATCATTACCGGTCAGTCCACTGCGGCACCCGAAAGGTCTTTCTATCGGAGAGATAGTCTGCGTTGACTGATGACACACCACACGCAGTTGTGAATTCCGAGAGCGGCCTACACTGTCCGACAGTCCGAACAGACCAGCTGGCCGTTGGCGTCCCACAGCGCGTCAGCGAGCGAGCCACAGGCCTCGCAGACGCCCTGGGTGGTGTACTCGTCGCCGCCGTTGGGGAGGACGGCAGCCTCGCCCTCCCCGGCGGGGGGCGCGGTCGCGGGCTCGGCGATGCCGCGGTCGCGATCGATCGGCGGCTCGCTCGAGCGGGCGGGGGTCATCGTCGCCTGGAAGGAGCTGGCGGCCGCGATGACGTCGCGCTGGGTGACGAGCCCGACGATCCCGTCGGGGCCGTCGACGACGACGTTGCGGATGTTCTGACGGGCCATCGTCGTCGCGACGTCGGTCAGCGACGTCTCGGGATCGACCGCGATGACCGGGGTCGTCATCACGTCGTCGACGGTCGTCTCGGTCGGATCGCCCTCGTCGGCGATCAGCCCCAGCACGTCCCACTCGGTCACGATGCCGACGGGCTCGGAGCCCCGGACGACCAGCGCACAGCTGGTCCGTTCCTCGCGCATGAGCCGCACCACGTCGAGCACGGTATCCGATTCGCTGACGCCGACGTACTCGCTCGTCAGCACGTCCCTGACGGACAGTTCCGATTCCATACGTGTACGGATCACACGGACGGGCTAAAAGCTACCTCCACCACACTTAAGAAAATCGGGAGCGAAGTTCTCTAACTCCCGAACTCAGGCGTTCTCCCACTCGAGTTCGACCCGCGTCCCGTCGGCCCGACAGGTCTCGAGGGCGTGTTTGGCGTCGTAGCCGGCCTCGTGGGCGCTCTTCCCGCGACCGACGCCGACCTGCATCTCGACGCCGACGGCGTCCGCGACGTGTGTGACCGCCTCCTCGTAGTCGGCGGTCCCGAGATCGGGGCAGACGACGATGACGTTGTCGCCGCCGACGAAGAAGGAGAGGCTGTCGTGGGCGTGGCGCATGTGGCGCATGAGTTCCGCATAGCCCTGCTCGATCTCGATGAAGGTGTCGAAGGCGTTGAGTTCGTCCGTGTAGTTGCCGGTCGCGTTGATCACGTCGAAGTGGGCGATCTGGACGTCCTCGTCGGCCCGGAACTCCTCGTCGATGGCCCGTCCCTCGAGACACTCCCGGCGGTCCTCGTCCTGTGCGCTGCCGGCGTCTTGCAGGCGTTCGGTCGCGTCCGACAGCGCCTGGACGGGACTGCGGCCGGTCGCGACGCCGAGACTGAGCGTCACGGGGTATCGGTTGCCGACCGACTCCTGGAGGAGCGCGTGGTCCTCCATCGAGCAGCCGTTCGTGACGGCGATGATGTTGTCGAACCGGGTGAAGAAGGTGTAGCCGTCGCGGTTGCCGACGAACTGGGAGATGTCGGCGTACAGTCGGGATTGCATGGTCTGGAGGTCCGCTTCCCGGCGGGGCTCCGGGGTCACGGTCCAGGGGCCGTAGTTGTCGATCTGAACGAGCGTTACCTGCGTGTTAGTCACTGTGAACGTTCCTTTCGAACGCCGTCGTATAAGTGATACGTAATCCAGATTCGTGATGGTACGGGCGCCCGATCAGGCGTGGACCTTCTCCGGGTCCTTGCCGTGTGGGTGGTACTTCCAGAAACCGCCCTCGCGCATCGCCGCGCCGACGGCCTTGTGCATGTCGACCATCGTCTCGAACTCCGCGGGTTCGACGTACTCGAAGATGTCGCTGAGCGCGACGACCGTCTCGTGGTTGATTCGGACGGGATAGTCGCCGTACTCCTCGACGAACTCGTCGCGCACCATCGGGAAGTCCTCCTCCTCGTCGACCTTGTCCGCGATGATCCGCATGTCGAACTTGCGCATCCCCTCGCTGCCCTCCTCGCCGTCGGGATCGACTGGCCAATCGTTGCTCATACCTCGACGTGTGTAGGGGTCCCGCAAAAGGATTTCTCCTCGTCGCCGTCACCGGCCGACCGAGTCGACATCGGCCAGCTCGAACCGTGCGCCGCCGGCCGCGCTCTCGGTCGCCGTCGCCGTCCAGCCGTGGGCCGCCGCGATCCGCTCGACGATCGCGAGCCCGAGGCCGGTCCCGTCCCCGTCGCTCGAGTAGCCGCTCTCGAAGACCCGCTCGCGTTCGTCGGGCGGGATTCCCGGGCCGTCGTCCGCGACGTAGAAGCCGTCCCCGCCCGCGAGGTCGCCGACCGTGATCGTGACGCCGGAGCGGTCCCCGTCGCCGTCGGGGCCCGCGGGGCCGACGTCGCTGTGATCCACGGCGTTGCGAAGCAGGTTCTCGAGCAACTGCTTGAGCCGCGCCCGATCGGCCCGAACGACGGCGTCGGTGTCGACCCGCAACGCGGCCGTCCCGGTGTCGACGTGATCCCAGCAGTCGTCGACGATCGCCGCGAGATCGATCGGCTCCGGGTCGGGCTGTGGATCCCGATCGCGCGCGATCGTCAGGATGTTCTCGATCAACACGCCCATCCGGTCGTGGGCCCACGCGACCTCCTCGAGGTGGGTCTCGTCACAGTCGCAGGTCCGGCGGGCCTGCTCGAGGCGGCCCTGCGCGACGTTTAGGGGGTTCCGGAGGTCGTGGGAGACGATGCTGGCGAAACGCTCGAGGCGCTCGTTCTGGGCCTTTAGCTCGCGCTCGCGTTCCTTGCGGTCGCTGATGTCCCGCAGGACGCCGACGGTCCCCTGAAAGCGGCCGTCCTCGTCGGAGGGCAGGATCGAGATGTGGTTCTCGTTGGGGCGTCGCCTGCCGTCTCTCGTGACCGTCTCCATCTCGAAGGAGGCGTGATTGCGGTCCGGATCGGCCAGCAGGGCCCTGATCTCCGCTTCGGCGGTGGCGATGTCGTCTTCGTCCATGATCAGCGAGACGTGTTCCCCAACCAGTTCCTCGGGTCGGTAGCCGGTCGTCGTCACCTCGCCGTTGCTCGGCGGGACGACCTTCGTGATGTAGCCCTCGGCGTCGAGTTGATAGGCCTCGTCCGGGATCGTCTCGAGGATCGTCTCGTACTCCTCGAGTTCGCGTTTGCGCTCGGTGCGGGCGGTGATATCGCGGACGACGCCGGCGACGCCGCGGTACGCGCCGTCCGCGAGGGGCAACAGCGAGACGTTGTCCTCACACCGAATCCGCTCGCCGTCGCTCGTCTCGATGGTGATCTCGTAGGTACACTGGCGGCCCTCGGTATCGGCGGACAGCAGCGAGCCGACGGTCGCTTCCCCGCGCTCGACGGACTCGTCGTCGAGCAGGAACGAGATCGGCTCGCCGACGATCTCGTCTTTCTCGTAGCCGGTCATCTCGGCGTAGGCGTCGTTGACGTAGGTGTAGCGTCCGTCGTCGCCGACCGTGTAGACCGGATCGCCAAGCGCCTCGATGATCGTCTCGTAGCGCTCGAGATCGCGTTCGCGTTCCTTGCGGTCCGTGATGTCCCGAACCGTACAGATGAGATCGCCGTTGCCCGTCGTCGACAGCGAGTGGGCCTCGACGAAGGTGGTGCCGTCGGCCCGGAGCCCGGTCGTTTCCCCATACCACTCGCCCTCGGCCATCACCGTCGGGATGATCTCCTCGTGGGCGGTCGCGACCTCGTCGTCCGGGTAAATCAGTTCCCAGTGTTCGCCGATCAGCTCCGCCGGCTCGTAGCCATAGAGGTCGGCGTAGGCCCGGTTTACGTAGACGAATCGGCCGCTCGAGTCGAGGATGCTGACCCCTTCCTGTGCGGTTTCGACGGCGTGGAGTTGTCGCTCGCGTTCCCGGCGGCGCTGGGCCGCCTCGACGGCGTCGACGACCGCGTCGGCGAGGGCTGCGTCCCGCTCCGGGTCGTCGGCCTTCCGCACGTAGTCGGTGACGCCGGCCGAAATCGCCTCGCTCGCGATCGCTTCCGAGCCCGAGCCCGTAACCAGCAGAAAGGGGATCGAGTCGACTTCCGAGCGGGCATCCTCGAGCAGCGCCAGCCCGTCGGCGTCGGGCAGGTCGTATTCGGAGACGATACAGTCGATCTCGCGGTCGACAAGGTACTCGAGGGCCTCGCTGGCGCTGGTGGCACTGAGCGTGTCGATGGCGACGTCGCGTCGGTCCAGCAACTCGGCGATCTTCACGGCCCACTGCGGGTCGTCGTCCACGCAGAGGACGCGGATCTCGTCCATCGAGACGCCCCCAGAGCGGGGCCCGTCCCGAATGCTCATGCCCCCTCTCTCGCGACGACGCGGATATAGATTGTGGCTGGCCGCTCGATCGCGACGGGCCGCCTCGAGGTCGCCACCCGGCGTCCGGAAACGGCGACGCTCGAGGCCCGCCGGGACGCGCCGCTCGGGATCGCTCGAGCGACCTCTCTTCCACCGCGCCAACAGTAGATATAAGTCCGAACAGCTAAACGTACTAACTGGAAGTCAGGCTCCGAAACAGGGGGCGCATCGAAATGCCCCGGGTGTCATAGCACCCGAGACTGGCTTCCAAATCCCCCACTGGGATTCGGTTGCCATGATTACGTTACTACTTCCGGGATATAAACGTCCCGCACGACGCACAAATCGCCCGACGCGACGAGTCTCGACGCTGCGCGCCGCACGCGGTGATCGCGATGGCTAGGGACCGCTCGAGCGACCGGGAGTCGGACAACGACTGGTCGCTGCCGGACTGTCCCCGCTGTGGCGAGCCGGTGACGGTGTCGGTCGTCACCGGCCCCGACTCGAGTACCCTCCAGCCCTGTGGCTGTTCGGTGCCGCCGGCGACGTTCGTAGGCTTCGAGTAGCCGGGTCGGCTCGAGCCTCGGCGGTCAGCCGGCCGGTCGGCCGTCGCGGGCGAATCCACCATTCGACACACCACCTCTCCGTCGGCATCGTCGGTCGGCCGGTCGGTCCGTAAGCGGGGCTCGAGTCTCGATTTTTCGGATGGCCCTCGCCTCGAGCGGTGCTACTGGGTACTGACAGGAGCTATTCGCCGACGGCCTCCTCGACGATCTCGATTTCCTCGTCGGTCAGCCCGTACAGTTCGTAGACGATCTCGTCGATCAGCTCGTCGGTCTTTTCGATCTTTGCCTCGAGTTCCTCGGCACGTTCTTTCGTCTCGAGATAGTGCCCCAATTCGGTGTCTACACTGTCTATCTCAGGAAGAGTAAGCGCTTTCAGCCGGTCTACAGGAGAATTGGTTTTTGTTGCAGTCTCTCGGAAGTTCGCAAAACCGTTGGCTTCTTCTACGGCAACAGGGACAAACACTTCGATGAGATCGGCCTCAAGCTCGCCGAGATCAGTTAGACGGAATGCTTCGATAGGATCGGTTTCAGTGTAGCCCCATCGGTCAGTTTCATAGTCCGATTCATTGTCTGGCTTGTAGCGAGCAGTAGCGGTAACAACAACGGTATCATGGCTTGGCCGTCGAATCTCAACACAACCAATACGGAGATTATCACGTTCTTCCGCAGTCTCGTAGAGAATCGAGTCAGTCGGTGCGGTCTTCGGTGGTTGGTAGAAGCCAGCGTTATCAAGTGAAGGACCTTCCGAATAGTTCGCGAGATACTCAAGTGGATCTAGCGTTAATGAATCTAGGATGTCATTATGAGACATGATTTTCTCAGATAGATGGCAAAGCCACTCATGCTGAACATCAAATTCAGCCTCCTCGGAAAACAGTGTTTGAACGATTTGCTCGCGGTCTATCACTCCCTCTAAATACTCGATGTATGACTCTTCGATTTCGTTAGGGATCGATTCGTCAATATTGATGTCTTTATTTCCTCTCGCGATTGAGAAAGGATAGAGATATTCACTTCGAAACGTGTAGTATCCTCCTCTAAAGGTTGATCCTGTATTAACCATGAAAAACCAGAAGATGTTACTATTCAATAACGCGAGGACGTATTTCGGATCCAAGCTACAGTTTTCCTCAAGCGGGATCCCCTCTATGTCTGTGTTATGATATATGCTGCCTGGCTTTAGCGTAAATTCCGGCTGATTACCGAGTCGTGGCGTGATTATGTATTCTCTTTCGTAGTCCAGTAGATTCTTCGGATAGACGTAATCCCACCACTGGTCATGGTCCATCTTTCCGCTTTCTCTTTGACGTAGTGTTTCTTCGTGGCTGCAAAGATACTCGTATGTTTTCGGATACTTCTGTTCTAGCCGTTGTTTCGAGACGAACTCCGCTTCGGAGTTGTCCTCGGAAATCTCATATGGGAAGATAACTTTCAAACGGGGATCGACCCGGCGATAACGGTCGGAGTCGTTCCCTTTGAGCATCGGTTTGAGAAGTCCTGTTTCCAGCGTGTGTGTCTCATTAGTTTCTTGATTCTTAACAGTAATCTCACCATCATCCGGCTCACTTACTGGTTCCAAAATGTAGACGGCATCTGCACTGGTAGCAATGCCCTGAAACACTTTTTCACTGACTTCTTGTAGCTCTGGGCCTGCGTCAGCGACTGTTTCGAGGACACTAGCGACCCTTGCGGAGTTGAATGCCCACGAGTCAGCACCGTAGTCTGCTCTGATCGTGTTTAGTTCAATATTCTCGGAGCCTTCCAGTACTTCAGTATCAACTTCCGTATATTCGAACTCTTCTTGAGGTGATTTCGAGAGGAACAGCAAACATGTGTAGATCGTAGCTGCTTCGAACACCTGTGAATCCCCGAATGAGACGATCTTCTTGAGTGCGTTATGTTCCGAGAGATATTCCCTCAGACCTTCCCCGAAATTCCCTTGGAAGAATTTGTGAGGTTCGATATAACCGAGGTTGCTACTATCACTTAGCAACTGATGTCCTTTTTCGGTAAAGCATACGTAGAGATCGAAATTCCCGGTTGCAGACTGATACGAGTTAGTGAGATAATTCGCTTGCTCGGGGACGGTTTGTCGTAGTTCCTGTATTTTCACGTATGGTGGGTTCCCAATTACGGCGTCAAATCCTGCCCCCTCACGCTTCTCCCCATCATCGTCGAAGAACACCTCAGGGTACTCCAGCTCCCAGTGGAAAAAGGCCTCGTCGCTGCTCATCGACTGCGCCGTCTGGAACCACGGCTCCTCGCGCATCTCGGCCCACGCCTCGTCGTCGTCGATCGCCCGCGCCAGCCGCTCGTAGGCCCCCTCGGGCACGTCCAGATCGAACTGCTCGGCGGTGTGGACGTTCGCCACCTCGAACAGCCGCTGGTAGAACGCGTCGCCCCGCACCTCGTCGTAGATCTCCTCCATCGACTTGACGTCCTCGAGCGACTCGTTGTCGATCTCGAGCAACTCCTGCATGCGCTCCATGACGTGTTCCAGCGTGTCCTGGCGAACGCGGGCCAGCGCCTGCTGCAGCGTCAACTGCCCGTCGTCGTCGGCGTGCTCGCTCGAGAGGACCTCGGTCACGTCCGAGCCGACCAGCGAGTTGCCCGCCTTGAGGTGGTGATCGAGGAAGGCAAGCGGTTGGTCCGCAGCGAGGGTCTCGAGCCACATCGAGAGCTTCGCGAGTTCGACGGCCATCCCGTTTAAGTCGACGCCGTAGATACACTCCTTGGCCACGTCCCGGCGCACCCGCTGCTCGTCGAAGGCCGTCGCCTCCTCGAGTTCGCGCACCTCCTCCATGACCTGCTGGGCCAGGTACTCCGTCGCCCGCGTGAGGAAGTGGCCGCTGCCCATCGCCGGATCCAGCAGCTTCAGGTCCGTCACCCGCCGGTAGAACGCCCCCAGATACTCGTGAGTACCGGGCTCGAAGCCCTGTGACTCGAGGTCGTCTTTGATCTCCTCGACCAGCGGGCCGACCGTCTCCTCGACGATGTAGGTCACCACGTAGTCCGGCGTGTAGTAGGCCCCCGTGGCCTTGCGCTCGCCCTCGTCGTTGACGACGTAGAGTCCGCCCTCGTCGACGGTTTCGACCGCCTCCGCCACCGATACCTCCGTGGCGGGTTTCCAGACCTGCCCGCCGTCTGCCGCGACCGCGGCGTAGTCCTCGGCCGCGATCCGGAACTGATGCTCGAGCAGCCCCTCGTAGACGCTGCCCAGATGCCGCGTGTCGAGGTCGGCGTAGTCGGCCAACACGTACCGTCCCTCGTCGTTCTCCGTCGTCGAAATCCGGTAGATGACCTCCGCGAGATAGCGGTTGCTGACCTCGTGGTCGGCCAGGAACTCGTGTTTGTCCCGGTTGAACAGCCCGCCGTTGTACGGCGGAATCCCCAGCGATTCCTCACCCTCGTCGATCAGCCGGAACAGGTCCTCGAGGCGGCTCCACATCGTCGTCGAGTGGTCGCTGTAGGCGTCGGCAAAGCCCTCGTCGACCTCGCCGATCTCCTCGTGGATCTCGAGGCGCAGTTCGTCCAGACTGAAGTTCTCCTCGTACTCCGCGACCGCGTCCCCGCCCTCGGGGTGGATCAGCCCGCGCGATTCGGCATAGAGGACGAACATCAACCGATACAGCAACACCAGCGACTGCTCTTTCAGTTCCGCGAGCCCGTCGTCGTCCCCGGGCTCGATGGCAAGGTCGTTCGTCTCGGCGAAGCCCCGACCCAACACTCGCAACGCGGTGAAGACGTTGTCCTGCAGGTCCTCCCCGAGTTCCTGGGCGACCGTCTCGCTTTCGGACCGGACCGAATCGAGGAAGGTCGTCCCCCCGGACTCGCGAAACGCTTCCGGCCGGAAGAACAGGTAAAAGTACTTGAACGCCTCGAGGTCGCCGCGCTCGAGCAGTTCCGGCAGATCGATCTCGTAGTAGGTCTGGGTCTCGTAATCCTTCGTCCCGTAGAGTCGCCACTTGCGACCGTTGGTCAGGACCCCCCACTGGATCCGCTCGGGCGTCCGCTCGAGGTAGTGTTTGATCTGGTGGGAAGCGTTGCGATACGGCCGTTGATCGCTGAAGCGAGTCGTGAAGTCGGCGTCCCACTGCTTGGCCTCGACCAGCCCCACGCCGCGGTCGAACAGGTCGGTCGTGTCCTCGGTGCTGAGATAGACTTCCGCGGCGTCACGGCGGGCCTGAGTGTCCTCGAACAGCAACACGTCGACGTAGCCCCCGCCCTCGGGCAGCGTCGTCTCGACGTTCGTTCCGAACCCCAGAATCTCCAGCACCTCGTCGATCCAATTGTCGATCAACGGATCTTCCTTGTAGCCGTCGACCAGTCCAGACTCGAGATCGTACAGGTCCTGCAGTTCCTCGAGGGCCTCGCTCGCGGCGGCGTCGCAGTCCCACTCCTCGCGGTCTTCGATCCGCTCGTCGAGATAGTAGCCGGAGAAGAGATTCGAGTTCGCGTACGGGCGGTCCGACAGCGTCGCCTGACTCATGGCTGTCCCCTTGAATTGTCACCTGAAGAAAGCTCCGGTCGCTGGAGTCGCTCGAGCGCCACCGGTCGCGAACGGCGAGTCAGACGCGGACGAACTCGAGGGGGTGTACACCCAGAACTGGACGGAAGCGATGACCATGGGAAACGGCTGACGAACACGCAGCCCGACGGAATGCGAGTAGTAGCGACGTATCCGACTACGTCAGAAACGGATCGATCGGTGTGCGGCCTCAGTCGTCGGCCGTCTCTTCTGCCTGCTCGCCCAGCACTTCTTCGCGGTGTTCGTCCAGCAGCGGCGCGCGCCCGCGGGGCGTGGGCTCGGTCTCGCTCATCTTGATCGGGTTGCCCGCGATCTCGACGTCGGTGTCGGCTCCGGGCTGTTCGACGGGCACGAGCATGTCGCGTGCGTGGACGTGGTCGTCTTCGAAGATCTCCTCGGTGGTCTGGACGGGCGCGGCCGGGACCCGGCCCTCGAGCTGGCCGACGAGTTCGTCGTTGGTCTGCTCGAGTGCCCACTCCGAGATCTCGCCGCGGAGGTGATCGCGGCTCTCGAGGCGTTCGGCGGTCGTGGGGTACTCCTCGGCCAAGTCCTCGCGACCCATGATGTCACAGAGTTCGGCCCAGTGGTTGTTGTTGAACGCGGCGATGACGGCGTAGCCGTCGTCGGTCTCGAAGGCGTTGTAGGGAAAGAG
Organism: Natrinema thermotolerans; assembly: GCF_031165565.1. Taxonomy (NCBI): domain Archaea; kingdom Methanobacteriati; phylum Methanobacteriota; class Halobacteria; order Halobacteriales; family Natrialbaceae; genus Natrinema; species Natrinema thermotolerans. The sequence goes on along the minus strand of NZ_CP101873.1, from coordinate 693,834 downwards.
CGTGGGATGGGAGTTGCCCCGTCGGGTGGGGGCCTCGCCGGTGTAGGACTGCTGGTAGATGGCGCGCTCGGTGAAGCTGAGCATCGAGTCGTACATCGCGGTGTCGACGTACTGGCCCTCGCCGGTCTGTTCGCGGTGGTTCACGGCGGCGAGAATCCCGATGCAGTTCAGCGTCGCGGTGAAGAGGTCGCCGACGCCGGGGCCGGTCTTGGTCGGCGGGCCGTCGGGCTGGCCGGTGGTTTCCATGACGCCGCCAAGCGCCTGCGCGATGAGGTCGAAGGAGGGCTGGCCCTGGCGGTGGGTTTCGCCGGTCCGCGGGTCGCCGAAGCCCCGAATCGAGGAGTAGATGATATCTTCGTTGTACTCCGTGAGGGTCTCGTAGCCCAGATCGTACTTCTCCATCGTCCCGGAGCGGTAGTTCTCGACGACGATGTCTGCCTCCTCGACCAGCGAGAGGAAGTCCGCGCGGTCCTCCTCGTCGCCTAAGTTCAGCTCGATGCTCTTCTTGCCGCGGTTGACGCTCTGGAAGTAGCCCCCGTAGGCTTCCTCGTCGGGGTCGTCGACGAACGGCGGGTTCGACCGGATCATGTCCCCGCCCGGCCGCTCGATCTTGACCACGTCCGCGCCCATGTCCGCGAGCAACATCGTGCAGTACGGCCCGGCAAGCACCTGGGTCAGATCCAGCACGCGAAGGTTCGAGAGTGCGCCCATGTCTGTACGCCCCCCTTTCCAAACCAGTACCAAAACCCTTACCATCGATTATGTAGTTGGTGGCAGGTACCGAGGGCTGAGTGAGCATCACCCATTGGGACGGTCTTAGGATCTTTAAGGAGTATTATCATGGAAGATCATTAGGTTTATACACCGGTCGCTCATGAGTCCGAGTACGATGTCCCAAACGGTCGTCCTCGGCGTGATCGGCTCCGATGCCCACGTCGTTGGCATCACAATCCTAGAGCAAGCCTTCAGCGCAGCCGGCTTCGATGTCGTGAACCTCGGTGTCCAGACCTCCCAGGAGGAGTTCGCCGAGGCCGCTAAAGCCCACGACGCCAGCGCTGTACTCGTCTCCTCGCTCTACGGACACGCCGAGCAGGACTGTCAGGGATTCCAAGGCGTTCTCGAGGACGCGGGCGTCGACGCGGTCACCTACATCGGCGGCAACCTCGCCGTCGGGCAAGACGAGTTCGAGGAAACCCGTCGGACCTTCCGCGAACTCGGTTTCGACCGCGTCTTCGATTCGGAAACCGATCCCGAGGACGCGATTGCCGCGCTGCGCGAAGACCTCCAGATCACACCGACGGAGTCGGAACGCGCTACTATTAGTTCCTAGATGATACGAGACGAACGTATTCCGTCCGACGAGCTACGGCGTATCGACGAGGAAATTCGATCTAACTGGCCGACGGGCGAAGACGTCGACTTCGAGGAGGCCATCGAGTACCACGAATCGCTGCCCGACCACAAGCGATTCGCCGACGTCCTCGAGTCGGCCGACAAGCCACTTCTGCAGCCACGAGCCGGCGTCCCCCGGCTCGACGATCAGATCGAACTCCTGCGATACCTCCACGAGGAGGGACAGGCGGATCTCCTACCGACCACGATCGACTCCTACACCCGGGACAACGAGTACGAGAAGGCCCAGCAGGGGCTGGACAAGGCCCTCGAGACGGGCGACGACACGCTCAACGGGTTCCCCGCCGTCAATCACGGCGTCGACGGCTGTCGACAGCTGATCGACGCGGTCGACGCGCCGATCGAGGTGCGCCACGGGACGCCCGACGCCCGCCTGCTGGCGGCGATCACCTTCGCCGGCGGCTTCCAGAGCTTCGAGGGCGGCCCGATTTCCTACAACATTCCGTACACGAAGCGCCACGGGCTCGAGGAGACCATCGAGAAGTGGCAGTTCGTCGATCGACTCGCGGGAGCCTACACCGAACGGGGCGTGCGGATCAACCGCGAGCCGTTCGGCCCCCTTACCGGTACCTTGGTCCCGCCGTCGATCGCGATCGCAGTCATGCTGGTCGAGGGGAAACTCGCCGCCACGCAGGGCGTGCGCTCGATCACCCTCGGCTACGGGCAGGTCGGTAACGTCGTGCAAGACGTTGCCGCCCTGAACGCCTTGAAGAAGCTGGGCAACGAGTATCTGCCCGACGAGGTCGTCGTCACGACGGTCTTCCACGAGTGGATGGGCGGCTTCCCGCCGGACGAGGCCCGCGCCAACGGCGTGATCAGCCTCGGCGGCATGACCGCCGCCATCGCCCAGCCCGACAAGGTCATCACCAAGTCCCCACAGGAGTTCCAGGGCGTCCCGACCAAGGAGGCCAACTCGGCCGGCCTGCGCACCACGCGGCAGGTCATCGACATGGCCATCGAGCAGAAAATCGACATCGATGGCATCGAGGAGGAACAGGACCTCATCGAGCGCGAGACCCGCTGTCTGATGGACACCATCTTCGAACACGGCGACGGCGACGTCGTTCAGGGGACGCTCAAGGCCTTCGACTCGGGCGCACTCGACGTGCCGTTCGCACCCAGCGACAGCGCGAAAGGAGCCGTCCTCCCCGCACGCGACGATGACGGTCGCGTCCGCATCTTCGAGTGGGCCGACCTCGAGATGGACGAGGACATCAAGGAGATTCACAAGGCCCGACTCTCCCGACGTGCCGACACCGAGGGCCGCGATCAGTCGTTCCGCATGGTCGCGGACGACGTCGACGCGATCAGCGACGGAAAGCTCATCGGCCGACCGCAGTCACAGCCACAGGGTGACGTCTAAATGGAGATTACAGGAATCCACGCCACGCCCGGCTACTCCGGGTTCTTCTTCGACGATCAGCGCGCGATCAAGCAAGGTGCCGAACACGACGGGTTCACCTACGAGGGCGAGCCCGTTACCGACGGCTTCGACGAGATTCGCCAGGCCGGCGAGTCGATCATCGTCGACATCGAACTCGCCGACGGGACCGTTGTCCGGGGCGACTGCGCCGCGGTCCAGTACTCCGGTGCCGGCGGGCGCGACCCGCTGTTCAAAGCCGAAGAGTACGCCCCCGTCATCGAGGGCCCCGTCGCCGACGCACTCGAGGGCCGGGACGCCACCGACTTCCTCGACAACGCCGAGTCCCTCGAGCAGTTGGAGGTCGACGGTGACCGGCTCCACACCGCGATCCGCTACGGCGTCTCGCAGGCCTTACTCGCCGCCGCGGGGTCGGCCACGGGGAAGACAAAGACGGACGTGATGGCCGACGCACTGGGCACCGAGCCCGCCACGGAGCCGGTGCCGGTCTTCGGCCAGTCCGGTGACGACCGGTACAACAACACCGAGAAGATGTTCGTCAAGGGCGTCCCCGTCCTGCCCCACGCCCTGATCAACAGCGTCGAGAAGATCGGCGAGGACGGCGAAGTGCTGCTCGAGTACGTCGAGTGGCTGGTCGAACGCTCCCAGGAACTCGGCCCGGAGGGCTACGACCCCCGCTTCCACATTGACGTCTACGGCATGATCGGCGAGATCTTCGGCGCGCCCTACGACCGCGACGAGGTCGTCGACTACTTCGCCGACCTCGAGGCAGCCGCCGCGCCCTACCCGATCCAGATCGAGGGGCCGATGGACGTCGGCAACCGTGCCGACCAGATCGACGCGATGGTCGAACTCCGCGAGGGACTGAAAGATGCCGGCGTCGACGTCGACATCGTCGCCGACGAGTGGTGTAACACCTTCGAGGACGTGCAGGCGTTCGTCGATTCGGGGGCCGCCGACCTCGTGCAGGTCAAGACCCCCGACCTCGGGGGTATCCACCGCAGCGGGCAGGCGGTCCGCTACTGCGAGGGAACCGATACCCGCGCCTACCTCGGTGGGACCTGCAACGAGACCGAAACCTCGGCGCGAGCCTGCGCCCACGTCGCGCTCGCGACCAACGCCGCACAGGTGCTGGCAAAGCCCGGCATGGGCTTCGACGAGGGCTACATGATCGTCGAAAACGAGATGCGACGGACGATCGCCCGCCGGGAACGCGAACAGTTAGCGACCGACACTGACGAGGTGACTGCAGATGACTGACTGGACAGATCCGGACACGTTCGCACAGGCGCTCGAGGAAGTCGAGACCAAGGAGAAGGGCAACTGCTTCGAGGACTTCGAGGAGGGCGATATCATCGAACACGACCCCGGCCTCACGCTCACCCAGTTCGGCAACGAACAGTGGATGAGCCAGACCCTGAACCACGACCCCGCCTACTGGCGCAGCGACGCCGCCGCAGCGCGTGGTTTCGACGAACCGCCGGTCCACCCGGACTATCTGACCGCCGCGACGCTGGGGATCACCGTCGAGGACCTCAGTGAGAAGGGCGGCTACTTCCTCGGGCGGACCGACGTTCGATTCCCCGAGGCACCCGTCTACACGGGCACCGAACTCCACGTCGAGAGCGAGGTCGTCAACACGGCGACCTCGAGTTCCCGACCGGAGTACGGCATCGTCTCCTGGCGCACCCGCGGTACGGACGCCGAGACCGGTGACGTTCTCTGTTCCTACGAGCGGACGAACATGATTCCGCGCCGCGAGCCGATGGCCACGGACGGGAGCGGCGCTGCGGCCGCCGAAGGCGAGGACGAACCCACACTCCCCGACGAGTTCATCGCACCCGAAGGGGGCTACTTCGAGGACTTCGTCGCGGCCCTCGAGGACGCCGACGACGAGAACGCCGCCGTCGCCTATCGCCACGAGCGCGGTCGCACGCAGGACGACGTGACCGTCGCCTCGCTGCCGCTGTCGACGCTCAACACTGCCAAACAGCATCACAACGTCGACGTCATGTCCGACTCGCCGTCGGGCAACATCGTCACCTACGGCGACGTGACCCGGTCGACCGCGCTGGGCCATGCTCGCTCGGACGAGCAAACGTGGCGCGAGGTCGGCTTCGACGACGAATCCTTCCACACGTTCGTCGCCGTCGGTGACACCGTCTACGCCTTCACGCGCGTCCTCGAGGCCGAGGACGACGCCTCGAGCGACGCGGCCGGCACCGTCCGGTTCCAGCACATCGCGTTCAACCAGAACGACGAACCCGTCTACTCGGGGACGCGGACGGCCGAGATCCGAAAGCGTTCTAACTAACACGATCGATTATCACAAACGACCGCGGACAATCACGAACTCAGATACGAACACATGACTGACGACATCCGACTCTGCCGTACGTTCCAGACTGCACCGGCCGCCGTTCCAAAAGACGACTCCGCGAAGTACCTCGTCTCCGCGCTCGAGGCCGAGGGCTTCCAGGCACCCGACTGGCTCGTCCCCGACATGGAGGACGGCACCGCGCCGAACATGAAAGCCGAGGGGCTCGAGAACACCATCGAGAAGGTTCCCGAGTACGACTTCCCCGGCGAGATCTGGCCCCGCGTCGAGTGGAGCTACGAGGACGCGGAGTACCGCGAGAAGGGCCGCGACCAGATCGACCAGCTCGTCGCCGAGATCGGCGACGAGATCGACGGCGTCGTCGTCCCCAAGGTCGGCCGCCTCGAGGACGTCGAGCGCGCCGCCGAGGTCGTCGCCGAGGCCGAGTCCGAGTACGGCTACGAGGACGGCTCCATCGGCCTCTCGATCATCATCGAGACCGGCCGCGCCCGCTCGGATCTGCGTGAGATCGCCAAGTTCGGCGAGGACTCCCGGCTCACTGGACTGGTCTTCGGTCCCGTCGACTACGCCGCCGAACTCGGCGGCCGCGACCTCGGCGACGGCATGCCCCGCTGGGACGGCCTGCTCGAGGCGCTCTCGAACGAGGCCAGCGCCGCCGGCCTCGTCTCGATCGGCGGCCCCTTCGACGACCTGTTCAAGGAACGGGCCGGCCTGACGTTCTACAACGCCGACGACTACGCGGATCAGGTCGAACACGAGGCCCGGCTCGGGCTCGACGGCTCCTGGTCGCTCTATCCCAAACAGACCCTGCAGGCAAACACCGTCCACATGCCCACGCCCGAGGAACTCGAGCGCGACGTGAGCAAGATCGAGCGCTTCAACGCGGCCAAGGCCGAGGGGACCGGTGCGGTCACCCTCGACGGCCAGATGGTCGACGAGGCCACGTTCAAGAACTTCCGTAACACGGTCCAGCAGGTCCGCGCGATCCACGAGATGCGCCCCGGCCAGACCGAGGAGTACTACGACGAGGACCTCCTCGAGCGCACGCTCGATCTCGAGCTGTCCTACGAATAGGACCTCGAGTCCGGCGGTACTGCGTCGCGACCCGACCGTCTCTGATTTCTTCGCCGCGTCTGTTCTCGAGCAACCGGACGAAGCGTCCGTACGGAGATCCGGGTGGGCTATGACTCCGCTATAGTAGCCACTGAAAGTCATTGCACACCTGATCGCACGACTGCGTCGCGATCAGTGTGTAAATCGTTTCAGTGGCTACTATAGTATCTCGAGGACTGCCTCGAGAGTGGACCACGGGACGGCCTTTCTTTCGAAACGCTCTTCTCGAGTACTAGAATAGACGCGTTATGGAGACCGACCCCGAATTCTTGCTCGAAACCTCCGAATTTACCGACGTGTTGAACGATATCGGTGCGATCGTCTCGCGGGATTTTTCGGAGGACGAAGTGCAAATGGTCTTTCTCAACGAGGGATACTTCCAACTGTTAGGGTACGAGCGGGTCGGGACGGACCTCCGGAGCGAATACGCGGTTCCGAGTGGCTACGTCGACTACATCACGTCCGGAAAGGGGAATACGATCCGAGACACGAAGACGGTCGTATACGAGTTCAAAGGACCAGAGCGAACGTTAGAGAACCATCTCGATCAGCTGAACGGATACATCGACGACACCGGTGCTAAGTTCGGCGTGCTAACGAACGGGCTGCAGTTGCAACTCTACCAGAACGATCCAACTGGACCGAAGAAGATACTCGACTTCGAGTTGGAGGCAGCGACCGAAACGGAAGCGAGTGCCATCGTTCTGTTCCTGGGATACTGGAGTATTCAGGAACAAAACATCAAACCAGTCGCGGAAAAGACGGCGAAAGAGGTCGTCGATTCGATACCCGAAGACCTACACATCGATTTCTCGGAAGCCGGCGTCGAACTGTTTGCCGAACACCTCGCTCGGTATTTGAAGCGGGAATTTGAGAAGGAACCGCGCTCCTGAGTCGATGTACCGATGCGCTCGCCGAACGAAGCCTGAGATGGCGAAACCAACACCCGAGCGCGGCCGTTTCACTCGCTGATTCAAATCCATCTTGACGCTTTGCTCCTCACGTCCGTTCATCTTGAGAACGGAGTTCTCACGGGCGTTCGCTCGCATTACTCGCGAACGCGTCGCAAAAGCGGTGGGGATGGGATTTGAACCCATGAGGCTTGACAGCCACCTGCTCTCAAGGCAGGCGCGTTGGGCCGCTCTGCCACCCCACCTCACCTATCGCTTCCGCACACGCTCAAAAAGGGTTGTCGGTCTACGCGCGCTCGAGTCCGCCGTCCTCGCCGACCCGAAGCCCCAGTTTGCCCACGAGCGCCGCGGTCGCCTCCGCACTCGGCCGACCGGCCGCGCGTCGTGCCTCGAGGCCGGCGATGGTCTCACGGAGTCCGGCCGGCGTCCGGATCGTCGGCAGCATCGGTGCGAACCCGACGCCGAGGCCGGCGTCGGCCCCTCGTCGAGCCAGCGTCGACAGTTCGGGCGGCGTGTGGGCGTCGGTGAAGTCGATCGGCTCGGAAAAGCCCGCGAAGTAGACGCTGCCGCCGGTCGAGGGGCCAAGGACGACGTCGTCCCGGCGCAGCGACATCGCCGCGCCGTCGATTTCCGTCCGGTTGACCAGCGGTGCCGTCGGTTCGAGGACGCCGACGCTCTGGGCCCCCTCCTGCTCGAGCAGGTGAGTGACCGTGTTGCCCACGCGAGCCGAACGGCTCGAGCCGACCTGTCGCTCGAACCGGACCGCGGCGTCCTCGCCGAGGGCCTCGACGACCAGCGCCCGGACCTCGGCCTCGGGGTCGCCGTCGGCGTGGGTTTCGGGGAGGGTCCCGGCGTCACGGTAATTGACCAGGAGGTCGCCCCCGCTCGAGGCGACGGCCCGGCAGATGTCGGCGACGGCGGCTTCGTAGAGGGACGTGGCCTCGGAGTCGGTCAGCGGCGACTGGTCGGCGAGCGCGGACAGGACGAGTCCGTCCCGCGGCGGGTCGACCGGAACGACGACGATCATGGCCGGTACTCCGCGGTCGCGGTCCTTGAACGCGGCGCTTCCCGAGGGTGGGTACCGGCGTCGAAAGACCACGAATTATAGTGGGGGAGTGCGTGCGAGTCGGTATGGACGAACGTTCGATCGCTGGACTGGTCGCGACGGCCGTCATCGCCGCGCTGGCGGTCTTCGGCCTGTACGGGTTCACAACCGGCTATCTGCTCGACTCGCCCGGCGAGTACCTCGCGCCGTCGATGGGCGTCCTCGCCGTCGCCGCCGTCGCCGTCGCCGCGCTGATCGCCTCGGGGGTCGGCTCGGGCCGCTGGCGCGAGAACCCCTACTGGTAGCGCCGTTCGATCATCGCCGCTTCCTTACCGTTCCTGTCGCCCCTTCGTCTGCCGATAGTCAGACGCCATCAGCTCGACGAACGCCTCGAGCCAGTTCTGGGTCTGCTCGGCGGTCTGCTCGCGGGGCTCGATCATCGGGACGAGTTCGAAGCCCCGACCCCGGATCCGCCGCGCGTGAGCGTCCGGGAACCCGAGGTCCGCCGCGGGCGTCGTGGTGTACTCGCGGCCGAGTTCCGAGAGCGTGCGCTCGCCGACCGGAATCAGGATCTCGGGGTTTATCATCCGGATCTCGGCGCTGAGATACGGCTCGCAGGTGTCGATCTCCGCGTCGGTCGGTCGGCGGTCGGGGTCGCGACAGCGCGTGAGATGCGTCACGTAGACGTTCTCGAGGGCGGGCGCGTCGGCCGGCGAGGCGACGGCACAGAGGCCGAGTCGCTCGAGCATCCGTCGGAGCCCACCGTCGCCGTCGCTGCCGCCCGCGCCGGCGAAGGGGACGCCCGTTTCGTCGGCCCGTGCGGTCGGCCGCTCGCCGACGAACAGGAAGTCCGCAGCCACGTCGCCGTAGCCGTGGACGACCCGCTCGCGCGTCTCACAGAGCGCCGGACAGTTCCGGCAGTCCTCGTCCATGCCGTAGGGGTTCGCTCGAGACCGTTGATTCGCGTCCACAGTGGCCCCTCGAGGCGGATCGACAAAAGCGCCGCGCCGAGCGATCGGCCGCGATCGCCGCTGTCCGCTCAGCGGCCGAGGCCGCCGCGCTCGTTGACCTCGAGAATGAACTTGACGTTGCGGACGATCTCCTCGGGCGAGGTCTCTTCGTCCTCGTCGTAGAGGTCGCTGGTCCGGTAGAGGATGTTCGCGAGCTGTTTGCTCTCGCTGGTCTCGCCGCGGACGTCGTCGGCGATCTCCCGCAGCCGGTCTACGCGTTCGGGATCGGGCTCGAACTCGTCAGCCCCGGCGCCGTCCGCCTCACTGCCATCGGTCATCGGTCGGGGGAGGCGGCCTCGTTGCGCCGGCTCTGGGAGATCGCCTGTCGGTGGACGATCCCGGTGTTGTTGGCGACGTTCTCGGTGATGGTCCGGACGGCGTCGCTGGTCGCGTCGTCGTCTTTCAGCACCGTCGGCTTGCCGCCGTCGCCGCCCTCGCGGACGGCCGGATCGAGCGGGATCGAACCGAGGAACGGCAGTTCGTGTTCCTCGGCGAAGTCCTCGCCGCCGCCGGAGCCGAAGATATCGTGTTCGCCGCCACAATCGGGACAGGCGAACGTCGACATGTTCTCGGCGATCCCCAACACGACGGTGTCGTGTTTGGCGAACATCTCGAGGCCCTTGCGGGCGTCGTCCAGCGCGACGTCCTGGGGCGTCGTGACGATGACCGCGCCGGTGACGGGCATGGTCTGGAGCATCGTCAGTTGGGTGTCGCCGGTCCCCGGCGGGAGGTCGACGACGAGGTAGTCGAGATGGCCCCACTCGACGTCTTCCGTGAGTTGGGTGATGACCTTGTGGACCATCGGACCGCGCCAGATGACGGGGTCGTCCTCGCCGGTCAGGAATGCCATGCTCATCAGCTTCACGCCGTACTTCTCGGGCGGGACGAGCGTCTCGTCCTCGGTGGCCATCGGCGGCTCGTCGGCGTCGACCATCCGCGGCACGTTCGGCCCGTAGACGTCGGCGTCGAAGAGGCCGACTCGAGCGCCGAGTTGCGAGAGTCCGGCCGCGAGGTTGACCGCGACGGTCGACTTGCCGACGCCACCTTTCCCGGAGGCGACGGCGATGACGTTCTTGACGTTCGGCAGCACCTGATCCTCGCTCGTGAGGTCGTCGCGGTCCGGGACGCTGGCGGTCAGGTCCGGCTCGAGGCCCTCGGCGGTCAGGACCTCGCGTACCTCGGCGGCGATGTCGCTCTCGCTCGGGGAGTAGGGAGCGCCGAGTGCGAGATCGATCGCGACCTCGTCGCCGTCGACCGTGATGTCGTTGACCAGTCCGAGCGACACGATATCGTCGCCGAGTTCCGGATCCTCGACCGTCCGGAGGCGGTCGCGAACGGCGGCTTCGTCCATGTCGGTAGGTTCGTCCGACGGTCGAAAAGGGTTGTGTTCACCGGAAGCGGCCGTCGCCGCCGGGCTCGAGGGAGCGACGGCGACGTGGAGCGGTGGATCGCGAACGGGTCGCTTACTCTCGCATCGCCTCAAACCAGTCGACGGCGAAGTCGACGAGTGGACGCTGCTCGAGCAGTTTTGCGTCGCCAACACCCACCTCGCCGGTTTCGAACGCGTCCGGGTGGGCACGTTCGAAGGCCTCGCCGCAGTCCGGGAAGTCGCCGTCGTCGATATCGAGGTCCGCCCACTCGATCCACTCGCGTTCGCCGTCGACGACCACTGCGCTGGCGTGGCTCGTCTGCTCGAGGTCGATGTCGGCGCGATACTCGGCGAGATGCAGCGAGGTGTTCGTCGCGTGAGTAGTGCCCAGAAACAGGATCCGCCCCTCGAGTTCGTAGAGCCGGGCGAGCGGCGACGATTCGCCGAGCGAGTCGTCGTACGGGTGTTCCTCAGTAACGAACTCGGCGTCGGCCCCCCACGCGGCGAAGGAGTGTTGTGGGTGGGCGCTCCGGCGGACGCCGGGATACGAGCGGAAGCATTCGGCGATAGCGCCCATCCCCTGGGTCGGCGTCACGGCGGGTCGGTACGGCGGCATTTCCTCGCGGATCGTCTCGTACCAGGCGTCGGGCACCGGCGGGTGTCCCATGTTCGTGGGGTCCCTGTTGCCGGGCGAGTGCGTCGGCATCACGAGGGTACCGTCTTCGCCGATCACGCGCTGGAGGGCGTCGACTACGGCGGGGGCGCCGCCACAGACCCACCCCAGGGCGGACAGCGAGCCGTGGACCAGCACCGTCTCCCCCGCCGTCACGCCGAGATCGCGTAGATCCGTCGTCAGCGACTCGACCGTAATCGGCTCCGACGATCGCGCTTCGGGAAGCGGATCGCTCATGGATCGACGTGATCGGGTCGCGACATAAGTTTCGTGGCGGGACGGCCCTCGGGCGCGCCGTTCGACGCGGTCACCGCATGAAGTCGAACCGCGGCCCGCCGTAGGTCGGCGGCTCCGGCTCGAGTTCGACCCCCTGCTCGTAGCGGACGAAGTTCAGATAGAACGGGCGGCCACAGCCCGCGACCGGCTCGCCCTCGAGGTCGGTGACGGGGCCGTCCTCGCCGCAGACGAACTCGATCCCGTCGGCCGATTCGCGGTCGGGATCGTCCGGGCTCGCGTACTCCCAGCCCGGCTGGCGGACTTTGGTGACCGACCGGTCGGCCAGATCCGGCGGCCGCTCGAGGCTGACCATGGCGTTGCAGTGGGGACAGGTGTAGCGGACGGTGACGGTCATGGGGCGGGCTAGGGGCTGAGGCAACCTATACCGTTCGCCGGTGGCCGATATCGGTTCCGAACGGTTTCCCCGCTCGCGCTCCGATGCTCTGCTATGACCGAGTTCGACCCCGAGAAGTTCGAGGAAAAGTACGTCTACTACTTCGAGGAACTCGAGGCGGCCTACTCCGAGGCCTACCAGCAGCTTCACGGCCGGTACGACTCGACGATCCTCAAAGCGATCGACCGACAGGTGTTGAGCGAGAGCGAGCCGTTCTACGAAGGGAACGGTGAGTTCCGCGTCGAACTCCCGGAGAACCCGCGGGAGCGAGTCGGGCCGGCCGCCGACCACGAGCAGTTCGACGTCGTCCTCGAGACGCTCGTCGATCGGATCGAAGCCGAGCTGCGGAATCAGTTCGAGTTCGACGAGACCGAGTGACGGCGGGGCGAGCATCCAACTGAGAGTACCCGGAACACCTTTCCCGCTCACGGAAAACCGTGTAGGTATGATCGACGAGACGGCCGAGGAGATCCGGGAGATGCAGACCCACAGTTCCTCGGTGGTTGCGGTCCGTGCCGCCCAGGCCCTAGCAGAGTTGACCGAGCGCGAGTTCGCCACCGTCGAGGAGTACGTCCGCGCCCTCGAGCGCAACGGCTCCGTGCTGCGGGGGGCAAACCCCTCCCACGCCTCCCTGCAAAACGCCGTTCGGGACGTCGTCGACGCCGTGACCGACGCCGACCCGGACGACGTCGCGGCGGCCCAGCGCCTCACCAACGAGCGGATCGACGCGGTCGTCTCGCGGATCGAGTCCGGCAAGCAACTGGCCGCCGAAAACGCCGTCGACGTCCTCGAAGACGGCGCGACGCTTTTGGTCCACGACTACTCCTCGACGGTTCAGGCGGCCCTCGAGCAAGCGACCGACGCGGGCAAGACCTTCGAGGTGTACGTCACCGAGGCCCGACCGCGGTATCTCGGACGCAAGACCGCGCGGGAACTGGCCGCCATGGACGGCGTCGACGCGACGCTGATCACCGACGGCGCACATGGGATCTACCTCGAGGAGTGTGACCGGGTCGTCGTCGGCATGGACTGTATCGTCGACGAGACGCTGTATAACCGGGTCGGGACCTTCCCGCTCGCGTCGACGGCCGACCGACTCGACGTGCCGGTCACCGTCCTCGGGGCGTCCTCGAAGATCGTCGCCGAGGGGTTCGTCTTCGAGAACGAACACCGGCCCGGCAGCGAGGTAATGGCCGAACCAGCCGACGGGTTCGCCGTCGAGAACCCCGCCTACGATGCCACTCCGGTGGACCTGCTCGAGAGCGTCGTCACCGACGAGGGCCGCCAGCAGTTCTGAGTCCGGACCACGTCGCCTCGCCCCCGGTACTACTCCCGCCAGAACCGTCGGTACAGCTGGTAGTCGTCACGGTGTGACAATAGCCTATGTCTTTCCTTGTCATACACCCCGTATGCGTCTCATACAGGTCTTCGTGCCGCAGGGCGAGTTGGATCTCGTCCTCGAGACGGCGGACGAAGCCGGTGTCGATTACAGCGTCTCCCGGGATACGGACCGCGGCGAGTTCGAGGCCGTCGTCTCGATTCCGCTTTCGCCGTCAGGTGTCGAACCGCTGCTGTCCGATCTCCGAGACGCGGGCCTCGACGAACGGTCGTACACGGTCGTCACGGCGGCCGAGGTGATCGTCTCGAGTCGAACCGACGCCGTCTCCGGGTCGGCTTCCGGGACGCGGATCTCCCGGGAAGAACTCCGGGCACGAGCGGCCGACCTCGCGCCCGCGGCGTCGACGTACTTCAGCCTGCTCGTCGTGAGTACGGCGATCGCGACGGCGGGACTGTTGCTGGACTCGGCGGCGACGATCATCGGCGCAATGGTCGTCGCCCCGCTGATGGGGCCCGCACTCGCGGCGAGCGTCGGCGTGATCGTCGACGACGAGTCGCTCGCGACGCGCGGCGTCGTCCTGCAGGGGGCCGGGCTGGTCGTCGCGATCGCGACGGCGGCGCTGATCGGGTGGGCACTCAGGGGGACGGTGTTGCTTCCGCCGGGACTCGACATTACGACGGTGCCCCAGATCCACGAGCGGATCACGCCGAACGTTCTCGCGTTGTTTCTCGCGCTGGGCTCGGGCGTGGCCGCCGTCGTCAGCCTCACTCGGAACGTCGGCTCGGTCCTCGTCGGCGTTGCGATCGCCGTCGCGCTCGTTCCCCCCGCCGCCACCGCGGGGCTCGGAATCGCCTGGGGGAACCCGGAAGTCGTCGTCACCGCCGGAACGCTCGTTCTCGTGAACATGCTCTCGATCAACCTCACGGCGCTGTTGCTGCTGTGGGCGTCCGGCTACCGACCGCACCGGGCCGCGGACATCGAGCGCGTCTACGGTCGCCTTCGCTCCCGAATCGTCGTCCTCCTCGTGGCGATCGTCGTTCTCTCCGTCGTCCTCGGCGGCGTCACGTACGGGACGTACCGCACTGCCGCCGTCGAACACGATGCGAAGACCGAACTCGAGGCGATGAGCGACGAGGGGCAGACGGACGGGACTGGCCTGTTCTTCCGTGAGAGCGACGTCGACTACGAACTCATCGACGTCTACACCGGCGATCGGCCCGTCATCACCGTTCTCGTCGAACGACCACCGGGTGAGCGGCTCCCGGGCGATTTCGCCGACGACGTCCGCGACCGGCTGGAGGCGGCGGTCGGCGTCGATCTCGAGGTCGTCGTTGAACTGGTCGATACGCAGCGAAGCGGCTGAGGGGCCTACTCGCGCTCCCCGAACGTCCGCGGCGAGCCTTCGGTCGGGGCCGCCCATGCGACGGCGTTGCGTAGGACGCGCTGAACCGCCTCGTTCTCGTAGATCGGATACGTCTCGTGGCCCGGCCGGAAGTAGAAGATCCGGCCGTTTCCTCGCCGGTAACAGCAGCCGCTGCGAAACACCTCCCCGCCCGCGAACCAGCTGACGAACACCAGCCGGTCGGGTTCGGGGACGTCGAACGGCTCGCCGTACATCTCCGTCTCGGGGAGGGCGATCGATTCCGCGAGGCCGTCGGCGATCGGGTGGCCGGGATCGACGACCCAGAGCCGCTCCGTTTCGCCGTCCTCGCGATACTGTAAGCGACAGGACGTTCCCATGAGCCGTGTGAACGGCTTCGAGTAGTGAGCCGAGTGCAACGGAACGAACCCCATCCCCTCGAGGACCTGGTCCCGGACCCGCTCGGCGACGCCGTCCGCGACCTCGTCGTGGGCCTCGTGGCCCCACCACAGGAGGACGTCGGTCGCCGCGAGGACGTCCGCGGTGAGCCCGTGGTCGGGTTCGTCGAGCGTCGCGGTCCGGACATCGTGGTCGGCGGCGAGGGCCTCGGCGATCGTCTCGTGGATGCCGTTGGGGTAGACCGCCGCGGCGTCGCTGTCCTCCCGTTCGTGGCGGTACTCGTTCCAGACGGTGACTGCGACCATGACCGGGCGGTCGGGGCTCGAGTCCTTAGCACGCTCGGTCAGTGCGCTGACTGGTCATCCGAATGATGTCATTTATTCACTGAATGGAGAAATTCACGCAAAAATAATATAGTAAAACCCGAAGTGCAAAACGCTCACACGCATTAATCGGTCATAACCCTTATTTTGGTCGCCGACCGCTTCTGCCTATGGAACGGGATCGAACACAAGCGACATCGAAACGGCACCTTTCTCACTGCGAGCCGTTCGCCGATGCGACGGGATCGGGGGTTGGACGATGATCGGCGGCGGAATCGGGGTTGGCGTCGTCGGTCTCGGCGGGATGGGGACCCTCCACGCGCGCAGCGTCCGCGACCTCGGTGCTGAGGTCGTCGCCGGCGCGGACCTCGTCCCCGAGCAGCGCGACCGCTTCGCCGAGGAGTTCGGCGCACGGACCTACGAGACCCACGACGACCTCCTCGAGGACGAAGCGGTCGACGCCGTCATCGTGACGACGCCCAACCGGTTCCACGAACCCATCGCCGTCGCGGCCCTCGAGGCCGACTGCGACGTCCTCGTCGAGAAACCGCTCGCACACACCCTCGAGAGCGCGGAACGGATCGCCGAAGCGGCCGCCCGCGCGGACGGGATCTGCATGGTCGGCTTTCACAACCGCCACGCCGCATCGATGGCCATGTTCGACGAACAACACGCCCGCGGTCGGTTCGGCGATCTCACCCACGTCGAGGCCGACTACGTCCGCCGGCGCGGCGTCCCCGGTCCCGGCTCGTGGTTTACCGATTCCGAACTCGCCGGCGGCGGTGCCCTTCTCGACATCGGCGTTCACGCGCTCGATCTCGCGCTCTACGCGCTCGATTTCCCCGACATCGCCGAGGTCAGCGGCGTCACCCGGACCACGTTCGGGACCAGCGAGGAGTACGCCGACCCCGAGGGCTTCGGCGACAACTGGGACGCCGAGGCCGAGACCTACGAGGTCGACGACTCCGTCAGCGCCTTCATCCGGACCGACGACGGGCGAACCATCTCGCTCGAGGCCGCGTGGGCGACCAACCGCGAGGAGAGCATGGACTTCAAAGTCCGCGGCACGGCGGCGGGCGCCCAGTTCGACATCGGCGACACGAACCTGCGGATCCTCGAGTCCGGTACCGCCGGTGCCGACCACTACACCGACGTGGACATGACCGGCGATTCGGCGATGACCGGCTACGCCGAACAGGACGCACAGTTCCTCGATGCCGTCTCGTCGGGGACGACGCCGGAGTCGAACACCGTCGAGGAGGCCCTGACCGTCCAGCGGGTCATCGACGCCATCTATCGCTCGAGCGAGTCCGGACGGTCGGTGACGCTTGCGGAGTCGACGCTGACGGACGCCGAGATCGAGCGGGCAACGCGGCTGGAGTGATCGGTTCGATCGTTCTGCGGTCCGATTTCGGCGGGTAGAATCGTCCGTCAGTCGGACGCTTGTTTCGAGAGGCGACGACAGCCGCGTCGCGAAACGACACCGGTCTTCGAACGGCCCCCGAGACGAGTCGCTCGAGAGCCGACGCTCCGCGCCGGTAAAAACAGGAAAACCGCCCGTTTCGCCCGGATTAGAGGACGTCGTCGAAGTCGTGGTGGCCGTGGATGTCGACGCCCTCGTCGGTGATCTCACAGAGGAAGACGCCGTTGCCGGAGCCGGTGTCGCGCTCGACGGCGGACTTGATGCCGCGTGCGGCGACGGTCTTGGCTTCCTCGGTGGACATGTCCGGTTCGTAGGCCTGCTCTAAGTGCCCGTAGGCGAGTTGCATCCCGCTCCCAGTGACGGTGTAGTCGTCTTCCATGACGCCGCCGGCGGGGTCGATGCTGTAGACGTGGCTGCCCTCGTCGTCGACGCCGCCGAGGATCGGGTGGATGGCGAAGAACGGGCCGCCGCGGGCGAAGTTGCCCGCAAGCGTCGCCAGCGCCTCGATGCTCATGTTCTCGCCGCGGCGGGCCTCGTAGAGGCTGACCTCGGCCCGAAGCGTCGAGATAAAGGACTGGGCACCGCCGACGGAGCCGACGAGCGTTAACGCGGCGGTCGGGTGGATCTGTTCGACCTTCTGGACGTTCTTGTTCGAGACGAACCGCCCGCCGAGGCTGGCGCGCATGTCCGTCGCGATGACGACGCCGTCGGCGGTCGAGATACCGATCGTCGTCGTTCCCGTCTTGTTGACGTTCTCGAGGTCGGCCTGCGTGAGATCGTTCTCGGGGAGGGAGCCGACCTCGGGCTCGTAGGGGTTCGGATCGTCGGCCAACTGCTCGACCGTCCGGGAGAAATCGGAGTCGTTCGTGGGCGTATGCATTGACCGACATCTACGGCCGGGACGATATAAAACACCGGCGGTCACAACCGTCGTTTCCGCTTCCGACGACGGGTCGAGCCGACGCGTGTCGGACGCCGGCGACGGGCCCCGCTCGAAGACGGACGCCATGATCGTCGCGGTCGTCCACGACAGCTGGAACTGTCAGATCGACGTGCGTCACGCCGGCGCGGTGTCGGGCGAGTGCTGGCCGATCGGGATGTCGACATCGATCTCGTCGTACCAGACGACCGGCCGCTTTGCGCGCCCGTTCTCCTCGAGGTCGACGAGGCCGTAGTCGGCGAGTTCGGTGACGTTGTCGGTCACCTCCGGCGGGTGACGGTCGACGATCCGGGCGAGTTCACGGATGCTCTCGGGTTCGTGATCAGCGATCGCCTCGAGCAGTTCGAGGTTCGTTGGTCGGAAGATCCGGCCGAACGTCTCGAGATCCTCGACAGAGAGCGTCGACGGCTTCGGGTCGACACTCTCGCCGGCATCGAGTGCTGCAAGCGTGTCCTCGAGGTCGCTGCGATCGGACGACGAGTTGATTCGGACGTGGAGTGTTCGGGTCATGGGTTTAGGGGGTAGGTCAGTCACCAGTCGGTTCGCTTGTCGAACGGAAGTGCTGCACGCCAGGCGCGATACAGCGTCTGTAGTCCCGGGTAGTCGATCTCGAATACCCGTGATCCGAGATGCAGTTCGTGGACGCCGTGGTGGTTGTCGAACCGGATGATCGGGTCGTCAGCACCGGTGTCACCGTAGTGGAAGGCATATTTGATGCCGTCCGGGAACTTCTCCGACTCAGGGACCGCGAGTATGCGGACGCGGGCGACAGTACCGTCCGCGTAGGCTTCGACCTCGTCGCGAACGACAGTAACGTCCTCGCTCATCCCTGTATGTTAGTATGGATCCTTACATAATAAGTGTTAGGTTGGAAACTAACATAGCCTCGGCCCTCCGAGCCGACGACGTTCACCGCCCCGTGAACTTCGGAATTGTAAGTTAGTTCAAAAGGGGTAGCGCCCGTCACCTCCAGTTGCCATGTCAACGACAACTGATCGCGACCGGCGAGAGATCGAGAGCGACCTCGGGCAGGAAGTCCCGCCCGAAGAGCCAACGCGGGCCACGTTAGAGATCGGTTACGGTCCCGATGGCGGCCGGACGATCTCGATCAACTCGGCCAGGAAGAGTGGACGCTCGAGTTCAACGACGAGGGAGAGTGCGTCGATTGCGACCCGCCGGCGCGGCTGCTGCCCAGTTGGCTGAACGACACGATGGAACTGGTCCGCGGAGAACTCTGAGAGAACGATGTCACTCGTCGATCATCGGAGCGTCGATCGGTTCGAACTCGGAGGCGTCGAGATCGTCTTCCAGATAGACCCCACCTTTGTCAGTAAGGCGGTAGAGGGCGCAATCGAGCCGTTCAGGAAGTCTGTACTCGACGAGTTTGCGACAGCGATCGCCGGCGTCGCCACAACTGATGTCGATCCGGGGATGTCCCCGTCACGGGAAGTGCGCGAGGCGTCACGTTCCCCTCGTCAGTCACCAGTTCCACGATCCGATCGTCGGCAGGTGACCACAGCCACTTCGCCGGCTGACGCAGATCTCGCGTAATCGGGTACGAATCTCGACACCTGGTCGAGGCTGCTCTCCTCGACACGCGAGCGGCCAGTCAGGGGCCGATACCGACTGCTCTTCGTCGGAGTGTTCGCGAAAACGAGCGACTCGAGTCGGGTCCTTAGCGTTGCGTCGATTCGTACGCCCCCTCGACGGTCTCGATGAGGCGGTGGATCGGGAGGGTGAGGCCGGCCTGTCGGGCGGCGATCGCGAGCGGCATCGCGACGATGCCGATCACGATACAGAGCTGGTACAGTGCGAACAGCGTCGCGTGGTACGCGCGGGATATCATCAGCGTTCGTCAGTCCCCAGACGGAGTCCCTATATAAGCCTTTGTGAAAATAGAGAATCATAATGATAGTAAATAGGCTATCGGGTCGACGCTTGCTTGCGATTCAACTACAGTTTCTGCAGGCCCAACTCGAGGCGTACTCGGATCGATCTACGGGTATGTCGGGGGGAATCGATCGGGGGATTTCCCGTAACTTATGCGAATAATGCGATTCACGTGCGCACGGTCGGCCGAAGCCGAGCGGCAGCCGTCGACGCTCGCCCTCGCCCCGAGCGAGTCGCCCGCCGACCCCCTCCGAACGGCCGCGGATAGCGACGCCGACGAACCGCAAGACAGGAAACCCCCCGGAACGACCACCACGTATGGGCAATTATCTCGTCGCGATGGAAGCGGCATGGCTCGTTCGTGACGTCGAGCAGATCGACGACGCGATCGGCGTCGCCGTCAGCGAAGCCGGGAAGCGACTCAACAGCGAAGACATGGACTACGTCGAGGTCGAGGTCGGCGCGACGGGCTGTCCCGCCTGTGGCGAACCCTTCGACTCGGCCTTTATCGCGGCCGACACCGCCTTGGTCGGACTCGCACTCGAGATGGAAGTGTTCAACGCCGACGGCGAGGAACACGCCTCCCGAATCGCGAAAAGCGAGGTCGGCGGCGCGTTGCGGGACGTGCCGCTGTCGGTCGTCGATATCGCCGAAGTCCCCGACGACGACGAGTAGCGACTCGCGACGCGGTGCCGAGGGACCCAAAGCTCTTTCTATAACCCGCAGTTATTGTTCCGTATGGAGCTTCCGACGCCCGCCGACCTGCGCCAACGTCGTACCGACCTCGGACTCACCCAGAGCGAACTCGCCGAGACGGCCGACGTCTCCCAGCCGCTGATCGCCCGCATCGAGGGCGGCGACGTCGACCCGCGGCTGTCGACGCTCCGACGGATCGTCAACGCGCTGGAGACGGCCGAGCACGACGTCATCCGCGCCGAGGACCTGATGAACGAGGCGGTCGTCAGCGTCGCGCCCGACGACCCGGTCAGCGAGGCCGCCCAGCGAATGGAGGAGGAGGCCTACTCCCAGCTGGCGGTCATTCAGGACGGGATTCCGGTCGGTTCGATCAGTCAGAGCGACCTCGTCCACCTCGACTCCGAGGACCGCGACGAACCGATCGAGGAACACATGAGCGAGAGCTTCCCGACCGTCTCGAAAGACGCCACGTTGGACGAGATCAGTAACCTGCTCGAGCATTACAAGGCCGTGATGATCACCGAGGCCGGCGAGACTGTCGGGATCATCACCGAGGCCGACGTCGCCGCTCGCCTCTCCTGACGGCCTCCTCGAGTCCATCACGAGTTCCGTCCGATTGTAGTAAACACCGGTCTTCGGGACCTTCAGTCCTTGTCACGACTCCAGCCGGCTCGGAATCGACGTATGCCCTTTCCAGTCGGGTCCATTACATCCACGTAGGAAGATGGATCACTACGATCGACTGCTCGTCGGCATGTTCGCGTCCCTGCTCCTCGGGGCCGTCCTCGGGCTGTATCTGGCCGTCGACGTTCGGTACGGCCTCCTCGCGGGCGCGCTGCTATCGACCGGATTCCTCTGGGATGCGATCGTTCGTCGCCCGCCGGTGCCGACGGCAGAGCCCCGATACACGGCGGCGATCGTCCTCTGGCACGGCGCCGTACTCGCCGCGCTCGTCGCCGGCGTGTAGTCCCGGCCCGCAGGATCGACGGGACCGATTTAAGCGACGCGGCCGCGTTTGCTGATTCATGTACGATTCCATTCTCGTTCCGACCGACGGCAGCGATCACGCGGCTCGAGTCGCCGGTCACGCGCTGGGGCTCGCGCGGTGGTTCGACGCGACGGTCCACGTCGTCAGCGTCGTCGACGTGAGCGCTGCAGGCGGCGTCTTCGACGCCGGCGGCGTCAGCCCGGCGTTCGTCGAGCGCCTCGAGGACGAAGCGGCGGCCGCGGTCGAACGAATCGAGACGATGACCGACACCGATCGGGTTCGGTCGGCGGTCCTGAAGGGCAGCCCGGCAGCGACGATCCTCGAGTACGTCGGGGAACACGACATCGATCTCATCGCGATGGGGACTCACGGCCGAACGGGCGTGAACCGCTATCTCACCGGCAGCGTCACCGAACGCGTCGTCCGTCAGTCGGACGTGCCGGTGATGACCGCCCGCGTGACCGAGCGAAGCGAGTGGGCCGGTGGCTACGACGAGATACTGTTGCCGACCGACGGCAGCGAGCCGGCCGCCGCCGCGGTCGACCACGCGCTCGCGATCGCGACGCGGGCGGACGCGACGGTCCACGTCGTCAGCGTCGTCGACGTCAGCACCGTCGCGGGCAGGCCGAGCATCATGGCCCCCAACGATATCCTCGCCCAGTTCGAGTCCGACGCGGAAACCGCGGTCGAAACGGTCGCCACGGCGGTGCGGGATGCGGGACTCGACGTCGAGACGCACGTCCAAAAGGACATCCCGTCGCAGGGTCTCCTCGAGTACGTCGATGACCACGACATCGACCTCGTCGCGATGGGGACCCACGGTCGGACCGGCTTCGATCGAGTCCTCCTGGGGAGTACGACGGAACGGTTCGTCAGACGCGCGCCCGTCCCGGTTCTCGCGGTCCGGCCCGCCGCCGGTTCGGAACCGAACTGATCGCCCTTCTGACACCCAGGTCAAACGGCCGGCGTACTCGCGATCGGATATACGTGACGCTCCTAAGAGCGGATTACCGGACTCAGTACGATACTTCGAACTCTCAATACGAGGCTGCACGAGCCGAAAGGGTGTCGTCGTCCTGGTGGTCGCCGAAACGATCCCCGCCCTTATTCCACGACCGAGGCGTTGATCGGAAACGGAGGTTACGATGGATCGAGAGTCACTTTCACTGACGGACGACGAGGAGTCGACGCGACGAAAGTTCATGAAACAGAGCGCTGCAGCGACGGCCGGGATGGCGCTCGTCGGCGCGGGGTCGGGCACGGCGACCGCACAGGACGACGGTATCCTCGACAGCCCCGACGAATCGTGGGGCGGGCTCATCTTCGCCAACAACTTCCACCCCGAGGCACGGTTCGCCATCGTCTCCGGCGTCGTCGAGTGGGCCCCTAACTACGGAGACGTACAGGACAGCTGGTTCACGGATTACAACACCTACCAGATCCGGTGGCTCAACACCGGCGAAGTCGTGTCGCTGTTCGTTTCAGAGGACACCAACCTCGGCCAGTACAACGAGGAGCTCGGGTACATCCCGGAACCGGAGGAAGGACAGAACTGGCCGCAGGTGTTCGAGATGAACCAGGAGTGGACGCCGTTCAGCGACAACCAGCAGCTCATCACGGTCAACGCGAACCCCATCAGCGACGAGGTCGCGGAGTCGATCCTCGCGAGCGACGACTGGTGGCGATCCGACGCCACGAACGGCGGCAATTAACGGATCGCGATCGGTGGTCGCTCGGCGCGTCGATCAACCGTCCCCGGCGATCGGCCGCTCTTTTTCGTCCGCACGCCACGACGATAGGGACCCTGACTCGAACCCAATCGCCGACGGGAGGATTCAGCCTCGCGGCTCGAGCAGGGACGCCATCACCGTCGACTCTGCCTTCTGAAGGTGTTCGGCCGCCGTCGCGGTCGCGCAGTCGAGTTCGTCGGCGACGGCTTCGGTCGTCACATCCCGCGGAACGTCGTAATAGCCCAGTTCGAGGGCCGTTTCGACCGCTTCACGCTGCCGGGGTGGTAGTCGGCCGACGACGCTGTCGGCGGCGACTCGCTTTCCACCGACCTGCACGAGGGTCACGCCGACGCCCTCGGGGACGCCGTCGACCGCGGTCTGGATGTCGGTCTCCGTCCCGACGATGGAGAACGTGTTCGTCCCGTCGTCGTTGCACTCGATCGGCGGTACCGTCATGAGGCTCCCGCGAGTGAAGTTCTCGAACAGCGCCCGCGCGGCGACCGAGACCTCTCCCTCGAGAAAGCAGTAACACGCCCGGTCCGTGATCGGGAGTACCTCGTAGTCCGAGACCATCGGGCTGTCGGCGAGTTCGCCTTCGAAACGCCGGTACTCGCCCTCGAGCCGGAACAGGAACCCCGTCGGCGGGGACGAGACGTTCCAGTTGACGATCAGGGCCCGCTCGAGGTAGCTCGCGCCGCCCGCGAGGCGTTCGTATATCGGCGGCGCGTACGCCCCTCGCGGACTGAGCGTGATGCGAACGCGTTTCATGAGTCAGCCTTCGAATAAGACGCTGAAAACGATTGCCCCCGGCGGGCCGCGAGCGAACGCAGCGCCGGCCCGCAGGGATAAACGGGGCCGATATTTTCGGCCGAACGGATACGTCCTCGCAGCCCCTCCGCTCGCGTATGCAGCGAAACGTCGGCGGACTGGATCGAATCGTCAGGGCCGTCCTGGGCAGTTGGGTGCTTGCGGTTGCCGTCGCCGCGCTGGTCGCCGGCCGCCGCGCGACCGCGGCAGTGCTGGCCGTCGGGGCGGCGGGCCTGCTGTTCAACGCGACGGCCCGCTT
The DNA here is from genome assembly GCF_031165565.1 of Natrinema thermotolerans. Taxonomy (NCBI): domain Archaea; kingdom Methanobacteriati; phylum Methanobacteriota; class Halobacteria; order Halobacteriales; family Natrialbaceae; genus Natrinema; species Natrinema thermotolerans. The sequence goes on along the minus strand of NZ_CP101873.1, from coordinate 669,757 downwards.
CTGTGGCGGCAACTACCTGTTAGGTATCGATACGACCGACGACGGCTCCTGTTCGCGGGAGTGACGGGGCACCCGAACCCGTAATCGGCGCGCCGTGTCGCTCGGCACTCGCTTACTGGTGGCCGGACACCGGCACCGGCTCGTAGGGCTCCTCGAGGTAGGCCATGTCGGAGTCCGAGAGGTCGATCTCGAGGGCTTCGACCGCCTGCTCTAGGTGTTCGACACTGGTGGTCCCGACGATCGGCGCGTCGACCCAGTCCTTGTGGAGCAGCCACGCGAGGGCGATTTGGGCCATCGTTGCACCCTTATCGGCAGCGACCTCGGCGACCCGCTCGTTGATCTCGCGGCCGCCGCCCTCGCGGTAGGGGTGTTCGTACAGGTACTCCTCGGTCTCGCCGCGGGCCGTCGCGTCGATCTCCTCGTGGGGCCGGGTGAGATAGCCCCGAGCCATCGGCGACCACGGGATGACGCCGACATCTTCCTTGTCACACAGCGGTAGCATCTCTCGCTCCTCCTCGCGGTAGACGAGGTTGTAGTGGTTCTGCATCGTTTGAAATCGCTCGAGGCCGAGCCGGTCGCTCGTCCCCAGGGACTCGGCGAACTGGTGGGCCCACATCGAGGAGGCACCGATATAGCGCACGTGGCCCCGGCGGACGGCATCGTCGAGCGCCCGCAGGGTCGTCTCGACGGGCGTGTCGTAATCCCACCGGTGGGGCTGATAGAGGTCGATCGTCTCCATCCCGAGCCGCTCGCGGCTGGCCGCCAGTTCCTGTTCGATCGCCTTCCGCGAGAGCCCGCCCGAGTTCGGGTCGTCCTCGCGCATCCGGAAGAACCCCTTCGTGGCGACGACCGCCTCGTCGCGACGGCCCTCGAGGGCCTCGCCGAGGATCCGTTCGGACTCGCCCCGGGAGTACATGTTTGCGGTATCGAAGAAGTTGATCCCCAGATCGATCGCCCGGTCGATGATCTCTTTGCTCGCTTCGTCCTCCAAGACCCACTCGCGCCAGTCGCTCGAGCCGAAGCTCATACAGCCCAGACAGATGCGGCTGACCTGCATGCCGGTCGACCCGAGGGTGGTGTATTCCATACCGGCGCTACGAGAACCGGCCGGAAAACGGTACGTGGTGCGGCAAACGATACCACATCGCTCGATTCCGGCATCGTCTCCTGAACCGGACGTGTGTTCGGCGCCGACGGTCCAGCGAGGGGTTCGTGATCCGTCGCCGGCTACCAGTGCCCGAACAGCCGCTGGATGACGGTGCGGTCGCTGGGTCGTTCGGCCAACAGGACCGAACTGTCGACCTCGTTGACGACGTCCATGTGCAGCGAGTCGCTCATCAGCCGCGAGATCACGCCCTCTTCGGTTGCGCCGATGAGGACGAGCGTGTTGTCCCGGGACCGGCGACAGATCTCTCGCTCGACGTCACCGGAGTCGTCGACGACGAGTTCGGCGTCCTCGAGGTCGCGTTCGGCGGCCCACTCGGCGAGGAACTCCTCGCCGCGTTCCCGGTCGTCGGGGCTGGCGACGACGTGTTGCAGCGTGATCTCGGCACCAGAATGGTCCCGGAGCGTACGCGCGACTTCGGCACTCAGATCCGAGTCCGGGCCGCCGGCGGTCGGGAGCAGAATCCGGGAGGTATCCAGCTCCCGGTCCTTGAGGATGAGGAAGTCACAGGGGAGGTTGCTGGTCAGTTCGTTCATCCGGCCCTCGGCACGGCCCTGGCCCCAGGGACGGTCATCGCCCCAGCCGAGAACCACGAGATCGGCCCGTTCCCGTTCCGCGGTGTCGAAGACGTCCTCGAACGAGCGATGCGAGACGACCGTCGACGTCTCGAAGTCGACGTCGTAGGAGGCCGCGCGCTGGCGGACGGTCTCCATGCGGTCCTCAGACTCGGAGACGATGCGTTCGGTCTGTCCCGCGCCATACCGCATCGACGACCGGCCGGGCATCTGGACGATGTGGACGGCGTGGACCGTCGCGTTCTCGTGGCCGCTGGCGAGCCGGCAGGCCAGATCGACGATCGTCGACTCCGTGCGGGGGTTGGCGATCGGGACGAGGACCCGGTAATCGCCGTTCTCGCTCGCGTGGGCCTCCGCGGTGTCGATCAGCGGCACGTACGAGCGGCCGGCATAGCTGCCGAACAGCCACTCCCGAATCGAGAGTTGGCGGTCGGCCCCCTCGAACCGGGCCGACTCGAGGCGGTGTTCGCTGGTCTGGAAGTAGTTGACGACGGTGACGAGGACGATCCCGCCGATGGTGTTGCCGAGCAGGACCGGCAGGACGAACCCGTAGAGTCCGGTCAGGACGGCGAGTTCGCCGGCCAGGACCAGATAGACCATCTCGGTAAAGGAGACGACGACGTGGAACAGATCGCCCAGCGGGATCGCGAGGAAGGCCATGTAGACGACGACCAGCCGCGAGATGGTATCTCGGGAGGCGTAGACGATCCAGACGACGCCGGCGACGATCAGGCCCGCGAAGGCCGCCTTGGAAAACAGCGTCCACCACGACGTCTCGACGCCGTGTCGGGCGAGATCCATCGCCGCGGCCGCCGAGTCGTCGTCAAAGACGCCGCCGTAGGAGAGCGCGAGCGCGCCGAGCGCGCCGCCGGCGAAGTTGCCCACGAGGACGATCGACCAGTGACGAAGCAGTGCGGGAATACTGGCCAACCGCTCCAAGGTGAGCGCGACCGGCGGCAGCGTGTTCTCGGTGTAGAGCTGGTAGCCGCCGATGATGATGTAGATAAAGCCCAGCGGATACAACAGCTTGCTCAGTATGGGATGACCGTCGGTCGAGGCGGTCAACGTCGCGTACAGCAGAAACGTGATCGTGATGGCGAAACCGGCCGCGAGGCCGCTGAAGAACAGTTCGCGACCCCCCGAGGTGACCTCCTCGTCGGCGGCCGCGACGATCCGCTGGAAGATCTCGTCGGAGGAAAACCGGTCGCGCACGACCGCGCCGACCGCCGGGGCCCCGCTTCTGGATCGTTCGACCGCTTCGCGGACCTGTTCTTGCTCCGTCGAGTCGTCGGTCCTGTAGCCCCCGCCGGGCGGCTCTCGGTTCGTCCGTTGCCGGTCGGGAGGATCCGAATCGCTCATTACCGCATACGCATTCGGGAAGCGACTAATCGTTTCGGATCTCCCCCGGTTCCGCCGGACGGCGCCGGCGCCCGATCCCCGTCAGAGCGACTCCGGCTCGAGGCGGTCGACGCCGCGTTGCAGCGCGAGGAACGCGGCGATCGCGAGCAGGCAGTAGCCGGCGAGCAGTCCCCATGTGGTCGTCGTCGGATTGCCGATCGCGAACTTCGCGACGGTGTTTGCAGGGTGTTCCGGCAGGACCGTCGCGACGACCAGCGCGCCGACGGTGGCCATGGAGTAGAGCAACTGTGCCTGTCGCCTGTCGGGGGCCCACAGCGCGACCGCGACGCCGCCGGTCACCACGAGCAAGGACAGCGCGGCGACCAGCGCGACGAGCGCGACCGGGCCGGCGATCGCCGTCCCGTTGACGGCGAGCAGCGCCAGCCAGGCGATCGCCTGGACCGGTGCCAGCGCCGCGATCGCCAGCAGCTTCGCATCGACCACCTCGGCGAGCGACAGCGGCGCGACCCGGAGCAGCTCGAGGGTGCCCCGCTGGCGCTCCTCGATCAGCGAGTCGACGGCGATCGAGCCGCTGATGAACACCGGCAGGAAGCAAAGCAGCGGCACCAGGATCGTGTAGGTGAAGCCGACGTACGGGCTGGCCTCGATCTCGCTCGGCACGGGGACCGGCGAGCGCTCGAGGCGGCCGGCGTCGGCGTTTCGCTGGCGCTCGACGCGCTCGACCTGCTGGAGGGTGTCCCGTAACTGGACCACGAGCAGGGTCGTCCGGATCCCCTCCTCCGGAGCCGTCACCCTGACGCTGAGCCGACCGTCGTCGTTCCGGTTGGCGTCGAGGACGGCCGAAACGGACCCGGCATCGAACGCCTCGTAGGCCGCCCCACGGTCGTCGAATTGCCGGGCAGTGACGCCGTCGCGTTCGTTCGCGACCGACAGCAGGGTCTCGGTGTCGTCGCCAGTGACCGCGACATCTAGCTCGTAGCTGTCGACGGCCCCAGGATCGTACAACGAGACGAGCCCGACGACCAGAAACGAGGAAAAGGCCGCGATGAACAGCTGGATCGCCAGCGCCAGGATGATCGTCTTCTCGGAGCGCAGCGATCCCAGCTCGCGGCGGGCAACCGCCCACCTAGCTCGCCGGCTCGAGCCGGTGTCGGCCTCGCCGTCGGCTTGCGGCGGGTTCGGGCCGCGCGGTTCCGAATCCCGGTCCCGACCGGGATCGCCGTTACGCGACAAGGGTCAACACCCCCAGGTTGTACGCGACGTGAACGATCGTCGCCGCGAGGAAGCCGACGGCGTAGCCGGTCCGCCCGCGGCTGGCACCGACGGCCGAGCAGATTGCGGTCACGACGTGCAGGGCAAGCGGTGCGAGGAACACGACCGCGAGTAGTAGCGGATCGCTCGAGACGGCCGGGCCGAACGCGGCGGTTCCGACCGGCAGGTCCGGGAGGCCGACGAACTGGACGACGTGGGTGACCTTCTCGCCGAGGAAGAAGCCGGCCCCCGAGAACGCGCCGAGGACGACGGCGGTCTTCGCGGTGGCGTCGAACCGCGAGCGGGCGAACCCGGCGTAGACGCCGACGCTTTTGGCCAGTTCCTCGATCGCGGCGGCGGCGACGACCATGGCCGGTACCGCGACGACCTCCGGGACGGCGAACAACAGCGCGACCGAGAGGAGTTGGCCGGCGAAGACGAACGGAATAAAGAGGATCGACAACAGGGCAACGCTCCGGCGGCCGTGGAGCCGGTTCGCGACCGCGTCGAGGACCTTCGCCGGGATCGGCTTCTGGGCGAACATGTCCTCCTCGCGGTAGACGCCGACCCCGAGCAGGAACAGCACCGCCGCGCTCAGGTAGAACGGCCCCGTCGAGAACAGGTACTCGCCGAGCCGAACCGACTCGTCCTGTAAGTCCATCACGATCAGCGTCAGCGGCGAGATCAGCGCGATCGGGTTCACGTCGGTGAAGATCGCCGGAATGAACGTATACGTCGTCAGAAAGACGCTGATCGTGACCGTCACGAACGTGAGTTCTTTGAACGAGCGGGCAAACATCGCGCCGGTAAACGACGCTGCCAGGAAGAGCAGGGCGATCGGCAGCGCCGCGGCGACTGCGAGCGGGCTCCCGCCGATACCGACCGCAATCGCGACGACGATCCCGACGAGTCCGAGCAGATACGGCAGTGTCTTCCCCGCGACGATCTCGCGGCTCGAGGCCGGCGACACCAGGAGGAGTTCGCCGCGGCGGTTGAGCCGTTCGTCCATGATCGTACTCCCGTAGGCCTGAATCACGAAGTTCATCGGCACGACGAACAGGAAGGCCAACACGAGCGAGTCGAAGGGGAACGGCGGCGCGATCGAGCCGGGCGTCCCCGGCGCGCTCGAGGCCCCCGAGTCACCGCCGACGTTGGGGACTTGGAGGCGGTCGTTGCCGCCGTCGTCCCCGCCCCCGCCGCCACCGGTCGCGGGTTCGTCACCGTCGCTGTCGGTCCCGCCGTCGGTGGTTCCGTCCCCGCCATCGCTCGATTCGTCCGCGGTTCCGCCCCCGTCGTCGCTCGTCCCGTCGGCGGTCGTCCCCCCGAGGTCGCGGTCCTGATACTCGAGGGAGACGAGGACAGGGTAGGCCGCTGCCTGGTCCGACTCCCGATCCATCAGGTTCGCGTTGTACGTCTCCACTGCGCTCCGGAACTCGTCGTAGGCCGCCGCGCCGTTCGGGCCGTCGTGGGCGATCCGCCCGTCGCGGGTCACCACCACGTCGACGTTTGCGTCCTCCCGAAGCGCGATGGTGTCGGCGTTCCCGCCACCGGATTCGGCCACTACGTCTTCCAGTGGGACCGGGCGAAACTGCTCTGCTTCGACCGCGACGTCGTGGTACTGACTCTCCTCGGCGACGCCGACGACGTATATCTCGCGCTCGAGGCCGAGCCCCTCGTCAGAGACGGAGACGCCGGCGGTTCCGGCCGCGAGGACCAACACAACGAGCGCGACCGCCGTCTTCCGGTCGACGGTGCCCGCGCTGGAGGTGACTTCCCAGCGGGCGATCCGGCCCGTGCGCGCGATGGAGTTGGAGAGCCGTCGGAGGCGGTCGGCGAACGCACTGCGGCGGCCGTCACTCACGCCTCCGTCTCCTCCGGTTCGCTGGCGACCTCGAGGAAGATCTCCTCGAGGCTCGGCGTCTTCGTCTGGATGTCGGTCACGCGGCCGCCGGCGGCCTCGACGGCCTCTCGAACGGCCTCGACGGTGGCCATATCGGCGACGACGTGGCGGATCTGGCCGTTCTCCTCGGTGACCTCGAGCGGCGAGTCGGCGTCGGCCGGCCCGTCGCTACCGTCGGCCGTCGCGTAGACGTGGTACTCGGTGCCGCCGTGGGCCTCGCGGATCGCCTCGAGCGTGCCGCGGGCGACGATCCGACCGTCGTTCATGATGATGAGTCGGTCGCAGATGCTCTCGACGTGAAAGAGGTTGTGCGCGCTGAAGACGATCGTCTTCCCCTCGTCGCTCAGCTCGCGGGTGAACTCGATGATGTAGTTGGTCGTCAGTGGGTCCAGTCCCGAGGCGGGCTCGTCGAAGATCAACACGTCGGGATCGTTGACCAGCGCCCGCGCGATCGCGACCTTCCGTTGCATCCCCTTGGACATGTTCCCGATCCGTCGGTCCCGGTGTTCGAGATCGAGGCGGTCCAGCGAGTCGTGGATCCGCTCGGTGGCCACGTCCGCGGGCACGTCGTAGAGATCCGCGAAGAACTCGAGGTAGCCGACCGCGGTCATCTCCTCGTAGAGCGGGGACTCCTCGGGGAGGAAGCCGAGTCGGCGCTGCATCTCGCGCTCGCCGGGGGTGTGGCCGGCGACGACGGCGGTGCCGTCGGTGGGCTCGATCAGCCCGGCCAGCACCTTCAGCGTCGTCGTCTTGCCCGCACCGTTGGGGCCGACGACGCCGAAGACCTCGCCGCGTTCGATCTCGAAGGAGCTGCCCTCGACGGCGGTGAAGCCGCCGTATTCCTTCCGGAGGTCGTCCACTTCGAGTATCGCCATTCGATAGTCCGACGGAGGGAGCCACCCCAGTAAAGTCTAGTGGTGACGACAGTCAGGTCCGGGAACCGATCAGCCGCGGTCAGGCGTAGGCGTCGTTGAACTCGCGTTCCCGGCGCATCAGTTCGTGGACGCCGTGTTCGAGGATGCCCCGTCCCATCGCCGTCGGCCGATAGTAGGTGTAGAAGCCGCTGCTATCTGGCGTCCGCCGCTGTCGTTTATCGACCAGTCCGACGTCGACCAGTTCGTCCAGGTGATAGTGGAAGTTGTGCGACGCCACGTCGACGGCGTCGTTGAACGCCGACGCACTCAGTTCGTCGTTCGCGACCAGCGTTCGCAGCAACCGGTACCGGACCGGATGGCCGATCGCCCGCTGCATGTCGAGGTACTCCTCGAGCGTCAACCCGCTGTTCTCCGGGAGCGGCGGCTCCGGCCGCCGGACGTCCCCTGCGTCTCGGTTAGTTGCGTCTGCCATACCGTCTCGTGTGAATCGCTTGTCGCCCGATCGACTTAGGCGTTGTCTACTAGAGAACTCTCTATAGCGGCCGGTTTTATATGTGATCCCTCGGTAGCCGACGCCAATGCGACAGCGTATCATCGAGAATCTCCCGCGGGACTGCGGCGATTCCGACGCGCTCTCGCCCGTCGAACGGGAGCGGTTTCTGGTGTACGTGATGGGTCCGTACCGAACGTTCGACGTCGAGGCCCTGCTCCCGGACGACGCCGATTCGACCGACGACGCTCTCCCGTCGTTCGCGACGTGGAACGAGCGCTCCGGGTCGTACGCGGAGGACGACGTTCTCCGGCTGCTACAGGAGACCCGAGACTGTCTGCGCGAGCGCGGCTTCAACGCCTTTCTGGCGATCGATGTCGGGATCGATCTCGAGGAGATGGACGCGGCGACCCAGAGCATCGAGTTCGCCAGGGCCAGCAACGCGACGGTGTTCGTCGCACCTGCCGTCGGTGACAACCTCGGTGTCGGGATCGAGATCGGGAGCGTCCTCGAGGACATGCTCGGATCGGACGCCGACGGGGATCCGGCCGACGCGAACCCGCCGCGGCGCGCCGAGCGGTTCATGGTGGCGACGGAACCGGACGTCCGAAGCGCGATGCTCGGTGCCGTGCATACGCGCTGGGACGGGAGTGTCAGGACCTTCGACGACGCAACCGCGCTCTGTCGGCTGTGCGCCCAGTTCTGTACGCACGTCCAGAACGAAGAGCTGTACGGCGACCTCCGACGGCTAGACTGAGCCGCCCCGCCCGTCGGCGTGAAACCCTCATATCCGAGGAGCGGCTAGGGAACCCATGACTCGAGTTCGGACCGCGACGACCCCGGACGGCCGCCGCCTCGAGGTGTCGCACGTCCTCTCGGTTCCCGCGGCCGAGGCCTGGGACCTCCTGGTCGACACGACCCGCTGGCCGGAGTGGTCGCCGCTGGTCAACGGCGTCGAGGCGACCGACCGGCGGCTTCGTCCCGACACGCGGGGACGGATCCGTGTGCCGGGTGCGTGGGTCCCGTTCCGGATCACGTCGTGTACGGAACGGCGCTGGACCTGGCGCGTGACTGGGATCCCCGCAGCCGGCCACCGCATCGACGACCTCGGCGAACGGCGGTGTCGGATCGCGTTCGAACTCCCCGTCCACGCTGCGGGTTCGGTCCCCGTCTATCTGCGGGCGCTGGAGAACCTCGAGACGTTGCTCGAGAGCGACCCGCCGGCGGAGTAGCGCCGGCCGTGACCCGCGTTCGCGACGGAGACGGTCGGGAGCTACGGCGGTCGCTCGAGCGAGAACCGATCCCCGGTTCGGGCGTACCGGCTCCCCGCGAGTCGACCGAGAGCGTCGATCTCGTCGACGTCGATCTTCCCGTCGGTCGTCACCGATTCCTTGATGTGGACGTGTTCGACTTCACCCAGCACGAGCGTCGAGCCGCCGACGTCGACGAGGTCGTGGAGGGAACACTCGAAGGTCACCGCGGCGTCGGCGACCCGCGGTACGTCGACCGCGCTCGAGGCGGCGCGCTCGAGGCCGGCGTGGTCGAACTCGCTCTCGTCGGCCGACAGCGTGGCGCTGGTCTCGTTCATCGCTTCGGCGAGGTCCGCAGTGACGAGGTTGACGACGAACTCGCCGGTGTCGCGGGCGTTTCGCGGCGTGTCCTTGAGCCCGTCGGCTCCATCGACCGGCGCGAACAGCAGGACCGGTGGGTCGACCGACGCCACGGTGAAGAAGCTGTACGGCGCGAGGTTGTCGACGCCGTCCTCGCTCGTGGTACTCACCCACGCGATCGGCCGGGGGACGACCGCGCTCGAGAGGATCCGATAGAGCGAGCCGTCGTGGTCGGCGGCATCGATTTCGAGGGCGTCGGACCCGTCCGTTCCGGCCGTTCCGCCGTCGGTCATCGCCGTCTCACCCGTCGGGCCGGCGTCGGCGCTGCCGGTCGCCGCGCACAATCTACTAACACGATGATACCCGGTTCGTATGCGAACTACTAAAACGGTTCGCGACGTAGGCGGCGGTACTCAATGGCATCCCAACGGCCCGAACCCCGCGAACAGGACGACGGCGCCTGTCCCGTGATCGCCTCCCTCGAGCAGATCGGCTCCAAGTGGCGACTGGCGGTCCTCCACGAGCTACTGGACGGCGAACAGCGCTTCAACGAACTCAAGCGCTCGACGGGCGCGAACGCCCGCACCCTCTCGCGGGTCCTCGACGACTTAGGCGAGATGGGCTTCGTCGAACGACGCATCGAGGAGGACGCCCCCGTCGCCACCTTCTACAGCCTCACCGACAAGGGCGAGTCTCTCGAGCCGGTTTTCGGCGAGATCGAGTGCTGGGCGGGTAGTTGGCTCGAGGAGAGCGCGCTCGAGGCGTAGCTCCGGACGGCGAGAACAGTGCCGGGGTTCTCGATGTGATTACTCGTCGGTCTCGAGTTCGACCAGCTCGAGCGACCGATCGAGGTGACAGACCTCGTGTGGCGGCTCGCCGACGATTTCGGCGATGCGGTACTCCTCGTCGAAGGCGACGCCGTCGGGCTCGCAGTACTCGTGACTCGGACACTCGACGTAGGGGCAGGGGCCGGGGAGGCTGGTCTTGCTGCCGGCGAAGGCACCCTTCGACGTGATGTTCGCGCGCACGGAGACCGGCTCGACCTCGACGGCCCGGACCCCGCCGTCGTGCATGGCACACTCGAGGGTCTGTGCGTTCTCGCGGATGGAGGTGACCTGATACTTCGTGCCCGGCGAGAGATTGAGACACTGGCTCCGGTACGGACAGCCGGCACAGGCGTCGGCTTCGCCCTCGTAGATGAACTCGGTCCCCGGTTCGGCCAGCCGGGACCCGACGAGCGTAACGGTCGACATGGGAACGGATACTCGCCACTGGCGGTTAAGGGTCACGTCACGGCGGCCGCGACGGTCCAGTCGATCACCGCTTCGGGAGTCAGTCCTCGCAGCCGTCGCCGGTGAGGTCGTCGAGTCGCTCGAAGTACGCCTCGCGGGGAACCTGATACAACCCGCGGTAGTCGATCTCGCCGTCGTCGAACCGCCGGGCGAGTGCGACCGTTTCCTCGAGGGCCGCGTCGCGCGTCGGGTACCGGAGCGTCTCGTTCAGCGAGACGTCGGGCTCGAGATAGAGCGTGACGAACCAGTCCGCGGTGTCGGCGGTGTCGCCGGGGTGAACGCCGGGACGTCGGGTTCGCTTGCCGTGGGTGAGATACAGCGTCGGCAGACAGGGAGCGGGGAAGTCCGCGGCGTCGAAGACATCCGGTCGGTACGCGAGGACGAGCCGGCCGTCCTCGCCCCGACTCCAGACCTGCCAGGCCTCGGGGAGCCGCGAGTCGATACCCCCGTCGTCAGCGGTCGAGTCCGACATAGCCTCCGATAGACGCCCCGCGCCTAAATCCCCCTCGTCACGGTGGCCAGAGGGACGAGGGTGGTCCAGTGACTCGCTGCGACCACGAACTGGCGCGCGCGAGCCCACACTGCCCATGCAGGCTGGCAACTTATACCGTAGTCGCCCGAATGTGGGGTGTGATACCTATGCCCAATATATGTTTCTAGCAGAATTCGTGTGGAAAGAGGTTCTGACAAATACCTTTTGGGGCTAAGGTTAAGTAGCTGGATTACTCACTCATTAAATACTATCGGTATCCGATCGCCGGACCGATCCACTCCGCGCCCGTCCCCGGCGCACCGTTGCTCGACCCCCGACACGGTGTTGCGCAACGGAGAGTGGTGAAAGGTGACAGATGACACGCTACCACGCCGCCCACGAACGGGTCACGCTCCCCGAGAGTCCCCTCGAGGAGCCCGACGAGTTCGACGCTCACGTCGGGTACAGCGAGGCGACGGATTCCGACGGTTCGGCCGCGAGACGCCTCGGCTGGTCGAAGACGTCCGCTTTCACTCCGTGCGATCACGGACGACCGCAAACGGGGGGAACCCACTCAACGATACCATGACCGGTGACATCGAGACACTCGAGCAGCTCAGTACCGATTACAAAGAGTCGATGCCCGCGGACCTGCGGGAGACCAAGTCCTTCGACTGGTACCTCGAGGAAGTATACGAGGACCCGAAGGTGGCCCGCAACGCCCACCAGCGCGTCGCGGACATGTTCGACTACTACGGCACCACCTACGACGAAACCGAGGGGATGGTCGAGTACCAACTCGCCAGCGAGGACCCGCTCGGTGACGGCGAGAACACCTTCTACGGGAAGGTGATCCACCAGTCGATCCACGAGTTCGTCAACAAGGTCAAATCCGGCGCTCGCCGGCTCGGGCCGGAACGGCGGATCAAGCTCCTGCTGGGGCCGGTCGGCTCCGGGAAGTCCCACTTCGACAAACAGGTCCGGCAGTACTTCGAGGACTACACGCTCCGCGAGGACGGCCGGATGTACACCTTCCGGTGGACGAACCTCTGTGACGTCATCCAGGACCAGGACCCGGCCGACGACACCGTCCGGTCGCCGATGAATCAGGACCCGCTCGTCCTCCTGCCGCTCGAGCAGCGCCAGCGGGTCATCGACGATCTCAACGAGAACCTCGATGCCCCCTACACCATCCAGAACGAGCAGGCGCTCGATCCGGAAAGCGAGTTCTACATGGACAAGCTGCTGGCCTATTACGAGGACGACCTCCAGCAGGTCCTCGAGAACCACGTCGAGATCGTCCGCTTCGTCGCCGACGAGAACAAGCGACAGGGCCTCGAGACCTTCGAGCCCAAGGACAAGAAGAACCAGGACGAGACCGAGCTCACCGGCGACGTCAACTACTCGAAGATCGCCATCTACGGCGAGTCGGACCCGCGGGCGTTCGACTACTCCGGCGCGTTCTGTAACGCGAACCGGGGGATCTTCAGCGGCGAAGAGCTGCTCAAACTCCAGCGGGAGTTCCTCTACGACTTCCTCCATGCGACTCAGGAACAGACGATCAAGCCCAAGAACAACCCCCGGATCGACATCGACCAGGTGATCGTCGGCCGGACGAACATGCCCGAGTACAAGGACAAGAAGGGCGACGAGAAGATGGAGGCCTTCAACGACCGTACCAAGCGGATCGATTTCCCCTACGTCCTCTCCTACGAGGACGAGGCCAACATCTACGAGAAGATGCTGCAAAACGCCGACGTTCCCGACATCAACGTCGAGCCACACACCCTCGAGATGGCGGGGCTGTTCGGCGTCTTGACTCGCATCGAGGAACCCGACACCGAGACCGTCGGGCTGCTCTCGAAGGCCAAAGCCTACAACGGCGAGATCGACGAGGGCGACGATATCGACACGAAAAAGCTCCGCGAGGAAGCCGAGGCGAAAGCCGAGATCGGCGAGGGCATGGTCGGGGTCTCACCGCGCTTTATCGGCGACGAGATCGCCGAGGCGATCATGGACTCCAAACACCGCCAGCGCGGGTTCCTCTCGCCGCTAACGGTCTTTAACTTCTTCGAGGAGAACCTCGAACACCACGGCTCCATCCCGGAGGACAACTTCGAGCAGTACTACCGCTACCTCGAGACGGTCCGCGAGGAGTACAAGGAACGCGCCATCGAGGACGTCCGCCACGCCTTGGCCTACGACATCGACGAGATCCAGCGCCAGGGCGAGAAATACATGGACCACGTGATGGCCTACATCGACGACGACACCATCGAGGACGAGTTGACGGGCCGCGAGCAAGAGCCCGACGAGACGTTCCTGCGCTCGGTCGAGGAGAAACTCGACATTCCCGAGGACCGCAAAGAGGACTTCCGACAGGAAGTCTCCAACTGGGTTTCCCGCCGCGCCCGCGAGGGCGAGGCGTTCAACCCGCAGGACAACGAGCGCCTGCGCCGTGCCCTGGAACGCAAGCTCTGGGAGGACAAGAAACACAACATCAACTTCTCCGCGCTGGTGTCGGCCAACGACTTCGACGACGACGAACGCTCCGCGTGGATCGACGCGCTGATCGAACAGGGCTACTCCGAAGGCGGCGCGAAGGAAGTACTCGAGTTCGCCGGCGCGGAGGTCGCCAAAACCGAGATGGAAGACTAACATGACCGGACACGACTACGTCACCGAGGCCGACCGCGCCCTCGAGGAGACCTACGAGGAGCCGATGAGCCTCGCGGCGTACGTCGATCGGCTCTTCGAGAACCCACAGATTGCCTCCCACGCCTCGAAGTACCTCCTCGAGGCGATCGAGGCCGCCGGCACCCGCACGGTCGTCGAGGAGGGCGAGGAGAAGGAGCGCTACCGCTTCTTCGACGACCCGTACAACGACGGCGAACACGCCATCTTGGGCAACACCGAGGTCCTGAACGGGTTCGTCGACGACCTGCGGTCGATCGCCGCGGGCCGGGCGAAAGACGAGAAGATCATCTGGTTCGAGGGCCCGACGGCGACGGGCAAGTCCGAACTCAAGCGGTGTCTGGTCAACGGGCTGCGCGAGTACTCGAAGACGCCCGAGGGCCGCCGGTACACCGTCGAGTGGAACATCTCGACCGCCGAGGGCGGCGAGCGCGGACTGAGCTACGGCGACGACGGCGGCACGAGCGCCGCCGACGAACAGAACTGGTACGAGAGCCCGGTCCAGGCCCATCCTCTGTCGGTGTTCCCCGACGCCGTCCGCGAGGACCTGCTCGCCGAGTTGAACGACGAACTCGACGATCACGTCCCGATTCAGGTCGACGCGGCGCTGGACCCCTTCTCGCGGGAGGCCTACGACTTCCTCGAGGAACGCTATCGCCGACGGGGCGAGGACGACCTGTTCTCGGCGATCACCGACGAGGATCACCTGCGCGTGAAAAACTACGTCGTCGACGTCGGACAGGGCGTCGGCGTCCTCCACTCCGAGGACGACGGTCGGCCCAAGGAACGGCTCGTCGGCTCGTGGATGCACGGGATGCTTCAGGAACTGGACTCGCGGGGCCGGAAGAACCCGCAGGCCTTTAGCTACGACGGCGTCCTGTCGCAGGGCAACGGCGTCCTCACCATCGTCGAGGACGCGGCCCAGCACGCCGACCTCCTCCAGAAGCTGCTGAACGTCCCCGACGAACAGTCCGTGAAACTGGACAAGGGGATCGGGATGGACGTCGACAGCCAGATGCTGATCATCTCCAACCCCGATCTCGAGGCCCAGCTCAACCAGCACTCCGATCGAAACGGAATGGACCCGCTGAAGGCGCTGAAGCGGCGCCTGGACAAACACCGCTTTGGCTACCTGACGAACCTCAGCCTCGAGACGGAGCTGATCCGGCGCGAGCTAACCAACGAGACGGCGGTCTGGGAAGCCGGGAGCTACGACGAACTCGCCGACCGGATCCGCGCGCCGGTGCGGGTGACGATCAAGGACCGCGACGGCGAGACGCGGGTCCAGGAGTTCGCGCCCCACGCGATCGAGGCGGCCGCGCTGTATGCCGTCGTCACGCGACTGGACGAGGAAACCCTCCCGAACGGGCTCGATCTCGTCGACAAGGCACTGATCTACGATCAGGGCTACCTGCAGGAGGGCGACAGCCGCCGCGAGAAAGAGGAGTTCGACTTCGACGACGACGGCAACGACGGCGATCACGGCATCCCGGTGACGTACACGCGGGACACGCTCGCGGAACTGCTCCAGACCGACCGCGACCGCCACCACGCCGACCTCCCGGTCGAGGACGTCGTCATGCCCCGCGACGTCCTCAACGCGATGGTCGAGGGGTTGGTCGACGCGCCGGTGTTCTCGACGGGCGAGCGCTCCGAGTTCGAGAACCGCGTCGTCCCCGTGAAAAACTACGTCTACGACCAGCAGGAGAGCGACGTCATCGAGGCAATCATGTACGACAAGCGCGTCGACGAGGAGACCGTCGCCGAGTACGTCGAACACGTCTACGCGTGGGAGACCGAGGAACCGCTGTACAACGACCGCGGCGAGCGGGTCGAGCCCGATCCGCTGAAGATGAAGCTGTTCGAGATCGAACACCTCGGCCGGTTCTCCGAGAGCGAGTACGAGGGGAATCAGCCCCGCGAGAGCGTCCGGAACTTCCGCCGCGAGAAGGTCATCACGTCGTTGAACCGCCACGCGTGGGAACACCGCGACGAGGACTTCTCGGTCGAGGACGTCGATCTCACCGCGATCCCGGTGATCAAGACCGTCCTCGAGAGCCACGACTGGGACGACGTCGAGCGGACCTTCGAGGACTTCGATCCACGACAGTGGAGCGATCCGCCGAGCGACACCCAGACCGCGGCGGTCAAGGAAGACACGATCGAGACCATGGTCGACCTCTTCGGCTACTCGGCGGCGTCGGCCGAGCTAACCAGTAGACACGTCATGGGACAGGTGAGTTACAGATGGGACTGAGAGACGACCTCGAGCGGTTCCGCGAAGTCGGCGAGGAGCGGCGCGAAGACCTGGCCGACTTCATCCAGTACGGCGACCTCGCGGGGAGCGGCCCCGGCGAGATCAACATCCCGGTCAAGATCGTCTCGCTGCCGGAGTTCGAGTACGATCAGCGCGATCAGGGCGGGGTCGGCCAGGGTGAGGACGGGACCCCCGACGCCGGGCAGCCGGTCGGCCAGCCACAGCCCCAGCCGGGCGACGACGGCGAGGACGGCGAGCCCGGCGAGGAGGGCGGCGACCACGAGTACTACGAGATGGACCCCGAGGAGTTCGCCGAGGAACTCGACGAGGAACTCGGGCTCGACCTCGATCCCAAGGGGAAGAAGGTCGTCGAGGAGAAGGAGGGACCGTTTACCGACCTCACCCGGACCGGTCCCAACAGCACGCTCGACTTCGAGCGGATGTTCAAGGAGGGACTCAAGCGCAAGCTCGCGATGGACTTCGACGAGGAGTTCCTGCGGGAACTCTGCAAGGTCGAGGGGATTTCGCCCCGCGGGGTCTTCGAGTGGGCCCGCGGCGAGAACCTCCCGGTGTCGATGGCCTGGATCGAAGAGGCCTACAAGGACATTCCGGACGAGGAGCGCGGTACATGGGACTCCATCGAGGCGGTCGAGGAAAACGTCGAGCGCGAGAGCGTCCAACAGAAGATCCGCCGCGAGGGGATCCAACACGTCCCCTTCCGCCGCGAGGACGAGCGCTACCGCCATCCCGAGATCATCGAGGAAAAGGAGAAGAACGTCGTGGTCGTCAACATCCGGGACGTCTCCGGCTCGATGCGCGAGAAGAAACGCGAACTCGTCGAGCGGACCTTCACCCCGCTGGACTGGTACCTGCAGGGCAAGTACGACAACGCCGAGTTCGTCTACATCGCCCACGACGCCGACGCCTGGGCGGTCGAGCGCGACGAATTCTTCGGCATCCGCAGCGGCGGCGGGACGAAAATCTCGAGCGCGTACGAACTGGCCCAGCAGCTCTTGGAGGAGTACCCCTGGAGCGACTGGAACCGCTACGTCTTCGCGGCGGGGGACTCCGAGAACTCCTCGAACGACACCGAGGAACGGGTCATCCCGCTGATGGAGGAGATCCCGGCGAACCTCCACGCTTACGTGGAGACCCAGCCGTCGGGCAACGCGATCAACGCCACCCACGCCGAGGAACTCGAGCGCCACTTCGGGACCGACGCCGACGACGTGGCGGTGGCCTACGTCAACGACCAGTCGGACGTGACCGACGCGATCTACGACATCCTCTCGACGGAGGGCGAATCAGATGAGTAAACGCAACTCCAACGCGGACCGCTTCCGCAAACAGGCGATCGCGGGCGAGCTCGAGGAGCCGGTCGAAGAGGCCCGCAATCTGGCCGAGAAACTCGGCCTCGAGCCCTACCCCGTGAAGTACTGGATCATCGACTACGACGAGATGAACGAACTCATCGCCTACGGCGGGTTCCAGTCTCGGTATCCCCACTGGCGGTGGGGCATGCAGTACGACAAGCAACAGAAACAGGGCCAGTACGGCGGCGGGAAGGCCTTCGAGATCGTCAACAACGATAACCCGGCCCACGCCTTCCTGCAGGAGTCGAACACGGTGGCCGACCAGAAGGCGGTGATCACCCACGTCGAGGCCCACTCGGACTTCTTCGCGAACAACGACTGGTTCGGCATGTTCACCGGCGGCCAGGCCGACGAGGATCAGGTCAACGCCGCCGCCATGCTCGAGCGCCACGCCAGAGCCATCGACGAGTACATGTCCGATCCCGACATCGACCGCGCCGAGGTCGAGAAGTGGATCGACCACTGTCTGAGCCTCGAGGACAACATCGACCAGCATCAGGTCTTCACCCGTCGGCTCGATGTCGACGGTCCCGCGGGCGAGATCGACGAGGATCTCGCCGAGAAGTTGGACGAACTCGACCTCTCCGACGAGATCAAAGGCGAGGTCTTCGACGCGGAGTGGGTCGAGAAACTCGAGGGCGAGGAGATCACCGGGAGCTTCCCGGAGGAGCCACAGAAGGACCTGCTGGCGTTCGTCCGCGAACACGGCAAGCAGTACGACGCGGAGGCCGGCCGCGGCGTCGAGATGGAAGAGTGGCAACGCGACATCCTCGATATGATGCGCGCGGAGGCCTACTACTTCGCCGCCCAGAAGATGACGAAGGTGATGAACGAGGGGTGGGCCGCCTACTGGGAATCGACGATGATGACCGACGAGGCCTTCGCCGGCGACGACGAGTTCCTCAACTACGCCGACCACATGGCGAAAGTCCTGGCCTCGGGCGGGCTCAACCCCTACAGCCTCGGGATGGAACTCTGGGAGTACGTCGAGAACACCACCAACCGGCAGGAAGTCCTCGAGGCTCTGCTGCGCGTCGAGGGCGTCTCCTGGCGCAACCTCACCGACGTCGTCGACTTCGACGACGTCCTCGAGACGCTCGAGCCGCCCGCGGCGCTCGAGACGATTTCGCCCGACACGCTCGACGACGTCGCGACACTGCCCGACGAGTGGGTCGATCACGAGGCGCTCGAGCGGGCCCGCGAGGGCGAGATAGACGTCGAGAAGTACCCCTGGAAGGTCCTGACCTACGAGGGGCTGGCCCGCCGGCACTACTCGCTGGTCAAGCGCCAGCATCGGGGCTTCCTCAAGCGAGTCAGCCAGAACGACCTCGAGCGGATCGGCCGCTACCTGTTCGACGACGCGCGGTACGACTCCGTCGCGGACGCGCTCGCGGAGATCGACTACGCGGCCGGCTGGGACCGGCTGTTCGACGTCCGGGAGAGTCACAATGACGTGACCTTCCTCGACGAGTTCCTGACTCAGGAGTTCATCACGGAGAACAACTACTTCACCTACGAACACTCGCAGGCGACGGGGCAGTTCCACGTCGCCAGCGACGCCGCCGCGGACGTCAAGAAGAAACTGCTCTTGCAGTTTACCAACTTCGGGAAGCCGACCATCGCCGTCTACGACGGCAACTACAACAACGCCAACGAACTGTTGCTCGGTCACCAGTACAACGGCGTCATGCTCGATCTCGGGCAGGCAAAGGAGACGCTGAAGCGGATCTTCGAGCTGTGGGGCCGGCCGGTGAACCTGCTGACGATCGTCAAGGAGGTCGACGAACACGACATCGAGGTCGCAAAGCGGCGCAACCGCGAGCCCGACGCCGAAGAGCAGGGCAAACTGATCCGATACGACGGCCAGACGATGACGACCGAGGACGTCCCCTGGGAGGAGGTCGAACACCTCGCGGCCGACGACGTGGACTACGACACGAAGCCCGACGAGTGGCTGGCCTGAGCCGGTCCGCCGTCGGACGGCGCCGAACGGCCGCGCTCGAGCCGGCACCGGCTCCGAAGCCCGCCCGCGACGGCCCGTCGTCAGGCGAACGGCCGATCGCGTTGGCCAGAAGGCTTTTGCTGGTTTTGTTCGATTGGCGAGACACGATGGATGGGGATGGGGGCGAGGCCGTCGAGCCCCGGGGCCGGGGAGCCACCGGGATCGACCTGCCAGCAGTCCTGACACGACTCGACGGGGAGCCGAGCGAACAACGAGCGGCGGTAAACCGGATCCGGACCGCGATCGACGAGCGGGACGGGGCGGCCGGCTGTGCCCCGACGGTCCCGAAACTCCGGTCGCTGCTCGAGCGGCCCGAGATCGACTTCCGGGAGACGGTCGCCGCCTGCCTCGCCGATCTGGCGGCCGAGGCACCGACCGACGTCGCACCGTCGACGGGGTCGATCGTCGCCGTCGCCCGCGACGACCCCGATCGGCCGATGACCGGCGAGTTGCTCCGGTGTCTCGCGGCCGTCGCTGCCGAGCGACCCGACGTCGTCGTCGATCATACCGTGGCGATCGCCGACGTCCTCGAGCAGCGGTCGGACTACGATACGGACGGCCTCGACGCGCTGGCGCACGTTTCTCGGGTCGATCCGACGGCACTCGAGCCGGCGGTATCCGTGTTGAAAGCGGCGCTGTCGGCTGCTCCGGCAGAGAACGGGCGGCCCGCACTGCGCGCGCTCGGGCGACTGGCGCGGTCGGAGGGGGATCTCGGCTCGCTCGCGTTCGTTTCCCACGCCGCGGCGCTCGTCGATCACGAAAACCCGGCCGTCCGACACGAGGCGATCGGCTGTCTCGGCGACGTGGCCCACCACGACCCAGCGGCGGTCGAATCGGTCACTGCGGAGTTGGGGACCGCGCTTTCCTGTGACGATCCCGACACCCGGGCCGCAGCCGCGGTGACGATCGCCCGCATCGCCGCCGGCACCGAAACCGCGGTGGACCCGGTCCGCCGCCAGTTGCTCTCGTTGCTCGCCGACGACCACGCACACGTTCGGGCGAACGCCTGCGTCGCACTCGGACACGGCGGCGTCGAAGCTGCCGAACCGCGACTCGCCGACCTCGCGAGTCGGGACCCGGCACCGAACGTCCGCGACCGCGCGTCGTGGGCCGCGGGTCGGTTGTCGTAGTCCGTGCCGGAACCGAAACCGAGCCCTTTCTCGCCGCCGTAGGCCAGCCCATGACGTTCACCGTCGAGACGGACGAGCGACTGACGACCGTCGACGTGACCGAGTCGATCGCCGCGGCGGTTCCGGACGACTGCGAGTCGGGTACCTGTACGGCCTTCGTCGAACACACGACGGCCGCGCTCGTCGTCCAGGAAAACGAGCCACGGCTCCGGGGCGACCTCGAGTCGTTCCTGCGGGACCTCGTTCCCGATTCGGGACACGCACACGACGAACTGGACGGCAATGCGGACTCGCATCTGCGGGCCGCGCTACTGGGCCCCGACGTGACGGTCCCGGTCGCGGACGGCGAGCCGGCGCTGGGGACCTGGCAGTCGGTGTTGCTCGTCGAATGTGACGGGCCGCGAACGCGGACCGTCTCGGTGACGACGACCGAGGCGTAGCCGATCAAATCGTCTCGGCGAGCGGCCGGTCGGCGGTCGTCACTCGCCCGCTACACGTCGAGCGGCCGATCGGCCGAGACGTAGTCGACGCCCCGCCGCTCGAGCAGCCGCGCCGTCGCTGCCCGCTCGACCGTCCAGGCGTGGACCTCGAGATCGACTGCCGTCGCCCGCGGGACGATCCCGGTCGCCAGACACCGAACGCGGTTCGCGCCGAGGACGGCACAGTCGAGTTCCACCGCGGTCGTCACCGGCGTCTCGAGGCGGTGGCTGGCCAGCAGGCCGATCGGTTGGCTCGAATCACGCTCGCGGATCGTCCGCAGTTCGCCGGGCAGAAAGGAGGTGACGACGACTCGGTTGGGGAGGTCGGTTCGGTCGAGGATCGCGAGAACGTCGGCGGCGAGGCCGCGTTCTTTCAGTTCGATGTGGACTTCGACTGTCGGCGGGACGGCCGCGAGCATGGCGGCGAGCGTCGGGATCCCCTCGCCGGTCCCGCGGACGGACCGGTCGGCGAGGGCCGCAAGCGACAGCGCCGCGACGGTGCCGGTCCCGTCGGTGACTCGATCGATCGTCTCGTCGTGAACGACGACGAGTTCGCCGGTCCCACAGCGGCGCACGTCGAACTCGACGGCGTCGGCGCGGTCTGCCGCAGCGCGGACCGCGCCGATCGTGTTCTCGGGCGCGACCGCGGCGAACCCCCGGTGGGCGATACAGCGCATAGCGGTCGATCGTCGCCCAGCGGCTTCAGTCGGTCGGCGGGTCGCAGCCGTCGGATCCGCGGAGAGTCATCGGGACCGATCCAAAGCACTTAGCAAGTATTGTTAAAAGAACCGCCTGACTAGATGGAGACGACTGTTGCACCGGGCGGGACACCGACTGCCCGATCAGTTCTGATCCACGCATGAGAGGTCGATGTGACGACGCGGTCGATGTCCTCCTCGTCGCGGACGACGACGAGACGAGCAGCCGTATCGAAGCCGAGTTCGACGACATCGCCGTCAAAACGTCGGTTCAGGTCGTGTCCAACGGGACCGAGGCGCTTCGGATCCTCACCGACGCGGCGACCGACTCGTCGGCCGGCCCCGATCTCGTCTTGCTGGACCGGGACCTGTCGCGAACCGACGGCCTCGAGTTACTCGAGGCACTCGCCGACGAGGCGGTACTGGGACGGCGTCCCGTCCTCGTGCTGGCCCGACCGGGGGATTCGGAGGCAGTCCGCGAGAGCTACCGCCTTGGCGCGAACGCCTCCCTCGAGAAGCCGACGGACGCCGAAGGGTACACCGAACTGGTCGAAGCGGTCGCGGAGTTCTGGTTCAGACGCGCGGCCCTGCCGGTGGGCGACGGCTAATACTGTTGACGGAACGACGTGACGATCGGTCGCATCACTGCGGCCGTCGCTGGTATGGACGGCCGCGAATTCTCGATCGGCTTCGTATCGGCTGCTAGCGACAGTAGCACGCGCGGTGTGAAATGGACTGGTGTCCGTCATGCTCGGTGCAACCGCGTCCGTCCTGTGGTTGTCCCGGTCCGTCGTTACACGGCCCGTATGAGTCGACGCCGCGTGCAGCCCCGCCTTTGATGCGACAGGGACACACACCCACCCGTATGTCACCCGATACTGACTTCGAGGTCGACTTCGAGGGGACTGTCGCAGTGATCACCGGCGCGAGCGGCGCGCTCGGCAGCGCCGCCGTCGATCGCTTCCGCGAGGCCGGCGCGACCGTCTGTGCGGTCGACGTGATCGCACCCGACGACGAGGACAGTCTGCTCGAGCGTGATCCCACCGACGAGTCCGCTCTCGCCTTCTACGAGGCGGACCTGACCGACGAGGACGAGGTCGCGGCGCTGATGGACACGATCGTCGACGACCACGGCCGGATCGACCACCTGCTGAACGTCGCCGGGACGTGGCGCGGCGGCGACCGCATCGAGGAGACCGACCTCGAGGAGTTCGACCTCCTCCTGAACGTCAACCTGAAGACGGCCTTCCTCGCCGCGAAACACGCCCTGCCCCACCTCCGGGAAACCGAGGGGGCGATCGTGGGCATCAGCGCCCGCTCCTCGCTCGAGGGCGGCGAGGGCGACGGCCCCTACCGGATCACGAAGGCCGGCATCCGGCTGCTGACGGAGACGCTGGCCGAGGAGAACCGCGGGACGGTGCGAGCCAACTGCGTCATGCCGAGCGTTATCGACACCCCGATGAACCGCGAGATGATGCCCGACGCCGATCACGACGCATGGGTCGATCCGCTCGAGATCGCCGACGTGATGGCGTTTCTCTGTAGCGACGCCGCGGCGGTGACGAGCGGCGCTGCGGTGCCAGTGTACGGCGAGGCCTGATCGGCGAAAACGGCCGCCGATTAGCCGAGAATACCGCTGATCGCCTCGTACGCACCGATCGCGTTCAGTCCGAGGATCACGACCAGCGTGACAACGACGGGCACTCGAAGGGCCCAGATCCAGGCCGTTCCCCACCCGCCGAGGTTTCGGATCCCTTTGCCGAGTTCCTCGAGGCCGAGGTCGGTCTGGACCCAGCCGATGTAGACGGATAACAACAGCGCGCCGAGGATGAGCAGGATGTTGTTCGCGAGTTCGTCGTAGACCGTGAGCCACGAGAGGCTCCCGTCGTACGCGACGGGAGCGCCGAAGAGGAATATGGCGGTCCCGATGAGAAGCGTTGCCGGGATGCGATCGACGCCGCGTTCGTCGATCAGGTAGGAAACGACGACTTCCATGATACTGATCGCGCTCGAGAGCGCCGCGATGGTGACGGTACCGAAGAAGACAGCCCCGAGAACGCTACCGAACGGAATGTTGCTAAACGCCTGCGAAAGCGCGATGAAGATGAATCCCGGACCGTCGCCGATTGCGACGATGTCGGCGACGGCGAGTTCGCCGGAGAAGAGGACCGGGAACGCGACGAGGCCGACGGTGAACGCGATCGCCGTGTCCAATCCGACGATGATGACGGCGTCTTTGGCGAGGTTACGATCCTCGCCGAGGTAGGACGCATAGGTGATCATCACGCCCATCCCGAGCGAGAGCGTGAAGAACGCCTGTGCGGCCGCTGCGGGTAAGATGCTCGTCCAGTTCGCGGCGATCGTACCCAGGTCGGGCGACAGGTAGTACGCGTAGGCTTCCCCGGCACTCGAGAGTGTGCCGGCGTAGACTGCCAGTCCGACCAGGAGGATGATGATCGCGGGAACCATCAGCTTCACGGAGAATTCGATACCGCGCCGGATACCGAGCCCGACGACGGCGATGACGGCCGCCATGAAAATCGCGTGTGTGAGGACCGACATCATTCCCCCGGTCGTCGCTCCGAACTGCGCCGCACCGTCTGCGGCGTAGTTCCCTTGCAGTCCGTAGACGGTGTACTGCAAAACCCAGCCAGCGATGACGCTGTAGTACGAGAGGATAACGAAGCCCGCGAGGACGAACACCCACCCGATCCGCTGCCACGAACCCGTGCCGATCTGCTTGAGCGCGCCGACGGGATTCCGATCCGTGTACCGGCCGACAGTGAACTCGACCAGAATCACCGGGAACCCGATGACCGCGATCAACGCGAGGTACACGACGAGAAACGCCGCGCCGCCGAACTCGCCGACCTGATACGGGAACCGCCAGACGTTACCTAATCCCACTGCACTGCCGACCGCAGCGAGGATGAACCCCGCTCTCGTTGCCCATGTTTCGCGTTGTGCCATGGTGTAACCCTTTCTCACCATGCCTTAAAACCTTACATTCGGGGACTATATTCAGTATTTTCCGCTTTCAGTGTTATCTGTCATGATTCGTTCCGCATTTGTCCACGAATCGAAAAGTGCGTCACGGAATATCTCTTCACAATGGGAATGTGTTTCACACCGGGTAGGACTCGACGCCGCCGACCCGTCCCCCCGGCCGCAGCCGAACGAAATCGCGGCCGGTCGGCTGCCGCCCCGTGTGATACGACAACACCCGAACCCTCATGGGAAATAATACGAGTTACAGAACGTTTTTTATTCCGGTGGCCGTTGCCACGGCCAATGAGTCGCCACGGGAGGGTTTCCCTATGACGATGGAAGACCGCATCGACGAACTCGAGGAACTTCGCGAAGAGGCGCGCAAAGGCGGCGGCGAAGCGCGGATCGAGAAGCAACACGACAAGGGGAAGATGACCGCCCGCGAGCGGATCGACTACTTCCTCGACGACGGCACGTTCACGGAGTTCGACCAGCTCCGGACCCACCAGACGAGCCAGTTCGGGATGGAGGAGAAGAAGGTCCCGGGCGACGGCGTCGTCACCGGCTACGGCGAGGTCAACGGGCGGACCACCTTCGTCTTCGCCCACGACTTCACCGTCTTCGGGGGATCGCTCGGCGAGGTCTTCGCCGAGAAGGTCTGTAAGGTCATGGACATGGCGATGGAGGTCGGCGCGCCCGTCATCGGACTCAACGACTCCGCCGGGGCCCGCATTCAGGAAGGCGTCAAGAGCCTCGCCGGCTATACCGAAATCTTCCGCCGGAATCAGGAAGCCAGTGGCGTCGTCCCGCAGATCTCCGCGACGATGGGGCCGTGTGCCGGCGGGGCCGTCTACTCCCCGGCGATCACCGACTTCATCTTCATGGTCAAAGACACCAGCCACATGTACATCACCGGCCCCGGTGTCACCAAGACCGTCACCGGTGAGGAAGTCTCCCACGAGGAACTCGGCGGCGCGATGACCCACGCCAACAAGACCGGCGTCGCCCAGTTCGCCTGCGAGAGCGAAGAGCAGGCCCTGGACGACATCAAGCGACTCCTCTCCTATCTCCCGCAGAACAACGTCGAGGACCCGCCCCGCGTCGAGCCGTGGGACGACCCCGACCGCCGCGACGAGGAGCTCAAGAGCATCGTCCCCCCGAGTCCCCAGAAGCCCTACGACATGACCAACGTCATCGACTCGGTGGTCGACGAGGGTTCCTTCTTCGAAGTCGCGGATAACTTCGCCCAGAACATCGTCGTCGGCTTCGGCCGTCTCGACGGCCGTTCCGTCGGCCTCGTCGCCAACCAGCCACGGGTCAACGCCGGCACGCTGACCGTCGACGCCTCGATGAAGGCCTCGCGGTTCGTCCGCTTCTGTGACTCCTTCAACATTCCCATCGTCACCTTCGTCGACGTCCCCGGCTACATGCCCGGGACCGATCAGGAACACCGCGGGATCATCCGCCACGGCGCGAAACTGCTCTATGCCTACGCCGAGGCGACCGTCCCCCTGCTGACCGTCATCACCCGGAAGGCCTACGGCGGTGCCTACTGCGTCATGGCCTCGAAGAACCTCGGCGCGGACGTCAACTACGCCTGGCCGACCGCCGAGATCGCCGTCATGGGTCCCCAGGGCGCGGTCAACATCCTCTACCGCGAGGAACTCGAGGAAGCGGACAACCCCGACGAACTCCGCGACGAACTCATCGAGGAGTACCGTGAAGAGTTCGCCAACCCCTACACCGCGACGGACAAGGGCTTCCTCGACGACGTCATCGTCCCGACCGAAACCCGACCGCGGCTGATTCGGGACCTCGAGATGCTCGAGACGAAACGCGAGTCGAACCCGGACAAGAAACACGGCAACATCCCGCTGTAACATGACCTCCCAGCAACAGCCGTCGGCCGACGACCGGGCCGCCGACGCGGGCGGCGCGGGGGACGACGATGCGTCGATGGGCCTCGAGGCGGCCCTGCCCGGCGACGTTTCGATCGAGTTGCCCGACGACGCCGACGACGAGGAGGCCGCGGCCATCGCGGCTGCGATCGGTGCCCACCTCCACGACCACGCGCTCGCGGCCGCCGCGGCCGCCGCCGACGGTGAGGAGACGTGGGACGACAAGCGGTGGGCCTTCGCCGGCCGGGTCCGCGCACAGCAACACCGGACCGTCCGCGTGCCCCGCGGCGCGCCGACCGACGCGTGGTCGGCGGCGGGACGGACCGAGCAGTTCTAACGCGGCCTCGGCCGTTCTTTTCGACGGCGCGCATGTCGGTGTCGTGAGGGAACTGCGTCCGGCCCTCGAGCGACTGGTGGGGCAACCTCGCCGACGTCGTACGAACCGTTAATAGTCACCCGATTGAGACAATTCCATGGCGATCGAAGACGCCCGCGAGTCGGAGACCGTTATCGGCGAGTTGGAACTGACTCGCAGCCTTACTATCCAGATGTCGGCACTGGGAACGCTCGGGCTGATAGTCGCCGCAGCGGCCCTGAGCGCACTCTATCAGGCGGTCACCGGCCACCCGGCGACGTTCCAGTTCGCGCCCGACGGCGTCGGCTGGTGGACGAACGGGCTGAACGTCCTGGTCGTCCTGTTTCTGGGGACTGCGTTTCTCGTTCCCCACGAGTGGCTGCACGGCCTCGCCATCCGCTACTACGGCGGCGAGCCGAAGTACGGCGTCGGCGTCGCACACTTTATCCTGCCGTACGCCTACGCGACGACCGACCACGAGTTTACGCGCGACCAGTTCGTCGTCGTCCTCCTGACCCCGCTCGTCGTGATGACGGCCGTCGGTCTCCCGGCGATGCTCGCCTTCGGCTGGGGATGGCTGCTCCTCCCGCTGGCGGCGAACGCCGCCGGCGCGATCGCGGATCTCTGGATGGCGATGACGCTGCTGACCTATCCGGCACACGTCCGCCTCGAGGACCACGAGAGCGGCGTCAGGATCCTCGGTCGGGAAGACGATCGCCCGCGGTCACTTTCCGTGACTGCGCTCGTCTGGGACGCGCTCGCGGGGGCCGCCGTGGCGGCGATCGGCGTGGTCGCCCTGCTGGCGTTGGTTGGCCCGGTGCTGCTGTCCGCACTCGGGATCGAGTCGCTCACTGTCGGAACGCCGGACACGTTCACGTACCTGTTTTCGTTCGTCAACACGCCGACGGAGATTTCGTTCGGCGTCGGTCCCGGCGTGTTGGGCGTCGGGTCGGTAGTCGGTGTGGTCTACGCGTTCGTCCGGAGCTACCGCCGAAGTAACGCGACCGCTCCGGAGACGGCGACTGCGGTAACTCGCCGCTGACTCGAGGGCCGTGAAGGAAAGTACCCCGTTCCGGGACGGGCCGACCGTTCGAAACGGGTCCTGCGAGGATCGGGAACGCGCGGCCGCTACTCCGAACCGGAACTCGAGTCGGCGTCCTCGGTCTCGGACATGGTGATCGGCTCTTCGGCCTCCATGCCCACGTCCTGGCCTTCCTTGATCGCCCGGGCCTGCTCTTCCATCGCCTCGACGTCCATCTCGGCTTGTTCGTCGATCTCGCCGATGATGTCGGCGATGTCGTCCAGGCCGATCAGTTCGCGCGTCTCGTCGTCGAACTCGAGGCTCTCGAGGTCCGTGCCGTTGCCCTCCACGTCGCTGCCCGAGAGGTGCTTGCCGTAGCGGCCGACCAGCGAGGTGAGTTCCTGGGGCATGACGAACGTCGTCGACTCGCCCTGGCCGATCTCGGCCAGGGTCTCCATCCCCTTGTCGATGACTGCACGCTCGCCCATCGACTCGGCGGAGCGAGCCCGCAGCACGGTCGAGATCGCGTCACCCTGGGACTCGAGGATCTGGCTCTGCTTTTCACCCTGGGCGCGGATGATGTTCGACTGCTTGTCCCCTTCGGCTTTCTCGACGGCGCTGCGGCGTTCCCCCTGGGCCTCGAGGATCATGGCACGGCGGCGGCGCTCGGCGGAGGTCTGTTCCTCCATCGCCCCCTTGACGCCCGCGGAGGGCGTGACCTCGCGGACCTCGACCGACTCCACTCGAATACCCCACTCGTCGGTGGGCTCGTCGAGTTCGGTCCGGATGCGCTCGTTGATCATCTCCCGCCGGGAGAGCGTGTCGTCGAGTTCCATGTCACCGATCACGGCCCGCAGGGTCGTCTGGGCCAGGTTCGAGACGGCGCGCTGGTAGTCGTCGACCTCGAGGAAGGCGCGCTTGGCGTTCATCACCCGGATGTAGACGACGGCGTCGGCCGTGACGGGGGAGTTGTCCCGCGTGATGGCCTCCTGCTGGGGCACGTCCAACGTCTGGGTCCGCATGTCGAACGTGTAGATCCGGGAGACGAACGGTGGCACGATGTTCAGCCCCGGCTCGAGCAGTTTGCGATACTCGCCGAAGACGGTCAGTGCGGCCCGGTCGTAGGCGTCGACGATCTCGACCATCTGCCAGACCGTGATCACCACGAGCAACAGCCCCACGGCACCGATGAGCAAGAGGGGGTCCTCGAGTACCGACTGGGTCTGTAGCGGACCGGGTACGAACTCGGACATGCCTGATTCAGGGTCCGTGATCGGATAACGATTGCCCATAACTAGCATGGGTCCGGTC
This sequence comes from Natrinema thermotolerans, assembly GCF_031165565.1. Taxonomy (NCBI): domain Archaea; kingdom Methanobacteriati; phylum Methanobacteriota; class Halobacteria; order Halobacteriales; family Natrialbaceae; genus Natrinema; species Natrinema thermotolerans. Next base: position 640,562 of record NZ_CP101873.1, on the reverse strand, counting down.
GGTGAGGGATCGCGGTCGCCGAGTCCGACTCGAATCGGCGGCGATCGGGGTCGTCAACTGGCAAAAACTGACGCGTTGTCGAACCCGTTGCGAAAAAGTAAGGTAGGGTCCTGCCGACGGTTCTCACAGGAATGTTCAGGAAGGTTCTCGTGGCGAACCGCGGGGAGATCGCCGTCCGCGTCATGCGGGCGTGTGAGGAGTTGAATATCGGGACCGTCGCCGTCTACTCCGAGGCGGACAAGGACTCGGGACACGTCCGCTACGCGGACGAAGCGTACAACGTGGGGCCGGCGCGGGCCGCCGACTCCTATCTCGATCACGAGGGGGTCATCGAGGCCGCACGGAAGGCCGACGCCGACGCCATCCACCCCGGCTACGGTTTCCTCGCGGAGAACGCCGAGTTCGCGGGCAAGGTCGAGGACGCCGAGGGGATCACCTGGATCGGCCCGTCCAGCGATGCGATGGAGTCGCTTGGCGAGAAGACCAAGGCCCGGACGATCATGAACGAGGCCGACGTGCCGATCGTCCCCGGGACGACCGACCCCGTCACCGAGCCCGCGGAGGTCAAAGAGTTCGGCGAGAAACACGGCTACCCGATCGCCATCAAGGCCGAAGGTGGCGGCGGCGGCCGCGGAATGAAGGTCGTCTGGGACGAAAGCGAGGTCGAAGACCAACTCGAGAGCGCCCAGCGCGAGGGCGAGGCCTACTTCGACAACGACTCGGTCTACCTCGAGCGCTACCTCGAACAGCCCCGTCACATCGAGGTCCAGATCCTCGCGGACGAACACGGCAACGTCCGCCATCTGGGCGAGCGCGACTGTTCGCTCCAGCGACGTCATCAGAAGGTCATCGAGGAGGGACCGTCGGCCGCGCTCTCGGACGAACTCCGCGAGAAGATCGGCGAGGCCGCCCGTCGCGGCGTCGCCGCCGCGGACTACACCAACGCCGGCACCGTCGAGTTCCTCGTCGAGGAGGAGGACCGCGAGGCGGGCGAACTGCTCGGCCCCGACGCGAACTTCTTCTTCCTCGAGGTCAACACCCGCATTCAGGTCGAACACACGGTCACCGAGCAGATCACCGGCCTCGACATCGTCAAGCGTCAGATCGAGGTCGCCGCCGGCGAGGAAATCGACTTCGAGCAGGACGAGGTCGACATCGACGGTCACGCGATGGAGTTCCGTATCAACGCCGAGAACGCGGCCAACGACTTCGCGCCCGCGACCGGTGGGACCCTCGAGACCTACGACCCGCCGGGCGGGATCGGCGTCCGACTCGACGACGCCCTGCGACAGGGCGATGAACTCGTCACCGACTACGACTCGATGATCGCCAAGCTCGTGGTCTGGGGCGAGGACCGCGACGAGTGTATCGAGCGCTCGCTGCGCGCGCTACGGGAGTACGAGATCGAGGGGATCCCGACGATCATCCCGTTCCACCGGCTGATGCTCACCGACGAGGAGTTCGTCGCGAGTACGCACACGACGAAGTATCTGGACGAGGAACTCGACGAGAGCCGTATCGAGGAGGCCCAGGAGCAGTGGGGCGGCGACACCGGCTCCGGCGGCAGTGAAGACGACGAGGAGTCCACCGAGCGGGAGTTCACCGTCGAGGTCAACGGCAAGCGCTTCGAGGTCGAACTCGAGGAACACGGCGCGCCAGCCATCCCGACGGGCGATGTCGAAGCCGGCGGCGGTGCCAGCCGACCGGAGCCGGCGGGCGGTTCCGGCGGCGACGACGGCGGTGCCGAACTCGAGGGCGACGGCGAGACCGTCGACGCCGAGATGCAGGGGACGATCCTCGACGTCGAGGTCGAGGAGGGCGACGAGGTCGCGGCCGGCGACGTGCTGGTCGTCCTCGAGGCCATGAAGATGGAAAACGACATCGTCGCCTCTCGCGGCGGTACCGTCACCCAGATTGCCGTCGAGGAAGGCGAGAGCGTCGACATGGGCGACACGTTAGTCGTCCTCGAGTAGCGCTCGCCCGCGGACGAACGTCTTCGCCCGAACGGCGAAGGGGTCCCTACCCAACGGTCGATCGCACGCGACGTCGGCGAGACCCTGCGGGCGGTCGACCGGGAGCGGAGAGCGACCCCGGTGACCGCCACCCACCATCCATACTCGACGCCGCGTGCCCGCGAATACGATCGGTAACGCGACCGGTATGTCGATGTGCGGCAGCACCGAGCCATCGTCACTGACGACGGTCGCGGCCGCGTCGAACGATCGACGCGGCACAGTGGTCGTTCGGTCAGCCATTGTCGCCAGTTTCGTGGCGGCGATACCGCGGCCGCGACCGTCTCCGACTTGCTTCTCTCGACCCCTGTTCTCTGTAGTCGCCGGTAGCGGTCCTCGAGTAGGGGACAGCACGCGTCGCGGAGAACGAGTGTCGATCAGTCGCCGGTTGAGACGCCTCGAGCGTCGCCCTCGGTGTCGTCCCAGGGGAGCGGGCCGTCGTAGCCCTCGGGAACGAACGGACAGAGCGGGTCGCTGGCGAGCGGGTCGCCGGTGTGGGCGAACGCGCGCGAGCGGCTGCCGCCACAGACGTGGCGGTAGGGACAGGCCCCGCACTTGCCCGAGAGGTTGTCCCGGTCCCGAAGCGAGCGGAACAGCTCTGAATCGCGATACAGCTCCGTGACCGGTCGGTCGCGGACGTTGCCGGCCGACTCCGGCAGGAATCCCGAGGGGAACACCTCGCCGGTGTGGCTGACGAAGGCGAAGCCGTCGCCCGCGACGATCCCTGTCCGTCGTTCGATCCCGTCGCCCGGGCCGGGTCGGCCGCCGCTCTGGCCGCCCTCGTCTTCGTCGGCTCGTCGCTGCACCGCGACCCGCCGGTACTGCGGCGCTTCGGTCGTCTTGACGCCGAACGGTTCGGTGTCGCTGACCTCGTGGAGCCACTCCATGACCGCGTCGGCCCGATCGGGTGCGATCGGCTCGAGGACCCGTCCACGACCGACGGGGACGAGGAAGAAGACGCTCCACATGACGGCCCCGATCTCGGTCAGCAGGTCCCGGATCGCGGGGAGTTCCGCGACCGTCTGCTGGCAGACGGTGGTGTTGACCTGGACGGGCAGCCCGGCCTCGCGGGCGTCCTCGACGGCCCTGATCGTCTCCTCGAAGCTGCCGTCCTCGCCGCGGAAGGCGTCGTGGGTCTCCGGCGAGGCCCCGTCGAGGCTGACGGCCATCCGTTTGAGCCCCGCGTCGGCCATCTCCTCGATCCGGTCGGCGGTCAGCGAGCCGGTCCCGCTGGGGGTGATCGTCATCCGCAAGCCGAGATCGTCACCGTGGGCGATCAGTTCCGGGACGTCGTCACGAACGAGCGGGTCGCCACCCGAGAGGACGACCAACTGGCCGTCGCCGAACTCGGCCGCATCCTCGAGCAGCGCTTTCCCCTCGGCGGTCGAGAGTTCGTCGGGGTGGCGCTGGGGCTTGGCGTCGGCCCGACAGTGGTCACAGGCGAGGCCACAGGCCTGGGTGAGTTCCCAGATGAGGACGAACGGCCGTTCGGACGTGTCGAGATTGCCGGGGCGCATGGCGGAGTCTCGGGACCGTCGAACCGAAAACGCCGCTCCTGTTCCCGCGGGTCGGGAAGACCGGAAGATGTTCGGGCCGGCCGAGGGGAATTCCCGCGTGTTGGGAGGTCACGCAACGGCCTTCGTTTTCGTCCCGAAGACATCGACATGGTCGAGAAAGCACGCCGCGCCCCGGTCGACAGCGACGAACGCGGGAACCCGACGCCACAGTGGGAGGTCTTCGTCCGCAACGAGGCGGGCGATCCGATGCGCCACGTCGGCAGCGTCGCCGCGGCCAGCGCGACGGAAGCCCACGAACACGCCGGTCGGTTGTTCGGCTGGTACGCCGTCGATCTGTGGGTCTGTCCGGCGGAGTCGGTCGAACGGTTCTCGACGCGCGGATTGGCCGCCGACGCCGAGGAGCGGCCGGACGAGGAGGCCGACGACGATGACGACAGCGACGAACCTCGCGTCTACAAGGAAACGGCCGGCGCGTCGGAGGTGAACAGCCTGTGATCTCGATCAGCAAACTGCTCTGTGATCTCGACGCCGAGGGCGACGGGCTGCGCTACGACGCGGCCGACGAGTCGAAAAAGCCCCAGATCACCGACGAGAAACAGCACCGACCGGTCGTCGTCTGGAACACCACCCGCCGATGTAACCTCTACTGTTCGCACTGCTATGCCGGCGCGGAGAACCAGGCTGCGACCGGCGAGTTCTCCACGGCCGAGGCGAAGACGTTCATCGACCAGCTCGCCGACTTCGGCGCGCCCGTCCTGCTGTTCTCCGGCGGCGAGCCGCTGGTTCGCGAGGACCTGATCGAACTCGTCGGCTACGCCGCCGACCGGGGCGTTCGCCCGGTACTATCCTCGAACGGAACATTGCTGACCCGCGAGAAGGCCATGGCCCTGAAAGACGCCGGGCTCCAGTACGCCGGCATCTCCGTCGACGGACTCCCCGAGCGCAACGACCGGTTCCGCGGCGAAGAAGGGGCGTTCGACGCCGCCGTCCGCGGCATCGAGAACTGCCTCGAGGTCGGACTCAAGACCGGCCTGCGCTATACGATCACCGAGGCCAACGCGCCCGATCTCGAGGGCGTCGTCGACCTGCTGGCCGAGAAAGGTCTCGACCGGTTCTGTTTCTACCATCTGGACTACGGCGGTCGCGGGGCCGAAATCGTCGACGCCGACCTCTCCCCCGCGGAGAAACGCGAGGCGGTCAAGCAGGTCGCCGACCTCACGCTCGAGTACCACGACCGCGGCGAGGAGATCGAGACCCTGCTCGTGGGCAACTACGCCGACGCGGCCTACCTCGTCGAGTACGCCCGTGAGGAGTTCGGCGAGGCGAAGGCGCAGGCGGTCTACGACTACCTCGAGCGAAACGGCGGCGATCCGACCGGCGAGCGGATCGCCGACGTCGACTACCAGGGCAACGTCCACCTCACCCAGTTCTGGCAGGGCTACAGCCTCGGGAACGTCCGCGACCGGCCCTTCGGCGAGATCTGGGAGGACGAGTCCAATCCGTTGCTCAAGGCCCTACGGAACCGCGAGGAGCGGCTGAACGGCAAGTGCGCGGACTGTCAGTACAAGTCGATCTGTCGCGGTGCGTCGCGGCTGCGGGCGCTGGCGACGACGGGCGATCTGTTCGCGCCGGACCCGCAGTGTTACCTCACCGACGAAGAGGTCGCGGGCGCGGGGTCGGCCGTCGGCGGCGCGGCCGGGGCTGGAGCCGACTGACGGGGAATCGGACGAAGGAAACGATCGGGCGGGCGTTCAGTCCGGACCGCCGGCTCGGCGTCGGGCGTCGGGCCGCGCCGGCAGGTGGCCAGTACAGCGGCGACAGTAGGTGTACAGGTGTTCGTTTTCCGTACCGCAGTGCCGACAGGTGACCGGGTCGTCGATCGAGGTCGTGCGAGAACGCATCGGCGACGCTACGAAACGGGAGCGAATAGCCGCCGGGCTGACGTTTGCAAGGCCGTCGCCGTCGGTCGATCTACTCCTCGAGGACGTGCGCGCGAGTGACGTGGCCGCCACAGCCACACTGATCGACGTACTCGAGCCGGAGGCCGTCGAAGGCCGCCTCGAGTTCGTCCCAGAGGTAGGTCTCGGGGTGGCCGTGGTCGCCGTGGGTGACGAGGTTGACGTGGTAGCCGGCGGTCGTCGCCACGATCGCGTCTTTCGCCTGTTCGACGATGAGGTCCCGGTCCATCGCGTGTTCGGGCCCCTCGAGGTTCGCCGACCAGGACGCGTCGTGTTCGCCGCGGGTCACGGGTTCGACGCCGGAGACGTCTTCGGTCATAGTCGTCACTCGGCCGTCGACGGGCGTAAGGCCTGAGCCGAACCTATTCGGCTCTCGTCCATCGGGACGGGCGACCTCACGCCCGCATCAACAGCAGAACATGAACGGGTAGATCAGGGCGACGCGGTCGTCCTCCTCGAGTTCCGCCTCGAACCCGCCGAGGTGTTCGTTGAAGCGGCCGTTGACACAGACGCGAGCGTAGGGCCTGGTCTGGTCGCCCTCGGGGTTCTTGCGCCAGGTCCCGGGCAGATCGTCGGGCACCGGGGCCCAGCCGCTGTGGGTCGCGTCCGCCTCGGTTTCGGCGATGAGCATGTCCTCGAGGTCGTACTCGGCAAAGAAGTCCTCGAGGAAGTCCCGCAGGCGGTCGCCCTCGAAGGTGAACTCGAGTTCGTGAGTCCCGACGGCGGTCCGGACGTGACCGGTACAGCGGACGGTCACGGTGGTCGTCTCGATGTCTCGGTCGGCTGTCGTGGCCGGTCGCGTCTCACCGGTGGTCGCTTGGTCCGTTCGCATGGGTGCGGATACGGGGCGAGCGGGCAAACAGTACCCTCCGAACGTGTTCGGGAAGAAGGGGACGGCGATCCGGACCGAACCCCGGGACATGAACGGGATACCGGGCGGGTTACGGACCGATCAGCAGCCCCCGATGGCGATCCCGCTGCGACACTTCGTTCTCGCCTTGGGCTTTCTGGTCGTCGGGGTCGGCGGCGGGTTCGTCATGGCCGTCGCGTCGCTTCCCGGACTGTCGGGGCTCGCCCACCTGCACACGCTGCTGGTGGGCTGGGTCGCGGTGACGATCATGGGCGCGATGACCCAGTTCGTCCCTGTCTGGTCCGGCGTGACGATCCACTCGCGGCGGCTCGCGGTCGCACAGCTGTGGCTGCTCGTCGTCGGCGTGGCCGGCTTCGCGACGGCGCTGCTCGCGGGTACCTACGCCGCGTTGCCGGTCCCCGCCGCCCTGATGCTGGCGGGGATCTGGACGTTCGTCTACAACGTCGGCCGGACGCTCGCCCGCGCGCGCCCGTTCGATTTCACTGAGCGACACTTCGCGTTCGCACTCGCCGCGTTCGCCCTCGTTGCGCCCTTCGGAATCCTGCTGGCAGTCGGGTTCACGCGACCCGTGTTCGACTCGGTCGGCGTCGCTCGGTTCGAAGTGCATCTCGCGCACGCGACGCTCGCGCTGTTCGGTGCCCTGCTTTCGACCGTCGTCGGCGCGCTCTACCAACTCGGGAAGATGTTCACGCAGGCCGACCCCGACCGGCTCGATCAGTGGCTGCTCCGACTCGAGCAGGCGACCTTCCCCGCGGGCCTGCTCGCGCTCGCGCTCGGTCGCGGGCTCACCCTCGAGCCGCTGGCACGGGTCGGTGCGGTCGCCCTGCTGGTCGGGTTGGCCGTGTTCGCGGTCGTCATCGGCCGACTATTGGTCGGCGCAACCGTCGAGGGCTCGCCGATGCTCGCCCGCTACTGGGTCGTCGTCGCGGCGCTGTCCGCCTGGATCGCGCTGGCCGCGCCGACGTGGTGGGCCGATCCGCTCGCCTACGACGCGCTCTTCGGCCATCCCGACGGGCGGAACCTCCTGTTGTTCGGCGTCTTCGGCTTCGTCGTCATCGGGTCGCTGTATCACATCGTCCCCTTCATCATCTGGATCGAGCGCTACAGCGACCGGCTGGGGTTCGAACAGGTCCCGATGATCGACGATCTCTACGACGACCGCCTCGAGCGGGCCGACTTCTGGGCCACGCTCGTCGGGTTCGCCGGCCTCGCGGCTGCGCCGCTGGTCGACCTCCCGGGGGCCGCCGTCGCGGCCAGCAGCGCCCTTGCGACCGTCGGCGTCGGCCTGTTCGTCGCGAACATGCTGTGGACGATCCACCGCCACGGGCCCGACGGACTCGCGGGCGTCCTCTCGAGCGCGCTCGAGTCGGGCGAGGAGTCGCCCGCGGCGGGCGGCGAGCCCGACGTCGACGTCCCGCCGGACCAGTAGACGGGACTCTACTCGTCGGGGGAGACGTCAACCCCCGGCTCGTACCGCTGTGACTCGATCGTCGAGACCACCAGCTCGCCGTACTCGGCGGCGGTCAGTTCGCCCGCGTTGTACTCCTCGGCATAGGTCGTCTCGACGGTCGCCGACCCGTAGGAAGCCGGCGCGTCGTCGAGGATCGTCGCCCCCAGTGCGACGGCGTCGTACCCCGTCTCGATCAGCGCAGCGTACCCGCCCGCGAGCAACGCGACGTCGTGGATATTGCCCTCGTCGTGGCGGTCCGTATTGACGTACTCGAGGGTCACCACGTCCCGCTCGCGCTCGATCGACTCGACGGCCATGTCGTACTCCTCGAGGGCCGATCCGAGCCCCTCGGGATCGGTGATGTCGGCACCTGCGAGTTCCGGAATCCGCTCCTCGAGGATCGCGCTCCGTTCCGCGACGGGCAGCGAGGGAACGTACTCCGATATCGGCCACTTCTCGTTCGTCGGAAACTCCGTTCCCATCTCCTCGATGCAGCCGGCGAGGGCGGCGGTCGCGGCGACGGTTCCCGCTCGCAGGAACCGCCGCCGCGTCCGCGTTCGACCGCCCGTCTCCGTCGCGTCCCGATCCATACCCCGTTCTCGCTGCCGCGGGGCAAATGGGTTCGTTCTGCAAACGCCGGCAGCGGGGTAAAGGGACGATTTCCCGTAGGGTCGCTCACCCCGGATGGCCCTCGAGCTGTACACCGTCGGCCTCGTCGTGATCGGGATCGCGCTGTTCGGCGTCGCGGTCCTCCCGCGGTTCGTCTCCGATCGAGCGATCTCCCTGCCGATCTTCTTCGTGGCGTTCGGAATGCTCGCCTTCGGGCTGCCGATCGGACTGCCCGCACCGGATCCCTTAGAGCAGGGGACGACGACCGAACACCTCGCGGAGATCGGCGTCATCGTCGCCCTGATGGGCGTCGGACTGAAGATCGACCGCGTCCCCGGGCTGCGCGAGTGGGCCTCGACCTGGCGGTTGCTGGCGGTCACGATGCCGCTGTCGATCGCCGGCGCGGCGCTGCTGGGCCGGTGGCTCGGCTTCGCCGTTCCGGCCGCGGTCCTGCTCGGGGCCTGTATCGCCCCGACGGATCCCGTGTTGGCCTCGGAGGTGCAGGTCCGCGGGCCGGGGATGGGCACCGAGGCGAAGTCGGCCGACGAAAAGGCGGGGATGGAAGACGAGGTCCGGTTCGCGCTCACCTCCGAGGCCGGGCTGAACGACGGGCTCGCCTTCCCCTTCACGAACCTCGCGATCGCCGCCGCGCTCGTCGGGCTCGCGCCCGGCAACTGGATCGGCGAGTGGCTGCTGGTCGACGTGGGTTACCGGATCGTCGTCGGCGTGATCGCCGGGATCGTCCTCGGCGCTCTGACTGCTCGCCTCGTCTTCGCCACCGAGCCCGACACGCCGGTCGCCAAATCGGTACAGGGGCTCGAGGCGATCGCGGGCACGCTGGCGGTCTACGGCGCGACCGAACTCGTCGGCGGCTACGGCTTCATCGCCGTTTTCGTAGCTGCCCTGATGGTCCGCCACTACGAGCGCTCCCACGACTACAACCGGTCGCTCCACGAGGTCAGCGAGTTCGCCGAACAGGTGATGATGGCGCTGATCATGCTCTTTTTCGGCGGCGCGATCGTCGGCGGATTGCTGGAACCGCTCACCCTCGAGGCGGTCGTTGCGGTCGTCGCGATCGTCGTTCTCGTCCGGCCGTTGGCGGGGCTGATCGGCTTCCTCGGGTTCGATCGCGACCCGGCCGAGCGGGCGACGATCGCCTTCTTCGGCGTCCGCGGGATCGGCTCCTTTTACTACCTCGCCTACGCGCTGAACCACGCCGCGTTCCCCGACGCCGACCGCCTGTGGGCGCTCGTGGGGGCCGTCGTCCTCGTCTCGGTCGTCGTCCACGGGATCACCGCGACGCCGGCGGTCCGCTGGCTCGAGGCGCGGGCGGAGAACCGGGAGTAACGGTCCGCGACGCGACGGCCCGCCGGTCGAAACGACGGGCAAAATCGACCCGCTCGAGCGGCACCCATCGCACCGTTCGGGCAGCGGATCTCCCGTTCAAATCCGGAGTTCGATTCCGTCCTCGAGTTCGGGATCGGCACCGAGGATCGCGGACAGCTGGGGCTGTAGCCGGTCGAACCGGTCCGTCGGTCGCACGAGCTTTCGCTCCGAGTCGTACTCGATCACGCCTTCGGATTCCAACTTCGGAATGTGCGTGTGACGGAGCGAGAGTCGAATTTCGGTTAACACACCGTCGGAAACGTCGGTAACTGACGTCTGATGGGTTTGAGTGAGGACCGTCCGCCTGAGATCGTTCACTGTCAACGGCCGCCGCTCCCCGTCGAGTACTGCGAGGACGACGCGGCGGCGCCGATTCCGACAGAGGTCGAGTACCGTTTCGAACGCGATCGGCTTCTTGCTCATTACGCGTGTTTCAGCATGCCTTCGGGCTTCACGTTCACTTTTTAGTATTCAGAACCCTTTTAAGCACTCTCTCGGCGATCGACCGAAACGTCGGAGAGCGTGTTGCCGAGAACGTGGTTGATGCCCCGCCGGAGACGGGACGCGACGGCCTGCTGTGTGATCCCGAGTTCGTCGCCGATCTCTTCCATCGTCACTTCGCGCGGCGATTCGAAATAGCCCCGCTCGTAGGCCAGTTCCAGCGCCTCCTGCTGGGTCTCGGTCACGGCCGCCTCGGTGGCCGTTTCGACCGGCGTGAGCGCGTTCAGTCCCGTCAACGTGATCGGGATGCCCAACTCCCGACAGCGGGACTGAAACGCCGCGATGTCGCTCCGGTCGTCGCCTCGGATCTCGAAGGTCCACTGTACGTTCGTTCCGACGGCTTCGATGAGCGCGATCTCCGTGTCCGTCAGGACCGTCAACACGTCGTCGTAATCAACCGCCCATTCGACGCGCAACAGATACTCGTCCTCGACGGAGTCGACGAACCGGATTCGCTCTACGCCCGGATGGTTCGTGAACGCGCTCTCGATGTCGTCGATCTCCGTTCCGCGAACCCAGAAGTAGGGGATCACGACGTCTCGAGCGGGGATGATCCGCTCGAGTTCGACCGTCACGTCCGGCAGCCGTTCGAACACCGTCCCCAGCGGGAACTCGTCCGCCGGAACGGTAAAGGAAGCCTCGGTAGCCATCGTCCGATACGTCTCGTCCGGGACCTAAAACGTCACGGCGCGATGCGACCGAGCCGCGACCCGACTCGCTCTCCTCGTTCGATACCGCACGGCCGTCCCGTCAGCCGGTCAGCGAGGACCGCTCGAGGAAGATCGTCCAGCAGACCGCGGCGTAGAGGGCCGCGCCGAGGACCGAGAGCCACCGGCCGGGGCCGACGAGCGCGGGCACGGATCCGAGCAAGCCCGCGACCTCGAGCGCGAGGCCGCCGAGCAGGGCCGTGATCGAGGCCCGTGCAGTGCGGTCGCCGATCCAGGACAGCGAGGCGACCGCGGGCGGATAGAAGCGGTAGCTGATGCCGACGATCGTCAGCGCGAGGAAGCCGCCGACGGCGAGCCGGTAGTGAGCTGTGTATGCGGTCGTCGGAAGGAGCCCAGCGGACGCGAACGCGAACCCGAGCCCCAGTAGGGCAACGGCCCCGGCACAGCCGGCGGCCCCCAGCAGCGCACGGCTTCCGACACGGTCGCGGTCGCTCTGTCGGGAGAGATCGGTGACGGCGGCCGCGAAGCCCACCAGCGCGACCGCCTCGAGGCCGGCCCCGAGCGAGAAGACCGGTCCGCCGCGGAAGTCGACGGCGAGCAGCACGGGGCCGACGCCGCCGCCAGTCAAGACGACGGCCGCGAGCGCCGGGCGGACGTCGGCGACCAGCAGCCGCGGCAGCAAGCGAAACCCGATCGCAAACACGAGGAGGGCAGCCGTTCCCGCCGCGAACAGGTGGGTCGTTGCCGGGCCGGCAGCGGGGGCGATCGTCGGCTCGAGGCCGAGCGCCCGCGCCACCTCCAGCGCCGATCCGGCGAGCAGATAGGCGACGACGACGGGGACGGCGGCGTTCGCGAGCCGGTCGACCCGCCGGCGGTGGGCGTCGGTGTCGCCGGTCCCGGTCTCCCGTCCCGTCGGGTTGTCGCGGACGGTCCAGCCGATCGCGGCGACGAAGACGATCACGCCGACGAACCAGCAAACCACGCCCGCGGTGCCGACGGCCGGCGGGCCGACTCCGGCCCCGGCAACGGCCGTTCCGATCGTTCCGATCACCGCGAACGGGAGCTGGATCGCGGGTGCCAGCGGGACTGCCAACTCCCGTGCGAAATAGGACGGGACGAGGGTGTAGGCCTTCCCGAAGACGACGTGGAAGACGAATCCATACACGCCGAGCGGGACCGTCGCCGCCCTCGGGAGACCGGCTGCGACGGCGACTTGCCACGCGAGAAAGAAGCCGACGCCGACCGCGACGAACGTCCGCGACCACCGCGTGACCGTCGCCGCCGCGGTCCCGGACGCGGCCATCGATCCTCAGAAGGGCGACTGGACGCTCGAGTCGTCCTCGTCCCCGTCGGCGGTGGTCGGGCTCGGTACGGCCGGCCCATCGGGTTCGCTGGGCATCTCGCCGGACTCGAGGTAGGTGTCCTCGAGGGTAGCCAGCGCGTCGTTCAGGGTATCGGATTGGTGGTGGCTCTCGCGGACGCGTACCCGGACGAGATCGTACTCGTGGCGTTCGCTGAGGCCGTTCCACGCACGGAACGACCCCTTGACGAGGGCGTCGGCCTGGGGACAGAACTCCGTGGTCGGGCTGAACTCCGCCCGCAGGACCGTCGGATCGTTGGCGTCGACCGCGTACCGGTAGCCGGCGTCGGGATGGCGCTGGTCGAGGTTGAGCCGCGCGAGGTTGTAGCCGAACGTCGCGTCGTAGACGCCCCGTTCCTCGAACAGTTCCCGCGAGATCTCGTGGAAGGCGACGTGATCCTCTCTTTCGAGGAGGTCGTGACCCTCGAGGAACCGTCCCGGCTCCGGGAGGTGTTCCGGAACGAACGCGTCGGGATCGTCGAACCCGTCGCCGTCGTCCGTCGACCGCCCGCTCGAGAAGGGGTTCATTGTACTCGTCTATACTGCCCGAACTCCCCAATGCAGTTCCCCGAACATGTTCTGCACTCGTCGCATCCGGCCGTCTATTTTCCGTGAGAAACCGGTATCCACGGTATAACCGGTGATTTCCCCGTGACTGTCGGTCCCTGAACAGTTTTAGATTGTCTGAATATAATAAAAATATATATTAATAGGGACCCAAAAAATACGCCAATATACTGTTCTGATCATCATTGGTGATATATGTGTATTCAATTCGAGTTTGGGCCAGAGGATTTATATCTGATCGAAGTAAGAGTCCGGCCAATGCTACTCTCAGTCGATCGATCGGATGCGACAGCCGGCCAGTCAGTTTGTTTCGACATCATCGCCGCTGTCGCCGAGCGGGAAGGCATCGATCCGGTAGACCTCGAGCCGCCCGAGTACGAAGCGCTCTACGACGTCGTCAACCCCGAGGCGCTCGATGCCCTGTTTGCGACCCGATCGAACGGCACACAGCGGCCGACCGGCCGCGTCGAATTCCCCTTCTGTGGCTATCACGTGGTCGTCGACAGCGACGGCGAGGTCGAGGTCTCCGACCCCGAGACGGACCTCGAGTAACGGGTCAGTCCCGTCGGTTCTCGATTCGCCGCCGCCACTCGTCCGGAATCGACCGCGAGCCGTCCCCGTCCGGCTCGGCCAGTACCTGCACGGTCCGTGCCGTCGCTGCCCGCTTCCCGTCGGCGCGGATCTCGTAGGCCATCGGCAGGCTCGACTCGCCCAGGTCCGACGCGCACAGTGCGACTGTCACCGTCTCGTCGGCCTCGATCGGTCGCTCGTACTCGATCTCGAGGCTTACGAGGACCGTGGTCGTCTCCTCGAGCGAAATCCCGAGGACGTCCCGGAAGTAGGCCTCGCGGGCCTGCTCGAGGTAGGTCGCGTAGACCGCGTTGTTGACGTGCCCCATGAAGTCGATGTCGCGGAGCCGGACATCGATCTCGGTCTCGTAGCTGTAGTCGGCCATCGACGGACGCGTAGGAGAGCGGGTGCCGTATAGCTGGTCACTCGCGGCCGGCGGCTCGAGAAGTGAAGGTCGCGATCGCAGTCAGTCGCCGGCCTGCGCCGCCTCGAAGACGTCCTCGTGCAGCCGGTCGGCGACGTGTTCCATCAGCGGTTCCATGTTGCGGGTGTCGGCCCGGTTGTACTCGACGAGCGTCTCGAGGGACCCCTCGTCGCCACTTTCGTACTCGTGCCAGAGACGGACGGCGTCGCGGCCGCTCAGCTCCGGCATGTCGCGGTCGATGCCGATCTCGCGTTCGATCGCCTTCAGCCCGCCGTCCAGCCCCAGCTTCTTGCAGGGGTACATGAGATCGACGTGGGGGACATCGACCGAGACGTCGAAACACGTCTCGAGGAAGGGGACGTCGAACCGCTGGCCGTTGAACGTGACCAGCAGGGCCGATTCGTCGAGTTCCCGCTCGAGGCGGGCGGCCGTGAGATCGCGGTCCTTGACGAAGGTCTTCGTCTCGCCGCCCCGGTGGAGGCTGACGGTCGTCACGTCCTCACAGGCGGCGTCGAGGCCGGTCGTCTCGATGTCCAGAAAGCAGGTCTCGTCGCTGACGTTCTCGTAACAGCGCCAGCGGCTCGCGGCCGGCAGCGCTTCGGCGAACGGCGAGACGTCGCCCCGCTCGAGGTGGGCCCGGCCCTCCTCGATGAACGTCTCGATCCGTGCCGCGAGCGTCGAGCCGACGACGCTGCCGTCGAACTCGTCCCAGTGGGTCACACCGTTCTCCCAGAGCCGGCGCTCGGTGGTCTCTCCGACGCCGTGAACGGGAATGAAACTGTTCTCGATTCGCACACCGGGTAGAGGGGGCAGGGTAGCTAAAAACGCTTGGATCGTCGATAGCGTCGTCGCGCCGTCACACCGTCGGTCGTTCTCGTCCCGTCGCGGTTCGCGTTAGCTGCTGTTGGCCAAAGAGACAGTCCGTTCGACGACGCTCCCCATCGGGCGCTCCCGCGCCCTCGTCGATGCTTCCGAGCCGAAACCGACGCGAGCAGCACGCGGTGGCGTTCCGGTGCTAACAAACGGGTTCACTCGAGCGGTGGGCGACCGCCCGACTTTTCGTGTTGGCGGCCGTAGGTATCGTATGACCGACCACGAGGACGAACTCGTCGATGCCGTTCGCGAACTGACGCGGACGATCGACGCGCTCCGAGCGGAACTGGATGAATCGGGTCCGCGCCGGCCGCGGCTTCGGCCGCCGACGCCGCGGGAGCTGTTGCGCGTGACCGACGAGGTCGCGATCCCCGCCGCGCTGGCCGTCCTCGAGACCAGCGTCCGCGCGCTCGAGGCGTTCCAGCGCGGGCTGCAAGTCGTCCGCACTGAGCGGGCGGTCCGGGATCGGACCGAGACGGCCGCCGCGTCGACCGGCGAGCAGGCGGATCGGCTCCGCCAGACGACGCTGTCCAGTCTCGATACCGTTCTCTCGGAACTCCAGCGGGCCGCCTCGTCGGGGCAGTTGCCTGCTGACGACGAGGCCCGTGACCTCCTCGCGGAGGCCCGCGACCTCCGCGACGACGTCGACAGCCGACTTCGGGCGGCCGCGGAGACGGACCCGGAGGCGGCCGATCGGGACCGATCGGACGGTGCGGGCGGCGTCACGATCGATATCGAAGAGGGGCCGCTGGACGACGGTGGTCGGGACGGCACCGACGGCGACCCGGACCCCGCCGTCGACGTCGACGCCGAACTCGAGACGCTGCGGGATCAGTACGGCGAGGGCGACTCGAGCGACGGTGATTCGGACGCGTCGGACGGGACTGACGGCTCCTCGAGCGACGGCGGGGACGACGGCTCGAGCGGGGGCGAAAACGCCGACGGAACGGCCGACGGCTCGAGCGACGAGAACTGAGGGCGGAATTTGCGGACGCGTTTTTCCACGGGACCGACCGCCATGAATGGGGAGAAGAAGTGTTCTGCTATCGTGGCAACGGGGAGTTTCCACACCCTCCCCAGCCGACTCGTTCGCTCATTTCAGTCGCTCACTCGTCCCTCGCACAGTGTCGTCGACTGCCCTCACCGTCGTTCGGTCAGTCGACAGCGCGCGCCACCGCACGCTGGATGATCGGGATGGCTCCGCGTTCGGAAAAACGAACCCGCGCTACTGGCGAATTAGACCGGTTCGAACCGGTAGCCGTCCCACGACTGGCTCTCGGGCTCTCTGATGCCCGCGCCGGGTTCGCGGAGTTCGTCGACGTGGACCGGCCGGACCTCGTCGCCGGTCTCGAGGTCGTCGGTCGTCGCCTGACCGATCGCGCGGACCGTCTCGCCGTCTACCTCGAACTCGACGATCGCGAGCGTGTTGGGTTCGCGGACGCCCGGCGGCGTCGCGGTACTGGTCGTCCAGGTCACGACCTCGGCGGTGTACTCGCTGAGGTCGATCGTTTCGACCGGTTCCGAGCCGCCCGGTCCGCGCGGGTGGCCGGGGTAGGTGATCGAGCCGTCGTCGTAGCGGGTCGCGTCCATCGTCATTGTGCTGCCTCCATGATGGTGGTGATGACGCAGTTGCCGAAGCCGCCGACGTTACAGCACAGCCCCACGTCCGCGTCGACCTGTCGGGGGCCGGCCTCGCCGACGACCTGTTCGTAGATTTCGACGCCCTGTGCCACGCCGCTGGCTCCGAGCGGGTGGCCCTTCGACTTGAGCCCGCCGGAGGTGTTGATCGGGAGGTCGCCGTCGCGTTCGGTGTCGCCGTCCTCGACGCGCTTCCAGGCCTCGCCCTGCTCGGCGAAGCCCAGCCCCTCCATCTGGAGGAACTCGAGGATCGTGAACATGTCGTGGAGTTCGGCCACGTCGATGTCTTCCGGTCCGCGACCGCTCATCTCGTAGGCCCCGTTGCCGCTCTCGACGACCCCGCCCATGACGGTGGGGTCCTCGCGCTCGTGGACGACGTGGGTGTCCGTCGCGCCGTCGATTCCCGTGATGAGGGCGTAGTTGTCGGTGTACTCCTTGGCGACGGACTCGGGACAGAGCATCAGCGCCGCCGAGCCGTCCGTGATCGGACAGAAGTCGTACAGCCGCAGCGGGTCGGCGACGATCGGCGACTCGAGGGCCGTCTCCACGTCGATCTCCGTTTGAAACTGCGCGTTCGGGTTGTCGACGCCGTTTTTGTGGTTCTTGACCGCCACCTTCGCGAGGCTCTCGCGGGGCGCGTCGAACCGCTCTAAGTAGTGTCGCGCCGTCAGCCCCGCGAAGGATGGCAGCGTGACGCCGTGTTTGTACTCCGCGGGATGGGTCAGCGACGCGATGACGTCGGTGGCCTCCCCCGTGGTCTTGTGGGTCATCTTCTCGCCGCCGACGAGCAGAGTCATGTCGCTGGCCCCGCTGGCGACCGACTGCCAGGCCGCGTAGATCCCCGCACCGCCGCTCGAGCTGGTCTGATCCACTCGTTGCGTGTACGCCGGCATCGCGTCGAGGTCGTGGGCCAGGGCGTTTGGCACGCCGGTCTGGCCTTCGAACTCGCCGCTTGCCATGTTCGAGACGTACAGGTGTTCGACGTCGTCGGCGTCGACACCCGCGTCCTCGAGACACTCGATTCCGGCCTCCGCGAGGAGGTCTTGGATCCACTCCCCCTCGCGTTGCCCGAACTGGGTCATCGAGGCGCCGATGATTGCAACCGGTTCCATATCTTACTGGACTCGAGTGAGGGATTTATAAGGTGGGGTTCGTGTCAACGATTGGAAGTCGGGATGGTACCGGGAGTCGCGGGGGACTCGACCGGGTTACGCCTCGGCGACGGCAAGCATGTGGACGGAGAGATCCGTTACGACCGGATCGTCGCCGGTCCGCCCAACCGTCCGCTCGAGCGCCGCCAGTTCCGCGTCGGAGGCGTCCTCGAGGGCACTCCTGAGCCGGTCGTCGTGCAGCGGCGACGCGAGGCCTTCCAGCCCCGTCGTGGTGACGACGGAGAGCCCGTTCCGGGACAGGAGCGATTCCAGTTCCGCCCGCCGAAAGAAATGCGTCGCGGTGAACTCGTTCTCGTAGCTGTACGCGTCGACCAGCCGTGACGTGTAGTCGCCGTGTTCGAGGAGGTCGGGGAGTGCCTCGAGATTGTGACCGGTAACGAGATACAGTTGAACGGCGCCGAGCAGGCCCATGACGGACGCAAACACCGGGGCGTCGGGCCGAGTAACGCGCTGCAGTTCCCGGACGGCCCGCGCTCGCTCCGCCTCGTCGATGACGTGGGACAGCGGACCGCCGAGACAGCACGTGGCGTCGAACGCGTCCGCGGCAAGTCCGAGATCCGTGATCGACCCTTGAGCGAGTTCGATTCGGGATTCGACGCCGCGCTCGCGAATCCGGTCTCGAGCAACGGCCAGTTGTCCGGGGCTGAGATCGACCATCGTCACGTCGTATCCGTGTTCGGCCAGCCAGATGCTGTACCGTCCCGCGCCGCCGCCCGCGTCGAGTACGCGGCCCGACGGCGGGAGGTGTTCCTCGAGGGTTTCGATCGTCCGAGTGTACTCTAGCCGGCCGTCGAGTCGGCCCTCCAGACGGTCCCACTCACGGGTCCCATACTCGTCGTAGAAGGCCCGTGGATCGTCGCCTCGTGACGCATCGTCCGCCATTCGAGATCGACCGTGCGGTGGCACTCGAGCGACATAACGTTCCCCCTCTCCGATCGAATCGACGCCACCGCCGTGGCCCGCATGTCCGATGCTGTCGAACCCCGTCGGTCAGGCAGACTCGGCCGCGGCCGTCCGCAACTCGCTCGCACGCGAGCGCGCCTGCGAGATCACCGCAGGACGGGCTTCGAAGGAGACGACGACATCCTCGTCGCCGTAGGTGACGTCGTCGACGTGGGCATTGTCGTGGAGCCACGAGACGACGCTCATCGTGTCGTCGGTCATCGGTAACAGCAATCGCTCGGCCTCCCAGTCGGGCAGTTCATGCTCGATGCGCTCGAGCAGGCCGTCGACGTTCAGCCCCTCCTTGGCGCTGACCGTGACCGGGTTCGGCGCGAGCGAGGACAGCGCCTCGCGCTTCTCGGCGAGTTCCGCGTCGTCGACCTGGTCGATCTTGTTCAGCACGGTCACGATCGGGGCCTCGTTGCGCTCGTAGAGGGTGTCGTGGGAGGTGACGAGCTTCTCGTGGATCTCGTCGATCGGTTCGCTGACATCGACGACGAGCAAGACGAGATCCGCCCGGTAGACCGAATCGAGCGTCGACTTGAACGACTCGACCAGCCAGTGGGGCAGGTCGCTGATGAACCCGACGGTGTCGGTCACCAGCACGTCGCGCCGGTCGATGTCGGCGCGTCGGGTGGTCGTTCCGAGCGTCGTGAACAGCTTGTCCTGTGACTCGGCGGTCGGATCCAGATCCCGGTGGAGGTCCTCGTTCTCCTCGACCTCGAGGTCGGTCGCGAGTTGCCGGAGCAGGGTCGACTTGCCGGCGTTGGTGTAGCCCGCGAGCGCGACCAGATCGAACCCCGAATCGCGCCGACGCTCCCGGCGCTGCTGTTCGGTCTGTTCGATCCGCTCTAACTCGTCTTTGATACGGCTGATCTGGGCCTTGATGTCCTGCTCGCGGCTCTCGTCGTACTCGCCAAGCCCCATGAACCCGGGGTGTTCCTCGCGCTTGGCGAGGCTGGTCTTGGCTTCGGCCCGGGGGAGTTCGTACCGGAGTTCGGCCAGTTCGACCTGGAGTTGTGCTTTCCGAGTCTGGGCGCGTTGCCCGAAGATCTCGAGGATCAGGGTAAAGCGGTCGATGACCTCGACCCCCTCCGGCAGGAGCTGCCCGAGGTTGTACGTCTGGTAGGGGCCCAGTCGGTTGTCGAAGATTACCGTCGCCGCGTCGGTCTCTTCGACCAGCGCCGCGAGTTCCTCGGCTTTCCCCTCGCCGATCTGGAGCGCCGGATCGGCCCGGCGAGACTGGGTGACCTCACCGACGACGGTATACCCCGCCGCGCGGGCCAGGTCTCGGATTTCGCTCGTATCGGGCGTTCCCGAGTCGACGCGTTTGGCGATGATCGTGTTCATGCGGGTAGCTGTGTGGTCCCCGGGTGCGGCCGTGATCGGTCGCGGTCGCTCGAGCGGCGCGGCTCGTCGGCCCCGACGGTCGCCGTCGAGAAACGACTGACTCGAGGGCGGTGTGGAAACCGCCGCGTGGTCCCGGCAACGCTAACGATGCCGGCCGAACACCTCCGTTGCGTGGCGCGGGCGGACGTGACACATACTCGCCCGTACGCGACCGATCGTCTTGAATCCCGTGCCCGGGGCCGTCCCGCGATCGCCCGCTCGGCGAACCCAGCCCCGCCACGGACCGGCCTGGCCCGGCCCGAAAGCCGGTTCCGACGCCCTCACTGATCGAAACAGTCATGCGAGCCGACTCGAATGGACGCCCACATGCTAGATCTCGATCCGACGACGCTGGGCCTCGAGTTCGGGGCCAGCGCACTCGTCGGGGGCCTCATCGGCTACGCCGCCAAGAAGATCGCAAAGTTGCTCGCGATCATCGTTGGCGTCGAACTGATGGCCTTTCGCTTTCTCGAGTCCGAAGGGATCGTTACCGTCGACTACGAGCGCCTCACGGCCGGGTTGCTCTCGTCCGGCGACCGCACGGGGAGTTGGCTCGAGTCGGCCGTCTCGACGCTGTCGATCGGCGTCGGCTTCACCAGCGGCTTCCTGATCGGGTACAGGCGAGGGTAAGGGCACGAATCGGCCCCGAATCACTCCCTCAGCGGGTCTTCAGATCGCCCTTGTCCTTGACGATCTCCGTTTCGGCCTCGCCACTGGTGTGTTCGTTGACCAGGTCGTAGAACTCGTTTTGCATGCCGGCCGGGAACGTCAGGACCCCGATCCACGAGCCATCGGACTGCCACTCCTCGCGCTCCAAGTCGCCGAACTGACGGATCTTGGCCTGTGCGCTGCCGGCGTAGTCGGCCGGGACGTTGACGGCGACGGTGACCTCCTCGAACCGGATCGGGATCACCGGCCGCAGGGCGTCCAAGGCGTCGTCGACCTGTTGTTCGACCGGTTCCATCGGATCGACGGTGACGCCGGCCTCCTCCAGGGCGTTTTCGATCCGTTCGGGCGGATGGGGCGCGTTGTCCATCTGCGGGTTGACCGCGTTGCGCGTGATGGTATCGATCAACTGCCTGCGTTTCTGTTCTTGCATCTCGCGGCGCTGATCGGCCGTGATCTGGATCTCCCCTTCCTTGATGACCTCGGGGATGATCTCGAGGGGCTCCGTGGTGTCGAAGACTTTCTCGAGGTCGGCCTCCGCGGGTCGGTCACCGCGGGAGGCGTCCTCGAAGACGTCCTCGGCGGCGATTACGTCCTCCAACTCGCCGTCGAACTCGTCGCGTTTGATCTCCAGTGCCGCGTCCGGGTCGACTAACACTTCGAAGCGCGCCCCGTGGGACTCGAGTCGCGCCGTCACCGCCTCGTCGAGCGAAATCATATCACACGGTTCCGCCGCCAGTGAAAAGAGTGTTTCCCGATGGGTGCCCCGAATCCGGCCAGGATTCGGCGCGGCGTCGACCGTTCGACGGGGGCCGCACTCGGTCGCGTCGCTCGTGACGGGCCGATCGGCACTCGGAAAACGCGTCGAAAACGGACCGCGGCGGGTCGGTTACTCCTCGTCGTCGGCCGGTTCGTCTTCGCCGGTATCGAGGAGGTCGTTCTCCTCGAGGTGGTCGGCGATCCGGTCCCGGTCGAACTGCTCGAAGGTCTCGGTCTCGACGTCGACGGTCGCCAGCCCGACCTCGCTGGGCAGCAGGGAGCCGTCGTTGACCGACGCGAGCGCGTCCAGGGCGAGCCGGATGCCGCCGTCTAAGTCGGCGTCCTCGTCGTAGTTCTCCTCGAGGTAGGTCTGGAGGTCGCCCCGGTCGGCACCGACGGCCAGCGCCTTCCACTCGTAGGGGGTCCCGGAGGGGTCGGTCTCGAACAGGCGCGGCTCGCCGTTCTGGATGCCGCCGACGATCAGCGCGACGCCGAACGGGCGAGCGCCGCCGACCTGCGTGTACTGCTGGATGTGGTCGGTGACTTCCTTGGTCAGCGTCTCGACGCCGATCGGCTGGCCGTAGCGCAGCTGGTTGACCTGCGTCTGGCGGCGCGCGAAGTCGATCAGCTGGCGAGCGTCGGCGACGTGGCCCGCGCTGGCGATGCCGATGTGGTCGTCGGCCTTGTGGATCTTCTCGACGCTCGAGTCCTCGAGCAGCGGGGAGGGGACTCGTTTGTCGACCGCCAGGACGACGCCGTCCTGCGTTCGAACGCCGATGCTTGCCGTGCCTCGCTTGACCGCCTCGCGAGCGTACTCGACCTGGTAGAGTCGGCCGTCGGGCGAGAAGATCGTGATGCCGCGGTCGTACGCCTGCTGTTGGGCTTGTCCCTGCATAGTATCACGCTAAATCGTAGTCGAGGTCTGTCGCGCCCACGAACGCCTCATCGAGTCGAACGTCCCCCACGCTGTCCCGGCGGACGGCGACTCGCTCTTCGTTCCCGAACACGACGTTTCTCTCCTCCGAATCTTGCCCGCGTCGCCGTAAATAGTTTTCTTCAGCGGCACGGATCGTGCCACTGATACCGCGGACGGCGACCCCGACGGGCGCGCCGTCTACCTCGTCGAGACAGGCCAGCGCCGCCCGAGCGGGGTCGGTCTCGCCCCGACGGACTTTGACGATCGCCTCCCCTCGTCCGTCGGCGAAGTCGTAACGGACGACCGAGAGGTCGGCGTCGGCGCTGCCCGGATCGCCCAGCAGGTTCTGGCCCGCGTACCACAACTCGCGCTGGAACGACCGCCGGCCGATTCGCTCGTCGGGCCAGGTCTCGAGTTCGACCGCGAGGTACCGCCACCGCGGCCGGAGGTGTTTCGGCAGGTGCTTCATGACTCCTCGGTCGCCGCGTCGACGCCCGCCGTCGGGCTCCGCTCGGCGACCAGCACGCCGACCTGGTCGTGGACGCGCTCGACCGCGGTCAGCGAGAAGCCGGCGTCGGTGAAGGCATCGGCGAGGACGCCGACCGTCGCCGGATCGTCGACCTCGGGCGAGTAGAAGGGCTCGTCGGGGTCGGGCTCGCCGAAGAACATCACATCCCCGAGGACGAACCGCCGGGGCTCTAAGTCGGCGATGACCGCGATCGCCTCCCGTTTCTCCTCGTCCGAGAGGTGATGCAGGGCGAAGTTCGAGGTCACCACGTCGACCGGCCCGTCGTAGTCGGGTTCGCGAAAGGTCCCCTGACCGAATTCGACGTTCTCGAGTCCGGCGTCGGCGGCCTTCTCGCGGGCCTCCTCGAGCATCCCGTCGCTGATGTCGCGGCCGACGACCCGCGCTGCATCGGGGGCGACCGCGAGCGCGATCGCGCCGGTCCCGGTCGCGAGATCGAGGACGACCTCGTCGGCCGCGGGCGCGGCGTGTTCGACGACCAGATTCGCACAGGCGTGGTACTCCTCCGATTTCGAGTCGTCGTACTCGCCGGCTTTCTCGTCGAACCGGGCGGCGTGGTCCTCAAGCGTCCTCTTCATACCTGCCCCGTTCGACCCCCGGCTCAATGAACGACTCGGAGTGGACGTGCCGATTGCGCTCGGCCAGTCGGCCCCACTCCGCGAGGCCGTCTTCGACGAACGCGCTCGAGAAGCCGAGTTGCTCGCCCAGGGCTTGCAGTTCGCGAGGCGCTCGTAACTCGAGATGCGAGGTCGGCTCGGCGCTGACGACGTAGGGCGCGTCGTAGTGGGCGACGATCTCCCGGAGTTTTCGCAGCGACTGGAGGATTCGAACGCGGTGGCCGCCGCTCTCTCTGAGAGCCCCCGAGAGGTCGAACTCGAGGCGGACGCCGTTCTCGACGGCGGCTTTGACCAGCACGTGGTTGATATCGCCGTCGCCGCGCATCGGATGCGAGAGGACGTCGACTTTCGGCTGTTCGACAGCGAAGCGGTTCAGTCGGTTCGTCCCGCCGTGAACGGCGACGATGGTGTCCGACGAGCGGTGGTTCCCGACCGCGCCGCTTGCGCCCTGCGGGTCGTCGGCCCGGATCTCGACGCCCGCGACGACGTCGATCCCGTACTCCGACTCGATCCGTTCGGGGTCATACTCCGCACGCGACCCGTCGTGATTGCGTACGACCACGCCCTCGTAGCCGTAGTCGGCCGCCCGTTTGGCGACCCGGGCAACCGTACTCTTCCCGTCGGGATGGGCGCGGACGGCCTCGTACATATTTGAACCGTCTCACGGCGTCGACTTGGGGTTTGCGCCATGCGACGACCGACCGATCGAATACGGAATTCGATCTTAGAGAGATTGTTCGGTAATCCCAAGCCGTAGCTGAAAGTCCCAGCAGACGAGAGTGACAATCAGCCGATGACGGAATACCCGTCACACGAACGTCCTGAAAGAGACGAGCCCCACTGTGAGCATCAGGAGACCGAGAGCGACCACGATGACGGCACCGCCCCAGTTGACAATGCGGTAACTCAACGAATGCTCCCGATCGAAATCCGTCCTCGAGAAGATGTTTTCAAGACTGACCGCGAAGGCGAACGTCGCTCCGATCCCGATAACCGCGGTAGTCACGAACCCAGCGAGTACAAGGCTGACGACAGTCACGAGACTTCCGATCAGTCCCAGTACGAGACCGACGACATAGAGCTGCTGGGTGTCCATCGTCACACTGGGCCGACACTACAATCACGGCGGATATGTATCTGCCGACCGTGCGCCCGCCGGAACTGACTCCAAATCCGCTATTGAAGCGAGTAAAGAATCACATGGCCGGGAGCGCGTCCGAACGAATGTGAGGGCGCGGGACCCGGGGGAAGGCAGGCTGTTACCCGATACTGACCGCGAGCGAGGCCGAAGGCCGAGCGAGCGGGCCGACGACTGATGTGGAGTGCGCGGCGCGTAGCGCCGCGAATAGGCGAACGGCGAAGCCGTGAGCCGAGTGACGCGACGCGTCACAGAACGGAAGGAGGAGTGCTTTTAATCGAATTTTTGCCGAGGGCGCGGCTCTGCCGCGCCCGCAGCGCAAAACTTCGTTAGTTGAGAATGCTCTGTGCGACCGTCGCGAGCTGGCCGTTGTCGGCCTCGCTGAGGCGCTCATCGCCGATCTTCAGTCGGAGGCGCGGCCGGCCGACGTCGATCGGGACCTTCTCGGTGTCGATCAGGCCCATGTCCTCGAGCTTGGTCTTCGTCCGGGAGAACGTCGCCTTGGAGGCGATCCCGACGTCCTCGCCCCACTTGCTGATGTCGTACAGCAGCGCTTCGTTCTTGGCCGCCACGAGCAGGGAGATGGTGACCTCGTCGAGGCCATCACCGTCGCCGCGGGCGGTCTCGAGCGAGTCCAAGATTGCAGTGAAGTCTTCTTCGGCCTCGGGACTGATCTCGTCGGCCAGCGTCTCGCGGACGTCCGTAATCGGGGGCGTCCGGAGGTTGAAGTCGCTGGCGTCGGCCCAACGGTCGGCGTAGGTGTCGTAGGTATCGGCGACGAAGCTCTCGTCGTCGGTAACGAGCCCGCCGACGCGGTCGCCGGCGTGGACGATGGCGACGACCCGGTCCTCGCTGACGAGCAGGGAGTTCTCGGGCGTCTCCTCGAGCGTCCGCAGGACGAGTGCCCCCTCGCTGATGAGGTCCGCGGCGTTCGAGGCGACGATGAAGTCGTCCATGACGTCTTTCAGGGTACGTTCGTCGGCCAGCATGTGTACCGACGGCAGGTCGTCGTCGAAAGCGGTCGCGACGGAGACGAACTCCTCGATGGCGTCCCGCGAGGGGTTGACCATGTAGACGTCCCCGGTCACATCCCCGAGGACGGACTCGAGGATATCGTCAATCTGGTGGTTAAGTAAATTCGAGGTCATGCCTATACAGAAGTAATCGATAGCTCGGTACTTAATTTTGGTGGCCGTTTGCACAGCAGAACAGTTGGCTGCGCGCCTGAACCGGTAATTTTTGTCCCATATCCCGTTAGTTCGCCGACGAAATACGGATGGTCGTTGTCGACTTCCGGGTGGAACTGGGGGCAGGGACAGCGGTGGTCGCGATGCCGGCCCGATCGGTACCGCGTCTTATTATGGGGTTGAATACTGTCGGCAATAATTATATACACGCATCGATGTATTACAGTATCGTATGGCAGTTACACGCAATCGGCTGTGGCGGGTCGTTCACGAGCTGGCCGAACGGGTTCGAACCACGGCGGGAACCGTTCGTGGCCGATCGCCGCCGGCGATGGCCCTCGAAGCAAAGCGCGTGAGTACGTACGGCGGACCCTGATACGGTTTGCTGTCCCGGTGGGACCGCAGGGCGGGTCGCGGTCCCACCGGCAGTGACGGACAGGAGACCGTATGAGTCAGCGATCGAAGCGGGGCCACAGTTCCGTCGACCAGTAGATGTCCCCGTCGTAGATCACCGACGCCTCCGTTTCTTTGAGCATCGTCACCAGTTCCGACGCCGTGAGCGTGAAACTCGACTCGTTCCCACAGAGGTAGGCGTAGTCGTTGGTTTCGGTGTGGGGGAAGTAGTAGGAGCCGGTCGCCTGGGTCGAGTAACAGTCGACGGTCAGCAGGTACTCCTTCTCGCTTGCGTCCTCGAGTTCCTCGAGGGTCGCGGTCGTCGGGAGCCGCTGTTCGCCCTGGACCAGCGAGTGGGTGCCGTCGCCGACGACGGCGTAGTCCTTGCCCATCATGATGCGTCGTCGAGCCAGCCCCATCGCGCGCTCGATGCTGAACCCGTGGACGAGGAGTTTGGCGAACGTCGAGCCGACCTTGACGGCGTGATCGTTGAGGACCTTGGTGAACGTAACCGCGCCGGCGACGCTGCCTTTCTCGATCAGCGACCGCCCCTCGTAGTAGGAGCCACAGGCGTTGAGAAAGAACGTCTGGGCGTTACAGCGATCGAGGCTCGAGGCCGAAAGCGTCCCGTCGGGACAGCACAGGCCGCCGGTCTCGCAGTGGCCGATGTAGTGGACGAAGTCGTGGTCGTCCTCGAAGACACGGGCGAGTTCGGCCGTCCCGAGCGACTCCGCGACGGTGACGTCCATCGACAACTCCTCGGAGCGTCGGCGGTAGATCGCCGCGACGTTGTCGTGTTCGCCGGCCATCTCCGGGTCGTTGAGGACGACACAGATCGAGGTCGCGTCGCTGGCCCGCTCGAGGAATTCGAGGCGGTTGTGGTAGGCCTCGGTGGCGGACTTGAAGACGTCGATCGGGACGCCGTCGGCGAGCCAGCCGTGCGTGCGACCGCTACGGAGGTCGGGTTTGACGATATCGACCGATGCCACTTGCCCGCCGCTGGCCCTGCCGTCGGCCGTCGGGACCGGGCGTGCCGACACGGGATCGTCGCCCCGGTAGAAGTCCTCGAGCGAGCGCTCGACGAGTTCCTGGCCCTCGAGTTCGGAGGTTCGTGGCGTATAGACCATGCTCAGCCGGTCGAGCAAGAACGGCAGGGTCTCGACGCTATCGTACTCGGGTGCGACGTACGTCGAGAGATGCCAGTCGGGGAGGCGATGCTTGATCGCCGCGTAGGGTACGTCGAGATACGCGGCGAGACGCTCCCGCGGATCGGCGTCGTACAGGCGCTCGGCGTCGAGTTCGAGGGCCTCGAGCAGGCTGCGTTCCGCGAGGGCCGTCCCGTAGGGACCGACGTTGCGAACGAGGCAATCGAGGAAGAAGGTCTTTCGGAGCAGCCGCTCGACATCGCCCTCGAGGTCGGGCATCGTGGCGAGTTCGACGTCGATCCCCCGGTCGGGAATGCGGAGCCGCGGTCGGTTGGGGGCTGCGCCGGTGTGGGTTCCGAGGACTTCGTCGGTCGTCCGAACGGTCGCCTGCAAGTAGTACGCCAGCGGTGCCGTGACGAACAGCGACTCGTAGTCGGGCGGGACGACGAGTTCGATCCCGTGATCAGGGGTTGCGACCCGGAGACAGTCGGGAATCTTGAGTTCGGTCCCGCGTTCGATCAACGAGGGGTGACCGCGGAGCGTCGGATAGCTCCGATCCGGGCCGTCGGTCTTGTGCGAGCCGGCCATGTGGGTGATGGCCTCCGCGATCGCCGGCGGGGAGTCGGGGACGGTGATCGTTCCGGCGGGGAACTCGTGTCGGCACCGGACTCCGAGGATGACCCGAGTTCGCTCGGGGAAGGAGACGACGATCTCCTCGTAATCGTCGGTCTTCGCGATCGTCGCGGCCCCCGAGAACCGCAGATAGGACTTGATCTCCGTATCGATATCGACGACGTACTCGTCGGGGGACAACGGGAGGGGCTCGCCGCTGGGGTCGAGTTCGTGACCGTCCTCGACGCCAACCGAGAACGCGTAGACGACCGCGTGCGGGAACCGGAGTTCGTCAGTCGTCACGACGATGGTGTCGTCGACCGGGCGCGGGATGTCTTCCCCGGAGCCGTCGACGACGAGTTCGTCACCGGTGACCGTCAGCTCGGCGTTGTCCGCGTCGGTGACGTGGAGGGTGTCGCCGTCTACCGCCCACTCTATCATTCAGTTGGCTGAATGTCACTCCGACAAGTTAGTTGTATCGGGGCGTGATATCGTCACAAACCCGGCCGGTCGAAGGGCAGGGGCCGGTCGCCGGCAGCCGGTATTGCGGCGCGTATTACCGAGGAAAGGTACACTTATGCGGCCGCCAGTCCCCACTTCGAACATGGACCACGACAAGGTACGGGACGTCGATCCCGCCGTCGCCGACGCACTCGAGGGCGAGGTCGATCGCCAGCGCGAGACGCTCCAGATGATCGCCAGCGAGAACCATGCCAGTGAGGCCGTCATCGACGCGCAGGGCAGCGCCCTGACCAACAAGTACGCCGAGGGCTACCCCGGCGAGCGCTACTACGGCGGCTGTGAGTACGCCGACGAAGTCGAGGAACTCGCGATCGAACGCGCGACGGAGCTGTTCGGTGCCGACCACGTCAACGTACAGCCCCACGCGGGCACGCAGGCAAACCAGGCGGTGTACTTCGCGATGCTCGAGCCCGGCGACAAGATCCTGTCGCTGGATCTCAACCACGGCGGCCACCTCAGTCACGGTCACCCGGCGAATTTCACGGGGCAGCTCTACGAGGTCGAACAGTACGAAGTCGACCCGGAGACGGGCTACATCGACTACGACGACCTCGCGGACCACGCCGCCGAGTTCGACCCCGACATCATCGTCTCGGGCTACTCCGCCTACCCGCGCGAGATCGACTTCGAACGCATCCAGGCGGCCGCCGACGACGTCGGCGCCTACCACCTCGCGGACATCGCCCACATCACCGGACTCGTCGCCGCGGGCGTCCACCCCTCGCCGGTCGGCATCGCCGACTTCGTCACCGGGTCGACCCACAAGACGATCCGCGCCGGTCGCGGCGGGATCGTCATGTGCGACGAGGAGTACGCCGACGACATCGACGCGGCCGTCTTCCCCGGCGGACAGGGCGGCCCGCTGATGCACAACGTCGCCGGCAAGGCCGTCGGCTTCAGGGAGGCGCTCCAGCCCGAATTCACCGAATACGCCGAGCAGACGGTCGCGAACGCGAAGGCGCTCGGTGAGAGCCTCTCCGAGAACGGCTTCTCGCTGGTCTCGGAGGGAACCGACAATCACCTCATCCTCGTCGACCTGCGCGAGAGCCATCCCGACACGTCCGGCGGCGACGCCGAGGAGGCCCTGGAGGAGGCCGGCATCGTCCTCAACGGGAACACCGTCCCCGGCGAGACGCGCTCGCCGTTTAACCCCAGTGGGATCCGCGCCGGCACGCCGGCGCTGACGACCCGTGGCTTCGACGAGGACGACTGCCGGAAAGTCGGTGATCTGATCGCCCGTGTCGTCGACGCTCCCGAAGACGAAGCCGTCATCGAGGACGTCCGCGCCGAGGTCGCCGACCTCTGCGACGCCAACCCGCTCTACGAGTAGTCGACGACCGCGTCCCCGCGGCCGGTCCGACTGCGAACGCCACTCGCCGGTTTTTCTGCGCGTTCTTCCTACAGGCTCGAGGCTGTCGAGATCCGCGACCGCGTTGTACTCGCCCTCGCGTCGCCGGCCGCCGTCCGTTTCGAGCGGGATCGCGTCGGACCGAATACCTTTTGTCACTTACTAATGTGGGTTGGTAGCATGAGTGATGAAACGGCGACGGCGATGTACCGCGCCAGAACCGACGCGCTCACGACCGATGTCGGCGAGGGACAGCCCGTCGTCTTCGCCCATGGGACGTTGATGGACCGGACGATGTTCGCGCCCCAGCTCGAGGCGCTGCGAGACGAGTACCGGGCGGTCGCCTACGACCTCCGGGCCCGGACCGACCGGTACGCGCCGGGGTACGACCTGTGGGATCTCGCGGACGACTGCGACGCACTGCTCGACGGGATCGGCGAGGACAGCGCCGTCATCGCCGGCATGTCGATGGGCGGGTTCATGGGGCTGCGCTTTGCCCTCGAGTATCCCGAGCGGGTCGACGGACTGATCCTGATCGATTCGATGGCGACGCCCCATCCCGAGGACGAGCGGGCGGAGTACGAGGCCCTCGTCGAACCCTATGAGGACACCCTCGAGCCGATGCCCCGCGAGATCGCGGAGGGCTCGACCGCCGAACTGTTCGGCGAGACGACCCACGAGGAAACCCCCGAACTCGTCGAGGCGTGGGTGGATCGCTGGGCCACCTATCCCGGCCGAGCGGTCCACTACGAACTCAACTCGTGGCTCGGCCGCGAGGACGTGACCGACCGGCTCTCGGAGATCGACGTGCCGGTCCTGATCGTCCACGGCGAGGAAGACCCCTCGATCGCACCCGCACAGGCCGAACCGATGCTCGAGGAACTGCCCGACGCCGAGATGGAACTGATCCCGGAGGCTGGCCACACCTCGAACCTCGAGGGGCCCGACGAGACGAACGAGGCGATCCGGTCGTTCCTCGACGAGCGGTTCTGAGGGAGCATTCACGAACGTGCATATTCGGGAGGGTTCTAGGCTCGTTCTGGGCACGGATCCGGGGATTAATGAGTCTCGCGGCCGCCCACTCGAGTAATGACCGAGATCATCGACGGCAACGCCGTCGCGAGCGAGATCCGAGACGAGCTGACCGAGTCGATCGAGCGGCTCGCCGACGCGGGCGCGCGGCCGGGGCTGGCGACCGTCCTCATGGGCGACGACCCCGCGAGCCAGACCTACGTGAACATGAAACAGCGCGACTGCGAGGAGGTCGGCATCGAGAGCCACCACGTCGACGTCGACGGCGACGCCCCGCCCGAGGAACTGTTCGACACCATCGCCGACCTCAACGGGAACGACGACGTCCACGGCTACATCGTCCAGGCCCCCGTGCCGGACCACGTCGACTACCGCAACGTGATCCGCCGGGTCGATCCCGCGAAGGACGTCGACGGCTTCCACCCCGAGAACGTCGGCCGACTCGTCGCCGGCGACGCCCGGTTCCGTCCCTGCACGCCCCACGGGGTACAGAAACTGCTCGAGTCGGCCGGCGTCGACACCGAGGGCACGGACGTGACGATCGTCGGCCGCTCGGACATCGTCGGGAAGCCGCTGGCGAACCTGCTGATCCAGAAGGCCGAGGACGGCAACGCGACGGTGACGGTCTGTCACTCCCGCACGGACGACCTCGCCGAAAAGACCCGCAGCGCCGATATCGTCGTCGCGGCCGCCGGCGTCCCCGAACTCGTCGACGGGTCGATGCTCTCTGAGGGCACGGTCGTCATCGACGTCGGCGTCAACCGGGTCGACGCTGACAACGACAAGGGATACGAACTCGTCGGCGACGTCGAGTTCGAGAGCGCCAAGGCAAAAGCCAGCGCGATTACCCCTGTCCCCGGCGGCGTCGGGCCGATGACCCGCGCTATGCTGCTGTACAACACTGTCAAAGCCGCCGGCCTGCAGGAAGACGTCGACGTCGACCTTCCCTGAACGGGTCCGGGTCGACTCGCTGACAGTCTTTTTCCCGGTCGACGATCCCGTCGAGTCCGGGGTGACTCACTCCCCGGGCGCTCCGCTCGCTTCGAACCGGACGAGGCCCCGTTCCTCGAGTTGCATGAGGAAGTGCGCGAGCGTCTCGTCGACAGGAGCGACACGGTCGGCGTCGTGGGACGACGCGACGCGCTCGGCGATCTCCGTAACGGTGTGGTCGCCGTCGCAGTGTCGCCACACGGTCGTCCCGACGGGATCTAGCTCGAGTTCCCGCTCCCGATCGGTCCCGAGGAGATCGAACAGGAACCGATCGAGCCGGTTGTGTGGCCGCTTCATCCAGTGGATCGTGACCCGTGGCTCGCCATCGACGGTCGTTACCTCCCAGTCGTCGGCGTCGCGTCTCGGAACCGCGGTCGGGCCGTGTTCGGTCATGTGGCGGCGTTCTCGGTCGTCGTGTCGGGCTCGATCACTGGTCGGACGCCTCGGTGTCGGGTGCGTTCCAGAGGACGCTCGCGGTGAAGAGCCCGACGAGCGCGACGAGCGCGACGACGCCGAGGATCGACTGCGTCCCGGCCTCGAGGCCGAGCGGGAACGGCGCGCCGTCGGCGTTTCCGGTCCCGGTAATATAGAGCGCGCCGATGACGATCCCCATGATCGCCTCGCCGGTGATCAGCCCGGCCGCGACGATCCGACCTCTCGAGGTCGCGTGTTCGGCGAGCGTGCCGTCCTCGTCGTCGCGTCGCGCGACGTAGCGGTCGATTCCGGCCCGGAGCAGGCCGCCGAGGAAGATCGGCGTCGCGAGCGTGATCGGGAGGTAGATCCCGACTGCAAAGGGCAGGACGGGGACGTCCATCAGGATCAGGACGATCGCGAAGACGGCACCGATGAGGATCATCCCCCACTGGGCGGTGCCCGTGAGGACGCCCTCGGAGATCAACGCCATCATCCCGGCCTGCGGTGCGGGAATGGGCTCGTTCCCGATCCCGTAGGCCTGATCGAAGAAGGACAGGACCCACCCGGCGAACAGCGCCGAGACGGCGATACCGATCACCTGTGCGAGCTGTTGGTTCCGGGGCGTCGCCCCGAGGAGGTAGCCCGTCTTGAGATCCTGTGATGTGTCGCCCGCGACCGCCGCGGCGATGGCCACGACCGACGCGGTCACCAGCACGACGACGGGGTCGGTGACACCGGTCGAGCGCAGCGCCAGCGCCGCGATCAGGACCGTCGCGATGGCCATCCCCGAGACGGGGTTCGAAGAACTCCCGACGACCCCGACGAGATAGGCCGAGACGGCGACGAAGAGGAACGCGGCGATCACCGCGATGAACCCACCCAACAGGCCGACCTGTACCTGCGGGACCGCGACCAACGCGAGCGTGATCAGAATGGCCCCGACGACGACGACTTTCATCGAGAGATCGCGCTGCGTGCGTTTCCGTTCCTCGGTGGCAGCCACCCCGGAATCGCGTATCTCCGTCACGGCGGTACCGAGCGCGTCGGCGATCGTCCCCCGCATGGAGACGACCGCGTAGAACCCGCCGACGATCATCGCTCCCGCACCGACGTAGCGGATGTACGCTTCCCAGACCTCGTTCGCCTGCGTCATCAGTGCCGCGTCGGCGGCCGACTCCGGGACGAACCCGCCCGTGATCAACAGCGGAATCAGCATCATCCAGGAGATCAGTCCGCCGCCGAAGACGTAGCCGGCGATCCGGGGTCCGACGATGTAGCCGACACCGATCAGCGCGGGCGTGAAGTCCCCGCCGATCGCGAACCCGTCGGTTTCGCCCGCCGAGAACGCCGTCTGGATCGTCGTCTGGAAAGCGGCCATCCCGTTGGCCAGCCACATGTAGACGAAACTCACGAGGAACCCGACGGAGATGAGCTTCACGCCCTCGTCGCCGCGCGAGCCGGCCTCGAGGACGTCGGCACACGCGGTCCCCTCCGGATAGGGGAGTTCCTCGTGTTTGTCGACGATGAGATACCGACGCATCGGGATCATAAAGAGGACCCCGAGCAGGCCGCCGAGTATCGCCACGACCGCGGTGTTGACGATGTTGATCGGCTGATCGAGGAACGTGACGCCGGCGATCGTGAAGATGACGCCGGCCGCCAGCGCCTCGCCCGCGGAGGTCATCGTCTGGACGATGTTGTTCTCGAGGATCGTCCCGCCGATGCCGATCCGACGGAGCCCGTAGAACACGCCCATACTGATGACTGCCGCCGGGATGGAGGCGCTGATCGTCATCCCCGAGCGCATCCCGAGGTACATGTTCGCGGTCAGCATCACCACGTTGAGCGCGAGCCCGATCAGGACTGCCTTGATCGTGAGTTCAGCGACACTCCGTCCGGCGGGGACGTACGGCGACGGTCCGTCGCCCGTCGTCTGCTCGCTGCCGATACGACTGCCGTTCGACTCCGTCTGCTCTTCTGGTGATCCGTGTGACATAGTCGATTGCAGCGAACGGCCGCGTCCGTTCGTTCCGTGCCGCTCGAGCGCCGACTCAGGTGCCGACAGTCGGCTCGTCCAGCGGGGAGGGATCGACAGCTCGAGCGCGTTCCGATCCGATCTCGGAGGGTCGGTTCCTGACCGGCCGCCGGTTCGGATCGGCGGTCGACACCGGGAGAGCGAGTTCGGGCGGGGCCGTCGCTGCGTTCGTCTGGCAATAATTGGGGGGACCTATAAGAATGAAAAGATTCGGACCGACGGTTGTTGCCGGCCGCCATTCGATTCGGTCTTCGACGCGGTCGCCGGCGGTGCCCGAATGCGGTCGGCGACCCGATCGGGTTCGGCCCACGTCACTCGAGGGCGTCCAGTCGCTCCTGGGCCTGTGAGAAGGCGAACTCGTCGCCGCGGAGCCCGTTTGCCAGGTCGCGCGTCGCCTCGACGAGGCGTTCGGCGGTTCGGGGCTCGACGTCGCCATCGAGCATCCGGATCCGCTTGACGTGTTCGCCAAGCGTCTCGAGGGCCTGCCGTTCGCCGGCGGTCAGGTCGCGGTCCTCGGCCCAGGTGCGAACGTCGCGTCGGTACTCCCGGACGGCGTCGGCGTAGGCGAGCCCACGGGCCGCCCGCAGCGTCGATGGAACGTCCTCCACGGGCGGCCGCTCGCCCTGATCGGCATCGCGCAGCAGGGCGAGGAAGTACAGTTCCTCGCGGTCCTCGAGGCGGATCTCCCGGCCGACGATGTCGGCGACGTGGAGTAACTCGGCCGCGGCGAGGTAGGTGTCGTCGAGGTCCCGGAGGGTACCGGCGTTGACGAACCCGCGGCGGCGGACGTACTCGCGACAGCGTTCGCCGGCCCGCTCCGCGAGGTCGTCGGTGTCGGCCTCGTCGATGGCGTTTCGAACCGGCGTCAGGTCGAACGACACGCGCAAGTCGGTGTGTTCGGTCCGCTCGTCGACGCCGACGCTCCGGAGGCTCCCGCAGGCCGGACAGCCGACGCTGCCCGTCTCGTAGTACGACCAGCGGGTCCCACACTCCTTGCACTCGCGCTCGCCCCGGATCTTCATACGCCGTGGTAGGGTCGGGACCGCAAAAGGCCCACCGGACCCGACTCGCGTACAGTCCCGCACCACCGAATCGGTTCAGTGCTGTCGGGCGGGCAGTGGCGCTGGCGTCAGTTTCGTCTCACAACGGACTGTTGGGTTCCGAAACCGATGACCGTCATCGTTCCCTGGGTGGCGTTCAAGAGGCAATTAACGGCTAGCAGGTGCAGGCCACATCCGGATCGGGGAGACCGTCCAACGAACGGATATGTCCCATCAGCGACTGACCCGGCGGACGTTCGTGACCGCAAGCGGAACCGCAGGCGTCGCCGCGCTGGCCGGCTGTGCGAACAGCGGCCCCGGCGACGACAACGAGACGAACGATACCGACGACGGGACGGGCACCGACGGGAACGGCGACGACACGTATACGCTAACGGTCACGGTCGAGGGCGACGACGGCCCGGTCGAAGGCGCGACCGTCACGCTCGAGCAGGCCGGTATGGGCGACATGGACGACGAGGCCGGTGGAACGGAGAACGAGTCGGACAACGGGACGGACGATGCGATGGGCAACGAGTCGGACAACGAAACCGACGCCGGTGGCATGGAAAACGAGTCCAATAACGAGACCGAGGACGGCGGAACGGGCAACGAGACGACCACGGACGGCGAGGGCACGGCGTTCCCGATGGAGGACGAGACCGACGGTGACGGCGATGTCGAGTTCGAGGACCTCGAGGACGGCGAGTACACCGTCTCCGCCGAGAACGAGGGCGACGAAACCGAGGACGACGTCGAGATCGACGGCGACGACGCGGACGTCACGCTCGCGTTCGGCGACGCCGACACCGAGGACGACGGAACCGGAAACGAGACCGAAAGCGGCGACGAGAACGCCACCGAAAGCGACGACGCCTAAGCGAACCGCGCCCTCCGCTCGAGCGATCGACGCCAGTGTGAGTCGAGTACGTGCCGGCTTTTTTCCCCTCTCGGTCGGTAGTGACTGGTATGCGAGACGAAGAAGAAATCCGCGAGCAGTACGAGTTCCTCACAGAACACCTCGAGAGCGACGAGATGCGCCACGACGGCGTCGAGGAGATGTTCACTTACTACAAGCGCGCGATCGGCTGGGTCCTCGAGGAAGAACACATCTGATCGCGGCCGGGCGTGGCTTCTCGGTCGACGCCGCCGAGCCGTGTCGTTACATTTAAGTAGACACAACGGAATCTTCCACGTGACGCTTCGCTTGGAGGGCCGAAGCGTCAGCGGGGACCAATTCAGGGCGGCAAGCGATCGCGTGACATTTTTCCGTCACGCGATCTGCTTTCCTGTTTCGAGACGATTGTTCTAGTCCTGACGCATCGATTCGGACACTACTGGCCAGTCTCTCGTTTGTCGAAAAACGACTGCTCGGGCACCGTTCTCGCCAATATAATTGTACGGAAACATAATAGCTGTACTGTAAACATGACCCACTCGTTATGTGTGGTCTGCCGGACGATGCGTCACCGGAGTTATGGATCCCGGTCACTCGAAACGACTCCGTTCACTGGTAATACGACTCTTTCGCTCGAAACGACCCGATAGCCTTATTAAAATTCGACAGTAAATGCGATTGGTACTTCCCCAATGTACGACCTGACAGGATTTCAGCGTGACCTGCTCTACGTCATCGCTGGCGAGGAGGAGCCACACGGACTAGCCATCAAAGAGGAACTCGAGCAGTACTACGAAAAGGAGATCCATCACGGCCGCCTCTACCCGAACCTCGATACCCTCGTCGACAAGGGGCTCGTCGAGAAGGGCCGGCGCGACCGCCGAACGAACTTCTATACGCTCACACGTCGCGGCCGCCGGGAACTCGAGGCACGCCGTGACTGGGAGTCCCAGTACGTCG
Source organism: Natrinema thermotolerans (assembly GCF_031165565.1). Taxonomy (NCBI): domain Archaea; kingdom Methanobacteriati; phylum Methanobacteriota; class Halobacteria; order Halobacteriales; family Natrialbaceae; genus Natrinema; species Natrinema thermotolerans. The sequence continues at coordinate 603,457 of NZ_CP101873.1, read as the reverse complement.
ACCTGTAGCGCGTTCTCGATCCGGTTCGGCGTCGCACCGTCCAGTCGGTCACCGCGCATCGAACCGCCACCGAGCCGCCGTCGACGCCGGCGGGCCGCTTATATGCAACCACGGTGAACGGTCGGGAGTGAACGAGGTCCCGTTGCAACTCGCCAACGCACCCCTCGAGGAGACCGTCGTCCGGCTCGCGCTGGCCGGCGCGCTGGGGATGTTCCTCGGGCTCGAGCGGGAGTGGTCACAGAAGGCCGCCGGCATTCGGACGTTCTCCCTGATCAGTCTGCTCGGGGCGGTCTTTACCGTGCTGGTCCGCGAGGGCGACGTCGGCGAGAGCCTGCTCCTGCTGGGCGGTCTGTTGGTGATCGTCCAGGGGGTCTTGCTGGCCGTCCAGGGCCTCATGGAAGGCGAGCCGGCCGAAACCGGCCTCTCGCTGACGACCTCGGTATCGATGCTCGTCGCCTACGGCGTCGGCGTGTTAGTCGCGGCCGGGTTCATCCTCGAGGGGGTCACTGTCGCGGTCCTCTCGTCGCTGTTGCTGGTGTTAAAGCGGGAACTCCACGAGTTCGCGTGGGGGCTCTCCCGCGAGGAGATGCGCTCGACGACCGAATTTGCCATCCTCGCGTTCGTCATCTATCCGCTCCTCCCGGCGACCTACGAGCCCGAAGTCGCCGGCATCACCATCCCGCTCGAGCCCCAGGTCATCTGGCTGATGGTCGTCGCCGTCGCGGGGATCGGCATCGCCAACTACGCGATCGTCTCGACCTACGGCGGCCGCGGGATCGCGATCACCGGCTTTTTCGGCGGGCTGGCTTCCTCGACGGCCGTCGTCGGGACGATGCTCGACCACGTCGACCAGCGCCCCGAGGCGGCCTCCTACGCCGTCGCTGCGATCCTGCTGGCCAACGCCGCGATGGCCGCCCGCAACCTCGCGATCGCGGTCGGCTTTACCGCCGGCGGCGAGGCCGGGATCCTCCTCGAGGCGATCGTTCCGCTCGGGGCCGTCATCGTCCTCGCGTTCGCCGTCGCGGCCGCGACCGCCGACTGGAGAGAGTCCGGACCGATGGAACTCGAGAGCCCCTTCTCGCTGAAAAACGCCCTCGGGTTCGGTGCGGTCTTTCTCGTCGTCCTCGTCTTCGGATCGCTGGCCGAGACGTGGTTCGGGACGCTGGGCTTCTACGCGACGGCCGTCGCCAGCGGCTTCGTCTCGAGCGCCGGCGCAACCACCTCGGCGGTCGTCCTCTACCGGGGCGGCCAGCTCGGGCCCGCCGAGGCGACGATCGCCATCCTGCTCGCGACCGTCTCGAGCATCGTCGTCAAGGCCCTGTTGGCCGCGACATCGACGAACGACGGCTTTCGCAACCGGGTCGCGGCCTACAGCACCGTCTTGCTCGTCGGCGGTGCGCTCGCGTCCGTACTGCTCGTCGTCTGAACTGAGACCGAGCATCGGCGGATCGACGTGAGACGGTCCTCGAGACGGCGTTCCGACGCGGGCTGTTGAGCTGGGCTGGGCTACGAGACGCTGCGACTGCTGCCGTCGCTGGACGTGACAAGCGGGAGATCGAGCTGGGGATGGAGCTGTTGCTCGAGGCGATCGATGAGGCCGCGTCCTGAAGCCCGGGTCGGAATCGGTCACGTTTCTGGAAGCCACACTCGATCACCTGAAAATTAGGAGGCAAATTATTTCCTAACCGACCGCGTAGAATCGGGTATGTCACACCGGGTCGAGGACGAAACGACCATAAACGACAGCTATTCCGTCACGGTTCCGGCAGCGGTCCGACGCGAACTCGATATCGAAGCCGGGGACAAAATCCGCTGGCGCGTCACCGAAGACGGAACCCTCTCCGTCGAAGTTGTAACGCAACGGTACGGTGCGTTTTCCGAACTCGACCCCGTTGATATCGGTGAGGAAACCGATGCGGCCGACGATCACGACCTCATCCCCGGAGACTCCTAATGGCTCGAGTCGTCGTCGATGCGAACGTTCTCATCGCCGCTCGGTTATCGCAGGACCAAAACCACGACCGTGCGGTTGCCATCTCGAGAGCGGTCGATCACGGAACTCTCCCGACTGCATACGTGTTGAGCGACGTCCTCGAGGAGGTCATCAACTACCTCCAACGAAAGGGGACACATGACGTCGCTGTACGGACGCTCGACGCGATCATCGAAAGCAGTGGGTTCGAAATCGTCCATACGCCGAAACGCGATATCGACGCCGGACGATCGCTGTTCCGAAAGTACGAATCGCTCTCGCTGACGGATGCAGTCATCGCGGCGTCGATGGGCCGCCGCGAACTCGAGTTCCTCTACTCGTTCGACGACGGGTTCGATGCGGTCGACGGGATCACTCGTATCACGACGGCAACGAATCCGTTCGAGTAGTCTCTCTCCGTCCAGACGGGGCCGATCGCTACTCGCCGCGGAGTTCGTTCACGTGATCGATTCGCTTCTGGACGAGGTCCGCCTTGCCGATGTCGTGGCGGATCCGCAGTCCCTCCTCGCCGGCGACGGCGAGCGCGTCCTCGGCGATCTCCTCGGCCGCGGCGATCGAGTCCGCGACGCCGACCAGAGCGAACGACCGGGAGGTCGTCGTGTAGATCCCGTCGTCGCGCTCGTCCACGCTGGCGTAGTACAGCAGGGCGTCGCCGGCGCTCTCTTCATCGACCTGTACTTTCGCGCCGGCTTCGGGATCGGTCGGATAGCCGTCGGGGACGGCGTACTTACAGACCGTCGCCTGCTCGGCAAAGTCGAGTTCGGGCGGGGCCTCGCCGTCCCGCGCCGCGGTGAGGACCTCGAGGAAATCCGTCTCGAGGACGGGCAGGGTGTTCATCGCCTCGGGGTCGCCGAAGCGGGCGTTGAACTCGACGACGCGGGGGCCGGTCTCGGTCAGCATGAACTGGCCGTAGAGGATCCCGCGGTAGTCCTCGAGGGCGTCGACGGTAGCCGCGATGATCTCGACGGCGTCGGTGTAGTCGTCCTCGGTCATGAAGGGCAGTTCCGGCGTCGCGTCGGCGTAGCTGCCCATGCCGCCGGTGTTCGGCCCGTCGTCGCCCTCGTAGGCGCGTTTGTGGTCCTGCACCGCGGGCGCGGTCCGGAACTCGCCGTTGGCGACGAACGCCTGGATCGTGAACTCCTCGCCGATCAGCCGCTCCTCTAAGACGATCCGGTCGTAGTCGGCGTCGCGGATGTACTCCTTGCCCTCCTCGGCGGTGACCTGATCGCCGATGACCTTGACGCCCTTGCCGCCGGTGAGGCCGGCGGGCTTGATCGCCAGATCGCCGTCGTACTCGTCGATGTAGTCACACGCCGCGTCCATGTCGTCGAAGGTCTCGAAGTCGGGACAGCCCGGAATGTCGTTTTCCGCCATGAACCGCCGCTGGAAGGCCTTGTCCGTCTCGATACGGGCATCGGCCTCTTTCGGGCCGAACGGGTAGACCCCCGCTGCCTCGAGTGCGTCCGCGACGCCGGCCTCGAGGGGCGCTTCCGGACCGATGACGGCGATGGTTGCGTCGACCGCCTCGGCGTAGTCGACGACGGCCTCGGGATCGGTCGTCTCGAGCGTTTCGAACCCGACGGCGATCCGGGCGATGCCGGGGTTCTTGTTGCCGGCACAGGCGTACAGGTCGGCCTCGCTGTCCTCGAGCGCGCGGGCGATGGCGTGTTCGCGGCCGCCGCCCCCGATCAGCAGCACGTTCTCTCGCATGGTCGATAGCGGAACGCACGAACCTGTAAGCGTTGCTCTTTCCAGAAGTGGAACTATCCACGGTCGTGGACAGAATTTCGTCGCGAGAGCGGTCAGCCGCCGTCACCGACTCCCCGACTCGAAACGCTATCGTAGCGAATCGTCGTCGATGGTGACCGTTTCCTCGTCGATGGGGTCGAATTCGGCAGCCACGAGGTTCCCCACCGGATCGAAGATTTCGGCTTCGTTGCGCATCACGTAGAGGTTGCCCTCCTCGGTCGATGCCCCCTCTTGGGGGAAAAAGAGGAAGCGCCGATTCGTGCCGAAGTACTCCGCGTGGACGGAGTTGTAATCGGTAAAGAGGCCGCTCTGTGCGATGTCGTTGGGCACCCAGCCTTGCGGTCCCGAGACGATCTCGAACGGCGCGCCCGGGAAGAAGTTATCCGGCCGGACGGCGGCCTCGCCGCCGCCGTCGTCGAAGATCTCGAAGGTCTCCTCGGTCTCGAGTTCCAGCGGCAACTCCTCCTCGGTGAGCGGCCGGTACTCGACCCGAACGAGATCCTCGGCCGCCAACTCGTCTTCGATCGGCGACGAGAACCGATCGTCAAAGACGTACTGTTCGCCCTCCTCGATCGCCGTTCCCTCGGGGACGAAGAGGTACTCTTCTTCGTTCGTGTTGAAATGCTGGATGACGCGTACGCTGTAGTTCTGCAGGACCGACGGTGGGTCTGCGATCGGTGCGTCCTCGAGCGGCGGCGAGACCACTCTGAACAGTACTCCCGAGACGTACGCCGACCCCGTCGCGATCGCCTCACGGAACCGGCCGTCGCCGCCGTCGCTTCCCGACTCTTGGGCCCCCGCGTTCCCGACTGCGCCGAGGCTCAGTACGCTCGCTGTAATCGATCCCACCTTCATGAACCGTCGTCGAGACGTTCGATCATACATGGACTTTCGGTGCCTCTCGGACGGTCGGTCGGTTTGCCTCGGCCGAGGATAGTTTCCGTGCCGGCCTTTGCAGCCTCCACCGCAAGTACTCGCCCAGTTCGACCGCCTACCGACCGTCAGAGGGGAGCCGTCGTCGGAAAAAGCCGACGAGCCCGCTGACGTATCCCGTCCCCCAGATCGCCACGAGTACCGCGCCGACGGCGTTGAACACGAAGTCCGTCACGATGTCGTCGATCCCGTAGACGGTGACCAGCCCGCCGAACGCGAATTCGAGGACCTCCCAGACGACGCCAGCCGCGAGGACGAAGACGACGATGAACACCGATCGGAACGCCGGCGGGACATCGATCTCGTCGGAGTGCAACTCGAGCGCCCGGAATGCCGCGTAGCCGACGCCCGCGACGATCGTCGCCGAGACCGCGTGGGTGATCTCGTCGTACCACTGGAACTCGACGTACAGCCAGAGGGAGCCGGCGGTGTGGAGGACGACGGCGACGGCGATCCAGCAGACGAGTCCGGGATCCATCGAGTAGCCGTACTCCCGGCGCAACAGCGCCGGCAGGAGCGTGACTGCGAGCGCGAGCGCTGCCGTCGTCGCGACCGTGAACTCCCCCGTAACGAGGCCGTACCCGACCAGAACGAGCAAGACGAGCTGCAGGGCCCGCGTGATCGCTCGCTCCTGGGCGTCCGAGAGCCCCAGCACGTCGCCGAGCGTCATGGCGACCCCGTTCCGTTTCGGGAGACGCCGCCCGCGGGCTCGAACCGGGCGAAGTACACCTGGAGGAGCGCGCCGAGGACGAGGCCGAGGCCCGTCACGACGACGAAGTCCCACTGGAGTTCGGTCTGGGATCGCAGGTACGCCGTCCCAAGCCACTGGTCCGCGTAGAACTGGACGACGGTCCACAGCGCCTGCAACGCCAGGGTCGTCATCACCGCGAAGACGATGGCGAACCGGCGGCTCAACTCGACCGAGGTGAACGCCTCGAGTTCAGCGACGACGAGCAACGCGAGCGTCGCGATGGCGAGATACGCCACGGGTTCGAACGACGCGCCGGCCGCGCGGGCGACCGCGGCGAACGCCGCGATCGCCATCAGCGGCCAGGGGACCGTCGCGGTCCAGTCGCGGGTCGCGACCGCCGGAATCGACGCCACGGCCACGACGAGCAGCTCGAACCCGCCCCACAGGGGCACGTCGCGCAGGACGCCCTCGAGCCCGTCGACGGCGACGACGGCCGTCAGTAGCCAGCAGACGATATCGCCCCGCCGCTCGTCGTGGCCGAACCGCTCGCGGGTCACGATCGGAGTGGTCACCGCGCTCGCACTAAAATCCGAACCACGATTGCAGCGCGTTAGAACGCTCTAGAACCACTTAATCGGCATTAAAGAACGTCAGTCCGAACAGAACGTTCGGATCGGCGGCGGATCTCGGACCGCCGGTGAATCGACCGGGGACGAACGGTTTCCCAAGGGGGTGCGCCCATCACATGGATCCCGAGCCGATCGATACGGAAGCGTCCGTCTCGGGAACGACTGTGCAGCCCGTTCAGCGGAGGTGGGCACAGTCGTGATTTCAGCTATACGAACAATTATACTTCTTCTTCTCGAGTCCACAAATAGATGCGGACAACAGCGGTAATCGTCACGGTATACGTCGTCGCCGTCGTATTCGTCGGACTCGTCCTCGGGGCGAGTATGGTATTAGACAGTGACGCGTCGGCGGCCGATCCCGTCCACGTTGAACGGGTTCCGGTCGCGCCGGAACGGCCGGCGGATTTGAACGCGACGAGTGCCGCTGACTACGGGATCGAGTACGAAGAGACCCGTCTCTACAACGACGTCATCGCGAGCCACAACCACACGCTGGACGTTGACGAGAGCGTGCGCACCCAGTGTACTGCGACTTCAGTCGCCGAGACGGGGGCGGACCGGTTTTCCGTCCGCCTCGAATGCAGGGGTGGACTCGAGGTGACGGACGCCCCCGCCGAGTCGGAGGCGTTCATGTATCCCGTCACGTATCGCATAACCGAGACCGAGACGAATCAGACCGGTATTCGGGACTATCCGTTCGGTGAACGCGATACGCTCGAGACCGTTCGTTCGCGAACGCTGGGGCACTGAAATCACGCCCGCACCGTCCCGTCCGCGAAACGGTCGCCCGTGACCGACTCGAGCCACGCGAAGCGGCCGACGACGACGACGACCGACCCCTCGTCGATCCTGTTCCCAGCGCGATGGGTTCCGGATCGTGCGTTATTATAGTCGTCCGGTCGCACAGTACGAGCAATGCGACAGTACCTCGATCTCGTCGACACGGTCCTCTCGGAGGGTACCCACAAGCCCAACCGGACCGGCGTCGACACGATCTCGTCGTTCAGCGAACACTACGAGGTCGACCTGCAGGAGGGGTATCCCCTGCTCACGACCAAGGAGATGGACGGCTACCGCTGGAACTCGATGCTGCATGAAGTCTGCTGGTATCTCTCCGGCGAGGAACACATCCGCGACCTCCGCGAGGAGACCAAGATCTGGGACGCCTGGGCCGACGACGAAGGCCGTCTCGATACCGCCTACGGTCGCTTCTGGCGGCGGTTCCCGGTCCCCGAGGACGACGCCCGCCTCGAGGGCGAGTCCTGGCCCGACGAGACCCAGCAGTGGGTCACCGAAGAAGCGGACGGCCGGCGGACCTTCGACCAGTTGCAGTACGTGATCGACACGCTCTCCGATTCGCCGAACTCCCGGCGACTGGTGGTCAACGCCTGGCACCCCGCCAACGCGGCCGTCTCGACGCTGCCGCCCTGTCACTACTCCTTTGTCTTCAACGTCCAGGGCGACCGCCTGAACTGTCACCTGACCCAGCGGTCGGGCGACACCGCCCTCGGCATTCCGTTCAATATCGCGGCCTACGCGCTCCTGACCAAAGTCATCGCCCAGCAGACCGGCTTCGAACCCGGCACCTTCGCCCACACCGTCGTCGACACGCACGTCTACTGCGGCCGCGGCGACCGGGGCGACTGGTACGCCGACAACCTCGAGGCCCTCCAGTCGCGGCTGGCCGGCGTCGACGATCGAGCGGACTACCTGGAGGTCAAGGACTGGCTCGAGTCCGAAGCCCCTGCCGAGGCCGAGGGTGACGAACGCCTCGATCACGTCCCCGGCCTGCTCGAGCAACTCTCGCGGGAGCCGCTGGAACGGCCGACGCTCGCAGTCGCCGACGTCTCGATCGACGAGCTGTCCTACGAGGACGTCGAGCTTCGGGAGTACGAGTCCCACGACGGCATCGAGTTCTCGGTGGCCGAATGAGCGAGGACCGAGACGCAGCCGAGGCGGCAGCCGCCCTCGAGCCCGCCCGCGAACTCGTCGGCATCGTCGCCGTCGCCGACAACGGCGTCATCGGCAGGGACGGCGATATGCCGTGGCACGTTCCCGAGGACCTCCAGCACTTCAAGGAGGCCACGATGGACCACCCTGTTATCATGGGCCGGGTAACGTACGAGGGCATCCTCGAGACGCTCGGCGAACCGCTGCCCGGCCGGACGACGGTCGTCCTGACGAGCCGGGACCTCGAGACGCCCGAGGGAGCCGTGGTCGCCCACGATCTCGAGTCGGCCCTCGAGCGGGCGGAGACGGCCGCGTGCGAGCGCCACGACGACGCCGACCGGATCTTCGTCGCGGGCGGCGCGACCGTCTACGAGGCGTTCCTGCCCGCGCTCGACCGACTGATCGTGACCGAGATCCACGACGACCCCGAGGGCGACACCTCCTTTCCGGAGTGGGACCGGTCCGAGTGGGACGTCGTCTCCCGAGACGATCGGGACGGGTTCTCCTTCCTGGAGTACGCGCGTCGGGAAGGGAAGTAGCGCCGTCGGAACCGTCACATAGCTGTTTCTGACCCGCGTCTATCGCCGTAATCCGGGTTTGGTCGATGGCAGCGGCGTATGAGGGGGGCGTGGCGGGACCGCGTTCACGACGCGTGACAATACACGAGCGGAATCCCGGACACCGCCTCTCGCGGGCCAGTTCGCACCTCTGGCCCTGTCACCGGCCTCTGCACTCGAGCCCACAGTAGTCACGTTCGACGGCTACGACCGTGAACAGTCCGAGCGGTCGTGATCGGGGACCCAGTACGGACAGTCACGAAGCGCGAGGAGTAGCGGCTGCTGACTTCCTGCCGAACAGTCCACGGAAAGCGTTTGTTTCGCTATATGGTCAGTTTCAGGTCGCCACTCGCTATCGCAAAACCACGAGAGGGCGGCGCTATCGCCGTCGACTCTTGGAACGAACGACGGTGACCGGCACCCAGTGAGGAGCCATCCACAACCTCACACGTGACGGGGTTTAACGAAACCGAACGACGCCATCGGAATTCCGTTGCGATGAATAAACAATCATTTCTGAGAGGTTCCCCGCCGCGTCCCGTAACCCGGCGAAATAGGCCACTAAATACCGTATTAGCGGGTCTGTTCGTAGAAAATTCGAAATAGAGTGTGAAACGATGGTTCCGACTTATGCGAAAATCGGGCCAAGGAACGTCTACCCCGAACAGGGGACTCAGAGTGAGAGACATGACAGAAGAAACTGACAGCGGACTATTCGGCGACTCGCGGCGATCGTTCATGAAAAAGAGTGCGCTCACGGCGGGCGCAGTAGCGCTCGGGACTGCGGGCGCGGGGACTGCGACCGCTCAAGACGATGGCGGGAGCGGAAGCGTGGTCGTGTTCGGCGACGACTACGAGCCCGGCGTCGACTTCACCGTCGCGTCGGCGCTGAACGACGGCACGAAAGACGAACTGTTCCAGGAGATCGGTGCCGAAGACGAGTTCGACACGCCCGACGACTGGGACGTCTACCTCATCAACTACGACGTCGGCGGATCCGCGCCGTCGCTGGGCTTCCTGATGACCGAAGACGTCGACCTCAGTGCCGGCGATAGCGAGACGATGGGTGCGGACGGCCAGTTCCGCAACGCCGAACTGGACATGGTCGAGGCCACGCCAGGTGAAACCGGCGGTGGCGGCGACGGCGGCGACGGCGGTGACGGTGGCGACGGCGGCGAACCCGCGGCGGACGAAGAAGACGGCGGGATGGGCGGCGGCAACGAGACCGACGGCGGTAACGGCGGCGGCAACTAAACCGCCCGTTTTTCGATTCACTCCCTTTTGTTCACAGTCGGTAACGGTTCCGGCCGTCGCCCTCGACGCGGAGTTCCGTAGACGAGAGCCCAAGCCGATGCCGAGTCCACGTTCGGTCGAGCGCCCGGTCTTGGACGATAGAGCAGCCGGCGATCGCCATCGTTTCGAAGAAACGGCCCGTTTCACTCCGGCACTCGACGAGTCGGTGAGACGACTCTGCGGGAGCCGATTCGCGTACGTTCGTGTCAACGCGACGGGTGTCACACAGCCGATTCGGAGCTGTCGTGGCGGACTCCGATTCGATTCGTTCCCCGACCGATCCGTCCCGGCGACTCGCGACTCCCGTTGCCACCGTCCGGCAGTGGTCAACCGGCACGCCGACAAATAACGGGTCCAGGCCGACATACTTGCGGTTCTCGACGGATTCAAATCACGGGGGCCCCAATTCCGGTCATGGCAACCGACGATTTCTCGGACGCGATCCGGGAGTTCGAACACGACGGCGAGACGTACAAGATGGCCGATCTCACGGTCCTCGAGGAGAAAGGGCTCTGTGACCTCGAGAAACTGCCCGTGAGCATCCGGATCCTGCTCGAGTCGGTGCTGCGTAACGCCGACGGGGAGACGATCGACGACGACGCCGTCCGGGCGGCGGCCTCGTGGGAACCCGACGTCCCGGACGCCGAGGTGCCGTTTACCGTCTCGCGGGTCGTCCTGCAGGACCTGACCGGCGTGCCGGCGGTCGTCGACCTCGCGGCGCTGCGCTCCGCGGCCGATCGCAAGGGCGTCGACCCGACGGTCGTCGAACCCGAAGTCCCCTGTGACCTCGTGATCGACCACAGCGTCCAGGTCGACCACTTCGGCAGCGACGACGCATACGAGAAGAACGTCGAAATCGAGTACGAACGTAACGAGGAGCGATACCGTGCGATCAAGTGGGCCGAACAGGCGTTCGACGAGTTCAACGTCGTCCCGCCGGGAACCGGGATCGTCCACCAGGTCAACCTGGAACACCTCGGCCGCGTCGTCCACGAGCGCGAAGTCGACGGCGAGCAGTGGCTCGTGCCCGACACGCTCGTCGGCACCGACAGCCACACCCCGATGATCGGCGGTATCGGCTCCGTCGGCTGGGGTGTCGGCGGTATCGAGGCCGAGGCCGCGCTGCTCGGCCAGCCGATCAACATGAGCCTGCCGGAGGTCGTCGGCGTCCGTCTGTCGGGCGACCTCCCCGACGGCGCGACCGCGACGGACCTCGTGTTGCACATTACCGAGCGGCTCCGTGAGGTCGGCGTCGTCGACAAGTTCGTCGAATTCTACGGTCCCGGCGTCTCGGAACTCTCCGTGGCGGACCGGGCGACCATCTCGAACATGGCGCCCGAACAGGGGTCGACCATCAGCATGTTCCCCGTCGACGAAAAGACCCTCGAGTACCTCGAACTCACTGGCCGCGACGAGGACCACATCGAACTCGTCCGCGAGTACCTCGAGGCACAGGGGCTGTTCGGCGAACAGGAACCGGAGTACACGGAGACCGTCGACTTCGACCTCGGCGACGTCGAACCCAGCCTCGCGGGCCACAAGAAGCCCCACGACCGAATCCCGATGGGCGACCTCGACGACCACTTCCCGGCCCTGCTCGAGGAGGAGGGCGTCATCGGTCCCGGCGGTGAGCCGGCGATCGGCGACGGCAGCGGCGCGAGCGCGGCGGACGCGACCGACGCTGGACCGGGACTCCCGCTCGACGAGAAAGTACCCGTCGAACTCGAGGACGGCACCGAGATCGAGATCGGTCACGGTGACGTCCTCGTCAGCGCGATCACGTCCTGTACGAACACGTCGAACCCGTCCGTGATGGTCGGTGCCGGCTTGCTGGCCCGTAACGCGGCCGAACGGGGACTCGAGGTGCCCGACTACGTCAAGACGAGCCTCGCGCCCGGGAGCCGCGTCGTCACGGAGTACCTCGAGCGCGCGGAGCTGCTCGACGATCTGGAGGAGTTGGGCTATCACGTCGTCGGCTACGGCTGTACGACCTGTATCGGGAACTCCGGGCCGCTCCCGGAGCCGATCGAGAACGCCATCGACGAACACGACCTCTGGACGACGAGCGTCCTCTCCGGCAATCGGAACTTCGAGGCCCGTATCCACCCGAAAATCAAGGCTAACTATCTCGCCAGCCCGCCGCTGGTCGTCGCCTACGGCCTCGCGGGACGGATGGATATCGACCTCGAGAACGAGCCGATCGGCACCGGCGACGACGGCGAACCGGTCTACCTCGAGGACATCTGGCCCGACACCGAGGAGATCCGCGACACGATCCACGACAGCGTCTCCCCGGAGATGTTCGAGGAGAAGTACGCCAGCGTCTACGAGGGCGACGAGCGCTGGGAGGCACTCGACGCACCGACCGGCGCGGTCTACGACTGGGACCCCGAATCGACGTACATCCGCGAGCCGCCGTTCTTCCAGGACTTCCCGCTCGAGAAACCCGGCGTCGACAACGTCGAGGACGCCCGCGCACTGCTGACGCTCGGTGACACCGTCACGACCGACCACATCAGCCCCGCCGGACCGTTCGGCGAGGACCTGCCAGCCGGCCAGTGGCTCAAAGAGCGCGGCGTCGAACCCTACGAGTTCAACACCTACGGCTCGCGCCGTGGGAACCACGAGGTCATGATGCGCGGTACCTTCGCGAACGTCCGCATCAAAAACGAACTGCTGGACGGCAAGGAGGGTGGCTACACCGTCCACCACCCGACCGGCGAAGAGACCACCGTCTTCGAAGCCTCCGAGCGCTACCGCGAGGAAGACACGCCGCTGATCGTCATGGCCGGCGAGGAACTCGGGACCGGCTCGAGCCGTGACTGGGCCGCGAAAGGGACCGACCTGCTCGGTATCCGCGCGACCATCGGCAAGAGCTACGAGCGGATCTACCGTGACAACCTCATCGGCATGGGCGTCTTGCCCCTGCAGTTCCAGGACGGCGAGGGCTGGGAGGAACTCGGCCTCGAGGGCGACGAGTACTTCGAAATCGAGGGCTTGGAGGACGGCCTCGAGCCCAACGCCGAGTTGACCGTGACCGCCGAAGCCAACGACGGCACCGTCACCGAATTCGAGGTCACCGCACAGGTCGACACGCCGATGGCTGTCGAATACGTCGAGAACGGTGGCGTTCTCCACCTCGTACTCCGACGACTGCTGCAGGAAAAGACGCAGTAGCGACCTCGAGACCGACGGATTCGGTCTTCAGTTTGCCGTTCGGTCACCGCAGTGGCCCGTCTGGCCGCAGACGGCGATAAACGGGCGATTGCAGCGCGGAGACCGTCGGATTACTGTCGGACGTATCGCGTCGGTGTGTGAGTACTATGGTGTCCCACGTCGTTCGTTGCCGGGAGGTGCCAACGCGATGCACGAACCCGATTCCACTCGACGGACAGCGCTGAAAGGACTCGCCCTTCTCGGTGCCGGTACGACCGGTATCGGCGTCGCAGCAGCCGAGGACCACCGTAACGGCGACGGGAACCACGGTGACGACGCCGGAGACGGCCAGCGGTCTTCCCCCTCCGGCCTCTTCGTCGCCACTCTCGAGCCCCGAGAGGGGGTCGAGACGGACGCACGAGGAACGGCGTTGGTCCAGGAACGTCAGGACGGGCTGAAGTTCGTTCTCCAGGTCTCGAACCTCGAGAACGCGTTTATGGGCCACGTTCACGAGGACGAGACCCTCGGCCCGATCGCCGTCTGGCTGTACGATTTCCTGACGCAGGACGAGCGCCTCGAGGAGGGCCGTTTCTCCGGGATCTTGGACGCCGGGACGATCACCGACGATGCCGTCGCGGAGGGACGCGTGTCGGAGGCCGAATCGGAGACCGTCGACGATCTGCTCGGCAAGCTCGAGGCCGGCGAGGCGTACGTAAACGTTCATACGGAAGCACATCCCAGCGGCGAAATCGCCGGGGCCCTCGTCCCGTTCGATCCGTCGGACATGATGTGTCGCGGTGATTTCGACGACGGTTCCGAATCGGACGATCCCTGATGTGAATCCGACACGTCCAGCGCGGGGCCGCGAACGGAGGCAGCGGCACCGTTTCGGAGCCGGTCGATATCGGGCGCCGAACTGGCGATGTTTGCGCGAGCGAGTCGTGATCGGTAGGTAAATCGTTTCAGTGGCTCCGATAGCGATGCCGTCCGCCAGTCGCCGACGAGCGGCGGGCACGCCGGCCTTTTACAGCGGCCGGCCGTAGGGCGAGCCATGACCGACCCGACACGGCGCAACCGGCTCGACGAGGAGGAAAGCCCCTACCTGCGCCAGCACGCGGACAACCCCGTCAACTGGCAACCGTGGGACGAACAGGCCCTCGCGGCCGCTAAAGAGCGCGACGTGCCTATCTTCCTCTCGATCGGCTACTCGGCGTGTCACTGGTGTCACGTCATGGAGGAAGAGAGCTTCGCCGACGAGGCCGTCGCCGAGGTACTCAACGAGAACTTCGTCCCGATCAAGGTCGACCGCGAGGAGCGTCCCGATGTCGACAGCATCTACATGACCGTCTGCCAGCTCGTCCGCGGACAGGGCGGCTGGCCGCTCTCGGCGTGGCTCACGCCCGAGGGCAAACCCTTCTTCATCGGGACCTACTTCCCGCGGGAGGGCAAGCGGGGCCAGCCCGGGTTTCTGGACCTCTGCCAGCGGATCAGCGACTCCTGGGGAAGCGAGGAGGATCGCGAGGAGATGCAACACCGCGCCCAGCAGTGGACCGACGCCGCGACAGACCGCCTCGAGGAGACGCCGGATTCCGCGGGGATCGACGCCGGCGGCGCCGCGGAGCCACCCTCGAGCGACGTTCTCGAGACGGCCGCCGACGCCGTCCTCCGGAGCGCGGATCGCCAGCACGGTGGGTTCGGGACCGGGCAGAAGTTCCCCCAGCCCTCGCGGCTGCGCGTCCTCGCGCGGACGTACGACCGCACCGGCCGCGAGGAGTACCGCGAGGTACTCGAGGAGACGCTGGACGCGATGGCCGCCGGTGGACTCGCCGACCACGTCGGCGGCGGCTTTCATCGTTACTGTGTCGACCGGGACTGGACGGTCCCCCACTTCGAGAAGATGCTCTACGACAACGCGGAGATCCCACGGGCCTTCCTCGCGGGCTACCAGCTCACCGGCGAGGACCGCTACGCCGAGACCGTCGCGGACACGCTGGCGTTCGTCGATCGGGAGCTGACCCACGACGAGGGCGGCTTCTTCAGCACCCTCGACGCCCAGAGCGAAGATCCCGAGACCGGCGAGCGTGAGGAGGGCGCGTTCTACGTCTGGACCCCCGAGGAGGTCCACGACGTCATCGCGGACGAGACCGACGCCTCGCTGTTCTGTGCCCGGTACGACATCACGGAATCGGGCAACTTCGAGGGGCAGAACCAGCCCAACCGTATCGCCCGGGTGTCTGAGCTGGCCTCGCAGTTCGACCTCGCGGAGAGCGAGGTCTTGAAGCGACTCGACTCGGCCCGGAAGCGGCTGTTCGAGGCCCGCGAGGAGCGGCCCCGGCCGGACCGCGACGAGAAAATACTGGCGGGCTGGAACGGGCTGATGATCTCGACCTACGCCGAGGCGGCGCTGGTACTCGGCGAGGACGAGTACGCCGAAACCGCCGTCGACGCCCTCGAGTTCGTTCGGGATCGGCTCTGGGACGACGAGAGTCAGCGCCTCTCGCGGCGCTACAAAGCTGGCGACGTCAAAGTCGACGGCTACCTCGAGGACTACGCCTTCCTCGCGCGGGGCGCACTCGATTGCTATCAGGCCACCGGCGACATCGACCACCTCGCCTTCGCGCTCGAGTTGGCCCGGGTCATCGAGACCGAGTTCTGGGACGCCGACCGCGGAACGCTCTATTTCACGCCCGAGAGCGGCGAGTCGCTCGTGACGCGACCGCAGGAACTGGGCGACCAGTCGACGCCCTCGTCGACCGGCGTGGCGGTCGAGACGCTGCTTGCCCTCGACGAGTTCGCAGCGAGCGAGTTCGGCGACATCGCCGCGACCGTCCTCGAGACGCACGCGAACAAACTCGAGGCAAACGCGCTCGAACACGCGACGCTGTGTCTCGCCGCCGACCGAGTGGCGGCCGGCGCGCTCGAGGTGACCGTCGCGGCCGACGAGTTGCCGACCGAGTGGCGCGAGGCGTTCGCGTCGCGGTACCTGCCCGATCGGCTGTTCGCGTTGCGGCCGCCGACCGAGGCAGGCCTCGAGACGTGGCTCGAGACGCTGGGGCTCGCGGACGCGCCCCCGATCTGGGCCGGCCGCGAGGCCCGCGACGGCGAGCCGACGCTGTACGTCTGTCGCGATCGGACGTGTTCACCGCCGACCCACGACGTGGACGAGGCGCTCGAGTGGCTGGGTGAGCATGCGGCGGTCGAAGGCTCGGGAGCGGGGACGCTCGCGGAGGACGAAAGCCCGTTTTGACCGGCCGAGCGGGAGGCGTTCGCCCGCCCGCTCAGTCGTCCGACTCGAACGTCGACTCGCGGTCCGCGTCGGTGACGACCGCTCGATCGGGGAGGGTCGGCGTCGGGGCTCGGCCCAGCGTGAGCAGGCGTTCGGTGCGGGTGATCTCCGATGCGCCCGGATCGTCCTTCTCGATCTCCTCGAATTCGACGGCCACGCCGTTGGCTTCGGCGGCGATCCGCACGGCACACAGCTGATAGGACGGGTAGAACACCGGCGGGAGTACCCCCGCGACGACGTCGCGGCGGTGGAGACGCTTCAGCCACGTGCCGGTGTTGACGAGCAACCGGCCCTCGACATCGTTCAGCAGCGGACGATGGGTGTGGCCGTAACAGAAAACCGCCGTCTCAGGACGTTCGGCGAACACCTCGCGGGCGGCGGCCGCGTACGGCTCGTCGGGGTCGACGGTGAGGTCCGCCTCGAACACGCCGAACCGGTCGACCGTCCGCTCGACATCGCGGAGGATGAAATAGAGCGGAACGCTCGCAAGCACCAAGACACCGGCGATCGCCGCGTTAGCGACGAGGAGGAAATGGACCGCCTCCCCGACGAGGCCCAGCCGGGCGAGTACCGCGTCCACCGTCTCGACGGGCATCGTCCAGACGCCGGCGACGTCCAGTCCGGCAAGCACCGCGAGCAGGACGCTGATATTGAACAGTAACAGGATCGGGATCATGGCGTAGCGCAAGAGCGGATTCATCTCGCGGTAAAAGTACTTCGAGAGGAGCCAGCGGGGGACCCGTTCGGTCGGCGTCACCGCCTGCACGTCTTTCAGCCAGTTGAACCGCCCCCGTTCGGACAGCCGGCCGGCCCTGCTCGTTACGTTGGTATTGTAGTAGTAGCCGAGCGGCCGCTCGGACGGATTCCCGAAGTCCTCGAACCGATTGTTGGGGTCGCGCTGGTGACCGTGTTCGAAGTAGATCGTCCGATCGCCGACCGACCGGGTGAGCGATTCGGCCCGGACGAGGTCGACGTTGTATTCGGCCAGTCGCTCGCCGTACTCGTCGTACGCCACGAGTTCGTTGTCGTGATTGCCCGGCAACAGCGTGATCGGCACCGAATCGCCCGTCTCGCGTAACTGTTCGAACAGTTCGGGATACCGCTCAGTCAGGATATCGAACTTCGCCGGTCCGTCGACGTCGGTGAACTCCCACAGCCCGAACGCGTCGCCGTTGATGACGAGTTCCGCGTCCTCGTCGGTCGTCGCGAGCCGTTCGAGGAAGGCGAGCAACTCGTCGAGAAAGTCGACCTCGCCCAGTTGTTCGTCGCCGCCGATGTGGAGGTCGCTGATCACATAGTAGACCGAATCGTCGCCGTCGGCTGCCATAGCGTTTCAGTCCGACGGCGGAACGGATAGTGTTGGGCCTTCCTGGCGACGAGACGCGCAGCTGGTGGCGGTGTCCAAGCGCCAGCGCAGCGGCAACCGAATGGCAAAACAGGGACGGTCGGGATCGCTTATGCCAGTTCCCGCTCGAGTTGGTCGGCCAGCCAGACTGCCGGCGGCACGTCTTCTTCCTCGACGAACCGAACGATCTCCTCACCGTCGTCGGTCTCGACGACGATCGTCGGGATGTACTCGATATCGTACGCCTCGACGCCCGGTCCCTGCTTGTCCTCATCGACGTTGACCTCCTCGATACGGTCGTCGGGGACCTCGGCTGCCTCGAGTGCCGCACCGAAATCGGGCAGCAGGGCGCGACAGTCCTTGCACCAGTCGCCGCCCCAGATCTTGTACACCAGTTCGTCGTTGTGCGCTTCGAGCGTGTCGACCGCCTCCTCGTAGGACGCCGCGTCCCACGTGGGGTTCGGCCGCATGGTCTCGAGACTCATACGCACGACTTGTCGGTCGGTGAGCTTAACGGCGGTGTTTCCGACGGGAGACTCGCTCGAGGGTCCGTTCCCACTGTTCGGCTCTATTGGAAGTACAGTTATTGGACAACTCCTGCCTCGAACGAAGGGGGATGTGTGTATTGACTGATTGCTTCGGCAGGGATCCCAGCGCGCGTATTTTCAGGTGCCGACTGTCGGCTCCCGCGTTCCGTGGCGGCCCCGCCTTGGTGACGTTGCCGGGGTCCCTGAACGAACGCCGATCGGGGGAGTACAACTCGAATCCACGCTTCGCCATCCGGCCGTTGGCTCGCTTTCTGGCCACACGAAAGCAACCGATATCCCCCGCAATCGACTCCCTGCTCGAATAGCGGTATACTGAGCCGTGAAAAGACGGAATCGTGGCTGTCGGACGCAGTCGCTATAGCTCGGGCTCGTCGAGTCGCATGTTGACCGTTTTCGTCTGCGTATAGTGATCGAGCGTTTCTTCAGCGCATTCACGGCCGATTCCAGAGCGTTTGTACCCGCCGAACGGAACACCGAGGTCATCGCCGGGGTATTTGTTAACTGCGATCAGACCAGCTTCGATATCCGAAGCAGCCTGATGGGCGAGGGATGCGTTTTCGGTGATCACGTATCCCGCGAGACCGTACTCGATATCGTTAGCCATCTCGATCGCTTCGTCGTAGTCGGAGAACGTGAGGAGACACTCGACTGGTCCGAAGATCTCCTCCTGTGCAATTCTCATATCGTTACTGACGTCGTCGAAGATCGTCGGCTCGATGAACCACCCGTCCTCGAGGTCCGGATCGTCTGGAGCGCTCCCCCCAGTCAGTACGGTTGCGCCTTCCTCCGTCCCGAGTTCGATATAGTCCGTGACCTTCTCGTACTGGCCCTGATGTGCCAGGGGGCCCATCATGGTCCCCTCTTCGAGGGGATCACCAACGGTGTAGTCGGCTGCGTGGTCGAGGAACGCCTCCGTGAACTCCGCCTTAATGTCCTCGTGGAGGAGGATACGCGACGCGGCGTCACACGCCTGGCCGGTGTTGTAGAAGATGCCGTCCGCGGCCGCTTCGGCAGCGGTTTCGACATCTGCATCGGGGAACACGATCATGGGACTCTTCCCACCGAGTTCGAGCGTCACCGGTGTGATGTTGGCCGCGGCTGCCTTCATAATCGTCTCCCCGGTCAGATCCTCGCCAGTGAACGCGAGCTTGCGAACGTCTTCGTGTTCCGTCAGTGGAGCGCCGGCCTCTTCGCCGTATCCGGGAACGACGTTCAAAACGCCGTCAGGAAGAATGCCCTCGGACAGTTGAGCAGCGTATAGAGCAGTCAGCGGTGTGAGTTCTGCGGGTTTTATCACGACGGTGTTCCCGGTCGCTAGCGCGGGGCCGACTTTCCACGATAGAAGATAGAGGGGGAAGTTCCACGGCGTGATCTGTCCACAAACTCCGTAGGGTTCGCGTTGTGTATACACCAGGGAATCCCCGTCAACGGGGATCTGCTTTCCGCCGTGTGACCGTGCGATATCCGCATAATACGAGAGGAAAGCGATCGCACCGTCGATCTCTTCTTTTGCGAATTCGAGCGGTTTCCCCGTGTCGAGGCTCTCGAGAAGACCGAGTGTGTCACGGTGTGCCGAAAGTTCATCGGCCCACTCGTTTAGCAACGCAGACCGCTCGGAGACTCCGAGACTGCCCCATTCGCCCTCGAAAGAGGATTGTGCAGCGTCGACGGCAGTCTCGATATCCTCGCTGGTACATCGTGGGACTTCCGCGATCGTTTCGTCGATCACCGGGTCCGTCGTCCGGAAGGTCTCCCCGGTGCTTGCCGATCGCGTTTCGCCGTCAATCCAAGCGCCGAAGGTGATCTCCGCAGTTGCTTCGTCGATCGCGCGGCGATGTCGCTGCCGGATCTCTCCGTGGGATTCCTCGTTATCCATACACGGTGTGATTGCTTCCAATCTTATTAAACGTTGTTCATAATTCTCCTATTAGGTTGACTCTGGGTCGATAATGTGGGTGAAATAGAAACCGATGGCAGCGGTACTGTGTCGGAAATCTCCCGCCTATGTGGTGGGGCATGAGGAACGTCGGGCGCTGTCCGTTCGAGAAGTGAGTGGACCACCGCGAGAAACACGGTTTCCCCGTCGTCGGGTTTCTCGTCGGCCGATCCGGTTCACGGACTGCTTGCCCTCGAGTCGATCCGGACGACCCAACGATATCGACCGAAACGCGTCGAACAGGGTTCCCCACCGTCAAATTCGGATCGGACGGTTCCGGGGTAGACGAGCGGACGAGGACTCGAGAGGACGATCGAACGGTTGGTGTCGTACTACGATCACCGTCGGCCCCATCGGCGCTTGACGGACGAAGCAAGTCGTGGAGGGACGGTCCCCGACCGCCCCGTTGTTGTATACTGTTCAAATAGAATCAGATTTGTAGAATATAGACCACATATTGTGCGCTAGTAGTAAACTATATAGTGTGAAACTCTCATATGTTGGACCATGTCAGCCACGACATACGGTGCATGGTCTCTGTTGCCACTGATACTCGCGATCGGTGTCGCCATCAAAACTCGGAAAGCGATCATCGGGCTGTTTTTAGGTGTCTGGTCCGGAGGCGCGATTTATCGCTACTTCGACGGGGTCGATCTCGCCGCAAGTCTCTTTAGCGGGGTCGGACTCCCGTCCTACGAACCGCTCAATATTGTCGTTGGTATCATTATCGCTGGATTCTGGGGTTCGATCGACGCGCTTCAGTGGATCTCGGAGTCAGTCGGTGAAAGCGTGTTCAACATGCAGATCATCCTCTTAGTTCTGTTCTTAGGTTCCGCTATTGCGATGATCTGGAAGTTGGGTGGGACACTCGCCGCCGCAGAGAAGGTCACTGAGTACGTCGATAGCAAACGAAAAGCCGGTCTGGCAGCGTGGCTAATGGGAATCGGGTTATTTTTCGACGATTACGCCAACGCGGCGATCGTTGGGACGACGATGAAAGACATATCGGACGAGCTTAATATGTCTCGCGAAAAGCTGTCCTATATTGTCGACTCTACGGCCGCGCCGGTTTCGACTCTTGCATTATCTTCGTGGGTCGCCTTCCAGATGTCAATGATCAACACCGGCTACGAAGCAACGGATATTCCGGCCAGTGAAGTCCCGTCTTCTTTCTTAATATTTATCAAATCCATCCCGTTCAACATGTATTCTATCTTGGCGATCGTCATGGTTGGGATTATCGTGGTCACCCAGCGCGACTTCGGTGCGATGCTGTCCGCGGAACATCGTGCCCGTGAAACCGGGAAGGTCAACGGGGAAAAGGCGCAGCCGATGCAGGACATAAAAGGAGAACTGGGAGAGCCCATCGAGGGAGCGCCGAGAATGCTCCGGACGTTTTTCGTTCCCGTCCTCGTTCTTCTGGGTGTCGTCACGGTCGGTGCAATCATAACGGGATACGAACCCGGACGAACACTGCGAGAGATACTGATCAACGCGAACTACATTTTCACCATCGTCGTTGGTTCGTTCGCTATGGTCGGGTCGACGTGGTACTACGCATACTTCTACGACTATATGTCAGTCGGGGAGAGCGTGGACACCTCCGTGAAAGGATTTAAAATTATGCTGACGCCGCTGACGATCCTCGTGCTGGCGTGGACTATTGGCTCTGTCGTCGAACAGCTGGGAACTGGCGAATACGTTGCAACGTACGCGACGATGGTATTGACGCCTGAAACGCTCCCCATCGTGGTTCTGCTGATTGGATCGTTCATGGCGTTTACGATGGGCGACTCTTGGGCCGTTATGGCGGTTCTGACTCCCATCGCAGTTCCGCTCGCCTGGGAGCTTACCGCCAGTCACACGATGGTCGCTGTCGTCGTCGGCGCAACGTTCTCAGGAGCCATCTTCGGAGATCACTCTTCGCCAGTTGCTCCAACGACAGTACTTGCAGCGACGTTCACCGGAGCGGACCTGATAGACCACGTCCGAACGCAGGTTTACTACGCGCTCACCGTCGTCGCAGTTTCCACGGTCTTACTCCTGACGTGGGGATACGGTTCCCCCATTTGGGGACGCTCGATCTGGGCAGCCGTCGCACTACTTCTCGTTGGGAGCGTCCTCCTGACCGGTATCGTTTATTTCCTCTCAGGATGGGACGCGAGGCGAAAGAACATCTCGGCTACCGTCACGAATCACGAAACGCATAGCTTGGAGGCCGGTGATGACTGACGCATCTCAGAGAGCTAGTTAGTCGGCCCTCGATCCGTCTGGCCGTAGCCGATCATCTCGTTTGAACAGAGTGCAACTAAAATCCTATTACTCGTCCAATATCCTATATAAGAAAGTTTTATTATATTTGAGTCCAGATAACGCGTATGGACCTGGACAATCCCGACCACAAAGAACTGTACCGTGAACGCACACAGGGTAACAAGGAATTTTTCGAACGTGCGAAGAAAGTGACGCCGCTCGGTGTCGAATCCAACGTGCGACATTTCGATCCGTATCCGATCTACGTGAATCGCGCGGAAGGATCGTACGTTTACGACGTCGACGGGAACGAATACCTCGACTTCTTGATGGCTCTTGGTCCCAAAATCTTGGGTCACAATCACCCTGCTGTTACCGAAGCAGTGAAAGAACAAGCAGAGAGGGCTGATCTAACCGCCACTCCACAGGTCATCAGTATCGAACTGATGGAAAAAATCGTCGAGTGGGTTCCCAGTATCGAGAAGGTCCGTTTGACAAACAGCGGTTCGGAGGCGACCATGCACGCTCTCCGCGTAGCTCGATCGTATACTGGCAACGACAAGATCGCCAAACCGGAAGGTGGCTACGGCGGTGCACACGATTATCTTCTCCAGAGCGTCCTCGCTGACGAAGACGCATTGGGAGACGAAAAACGGCCGAATACGGTGTCATACGGGTCGGGAATTCCAGACCAAATCAGCGATCTCACTGTCGCGTTCCCCTTCAACGATAAGGAAGCGACGGAGGAAATCCTCCGAGAACACGCCGATGACTTAGCCGCAGTCATCATCGAGCCGGTTATGTTTTCAGCTGGCTGTCTGAAACCGCAGGACGGCTACCACGAATTCCTACGTGACCTGACGGACGAGTTGGACATCGTCCTGATTTGGGACGAAGTCATGACCGGCTTCCGTCTCGCTCCGGGTGGCGCCCAAGAGCGGTTCGGGATCGAACCGGACATGACGACGTTCGCGAAAGCGGTCGGCGGGGGATATCAGATGGCCGGATTCGGCGGAACGGCCGAAATCATGAACGAGATTATCCCACCGGAAGAATCCAACGCACAAAAGAGTTGGCAGACGACGGCGTTCCACGGTGGAACGTACAACGGCCACCCTGTCTCGGCAGCCGCCTCGCTAAAGACTCTCGAGGTCCTCGAGGAGGAGGACGTCTACGCCGACATCGATCGAAAAGGGGAACTGCTCTTCGATGGGTTACAGGACGTCATCGACGACGTCGGAATTCCTGCCCACGTCGAGTACATCGGTTCGGCGGGTCAGGTCCTCATGATGGATGACGACCTGGACGGGTTCCGTGATCTGTTCGGCGCAAACGGCGACCAGTTCAACGACTGGTTCGTCGAGGCCGCTGCTCGCGGAGTTCTCTTCGGCATTCCGCCGCAAGGCGAGCGGTTCTTTACTGCGTATAGCCACACCGAGGACGAAATCGAACGCGCCCTCGAGGTAGCCGAAGATGCGTTCAAGGCGGTCGACCACGAGTACGACGAATAAATCGCATCTGTAGGTCCCCGCCTCTAGTAGCCGGCACGTCCTGCCTCTGTCCAGCACGGGTTTACGTCTCGAATCCATATTGTGGGTCAATGAAAGGGAGTATCCTGGACACGATCGGCTCGCCGCTGGTCCAGGTCGACTCGCCGGAGGGCGCGACGGTCGCGGCCAAGATCGAATCGTTCAATCCCGGCGGTTCGGCCAAGGACCGGCCGGCCCGCGAGATGGTACGGGCCGCCGAACGCGACGGGCTGATCGAACCCGGCGACTGGCTCGTCGAACCCACGAGCGGCAATACGGGGATCGGCCTCGCGCTCGTCGCGGCCGCCCGCGACTACGACCTGACGATCGTCATGCCGTCGGACAAATCGAAGGAACGCCAACAGGTCATGGCGGCCTACGGGGCCGACCTCGAGTTGGTCGACGGCGACATGGCGGACGCCCGCGCCCGCGCCGAGGAACTCGAGGCCGAGGGTGCGGTCCAGCTCGGCCAGTTCGAGAACCCCGCGAACCCAGAGGCCCACTACAAGACGACCGGGCCGGAGATCATCGAGCAGGTCGGCGACCGCGAGATCGACGCCTTCGTCGCCGGCGTCGGCACCGGCGGCACCATCTCGGGGATCGGCCGACGACTCCGCGAGGAGTACCCCGAGATGGAGATCGTCGCCGTCGAACCCGAACGAAACGCCGTCCTCTCGACCGGTGAATCCGGCAACGACGAGTTCCAGGGGATGGGGCCGGGTTTCGTCAGCGACAACCTCGATCTCGACCTGCTCGATCGCGTCGAGACGGTGGCGCTCGAGGACGCCGAGGCGGAGTGTCGCCGCCTCGCGCGCGAAGAGGGAATCCTCGTGGGCCAATCGAGCGGCGCGACCAGTCTCGTCTCCCAGCGGGTCGCCCGCGAGATCGCCGATCCCGCCCTCGAGTGTCCCGAAGTCCCGACGGCGTTCGACGAGGGCACGCAACCGGCCTCGCCCGAGACCGACGGCGGACAGGTCGACGACTGCCCGCTCGTCGTTACGGTCTTCTGGGACAGCGGCGAGCGCTATCTCTCGACTGGTCTCTTCGACTGACCGGCTCGAGCAGCGCGATTTCGCCCGGCTCGTCGTGTCTTCGTCGACCCGTTCCCCGAATCGGTCTGGTAAAAATGATTCTTTGACCTAGCCGAACCGCCTTTAGGTACCCCTTCGTACGGTCAGGTACAATGACACGCCCCTCCAGGCGGACGCTACTGAGTAGCACTGCAGGATTGCTCGCGCTCTCGGCCGGCTGTATCGCCGACGGGACCGACGACTCGCCCGACGACAACGATGAGAGTGACGATCCCAGCGAAGACGACCCCGGATCGGACGACGGAAGCGAGGACCTCCCCGAGGAGGTGACCGGCTACGAGACACAAAACTACCAGTTCTCCACGGATACGGAGACGTCATCTGTCGACCTCGTCCGGGACGCCGACGACGCGACCGAGTGGCTCGAGACGCGTACGCTCTCCAACGTCGACCCCCTCGCCAGCTTCGTCGACGACACCGACTTCGAGACGTCGATCCTGGTCTCGCTCGAGTCCGAGGCACCGAACCCCTGTTACGAGTTGGTCCTCGAGTCGATCGATGTCCAACCGATCGAGGACGACGAGACCGACGAGGAGTACGAGACCGACGGGGACGGCGACCCCAGCGGCAGCAGTACCGGCGGCGACGGCGAGACCGATAGCGATGGGACGGACGGAAGCGCCGACAAGGAACTCGTCCTCGAGGCAGGTGTACGGGACACGGCGGACGAGAACGAGGCCTGTACCCCGGTGATCACGACCGTCGGCCGGCTCGTTCGGGTGACCTTCGAATCGGAGCCGCTGACGGCGCTTTCCGCGACGGTCGTCGATCACGAGGGCAATACCAGCGGTGCCTCGATGCGCAGCGACAGCGCCAGCGCGTCGGAGAGTACGAGCGTCGAGTCGGACGACGGGACGGCCGAGGACGGCTCGTAACCGCTCGAGCGAACGACGGCCCCGCTACGGCGTATATTCCGTCTCGGTCAGGCGAACGACCAGCGTCTCCGCGACGTCCCGGAGGTCGTACTCCGGAAGATCACCGTCCGTTCGCCGGACGTACAGCGGCTCGACGAGCCGATAGGTTGGTTCCCCGCCGGCGCCGCTCGAGGCTGCAGCGCCTCCGTTTTCTTCACCCTCGCTCGCGGCCGCGGACTCGTCAGTCCCGCTCGAGGCCGCCGCATCGGGTTCGGTGCCCTCGTCCTCGACGGCAGGGGCGACTCGCTCGAGGCCGTAGATCTTGCAGAACTCGCCCGTCTCGTCGGCCTCGATCTCGCCGTTCCGGAGTTGCGTCGCGAGCGCTCGCGAGAGCCACTCGTCGTCGCTGATGCTCGGTTCCCGGACGAACGCCTCGTCGACGAACCGCGTGCAGTACCAGTTCAGGTCGTTCAGCAGCGAGACGGCGGCCCCGACGCTGACCGTCCGCAGGGCCAGCGAGTTCTCGAACGGCCGCTCCAAGTCGTAGGTCGCGAGCGCCTCGCGGGCCGTCTCCCGCGAGAGGAGTTCGTACTGGAGGTCGCTCCCGGCCTCGCCGATAAGACAGACGCGGGTCACTGGTTCGTGGTGTGTCCGACGGCGTAATGGGGGTTTCGGCTTCTCTGCGATGAAGACACGAGTAAATCTGCTGTCGGAGACGCCACGACTACGAAAGCGCGCCAGCCCCTTTCAGTCCCACCCGGCCGTGGGTAGGGGAGGTGTCTACGAGCGGCGGGAAAACGGGCGGTTCGAAGCCGACTCAGGGTTCGACCAGAGTCGCGTTTTTCGCCGCTTCTTCGGCCCGCTCGAGCAGGTCGTCCGGTTCGTGCTCGAGCAGGGGCTTCAGGCGGGCGTTGGTCTCGACCTGATCGGGAGTGACGCGGTTGCAGCCGGCGTCGATCGTCGAGTCGCTGAAGGTGCCGATCTCGCGGGCGCGGGCGACGATGTCCTGCTTGTCCCACGTCAGGAGCGGCCGGTGGATCGGGAGCCGGGTCGCGCGGCTGGTGACCCCGAGGTTGCGGACGGTCTGGCTGGACTTCTGGCCGGCGGCCTCCCCGGTGACGATGCCGTCGGCGTTGACGCGTGCGGCAAGCGTCTCGGCGGCCCGGTAGAAAAAGCGCCGCAGGGAAAGCATCCGACCCTGCTCCATCTGCCGGACGAGCAGGTCGACCGTGTCGCCGCCAGGGATCCGGTAGACCTGCATATCGAAGTTCGGCGCGTAGTCCGAGAGGAGCCGGACCGTCTCCATGGCGCGGGCCTCGTGGTCGATCCCGCCGTAGTCACCGAGGTCGACGTAGGCCGGGACGATCGGGCTGCCGCGGCGCATCATCTCGTAGGCCGCGACCGGCGAGTCGATGCCGCCGCTGACCAGGGCGATGACCGGCTCCTGGGAACCCAGCGGGAGCCCGCCCGGGCCATCGCGCTGCTCGAGGTAGTGGAAGGCCGCGTCCTCGCGGACCTCGACGCCGAAGGTCAGGTCGGGATCGTCGAGATCGACGTCGGGTTCGAACTCGTCCTCGACGGCCGCCCAGATGGCGTTGCCCGCCTCGCGGCCGAGGTCCTCGCTGTCGTAGGGGAGGCTCTTGTCGGCCCGGCGGGCCTCGACGGCGAACGTCCCGCCGTCGTAGTGTTCCCGGGCCGTCTCCGCGAGGGCCTCGAGGATCCGTGCTTTCTCCGTACTGGTGGTCAGGGAAGGGCTGGCGGAGACGACGCCGAAGGTGTCGGTCGCGGCGTCGGTGGCGGCCTCGACGGCGTCGCTCTCGGTGTGGATCAGCGGCCGGCTCCACCGGCGCTCGACCTCGCCGGGAATCGACCGCGCGGACAGGAGGGCCTCGAGGTTCTCCGCGAGGAGGTCCTCCATGTACCGCTTGACGGTGTTGCTTTTCGTGTTGACGTCCCCGTGACGGACGAGGACGGTGTCGGCTCCCGGGGGGTGCATGGACTGTGATAGATGATCGGAGCTATAAGGGGGTTGCGAGGTACGGCTCGGCCTCGAGCGATCCCGACGAGTCGCGGACGGTCTCAGACGATGGATTCCTCGACCGTCGGGCTCAGGCTGCCGGTGTAGGTGTAGATCCCGACAACGAGGATCGCCCCGGCCAGCAGCGGGATGGTCGCGCTGAGCGCGTACAGCACGTCGAAGCCGATCGCCTCGGCGAAGGGCAGCGAGAGCAGCGGGCCGACCGCGCCGCCGACGTCGCCGAAGACGTTGTTGGTCCCCATCGCCCGCCCCATTCGGTCCTCGGGCGTGAGATCGGCCAAGAGTGCGGTCAGCGGACCGCCGACCCCGCCCTGTCCCGCGCCGATCAGGGCGCAGGCCCCGACGACGATCGAGAGCGACGGCGCGAGCGTCAGGACGGCGAACCCGAGACAACTCGTCACGAGGAAAACGAGCAACACCGGGACACGAGCCCCGACGGCGTCGCTGATCTTTCCGCCGAGGATGGTAAAGAGCGCGCCCGACAACGCCGAGACGGCCATCAGCAGCCCGGAGGTCCCCTGCTCGCCGTACTCGAGGCCGACGCCGGCGAACTCGAGGGTGAGGACCGTCGACTCCGCGTCGAGGTACAAGACGAGCGTCGAGAAGAGGACGCCGAAGTACGCGAAGTAGAGCCCGAAGTTGACCAGGCCGACGGTCAGCGCGGGGAGGGTGGTCTCGAGGTCCCACGGCTTGATCGAGGCGTCGGGGCTGTCGACGTGGGTCTCGGGGACGATGAAGTAGGCGATGACGCTCGCCAGCCCGGCAAAGCAGGCAGCGAGGACGAAGGCCGTCGCGTTGCTGTAGACCTCGCTGACGATCCCGCCCAGTACCATGCCCGCGGGGAAGCCGAACGTGATCCCGGCACGGACGATCCCCATGCTCTCGCCCCGCGATCCGGCGTCGCTGACGTCGGCGGTGATGGTGTAGGCCGTCGCGAACACGAGGGCGCTGCCGACGCCCCAGCAGACTCGCGCGAGGACGAACCAGAACTCGGGCACCGACGACGTGATCGCGACGACGTAGCCCGCGGTCGCGGCCCCCTCGATCGCCAGCCCCGCGACGAACGGTTTCCGGGTCCCGATCCGGTCGACGAGCGCGCCGGCCGGCCCGTTCGCCACCAGCCGCGTCCAGCGGTTGGCCGAGAGGATGACGCCGACCATAAACGCCGAGATCCCGAGTACCTCGCCGAGGTTCGGCAGGATCGGGAAAACGACGCCGCCGCCGAAACCGACGAAGAAGGTACTCGCGACGACGGCGTAGACCACGCGATTCGAACCGCTTGAGGGGAGGTTCACGGATGATCGTTCTCGAGGGATGCCGATTCGTAACGTGCTATCAGTGTTACACACTGTCGTCGCCAAAGGGTCTGTCGAACCCGGCGATCACCCGACGTGGCGGCTCTCGGCCGGTAGCACCGAGCGGTCAGCCCTGCTCGCTCTCGGAGTCGGCGATCACGTACGAATACTCGAGACGTTCCCGCAGCTTCCCCAGGGCGTCGGTAGCCGCGCGCATCGTGTCTCGGTCGGGGAACGCGATTCGGGTCGGGGGAGCCACCGATTCGGGATCGAGCAGGTACCGCAGAATCCGGCGTGGCCACGTATCCGCGGCCGACGGAGCCCACCGGAGGACGAGTTCCTCGCGGTTCGGGACGGGACGAACGCGTCGGAGTCGATCTAGTTCGAACGCCGACCAGCGGTCTCGATCGGCGTCTCTCTCACGCCGGCGCAGTACGTCCCACGACAGTTCGTACCGGTCGCCGTTCGATCGCCACGTAACGAGTCCGTCGACCGGAACGACGGTCGAGCGAGGAATCGATTCGAGTGCGTCGGTGACGGCCTGCAGGAGCGCGTCACAGCCGTCCGCGTGCAGTTCTCGAATATGGGCGTGATGGGGAACCGACCGATAATACCACGTGGCGTCGGTACGGACGACGAACTCCTCGAGGGAGAACACGCGATCGACCCACACGTCGGTATCGTCCGGATCGACGGCCAGCACCGACCGGACGACGCCGGCGTCGTCGGGGAGCGTCGCCCGATACTCCGGTCCAGAACCCGTGAGAACTCGATCGGGTCCGCGGACGCGCTCCAGTCGTCCGTCGGGGTCCAATCGGGAAGCCGCCCCGTCCTCGAGACGCAGATGGACTGCGGTCCCCAAGGACGTCACGGCGTCGACGACGCGATTCTCGACGGTGATCCAGCCAGTCTCGTCGTCATCGGCGACGCCGTACGGTTGCCGCGTGATGACCCGGTGGGTTGCCGCGCGCTCGTCGAACGGCTTGCGGAGGGCCATTACCGGACGGCACGCGATCCGTGGACAAAACGTCACCCATCCGACGTGGCGCTATCGGTTTCGGGACTGGGCCGCAGTTCGGATCGAGGCCCGATCAGAACGTCGAGAGTTCGCCGTCAATCACGCTGCGCGTGATTCCGGTGACATCGGCGAGTTCGGCGTCGACGATGGCCGCGACGTCGTCCTCCACGTCCGCGACCGAGACGCCGTCGTCGGTGACGACCTGGACGTCGGCGACGTGGGGCTGATCGATCGGCCGGCCGATCTGGGAGAGCAGTCGCACGCGCAGGTCGCGGATGCCGCCGACCTCGCCGACGACCTCCTCGGCGATCGCCGTCGAGAGCAGGTTGTAGATCTTCCCGATGTGATTGACCGGGTTCTTGCCGCTGGTCGCTTCCATCGACATCGAGCGGTTCGGCGTGATGAGTCCGTTGGCGCGGTTGCCGCGACCGACGGAGCCGTCGTCGCCCTGTTCGGCGGAGGTGCCCGTCACCGTGAGATAGATCGAGCCCTCGTCGTAGTCGTCGGCCGTGTTGACGTGGACGTCGACCGCGCGGTCGGTGTGGTCGCGCGCGACGCCGTCGACGAACTCGCGAACCGATTCGACGGCCTCGACGTACTCGTCGAGGTCGGCGACGTACTCGTCGACCATCGCGGCCGCGACGGTGACGTCGATCTCGTCGCCCTCGCGTTTGCCCATGATCTTCACGTCCGGCCCGAGTTCGGGGTGTTCGTCGGCGTACTCGCCGTTCAGCCGTCGCTCGGCCTCGAGGACGATCCGCTCCGTCTCGGTCAGCGGCGCGTGGCCGACGCCGAAGCTGGTGTCGTTTGCCATCGGGACGCTGACTTCGTCCTCGCCGAAGACCTCCTGCAGGTCGCCGCTGCCCTCCCCGAGTTTGACGTCGACCACGACGTCCTCGCCGACGGTCAGCTGGGGGATGTTCTCCTCGAGGTACTCCCGTGCCGCTCGCAGGGCGATCGTCTCGGCGGGGATCGTTTGGCCCTCGTAGTGTTTGGTCGCGCGGCCGACGATCAGTAGATAGATCGGGTCGACGACCTCGCCGCCGCCGAAGGCGGGCGCGGCCTCGCCCGCGACGAGCTGGGTCTCGTCGGTGTTGAAGTGCAGTACTTCGCCGACGCGGTCCAGATACTCGCGGGCAAGCGCCCCGGCGACGCTCTCGGCGATGCCATCACAGATGGAGTCGGGGTGACCGATTCCCTTTCGTTCGACGATTTCGACCTCCTGATCCTCGACCGCCTGCCGGTCGATGGATTCGATACGGATGTTCCGCTCGCTCATTGGCGGTTCTTGACGGACCGCGTTCGTATAACTTGCGGAAACAGATACGGGCCGTAAAATGCCTGTAAGTTATGGATTCGCCGGCGTCGCTTTCGCACTCGCTCAGGACTCGAGCAACAGGCCGAGATACGACGTTCGGAGCTGCTCGTCGGGATCCAGCCCCAGCCGCTCGAGGACGTCGTAGGCCCCCTCGCGGGCGGCCTCGAGTTCGGCTTCGGACTCGAGTTCGGTCTCGACCTCGACGTAGTCGCCGACGTCGGCGACCGAATCGAGGGTGACGGTATACCCCTCGAGCGAGAACCGCTCGCGCTCTTTCCGGACCGTCGCGGCGGGCTCGAAGCCGAGGTTCGTCAGGATCGCATCGACCTTCTCGCCGTCCGCGACGGCGGTCTCGACCTCCTCGCGGGTCTTGGACTCGTCGTCGACGAGCGGCCCCTTGTAGGTAATGTGGGTCTCTGCCTCGCCGTCTTCGGGTCGCTCCGACCGGATCCGCAACGCCTCGTCGGTCTCGACGAACGCCCGATGGGGCGCGTCGTAGTAGGTATCGACCTGCACGACCGCACCCTCGGGCGTCGCCTCGAGGGCCACGAGCCGCTCACGGACGGCCGCGAGGTCGGCGGGGACCTTTGCTTCGACCTCGTACATGCTCGAGTCGACGCGGGGGGATCGTAAGTATCGGTCGCTCTCGCCCGAAAACGTCGTACTTAAATGTAGACGGCCGGACGTACAACGTATGACCGAGGAACAAGAGGCCGAGCTAGACGAGCAGGCCGATGACGTCGACGAAGAAGTAGCCGACGAAGCCGCCGACGGACTCCAGACCGGCGACTTCGTCGAACTCGAGTACACCGCCTACACCGTCGAGGACGACCAGCTGGTCGACACGACCGACCCCGAGGTCGCCGAGGAAGAGGGCGTCGACGAGCAGGGCCAGGAGTTCAAGCCCCGAACGATCGTCGTCGGCGAGGGCCACATCTTCGAGGCCGTCGAGGACGACATCGTCGGCGCCGAGCCCGGCGACTCCGGCACCGTGACCGTCCCCGCCGAGGACGCCTTCGGCGAATACGACCCCGACGACGTCCAGACGGTCAGCGCCGAGAAGATCGACGAGGACGACCGTTACCCCGGCGCGAACGTGCAGATCGAGGGCCAGCAGGGCTACATCAGCACGATCATCGGCGGCCGCGCCCGCGTCGACTTCAACCACCCGCTTGCCGGCGAGGACGTCGAGTACGAGTACACGATCGTCGAGGAAGTCGACGACCGCGAACAGCAGGCCGCCGGTCTCTTCGAGATGTACCTCGGGATGGAGCCCGAACTCTGGATCGAGACCGACGAGGTCGAGGAAGAGGTCCCCGTCGAACCCGATGACGACGACGAGGACGCAGAGCCCGAGTTCGAGACCGAAACCGTCGAGAAGGAGACGCTCTACCTCGAGGCCACGCCCCAGATGACCATGAACCAGCAGTGGATGATGGGCAAACAGCAGATCGGGCAGGACATCATCGAGAAGGTCGGCGTCGACCGCGTCATCGTCCAGGAAGTCATCGACGGCATGGGTGGCATGGGCATGGGCGGTATGATGGGCGGCATGGGCGGCATGGGCGGCGGCGACATCGAGGAAGCCCTCGAGGACGCCGACGTCGACGCCGACGAGATCGTCGACGAACTCGAAGGCGCGGAAGAGTAAGCCGACGCCGCGGACCCGGCCGCTCACCGGTCGCTGCCGACGGACAACGAGCATGTGCGGATCGACTTTTTTGCGCGCGTAACCGCCGAAGAGAGGGCGGCGTGTCGAATCGACGAGCGAAGCCGAGGTACAGTACGATGCCCGCACAGGAGGGGTAACGGAATCGGCCGGGCAGCCGGACTCACGCGATGTCGCGGCTCGTGTCGATCGCCACTTCCTCCGTCAACTCGAGCTTGATCGCGTCGGTCGGCTGGCTCCCGCCGCGGAACTTCGGGATCGTGAGGTGGTTCTCGAGTTCGGTCCCCGAGATCTCGGTCCGCAGGTCGAAGACGGCGTCGGCGGCGTGGTAGGTCCGGGACCGGTTCGGCGGCTCGTCCTCTCCTTTCAGACAGTGGAGGACGGCGATGCTGCCCGTCTCCAGCATGTGCGACTTGAGTTCGTTGAGGAATTCGATGTACTCGTCGGTGTCACAGCGCTCGAGGACGTCCATCGTGTCGATGATGAGGTTCGCCCCGTCGGGCAAGGCACCGATGAGTCGGGTCGCCTCCTCGAGGGTGTCCTCACCAGTGACGTGCCTGACCGTCGGGCTGCCGACCGAGGAGGGCGAGGTCTCGATGGCGTGACGGACGGCGTCGTCGTCGCGCTCAGTGGTGAGATACAGCGTGCCGCGGGCGGCCGTGAGTTCGTAGAGGAGGAGTTCGGACTGGCTGGCCGGCTCGGCGGTGTACGCGACGATACACCCCGGGGGGAGCCCACCGTCGAGCTTCCGGTCGAGGACGTCGATCCCAGTGTCTAACCGGCCGACCATGCGGTATATGCTCTTGCTGTACTGCCCGCATAATTCTTTGCCTTCGTCGGAATGGTATTGTTCAGATTAGCTTGTTCCAACAGTATACGTAGCTCTGCAACCATGTTTCGGATTTTTAGCCCAAAATATATGAAATAGTTCCAAATTAGATGGTATATTTCTTTATCTCTTGAAAGAGTGGTTTGACAGCGTTCAGAACGGTCTAGTTCAGCACCTCCTCGGCTGGTGTTCGGCCATTCAGCGCTTGATTTAGTCGATCGTAATTGTAGTGGTGTTCAGCGGTTGCGTGTTAGAGCCTAAACCGAAGATGTCCGATCCGTGGTGTACCGCGGGACGGACAGTAGGGACAGTCGCGCTCGAGTGTCTACCCAAGTACTGAGGCGCCGTTGACCAGCGGGTCTCTACGGGAGGCTGGCCTCCTATTCCGAGGCGGACTGCTCCCGTCCGTGACGGGTAGTCACCTGCTTGCATCCGGCGCTGTCCTCAGGCACCATCCCGCGAGTAGTACGCTACCACGAGTACCGTTGCGGTGAGCGCCGCAGCGTTCCCCAAGACGACCAAGACGAGTTCGTCAAGCGCTGTCCCGGACCGCAGCAGCGCCGCGCCGACGGCCGCGCTGGCGAAGAATGGACCCACGACTGCCGCCGAAATCAGGATTTGGTAGGTTCCGGTGGCGGTGACGATCGGTAGCCGGTGGGGGACGAGCAGGTCCATGGTGAGAAACGCGAGAAACGTTGCCCCGAACCCGCCCACGAAAAGTACGGGGAGAGCGCAGTCCGGCGCTCGCTCCGCGCCGACCTGTATGAGGACCTCGCCGTTAATGAGTGAGAGCAATGCTCCAACGTCCCACAGCCAGGACCGGTTCCACGCGGAACGAGCGTACAGCCAGCGAGCCGAAAGACGCATACTATCGTTACGGGCATCCGAACAAAAAATTGCGATGGATAATATTTATATCCGATAGCAGACGGCGATCTGTCGATCCTGCTCCAGGGCCTCCGGCTGCACGTACGGATGATTCGGGATTATACAATATACTGACGTAAAAAATATACACCTGGAAGGAAAATGAAAATCCATGTTTAGTACCCTCCGAACGATCCTCGTCGCGTTCGTCGGTATGTTTGTTGGCACTGTGGCGGCAGCGGCGATCGTCCCAGACCCGACCAGTCTGTTGGGAATGACGATCACGCTCGTCCTGGTCGCAGTGTTCAGTTATGCCGCCTACCATCTTGACGAACGTTTCGCCGGGAACTCGAGTACGAACGCCTAAGCTTCCGACTTCTTCACTCTGCCAGATGTGACTGCTCGCGTTCGTGGGATGCCCACGACTCATAGCGGGCCGGAGTTTCCTGTGACATCGATTCCATGCCAGGTTCCGAGGACGTCAACTGCTCGGTCCGACGCACCAGTTCCTGTCTCGCCGTTCGGAACCTCTCCAGTGGCGTCTGACGTTCACTCGCCTACGTGTTCGGCGATCGTCCACAGTGGTTAATCGCGATTGACCGCTCGCGTGGCGGCCGACAAAAGGAACCGCAGTGGGGTCCCGATACGGACTGGATAAACTCGCTTTTACTATAGTAGCAATTGAAACGATTTACACACTGATCGCAATGCCCTCGTGCGATCAGGTGTGCAATGACGTTCAGTTGCTACTATAGTCCGCTCCGATGACGTTGTACGACATGCCGAAGCCCTTGTCGAGGGGGTTGCTTGTATCGGTGAAGTTTATCGTGATCGCCCCAGGAAGCGACAGGTTGGCCAAGTCAACCGCCATTCGGATACCGAACGCGTATGTGTCACCCTCGATCAGTTCCGTGGTGAATTCGTAATCAGTATACGGGGCGTCGTCACCTGGCCCCGCACCGTCCCCTGGTCCCCACTGCTCGTCGATGATGTCGACGGCGTCATACCAATCCGAGCTTAGCGTCCCGAGATGGATCGAATCCTGTGTGTCCTTGTCGACGTTCCTGACGAACCCGAGGAAGTCCGTCCCGGCGGCCATCCCGAGGCTGGAAACCGTCCCTGCAGTATACCCATCAAACGTGATGTCGAAATCACCTGTCTTCATGTCATTGTCGACTAACGTGTAGACTTCTGCGTAGGCATCCGCCTCGATAGAGACGGCAGCGTCAGTCACCGTAACACCACACCGATTGTCGTCTTCGTCGACATCAGTTGCCCAGTTGATCCCCTGCACCCAACAGGGTCCAGGACAGTTCCGGTCACTGTCGCCGTCATCCGCCTCGGTGGCAGAGTAATCGTAGTGGGAAGACGTGGCGCTCAGGGTGGACTTCTTCGATAGGTCCGCAACTTGGTTTTTGCTGGGATTGGCGGAGGCAGCGAAGTCGGCGTCTCTCTCCGAGTGAGCGACGACCTTTTCCCGTTGGTTCTGCTTGAGGGATCCCACGTCGTCAGACGAGAGGATGGTCTTGAACCGCTGGTCATTAATCTTCTTGAGGAACGTGCTGCCGTCGCGGTCCATCGCTGTCGTGACCTCGGCCGTATATCCGTCCTCGAACTCCAATCGCTGGATCATCATCGACCGACCGTCGTCTCGGTTCGCCTTTGCCACCGACGCTAAGCGCTTGCTTGAGTGCGCTACGTTAGTCGGTCCAATCGCGGCATACTCAGTGTCGACGACCTCGCCATGTCGACGCACGGTCGACTGCCACGCCTTCTGGACCTCTTCGTTGATGTCATCAATCTCTAGCCGCTGTTCGCCCTCTGCCGTATCACCGGCAACCAGACCAATACCCAACTGCGCAGTTGCTCCGAGACCGATCGTTCGTAATGCGGTACGGCGTTTCAAACGAGGGGTATCAGACATCCCGCCCTAATATCAATGAATTATACACATATATTTTACTGAATTAATATATTTAAGTGAACCACTCCCATTCGGTCACTCAATTGAGGTGGGGTACTGCGATCGAATACCCTACCACTGTTCCTATACGATCGTGGATAGCTGTTCGGACGTTTCGTCAACCGGCCGTGGCAGGGTCAGGACCGGCGTCCGGTGCAACTGCTCGTCGCCGTCCGACTGCGGATGGGTGCGACGGTGTGAGACGAACACGCAACGCGTTCGATCGAACGGGTCAGCTGCGGGTCAGGCTCGACTGGCGAGCCACCCGTGTTCAGAATCGAGCGGCTACCGCCTGCGGCCGAGTCGTCGATCGCTATCGACGACAAATGGCGGGATTCAAGGTAGTCCCGAGAGCGTACGCAAACGACAACGAATGCGCCACGATCACCTCATCACGAGCAAACAACTCTCGCGGCCGGACATCGAGACGGTACTCGACCGCGCGGCCGAGATCGACGCCGACCCGTCGGCGGTCGCCGATCGCCACGCGAACACGCTGCTCGGATTGCTCTTTTTCGAGCCGAGTACGCGGACGAAGATGAGCTTCGAGACTGCGATGAAACGGATCGGCGGCGACGTCGTCGACATGGGTTCGGTCGAATCCTCGAGCGTGAAGAAAGGGGAGACGCTGGCCGACACCGTCCGTGTCATCGAGGGCTACACCGACGCCTTGGTCCTGCGCCATCCCAAGCAGGGGGCGGCGACGATGGCCAGCGAGTTCGTCGACGTGCCGCTGCTGAACGCGGGCGACGGCGCGGGTCATCACCCGACCCAGACGATGCTCGATCTCTACACCATCCGGGAAAACGCCGGCCTGGACGACCTGACGATCGGCATCATGGGCGATCTCAAATACGGCCGGACCGTCCACTCGCTGGCCCACGCGCTGACGAACTTCGAGACCCAGCAACACTTCATCAGTCCGGAGAGTCTGCAGTTGCCCCGCGAGGTCGTCTACGACCTCCACCAGCGACAGGACGGGACGGGGATCAAAGAACACGAGTCGCTCGAGGGGGTCCTGCCCTCGCTGGACGTCCTCTACGTGACCCGGATCCAACGCGAGCGGTTCCCCGACGAGAACGAGTACCAGAAGGTCGCCGGCGAGTACCAGATCGACGCCGAGACCCTCGAGGCCGCAAGCGACGACCTGACCGTGATGCATCCGCTGCCACGGGTCGACGAGATCGCCCCGGAGATCGACGACACCGACTACGCGGCCTACTTCGACCAGGCGCACAACGGCGTCCCGGTCCGAATGGCGCTGTTGGACCTGTTGTTGAGCGACGACCGGGGGATTCGAGGTGAGACCGATGAGTGACGATCACGACCACCACGACGGCAACGACGACCACGAACTGCGGGTCAGCAAGATCCGTGACGGGACCGTCATCGATCACGTCCGTGGCGGACAGGCACTAAACGTCCTCGCGATACTCGGCATCGACGGGACCAACGGCGAGGAGGTCTCGGTCGGGATGAACGTTCCCTCCAACCGGTTCGCACGCAAGGACATCGTCAAGGTCGAGGGTCGCGAACTCAGTCAGGACGAGGTCGACGTTCTCTCGCTGATCGCGCCCGACGCGACGATCAACATCGTCCGCGACTACGATGTCGTCGAGAAACACCGCGTCGAACGCCCCGACGTCGTCGAAGGTGTCCTCTCGTGTCCCAACGCCGGCTGTATTACGACCGGCGACGAGCCCGTCACCTCACGGTTTACCGTCCTCGAGGACGGCGTCCGCTGTTCGTACTGCGAGACGATCGTCCGCGAGGAAATCGCCTCGCTGATCGAGACGTAACCGCCGCCCGCTCGGCGTCGGATTTTCACGTCCGGATCACTATCCAGAATACCTAAGTATTCGCCGGGCGTATTCTCCCCTGTACATGTCACGTACCGTCAAAGTCGTACTCGCCCTGTTCGTCATCGCCGTCCTCTACAAGGTCGCCTTCGGCGGCTCCTCAGAGGTCGAAGTCGACTACGAACCGACCGAAGAATAGCGCTCGATTCCGAACGGCTTACGGGTGCGGGGCCGGACACTGAGGTATGTACGGCGTCGTCACCCGTAACGCCGAGGAAGTACGGTGGCCGGAGTTCGACCGCGGCTTCTACGAAGTCAAGGACGTGACCGGCCGGTCCGCCGAACCGATCGAAGACGGGGTGAACATGGTCTCGTGTTTCGGCGACAACGCCGCCGCCGACGCCGACCCGTCGCTGGTCCCCGTCGACGACATGGGTCGGCCGGCCGACCGCGAACGGTCCTATTTCGACTGGGCGTATATCTGTCCCTCCCGTAAGGACTACCGGCAGGGCCTGTTCGAGGTCATCGACGACTGCGTCGCCGAAAACGAGGACGTCCGCCTCGACGACATCGGCTTTCCTCGCGCGGAGTACTGCCGGTGTGGCGTCTGCGAGCAGGCATTCGCCGAAAGCGAGTACGACGACCGCATGGACTGGCGGGCGAGCGTCATCACGGATTTCGTCGCCGAAGCCGCCGACCGCATCCCCGGGACCGTCTACATGACGCTGTATCCCGATCCCTATCCCGGCCACCTCTACGAGCGCGCCGGCATCGACCTCGAGGCCGTCGCCGAACACGTCGACGAGTTCGTCGTCCCGCTGTACGACACCGCCTACGGGACGACCTACTGGCTCGAGACGATCGCGAAGGGGTTCGAGAGCGCCCTCGAGACGCCCTTTAATATCGAGTTGTACGCCGTAAACGTCGACGTCGAGAACCTGATTCACGCTCTCGAGGTCGCCGAGGAGTACGCCGAGGGAGTCTTCTTCGGCTACGACGCGAGCAAGGGCCGCGCCGCGTTGCGCCGGATGCAGGCCGACGAACGTGAGGGCGTGACCCACGGCGAACCCGGCGATCCGGACGCGTAACCGGCGACTCCGCTCGAGTCCGGCGGTTCCCGTCGCAGCTCCTACTTCTCCGCTCCAACAGACGATTACGCGTCCGTCCAGCGACGTTGTGAGTGATTACGTCTCACCGGTATCGTCTCCCGGTCGTCTGCCGGTTGTTCGCGCTCGCGTCGCCGGTCGCCCGGTTTTCGGAGTTACGAGCGATTGGGGTCGGGCTTCGGATCGGAACCGACGCCGGTCTTTATCTGCGTCTCGGTCGCGCTCTCCCGTGACCGAGGAGCGCCGACGGTAACCGCGTCCTCAGGTGCATACGATGAGAGACCACCAGAGCCAGCAATCCACGGATAGGGAGCGGATGGCGGAGTCGACGATCGAACGGAGTCAACAGACCATGGAGCGGTTGATCGACCTCCAGCGGAACATGGCGGAGATGACACTGAGTGCCCTCGAGTGGGGTGAAAGCGCCCAGCGACAGGGGATGGAGATGACCCAGTCGATGTTCGAGAGCGCGCCGGGGCCGCAGTTCACCGCCTCGATGATGGAGCGCTATCTCGAGGGAATGGAGGCGATCGTGCCGGAGATGGAAGACGCGATGGAAGCGGGAACCCGGGCGGTCACCCATCCCGGAACCCCCGGCGTCGCCGGCACGGGGTACTCGAGCGGGCAGGCGTATCAGGGCCAGCAGGGAGGCGGCGAACGCGGCGGGACGATGGAGCGACGCCAGCGGCCGACCAACCAGTCGATAGGCGAGCAGCCACAGCCGAGTCAGCAGTCGATGGGCGGACGCCAATCGACCGGCCAGCACCGGTCGATGGGAGGCAACCGACCGCCGACTGACCGGCAGCCCACCGGCGGGCAACGGTCGCCCCAACAGCCCATGAGCGGCCAGCAACGCCCGTTCCAGTCGATGGCCGGACAGCAATCGAACCAACAGCAACGCGGCCGACAGGCCTCAAGCGGTCACTCCCAGTCACAGTGGCCCCAGCAGTCCGCCCGACCCGGCGAGGCATATCCCGAGACCGGGGAATGGGTCACGCCACAGGAATACGGCGGCGAATCGACGGGGACGGCCGAGTACCAGCAGCGGCCCCTGTCGGCCGCGCCGAATCCGTCGCCGTCGGAGGGCTCTCGAGTGACCGAGGGGCGGCCACAGGGGGGCGAAACCGGGGACCCACAGGAGTCCCAGCGGGGTCGGTCGTCGACCGGGACCGACCGGGGACCGCAGGGACAGCCGCGAGAACCGCAGCGACGACCGACGGCCGACTCACAGCGGGGACACGGCCAGTCCGGCGAGTCGATGGCGGGCGGCGATCGATCACACGCCGCTCGAGCGGGCGACCGACCGACGGAGGGCGGACAGTCGGGGCCGGGACCGGGACGGACCGAGCAGGGTCGGATTCGGGATCAGTACGCACGACGGGCCGACACCGATCAGGGCGAGCGTGAGCAGGGCGGTATCGATCACGGCGAGGGGACCGAACCGGATCGGTCGTCGGAGCGACGCGGGATGGCGGACACGGACGTGCCGCCCGACCAGCCCCGGCCGCCGACCGAGCGGGCGGCTACCGACGAGCCGCCGGAAGAGGAGTGAGTTCCCCGCCGGCGTGAGAACTCGCGGCTCGTGGCTCGCGGAACGGCCGCGGGCACCCGGCAGTGGTGAGTCATACTCGAGAGCGACGCTGTCGAACGACTGAAGAGAAAACGCTCGTCGTCATTACCGTCCGATAGACGGCCGGCTTCGTGGGCGGGCGGAACGCGGACCGATATTAGCGGGTGCTGCTGGTGCGGTCGTCATCGTCGTCGTCGATCAGCCCGTCATCGTCATCGTCGTCCATGAGCGGGTCGTCCTCGTCGCGACGGACCGCCCCTTCGTCGTCGGCCCCGCTGATGTCGTCCTCGTCCCGATCGATGCCGCGGTCGCTCTCCGTCCCGGAACCACCGGTTCTCGAGTGGGGTTCGGTTTCACCTGTCCCGGTGTCCGTGTCGGCATCGCCCGTTCCGGTATCCGTCATCCCGACGTCGGGATCCGTGTCGGTGGTGCCGCCCGTCCCGGCCGAGCGACCGCTCGAGCGGTCGCCCTCGAGGTGGATCGCGTCGTCGGTAACGTGACCGACCGCGGCTTCCTGCAGCGGGTAGGTATCCTCGCCGCTGTCGGTCCAGCCGAGCGCCGCCTTGATCGAGTCCGTGATGCCGGGGTCGGGTTCGACGTGGGCCGTGCCGTGGTCGACGTCGACGACCATGCCGACCTCGTCGCCCGCGTCGTTGACGACGTCCTTGCCGACGTCGTCGTCGGTAAACTGTGGGGACATTGCGGTTCGGTTGACGGTCGATTCGGGCAAGGCGGTGGTGCTTGCGGGTGCTTGCGGTCAGTTCGAGGCACGGAACCGGTCCGCAGCCGCCTTCGGGCGGGTTAGAACTCCGGCTCCCTGTCCTCGAGAAGGGCGGCGACGCCCTCCTCGTGGGCCTCGGACGTCCGGGCCTGGGCCTGCAGTAGGTTCTCGTAGTCCAGCGCGTCGTCCCAGGAGCGCCCGAGGTTCTCGTGCATGGCCTGTTTCATCAGTCCGATCGTCTCCGTCGGGCCGGCCGCGAGCGCGTCGACGGTGTCGGCGACGCGAGCGTCCAGTTCGTCGGCGGGCACCGTCTCGTTGACCAGTTCGAGGTCGGCCGCTCGCTCGGCGTCGAAGAACTCGCCGGTGAAGGCCAGTTCCTTGGCCGCCCGCAGGCCGACGATGTGGGGCAGCATGACCGTGCCACCGGTGTCGGGGACGAGCCCGACTCTGACGAACGCACAGGAGAAGGTCGCGTCCTCGGCCGCGTAGGCGATGTCGGAGACGGCGACGAGCGAGAGCCCGGCACCGATCGCGTCGCCGTTTACCTTCGCGACGATCGGCACTCGACACTCGAGCATCGCCTCGACGGCGCGGCCGAAGCTCGCGGTGACTTCCTCGTAGGCGTCCTGTGAGGTGTCGGGCGTCTCCGCCAGCATCTCGAGGTCGCCGCCGGCACTGAACGCATCGCCCGCGCCCGTGAGGACGATCGCGTCGTACTCCGCGGGGGTCGCGTCCTCGATCGCGTCGGCCAGTTCGACGGCCGCCTCTCCGGTGATCGCGTTGAGCGCGTCCGGTCGGTCGAACGTGAGTCGCAACACGCCGTCATCGTCAGTGATTCGCATGCGTCACACATGGGCCCCCCGGATAGTAACTGTGGGCGGTTCGCGGTCGTGTAGCGTCGCTCGAGGCGCACGGATCGGTGGTCGCGCGCTCGAGGTCGCCACTCGAACGGCGATCTCGCTGGTGCTGGCGGTCACACGCATCGAGTCGGCCGGGAGGAGGCGGGCGGAGCGGCGTCAGTTCGTGGGGATCGGCGGCGCGGCGGTGTCTTCCTCGGTCACGTTGAGTTCGGCGGTGACGAGCGCGCGGTAGG
Organism: Natrinema thermotolerans; assembly: GCF_031165565.1. Taxonomy (NCBI): domain Archaea; kingdom Methanobacteriati; phylum Methanobacteriota; class Halobacteria; order Halobacteriales; family Natrialbaceae; genus Natrinema; species Natrinema thermotolerans. The sequence goes on along the minus strand of NZ_CP101873.1, from coordinate 560,378 downwards.
CCCGGCGCAGCCGTTCGGACAGCGCCTGGTGGGAGATCCCGAGTTCCTCGGAGAGTTCCTGCATCGAGACCTCGCGGGGAATCTCGAAGTAGCCGTGATCGATGGCCGCGACCAACGTTTCGTACTGGCGAGCCGTCAGGCCACACTGGGAGTGACTCTCCTCCGCGAGGTCGAACAGGCGAACGATCGTCGGCGTCACGTCGTTGTCGTCGAGTCGGTCATAGAGCGAACTCACGCTCTCGCGGTCGACGACGCGAATGCTGAGCAGCCACGTGCCGTCCGAGGCCGAGGCGCTCAGGACGGTTCCCCCCTCCTCGAGGACGATCTCGAAGGGGTCGACCGTGTCCGGTTCGAACTCGATGTCGTAGAGCCAGCGGTCCTCGTCGCTGCTGATCTGGGAGTAGGTGCCGATCGCGTCGGCCTCGTCGAGCGCCGCGTCGATCTCGGACTGGGAGGGCCCCGCCAGCCAGAGGCCGTGCCCGCTCGAGGCGATTACCCGCTCCATCTCACACGTCAGGGAGGGGACGGCCTCGAACAGCTGACCGGTTCCGGTGCCGTCGGCCGGGATCTCGATGTCTGCGATGGATGTCATGAGTCTCGTTTCTCCGTACAGCGACGATGTCCATAACCCCACTTCCAAAGCACTTAGAACCGGTTAGAGCGAATGACACGCGATCTGATTTGTTTTCGTTCGGATTCGTCGAGAGCGCCGCCACCGCCGCCGATCAGCCCCGACGAGGGGTGCCGACCAGCAACTGAACGGCCACGACGACGACCACGGCGATCGCGAGCAAGGCGATCGCGATCGGGACGATGGCGTCGATCCCGCGAGCGATGAAGGCGACGCGGATCCGGGTCGGCATCGTCCGCGGCGTGTACGCGACCATCATCGTCGCGCCGAACTCGCCGATCGCCCGGACGAACGTCAGGACGATCCCGGCGGCGATGGCGTTGCGGGCAAGCGGCAGCGAGACCAGTCGTATCGTCCGCAGTCGGCCGTAGCCCATCGTCCGCGAGGCCTCCTCGAGCCGGGGGTCGACCCCGTCGAAGCCGGCGCGGGCGGTGACGACCAGAAACGGCGCGGCGACGAACGTCTGGGCGAGGACGACGCCGGCGGCGCTGCCGGTCAGTGGCACTCCGATCGCCGCCGCCGCGGCCCCGATCGGCGTGTAACGGCCGACGACGGTCAACAGCATGACACCGCCGACGATCGGCGGGACGACCAGCGGCAACAGGACCAGCGCCTCGACCAGTCGCTTCCCGCGGAACGAGGCCCGCGAGAGGACGTAGGCCAGCGGCACGCCGAAGGCGGTCGCGACGGCCGTCGAGACCGGTGCCGTCAGCAGCGACGTCGCGATCGCATCGCGGACCGCGGGATCGGCGAGCCCGGCGACGACGTCGACTCGCCGGCTCCGGAACAGAAAGGCCGCGAAGGGGACGACGAAGTACGCGAGCAACACCGTCCCGAGCAACGCGGGGACTGCCAGTCCGCCGGGAGTCCACGGTCGATCGACGCCGAACCAGCCGCGGCCGCCGCTCGAGTCGGGTCGGCGCTCGGAGTCGGCGTCCGACGCGCGCTCGGGCCCGCGGTCCGAGGTGTCCTCGTGACTGCGATCGGGGCCCGACACCTGTTCGGGCTCGCGGCTCGGGGGGGTCACGGCGCGATCCCCTCCGGTGGATCGCCGTGGAACCGAGGGATGGCATCATCCACCCGCAGCCCGTGATCGGTCAGCAGGCCCTCGTTTTCGAGCAGGAAGGAGACGAACGCCCGACCGGCGTCCGGATCGTCGGCATCGGCCGGGATCGTCGCGTTGTAGACGACGGGCGACCCCGTGACGGTGTGGCCGCGTTCGGTGGTGTAACTCGCCCGCGCGTACCGGTCGGCGTTCGCGCGGCTCCCGAAGTTGTAGGCGTCATCCAGCCGCCGCACGGCCGCGTCGCGCTCGACCGCCATGTTGCGGTAGGCGACGACACAGGCCCGGTCGCCGTTCTCGAGTCCGGCGAGCAGTCTGGGTTCGTCGGCGACGTGGGCGACGCGGTCGGCCATCGCCGTCCGGAACCCCTCGAGGCCGTGTTCGCGCTCGGCGAGTTCGAACAGGAGCAGCGCCCGGTAGCCAAGCGGGTCGACGTCGGGGTCGCTGATCGCGATCTCGCCCTCGTCAGCGTCGGCGAAGACGTCGTACCACGGCTCGCCGGCCGCGAGGCGCTCGCCCAGCGCGGTCTCCGGGGCGTACGCGATGACGACTTCGTTGGCCGCGAACGTCACGTCCCAGTCGGCGTGATCGGGATAGAGCCGATCCCGGAGGAGGGCGGCGTCGGCCCCGATCACGACGTCGGGATACTTCGTCCCGTCGGCGACCAGCCGTAACACGGCGTTGGTCCCGTAGTACTCGCCCGCGTAGCCGAACTCGGCGTCGGACTCGAAGGTCGGTCCGACCCCGTTCTCGAACGCGCTGGCCAGGCTGCCGGCGGCGAGGACACGGACCTCGTCGGTGGCACCGAGACAGCCCGCCGTCCCGACCAGTCCCGCCGTCAGGCCGCCGGCCGTAGCGAGTAGCTCCCGACGGCTCGTCGGGTCCGTCCCGTTGCCGTCGTGACTGCGCATGCGTTCCCTTCGAACGGCCGTACAAAGAAAACTGGTTTCCATTCCTATTCCGTGGGAAAGCAATTGAATATGGTTACGCGATGCCGGCGGGGCGGACGGCGACTACCGGACCTGCCGGCTCTGACCGCCCCATCGAGTCGGCGAGCCGACCGGCCGGCCTCAGTCAGTCCGCCGACTCGTCCGTTCGTCCGCCGCCCGCCGGTACTGTGTGCCCCTCGAGCGAGCGGATCGACTCGAGGAGGTCGTCGATCGGGTCGTCTCCGCGACCGATGACGGATCCGCCGACCGCTTCCGGGCCGCGATCGCCGACGAGGATCGTCGGGACCGATGCGTCGGCGAAGCCCTCCACGATCACGGTGTCGTAGCCCCGATCGGCGAGGCGCTCGAGGGTCCGCGAGAGCGCCCGCAGTTCGGGGTCGTCGGTCTCGAGCAGCGGTTCGTCGACGGTCGGCTCGGGCGGGTTCCGCTTCCCGCGGGCCGTGATGTCGAAGGTGAGTTCGGGCGTGACCCCGACGACGGTTTCGGCACCGGCGCTCCGGTGGCGGTGGGTGTCGGTTCCTGGGGTATCGATCTCGATGTCGTGGTGGATCGACTTGACCGTCGCGACGCGGCCGTCAGCGGCCAGTCGCGGGACCAGTCGCTCGACGAGCGAGGTCTTCCCCGCGTCGCTCGGGCCCGCCAGACAGACGACTCGCAGTCTCGAGTCCTGACTCATACGGATCCGTTCCGGATGAAGGTACAAGCCCCGTTCGGACCGCCGCCGAAGCGACGCCAGACTCGGCTACCGGGCGACGGCCATCACCCACTCGTCGGGTGCCTGCCTGCGGACCTGATACTCCGCGAAGGCGTCGCCGGGCGCGCCCTCCCGGTCGACCGCCGAGACGAGTTCGTTGGCGAGCGGCGACGGGTCGTGGTCGTTGATCAGGTAGAACGTCTCGCCCGGCTCGGTCGCGCGGAACTCCTCGGTGGCCTGCTCGTGGCGGATCCGCTTTGGCAGCCCGCGCAGGTCCAGTGCGTGGTCGGGCACCGAGAGGTCCCCGACCGCCTCGAGTCGCTCGTCGACGGCCGCGGACAGCTCGTGGGCCTCCGGCGGCACGTCGTCGCCGAACTCGCGGACCCGTTCGTCGAAGGGGAAGTCACACAGCACGGGCTGGTCGAGTGCCGCTTCGACGTCGGCCTCGGGGAAGAGGTCGTGTTCGCGGCCGCACTCGCAGCTGAACCCGCGCATGTTGACGACCGTACCCAGCAGCGGGACGCCGTTCTCCTCGAACAGCGTGGCGCTGCGGGACGTGTCGCCGACGCTCGTCGGATGTGGGGTACTCACAAGCACTGCGCCGTCGATCGGCAGCGACTGCAGCGCCGTCAGGACGATGTCGCCGGTCCCCGGCGGGAGGTCGATCACGAGCGTATCGAGGTCTCCCCACGCGGTGTCCTCGAACAGTTCGCTGACGGCCTCGTGGGCCATCGCGCCCCGCCAGGCCAGCGGCTCGTCGTTGGCGATCAGCCCGACGCTCATCGCGGTGAGGTCACCGGCCTCGATCGGCTCGGCGTCGCCGTCCGCGTTGGCCGACACCGGCCCCTCGAGGTCCAGTAGTTCCGGGACGTTCGGCCCGTAGAGATCGGCGTCGAAGATCCCGACGTCGCGGTCGGGATCGGCGGCCAGTGCCCGGGCGAGCTGGGTCGAGACCGTCGTCTTGCCGACGCCGCCCTTGGCGCTGGCGACGGCGATCACGGTGTCGACGCCGGCCGCGCCGTTGATGTCGTCGTCTGCCGCGCCAGTCGACTCACCCTCGACGGTCGCCCGCTCGACACCGGGCGTCGACAGCGCCCGCCGGCGCATTGCCTCGGTCACGTCCTCGGCCGTCGGCTCGTCGAACCCCGCGAGATCGGCGGCGATCCGGACGGCCCCGCCCTCGGCCGAGACGTCGATCACCAGCCCGGACTCGAGGACGTCGGTCCCCAGATCCGGGTCGTCGACGGCGCGCAGCCCCTCGCGGACGCGGGCCGCGAGGTCGTGGGTCGGTACCTCGTCGGGAACGATATCGTCTTTTGCCATGTTACCAGGCCTCGAACTCTTCTGCGTCGTCGTCGGGGTCGCGCTCGTTCATCAGGGTCCCGCCGTAGGGGCGGAAATCGAGGTTGTACGCGTTCGCGACGTCGTCCAACGCGTCCTCGCGCTCGGCGATCGCCGCCGTATCGAACTCGAAGGTCTCGACGGCGTCGACCAACTCGTCGTCGCTCACTCGGCCCTCCGCGTAGCCCGCCGCGATGCCGTCCCGGACGACGTCGGCGTTGCGACGCAGCCGCTTTGCGTCGTCGAACTGCTCGCGCAGGTCGTCGTCGAGGCCACCCCGATCCAGCGGGATCTCCTCGAGCAGCGCGGTGGCTTTCCGATCGAACTGATCGGCCATCTTCAGCAGCTCGATCACCTGTTTCCGCGGCTCGAGTCGGTTCCAGGCGTCGCGGGCCTCGTCGGCGACGACGGAATCGATCGCTTCCTCCCACTCGGTCGAGCGCTCGACGTCTTCGAACGCCTGCGCGACGAACGCGCCGACGTGGTCGTCGGGGATCGTCACGCCGAGTGACTCCTCGAGACCGCCGGCGGCGCTGCCGTCGGTCGTACAGCCGTCGTCATCGTGGGCCGACTCCGAGTCGGTGGTCGCGTGCGGTTCCTCGCCCGTGGGTGTGCTGTCGAGTTCGTAGGTCATCGTCGATCACGCTGTCCCTGTGTCAGGCCGTCGATCGAGCCGGCCGGCCCCCGACTCGGGCCGGGGCCCTGTTGCTCCCGTCGGGAGCCCGGCCCGCCGCCGGGCGCGGCGCCGTCCTCGAGTCCGGCATCGATCTGGTCGGGGTCGACGCCGCGGGCCGTCGCGAGCGCCCGCTTTGCCGACCGACGGACGTCGTCGCTGCGGTCGTTCAGTCCGTGGCGCTCGAGGACTGCCTCGGCGCGGTCGGTGCCGAGATCCCCGAGGCTGGTCGCGGCCTTGGCGCGGACGAACGCCTCCGGATCGCGGGCCAGGACGGCCGCGAGGATCCGGACCGCGTCTTCGATCTCGTCGGCGTACTCCCGCAGGTAGTCGGCCGCGTACTCCCGGACGCCGGAGTGGGGATCGTTCTTGATCCGTTCGATCAACAGCTCCTGGGAGGCCGCCCCGGTCTTCGAGAGGGCGATGACGGCGTTGCGCCGTACCCAGCCGCTGTCGTCCTCGAGGGCCGTCCGAAGCGGCTCTTCGTTGCCGGGTTCGGCCCGCGACTGTGCTACGACGGCCTCGGAGCGAACCCACTCGTGGTCGTCGGAAAGCGCCGCCCGGATCGCCTCGCGGGCCGGCTCGGCGTCGCCCGAACTGGCGGCCAACCCGAGGGCTTCGACGGCGAACTGTCGGACGTCCTCGGAGCTGTCGCCGGTCGCCCGCTCGGCCAGCGCTCCGATGGTCGCCGGTGCCAGCCCGCCGTCGGCGGCCGGATCGACCAGCCCGAGCGCCCCGCGTCGGCGATCGCGTTCCCGATCGGACTCGAGCCGGTTTCGAAGCGTTGCCTCGTCGTCGTCGGGTGCCCGGCCGCGGGCACTTCGGTTCGCGTAGTCGGTCATTTTCGGAGCCTCCAGTAGCTGACGAGCCACGCGGCGACCGTCGCGAGCAGCGTCACGGCGGGCCAGTTAGTCGCGGAACTGGCAAGCCAGCCGGCCGTCTCGGTCACGCTGGCCACCGCACCGCCGTCGCTCGCGTCGGTGTCGCCGTCGTCGCTCTCGTCGTCGGCCGCACTGAGCGTGCCGTCGTCGGTATCCAGCGTCAGGTACTGGTACGACAGCGACTTCTGGCCGTTCGCCTCATCCGCGCTGCCGTTCCAGACGGCGTAGGTGAGATACATCTGTTCGCTGTCCTCGAACTCGGCGTCGTACTCACCGCTGGCGTCGTGTTCGCGCTGGAACACGACCGCCCAGCCGTCGTCGGTCCGCTCGCCGTTGGCCGAGACGGGCTGGGTCTCCGCGTGGGTCAGCGAGCCGTACCCGGTCGCGTAGTAGTTTTGCCCGTATCGGGTGTAGCTCGACTGTGAGAGCGGGTTCCCCGCCGCCTGTCCCGGCTTCGTCCGGTCGTCCGGATGCGGATACGCGTACATGTCGCCGCCCGGATCGGACTCCGAGAACTGCCAGCTCGAGCGCCAGTACCAGATGTTGACCGGGTCGCCGTTCGCGCCCATGACGATCGGCGGCTCGCTCCCGCTGCGGAGCATGACCGCCGCGGCGTCGCTGTAGGCGTTGGGCTCGTTGATCTCGGTGTCCTCGGTCGGGTCCTCCCACTCCAGACGGAAGGCGACGTGCGTGTCGTTCGTGACGGCTTGGACGTCAACTTCGTCGATGCTCCCGCCGCCGTAGGGGGTCGCCATCTGCTGGGCGTCGAGCGACAGCGTCTCGGTGTCAGCATCGTCCCACGCGTCGGCGTCGGGCTCCGCGGGCACCGAGTCCACCGAGTCCATCGGCTGCGGGCCGATCGTCAGGACCGCGACGACCGCGACCTGAACGACCAGCACGAGACACAGCACGACCGCGGCCAGCTTCGTCGCGCCGCGTGCAGCGTCGTGTTCGATCGAGATCGGCCCGATCTCGGTGCGGTCGCTCACGGAGCCTCACCTCCGCTCGCCGCCTCCGCCGAGACGGTCGGCTCGGGATGTTGCCCGTTGTCGTAGGTCACCAGCTCCTCGACGAGGTCCGCCGCGGCGACGTAGGCGTCCTCGTCGGTCGCCTGCCGCAGGTCATGTGCCAGCGCCGGGACGAACTCGACGAGGTGATCGGCAAGCACCGTCGCCTCGGCCTTCGCGACCCGCTCGGCCGCGACCGGCTCGTCCGACTCGAGCGCCACCGCTCGCTGGCCGGCCAGAACCTGCGCCAACTCGAGTTCGGCGGCGACGTGGTCCTGTCGCTCGGCGAAGTCGTCGCTGGGTTCGAGGCCGAACTCCTCCAGCAGCCCGACGACGGTCGCGATCCGGCGCTGCTCGCTGCTGATCTCGTCACGGGTCGTGTAGTGGGCTTCGTAGGGGATCACCGCGTACGTGCCGTCGTCGCTCGGGAGGCCGAACAGGTTGTTGTAGGCCACCTGCAAGTCCTCGAGGCCCGTTTCCTCGAGGGCCTCGAGCAGCGTGATCGCCTCCTCGGTGACGCCGACGGTCTCGGCGGCGCGTTCGATCCCCTCGCGGGCCGCGGGATCGAGTAGTTCGCTGACTGTCTCCTCGCTCGGATAGGTAAACGCCGCGGCAGCGCCACAGTAGAGGGTGGCCCGCGCGGCGTGGTACTCGGAATCGGGTGTGTCGTTCGGTGTCATTGGTCTATGGCTGGTTAGTCCACATCTCGCCCTCGCGGACCTCCATCTCCTCCTCGAAGGGGATGTCGACGACCTTGTTCCCCTTGCGGTCCCACCCCTTCACGCGGTGTTCTTTGACGGTGTAGGTCTCGATGAGGCGGGTGGTCGCGCCGAACAGTTGGAGGATGCCGAGGGTGTGGTGGCTCGGGTTGCGGACCCGATCCTGGACGATCTTGACCGACTCTTCGAAGGTGCTGCCTGGCCACTCGTTTTGCTTGTCCTCGGTGTTGGGCGTGAACATCTGGGTGAGGAACTCCGGCGGCACGTGGTAGGGCGGCATGTAGAACACCTGCGGCCGGGTCCCGAACTGCGGGTACAGCGGGAGCGCGATCTTCTCGTCGCTCTTCGCGAGGTAGTTGACCGGGCTCCGGCCGGCCGCCGCCGACGTGTTTCCGCCTGGGTGGCCGGCGTCGGGACCGCGGTTGATGTTGCCGTGCAGGCGCGTCTTCCCGATACACGAGGAGACACAGCGGGGGACGTTGCCCTCCTCGATACGGGGGAAACAGCCGACCGGCTTCTCCGAGACGCCCGTCTCGGGGTTGTACATCGGCTTGTGGTACGGACAGGACTTCACGCACTTGCGGTAGCCCCGACACCGCTCCTGGTCGAGCAGGACGATCCCGTCCTCCTCGCGCTTGTAGATCGCCTTGCGCGGACACGCAGCCAGACAGGCGGGGTTCTTGCAGTGGTTACAGAGCCGCGGCAGGTAGAACTGCCACATGTCGTGGTACTCGTCTTCCTCGAGGTCGCTCTCGACGACGTCGCCGGTGGGGTACTCGCCGTGGACCTGGTCGTCGCCCAGGGCGGGGTACTCCCATTCTTCCTTCTGGGCGATGTAGCCCTTGGCCGCCTCGCCGTCCTCGGCGGCTTCGAAGATGGTCTCGTTCTCGCCTAAGTCGTCGAGCAGGCGCATGTCCCACCCCATCGGGTAGCCGCCGTAGGGCTCGGTCTCGACGTTCATCCACCACATGTACTCCTCGCCCTCCCCGCTCGTCCAGGTGGACTTGCAGGCAAAGGAGCAGGTGTTGCAGTTGATACACCGGTTGATGTTGATGATCATCCCCCAGTGCCAGTCGCGTTCCTCTTCGCGGTGTTCGTAGGGGTAGCTGTGCTCGCGGCCGAGTTGTGGGTTGTAGGTCTCCGGCATCAGCTGTCACCTCCCTGCAGCGATCCGCTCACGTAGTCCTGGAACAGTTCGTCTTTCCGCGCGTCGCCGGGCCACCAGTCCGCCTCCTCGTATTTCTCGACTTCCACGAGGTCGTCGCGGTTCGTTCCCGTCGGTGCCCAGACGGTCTCCTCGTAGCCGTGCTCGAGTTCAGCCCCCTTCCAGACGATGTCGTCCTCGACGTGTTCGGAGATGTTCGGATCGCCGAAGACGGACTTGTGGACGAGGTCGTCGGTCTCCTGGGCCGGGTCGAGCCAGATATTGGTCGTCACGTTGTATCCCTTGACGCCGTCGCCTTGCTCCTCGTCGTCGGGGAAGTGCTGGGGCCACCAGCCGTGCCAGATGGTCAGCTGGCCCATGTCGCCGGCCGAGCGGGGGCGCTGGCGCTCGCTGACCATCACGCGCACGACGAGGTCGCCGCGCTTGCCGGTGATCCGGACGTAATCGCCGTTCTCGACGTCGATGTCCGCGGCGTCCTCGGGGTGCATCTCGACGAACGCCTCGCCAAGCGGCGGGGTCTCCTCGGTCTCGCCCTCGCCCTGCGGGAACGAGAAGTCATCAACTAGCCGCTCGGTCCCCTCGGGATCGGCGTTCGTCGAGCCGAAGTCACGCGACGACCAGATCAGGTTCCAGTCGGTCATCCCCCACGAGGAGTGGGTCCGGTACTTCGGGTGGGGCGTGTTGTAGTAGAACTGGTACTCCTCGTCGTGATACAGCGGGTTCTCCTCGTCTTTCGCCTCGTCCCACTTCTTGTTCACCCCGTAGGGCGTCCCTTCGGGGCTCTCGATGTGGTCGAGATCGTCCCGGCCCAGCTCGAGGAAGCGGTCCTCCTCCTTGTGGAACTCCATCCGGCCGGTCTTGGTGTAGAACGGCCGGTCCTCGTTGATCTGGGAGTAGAACGGGATCCGCGGATACGTCTTCAGCTGGAGCCGCTCGGGGCCGTCCTCGATGTCCTCGACGTCGATGTCGCGGGTCGTCATCCCCGCGTCCAGCGTCTCCTGGATGTAGTCGCGGACGTCCTCGTCGTCGTCGAGGAACTTCTCGAAGTACGCCCGGTAGGAGTCGACGTTGCGCTCTTCGGGCGGGATCTTCTCGTCTAACTTCTCCGCGACCATCGCGACGGCCTCGCCGTCCTGTTTCGTGTCGTAGATCGGGTCCATGACCCCGTGGTCCATGTGGATGAAGGGGTTCTCCGGCCCGACCGTGATGTCCGGATACTCACACTCGAGCCAGGAGGGGACCGGGAGCACGATGTCCGCGTGGCGCGCGGAGTAGGTCATGTGCATGTCCGAGACGATCGAGAGCTCGTTGCTCGTGTCCGGATGTTTGACGAAGTTCTCGATGACGTGCTCCTGATGTTTGGTCTGGTTCAGGAGGTTGCAGTTCATCGTCCACAGGATCGTCGGCTTCGACATCGTGTACGACTCCGCGTTCGTCGGCATCACTGGCTCCTCGGCGTCGCCCTGTGGGACGAGGTCGAGTTCGCGGTCGAAGTCCCCGCGGATCTCGTGGGCGTCGAGCTGTTCGCCCCCGAAGAACGCGAACGCGTAGCCGGGATACATCCCGTGGGCCGCGTTGCCGTCGGGGTTGACGTACTCGGGGTAGCCGTCCAGCAGCTCGATCTTGTACTGGCCGGAGTAGTTGTAGTAGCCGGCCCCGCGCTCGCCGATGTTACCAAGCATCGACTGGATGAAGAAGATCGTCCGCTGGAGCGAGTCGTTGGAGTGGAACCAGTGGTTGATCCCCTCACCGGTGAACCACTGGGCCTTCTCGGCGTCGGCGAACTCGCGGGCGGTCTTCCGGAGCCCGTCGGCCGGGATCGTCGTGATCTCCTCGACCGTCTCCGGATCGTAGTTCTCGAGGATGTTCGACTTCTGGCGGACGAAGTCGGTGTGGACGCCGACCGACTCGCCGTTTGCCAGCTCGAGGTCGGTGTCGACCTCGAGTTGGGGAGTCGCGGGCGTCTCCTCGCCGACCTCCTCGCGGGTGACGGGGACGGGATCGCCGTTCTCGTCGAGGGCGACGAAGTCGCCCCAGTCGTTTTCCTCGTGGCGCTGCTCGCTGTCCTCGGCGGGCGGCTCGTGGTCCTCGAAGACCTCGTGGGCGCGAAGGTACTTCCCGTCGTCCTGCCGGATCAACAGCGGCAGGGTCGTGAACTTCCGCATGAACTCCTCGTCGTAGAGTTCCTCGTCGATGATGACGTGGGCCACGCCCAGGGCAAAGGCGGGGTCGCTGCCCGGGCGGACGGGGAGCCAGCGGTCGCACTTCTGGACCGTCGGCGAGTAGTCGGGGTAGACGCCGACCATCTTGCCGCCGCGCTCGCGGGTCTCCTGGAGGAAGTGGTTGTCCGCGAGCTTGTTGTGGATCAGGTTCTTCCCCTGCATGATCGTGTAGTCGGCGGCCCGCCAGGCCGACGCGTCGGCGTCGCTGGTCTGATAGCCCGTCGTGATGACGTGACCCGGCGGCAGGTCGGCGTACCAGTCGTACTCGGTCCACTCGCAGCCGCCGAAAACCGAAGCGAGCCGCCGGCCGGCCCCGTGGCGGGTGATCAGCCCGTCGGACTTGATCGCGTTGAAGATGTGGAACCGCTTCTCGTCTTCCAGACTCGCCATCTTCTCGGCGATCAGGTCGATCGCTTCGTCCCAGGAGACGCGCTCGAACTCGTCCTCGCCGCGACCCTCGGGGTTGGGGTCGTCGGGACTCCACCCCTTGCGGACCATGGGATACTTGATCCGGCTGGGCTCGAACGTCCGGCGGTGCAGCGTCAGTCCTTTCATGCAACCGCGCGGGTTCCAGTGGCGGGTGACCCCCGCCTCCTCGTAGCCGCCGGGGCCGCCCGGACCGGGGCTGCCCTCCTCCTCGTGATAGATCTGTTCGGCTCTGATCGGGACCCCGTTTTTCATGTAGAAGTTCAGGGCACACGACTGCGTACAGTTGGGGTGGCAGACGGTCCAATCGACCGAATCGTACTCGTAGATGTCGTGGTAGACCTCCTCCCAGTCACGGTTGGGATAGGCCTTGAGCGGGTTGTCGACCTGTGTGATGGTGTCGACGGATTGGGTCGCTCCCCACGCGGAGCCGAGCAGGGCACCGACCGTCCCCGTCCCGGCAGCCGCCAGGAAATCGCGACGCGAGAGACTCATCGTCGACCACCTCGTGTGGCGGAGCGTTTCGATAGCATACATGACGGCGTTGCTACTCGATTCTTTAACCCGGTCCGCCTGTTCCCACGCGTTGGGGACGCTACCGCCAGAATCCCGCTAATGAGGGGTCTTCAAGTGGGGCGAGAATGCGTGGCCCACCCTTCCGACGACCCGCCCGCGGTAACCGGCGGCCGCGAACCGACGCTGCCGCGGGCACCAGCGCCCGCAGTCACTCCGACCCCTCGCAGTCGAGGTCGAACAACCGATGGGTGGCCTCGATGACCGCGTCGTCGCCGTCGCGGGCGGCCGCCCGCAGACGCTCGGTCGGCGTGCCGAGCAGCGATCCGGTCAGTGCGCTCGCGAAGTCCTCGAGGACCGCCTCGGCGTCGGCCCCGCTCGCGAGCCGGTCACGGGCCCGCTCGAGTTCGCTCTCGCGGATCGCGGCCGCCGTCCGGTGGAGTTCGCGAAGCGTGTCCTCGGCGCGGTTCTCGCGTTCCCGATCGACGAAGGCTGCGACCGCGTCAGTGATCGCGTCCTCGACCGCCGGCACCGCCGCCCGCCGTCCCGCGACGGCGGCCGCGATCCGGCGCTGGATCGCGTCGAGGGACACGACCGGCACGGCCGATCGGCGGACGGGTTTGGCGACGTCCGGCGGGGTCGCCAGGTCCACGACCGGCGTCTCGGACGCGACCCCCTGTATTGCCTCGAGCGTTACCACCGGGTCCGGCGCGCCCGTCGCCGTTACGATCGCGTCGGCGTCGGAAAGTGCGGCTTCGAGGGCCTCGAGCGGCCAGTACCGACCATCCTCGGTCGGGAGCTGGGACGCGGCCGAGCGGTTGACGGCGTCGACGCGGCAGCCCCAGCGGTGGCCGGCGGCGCTGGCCACTTCGGTCGCCATCTCGCCGGCACCGACGACGACGAGCCGGTCCGGGACCCCGCCCGCCTCGGCGATGGCCTCGCAGGTCGCGCTCCCGTAGCCGACCGTCCCCTCGTCGATGTCGGTCTCGTCGCGGCAGCGCCGCCCCACCGAGACGGCCGCGTCCGCTGCCCGAGTCACCACGCCGCCGGTGAGGTCCACCTCGAGCGCCGCATCGAACGTCCGCCGGAGTTGGCCGAGGACGTGTGCCTCACCGACGACGGCGCTCTCGAGGCCGCAGGCGACCCGGAACAGGTGTTCGACGACTGCGAGTCCGGTCTCGGTCCGTGCGCCGTCGGGATCGCCCAGTGCCTCGCGTGCGGCCTCGAGCCCCGCGTCCCGGTCGGCGGGCGTCCGCGTGCTGAGATACGCCTCGACGCGGTTGCACGTCGAGAGGACGACCGCCTCGGTGACGCGGTCGTGGGCCGCGATCCGCCGGGCGGCGGCGACTGGGTCGTCCGGAGCGACCGCGCCCAGTTCCTCGGTCGAACTACTCCCGTGATCGAGTCGATAGCACGCGAGTCGGCGGACGCTCTTCGGCACCGCCGCGGCAGGCGACGGCTCGGGCTCGGTCCGCGCGTCCGGGGGCGCTGAATCGGGGGCGTACATGGGCCTACTCGAGCGCTGCGGTCGCGTCGACCGGTGGCGCGTGATCGGTCGGCAGTTCGTCGGTGCTGTACTCGGCCTCGGTGAGATAACACCGGGGATCCTCGGCCCAGAGGTCGTCGTGGACCGCCGCGGCGCGGGCTCGGGAGTTCCCGCCACAGACCTCCTTCCACGGACAGCGGCCGCATTTCCCCTTCAGGTGGTCGGTCGGTTCGGCCAGTTCGTCCCAGAGGTCGCTGTCGGCGAGGATCTCGTCGAGTCGGCGCTCGCGGACGTTCCCGAGCGTGTACTGCGAGAGGAACATGCTCGGGTGGACGTCGCCGCGGTGGTCGACGTTGACGACCTTGGGGCCCGCGTCGCCGTTCTTGACCACACGACCAGGGCCGTCGTCGAACAGGAGTTTTCGAGCCCGGTCCGCGTGGGCCGGCATGTCCTCCCGAATCCGGTGGTAGAGATAGACCGCGTCGGCGTAGTTGCCGGCGGTCAGAATCTGCATATCCGGGTGGGTGTCGGCGAGGGCTTTGGTGCGCTCGTAGAGGGCGTCGACGACCTCTCGCGTGCGCTCGAACGATAAGTCCGCGTCGGTGATGTCCCCGCCGCGCCCGGAGTAGATCAGGTGAAAGACGTTCACCCGGTCGATCCCCTCCTCGACGGCGAGGTCGATCACGTCGGGGACGTCGTCGACAGTCCCCTCGGTCATCGTACACCGGATGCCGGTCCCCATCCCGGCGTCGCGAGCGTTGCGGAGCCCGTTCCGGGCCCGCTCGAACGCGCCGTCGACGCCGCGGAACTCGTCGTTGGTCGCCCCGACGCCGTCAAGCGAGACGCCGACGTACTGCATCCCCGCGTCGGCGACCGCTTGTGCGCGCTCCTCGGTGAGGAAGGTCCCGTTGCTCGAGGCGATCGGCCGAATCCCCTGCTCGGACGCGTATCGGGTCAGTTCGGCGATATCGTCCCGGAAGAACGGCTCGCCGCCGCTGAACACGAGTACCGGGACGTTCACCGCGGCCAGCGAGTCGATGAACGATTTGGCCTCGGCCGTCGACAGTTCCTCGCTGTCGCGCTCGTCGCAGGCCCCGAAGTAGCAGTGCTTGCACTGTAGGTTACAGGCGGGGGTCGTGTTCCAGACGACCAGCGGAACGAGCGCGTCGCTCGCGTGGCGCTTCTCGTATCGGATCTGTTCCGGTCGGTTGTCGAGTCCTCTGATGAGTCGTGTGAGATCGATCATTGGTCCACCTCCGGGCGGAAGATGCCGCTCGGTTTCGCGCCGAGTCCGTCGATCCGGCGGCCGACGGTAACGTCCGTCGGCCGATCGTCGGCCAGCGGCCGCGTGTCGAGTACTGCGAGATCGCTCCGTTCCATGTTCCCGACGTAACACTCCTCGCCGTCGGGCCCGAAGACGACGTGGAGCGGTTCGCCACCGACTTCCACGCGGCCGGCGACGGTGAGATCGGTCAGGTCCAGCATCGTCACGAACGGTTCCTCGTAGGAGTCGACGACGGCGTAGCGACCGTCCGGCGTCGTCGCGGCGAAGCCGGTCATCGTCCCGACCTCGAGCAGCCGTTCGGTCGGCGAGTCGTCGCCGGCCGCGACCGCCTCGAGGTCGACGACGGCGACGCGGTCGTCCTCGCGGGCCGGGAACAGGCCGTACCGGTAGTCCGGCCCGTCGGCGACGGCGAACCCGTGAGGGTCCACTCCCGTCTCGGCGGTACAGCGGACCCGCTCCGTGGCCGGGTCGACGAACGAGGCTGACGACCCGCCGGCGTGGTTGGCGACCACCAGCCCCTCCGCGAGGACGTACAGGTCGTGTGGCTCCGCGCCGACCGGAATCTCGGCCTTGAGGTCGAGCCCGGGATCGGCACCGAGGACGGCGATCTCGTTTTCCGTCTTCTGGCCCACGTAGAGCCGATCGTCCGGCCCGATTCGCATCCCGGAACTCCGTGAGAGCGGCCGTGTTCCCGCGGGGTCGAGCCGGCCGTCCTCGCCGATCGCGAACGCGAGGACGCCGGGATCCGACGACGCCGGCAGGTCGACTGCGGTCCCGACGAACAGCACGTCGCCGGCCGGCCCGAGCGCGCTCCCGACGGGCATCGTTCCGAGCTGATCGATCCGCTGGACCGTTTCGAGCGCCTCGAGATCGACCACCTCGAGGTGGGCGCTGGCGATGTACAACAGGTACGCGACCGGCTCGGTCGGGTGAAACAGCGCCGTGTGCGGGTATCGGCCCTCGCCGAGGTCAGCGACGACCTCGCCAGCGGCGAGATCGACCGCGCTGAAGTGGCTGCTGGCGGCGTTTTTGACGATCGTCGGCACACCGGACGAGCGGGCGCTCGCGGTGTCGGTGTCTGGTGTCATTGGTAGCTCCCTCTATCGGTACGAAAACAGCCCGCAGGGGCCGCCCCGTCGGGCACGTCGATGGTCGCCGCGATCGGGTTGGAGTCGCCGGCTCGAACGCCGTCGACGTCGACGACGGTCACGGTGTCGGCGTCGACGCTGGGGACGTAACAGACCCGGCCGTCCGCGCTGAATCGCGGGTGACGCGGCGTCGACCCGGTCTCGACGCGCGCGATGACGTCCAGGCTCGCGGGGTCGAGGAACGCGACGCGGTCGTCGTCGTACGCGTCGACGGCGAGCAAGGAGCCGTCGGGGGTAACGTCGGGAAAGGCCGTGGGCGTTCCCAGCGAGACGCGATCCGTGGCTGTCGCATCGGTCTCGCCGCGGCGGACCGACTCGAGGTCGACGACCGTGAGGCCGTCGTCCTCCGTGTCTCCGACGACCCAGCGGTCGCTGCCCGGGACGGCGGTCCCGCCCCTCGGGTTCGGGGCCGGGACCGTCCCGAGGACCGTCGCCTCGAGCGTGTCGACGACGGTTACGCTGTCCCCGTCGGCGTTGTTCACGCCAAGCAATCCCCGGGTCGGTTCGTGGGCCAGGTCCTGTGGCCCGGCACCGACCGCGAACCGATCCAGGACATCGAACGGGGGCGTTGCGCCGATCCGGAGCAATTCGTCGTCGTCTCGCAGCGCGACCCACACGTCGTTGTCGGCGTCGACGGCGAGGCCGGCCGCCTTCCCGATCGGGAGTTCGGCGACCGGTTCGATCCGCTCGCCCGCCGTCCGAAAGACGGCCAGCCCCGGGCGGTCGTCGCCCGGGAGCCCGCCGTAGGTACTGACGAACAGGTACCGTCCCGTCCGACTCAGCACCGCTCCCACGGGCGCAGTCCCGACCGCGTCGACGCGATCCGCGACGGAGAGCGTCCAGCAATCGAGGATCTCGAGCGCGTTCGACCCCATGTAGGGGACGTACGCCCAGCGGCCGCCGGGACGGACGGCCAGCGCGTGTGGCTGGCGGCCGTCGCCGATCCGGCCGAGCGGCTCGTGGGTAGCCGCGTCGATCACCGTCAGCCCCTCCCCGCGGAGGTGCTTGACGAGTGCGAGCGGTCCCGCCGGTCGTCGGTCCGTCCGCGTTCGCGGGGTCGCGTTACTGGTATCGGACATGTGCCTGTGGGAACGGTCGATCGCAGTCAGTGCCCCTCCGCGCGGACGCCGAGGAACTTGCCGGTCGGTGCCAGCAGGCCCTCGATCTGGGTCAGCAGCTCGCCCGTGTTCGGATCGAACACGAGGATCGATTCGTTCTCGCCCTGCCAGACGCTAATGTAGACCTTCTCGCCGTCGCGGCTGAACTCGGGGTGGATCGCGGCCGCGGCACCCCACTGGCTACAGTCGATCTCCTGATCGACCTCGAGGGTCTCGGGATCGATGGTATAGACGTAGGCGTCGTCCTCGCTGTCGGTGAGGATGACGTCGGCCCAGACGTAGTCGCTGTTCTCGTGTTTCCGGATGAACAGCCCGGAGCCCCTGACGTCGATCATCTCCTCCGTTTCCCAGGTTTCGGTGTTCCAGACGCCGACGCTCGGCGCACCGGCGTGGGTGGTAAAGGCGAGGTCTTCGTCGGGATACAGTGCGCCCGGGCCGGGGTGGGGAACCCCGTCCATCGGGATCGCGGCGACGTGGCTCCGTTCTTGCGTGTCGATGATGTCCATCTGGTTGTCCGTCTGCGAGGCGATCATGAAGTAGCGACCGTCCTCCGTGAAGAAGCCGTCGTGGAGGGTACGCCCGCACTCGATGGTCGCGACGACCGGGAACTCGTCTTGCGTGTAGTCGATGAGCCACACCTCGCCGCCCTCTTTCAGCCCCGCGAGGAAGAGTCCCTCCTCGGGGACGTCGTACAGCGAGCAGACGCGGCTCCCCAGACTCTCACCGTCCGGGTTGACGGTGTGGGTCGGGATCCGCTTGATCGGCTCCATCGTCTCGGCGTCACAGATGACCAGATGGTTCGGGTTGTAGAACCCGCCGATCACGTAGTCCCCGTCCCGAGAGACGGCGATGTCCCGGGCGTCCGTCCCGGCGTCGGCGACGGCGACCCGCTCGAAATCGAACAGATCGATCTTGTACATCTCACCCTGTCTAGATTGGGTGTAGACGTACGCGCCCTCGCGCGTTTGCTCCGGCAGGTCGGGGTGGAAGTCGTGGACGTGGATCGCCTTCCCGACGTTCTCGACCCGCTCCATGAACTCGTCGTTGACCGTATCGATCATCGCGACCGAGCCGTTGTTGCGCTCGGTGACGACCATGATATCGCGCAGGTCGAGGTCGTGGCTGGGCTCCTGGGCCAGTTCGCTCTCCTCTTTGAGGATTTCGTGGCGCTCCGTCAGCGTCTCCATGTCGGTAAAGTCCACCTCGTCGACGGACTCACCCTCGGGGACGACGTACAGCTGCCCGTTCATCTGGGCGTGGCCGTCCCCGCAGTAGACCGAACACTCGAAGTCGAAGGTCCCCTCCTCGTCGGTCACGAACGTTACCGAATCGATGACTTCGTCGTCCGTACTCTCGGGCAGTTCGACCGGCCCGACGTCGTAGGGGTCCTCGAGGTAGAACGTGTGCATCGCGAAGTCCTCGTTCTCCTCGAAGGTCGACTGCGTGAACTCGATCGTGAGTTCCGTGTTCGGTGGGACCCGGATCTCCTGGGGATCGAACTCGTATTGCTTGGCGGCCAACTGGACGGTTTCGCTCCGCTCGGCCGACGGCGTCTCTCCGTCGGACTCCCCGTCGTCCGACGAGTCATCGTCATCGTCATCGTCGCCGGCACAGCCCGCCAGCGCAGCCGACGCCGCGACGACGCCGCTGGTCTTGATGAACGTCCGGCGGCCCGGACTGGGCAACCCCATTTCGAAACTGAGGTCGTCATCGAACTCCAGGGTCTCCGCGATCTCCCTCGAAGCGCTCAAGTGACGCTTGATTCGTTCCTCGTGTTCCGCAACCGACTCGGCCGGTGACTCGGATCGTGACATACTGGGCACCTCTCCGGTCGAACGTCTGGGACCCACACCTATAACCCGGCAGCAACGTTTCGAGTTCGCGAGAGGTCACGGGAAGATGTTCGTAGCGGGTTTTTTCAGTCGTGAAAGCATGTCGAACCGCCGGCGAAAACCTGCTCCTTACGCCCTCTAAACTCCATTTTGATCGGTAGCGTTCGATTTCGGTTCCCAGCCCGTAGGATTCGTCGGTACAGCCATTTATAAGGTAATAGATAGTTGAGACCATGACGTCTGACAGTTCCGAGTCGAAACCCCGCGGCGATCGAATGACCACCGACTTCTTCGAGGACGTCCTGACCGAGTACCTCGCGGACGGCCGGATCGAGTCGGGCGTCGTCAGACTCCGGCTGGACGACGGGCGAACCCGCCGGTTCGTCGTCGGCGACGACACCGAGTCGATGCACGCCTACGAGTACGTCCGACGGGAACTCGCGGAGGCACAGCGCCTGATCGAGGGCAACGACGATCGGTTCGACCAGCCCGTCGAGTTCTCGGTGCCGGTCCGCGACGAGGACCGACTCCTCACCGAACTCGAGGACGAGGGTGCCGTCACCACCTGGATCAAACCGGACGGGTTCGGCCTCCTGCTTGAGCATCTCCGGGCGATGGCCGACGAACCCGCGCCTGATCCGTCCGACGCGACCGAGTGAGACGACGGCCGATCAGAACAGTTCGACCCGGATCCCGTCGGCCTCGAGGTCGTCGGCGAAGGCCTCGGCATCGGTCTCGATCGGGTCGAACGTGTCGTAGTGTTCGGGCAGGACCAACTCGGGCTCGACGCTCCGGGCGAAGGCGGCGGCCTCGTGGCGATCCATCGTGAAGTGCCCACCGATCGGCGGGACGAACACGTCGGCCGTAACCGACTCGTGATGGGGCAGGAAGTCCGTGTCCGAGGGGAAAAACACCGTCGTCCCCTCGAGGGCAAGCACTACCCCGATCACCTCCCCATCTGCGTGGAACGGCTTCCCGTCCTCGTCGACGTGGTCGCCCGTGGGGTCGTTGTACGCCGGCACCGTCCGCACGTCGATCCCGTCGACGGTCGCCTCGCCCTCGTAGGGCAGGTCGACGACATCGAACGCGAGGTCGTCGGTGTCGATCTCCTCGTAGGCCGCGACGGTCACGTCCGGCCCCGCGACGGCCTCGATCGCGGCCGCGTCGTAGTGGTCCATGTCGTCGTGTGTGACAAAGACCACGTCGCCGTCCGCGGGTTCGCCCGCGAGGACCTCGCCCCACGGATCGACGTAGATCACGGTCCCGTCGTCAGTTTCGATGCGGACGCTCGCGTGGCCGGGTCGCTCGAACTCGAGTCCCTCGTAGGTGACGGTCATCGTGGCTCGAGAGTACGGTGCGGGTCGTCTTATAGACCGGTTCCCACCAGTCTGGAACGACCACTACGGAAACGAACCCGCGGCGCGACGGTCCGAGTACCCGTGACTCATACGTCGAGACGGACGCTGCTGACGGCCGGTGCGAGTACGATCGGGCTCACCCTCGCTGGGTGTCTCACCGACGGTGCCGGTGAACGGACGCCGGACGAACCGATTCCGGCCACTACCGCGACGATGTACAAGGGCCCGAACTGTCGCTGCTGTGATTCGTACGGAGAGCATCTCGACGCGTCCCTCGAGACCGACCTCGAGACCGTCGTCGCGGACGATCTCACGGCGGTGAAAGACGACCGCGGGATCGACGCCGACCTTCGGAGCTGTCACACGGTGGAACTGGACGGCTACCTCGTCGAGGGTCACGTCCCGGCCGCGACCGTCGCCACGCTGCTCGAGGACGAACCCGAGATCGCCGGGATCGCGTTGCCGGGAATGCCGTCGGGGTCACCGGGAATGGGCGGCGAGAAACGCGGCACGTGGCAGGTGTACGAACTCCGTTCCGGCGACGAGCCGGCCGTCTACGCGGAGTTGTGATTCCCGCTCGATCGGCGTCCACGGATTCGAATCGCTGTCGCCGGGCGCGATTATGAACTACGCCGAGACGTTCCAGTTCGCTCGCTACGCTCGCTCACGGGCTGCGACTCGTCTAGTTCAAATCGCTCTGGCCGCTTTGCTCCTCACGAAAGTGTTCGTCGCAAAAGCGGGCCGGGCGCGATTTGAACACGCGACCGTCTGATTAAGAGTCAGACGCTCTGCCGGACTGAGCTACCGGCCCTGTACCTCCGACTTTCCGTCGGTCCTTCAAATACGTTTCCCTTGGTCGGTGCCGTGGCAGTGATCCACGAGCGTACATCCCTCGAGTCGTGCAGGTCGGCTCTCAGGACGTACCACTCTTCGGGAGGGTTAAGTGCGGTGGGTCCGACCACTCGGGCAATGAGTACGGGGGTTACGATTTCGTCCATCTCCGATTACGCTATCTTGGGTTGCGGGAGCGTGGGATACGCCGTGGCGGAGGAACTCGTCGAACAGGGCAAGGACGTGCGGATCATCGACCGCGACGAGAGCCGCGTCGAGTCGCTGCGCGATCAGGACTTAGACGCCCGTCGGGCCGACATCCGCGAGCCGGAGGCCGCGGAACTGGTGGCCGATCGAGACGTGGTCCTCATTCTGGCCTCCGACGTCGAATCGAACAAACGCGCCGTCGAACACATCCGCGCGGCCGACGACAGTCAGTTCGTCGTCGCACGCGCGAGCGACCCCGTCTCCGGCGACGAACTCTCCGAACTCGGGGCCGACATCGTCATTAACCCCTCCTCGGTGATCGCCGAATCCGCCCTGCGGGCGCTGGAATCGGGCGAACTCGAGTACAACGCGGGCAAGCTGGCGGATCTCGTCGAGGAGACGGCGACGCGGCTGGCGATCGTCACGCAGGACAGCCCCGACCCGGACTCGATCGCGTCGGCGGCGGCCCTGCAGGCGATCGCCGACCACCTCGGCATCGAGTCGGACATCATCTATCTGGGTGACGTGGGCCACCAGGAGAACCGCGCGTTCGTCAACCTGCTGGGGATCGATCTGGTCCAGTGGGACGAGATCGAGGACCAATCGGTCTACGACACCGTCGCCCTGGTCGATCACGGCACCGCGGGCGAGATGGAACTGCCCGTCGACATCGTCATCGACCACAACGAGTCCGAATCCGAGTCCGAACCCGAGTTCGTCGACATTCGGCCGAACATGTCCTCGACGTCGACGATCATGACGAAGTACATCCAGGAGTTCGACATGAACGTCTCCGAGGAGGTCGCCACCGCCTTGCTCTACGGCATCCGCGCGGAGACCCTGGATTTCAAACGCGACACCACCCCTGCCGACCTGACCGCCGCGGCCTATCTCTACCCCTTCGCGAACCACGACACCCTAGAACAGGTCGAGTCGCCGTCGATGTCACCCGAAACCTTAGACGTCCTCGCGGAGGCGATCACCAACCGCGACGTTCAGGGGAGTCACCTCATCTCCAACGCCGGCATCGTCCGCGATCGCGAGGCACTGACCCAGGCCGCCAGCCACCTGCTGAACCTCGAGGGCGTGACCACGACCGCGGTCTTCGGGATCGCCGACGAGACGATCTTCCTCGCCGGTCGCTCGAAGGACATCCGCATCAACATCGGGAAGGTACTCGAGGACGCCTACGGCGAGATGGGCGAGACCGCGGGCCACTCGACGCAAGCCAGCGCGGAGATCCCGCTTGGTATCTTCACCGGGATCGAGATCTCGGAGGACACGCGGGATACCCTGCTCGAGCTGACCGAAGAAGCAGTCAAACGGACGCTGTTCGACGCGATGGGCGTCGAGGGCGGCGGGAGCGAAGGCTCGAACGGGAGCTAAGCGCCGCGAAACGGAATCCGATCAGGCCAGCAGTTCGTCTTCTTCCTCGTCCGGTTCGCGAACCCGTTCGACGACGTCGTTGATCAGGATGATATCGCCGACCGAGCGGACCCAGCGGTAGGGGACGATGATGCCCTGTCCGGTCCGAGCTTCCTCGGCGAACAGTTCGCTGTTCAGGTTCGCAAGCGCGAGGCCGGAGACGGCCTCGCCGTCGATGTTCAGTCGGAGATCCTCGACTTCGCCCACGAAGACGCCGTTGTTCGAGTAGACCTCGCGGCCGACAAGGGAGGTGATCTCTTGGGGTGTGTCGTCCATGTCTGCCCCCATGCGTGGCGGACTCTTAATTCTTGGTCAGACGTGACAGTCACCGTCCGATACTTGTGGCACGTCATGGACTACCGGCGGCGAATCCGCGTCGCGTGTCACGCCGCCCAGACTGCGACCCCGATCGCGAGAGTAAGGGCAACGAGCGTAAGGACCGCATAATAGAGTTCCGACCGGTCCGCCGAGACGGCCCGAAACCGATCCGAGAAGAGCCTACACCCGGAAAGGACTGCGAGACCAAGAAAGCCGACCGCTAACAGCACGTTGCCGTTCGAAAACAGACACAGCCAAAGGACCATGAGTAGCGACGAAACGAGGGCGAGTAGATCACTAACAGGACGCTGCGTCATACTTCGAGCGTATGTTTGAGCGACTATAATAGAACTCATTCAATATGATTAATTAATACCTCTCATCGATGCGCATCGAAACCGACGAATACGGATCGATAGATCGGCAAGGCGAGCGCCGCTGGGAATCCTCCGGTGGCTTATCCCAGGATCGAGTCGACGTCGGCGTGGTCCGACAGCAGCCGCTGCATGCGGTCGACGGTGTCGGCGGTGTGGGTCCGGCCGCTGCGGACGACGTCTTCCGCGCGCTCGACGGTGGTCAGCGTGTCCGTCCGGACCGACAGGATCGGGACGCCCTTCTCCCGGGCTTTCCCGGTGATCGCGCTCGAGGGCCGGTGACCGCCGGTGAGGATGAGACAGCGGACGCCGGGGGCCTCGAGCGCCGCGGTGTGGATCTCGGCTCGATCGCCGCCGGTGATGACGGCGGCGTCTCGCGTCCGGCGGAAGTGTCGCAGGGCGCTGTCGGCCCCCATCGCGCCGACGGTAAAGCGCTCGACGTAGCTTTCGGCCCCGTCCGCGACGAGGGTCTCGGCCCCGAGTTCGTCGGCCAGGTCCGCGACGGTCACGCCCGATAGCTCCCGCTCGCTCGGGAGGACGCCGTGGACCGGAATCCCCCGTCCCTCGAGGAACGGGACGACGTCGGTCTCGAGCCCGTCGTAGGCCGCATCGGAGACGCCGTTGAAGACGACGCCGGCGAGGCGGTCGCCGAACCGGTCGGCGGCGGCGATGACGTCGTCGACGTCCGCCGGGATCTCGTAGGGGGCGACCAGCAGGACCCGGGCGTCGAGCAGTTCCGCCACGTCGGGGTCCGCGAGGTCGACGATGCCGCCGACGTCGTAGCGGCCGCCGCCCTCGACGAACATGCGGTCGCGGTCGGCCGCAAGCGTCTCGAACGCCTCTTGGACCCGCTCGCGGAGTTCGTCGGGGTCCTCGCGGCCGCGGATCGCCTGCTCGATGAACGTCGGCGAGTAGACGACCGGCTCGAGGTCGTGGAGTTCGGCCGCCAACTCGAGCAGGTCGCGGGCGAGCAGCGGGTCTTCGTCTAAGGTCTTCCCGACGTTGCTCTGGAGGCGAGTCCCCTTGGGTTTCATGTAGCCGACGCTGTCGCCCTCGTCGGCCGCCGCGAGGCGGGCCAGCGCCAGCGTGATCGCCGTCTTGCCGGCGCTCGCCTCGAGCGAACTGACGAGCAGCGTGTCGGGGTCGCCGCGAACGGCGGTGGTCGCGTCGTCGGTGTCGGTGGTCGTCTCGCTGTCAGCGGTCGTGGGATCGGAGTCTGGATCGGTCATGGGTCTGTCGTGTCGAGGTCGTCCGGATCGACCGTGAGCCGCAGGTCGATCGCCTGTACGCCATCGGGGCCCGCCACGAGCGGGTTGATGTCGAGTTCGAGGATCGACGGGAAGTCGGTCACCAGCTGTGAAAGCCGCTGGATCGTCTCGACGACGCCGTCGATATCGGCCGGCTCGCGGCCGCGTGCGCCGCGCAACAGCGGCGCGGCCTGGATCTCGTCGACCATCTCGCGGGCCTCGGCCTCGCCGAACGGGGCGACCCGAACCGACGTGTCCTCGAGGATCTCGACGAAGATCCCGCCGAGCCCGAACAGGACGAGCGGACCGAACTGCGGGTCGCGGTTCATCCCGACGATCGTCTCGGTCGACGCCTCGAGATCGAGCATCTCCTGGATCTGGACGCCGACGATCGTCGCGTCGGGCTGGTAGTTTCGCGCCCGTGCGACCACGTCCTCGTAGGTGTCGGCGACGTCCGCGTCGCTGACGCCGACTCTGACGCCGCCGATATCGGATTTGTGGGAGATGTCGGGGCTGACGATCTTCATGACGACATCGCCCTCGATCGATTCGGCGACCTCGCGGGCGCGGTCCGGATCGTCGACGATCTCGCTCCGCGGCGTCGGGATCCCGTAGGCCTCGAGCAACTCCATCGACTCGACGCCGAGGCGGTTGTCGTCGCGGCGTTTCGTCCGGGCGAGGATCTCGTGGGCGCGCTCGCGGTCGACGTCGAACGTCGCCGGCTCGTCGGCCGTCCGCTCGCGGATATCCCGGAACCGCGCGAGCGCGTTGAGTCCAGAGACCGCCCGCGAGGGATCGAAGTAGTTCGGGATCCCCGACTCGCGCAGCGTCGCCTCGGCGTCGCGGGCCCGCTTGCCGCCCATCAGGCACGTGACGACCGGCGTATCGTGGGTCTCGAGCTTCTCGATGACCGTCTCGGCCAGGTCGTCGTAGGAGAGAACAGCGGTCGGCGCGGCGACGACGACCGCGCTACCGACGTTGGGGTCCTCGAGGGCGATCTCCAAGGCCTCGCCGAACCGTTCGACGTCGGCGTCACCGATCGCGTCGATCGGGTTGTAGACGTTGGCCTCGTCGGGCATCGCCGCGGCGAGTCGATCGATCGTCTCGTCGGCAAAGCTGGCCATCTCGAGGGTCGAGTCGCCGACGGCGTCGGTCGTGAGGACGCCGGGGCCGCCGGCGTTGGTGACGACGGCGACGCCATCGGACTCGGGTTCGGGCAGGCCGGCCAGCGCCCGCGCGGAGTCGAATAGTTCTTGGACCGAGCGAGCCCGGAGGACGCCAGCCTGCTCGAGGCCGGCCTCGTAGGCCCGCTCGCTGCCGGCGATCGCGCCGGTGTGTGAGGAGGCCGCCTGCGCGCCGGCATCGGTGCGGCCGGACTTGACGAGGACGATCGGGGTGTCGGCGGTGACCTCGCGGGCGGCCTCGAGAAAGCCCTGCCCGTCGTCGATGTCCTCTAGGTAGCCGATGATGACGTCGGTGTTCGGATCCGACCCCCACTCGCGGACGAAGTCCGTCTCGTCGAGAACGGTCTTGTTGCCCAGCGAGACGACGTCTCGAAAGCCGATCCCCTGTTCGTTGGCCCAGTCCAGCACGGCGGTGATGAACGCCCCGGACTGACTCATAAAGGAGATCGAGCCCTCCCGGGCGTCTTCGGGGCCGAAAGTGGCGTTCATCCCGTTTTCGGTGGCCATGATACCGAGGCTGTTCGGGCCGACGACGTTGAGGTCGTGTTCGGCGGCGATCTCGCGCAGTCGCCGTTCGCGTTCGGCACCCTCGCCGCCCGTCTCCGAGAAGCCGGCCGTGATGACGACGACGTTCTCGGTGCCGGCGTCGGCCACGTCCCGAATCGCCTCGATGACGATGTCGGGCGGTACTACGACCACCGCCAGATCGATCGGCGGCGCGCTCGTCGCGTCCTCGTAACACTCGAGCCCGAGAACCGTCTCGCGCGAGGGATTGATCGGAACGACCTCGCCGTCGAACCCGTCTCGCAGGTTCTCGAGGATCGCCCGGCCGACCGCGCCCTCGCGGTCGGTCGCGCCGACCACGGCGACGGTCTCGGGATCGAAGAGTGCGGATAACCGTCCCATCGATTGATGGTTGTCCGGGTAGCGTGTTAAGCATATGGCGTGTTCCCGCCATCCGGTACCGGGCGTCGGAACGCCGCGCTCGAGAGGCGACCCTCACTCGGGGCGGCCGGAACTGGTGGCTCATCGTCGTGGGGTGACCGTCCGACCGCGTAGGCGATCACACTGCCGGCGACGAGTTCGGCGAGTGGGACCGCCAGACGGAGGGTGGTGACCGCGCCGCCGGCCGCGGCGAGTAACGCGACGAGCGCGAGGGTCAGCGGCTCACCCAGTACGTCCGCAACTCGAGTCCAGTAGACGTACCCGGCTGGCCAGAGAACGTAGCCGCCGGCGAACGCGAGGACCGCGCTCGTGAGGACGCCGGTCGATCGACTGCGCATACGAACGTATCGGCGCAGGATCACGTAATTACCGGGGTCGAAGCCGACTCGAGTCCCGGTGACGGACCGTGTTCGGGCCGGTCTCCCGAGTCGGAATCGATGCCGTGTCTCGAGCGGGCGATACATCGAGACCGACCGGGTCGGTACAGTTATCAGTTCGATATGTCAAATAGACTTATGTCCCTCCGATGTCTCAGCCACGTTCCCGACCGATCGCCGCCATCACCGCATTGCTGGCCGTCCTCAGTTTCGTGACCGCGGTACTGTACGTCGAAACGATCCCGGAAAACCCGCCCGGTGACGGGTTCGCGGCGGGCCTCACCGGACTCTTCGTGCTACTGTGTGTCGCCGTCGGGATCGTCACGCTCGCGGAAGCGGGTCTGTTGTTCCTCGTCGACCGCGTCCGGGAGCCGTCGGAACGGTCGCGACAGTTGCTCACGACCGGGGCCGTCGTCGGGAGCCTCTCGGTCGTCGTGCTGATCGTCCCCATGCTGATCGCGCACGTGTTCGATGTCTTCGTTCCCGGATACGGGCTCGGGATCGGTCTCCTGCTCGTTCCGATCGGCATCCTCTGTTCCGGCGTCGGCGCGCTCGCACAGCTCGTCGACGAGGTGCGCGCGAAATCCGGTTCGTGAACGGGCTCAGTGCGTCGAGATCGCGGCCGTCGAGCGACTCGAGGCGAAGATTGCGAGCAGGTAGCAGGCGATCGCGACGACGACGATCGAGCCGCCGGTGGGCAGCCCCTGCGAGATCGAGAGGGCGAAGCCGCCGATGACCGCGACCTGTCCGACGAGGATCGACAGGGTCAGCGTCTCGCGGAAGCTGTGGGCGACCTGCGTCGCGGTCGCGACGGGAACGACCAACATTGCGGCGACGAGGATCACGCCGAGGATCTGCATCGCGCCGACGACGACGACGGCCGTCATCACGATCAGTAAGGTGTTGTACCAGGTGACGTTGAGTCGCGCGACGCGGGCGGCCTGCTCGTCGAAGGTGATGAAAAGCAGTTGTTTGTAGGTCGCGACGGTGACGAGGACGACGACGACGCTGATGACGGCCATCAGCCGCGCCCCCGAGGGGGTGACGACCGAGATGTTCCCGAAGAGATAGCCCTCGACGTTGAACCCGGTCATCCCGCGGCCGTAGCTGATGATGAGCGTGCCGACGGCGAAGCTCCCGGTCAGCATGATCGCGATCGGGACGTCACCGTAGGTGTCGGTCCGCTCGGCCAGCCACTGGACGCCCAGCGCGCCGAGGATGCCGACGACCAGTGCGACGAGCAGCAGCGAGCCGCTCCAGCCAGTCATCGAACTCACCACGAGCCCGACGGCAACGCCGGCGAACGCAGTATGTGCCAGCGTCTCGCCGATCAGGGCCATCTCGCGGTGGACGAGATAGGTCCCGACAAGCGGCGCGACGACGCCGATCAGGATCCCCGTCGCGATCGAGCGCCACATGAAGGGATGGTAGAAGACGTTCGTCCCCAGGTAGTGATCGAGCCACCAGCCCGCGATCCGGGCCTGCTCGTAGATCACGTCCACGACCGGATACGAACGGAGCGCATCGATCGCCAGTAGGCCGACCATCGCCACCGCCAGAACCGCGGTCAGACCGATCCCGATACGCTCGAGCCGTCGGCGAAGGGGAGAGCGAGTCGACATGGTCAGTGGTGGTGGTGAACGACCTGGCCGCTCGCGCCGTAGGCCTCGGTCAGAGCGTCGCTTTCGACGAACGATTCCGTGTCACCGTGGTGGTAGAGTTCGGTGTTGATACAGGCGATCCGGCTCGCCCGGTCGGTGACCACGCCGATGTCGTGTTCGATCAGGATGATCGTGATTCCGTCCTCGTTGAGCGACTCGAGCAGCTGGTAGAAGGCGTCGCGGGACTCGGCGTCGACGCCGACGGTGGGCTCGTCCAGCGCCAGCAGGTCGGCCTCGGAGGCCAGCGCCCGCGCGATGTAGGCCCGCTGGCGCTGGCCGCCCGAGAGCGCGTTGATCTGTCGGTCCGCGAGGTCGGCGATGCCGACCGTCTCGAGGGCGTCGTCGACGGCCGCGTGATCCCCGTTGGTCAGCCGGCCGTGGCCCGCGTGGGCGAACCGGCCCATGGTGACGACCTCGCGGACGGTGACCGGCATCGAGCCGCCGCCGCTGGTCGCCTGCTGGGAGACGTAGCCGATGCGCTCGCCGTCCTCGAACGACGACACCGGCTCGCCGAACAGCTCGATCGAGCCGCTGTCGGGGCTGCGCAGCCCGAGCATGAGATGGAGCAGCGTCGTCTTGCCCGAGCCGTTCGGGCCGATCAGTCCCAGGAAATCGCCGTCCGAGACCGTCAGTGAGACGTCGCGGACGGCCGGCTGCTCGCCGTAGGCGAAGGTCACGTTCTCGAGGTCGACGACGGTCACTGTGCGTCTAATACCTCTCTGAGCGCGGGGAGGTTTATTTCTTCCATTTGCTCGCGGTACCCCCAGCCCTCCTCCTCCCACGTCGAGAGGGTCCCCGAGAGGTGGCTCAACGGCATCGCGTCGGTCGCGTTGCTGTCCCGCAACAGCGTCTCGACGAGCTGGGGATACTCGTCGTCGGGCGCTTCGAAGGGGTCGTAGAGGACCGTCTCGATCCCCTCGTCGTCGATGAGCGAGATCGTCTCGGAGATCTCTCCCGACGACGGCGTCTCCTGGGGCGAGACGCCGACGGGCGTGTGCAGTTCGAACCCGTATCGATCCTGCAGATAGGTGAAGGAGTCGTGGCCGGCGAAGACGGCGGTCCGGCGATCGGCCGACTCGAAGAGGTCCTGCAGTCGCTCGTCCAGCGACTCGAGGTCGGCGACGTACGCCGCGGCGTTTTCCTCGTAGGTGTCGGCGTTGTCCGGATCGGCGTCGGCCAGCCCGGTCGCGATCGTGTCGACGATCTCCCCCGCGATGACGGGGTCGAGCCAGACGTGGGGGTCGTAGTCGGTCTCGTCGTGATCGTGGCCCTCGTGGTCGTCGCTTTCGGTCTCGTCGTGATCGTTCCCGTCGTGACCTCCGGTGTCGACCTCGTGGCCCCACCTGAGGAGTCGGTCTTCCAGTCCCTCGAGGCCGTCGATCACGGCGACGGTGTCGTAGTCGGCCTCGAGGGTCGCCGCGAGGTCCTGGGCCCACGAGAACTCGGGCGTATCGAGGTAGACGAAGGCCCCGGTGTCGGCGACGTTCCGGGTGAGGTCGCCGCTCGGTTGCCAGCCGTGGCCGGCCTCGCCCGTGCCGACCGGGTTCTCGAAGTCGATCGCGTCGCCGCTTACCCGCTCGGCCCAGTCCCAGAGGGTGAAGAAGGCCGCGTAACCGTCGTCGATCTCGGCGCTCGCCGGGTCGATATCGTCGAGACAGCCGGCGATCGCACCCGTCGCGACCGCACCGGCTCCCGCTTTCACCAGCGCGCGTCGTGTCAGCTTCATACCCGAACGTCGGTCCGTCGGGGTATAAGAGTTATTATCTCGATGGGCAAAGTTATTAACAAGTGGCGTCGGTGACGACGTCTGTTAACAAATCGTGGTGGAATAGCGGTCTGAGTTACTAGCGTCGAGTCGCGGACGGTGCGAATCGAGGGCGGTGAGCATCGCGTCGGTCAGACGGTCCGCTGTACGTCATTTCCGGTGCCACCGCAAGCCGTGTCGCGGTCGCACCGGTACATCGGTACAGCGAACCGTCTCACTCGAGCGAGACGGCGAGTTCGACCCCGTCGCGGCGGCGGTAGGCGGGCGGGTGGGCCGGCTCGGAATCGCGGACCACCTCGAAGGCGTCGAAGCGGATCACCAGTCGGCCGGGATCGATGGTCGCCCGGAGGACGGGGCCGCGGCTCGTCACGACGACGTAGGGCGGCCCCGCGACGGGACGGGCCCGCAGCTCGTGGCCGGTCGCGTCGACGGCACCGGCGAGAACGCCGGGCAGGGACTCGAGGATGCCGGTCTCCTCGAGCGCCCGGTGGAGCCCGTCGGTGACGGCGTCGGCGTCGGTGGTGCGGGCGGTATCCCAGGGCTCGGCGACCGCGTCGGCACAGGCGTCGATCCCGCTGACGATCGACGCGTGGTCGCGCTGGACGTACCGCCGGGCGGCCCGGACTGGATGGGACACGGGTTGCGGTGGGGCGGGAAGCCACTAATGCGTCTCGACTCCGGTTACGAACGCCAAGCATGACCGTTTGCGTGACGATTCGGCCGGTGACCGTCGAAAAGGAGCCCTGCTATCGTGGCAACAGGGCGTTGCCACGCCCTCCCCAACCGATTCGCTCACTCGCTACGCTCGTTCGCTCATCCCTCGCGCAGTGTCATCGGTCGACCTCGCTAGCGCTTCGGTCGACCGACAGCGCGCGCCACCGCATATGCTCGGTCAGTTCGAAACGAGACGGCGGTCTCTTCCGAACTGTAGCCCAGCCGTCGAGCCTATTCGCGCCGGTCCTCGAGGACGCCGACGTTCAGCGTCCGGACTCGCGAAAGCGCGCCCCGTAGCCGTCGTCGCCACGGTCCCCGGCTGGCCGCGAGTTCGCGCCGGAGCCGCTCGTTCTCCGCGGCGAGGTCGCGGTTTTCGGTCTCGAGGGAGTCGACCCGCGCCTCGAGGTCGTCGACGCGGTCCTCGAGCCGGTAGCGACGGCTGCGCTGGGCCTTTCGATCGTTCCGAAGTTGGTCCCGTTCCCGCCGGAGGGCGGCCAGTCGCGCCTCGAGGCGCTCGCGTTCGCGCCGGCCGTCGTCGACGAACGGCTCGCGCTCGGCGTCCTCGGGGATGCCCTCGAGCGACTCGTCCCCGCTCTCGTCGGAGTCGATCTCGATGTGGCCCGAGTGCGTCGCGTTGACGACGGCCCCGACCAGCAGGATCAGCCCGCCGAAGTACAGCCACGTCAGCAGGAGCAGGATCGCGCCGATCGGCCCCGCCGACTCGGAACTGCTCGAGAGGGCGACGTAGACCTGGAAGAGCGACTGGAGGAGCGCCCAGCCGACCGCGGCGACGACGACGCCCGGCAGCACCTGCCGGACGGAGAGGTCGGCGTCGGGAAAGCGGTAGTACATCGGCAGGAACGCGAGCGTCAGCCCGACGACGAGCAACAGCGGGTTCAACAGCCCGAGGAAGGGGATCGTCGGGAAGACGGCGAAGGCGATGGTCGTCAGGGCCGCGGCGACCAGCGCGATCCCGACCGCGCCGAAGACGACGGCCCCGTCCTGGAGCTGATCGACCAGCGAGTTCTCGTCGGTCGTCGCGTAGATCTCCGAGAAGGCGGTGTCCAGCCCCCGAAATATCTTCAGCGACCCCCACAGGAGCGCGACGATCCCGATGAGCGAGGTGCCGACGCTGCCGGTGTCGCCCTCGATCCCCTGCTCGAGCATCACCTGTCCGCTCTCGGGGAGAAAGCCCTCGGTGATCGACGACACCTGCTGGGCCAGCGCCTCGTCCCCGACGAAGGCGACGAGGAAGAACACGAGGACGAGCAACGGGATCAGCGAGATGAATGCCTGATACGCGATACCGGCGGCCATGAACGTCACGTTCTTCTCGCTGATCCCCGTCACGACCGACTTCGCGAACGGGACCGCACCGCGGACGTTGATACCCATACTCGTTGTCCGACGCAAACTCGGATACCACTCCGGCTTGCAACCACACGGCGCCGGCGCTCACTCCGCCTCGAGCAGCGCGGCGACCTCGGCGCGGGTCGGCAACGCCGTCATCCCACCGGCAGCGGTAGTCGCCCGCGCTCCGACCGCGTTCGCGAAGGCCACCGCGGCCTCGAGGTCGTCGCCGTCTCGCAGGGCGGCGATCGCCCCGGCGACGAAGGCGTCGCCCGCGCCCGTGGTGTCGACGACGTCGACCGCGAACCCGAGATGCTCGACCGTCGCCGCCGGCCACGGCGCGTCCGCGCTCGCGACGGCGACCGCGCCCTCGCTGCCGCGGGTGACGAACGCGGTGTGGACCGGCCCCTCCTCGACCGCCGCTCGAGCGAGCGCCGTCGCGGACTCGCCTTCGTATCCCAGCGCCTCGAGTTCCGACACCGTCGCGAGACAGACGTCGACGTGTGCGAGCGCGTCCCCGACCACGCTTGCGAACGCCCCCTCGTCGGGCCACAGTTCGCTCCGCAGGTTTGTATCGAAGGAGACGGTACAGTCGGCGGCCGCGGCCCGCTCGAGCAGGTCGAGCGTCGCCTCACGCGCGGAACCGCTCGAGAGGGTCACGCCGCCGGCGTGGACCCACTCGCAGTCCGAAAGCGTCGCATCGTCGACCCGCCCGGGCTCGAGGCGGGTATCCGCGGTCCCGTCCCGGTAGAAGGTGAACTCGCGGTCGCCGGTCTCGTCGTGAGTCACGAACGCGAGGGTCGTCTTCGCCCCGGAGTCCCGCTCGACGAACCGGTCGGGAATCCCGTGGTCGGCCAGCGTCCGCTCGAGATACCGGCCGAACGGATCCGCCCCGACCCGGGTCCAGAACAGCGGCAGCTCCTCGAGGCGGGCGAGCGCGACGGCGACGTTCGCGGGCGCACCGCCGGGGCGGCGCTCGAAGCCGGCGACGTCCTCGAGCGATCCCGCTCGCTCGGGGACGAAATCGATGAGCGTCTCGCCGGCGATTAGTACGTCGTGGGACATACTCGATGTACACCGTCGATCACAGTAGATGCGTCGACGGCGCGAGCCGATCCGACGGCCCGAGCGATCGAAACGCTGTGGCTATATATCGTCGTAGTTACAACGCCGTTATATTATCATGAAAGAAATTCGGAGACGAAGACTACTGTCGAGCGCGGCTGCGACCACGGGGATCGCCGTATTCGGTGCCGGCTGCCTCGATACGTTCGGCAACGGTTCCGACGGCGACGATGCGACCGAGGGGGACAACGAGGTCGACGGAACGACCGACGGGACGGCCGACCTCACGCCGCTCGAGCGGTGGGTACCCGCGACGGGAAGTGCCGAACTCCTCTTTCACTACCGCGACCTCACGACGGTCCGAGGGCTCGAAGACAGCCTGCAGCCGGACGTGATCGAGGACGTCCCGACGCTCCCCGACGGACGAAGCGGCGAGTTCGTCGAGCAATTGGCGGACGGCGAGCCGGCGGTCGACTCGGTTTGCAGATTCGGCTCGAAGGGCGTCGCCGGAAACGTCGTCGTCACCGGCTCGTTCGATCCCGACGCGGTCGATACGGCCCTCGAGTCCGCGGCCGGCGAGTTCGAGCGCTTCGAGCGCGACGATGTCGCCGTCGCCGTCTCGTCGGAGACGCTCGTCGTGAGCCCGTCCGACGGCGCGACGCTCGAGGCCCTTCTCGCGGCGGGCGTCGACGGGGCCGATCGGCGCATCGATTCGAACGTGAACTTCGCACCGATGGCCGACCACATCGGCTCGAGCACCTTCGTTTGGGGAGAACACGAACGGCAAAGTGAGGCCAAGTCGGGCGGAGCCGGCGTCGCGTATACGTGGTCGCTCGACGCTGACACGGCGAGGTATTCGCTCGTTCAGGCACACGCCGACCCCGAGAAGACCGACGAGTTCGGGCAAAGCGTCGGAGAGGACGTAACGATCGAAACGGACGGGACCGTCGGCATTGCGAGCAAAACGATCCCGATCGAATCGTACACGTTTCAGGATCTGTTTGCCGAACGCGGCCGTAGTCCACCGTCATCACCGCCGCAAGTGGGGGTTGACATCGAGCCGGATTACCGATCGAACACCGTTACCGTGACGTACGTGTCGGGGCAGAACGTCGATCGCCTCGAAGTGCGCGACGAGGACGGACGCCGCGAGGTGTTGACCGAGGTGGGTCAAGCCGCGACGCTCGAATACGAATCCGGTGCATCGGGAGAGATCACCGTCGTTGCCAGCAACAGCGAGGCGGAGGTCGTCGTCGCCACGCGCACGTACTCGTTCTAAAGGATCGGGTTAGCATCGGGCGACGAGACGCCGACGATCGTGCTGGCTATCTAGAGGACGATGCTCTTCTCGCGCATCATCGCGTGGATCGAGGCGTCCAGTCCCTCGCGGCCGATCCCCGAGTCCTTGTTGCCGCCGAAGGGCACGTCGCCCAGCCCGTGGCTCGGCGCGCCGTTGATCCGGACCGCGCCGGCGTCGATGCGCTCGGCCATCCGCATCGCGCGCTTGTAGTCGCTGGTGAAGACCGCGGCGTCGAGTGCGAGATCGGAACCGTTCGCGATCTCGAGGGCCTCGGCCTCGTCCTCGAAGGTGGTGATCGCGGCGATGGGGCCGAACTGTTCCTCGTCGACGATGCGGGCGTCGTGGGGCACGTTCGCCAGCAGCGTCGGCTCGAAGAACTGGTCGGCGAGTTCGTCCGGGACGCCCTCGGGAGCGCGACGGCTTCCCCCGCGGACGATCTCCGCGCCCTTTTCGACGGCGTCCTCGACGAGTTCCGCGACCCAGTCAGCTTGGTCCTCGCTGATGAGCGGGCCGACGGCGGTGTCCTCGTCGAAGAGGTCGCCGGCCTGCCAGGCGTCCATCTGGCCGTCGATCAGGTCGACGAGGTCGTCGTGGACCGACTCGTGGGCCAGGACACGGGAGATCGCCGAGCAGCGCTGGCCGGCGTACTTGAACGAGCCCTTGGCGCAGTCCCCCGCCACGTCGGTTAGGTCGGCGTCATCGAAGACGATTGCCGGGGCGTTGCCGCCCAGTTCCATGTGGAGGTTGACCATCCCGCTCTCGCGGGCGACGTGTTTGCCTGCGCCCGAGGAGCCGGTCATCGCGATCGCGTTGACGCGGTCGTCGCCGGCCAGCAGGTCGCCGATCTCGCTCGCCTCGCCGGGGACGAAGTTGAACGCGCCGTCGGGGATCCCGTCGACGTCGGCGATGACGTCGGCGAGGATCGCGGCCGAGACCGGCGTCTTGCTCGCGGGCTTGAGCAGGACGCTGTTACCGGCTGCGATCGCGGGCGCGACCTGCAAGGCCGTCGTCGCCAGCGGATAGTTGTAGGGGGTGATACACAGCACCGTACCGATCGGCTCGTGTTTGACGATCGCCTGCCAGCCCTCGTGGCCCGCCGTCGAGCCCTCGCGGTACTCGCCCTTACTGACGATGGTGCGTGCCTCCTCGGCCGCCCGGTCGAACCGCTCGGCCGCCTGCCCGACCTCGCCGCGGGCCGACGAGATCGGCTTGCCCGCCTCGCGGACGATCACTTCTGCGAGTTCCTCCTCGCGCTCGCGGAGCCGGTCGGCGATCGTCTCGCACCACTCGGCGCGCTCGACGACGGTCGTCTCCCGCATGCGCGGTTTGATCTCGTGGGCGGCCTCGAGTGCGGTGCGCACGTGGTCCGGCCCCGCGGCAGCTACCTGTGCGAAGGCCCCGCCGTCGGCGAGGTCCGAGACCGACAGTGCGTTCTCGGTTTCGATCCACTCACCGTCGACGTAGAGCCGCTCCCGCCGCTGTGCGATTCCGGTTGCCATACGCGTCCCTTCGCCCTCCCCACTGAAAATGTTTACTCAGGCTCGAAAAAATAGAGATTCGCTTGACGGTGTCGTTCGATGATACGTTTCGTAGCTACTGAGGGAATCGTAGTGCCCTAATCAAAAACAGATCTTTAGGTATACCAAAGAAATGTTTTCTCAAGGGAAGTCTTTAAGTGGAACGCGTCCGTACTTGGGAGTAGGATGAGTACCCAAAAGACCGTTCGCCAGTCGGCCGACACCGTCGAGGAGAACGAGCTTCGCCTCGAGCAGGAGAAGGCCGAACAGATCGTCGACGCACTGAACACGGAACTGGCTAACGCCTACGTCCTCTACCACCAGCTCAAAAAGCACCACTGGACCGTCGAAGGCGCGGAGTTCCTCCCGCTCCACGAGTTCCTCGAGGAGGCCTACGAACACGTCGAGGAGGGTGCGGACATCATCGCCGAGCGCGCGCAGGCGCTTGGCGGCGTCCCCGTCTCCGGGCCGGCGAACCAGGAGGAGCGCGCCACCGTCGAGTTCGAGGGCGAGGACGTCTACGACGTCCGCACGATGTTCGAGAACGACCTCGAGATGTACGGCGACATCATCGAGTCGATGCGCGATAGCATCGAACTCGCGGAGAACCTCGGCGACCACGCCACCGCCGAGATCCTCCGGGAGATCCTCGTCGACCTCGAGGAGGACGGCCACCACTTCGAACACTACCTCGAAGACGATACGCTGGTCCTCGAGGAAGCGACACACTGACGACGGCTCCGACGTGGCGGCGGCTATCGGACCGGGAACCGCGTTTTTTCCAACGACGAAGAACGGAGAGCAGTCAGTAGTCGATACCGATCGTCGGTCCCGAGCGTCGACGACTTCACCGCTCGAGGTCGACGGTCAGATCGGTCGCGATCCAGCCGTCGCTGTTGTCGCGTTCGGTAAAGACGGTCTTTCCGGGGCGGGTCTCGTGGCTCGTCACGACCGCCGCCGGTTCCTCCTGGTCCTCGTCGAGTTCGGGCTCCTCCCTGCGGGCGGGTACGTCCATCACGATGAGTTAGGTGAGCCTAAATCTAAAAAGGTTTTGGTCGGCCTAAGATCTCGGGAGCGGGGCGATCGCTTCCCGGTCTCGAACGCGATCAAGAATTCGACGCTGTGGCGGCCTATCATAGCGTTTCTGGACGACCACAGTACCGTCACGCGAATATAGTGTCCTTTTTCATGCTCGAGTGAAACGTTGTTCTCATGAGCTTACACGGGGATCGATCACAGGGGGCACGGGACCGGCGCGGTCGCGAACTGATCGCTCACCTGTTCGATGTTGATACCGGCCGCATCGAGTCGTTGAGTTGGTCGCTCGGCAACCGCGTCACCGTCGAGGCCGACGCTGAGCGGCTCTTCGCGCTCGAACACCGCCGGTCCTCACGAACGGTAACGGCGTTCTCGGTCACGGACTACACCTGCGTCGTCCGACTGCGCTCACCGGTCGGCCGCGAGAAGTTCTACGGGATCGCGGACGCCGACCTCCCGACCGAGCCGGCGGGCCCGGAGTGGGGCCGGACCGACTGAGGCGAGCCCACCTCACACCCACGGTCAGTTTCATTGCGCTCGATCCGGAACGCCCGAATATGGAGTACGAGGTCGTTCAGGGTGACATCGCCGCACAGTCAGCCGACGCCGTGGTCAACGCCGCTGGGACGACCCTCCGGATGGGATCGGGCGTCGCCGGCGCGCTCCGGCGCGGGGCGGGCGAGGAGATCAACGAGGCGGCCATGGCGAAGGGGCCGGTCGACCTCGGTGCCGTCGCGGTCACCGACGCCTACGACCTCGATGCCGACTACGTTATCCACGCCGCCGCGATGCCCCACGGCGGGGACGGACGGGCGACCGCCGAGAGCATTCGAGACGCGACGTACAACAGCCTCGAGACGGCCGACGAACTGGGCTGTCGCTCGCTCGTGATCCCGGCGCTTGGCTGTGGCGTTGCCGGCTTCGACCTCGCAGACGGGGCCGCGATCATCGGTGCGGCACTCGAGCGCTACGACCCCGACTCGCTCGCGGACGTCCGGTTCATCGCCTACAGCGACGCGGAGTACGAGACGGTTCGTGCGGCGACGGCCACGGGGAGCGACGCGGACCGGTGACAGGAACACTCGGCCGACGGGGATTCCGACCGCGCCGGGGAGTCCCGCTCGGTCGGACTGCCACGCAGTG
The DNA here is from genome assembly GCF_031165565.1 of Natrinema thermotolerans. Classification (NCBI taxonomy): domain Archaea; kingdom Methanobacteriati; phylum Methanobacteriota; class Halobacteria; order Halobacteriales; family Natrialbaceae; genus Natrinema; species Natrinema thermotolerans. Next base: position 521,405 of record NZ_CP101873.1, on the reverse strand, counting down.
AACGACGGCTGTCGGGGGTAGGAACGTCGAGGATGGTTTCGACGTACTGAGAACGGCTGCTAGTTTTACCACTGCTGCTATCGAACCATCAGATGAGTGATAGCTGATGTACGATACGATCCTCATTCCGACCGACGGAAGCGAACAGGCGAACCGCGGGGTCGAGCAGGGGTTAAGCCTCGCCGAGAACTACGGCGCAGACGTCGTGCTGCTCTACGTCGTCGACGAACGCCGGCACGGACGGCCGCCGGCACTGGGTAGTACCGAGATCGAACACGTGAAGTCGAGGACGAGGCCATCGAAATGCTCGAGGAGATCGCGGACCGGGCCCGCGGTCGGGGACTCGACGTCGACCGCGAGTGCCACCGGGGGCTCCCCTGGGAGGAGATCACGTCACTCGCGAAACAGCGTGACACCGATCTGATCGTGATGGGGCGACGCGGGGCGACTGACGACCGACGAACGCCGCTCGGAAGCGTCGCCGACCGGGTGATGCGACACACCGACATCCCCGTTCAGGCGGTCTGACCGTCACGGCCGTCCGTCGGTCCCCTGATTTCGTGTCGTCCGCGCCGCGTCTTCCCGCCCATCCGGAGACACCGCCGCGCTTTTCGAACGGTCCGAGTTCAGGACAGCGAGCAGCCGCGGATCTCGACGCTGTCGCCGTCCGTAACGCGGCCGATGATCCGTCCGTCGGTCTCGGCGACGAGGTCGGCGGCCCGGTCTTCAGGAACCGCGACGACGAAGCCGGTGCCCATGTTGAACGTACGGTGCATCTCCTCGTCGGAGACGTTGCCCTCCTCCTGAACGAACTCGAAGATCGGCTGGGCCGGCAGCGGATCGTCGACGACGTACTCGTACTCGCCCATCCGCAGCAGGTTCGTCCAGCCGCCGCCGGTGACGTGGGCCGCCGCCCGGACACCGCACTCGCGCATCGGCTCGAGCAGATCGGTGTAGATCCGGGTCGGCCGCAGTAGTTCCTCGCCGATCGTCGTCTCGGGGTCCAGCGGGAACGCGTCGGTGTACTCGTGGTCGCGGGTGACGGCTTCGCGGGCCAGCGTCAACCCGTTCGAGTGGATGCCGTTCGAGGGAAACCCGACGAGCGCGTCGCCGGCCGCGGCCTCCCCGGCGAAGATCTCGTCTTTGGCCGCGAGGCCGGCACAGGTGCCCGCCAGATCGAACCCCTTGACGACCTCCGGCATGACTGCCGTTTCACCGCCGAGCATCGTGAGATCCGCCTGCTCGAGCCCCACCGCGAGCCCCTCGCCGATCCCGTTGGTCAGGTCCTCGTCGGGTTCGTCGATCGCCAGGTAGTCGACGAACGCGACGGGCTCGACGCCCGCGGCCACGAGGTCGTTGACGTTCATCGCGATGCAGTCGATCCCGATCGTCGAGAAGTCCTCGACGGCTTCGGCGACTAACAGCTTGGTCCCGACGCCGTCGGTCGCCAGCGCCAGATACCGGTCACCGATGTCGATCATCCCGGCGTACTCGGTCCGCAGGCCGCTCCCGAAGGCCTCGAGCAGGGCCGCGGTCGCGTCCTCGCTGGCTGCGATGTCGACGCCCGTCTCGGCGTAGGTGAGCCGCTCCTCGCTCCCGTCGTCGGCTGAGTCGGTCATGTCTCAACGACCTCTCGGGGCGAGCAAAAGGTCACCGGTCCGCTCGAGCGAGCCGTCCGCGATCAGAACAGTCCGACGTAGAAGATGATGATCGCCGCCAACAACACGCTGGGAACGAACACCAGCGCAAAGACGCCTTTGTGCCACTTGAGAACGGATTTGCCGTCGAGTGGACCGAAGGGGATCATGTTGAACGCGGCGAGCACGATGTTGATCCCGACGCCCATCTGGCCGATCGTCCCGAGGTAGGTCGGGAAGACCATCAGCGGGAGAAAGAGTAGCGCAAGCAGGAGGTTCGTCACCGGTCCCGCAAGCGAGATCAGTCCGTTCTCCCGCTGGGTGATCCGGCCCCGGTGGTAGACGGCCCCGGGCGCGGCGAAGAGGAAGCCGACGAGCGCGCCCATAAGCGCCAGAAACAGCATCTGATAGTCGGCCCGGAACTCGGCGACCTGCCCGAACTCGACCGCGACGACCTTGTGGGCGATCTCGTGAAGCAGGAAGGCGACGCCGACCGTGACGAGGCTCAACACGACCATCGTGAGGAAGAGGCCGACCGCCTCGCCCCGGTGGACGGGCGCGAAGATCAGGGCGAAGGCGACGCTGAGGGTGACCCACGCGATCGCGAGATCGCGCTGTTCCCGATCGCTGAACGTGAGTTCGGGCTCGGAACTGGCCCGCGTTCGGTGGCTCATAGCAGCCCCCGGAGCAGCTCGAGACTGTTCTTCGCCCCCTCGAACAGTTCGCCCATCAGCGCGTCGACGCCGCCGATCTCGGGTCCGGCCAGCCACGGCAACACGACGAAGGGGAACAGGAAGGTCGCGATCATGCTCCCGACGTTCGTCAGCGCGACGATCATGATCAGCCGAAAGAGCGGCACGTCGAACATCGCCGACATGGCCTCGTCGATCGGCCGCTCGGTGTCGTCGACGATCTCGTTTAGCGTCTGGATGTCGCGGACGTTGACCGGCCGGTGTCTGAGTTCGACGTAGCCCGCGAACCAGCCCGGCGCGAGCAGCGGGTTGATGCTCGTCAGCCACGCGACCGCGCCGCCGACGCCCGCGCTGGTCCAGCGTGCGCCGGCCAGCCGCGCCAGCGTAAAGGCGAAGATCCCGTTAAAGAGGAACCAGGCGGCGAACACCTTCAGCAGGAAGACGTTCCTGACGCCGGCCATGATGAGCAGGAAGAAGAACGCGAGGAAGCCGACCATGACGAGATAGCCGAGGACCTTCAGCGGGGAGAACCGGCGACTCGAGGCAGTCCCCGAGATCGACTCCCGCGAGGGGATCTCCGCCGGGTTCGCGAGGTGGCGTTCGATGCCGGCTCTGTGGCCGGCCCCGACGACCGCGAGGACGTCGTACCCCTGCTCGCGAAGGTCATTGAGATGCGATGCGATGTAGGCGTCGCGCTCGTCGATCAGGGCGTTCGCGCCGCTGGGGCTGAACTGCCGGAACTCCTCCATCATGGCGGCGACCACGTCGCCGTCGGTCATCTCCTCGATATCGATCTCGTCGATCTCCTCGACGTCGGCACCGGCCGCGTCGAGGAAGAGGCCGACGACCGCCCCGATCGTGACGCCGACGCCGAGCCCCGCCAGCATTCCGGCACTCCCGCGGACCGCATAGATGCCGGCGCTCTCGACACTTGCCGCCGAGAAGGGGCCGACGAAAGTGTCGGTCGCGACCAGCCCGAGACAGGCGACGACGCCGAGGACGATCCCCCCGAGAACTCGTATCGAGAACCCCGAGAGGAGACCGCCGGTGTACTCTTCGGCCGACTCGAGCGGCGGGAGGACGAGCAGGCCGGCGACGGCACCGACCAGCGCGCCGATGGCGGCGCCGCCGGCGTACTGCAGCGTCGCGGCGTCGGTGATCCCGAGCAGCAAGACGTCACCGACCCCGAGCAGCGGGGCGATAAACGCGGCGACCAGAAAGCCGACGAGCAGGCCGCCGATCGCGCCGAACGTCAGCCCGAGCGTCCGGGGATCGGTGATGCCGAGCGCGAGGCCGCCGACCATCTTTAGCTTCTCCGTGAACGTGAGCCGACTCCAGAACCGCTGGATCGTCACCTGAATGTCGCGATCGACCAGGGCGACGCCGCTGCCGTGTTCCTCGGCGGCCTCGATCGCGGCACGCATGTCCGCTCCGGGCTCGATGTCGAACTGGTCGCCCAGCCGCGACTGGACGTACGACAGCATCCAGTAGGCCAGAAACTGGAAGACGGTGTTGCCCGAGAGCAGGTCTTCGGCCTCGACGTCGTCGGGCGTGCCGCCCTGCATCTGGTTGTACCGGCCCTCGTCGAGTTCGACCGCGACCACGTCCGGTCGCTCGCGCTCGATGGTGTCCCGTACCTCGTCGACGCTCGCCTGCGAGACGTGTGCCGTCCCGAGAACCTGGACGGAGCCACGCTCGCGGTCGGGTGGCTCGGGCGGCTCCGGCACGTCGGCCTCGCCTGCATCGCTCATTACTCGCCCCAACTCGGCGGCGACTTTTACCAGTATCGGACCACGAACCCCTGTAAAATATCTACGATGAGCGCTCCGGAACCGGCGACACGTCGCTCGAGTCGTCCGCGGTCCGCCGAGAGTAAGACTGATTGTCGCCGTGGGAAAACGTCCGCCGATGACGGACCTCATGGAGACGGTAATCGAGAACCGGGAGATGGTCCAGCCGAACCACGCCAATATGTTGGACGTCGCTCACGGGGGCAATGTGATGAAGTGGATGGACGAAGTCGGCGCGATGTCGGCGATGCGGTTTGCCGGCGAGATGTGTGTCACCGCCCGCGTCAACCAGATGAACTTCGAGCGACCGATCCCGGTCGGCGATACCGCCTACATCACCGCCTACGTCTACGACGCCGGGACCTCGAGCGTGAAGGTCCGGCTGATCGCCGAGCGCGAGAACCTCCAGACCCGCAAGCGCGAACGGACTACCGAGTCGTACTTCGTCTACGTCGCGATCGACGACGACAACACGCCGACGACCGTCCCCGAGCTGACCGTCAGTACCGAGGAAGGCGAACAGCTCCGACAGGAAGCGCTGGCGGACGATCTGGGCCGGGCGGACTGAGCCGGGCGCGGAACCAGTTCCGGTCTCGGTTCTCCACACTCTCGTCTATCACGCGGTGACAACGCCGTTCGCTATCCAGTGCGAACGAAAAACGGGTCCGTGGGTCCCCGAAACGAGGACCGTCCCGGTCGCGTTACTCCTCGCTGCCGTCGGTCGACCGCGGGTCGAGTTCGCCGAGGTCCTCGAGGGTTCCCTCGAGCGTGCCGCGGGTGTCGGCGACGGTCGCGCCGACGAGCCCGCCGATCGCACCGCCCGTACTCGCGGCGTTGCGGCTGAACAGTCCGCCGATCGCTGCACCGACGGCTGCACCGATGGCCGCGTATCGAGCGCGCAACAACACTGCTGTGATTCGTTCTCTCATGTGTCGTACATGGATACAGTCACGGATAAATATACCTCCCGAGGCGTCGCAGACGGCCCGCCGGAAGTCGCTCCCGCGCAACCGCGACCACCCTGCGGTTGGACCGGCAAATTGGGACAGATCGTCTCAGAGAAGCGTGTCGACGGCGGCCAGCGACTCGAGGACGTGATCGGGTTCGGCGTCGGCCCCGACGTCGGCGAGGTCCGCCCGATCGGTGACGCCAGTGAGGACGAGTGCAGTTTCCATCCCCGCTCGATTCCCCAGCGCGATGTCGGTATCGAGCCGGTCGCCGACGACCAGCGTGTTCCGGGGGTCGGCCGCGAGCCGGTCCATCGCGGCCGTGGCCGCGACCGACGAGGGCTTCCCGAGGATCGCGTCGGGCTCGCGGCCGGCGACGGCCTCCATCGCGGCGATCATCGCGCCCGAACCCGGAATCTCGCCGTCGTCGATCGGAACCGTCGCGTCCGGGTCGGTGCCGTAGAACGGCACGTCTCCCTCGAGCGCCCGCAGGGCCGACCAGAGGGTGCCGTAGGAGAAGGTCTCGTCGAACGACCCCAGTACGACCTCGGCCTCGTCGGGCTCGGTCGTCAGCGCGACGGCCGCGTCCGCGAGGATCGACTCGAGCCGGTCGCTGCCGACGAGATAGACGCGCTCGCCGGGGTGGGTGGCGGCGAGGTACTCGGCAGACACCGTCGCGGAGGTGAGGACGGTCTCGGGATCGACATCGATTCCGTGGGGCGCAAGCGTTTCGCGGTAGTGATCGCTTCCCCGCGTCGGGTTGTTCGAGAAGAGCAGTCGCGAACAGCCCGCGGCCTCGAGCGCGCGTAAGCCGTCGGTCGCGCCGGGGAGCAACTCCTCGCCCCGGACGATCGTCCCGTCGACGTCGAGGATCGCCGCCTCGTAGTCGGTCATCGGCCGTCCCTAGGACCGGCCGGCGATTGAGTGTTGGGATGGCCTCAGCGCTCGCGCTCGAGTGAGAGGTCCGCCGTCTCGACGTCGGCATCGGCAGCCCGTTCGTCGGCCGCGAGCAGTCGGTCCAGCTTCGCCTCGAACTCGGCGTCTGAGAGTTCGCCGGCGGCGTATCGCTCCTGTAAGGTCGTCACGGGGTCGGTTTCAGCGGCGGCCGCATCGGACTCGGCGGCCGAAGCGGACGATTCGGAAACGGCGGGCTCGTCGCCCCCGCCCTCGGCGAGATACCACAGGAGCAGTCCCCCGAGGACGATCACGGCAGTAGCTAGAATAGCGTAGATCGGTCCAGCCAACAGCAGTAAAGCGATGATGAGGACGTCGGCCAGGACGAACTTCATGGCGAACAGTTCGACGAGGGAATACTCCCGGCCGCCGGCGTTTCCGCTGGCCATACGCGCTAGTTGTGTAGCGGCTGAAATAACTGTACGGGACCGCGATCGCCGGCCGACCGCGACCGGCAGACAGCCCGCGATCAGTCCGCCCGGACCTGATCGAAGAATCCGTCGCTAGTGTCGTATCCCTCGCCGTTCTCGACGTAGTGGAAAACGGTCGAGTACCCGTTGTCGTCCCAGGCGCTCGAGGCGGCCTAGCGACTAAACTGCTCGGCCGGGAGTCGGTCGACTGCTCGGAACGCTCTGGGGTAGTCGACGGCGGGGAATCCTTATCCGGATACTCGACGTAGGCCCAGTATGTCACTCGATGTCGAGGTTCCCGATCCCCCGTCGCTTCACGGCTCCCAGCACCTCGGCGACTACGACGCCGTCGAAGAACCCGACGAGCGAACCGGGGACAACGTCCGCCGCGAGGCGCTTGCCGACTTCCTCGAGGGAGGCGCCTGGGAGGACGCCTTCAGCCAGTGGGCGCGGGAGACGTCCCTGACCGACCGGGAGTTCCGGCTCGTCCGAGAGTACGGGCTGTTCGACGCGTTCGACTTCTACTGGAACCAGTCGGCGGAAGACGTCGGCTACCGAGTGCCGTCGGTGCCGACGGACGCGGTCGCTGCTCACGACGATCTCGACGACGTGGACATCGAGACCATCGAGGAGGAACTGGAGTCGCTGGGGTGGATCGTCAGCGAGGTACTGGAGACCGACTACATCCACCGCGACGGCGAGGAGTTCGGCTATACTTGGGAGTAGCGACCGACCGCGTGGCCGCGGGCTCGGTCGCTTCCCGGTTCGAAACCGACCGCGGTGGGAATTCTTATCCGGGAACCCGACCTACGGCCGGATATGACACTCGAGGTCGAGCCCCCCGAGCCGCCGGAACTGGAGTTCGTCGACCCCAACGAGTACGAGGACGCGACCATCAGCGCCGGCGGCGAGGAGATCGACTACCGCCGCGAGGAGCTACAGGCCTTCCTCGAGGAGGGAGCCTGGACGGAGGCGTTCGACGAGTGGCGCGCCGACACCGATCTCGAGGACCGGGAGTACGGGATCGCGCGGGACCTCGATCTCTTCGCTGGCTTTGACTTCTTCTGGGACGACTTCGCCGACCGCGTCGGGTATCACGCGCCCGGCATTCCCGAGGACTGGCAGGCCCGGGAGTACCACCCGGACCTCGACACCTGGGGGACCGTCTCCTCGATCAACGCCGAACTCACCGAGTTCGGCCAGATCGTCTCGGTCACGCTCAAAGAGGAGTACGTCGACTGGGAGGCCGAGTACGAACCGCCCGAGGACCTACCGGACTTCGACTGAGTCCGGACGGCGCCGACCGACGCTGCGACCGCGACTCGAGCAGGTCCGGACGGGAGATGACTGCCCGCAACGGCGTTACTCGCGAGCCACGGCGATGTTCCGTGTACGGCCATTGCACTTCGGACAGCGACCGAGCGAGTCCGCGACCTCGCGGTGGCCGCAGTTCCGGCATTCGTAGTACGATCCGTCGTCCGCGTGTGGCGCTGGGTGCATGCTGGCCCGTGATTGACTACCACGGAAGAACGGTACGAGAAGACAGTATGAGTCGATAGAGACAATACTAGTGCGCAGAATGCGGTTTAGGACTGCACAGTCGTCCATCTATTGGGGCGTCCGTCGTTACCTCGAGCGCGAATCGCTCGACGCTTGAGTACCCGGAGACACCGTCGTCGTCAGCCGAGCGGTCGACGGTGAGAGTCGCCGATCGTTTCGTGTTGCGCGACCGTTGGTCTGGTCCCTATCGGTCGTCGTCGGTGACAGCAGACGGTGGCGAAACGGGTTCCGTGACGCTCAGTCGGGTCGGGAGTCGGTGGATCGGAAAACGCAGTTACTCGCGGCCGTCGACGGGGTCGATACTCGAGTCGGTCGTCGCCGGGTCGCTATCCGGCCCATTCGCCGGCGAGGTCGCCGGCGATGTTCTGTCGCCACTGTTCGAACCCCTCCTCGCAGTCGGTCTTCTCGTCGATATGGTCGACGAAGCCGGCACCGGGCGACGCGAGTTCGTCTCCGCAGAACGGGCACGTGACAGGGTCGGACCAGTCCGTCGTCGTGTTCACAGCCATGTACCGATATCTATCAGGAACTATCATATAAGTCTCGCCCGTTAGGATCTATTACAATTCGTATGCCATATAATGCCATTGGTTGGGAAGTTGGTAGTTCGAAGCGATACCGGTCCCGTACCCCGATTCGTCGTTCAACTGGTTGGTTCCCGACGTGTTTACAACGCCAAGAGTTAACCCGACTCGTGAAGTATGGCAACACATGGCATTCGAGGAGCAACGCGAGTACGAGTGCGTCGACTGCGGGCGGCGGGAAACGGTCGGCGACGCGCTCGTCAGCACCTGTCCGTACTGCGGGGGCGAGATGCGCAACGTCGAGTTGATTCAGTAGGACGTTCGAACGCCCCGTCTCCCGGCAGTTCCGTCAGCCTGTGGAATCGGTAGCGGACGGTAGTCAACGGTCGAGTGCCACTGCGACGCCGACCAGCAGGAGTCCGAGGACGATGGCGCCGGCCCCGACGGCAGTCCCACCGGTGAGGGCGGCGACGCCGCCCGCGACGACGCCCGCGCCGCCACCGCCCGCAGCCACCGCGGGCGAAAGGGCCGTACCGTCGGTCGTCTCCTCGCGAACGGCCTCGAGGTCCGTCCGGAGCGCCTCGAGATCGTCGGTGCGGTCCGCCCGCTCGTCGACGTCGTCGAGTCGCGCGTCGATGGCTTCGACCCGATCCTCGAGATCCGAGAGCCCCGTCGAAACCGTCTCGAACCGTTCGTTCATCGCGTCGGTCTCGTTTTCGACCGACTGTACGTCGGTTCCGAGCGTCGCCGTCTCGTCTTCGAGCGCCCGAACGTCGCTCTCGAGCGGTTCCAGTTCGCCCTCGAGCGTTCGGACGTCGGTTCCGATCGTTGCCACCTCGTCCTCGAGCGTCGCCGAAACGTCCGCGAGTCGGTCGTCGTGGTCGGCCAGCCGCTGGTCGGCGTCGTCGGACTCGGCCTCGAGCGCCGCCACCGTCTCGGTCAACGATGCGGTTTCGGACTCGAGGTCGGCCCGGAGGGCGGCGACGTCGTCCGCGAGCGAGGTCTCGACATCGTCGACACGGTCGTCGAACGACGCCCGTACGTCGTCGATCTCGTCCTCGAGCGTTGTCCGAACGTCGGCTACGTCCGCCAGTTCGTCCTCGAGGCCGTCTAACCGACCCTCGACGGCTGCGAGATCGGCGTCGATCGACTCCACGTCGTCGGCCACCGTCTCGATCCCATCGGCGGTTTCGGTCACTGACTCCCGTACCGCCGCGAGCGTCTCCGCCGTGACTGCCTCGTCGTCGAGCCGGTCGACCGTTGTCTCGAGTTCCGAGAGATCCGTAGCGATCTCGTCGGTCGTAGTTTCGAGTCGACCCTCGAGGGTCGACTCCACCCGATCGATCCGCCCCTCTAGCTCCGACGCCGCCGCCTCCACCCGCTCCGTGAGGGCATCGTCGAGCGACTCGAGGTCGGCCGTCAGCGCTGCGAGATCCTCGTCGAGGGCCGTGAGATCCGACTCGAAGGCCGACAGATCGTCGGCGATTCCCTCGACCGTCTCGGTGTCAGCGGCCCGGTCCTCGAGATCGGCCAGCGAGTCCGAGACGGCCGATACCGTTCCGTCGATCTCCTCGAACGCCGACTCGAGGGCCGTCAGATCGTGCGCGATCTCGGCGACTCGCTCGTCGGTCGCGGCCGCTTCCTCGAGGGTCGCGAGCGTGTCCGAGAGCGCCTCGAGATCGTCGTCGAGCGTCTCGGCCCGCTCGTCAAGCCGCTCGCGAACGGTGTCGAGATCGGCCTCGACGGCTGCGATCTCCTCGTCGATCGTGGCCTCGACCTCGTCGACCCGCGCGTCGGTCCGCTCGGACTGTTCCTCGAGCCGTCCCGACACGCCGTCGATCCGGGTACGCAACTCCTCGAGTCGTCCCGCGACCCCCTCGAGTCTGGTTTCGGCGCGGTCGGTCGCCGTTTCGAGGGCGTCGAGATCCGCCGCCAACTCCGAGGTCGTCTCCTCGAGGGCCGCGAGATCCGTCTCGGTCGCTGCGGTTTCCTCGAGGGATTCGAGGTCGTCCCGAAGGTCGTCGAGGCCGTTCTCGGCCGTTTCGGTCCGTTCGGTTACCGCGTCGAGATCGCTTCCGAGGTCGTCCAGCCGCTCCTCGAGGGCAGCCCGCTCGTCGGCCGCGGTCGCGTCCAGTTCCGCCAGTTCGTCGTCGACGCCCTCGATCTCCCCCTCGAGGGCCGCGAGCGCGTCCGACAGCGCCGCGAGATCGTCGTCGAGCCGGGAGACGTCGTCCGAGACGGCCGCGACGGTCGACTCGTCGGCGTGGGTCTCGCTCTCGTCCGCGAGGTCGGTCAGTTCGTCGGCGAACGACTCGAGGCGCTCGTCGAGTTCGTCGACCGCCTCGGCCGGCGCAGTCCGTTCCTCGACGTACTCGAGGTCCTCGATCAGCCCCTCGACGTCCGCCCGGACCGACTCGATCTCCGCGTCGCGATCGGCGAGTCGGTCGAACAACTGATCGATGGCGTCGTCGCTGGGATCGGTGTGTGACGGCTCGTCGAACGCGAGTTCGGTCGGATCGCCGGTCGTCGACGCCTCGCCGCCCCCCGATTCGTCGGCAGCGGCGCTCGGGTCGGTGACGGTGTCTCCCTCGTCGCCGCCGGCCGTCGGGTCCTCCCACGTGATCGTCTCGTCGGCGTCGACGTCGTCTTTCGCCGCCGCGAGGGCCCCTCTAGCGGCACTTTCCGCGGGTGCGGGGGCGAGCCGGACGCCGCGAACCGAAAACGGGAGCGCGGCGGCGTCGAACCGCCCGCCGAACAGGTACTCGACGCCCTCGACCGCACCCGCCCCCGCGATGGCGATCGGGACGGACAGCCCCTCCTGGACGTCGCTCTCGTCGGCCTCCTCGCGGATCGCCTCGGTCAATGCGGCGATCAGCCCGTCGAACGCCTCGGCGAGCGCGCTCTCGATCTCGCTGGCCGCCGCGTCCGGATCGAGCGTGAACTCCGCGAGGACGCCGGCGACCTGTGCCGGTTCGTGGCCCGTTTCGGCGGCCGCCCGCTCGACGAGCCACTCCCGGCCCTTCGGGAGCGAACAGGTCATTGCCGGGACGCCGTAGTACGCGAGCGTGGCGTTCGTGGTCCGGGCTCCGATGTTGATCCCGAGCCCGGTGTAGTTGTCGCCGGCCAATTGATCGTAGATCACCGCAAACCCCGTGCTGATCGGCGTCACCTCGAGGCCACGATCGGCCAACACGGTCTCGACCGCCTCGCGATGCGCATCGGCCGAGGCCGTCGCGTCGATCAGCGGCCCGGGTGTCGTATAACAGAGTTGCCCGTCGGACTCCCCCTCGAGGAGGTCGCTGACGACGGTATCCAGCGCGGGTGTCGCGTACGCCGTCGTCTCCGCCGCGAGGACGCCCCCGTCGAACACTGACCAGGGCGTGTCGTCGACTTCGTCGGCGACTGCCCGCGCGTCGTCGCCGACCGCGTACGTCGTTCCCTCCGCCCGGATCGTCCGTTCCTCGGAGATCCCTGCCGCCTCGAGGGCGGCGTCGTCGACTGGAACGACGACCGGCGGGACCGCGTCGATCCCCTCCCCTCCGTCCGCGTCTGTAGCGGCCCGTACCGTCCCCGGGCCGATGTCGAGACCGTATGCCATGCCCCCGGCAACTTCGACCGCCCTATTGGAAGTTTGCCCCCCAATACCAGATGTGAAAATCGGCGCTGCCGGCGCCCGCTGACCGCCACCACTGGCCACTCCCGATGTCGACGGAATGCGACTCGATTAGAATTATTTCTGACTCGAGTACTCATTAGTTCCTACCAGAAATAGTACTCTTTCGGCCCTAGTAATGAGATCGTTACACACGGCCGTCTCCGGGCTAGGAACCGCCATACGTTACTCGGTCACTGGGTAGGTCCTGACACACGACGACGAAAATCCTTCACGCTTATGCATCAGGAAGATGGTGACTTAGGTGTATGTCTGAAACCGGGACGGAGTCCCGTCCGCTGGTCCGACAGCTTCCGGATCCAACCACAGCGTCGAACGTCCGGTATAACCCGTCGCTCGAGGAACTACGGGAACTCGCCGACCACGAGGAGACGACCACCGAGTTCGGGTCGCCATCCTACGTCAGTGAGTTCCGCTCGCGGAGCGCCGATCGGACGAAAAACGCCGTCGACGACGAGTTCGACGAGCGCGATCACGAACTGATCGACGACGCCGTCGATCGTACCGACGAGACCGAGTTCGTCTGCGTCGACCGACTGATGGGCCGCCATCCCGAGGCGTCGTTTTGCTGTCGGCTCTTCGTCCCCGTTGAACACGCTCGCATCGCCTACGCGTGGGCGAACCTGTTCGAGCCCGCCGACGGCCGGGACCCGGACCTCTATACGGTCCAGCTCCCCGACTACGACGAGACCGCCATCCGCGTGCTTCCCGACACCGGCTTCACCGCGGTGTTGGGCAGCGACTACACCGGCGAAGCCAAGAAGTCGTTCCTCCGGCTGTTCATGTACCGGATCAAACAGCAGGGCGGTCTGGGGCTCCACGCGGGGAGCAAACGGGTCCGCGTCCGCGACGCGGACGGCGACCTCCGGACCGTCGGGCAGGTCTTCATGGGGCTGTCCGCGACCGGTAAGTCGACGCTTACCTCCCACGGCTGTTGGCTCGAGGACCCCGAGGACGCCTCGATGCTGCAGGACGACGTCTGTGGCCTCCTCTCGGACGGCTCCGTCGCCGGCAGCGAAGGCCAGGGACTGTTCATCAAGACGATCGGCCTCGGCGAGGACGAACAGCCCGAACTCTACGCGGCCGCGACCGACGAGTCGGCGATCTTGGAGAACGTCGCGGTCGACGACGATGGTTCCGTCGATTTCGACGAGGACCGCCATACCTCGAACTCCCGCGCGATCATCCAGCGCGACCAACTCGAGAGCGCCGACGAGGAGATCGACCTCGGGAGCATGGATCAGGCCTTCTTCATCACCCGGAACCCCCTGATGCCGCCGGTCGCCAAACTCGACGAGGAACAGGCCGCGGTCGCGTTCATGCTCGGCGAGTCGATCGAGACCAGCGCGGGCGACCCCTCCCGCGCCGGCGAGTCGATCCGCGTCGTCGGCACCAACCCCTTCATCGTCGGGCCGGCGGGCGAGGAGGGGAACATCTTCCACGAACTGATCGACATCCTCGACGTCGACTGCTACGTCATCAACACGGGGTATCTCGGCGACAAATCCAAGGACATCGGCGTCACCGAGTCAGTGACGATCCTCACCGAGGCCGCTCGCGGCACCATCGAGTGGACGGACGACGAGCGGATGGGCCTGACCGTCCCCGAGTCGATCCCGGAACTCGACATCGAGGACTACTACGTCCCCGACCACGTCGACGATTACGAGGACGCACTCGCCGAGTTGCGCGCCGAGCGCCGCGAGTACCTAGAGCAGTTCGACGAACTCCGCGACGAGATCAAAGACGCCGTCTACTGATCGCCAGTTCCGGTCTCGGACCGGCCACAACCAACTGTCCCCGGACTTCAGACTGATACGGTCTCCCGTCCGTCATTGCCGGCGGGACCGCGACCGTCCTGCGGTTCCACCGGGAAATCGGCACGGAAAACCGTCTGACGCCCGATTTTCGAGCGGCGAGGCAGCACTTGCCGCGCACGGATACCGTTATATGTGTCGAGTTCCCACGGACCAATAATGAGTACACAGGTACGGAAACCGACCGCGAGAGTCTGCGAAGAATGCAGTCGAGTCGAACGATGGGACGAGAACCTCGAGGCCTGGCAACTCGCGCTCGAGGACGACGAGAAGCAAGTCGGTAACCCACACTGCATCCACGAGTGGGACATCAACGGTACGTTCAATCCGGTCAACGACGACGGGTAGCCCGGGCAACGTGTCCCGTGACGGGACGTTTTTGCCCACCTCGAGCGTAGCGTCGGATATGCCGACCGTCTACGTCACAGCGCCGCCCGAGGCGGCTGCGGAAATCACCGAGACGCTCGTCGAGGAACGGCTTGCGGCCTGCGTCAATCGCCTCGAGACGACCTCGACGTACCGCTGGAAGGGAGAAATCCACCGCGACGAGGAGGTCGTCCTGCTGGCGAAGACCACCGACGACGCCTACGACGACCTCGTCGACCGCGTCCTGCAACTGCATCCCAACGACGTGCCCTGTATCGAACGCTTCGACGAGAGCGACGTCCTCGAGTCATTTGCGACGTGGCGCGCCGATAGCGTCGAGTAGTGACGGGCGATCGGACCCGCACGTGAGACGGTCACAGACGATGACTGCGCGAATTAGCAACCCTTAAAACTCGCGCACGGGTTGTGACGGATATGGCTGGAACCATCGAAGTGCTCGTTCCGGGTGGCCAGGCCAATCCTGGCCCGCCGCTCGGTCCCGAGCTTGGACCGACCCCCGTCGACGTGCAGGCCGTCGTACAGGAGATCAACGACCAGACCGAAGCGTTCGACGGGACCGAAGTCCCCGTCACCGTCGACTACGACGACGACGGCTCCTTCGAGATCGACGTCGGCGTCCCGCCGACGGCCGAACTCGTCAAGGACGAGGCCGGCTTCGAGACCGGCAGCGGCGAGCCCCAGAAGGACTTCGTCGCCGACCTCTCGGTCGATCAGGTCAAACAGATCGCCGAGCAGAAACACCCCGACCTGCTGGCCTACGACCTCCGCAACGCGGCGAAGGAAGTCGTCGGTACCTGTGCCTCGATGGGCGTCACCATCGAGGGCAACGACGCTCGAGAGTTCAAAGAGCGCGTCGACGACGGCGAGTACGACGACGTACTCGTCGACGAAGCGGCAGCGTAATCACGGGCCGACCGAGTTTTGTCGTTTCTCGATGTCGCGTGCGTAGCCGCGCGCGTCGTTGCGAACCCTACAGTGCTATCTTCTGTAGCAGGCGTTCACGCGAGGCTACGAGTCGTCGGAACGGTATAGAGGACGCGAAGCGCCGGCGGGGGTGGCGGGCCGATTCAGATCTTGTTCGCGGGCGGGACGGTCCGGTCGTCGGGGCGGGCCGCGCCGACGCCGCCGACCAGCACGCGGACGCCGGCACCGATGCCGAGCGCGCCGGCGAGGGCGGCGACGGCCACCGTCGCCGGGAACACCAGGCCGGCGGCCCCGTGGATGAGCCCGCCGACCAGAATACCGGTCCAGAGACGATCGCGGCCGACGATCGCGGCCGCGTTGCGCCCGAGCGCGGTGAATCCGATCGCGATCGCGGCCGGCAGGACCGTCACCCCGAGGATGACAAGCGGGATGCCAAAGAACGTCCCGACGCTCGTGTCGACGATGAGATACCCCGTCCCCGCGAGCCCGGCGACGACGAGCAGGCTCGGCAGTCCGAGACAGATCGAGATGACCGGGCTGCGGCGGGACTTCGCGATCGCTCGCGTCCCGAAGTTCTGGAGCAGCCCCAGCACGACCATCGCGACGAGGACCGTCCCTGCGAACTGAATCCCCGCCCGCAAGAGCGGGTCGAGCGATCGATACGCCTCGAGTTCACCGCCGGCCGCCGGCATGGCGATCGAGCCGAGTACTGCCGGCCCGATACTGGTATATAAGTCTAATGGCCACATAGACGAATGGTATACGACAACGCATAATAGAACTTTCGGTGAAATGGACTGTAATGATTCCTTACGAAACTGATAGCTGCGCTGACGGAACGGACTCGCGGCCCGTTCATCGACTACGATCCGAGTACGCGTCGGAGATCGCCGCGTTCGGCCCTGACGCGAGCGCGCGGGTAGTTCGACGGGTTTAAGTCCAGCATCGCACTTGGTTCAAAAGAGACAGGCATCGCCTGTTTCACTGACCCGTAGGAGCAGTCCTGCGTACTACGGAGGTGAACGATGGCAGATTCGGATATTGAAACAGCAGTAGCCCGCGCACTCGAGGACTCGCCGGACCGGAACTTTACCGAGACGGTAGACCTCGCGATTAATCTGCGCGACTTAGACCTGAACGAACCGTCGAACCGCGTTGACGAGTCGATCGTCCTGCCGGCCGGAACCGGCCAGGAGACCCGCATCGTCGTCATCGCCGAGGGAGAGACCGCAGTCCGCGCCGAGGAGGCGGCGGACGAGGTTCTCTCGGCCGATGACGTCGCGGATCTGGACGACGACGAGGCCAAAGACATGGCCGACGAGACGGACTTCTTCATCGCCGAAGAGGCGATGATGCAAGACATCGCCCGGCACCTGGGTACCATTCTCGGTCCCCGAGGGAAGATGCCGGACCCGCTCTCGCCCGACGACGACGTCGTCGAAACCGTCAACCGGCTCAAAAACACCGTGCAGCTTCGCTCCGGCGACCGACGAACGTTCCACACCCTCGTCGGTGCCGAGGACATGGACGCCGAGGACATCGGCGACAACATCGACGTCATCCTGCGACGCCTGCACGCCGACCTCGAGAAGGGCCCCCAGAACATCGACGCCGTCTACGTGAAGACGACGATGGGGCCGTCCGTGGAGGTGGCCTAAATGAGCGCACAGGCCGAACGCAAGACCGAGAACCTTCCCCAGTGGAAGAAAGAAGAAGTCGCGGAGCTCGAGGAGATCATCGAGCGCTACGACAGCGTCGGCATCGTCGGCATCGCCGGCATCCCCTCGAAACAGCTCCAGGACATGCGCCGGGACCTGTACGGCACGGCCCAGCTGCGGGTCAGCCGCAACACGCTGCAGTCCCGCGCGCTGGAAGACGCCGGCTTCGGTGACCTCGTCGAACACGTCGAGGGCCAGGTCGGTATCGTCGGCACGAACGAGAACCCGTTCTCGCTGTACAAGGAACTCGAGGCGTCGAAGACGCCGGCACCGATCAACGAGGGCGAGGTCGCGCCGAACGACATCGTGATCCCCGAAGGGGACACCGGTGTCGATCCGGGGCCGTTCGTCGGCGAACTCCAGAGCATCGGCGCGAACGCGCGCATCGAGGACGGCTCGATTCAGGTCATGGAGGACTCGACGGTCCTCGAGGCCGGCGAGGAAGTCTCCGCGGATCTGGCGAACGTCCTCAACGAACTCGGGATCGAGCCCAAGGAAGTCGGGCTCGACCTGCGCGCCGTCGTCGCCGACGGCGTTCGCTTCGACCCCGAGGACCTCGACATCGACGTCGAGGCCTACGAGAGCGACGTGTCGACGGCCGCCGCCCGCGCACGGAACCTCGCGATCAACGCGAGCTTCCCGACCGCGAGTACGGCGCCGACGCTCATTGCCAAGGCCACGGGCGAGGCCAAGAGCCTCGGCCTGCAGGCCGCCATCGAGGACGAAGAACTCATGCCCGACCTCGTCAGCAAGGCCGACGCACAGCTGCGTGCGCTCGCGGCCCAGATCGACGACGAGGACGCCCTGCCCGAGGAACTGCAGGACGTCGACGCGGCCGCCCAGCCGGCGGCCGCCGATGAGGGCGACGCTGACGACGAATCGGCAGACGACCAGACAGAGGAGGCCGAGACCGAAGACGCCGACACCGACGACGATGACGACGAAGACGACGGTGACGGCGCGGCCGGTCTCGGCGAGATGTTCGGATAACTAACGGAGGACCCAACAATGGAATACGTATACGCTGCACTCATCCTGAACGAATCGGGCGAAGAGATCAACGAAGACAACCTGACGAACGTACTCGACGCCGCGGGCGTCGACGTCGAGGAGTCCCGCGTCAAGGCCCTCGTCGCCGCGCTTGAGGACGTCGACATCGACGACGCGGTCTCCGAGGCCGCAGCCGTCCCCGCCGGCGGGGCCGCCGCGGGCGGCGCTGCAGGTGCCGAGGAAGCCGACGACGACGGCGACGACGAAGCCGAAGAAGCCGAGGAGACCAGCGACGTGCCGGACACGACGGACGACGACGACGATGACGACGAGGCCGACGGCGAGGGTCTCGGCGAACTCTTCGGATAACGTTCCCGTCGGTTCGGTTCCGACGAGTTGCAATCCCGAATTTTCTTTCGACTCGAGATCGAGTGGCGACGCCGATCGAGGCCGAAACCGGAATCAGATTGTCTCCGAGAGTGGCGATGGTGAGTACAGTAGCGGTCAGGCTACTTACTGAGCGACGATTAATTACGGGGCCGAGACCAATACACCCGGCGACGTTGGTGGGACGATTGAGGGTTGAGTCGACGGTAAGAACGCGTTTGAGTGCGATGAAGGCCACATCTCTCTGTGACTACCACCTCGTATCCCTTCTTCAGATCTTGTATTTCTTGCTAAGATCAATTTCAGGACACGTACTGGTGCGTCCCCGAGGACATTAGCGGTCACCGTCTCTTGAAGATCCGTGATAAATAATCTATGTATCCAAGTATAATTTTATATAGAAAATACTAGTATAATACGTTTTAGACTTAGCTTTGATGACACGAGAAGAAGACGATAATGGTAGTGACGGTACCCCATCATTCAATCGACGTAACGCATTACAAACAATCAGTGGGGGAATGTTCGCCCTAACTGGACTCTCAGGAACCGGGGGTGCTAGCCAATCAGATACAGATGATGTCCCCCTTCCAGATGTAGAAGAGCTATCCGGCGATGAAAAGAAAAAATACATTTTGAAGGCATCGGCCTCTCCTGAATACAAAACGTTACTGCGAGAGTCGTCGATAGTTTCTCGCCGGTCAGTCCAACTCGATGATTCCAGAGTAGTGCGTTCGGAGTGGAAAGAGTCCTCAAAAGAAAGCGGCCCACGGCACATCGTCGAATTCCCTGTGAAATCTTCTCCAGATCGCGGTCGAAAAGGAAGAACAACAGACGATGAAGACGGAGATACAGTTGTCAACGTAGTATTCGAATCGGATGGTTCGGTCTCAGCCAAGGCGACACGCTTCAAGGATGGTGAAGACGGTGATATCACAATACAACTTGATGTAACGACCAACGAGGTTACTGCTCAGCGAGCGAGTAACCAAGGAGGCGTTAGATTAGAATCGACGACTGAAACAGTCAATCCCTCAAAGGGGGTATACCCAACCGACCCCTCGGAAGTGACGATACAGGGGCACGGTTGTGGATGCACATTGAAATGCAGTCTCTGTGTTCAGATATACAAACGTTCGTACTCGCGGCTACGTCGCAAGCGAGCAATCTCCGGCGGCTCTCGTCGTTGCGGATAGCGCGATTTCAACCGACGACGAGACCGGCTTCCCCCAGGAAATCGTCGATCACGATCCGGAACAGTGAGGCGATGCCCGAGATCATATAAACGAAGCCGCGGCCAGAGCCGGGGATGCCCGCGCCGATCGAAGCCGTGAGCGAGCCGGCAGTAACCCTCCAGTTGCTAGGTTGGGTGCTGGCGGGCTCCCTACTGGGGTGTTGTAGCGGGCTCGTGCCGGGACTGCACGCCAACAACTTCGCGTTCCTGCTGGCCGGCGTCGTGCCGTCGGTGCCAGGCCCACCGCTGTTCGTCGGCTGTGCGATGCTCGCGGCCGGCGTCGTCCACACGTTCCTGAACGCCGTCCCCGCGATGGCGCTGGGCGTCCCCGACGCCGAGATGGCCGTCACCGCCCTCCCCGGCCATCGACTGGTCCTCGCGGGACGGGGCTACGAGGCGATCCGTCTGTCGGCGCTGGGGAGCCTGCTTGCCGTCCTCGTGGCGGTCCCGCTCGCGCTTCCCGTGACCGCGGTCGTAACGGCGGCGTATCCGACGGTTCGGGCTCACCTCTCGCTCGTCCTCGCGATGGTGGCGGTGGCGCTGGTCGCCTCGGAACCCACCCGACGCGGTCGGATCGGCGGTCTCGTTTCCTTCGCGCTGGCGACCGGACTCGGCGCGGTCGCGCTGGATCTCTCGCCGGACGCCCCGCTCGAGGCCGGCGGCACCCTCGCACCGCTTTTCGCCGGGCTGTTCGGCGCGCCGGTGTTGATCGACGCCGTCCGCGGGGGTGGCGTCCCGCGCCAGGAGGGCACGGCGGTCACGACCTCGCGGCGGTTCGTCGGGACGACGGCGGTCGCCGGCGCGCTCGCGGGTGCCGTCGTCGGCTACCTGCCGGGGATCTCGGCCGCCATCGCCGCCGTCGCCGTGCTTGCGGTCGTGCCGAACGGGGCCAGCGACCGCGGCTACGTCGTCGCGACCAGTGGCGTCGACACGTCGAACACCATCTTCGCGCTTTTCGCCCTGGTCGCCATCGGCCAGCCCCGGACCGGCGTGTTGGTCGCCTTCGAGGGAACTGCTGCGCCCCTCGAGCTGCCGATCCTGCTTGCGGCCGTCGTCCTCGCGGGACTGGTCGGGTTCGTCGCCGTGATCGCGCTGGGCGACGCGTATCTCGACGCCGTCGGGCACGTGTCCTACTGGAAGATTTCGGTGGCCGTCCTCGCCGTGTTGCTCGCGCTCTCGTACCTGTTTACCGGCGTTATCGGAATCGCGATCTTCGCCGTCGCGACGGGGATCGGGATGGTTCCGGTACGCCTGCGGTGTCGCCGCGTTCACCTGATGGGAGTCCTCATCGGGCCGTTGATGCTTGGACTCTGACTTCTGACCGTTCACTCGTCCCTCGAGAGCGCCGCTCGAGCGGCTGCCACGAGTCGCTCGACCCGCGCCTCGGCGACCGGATTCGTCGTCTCGCCGCCGCGTTTGAGCGCGGTGCCGACGATGACGCCGTCGGCACCCGACTCGAGACAGTCGTCGACCGTGTCGCTCGTGACGCCGCTGCCGACGAACACCGGGGTCTCGCCCGCGGCATCGCCGAGTGCGTCGGCGACGCGCTCGAGATCCGCGAGCGACGTTTCGGCTCCGGTTCCGGGTCCGGAGACGATCACACCGTCGGCCCGCCCGCGCTCGACGGTCTCGATCGCGGCACGTTCGATGTCCCGGTCGCCGATCGGGCTCGCGTGCTTGACGTGGACGTCGGCGAGGATCGACACGTCGGTCGCGAGCCGGTCGCGCAGCCGGAGCGTCTCGTGGGCCCGGCCCTCGAGGACGCCCTGGTCGGTCGCGGCGCTACCGATATGAACGTTGATGCGAACGAACGCGGCGTCGGCGGCCGCGGCGACCGACAGCGCGGCCGCGGCATCGTTTCGGAGGACGTTGATCCCGACCGGAACGTCGACGGCGTCGGTGACGGCCGTCGCGATCGCGGTCAGTTCCGCGACGACGTGTTTCGGTACGTCGTCGGGATAGAACGGGGCGTCCCCGAAGTTCTCGACGATGATTCCGTCGACCCCGCCGGCCTCGAGCCGGCGGGCGTCCGCGAGCGCGCGGCGACGGATAGCCTCACGGTCGTTCTCGTCTCCGTCGCCGAACCCCGGCGCGCCGGGCAGCGGCGGGAGATGGACCATGCCGATCACCGGGTGGGACGCGTCGAATCGGTCCATGATGGCGGATACCGTTTCCATATCGGCGTTGGAACCGCGACGACCATACCGGTACCGCGTTCGGTCGGGCCGACGCGAGCCGGCAAGCCCCGCTCCCTCCGCGGCCGTTTTCCTCCTGCCGCGGATACGAGCGGTCGATGACTGACTTGCTTGCCGGACTGTCGTTGCGGGACCTCGAGACGCGGAACCGAATCGCCGTCTCGCCGATGTGTCAGTACTCCTGTGACCCGGACGGGCTCGCGACCGAGTGGCATCGCGTCCACCTCGGGAGCCGAGCCGTCGGCGGGGCCGGCATCGTCATGACCGAGGCGACCGCGGTCTCCCCCGAGGGCCGGATCACGCCCCACGATCTGGGCATCTGGAGCGACGACCATGCCGAGGCCCTCGAGCCGATCACGGAGTTCATCCGGGATCAGGGCGGCGTGCCGGCGATCCAGCTCGCCCACGCGGGCCACAAAGCGAGCAAGGAACGTCCGTGGGAGGGCCACGTCCCGATCCAGCCCGACGAAACGGGGCCCTCGGGGGCGGCCGGCTGGGAGGTACTCTCGCCGTCGCCCGACGCCTATCCGCCCTTCGACGGCGATCGGCCGGCGATGCGGAAGGCCGACGCCGAGGACATCGAGGGCGTAATCGACGCCTACCGCGCGGCGGCCGAACGATCGCTCGAGGCCGGGTTCGAGATCGCCGAGGTCCACGCGGCCCACGGCTACCTGCTCCACGAGTTCCTCTCGCCGGTCACGAACCGTCGCGAGGACGACTACGGCGGGAACTTCGAGAACCGAACCCGACTGGTCCGCGAAGTGGTCGGCGCCGTCCGCGAGGTCTGGCCCGACGACAAGCCGGTCTTCGTCAGGATTTCGGGGACCGACTGGCTCGACGATCGGGAGTCGTGGGACATCGAGCAGTCGGTGCGGCTGGCCGACGACCTCGCCGATCTCGGTGTCGATCTGGTCGACGTGAGTTCCGGCGGGC
The DNA here is from genome assembly GCF_031165565.1 of Natrinema thermotolerans. Classification (NCBI taxonomy): domain Archaea; kingdom Methanobacteriati; phylum Methanobacteriota; class Halobacteria; order Halobacteriales; family Natrialbaceae; genus Natrinema; species Natrinema thermotolerans. The sequence continues at coordinate 498,633 of NZ_CP101873.1, read as the reverse complement.
TCCACCCCGACCAGTCGATTTCGGGCGGTCCGAACTTTCAGGTGCCGCTGGCCGAGCAGGTCCGGGAGGGCGCGGACGTCGCCGTCGGCACCGTCGGTGGCGTCACCGAGCCCGAACAGGCCGACGCCCTGATCCGAAACGAGCGAGCCGACCTCGTCCTCGTCGGTCGGGAGTTCCTGCGGGACCCGTACTTCGGGCTCCGCGCGACCGGCGACCTCGAGCGCGACCCCGACGCGGTTGCCGAGGCGTGGCCGGTCCAGTACCGACGCGCAACCCAGCGATAACGGGTCCGCAAGCAGGTACCCCGACGGTCACTCTCCGTCGTAGCCGTCGAGCCAGCCCGTGACCGCCGACTGCAACGCGCCGGTCGTCGTCCCGACGTTCAGCAGTTGATAGCCGTTCTCCGCCTTTTCGTTGACGTCGTCCATCCCGAAGCCGAGGCCACCGACCGGGACGTCCGCCTCGATGGCGGCCGATCGGATCCGTTCGACGGCCTCCTCGACCTCCGGATGGTCGAATTCGCCCGGATGACCCAGCGAGACCGAGAGATCGAGCGGGCCGATGAAGACGAAGCCGAGTTCGGGGACGGCGAGGATGTCCTCGAGTTCGTCGAGCGCGGACTGCGTCTCGATCGTGACCCCGACGACGACCGACTCGTCCTCGCTGGTCACGTAGTCGTCGGTCAGCCCCCAGCGGCTCGCTCGAGGGTTGGCCATGCCCCGGCGACCGGGTTCGCCGTCGTACTCGAACCGACCGGCCCGGACCGCCGCCTCGAGTTCCTCGCTGCTTCCGACTCTGGGGAGGAAGACGTTCCGCACGCCGGCGTCGAGGGCCTTCCGCACGAGCGCGGGATCGGTATCGGGGAGCCGAACGAGCAGCTCGGTATCCGTGCCGTCGGCCGCCCGGAGCAGTTCCTCCAGCCGGCCGCCGTCGACGGGACTGGGGCCGCCGTGTTCGAGGTCGATCCAGACGAAGTCGACGCCGAGGGCGGCGTAGAGTTCGACGACCGTCGGGCTGTACGTGTTCTCGAGGACGCCCAGCGCCACGTCGCCGGACTCGAGCGTCTCCCGAAGCGCGTTGGTTCGCGGATGCTGACTCACACGTCCGACTATACCGGCCACGGACTAAAGACCGGGGACGAACGGGCGGCGGCGGGCGGCGTTCGGGGGTCGAACCGACTCAGTCCTCTTTCCACTTGATCGAACAGCCCCGGGAGGGCTGCCACTCGAGATCGACGTCCGCGCCGGCCAGCACGGCGTCGATCGCCTCGCGGATCTGATACCGGCTCGGTTCGTCGTCGGGGTTGGGCGCGTCGTCGAGTCGGCCGTGGTAGGCCAGCCGGAACTCCCCGTTCTCGCGTTCGAACAGGAACGGGTCGGGGGTACAGACCGCGCCGTAGGCTCGCGCAACCGCCTGACTCTCGTCGCGGAGATAGGCATCGTAGTCGATCCGTCCCTCCTCGACGAACGCTTGCATCGTCTCGAACGAATCGTCGGGATACTCCGCGGCGTCGTTGGGGTTGATCCCGACGACCGAGACGTCGTCGTACTCGGCGGCCAGTTCGTTCAGCAGGTCGAACTTCGCTTGCGCGTACGGGCAGTGGTTGCACGTGAACACGACCAGCAGCGCCTCGTCGTCGGCGAAGGAGTCGAGCGAATACGTCTCGCCGTCGACGCCCTCGAGGTCGAACTCAGGGGCGGGGTCGCCGGCCTCGAGTTCCGACTCGGACTCTGTGAGAACCATGGTCGTCGATTCGGCTCGTTCGGCCTTAGGTCTCACGTTCGGGGCGGTCGGTTCGCGTCCCGTCGACTCGCGACTGCCACAGCGGCCTAGCCGAACAGCTCCGCGAACTCGAGGAGCAAGCCGGGGACGACCAGCAGGGCGATTCCGCCGGCGATCAGGGCGAGCGGAACGATCAGGCCGATGTCGGTCAGCAGCCAGAGCCCGAGCCCGCCCAGGATCGCCAGCAGGCCGACCAGTCGGAGCAGCCAGACGACAGCACCCTCGAGTTCCGAATCGGCGACGACGTCGGCGAGTTCGAGTACCTCGTCCATAGCCGTTCGGGGCTGGCTCCCGGAGCCACTTAATTCCGGCGCCGTTCCGGCCGATCCGATTCCTCGAGTTCCACGCAACGACTTACATATTTGTACCCCGGGCCGCATCGACTGGGTATGAAGACGCTCGAGGTCACCGACGAACAGTACGCGTTCATCCAGCACCTCCGGGAGGAGATCTCCGAATCGGTCGTCGGCAAGTACGGCTTCGTCCGCGAGCAGGACGCGGTGCAGTTCCTGATCGACAACTTGGACGAGGAGATCGAACTCGAGGCCGACGGCGAGTTCGACTCCTCGGCGACCGACGACGTCGCGGCCTCGGTCGGGGCCGCCATCGACGGCGAGGCCGATCCCCACGACCTCGAGGAAGTCTCTTATATCGAGGGCGAGGCGCCGGGAACCGACGGGGTCGTGGACGACGCGGACGGGGACGAGGACCTCGAGTCCGAGTCGGACGATCCCGCGGAACCGGTCGACGACGATGCGAGCGACGCGGACGAAGGAGCCGATGACGACGGCGAGGACGGGGGAGGTGACGAGAGCGACGCGGACGACGAGAGCGACACCGACGGCGACGACGGATCCGACGATGACGGCTCCGCTGACGACGACGACATGTTAGACGAGATGATGAGCCTGCTCGAGACCCACGACGACAAGTGGGAGGAGGCGGCTTCGGCGGACTACCGGTATAGCGTCGATCTGCCGGACGGCTCGACCGAGCAGGTCCAGACGAAAGACGACGTGCGGGCGCTGTTGTTCAAGAACTACCGGTAGTCGGATCCCGAACGATCGTTCACGAACGAACAACGTTAGACCTTTACTCGCGCTCGCGCTTGCAGGCAGTATGAGCGAACGCGAGGTGCTCGAGTTGCTTCGTGAGAACGCGCGATACTCCGCGGCCGATATCGCGCGAATGACCGACCTCGACGAGAACGAGGTCGCAGCCACCATCGAGGAACTCGAGGCAGCAGGCGTCGTCCGCGGGTACCAAGCGGTCGTCGACTGGGACAAGCTCGCCGACGAGCGCGTCCGAGCCGAGGTCGAGTTGAACGTCACGCTCGACCGCGAGACCGGCTACGACGACATCGCCCAGCGCCTCGCACAGTTCCCGGAGGTCAAAGCCCTCCGACTGATCAGCGGCGACTACGACTTCGATATGGAGGTCGAAGGCGACTCCATCCGCGAGGTCTCACAGTTCATCAGCGAGAAGGTCGCGCCCGTCCCCGAGATCACCCAGACGGTCACCCACTACGTGATGACCTCCTACAAGGAGAACGGGATCGAACTCGGCGACGGCGAGGACGACGACCGGCTTTCCTTCTCGCCCTGACCATGAGCTTCGAACTGTCAGACCGGGTGCAGACGGTGCCGCCGTCGGGCATCCGCCGGTTCTTCGAGATCGCCGACGAGCGCGACGATGTCATCTCGCTGGGCGTGGGCGAACCCGACTTCGCGACGCCGTGGGCGGCCCGCGACGCCGCCATCGCCTCGCTCGAGCAGGGCAAGACCTCCTACACCGCCAACCGCGGCAAGAGCGACCTCCGCGAGGCGATCGCCGACTACGTCGCCGATCGGTTCGATCTGGGCTACGACCCCGACGAGGAGATCATCGTCACCGCCGGGGCCAGCGAGGCCGTCGATCTCGCCTTCCGGGCGTTCGTCGATCCCGGCGACACGGTCGCGATCGCCCAGCCCTCCTACATCTCCTACGAGCCCGGTGTGATCTTCGCCGGCGGCGAAGTGCTGCCGGTCCCCACGAAAGAGGAAGACGACTTCCGGCTCACCGTCGAGGGCCTCGAGAAAGCGGGTGCCGACGAGGCCGACGTCCTCGTCCTCTGTTATCCGAACAACCCGACCGGCGCGATCATGCCCGCCGAGGACCTCGAGCCGATCGCCGAGTTCGCCCGCGAACACGACCTGATGGTCCTCTCGGACGAGATCTACGCAGAGCTGACCTACGACGGGGATCACACCTCGATCGCGAGCTTCGAGGGGATGCGCGAGCGGACGATCGTCTTCAACGGCTTCTCGAAGGCCCACGCGATGACCGGCCTCCGACTGGGCTATGCGCTCGGCCCGGCCGACGCCATCGGTGCGATGAACAAGATCCACCAGTACACGATGCTGTCGGCCCCGACGACCGCCCAGTACGCCGCCCTCGAGGCGCTCGATTCCTGCGAGGACGACGTCCGGGAGATGGTCGATCAGTACGACCGCCGCCGACAGTTCGTCCTCTCGCGGTTCCGGGAAATCGGGATGGACGTCTTCGAGGCCAAGGGGGCGTTCTACTGCTTCCCCGAGGTCCCAGAGGGCTTTACCGCCGAGGAGTTCGCCGAGGAAGTGCTGCGCGAACAGGGCGTAGCCGTCGTTCCCGGCGACGTCTTCGGCACCGGCGGCGAGGGCCACCTGCGGATCTCCTACGCGACCGGCCTCGAGGACCTTCGGGAGGCGCTGAACCGGATCGAGGCGTTCGTCGCCGACAACGCCTGAGCCGGCATCGCCGACCCGTATCGTTTTGTCGGCCGAGTCGCCGAGACGAACAGTCCCGCCGCGAGCCCCCGGCTCGAGGGACCTCAGGGGTCGTCGACATCGCCATTCGACGCGTCCCAGACCGCGAGCGTGGCGGCGGAGACGAGCAGACCGAGGCTCGGCACCAGGCCGGATCGCAGCCGTCGGTCCAGCCCGAGTTCGAGGAGGCCGCTCGCGAGCAGGACGAGACAGACCGCGAGGACGGTCGCGCTGCCGAGGAGGATCGAGAGTCGTTCGAAGAAGTCGACCATGGCGTCGTTCCTATCCGATCGATCGGGATAACTCGCCTGCCTGGACCGGACGACCCGACTCCGCTCGGCGCCGACCCATGTCACTCAGACACACACCGGCGCTCGGCCACGACACTGAAATAGGGGGTTTACTAACTATCCAGTAACTATCCGTCGATGATTCCAACGGTTGCGAGCGGTTATCTATTCGGGTGTGGGGGCGGGACTACGCCGCCGAGACGGGTGTGGGGTGGCGAGTCGTGACGATGCGTTCCGTACCGATCGTCGATCGCGTCACCGACGCCTTCTTCGCTCTCGATACGAGCTTTCGGTTCACCTATCTCAACGAGCGGGCGGAGACGTTGCTGAAACGCTCCCGAGAGGAGCTGATCGGGCGGGTCATGTGGGACGAGTTCCCCCAGACCGTCGAGACGCAGTTCCCCGAGGGCTTTCACCGCGCGATGGACGAACAGGTGCCGGTTTCCTTCGAAATCTATCACGCCCCCCTCGAGACGTGGTTCGAGGCACGGGCCTACCCCTCCGAAACGGGCCTCTCCGTGTTCATGCGCGACGTCAGCGAGCGGAAGGCCCAGGAGACGACGCTCGCCCAACACGCCGCGGTCGTCGAGGCGATCCGCGACGCCGTCGTCACGCTCGATCGCAACCGCGAGATCATCACCGTCAACGGCGCGACCGAGTCGGTGCTGGGCGCGGGCCGCTCGACGCTCGTCGGCGAACACGTCGAGACCCTGACCGAAGTAGCGGGGATCGACGACGATGACGCCGTCGAGATCGGACGGGCGATCACCGACGTCGACGTCGGCAACGCCGCCCATCGCCAGCTCGAGTTGCCCTACGTCGGCCCCGACGGCGACGACCGGATGGGCGAGTTCCGGTTCGTCCCCGTCGAGGACAACGCCGCGACGGTCGCCGCGATCGTCCGGGACATCACCGATCAACACGAGTACGACCGCGTCGTCACGTCGTTACACGAGGTCACCCGGTGGCTGCTCGAGTCCGACGATCCCGAGGAGATCTGTGCGATCGCCGTCCACGCCGGCAGCGACCTGCTCGATCTCCCCATCAGCGGCGTCTGGCTGCTCGAGGAGGAACAGGGCTACCTCGAACCGGTCGCCGGCACCGCGGGGGCCCACGACGAGTTCGGCGGCCTCCCGCGGTTCAACCCCGGCGAGGGGTTGGTCTGGGAGGTCTTCGAGGGCGGCGAGGTCCAACTGTTCGACGATCTCGGCGATACCGACGGGCTCTACAACCCCGAGACGCCGCTTCGATCGGAGATCATCGCCCCGATCGGGACCCACGGGGTCCTCATGACGGGCTCGTACGACCCCCACTGGTTCGACGAAACCGACGTCGACCTCATCTCGACGCTCGTCGAGAACACTCGCGCCGCCCTCGATCGGGCGGACCGGGAACGAGTCCTGCGGGATCGGACGGCCGAACTCGAGCGCCAGACCGAACGCCTCGAGGCCGTCGCCGAGATCCTCTCGAGCGACCTGCAACGGCAACTCGAGGCCGTCGCCGACGCCCTCGCGGACGACGGAGCCGACGAGTGGGAGTTCCCGCTGGCGGAAGACACCGTCGAGACGACGCTCGACCGGGCCGAACGGCTCGTCGACGACGTCCGGGAGTTCGCCCGCAACGCCTCCGCGGTCGGCCCGCGCAGCCGGCTCCGGCTCGAGTCGGCGATCGACGACGCGCTCGCCGACTCCCGGCTGGACCCCAATAACGTCGTCGTGGACGCGCCGGCCGCGCTCCGGGCCGATCCCGACCGGTTCGTCCACCTCCTCCAGACGGCGTTCGACAGCGCGGTCGCTCGGGCGAACGACGACGTAACGATCCAGATCGGACTGGTCGGGTTCGAAGACGACGGCAGCCGCGGGTTCTTCCTCCTCGATGATGCCGCGGAAATCCCGCCGAACGCACACGATCGCGTCCTCGATCCGACTGCCGACGACGACACCGCGATCGACGGCCTCGGGCTCGCGCTCGTCCGGGCGATCGCCGAGGCCCACGACTGGACGTGTACGGTCACCAACGGCGACAACGGCGGCACCCGGATCGAAATCAGGGAAATAACGACCCTCGAGCGGGACCCCGCGTAAACGTTATTCCGTTTCGAACGACTCACCCGCGATGTCCCGCCAGAGCTGTCGGTAGCCGTCCTGCGCTAAGAGTTCCTGCATCGTGTCGTCGACCCGGACCCGGAGGACGGCCAGTCGGTCCTCGAGTTCGGCGTACTCCTGACTCGACTGGCGTTCGGCCGCGGTCTTCTGGTCGTCCAACAGCGCCTTCTTCGCGGCGAGTGCGAAGAACTCACGGAGCTGGTCGTCGTAGGTCGAACGAAGCAGTAACTGGTCGATCACGTCGACGAGTTCGTCGCCCGAAACCGGCTTGACCAGGTAATCGTCGAACCCCATCTCGACGATGTCGAAGTCGGGCTCGACCGCTGTCACCATCGCGACCCGGCAATCGAGGTTCCGTTCCCGCATGGTGTCGAGGACGGTATCGCCCGAGAGCCCCGGCATCCGCCGATCGAGCAATACGACGTCGATCGTCTCATCGATCGCATCGAGCGCCTCGGCGCCGTCGTAAGCCGTGCGGACGCGACACTCCTCCTCGAGCCAGGCGGCATAGAGATCCGCGAGGTCGGGCTCGTCTTCGACGATCAGGACGGATGGGGTATCGGACATCGATGTTCCTCCGGCTGTGCCGTTCGCGGAGAATCCGTGCCGAACGAATATCAATATACCGGAGAGTAGCGGTAGTAAGGTGGACGTCGATCGCGGTCCCCGCCGATCATCACGCCGCGACCGTCACTCGAGGCCGCGTTCGATCGTTGCGCGCCGTTCCCGAATCTCGGCGGCGTCGGTTTCGATCGTCCGGTCGCCGAGGTCGACGGACAGCGTCCCGTCGTCGGTCGCCGTGCCGAGGTCGACGACGGGGGCGACGCCGTCGAACGCCTCGCGGACCACCGCGACGGATTCGGTCTGGATCAGCGCGCGACCCGGCTGCTCGTGGAACAGTTCGCCGGCGGGGTCGTCGCCCGGCAGCGACACCTCGAGGCCGGCCTCCTCGGTGACCATCTCGGCGAGGGAGACGGCGAGCCCACCGTGGCTGACGTCGTGAACCGCGAGCGTCGCGTCGTCGTCGGCCACCGCGGCGAGGGTCTCGATCAGGGCCGCGGGGTCGTCGGGCAGTTCGGGGAACCGATCGCTGCCGCCGAACTGTGCGAGGTACTCGGAGCCGCCCAGCCGGGCGTCGTCGGCGAGACCCAGATCGCCGACCAGCACCAGGTCGCCCTCCGGTGCGGCCGACAGCGGTGGGGCGTCGTAGCCCTCTTTCGCTCCGACAAGCGCCAGCGTCGGCGTCGGCGGGATCGGCCCGGCGACGGAGTCGTTGTACAGCGAGACGTTGCCCCCGACGACCGGCGTCGACAGCGTTTCGCACATCTCGGCGAGGCCGTCGACGATGCCCTCGAAGCCGCCGTAGACGTCCGGCTTCTCGGGGTTGCCGCCGTTGAGACAGTCGACGGCGGCAAGCGGTGTCGCACCCTTGGCCGCGACGTTGGTCGCGTTCTCGAGCGCGACCGCGCGAGCGCCCTCGTAGGGCGCGGCGGCGGTCCAGTTCGGTGCGGCACCGGACGAGAGCGCCAGTCCCTGCTCGGCTTCCCGAACCGCAACGATTGCTGCGTCGTCGCCGGGGCCGACGCTCGTTCGCACGCCGACCTCGTGGTCGTACTGGCGGTAGACCCACCGTTTCGAGGCCGTGTTCGGGCTCGAAACGACGGCGTCGAAGGCGGCCGCGAGGTCGGCGTCGGGCAGGTCGGTCTCCGGTTCGACGGGGTCCTCGCTCGCAAGGTCGTTCATCGGCGCGCCCTCGCCGAGGAAGTAGGCGTCGACGTCGACGACTGTCTCCCCGTCGAACGTGCAGGTGTAGTTACCGTCGGTGACCTCGCCGATGACCGAACAGCCCAGATCGAACCGCTCGGCGATCTCGCGCACCCGGTCGACGTTCTCGGGCTCGACCTCGTAACACATCCGCTCCTGCGATTCGGCGAGCAGGATCTCCAGGGCGTTCATGTTCGGCTCGCGCTGGTGAACTCGCTCGAGTTCGATCCGCGCGCCGAGGTCGGCCTTGGCGACCATCTCGCTCGAGGCCCCGCCGAGACCGGCGGCACCGAGGTCGCGAGCGGACTCGATCAGGCCCTCGTCGACGAGCGCCTCGTTGGCCTCGATCAGCAGCTTCTCCGCGTAGGGGTCGCCGACCTGAACCGCGGGCCGGTCTTCGGTTTCGGCGTCCTCCGCCAGGTCCTCGCTGGCGAAGCTCGCGCCGCCGAGGCCGTCGCGGCCGGTGGCGTTGCCGACGAGGACGAGCTTGTTGCCCGGTTCCTGTGCTTCGGCAGTGACCAGCCGGTCCTCGTTCGTCAGGCCGACGCAGGCGACGTTGACCAGCGGATTTCCCTCGTAATCGGGATGGAAGTCGACGCTGCCGGCGACGGTGGGGACGCCGATACAGTTCCCGTAGTGGCTGATCCCCTCGACGACGCCCTCGAAGAGGTACTTCGAGTGGTCGTCGCCGAACTCGCCGAAGTACAGCGAGTCAGCGAGCGCGATGGGGTAGGCCCCCATCGAGAGCGTATCCCGGACGATGCCGCCGACGCCGGTCGCCGCGCCGTCGAACGGGTCCACGTAGGAGGGGTGGTTGTGGCTCTCGATCCCCATCGTGATGTACGTCGCGTCCTCGCCCTCCTCGCCGGGGAGCGCGACGACCGCCGCGTCGTCGCCCGGCCCGACGACGACCTGCGCACCCTCGCTGTCGAAGGCCGACAGCAGCGGTCGCGAGGAGCGGTACGCACAGTGTTCGCTCCAGAGGTTCTCGAACAGCGCCGCCTCCGCTCGAGTCGGTTCCCGCCCCAGCTCGGAAACGACGAGTTCGCGGTCCGAATCGGCAAGACTCATTCACCTAGGTGGTGAAAGTCGGCCGGTAAATGGGTTTCTATATGCACGTTCATGGATATCGGCGATCGGATTTGACGATCGCAGCCGACGGACCGAGTCGTTTTTGATCAGGCCGCCTAAACGTACGCTCGTGCTGTCGGTCGAACTCCACACGCACTCGTCGCTGTCCTACGACGGTCGCGACCCGGTCGAACTCATCTTGGAGCAGGCCGAGGCCGTCGGGCTAGACGCGATCGCCGTGACGGACCACGACGAGATCGACGCGAGCCTCGAGGCCGCCGAACTGGCCCCCGAGTACGGACTGGTCGGGGTTCCGGGCATGGAAATCTCGAGCAAGGCCGGCCACGTACTGGGGCTGGGACTCGAGGAGGCGGTCCCGCCGGGACTCTCCTTCGAGTCGACGCTCGAGGCGATCCACGACCAGGGTGGGCTCGCGGTGATCCCGCATCCGTTTCAGGAGGCCCGCCACGGCGTTATGGCCCGTATTTCCCGGGACCAGCTCGCGCTGGGCGACGCGATCGAGGTCTACAACTCGCGGCTGTTTACCGGCCGCGCGAACCGACAGGCCGAGCGCTACGCCCGGTCGCGGGAGCTACCGATGACCGCCGGCAGCGACGCCCACATCAGCGAGATGGTCGGGCAGGCGGTCACCCGGGTCGACGCCGACGAGCGCTCGGCCGATGCGATCCTCGCGGCCATCGCCGACGGCCGGACGACCGTCGAGGGGAAGCGAACGCCGTGGCGGATCAGCGTCCAGCAGTTCGCCGGCGGGGTCACGCGACGACTGAGCCGCGTTCTGAGTATCCTCCGATGACCGACGAATTGCGCGGCGACCCGGCGACCGTCCGCGACGCCATCGAGCGGGCCGATCCGCTGCCCGGTAGCACCGGGTTCGCCGGGCATGTCGACGGCCGCCTCGTCCGCGATATCCTCGGCCGGGAGCCGCTGTTCGTCGACGCCGACGACTCCGCGGACGAGGGGCGGGCGTGGGCGTTCGAGCCGGCCCCGCTCGAGGACCCCGTCCTCTTCCCGGCCGGCGCGGCCGCAGCCGCTGACGAGCCGCTTCCTCAGCCGGAATCGCACTGGTCCCTTCCCGATCCCGAGCCACGCGCCCCCGAGCGCGCCCTCACGTCCCTCGAGCAGGCGATCGAGACGGCGGCCGACGCCGCGCTGGGGACCGACCGCGATATCGCGGTCGCCTTCTCCGGCGGTGTCGACTCGGCGCTGGTCGCCGAACTGCTGGACGCGCCGCTGTACGTCGTCGGCTTCCCCGACAGCCACGACGTCGAAGCCGCGCAGACGGCCGCCGACGCGATGGGCCGCGAGCTGACGGTCGTCGACCTCGAGCCCGCGGACCTCGAGCGGGCGGTGCCGGAGGTCGTGCGAGCGACCGGCCGGACGAACGCGATGGACGTCCAGATCGCCCTGCCGCTGTACCTGGTCGGCGAACGCGTCGCCGCCGACGGGTTCGACGCGCTCGCGGTCGGGCAGGGCGCGGACGAACTGTTCGGCGGCTACGAGAAGGTCGTCCGACTCGACCACCGGGTCGCGGCCGAGACGGTTCGGGGGGCCGTCCGGGAGGGGATCCGGAGCCTCCCCGACCAGCTCCCGCGGGACGTGTTGACGATCGAAGCGACGGGGCTCGAGCCCGTCGCGCCGCTTCTCCACGACGCCGTGATCGAGGCCGCGCTTCGGCTCCCCGACGAGCTACTGGCCGACGCCGAGGAACGGAAGCGCGGCTTCCGCCGCGTCGCGGCCGACTATCTCCCAGCCGAAGTCGCCCAGCGGGACAAGAAAGCGGTCCAGTACGGCAGCCTCGTCGCCCGCGAACTCGACCGCCTCGCCCGACAGGCCGGCTACAAGCGCCGGATCGACGACCACGTCGACAAGTACGTCGCCGCGCTGTGTTCGGACGGGCCGACCGAACGCGACTGAGATTTAAGACGGCAGCGGACAGAGGCTCGCGGTGAAGATCACCGTCTCGTCGGTCTCGTTGCTCGCACCGTGGTCGACACCGCGCTCGTGGTGGACGACGCCGGGCGCATCGATCGCCTCGCTTTCGTCGTCCTGCACGACGGTTACCGTCCCCTTGAGGACGTGAAAGACGTTCGTGCTGTCGGGGTGGTCGTGGGCCTCGAGTTCTGCCCCCGGGCCGAGGGCAAAGGCCTTCACGAGGACGTCGTCGCTGACGGCCAGTTCCGCGGTCTCGACCTCGCCGTCGGCCGGCTCGAGGTCGGCGATCGATTCGGCGTAGCTATCGAGCATGTGGGACGGTTCGTTGGCTCGCAATATAATACCGGGGCGCCGGGAAGGCGAACGCGTCCGTTTCCCGATCGAAGTCGTTCCGTCTCGCAGCCACACTCAGGCGACGGTGAGAGAGCCGCCGTCGTTCATCGCCTCGAGAATGCGGTCGACGTAGGTACAGGCCGGGTTCCCGTGGCGCTCCTCGTCGTGGAAGTCGGTCAGGCCGATCTCCCAGACGGTCGTTTCACCGGGCTTGGGAAGGGGACCTCTCACGGTCGCACCGCCCAGGTACGTTCCCTCTCGGTCGACGAACGCGAGTTCGAGTTCGGTCTCCGGTCGGCGGGTGTAGTCTGTGTCGCCGACGGTGGTGACGGTTATCGCCCACGTGAATTCACTGACATAATTGTAACTATCGTTACAGTCGTATCGAACGGGATCGCGCGAGGTGGTGACACGGACGACGTCTGCCGGCTCGGAGAGCGTGATGCGCTCTTCGGCTCTTCGGTCGTCCGTGACGTCGATCGAACCATCCCCGTCGGCGGCATCGAGGATGCGATCGACGTGAGTGCAGGCGACGTTGCCGTGACGTTCTTCGTTGTGAAAGTCGGTCTCGCTGATTTCCCAAATCGTCGTCTCGCCAGCCCTCGGGAGCGGACCGTTAACGATTGCCCCACCGAGATATCGGCCCCGCCCGTCGAAGAATTCGACTTCCGCTTCGGTGGCCGGCCGATCGGTGTGGCTCGTCTCGTCGGTCCCCGTCACCTCGAGTTCCCAGGTGAATTCACCGACGTAATTGTAACTGTCATTACAGTCGTGTCGAACCGGATCGAATGAATCAGTGACACGGATCGCGTCGGTCGGAGTCGACAGTTCGACGGTTTCCGTCGTTCCGGGTTCGTCAGTGACGACGATCGATCCGTTACCGTCGACGGCGTCGAGGATGCGATCGACGTAGGTACAGGCGGGGTATCCGTGGCGCTCTTTATCGACGAAATCGGTTGCACCGAGTTCCCAGATCGCCGTGCTATCGCTTCGCGGAGCGGGGCCACTGACGGTCGCACCGCCCAGATATCGGCCCCGCCCGTCGAAGAAAGCGAGTCCGACTTCGAGTTCCTCCCGGTCGGTGAAATCGACATCGTCGACGGTCGTGACCTCGAGTTCCCAGGTGAATTCGCTCGCGTAATTATAGCTGGAGTTACAATCGTATCGGATCGGCTCGCCGCGAGTACTGACTCGAAGCATATCGGAGAAGCCGATCAGTTCGATGTCCGCTGTCCGAACCGTTCCGTCGATCGATCCGGTTATCTCGGCGGTCGTGGTGCCGCGGCCGTCGGGAACCGTATACGAGAACTCGACCGTTTCCTGCCCGTTAGCATCGAGACCGACCGACTCGGTTCGTGATATTGCACCCAACTCGAACGAGATATCCGTCTCGATATCGACCGCTGTCTGGTTTTCGACGGTGATCGAAACCCGTTCGTCCTCGCCGACGACCTGCGTCGACTCCAGATCGTATCGAATCGATAGCTCTGGCTCGACGATCTCGAGGTCAGCCGTTCGAGGGTCGGTGCCGTCGCTGCCAGTCGCTTCGACCGTTACTGTTCGCGCAGCAGCGAACGCATCGAACTCCATCTCGACCGTCGTGGTCTCGCCCGAGTCGGCGGCGACCGATTCCGACCGCTGTCGATCACCGGCGGTCACGTCGAGTTCCGTTTCGCCGGCGCGGTCACCAGTATTTCTGACGACGACTCGAACGGGAACGGGCGTGTCTATCGCCAATCGCTCCGGGGCCTCGAGGTCGACGACCTCCAACCGTGGTGTACCGGACCCATCGTCTGTTCCGTCCGCACTGCCGGTCTGATCGCTCTCGGTTTCAGGATCACCGCCCCCCTCACCCGTGTCGTCACTGCATCCTGCGAGCGCTGCTGCCCCGACAGCAGCGAGATATCGCCGCCGATTCATACGGTCAAATTCCCCTCTCCTTACTAAAAAGTATGTAATTCTTGAGGGGTTTCCGCGAGCGGACTCGCTTTCGCAGACGCTAGTGGGAATTCGGTCGCGATCGGGCGCCATGTGACGGTTTGGTGCGGGCGAGAAAGAAGGAACCGAAACCACCCGACAGATGAGGTCCGCTCAGTCTTCCGTCTCGGTCGGCAGCTTGTTCGTCGGTTCGTGGGAGACGTTCTCCGAGACTTTGCGGCGGTTCTGCTCGCCGATCCGGTCGGCGATCTCGCCGACGACGTCCTCGAGGGAGTCCTGGACCTCGCTGTCGTCGTCCTTGACGAGGGCCCCTTCGCTGCCGTCGGCCCCGAAGTCGGGGTGGATCGGGATCCGACCCAGCAACGGCACGTCGTACTTGTCGACGATGGTGTCGGCCCCGCCGGTCCCGAACAGCCCGTGCTGGTCGCCACAGGACGGACAGACGAACGAACTCATGTTCTCGACGACGCCCAGTACCGGCGTGTCGTGTTTGTTGAACATCTGGATCCCCTTGCGGGTGTCGTCCAGGGCCATCTCCTGGGGCGTCGTGACGACGACCGACCCGGTCACTGGCATCGACTGCAGGAGGTTCAGCGTCGCGTCGCCGGTCCCCGGCGGCAGGTCGACGATGAGGTAGTCGAGTCGGCCCCACTCGACGCCCTCGAGGAACTTCATCATGAACTTGTTGACCATCGGGCCGCGCAAGATTGCGGGGTCGTCCTCGTCTTCCATCATCATCCCCATGCTGATGACGCGGACGCCGTCGGACCGCGGCGGCACGATCTCCTCGTTGGGCGTGACGCCGGGGTCGCTCTCGACCGGCAGGATCTGGGGGACGTTCGGGCCGTGGATGTCGGCGTCGAGTAGCCCGACCATCGCGCCGCGTTTCTGGAGGCCGGCAGCGAGGTTGGCCGCGACCGTCGTCTTGCCGACGCCGCCTTTCCCCGAGGAGACGGCGATGACGTTGCGAACCCGCGGGAGGACCTCCTGATCGAAGCCGTGTTCCTCGTCGACGTGTGCCCGCAGGTCGGGCTCGAGGCCGGCGTCTTCGATGACGTCACGGACTCGGTTGCCAAGTTCCAGTTCCGAGGGCGCATACGGCGCGTTGAGGGCCAGCGAGATCCGGGCGGTCTCGTCGTCGATCCGGACGTCGTTGACCAGCCCCAGCGAAACGATGTCCTCGCCGATGTCGGGGTCCTCGACCCCCTCGAGTTTGATTTCGAGTTCGTGTTCGGTGATGCTCATAGTGGCTGTGTGATACGAATGAAGGGGATCGAACGGGATACGTGTGATGGTTCGGCCATCGAAGCCGTTGCTATCGGGATGCGGACACGAGAAAAATGCGAAAAGCGGAACGGACGTTCGAACGCGATACGACTCGGTTACGGCGGGCCGACGCTGCTGATCGGCTCCGGCGGGCCACCGTAGAACACGACGCCGATCAGCACGGTCAGGATGAACATCCCGACCCACATCGACGTCGTCAGACCGACGAGATAGCCAACGCCCATCAGCCCGGACTTCGTGTCGCGGGGTTCACCGAGGAACCACGCTGCGAGCATGATGTAGACCGGAACCAGGATGATCGCGAAGATCACCCATGTCCCTTCGTTGGCGAAGCCGGTGAAGCCGCTGGTCCCGTCGTAGCCGTGGTACAGCAGCGTCGACGAGAGTGCCAGTGCTGAACTCATGCTTCCACCTCCGGTTCGGTCGCGTCGTCACTGTGTTCGTGGTCGCCGCGCATGTGTTCGACCGCGTGGAGTTCGACCACGGGAACGAGCTTCGAGAGGTTGAGGAATAAAAGTGCAACCAATCCGGCCGTTCCGACGAGCGAGAGCCATTCGATCGCGCTCGGGAAGTAGGTCCCGGGCGTGTTGGCGTAGATGTCGAACGTGGGGTGCAGGAACCCCTCGACGACGAACAGGATCTTTTCGGTCAGCGTCGCAGTGAGGATCGCACAGCTGGCGACCAGCGCCCGTTTCTTACTGAACAGCGACGGGCGAATCGCCTGCAGGAAGATATAGACCAGCGTGAGGAAGGCCATCGCCATCGCCATCTGATACAGCGGGTGGGCCATCTTCGCTTCGGCCGCGACCGCGCTGTTGGTCGGCCCGAGGAAGACGCCGTTGATGTTGGCCTGCAGCTGGAACCAGAGGAACAGCAGGGTGAAGAAGCCGAGCCACAGGAGCAGCCCGCGGAAGATGTCGTCGGTGATGATGTGGTCCCAGTCGTAGGCACGACGGAACGCATAGGAGATGATCATCACGCCGCTGATCGCCGACATCAGTGCGATGGCGAGGAACATCGGCCCCTGAATCCCACCGCTCCAGGCGGGCATCGCCGGGAGCAGTGCGAACAGCCACGGGATGACGCCGCCGTGGAGCAGGAGCGGGGCCATGATGATGACCGCCGCCGCGAGCCACCAGACCATCCGGTCGATGACTTCGTCTTCCTTCTCGGAGTAGCCGATCGTCATGATCTTGTAGACCGGCTCGAACATGTCCGGCAGATCATCGCGCAGTCGGCTGATGTCGTAGCGAAGCGTCAGTCCGAGGTAGGTCGCCGACAGCACGAAGTAGGCCGTAATGACCGTCACGTCCCACACTAGCGGCGAGTTGTTGACCGTGATGTGGTAGTGACCGATGACGCTCGTGACCATCCGGTCCGGACGACCCATGTGGACCAGAATGTAGAAGCCGGCGGCCGAGAGGCCCCCGATCGTCGTCATCTCCGCGAGTCGGGCGATCGGCATATAG
Source organism: Natrinema thermotolerans (assembly GCF_031165565.1). Classification (NCBI taxonomy): domain Archaea; kingdom Methanobacteriati; phylum Methanobacteriota; class Halobacteria; order Halobacteriales; family Natrialbaceae; genus Natrinema; species Natrinema thermotolerans. The sequence goes on along the minus strand of NZ_CP101873.1, from coordinate 481,858 downwards.
CGGTCCATACCGAGCAGTCGGACGGCAGCTGAGAGGATAATACCGCCGTGTGCGACACCGACCCACCAGATGAACGCGCCGATGTACAGGCCCCACGTCGAGCCACCGCCGCTCCCCCAGTCGCCGAGGCCGGTAACGATCAGCCCCTTCTGGAGCTGGTAGGCCCACGCGATCAGGAAGGCGACGAGGCCCAGTGCAGCGGCCCCGTACAGGATGATGTACTTCTTCGTGAACGTGTTGATCGGGCGGAGAATGTCCGCTTCGGTCGGCTCCTTCGTACTCATAGGGACACCCCGTCGACGTGTCCGACCGTCTCCTTGTCAAGGTACTCCTGGCGCTTGTCGAGCAGGTCGACGTCCTCGTACTTGGTCGGCCCCTCGACCTGGTGGGCCTCCGGTCCGGGCTGGGTCCCGAGGTAGGTGACGTTCGGGTTCGTCCCGACGTCCTCGAGCAGCTGGAACGAACTCGGGTCGCCGGCGTACTGCTCGAGTCGGATCTGGGCGGCGTTCTCGAGATTGTCTACCTGGTCCAGATCCAGCGTCTCGCGGGCGCTCTCGCTTTCGAGGTCGACGTACTCCTCGAGCGCGGTGACGAACTCGAGGACCGTCTGTTGCTTCTCGAGGATGCTGTTGTTCTCCCCGTCACCGGGCTCGGTCTCGCTCTCCCGGCTGCGGATTTCGATCGCCTTCGCGATCGCGACCATGTCCGCGTCGAGGTCCGCGTCTTCGGTGCTGTCGATCGCCTCGATGGCGGCCTCGAGGCTGTCGCCGTCGCTGACGTTGCTGTCGACCACGTCGGCCGACGGGATGTCGGTGTTGAGGTTGATCACCGCGCGGCTCTTGGTCGGGTACTCGCGGTGCTGGGAGGGATCGCTGGCCTCGTCCTTGACGTTCCCGAACTGGATCGCGTTCGGCGGACAGGCCGTTTCGCAGGCGGTCGTTCCGACCTTCTCCTCTCCCTGTTTGCCGTCCTGCATGGACGGACACATCGTACACTTGCTCATCACGCCACGGGGCGCTCGGCTGTCGACCCAGCGCTCGCCGTGTTCGTACTTGGCGTGGGTGATCTCGTCGGGATCCTCGGGGTCCTCGAACCCGTCAATGTCCTCGTAGGCGACGTCGGGGTCGTCCCACTGGAAGTAGTTGACGCCGTAGGGACAGGCGACCTGACAGTACCGACAGCCGATACAGACGTCGTAGTCGGTCAGGACGAGGCCGTCCTTGTCGCGGGTGTGACGGGCCGTGGTCGGACAGACCTTTTCACAGGGAGCGTCCGTACAGTGCTGGCACGGCCGCACGAGCATGTTGAAGTCGCTGAGTCGGTTGAAGTCGCTATTGACGTCGGTATTGCCGCTCTCGCTGGCACCGTGATGGTTATGGTCCTCCCAGGCCATCACGTACATCCAGTTGACCCCCTGGTCGAGGTCGTTCTCCTGGGAACAGGCGGTCATACAGGAGAGACAGCCGTCACAGCGCTCGAGGTCGATCGTCATCCCCCACTGGGTGTCGCTCTCCTCGGTGGTCTCCTGTCGGGGCCCCTTCTCCGCCGCGAGGCTCTGTTCGGGGCCGTCCGCGACGGTACCGAACGCGCCCATCCCGACGGCCGCAGCGCCGACCCCCATCTTCTTCATGGTTTCACGACGGGTCTCGTCGCCGTCGCCGTCGAACTTGTCGAGCATTCTGGAGGCGGTTCCTTTCGCCTCCTCCTGGGCCGCCTCGTAGGCTTCCTTGGTCGGGCGCTCGTCCTCGCCGAACTCCTCCATGACCTCCTCGTGGTAGCGGTCGTGGAATTCGGCCTCGGAGAGTTCGCCCTCGGTGACCCGCATCGCGTCCTGGGCCATCTTCATACCGAGTTCGCTGTCGTACTCGGTATCGTCGAGCATCGACTCGAGTTCGTCTTCCCACTCCTCACCGAGTGGGTGGAATGATTCGTCGTCCGTACTCATTAGATCAGAACACCTCTGTATATGACACTGGTGTCATGCCGGGGCTACTCGACGGCATGCACTTCAAATCGTTCATTTGTGGATCCTCACTCCGGGACTCACAACCCTACTCGGATGAAGCATCGAGCCGATTTCCAACGGCTGAGAATCAATGCGACTATGTTCGTGATTATAAGTGAGGGGTGCTATACTGACGGCTGGCCCGAGCATCGGAGACTCGGATCGCGCGCACAGACATATAACGAATAGACGATCCGACTTAGCTGGTCGCGAGTTGCTCTTCGAGTTCCTCCTCGTCGTCGAGTCCCGGGAGGTCCTCGACGAACCGCTTGACGATCGCCTCCTCGGCCCGGTGGAGCGTCTCGCTGCAGGTCGACTTGGCGATGTCCAAGTGATCCGCCAGATCGGTCAGCGAGCAGCGCCGCGGGGTGTCGTAGTAGCCCTCGTCGACCGCGGCGACGACGACCTCGAGTTGGCGCTCGGAGAGCAGTTGGCTCTCGTGGAGTCGTTCGCGGACGTGTTCGATCCGGTACTGGAGCCCGAAGTGTTCGAGCTGTTCGGCGAGTTCGGCGAGGCGTTCGCGGGAACCGGTCACTTCGATTTTCGCCTCGCCGTCCTGGATCTCCACCGGTAGCTCGATGGGCATCCCCGACTCTCGAGAGGAAAACAGCAGCAACGGGGCCGTCGTCTCGAAGTGGACCGTCGCCTCGTTGTCGCTCCACTGGGCCAGCGTGAGTTCGGTGAGCTGGGGGTGATCGTTCATGTCCTCGATCACCTCCGGCACCGACGAGCCGGCGATCCGGACGAGAGCGAACCCGGACTCGGAGCCGGGGACGGCGGCCAGCACCCGGAAGGTCGATTCGGGGTAATCCGTCGATATCTGTTGGATCCAGACCTCCTCGGGCATCGTGAGACTGAGTGTTGCTTGGGCCATACGAACGTGTTCCGTTCGAATCTATATCCCGGTAGTTACGAATATGTTCGCCCATTTCCTACCGACTGGGAAGTTCGTCCTGCTCGAACACGTTCGGACGAACGACCATCGGTCCGCGGCCGGAACGTGTAACCGATGGCGACCGAATCCACCGAACGAACGCTCGACGTCCGCGAGATCGATGGACCGCCGTTCGACGACATCATGGCCGCCCTCGAGGAACTGGAGACCGACCAACGGCTCCGGCTGATCGCCCCGTTCGAGCCGAAGCCGCTCTACGAGGTACTCGACGATCGCGGGTTCACCCACGAGAGTCGGGAACGGGAGGGCGGTGTCTGGCACGTCCTCATCGAGCATGCGTAGGCCCCGCGGGTCCGCCTCCGAACCGGTACCGAACATATTCGTGCAAATGCCGATGCGGGACTCGATCCGAGTACGGATTGCATGACGCGACTCGACGTCAGGGACATCCCGCCGGTGAACCGCCATCCGACCATCCACGACGAGTTCGAGGCCCTCGAGCCGGGCGAGGCGCTGACGATCGTCAACGATCACGAACCCAAGCCGTTGTTCTACGAGTTCGAGGCCGAGGTCGAGAGCTTCGACGCCGACGGCTACGAGGTCGAACAGGTCGCACCCGACGAGTTCGTCGCGACGTTCCCGAAAGTAGAGGCCTGATCGAGCCGGCCGGTGACCGAACACGTACGGGAGCAGAGATAGCCGATACCGGCTCGAACCGACACCTATGCAATCGCCAGCCTCGATCGTCGACCGAACCGACGCACCGGACGACCGACAAACGGAGACGATCGATGTCCGATCGGCCGGGCCGCCGGAGCCGCTCCAGCGGACGCTCGAGACGCTCGTCGAACTGCCCGACGAGACGGTTCTCGTCCAGCGAAACGACCGCGTTCCCCAGTTCCTCTTCCCGAAACTGGACGACCGCGGCTACAGCTACGAGACGGTCGAACGCGACGACGACGTCGTGACGGTCATCTGGCGTGTCTAAGGCCGCCGGGCGACCGACGGATCGGGCGACTGACCGGTCGCGGGATCGCGGAAACGGGGACGATAACGGCTGGGAGTGTACCCACGGATGACAACGGAACACAGTCAACGACGGTTCGCGGACCTACTGACAGCGACGGTGATCGCGGCGTACGTCCTCGTGGCGCTCGGGACCGCCGTCTCGACGACCGATAGTGCGGCCGCCTGCAGCGCGTGGCCGACCTGTTCGACCGATCCGATCATCGGCTCGGCCACCGGCGACACTCTCCTCTACTGGGGCCATCGCGTGGCGGCGCTCGTGGCCGGCTGCCTCGTCCTCGCGTCCGGGCTCGCCGCCCGCCGGGTCGAGGTCAACCGCCGTGTGGCCGCCCTCATCGGTTGTGCGCTCGTTCTCTTTCCCGTTCAGGTCCTCCTCGGTGCGACCATCGCCGTCGGTGGGCCGTCGGTTGCCGGCCCCGTCCACCTCGCGCTCGCGATGGCCATCTTCGCCTGTCTCCTCGTCGCGCTCGTGTTCACCCTCGATGACGGCACGCTCGAGGAGGAGACGGACCGGTTGACGCCGACGCCCGAGTCGCCGACCAGCGGCGATGACGCGGGCGGATACCCGGCGACGGCCCCGCAGCCGACCGGCCGGAGCGCCCGGCTCAAACGGACGATCGGCGCGTATCTGACCCTGACCAAACCGCGACTGATGTGGCTGCTCTGTCTGGTCGCGCTGGCGGGGATGGGACTGGCGACGCTTTCCGGCGCGGCGCTCGAGCCGTCGACGGCGCTTGCGACGCTTGCCGGCGGCGTCCTCGCGATCGGAGCGAGCGGAACCTTCAATCACGTCTACGAGCGCGACCGGGATCGGCGGATGAATCGAACGTCGGATCGGCCGCTCGTCCACGACCTCGTGCCGGCGCGCAACGCCGTGGCGTTCGGGGTCGGGCTCACGGCCGTGTCGATGGCCGTTCTCCTGACGTGGGTCAACGCGCTCGCAGCGGTGTTTACCCTCGCTGCGATCGGGTACTACGCCGTCCTCTATACCGTCGTGCTGAAGCCGAACACGGCCTGGAACACGGTGTTGGGCGGCGGTGCAGGGGCGTTGCCCGCAGTCATCGGCTGGGTCGCCGTCACCGGGCGCGTCGGGCTCCCCGCCGTCGCCCTCGCGGCGGTGATCTTCCTGTGGACGCCCGCCCACTTCTACAGTCTCGCCATCGCGTACCGCGACGACTACGCGCGTGGGGGCTTTCCCATGTACCCGGTCGCGGAAGGCGTCGCGGCGGCGCGTCGCCACATCGCGTTCTACCTCGGCGCAACGTTGCTGGCCGCCAGCGGCCTGGGCTGGGTGGCTGGCTTAGGCTGGGTCTACGGCATCACATCAGTCGCCCTCGGCGCCGTCTTCCTGCGGTCGGTGGTCCGCCAGTTCCGGCAGCCGACCGACGAGGTCGCGTTGCGGTCGTTTTACGTCTCGAACTACTACCTCGGGGCGATCCTGCTGGCGATCGTCCTCGAGACGCTCGTCGTCGCGGGCTGACCGGCGTCGCCCTCGACGGGGCGTCGCCGACGGTCGAACGAACGCCCGATGCCGAGTCCCGCCGCGACGAACGGCCTCTTTTTATTGACCGTCTGAACATGTACGCCCCTCCTCTTACCGCCCGAGAACTGTCGTACCGGTTGAACCGGCTAGCCCTGCTAGACGAGCGTGAGGGCAACGACTCGAGACCTGTTCGATCGATCGCCACACCGCATCATAGACCCATGACACACCTCTCACGCCGTACCGTCCTTCGATCGACCGCCTGTACAGTCGGCCTCGCGTTGGCGGGCTGTCTCGCCGAAGGCGACGAGCAGTCTGATGACGAGCAGCCGCCCGAAAACGCCGGGGAACTCGGCACCCCTGCCGAGGCAGTCACGATCACGGCGAACTCCCGGCCGTATCCTGAGTTCGACCCGCAGATCATCCACGTCGTTCCCGGCGGGACCGTCGAGTGGCTCGTCGAGACCGGTCGCCACGACGTCACCGGCTACCACGAGGATAGCCATGGGCCTCACCGAACTCCCGGCAGCGTCGAACCGTGGGGGAGCGACCGACTGACCGGGGTCGGCTCCGAGTACGAACACACCTTCGATACCGAGGGCGTCTACGATTACGTCGACACGCAGCAGGTCTGTACCTCACACGAAGTCGCCGGGAACGTGGGCCGCATCGTCGTCGGCTGGCCCGACCCCGCCGACGAGCCTGCGATGGCCGACCCCCAGCCGGAACTCCCGTTACAGGTCGTCAACGCGATCGAACTGTTCAACGAGAAAACCCGTCCCGTACTCGAGGAGGCATGAACGACGGTGTCTCGGGTCGGCCGGCACGCCTCGAGCCGTCCGTCGGACGCGCCGCTCGGTGGGCCCCTGTCGAACATGTTCGCGCATTTCTATCGGGTCGGGAATCCGAACAGCGCTTTACCACCGACAGCCGCAAGGAGCAACTATCATGAACCGCCCAGATCCGACTCTCGATCGACGAACGGTACTGCAGACAGTGGGCGCGACGGCCGTCGGCGCGTCCGTCGCGGGGTGTTTGTCCCTGAACGGCGCCGACAGCGACGGCGACAGGCCCGTCCTGTCAGCGCCCGAAAACCACGAGCGGATCAAGGAAGCGGGGCTTCCGCACCCGATTTACGGGGAGGAGATTCCCGAAGCCACGGTCCCGGCACCGCTCCACGAGCGCTCGATCACGACCACGGCGTTCACCGGCGACCGTCACCTGATGCTGACGTTCATATACACCAGCTGTACGACTGTCTGTACGGGACTGACCGCCGCCCTGCGGCGAGTGCAGGCCGATGCGACCGATCGCGACTACGCGGACGAGATCGCGTTCCTCCCGACGACGTTCGATCCGGAATACGACACGGCGGACGTCCTCGAGGCCTACGGCAAGGACTACGGCGTCGACTTCGACGCTGGGAACTGGTATTTCCTCCGGCCGGACACGCCCGACGACGCGAAGGCCGTCGTTCAGGACACGTTCGGCGTCGCGTTCGAGCAGGGCGACGAGTCGTCCGACGGCGGGGACGACGAGACGGATCACGATGACATGAATCACGACCGACAGTTCGTCCACACGTCCCTGATCCTGCTCGTGAACAAGGACGGCGTCGTCGAGCGGGCCTACACGGGCGGCTCGCCCGACGGTAACGATATCGTCGAGGACGCACGGACCGTCGTGGAGGGGTGGTGACCGATGCGCCGTCGCGAGGTCCTCGTGGGAGTCACCGGACTCGCCGCCCTCGGCGGCGGCGCGCTCGCGGTCGGCGGATGGAACCCCCTCGAGAGCGGCGACGCCGTCGAGCCGATCGAACTCGAGACGATCGACGCGCCCGGAAGTACCGCGGGCACCGCCAGCGTTCCCGAACGCGGCCGCGTGACGTTCGTCGAACTGTTCGCCACCTGGTGTGGCGTCTGTGAGAGCCAGATGGAGCCGCTCGCGGCGGTCCACGGGACGGTCGACGACGAGGTCCAGTTCGTCTCCGCGACGAGCGAACCCGTCGGGAACACCGTCACTCGAGACGACATCGCGACCTGGTGGCGCGATCACGACGGCGATTGGCCCGTCGCACTCGATACCGATCTCGAACTGACGGAGGCCCTCGACGCCTCGGGCGTTCCGTACGCGTTCGTGCTGGACGAATCGAACACGGTCACGTGGTCCGGTCGCGGGCGCAAATCGGCCGACGAGATCCGATCGGCGATCGACGCTGCCGGAGGTGGGTGACATGGCGAGTGGCGAACTCCTCGGCACCGTGGTGTTCGCCCTCGGTGCCGGCATGGCCACGTTCTTTTCACCGTGTGCGTACGCGCTCTTGCCCGGGTACGTCGGCTACTACGTCGCCGCGACCGGTGACGAGACCGCGCCGCCGCTGTCGGGGACGCTCGCCCGCGGGCTCGCTGCCGCCGCCGGCGCGGTGGGGGTCCTCGGTGCGCTCTCGGTCGCCGCGGTCGTCGCGGGCGAGACGGTTGGCCAGGCGTTGCCGCTACTGGAGTACGGCGTCGGCGTCGGATTGATCGCACTCGGGATCTGGGTGGCGTACGGCGGCAGTGGTGCCGTCCACGTCCTCCTGCCCGAGCGCCGGTCGACCGTTCTCGGGTTCGGCCTCTTCGGCGCGATGTACGCGCTGGCGGCGGTCGCCTGTGTCCTCCCGCTGTTCCTCGGGCTCGCGTTTCGGTCGCTGACGATGCCGCCGCTCGAGACGGCACTGGTACTCGGGACGTACGCCGTCGGGTTCGGGTCACTGACGGTCGCGATCACGGTCGCGACGGCCTTCGGCTACGCATTGGGTGCCGGCCGCATCGCCGGCTACGTCGACCGCGTGGTCCGACTGGCGGGGGTCGTGCTGGTCGTGGCCGGCCTCGGCCAGCTGTACGTCGCCGCAGTCTGACACCACCTCGGCCGCGATCCTTTCGCCGTCCTGTCACCATTAGCACCTGCCATCAGTTTATTCGGCTCTTCAGCGGCTCTGATGGGAATATGTGCGGGGGAATCGATATGCAAGTTCCACAAGGAGATCGGGTCGAACGGAGCTATGGCACCATCACAACGAACCGAATCAGAACCGACGATGCAACGATTGTACGACCGCATCTGGCTACTCGCAGCGGCAGCGCTCCTGTTTTTCGCGCTGTCGTACGTTGTATGGGGCTGGATAGACGTCTTCTCGGTTCCCATGGGGTGATTCGATGACGTCACCGATCAAACCCCCGGACGGAAACTGGTGGGACCAACCCGTCAACAGGCGCGAATCGATCTGGCTCGGGCTCGGCGTCGGCTGGTCGCTGATCCTCTTCGGCTGGATGAGCGCCTGGACCCGGGTCGGCGACCAGAACCCCATCGGCGAGACGTTCCGCGTCGAGGACGAGGAGTTCCGCGAGAAACTGACCGACTACAAAGAGCGCGCCGAGGAGACCGACGACGGCCTCGTTCCGCCGGAACAGGACGTCTATCTCCAGGCGATGCGGTTCCAGTGGGACGGCGCACCAGTCGTCCTCGAGACGGGAACGGAGTACGACTTCCACCTCAACTCGATGGACGTCCAACACGGCTTCTCGCTTCGTCCCGAGGACGCACTGAGCAAACAGATCAACCTGCAGGTGCTGCCCGGCTACGAGTGGGTCGTGCCGATGACCTTCGACGAACCCGGTACCTACCACATCATCTGTAACGAGTTCTGCGGGCAGGGCCACCGGAGCATGCACGGCACCATCGTCGTGGAGGAGGGATAACGATGGCACACAAACTAGACGTTCTCGGGCTGTTCGACAACGAGTACCGTGAGGACGGCTTCCGGACCTGCTCCGTGACGGGCCTCGAGGTCCACCGCTCCGCCGAGAACCATATCAAACTGTTCGGGCTCACGGCGGTCGTCGCCCTGTTGTACGGTGGGATCTTCGCCTTCACCGTCGCGATGACCCGCTGGGAAGTGATCGGGCTGCTCGAGCCCGGGGCCTTCTATACCCACCTGAGCCTGCACGCCTGGAACCTGCTGATCTTCTGGATGGTGTTCATGGAAATCGCCATCCTCTATGTCGGCGGGCCGATGGTGCTTGACAGACGGCTGCCGTTCACGAAGATCGCGAAGGCCGGCTGGCTCGTCATGGCCGCCGGGGCGGTCCTGGTCAACTACGCCATCTGGACCACGGAAGCACCCAACGAGGCACCGCTGTTGACGGCTTACGTTCCGATGCCGATCTCGCCGCTGTTCTACGCGGGTGCGATCGTCTTCATTTTGGGCACGGTCGTCGCAGCGCTGCCGTTCTTCGCAACGATGTGGTTCGAGAAGCGCGAAAACCCCGGCAAGACGCTGCCGCTGGTCAGTTTCGCCGCCTTCGTCACGTCGATCATCGCCGTCGAGGCGCTGGTCGGCGGCCTGCTCGCGTTCGGTCCCGCCCTGCTGTGGCGTCTCGAGATCATCGAGTGGTGGGACGCGGCCTGGTACCGCCAGATGTACTGGATCATCGGCCACGGCACCCAGCAGATCAACCTCGTGGCGATGATCGCGGTCTGGTACTTCGTGACACACGTCGTCGCGGGCGCGGAGGTCGCCAGCGAGAAGATCTCGCGGACGGCCTTCATCCTCTACCTGTTCTTCATCAACCTCGGGGCGGCACACCACCTGCTGTCCGACCCCGCCGTCTCGACCGGCTGGCGGATCTGGAACACGTCCTACGCGTTCTACGGGGCGACGTTCGCGAGCCTGATCCACGCGTTCACCATCCCTGCCGGGCTCGAGGCAGGCCGGCGTAAACGCGGGAAAGGCGGCGGTCTGTTCGGCTGGCTGACGTCCGCGCCGTGGTCGAATCCCGTGTTCTCCTCGACGATCTTCTCGATCATCCTCTTTGGCTTCCTCGGGGGGATTACGGGTGTCATGATGGGCCAACTCCAACTCAACATGACCTGGCACAACACGTTCGCGACGGTCGGGCACTTCCACGGCACCGTCGTCCTCGGGACCACGGTCGCGTTCATGGGCCTGGTCTTCTTCGTGATCCGGACGATGTTCATGCGCCAGTATATCTCCGAGCGGCTGGCCGCGATCCAGCCGTATTTCTACTCGGCCGCGATGGGCGTGGCCGTCCTGATGATGATGTACGTGGGTATCCTCTACGGGATCCCGCGCCGAACCGCCGAGGTCGTCGAGAACATCCCCGGCACCGAGTTCAGCCTCTCGGCCGCCGCACCGCTGTTTGCGGTCTTCGGGATCTTCGCCCTGCTCGCGATCGCCGGCGGCGTGTTGTTCGTCCTCGTGGCGGTCGGCTCGCTGGTCTTTGGCGACCGCGTCGAGAACGGCGACAACGCCGACCTCGTCGCCGACGGCGGCCTCGGGATGGCACAGGATCCCGATGACCCCGTCCACGCCTACGAGATGCGCGGCACGTTCGTCCTCTGTCTGGTCTTCCTCGCGGCGTTCGTGATCACGTACCTGCTGAACTGGTATCTGCTCACGCAACTCTGGTCGATCGGGGCCTAACCGATCGGCCCCGACCCCTGACGAACCGACCGCCCCTCGCGGGCGAACCGACGCTCGACCCACCGATTACCGACGCACGAATGACAGCATCCGACACCGACGCGACCGCATCGCCGCTCGAGTACGTCAGGCACGTCGTCCAACAGGCCTGGCGTGACATCTTGAGCGTGTACTACGCGAACACGCCGATCTGGCGGCTGTTCAAGAGCGTCGGCCTGCTCTTTTTCGGCTTCTTCTGCTGGACGGCGTCGAACCTCCTGTTTTCCTACGGGGTCGAGTGGACGATCCTCGAGTACGTGCGGGCCTACGGCTTCGCCCTCATCCTGTGGGGGCCGTTGACTCACGCCGTAGTCGTCCCGCTGGTGATCCGGCTCCGGCGGACCGCAAACCGGCCCATCGTCCGGACGATCGCCCGTAACGGGTCCAAGATCAACCTCTCGATCTTCCTCGCGATCGTCCTGATTCTGGGGACGGCCCCGATCTCGCCGATGATACTAGACTTCCAGCCAGCCTCCGACGACGGCTCGAGTGCGGACGTAAACCCCGATCTCACCTGTACGCAGGCGGACGGGGAGATCACCTGCGCACTCTCCGACTCCGAGGGGATCGACAGCGTCGTGGTGACCAGCGGTGGAAGCGAGGTGACACGGACCGAGCAACCGCCGTACAACGTCACGTTCCGGGAGGCCGACCTCGAGGAGACGGTCGGTCAGAAGGAGTTCATCGTCGAACTCCGCGACGAGGACGGCGAGACGCTGCGGCGGTACCGGCGGTCCGTGGCGTCGGTGTCCGAAGCCTAACTCGTCACCGATCGCCGGAACGGCTCAATCGAAGACCGTGACGAGATCACCCGCCGCGAGCGGGTCCGGGGCGTTGGCTTCCCGCTCGTTCGGCTCCACCGTCGTCGCGTCGCCGTATTCGACCCTGGCTGCGCCGGTTTCGTCGACTGCGTAGACGACGCCGCTGGGCGCAGCGTCGGCGACCGAAACTGCACCGTCCTCGTGGAGTACTGACCCGACGGCACCGACTCGATAGAGGAATACGATGTGCGGGTTCTTGGCCCACAGTTCGCTGTCTTGGACGCCGTAGTAGACGTTGAGGACGCGGCCGGGCCCCGAGCGGTCACAGAGTTCCTCGTGGGTCACGTACGCGTTCTCGAACTCGTGGACGAAGTCGACGACCGCGTCCGTCCCGAACTCGGTCTGTGGCTCCGGATACGGAAGCGTCGCCGCCGTCTCGTACTCGCGAGTGTCGCCGCCTTCGTCGACCGTGATCCGTTCCGACTCCCGCTTGCACTCGGGACGTACTGGCCCGTCCTCGAATCGACTCCGAACGGTCGCCTTCTCACCCCATCTTTCGGCTCGGTCCGAACCGTCGTCATCGGACCGGTCCGCGTCATCGTCGTCAGATCGATCCGTTTCGCTCCCGGTTCGACCCTCGTCGGCACCGTCGTCGAGACAGCCGGCGACCGCCCCCGTTACCGCGCCGGCCGTCGACAGCATCGCTCGTCGGTTCATATACGAACGTGTTGGAGATCCGACTGCATAAACCCGGCTCGAGCTAAAACGGCCGTTTCAGTTATCCGGAACGGGTATCGAGGCGGTGAGACCCCGGCGTTGGCCCTCGAGGCGTCGCGGGCCCCGGGTCACCGATCGTCCGACAGCACCGGCCGCGAGGAGTTGACGACGACGATTGCGCTGCTGGTCGCCATCGCGACGGCGGCGAACAGCGGGTTGAGCAACCCCGCTGCGGCCAGTGGGATCGCGACCGCGTTGTACAGCAGTGCCCAGCAGACGTTCTCACGGATGCGCCGTCGCGTGCCCGCTGCGAGATCGAACACGGCGGGGACGGCGCGGAGATCGCTCCCGGTCACGACGGCGTCGGCGGCGTCGGTCGCGCGAGCGGTCCCGCTGTCGAGGGCGATCCCGACGTCCGCGGCCGCCAGTGCGGGCGCGTCGTTGGTTCCGTCGCCGACCATCGCGGTGGTCCCCTCGTCGGCGAGCCGCCGGACGGTCTCGACTTTGCCGTCCGGCGGGACGCCCGCGAAGACCCGATCGACCGCCGGATGGTCACGGAACGTCGCCGTCGCGGCTTCGTCGTCACCTGTCAGGACGATCACCTCGCGGTCGGCGACCGACTCGAGGACCTCGCGCCACTCCGCCCGCCGGCGGTCCCCAACGACCGCGACGGCCCGCGCCCGCCCGTCGTAGCCGACGACCGTGGGAAGGTCGCCGTCGGCTCGCGCCTCGTCGATCGCCGTCTCGAGTGGCGCCGGGATCGGACCGACCAGCCGTTCGACGAGGTCGGGCGTCCCCACCACGACTCGGCGAGGGGACGTGCCCGACGGCTCGGGCGCCCGCTCCTCGGGCGCGGGCCGATCGGACGCCTCGAGACCGACCGTCGCACTCACGCCCTCGCCGGGGTGTCGTTCGAAGTCGGTCACCGCGAGGTCGTGATCGCGAGGTGGCAAGTCGCCGGCCGCCGCGGCGTCGACGGTGCCGCCGTCGGACGCGACCGGGCCGCCGGTTTCCGCGCCCCCGTTTTCGGCCCTCTCGGCCGCAGCGTGGGCGACGATAGCGTCCGCCACCGGATGTTCGGAGCGGCGTTCGACGGCCGCGGCGAACGCGATCGCCGAGTCCTCGCCGTGGACCTCACGGACCGACATCTCGCCAGCGGTCAGCGTGCCGGTTTTGTCGAAGACGACCGTCTCGGCGGCCGACGCCGACTCGAACAGGGCCGCGTTCGCGACCACGATCCCGCGCTCTAAGGCGTCGCGCAGTCCGGACGCGACCGCCAGCGGCGTCGCCAGCCCCATGGCACAGGGACAGGAGACGACGAGTACCGTCAGCCCCGTCAACACGGCGTCGCCGACGGGCGTCCCCGTCGCGAGCCGCCAGGCCGTGACGAGGACTGCGACGGTCACGACGAGGGGGACGAAGACCGTCGCGAGCCGGTCGGCCAGCCGCTGGACGCCCGGGGTCGCGCTCTGGATCTCCCACATGAGCGTCGCGATCCGGTCGAGCGTACTCTCGGCGTCCTCGCCGACCTCGAGGACGAGCGCGCTGTCGGTCACGATCGCGCCGCCGACGACCCGGTCGCCAGGTTCCTTGGTGACCGGCAGGGACTCCCCCGTGAGGACAGACTCGTCGACCGCCGCCGTCCCCTCACGGACGATCCCGTCGACCGGAATCCGCTCGCCCGGTTTGACGAGCAGTTCGTCGCCGGCCGCGAGCCGATCGACGGGGACCGTTTCGGTCCCCTCCGGTATGCGGCGGGTCGCTTCCCGGACCTGCGCGGCAGTCACGTCCGCAAGCAGATCGGTGGCCCGGCGTTTGATCCGGCGTTCGTAGTAGGTGCCAAGCGAGACGATCATGATCACGGCGACGGTCACGTCGTAGTAGAGGTGGGTACTGCCCGTCGCCAGCGCGACCGTACTGTAGGCGTAGGCCGAGACGGCGGCGACGGCGATCAGCAGATCCATGTTCGGCTGGCCCACCCGCAGGCTGACGTACGCGCCCCGCAGGACGGGGTAGCCGGTATAGCACAGGACGCCGGTCGTCAACAGCCCGATTATCGCCATCGGCAGGTAGATTCCGACCGGTGAGGTCGCGTCGACCGAGAGGATCCCCGTCTCGATGCCGACGTAACTCGGATAGAGATAGAACAGGTACCACGGCATGATCAACATCGCGAGAAAGCCGCCGACCAGCAGCCGCTGGACCAGTTCCGTCTCGTCTCGCCGGCCGCCGTCGCCGTCGCGGAACCGCGCCTCGTAGCCGTAGCCCGAGAGCCGCTCGGGGAGATCGGCCCGCTCGAGCCGGTCGGGATCGTAGACGACCCGGGCGGTGTCGGTCGCGTAGCTCGCCTCGACGGTCAGGATACCCGGCTCGTCCTCGCCCAGCAGCGAGACGAACCCCTCGCAGGTCGAGCAGTGCATCCCGTCGACCGCCAGAAACGTCTCCTCGGCCCCCGCCGGCACCTCGCGGTCGGTCGACTCCCGCGCGCGATCGACTACTGCCTCGCGCTCGAGCCCGTCGACGTCGTCGAGGGTCGCACTCACCTCGAGACAGCCGCGACAGCAGAACGTCCCCTCGAGGTCGGCCGCGGTCACCGGTTCGTCGGGGATCGGCAGCCCGCAGAGCGAGCAGGAACTCATCTCACGGTCGAACGTCGTCGACGAGTCGGGGAAGCCGTAGTCCCGAACGAGTTCGGGTTAGCGGCCGATGATCGAAGCGGGATCACTCGCGGCCCGCCCGCCAGCGGTGGCCGGCCGTCACCGCCAGCCGCCACGGGAGAATAAAACCGAGCCCGAGGACGGCGTTGACCAGCAGGAACTCGGGCGGTGCGCCGCCGAGGAACAGCGACGACGAGCGAATGAGACCGCCGATCAGGGTCGCGGCGATCCACGCGACGGCGACGACTGCGAGGGTGCGCCGAACCGACTCGAGGACTCGTCCCCGATAGGCCCCGAGAAGCGGCGCAGCGATCGCCCAGCCGATCACGAACGGGGTCGCCGTTCGAAGGGTGTAGGCCGGGAACGTCCATGGTTCCATCGCGTGCATGAACAGGCCGACGCCGATGAACGCCACGACGACGAGCGCGTCGACGACGGCTACCGACAGGACGAACGGTTCGGTGACGATTCGACCGACCGACTGTGGCTGTATGCGGGATTCGATCATACTAGTCCTCGAGCGCCGCACGGACCGACGAGACGGGCCGTGATCGCCGGTGGCCCGGTACGGAGCGACTCGTTTGGGCCGACGCTCCCGTCGGATGCGGTTCCTCTCCCGAACGTGTTCTGCCGATCCGATCGGTCCCCGGTATCACCGGAGCCGGTCAAGCAGCCAGATGTGCGAGGATTTCGTCGGTGAGCCGCGCCGGCGCTTCGTGTGGCACCCAGTGGCTCGTCTCCGGGAGCAACTCGAGCCGCCCGTCGGCACACAGCATCGCGCTGTCGACCGCCAGCGAGGGGACGAGCGCGACGTCGTCCTCGCCCCATACGACGAGCGTCGGCGGCTCGATCGGCTCGGTCGGGGACCGAGGCGGATACCGGGCGGCCGCTCGATACCAGTTCAACATCGCCGTCAGCGCCCCCGTTCGGTCCCAGGCCCGGCGGTAGCGGGCCAGCTCGTCGTCGCGAACCGTTCCCGGGGCGGCCGTCCCACGAAGGGCCCGCTCGAGAACGCGGTAGTCGTCGTAGCGGGCGACGCGTTCGGGAAGCCACGGCACCTGGAACCAGAGGGCGTACCAGCTCCGGCGCAGTTGCGCCGGGTTCGATACGAGCTGGCGTTGGTAGGCGGTCGGATGCGGAGCGTTCACGATAGTCAGCCGATCGACGACCTCGGGGTGGTGGGCCGCGACCGACCAGGCGACCATGCCGCCCCAGTCGTGGCCGACGACGGCCGCGCGTTCGCGATCCTCGGTCCCGATCAGTTCGACCACGTCCCGCGTCAGTTCGGTGAGACGGTACGAACCGACGCCGTCGGGTTTCTCGCTTCGGTTGTAACCGCGCTGATCGGGCACGACGACCCGATAGCCGGCATCGACGAGCGGCCCGATGACCCGCCGCCAGCCGTACCAGAACTCGGGGAACCCGTGGAGCAAGACCACCAGCGGCGCCGACTCGTCACCGGCGGCGACGACGTGCAGGTCAATCCCGTTGACCGTTCGGCGACTCGAGTCCAGTTCGACCGACGAAACGGTCGCCTCGAGTACCGCGTCCGAAGCGCGTCCGTGTGGCTCCATGCCACCGACTTGACCGAGATCCAACATATCCGTTTGGGTCGGCCACGCTCGAGAGTCGCTTCCCGCTGGGAGTGGGACCGATGAAGGGGCTGAATTCGTGCCGGTCGACGAAATCAAACGGAAGAGGGTATTTAATGGACCCTCATATCCGGGGAACCGACGATCGGATTACTATCCGACGGGAAGCATCGTGATGGTTGATCATACGTCCACCACTATGTGTAGATAGGACAATGACCCAATCCAATCTCACCCGACGACGGGCGATGCAGGCGATCGGAGCGACCGGCGCGTTGGCAGTCGCCGGCTGCCTCGGTGGCGACACGCAGACCGACAGCGGGAACGGCGACCAGTCGGCGGCTGAGGACGAGGGGCTGCCGGCAGCCAAAGCCGTCGATGTCGACCGCATCGCGCGGGATCCGACGGACATTCCGGACCCGGTCGACTGGAACGAGCCCCGCGAACACGACGTCACGATCCGGACCGAGCGGGTCACGGCCGAGATCGAGCCCGGGGTCACCTTCGACTACATGACCTTCGAGGGGCAGGTTCCCGGGCCGATGCTTCGAGTGCGCCGCGGCGACCGGGTGAACCTCACCTTCGACGTCCCCGACGACCTGAACGTGGCCGCTCACAACATGGACTTCCACGCGGTCTACGGCCCCGGCGGCGGTGCCGACGCGACCACGATCGCGCCCGGCGACGACCCCACCCAGATCAGCTTCACCGCCGACTACGCGGGCGTGTTCATCTACCACTGTGCGATCCCGAACATGGACCAGCACATCAGTAGCGGTATGTTCGGCTCGATCCTCGTCGAACCCGAGGACGGCCTCCCCGAGGTCGACAACGAGTTCTACCTCGGCCAGCACGAGATCTACACGGACGGCGACCTCGGCGAGGAAGGCCACCACGGCTTCGACTTCGATGCGATGCTCAAGGAAGAGCCCACCTACGTCGTGTTCAACGGCCAGGCCTACGGCTTCACCCCCGACGGCGGCGTCCCCATGGAGGCCAACACCGGCGAAACTGCGCGGGTGTACTTCGCCAACGGTGGCCCGAACCTGCTGAGTTCGTGGCACGCGATCGGCAACGTCTGGAGTCGCTTCTACCGCGACGGCGACCTCCTGACCGACCCCGATCTGAACGTCGAGACCGCTCCCGTCGCACCCGGCACCACCGCTGCGGCCGAGATGGAGTTCCCGGTGCCGGGACCGGTCAAGATCGTCGACCACGCCCTGACTCGCGCCGCCCGCCGCGGCGCCCTCGGCGTCGTCGACGTCAGCGGCGAGCCCACCCGCGACATCTACGACGAGGACCCGTGAGCGGGATCGGATCCGGACGACTTTTTTGCGCGTGATGCCACCCGTCGCCGAGCCGAGACCTCGAAACCGACGCGTCGCGTCCACGGGAGCGTCGTCAGGTCCAGACGTGGAGACAATCGGTCGAACAGAAGTGGAGGTCGACCGACTCCCGTCCGTCCGGTTCGACGTAGGTCGTCAACGTGTACGCGACCGCGTCGGAATCGCAGTTGTCACAGTGCATACGGCCACGGTCACGACGACCACCCTTGAGTATCGACCTGTTAAAATATCGTTCTCGTGATTGTTCGGCGAGTAAGACAGTATTGGAACGCGACAATCACGGGTTGATCGTCGGTCGCGATGCCGCTCAGGCCGGCGCGCCGCCGTCGGCCTCGAGCAGTTCCTTGTAGCGGTTGCGGATGGTGACCTCGGAGATGCTGGCGACGTCGCTGACGTCGTTTTGGGTGACCTTCTCGTTGGTCAGGAGGGCGGCGGCGTAGACGGCGGCCGCGGCGAGGCCGACCGGGGACTTGCCGCTGTGGACGCCGCGTTCCTTGGCCGTCGACAGGAGGTCGCGAGCGCGGCGTTCGGTCTCATCGGCGAGATCGAGATCGCTGGCGAACCGGGGGACGTAGCTCTCGGGATCGGCCGGCTGGACCTCGAGGCCGAGTTCCCGGACGACGTACCGGTAGGTGCGGGCGATCTCGGCTTTCGCGACGCGGGAGACGGCGGCGATTTCGTCGAGACTGCGGGGGGTGCCGGCCTGTCGGGCGGCGGCGTACAGCGACGCCGTGGCGACACCTTCGATCGACCGACCCGGCAACAGGTCCTCCTCGAGGGCACGCCGATAGATCACGCTTGCAGTCTCGCGGACGTTCTCGGGGAGACCGAGGGCAGAGGCCATCCGGTCGATCTCGCCCAGCGCCTGCTTGAGGTTGCGCTCCTTGGAGTTACGGGTGCGAAAGCGCTCGTTCCAGGTACGCAGGCGCTGCATCTTCTCGCGTTGGCGACTCGAGAGCGAGCGGCCGTAGGCGTCCTTGTCCTGCCAGCCGATGTTGGTCGAGAGCCCCTGGTCGTGCATCATGTTGGTCGTCGGCGCGCCGACGCGGGACTTCTCGTCTTTCTCGGCGGCGTCGAACGCGCGCCATTCGGGGCCGCGGTCGATCTCGTCTTCCTCGACGACGAGGCCACAGTCCGTACAGACCGTCTCGGCACGTCCGTCGTCGGAAACCAGTCGGCCACCACACTCGGGACACTCGGTTCGCTCGTCGGCGGTCTCGGTCGATGTCTCGGACTCGGTTTGGCGGGGCTCGTCGCTTCGCGTTCGGATGGGTGAGTCTGTCATTGTCAGCGAGACGGGTACCAGTGGCTGGAAAACGTTCTCGTGACCCATATAACGGAATCATGTCAGTTAAACGCTGGGATCGAGACAGTCCGCGGCGGGCAGCGGTCGGCGGACGGTTCGACGGCCCCGCGGTATCGAAACCCTTACTCTCCGGAGGCCGGTCTGACCACGTATGAGCGACGACGCCGTCAGTCCCGAGGAGGTCCGCCACGTCGCGGAGCTGGCCCGCGTCGACCTCGACGACGAAGAGGTCGACCGGTTCACCGGGCAGTTCGCGGACATCCTCGAGTACTTCGAGACCCTAGACGAGGTGCCGGCAGTCGATCGGGACGCCGATCTCGCGAACGTGATGCGGCCCGACGAAGAACGCGAATCGCTCTCGAGCGAGGACGCGCTCCGGAACGCGTCGGAAACCGAGGACGGCTACTTCAAGGGGCCCAACGTCTCGTAACCATGTCCGAGGACATTTTCATCACCGAAGAGCGGATCGAGGGAGCCGACGACGGCCCGCTCGCCGGTCGGACGGTCGCGGTCAAGGACAACATCTCGACCGAGGGGGTCCGGACGACCTGCGGCTCGCGGATGCTCGAGGACTACGTCCCGCCCTACGACGCAACGGTCGTCTCGCGGCTGAAGGAGGCCGGCGCGACCATCGTCGGCAAGGCCAACATGGACGAGTTCGGCATGGGGACGACCACCGAGACCTCCTACTTCGGCGCGACGGACAACCCCGCCGCGCCGGGCCACGTTCCTGGGGGCTCCTCGGGGGGTTCCGCGGCCGCCGTCGCCGCCGGCGAGGCCGACCTCGCGCTGGGTTCCGACACCGGCGGCTCGGTCCGCTGTCCCGCCGCCTTCTGCGGCGTCGTCGGCATCAAGCCGACCTACGGCCTCGTCTCGCGGTACGGCCTCGTCGCCTACGGCAACAGCTTAGAGCAGATCGGCCCCTTCGGCGAGACCGTCGAGGACGCCGCCGAACTGCTGGACGTGATCGCCGGCAGCGACGAGCGCGATGCGACGACACGCGAGGCGCCCCTCGAGGCCGATGAAACCTACGCCGACGCCGCGACCGGCGACGTCGATGGGCTCTCGATCGGCGTTCCGACGGAGCTGCTCGAGGGAGCCGACGAGGGGGTCGTCGAGACGTTCTGGGACGCCATCGCCGACCTGGAGGATCGGGGCGCGGAGTACCACGAGGTCTCGCTTCCCTCGGTCGAACACGCCGTCGAGGCTTACTACGTGATCGCGATGTCGGAGGCTTCGTCGAACCTCGCGCGGTTCGACGGCGTCCGCTACGGGCAGTCGGGCGGCTACGACGGCAACTGGAACGAGACCTTCGCGAAAGCGCGCGAGGAGGGGTTCGGCGACGAGGTCAAACGGCGGATTCTGCTGGGGACCTACGCACTCTCCGCCGGCTACCACGACAAGTACTACAAGAAGGCCCAGGACGCCCGCGCGTGGGTCAAACAGGACTTCGACGATGCCCTCGCGGAGGCGGACGTCCTCGCCAGCCCGACGATGCCGGTTCCGCCGTTCGAACTCGGCGAGAGCCTCGAGGATCCGCTGCAGTTGTATCTCGCCGACGCGAACACCGTGCCGGTGAACCTCGCGGACCTGCCCGCGATTTCGGTGCCGGCCGGCGAAACGGACGGGCTCCCCGTCGGCCTCCAACTGATCGGCCCCGCATTCGGCGAACGGCGGCTGATCCGAGCGGCGAGCGCGCTCGCCTGA
This sequence comes from Natrinema thermotolerans, assembly GCF_031165565.1. NCBI lineage: Archaea > Methanobacteriati > Methanobacteriota > Halobacteria > Halobacteriales > Natrialbaceae > Natrinema > Natrinema thermotolerans. The sequence goes on along the minus strand of NZ_CP101873.1, from coordinate 460,842 downwards.
GACGGGTTGCTGTCCCGATTTCCCGGCGCAACCGCTGCCCGGGTCGCGGTTGCGCCGGCAATGACTGACAGGAAACCGTCTGAACGACGGATAGATTTTTGTGTACGTCTGTCAATCCTCTGCGTACCGAACGGTTCACTCGAGGGGACTTATGAAAATCGCACAGGATCAGGAGGTCGAATTCGACGAATTCTCGCGGGCGTGTGATCTCGTCGAGAGCTATTTCGGGGAAACGATCGATGACGTCGCATTGCACGCGCCGGTTTCCCGCCGGCAACTCACCGCGGTCCTCGCGCGCGCACAGTTGTCGGGCCGACAGCTCGCCATCGACGGCCTGACCGAGGAGGGCGAGGTCGTCTATCAGTCCGACGACGAAACGCTGCTGTGGCTCGACGGCGGATTCTGGACGGATATGCGCGGCCAGCACCACCTAGAGCCCGACGAGGGCCGGGCCGCACGAGAGGTCCATCGGCGACTCATCGAAGCGTTGGACGGCGACGTCCCCTACTACAACCGCGAACGCGACCCCTTCGTTCTCATCGAGCGGTTCGATCCCTACGAGTGATCGATTCCGCCGGGCCGCCGGGGTCGGCTCCCGACCCGACGCACAGTGTCTCGACGTCCGGCGTATTCATGTCCCGCTCTTATTTATCAACGAACCGTAACTAGCCCGTGTCCGTCGCGCCGGATCCCGCCGAGATATTCGATCGGGCCGTCGACGAGGGCCAGCGACGACTCGAGCAGTCGCTGCTCGAACTCGCGGCGACCAGCTTCATCGCGGGGTTTACGATCGTCTTCGGTATCGTCGCACTCGGCGTCGTCGACGGACTCGTCGAACCGCAGTTCGGCGAGGCCGCACACGTGGCTGGCGCGCTCACCTTCGGCGTCGGCATGGTGTTTCTGGTCGTCGGTCGCACGGAACTGTTCAACGAGAACTTCTTCGATCCGGTCGCGGCGGCGGCCGCTCGGGACGGCACGTGGCTGCTGGTCCCGATCGGTCGCCTGTGGGCGGTCACGCTCGTCTTCAACCTCGTCGGCGGGTTCCTCTTCGCGGTCGTCTTCGCCGTCGACGGGGTGCTGCCGCCGGAGTCGGCACACGCGCTGTCCGGCACCGCCGAGGGGATCGTCAACCGACCGGCGAGGGGAATTTTCGCGAGCGCGATCGTCGGCGGGGCGCTCGTGAGCCTCCTGTCGTTCCTCCTGGCGGCGGCCGACAGCGTCGGAAGCCGGCTCGCGCTGGCCTATCTCGTCGGCTTCCTGTTGGCGCTTGGCCCCTTCGACCACGTGGTCGTCACTGCGATCCACGTCTTCTTCGGGTACCTCTTCGACGCGGCGATCGGTTCCGGCGCGCTCGGGGAGACGATCGCCGTCTCGGCCGCCGGCAACGTCGTCGGCGGTATCGGGCTGGTCACGTTCGCTCACGTCGCGCAGGTGCGGGGCGCGGACGGACGCGACGACTGACCGGGGCGAGACCCAGCGCTCGAGCGGCTCTCGATCGAGAACCGGCAACCGATGAAAGAGCGGTGGTCCGTCGACGCGGTCGACGGGTTACTCCTCGTAAGCGAGGTTCATGATCCACTGGGAGAAGGCGTCGCTGTTGGGGTCGACCTCCTCCTCGCCGATAAACGGTGAGAGCATGTCGCCGGCCATCAGCAGGGTGAAATCGAGGTCACGGGCGGTCGGCGAGATGTAGTAGGTGTTGTGTCCCTCGTAGACGGTCTCCTCCCGGTCGACCAGTTCCTTCTCGACGAGCGACTCGACGATTCGACTGCCCTTCCGCGAGGAGACGTCCAGTTCCTTCCAGAAGTCGCTCTGGTGGATACCGCCGGACTCGCGGACGAGTTCGAGGCCCGCGCGCTCGGCCTCGGTGAGTTCGGCTTCGGCCGCGGACACGCTCACGGCCACCACCTCGCCGTGTGCGTCGCTACAGGCAGGAGTGCGTCCATACCCATACCAGATAGTGCGAGCCGCTTAAATGTGCCCTTCGCCGTCGATCGCCGGATCCGCTCCGTCGGCGTCGACGGCCCCCGACACGCGTTCGGGGAGAGAGACCGACTCGTAGCTCGTCCGACAGGGCGGCCCCGGCGCGAACTCGTATCGTGTCGTCTCGGGACCGAGCGCGAGCAGCGACGACGAACGGGTCCCGAACCCGTCCCGGTGAATGCAGACGCCGTAGTCGTGGTCTCCCAGCACCGATCCCCCGCGCTCGAGCCAGTCGCCGACGGTCTCGCCCGATGCCGGCGCGAGCGCATCCCGGACCGCTCGAGCGTTGTCCGCCTGCGCTCGGCCGACCGCCGCTCGATCCGCCGGGATGTCGACATCGTCGTCGACCGCGACGTTGACGACGACGTGGACGCCGGGCTCGAACTCGGTCAGCGTGAGGTCTCCGTCCCACTGGTAGCAAAACGCCTCGTCGGCGTCGGCGACAACCAGATAGAACCCGCTGTACTCGTCGGCAGCGGTCGCGTCCGCCACGATCGAGCGGGCTTCGGCGGCCGAACGCGCCTCGAGGACGTCGGCGACGAGCAGCCCCCGAGAGCGGTCGCCGGCGAGATCGGCGGTGGCCCACTTGTTCGTGAGGCCGACGAAGACGCCGTGTTCGTTGTAGCCGATCCAGGTGCCGCCGGCCTCGGCGTCACGCGGCGCGACGATCAGCGGGTCCTCGCGGTAGACGCCCGGCGGGTCCGACGCCCGGCCGATGGCTTCGTCACGGTTCGCGGCGACGGCGACCGGTGCCTCCTCGAAGACCTGCCAAGCGAGCGTGAGCGTACACACGGCTCCGGGTAGGGCGGCAAGCGGCTTAACTCCGGGTCCGGCGGCAATCCCGTGGGTTCCGCCCAGCTATCCTGTAGTGTGGTACCGATCCTGTAGCGGCGTTCGATACAAAGGGTTCTTCAACGATTAGGAGTGGGATCCGAGACACATCTGATGCTGGCTCACACAATCGTGAGTAGCGACGATACGCAGACGACCGCCGAACGGAACGGCGACGAGCGCAGTGGGGTCGAACGATGAACGTCGGTCGACTCCTCGGCCTCGAGGACGCCTCGCGGGGAGAGATGGCCCTGTTTTTCGTGACGATGGGCGTGATGCTCTCGCTTGGGATCGTTGGATTCCTGCGGCCGTCGGCATTGAGTAGTGCGCTCATTGGGGCGAAAAGCTGGGTCCTCGTCTACTTCGGCTGGTGGTTCATCCTGCTTGGGTTCGTCCTGCTGGTCGCCGCGACCGCGTTCACGGCCTCGCGGTACGGCCGGATCCGGATCGGCGGCCCCGACGCCGAGCCCGAATTCGATCGCTTCTCGTGGCTATCGATGGTCTTTACCGTCGGGTTCGGCGCGTCAGTCCTCATCTGGGGCGTGGCGGAACCGGTTTCGATCGTCCAGTATCCCCCGCCGGATCCCGCGCCGGTCCAGAACGCATCCACCGAGTCGATGGCGCTCGCGTTCATGTTCATCCACGAGGTGTTCCCGGGGCTGGCGATGTGGTATCTCCCCGTCGCGATCGCCTTCGGGATCGCGGTCTACACGGACGGCATCGGCGAGTACAAGATCAGTTCGATGCTTGCCGGCGTCGTCGACAAGGGCCGAATCCCGGGCCTCTACTGGCTGGTCGATCTGGCGGCGCTGATCGCCACGATCGGCGGCATCGCGACGACGCTCGGGTTCAGCGCACAGACGATGTCCTCGATCCTCAGCGGCGTCTTCGGCCTCGAGGCGCGGATACTCACCTACGCGGTGTTCGCGCTGATCGGGCTGGTCTTCCTCGGTGACGTCTGGCTCGGCCTCCGGAAGGGGATCCGTAACGCGGCCCGGGCGACGGTGATCCTCATCGGCGCCGCGATGGCCCTACTCGTGGTGATCGGGCCGACGCTGTACATGCTCGAACTCCACCTCGACGCGACCGGCGTCTGGCTCAGCAACCTGTTCCGGCTGTCGCTGTACACCGCGCCGGGGGCCGAGGGCAACTGGGCGGCCGACTGGACCGGCTTCTGGTGGGCCTGGTGGGCCGCCTGGAGCATCTTCGTCGGGAGCTTCGTCGCCCGCGTCTCGAAGGGCCGCACGATCAGGGAACTGTTCGCCGTCCTCGTGCTGGTCCCGACGCTGTTTACCTGGATCCAGCACGGTCTCATCGGCGGCTGGGCGCTCGCACCGGGGTATCAAGCCCCAATCGCGGAGGCACTGGCCGCGTCGGGCAATCCCGCAGCCATCGCGAAAGCCCTCGAGATCACGCCGTATGGAACGATTCTCGCCGTACTCTTCGTCTTCATCATCGCCGGCTACATCATTACCTCGCTCGACTCGGCGGTGTTTATGATTTCGGCGATCACGCTCGGCGACGAGAACCCGAACCCGCGAAACCGCGCGTGGTGGGGTGCCTTGCTCGCCGTCTTCGGGATGATGTCGCTCGAACTCGAGGAGTTCAGCGCCATCGAGTCGCTGTCGGTGACGATGGCGCTGCCGTTCTCGCTGTTCCTGTTGCTCGTCCTGTACGGCAGCTACGTCGTCGCCAGAAACTACGTTCGCGACAACGAGACGCCGGTCTCGGAGCCGCCGACCCGCCGTCAGCGGCCAGTCTCCGAGAGCGTCTCCGACGACGACTGACCAGCGACGCGGGAGACTACCCGCTCAGGTCGGTCCCGTCCGTAAGCAGGCGCTCGCGGACCGCCTCGCGGTCGACGGTCCCCGATGCCGTCCGGGGAAGTGAGTCGGCGACCCCGACCGTCTTCGGCCGCTTGAACCCCGCGAGACGCTCGTCGCAGTGAGCGAGCAGGGACGCTGGCTCGAGCGATGCGGCTGCCCCCGCTTCGGGGACGACGAGCGCCGCGACCCGTTCGCCCCACTCCGGATCGGAGAGACCCACGACCGCGGCGTCCTCGACAGCTGGGTGGGACCGCAGCGCCGCGACGACCTCGCCGGGGTCGACGTTCTCGCCGCCGGTGACAATGCGGTCGCTGCGGCGGTTGAGGACCCACAGCCGGCCGTCTGCATCGCGGTAGCCGACGTCGCCGGTGTGGAGGCCGTGGTCGTCGAACGCCGCCGCGGTCTCGGCGGCGTCGAGATAGCCCGGCGTCACCGTCGGCCCCGAGACGACGAGTTCGCCCTGTTCGCCCGGTCCGAGAACCGTGCCGTCCTCGTCGACAACAGTCACGTCGGTTCCGGAAAGCGGCTTGCCGACCGTCCCCTCGTGGGCCGCGGTCTCGGCCGGCGTCGCCGTCGCGATCTGGGAGGCGGTCTCGGTCATGCCGTAGGTCGGGTGGGCCGGCACGCCCCGCTCCCGACAGCGCTCGAGCAGTTCCCGCGAGGCCGGGGCACCGCCCAACAGGACGAACCGCAGCGATTCCGGCGGTTCCCAGCCGGCCTCGAGCAGGCGCTTGCATATCGTCGGCACGAGCGAGACGCCCGTGATATCGTACTCGTCGACGACGCGGGCGGTGTCGCGGGGGTCGAACTCGCGCTGGATCACGGCGGTCGTTCCGTACAGCGTCGACCGGACGATCGGTGCCAGCCCGCCCATGTGATACATCGGCAGACAGCAGAGCCACCGGTCGGCCGGCAGGACGCCGAGCCGGAACGCCGAGGCGGTCGCGCTGGCGACGAGGTTGCCGACCGTCAGTCGGACGGCCTTCGGCTCGCCCGACGTGCCCGACGTGAACATGAGCAGATGCGTGTCGTCGCGCTCGAGCGCGACCGGCGTCACGGACGCCCCGTCGATCGGCTCGAGCGGGTCGACGCCGTCGCGATCGGGGGCGTCGACCGAGCGGATCGGGGCGTCCGTGACCTCGAGGGCGAGTTCTTCGGTCGCCGCCTCGCAGACGACCGCGTCGACGGCGGTACGGTCGGCCTTCGAGGCGAGTTCCGCTGCCGTTTCCCGGACGTTCAACGGGACGATCGTGACGCCGAGTCGCATCGCCGCGAAGTAGACCTCGGCGAACGCGACCCGCGTCCCCATGAGGACGCCGAGGCGATCGTCGGGGCCGGAGACGACGGTCTCGAGTCGCGCCGCGACGGCGTCGACCCGCCGGTCGAACGCCCTGTACGTCCACGATCGGTCACCGTCGGCGTCGACGAGTGCCGTCGCGTCCGGCGTCGTCGAGGCACGACCGGCGAGCAGGTCCCGCGTCGGCCACTCGAGGCCGCCGGTCATCGGTCACCCCAGACGTCCGAGACGCCCAGTCCCTTCGCCTGCGGGACGACGGCCGACCCCTTCTCGATCAGGACGGGATCCCGGCCCAGATCCGTCGCGAGCAGATCGCCGGTTGCCAGTCCGCAGGCCGGCACGTCGGGGATCGCGGCCGCCAGATGTACCGCGCCGGTGCGCGCGACGACCCCGTCGATGGTGGTCGTCACCAGCGGCGCGACCTCGAGTTCGGACAGCCACGCGGCGACCTGTCGAGCGACGTCGATCCCGCCCAGCGCCATCGGCTTCAGGACGACGACGTCGGCCGCCCCGGCGTCACAGATCGCGTCGACGCCGTGTTCCAACAGCCCCTCGTCAAGCGCGATCGAGACGCCCGGGCTCTCCTCGCGGAGGTCGGCGTGACCCTCGAGCGCGCCCGCCGGGAGGGGCTGCTCGAGGATCGAGACGCCGCAGTCGGCAAAGCCCTCGAGCGCCGACTGGGCCTCCTCGAAGGTCCAGGCCTCGTTGGCGTCGGCCCGCAGTTCGATCCGGTCGCCGACGGCCTCGCGGACTCGGCGGACGCGTTCGATGTCGTCCTCGACGCTCCGGAGGCCGACCTTCAGCTTGCAGGTGGTAAAGCCCCGATCTACGGCCGCGCGGGCCGCGGCGACCGTCTCGTCCGGTGAGCCGTCGCCGATCGTCGCGTTGACCGGCACCCGCCCGACCATCGGCCCCTGTCCGAGGTAGCGATACAGCGGCGTCGACTCGCGGGTCGCCTGCAGATCGGCCAGTGCCAGCGAGAGGGCGTGACGGGCCGCGACCTGCCGGTCGACGGCCTCGAGGGCCTCGCTCGGGCCGTCGGTTCGAAGCGCCTCCTGTGCGCGCTCGAGGGCGCGCTCACAGTCCTCCCGGGACTCGGTCCAGCCCGGCAGCGGCGTCGCTTCTCCGTAGCCGACGGCCGGCTCGTCGCCGGCTCCGTCGCTGCCGTCGTCGGCCTCGTCGACCAGTCGGACGAGAAAGCCGTCCCGGGACGCGATCGTCCCGTCGGCCGTCTCGAGCGGCTCAACGAGGTCGAGCGAGAAGGGACGATACGCAAGCGAGAGGTCCTCGGCGGCGCTCATAGCAGCACCAGCCCCCCGGCGAAACAGACGGCATAGATCGCGAGCAGCTTGCCGGTCGCCTCGAGCGCGGGGTTGAGCGCCTCGCCATCGGTTCGGGTCAGGACGGTTCGCGCGATCGTCGCGGCGTAGGGCAGCGTCACCAGCGGGAGCAACACACCGGGTCCGACGTCGGTCGCGAGCCAGAACCAGCCCGGAACGACGTAGGCGATCGCGAGCATGGCCACGTACTCCACGCGACTCCAGCGGTAGCCCAGCCGGACCGCGAGGGTCCGTTTGCCCGCCTCGGTGTCGGTCTCCTTGTCCCGGACGTTGTTCACGACGAGAATCGCCGTCGAGAGCCCGGCGATCGGCAGGCTCGCGATCACGGCCTCGAGCGGGACGGTGCCGTCGGGGATCGTCGTCGCGAGCGGCTCCGCGAGGACGGCCGCGGCCTGTACGTAGTAGGTCCCGGTCACGGCGACGAGGCCGAAGAAGACGAAGACGAAGAGATCGCCCAACCCGTGATAGCCCAGCGGATAGGGGCCGCCGGTGTAGGCCCATCCGCAGAAGACGCTGACGAGTCCGACGACGAGGATCGGAACGCCCCCCACGTAGACGAGATAGGTCCCCGAGCAGATCGCCAGTCCGAAGGTGACGATCGTCGCGAGCTTGACCTGTGCGGGCGAGATGAGCCCCGACTGGGTGACCCGGGTAAAGCCCTCGCGGTCCTCGGTGTCGGCCCCCTTGACGGCGTCGTAGTAGTCGTTCGCGAAGTTCGTCCCGATCTGGATCAGCGCCGCGCCGACGAAGGCCACGATCGCCGGCAGCGGCGCGAACACGCCCTCGGCGGCCGCCAGCCCCGACCCGACGATCACCGGGGCCGCGGCCGCGGGCAAGGTCTGCGGGCGGGCCGCCATCAGCCACGCCTTCGTCCGTGATGTCTCGACCTCGGCCGAACTCATGGTTCGAGTGTCCCACTCGAGAGAGTGTCAACGTTGGCATTGCGAGTGACCGCCGGCGGTCACGGCCGCGGGCGATCGGGGAAGCGACCGGAGGAACCGGCTACGCCGACGGGACCACGAGTTCGACCGGGTCCATCCCGAAAAACGCCGTTTCGTAGCCCTGATGGCGGGCCGTTTGCGGGGGCGACTCGACCGCGATCCGGACCGTGTCACTCTCCCGAACGTCCGAGACGGACCGCCCGTAGTGGTGCCCGTACTCACCGTCGATCACCGGCTCGAGGCGCTCGTCGAGGACCTGCCGGGCGTCGCGCTCGAGGACGACCCGCAGCGACGCGTTCGAGAGCGGCACCCGGTTGTACGGCGTCCGCGGCGAGACGAGCAGATAGGGGTCGTCGCCGTCGGCGAGTCGCGATTCGGGCTCGAGCAACGCGACGACGAACGCCGCGTCGCCGCTCGTGGGGAGGCCGTCGCCGGCCGTGGCGTCCGTCTCGCCGCCGACAGACTCGACCAGCCGCGTTCCCGGATAGGCGTCCGCCGGCGGCACCCTCGAGTAGGGGATCATTGGCTCCGTTCCGCCGTCCCCGTCGCCGGCCGCGTCACGGCCGTCGTCGGCATCGCTTCCGTCGTCGTCGGAGCCGTCGCGACTCCCGTCGTCGGTTCCGGCGCGGTCCACCATCGGCTCGAGCGCGCCCCGCTGGCCCCACCGCTCCCGATCGAGCAGTTCGATCCCCTCGACGACGGCCTCGCGGAACGCCCGATCGTAGGTGAACTCGAAGGTGGCGGTCGCCCCCTCGGCGAACCGGCCCGCCAGCGAGCCGGTCCGGCGGATCGAGAGCGGCGGGAACTCGACGTCGACAGCGTAGGTCCCGTCCGCCGGGAGGTCGACGTTGTCGCCGACGTGGAGGCCCATCTCCTGGGAGAGCATCGGCCACAGCGCCCGCGAATCGATCTCGCGCCCGTCGCGGGAGACCGTCGCCCTCGGCTCGGCACCGGGCAAGACCCGTCCCGTCTCCCGGTCCCAGACGACGACCATCAGGTGGACCCCACGGCCGGCCGCGGGCTCGACGAACTCGCGGTAGTTCGCCGTGACGATCCAGAACGGATGGGGGTACGACAGCATCGGGGTCAGCGCGTACTCGCCGGCATCGACCGGCTCGAGAACGCGCATCGACTTCCGGTGGCCGGGTAGATAGACCGCCTCCGGCGGGTCCTCAAGCATCGGGATCGGCGGGGTTCCCGAGACGCCCTCGGAGCCGTCGCTTCCGCCCCCGGCGTCGGCCTCTCCGTCGGGCTCGCCGCTGGGCGCGGTACAGCCCGCGAGCGCGAGCGCGGCCGGCAGCGTCGTCCGCCGGAGGATCGTTCGTCGGTGCATCGGTTCGATATACGGGCCTTCGGTTAGTAGTGCCACGGGAAGTCATCGAAGTCCGGATCGCGACCCTCGACGAACGCGTCCCGACCCTCCTTCGCTTCGTCGGTCATGTAGCCCAGCCGCGTCGCCTCGCCGGCGAAGACCTGCTGGCCGACCATCCCGTCGTCGGTCATGTTGAAGGCGTACTTGAGCATCCGCATCGCCGTCGGGCTCTTGGAGTTGATGCGCTCGCCCCACTCGAGGGCGGTCTCCTCGAGTTCCCCGTGGGGGACTGCCTCGTTGACCATGCCCATGTCGGCGGCCTCCTCGGCGTCGTAGGTCTTCCCGAGGAAGAAGACCTCGCGGGCTTTCTTCTGGCCGATCTGTTTGGCCAAGTACGCGGAGCCGAAGCCGGCGTCGTAGCTGGCCACGTCCGGGTCGGTCTGGAGGAACTTCGCGTGGTCCTCGCTCGCGAGGGTCAGGTCACAGACGACGTGCAGCGAGTGGCCCCCGCCGACGGCCCAGCCCGGCACCACCGCGACGACCACCTTCGGGATGTGCCGAATGAGGCGCTGGACCTCGAGGATGTGGAGCCGTCCCTGCTCAGAGGCTTGCGCTCGCGGACCCTGTCCGCTCGCGTCTTCCGAGGCGCGTTGCGCCTCGCTCTCCTCGTCCCCTTCGTACTGATACCCGTCCTCGCCGCGAACCGTCTGATCGCCGCCGGAACAGAACGCCCAGCCGCCGTCCTTCGAAGACGGCCCGTTCCCGGTCAGCAGGATACAGCCCACGTCGGTCTGGCGCTTGGCGTGGTCGAGGGCGTCGTAGAGTTCGTCGACGGTCCCCGGCCGGAAGGCGTTGCGGACGTCGGGCCGGTCGAACGCGATCCGGACCGTCCCGGCGTCGACCGCGCGGTGGTAGGTGATGTCCCTGAACTCGTCGTTCAGTGCCGCAGGCTCCCACTGCTCGGGATCGAAGAGTTCCGAAACCATTGCTCGAGTGTGGCGGGCGACGGCTGAAATAGATTCGCGTCTCGGCCGGGTCGTCGTCGACTCCCCGCGCGAGGTCGACTGCCGGCCGGGGTCAGCCGGTCGTGTCAGCGAGGTCGTCAGTGGCGTCGTCGTCGGTCCCGTCGTAGTCGGTGTACCGCGCCCAGACCGCGAGCAGGCTCGGCAGGACCACGATGCTCGCGAGGAACGCGTACGCGATCGCGACGCTCGTGACGAAGCCAAAGCGCCGCAGCGACGGCACGAGCGCGAACACGAGGACGCCAAAGCCCGCGGCGGTCGTGACGGCGCTGGCGAGTAACGCGCCGCCGGTCCCCCGGACCGCTCGCCGGAGCGACGCGATGGGGTCACCCCGCGCTCGCTCCTCCTCGAGGAACCGCTCGCCGACGTGGATCGCGTAGTCGACGCCGATCCCGATGCCGATCGCCGCGATGATGGCCGTCTCGGAGGTAAAGGGAATCCCCGCGAGGTACATCGTCCCGAACAGCCACGCCTGTGCGAACAGGACCGGCGCGATGACGACCGCACCGAGCGAGAGCGTCCGGTAGCGGAGCCAGAACGTCGCCGTCAGGAACGCGAGGATGACGGCGAACGTGATCGCGAAGCCCTGCACGAGCGTCTCGAGCAGCCCCTGCTGGACGAGTTCCTCGACGATCGGCTGGCCGGTCGCCGTCACCGTCAGCCCGGAGTCGCTCTCGATGGTCGTCGCGACCGCTCGCATCTCCTCGGTGATCGTCGCCGTGTTCGCCCCGCCGGAGAGGCCCACGGAGAGCCGGAGGGACCGGTACTCGCCGTCCGCTCGATTGATCGTCTCGGCGGCCGCCGACGGATCGGCGGCGTAGACCGCGTCGTAGACCGCCGCGAGGTTTTCCTCCGGCACGCCGTCGCCGTCGGTGTCGGCGTCGTCGACCACGGCGGCGACCGTCTCGTTGTCCGCGGCGACCGACTCGATGGTCTCGAGCGGTCCGGTCGCTTGCAGGCGGCCGTTCGCCAACGTCTGTGCGGACGAGGCGTTCGCCGCCCGATCCCTGCCGGCCGCGACCCGCTCGAGCGTGTCGGGGTCGGTGACTGGCCCCTCAATCAGTACCTCCGCCCTCGACTGATCGCGCGACTGGGCGAACCGGTCGTTCAGATACAGCGCCTGCTCGCGCAGTTGGTAGTCGCTGGGCTGCAACGAACCGGGCAGCGAGTCCATCCAGGCCGGCGAGTCCCGGGGCAGGAAGTCCGTCTGCTCGATCGACGTGTCGATGTCCGTCGCGGCCGCGCCCCCGGCCGCGCTCAGGACGAGTGCAATGGCGATGACGACGTACGGCCCCCGGTCGGCGATTTCGGCACCGACGCTGAGGACCCGGCTGGCGACGCCGCCGCGACCGAATGCCGGCCGGCGACGCGACAGGCCGAGTCGCTCGAGCCCCCCGTCGAGCTCGAGTTTCAGCGCGGGCAAGAGCAAGCCGAAGACGAGAAACGCCGACACGATGCCGACGGCGCTGACGATGCCGAACTCCCTGATCGAGGCCAGCGGGCTGACGACGTTCGAGAGGAACCCGACGGCGGTCGTGAACGTGGCGGCACCGATGGCGACGACGACGCCGGCCAACCCCCGACGCATCGCCGTCCGGGGCGTCGCGTCGGGATCGTCGTCGCTGGCCTCCCGGTAGCGCATCACGACGTGTAACGCGTAGTCGATCGAGAGCCCGATCAGCAGGAACGGAACGGCGATCAGGATCTGCGTCACGCCGATCCCGGCCCAGCCCATGAAGCCGGCCATCCACGCGAGGACGAGCGCGATCCCGGCGAGCCCGAGCCCGATGTCGAAGACGTCGCGGTAGGCGATCCCCAGCGCGAGGACGATGATCAGCAACGCGATCGGCGAGATGATCGCGAAGCTCTCGCCGGTCGCCTGCGTACTCTCGGCGTCGACGACGGCGCTCCCGAAGACGAAGCTCTCCCCGGACGTCAACGTCGCCGCGGACAGCTCCCGGATCTCGAGCTGGGCGTCGGCCACGTCCGCGGGGAGATCGTCACCGGTCGCGCCGCTCGTGTCCTGAAAGACGTAGAGGACGCGCCCGTCGGTCGTCGTCGCGCCCGGCTCGTAGTCGGTCGGCAACAGCGAGTAGGGATCGACTGTGCCCGCGGCCGCCGACTCCGGGGCCAGCACCCGTTCGACGGTCGCTTCGACCTCGCTTTCCGACATCGACTCCAGTTGCGCGATCTGGGCCTCGAGCGACGGCGGTGCCGAACCGTTGACCCCGCCGTCGGACCCGTTGGGAGTCCCGTTGCCGGCCTCGGCTTCTCGAATCGCCGCGGTCGCGACGACGTTCGAAAGCCCGACCATCGGCTGCCGGTCCCGCAGCGTCGCGTTCACGTCGCCGTCGTCGGCGATGGCCTGTTGGAGTGTCAGCCCCTCGAGCAGCGACGCTTTCGACAGGGCGTTCTCGTCGCGGACGACGACCTGGACGACGGTCGTGTTCTCCCCTTCGGTCGCGAAGTCGGACCGGAGTTGGTCGTACTTCGCGGCCTCCGTCGAGTCGCTCTCGAAGTTCGCGATCGTCAGCTCCGAGTCGACGCTACCCGCCCCGCTGGCGACGAGCAACGTCGCTATCAGCACGACCGCGATGATCGCCTTGCTGTGTGCGGTCACGAACGCCGCGTACCGATCGGCCGGATCCATTACCAGCCGTTCCCCACCCGGGGACATAAGTATTGTAGGATACTACAAAATATATCCAATCGGGGAACCCCGCTACTGATAGGCCCGACGCGCGAACCCTCGAGCGACCGACCCGCAGGTATTCATGAGTACACGAGATGCAGTCGCGGCGCTGAAACGGCTCGGCCTGCCGAACTATCAGGCCCGCGTCTTCGTCGCCCTCCAGGAACTGGGGACGGGGACCGCACAGGAGATCAGCGAAATCTCGGAGGTCCCCCGGTCGCAGGTCTACGGCGCGGCCGACGATCTCCTCGAGCGCGGACTCGTCGAACTGACCGAGTCGTCACCGAAACGGTACCGGCCGGTGAGTCTCGCCGCCGCCCGCGAGCAGTTGACGAACCGGCTCGAGCGCGAGCGCGAGCGGGCGTTCGCAAACCTCGCGGAACTCCGGACCGCGACGCCGGACCGCCCGGACGACGGCTCGGTGTCGACCCTCCGGGGCCGCCAACCGATCGACGATCGGATCGCCGAGTTGATCGGCGAGGCGGCGGCAGCCGTCGTCTTCACTGCGCCCTCGAGCCGGTCGTTGACCGAGGCGATCGAAACGGCACTGCGCGAGCGGGCGACGCAGGGGACCGACGTCACCGTCGTCACGGCCGAGGAGGCGATCCGCGAACGCTTCGCGGCGAGTCCGATCCGGGTGATCGTGATGGGCGAGGACAACCCCGCCGACTTCGCCGGCCGGGCCCTGATGATCGATGAGGGAACGGTGTTGCTGTCGGTCGCGACCGACGACGAGGCCGTCGACGAGGAGGCGATGTGGACGGCCGGCAGCAGCATCGGTCGCATTCTGGCACAGTTCATGCAGTCCGGCATCGAGTCCGGAACGGACCGCAACGCCTGACTCGAGCGGGGCGGTCGGCCGGTTACATCTCGAGACCGCGAGACGGGTGCGTCGTCTCCGCGCCGAACAGTACGCGAGGAGCCGACGGGCCGCTTCGACCGATCGGTTCGCGGTGACTCGAAATCGCCCTCGCCGATCCGATATCGACGGTGTATTTCGTATATCGGTATACGATTCATTTGTTCGAGACGCGGCGTTCTGCTCGAATCCGACGACCCGGCACGGAGCCGTTCGGGCCGATTTATTTTTCAGCCGGCCGACCGATCGGCTACCCGATGGGGGAGACCTACTACGAGGTCCTTGGGGTCGACCCGGACGCCACTCCCGACGAGATCGAGTCGGCCTACCGCGATCGCGTCCTCGAGACTCACCCGGACCACTCCGACGCCCCCGACGCGACCGAGCGGTTCCAGCGGGTCCAGACTGCCAGATCGGTATTGACCGACGGGGACGAACGGGCCCGCTACGACCGACTCGGTCACGAGGCCTACGTCGGACTCGCCGACGGCACCGCACGCGACGACGCGACCGGCGAGGCTGCCGACGACGGTTCGAACCGGACCACCGAGCGAACCGGCTCGCACCCGACGGGCGGCCGCACGAACGCGACGGCGGGAACGGAAACCGGCGGCGCGACGACCGGACGGCGAACGGGCCGCCGGACCGGCCGCGCTCGAGGGGCCGCTAACACGACGGCCACGGACGGAACGACGGGTCGAACCTCGAGCCACCACGCCCGCCAGCGATCGCGACGCCGCCAGCAACGGGCCACGCGGCAGGCGACCGGCGACTGGCCCTTCGGCGCGGACGATGAAGCGGAGTCGAACGAGTCGGCAGGTTCGACCGAGAGCGACGACGCGACGGCGGATGACGGCTTCAGTTACTCCGTCCACGGCTGGGACGACGAGATCGACCTCGAGTGGGAAGGCCGGCGGATCGATCGGTCGACGGCGACGTCGGTCGGGGCCGTCGCCGTGTTGTACCCGCTGCTCGTCTGGGCGAGTCTCACCCCGTTCTTTTCGCTGCCCGTCAACGTCGTCCTCGCCGGCTGTACGCTCGCGCTGGTGGGGTATCTGTTGACGATGCCGCGGCTGGCGATCGGCGTCTTCGGCGGGTGGAGCATCCTGTTCCCGCTCGGGATCGCGGTGCTGTCGCCGGTCGGGCTCGGATCGCTGTTCGGCCTGTTCGCGCTCGGGTTCGTCTGGATTCCGCTGGGCTACGCCGTCGTGCTGTGGTGGGTCTTGCAACCGTAGCGAACGGAATCGGGCGGAAAGCGGGAGTTACACGTCGTGCTCGAGGTCGGTCGCGACCGCGTCGGTAACGCGGTCCGCGAGGGCGTCACGTCGCCGATGACTCGCCTCGGAGTCGAACGCGACCGAGAGAACCTGGGTGCCCGGCGTCTCGAGCGACCGGCGATAGGCCGCGGCAAAGTCCGCCGGCGCGACGCGTTCGAACGCGAGGTCGTATAGCTCCTCGAGCGCCGAAAAGTCGAGGCCGTGGGGCGTCTTGAACTGGTCGGTGAAGGGCGGCTCGAACGCCTCGATCGGCAGTTCGTGAAAGATGCCGCCGCCGTCGTTGTCCAGCAGGACGATCGTGGCGTCGACGCCGCAGCGCTCGAGCGCGAGCAGGCCGTTCGAATCGTGATAGAACGCCAGATCGCCGGTGACCAGCACCAGCGGCTCGTCGGCCGTGCTGCCGGCGCCGAGTGCCGTGCTGGTGATCCCGTCGATTCCACTCGCCCCGCGGTTGGCCAGTACCGTCAGCTCGGCCGCCCGCGGCCGGGCGAACCGGTCGGCGTCCCGGATCGGCATGCTGTTCGAGACGAACACCGTCGCCGGATCCGGCGCGGCCGCGAACACGTCGGCGAGGATCGCCCCCTCGAAGGGGTCGGTCTCGAGTGCGTCCGGGGCGAGCGCCTCGTCGCGGATCGCCCAGTGGCGACGTTCCGCCGCCGCGAGGCGCTTGCGCCAGTCGCGGTCGATCTCGGAACGGCCGTCCCGGTCGGGGAGCGCCTCGAGCAGTCCGTCGACGACGGCCGTGGGATCGGCCGCTAGCAGATCGGTCGCGGTAAAGGTGGCCTCGCGCCACTTTCCGGGGGGATCGACGAGGAACTGGCGGGCGTCGGCGTCGCGCAGCCAGTGACGGAGCGGCTTCGAGGTGGGGGAGGCACCGAACCGAAGGACGACGTCCGGCGGCGGCAGTTGTCCGACGTAGGTGTCGTAGCCGCCGTAGATCGTTCGCGGTAGCGAGTTCGCGTTTTCGCGGTCGACGTGCGGGCCAAAGCGCAGCCCCGAGAGGGGGTCCGCCAGAATCGGGGCACCGAGCCGCTCCGCGAGTCGCGTGACGGCAGCGGGCTCGAGGACGGGAAGCGTCGTCGGATCGGCCGGCCCCGCCACGAGCAGCGGGCGGTCAGCGTCTGCAAGTGCCGCAGCCAGCCGGTCGCGGTCCGCGTCGTCCGGGAGCTGCCGGCCGCTCGCGGTTTCCACGAACGGCCCGTCACGCCCCCGGCCGGCCGTCGTCTCGGGGAAGGCGTCGGGCACGTCGCCGGGTACCTCGATCGGCTCGAGGGGCTTGCGGAACGGACAGTTGACGTGGACTGGTCCGGGCGGAACGCCGTCGGTCTCGGCGAGCGCACGGGCCGCAGTGGTCCGTAGACTTCTCACTTTCCGCTCGTCGGCCTCCGGTTCGGGGAGTTCGGTATACCATCGGACCGCGTCGCCGTAGAGTTTGACCTGATCGACGGTCTGGTTCGCGCCGCTGTCGCGCAGTTCCGGGGGCCGGTCGGCCGTCAGCACGAGCAGCGGAACGCGGGCCCGATCGGCCTCCATGACGGCGGGGTGGAAGTTCGCCGCGGCCGTGCCCGAGGTACAGACCAGTGCCGTCGGATCGCCGGTGCGTCGCGCACGTCCGAGCGCGAAAAACGCCGCCGAGCGTTCGTCGAGATGCGAGTAGACGTCGATCCCGTCGTGTTCCGCGAAGGCAACCGTCAGCGGCGTCGAGCGGCTCCCGGGCGCGAGACAGACGGCCTCGAGGCCGCTTTTGGCGAGTTCGTCGGCCAGCACGCGGCCCCACAGGGTCGCGCGGTTCGGTGCCGTCATCGGTCTATCTGAGTTCGTCGAGGACCGGTCGGAACTTCAACTGTACCTCGTCCCACTCCTCGTCGGGATCGCTGTCGGCGACGATGCCGCTGCCCGCAAAGAGGGTGACCTGCTCGTCGGTCGCGACGCCCGAGCGGAGTCCGACCGCGAACTCGCCGTCGCCGTCGGCGTCGAACCAGCCCACCGGGGCAGCGTACCAGCCCCGGTCGAACGACTCCGTCTCGCGGATCGTCTCCCAGGCCGCGTCCGGCGGGACGCCGCCGACCGCGGGGGTCGGATGGAGCGCCTCGACGATTTCGAGGACGTGTCGATCGCTCGAGAGCGTCGCCTCGATCGGCGTTTGTAGGTGCTGAATCGTCGCCAGCCGGCGGATCGTCTGCTCGCTGACCGTCAGGTCGCGGGCAAACGGCGCGAGCTGTTCGCGGATCGCGTCGACGACGAGCCCGTGTTCGTGCTGGAACTTCTCGTCACCGCGCATGCGCTCGACGTGATCCTCGTCCTCGGCCGGCGTCTCGCCGCGGGGTACCGAGCCGGCGAGCGCCTCGGTCTCGACGCGCTGGCCGCGTTTCGAGACCAGCCGCTCCGGCGGCGCGCCAAAGAAGGTGCCGCCGGTGCCGTGACCGATCGAAAAGCGATAGCAGTTCGGGTACTGTCGGCCCAACCGCTCGAGGGTCGCCGCGACGTCGATCGGCCCCTCGAGTTCAACCGACAGCGCCTGTGCGAGAACGACCTTCCGCAGCCTGCCGTCAGCGATCCGCTCGAGGGCGGTGTCGACCTGCGTCGTCCACTCGGCTGGCGAGGTCGTCCGCCGGGTCGCGGCGACGCCGGGCGTCGAGCCGCTCGGCCCCGACCCCGGCGAGACCGTCAGGCGGTCGTGCCAGCGCTCGAGTCGGTCGTCGGCCTCGCCGGCCCGATCGCCGACGGCCGTGAGCCAGGTGCCGTCGTCGGTCCGCACGACCTGCACTCGCGGCACGATAAACGACGCTGCCGGGAACCCGGTCCAGGGCGGCGTCGGCTCGTGGCCGTCATGGAAGGCGACACCGCCGACGGCCCGCGGACGGGCCGGCTCCGGTCCGTCGTGAACGAGCCCGGAAAACACCCGGTTCGCCCGGTCGCGGAGTCGGTCGAAGCGGCCGGTTCCGCCGGCGGTGAACTCGGCTGCGATCCCTCGCCCGACCAGTTCCAGCCCGTCGGGCGTGGCCCACTGGACGCGGGCGGCGGCGCTGCCGTCGAGGATCGTGTCCGCAGCGACCCCCTCGAGTTCGCGGCTCCGACTGACGAGATCGGCAGCGCCGTCGGCCCCGTTCGTCCCGCCCGCCAGTCGACTGTCGCCCGACGATCGATCCATCGATCGCACGTCAGGACCGGCCGGACTTCAGCCTGACTATTGGCGAATCGATCAGCTGTATCGCTGCTCCTCCCACGGGTTCGCAGTCTGGGAGTAGCCACGCCGCTCCCAGTAACCCCGCTGGGGCTCGGTGAGGAACTCGACGCCATCGACCCACTTGGCACCCTTGTAGGCGTACTTGTGGGGCGTGACCACCCGGAGTGGACCGCCGTGGTCATCGGGCAGGGGCTCGCCGTCGAACGCCCACGCGAACAGGACCTCCTCGCGCAGACAGTCCTCGAGGGGCAGATCCGTAGTGTAGCCGTCCAGCCCGGAGAACATCACGTGGACGGCTTCCGGGTCGACGCCGGCCCGCTCGGCGAGTTCGGGGAAGGAAACGCCGGTGAACGAACAGTCGAACTTGCTCCAGCCGGTCACGCAGTGGAAGTCCTGACGCTGTGTGACCGACGGCAGTTCGCGAAACTCCTCCCACGAGAAGGTCAGTTCCTCCTCGACTGCGCCGGTGACGGTGAACTCCCAGGTCTCCGGGTCCCAGTCGGGCGTCCCGCTCTTCGAGAGGACCGGGAAGGCGGTCGTTTCGCGCTGTCCCGGCGGCAGCCGTTCGTCGCCGAATTCCTGATAGAGATCCGTGACGTCGGTCGCGTCCATATCCGTCCGTACGGTCGAACGGACGTAGATGTGACGCCATCGATCGCCGTCCCCGTGGATGGCCGTCGCGGCTGCGGCCGGACAGCGTCGGCCGGTCACCGATCCGTCGTCGACCGGTGACTCGAGCCGAGACTCGAGAGCGGGTCGGTCCCGACAGGCTGTCGCTCGAAAAAGGCAATATTCACGAGACGGGAGCGGGGTCGAAACTGATCGAAACGGTCGCGGCGTGACTGCAACTCGATAGTTTCCGTCGAAACCCTCGCCATCCCTTAGTACGGTCTCGCCGAGGGTACGATCGCATGGCGAGTAGACAACAGTTAACGGAACGAGAAATGACAGACACAGAACCGGAAGAGATGGGCGAGCAGGCGATGGGGCCGGCGTTCGTCGCGTCAGCCGCCTCGGTCGGACTCTCGCTGTATTACTTCTTCATCCGCGGCGAGCGCGACCTCGGGACGTTCGTCGGCCTCTGGCCCCCGACGATCCTCGCGTTCGCGAGTTACTTCAACCAGCGCAAGATGCGCCAACAGTTGGAGACGCTGACCCAACCCGGTACGACCCTGAAGAACGCGTTCGACTCGATGATGGGCAACCGCTGAGTCGGTCGTCTCGATCCCCGAACTGAGACGGTCTACTGTCCGCCATTGCCGGAGGGGCCGCGACCGCCCGGTCCCACCGGGAACTCGGTACAGCAAACCGTATGAGACAGTGCCATCCGACTGCCGTCGCTTACCGATCCCACACGCGTCCTCGGTTTTGTGGGACTGAAACGCGGTCTCGTTTCGGCTGCCTGACCGATCGGTTTCGACTGGTGTAGAGTCCCCGTCAAACCTAAATACCCCCTCGCCGAAAGCCGAATCAGATGCCGAAAGTAGAGATCACCATACCGGAACACCTCGAGATGCAGATCGCCCAGATGGTCGAGCGCGGCGAGTTCGTCAACCGCGAGGAGGCGATCGAGGACCTCCTATCGACGGGCATCAAGGCGTACAAGACCAGCGGCCCATCGGACGAAGAGGAGGGGGCTGGAACCGGCGGTACCGGCTTCGAAGACGACGGGATGATGGGCCACGACGACGAGTACGTCTTCTAACCTAGACGCCGACCGTAAGGAGCGGGATTCCGAACGCGATCGCAATGCCGACCAGTGCGACGAGCGCACCGGTCAGCGCTTCCCCCGCCGAGAAGTCGCTCATCGGTGCGGTCGTCCGGTCGGCCGCGGGGTCGTGGCCGACGTCGGCTCCCGTGTCGTCCTCCGTTGCGGTGTCGCTGTCGTCCGTCATACTCGCGTGTTCTCGGCTCGACCGCTTAAGATCACCGACACGGGTCTCGAGCGGCCGCGCTGCCGACGGCGACCCATCGAGTGGAATTCGCCCGATCCAGACCCCTTTACTATCCCGGGCGCGAACGGTCGGGTAACGACCACATGGTACTGACAAAACGCGTCATCCCGTGTATCGACGTGGATCTCGACGAGGACGGGAACCCGGCGGTCTACACCGGCGTCAACTTCGAGGACCTGCAATACACCGGCGACCCGGTCGAGATGGCCCGCGCCTACAACCGTGCGGGGGCAGACGAGTTCGTCTTCCTCGACATCACCGCCTCCGCGGACGGCCGGGAGACGATGCTGAACGTCGTCGAACGCGTCGCCGACGAGGTCTTTATCCCGCTCACCGTCGGCGGGGGGATCCGAACGACCGACGACATCAAGGAGACCCTGCGGGCCGGCGCGGACAAGGTCTCGATCACCACTGGCGCGCTCGAACGCCCCGAACTGATCAACGAGGGGGCACGCGCCTTCGGCAGCCAGTGTATCGTCATCAGCGTCGACGCCAGACGGCGCTTCGACGAGCAGGGGGAACACTACGTCGAGGTCGACGGCGAGTCCTGCTGGTTCGAGTGTACCAAGAAGGGGGGCCGCGAGGGGACCGGAATCGACGTCCTCGAGTGGGCCGCCGAAGCCGAATCCCGTGGTGCGGGCGAACTCTTCGTCAACTCCATCGACAAGGACGGCACCAAGGACGGCTACGACCTCCCGCTGACGGAGGCGGTCTGTGACGCCGTCGATACGCCCGTGATCGCGTCCTCGGGCTGTGGCGGCCCCGAGGACATGTACGACGTCTTCACCGAGGCCGGTGCCGACGCCGGGCTCGCGGCGTCGATCTTCCACTTCGACGAGTATTCCATCGAGGAGACGAAGGCCTATCTCGATGAGCGCGGCGTTCCCGTCCGGCGCTGATCGGGACCGAGCGACTCCCGTTCGATCTGTCCGCTCCGTCCCCTATCGGCATATTTATATTATTTTATTATACATATAGGGTTGATGAAATGGCGGTGTGCGTGGTGTGGCAAACCGCACGCGGAAAACGATCCGCCCTGTGACGAGTGCGGTCACAACGCCTTCGAGAAGGCGGTCGTCCGAGAGGGGAGCGACGAGGCGAGGGAGTCGCCGACCGAGGGGATCGACACGGGGCCGACATACGTCTGGACCTGTACGGACTGCGGTCGTGAACACGTCAAACACAATCCGCCCTGCTCGCGCTGTGGCAATCCGACCCTCGAGAAGACCGAGCAGACGTACGATGCCGTGGAAAACGATCTCGATGTCCCGGGCTGGCTGGGAGTCGCGAAACCGTACCTACCCGTGGTCGCCGTCGTCGTCCTGATCGCGGCGCTGTTTGCGACGGGAATCGTCTCGCCATCGATGCTTCCCGGAATCGGTCAGCCGTCGCCACCCGATGCCCCTGGAAGCGGCGGCGAAGCGGCCGGTATCGACCTCGAAGCGACCGAAGAACTGGTCCACGAACGCCTCGAGGCGGACCGAGAATACGCGCGGGCGTACGACGACGGCCTCGCGGCGTACGCGGAGTACCACAACCGAGCGTTCGTGGCCCACGAGTACGAGGGCAGGGACGCGGACCCAGTCGACTCGAGTGACTTCGGTGTCGACTGCCGTGGCGAACCGACCGCCGGCAGGGTACCGGTCCGCTTCTCGGTGACCGACTACGACGACGCGGAATCGCTCGCGGCGGACCTCGCGGTGGTTATGGCCCCGAGCGATCAGGTTACCGGCACCGGATACGACGGCGAGGGGCTCGACATCCACGTCGTCGACGGATCGATCTACGTCTTCTACGCGGCGTGCTAACGTCCGGTTCGCTCGCCGATTCCGACCGGAGAATGTCAACGGATCCGGTATCGGTGCGTCGGGTGAGGGTCGAATCGGCGAACTCGAACGGGGATCAGCAGTCGCTCGCTCGACTCCCCAGTACGCTTATGCCTTCGCAGTCCTGCCGTTCGAACAGTGAAATGGCGGTGTACGCGGTGTGGCAAACCGCACGCGGAAAACGACCCGCCCTGTGACAACTGTGGCCACAACGCCTTCGAGAAGGCGATCGTCCGGGTCGACGACACCGACGACCACAGCGGCGGCGACCGCGGCGGCAGCGAACCGATCCCGTCGGGGACCGTCGAGACCGGCCCGGACTACGTCTGGGCCTGCACGAACTGCGGTCGGGAACACGTCCGGAACACCCCGCCGTGTTCGCGCTGTGGCAACCCCGACCTCGAGCGGGTCGAGCAGACCTACGCGGGGGTCGAGCGGGACCTCGAGACGCCGAGCTGGCTCGAGGTCGCCACGCCCTATCTGCCGATCTTCGCCGTCATCGGCGTCGTCGTCGCGCTGTTCGCGACGGGGATCGTTTCGCCGTCGATCCTGCCCGGGATCGGCCCGCCCTCGCCGCCCGACGCGCCGGGCCAGGCCGACGAAGCGGCCGGGCTGGATTTCGAGACGACCGAGACCGAGGTTCACGACCGACTCGAGGACGAGCGCGGCGGATCGGACGGGCGGCGATACGACGACGGGCTGGCGGCCTTCGCGGAACACCGGAACCGCAGACTCGTCGCCGCCGAGTTCGGAGACAGAGAGCCCGGCGCGGCAGATCCCGACGAGTTCGGGCACGACTGTGGCAACGCTCGGGTCGTCGGCGCACCGCTTGTCGTGTCGGACCTCTCGCTCGCGGAGTACGGAAACGAGTCGGCCCTGGCCGCCGACATCGCCGACGGACTGCTCACCTCGCAGTTCGGCGACAACGTCCGTACCGGGTACGACGCCGAAGGAATGGACATCCACGTCGCACCAAACGACGACGTGTACGTCTTCTACGTGGCGTGTTGAGTTCGGACTCGGCTCTCGGTCCGTCGCAAACGATACGAAAACGCAGCCGTGACGACTGTTCGATCGAGTCCTCGACCCGCTTCAGGCCGCCGCTTCGAACGCGTCGCGAAACGCCGTCGACTTCTCGCGGACGGTGACCGCCGCCTCCTCGAGGCACTCGAGCGGGTCGGCCCCGCCCTCGGTCTTGATCGTCAGGATCGGCTCGGTCTGGCCGCCCGACTGTTCGGGGTTGACGTCGTAGGTCGCCGCGCTCACGTCGTCGTGTTCGAGCAAGGCGCCCTTGAGTACGTTCATGAAGGTGTGATCCTCGCCGGCGATCTCGATCGAGAGTTCGTCGTCGGTACTCTCGGTGACCCGCAGTTCCATGCTGTATGGGTCCGACCGTCGGCCGCTTGTACCTTTCGAAGCGGCCGTTGTACGGTCGGCCGCGGCCGTCCCACCGCCGCCTCGAGATCGGGGGCGGACGACGCAACGCCGACGGTTCGCCGAAGGCAAATCACTATACGCCCCCGTTCGAACCACGCGATATGGTTTCGGTTGCGGCCCTGTTGACGGTCCTCGTCGCCGCGACGCTGCTCGGGTCGGTCGCGGTCGTCAGGCGACTCCACCGGCCGGCGCGACGCTGGCGCGACCGCCTCCGGTCGCGGTTCGTCCTCGGCGTGCCGTGGGGCTCGCTGCTCGTGATCGCCGTCGTTCTCGCGGTCTATCTGTTCGTCCAGGGCGGGATCACGGACTTCGACGACCCGGTGACGATCCCCTTCCGGACGTGGTCGTATTTCTACCCGCTGGGGATGATCACGGCGTCGTTCTCCCACGCGGGGCCGAGTCACCTGCTCGGAAATCTGGCCGGGACGATCGTCGTCGCACCGCTCGCCGAGTACGCCTGGGGTCACTATCCGACCGACGGCAACGCGGCAGCCGATGCCGCCGCGGGACGGGCCGGCTCGCTGTACCGGAACCCGCGAGTCCGGGCCTTCGTCTGCTTTCCCCTGGCCGTCATCGCGGTCGGATTGGCGACGAGCCTGTTCGCGCTCGGCCCCGTGATCGGCTTCTCGGGCGTGGTCTTTGCCTTCGCCGGCTTCGCTATCGTTCACTACCCGATCGTGACGATCGTCGCCACGCTCGGCATTCAGGGTGCAATTTTGCGCCTGTACTCCGCGCTGCAGAACCCGATCTACGTCTACACCGCACAACCCAGTCCGCCGTCGGCACCGTCGTGGGCCGGCATCGCGATTCAGGGCCACGCACTGGGGCTTTTCGTCGGGTTCGTCCTCGGGATCGTTCTGCTCGAGCGACGGGGACGACGCCCGGACCCGCTGCGGCTCTGGCTGGCCGTCCTCCTGTTCGGCTTCGCGAAGGGACTGTGGGCGATCTACTGGTTCGGGGGTGAGAACACGTATCTCCTCTATCAGGGACCGGGCGTGGTCGTCGTGGCCGTCCTCGCACTGGTCGTCACCCTCGCGGTCACTGCCTCCGAGCGGCCGGCGGTCCCGCGACGGCTCGCGAAGGCGGTCCCCGGATCAGCGCCGGACGCTTTCGAGACGGACGGCGACCGTGCGATCGACCGGCCCCTCGAGTTGGCCCGCGCCGACGACGGCGACGACCGGCCCGGTAACGACCGCCTCGAGCGGGTTCGCGAACTCGCCGGCGGTACCCGGGACCGAGCGGCTGACGGCGGCTCGCTGGCGGCGCTGTCCCGAAAGCAGGTGGCCGTCCTCGCGGTGATCGGCGTCCTCGCGCTGTTGGCCGGCGTCGCCGTCCCCGCCAACTTCCTCGTCGTCGAGGACGCGAGCGCGACCACGGAGACCGCGGTACAGATCGAGGACTACACGGTCGAGTACGTCGAGGGTGTTCCCAACGGGCTCGTCTCGGGGGTCGGTATTGAGGCCATCGAGAGCGACGAGGGCCTCGAGTCGAGCGGGGTGATCGTCGCCAGCGAGCGCCGCCAGGTGTGGCTCGAGGCGGTCAGCGCCCAGCGGCTCTCGGCTACCGGCGAGGAGACCGTCTACGTCGGCGGAGCCGGCTGGCGGGAAGCCGTCCACGTCGAGCGGGCCGGCTGGGAACCGGTCGGTAACGACACCGTCTATCAGGTCTGGCTTCGACCCGATGGCGGGGAGCGGCGACTCGCCCACGAGTCCAACGAGTCGCGGGCCGAGGCCCGGATCGCCGGCCGAAACGTGACCGTCGGCTCGGACGGCGGCGAGTTCGTCCTCTCAGTGACCGCGGACGGAACGGAGCCCGCCACGACGGCGATTCCGGCCGCGAACGAAACGGCGACGGCGGGCGGGCTGACGTTCGAACGCGAGAACGAGACGATCTACGCGGCCGCCGACGGAACGCGGGTCGCCATCGCCAGCGAGGAGACGTACAACGGCTACTGATCTCTCCCTCTGCGGTGGCGCGCGCTGGGCCGCGGTGAACCACCGGTGAACCGCGGGTCGACACTGCGCGAGGGATGAACGAGCGACGAACGGAGCGAGTGAATCGGCTGGGGAGGGCGTGGAAATTCCGTGTTGCCAGTATGAGAGCGGTGCCCGTTCCGGGGTCGGTATCCGACGACCAAACGACAGTTCGTTTCCCGTTCGCGGCAGCGATGACTGCAGCCGCGGCGACCGATTACGCTCGAGACGACCACTCGATCCGGAAGACCTCGGCCTCGAGCGTCGCCTCGGCCTCGGTGTGGAACTCGAACTGATTCGAAATCGGAAACTCGGCCCGGAACGCGTGGGTCACCTCGCCGCCGGCGTCCGCGGCGTAGGACTCGACGAACTCCTGACTCCCCTCGTTGTGGATCGTATACGAGACCGCGGCGATCTCGCTGGCCGTCTCGAGGAACTCCCGGTCGGCGTGACGGTTCCCCCGCTGGGCACCGAAGGGCGGATTCGAGAGGACGGTCTCCCCGGTCGTCGCGAACGGATGCCGGCTCACGTCCCCCCGGAGCCACTCGATGGCTCGATCGCTGCCGTCGGCGGCTCCCTCGCCCTCGAGCGCGGTCCGTTCGTTCTCCCGGGCCAGCGCGAGCGCGTCCGGATCGACGTCGATCCCCGCGACCCGGTCGGCACCGGCCAGCGACGCCGCGATCGCGAGCATCCCAGTGCCGGTCCCCAGATCGATCACCGGCCGCTCGAGGTCGTTCTGGAGCCCGGCGAGATGGCAGAGGTGGGCAGCCAACTCCGCCGGGGTGAGATACTGCTCGAGGGCGGGCGAAGGGTCGGCGAAGTCCGCGAGCGACTCGAGCCGACGGGCGAGGGTCCGCCGTGACGGGCCGGCCATTTATTCCGCGAGCGAGAGCGAGCCCTCGAGATCGAAGGCGAGCCCCTCTCGATCGGCGCGTTCGGCACAGGCCGCGAGCGCGGGCCGGACCTTCTCCGGGTCGGCGACATCGCCGACGCTGACGGTCACCGTGCCGACGCCGAGGAAGGACCCGGCCCGGACGTAGCCCCGGATCCGATCCACCTCCTCCTGGGTCGCCAGCGAGCAGTCCGCGTCGAAACACGCCTCAACGATCAGTTCGGCCGGCACCATCCCCTCGGCGGTCAGGGTGGCCTTGAGATCGCGGAGGTACTCGGGGGCGGTCGACTCGAGGGTCGCGGCCTTGAGGGAGACGGGAGTCGCATCGGCGGGTTGACAGCGTTCGACTGCGGGGTTGGGGGACGTCGTACTCATTACACACTAATACATAGACTGCATACAAAAAGCTTTCTGGATGCGTAGTAGTAATACATGGTCGCAGACTGGCCCGGTATCGTCACAGTGTGACGGCGGCCGCGGCCGCTTTGTCCAGCGGGCACCTCGACGTCTCCGTTTCGCGAGAGGTTCGAATAGAGTTAAGACAGGCCCGTGAAAGTATCAGGTATGGACGACTGTCCACGGTGTGGGGGAGCGATCGAGGAACTCTCACTCGGCGACGCGTCTACGGTCACGTGTCCCCACTGTGGGTTCGCCGACGTTCCCGTCGAACACCAACCGGTCGGCGAGGACCCCGAATCCTGGCGGGACGCGTTCAACCGCTTCTACGAGGAGTAGCGACTCGAGTCGGGACTGCTCGACCGCGTCGCCGAAAAAATCGACTGTGGGGTGTCGCTATTCGTTCGCAGCCGCCGCTTCCGCTTCCTCGTCGCCACCGTCGTCGTGATCGACGTCCTCGTCGGAACGGGCCGCGACCAGACCACCGCGAGCGACGCTGTACAGCGGTTCGTTCGCGTGCGTGACGCCGCTGATCGAGAACGGAATGTTCGCCTCCTGGAGGTGGTCCTTGAACAGGGCCTCGAAGCCGCTCGGGCTGGAGGTCCCGCCGGTGACGACGACGGGAACGTCGAGGCCTTCCTCGACGTCTTCCTCGTCGACTTCCTTGACGATGTTCTCGATGACGTAGTCGAGCAGGTTCTCGTAGTAAATCGAGAGCGCCCCCTCGACGCCACCGACGTCGGTCGTGAAGTCGAGTTCGAAGTCGTCTTCCTTGATCGAGGTGACCTTGTCCACGGGCGTGCCCGTTGCGCGAGCGGCCTGCTCGTCGACCCAGTCGCCACCGCGGGCCACCGAGAACTTCATGACCGGCACCGCGTAGTAGGCCAGACAGACGTTCGTCATCCCGGCACCGAACGAGATCCCGAGACCGGTGAAGTTGTTGTCCGCGAGTTCGGAGTAGATGACGGACATCCCCTCGTTGATGGGCTCGGCGTCGTAGCCCATGTCGTCGAGGAAGGATTCGATCGTCTTCTGGTGGTACAGCGTCGAGAGGTCCGAGTCGATCGGGTCCGCGGGCGTCGAGAAGTAGAGCTTCTCGTCCGGATACGCGGGCTCGCCGACGACCTGCTCGATGATGAGTTTCATCATCGGGATCGCGCTCTGCTCGTCGTTCGAGAGGATCCCGTGTTTCATCGGCCGACGGGTCTCCTTGTTGAAGATGTTCGCGAAGTTCAGGGCGTCGTCGCCGACGACGTAGACCTTGTCGTCCTTGCGAATGTGGAGGACTTCGCTTCGCGAGAGCATCTGCTCGGCCATGTCCGAGTACTCGATCTCGACGAAGGAGTTACGCTGTTGCACGAAAACCGTGTCGTTCCCATCCTGTTGTGCTGACAGGATGTTCATCGTACCGACGTCCAGGCCTTTGGCCATGTGTGGGGAAGGCCACCGACGGATTATAAATCTATGTGCATTAATTCCTCTCTTTACCGGCACCGAAGTAAGAATTAATTACTGCCGCACGGTCGCGTTAATCCCGTTTTACCAGCGAACGAACCCGATTCAGCAACCCTTCGAAGGGCTTTGTGACGCGTTCGGTGGCGCTTTCCTCGTCGGCCGTCGCGAGTTCCTCCGCGCGTTGCTGTTCGCGCAGTTCCTTGAGTTTCGCCGTCTGGTCGTCGACCGTCGAACTCGAGGTGGTCTGTTTCGTTTCGCCGCCTTTCAGCCCTTTGAGACCGGCGACCTGCTGGTCGACGCCCGAGGAACGGGTCGTCGTGGTCCCGGCGTCGGTGTCGATCTCGACATCGCCGAGATCGTCGCTCGAGAAGTTCAGTCGCTTGTGTTCGGTCTTCTCGACACCGCCCCACGAGAGTTCGACGCCCTCCATCGCGTCGTCGATGTCCTGCTGGATCTCGTCGTCGGTCAGTTCCGGTTCATCGTCGTCGTCGTCGGCCTCGACCGCGACGGCGTCGGCCTGCTGTGCCATATCGAGGTAGTGGGCGATCAGGGCCGCCCCGGTCGAGGCGGTGATCGCAGCCAGCCCGACGGCGTAGGTGGCGATGATCGGGACGGTGTAGTCGTTGCCGTACCCGTTCCAGTCGCCGGGGTAGGCCACGAAGAAGCCGATTATCGCTGCGATGGTCACGGCGACGCCGGCGATAGAGGCGTACTGCATCCGCCGCTCCGAGGGTAACAGGACGACGATACCGAGCATCGTCACGGGAAGGGCCGTCATCGCGAGCGCGTACGCGGGGCCGACCCACGCGACGTAACCCGCGGTGCGGGCGTCGTAGGTGTTCCCCCACAGGAAAAGCAGCAGTCCGACGAGTGCGAGTCCGATCCCACCGAGGAACAATCCGAACCCAACGTAAACGTCGGTCCGGTCCTCCGGTTCACCGATGTATCGACGATAGAGGTCGAAGAGATAGCCGTCTGTGGCCTGTTCCGCTGCCATTAACCCCCTGTTTACGCTCCAGTACTATGACTGTTGGGACGGAAAACGAAGTCGGCAGGACCGTCATCCCGGCCGATCGGCCGACGCGATCGCTTTCGAGGGCGTTCCGGTTGGATACACGCCGACACATGTAAATAGTATTGGTTGTATCCATAGTTTGATATCCAAGCCGGCAGCAGAGAACGAGAATAATGATTGACGCACAGCGAACCGTTCTCATCGCGGCCACCGACCCCGACGCGGTCGCCGAGTACCGCTCGTGGCTCACGGGGGCGTACCGAGTCGAGACGACGACCGATGGGTCCGACGCGCTCGCGCGACTCGAGGCCGTCGACGTAGCCCTGATCGGACGGGATCTGCGAACGGCCGACGGAACTGTCGTCGCGCGAGCCGTCGAACGCAGGGGCGCGGGATACGCGATGGCGATACTTCGCGGGGACGACGAGCCCGACCGTGACCGCACGGCGGCCGTCGAACTCACCGAACCGGTTTCGAACGCCACACTGTGTGAGACCGTCGATCGACTGCTGTGTCGGGTCCGCTATGACGAGCTGATCGACGAATGCGCGGCTCTCGCGGCCGGCGACGCTCCCGAGAATGCGGGACCGACACCGACCGCGACACATCGGACGGGAACCGTCTCGAGGAACTGCTCGGGACGGTGGACGCGTTGCTCGATGGCTTCGACGGCGAGGACTTCCGGGCCGCGTTCGGGACCTGCACGTACGGCGAGCCCGCTCGAGCCGAGGGGGTCCGCAAGCGGTCGTAAGCCGGTCCACCAGAAGCGTCGGCGTTATACGTTCGTGGGCGCAAGCAGTGCTAATGAGTCAGGAGTCGGAGTACACTGAAGGGGACCTCCGGAACACCGGAATGCAGCTCAAGCACGACCGGGAGTGGGACTACGAACTCGAGACGATCGTCGACGCGATCGAGGAGCGAGACGCCACGAAGGTCGGCCTGCAGTTCCCCGAGGGACTGAAACGACGAGGGCCGTCCGTCGCCGACGACCTCCGGGAGCTGGCCGACGACGACGTGACGTTCATGCTCTCGGGCCAGCCCTGTTACGGTGCCTGCGACCTCGACACCTATCTGATGAAACGCACCGACGTGTTCGTTCACTTCGGCCACTCGCCGATGAAGGACACGGACAAGGTGATCTACGTGCCGCTGTTCTCGAACGTCGAGGTCACGCCGATCATGGAGGACGCGCTCGACACCCTCGAGCCGCCGGAAGAGACCGAAGACGTCGGTCTCGTGACGACCGCCCAGCACATGAATCGCTACGAGGAGATGGCTGCCTTCCTCGAGGAGCGGGGTTACGAGGTCCACAGCCGCCGCGGCGACGACCGGCTAACCCACGAGGGACAGGTCCTGGGCTGTAACTACGCGAGCGCGGACGTCCCTGCGGATCAGGTCCTCTACGTCGGCGGCGGCAAGTTCCACCCGCTCGGATTGGCGATGGAGTATCCCGACAAGCACGTTGTCATCGCCGACCCCGTCAACAACGTCGTCACCGTCGCCGACACGGAGAAGTTCATGAAACAGCGCTACGGTGCCGTCCACCGCGCGATGGACGCCGAGAAGTGGGGCGTCATCTTCTGTACCAAGATCGGGCAGGGCCGCTGGGAGCAGGCCCAGGAGATCCTCGAGGATAACGACGACGCCTACCTCATCACGATGGACGAGGTGACGCCGGACCGCCTGCGGAACTTCGACATGGACGCGTTCGTCAACACCGGCTGTCCGCGGATCACGACCGACGACGGCCCGCAGTTCCACAAGCCGATGCTCACGCCCGGCGAGTACGAGATCGCGGTCGGCAACAAGCCCCTGGACGAACTCTCCTTCGACACGTTCCACGGCACCTGGTAACGCTTTTTCCTCTGTCTCCGTACAGCGTCGGCGTGTTTCAGGCTCGTCTGACAATACTGTGTGATAGACATTCGTTTTGCTACCTTCGAAAAAGCTCGCTACGTACAGCACTAAATAGCAATATATGGTGTAATGTAAAGCAAAGTGGCCATAATGAGGGACTGATTCCAAATCTGTTTGGAAGCACCCTTTTGCCCGTTAGTCCCCGACCAGTAGTCGATGAGTAACTCAGCCTCGAGCGGATCCGCGGCCGCCGGTCACACCGATCGCTTCGCCGCCCTCGCCGACGCTCGTCGACGAACGCTCCTCCGGCTCGTTCACGAGCGATCGCCGGACGGGATCGGGAAAGACGATCTTGCGGCCGAGTTCGCGGCAGTAACAGCGGATACACGCCGCCACAACGTCTCGGCGGACGACCAGCAGCGGGCGCTCGTCGAACTCCACCACAAGCTGCTCCCGCGGCTGACGGACGCGGGACTGCTCGAGACGGACGACGACGACGTCGTTCGGGTCCCCGACGAGCAACTGCTGGACGACACCGTGTTCGCGGAAGCGCTCTCGGGCTCGAACCGCGACCTCGAGGCGACCACCCTCGATGCCCTCTTCGAGGCCCTCGCCGACGAACGCAGGCGACGGACCCTCGCGATACTCGGCGATCGGTACCAGCCCGTCACGACGGCGGCGCTCGCTCGGGCCGTGGCGGCCGCGGAGGCCGACGCAGTCGGGCACGAGGTACCACAGGACCGCGTCGACGAGGTCCGTACCGCCCTCGTTCACGTCCACCTGCCGCTGTTGCACGAGGCCACGCTGATCGGCTACGACGACGAATCGGGTCGGGTCTCCTATGAGGGCCATCCGCGCGTTCGCACCGAGTGGGTTCGATCCACCGACGGGACGCCGGCGATCGAGACCGCCAGTACCGACGCCGATGCGGCGCCGGACGCCCGCCGCTCGCCGTTCCCGCTCTAACCGTGTCCGATCACGTCCGCCGATACCCCGCCCGTCCGTCTCTCTGACTGTCTCTCGCGGTCGTCGAACCCGATCCGATAGCGGACGCTCCATCGGCCGAGACGACAACACTTACCGGGTCGCTGTCCGCATCCTCGAGTATGATCGAAAGCGACTGGGACGACTGGCTCGTTCGCGACGTCGCGGACGCGACCCCCGACGGCGTGGCGATCTGGTATCTCGGCTGTAACGGCTTCGTTCTGAAAGGCAGCGAGGGAACGACGGTCTTCATCGACCCCTATCTCGGCCTGGGGGATCCGCCACGGACGATCCGGATGATTCCGGTCCCGTTCGATCCCGCGGACGTCGCGGCCGCCGACGCCGTCCTCGCGACCCACGAACACACCGACCACGTTCACGGGGCGAGTCAGGCCCCGATCCTCGAGGCGACGGGTGCGACCTTCTACGGCCCGGATGACAGCGTCGCCGTCGCCCGCGAGGAGGAGGCCTGGACGGACGACTGGGACGTTTCGGACGAGCAACTGACCGAAGTCGCCGAGGGCGACACGCTCGAGATCGGCGAGTTCACTGTCCACGTCGAGGTGGCAAACGACCCCGACGCGACCCACCCCGTGAGCTACGTGATCGACCACGACGCGGGCACCTTCTTCCACGGCGGCGATACGAAACCGACCGACGAGTTCGAACGCCTCGGCGACGAGTACGATATCGACCTCGCGGCGCTCGCTTTCGGCACCATCGGCCGAATTCCGGACAAGCAGACCCGCGAGCCGAAACGGACCCGCTGGTACAACGACGAGAACCAGCTCATCGAGTGCGCCGCCGCCATCGACGCCGACCGGCTGCTCCCGAGCCACTGGGACATGTGGAAGGGGCTGACCGCCGACCCGACGACGCTGCACCACCACGCCCGAAGCTTCGACTCCCCGCGGGACCTCGAGATCGTCGAGATCGGCGATCGCGTCGACCTCTGAGCTGGGGAAACCAGGCGTCGGACCGTCCGCACGTTTTATAATAATGGTATGGTAACGTTGGTCTCATATGAGTAGCACCGCCGATACGGACGACGTGATCGAGGTCAGTGCCGATGGGGTAACCGTCCGGAAGACGTTCGCAGCGGACGAGTTCCCCGTCCCCGCGATCCGGTTCGAGATCGAATCGGACCGCGACGAGCCGGTCACGTTCCAACTCTCCGAGGACATCCCCGAATCGTTCCCGATGGACAAGGTCGGGTTCCATCCCGACTATCACAGCGACGAGTGGACTGCCTATCAGGACCACCACGTCGAGTTCACGGCCACCCTCGAGCCCGACGAGACGCTCCTGACTGTCTACGGTATCCAACTCGAGGACGAGAGCCTCGCGACGGCGTTTCTCGGGGAGCCCGCGATCGCCGATCTCAGCGCCCGCGACGACGCCGCCGACACGGCCGACGAGGTCGACGACGAAGTCATCGGCAACATCGTCTCGGAGGACCGCAATCAGGCCGTCAAGGACATGATCTCCGGCGATTCCGACTCGGTACCGGGACTCGAGGACGAAGCGGAGAACGTGGCCGACGAGACGACCACAACGGCCGCCGAAACCGACGCCGAATCCACCGACGCCGAGGCGGAGGACGACGAGTCGGCGGGGCTAGACCTCGACCTCGAGAACGTCGATCCCGAGCCGGAGACGGCCGATACGGACGATGACGAGGAGACGGAGGAAACGCCGGATATCGATCTCGGCTTCGACGACGAGGAGATCCCCGAGCCCGACGAGGACACGGCTGCTGACGACGATGCCGGCCTTTCGATCGGGGCCGACGAGGGCGGGATCGAGATAGGGACCGACGAGGACCTCGAGATCGATAGCGAGGCGGACGAAGACGATACGGCGGACGGATCGGACGAGCCCAGCGTCGATCTCGATCTCGGCGACGAGGCCGACGACTCGAGCCCTGCGGCCGACACCGCGACCGAAGCGGCTGCCGAAGCCGACGACGAGACGGCAGCCGACGACGACGCCGCGATCGAACTCGACATCGACGACGATGCCGACGAAGGCGACGCTGACGATGTGGCCGAGGAAGACGATGCCGGCGACGCGCCCGAAATCGATCTGGCGGCGGACGATGCTGACCCGTCCGAGCCCGACGTTGCGACCGAAGCCGACGAGACGGCGAGTGACGACGGCGACGAAGCCACGGCCGCCGAGGAATCCGACGACGCGCTCGAGGCGTCTGCGGAAGCCGACGCGGAACCGGACTCCGAAGCGGCCGACGACGAATCCCTTGCTGAGTCCGACACTGAAACCACTGCCGACAGTGACCTCGAGGCGGACACGGATGAGGAACCCGACGGCGAAGCGACCGACGACACCGATCTCGAGGCGGAGTCCCAGCCGGAGCCCGATACGCAGCCGGCCACCGAATCCGAGCCCGAGGTCGACGCCGACTCGACAGCCGATGAGGCCGGTGTGACGGCCGGGATCGAAGACGAGCCACCGGTCGAGGACGCCGCCGCGACGGCCGACGCCGCCCCGAATCCGGCACCGGAGTTCACCGGCTCCGTCGCCACACGGCTCGCGACCGAGATCCGCGAAGGCAACGTCGACGACGACGATCTCGAGGCGATCCGTGCCGAACTCGACGTCGAGCCCACGGGTGCCGAGATCGCGAAAGTCGATCACCTCCAGTCCCGTGTCGAGGAAGTGGCCGCCTACACCGACGCCCTCGAGACGTTCCTCGAGGAGAACGGGACGGGGGCACAGCTCATCGAGGATCTCCAGTCCGATCTCGAAGCACTGGAAGCCGAGATCGAGTCCGTCGACGACCGACTCGAGGGGACCACCTCGCGAGTCGACGAGGTCGCCGCGGACGTCGACGATCTCAGCGACTGGAACGGCGATCTCCAGTCGGAGGTAAACGCCGTCGACGACGACGTCGAGGGCCTCGAGGCCGACCTCGCGGACGTGGAAGCCGACGTCGAGTCCGTCGACGACGAGGTCGAGACGGTTGCGGACGATCTCGAAACCGTGGAGGACGACGTGGAATCAATCGAGGACGATGTCGAGGAGCTTGAAGACGATGTCGACGGGGTCGAGGATGACGTGGAGTCAGTCGAAGACGACGTCGAGGATCTCGAGGACGATATCGAGGACCTCGCGGACGACGTCGAGACGGTGCGTGCGGACGTGACCGACATTCAGGAGTGGCGCGACCAGCTCGGGTCGATGTTCTCGGACTGACGGCGTCTCGCCTCGGAAACACAACTCGTTTATCCGTCGCCGGTCGACAGTCGCTCGATGGGCGAGACGATACCGATCGCTGTGCCGCGAAAGGGACGACCGCTCGAGTCGGTACTGGACCGGCTGGCCGACCGGCTCGACGTTCCCGACCTCGCGGACGATATCACGTCGACGCTTCGCCACGAAAAGGCGCTCACGAAGGGGACGATCGACCCCGACGAGGAGGACGTTTACCATCGTCTCGCCGCCTACAGCACCGTCGACGATCCGACCGCGCCCGAATACACGCTCTTGCGTGACGACCGCGCCGGCAAGCCCCGTCGGATCGTCTTCGATAGCGTCACGATCCCGCTTTCCCACGTCGAGAGCGCACCCGACGGCGCGGCGATCCAACTCGTGGGTCGCGAGGAACCGTTCCGGTCGCTCCGGACTCACGAGTTCGCCCTCGGGTTCGACAGCGCCGATCTGGTCCTCGAGGAGGTCGTCGAACTCCGAGCGGAGCCGCTGAACCGGATCGCCGACATCAACGCCCGGATCAACCCCTCGGATACCGACGTGCAGGTCGTCACCGGAATGGGCGATACCGTCTATCATACGCTGCTGGCGACGCCCGAAGTCGCACCGTCCGAGGGCTCGCTCGATCGGGACTTCCTCGAGGCGTACCAAGGACCGCTCTGTATCGAACCGCGATACGAACGGCTCGTCCAGGCAGTGCTTGGAACCCGAGCGCTCGAGGGCATCGAGTTTCGCTACCCGGAAGAGGGTCGCGAAGAGGAGGCGGCGATCGCGGAGACGGGCCTCGGCGTCTACCTGACCGTGACCGGCTCGACCGCACGCGATCACGGCCTCCTGCTCGGCGAGCAGCTATTCCCCAGTGAAACCGTGTTGCTGGAAAACACCGCGGAGACGACCGAAACGGTCGCGTTCGTCCGCTCGTTGTTGAACGGCGGCGACCTCGAGACCGAACTCGCCGTCGGTCACTAAATCGGAGCCGGCCACGTTACTCGGCGCCGATCTGAGAGCGCTCGAGCCGTCGCTACACGGAAGCCGACGGCTCGATGGCGGCGACTAGCTGTTCGATTGGTGAGTGGGTCGTCGTTTCGAACGGACGGGGACAATTAGTATAGCGATATAGGATTCATGAGTCGGCTATGCAACACAGATCTTGAGTCAGCCCGGAGTAAACGGAGCCGGAACGAGTGGAGACGCGAGTGAAACGGTGTATCGCCATCCGCCGCGAGCGTCGATGTGACCCGTCAAACGCGTCGCACTGACAGTCACTGCGTCACCGTGTAGATACTGTCGAGGTACGTCTCGCGGACCCGATCGCCCCAGTTGTGGGTGTAGGTGTCGATCACGTCGCCGGCGACGTCGCCCCGGAGATACTGGACGATCCCCCGGTCGCCGGTCCGGTCCCGCAGGTGGGTCGTGAAGAAATGCCGGAAGTAGTGTGGCGTCACGTTCTCCTCGGTACCGCCGCCGGTTCGGTACCAGCCTCGTTCTCGAGCGTGTTTCTCGACGAGATAGCGGACGTCCGACGGCGTGAGCCGCTGGCCCCAGGAATCGCGAGTGTCGAGAAAGAGCGGTCGCGCCGGCGAGACCGCGTCCGGTCGGATCGCCAGCCACTCACACAGGACCCGGCGAAGTTCCTCGTCGACGGGGACGACCGTCTCGCGCTTTCGCTTGTTCGAGGCCGTCCGCTCCTCGCCGTTGACCGTGGTGGCGCGGGCCGGCTCCGACGACACGAACAGCGACGCCGGCCGCTGCTCGAGGCCGACCCGCGGGGTCCACTCGAGGTCGACTGGGGGCGTCTCGAGGTGGAGATCCCGCAGATCGAGGTTGCACAGCTCGCCGACCCGCATCCCGGTCTTCAAGAGGGTGACGACGACGGCCCGCTCGAGCGGGTGGGCGATCCCGTCGACGAACGACCGCATTTCGGCGATCGAGATGTCCCGCCGCGTGGGGTTCGTCTCGATCGATTCGGACAGCTCCTCCATGACCAGTGCCATCGGGTTGTCGTCGAAGACACCGACGCGGGTCATGTACTCGTAAAACCGGTTGAGATAGGAGGCGTAGGTCGCGATCGTACTGGATTCGAACTCGCCGCGCAGCGAGTGAATCCAGGCCATACACTCCCGACGCCCCGCCGCGCCGGTCGCCTCGGTATCGAACCGCTCGACGAGAAAGGACTCGAACCGGCGCAACACCCGGTCGTAGGCCTCGAGAGTACGCTCGCTCTTGCCGTGATACCGTTGGTCGTCGAGGAAGTACGCGATGGGGTCGGTCACGTCCTCGGGGGCCTCGGCGGTCGGCTCAGTCGCCATCGCCATCACCGTCGACGACCGTGTATCCGCCGTGGCGACCGCTGTATCGAATCCGGTTGTCCGCCTGTAACTCCTCGAGGGTCTCGTCCAGTCGCGACTCGATGTCGTCGGCGACTGCCTCGAGCAGTTCGTCCCAAGAGTACGTGTCGGATTCCAGTAACTCGAGGACCTGTGTTTCGAGGGCGTTACCCCCAGGGTCAGAGCCGGATGAATCGGGTTCCGCTGTGGCGTTCGGCTCGGGGTCGAACCCCTTTCGTCCGGCCTGGACCATGGTCCGGACGAACTCACTCTGGCTCATATCGAGGTCGTCGGCGTGGGATTGCCACTCCGATTTCTGGTAGGCCGGGACGTAGGTCTTGACAGCAGCCCGAGACGTATCCGTCGAATCACCCATACCCCACCCGTCAGACGCCGCGACCTTCAATCTACCCATTATTAGAGCTAAGTGAATTTATCTCTGATTGTAGGCCTACTTTCGGAACCGGCGAAATCGGATCCCGTCTTGCGATTCGGGTGTGTACCATGCACTATATGGAGTCGAATCGGCGCCTGATTGGTACACTGTGCATGGAGGTATTTCGAGGTGTCTCGTCTCCGATTTGTGATAGTGGTCGCGATCATGCTGCGACCTCCTCGCGATCGTTCTCGAGGTCGATCATCTCCTCAGCGTTCTCGAGTTCGGCGAAGAGTTCGAGCGCCTGGTCGATCGTCTCCTCGAGGGAGTCGTTGTTGGACTGTTCGTGAGCTTCCAGCAGAGTGTCGTCGTTGACGTGAATGAGTGTCATCGGGTATCGCCTCCGTTGCGGTCGGGGTTCGTGGGAACGGTTCCGGGCTCGTTACCCGCCTCTCGGGCGGACACAACCCACCCGTTCGATGCGAAGTCGCGCATGTCCGCAGTGTTGTTGGCAAGGTTGTACGGCGCCGAGACGACTTCCCACGGATCGAGATCGGGATCGCCGAGGGCGGTGATGTAGAGCCGCGTCCAGCTGTCCTCTCGTGGCTTCTCGACGAGGTTGATCCGGTGTGCGAACCCAGCCACATCGCGTTCATGCCGGAGGACGTACAGCGGCGCCTCAGCGTGGGCCTCAGCCGCTCCGATATCGATCGCGACGACATCCCCTGGTCCGACCGTAGACAGCGTCTCCGTGATCGCCTCGACGTCTCGATCCGGCTCCGAGATCTCGTCGCGGCCGAAGTCGACACCGTCGATCGGCTCGTAGTCGTTGCCGTGGACTTTGTCCCAGTTCCCTTCGACCAGTTCGGTCGGGACCGTCACCGGCGCGTCGGGGTTGATCGCCGTTCCACACTTGGGGCAAGCGTCGCCGTTCGAGACGATGTCCTCGAGCGGCGTCGCCGCACCACAGTGCTGACAGTCGACGATACCGACCGTCACGCGAGACCACCTCGGTTTATAGTGTACCGTGCATACCCCTCACTCATGACGACGAAATTCGGGGTCTCGATGGACGATGACCTCGCTGAACGCGTCGAGGAACCGCTCGAATACGGCGACAATCGGTCGGAACGGGTCCAAGACCTCGTCCAGTTGGGGTTGGCCATCGAAGACGCTGCTGACGCCGTACATGTCGATCTGCCGGAATCACAGCGTGAACGTGAGGCGTTCCTTCGGCAGGTCTTCATCGACGCGGATATCTGAGTGTCCATAAACTTCTTCTCGCTATATGCAACCGTCATAGGTCAGTCACCTGCGAACGGATGTACTGCTGTTCGTCGTGCGGGCGATCCTCCAGCGGGATGCAGGTCACGAGCCGGCCGTTGGGCTCGGCCAGCAGGAGCATCTCCGTAACCTCGTGATAACGGGTACACTCCGCCGGCGGTGACGCCGACGGGTAGTCGACCGGGATCGCCTCGAGCCACGCGACCTTCGGGTTCAGCTGTTGCCGCGGCGATCGCTCGGTCCAGCGCTCCGGGAAGTGCGGATCGACCTCGAGGTCCTCGTAGCGCGGCGTCGGCGTCACGTCGATCTCGTCAGTCTCGACGATGCTCATTGCAGCGTCACCCCGACTGCGAGCAGGCCGATCGTGACGAGCCCGAGGGCGACGACGAGGAGCCCACCGAGGCGAGGGTCGAGTTGGGCACGCTCGCGATCACGCCACACCTCGCGGACGCGCTTGTAGAAACCGAGCTGGTGGGCGATCAACCGAGCCTCGTTACGGTGGACGTCGAGTTCCTCGGCGAGGTCGCCGATCTCGATCCCGCCGCTGGTCAGTTCGTCGACGTCGTCTTCGGTGACACCATCCGGTAGCGCAACACTCTCGTCGTCGCCACCCTCGCAGCTGTTCGGGCCGTGGCCTTGCAGCGCCTGCTGGCTCTCGAACGTCTGGCCGCAGTCACACTCGAACGTCTCTTCATCGCCGACGGCGTCGACGGTGACCTCTTCGGCGTCGATCTCGTCCTGGACGTCGTCGCCGGCGTCGGCCGGCGCGTCGTCCGCGGCGTCCTCCTCGAGGACATCGGTCTCTGCCTCTGACTCAGAGTCGATATCACTGGTGGGTGTGTCCTCGGTGGAGGTGCCGGTATCTTCGTCGACGAGGTTGGCGTTGACGAGACGACCGTAGCCGGGCCCGACATTCGGGGCCGGTGCAGCGGGGTAGACGTCGAACTCCCGGTCGGAGCCTCGTTTGGCCGTCGACGCGAGCGTGACGCGGCGGGCTTTCCAGACACCGCCGTTCGGCGCTTCGAACAGTACCTCGTCGACCTCGGTGACCTCGAACGGCGATGCCCACTCGTACCCTTCGGCCTCGAGTACAAGCTGGTTGCCTTTGTGGACCGACAGCAGCGTGTCGACGACGTCGTTGGCGGTGGCCGCCTCAGACATCCTCCCCACCTCCGTCGCGTGTGAAACCGGTTGGCACAGACCCGCGGACGGGCGTCGCCTCGGGTCCTGTATCAGCGGCCATCCGGATATCGTCGTTCTCCGCGACTCGCTGGAGGACCGACGCCCGCCAGACGGCGCCGACTGCGGTCTGCAGCTCCTCCTTGACTCGGGGATCGTCGGCCCCCTCGCGGAGCGCCTCGAGTTCGGAGCAGACGTCGTCGACGCGATCGACGAACTCGCGCTCACCGACCAGGAGGCCGCCGTCGCCGGCCTCGGTGATCGTCTCGCGGCGGAAGACTTCCTCGAGGTTGCCCTCGGTGTCATCCTCGTTCTCGTCGTCGGAGAACCACGACTGGCGCTCGCCGCAGTTGGGACAGTACTCCGCCGACGCGCGGATCTCGGCCCCGCAGTCGTCGCAGCCGATCCGGTACGAGCCGCCCGTCACGCCGCTTCACCACCGTTGGTCGCGGCCGCGGACTCGGTGCCGTCGGCCTTCTTTTTCTTCGCGATCAGCTTGTTGCACTTCCCGACGAGGATCCCCCGCGTGATGTCGTGGTCCTCATGTTCGGCACGAGTAATCTCTCGAAGTCGGTCGACCTCGGCGCGGGCCAGCAGCCCGTGCCACGAGATGAGGTCCTCGTTGTCGACCGCGCGGGCGATCGCCTTCTGGACGTCCTCTTTGCTGACGCCGTCGAGCTTCCGTCCCTCGTAGACGAGGTTGCCTCGAGAGCCCCAGCGGGGATCGGTCCCGGCGGGATACTCGTGGACGTTCTCGAGGACCCACTGGTAGACGTCGACCTCGCCGCCGTCGGCCAGCAGCTTGCTTGCACGCTCGAACTCGCCGCCGTCGGGGACGGTCTCCTCGTCGTCGGCCTCGAGGGCGGCCTCGCAGTCGTCGCAGGTGTGGACCTCGGCGAGTCGGCGCGGATCCTCGCGAACGTCCGCGACCGGCGTCTCGAGGATCTCACCACAGGCCGCGACGTGACGCGTGTCCTCGAAGTACATCGAGGCGTGCCAGGTTTCGTCGACGTCCTGAACCCAGCAGACGATCCCGGCGTCAGCGTCGAAGTGATCCGACGGGAGGCCGAGACGGTTCTCAAGTTCGTCCATCTTGCACTGCTGGCAGAGGTAGTCCCGGCCGCCGCAGGTCGAGCAGCTACTCATCGTCATCACTCGCCGGTTCGGCGATCAGGAGTTCCTCGTCGCCGTCGTCGACGAGGATCAGGTCGGGATCGGCCGTGAACGATCCTGCGACTGAGCGGTCGACCTTCCCGATGACCTCGTAGCGCGCGGTCATGCTTCCGCCCCGCTGTCCTCGAGCGTCTGCTGTTCGGCCTCTTCGTCCTCTTCGACTTCGACGTCGTCGGCAAACGTCGCGATCGGGACGATCTCCTCGTGGATGAACCGGCCGAGCAGCTCGGGCTTCATCTCGGCGGGCTCCCAGATGGCGAGGTACCCGCTCGAGTAGATGACCAGCCGGACGTGGACGTCGTTCCAGAACGTCGTCAGTGCGACGCCGACGTCGGAGTTGACCGCTTTCGACTTGAGCGCGCCGTTGCCCCACTCGATCGTGGTATCGTCGAGGTTGGATTCGTGGGTGGTCATCTCGACCGTCCACGTCCGTCCCTCGTCGCGCTGCCGGCGGACGAACTCCCACGGCTTGAGCCGGACCGGCGCGATCTCCGGGCCGGCCAGCTTCGAGAACTCGTTGAACGGCCAGTCGGGTTCGTGTTCGAGGTCACTCGTGTGCGTGCGTTCGGCGAGGATCCAGCCCTCGCCGTCGACGTCGGCGACCCACTCGCTGGCGACGCGGCGGGTGACCGTCCACGTCTCGGTCTCGATCTCGTGGCCGTCCAGGAGGACGCGTTCGTCCTCTTTCGGAACCTCGCCGGCGACCAGCCCCGACTGGATCGTGAGGTCCTCGTCGAGGTAGGTCTGGGTCTCCTCGACCTGCAGAGCGCGCCCAGTCTGGTCGTGGTGGTTCTCGAGGGGCTCGGCGGCGGGCTCCTGGAGGAGCGCCAGCTGGCCGGCGATCATGCCGAATCGCCTCCGTTGTCCTCGAACCGGCGCTCGAACTCCCTCACCGGGTTCGTGTACCCCGCTCCAGGGGGACTCCACTGACCACCAGAGGCGATGATCGCCCCGTGTTTGAACTCGTATGGGTAGTGTTCACCGAGACACCGCGCCGTCATGTGCGCGACATACCGACGCAGCACGTTATCCTCGGAATCAGGGCCGTAGAGTCGCGTATGAAGTTGCGGGTTCGGATCGGTGAGATCGTCGACTGCGACTAGGGCGGCCCCGTCCGGAGCGGCTTCGAGGATCTCGATCATGTCCTCGTGATCCGTCAACTCACCGTCCGCCGTGTCGTCTTCGAGTTCGTCGGCGAGCATCCGGAGCGCTTCGGCCGGCGAATCGGCGGCGACCTTCGCTTCCTCGTCGTCGGTGTCGGCCGTCGCAGTCCATCGGACGACTTCCTCATCGCCGCTCCGCATCAACGACTGCTCGAGCGTGACGTCGATCTCCTCGAGGTCGCGGAGCGTCATCGGCCGTCACCTCCGTCGAACCCGATGGGGACAGTATAGTTGCTCGCGAGCCACGCCTCCTCGCTGTCGCCCTCGATGCAGTAGCGGTGTGCGCCCTGCATCGGACCACCCTCGAGCAGCTCGGGCGTGTCGGCCTTGGCCTCGGCGTCGTCGAAGCGCTGGGCGACCTCGAGGCGACGAACGAGTGCGGCCGTCTCGTCGATCTCGCCGCCCTCGATGCGCTCGAGGGAACCGCGGACGACTCCGGGAAGGGTGTTGGTACTGTTCGATCCGTTAGCGTTTTCGTCGTGGTCTTCGTTCGTGTTCATGGTCACGTCTGATGCCGGGAGCGATCGACCTCCCGGCGTGGTCTTCGTTCGTGACCCGCGGACAGCCGGGGCGCGAAAGTTGGTACCTTGGCGCGCTCCGGCGGTGGCCGCGAGTGGTTGATTCTGCTGTTGGTCTCGATACGCACTAAAAGTATCCTGCCTCATTTCCGAAAGGCCACGACGCGGTAATCGCGTGCTACCAGCAGCGCTGGCCGCTGTAGCCGCCGCATTACGATATCCGAACGTCGTGTTGTGGATCATGCGTACCTCTGACCTTTCGTCGAGTCGGGCGCTGGTGACACCCGGCTCACTGCAATTTAGTTGACGAGCTATGCGTCCGCCTACTGGTTCTCATCGGAATCGAACTGCTCAGCCATCCGCTCGAGCAGTTCTGTATACGACTCTTGACCTCGCTTCATGGACCGGAGCCGATTTCGGAACTCCTTCGTGACCGTAATTGTGGTCCACTTAGAGCCGTCCGGCGCTTCAGTCTCTGTCGTCACGAGTGATTCTATAACGCTACACCTACATAACTCTAATGCAAAGGTGCTAGGCACCTCTATATCAATAACACTAATGTATCATGCATTCGTACACCTCCGGTATGAGCA
Source organism: Natrinema thermotolerans (assembly GCF_031165565.1). NCBI lineage: Archaea > Methanobacteriati > Methanobacteriota > Halobacteria > Halobacteriales > Natrialbaceae > Natrinema > Natrinema thermotolerans. Next base: position 416,644 of record NZ_CP101873.1, on the reverse strand, counting down.
GCGATAAGAAGCAAGCCGCGGCACGGGTTGAAGAGGAGAAGTACAACAAACTCCGTGCCCACGCGGCTGGCCAGGGGATGTCGTTGGCTGACTGGATCCGGGAAGCGATGGAAGAAAAGGCGGAGCGAGAAGGGGTTGACCTCGAGGGAAATCCGAAGGCGGTAGCGAAAGCGGCGACAGCTGATTAAGCCGCCAGAAACACGAAGTCGAGATCGACCGTGGCCTCGAGGTCGGGATCGGTGACCACACATCGGCGGTTCTGCGTTCTCCCCTTGCGCACGAGCAGATCGTATTTCTCGAGCTTCTCCAGATAGTTACGCGCGTGCCGCCACGTCACGGGCTCCCGGTGGCGATCGGCGTAGATCTCCTCGCGGTGGGCCCGCCAGATACTCTTCAACTTCGAGTTGTAGACGGTCGGCCCGAGCCGGCGGACCAGCTCGTAGAGCGCCCGGTGAGTATAGGAGAGACTCGCCAGATTCGACTCGCGCATCTTCGCCATCGCGCGGTCGAAACAGTCGTCGACGTCGGCGTCGGTGACCGTGTCGTGGCCGCGCTCCTTGGCGATCTCCGCGGCGGCCCACACCGCCTTGATCCCGTAGCGGGCGACCCCCTCGGTTTCCTTCGCGATCCGCTTGAGTTGGTCGCGGCTGAACGCATCGTAGTCCAGCCCCAATCGGATCCGCGGCTCGAGGATCTCCACGAGTTCGTCTGTGCTGTAGGGGTTGAACCGTATCGTTGAGTCGATTCCGAAGGATCCGATGACGGCGTTGTTGAGATGGCCGAGCCACTCGGTCCGGTCGTGGGCGATGACGATCACGGAGACCCCCTCGACATCCGCCAGGTCGGCAAGGATCTCGTGGTCGGCGATCGAGTCGGCCTCGTCGAGGACCAGGATGTACGGCTCGCCGTCGACGACGCGCTCGAGGGCCGCCTTCAGTCGGGACGGCCGCCAGTTCAGTTGGACGGTGACGTCGTCGGGGTGTTCTGCCGCCGCTTCTTTGAGGAGGATATTTCGCGTCTTGTCGCCGCAGCTGATCTGGGCCCAGGCGACGTCGGCGTAGTCCGGCAGCTTCCGGCTGAGGAAGTGCCGCGTCGTGGCGGTTTTCCCGACACCGCTCCCGCCGTAGATCAGGACGTCGTCGCCTTCTAACCCACGCGTCGTGGGGCCGAGCCGACGGGAGAGATGCTCGAGTTCGTCGTTTCGGTTCGGGAGTTCGGTGGGGGGCCACGAATCCTCGAACACGTCCGTTCTCGAAATCATAACAGTGTGGTTCACCGACGGGTGTAAAAGGACTACTGGGCATCATTTCCGAAAGCGCTCGCCGAAACACATATCACCAAACCATCCAATTAGGGTGATATGAACCGACGGAAGCTCCTTCTCGGAAGCGGTGTGGCGCTCACAACGACGATCGCTGGTTGCTCGAGCGATACGAGCGACGACGGGGAAAATGGCAACGGGAACGGTACCAGTACAGGGCCGAGCGCGGACGAACCCGATGTCGAGGAACCGGATCCGATATCGGTGTCGGGATCGGGGAATCAGGTCTACTCCAACGTCGGTATCATCGGCGGGCTGACGGTCATCGAAGCACAACACACCGGTAGCCGGAACTTCATCGTCAAACTCGTCCCCGAGACGGGGATGGAGAACATCATGGTCAACCAGATCGGTGCGTTCGACGGCTCACGGGCCGCACTCGTCGGGCGAGGCACCTACCAGATGTCGATCGAGGCTGACGGCGACTGGGAACTCGAGCTGACACAGCCACGACCGAGCAGCGGTGACTCGCTTCCCTTCGAGCAGCAGGGTACTTCGGCAACGGTCCTCGGCCCTCTCGAGTTTGACGGAACGCACACGATCGGAGCAGCACACAACGGCCGCCGGAACTTCATCGTCCAAGTCCTCCCGCCGCAGGGGCAGTTCCCGACGATCGCAGTCAACGAGATCGGGAGCTACGAGGGGACGACGTCGTTCCGGCATTCGGGGCTCGGGTACGTGGCGATCCAAGCCGACGGCGGCTGGGGGATCCGAATCGAATAGCGGCGAAAAGAGGGCTGCTTCTACTCGGCGATCGCGACGAGGAACGTGCCCTGGGACTGGACGGTGTCGAGCCCGCAGTCGGCCTCGGCCAGCGCCCGCAGCACGCCCGGCGGAACGCGATCGACCTGCGGCCCGAGCACGACCTCGAGGACGCGCCGGCCGTCCTGGTCGCGCCGATCAACGAGGCGGGCGTCGTAGACCGTCGGGTGTTCGGGGACGGCCTCGGCAGCCGCCTCGAGATTCGCGGTCTGGATGCTCATCGGTTGATCTCCTCGAGCAGCGCCTCGGTGTGCCCCTCGAGGTCCTCGCGATTAGCGTGTCGAACGACCAGCTCGGCGAGCCGTGCGCCCGGGCCCCAGAGCGGCGATGTCTTGAGGTCCCCCGCGAAATCGAGCGTCATCTCGTCGACGTCCCGATCAGCAGGGTTGTCGACGTAGGCGAGGAAGTGCTGGCTCGGTGCCTCGAAGTCGTCAGATACCTCGTCGTCGACGATCGTCTCGGCGACGCCGGTGAACGCTTGCGCCCGCCCGTCGGCCTGGACGTCCCACTGTTCGAGTTGCTCGTCGCTGATCACGTAGCGGGTGATGTCGTCCTCGTGATCCTCGAGGACCTCGCGGATCGCGTTGCGCTTCCAGTTCTTGAGATCGCGGAAGTTCCAGAACGTCGCGAAGCCCTCGAGCGTCTCGAGCCGACGCGAGATCGTCACCTCGCCCTCGGTACGCTCGACGACATCGCCTTGGTCGCGAACGACGGTGACCGGACCGCTCCCCTCGACGAGGAACGATCGCGGCAGCACAGTCCCGTCGACGGTCTCGCCCTCGAGGGCGCCGGCGGCGTCGGCGTCGTCGGCACCGGCGGCTTCGGACATCACGCCTCACCTCCGAGCTGGGCAGCCTCGGCAAGTTCACGCGCTTCGTCGACGACGTCGGCGTCGATCCCGGCATCGGTCGCGTACTGCTCGAGGACGGCGACCGCCTGTTCGTCGTCGCGACCTGCGCGTTGGAACAGCTGGTCGAGGACGTCGACGACGATCCGGTCGTAGACCTGGCGACCGTTGTCGGCCTTCTCGGTCTCGACGCGATCGAGACGCGACTCCGGCATCGCGTAGGTCTTCGACGGCTCGGACTGGATGCTGCTGCAGTAGACGACTTCGAAGACACGGTCCTCGGCAGTCGCCCCGCAACGACTGTTCCCGTAGTTGTCGAGCAGGTCGTAGCCGTTCTCGTTGGACCACTGAAGGACCGTCTGGCCGGTATCCTCGAGGACGTGAACGGGTCGGCCTTGCGTTCGATCGAGCGCTACGTCGCCGGGTTTGATGTCGGTGTCGTCGGTCATGTCGGAGTCGGCTGCCTGTGTCTGATCGCCCGATTCGCCACTCCCGTCGGCCCGGAGTTCGGGGCCAGCGACCGCCGCGGCCTCGTGCTGGCGCTGCAGTTCGATCTCGCCCTTGCGGTCCAGCTGCTCCGAGCGAGCGCTCTGGGCCTTGTCACGTTCGACCGTCATCTCAGATCGCCCGTTGAACTCGAGAACGGTCCACCCGCATCGCCCGAAGCCGTCCGAGTCGACCTCTTCGATCAGGACCATCTCTCCGTCGTCGGTCGTTGCGTCGACGAACTGCTCGCCGGCGCTGGTCGCGACCGTCACCGCCATCTTACAGCACCTCCTCGAGGACGTCCTGTGCTTCGTCGGCCGCCGAGACCGGACGCTCGGCCCAGCCACTCTCGTCGTCCTCGTCGCCGATCTCCTGATCGACGAAGGCGATCCAGCGCCGAAGGTCGTCGCCGCCGGCACCGTTCGACGCCAGGACGATCCCCTCGGAGTGGAGGATCGGGCCCTCGAGGGAGAACACCGGCACCGCACCGGAGTCGTCGCGGTCCGCGCGGGTCTTCGTGACGACGATGCGGTCACGCTTGCGATCCACGTGGTGATGCCGTCCGTCAGCGTCCTCGCCGATGTAGCCGTAGTTCCACGAGCGGCGCTCGAGGACGACGTCGTCGATCTGTGCTTCGTCAGTCGTAACGGTTTCATCCGTTGGGTCTTGTACGCTCATATGCTTCTGTAAGCCCAGAAGCGCAGGTCGGGTGCTCTAACACCCGGCCGAGATCAGGTTTCTGACCCCGACATCCCCGCGCTTCCTACTCTATAGTCTATTCGCCAACCTATTAAGCGTTACTTTGTAACGGACTATAGATTGGACACCCGAAGATACAATAGCGTGGTCACTGATAGGTACATTTGTAGGGATCGCTATGCAAGGATACAGACGATTCAACGTGGCGAACAAGAAGTTCGACCCGTCGAAGCAGCAACGACAGGTCCTCGACGTTTTTCGCGACGAGTTTCAGGTCAATCCACGCCGGATCCGGGACATCACCGGTCTCGAGCGCCAGCGCGTGAATGACGCCCTGAACGCGCTCGAGAACGCTGGATGGATCGAGAAGCAGGCGCGTGGCCTCTACCGGCTCGTGTACGACGGCGAGTGCTACGTCGAACAGACCATCCAGTGTAAGGGCGGTGGTGGGAGTGAGTAGCGCCCAGGGGACCGACGACGGCCGCGAGCAGCGAGGACGAACTCGACCAGGAGCCTTACGAGATCCTCGAGGTCGCACCGCACGCTCCCGACGAGATCGTCACGGCAGCGTTCAAGGCGCAACTCAAAAACCTCGAGGGCCACCCCGATACGGGCGGGTCCTCTGGCCGATTCCAGAAACTCAAGGCAGCCCGCGACGAACTACTCGAAGATGACTGATGCCTGGAGAACGGGCGATATTATATAAAGTCCGAGAATCCTTCTCGGTCGTACTCGATAATCGCGTCCTCTGGCAGTATGACCTCCAAAATTTCTCGGTTCCGCCCGCGAGAATCGTCTACTAATTCACCCGTGACAGAGATCCCATCGGAATCGTATGTAGAGTCCTTAAATCTGAATTCGTCGGTTTCGTGAAGTTGTGAAACCCGTCTCTGAACATTTGGAATGGGGTCGTACTCGAGCCGAATAGACACGTAAGTTGTTCTATCTGCTCGGTTGACGTTCTTTACTGCAGTTTGCTGATCATCATGGTGTACAACCCGGTGAAAATAGACTTCATCGACATTTGATGGATCGGAATTGGGAGCTAGGTGAGGATCAAGTTCGTATAGAAGTACAAAAGGGTCAACGTGGAGTCCATAGAGGCCATCCATAGCATACTGCTTCATCTCGCCTTTAAACGGTTTCTTCCGGATTTCCTCACAGTAATCTGCAATCCGCTCGGCAAGGGTCGGATCATCTTCCTGGATTTTCTTTAAGTCTGACTCAAAATCCTGATCATACCCCATCGGCAACGGATCCTCAAGCAGCCCTGCCATCAATTAAGGAGATCGGCTACAGAATCCTCCGGGTCGTCGGCCGGATTCCTTTCCTTCATACTCTCTACGACTTCTCTCCACTGTGTCGCTGTACCTACCTTCTCTCGGTAGGCTTCCCAGTCCATACTCTCATCATAGGGGGTGTTTTCATAGAGCCATGTCCCCTTTGAAAACTGCCCCAGATCGTCGTCGCTTAGGGATTTGAGCTCTTGCCAGACTTCGTCGACAATCTCTTGCTTCTCCCTACTGAGCTTTGGCGAGCGCGTGTTGTGATACTGTTTACCCCGTCCACTGGGGGATTCCGTCGTCTGGACTTCACCGGACCTCTCCAACTCATCCAACAGCTCTTGGATGTCTTCGGAGAAGGCTCCGTAATCGTAGGCTTTGAAGTCTGCGTCAGTGAGTCTTCCTCCGTACCAGTGGAGGCTGTAGAGGTCGCCGAAAAAGACGAATTTGTGTAGTCGCAGTTTTCCAGGGGCTGCATGTTGCCCGCGATATTTGTCCATGAACGCGAGCAAGACCTCTCGAAGTTCCCCTCGATCGGTCCGTGTATCTGCATCCCTGGGCATGTTTAGTTACAAGTGCTACAACGTCAAGTGTTTGCTGGTTCGCTATCTGGGCCTGCGTTCTCTGCCGATTAACATAAACCCATTGGCAGATGGTCATGGTGAGCAACTGTTCGTGATGGTGGACGGCACTGCTACATACACACGACCGACAGGAGCCCTACTCGTGTGGCCAGTAGCTTGATGCGATACTGCTCCGAAGATCCGGCCGGCGAGAGACCCACCGGATTCCGCCGTACCGACCGAATCCGATTCCGAGACATCCAGGCCCTCTCGCCACAGCTGGGATCGGTCTACGTCAATCGCCATATTGTCACCCCGATCGCAGACCCACCCCTTGACACACCACTAAGGGGGGAGGGGGACTCCGACGCTGGCCTCTGGCCGGCGTTTTCTCGAGACTGAGGACTGACAGCCCCATCTTCGCCTTGCCTCGGTGGTTCAGATATTGTTAACTGCCATTTCTACTGATATAAAAATACCAACAGGTTCATATCATATCAGTTGGAACCCATGATTGGCGAGGAATGAGAGTCAACCGTTGCAGGACTGACTCTATCCGACTCTGAAACACGGTCCTCGCCTCTCGAGATCGGTGACTGCCCCAACGTCAATAGCCGCACCCCGACTGACATCCCGATCTCGAGCCCTCTCGATTGACACACCAAGTGGGTACGACGCTCCACCGCCAACTCCCCCGTTGGCGGATTCCTGCGTTGGCTCACGGTGGGTGCTGACCTTTATCCGGGAAGCCGCGGCCAGCGGCAGTGATGCCTCTGGACGATCGTCGCGATGACCTCCTCGTCGCAGTCGCACTGACCGAGTTCTCAGTCAACTACGAGAGCGCCGATCCCGAACTCTCGCGAAGAGCGTGGCAGCTCGCAGCGGACCGCCTCGTCGATCACGACGTCGGGCCCGCCGAAGCCGTCGACGCGCTCGAAATTGGCGAATAGTGGCAACAATATTATCACCGAACCATCCAATTGAGGAGATATGAACCGTCGGAGACTTCTTCTTGGAAGCGGCGCTGCATTTTCAACCGTACTTGCAGGCTGTTCAGGCACCCAAACGGACGACGGGAACGGAAATGGGGGAAGCCAACCTGACAGGACCTCCGCAAAGAAGCCGCTTGAGTCGTGGAAATGGCTGGGGTCCGGCTCTATTATGGAGGACCCTATCTCAATCGGGAGTGGTCTGGCAGTGTTTGACGTGGGGTACGAGGGCGATGATTTCAGTCTTCGAGTGTCCCCGCTTGAGGAAGGAGACCCCTACGAACTCAAGATAGACCGCGAGTATGACGGCGCGTCTGCCACGCTATTTGAGGGTGGGGATTATGTCCTTCATGCCGACGGCAACGGCGCGCAGTGGAGTGTCGAAATCCGACACCCTCGAGCGGATAGTGGCAGCATACCGGAGACCATCTCCGATGATGGGCCCGTCGTTGCTGGCCCGTTTGAGTTCGATTCGATAGATGTTGCGCATCTCTTACCCCGCCCTGGAACGGAGTTTGAAGTGACTATCTATCCCGCAGAGGGGGACTCCGGCGAACGCTTAACCACTGGAGAGGGAGGGAAGGGTGAAGTCCCAGTCGACTTTGACGGTGTCGGATGGGTTGATGTCCAGACGTGGTTGCCTTGGCAGATCACATTCGACTGATTTTCCCTTCTGCGCAGTCCCCCAGCTCGCCCCGGCGGTTCCACAGCTGTCACACCCGCTCGCTGTTGCGCTGCAGCCGATCGCTGAGCCCCTGGAGAAAATCGTCCGCCGACGGCCCGTTGCCCAACTCGATCGAAACCTCGCCGTCGCCGTAGCTGATATCGTCGACCTCCCACGGGACGTCACCGGGCAGCCGGTCGATATCGATCGCGTCGACGAGCAACGCACCGACCTCTTCGCTGGAGATCGTTACGCTCGCGTCGACGATCGCGTCGCCGGTCCGCTCGACTGCGTAGAGGGCGTACTGGTCGCACATCTGCTTCGAGGCGAGTCCGGGGATATCCTCGATGACCGTCTTCGGGTTCTCGCCGGCGTCGCCCTCGGTATAGGAGCCCCGAGGCTTGACCTCGGCATCGACCGACACCGTCTGCCCATCGGACAGCGCGCCACCCGACAGCGCCTTGATCCGCGGCTGGCCGTCTTCAGTCGCGTAGCGGATCTGGTAGTCCTCGCCTCGAGTGAACTCGGTATCGCCGTCGTAGATCGTCTCCTTTCGCTCGACGATCTTCGCGTCGGGGAAGGGGAGATCAACCCACGTCCCGATCGCGACGTCGACGGTCTGGCGGGTGATCTGGGCAGCACTGCCGTAGACCACGGCCTTCTCGACGACGTCCTCGGTCTGGCGATCGACGCTGTAGTCTGCGATCTCGGGGTCGATACTGACCTCGCGCTGGCCGAGCTGGGTCCACTCGATTACGGTCTCGTCGCCGTCGGCCCGAACCTCGAACACGAAGTTGCCGATGTCAGCGACCTCGCGGAGGACATCGATCAGCGGCCGATCGAAGCTTCGGTCCGTGAGGACCGGCGTATCGTCGAGGAGAGCGCTGATCTCAAGGATGTCGAGTCTCTGGGACTCGTACCCCAGCCGTGGCGTCTCATCGCGAGGGTCGAGATCCTGCCGGCGGCCGAGACCGATCCGAGCCTGGGCCGTCGCAGCGAGGTCATTGTACTGGATGGTGTGGCTCGTCGTCTGGCTGGCAGTGACGTAGTCACCGGTGCCGTCCTGGCGGATCCCGAGTTCGGCGACGCTGCCGGCGGTCGGCTGCGCGTCGACCGAGACCTCGGTCATCGCCAGCGGCGTCGTGTACTCGACCGTCTCGATGCGCGTCAGATCCGGATACGGTGACGGCCCGTCCGTGTGCCCGCCCGGCTCGTTGAGCGTGCCACTGTCGTCGTACGAGAACTGTGCATCGCGAACACCGAAGCGATCGAGCCGGAAATCCCCAGAGTCAGAGGTCCCATCCGGCTGAACATCGAACTCGATCGTGTGGGACCCGGGCTCGAGTGGCCCGGCAAACGAGATCGGCGCGTACCCGGGTTCTGCCGTCTGGAGGTTCGACGTGGCGAGGACGCCGTCGACGTAAATGTCCATCCGCATATATGCCTCCCGGATGCCCCGGTGGAAGAACTCCGGCTCCTCGATGCGGTAGTCGGTCTCGAACGTGACGCTGAACGAATCTTGGAAGTCAGTGATCTGCGCCGCCTCACCCCCAGTGAAACTGTCGCTCTGGACCGTAGCAGTCGTATTTCCGACGGCGTCGAACGACCAACACGTCTGTTTACACTCAAAGAACCCATCGTCTGTGATCTTCAGCGGGGTTGTATCCGAGATGGCCTGTAGTGTCTGCCCGTACTCGAACGCAGACTCGGCGCGGTCAAGCGCCCGCTCCTCTTGGTTGGTCTGGGGGTCGTCGACGGTCGCAGTGTAGTCCGTGTATTCCTCGATGAGACGCTTGGCAAACTCGTGGGTCGGCTCGATGTCGACGTCCTCGATCACCCGCCGGTCGAGCTGCGTCCCGCCCCGCCCCTCGAGGACGGTCCGCTTCGAGCCTGCACCCTCCTCGAGGCGGCGATGCTCGAGGGTCTCGATCGGCTCTCTCGAGCCGCTGTGCCAGACTCGCAGCGGGGCGTCATCCCGATCGGCCGAGTGCCAGCGATCGCGGTAGGGCACCGGGATCTCGACGCGGGGGAAGCCGTTGATCGTCGGTCGACGCGTGGCGCCGTCGAGCGGATCCGGGGTCAGGGTCGTCCCAGACGGATGGTCGACCTCGAGGTGCCAGCCCCGCGGGGAGACGGCCCGATCGGAGAGGCTGATCGAGTCGGTCGAGACCGTCCCAATACTGGTGTCGGCGTGGACCCACGACGTTCGAGCGCGAACGACGTATTCGTACTCTCGGCCCGGTTGAACCTCCGAATCGGCATGGGACTCGGCAGACTGAGCTTCGGTTGCCCGGAGGTTTCGGTCGTCGGTCACGTTGCCGTCGTAGTCGACGCGCTTGCGGAAGACCTGATAGCTGCCCTCGAACGTCGCGTTGTCGGTCCACTGGACCTCCAGCGAAGTCGTCCCGACGTTCACGAACCCGATCCCGCTCGGCGCGGGGAGGTTCGTGATCTCCTCGCCCTCGAGCCACGACCCGTCGACGTACTGGGTCTGCGTTCGAATCCGTACATCGAACTTCTCGCCGTCGAGGATGCCGGTGAACGTATGCTCGAGCGTGCTGTCGTAGGCGACGGTTGCTGCCCCCGAGTCACCCCAGTTTTCGTTGGCGTCGCTCTCGCGGACCTCGATGCGGTACTCGCCGTTGTTCAGTACTTGCGTCCACTGGGCGGTGATCTGATCGGGCTCACTGCCGTCGAGATCGAGCGTGTCAGCACCCGGTAGGTCAGTGGTGAACGTGGTCGTCCCTGTCCTCGCGGTGGCGTGATCGGTGTAGATTTCCACGATCGCATCGTACTGTTGGCCGTCGAGGAGTTCGGTCGTCGTGGCGGTCTTTGTCTCGCCCTCAGCGACCGGGGCGTAGTCGCCCCCATCTTGACTGTATGACCCGTCAGACGGCTTCTGCAGGAGGAGACGATACCCGCTCGAGTTGTTACTTGACTCGGTCCACGATAGCGTGACGTAGCGTCCGTCGATCGTGTCGACGGTTAAGTTCTCGACCGCCGGGAGGATCGTGACCGCACTTTTCGGGCCCGCCGACGCCGTCGCATCGCCGGTATCGCGCTCGATCGAGTAGCTGTACTGCTCGCCGTCGAGAAGCGAGCCGTGAGTGTAAGCCCCGTCGCGGCTCGTGGTCGTCGTGATCGTCCCGCTGCTCGACTCAGTGACGGTGAGGTCGCCGTCCGGGTTGTCGTCGTTGAAAGTCCAGTCGATCGTGATCTGCCGCTGTACGCTGGCGTCGATGCTGAACGACGGCGCTGGGAGATCGGTCGTCCCGGTCGCCTCGCCAGAGAGGTCGGAGACTCCTGCCTGATTGACCGCCCGAACGCGGTAGTGATACTGGCGGCCGTTGGTGAGGCTGCCGTCCGTGTGGGGCGTACTCGAGACGGTCGCAGCCAGTGTGTAATCACCGGTGCTGCTTCCGCTCGAGGTCGCTCGATAGATCTCGTACTCGTCAGCCAGTCCGTCGCCGTCCCAGTCGAGACTGACGCTGTTGGCATCCGTCGCGGTGACCGAGAGGTTCGTCGGAGCAGGCGGCTCTTCGTTGATGAATAGCTCGAGGCCGACCGACGACTGGGCCTGATCCTCTGTTTGCTCGAGGCCGAAGTCTGCAGTACTCATCGCCCGAGTTCCTCCACTGTACCAAGTTTCCGGAAGGTGTCGATCGTTCCATCTTTCTGATATCCGCCGATGTCAAGCCCAACCCCATCACCCCCGATGAAAACAGATGAGGTTCCTGTGATGGAGGTTACCTGTCCGTTCCGCTCGAGATTACTATCGAGCGAGTAGATGTTCAGTACAGTCGTATCATCCGATTGTGACCCGTTACCATCATGCCACTCTACCTCGTACTCGAGCGTGGCCAAATCGGACAAAGTGACATCTTTTGTTTTATAGGTGTTATAATTACCACCGCTGTAGTACCCCAATATAAGGTCATCCTGATATGGGGATGGGCGGGCGAAATAGCAATTGTCGCTGTCCTCTACATTATATAGTATGAATAAGTTCCCAGTTATTTCTCCGATTAGTGAAAAGACATCCCCTTTCGACGGATAGAACCCCAATCCATCTCCGGGGTAGCTGAAAATCTGTCCATCACCATCGGTCCCGTAGAGCGAGTAGTTGCCCGTGATCGCATCTGATCCAGAGACAAGCTGCCACGAACCCGGCGACCCCGAATACGGATTGAGATTCCCTCGTTCGAAGTTATCGATCATCCCGTAGGGGTTCGCCGCTGCGTCGGTCACGTTCGCGACCAGCGCCTCGACGTACCACCGGCCCGTCCCGGGTTCGTAGAGCCATGCAAACGGCGCGTAGTTGTGGCTGTCCGGGGACACGTCGATCGAGTAGTTGCCGCTCGAGTCGGTCCGTGCCGTCCCGGCGATCGTCCCGTCGGTGAGGTCGTAGATCGCGACGACTGCGTGTTCGGCTGCCGATCCATCCTGCGTGACCGTGCCGCTGATCGTTTGGACCATCTATTTGCGCACCTCGTTTCGGGCGACCAGTGCTTTCGACGCGTTCGGATCGACCACGCTCGAGCTCGCGATCGGCGCGAGCCAGTCCTCGAGGTCGGTCGGGATCGGCCCCGACTCGTTGGTCGGGATCGAAAACAGGACGTCCTCGGCACCGCGGTTGACGATCGCGTTCAGCGAAAAGAGCGAGCCATCGACATCGAAGGTCAGCTGGGCCTGATCACGAGCCATCGCGACGTCGACGAGATCGACATCGAACAGCGTGACCGTCGACGGTTGCGAGCCCTCGAGGCCGACCGTCGTCCAGGTCTCGTTGGTCGCATCCCACTGCTGGGCCTCGAGGGTTCCGGCGGGCTCGTCGAGGCGCAGGCGGGCGAGGCCGTTATCCAGGACGACCGGGTCGTCGACGCTGGCCTTGGGCGAGACGATCCGGGCCCAGTCGGCCCTGTCCTCCGACCCCTGCGTATCGAAAACGCCGACGTCAACGTCACCGTCGGCCTCGAGGTCGAGGTCGTAGACGATCGCCGGCGACCCAGTCCCGACCGCGGCCTCGCCGTCAGCGAGATCGTAGATCTCGATGTCGCCGCCCTCGGCGCTGCGGGTCTCGATCGGCGACGCGAGTTGGCGCGTTTTGTCCTCGAGGTCGAACCACTGGACCCGATCCGCGGCCGCCGGGAGGCCGACCAGGAGCGTCGTGTCGTTGCCGTACTCATGGTCGATGTCCTCGGTCGGGTCCGTCTCGAGGACGCGGTCATGCGACTGCTGGGTCCCGGAACGGGACAGCGTCAGCGGCACTACGTGATGATCGTCGCCCCCGTCCTGCGAGAGGACGACGTCGCGATCGACGCTCGAGCCCACGTAGTAGCCCTCGAGGTCGGGCTGATTCGGGATCGAGACCGCGACTGGCGCGACCGTCGGCTGCGAGAGCAGATGCTCGAGTTCCGATGCACGGCGCCGGCCGTCCGGGCCGTCGACGACGACGTCGAACGAGATCTCCGGGGTCGGCCCCGCGAGCATCTCCGCTGAGCCGCGATCGTCGAGCGGCGTCTGTTCGGTAGTGTCGGGGCTGGCCCCGACGCTGATCTGTCCGACTTCGTCCTCGTTGAACTCGAGTGTGTACAGTTGCATCGCTATGGACCAGTGTTGTTGATGACTTCCTTCGCCTTCGCCTCCGCTCGGTTGTCGATGATCTTGTTGAATTCGCGACTGTTGAGGTCCATCTCGACGATAAGCTGGAGGGTTTTGACCGTCTCTCGGAGTTGGTCGTGTTTCTCGATAATCTTATCGAGTTTCGTCGCGAGGTCGGTATTCTGGCTGCTGCCCTCGGACTCGGCGAGCATCGCTTCGACCGACTGCTCGTCGACGTCTTCGGACGACATCGAGGGCCCGGACGCCGCCTCAGGGGCCTCTTTCCCGTCGATTTGGCTGTAAACCTCATCGAGGTAAGCGGCCCGCTCCTCTTCGGCCTGGAGGTCAGATCGCACGGCCTCGGCGGCGATGTCGGAGTCGACGTCGGTGATATCGTCGGCTTCTCTGACCTCTTCGCGTTGCTCTTTGAGCTCACGAAGGCGGCGCTGCAACTCCGCTGCCTCTTCTTGATCCTCGAGGGCAACTCCGCCTTCATGGAGATCCGAGAGCTCCTCCTCGACGCTGGCAATTTCGTCGTCCAGATGGCTGGTGACATCGCTTAGCTCGAGGCCGTTCTGGAAGCCCGTCCCGAAGTCCTGGCCTGCCTGTTGGCCCTGTTCTCCGTAATCGATGTCCTCGTAGGGGTTTTCCTCAGCGCCCATGACATCGCTGGCACTCTTATCGCCAGGCTTCGCAGACGACGTGTCGAAATCGCCGAGGTCGCCGCTATCGAGGTTGATTTTGGGTATGCTATTTATCTTTTCAACCACCCAATCTATGAAATCACCGAACGCGCCTGCGACCTTTTCCGAGGCGGAACTGATCCCGAATAGCTTCTCGACAAACCAGTCGATACCGTCGGTGATCGGGTCGATCGCCCACTCGGTGTAGTCGCGGATTCCCTTCCAATTTTTGGAGTACGCTGCCGCAAAAATCGCAGTAGCGCTGAGGAGTAGGCCGATCGCGCTGATAACTGCCCAGACAGGGGCTGTCAAACCCATGATGCTTACTTGTGCGGCGAGGGCACTGGCAGCCATTCCTGAGAGTCCGCCAGACGCGGCTACCGAGGAAGGGAGCAACGCACCGGATAGAGCCCCGGACGCCATAGCCGCGCCTGTTGCCATCGTGGGGAGCATAGTCAACAGCGTCCCCACCCCAATCAACAACGGGCCGAGTGCCGCCGCCAATCCACCGACGACGACGATCGCCTTTTGTTGCCCTTCATTCAAATTCTGGAACCATTCGGCCGCCCCCGAGACGTAGCTCGTGGCTGTACTGAGCATGGGGAGTAACACAGACCCAATCGTCAGCCCCACATCTTCGAGGTTCGACCGCATTTGCTGTATCTCCCCTTGCGTCGTGCTGCGCATCTCTTCGGCCATATCGCTAGTCGCATCCTCAGATTCGCGAACGCGATCTGCATTTTCTTCGAGTGCGTCACTCCCCTGTTGGATCAACGCGGCTGCCGCTGGCCCCGCTTCCCGACCAAAGATTTGCGAGGCGTCACTGGCCTCGAGACTCGATTCTTCGATTTGTTCAAGGACCTCAGCCAACGGCAGCATATTCCCTTCCGCGTCTTGGGTTTGTACACCGGCCTCCTGCAACTGCTTGGCTGCTGTGCTTGAACTGTCTGAGAGTTGCGACAGGATATTCCGGAGAGCCGTCCCTGACTTTTCCGCACTGATGCCTTGGTCTCCTAACATTCCGATAGCAGTGCTGGCTTCCTCTAAGGGGACGCCGAGGGACGACGCAACCGGGGCGACTTGGGACATGGCCGACGCCATATCGTTGACAGTTTGGTTATGGTTTTGCGTGACGGCAGTGAGGGTATCAGTCACCTCACCCATTTCGTTCGCCTCGTACCCGTAGGCCGACATCACGTTCGTCGCGATATCAGTCGCCTCGGCCATGTTGAGTGCACCCCCTGCCGCTTCTGAGAATTGGGTGACTGTCGGCATCGCCTCCATCGCCTGAGCGGCAGATAAGCCCGCACTACTCAAATAATAATACGCATCCGCCGCCTCAGACGCTGAGACGGTGGTTTCTCGAGCTACGCGCCGTGCCGCCCCCTCGAGGTCTTCCTCCATCGACTCAGACACATCTCCCATGACGGCTAGCGAATTTGCCATGCTCTGCTCGAAGGTTTTCGACGTGTCCACTGCCAGCGCCCCCATCGCTGTGAGGGGGGCAGTGATCCCGGCAGTCATCACTCCCCCGGCCCGCTGGAGTGATTTGCCAGTGCTTGCTGCCCGTTCGGTGAATGAATCGAGATCCCTCTTGGCAGAGTCAATTTCCGATTCGAAGCGCCCTTTGTCAAGTTCAAGTACCGCTGTTAGTGTTGATATTGTTGGCATTGGATGGACCGCGAAAACGAACTGCGTTATTCGAATGTCTATTCGGATTCCTCAACGGGCGAAGGGGTGGGCGAATACCACACCCACACCAGCCAACCGACACCGAGCAAAGTCATCGGAATTCCGGCGATCGCGGTGACGACGAAAATCGTCAGCACACCACCGAGCATGATTAGCAGGAGAGGGCCAGCGTATGCTTGTTGGGATGGGTTGTAATCGCAGTGAGGGCACTTGCTCGCTTCAACGCTAATCGGCTCGGCGCATTCTTCGCACGGCCCCCGTTCAACTGACACAGTTTCGCTACCCATACCCAAGAGCGCTCAACGGATTTAGTTAAGTGTTCGTGACTGTTTGCCTCGCCTCTCGGGTCATCGGCAGCAAGTCAGTCGGCAGCGGCGTTGCCCGTATCGGGTCGGAGAGGGGACATCTGTTCCCATTGCTGGTGACAAGAAGAACAAAGAGACACCAGATTCTTGAGGCGGTTCGCTTCCTCGTAGTCTGCCTCATCGCCAACAACGAACGTGCGGAATGGCGCGATGTGGTGAACATCTAACTCACGATCCATTTCGTCCTCAGAGACTCCGCAAGATTCACATTGGAAGTTGTCTCTCCTCCGTGCCTTTTTTCGTTGGGCTTCCCAGTTTGGGCCATAATATGATTCGTAGCCCCCCTTCCAATGTGGGTTTTTCTCCCCACCGAGCAACATGTAGAACGACTCGTGGCGACAACTCGGACTGCAAAACATACGGCGGTCGGCGCGGTATGGGTACGCCCCATAGACTTCGCCACAATTCTCGCAAACCTTCTCGATCTTTCCCTTGTAGTTGTAGTGGTCTTCGCCACTCATCGTCTCACTCACCCATTCTCCCATACATTCGGTGCTGCAGAATCTACGCCGATCTGCATGAGATTTAGGCACAGTGAAAGAGTTGCCACATCGCCCACACTCCAACTCAACACCATCACCGTGGTGGTATTTGATATGGTTTTCCAAGCTTTCTCCATCTTCGAAACCACGATTACACGACTCTCTTGGGCACTTATGCCGCCCCTGCTCTGCCTCGCGCTCTCGGATAGATTGGCCATGCTGCGCGGCGTGGTGTTGCCCGAGTCCTTGACGACTCCCAAACTCCTCGCCGCATGTCGGGCACTGATGGATGTCCCCTGAGTTGCCAAACTCTCCACCACGACACTCTTTGCACCTCGGTTTGAAAGCACCTCGGTGTTTGTGGAAATGTTCCATGTCTCCGGGGAGGGAACGCCCACAGCCAGTGCAAGTGATCAGCCCTTCGGCATCTGGTTGGGCCATCGTCATTCCTCCTCGCAGACGACGTCTTGCAGTTCCTCGAGCGGCGTCACCACTCGAGTTTTTGAGGCAGGAGTGAGAAGGTCACCTCGCCCGACGTTAGGGCGTCGGGCGATCTGCATGATTGCAAGCTTGTTAGCTCTCGTCTGCGGCCTCTTCGCAGGAGCGATAGTCCTCCTGCGAGCTACACCGAGGCGTTGGTCACGACTCGACTTAAGCATTAGGGTGCTTGGGTTGTTCTCGTTCGACGCCACGGCCGAAGCCGAACCCGACGACTCGACAAAGGGCGAGTAGCCCGATAAAGAGTCGGCGGCGGACGCTTCGTACAACTTCGACATTTTCTTCGCCCCGAACGCAGACCCACTGACGGCCGTAGCTGAGTTGATCGACAACGCAGTTGATGGGGCTGCGTTTAGTTGCTCCTTGCCCCCCATACCTATTCCTCGCAGACGACTTCCTGCAGTTCCTCGAGCAGATCGGGCCGGTGTTCCCGGAGGATTTCGATGTCCCTCGGCAGTTCGTCGTTGATCCGACTGCGGACTCGAGTCACCGACTGTTGGACTTGGTGGTCGGTCGCATCGCCTTCGCCGGAGATGTACTCCCGATCCGTTTCCGTCATGACCGCGCGGTAGCGTCCCATAGCGGCCGTTGCGTTCGGACTCATTACGTATATTCCTACGCACTCCTGCATAGTAAAGGTACGCACTAATGCGTAGTTGTCCGGGACCCATACCTTTACTATGCATTGGTGCGTAGTGGTTAGTGTGAACACCGGCCTCTCGGGGCGTTGCGATTCGCCCGCGTGCGCCAACACGCGGGCCGGGTTCACAGAAGGTCTCGAAACCCATGTCGACAAACGCTTCCGCCGGTCTTGAATCCACCGGCACGACGGATGAATCGTTCACGCACCACGTCGAACCGCTCGAGCAGGGCGGCGAACCGTACGTGCGCTGTGAAGGCTGTGGCCGCGAACTGCTCGAGAAACTCGGCGGTGCCGACCAGTTGACGCACGCCAACGGGTGTTCGAACGCATGACTCGACAGGCGTTCGATGTCCGCTGGCGCGGTGTCGATGGCACTGCCCGGAAGATCACGTTCGAGCCCACCTGCGGCGGCTACCTGCGAATCGAGCGCGAATGGACGGGGGCGAAGTGGCGCGAAGTCGGCCGCGAGCCGGTTGAAGATGTCGCGCTTGAGGTGGGCAGCGATGCCGTGGAGGTGGCGTAGATGTCCGACGATGCACCCGACGTTGTGGTCGACGTGCCGCTCGAGCGCCCGTTCTACGACCTGCTGCGGCTCGAGGTCGAACGCGATGACACTGGCTACGAGACGGTCGAAGACCTCCTGAAGAACGGCGCGTGGCGGTTGTTGAGCGATCTCCATAGTGAGTTCGAAACGCAGGCCGAGGCCCCGGTCGGCGTCTCCGACGAAGCCGCGCGCCGGATGTTGTTGCGCGCCGAGTTCAAGCGGCAGACGAGAGAGGGCGACGGCGACCTCGCGTGGTGGGATGTCGTCAACAACTTCGTCCAAGTCGACCCCGTGATTCTTGACGAAAGTGACGAAGAGGTTCGGCCCGACTGGATGGAAGAGTAGGCCGCAGTCCAGGTGAAGCCTTATTTTATGGGAGAAATTGGTCTCCGAGCTTCCGGCGCTCCTCCTGGTACTCTTTATACCGCGTCATCCAGAACGTCTTCTCCGACTCGTCCATCGCGAAGAACTCCTCAGGGCGGTAGCGCTGCTCGTGGTTCAGCCACTCGAGGAACCGTCCGATAGAAGACTCTGCAACATCTCGAGCCTCCTGCTTTCTTCCTCGCCTTCGCCAAGCGCCAAAAAATCTTGGTAGAGGGTTGAGATCTCATCCTCTGTGAACCCGATCGTTTCACGCCAGACCGACGGGTCGTTGAACGACGGGTCGACGGCGTGTTCGGAGAGGGTCTCTTCCATCTGCTCGATGCCGACCTCTGCCTCCTCGAGGAGGTCGAAGAGATCAGCATCGTCCTGTGCCTTCTCGAGGACAGCCTGCTGACGGTCCTCGAACTCCTGCTGTGTTTCGGGATCGGGGTAGAGAAACTCGATCTCCACGCCATGGCGTTCGACGGTGAACGTGTCTCGCGAACGGGCGTCGAAGAGGTCCTGAGCCTTGCCGTACAGTTCGGCCGTCTCGCGCTGCTGTTCGCGTTCTTTCTCGCGCTGTGCCTCGAGTGCTTGATTCGCTGCGTCTGCGTTCGAGATAGTGCTACTCATCGTGTCACCTCAGATCAGGCGCTCGAGAAGTCCAGGTAAAATCCTCCTTCCACCCACCATGTCCACGACGCAGTCGGGGGCGTCGCGCTTGGATCGACTTCAGGGCTCGTCAACTCGCAGTCCTCGAAGCGGTGGAGGAGTTCGGAGTCGGCTTCGATGTCGACCGACGAATAGTCGGGTTCGTGATCGAAGTACGCGATTTCGATGTACTCGTCGTCCGACGCCAGTGTCTTCCGGTCGGCGCTGTCGAACGTGATCTTGCCGTCGCTGTCGACGATGCCGACCTTCTCGAGGGCGGCCAGATCCGGCGCGATCGCCGAGGCGACCTCGACGTCGATCGTGTTGTTCGTCCGGTAGCGCTTCGTCCGGCGTTGCGAGCCGGGGTTGAAGTCTTCGCTGGATTCGTCAGTACTGATGGACAAATCGTCCTTCGTACAGTTCCCGAGAACAGTTCGAACGGGATCGGTGCCACTTTCGTCGACGTGGAGGACGGCGACAACGCTGCCCTCAACCTCTAATTGACTTGTAATTTCTTGTGCCATAGGTTACTCCTTGAGTTGGATCTGCGATCGGTTGATCTTCGTTTCTCCGCCGAACTCGGCGGTGATCTCGACGCGGTACGTTCCGGGACCGTTCGCAGCGCTGGTGTCCCAGACGAACTCGAACTCGCCGGTCGCCGTGTTCGTCATCGACTGCGCCGAGACCACTTCGGTCCCGTCGCTGTTGTCGGTGATCGTGATCTCGGCGTCGGGAGTGCCGTCACTACCCTGGTCGTCCGGGTCGATCGCCCCGTTCGAGTCTGTGTACGAGACCTCGAGCGGGACGTCTTCGCCGGCGTAAGCTGATTTGATGGTCATGTTATGGTTCTCCGGGGCCGTAGATGGCCAGTCGGCCGGTCACTCGGCCAGTGTCGTCTCGACCGAACGCCGCGTCGGGCTGGGCGTTGGTGAGCTGTGCGTCGACGTGCGCGGTTGGACCGCGGGAGATCTCTCCTGATGGCATGGTCTATCGCGTGTAGGTCGTCGTCAGCCAGTCCTGGATGAGCGCGAGGCGGTCGCCGGTGACCTCGGTCCAGCTGCTCGAGTCGGTACCACTGGGCAGCAGTTCCGGCGCGTCGACGGCGACGTCGAGTCGGTCGGCGACCGCCGCCATGATCTCGGCCATCCGGAAGGTCGGGGCGTCCTGCTCGGAGCGCCAGGAGTCCTTCGCGACGACCGAGACCTGCAGCCGGAACTGCCGCTCGATCGTCGAGAACTCACGCTGGGAGTTCGAGGTCTCCGTGACCGGCTGGACGCGGACGACGACCGGGTACTCCTGGGGATCCTTCGGCCAGCCCTCGTCGATCGCGCTGGTGTCCTCGAGGAGCGCGACGAGATCGTCGTAGTTCCGCAGGTCGACGACCGTATCTCTAAGGGCGTCATGAAGTCCATATGTCATAGATCGAACTCCATGATCCGCTCTTCGCCGTTGATCGCGCCGACGACGAGCGCGCGGCCGAGTGACGGCCACGTCCAGACCCGTTTGATCTCGAGCGTGACGGTGAGGTCGGAGACGTCGGTCATGCGTTGCCCTCCTTCGCAGCGACGCGGAAGACGAGCTGCTCGATGTCGCGGATCAGCGCCATCTGCTCGCGGTCCAGCGCCGGCCGGAGCATCGGTTGCGCGGCCATCTTGCTGGTCCCTCGCTCGACGTATTCGGCGTAGTCGGTGGTGTTGCCGACCTCGGTCATGATCGTCCCGCGTCGGGCCTCGGTCAGCCCCGTCCACGAGGCCCGGAGGTTCCCGGTGTCGACGGGGGAGCGCTGCTGGGCCTCTTTCTGGATGTTCTGCTCGGCCTCTTCCATCCGCTCCATGAGCTGGTCGTCAGCGCTCTCGACCATGCTCTCGAAGGCCTCCTGGGCGCCCTCAGGGGCGAAGCCGCTCTCGAAGTCGAGGTTGACGTCCATCGTCAGACCTCCACTCTCGTTACTTCGAGTTCGACGTGCTCTGGAACGGCCGAGTCGAGCCGCTGGACGTTCGGCGGCTGGGCCGCGAACCGACCGTCGGCGCTCGCGAGGTCGACGCGGTCGTCAGCCTCGATCTCGAGTTCGTAGTTACCCCCCGTGATCGAGCCGACGTCCACTGGATCGACGTACAGCCGGTAGACCTCCTGCGGCCATTCCGAGTAGACCTCGCGGATGTACTCGGCGCTGCGCTGCTCGGACCGTATCTCGGCGGCCTCGACATCGGCCTCGTCGTAGACGACCTCGCCGTCGACGTAGTCCCACTGGTCGTCCTCAAGCGACAGCGGTACCCACTCGTAGACCGGCTCGGTCTCGCCGTACGGACCCTCTTCGGATCCGACCTGGCGCTCGACGAAGAACACCGCCTCGTCGTTTTCGAAGCCAGAAAGCATGGGTCAAGTCAGCCCCTCGTGTCGGGGACGCCGATCGACGCGGTCTTGTTCATCGCACCGATTCCCAGCAGTTCGTCCGTCGCCCCGAGCCGGCGAGCGTCAGCTCGGAGTTCGTCGACGGACGATTCTTCGTAGGACTTCTGTGCGTTCCCGACCTGTTGGCTGCTGGCCGCCCGGTCGAGTTTCGTCGCGATGTGCAGCGCTGCCAGCACGGCCTCGAGGTCGCACCGGTCTGGCTCATCGAGGCCGCCGACGTTGTCATCGCGATCTATATCGCGAGCCTTGCGCTCGATGACCTTCTGGATCTTCTCGTCGCCCAGGTTCGTGTCGATCTCGAGGCGGACGTCCGTCGGCGTTGCGGTGGCCATCCGTTACCCCTCGAGTTCGTTCAGTCGCGAGTCGATCGCGTTCTTCGCGGTCGTACGATCGTCGTTCTGCTTCTCGGCCTCCTTGATCGTCTCGAGGAGGCTGACATCGTCGACATCCGCAATGCGATCTTCCAGCCCTGGGACGTCGAGATCCTTCGGGTGAGGATCGAGATCGTCGACGGTCAGCTCGTCGGTGCCGTCCCCGGCATCGGCGGCCTCCTCGTCGCCGTTGACGTCATCAACGATCTCGAGCGTGCGCGGGTGGCGACCGACGATCCGTTCGGGGACCTCAAGCTCGTCGCCACGAGTGTACTGCTCACGGTCGAACCGGAACTGTGCGCCGGCGACCCGGACAGTGACTGTAGTTTCTGGCATTAGTCCTCGACCTCCTCACCGTCGATGTAGATGTCGACAGCTTCGTCCTCGGGGATGTGGAACTCTTCACCGTCTGTCGTTTCGACGGTTACAGCCCGCGTACCGTCGCCGTGGTTGTGGAAGAGGTCGGCGAGGACTTCATGCTCGTCATCCCACGGCTGGCCTTTGTAGATGGTTGTTCTTGTCATGGTCTATTCCTCCGTGTGTTGTGTGTGTGTGTAGTCATGATTCTGGTTTCAGCGGTATCCCCTCCCACTTCGCGTGGCAGGAGCGGCAGAGCGTGATGAGATTGTCGAGCCTGTTCGCCGCTTCATGATCGAGACCATCATCGTCGACGAACTCTCGACGAGGTCGGATGTGGTGGACGTCGAGATCGCGCCCCGTCCGGTCACGGTACTCCGATTCCGAGACGCCACAGACCACACACTGGTGATCGTCACGCTCGAGGCGCTTTTCCCGTTGCTCGGGCCAGTTCGGCCCGTAGTAATGGACCTGGCCACCCTCCCACATCGGATGGTCCTCGCCGCTTAGTTGGCCGTTAGTGATCCCGTAGCGACGAGTGTAGTCCGACACCGTCGACGAACCGACGTTGAGTAGATCGGCGATTTGGTAGGTGTCGAGCCCCTCCTTTTCGTAGAGGTGTCGGAGTTCGTCCTCATCGGTTAGGACCTCGTACGCCGGTCCAGGTAGCAGCGATAGTTGGACAGATTCGCCGTTCTCCCGCCCTGTAATGCCGTGGCGGTTCATCCACGTCTCGATGGTGGAGACACCACAGTCCAGGCGGTCAGCGATTTCAGCCTGCGACAGTTGCTCCTCAGCATACAACTCCCTCATCCGGTCTTCGTCTTGCCACGGACGCTTGATACCATGACGGCGAATCCAGTTCGACACAGTACTATCACTGCATCCGAGCCGTTCGGCGATCTCCGGCTGACTCAACCGCTCCTCCACGTAGAGTTTGCGGAGGGTATCTTCGTCTGTCCACGGGGCATCTGATTCGACCGCGTTCTGGGTTGCTTCAGTGCGGTCACGGGATTTGATCCCGTGCCGTTGCATCCAGTCGTTGATAACCGACGGGTCAGTGTCCAACCGGTTAGCGATCTCACGTTGGGAGAGTCCTTCATCGTGGTAGAGTTTGCAGAGCGTATCGGCGTCTCGCCACGGGTACTTCATACACGTCATTCGTGCTACTGTCATATAATTACCACCGATCTCCCAACAGGTGTTGTTTACGCGTTGATTCCCGTGATTCGGGCAATACCCCGGACTCCGTCAGGAGAACGGCGAACGAAGGGGGTCCTACTTGACAGAGTTTTGTTACGCAACCCAAATCCACCGTCGACCTCCCAGTTCGTGTTCGTGACGCCCTGGGCGACGACCATCTGGAAGTACCGCGGATCGTTCAGCAGCAGGATCGCGCTGTCGGCGTCCAGGCGCGGCGCCGGGACGATGTTGAGGTACGGGTACTTCCGCTCGAGGCGCTCCATGATCGGCTCGTCGGTCGCGGAGGTCTCGTAGTCCTCGCGGTCGACCTCGCCCCACAGGGCGCGGGGGACGAAGATCCAGCCGCCGACCTCGGAGACCAGCGGGACGTCGTCCTGATCCTGAACATCGGTCTGATCCTCGACGGTGTCGTGGAGTTCCTTGAAGTCGGCGAGGATCTCTTCCGGGCTGTTGACCCAGCCGTTCGAGCCGCTGGCCTGCAGGATGAGATCGGCGTCGGAGTCGAGGCCCGTTGCCGCGAGGGTGCCGCGGTCGGTCGGAATCTCGCGACCTTCGCCGTTCCAGAGGAGGCCGTGCTCCGAGCGGTTGAGCGCTCGGCGAGCCTCCTGGCCGACGCTGGTGTCGAGATCGTCGCCGAACTGCATCGCGTTCTGGACCTCGCGGCTGTCGAACTCGTAGTCGACGTGGTGGATCCAGAGCGGGACGCCGTGGAGTGCGTTCGCGGGCATCTCCTGGACGCTTCGGGCCCGCGCGTTCATGCTCCGGTTGGCCTCGAGGCGGGTGGCGCGGAGGCGGTCGAAGTACGCGTAGCGGAAGAGGCTCGCGCTGACGCCGAAGCCGGCACCGATCAGCTGGTCGATGACCGTCGACTGGACGAACTGGTCGTCGAGGATGGTCTCCGCGTACTCCTGCCAGGAGTCGACTTGCATCGCGGAGTCGGCAGTCAGTTCCGCCGACGGCTGCTTGATCCCGATCGCCTGATCGAGCTCATCCCACATGTCGGGACCGAGCGGGGACTGGGCGCGAATCTGCTTCCACGCCTGTTCACGCTGTTTTCTGACCGGGTTGAACAGCGCTGTTTCGTGGAGGCGCGACGCCCCCTCGAACTCTTCGGCCATCTGCGGGTCGTGCTGCGTAACGCTATCAGTAGTTGCCATGAGTTCTCACCTCAGTAGAACTCCACGAGAACGTGGGTCGGGTCGTCGCCGCTGCTCATCGTCACGCCGTCCTCGTCCGCGATCGTCGCGACCGCCTCGGTCGGCGAGCCGCCACTGATGACCTCGAGGTAGCCGTTGGCGTTCCAGCCGAGTTCGGCGCCCTCGGTGTAGGTGTCGTCGGTGCCGTCGCCGTCGACGTCGGCGTAGGCGACGAGGGCCCGGGCCTCGTCGTGGCTCTGGAAGCCGATCGTCTCGACGTTCGATCCCGCCGGGTAGGTGATCTCCAGCGGGCTCTGGTTCGTTCCGACCCCGCGGCTGCCAGGGTTGCGCTGTTCGCGAACGACGCGCTTGGTCTTCGAGTCGGCGCCGGCAGCCGTGTAGCCGCCAGCTCCACGAACGACGCCCTGGCCGGGCTCGAGTTCCTCAAGGGCCTCGTCGTCGTCGTAGTCTTCGGCGTCGTTCGTCTGTGCGAGAACCGACGTCTGCGTGTTGAGTTTCGTCATCTATCTCACCTCAGTTCTCCGCGACCCCGGTACCGTACTCGTCGGGATCTTCCTCGCTGTTGTCCTCGGCGTCGCCCGTCGCCGGCGAAGCGGATGCCGTGATGCCAGCCGCTCCGGGCAGTCCCATGCCGCCGTTGCCGGCGACGCGATCGTGCTCTCGATCGACGAGCGCGTCCGCCGAGGCCATGAGGTCCTCGCGGTCGTCCTCGTCGTACTGGTTGGAGTGGGCGATGATCTCGTCGACCTTCTGCCCCTTCGTGGCTTCTTCCTGGGCCTGGGCGACGAGATCGCCGGCGTTGTCCTCGGTGACGAAGCCCTGCTCCTCAAGGGCGACCTTCGCCTCGGCAGGCGTCATCTCTCCGAGCGTCTTGCCGTCGCCGCCGTTGTCCGGGTCGTCGTTGCTACCGCCGTCGCTGCCACCGTCACCGGCGGCGTTCTCGGCGGCGAGTTCGTACGTCTGTTCGAGTACGTTGTCGTCCATCGCCTCGAGGGACTCCTTGTCGAAGTCCGCGTTGGCGGTCAGGAACGTGATGTACTGCTCTCGGGTGTTGTCGTCCATGTCTGTCGTAGGAGAGTCGTCCACAGGGGATTCCGCCCCCATCGTTTGCGTACCAGTCTGCTGTCCACCGTCGGTGCCGGCCGTGACGTCCGCTTCTGCTGGGGCCACACCGACGAACGCCGAGTCGTAGAAGTAGCCACCGTCAGCGCTCGTGATGAGGTCCAGCATCTCGCCGTCCTCGCTCGCGTAGTGAAGCGCGACGTAGACGTCGGCATCCTCCTCGAGCGGCTCGTCCAGATCGATCGCCTGATCGGTGAGGAGTTCGCCGGCCGAGACTGCGTCGGCCTCGCCAATCGAAGAGCTAAGTCCTGGACCGATGTCCGGGTACTCGGTACCCTCGAGGTGAGCGCACGCCATCCAGTGAGCGTCTTCGAAGCCGGCTTCGGCGACGCGGATCGCTTCGCCGTCGCTGGTCTGCGGCTCGACGTGGATGAAGCCACGCCGGTCACCGCGATCGCCGATAATCCCGAACTTCCGAGCCAGTCGTTCGACCAGGCTCTCGGTGTCGTCCGCGGCACCGTCATCGTAGGCAGCGGTCAGCTGGTCGCCGAAGTCTGTGGAATGCGTGAACGACGCCAGCGCCTCGTTCGGGCCCCACTCCGCGGTGTTCGATGGACTGTCGCCCTTCGAGACCACGGAGAGGTCGAGGAACTTGATGTTCGACGCCTTGACGTCGGCCTCGGGATCATCATACGGTTCGACCTGGAATCGAGGGTGGACAGAGACTTCGTACGTCCCGCCACGAACGCCGTCGGCGATATCCCGATCATGGGTCGTCGCTTCGTAGCCGACTGCATCCGCTTCCTCGATCCAACCCGCCTTCGGGACCTTTCCGACTGTTTCCTCGGTCGGCGGCGGGTATACCGGACGGCCGTCGTCGTCTTCGGGATGGTCGGTCGTGAGCGGTTCACCGGCCTGAGACTCGGCTGCTTTCTGGAGCTCCTCCGCAGTCATCAGGACCCGCGTCCCGTCGTCCATGTGGAGGATGTCCCCAGCAGCGACCGCGATGCCGCTGAAGCGCCATGGCGGCTCGTCATCGTCGTCTTGACCTGCGGTTAGCCGAGCCGTTCGGGCCGACACCCGCAGGTCATGCGTATCGTTGTTTTTCATGGTTGCATCGGCCCAGGACCTCGCCCCTCACCGCTCGCGCGGTGGGTGTCGTACGGGGGTCATCGGGCCTGGGATCAAGCTGCTGCCTGGGTTGGTGAGAAGTGAGCGACCAGTTCCTGGGCGCCGTCGACGTCCGTCGCTGCGAGCGCCTCGTAGCGCTCACGCGACTCGTCGACGAACGCACCAGTACGGTACATCGCGACGAACTCGTGGGGGTGCGCCTCGAGCGCCGCTGCGGCGGCCTCGTTCACGATCGGGATCACCGCGCAGCGACACTGCGGATGGATCGGCGGCTGGTTCTCCGAGCCCTCGAACTCGTCGAGCGTCCAGGGGCTGCGCTGGGCGACCGAGGCACACTGATCGCAGACGCGCTGGTCGCCGGCGGTCTGGACCTGAACCTCGGGCTCGAGGCCGACCGAGTTGATGCCCTGCTGCCGGTAGCGCTCGATCGTCGACTGCGTGTGGGCGTTGATGGTCTCCGTTCGAGCGAGGACCGTCGAGCGCGTCTTTCCGATCTTGTTGACGCGGTCGGTGATCCGGCGCGCCATCTTCGTCGGGTTCTCGCCGGCCGCGATCCCGTCGGCGAGCTCGCGAGTGATCTGTCGGGAAACCTCGTTCGTGATCCCCTCGAGTTCAGCATAGTTCCGGCTGAACAGGACCTGCAGTTTCCGCTCGTGAACCGGCATCTCGACCAACTCCCGGGCCGCCTTGGAATCGGTTGGCTCGATGTCGAGGCCAGCCTGGCGAAGATTCGTGTCGGCATCCTCGAGGCCACGCTCGTACGCCCGGCGGACCCAGACGTTCTCGTCGCGATCGATGACCTCGAGGGCCTCGTTCTCCTGCGCGGTCTGGAGCCACTCCCGGAAGCGCTCGATACGCTGGTCCGGCGGGACCGTGCTGAGATCCGGCGGCTCGTCAACAGCCGTGATCTCGGCCTCGAACGCGGCAGTGAGTGACGCTTGGAGTTGGTCGGTCCGACTGTGGTCGTGGTAGTCTCGATAGTCCGCGAACGTGTCCAGAAGCTCTTGGGCTTCGTCATCCGCAAGACTATCGTCGCCGCGCAGACCGAGGATGTCGTCGGAGATGACCGACTCAGTGATTGCGGCGTTGATCCGACCGAACGCCCCGCGAAGGCGCTGGGCGTACGTCTGTCGGATCGTCTTCGTCTTGGTTGGATCCTGCTGCTGGGCATGGAGGTGGTGCCGGTCGCCGGATGGGGAAGCAGCGCTGCTCATGTCTCAGTCATCAGCCTCCGCAGGACCGAACGCGGACTCGAACTGTGCCGCGACCTCCGGATCGGCTTCGTCCAGTTCCGGGAGGTCGGCGTCCTCGAGCTCGGACGGGAGATCGCCGTCCTCGATGAACTCCAGTTGCTGCTTGGGGGTGAGGACACCAGGCGCGACCTGCAGCCACGTCTCGAGGACCTCGGCCCGCGTCTTGCGGATCTCTGCCTGGTCCGACTCGGACATCTCGGCCAGGGGCTGCCAGTCGACCTCGTAGCCTTCGCCTCGAGGCTCGGCGATCGTGCCGATGTCCTGCAGCCGGTCGATGGTTGCACGGACGATCTGCGGCTCGACGAACTCGTTGCGCCGTTCGGCGATCTTCCCGTACCACTCCTTGAGGTCCTGCGTGGTGGCCCGCTCGCCGCTCTCGTTGCCCTTCAGGACGGACTGCGGGAGCCCTGTCTGGGCGCTGACCGCCTCGATGTTCGGGTCGATGACCGGCTGCGGGTCGATGTCCTCGCCGCCGAGGCTCTTGACGTCGTCGGCGCCATGGGTCCGAAGGACGTTCTCGAGGCCGTGCTGCCAGCGCTGGAGGTGTTCGCGGAGTTGGTCACCGTCGTCCTCGAGGTTGAAGTCCTCGGAGATGTTGATGTGGATACCCCACGCAGCGGCTCGGTAGACGAGTTGGCCGGCGGCGCCGAGCGTCTTCTCGATGTCGATCAAGTTGTTGTAGACCGGCTTCTGTCGCGGGATGCCTCGAAGCTCATCGTCCAGAAGCTCGTCCGACGGGATGTGGATGACCCGCTGCCAGTGGACGTCGACCGTCTCGTCGCCGTGGTGCTGGATCACGGTCTCGTACTCGTTCTCGTCCGAGAGGTCGAGCGTGTACTCGACCGGATCTCCCCAGCGCCCAGAGCCAGGCCCGCCGACTGCGACATCTGTGACCGACGCCCTTGAGAACGGCCGGAGTCCCGTGAGTTCGGCGCCGGCCTCGACCGGACTCGAGAAGCCGTCGGGATCGTCGACGTCGTCGAACTCGAGGACGAGTACGCCGAACTTCCCGACGCCGGCGAGCTTGTCGGCCCGCTTCGCGTAGTGCCACAGTTGGTGATCGTCGACGAGCTCCTGGACGTCGCTCTCGAACTGCGTCTGGTCGACGCCCTCTGGGGGCTCGGCCCTATCGTCGATCTGCGGCGGGTTGCGCCAGGTCGTCGACGGCGGGAGGAACGTGACGGCATAGGCGTAGGGGTTCCGCAGCGCGAGGGCGAAGAAGTCCTCGACGGTCGGGTTCTTGTCCCAGCTGAAGACCTCGTAGTAGTCCTCGTCGCCGGGGATGTTCTCACCCAACGCCTGGGCGAGTGCGAACCGCATCTGAAACTCCTGCCGGGCGGAGAGCCCATCGTCTTGTGCGACCAGTTCGGCCTCCCGACCACCGCCGGCGGCGTCGTCCGTCTCGTCTGCTGTAGAAGTATCAGTCATGGATTACCACGTCCCCGACCCGCTTGGGTCGTTATCGTCGCTATGTTCGTGAGTGAAGACCGCGTAGCGGAGGGCGTCCATGATGTGGTCGTTCTCCTTCTTCGGCTTCTCCGACTCCCGGCCGTCCTTGTACTGGTAGGCGTGGAACTCGTTGATCGTCTCCTGGCAGAGATCGTGGACGCGGAGTTCGTCACGCTTCGCAGCGACGGCCTTGATCCCCTCCTCGACCGACTTGTCGGACTTCCGGGCGTCGAAGCCGTGCTCGTTCAGCGCTTCGATCGACTTCGGCTCGGCGCTGTCACAGTAGACCGGGCCCGAACCGTGATCGTCCTCCATCTGCTCGAGTTCGGCGGCGATGTCGTCGTTGCCCATCCGGCGGGACTTGCGCTCCTCGGCGACGTACCAGCGGTCGCCGTGGATCCGGATGGCGATGATCGCCGCGTGGTTCGAGAAGCCCCAGTCGACGCCGTAGATCGTCTCGTCCCAGCTGTCCGGGAGGTCCTCCGACTCGACGATGTGCTCGTCGCGGTCGAACCACGGGTAGACGAGGCCGTCGAACTGGGTGAACGCGCCCTCGACCTCCTGCTGGTAGTACGACCCGGAGTACTCGTCCTCGAGGCGCTCGATGTAGTCGTCCGGATTGTGGGGGTTGAGCCACGATGGGACACCGAAGACGCCCCGGACCCGGTCGGACTCGCGGACCTCGTAGACGTCGTCGTGGACGATCTCGGCGTCGTCCTCGTAGAAGCGATCGTAGACCCAGTTGAAGCCTCGAGGCGTCCCGGTCAGGAACGCGTTCCGGTAGTTGCCGACCCGGAGACGGCCGGAGAGGACTTCCCAGGCACGCTCGGCGACTGACGCCGGCTCGTCAATCCCGACCCACGCGAGGTTCGGGCCACGGAGACGGCGGATTTTGCGCTCGTTAGACGCCGTCTGCAGGATGATGCGCGAGCCACTGGGTGTGTGGACACCGGGCTCTTCGCCACCGGGCCCGACGTAGTCGCAGACCTCGAGGAGGCCGAACTCTCGCATCGTCGGGAGGATGGCGTTCTTGATGGTCGGCCAGTCCGGGGCGATGAGCGCGCCCAGTTCGCCGCGGTTCCAGCGCTCGGCGTTCGCCCAGGCGCGCATGATGAGTGTCGCCGTCTTGCCGGCGCCGAGTCCCGAGATGATGACGTGGTTCGAGGCGTCCGACGAGATCGCGGCGTCGCCCTCGGGCCCAGCGAGGAAGTCCTCCTGGGGAGCGAGGCCGGTGTCCGGATGGACGTACGGCCGGACCTCTCGAGAGTCCCGTTGCCGATCGAAGATCGTGTAGCTCGGCTCGGGGAACTCCTCGGCGTACGACGTCGTGGATCGAGTTGTGCTCATGCGTCCACCTCGAGCCACTCCTTGCAGCGCTGGATGTAGTGGCTGTTCCGCCCGTTCTCCTCGCGGTACTCGAGTGCCCGCTGGCAGATCTCGGGCCACTCTGCCTTCGGGACGGTCGGCGTCCCGAGGTAGGAGATGTCCTCCCGGTTGTCGTGCTCCAGGTAGCGCACGGGCATCCGGGAGACGGCGACGATCGAACAGTACTCCTCACTCGAGAGCGGGACGTCCTCACCCTGTTCGTGCTGGACGAAGATGGCGAGGTGTGCGAGCTCGTGGTAGACGGTCTGAAGTGATGCGAAGCGGTCAGTGTGGTAGGCCGTCAGCAGGTTGTAGAAAAAGGCCTGAGCGTTCGCATCTTCGTCCGGATCGATCCGGCCGATCGTGACCGTCTTGCCCGCGAGTTCGGGGTAGTCCTTGAGCGCCACCTCAGTCTTCTCTCGGATGTCCTCCCGGACGTCCTCGTCGGCACGGCCATCGAACGTCTCGAGGACTCGGTAGCTTCCGATGCCGACGACATCGTCGCCGTCGCGCTGGTACGGGATCTGGGTTGTTTCGAGGCTCATGGATCAGTCTTTCTCCGATGTGAGGTAGACTTCGACGCTGCCCGAGCCGGCGTCGTCGTCATCGTGTTCTCCCCACGACTCGGGGTAGCGGTTTTTCAGCACCGAGAGGATCGTCCGGGCGTCTCCGTTCTCGCGGGCCATCTCGAGGAGATCGTCGACGAGCTTCGCCTCGCCAGCCCCTCGCGCGCTCGCGACCCTGTCCGCGAAATCCGCGTAGATGCCTTCCTCCTGGTCGTCGGCTTTCTCGAGCCACTCGTAGAACGTCGTCTGGCCGATGCCGTTGCACCGGCAGGCTGCAGCGACCGAGTGGCCGTCCTCGAGCATCGACGCGATCGCCTCCTGGCGCTGCTTCGTGAGCTTCGGATCGCGACCGCGGTGGGTGCCCTCGCCCTCGTGGATCCCCTTCGCCGACTTCTCGCCGATCATATGGACGTCGGCGAGTTCGTCGACGCTCGCTGCGAGGACGTCGTCGACGGTCTTGAAGCCAGCCTCCTCGAGCGCCTCGGCTATCGCTGGCCCGACGCCGTCGATCTCGGTGAGGTCCTCAGTCATGAGTCAGTCCTTGCGGTCGTGGTCTCGAGGCGGCTCGTTCGCGATCGTGTACTCGAGGATCTCCGGCCCGACGAGGATCGCGCCGATGATCGTCAGCGATGTCATCGGGTCGGCGCCCTGTTGCATCGCGAGGATGCCACCGACGACGCCGATCAGCTGCGTTGTCGCCTTGATTGTCTTGTAAACGGCGAGCGTCACGTGGAATCGCCTCGAAACGGCTTCGTTGCACTCCCGGATCGATTCGCGGGTCGTTGATTTGTGTTGTCTCGTCGCCATGGCATCTATCAGTCCTCTGGACTTCCGCTCTCGTCACCGTCGGATTGCAGATCGTCGACGGCCTGGACGCCCTCGCCCATCGCGTCGTCCCAAAGGTAGTAGCCCGCGCCGACGGCGATCGCGACCGCGCCGAGTAGGATCAGCGAGTCGGGCTGTCGGCCAGTCCACTCCATCGCCAGCCACGTCCCGAAGAACGCGAGTAGGATGGCGCCGGCAATAGCGGTCTTGGCCGTCGTCTTGTAGCCTGTACTGCTACCTGAGTCGGTGTCGGGTGTCATGTGTATCAGGAAATGATGCCGTGAACGTAGGCCTCGAACAGCCAGTCCAGCGGCGTCCAGATGCTGAGGGCGTGCGAGGCCCAGTCGTCCCACATCGCGTAGACGCCGAACGCGGCCACCCAGAAGGACGGCCTCGAGGCGTACCGGCGAAAGCGGACGAGGCCGGCGGTCGTGATCACCGTCCCGACGAGCGTACCGATGGCGCCGGCGACGGCGTAGTACCGCCAGAGCATCACGAACGAAAAGAGGCCGGCAACGACGCCCAGCGAGAGCATGAGCGGCTCTCGGTCGGTGAAACGGTCCCAGGCGTACGTCGCGGCCCAGGCCGTGAGGAGCGCACCCCACGTGAAGTGGTGTGGTGCGAGCGTCGCTCCGTCTGGTTGTGTCTCGAGCATGGTCAGTCAGCGTATGGAAAAGCGCCGGGTCTCGGGTGTGTCAGCGAGAGGCCTTCCCGGCCTGATCCCGGCGCGGGTCGGGACGGCCCGTGGACGTCTGGTAGTCGCGGGTGCTTCCGTCCCGAAGCGGGCGGGAGCGAGTGGGGAGCCCTCGGTCCGACGGGGTGGGGGCGACGTCGGACGTCATCGGGGAACTTCGTTAGACGCCGGCCTCGGGGATATCCTCCGGAACGACGAGCCAGTGGTCATCGTCGGCCTTCGACTCGTCCGATGTCACCCACGGCCCGGCCCACTCGATGAGATCCTCGTCGGTACCGTTGATCGATAGCTCGCGCCACTCGAGGACCAGGCCGTTCAGCTCGTCGACCAGCTCGAGGACGTCGTCGTAGTCCTCGGGATCAATCGTATCGACCGAGCCGGCGTGGCCGTCCGGTTGGACGGTGACACTGGGCCCGCTCGAGATGAGGTGGGGGCCCTCGTACTCGGTCGACTTGCCGGCGGGGAGGTCGCCGTTGATGACGTCGTAGAGGTCGTACTCGCTATACGGGTCGATCGGTGCGTCGGGATCTTTCGGTTCCATGGGTGGATCAGTTGGTGAGTGGTTGGATCGATGCCCGCCCCGTCGTGATCGTCGTGCCGTCGGCGTCGACGACGATCTCCGAGCGCGGGTTGTTCCAGGTCGGCGTCCAGCGGACTTCGTCGACGACGCCCTCGAGGCGGCGACCGGCGAAGCGGACCTCGACGGGCAGCCCCGGTTCGATCGGGTGGACGGTCATCGTCGACCGCGGGCCTCGCGAACAGCGATCGTGGTCGCGGCCTCGAAACACTCCGTGTCGTAGCTCGAGAGATCCTCTTGAGACTTGAGGTAGCCAACGAGGTGCTTCAGGAGGTTCAGTTGGACCGGCTCGCCGACCTCCGCGAGTCGATCAGCGAGTGTTTCAGCACGAGCGAGCGCTTTTCGTCGGCTCAGCGGATCCGAGTCAGCTCGGCCGGCGATCGATCCGCAGTCCTCGCAGACCGTGCGGACGGGGTACTTCGCGATCGCCGTGTTGTCGACCTGCCGAGTGCCCTCGAGTGGGCCTTCGGGGCCGATCTCGCCCGGACCGGTCTTGTGGGCCCGGACCGACACGGCCCGAGTGGCCTTCGGCTCGAGGTCGTGTCCAGTAATCCCTGAGTACGCCCGAACGTGGCTCTCGTTGGCTTTCAGCCGTCGAAAGCAACACGAACAGATCGAGGGGTTGTTGAAGACGTAGCGCCGGAAGACACGGTCGGGTTCGTCGCGGCCCTGGACCTCGTCGATGGTGTGGGCTGTGGTGGACATGGGTGCAGGAGAAGCCGATGGCTGTCGGCCACCCCCCGATGTCGTCGTTGCCTCGATCGGGGAGCGATAGGAGACAGCCGTTGCTATCAGTTATGGTGACTGTCGGGCTTAAAAGCGAATCAAATAGTGCTACCTTTCCGATATCGTGAACGCCCGATGGGCCCCCACGACGTTGTCGTACTCCTCGCGAAGGTAGTAGATCCGTCGGCGTTGATCCGATGGGTGGTTGTAGCTACTGACGAGGCCCGCGTCCTCGAGTGTGGGGACGGCCTCGCGGATCGTCCGCCGTGTGAGTGCCGTTGCGTCGACGATATCGCGCTGGGAGAGTGGCGCGTCTTCGGCCTCGAGCGTCTTGTAGACGAGTCGGACCGCGGCCGATTCGTCGGCGATCTCCTTGGGGAGTTGCTTAGGCATCGGTTGTGTCACCTCGGTCGAAGTCGATCGCGACGACCCCGTCGGCCTCGAGGACGGTCATGTCCAGGCGGACCGCGTCCGAGCGGCAGATGAACGCGACCTCGCCGCCGACGCGATCGGTGACCGTGACCATCCGTTCGAACGGGCGGAACTCCTCGTGACCGTCGGGGACCGCGGGCCCATCAATCTCGACCCAACCCCGCGGGATCTCCCGGGCCATGTCGATCGAGATGACGAGGCAGCCGTCGCGAGGCTCGTTGCCCAGCTGCTCGAAGCGGTCGCGGGCCTCCAGGAGGGTCTCGATCGAGGCGGGACCCTCGACCGTCGCGACGTCGTCGTCCTCGAGAGCGTTCTGCCAGAGTTCGACGGTGTCCTCGAAGACACTCACGCCGTCTCACCTCGAGCTCGGCGGGAAGGCATCTCGGCATCGTCATCGACCTGGTTGGCCACCGACTTCGACAGTGCGTCCGGTGCGTGACGCTCGAGCCACTCCTCGATCGCGTCGTCCTCGAGGCCAGCGGAGAACGGCGTCTCGTCGACGTCAAGCAGCCGGCAGTCTGCGGGCGGCGCGTTCGTGATCCCGATCCCGCCGGCGCGCCGCGTCGCCGATGTCCAGGTCGACGTAACGATCTTCCGGCGGCCGGAGTCCGGCCGGTATCGGACCATGTGGAGCTCGCCGTCGACGGCGACATACCACCAGTAGGCCATCTCGGTGATGTCCCTCGCGTAGATGCGATAGACGAGATCGCCGTCAGCTTCGCGGACCGGCTCGAGCCACTCGTGGTAGGCGTCGCGAGTCTGGTACCAGGGCTTGTCGGCGTACTTCGACGTCGGCTCGGCGCCGAACGTCGCGAGCGTCGCATCGCCCCAGACCTCTCGAGGCCCGATCTCGTCTTCGTAGTCCGGGTGAACGATGTACCGTGTGTTCGCCGGCTTCGGCGGCTCGGGGTAGTGGTTGATGCTGCCCCGACGCTTGTCGTCGGTCGCCTTCTGCTCGAGGCCCTCGAAGCGATCGTGGATGTACTCGATGGCCTCGTCGCGCGACTCCACCGATCGGCCGCCTTCGCCCCACGTACCACCGTCGAACTGGATGAGACAGTAGACGTCGTTGCCGTTCATCGGCGGCCGGACACCGATCGCGTAGTGGTCGTTCTCGCCAGGGTGGATCCCGCCCGTGCTGACCTCCTTGCGGTACTTCGTTCGGCGGCTCACGCTGTTTCACCTCGAACTGCACCGCGGATCTTCCGCGAGTCCGCCTTCGAGCAGTCGTAGCAGAGGTAATTGTGCGGGTGGTCCTCGCCGCGATCGATCGCGTAGAGCTCGCGATCGACGGCCGCCGGGTCAAACGTTTCACCGCAGTAGGTGACGCCGACGAGGCTCTCGACGCAGTAGCCGTTGTGTCCGTTGTCGAGATCGACCACGTAGCCGGTCGTCACGAGTCGTCACCCCCTCCGGTTCGCGTAGAGTTCTCAGACTGTGAGATAGGCTGATCAGTGCCCGTCTGTAGTGTTCGGCCAGAATTTGACGAATCGAACGCTGACCCTCGAGGGGGAGAGTCAGAATCATCCAGTTTTGGCCGTCCATCGCAGTCGTGGTTAAGGATCTCGTGAGCCGTTTCGAACCCGGTCTCGCAGAGTTCGCAGTAATGGCTTTGCTCAGTACCGCTGCTGCAGTTACCGGAGTCAGTCATCGTTCTCACCTCGAAGTCGGAGTTTTTCGACCTGTGCGTTCGCCAGCCCGATCACATCGTCTCGCGGTTCCTCGACGCACGAGAGGTTCGATTCGATCTTCTCGCGGAGCTTCCACCGGTCGTTGATCCCAAGCCGGACGTCGCCGTTGCCGTCCTCGGCTCGGAAGAGATCGCCGTTGCGACAGGCGGCCGTGATCGCCTTGTCGAGTTCCTCGAGGCCGAAGCGGCCGTAGCCGGCGCCGTGGAGCGTGCCGATGACCGACGTCTTCTTCGCGAGCGGCGGCTGTTTGCGACCCGAGTTGTAGTCGACGGCACGGACGAGCGCTTCGTAGACCTCCTTCGAACGCTTGCGCCGCTCTGCTTCCGTCTGGGTGGTAGAGGAGCGGGCCATCTACGTCACCCGCACCTCCTTGTTCGTCTTCGGCTCGTAGGCGTCGCCTTTCCGTTTGAGCTTCTCGATCTCGTGTTTCGCCTTCTCCTGGGAGATGCCCATCTCCTCGAGTTTCTCGAAGACGTCTTCGTAGGGGACGCCACCGGCTTTGCCGGCTTGCAGCTCTCGGATGACGGCCTTGACGTTCTTGACTCGGTCGCGCTGGGGCTTCGAGGAGTTCGCCTCGACGATATCGGCGTCGAACTCGCCGTCCTCGTTCATCCCGTAGTCCTGGAGGGACTCGCCGACCAGCCGCTTCGCACGCATGATGTCCTCCTCTTCGATCCACTGCGAGAGCCGGGCCCGGGCGCTCGCCTCGGCGATCCGGTGCATGTCCTGAAGCTTTCGCAGCGTGATCGGCACCGGCGCGTCCTCGTCGTAGCCGTTGACGCCCCGCATCCGGACGTAGGCGTCCCGGAGTTTGTTCCGCATCTCCTCGGTCCGGAAGCGCGGGTCGGGGAGCTGTCGCACATAGGCGACGTACTTTCGCAGGAGGTCGTGGTCGATCACGCGATCGTCGTCATCGGTGCCGTCCGCCTCGCCGGCGCGTTTGGCTTTCGCCGCCTCTTTCGTCTCGAGGACGTGTTCGGCCTTCTCTCGGTCCGTCTCTTCATCGGGCTTGTCCTGCAGCTTGAAGATGAGCGCGAACCGGGAGAGGAGCGTCTCGCTCAGGTCGATCTGCTCGCTGTCGGCGACGTAGTCGTCCCATCGGTCGTGTTTCGGGTTCCCGCCGGCGAACACCGACGTCTCCGACGGGAGCGTCGTGTTGATCCCCGCCTTGTTGACGTCGACCTTCATGTCGGCCATCGCGCCGTGCATCGAGTCCTGGACATCTTCGCGGACCTTGTCGATCTCGTCGATGCACGCGAGGCCGTTGTTCGCCTGGACGAGTGCGCCGGCGTCGAGCGTCCACTCGCCGTCCGCCCAGTCGTCCTGCTTCGCGGTGGCGGTCATCCCGGCCTCGGTCGCGCCCTTGCCGTTCGCGAAGACCGACCGCGGCGCGATCTGTTTCGCCTCGCGGAGCAGCGTCGACTTCCCGGTTGAGGCGTCGCCGATCAGGAGCATGTGGAAGACGCCCCGGACCTCGCGGCCGTTATCGAGTTCGACGGTGGCGCCGCCGATCAGCATCAGGAAGATGCCCTCCTTGATGAGTTCGTATTTCTCCCCGGTGAGGTCGGGTGCGATACTGGCGAGGACGACCTCGAACAGAGGGCCGTACTCGCCGTTCGCGATCGCCTCTATCTCTTGCTTGTCCTCCTCGGTGATCTCGAGGTCCTCGAAGTCGGTGTCGGAGATCTCGATGTGGTGACCCTCGAGGTAGGGCTTGAACCGGGCGCTCTTCTTGCTGTTTGACCCCTCCTGCTGCAGCCGGAGGCGGCCGGTGACGCTGACGCGGTCGCCAGGTTCGGCCTGATCGCAGAGATCGTCTTCGACGGCGATGTCGATCTTAGTCCCGTCGCCACCGCCGATCACTTCCGGAGGCTCGGCGAGTCGGAGCAGTTGCGCGTCGACGAACTCCGACTGGTCGAAGTTGATGCGGAACGGCCCCTGTCGCTCGCAGCCTTGGCACTCGTGGGGTTCCTGGAAGTCGTCGCTCGTCCCGGACTGCGGGACTCGGGTGAGCGATCCACAGAGCTGGCACTCGAAGGCGGCTTCCTCGATCTTCGGGTCGACGTCGGTGGCCTTCTCGACCTGCCCTTCGACCGTGAGGAAGGGAGTCTTCTTGTGGCGCTTCGTCGGGGAGAACCACCCCGGGTAGAACGAGTCAGTCCCGTTCAGATTGTACACGCGGACGTGTGCGTTCCCGAGCGAGACGTCGATCGGGAGGTCGTACAGCCGAAGCGCCTCTTCGGCGTACCGCTGGAGCTGTTCTGGCTGGCCGAGGTAGTCGTCCGCGAGATCGGGATCGTACCGGAAGAGGTCCTCCCAGTCGACCTCGAGCGAACGTTGCTCGTTCGGGTAGTGCTGGGCAAGCGTCCGGATCTCGTCGTCGTAGTAGTCGCGGAAGAACTCCTGGAACGAATCCACGAGTTCCGCGTTTGCAGCGTCTGACTGGGCCGACATTACTCGGTCCACCTCCGTTCGACCGGTGTTGCGGAGGTGTGTAGTCTACACAACACCGAACGAGCGGTGTTGCGTCGTTCGAATGCGAGCGATGCGAGCGATGTGCGAGCGTACCGTTGACTAATCGACATTTGCTTTCTTGAATTACTTCAGGGGATTTTCTCCCAATTCAACCGTCCTTGTACTCAGAACGGTCCTGGGGGCGGGGGCCCCCTCATGAGGTGTTGTGTAACCGCAACACCTCCGCAACAGGTGTTCACCCCGACAACACCCCCTCGTGGATCCGGACGCCGGCAACCGTCTCCGGGAGTTCGGTCGGCGACTTGACGATCAGACGCGTGTTCTGTGAACTCGAGCGAGACTCTTTCTGGAACCGGCAGATGCTCTTGTCACCGACCAACTCCTCGGCCTTCTCCATGACGTCGTAGGTGTTCGTCCGGTGGATATCGACATCGGCAGCCTCGAGGACATCCTGAATGCGACCGCCGTCGTACTCTTCGCGACCAGTCGCTCCGCCAGTGACTCTCGCCGCGTGCTTCAGCACGATCGCGGCCTGCTGGTCGCGCTTCGCGGCGCTCTTCCGGGCAACCGACTGGTACAGATCGGCCGCCTGGTTCATCTTGTTGACCTGGTCGCGAAGTTCGACCACGCGCTGGCGGAGCTGCTCGTTCTCTTCCTCGAGACCCTCGACGCGATCGACGGCGCGCTGGGCGGCCTCGACAGGTCCGCACTCGGTCGGGTCGATCTCGTCACCGGCGAGGCCGTAGATGAGTTTCCGGAAGGCGACGTCGTTGGCCGCGTCCTCGTCGAGCGACTCGTCGGCGTGCCGGGCGTCGGCGTAGTCGTTGGTCACCGCTGCTCACCTCCATCGGGATCGTAGAGGATCTCGCCGGCACGCGCGATCCGGAAGTCCGGACCCGCGACGAGACCGCGGACCCGTTTCTTGAGCGTATCGTCAGCCCGAATATCGGTGTGACGACGGTACAGCTTGTGGAGTCGGGTGACCTTGACCGGCTCCCCTGGCTCGAGGTGTTCGATCACGGCCGCGTCGCGATCGTCGTAGTCGGCGGCCTCGTCGATGGAGTCCTCGTGCAACGCTTCGAGTTTCGCGACGCACTCCTCGAGGTCCTGAACTTTTGCGAGGGCGCGTTGGGCAACCTCGAGGGCGTCCTCCGGGCTGACAGCGGGCTCGTCAGACAAGGCGGATCACCTCGTAGTCTCCGACGCAGCCGGAACAGACCGTCAGCTCACCGTGCTTCGGGTGATCGATGACGTACTCGGCGTCGTCCGTGCAGCCGAGCGCTCCGCAGAACGGGCCGAACCCGTCGTCGGTATCGACGCTCATGCCCCGACACCTCCAGATCCTGATACACTGTATGCACAGTGTACCAAGAAAGGTGTACTACCGAAACGCCCGAAATCATCGATATAGGGGGCCGTACCCGGTGGAATAGTGAATTTATCTCCATCTCTATCACCCACTCTGGCCGATCTATCCCCCTATGAATTCAGATCAGGCATTCTGATAGGCCTAGAATTCAATATCATCGGTCAGTGAGAATGGTGATAGAAATTGAGATAAATAGTAGGATGGATACTCGAGCGGTCGTGACGCCGACCGTCCTAAAGCAGCAGTTGGGTGATGCGTCGCACCGGCCACGGTTCGGAGACACGACTCGAGCGGGATCGATCGGCTCGGACTTCGTTTCGCTCGCTCGAGTCACGGCCGCGGCTCGAGGACCCGTGTCACTCGGGACGATCCTGTAACGATCATCGCGAAGTCAGCACCGATCGTTCGGTCGTCTCGAGGATGGGCGAGGTGAACCCGATCGAAAGTCGCTCGTCGTCACGCGGTGGTCGTTCACTCCTTCGCCGTTTGCGGTGGTTTCGGCCCACACTGTCTCGGGCGGTTCTCACCGCGGGTCGATATCGCTCATTGCTCGACTGGTACTGACGGGACTCACTGCCGTCCCCGCAGTCGGGGACATGGCTGACGACGAGTACTCTTCCTGAAGACCTCTCATCGGTGTTGAGTTGCGCTACGACAGTCGATTTACGGCCTGAATCGTCGTTTTCCTCACCAGCTATCCCGTCCTCTATCTTCTTTCTCTCGCTCCGCTTAGAACGGTCCTGAGCCGTTTCACGTCGTTCCGGAGTCCGCCGTCGACTCTCGGTTTCTATCGCCCTCGTGGTCGAGTGCCCTTGGAGAAGGGGTCCGTCTCGGGCGGGCGGACGCTCGTGTTGTGTGGTGGGCCGGACGATGCGTGCCGCCAGGTGATAAACAATATATCGCTATATCCATTCTGGTTGCTGAAGCCGGGCATGCCAAGACTGATCCCTTGGATTGAACAGCGGGAGCTGTCTCCTCGTCGCGGCATACGGGGAACGCAGTGGAACACAAACCCTATTTGACAGTAGAAATATATTATTTGTATGCCATCACCGATTCATCCCCCGCCCGCACAACCGGGAGATACGGTTGCGATACTCGCGCCCTCGTCGATGGTCGCCAGCCAAGACTGTATCGATATTGCAGTAGAGCGTCTCCGCTCCCGATTTGACCTCGAGCCGGTTCTCTACGAAACTGCACAGCAGAACGGGGAATACCTCCGCGAGCATCCACGAGAACGAGCCGCCGACGTTATGCGCGCCTTCGAAGATCCGGACATAAGCGCGGCGATTGCCGTCTTCGGTGGAGATGACCAACTTCGGATCCTGAAACACCTCGACCCGGACATTCTCCGAGAAAATCCAACTCGGTTTTTCGGATACAGTGACAACTGCAACCTCTCGTTGTATCTGTGGAATCTAGGAATCGTCTCCTATTCGGGTGGGCAAGTGATGCCCGACCTTGCCTGTGACCCGGAACTGCATTCGTACACTGCGGAGTATCTTCGCCGTGCGTTCTTCGAGGAGCGACTGGGAGAACTCCACCCGGCATCCGAATGGAGTGACCGTTTCTATGACTTTGACACGGGCGAGCCGCGTGAGTGGTTCGACAACCATGGCTGGGAATGGTATGGCCCGAGTACGACAGTCGAAGGGCGACTATGGGGCGGCTGTTTCGAAATCATCAGTTGGCACCTTCAGACGGAACGATACGTACCGGATACGAGTGATCTAGAGGGTGCTGTTCTCGTACTGGAAACTGCCGACGATGCACCGGATGCCGAGCGGATCGGATGGACGCTCATGTGCATGGGTGAGCGCGGATTGCTCCAGCAGTTCGATGCGGTCCTAGTTGGACGGCCTGCAACGTTTGCCGCCGACGTGAATCGGGAAGAATACTGTGCGGCACAGCGAGAGGCGATACTCGAACAAATCGAACGATATAATCCGGGTATTCCGCTTGTCTTCGGTCTCGATTACGGTCACACGGACCCGTGTATTCCGCTTCCGCTTGGAGCAGACGTGACCGTTGATGCAACGAAGGAGCAGATCTCCGTTTGATTATGAGCGTGCTACCGATCGTCGTTGGACTCCGGTGACGGGTCCTCGTCGCTCGAGTCCCCGTCGTCGGCCTCCCGGAACCACTGTCCGACCGTCCGCTGGCGCTTGCGTTCCCGCAGTCGTTCCTGCAGTCGCTCCTCGAGGTCGGCCTGTAGCTCGAGGCCCCGTTGGTCGTCGATGTCGTGGGCGGTCGCGGCCCGGCCGAGCAGCGAGGCCGAACTCGCGGTGTCGGCGGTGACGCTGGCGAGGTTCCGCCGGCGCTGGAAGATCGTCGCCTGGTGGAGGACGGCCTGCACCCGGTAGTAGGGGACGACTTTCGTGGTTCGCCGCCAGAAGCCGGTCCGCGTGAGGAAGTACCGGTCGCCGACCTGGTAGCCCCGGCTAGTCCATTTCAGGTGGGCGGCGAGCGGGACGAGGACGGCGAGGGCGGCCAGCAGGTACCACCGGCCGAGGAATCCCGTGTACCGCGCCACCAGCGCCGCAATCGC
Source organism: Natrinema thermotolerans (assembly GCF_031165565.1). Taxonomy (NCBI): domain Archaea; kingdom Methanobacteriati; phylum Methanobacteriota; class Halobacteria; order Halobacteriales; family Natrialbaceae; genus Natrinema; species Natrinema thermotolerans. Next base: position 373,845 of record NZ_CP101873.1, on the reverse strand, counting down.
GACGACGGCGGCGACGACGAGCAGGTACCGGATCGCGTACCGCTCGCGCGCACGGCGGGGCGGCGACTCGAGGTCGACCGGGCCGAACGGTTCGATCGCGCGTGCGAGTTCGTTCACCCGGTCGGCGTCGGCAAGCGGGATCGCGGACTCGGTGCCCCTGGAGTCGGACTGTCCGGGCGCGTAGCCGGCCGTCTCGACGCTGAGGGCGGCGTACCCGAACCAGCGGAACGGAACCGACTTCGAGATCGTCAGCGCCTGAACCTTCTCGAGCGGGATCGTCCCGCTGTAGCGCTGCAGGAGTCCGCGCTCGTAGTAGAGTTCGTCGTCGGCGCGGGTGAGCCGGAACCCGTAGTATCGGGTGAACGTAAGCACCGCGCTGACGACCCAGGCGGCGAGCAGGAACAGGAGGAGGCCCCACACGAGGACGAGCGGACCCGTTTCGGGGCCCGGAAGCCAGCCGATACGATCCCCGGGCAGCAGCGTCGCGGGATCGAAGCCGCTGGCAAAGGACAGCGCGATACCGCCGAGGAGGCTTGCCCCGGGGTCGATGGTGAAGACGCTCAGGATCACGAGTTCTCGCGGGCGAATCTCGAACAGGAGCGTTTCGTCGGGGCCAGCGTCGGACGCCGTAGTGTGGTCGTCCGCCTCGAGGGCGTCGTCGGCCGGTTTGCCCCCGCTCGCGCCACGCCGGAGCTGTCGCCTGAGCCGATGGGCCTCGTCCTCCGAGACGTACTCGAGGCTGACTTCGGTCTGACCGCCGCCGGCGGTCTCGATATGGACGGCGGCGATGCCGAGGACGCGACCGAGGACGTTCTGTCTGATGTCGACGTTCTGGATCCGACCGAGCGGGAGTTCGCGGTCCCGACGCGCGAGGACGCCGGAGGTGACGTCGAACGTATCGTCGGTCAGGTCGTACCGGAACCGCTGGTAGTAGGCGAACTCGTAGACGATGCCGACGACGATTCCGACCGCGACGAGACCGAACACCGACAGGAGATCGATCCCGTTCCCGCCGGGCGAGACGACGACGCCGACGACGAAAAACAGGAAGCCGGTATTGAGACTCCGTGACAGCGAACGGACGGCGACCGACGCGGGATGCAGCGATCTCATACGGCGTCTTCACCCTCGCTCTCGATCGCGAGCCCCCGAAGCGACTCCTGAAGCGATTCCGCACGGGCCGGCGTCAGCCCGGGGATCGCGACGTCCGAACTCCGGGAGCCGGCCGTGTAGACCACGACCGTCGCGAGCCCGGTCGTCCGCTCGAGCGGCGAGCGCCGGGAGTCGACGTGCTGGACCCGGACGTAGGGGACGACGGTTCTGACTCGTGTAAAGACGCCGCGCTCGATGTAGAGGTCGTCGTCCCGGAGTTCGAACCGCCAGACACCGTAGCGAAGCCAGGCGACGACGACCCGGAGGACGGCGAGGACGACGGCGATCGCGACGGCGGCCGGCACGAGGATGTCCGGCGCGCCCGCCCAGAGATCGGTCCGGGTGACCCCGATCGCGGCACCGACGACGATCCCACCGAAGATCGCGGCCCGAACCAGCGCAAGGGCCAGCCAGACGACCCGCACTCGCGGCGTGAGCCGTTCCATACCTATCCTGAGGGGACGACCCGATTAAAACATGGGAAAGCGGCGGTGAGTTTGCAACGACCGAGAGCGTCGGCGAGGGAACGACGCTGTCGCTGCCCGAAGTGCAGTTCGGCATCGCCGCGACGCGTACGTTCCCTTCCTCGAGGCCGTGGTCGGGACCAGAACTGCAACGGAGATCGTCCTCACGGGCGAGGAGATCGGGCCCGGGGAACGGGGCTCACGAGGGATAAGTATATGACTGACGTTAACATAGATTACATCGAACGATGGGAGGCGACCGTGCCGAACTCGATCCGTTTGCGCTCAGTTCGGCGGTCGACGACCGACCGGTCGATGACGTGTTCCGGCTGCTTGCGTCGCCGACCGCTCGAGCGACGATCGTCTACTGCCACCAGCAGCCATCGCCAGCGGTCGAGGAACTCGCGGACGTGATCGCCGGCGTGGCCGCCAGCGCCGACGGGACGATCGCGTCGCCGGCCGATCGCGACCGGATCAGGATCCAGTTGTACCACGAGACGCTACCGCGGCTCGAGGACATGGGCCTGCTCGCGTTCGACAGGGAGTCCGGCGACGTCACCGAGACGTCGATCCCGGAGTCGATCCTCGACTGTCTCCGGGCCGTCGAGTGATGACGATGCGGTCGCTCCGAGACGCCTTCGAGGCGGTGGATCAACGGTACAAGACCCTCGACATATACACCGACGACGAGTCGGTCGTGACGGCGCTCCGTCGAGGGTTCGAGACGCGAACCGCCGAGGTGACACATCGTCCGCTGGGGCTACTCGACGGGACCGGCTTCGTGATCGTCCGGGACGCCGAGGGCGCGTTTCGGGGCGCGCTGGGGCTCGAGGGGTTCGAGGCGATCCTCTCGCCGACGGACCATCCGCCGTGGGAGTTGGCCGACGCCGGGCCCGATCCCGCTCACTTGTTCGACTTCCTCGAGAACACGCTGTTTGCGTCCGCGACCCGCGAGCAGTTGCTCGCGACCTCCCGCGAGATCGAAGAGCGGGCGTGGCGGGTCGGTGCCGGCCGGCTGTACGCTGGCTTCCAGCGACCGGCGGCGTTGCGGGCCCAGACGGGGGTCTACGAGCGGTTCGGTGCCCGCGACTCGATCGACGTGACGGTGTTTCTGGCGGGGGAGTGGCCGACCCCGCTCGAGGGCGTCTCGGTCGTCACCGGCTCCGGGGAACTCGGCGCGTTCTGGTTCGTCGTCTTCGACGGCGGCGAGGACGGCAGGCACTGCGGTGCCCTGGTCGCCGAAGAACGAGACCCCGGCGAGTACGCCGGCTTCTGGACGTTCGAACCGTCGATCGTTCGCGAACTGATCGACTACCTCGAGACGAGCTACGACGCGTAGGGGCGAGAGGGGAGAGCAACTGCGAAGAACAAGGGTGACGTATCGGGGGCAGAGACCGTGGTCGCCCCCGCCGTCAGTAGACGAGACGTGAGTCGGTGTCAGTGGGTCGCGGCTCGGACGTCGTCGACGCGATAGAGGTCCTCCTGTAGTCCGTCGCCGTCACAGTCCTCGTTGGGGCACTCGTAGTGCCAGCCGTCCTGGGTCGCCGACCCCTCCTGGAATCGCTCCCCGCATACCTCACAGAGGAGCTGTCCGTCTTCGCACGTATCCCGGTGTAACTCGAGGGCAAGCTCGGTCTGAAACGACTGGTTGCAGTTGCGACAGGTGTGCATATTTCGTCTGACGCGAGCCTTCGCCAAAACTGCTTGGGTTCTTTTATTCCGGCGCAGACACCACTGATTCGGCGTCACTGTCCCGATTTGGGGTCGACGAGTCGGGAAGAAAGAACGGTCAGAAGTCGTGTTTACTCGGCGTCGAGTGTTCCGGTCGCTGGTAGCTCGACGCGGGGGACAGTGCGGCCGACGGCTCGCTCGGGTCACCGTCCGGCGACCGACCGCGAGGGGCAGGACTACCTTTTAGCGCGCCGCGGGGCGGCGACGGTGAGTCGATTCCCCGACAGATTTGTGTTCGGCGATGCAACACTGCAGTGATGAACTCGTTCGTCATCGGTGGGCGACTGTTCGCAGGGGTGTTGCTGATCCTGGCCAACGCCTTCTTCGTCGCCATCGAGTTTGCGCTGACTCGCGCGAGACAGTTCACGGAGGAGGAGTTCGTCGGCGATAACCCGAAACTCGAGCGGGCGTGGGCAATGACCGACGACCTCGAACTCTATCTGACCACGTGTCAGGTGGGGATTACTGCCTCGAGTATCGCGGTCGGGATCGTCGCCGAACCCGCGCTGGCGGCGATCTTCGAGCCGGTGTTCGAGAACACGGCGCTGGCCACGATCGGTAGCGGGGCGATCCTCGCCTTCCTCATCATCAACCTCGTCCACCTGACCCATGGGGAGCAGACGCCGACGTATCTCGGCGTCGAGCGCTCGCGGCTGGTCTGTCGCTACGGTGCCACGCCGTTGTACTGGTTCTACCGGATCATCTCGCCGGTCATCACGCTCGGGGACGGGATCGCGAAACTGACGCTCAAGTTCTTCGGGATCGAGATGACCGGCGCGTGGCTCGAGACCGAGGAGGACGTCATCGAGTCCCGGGCCGACCTGCGAAACCGGCTGGGCTCGATCCTGCAAGAGGGCGATCTCTCCGAGGAACGTCGCGAAGAGGTGATGAACGCGTTCCAGATCGGCGAGCAGTCGATCAGCGAGCTACTGGTCCCGCCCGAGGAGATCGTCGCGCTCTCGACCGACGCCGACCCCGAGGAGAACTTCCGGAAGATGGAGGAGCGGCCCCAGACCCGCTATCCGCTGGTCGGCGACGAACTGACCGACTTCCGCGGTATCCTCTACACGCCGATCCTCGTCAGACACCGCGAGGAACTGGCCGACGGCACCGTCGACTACGAGGAGCTGGCGGCGCCGCCGATGACGCTCTCGCCCGACGCGGACGTCAGCGACGCGGTCGACCAGTTCCAGGCCGAGAACCAGGAACTCGCCCTGGTCATCGAAGACGGCGAGGTCGTCGGCCTCGTCACCGTGACCGACCTGCTCGAGGCGGTAATGGGCGACATCGAGGACCCGCTCGACCAGGCTCAGCTCGAGCCGGTCGATCGCTGATCGATCGCGGGCGCAGTCGGGACGACGGGCCCCGCGAGTGCGCGCGTTCGCTTTTTGTCCGCCGGCGTCGAGGCGATTACCGTGTACGACGACGTTCTGGTTCCGACCGACGGGAGCGCGACGAGCGAGGCGGCGGTCGAGCAGGCCGTTTCGATCGCCGAGGGTGCGGGAGCGACGGTTCACTTCCTCCACGTCGTGGACGTGGGGACGGAGATGTCCGCCGGCGCGTCGGGGAACATCGCCCCGCAGCTCACCGAGACGCTCGAGGAAGCAGCCGAGTCGGCCCTCGACGAGGCCGCGAACCGGGCCGAAGCGGCCGGCGTGAACTACGAACGGCTCACCCGCGAGGGCGACCCCCACGAGGTGATCGAAGCGTACTGCGCCGAGCGCGACGTCGGCCTCGTCGCCATGGGGGCCAGCGGCCAATCGGGCGTGAAAGAACGGCTGCTCGGCAGTACGACCGATCGCGTCGTCCGGAGCGTCGACGCGTCGGTTCTCGTCGCACGACCCTGAGAGGGTCGAGACCACCGATCGAAAACGGGATCCGCGCCGTCTCAGTCGTCCTGTCCGAGGATACCGCGCTGGGCCATCTTCCGGGGATCGAGGACCTCGTCGGCCTCCTCCTCGTCGAGATAGCCCTTCTCGAGGACGACCTCGCGGACGGTCTTGTCCTCCTTGAGCGCGGTCTTGGCGACCTCGCTCGCCTTGTCGTAGCCGATGTGGACGTTCAGCGAGGTGGCCATCGCCATCGACTGCTCGACGCGGTCCTCGCAGTAGGCCTCGTTGGCCTCGAGCTTTCGCACGAAGCGCTCGCCGAAGACCTGGCTCGCGTTCGAGATGAGTTCGGCCGACTCGAGGAAGTTGTGTGCCAGCACGGGCTTGTAGAGGTTGAGGTCGATCTGACCCTCGGCCGCGCCGGCCGAAACTGCGGCGTCGTTGCCGACGACCTGCTTGTGGACCTGGTTGACGGCCTCGGCGACGACCGGGTTGATCTTGCCGGGCATGATCGAGGAGCCGGGCTGGTTCTCCGGCTGTTCGATCTCGCCGAGTCCGTTCCGGGGGCCCGAGGCGAGCAGGCGCAGGTCGTTGGCGATCTTGTTCAGCGAGCCCGCAACCGTCCGGAGCGCGCCGTGGGCCTCGCTCATCGCGTCGTGGGCCGCCTGGGCCTCGAAGTGGTTGTCGGCCTCGCGGAACTGGACGCCGGTCTCCTTCGTGATGTACTCGGCGGCGCGGCCGGGGAACTCCTCGTGCGTGTTGAGGCCGGTCCCGGTCGCGGTCCCGCCCAGCGCGAGTTCGCCGAGGTGGTCACGGACCTGGTCGACGCGGGCCAGCCCCTTCTCGACCTGGGTGCGGTAGCCCGAGAACTCCTGGCCGAGCGTGACCGGCGTCGCGTCCTGCAGGTGCGTGCGGCCGGTCTTGATCACGTCGTCGAACTCCTCTTCTTTCTCCTCGAGCGCTTCGCGGAGCGTGTCGAGCGCCGGAATGACGTCTTTCTCCACCGCCTCGAGGGAGGCGACGTGCATCGCGGTCGGGATGACGTCGTTGCTCGACTGGCCGTAGTTGACGTGGTCGTTGGGGTGAACGACGCGGTCGCCGATCTCCGAGCCCATGATCTCGGCGGCGCGGTTGGCGATGACCTCGTTGGCGTTCATGTTCGAGGACGTGCCCGAGCCGGTCTGGAAGACGTCGACCGGGAACTGGTCGTCGTGTTCGCCGGCGATGACCTCGTCGGCGGCCTCGATGATCGCCCCGGCGACGTCGTCGTCGACGAGTCCGAGGTCGCGGTTGGCCTGCGCGGCGGCCTTCTTGACGACGCCGAGCCCGCGGATGAACCGCCGACTGAACGTGATCCCCGAGATGGGGAAGTTCTGGATCGCGCGCTGGGTCTGTGCCCCCCAGTAGGCGTCCGCGGGCACCTGCATCTCGCCGAGGCTGTCCTCCTCGAGTCGGTAATCGTCTCCGTCTGCCATACGCGGAGCGTCGGAGCGAGTCACGTAAAATCCACCGAAAGGCCGAGATCGTCCGTCCGGGCGCGCTCGCGGAGCGCCGACTGGAGCCGTTCCCGGCCGGTGTCGTGGATCTCGCGGGCCGTCTCGAGGTCGATGTCGTAGATCGTCGGGGACCCCCACGCAAAGGTGCGCGAGCTGGCGGTGTCGACGGCCAGCGAGGCGAGCCCGAGCCGACGCTGGAAGACCGAGCGCCGGGTCGAGACCGTCTGGATCCGGTAGTAGGGGATCACGGTCGTCCGGCGCTTCCAGAACCCGCTGCGGATCACGAGGTGGTCGTCGCCGACGAAGTAGCCGAGGTTGGCGTACTTGAGGTAGGCGGCGGGCGGTACGGCGAGGAAAACGACGGCCGTGAGATACCAGCGGTCGAACGTCGAGACCCGTGCGAGGCCGAACGCGACGGCGACGATCACGGCCGCGACGATGGCGTACCGGCCGAGATACCGGCGGCGAGCCAGCGTCGGCGGACCGCGGAAGTCGGGCGACTCGGCACCGGTGAGGTTCTCGGCGAACCGGTAGACGCGGTCCCGTTTCGCCATCGGGACCGCCGACTGGCTGCCGCCGCCGCTGTCGGGGCCGTAGCCCGCCGTCTCGACCCAGAGGCCGGCGTAGCCGACCAGCCGCTGGAGCGGGTTCTCGGTGACCGTGACCGACTGGACCTTCTCCGCGGGGATCGAGCCGCTGTAGCGCTGGACCAGCCCGCGCTCGTAGACGAAGTCCTCGCCCGCGCGGCCGAGGCGGAACCCGTGGTAGTTCGCGACGGTGTAGATCACGCTCGAGACGTAGGTGAGAAGCGACCACTGGACGGCGGTGACCGCGACCAACACCAGCAGTGGGCCGACCGCCGCGCCCTCGAGCGTCTCCGGCCCGCCGAAGGGCCGAGCGGCGTCGATGACGAACGCGGGCACGAGCCCCGATCCGGAGTCGGCACCGCCGAGGAAGACGAGTATCGCGATCGGAAAGACCGCCGCGCCCCACCGGAACGAGGTCACCGCGTAGAGCAGGAGTTCCCGGGTCTCGAGGTCGAACAGCAGCGTCGGCGCGGCATCGCCTCGGGAGCGGTCCTTGCGCGTGCGCTCGGCGGTGGACGGGACCGATTCGTCGGACGCCGGCCGATCGGACTCGGGGTCGGCGGTCCTCTCTCCGGTGGCGGCCGTCAATCGGCGAATTTCCGACCGGAGCCGCTCCGCCTCGTCCTCGCTGACGAACCGGAGCGTCGCTTCGGTGTCGCCGCCGCCGGCGGTCTCGATCGAGACGACCGCGAGGCCGACCACCCGCTGGAAGAGCCCCTGTGAGATATCGACGTTCTGGATCCGCCGGTAGGGGATCTCGCGGGACCGGCGCGAGAACACCCCCGAGGAGACGTCGAACGTACTCGCGGTGACTTCGTACGTGAACCGGTAGTAGTACGCGATGCCGTAGCCGACGCCGGCGACGAGACCGATCGGGACCAACGCCAGTAGCGGTCCAATATCGATATCGAGAACGCTGGGGCCCAGCCCCACGAGCAGGACCGGGACCGAGAAGCCGGTTGCTCCGTGCTGGAGCGCCAGCATCACGGCACTGAGGGGATGTAGTCGGTTCGTCTCAGACGGCATCGTCGCCCTCGCTCTCGACGGCCAGTTCGCGGAGGGTCTCCTGCAGGCTGCGGGCCCGGTCCGGCGTCAGGCCCGGAATCCGAACGTCGGCGTTCCGAGAACCGGCAGTATAGACCACGACGCTCGAGAGGCCGAGTGCCCGCTCGATCGGGCCGAACTGGGTGTCGACGTGCTGGACGCGGACGAACGGAACGGCGGTCTCGACGAACGTGACGACGCCGCGCTCGAGGTAGAGGGCATCGTCCTGCAGTTCGAACCGCCAGACCTGATAGAGGCGGACGGCGTAGCCGACGGCGAGAACCAGTGCGACGGCGACGGCGGCCGCGATCGCGAGCGGCGGGACGGTAACTCGCCACTGATCGAGGGCGACGAGGGCGACGGCGAGGACGACCGCCGCGATCGCGCCGCGGGCGATCCAGATGAGCCTGATGCGGGGATGAAGCGTCTCCATGTCCGACTCGTGTCAACCCTGGTGGATAAAGCTACGGTTCCGACGGGGCGGAAAGACGAGCGCCGTCGGGGCCAGCGACGGACGAACGGACGGGGGCGTCGTACGGATCGCCGGCAGTCAGTTCCGGCGCGACCGCGAGCCGTCCTGCGATCGGTCCGGTAACCAGTGACAGCGGACCGGATCAGTCGTCGGCGGGGACCGTCAGGACCGGCACCGACGACGCCCGGCGGACGCGGCCGGTGACGCTGGTCGGCGAGAGGTACCGGCGGAGACCGGTCCGAGTCGGTTCGCCGATCACGACGAGATCGACGTCGTTGTGGTCGGCATAGCTGGCGATCTCCGCGGCCGGATCGCCATAGCGGAGCCGTTTCGACACCGAGACGTCGGTCCCGACGGCCGCGTCGTCGACCGCCTCGAGCGCCGTCTCGGCGCTGTCTTCCCGCCGCTCGACGATCACGTCCCAGCCGTCGACGGACGCGGTCATGCGGACGATCGACAGCGCGTCGACTCGAGCGCCGTGTCGGGCGGCTTCCGCGACCGCGACCCGCCCGACCGCAGCGGGCGTCTCACCGTCGACCGCGACGAGAACGCGATCGAATCCGGTCTCGTCGGTCGTCGCTACGTCCGTCGGGATCGATTCGTCCGTCCCGCCCAGTGCCGATGCCATACCTCACGGTATCGGCCACATAATGATATAATTGTCCAGAAAAAGCTGCATGCACGTTCGTATTTTCATTCACCGAGCCCATGTCGGCCCGTGCAGCCGTTTCACGGCGTGAAATCGGCGCCTGTCGACCGCGGTCGCTCGAGGCGGACGGGGCGCTCCCGGAAATCAGTGGGAGAAATGCAGGGGTTCGACGGACGCGAATAGACCGCGAGCGACCGATCGATCTATTCGGCCTCGAGGTCGTCGTACTCCTCGGGGGTGTACGTCGACAGCTCGAGGGCGTGGATGTCGGTGGTCATGTGATCACCCAGCGCGTCGTAGACTTCCTGGTGTTGCTGGACGAGCGGGAGCCCGTCGAAGACCGGGGAGACGACCGTCGCGGCGAGGTGGTCCTCGTCGCCTTCGTCCCGCGCGTGTGTGACCGTGGCGTCGGCGTCCTCGAGGTTCGATTCGATGACCTCCTCGACGGCTGCTGGCTTCATAGGGGAGGGTTGGTCGCTCGCGGCAAAAGCGCCGCGGTCGCGATCGGTGGCGCGACCGGTTCAGAACGGCACGTCGTCGGGCACGTCGCGTCCCGACGATCCGCCGGCCATCCCGTCGAACCCCGTGCTGACGTCGACGTAGTCGATCGCGTCGACCTCGGCCGGCAGTCGCTGCTGGATCGCCTGGGTCGTCATCGAACTGACGCCGCAGCCGCTACAGGCCCCGGTCAGGGCGATCGAGACGCGCCCCGCCTCGAGGTCGACCTCGGTGATCGCGGACTCGCCGCCGTGGGCCTCGATCTGGGGGAAGTTCCGGCGGAGGAACAGCGCCACGTCTTCGCGGACTGCGTCGGCCGGGGACTGGGCCGATTCGGACTCGCTCATGGATGAGCCAAGGGACCGGAACGGTATATACTGTCGGCCGAATCGATTCTCCCCGAGATCGGGGTCGAACGATCGCGACTCGTCCCCGGGACCGCGAGCCGTCCGAGCGACGATGACGGCGACTTTATGATCGCTCGCGACGCCGTCCCCGCTATGTCACTGGCAGCCGAGACGCGACGGGCGGTCGACCGCCGTCCGTTCCTCCGGACCGCCCTGCGGGCCGGCGTCGTCAACTACACCGCCGCGGCTCGCTCGCTTCCGATCGAGGGCGATCCCGACGCGATCGCGACGGCGCTGCGCCGGTACGCCGACGAGTTGCCCGCCCGCGAGACCGACTCCCGCGACGTTCGCGTGCGGATGGAAAGCGGCGTTGGGCGACTCGAGGACGGAGCCGACCGCGACGACGCGCTCGTGACCGTCGGCGGCGCGGCCTTCGGCCCCTGCGGCGGCGATTCGACGGCCATCGTCGCGGCGGGCGAGGTCGACGCGGCCGCCACAGGGGCCGCCCTCGAGCGGCTCGGCGTCGAGGGGATCGCGCCGGACGCCGCGGCCGTCGCCGACGGAACGATGGTCCTCGTCGTCGATCGACGCGCGGGGGCGACGGCGCTGCGGACGGTCGAAAACGCGCTCGAGAACGCCGTCGTCCGCGACGGCGACGACCCGGACTGACGGACGGGGAACGGAATTCAGTCCGCGCTGCTGTCGTAGGCGTCGCCGAAGTCCCACTCGCGGCGGAGGAGTTCTTCGACCCCGTGTTCGAGGATGACCTCGCCGAGGATCGTCGCCCTGTAGTAGGTGTAGAGGCCGTCGCTGTCCCGCTCCGAACGCGCTCGTTTCTCGACGAGCCCGACCTCGCGGAGCTTGCCGAGGTGGTAGTGGAGCGTACTGTCGTCGACGTCGATCATCGAATCCAGCTCCGTGGGCGTCAGCTCGTCCGTGTGAGAGAGTCGATAGAGGATCTCGAACCGGGTTCGGTTCCCGACCGCGGCCTGCATCTCGAGGTACTCCTCGAGGGAGAGGACGCTTCGCTCCGGGAGGAGATCGTTCGGATCGTCCGGGGCGTCGTCGGCCCGAGTGTGTTTCGTCCCCATCGTACCGATGCCTACTCGCTCTCCGTTTTTAGTCTTTGTCAAGCCAACGTTCGCTGAAAACACCCCTATTTATATACTAACCGCGAGTCGCTCGAGGTATGACTCGGGAGATCACCCGGGATTTCATCGCCGATCGGCTCGGAACCGTCGGGTACGACCGGTTTTTGCTCTATCTGATGGGGCCGTACAAATCGTTCAACCTGAACTACGTGTTGACCGACGAGGAACTGCAAGACGTGGCGGTCGAAGACCTGCCCAGCCCCTTCGAACGGTTCTTCCAGAACGAGGACGAGATCGACGAGGCGAAGGCGCTCCTGCGTCGAGTCCAGGGATCGCTCCGGGCGGATCCGGGGGTGAACGCGTTCCTCGCGGTCGACGCCGATATCGATACGGACGAGGTCGATGCGGTGACCCAGAGCATCGAGTACACGCGGTGTGCGAACGCGACCGCGTTCGTCCTGCCGTTTCTCGGCCACAATTTCGGCGTCGGCGAGGAGGCGGGGAGCATTCTCGAGGCCGTCGCGGAGACGGGAAGCGACCGGATCGTCTTCGTTCGCGAGGCGAACGTGACCAGCGAGATGATCCGATCGGCGCGGACTCGGTGGGACCTCCGCATCGAGACCTACGAGACGGAAGCGGAACTGATCGAGACGCTGCGGCGGTTCGTCGTCACGACGATGAACCGCGAGCGGTTCGGTGACCTCGAGTACCTCGATTGATTCCGAGCCGAATCGACCGTTCGGTCCCGGGTAATCGCCGCGTTCGCGGTGCATCACACCGTTTAACTGTCGTCCGGGGGAAGTGAGCCCAATGACCCTGCACGTGACGAACACGTTGACGGGCGAAAAAGAGCCGTTCGAGCCACAGGACCCGGAAAACGTCTTGCTCTACTACTGTGGCCTGACGGTCTCGGACCCGCCACATCTGGGCCACGCCCGCTCGTGGGTCCACGTCGACGTCATGCACCGCTGGCTCGAGCAACTCGGCTACGACGTGCGTCACGTCGAGAACTTCACCGACGTCAACGAGAAGATCGTCGCCCGCGTCGGCGAGGACGACCTCGGCGCGGACGAACGCGAGGTCGCCGAGAGCTACGTTCGGCGGACGATCGAGGACATGCGCTCGCTGAACCTCCTGCGCGCCGAGGTCTACCCGCGCGTCTCCGAACACGTCCCCGAGATCGTCGACCTCGTCGAGACGCTGATCGAGAAGGGCTACGCCTACGAGTCCAACGGGTCGGTCTACTTCGACGTGACGAGCTTCGAGGAGTACGGCAAGCTCTCGAACCAGGAGCTGACCGAGATCGAGTCACAGGGCGACCCGGACGAGCGCTCGGAGAAGCGCCACCCCGCGGACTTCGCGCTCTGGAAGGCCGGCGGCGTCGATCCCGACGCCGTCGCGGAACACCGCCACGAGGGCGTCGACCACGGCGGCGACCCGCCCGAGGGCCTGACCTGGGACTCCCCGTGGGGCGAGGGCCGGCCCGGCTGGCACATCGAGTGTTCGGCGATGAGCATGACCCACCTTGGCGAGACGCTGGACATCCACGTCGGCGGCCGCGATCTGGTCTTTCCCCACCACGAGAACGAGATCGCCCAGTCCGAGGCCGCGACGGAGCAGCAGTTCGCGAACTACTGGCTCCACTGCGAACTGTTCCAGATGGACGAGGAGAAGATGTCCTCGAGTCTGGGCAACTTCGTCACGGTCGCGGAGGCGATCGACCGCTGGGGGGCAAACGTCATGCGGACCTTCCTGACCGCCGGCTCCTACAACAGCCAACAGCTCTACTCCGACGAGACGATCGCCGAGGCCGAAGAGCGGTGGGAACAGCTCGAGCGGGCCTACGAGGCCGCCGCCGAGACGCTCGACTCACCCGCGGCGAGTTCGAAGGCCGAAGACCTGACGCTGCGTGAGGCGGTCGCCGACGCCCGCGAGGCCTTCAGGACCGCGATGAACGACGACTTCAACACGCGGGAAGCACAGTCGGCGCTGCTGTCGGTCGCGACGGCGATCAACCGCCACCTCGAGGCGGTCGGCGACGAGGGAGCTGACTACCGCGGGCTCCGCCGGGCCGTCGAGGCGCTCGACGAACTGGGCGGGATCCTCGGGCTCTCCTTCGACGGGTCGACGACCGGCTCGGCCGAACTCGCCGGCGACGTCGTCGAACTCGTCCTCGAGGTCCGCGAACGGGAACGCGAGGCGGGCAACTACGAGCGCGCCGACGAACTCCGCGACGAACTCGCGGCGCTGGGAATCGAGGTACAGGATTCGGACGACGGCCCGACGTATCGGCTCCCCGACGGCGAGTGAGGGCGGGCCCGGATGGATCGACCGGTTCTCGATAGTCGGTCGGTAGCACACCCCTCAAGTAGATCCCGCTCCAAGAGTGGGTAATGAGTAGTTCAGGCGAGGACTCGTTGGTCGCCGCCGGCTTCGATGCGTTGGCCGCCCGCGTCGCGATTCTCGATACGGGCGGTACGATCGTCTACACGAACGAATCCTGGGAGTCGTTCGGCGACGAACAGGGACTGGCACGGAGCGCGGGCGGCGTCGGGAGTAACTATCTCGCGGTCTGTGAGGCGAGCGACGATCCCGATGCGGTCGAAACCGCACGCGGGATCCGCGCGATCGCCGCCGGCGACAGCGAGTCGTTCCGCCTCGAGTACCCCTGCCACACGCCGGGCGAGGACGGCTGGTACCTGCTGGATGCCAGACCGTACGACCACGGCGGCGAGCGGTTCGTCCTCGTCATGCACGTGGACATCACCGAACGCAAACTCCTCGAGCGGCGGACGCAGGAACAGGCCGACCGGATGGAGTCGTTCGCCACACTGCTCTCTCACGACCTCCGGAACCCGCTGTCCGTTGCGCTGGCGCACACGGAGATGCTCGAACTGGACGACGGCGTCGACCTCGGCGACGACAGCGACGAGAACCCGTTGCGCGCCTCGCTCGAGCGTATGGAGTCGATCATTGACGAGGCGCTGCACCTCACGACGATCGACGCGGTCGAGGAGACCGAACTTCTGGCGCTCTCGCGGGCCGTCGAGACTGCCTGGACCACCGTCCGCACGGACGGCGCGAGCGTCGACGTCGTCGACGACATCGCGATCCGTGCCGATCCGTCGCTGCTGACACACCTCTTCGAGAACCTGTTTCGAAACGCTGTCGAACACGGTTCGACAAGCCCTGACTCCCGAACTCGTCAGGACGCCGTCGAACACGGGGGAGACGGCCCCCGTATCGAGGTCGGGGCCCTCGAATCGACGGCCGCCGACGGGGACCGCGACGACGAGGCGGCGAAAGCGGTCGAGGGCGGAACGCGGCCCACGGACTGGTCGGGCGAAGCGGCCGACTACGACGGGTTCTACGTGGAAGACGACGGTCCCGGAATCCCGCCCGACGAGCGGGCGGCGGTGTTCGAATCGGGGTACTCCAGCGCCGGTGGGTCGGGCTTCGGGCTGGCGATCGTCAGCGACGTCGTCGACGCCCACGGCTGGTCGATCTCGATCGCGTCGGGACGGAACGGCGGCGCTCGGTTCGAGGTTCGCGGCGTCACCGTGGTCGAGCGATAAGCACCTGCGGTCAGAAGCCGATCGCGGTCGCGATCGAGACGCCGCTGGCGAGCGCGCCGAGCAGATAGCCCCCGATCGCCCCGCCGTTCAACAGCGGGAGGCCCGCGTGGGCCCGCCCCTCGATCACCATGTACATCAGGACGAGCAAGCCGGCGATCGTCCCCAGCGACGCGCCAAGCGCCGCCAGATTCAGCGCGAGCCCCGGAACCGCGATCGCCCCGGCCTCGAGGAACGACGCCGCACTGGCGACCAGTACCGTCGGGATGACGGCGTCGCCCAGCCCGATGAAGAAGGCGTCGCGCTCGAGGACGTCATCCTCGACTGCTTCGTCGTCGGTCGTGGCTGTCCCATCGTCGTCTTCGGCCGCTTCGCCGTCGCTCCCGTCCGCGGCCGTCCCGTCGTCGCCCGCGTCCTCGTGTTCGGCGACCGGCTGGCCGCCGTCGGCGGCACTTTCGTCCTCGAGGGCGTCCTCGGCGCTGCCGGCCGCGAGATAGGAGTACGACAGCGTCGTCGGCACGACGAGGACGACCGGGATCTTGAGGTCCATCACGCCCTCGGCGAGATCGAGCATGTGTTCGGTGCCGTAGACGCTGATGGCGTCGTAGACGGCCAGCACCGAGAGTAACAATAGGGCCGGCAGGAGCCCGAAACTGATCCCGAAGAGGGCGGCGGCACCGGCTCCCATCACGATCCCCGCGCCGTCGATGACGTACCACTCGGGATACCACAGCAGGGCGGCACCGACGGCCAGCGAGGCGAGGACGGCGAGTCCGTCGGCAACGCTGGCCGGGGCGATCGGCTCGACGAGGGCGGGCACGAGTTCGGCGAAGACGTACCACGAGATCATCACGCTGACACCGACCAGTAGGAGTCTGATCAGCCCCTCGAGGTCGTACCGGAAGGCGGCGAGCATCAGCGCGGTCGCGACGAGCATGATACCGACGTAAAAGATGCTGTTGGTCGGATCCTGCGGGTTCTCGACGGCTTGTCGTCCCGACTGGTCGAACGGTTCGACCAGCGCGAGGGCACCGATCTGGACGGCGACGAACAGCAGGACCGTCGCGCCGACGGCCGCGAGGATCCGGCTCCGATCGTTCATGCGGCGGGGTTCGAACCCCGCTTATATCGGCTTTTTCACTCGAGGGCCGGGCGGTGACGAGGAGTGTCCGAGAGAAGCGACCGCTACCGCGCGTACAGCGTCGATCCGACCAGTGCGGGCAAGTGGACGCCGTCGTCAGGCGTTACCGCCAGATACGGCCGCGAGACCGGTCCGAAGACGTCGACCACGCGGCCGATCGCCTCGAGGTCGTCGTCGAGGACCGTCGTCCCGATCTCGTCGCGGTGGGCGTCGCCGTCCGTTTCGTCCGCCCGGAGGACCGCGAGGCCCTGTGCGGTGCGGACGACGCTTCCAACCCGGCGCATCTCACTCGCGCATCGCGACGACGTACGCCGCGACGGCTTGGACGAGGTCGTTCTTCGTCGAGTCGTCGGCCCCGCGGACGACGACCCGGCCCCGGTCGGCCCAGTGTTCCCGCGAGTAGGCCTTGTCCCGCTCGATCGTGGCGTCGTACCCGATCTGCTGGACGGCCTTCGCGATCTCGTCGACCGTCGGTTCCTCGACCGCCAGGTCCTCGGCCACGCGCCGTCCCTCGGCCCGTGAGAGGGCCGCATCGAGATAGGCGGGCCAGATGACGTTCTCGACCATGCGCGTTCCTGTGCGGTCCGGCGAGTAAACCCTTTTCAAAACGATACGTCAGTGCGGGGGTACGGCGAACCGAACGGGAGACAGAAAGAACCGCGGACGCTATCGTCGCCGGGCAACGAAGCCGGCGGCGGCCAACAGGGCGATCAGTGCGGCGGCAGTGCCGAACCCGGGGATAGCGCTCTCGTTATCCCCGTCGCTCTCCGATCCGCCGTCCGACTCGTTTCCGTCGTCGCGGTACTCCTCGTCGACCGCCTCGAGGTCGCCTTCGATCTCGCTGTACACGTCGGGATGGACGGTCTCGATGATCGTCTCGATCGCGTAGACGACGTTGGGACCGGGCTGGCTCATCGCGTTATCGTCGACGGCGACGATGTTGTCCTCCTGGATGGCGGTCACTCCATCGAGGTCAGCCGTCGACGGCGGCGCATCCCAGCGGTCGCTGTCGGGGTAGACGATCCACTCGGGGTTCGCATCGACGACGACCTCCGAGTTCATCTGTCCCCATTCTACCTGGCCCTCCTCGGCCGCCAGGTTGGTCAGGCCGGCCGTCGTCATCACGTCGTGCTGGAACGTCTCCGTGCCGTGGGTGTCGCCGCTCTCGCCGCCGTCGTAGTACGCGAGCGGTGCGGACTCGTTTTCGAGCGCGTTCTCGTAGATCTCGAGTCGCTCGTTCATCCACTGGAGCGTCTCCTCGGCACCGTCACACTCGCCGGTCACCTGCCCGGTCACGCGGACGTTCTCGCGAACGTCCTCGAGCGAGGTCGCTCGGTCGAGGACGACGACCGTGATCCCGGCGTCCTCGAGTTGCTCGAGGAGATCCTGATTGTAGAGAGCGACGTTCGCGGCGAGGACGACGTCGGGATTCAGGCTGATGATCTCCTCGGCGACGGGAGTCACGCCGTCGTCTTTGGTGATGTCGGTCCTGTCGCCGGCCTCGAGCGACTCGGTGTACTGGCCGACGGGCATGCCGACGACCGTGTCCTCGGCACCGATCGAGTAGGCGAGTTGTGCGTCGCCCGGATAGAGCGTGACGACCGACTCGGGTTCGTCCTCGATCGTCACGTCCTCGCCGGTCGCGTCGGTCATCGTGAGCGGATAGTCACACTGTACCTCGGCGTCTTGTACGGCTGCTCCGGTCCCAGTTCCGGCGCCGGCCACGGCGGGCCCGATCGCCGAAACTGTAAGGAGAACTGTCAGAATAACGGCTAGCTGTCGTTGCATCGGGAGTACATCTACCCCACTTCAACAAATATTTGCCTACTGCAAGCGAGGTTGAGACGAATGCAGCGACGGCACCGAACGGCAGTGTGGTCAGCAGGACTGAGCGTCCTGCTCGTGGCCGTCGTCATCGGCAGCGCCGCCCTCGGACCGGTCCGGATCGAGCCGGCGACCGTTGCGATGGCGATCCTCAACGGCGTCGCCGTCCCGTCCGGGATCGAAGTTGGGACCGCGACGCTGCCCCTGTTCGGATGGCCCGTGCCGGTTCCGGGCCTCGAGTTTTCGTCCGCGTTCTCGTTTCCCGTCGAGAAGACCCACGAGTACATCGTCGTGCAACTGCGACTGCCGCGGATCGTCCTCGCCGCGACGGTCGGGTTCGCGCTCGCCGCCGCGGGGACGGTGATGCAGGGGTTCTTCCGGAACCCGCTCGCCGATCCGTCGATCATCGGCGTCTCCTCGGGCGGTGCGGCCGGCGCGGTCGCGGCCATCGCCTTTCCCGCGCTCGTTCCGTTCGGCAGCCTCCATCTGGCCGCGTTCGTCGGCGCGCTCGCGACGGCGTTTCTCGTCTACGCGATCGCGACCGAGGGCGGACAGACGCCGGTCGCGACGCTGTTGCTCGCCGGCGTCGCCGTGCAGGCCTTTCTCGGCGCGATGATCTCGTACATGCTCATCCACAGCGGCGACGGCCTCAGGGAAGCCGTCGTCTGGTTGATGGGGAGCCTGGCAAACCGGGGCTGGAACGACGTCACGTTCGCGCTCCCGGTGTCGCTCGCCGGCGCGCTCGTGCTGGCAACGTACGCGCGGGAACTGAACGTCCTCCTGCTTGGCGAGGAGGACGCCCACCACCTCGGGGTCGAGGTCGAGCGGACCAAACTCGTCCTGCTCGCGCTCGCGAGCGTCGTCACCGCGGCGGGGGTCGCCGTCACGGGCGTCATCGGGTTCGTCGGGTTGGTCGTCCCCCACATCATGCGGCTGCTCGTCGGCCCGGACCACCGGATCCTGTTCCCGACGAGCGCGCTCGCCGGCGCGTCGTTTCTGGTCGTCACGGACACGATCGCGCGGTGGCCGGCCGGCCCGACCGAGGTCCCGGTCGGCATCGTCACGGCGGCGCTCGGTGCCCCCTTCTTCCTGTTCCTGCTCACGCGCCGGGAGGTGTACTCGGTGTGACGCCGGCCGACCGCGACTCCGGTGCCGGCCGCGACCGAGATGACGACCTCGAGCCGGCGTCGATCTCGATCACGGACTGTTCGCTGTCGTTCGGCGACCTCGCAGTCCTCGAGAACGTGTCACTGACTATCGAGCCCGGCGAGTTCGTCGGGTTCGTCGGCCCGAACGGGGCCGGCAAGACCACCCTTTTGCGGCTGATCAGCGGGGCGCTCGCGCCCGATTCGGGGTCGATCGCGATCGACGGAACCGACGTTCACGGACTCTCCTCGCGGGCCTCGAGCCGGCTCGTCTCGGTCGTGCCCCAGGACACGACGCTGTCGTTTTCCTTCCCCGTCCGCGACGTCGTCGAGATGGGGCGACACCCGCATCGCTCCCGGTTCTCGTCGGCGACGCCCGAGGACCGCGCCGCGGTCGAGCGCGCCCTCGAGCGGACCCGGACCGCCGAACTGGCCGATCGGCCGATCGACGAGGTCAGCGGCGGCCAGCGCCAGCGGGTCGTGCTGGCGCGGGCGATCGCCCAGGAGACCCCGGTGATGCTGCTGGACGAACCCACCGCGAGCCTCGACGTGAACCACCAGGTCGAGACGCTCGAGCTGGTCCGGGAGCTGGTCGAGGGCGGTCGGACGGTCGTCGCGGCGATCCACGACCTCGAGCTGGCCGCCCGCTACTGCGATCGGCTCGTGTTGCTCGCGGACGGGCGGGTCGCGGCGGACGGCCCGCCCTCGAGCGTGTTGACGCGGGAGGCGCTCGCGGACTCGTTCGACGCGAACGCGGTCGTGACGCCGAGTCCGGTGACCGGGACCGAGACGGTGACCGCGTTCGCGGCCGACCGCGAGGCGGGGCCGCTGCCGGACCGGGTCCACGTCCTAGGGACCGGCACCGCTGCGGCCGGCGTCATCGCCCGCCTCGAGGCCGCGGGCGTCGGCGTCTCGGTCGGCCCGGTCTCGAGCGGCGACGCGGCGGCGGAGACGGCCCGCTCGCTCGGCGTCGAAACCGTCGAGACCGAGCCGTTCGCCCGGCCGAGTAACGCGGAGTTAGAGAGTGTCGAGTCGCTGATTCGGGCAGCTGGGGCGACAGTTCTCGCGGATTTCGTCGTCGGGGCGGGCACCCAGTCGCTGCTCGACCCGCTCGACGAGACGGACTCGCTCGTGCTGGTGGAGACGCGGCCGTTCGCCGACCGGAACTTCGCCGGCGGCGAAGCGCGAGAGCGCTACGAACGGTATCGTGAACGCGGACTCGAGGTGCCGGGCAGTCGCGTCCTCGAGGCTGTCTCGACGGTCGGTGCGGATCGGTCGCTATCGCGATCGTCGCCCCCGGCCGACTCGCGGGAGTCCTCCGACGACTGACGGCGACGCAGACGATTGACTGCGGGCCAGTCCCGAGTGGACGGAGCTGGCGGCGCGGACTGGACGGTTTTTTACCCCTCCGCCACCGAGTGGCCGCCAATGACCGAGTACGACTACGACGAGCTCGGACTCGTCGCCGGGCTGGAGATCCACCAGCAACTCGACACGGCGACGAAGCTGTTCTGTCAGTGTCCGACCGAGCTTCGCGAGCCCGAGGCGTCGACGCGAACGTTTTCGCGCTATCTCCACCCCACCCGGAGCGAACTGGGCGAACTCGACGACGCCGCCGTCGAGGAGAGCATGGTCGACCGCGAGTTCGAGTACCTCGCCTACGACACGACCTGTCTCGTCGAGGAGGACGACGAGCCGCCCCACGAGTTGGACGAGGAAGCCCTCGAAACCGTCCTCGAGATCGCCCAGCTCATGGACATGAGCCCGGTCGACCAGGCCCACGTCATGCGCAAGATCGTCGTCGACGGCTCGAACACGACGGGCTTCCAGCGCTCGTCGCTGATCGCCACCGGCGGCGCGATCGAGACCAGTGCAGGAGCGGTCGGCATCGAAGACCTCATGCTCGAGGAGGAAAGCGCCCAGCGCGTCGAGGAGACCGACGACGGCGTCCGCTACAGTCTCGACCGGCTCGGGATCCCGCTGGTCGAGATCGGGACGAGGCCCGACATCTCGACGCCGGAGCAGGCCCTCGAGGCCGCCGAGCGGATCGGCATGCTGCTGCGTTCGACCGGGAAGGTCAAGCGCGGCCTGGGGACGATCCGCCAGGACGTCAACGTCTCCATCGAGGAGGGTGCCCGCGTCGAGATCAAGGGCGTCCAGAGCCTCGACGACATCGACGACATCGTCCGCAACGAGGTGGCCCGACAGGCCGAACTCGTCAAGATCGCGGCCGAACTGGAGGAGCGCGAGGCGTCGGTCGGCGAGGTACAGGACGTGACCGGGGTCTTCGAGGACACCGACAGCGGCGTCATCTCGGGGGCGCTGAACTCGGGCGGTGCCGTCACGGCGGTGCCGCTCTATGGCTTCGACGGGATCGTCGGCCGCGAAATCGCCCCCGACCGCCGGCTCGGGACCGAACTCTCCGATCACGCGAAGCGCCACGGCGCGGGCGGGATCTTCCACACCGACGAACTGCCGGCGTACGGCGTCACCGAGGACGAGGTCACCGACCTGCGTGCTGCCGTCGGTGCCGAACCCGAGGACGCCGTCGCCATCGTCGCCGCCGACACCGAGGTTGCGGAATCGGCGATCGAGGCCGCCGCCGAGCGTGCCGAGACCGCCCTCGAGGGCGTCCCCGAGGAGACCCGCGGCGCGAACGACGACGGGACGACCCGCTATCTGCGCCCCCTGCCCGGCGCGGCGCGGATGTACCCCGAGACGGACGTGCCGCCGGTCGAGCCCGACCCGAGCGAGGTGCCCGAACCCGAACTGTTGACCGAGAAGGTCGAGCGGTATCAGGACGAGTACGACCTCGGCGCGGGGCTGGCCGAACAGGTCGCCTACGGCGAGTACATGCCGCTGTTCGAGGACGTCGTCGGCGGCGGAATCGATCCCACGCTGGCCGCGACGACGCTCGAGTCGACGCTGACCGAAGTCCGTCGTGACGGCGCGCCCGTCGAGAACCTGACCCGCGACCACCTCGAGGGCGTTCTCCGGCTGGTCGAGGACGGCGACCTGCCGAACGAGGGCGTGCCGGATCTGCTCGCGGCACTGGCCGAGGAGCCGGACCGGACGGCCGAAGAAGCGGCCGAGGACGCCGGACTCGGCGGAGCCGAGGAGGACGAAGTCCGCGAGGCCGTCGTCGAGGTCGTCGAACGCAACGCGGGCCAAGTCGAGGAGGAGGGCATGCAGGCCTTCTCCGGACTCATGGGCGAGTGCATGGGCGCGCTCCGCGGGAAGGCCGACGGCGACCTCGTGAGCGAACTCCTGCGCGAGGAGATTCAGAAACGAGCGTAACTCGCTCGAGGCGCAGTGCTACCGACGCCGCGGTTCTCACTCATCGACGAGTTCCTCGAGCAGCGTCTCTAACTCGTAGCTCTGGAGTGCGTCCCGTTCTTCGATCGCCGAGATGACGAACGTCGAGTCGGTCCGTTCGACGCCCTCGAGTTGTTCGAACTCGGCGATCAGGCGTTCGACCATGCCGCTGTCGCTCAGGCGTGCGACGACGATGAAGTCCGTCTCTCCCATCGTGAAGTAGACGTTCGTAACCCCCTCGACGGTCAGGAGCCGATCCGCGAACGTCTCGTAGGAGCCCCGATAGTCCGCGTGAACCTCGATCAGGACGGTGACGCCCAGCCCGAGTGCCTCGAGATCGATATCGTAGCGGTCGTTCTCGATGATGCCCTCCTCTCGGAGGTTGTTGAGACGGTAGTGGATCGTCGAGATCGGAATGTCGGTCGCCTCGTGGAGCCGTTCGGGACTTCCCGTCTCGAGTTCGGCGATCGCCTTGAGGAGGCGCACGTCGCGTTCGTCCATATGGACGAGGTTCGACCCCGACCGACATGTGTTTTCCGGCTTATGTAATTGCATATTTCTCCAACTATCGGCCGATTATCGGCGTCCAACTCGAAATGAATTCATATGTGTGGTTCTTGATTCTCAAAACACCGCTCGATTGTAGAAGGGTCTAAATACGACCGTGATTTTCGAAGGAGATATGAGTACAATCGATTGGATTCCAGATGGGTGCCGTGATGCGGCACTCTTTTCGATACTCGCGCTATGCTGGGGCAGTTCGTTCGTCGCGATCGAGATCGGACTCGAGTACGTTCCGCCGCTCCTGTTCGCCGGCCTTCGGTACGCGATCGCGGGCGCGATCGTCTTCGCATACGCGGCCGTGGTGAACGATCGGGTTCGACCGGCGGGCCGTGGAGAGTGGGCGGCAGTTACCGTCGCCGGCACGTTCGTCATCGCGCTCTATCACGGCCTGTTGTATCTCGGCGAACTGTACGTGTCGGGCGCGGTCGCGGCGACGATCGTTAGCACGGCCCCGATCCTGACGGCAGGGTTCGCCGGCGTGGTACTCCCGGAGGAGCGGCTGGCACCTGCAGGGATCGCAGGCTTGATACTCGGTCTGGTGGGCGTGATCGCTGTCGTCCAGCCGTCATCGGCCGCGCTCGGAAGCGACGTGACCGTCGGCGCTGTCCTCGTGTTCGGCTCGGCCGTCGCGTTCGCGCTCGGGAGCGTCCTCGTCCGCCCGATCGACTCGGCGCTCCCGATCGAGACGCTCCAGGCGTGGGCGATGCTCATCGGGGCCGGCGTGTTGCTCGGCTGGGCGTTCCTGCGCGGGGAGTCGGTCGCAGCGATCGAACTGACGTCGGCGACGGTCCTCTCGTTTAGCTACCTGACGCTCGTCTCCGGCGTGTTCGCGTTCTTCCTCTACTTCGAACTGCTCGAGCGAACCGGCGCGACGCAGGTCATCCTGGTCAGCTACGCCGAGCCGGTAGTTGCGATGGGGGTAAGCTGGGTCGCGCTGGGATATCTCGTCGACTCGCTCACGCTCGTCGGCCTGGTGACGATCCTCGCGGGCTTCGTCATGATCAAACGCAAGGCGCTGCGGTCCGTGCTTCGCTCGGCGCTCGACGGAGCGTCTTCCACGACCCCGTGATCGGCCACGTCTCGAGGCAGGCACTAACCGGTTTGCCACCGTACGGACAGCCTCGTCGGGTCGATCGGGACTTGGCCGTATCTGCACCGTCGGAAACAGTTATTAGCACGCACGTTGCCCGACAACCTGACTGAGAACGATGCAGCGCAAAACCGACCATACGGACCGTACTGTGGTGTGTCACGTGCGCGCACCCCTGCTTCTCGAGCCGATCGACGAGCAGATCGAGACGCTACAAGCCTGCGAGGACGAGGGAGCGATCGACGACCTGCTGTTGCGGAGTTGGCCCAAGGAGGTCGCGCTCTCCGAAGAGAGCCCCCATCAGGAGGTCCTCGAGAACTACGAACGGTTCGAGCAGTGGGCCGATCGCCGCGGCGTGAGCGTCCGCCCGCCGTTTCGGGAGCGGGAAACGACCTCGCAGATCACCGGTGAGACCCGCGAGCGGCTCGTGACGCCGCTTTTGTGTCTCGAGATCTACGAGGACGACGATCTGGTCGGGGTCTTCCCTCACACCGACGAGCGGACCGAGGAGACCTACACCACCGACGAGGCGATCGCGACGCTTCGGACCGGCGCGGTGCCGACCCCGCTCGAGCCGGTCGATGCCGGAGCAGCGACCGACGCCGACGGTGCGCCGGATGGGACGATCTCGGACCCGTGTCCCGACTGCGGCGGGGAGTTGATCGACGGCCAGGGACTGTTTGCCTGTGGCGACTGCGGCTGGGTCGGGCAGGTGACCGACTCCGGGCGGTACGTCGCCCAGGTGACGGCGTCCAAGACGACGGCGGAAGGGCAGACGCCGCCGCAGTCATAGGGACCCGTAGTCACAGTGCCCCGCAGTAACAGTGCCCCGCAGTAACAGTGCCCCGCAGTAACAGTACCCTCGACTACTCCGTTTTGGTCGCGAACGCGACGGATTCGACGCCGTCTCCCCGGCGCGTTCGCAGATTTACTCCTCGACCAGATCGCCGCTGTACTCGGCGTCGACCGCGACGGCCGATCCGTCCTGTTCGAACGTCACCGAATCGGCGTCGGTTCCCAGCGCCGACTCGAGGCGGTCGCGGTCGACGCTGGCCTCGTCGGCGTAGGTGACGACGGCGCTTGCGGTCGCGTCGCCGTCGCCGAGCGAGAGCTGTTGATGTGCGCCGTTTGCCCCCTCGAACGCGCCAAAGGCGAACTCGAGGCTGTCCGAGGACACCTGTTCGTTGCCGAGGGTCGCGGGATCGAACGCCTCGGTTTCCGTGTACCGACAGAGCGCCATGCCGTCGGTCGAACTGGCACGAAGGAGCCACTCGAAGTCCTCGTCGACGGCGTGTTTCGGCTCCCGATCGCCGACGGCCGTCTCGAGGACGCGTTCGACGGCGGCGATCGGCTCGAAGCCGTCGTCGTTCGGGTTTGGCGAGGTGACCGCGAACACTTCCTCGGAGACGCCGACGGCCTCGCCGGAGTCGGGGTCGCTGTAGACCGAATACGCGTCGGTGTCGCTCTCGGCCGCGTAACCGGCCGACTCGAGGTCGGCGGCGAGCCCGTCCTGATCGTACTGGCCCTTGACGGCGTAGACGCCGTTGGCGTCGACCAGCACGCCCTCGTCGGCGGCCGTCTGATCGTTGTTCACGTAGGCCTGGCGGGAGGCGCGACTGCCGAAGTTGCCGAACAGAACTGCCATGATGACGGGGTTCCCGAGCAGGGGATCCGTCGGCTCGTTGCCTTCGGCTGCACCCTCGTCGTTGAGCAGGGTATCGAGCGTCGCGCCGTCGATCGCACCGTAGAAGTACGACGGGTCGTCGCTCTGTGGGAGAATCGAGGCGTAGGCGGGAAGGTCACCGTTCTCACCGTCGATGTCCGCGTCACCGGCCGATTCGTCGGACTCGTCTTCGGTGTCGTCGTCGGAGCCGTTACCGTCGTCGGACGATCCGGAACAACCGGCCAGCAACGCCATCCCCGTTCCAAGTAGTCCCAGCGTCGCTCGTCGGCGATAGGTAGTCATGGTCAGGTGATGGTCACTGAAACCGTATTATTGTACCGGCCGTTATCGCCGATATTTAGCAGCGTTGACAGCCCGAGCGCCACCTCAACGGTCAGTCCTCGGCCGGCCGCTCGGTCGCGCGGCGGAGGAGACCGAGCAGGGTGTTGGCCTCGCGTTCGGTCAGGTCCGCCCGACCGAACACCCGTCTGAGCATCCGCATCGTCTTGTCGCGTTTCTCGTCGGGGTGGTTGATCTCGGTCAGCAGGTCGTCCCACTGGCCGTAGAGTCGGTCGACGGTTGCCTCGGGGGCACGAACCCGTTCGACGTCCGGTAACTGCGTTGCCTCGAGCGCGAGCGACCGAAGTTCGTAGAGCGTGACGGTCGCGGCCTGCCCGAGGTTGAGGACGGGGTAGGCCGCGCTCGCGGGGATCGAACAGATCTCGTCGATCCGGGCGAGTTCCGCGTTGGTCAGCCCGACGCGCTCGCGGCCGAACACGAGTGCGGTCGGTGCTTCGACGGTCGGGAGCCGGTCGGCCAACTCCGCGGGGGTCGAGTAGGGAAACCGCGTGTGGCTGCGATCGTCCTCGTTGGTCACCGCCGTACAGCCGATTGTATGGTAGTTCTCGACGAGGTGATCGAACGTGATCTCCTCGGCCTCGGGTAGGACATCCTCTCGAGCGTGGCCCGCGTAGCCGTAGGCCTCGCCGTCGGGATCGAGTTCGGGCGGGTCGATCAACAGCAACTCCTCGAAGCCGAAGTTCTTCATCGAGCGGGCGATCGTGCCAACGTTCCCCGGCGACTGGGCGTCGACGACGGCGACGGCCGGCACCGTTCGCGCCGTCGCGTCCGCGGTAGGTGGGATATCCTCACTCATCGGTTCGGAAAGCGGACGACCGAGACGCGAAATCGTTCGATGCCTCGTCGAAGGGGGGCTGTCGTCGAGTTCGATGGTGACTCCGTTCCGAGACCGCCGGACGGGACGGATGCGACCGACGCGACGGAAGCGAGACGCGGGTTCATAGCCGGAGTAGTGGTCGGGACCGCAAAAAGGAGTCCG
Organism: Natrinema thermotolerans; assembly: GCF_031165565.1. NCBI lineage: Archaea > Methanobacteriati > Methanobacteriota > Halobacteria > Halobacteriales > Natrialbaceae > Natrinema > Natrinema thermotolerans. The sequence continues at coordinate 346,832 of NZ_CP101873.1, read as the reverse complement.
TTCGTGACTGGCCGCGACCGGCTGTCGTGTGGTGGCTCGAGTCAGACCAGTTGCCGTTTCAGGACAACTACTCTAGCTTAGATACACTAGTCTAGAAACACTACTAGACTAGAGACATGGTAGTCCGATAGAACGGTATCCCCATCGTCGTGTTCCGACAGTGTGTTTCCGTGACTGTGGACCCCATCGAAGTCGTGGCCTCGTCGACTGTGCCGGTACAACGGGATCGTTCCCGTCCAGTATCGCCCTGTACGGGTTGGATTGGAATTAGTGAGAGAGGGACACACCCCCCTCGCGTTTGTAACCGTGATTGCGAGTGGGGGTTCTGTTCGTGAACACACCACCATCGCGGATGAAAGGCTGTTCGATAGTTCGCCTCATACGGCCCAAATCGGGCAATACTGATCGGACCACCCCACTCGTTTCCCGTTACAAACGCGACCGGGGTGTGCCCCCTCGAGCGAATCCCGATTCGAACGTTCGACCGCTGTAGCGATGCGGTTTCGACTGCAGTCTCGGATTCGGACCACACGCAGTGACCGCGACACAGCTCTCGGAATCGGTCGGTACTGGGGGTTTCGTGATCGAACGCGCCGGTTTTACACCCGCGATGGGGGTGCCCGTCCTGTGAATCGACCGGTTTCGGCGTTAGAAGCGCGAGGGCGGCGGATCGCCGGACGGACGGCCAGGTGGTCGAAAACGGGCGCTCGAGTCGCTTACCCGACGTGTTTACATCCGCGATCGATCTCCACAGCTTTATTTCAGTCGAGTTGAAAAGGCCGGCCACTGCAATGGCCGCCAACGACGATCGAGATCCGCTCTTTCGGTACGACGACCCCGTCTTCGCCGACGAGCGTCTGCTCGAGATCACGCACCTGCCCGGGCCGGACCGGATCGTCGGTCGCGACGAACAGATGCAACGGGTTGCGGACGCCCTGAACCCGGCGATCTTTGGGAGCGAGCCCAACCACCTGTTCATCTTCGGCAAGACCGGTACCGGCAAGTCGCTCATCTCGCGGTCGGTCACCCAGCGCGTGATCACCGAGGCCGAACACGACGACGTCACCGTGAAATACGCCTTCATCGACTGCGGGGAGCAGAACACCGAGGCCTCCATCGTCAAGACGATCGCTCAGATCGTCAACGAACCCGACGCGAGCGGGGTCACCGTCCCCGACCGGGGGCTCGGGACCGGCGACTACTACAAGCGCCTCTGGCAGGCCGTCGATCACTGCACCGACGTGACGATCGTCATTCTCGACGAGATCGACATGCTCGAGGACGACGAAGTGTTGCGCAAACTCTCCCGGGCCGGCGAGAACCGCCGAATCTCGGACTCGAGTATTGGCATCATCGGCATCTCGAACAAGATCGACTTCCCGGATCACCTCTCCGAACGCGTCAAGTCCAGCCTCTCGCGGGACGAACTCGTCTTCTCGCCGTACGACGCCAACCAGCTCGTCGAGATTCTCGAGAAACGTCGCGACGCGTTCCACGACGGCGTCCTCTCGGACGACGTGATCCCGTTGACCGCCGCGCTCGCGGCACAGGAACACGGCGACGCGCGCAAGGCGATCGACATCCTCCGGAACGCCGGCCGGATCGCCAAGAAGCGAAACGACACCCGCGTGACGGCCGACCACGTCCGCGACGCCAAGGAGAAGACCGAGGCCGACCGCTTCAACGAACTCATCGAGGGCTCGCCCCAACAGGCCAAGGCGATCCTCTACTCGCTGACCCTGCTGACCGAGAACAGCCAGGAAAAGGAGTTCCCGACGAAGATCATCTACAACCAGTACAAGGAGATCGCCCGCCGGCTTGACTTCGACGTCCTCTCGGAGCGCCGGGTCCAGGAGATCCTCCAGGAGCAGAACTTCCTCAACGTGATCCAGTCCGAACGTGAGGGCCGGGGACGCGGCCGGGGCGCTCACGCGAAACACCGCCTGCTCGAGAACCCCTCGATCGTCAAGAAGGTGCTGCTGCGTGACTCGCGGCTGGCGGTCCTCGAAGAGGAGTGACAACGGGTCCCTCGATCGTCGCGACCTGTGCGGACCGTGACTACTGGTGAGCGGCGGTTTTGGGACGATTTTCGATTGTCGCCACATATCTGGTAGATGTCGGGTCGTATCTCCACTAAAAACATCTAAAACCATATGTCTGGTCAGGAATTTAGCCAGCAGTAAATACTTATGAATATTTACTGCGTCCGTTCGGATAGATGACGAATTTCGTAACCGAACTCCGATCGGCGATGCGAAACGACCCCGGAGCGACGGCTATCGATTGCGAGGATCCGATGACGTTTTCGCAACTCTGGACCGCCACGGACTCGTTTGCGGGCGGCCTCGGGGAGCGGGAGATCACGGCCGGCGATCGGGTCGCGATTCACGTCGCCGATCCGCGCTCGGTTCTCGTCGCGGCCTACGGCGCGCTCAGGGCCGGCTGCGTTCCCGTCACGCTCCCCGCGACCTACGGGAACCGAGACGTGCGACACGTCCTGAGTGACACCGAGGCGACGGCGCTCGTGACCGACTCGAGCCCGATCATGCCCCTCCTGACGGGCAGCGAATCGCTGCGCGTCGCCGTGACCGTCGACTCCGACACCCGGATGGGCGTCTCGTTCGCCGACTTCCTCGACAACGGCGGGATGAACGGCTCGAACTCGCGGACCGGCATCGATGTCGTGCGGCGAGCGGACGAGGACCCAGCGCTGATCGCCTACGTCGATCGCGACGAGCGCCCGCCCGTCGCCGCCGTCTACACGCACGCATCCCTGCACGCGGCCGCAAGCGCTCGGCCGGACGCTCCCGGCGACGGCTCCGACCCACTCGAGTCCCACCGCAGCGCGGTGCCCCTCTCGGACCCGATCGAGTTCATGTACGGCGCGAACGCGACGCTTACCGACGGCGGGCGATACCGGCCGATCACGACCGCCGATCCGACGACGCTGCGCTCGTTGCTCGTGACGACCGAGGCCGATCGGACGTTCATCACTCCGGATCAGTACCGCGACCTCCGTGCGAACGGGGGCATCGACGACCGCGGACTCCGCGTCGTCGAATCGACGCGGGCGACGTTCAGTGCGGAACACGGCGACGCCGGCGACCCCGGCGACGCGGTTCGGCTGTGTGGGCTCCCCGAAACCGGGCTGACACACGTGCGACCGCCGGCCGACGTCGCGTCCGGCTCGATCGGCGACCCCCTCTCCGGGGTCCGGGCGCGAGTCGTCGACGAGGGGGCCGGTGACGAACTCGCGGTCACCAGCGCGGCGGTCGCGGACGACTCCCGCGATCTGCCCTCGTTGACCGACAAGCGGGCGGTGACGATCGACGGCACGCGCTGGGTCAGGACAGGCGTCCCGGCGCGTTCCGAAGACGGCGTGATCCGTCGCCGAACGGAGGCCAAGCCCGTTCGTTCCGCCACGGACCGATAGTGGCTCGCCGGAACCACGATACCTTTTTGCCTCGCTTCCTCAGACCGGGTATGCACAACGTCGACGCCGCCGGCCTGGGGATCGGTGACGACCATCCGCCCCGGATCATGGGCGTATTGAACGTCAGCGAGGAGTCTCCCTACGATCCCAGCGTCTACGACGACCCCGGCGACGCGGCCCGCTACGTCGACGAGGAACTGATCGGCGAAGGGGCCGACATCGTCGACATCGGTCTCGAGTCCGCGAACAAGCGCTTCGACGTCCTCTCGGCCGAGGAGGAACTCGAGCGGCTACCGATCGCGCTCGAGACGATCGAGCGCGTCTCGGGCGACGCGGTCTTCTCCATCGAAACCCGGTACGCCGAGGTCGCCGACGAGGCGCTCTCGCAGGGGTTCGACATGGTCAACGACATCGCGGGCTTTGCCGATCCCGAGATGCCGACCGTCTGTGAGGACCACGACGTCGCGGTCGCGAAGATGGCCAGTCCGCCGGACCTCGAGCGCCCCGGCGCGGTCGAGGAGAACGACTGGGCCGAGCGGAAGTCGCCGGACTGGGCCGAACGAGCGGACTACGTCGACCAGGTGTACGAGGCGCTGAAACAGAACGGGCTGACGGACAAGACGATCGTCGATCCCGCGTTCGGCGGCTGGAGCGAGGCCCAGACGGTCGCCGACGATCAGGAGACGTTCCGGCGTCTGCGGGAGTTCCGGGCGCTCGAGCGGCCCATGCTGGTCTCGATCAACCGGAAGAACTTCCTCGGGGAGATCGCCGGCCGCGAGACCGAGGAACGACTGCCGGTGAGTCTGGCCGCGACCTCGATGGCCGTCGAGCGAGGGGCACACGTGATCCGGACCCACGACGTGGCCGAGACGCGGGACGCGGCCCTGATCGGGAAGGCGTTCACCGAGCGACGGGCCGCGACGGTCGGGGGCATCGACGTCTCGCAACTGGATGTCCACTCGACGGCCGAGTTCCGGGCCCAGCTCCGAGAGCGCGGTATCGACCCCGACTTCGCCGACGACTGGCAGGCCCAACTCCTCGAGATCGACGGGCTCGATGTCGACGCCGGGGAGCGGTTGACGGCGGTCGCGGCCGACCACGGGGCAGTCGTCCAACGCACGTCAGACGCCCGACTGCTGCTCGTCGGATCGACGACGTCGGTTTCCGGCGTTGCAACGGATCTCGCGTCCCGTGACGGCCGTTTGGGCACACTCGGCGAGAAGCTGTCAGAACTGCTGCGTTAAGAGAAAGCTTATACCGGATGCTTCAAAATGGAAGAGTGGACGCCGGGCGGCCTCCCGGGTAGGGGTACTTTGGAGGCGACCCCCGGCCCACATCACGGAATTATTGTGGCCCTACATCGACCAGCGACGGCTGTGGGTCGACCGGCAGTATCCCGAAGGTCCAAACCGGTCGCGCCGCGAGTACCCGCATGGAGTTCGACGAGTGGGAACCGGTCTACGAGGCCATTCTCGAGGACTTCGGCTACGGTCGGGCCGGCGACGAGCGTGGTCGCGACCTGCTGGAATCGCTGCTCGAGACGTCGTTCGAGCCGACGGCACTCCCGATCGGGCCGGACGCGACGGTGGCCATCGCGGGGGCCGGTCCGTCGCTAACTGACGATCGGAGCCTCGAGCGGGCGCGCGAGGCCGATGTCGTCCTCGCCGCATCGACCGCCGTCGACACGCTCGCGAGCTGCGGGATCGACGCCGACTGTATGGTGACCGACCTCGACAAGAACCCCGAGACCGTCGAGCGGCTCACCCACCAGGGGGTCCCGGTCGCGGTTCACGGCCACGGCGACAACCGCGAGGCGATCCGCGAGGTCGTGCCGAACTGCGACCACGCGTCCATCGTGCCGACGACCCAGGCCGCACCGACAGGACCGGTCCGGAACTTCGGGGGCTTTACCGACGGCGACCGAGCGGCCTTTCTCGCCGATCACCTCGGGGCCGCCGATCTGGTCTTCGTCGGCTGGGACTTCGATGATCCAGCGGTCGATGACGTGAAATCGCACAAACTCGAGTGGGCCGAGCGACTGCTCTACTGGCTCGAGGGCCGACGCGGCGATCGATTCGGCGTCCTCGACGGACGGCGGGACGACATCGAGACTGCCTCCCTCCCGATCGACTCCCGCTGACGACGCCGTCGTCGGCGCTTTCCGCGGACTCCGTAGCCGTCACTGAATCCGATACTCGACGATGTCGTCACAGCCACAGGCCGGACACGTCGCGGCCGACTCGAGCGTCGTCCCACACCGCCGACACTCCTCGATTACCGTCCGGTCGTCGCTCCGGAGCAGTACCGCCTCGAGCGTCTTTCGTACGGTCGATCCGGTCGTGGAATCGCTCCCCGCTTGTCCACCCATAGCAGTTCGGTCACTCATATCACAGTTCGTTATTGTCCGATTATCCGAACTGACACGAACGGTGATGTGACCCGGGCCGATAACCGATGGCCCACAGTGGTCTCCCGCGGCGGTAATCGGCCCCTAGACGCCCGTCTCGCGGGTCGACGGCTCCCCGTCGACGGGCCGGTAGCGACGGGGCGTCCCCTCGAGGCGATCGACCCGTCCCTGCCGCTCGAGGGTCCGCAGGTGTGCCGCCGCCTCGCCGGCCCCGAACTTGACGTGGATCCCCGCGAGATCGCCGAACAGGTCGCCGGCGAGATCCCAGGGGGTCGCAGTGCCGCGTCGTTCGAGCGCCGCGAACACCCGACGGGAGCGCTCCCGGTGGTGGGTCAGGATCTCGGCGACGCGTCCGGACTCGACGGCGGTGCCGTGGCCGGGCAGGAGTCGCTCGGACCGGTCAGCGAGTCGCTCGAGCGTCCGCCGAAACGCCGCCAGTGGGTCGTGATCGATCGCCGCGCTACCGGCCGCCGGATCGTCGCACCGGACCGGGTTGACCGCCGTCGGGCGAAGGGTCCGGGTATCGCTCCCGCCGACGTTCGGCGTGGTGGTCGGCAGGACGGCGTCGCCGACCAGGACGAATCCGTCGCCGGCGAAGGCGGTGTGCCCGAGCGTGTGCCCCGGCGTCGCGATCGCCTCGAGCCCCGCGACCCGGTCGCCGTCCGCGAGTCGCTCGACGGGCGTCTCGTCGGGCATCGCCGAGACGGCGTCGCCGTCGATGACCTCGCCGACGGCGTCGGCCGGCACGCCCCAGGCGTCCATCGTCGCGGCGTCGCGCTCGAGGCGGCGCTCGCGCGCCTCGGCGTAGTCGGCGACCAGCGGCGCGTCGCCGGCCCCCATCGCCAGCGCCGCGTCCGCGGCCGCGGCCAGCCGCGGCGCGAGGCCGGCGTGATCCGCGTGCCAGTGAGTCACGAGGACGTACTCCAGCGCCGCCGGCTCGACGCCGGTTCGCTCGAGGCCCGCTCGGAGGTCGCGCCACGCGCGGTCGGTCGGCGGTCCGGGGTCGACGACGGCCCGATCGCCAACGAGGTACGCACTGTTGGTCCCTTCCGGCGCGTCCCCGCCAACGTCGATGCGCGTGATCTCGTCGGCAGTCATTCCCGCGACTCTCGGGCGGCGGGCGTCTTAGTTCCCCGTCGTTCGCCGGCCGATACCGTCTCCGTGTAGGGTCGTGAGAGGCTTCCCTTCAGGTTCACGGTCGACGAACGCCGCGGGCCCTCGGACAACTAAAATAGTGCGTCGAGTTCCCCGCCGGTGTCCATCAGGGACGTAAACGCCTCGTCGGCCTGCGCCCGGACGTCCTCGGTCGTCTCCTGAGCCTCGATGGCGACCTGCTGGAGCTGGTCGATCCGCGGCACGTCGGTGACTCCCGACAGCAGGACGATCGTCCCGACCTCGCTCCGGTCGGGCAGGGGGTAATCGCCACCGCGGATCTCCATGCTTCCCGTCTCGTCCTCGAGCCACTGCCGGCCGCGCTCGACGCCCTTGCGGTTGAGCCGGCTCGGCGGGCCGGTGGCGACGACCAGCCCGCGGTCGGCGCTGGCGACGTCACAGGGCAGGGTCAGCCGGCCGAGCGTGGCCTTGCGGACGAGGCTCGTCAGCCGGTTGGTCGCCGCGCCCTCGTCGAATCCATCGTCGCCGGTCAGCGACGAGAGCAGTCCGTCGTCGGTCTCGACCGTCTCGCTGGCGTACCCGATAGTGGAGACGCCGCCGCCCGAGAGCGTGTTGATGATCTCCGAGGAGTCGACGACGCTTTCGGCGACGTGATCGCCCTGGTCGATCTCGCCGGCGGCGAAGAGGAGCCCGAACCGCTCGACGATCTCGCGGTTGATCCGGTCGTAGCCGCCCGCGACCGACTCGCCGGCGCTGCGCCATGCGTCGTTGTCGAAGACCAGCAGGTTGTCGACCTCGTCGACGAACGTGCGGAACGACCGGGCCGCGTTGAGCGTGTAGATCCCGCCCTCGTCGGTCCCGGGGAGGATCCCGAGCCCGTAGACGGGTTGGGTGTAGATCCGTCGGAGGTGTTTCGCGAGGACCGGTGCGCCGCCGCTCCCGGTGCCGCCGCCCATGCCAGCGACGACGAGGAAGGCGTCGATTTCGTGGACCGGAATCCGATCGATCGCGCCCTGTATCTCGTCGATGTCCGCCTCGGCGATTTCGGCACCGAGTTCGTTGTCCGCGCCGACGCCGTGGCCTTTCACCCGGGCCTGTCCGACGAGGACGCGGTTCCGTTCCGGGACGCGCTCGAGCCCTTTCAGGTCCGTCGTCGCGGAATTGACCGCGATTGCGGACTCGACGAAGCCGCCGCCGGTCCGCTCGTCGAACGCCAGGAACTCGTCGACGACCTTCCCGCCTGCCTGACCGAAGCCGATGAGTGCGAGTTTCATAGCTGTCTGTCGTGGCCGTTCCCCGGCGCGGCCGCGACCGATCACTCGGGATCGGCCGCCGCGACCGGAATGGGAACGGGTTCCACGAATCGAGCGTCGACAGCATCGGGCATTGTTATGGCCGACATATACCTGAGGAAAAGACAGTCATCGAACCGCTACCCTTCGTTAGTGAACACGTTCAGCGATCGATTACTATCATCAATTCGTGACCGTTCGGATCGCCGATCGATCTCGTGGAGAAAGGCCGCGACCACGTCGCCGCCATCCCCACGCTTTCGGTCCTCGAGCCCCGACTGCGACCGTGAACGTCTTCTGGCATCGCCGGGATCTCCGGCCCGACGACAACCGCGGACTGGCACGCGCCGCGGCCGCCGACGAGTCGGTCGTTCCGCTGTTCGTCCTCGATCCGACGGTCCTCGACCACGCCTCGCCCGTCCGGGTCGCGACGTTGCTCGAGGCCCTCGAGGATCTGCGGTCGCAGTACCGAGATCGCGGGAGCGATCTGCTCGTCGTCCGCGGCGAGGCGAGCGCGGCCGTTCCCGAGGTCGCGGCCGAGTACGACGCGACGACGGTCGTCTGGAACGAGGACTACAGCGGGCTCGCACGCGAGCGCGACCGGGCGGTCCGGGCGGCCCTCGAGGACGAGGGCATCGCCGCCGAGTCGCTCCACGACGCGATCCATCACGAACCGGGCTCGATCACGCCCAATCAGGGCGATCACTACTCGGTGTTTTCCTACTTCTGGAAGAAGTGGCGCGACCGGGACAAACGCGAGCCCGCGGTCGAACCGGATGCGGACGACCTCGCGGCCGTCTCGGGCGAGCCGATCCCGACGCTTTCGGACCTCGGATTCGACGAACCCGAGGCGACGCCGCCGACGGTGACGACGGCGGCGGCTCGAGAGCGGGTCGCCGACTTCTGTTCGGGGCCGATCTACGACTACGCGGACCGGCGCGATTACCCGGCCGAGAGCGGCACGTCGCGGCTCTCGCCGCAGCTGAAGTGGGGGACGATCGGCCCGCGGGAGCTGTACGCGGCGACCGAGCGGGCAGCCGAGCGAGCCGAGAGCGACGACGACCGCGAGAGCGTCCGCGAGTTCCAGCGCCAGCTCGCCTGGCGGGAGTTCTACGCCCACGTCCTCGCGTTCAATCCCGAAACCGTCACCGAGGATTTCAGTGGCTACGAGAACGACATCGAGTGGCACGACGATCCCGACGCGCTCGCCGCGTGGCAGGCCGGCGAGACGGGGTGTCCGATCGTCGACGCGGGGATGCGCCAACTCCAAGCCGAGGGATGGATGCACAACCGCGTGCGGATGCTCGTGGCCTCGTTTCTGACCAAGGACCTCCTGCTCGACTGGCGGGCCGGCTACGACTGGTTCCGTCGGAAGTTGGCCGACCACGACACCGCAAACGACGTCGGCGGCTGGCAGTGGGCGGCCTCGACCGGCACTGACGCCCAGCCGTACTTCCGGGTGTTCAACCCGATGAAACAGGGCCGCGAGTACGACCCCGATGCCGAGTATATCCGCGAGTACGTCCCCGAATTCGCCGACGCGAGCCCCGCGGAGATCCACGGCTGGCACGAACTGTCCGATGCGGAGCGAAAGCGAATCGCCCCCGACTACCCGGCCCCGATCGTCGACCACGCGGCCCGCCGCGAGCAGGCGATCGCGATGTTCGAGCGGGCACGCGACGACTCGTAGCCGTCGACCCAGCCGTCCGATCGCGTCCCGTCGCCGTCGGCGACCGATCAACGGCACCTGCCCCTTCTAATGACTGAGCCGATACGAAGGTATTACCTATAGGCATCAAAGTCCACGTTTGCCACCACCCTTATCCGGCGGACTCTCTTAGCGGCTAGTATGTCCTCTCCGGACGAACCGTCGACGCCGAATGGAGAGGTGCCGCCCTCTCAGGCGATCATCGAGGCGATCGCCGCGCACGAAGGCGTCGACGTCACCGAGATCGAGCCCCCGGCCTACGAGCCGCTGTTTACCGCGGTCAACCCGGAGGCGCTCGACGAACTGTTCCGAACCGCCGCGGGAACCGAAAGCAACGCGGTGGTCTCCCTCGAGTACGAGGGCTACGAGATCGTCGTTCGCGCCGATGGCGTCGAGGTCCGCGATCGGGGCCGCCGACGAGTCGGTTAGCCGGGCCATCGAGGAGTAAGTCGCCTCAGTCGGCCCAGTAGGCCTCGCCCGGCTGTGTCTCGAAGACCGCTCGATCGAGCAGTTCGATCGCCTTCTCGAGGCCCTCCCGTGAACTCGTCAGCGAGTCCTCGTGTTCGATGCTTAGGGTGCCGTCGTAGCCGACCAGCCGGAGCGCCGAGACGATATCCTTCCAGTGGGCCTCGCCGTGCCCGTAGCCGACCGACCGGAAGAGCCACGATCGGTTCGGTTCGTCGTCGTAGGCGGTCGTGTCCAGCACCCCTTTCTCGCGGGCCTGCGCGTCGTAGATCTTGGTGTCCTTGGCGTGGACGTGGTGGATCGCGTCGCGCTCGCCCAGATAGCGGATCGCGTCGGTGATGGTGATTCCCTGCCAGTAGAGGTGGGATGGATCGAAATTCGCCCCGATCCGCTCGCCGGTCTCCTCGCGGAGCCGTGCCAGCCCGTGGGGTTCGTAGATCAACATGTTCGGATGCATCTCGATCGCGACGTCGACCCCGTGATCGGCCGCGTCGTCGGCGATCTCGCCCCAGTAGTCGATCGCCCGTCCCCACTGGTACTCGAGCGCGTCGGCGTGTTCGGGTGGCCACGGCGCGGTGATCCAGTTGGGAACCTCGTCGTCGGGGCCGCCCGCGGGCAGCCCCGAGAAACAGGTGACGGCGTCGACCTCGAGCTGGGCGGCCAGCCGGATCGCCTCCCGGAGTTCGGTGTCGGCCTCGGCGGCCCGCTCGTCGTCGGGGTGGAGCGGGTTGTTGTGGGTCGCGAGCGCACTGATCTCCATGTCACACTCCTCGAGAAGGTCCCCCAACTCGGCCTGTGCGGTCTCGTCGTCGAGGTACTCGGACCGGACGAGGTGATCCTGCCCCGGGTGGCCGCCGACGCCGGGTTCGATCGCGTCGACGCCGAGGTCGTCGAGATAAGGTAGCGCACTCTCGAGTTGTTCGTCGGCCAGCGGCGGGGTGTGGACGCCGATCTGCATAGGTCAGCGACCACGGCCGCGGGGATAAAACGAGGGCAGGCAGCCGATGGCGGCCGGTCGCTCGCCGCTGGGCTGTGGGTCCTTTTCACTCGTCGATCCTGACCGTCCGTCCCTCCTCGCTCGAGCGGTAGATCCCGTCGACGAGCCGCTGGACCGTCAACGCTTCCTGAACGCTGTCGGCACACGTGCCCACCGCATCGCCGTCCCCGACTATCCGGCCGAAGAACGCCCGCTGTTCGTCCGAGTGGGTGTCGTTCTGCCGCGTTTCGATCGTCGTGTCCTCGAGGTGGTCGGGGCCGACATTGCTCGCGGAGTGGACGCTGAGATCGCCCTCGAGGAGGTCGAAGCGGGCGGCCGCGTCGGTTCCCCGGGCGACGAACTCGTGGGTGGCCGGCCGGTTGGTCGCCCACGCGACCTCGAGCGAGATGGTCCGGTTGTCCCCACAGCGGATGAACGCGCTGGCGGAGTCGTCGACGTCGAACCCGCCCGGTCCGGCGTCCTCGGCCCACATATCGAGGTAGGCGTACTCCTCGCGGGAGCCGAACACCCCGCGCGAGACGCCGGTCACCTCCTCGACTGCGGGATACTCGAGCAGGTACAGTGCGAGATCGATCGCGTGGACGCCGAGATCGATCAACGCACCGCCGCCGGCGATCTGTCGGCGGGTGAACCACGACCCCCGTCCGGGGATGCCGCGTCGCCGAACGTAGTTCGCCTCGATATGTGAGACGTCGCCGAGATCCCCCCGTTCGATGCGGTTTTTGACGATCCGGACCGTGTTCGCAAAGCGGTTGTTGAACCCGACCATGCCGACCCCGTCCGAGGCCGCCGCGGCCTCGGCGATCCGCTTGGCGCTGTCGATCGAGTGGGCCAGTGGCTTCTCGAGGAGGACGTGTAACCCGCGTTCGAACGCGTCGACGGCGTACTCCTCGTGGTACTTGTTCGGGGTCGTGATGATGACGGCGTCGACGCCGTCGTATAACGCCCGGTGGTCGTCGTAAACGTCGACGTCGTATCGCCGGGCGAACCGTGTCCGGGCCTCAGCAGCGACGTCCATGCCACCGACCAGCGGGACGCCGAGGTCGACGAGTCGCTCTGCGTGGTACTGGCCGATGTTTCCGAGGCCGACGATGCCGGTTTTGATATCAGTTCGGTCAGGTGTCATTGTCTGGGAGGCCGCTGCGAGCGTCTCGTCTCGATCTGATACACCGATAGTCGCTATATCGAATATGGGGGCTCGAAGACCTTCGATCCGTCGCCAAACGACGAGTGGGTGGAGTCGGATCGGCGGGGCCGATCAGGTGTCGGCTTCCGTCGGTGTCGTCCCCGGTTCCCGTCCCGATCGGTCCGTCAACCCGTGGAGCAAGGCGTCACCGGAGGCCGTCTCGAAGAGGTGGATCTTCGAACGGTCCAACACGACGTCGACGTCTTCGCCCGCCTCGATCTCCGTATCGGGGGTAACGCTCATCAGCAACTGATTTGGCGAGGTAGCGGGGTCCTGTTCCATCGACCCGGCCGCGGCCTCGGAGAGCAACAGGTAGACGAAGACCTCGTCGCCCATCGGCTCGAGGACGTCGGTCCGGGCCCCGATCCGATCGGTCGAGTCGGTCAGCGAGTCGGCGTACCGGGTCAAGTGGACGTCCTCCGGTCTGACACCGAGGGTAACGGCGTCGCCGACGCCGACTTCCGACAGCTGCGAGGGATCGAGGTCGACGGTGAAGTTGTTCGTCTCGAGACCGTCCTCGACGAGCGTTCCCTCGACGAAGTTCATCGAGGGTGAGCCGATGAAGCCGGCGACGAAGAGGTTCGTGGGTTCGTTGTAACAGGTAAGCGGTGCGGCGATCTGCTGGAGTCGGCCGTCGTTCAGGACGGCGATCCGGTTGGACATCGTCATCGCCTCCGCCTGATCGTGGGTGACGTAGATGACCGTCGCGTCCAGCTCCCGATGGAGCCGCTGGAGTTCAGTCCGCATGTGGACCCGCAGCTTCGCGTCGAGGTTGGCAAGCGGCTCGTCCATCAGGAACACGTCGGGGTTGCGCACGATTGCGCGGGCGATGCCGACCCGCTGTTGCTGGCCACCGGACATCTCCGAGGGCATCCGATCGAGCATCCCCTCGAGCTGGACGATATCGGCCGCTTCCTCGACGCGACGGCGGACCTCCTCGTCGTCGTATTTCCGGAGCCGGAGCCCGAAGGAGATGTTCTCGTAGACGTCCATGTGGGGGAACAGGGCGATGTTCTGGAAGACCATCGCGACCCCCCGGTCCTTCGGGGCGAGGTCGGTGACCTCGTCGTCGCCGATGTAGACCCGTCCCTCGGTGGGCTGGGTCAGCCCCGCGACCGTCTCCATCGTCGTCGACTTCCCACAGCCCGAGGGGCCGACGAAAGTGACGAACTCGCCGTCCTCGACCTCGAGGCTGATGTCGTCGACCGCCGTTTCCTCACCGTACCGTTTCGTGATGTTCTCGAGTCGTACTCGTGCCATTGTGTTACTCTTTGAGTGCGCCCGCGGTCAGTCCGCTCACGATCTTTTCCTGTGCGATGACCACGAGGATCGCGACGGGGATCACCCCGAGGATGCTCGCGGCGGCCATGAGGTGGTACAGGACCTGGTACTGGCCCTGATAGGCCAGAATGCCGTCGAGGATCGGTGCCCAGTTCTCCGGCTGGCCGTCGGTCATCAGGAACGAGAAGAAGAACTCGTTGTAGGTTGCGATGAACGTCAACACGCCCGCGGTCGCGACGCCGGGGGCCGACAGCGGGATGATGACCCGGAACAGCGCGCCGAGTCGCGTCGTCCCCTCGACCCGGGCCGCGTCCTCTAGCCCGTCGGGGATCTGTCCGTAGAAGGTCGTGAGGATGAAGATCGCCAGCGGCATGAAGATCGCCGACAGTGGCGTCACGAGGGCAAAGGGCGTGTTGTAGAGGGTCCCGTCGCCGGTGATCGGCTCGAGGAAGAAAAAGGAGGTGTTGAACAGGTCGTTCAGCGGGATGAAGAAGGCCGCCGGCGGGAAAAAGGAGATCACCAGCACTAACAGCATCAGCGGCGTTCGGCCGGGGAACTCGAGGCGGCCGAACGCGTAGCCGGCGAGGCTGGCGACGACGAGGACGACGGCCGTCGAGGCAAGCGCGATCACGAAGCTGTTGAACATGTAGACGTGGAAGGGGATGACCTGGAACACTTCGACGAACGCGCCGGGGTTGAAGCCGTTCGGCGTGAAGACGATGTTCTGGAGCTGTCCCTCCGGCGTCAGCGCGACCATGAGCAGCCAGTAGAAGGGAAACAGCGTCGTAAAGAGGAAAAAGACCGCGGCGACGTAGAACATCGCCCGGTAGACCCGGTCCGGGTTCTCGATGGAATCGGCGACCCACTGCTGAAACGGGCCCCGGTCGAGTTCCGCGTCCCGGCCGTCTTTGAGGATCGAGGCGTCGTCGGACCCGCTCGCAGGTGTGCCGCCGTCGGGGCGGCGAAGCGTCGGATCGCGTGGCGGATCGGCTCCCGACTCGTCGATGCCGCTTGGATCGGTGGTGTCTCGTGGATCGGACATCAGTACATCCCTCCTTCGGTGTCGCGAAACAGCAGCAGGTAGATGCCGATGATCAGGCCGATGACCAGCGCCGTCCCGAAGGCCACGGCGGCGGCGGTCGCGTAGATGCGCGTGCCGCCGAACATCGCCTCGACGACGAGGCAGGTCAGCGACGGCACCGTCGTACAGCCGGCCGTCGACTCGATCAGTCCGAACACCCGCATCGCGTCCATCGTTCGGAACAACATTGCGACGAGCAGAGCCGGCATCACCAGCGGGAGCGTGATGAGTTTGAACCGCTGCCATGGCGAGGCCCCGGCCACGCGCGCGACATCGTACAGGCTGCGGTCGACGCTTTGTAGCCCCGCGAGGATCAGCAGGGCCATAAAGGCCGACGACTTCCAGATGTCGGCCACGAGGATGATGATGAAGGCGTCGCGGCTGTTGGCAAGCGGCGTCGCGCTGAAGATTCCCAGGCTCTGCATGAGGTCGGAGCCGAATCCGACCGTCGGCTGAAAGAGGAGAAAGAAGATCATTCCCTGGATGACGATCGGCACCGCCCACGGGAGGATGATCGCCACGCGGACCCACCGTCGTCCCCGGAAGTCCTGATCGAGGACGTAGGCCTGTCCGAACCCGATCACCGTCTCCATGACGACGCTGATGACCGCGAACGCGAGCGTGACGAACAACGCCTGCTGGAAGAACGGGGTCCCGAGTTCGACGAAGGGAAACGACGAGGTCAGTCCCACGTCGAGGAACTGCCGGGCCAGCCGTGCGTTCCCCGTGAGGATGTCGACGTAGTTCTCGATGCCGACGAACCCGCCAAGCGGGTCCAGCCCTCGCGTCTGATCGGCGCGCAGCGACATGACGAACGTCCGGAGCATCGGGTAGAACGCGACCAGCGTCAACAGCGCGAACGCCGGCAATAACAGCAGGTACGCGTACGCCGCCTCGCTCAGTCCCTCCATCCAGTTGACGACGGCATTGCCGGTCCGCTCCCGGTCTTGGCGCCGTCCGGTGTCGCCGATCCCGTCCGTCTCTGTGTCAGTCGCCATCGGTAGCCACCTCCGCCTCGCTCTGCTCGAGTTCCTCGGCGAGATCGTTCATCGCCGCCTCGGGCGATTGCACGCCGCGATAGGCCGCGTTTACCGACTGATAGATCAGCGCGGACTGCTCGGGCCAGAGGTCGGTCGCCGGTCGCGGGATCGCGTTCTCGCTGGCCAACTGGACCACGTCGGCGTAGCGAGCGACAGGGCCGACGTCGTCCGGGTCCGCCTCCGCGACCAGATCGAGGTTCGGGGGGAGATACCCCCCGAGTTCGAACACCGCGAGCATGACCTCCTCGGTGGCGAACGCCTCGAGGACCTGCAGTGCCTCCGCCTGCCGATCCGAGAACGGGCTCACGGCGAGGTTCCAGCCGCCAAGTGCCGCCGTGGTGCCGCCGGTACCTTGGTACTCGGCGTTGGACTCCGAGACCGCGTACGGCCGGGTCATCACGCCCAAATCCTCGCCGAAGGCCTCCTCCGTGCCCGTCTGTGCGATCGCGAACGACCAGTTCCGGTTCGAGACGGCGCTCCCGTCCGCGAACGGACTGAGCGACTGCTGTTCGGTCCACTGGACGACCGCCGACGGGCAGATCTGTGCGAACTGGTCGGCACTGCTTTGCTCGCCCTCGATGAACGATCGCATCATCCGGATCGCGTCGATCACCGGCTCTTCGTCGACCGCAATCGGCCGCTCGCCGGCGGTAAACAGGTTGTCGGTGCCGCCGAAGTAGGCCCCGCCCCAGGAGGTCATCACCTCGTTAAACGTACAACAGGACAGCCCCTCGTACGCGGCCGCCTGCGTCGTGAACCCGTAGTCGAGGCCGGCCCCGTCTCGCGCGTCACGGACCGCCGACGCGAACTCCTCCCAGCGGGGCGGGTCGGTCCCCCAGCCGCTCGTATCGTAGCCGGCGTCCTCGAGCAGGTCCTGGCGGTACAGGGTAAAACCCAGATCAGGGAACAGCGGCAGCGCGTGGAGATCACCGGTCTGGGGGTCCCGCGCCGTCTCGAGGATCGCCTCGAGATAGTCGCTGTTGACCCGCTCGAGGACGTCCTCGGACAGCTCTTCGGTCAGGTTGACCGTCTGGTTTCGGAGGATAAACGGGACCGTCCAGCCGCTGTCCATCATGTGGATGTCCGGCGGGGCTCGACCCGCCTCGAGGGCCGACTGGGCGGTCTGCATCCGTGACGCGGAGTCGCTGACGACGGTCTGGATCTCGATGTTGATGTCCTCGTTCAGTCCCGCATCCCAGAGCGCTTGCTGGACCGACGGCCCGTCGCCGTCGCCCTGGATGATCCCCGCGACGCCCGAATCGGCGGTCATCACGACGGTGTTCGGGCCCGGGCCCCGACTGAGGCAGCCGGCGACCCCCACGGCTCCCGCCGTCGCGGCCGCCGTCCCGGTCAGGAACGACCGCCGTCCGGCGCTGAAGCGGTCGTCCCCGCCGGTGGTATCTCGTCCCATGCGAGGGGACGGACCACGGTCACCACCTTAATTGTTAGCTGTAAATATGATAATAAAAGCTGACTGTCCCGATAACGGTTCCGTTACGCGGACGCGGGCGTACGAGCCACGGTCGAGCCGGTTTCGGGCGGCTCGCAGGGCGGCGTCTAGTCGCCGATTTCGAGGCGACGGTCGGCAGGTGCCGGCCGAGCGTATTCGACCGTGGGCGTCGGATCCAGGGCGATCGACTCCGAACGCGAGCGGACCGGCGCCGGCCGGCCGGCGACCGCTTTCACACCGCTCAGTCGTCGAGCGTCGGCGGCTCGTCCCGGCCGATGTGGATCTCGTGGGCCTCGATGTCCTCGAGCGCGGCGACGCGACCGCCGACCGAGAGTTCCTCGCCGTCGGCCGTCTCGATCGTGAGGCTCGCGACTTCCTCGCTGATCTCGAAGGAGATATCGAGAACCCGACCGCGGACGACCCGCTGGCCGCCGACATCGACGTCCCGACCCTCGATCGTTGCGTAGAACTCCCCGCCCTCGTCGATGAGGTCCTTGACACACCGGCGGATCGAGGCGTACTTGCGGGGGTACGACCGCGCGGTGTCGTCCTCGCCGAGCGTCTCCTCGGCGGTCGTCCAGAGGACGGTTCCGAAAAAGCCCGAGACCAAAAAGCCAAGCGCCGAGCGGTTGAAGATGACGCCGTATCGGTCCTGATCGTCGCGCAGGGCGTCCTGGGTCGCGTAGACGGAGTAGTTGCCGTCGGCGACGGCGAGTACCGGTGTCGTGATCCCGCGTCGCGCGCGGGCGGTCGAGGCGACCTCACCGTAGGCGAACTCGGCGGGGTCGGGCGCTTCGCTGGCCGGTGTCACGATCAGGTCGACGCTGACGCCGGCGTCGACGGCCGCGCGCAAGTCCTCCTCGAACCGGGTCAGCAGGTCCGGCGTCAGCGACAGCGCGAGTTCGAACTCCGCGGCGTCGATGACCTCCTCGAGGTAGCGCAGGATCGTCGATCGGGACTTGACCAGGGAGACGGCCTCGGTGTCGCGGGCCGGCGCGGTGTATCGGGCCTCGAGTTCGTCGACCATCCGCTCGAGGGAGGTCTGGACGTCGTCGAAGGCCTCGCCGGGATCGAGCGCGACGACTTTCATCGGGCGGGACTCGCGCAGTTCGACGAGTCCGCGGTCGCTGAGACTGCGCACGGTATCGTAGACTCGAGGCTGGGGGATCTCCGTCCGGTCGGCGATCTCGCTGGCCGTCAGCTGGCCCTGCTCTAACACGGTGAGATAGGCGTCGATCTCGTACTCGCCGAGGTTGAACCGGTCCCCGACGCGCTCGACGGTCGAGCGAAGCTCGTCTGGTGCCATACCGGCTCCTATGCCCCCAGTGATTAAATGATTTATTATACATCGAGTAGCACGCGTTTTCGAAATCGGGTTATTTGTAAATCGGTCGCACGGAGAGAGGGTCAGAACGCTTAACCACACCGCACCTGAGCGTGTTGGTATGCGCGCGGTCCTCCAGGGGAACGAGAGTACGGCGGCCGAGAACAGCACCACGGCAGCCGAGGAGCTTCAGGCGTTCCTCCCGGATATGGTCCCGCCGCGAGCGATCGAGATCGGCCTCGCGCTCGTCGTTCTCGTCGTCGGCTGGTATCTCTCGAAGCTCGCCGTCCGGATCGCCGGGCGGACGGTCGCCCGCCGCATCGAACGGCCCAGCGTCACCCGGACGGTGCTTCGCGGCGTCAGGCTCGCCGTCTTCCTCTGGGCGGCCGGCATCGCCGCCGGAATCATCGGCGTCGGCAACACCGAGATCCTCCTGTCGGTGACCGTCATCTCGGCCGTGATCGCGATCGTCCTCGCGCCGATCGCGGGCAGCCTGATCAACGGCCTCTACGTGCTGGCGGATCGACCCTACGAGATCGGCGACATGATCGAAGTGACCGACGCCGGCCACCGCGGCTTCGTCGAGGACATCACGATCCGCTACACGAAGATCTTCACCCTGCAGAACACTTTCATCGTCATCCCCAACTCCGAGATTCACGCCCGCGACGTCGTCAACTACTCCGCCGAGGACGAGCGGACCCGCGTTTCCGTCGGCTTCGATATCACCTACGAGAGCGACCTCGAGGCGGCGCGCCGGGCCGCCGAGCGGGCCGCTCGGAACGTCGACGACGTCATCTCCGGCGGCCCCGATATCCGGATCGGCAGCGCCCGCTACGCCGCAGCGCCGTCCTGTTACGTCGACGAGTACGGCAAGCATGGCGTCTCCCTCAAACTGTTGTTCTGGATGAAACACCCCTACAAGCAACTCGTCGTCCGATCGGCGGTCCAGGACGCCATCGGCGAGCGGTTCGCGGATCTCGACGTCGAGTTCGCCTACCCGCATCGCCATCACGTCTTCGACGACACCAGCGGCGTCGCACGCGTCGGCGTCATCGACAGCGAGCGACGGGCCCCGGATGCCCCGGCCGAAGCCGGCGACAGCCCCGCGGACCCGGCCGATCGGTGACGCCTCGGGGGTCGGTTTCGGTCCGGATCCGGCTCCCGGTATCGTGGGGGTGATTTATGCCCTCCCCGATCCAAGTCGACAGTCACTCGACGATGTACGACGACATTCTCGTTCCCACCGACGGGAGCGACACGATTCCCGAGACGCTCGCACACGCACTGCCGATCGCCGCCGACAACGACGCGACGGTTCACGGTCTCTACGTCGTCGACAGTCGCGTCACCGCGGCCGCCGACGACGAGACCAGTACCGACCTCGAGCGCTCGCTCGAGACGGAGGGTGAGGAGGCCGTCGCCGCCGTCGAGGAACGCGCGACGGACGAGGGCCTCGAAACCGTCGCCGAGATCCGACAGGGGACCCCGTCGAAGACGATCCTCGAGTACGCCGAGGAGCAGGGGATCGATCTGATCGTCATCGGAACTCGGGGCAAGAGCCCCCGCGAGAAGGTGACATCGCTGGGCAGCGTCTCCGAGCGGGTCGTCGACAACGCTTCGATCCCGGTGTTCGTCGTTCGGAACGCCGGCGAGGAGTAGCCCGGACGTACAACGGTTCGTATCAGGCCCGCGCGCTCTCGACCGTGATGACCTCGCAGTCGAGGTGTGTCCGCAGATAGCTGTCGATATCCGGGTTGTCCGTAAAGCGCTGGAAGAGTCGCCGGAGTCGGCTGGCCTGTTTGGTCCCGACGACGACGACGTCGGCCTCCTCCGCACCGACCTCGTCGAGGATGCTTTCCTCGACGAGGAACCCCGTCCGGACGACGTACCGGGCGTTCTCGAGTCGCCCGAACGTACTCTCGACCGTGTTTTTCAGGTCGATCCGGCTCACTTTCTTCCCGTTCTGGTAGAGGTCGACGTGGAGGACCGTCAGCGCCGCGTCCCGGTCGCGCGCGACCTCGATCGCCCGCTCGAGCGTTCGCCGCGAGTGTTTCGACAGCGGATACCGAACGGGGACGACGACCAACGACATTAGACAACCGAAGGACACCCGGGCGGGTAAACCTTTCAGTACGGACAGTCTACACTGCGAACCTGTCCCATGGGATGGGGAGCCGTCCCCGTTCGATCCCCGCGAGCCGGTCGGGCGGAGAGACAGTCATTTAGGGTGAGCGCGGCTATGCCCGAACATGCAATCCTGGTCGACCGACGACGGCAACACCGTCTTCGTGTCCGAGACGGACGGCGACAAGGGGTCGAAGGGCCCGTTTCTCGCCGCATACGAGTCGTCCGACTTCGAACGCCGGTACGGCTGGTTCTGTACGAACTGCGAGAGCTTCGACAACGCGATGGACGCGATGGGCCGTATCAAGTGCAATCAGTGTGGGAACTTCCGCAAGCCGACCGAGTGGGACGCCGCCCACGAATAGGATCGTGTGATCCCTCGAGGCCGGATTCGGACGGGGTTCTCCTCGAGATCGCGACATCGCTGCAGAGGCCAATAGACGATTACTCGGCGAACGGCCGGCCGCCTTCGGTACGAACGAACCGAAAGAGCGGGATAGTTCCCGTTCGTTCGGAAGTAACCCCTCGTTCTTGTCACGTACTAACATTTATGGTGGATGCCGACATAGGTGGTATTGAATGGGTCCTGTTAACATGCGGCTCGTCGAGCAGGCCAGGTCGATCTTCGCAGAGCTGGGTTACACCGTCGAAGGCAACGGCCCCGAGTTCCGTGCCGAACGAGCATGGAAGGTCGTTCACGTCAACGCCGTCCTCGAGGCGGACGAACTTCCGACGTCGGCGTCGGGACAGTTCCACTGTTTCGTCGCCGAACCGGACGACGCCGACGACCTCGAGGCACGACTCGAGCGGACGAACCCGAACTACGAGTGGGCCATCATCGTCGTCGACGGAGAGGACTATCAGGTCGAACGAGCGCCACCAGGACCGCGAGTAACAGCGTAGAACAGCCGACGACCGCGGCTGCGGACTATTTTTCGAGCGCGTTACGCGTCGCAGTGACGCCTGCGCCCGGATCGACGGCCGCGCCCATCGACTCGAGGACGTCGCCAAGCGCCGTCACGACGTAGATCACGTTCTCGGGCCGTGCGGAGTGACCCATGCAGCCGATCCGGAAGATGTCGCCGGCGAGATCGCCCAGCCCGCCGGCGATCTCGAGGTCGTACTGCTCGAGCAAGGCGTCACAGACCGCGCCGTCGTCGATGCCCTCGGGAACGCGGACGGCGTTGAGGCTCGGCAGCCAGTACTCGTCGGGGGCGTTCATCTCGAGACCCATCGCCTCGACGCCGGCCTTCAGCGCGCCGGCCAGTCGCTCGTGGCGGGCCCAGCGGTTCTCGATTCCCTCCTCGGCGACCAGCCGCAGGGCCTCCCGGATCGCGTAGACGTTCGTGATCGGTGCGGTGTGGTGATACGCGCGCTCCTCCCCCCAGTAGCCCTCGAGCAGGGAGAGATCGAGATACCACGAGCGAGGATCCTCGTCGCGCGAGAGGACCTTCTCCATGGCCTCGTCCGACAGGGTCAGCGGGCTCGCGCCCGGCGGACAGGAGAGACACTTCTGGGGTCCCGAGTACGCCACGTCGATGCCCCACTCGTCGACTCGCAACTCGACCCCGCCAAGGGAGGTGACGGTGTCGGCGATGACCAGGGCGTCGTGGTCGTGGGCCGCGGCGGTCAGTTCCGGGACGTCCGGCTGGAGGACGCCCGTACTCGTCTCGGCGTGGACGAACCCGAAGACGTCGGGGTCGTGTTCGGCCAGCGCGTCCGCGACGTCGTCGGGCTCGAGCGGTTCGCCCCACGGTGCCGATACCTCGACGACCTCGCCGCCCGCGCGCTCGGCCATCGAGGCCATCCGCCCGCCGAAGTAGCCGTTGGTCGGCACGAGCATGGTGTCGCCGGGCTCGACGACGTTGCCGATCGCGGCCTCCATCGCCGCGGAGCCGGTCCCCGAGACCGGGATCGTCCACTGGTTGTCCGTCCGGAACGTGTAGCGCAACAGCTCCTGGACCTCGTCCATGATCTCGACGAAGGAGGGATCGAGGTGGCCGACCAGCGGCGTACTCATCGCCCGGAGGACCCGCGGGTTCACGTCGCTCGGGCCGGGCCCCATCAGCGTCCGGTCAGGGGGTGTGAGTTCGCCGACGGATGGCGCGCGATCCGCCTCGTTCGACGGTGTCTGAGCCATGGGCGTGTGCTCGCCGGCCACTCGCAAAGACCTACCGGCAGCGGCGAATTACAGGTCCTCGAGCGGCCGAATCGAAGCCGGTCTCGGTATCGTGGTTTCGTTCGCGAACACGGCCGTATCCCGACATCTTCGCCACCGACAATGACCCGTGGTACCGTCCGGCGTGGCTGCGAGCCGTTTAAGCCGACTCACTGCATAGGCGACATATCATGTTCGTCGGTCACGCGCTCCTCGCGTTCGCCGTCGCGGCGCTCGTCGCCGACTGGCGAGGCTGGGCCCCCCAACGAGCGCTTCTCGTCGGGGCTATCGCCGGCGCGTTCGCCGCAATTCCCGATATCGACGTCGCGTACGCGCTCGTGGGCCTGCTCGAGTGGCAGGCCGGCGACGGCGCGCTCGGCGCGTCGACGGCGTTCTGGGACGCCAGCCGCGGCGTCCACCGCTCGGTCACCCACTCGCTGGTCGTCGGCGCGGTCGCCGCACCGGCCTTCGGCCTGCTCGCCGTCCGCGGCTACGCCCCTCGCGTGCGGCTCGTCCGGGCCGTCGGGATCGCCGTCCTCGCGGCGCTCGTCGCCATCGCGCTCGTCTGGGGCGGTCCCATCGCCGCGCTCGTCACGGGGCTGTTCGCCGCCAGCGGCGGCGTCATCGCCCGGCTGATCGCGCGTCGAACGCGGGTGTCGCCGGCGACGGTCGGTCTCGCCGCGCTCTGGGGACTCTGGTCGCATCCGTGGGGCGATCTCGTAACCGGGTCGCCCCCCGACTGGTTTTTCCCCTTCGACGCCGCCGTCCTCGAGTCGCGACTCGTCCTCCATCCCGACCCGACGTTGCACCTGCTCGGTGCGTTCGCCATCGAACTCGCGACGATCTGGCTCGCGGCCGCCGTCCTCTGTCGGCTCACCGATCGCTCGGTCGTCGCCACTGTCAACCGTCGGGCCGCCGCCGGCGTCGCCTACGGTCTCGCCGCGCTCGCGGTGACGCCGCCGACGCTCGAGGTGTCTTACCACTTCGTCTTCTCGATCCTCGGCGTCGGTCTCGTCTGTGGCGTCATCAGGGAGACGCCGACTCCCGCCGCGTTCGCGAGCGTTCGGGGTCTGCCCGAACTCGAGACGCTACTCGAGGCCGGGGTGACTGCGCTGGCGGCCGTCACCGTTGCGCTCGTCGCCTACTCGTCAGTCTATCTGTTTGCTATCGCGCCGTAGCGCTGGGCCGCAGCCTTCGTTTCAGTGTGGGACAAAATATGCTTTTGTGAGAGTAGACGGTACGGACCACTGTGTCGCAGGCTTCACTCGAGGGATTGCTCGCGGACGGGCGATCGAACGCAGCGATCGCGTGGATACTGGTCGCCGCGATCGCGAGCATCGGTATCGGTGCGCTGATTACTGGCGGCGTTCTCTGGATGACGTTCGCGGCGGTTCTCGTGGCTCTCGCGATTATCCCACCCGTCGCTTTTCGATCACCGCTGGTCATGCTCCCCTGGGAGGTCCTCCTGTTGGCGGCGTTGCCGGTCCTCGGTGTCGCGTTCGGTGCCGACCGGCTAATGGGACACGTCACGTCCTACCTCTCGGTCGCGGCCATCGCGCTCGTCCTCACCGTCGAACTGCAGGCGTTTACCACAGTACGGATGACGCCCGGCTTCGCCGTCGTCTTCGTCGTGGTCGCGACGATGGCCGCCGCTGCCCTCTGGGCTCTCCTTCGGTGGAGCGCCGCCGGTGTCCTGGGCGTTCCGTTCACGGCCGACCACGACGACGTGATGTGGGAGTTCGTCTATTCGGCCATCAGCGGCCTCGGGGCCGGTCTCGTCTTCGAACTCTACTTCAGGCGGCTCGGACGTGCCGACCGGACTCGACTCGTCGACGACGTCCCGATCGGTGGAGGTGACGATGACTAGCCTCGCCGACATCGTTCCCTCTCGGAAGCGGCAACGCCAGCTCACCTACCTCATGGAGATCGGGCTGATCGGTATGCTGTTCATCGGCATCGAACGTGGTAACGGCGGCATCGTCATCAACACCGGCGTCGCCCTGCTCGTCACGCAGCTGCCGCCACTGCTCGAGCGCGACTACGAGATTCCGATGGATCCGCGGCTCACGCTGTGGATCACGACCGCCGTCTTCCTGCACGCCTTCGGTACGGTGGGGCTCCCCGGCGCGACCGCCACGCTCTACAGCCAGGTCTGGTGGTGGGACCACATGACCCACGCGCTGTCGGCGTCGCTGGTCGCTGGCGTGGGGTATGCCACCGTTCGCGCGTTCGACGAACACGCCCAGGGAGTCCACCTCCCACAGCGGTTCATTGCGGTGTTTATCCTCCTTTTCGTCATCGCGTTCGGCGTCCTCTGGGAGATCCTCGAGTTCGCGATCGCGTTGGCTGCCGAGGCGCTCGGTACCAGAGCCGTCCTCACCCAGTACGGGCTCGAGGACACGATGCTCGATTTCGTTTTCAACTCCATCGGTGCGCTCATCGTCGCGACGTGGGGCGGTGCGTACCTCTCGAACGTCACCAGCGCGATTCGAGAGCGGTTCGACTCGCGGGCCGGCTGAAGCCGCCGATCCGGCCGCCCGTTTTTCACTCGGTCCGAACCGACGCCGTGTTTTACGTCGGTACGCGCCGTAGATGACGAGGCCATGGTCTTCAAGAAGATCACGCTGATCGGTACTAGCCCCGAGAGTTTCGACGCCGCCGCGGACGACGCCATCGACCGCGCGGAGGCAACGCTGCAGAACGTCCAGTGGATCGAGGTCGACGAACTCGGCGTCGAAGTCGCCAGCGCCGACGACCGCGAGTACCAGGCCGAAGTCACCGTCGCCTTCGAACTCGAGGAGTAAGCCGGGACGGAACGCTCGACGCCTCGTGTCGCTACTCCGTCCTCGAGGCGTTCTCCGACGTGACCGGCAGCTGTCGGCCGTCGGTCATCGGAAAATCCGGTGGAACCTGGGACGCGGTGAACCGCAGTCGCTTACGTCCGGAACGATTCGCCACAGCCGCATTCGCTGACGACGTTCGGGTTGTCGACGTGGAAGCCCTCGGCCTGCAGCCCGTCCTCGTAATCGAGGACGCTGCCCTCGATGTACTTCAGGCTCGCGGGGTCGACGAACACGCGCAGGTCGTGGTGTTCGTAGATCGTATCGTCTTCGTCGGGTTCATCGTCGAACCGCATCCCGTAGGAAAGGCCCGCACAGCCGCCCTGCTGGACGAACAGCCGAAGTCCGGCCTCGGTCACGTCCAGCCCCTCGCCCTCGAGCAGCGAGAGGGCCTGCTCGGCGGCGGCTTCCGTGACTTCGATCTCCGGCTGCGTCTCCGCGGTCCCACCATCCATACTGTCCGTACTCATACCCATCCCTTTCGGCGCGACGATGTTAACTGTGACGCCGTGTCGAGCCGAACGAACTAGCTGATTCTGGTTATATCGGCGCGGATAGTTACGATCGTCGCCACCGAACCGGTTTACGACACCGCCGCCCGATCAGGCGTACAACGAGGTCCAAGAGCCACGCTAACAGCTCGCCCGCCGGAGCGAGCGATACCACGTGCCGAACTGTCGCCTGTCGTTGCGCGAGAGTTCGATGTCGTGTGCTGCGAGCAACTCGAGCATCCGCGCCACGTCGCAGTCGTACCACAGCGAGAGGAGCCGCACGTTTCGCTGTGCGTAGTCGTAGTTACGCTCGAGGACGCGCCCGTCCAGCGGGTCGACATGCGGTTCCATCTCGGTTCCTACTCGGACCTCCAGCCACGTAAAACCAGCTCAGCGTTCCGCACACTGTGACTCGGGGCGGTGTGGCGCTATTTGCCTGTGTCGTCCTCGAGTCGAGTCCGAACGCTCTCGGCGTGGGCCTCGAGCCCCTCGGCGTCGGCCAGCGTGGTGATCGTCTCGCCGAGGTCGGCCAGCCCCTCGCCGGAGAGGCGCTGGACCGTCGTCGACCGGAGGAACGTCTCGACCGAGAGCCCGCCGCTGACCCGTGCCCCACCGTTCGTCGGCAGCACGTGGTTCGTCCCGCTGGCGTAATCGCCGGCCGCCACGGGCGTGTTCGGCCCGAGGAAGACGCTGCCCGCGCTATCGATACGCTCGAGGAGTGACTCGTCGTCGGCGGCGATGATCGAGAGGTGTTCGGGCGCGTACTCCTCGGTGAAGAGGATCGCCTCGCTCATCGATCGGGCGTGTAACACGCCACTGGCGTCGTTTTCGAGTGCCGCCCGGATCACGTCTTCGCGCTCGCGCTCGCCCACGCGCTCGTCGACGGCGGCGGCGACGGCCTCGGCGGTCGTTGCGTCGTCGGTGACTGCCACGACCGAGGCGTTCGGGTCGTGTTCGGCCTGTGCGAGCAGTTCCGCGGCGACGAGGTCCGGGTCGGCCGTCTCGTCGGCGACCACGACGACTTCGCTCGGCCCCGCGAGGAAGTCGATCTCGACGTCGCCCCGAACTTCGGCCTTGGCCGCCGTCACCCACTTGTTGCCCGGCCCGACGATCTTCTGGACGCTCGTGATCGACTCGGTGCCGTAGGCCAGTCCCGCGACCGCCTGTGCGCCGCCGACGCTGTAGACCGCGTCCGCGCCCGCGGCGTGGATCGCCGCCAGCGTCACCGGATTCAGCTCGTCGGCCGGCGGCGTCACGACCGAAACGTGATCGACGCCAGCCACGACCGCCGGCACGACCCCCATGATCGCGCTCGAGGGGTAGGCCGCCGACCCGCCGGGAACGTAGACGCCGACCCGCTCGAGCGGCCGGAAACGCCGTCCCAGCTCCCGCCCGGTGTCGAACTCGCGTCGCCAGTCCTCGGGCAGCTGTGCCTCGTGGAACTCGCGGACGTTCGTGGCTGCCGTCTCGATCGCCGATCGAACCCCATCGTCGATCTCGTCGTAGGCCCGTTCGCAGTCGTCGGTGATCTCGAGGTTCCCGACTTCGACGCCGTCGAACTCGCTGGTGAACTCGCGGACGGCGACGTCGCCCTCGGTACGGACCCGGTCGACGATGTCTCGGACAGTTTCTCTGACTCCCTCGATACCGGCGTCGCGCTCGAAGAAGGCCACGCGATCGTCCGGCCCGAGGTCGGCGATGGCCTGCACGTCGATTGTCATGGCGTTGGGTTCGTGGGGCGGGCGAAAAACGGTTTCCTTCCGGACAGCCGCTCGCCGGTCGTCGCTCCTCCGGCGAACCGCATCGACGACTCGTACGACGATTTCCGGCCGCCCATCGGTCCACGGACCCGTGGTCGTCTCACGCGTCGGGGTTTTCGATCTTCCAGATGCCGACGTAATCCAGGGTCGCCCGTACGAAGAGGTAGACGAGGAGAACGAAGCCGACGACCGCGATCGGTGCCTGCAGCAGTTCGGCCGTCTCCACACTGAGGACGATCCGACTGATCCCCCGGACGAAGAAGCTCAGGACCACGAGGCCCAGCGCAATGACCGCGAGTTTGACGAATCCCGATCGATCCATGTGTCACCGTACGACCACGGGTGCTAAGTTATGTCGGTATTCGCACGCTCGCACGGGCGCGAGACCAAGGGTCGCTATATCCCCACGACGCCCCCGGTAATCTCATCTTTCTCGACCCATGGGGTCACCGCTCGAGTCGGAGCCGTCGGCCGGCCCGGTTCTCACCGTCCCGGGATTCCGGACGTGCAGGGGCCGTATAACTATTCGCCGCCCGTGCTACCGTACGGCCAATGTGGCCGTGGGAACACGCGATAATCGGTTATCTCTCGTATTCGCTGGTCTGTCACCTCGTCTTCCGGACCTCCCCCAGTGGACCCGACGCCTTCGCCGTCGTCTTCGCGTCGGTCCTGCCGGACCTGATCGACAAACCGCTCGCGTGGGAGTTCGGCGTCTTCGAGGCCGGCTATGCGATCGGTCACTCGCTGTTCTTCGCCGTCCCCCTCTCGATCCTCGTGGGAACGATCGCCCGCCGTGTCGGCCGCCCCCGGATCGCGCTCGCGTTCCCGATCGGCTACCTCCTGCATCTCCCGGGAGACATCCTGTATTCCTACGCCAGTGAGGGGGTCGTCTACGTCGAAATCGTCCTCTGGCCGATCGCAGTCGTTCCTGGGGACTCCGCTCGGCGGCGGTTCTTCGAGGCGTTCGAGCTGCTGTTCGGGCGGTACGTACAGACGTTACTCGCCGGTGACGTGTCGACGTACGTCTGGATCCAGTTCGGTCTCGCCGGGCTCGCGTTTCTCGTATGGCTCTACGACGGACTGCCCGTTCTCCGTGATTTCTGCATCGGCTGCAGACGGATCGCTCGCACGCTGGTCGGATCGAACCGGTCGACGCGCGAGTGATGTACCCATCGACGATCGATACCGCCGTCGATGACAGCCGCCGACTCGGCCGGTAGCGGGATCGACCGTCCGTCGTTCACATCCGAATCCGACCGCCCGCGTGACTGTCCAACGTAGCCCATCGTCTCCTCGAGACGACGGCCTTATATGTTCACCCGGCTTCGACAGTAATGCGAACAACGCGGCGCTCGCCGCCGCGTCTTCCGGCCGCATTCCGGCACGGAAGGAGTATACGTATCCGTCCCTCGTCGAGCGGACGATCCGCTCGCTCTCGAGGACATTCGGATTCCCGTGGCCGACGTCGAGCAGTCGGCGTCAGAGGACGATGGCCTTATATACTTCAGGCCCGTCCCGAATTACACGCGGAAGTCCCCGCCGGATGCGGTTTCCGGCGTGGCCGTGGTCCGATGCCCTTATATGTACGAGGGCGTTGGGATACGAACGCGAAAGACGATGTGATCGACGGGCCGTTCAACTCGGTCCGTCATCTCGGACGGTTCGAACCCGAAGGGGTTATATATCCCAGACGGTGTACGAATACGTCCGAAGGAAATGAGGATTCCACCCCTGCGGTCCGCCGTACAGATGGGATCTGATGTTAGCCTTGGTAGTTCGGTGACGCTCGATCGGTCAGACGACCGGCGTCAGCGAACGTGGACCCATGTGTGAGTGTGTACTAACATTCACCGCCAAACAGACCCTCCCCAACTGGGGAGATCATATAGCATTCCGGTTGATCCTGCCGGAGGTCATTGCTATTGGAGTCCGATTTAGCCATGCTAGTTGCACGAGTTTAGACTCGTAGCAGATAGCTCAGTAACACGTGGCCAAACTACCCTATGGATCCGAATAACCTCGGGAAACTGAGGCTAATTCGGAATACGATTCACCACCTGGAGTGGTGTGAATCCGAAACGCTCCGGCGCCATAGGATGTGGCTGCGGCCGATTAGGTAGACGGTGGGGTAACGGCCCACCGTGCCCATAATCGGTACGGGTTGTGAGAGCAAGAGCCCGGAGACGGTATCTGAGACAAGATACCGGGCCCTACGGGGCGCAGCAGGCGCGAAACCTTTACACTGCACGAAAGTGCGATAAGGGGACTCCAAGTGCGAGGGCATATAGTCCTCGCTTTTTGCGACCGTAAGGTGGTCGCGGAATAAGTGCTGGGCAAGACCGGTGCCAGCCGCCGCGGTAATACCGGCAGCACGAGTGATGACCGCTATTATTGGGCCTAAAGCGTCCGTAGCTGGCCATGCAAGTCCATCGGGAAATCCGCGCGCTTAACGCGCGGGCGTCCGGTGGAAACTGCATGGCTTGGGACCGGAAGACCAGAGGGGTACGTCCGGGGTAGGAGTGAAATCCCGTAATCCTGGACGGACCACCGGTGGCGAAAGCGCCTCTGGAAGACGGATCCGACGGTGAGGGACGAAAGCTCGGGTCACGAACCGGATTAGATACCCGGGTAGTCCGAGCTGTAAACGATGTCTGCTAGGTGTGGCACAGGCTACGAGCCTGTGCTGTGCCGCAGGGAAGCCGTGAAGCAGACCGCCTGGGAAGTACGTCCGCAAGGATGAAACTTAAAGGAATTGGCGGGGGAGCACTACAACCGGAGGAGCCTGCGGTTTAATTGGACTCAACGCCGGACATCTCACCAGCATCGACAATGTGCAGTGAAAGTCAGGTTGATGACCTTACTGGAGCCATTGAGAGGAGGTGCATGGCCGCCGTCAGCTCGTACCGTGAGGCGTCCTGTTAAGTCAGGCAACGAGCGAGACCCGCACTCCTAATTGCCAGCAACACCTAGCGGTGGTTGGGTACATTAGGAGGACTGCCAGTGCCAAACTGGAGGAAGGAACGGGCAACGGTAGGTCAGTATGCCCCGAATGTGCTGGGCGACACGCGGGCTACAATGGCCGAGACAGTGGGATGCAACCCCGAGAGGGGGCGCTAATCTCCGAAACTCGGTCGTAGTTCGGATTGAGGGCTGAAACTCGCCCTCATGAAGCTGGATTCGGTAGTAATCGCGCCTCAGAAGGGCGCGGTGAATACGTCCCTGCTCCTTGCACACACCGCCCGTCAAAGCACCCGAGTGGGGTCCGGATGAGGCCGACGCAACGTCGGTCGAATCTGGGCTCCGCAAGGGGGCTTAAGTCGTAACAAGGTAGCCGTAGGGGAATCTGCGGCTGGATCACCTCCACAGACCGGGACCGGGGCGCTGCCCCGGCCCACCTTAACTCGTGGCGCTTTGCGCCACGTGGTTTCACGTTCGATCGAGCCACGTCGTGGCCGATCGGGCACCTTTGAACTACCAAGGCTAACGTTTCACGCTCTGTCCGCCCTCGTGGCGGACGTGGGCCCATAGCTCAGTGGTAGAGTGCCTCCTTTGCAAGGAGGATGCCCAGGGTTCGAATCCCTGTGGGTCCATGTCTCGGAGGAAATCTCGGATCGTGCCCCTTAAGTGGGAGACGACCCGAGGATTGAATCCGAACGAACCGATGCACCACCCCGCGCAAGTGCGGGTGGGAAGGGTTAATGCAGGCCGGCCGTCTACCGGCGTGCAGATGAGACCGTGTGTACGTGTAGTCCAGGCGTCCACTGGACCCGTTCCCGGGTCACGATGTTGCGACTCTGTCGCAACGCCGATCCGATGAACGTGGCTACTGTGCCAGCTGGTGGATCGCTCGGCTTGAGAGCTGAAGAAGGACGTGCCAAGCTGCGATAAGCCCAAGGGAGCCGCACGGAGGCGAAGAACTTGGGATCTCCGAATGGGAATCCCCACCGCAATTGCTTCGCGCAATGGGGAACGTCGAGAATTGAAACATCTTAGTATCGACAGGAAAAGAAAGCAAACGCGATGTCGTTAGTAATGGCGAATAAACGCGACACAGTCCAAACCGAAGCCCTCACGGGCAATGTGGTGTTCGGACTGACGATCACTTCCCGAACGGCGACGCGAAGTCTCTTGGAATAGAGTACGAGACAGGGTGACAGTCCCGTACCGTCGACAAGTAAGGAACGAGTCAGCTCCAGAGTATCGGGGGTTGGATATCCCTCGTGAATATCGCGGGCATCGACCGCGAAGACTAAACACTCCTCAAGACCGATAGCGAACAAGTAGCGTGAGCGAACGCTGAAAAGCACCCCACGAAGGGAGGTGCAATAGGGCGTGAAATCAGTTGGCGATGGAGCGACAGGGCACACAAGGTCCCGGACAAAATGAATCAGGTGCGAACCTGTAGTAAGAAGTTTGGGAAGCCGGTGTTCTGTCGTACGTTTTGAAAAACGAACCAGGGAGTGTGCCTGTTTGACGAGTCTAACTCGATCATCGAGGAAGGCGAAGGGAAACCGACATGGCCGCAGTGCTTTGCACGAGGGCCGCCGTGTTCAAGCGCGGGGAGTCAAACGGACACGACCCGAAACCGGACGATCTAGGCGTGGGCAAGGCGAAGCGTGCCGAAAGGCACGTGGAGGCCTGTTAGAGTTGGTGTCCTACAATACCCTCTCGTGACCTACGTCTAGGGGTGAAAGGCCCATCGAGTCCGGAAACAGCTGGTTCCAACCGAAACATGTCGAAGCATGACCTCTGCCGAGATAGTTCATGGGGTAGAGCGACGGATTGGGGGACCGCACTCCGAGAGGAGTGTGCCCCCCTGTCCAACTCCGAACCTATGAACGTCGTTTGACGCAGGGAGTCCGGTGCACGGGGTAAGCCTGTGTACCGTGAGGGAGACAACCCAGAGCTGGGTTAAGGTCCCCAAGTGTAGACTAAGTGCGATCGAAGGTGGTCTCAAGCCCTAGACAGCCGGGAGGTGAGCTTAGAAGCAGCTACCCTCTAAGAAAAGCGTAACAGCTTACCGGCCGAGGTTTGAGGCGCCCAAAATGATCGGGGCTCAAGTCTACCACCGAGACCTAGCAGCACCACTCAGACTGGTGATCTCGTAGGTTGGCGTTCTGTTCGGGTGGAAGCACGGTCGAGAGATCGTGTGGACCGTTCAGTAACGAAAATCCTGGTCATAGTAGCAGCGTTAGTCGGGTTAGAACCCCGACGGCCGAACGAGTAAGGGTTCCTCAGCAATGCTGATCAGCTGAGGGTTAGCCGGTCCTAAGTCAGCCCGTAAGTCGAAGCTGACAACAGGGAAATAGGTTAATATTCCTATGCCAGTGTGTACTCAAAGCCAACGCTTTGGGGCCGCCTCTGCCGGGCTTTCGCCCGGTCGAACAGTCGAAGTTCGTGGAAGCCGTAATGGCACGAAGCGACCGAATGGCTGGATAGCGTAAGAGAGGTCAACCTAGAGCCCGTGAAAAGGCAAACACACTGTCCGTACCGAGATCCGACACAGGTACTCGTGGCGGCGAAAGCCAAGGTCTGTCGGGAGCAACCGACGTTAGGGAATTCGGCAAGTTAGTCCCGTACGTTCGCAATAAGGGATGCCTGCCCTGCAATGGGGCAGGTCGCAGTGACTCGGGCGCTCCGACTGTCTAGTAACAACATAGGTGACCGCAAATCCGCAAGGACTCGTACGGTCACTGAATCCTGCCCAGTGCAGGTATCTGAACACCCCGTACAAGGGGACGAAGGACCTGTTAACGGCGGGGGTAACTATGACCCTCTTAAGGTAGCGTAGTACCTTGCCGCTTCAGTAGCGGCTTGCATGAATGGATCAACGAGAGCGCCACTGTCCCAACGTTGGGCCCGGTGAACTGTACGTTCCAGTGCGGAGTCTGGAGACCCCCAAGGGGAAGCGAAGACCCTATAGAGCTTTACTGCAGGCTGTCACTGAGACGTGGTCGCCATTGTGCAGCATAGGTAGGAGGCATTACACAGGTACCCGCGCTAGCGGGCCACCGAGCCAGCATTGAAATACTACCCGATGGTGACTGCGACTCTCACTCCTGGCGGAGGACACTGGTAGCCGGGCAGTTTGACTGGGGCGGTACGCGCCTGAAAAGATATCGGGCGCGCCCCAAGATTTCCTCATCCGCGTCGGAGACGCGGAAAAGAGCGCAAGAGCAAACGGAAGTCTGACAGTGTCCGGCACAACGACGGACGCTGACGCGAAAGCGTGGTCTAGCGAACCAATTAGGCTGCTTGATGCGGCCAATTGCTGACAGAAAAGCTACCTTAGGGATAACAGAGTCGTCACCCGCAAGAGCACATATCGACCGGGTGGCTTGCTACCTCGATGTCGGTTCCCTCCATCCTGCCCGTGCAGAAGCGGGCAAGGGTGAGGTTGTTCGCCTATTAAAGGAGGTCGTGAGCTGGGTTTAGACCGTCGTGAGACAGGTCGGCTGCTATCTATTGG
Organism: Natrinema thermotolerans; assembly: GCF_031165565.1. Lineage (NCBI taxonomy): Archaea > Methanobacteriati > Methanobacteriota > Halobacteria > Halobacteriales > Natrialbaceae > Natrinema > Natrinema thermotolerans. The sequence goes on along the minus strand of NZ_CP101873.1, from coordinate 312,210 downwards.
GGGTGTTACGGTATCTGACGGGAACGTTCGTATAGTACGAGAGGAACTACGAATGGGTGCCACTCGTGTACCAGCTGTCCGAAAGGGCACGTGCTGGGCAGCGACGCACCACGGGGTAAGAGCTGAACGCATCTAAGCTCGAAACCCACCTGAAAAAGAGATACCACCGAGGCCACTCGTAGAAGACGAGATCGATAGACTCGGGGTGTACGCACCAAGGCAACGAGGTGTTGAGCCCGCGAGAACTAATCGGCCAAGCCACACACTCATACACTACATCGCATTGGATCCGTGACGCGCGAACGGGTCCGGACGCAAACTGGACTACACGTACACTCGGTCTTGGACACACCACCGATATTGGCATGATCGCGGTTCGATTCCGTGAATCGGCGTTACGGCGGCCATAGCGGCGAGGTGCCTCCCGTACCCATCCCGAACACGGAAGATAAGCTCGCCTGCGTTTCGGTCAGTACTGGAGTGGGCGACCCTCTGGGAAATCTGATTCGCCGCCACCATTCATACTCACTTTCACCCCCGAGCAGCCACTGCTATCCAGTGGCCGTCGGGGGTTTCTGTATTTATCAGAAACCGAGACAGTTCCGATACTTCGATCGGTGCTATTAGAAATCGGGTAGCTACTGCACCGGACTGAGTACCGAAAATTGATTCCCGCCTATTACATGCCCGTTCTTTCCTGCAGTCGGTAGCGAAGGATCTCAGTAGTAGTGGAAATGTCGCCCGGAACACTAACGTCCAGCCTCATCCCGTGGCGGCGTGCCGCGTCGGCTGGCTAACCCTCGTGCCGGGCGGAAGGACTCGAGGAGCCCTCCAGTAACTGACTGTCGCGTGCCCGGGTTCGCCGTGCTGTCATCGCACCCGAAACGGGTTTGCTCGGACGGGGACTGAAGGCACGCACCGGACCTATGCGCGTGGCCCGTTTAACTCTTGTAGCTCAGTCCCGTCCGCGAACGGAGGGTCAACCGGGGTCGGGTGCGTCCGTGATGGTGCCCTCGTTCGCTGCCAGCCATTCGTCGTAGGTGTCGCGCTCGACGACGACGATGGAGCCGTCCATCCGGGAGTGACCGGCCCCACAGAACTCGGCACAGACGGCGTCGTAGCGGCCGGGTTCGGAGACGGTCGTGCGGGCGCGAGTGTAGTCGCCCGGGAAGGCGTCCTGTTTGACACCCAGATCGGGGACGAAAAGCGAGTGGACGACGTCGTCGCTGGTGAGCCAGAACGTGACGTCCGTGTCGGCAGGGATCACGATCTCGGATTCGGTCGTGACGTTGGCCTCTGGGTAGGTGGCCTGCCACTCCCACTGGTAGCCCCGGACGTGAACCTCTTCGTCGTCGGTGTCGGGGAGGTCCGCGAACGAGTCGAACCCGTCCTGACTTGTGTCCTCGCCCTCGAGGGCCTGCGACGGGGAGACGTAGGGGTTGACGAGGACGCTGTAGCCCGAGAGGCCGACGAACAGGAGGATGAGCGCGGTCGCGACGGTCCAGGTGATCTCGAGGGCGGGATCCTCGGTGGTCGGTTGGGGGTCGTCGTTGTCGTGGAACTTGACGGCCGCGTAGACGAGGATCAGGAGGACGAAGAGCGTGAGCGGCAGGGCGACGTAGAGCAGTTGGTACTCGAGGCCGTCGATGAGGTCACGGTTTTCGGACTGGGCGGCGACCGTGCCCATCGCGAGAAGCAGCGAGAGCGCCGCGACGACGAGCGCGACGAGCGTGCGTCGACGGTCCATTGACGGGGCTTCGACGACTGGCGGGATATACGGCCTTCGTGGTTCGGTAAACTGTCACGACCGCGTAGTGGTCGTAAGCGGTGAATACTCCCAAACGGCGTATTACGGGCGGTGACAGTCAGGGAAACGCCGGCCCATATTTATTGGAACCGATGGTGAGGCAACCGCTATGTGCGGCCGAGAGCGGGGCGCTCGAGCGATGGGGGGTGACCGGTGGCGATGAACCGTGCGCTCGCGGAGGTGTCGCTGTTCGGCCTCGTCCTCGCGGGCTGTCTGCTGACGGTCGCGCTCGCCAGCCGGTGGCGAGCGGAGACGTCGCCGGACGGCGGGTACGTCCGGGAGCAGCGGCGACGGATTTCGCTGGCCGACGCGAAGGCGGCGGCCGTTCGTTGGACGACGACGACGAATCATCGCGAGATCGGACTGCTCTACATCGCGTTCGGTACCGTCGCGGCGATCTGGGGCGGGATCGACGGGATGATGATCCGGACCCATCTGCTGACGCCCGAGGCGACTCTCTGGACGGAAGGGACGTACAACGAGCTGTTCACGATGCATGGGCTCACGATGTTGATCTTCTTCGTGACGCCGGTGTTCTTCGGGATCGGGAACTACTTCCTGCCGCTGTTGATCGGGGCAGACGACATGGCGTTTCCGCGGCTCAACGCCGTCGGGTTCTGGCTGTTGCCGCCGTCGCTGTTGCTCGCTCGGTTCGGTATCATCGCCGAGGTGACGGGGGCGCTACTCGCGGTCGTGGTCCCGGCGGATCGGTTGTCGGTCTTGTTCGCGTTCAAGGAGCCGGCGATCGGCTGGACGGTGTATCCGCCCTTGTCGCTGGCACCGAACCCGCAGACGAACTTCCTGCTGCTAGGACTGCATCTGAGCGGGATCGCAACCACGATCGGCGCGCTCAACTTCATCACGACGGTCGTCTACGAGCGCGACGAGTCGATCGGGTGGGCGAACCTCGATATCTTTTCGTGGAATATGCTCGTCACGAGTGCGATCATCATCTTCGCGTTCCCGTTGCTCGGCACCGCCCTGTTGATGCTGTTGTTCGATCGTAACTTCGGGACGACCTTCTTCGCGGTCGAGGGCGGGGGACCGATCCTCTGGCAACACCTATTCTGGTTCTGGGGTCATCCGGAGGTGTACATCATCTTCCTCCCGGCGACTGGGCTGATGAGTCTGATCTTGCCGAAGTTCGTCGGCCGCAAGCTGTTCGGGTTCAAGTTCATCGTCTACTCGACGATCGCCATCGGCGTCCTCTCCTTTGGTGTTTGGGCCCACCACATGTTCGTCACCGGCGTCGACCCTCGAGTCCGGGCGAGTTTCATGGCGACGTCGATCGCCATCGCCGTCCCCAGCGCGATCAAGGTCTTCAACTGGATTACGACGATGTGGAACGGTGACGTTCGACTGGCCGCGCCGACGATCCTCTGTGTCGGCTCGATCGGCCTGTTTATCGTCGGCGGCGTCACCGGTATCTTCCTCGCGGTGATCCCGATCGACGTGGTCTATCACGGCACCTACTACGTCGTCGGTCACTTCCATCTCATCCTCATGGGGATCATCCCGCTCATGATGTTCGCCGCCAGCTACTACTGGTATCCCCTGCTTACGGGTCGGATGTACGACCGCCGACTCGCAATCTTCCAGTCGTCGCTTTTGGTCGTCGGGTCCGCGCTCACGTTCATGACGCTGATGGCGCTCGGTTTCCTCGAGTTACCTCGCCGGTACGCAACCTATCCGGCCGAGTACTCGGGGCTGCAGGTCGTCGCGACGGTCGGTGCCTTCCTCATCGGCATCAGCGTCCTCATGTGGCTGTACAACATGCTCTGGTCGTACTTCCAGGGAACGCCGGTCGAGACGGCGGATCCCTGGGACCTGAAAGCGACCGAGCAGTTCACCCCCGAGTGGCAGTGGTTCGAGGACCGCCTCGAGCGCGAGCGCGGCGTCCCGCCCAGCGAACCCGAGGCGGTCCGGCCATCGTACGTTCCGGCACAGGGGGAGCGCCCGCTGTCGCTGTACGGCCGGATCGTCCCGGTGGCAAAGCGGGTGGCGAACGACGCCGGGACGGGCGCAGCCGGTGGGTTCGTCGGCACGATGTTGTTGACGGGTACCCTTCTCGTGGCAGTAGCCTTGGGATCGTTCGATCTCGAGGCGTTCGCGACGCTGGCGACGTTCGTCGGGCTGCCGGCGAACCTCGCGCTCGGCTACGGCCTGTTCCTCCTCGGGGGGATGACGGTCTGGCCGCTGCTCTTTCTCTCGCTGGGCGAGTACCTGCCCGGCGAGTTGACCCTGGTGACGGGGCTGTGGTACGCGACGGTCATTGCCTCGGGCTTCGCGCTTGCCTTCTACACCGGCCAGTCCGGCCTCGAGCTGGTGACCTACGTCCTGTTCGTGATCGTCGCCCACTGGGTCTACGGGCTGGGTCTGGCCGGGACGATCGCGGTCTTGGGCGGCCGCCAGCGCCGTCCGTCGACGGGGGACGACGGATGAGTGCGGACGACGAGCGGGCGGCCGACGGGACGGAGACCCCTGCCACCGACGAGACGGGGCCGCTCGAGCCCACGGCGGCCGCGGAGTCGCTGGTGTTGACCTACGCTGTGCCCTTTCTCGGTGTCGTCCTGATCGCAGTAGGACTGCCGCTGGCGATCGTCGGCGGCTACGTCGTGGTTCAGGACGGGATCGGACTCTGTGGCGAACCGACGATCTCGGCGACGTCGGTCGACGAACGCGAGGGCTCGCCCTCGACCGTCGAAGAACTGCCCGCCGCGGCGCTTTCAACGGCCGAGCAACGGGCCCTCGAGGAGGCGATCGACAGCCCGCTTCGGGAGGCGAAAGTCGACGGCGAGGTGAGAAACCGGGCGGCGCTGCTCGAGGGGGCGATCGTCGAGTACGAGGGGCAGCGCTACTACGTCCGGATCACGTCCCAAAACAGCTGTCTCGAGGTCGCGCCGCTTTTGTTCCCGATCGGGGCGATCGCGATCCTGATCGGGATCGTGAGCGTGTTGACGCCGCCGATCTATCGGAAGATGGCTGGCTTCGAGGAGCGGGTCGGCCGCGACCGGTCGGACTGAGATGACGCTCGCGTTCGGCGGCGGTCACTCGGCGGGGCGGCGCTACTGATCCGTCCGGTTCGGGTCGTCGTTTGTCATCGGATCCGGATCGGGGGCGGCGACGTCGCCGTCACCCGGCTGCTCGGCGGCATAGGAGAACTGGCCTTTCCCGTCGGGAGCCTCACCCTCCGTCCAGGGGTAGCCGGGGTCGGGCTGTTCCTCACGGCGGGTCGACATGAACGTGTAGTTGACGTCCTGATTCTCCTGTTCTTGCGGGAAGCTTGCGGGAACTGGAACCGGGTCGTCGAGGGTCTCGAGGGCCTGAAGCCACTGGTTCTGGTGCATCGTGTCCCGGGCGATGAGATAGGAGAGCATGTCCTTCATCCCGGGGTCGTCGGTGTAGTTCCAGAGCCGCGTCGCGAGGGTACGGCCGGTCGCCTCGGCCATCACGTTCGCGTAGAGGTCGCCGGCGAGGTTGCCGGAGGCGACGATGTAGTTGCCGGTAAAGGGCGCGCCGTTGCTGTCGGCCGGCATCGCCGACTCGCCCGCCGAGAGGAACTGTCGCGGGCCCTGCGCGGTCATCGACTCGGCCATGTCTGCGGTCTCTCGGACCTCCTCGCTCATGCTCTTGGCGGACCCTCTGAGGTTCTTCGTGACTGCCGTCGCGAGCATCTCGATGTGGCCGAGTTCCTCCGCGGCGGTTTCCATCAGCAGGTTCCGATACTCCTCGTGCTGTTCCGGCACCGCCCACGCCTGAAACATGTACTGGAGCGCGACGCGCATCTCGCCTTCCTGTCCGCCGATCGCTTGCTGGAGGAGCTTCGCGAAGTGGGGGTCCGGTTCTTCGACGGTGACCTCGTACTGGAGTTCCGGTTCTTGGAAGAACATCCACTGGTCCTGCCCACGACCGAGGTGATAAACCACTGTTACGACCGGTGCTGAACGTGTAACCGACTGGTAACTAATCGATACGAACCACTCGGATGGCGTGGCAGACGGATCGAAGGCGGCAATCTCGAGCCACGCCTCGTCGCCGACTCGCCGCGGGGGAGATCGCTCGAGCCTCAGTGTCGGGGGGCGACACGGCCGTGAACTCGCCGGGCCCGAGTCTCGATACGCGTTCGTCGAGACGACGCGGTCCCCCGTTACGGAACGGCGGCCGGGGTTTTTTCAACGGTGGCTGTGGTACGGTTCGCCGCGAGGTGACCCCGGTGGCTAACACCGATGAGAAACACAGAGCCGCCGCGACGTGTCCGCGTTGCGGGGAGATCGGTATCGTGCAGGTCTGGCCCGACGGAACGCTTCAACCGCTCGGCCAGTCGGACTTCTGTGAGTGTCCCTCGTCGACGCTCCGGGTCCTCGAGACCGACGCCGACGAACTCCCGTAGTACGGCAGCTCCTGCCGATCAGACCGACGCCCCGACGTAGAGGACGGCCACGAGGACGAGCCAGACGAGATCGACGAAGTGCCAGTACAGCGAGACGGTCGCGACGGAGGTGTCCCGGTCCGGCCCGTAATGACCCCGCAGCGCCCGCCAACACAGGACCGCGATGGCCCCGACGCCGAGGGCGACGTGAAAACCGTGGAGCCCGGTCAGGCCGTAGAAGGCGGTTCCGAAGACGCCGCTGGTGAGCGAAAAGCCCTCCCCGGCGACGAACTCGTAGTACTCGTAGGCCTGCCCGGCGAGGAAGACGAGCCCGAGGACCAGCGTCGTCCCGAGTAATCCGAGGAAGCGCCGACGGTTCCCCGACTCGAGGGCCGCGTGCGCGTAGTGAACAGTGACGCTGCTGGCGAGCAGGATCGCGGTGTTGACGGCGACGAGCGAGCCCACGAGCGGCGGGAGTTCCGCGGGCGGCCACGCGCCGACTCTGACGAAGGCGTAGTAGACGAACAGCGCCCCGAACGTCGAGACGTCGGTCGCCAGGAAGAGTACGGTCGTCGAGACGTACGACTCGCGGGACTCGGGGGACGCCGTCGCGTCGTGGTCGCGGGCCGGCACCAGAAACGCCTCCCGGAGCCAGCCGCCGACGCCGGACAGCAAGAGGCCCGCCCCGAGGACGGCGAGGGCGACGCCGACGAGCGGTGGCACGAGCCCGGTTTCGGTGCCGAGAACCGCGATCGCGACCCCGCCGTAGAGCCCGGCGGCTCCGGCGGCGGCGATCAGCGGCCACCGGCTTCGATGCTCGTGGTCGTCGCCGTCACCGTGTCCGCGGTGGTCGCCGTACTCCTCGGGTGCCTGCCCCTCGGGGACGTGATGGCCGGAGCCGTCGGCTCGAGGGGGCGGAGTGCGGTCGGAGCCGTCACCGGTTCCCATAGGCGCGCTTCCACGTCGACGCCGAAAAAGGGTCGCTGCGGACGCGTGGGTAGGGTCGGCGTACGGCGACGGTGCCGATCAGTAGAAGTAGTCGTCCTCGGCGAGCTGGACGTAGCCCCCGTCGCGGTACGTGAACTTCGTGCGCTTGTAGGTCGCGGCGATCTTCGCGGCGTCGAACCCGGCAGTGTACTTCCGCGCGATCAGGCCGTCGTCGGTGCCGTTGCCCTGCATGTCGTTGACGGTCGAGAACGCCCAGTCCCAGTCGTCGGGGCCGTAGTCCGCGACGATGTCGGCGAAGGCGACGTTGCGGAGGATCTCGTCGCCGATGGCGTCTTTCCAGATATCGTTGTAGTTCTCGAGCGAGTCCGTTCCGGCGAGCCGGCCGGCGATCTTGCCGGTGCGGACGGCGACGTGGTAACCGCCCTCGTGGAAAGCCGAGGTAGTGCCCATCGCGCCGCCGGCGACGGCGATGTTCGCGCCGACGGGCGAGTCGATCGGCCGCGTCGAGGAGATCGGGTAGGTCTCGGTCCCCTTGGACTTGCCACGGTCCTCGACGCGGGGGATGTCTTCCTCGATATCGTACTCGTCGCCGTACTCCTGCTCGAGTAGGCGGCTGATGTACTCGGCACCGGAGGGGATCCGGTCGTCGTCCGGCCGCAGGAGCTTGTAGGAGCCGGGATCCTCGACGTCCTCGAGCGTCATCCCGATCGGCATCGTCAGCCCGACGCGGGCGACAGTACCGTCGTTGGGGAAGACCCACGGGTAGGCGGTTTCGCCGGGCATGTATCCCCACCAGAACTTGAGTCGGTCCTCGAACTCCGCGAACAGTTCTTCCGGGAACTCCCGGTACTCCTGATAGGCGATGTGATTCGTCTCCGGCGGCGAGAGGTGGTCGGAGACGCTGCGGCCGGGCGCGGTGAACTGATCGAGGGCGTCGAGCGTGATCCGGCGCTGCGGGCCGTCGGCCAGCACGACGTACTGGGCCTCGATCTCGTCGCCGTTCGACAGCGTCAGCGTGTGGGTCGGCCCCTTCGGGCTCGAGGCCCGGAGATCCGTCTCGAGGTCCTTGACGCTGACGCCGACCCGGAGATCGGCCCCGGCGTCGGTCGCACGCTCGTGGAGCCAGTCGTCCATGCGGGCGCGATGGAAGGTGTAGCCGAACTTCGGATAGCTGGCGTCCATCCCGGTCGAGGTCAGTTCGACGGCGCTGTTCGGGCCGATGAACTCGGTGCCCTCGAGTTCCCGGTGGATGACGTTGTCGGGAATCTCGCGGTAGTCGAACTCCATGAGGTCGATCCAGTAGTCGAGCATTCCGGCGGCGTCGGTCGAGTCGGGACCCACTCCTTCCCGATCCTCTCGGGGGACCCCCTGCTCGAAGAGCACGGTTTCCGCGCCGTGGGCTGCCGCTTGCTCGGCCGCGGACGCACCGGCGGGGCCGCCGCCGACGATCGCGACGTCTACGCGTTCCATACGACGTTCGGACTCAGCGCGTCATTATAAAAACTGCGAGGCGGACTGTCCGTCGAACGGACCGGTCGCAGTTAGAAGAGGCCTCTGGCCAGGACGAGCAAGACGCCGGAACCGATGATGAACCCGAGAAAGCCCGCGAAGATGATCGCCGCCTGTCGTCCGGTGAGCGATTCGCCGTCGAGAAACTCGTCTGAAGGCATACTGTCGGCGTTCGTGGCTCGCTCGCTTAAACGTGATGGTCACGTCATTTGATGGGTGGGACGCTGCCAGCGACTCGACCCCTCGAGGGGCGGCCCCGACCACCCGCAGTGCCGCGAGACGAACGCTTTTGATCGCACTGGACGAGGATGGGGACATGAGTGAGCCCGACGCGCCGGACGTGCTGGTCCTCCGGCGTGGCACCCACGGGATGCCGGTCGAACAGTATGCCGACGCGATCCGCGAGCGGCTCCCCGACCGCAGCGTCGAACTCGCGCGGACCCCTGCCGCGGAACGCGAGGCGATCCGGTCGGCGACGTTCGCGACCGGTATGACACTCGAGCGCGATCTCCTCGAGTCGGCCGACGCGCTCGAGGTCTTCGCCTGTGCCTACGCGGGGACGGGCCATCTCCCCCTCGAGGAACTCGAAGAGCGGGCCGTCGCGGTGACCAACGCTTCGGGCGTCCACGGACCGAACATCGGCGAACACGTGCTGGGCGCGATCCTGGGGTTCGTCCGGCGGTTTCACGTCGGTCGGCGGCGACAGGATCGCCGGGAGTGGCGCCACTATCAGGCCCACGAACTGCAGGGGTCGACGGTGACGATCGTCGGTCTCGGCGCGATCGGGGAGGCGGTCGCCGAGCGGCTCGAGCCGTTCGGCGTCGAGACGATCGGGGTTCGATACACCCCCGAGAAGGGTGGGCCGACCGACGAGGTGATCGGGTTCGAGAGCGAGGCGTTCGACGACGCGCTCGCGCGGACGGACTATCTCGTCCTCGCGTGTCCGCTCACCGAAACGACGCGGGGGCTGATCGACCGCGAGGCGCTGGTTACGATCGACCCCGAGGCAGTGCTGGTCAACGTCGCCCGCGGCCCCGTCGTCGACACCGACGCGCTGGTCGCGGCGCTGCGCTCGAACCGGCTCCGCGGGGCCGCGCTGGACGTTACCGACCCCGAACCGCTGCCGGAGGACCACCCGCTGTGGACCTTCGAAAACGTACGGATTACGCCCCACAACGCGGGCCACACGCCCGAGTACTACGAGCGACTCGCGGATATCGTCGCCGAGAACGTCCGTCGGCACGCGAACGGCGACGACGCCCTCGAGAATCAGGTCCGTCCCTGAGACGCGCCGGCCGTGCCGTCCGCCGCCAGTCGATTCGACGCACCTTTTTGCCCCTTTGCGACGAACGGCGCGTATGGACAGCACAGACTGTGTGACTCGAGCGAACGCGTCCGTGTGGACGGGAGGCGGACGATGGTACTGACGTTCGACGGCCGGGTCCTCGTGCCCGTCGCCGACCCCGACGACGGCGAACGAACGGCGGCGGCGCTGGCACCGTATCTCGGCCCCGAGAGTTCGGTACTCTTCGTCAATGTCATCGAGAAGGCGGGCGGTGCGCCGGACAAGGCCTCGGTCGAACAGCGCGAGGACTACGCCGAGGAGATCTTCGAGCGTGCCCGCGGGCCGCTCGCGGATCGAGCGGCCTCGGTCGAAACGGCGATCCTCTTCGGGACGGACGTCGTCGAAACGATCTTCGACGCGGCCGAGGAGCGCGATGTCGAAGCCGTCGTCTTCGAGCCTCGCGAAGGGAACCGGTTCGTGGAGCTACTTACCGGTGACGTGGCTCGGCGACTGGTCAAACAGGCCACGATTCCGGTGGTCGCGCTCCCGCGAACGGACGACTGACGGAGCAACGTGAAACACTCACTCGAGGGCGGCGAGTTCGACGCGGCCGGTCTGGTCGACGCCGACCCGGTAGCCCGCGTACTCGAACGTGACCGACCCGACGCAGCGGTCGGCCCCCACCGTCGACTGGAAGAGCGAATCGAGCGCGGACGGGTCGATCACGTCGTACAGCGGGCCGAACTCGTCGGCGAGTTCGAGGGCGTCGAACGACGAGTCGGCCGCGATCGCGTCGATGACGGCCTCGCTCGGGGGCGTGTCCGGGTCGGCCTGGTGCGTACTGGCAGATTCGTGAAGCGTCAACCGGTCGGTGGTAGGCTCAGTTTCCATACACACGATACCGGCCGGCCGCGGGAAGCAACCACGATTGGAGGGCCAACCCTTCAAGTGGGGGCCGGTCCGCCGATCGTGTTCCGCAGGAGGTTGGCCTGCCCCCGCCGGAGGCGGGCGGACAGCGCCTGATCCGAGATGTCGAGTTTCGCGGCGACCGCGGAGAGCGTCGTCTCGCGGGGTACGTCGAAGTAGCCCTCCTCGAGGGCGACGATCAGTGCCTTCCGCTGGCGTTCGGTGATCCCGTACCGGTCCCCGGCGGCGGCCGATTCCTCGAAGATACGCTGGATCCGGAACGGAATCTCTTTCTCACGACAGACGTCCCGATATGCGAACAGCGCCTCTCGGGTCGGTACGCGGGCCCGAATGCTCGTCTCCTCGGTGACGGTGATCTCCTGATACCCGATGTCGTACTTCGCCGCCGTCGGATACGTCAGATGGGCCTGTCCCCGCTCCGACAGCGTGACGCTGTAGAGACGGCGATCGCCTGGATCCTCGAGCAGCGAGACGGCCGCGACGGTGGTGTCGTCGGCGAGCGCGGGTTCGACGCTCTCGAGGTCGTCGCCGTACATCCAGCAGACGAGTTTCGTCGACCCCGTCTCCGACTGATAGATCTCCTCGACGTCGATCCGGGAGACGGCGTCGACGGTCCGTCGGAGGATCGGCGTCCCGATTTCGAACTCGACGATGAGTACCATGGGGCCTTCGCTCGAGGTACGTCGCCGGGACTGTTATACTACGGCACTAACTGGGTTGGTGCGTGTCGACGAGAGAATCGATCGGCCACTCGGCGGACGATCGAGGGGGAACGGCGTGTGCCGTTCAGATGTAGCCGTGTTCGAGCAGCAGTTCGCCGTTGAGAACGCTCGCGCCGGCGGCACCGCGGATCGTATTGTGGGCCAGACAGTTGTACTGCAGGCCGAAGGGCGACTCCTGCAGCCCGCCCGCGGCGATGGCCATGCCGTCGCCCAGCGTGCGGTCCATCCGGGGCTGGGGTCGGTCGGGCTCCTCGAAGACGTGGATGAGCGGCTCGGGGGAGGAGCGGAGATCGAGCGACGGATACTCCCGCATGGCCTCGGCGGCCGCGTCGGCGGTCAGGTCGTCCGCGGTCTCGACCCACACGTTCTCGAGGTGGCCGTCGATGGTCGGGATGCGGTTGCAGGAGGCCGCGACCGACATGTCGTTGTGCGATAGTTCGGCCCCGTCGAACTCGCCCAGCAGTTTGCGGGACTCGGTCTCGAGTTTGTCCTCCTCGCCGCCGATGTAGGGGATGGCGTTGTCGATGATCTCCATCGAGGACACGCCGTCGTAGCCCGCGCCGGAGACCGCCTGCAGCGTCGAGACGTGAACCTTCTCGAGGCCGAAGTCGGTCAGGGCGGCGAGCGTGGGGACGAAGGTGATCGTCGAGCAGTTGGGGTTTTTGACCATTGCGCCGTCCCAGCCGCGCTCGTCGCGCTGGACCTCGAGCAAGTCGAGGTGGTCGGCGTTGACCTCCGGAATCACGAGGGGGATGTCGTCGTCCATCCGGCCGTTCGAAGAGTTCGAGGAGACGACGTAGCCGGCCTCACAGAAGCCGGGTTCGACTTCCGCACCGACGCTCGACGGGAGCGACGAGAAGATCAGGTCGACGTCGTTGGGGACCTCGTCGGGGTCGGTCGCCGTGACGGTCGTCTCGGCGACGTCCTCGGGAATGGGGCTGTCGACGCGCCACTTCGATGCCTGTCGATACGTCTTGCCGGCGCTTGCGTCGCTCGCGGTCAGGGCCGCGATCTCGAACTCCGGATGGGGGTCGAGCAATTGAATCAGTCGCTGTCCAACCGCACCGGTCGCACCGAGTACGCCTACTCGTACTGCCATTTTCCGGCACTCCGAGTCGTGTCCGCAAAACCGTTTGGGTTTTCGGTAGCGAGTGTCAATCGTCGAAGTTGCACACGTCGCCAACGCCGGCCGCCGACCGGCCGCGAGGATGGCGCTCCGAACGGATAGAAGATATTAAGAAAACGGAGCGGTACCTATCGATCGATGTACGACCGACAGGACCGACTCGAGGCGGCAGGCCAGAGGTGGTTCCGATGACGAGTTCGACCGCGAGTACCGGCGGGCTGTTCGACACGCCCTTTAGTATCGGTGCGACGGTGCTTGCGGCCGTCGCGGCGCTGGTCGGCGTCCTCTTCGCGTGGACGGGCTACTCCGCCGCGGGCACCGACGAGGCGACGGCGGCGCTCCCGCTTTTGGGCTTCGAACTGAACATTCTGACCGGCTTCGTCGGGCTGCTGTTCGCCTTCGGCATCGCCTTGGTGGCGCTTGTCGCCGCGCTCTACATGGAACCCGGCTTCGGCGAGTAACTCGGGTTTGCCGGCCCGGCCGTCGACCACCGAGCGGCCCGGTCACAACGCGCGACGACAGCGTTACGATGACTCACAGTAGCCGCGACAGCGGTCGCGGCGGAGACGCGTTGCTTCTCGGCTTGTGCGATCGATCTCGAGGTGAGAAAGCGAGTTATGCGGGGACTTCCGAGCCCTTCTTCCGGGTGACGTAGCCGGCGATCCGGTTGCGAACGCCCTTGGACTCGACGTTGGTGAGCTTTGCGACGCTTTCCTTGTTCTGTTCGAAGTCGGTCGTGAACGCCTCCGGGTACCGCTCGAGGAGGAGGGTCCCCGTCTTCTTGACGTAGGCCGGCTTGATTGCCATATCGAGTGGTTCATGGAGCGCGCCCTAAAGCCATTCGTTCTGCGGCGGCGACCGGTCGCCCACGGCCCCGCCACGACCGCGGTCGTCCGCATCGGTTCCACACCGTACCCTCACCACTGCGACTGGTCGCGAACCTGTTTGAGAGCCTCCCGCTCTCGGGGGCCGCCGGCCCGCTCGACGACCGCGGCACAGTACTCGAGGCGGTCGCGTAACTCGCCCTCGTCGTATTCGTCGACCCCGAGCCGCGAGGCGGCGACGGTCGCCTCGACGACGGCCCCGAACCCGCGGTCGATCGTCGGGACCGTCTCGCGCTCGATCGCCGACTCGACGGGGCGAAGCGTCCACTCCTCCCACTCGGTGCCGCCTTCGCTGCCCGCGTCGATCCGCTCGACGGTGACCCGCGCCCAGGCGCTGGCCGACTCGAGGATCGGGTCCTCGCGCTCGAGGATCGAGCAGGCGGCGTCGGCGAAGACGACGGGGTCGTCGACGAACTGGACGTAGGCCTCGCCTTGTCGGTGGAAGTTCCGCCGGGTGCGGGTGTTCCCCCACGTCCGCGCGGTGACGGGATCGCCCGCGTGGAGCCCGAGCGCTGCGGCGTTCCACAGCCCGTTCGGGCCGAGCGTGGTCACGACGGTTTCGGTGACGCCGGCGAGGTCGACGGGCCACGTCGCGGCGTCGCCGCTCTCTGATCCGCGCTCGCCGCTCATACCGTGATCGACCCCCGCTCGAGCGCGACGAACAGTCCCGCGGCCGTGATATCGGCCGTGGTCCCGGGGTTGATTCCCCGCTCGACCAGGTCGTCGGCGAACCGGTCGACGGTCCGGCGATCGGTCTCGAGGGCGCCGTCGGCGACCAGTGCCGCGGCCCGGTCGGTGACCTCGCGGGCGGTCGCCTCGCCGTGACGCGTCGCGACGAGGGTATCGGGTCGCCCGGCGAGCAGGGAGAGAAAGACCGCGGCGGTCCGGCCCGAAAGCGGGCCCTCGGCCGCGGCGAGTCGGTCGGCGGCCGCGAACGACCGCTCGAACCCCTCGACCCACTCGCGGGCGACGCCGTCGCCGGGAACGCTGCGTTCCATGATCTCCAGCAGCGTCAGCCCGCGTTCCTCGAGGGCCGGCACCGCGTCCGATCCGCGACGTACGTCGAGGGCGTCCATGTCCGCCGGCGGGTCGTCGACGGCGACGTCGACGCGGTCGAACGCCCGGTAGAACCCCGCCGCGTCGGCGACGGTCGTCTCGCGGACGACGGCCTCGGCGGCCGATCGATCGAGGTCGTCGCCGGCGGCCCGGACCAGCGGCACGAGCAACAGCAGGGCCCCGAACTGCGTGTTCCCGCCCTCCTGTGTGGCCATCCCCTCGACGGCTCGCTCGAAGGCGGGCCCGATCGCCGCGCCCGATGCCGCCCGCTCGAGTCCGTCCCGAGCGCCGACGGCCCCGGCGAGGAAGTGTTCGAACCGCAGGTCCGCGAGGTCGCGCTCGCGGTCGACGTTGCCCGGCTTGGGCGTCCCCGCGACCTCGAGGAGCAAGGCCAGTTCCGCGTTCTGGGCCGACGTTCGCATACGGATCGCTGTGTGCCGAGGCGGCTTAGGGGTGGGGGTTCGCGGCGACTCGAGTCGCGTCGATCGACGGGGCGAGGGCCGTTCCCTGCAACGGGTTCGCCGTCCCATCGATTTAAGCCTCGAGGCAAGCATTCATCGCGTATGGGCTACGACACCGTCGCCAAGACCGATCCGGACTCAGTCATCGACGAGGAGTGGGGCGGCATGTGGTTCCTCAAGGAGCCACTCGCCACCGAGGAGCTGGGGATCTCGATCCTCGAACTCGAGCCCGGCGGCAAGGGGATGGAACACGCCGAGGCGGAGTCGGGACAGGAGGAAGTCTACTACGTTGTCGAGGGACGGGTCGACGTCGACCTGACCGACGCGGGCGAGACCGTGCCCCTCGAGACAGACGAGGCGATCCGGCTCGACCCCGAGGAGTCGCGCCAGATCCTGAACCAGTACGACGAGCGAGCGAAGCTCGTGTTGGTCGGCGCGCCGCTGTAGTCCCCGTCAGAAACCGCCGCCGGTGAACAGGTCGAGGAATCCCTGCATGGCGAGCGCGCCCAGAGTGATCGCCAGCACCACCAGCGAGGCGTTGACGACGTTCAGCCACCGGGAGTTCCGGTACTCGCCCATGGTCTCGCGGTCGTTGACCGCCCAGAACAGCAGGGTGGCCGCGACCGGGAGGCCGAAGATGCCGTTGACCGTCGGGAACAGGATCGCCATATCGATGACCGAGAGATCGAGCACTCGACTGAATACCGGCGAGAAGACGCCGATCCCCGTTAGGGTCACGAAGACAATCGTGAATCGCCGGTCGCCCTTGTTGACTTCGTAGCCGGCGGCCTGCGGAATCATGTAGGCGGGCGTCCACATAATCGGGATGATACTGTTGAACGCGGCCACGATGACGCCGATGACGAAAAGAACCATCGCCCACACGCCGAGGACCTCGACCAGCGCCTTTCCGGGGGTGATGAACGTGTCGAGTTGCGTAAAGCCCATCGGACGCAGCAGCGCCGCGGCGGTGATCAGGATCGCGAGCGTCGTCAGCCCGCCGACGGCGTAGCCGATCGCCAGATCGGCCCGCGCGCCGGGCAGGTCGCTCTGGTCGGTCCACCCCTTCTCGTGGACGAGGATCGACTCGAGGAAGAAGTTGGGCCACAGCGCGGTCGTGCCGAGCAAGCCGGCGGCCATCGGGAGCGCGCCGAACGTTTCCGTCGTCGGGATGAACCCGAGGGCGACGGCATTCAAATCCGCGCCGCTGGGAACGGCGACGATGACGTACATGACCATCAACGAGAGCATCATGGCGATCATCAGGGTCTCGACGGTGTCGTAGTTCAGCAGTCCGACGCCGATCGCCGCCAGCGTCGCCACGACGGCGATCGGTTGCCAGCCGATCGCGCCGCCGACCAGGAACGAGAAGCCGGCCCCAACGGCCGCGACCAGTCCGATCGTCCACGCCACACAGCCGATCGACAGGAACAGTGCGATCGCCATCGCCGCGGGCCGGCCGACCTTTTCGCGGACGAACACCATCAGCGAGGTCCCGTGAATGCCCAGTCTGGCGCTCATATCCTGTGCCATGAACCCGAGCAGTGCAGCGCCGACGACGGCCCACAGCAGGGTGTAGCCGTGGATGACCCCCGCCTGACTGGCGATGAATATCGACCCGGAGCCGAAGTAGCTCGCGACCATCACGAACGCCAACCCGTACTGCTGTGCCTGCCCGGCAAGATAGTCGACTGCGGACAGGTTCCGGATACTCATTCGTGCGCCTCCGTTTTCAGGCGGTCGATTCGGCGGAGTGGCCGAACCCTGACGGACGACCAGATGCGTTCGAACGGCTGTGCGTCGGGCGGTGTCGTGATCGTGCTAGTACTGATCGGTAACTCGGTTCTGTCGCGGCCACTGTTCGACGGCGAAACGACGCCCGGCGTTCGGTTCAGCGCCCCCATAATAGTCCGGCTACAGACAACGCTCCCATCGGGGAGAGGGCAGCGCCGGATACTTCAACCCGCTTTATCCATCGGGCCTCGCAGCGACCCGTTCACCGGGACCTGCAGAGCGGGCTCACGCGGCCCCGGCGCTCGGCGGCCGCGCCGTCGCTATCGGCTCGCCTCGAGCCCCAGTCGCCGGTCCACGGCGTCGTTGACCCGCTCGAGGACGGCGGGGGTGTCGCTTGGGCGGCCGACGCTGACCGCGTCCGCGCCGTAGTCGACGTACTCGCGGACGGTCTCGTCGTCGCGGACGCCGTTGTTGGCGATGACGAACAGATCGGTGGCGTCGACCACGTCGGCGACGACGGACTCGCTGTCCATCGCATCGACGTGGACGAAAGCTGCCCCGGCGTCCTCGAGTCGGGCGGCGAGCTCCGGGAGGTCGACGGCGGGGACTTCCGCACGGACCTTCACGCCGACGGTCGCGCCGGTGTCGGCCGCCCGGTCGACGTAGGTCGCGAGGCGCTCGCCGTCTTTCAGCAGCGTCTCGCCGCAGCCGACGGCACACAGCTCGTCCTGTCGGCAGTGGGCGTTGATCTCGAGGTACGCGTCCCGATCGCGACAGCGCCGGGCGGCGTCGACGACCGGTTCGATCGTGGTGCTGCGGACGTTGAACGCCGGCCGGATCGGGACGTCCGCGAGCGCGTCGAGTTCGCCCTCGAGAAAGGCGAGCGGATCGTCGGGGAGGAACTCCGTCCGATCGCGGGCGACGAGTTCGCGCGCGGCCGCACGCGAGTCGTCGTCGAGTGCGATCCCGCCGAGGAACGCGGCCCCCGCGTACTCGGCCCCGGCCCGCGCCCAGTCGGCGTCGGCCTCGCCGCTGAGGCTGGCCAGCGCGAGCGGCGGTGTGAACGATAGCTCGTGGCTCATGCCACGCGCTCGATCGCCGCCTCGATCGCGCGGATCACGCGGGCGGCGTCCTCTCGGGAGTCGATCCCGATGTCGGTCCTGACCGCCGGAGCTTCGAAGGTGGCGTCGTCGCCCTCGTCGATCACGAAGGCGTCGGCGAAGGGATAGGCGGTCGCCAACCCCGCAGTGCTTGGCTTTGCGTTGACCGCCGCCATGAGGTCGCCGGCGGGCCCGGAGAACGCGTCGTCCCCGAGGAACGGCGAGACGGCGACGACCGTGGTCTCGGCGAGCGCCTCGGCGACGCCCGGCAACGCGAGCATCGGTCCGATACTGGTGACCGGATTCGAGGGGCCGATGACGACGGTGTCGTCGAGCGCCTCGAGGACGCCCGGTGCGGGCTCGGCCTGTGAGGAGCCCCGAAACTCGACGGTGTCGACGGTCGGCTCGCCCCGGTGGGCGACCCAGTACTCCTGAAAGTGCATCAGCCCCTCGTCCGTGTGGACGAGGCTGGCGACGGGATCGTCGCTCATCGGGAACAGGTCGATCGTGAGTCCGAACCCGTCGGCGAGTTGCCGGGTCGCCTCGCTCAGCGTGTACCCCTCGTCAAGGAGGCTGGTCCGCGTGATGTGGACGGCCCGGTCGCGATCGCCGATCGTCATGAACTCGGCGACCCCCGAAAAGCGCCGCCAGTTCGCGAGGTCGCGGCCGTCGGTCTGTTTCTCCCCGGGGAGGTACTGCGGGCCGTCGGGGAGGTCCGCGGCCGACGCGATGTCTTTCAGCGCCGAGTTCGTTCGATGCGTATCGCCCTCGATGCCCCACCACGTCTCCCGGTCGAGGATCCCACCGCCCTGAAACAACAGCGTATCGACGTCCGGCGAGACGAAGAGTCCGCCGAGTTCGATGTCGTCGCCCGTGTTGGCGACGACCGTGGTCTCCTCCGGCGAGAACGCGGCGGCAGCGCCGTCTAACAGCTTCGGCGTGCCGGTGCCCCCGGAGAGGAAGGTTACCATACCCGCAACTCTCGAGCGAGGGTACTTAATCGCTTTCGGCCGACCGCGGGCGTGGCCGGTGACGGAGTGTACGTGGTCGGATCGACGCGACTCGGCCAGTCACTCGACGACGACGGTCCCGACCATCCCGGCCTTCTCGTGAGGAACACAGACGTACTCGTGTTCGCCGGTCGTCTCAAAGGTGTGGACGTAGGACTCGCCCGACTGAACCGCGCCCTTGCCGTTCTCCCAGCCCTCGCGGGCGGCGTCCTCGCCATCGAACCCACCCGAGGCCCAGTAGTCGGCGTCGTCCGGAATCCGGTCCTCGTAGGCCGTGACGGAGTGGGGTTCGCCGGCCGCGTGTTTCCAGGCGACGGTGTCGCCCTGTGCGACGGTAAGCGTCTCCGGCTCGAACGCGACGGCCTGCATATCGACGACGTGGTCGGCGTCGTCCGGAACGCCTTCGACGACGTTCGGCCCGCCCCCGAGGTCGGTCTCCGAACCGGACCCCTCGCCGGAGTCGCCCGTTCCGTCGCCGCTCGGGGCGGCGTCGGGCGCGCCGGCGACCGCGAACTGCGCTCGCAGTGCCGCCGTCGCGAACGTCTCGGCGGCCGCCTCGACGTCCGACCCGTCCTCGAGCGCACCGATGTAGTCCTCGAGCGCCGCCTCGAAGCCCTCGTAGATATCGCGGTCAGCCTCCTCGAGGAGTTCGTGGGCCCGTGCTTCCTCGAACGCCGCGAACACGTCCGATGCGAGCGACGCGGCGGCGTCACCGAACGAGCCGCCCGCGTCCGCGACGACGGTATAGGTCGCTTCGATCGCCTGCTCGTTGAACGCCCGGGCCGCCGCGCTCACGTCCCCGCCCTCGGCGGCGGCGTTTCTGGCATCGCCGAGGGCCGCTTCGAACGATTCGTAGCGATCGTGGTCGGCCTCCTCGAGCGCCTCGTGGAAGCCGCCGGCACCGCGTTCGAAGTCCTCGAAGATCTCTTGCAGCACGGTTTCCGCACGATCCGCCGCACCGAGGACGTCCAGTGCGCCCGCGTCGAACGCCCGAGCTGCCATCGCGGCGCTCTCGACGGCGCTGACCTGTGCGGTCGTCCCCGCCGTCGTCTCGAACTCGAGCAGCGTCGCCGCGAGGCCGTCGGCGTGGTCGGCGACGGCCGCGTCGTCCTCGTTCTCGAACGCGTCGATCAGTCCGTTCAGGTGTTCGTCCTCGAACGTCTCGTAGAGGTCGTGGTCGGTCTCCTCGAGCGTCTCGTGGAAGTCGGCCTCGTTCGCTTCGAAGGTCTCGAACAGCCCGCTGGCGATTTCGGCGGCGACCTCGCTCTCGCCGAGCCGGTACCGTTCGACGGCGTCGCCGAGCCGGGCCCTGAAGAAGCTCGCCTCGAGCAGGGCGGGTTCGACGCCGGTTCCCAGCGCCTCGATCCCGGTCACGAGCCCCTCGTCGACGGCGGTGACGGCACTCTCGACGCCTTCGGGGTCGTCGTTTTCGATAGCCGTCGCGAGCGCGTCGAGTCCGTCCTCCTCGAACCGGTGGTAGGCGTCCTCGCTGGCTTCCTCGAGGGCCTCGTGTGCGCGAGCGCCCTCGAAGTGGGCGAAGGCGTTCTCGACGACTCGCCCGGCCGCGTCTCCGTGTCCGCGCTCGAAGAGCCAGACGGCGTCGTGGGCCCGTGCCCGATAGCCGGTCAGTGCGGCCGCGTGTGCGAACGCCGTCGACGGCCCGCCCAGACCCGAAAGCGCCGCGGCGTCCCAGCCACGGGCCTGATAGGTAGCGATCTGACCGGCACCCGCTGCCGACTCGGACGGTGCGAGGGCGTACGCGCCCTCGTTGGCCGCCGCGAGCGTGTCCGTCGCGCTCGAGCGGACGCCCTCGAGGTCTTCTTCTCCCGCGGCCGCCGCGACAGCCTCGAGGGCGCTCTCGAACCGCTCGTAGATCTCGCTGTCGGCCTCCTCGATCGCGTCGTGGACCGCGGCCTCCTCGAACCGCTCGAGCGCGTCGGTCGCGACCGTTTCGGCGGCGTCGAAGGCACCGGCCTCGGCGGCGACGACGGCGTCAGCCGTCGACGTACCGATCGACTGGAGGTCGAGCGCCTGTGCCGTCTCCTCGCCGACGAGCGCCGTTTGGGCCTGGCCGAGTTCGTCACTGCCGATGACGGTCTCCTCGCGTGCCCGGCCGATGTCCCCGCGATCGAGGCCCTCCGTCCGGAGTTCGCCGAGGGCTTCCTCGAACGCCTCGTAGCGGTCGTGATCCGTCTCCTCGAGGAGTTCGTGGGCGTTGTACTCGCCGCTTGCGGTCTCGAACCGTTCGAACGTGTCGCCGGCGATGGCGGCCCCGGTCCCCGACTTCCCGGCTTCGCCCGCCGCGAGCGCGTCCCACAGGCGCGCCCGCATCGCGTTCCACTCGGCGGCGACGGCCCGCTCGGCCGGCTCGACCGTCACCGACTCCTCGTCGCTGCTCGGGCCCTCGTCGTCCGTCGACCCGTCGTCCCCGTCGCCGTCGCCGGAACAACCGGCGAGACCGAGAGTTACGAGTGCAGCGCCGCTCCCCTTCAACCACGTCCGTCGTGTCTGTCGCATATTTTTAGGCTGGCCTAAAAGTATAAATGGTCTTCGATACTTTCCGGACAGAGAGGCAGAATAATAGTGCAGGCGGCGCTCTCAATTCCTCGTCCGCGATCGGGACGGCGGATCCTTCTCCGAATATTTAGGTCTACCTAAATAACCTATCGGAAGAATTGCCGGTAGCAACATGAACGTTTTCCCGAATATGTTGTGAGAATCGCGTCGTCGGGGTCATGTACGAGTCTCTCCCGCCGGCGGACTTACCTTAATTATTAATAATGCACAACCACATGTCCAAGCGAGGCGTATAGATACCGAGGGACAATGGCAGTAACAACCACTCCCGTAGACGACGGTGCAATAGACGGATTCAGCGAGGGGCTTCACGGCGAGTTGCTCCGTCCCGGGGATCCGAACTACGACGAGACTCGAGCGATCTGGAACGGCATGATCGACAGGCGGCCAGCGCTCATCCTCCGCGCGATGGGCGTATCGGACGTGATCGCGGCGGTGAACTTCGCCCGCGACCACGACGTGGTACTCGCGGTCCGCGGCGGCGGACACAACATCGCGGGGAACGCGGTCTGTGACGACGGACTAATGCTCGACCTCTCGGTGATGCGGTCGGTTCGCGTAGATCCGACAGAGCGGACGGCTCGAGTCGAGGCGGGGGCGACCCTCGCGGACGTCGATCACGAGACGCAAGCGTTCGGACTGGCGACGCCGTTTGGGATCAATTCGACGACCGGCGTCGCGGGGCTCACGCTCGGCGGCGGCTTCGGCTGGCTGACTCGCAGGTACGGAATGACGGTGGATAACCTGCGGTCCGTGGACATCGTCACTGCCGACGGCGAACTGCGTCACGCAAGCGAGACGGAAAACGCGGATCTCTTCTGGGGGATTCGGGGCGGTGGCGGCAACTTCGGCGTCGTCACCTCCTTCGAGTTCGACCTCCACGAAGTCGGTCCCGAGATTCTGTCGGGACCGATCGTCTACGCGGGCGAGGACGCACGGGACGTCATCCGGCACGTCCGGGATTTCAACGAGGACGCACCGGAGGAAGCCGCTGTCTGGATCGTCCTCCGGAAGGCACCGCCCCTGCCGTTCCTCCCCGAAGACGTCCACGGCGTCGGCGTCGTCCTCGTCGTGACGTTCTACGCCGGTGACATGGCGGAGGGAGCGGCGGTCTTGGCCCCGCTCCGGGAGTACGGCGACCCGATCGCGGACGCCGTCGGGCCACACCAGTACGCGGCCTTCCAGCAGGCGTTCGATCCGCTACTCACCGAGGGGTCCCGGAACTACTGGAAGTCACACAACTTCAGTGAACTCTCCGACGACGCCATCGATACAGCAGTCGAGTACGCAGCCGATCTCCCGTCGCCCCTGTCCGAGATCTTCTTCGCACAGCTCGGCGGCGCGATGGCCCGCGTCCCGTCGGACGCGACGGCGTACCCCCACCGGGACGCCGAGTACGCGATGAACGTCCACACGCGCTGGGAGGATCCGGCGATGGACGACGAGTGCATCGCCTGGTCGCGGGCGTTCTTCGACGCGATGGCACCGCACGCGACCGGCGGCGTCTACGCGAACTTCATCAGCGAGGCGACGGGCGAAGAGGACCTCGCTTACGGGCGGAACGGGGACCGGCTGGCCGAGGTCAAGGCCGAGTACGATCCGGAGAACCTGTTCCGGCTGAACCAGAACGTCGAACCGGCCCGGTAACCCTTTTTCGTCCGCGACCACCGCGCTTCGAGTCGCTACTCGCCGATCCAGTCCGCGAAGCTCCCCTCGAGCAGCGTCTCCGACTGGCGGGCGACGTACGTCTGCTGCATCGTCTCGATCGCCGCCTCGAGGTCGGCTCCGTCCGCGAGCGCGGTCTCGACCTGCTCGCGCTTCCAACTGGCCGGGGTCACGCCCTGTCGGACGCGTCGCCGGAGCGGGTAGAGGTACTTGGCGGCGTCTTCCTCGCTCAGCCCGCGGTTGGTCAGCCCGTCCTCGGCGTGAGCCAGCAGGTCCTCGTAGAGTGCGAGGCTATCCGACGTTTCCTTGCCGTCGTTCGTGATCCAGGTGAGATCGGCCTCGAGCCCGTCGACCATCGCGGCGTAGAAGTTTTCCCGGGCGAGCTGCCAGTCGAGTTCGACGACGGGATGCTCGAGTCGGGTGAGACTCTCCATCAGGCCGGCGAAGGCCGCGAGGAACGCGACCGAATCGCGGACCGTCGGCTGGGCGGGAATGGGGCGGAACTCGATGCGGGCGTTGGCCGCCGAGCGCGTCGGACCGCCGAAGACCGGGCGGATCCACCGCCAGTAGGTGCCGTGTTTCCGGCTGAAGTGGGGGAACTGGTCGTCGAAGCGTTCGCCGGGCTCGACCGGCATCGGGACCATGGTGTCGTCGGCGGCGATCCGATCGATCGCCTCGTCGACGGACGCGAGATCGCGCGGGAACCGGACCTTCCCCTCGCCCGTCGTCGGATCGTTGAGGACGGTCTCGAAGACGCTGATACGGTGTTCCATCCAGCCGTCCCGGAGGATCGCCTCGGGGCTCGCGTCCTCGTCGTAGAGATCGGCGGGGAAAAACGGCGAGTTGACTCCCAGCGCGAGCAGCGGGCCCGCGACTCGCAGCGCGTAGTTGAAGTAGTCGGGCAGGTCGGGGGCGTGGGGTACCTGGTAGTGGGGCTGGATCGACGTGATCAGGCTCTCGGGCATGACGGTGTCGCCCTGCAGCGAGACGTGGGGCGCTTCGATTCGCATCCCCGCGGCCTCGGCTCGGTCCGTGTTCGCCATCGCGTGATACCGGGCCGAGTCGCTCATGTTCGTCGCGACCCGGACCGCGCGTTCGGTTCCATCGTCGTCCGTCGTCGTCCGCTCGACGCTGTCGGTGAGATAGGTCGCCGCGTCTTCGCCTTCCGGCGGGAGCGTCCAGAGCGCGTCGCTGACCAATCGCATCCGCTCGGACTGGGTCACGTCGAGTGCCGTCCGCAGACGGGCCTTGACCTCCGCCTCCTGGGCCGTCAGCCCGTCGGCGTTCAGCGGCTGCGGGCTCGTCGTCATCTCGGCGTTGTGCAGCCCCAACTCCTTCTCGAAGCCGATCAACTCGAGCAGCCGGCGCGGAACCCGCCGTAGGGCGCAATCGTCGGCCTTGACCGCGTAAAACTCGTACTCGAGGCCGACGATCGCCTGCGGATTGTCGAAGACTCCCTCCTCGACGCCCTCTTTGATCACCTCGGCGTCCGCTTCGGCCGACCGGCGGAAGTCGTCGGCATCGACCGACAGGACGTCCGCGACCCGCGCGGCGAGTTCCTCCTCTGACATACCACCGAGTGCGTACCCGATCACCTTTAAAGGCGGCCATCGGGCTCCTCTCCGCTGCCGCGCGTCGGTCCGGTCCCGACGCTCCGTCCGGTCTCAGAACCGTTTTACTCCCCCCGGCGATACACACCGCCGATGGAGTTCGCCACGTTCGCCGACCGTGCCGGGACGATCGACGCCGAACCCGCCGACCTCGAGATCGTCGCCCACGTCAGGGACCTGCTCGCGGCGGCTGACGACGAGATCGAGGTCGTCGCGCGGTTCGTCCAGGGGCGGGTATTCCCCGCCTGGGACTCGACGACGCTCGATATCGGCCCGAGCGCGTGTTACGAGGCGATCGCCCGCGCAGCGGGACAAAACGTCAGCGGCGACGACGTCGAGGAGCGACTCGCCGACGTGGGCGAGATCGGCGACGTGGCGGCCAGCTACGAGTTCGGCGGTCAGCAGGGCCTCGGTGCGTTCACGGACGACGCCGGCGGCACCGATGACGATCTCACTGTCCGCGAGGTCGCCGATACTCTCACCGAACTGGCCGCCGCCGAGGGATCGGGCAGCCACGACCGGAAGGTCGACCTCCTCTTTGGCCTGTTCAACCGCGCCTCGAGCGAGGAAGCCCGATATCTCGCTCGGCTCGTCCTCTCGGAGATGCGCATCGGCGTCGGCGAGGGGACGGTCCGAGACGCCATCGCCGCGGCCTTCGAGGTCCCCGAGGACCGCGTCGAACGCGCCCTGCAGGTGTCGAACGACTACGGACGGGTCGCCCGAATCGCACGAGACGAGGGCGTCGCGGGGCTCGACGCCATGGACCTCGCGGTCGGCCGCCCCGTCCAGGCGATGCTCGCACAGGCCGGGACCGTGACCGACGCCCTCGAGGAGTGGGACGAGGCGGCGGTCGAGTGGAAATACGACGGCGCTCGTTGCATTTCTGGGTATACGCCGATTTACACTCGCGAACGAGGACAAATCGCCGTTCGTGACGTCGAAGTCGGGGACAGCGTTCTCACACACGAGGGTCGCTTCAGGGAGATCGTAGCAAAAAATAGACGAAGCATAGATAGCAAGGAGAAAGTGTTTGAGTTCTCAACGTATTTCGGTACAGAGTTTAAAATAACAGAGGGACACGAGATGTTGGTTTATGATTCAGGTGATACCGAGTGGGTTCCGATCGAAGATGTTTCCGAGAATGAGACTCTCGCCTTTCCGGTCCCTACCATCCGTCCTACTTCGACACCTCCCGACCGCCTGCAACTCAGTACCATCGATAATTACACGAAGGAGTTCGAACTATCGCCGTCTTTCTACCGGTTTCTCGGCTATTGGGTCGGCGACGGCTCTACGAACGACTACAACGGCAACAACCGAATCGGATTGATGTTTAGTAACACCGATGCGGATTTATTAGAAGAATACCGGTCGATTGTCGTCGATGCTCTCGGAATCTCTCCTGAGAACGTCCACACCTATGACCACGGTAGTGCGACAGATATATATTGGACAGACGGTCCGCTATTTAAATGGCTATGCGAAAATTTCAGAAAAAATTACCAAGATGGATGGAGAGACAAAACAGTACCTGACTGGTTTTGGAACTTGTCGGAGGACCAGTTTGATGCATTTCTCACGGGTTGGGAGGAAGCAGACGGATACGAAGACCCACAAGGGAGACGGTATATCACCACGAAGGAGCGATATCTCGCGTCCGTAATACAGCTTATCGGATTGACGTTCGGACGAATTTTCGGAATTCGACGAGTGAGAAAGAACGACAAAACGTACTATCGACTGACGATATCTCAGTCCGACCGGTATGCACGAATCGAGGACGACTTCGTTGTCGTCGATATACTCTCTAAAACGGAACTCTCTCGAAAGAACCCACGAGAGGTAGACCCGCGCCAAAAGGTATACAATCTACAGGTCGCAGAAGACGAAAGTTACTGCGTTCCGCTCACCGCGGTACACAACTGTCAACTCCATTTCGATGGTGAGTCGGTCAGCGTCTTCTCGAGAAACATGGAGGAGGTCACCGACGCCCTCCCCGAGGTCGTCGAGTTCGCCGACGAGACGCTCGAGGCCCCCGCAATCCTCGACGGCGAGGTCGTCGCCGTCGACGACGACGGCTCACCGCTGCCGTTCCAGGAAGTCCTCAAGCGGTTCCGCCGGAAACACGACGTCGCGAAGGCCCGCGAGGACGTCTCGGTGCGCCCGGTCTTTTTCGACTGCCTGCACGCCGGTGGCGAGGACCTGCTCGCGGAACCCCTGACGACCCGCCACGACCGGCTCCGGTCGGTACTCGCGGCCGCCGATTCCGACGGCGACGACGGCACCGATGGGACGGCAGACGCCGACATCGAGGGCCTCTCCCTGCTCCGACTGACCGACGATCCCGACGAGATCGAGTCGATCGACGCCGACGCCCTCGAGGCCGGCCACGAGGGGATCATGCTCAAGGATCCCGAGTCGACCTACTCGCCGGGCCGACGGGGGAAACACTGGCGCAAGCGCAAGCCGGACGTGGAGACGATCGACTGCGTCGTCACTGGTGCCGAGTGGGGCGAGGGGCGACGGGCGACCTTCCTCGGGACCTTCGAACTCGCCGTGCGCGCGGGCGACGAGTTCGAGACCGTCGGTAAGGTTGCGACCGGAATCACCGACGAGAAATTAGAAGAGCTGACCGAGTTGCTCGAGCCCCACATCGCCGCCGAGGACGGCCAGGCGGTCGACCTCGAGCCGGCGGTCGTCTTCGAGGTCGGCTACGAGGAGATCCAGTCCTCGCCCACCTACTCGTCGGGCTACGCCTTGCGGTTCCCGCGGTTCCAGGGCGTACGGTCTGACAAGGACCCCGAGGGCGCGGACTCGCTCGAGCGACTCGAGCGGCTCCGTGATCAGTGACCGCTGCCCTCGGCTCGATCGTTCGGTTCCGCCGGTCGACAGCCCTTCTACTCACCGCGATCGAGGCCGGTTCGGTACCGGTGAGTCCGGCAACCGTTCAGGGCCCCCTCCAATTCGTGTCGAACCTGAAATAATTTAACCGTATCCGTATTCTTTCGAGTATGTGTGGCGTGGAAGTCGTCCGAATCCTCCCGGCGACGCGGTCAGCCGTAACGGCGCTTTTGACTCCCGAGACCGTCGTCCGACTCGAGGGGTCGCACGAGCCCGGGCACGTCATCGAGTCGGACGGACGGACCGTCGTAACGGCCCGTCCGTCCGGTCGTCTCCTCCCTCTGCAGTATACCTTCGAGTCAACCGATACCGGATTTCACTACCGACGGGACGCCGACGGACGACCGCTCATCACCGTCGAAACGGCGGTAGAACTGACCGCCGCGAACGGCGAGACCGAGATTCGACTGCGTTCGTCGGTCGATCCGGCCATTCCCCTTCCGCTCCTCGGCTGGTACGCCGAACGGCGACGACGAAAGCGGCTCGAACGGTTCTGTGACCGTCTCACCGCTGCCCTCCGCCGCCGTTGAGTCGACCGTCCGGTTTTCGCGACGGACCGGAGCCGTCGCGGCAGCGTAGACGGTCAGTCCCGAGCCACTGACCACATGTAAGCACCCTTAAGAGCCGTGGGAAACTGGAATCGCGTATGCAACCGCGCGACCTGTCCGATCACGTCGCTTACGAGGCGGGTCGAGGCATCGAGGAGGTCGCCCGCGAACTCGACCGGGACCCCTCGGAGTTCATCAAACTCGCCTCGAACGAGAACCCCCACGGCCCCTCGCCGGCCGCCGCCGTCGCCATCCGGGAGACGGCCTCGAGCGTGAGTTCCTACCCCAAAGCCGCCCACGCCGATCTCACGACCGCCGTCGCCGGCCGCTGGAACGTCACCGACGACCAGGTCTGGCTGGCAAACGGCGGCGACGGGGCGATAGATTACCTCCACCGGACGGCGCTGGAACCGGCCGATGACGTCCTCGTTCCCACGCCCGGCTTCGCCTACTACGGGATGAGTGCCCGATTTCACCACGGCGGCGTCCGTGAGTACGCTCTCTCGAAAGCCGACGACTTCACGCAGGACGCCGACACTGTCCTCGAGGCTTACGACGGCGAGCGCGTGATCTGGGTCACGAGCCCCCACAACCCGACGGGCTCGACGATGCCCCTCGCGGAGATCGAACGCCTCGCCGACGAGACCGACGAGGAGACCCTGATCGCCGTCGACGAGGCCTACGGCGAGTTCGCCGACGGCGAAAGCGCCATCGCGCTGCTCGAGGGCTGGGACGAGTTCGAGGCCCGCGACGACATCGCGGTCCTCCGGACGTTCTCGAAGGCCTACGGGCTGGCCGGCGTTCGTCTCGGCTACGCCGTCGTGCCCGACGAGTGGGCCGACGCCTACGCCCGCGTGAACACGCCCTTCGCGGCGAGCGAACTCGCCTGTCGGGCCGGGCTCGCGGCCATCGACGACGAGGAACACGTCGTCCGGACCGTCGAAACTACCCGCGAATCTCGCGCGTACATGCGCGACAACGTCGACGCCCACGTCTGGGAGAGTCAGGGCAACTTCGTCCTCGTCGACGTCGGCGACGCTTCGGCCGTCGCCGCCGAGATGCAGGAACGCGGCGTCATCGTTCGTGACTGCTCGAGTTTCGGGCTCCCTGGCTGTGTCCGCATCACCTGCGGAACCGAGGACGAAACGGAACGGGCCGTCGCAACGCTCAACGAGGTCCTCGCCGATCTCGACGTCGAATCGTCCCCGGCGGACGAGTCGGACACGGAGGTCGCCGACACATGAAAGTCGCCGT
This sequence comes from Natrinema thermotolerans, assembly GCF_031165565.1. Classification (NCBI taxonomy): domain Archaea; kingdom Methanobacteriati; phylum Methanobacteriota; class Halobacteria; order Halobacteriales; family Natrialbaceae; genus Natrinema; species Natrinema thermotolerans. The sequence continues at coordinate 282,717 of NZ_CP101873.1, read as the reverse complement.
CACTGGCACGCCCGGCACCGGGAAGACGACCGCGACGGAACTGCTCGCATCGCGGCTGGCCGACGAGGAGGCCGCTCCGAACGCGGCGACGGACACCGACGGCGAATCGGCTCCCGATCTCGAGGTGATCCATCTCAACCGCGTCCTCGAAGAAGAGGGCCTCTACACCGAGGTCGACGCCGACCGCGAGAGCAAGGTCGCCGATCTCGAGGCCCTCTCCGAGTGGCTCGCCGGCCGGGACGACGCCGTCGTCGAGTCCCACCTCGCGCATCACTTCGACGCCGACCGTGTGGTCGTCCTGCGGTGTCACCCCGAGACGCTCGAGAAGCGCCTGCTCGAGCGCGGCGAGACCGCCGCGAAGGCCGAGGAGAACGCCGAGAGCGAGGCGCTGGACGTGATCCTCTCCGAGGCGGTCGAGGAACACGGCCTCGAGTCGGTCTACGAGGTCGACACGACCGATCGCGACCCCGAAGCGGTCGCGGCAGCACTCGAGGCGGTCGTCGCGGGCGAGCGCGAGCCAAGCGCCGGCGAGGTCGACTTTATGGGGTATCTGACATGACGCTCGACAAGTTCCGGCCGTACGTCTCGCGGTTTCTCGACCCCTTCGTCAAGGGGTTCGACCGCGTCGGCATGACGCCAAACGGCGTGAGCGTCGTCGCCTTCGGGATGGCGATCCTCGCCGCGGTCGCGTTCGCACTGGGCGGGCTCGAGGACCCGGTCTGGTACGCCGTGGCGGCCGCGCTGGTCTTTCTCAATGGCTGGCTCGACATCGTCGACGGCGCGCTCGCGCGCGAACAGGAGGTCGCGTCGGCCGGCGGCGACCTGCTGGATCACGTCCTCGACCGCTACGCCGACATCGTCGTCATCGCGGGGCTGGCCGCGGGCGTCGAGGACTATCTGCTCGGCTTCGCGGCCGTGACCGGCGTCGTGATGACCTCGTATCTCGGCACGCAGGCACAGGCCGTCGGCCTCGATCGGGTCTACGGCGGACTCGTCGGTCGCGCCGATCGGCTGGCGATCATCGGGATCGTCGGCTTTCTGGCCTATCCGATCACGGGGCCGATCGTCGGCGGGTTCACGCTCGTTGGGCTCCTGTTGGTCTTCCTCGCGGTCGTCGGCCACCTGACCGCACTCCAGCGCTTCTATTACTCCTGGCAAGCCCTCGAGTGAGCGCCGCTGTGGCCCGCTTCCGCCCTTTTTGACGGGCGGGAGCGCGCCGCATGCTTTATCCCTGATCACGATATAGGAACGGACATGGTTCAGTGTGAGATGTGTGGGGCCGAGACGTCGTCCCCGAAGACGATCAAAGTCGAGGGCGCGAAGCTAGACGTGTGTTCCGACTGTACGGACTTCGGCACCGAGGTCAAACAGCCCTCGAGTTCGAGTTCGTCGACGAAGTACTCGACCGGCTCGAGTTCGTCGTCCTCGAGCGGGGGTGGCCAGTCGTCCGGCTCCACGAGTTCGTCGAGTTCGGGTGGCTCGAGCCAGCGCCGCTCGGACATGTTCGACGACATGGACGAGCTGGCGACCGACTACGACGACCGGGTTCGCAACGCCCGCGAGAGCAAGGGTCTCAGCCAGTCCGAACTCGCGAACGAACTCAACGAGAAGGCGAGCCTGATCCGCAAGATCGAACGCGGCGACACCCTCCCGAGCGACCGAGTGCAGTCCGAACTCGAGAGCTTCCTCGAGATCAACCTGAACGCCGAAGGGGCGTCCGGCGAGGACTCGGAGTGGTCCGGCGGCTCCTCGACCGGCAGTTACACGCTCGGCGACGTCGTCAAGCGCAAGGACTAACGGCGACGTCCGGTCCGCCCTCGGTTCCCGTACCGCCGACTCGCAAGCTATTTCTTTCGTGCGGGTGGGGTTGCGGATATGTTCGTCCTCGTCAACCTGAAGACGTATCCGTGTGATCCGGTCGCGGTTGCGGAAGCCGTCCGCGATGTCGACGAAACGACCGACGCACGCCTGGCGGTCGCACCCGCGGCGACCCACATCGAACGGGTCGCCGAGACCGGAGCCGAGACGTGGGCCCAGCACGTCGATCCGATCGATCACGGGAGCAACACCGGCCACGCCCTCGCGGAACACGTCGCCGACGCGGGCGCGGTCGGGACCCTGGTCAACCACTCCGAGCGGCGACTGAAACTGGCCGACATCGACGGGACGGTCCGTGCGGCCCAGCGGGCCGACCTCGAGACGATCGTCTGTGCGAACAACCCGGCCCAGATCGGTGCCGCGGCGGCGCTCGGCCCCTACGCCGTCGCCGTCGAGCCCCCCGAACTCATCGGAACGGGAACGCCGGTCAGTCAGGCCGACCCGGACGTCGTCGAGGACGCGGTCGCGGCCGCGGCCGACGTCGACCCCGACGTGTCGGTCCTCTGTGGGGCCGGCATCAGTACGGGCGACGATGTCGTCGCCGCGGGCGATCTCGGTGCCGGCGGGGTCTTGCTGGCAAGCGGCGTCGCGAAAGCCGACGACCCGAAGGCTGCCCTCGAGGATCTCGTCGCCCCGCTGTAATACGGTCTGCTGTACCGATTTGCCGGCGTGACCGCGACTCGTCCCGCGGTCGCGCCGGAAATGACTTACAGCAGTCCGTATAACGCGCCCGCCGTCCCACTTTTCTCCCTGTCGCTCGAAGGTGTGTGTATGAGTGACAACAACTCCGCGTCCGACGGCGGGACGGAGACGGCGACGCATCCGGTCTCGGTCGCGCTCGAGAACCGACTGATGAGCCACGGCTACTACGTGACGTCGTTCGAGTGGCTGGACGGCGAGGGCGAGACCACGTCCCCCGACGACGGCATCGGGATCGCCCTCGAGTACGAGGCCGTTTCCGACGCGCCCGCGGTCACGCGCGACGAGGTCGGGGCCGTCCTGCGGACGCTGCTGTCGATCGGCGAGGAGCGTTCGTGGACGCCCGGTCGTCTCGAGGTGACCTCGTTCGCGACCGACGGGGCGGTCCGGGGGCGCTGGCACGTCGAGCGCGAGTGGTTCGACCGGCTCGGGGCCGACCTCTCGCAGGTGGAGTTCTCGGGGTTGGTCCTCAGGACGGTCCGGGACCGGCCCAGCGGACGTGACACCGATTAAATACGTCCCGGAGATAGATTAATAATGGTTCGCGTCAGTCCTTGTCGTAGACGATTCCATGACCGGAGAGCAGGTGTACGTCTCCCACGCGCCCGACGATCTCGACCTCGTGCAGGACCTGTTCTCGACGGTCAAGAACTTCCCCTTCGGCGTCCACATTGCACACGAGGAAGTCGAGTCCGGCCGCTCGCGAACGCGACTCGAGGGACGACTCGCCAACAGCGACCTCGTCGTCGCGGTACTGACCGAGGCGGCGGCCGACGACGAGTGGATCAATCAGGAAATCGGCTACGCGGTGGCCAAGGGAATTCCCGTACTGCCGCTGTTCGACGAGGGGATCGACCGGCGAGGGTTCGTGGGCGACGTCGACGGCGTGACGATCGACCGCGGTGATCTCTCCGCGACGATCTTCAACCTGCTGTGTCGGCTCCGAAGCGAACTCGCACCGCTGGGCGCGCTGTCGGTTCCGAACTGGTATATCCGGTTCCCGTGTACGATCCCCGACTGCAGGGGGCCGGTCACGCTCGAACTCGAACACGATCAGTCCAAGCTCTGGAAGCTCCATGCACACGGCAAGTTCCTGACGGCCTCGTGTGCGGACTGTGGGATCACGTACTACTTCGAGCCGGCGACGATCGGCTTCATGGGTCGTGAGAACGTGCCGGCGTCTCAGTCCTCGTCCCGAAGCCGGTCGTAGGCGTCCCGAACGAGTTTGAACGCCGACTCGCTGCCGCTTTTGCGATCTGGGTGGGCGCGTTTGACCTGCTCGTGAAACGCCTCCCGCAGCCGCTCGTCGCTGACGGCCCGCTCGAGGCCCAGTACGTCGCGGGCCTCGGTCTTTCGCATGGCGACGTCGGCGACGATGCCGCGCTCCTCGGCATCGGCTTTGCAGTCCGAACACAGCCGTTCGGTCCGCTCGTCGATCGTGGTCACGCGAAACCGCTCCTCGTCGACCCACTCCCGGCACTGTGTGCATCGGGTTCGCTCGTCGGTGTCGCCGGTATCGGTCGCGTCGGCGTTCCCGTCGGTCGCCGGGCCATCTCCTTCGGCCCCAGCATCGGGACCGGGGGCCTCGGCCGCACACGACGGACAGCAGGTCAACACGGTGCCGTCCGACAGCACGACGTCCTCGAGTTCGGTCGCGAGGAACGTGCCGGTACACCCGTCACAGGCGGCCCGCCGCTGATCGAGCGACGCGCCCTTTCGGGCGGCTGCCCTGGCGTGTGGCTCACACTCCGGACAGCACGCCACCCGTTCGCCGTCCGGCATCGTCACTGTCGTGAGATCCTCGAGCGCGACCGTCCGGCCACATCCGTCGCAGCCGGCCTGTCGTTCACCGACCACTGCCATTACCCGGGCGGTTCGGGTTCGTCCCATATTAGTTCTTCTGCTGACAGTCACGGGTTCGGACGGCTCGGTTCGCCCGGAGGGAGGCCCCGACCGTCGGTCGGGGCCGGTGTGTAGGCTCCGACTACGTGGTGAAACGAGACCGGGCGGACGGCCGACCGGTCCGAACGGAACGGATAACGAAGTAGTCGGCCGGCTATGGATCGGGCGTGCGAGGGTCCCCTCGCACGGAGACGCGCTGTCCGTTGGACGGCACTCGGTGGCCGACGGCCGCCGAGTTCCTCCTCTCCTGTCAGGTATTTCGACGATCGAACCGGGACACCAATGGGCTCGCAGTCGTGAGTATCGCGTATGGACACAGCAGTTCGGACGGATACGCACGATGGCGCGGCCGACCGCGACCGCCTCGTCGCCGGAATCGTCGACGTCCTCTGTATCGTCGGGATCGTCCTCCTCGGCCGCATCAGTCACAGCGGCAATCCGATCGCCGAACCGATCGCCTCGCTCGAGACGGTGACGCCGTTCGTGGTCGGCTGGCTCGCCGTCGCGGCGCTGGCGGGGGTCTACGCGACCGAACGGGCGGGAGCGAGCCGCGAGTTCCGACTGCCGGCCGTCGCGTGGATCGCGGCGGCGAACGTCGGGCTCATGCTCCGTGGCTCGCCGCTGTTCGATGGCGGGACGACGTGGCCGTTTCCGGTCGTCATCACCGCGACCGGGCTGGCCGTGTTGCTCGGTTGGCGACTGGTCTATACCCTCTATCTATCAGCGACGAGGTAAATTGTCGACGCGCCGGTTCGCGATCGATATCGGTTCGAGAGTATAGTCATCCGAAATTCGATACGTTATTCGGGACCGCGTTTCTGACGGCCTGTCTCTCGAGAACGTAATCGATCAGAGACTGTGTCTGTCCGTCACGTCTCTCGAGCGAGCGGTGATCCGATCCTTCGCCCGTTCCGTACCTTCGATATAACTTATGCAGATTCACTCCCGATAATGCAAATCAGAAACTCATCCACCATGAGCTAATTATGGGAAACACTTATATGGCTATTCCTCATACTATAGGATAGATTATGACTGGATATTACGACATTGTTCTCGGCCTCATCCCAGTCGCACTGCTCGGTATCACCGCGGCCCTGACGTTCGTGGGGGTGTCGCTGACCGCGGCAGTGCCGCTCGGGGCAGTCGTCGCGATGGGGATCATCGGCCACGCAATGTTCGTCAATACGCCAGCTGACACCGCCGACGAGACCCGGTCGGCGCGTCCGCCGATCAACGCGGACTGATCCGTTCTTCCGCTTTCGGTTCCTTTTCCCATCTCCGCCGCGTTCGATCGTCTATGACTGAGACGCTGTTTCTGACCAGCGACGCCGTCGATGACCTCGCAACGCCGGCCGAATACGTCGACGCCGTTCGTGAGGGGTATCGACAGCGCGGCGAGGGCGCACCGGCCCACCCACGGTCGAAGTTCCTCCGTGCGGATCCCGCCGGGATGTTCACGAGCTACGCTGCCATCCTCCCGGAGACGGGCGCGATGGGGGGCTACATGTACAGCGCGGGGTTCGGTGCCGGCGACGGCTGGTTCATGACGCCGCTTTTCGACGCCGACAGCGGCGCGCCGCTGGCCCTGCTCGACGGCGCGAGCATGAACCCGTTCAAGACCGGCGCGGCCGGTGCCGTCGGCGTCGACGAACTCGCCCGCGACGACGCCGACACCCTCGCGATCATCGGGAGCGGCGCACAGGCCCGCGGCCAGCTCCATGCGACCGCCACGGTCCGTGACTTCACCGAGGTGCGGGTCTACTCGCCGACTCCCGAGAACCGCGAGGCGTTTGCCGCCGACTTCGACGACACGCTCGCGGCCGACGTCCACGCGGTCGACTCGAGTACGGCCGCCGTCGCCGATGCGGACGTCGTGATCACGGCGACGCAAGCCAGCGAGCCGGTCGTCGACGGCGACGATATCGCACCCGGGACCCACATCACCGCGATGGGCCAGTACTCGGCGGACGCACGCGAACTGGACACGGACACGATCGCGAACGCGACCTACGTTCCGGACCTCCGCGAGCGGGCGACGTTCGACGCCGGCTCGTTTATCCAGGCTCTCGAGGCGGGCGCGATCACCGAGGACCACGTCCACGCCGAACTGGGCGAGGTCGTCGCCGGCAACGCACCGGGCCGGACGAGCGACGACGAGATCACGGTCTTCGACAGCGGCGGCACCGGCATCGAGACGGTCGCCGCGGCGTATCTCCTCTACGAGCGCGCCAGCGAACGGGGACTCGGACAGACGATCGAGTTCGCCCCGGCGAGCGAGGCGCTGACGGGGAACTAGGGACTCGAGGGACGCGGGGGACTGGAGTGTGACATCCTCCCCACGCTAAAGGGCGGGGCTTCCCGAACCGCACAAGTGGCGGTTCCCGTCAATTCGGAAGGTTGGGAATCTAAGGTTTGCGACCGACGGCGCTGGCTCTGCCACGAAGCCGTTACTCCTACCGTGTTGACGGCTTGGAGGTATCTTGTTTTGTGTCGGTCGGCGCGGTCGGCTCACTTGTTTGATTTCGGCTCTCGTCGTGGCAAACACCGAGTCAACTGCCAGTTTCCCGCGCACAGTCCACAATACACCGCGTGGGACTGTGAAACTGCCGATTCACACGAAAGACAGACGATGACGGCGCTGTATCCCCGCCCTGAAAGACGGGGTTTTAGCGCCTGCAATTCAGATAAATAACTGTTTTCGAGCCGACGGGCGACTCGAGCCGGTTACTGCTCGGCCGGTCGCACTTTGAACCCGTAGCGAGTGACGCCCTCCTGCGTGTAGACCCGGCGGATCGTCGTCTCGATGCGATCACCGACTCCGAACGCGTCGGGGTCAGCGTCGGTACCCATCGCCGGGGCACTGACGGTTTCGTCGCCGCCATCGGTCTCGAGCGCGACGATCGCGGCCGCGTAGTCGCCCGACTGGGCCTGCTGTTCGGCGAACTCCGGCGGTGCGCCGCCCTGGGAGATGGTCGTAACGGCCTCGATGGTCCCCTCGCCAGCAAGTTCGATGGGGTCGTACTCGGCGAGCGCCCCGCAGTCGTCACACGCGCCCTCCGGCGGGAACGACAGCGCACCGCACTCCGAACAGCGGCCGGCCTCGAGCCGGTAGCGCTGGGGGAGCGAGCGCCGCCACGAGGGGACGCTGACGTAGGCCCCGCCGCCCGACGGCGGGCCGGTGGTCACGACGCCGCGCTGGCGCAGGTACTCGGCGTAGGAAAGCGGCTCCGCCCCCTCGAGCGCGGTGACGGCCGGCACGTCGCCGTCGGCCGAGACGACGACCGCGTCGGCCCCCGCGCCGCTGCCGTGGGAGACGCCGAGGACGGAGTCGTCGCCGTCCGCGAGCGCGGTGGCGAGCGACAGGGGCACGCTCGCCGCGCCGGTATCGCCCAGCTCGTGGACCGTCGCGGCGGCCTGGATCTCGTCGGTGCCGACGCCGGCCGCGCCGGCCGCGCGGTAGGGGAGCTTCCCGTCGGGGGCCTGGATCGCGGCCGCGTCGGGCTCGGGGTCGACCTCGAGGCCATCGACCGCCCCGCCGATCGTTTCGGTGAAGGACTGCCGGTCGTACTGGGTGATGCCCAGCCCCTGGGTCTCGTCCTCGCCGGTATCGCGGAACCGGGTACCGGGATAGGGCGCGGCGTATTCCGCGCGATCGACGATTTCGGCGGGACCCTCGCGCTCGAGGACGAACGCGGCGCTGCCGGCTCCGGCGGCGTGATCGATCCCGTCGTCGGGGTCGCCCTGCGGTGCGTCGGCGGCGACGACGAGCGCGGTCGTTGCGTCGGCCTCGAGGGCGTCCAGACCGGCCCAGAGCGCGCGGGTTCCCGCTCGAGTACTCCCGGAAAAGAGCTGACGGGTCGCCGATTCGGAGAGGGCCAGCATCGCGCCCAGTCGGGCGGTCAGGTCCTCCTCGGCCGCTGGCGGCCGCGAGGCGGCGAATGCCAGCCAGTCGATGCTCTCCGCGTCGACGTCGGCCGCCTCGAGCGCGCGGGTCGCGGCCTCGTAGCCCATGGTGAGGGCGTCCTCGTCGGCCGCGGGGACGGCCTTCTCGGTGACGCCGGCGGCGTGGAACTGCCCCCAGGCCTCCTCGAAGGCCTCGGCACTGATTCGGAATCGCGGTGCGTACGCACCGACACCGGTGATCGCGCTCATCAGGCGCTCACCTCCTGTTCCTTCTCGAAGACGTGAACGACGGCAGCACCACCGCTGCCGCCGACGTTGTGGGTCAGTCCGCGAGCGGGGTTCTCGACCTGTCGCTCGCCCGCCTTCCCGGAGAGCTGTTTGTAGGCCTCGACGACCTGTCCGGCACCCGTCGCGCCGATCGGGTGGCCCTTGGACTTGAGGCCGCCGGAGGTATTCACGGGAAGGTCGCCACCGATCTCGGTCGCCCCGGATTCGATCAGTCGGCCGGCCTCGCCGGTCTCACAGAAGCCGAGATCCTCGTAGGCCAGCAGTTCGGCGATGGCGAAGCAGTCGTGAACCTCCGCGAAGTCGAGGTCGTCGGGGTCGACATCGGCCATCTCGTAGGCCTGCTCGCCGGCCCGCTGGCTCGCCGGAATGCCGGTATAGGTGTCGCGCTGGAAGAGCCCGACGGTGTCGCTGCCGGCACCGACGCCGGCCACCCGGATCGGATCGTCCGTGTACTCGTCGACCACGTCCTCGCTGACGATCAGCGCACAGGCCGCCCCGTCCGAGGTCGGACAGCAGTGATAGAGGTTCAGCGGGTCCGCGACGACCGGCGCCGACTGGGCGTCCTCGAGCGAACACTCGAAGCCTAACTGGGCGTGGGGGTTTTTCGCGCCGTTGGCGTGGTTCTTGACGGCGACCCGCGAGAGGTGTTCGCGCGTGGTGCCGTACTGCTCCATGTGGACCGACGCCATCTGGGCGTAGACGCCCGAGAAGGTGGTTCCCGAGAGTCGCTCCCACTCGGTTTCCCCGGAGACGCCGAGCCAGTACTTCGTCGCGTCCGAACTCATGTCGGACATGATCTCGAAGCCGCCGGCGAGGACGACGTCTGCCATCCCCGACTTGACGGCCTGGACGGCCTGTCGCACCGCGAAACCGCTCGCCGCACAGGCGTTTTCGACCCGCGTCGTCGGCACCCCGTCGAGGCCGACGTGTTCGGTCACGGCCGGCCCGGAGAGGCCCAGCTGCCGGCCGCCGACGCCGAGATTGCCGATGACGGCCTCGTCGATGTCGTCCGCCTCGAGGCCCTTCGGTACGCTGTCCGTCGCCGCGTCGAACGCCGTGCGGAACAGGGACCGGTAGCTCTCCGAGGGAAAGGCTCCGTAGTCCGACTGCCCCGCGCCGACGAGGTAGGCGTCTCGCATACCGGCCCCTCGGTCGTCCGGTGTGAAATAAGTACACACTTACCTACGGTCTTCGGGACCGATCGTGGCTGGACCCCGCTACCGCTCGGTCGGCTCTCGCGACGCGTCGAGGACCGCCCGGATCAGCGTCGACTCGGCCGCACGGAGCCGCTGGGAGACCGCCGACTTCGAGATCGCCAGCTCATCGGCCAGCGTCTCGAGATCGACTCCTCGTGGCCGGTCGAAATAGCCTCGCTTGCCGGCCAGCTCGAGGGCCTCCCACTGTTTCGGCGTGAGTTCGCGGACGTCGAGCTGGAGCGACTCCGGACGACCCTGCTGGTCGGTGGTCCGGTCGTCGACGGTGCGTGCGTCGACGACGTCGTCGACGCAATCAATCAGTTGTTCGATCGATTCGTCGTCGGTGACCGTTACCGTCACGCGTATTCGATTGCTCTCGGCGTTGTCAGTCATGGGTGGACACCGTCGTCCGCGCCGGAGTGGTGGGTCAGTCGTTCAGTCACGAGTCCGCCGTCGCCCGTCTTACCCTTTGTTATCGTTCTAACCAACTGGGTCTCGATCACAGCGGCCCGCTTACGGGCCCCCGTCGTAGTTGACATCGAACCCTCGACCTGTGAAGGTATTGAATAGGAGTCCAGATTTCTCCCCGACGAGAACCGTACTGCAGGGGTACAGACCTCTTACTTCCCGCTGAGAACATTCCCAAATGTGTTCGAATATCATATGTAAGTCGACTTGACAGTGGACCGTACCGTCCCAGTGGGCGTTCGCCCGACCTCGAGCGGCGTCACTCACGCGGCACCCCTATCGCCGATCGATCGTTCGTCCGCACTGAGAGGCGACGCGGGTTTCAAACGTCTCGTCGCCGTATCTCACGTATGCCTCGCGCGGCCGACCTCGTCTCCGTCCTCGAGGCGACCGAGTCGCTGGCGATCGTCTGTCACGACAATCCCGACCCGGACTGTCTCGCCAGCGCGCTCGCCCTCGAGGCGATCGCACGCGACCACGACATCGCGCCCGTGACGATCGCCTACGGCGGTGAGATCTCCCACCAACAGAACCGCGCGTTCGTCAATCTCCTCGACATCAGCCTCCAGACGATCGAGTCGACGACGCTGTCGGAGTACGAGAGCATCGGGTACGTCGATCACAGCAGTCCGGGCGCGAACACGGAGGTGCCGGAACGTATCACACCGGACATCGTCATCGACCATCATCCCGGCGAGGCGAGCGGGGCCGACTTCGAGGACGTCCGCACCGAGTACGGCGCGACGGCGACGATCTTCGTGGAGTACCTCGGGGAACTCGAGGTCGAACTGACCGCCCGGCTCGCCTCGGCGTTGCTCTTTGCGCTCCACCGCGAGCGGCTGGACTTCGTCCGCGAGCCGACGCGCCGCGAGTACGAGGCCGCGCTAGCGGTCTATCCCGACGCGGATCTCGAGACGCTCGAGCAACTGTACGGCAGCGCCTTCTCCCCGGGGACTCTCGACGCGATCGGGCGGGCCATCGCCAGCCGGGAGCGACGCGGCTCGTCGCTGGTCGCCAGCGCCGGCAAGACCGGCGAGACGGACGCGCTGCCACAGGCCGCGGACTACCTGCTCAACCTCGAGGGAGTCGATACGGTGTTGGTCTACGGGATCGTCGGCGACGCGATCCGGCTGAGCGGCCGGTCGATCGATCCGCGGGTCCACATCGGCGAGGCGCTCGAGGAGGGGTTCGACGAACTCGGGGCGGCGGGCGGCCACCACGACATGGCCGGCGGGCGGATCGAACTCGGGCTGTTCGCGGACGAAGACGGCGACGACGACGCGCTACTCGAGTTCGTCGGCGGACGGCTCGCCCGACGGTTCTTCGACGCGTTGAACCTCGACGATTGAGACGAGCTGCCGTAGCAGCGGTTGATAGTACGATTTTCATTCGGAATCGAATGTGAACTTGCGGTAAGTACGGGGTAACGATGTAACGGTGCGGGTCACAATTTAGCCATCGTCTATTAAGACCGGTGTGCTGAATACAGAGCGTGAATTGAACGGTAGGATAGAGAACGTCGAGCGCGGGGTCAATGGAGGCGCGACGAAAACAGTCCAAGAACTGTGAGGCTCCAGAAAAGGAGTCCAAGCCCATAGAAGAGGAGACGCACCCGAACTGGCATGTCGGAGGATACCCCCGGCCAGAGTTCCATATGTCTGGTCATATTTCTTACCTCACTACTCTCATCGTGCCCAGTCCTCCCCAAAGCAGCAAATCCAGAAGTACCACCATGTCCAGTAGTACCACCACCCACCCCAATACAGAGGATGCCAAGACCAGCCAGTCCTACGATTACTGCCCCCGAATGGGTGAGACCGTACACAAGACCGACGGTTACGCCACCTATCACGCCAGTGTCCCGCACCAGTGGTTTCAACAATCGTGTCAAATTCATATCCAGTACGTGCAGACAATCAACCGGAGGTTATCAACTTTTGGTACCCTATGAGCCGACTGTTTAGTTTGCATCTGTAGTTACCGAATCACCTGATTGTGTTTCAGAATCACATCTAACTGCAGGACATGTACTCTCATCTCCTGATCACGATGTATCGATGGAACACAGACCGGCCCAATTGTACCGAAAACGACTGATAGTAGTCTTCAGTCGATGTCGATCGAGCGCGCCTCCTCGTCCGGTTCGCGCTTGGGGAGCCGCACCGTCAGCACTCCGTTGTTGACGCTTGCCTGCACCGCATCGGCGTCGACCGACGCCGGCAGGCGCACCTGCCGGCTGAACGACTGGGTCGTCCGTTCGTGTCGGATGTAGTTCGCCGCCTCGTCGTCGGTCTCCCGTTCGCGTTCGCGCCGGCCCGAGATCGCGAGGGTCCGGTCCCGGTCGGTGAGTCGCAACTCGAGGTCGGCGCTCTCGTAGCCGGGGACGTCGACGGTGGCGACGAACGCCTCGCCCTCGTCGGCGAGGTCCAGGCTCGTCTCCGCACCGCCCATCGAGAGGTCGAGCTGGCTCCGGTCGTCCACCTGCCGCTCCCACGATCGGGCCGCCGTCTCGACTTGGCGGTTCAGTCGCTCGAGGAGGTCGTCGATACCGTCGAACGGGCGGGGTCGGTCTGCCATGATTTCACCTACCGTAGGTAGGGGGCCGATAGCGAAAAAGGTCACCCTCGGCTAGTGAAACGGTCACGCAGGCTAACCTATCGACGCGGTGACTTGCGGCAGAACCGAGGGGTGGGCTGGTCGTTTTTACGCTCCCCGTCTTAGGGGAGATGCATGACCGACGCACTATTCGTCGTCAGCGAAGAAGGGTACTGGGGAGAGGAATGTGTCGAGCCGCTCGAGACGCTGTCGGACGCGGGCGTCGAGGTCACGGTCGCGACGCCGTCGGGGAGTCCGCCGGTAATCGACGAGCGATCGCTCGATCCCGACGAGGTCGGCGAGGAAACCGCCGAACACGTTCGCGAGGTCCACGAGACCGACGAGCGACTGAACGATCCGATCCCGGTCGCACAGGCCGACGCCGAGGGGTACGACGCCGTCGTCTTCCCCGGCGGGCACGGAACCGCATGGGACATCAACCAGGACAAACACGCACGGCAGCTCCTGCGGGACGCCGTCGAGGGCAACGGGAAGGCGCTCGTGGTCTGTCACGCCGTCGGCATTCTCGGGTTCGCCCGCGACAGCCACGGCGCGTTCATCGTCAACGGCCGTGACGTAACCGGCTTCCCCAACGCGTGGGAGGAGGGCATCGTCGACGAACAGGACCGCATGCCCGACGGCCGCAAGCTGCCCTACTGGACCGAGGACGAAGTGAAAGCCGCCGGCGGTAACTGGGACGCCGAACTCGATTCCGACACCAGCGTCACCGTCGACGGCGACCTCATCACCGCCCGCGGCCCCGGCTCTTCGAGCGCCGCGGCCGATACGCTGCTCGAGGAACTCGACGTCGAACTCGAGGCCTGAGCGACCCGCGATCGCCGGCCCGTACTGGACGACGAAACCGGCCACAGCGACTCTCGTTCCGTCGTTCTGCTATCCCCCTGAACTGTTTTCTACCCGTTCGTGTAGCGCCGTTCATATGCCGGCGATACGAACGCAGGGGACTCACGAAACGGTACGGGGCTGGCGACGAGGCCGTCGTCGCGCTCGAGGGTCTCGAGCGCGAGTCGCGTCGCCGGGACGGTGCTGCTCTCCCTGTCGGAGTGGGTCGCACCCGTCGTCTTGCTCGCGTGGTTCGCCATCCCGATCGCGATCGGCTACCGGCGGTTCGAGCGAGCCGATCCGAACTGATCGCCGGCCGGCGTCGCGGTCGGTCGGGGCTCGGTCGCCGCCTCCCTCGAGCCGGCGGGCGATCGGCGGCGAGAGGGGCGGACCGAGCGAGTTATGGGCGCTGACCCCCGAGGACGCCCGTGGAGCCAGCCCGATCGGAGACGACCGAACGGACCGATTCGCTACGGAGTCGCAGCTTCCGGATCACCGTCGACGACGGCCGCGACTCGTTTTTCGCACTCAGCATCGAGGACGTCTCGAGCGACGACGCGTGGCTCATGTCCGACACCGTCGTCGCCCTCGAGAACGAGCGCTGACCGCCCCCGCGACCGCCGGCTGCCGACAGTGGTCGCGATCGATAGCGACGACGGGTCACGCAGGCTGCCCAGTGGCGAATCAGTCCCTTTTTACGCGACCGCGGGGAAATATCGGCTATGAGCTTCGAGGAAGACGATCGCGTCGTGCTGCACGACGAGCACAGCGAGTTCGACGGCGAAACCGGGACCATCACCCAGACGATGGAGTCGATGTTCGGTGACGTCACCTACACCATCAGCTTCGAGGACGGCCAGGAGGCCGGCGTTCCCGAGGACGACCTCGAGGCGGCCGACGACGAAGACGCAGACGAGGAGTAACGCCGCTCGAGGGCCGGTCCCGCGAGGCGACGTCGCACCTGCTACCGCCGTGCCGGCCGAACACTACCACACTACCCATTCGAATCGTCGATGCCACAGATCCCGCTTCACTACGTCGATTTACGGACGTTCTGCTACGCCACCGAGGACGAGAAACGCGTCGAGGAAGCGCTGCGAACGTTCCTCCCCGACGGTGACGATGACGACCCCTTCGAGATCGAACGCACCGAAAGCGAGGGCCACTACGGCGACCGTATCCTCGTCCTCTCGGCCCGCGTCGAGAACGCCGACGACGTTCGGCACGTCCTCTCGCGGCTCGCCGACCTCGAGACCTTCGACGACCTGATCGCCGAACTCGACGAGCGGGTCACGGAAAACACCGAACTCTTCCTGCGACTCGACAAACAGGCCGCCTTCGCGGGCGACGTTCGCCTCGGCGACGGCATCACCTTCCGCGGGAAGGTCGAGGCCTACCCCGCCAAGAAGGAGAAGGCCGTCGAAAACGCCGAGGACGTCCTCGAGCGCCTCCGCGAGCAGGACTGAGTCGCCGTTTCGCTGACGCTGCCGCGTCCCGCTTCGTTTCGTGACGCCGGCCGAACCCGAACGTGATCGTCCGGTTACGAAGCGCTTTTGACTGGCCAGTCAGTAAGTTAGTGTAGGAATCTTCTACATGACTGACGAGACGATCGACGATCTCATGGATGCGACGTACCGGGCGCTCTGCAAGCATGGGTATGCGGAGTTGACGATGCAGGACATCGCCGCGGAGTCGGACAAAAGCAAGGGAACGATTCACTACCACTTCGACGGCAAACAGGACCTTCTCGAGTCGTTTCTGGAGTTTTTGCTGGACGACTTCGAAGAACGAACCGAGACGATCCCCGGCGAGACGCCGAGCGAGCGACTGCACGAGTTTCTCGACCAGTTGCTGACTCCCAGCGACGAGGAGTCGTCCGAGGAGTTCCGAACGGCGATCCTCGAGATCAAGGCCCAGTCGCCCTACAATGAGGCCTACCGGGAGCGACTGCGTGGGTTCGACCGTGCCACCAGGGACCGCATCGCCGGTCTCGTCACTGATGGAGTCGAGGCCGAGGAGTTCCGCTCGGACATCGATCCCGAGGCGACCGCCGACTTTCTGGTCACCCTGTTTCACGGCGCACAGACGCGGGCGGCCGCGGTGGATCGACCGCCGGAACGGACGCTGGAGTACATCCATGCGTACATCGACGACACGCTGTGTCTCGAGTCGGCCGACCGGAACGGGTCGTCGCCCGAGGTTGACACGGGGGCCGAAAGATGAGCCTGCTGGCTCGACTCGTCGGCTGGATCAAACGGCGGTTGGCTCCAGTCTCCGGGCTGTTCAAGGGTCGCGAGGAGTTCGACCTGACCGAAGGCGGGATCGCGAAGCCGCTGTTCTATCTCTCGCTGCCGATCATCGTGACGAACCTGTTGCAGACCGCCTACAACCTCATCGACACGTTCTGGTTAGGTCAGTACAGCACCGAGGCGCTGGCGGCGATCAGTTTCGCGTTCCCGATGGTCTTTCTGCTCATCTCGGTCGGGATGGGGCTCTCGGTGGCCGGGAGCGTTCTCGTCGCCCAGTACATCGGTGCTGACGAGGAGTCCGAGGCGGAGTACGCCGCCTCCCAGACCGTCGCGCTGTCCCTGCTCGCGGCGTTGCTACTCGGCGTCGTCGGCTACGTCTTCGTCGAGGAACTGCTCGGACTGCTCGGTGCCTCCGAGGCCGTGTTGCCGCTGGCGACCGACTACATGCAGGTCATCTCGCTCGGGATGCCGTTCATGTTCGGCTTCTTCGTGTTCATCGCCTTGATGCGCGGGTACGGCGACACGATCACGCCGATGCTCGTGATGTTCGGTTCGGTCCTGCTCAACGTGATCCTCGACCCGTTCATGATCTTCGGGTGGGGGCCGTTTCCCGAACTCGGGATCGAGGGTGCGGCGATCGCGACGGTCTTCTCGCGCTCGCTCGCGCTCGTGGTCGGGCTGGCGATCATGTTCAGCGGCGTCCGGGGCGTCCGGATCCGACTGGCCCAGATGCGGCCCGACCTCTCGTTCGCGAAGCGGCTCGTGAGCATCGGCTTCCCCGCTTCGATCGAGGGGATGGGCCGGGCACTGTCGATCAACCTGTTGCTGGTGATCGTCGCGTTCTTCCCGGACACGGTCGTGGCGGCCTACGGAATCGGGACTCGCGTCTTCTCGGTCATCTTCCTGCCGGCGATCGCGGTCGCCCGCGGTGTCGAGACGATGACCGGGCAGAACGTCGGCGCGGGCAAACCCGAGCGGGCGAAAGCCGCGGCGGACTTTGCCGCCCGGACGATGTTCGTCATCCTCGGGGCGATGGGTATCGTGGCGTGGTTCGCCGCGGAGCCGATCACCGACGCGTTCACCGACAACACCGAAGTCATCGAGATCGGGACGACGTTCATTCGGTACGTCGCCCCCTCCTTTGGCTTCATCGGCGTGATGCGGGCCTACAACGGCAGCTTCCGAGGGACCGGCAAGACCCTGACTGCGGCCGCGATCGTCATCGTGATCTACGCGCTCGTGCGGCTCCCGATCGCCTACGGCCTCGCGACGACCTACGACTACCGGGGGATCTGGGTCGCCTTCGCCGTCTCGAACGTCGTCGGTGCGGTGCTGGCCTACGGCTGGTACCGCCGTGGCACGTGGCGGGACGCCGACGTCACCGACGATCCGATGGCTGCCGGTTCGGGCGACGACCTCGAGGTCGGCGAGGTAGACGCGAGTACCGACGACTAGCGATGCAACCCGAGACGTAATCTCGCTCTGGCACGTCGACCGATACCGTGACTGATCCGCTCCGGTGCGTCGCTCGCGGCGAACAGCTTCCCGGCCGTCCGGGCCGCCGAACGGTGGTGTGACCGATGGTCGACGCCGTCGGTATCGACATCCTGAGTCTCCTGCTCGTCCTCTCGGTCGCGTGGGTGTTCGGCGCGGTCGCCGAGCGCTTTGGCTATCCGACGATGATGGGCGAACTGTTCGCCGGCATCGCCTTCGGCCCCGCGCTGCTCGGGCTCTTGCGCCCCTCCGAACTGCTCACGGTTCTCTCGGAGCTGGGCGTGTTCCTGTTGATGGTCTACGTCGGGATGGAGGTCGACCTGCGGGAACTGTTCGAACTCGGTCCCCAGTCGCTGTTGATCGCCTTCGGGGCATTCGTCATCCCCTTCGGACTCGGCTACGCTGCCGGCGTCTGGCTCGGCGTCTCCGTCGGCGCGGCGCTCTTTTTGGGCCTCGCGATGGCCGCCACGTCGCTGGCCACGAAATCGCGCATCCTCGCCGACCTCGAGTTGCTCGATACGCGGATCGCGAACGTGTTGCTCGGCGGGGCGCTGGCCTCGGACGTTGGCGTGTTGATCGCGTTCGCCGGCGTCGACAGCTACGTGACGGCGGGCGCGCTCGAGCCGTCCGAGATCGGCGTCATCCTGCTGCAGGCGGCGGGCTTTTTCGCGGCGACGCTGCTGATCGGCTACCGGTTTCTCCCGTACGCCTGGCGCTCCATCGAGCGCCAGCGCGAACGCTACGGGTTCGTCGACCGGACCACCGCCTTCACCTTCGCGCTGTTGGTCTCCCTACTCTTCGCCCAGCTGGCGACGCTGGCGGACCTCCACATGATAATCGGCGGCTTCATGTCTGGGATGTTCCTCCGGCAGGCCGACGTCGAGCCCGGGCTCTACGAACACATGCACACCGTCATGTACGACCTCGCGATGGGGCTGTTCGCGCCGATCTTCTTCGTCACGGTCGGCTTCCAGATCACCTTCGACGTCTTCGCCGACTCCCTCGCCGTCCTCGCCGCGCTGGTGGCCATCGCCTTCCTCGGCAAGATCGTCGGCTCGTGGCTGTTCTCGCTGCCCACCTCGCTGACCTCTCGGGAGGGACTGGTCGTCGGCTTCGGCATGAACGGCCGCGGCACCGTCGAGATCATCATCGCCGAAGTCGCCTTTCAGGCCGGCGTTATCGACCAGTCGATGTTCTCGATTCTCGTGTTCATCGCCGTCTTCACGACTGCGCTCGTCCCCGTCACCGTCACCTGGGGCGTGCGGCTGCTCGAGTCCCGCGACGAACTCGTTTACGTCGATTCGGCGACGCCGGCCGAAGACTGACCCTCGCGGGTTCCCGCGATGCTCGAGCGGGGCGTTTTTCCCGGCCGCGCGAGCAGCTAGGGGTATGCAAATCCACGTCGTGGGCGACGACCCGGTCCGCGAGGCGGTCGTCACCGCGCTCGAAGACGTCGACGTCGGCGTCCGGGAGGCAGAGGCGTCGGCGATCGGCGACGCTCGGTTCGCGGTCGTCAGCGATGTTGCCGGCGCGGCGACGTTCGAACGGGCCAACGAGGCCGCACGGGCGGGGGATACCCCCTGGATCGCCGTCGAGATCGGCGGCGTCGGTGGCTACCCGATCCCGACGGTCGACGCCGCGATTTCGGGGTTCGCCCCCGCGACCGCCTGCTTCGACTGTCTGCGCGCCCGCGTCGCGTCCCAACTCGAGGAGCGGGCCGACGGCCCGCAGGCGGATCGGAGCGCGGCTCGGCTGGCCGGGGCCGTCGCCGGCCGAGAGTGTGTGCGCGTCCTCTCGGGCGACGAGCGCTCGATTATGGGCGCGGTCCGGGAGCTGCCCTACGCCCGCCGCGAACTGCTGCCGGCCCCCGGTTGTGGGTGTGCCGACGGCCACCAGGACCGGTCCCTCGACCGCGAGGACGCGGACACGCTCGGTCTCGAGGCGGCCGTCGAGGCCGCCGAGCGGGCGATCGACGACCGGATCGGCCCGGTCGGGAGCATCGCCGAGGTGGAGTCGTTCCCGTCGCCGTACTACCTCGCGACGGTCGCGGACACGACCGCCTACAGCGACGCGAGCGCGCCGCGACAGGCCGCTGGCGTCGCCGACGATTGGAACGCCGCGTTGATGAAGGCCGTCGGCGAGGGCCTCGAGCGCTACTGCGCCGGCGTCTACCGCGAGCCGGACTTCGTCCGCGCGAGCGAGGGCGACCTCGAGAACCCGGTCCCGCCGACGGAGCTGGTCCGGCCGGACGACGGCCCCGCCTACGATCCCGCCGCCGAACACCG
This sequence comes from Natrinema thermotolerans, assembly GCF_031165565.1. Classification (NCBI taxonomy): domain Archaea; kingdom Methanobacteriati; phylum Methanobacteriota; class Halobacteria; order Halobacteriales; family Natrialbaceae; genus Natrinema; species Natrinema thermotolerans. The sequence goes on along the minus strand of NZ_CP101873.1, from coordinate 262,914 downwards.
CTGGGTTCCCGGCGAGGACCTCGTGAGCGGCGAGCAGGTCCACCTACCGGCGGCCGCGGTCCAGTTTCCCCAGCCCGGCCCGGCGCTGGTCCCGGCGATCACGACCGGGCTGGGACTCGGCTCCTCGACGGTCGACGCGCTCGTCTCCGGACTGACCGAAGTCGTCGAGCGCGATGCGACGATGCTCGCGTGGTACTCGACGTTCGACCCGCTCGGGCTGGCCGTCGACGCCCCGGTGTTCGATCGCCTCGAGCGCCGTGCGGAGAGTCAAGGCCTGTCGGTGACGCCGCTGCTCGTGACACAGGACGTCGACGTCCCCGTGGTGGCCGTCGCCGTCCACCGGAATCCGGCGGCCCTCGGGGACGGTCCGGTCGCGCCCGACGACGACGCGTGGCCGGCGTTCGCCGTCGGCTCGGCGGCCGGCCTCGACGCCGCGGCGGCCGCGACGGCAGCCCTCGAGGAGGCGCTCCAGAACTGGATGGAACTGCGGAGCCTCGGCTCCGACGAGGCCGATTCGGCGGGCGGCGATATCGGCACCTACGCCGCCTTCCCGGAGCGAGCGCGATCGTTCGTCGACGTCGAGTCGACCGTCCCCGCCGAGAGCGTCGGCCCCGACCCCGTCCCGACCGGTCGCGACCGACTCGAGGCGTTGGTCGATCGGGTGGCCGACGCGGGGCTGACGCCCCACGCGGCGCGGCTGACGACCCGGGACGTCGAGGCGATCGGGTTCGAGGCCGCCCGGGTCGTCGTCCCCGGTGCGCAACCGCTGTTCACCGACGAGCCCTACTTCGGCGAGCGCGCCGAGACGGTTCCAACGGACCTCGGCTTCGAGCCGCGCCTCGAGCGGGCGTTTCATCCCTATCCCTGACGCGTCGCTGTTCGGCCGTTCTCTCCTCGAAAAGCGGTCCCGGGCCGCGTCAGCGAGTTATGTCGACCCGTCCGAGTCGGGAGTCGTCTCGTTCGTTTCGGTCGCGTTCGTCGAGTCCCCGTCACTCACGTTCGATTCGTTCCCGACGGGGCTGTCCGGCGGTTCGGACGGCGGTGTCGGCTCCCCGCCGGCCTCCTCACCGCGTTCGATATCCAGTATCAGGTCGTCATCGGTAATCCGAACGGTCACGAGTTCGGTCTCGGGCCTGAGCGTCGTCTCCCTGCTCGTTCGCTCGCCGTCCGCGTCCACGAACTTGGTCACTCGGAAGCTCTGCTCGATTGCATCGAGATGCGGTGCCGACACCGTCTGGTCGGGCGTGACGGTGTAGCTCTCGTCGTAGGTCTGTCGGTCGGTCCCGGACTCGTAGGCCTCGAGGACGATGTTGTAGTGACGGTCGGCCTCGCTTTTGATTTCGAGCGGGATCAGTCCCTGAAAGCTGCCCTGATAGTGTTCCCGCAAGGTATCGAGACAACCCGATAGCCCGGCGACGGCGGCCACCCCGGCGGTTCGAAGTACCGTACGGCGGTTCACGTGGCTATCTCAGGCTTGGACGACCGTATGCGTTACTCTTCGGTACCGGGTCGCCGTCGGCTCCGATCCCCCCATGCGTCAGCCATCGACACCCACTGTCTTTTTGGTCCACTATCCTAACTATCGTTCATGGAGAAAACAGCGATCGACGACGTCGAGATCGAAGTCAACCCGATGGACGTCCATTCGGTTCGCCGGCCGATTTCGGACGCGCTCGGCTTTACCGACTTCGCGATGAACTACTTCGAACTCGAGCCCGGCGAGTCGTTCTCGGGCGGAATGCACACTCACCACGATCAGGAAGAGGTCTTCTACGTCCAAGAGGGGACCGCGACCTTCGATACGGAAGCGGGCGAAGTCATCGTCGACGAGGGCGAGGTGATCCGGTTCGAGCCCGGCGACTTCCAGACCGGCTACAACGACACCGACGAGCAGGTCGTCGGATTCGCCTTCGGCGCACCCAAATCGAAACACGACTGGGACCAGCTCGAGTCGCTGGTCTACTGTCAGGAGTGCGAGGAGGAGATCGGCCACGGTCTCGAACTCACCGACGACGGCAACTTCCGTCTGACCTGTACCGAATGTGGCAACACGTTCGTTCCGCCGTAACGGAGCGACACGGCGATTTAGTACCGGCGTGAACTCGGCGGTCGACCCCGTCGATGACTCTCGTTCTCACCGATCCGGGTGCTTTCGCTCCCGAGGAAAGAGGGGAAAATTGTTCACTGGGGACTGAGAGTATCGACGTATGGCTGCACAAGAGGGTTCGACCGTCGATATCGACACGTCGCTTTTTATCACCGTCTCCGGACCGCCGGGTTGTGGAGCGACGACACTGTGTGAACAACTCGCCGACGCGATCGGCTGTCCCTACGTCTCCGGCGGCGAGGTCTTCCGGGAACTCGCCGAGGACCGCGATATGAGCCTCAACCAGCTCATCGCCAAGGCCGACGAGTCCGACGAGATCGACCGCGCACTCGACCAGCGGCTCCAGCAGATCGCCGAGAAGTGGGGCATGTCGAACAAGCCGTTCATCCTCGAGTCGCGACTTGCGGGCTGGATCGCCGGCGACCGCGCGGACCTGCGACTCTGGCTCGACGCGCCGGAAGCCGTTCGACTCGATCGAATCGACGACCGCATCGAGACCGAGGCGGAGATGCGGGTCCGCGAGGTCAGCGAGGCCGGCCGCTACGAGTCCTACTACGAGATCGACATCGACGACCGGGAGTTCTACGACCTGCACATCAACACGGCCCGCTGGAGCAAGCGTGCGGTCTTCACGATCGTTCGGTCCGCGATCGAGGAATACGATCCTGAGATCGACGAAGGGGCGTTCCGAACGCCGCCGATGAACCCCTAAGTGATTACTCGCCGTCGGGCGAGTAGTTGGGCGCTTCGTCGGTGATGACGACGTCGTGGGCGTGACTCTCGGCCTGTCCGGCCGAGGAGACCCGGACGAACTCGCTGCGCTCTTTGAATTCGGGGATCGTCTCGGCACCGACATAGCCCATCCCCGACTGCATGCCGCCCGCGAGCTGGTGGAGTTCGGACTTGAGCGTTCCCTTGTAGGGGGTTGCCGCCTCGACGCCCTCGGGGACGTACTCGTCTTCCTCTTCGGGTTCGTCCTTGAGATAGCGGTCGCCGTCGCCGGATTTCATCGCGCCGACCGATCCCATGCCGCGGTACTGCTTGTACTTCTTGCCGTTCATCGTGACCACGCGGCCGGGTGCTTCGTCGGTGCCGGCGAAGTACGAGCCCAGCATGACCGCGTCCGCGCCGGCGGCGACCGCCTTGATCGCGTCGCCGGAGTACCGGATGCCGCCGTCGGCGATGACCGGGACGTCGTGTTCGGCGGCCACGTCGGCAACCTGTGCGACGGCCGTGATCTGGGGCATGCCGGAGCCGGAGACGATACGCGTCGTACAGATCGAGCCCGGTCCGATGCCGACCTTCAGTCCGTCCGCGAAGTCGACGAGGTCCTCGGCCGCCTCGCGCGTACCGATGTTGCCGACGACCACGTCGGCGTCGACGGACTCCGTGATGTCTCGAGCGCCGTCGATGACGTTCAGGTTGTGCGCGTGCGCGGTGTCGATGAAGAGGACGTCCGCGCCGGCTTCGTCGGCCGCGACCGCGCGATCGTGTTCGAACGGGCTGACGGCGACGCCACAGCGGAGTCGGCCGTCCTCGTCGCGGACCGCTTCGCCGTACTCGCGGCGCTGAAGGATGCCCTGCATCGTCACGAGCCCCACGAGGAGGTTCTCGTCGTCGACGACCGGGACGCGCTCGATCCGGTGTTCGTACATCAGATCGAACGCCTCGCGGGCGTCGATGTCCTCGTGAGCCGTGATGACCTCGTCTGTCATCGCCTCGGTGACCGGGTCGTCCTCGTTGACCTCGAGGTGGGGCCGGATGTCCGTACTCGAGATGATGCCAAGCACCTCGCCGTTGGTGTTGACGACAGGTGCGCCGCCGACGCCCCGCCGGGCCATCCGTTCGTCGACTTCGCGGACGGACATCTCGGGATCGGCGGTGACGACGTCCTCCAGCGGGATGATGAGTTCGTCCGCGCTCTTGACGCGGCCGATCTCCTCGACCATCTGGTCGACGTTCATGTTCCGATGGAGGACGCCGAGCCCGCCGTGGCGGGCCATCGCGATCGCCATGTCGCTCTCGGTGACGGTGTCCATCGCCGCCGAGAGGATGGGAACCGAGAGTTCGACGTGTTTCGAGACGTGTGACGTGAGGTCGGCGTCGTCGGGTTCGACGCGGCTCTCCTTGGGGCGGAGAAGGACGTCGTCGAAGGTTAGCGCTTCCGGTACCTGCAGTTTCGAAGAATAGGGCTCGTGCTCGGGAACGTCGTTCGCCATGTAAGCCGTCCGTGGTCCCCGGGGAAAAACGTTGCGAGACAAACCCGGCTGTGAACGGTTGACGAGTCACTCAACGGGCGATTCGCCACGGTCCGGTCGTCGGCACCGTAGCGCCGCTCGAGCCGTTGCCCGCGTTCCGACCGGTCGCCCGTGTGTTCCGGCGTCTCGTTCCCGTGGTCCTGAGACGAACGCCCACCGCGAGCGCAGATCCGTCCGCTTTCGTCCACATCTGTGCGTCGTCGGCGGAACGATCACCGAGTCGTGGAATCGTTTCTCACACAACGTTTATTGACAATCCCCCCGTCTTGCCGTGTATGTACGCTGTGAGTGCATTCGACGCCCGGACCGCCGGTCTGACGAGTTCCGACTCCGTCACGACGATGTTCGGGAATTTTACAGCGAAACTCACAGCTCGAGGCCCTAATCCGAATCCGATCGACTGGCCCACGGACCAGTCGGTGCGGGACCGCCCGTCCTCTTACCCATCGGCCTCGGGTCATGGCCATCGACCCTGACCGATGAGTACGTCCCAACACCCAGTCGCGCTCCAGATGGAGCGTATCGTGGGGGGCGATGCCAGACTCCTGGCACTCGTGATGATGCTGCCGTTAGTCGACGGCGTCTTCCCCGCACTGATCCTGGCCGGTGCGCTCGACGAGCCACTCGGGGCCCTTCAGGTTGGATTGCTGATCTTCGGTGGCAGCGCCACCGTCGCGGTCATCCTCGCGGAGATGGAGGGGTCTCCCCGCGAGCAGGCGACGGTCGTCTTGCTAGTCGGGCTCCCACTGATCCTGCTGGCGGCGGTGCAGGCGGCGTTCGCCCCGGCGATCGCGAGCGTCATCGACATCGGCATCTTCGAGCGGTTCGCGGCGCTGGTCATCGCCACGATCGCGGCCCAGACCGCCAGCGCGACCATCGGCGAGTCCCTCCCCAACCCCGTCGTCGTCATCGGGTTAGGTCTGGTCGCGAGCGTCGACCCCTCGGGGGCGGAGTTCGCGGTGCTGACCGACCCCGCCCTCGTCGCGAACGCGACGCTGGCAGCGGGCGTCGGCGTCGGCTTCGCGCTGGCCATCGCGCTCTCGGGCCCCTACCTCCGGGAGTACATGGACATCGATCGGTTCCGCTTCGGCAGCGCCGTCGCCCTGGGCCTGCTCCCGCTGTCCCTGCTCGGGATGGCCTTCGGACAGGCCCCGCTGGCGGCCCTGGTCGTTGCCGGCCTCTTCGCCGTCGATATCCCCTTCCGCACGGGCGAGGACGAGGACTCGAGCGCCGACGGGAGCGCGGCCGCCAAGATGGACGCGCTGGCCGACGGCGGGGACGCGACGGAGTCGCCGGCCGTCGACGGCGAGTCCGCGGACGACGGGACCGATACGCCGGGCCGTGCCCCGTGGCTGTAGGGCGATTCTGAATCGAAACCACTTTAGGGATCATCACCCAACGAAGACTCGAGGGGTCGTGGCCAAGCCAGGCATGGCGGCTGACTCCAGAGGCAACGCGCCCGGGACGACACTCCAGACTGATATACTGATCGGGCACCTGATCAGTGTCCGTGTGATGACCCTCTGGAGTTCCGAGGCGCACCGGAGATATCAGTAGATCGGGGGTTCAAATCCCTCCGACCCCACTAAACTTCTTACTGCTCCAAAATTAGTAGCAGAGGGTTTCTTCCTTAATTTCCCGCCCTCCATGTGGTGCTTGTTTCAGTCGATCAGGGAATGGTGTCCGTAGTTGTCTCCTGTTTTCAGATGATGTTACTGTGTGAAAGTAATGTGTAGCCAGAAACACATCGACAGATTGATTGTCTTTTGATTTGAGATCATATAGTATGGTTGACTATTTGGATACTTTTATATTTGTGGCAGGGGCAGCTTTTCTGATAGTAGCGAGACAAGGACTGAAATCGGCAACTGATTGGACTGTGAAGCAAGGAATCGGGTGGGTTACGACCTCTGCTGTCCAAGAAGGGGTGTCCCGCGATGAGATCAAAGGAAATGAACAAGCTCTAGAGATAGAAAAACGGCTCAGAGATAAACTGGAGAGACGAGAGGAAGAAATATCTGATTACGAATGGATGCTCAGAAGCCTGAAGCACGATAATATATCAAAAAAGAGGATAATAGAAAAATATTGGCGTCCACTTCCTGCAATCATAATAACATTTTATAACGATTATGAAGGGAACAAGAAAGAGAAGAAGTTCCTGAAGTATCATATTCAAGAGAACAATGAGGCAGAGATGTTAACAGCAAACACATACGTGATTCCTCCAAAGGGATTTCCAGAACGATTCGAATCTCCAAACAAGGTAGGGCGCGACAAGATTCGTGACTGGATTGAGGAAGACATCTTAGCCAAACATGACAATGGAAAAGTGGTTATATGTCAAGCATCTGCTGTAGACTTGCGGAGAGTATATTCACATACAGATTACGAGACTCATAGTTTTAATCGAAAAACAATAGACCAGGCTCTGGACATAGACAAAATACTTGGTGAAAACAATGTCCATCGGATACTAGCAAGCGATGGTGTAAATCTGTCCCGGGCTATTGAGGACGGAGATATCGCATTCTTTCTCTCACATTATGTTTCAGATGATGAGCTAGAAATCATCCATGAGAATCAAAATGAAATCCGTGAACGGTTACAAGATCCATCTCTACGCAAGATCGCTACGAGTGGATTCGAGGATGAACTGACTGAAGTATTATCTGATTATATTGATGCTCCGCGTGAGGCGGCGTCAAAAGCAATAGAAGAAGCAAAATTATGGCAGAAAGAACTTCAAGCCCGATAAGCCGGTCACATCATAGGTTATCTAGGTATTGTTTCCGCGTGGTCGCTCGTTCTCCCATGTAGTTCTATCCTTCGAGTTGAGCATCGTATTCGTATTGATCGCTGGAGAGCGACTCCGAGATGGCAATATCGAACTCAAGCTCAAACGAACTCGAACTATCCCCAGTAACTGTAATCTCACGCCGTTCTGTGTAGGTGTCTCCGCCGGAGACATCGACTTGCCCGACTAACGTACTTGACTTTGAGGAGCTATTACTATTCGAGACTGAAACGGTGAGAACGACATTCCCAAACGAAGTAGTCTGGGCGTTGACGCTCTCGACGGACAGGCCGCCACCGATTCCACCAGTACCATCGCTACCAGAACACCCCGCTACTGTTGCCAGAACTCCCACACCTGCATTACTGATTACCGTTCTTCGGTTTAAACCCATGCGGGCCAATAATTCCACTCGTCTGTCTTGTTTTCTTCTATTATTGTGTGTCGCTGGATGTCGTGGACGCAAAGACGACTGTCGACGGAGCAAGTGAGGTAGTATAAACAGCGTCAGGCACACAGTCACGTCTTCAGAATACCTTCTCACAAGGATCACACGTCGATAGAATCCGATTCCCGAATATGCACACGAGTCGCGACACCTCGTGTGCATCTCTCGAGTCGATCCATCGTTTGAACCGTCGTTCGTCTCCGAGTGACCGATAGGTTCCGCTACTTTCGGGCCGGAAACGGGTCATTCAGTGCGTCGAACCCCAGTGGATTCTGGGGTCGTGTGTGGAACTATTCGAATGTGACCTGTATTGCCGACGCGTGTTCGTAATCAAATTCGAATATACGATTGTACCTCGAACTCTGAGCCACGACAATCTATTTATGTGCTGTGATATATGTTTACGCGCATGAGTATCGATCGTCTCCGCGATGACCTACTGATCGCTGTGGCATTAGCGGAGTTTTCGTACCGCCGTCAGGACACCGACTCCGAATTGGCGAGACAGGCGTGGGTTCTCGCGACTGAAACGCTGGACACGTACGACCTGGATTCGTATCAGAGCATCGACGCCCTGAGAGCGGTAGCCGAACTCGAGCCTGCTGGTGTCTCCGAGCCACCGATCGATGTGGAGTGACACGATGTGTCCGTTCTCGTGGCCGCTCGGAGTCGGTGAGACTGAGAGCCGCGTCGATCTCGCTTAGAATCCGTCCTGCGTGTCGTCCAACAGTTCGTATTCGCCACCGGCCGGCCCGCATCCCGAGCCGGTATGAACCGCCCGACGACTGCAGGCACTGTCGTTATCACCGACACTCGGCTACCCTCGGTTGAGAAACATGAGCGACGCATCCGAAACCGAACGCCGGACCCGCACCGACTACAACTCGCTCAACACCGACGTGATGCAGTGGGTCAGCGCCCTCGCGGCGCTGCTTGGCCTGTATCTGGTCGCGTCGCCGTTCCTGCTCGAGTCGACGGACGCGGCGGTCTGGAACGATACGCTGGTCGGGACGGCGATCTTCCTGACGGCCGGTTACAACTTCTACCGGCTGTCGAAGGACCGACTGGCCAGCGTCGGGGTCGCGTCGCTAACGGTCCTGCTGGGGCTGTGGGCACTCGTCTCGCCCTCGTTTATCGACATGGGCGGCAACGCGCTGGCGACCGGGACGGCGATCTCGGGGCTGCTCGTCGCGGCCCTCGCGGCGTACAACGCCTACGCCAACAATAAGGCCGACACGCCGGAGCGTGCGCGAACCCGGGCCTGAGACGGCTCGTCGTAACGGTTGTCGGGTGTAACCGCGCCCGTCCTGTGGGTGCCTCGGCAATGACTTCCGACAGTCCACGTGATCCGGTCGGTAACCGCCGTGGCTCCGCCGGATACCGGCGCTGCTCGAGTCCCCGTCGCGAGGAATCGCCGCTGCTCTCATATGCGTGGCTGTCAGTAGTACCGAATATGAGTACCCACCAAGCGGACGATGCGGCGGTACTGGTCGAACGAACGGCGGGACTGACCGCGGTCTTGGGGGCGTTCGTCATGGTTTCGACGGCGGTCTTTACCATCACCGACACGCTTGGTATCCACAACGTCCTCGTCGGTGCGCTCGTCGCCCTGCTGGCCTCGGTTCACGCCTACCGGACCGGCGAGCAGCGGTCGCCGAGCATCGTCCTCGCCGCGGTGCTGACGCTGCTCGGCGTCTGGATCGCGGCCGCTCCCTACGTGATCGATTCGTCACAGGCGCTTGCCGTCGGGATCAACGGACTGGCCGGCGTTTTCATCGCGATCCTGTCGCTGATCGGGATCTACGGGAGCGTCCGAACGACGAGCGCGTCGGCCGCGAGTGCGTAGCGTCGTCGCTGTCCACGGTCCGCCGTCGAGGTCAATGGGCCGACACTGATTTTTCGCCCGCTCGAGCGAGCGCCGACGCAGGCAGCCCGTTTCAGGCGACGAAGAAGACGGCGATGGCGACGAGGATGAACGCGGCCTTCAGCCCGACGTTGACGACGATCACCTTCGTTCCGAACGACGCACCCCAGATCCCGAACTGGAACGGGATCGAGCGCTTGACGGTGCCGATCGTCAGCGACACCAGGCCCCCGACCAGCAGCGTGATCACCGCCTGATCGGGCGTCAGGACGTCCCCGATCAGCGGCGCGACCGTGATCGCGCCGGTCGTCGGATCGACCAGCGAGACGAGGATCACCGGGACTGCCGCGCCCGGTAGGCCGAGCAGGCCGGCGATCGGGTCGACGGCCGCGGCCGGCTCGGTGATCCCGACCTCGGCAAGGGCTTCGAGGATCCGATCGGAGTACTCGAGCGCGAGAAAGACCAGCGAGTAGACGACGGCCAGTCGGGGCACGATCGATCGGAGCCGCTCGAGCGTACTCGTGCCGGCGGCGCGGAACTTGTCGCGGGTCGTCCGGACCTCTTCCTCGGGCGTCTCGGGGTCGAGTGCGTGGGGGTCGTACTCGTAGCCACGGAGGAGGACGGCACCGGCGAGCAGGCCAACGAGCGAGATGCCCAGCGAGATTCCCGCACGCGCGCCGACGTACATGAGCCCGACCTGGACCCCCAGGATGGGGACGAGGACCGGGCCGTAGTAGGTGAAGATGTGCTGGACGAAGCCGAAGAACGTGTTGATGACGACGGCGATCAGCGTCGCGCGGTCGTCCAACAGCCCCTCCTCGCGGAACTCCGCGAGCATGCCGTAGCCCGCGGTCACCGAGACGGTGTTCGTGAGGACGGCGGTGCCCACCTCCGGCGGGAGGTTCGCCGGCTCCGTGAGATAGCGCCCGACCCGGGCGACGACCGTGACGAGACCGTACTCCACCGCGAGGTTCGCCAGCCCGACGCCCGCGCCGATCAACAGCGTGATCGTCACCACGCGCGGGAGCGCTTCCTCGAGGAGGACCGAGACGACTGTCTGCACGGCGGCCAGTTTGGAGCCCGGGAGCAAAGGGCCGTCGGATCGCGCGACACTCTCCTGTCAACGAGCGTTTCTTTCGGATCGCTTTTCCCGCTGCCGGTCATCCGACGATCCATGAGCGACGACGACGTTCGCGTGACCGCACTGTGTGGCAGCCTCCGTGACGGAAGCCACACCCGGACCGCGCTCGAGCGGGCGCTTGCAGCCGCCGAGGGTGCCGGTGCGAGTACCGAATTGCTGGACCTCCGCGAGTACGAACTGCCGGTCTTCGATGCGGATCGGGACCGGGAAGACGCCGGTGACGCCGCGGCACTGGCCGCGCGGGTCCGGGATGCGGACACGGTCCTGTTGGGGTCACCGATGTATCACGGCTCGTACTCGTCGCCGCTGAAAACGGCGCTCGACTACTGCGGGTTCGACGAGTTCGAGGACACGACGGTCGGCCTGCTCGCGGTGTCGGGCGGTGCCTTCCCCGTGACGGCCCTCGAGCATATGCGGTCGGTCTGTCGGGCGCTGAACGCGTGGGTGATCCCCCACGAGGCGGCGATTCCGAACGCCGGCGACGCGTTCGACGGCGGCGAGTTCGTCGATCCGAAACTGGCTACGCGGGTCGAGACGCTGGGACGGCGGGCCGTCCAGTACGCGACGATCGAGCCGGATCCGGACTCCTTCGAGAGCGACCAGAACGTCGGTGCGGAGGGGAAGTGATCAGGAACCCAGGAGCCGCTGGAACCGGCGCTGGTGGGCGAGAACGGCCGCGAGGCCGAACGCCACCGCGCCGAGGTGGACGGCCTCGAGGCGGACGACGACCGTCGTGACCCCGAGCGAAATCGGCCCCGAGGAGAGGGTCCAGCCGGTAAACCAGGCGGAGGCCAGCAGCGCGGCGGCCCCGAGCGCCAACAGCAGGCCCGGGCCGACGAGCCAGCCCGTCCGGTAGCGTGCGTAGCGATCGCAGACGCGTCGCTCGAGGCGACACTGTGCGGTGAGGACCGCGGTCAGGACGACCGTCGCGACGGCGACGCCGGCCACGTCGCCGACCAGTTCGGCCACGAGCAGCCAGCAGATCCAGCCGCCGGTGAGCAGCAGCGGCGCGGCGAGTCGGTGCGGTTGCAGGAGATCGCCGAGGTCGCCGATCGTCGCGTCGACGACGACCGTCCTGAGGAGTGCGCCACAGAACAACACCCCGAGCCCCGCGAGCGCGGTCGTCGTCGTCCGCGAGCCGACGACTAACCCGAACCAGAGCCCGACTCCGAGCGTTTCCACGGCCGCGGCCGAGAGCGCGGCCGTCACCCCAACCACGCGTCGTCGCGTCGTCCGGCCGAGGACCTCCGTCCGGCGGATAACGCTCATGTCCGGTCGTCTTTCGGGGGAGCCCTTTCGTTATGGAACCCGTTCGACGCGGCGACCCGCGGGAAAGCGGCCGACGCAGTTTTATAGGTCGGGAAGGGTCGGCTTTCCCGCCCCTCGAGGGAGGCCGGATCGACGCGCGAGGATCGTACCGCCCTCGCTGGCCGTCGGGACCGTCGTCCGTCTCCCTGCCCGGTCGAGACGCGGCCGCGCGATCGATGGGTGGGTCGGCGGCGGCGTTCGCGAGCCGTCTCGCCGGGTGGGAGTCTCGGCTCGCGTTCCGAGCCGATCGTAGTCGGTCGTCCGTCGCGGCCGCGCCCGCAAGGCCGGTGGTCGGGCCGACGGTAGACGTCGGTTGTCCCCTCGCTCCGAACGGTTAGCCGGTGTCTAACGCGAGCGGATCGTGTCCGAATCGAGGGAAACGGTGGATAGAACTATGTACGGCGGTGTGGTCGTGGCGGATTATGCCCGAGACGGAGCAACAGGACAGGACGCTATCGGAACTCGTCGTCAAGGAAGCGATCACCAAGGGGATGGACTCGCCGCTGCGCGAGTCGATCCTCGAGGCCGTCGAGGAGTCGGAGGGCGGACGCTCCGGCGGGCGGCTGCCGCTTGCGGGGGCCCTGTTCGGCCTCGGTGCGGCGCTTGGCTTTCTGGCGGGGCGGAACTCACCGGAACTCGAGGAGTCGCCGATCGAGGACATCGAGGAACCCGAGATCATCGAGGACGTGATGGAGACGACGACCGGAACGAGCGAAACGGGCGAGGAAACGACCGAGACGGACGAAACCGGGGGCGGCTCCTCGGTGCTGCCGCGGCTCCTGCTTGGCGTTGGACTGCTTGCTGGGGCCGCGATCCTCCGTCGTCGACTCGCCGGCGACGAGGAGGCCGAATGGGAGCCGATCGAGGAGTTCGAACCCGCCACTGGTGGCGAGGGCGACGAACCCGAGGAAGCCGAGGCCGAGTCGGGGAACGAAGAGACCGAAGAGTAAGCCGCGAGTCGATCCCGATCCCTTTTTCGACGCCGTCCGTTTGCGCCCGCGACCGGTCCGGCAGCGTCGCCGCCGCGGCTCGCGGTCGCGGCGGTGACGAAGGAGCTAAGGGCGCGACGTGGACAGTGTGTAGCCAATGGAAACGACCCACCGCGTGTTCGTCGGCGACGCCCGCGACCTCTCCGCGGTCGACGACGCGTCCGTCGAACTCGTCGTCACGTCCCCGCCCTATCCGATGATCGAGATGTGGGACGACCTCTTTACAGATCTCGATCCGGCCGTCGGGGACGCGTTAGACGCCGGCGACGGGCGGGCGGCGTTCGAGGCGATGCACGCCCAACTCGATCGGGTCTGGGACGAACTCGAGCGGGTGTTGGTCGACGGCGGGATCGCCTGTATCAACGTGGGGGACGCGACCCGATCGGTCGACGACAGCTTCCGGGTCTACCCGAACCACGCCCGCGTCCTCTCGGCGTTCGAGGAGCGGGGGTTCGATCCGCTGCCGGACGTCCTCTGGCGCAAGCCGGCCAACAGCGCGGCCAAGTTCATGGGCAGCGGGATGATCCCGCCCAACGCCTACGTCACGCTGGAACACGAGTACGTCCTGGTCTTTCGGAAGGGCGGGGAACGCCGGTCGTTCGAGCCGGGGGCCGACCGCCGGTACGAGGCCGCCTACTTCTGGGAGGAACGCAACCGCTGGTTCTCCGACGTCTGGACGGAGGTCACCGGCGAGCTACAGGCGCTCGAGGACGACGAACTCCGGGAGCGGTCCGCGGCCTACCCCCTCGAGATCCCCTACCGGCTGATCTGTATGTATTCGGCCTACGAAGACACCGTTCTCGACCCCTTCTGGGGGACCGGAACGACGACGCTGGCGGCGATGTGTGCCGGCCGCAACTCCGTGGGGGTCGAACTCGAGTCGGCGTTCCTCGAGACCTTCGACGATCGCCTCGGGGAGGTACCGGCGCTCTCCCGGTCGGTCGGCCGGACGCGACTCGAGCGCCACCGCGAGTTCGTCGAGCGCCGCCGCGAGGCGGGCGAGTCACTCGAGTACGAGGCCGATCGCTACGAGACGCCGGTCGTGACGGCGATGGAACGGGAGATTCGGCTGTGGGAGGTTTCCGAGGTCGTGGACACCGACGACGGGTACCGCGCCGAACACGCGCCGCTCTCCCTCGAGTAGGCGAGCCGACCGGCGCGAGCGAACCGGCGCCGGAACCGACACGAGTTTTTTACGCGCTGCGCTCCCAGCAGGGGTATGACACGCGGTTTCACGGCGACCGAACCGACGCCGGTTCGCGCGCTCGTCGTCGGTTCGTCCGAGTGGGCCCGGTCGACGGCGGAGTTCGCCGACGAACGGCTGACGGTGACGGGGCCGGTCACGGGGGTCGACGACCTCGCCGACGATCGACTCGAGGCGGCCGACTGCGTCCTGACCGACGACCCGACCGTCGTCGACGAACTCGCCGGGTCGTGTCCGGTCGTCTACGCCCTCGACCCGACGGGAGACGAATCGATCGACGACGTCCGGCGAGGGGCGACCGACGTGATCGCCGCGACGACCGCCCGGAACCCGGCGCTGCTGGCTCATCGGCTCGAGCGGGCGGTCGCCACCGACGCGCGGGCAGCGACGGCGGACGGACCGCCCGTTCGTGGGCCGGAGTGGTACCGGATCATTCTCGAGTACTCCTCGGAAGTGGTACTCACGATCGAGGCCGACGGGGAGATATCCTACGCCAGCCCGGCGGTCGAAGTCGCCGGTGGCTACGATCCCACCGCCCTCCGTGGCGATCACTATCTCGATCACGTCCACGAGGACGATACGGCGGCGGTCGCGGCCGAGTTCGAGGCGGTCCGCGAGGCCGACCTGGGCACCTCCCGGTCCGTCGAGTACACGTGCCAGCACGCCGACGGCGCGTGGTACGTCCACGAGGCCGTCCTCACCAACCGGCTCGGGGACGGCGTCGTCGACGGCGTCGTCGCGTCGATCCGGGATATCACGGAGTACCACCGCATCGAGCGGGAACTGAGCGAGTCGTTCAAACGCGTCACCGACGCCTTCTACGCCCTCGATTCGGACTGGGAATTCACCTACGTCAACGATCGCGCCCTCGAGATCCTCTCTACCGACCGCTCCGAGTTGCTCGGCCGACACATCCTCGAGGTGTTCCCGGAAATGACCGGGACGGCGTTTCAGTCCGCGGCCACCGAAGCGATGGCCGAGCAGGAGTCCCGGACCGTCGAGGGCTACCTCGACGCCTACGACGCGTGGATCGAGGCGCGGATCTACCCGTCGCCGTCGGGGATGTCGGTCTACTGGCGGGACGTCACCGACCGCGTCCAGCGAAAGCGGGACCTGACCGAACGGACCGAGCGACTACAGACGTTGGTCGAGAACGCACCGATCGTCCTGTTCGTCCTCGACGAGGACGGGACGTTCACGCTCTCGGAGGGGCGCGGGCTCGCGAACCTCGGCACCGATGCCGGCGAGGTCGTCGGTGACTCCTTTTTCGACCAGCTCGGGGACTATCCGGACATCTGTGACGACGCGAGACGTGCCCTCGAGGGCGCGGACGTCCACTCCCGGCGGGAACTCTCGGACCGGGTCTTCGAGATGTGGTATCGACCGATCACCAACGGCGGCGACGTCGACCGCGTGATCGGCGTCGCAAGCGACATCACCGAACGGGTACAGTATCAAGAGGCGCTCAACGGACTCCACGAGGCGAGCAGCCATCTGTTGAGCGTCGACTCGAAGGCAGCCGCCTGCGAGTCCATCGTCGAGGTCGCGACCGACGTTCTCGACCTCGACAGCGTCGTCTACCGGTTCGACGAGCGCGCGAACGAACTCCGGCCGGCGGCCCACGCGTCGGCGTTCGAGTCGACCTTCGGTTCGCCGCCACGGATCGAGCCGGACGGGAGCATCGTTTGGGAGACGTTCGTGAACGGCGAGACGGCGATCTACGACGACACTCGAGATTCGACCGCGGTGTCCGACGAAGAAACGGCCGCACGGAGCGTCCTCTCCGTCCCGCTGGGCGAACACGGCGTGGTCGTCGCGCTGTCGACCGACCCGGCCGCCTACGACGACGAGACGGTCGAACTCGCGGAGCTGTTCGCTCGAGCCGCGGAGGCGGCGCTCGATCGGATCGGCCGGACGCGTCGGCTCCGCGACCGCGAACGCGAACTCGAGGCACAGAACCGCCACCTCGAGCGGCTTAACGACGCCAACGAGATCCGGCAGGGGATCGAGGAACTCCTGTTGAAGGCGGACTCCCGGGCCGAGATCGAACGCGGCGTCCCCCGGCGGCTGGCCGCCCTCGAGTCGTGTTCGCTGGCCTGGTTCGGGGAGCCCGACCCCGGCGGGAACCACCTGCAGGTGCGGGCCAGTGAGGGGGCCGATCGGGGGTATCTCGAGGCGGTGACGGCGACGACGGTCGACGATTCGGCGGCCGAACCCGCGGGGCGGGCGGCGCGAACGCAGGCCCCGGTCTACGTCGAGAACGTCGCCGACGCGGTCCACGACGGGGAGTGGCGACGGAAGGCGCTCTCCCGGAACTTCCAGTCGGTGTATGCGGTCCCGCTGGTCTACGACGGGTTCTGCTACGGTGTCGTCTCGATCTATGGCGAGGAGCGCGACGCCGTCGACGAGACGCTTCGCTCGATGCTGTCGGAACTCGGCGAGACGATCGCCTACGCGATCGACGCCGTCAAACGCAAGAACGCGCTGTTCGGCGACGACCGCACCGAGGTCGAACTCGCAGTCGCAGCCGACACGACGCTGTGTCAGTTGGCGGCGCGTCTCGGATCGCCCGTGAGATACGAGGGGGCGACGGCACCGGACGAGGGGCCACAGCTCGTCTTCGCAGCGATCGAAGGGCCGATCGACGATCCCGCATCGGCCGTCGACCTCGCCGCGGTCGACGGGATTAGCGAGATCACGACGATCGCCGACCACGAGGGGGAGACGCTCGTCCAGCTCCGGATGACCGATTCGTTCCTCGGCTCGATCGCCGGGACCCACGGCGCGCGGCTGCGCGAGTTCTCGGTCGACGAGTCGGGCGGTCGCGCCGTCGTCGACGTTCCCGATGCCGTCGAGATCCGTGAACTGCTTGCCGACATCACCCGCAGCGGTCCCTCGGTGTCGATGGTCGCGCGACGTGAGGCCCCGACCGACGACCCCGAGACGGTCGGCGGGGCCACGCGGACGGTCCTCCTCGAGTCCTTTACTGATCGCCAGCGAGAGGTCGTCCAGACGGCCTATCACGGCGGGTTCTTCGAGTGGCCGCGTCGAGCGACCGGCGAGGAGATCGCCGACTCGCTTGATATCTCTTCGCCCGCGTTTCACAAGCACGTTCGGTCGGCCGAGCGGAAGCTGTTCGCGGCGCTCTTCGACGGGACGACCACGGAGGAGGTTAATTGATTAACCACGTCGTGAAATCACCATTATACAGTTAACGATCAAGCTCTTTACAACGACTCGTGAATCGGGGGACGAGTTCCCATCGACCGCATTGGGGGTACGATACATGACTGAAACGAGTTCACCATCACAGTCGACCGCACACCGGGATCACTACGCCGTCCAATACGATAGACTCGACGACGAACCGCTCAGCGTTACCGTCGCGGACGCCGTCGCAACGTACAAGGGGGTCGAGGTCACGGATCTCGAGCCGCTTCACTACTCGATCAACGCCGACGCGCTCGAGCGACTGTTCGAACCGCGGACGGACGGTCTCCGATCCAACGGCTCGGTGACGTTCGAGTACAGCGACTGTCTCGTCACGGTCACGGCGGACGGCGAGATCCGGGTTGCATCGGTCTGAGGCGCTGCCGAGTCCTTCTTCTCCGGGGCGGTCGTCCGATACCGACCGCGTCCGGGCCGGGATATCCCACAACGGTAAGCGGGTGGCGGCCCAAGCCAGCGCATGGCGAGTCGAATCCTCGTGCCGACCGACGGAAGCGACGCCGCGACGGCCGCCCTCGAACACGCGCTCGATATCGCGGCCGACCGGGAACTAACGGTCCACCTGCTTACGGTCGCGGACACGAACCAACCGAGCATCACGCGCCTCGGCACCGAGGTCGTCGACGCCCTCGAGCTGGAGGGTTCGGAGATCGTCTCGGACGCCGCCGAGCGAGCCGACGAACGGGGCGTCTCGTACGTGAAGGACGTCACCCAGGGCGACCCGCGGGACGTGATCGTCGAGTACGCGACCGGCGACGAGTTCGACCGCGTGGCGATGGGGACCCATGGTCGGCGCGGGCTCGGGGAGTACGTCCTCGGGAACGTCACCGATCACGTCGTGAACCGAAGCGACGTACCGGTCTTGACCGTTCGTGCGGCCGAGGACGCGAGGGCGACCTACCCCTACGAGAACGTGCTGGTACCGACCGACGGAAGCGACCACGCGACGGCCGCGCTCGAGGAAGCCGCGTCGATCGCCGCCGACTGCGGCGCGACCGTCCACCTGCTGTCTGTCGTCGACGAACTCCCGGAGGTCCTCGATACGGGGTCGGCCGCCCTCTCCGCGGGCGTTGAGGAGAACGTCCAGGCG
The DNA here is from genome assembly GCF_031165565.1 of Natrinema thermotolerans. Lineage (NCBI taxonomy): Archaea > Methanobacteriati > Methanobacteriota > Halobacteria > Halobacteriales > Natrialbaceae > Natrinema > Natrinema thermotolerans. The sequence goes on along the minus strand of NZ_CP101873.1, from coordinate 244,480 downwards.
GTCCTCGACGAGGCCGCGGCGACCGCCCGAGAAGCCGGTGTCGACGACGTGACGACGACGATCGCGTCGGGATCGGTCGCCCGGGAGATCACGGCCGCAGCCGACTCCACGGCCGCGGATCTCATCGTGATGGGGACCCACGGCCACACCGGTCTCGATCGACACCTGCTCGGCAGTTTCACCGAGCGGGTGATGCGTACCTCGCCGGTTCCGGTTCTCACGACACGCCTCGCTGCTGATCGGGACTGACTGCCCACGAGATACTGAAACGGGCTGAAATCACCGCCCTGAATCGGTTAGAAAAGGTACTAGTGTCTCGACTCTGAACCGGAAGGCAATGGTTCCCCAGACAGTACCCGCAGTGGTGATCGAACCGTGACCGAGCGCTCGCTGCCGTCGGCCGGGGACGTCCGGTCGGGACTCGGTAGCGTCCGGGCCGCACTCTCCCGGAACCGGCTCCGAGTCGCGTTCGTCGTCCTGATTCTCGTCTCGGCGGCCGTCGTCGCAAGCGCCGCGGGTGAGGGCGTCTCGACGGCGTCGAAGGCAGACGTCCCGGACGCCCCGCCAACCGATAACCACACGGTCGTCACCGAGTCCGGTCGCGCCGGCACGATCACGGCGTACCAGCCCAACGGCGAGGTCCTCTACTACAACAACTCGCGGACGAAGTACTTCGACGCCGATCCCGTCGAGGGCGATCCGTTGACCGTCGAGTACGCCGCGACGGATACCCTCCACACCGAGGGGCCCAACTGCGGCGCTCCGCCGTGTACGCGTAACGTTATCGAGCGCGCCGACCTCGAGACCGGCGAAGTCGAGGTCCTCTACGAGCGCTACGACTACAAGGAGTACGCCGGCGAGTGGCACGACGTCGACCGCATCAACGAGAGTCACTTCGTCGTCGCGGACATGGTCGCCGACCAGGTGTTCATCGTGAACACGGAAACCGAAGTCGTCGAGTGGCTCTGGGACGCACAAAGCGACTTCCCGCTCGAGGGCGGTCACTCCTGGCCCCGCGACTGGGCCCACATCAACGACGTCGAGTATATCGAGGAGGGTCAGATGGAAGGGCGCATCATGGCCAGCCTGCGCAATCAGGACCAGGTCGTCTTCCTCGACCGCGAGGAGGGACTGCTCGAGGACTGGACGCTCGGCAGCGAGAACGAGTACGACGTCCTCCACGAGCAGCACAACCCCGACTACATCCCCGAGAGTCAGGGCGGACCGGCGGTCCTCGTGGCGGACTCCGAGAACGCCCAGATCAAGGAGTTCCAGCGCGAGGACGGCGAGTGGACCCAGACCTGGCAGTGGGAGGACGATCGGATCCAGTGGCCCCGCGATGCCGATCGACTGCCCAACGGCAACACGCTGATCTCCGACACCCACGGCAACCGCGTCATCGAGGTCAACCAGTCGGGTGAGATCGTCTGGGAAGTCGGGTCGTCGCTCCCCTACGAGGCCGAACGCCTCGAGACCGGCGACGAAAGCGCGGGTGGGGAAAGCGCCCAGTCGCTCGGCCTCGAGAACCGCACCGCGGCCGACACCGGCGGAGGCGGCGGTGACGGCGGCGGTGGCTTCGGTTTCAACCCGCTCGCCTTCCTCGGCGATCTCATCGAGTCGATCCTGCCACACCGGATCTACAACGCCCTCCTGTTCGTGAGTCCGGTCTGGATGGGGTCGACCGAGTTCGCCGCCATCGGCGTCGCCCTCTTCTCGGGGCTGGCGTGGATCGCCCTCGAGATCAGGTGGAAGCTCCGGGACGCCGGCGTCCGGTTCCGGCTGCCGTTCTACCGGACCCGAAGCGAGTAGTCGATCGGAGCCGCGACCCGTCACGCGGTCTCAGAACTCCCCTCTCGTCTATTCTCTCTCGCTGTGTCACCGCTGCTCGCGTAATCTCTCGAGCGGCGACTACAGCGCTAACAGGTGCCCGCCGAGCAGGTACAGCGCCGCGAGGATCGACTGGAAGGACAGCGACCCGACCGCCGACAGGGCGAGAAACGCTTTCGCGTCCATCTCCGAGAGGCCCGCGGGGACGGTCAGCAGTCCGCGAACGAACAGCATCGTGTTGCTCACCGGGACCGCGATCGCACCCCAGCGGTCGAACCAGCCGTCGAACCGCTCGAGGCGCGACTCGGTGAGCGGGAACCACCGCTTCTGGAGGACGTACTCCCGACCCGCCCGCCGGACGAGGAGGAACAGGAGGAGCTGGCCGACCGTCGTTCCGACGACCGCGATCGCGACGATCGTGACCGCCTTCGGGATCGTCGACCCGATCAGCGCCAGCGCGGCCGGCACGACGAGTTCGCTCGGCATGAACCGCAACAGCATCGCTCCCTCGAGAACGCAGATTCCCAACAGGACGGCGAACGCGAGTTCCGACGTCAGCATCGACTCGAGCCAGGACGGCGTCCCCTCGAGTTGCAACGGACCCATTAGCGGTCCGTATTCGACCCCGAATGTAAGTCCTGTTGGTTCGGCCGATATAGTGATACATTAGTTACGAGAGCGATGGTCAGTGAACCGAAACCTATCTGGGGGCGGCGATCCAAGGAACGGGCGATGGAACTCGGGCGGGTCCTCTTTCTCACCGGCGCGTTCGCGACCCACGCGCTGGTCGGCTCCGCGCTCGTCGGCGGGTTCACCGACGCCGATCGGCGACTCGGGATCGTCTTCGGACTCCTGCCGGACGCCGATTTCCTCTTCCCGGCGGCGGTCGGCTGGCCGTTCGTCCACCGCGGGATCACCCACACGCCGCTGTTCGCGCTGACCGTCGTCGTCGGCTGCTACGCGATCGTCCGCGAACGGGCCGTCGCGGCCGCGGTCGCGCTCGCGATCGGGTCGCATCTGGCGATCGACTCGCTCTCGCCGAAGGGCATCGAGTGGCTGTTCCCGCTGCGAACCGACTGGAGCCCCGGCCTCGCGGTCCACGGACCGGCCGCGACGCTCCTGCTCTGGACCGCCTCGATCGGCCTGCTCCTGTGGCGCGCCGACGGCCGCCCGTCGCTGCGGTGAGGTTGGGTTGCCGGCTGCCGGACTGTGCGGTCACCACACCGCGACCAGCAGCGACGCCGACAGCGCGGCCGTCCCCGCGAGCAGGAACCCGCGGTTGATACGTTCGTGCTTCGATTTGAACCACTCGAGGGTGACGTGGGCCCGCCACAGCGGCGCGAAGGGACTGATCCCCATCGGCGTCACGATGTCGCCCGCGAGGTGTGCGAGGATCCCGCAGGAGCCGACCAGAAAGCCGAACGCGAACGCGGCCGGCGTCGCGGGGACGGCGATCGCGGTTCCGACGCCGGCGACCAGCCCGACGAGAACCGCGAACCAGACGGTGTGGGTCGGCCCGCGGTGGCTGATCCGCGGCAGCGGTTGGTCGAGGTCAGGGAGGTTCGCGGCGGCGAGGGCGACGACTGCACCGACAAGCGCCAACTCGAGCGACCAGCGGCCGCTGACGACCGGAACGAACGGGGCATACAGCAAGGCGTTGAACCCGGCGTGGCCGTCACGATACATTCGGACGCCAGTCGGCGACCGACGGCTATGACGCTGTCGGAGACGGGGCAGCCGTCGACGGTCTTTCCGGTCAGCGTAGCGCTCGGACGCCGAGAGACGACACCGACAGCCCGCCGATCAGGACGGGCATCCAGTAGATCGCGCCCCGGAAGATGAGGACGGCGGCGGTGATGACCGAGGCCGGGATCCCGGTCGTGGGGACAAGCAGGGTGACGAACGCGGCCTCGATCCCGCCGAGCCCGCCCGGCAGGGGCGCGGCCCCCGCGAGGTTCGCGAGCGGGATGACGAACAGCAACACGTACGGCGGGACGGAGTAGCCGAGCGCGGCAAAGGCCGCCGTGAGCGCGGCCACCTGAAAGAGCCAGCCACACAGCGACAGGCCGACGACCGCCGCCAGCCGCCAGCGGTCCGTCGCCACGCGCTCGATGTTCTCGAAGAAGCGGTCGAGCCGGTCCGCGATGTCCGCCTCGAGCGTATCCGACTGGAACCGCTCGATACCGAGTTTCCCGAGGCGGGGCGCGATGATCCCGGGGAGGCGGTCGATGATCGTCTCGTGATATCGCCAGACCAGTCCCATCGCGACGACGATGCCGGCGATCAGGACGATCGCGGAACTGACGGCCGTCTCGAGCGTCTCGCCGAGTGCGGCGGTCGTCGCGTAGTAGCCGACGCCGACGAGGATCAGCGAGATCGATGGGACCACGTTCAGGACGTCGACGCTGGCGATGCCGACCAGCCCCGTCTCGTAGCGGGCGTCGGAGACCTTCGAGATGAGCAGGGCGGCGACCGGCTCGCCGCCGGCCTGGCCGAACGGGGTGACGTTGTTGGCGAAGACGGCACCCGAGTAAACGAGGAAGGACTTGCCCACCGGCACGTCGACGCCCAGGGCGGCGAGTACCGTCCGGAGCATCAGGCTCCAGGCGACCAGCCATCCCAGCGCGAACGCGAAGGTCGCGACGACCAGCGAAGGCTTCGCCGACAGCAGCGAATCGACGATATCACGCGCACCGACGGCGAAAAACAGGACTGCGAAGATCGCGATCGTCCCGACGGCGCCGACGAGAAACGCGCGTCGATTTCGCTCGTCCATGGCTGGTATGAATCGTCACCGAACTTGAAACGTCTGATCGACGTTCGCGACCGCTCGCTGTCGCGCGAGCTACCGTTCAATCGATTTATTGGGATGGAGGGAGGTGTCCCGGGTAATGGATACGACCTCCCAGTCGAACGTCCTCTTCGTCGTGCTGGATACGGTCCGGAAGGACCACCTCGAGCCCTACGGCTACGAGCGGTCGACGACGCCGGCACTCTCCCGGTTCGCCGAGGAAGCGACCGTCTTCGAGTCGGCGGTCGCCCCCGCCCCGTGGACCCTCCCGGTACACGCCTCGCTGTTTACCGGGCTCTACCCGAGCGAACACGGGGCCGATCAGGGAAGTCCGTACCTCGACGACGCCACGACGCTCGCGTCGTCGCTGTCGGCGGCCGGCTACGATACGGCCTGTTACTCCTCGAACGCCTGGATCACGCCCTATACGAGCCTGACCGACGGCTTCGACCGGCAGGACTCCTTCTTCGAGGTCCTGCCCGGCGACGTCCTCTCGGGGCCGCTGGCCAGCGCGTGGCAGGCCGTCAACGACAACGCCTACCTCCGCGAACTGGCGTCGTCGATCGTCCACATCGGGGCCAAGGCCCACGCCAAACTGGCAAGCGGCGAGGGGGCCGACTCGAAGACGCCGTCGGTCATCGACCGGACGAAGTCCTTCATCGACGAGAGCGACAGCGACGAGGGCTGGTTCGGCTTTATCAATCTGATGGACGCTCACCTGCCGTACTACCCGCCCGCGGAGTACCGCGAGGAGTTTGCACCGGGGGTCGACCCCAGTGAGGTCTGCCAGAACTCGAAGGAGTACAACTCCGGAGCCCGCGAGATCGACGACGCGGAGTTCGACGACATTCGCGGGCTTTACGACGCCGAGATCGCCCACATGGACGCCGAACTCGGCCGACTGTTCGACTGGCTGCGCGAGACAGACCAATGGGACGACACGACAGTCGTGGTCTGTGCCGACCACGGCGAACTCCACGGCGAACACGACCTCTACGGCCACGAGTTCGCCCTCTACGACCAGCTGATCAACGTCCCGCTGCTGGTCAAACACCCCGACCTCGAGGCCGACCGACGCGACGATCTCGTCGAGTTACTCGATTGCTACCATACGGTCCTCGACGCGGTTGGCGTCGATCCCGCAGCCACGGTCGGGACGACCGGCGACGATGCACCCGTTCCCCGCGACCCGACCCGGTCGCTGCTCTCGAGCGAGTACCGCACCTTCGAGGGCGCGAGCGAGCCCGACCCCGGCCAGCGGGCCGTCATCGAGGGCGACGCGGCGTCCGATGACGCCTCGAGCGACGACTACGCGTTCGTCGAGTACGCACAGCCGGTCATCGAACTCCACCACCTAGAGGAGAAAGCCAGCGAGGCGGGGATCGAGCTACCGGACGATCATCGCGCGTACTCGCGCCTGCGTGCGGCCCGCAGCACCGACGCCAAGTATGTCCGCGCGGATCGGATCCCCGACGAAGGGTACCGGCTCGACGAGGACCCGGCCGAGGAGTCGCCCATCGATCCCGACGACGATGCGGTCGTCGCGGCGACCGAGCGGGCGCTGGCCCGCTTCGAGGACGCGGTCGGCGGCGCGTGGGACGATCCCAGCGAGGCCGATCCCGACGAGGCCGACGCGCTGGCCGAAGCCGACGAGGAGACCCAGGAGCGACTGCGCGAACTCGGCTACCTCGAGTGACCGCTTCGGTCGCCGTCCGCAGCGGCGGACGATACGCGGACGTACAGTGACTGAAACACCGGAACTGACGGGTTACGGTGACTTTCCGGGAACCAATAAGAATACGTAGGTCGACTCGAAAGGTTGCCGCAACTAATGGAGGACCAGCACTTCCTCGAGTCCGATTGGGACTACTGTCTCGTGCTGGATGCGTGTCGGTACGACGTATTCAGCGAGGTATACGATGACTACCTCGACGGAACGCTGGAGAAACGATGGAGCGTCGGCTCGTCGACGCCGGAGTGGGCCTATCGGACCTTTCAGGACGATCACGACATCGCCTACTTCTCGGGGAACCCATTTATCAACGACTTGGGGATTCCGCTGAACGAACTCAAGTGGGGGGCCAGTTGCGACTACGAGTGGACGGCCTCCGACCACATCAGCGACATCCACGACGTCTGGAAGTCCGGCTGGGACGACGATCTCGGAACGGTGCCGCCGGACAGCCTCGCCGAGGCCTACTACGACAATCAGGACGCCGTCGAGCGGGCCGATCGAACGGTACTCCACTATATGCAGCCCCACGCGCCGTATCTCTCCCGCGGGAAGGGCCAGAAGCTCAAACAGATCCAGAAGGGCATCCGGAAACAGGAGGAAGCCGAACAGGGCGACGGCGACGCTGGCGGCGGCGCGCTCTCGTCGCTCGGGGACACGATCCGACCGAAAGTCGAGGACAAACTCGAGGGCAGCGAACTCGCCCAGAAGGCGGGACTCTGGCTCGAACTCGATCCGGCCGATCTCGTCAAGAACGGCACCCGGGAGGCGGCGCTGGAGCTGTACGAGGAGAACCTCCGTATCGCGCTGGAGTCGGTCGCCGAACTGATCCCGGAACTGGACGGCACGGTCATCGTGACCGCCGACCACGGCGAAGCGTTCGGGGAGGAAGGGGTCTGGGAACACCACATCGAGACGCACATCCCGCCGCTGATGGAGGTGCCCTGGCTCGAGGTCGAGTAGTCAGTGGGGACGATCGGCGAATCGGATCGGGAAACGAAGGGGACGACAGCCACAGGGAGTCGGGCATGAAGATCAGCCACTACTTCGAACTCGAAGACCACGTCACCGGGGGCATCAGCGAGTCCGTCGCCCACCAGCGGGCGATGCTCGACCAACTGGGGCTGCAGTACACGACCGAACCGACCCTCGAGGCCGACGTGTTTCACTGCAACCTCATGGGCCCGCGTTCGGTCTGGTACGCCCGGCGGGCCCGCTCGAAGGGGGTGCCGGTCGTCGCGAACACCCACGTCACCGCCGAGGACTTCGGCGACAGCTTTCGCTTCACGAACGCGCTCGCCAAACCGCTGAAACCGTACCTGCGGTGGGCCTACGGGCTGGCCGACGCTCTGGTCTGTCCCTCCGACTACAATCGGGAACTGATCGAGGACTACACCGACACCCCGACGACCGTCATCTCGAACGGCGTCGATCGCGGGAAACTCGAGGGATTCGAGTCCCTCGAGGCCGAGTACCGCGACCGATACGATCTCGAGTCGCCGACCGTCTTCCTGGTCGGCCACGTCATCAAGCGCAAGGGACTCGAGACGTTCGTCGAGCTGGCGCGACGGCTGCCCGACATGGACTTCGCGTGGTTCGGGCCGCTCGATCTCTCCCTGAAGGGCCGGGAGACGACGCAACTGATCGAGAACGCCCCGGACAACTGCACGTTCACCGGCTTCATCGACGACATCCGGGGGGCCTACGCGGCGGGCGATATCTTCTGTTTTCCGACCCACGAGGAAAACGAGGGGATCGCGCTGCTCGAGGCGATGGCCGCCGGCAAACCGGTGCTGGTCCGGGACATCGAGACGTTCTCGTGGCTCGAGGACGGCGCGGACTGTCTCAAGGCGTCGGGCGACGGCGTCGCGCCGTTCGTCGACGCCCTCGAGCGACTCCGGGATCCGGACCTCCGGGACCGACTCGGATCGAACGCGGCCGACCGCAGCGAGGCGTTCTCGCTCGAGGCGGTCGCGAACCAGTACCAGTCGCTGTACGCGGAGGTGGCAACATGAAGATCGGATTTTTCACGGACAGTTACTTTCCCGAGATCGACGGCGTAACGTATACGATCAAACTGTGGCGCGAGGAGTTAGAGCGGAAGGGACACGAGGTCTACGTCATTTATCCCGATGGCGACTACGACCCCGGCGAGCGCGAGGTTCCCGTCAAATCGGTGTCGAACCCGTTCTACCCCGGCTATCGGATTCCCCTCACTCGGCGGCCGTCGATGCTGCCCGATCTCGACGTCGTCCACTGTCATGGGCCGGCCCCTATCGGTCTGTTGGGTCGGTACTATGCCCGCAAACACGACCTGCCGTCGATCTATACGCACCACACCCCTCTCGAGGAGTACTTCCACCAGAACGTCAAGTTCGAGTCGGTCGCAAACGCCCTCTCGAAACTGTACGTCCCCTTCGAGAACGCCTTCCTCGAGGGATTCGACATCGTCACCGCCTCGACCGAGCGGATCGACCGGAACGTCGAACACGTCCAGCTCCCGGTCGGCATCGATATGGACTTTTTCCAGCGGACCGACGAAGACTGGTACCCCGACCGAACGGTGATCGGCTACAGCGGCCGGCTCAGTATGGAGAAAAACGTCAGCGAGATCCTCCGGGCCGCCGAGAAACTGCCCGAGTACGACTTCGTGATCGTCGGTGACGGGCCGTACAGGGCCCCCCTCGAGCGGGACGCCCCTGACAACGTCGAGGTCCGTGGATTCCTCCCGCGCGAGGACCTGCCGACCTTCTACTCCTCGATCGACGTCTTCCTGACCGCCTCGACCGCCGACACCCTCGGGCTCTCGACGCTCGAGGCCAACGCCTGTGGCACCCCCGTCGCGGCCACCGACGTGTTGCCGTTCGAGCAGACAATTGGCGCTGACAACGGCGAGCGGTTCGCCTACGGCGACCTCGAGGCGATGGTCGACGCCATCGAGACCTGTCTCGAGACCGACCGCGACACCCGTGCGGCGGTCGAACGCTACTCCGTCGAGTACACGATGGAACACTTAGAGCAGTTGTATCACAACGTGCCGCTGTCGAAAGACGAGTCGCCTGTCGACGCCGACGCGCCGTGGCGCTTCTCCGACGAAGAACGGAGCTAGCCGGGACACCCATCGCTTCGACCCGCACCCCTTTCGAGACCCGCCGAAATCGATCTCGGGCGGTCGGAGGACGTTCGGCTGATCCCAGACGGCGCGTTCGATACGACCCGGTCGTGACCGGCGATGGAACGGCCGTGATCGACACGATACTCGATCGGCTTCTCGAGGCCCACGATCGGGAAGGCCGAAGTGGCTGCCGCCGGTAGTGTCGTCCATGTTTACCGACGACCGGGACCGACCCGAGACGGGTGGTCGACCGTGACCGACGGCAGACTCTCACGCCTCCGACGCCGCCTCGACGCGGCGGTCCGGGAGCGACTCGAGGGGGTTCGCTGGTGGTACGCGCTGCGGTTCGGCGGTGCCCCGCGGTGTGCGGAATGTGGCGATGAGGCGGCCTGGATCGCCGAAACTGAGGGCGAGCCGCGCTGTTTCAAACACATCCCGAGCGAGGGGATGGCGGCCATCCGCGACGTCCGGCCGGCGGACTGTTTCACCGACTGGAGCGAGGATCACGGCGACGCCTGATCGCGGTCGTTTCGGCGGCCGATAGCGATACCGTGTCTACCCCGAGCCGTCGGATCACCGACACCGTGACGGCCACGACGAGGACGAGAACCACGGTGCCGCCGACGACGTTCGTGCCGATACCGACGTCTGGAAACTGGGATATCAGCTCGGATCCATCGTCTAGGAGCGGACAGTCGCTCGAGACACTATTTGCTAGGGGCCGGATCGCGTCGAAAAGACCGCAGAACCCGCCCGGATGGGCACAGGGGGACGGCCGCCGGGCGGAAACGGGACAAGATTGGGGTGGATGCTGATTGGATCGTCACTGTCGCGCGGGGAACGCGACGGTGAAGATGTTCGGCGAACTGATTATCAATCTCGTTCCGATTCCAAGGAACTCGGAATCGTCCCAGTGGCCACTGCAACTATCGTCCCCGCTCAGCGGTCCAAAGGCGTCGGCCATCACACTCGAGAGCAGGGACTACTCCGGACCGAACGCGTCTTGCAGCGGGATCACTCGGCTTCGACTCGTGTCTCCGTGAGAAGTATGTCCGGCTATCTGACGGCGTCGCTACTCACTCCGTTCGTAGCTGCGTTGTGAAAATGCCCGGGGAGGGCTCCGAACCCTCGATCTCCGCATGTCCCAGGTTCGAGGCTCGGCAGTCCTCTATGGGACACGGAGGCTTCCAAGGCGAAACCGCACCGAATCTCTGAACCCTATGAGTGCGGCGCTATGTCCAGCTAAGCCACCCGGGCTCAGTTACGGATAGTGCGGTCCGTTTCTTTAACCTTCTCATTCGAATCCGGCGTGCAACGTGGACCCACGGATTTATCACACGGTGTTACGAAGGGCGCGGCATGAGCGTTCCCGGCATCGTCGACGCTTCTCTCGATGGCGAGGAGATCGCGGCGCGAGTCTCTCTTGGCAGTGACGACGAACTCTTCATCACGCCGACGAGGACCATCGTCTACCGTGCCGACGGCCTCCTGAGCGACGAATCGGCCGACGAATACCCCCACGACGCCGACCGGCTGACCATCTCCGAGGGCCGGCGAAAGACCAAGTTCGCCCTCGAGTACGCCCTCGAGGGCGAGCGGGAATTCGCTGTTCCCGCGAAAAAGACCGACGACGTCCTCCACCCCGTACTGGCGGGCGTGTTAAACGGCAACGGGATCACCGATCCCGGCGAGACGGTCGTCAAGACCTACCGTTTCAGCGAACTGACGCTGATCGTCACGAGCGACCGTCTGGTCAAACACATCGGCGGCGCAGTCTGGGACGGCGACTACGAGGAGTATCGTTTCGAGGACGTGACGAACCTGACCTTCGAGGACGGCAGCGTCGCCACTCAGATCGTCCTGACGGTTGACGGCCGCCCACAGCGGATCAAGGCCCCCAACGAGGAGGCAAACGACCTCCGGGAACGGCTCCAGCGGGCGCTGTTCGACTACCACGACGTCGAGTCGCTCGAGGAGTTTAACCTGACCGTCGGTGACGACGAGGACGAGGCGGCAACCGACGAGGGATCGATGGACTTCGGCGGCGGGGTCGATCCGCTGGACGCCGATCCGCCCGAACCGGAGGACCGCGAGACGGCGGGGACCGGCGACGCCGGCGGGACCGGGTCGGCGGATCCCCTCGCCGACGGGGCGGCGGACGACGCCGCCGCGAGCGGGTCGGCGTCGACGGGGGCCGCGGCCGGCAGCGGATCGGCGGCCCAGTCGGCGACTCGCGGGGCGACCGGCGACGGGCGTGTCGACGCCGGCTCGTCGGAGCAAAGCCGTGCTGAAACCGGGTCGGTCTTCGAGTCGGCGAGCGACGCCGAGTCGGCCGCCGAGGCGACCGGGCAGACGCAGCGACCGCCGACCGAAACGGATCCCGAACTCCTCGAGCGGATCGAGTCCCTCGAGGCGGCGGTCGAACGGCAAAGCGAGATCATCGAGCGACAGGAGGAGACGATCGAGCAGTTGATCGCGGAACTCCGGCAGGGCCGTTAGTCGTCCCGGCCGGTCACTTTTCGGATACACGAGGAGCCGAAGGGGCCGAGTTCGCCCGCCTCGAGGTCGATGAAGTAGCCCGTCTTCAGCCCCGAGCCACAGCGCCGACACGAGAAGTCACCGTCTTTCGTGATGACGTCCCGCTCGAAGCGGACGTACTGACGGCTCTTGGGTCGGATGATTCCGTCCTCGCGTTCGATGATCCCGTGGAGTTCGGCCCGATCGAGGATCGTTCTGGTCACCGTCGGATCGGACGTGACCGTCTCGATCCGATCGACGGCGTCGGGCAGCGGCAACTGGTCGTGTTCGAGACGGGCCAACAGTGCGAGTCCGCGTTCGACGCGGTCGTCGTCGATCTCGACGTCCTCGAGCGGGTCCCCCTCGTTCGGCATTCGTCCGTGGTGACGGCTCGCAGCGAATAAACGTTGTTCCTCTCGGTCCCGCGGCTCTGCGCCTCCCGCGGGGGCAGTCGATCCCGTTCTCAGACCGTGGGAATCCGCCGGCCGTTGATACCGTCCGTTCCCTCCGTTCCAAGGGAAGACGGCACACGGACCGGGGGCGACCCCGGGAGTGACAGACACATGACTGGAACGAGCGTCGACGCGACCGACCAGCGGACGACCCGGAACGGTAAGCGCAACGCCGCTCCCGAGCGGGAGCGATCGGAGTGTCCGGAGTGTACCGGCCGGATCGCCGACGACGAGGAACGCGGCGAGCGAGCCTGTGTCGACTGCGGGCTCGTTCTCGATGCCGACGGGATCGATTACGGACCGGAGTGGCGACGCTTCGACGACGGCGACGACCGGCGTCGGGTCGGCGCGCCGGTCACGGCGCGCAAACACGACAAGGGCCTCAGCACGACGATCGGCTGGCAGGACGAGGACGCGTACGGGAACCGCATCTCGGGGCGGAAACGCCGCCGACTCCAGCGACTGCGGACCTGGAACGAACGGTTCACCTCGAAGAACGCCGGCGAACGGAACCTCAAACAGGCACTCGGCGAGATCGAGCGCATGGCGTCGGCGCTCGGCCTCCCGGACCCGTGTCGCGAGACGGCCGGCGTCATCTACCGCCGGGCGCTCGACGAAGAGCTGTTGCCGGGCCGGTCGATCGAGGCGATGGCGACGGCCTGTCTGTACGCGGCCGCCCGCCAGCAGGGCACCCCGCGGACGCTCGTCGCGTTCGCGTCGGTCAGCCGGGTCGAGAAACTGCCCGTCCAACGGGCCTATCGCTATCTCTCGAGCGAGCTGGGGCTCAAAATCGAGCCCGCCGACCCGATCCACTACCTCCCGCAGTACGCCTCCGAACTGGGCGTCGGCGACGAGACCGAACGCCTCGCCCGGAAGATCCTCGAGGCGGCAAAGGACCGGGACCTCCACAGCGGGCGGAGCCCGGCCGGACTGGCTGCGGCGGCGATCTACGGGGCGGGTCGGCTAACCGACGAGGGACTCACACAGGAACGGATCGGCGAGGAAACCGGTGTCAGCGGTGTCACGGTCCGGAACCGCTACCGCGAACTACTGGACGCCTACGGGGCGACCCGTGATCGATAGATGACCGGGAACGACCGCCCGGTTCTCGAGGTGCTGGCTGCAGACGGGCCGCTCGCTGTCGTCGATCTCGCCGCGGCGATCGACGCTCATCCGGTGACGGTCGATCACGTCTGTGACCGACTCTACGAGCGGGACGAGGTTCGACTGATCGGCGGCCAGCGGTACGAGATCACGGCCGCGGGTCGGCGGCGGCTCGCGGACGAGACGCCGGTCGCGACCGACCCGGACGTTCGGACGGGAACGGAAAGTCGTCCCTGACTGCTCGCGACAGCGGCCGGCGGTTGCAGTGTGTTCTCCGAGGACTCGAGCGAACGGGGAGCAGTGCCTCGAGACCGGCCGCGATCGGATCGGATCAGCCCTCGTAGCCCGCGTAGGACATGAGGTCGGCGAAGACGTCGGTGTCCATCGCGTCCCGGTAGACGATGCCGTTGACCATGCCGCCGGGGTAGGAGTCGCCGTTCATCGCGTGGTTGACCTTGTGACAGTGCATGAGGTAGATGCCGGGGTCGGCATTGGCCTCGAACTCGACGGTGTGACGTTCTGCAGGCGCGATGTTGGTGACGTCCTGTTCGTACTGAGCCGCCTCGGGGAGCTGGCCGCCGTCTTTCTCGATCAGCCGGAAGCGGTGGTTGTGCGTGTGCATCGGGTGAGACATGTAGCCCGCGTTGACCATGTGGAGGCGGACGGTGTCGCCGTGGTCGACGATGATCGGGGAGCCCTCCTCGGGGTGGAGCGTCCGCGGGAGGCTCTTGCCGTTGATCGTGAACACGTCGGGGTTGCGGTTCCGGGGACTGTAGTCGACGTCCTCGCCGGCGAACTGGCGGTTGACTCGCGAATCCCAGTCTTTCAGCGTGAAGAAGTACTCCTTGTCGGCGGGCTCGTACCCCTTCGGATCGACGCGGAAGATACCGTACATCCCCATGTCGATGTGGCGATGGGTCTGGTAGTGGCAGTGATAGAGGTGCGTTCCCGGGACGTTCGCGGGGATCGTGTAGGTGTGTTTCTCGCCGGGGTTGACCGTGATGCCCGTCGTCGTCGGGACGCCGTCGTTCTCCCAGGTCTTCTGTGCCCCGTGAAAGTGCAGCGTGTGCGGGTGATCGTTGCCCGTGTTGTCGAGGGTTACTTCGATGTCGTTGCCCTCCGTCGTCCGGAGGATCGGGCCGGGAACGCTGGGTTCGCCGTCGTCGGCCTTGAAGGCCCAGACCCGCGGCAGTTCTACCGGTCCGCCCATCGAGTCCATCGGGTGGACCGCGTGTTGGGCCGATACCGACTGCAGCGTCACGCTCCCGCCCTGCTCGTCGACCTGGACGACCTCCGGGGAACTCGTCCACGGCAGGTCGGGTTCCGACCCCGCGGACTTCGAGGACGGCTCCTCGGAGCCGGCGTCTCCCTGAGAGCCCCGGCCCACACAGCCGGCCATGCCGGTCAGTGCCGCCACGCCACCGGTTGCAGCAACGAATTCGCGTCGCGATAGCCCCAGTCCGGGTGCGCCGATTCGATCACTCATGACAGCTCGTGCTAAGAATAGCCGGCGTATAACGGGGTCAATCGGTTCTTACCGGCCGAGAAGACCCAGGAACATGTTCTCGTATGGTACTTAAATGGCGGTCCGTACCTACCCGCGGGCCACGGCCGGCCGAGAACCGGGACACGGCACGGGCCCGTCCCGCTATCGGTACGGCCCGCGACGCGCGGGACGGGTCCCGAGTTCGAGCGAGACGGACCGTTCGGTGCCGTCGCGGCGGACGGTCAGCTCGACGGTATCGCCCGGCCGCGTCTCGAGCGCGAGATAGCTCTCGAGGTCCTCTTTCGTCGCCAGTGCCGTCCCGTCGACGGCGAGAAGAACGTCACCGCCGACGGGCACGCGTCCCCGACCGGTGTACTCCGTTCCGGGACTCGGCTCGAGGACGCCGGCCGCCGGCCCGCCGCCGACGATATCGACGACGAGTAGCCCGCCGCGGTCCGCGAGGTCGTTCGCGGACGCGACGGCGGGCGTGACGTCGGTGAACGACGCGCCGAGAAACGAGTGGTCGTACGCCCCTTCTTCGACGAGGTCGGGGACGACGCGTTCGGTCAGTGCCGCGGAGATGCCGAAGCCGACGTTGTCCCCGCCGCCGGAGTTGATGACCGCGGCGACCGCGCCCTCCAGCGTCAGCAGCGGGCCGCCGCTGTTGCCCGGGTTGACCGCGGCGTCGGTCTGGATCGCATCGGGGATGCTGTAGCCGGTCGGTGCCGGGATCGACCGGTCGACGCCGCTGACGATCCCCGTCGTGATCGTTCCCTCGAGATCGAAGGGGTTGCCGATCGCGACGACCTCCCGACCGACGGCCGGCGGGTCGTCGACGAAGGGAAGCGGCGTCGCCGACGACGGCGGGTCCTCGACCGCGACGGCGGCCAGATCGCTGTGGGCGTCCGCGCCCGCGACCGACCCGGACCGCCACTGCCCGTCGGCGAATCGGACCTCGACGACACTCGCGGTTCCGACCACGTGGGCGTTCGTGACGACGTGGCTCTCGTCGAACGCGAACCCGGTCCCGCTCCCCTTCGGGGTCCGGATCTCGACGACCGAGTCGATCGCGTCCTCGTAGACGGTCCCGTACGCGTTGTCGGCTGCGGTCGCGGCCGTCGATTCGGTCGGATCCGGCGGCTCCGAATCCGCCGATCGGGCGAGACAGCCGGCGGTTCCTGCGACGACTGCACCACACGTTGCCGTGAGAAGCCGCCTGCGGGAGACGCTCGGCGTCATGGCTCCGTTCGAATATTTTGGCTCGAGCCACGTATATGTTGACCGACGGTAGAGTACGGAAACCGAACAGGACAGGTGAGCCGGTCCGAACGGGGTGTCTCAGCTGCTCACTCGACCCAGACCGTCTTCCGGTTGACGAACTCGAGCATGCCGTCGCGCGCGAGTTCGCGGCCGTAGCCCGACTCCCCGACGCCGCCGAAGGGCACCCGCGGATCGGATTTGACGAGTTGGTTGACGTAGACACAGCCCGCGTCGATCTCGCGGGCGAGCCGTCGGCCGCGCTCGCGGTCTTCCGTCCAGATGGTCGCCCCGAGGCCGAACTCGGTGTCGTTGGCTTTGGCGACGAGGGCGTCCTCGTCGTCGATCTCGTAGACCGCGGCGACCGGCCCGAACGTCTCCTCGCTGTCGGCCGGACAGCCCTCCGGAACGTCCGCGAGGATGGTCGGCGGATAGAACGCGCCCTCGCGGTCCAGCGGTTCGCCACCGGTGAGTAGCTCCGCACCGGCCGCGACGCTCGCTGCCACCTGTTCGTGGAGTTCGTCCATGAGGTCCGCCCGGGCCTGCGGGCCGATATCCGTCTCCTCGTCCGTCGGATCGCCGACGGTCAGCGACTCGACCTCGTCGACAAAGGCCTCGAGGAACTCGTCGTAGACGTCGGTGTGGACGAGGAATCGCTTGCCGGCGATGCAGGACTGACCGCCGTTCTGGTTGCGCGCCCACGCGCCGGTCTCGGCCGCGGCCTCGATATCGGCGTCGTCGAGAACGACGAACGGGTCGCTCCCGCCCAGCTCGAGGACGGACGTTTTGAGCTGGTCGCCCGCCGTCGAAGCCACGGCGCGACCGGCCGGACCGCTGCCGGTGACGGTCGCGGCTTTGACGCGGTCGTCCTCGATGACATCGTCGACAAGATCCGAGGAAATCAGCAGCGTCTGGAAGACGTCCTCGGGGTAGCCCGCCTTTCGGAACACGTCCTCGATCGCTTGCGCGCAGCCGGGGACGTTCGAGGCGTGCTTGAGCAGCCCGACGTTCCCCGACGTGAGATGGGGTGCCGCGAATCGGAACACCTGCCAGAACGGGAAGTTCCACGGCATCACCGCCAGGATCGGACCGAGCGGATCGTAGACCGTCTCGACCGACGAGCCCGGCGGGCTCGGGTGGCCGTCCGCCGAGAGGTAGGCGCTGCCGTGTTCGGCGTAGTGGTCACAGACCCAGGCACACTTCTCGACCTCGGCGACCGCCTGCGAGATCGGCTTCCCCATCTCCCGGGTCATCGTCTCGGCGTACTCGCGCTTGTTCTCGCGAAGCACGTCCCCTGCGGCCGCGAGCAGTTCCTCACGCTCGCGGATCGGTCGGTCACGCCACTCCTCGTAGGCCGCCGTCGCACGCTCGAGGGCGTCGTCGACATCGGATTCGGTATGCTCCTCGACCGTCCGCTCTCGCTCGCCGGTGGCCGGATTGATGACCTCCATACGGAACCCCATCATTACGCATTCAGTTTAACTTTTCGTAGGAAACAGGGATTCGGTTCAAATAAAATGTCTTGGGGCGTCATGGGTTCGACTGACGATCGACTCCACCACCGACAGCGCGCCGGCCGCGTCGTCGGTCGGGTCGAACCGATTCGTCCGGAGGTATAAGTCCACGACCCGTTTCGATTCGTATATGCCCGAAGTCACGTCGCTCGAGGGCCTCGACGATGCGCCCCACGCAGAAGTCTTCGACTTACAGACGCCACGAACCGTCCGTCTCGAGTTGACCGAGGATCAGCGTGTTCCCGAACACCGCCATCCGGAGTCGAACGTCGTCCTCCACCTGCTCGAGGGAGCCGTGGAACTCTCCCTCGGTGACGAGGTCTACGACCTCGAGCCGGGCGATATCGCTCGGTTCGACGGTGATCAGGACATTTCTCCGTACGCGCGCGAGGCGAGTACGGCACTGCTCGTTTTCGCCCCGAAGACCGATTAGCCCACCGTCGTCGCGACTCCTTTCGTCTGCCGGTAATCGCTCGCGAGCAACGCCTCGAGCCGTGCGACGATCGCCTCGCGGTCGCCGTCGGCCCACTCGCTTGGCTCCCTGATCGGAACGACCAGCACCCCTCGTCCGCGGATCTCGCTCGCGTGGAGCGCGCCCATCTCGAGGGGGTCGTCGTACCGACGGCGTTGGGTCGTGTACTCCCGGAGGACCCGGTCGGTCGCACGGGCACCGACCGGCAGGAGGATATGTGCGTTGATCGCGCGGAGTTCGGCGTCGAAAAACCGCTCGAGGTCGGCGTAGTCGTCGTCGGTCGGCGCTTCGTCCGCGGGCAGGCTACAGAGGTAGACGTAGCTCCAGAAACAGTTCTCGAGGACGGGGTCGTCCCGTGGGCCGCTCGCGAACCCGACCGCGCGAGCGACGTCCTGGACGGCGAGTCCGGCCGCAGTTTCGGTGAACGGGACCCCGGTCGTTTCGCCGCCATGGACGCCGGGGTAGTCGCCGATCACGTGGAAGTCGGCGTTGGCGTCGCCGTAGCCGAAGACGGCGGCCCGGTCCTCGGGATCGGAGCGATCGACCGGCGCACGCAGTCCGAACGGGTTGCTCGTCCTGTCCGTAACGTTTCGCACAGCCGTTCGGAGGCGATTCGCGATCAAAACCGCGTCGGTCGCGGCGAACGGGGCCGCCCGCCACCGGTCCCGTTCGCTACTGGGTACTCTCCGGGCCGGTATCGCCCTGTCCGCCGTTCGCGGGCGGATGGCGGTGGCTTTATGCCCCGTTGGCCGATCATGTCGCACATGTATCAGGTGGGCCACTACGGCGGTGCGCTCACGGCGTACGCACCGCTTGGCACCATCATCGCCGTGGGCGGCTACGGCGAGGTCGCGATCGTCGGCGGCCTCGTCTGTGTCGCGCTCTCGACGCTGCCGGACTACGATCACCGGCTCCCGCTGATCGACCACCGCGGACCGACCCATACGATCCCGTTCGCGCTGTTGGTCGGCATCGGCCTCGCGACGATCACCGGCGTCCTCGTCGACGCGCCCTCGGCCTTTGCCGACGTCGGATTCGTGACCTTCGCCTTCCTCGTCGGTTTCGTCTCGGTCGGCTCCCATCTGTTCGTCGACGCGCTGACGCCGATGGGCGTCCGCCCGTTCTGGCCCCTCTCGCGGCGACGGTACTCCCTCGAGGTGACGACCGCGGCGAACCCGGTCGCGAACTACGGACTGTTCGGACTGGGCCTCGGCTCGATTCTCACGGGGGCCGCAATCGTCGTGGTCGTGGGCTGATCGAACGGGAAAAGGGCGACGGCGTCCGTTCCTACCGGTCAGGGCGAGAGCGCGCCGGCGTCGTCCCCGGACGTATCCGCGGAGCGGGTAAGCACCAGTCCGGCGAGGAAGGTGACCAGCGAGACGGCCACCGCGACGAGGTACGGCACCTCGAGCGCGGGGTTGATCGCCTGCCGGCCGAAGAAGAGGACGGCGATCACGATCGGCGGTGCCGCGAGCAGCGGGACGACGGCGCGACCCGTCAGGCGGCGACGACCGACCATCGCGGCGACGATCGCCGCACCCAGCAGGACGAGCGTCACGCCGTACTGGGCCATCTGCATCGTCGGCGAGTAACTCGAGAGTTCCGAGCCGACGACGGGGCTGAGCGTGACGTGGACGGGTAGGGCGACGAGCCCCAGTACGAGCGCGGCGACGACGTGGCGGCTGGTCAGTCGGTGTGCCCACACGAGGACGGTCGCGACCAGAAACAGGGTGAAGATGGTGACGGCCGTCCAGAAGTGCAGCGAGAGGATATCCATCGTGTACGTGGTGACCGTCTCGCGACCGAGTGCGACCTGCACCGGCGTCAGGACCATCCCGAGGACGACCAGTCCGGCGACGTTTCGGTCGATATCGGGCAGTCGCCAGGCGGCGATCGCGGAGCCGATGATGGCGAAGCCGGCGAACATCGAGACGAAGCGGTGGAACCACTCGTAGAAACTCGGGAGGTTCGCTGGGAACAGGTTAAACGGTCCGGCGTCACACTGCGGCCAGTTGGCCTCGCAGGCCAGCCCGGAGCCCGTCGCCTTCGCGGCGATCCCCAGCAGGATCGTCGTCGCGACCAGCGCGAGCGTTACCGTCAGCAGGTGCGGGAAGCCGAACCGATCGATCAACGATCGAAACCTCGAGTCGGGCGTGTGATTATCGTACGACACGGTCTCTAGCGGCCGTTAGGACGGCCCCTACTTAGGTTGACCGAGTCGTCCGATTCGCTGGGAATCGGGGCGGGATACCGTTCTTGCGGCTCCCTCACGGGTCCCCGCAGACCGGCGTTCGCCGCATTCAAGACGCGGCCTCGCAAGCACCCGATATGGACAAACACGACCGGCTCGAGGCCCACCTCGAGTCCACCGGACTCGATTCGGTCTGGTTCGCTCGGCCGAACGCATTTGCATGGCTCACCGGCGGGAACAACGTCGTCGACCGCGAGGGCGACGCCGGCGTCGCCGCCGTCGGGTACGACGGCACCGCGATCACGCTCGTGGCGAACAACATCGAGGCCGATCGCATCGTCGCCGAGGAACTCCCCGACCTCGATGCCGACGCGGTGTCGGTCGTCGAGTTCCCCTGGCACGCGTCGTCGCTGGCCGCGGCGATCGCCGATCGCGTCGGCCCGGACGAACGGGCGGCCGCGGACATCGAGGTCCCGGGCCTCGAGCGCGTCGACCCGACCGCGCTGCGCCAGCCCCTGACCGAGCGCGACCGGGAGCGCTACCGCGACCTCGGCGAGGAGACGGCGGCCGCCGTCGAGTCGGTCTGCCGGGAGCTCCAGCGCAGCGATACGGAACACGAGGTCGCCTCGGCGCTGCGAGTCGCGCTGTCGGCCCGGAACATCGAGACGCCGGTGGTCCTCGTCGGCGGTGCCGAACGCGTCCAGCGCTACCGCCACTACACCCCGACCGAGGCCGAACTCGGCGACTACGTCCTCGTCTCCGTGACCGCCGAACGGGGCGGCCTCCACGCGAGCTGTACCCGAACCGTCGCGTTCGACCCGCCGGCCTGGCTCGAGGAGCGCCACAGAGCGGCCGCTCGCGTGGAGACGACGGCGCTGGCGGCGACGCAGGCGGCGGCCATCGATGGTGAGACCGACGGCAGCGGAACCACCGGCGGTACCGCAGGTGCCGTGTTCGCGGCCATACAGGACGCGTACGACGCGGTCGGCTACGAGGGCGAGTGGCGACATCACCACCAGGGCGGGGCCGCCGGCTTCGCCGGTCGGGAGTGGATCGCCACGCCCGGCCACGACGAGCCCGTCGAAGCGCCGATGGCTTACGCGTGGAACCCCACAGTACAGGGCGCGAAAAGCGAGGATACGGCGCTCGTCGCCGACGACGGGATCGACGTCCTGACGGCGACGGATCGCTGGCCAACCATGACCGCGACGGCGGTCGATCGGGATCTCGAACTCGAGCGGCCGGTCCCGCTCGTCCGCGAGGCGTAAGTCGGATCCCGGCTACTCGTCGCCGTCCGCCGGGTCGTCGGCGTCCGTCCCGATGGGTTCCGTGTCCGTCTCATCCTCGAACTCGATGACGTCGGCGTCGTCCGACTCGTCGGACTCGCGGGTCGGTGCCGCGTCGTCGATCGTGATCGTCACCGGTTCGGTCTCGTCCTCGAGATCGGGCGGCGTCCCGCGGTCGGCCTCCCGATCGACGATACGATCGAGCGTGAAGATCGTGTTCAGTTCCGCCTGGACCTGGTCGACGACGCCGCCGACGAGTTCGCTGGGCTGGATCGCGGTGTACTCGTAGGGGTTGTTGCCGGCCCCCTCGTTCTCCCGTTTCTCCCGCGTGACCCGTTCTTCCTCGTGGAGTTCCGCCAGCGCCTCGCGGACGGTGCTGGGATAGAGACCGGTCCCCTTCGCGACCTCCTCGGACGTACTCCCCGGGTTCGCGAGCAGGAACACATAGATCTTCGCGCGGGTCTCCGTGTCGAGGATCCACGAGAGCAGGTCGATCAGCCGCTGGTCGAGTTCCTCGACCGTCGGATTGCGGCGCTCTCCACCCGGCTCGACGACGTCGTGGTCCTCGAGCGGTTCGTTTCCCTCGCCGTCGACCGGACCCTCGTCAGTGTCGTCGAAACTCATGTGTTTTCTCGTACAGGTGGAGGCTTCCCGCGGAGTTAAACCTTTGTGGGGGTCGTCACTCGGTCTGCAGAAACAGCGAGTTACACAGCGCGTCCGGCCCCTCGTCCTCGAGCAGCCGGCGCTGGCGGTCAGCGCCGCTCTCGCGCTCGTAGACCCGTTTGATCCCGTCGATTCCGAGTCGTTCACACTCCCGGTCGACGAGTTCGCCCAGTTCGACGGTCCCCTCGAGGTCGCGGTCGATGAAGGCAGCGTCCTGTCCGTACCGGATCGCGCGCCACTTGTTCTCGTCGAGCAGTTCCCGCCGGTGGTCGTGACCGGTCGCGCCGTCCTCGTACTCCTCGGCCAGGGCACAGACGAGTGCGTGGGCGTACTCGACGAACGCCAGCACGACCTCGGGGTCGGCCTGGCCGTCGGGCGTCCGCAACTCGACGGTGCCGTGGGCGGTGTGGGGTCGCACGTCGTACCAGAGTTCGCCCCGATCGTTGATCGAATCGGTCTCGAGCATCCGGCGCTCGAACCGGTCGAAGGCCTCGAAGTCCTCGAAGTGGGTCGGCATGCCGGTGTTGGGAAGCGCCTCGAAGATCTTCGCGCGGGCCGACTGGAGCCCGGTGTCGAACCCGTTCCAGTACGGCGAGTTCGCGGACAGCGCGAGCATGATCGGCACGTACCACCGCAGTTCGTTCGCGATCCAGACCGCCTTGTCGGCGTCGTCGACGCCGACGTGGACGTGGACCCCCGCCGTCGTGTTCCGGTGCTGGGGATACTGGATCCGGTCGAGCTGTGCCCGATAGCGGGGTTTCTCGGCGTGTTCGAGTTCCTGCCACTTCGCCAGCGGGTGGAGGCCCGCGGCGGCGATCCGGTAGCCGTGAGCCTCGGCGTGGTCGACTAACGCCTGCCGGATCGCAAGCAGCGAGTCGCGGGCGTCGTCGGGGTCCTCGATCAGCGGCGTCTGGGTCTCGATGACGAACTTGAACAGTTCGTGATCGAGTCGGCCCTCGAGGATCTCGGGCGGGTCGTGTTCGTAGACGAGGTCGTCGGTCCCGCTGGTGGGGCGACCGTCCTCGTCGACGACGAAACACTCCTCCTCGATCCCCAACGTACCCATGCGCGTAAACGACTCTCGGGACCCGCGTTCCATCGTATCGCCTTTTCGACGCCGACAGTAAATACGGTTTGGAGTCGGAGCGTTCGGCCGGAACGTGGGCCGGTCGCCCCGCCCGCGCGATCAGGAGGCGACGCGTTCGGGCTCGGGCTCGCCGTCGGCCTCGTCCTCGCGGAGCTTGAACTTCTGGACCTTCCCGCTGGGGTTCTTGGGGAGTTCGTCGACGAAGTAGTAGGTCCGGGGGCGCTTGAAGTCGGCCAGCTGGTCGCTCTCGCGAACGAACGCGTCGAGATCGGACGCCTCGACGCCGTCGGCGACGACGTAGGCGGCGACCCGCTCCCCCCACTCGTCGTCGGGTTCGCCGACGACGGCCGCCTCCGCGACGGCGTCGTGGGCGAACAGCGCGTCCTCGACCTCGGCCGGATAGACGTTCTCGCCGCCGGAGACGATCATATCGTCCTTGCGATCGACGACGTAGAGGTAGCCGTCGTCGTCGCGGTGGCCCAGGTCGCCGGTGTAGTACCAGGTCGTGCCGTCGGCCTCGCGCAGCGACTCCGCGGTCGCCTCCGGTCGGTTCCAGTACTCGCGCATCGTGCAGGGGCTGGCGATCAGGATCTCGCCGATCTCGCCCGGCTCGACTTCGGCGTCCGGCTCCGCGTCGGGTTCGACGATCCGCAGCCGGTGGTTGAGCGCCGGGAGGCCGGCCGAGCCCTGCTTCGAGAGCTGGTCCTCCGGGGGCTGGAAGACGCCGGCGGGGCCGATCTCGGTCATCCCGTAGGCCTGGAGGTAGTCGTCACAGAGGTGTTCCCGGCAGTTCTCGAGGACCTGCTCCGGCATCGGGGCCGCGCCGTAGAGGCCGAGCCGGAGCGAGGAGACGTCGACGTCCGCTTCGGCGGCGGTCATCGACAGCGCGTTCCAGGCCGTCGGGGCCGCGAAGAGGAGCGTGACGCCGTGTTCCGCGACCGCCTCGAGGGTCGCCTCCGGATCGAACTCGTGGTGGATGACGCTGGTCGCGCCGCGGTGGGTCCGCGGGAAGAGGTTACAGTGGAGTTCGGCGCAGTGATACAGCGGCATCACCGACAGTCCCACGTCGTTGCGGGTCATCTTCCCCTCCGCGATACACAGGAGGTTGTGTTCGACCATGCTGCGGTGTTCGTGGACGACGCCTTTCGGCCGGCCCGTCGTCCCCGACGTGTAGATGAAGGCGTAGACGTCGTCTTCGGCGACGCGGACGTCGGGCTTCTCCGGAGAGCCCGACTCGAGCAGGTCGTAGAACCCGCGGGCGTAGTCGGGGGCCGCCTCGCGGTCGTCGTCGATGAACACGTACTCCGAGACGGTCTCGAGGTCTGGTTTGGCACCTTCGACGGCCTCCCGGGTGGCAGCCTCGAACAGTACCAGTTCGGCTTCGGCGTCGGTGACGATGTACTCGATCTCCCCCGCCGGCAGCCGGAAGTTCAGCGGGGTGAAGACCGCGCCGATCTTCGCGCAGGCGTAGACGGTCAGGGCCATCTCGGAGCCGTTGTACAGCACCGTCGCTACTCGATCCCCTTTCTCGATGCCGGCCTCGAGCAGGGCGTTGGCCAGCCGGTTTACCCGCTCGTCGAACTCGGCGTAGGTCCAGCGCTGGTCCTTGCGCGGATAGACGATCGCGTCCCGGTCGGGGTGGCGCTCGACCGTCCCCTCGAGCGTGTCGCCGATAGTGGGGTGTTCTGACATACCACGCTCGCGTACCACGACCGATCATATAGTAGTTAGTATGCGGCCGTTCGTCCGTTGATCGACGGATTTGTCTCGTCGGAGTCGGGTGCCGCGACAACAGGGCCGGGGTGGCCCGGGTGGGACTCGGTAACTCAGTGACTAGTTGAAGCCGCTCCCACGAACGGCTGCGTTAACACCCCACACGAACGGGCATGAGTGTACCGGCTGGGTTCGACGGTCGGTGGGAGAAAGAAACCTCGAAACCCGTCTTCGAATCGCTCTCGAGTGGCGAGAGTCCCTTACAGACCGTTACTTCGGTCGTGCGACGATCCCGAGGTGATCCGTATGATACCGCTCGAGCCGTTCCGCTTCCACGACCTCGTACCCCTCCTCCAACTCTCCCTGAACATCCTCGAACACCGCCGTTGGCTCTCGAGTCACGTCTTCACTCCGGGCTTTCACAGCCAGAAGCAGCCGTCCGTCGTCAGCCAAGAAGCGCCGATTCTCGAGCGCGACCCGCGCCTGCCCGCGCGTCGCCACGTCCTGGACGATCACGTCGACGTCGGACTCGACGACGTGGGCGTAGCTCTCGGGCTTCCGGGCGTCTTTCAGCAGCGGGAAGAGTCGATCGCGCGATTCCGCGGCCTCGAGCAGGTCCCGAGCCGGCCGCGCGGCGAACTCGACGGCGTAGGTCGGGCCGGCGAAGTCGGCCACGTGGCTCACGGTCGTCCCGCTGGCGGCCCCCAGATAGAGGACCGTCTCGCCGCCCGCGAGGCCGGTGTCCATGCCCAGCTCGAGCATCGCTCCGAGCTTGGATCGGTTCGGGTTCCACGCGCGCCACTCGCCGTCCTCAGAACTCTCCGAGTTCTGATTGGCTGCAGCAGACTCCGTCTGCTGAACGTCGGTTGGTTCGCCGTAGACCGGTTCGCCCTGTGTCGCGAGTCGCTCGGTCCCGTCGAACTCGCGGCGCTGGACCCCCGTCGGCAGCTCACTCATCGTCGACACCCCCGTCGGTCGCCGCCTCGTCTCCACTGTCTCCGTCCGCGTTTCGCGCCTGGATCGTCTCGATCCGCTCGGTCAGTTCCGCCTCGAGTTCCGGCTTCAGGTCGCCCGAGTAGTGATCGACGCGGGCGGCGATGGCGAGTTTCCCCGCGACCGCACGCGCCGCGGAGCCGCGCTCGTCGGGGTGGGTCCCCCGCACCGCGTCGTGGGTGTAGATGATCCCGTGTTTTGGCGAGGGCGCGTGGCCCCGCAGGTGGGCGAATAACGCGTCCTCCGCGCCCAACACCTGCACCGTGCCGCTGGGTTTCTTCGCGAGTTCCTCGAGGCCGCCGGCCAGCGAGATCAGCCGGGCCGCCAGCACGGGGTCGGCCAGCGCCGCAAGGTTTGGCGCGACGACCGGCGTCCGCCGTTGGACGAATTCACGGAGGTCATCGGCCTCGTCGGCCAGTCCAGCCACCCGTTCGGCCAGCGAGCGCACGGCTGGCTCACCGAGGTCGTCGCCGGCCTCGCCGCTGGCCACCTCCCGCGCGTACTCGACGCCGGTCCCGGCGTCGGGGTCGATCGTCCCGGCCCACTCGGCCAGCCGCTCGGCGAGTTCGTTGGCCGTTCGCTCGCAGTCGTCCATCGCCCGCACCGCGTGAACGAGCTGGCGGTCGTCGGCCCGCTCGCGCTCGGTCACCGCAGCCCGGGTGGCCTCGGTCGTCACCTCGCGGAGGGCGTCGTAGTACTCGTCGGTGTCGTCCGCGAACCCGTCTTCGACCGCGAGACGCGGCCAGTCGCGGGGCTCGTCGGCGCTTCCCTCGCGGACCGCGGCCGCCGTCGCGTCGGGATCGTCGCGGTCCCCGGCCGCGAACCACCCGTCCGTATCACTCATGGCGAGTCGTTCCGGGCGCGGGCGATTAAAGCCCCCGTTCGCGGTCGCGTCGATCGCCGCGGCTATGGCGACGGGCTCGAGGTCACACTCTCGGATTCGAACGACAATCAGCGGACCGTCAGACGCCGAACGTCGCGCGAAGCATGTCGCGGGTCCCGGGGCCGAGGCCGACGGCGACGACGGTGATCATGAGCAAGACGGCATAGCGCGGGCTGTCCTCGAAGACCGTCTCGTCGAAGATCCAGATGACGAAGACGGCGGCGGCGAGTTTCACCAGCAGGAACGGCCACGCGGAGCCGGTCGCCGACACCACATCGGCGGGCAACACGTCCGCAGTCGTGTTGGCGATGGCACGGTTGATCGGGTGTTTCGGGACGAGGTTGGCCGGGAGCCCGAGCGTCGTCGCCCAGTCGAGGCCGATCACGTTCGCGACCCCGTCGACCGCGTGGGCCCAGATGACCACGATCCCCATGTATCGGGTCCCGCGGTTCAGTTCCGGCGCGTATCGCTCGAGGCCGAACCAGGTGATCGCCGTCGCGACGGTCGCCCCGACGAGGACGACCAGCGGGATCAGCGGATAGAACTCCGAAAACGGCTCCGTCGCTGCCGTGTAAGCCAGATACGCGATCGTAATCGTCAGTACAGCAGTCCCGATCCCGGCCAGCGGATACTCGTAGCCCGAGACGTAGTCGTTGCGCTCGAGCCAGATCGAGGTCACGACCGCAAAGAGCGCGATGAAGAAGACGGTGAAGTAGATCAGCGGGCTGATGATGAAGCCCGACCACGGCAGCTGGATGGCCATCTCGCCGGTGTACTCGTAGGCGGCGGCGTTGGCGTCCTCGACGACACGCAGGGCGCCGCCAAAGAGCATGAACGGGAACAGGGCGAAAAAGCCCGCACGATACCGCTCGATCTCGAGCCGGCGCACGAGGAAGATGATCCCGATCAGCAACAGGACCAGCGTGGGGATGTAGCCGGCGTAGGAGACGAACGTGTAGCCGGGTTCGGCCGTCGGTCCGGCGTTGGTGGCCGCTTCGGTGCAGGGAACCTGTTCGCCGCCGGCCCAGGCGACGCAGTTCCAGCTGTGTGCGTCGGCGACGACGGGGCCCCAGAAGTACTGCCAGATGAACTCGACGTACACCCGCTGGGGGAAGATCACCGCCCCGAGGGCAACGACGACCGCAAGCGTGGCGACGGTCGCGGCCCAGACGCGCTCGGCCCCGAACCGGTCGATGAAATCGTCCATACCGGAATCCCGTAGTGGGGGGCGCTTACCGTTTCCGATTTCAGCCCGCCTGACACTCACGATTGCCCGCTGACGAGCGCCATCAGATGGACCGTCTCAGCCGTCGATCTCCCGGGCTGCCGCGAGGACGGCATCGTGAATCTCGCCGTTCGAGGCGACCAGTCCCTCGCTGTCGTGTCGCCAGCGATCCCCCGAGAGGTCGGTGACGACGCCGCCGGCCTCGCGGACCATGCCGACGCCGGCGACGGTGTCCCAGGAGTTGGCCCGCACGTTGGTCAGCGTCCCCTCGAGCGCGCCCGAGGCGACCATCGCCAGCTCGAGCTGGGCGCAGCCGTACCGACGCATGTCGTCGAACCGCCGGACGATCGCCCGGGTCGCGGCGGCGTACTCGTCGCGCCGGTCGCGGCCCCACCAGAACGTCGGGCAGACGGTGGCGGCCGCGGGATCGTCGCAGTCACTGACTGACAGCGGCTCGTCGTTGCGGGAGATGCCGTCGGGGCCGAACCGGTAGACGTCCCCGAGCGCGGGGCAGTCGAACGCGGCGGCGACCGGCTCGCCGTCGATCACGGCCGCGACGGCGGTGCCGAACGCCCGGGACCCGTCGACGTAGTTGTTCGTTCCGTCGATGGGATCGACGATCCAGGCCGGCCCCGATTCGGGAACCCGCTTCAACGCGTCCTCCTCCTCGCCGACGACGGGATCGTCCGGGAACGTCTCCCGAATCGTCTCGATGACTCGCTCTTGGGCGTCGCGATCGACTTGCGTGACGACGTCGGTTTCCCGGTCTTTCGACTCGATCTCGAGGTCGGTCCGGAACGAGTCGGCCGCGACGGCGGCTCCCGCCGCGGCCGCGCGAACCGCGACGGCTTCGCGGCGGGACGTGGCTTCGCTCATGTCCGTTCTCGGTGGCCGGGCCGGAAAAGTGGTCGTGGTATCCACAGATCGGAACCACGTTCCATCGTAGCGTTCGCGTTACTCGAGCGGACACAGCGTTTGCTGTCCGGTTCGTCGGTCGGCAGAAGTTTGCGAGGGCAAGACGCTCCGTCTTGCCGCGCACTATGGTGAGTGCGAGGGGAGGGGATCGAACCCACGAACTCCTACGAGAGCGGATCTTGAGTCCGCCGCCGTTGACCGCTTGGCTACCCTCGCACGCGTCTCCCTCTGGGGCCGCCCGGAGGTTAAATCGTCCGATTCGGATCGGCGGTGGCCCGAAAACGGATCCGTTCCGTCCCGTCACCGTCGGGGATGGCGGCGGGCCACGAGTGGCGCCTGACTCAGACGGCCCGCGTCTCGAGGTCGGCCTCGGTGTAGCGCCGGTCGCAGTTCACACACTGGTAGTCGCCCTCGATGTGGGCGTAGAGGCGTTCCCCGCAGTGCTGGCAGCGGCCGTACGGATGCTCCATACCGCGACGTAAGGGATCACATCCGAATAAAGGCGGTGCTTACACACTCGCCGTCTGAAGTGACCGACGGAGGTTTCCGGCGCTCGACCGTTCGGTCGGGTATGGACGACCACACCCGGGACCCGACGGTCGAGCCGCCCGCCGGAACCCCGACCGGATGGGATCCAGAGGCGGGTCGCTGGGACCACGCGACGCTCCGCCGGGCGACGGTCCACGGCGTCGCGTGCTACAACGCGGGCGCGTACCACGAGTCACACGACTGCTTCGAAGCGGAATGGTACAATTACGGGCGGGGTTCCACCGAGAGCGCCTTCTGTCACGGACTCGTGCAGGTCGCAGCCGGAGCCTACAAGCACTTCGATTTCGGGAACGACGACGGAATGCGGAGCCTGTTCGAGACCGCGCTGCAGTACCTCCGGGGAGTACCCAACGACTACTACGGCGTCGACCTCCTCGCCGTCCGGACGACGCTGACCAACGCCCTCGAAGACCCCGCGGTTCTCGAGGGCTGGCAAATCGAAATCGACGGGGAGGCCCCGGTCGCCACCGACGCCGACTTCGCGTACGCCGCGGGGCTCGAGGAGTAGCTGTGCCCCGCCGATCGTTTCTTGACGATCCATGTCGTCGAAACCCGAGCTAACATATATCACGGACGGTGTCGTTCACCCGGTATGTCATCCGAAACGGAACTCACGCGACTCTCCGCGACGGCTCTCGCGGCTCGCATTCGGAACGGCGACGTCACGGCGACCGAGGCGGTCGAGGCCCACCTCGAGCGGATCGACGAGCGCGACGACGAGATCAACGCCTTCGTCACGGTCTGTGCAGAGGAGGCCCGCGATGCGGCGGCGAAGGCCGACGCCGCGCTCGAGGACGGCGCGGACGTGGGTCCGCTCCACGGGGTCCCGCTCGCGCTGAAGGACTTAGGCGCGCTGAAGGCCGGCGTCCGACACACGTACGGCTCGGCGCTGTTCGCCGACCACGTCGCCGACCGGACCTCGGCGATCGTCCAGCGGCTCGAGGACGCCGGCGCGATCGTGATCGGAAAGACGAACACGCCGGAGTTAGGCCACAAGGGGACGACCGACAACGAACTGATCGGGGCGACCGCGTCGCCGATCGATCCCGACCTGAACGCCGGCGGCTCTTCGGGCGGCTCAGCGGCGGCACTGGCGGCCGGGATGGCCCCGATCGCGACGGGCAGCGACGCGGGCGGGTCGCTTCGCATTCCCGCGGCGGCCTGCGGCGTCTACGGGTTCAAACCGACGTTCGGGCTGGTACCCGACGACGGCCGGCCGAGCGCGTTCGGGCGCGAACTCCAGCACACGACGAAGGGGCCGATGACCCGGACCGTCGCCGACGCCGCCCTGTTGCTGTCGATCATGGCCGATCCCCACCCCGATGATCCCAACAGCGTCCCCGTCGAGATCGACTATCGGGGGGCCGTCGAGCGCCCGATCGACGACTACCGGATCGCCTACAGCCCCGATCTGGACGTCTTTCCCGTCGCCGACGAGGTCCAGACGGTCGTCGACGAGGCAGTCAGCGCCTTCGCGGACGCGGGCGCGACTGTCGACGAGATCGGCGTCGATCACGGCTACTCGATGGCCGAACTGAGCGAGGCCGCGATGCCGGCGTATACGACCTCCGTCCTCGAGAGTGCCACGGTCATGGAGGAGGCCCACGGCGTCGACTTTCGGGCACGATCCGACGAGGTCTCGGACAGCCTGCTTGCGATGCTCCACGTCGCCGACGATCACGGGCCCGCGGACGTCGCCCGGTCGGGGATCGTCCGCACTGGCGTGTACGACGCCGTTCAGGATGTACTGGCCGACTACGACCTGCTCGTGGCCCCGACGCTGTCGCAGGCCGACGTCTCCCTCCACGCCGATCTCGAGGCCGAGGCTTGGGAGTGGCCCATGACCTGGCCGTTCAACTGGACCGGCCACCCCGTCGCCTCGGCCCCCGCCGGGCTGACCGAGCGCGGCGGTCCCGTCGGCCTGCAACTGGTCGGTCGCCGCTTTGCCGACGACGACGTCCTCGCGGCGAGTGCGGCCCTCGAGCGCGAGCGGCCATGGGACGGGCTCTACGAATAGTCTCACCGGTCAGATCCGACGCCCTCAGATCGACTCGAACCGCTGTGCCGTCGGCAGCGCCCAGCCGTACGTGACCGCGGCCAGCCGCGTACCGACCGTGATCGCGGCGCAGGCGGCCGCGGCGGTGGTTCCCGACGCGCCGACGATCGCCACGATCCAGTAGGTCGTCCCGCCTAGCACGGCACAGCTCGCGTAGAAGTCCTCGAACAGGATGAACGGCGGGCGATCCAGCAGGACGTCGGCGATCGCGCCGCCGCCGACGGCGTTGATCGTCGCGATGACGACGACACCGAAACTCGAGACGCCGGCCCCGGACGCCACGATGGCCCCGGCCGTGGTGAACGCGGCGAGGCCGACGGCGTCCGAGACGAGCGTGACCGGATGATCGTCCGGCGACTCGAGGGCGATGCTGAGTCCGATCGCCAGGGCGATGCCGAGGAGTCCGAGGCCGATCTCCGTGGGATCGCTCAGCGCGAGCGGGACGCGGTTGACGAGGAGATCGCGCGTCGCGCCGCCGGCGAAGGCCGTGGCGAGGCCGACGACCGCGATCCCGAACAGATCGTACTCCTCGCGGATCGCCTTGCTCGCGCCGACGAGCGCGAACGCGACCAACCCGATCGCGTTCATCGCGACGAACGGGTCGGCGAGTACTGCGGTAGCGACGTCCCGTATCACGAGGGAGTCTCCGACCGGAACGGCCTTGAGCGCTACGCATCGCTCGGTCCGGCGCGCGGCGTTCCCGTTCCGATCACCAGCGGACACCCGACTCGCTCTCCGCAACCCAAACCCATTTTCGCTCGCTGGCCCACTTCCTGCACATGGGAACGAACGACGCCGAGACAGTCGCACCCGAAACGTGTCCGACAGCGAACGGCATGCCGATGCTCGGTCTGGGAACCTGGCAGAACGACGATCCCGAGCAGTGTGCCGAGAGCGTCCGTACGGCCCTCGAGACGGGCTATCGCCACATCGACACCGCCCAGGCCTACGACAACGAGGAGGCGGTCGGCGAGGGGATCGCCGCCGCCGACGTCGATCGCGAGGAGATCTTCCTCGCGACCAAGGTCTGGATCTCGAACCTCGACCACGACGACGTCCTCGAGACGGCCCGGGCGAGCCTCGACCGACTCGGCGTCGACTACGTCGATCTGCTCTACGTCCACTGGCCGGCCGGCGAGTACGACCCCGAAGGGACCCTCTCGGCGCTCTCGGAACTGTACGACGAGGGCCTGATCGAGAACGTCGGCGTGAGCAACTTCCGCCCCGAAGACCTCGAGGTAGCCGTCGACGTCTGTGACGCGCCGATCTTTGCGAACCAGGTCGAACTCCACCCGCTGCTTCCCCAGGCGGAGATCCGAGCGGCCTGCGAGAACGACGACGTCGAGGTCGTCGGCTACTCGCCGCTGGCCCGCGGGCAGGTCTTCGACCAGCCGGAGATTCAGGAGATCGCCGAGAAACACGGCGTCACCGAAGCACAGGTCAGCCTCGCCTGGGCCCGCGAGAAAGGCGTCACGGCGATCCCGAAGGCGACCGGCGAGGACCACATCGGCGATAACTGGGCCTCGCTGACGGTCGACCTCGAGCAGGAGGATATCGACGCGATCGACGCGATCGACGAGACGAGCCGCGAGGTCGACCCCGACTTCGCACCCTGGAACTGAGCGGAGCCACAGTCGCGAGTCGCGTTTTTCCGTCCGGTATCGACCTGTCGTTCGCAAAGAAAGAGAAGGAAAGTTTACGGTACGCCGGCTTTTTGGCTCGCGTATGTCTACCCGCTCACGAAGCGGTGGCGGCGGTGGGTTCGTCGGCGCGGTCAGAGCCGACGTCCAGCGGTTACACGGGGCCTGGATGGAGATCGTCTTCCCCAGGCAACGTGGCCGTGGCCACTCCGTCATGGGCAAGTGGCAACCCGAGAGCCTCCCGCAGAAGGTGGCCTATCACGGCTGGAGCGCGCTCGGGGTCGTCGGCTTGCTCCTCCTTTACCCGCTTACCGTCCTCGGCCTCGCGACCCGCTACTACGCGGCGAAACTCGACTCGACACGGACCCGGCTGGGCATCGTCGGCGTCACCGGCATCGCCCTGCTCGGCTGGGGCCTCCTGACGATCGCCTGGGGGGCGATGTCGTACATGGAACAGGTCGACATCCCCCTCGAGGCGGTGCTTGCGGTCGCGGCGGCAAGCGGCGTCGCGACGGTCGCGACCGCGCTCGCCGCGTCGGCGACGAAGGTCGGCGGCCGCGGGACGACAGTCGTCTTCGCCTACCCCTTCGCGATGACGGCGTTGTTCCTGCCGCCGGTCGTCGCCGCCCTGGTCACGCCATCGCTGCATCCGTACATCCTCGACCCCAGCTACGAGTTCGCCGCCTGGGCACTGGACAACGTGTTGGTCGTCGGCGGCCTCAACGAGTTCCTCCGGAGCAACTTCACGCTCGAGGGGGCGGCCTACGCCGGGATGTGGCTCGGGATTTCGTTCCCGCTGGGCTGGTTCTTCGGAATCGTCGTCGCGCTGGCGAACCTCGTTCGGCCGTCGCAGTAACTGCCGCTCGCTTTCGATCAACCGACGTGAACGGACTGCCGATTCCCGATACCATTAGGGGCCCCTGTCCTAACGGTCGCCCATGGAGTTCAACCAGACGACGACGGCGGCCGCGTTCCTCGCGATAATCGTGATCGGCGTCGGTGGCCTCGTCGCCGCGCCGATGATGGCGACGGAGACCGTCCTGATGATGGTCGCACCGTCGATGATCGCCTTCGGACTGATCATGCTCGCCATCGGCGTCAAACACGGCGAGTACCGCGCAACGGGTCGATAACGAACGGGTTCGACCCGGACTGCGTTCTCTCCTGAAGACCGGTGATCACGACGTTGTCACCGTCGGCACTCCTCGAGACGCTGCAACCGGAAGAAACGGGTAGTTAGCTGGCGAACGAGCGTCGGCGCCGACGGCCTACATGTAGCCGAGGTCGCGCAGGCGCTCCATCAGGTCTTCCTTGTCCTGGGCGCGGCCGGCGCGTTCGGTCGTTCCCTCGAGGTCCTGCAGCCACGCGGGGTCCTCGTCGGACTTCTCGGTACTGACTTCGCTGCCCAGCGAGCGGAAGCCGGCGAAGTACTTCGGCGAGATCGGGATGTCTTCCTGCTCGACGCCCTCGGGGAGGTCGTCGTCGGCCTCGGGGACGTAGCCCTCCTCGGGGAAGCCCTCGACCGTGTCCGGCACGACGAAGTTCCAGAAGGCGTCCCAGACGGCGGCCTCATCGAACTGCAGGATGGGCTGGATGCGGTCGTGGGGCGGGTAGATGTCGGGGTCGTGTCGCGGCGAGAAGAACGTCTCGTCGGCGCGGGCCTCCTGTTCGTCCCAGCGGACGCCGGAGATGACGCCGTCGATGTCGTACTCCTCTAAGGCGTCGTTGAGCGCGACCGTCTTCAGCAGGTGGTTGCCGACGTAGGTGTCCAGCAGGAACGGGAAGGTGTCTTCCTCGTACTCGAGGATCTCCCGGACGTGGTGCTGGTTGTGGTCGGAGAGTTCCGAAATGTCGATGTCGTCGCCGGGTTCGAGGCCGTGTTCGTCGACGTACTCGCCGACGTCCTCGTTGCGCGCGTAAATGACCTCGAGGTCCCACTCGTCGGCCCAGTGGTCGACGAAGTCGTGGATCCCGTCGAAGTGCTGGTAGTGGTCGATGAAGACCGCGGGCGGTACCTCGAGGTCGAAGCGGTCGGCGACCTCCTTGATGAAATACAGTGTCAGCGTCGAGTCCTTGCCGCCGGTCCACATCACGGCCGGGTTCTCGTAGGACTCGAGCCCCTCGCGGGTGACCTCGATGGCCTTCTCGATCTTGTCCTGAATGTGCTGGTAGTCCTCGGGGTCTTCGCCGTTGCCGTCGTCGTAATCGACGTCGACGTAGTCGGGGAAGTT
The DNA here is from genome assembly GCF_031165565.1 of Natrinema thermotolerans. Lineage (NCBI taxonomy): Archaea > Methanobacteriati > Methanobacteriota > Halobacteria > Halobacteriales > Natrialbaceae > Natrinema > Natrinema thermotolerans. The sequence continues at coordinate 208,781 of NZ_CP101873.1, read as the reverse complement.
CTCGGTCATCTCGTGTAATTAGATGTAATTAGGAACTGTAAATCCTTTGGGTCGGCGGAAACGCCTGTCGGGACTTCGGACCGCGAGCGGCCGACCCGACGAGCCGTGCGGCGAATATTTCCCGTCACGAAAGGTTCTTGCCATCGTTCGAGAGAGGTTCTCATATCGAGTGTTAGCATAGGTCTGTGGCCGAGGACGGCGTCGCTCGGCCGCTCGAGCCGTGATCGCGACTACCAACCGTGTCAGCACACGAATCCACGCCGATACGACGGAGCATCGAGGTCGAGTACTGGGTCGTCGACGACCGGGGCCGGCTCGTCGAACCGGGTGATCTCGTCGAGGCGTCGCCGGGTGCCGAACGGGAGTTCGTCGAGCCGTTGCTCGAGATCAAGACGACGCCCTGTGAGTCGACCGCCGAGTTGCGCGAGGAACTGTACGAGCGGCTCGAGGCCGTCCTCGAGCGAGCGGACGAACGCGGGCTGGGACTGGTCCCGCTCGCGACGCCGATCAACCACGGCGAGATTGCGGATCGGCCCAGCGACAGGACCCGCGTTCAGGAGCGGGTCATCGGCGAGGACTTCGAGTACGTCCGCCACTGCGCGGGGACGCACATCCACGTCGAGCAACAGCCGGGACGGGCGGTCGATCAGTTGAACACGTTCATCGCGCTCGATCCGGCGCTGGCGCTGGTCAACTCCGCGCCGTACTTCCGCGGCCGGAACCTGGCAACGGGCGCGCGGTCGAAGCTCTACCGCTGGATGGCCTACGACGATGTCCCTCATCAGGGACGGCTCTGGCCCTACGTCGACGACACCGAGGAGTGGACGCGCCGGCTCGAGCGGCGATACGAGGACTTCGTGACGGCCGCCGTCGACGCGGGGATCGATCGGTCCACGATCCGGGCGCAGTTCGATCCCGAAAGCGCCGTCTGGACGCCGGTCCAGATCCGGGAGTCGTTCGAAACCGTCGAGTGGCGCTCGCCCGACACCGCCCTCCCGAGTCAGGTCGTCCGACTGGCGGACCGGCTGGCCACCGTCGTCGACCGCCTCCGCGGGGCCGAGGTCCGAATCGAGGGTGACACCGGCCGGGTGACCGACGAGGAGATCGTCCTGCCGACCTTCGACGCCGTCATCGAACACGTCAACGCCGCGATCCGGGACGGGCTGGACGCGGACGCGGTGCGGTCCTATCTCGAGCGAATGGGGTTCGAGGTCGCGACCTACGAGCCGATCGCCCACGACATCGGCGGCCGCGGCCCGGTCGACCGCGAGGCGGCGCGTCGACTCCGACTCGAGTACGCCGAACGCCTCGCGAACGATGTTCGACGGGCCGGCCGCATACCCAGTGACTGACCGCTCGACGATCGAACCGCGACTCGATCGCCGCGGCCGAACGTATTACTCGATGGGCCCGTAACTGATCGGTCAGATGACCACACTCAACGACGAGACGATCATCGTCACCGGTGCGAGCAAGGGACTCGGACGCTCGATGGTACTCGCCCTCTCCGAACGGGGCGCGAACGTCGTCCTCACGGCCCGAAGCGAGGACGAACTCGAGACCGTCGCCGACGAGGCGGCCGGCGAGACGCTGGTCGTCCCAGCGGACGTCCGTGCGGCAGATGACGTCGACCGCGTCGTCGAGGCGGCCCTCGAGCGGTTCGGGCGCGTCGACACGCTCATCAACAACGCCGGCGTCTCCGGGCTCAGCTTCGGCGAGGAGCGTCGCTCGCTCGTCGAGACCGACGAGGAGGAGTGGGATACGATTATGGACGTCAACGTCAAGGGCGTCTATCTGTTCACGAAGCGGGTCCTCGAGGCGATGCTCGAGGCCGGTCAGGACTCGGGCAACGTCGTCAACGTCTCCTCGGGGCTGGGCCGGTACGCGATCCCCGACGCCGCGGCCTACATCACCTCGAAGTGGGGGCTCGAGGGCTTTACCCAGGCCGTCGCACTTGAGGTCGAGGACGAGGGGATCAACGTCAACGCGATCGACCCCGGCGGCCGCGTCAACACGCGGATCTGGGAACACCTGCCCGACGACGAGCGCGGGGAGATCCTCCAGCCCGACGTGATGGACGACGCGGCCGCCCTGCTCGCAGCGCAGGGACCGGACGGCGTCACCGGCGAGTCGATGACCGCCGAGGAGTGGGAGGACCGACTCGCCTAATAGCCGGCAGCACAGTCGTACGACACGTCCTGAATCGTTGTTTTCTGGTGGATGTAGACCGGCTCGGAAACGTCGACGAGAAGCGTGACGTCACCCGTTCCGTCGGCCGTAGTGGTCCCCGAACACGAGACCACGACATTGCGGGCCTCCCCTTCGGACAATGTTGTCGGTGCTTGGCTAACCTCGAGGGTGTCGTCGGACGCACCTCCAACGGTGTCGACTTCGACATTGAGGGTAGAGTAGTCGGTGATGTACCTGTTCTCGAGGGTGGCGACTGTCCTGGGTCTATCGTATGAAAAACAGATGAAGATACAAAGATAGTTCCGCACAGTGCGCCCACCGTACCCATCCTGTATCGAGAGATATGCCTCGTCCTCTTCGGCGACGCTCACGGAGGCGTCCCGTTCGGCGACGACCTGATCGAACGCGCCGAGTTGAACGCTGCCGAGAGCGACGCCGAGAACGATCAACAGGAGACCGAACGCGGAGACGAGTCGGTTCATGCGAGGTTATTTTCGGCTGTCCGTTCGCGCCCGTCCGTCGTTTTTCGGTCGATACAGAACGGTTATGTATCTATAGTATTAAATATTGATAGGAGCGCTCGAGAGTGACCACCGAATGAAACGACGCACGGTTCTGGTCGGGTTGGGGGCTCTCACCGCCGGTGGTGGGGTGGCCTTCGGGACCGGTGCGTTCAGCCGGACTGAAGCCGAGCGCGGTGTCACCGTGTCGACCGCAGTCGACGACGCCGCGCTGTTGCGACTCGCACCTGGCTCCGGGGACGACGGCGGGTTCGTCACGGGCGAGAGCGACGGGACGATCACCGTCGAGATCACCGAGGTCGATAACGGTACTTCCGATCCGGGACTAGGTGTAAACGACGGCTCCGTTACCGGGTTTCCCAAACTCATTAAGGCAGAGAATCAGTCGGCCCACGAGATCGAGTTGTCCACGACGGTTTCTCCGACCGGCGGCGTCGTTCTCTTTCCTGACGGCGGCTTCGACGGTCCCGAAGCGATTGATCGGCTCGACGAACCCGAAAATCACGTGCTTCTCTCGCAAGAAGAGTCGGCGGAATTGGGTCTCGCGCTCGATGCCGGGTACGGAACGAGCCAGATTCCCGGGACGGTCTCTGACGGGGACTCAGTCGACCTCGAGATCAGTGCGACCGACGCTGAGAACTAATTTGCTACGTCCGTGCGGTTAGCCGCCATAGCTACGGCTCCTGATCTTCAGCGAGGAAAGCGCATCGGTTAGCTCTCCGCTCTGTTCCGGCCGAAGCGCCTTCAGTCCGTGATGAACTTGTTGTCCCGCCAGTTGACGCCGCCTTGCCCCGAGCCGGTATCGCGGGGCCCTTCGACGACTTCGATGTCCGCGGGACGGGGTTCGCCGTCGACGATCCGGGTCGCATCGAGGTCGCCGTCGCGTTCCGAGATAGCCGTCAGCGTCCCCTTCTCGGCGGCCTCGGCGATCTCACAGAGGACGAGGAACATCTCGTATTGCAACAGCGAGTTCTGGAGGACCGTCTCGCGGTCGCCCTTGAACGCGGCGAACTCGACGAGTTCGGACTCGATCTCCTCTTCCTCTTCCTCGTCCCAGCTGAACGATTTCTGCCGCCGCTCGTCGGGGTCTTCCTCGTAGACCCGGTTTTCCGTGACGCTGGCTTTGAGCTGGGCCGTCGGCGTGTACTTGCTGACCGACTGATCCTCGGCGACGGCCTTGAGGATCAGCGTGTTGTTGCGTCGCGTGATCTCGACGTCGTCGATTCCGTCGGGATATCTCGCCTCGTCGATGTGTTCGCGAAGGTCTTCGAGGGGCAGTTCAAGGGTCGAATGCAGCCGATATACGTGTCTGGATTCCTCTGTTGACATTGTGGGAAGGTGTGTACGGCGATAGTCGTGATCTGTTACTACGAGGGCGTGACTTATATGAGCTGCTATTAAATGCGTGAGATATCAACTCGAGTATATGGGTCACGCCAGTGGGCCGGCCCTACGCGGTCTCGAGCGTCTCCGCGAGTTCGTCCCGTTCCTCGAGTTCCTCGAGGACGTCGGAGCCGCCGACGAACTCGCCGTCGACGAACGTCTGGGGGATCGTCTCCCAACCGCTGTGTTCCGACAGCGCCTGTCGGTACTCGTCGAGCGAGTCGAGGACGTCGACGGTCTCGAACTCGTCGCGGTGCTGGTCGATCAGGCCAAGCGCCTTGCGGGAGTAGCCACACTGGGGCATCAGTTCGGTCCCTTTCATGAAGAGGACGACCTCGTTTTCCTCGAGCGCCTCGGCGACCTGTTCGTCGACTTCGTCCTGATCGAGACCCTGGTTCGGTGGGAACTCCATACTCGTCCGTAGGGCGGTAAGGGGGATATGCCTTGCGTCATCGGCACTCACGCCGGTCGGTCGCGACCGCCGGCCGGACACACCGTTGGCACAGGGAACCCGGGCGATCTAGTCGGCCGACGCCGGCGTCTCGAGGACGTCGAGTTTCTCGGCGGCGTAGCCGAAGACGTCCCGGTAGCCGTTCGGGGACATCAAGACGGGATAGAACGACTCGTCGGCGACCTGCTCGTCGCCGTCGGCGGCGGCGAAGGAGTCGCCGGCCTCGACCTCGGTGAAGTTCTCGACGAACACCTCGTAGGAGTCGGCCTGCTCCTTGCTGATGACATCCGTGAGCCGATAGATCGGGAGGTCGCGTCGGACCGTATCGCCGGGCAACACGCCGACGGCGGTCAGAAACGCCCGCGTCAGCCGGTCGGCGTTTTCGGCGGCCGTCTCCGAGCCCTGGAGCCCGCACTCGACCTCGACCGTGTCGATCTCGGCGAAGAGTCGCCCCTCCGCGAAGTTGCTCGTCTCGACCATCGCCGTCACGGGCAGCTGTGGCACGATCTCCTCGGCCGTCTCGCTGACGCCGTTGACGACGGCGAACGGTTCGGCGTGGCTCTGAGTCGAGTGCATCGAGAAGGTCAGACAGCCCTCGAGTTCGTCGACCAGTTCGGTTGCGAGGCGACCCTCGTGGGTCGTCGCGTCCGGATCGCCGGGGAACGCACGGTTGAGGTCCTCGTCGATGAACCGAACCCGTCGCTCGAGTGCTTCCTCGTTGGCGACGATGAGCTTGACGGGCCGTTCGACGGTCGGGCGCTCGTCGAGCAGCCGTTCGACGGCCCGGACGCCACAGGGTTCGTCCCCGTGAACGCCCGCGACGACTGCGATCTCCGGCTCCCCCGACCCGAGCTGTGCGACTCTCATTACTAGTTAGTTCGGCTGAAGAGCCAAAGGCGATTCGGTCTCTTACCCGGACTGACATGGTGGCATGCCCCACGACCGAGGCGGGGAGACGGCTCAGTCAGCCAGCGACCTTACTGGTACATCCGCAACGGCTGGGCTTGCGAACTCTCCTCCTGTGCGATCGCCTGCATCTGCTGGGCCAACTGCTCTCGCTTCGCCCGGATCTCCTCGGCGCGATCGACCAGTTCGCTCACGTCGATCTCGAGGCCGGTGACGGGGGCGACCCCCTCCTCGAGGAGGACGCTCGCGGCCTCGGGGTCGGGGAACTGGTGGTCGCACTCGACGACGAAGCCGAGGCTGTCGTAGCCCTCGTGGGCGGCGCGGTTGATCAGCGCGCCCGTCGGTCCGGTGATGACGCCGTCCTCCGGCGGGGTCGCCACGTCGGTCTCCGCGAGCCGGTCCCCGGCGTTCCCGGTCTCGATCCCGTAGAGATCGGGTCGCTCGCCGTTCTCGCGCTCCGCGGGGAGGCCGCTGAGATACAGCGGGGTCGCCCCCTGCTCGACGATCCAGCCGGTCAGACACTCCGCGACGCTCTCGACGGCCTTGGCGCTGATCGGCGCGTCGCTTCGCAGCGCCAGCAGATCGTGTTCCTCGTCGACGTAGAGCCGGACCGGCGGTCGAGCGGTCCGATCGCCCTCGCGGTAGACGCCGATCCGCGGGAGCCCCTCGCAGTTGACGCTCGCGTAGTACTCCATCTCCAGTTGCTCGATGAGGTGGTCGGTCGCGATCTTGCCCACGAGACCAACGCCCGGAAACCCTTCGACGAGCGTTGGATCCTCGAGCGCGACCGATTCGCCGTGGACGCGGATTCCTGCCATGCTCGGACCGACGGACGTCACCGGCTTAAAATCGGGGGCAGGGTGTGCCGACACCGTCGCCGGATTCGTTCCCGTCGCCCGCGGATTTATACCGATCGCCGCCGATCGTTCGTCCGACGATGACGACGACCGATCCGGAGTCGGAGAAGACACGGCGGGACCGCGACGCGATCGTCCGTTCCGCAGTCGCGGACGCGATCTTCGACGCCGTCGGGACCTTCTCGCTGCTGGGATTCTCGCTGCTGTTTCTGGCCGTCGGCGTGCGGGGGCTCCTCGTCGACGGATCGACGGCGGTCGCGGTCGCCGCGCTCGCCGCCAGCGTCGCGGTCGCCGGGGCGGCGTTCGAACTGGTCCCGCCGTTTCGGGACTGAGACGGTCTACTGTGAGTCATTTCCGGTGCAACCGCAGAGCGGTCTCGCGGTTGCACCGGGACATCGTTCCGGCAAACCGCACGAGCCGCGTTGGGCCGTCCGCTTCGAAACCCACAAACGCCAGTCGCGCGAACCCGCAGTCGATGGAGCCACTCGAGCGGTATCGACCGATCATCGACGACTTCGAGGACTTTCTGGCGGCCTGTCAGCGGCCGCTCGGCAACGCCGTCCGCGTAAATACGATCAAGGCCTCGGTCGACCGGGCCCTCGCGACCCTCGAGGCGGAGGGACTCGCGTACGAACAGGCCGACTGGAACCCCCGGGTACTGGACCTCGAGACCGACTCGCCAGGCTCGACGTGGGCCTCGTTTCACGGCTTTACCCACGGGCAGGAGGAGGTTTCGGCGGTGCCGCCGGTCGTCCTCGATCCCGAACCCGGCGAGCGGGTCTGGGACTGCTGTGCCGCACCGGGCGGGAAGGCGACCCAGATCGCCGCACTGATGGACGACCGGGGAACGGTCGTCGCCAACGACAACAACCTCGGGCGGATCTCGGCGCTGCGTTTTAACGCCGAACGGCTGGGTGCGACCAGCCTCGCGGTGACCAACGCCGACGCCCGGAACTACTCGCTGTCCCGCTTCGACTTCGACGAGTTCGACCGAACGCTCGTCGACGCCCCCTGTTCCTGCGAGGGGACGATCCGGAAGAACCCCGACGCGCTCGACAACTGGTCGCCGGACCACATCTCCTCGGTCGCGGGCATCCAGAAGGGCATTATCCGCCGGGCGATCCAGGCCACCCGCGAGGGCGGGACGGTCGTCTACTCGACCTGTACGTTCGCCCCCGAGGAGAACGAAGCGGTCGTCCAACACGCCCTCGAGGCGGAGGACTGTCGCGTCGTCGACTTCGATCTCGGGCTGGAACACGCGCCCGGCCTGACCGAGTGGGACGGCCAGTCGTTCGACTCGAGCCTCGAGAAGGCGGCCCGGATCTACCCGCATCACAACGACACCGGCGGCTTCTTCGTCGCGAAACTGGAGGTGACCGCGTGATGAGCGACAACGACGGCCAGCGGTTCGACCGGCTGCCCGCGACCGAAGCGGAACGGGACGTCGAGGGCCGGGCCACCCGCGAGGAGGTCGTCGACTACTTCGCCGACCGGTTCGGGATTCCGTCCGAAACGTTCGACGACTACACCTTCTGGGAGAAGGGCGCGGGCAAGATATGGCTCTACGGCGGCGAGGCGTCGACGCCGCTCGAGATCGAGGCCATCGGCATGACTTGTCTCCGCACCCGCCAAGAACACTGGAAGCCCACGACCGACTTCGTCCAGCGGTTCGGCCGCGCGGCGACCGACTGCGTGATCGACGTAGAGCCCGCTGAGGCCCGCCGGTTCGCCGCGGGGGAGGATCAGGAGATCGAGCGGTGGGACGGCGACTGGGGCTATCTGATCGCCGCCCACGACGTCGGGGTCGGGCCGACGGACCAACCGGGGGGAGACGGTGAACCCGTCGACCGGGGCGAACGCGAGCCGATCGGCGTCGGCCTCTACGTCCACGGCGAACTCCGCTCGATGGTGCCGAAGGGGCGTCAACGCGACCTCGAGTCGTAGCGTCGATCGGCCCCCGACGCTGCCCGCCGGGTGACTACCGTTACGAGGGGATCGGGGGCAGCGCCGCCTCCTCGATCCAGAACGCCTCGACCGCACGGCCGATGTCGGCGAACTCGTCGGGATCGGTCGGTTTCGTCAGGTAGGCGTTCGCACACAGTTCGTAGCTCCGGACGATGTCCTCGTTCGCTTTTGAACTCGTCAGGACCAACACCGGCAGCGACGCGAGTTCCGGGTCGTCCTTGATCGTCTCGAGGACCTCGAACCCGCCGGTCCTGGGCAGGTTCAGATCGAGCAACATCAGGTCCACTTCGGGGCCGTCCTCGCTCGCCGCCCGTTCGTGAAGGAACTCGAGGGCGGCGTCGCCGTCGGCCTCCGTGTGCAAGCTGACATCGAACGACGCCGTGTTGAACGCCTCCTCGATCAACCGCACGTCGCCGGGGTTGTCTTCGACGAGGAGGAGGGAAATCGGTTCCGTGGAGGACTGAGGGGACACGTGACTGTGTCGGGGTAGTGCCTATCGGGGATTAAGCGTGACCACTAAAGACGTTGGTATCGGCCCCGGATCACGCCAGCGAGCGCCGAACGGCGGCGGCAGCACGCTCGAGTCCGTCCCGCTCGTTCGGGGCCAGGTCCCACTCGACGACCTCGCCGACGCCGCCGGCGTCGAGCCGGACGGGGACGCTCACGCTGACGCCTTCGAGCCCGTACTCGCCGGAAAGCGGGGTCGAGAGACAGACCGGTTCGTCGGTTCCGCCGTCGGCCAGTCGAGCGACGATCGTGGCGACGCCGCGGCTCGTAACCCACCGCGACGAGTCCTCTGGCCCCCGCCGCTCGATGACGTCGTAGGGAACGTCGCGGACGTACTCGAGGACGGCCTCGCGCTCGGTCGCCGAGAGATCGATCGGCTCGCCGTCGACGGTCGCCCGCGAGAACGCGGGGACCATGTGTTCGCCGTGTTCGCCGAGGACCGGACAGGAGACGGCGGCGGGCGAGGTGTCGAACCGGCGGGCAAGTTCGTCCGCGATGCGAGCCGTCTCCGACAGGGAGTAGCCGAGGAACCGCTCGCGGGGCCAGCCGCTCGCCTCCCACAGGCGGTAGGTGACCCGATCGGTCGGGTTGGCGGCCACGACCGTCGGCGTCGGGTCGGCCTCGCCGAACCACTCGCCGATGTCGGCGGCGATCTCGAGGTTTCGCTCGAGGTTCGACAGTCGACCGCCCCGTTCGAAGCTGTCGGGGTCGCGCGCGGCGCTCGCGGCGACGACGATCGCGTCGGCCGCGTCGATCGGATCGGGGCCCGGGGACGCGCTCGGATCGATCGCGGTGACGGTGCCGGGCGGGTCGTCGCCGAACGACGGACGCCCCGCCGCGGTGGCGACGTGACACTGCGCGTGGCGCAGATCGATCGCATGGCCGGTCGTGACCGCCGTCTGGGGATCCGCGAGCGTGACGGTCGTCTCCGGACGCTGTACCGCGAGCGTGTACGCGACGGTGCTGCCGATCGTCCCACCACCGCCGACGACGAGGACGTTCATGGCCGGGCTATCGGCGCGGGCACTTGTAACTTGGCCGGGACGTTGTCATCCGGCGGGAGCGCCGTCAGCGCTCGACGAGCGTCCCGCCGGCCAACCCTTCCCACTCGACGCGATACCCCAGCCGCGAGAGGACGGCGCTCGCGTCGGCGATCCCGTACTCCTCGAGGACCGCCTCGGCGTCCTCGAGGGCCATCCCCGCCTCGATCGCGTCGGCGAGCGACTCGAGGACGGCCGGCCGGACGAGCGTTCGGCCGACGCGCTCGTGGTCCGGGACGGAGACGTCCGCAAGGGCGTCCTCGCTGACACTGTGGCGGTCGGCCAGCCGCTCGAGCGCGATCGCGTCCTCGTCGGGACGGAGTTCGTCGGGCAGGGCGGCCGCGCTCTCGGCGACCAGTTGGCGTTCGTACTCCCGGAGGACGTCGGCGACGTCTTTGACCCGGACCGTTCCCGAGTAGGGGATCGCCCGGTGGTCGCGGGCCGCGATCTCCTCGCCGACGCCCAGCGACTCGTCGACGGCCACGAGCATGTCCACGTCCTCGAGGTCGGCCAGTTGCGAGAGTTTCTTCTCGACGTACTCGGGGGTCCAAAACCCCATGATCTCGAAGTAGAGCCGGAAGTCGCCGTAGGCGTAGTCGAACGCGAAGTCCGGAATCATCACCCGCGTCCCCGTCGCGAGCGGCTCGGGCTCGCGCACGAGGTCCCAGTCGAGATCCAGATTCGTGAAGCGGGCGGCGAAGTCTGCCTCGACGCCGCTGTCGAACGAGACGTCCGCGACCGGTTCGGCGTCGGGCACCCGAACGGGATCATCGTGGGAGAGCGAGAGCGTCCGCTCGGTCCCGCGGTCGTCGATCGTCGCCTCGAGCGACCACCGCTCGGCCGACACAACGGTCCGCAGCAGCCGGGCAAAGCGGGTGCCGTACCGCCGCGTCGCCCGGAAGAGCCGGGTCGGGCCGGTCACGACGACCTCCCGTTCGGCGATCCCGTCCGCGAGGTCTGTCTCCGCAACCCCGCCGCTCGGCGTCGGTTCCTCCTCGAGCCGCCGGATCTCGTACAGCAGCCGCAGGCGCTTGATCGCCGAGATCAGCGCCTTCGGATCGCTCGAGCGGACCCGGACTTCGGTCGCGTCGAACAGCGCCGTCTGAGCCAGCGAGAGGTTGTACTGGGCGAGCAGTCCGTCGGGGTCCCAACGCGGCTCGACCGCGGTCAGGACCTGTCGCTCCTCGAGGTCGGCGTAGAGGGCGGTCTCGAGGTCGTCCGCCGAGACGTCGAGCGACTCGCCCGCCCGGATCAGCGCCATCGCCCGCTCGTCCTCGGTGACGACGCCGATCGCTTCGGCGGCCTCGAAGGCCGCCCGGCGGGCTTTCTCGGGGTCGATCGCCGCGTCGGTCTCGAACGTCGCCTCGCGCTCGAGCAGCGCCGAGAGGCCGCGGACGAGTTTGAAGTCGTCGGCCTCGTTCTCCAGGGTAGTCAGCGCGTCCTCGAGGTCGCCGCGGGGTTCGCCGACGTGGCCCTGATAGGTGCCGAGGACTCTGGCCGCGAGCGGGCGTTGGTCGCGGCCGGCGAACTGCGGGTGGTAGCCGCCGCCGGCCCGCGAGACGCGCAGCAGGTCCTTCGTCAGCATTCGTCCGATGTCGGCGCGGCACCGGCAAAAGTGACCCGGACGAAGACCCGACGATAGCCCTCGCCGACGGGGCTCAGGCACTGATATTACGGCGGTTCGGTTCCACCCTCCGGTATGGACGATTCGTCGCTCCGGATCGCGTACGAGACCCACGACGGGGTTCGGGAACTGGTCGACTGCCTGGCACATGCCCTCGAGTCGCTCAGCATCGACTTCGATCGGTGGGACGAACAGTACGTCAAAGGTCCCGGCATGTACGTCGCCGTCGTCATCGGGCCGTCGGTCGCGGACTTCGCGTACCCGATGGGCGACAACACGTGGCCGACGGACCGCTGTCACGACGTTTGTCTCGATCTCGACGCCTTCTACGAGACGGCCCGAGAGGTCGCGAGGACCCGCGACGGGGCCGTCGTCGTCAGCGTCGACGGCGTCGTCCAGGAACAACTGGTCCGGTTTACCGACCTCGGTCCCGACGAACTCGAGAGCGGGAAGGCGGATCCGGACGATCCCGGCTACGAGGACTGGATGGGGTCGCGCCACATGAGCGCACTGGATACCTCCCGGCGGCCGAACGTGGTGTCGACGTTGACGCTGAGCGAGGAGACCGGCCGCGTGACACGCTTCGAGGACGGCTCGTTCGTGACGACCGAGCGGGGGGACCTCGGTGGAGAGTGGAACGTGGACGATACCCACTGAAGCGACGCGGCAAGACCACACGGGCCGGATCGCGGGACTGTGCCGCCTCGAGCGTGGGCCGACGTGGAGTGCAACGGTCGGTCGGAGTCGCTCGATTCGATCGGTGACGACCCGCTGCGGGGCCCCTTCGGCGCGTCACTCCCGCCGTCGGGCGGCGATCCGTTGCTCGCCGGTATCGGCTGTGATGACCTCGTAGAGGACCGCCCGGCCGCCGTCGTCCTTCGGGCGGAGGACCCGTCCGAGTCGCTGGACGAACTCCCGCTCGCTGCCGCTGCCGGAGAGGACGACCGCGACGTTCGCGTCGGGGACGTCGACGCCCTCGTCGAGGACGTTCGAGGTCGCGATCCGGCCGTAGGTCCCCTCCCGGAACCGCGCCAAGATCTCGCGGCGCTCGGCGGTCCCGGTCCGGTGAGTGATCGTCGGGATGAGGAACCGCTCGCTGACGTCGTACGCGAGGTCGTTGTGGGCCGTGAAGACGATGACCCGGTCGTCCCGATGGTCGTCGAGGATCCCCGCCAGGGCCTCGAGTTTGGCCTCGCTGCCGAACATGATCTCCCGTGCGCGCTGGCGCGCGAGCAGCGCCTCGCGGGCCTCGGGGTCCGACCCCGACCGCTTGACCAGTTCCTGGTAGTCCGAGCCGCTCCGCATCTCGATGTTCGAACTCGCGAGGTAGTCGGTGAACGTCTCCTGGTTTCGTTCGTATTCCTCGCGCTCCTCGGGGGTCAGCGATACCTCGAGGCGCTTGAGATCGTAGGCCGCGAGGTGGTCGCCGGCGAGGTCGTCCACGTCGACTTGGTGGACGAGCGGCCCGACGAGGGCTTCGACGACCTCGTGGGCACCGTCGGGGCGCTCGAAGGTCGCGGTCAGACCCACCCGCGCGGGGGCGGCGAGCAAGCGTGCGATCTCGCGGTACCCCTCGCCGCCGAGGTGGTGGGCCTCGTCGAAGACGACGAACCCGAACCGGTCACCCACCGAATCAGCCTTCAGATATGCCGAATCGTACGTCGAGACGGTGATCGGCTCGAGTCGTTGCTCGCCGCCGCCGAAGCGCCCGATCGGCGTGTCGAACTCCCGCTCGAGTTCCCGTTCCCACTGCTCGAGGAGGTCGATCGTCGGGACGACGACCAGCGTCGGGACCGAGAGCCGCTCGATCGCCTTCAGGGCGATGACGGTCTTGCCGCTGCCGGTCGGCAGTTCGAGGACGCCGGCAGGCGCTCGAGCGGGCGACTCCGGCCCGGGCACGTCGGCCCACCGGTCGGTCTCGAGCCACGACTCGAGCGCCCGTTCCTGGTACGGCCGGAGTTCGTAGGCTGACGCGAGGTCCCCGACGGACTCGAGATCGAGGACGCGGTCCTCGACCGCGGCGTCGGCCCGCCACAGCGCCGCCCGCAGTTCGGCGTAGCGGTAGGCAGGGACGCGCCAGCAGCCGGTTCGGGAATCGGCCTCGAGTTCGGGGACCGATTCCCGGAGCGACGACGGCGAGAGCGGTGCCGTCTTGAGGTCGTCGATCCGAACCGTCCCGTCCTCGTACCGACATTCGATCGCGGTCGGCTCGTCGTTCGGGCTCCGCGTCACGCGTCCCAGTGGGGGGTAGATACACATATACGGTCGGGTACTCGGGACGGCAAATCCGGAGGTGGGGCGGTCCGGGCGACTATAGTAGCCACTGAAACGATTTACACACTGAGCGCGACGCAGTCGTGCGATCAGGTGTGCAATGACTTTCAGTGGCTACTATAGATGGGCACAGCGATGCCGGCGGCTCCGACACGGGTACCTCAACCCTTTTATTACCGCTGTTCGTTGACAGCCATATGAGCGAAGACGAGGGCACGGAGACGTCCGCCCCGGGTGTCCCGTCCGAGGAGGAATCCGACGACGGCGAGACGGCCGCGGCGGACCCCGACGTCTCGACGGATGGGGAATCAGAGCCGGCTCCCGACGTCGAGGAGTCGGACGCGGAACCCGCGGGAACCGACGACGAGAGCGAGGCGACGACCGACGCCGACGGGGACGCTGCCGAGGGCGAGTCGGCCCCCGCGGCGGACGAGACTGACGCACCCGAAACCAGCGAGGACATCCAGCGGCTCCTCGATCGGGTCACCGAGTACGACGACGAACTCGCTCGGCAGGTCAACTCGATCGTCGAGGAGGCCCGCGACCTGAACGGGACCGTCAGCCACCAACGCGAGGAACTCGAGGACCTCGAGCAACGCGTCGAATCACAGGCCGAAACTATCGGTGAACTGCAGGACGAACTCGAGGCCCGCGACGACCGACTCGAGGAATACGAGGAGGAAGTCGAGGACTTGAAAAGCCGGCTCAAGCGCAAGCAGGCGGACTTCCAGAACTACAAGAAACGCGCCAAGAAGCGCCAACAGCAGATCAAAGACCGCGCGACGGAGGACCTCGTCGAGCGGCTCATCACCGTCCGGGACAACCTCAAACGCGCCCTCGAGGAGGACAGCGACGACGTCGAGAGTCTGCAGGAGGGCGTCGAGATGACGCTCAAGGAGTTCGACCGCATCCTCGAGGACGAGAACGTCGCCGAGATCGATCCCGAGCCCGGCACCGAGACCGATCCCCAGCGCCACGAGGTCATGATGCAGGTCGACAGCGACCAGCCCGAGGGAACCGTCGCCGACGTCTACACGCCCGGCTACGAGATGGGCGACAAGGTCATCCAGAACGCACAGGTCACGGTCTCGAACGGGGAGTTCGCCGACGACGAGGACTCGAGCGCCGATGCGGACGGCGACGTCGACGGCTCGAGCGCCGACGACGGCGAGTCCGGGACCGACGAGGAGTCGGCCGAATCCGACGACGGCGAAGAGGACGCAGAGGCGATCGAACTCGGCGGCGAAGTCGCCGACGACGAGTAGCCGTTCTCTCAGAGTATCGCTGCTCTGTCCGTCACGACGACGCAACTGACCGGTTCACAGTCGACCGCCGGTCCGACACGGCGGGCCGATCGACCGATCTCCCCGCCCGTTTTTACTGAGACCCAACTACCGCGAGCGAGCCGCTACTCCCTCGTATCGGGCTTTTATTCGGGTTTCGAGTCCGGCTAGTAACCTTTAAAACAAAGTGCGCACAATACCCCTCCACGATGGCGAGCAACAAAATTCTCGGAATCGACCTCGGCACGACGAACAGCGCGTTTGCGGTGATGGAAGGCGGCGATCCGGAGATCATCGTCAACTCCGAAGGCGAACGGACCACTCCCTCCGTCGTCGCCTTCTCCGACGACGAGCGACTCGTCGGGAAACCGGCCAAGAATCAGGCCGTCCAGAACCCCGAAAAGACGATCCAGTCGATCAAGCGCCACATCGGCGAGGAAGACTACACCGTCGAGATCGACGACGAGGAGTATACGCCCGAGGAGATCTCGGCGATGATCCTCCAGAAGATCAAACGCGACGCCGAGGACTATCTCGGCGACGAAGTCGAGAAAGCCGTCATCACGGTCCCCGCGTACTTCTCCGACCGACAGCGCCAGGCGACTAAAGACGCCGGCGAGATCGCCGGCTTCGAGGTCGAGCGCATCATCAACGAGCCGACGGCCGCCTCGATGGCCTACGGCCTCGAGGACGATCAGGACCAGACCGTCCTCGTCTACGACCTCGGCGGGGGGACCTTCGACGTCTCCATTCTCGATCTCGGCGGCGGCGTCTACGAGGTCGTCGCGACCAACGGTGACAACGACCTCGGGGGCGACGACTGGGACGAGGCCATCATCGACTGGCTCGCCGAGGAGTTCGAGGCGGAACACGGGATCGACCTCCGCGAGGACCGACAGGCCCTCCAGCGGCTCAAAGACGCCGCCGAGGAGGCCAAGATCGAACTCTCCTCGCGCAAGGAGACCGAGATCAACCTCCCGTTCATCACGGCGACCGACGACGGCCCGATCCACCTCGAGGAGTCGCTGACCCGCGCGAAGTTCGAGTCGCTGACCAGCGACCTCATCGAACGGACCGTCGAACCGACCGAGCAGGCCCTCGAAGACGCCGGCTACGAGAAAGACGAGATCGACGAGGTGCTGCTCGTCGGCGGCTCGACCCGGATGCCCCAGGTCGGGGAGAAGGTCGAGGAGCTGACCGGCAAGGAGCCCCAGAAGAACGTCAACCCCGACGAGGCCGTCTCGCTGGGCGCGGCGATCCAGGGCGGCGTGCTTGGCGGCGAGGTCGACGACATCGTCCTGTTGGACGTCACCCCGCTCTCGCTGGGGATCGAGGTCAAGGGCGGTCTCTTCGAGCGCCTCATCGAGAAGAACACGACGATTCCGACCGAGGAGTCGAAGATCTTCACCACCGCGGCGGACAACCAGACGACAGTTCAGGTCCGGGTCTTCCAGGGTGAGCGCGAACTGGCCGAGGAGAACGAGATGCTCGGCGAGTTCCACCTGACCGGCATCCCGCCGGCCCCCGCCGGAACGCCCCAGATCGAGGTCACGTTCTCCATCGACGAGAACGGCATCGTCAACGTCTCCGCGGAGGACAAGGGCAGCGGCACCACCGAGGAGATCACCATCGAGGGCGGCGCCGGCCTCTCCGACTCGGAGATCGAGAAGATGCAGCGCGAGGCCGAGAAACACGCCGAGGAAGACCAGCAAAAGCGCCAGCGCATCGAGGCCCGCAACAACGCCGAGGCCACGATCCAGCGCGCCGAGACGCTGCTCGAGGAGAACGACGAGCAGGTCGACGACGACCTGCGCGCCGACATCGAGGCCGAGATCGAGGACCTCGAGGCGACGATCGACGACGACGAGGCCGACGCCGAGGATATCGAGGCCGCGACCGAGAGCCTGAGCGAGGCACTGCAGGAGATCGGTAAACAGGTCTACCAGCAGGAAGCCGGTGCGGGCGCTGCCGGCGCTGGCGGTGCAGCCGGCGGCGCTGCAGGTGCCGGCGGTGCCGGAATGGGCGGCATGGGCGGCGGTCCGAACCCCGGCCCCGATGCAGGCGCTGCCGGCGACGAGGGCGAGGAGTTCGTCGACGCCGACTTCGAGGACGTCGACTTCGAGGAAGACGACGAGGAGTAACGAGCCTTCCTCACCTTTCGGGCGTGGTCTAACGACCCCGGGCTTGGTTCCGTGATTCCGTTGCTATCAGATCTGTTCGCCCCGTGCTGAGTGATGGATCTGTTTTGTAGTCCGGACTGTGATAATATTCTTATGTATATGCGGATTAGAATACGGTATGAATACCCGTCGGTTGCTGCTCGCTTCGATAGGCGCTCTTGGCAGCGCTCCCCTCGGTGGTTGCTCTCTTCGCACGAGCAAAGACACCAATCGGCACTACGTAGATATGCTAAACGGCAGTGACAAATCGCACACGTTCATAGTCACTGTTTCCAACGAAAGCGGCGAAGAAATCTTCGGCGAAGTATACGATCTAGAGCCGCTTACCGGCGACGAAAACCAGATAATCGAAGGTACTCCTGCAGAATTTTCTGTTGCTATCGATGATAATAAACCCGAGGTCTTCCACTGGGATCCGCAAGTGGGTACTGACCCTCATTCTGACGAGTGTTCCGAAGGAACATCTACAAGCTTAACAATCTATTACAATATGCAAGAAGGTGAAGGTCTGAAACCGAGCTACGGCTGTGAGACGGTTACTGATTAAAAATGATCCCGACTACTTCGATTCAGCGGAGTTGTTTGTGATAGTGTCGCCTCGCAGGCGGCCTCTGAATTATCGCGAGCGAACTGAGTGAGCGAGCGGGCCGACGACCGATGTGAAGGCTCGCTATGCGAGCCGAAACGGAGGGTGGAGTGCTTTTGATCAACCTTTTGCCGAGCGACCGAGCGAAAGCGAGGGAGCGCAGAGCAAAAGGTTGTGGTGGAACGGTCGTTTCAAGTGCCTCAGACGAGTATCGGTTGCACAACGAATGAGCGAGGACTTCTACGACGTACTCGGCGTGAGCCCCGACGCCTCTACCGAGGAGATCAAGCAGGCGTATCGGACGAAGGCCACCGAGTACCATCCCGACGTCAGCGACGACCCCGACGCCGAGGAGAAGTTCAAGAAGATCCAGAAGGCGAAGCAGGTCCTGACCGACGAGGAGAAGCGCGAGGCCTACGACCAGATGGGCCACGAGCGCTACGAGCAGGCCGAGAAACACGGCTTCGACGCCAGCGAGTCCGGCGGCGCGGGCGGCATGGGCGGCGGCCCGTTCGGCGGCGGCATGGGCGGTGGCGGTATGGGTGGTATGGGCGGCGGTGGCGGCGGCCTCGGCGACCTCTTCGAGCAGGTCTTCGGCGGCGGTGGCGGCGGCCGCGGTCGCCGTCGCCCCCGCAAGGGCCGCGATCTGCGAACCGAACTCGAGATCGACCTCGAAGAGGCCTACGAGGGCGCGGAAAAGCAGTTCTCGCTCGAGCGGCCCGAGGAGTGTGATGTCTGTGAGGGCGAGGGCCACCCGCCGGAGGCCGACGCCGAGACCTGTTCGGAGTGTCAGGGCCGCGGGCAGGTGACCCAGGTCCAGCAGACGCCGCTCGGCCGGGTCCAGCAGACGACGGCCTGTCCCCGCTGTGAGGGCGAGGGGACGATCTACTCCGAGACCTGCGGCGAGTGTCGCGGCGAGGGCTACGTCCGCACCGAGGCGACGCTGACCGTCGAGGTCCCGGCCGGTATTCAGGAGGGCCAGACGCTGCGGATGGAAGGCGAGGGCGCGCCCAGCCCCGAGGGCGGCCCCCGCGGCGACCTGCTGATCGACGTCTCGATCCGCGACCACGAGGAGTTCGAACGCGAGGGCGACGACCTGCGTTACCGGCTGCCGATCTCGTTCCCGCAGGCCACGTTCGGCGACACCGTCGAGGTCCCCACCCTCGAGGGCGGCGCGGAGTTCGAGATCCCGCAGGGCACCCAGAGCGGCGAGACCTTCCGCCTCGAGGGCAAGGGGATGCCCCGACTGCGCGGCCGCGGGCAGGGCGACCTCTACGTCAAGGTGCAGGTCGTCACCCCCGAGAGCCTCAACGAGGACCAGCGCGAGGCCCTCGAGGAGTTCGCGGAGGCCGGCGGCGACGAGATCGAAGTGAAGGAAGGCTTTTTCGAGAAGATCAAGCGGGCGTTCTGAACCGGCGACAGTGGTCGGGTCCTCGCCTCGACTCGGACAGTAGCGGCGCGGGGTTCTCAGTCGACGCCGAGTTCGTCGAGCAGGGGGTGTACGGACCGAACGCTCCTCCGTCGATGGCTTCGGTATGTGAACTACCCCTCTCAGTGTCGGCGAGGTCGATGCGGTTACTCGGATCCGTTGGCCACTCGCTGCGGATATCCGTTCGGCCTGATGAGTGTCGTGATAACAACCAACACGTGTTATACTCATCGCGACCGAACGACCGCGTGGAATACCATGACAGAACAACGAATCTTGCTCCTCGCGGGCGACTTCGTCGAGGATTACGAGGTTATGGTCCCGTTTCAGGCGCTCGAGATGATCGGCTACGAGGTACACGCCGTCTGCCCGGAAAAGGAGGCCGGCGACACCTGTCCGACCGCCGTCCACGACTTCGAGGGTGACCAAACCTACACCGAGAAGCCGGGACACGAGTTCGAACTGACCCACGACTTCGACGCGGTCGAGCCGTCCGAGTACGACGCGCTGGTGGTCCCGGGCGGGCGCGCGCCGGAATACCTCCGGACCTACGACGAGGTCCTCGAGATCACGCGGCACTTCTTCGAGGAAGACAAACCCGTCGCGGCGCTGTGTCACGGCCTCCAGATCCTCGCCGCGGCCGACGTCCTCGAGGGCCGAACCTGTACCGGCTATCCGGCCCTCGAGGCCGACGTCCGGGGCGCGGGCGCGGAGTGGACGGACGAGGTGACCCGCGACGGGAACCTCGTGACGGGGCAGGCCTGGCCCGACCACCCCGAGTGGCTCGCCGAGTTCCTCGCGGTCCTCGGGACCGACGTGGATCACGCCGAGCCGGCGGCCGCCGACGACTGAGACGGTTTGCTGTCCCGATGCCAGGTGGGACCGCAGGGCGGTCGCGGTCCCACCGGCAATGACTGACAGGAGACCGTATGGGAGGAGCGGACGGCGGGCCGAATCCCGCCGTATAGCGGGGACCGAAGGCGAGACGAACGACACGAGTCGGCGCTCTTTTTCCCCCGCGGTCCTCAGTCCCGACCATGAACGCTGGGACGGTCGACGACCTGCTCACCCGCGAGCTGCGGGACGACCGGATCGCCCTCGTCGACGCGACGGGGCGGGAGTACGACTACCACTGGCTGTGTACGACCGCGTGGAAGGCCGGCAACTTCCTGCGCCACTCGGGGGTTCGCGAGGGCGTCACCGTCGGTGTCGTCGGCGACGGGCCGCTGGCCCTGCTCGCTTTCTTCGGGACGACGCTGCTCGAGGGGACCACTCGTTTCGACCCGCCCACAGACCTCACGGACGAGGGCGACTTCCGAACGCTCGTCGCGCCGGTCAGCGCGCTCGAGTCCTACGACCTTCCGCAGGGCGCACAGCGGGTCGGTTACGGCGACGAGCCCGACGCGCCCGACGTCCATCACTTCGACGCGGGACTGTGGAGCGAGAACCCGTCGTTCCCGCCGCTGGCGATCGATCCCGACACGGCGATCCTGACCGACGGCGAGCGGACGGTGACGCACGAGCAGGTCCTCGAGGCCGCACACGGCGTCCTCGAGGGGACCGACCTCGAGGCCGACGACCGCGTCGTGGTCCGCGGGCCGCTGTCGGACCCCCGAACCGTCGTCGCGGGCGTGATCGCGCCGCTGCTCGCGAAGGCCGTGATCGTGCTGCCGGGCGACGCGAACGACGGTGAGATACTGGGGGACTACGCCGTCTCGAGCGATTCCGACGCGCCGGTTCCGGAGCCCGGTCGGATCGATCTCGAGTCCGTATCCGTCTCTCGGAGCCACTGAAACGGTTTCGACGCCGATCGCGACGCCAGCGTTCGATCGGGCATGCACCCGTTTCCTGTAGCACGGATGACGATTCGACGTCGGGAGTATATTACGCCGCCTCGAGTAATAAGGGTATGTCGCCATCGGAACCGGAGCAATCGGTCGAACGACCCCACGACGACGCCAGATCCCGCGAAGGGGGAACGACCGCTGTTACTGGGGACGCTGCTGCCATCGCTGTCGATGGACTTGAACTCGTCTACGCCGACGGGACTGCGGCCGTCCGCGGGATCGATATGGCCGTCCCCGAGGGGGAGTTCTTCGGCTTTCTCGGGCCGAACGGAGCGGGGAAAACGACGACGATCAAGGTGTTCGCGACGTTGTTGTCCCCGACCGGCGGAGCGGTTCGAGTCAACGGTTTCGACGTGCGTTCGGAATCCCGTGAGATCCGGGAGTCGATCGGGTACATGGCCCAAGAGACGAGTATCGATCCGGAACTCACCGCCGAGGAGAACATCCGGTTCGCCTGTGAGGCGTACGGAGTGCCGCGGGGGGAACGGTCCGAACGAGTCTCCGAACTACTCGATCTCGTCGACCTCGCCGGCGTCGCGGACAAGCGGGCCGAGGAGTTCTCGGGCGGCATGAAGAAGCGACTGGACGCCGCGACCGCGCTGGTCCACCGCCCGCCGCTGGTCTTCTTGGACGAACCGACGACGGGGCTGGATCCGAAGGCTCGCAACCGTCTGTGGGACTACTTCCGGCGCATCAACGACCTCGGAACGACCATCTTCCTGACCACACAGTACCTCGAGGAGGCGGACCAACTCTGTGACCGCCTGGCGGTCATTCTCGACGGAGAGATCGTGGCGGACGGGAGCCCTGCGGCCCTGAAACGCGAGGTCGGCGGTGAGGTCCTCGACGTGGAACTGGAGGGCGGGTCGACGGCCCGACAACAGGCGGCGACGATCGCGCGCGAGTTCGATGCGTTCGCCGACGCGTCCGTCACCGAAACGGACGACGGCATCAGCGTCACCGCGGAGACAGTGCGACAGTACGGGACCGACCTGCTCGTCGCGCTCCGGGACGCGGAGTTGACGGTGACCGGATTCAATATCCGTGCCCCGACGCTCGACGACGTGTTCCTGGCGATCACGGGTGAGGAACTCGAGACCGACGACACGGAGGCCGTACCATGAGTACGCCGAGGGCCGACGAGGACACGCCGGCATCCTCGGCGCGGCCGGACGCACGCGCCGGGAACACGTTCGTCGGAGACGTCTGGGTGAATTTCAAGCGGTGGAACCGAAAGGCCGTTCGGAACCCGTTCGTCTTGGTCGTCTCGCTCGTCCAGCCGATCATCTTCCTCGTGTTGTTCACGGAAGTGTTCGGGAACGTCGCCGGCAGCGCTGTCAATCGAGGGATTCCGGGGATCAGTTACGAGACGTATCTGGTCCCGGCGATCGCGATTCAGGTCGCCCTCGCGGCGGCCATCACCTCGGGCGTGGGACTGGTCAACGACATCGAGAACGGGATGTTCGAGAAGATTCTCGTCACGCCGATGAACCGCACGGCCGTCTTCGTCGGCAAGACCGCCGCGGAAGTGTTTCGAATCGCCGTGCAGATCGCGATCATTCTCGGACTCGGCGTCCTCCTCGGCGCGGAGATCGTCACCGGCGTCGTCGGTGCCCTCGGTATCATCGCCGTCGGCGTTCTCTTCTCGCTCTGGTTCGTCGCGTTCTCGAACGCGTTGGCGATTCTCACGCGAGATCAGGAATCGACGATCATCGGCGCGAACCTGTTGCAGTTCCCGCTGTTGTTCCTCTCGAGTGCGTTCCTTCCGCTCACGGCACTCCCCGACTGGATTCGGACGTTCGCCCGTATCAACCCCGTTACGTACGGCGTCGATGCCGCCCGTTCGCTCATGATCGACCGGGACGTGATGACGGTCATCGACGTCTCGTGGTTCGGCGGGACGCTCGACGGCGTCGTTCCCGGCGTGGCCGTGCTGCTCGGCCTCGATCTCCTGTTGGGTGGGGTCGCCGTCTACCTCCTGTCCCGTGCCTCGAGTTCCGACGTGAAATAACGATTCCCGTATACCGTGCCGGGGGCGTCTCCGGCGGGCGTTTGCGATATGGTGACCGCATCGAGCAGGCGTGCCGTCGTCCGTGTTGTACCCGCCCGGCAGTCGACGCGACTCGCTGGCCGTCAGTGGAAACTGGCAGGGCCCGCGACCGTCACAGCCGCCGGTACAGCAGTCCCTCGAGGGCGGGTCCCGAGAGGACCTCGCCTTCGCGGGAGAACCGCGAGCCGTGGCAGGGGCAGTCCCAGGTGCGCTCGGCGTCGTTCCACCGGACGAGACAGCCCATGTGCGGACAGGTCGCCGAGACGGCGTGGGTCGTGCCCTCGTCGTCGCGGTGGAGCCCGACGGGCTGGCCCGCACGTCGGACGACGCGGGCGTCGCCCCGTTGCAGGTCATCAGCGCCGTCGGCCCCGAGCGCGGCCAGCAGGGACTCGATTCGGTCGCCGACGAAGCTCCCGCCGACGGTCGCGTTCTCTTCGAGGAAGCGCTTGGCCGACGCCTTCGGGGTGAACCGCTGGGGATCGAAGACGTCGGCCCACGGGCTCGAGCCCTCGACGATCAAGTCGGCGAGGATCGTTCCCGCGGCGGTGCCGGTCGTCATTCCCCAGCCGTTGAACCCGGTGCCGACGTAGACCCGGTCCGACAGCGGATCGATCCGACCGATATAGGGGACGGAGTCGACGGGGGAATAGTCCATCGTCGACCAGCGGTACTCGACCGACTCCACCTCGAAGTGTTCGCGGGCGAAAGTCTCGCAGCGGCGGTAGCGCTCGGAGGTCGGCACGCCGTCGACGCTCGGTTTGTGGCTCTGGCCGCCCACGAGGAGGAGATCGTCCTCCTCGCCGTCCGCGGCCGAGTACGGCCGCATCGTCGCCGCCGGCGTGGCCGTGTTGTAGTACATCCCCTCGGGCGGCGTCCCGTCGATCCGGACGGCCAGCAGGTACGCGCGGTGGGGGTGCATCCGCGCGAAGTAGCCGGCCCGGTCGAGGATCGGGAAGTGGGTCGCGACGACCACGTCGTCGGCGACGACCGTCCCGTGATCGGTCTCGATACGACACGGCGACCCGGGATCGACCTCGAGCGCGCGGGTCTCCTCGAAGACGTGGCCGCCGTCGTCGCGGACCCGCTCGGCGATCGCGAGCAGGTACTTCCGTGGGTGGAACTGGGCCTGTTCGTCGAAGCGGACCGCGCCGGGCACGTCGAACGGCAGCGGGGTGTCATCGACGTACGACGCCGGCAGATCGACCCGCTGGGCGGCCTCGACCTCGTCGCGGATCTCGCCGACATCGTCGGGTGACGCGGCGTAGGTGTAGGCCGGCGTCCGGCGGAAGTCACAGTCGACGCCCAACTCTTCGACGCGGCGTTCGACCGTCTCGATCGCCGCCTCGTTCGCCGCGGCGTACTGGCGCGCCGTCTCCGCGCCGAACTGCGAAACGAGCCGGTCGTAGACCAGTCCGTGCTGGGAGGTGAGCTTCGCCGTCGTGTGCCCGGTCGTCCCCTCGACGATCCGGTCGGCCTCGAGGACGGCGACCGAGCGGCCGGCGTCTTGCAGTTCGATCGCGGCGGAAAGGCCGGTGATTCCGCCGCCGATGACGGCCGCGTCGACGGTGAGACCGTCCTCGAGGGGGCCGTAGTCGGTCGTGGGGGTCGTGGCGAGCCACAGCGACTCGGGGCGCGGGGACTCGGCCGGGGTCGGGTCCGACATCGGATGCGGGTCGGGCTATCCACACCCAGACAAAAGGGCTGGGGGGTGGACGCGGGCTCAGGACGCCGCGCCGCGGAGCCGGCTCGTCCCCAGTCCGACGGCGGCGATACCGGCGATCGCTGCGGCGGCGGCGAAGACGCCCTCGACGCCCGCGAGGGGAACGAGCGCCCCGAACAGGACCGGCGAGAGGAACTGCCCGGTGTAGCCGAAGGAGGCGATGTAGGAACTGAACTGCCCCTGTCGGTCCGGCGGGGCGAGGGCCTCGACCCAGGCGAACGTCGACGGGAAGACCAGTCCGATCCCGAGTCCGAACAGGACCACCGGCAGGGCCGCGCCCGCTGCGGTCCCGACGACCGTCGCGGTCGCGAGCCCGCCGGCCCAGAGGCCGAAGGCCGCGAGGACGAGCGTCGATCGATCGGCGTAGCCAAGCAGCCGGTCGTAGGCGATCGCCGAGACGCCGCCCGCAGCGCCGTTGGCAGCCAGATAGAGGCTGATCCGCAGCGACGAGGTCACGCCGATGCCGGAGAGCAACTGGGGGTAGTAGACGACGATCACGTACAGCAGGGCGTTCGCCCCGAAGTACAGCAGGTAGACTAGCGGAAGCGCTGGCCGGTCACGAAAGACCGCGAGGACGCCGCCGCCCCCGCGTTCCGCCCCGTCGGCCCGGCCGCTCCCGTTCGCCGCGGTATCGGTCCCGTCGCTCGAGGCCGTCATCTCGGGGACCGTCGCCGCGGCCAGCAAGCCGAGCGGCACCGCGACGAGATAAATGCCGAACGGGGCGTTCCACGCGAGGCTCCCGGCCACGCCGCCGACGAGGGGCCAGACCGCCGCGCCGGCGCTGTTCGCGCTGCTGCGATAGCCCAGCGCCCGTTCCATCGCCTGCCCCTCGTAGAGATCGTAGATGAGGACGGTCACCGACGTATACACCGCGGCGGTCCCGAGTCCGAGGACGACGCGGGAAGCCAGCAGCGGGAGGAACGCGTCGACGAACAGTCCCGCGCCGCCGCCGAGGCCGTAGACGAACAGGCCGCCAACGAGGGGACGACGCGGCCCGATCCGGTCGACGAGCGATCCCACGAGCGGGCTCGCGAGGACGATCACGCCGCCGTGAGTGGTGATGATCAGGCCGGCCGCGGACCCCGACACCCCGAGTTCGTCCCGTATCTGGGGGACGATCGGGCCGAGGATCGCCCCGGCCATGACCGTCAGCGTCGCCGCGGCCACCACGACCCAGAGCGTCCGTCGGCGCTGTGTCGACGTTGCCACTGGTCGGCTCTCCGAAGGGAACGCCCAACAGGATTGTGATCGCGGCCGGCGCTGCCGGCGGGACGGCGTCGACTCGACGGTGATCGGCTTCGGCCACGAGCCGTCCCGAACGATCCCTCGGTGTCACGACCGCGTGTTCGTGACATCGCTCGCCGCTCGACCCGTCGATTTCAAGGTCCGCCCCGTCGAACGGAGGGTCGTGCAACTCGAGTGCGCCTTCTTCGGCCCCTTCCGCGACGCGGTCGGTGAGAAGACCGTTCGCTACGAGACCGAGGCCGAGACCGTCGGCGACCTCCTGACCGACCTCGAGGCCGCGTTTCCGGGCCTCGAGGGGGAACTCGTCGCCGACGACGGGGCGGGGCTGGCCGGGGACACGGTCGTCACGAAGGACGAACGCAACGTCGTCCACCTCGAGGGGCTCGAGACGCCGCTCGAGGACGGAGCCGTGATCCGGCTGGTGCCGTCGGTGTACGGCGGCTGACGGTGCGTCGGCGGGATCGCGCGGCGAACCGGGTCAGTCGGCCGACGGCGCGGGCGGCGACTCGATCGCGTGGGTCGGGACCGTCCCGTCGTCGTTCCAGCCCCGCGCCGCGTAGTACTCGCCGATCGCTTCGTCGAGGTCGGGGATCTCGTAGGGGAGGTCGTCGTCCGTCCGGTCGAACCCCCGCCGGTTGTTGAAGTGACGTTCCAGTTCCACCGCCCGGGCACCGACCTCGAGCAAGTCCTCGTACTCGGCGTCGAACAGCGCCTCGAGTCGGTCGGGGGTGGCGTAGTCGCGCCCGAAGACGCAGACGATACCGGTGTCGAGGAACGCGGCGAGGTCCTCCCGTTCGACCAGGCGCTCGGCCTTGCCGAGCGTCCCCTGCGGGTCGAGTTCGCCGCTGTACTCCAGCGCGAGCATGCTGGCGTAGAGGTGGTCGGCGCCGCGGTTCGCGACGGCGTAGGACAGCCCCTGCCCGTGGAGGACGCGGCCGTCGTGGGCGGCGAACTCCATGCCCTTCACGGTGTAGTTCTCGACCCCCAGCTCGTCGTGGGCGCGGTCGACGCCCTCCGCGAGCAGGTCGCCGATCCCCTCGCGGCGGGCGATCTTTTCGGTGACCTCGTGGGCGAGGTCCGAATCGCCGAACGCGTCCTCGCTCTCGAGGTAGGCCGCGACCGTGACGCCCGCGGAGATGGTGTCCATCCCCAGCGTGTCACAGAGTTCGTTCGACTGCATGACGTCGACGACGTCGTCGACCCCCTGCATCGAGCCGAAGGCGTAGATCGTCTCGAACTCCGGCCCTTCGGTCTCGAGGCCGGTCTCCTCGTCGCGGGTCGGGAGCTTGCAGGCGTAGGCACAGGCCGAGCAGGCCCCTTTCTTGTACTTCTTTTCCTCGACGGCGTCGCCGCCGATGTCGGCGGCCCCCTCGAACTCGTACTCCCGAAAGTACCGCGTCGGCAGCGAGAAGTTGTCGTTGATGAACTCGGTGCCGCCCGCGGTGCCCTGACTGCGCATCCGGTCGTCTGCCGTCGCGGCCTCGCGGTGGATCTCCGACTCCGGCGGGTCCGGAATCTCGACCGGTGGCTCGGCGTCGCCCTCGAAGGTGACGCACTTGACGTTTTTCGCGCCCAGTATCGCGCCGAGGCCGCCCCGGCCGAAGGCCCGCGAGTCGAAGGTCATTACCGAGGCGAATCGCACCAGATTCTCCCCTGCCGGCCCGATCGCGATGCAGTGTTCCGGACCCAGATCATGCTGCTCGGTCATGTACTCGGACGTTTCGGGTACCGTGGCCCCCTCGAGGTCGGGCACCGGCTCGAACTCGACGCCAGAATCAGTGACGTGGACCGCGAGCAACTCGTCGCTCTGGCCGACGATCTCGAGGGTACTGATCCCGGTTCCGACGAAGTTCCGCGAGAGATAGCCGCCGGCGTTGGCCGAGACGAGGCCGTCGGTCAGCGGCGAGAGCCCGGTCATGTTCATCCGCCCGGTAAAGGACATCCGCGACTGCTGGAGCGGACCGGTCGAGACGTAGACCCGGTTTTCCGGGCCGAACGGGTCGGCGTCGAAGGGAATCCGTTCGTGGGCAAGCGCCGTCGCGGCCGCCCGCCCGCCGATCGCGTCCGCGAGCAACTCGTCGATATCCGTCCTGCGTGCGGTCCGCTCGTCCACGTCGACGGTGAGCAGCGGGCCTTCTGCGTGGAGCATGATACCCCATAGCAGGGGAACCCCCTTAGCTTTGGGTCGTCGTGACACGACGGCGTGCCCGGTTCCGATCGGACAGGTTTAGGACCCTCGAGCGGACACCGTCGAGACGAATGCAGTACGATACGGTCCTGTTTGACTTCGACGGCGTCGTGGTCGAGACGCCCTCGAGCCAGCGACTGGCCGACGCCCTCGAGCGGGTCTACGAGCGGCTTGGGCGGTCGGGCCCGGCGGCGGAGACGGTCCGCGAGTTGATGGCCGGCGACTTCGATGCGGTCGCAACGCGGTGTCGGGACCTCGGCATCGAGGCCGACACGTTCTGTGAGCGAGCGGCCCGCGAACTGGTCCGGACCCAGTGTGAGTCCGTCGAACAAGGCCTGCGCTCGGCCTACGACGACGTCGCCGCGGTCCGTTCGCTCGAGGTTCCGCTCGGGATCGTCAGCGACAACCATCCGACCGTCGTCTCGACGCTGCTCGACCGGTTCGGGTTCCGATCGCCGTTCGAGACGGTTCGGGGCTGTCCGCTGACGCCGGCCGGCCTGGCCCGGCGCAAGCCCGATCCGACGAACATCGAGGCCGCGCTCGCCGATCTCGAGGCCGAGTCGGCGCTGTACGTCGGCGATAGGGCCGTCGACGTGCGGGCGGCCGACAACGCCGGGATCGATTCGGCGCTGCTCTCGCGGTCCGGCACGGACTCGACGGACGTAGCCGTCGATCCGACCTATCACCTCTCGTCGCTCGCGGCCGTGCCCTCGATCGTCGACTGAGTCCCGGCGATCGTCCGTCGTGACGCCGGTGGCAGATTCGTGGCCGCGCTTTTTCAGCCCCGTCCGCGTAGCCAGCGTATGGAACCCGACGACACCTGGACGAGCCTCCGGCGACAGTGCGAGGCCCTCGAGCCGGGTGCGGAGCTGCTGACGCCGGTCTCCGAGCGGCCCTTCGGGATCGAGCGCACCGACGACGACCGGCTCGTCGTTCGGTTCGGCGACAGCGGCGAGACGCGGCCGCTCTGGCGCGAGCAGTTCGTCGTCTTCCTCGAGCGACTCGACGAGGGGGCGGTCCCGATCGAGGGGCTCCAGCCGGGCGTCGAGCCCTACGCCAGCGTCCTGACGCTGGCCGCGGCGTACACGGCCGACGGCGACGCGATCCGGTACGATCCCGACGCCGCCGGCGGGGAGAGCCCGTTTCTCGTCTCGGCGGCGGCCGCGCGGGACCCGCCCGAGCGCGTCCACGACGACGCGCTCCTGCTCGCCGCCGTCCTCGAGCGGATCGACGCCGACGATCCGGCCGCCCTCGACACCGAGGCGCTGACCGACCTCTACGTGCTGGCCTCCGACGCCCAGCACGGGGCCGACCGCCTGCGGCGATCGGCGCGGGAGCCGCTGCTCGAGCGGCTCGGGCCGGACCAGCGGCTGCACGGCCGCTACGGCACCGTCCGCCGGACGACGCGGGAGCGCCAGCGCCCGAAAGACGAGGCGACGATCTTCGAGGCGCTCGACGACCACGGCATTCCCCACGAGTGGGTCACCGGCATCGACCGGGACAAACTCGACGTCGTACTCGCCGTGACCGACCTCGAGGAGGACGCCGTCTACGACGTCGAGGAGGACGTCTACGTCCAGAAGGTCGGCGTCGACGAGGACGAGAAGTACACCCGCCTGCAGGGGCTGGCCGACCGGATCGACGACCTCGCTGACGCCGAGGGCGAGGAACTGCGCGCGGAACTCGACGCGATCGAGGATCGGCTCGAGGAGGCGCTGTCGGCGGGGTAGTTCCGGCGGTGACGGCGTCCCGGCGCTCGCCGGGGCGATCGGGAGTTCCGGACGACCGCGGTCCGTCCGGAACCGTTATTTTATATCAGAAACTCGTTCGGTGCATGCAACTCTCGAGGCGAACGGTCCTCGCGTTCGGCGGCGCCCTCAGTGCGGGAGCGCTATCGGGCTGTACCGGGTTCTTCTCGGAGCCGTCGCCACTCTCACTGACGCTTCTCAACTTCGATTCGACGCGACACGAGGTGACCGTCGAGGCGACGAGACGGGACGCGGAGACGTATCAGGAGGCGGTCGCGCTCCGAGAACAGTACGAACTCCCGCCGCCGACCGGGGACGACGTCTCGTCCGAACTGTCGGTCGACGACGTCCTCGAGAGCGACGGGTACGTCGTGACCGTCGCGCTGGACCGATCACCGGTGAGGGCGACGTATCAGTTCTATCCGGCGCTCGCCGACGACCCCGAACGGGACGACCGACTCTTCATCGAGGTTCGGCCCGTCCCCGACGGAGCGGGACAGTACTTCGAGTTTCAGCAGAACCACTGACCGTCGGCGAGCGACGATCGATCGGGTTGGGCCGTCCGATACCCGTTTCAATCGGCCGTCCCTACACGCGACCGACAACGATGTCCGTCGCTCGAGCGGGAAACGGGACCCGGCTCCTGATGGCACTTGTCGGCCTCGCCGTCCTGGTGTGGTACCTCGCGCTGGCCGCGGTCAGCTACTGGGTGCTGTCGGTCCTTCGGGTGACCGCGCCGGGTCCACTCGGCACGCTCGCGTTGATCGTCACTGTCGCCGTCGTCGGCGGCGTACTGAGCTACCGCTTTGGCACGTCGCAACTGCTCTCGAGCCTCGAGGCGGTCGAACTCCCCCGGTCCCACGCGCCTGGCCTCTTCCGGCGACTCGATCGCCTCGAGTCGCGGATGGACGTCGACTCGCCGACGGTCCTGCTTGCACGATTGCCGATGCCCAACGCATTCGCGCTGGGCACGGCGGGCAACGGGACGATCGTCCTCGATCGGTCGCTGTTCCGACTGCTCTCGCCCGACGAACTCGAGGCGCTGGTGGCCCACGAACTCGCCCACCTCGAGCGCTACGACGCGTTCGTCCAGACGCTGGCCTACAGCGGTTTCCGGACGCTCGCCGGGCTCGGCTTTCTCGTGTTGGCCCCGGTCCTGTTGCCGATCGCGGGGATCGCTCGGGCGGTCGCGTGGCTCCGTGGGCGGCCGGGATCGTGGCAGCGAACGGCGTTCGGTCGGCTGCTGGTGGTACTCGAGTCGGGCGCGGTGTTCGCGTTCCTGGCCGTGACGCTGCTGGTCCGGGCCCACTCGCGTCGCCAGGAGTACGCCGCCGACGATCGGGCCGCCGCGGTGACCGGCAAGCCGGTCTCGCTGGCTCGCGCACTCCGCCGAATCCAGCGGGCCGCGGAGCCCCCGCGCGGGCTGCTCGCACCGCTGTACGTTACTCCCGACGACGAGGGCGCACTGAGCCGGCTGCTGTCGACCCATCCCTCGACGGACGACCGGATCGAACGGCTGCTCGAGCGCGCTCGAGACCCCGACGAGACCGTCAGCGCGACGGCGGGGTAACGCTCACAGGTGGTCCATGCGGGCGATCACGTCGTCGACGATAGGGGGTCGTTCCGTCCAGAAGCCGTAGAACCGATTCGGGCCGCGCTCCTGGGCGAGCAAGACGAGTTTCTCCTCGTCGTCGCCGGCACCGTCATAGGCGACCCACCAGTGGCGGCGGGCCTCCGCGTCGGTGCTGGCGTGGGTCGTCAGGTCGACGTCCGGTCGCGGTCGACGGTCGGGCTCGCCGTAGACGTGAACGTCGACGTCCGACGTCGCCAGATCGCGGTACACCTCCGGCTGGTGGTCGATCTTCGACAGTTGCTGGAACCCCGCGTGGAGTTCGCCCTCGCCCCCGTTCCAGGCCCGGAACTCGACGGTCCGGGAGGCCATGATCATCCGCTGCTTGTCGTAGGACTCGAAGTAGTTGTCCCGGAGTCCCGTGACCACGGCCGGCGGGTCGGCCCGCAACCCGACCGCCATCGACTCCTCCCAGGCCCGGGCGTACCGACGGACCGCCGCGAGCGGACTCGATTCGATCCGGCGACCGTCCGCGAGCAGGTCGACTACGTCCGCCGGGCGATCCGGCGCATCGACGAACTCGAGGTCGACGTCGTGGGGTTCGAAGAACGCCTCGAGCGCGTCGTCGTTGCTTCGGTCGGACACGTTGCAGAACCGGACGGTCTTGCGGTCGGTCTCGATGCGCTCGATACAGTCGGAGAGGGAAACCGTGGAGACGTTCACTACGCATGAGTAGTCAGCTCGGCTATTCGTCGACCGGGCTACGTTGTTAGGGGTACCGCCCCCGTAATCCTGTGGACTCGTCGGTCGGCTACCGGTTGGTGGTCCACCCGCACTCGAGGCAGGTGTCCGACGTTCCGTCGGTGATCGTGGCCCCCGAACAGACCGGACAGGCACGGTGCGTCCCGCCGTCCGCGATCGCCCGCCCGCCACGCTCGTCCGCTGTGCCCCCGCCCGGGTCGTCGGGCGCGACCGCGTCCGGGAGATCGGGGTGACAGCTCGCACAGACGCGCTCGGTTCGGCGGTGTGTCATCGCCTCGGTCCGCCGTCGGTGTCGGAACCGTCGCCGTACGTCGTCACCGCAGGTATCGCATTCGGCCATCTCATGCCAATAGTTGTCATGACAAAGGATAAAGTTTCGGCTATCGCAACTATATTCCCGGAAGTCTGGTTTGAATGGGTCCTCTTGGGGCCAAAATCATCCAAACACTCGAATTATGTCTGTATAGTTGACTGAATAAACATTCGTCTGGGCTGTCGTCCGTTCGGCCCGTTCACCCCCGGGGCAATCCTGCCAACCCACAAACGCTTTTGGCCGCACGTCGCCTACGCCGAGACATGTACGTGCGGGACGCGAAAAACAGGGAAGAGGTCTGGCTGCTCGACCACATCGAGTCGATGGGGCTCGACGAAACGGCGTTCCGCTCGCGCGACTACGTCGTGGCGATCGACGAGGCGTCCGGCGAGAAGGCCGGCTTCGGCCGCATCCGCGTCCACAAGCCCGACGACGGCGACGATGTCTGCGAACTGACCAGCATCGGCGTCCTCGAGGGCTGGCGCGGACAGGGGGTCGGCGCCCACGTCGTCGAACGGCTCGCGGAGTACGCCGGCGACGAGGGGTTCGACACCGTCTACGCCCTGACCGGCGAGGGTGCCTACCTCGCCCAGTTCGGCTTCCAGCGGGTCGACGAGTCGGCGCTGCCGCCGGTCCTCCGGGAGCGACTCGAGGCCAAGCGCGAGGGGGCGGATCCGGACGCGAAGCCGCTGGCGATCGACGGTGCCGAGTTCCGGGTCCCCGATCGGCTTCGCGAGGCGTTCAAACATGCCCCCGAGGGCCGGGCCGAGGCCGACGACGACGAGTCGCCCGAGGACTTCGGCATCGATCCCGAGTCGGCGACGTACAAGTACGACACGGGTCGATGAGTCGGATGGCGACGCTTCCGTCAGCGACTCGATCCCGGTCGGCCGGCGCGCTCGTGAAACCCGTGGCGGAACGCGACCCAGCAAATTCCACAGAGAAAGACGATCGGCGGCGCAACGGCGAAGGCCCACAGCGGGTCCAGCCCCCACACCAGCAAGAGCAGGAGGTGCCCGGCCCCGATCGCCAGAAACGGCGCGACGTAGCGGGCCGCGCGGCGACGGTCGTCACCGCCGCGGGCCGGCGTCGACGCCTCAGCGGACTCCTCGAGCGACGCGTCGCCGGACATACGCGTGCCGTCGACGCCGCGAAAGATAAGTGGCCGTGGCGACACGAGTGACTCTCATGGAGACGAACCGATCCGACGAGACGGGCGACCGGACCGACGCGGGAGAGACGGCGGATCACGGTGACCCGGCCGATGACGACGACGGCGTCCGCGTCTGGCTCGTCGAGCGAACCTACGGCGACGACGAACTCAACATCGTCATCCTCGTGTACGCGACCGAAGACGGCCGGCGGTATCACCGGCGTGAGCGTGCCCTGACGAGCTTCGGCGGCCCCGCTCGCGAGACGAAGGCGAGTCTGGTCGTGCCGCCGAACTCGCTTGGTACCGTCGACGACGTGGCGACCCAGGAGCGCTACGCCGAGGAGGCTGCGCGGATGGCCGCCCGACACGACCCCGAGGATAGCGTGTGATACGGTCTCCTGTCCGTCAGTCCCGGTGGGACCGCGGGATGGTCGCGGTCCCACCGGGACGTCGGGACAGGAAACCCTCTGAGCCGTCGGCGACGCGACCGCGTCGCCGGCCGCAGATCTCGCCGTGTTCATCAACCTTCAAGCCCCGGCCGGTCCTCGGTAATCATAATGTTCGATCCCGACGAACTCGAGGAGATCCGTGCCAGCAAGGAGGAGTGGCACGAGGCGGAAGTCGAACCCGTCATCGAGCGCTTCGGCGAGCGCAAGGAAACGTTTACGACCGACACGGGGGGGCAAGAGGTCGATCGGCTCTACACGCCCGACGACGTGGGCGATCTCGACTACGAGGACGATCTCGGCAATCCGGGCGAGCCGCCGTACACGCGCGGCGTCTACTCGACCGGCTACCGCGGCCGGCTCTGGACGATGCGCCAGTACGCCGGGTTCTCGACACCGGAAGACACCAACGAGCGCTATCACTACCTGCTCGACGAGGGTCAGACGGGGCTGTCGATGGCCTTCGACCTGCCGACCCAGATGGGCTATGACTCCGACGCCGACATGGCCGCCGGCGAGGTCGGCAAGGCCGGCGTCGCGATCGACTCGCTCGAGGACATGGAGACCGTCTTCGACGGCATCCCGCTGGACGAGGTCTCGACCTCGATGACGATCAACGCGCCCGCGTCGGTGCTGTTGGCGATGTACATCGCGGTCGGCGACCAGCAGGGGGTCGATCGCTCGGAGCTGCGGGGGACGATCCAGAACGACCTCCTCAAAGAATACATCGCACGCAACACCTACATCTATCCGCCCGAGCCCTCGATGCGGATCATCACGGACATCTTCGAGTTCTGTGCCGAGGAGACGCCGAAGTTCAACACCATCTCGATCTCGGGGTATCACATCCGCGAGGCGGGTTCGACGGCCGCGCAGGAACTGGCCTTTACGCTCGGTAACGGCATCGAGTACGTCGAGACGGCGATCGAGGCCGGCCTCGACGTCGACGAGTTCGCGCCGCAGCTTTCCTTCTTCTTCAACGGCCACAACAACATCTTCGAGGAGGTCGCGAAGTTCCGCGCGGCCCGTCGGATGTGGCACGACATCATCGACGAGCGGTTCGACCCCGACGACCCCAAGTCCAAA
The DNA here is from genome assembly GCF_031165565.1 of Natrinema thermotolerans. Lineage (NCBI taxonomy): Archaea > Methanobacteriati > Methanobacteriota > Halobacteria > Halobacteriales > Natrialbaceae > Natrinema > Natrinema thermotolerans. The sequence goes on along the minus strand of NZ_CP101873.1, from coordinate 173,457 downwards.
CAGCTCAAGTTCCACACCCAGACGGCCGGCTCGATGCTGACCGCCCAGCAGATCGAGAACAACGTCGTCCGCGTCGCCTATCAGGCGCTGGCGGCCGTCCTCGGCGGCACGCAGAGCCTGCACACGAACGGGAAAGACGAGGCGCTTGCGCTGCCGACCGAGGAGTCCGTCCGAACCGCGTTGCGGACCCAGCAGATCCTCGCCCACGAGTCGGGCGCGGCCGACACCATCGACCCCTTGGCGGGGAGTTACTACGTCGAGTCGCTGACCGACGAGGTCGAGGAAGAGGCATACGAGATCTTAGACGAGGTCGACGAGCGCGGCGGCATGCTCGAGGCCGTCGAGCAGCAGTGGGTCCAGCGCCAGATTCAGGACACCGCCTTCGATCGCCAGAAGGAGATCGAGGAGAAAGAGCGCGTCATCGTCGGCGTCAACGAGTTCGAGAGCGAGGACGGGGAGCCCGAGATGGACGTCCAGGAGATCACCGAGGAGGACCAACAGCGCCAGATCGACAGCCTCGAGCAGACCCGCGAACGCCGGGACGACGAGGCCGTCGACGCGGCGCTCGAGGCGCTGCGGGACGCGGCCCAAAGCGACCGGAACGTAATGCCCTACATCATCGACGCCGTCAAGGCCTACGCGACGGTCGGCGAGATCTGTAACGTCATGCGCGACGAGTTCGGCGAGTACCAGCCCGGCGCGGTCTGACGGCGCTCGAATCGTCGACTGCGACCGAACGAACCTTCGTCCCGATATCCCGTTTTCCGTGGTCGATGTCCGACTGGAGCCAGTCTCCCGGTCCATGCGGGCTCGAAACGCCACGAAAAATCACAACAGTAACACGGCCATCGACCGGAGTACAGGCCGATGCACTTCGATCACGCCGGCATCGCAACCGACGACGCACAGGGACTCGCAACGCTGTACGGCGATCTCTTCGGTCTCGAGGTCGCCCACGAGGAGGTGTTCGACGGCATGCGCGTCGTCTTCCTCGACTGTGGCGATGGCTATGTCGAACTGCTCGAGCCGATCGAGGAGGGGACGATCGCGCGCTATCTCGAGGACAACGGGGCGGGAATCCACCACCTCGCGCTCGCGACAGACGACATTGAGGGGGCTCTCGAGACGGTCCGGGACCACGACGTGACGCTGATCGACGAGGAACCCCGTCCGGGCGCGTGGGGCCATTCGGTGGCGTTTCTCCACCCCAAGGACACCGGCGGGATCCTGATCGAACTCGTCGAACACTGAGACGGACTCGTCTCCGGCGCGACCGTCGCGCGCGGTTGCACCGGACGAACAGCCCGTCTGCCCGACCGCCGGGCTACCCGGCGGCGAACTCGTTCGTGGTGATCACCCGCCGTTCGTCGCCGGTCGCGTGGACGACCGCGACCCGGCCGGGATACCGACCCTCGAGATCGATTCCGGCCTCGTAGTCGGCGGTCCCGAGGCAGTCGACGCAGGTCTCGGCCTCCTGTTCGCCGACGGCGACGGTGACCACGAGCAGGTCGCGACCGTCGTCGTAGGTTACGTCGGATAGCTCGAGGGTGTGACACGGCGTCGGGATGCGGATCGACCCCTCGACCAGCACACGCTCGTTTTCGAACTCGACGGTCGCGTCGTCGCCGTCGGTCCGGCCCGCACACTCCCGGCTATCGACCGCGAGCGATGCGTCCGCTACGTCGGGCACCGGGCAGGGGATCGACGACGACGTCGACTCCGTCTCCGTGCCGGATTCGGAGAGCGTGACGGTCGTCCGAGAGCGAACGCAATCGAACGGCCGGCGACTGATCCCGTCGGTGACCGTCGACTCGCCCGTGCCGCCGTCGCGGCTCGACGTGACCGTGATCGTATACGATCGTGGCTCGACGAACACGAGCGTCCGTTCCTCGCCGGCCCCGAGATCGAGATTGCGGTCGAGCAGCGGCTCGTCCCGTTCGTCCTCCCCGTCGCCGTCGATCGAGTCACTGCCGTCAGCGTCGTCGGCCGAAACGACCACGGCGACCGTCCGTTCGGTCTCGCCGTCGTTGCGGAGGGTGAACTCGTGTGGCGGATGGGCCTCGAGGAACGGTACCTCGTCGGGGTCCCCGACCACGATCGCGTCGGGCCCGGCGGACTCGCTGCCTCGACGATCGGTATCGTCGCTCGAGCCGTCGACGTCGGGCCGCTCCGACTGGAGCCGCTCGAACCGCGAGTCGGCACAGCCGGCCAGGCCACACGCCGCTCCGGTCGTGAGCGCGAGGAGATCACGACGTCGCATACGCGCTCCCACACCGATCGGGCATAAACACCTTTGTCACGGCTTCGTACCTGTTCTATCGACGGACTTTCAGTTCCGAAGAGAGGCAACTGTTGTGGCCGGACTGACCCCACTCGAGGGGATCGGCGTCACGCTAGCAACGGCGTCGCGGGAGTGACGGCGTCGCCACCTCGAGTCGGTGGCCGGTGAGCCGGCCGATTACCCGAAGTTCTCGATCAGCGCGTCGTCGGGATCGCCGCCCGCGGCCTCGATCGCGTCCGCGATAGCGGTGACGAAGTCGTCGAAGCCGAATGCGTAGACCTGACCGGCCTCGTAGTGTGTTGCGATCGCATCGGCCAGTTCCTCGGCCGCGCCGTCATCGATAAAGACCACGGTCGCACCCGCGTCCGACAGCGCCTCGAGCCGGTCGGTGTGGGCGGGTTCGTCGGCCTGATAGATCACGGTGGCGTCGTGACCGGCCTCGTGAGCGGCCTCGGCGACCGCGACTCCCGCACCGACTCCCGGACCCCCGGCGGCGGCGACGACGTCACCGTCGTCGTCGTAGGTGATCCGGCCGAACGGGCCTTCGACGTGGACGGTCTCGCCGCCCTCGAGGCCCGCGAGCCACGGCGAGAGGTCGCCCTCGGGGTCGATCCCGACGGTGAGTTCGAACGTCTCGCCGACCGTCGGCGAGGAGAGCGTGTAGTGGCGAGCGATCTCCTCGTCCTCGGGGGCGGCCCGCAAGAGGACGAACTGCCCGGGGAGGGCGTCGAACCCCGCGGGCGTCTCGAGTTCGAGCGCGACGGTGTCGGGACCGACCTCGCCGACCGATGCGACCGTGACTGGCGTCCCATCCATGTCGAACCCGTTCGTCGGCGGATTGAAAAGGCGTTCCGTTCGCCGCGACCCTCGCGAGCGGCCGTTTCGATGGGAGACGATACCGTGTGATTACCACACACATTCACTCGCTTCCGTGTTTCTTTCTCTCGTAAACTCTCGCCCCACAATTCCTAACGATTAATAACCAACTGTCCTTCCATCCCGAACATATCCACCACTGATGCGGTGGTCCGCTTGGGGTTTCAGAAGCCTTTTCATTTATGGGGGGCAAGGGGCCTCATAACATGGCTGAGGATCTCAACTGGGCGATCGGAGGCGAGGCCGGTGACGGTATCGACTCCACCGGAAAAATCTTCGCTCAGGCACTGTCCCGGGCCGGAAGACACGTATTCACCTCCAAAGACTTCGCGTCGCGAATCCGTGGCGGCTACACAGCCTACAAGATTCGGACGTCCGTCGAGCAGGTCCAAAGCGTCGTGGACCGCCTCGACATTCTCGTCGCCCTGACACAGCGGACCATCGACGAGAACTTGGACGAACTCCACGAGGGCAGCGCCATCATCTACGACGGCGAGCGCTCGTGGGACGCGGAGATCCCCGACGAGATGACCGCGGTCGACGTCCCGCTGAAATCGCTGGCCGAGGAGGCCGGCGGCGCGATCATGCGCAACATCGTCGCGCTGGGCGCGGCGTGTAAGATCACCGGCTTCGACGTCGAGTATCTGGACGAGGCCCTCGAGAAGCGCTTCGGCGGCAAGGGCTCGAAGATCGTCGAGAACAACAAGGAAGCCGCTCGCGCGGGCCAGGAGTACGTCGAGGAGAACTACGACCTGAGCCACCTCGGCTACAACGTCGAGACCACCGACAACGACTACGTCCTGCTCAACGGCAACGAAGCCATCGGCATGGGCGCGCTCGCGGCCGGCTGCCGGTTCTACGCCGGTTATCCGATCACGCCCGCGACCTCGATCATGGAGTACCTGACCGGGCGTATCGAGGACTACGGCGGCCACGTCGTGCAGGCCGAAGACGAGCTGTCGGCGATCAACATGGCACTCGGCGGCGCACGGGCGGGCGCTCGAGCGATGACCGCCACGTCGGGAGCCGGGATCGACCTCATGACCGAGACGTTCGGTCTCGTCGCGACCAGCGAAACGCCGCTGGTCATCGCCGACGTCCAGCGATCCGGTCCCTCGACCGGGATGCCGACGAAACAGGAGCAGGGCGACCTCAACATGGCGCTGTACGGCGGCCACGGCGAGGTTCCGCGGTTCGTCGTCGCACCCACGTCGATCACCGAGTGTTTCTGGAAGACCGTCGAGGCGTTCAACCTCGCCGAGAAGTACCAGACCCCGGTCTTCCTGGTCTCGGACCTGGCGATGTCGGTCACCGAGCAGACGTTCCCGCCGGAGGCCTTCGACATGAGCGAGGTCGAGATCGACCGCGGCAAGCTCGTCGACGAGGACGAGGTCGACGAGTGGCTCGACGCGCAGGGCCACTTCCGTGCCCACGCCGTCACCGAGGACGGCGTCAGCCCGCGGGCCATCCCCGGGACGACCGACGCTGCCCACATGTCTACCGGCCTCGAACACGACGAACTCGGCCGCCGGACCGAAGAAGAGGACGAACGCGTCCAGCAGGTCGACAAGCGCAACCGCAAGGTCGAGACCGCGAGGGAGAACGAGGACTGGGACTACCGCGAGTTCGGCGATCCGGACGCGGACAACCTCGTCATCTCGTGGGGATCGAACGAGGGCGCGCTCGTCGAGGCGCTCGAGTACCTCGAGGAGGACGGGATCGACGTCCACGTGATCTCAGTGCCCTATATCTTCCCGCGACCCGACCTGACCGAGGAGATCGAGGCCGCCGACGAGACGATCGTCGTCGAGTGTAACGCGAACGGACAGTTCGCGGACGTGATCGAACACGACGTGTTGACCCGCGTCAAGCGGATCAACAAGTACACCGGCGTGCGATTCAAGGCCGACGAACTCGCAGACGATATCACCGAGAAACTCACCGAGGAGGTACCCGCATAATGAGCTCCGACGTTCGATTCACCGACTTCAAATCCGACAAGCAGCCAACGTGGTGTCCCGGCTGCGGCGACTTCGGGACGATGAACGGCATGATGAAAGCGCTGGCCAACACCGGCAACGACCCCGACAACACGTTCGTCGTCGCCGGGATCGGCTGTTCCGGCAAGATCGGGACCTACATGCACAGCTACGCCCTTCACGGGGTCCACGGCCGTGCGCTCCCGGTCGGCACCGGTGTCAAGATGGCCCGACCCGACGTCGAGGTCATGGTCGCCGGCGGCGACGGTGACGGCTACTCGATCGGTGCCGGTCACTTCGTCCACGCCGTCCGCCGGAACGTCGACATGACCTACGTGGTCATGGACAACCGCATCTACGGCCTGACCAAGGGCCAGGCGTCGCCAACCTCGCGGTCGGACTTCGAGACCAGTACGACTCCCGAAGGGCCGAAGCAGCCGCCGGTCAACCCGCTCGCACTCGCGCTCGCCTCCGGCGCGAGCTTCATCGCTCAGTCCTTTAGCTCGGACGCGATGCGCCACGCCGAGATCGTCGAGAAGGCCATCGAACACGACGGCTTCGGCTTCGTCAACGTCTTCAGCCCCTGTGTCACGTTCAACGACGTCGACACCTACGACTACTTCCGCGACAGCCTCGTCGACCTGCAGGAAGACGAGGACCACGACCCCCACGACTACGAGGCCGCCAAGGAGGTCATCCTCGACAGCGAGAAGGAGTATCAGGGCGTCATGTACCAGGACGAGAACTCGGTTCCCTACCACGAGAAACACGGCGTCACCGAGGACATGTCCGAGATCCCCGACGGCGCGCCCGAGGACGCGATGGATCTCGTCCGCGAGTTCTACTGAGACCGCCGTCGATTCCGACTGATTCGCGCTTTTTCCGTCGTCGGTTCCGGTACTGCCTTCGCCGTTTAGTTACCGACCGCTCGAGAGGCGAGGTTCCAATCGCAAACTAACCGCCGGAGCGACCCGGTCGCCGGTCGTTAGGCCGGGTGTTCGACGGACTCGAGCAGGACCTCGGCGTTGGCCGATTCCTCGGTGAGCAGTTTCGGATAGGTGCCAAGGAGGACGAGCAGATCGCCCTCGTGATCGAAAGAGGTGAGTTTGATCTCGACGTCGATCGGCTCGCCGCCGAGTTCGGACTCGCCGAGGAACCGGTCGACCTCGCGGCCGTCCCCGAGGATATCGAGGCCGAACGTCTCCTGGTGCTGGATGTTACTGATATCGCCCTGGCCGCCCTCGAACTCGCCGAGGAACCGGTCGAGTAACTCCTCGTTGGACAGATCGTCGATCGGGTTGAGCGATCGGCCTGCGACCTCCATCCCCGGGATGGAGACGGCGGCGACGGCGGCCCCGTCGCGCTCTTCACCCTGATACTCCACGGCCTTCGAGTAGATCGCCGTCGCGATCGAGGCCTCGACCTGGCGCTCGACGCCGCCGGGAAGTTCGACCGAGCGGTCGATCGTTCGCTGGCTGACGTCGTCTTCCGCGTAGCCCGTCTCCTCGAGCGCGTCGTCGGTCGGGCGAACGGCGTCCGAATCGAACGCGAGCGGCTCGTTCCCGAGGACGACGTCGATACAGCCGGCGGTGAGCGCGATCGTCCCGGTCGCGCCCGCGGCGAGCAGCGATCGTCGAGAGAGAGTCATTACAGGTGGGTACGTTACGAGCGGCATATTCCTTGTGGCTTCTTCAGTTTCGCAGACAAGAGTATCAGGCCTCGTTGAACGTCGAGAGCGGATGATAGCGGACAGACACATCAAGAGTTATCGGGGTCGGCATCCCCCGTCTAGCCATGACTGACTTTGCAGACCGAGTCGAGCAGGTGTCGATCAGCGGTATCCGGGAGGTCTTCGAGGCCGCTGGCGAGGACGCCATCAACCTCGGCCTCGGCCAGCCGGACTTCCCCACTCCGGCCCACGCTCGGCGCGGGGCCATCGAGGCCATCGAGTCGGGGCAGGCCGACGCCTACACCTCGAACAAGGGGACCGAACAGCTCCGGGAAGCGATTTCCGCGAAGTACGACCGCGACTACGGCCTCGCGGTCGATCCCGCCGACGTGATCGCGACCTCCGGCGGGAGCGAGGCCCTGCATCTGGCGCTCGAGGCCCACGTCAACCCCGGCGAGGAGGTCGTCTTCCCCGATCCGGGCTTCGTCTCCTACGACGCCCTGACCCACATCGCCGACGGCACGCCGAAGCCGGTCGGGCTGCGGGAGGACCTCACCCTCGATCCCGCGACCGTCGAGGACGCCATCACCGAGGAGACCGCGGCGTTCGTCGTCAACAGCCCCGCGAACCCGACCGGGGCCGTCCAGAGCGAGGCCGACATGCGCGAGTTCGCCCGTATCGCCGACGAACACGACGTCCTCTGTATTTCGGACGAAGTCTACGAACACATCGTCTTCGAGGGCGAGCATCGTTCGCCGCTCGAGTTCGCCGAGACGGACAACGTCGTCGTCGTCAGCGCCTGCTCGAAGACCTACTCGATGACCGGCTGGCGGCTCGGCTGGGTCGTCGGCTCGAACCGCCGCATCGAGCGGATGCTGCGGGTCCACCAGTACGGGCAGGCCTGTGCCTCCGCGCCCGCCCAGTACGCCGCCGAGGCCGCTCTGACCGGCCCCCAGGATCAGGTCACGGAGATGGTCGAGACCTTCGAGCAGCGCCGGGACCTCGTCCTCGACGGGCTCACCGACGCGGGCCTCGAGGTACCCACCCCCGAAGGCGCGTTCTACGCGATGCCGAAAGTACCCGAGGGCTGGTGTGACGAGGTGCTGGATCGCGGCGTCGTCGTCGTCCCCGGTGACGCCTTCGGCGCGAACGGCGAGGGCTACGCGCGACTGTCCTACGCGACCGGGACCGAGGAGCTGAAGGAGGCACTCGAGATCATCGACGACGCGACTCGAGCCGTCCAGTAGCTCGCTCAAGCCGTTCGGTTTCTCCGGTCTTCCATGCAGCTTTCTCTGTCGCCGAGAAAGTCGCCGTCTCCCCTGCCGTCACGTGTACCGTTTTACCGTCCCGATCCGTGTGTTCGAACGAGATGCGCGCTGTACGCCTTCACGAACATGGCGACGCGGACGTACTGCAGGTCGAGGAGATCGAGCGGCCCGAACCGGCCGCCGACGAGTTGCTCGTCGAGGTCGCCGCGGCGGGGATCAACCCCGTCGATACCTACTTCCGGGACGGCTCGTACGAACCGGTCGGCCTGCCGTTCACGCCGGGCGTCGACGTCGCGGGAACCGTCGCGGCGACCGGCGAGGCCGTCGAGGGCTTCGCGGAGGGGGACCGCGTCTACGGGACCGGGATCGGTAACGGCGGCTCGCAGGGTTCCTACGCCGAGTACGCGACGATCCCGACGGATCGCGTGGTCCACCTCCCGGATAGCGCGGACCTCACCGAAGCGGGCGGGGCCGGCGTCGCCGCCGTCACTGCCTGGCGCGCGCTGATCGACCACGCCGACCTCGAGCCCGCGGAGTACTGTCTGGTCCACGGCGGCTCCGGCGGCGTCGGCCACGCGGCCGTCCAGATCGCGGCCGCGGTAAGCGCGCGGGTGATCACGACCGCGTCCGAGGAGTACCACGACGAACTGGCCGACTACGGTGCCGAGACGGTGCTTGACTACGGCCGGGACGATCTGGCCGACGCCGTCCGCGAGGCGGCCGACGGCGGGGTCGACGCCGTCCTCGACCACCGCCTCGACGACTACCTGCAGTTCGACGCCGACGTCGCCGCGACGGGCGCTCGCGTCGTCGGCATTGGCGAGAACAGCCCCGATCCGGGCTTTACGAACGACGGCGCGGCCCGCTCGAAAGACGTCTCCTACCAGTTCATGAGCATGTTCAACACGCCGGACCTGCGCGTGCCGATGCGGGGCGTCGCCCACCTCATGGACACCGGGAAGCTCTCGATCGACGTGGCCAGAAGCTACGACCTCGAGGAGGCCGCCGAGGCCCAGCGTGCGGTCATGGAAGATAGCTTCCTCGGCAAACTCGTGATCGAGCCGTAACGGACCGCAGTTCTCGGTGAAAACAGCGCAGTCGGCCGGTCAGGCGGACACCTGAACCGCGTCCGCCCGCTCGAGCAGGGTTCGTCCGTGGTCGGTAAGCGTGATCGTCTCGGTCTCGGTGTCGTAGTCCACGACCTCGGCGGTCGTCAGTTTCGGGATGTGGGTGTGATGCAGCGAGATTCGGACGGCGCGGCGCTCCCGCGAGGAAACGTCGCTGTGGTCCGAGATCGCGTTCGGCTCCACGCCGGCCTCCTGCGCGGCGATCTCGACCGCCAGTTCCGTGAGCGTGGCGTCGCCACCCGTCTCCGCGAGATACTGCAGCGCCGCGCGGCGTCGCCCGTCGGCAAGCAGATCCATCGCCGTATCGACGGCGTCGGCATCTTCACCGAACGCGGTGAGGCGCTCGGGCGACCGCAGTAGTGGGATCATATCCCCGGTAGGGTCCGGGACGTATATATGCAACTTGTGAGTCAGATCGAAACACCACACTGCGTGTCACGTCGTAGGAGGGCCCGCTCGAGACGGCTGCGATCGCGATGGAGGACCGATCCGGCGATTAGACGAGGTCGGCGACCGCTTCCATCGTCGTCCGCTTGTCGTCCTCGCTCATCCCGTCGACGAACCCGATACGGACGGCGTCGACGCCCTCGATGGCGGCGTACTCCGCGAGCCACTCGCGGACCTCGTCGGGGGTGCCCGCGAACGCGAGTTCGTCGAGGACCTCGTCGGGCAGGGCAGCGGCCATCGCGTCGGTGTCGCGGTCGTCCCAGGCGGCTCGGACCGCCTCGACGACGTCGGGGTACCCTTGCTCGGCGACCGAGTTACCGTAGTAGGGACCGTACGCGCCGAGCATGAACGCGATCGTGCCGCGGGCTTTTTCGCGGGCAGCCTCGCGGTCCTCGCTGGCGATCCCGCGGACGATCGGCGCGACCCGCAGGTCCGAGAGGTCCTTCCCGCCGAGTTCCGCGCCGCGCTCTAAGTCCTCGAGGCGGTCGCGCAGGCCGTCTTTCGTGAACATCTGCGGGGCCCAGCCGTCGCCGAAGCGGCCGGCCATCTCGGTGGCCTTGGGGCCGAGGGTGCCGACGTCGATCGGCGGCGGGTTCTCGCTCGGGCCGCGCTCGTAGCCCAGCCCGGCGATCTCGAAGATGTCGCCCTCGTAGGCGGGGTTGCCCTCCTCGTAGACGTTGCGCATGATCTCGATCACTTCCCGGGTGCGCCGGAGCGGCCGGTCGAACTCCTGGCCGTGCCAGCGCTCGGTGATCGCGGGCGAACTCGGGCCGATCCCGAACCGGAAGCGGCCGTCGGCGGCCGCCTGCATCGTCAGCGCGGTCTGGGCGAGCATCGACGGCGTCCGGCCGTACGGCGAGATGACGTCGTTGGAGATGCCCAGTTCGTCGGTCTGGTCGGCCGCCAGCGTCAGCGGCGGCACGATGTTCCAGCCGGTCGTCTCACCGACCGTGATCCGGTCGAAACCCAGTTCCTCGGCCTGGACGGCACGCTCGGCGACGCCCTGCGGGCGGTCGTAGTCCCCGAGCCGGACCAGCAAGTCGAGTTCGGCGTTCATCGGGCTCCCCTCCGCGTCGGCCGTCGAGTCGTGGTTCGGTCTGCCATCACCGCACACCGCGTCACGGACTCACATAAATCTGTAGCGTTTCCGTCCAGTCACGTGCGCGACCGATCACCGCGATGGGAGGGTCGTCACATCTCCGGCGAACCGCTCGCGGCGATCCACCCACTGTGTGCCTACAGTTCCGTGAGGGACGGGTCGCCGTCCGGAGTGCGATATCGGGCGAGGGTCGACTGCTCGGCATCCCGCGGGTCCGCATCTTTGTCGACGCCGTACACGGTGTACGTACAGTGATCGCGGGTGAACTCGACGACGGCGTAGCCGTGCTGATGCCAGTCGACGTACTCGAGGTGGTCGTTTTGATCTTTGGTCAACTCCGCGAGCGCGTCGTCGTCCCAGTCACTCGGGAAATCGACGACGTCGGCGGCGTTGACGCTCGTAACGGCGGGAGTCATCAGCTCGACACCGATTCGGTCGTACGTCTCGAACGGCTCGATTTCGCCGTAGCCGGCTTTCACGTGGCCGGCAAGCGACGCGTGGAGGTCGCCGGTCAGGACGACGAAGTTGCGTGGATCGACGTCCGCGACGTGTTGCATGAGTTCCCAGCGTTCGTGCTGGAAGCCGTCCCACGAGTCGTGGAGCAGTTCGATCTGCGACCAGTTGTCGCCGATGGTCAGGGGCATCGTCAGCACCTCGTTGGCCCAGACCGACCAGACGGCATCGGACTCGCTGACCCACTCCGTGAAATACTGTTTCTGTTCGTGGCCGAGCATCGTCCGCCCCTGCGCTTCCTCATCCGTACAGGTGATCCGTGCGTCGCCACAGGGTGGCCCGTCGCGATAGAGGCGTTCGTCGGTGACGGTCAGATCGACGAGGTCGCCGAACTGGAGATCCCGCCACAATCGGAGCTGGTCCTGCAGTGCCGACTCGTTCGGATCGAACTCGACGCGGGCGGGAACGTACTCGACCCACGCCTGGATGCCGTCGGCCGTGATCTCCATCGCCCGCTCGGGCTGCTCGCCGCCGTCCGTATCCGGCAACACCGGCGCGTTCGCTTCCTCGTCCCAGTATCGATTGTTCCCGATCTCGTGGTCGTCCCAGCCGTGAACAACGGTGTGTTGCTCGAGGCCCTCCTGGAGGAATTCGTTCCCCTTGTAGGTTCGATACAGCGTCCGGAAGTCGGCCAGGGACTCCGCCAGACCGGCGCCGCTGGGGAGGTCGATGTCGCGCCCGTCCTTGATATCCGTCGTCGGCGAGGTGTAGGCACCGTCGGCGGACTCGTAAATGAAGTCGCCGAGGTGGACGACGAAGTCGACGTCTTCGGCCGCGAGATGGCGGTAGGCTCCGTAGTACCCGTTCTGGTAGTCCTGACACGTAAGGACCGCGAACGACAGCGAATCGGGGCTCGCGCCGGCCGCCGGCAGCGTCCGACAGCGACCGGTCCGTGTCGCGACGCCGTCGTAGACGAACCGGTAGTAGTAGCGCCGATCCGACTCGAGAACGCCGTCGAGATCGACTTTGACCGTGTAATCGTGTGTACTCGAGAGTCGATCGGCGGGGACCGTTCCCTCGTAGACCGGCTCCTCGAAACTGTCGTCGGTCGCGACCTGGACACCGATCGGCTCCTCGGAGACGACCGCACTGGGGGCGATCCGCGTCCAGAGAATAGCGCCGCTCGAGGTCGGCCCGCCGCTGGCCACCGACTGCGGAAACGTCGCGTCGGGATCGGCTGTCTCGTCGACGGCGAAGACGCTCGGATCCGTCGCCGACGCCGCGGCGACGGGCTGGACGATATCGCGCTGGGCGAGAACCGCCGCGAGGCCGCCAGCGACCGAGGTGGTGCCGATGCTCTCGAGAAAGCCGCGCCGATTCGTCCGGTTCCGTGTGCCATTTTGCTCTGGCATACGATTGTGCTGGCAGAATCCAGTAAAAGGCGATTATAATTTATATATGTTGGATACTGTTATTATACCGTCGGATACGAGGGATATATACCCGAGTCACGAGGTCGTCTCGAGCGATCCGCGTACGACCCAGTGGGAAACGTTGATACTGTCAGTGTCTAACATGCATGCATGGCACACGATTGTTCGTTCCTCGAGGACCTCGACCTCGGGGACGACCAGCTGTCGTTCGCGGACGGCCGACGCGAATCACACGCGACGGACTGGGGGACCGAGGAGTCGGGCGGGGTCATGCCCGACGCGGTCGTCTGGCCCGAGCGGACCGCGGACGTCTCGGCAGTGCTGTCGGCGGCGACCGACCGCGGCGTGCCCGTCACACCCTACGCGGCCGGGACGGGCCTCGAGGGCAACGCCGTCCCGGCCCACGGCGGAATCAGCCTCGACCTGACCCGGATGGACGCGGTGGTCGACTACCGGCCCGACGACTTCCAGATCGACGTCGGCCCGGGGATCATCGGCTCCGACGTCGACGAACACGTCGCCGGCGACGGCCTCTTCTTCCCGCCGTTGCCCTCCTCGGGCGATATCTCGACGATCGGCGGCATGATCTCGACCGACGCCAGCGGGATGGGGACGGTCCGCTACGGCGAGATCGCCGACTGGGTCCTCGGGCTCGAGGCCGTCCTCGCGGACGGCACCGTCGTCCGGACCGGCTCGCGGGCGATCAAGACCTCGAGCGGCTACAACCTGACCGACCTGCTGGTCGGCAGCGAGGGGACGCTGGCGGTGGTCACCGAGGCCACCCTCGAGCTGGCCGGCCGGCCCGAGCAGATCCGTGGCGGACGGGCGATCTTCGAGACGCTGGACGACGCCGCCGAGGCGGTCTTCGACGCGGTCCGGACCGAGGTCGACGTCGCCAAGATCGAGCTCGTCGACGGGCTGAGCGCTCGGATGGCCAACGACTACCTCGACACCGGCCTGCCCGACGCGCCGATGGTCTTCCTCGAGTTCCACGCCAACCACGGGATCGAGGCGGAGATCGACCTCTGCCGAACGATCTTCGAGGACCACGACGTCGCCCGCTTCGAGATGAGCGAGGACGACGACGAGATGGCCGCCCTCTGGGAGGCCCGGCGGGAACTGGCCTTCGCCGTCAGGAGCTACGACCCCGACCTCGAGTCGCTCCATCCGGGCGACGTGACGGTGCCGATCAGCGCCTACCCCGAGGTGGTCCGCGAGGCGAAGCGACTCGCCGACGAGTACGACCTGCTGGTCCCCTGCTTCGGCCACGCGGGCGACGGCAACCTCCACTACAGCGTCCTCGCCGACCCGAGCGAGCCCGACCAGCTCGAGCGCGGCGAGGCCCTCTACCGGGAGATCGTCGAACTCGCCATCGAACTGGGCGGCACGGCGACCGGCGAACACGGCATCGGCGAGGGGAAACAGCCGTACCTCGAGCCGGAACACGGCGCGGGCGCGGTCGAGGCCATGCGATCGGTCAAGCAAGCGTTTGACCCAACGGATACGCTCAACCCGGGGAAAGTCTTCCCCGAGACGGCCGACGGCGAGCGGGTTCGGGAACCGGACCGCTGACAGCGGTCGGGACCGGCGTCAGTGGCAGCCCCAACCCTCCTCTCGGCCGGAAAGACGATATGATCACACTCGCATCGTTCCCTAGAGCGTTCCATGCCAACCCGCCGTCGTGTTCTCGCGTGTGCCTGTACCGTGGCCGGAACAGCCGCTGTATCGGGAGTCGGCGCGGCTACCGGCAGCGACGGTGATCTGACCCTCGAGATCGTTCGTCACGCCTCCGCCGAGCCCGCCGAGGACGCGCTCGACGCGGTCCGCGAGGGTGTCGACCTGTTCGCGGAGACCTGGTCCGGAGCGACGCCGGGCACCGCCGAGGTAACCCTCGAGACGGATGCGGTCGCCGACTTCGAGATCGCGCCCGCACACGGCGAGACGTTAGACGCCATGGAGACCGACGACGCCCTGCGAGGCGGTCGAACGGCGGCAACGGTGACGCTGGTCGTCGTCGCCGACGGCGCGACGACTGCCGGGGCGATGCGGGGGTACGCGGGCCGTGGCGACGGTCGCTCCCGCGAACCCGGTGCGTACGGCTACGTCAATGCCGAACTCGCTGCGCTTTTCGGCGCGGGAATCGGGACCCCTCGAGACCTGCTGCGGAACTTCGCAGCCCACGAGTGTGGCCACGCGGTCGTCGGCTGGACCGACTTTCCGCACTACCCCGTCGAGGCGACGGAGTCCGAACCCTCGCCGTCGCGACGGGCCCACAGCTGCGGCGCACAGGACCATCCCGACGCGCGGGGCTGGTTCGTTCGCCACGGCATCACCCCAATGGCGACGGGCTACTCGGCAGTGGAGAGCCGGAACACGCCGCGCGATCACCCGTTCGCGACCGAACGGGGGCCGATCGACGAGTACGCCGAGCCGGTTACCGAGTCGCCGTTCTACCTCACCATGGACTACGTTCCCGTCTTCTCCGCCACCGCTCGAGCGGCGATGGCCCACCACTACGAGCGGGTCTTCGGTTGAGTCTCGGCGACCCGCCCGACCGTGCCGTCGTGGAGTGCAGCCCAGTCTTTATTGCGCTGCTACAATTCTTCCGTAGTAGTTACTGTTCGCCGGCCGACGGTGGGTTCGGTCACGCTCTCAGCTATGATTGGCAGGATTCACGTCGATGTCCGCTCGAGTTGCAGCCTCCTGGGCACCGTGTTGAAGTCCCTCTCGCTGACGCTTTTGGTGCCGACGGCGGTCGCGCTGTTCTACCGGGAGAGCCCGCTCCCGTTTCTGGTCGCGCTGGTCGTCGCGGTCGCCGTCGGGATGGGGCTCGAGCGCCTCGAGCCCGAGCCGGACCTCGAACACCGCGAGGCGTTCCTGCTGGTGGCGCTGACGTGGCTGGTCCTGCCGTTGGTCGGGACGATCCCGTATCTCGTCGCCGGAACGGGGACGATCGCGCAGCCGATCAACGCCCTCTTCGAGTCGATGTCCGGATTCACGACGACCGGGGCGACGGTGATGGGCGAGATCTCCGTCGAAACGCACTCGCATTCGATCATGCTCTGGCGACAGCTCACCCAGTGGCTCGGCGGGATGGGGATCATTGTCCTCATGGTCGCGATCCTCTCGGAACTCTCCGTCGGTGGGACCCAGCTCATCCGGGAGGAAGCGCCCGGCATTCAGGTCGAGAAGCTGACCCCGCGGATCAGACAGACGGCGCGGGCGCTCTGGCTGATTTACGTCTGGTTCACGCTCGCGGCCGTGGTCGTCTACTACGGGCTCCACCTCGCGGGACTGGCCCCGAACATGACCTTCTACAACGCCGTCTCGCATGCACTCACGACGCTGCCGACCGGCGGCTTCTCGCCGGAGGGACGCAGCGTCGAGGCCTTCGAACCGATCGTCCAGTGGGCGGTCATGCCCTTCATGATCGTCGCCGGGACGAACTTCGCGCTCTACTGGCACGTCTGGCGCGGCAAGCCCGATCGGCTGACCGGGAACGCCGAGTTCCGGTCCTATCTCCTGTCGATGGGCGTCGTCGGTGCCCTCCTCTCGGCCCTGCTCTTTCTCGGGGTCGGCCTCGCGACGGTCCCCGACGGCGTCGCCGCGATCCCGGGCAGCCTCGAGCGATCGCTGCGCCACGGGCTCTTTCAGACGCTGGCGATCGTGACGACGACCGGCTACGCCAGCATGGACTTCAACACCTGGAGCGAGTCGACGCAGGTAATCTTGCTGTTCGCGATGTTTCTGGGCGGTTCGGCGGGGTCGGCGGCCGGCTCGATCAAGATCATCCGCTGGTACGTCGTCGGGAAGTCCATCGAACGCGAACTGTTCACGACCGTCCACCCGCAGGCGGTTCGGCCCGTTCGGATGGGCGACACGGGCGACGTCATCGACGAGGAGGCGATCCACGGTATCTTCGTCTTCATCGTCCTCTTTCTGACGCTGTTTGCGGTCTCGACGGTCCTGCTCTTTCTCGACGCCTATCGAACGCCCGGCCTCGAGCTGACGGCACTTGAGGCGATCAGCGCGACGATCGCGACGCTCGGCAACGTCGGGCCGGGCGTCGGCGTCGTCGGCCCGATGAACAGCTACGAGCCGTTTTCCGGAGCCGCGAAGCTGTACATGACCTTCCTGATGTGGATCGGCCGGCTCGAGATCCTCTCCGTGCTGGTGATCCTGACGCCGGCCTATTGGCGTTCCTGACTACGCGGGGGTCGTTACTCGGCCGCTCCGACCCCGGATGACGTCCCGTCGGACCGGTCGTCAGTCGCCGTTTCGTGTCGCTCGACGCCGGTGATCTCGAACCGTGCGCCCCCGTCCCCGTCAGTCGCGATCACCGACCACCCGTGTCCCTCGCAGATGTCCGCCACGATCGACAGCCCGAGTCCCGTCCCGCGCTCGCTCGTCGTATAGCCGGAGTCGAAAATCTCCTCGGGATCGCCCTCGAAGCCCGTCCCCGAGTCGGCGACGAAGAACCCACCCTCGAGCGTGCCGACGGTGACGGTCAGGTCGCGGCCGTCGGTTTCGGCCCCCGATCGCCCCCCATGGTCGATCGCGTTTCGGAACAGGTTCTCGAGTAACTGCCGGAGTTGAGTCCGATCCGCGACGATCGTTCGCTCGTCGACGACCGACAGCGTCGCCCCCGCGGTATCGACCGTCGACCACGCCTCGTGTGCGACGGCCGCGAGTGCGACCGGCTCGGGATCCAGCCCGCGTTGGCCCTGCCGAGCGAGCGTCAGCACGTCGTCGATCAGCTGTTCCATCCGCTCGTGGGATTCGGCGACGGTCCGTACGTACGCCGGGTCGTACTCCTCCTCGAGCAGTTCGAGATACCCCTTCGAGACCGTCAACGGGTTCCGCAAGTCGTGGCTGACCACGCTCGCGAACTCGTCGAGTCTTCGGTTCTTGCGTTCGAGTTCGCGTTCGCGATGGACCCGCTCGGTCACGTCGTGGACGACGATCGTCCAGCCGGCCGAGTACCCGCGCCCGTCGTCGATCGACGAGATCGAGAGATCGTAATAGGTCCGTCCGCCGTCGAGCGAGAACTGCATCGTGTCGGCGTTTCCCGCCGTTGTCGCGGCGTCCACCCGGTCTCGGTCGCGGGACTCGTCGATCACCGCGTCAACATCGATCGGAATTACGTCGTCGATCGATTCCCCGACGAGAGCGTCTCGCTCGTCCGCGAATATCTCCCGCGCGACCGGATTGCTGTCGACGATACGGCGATCGGCGTCGGCGACCAGCACGCCGTCCTCGAGGTTCGTCACGACCTCGCTGCGGGCGATGGGGGCGATCTCGAGGAGCCGGTATCGATAGAGGCCGAAGGTAATCGCGAGGCCGGTGACGGTAAAGCCGATCGGCGTCGTGCCGACGATCTCGAGCGACGCCGCCGAGAGGACGGCCGCCCCCCAGGGAACCGTGATCGCGACGAAGACGGCGACTCCCTGCCACCGGTAGAGTCGCTCGGTCCGCGCGATCAGCCGGAAGACGAGGACCGACGTGATCGCCAGACAGAGTGTCGCGTACCCCAGGTGAACGAACAGCCCGAGCCCCGGTTCCGAGGTCGCGACCGTCGCGGACGATGCCCACCAACTCCCGATCGAGATCGGTTCCTCGACCGGCGGCCCCCACAGCACGAACGTGCGGTCGTTGATCGCCAACGCGCCGATCATGGCGAGTGGCTCGATCGACAACAGCCCCAGTCGAGACCGGGTGAGCCAGCGGTCCTCGCCCGTATACTGGAGCGCGAAGACGACGAATAGTGTCGGAATAACGGCAGCACATATCCACTGGAGGTCGGCCCACCACAGTTTCGTGGCTATCGTCGCCGATTCGATCTCGAGGACGTGTGCGCCGAGCCAGACGGCGACGGTCGCCATGAGCGCGGCGAGCGCGCTCGAGCCGGCTTCGGGTCGGGTCCGCCACGCCGCGGCCGCGGTTCCGACGGCGACGACGAGCGAGAGCAACAACACGGCACTGTACGGAGAGACGGCCCAACCCATCGGTGAATAGGTAGCAATTAGTAACGAGACGCAAGTGTCTACCGGCCGGCCATCCGAGAGCCGGCGCTCCGCCCTCGAGGCGGTCGCGGATCGACGTCTCAGTCCTGTACCAGTACGTCCAGTACGTCCGGCCCCGAACGGTCCAGGGCCGCCTCGAGCGCGCCCTCGATTCCGTCGGGCGTCTCGACGAGTTCGGCTCGCGCGCCGTGGCTCTCGGCGTTTTTGACGAGGTCGACGTTCGGCTCGAAGTCCATGCCGACGAAGTCGTAGTCGTCTTCCTCGCCGCCCATGATCGCCAGCGTGTTGTCCTTGAGGATGCGGTAGTTGCGGTTGTCCGAGATGACGACGGTCAGGTCGAGGTCGTAGCGGGCGGCGCTGTAGATCGAGTGGGGGTAGTACTGGTAGGAGCCGTCGCCGATGAACCCGACCACGTCCCGGGGATCGTCGTGCTGTTCCTCGGCAACCGCGGCACCGACCGCGGCGGGCAGCCCGTAGCCGAGCCCGCCGCCCTTGTTCGAGATGTACTGCTCGGGGCCGAGGTCCCACCGCGTCAGCATGGCGTACTTCGAGGTGACGCCCTCGTCGACGATCGCGGCGTCGCCCGCAACCCGCTCCATCGCATCGACCAGCTGGGCCTTCGAGGCCCGCGGATCGTCCCCGTCGGCCTCGCCGTAGCCGGCCATCTGGGACTCGACCATCTCCTTGACCTCGGCGACTCCCTCGAGGCGGTCGGCGACGACGTCCTCGGAGAGCTTCGTTTGGACGCGCTCGGCGATGCCCTGCATGACGAGCCCCGGATCGCCGATCACGGCCGCGTCGGCGGGCTGGTTCTTCCCGACCTGCCAGCTGTCGTCGGAGAGGTGGATGCAGGTCGTGTCGGGATCGACCAGCGCCTCCTCGTGGCGGGTCAGCGTCGTGTTGGTCGAACAGCCCGCGAAGAGTATCGTATCGGTATCCATCAGCATCGCGGCCAGCTCCTCGTTGGTCGGCAGGTACGAGACCCACTGCTCGTGGTCGGTCGGGAAGTCCACCTCGCAGGCGAGGATCTCCCCGTGGACGCGGGCCCCCGTCGCCTCCGCGAGGTCGACCGCCGCGGCGACGGCGTCGGCCCCCGACCGGGCGACGTGGTCGCCGACGACGATCACCGGATCGTCGGCCTCGGCTAACAGTTCCGCCGCGCGCTCGAGCTGGCCGGGATCACCGCTGCCGGCGTTGGGGATCGGGCCCAGCCGTTCCGGTTCGGCGTCGGTTTCGGCCAGCATCACGTCCAGCGGCAGCCCGAGGAAGACCGGTCCCGTCGGCGGGGTCATCGCGACGCGGAACGCGCGCCGGAGCATCGTCGGCAGCGCCGACACGTCGAGCACCTCGTCGGACCACTTGCAGTACTCGCGGGCCATGTCCGCGAGCCGGCCCGAGAGGATCGGCTCCTCGTGGCGGAAGTCGGTGCTGTGATTGCCCGCGGTCACGACCAGCGGCGCGCCGGTGATCTTTGCCGCGTAGAGGTTGCCGAGCCCGTGGGCAAGCCCCGGCGCGATGTGGAGGTTCGCGACGCCGACCGGCGTGATCGAGTCGTCGTGGTGGGCGTGATACCGGCGGCGCTGTGCGTAGCCGCCTGCCATCCCCACCGCGATGTCCTCGTGGAGGCCGAGCCGATACTCGAGGTCGCTGTCGCCGATCGCGTCCATGATCGGGAGTTCGGTCGTCCCCGGGTTGCCGAAGACGTAGTCGACGCCGTAGGTCTCGAGAGCGTCAGTGAAGAGATCCGCGCCGGTATAATCGTCCGTCATGCTCGCTCGTGGTACGGCACACCACATCAAATTGTGTGTTTCGGAACCTCGGTGCCCGCCCGAGGTATTATCCGTCGGTTCGTTGTCGTCCGGGTATGGCTCTCGCGAGAGACGGGACGGGTTCGGGCGCGGTCGCTCGAGCGTACTGGTCGCAGGTCCATCCCGTCTTCATGACGCCGCCGATCGCCGCGTCGCTGTTCGGCGCGATCCTCGCGGGGAGCGTCGACCCGGTTCTCGCAGCGGTCCACGTCGTCGCGATGTTCGCGGCGGTCTACACGGCCCACGTCAAAGACGGCTACGTCGACTTCCACGTCCGCGGCGAGGACGACGACCACCCGCTGACCGAACGGGGCTGTCGGATCGGCCTCGCGGCGTCGACGGCGGTGTTCGCGGGCTGTTGTCTCCTGCTCGTGGCGCTGGTCGACGTCCTCGTGCTGGCGGTCGTGGTTCCGACGTGGCTGATCGCCTACCACCACGCACCCCAGCTCGACACGAACCCCGTGACGGCGACGACCGGCTATCCGCTCGGCATCGCCCTCTCGATCCTCGGCGGGTTCTACGTCCAGGCCGGGACGATCACCGCCGTCTCGCTCGGCTTCGCCGTCGTCTTCCTGATCCTGTTGTCGGGCGTCAAGGTGATCGACGACGCACAGGACTACGCGTACGACCGCTCGATCCGGAAGCGAACGGTCGCGGTCGCCGTCGGTCCCGACCGCGCCTATGCCGTCGCCTACGGACTGATGACCACGGCGCTGATCGCCGTCACCGCGTTCGCCGTCCTGCGGATCTTCCCGCTGACCGCCCTGGTGGCGGCGCTGGCCTTCGCTGCGGTCGCCGCTGTCGCGCGCCGGGCCGATCCGGAACTCGCGACCATGCTGCTCGTTCGGGGCTCGTACGTCTTCTTGGCGGTCCTCGTCGCCGCCGTCCGGTTCGATCCGCTCGGCCGACTGGTCTGAGACCGAGCGCCCTACAGCGACTCCCGGAAGCCACAGCGAGGACAGTACATGCAGCCGTCCCTGACCAGCGTATAGCTCTCGTCACAGCGACTGCACTGACAGCCCAGCGAGCGGCCGACCTCGCGGGCCAGCCCGGCGACCGTGGTCCGAAGCAGCCGCTGTTGGCGTTCGGCCGCCTCGAGTCGCTCCTCGAGGGTGGCCAACCGTGCCGCCATCGCTCGGTCGCGTCGGGACTCGGAAACGCCCGTGTGACGTGGGGTCATGCGGGGTGTAGGTCGCCGTCGGAGAAAAGCACGACCCTACCCAACAGCGATCGCGATAGTCCGTGCCGTCGTCGGTATCGACCGCCCGGAGAATCCGACCAGAGCGCCGCTACTCGGCTTCGCTCTCTTCGGTTCCCTCCGTGGTTTTCGGCGGCTTCCAGTCGAGTTTGACCGTGACCGTCTCGCGCTGGCCGCGCAGGATCGAGGAGCGCTCGCGGACGCCGACCTCGTAGGCGATCGACTCCGAGGGCGTGAGATCGACCGTTTTGTTCCCCGTACGGACCGATGTTGCTCCGGTCCCATCGATCTCGTCGGCCAGCGCTCGCAGTCGTTCGGCGGCCTCTTCGCGGGTGACTTCGTCGGCGGAAAGGGTCTTGTCCACCATATCGGACCCAACCACGTTTCGCGGGATAAATAGCACACCCAATGGCGTATCGGTCATAGATGTACAAAAATACATAATAAAACTGCATTCACACCCACTCGATTAATTCACGACCGACTATCAGTTCCCGACGGACTGACTCCGAACCGACCCGACGATACCCGGCCCGATCCGACCCGGTTCGCTACAGCGGTAGCGAGGCGAACGCCGACGGCGTTCGCCGCGGAAGAGCAATACCGTTCTATCTACGCCGGTTTCGTCTCTCCGTCAGTTGATGCTCACGATCTTGATCAGCACTTCTGCGTACACAACGGATAGATACAGCCAAACTCCGTGCGCTGCAATAGCAAGGATTACCTCGGGTGCAGTCTGATTGAACGAACGAATGGCAGACTCGCTCTGGTATCCGTCAGTGGGCGACGTTCTCGCCATCCACGACGACATCGTCTCGGAGTACTCTGACACGCATGCTGGCGTCCAGAATCGTGGCGATATCGAGTTTGCCCTGAACTACATCGAGAGTGGGAGTTTCGGGACGGTGCCCGAAACGATTCACGAGAAATCATTTCACCTCCTCAGACTGTTGGTGGCGAACCACCCGTTCGTCGATGCGAACAAACGCACCGCGCTCAACACGACGGTCGTGTTCTACTTCCTCAACGGATATCGGTTCACGTACGACAACGAGATCAGGACGATCCTCAAGCAGTTCGGCACCGATCAGACGACCGTCGAAGAAGCAGAAACCATCGAATACCTTCGTTCTCATACTGGAGAAATCGACCTCGTCGGAGAGATCGAACAGTGGCGTGATGATCTCATCCAGTACGGACTGGACGAACTGACCGGTGATTCGTCTAACCCGAACGATTAACCGCAGTCGGGGCGATACACCAGATATGGCGACCGAGGAAAGTTCAGAGTCCGATTCTCCCCTCGATGAAGTAATGGACGACATCCGACGAGAACTCGTCCAGCGGGTGGCAGCAGCTGACCGGGACGCGAACCGCAAGATCTACGACGCCCTCGAAAACGAGTAACGCGCTTCGACTCTACTGTTATCAGTTCGTACTCACGATCTTGATCACGTCGCCCTCCTCGAGTTCGTACTCCTCGCTGATCTCGCGGTTCGATTTCGCGTTCACGGCGTGGAGGTAGCCGTCGCCGATGTCGGAGTGGACGCTGTAGGCGAGGTCGACCGGGGTCGAGCCCTCGGGCAACAGGAAGGCGTCGGGGAGGACGTTGCCGCTGCCGTCGGACCACTTCGAGGCGTCCTCGACCGGGTAGGCGGTGAGGTGATCGAGCAGGTCGTAGACGGCGTGGTCGAGTGCCGCCTGCACGCCGGTGCCGCCCCACTCGGTCATGGTGTCTGCCAGTCCCTCGAGGGCCTCGCGCTGGGCGTCGTTGACGTCGTCGCCGACCTCGAGCGTCTCGTCGCCGGGATCGTAGTCGACCAGCCCGTTCTCGGCGGCCCGGCGCAAGGCGAGTTCGCCCTCCGCCGTGGTCGGGATCACGGGCTTGTCCAGGTCCAGCAGGCGCTCGACGTTCTCCGCGGGTGCGACGTCGATCTTGTTGGCCGCGACGACGATCGGTTTCGTTCGCTCGCGGACCAGTCGTGCGAGTTCCTCGCGGTGGTCGTCGTCCCACTGGATCGGGTCGTCGGGATAGTCCAGTTCCCGCAGGACCGTCGCGATCTGCTTGGGAGAGGCACCGAAGCCCGAGAGCATGTCCGCCAGCGCGTCGTCGATGTCGAAGTCCGGGGAGCGCGATTTGCGCTCGACGGACTCCCAGTTGCGGTCGACGATGCCGGCCAGCCAGAGATCCATCTCCTCCTCGATGAAGTCGATGTCCTCGAGCGGGTCGTGGTCGCCGATATCGACCGGTTCGCCCTTCTCGTTGGTGCCGCCGGAGGCGTCGACGACGTTGACGATCACGTCCGCGTTCGTCAGTTCGTCGAGGAACTGATTGCCCAGTCCCTTCCCCTCGTGAGCGCCGGGGACCAGCCCCGCGACGTCCAGCAGTTCGATCGGCACGTAGCGCTTGCCGTCCTCGCAGTTCTCGGCGTTACAACGGTCCTCGCGCTCGAGGCAGGGACACTCGGTCCGGACATAGCTCACCCCGCGGTTGGCGTCGATCGTCGTGAACGGATAGTTGGCGACGTCGACCTCCGCCATCGTCGCCGCGGTGTAGAACGTGGACTTGCCGGCGTTCGGTTTCCCGGCAAGCGCGATCGAAAGCATACCTCCCGATAGCGCCGTCCGGAGGAATTGTCTTTCGATTCGACCGACCTCGGCGGTCACTCGCGTCGGTCGGGCCGGCGGAAGCGGCGGACACGTCGCGTACGGCGGTCGATTCCCCTCGTCCCCCGTACTCGAACCGCGTGGGGGGCACGTCGTGCGTTCTACCCCGTTTCGGGGGCGGTCAGATAAATCGGGCTGTCAACTCAGAGTTCGGCAGCCATCATTACCTCGTCGACGTAGTGGCCGTTGAGTTTGTAGTGGTCCTCGCGGACGGCTTCCGTCTCCCAGCCGTGACCCTCGAGGAAGGCGATCGCCCCCTCGTTGGTCGAGGGAACGCTCTGGTAGAGCTTCTCGTAGCCGTTCGAACCGGCCCACTCGAGCCCCCGGGAGAGGAGATGCGAGCCGATGCCGTGGCCACGGTACTCCTCCAAGACGCCGACGGTGAGTTCGGCGGTGTGGCTCAACTTGTCGATTTCGGGCGCATAGAGGTGGACCCAGCCAACGACGTCGTCCTCGACGGTGGCGACGAAGAACATCCGCGACTCGAGTTCGTTGTGGCGGAGCAGGGCCTCCTCGTGATCGATCTCGTCGGCGACGCTCTCGGCCTCGATGTAGGTTCGTTCCTCGGCAACTTGCCGGATCGCGCCGACGATCCCCGTCAGGTCCTCCTGGCGGGCGGGTCGGATGTGGAACTCGAGGTCCGCCGAGACGTACTCCTCCTCGGCACCGGCGTCGATCGTCACCCGGAGTTTGCCGTCGCCTTTCTCGAGTCGCCCGTCGCGTTTGAGGATCGCGACGTGGTGTCGGAAGCCGCTCGGATCGATCCCCAACCGTTCCCGCGTGTCGTCGGGATCGACCGCGCCGTGTCGCTCGACGTACTCGTAGATCCGTTTGCGGTCCTCGTGACCGAACTCGAGTGTCTCAGTGGCCATGGCACTCGCTACCACGAACCAATACTTAATCCTTGCCTGGCGGATACGACCGGTCTCCGGCGTGACCTTAAGCCGGCAACTGGTACAGCCGGCCCCCCTTGCACCGGGAGTCCATCGATCCGATCGCGTGAGACGATCGCCGCCCGGTTCCCGGCGGCAGACGTGTCGCGCGCTCCCCATGATCGGATCGGACGTGGTGGTTGCTGGATCGGCCCTCGCGATCGCGGTAGCGGTCGGACTGGTCGCCCACGAATGGTCACACGCCGCGGTTCTGCGGCTCGCACGCGTCGAGTACGCCGTCTCCTACTTTCCCGGTCGTGCCGACGGCCTCGTCGCACTGGTCACGACACGGCCGTGGGCCGCCGTCCACCCCCGACCGACCGGTACCGAACCGCCCTGGGCACTCCGCCTCGCGGCGCTCGCGCCCGCCCTGCTCGCCGTGCCCGTCTTCGGACTGGGACTGTCCGGCCACCTGACCACGGAGACGCCGGTCGTCGCCGCGGCGGCGATCGGGTGGCTCGCCTGTGCCCTGCCCAGTCCGCAGGACTTCTCGGTCGCCTTTCACGCCGGCCGACTCCTCGAGCGGTCCCGAGAGCGGACCGGAACGGCCCACTCCCGCGCCGACTGACGGTCGTCGCCGGGTCGTTCCCGTCGCTCTACGAGTCGGTCCACGCGTGTGCGGCCGTTACGGCTGCGAACGAACCCAAAACGAGTCCCGCGGCGACGAGCCCGTCGATCGGAGCGAGCCCGGCCGCCACCGCGCCGAGGAACACAGTACCGAGCCCGACGGTCGCCCCGTACCGGCGGGGCCACGGGTCGCTCGAGTCCGTTTCGGTCGGCCCCTCGAGATACGGCTCGAGCTGACCGGTCCGCGGCGTCGAGTCGACCCGGCCGCGATCCTTGTCGTACTCGATGATCCCGTGATTGTCGAGTTTCGGCAGGTGGGATTGGTACAGCGAGATATAGACGCGCTGGCGTTCATCGGATCGGAGTTCCTCGACGGTCGTCTCCTGTTCCCAGGCGGCGACCTGTTCGGCGAGTTCGCGCAGTCGGACCGGCCCCTCGGCGTCCCGCAGGTATCGCAGGACGTCCCGGCGACGCTTCGTCTGGAGGAGGTGATGGACGTCGTCCAGTGACAGTTCGGCGGGGATCGCCCCTCCGTCCGCGTCTCGGGCGGCATCACCGGGGTCGTCGGTCCGGCCGCGATCGATCACGTTCGTGTGATTGTATACCAGGCGGACGGATAAACATACTGACCTCGACGGTGTGTCTCGGTGATTGACGGCAAAAGCGAACGCTCGGGTCGTGAACGACCCGGAGCGGCCGACAGCAACGCGGTCATACAGCCACGAATGACCGCGAATCGTGATTGAGTACGGGTGATCCACCGGCGCTCACAGCGACGGTCGGTCGTCGGGCGGTCGGCGTCTCGCCGACATAACTCTCATTGGGCTATCGGGCAATAAATCTATCCATTGGAACAAGAACGTCATTGTCTGCCGATAGAAAGAGGATGTATTGGGTATTACTCGGCGAGATATGTTTCACCCAGGAACCTACGAGCGCAGAGGTGCGGGAAAACTGCTAGCGTGTCGACCGAGGCCCGGCGGACTCAGGGGTCGATCGCCATCGGTGCGGTCCGCTCGGAGAGTTCGGCACTGACCAGAGCCGCGTGGCTTCGGCGGAGTCGTTCGGACAACGCCTGATGGGAGACGTCGAGTTCGGCCGCCAACTCCTTGAGTGTCACCCCCCTCGGCACGTCGAAATACCCCAGTTCGTGGGCCTTGCAGATCGTCTCGTACTGGGTTTCGGTCAGGGGAGTCTGTGCGCTCGCGAGGTCGTCGACGCCGCTGATCCGGGTGACGGTCGCCCGGTATTCGTATTGCTCGAGCAGGTCGTGACACGCCGACACCGACTCCCGGTCGTGAAAGAGCAGTTTCACCAGCCACCGACCGTTCCGTCCCCGAGCGGTCAGGATCGCGCCGTCGTTGTCGGTCACGATCTCGGTAAACAGTTTCGCCGCGTCCCCGAACTCGGTCCTGAACAGCCAGCGATCGCCCGGGCCGACGTCCGTCCCGGCGCCGTCGGACGCGCCGGTCGGCGACTCCCCGCCGTCGCCGAGGCTGGCGATTACGTCGACCGACGGATCGGCCTCGAGCGCCCGAGCGACGGCGTCCCGATCCGGACCGCCGGCCCAGATCAGCGGCGGCGAGTCACCGATCATCCCCCCGACCTGAAACTCGAACGTCGATACCCGATCGAAGGTCCGGTCGAAGCCGAGTCGCGCTGCCGGAATCTCGAGTTCGACGACTGTGGTCATCACCGAACCCCACCACGAAGACGTATAGACGGATTTCGCTACCGGTAGCCTTTCCCGCCACCCAAATCGGATGACTGTCATGTCGAATCCAATTTCAGCCGGGACGATATGCGGGGTATGACCGTGTTATAGGAGACTACCGGCCATTTGTGTGTGAATTTTAACACTCTCATCGGGGTGCGACTCTCTACGAAGAGACGAAACGACATCGATGCGTTCTCAATTCCTGTAATTTCCGGTCAAGTACAAGTCCCTCCGTGTCTTCCTTCTAGGTGGCCAAGAACCGATATTTGGCTGACAGGGAATACGAAACCACGGCGCTCCGTCGCCGCCGTTCTCGCCGATTTCTCCACACGATCGGCACGTAACTACCGTCGCAGCCGAGCGACGGGTCCGTCCGCACCGTCGCGGTCGAACTCGACCAGCCCGTCGGCCTCGAGGTCCTCGAGCAGGCCGGTCAGCCACTCACGGCCGTACTCGCCGTCGGGGACGTAGTCGACGCGGATGCGGTGACCGAGCGTATCGATCTCGAGTTCGCCGTGTTCGCGGAGGGTGCCGATCACGCGACCGCGGAACTGCCGGCGGCTCCCCTCGAAACTCGGCTGGGTCGGGACGTCGGGGGCGGTGAAGTCGCCGCTGGCGTAGGCCGAACACCATTCGCGCCACGGACAACCGGCTTCGTCACACGAGGGCGTCTGTTCGCAGGCGACCCCGCCCAGTTCCATGATCGCGTTGTTCCAGACTCGCGACTCGCCGTCGGGCATGAGATCGTTCGCCGCGTCCTCGAAGACCGCGTCGTCGTCGGGCACGTCGAACGCCCGATAGAGGACTCGCTTGACGTTGGTGTCGACGACCGCGTCCCCGTTGTTGAACGCGAAGCTCGCGACCGCGTTGGCCGTGTACGGACCGACGCCCATCAGTTCCTGTAGCTCCGCGGGGGTCTCCGGAAAGTCGCCGTCGTACTCCTCCTCGACCTGCCGAGCCGCCTCGTGGAGGTACTTGGCTCGGTTGTTGTAACCCAGACTGTGGTCCGTCCAGAAGCCAACCACGTCCGCCCGGTCGGCCGCCGCGAGGGCGGCTGTCGTCGGCCAGCGCTCGAGGAACCCCTCCCAGGCCTCGACGACCCGACCGAGCTGGGTCTGCTGGCTCATCACTTCGCTGACGAGGATTTCATAGGGGTCGTCGGTCCGCCGCCACGGGAACTCCCGATGGTCGTCCTCGTACCACGCGATCAACGCCTCGCGAACGGCCTCGCGGTCGTCGGGTAGCTGCGCCCCATCCCCTGCTGTCATCGGCTGGGGTTACGCCGTCGGCTGTAAGTCAGTGTCGCAATGGGGCGGCCCCCGGCGACGTGGTCCGACTCGAACTGGAAAGGCCTATCCGGCCCGCTCGAGTCCGCACGGGTATGAGCCTCGACGATCTCAACGACGACGTAACGGCCACCTACACCGACATCGGCGACGAACTGGCGCTCTCGCTGGACCGCGAGACGCGCAACGAACTCGCCTTGCTCGAGACGGCCCTCGAGCCCGAGGAGACCGACGAACTCGTCCGGCGGGCGATCCACATGCTCTTTCAGTCGACCGTCGACACCGGGAAACTCGACTTCCAGCTGCGGACGGCCTACGACGTGACCTACGACGAGTACCTCTCGGGGATGACCTTCGAGGAGATGACCGGCGCGGACCAGTATCCCTCGATGGACGACGAGCGACGCTACCAGTTCTGAATTCGCGTGTCCGTCGCCAGCCGGCGACCGATCGGAATTTCCGACGTTCAGGCCGCTGAACTACTATGAGTCATAGGAACACGATATGATTTCACCGTCATAATAGGTGAGCTTATCAGCGCTCGGCTCCTCGGATCGCACATGGCAATCTCCCAGCATTCACTCGAATCCGAATACCAGTGTCCCGACTGTTCGGGTGCGCTCTCGACCCGATACGAATCGCTCGTCTGTGACGACTGCGGCTACACGCCGCGTCACGGTGCCGACTGATCGGTCCGCGACAGTGTCGTAATCGAATCGATGACCGACCGCCCGGTTTTCAGTTCCCTCCACGCTCGAGAGAGTCCGCTCAGCAGTCGGGACGTTTCACGCCGCAGTCGGTGCGAAGCGCGGGCTCGATTCCCTCGGACCTTGCTCGAGTCACTCGTCTTTCCAAATGAGGCCTTCAGTCTCCGCGGTCAGGACGGTCTCACCGGCCGCGTTCTCACAGACGACGTCCGAGACGAATTCGTACCGGTCATCTCGTTCTCTAACGGTGTCGAACGTCGAGCGACACGTGATCGGTTCGCCGGTGTAGACCGGCTGGTGGAAGTTAAACTCCATCGTACTGGCCAACACTTCGTTATCGCTCCCGAGTTTCGTTGGCAGCGTCGCGGTCAACAACCCCTGGACCATCACTCGTCCATCGTCGTCCGGCTCGGTGTGGCGCGGTTGGTCGTCACCGGTGAGGTCCGCGAACCGCTGTACGTCGTCGACCGTGAACGTTCGCTCGAACGTCCTCGTCTCGCCCTCGGTTGGGTGCGTCATCGGAACTGATCTCCGCGTTGAAACTACAACAAAATAGCGGTGCCGGGACGACGCGTCGGCTGCGACCGTTTCGCCACGGTCCTCGCTCGCTCGAGTCACGCGCGGAATCCGGATCGTAACGGCCGTTCGTGTCCGCTCCGATCTCGGACAACTCTCTCGGGAACTCCGTCTGCTAATCGCTCACTCGATTTCCAACTGGCCGCCGCTCCCGCCGTCCCCCTCGTTGCCGTCCTCGTTCCATTCGAGTTCGAACTCGACACTCAACTCACCGGGCCCGCTCGTTGGCCCCTCGCGTTCGGCTTTGACCTCGAACGTCGGTCGGGCCGGCGGCTCCATCGTCACGGACTCGGAACCGGACTTGAGCGTGATTGCATCCCCTCGTTCGAGCTTGTCAGCAACACGCCGGAGATACGACGCGATGTCCGCTCGGCTCTGGTCGCTCTCCGATTTGAACAGGACTTCTTCGGGCATACAGCATCGCTACACTTCCCGTCCCGATAAATGTATTCGCCGTACGTACCGCAAGTTCTACTGGACTGAAGAGGGGCTCCTGCGACCGTCGGAGCCGTCAGTCGTCGATCGGGGCCGCGCTCGAGAGCGCCTCGTCGATGTCGGCCTCGGCCATCTTCTCGACCAAGGCGTCGATCACTTCCTCGCGCTTGCCGCTGACGAACTTGATCGAGCCGACGACGAGGTGGCCGCCGCCGGAGACGCCGCCGCCCGCGATTTCGGCTTCCAGTTCCGAAACCATGTTCGGGATGTCCAGCCGGACGCCGTCACTGCGAAGCACGGCGAAGTCGGGCCCGTAGCCGACCGTGATCACCGGATCGCCGGTCTCCTCGATCTTGCGGTCGTGGATCTCGCCGGTGGTCTTGCCCGGCGCGGGGTAGGTAAAGCGGTGGGCGTAGTTCTCGACGTCGATCCGATAGAGGTGCGCGCCGTTCTCGAGGGTCTCGTGTTCGAGGTGGGGCATGGCGGCCTCGAGTTGCTCGTCGACCTCCTCGCGGCCGCGGTCGGCGAAGAACTCGACGAGTTCGCGGTGGCGATCCTCGTCGTCGCTGTCGACCTGCAGCAGGTCCTGAATCAGCTGGTCGCCGGAGTTATACCGCAGCCAGAAGGCGGCGTAGTCGAGCGCCTCGCTGAGGTCTTGCAGTCGGTTCTCGTCGTAGCCTTCTTCGGCGGCCAGTTCGAGGTAGTCGTCCATCGCGTCGGCCTTCGAGCGGTCCGAGAGGCCGGCGACGGCGGGGACGTGGCGGAGTTCCTCGCCGAGTTCGGGATAGATCATCCGCGCGAGTTCGACACAGAGCATCCCGGTGGTGATCCGGTAGTCCTCGTCGTGGAGGTAGGGATTGACGTGGGCGTCGAGCAGGTCGCCGACCGCGTCGGGATCGGGGTGGTGGTGGTCGACGGCGACGATCGGGATGTCGTAGTGGGCCAGCGTCTCGTAGGCCGGGACGTCCTCGGCCGTCGAGCCGTTGTCAAGCATCAACAGGAGGGGAAGCTGCTGGCCGTGTTTCTCGCGGTCCTCCAGGGCGAAGTTCAGGTCCCGCGTGGCGTCTTCCATCTCGTAGAACGGCGCTTTGGCCGGCAGCCGCTTGATGAGATGGCGCGGCGCGTCCGCGTCCTCGTGGACATCGGCGATAAAGCGCTGCAGCGCGATCTGGACGGGGACGGCGGCGCACATCCCGTCGCCGTCGGCGTGGTGGCGCACCCGGATCGGGCGTCCCTCGAGGACGGTCCGGCGAAGCAGTCGCGCGACTTCCTCGAGGTCCTCGCGGAGCTTTTCGAAGGCCGGCCAGTCGATCAGCGGCTCGACGTCGTGGGGTTCGGCCCGTTCCTCGAGGGCCGCCTCGAGGCGGTCGCGCGCCTCGGTGGCGTCTTTCCCCTCGAGTTTCGAGAGGCCCTCGACCTCGATCTGGACCGAGCCCTCGCGGTGTTCCGGCGTCCCGGTGACCCGGACGACGTCGCCGACCTCGATCGAGGGATAGGCGCGGACGCCGGCCTCCTCGAAGGCGGCACAGGGGACGACGCCGTTCTCGTCGGCGACGTGGAAGATCGTCGGGCCGCCGGTCTGTTTGACCTGGGTCACCTCGCCCTCGAGGTGGACCTGGTCGCCGATCGATCCCTCGAGGCCGTCGGTGCCGGTCAGCGAGTAGTCGCGGCTGACCGACTCGGTCTCGTAGTCGTCGCTGACGTCGACCGGCTCGAAGGCCATGTCGCCGTTCTCGCGGACGCTCTCGAGTTCGACGACGAGTTCGTCGCCGACGGCGTAGGTGCCCTCGAGGACGGATTCGTGGACGAGTCCGGAGACGGAATCGGAGAGATCGACGAAGACGCCGTAGTCGACGATGCCGTTAATTTCGGCAAGATAGGAGCGGCCGGTCTCAACGTCGTCAGCGGTACAATCGGGAGCGAGATCGTAAACGACGGAACCCCCGTCGTCTGCGCCGGGTTCCCCGGCGGAGTCACGCGTCATCTTGAGTCGGATTTTGGAGGTGGTCGCGTATAACCCTTGTCAAGAAGCGATGGCGACTCGCGGCGCGGATCGCATCAAGAGCCGTTCGGTGCGAGTACGTCCGCGCCGAGTGGTTCCGGGCCCGTCGCTGCTCTGCTCGGCGACGAGGCGCTGCCAACTCGTCGCCGTCGAACCCGCCTGCGGAGCGACTGCGCGAGACGTCGAGTGGCCGGGAGCGCACGGTTGCCCCTCGGTCGATGCTCTGTCGGTGCTTCTCGGTCGCGATCGGACCACCCGTACCGTCGGGGCGAGACGACGATATCACGGCAGGTATTTTATATGAGGAAGTTTAAAATGAACAAGGTATCCCGTCGGAACCGACAGGTCGCGTTTGATCGTCGGTAGCGTCGGTTAGAGTATTCGCATGGAAACCGATATACAGGAGATTAGGCCGGTTGAACTGTCTGATTCGATCGAGTCAGGTGAGGTAACCCTCGTTCTCGGCGCACCATGCGTCGGCAAGTCCCACCACGTAGCGGCCGTCGGACACACCGTCACGCGACTGCCGGCGGCCGCGGCTGTCGACGATGACGAACTGGTGATCGTCGATGACTTCGCGACCGCGATCTGCGATCTGACCGACGAAGCCTGGTCGACGTACGGTGACGAACGCAGCGAGAAATCGTTGCTCACTCGAGCGGGCGGCGCGGCGTTCGTGACCCGACCCCGAAGTTTCGACTGGCTATGCCGGTCCGAGTCGGACGTGTCCGCGGCGTTCGTCGAGGCGGTGGATACCGTTTTGATGGTCAGAACGCCGCCTGCTGCGGGTACCAACGCGATCGAAACGATTCGAGACGCCGTCGCGTCGAGGCGAACGTCCCCACTGGGTGACGAGAGACGGGCCCAGCTCGGATCGCGGATCGCGTATCCGACGTATCGGTTCGAGAGCGACCCACTCCGTGCCCGGTTGGGCTGGTACGACGCAACGGTCACTCCCGCGGCGTTTCTGTCGCTGACTTCCGCCGGATCGACGCCGGTACTCGTCGGTGCGGACGTGCGGCGAATGCTTCAGGACCGAGACGTTTCGATCGAGCCACTCGGCAACGCACTCGTCGACATCGGCCGCCCCCTGGTACCGAGTGGCGACAAACCCGGGCGACGGTTCAACGAGCGGGCCCCGCCCGTCACCGCAGCGGCGTCGCTTATCGCTGCTGCACTGGTCGATGACGCGAACTGGTTTGGGCCGCTCGTCCGGTGTCGACCACTCCCAGCGGCCGCTGAGGCCCTCGAGGCTGCGTTCGACCTCCCGCCGGGTACCGTCGGCTTCCTCCGAACGTTCGCGGCCGAACCCGCGAGGGGAGCGATTCGCGATCGACTCGCGGCTCGAGCCGACGACGAGGCCGCAATCGCCGACTTCCTCGAAGACCGGGCCGAGGCGTTCCGTACTATCGACGCGGTGTTCTCGTCGCTCGAGGCGGTCTCGACATCGCCTGAGACGTACGGTTCGTCGCCGTTGGTCAGTGCCTGGCAGTCGGAGGGGCTCGACGAACTGCGGGCAGCGGCGACGGCGCACGAACTTCCCGATCGGACCGACGGCTCGGACGGGAGCGCCGATCGACCGGGAACGGACCCGCAGTCGGACGTCGACTCCACAGCCCTGCTTGAGGCGCTCGACGGCGGGATCGTGGTCCTCACCGGGACGAAGGCGAGCGGGAAGCGACGACTCGCCTCCCGCGTCGCCGCGGAACTGAGCGACTGGGGGGCGACGATCATGCTCCCCGATCTCCGACGGCCCGATCGGGTTCGCCGCGG
Source organism: Natrinema thermotolerans (assembly GCF_031165565.1). Classification (NCBI taxonomy): domain Archaea; kingdom Methanobacteriati; phylum Methanobacteriota; class Halobacteria; order Halobacteriales; family Natrialbaceae; genus Natrinema; species Natrinema thermotolerans. The sequence continues at coordinate 139,134 of NZ_CP101873.1, read as the reverse complement.
GATCGATGCCACGCCCGATGCCGTCGTGGTTGCGACGTACGCGGCAGAACCGGCCCAAATCGTCGGCGACGACGGCGTTCGAGCGATCGTCGACTGGGTCGACGAGGGCGTGTGTACGGGCGCGATACTCATCTGCGATACCAGTAATCGCGACCGGTTCGATGCGAGCTGCGAGCGAGCCGGCTGTGACGAGCGGGAGGCGTGGCTAGACCGCACCGACGTTTCACTCGACGAGCCAGCCGTCCCCGCCGATCGAGACCCAGCGACGATCGCCGAAGACCTACTCGACGCGATGGACTGGAACGAGACCCAAACGCCGTCCCGCGACCCCATCGATGTCGAGCCAGTTGCCGACCAGAGTACGCTCGCGGCCGTTGCTGGCGTCCCGGACAACGCTTTGGACGAGGCGTTCCTCGGTCGGATCGTCGCCGAAACGGTCCACGGGTTCGCGACGACCCACCGGCCGAACGCGGGGTCGCCGTGGCTCGACCTCGTCGACGAACTCGTTCGCGATGTCGGGCGGAATCGGTGCGCCGATTCCGACGAGGCGATACGGTTTCGCGGCGGGGTCTACGGGACCGCGATGGCCGCCATCGCGACCGCGGATCCGACGACCGACGAGTGGATCGGTGCGATCGCACAGCACGCCGTCGCCGCCACGAACGAGACCGCGACTCCGGTGGGACGGGAATCGGTCGGCGGCGACCAAGAACCGTTCGCGACCGCGTTTGCGACGGCACTGGGGAAACTCGCACTCCCCGGGGACGAGACGAGGGTGAACATCGGTGCCGTCGCGTGCGTCGACGAGGCCCTCCACGAGGTCGTTCCGACCGACGGGTCGGACTATTGGCTTCACGTCGTGTACGGACGAACGGTGGGGGAAATCGCCCGCGAGAGCGACGACCCCGCCACGGCCGAAGCTGCCCTCGCCACCATCGAGTCGCACGTCCGACAGCACGCAAACGACATCGACGACCGGGAGACGGCACGTGTACTCGCTGGCAGCTTCGCGTCCATGCTCGGCGCTATCGCGGGCCTCGAGCGGTCTCCCGAGGAACTGCTGGCGTGGACGAACGAGTTGGAGACACGAGTCAGGGAATCGGCCACGCTGATCGTCGATCCGGACGTCCAAACGACGATGCTACAACAGGTCTACGTCGACTCGATCGGACGATGGGCGTTCGAACACGACTGTCCAGCGGATCGGGTCGGCCCCTGGTTCGAGGCGGTCGGTCGGAGTCTGCGCCGAACCGCTGCGCTCGCGGACATCGATGACTCCGACGCGTTCGTCTCCGAGGCGTACGGACAGGCCGTTCACGCCATCGTCGCGGACGGCGACCTCGAGCGGGCCGAACTGTCGTTTGCGGGCTACGACCGGCTTGTCGACGCTGTCGCCGAGTCGGACCGCTCGGACGACGAGTGGGAGAGCCGAGCGGCCCTCCACGCCGACGCCCTCGCAGCGTTCGCCGCCGTTGAGCAGGACAACCACGAGGGCGTCAGGAGCTACCCCTACGGCCACCAGACGATTCCCTCCGAGGACGCTCTCGGATTCACGGACTGGCTCGAGTTGTACGACGACACCGTGACTCGAGGGGCGGCCGCAGACGCGTCCGGAGCGACGCTCGACTCGTATCTGGCAGCGGTTTACAGCGGTGCGCTGTCGGCGCACGTGCGGGGGTTCGACGCCGATTCGTCGACCGGTGTCACGCCTCGCAGCGAGCATACCTGGTGGACGGGGATTACTGACCGACTGACCGTCGCGGCGACGGAGGTAGTCGAAGAGCCGTACTCGTTCCTGACCGAGGTCTACGGCGACGCGGCAGTGGCCTGGGCGAACGAGGGCGACGCCAGCCGCAGTCGCGAGTGGATCGCGTCCCTCGTCGAGTCGTACCGGAGCCGTCGCGACGCGATCGACGAACCAGACCGGACGGCGTGGTTCGAGGCGTTCGCAGCCACGGACGCGGCGATTCTCGCGGCCGTACTCACGCGAACCGATACCGGCGAACGGACGCACGATCGGCTGGTCGAGACGGTGCTGTCACAGATCGAGACGGCGGCGACGGCGGCGGACAATCCGTGCCGGCCGCGGGACTACGCGGTCTCGGTATTCGGCACCGCGCTGGCGCGTGCGGCCGACGCCGAGCGCGACGCGGTCCGGTTCGGGGTCAGCGAAGTAGTGGCGACCGTGATGACGGAGTCGGCGCTCGAGTGGCTCGATGTCGACCGAACGACTTTCCTCGAGCGGATCTACGGCGACGCGTTCGCGGCGGTCGGTCGCGAACACGCCGACGGGACGAACGTGGACGAGTGGCTGGCGGCCGTCGGCGAGCGGACGGAGGTGATGGCGACGAACGCGGCATCCGACGATCCCTCGAGCGTGCTCGTCGCCGTCTCCGCTCGCGCAGTCGCTGCAGCGATCCGCGACGGAGCCGACGCGTGGTGTCGCCGCGTCGACTCGACGCTTCATGGGTGGGCGACGGGCTCGCTCGTCGACGACCCGGAGACGTTTCTGGTAACGGTCTACGCGGCGGCGATCGTCGAAGTCGCAACGGACCACGACACGGAGGTCGCGATGGAGACCTGTCTCGACGCCGTCGACGACTCGATCGCGAGGGCGACCGAGGCGGGACTCGTCCGCTCCGACGAGACACTCGAGCGTACCGTCTCGCGGGCCGCGACCGCACTGTCGACGGGCGACGGCCCGGCGGACGCGACCTCGAGAGAGTCTCTCGGTCGTGCCCTTCGAGCGGCCGACGACCGGTCGGCAACCGACGGGAAGGAGTAGGCGGCGTCGGTCGGGTCGATTCCGAACCAGCGCATCGGAACGTTTAGCAACCGCAAGGCCCCAGCGTAGACCATGGGGCTGTTCGACGCGCTGTTTCGCTCGAGCGAGATCCTCGGCATCGCGGAGGAAACGCTCGAGTTTGCCCTCGAGTCCTCCGAGGAGACTCACCCGAACGAGTACATGGGATTTCTCCGGGGGACCGAGGCCGACCGGTTGGGGCTGGACCGCGAGGGGCTGGTCATCACGGACATCCTCGTGGTGCCCGGCACCGAGTCAAACAGCGTCAGCGCGACGGTCAAGACGAACCAGATTCCCAACGACGTGAAGGCGTTGGGTAGCATCCACTCCCATCCGAACGGCGTCATCAGCCCGAGTAACGCCGATCTGGACACCTTCGGTCGGGGCAGCGTTCACGTCATCATCGGCGCGCCCTACCGCCGGACCGATTGGAAGGCGTTCGATTCGAAGGGCCAGCCGACCGGACTGAACGTGATCGACGTCGACCTGCCCGAGACCGAGGACTTCTTCGATTTCACGCAGGCGGATATCGACGAGGAACTGCGATGACGAGACTCGCCATGCTCGAGACGATGCCACGTACCGGACCGACGACGGGATCGCCACGAAAACCACGTACCGCCGGATCGACCGCGGGGGCGACATGAGCCGGACCGTCATCGCGCAGGGGACCTTCGACATCATCCATCCCGGCCACGTCCACTACCTGGCGGAAGCCGCCGCGATGGGCGACGAACTCTACGTGATCGTCGCCCGCAAGACGAACGTCGATCACAAGGAGAAGCCGATCTGTCCGGCGACCCAGCGCCGGGACGTAGTCGGCGCACTCGAGTCCGTCGACGAGGCGCTGCTGGGCCACGAGGAGGACATCTTCGTCCCCATCGAGGAGATCGACCCCGACGTGATCGCGCTGGGTCACGACCAGCACCACGACGACGAGGCAATCGCGGCCGAACTCGAGCGGCGGGGGATCGACTGCGAGGTGCGCCGTGCGAGCGCCCGAGAGACCGACGACGAGCAACTGCTCTCGACCCGGCTGATTATCGATCGGGTCCTCGAGCGCCGCGGCTGAGCGGCGACGCGGAGATCAGTTCTGACGGATCACGGGCGGCGGGAGCCGCAGCGAATCGACCGTGTGTCCCGTCTCGACGAAGTGGTCGATCGCCTCTTTGGACACCTCTTTTTCGGTGTAGCCGTCGGCGGTGCTGACCTGCCAGTCGCACTCGAGACAGTATTTGCGCATGCGGGAGTCTAGCTGGTACTCGGTCTCAAGGGCGGGAAAGAGCGGTGCAGGAAATCGAAGGGACCGCCCCGCGGTCGGGACGAACACGGCCCGGACGGTGAGACGCCGCGAGCCGGTTGCGGCCGCTACTCGTCTTTGACGCCGGGGTTGGTCACGGCACCGTTGGCCGCGGAGCCAAAGGCCTGCCCGTACTTCGCCAGCACGCCGCTGGTGTACTGGCGGTCGGGCTGTTCCCGGTCCGCGAGTCGCTGCTCGATCTCTTCGTCGGAGAGGTCGACGGAGAGTTCGAGGTCGTCGATGTCGATGGTGATCGTGTCGCCGTCTTCGAGGGCGGCGATGGGACCGCCGGCCGCCGCCTCGGGGGCGACGTGGCCGATAGAGAACCCGCGGGTCGCACCGGAGAAGCGGCCGTCGGTAAAGAGCGCGACGTCCTCGGCGTGGCCCTGGCCGGCCACGGCTGAGGTGACGCCGAGCATCTCGCGCATGCCGGGACCGCCGCGGGGACCCTCGTTGCGGATCCCGATGACGTCGCCGGATTCGACGTTACCCTCCTGGACGTAGGCCATGGCCTCCTCCTCGCGCTCGAAGATCCGGACCGGTCCCTCGTGGTGGAGGTGGTCCTCGCCGGTGATCTTGATGACCGCCCCCTCGGGCGCGAGGTTGCCGGTGAGGATGCGGATGGCGCCGCGCTCGTGGATCGGGTCGTCGACGGTATGCAGGAAGTCGGCGTCGAGATCCGAAATCGCGGGCGGATCGACCCGCTCGATGGCCTCGGCCATCGTCTCGCCGGTGACCGTCAGCGCGTCGCCGTGGAGCAGGTCGGCCTCGAGCAGTTCGCGCAGGACGACCGGCACGCCGCCGACCTCGTGGAGGTCGTTCATCACGCGCTTGCCGCCGGGCTGGAGGTTGGCGATCTTCGGCGTGCGGGCGCTGATCTCGTTGAACGTCTCGATGTCTAAGTCGACGCCGGCCTCGGCGGCCATCGCCAGCAGGTGGAGGACGGCGTTGGTCGAGCCGCCGACAGCGACCTGCAGGGCGATCGCGTTCTCGAAGGAGGCCTCGCTGAGGAAGTCGGAGGGTTTCCGCCCCGCTTCGACGGCTTCGACGGCGATCTCGCCGGCCTCGCGGGCGACCTCGTAGCGCGACTCGGCTTCGGCGGGCGGGCTGGCGCTACCAAGCGGTGCGAAGCCGATCGCCTCGGAGATCGAGGCCATCGTGTTGGCGGTGAACATGCCGCCACACGAGCCCGCGCCGGGGCAGGCGTTGCGCTCCATCTCGTCGAGTTCGTCCGGGCTCATCTCGCCGTCGGCGACGGCACCGACGCCCTCGAAGAGGTTCTGGACGGTGATCTCCCGGCCCTCGTGTTCGCCGGGCATGATCGAGCCGCCGTAGAGGAAGACGCTGGGGAGATCCGTTCGAATGGCGGCCATCATCATTCCGGGCATGTTCTTGTCACAGCCGCCGATCGTGACCAGCCCGTCCATGCGCTCGCCGAACGACACCAGTTCGACGGAGTCGGCGATCACTTCCCGGGAGATCAGCGAGGCCTTCATCCCCTCGGTCCCCATCGAGATGGCGTCCGAGATCGTGATCGTTCCGAACTCGATCGGCATCCCGCCGGTGTCGTCGACGCCCTCGAGGGCGGCGTCGGCGACGTCATCCAGATGGACGTTACACGGCGTGATGTCGGCCGCGGGGTTTGGAACGCCGATCATCGGCGCGCCGAAGTCCTCGTCGTCGAACCCCATCGCACGGAACATCGCGCGGTGTGGGGCCTTGTCCGCGCCCTCGGTCACCTCGCGACTACGTAACTCCTCGTCCTTGCCGTAGTCGAATTCGGTATCGCTGCTCATGGTCTCACGTCGCATCGAAACGGTATAAGTTACCCTTTCTCGGCCAATGGTTCGGAAACTCGGAAAAAGCCGAATACGTTCGTCCGCGAGGCCAACGGCTGCGAGCAGCGACGGACCGGAACCGACGCAGGGACTCACGCGCTCAAAAGGATAGGAGCCGCTGAAACGATTGACACACTGATCGCAGCGCTGTCGTGTGATCAGGTGTGCAATGACTTTCAGCGGCAACTATAGTCCCGCGTCGGCGACCGTCATGGCAGGACGTACTCGAGGTCGCCGACCGGATACGTCAGGAACAGTCCCGCGTAGTCGACCCGCTCCTGCCGACGGGACAGGTCGGATCGTAGACGACCGTTTCCTCGCGGCGCAGCCGCAGGGAGAGGTCGGCCTCGTCACAGGCTGGCACGATTACCGAGGCGTCGGGACGCGCCATCGTGGAAGCGTGTCCGCGGAATCGGTATCGGCTGTGTCCCGCTGCCCTCGAGTCCACGGTCCCGTCGAGTGGTCCGTCAGAGCCATCGTCAGGCGTTGCCACCGTCGAAACCCCCTTGCCGGGGGGCTCCGTAGCGAGGCCACGATCATGCCGAGCGCGACCGTCAGCACCGGGGCGCGACTCCACGTCGGCTTCCAGAACCTGTCGCTTGCCCGCGGGCGGCTCTACGGGGGCATCGGCGTCGGGCTCGCGGAGCCGCGGGCGACCGTCACCGCCGAGCCCGCCACCGAGGTCGCGACCGACGACCCGCTGGTCGGAGAGTACGCCCGCCGTGCCGTCGACGTGCTGGACCTTCCCGGCGTCGCGGTGGCACTCGAGGAGCGGCTGCCGCGCCACGTCGGCCTCGGGAGCGGCACCCAACTCGCGCTGGCAGTGCTGACGGCGACGGCACGGGCCCACGGACTCGAGCCGCGGGTCCGCGAGAACGCGCCCGCGATGGGGCGGGGCGGCCGCAGCGGCGTCGGCGTCGCGACCTTCGAGAGTGGCGGGTTCGTCGTCGACGCCGGCCACCCGACGAACCGCTTTACCACGGAGCCGCCGGCGGAGGGTGACTGGACGGTGCCGCCAGTCGTCGCCCGCCACGACCTGCCCGATGACTGGCGCTTTCTGGTCGTCGTCCCCGACGCCGAGCCCGGCCGCAGCGGCGACGACGAGGACGAGAGCATGCGCGCGGTCGTCGAGCGGGCCGACCCCGCGATCGCCGACGAGATCGCCGGCGTCGTCACCCGGAAACTGCTGCCCGCCGCGGCCGGCGGCAGCCTCGAGCCCTTCGGCGAGGCCGTCGCCGAGATCGGCCGCAAGAACGGTGCCTGGTACGCCGACGCACAGGGCGGGGTCTTCCGGCCGCCCGCGGGCGAACTCGTCGACGCGCTCGAGGACTGCCCGGTCCTCTCGGGCGTCGGCCAGTCCTCGTGGGGCCCGGTCGTCTACGGCGTGACCGATACCCCCCACGCCGGGGAGGCTGCGGCCGCGGCTCGGGACGCGCTCGCGGACCGCGGGCTCGAGGGTCGCGTGATCCTCGCCGAAGCGGCCGAGAGTGGGGCTCGAGTCGAGACGGATGTCGGTCGCCGATAGTGATGGAGATATTGTCACCGCGAGCGAACGAAACCGCGGCGCTACGCGCTGCGGTAAGACGAGCGGCCGACGGCCGCGAGTCAATGAGCGAGCGGGCCGACGACCGACCTGAAGCGAGTGAAACGAGCGACGCGAGGGAGCGGAGCGCAAACGGTCGGCCGCAACCGGTAAAGGGACGCGAGCGAACGACCCCGTATGAAACGGATGCCGCTGGGCGTCTCGCGGCTCGATCGGATGATCGGTGGCGGCGCGCCAACCGGCAGCGTCGTCTTACTGGCCGGCGAGTCCGGTGCCGGCGCGCGGGAGTTCTGCTACACCAGCGCCGTGCTGAACGGGCTCGTCGAGGCCGACCCCGATCTCTTCGACCTCTACTACGGCGACCTCGCATCCGACGTGACCCTCCCCGAGGACGTCCACTACGTCTCGTTTACCGACGAACCGAGCGCCGTCGTCGACGAGATGCAGTTCGTCATGGACGAGGCCCTCGTCGACGCGGGGATGGACGACGTCCGGTTCGTCGAACTCGCCGAGGAGTACTTCCAGCTGACGCCGGTGCCGACCGACTGGTACGCCGACGGGATGGCCGACATCACCGAACTCGGCAGCCACAACGAACGTACTGACGTCCTCGAGGCGCTGGGCGAGTACCTGACCGACCACGCTACCGACAACCTCGTTGTGATCGACTCGCTCACCGATCTCGTGGCGGCGGCCGATGATCGGCTGAACTGGTCGGACCTGACCGTCCTGCTGAAGGGACTCAAACGCGCCTCACATCGCTGGGGCGGCGTCATCCTCCTGCTGGTCAACGCCGAACTGCTGGGGCCGACGGAACTCGGCCGGCTCAAGGAGGCTACCGACGGCACGCTGCTGTTCGAGTGGGAAAGCGGCGGCTCCGAACGCGCCCGCACCCTCGTCGTCGAGCAGTTCCGGGGCGTCCTCTCCCGGCTCGAGGACGAGGACATCGTCCGCTTCGAGACGGAGATCCACGACGGCGGCTTCGACATCAGCAACGTCCGCAAGATCAGGTGACCGGCGGCGCGGCTCCCCCTCGAGTTCGGACCAACGCTTATACGCTCGATATCCCAAGTACGGACAGATGTCCAGCCGAAACCACGATGAGCGCGCCGTTTCCTTTGCCGTCCCCGACGAGGCCGATGACTGGCTGGCCGACGAAGCCGCCCGGCGCGGCGAGAGTCGTGACGAGATCTGTCGGCGGCTGGTGACCGCTGCGGCCGCGGTCGCGACCGACGACGACCCGACGCCGACGGCCGAATCGACCGACTCGGCAGTGGCGACGCACAACGACGACACCGGCCCCGAGACCGGCGGTGAGTCCGATGACTGACGACACCGGAGACGACGAGAGCGAGTTCGAGACGGATGCCGGAGCTGAATCCGCGGACGGAGACGCCGGAATCGAGATCACTCACGACGCGGACGCGGCTCCGCTCGAGTCCGACGATTCCGAATCGGACGACCATGCCGATCCTCCCGATGACCTCGCCTCGACCGTCGCGGAACCGGACGACAGCGCCTCTGAGACGACCGAGTTCGACGACCTATTCGATCGGCAGGACACCGCCGATATCGACGCCGACCGACTCTGGGAGCAACTCGAGGGCGACAATCTGCCGGCACCGACGGACGCGGACGACAGCGAGGTCCGCGAGGTCGACAAGCGAGCCTACTGTCAGGGGTGTGAATACCTCACCGAGCCGCCCGACGTCGCCTGCACCCACGCGGACGCCGAGATCCTGGCGGTGCCGACGATCGAGACGGTCCGGGTCGCGGACTGTCCGTTCGTCCTCGCGGACGAGGCGGGCGACCGGGAGCGGTGACCCGCCGATCTCGAGTGTTTTTGCCGCTCGGGCACGTACCGGCCGGGTATGCAATTCTGCGACGACTGCGGCTCGATGATGAAGGCTCGCGGTGACCGCATGGTCTGTACGAACGACGACTGCGGGGCCTCGAGCGAACGCGACCGCGAGCAGGAAGACGCCTTCGTCACGACGGAGTCCCAGACCGACGACGACGTGATCGAATCCGACGAGAACGCCAACTTCGAGGGGAAACCGAAGGCAAACGACGTGATCTGTGACGAGTGCGGTGCCGAAGAAGCGTGGTACACGCTCAAACAGACCGCGTCGGCCGACGAGCCGCCGACGCGCTTTTTCAAGTGTACCGAGTGCGGGAATCGGTGGCGGGAGTACAACTGACGACGCTACCGGGTCCGTTCGGCGTTTCTGACTGGATTATCGTGCTAATCGACACCAATGGGCAAGGAATAAGCGCCGGTCCCCCGTATCGGTCGTATGGATGCGCTCGAGCGGCCGACGTTTAATTCCGAGGCCAGCCGGCGTCTCTACGAGTACGTCGAGCGCCACGGGACCGTCGAACGGCACAAACTGCGCGAGATCGTCTCCCTCCCGGTCGAGGAGTTCCAGACCCGTCTCGAGGAGCTAAAGCAGGACGGCTATCTCGCGGAGGACGGCGGGACCCTCCGACTCGCGCTCGAGTTCGGGGCCGTCGAGAAACACGAGTTGGACGAGTTCACCGTCACCGTCCGCCCCGCCAGACAGGACGACTTCGACGGGCTGGTCGAGACGATCAGGGACGTCACGGCCGAGGAGACCTACGTCGTCGCCGAGACGGTCGCCGAGCAACTGCTCTCCGACGACACCGTCACAAGACACACCGCGATCGAGACCCGCCAGTTCTTCGTCGCGACCGTCGACGGCGCGGTCGTCGGCTGGACGCACCTCGATCTCCACCGGCTCGAGCCGGTCCGGGAGGTCGCCCAGCAGACCGTCGGCGTCCGCGAGGCCTACCGGGGCCACGGAATCGGGAGTACCCTCCTGCAACGCGGGATCGAGTGGGCCGAGGCCAACGGCTACCGGAAGCTCTACAACAGCGTCCCCGTCGTCAACGACACCGCGCTCGAGTTCCTGACCGTCCACGGCTGGGACACCGAGGCGATCCGCAAGGACCACTACACGATCGACGGCGAGTACGTCGATGAGGCGATGATGGCCTACGAGTTGTAGCGGCGTCGATCCGGGCGGACCGCGGCCGCCGACGGCGGGCGCAACGTTCACGTCGGTCCGGACGAATCGACCGGTAGACGAATGTCCGACGGGCCCCGGCTGCCGGGCGTCGAGCGCGAGGCCGACGAGGACCGGATCGTCTGTCACGTCGACGCCGACTGTTTCTACGCCTCCTGCGAGCGGCTGCGCGAGCCCGAACTCCGGGGCGAGCCGGTCGTCGTCGGCATGGGGTACGAACCCGGCGAGACCGTCGGTGCCGTCGCCACCGCCAGCTACGAGGCCCGCGAGTTCGGCGTCGAGAGCGCCCAAGCGATTTCGACGGCCCTCGAGCGGTTGCCCAGACGCGCGGCGCACGAGGTCGGCGACCTCGACGGGGGGACGGACCGCGAGGAGACCGGCCACTACCGCCCCGTCGACATGGACTACTACGAGTCGGTCGCGGCCGACGTCCGGGAGATCCTCCACGACTGCGCGGACGTGGTCCGGGAGGTCAGCATCGACGAGGCCTACCTCGACGTGACCGAGCGGACGGCGTGGGAGGTCGCCGACGGCTTCGCCCGGCATATCAAGGACCGCATCCGCCGGGAAGTCGGCGTGGCCGTCAGCGTCGGCGTCGCGCCGACGATGAGTACGGCCAAGATCGCCAGCGACTTCGACAAACCCGACGGCCTCACCGTCGTCCGACCCGACGAGATCCGCGAGTTTCTCGCCCCGCTCGCGGTCGACCTGCTGCACGGCGTCGGCCCGGTAACGGCCCGCGAGCTTCGGGAGATGGGCCTCGAGACGGCCGGCGACGTGGCGGCGGCCGACCCGGAGCCGCTGGTCGAGCGGTTCGGCGAGCGCGGCCGAGAACTGTACGACCGCGCACGCGGCGACGACGACCGCCGCGTCGAGCCCAAGGGCGACCCCAAGAGCTTCTCGCGGGAGTCGGCCTTCGCCGAGGCCGTCGCGGAACCCGAGCCGAAGTACGACCAGATCGAGACGCTCGCGGCCGCCGTCGCCGACCGCGCCCGCCGGGAGGGTGCGCTGTACCGAACCATCGGCGTCAAGGCGGTCACGCCGCCGTACGACGTGAACACGCGCGAGCGATCCCTCCCCGGCCCCGTCGACGACCCCGAACTGGTCGACCGCGTCGCGCGCGATCTCTTCACCGAGTTCGAGTCCGAACCCGTCCGCAAGGTCGGCGTCCGCGTCGCCAACCTCGAGTTCGCGGCCGCCGATCAGGCCAGCCTCGAGAGTTGGGAAGGGGGCGGGAACGATGCCGACGGGGGGTCGAACCTCGAGCCGACCGACGACGAATCAACTGCCGACACAACCGACGACGAGCCGGAACCGGGGGCGCTCGGCGGCGATCGCTCGAGCGGACAGTCGTCGCTCGCGGACTTCTCGTGACTGCCCGTCCGCGTCCGATCCGACCGGCGGCGGCCACAACGCACTCGGCGCTCGAGACCGAGCCTCCGCTCGGATCGGCAATAACATTGAAACTATAACCCCTCCCCCACAACTCGGGGACAGACTACACTTCCCTACGCTCATATGACAGAGGACTTCTACGATCTGCTCGAGATCTCGCCCGACGCCGATCAGGACGAGATCAAGGACGCCTACCGCGAGCAGGTCCGTGTCTATCATCCTGACGTGAACGACGACGACCGCGCACAGGCGCAGTTCACCGCAGTCAAGACCGCCTACGACATCCTCGGCGATCCCGTCGAACGACAGGCCTACGACCGACTGGGCCACGAGGACTACGTCGCCAAACGGACCAGCGGCCTCCCCTCACCCGACGTCTGGCAGAGCGACGACGGCGACGACGAGGGAACGGAGGTGAGCTACTCGGAGTCGGAGACGGCCTCCGCGTCGGCGTCGGCCGCCGGCGCGTCGGCGGCCGGCTCCGCGAGCAGTAGCGCCGGGACCTCGAGTCACGGTTCGACGTCGACCTCGAGCGCCGGTACGAGTGCCACTAGCTCGGCCGCCGGAACCGGTGGCGCTGCCTCGAGTACGGACACGTCAGCAGCCGGCGCGACGGCCGACGCCTCGAGTGCGACCGCCACCGGAACCGCGACGGGGACCGGCGGCGGGACGGGTTCGGGAACGAGCAGTCGGACCGGCGGATCGGGTAACACTGCCGGCGGTACCGATCGATCACAGACGACCGACAGTGACGACGGGTCGACGGCCAATCCGATCGCCCGCTGGTGGCGGCGACGGAACGTCTCGCTGCCGCTGCTCTGGCTGTCGGTGATCGTCTACGCCGCCGGCCTCGTCCAGTTCGCGCTCGCGAACGAGGGCGCGCTTCGCTCGCTCCGGGCCGAACTGGCCGGGATCGGTGCCGACCCGCAAGGGCTCTGGACCGCGCTCTCGGCCGACCGTGGGGGCGTCGAGACGACCGTCGCGTTCATGCGCGGTCTCGAGGTCGTGACCCCGCCCCTCGAGCGGCCGCTGTGGTACGGCGCGCTGGTGGGCGTCGTCGCCCTCGCCGCCCTCGGACTGCTCGTCTCCCGGGTCGTCCGCCGGGAGGAGACCTGGGGACCGGTGACGATCGACGAGACGATCGTCGTCGCGCTGTCGGTGGCGGTGCCGACGACGCTGATCGGCGGCCCGCTGCTTGCCGGTGCGGTCCTCATGCCGCTGCTGTTCGGCGTCGTCGTCCGACACACGCGACGCGGCCCGGGGTGGACGCCGTCGTATCTCTACGTCCTGCCCGTCCTCGCGCCGCTCGCGGCCGTCGGCGCGGCGGCAGCGGGCGTCGCCAGCCTCCCGCTCGACATCGCGGCGGTCGTCGTCCTACCGTTGCTCGGCGGGCTGGGGCTGCCGTTGCGAGCGACGATCAGGAAACGGTTCGGGCGCTGATTGACCGACGGAATCCCCCGCGGCCCGTGTCCGTCGCGACGGCGTGTACGCTACCGAACCGTTGAAATGCGGCAGATGCCAAACGTCCGCATGGCCAAATACTCGACCGGTTCGTCCGGCGGTGGCGGCGGGACGAACTGCGAACTCTGTGGTACCGAGAGCGACTCGCTGACGCTCGCGTCGGTCGCCGGCGCGGAACTCGAGGTCTGTCCTGACTGCGCGCCACACGACGATTCGAAGGCCCACGGCGGGGGAGACCGAAAGCGAAGCGAGCAGGACGCGGGCTCGACCGACGAACCGAACCGCAAGCGGAAGGCGGCCCAGAACGTCGCGAAGGCCAATCCGGTCTGGGACGGCGACTCCGAACACTGGGAGAGCGAGGGTACCAACTACGACGACGACCCCCTTCCCTACCTCGTCTCGGACTACGGCGAGGCCCTCGTCGAGGCCCGACGGGAGGCCGGCCTCCAGCGCGAGGAACTCGCCGAGGAACTCGGCGCACCCGAGAAGGACATCCTCGCGGTCGAACAGGGTCGAGCGACCCAGGCCGGCGTCGGCGGCGGCCTGATCGACGCCCTCGAGGAGCGACTGGACGTGACGCTCGCGGAGTAAGCGACCGGTAGTTTTTCTCGCGTCGGGCGACGGTCTCGGCGGGCAGACTTTTAGTGACCGAGAACCGACTGGAACCGATGACCGGGCAACGGGCGGCGGCGGAGCCGTACGCGACGCGGTTCGAGACCGAGGTGACGTCGATCGACGGGCGACGGGTCTGGCTCGAGCGCAGTCACTTCTTCGGGGCGAGTGCGGGCCAACCGGCCGATAGGGGGACAGTCGCCGCCACCGCGGTCACCGACGTCGAACTGGTCGACGGCGAACAGGTCCACGTGCTGGCCGACGCCCCCTCGTTTTCGGTCGGCCACCGCGTTCTCTGTTCGGTCGACTGGTCCTTCCGGATGTACTGCATGCGGGCCCACACCGCCAGTCACGTCCTGCTCGGGGTCGCCGACCGACTGCTTCCCGACAGCTCTTATGCCGGCCTCGAGATCGGCCCCGAGAGGGTCCGGGTCGACCTCGAGACGGCGGCGACGGTCGACGACGAGCGCCTGCTCGAACTCGACGAGGCGGTCAACCGCGTGGTCTGGGAGTCCCGGCCGGTATCGTGGGACGACGAGCCGGTGTCGGCGGTCCGCGAGCGTGACGCCGTCGTCTTCGACGACCACGCCGACGACGCCGCCGTGGAAGAGGGCCGCGTCCGAACCGTTTCGATCGAGGACGAGAAGGACCGCCAGCGAACGGGTCGATTCACCGCGACGACCGGCTCCCCGGAGCCGTGGGACGCGCGGGCCTGCGGCGGGACCCACGTCCGCAACACCCGCGAGATCGGTCCCGTCACCCTGCTGGGTACCTCGAGTCCCGACGCGGACGTGACCCGGATCGAACTCGCCGTCGGACCGGCGGCGATCGAACGGCGAACGGCCGAAAAGCGGGCCGCCTTCGCCGCGATGGAAGCGACCGACGCCGCCCTCGAGGACGTGCCCGACGACCTCGAGTCGTAGCCGATACTGACGTCGCCTGTCGTATTTTCGCTATCATACATGATTAGTAGGATTCAATTGGGACAGTGTGTGACTGAAGCTACAAATAGCTCTGAAACGTTTTTCTCGTTTATACCAACATACGGATATCAGCTATCATGGATCGGTGAGGTAGTATAATGATACTGCACCAGTGATTTTTACTGCCTGATCTTACGTTAGATATGGTCGAAATATCGCGTCGGAGGGCGGCATTACTGCTTGGTGGTGGTAGCGTACTGGGCTACGGAACGCTCGCCATCACAGGTGGCGTCGGTTCGAATGAGCCGTTGATACCGAACTCCATCCCAGTAGACGGGTGCAGTGAGCGAGCCGCTTGGCCGACGCTCCAGCGCGATCCAAAACGAAATGCTGCCATCGACCAATCGATGAAGCGTCAGCTCGCGTTGCGAAGCGAAGGGGAGCCTGTGAATTCTATTTCGGGACGGGCAATGGTTGTGTGTACCGACGAGTACGTTATTTGGCATCTCGAGCAGGGAAAGACCGTTCATCGGTATCATATACCGTCGGGTAGAGTCGACTCACTCTCGCTGCAATCTCGGTTACGTGTCTATCCGGCAATCCACTGCTCGCTGTTGGGAGTCCACACGAAATCAGCAGTGTACTGGATCGATATCGATGAGTGGAACATCGTCTCGAAGACATCCGCGAGTACACCGCTCATGGACGTGCTTGTTGACGACGACTTCGCCTATCTTCAACTCGGCGGCGGAATCCAGACGTTTGCAGTCGACACGGGCGAGCCGGCGTGGTCGTTCGAACCCGAGTGGACGGCAGTCGGTATCAGCAGCTCGGACGAGAGGGTTTTCGTGATCGACGCTACCGCGGGCGAGGGCGGGACGCTCACTGCCCTCGAGAAGGGAACGGGGGAGATCCGCTGGACGACCGACGTGATCGGCGAAACGTATTCGTCGCCGGTCGTCGGCAACGCCGTCTACGTCCTGAACAACGAGGGAACGCTGTACGCGCTCGAGGCGGAAACCGGCGACCTCGAGTGGCGGGAGCGCGTGACTGACACGCCCGACCGGTATACGATCCCAGCCGTTCGGGACGGGACCGTCTACGTCTCGGACGAGTCCGGCGGACAGACCGTCGCCCTCGACGCCGAAACCGGCGAGCGAACGTGGGAGGCGCCGATCCCGCGCGACGACGGAACGGGCGAGTCGTCAACGACGCTGTCGGCCCCTGTCTGTACACCCGAGTCAGTGTTGGTCGGGGCTGCACCCGGCGGACTGGTCGCTCTCTCGCAATCGGACGGCTCCACTCAGTGGCAAGCGTCGTCGCACTCGATCGTCTCGAATCTCGTCATGAACGCGAACGGGGTGTACGCACTCTCGCCCGACGGGGTGGTAGCGGCGACGGACGCCGTTTCGGACGAGTCCAGTACGTGAACCGGCCAGGATACTCCGTCCCGTCCGGCACGACTGCGCAACCCCGCCCACCGCAGGTGACAGTTATTACTACCGTGCGAGTGAACGTCCGACTATGGGAGTCGATTACTCGAGGCTGCACGACCCGAACGCCGAGTACACGATGCGGGACCTCTCGGCGGAGACGATGGGAGTCACGCGCGAGCGCGGCGGCGGGCGCGATATCGAGATCACTGACGTCCAGACGACGATGGTCGACGGCAACTTCCCGTGGACGCTCGTGCGGATCTACACGGACGCGGGGATCGTCGGCACCGGCGAGGCCTACTGGGGTGCCGGCGCGCCGGAACTGATCGAGCGGATGACGCCGTTCCTGCAGGGCGAGAACCCGCTGGACATCGACCGACTGACCGAACACCTCGTCCAGAAGATGTCCGGCGAGGGCTCGATCGGCGGCGTCACGGTCACCGCGATTTCGGGCATCGAGGTCGCCCTGCACGATCTGGCCGGCAAGATCCTTGAGGTGCCGGCCTACCAGCTGCTGGGGGGCAAGTACCGCGACGAGGTCCGGGTCTACTGTGACTGCCACACCGAGGAAGAGGCGGATCCGATCGCCTGCGCCGACGAGGCCGAGCGCGTCGTCGAGGAGTTGGGCTACGACGCCCTGAAGTTCGACCTCGACGTGCCAAGCGGCCACGAGAAGGACCGCGCGAACCGCCACCTCCGAGCTCCCGAAATCGAACACAAAGCCTCGATCGTCGAGGCGGTCACCGAGCGCGTCGGCTCGCGCGCCGACGTGGCCTTCGACTGCCACTGGAGTTTCTCCGGCGGCAGCGCCAAGCGGCTCGCGAAGCGCTTGGAGGAGTACGACGTCTGGTGGCTCGAGGACCCCGTGCCGCCGGAGAACCACGACGTGCAACGCGAAATCACGCAGTCGACGACGACGCCGATCACCGTCGGCGAGAACGTCTACCGGAAACACGGCCAGCGCCGCCTGCTCGAGGAGCAGTCCGTCGACATCATCGCGCCCGATATGCCGAAGGTCGGCGGGATGCGCGAAACCCGCAAGATCGCGGATCTGGCGGACATGTACTACGTCCCGGTCGCGATGCACAACGTCGCCTCGCCGGTCGCGACGGTCGCCAGCGCCCACGTCGGCGCGGCCATCTCGAACGCCCTGGCCGTCGAGTACCACTCCTACGAACTCGACTGGTGGGAGGACTTGGTCGAGGAGACGGTCATCGAGGACGGCTCCATCGAGATCCCCGAGGAGCCCGGCCTGGGCGTCACGCTCGACATGGACGCCGTTGCGGAACACGCGGTCGAGGGCGAAGACCTCTTCGACGAGGCCTGACCCTGCTGTTCGGGGCCGATCGGCTGCCCCTGCCGGCTCCCGTTTTATGTCGCTCGTCGGGGTGGCTATCCGCGTGCCATCGAACGAACGGACGCGACGACGGTTCTTGCGGACGGCTGGAACGATCAGCACCATCGCGGCGCTGGGCCTCGGCGGGGCGGGAACCGGCGCTGCACAGGACGACGGCGACTCGAGCGCGGCGGGAGACGGCCCCAACGTCGACAGCGAGTACGCGGCGGTGTACGAGGCGGCGATCGACTCCGTCGTACTGGTGTCCGTCGCCGGAATGGGCGCGCCAGACGGTGGTGGTCGAGGCGGGATCGGTACTGGATTCGTCCTCGAGAACGGATACGTCCTGACGAACAACCACGTCGTCGAGGCTGCCAGTGAGGGCGGGATCGAACTCCAGTTCAACAACGGCGAGTGGCGGACGGCCGCCGTCGTCGGTACCGACGTCTACAGCGACCTCGCCGTCCTCGAAGTCGAGGACGTGCCGGATGTCGCCGACGGGCTCTCGCTGGCCGACTTCCGGCCGGTGATCGGGCAGGAAGTCCTCGCCATCGGCAACCCGCTGGGGCTCGACGCCTCCGTCTCACAGGGGATCGTCAGCGGGCTCGATCGGGCGCTTCCCAGCCCGACCGGGTTCTCGATCCCGGCCGCGATCCAGACCGACGCGCCGATCAACCCCGGCAACAGCGGCGGGCCGCTGGTGAGCCTCGACAACGAGGTGCTGGGCGTCGTCTTCGCCGGGGCCGGCCAGACGATCGGCTTCGCGATCTCCGCACAACTGGCGAACCGCGTCGTCCCCGCGCTCATCGAGGACGGCGACTACGAACATCCCTACATGGGCGTGGGAGTCCGACCGGTCGGCCCGAGCGTCGCCGAGGAAATCGGCCTCGAGGAGGCGACCGGCGTGCTGGTCGCCGAGGTCGTCCCGAACTCCCCCGCGGACGGCGTCCTCGAGCCGGCGGCAACGGGACGGCCCGGGACCGGCGACGTAATCGTCGCCATCGAGGGGACGCCGATCCCCACGCAGGACCAACTCTCCTCGTATCTCGCGCTCGAGGCGTCGCCGGACGAGACGGTCGAGGTCGAGATCGTCCGCGACGGCGAGCGGGGGACCGTCGAACTGACGCTTGGTTCCCGGCCGGAGCCGGAACGGCAGCGGCCCCCGATTCCGGGCGGTCCGGGCCCGGGCGAGCGACCGCCGGGCCCCCGGCCCTGATCGCCGTTGATCTTGGTCACAAAAACCGGCACGTCCCGGTTACTGCCGTTTCCGACCCGCTTTCGTCGCGGTCTGCGAGTCGTTCGGCGTTACTCCTCCTCGGCTTCGCCTTCCGCTTCCTCGAGGGTCTCCGCGTTCTCCCGGGGCGCGTTCTGCGTCCCGAGAGTACCGTCGCCGTCGTCGACTTCGTCGGGGTCGCGGTCGATCCGCTCGAGTTCGTCTTCGATTTCGGCTTCCCGTTCGGCCTCGTACTCGTCGGTTCTGTCGGTATCGTCTTCAGCCATGCGGCGGCGCTTGGGGGGCGAGCGGTTTGGACGCCGGGCCGTCGAGTGCAACGTCGATAGCTGCCTCGAGTCGGCCCGCTGAGCGGGGGGCACTCGTGGCAACACTTCGGCTGACACGAAAGACAGATAAAAGACCCCGCGCTGTGAATAGACAGATATG
Source organism: Natrinema thermotolerans (assembly GCF_031165565.1). Classification (NCBI taxonomy): domain Archaea; kingdom Methanobacteriati; phylum Methanobacteriota; class Halobacteria; order Halobacteriales; family Natrialbaceae; genus Natrinema; species Natrinema thermotolerans. Next base: position 119,780 of record NZ_CP101873.1, on the reverse strand, counting down.
GACGTTCCCTACGACCTCACCTCGTACGTTCGGGTGTTGAAAATGGCGACGACACCCACGACCGAGGAGTTCCTCCAAGTGTCGAAGATCGCCGGTGCGGGGATCTTCCTGGTCGGCCTCGTCGGCTTCATCATCGGCGCGATTATGCTGTTCATCTCGGGCGGTGGTGGCATCTAATGGGGATCTACGCTGTCAAAACGACGGCGAGTCAGGAACGAACCGTCGCCGACATGATCATCAACCGCGAGGAGCCGGAGATCCACGCGGCGCTGGCCCCCGACTCGCTGACCTCCTACGTGATGGTCGAAGCCGAGGGCAACGCCGTCCTCAACCGCGTCCTCGAGGACATTCCCCACGCCCGCAGCATCGTCCCCGGCGAGTCCGACATTTCGGAGGTCGAACACTTCCTCTCGCCGAAGCCGGACGTCGAGGGGATCGCCGAGGGCGACATCGTCGAACTCATCGCCGGTCCGTTCAAGGGCGAGAAGGCACAGGTACAGCGAATCGACGAAGGCAAAGACCAGGTGACCGTCGAACTGTACGAGGCGACGGTTCCGATTCCGGTGACGGTTCGGGGCGACCAGATTCGCGTGCTGGATTCCGACGAACGGTAGTTCGTCGACGATGCGAGCGGATGCGACGCACCCGTAAACGGACAGTAACGAGCGGTCGCGGATGGGGTCGCTCGGCGCGAACGAAGTGAGCCTCGCGGACGTTTCTACGCCAGTTTGCGAGACACAGTAACGACGGAGGTGATTGTCCGCGGGCACCCGGCATCGTAATCCGAGCGGGCGAGTCACATCCGTCGTCAACCTACCTACGACATTTACCAGCGGTCGCGAAACCGATCGACTGCTAGTCGGGACGAGCCAGCCACCTGCCCTGTAATAAAAACGCTCAGTTCCGAAGATAAAGCGGTAACGACGGACACGAGAATGGGGTTGTCGTTCGCTACCACAACGCGAACGATAACTGATGACTCACGAAGCACACGCGGATTCGACTGCGGGGAACAGTGATACGACGCTCTCGCGGCGGCGAATGCTGCGGACGACGGCGGCGACGGTCGTCGCCGGGACCGGGTTGAGCGTCGCGTCGGGGTCGGTCGCGGCCGACACCGACGAGATCATGGAGGTCGACTTCCGGTATGGGACGCCGAGCATCGACGACGCGCCACAAAACGAGGACGAGGTCGTCTTCAACGTCCACGGCTATACGGGATCCTCGGAGAGCGTCAACGAGGCCGCGACCTTCCAGCAGACCGCCAGGGATCTCGGCTATACCGAGACCGTGACCGCCGTGACGTGGGACGACAGCGGCCTCCCAAGTTCCGCCGAAGCGAGCGCTCGAGACACCGGCGACGCCTTCGCCGCTTGGCTCGGCGACTACACGAACGCGAACCCGGACACGACGATCCGCATCCTCGGCCACTCGATGGGCGGAATCGTCCAGATGGAGACGCTCGCGGCCATCGGCGGCGCGTTCACTGTCGAGACAGCAGACAGCATCGGCTCCTACGAGGTGGATGACGCTCCCTGTGAGAGCGGGGACTTTGACGACGCTATCGAGTCCTCGGCCGGCGAGGTCCACAACTACTACTCGACCAACGACAGCATCGCCCGACTCGGGAGCGGACCGGCCGACTGCGGCGGCTGGTTCTCCGACGGGGAGACGGCGAGTAACTATGCCGACGTCGACGTGAGCGACGCCGTCCCCGACCATACCTCCTACAAGGAGAGTACCGGCTGCGTCTCGGCGATTATCGACAACTACTGACGCCGATACAACGTGGCTCGAGCGGACGACGAGAGTGAGGACGCCACGGCAGGGACGACGATTGTCGTTACCGCTTCAGTTCGTTCGCGATCGTTTTCATGTCCGCGACCGATTCGATCTCCTCGAGCAGTTCCTCGCGTTCCCGGACCGCCTCGGAGCTGGCACCGTAGGCGCGGACGTACTCGGCGCGACTGTGTTCGGTGAAGGCGTGTCGGATCGCGAGGTAGCCGTCGGGGACGACGGTGCCACAGACCTTACACTCGCGGCGCTGGTGTTCCGTCGCCTGATGGACGACGGCCGACTCGACGTCTTCGAAGACCGATCCACAGCCGTCGATTCCGCATTCCCAGGCCATTCGATACCGGAACTCGCACGGCCGCCCTAATCATCCTTTCGCAGCCGAGCCCATCGGTCGGAAGACAGGTGGCCGATCGGCCGCCGAATCAGAATTCATAACTCGGCTGTCCCGAAAGTGGGGGGCGTGATCGAGGAGTGACGTACCGAGTCGACCCCCACGTGAAGGTGCTGACCGATCGCGTTGTCGAGCGGGCAAAACGGGCCGGTCTCGACGCGATCGTCTACGCACCGCATTTCACCCGGCTTCCGGAGACCCGCGAGCGGGCGGCGGCCTATTCCGACGACGACCTGCTGGTGATCCCCGCCCGCGAGGTGTTCACCGGAACGTGGCGGAACCGCAAACACGTCCTCGCGCTGGGCCTCGAGGAGCCGGTTCCCGATTTCATCCCGCTCGAGACGGCGATGGCCGAGTTCGAGCGCCAGGGAGCGACGGTACTCGTCCCGCATCCGGAGTTTGCGAACGTGAGCCTCTCCGAGGCGGATCTGCGCCGGTACGCCGACGTGATCGACGCCATCGAGATCTTCAACCCGCGACACTTCCCGTGGGATAACCGACGTGCCCGCGACCTCGCCGACTCCCTCTCGCTGCCGCCCTTCACGTCGTCGTACGCACACCTCCCGCGGTCCGTCGGGGTCGCCCACACCGCCCTCGAGGCCGCGATCGAGACGGAAGCCGACCTCCTCGAGGCGTTCGACGACGGGGTCGCTCGCCGCGTGATCTACGACGACGGGCCGTATCGCTGGTCGACGACCGCTTCGGAACTCGGCAATCTCGTCTACGAGAACACCTGGGAGAAGGTCGACCGGCTCTTCCTCTCGGGAACCGAGCCGACCCATCCACAGCATATCGCCTACGACGGGCGGTTCGACGACGCCGCCGTCTATTAGTACCGCCGGGACCGCATACCGTCCGCCATCGATGCTCGAGCCGGTGGTTTGACGTGCGAACGTGTGCCAGTATTTCCCACGATGATCTCGAGTCCCCGTCTCGCCGCGTCGTCGTTCGACCGCGAACCCAGTACCACCGTCGTCGTCGGTGATCGGCGGTGAGGGATTTTTCGAACCACGCCACGGATCGCCCGGCGGGTCACGACGTCGCGATCACCGGAATCGAATCGGCGGTCGTCGACGGAAACTTCGAGTGGAACCTCGTGAAAGTCCACACGGATGCGGGCGTGACGGGGATCGGCGAGGCCTACCGCGGGGGCGGCGTCCCGGAACTGATCGAGTACGCGAACCGGTTTCTGGTCGGCGAAAACCCATTGGACGTCGAGCGGCTGTTCCGGCGCATCGTGCAGGAGACCTCGGGCCACGGCGGGACGACGGGGAAGGTCGTCACCGCAGCCTCGGGCATCGAGATCGCGCTCTGGGACGCCGCCGGGAAAATCCTGGACCTGCCGGTCTACCAGTTGCTGGGCTCGCGCTACCGCGACCGGATTCGAATCTACTGCGACTGCCACGCCGGCGAGGCCTACGCGGTCGACGACGGCGGGTTCACCGAGTACGCCGACGCGGACGCCTACACCCCCGAGGCCTACGCCGCGGAAGCCGAGCGCGTCGTCGACATGGGCTTCGACGCGATCAAGTTCGACCTCGACATGGAGCGGGACAACGAGCCCGACCCCTACAACGGGCGGCTATCCAACGCCGCGATCGACCACAAAGTGTCGGTCGCCGAGGCCGTCCGCGACGCCGTCGGACGGGAGGTCGACCTCGCCTTCGACTGCCACTGGGACTACACCGTCGAGAGCGCCGCGCGGCTCGCCCGCAAACTCGAGCCCTACGATCTCATGTGGCTCGAGGACGTCGTCCCGCCGGAGGAGACCGACGCCCAGAGAGAGGTCGCCCGCCGGACCGAGACACCGCTCGCGACGGGCGAGAACCGCTTTCGTATCCACGAACTGAGCGACCTGCTCGACGAGTACGCGGTCGACGTGATCACGCCCGATCCGGCCACCTGCGGCGGCCTCGCCGAGTCGAAACGGATCGCCGAGCGCGCCGAGGAACGGTACGTCCCGTTCTCGCCGCACAACGTCTGTAGCCCCGTCGGCACGATGGCCTGCGTCCACCTCTGTGCCGCCGTCCCCAACGCCGACGTGCTGGAATATCACGCCCTCGAGGTCGACTGGTGGGACGACCTGCTCGCACGCGAGGAGCCACTCATCGAGGACGGCTACATCGACGTGCCGACCGAGCCGGGGCTGGGGATCGAACTGGACGAGTCGGTCGTCGAGGACCACCTGCTGCCCGGGACCGACGGCTTCGACTGAGCGACGCGTACCTCCGCCATACCCGTAGCTGCTACCGGAATTTTGATTCGACGGTGGGTGTGAAACCCGCGTTCAGTAGCGGGGCATCTCGAGCAAATCGTCTCCGATGTCACGACTGATGGATACCATTATGTGTCTGGGATTCGAACTTCGTGTCACATGTCCTCCAAAAATACGGTTGGCGCTGCGCCACTGATCACGGGCATTTTGCTCGCGTTCCAATCAGCCGATGCGATGGTCCAAAGCGGACTTTCGCCGTGGTCGGTCCTCGGTCTCACTGGTGGTTGTGCCGCCATCGTTGTCGGTCTCGGAACGCTGCTCGGGACGGACACGTTCAAACGGGAAACAGTCGCAACCGACCGACTTTCGACGGCCGTTCTCGGACTGGCTGCGACCGCATTTGCCGCCGGTGCAGCGATCGCAGTCGCATAGCATATAACGACTGAGAGCGACGTCCCCCGCTATATTTTCGGACCCCCGACGCCACGTGTCGAAGAGCCCGATTTCAACCGCTTCCGAACGGAGAAACCGTACTACGCGCCACCGTCGACGTTACGGACTCTCGAGAGCGTCGCCGCGACCCGATCCCAGTGGCTCCCCCGCCAGAAGTGCTGACCACAGTCCCGACAGACCCACGTCTCGACCTCCGTCGGATCGGGCGCGTATTCCGGTGTCGAACCGGTCGGATCGGCCGGCTCGAGCGGGCCGTTACACCGCCCGCAGAAGTCGGGGTCGTCGGCGAGGGTGAGATCGACGCCCGCCGCGTCGAGTTCGGCGAGTTGGGCCTCGACGTCGCGGCTCTCGAGGAGGATCGACTCGTCGGCGCGGGCCGCCACGTCGACGTCTCGCGTGACGACGGTTCGGTCCTCCTCGCGGGCGACGGCGAGGAGGTCGTCGTCGGCCTCGAGGCCGCGGTCGCCGGCGTAGGCGGTGTCGTGGTCGCACATCCGCAGATAGGCACGGAGCCCGCCGCACATGAGATCGAGGAGGAGTCGCATGGTGTAGCGGGGACGTGTCAGTGGAGGAACTCCCGTAACGCGGCGAGCCCCCAGGTGTTGATCACGTCCGCGGGCTCGGCCCAGCCCCGCCGCGCGGTGTGGACGCCCCAGCGCATGTACTCGAGCGTCGCGGGCCGGTGGGCGTCGGTATTGACGGCGATCACCGCGCCCTCGTCTATGGCCGCCTGTACCGCGCTGCCCCAGAGATCCAGCCGACGGGGATTGCTGTTGACCTCGAGGGCCGTGTCGTGGTCGGCGGCGGCCGCCCCGAGCGCGGTCGCGTCGAACTCGAGGCCGGCGCGTTCGTTGAGCAGGCGGCCGCTGGGGTGGCCGAGGACGTCGATCGTCGGGTTCTCGACGGCCCGGACGAGCCGTTCGGTCGCGGTCTCGGCGTCCTGGCTCAGGGCGCTGTGGGTCGAGGCGACGATCACGTCCAGCGCGTCGATCACGTCCTCGGAGAGGTCGACTTCGCCCGCGGCGTCGACGTTGGCCTCGATCCCCGCGAGGACCTCGATGTCAGCGTCGTCGCCGACTGCACGGATCTCCGCGACCTGCTCGAGGATCTCGTCGTCGGCGAGGCCCATGCCGCCGACGACGCCCGGGCCCTCGGCGTGATCGGCGATCCCGAAGTAGTCGTAGCCCCGGTCCGCGGCGGCTTCGACCATCGCCTCGATGGACGTGTTGCCGTCGGACCACTCGGTGTGGGTATGCAGGTCGCCACGGATATCGTCGCGCTCGAGCAGGGTCGGTAGTTCGCCGGCCGCCGCGGCGTCGATCTCGCCGCGGTCGGTTCGGAGTTCGGGCGGAATCCACGCCAGTCCGAGCGCTTCGTACATCCCCGCCTCGGTCTCGCCCGCGATGCGGTCGCCGATGCGCTGGTCCGCTTCGTGGTCTTCGACCCCGCTGACGTCGAAGGCCCCGTACTCGTTTAACTTCATCCCGCGGTCGATCGCGTAGTTTCGCAGGGCGACGTTGTGGTCCTTGCTCCCCGTGAAGTACTGCAGCGCCGAGCCGAACTCCGCGGGGACGACGACCCGCAGGTCGACGCGGCTCTCGCCGACCCGGACGCTGGCCTTCTCGGGGCCGGACTCGATCTCGTCGTCGACCGACTCCCACGAAACGAACTGCTCGACGACCGCCTCGCCGTCTTCGGTCGCCGCGAGGACGTCCACGTCGCCGATCGTCTCGCGCCACCGGCGGATCGAGCCCGCCACCTCGCAGCGCTCGACCGCCTCGAGACCCTCGAGGTACGCGAGGACATCGTCAGCAAGCGGCCGGGCTTCCCCAAGGAGCTGGCGCTGGCCGACCGTTCGGGCGAACTCGAGGTTCTCGAGGATGTTCTGCTCCGTTTTCGGGCCAAACCCCTTGACGTCCTGTATCTCGCCCGCTTCGGCCGCGTCCTCGAGGTCGTCCAACGTCTCGACCCCGAGTTCGCGGTAGAGCTTCCCTGCGGTCTTGGGGCCGACGCCCTCGATGCGGGTGATGTCGGCGATGTCGATCGGCAGCTCGGCCCGCAGTTCCTCGAGTTCCTCGATTCCGCCGGTCTCGACGTACTCGACGATCTTCGCGGAGATGGCGTCGCCGACGCCGTCGATGTTCTCGAGGACCTCGCGGTCGCCGGCCGCGACCCGGTCGGCGATCGGCGACGGATGGGCCCGGACGTTCTCGGCCGCGCGCCGGTAGGCGCGGGGCTTGTACTCGACATCGTCGGCCTCGAGCAGGTCCGCGAACTCCTCGAACCGGGCCGCGATCTCGGCGTTGGTCGTCATCGGCCCCTCCGGGAGGCTCCGTCGTCCTCCCGTCCCAGCGCCTTCTTCAGGAAGGACATCCAGCGCTTGCGGTCCTGGGCCTGCTTGGCCTGTTGCTCGCGCTCGAGGTCCGTCGGGCCGAGGCTCTCGAGGGCGTTCAACGCCCGGTCGATGCCGATGATGCTCTGGGCGAGTTCCTCGCCCTCCTCGCGGGTGATCGCACCCTCCTCGATCCGCTCGAGTCGCTCGAGCCGCTCGCGTCGCAGGTTCCGCTTGGCCTGCTCGACGCGCTCGCGTTCGCCGGACGGCACCGTCTCGCGGCGCTTGATCTCGAAGACGAAGGTCCGGAGATCGATCTCCTCGTCCTGGACCGTGATCGTCTCCGGGATGTCCGCGCCGACGGTCGCGCCCTCGCGCTCGACGCGCTCGAGCAGTTGCTTGCGCTCGTACTCTTGCACGCCCGGATATGGGAGCCCGCCGGGCAAAAATGTACAGTCCGCCGGGAAGCGATGTGACCGCCGGGGCCGCCGCCGTACCTGACAGCTCTTCGAAACTAGTGACAAACCCCAAATCCCTTAGCGACGCCGCACATACCCCCGGTCAATGGCGAAGTGCGACGCGTGTGGGAACGACGAAAACATGCCGTACAACTGTCGTCACTGCGGCGGCACCTACTGTGGCGACCATCGGCTGCCCGAGAACCACGACTGCTCGGGACTCGAGAACTGGAACGACCCGCAGGGTGTCTTCGACAGCGGGTTCGACGACGGGATCGGTTCCGGCGGGAGTACCTCGCGGGCCTCCGGAGTCATGGACAAACTCCCGATCGATACCGGCCCGGGCGGCCCGCTGGCGTACTTCCGCGGGAACATGACCTACACGTTCCTGCTCCTGATGTGGGTCACGTACGCCCTTCAGGCCGCCGCCCTGATCGTCGGCGGTGTATCACTCCACCAGTCCCTGTTCGTTCTCTCGTCGGAGCATCCGGAGTACGTCTGGACCTGGGTCACGTCGGTCTTCGCCCACTCGCCGTTCCTTCTCCCCGGCGGGAGCTTCTTCCACATCGTCGGGAACAGCATCGTGATATTCTTCTTCGGCCCGCTGGTCGAGCGCTACGTCGGGTCGCGGGACTTCGCACTGCTGTTTCTGGTCAGCGGCGTCCTCGCCGGACTGGGACAGATCTCGCTCTCGGTGCTGCAGGGCGGCGGGACCGCGGTCCTCGGGGCCAGCGGTGCCGCCCTCGCGATCATGGGCGTCCTGACCGTTCTGAACCCCGGTCTGAAGGTCTATCTCTACTTCATTCTCCCCGTCCCGATCTGGCTGCTGACCGCCGGCTACGCCTTCATCAGCATCTTCTTCCTCACCGGCGCGACCGGGGGCGGAGGTATCGCCCACGGGGCCCACCTCGTCGGCCTCGTGATCGGCCTCGCCTACGGCCAGTACGTCAAACAGAACCGAAACGTCAGCGCGCCCAGTCGCCTCGAGTTCGGCGGCGGCGGTGGCGGTCCGGGCGGTCCCGGGGGCCCCGGTGGTCCGGGCGGTCCCGGCCGCGGCCGGTTCTGACGCCCGCACCCGTCGCAGGACCCCGCAACTGATTTTCGCCCGGCGTCTACCCTCGATCCAATGCACCAGCCCCGTCCCGACCTCGCTCCCGACGGCTCGCTCTCGCGCGCGGAGATGGAAACCCTCCAGCGCGAGATCGCTTCCGTCGCGACCTTCGAGGACGACTTCTCGTTCGATCACGCAGTGCTGTCGAACCCGCTCGAGGCGACTGCGAGCGGCGGTGAGCGACCGGTCGTCGTCGGCGTCGACCAGTCCTTCCTGACGAACGCCGAGGGCGAGCAGGACCGCGCCTTGAGCGCCGTCGTCGCCACCCGCGGCGGCGAGGTGATCGAGCGCGTCCACGCGGTGACCGACCTCGAGATCCCCTACATCCCCGGCCTGCTCTCCTTCCGTGAAGGGCGGCCGATCCTCGCGGCGCTCGAGGAGTTGTCCGTCGAGCCCGATCTGCTGCTGTTCGACGGGAGCGGCCGCATCCACTTCCGGCAGGCCGGCATCGCGACCCACATCGGCGTGGTCCGGGACGTGCCAAGCGTCGGCGTCGCCAAGAGCCTGCTCTGTGGGACTCCCCGGGCGGACACCGCTGACCTCCCCGAGGGGACGACGATCGGTATCGAAGCGAACTCGAGGGTCGACGCGCCCGACGGTACCCTACTGGGCTACGCGGTCCAGACGCGCCAGTACGAGTCGCCAAACCGGCATATCAATCCGCTCTACGTCAGCCCCGGTCACCGCGTGGGTCCCGAGACGGCAGCCGAAGTTGCGCTCGCGCTGGCTACCTCGTACAAACTCCCCGAACCGGTCCGACTCGCCGACAAGTACGCCGACGCGGCCAAGGGAGAGGTCGACGCGTAGCCGATTCGACTGTCCACCGGCTACAGCCTGCTGATCAGCCACCTGCAGCGGGTGGGACTGAAAGGGGCCGGACCGATCGACGAAGCACGACGACGGAAGCACCGCAGCGACCGTCGGGAGCGAGGAGCGCACCGAGGCGCGCGAGTCGATCGGTTCGGGGGCTTTCAGGTCGTTTGCCGTCTCGAGACGATTGGTAGAGCCGATCGAACGTGAATCCGATCCGAACAGTACGATCAGCGCGACAAACCATCGATACTTAGGTATCGTCGCACGAACCGGTCGGGTATGGCTACCGATGCGGACGTCGAGAGGACAGCCGACGATGGCTCCGACGGGACCGTCGTCGAGGACGACCCCGGCCACGAGACCGCCGCGGACGACGCGGGCCCCGCAGGCGACGAGGACCGCTACACGCGCAAGCAGTCGGTACTCATCACCGGCTGCTCGTCCGGCATCGGTCGCGCGACCGCCCGCGCCTTCCTCGACGACGACTGGCAGGTCTTCGCGACGGCGCGCAACGTCGACGACATCGCCGACCTCGCGGACGAGGGCTGTGAGACCCTCGAGCTGGACGTCACCGATCCCGAGCAGGTCGCCCGGACCGTCGAGGCGGTCGTCGACGTTGCCGGCTCGATCGATTGCGTGGTCAACAACGCCGGCTACGCCCAGATGGGGCCGCTCGAGGACGTCTCGACGAGCGATCTCCACCGGCAGTTCGACGTCAACGTCTATGGGCCCCACCGGCTGACCCGCGCCGCTCTCCCGCACATGCGAGCGCAGGGCGAGGGCCGAATCGTCAACGTCTCGAGCGTCTCCGGTCGGATCTCCATGCCCGGCTCGGGCGCGTACTCCGGCTCGAAGTTCGCCCTCGAGGGGATGAGCGACGCGCTGCGGGCCGAAGTCGACGAGTTCGACATCGACGTGGTGCTGATCGAGCCCGGCCCGGTCGAGACGGCGTTCACGACCCGCGTCGACGAGGAACTCCCGGAGAACGAGCGGACGGCCGACTACGAGTCGCTGTACGAACTCTACGACGACGCGCAATTGATCGGCGGCGGCAGCGGCGGCCCGTTCGCCTCCGAGGCCGAGGACGTCGCTGAAGCGATCCTCGAGTCGGCGACCAGCCCCGATCCGCCCGCCCGGTACCCGGTCGGTCCCCTCGCGCAGTACGGGCTGTACGCCCGGTTCCTCCCGGCCTCGATTCGCGACAGGCTCTACGGACTGGTCCGCAAGCTGGTCTGAACGCCGTCCGCCGGCCGCACGCGGCCGCCTACCGCTCCGAGTCGTCGTACCGCTCGGCCGCCGACTCGAACCCCAGTTCCGACTGTTCGCGCCCACGGCGCTGCTCGAGGGCCGCGATCGCCTCGGGCTCGGGCGCGGCGTCATCGGTGATCCGCGCCCACGAGTCGTGGACCTTCGAGTGGCACCAGCGACAGAGATAGACCGTGATCTCGTGGGAGAGGGTCTCGCCGTCGCGGTCATAGGAGAGGTGATGTTCCTCGAGCAGCGGCCGCTCGTCGTCGTGGGCCATGCGTTTTTCCTCGAGGCCACAGCGAACGCACTCCCGATCGCGGTTGCGCGACCGGAAGTGGGGGCAGTCGGCCCACGTCCAGTCGGACTCGGGGTCGACGACGGGACACTCGTAGTCGTCGGCCGCGCGCTCGCGGGCGAACTCGGGGTCGTGGTCGTAGTGATCGAAGGCGTACCGACACGTCCCCTCGCCGGTCAGGTAGTCACAGACGCCCGCGAACTCGTAGGGGTCGTCGACGCCGACCGAGGTCCCCTGCGGCGTTTTCTCCATCGTCGCTCGTCCGTCTTTGGCGGACCGACCAGTTGAATTTGGCGTCCGATAGCCACGCCGGAACGTAAAAAGTATAATATGTGTGAGGAGTAACGAAAGTGAATGAACCAATCGGATCCGATTCGAACCGTCGGCGTCGTCGTCGCCGGTTGGGTCGCCCTCGAGGTCACGCTTCGTTGGGGTTTCGTTCTGGCCGGCGCTGCCGCCGGGATCGATCCGGGACTGGTCGATGCGTTCGTCCTCGCGCTCGGATTTCCACTCATCGCGGCGGTTCTCAGCCGGTACGCGCTCGAGCGCGGGCAGGACCGCGAGACCTGGGGCTGGGGCTGGGGCTGGTCCCGGCGGACCGTCGGTGCGGGGGCGCTCGCGGGGATCGTCGGGCTCGGACTGGTAGCTGGGGCGTCCCAGGTCGACGCGGCGCTGTTCGGGTTGGGCGACGGGAGCGGGACCGGCGACGAAACGACGGTGGCGGCGGCGATCCTGTTACTCGTTGGCAACGGATTCGTCGTTCCGATCGCGGAGGAGCAGGTCTGGCGGGGCGTCGTCCAGACCGAACTCGTCGAGGCCCGAGGAGCGGTCGCCGGAATCGCGGTGACGGCCGTCCTGTTCGCGTTCAAGCACGTGATCGTGGATCTGTCGGTAGTCAGACTCACGACACTGCTGACCCTGGCCGCTCTCCTCTGCGTCGTTCGCTACCGGTGGAACACTGTCAGCAGCACGGTGGCTCACGTCGTGGTCAACGCCGCCTTGACGGTCACTCTCGTCGCAACGACTCTCGGCTGACCGAACACGGACGGGCCGACGGGCGGCATTCGCGCGGTCCGACTGCCCGGCGAGAAGGTTTTTACTGGCACCCGTACGACTCGAGGTCGTGCGACTCGTCCACGAGCCGGCTTCCGACGCCGACGACGAGATATTCGAGGAGCGGACGGAAACGCTGGCGATGACAGTCGAGGTCGCGGACACGCTCGTGAGCCAGGCCCGCGGGCTCATGTTCCGCCGATCCGTGCCGGACGACTACGCGCTCGCCTTTCGGTTCGACGACGCGGCGGTCCGGGACCTCCATATGCTGTTCGTGTTCTTCCCCATCGACGCCCTCTGGGTCGAGGACGGGGTCGTCCAGCGCGTCGAGCGGCTCCGGCCGTGGCGGAGTTTCGCCCGCGCCCGAGCCGATCTCATCGTCGAACTCCCCGCCGGCAGCGCCGCGACCGTCGACCCCGGCGACCGGGTGCGACTCGAGGACGCCTGACGGATCGGTATCCGGAACCGGCGGTTTTAAGACACCGTGATACGTTGTGACGGGATACAATGGCACGCCATACGCCATCTGACGAGGATAGAGGAAGTCGGGGCGACCCGGCTGGGCGTGAAATTCTCCGACGAGTATAATCACCGTTCCGACGACAACACCCGCAGTTCCCGCAATTCACCACTCTTGCCTGTAACTCACTCACCCGAACAGACGATCGCATCGGACCGTACAGTACGCCTGCTGGACACGACGCTTCGCGACGGCGAGCAAGCGCCGGGCGTCTCGCTCTCGCCGGACGAGAAAGTCGAGATCGCCCGCTCGCTCGAGCGCGCGGGCGTCTCCGTCATCGAAGCCGGCAGCGCCTGTACCGGTGCGGGTGAGCGACAGGCCATCTCGCGGGTGACCGACCTCGATCTCGACGCCCGCGTCACCAGCTTCTGTCGCGGCATGAAAGGCGACATCGACCTCGCGCTCGAGTGTGACGTCGACGGGGTTCACATCGTCGTCCCAGCCAGCGACCGTCACGTCGAGGGCAAGGTCGGCACCTCCCGCGCGGACAACCTCGAAAACACCGCCGAACTGGTCGCCTACGCCAAAGATCACGACCTCTGGGTCGAGGTCATCGGCGAGGACGGCTCGCGGGCCGATCTCGACTACCTCGAGGAACTCGCCGAGACCTCTTTCGAGGCCGGCGCGGACCGGTTCTGTTTCGCCGACACCGTCGGCCACACCGGCCCCGAACACACCCACGAGGCCGTCTCCCGACTCGCCGACCTCGGTCCGGTGAGCGCCCACACTCACGACGACCTCGGGCTGGGCGTCACGAACGCGCTCGCGGCCGTCTCCGCGGGGGCCGATCTGGTCCACTGCACGGTCGACGGCCTCGGCGAACGCGCCGGCAACGTCGCCTTAGAGGAGGTCGCGATCGCGCTCGATCACGTCTACGACGTCGAGACGCTCGACCTCGAGGAGGTGTACGGCCTCGCCCAGATCGTCGCCCGGGCGACGGGCGTCCAGCTCCCGCCGAACAAGGCCGTCATCGGCGAGAACGCCTTCACCCACGAGAGCGGGATCCACACCGACGGCACGCTCAAGGACGACAAGATGTACGAGCCCTACGCCCCCGAGACGGTCGGGCGCGAACGCCGGCTCGCGCTGGGCAAACACACCGGTCGCGCCGGCGTCAGGGCCGCGCTCGAGGAACACGACGTCGCGGCCGACGACGACGAGGTCGCCGAGATCGCCACTCGTGTGACGGAACTGGGCGATCGTGGCCGCCGGGTCACCGACGCCGACCTGCTGGCGATCGCCGAGGACGTCACCGGGGACGATCGCGAGCGCGTCGTCGAACTCCTCGATCTCTCCGCGACCAGCGGCGGGGCGGTCCCGACCGCGAGCGTCCGCCTCGACGTCGACGGCGAGGAGCGCGTCGCCAGCGGCACCGGCTCCGGTCCCGTCGACGCCGCCGTCTCGGCCGTCCGCGAGGCGCTGGGCTCGATGGCCGACGCCGAACTCGAGTCCTACCACGTCGACGCCGTCACCGGCGGCACCGACGCCGTCGTCACCGTCGAGGTCACGATGGTCCGCAATGACCGCTCGGTGACGGTCGCCCGCAGCGAGGCCGACATCACTCGAGCGAGCGTGAAAGCGATGGTCGACGCGCTCGATCGGCTGCTCGCGACCGACCAGCAGCCGCTCGCACCGGCCGACGACTGACGACAGCCGCCGCTGATCAGCGCTCCGGTCGCTGACGCGGCCACGCCGTTTTCCCCGATTCGACCCGACAGTAACAGCAGCGTCGACGCCCGCCGTCTCCTACTCCTGTCGGAACGGATCGCTCACGACGTTCCACGGGTCGAACGCGTAGATGGCGGCCAGAAACAGGGCGACAGCGACGACGAACAGGCGAGCGACCGCGCTCGCAGACGTGGGGACGCCGATCTCGAGGGTCGTCGCCATCACGATCGCGACTCCGATCCAGAGGGTGCCGACGATCGTTCGTTTTCGACGGTCCATAGTCGCCCGTTCGGCTCGAGTCGCTTGAATGCGTGGGGTTTCGAACGGCCCCTGACTGCCGTCTCGATCGGGGTGAGGGGAGGTCAAGACGAGTCGATCGGCCCGAGGCCGACGGTCTCCTCCTCGAGGGCGTTCTGGCGCGTATCGAGCATTCCGACGTCCTCGTACGAAACCGGCCCCCTGACCTGATGAGCTTCGGGCCCGGGTTGGTGACCGAGGTAGTCGACGTTCGGGTTCGTTCCGATATCCGCGAGCAACTCGAACTCGTTTTGGGGCGCGTTGACGTAATCCTCGAACAATTCCTGGGCGACCTCCGCCGTGTCGGCGACCTGGACGTCCTGACTCGGCCCCTCGAACTGGTCCGGCATCAGCCCGAGTTCTCGGCGCACCTCGTCGCTTTCGAGGTCGAGGCCGGTTTCTTCGATCGCGCTGACGACCTCAAGGATGCCCG
Organism: Natrinema thermotolerans; assembly: GCF_031165565.1. Taxonomy (NCBI): domain Archaea; kingdom Methanobacteriati; phylum Methanobacteriota; class Halobacteria; order Halobacteriales; family Natrialbaceae; genus Natrinema; species Natrinema thermotolerans. Next base: position 104,696 of record NZ_CP101873.1, on the reverse strand, counting down.
CTTCCTTGTCCGGGAGCGAATCGCCCGGCGGCGCTTCCTCCTCGTAGTCCTCTTGGGTAATTTGGACCCCCGTCGCGAGCGCGATTCGCCTCCTCGTGAATTCGTCGACGGCATCGATGACCGCGTCCAGGTCGCCGCTGACGCCCTCGAGCGACGACGAAACCGAATCCGCGGACGGAAGCGCCGCATCCAGGTTGATGATCGTTCGCGATCGAGCCGGGTTCTCCCTGTACCGTTCGGGATCGCTCGCGGGGTTGTTCTTGTCGCCGAACTGGATAACGTTCGGCGGGCAGGCGACCTCGCAGGCGCTCGTGCCGATGTTGCCCTCGCCGAAGTTGCCGTCCTGACGGGCGGGATCGAAGACGCACTTCGACATGACGCCGCGAGGGGCACGACTGCTGACGCGCCGGTCACGATAGTCGTAGACCATGTCCGCACCGAGTTCGTCCTCGTCGGTTTCCGGTTCCCCCCACTGGAAGTAGTTGACGCCGTACGGACAGGCGACCTGACAGTAGCGACAGCCGATGCAGACGTCGTAGTCGGTCAGCACCAGCCCGCCTCTGTCGCGGGTATGCCGGGCCGTCGTCGGGCAGACTTTCTCACAGGGCGCGTCGGTGCAGTGCTGACACGGGCGGACGAGGTAGTTGAAGTCGTGAACGACCGGGTTGTCCCCGCAGTCCTCGGGATCGACGTCGACGGTATCGGGGTCCGGGGACTCGACCGCGCCGTCCTCGAAGGCGAGGACGTACATCCAGTTCGCCCCCTGGTCCCAGTTGTGTTCCTGATTACACGCGGTCACGCAGGCGAGACAGCCGTCACAGTTCTCGAGGTCGATCGTCATTCCCCACTGGGTCCCCTCGTCCGCGTCCTGGACTTCTCCCGCCTCCTCGACGGCGGGCTCCGGTTCCTGCTGATCGACCGCGCCCCAGCCGAGACTCGCGAACCCCAGCCCGGCCCCGGTCTTTTTGAGCATTTCACGACGGGAGCCGTCGCCGTTGGCGAATTCCAACAGCGTCGACCCGATCCCATCCTCGTTGCCGTCCACATCGTCCGGACTGGCAATCGGCCGTTCGTCCTCGCCGAACTCCGCCATCACGTCGTCGTGATACCGTTCATGGAACTCCTCTTCCGAGAGTTCGCCCTTCGTGACCCGCATGGCGTCTCTCCCCATCTCCATCCCGAGTTCGGTGTCGTACTCGGTCTCGTCGAGCATCTCCTCGAGGTCGTCCTGCCACGACTCGCCGAGGGGGTGAAACGCCTCGTCGTCCGAGGTGTCGTCGTCGAAACTCATCGTCCCCACCGGTCCGGTGTCGCTCGCGGTCCGTTCATTGTGACTCGTGTTCCCACACCTATCACAAGTCTTCGCAAAGAGGCCCAGCCTGCAAATGACGGGATCGGCTGTCCCCCGAATCGGCACCTGCCGTGAACTGCCGCCGGAGGGGGTGGGTCGAGAATCGAAGTATCCGAGCAGCGCAACCCTGCGGTGTCAGTTCGGACGATCCCGTACGTTCGGGTTGCGGTCTCCGTAAACTGTCCTTTCCGACAGGGATCACGATGGCGGATGGCTGGCTCTACTTATCGTCTTGTGCTATACCGAAAACCGAGAAGGCGAGTCGAATCACGCCGAGACGTCCCGGATCGTTCGCTCCGCTCACGTCCCGGACTGCGCCTCGTCTAGTTCAAATCGTCCGTAATCGTTTTGCAGCACCGAACATCGATTCGCACCGCTACGCGGGGCTCATCGGTTTGTTGCTGTAAAAGCGCCGAGAGGGAGATTTGAACTCCCGAGTCCGTGAGGACAGCAGATTTCGAATCTGCCGCCTTGGCCGGGCTAGGCTATCTCGGCTCACTCCTCTCTACTCGAGAGACGTTTTTACCCGTTTCGATTTTTTCGCTCCGTGCGAACGGTTCGCCCGAGGGCGATAGCCCCTCGAGCCGAGCGGCGTTACCCCGTGTTCTTCATCCCGGCCGCGATCCCCTTGACCGTCAGTCGCAGCGTTCGCTCCTCGATGTCGGTCCGGTGGGTCCGGTCGAGCAGGTAGACCTGAAGCATGTTCAGCGGGTCGACGTAGGGGTTTCGTCGCTCGAGGTTTTCGCCGAGCCAGTCGCGGGTGTGTAACTGTTCGCGCTGGCCGATCTCGGTGATCAACTCGCTTGCCCGCTCGTACTCGTCGGTCACCCGGGGGAAAAAGCGCTCCCGGAGGTCGTCGTCGGCCATTTCGGCGTACCGTTCGGCGATCTCGAGTTCGGTGCGGGACAGCGAGAGCGCGGCGTTGTCCAGCGTCGTCCGGAAGAACGGCCACTCCTCGTACATCTCTTGGAGCGTCTCCATCGAGCCGCCGTCGTCTGCGTAGGCGTCGATCCCCGTCGCGAGCGCGTACCAGCCCGGGAGGATACACCGCGACTGGGTCCAGGAGAACACCCACGGGATCGCCCGCAGGTCCTCGACGGTCCGCTCGCCGCTGCGAGAGGCCGGACGCGAGCCGAGATCGAGATTCTCGATGACCGTGATCGGCGTCGCCTGCTCGAAGTAGCGGACGAACCCGTCGCTCTCTAAGAGGTCGCGGTACTCCCGGCGGGCGGCGTCGGCCATCGTTTCCATCGCTTCGACCCACTCCTCGCGGACCTCCTCTTCGGGCTGGTCCAGCGCCTGCTTGCGCGCCCGCAGCTGGGCGTTGAGCATCTGCTCGATGTTGCGCTCGGCGATGCGGGGATTGGCGTACTTCTCGGCGATGGCCTCTCCTTGTTCGGTGAACTTCACTTGTCCCGTGACCGTACTGTTGGGCAGGGCCAGCAGCGCCTCGTTCATCGGGCCGCCGCCCCGGGAGATCGAGCCGCCGCGGCCGTGGAACAGCCGCATCGTCACGTCGTGATCGTCACAGATCTCGCCCAGCCGGCGCTGGTTCTTGTACAGCGACCAGTTGGCCGCCAGAAAGCCGTTCTCCTTGTTCGAGTCCGAGTAGCCCAGCATGATCTCCTGGGTCCGCCCGCGGGCCTCCAGCGCCTGCGCGTAAGCCTCGTTCTCGAACAGCGTGCCCATGATTCGGCGGGCCCCGGAGAGCGCGTACTCCGTCTCGAGCAGTGGCACGATGTCGAGTCCCGAGTGTTCGGGCAGGGAGACGACGCCGGCCTGATCAGCGAGGAACAGCACCTCGAGGACGTGGCTCGGCTCCTCGGTCATCGAGATGCAGTAGGTGTCGATCGCGTTGCTCCCGTACTCGGTCTGCCACGCCGCGAGGCGATCGAACAGGTCGAGGACGCGGGCGGCGTCGTCCGAGAGGGTCTCCGTCCGCTCGAGGTCGATCACGGGCTCGTCCTGCAGGACGGCGTCGGTCAGGAACTCGACGCGTTCGTCCTCCGAGAGCCCGTGGTAGTCGATCCCCTCGGCCTCGAGGGCCTCGGCGATGGCGTCGGTGTGTTTCTGCTGGTGATCCCGCAGGTCCAGACTCGCCAGTGAGAAGCCAAAGGTCGCGACCCGCCGTCGGATCGGGTCGACGTGGGCGTCGACGACGCTTTCGGCCCCGTTGTCCCGGAGGCTCTCGGCGATGACCGCGAGGTCGTCGCGCAGGCCCTCGACCGTCTCGTAGCCGCCGGGGCGAACGTCGCCGACCCGGCGGAGTCGCTCGCGCATCAACTTGAGCTTCTGTCGGTACGGCTCGTCGGGGTAGCGCTCCTCGGCCGTCCGAGCGGTCCCCGGCAGCCGCTCGCGGTCTTCCTCGAGCGAGGCCTGGAACGCCGAGCCGGCGTCGATCCGGCTGCCGTCCTGGCTCAACACGCCGGAGAGACGCTTGAGCTGATCGCGGTACTGTTCCAGGACGACCGAGCGCTGGCGTTCCAGGGTGTTGGCCGTGACCTCGGGGGTCACATAGGGGTTGCCGTCGCGGTCGCTACCGGCCCACGACCGGAACTCGAAGAGCTTCGGGATTTCGAGACTCCCGGGTACTTCCTCGTCGATCGCGTCGGCGAGTTCGTCGTAGACCTCGCCGACGACGTCGAACAGCGTGTTCTCGAGGTACCACTGGACGTTGCGCGCCTCGTCTTCGGGTTCGGGCTGGCGATTGCGGACCTGTGGGGTCTGCCAGAGGCTCGTGACCTCCGCGTCGACGTCCCGCCAGACCTGCCCCTCTTCCTTGTCGGTCAGCAGCCGCTCGTCGACGGTCTCGAGCGACGTCGAAATCTCCCGCAGTTTGGACTTGACCGTCTTCCGGCGGGCCTCGGTCGGGTGGGCGGTAAACGTCGGCTCGATCAGGACGTCGTCGAGGACCTGCCGGACGGTCTCGACGTCGGCCTCGCCCAGTTCCGCGGCCGCGGTCTCGAGGCTGTCCTCGAGGGTCCCCTCCTGAGATGCGGTCCGAATGGTCCGAACCCGCTCGCGTTCCTCGGCGAGGTTGATTAACTCGAAGTAGGTGGTAAACGCCCGGGCGACGATCCGTTGCTGGTGGGGCGACAGTCCCTCGAGTTCCGCGATCAGCGGCTCCCGGGACTCGAGGTCGCCCGACCGGTACTCGATCGCGGTCCGGCGACAGGACTCGACGGTCTCGAACGCGCGTCGGGAAGTCTGGTCCTCGAGGACGTCGCCGAGCAACGCCCCGAGTTCGCGGACGTCCTGGCGGACGTTCCTGTTGTGAAGTCGCATATCAGGTCCGTACGTGGCCGACGGGAAAAACCCCTAGTGGCCTTTCCGGTCGTCGGTTGGAACCGAACCGCGCCCATCACCGCCATCGTTCGCAGGGGACCGTAGTGACGAACCCCGAGGCTTTACGGTCACCCACTGCCCCAACTCGAGTAAATGCCGACCCAGCGCCGGATGCAGTTCGTTCGGGGACACGTCGCGTGGATGGTCGCGACGATCCTCGTCCTCGCAGTGCTGGACGCCGTCTCCTACGAGTTGGTCTTCGTCTGCTCGCTGATCGGCTTTCTGATCGTGACGGAACTCACCGCACCGTTCAACGTCACGCCGACGTGGCGACGCCGGCTGCGGTGGCTCGTTCTGCTCGGACTCGTCGGCTTCGCAGCCGTCGTCGTCCGGCGGATCCTCGCGATCCTGCCGCCGGGGGTGATGCCGATATGAGCTGGCACGCTGGCGTCCTCGATGGTGACGGGGTCGACTGGCCCCGGTTGCTACTAGCGGGGCTCGTCCTGTCGCTGCTGCTTGCACTGGTGATCGCCGCCGCGACGTCGTCGGCGGCGTTCGGCCCGTACAACCCTTCCTGGGAGGGGTCGTCCGAGCTACGGGGCGACGCCGAGTCCGCACCGGGGGTCGAGACGCACTTGCTGCGTGACACTGCCGAGTACGAGGAGTTGCCGGCGACCGAGACGGTCGCGTTCGTGATCGCGCCCGAGGAACCCTACGAGGGCGAAGACGTCGCCCGGCTCCGGGAGTTCGTCGCGAACGGCGGGACGCTGGTGGTCCTCGAGAACTTCGGCGAGCCGGGGAACGCGTTGCTCGCCGATGTCGGCGCCCAGGCGCGGGTCGACGGCCAACTCCTGCGGGACCAGCGCCACCACTATCAGGGGCCGGCGATGCCGGTCGCCAACGAGGTCGGCAACCACTCGTTGACCGACGGGGTCGATCAGTTGACGCTGAACTACGGGACGGCCGTCGAGCCCGGAAACGCGACGGTGCTGGTGTCGACGAGCGGCTTCACCTATCTCGGCCCCGAGGGCGACGACCTCGACGAACAGGACGAACTCCGGTCGTACCCGGTGGCGACAGTCGAGAGCGTCGGCGACGGGCGGGTCGTCGTCGTCGGCGATCCCAGCGTTACGATCAACGCAATGTACGACGAACCGGACAACGCGGCGTTCGTTCGGGGGCTCTACGCGGACGCCGATCACGTCGTCTTCGATCGCTCCCACGGCGGTCCGGTCCCGCCGCTGCTCGGCGCGGTGTTGACGCTCCGCGACTCGCCGCCGTTACAGCTGTTCGTCGGGGGACTCGGGATCGGCGTCGTCGCGGCTCTCTCGCGAGGACGCCCGCGTACCTGGCTCGAGGGCGTCCGAGCGCGACTCCCGGCGCGGTTCCGGCCGGTCGAGAGTAGCGAAGAGCGTCCTTCATATCCCGGTCTCTCGGACGCCGAGCGGGCCGAATTCCTCCGCCGACGTCATCCGGACTGGGACGAAGAACGGATTCAACGCGTGATAACAGCCCTTAACCATCCCCGTTCGGAAGGGGGGACTGACGAATGAGCGGGACCACCGAACCGGCCGACGAACCGAGCGCCGATCCGGAAGCCATCTACGAGCGTCTGCAGGCGGAGATCGACCGCGTCCTCATCGGAAACGAGGAGGCCGTCGAGTACCTGACGATCGCGCTGCTGACCCGCGGGCACCTCCTCCTCGAGGGGGTGCCGGGGATCGCGAAGACGACGCTCGCGAACCTCTTCGCCCGGACGAGCGGCCTCGAGTACAACCGGATCCAGATGACTCCCGACACCCTCCCGGCCGATATCACGGGGACTCACATCTACCAGCAGGGAACGGGCTCCTTCGAACTCCAGCGCGGCCCCGTGTTCGCCAATCTGGTGGTCGCTGACGAAATCAACCGCGCGACGGCGAAGACCCAGAGCGCCCTTCTCGAGGCGATGCAGGAGCGGCGCGTGACCATCGAGGGGGAAACGCTCTCCCTACCGGACCCGTTCATGGTCGTCGCGACCCAGAACCCCCTCGAGTCCGAGGGCGTGTTCCAACTTCCGGAGGCCCAGCGCGACCGCTTTCAGTTCAAACTCCGGCTCGAGCTACCGGACCGGACCGACGAGCGGGAACTGCTCGACCGGTTCGACGACGAGCCGGATCTGGGACCCGATGACGTCGAGCAGGTGGTCGAGCCGGGGACGCTCGTCGACGCCAGAGAGACCGTTTCGGCGGTCCACGTGGCGGAGTCGGTCAAGGAGTACGTCCTCGATCTCGTCGCCGCCAGCCGCGACCACGCCGACGTCTCCCACGGTGGCTCCCCGCGTGCGACGCTTGCTTTTCTCAACGGCGCCAAGGCACGGGCCGCGATCAACGGCCGCGACTACGCCATCCCCGACGACGTGAAGTCGATGGCCGAGCCGGTGTTACGACACCGGCTCGTGTTGAGTACCGACGCCGATCTGAGCGACGTCGATCCCGGCGACGTCGTCGTGGACATCGTCGACTCGGTCGAGCCCCCCAGCGCTGAGGCGGAGTTCAGCTTCGACGCGCCCGCGGCCGGCGACGGCGGGGCGGAAGTCTCCGAGTAGAGCCGGCCGCGGTCACTCGCCGCCCGTAGAGGTCGATTCTTCGTCGTCCCATCGACAGGTAATCAGCCAGTCGGACCGGTCATCACCGGCCGCGACCTGGAGTCGGACCGGTTCCTCGAGGCCACCGGCGAACCCGACCGCGAGAAACGAAGCGATCGGGTGATCGAAGCGATCGACGTCGCCGAACGCGCTGTCGGTGACGGCGACGGTGGCCCGATCGGCGGCCGCGTCGACGTCCGGCTCGGCGCCCCCGGCGAGTTCGAACTGTTCGACGAGCCCGTCGGCGAGCTGGGCCGCGAGCGGTTCGGGCGCGGTCGCGAGATCGTCGGCCAGCGCGTCCTCGAACGCCTCGAACAGCGGCCGGCCGGTGGGCTCGAGGGCGAGGCCGCGCGACTCGGGGGCGGTCAGGATCGGCCCCTCGAGGTCGTCGGGGACGTCGCCGGTCGCGTGCTGGGGAACGTACAGGCGGGTGCCCGAGGGGTCGTCGGTCGGTACGTAGACGCGGTCGGCCCCGAGCCCGAGTTCGTCGGCGACCGCCGCCTCGTTGGCCGCCATCGCGGCGTAGATGCGCTCGCCGACCTCGGCGGCGACGAAACTCCCCGGCGTCAGATAGTAAGTGAGGACGCCACCGAACAGTCCGACCCCGGCGAGGGCAAAGAGGACGTCGCGAGCCGACGGAACGAGCAGCGCCAGCGGGACGGCACAGATCCCGATCAGCGCCAGCCCCGCCGCGGTCCGGCGGTACTGTGACTGCCGTGCGCGGGCGTATTCGTCACGCAGCCGCCGGTTCTCCCGTTCCAGCAGCTCCGCCCGGGCCGCAAGCTCGAGCCGATCCGCCGGCTCGTCGCCGTCGGCGGCCGTCTCGGTCGTCGCGTCGTCGGAAGCGGTGTCGGTCGAACTCATGTGTCAGTAGCGGAGTCGGTCGTTGATTCGCCCTCGTGGGCCGGAACGAGTCCGAGCCGGACGAGTTCGTAGCGGTGGAGCCCGTAGGCGACGACGCCGAGGACGGCGACGAGCGTCGCCGCGGCCGCGGGGGTCGAGTGGGCGTCCGCGACCAGCCACGCGATCCCGGCCAGCGCGCCCGCGCCGACGACCGCGACGCCGGCGATCGCCCGGGGACGATCGACCCGGAGGACGGGCGCGAGCAGGACGGCCAAGAACGCCGCCTCGACGATGGCGAACGGGACCGGCTCGATCCCGTCGGGAAGGACCGCCACGAGCGCGACGTGGCCGACCGCCAGCGCGTACGGTGGGCCGAGTCGGTAGCCGACGGCCGCGGTTCCGAGGCCCGCGAGCAGGCCGATCGGACCCGAGACGGCGCCGAACGCCAGCGCCAGCGCGAGCAGCGCGGCGACCGTCGGCCGGTCGCGTCCGGTCGCCGCCGGCACCGCGTCGATGCGGGCGCTCACGCGGGACCACCCCGTCGGCCCGCCTCGAGGACGGTCGCGAGCCGATCTGCCGGCCCTACCTCGAGCGCGGTCACGCCGTCGGTGCGGGCGAGTTCGCGTCGGAACTCCTCGAACGCGACGTAGCGGTCGTAGGCCCGTTCGATGTCGGCCAGCCCCCCGGGTTCGTAGAGGACCGACGGGGCGAGCAGGACCAGCACCTCGTTGCCGCCGCGCCGAGCGAGTCGGACGGTCTCTCGCAGCTCCGCGGGTCGCGAGTCGTCGGTACAGACGACCGCCCAGACCGATCCCCGGACGTCCGTCAGGCCGCGCTGGACCCCGGCGTACAGCGGGTCCTCGGCGACGCGCTGTCGGCAGCCCTGCCGGTCGGCGTAGAAGGGCCGAAGCGTCCGCGCGAAGGCATCGTCGTCTCCTTCGAGGTCGGACAGCGAACGCTGGACATCGGCGGGGCTCGTCCGCCGGGGGACCCCGGTGTGGCCGCGCCCGCTCGGCACGGCGTCCGTCGGGTCCGTCCCGGACGCGCCCGCCGGGTCGGCTCGACCGGACACCGCTGTCGGCGAGGGAGCGTCGCCGGCGGTCGTCGGCTCGAGGTCCAACAGCCGCCGCCTGACCGAGCCGTAGTCGGCGGGCGACGAACCGGGCATGGAGGCGTCGGTGATGCCGTCGTCGCCGACCGTGACCAGCCCGAGCGGGTCCCCGAGCCGGCGCGCGCCCCCCGCGACGGCGAGGGCGACCGCCCGGAGCGTCTCGAGTTTCGTCTCGCCCCGCCGACCCGTCGAGAGCGCCGCGCGGTGGTCGACGACCAGCAGCGTCTGCCGATCGGTCTCGGCCTCGTACTCCCGGACGTACGGCGTGTCGTGTCTCGCCGTCGCCTTCCAGTCGATCTCCGACGCAGTGTCGCCCGGGACGTACTCGCGCAGTTCGGTGGGCGCGATCCCCGACCCGCTCCGACCGGAATCGTGGACCCCGGACGACGCGCCCGCCGGGTCGCCGCCCTCCCCGACGTGGATCGAGCGGGGGGACGGCGGCTCGACCGTCACCGCGGGTCGGGGACCGACGGTGAGCGTCTCACGGAACAGCCCGTCGGTCGCCGTCACGGTCGGCGCGGCGAACCGGTGGCGGCCGGTAACGGGCCACTCGACCGCGGCCGTTCGGTCCGCGCGATCGCGGTCCGGTTCGAGCGTGACCGCGAGCCGGTCGGCCGCGACCGCGGCGACCGGGAGGCCGGCCTCGATCTCGAGGGACAGCGCGGTGTCGGCCCCGCGGGTCGCGACGAGGGTCACCGGCATGTCCTCACCCGTCCGAACGCCGGTACGGGCGGGAGCCTGCTCGATCGCCAGCGACGCGGCCGTCCGCTCGAGGTCCGCCGTGAACCGGTACTGGTGGGCCAGCAGCCACGCGCCGACCAGCGCCGCGCCGACCAGCGCGAGCGGGCGTGCGAACACCGCGGCGAGAACGGCGAGAACGACGGCCAGCGCGGCGACCGCCCACCCCCGGCGCGTGGGATACATATCTGGACAGAGTTCGGGGGACGGTGTTCAAAGTATTGGTACACGGCGGTGACCGCCGGCCGCGTTTCCGGTCGGTCGCGACAGTCAGGAGAGAATACCTTATCTATGTGCGTTCGCAACCCTCGAGTCGTGAATATCGCCGGGAATCGCGCGGTCGTCGTCGCCCTCCTGCTCGTCGCGATGGCGATCACCGGCGGGATCGTCCTGACGGGGGGCAACGGCGCGGGCGGCGCGAGTTCGAGCGACGGGGACCGCGCCGGGACACCGTCCCACCGCGATCCCGACGCCTACTCCGAGGAGGGGGACCTCTCGAGCGTCCAGCGCCAGCTGGCGGGGCAGTTGAGTTCCCAGCTGGGACAGGGCGCGATCTCGCTCAGCGAGGGCGAGCGCGAGGCCGCCAGCCAGTTCGTCGACGAGGAGTACCGCGAGCAACTGCGCCAGTACGTCGACGTCGCGGACGAGACCGGCGAGGGGGCCGACCTCGAGCGGGAGTTCGAGCGAGCGGGCGAGACGCAGGCCAACCTCTCGGCGGCAGTCACGGCGTACCGGGAGACCAAGCCCGAGTACGAGGCGGCCTACGAGGACGGCGACGAGGAGCGCGCTCGCGAACGCGCCCGCGAACTCGAGGCGCTGTATCGGGATATCGACGACCTCGGCGACGACGCCATTGCGCGCTACGAGACGATCGAGAACCGGACCGACACCGATATGTCGGCCTCGATTGAGGCCGTCGAGAACGTCTCCGCGGAGATTCGGGCCGAACAGGCGACCGTCCGCGACCAGCAGTTCGAGGAGACGTCGCTGCGGCTAACGCCCGAGCGCGAGACGATCTCGTTCCGGGAGCCGCTCGTCGCGACGGGCGAGTTGCGGACGACGGACGGCGATCCGATCGCGAACCGGTCGATCCGCCTCGACGTGGGGAACCACACCGAACGCGTCCGGACCGATTCGGCGGGCGCGTTCACGCTCGAGTACCGCCCGACGAACGAGTCGCTGTCGACCGACCGGCTCCCGGTCGAGTACGTGCCGGCGACGCAGTCGGTCTATCTCAACGCCGAGACGGCAGTCAACGTCTCGATCACCCAGAGCGAGCCGACCGTCTCGCTGAACCGGACCACCGACGAACTGTCGTTCGGCAACGAAACGGCCGTCAGCGGCGCAGTGACCGTCGACGGGGTCCCCGTTGACAACGTCACCCTCGTCGTCGACATCAGCGGGGATCGCATCGGCACGGTCAACGTCACTGACGGCGCGTTCGACGACCCGGTCGCGATACCGGCCTCGGTCCCCGCCGGCGAGCGCGAGCTTCGGGTCGAACTGCCCTACGAAGACGAGGAGCGGGCGCTGACCGCGGCGACCGACGCGGCGACCGTCACGGTCCGGGAGCGCGAGAGCAGCGTCGCGATCGCGGAGGTGTCGTCGTCGGAGCGACGGGTCACCGTCACCGGAACGCTCGCGACCCCGGACGGAACGCCGGTCCCGGACGAACCGGTCCGGATCCGGATCGACGACCTGACCGTCGGTACCGTCACGACCGACGAACACAGCGCCTTCCGGACGACCGTCTCGGTCCCGGACTCGGTCGACGCCGGCGAGACCGCCGTCGCCGCCGTCTACGAGGGGCGGGGCTCGAGCCTCAAGTCGTCCTCGGCCGAGGCCAGCGTCGCGGTCAGCAGCGCCGGGCCGAACGCGCCGACGACCGCGATCGCGGTCGGCATGATCGCGCTGCTGGCGGGCGGCGGGCTCGCGTGGTGGTACCGCGGGGACGACGACCGACCCGCCGCGAGCGGGCCCGCGGTCGAGCAGTGGAGCCTCGCTGGGGAGCCGACCGTCGGCGACGCGCCGGCGAAACCGACGCCCGACGAGGTCGAGTCCGTCCTCGAGCGCGCGAGCGACCAGCTCGCGAACGGGCGACCGGACGACGCGGTTCGGACGGGCTACGGCGCCGTCCGCCGGGCGCTGCTCGCGCGGCTTGGCAACCGGGACGCGCTGACCCACTGGGAGTTCTATCGGCAGTGTACGGACGCCAACGACGTCGACGCGGCGTCGCTGTACGAACTCACGCAGGGCTACGAGCGCGCCGCCTTCGGCCCGGACGGCCTCTCGAGGGAGGACGCGGCGGCCATCCTCGAGCGGGCGCGATCGTTGTGTGATCTCGACGAGCCGTCGAACGGCGGCGCCCCGGCCGACGACTAATGCCGATCGAGAGCCGATCGAGAACGACGGGAGCGTACGACCGCCGCGATCCCGGAGCCGCCATCGGATCGTTTTTACCACCGACCTCGATACTAGGAGTCGAATGGTCGCGTCCCGTTCGCTGTGGTTGTTGCTTCCCCGCCCGCTCAGACGGCTGCCGGCGGATCTCGCCGGTGTCCTCGCGCTCGTCGTCGCGACGAACGTCGCGGTGCTGACTCCGTTCCTTCGGGAGACGCCGCTTCGGGTCCCGCTCGGCCTCGCGTTCGTGCTGTTCGTCCCCGGCTACGCCTTCGTTGCGGCGCTGTTTCCCGAGGCTGGCGAGTCGCCCGGCTCGACCGACGGCGACGATGCGGCCGACGGGACGGACGCCGACAGCGCGGACGGCTGGACCGACTCGATCACCTCGCGGGCCGGTATCGACGGCATCGAACGGGTCGCGCTCTCGTTTGGTCTCAGTATCGCCGTCGTCCCGCTGCTCGGACTCGTCCTGAACTTCACGCCGTGGGGCATTCGGCTGGGGCCGATCATGCTCGCGGTCAGCGGCTTCACGCTCGGGGCGACGGCCGTCGCGACCCGCCGACGGTGGGACCTCCCCGAGACGGAGCGGTTTCAGGTCCCCTACCGAGAGTGGTACGCCGCCGGTCGCGAGGAACTGCTCGAGCCGGATACGCGGGCCGACACTGCGTTGAACGTCCTCCTCGTCCTGTCGATCGTCCTCGCGGCGGGCAGCGTCGGCTACGCGGTCCTCGTACCGCCGGAGGGCGAGCAGTTCTCCGCCGTCTACCTGCTGACGGAAGACGACGACGGCGAACTGGTCGCCGACGACTACCCCAGCGAGTTCGTCCGCGGCGAGAGCCAGGAGGTGATCGTCGGCGTCGACAACCACGAGGGCGAGCGGACGGCGTATACGGTGGTGGTCCTCGAGCAGGACGTCGAGGTGATCGCGAACGAGACGACGCTCGAGAACGGGTCGACGACAACGGTCAACGAGACGGTCGTCCGCGACCAGCGCGAACTCGACCGGTTCGGTGCCACGGTCGCGGCCAACGAGAGCTGGCACTACGAGTACGACCTCGAGCCGACGATGACCGGCGAGAACCAGCGGATCGTCTGGCTGCTGTTCCCCGAGGACGACGTGCCGGCCGATCCGTCGATGGACGACACGGAGTACTCCGTCCACCTCTGGGTGTCCGTGAGCGAGTCGGACGGGTGAGGGGGGCCCGTAACTCACCGTCAGATCGGCGATCGAGACTGCGGTCGACGAACTCTCCGCTGTTCGTTGGCATCGGCCCGAGGAGCGTAGCGATTTAAACGGCTTTCGAAGACCGTTCGGCCAGTAAATATATATCCCGACACGAACGTCGAACGGGTAATATGGACGAATGGAAAGCGAACGAAACGCGTCTTTCAGGACGCCCCGGCTCGACCGCATGAGTACGTCGGACGGAGGAACATCGAGCCGGTCGGCGGGCGTCGACTCGACGTCGGGGTCGGCCGATCCGGTGGTGGCCGACAGAGAGTCCGGTACGGCAGGACGGGAGTTCCACGAGGCCGACGAACTGCTTCTCGGACCCGACAGCGATCGCGCGCCGACGATAAGCGTCGTCATGCCGACGCTCAACGAGGAGGAGGGAGTCGCCGAGTGTATCGGCCGGGCCAAGACCGCCATCGCCGAACTCGGCGTGACCGCCGAGATCATCCTGAGCGATAGCTCGAGCGACCGGACGCCCGAGATCGGCCGCGAGATGGGCGCCATCGTCTACGAGCCCGACCGACCTGGCTACGGCTACGCCTACCGGTACGCGTTCGACCGCGCCCGCGGCGACTACATCGTCATCGGCGACGCGGACACCACCTACGACTTCGAAGCCATCCCGCGCCTGCTCGACGAACTGAAAGAGCGCGACGCCGACATGGTGATGGGCAGTCGCCTCGAGGGCGAGATCAAAGACGGCGCGATGCCCGCGCTCCACCAGTACGTCGGGAACCCGCTGCTGACGAAGTTCCTGAACGTCTTCTACGGAGCGGGGGTCAGCGACGCCCACAGCGGCTTTCGTATCATCCGCCGGGAGTGCCTCGACGACCTCGAACTACAGACGACCGGCATGGAGTTCGCCTCCGAGATGATCATGGAGGCCGGCGCACAGGACAAGTCGATCGCCGAGGTGCCGATCACCTACCACGAGCGGGAGGGCGACGCGACCCTCGAGAGCTTCAAAGACGGCTGGCGCCACGTCCGATTCATGCTCGTCAACGCGCCGGGCTACCTGTTCTCGGTCCCGGGACTGCTGTTGAGCGTCGTCGGTCTGCTGGTGATGGGGACGGCGTTTACCGGGGCGTCGATCGGCGACGTGACGCTCGGCATCCACTCGATGATCGCCGGGAGCCTACTGACCATCGTCGGCTACCAGGTCTCGAGCCTCGGCGTCTTCGCGGCCGTCGCGAGCGATCCGATCCAGGTGCCTGACGATCCGATCACGACTCGCATAACCCAGTCGCTGTCGCTCGAGAACGGCGCCACGATCGGTCTGGCACTGTTCGCGGCCGGCAGCGCCTACGCCGGCTGGCTCGTCTACCGGTGGTACGCGAACGGGTTCATGACCCTCGAGTTCACCATGAGTGCGCTGCTTGCGTTTACCGCGATCGTCATCGGCCTCCAGACGGTGTTCTCGTCCTTTTTCCTGAGCGCCGTGAACCGGTAGCGTATCACGGCCTCGGTCTCGGTTCGGTTCCAGTCAGTCGTGCCCCGCGAGCCGGGTTTCCGCGACGGACCGTGAGCGGTCTGTGCGTTTCACCACCATCCGAACCGATAACCCGAAACCGGAGCAGTACGACGGTGAACCCTATCGGAATTCACCAGTCATTGCTATCGCGTGAGTAGCCGAGAACGGACGGCATCGATGCCGTCACCAGAATTGCGCGGCCGGCGTCCCGCAGTCCTCGCAGACCACAGCGGCGTTGCCCTTGTACGTGTCGCGGACGAGGGCGTTCGCCTCGCAGTACGTACACGTCCCCTGTACGATTTCGTCGAGGGCGGCCTCGCGATCCCCCGCTCGTTTCGGTTCTGCGCGCATTATCCGAGACCACTCAGCTTTCTTTTATATGTCTTCTGGCTACGTGATCGCCCGGCGGGGGCGCCCCGAGGTGAGAGCGAACGCATTACGACAGCGACTTCGATCGAACCGTCGGCCGTGCGAAAAGTCCATTAGCCCTGCCTCGAATAGCTCGGAGCAATGCAGGAGACGGACGCCGAGGCGGTTGCCGACACGACCCGGGAGTTCGTCGCCGAACGCGACGACGGCGCGGCCGCACTGGAGGCCGTCCTCGAAGCTGACGACGGCGCCGAGACGTGGACCTTCGACGACATCGAACTGGACTCCGGAACGTTCGGTGAGTTGGTGTCGCAAGGGATTGTCGAAAAGATTGACGGCGAGTACCGGCTCGCGGATCCCGCGGCCGTTCGGCAAGTGATCGGCGGTGACGAAGCGCCCGCTCGAGACGCCGACTCGGACGAGGGTGTCGGATCGCTGCTCGAAGGGGTCGGCGGGATCGATAGCGTTCGCAACGCGGTCGTCGGCTTCGCGACCCTTCGTACCCTCTTCGTCGCCCTCGCACTCACGTTCGTCGGAGCCGTCCGAACCGTGCCCGTCTACGGCGACGTCCACCGGGACGGTCTGGTCGTATTGCCCGGGAACGACCCCTATCGGTACCGCTACTGGCTCGAGCAGCTGGTCGTGAGTGATCTCCAGCCCTGGAACCCGGGTGATCTCAGCGCGATGCCGAGCGAGGTCGCCGGCAACGACGTGTTCTACTACTGGCTGGCCTGGCTCGGCTCGGCACTGCTCGGGAACTCGGCCGACGCGGTCGCGACGGTCCTGACGTGGTACCCGGTCCTCGCTGCGATGGGGACCGGGCTCGTGATCTACGCGTTAGCCATGCGGTTGACCGGGGATTTCCGGATCGGGATTGCGTCGATACTCATACTCGCGTTGATCCCGATTCACTCGACGTACACCTCGCTTGGCTTCGGCGATCACCACGCGCTGGATTACCTGCTGCTGACGCTTGTCGTCGGCAGTCTAGTGGTGCTGGTCGATCGCGATCCGACGGTTCGGCTCGCGGGCGCCGCGCTGTCGGCCCGCTGGGTCGGCGCGATCGGCCTCGGACTCGCGCTGGCCGCCCAGAACGCCGCCTGGCGCGGCGGGCCGATCTGGTTGATCGGGATCGGGCTGTACGTGCTGGTACAGACGATCGCCGACGTGACGAACGACCGCTCGCCGCTCGCGTTCGGTGGGCCCCTCCTCGCGGCCATTGGCCTGTCCGCGCTGGTGACGGGCGTGTTCTGGGGCTGGTTCGACTGGCTCGAGCAGTATCGTGCCGTCGCGCCCGTCCTGTTGTTCGTCGGGAGCGCAGTCGTTATCGCGGGCGGTGAGGCGGCTTGGCGGGTCGACGTGCCGACTCGAGTCGTCGTCGCCGGCGAAGTCGGGGTAGCCGGTTTCGTGGCCGCGATCGCCTGGCTCACGATGCCGGCGGTTTCCGAGACCGGGACGCGCGCACTCGAGTACTTCCAGCGGACCAGTGGATCGGGGATCACCGAGACGGCCTCGCTGTTCTCGGCCGAATTCAATGTCCTCTTCGGGCCAGTGATCTACCTCGGCTCGGCGTTCGTCCTCGCGGTGCCGTTTCTGGGCTGGGCGACCTGGACGGCGTTTCGGTCGGACCACCGCGGTTGGGGCGCTGTCGCGACGATCAGCTGGTATCTGCTCGTCTGGACGGCGATCCAGTTGCGGTTCGCGGCCGAACTCGCGCCTTTCGTCGCGCTGTTTGCCGGGGTCGGATTCGTCGCGCTCCTCTCGTGGATCGAGCTGATCGACCCGGCGACGATCTTCCAGGGCGAAGCCGAGACGGAATCGAAGGAGCAGTCGTTCGCCGACGGCGCTATCAGTCGGTCATCGCTTCCCTCCCCGTCCAGAAGCGCGTATATCGTCGGCGGCTTCCTCCTGCTCTCGAGTTTCAGCCTGATCTTCGTCCCGAGTCACATGGCTGACGTGACCGCCGAGGAGTCGACGGTCGAGACGGCGACGTGGCTCGAGGAGTACAGCGATGAACAGGGCTATGAGTACCCACAGAACTACGTCTTCAGTCCGTGGAGCGATAACCTGCGGTACAACTACTTCGTCAACGGCGAGTCGGCGTCGTATAGATACGCACAAGACAATTACAAGGACTTCGTTTCCGCGAGCGATCCTGACGACTGGTATCGGCAATTGCAACAACAGGGACGGTTCGTCGTCACCCACGATATCGACGGCACGTATCCGGCCTCGAGTACGCAGGCGACGTTGCACGACAGGCTGGGTAGTCGCGGGAACGGAACATCGGGGGCGGGCCACTATCGAGCGCTGTCCGTCTCCGACGACCGGGGTCGAGCGGCGTTCGAACTCGTTCCGGGGGCTCGACTGACCGGCGGCGGCCCGGCCAACGAGACGATCACCGTCGAAACCGACGTGGAAATCGACGGGGAGACGTTCACGTACGAACGGCAGGTCGAGACGAATCGATACGGCGATTACGGCGTGACCGTTCCCTACGCCGACGAGTACGTGACTGCTGGGGAGACTCGGTCGGTTACAGTCGCCGATATTCAGAATGGTGAAAACTTCGGTCAAATTCGTGCCCATTGGACATTCGACGAAGGTAACGGTAACTCTGTTTCCGACCCGGTTGGGGGTGATGTAGCAACAGTCGACAGTGCTGAATGGATTGAGGGCGTCAACGGCTCTGGGCTGCACTTCAACGGGAGTGGTTCAACTGTTATTAGAAATGATCGGACTCAAGGTGTTGCAAATGGTTCGTTCTCGGTATCACTCTGGGTGAAGGGAAATCTTACGACGAGTGGCGCAGACTATCCGACAATTTTACGCCGTAGTGGTGATGGAGGATACGGGTTTTGGGCAGGATCGAAAGCCAACTACTTCGGATTTCGAGTCTATGATGCCGACAATAATGGTGTTGATGCGTTTGGGATGAATAATACGGAATTTGAAAATTGGACCTTAGTCACAGCAGTCGTTGATCGGAACCACGAGACAGTCCATTTGTACCGAAATGAGACACTCGTAACAACCCGTAATGCAAGCACTCTTGGTCCGATTAGAGAACCAGATACATTATCCCTTGGTGGACAACCGAATGACAACTTTGTTACTGCCTCTGTCGATAGCGTACGAATCTATTCAGAACCACTCACTTCTAAGGATGTTAGCCAACTGTACAAAGAAAACAGAATTAGTACTTGAAACCGATATTAATTTCTGGTATTAGGACGAGACGATATTATTGACATATAAAAATATTCATGTCAATAATTATTCAAACTTTGCTTGTCTCTCCCTTTCCCGACAATAAAAATTTATTCATTTTTATTTTTAATATGCATTTCGGCAGTTTGCTCGAGTCCCTCCTCAAACGACCAGTCAGGTTCCCAGCCGAGTTGCTCGATCTTCCCTGTCTCGAGGGCGTACCGCTGGTCGTGGCCCGCACGATCCTCGACGAACGTGATTTGGTCTTCGGAACCACCGACGGCTTCGAGGATCGCCTCCGTTACTTCGAGGTTCGTTCGTTCTTCGCCCGAGCCGATATTGTAGATTTCGCCGACCTCGCCCTCCCGGAGGACGAGATCGAGGGCGCGGCAGTTGTCCGCGACGTAGATCCACTCGCGGACGTTCGAGCCGTCGCCGTAGACAGGGAGGTTCTCCCCCGCGGCGGCGTTGCGGAGGAACTTCGGGATGAGTTTCTCCGTATGCTGTCGCGGCCCGAAGTTATTGCAGGTTCGGGTGATGAGAACGGGGAGATTGTGCGTCGTCTCGTAGCTCTTGGCCAGCAGATCGGCGCTTGCCTTCGTCGCGGCGTAGGGGTTTCGCGGGTTCAACGGATCGTCCTCGCTGAAGGTCCCATCAAGGATCTGGCCGTATACCTCGTCGGTCGAGATCTGGAGAAACCGGTCGAGGTCAGTCTCGACCGCAGCATCGAGAAGCGTCCGGGTTCCCTCGACGTTCGTCTCGACGAAGGGAGCCGCCCCTTCGATCGAGCGGTCGACATGGGATTCGGCCGCGAAGTTGACGACCGCGTCCGCGTCCGCGACGAGACCCGCGACGAGATCGCTGTCACAGACGTTGCCCTCGACGAACTCGTGTCGCGGGTGATCGATGACACCCGCTAGGTTGTCGCGCGAGCCGGCGTAGGTCAGGGCGTCCAACGTCACGACTTCGTCGTCGCTGTTCTCGAGGAGATAGTGAACGTAGTTGGAGCCGATGAATCCCGCGCCCCCCGTAACGAGTATTCGCATACGATCACGTGTCGCCAGCATATATTTACAGTTTCGGGAACCCAGTGCAGTCATGACGATCCTGATTCTCGGTTCCGGGGGACTGCTCGGAAGCGCGCTCGTCGATCGCTGTCTCAAGCGATCGATCGACGCGGTCGGAACCTATCACTCGAGTCCGCCGTCGTTCGAACTTCCGCTCGAGCAACACGATATCCGTGACACGGAGACGTTCCGGACCCTGTTGGACGAGTATCGACCCGACGCCGTTGTGAATTGTGCGGCGATGACCGACGTCGACGGCTGCGAGTCCGACCGGGAAGCTGCCTTCGAGATCAACGGCACCGCTCCCGGCGGCCTCGCCGAGTGCTGTGCGAACCGCGGCGTCCCGTTCGTCCACGTTTCCACGGACTACGTCTTCGATGGGGTCGCCGTCGACCCCTACGACGAAGCGGCAGTGGCCGAGCCGATTCAGGTCTACGGCGAATCGAAACTCGCCGGCGAGGAGGCAGTTCGAGCGGTCGACGGATCGATGCTAGTGACGCGACTCTCGTTCGTCTACGGCGTCCGCGGCGATACGAACGAATTGGTGGGTTTCCCGACCTGGGTTCGCGACACGCTGGCCGCCGGCGACGAGGTGCCGCTGTTCGTCGATCAGCGGCTGACCCCGACTCGAGCCGGCCAGGCCGCGGCGACGATTCTTGATCTCCTCGCGACCGATGCCGAGGGCGTGTTTCACGTCGCGAGTCGCTCGTGCGTAACGCCCTACGAATTCGGCCGGGAGATCGTTCGGGTTCAGGACGCGGACGAGACGTTGCTCAACGAGAGCCAGCAGTCGGACGTCTCACGGCCCGCCGACCGGCCGTCGTATACGTGTCTCGACGTGCATAGAGTCGAGGAGGAACTGGACCGTCGCCAACCGACGCTCGAAGCGGACCTCGAGGCGATCGCGGCGCAGTTTTAGAGTTCGTACTGCTCGGCGTGGTCGAGGAAGAAGGTCCGCTCTTCCTCGGGAAGGTCGGTGAACCGGAGGACGTTCTCGCAGCCGAGTCCCGGACACTTCATGACGCGGTTCGACTCGAGTTCGTTCGCCGAGACGACGGTACCACAGGCCGTACAGGTGTGGGTGATAATACGCATTGTCAGAGTTTGAGCTGGGAGTTCTCTCCGACGACGAGACGTCGTCCCTCCGGCAGCTGGTCGTCGGCCCGGCCGACGTTCGCGCCGCGCCCGAGGAGGCTGTCCACGATCTTGCCGTTGGTCGCGATCGTCGACGCCCCGATGACGACGCTGTTCTCGATGTGGACGCCCTCGAGCGTCGATTCCGGGCCGATCGAGGTGTACGGACCGACGTACGTGCCCGACTCGACGACGGTGTTGGGACCGATCGAAACCGGGCCGCGGACGACCGCCCCGTCTTCGATCGTCGCCGTCTCGTGGAGTTCGATCCGGCCTTCGACGGTGGCGTCGGGTCCGATCCGGCCCTCCCGAACCAGATCCTCGTCTTCTAGTACGAGGCGGTTGGCCTCGAGGATGTCTTCGGGTTTGCCCGTGTCCTTCCACCAACCCTGAACGACGTGGGAGTCGATCGAGTGGCCGTCCTCGAGCAGCGTCTGGATCGCGTCCGTGATCTCGAGTTCGCCCCGCCAGGAGGGCTCGAGGCGCTCGATCACGTCGAAGACCTCGTTCGAGAAGACGTAGATCCCGATGAGCGCGAGGTTCGTCGGCGGGTCGTCGGGCTTCTCGATGAGTTGCGTGACGGTCCCGTCGTCGTCGACGTCGGCGATCCCGAACTGTTCGGGCGTGTCGACCTCCTGCAGCGCGATTCCGGCCCCGTAGTCACCGCGCTCGAAGCTCTCGACGAGGTCGGCGATCCCCTGCTTGAGGATGTTGTCACCGAGGTACATCACGAAGTCGTCGTCACCGACGAAGTCCCGAGCGCAACCAGCGGCGTGGGCCAGTCCCAGCGGGTTCCCCTGAACGATGTAGGTGATGTCGACCCCGTAATCACTGCCGTCACCGAGCAGTTCCTGAATCTCCTCGCGGCCCTTGTGCCCGAGGACGACGCCGATCTCCGTGACGCCGGCTTCCTTGAGATCCTCGATCGCGTACTCGAGGACCGGTTTGTTCGCGACTGGGACGAGCTGTTTCGGGCCGGTGTGGGTAATCGGGCGGAGTCTCGAGCCCGTTCCCCCCGACAGAAGTACGCCTTTCATCGGTTACTCGTGCGGTTCCGCCTCCCAGTCCAAAGGAATTTCGTCCGTGTCGTAGGGGATGCGTTCCTCGTCGGGCTCGTCGTAATCGTAGAGTTTCGACGGGAAGTTGAGCAGGAACGCGGGCTCATCTCCGATCGCCTTGAAGCCGTGCCAGCAGCCCCCGGGGATGCGGATCGCTTTCTGGTTATGTTCGCCGATGACGAACGTATCCAGTTCGCCCTGCGTGGGGGAGTCCTCTCTGTCATCGTAGATCCCCACCTTGATCCGTCCCTTCGGGCAAATGAAGTGGTCGATCTGGCCCCCGAGGTGGCGGTGCCAGGCACGAACAATACCAGGATAAGTCATCGAATAGTACGACATCGCCGGGTCGGGATCGTAGAGGTTCCAGTCTTCGCGGAAGACCTCCACGAGGTGACCTCGCTCGTCGGTATTCACCTGGAGATCTCGGACTTTGACGTCATGAATCATCGGAGTAAGAAACTGATTCGGGTACGTTGTGATAGATGTAATGGTTCTAAAGAAGAGCCTGTGTGTATTGGGAATATATCAGTAGTATGCCAAACAAAAATATGTTTGACTGTATAATTCGGATTGTGTGGGGTGAAATTAGGTTGTTGCTTATTCCAGAACAGGTAAACACTCTCTCATTACTAAATTATCGATAGAGGAGTGCTGTTGCAACCATTCGACGAATCGGTTTCAAATTTCTCATTACTTTCCTCTCTGAATCATGAGCATCAATGGGTAGGGTCATTGTCTCTGGCCAGAGTTTCTCAATAAGGTTATGAAAGAGTCGATTATGTCGCCGGTCTTCATATGGAACGGAAAGGGTTAATTCTAAAAGTCGTCGACAATTAAACAAAATGTGTGTGTCCTGCGCAATATCCCACTCCAAGAGGGATAGTCCTTGCCAGATACCAATACGATGTTCCCAATAATAAAGATCATATGGGTCAAATCCGGCATTTCCAGATGGATCAAAGGCGGTCTTTTCAATAAATTCTTGGAAAGCCCCACGAACAAATTTGGAATCATGAGCAATCCCATAGAGACGGGATTGCATCGCGGCATCAGCCTCAGGAAGAAAAGCATAACTATCTCGATAGAATGTTCGGCCAACCTCAGCTACATTGGATTTCAAATGGAGGCGGTTCGAGGGGTATTGTTCGAGAAGGGCTTTCCCCATTCGTGCTCGAAATGGTGAAGACATACCTGCCACATTTTCAGAGAAAAATGTATAGAACTTGTCACCTACATTATTTGGAACATTGACCGTCCTGTGGTTAAGGTCAAGTGCTGTGCAGAGTTCACGTGCAATAGCCGCCTCTTTCCGACTCTCGTCATCAAATACTAATGTGTAGTAAAGGACATCATCTGCTACGTTACGAGTCGCAGC
The DNA here is from genome assembly GCF_031165565.1 of Natrinema thermotolerans. Classification (NCBI taxonomy): domain Archaea; kingdom Methanobacteriati; phylum Methanobacteriota; class Halobacteria; order Halobacteriales; family Natrialbaceae; genus Natrinema; species Natrinema thermotolerans. The sequence continues at coordinate 81,424 of NZ_CP101873.1, read as the reverse complement.
GAGCGTAAGCCGACTGTCTAATCCAGCAGTCAGTGAAACCGCTAGTGGTTTCGAATCTGAAAGAAGTTGAACTTGTGATTTCAATAATTCAGCAACTTCACCAGCAACATCTGCAACCGATCGTTCAGTTCGCTGACTGCGAGGATAAAAGCGTTCTATCGTCATTTCTGGAATTTCTAGAAGGGTATTTGGTGTAAGTGATCTAATTGACTGGTACGGGGTCTTGATACCTGGGAAATAGCTGTCGCGGTGTGACTGATAAACGTTTGAGTCTCGGAATGCGACAGCGTCAGGGTCCTCTGACATCCCGGTTACATCGGCAAGCAGCGTGGGGTGAGAAGCGACTGCCGGTACGTCAATATTATAGAATGCCGAACGATTTGCTGTCGCATCAGTTACAATAAATGTTGAATCAGTTGAGTGTACAAGGAGAAGAAACCGCCCAGCTAAATAGTCTAACCTATCAAAAAATTTTGCTCTTGACTCTTCGTATCGTTCCCCGAGGGACATGGTAACTTTGTCTATATCGAATGTTTTCGCTCGGCAGTCGAGGATACGGCCAATGCAAACTATCTCAGTATCATCGACTGAACTCGTTGAAATCTCAAGATTAGAACTATACCTAATAGCATATCGTCCAACACTGGTTGACTTCCACGACGCTGGCACTGCTCCAGAATTGTCGTATTGCTCTTCTGTGAGCAAATAGCCACGAGAATAGAGTAAGTTATCGTATTTCAATCCCATTTTGCTCAAAAATGCATCCACGCCTATATAGTAGTATTGCAAAACCTTGGGGTATGCTAACATTGGAGACATTTATGGTATAAATTCAATCATGGGAGAAACAAGTCGCTGTGCTATTTCTCTTATTGGTGAGTACACAAGAACAATAGAACCATAGACCAGTACTCCGAAGCAAATTACGCTTCCGAGTTCAATAATGGTATTAATTTCGATATAGATCTGTACACTGTAGACACAGATCCCCATGGCGGCTGATGCGACAATACTCCACAACGCTTTTTGAACAGGAAAATCAATATTCAAGAATTGTGTGAGATAATGAGCGTGTAGGGATGTGTTCACAATGAATGATAACGTAGTCGCGATCGCTGCGCCAACAATACCGAACTTCCAAATCAACACGACGTTCAGCACGAGATTAACCAATATTGAAACTGCTGTCGCGTAGGCAGCTAAGTCCGGACGGTCAATCGCTTGGAGTGATCTGCCCAGTACGACATGGACTGCTTGGAATACTTTCTCACCAGCTAGAATTATCAGTACAAACCAAGCGACGGTGAATTCCGGCCCGAACATTATTTTGAGAAGGTCCCGTGAGAGGACTGCTATTCCGACAAAGGCTGGAGTTACTAAGAGGAAAGCAGGGAGGAGAGCTGTCGGGATGACGCTCTCAATCTGGTCAACTGCACCATCAGCGTTCCAGTGACTAACTTGAGGAAAGAGTGCTGTTGCAATCGACTGGCTGAGCAGCATCACGACAAGGGATAGCCGCCATGCATTCTCGTATGCGCCAATTTCGCCACGAGTAACTGCAGTCCCCACTGCGACAAAAACTGATAACATCGCAACATCCATCCAATTGTAGAAGTAGTCTCCGATTGATGATATTACGCTGAACTTCCCGTAATCGATCAATGAATCTACATGCTCGAGAGTGGGATTAGAGATTGGCGTTGACACTTTCCACCAACCAACAATAAGCATGAGTGTTGAACCCACGAGGTATCCATAGACTAGTGAATAGACACCGTATCCTTGTAGATAGAGTACGTATCCGGAACTAATCCAGCCAATAGGACGAAGAATCTCTACAAGCGCTGTTTCGCCGACGCGCATCTCGCCACGGAGTACAGTCACAGAGAGTTGTGCAGTTTGCCTCACGAACAGTGCTACAATGAGCGCGAGCGTAAGGTCAGCACCGAGATATTGCGTGACATATCGACGTGAGTAATGTATTAATAGGGATATTAAAATTAATGGTGGAAATTTAAGCGCTATCGCAGTTCCGAGATATTTACTCTTATCGGCACCCTCGCTGATTCGCTTCTCAGTAGCACTCGAGATGCCAAAGTCTGTTGGGATAGATAGGATGCCGACGAGAGCGATGAAAGGATAATACGTCCCGAGCGGGGCTGCTCCGAGCTTTCGCGAAAAGATAATAATAGCGAGAAAATTGAGAATAGCAGCCCCAATCTTAGCTACAAATATCTTCAGACTTGATTGGGCTAGATTCATCGGGATACCAACACCGTTGAGTGTATTCAGAGTATTGATTAATGGGTTACGTTCGAGCCATATGTGAAATTCTAATCAATTATCCGCTCTTGTTTATATGACGGATTCAACTAGTGCCTCTATTTTTGGTCGGACAGTTCTAAGGCTATATTTTTCAATACAGCGGCTCCTAGCGATTTGTCCAAGTTCTGTACGTCTGTCAGGATCATCCACGAGAGTCTGGAGACTTTGATAAAGTTCATTCGTGTCACTTGGCTCCACAACCAGTCCGCCATCACCAACAATCTCTGGAATATCCGATACAGCAGTCGTTACGATCGGCACCCCCATTGCCATTGCATCAAATAATTTAGCAGGTATCTGGCCCTTTGATGCTTCTGTCCGCTGCTGTGGGATACACGCAATATCGGATGCAGCGTACCACTTTGGAATGGAATCAAACGGCTGGTAGCCACGAATATCAACCCGGTCATTAGTTGTCTGGTTTAAACTTGCCGTATAGTCCGAATTGTCACCACCGATAATAAGAAGACGAACACGTTTATTGCCTATTAAATTCACTGCCTCAATTAGCTTCTCTACTCCTTTATGAGGTCTCGGAGTTCCAAAAAACAATATCACAATGTCTTCGCTAGGAATGTCAAACTCTTTTCGACACGAGACTTTTGAGTGCCGACTGGGTGAAAATTTTTCTGTGTCCCGTACATGTCGTATGATCTGTCCACCGAAGCGTTGCTGTAGTAGGGAATTTGAGACTGTTAGACCATCAGCCAAATCCGTGACTGATTCCAACGCACGGGTATAGTAGAATGAATTGAAATTAATGAGGCGGGGTATTCGTTCAATATAGGGCGTACTAAATGTTTCGAATTGATCAAATTGTGTCTCCCAGTCATCAATATCAAGAAGGAGCGGTTGTCCATTAAGACGCGATTTCAGTAGACCGAGGCCGTAACTTGTCATCCGAGGTTTTGAAGCATAAACGACATCACCATCTATTAATCTTAAAAGGTCACCCACATCATAGGGGAACCGATGGATGCGAGAGTTCGTTTCCAGAGATTTATATTCATGTTTCTCACACAGTGGGTCCCAGATCCCAGATTTCAATTCGGGGCCAACTATCTCGATATTATACCTATCGCTCAATAATTGAGCCAGTACATGCGCTCGACCTAGACAGTTGTGAGAGACATCATAAGAGAGTATGGATACTTTCTCTACCATCTCGATACTGGGCAAAGTGCGGAAGAAGTAATCAAGATAACGAATCCAAAACGGTTAACACCGACTAGTGTATGAAAAATCGATTGAGAATTAGTATTAAACTCATATGGAGATCAAAATAATATTTCTATCGCCAATTGAGAAGAATATTACTTAAAATACCTGGCTAAGTCATGCCGCAACATCTGTGGCCAGAAGAGGATTCGGTTTCACTACACTCAAATATCTTTAGGAGAAAGAACCTGTATGGATGTTCAGAAAGGGTCTATAATATATGCATGTATTGGATTTTCTTTTGGCTTGCTTGGTTTGGTGAGACAATCATTTTTATTAATTCTTTTTCTCTTCTTATAATACTCCTAGGTATAACTAGAACGAAGGAATGGAATCCCCTTATTGCTCTCCTTGGACTGGGAGTTTTTTGGCCAAGTATCACCTCATTTGGGCACCTCTATGGCCGAGATAGCCACCCAGCCGCCATTATTGCAGATACGATTGCTCAGACCCAAACGGAAATTCCGGTAGATACAGGATTTGAAGCTGGTTTTTCTAAGACCCCTGGTCTCCATTCCCTAGCAATCGTTACAAGTGAGGTCACAAGTCTCCCAATTGTCCCAGCAGTCAGGTGGAAGCCACTTATCACAGGTATTTTACCATTCATAATATTTATAGTGTCTTTACTGATTGTTCTATTAACTATACGTCGCTTTTATCCACATCGACCGATAGGACTTTCGGTGACGATCCTTCTATTTTGGACCCCAATGCTAGCATTTAGGAGTGCGTTTCGCCGACCAACAATTGGTCTTTTTGCCTTTAGTATGATTGTTTGCCTTTATTATTGGTACGACCAGACTGGTCAACGACGATATCTTGTTCCTCTTTTTCTAATAATCCCAATTGCAATTACTGGTCATCATCTTGCGACCGTAATGATGATTCTTTATTCAGGGATTTACCTACTAACTAGAACAAAAAACCGGCAACTCATGTTAGCATTAATAATTGGATCGTGTGTCGTCTTGTATTATGTTTTCTTTAATCTTGGCGGATCTAATATCATTATGTGGATTGCTGGTGCAGGATACCTTTTGCTTGAGGGAGGATCACTCGATCCAGTTCTGCCAACATATCGAATTCAGGGCAATTCGGTAAGCTTCTTTCAAGGAACTGTTGCTCCATGGATATATCAACTAATTCTAGCTATTGGGGTTGCATGTTATGCATTTCTATCCCGGACGCGAAGGTCATATCATTTCCTACTCTGGGGTATTTTGACTGGAATATTATCAGTCATTGCATTTGCAACTAATGTCGTAGATTATACTCGTATGATGACTTATTTTGTTATCGGCGCAGGCTGGGTGGCCCCTTGGGGATATCAAGATGCGATTAATATAGTTTCCTCAGAAAGGGCACGACATGTGACTACTGCTATAATTGTGTGTCTATTCCTCCTGGGGGCCTCAATGGTACCGTTGCATACGGTGAGTCAGAGTAATCCAGAATATCTTACTGGAGAGACGAGCCAAAACTATCCAAAACAGCAATATGCTGTAGCTAATTGGATAGATAACCATAAGACTACTCCTCCCCGAACAATAGTTGGCGATACTGATACGATAGAGACGACTGCACCATTAACCGGTTCATTCGCTACTCCTGCTATCAGAGTTATTCTATCGTCTGATGTTCCATCTGGCCATTTAGTTGTTTTATCTAAATACCGAAATAGCGTGATATTCCATGGGACTTATCAGAATGAGGTAGTCGTGATAAAGTATAATTCTATACAACAATTTGATTCATCATCAAACACCATCTATTCCAATAATGGATTTAATGTGTATGGAAATTCTAGCATTTGATTATATTATGTTGGGCATTCATAAATAGAATAGTCGGACCCATATTTTGTCACGTTCTACTTCAAACGATAGATTATTCTTACCGGAAGTATCCATAGTCAAGGTGGGATCAATATGAGGATTCTAATGTTACAAGATCACTGGTGGCCTGAGGTCGGTGGGGGTCCAAATCACGTCCGCGATCTCTCAGAGTCCATTGAACAAGCAGGTCACGAAGTCGATGTGTATACACGAGCATTACGTAGTGGAGGTGAACTATACGATAGTCGGGAACAACTCGGTGAAGATATAGATGTCGTTCGTCGAGGGCCAACTACTGAATTCCATAATCCAATAGGCCGGATTACTACTACACTTTCAATAGTGCCTTGGTCTTCTCTTTCGAAATACGACATAATACACACGCATACATTTCTGCCGGCAGTTTCCGGAAAGCTAGCCTCGCTTATTTCAGGGACTCCGGTTGTCCTCACAGTCCATGGTACGGCAATTCCGAGTGGGGTTGGCTTATCCAACTCAGGTATTAGGAACAAGATTGAGCGTGAGATCGAGAAAGTACTACTACTTCGACTGAATTACAATTATGTTATCTCTGTTAACCAAGAGCATCTCGACCTTTTATCACCAAAACATAAAAATATAGAATACATACCAAACGGGGTAGATATCGATAGATTCCAAACCGATGGAAAAGATAGTGGATATGTTCTCTATCTAGGACGATTGGCCCGCGAAAAACGGGTAGGTGACCTAATATCTGCATTCTGTGAGATTGCCAACGAACACGAGGATCTTGAGCTTGTAATTGTGGGTGATGGACCTGAGAGAGAAAACCTAGAACAGGCCGCTCGCGAAACCCCGTTCGCGGGACGGATCCAGTTCAAAGGACGAGTCCCAGACAAAGAGATTCCTGAATACTACTCAAGAGCGTCGGTTTTTGTACTGCCGTCAATATGGGAGGGTCATCCATTGACACTCTTAGAGGCCTGGGCGAGCAAAACACCAGTAGTCACGACTAACGTCGAAGGAATTCGAGAGTTCGTAAAACATGAAAGAAATGGTTATCTTGTCGAACCGAAATCGCCCGATGAGATTGCTGAAGGTATTCGATTTCTTATCGAAAACCAGAACCTGAAAGAACAGATCATTGAAAAAGCCTACTCGGAGGTCGTTCAGGAATTCTCATGGGAGTCAGCCGCACAAGAGACTATTAGGGTATACCGAGAGATCATAGATGGATACTAAAGTAAGTGTTATAATACCGACATATAATCGTCCACAAAAGTTAGAGGAAGCCTTAGATACAGTAAATAACCAATCCTACGAAAATATAGAAATAATTGTAGTTAATGACGGATCAGATGTATCCTATTCTACAGTAACAGCGTTGGATAATCCGAATGTGAGGTATTTCAAACATTCGGAGAACCAAGGAGCATGTGCAGCAAGAAACACAGGAATTAAGCAAGCCAGTGGAAAGTTTCTTGCTTTCCTAGATGATGACGATAAGTGGCGACAAAGCAAGGTTAGAGAAGGGATTAATGAGTTAGAAACATCAGATAAGGATACGAAAGTATGCTATAGTGGAGTTATACACAAAAATGGAAATGGTGATGTAAAATCAGTTAAGAAGGCTAAGAATAGAGGCTGGATAACTGATGAAATTTTGCTCGGAAACTTTGTCGGAACTTTTTCAAATGTGATCATTGAAAAAGAAGCGGTCTTAGAGACGGGATTATTGGACGAAGACTTCCCTGCTTGGCAGGATTGGGAATGGTACATCCGTCTTTCGTTAGATCATAAATATACATATAACAAATCTAATAATACAGTCCATGTCGAACATGAAGAGGAACGAATGAGTTCAGATAGCACCCGTACAGAATCTGCATTATATAAGATGATTGACAAGCATACTGATACTGCGCGTAAATATGGGTTGTCCAAAAAATTCCAATCGCGGTGTTACTCTACGAAAGCAAGGTATGGGTTAACGACAGGCAATTATGACAAAGCAATCCAATTCTCATTACTATCTCTTGTTCTTGACAAAAGTAATATGCATGGTCTGAAAATTCTGGCTGCCGCGCTTGATGATGGATTGGGATATCGAGCAATTCGAAGTGTAAAGTCGTTATTCCACTACATCCGATAATAACATCCAAAATATCCCCTAAAACTATATCTTCACAGACTTTTCATCCACTATAGTTTTTATTATAGCAGGGTATACATCGAAAGAGTGTTGATATCTAATCAACAATTAATATGCAATGAATACCGCTTTCATTTCTAACGTTGTCTTTCCGTTCGTCAAAGGTGGTGCTGAGAAACGCATTCACGAGATCGGGAGGCGGCTCGCGGCGGAGGGCCACGAGATCACCGTCTACGGCCGGCAGTTCTGGGACGGTCCGCAGGTGATCGATTACGAGGGCGTCACGCTCTACGGCGTCGCGTCCGCCGCGGAACTCTACGCCGACGACCGTCGGTCGATCACGGAAGCCATCGACTTCTCGACGCGACTGCTCCCCCATCTCCGCCGAAACATCGACGATCACGACCTCGTCGTCGCCTCCCTGTTTCCCTACTTCCCCGTTCTCGCGTCCAAACTCGTGACCCTCGGAACTGAGACCCCGCTCGTTACGACCTGGCACGAGGTCTGGCTCGACCACTGGGACGAGTACCTCGGCCACCTAGCTCCCTTCGGCAAAGCCATCGAGCGACTCACCGCGAACACGCCACACTATCCGATCGCCGTCTCCGGCGTCACCGCCGATCGGCTCACCGAGATCGGCCCGGCTCGAGACCGGATCGAGGTCGTCCCGAACGGCCTGGACGTAACCCAGATAGAAACCACCGAACCAGCCGCGGAGGGCTTCGACGTCCTCTATGCCGGCCGGCTCGCCGAACACAAGAACGTCGACCTCCTCCTCGAGGCGTTCGACCAAATCGCCGACACCCGCCCGGACGCGACGCTGGGCGTGATCGGCGACGGTCCGGAGCGAGACGCGCTCGAGGCCCGAGCGCAGACCCTCGAGCATGCCGACCGAATCACCATGCTGGGCTTTCTCGAGGAGTACGACGATGTCCTCGCTCACATGCGCGCGGCGGACGTGTTCGCTTCTCCCTCCACTCGCGAGGGGTTCGGGATCACGTTCGCCGAAGCGATGGCCGCGGACTGTACCGTCATCGCGGCCGACCATCCCGAATCGGCCGCCTCGGAAGTGATCGCCAACGCCGGGTTTCTCACGCCCCCAGCAGTCGACGACCTCGCGAGCGTCCTTGAGCGAGCGCTTGCGGGCGACCGTCCCGCGACAGACCCCACGGCTCGAGCGCGGCGATACGACTGGGACAGCGTAGCCGAGCAGGCCGAGGCGTGTTACCGGCGAGCGATCGACGGCACTTGGTAACTCGGCAGAGACGACACGATCCACGTGCGACAGCCGGCCGATCGATCCACCGCGGGTGGGACTGAAAGGGGCGACGGCGCTCGAGGTGCGAGACGACGTAAGCACCGCAGGACGGAGTCCGAGGAGCGAAGCGAGTCGCAGCGCTCGAGCGCCGTCGGGGCTTTCTGGACGTCGTCACCGGACACGACAGTACCGAACTCCTCAGAAGCAGTCGGTCTGATGTGGCTGCAACGGAGACATCGTCGTCCTCTCGCAGCCGCCATTCCACGCCGATCGATTCGTGGTCCGTCTCGGATCGAAAGGCGCGGGAGACTCGAGTTCAGTCGTCCTCGAGTTCGCTCGCGTCGAGTTCGCCCTCGAGATAGTCGTGTCCGGTATCCGTGAGTTGGTAGAGACCGGTATCGACGGAGGCCAGTAGGCCCGCGTCGACCAGCCGTCCGCATCGTTTACTCACGTACTGCCGATCGTATTCGATGTTAGCGGCGAGTACCTTCGGCGAAACCTGAATGGGATGCTCGTCAAAAAAGAGCATGATTTCATAGTCAACGGGAGCCATCCAGGACACTCGCTCGACCATCAGTGGCCAATACCACCCCAGCAGAACGGAAAAACAGGTGCTATCTACGGAGAGCATATCTACATTCGTATTTATATTTGGACGACGTACGTAGTCAAGACTTTTGTCAACGGAGTATATAATCGTAAGTGCGGAAGCTACGCGTGATCCCGACAGGGCACAAAACGGCGGACCGGTGCTTGGCTCACCGAGTCCGCGAGTAGCTCCCGTCCGACCCACGGAAGCATGACGAACGACGAGACACGGGATTGTGAAACTCCCGACCGACCGGACGCATCGATACCGACCGCTCGAGCCTGTGCTGACTGTTCGATTCGCCAGCGGCTGGCAGCGATCGACCGACTCGCACGGAGTCTCCTCGCGGACGTTCAGGCCACCAACGAGGCCCCACTCGAGGATCTCGAGCCCGAGACGCGACGGGCGGCGACGCGACGGCTCCGGGAGGTGCGGGCCGAGGCCGAACGCGTCGAACTCGAGCTGTTCGGCTCGCCGCTGGCGTCGCCCGCGGACGACCCGGCACCGGCGACGGTCGTCGGTTGCGGATCGCTCGCGACGGCCTATCGCGGTCCGGACCCCGGAGCCGGGGACGACGTCCTCGAGTCCGTCCCCGATGACGAGGGCGTCGATCCCGACCGACGGCACGGGTAGCCGAACCGCCCCACCTAGCGGTCGCCGATTTTCCGTATTCGATCGGCGACGGAAAACGCACTGCGAGACGCGACAACGGGTCCTCGAGGACGAGTACCGGCCCACCACGACCCGCCGTCAGCGCCGCCCCGATCTCGGACGCCGATCGATCGGTGTCCGACTAACCCTGGTCGTCGACGGCCCGCCCGCAGTGCGTACAGAGGTCGTCCTGCCAGGGGACCGTGATTCGGACCTCCCGTTCGGTACCGCAGTGGTGACAGCGTCTGGTCTCCGTTTCCGTGTTCTCCTGCATGTTCTCCCCCATGGTTTCGAACGCCAACCCGGCCGCGCTTGAATATTCTGGCCGAATAGCACACGATATCTAAAACGTACGTCGAATCGATAGGTCGCCGCAGGGGCGATACCGCGTCCCCGTCCGCCACGAACGGAGTATCGCGTGGGTGTTCCCCGCCCGACGAACGGCAGTCGGAGACGATCGGCCGCCGGTGAACCGCCGCTGTCGCTGCTCGAGGGACGAGCCTCCTGACCGAGAAGTGACTCCCCGCGAGACGCCACGGGTACGGGCCGGGCTCAGTCCTCGGTGTACTGCGCACAGACCCGCCGGATCCCCTCCTCGAAGTCGATCTGGGGTTCCCAGCCGATCGCCTCGCGGATCTTCGAGGCGTCGGCACAGGTGTCATGCACGTAGACATCCTCGGGGATGGGATTCTCGACGTACTCGGGCTCGACGTCGGTCCCGAGTTCGTCGTTGATCATCTCGACGACCGTGTCGAAGTCGTAGGCTTCGCCGGTCCCGAGGTTGTAGATCCCGTCGAGTTCGGCCGCTGCGGCCCCCTCGAGCCCGCGGACGATATCGGAGACGTGGGTGAAGTCCCGGGTTTGGGTCCCGTCGCCGTACAGGACCGGCGACTCGCCGTTTGCGATGTCGTCGGCGAACTGCGCGATCACGTTGGCGTACTCGCCCTTGTGTTCCTCCGCGCCGCCGTAGCCTTGATAGACCGAGAAGAAGCGCATGCCGGCCATCGACATGTCGTAGTGGTTCGCAAAGTACTCGCCGTAGCGCTCGCGGGCGAGTTTCGAGGCCTCGTAGCCGGTGTCGACGCCTACGTCCATGTCCTCGGGCGAGGGCTCGGTGCGGCTGCCGTAGATCGACGACGTCGAGGCGTAGACCACCGTGTCACAGCCGTCCTGTCGGGCCTGCTCGACCACGTTGACGAAGCCCTCGACGTTCACGCGAGCGCCCGTGGTCGGGTCCTCCTCGTGCATCGCATAGGACGACAGCGCCGCGAGGTGGAAGACGACGTCGACGTCCGTCGGCAGGTCGTCCGCGAGGACGCTCGCGTCGACGAAGTCGACGTCCTCGTCGAGGTTCTCCGGCGTACCCAGATACTGGTCGTCGACGACGGTCACGTCGTTGTTCGCGGCGAGGTGATTCGCCAGGTTCGAGCCGATGAATCCCGCCCCGCCGGTGACGAGAACGGTCCGATCGTCCAGAGTCATATCGAAAATCCCAGTTCGGTGATCCATAGGTGTTTTGAAAGCCCGAGCGGTGGCAACGACTGCGACTGACGCGACCGGCCAGCAGTCGACGACAGGCCGGCGATCGACGCTCGAGTCGCCTCGAGTGACGCCGCCGACCTACCGCTGAACGTAGCTTTAATGTATATGATACCATACCCCAAACAGTGAGACTGCTCTCGAACCCGTATCGACGGCGCTGGATCGGCTGGGGACTGCTCGTCGCGGCCTTTTTCCTCGTCAGTCTCCACCGGTCGTCGACCGCGGTCCTCTCGGGGGAGCTGATGCGTGCGTTCGACACGACGGCGACGAGCCTCGGACTGCTGCATTCCTCGTTTTTCTACCTGTACGCAGCGTTTCAGGTGCCCGCGGGGCTGTTGACGGACCGATACGGTGCGCGGGCGACCGCCGCAACGGGGACCGCCGTGATGAGCGCCGGCGCGGTCGCATTCGGGCTGGCGTCGACCTATTCGGTCGCGTTCGGCGGCCGCGTGCTGGTCGGGCTGGGGGCCAGCGTCCTCTTCGTCGCGGCGCTGCGGTTCTGTGCGAACTGGTTCCGACCCGACGAGTTCGGGACGATGACCGGCGCGACGTTCAGCGTCGGCATTCTGGGCGGCCTCGCGGCGACGACGCCGCTCGCGGTCGCTATTTCGCGGCTCGGCTGGCGGGGGTCGATGGTCGGCCTCGGCGTGGCCGGCCTCGCGGCCGCGGTCGGCATCCTCCTCGTCTCCCACGACTCGCCGGCCGACGCCGGCCTCGAGCCGATCGACGACGTGCCGGACCGACCGGACGTGACCGACGCCGCGACGCTCAAGCGGTACGTCTCGGACGCGGTCCGCGAGCCCGAGACGTGGCTGTTGGGGATCATGCTCTTTTTCATGACCGGCATCGGGATCACGATCTTCGGTCTGTGGGGGATCCCCTATCTCGTCCAGACCCACGGGATCTCCGTGACGGAGGCGTCGGTCTACCTGCTGGTGGGCAACGTCGGCGGCATGATCGGGCCGACGGCCTTCGGCTGGCTCTCGGACCGGTGGGGGCAGCGAACCGGCCTCATCGTCTTCTCGACGGTCGTGTTCGGGCTGACCTGGGCGGTCTTCGCCGCCTTCGGGACCGTCCCCCTGTTTCTCGTCGGCGCGATCTTCCTCTTCTCTCGCGTCCTGCGCGGCGGCGTGCCGCTCGCCTTTACCGTCATCAAAGAGCGCCACCCGGAGGGAGCCAGCGGGACCGTGATCGGGATCGTCAACACGATGGGCTGGATCGGCGCGGCCGTCTTCCCGGTCGTTCTCGGTGCCGCACTGGATGCCTACTGGACCGGCGACACCGTCAACGGGACGCGGGTCTACACCGAGTTGGGCTACCGGGTCGCGTTCGCCATCGCGGCCGCTGCGGGATTGCTCGCCGCGGCCTGTGCGATCCTGCTTCACGTCCGGACGCGGGCGGAACGGCCCCTCGAGACCGGGACCGACCTCGAGCAGCCGACCGACTGACGTTCGAGTTCCGGACGACCACACACCGTCGCCTGCCTCAGCCCACAGCTACTTGCCGATACGTACCACACCACACGGTCATGCGCTACTACGAGGACATCGAGGTCGGGGAGACCCGGGAGTTCGGCGAGTACCACGTGACCAAAGCGGAGGTACTCGAGTTCGCCGAGCAGTACGACCCGCAGCCGTTCCACACGGACGAAGAGGCCGCCGAAGAGTCCGCGTTCGGCGAACTGGTCGCCTCGGGCTGGCATACCGCCGCGATGTGTATGCGGATGCTCGTCGACGGGCCGATCCAGGACCGCGCCAGCATGGGCGCTCGCGGCGTCGACGAACTCCGGTGGAAACAGCCGGTCAAACCCGGGGACACGCTCTCTGTCCGGACCGAAATCGTCGACAAGCGGGTCTCCGAGAGCGATCCGACCCGCGGCTACGTCGACAGTAAGCTCGAGGGGATCAACCAGGACGGCGACGTGGTCATCTCCTGGATCGGGCTGGGCATGATCGCCCGCCGGCCGGACGGCACGGAGGAGTGAGGATGGCACGGGTGCCGCTGCTTGAGGCCGACGACCTCCCCGAGGAGTACCGCTATCTGTTCACCGAGAACGACGTGGGCGACGCCCACATCTTTCAGGCGATGGCCAACGCCCCGGAGCTACTGCAGTGGTACATGCGCTACTCGACGCGGCTCTGGGACGTCCTGCCGGCCCGCGAGCGCGAGGTCGTCATCCTGGCGGCCGCCCGCGCCCTCGAACACGAGTACGAGTGGCACCAACACGTTCGGCTGGGCCGCGAGGCCGGCGTGACGGACGCCGAGATCACCGCCATCAGCGAGGGCGACCTCGCGGCGCTTTCGGACCGCGACGCGGCGCTGGTCACCTACGCCCGTAGCGTCGCCCTCGGCGATCCCCGCGACGGGGACCACGACCGACTCGGCGAGTACTACGGCGTCGAGACCGTCGTCGGCGTCGCCATGCTCGCGGCCCACTACGTGGCGACCGCACGCGTTCTGGACGCCTTCGACGTGGCGACCGAGGAGGCGTTCGTCGGCTGGCGGCCCTGATCCCCCGCGGCGACCGCGAGTCGATTTCGGTCCGAACCCGTTCGGATCGTCTCTTATCCGATTCGCCGCCGTTCCGTCGGTATGGCCGATCTCAGGCAGTTCGACGTGCCCGAGAGCGTCGACCCCGACGAGTGGCGACTGTCGGTGACCGGCGCGGTCCGGCACCCGACCGACTTCGCGCTCGAGGACCTCACCTCCCTCCCGCTCGAGACCGATACGGACGACTTCGCCTGCGCCGAGGGGTGGGTGGCCGAGGGGCTGTCCTGGCGCGGGGTTCGGGTCGCCCGACTGCTCGAGCGGGTCGAGCCGGCCGACGCGAGCGCGTACGCGCTCGTCGACGGGATGGACGAGGGCTACGCCTGCGCGTTCCCCCTCGAGCGGCTCTCCGAAGCGGTGCTGGCCGTGGCACTCGACGGCGACGCGCTCCCGGTCGAACACGGCGGCCCGGCACGGCTCGTCCCCACCGGCGAGGCGGCCGACTGCTGGGAGAGTATCAAGTGGGTGCGCGAAATCGAGGTCCGCGAGACGGAACCGACCGCGGACGACACTGCGAAGGACGTGGCGCTGTCGCGGCTCGAGTGAGCTGGCGGTGCGACGAGGCCGGGGTCAGGGCTCCGTGGCCCGGTTACCGAGGAAGGTCCCGGTCGGGGTCTCGAGCCCGTCGATTTCGGCGGTCAACGCTCCCGTCGAACTGTCGAAGACCAACAGTTTCCCCGCGTCCCAGCAGCTGACGTAGACCGCCTCGCCGTCGCGGGTGAACTCGGGATGGAGCGACCGGCCGGGGGCCCACTCGGTCGTGTCGATGACCGTCGAGACGCGCAGGTCGTCGGGATCGATCGCGTAGATGACGCCCTCGTTGTCCCGATCCGTGTCGTCGAAGATCACGTCGCCCCAGACGTAGTCGCTGTCGGGGTGGGAGTTGCAGAACATGCCGTGGCCCGGGACCTCGATGTCGGCGACCGGTTCGCGGCTCTCGAGGTCCCACGCCGTGATCGCGTCGCTCATCACGGTCCCCGTAAAGCCGAGCCCGCGGGACTCGTCGATCGCGCCGGGGGTCGGATGCGGCGGGCCGGCCGTCGGTACCCGGTCGACGACCGCCCGCTCCCGGACGTCGAGGACGTACAGACACTCGTCTCCCTGCGAGGCGAGGTAGCAGTACCGCTCGTCGGGGCCGTAGACGGCGTCGTGGAGGGTCCGGCCGACGGCGACCTCGTCGACGATCGGGAACGAGGGATCGTCGTAGTCGACGAACCAGGCCCTGCCGGCGTCTTTCAGGACGACCAGAAAGCAGCGCTCGCCCGGCACGTCCCGGACGGTACAGATCCGCGAGGCGATCGACTGACCGTCCGGATCGACCGCGTGGGCCGGGAGCCGATGCAGCGGCTCGAGCGTCTCGGCATCGAGGACGACCGCGTGGTTGGGGTTGTAGTACCCCGCGAGGAGGTAGTTCGAGTCCGCGGAGATCGCGATGGCCCGCCCGGAGGTGCCGGCCCGGACGCGGCGGACGAGGTCGCCGCTGGAGAGATCGAGCTTGCTCACCCACCCTTGCCGGGACTGGACGTACGCGGACGCTTTGGGGTCGTTCTCGGCGAGAAACCGGTGAAAGACGATCGAATGGGGCGCTCTCCCCACGTTCTCGATGCGACCGAGCCGCTCGTGACGCGTGGTATCGATCAGCGACACCGACCCCGGCTGGCGTTCCGCAACGAGCAGCAGGTCCCGCAGGTCCGGACAGTCGTATTGTGGCGTTGCCGGTGGATCAGTCTCCTCACGGTGAACCTCGAGAGAATCGGCGATCTCCTCGAGCCCCAATTCGCGAAACGACGGCGGTCTGACGGTGCTGGCGGCGAGTTGCTCGCTCATCGAGTCTCTCGGTCCCCCCTTTCGACCTGACCCGAAAATACACGTCCGCGAAGACGTTCGGGACGGACGACGGACAGTGAGCCGAGCCGGGCCGGGGTGGATCGTGATGTCCGCTCGAGGGGGCCACGGCCCAGCCGCGGACGGAAAAGCACGCGAAACACGAGCGCGCGGCGGGCGTCCGGACGGGCGGCGATTACCCTCGGAGTTATTGGCCGCGGCGTCGAGACGGACCGTATGACCTTTGTCGTCCCGTTTGACGGATCGGAACTCGCGGAAGCCGCGCTCGTCAGAGCCGTCGAGTACGACGCTGCCCTCGAGGAGGGGGTCGCGGCCGTCGCTGTCGTCCCGGAGCGAAAAGGATACGCACGGGAGAAAGGCTGGATCGACGAGGACGAACCGTACGACGTCGATGCGGTCGTCGACCGCCTTCGCGAACGAGTGCGGACGCTCGCACCGTCGGCGGCGTTCGAGTGCGAACGGATCCGCGAGTTTCCGCCCGAGGCCCAACTGGCCGGCCACATCGAGCGACTGATACGGAACCACGATCCGAGCGTCGTGTTCCTCGGCAGCGACAACGTCGGCCGCGTCGTCACGCCGTTGACGAGCGTCGGCGTTCACGTCGCCGCCGATGAAGCGTACGACGTCTTCATCGTTCGCCAGCCGACACCGCCAGCGCTCGAGGCCCTCGACCCCCATCCCGACTTCTACCGGGACACGGAGTCGACGTAGCGATCGCGATACCCGGTGTGAGAGTCCGATCGGCGGCCTTCGACGGATCGACTCGACGTGGTGGGTTTATGCTGCCGAGCGATGTGCGATCACCGAACCTATGAACTTCGACGAGTTCACCGGCGACGTCCAGCACCGACTCGAGCTACCCGGTACCGGCGAGACCGTCCGCGCGATCAGGGCCACGCTCGTGACGCTCGGCCAACGGCTTCCCGAGGGTGCGGCCGCGGACCTCGCGGCCTCGCTGCCGATGGAAATCGACTGGTACCTGACCGGGGCAGTCGACGAACACGGCCAGCGGTTCGACTGGCGGGAGTTCGTCTCGCGGGTAAGCGACATCGAGAGAACGGACGAGTCCGAGGCCGCCTACCACGCCCGCGTCATCGTCGATCTCGTCCGGACACAGGTGCCGGCGTCCGACTTCCGTGAACTTCGCGACCAACTTCCCGAGGACCAGTCGGACGAGAACTGGGCGGAACTGTTCGACGTCGTCGACGCTGGCGGCTGGGGCGACGCCGAAGAGGCCCAGACCGGCGGCGGGCCACAACCCGAACGCGAGTGATCGCCGGCCGACTCGAGGCGGGAGGCGAGCCCGTCGTCCGAACGTCGTCACCGAGCCCAGCGATTAATGATCACGTCGACCAAGGAGACGGTATGTACGACCGAATTCTCGTTCCGACCGACGGGCGCGAGGAGACCGAACGGGCGATCGACGAAGCGATCGCGCTCGCTGCCGAACACGACGCGACGCTGCACACGCTGTACGTGGTCAACTCCGCTGCGATCGCTCCCGGCATCGACTTTAGCGATCTCGAGGACGTCGGCAGACAGGCGGTCGAATACGTCCGTGATCGGGCGACGGCCGCCGGTGTCGATCGGGTCACGGGTGACGTGACACATGGCCTTCGCCATCGCGCGATCCTCGACTACGCCGCCGACCATGATATCGACCTGATCGTTATCGGTCGCCATCGGGAACTCGACCATCTCGTTCGCGGGAGCGTCTCGAAACGCGTCTCCGAGGCGGCGACGGTCCCGGTGTTACTCGTCGAGTGACCGTCAGCCGGGCCCCCGTACCCACACCATTAATCACCGAGGAACCGAAGTCTTTCGCCATGTCACCGACAACCGATGCGATCGATTCGGTCCTCCTGCCGACCGACGGCAGCGACGGTGCGCTCGCGGGGGCGAAACGGGGCGTCGATCTCGCCGCGATGGCCGACGCGACCGTCCACGTCCTCTCGGCCGTCGACACCTCCGCGATTGAGGGCGTCGCGTCCGTTCTCGAGTCGGATCTGGACGAACAACGGGCCGCGCTCGAGGCCGACGCCGAGTCGGCCGTCGAATCCGTCTCGTCGATGGTCCGCGACCGGCGGCCGGACCTCGAGGTCACGACGGCGACCGAGCAGGGGACGCCCTTTCGGGTCATCGATCGCTACGTCGACGAACACGATATCGACGCCGTCGCGATGGGAACGAAGGGACGAACGGGTGTCAGACGAGTCGTTCTCGGAAGCGTGACCGAAAACGTCCTCCGGACCGTCGGGGCCCCGATACTCGTCGTGCCGCCGGCGGCGAGTGACGAGCCGCTTACCGAGGACACCGTCCGGAACGTCCTCCTGCCGACGGACGGGAGCGACGGTGCGGCGGTCGCCGTCGACTGGGGACTGGCGCTCGCGGCGGCCTTCGACGCGATGACCCACGCGGTCTACTCGGTCGACACGAGACGGTTCTCGCCACGGCGAGCGCCCAGTGAGGTCCTGTCCGAACTCGAGCGCCCCGGGGAGGACGCCCTCGAGTCGGTCCGCGAACGAGCGCGCGAGCGCGGCTGCACCCTCACGGGAACCGTCGCGACGGGGCCGCCGGCGAGAGTCATCCTGGATTACGCCGACGGCAACGATATCGATCTCATCGCGATGGGGACACACGGCCGCTCGGGCCTCGAGCGCCACTTCCTCGGGAGCGTGACCGAAAACGTCGTCCGGAACGCCGAGTTGCCGGTGTTTTGTGTTCCGATGAACGCCACCTGAGAGCGATAACCGGGACGCCGGATGTCCCCCGCCGACCCCGTCAACCGGAGACAGTCGGCGAGTCCGGCCGACGGGTCGCTGTCGCCGGCCGATCGGCCGGCGGTTCGAACACGGTGCCGGTATTATACCGACGGTCGTCGTAGCGGCCGGTATGAGTGACCGACTCCTCGTTCCCTACGACGGGTCAGCGCCGGCGAAAGACGCACTCGAGTACGCGCTCGAGAAGTTCCCGGATGCGGACGTCACCGCCCTGTACGTCGTTCCGGTTCCGGACGGGTACTGGACGGCGTTTCAGGACCCCGAGGATCGGGTTCCGGCCGTCGAACGCGGCCGCGATGACGGGCACGATATCCTCGACGAAGCAGTCGATATCGCCGCAGACCACGGCCACGATATCGATACCGAAATCGCGACGGGGAAACCCGACCAGGAGATCGTCGAGCTGGCGACGGTGGACGACTACGAGACGGTCGTTATCGGAAGCCACGGCCGCGAGCGAATGTCGCGTATCATGCTCGGCAGCGTCGCGGAAAAGGTGGTCCGCCGATCACCGGTGCCAGTCATCGTCGTTCGCGACTGAATCGGTCGACAGCTCTCCTCGGGACCGACGCCCGTCGGTCGAACGAGGACGGCCGGCCACCGATCGAAGTGACAGTGTACTGGCAGTGCCGCCGGTAGATACCGACGTTCCAGCCTGCCGGAAAGTAGAAGTGTTTTTATATGAACTCTCGACGAATCGTCAGTTCATGGAGCCGATCGAAATCGGCGGACGGTTGATCGCTGGCATCGCCCTCATTCTGGCGAACGCCTTCTTCGTCGCGATCGAGTTCGCGCTCACTCGTGTCCGACAGTACCCCGAGTCGGAGTTCGACGAACCGGGGCTGCGGCGTGCGTGGGAAATGACCAACGAACTCGAGATCTACCTGACCAGCTGTCAGGTGGGCATCAGCGGGACGAGCATCGCCGTCGGTATCGTCGCCGAACCGGCCCTCGCGACGATCATCCGTCCCGTCTTCGAGAACACCGCACTCGCCTCCGCAGGCGCGGGTGCCGTCCTCGCGTTCGTCATCATCAATCTCCTTCATCTCACTCACGGCGAGCAGACGCCGACCTATCTCGGCGTCGAGCGAACGAAGTTCGTCGCGAGGTATGGGGCCACCCCGCTGTACTGGTTCGCAAAACTCCTCTCGCCCGTGATCTGGTTCGGAGACGCCGTCGCGAAGTGGACGCTACACCGGTTCGGGATCGAGATGACCGGTGCGTGGCTCGAGACCGAGACGGAGATCATCGAAACGCGTGCCGAACTCCGGAACCGACTCGCGTCGGTCCTCGAGCGGGGCGACGTCCCCGACGACCGACGCGAGGAGATCATCAACGCCCTGACGGTCGGCGATCGGCCGGTCGAGGACGAGATGACGTCCGTCGAGGACGTCACGTTCCTCTCGACGACGGCCTCCACTGCGGAGAACGTCGATCGGATCGGCTCGAGTCCCCACACCCGGTTTCCACTGATCGAGGAGAGTCCGGAGTCGTTCGTCGGGATCGTCTACGCCCCGACGGTCGTCGACCGAATCGACGACCTGCGAAACGGCGACGTGTCCTTTGCCGACATCGCGACGCCGCCGATGACACTGCCCGCCGATATGCACGTCAGCGACGCGATCGACGAACTACAGGCGGCACAGCAGGAACTCGCGCTCGTCGAGGCCGACGGGACCGTCGTCGGACTCCTGACGGCGACCGACGCCCTCGAGGCGCTGGTCGGTGACTTCGAGGACCCGCTCGTCGTGAACGACGGCTTGCTACAGGGACGATCGTAGTTCCGACAGCGTTCGCTTTGGCTGTCATCGACTCGTCTCCCGTCGCAGTCGCGTCGGTAACGGGATCAAAGCTGGAGTCCGCCTCCAAATATCACTGGTCGATTCGAAGTGAGAGAAATGCTCCGACAGGGATTCGAACCCTGGTCATTGCCGTGAGAGGGCAATATGATTGGCCGGACTACACCATCGGAGCGCGCTGCGTCGTGTCCCGACGCGTCGCGAGTGCATTCCATCGTAGCGCCGTCTGACGTTTAAGCATTCCGTTTCGTCCCGGGAGTGTTGAACGCTCTCACGCAGGTATTTGTCGATCGAGCTACTCTTCGAACGGCGACTTGGTCGCCTCGGGTTCGAACCCCTCGAGGCTGATGATGTTCTCGCGGCCGACGCGGAGTTTGCTGATCGTGCCTTCCTCTTCCATGTCGGAGAGCAGCATGCTCACTTTGGACTTCGACCAGCCGGTGTCCTCGACGATGTTGACCTGTTTCATCCGACCGCCGTTCTCGCGGATGAGTTTGACGACGCGGTCCTCGTCGGTCAGTAACTCCTCGTTGGGGATCGACTCGGAGTCGTCCGCGGCGTCGGTGGCCGGATCGACGGTCGAGCCGGCACCGGTGGCCGCCCCTCCGGCAGGAGGCGTCGGTTCGGCGTCGTCAGACGCCGATTCGCCGTCGCTGATCGGGCCGTATCGTCGGTACCAGACGGCGGCCACGACGCCGACGACGAGCAGCAGGACACCGACGAGGATCGGAACGAGGTTCCCGCCGAGCAGCCCCGCGTTGCCGTCGCCGATGGCGGCCGAATCGGGACGGTCGAACACGACCCGCGGCCGGCCGTCGATGAACTCCCGTTTGCCGCTCCAGCGAACCGACTCCGCGTCCGTGAGCGAGCCGCCGGCGTACTGGGCGTCATCGGGTTCGATCGACCGGAAGGTCAGATCGCCGGCGGCTTCGATGACGATCGCCTGATCCGCGGAGAGCGGAACCCCGTCGAAGACGTCCCCGACGACGATCCGGTCGTCCTGAACGTCGGCGAAGTTCGTCCACGTAAACGACATCTCGACGACCCCGGTCGGCGTGAACTGGTCTTCGACCCGTACCGATCGCCGGAAGTTCGTCGCTTCCATCTCCCGGCCGGATTCCTGCATGCCAGCCCGGGTCAGTTCGCGTGACTGGTTGGTAAACCGATCGTAGAGGCCCGTTTCGTTCGCCCGGAACTCCTCGGCGAAGGCCTCGAAGTTCTCCCGGGTTCTGGTCGCGTTCTCGTCGTCGGTAAACCGCTGTTCGTAACGGAACGTCCAGGTCGCGCTGCCGTTCTCGTGGACGCGGATCTCGAACGTCGTATTGTCGAACTCCCGCGTCTCCTGTCTGAGCAATCCCCGTGAGTCTTGAGGTGCGATCGCGGCCCCAGTCTGTGGCTCGACCGGCGTCGTCGAGACGGCGTCGCCCGGCCCGCCGGCCGCCAGCGATGCCGTTGTGCCGACGGCGAGGACGGACGAGAGAACGAGAAGGACGACGAGTCCGACGGATCCCGGCCGATTCATTCGTCTTCCACTACGTGCCGGAGCTAAAAATGCTTGTGAATATCGCTACCGAACCGATGGGGTCGACAGTTCGGTCGGTACGCTCGGCGTACCTGTCGTGGCGGACGCCACGGCTGCGTGTCGATACCCACAAACCGATCGGCCGCGTACCGCTGGCTATGATTGCCAATCTCGCGCAGGGCGTCCAGGTGTTTACCAGCAACGTCTTCCTCGTCGACGGCGACCGACCCGTCGTCATCGATACCGGTGCGAACTTCGACGTCGTCGCGGCCGCTCGTAACCACGTCGACGACCTCGAGGCGGTGATCCTCACTCACACTCACCGCGACCACGTCGGGAACCTCGCGGCGGTCAAAGACGCCTTCGGCGTCGACGCATGGGGTTTCGACCCGTCGATCGACGGCGTCGATCACGCCATCGCCGACGAGGAGACGGTCCGGTTGGGCGACCACGAGTACGTCGCACTGCATACGCCCGGCCACAAGAACGACCACCTCTGTTTCTACTCGGAATCGGCCGGCGTCCTCTTCGCCGGCGACCTGATCTTCCAGAACGGGAGCTTCGGCCGCACCGACCTCGAGGAGGGCGACCGTGGGACGCTGGTCGAGAGCATCGATCGGGTCCGCGAGCGGATCGATCCCGACCTTGCAGAGATGCATACCGGCCACGGCCCGAGCGTGACGACGGATCCGTACGATCACGTCGAACTCTCGGGGCGGATGGCCCGACAGTCCTGACCTGCGGGCGTTTTTTGCGAGCTACGCCCGCCCGGCGGCGTCCAGCAGTGCGTCGTACGCGTCCGCATACGCGCGAGCGATCCGTGCGGAATCGTCCCGTTCGTCGCCCCCGAGCGCCGGCAGTCGAACCCGCTCGAGGGGATCGAGATACTCGAGAACGTCGGGGACGCGCTTCTCGACGGCACCGTCTCTGGGACTGGAACTGGCGACCTCGCAGGCGCGACAGTAGCGATCGCCCGGATAGAGCCGGACCCGGCCGGGTTCGACGGCCGCGACGGCCGCGATCGACGCCGGCTCGAGGGAGTCGAGCGGGAGCGCGATGTCGCTGTAGGACTCGACGACGGCCACCTCCGTGGCCTCGATCTCGGCGGCCAGTCGCTCGAAGGCGGGGACGTACTCGCGCTCGGCGAGGGCGTTGAACTCGTCGACGGTCTCGACGGGGACGGCGTCGGAAAGCGGGAGCGCCTCGGCGACCCGGTCCGGAACGTCGGCGGTGGCGTTGCGAACGAACAGCGGGTCGTCGGGGTCCCGGCCGATTCGGTCGATCACGAACTCCCGGTCCGAGCGGCCGAGCAGTCCCGTCCCGCCGTCGGGAGCGGGCCGCCACAGCCGATGGACGGGGTTGAGCCGTTCGGGCGGCCGCTCGCGGCCGCCGGCCGCCGAGAGTCGCGCGGCGTCTTTGCCGTACAGTCGCCCGTCGGCGAGTGCCCGGCGACAGTCGTCGTGGTCGAACCAGAAGTCGTTGCCGGCGCGGGGCTTGTAGCCGACCGCGCCGGTCCGCTCGAGGAGGCCGGCCGAGAACGTGGTCTTGCCGGCGTCGACACGGTCGGCACCGACCACGAGCAGGATCATTCCCGCAGGCCGTAGTAGCCGGGTTCGTCCTCGTCGCGGGGTTCGGCGACCACGAGGTCGTCGGCGTTGGTCATCACCCACGGAATCGCCCAGTCGAGCAGGATGTCCTCCGTCTCGCGGTCGATGTCGGCGTCCGGTTCGATCCCCTGGAGCAGGCGGGCGATTTCGTAGACGGTGTACATCCGGTCCTCCTCGAGCAGTTCCGCGGGGGTATAGAAGTCACACGGCGGGAGACTCTCGAACTCCGATTTGGGTACGGGCATACACCCTCGTACCGCCGGCTGACGCCTAAATGATTCGTTCGGGAGCCGGGAACCGGGCCGACGTCGATCGCAAGACCGGCGGGCTGTCGGACCCGACGACGACCGATACGGCGCATCTATCGTCCGGTCACCGGCGAGACCGGTCCGGCCGGTACACTTTATTGACTTGTGACTCGAATAGGGACGATGGTACCGAGCGTCGACTCGATCTGGTTCGTTTACGTCGTCTCGACGCTTTTCGGCCTCCTGCTCGCGGCGTTGCTCTGGAAACACCGTCACCGGACCGGCGCGATCCCGCTGCTGGGGAACGTTCTGTCGGGGACGCTGTGGTCGGCGTCCCTCGCTGGGCTGGAACTCGTCGATCGACCGTCCCTCGTGTCCCTGCTGAACGGTGCGGTGTTCCTCGGCGTTGGCCTCGCAACGCTGACGCTGCTCGTCTTCACGCTGACCTACACCGGCAGAGAACGGTACGTCACGCGGCGGACGCTCGCTGCCCTCTCGATCCAGCCGGCACTGATCACCGTCCTCGCCGCCGTCAATCCGGCAGGCCTCTTCTTCGAAACGACCGAGGCGGGCGTCGAGACCGGCGTCCTCTTCTGGATTCACCTAGGCTACTCGTATCTCATGCTAGCGCTGGTGACGGCGATGATCGTCGGCTTCCTCTTTCGAACCCGGTCGCTGTACCGGGGACAGAGCGCGGCGTTGCTCGTCGGGACGCTCGTGGCGTGGGTCGCCAACGGCGTCTTCGTCGTGGGCTACGTCGACTTCGATACCTCGCCGATCGGGTTCGTCGTCACCAGCGTCCTCTACACGGTCGCGATCCTCCGCTACCGACTGACCGACATCGTCCCCGTCGCCCGCGACCGGGTCGTCGATACCGTCTCCGACGCGATCTTCGTCATCGACGAGCGAGACCGCGTGATCGACGCCAATCCCGTCGGCCGGTCGCTCCTCTCGGCGTACGACGCGTCGCCGATCGGAAAATCCATCGGCTCGCTGTTCGCCGACGCGCCGAAACTGCTCGAGAGCTACCGCGATCTGACTGCGACCGTGGAAAGCGACGGCCGGGAACTCGAGGTCGACGGCACCTACTACGACGTTTCGGTAACGCCGATCGACGACGACCGGGACCGCTACATCGGCTGGCTCGTCATCGTCCGTGACATCACCGAGCGCAAGCGAAACGAAGTACGACTCAGACGACAAAACGAACGCCTCGAGCGGTTCGCCGACGTGGTTTCCCACGACCTCCGGAATCCCCTGAACGTCGCCGACGGCTATCTCGATCTGGCCCGGGAGGGGGACGATCCGGAGCCGTATCTCGACGAGGTCGACGAGTCGCTCGACCGCATGGAAGCGATCATCGAGGACGTCCTCGCGCTCGCCCGCCACGGTGCCGACGTCACCGATCCCGAACCGGTCTCGATCGCCGACCTCGCGGAGACGGCCTGGGAGACCGTCGACACCGGTGGTGCCACCCTGCGGGTCGCCTCGGACGCGACCGTCCTCGCGGACGGCGATCGGGTGACGCGCCTGTTCGAGAACCTGTTCCGCAACGCAGTCGAACATGGCTCGACAACCCCTACTTCGAACGCTCAGCAGGACGCCGTCGAACACGGTTCGACGAGTCCCGACTCGCTCACGGTCGAAGTGGGTGCGATCGACGCGACCGAGGACGACGGTGAGACGGGGTTCTACGTCGCCGACGACGGGCGAGGACTGCCGGACGGAGCGGACGTCTTCGAGGACGGGTACACGACGAACGCGGACGGAACCGGGTTCGGTCTGAGCATCGTCCGCGGGATCGCGGCCGCTCACGGCTGGACCGCGACGGCCACCGAGAGCGAAGCCGGGGGCGCCCGCTTCGAGTTCACCGGCGTCGAGGCGACACCGGACGCCGACAACGAGGCCGCACCTTCGGCGTCCGACCGCCCCGAGTCAGCGACGGACGCCACCTCGTCCTGACTCGCGCCGTCACTCGTCTCGCGTCCCGCCGTCGAGATAGTGTCGGATCCGATCCCGGCTCGAGTCGGCTACCTTCCGGAACGCGACGACGCGGTCGCCATCCTCGCGGCGGTCGGCCTCGATTTCGATGGTCAGCGACTGCTCGCGGAGGTGATCGAACAGCGCCTCGAGCGCGTCGGGGTCGCCCCTGACGGTGTGGCGCTGGCCGATCGGTTTACCGACGGCCACCGAACGGATCGTCGCGACCATCGGTAGCAGGATCGCTTCGCCAAGGTCGTGGGCTCGCTCCCGGAGCCGGTCGTCGTTCTCGGCGAACTCGGCGGCCCGAAACGCCTCGCGGACGATCCGCGAGAAGACGAAATCGCGGCCACACTCGAACGGCAAGGAGAACGCGTAGGCCAGTTCCTCGCGATGCTGGGATGCCGTCGTGTACTTGACCATTGATTCCCCGTCGGCCGACTTCAACACGACGCCCTCCCGGCCGGCGGCGTCGAGGTCGGCGATGGCGGCCGCGGCTATCTCGACCGCGTCCGACGGGGCCGCCCGCCCGAAACACCGCGGCTGGCCGAAGTCGAACGCCCGACAGAGCGCGCGCCGGTCGGCGACCGACATCGGCTCGCCGGACTCTCCGTCCCGAACGTCGAACACGCGGATGTCGTGGGAGTCGATCCCCTCGTAGTCGGTGGTCGTATAGGGCGTCTCCGGACCGATCAGCTCCGCACAGAGAACCCTGTCCGGGTGTGCGTCGAAGAAGGACTCGAGGTCGAGCAGGGCCCGCGCCCGGGCGGTCGTGTACGGACAGACGTAGCCGCTTCTGGTAAACGCCAGCGGCTCGCCGCCGACGGCTGCGATCCGGACGTTGAACCCGTCGAGTTTCTCCTCGACGACGACCGTCTCGGTGCCCGCGAAGAACGACTCGATGCCGGGCTCGAGAACGAGGATCCGCGGGATGCTCGGGTAGCCGCGGACGACGACGTCGGCGTCCTCGACGACGACGGTCCCGCGTTCGACCCCGTGGCGCGCGGCCGTGAGGACGTGGTGGGTCCGGCCCGCCACCGACCGCTCCTCGAAGTGTTCGAAGAGGTCCGCGGGATCGTCGGTCGTGGCCGCGAGCCGCTCGCGATACGCGTCCCGGTCCATACGTCGTCCGACCACGCACCGGCCCAAAAACACCGGGCCGTCCTCGGACCGGTCGCGAGCAGCCGGGTCACGACCCGTTTTCGGGCCGACCTCTTTGTGTCGGACCGTCGAACCCCCGCGTATGTCCGGTGACCCCCCACGCCAGCGGTTCGTCCTCGACACGTCGCTGTTCATCACCGAGGAGATCCGACGGGACGACGAGGGAATAGAGACGGCCGTAATCCGCCTGCTCGACCTCGTTGCGACCGCACGCCTCGAACTCAACATCTCCTGTTATGTCCCCCCGTCGATCCACGACGAGCTCGCGACGATGCTGCGCGAGCGCGACGTCGACGACGAGGTCTTCTCGCGGCTCGACACGTGGGTCGTCCGCAAGAGCCCCGACCGGTACGGCGTTACCATTCCGGCGAACATCGTCTACGAGTTCATCGACGAGATGAGCGACCGGGTCGATCGGGGGCTTCGCGTCTCCGAACAGGCGATCCGCGAGGTCGAACAGCTCGATCCGGACGAACTCGCCCACGGCTCGGGCGACGGCGACCGCGAGGAGTACATGACCGACGCCGACCGCGTCGTCTCGGACCTGCGCGACAAATATCGGCGGGCGCTTCGCCAGGGCGTCCTCGACTCCCGCGAGGACTTCGATCTGCTGATCCTCGCGCGCGAACTCGACGCCGGCGTCGTCACCGAGGACCGCGGGATCATCTCCTGGGCCGACGAGTTCGGCCTGCGGTACGTCCGCGGCGGTCGGTTCCCCACGCTGCTCGAGGAGTACCTGCGGGCGGTCGGCGTCGACGACGAGGGTTGATCCCCCGCGATGCGGTGGCGCGCGCTGGGCCGCGGTTCGCCCCCGTGGCGAACCGCGGCGTAACGCTGCGCGAGGGATGAGCGAGGGAGCAACGTGACCGAGCGAATCGGTTGGGGAGGGTGTGGTTACTCCGTGTTGCCACGATAGCAGGACGGCTCGAGCCGCTGTCCACTCGACGAAACCGGTAATTCACCCACCAAACCGCTGTTCACTCACCAACTACGCCGATTCGACCCCTCGAGCGAGCAGTTCGACGGGATGGACCGGCCGGTCGTACCCCTCGAGATCGCCGACCTGCGTCCGACAGGAGGTGCCGGGCGCGGCGACGATCGTCTCGCCGCCGTCGCCCGCCCGCCCGGCCGCGCTCGCCTCGAGTTGCTCCCGAAGCAACGATCCCATCGCTTTCGAGAGAGCGTAGTGTTCGGCCTCGTAGCCGAAACTCCCGGCCATCCCACAGCACGTCGAATCGACCGGCTCGACGGCATAGCCCGCCCGCCGGAGGACGCCCACGGCGTGGTGGTCCGCGCCGCGCGCTTTCTGGTGGCAGTGGCCGTGGAACGTCACCGACGGCCCCGCCGTCGCCGACTCGTCGACCGACAGGTCCTCGTCCAGTCGGCGCTCGTCGACGTACTCACAGACGCCGTAGGCGTTCGCCGCGAGCGTCTCGACCCGGTCGTCCGCGAGCAGCGATCGGTACTCGTCGACCACCATCGCCGCGTCCGAGGGCTCGACGAACAGAACCGACCACCCGCGCTCGAGATAGGGCTCGAGGTCGTCGAGCAGCTCGCGGCCCTGCTCGGCCGCGGTCTCGAGCAGCCCCTCGGAGTAGGCGGCCCGCCCGGTCGGGCCGAGATCCGGGACCGCCACGCGAACGTCCGCGGCCTCCAGCACGTCGACGGCCGCCTTTCCGATCTCGGGATTCGAGTAGTTCGTATCCGTGTCGGGAAAGAGGACGATGCCGGCCGTTGCGTCCTCGGGGGCCACCTGGGGTCCGCCGCGCGCTCGCGGCGCTACCGCTCGCGTTTCCGAGATGTCGTCGACGTCTCGCTGCTCGAACCACTCGACCAACGACTCCCGCCGGAACGTCGGCAGCGTCCGTTCGGGTGCGATTCCGATCGTCTTCTCGAGGACCGTCCGCGCGCCTGGCAGGTCCGTCGCGTGGTTCGTCACCGGCGCGAACGTACTCCCCAGCGACGCCAGTCGGTCGACGTTCGCGAACAGTCGCTCGCGCAGGCTCACACCCTCTCGCTCGTGATACCCGTGTTTGACTTCGGCCTTGAGCTTCGCGAGGTCGACGCCGGTCGGGCAGTCGCTTTGACAGCCCTTGCAGCCGACACAAAGGTCGAGGACGTCGGACTGGAACCGCTCGCTGTACAGTTCCTCGGGATCGATCTCGCCGCTAATCGCTGCCCGGAGCAGGTTGGCCCGCCCGCGGGTCGTGGCGATCTCCTCCTCGGTCGCCCGATAGGTCGGACACATCACGTCGCCGTCGGTCTGGCGACAGGTCCCACAGCCGTTACAGAGTTCGACGAGTTCCGAGAAGCCGCCCTCGTCGTCGAAGTCGAGGGTGGTCCGGGGCTCGAGCGAGGCGTAGTCGGGGCCGTACCGCAGGTTCTCCCGGCTGTCGGTCGGATCGTCGTCCCGGTAGACGACCTTGCCGGGGTTCATGCGCCAGTCCGGATCGAACGCAGATTTGAGGTCCTGAAACGCCGCCCAGAGGTCCGGCCCGTACAGCTTGGGGTTGAACGCCGTCCGCGCGAGGCCGTCCCCGTGTTCGCCCGAAAACGAGCCGTTGTGTTCGCGGACGAGGTCCGTCACGTCGTCGGCGATGGCCCGCATTTTCTCGACGTCCTCGCCTTCTTTGAGGTTCAGGACCGGCCGGATGTGCAACGTTCCGACGCCCGCGTGGGCGAAATACGCGGCCTCGGTGTCGTGGTCCTCGAGGATCTCCTGAAACCCCGCGACGTACGCTGCCAGTTCCGCGGGGGGCACGGAAGCGTCCTCGACGAAGGGGTAGGGCTTCGGATCGCCGTCCATGCTCATCAACAGCGGGATGGCGGCCTTCCGGAGCTTCCAGAGCCGATCCTGTTTCGCGGCGTCGAACGCCTCGAGCGAGTCGAACGCCGCCCCGCCACCGACGAGATCGGCCGTCGCGGTTTCGACGGCCGCAGGCAGATCGTCGACGACCTCCGAGTCGAACTCGAGCAGCAGCGTGGCCGCGGTGCCCTCGGGAATCGGCTCCGCGTACTCGGCGTACTCCGCCGACTCGGCCGCCAGCCGGAACACCTCGTCGTCCATCAGTTCGACCGCGCTGGCCTCGAGTTCGAGCGCCTCGGGGACGGCGGCCAGCGCCTCGAGCAGGTCGTCGTAGCAGTAGACCGCGAGCGCGGTCTCGTCGGGCCGGGTCACGAGCGAGAGCGCGGCCTCGACGACGACGCCGAGGGTTCCTTCGGCCCCCACGAGCAGTTTGGAGAGGTTGATGATCCGGGCTCCGTCCGCACGCTCCCTGATAACCTTCTGCAGGTTGTAGCCGCTGACGCTGCGCTTGAGGTCGGGGTAGCGCGCCTCGATTTCGTCGGCGTTGTCCTCGACGAGCGCCCGCACGGTGCGGTAGATCTCCGCCTCGCGGTCGTCTTTCGAGACGATCTCGTCCCACACCGGTCCGTCGAGGACGACGTCCCGGGTACGGATCAACGAGCCGTCGGCCAGCACCACCTCGCACTCCTCGACGTAGGCGTCGGTGATTCCGTACCGGACCGAGTGGGCACCCGTCGAGTTGTTCCCGATCCCGCCGCCGATCGTCGCCCGGTTCGAGGAGGCCGGATCGGGCGCGAAACGCAGTCCGTGGGGCTCGAGGGCGGCGTCGAGGTCGTCCTGGACGACCCCCGGCTGGACGACGGCGGTCCGGTCGTCGGGCTCGATCTCGCGGATCTCGTCCATATGCCGCGATAGGTCGAGGACGACACAGCCCGGTCCCACGGTCTGCCCGGCGAGCGACGACCCCGCACCGCGTGGCAGGACAGCCACGTCGTGGTCGGCCGCGACGGTCATCGCCGCGCGGACGTCGGCGGTGTCCCGCGGGAAGACGACGCCGGCCGGCTGTGCGCCGTAGATGCTCCCGTCCGTCGCGTAGAGGACCCGCGTGTACTCGTCGAACCGAACGTCGCCGTCGACGGCCGCCCGCAGGTCGGCCGCGAGTTCCCCGCCGGCATCGTCGCCGCCCGCTCCCGTCTCGAGCGACGGCCGGTGTCGCGTCTCGTCTCGATTCTCGACCCTCGCGTCGACGCCGCTGTCCTCGGCAGCCATAGAATGGGGGATCGTCCCACGAACAGTTAAACCATGGCAGTCATTCACAGCCACTGTCTGCGAGCGAGCGCCGGGCGATCGACTCGAGCGGGTTCGGCAATGGCGTCGGGTCGGAGCCGTCAGCGGCGGCTACCGGGACTGGCACAAGAAAAATTCGGGATCGACTGGCTCGTCGCTTACTCGAAGTGGTCGAGGCAGGTCTGGTACTCTTCTTCGGCCTTCTCCCAGTTGACGACATCGAAGAAGCCGTCGATGAACTCGCCACGGTCCGGTCCGTAGTCGTAGTAGTAGGAGTGTTCCCAGACGTCCAGCGCGAGGATGGGGTGAGAGCCCCAGAGTGCGCCCTGGTCGTGCTTGTCGACCGCGACGTTGCGAAGCTGTTTCGCAACCGGGTCGTAGACCAGCAGTGCCCAGCCACCGGCGGCACCGGCAGCGGCCTCGAACTCGCCCTTCCAGCCCTCGTAGGAGCCGAAGTCCTCCTCGATGCGGTCGGCGAGGTCGCCCTCGGGTTCGCCGCCGCCGTTGGGGGACATGTTCTCCCAGAACAGCGTGTGGAGATAGTGGCCACAGCCGTTGTGGGTGACGTCGCTGAGCGCGCCCGGCGTCGAGCCGAAGTCGCCCTCCTCGCGGTTCTGGGCGAGGGTTTCCTCGGCTGCATTGAGGCCGTTGACGTAGCCCTGATGGTGCGTGTCGTGATGCCAGGTCAGTACCTGTTCGGACAGTGCCGGTTCGAGCGCGTCGTAATCGTACGGCAGTGGTGGAAGTTCGTGGTCAGCCATAGTATACACCTCATGAATCGTATCGGTTTCTCGCCTGTTAAGTTTTGAGGAGAGAGACGATATCACACTCCATAAAGTATCGCCGCTCCCGCTGGCGATTTCCCGATACGTCACCGGAACCACTACGGACTCGGACTTAAACCTTTCAGACCGTCTCCGGTCCGTCATTGCCGGTGGGACCGCGACTGGCCTGTGGTCCCAACGGGCTCGCGACAGCAAACCGCATCAGCGACCCCAACCCGACCGCTTACCGTCGTCTCCGCGTTCGCGGTCCGTGACAGGCGGTCTACGACATCTCCTTGTGATGTGCATGCTCGAGCCACTCCTCGAGCGACGGCTGTCCCCAGTACCGCACCGTCTCGCTTCGCCGGTCGTGTTCGAGGACACCGGCATCCTCGAGTTTCGGGAGGTGGACGTGTCGGAGTTCCACCCGAACGGTTTCCCGTTCGTCGGCGGGGTCCGCGTCCCGGTCGGGCGGCGACCGTGCCGAGTCGCGGTCGGCGTCCTCGGCGGCGATCCGCTCGAACGCGACGACGTTCTGTGCTAGGGCTGCGACCGTCGCGACGCCATCGGACTGCTGATTGAGGTAGTACAGCGCGTAGCGCCGTCGTCTGTTCGAGAGGAGATCGAAAACGAGGTCCAGCGACGGCATCGCGTCGGCCTGCAAGGTCGATACACCCTCCCGTTCACGCATCCACGAACCACCTACCGTCTGTTCCCATTCGAAACCACCACGGGCGTCTACTTCGGCCGCCACATTAGACTTTACGTCTGTCTGAAAATATATGTGTGACAACGTCTCAGCTCGCCGTAACTGATACTAGCGACAGCCAAAACCGGCGGTGAAGCCGCCGTTCGGTCCGGAATGCGTTACTCGTAGAGCCACTCGGCGTCGTGCTGATCGTAGTCGATCAGCTCGTCCTCGTCGAAGTGGATCGCGATCTCGCGTTCGTTTGCGCCCTCGTCCCCGTGGTCGGCGGCGTGAACGACGTTCCGACCGAGGTCGAGCGCGTAGTCTCCCCGGATCGTTCCGGGTTCGGCCTCGAGCGGGTCGGTCTCGCCGATCATCTGGCGGACCTGCCGGGTCGCGTCCTGGCCCTCCCAGACCATCGGGACGACCGGTCCCGAGGTGATGAAGTCCACGAGGTCGTCGTAGAACGGCTTGTCCTCGTGTTCACCGTAGTGTTCTTCAGCCCGGTCGCGGGGCATGTTCTCGACTTTGATGCCGACGAGCTTGAGCCCGCGGTCCTCGAGTCGGGAGACGACCTCGCCCACGAGGCCGCGCGCGAAGGCGTCGGGCTTGACCATCACGAAGGTTCGCTCGTGATCGCTCATGCTTCCTCGGCCTCGGTTTCGGCGTCTTCGGACTCGTCGGCCGCCGCTTCCTCGGTCTCGTCGACCGCGTCGTCACCGGCGGGCGCGTCTTCCTCGTCGTCGGCGTCCGTCTCGAGGTCCTCGTCCTCGTCGGTCTCGTCGGCAGGCGTCTCGTCCTGCGTGGGACCCTTGCCGCGACGACCCTCTTCGGTCCACTCCAGGTCTCGGGGTTCGCGCCCGAGCTTGTAGTTTTTCTCCGCCTTGGAGTCGACGAAGTGGAGTACGGAGCCGTCGTTTTTGACGTACATGATGCCCGTACCGGGTTCGATCTCTTCGCCCGTGTAGTCGCAGGTTCGTTTCTCGACCATTATTGTCCTCCGATGGAGTCGGCCTCGCGGGCGGTCTCGCGAAGCTGGAGTACGTCCCCTTCGCGGACCGGCCCGAGGCAGTTACGGGTGATGATGCGTCCCTGATTCTCGCCCTCCTTGATTCGGCATTTGACCTGCATGGCTTCGCCGTGCATGCCGGTCTTGCCGACGATCTCGATGACCTCGGCGGGCGTGGAGCCGCTTTCTTCCTCTTCAGCACTCATCTTTGGTCACCTCAGTCGAGGTCCTCGACCTTGTCGGCGATGTCCTCGACGTCGTCTTCTGCCTCGCCGGCGTCGACGATCGCCGCAGCGGCCGAGCCGACCTCGAGGCCGGCGGCGTGGCCGACGTCGTCCTGGGTCTCGATGAAGACGACGGGGATGCCCTTCTCCTCGGCGAGGTCGGGCAGGTGCATGACGATCTCCTCGGGGGAGACGTCTTCGGCGACGTAGACCAGATCGGCGTTGCCGCGCTCGATGGCCTTCGTGGTTTCGTTCGTTCCTTTCTTTACGCGTCCGGTGTCTCGTGCGACCTCGAGCGCCTCGAGGGCGTCGTCGGCGAGGTCGGCTGGGATGTCGGTGTTGACGTAGACTGACATGGTTGTTCACCTCTCCTACACGTGGGCTCGCGCTCCCCTGCCGTCCGGGCACTGGGTACCCGTGCCGGGCCGATCCCGGCGGAAGTCCTGTGAAGCTAGGAGCATCATCAACCCCGCGTAGGGTGTACACTCGAATAGCGTTGCCCCCCTTAAAAGCGTGTTCAAACGGATGGCGAAGTGAGACACCTCCGCACGGACGAGGTCGGTTGGGGTCGCCATCAGGTGCGAAAAATGATAGAATCGAACGGTCGTGTTCCCCCGGCCGGCAGTGGGTTCCCACACCGCCGGTGAGTACTCCGGTATCGGGGCTATCTGAACGCCGCTTTCGCGGCGTCGACGAGAACCTCGGGTTCGTACTGGTGCGTACTCACCGGTGGCACGTCCCGATCCACGTCGAGTTGGTCGTAGACGGCCGTCATCGCGGACCGTACCGAATACTCGACGGTGAACACCACGTCCCGGGGTTGCTCCGCGAACTGGCCGATGAACGCGAGGTTGTTCGATCCCGGTGGGACGACGTCCGGCCGATCGCCGGGCGTCCGCGGCATGAAGTGACTCGTGATAAACGGCATATTACAGGGGATACAGTTCGCGTCCTCGAGGACCGACGGGAGTTCATCGAGATAGCCGAGGTGGTAGCACAGTTCCTCGAGGATCTCTTCGCCGGTGCAGTTCCCCATCTTCTTCTCGACGTAGTTCCCCTCCTCTTCGGGGAACAGGCCGTATCCCCAGAAGACCTTCACGTCGTCGGGCTGGTTCGCGAAGTGGGGCTGGGCGGCGACGACGATGGACATCAGCCAGTTCGACTCGGTGAAGGTGATCAATCCGTTCCCGGGCGCTTCGCCCGTGACCTCGACGATGTGTTCGAGCAGGTCCGGCTCGTCGAGCGTGACGGTGTAAGACGGCCACTTCGTCTCCTGGACGTGGTCGGCAAACGCCGACGGCGTCCCGAACTCGGGGTTGTCCTCGGCGATGTTCTTCCACAGTTCGAAGGACGCCCCCGTCGTGTTCAGGTCGGGCGCTTCGGTCATCGATCCGAGATCCGAGCCGTCGGTCATCGAGCCGTTGGTCACGAAGACGAGATCCGTCGGCTCGACGTCGATCGTCTCGGCTACACCGTCGGCCTCGTAGTGGATCGTTTCGACGGTCTTGCCGTCCCGACCGGGTACGATATCCATATCGGTCACTTCACAGCCGCCCCGGAACTCGACGCCGTGGTCTTCCAGCCACCGCCGAATCGGTCGGACCATCGAATCGTACTGGTTGTACTTGGTCCGGTGGATCCCCTCCATGGTGTTCAACCGGGGGAACTCGTGCATGAAGCGGTGCATGTATCGTCGCATCTCCGCGACGCTGTGCCAGGGCTGGAAGGCGAACGTCGTCGCCCAGATGTACCAGAACGTCGTCTCGAAAAAGGAGTCGGAAAACCACTCCTCGATCCGCGTGTCGCCGAGTTGCTCCTCGGGCGTCAGGACCAGTTGGAGCAAGGAGAGCCGATGCTCCATCTCGAACCCGTACGACGAGACGTCGAGGACCTCCTGTTCGTCGCCCAGCAACCGAGCGACGGCGTACGTCTGATGGTCCTCGTTGAACTCGTCCATGACGTCCTTGACCGATCGCTCGCGGTCCTCGAGCGACGGAATCGTCTCGAGCAGGTCCCACGTACACTCGTACGTCGGGAAGTTGAGCATCCGGCCGCCCCGAATGACGTATCCCTCCTCGGGCGAGCCGGCTCCGTCGAGTGCCCCGCCCATCACGTCCAGTTTCTCTAGGACGTGGACGTTCTCGCCCGGCAGTTCGCTGTCACGGACGAGGAACGCGGCTCCGGCGAGGGATGCGATCCCCCCGCCGACGAAGTACGCCTCCCGTTCCGATCCGTCCTGTCGCTGGGGTTGTTCGTTACTCATATGATCTTCCCTCCGTGTTCCCGATCGACGTCCCGTTTCGCCGGCACGGCCAGTGTGAATCCGTCCTGTCGTACATGTACAACCACACTTAGATTATTGATACGACCGGTCTTGAAATCGGACAGCAGTTCTCATAGCGTGGAAATGATGAACAGGTTATAAGTTTCCGGAAATTGCCGTCCCGATCGGACGCGGTTCGACGGACGGAGACGGCGAAAGTCGCCGAATCGATCCTCGAACCGGACACGGAGTCGCGATGGTCGAGGGCACCGTCGATGACGGCGTCCGCGCATGAGTGAATAATTATACCGGCACACACGAAGCGGCCGTATGAACGCGGACGCGGACGTCGTCACGCTCGCAGGAACACTCCATGCAGAAGCCGAGCGCGCCAACGAACGGCGGGCGTTGGTCCTTGCGGGAGACCGAGAGCGCGGGTACGATCGACTCGAGGCGGTCCTCGATACCCTGTCGGTCCCGATTACCGCGACGACGCTGGTCGGGCCCGACGACCGGCTTCGCTGCGAACAGTTGCCCCAGGCCAACGCGAGCGAATTGCTGGGAACGACGCGAGAGGTGATCGCCGTCGACGCTCACGCGGAACTCCGGCCCAACGCCGTCGGGAAAGTCGCCGGTGCGGTCGACGGCGGCGGCCTCCTCGTCTTGCTCGTGCCGCCGCTCGAGGCGTGGCCGGACCGCCGCGACGGGTTCGACGAATCGCTTGCCGTCCCGCCGTTCGAACTGGACGATGTCTCCGGCCGCTTCCGACGACGGCTCGTCGAGACCGTACGGGCGCACCGCGGCGTCGCCATCGTCGACCTCGAGTCAGGACGGATCGAGGCCGACGGCCTGACCCACCCGTCCCCGCGGCTGGCGACGGCCGATCCCGCGCCGCCGCCGGATCGACGGTTCCCGATGGCCGCCTACGAGGCCTGCCTGACGGGCGATCAGGCCGACGCCGTCGCCGCCCTCGAGTCGCTGTCCGAGGCCGATCGGGCCGTCGTCCTCGAGGCCGACCGAGGACGGGGCAAGTCCAGCGCGGCGGGGATCGCCGCGGGCGCGTTCGCCACCGCCGGCGAGGACGTCCTTGTGACCGCTCCAGCGGCACGAAACGCGGCGGAACTGTTCGATCGCGCGGGCGAACTCTGCCGGACGCTCGACGACGACGCGACGGTCGAGTCCCGCCGGATCGAGACGAGCGCGGGCGGCTCGGTCCGGTTCCGCGAGCCGACGGCAGCGGCGGAAACGACCGAAACGGCCGATATCGTCCTCGTCGACGAGGCCGCTGCGCTTCCCGTTGCGACCCTCGAGTCCCTGCTGACCGCGGACCGGGTCGCGTTCGCGACGACGATCCACGGTTACGAGGGAGCCGGTCGGGGCTTCTCGGTCCGGTTCCGGGACCGGCTGACCGAGAGCGACCACGAGGTGACCGACTGCCGGCTCGTCGAGCCGATCCGGTACGCCGGGGGCGATCCCGTCGAGGTGTGGGCTTTCCGCGCGTTGCTGCTCGACGCCCGGCCGCCGGTCGAGCCGCTGGTCGCCGACGCCGACCCCGACTCGGTCGAGTACCGCCGGCTCGAGCCCGACGCCCTCCTCGCGGACGAGCGCCTGCTCCGAGAGGCCTTCGGCCTGCTCGTCCTCGCACACTACCGGACCGAACCCAACGACCTCGCGCGCCTGCTCGACGCCCCCAACCTCGAGGCCCGCGCGTTGGTACGGGACGGCCACGTCGTCAGCGTCGCCCTGCTCGCGCGGGAGGGGAACCTGTCGCCCGAGCGCCGCGCGATGATGTACGAGGGCGGCCGGATTCGGGGTAACATGCTGCCGGACGTGCTGACCAGCCAGCTGCGCGACGAGGCCGCCGGCGAGCCCGCGGGCCTGCGGGTCGTCCGCATCGCGACCCACCACGCGGCCCGCTCGCGGGGGCTGGGCTCGTTATTGCTCGAGCGCGTTCGCGAGGAGTTCGGCGACGGCGCGGATTCGATCGACTGGCTCGGGACCGGCTTCGGCGCGACCCCCGGCCTGCTCGCGTTCTGGCGGGCGAACGGCTATCGGACGGTCCACGTCTCGACGACCCGCAACGATTCGAGCGGCGAGTACTCCGCGCTCATGCTCGCGCCGACGACGGACGCGGGCCAGCGGCTCCACGACCGCCACGCCGAGTGGTTTGCCGGCCGATTCGGGGCCTGCTGTTCGGACTCGCTCGCCGACCTCGAGCCCGACGTGGCCCGTGCCGTCCTCCGGAGCGTCGACGCCGAGGCCGCGCCGCCGCTCGAGTTGTCCGATCACGAGTGGCGGGTCGTCGCCGGAGCCGCCTACGGGCCGGGCCTGTTCGACGTCGACCCCGGCCCCTTCCGCGATCTCGTCGTTCGATACCTCGCCGACGACCCCGACGGTGTCGACCTGACCGCCCGCGAGGAGCGGCTGCTCGTCCTGCGCGTTCTGCAGGCCCGGGACTGGGAGTCCGTTGCCGACCGCCTCGAGTTCCATTCGACCAGCCAGTGTATGCGCGCGCTGGGCGACGCCATCTGTCCGCTGGTCGATCGCTACGGGACCGCGGCGGCGCTCGCGGTTCGGGAGCGGTTCGCCGACGAGTGAGTCCGCAGTACCGCGAACGGCGGGCCGTCCCTCACCCCGTTTTCACGAACTTCGCCGTCCCGTTCTGTTCGACGGTGATCCGATACCGGTGATAACTGAACTCGACCTCCATCTGGGCCTCCGGTGCCGGCGGGTTCGAAAAGAGTTCGGCGAGCATCCCGTCCACGCAGTCGTATATCGTCGGGAGGTCGGTCGAATCGACGCCCTCGAGGTCCATGATCGCCTCGATGATCTGTACCGTCGGGTTCTCGCCGTCGGGGTCGAGCGTCCGGTGAACGATCTCACTCTCGGTCTGATCCGTCATCGTCCCTGCCAACGGGAACCCCCAGTATAGATGTCCGGCATGATTCCGCTCTCCGAGACGCCGTCCCCGGCACGCACCCTCAAAACAGCCGTCGACGCAGCCGCTCGGGAAGGAGATCAACGAGCCACGCGATGGCCCGCCAGCGCCGCGTGACGTAGGCGTGCGTTCGCTTCTTCTCGATCGCTCGAGCGATCTGTGCGGCCGCCGTTTCGGGCGAACACTCCCAGAAGCCGCCCAGCGACAGCTTGGTGTCGACGAACCCCGGCTCGATGGTCGTGATCGCCACGTCCGTATCGCGATCGCCCTCCCGATAGCGAAGCCCTTCCAGATACGTCGAGACGTAGGCCTTGGAGGCGCTGTACGCCGGCGCGTCGTCGTTACCGATGTGGGCCGCCACGGACGAGATCCCCACGAGGTGCCCGTCCGACTCGCTGGCGTGGTCCGGCGTCGACTCGAAGTATTCCATCGCGGCCGTCGCCAGCGCGGTAAACCCGCGGACGTTGACGTCGATCGTCTGCCGTTCGGGCTCCCACTCGAGGTCCCGATTGACGGTCGCGACCCCGGCGCTGAGGACGACGAGATCGACCGACGGCATCGCCTCCGCGAGGTCGAAAAAGCCCTGTCTGGCGTCCTCGACTGCGGTGACGTCCATCGTCGCGACGTAGGACTTGGTCGGTAGTTCGTTCCCGATCCGCCGCATCCGTTCGGTTCGCCGGGCCGCAAGTCCGATCTCGTAGCCGTCGGCCGCCAGCCGTCGGGAAAGCGCCTCGCCGATCCCCGAGGACGCGCCGACGACGATCGCACCGCGTTGCTGTGTCATATCCACAGGTTCGGAGCCGCGTACCTAACCCTACTGAAGGCGGTAGGCATTTGCCGCAGTCCGTCGTCGCCGTCAGTATGGTCGACGTGGTCCTCGTCGTCGCCGTCGCGTTGCTCGCCGGTGCGATCGTCGGCGCGGCCGTCCCGATGGTGCCCAGCGGCCTCCTCTCGCTGGCCGGGCTCGGCGTCTACTGGTGGGGGTCCGGAACCGCGGAGATCAGCGTCCTCACGTTCGCCGTCCTGGCCGTCATCGCGGTCATCACGGCACTCATCGAGTTTTTCGGCGGGTCGATCGCCGCCCGCGCCGGTGGCGCGTCGTGGCTGACGACCGCCGTCGCCGCCGGCGTCGGGATCGCTCTCATGCTCGTCACCGGCCCGGTCGGGCTACTGGCCGGCCTCTTCGGGACCGTCTTCGTCCTCGAGTTCGTCCGCGGCGAGGAACTCGAGGGCAGCGCCCGGTCGGCGGTCTACACGACGGTCGGGACCCTCGCGTCGACGGCGGTCCAGGTGCTGTTGACGGCCACGATTTTGCTTGGCTTTCTCGTCGCGGTCTTCCTGCTGTGATCCGCGGGAAACACTGAAGTCGTGGGTATCGTTCACGGAGAATGATGGACTGTACCGAATCCGACTGTCAGCGCCAAGCGGCGGTCGAGTTACACGTTCCGTGGGACGAGAACCGGCACGTCTGTGCCGCCCACGCCCGCGTGCTGGGTCGGCAGGATGGCGTCGTCGCCGATCCGTTACCGGATCGGGGTGACGACCTGCTCGAGTAATCGGCAGGAGCGTGGGAATCCCCGACTCAGAGAGCCGTCCCGTCTCGAAACGGCCTCAGGGATGTGTGTAGTACGCGACGGTCTCCGCGTCGTCCTCCTCGTCACTTTCGTGCCGATCGATCCGCGCGAACCCGACCCGCTCGAACTGCACCAGTTCGTCGGGCTCGAGGTCGGCGACGCCGGGCTCGGCGTGACCCGTGACGTCGCCGTCGATCGTCCGCATGCGGAGGGGGACGCGGCCGTCGGCCGGCACCCAGTGGACGACGTCGACGCCCTCCTCGCGGACCACGTCGAGATCGTCGGTGGCGTACCGCAACGCGCCGTCCTCGAGTTCGAACCCGCCCAGTCCCTTCAACCAGAGTCGCGTGTCCTCGGCGGCCGGCTCGGGGAGGTCCTCGCTCTCGAGCATGACCGAGTCGCCGACGGGGATCTCTCGGACGCCCCGTTCCTCGTGGTTGGGGTGCAGCGGCGGGTTCGCCTCGGCGGGCGGGTCACCGGCGAGGGGGACCTGATTGCCGTCGCGGACGAAGAAGCGGCGGTCCGTCTCCTCGTCGATCAGGTCGCGGTTGGCGGCGTAGATCGAACTCATCGCCAGATCGACGTCGCTGGTCGAGGTGCCGAGGCCCACCATCGCCTCGACGATGGCCTCGCCCCGAATACCGCGCCGGCGCAGGCTCTTGAGCGTCGGCGCTCGCGGGTCGTCCCAGCCGTCGAGTTCGCCTCGCTCGATCAGCTCCGAGATGGTCGAGGTACTCATCTTGACGTCGTAGTCGTCGAGCTGGACGTGGCCCCAGTGGACGACTTCCGGATACTCCCAGTCGAAGTAGTCGTAGACGAACTGTTGGCGCTTCG
This sequence comes from Natrinema thermotolerans, assembly GCF_031165565.1. Lineage (NCBI taxonomy): Archaea > Methanobacteriati > Methanobacteriota > Halobacteria > Halobacteriales > Natrialbaceae > Natrinema > Natrinema thermotolerans. The sequence continues at coordinate 39,996 of NZ_CP101873.1, read as the reverse complement.
CGGAGTCCTGCAGGTCGATCCCGCGGATGATGTGGGTGATCCCGAGCAGGTGATCGTCGATCCCCGACTGGAAGTCGAGCATCGGCCAGCAGCGGTACTCGCTGGCTTCCTCGCGGGGGTGTGGCGTATCGATCATCCGGAAGGCGACCCAGTCCCGCAGTGCCGGGTTCTTGTGTTCGATGTCCGTTTTCACGCGGAGAACCATCTCACCGCTTTCGTACTCCCCGTCGATCATGGCCGCGAACTCCTCGCGGACCGTCTCGACGTCTTTCTCGCGGTGGGGACAGGCCTCGCCGCTGTTTTTCAACTCGGAGAATTCCTCGCCCGAACACGAGCAGGTGTAGGCCCCGCCGAGGTCGATCAGCTCGCGGGCGTGGTCGTAGTAGGTCTCGAGGCGATCGCTGGCCTTGTAAACGTCGTCGGGCTCGAAGCCGAGATATTCGAGGTCCTCGAGGATCGCGTCGTAGGCCTCGAGATCGGGCCGCTTGGTCTCGGGGTCGGTGTCGTCGAAGCGCACGCAGAACCAGCCGTCGTAGCGCTCGCGATAGGTGCCGATGACGGCGGGCATCCGGGCGTGGCCGACGTGCCACGGGCCGTTGGGGTTGGGCGCACACCGCATCCGGATCTCGTCGTAGTCGTCCGCGTTCGGGAGATCGGGGAGGTCGTGTTCGTCTTCTTCTTCCTCGGCCTCGATCTCGGCGAGTTCCTCGGGAGCGAGTTCTTCGAGGCGCTCGCGTTTCTCGTCGTAGCCGAGGTCGTTGACCCGGCCGACGACGCCGCCGGCGATGCCCGGAATCTCGTCGCCGTGTTGGCGGAAGTCGGGGTTGTCGCCCATCAGCGGCCCCATGATGGCACCGACGTCGGCGTCGCTCTCGTGTTTGACGGCGTTCAACAGCGCGTGCTTCTCGACCTCGCGCTCGATGCGTTCGCGTAAGTCGTCGTCCATTACCGGGCGGTACTTCCGCCCGGGCCAAAACCCTCGCGATTCGGGCCGCAACCGACGCACACAACGGCGGCTACCCGTGACGGGTCGGGGAAGTCACTACCGGCACACCCATCCCCGTCCTGTGGTCGTACAGAAAGATCGGCACGATAGCCCGTCTCAGTCTCGAGGTCCCCCTCGTCTTCTCGGAGCGATGCGACCGGAACGTCGGTTCGCTCGACCAGCGTGTAGAACTCGCCGGCCGTCCCCTCACGGGGCTCGTTCGGCGCGACGGGGTCGATCTCGTTTTCGTTCGGGCCGGCGGTCCCGAGGACCGAGTCGAGACAGTCGGCGGTCGCGATCGCACCGACCGCCATTGCCGTCCCGAGTAGGTCGCGTCGGGAGAGCCCGCCGGCTCCGTCCGTGGAGTCGTCAGTCATATCAACCGCTCGGTGGGGAATTCGCAACAGAATCCGGGCGAAATCGAACGCCGTCTCGAGCGGTGCGTCGCCCGTGCCGACCGCCAGCGGGTGCCCGATCGAGCGTCAGTAGCCGCGTTCGATCAGGTAATCCGCCAGCTCACAGAGCAGGTCGCGGGCCTCGTTGTCCGGCAGTACCTCGAGTCGGCGCTTGCCCCGTTCGACGAGATCGGTCGCGGTTTCGTCGGCGTAGGCGATCGAGCCCGACGCCTCGAGTTCGGCGACGGCGTCGTCGATCTCGGCCTCCGTGACCGCCTCGACGTCGTCGGTATCGACGAGGTTCTCGACGTCGACGCCCTGCTCGCGGGCGTGGACGGTGATCAGGGTCTGTTTGTTCTCGACGAGGTCGCTCCCGCGCTGTTTGCCCAGTTGTTCGCTCGGGACGGTCAGATCGAGGACGTCGTCCCGGATCTGGAACGCGCGGCCGATATCGAGCCCGTAGCCGTAGAGTTCCTCGATGGTCTCGTCGTCGGCCCCGAGCAAGATCGCGGGGAGACACGCCGACGCGGCGTACAACACGGCCGTCTTCTGCTCGACCATCTCGAGGTACTCGTCGGGGGAAACGTCGGCCCGTTCCTCGAAGGTGACATCCAGCGACTGGCCCTCACAGATGTCCGTACAGGTCGTCGCCAGCACGTCGAGCGCGTCGACGATCCGATCCGACTCCGCGCCCGTCTCGAGCATGATCTCGAAGGCCTTCGAGTAGAGCGTGTCGCCGGCGAGGATCGCCGTCTCGAGGTCGTACTCCTTGTGGACGGCCGGCACCCCACGGCGGAGGTCGTCGTCGTCCATGATGTCGTCGTGGATCAGGGTAAACGACTGGATGACCTCGACGCTGACCGCGGCGGCCATCATATCGACCGGCCCGCTCCCGTCGACGGGGTCGAACGAGCGGTAGTCCGCCGACAGCGGATCGACGTCGGTCAGCGCCTCCGCGGTCGTCAGCAACACCGTCGGTCGGAGTCGCTTGCCGCCCGCATCGAGCAAGTAGCGGGAGGCCTCGTAGAGCCGCTCGGGCCGCTTGATCGGTAGCTCCTCGGGGATCGCGTCGTTGACCTGCTCGCGGCGCTTCCGGACCGCCTCGAGCACCGCCTCTTCGCGTGCCTCTGGGCTCGTCATATCAGTCGACTAGCTGGATGAGGTTCCCGTTGCGTGTCACGTGAAGATCTCGGCCCATCTTGTAGCCCTCGCTCTCACAGAGATTGACGTAGCTGGAGAAGCCGCTCATGTCCTGGTGGGCGGGGATGACGTGTTGCGGTTGGAGCGCATCGAGCATCTCGTAGTGCCCCTCTTGGTTGAGGTGACCAGAGACGTGGATGTCGTCGTAGACGCGTGCGCCCTGCATGCCGAGCAACTTCTCGGCCTGGTAGCGCTGGCCCTCGTTGGTCGGCTCCGGGATGACCCGTGCCGAGAAGACGACTTTGTCGCCGTCGTCCAGTTCGTAGGGCGTCTCGCCGCGGGCCATTCGGGTGAGCATCGCGCGGGGCTCGCCCTGGTGGCCGGTGACGATGGGCAAGTAGTTCTCCTTGCCTTCGTTCATGATGCGCTTGAACGTCCGGTCGACGGATTTGCGGTGGCCGAACATTCCCAGATCCGAGGGGAAGTCGATGAAGTCGAGCCGTTCGGCAGTGCCCGAATACTTCTCCATCGACCGCCCGAGCAGGACCGGCTGCCGGCCGATGTCGTCGGCGAACTCGACCAGCGATTTGACGCGGGCGATGTGGCTCGAGAACGTCGTCGCGACGATGCCGCCGTCGTAATCTTCCACACTGTAGAGGACGTCCCGGAGGTGTTCGCGGGCGACCTTCTCGGAGGGGGTCCGTCCCTTCTTGCTGGCGTTGGTACAGTCCTCGATGTAACACAGCACGCCGTTGCCCTCGCGACCGATCTCGCGGAACCGCTCCATGTCGATCGGGTCGCCGATGACGGGCGTGTGGTCCATGCGCTTGTCAAGCCCGTAGACGATCGCCCCCTCGGGCGTGTGAAGGACCGGGTTAATCGCGTCGATGATCGAGTGGGTGACGTTGACGAACTCGAGTTCGTTGCGGTCGCCGATCGACATCGTCTCGCCGGCCTCCATCTTGACGAGGTCGTTCTCGACGCCGAACTTCTGTTCGCCCTCGATCTGTTGTTTGACCAACTCGATCGTAAACGGCGACGCGACGATCGGCGCGTCGTATCGGTGTGCCAGCTTCGAGATGGCACCGATGTGGTCGAGGTGCCCGTGGGTCGGCACGATGGCCTTGACGTCGCCCTCGAGGTCGCTCATGACCCGGTCGTCCGGGATAGCGCCCATATCGATCAGGTCGAGACTGTGCATCCGTTCGGTTTCGACGTTGTCGTGGATCAGGACCTGCGAGAGGTTCAGACCCATGTCGAAGATGACGACGTCGTCGCCGGCGCGGACGGCAGTCATCTGCCGTCCGACTTCTTCGTAGCCGCCAATGGTTGCGATTTCGATTTCCATGGTTCGTAGCACTGAAAGCCGCGTGATGGACTCTCATCGAAACTGTCCGCGGACGCCTAGTCGTACGGCCCCGGCGTCTTGCAGCGCGTCGGCCATCCCGCTATGCGCTCGCGGGGACGATCGTCCCCGTCCGGCTCACGACATCGTGAGCCACCGAGCGCACTTGCCCGCGGGTTTCGTTGCTCCCCCCTACACGCCCGGGCATTAAAAACGCAGTGGGTTGGCCGTCCGGAGCGACCGTCTCGTGGGGGCGGTCCGGGCGGAACGCGGGGGGCTGTCACGGGTTTCGAGACACCGTAATCCATTTCTCTATTCGGCCGAAACCGGTGGGCAATACATGCTTTCGGAGGGATCGTCGTGTACGTAATCATCGTCGGTGCCGGCGAGGTCGGGCGCTCGATCGCCGCGAACCTCGAGGACGGCCACGACGTGGTCGTCATCGACCGCGACGCGAACGTCGTCGAGGAACTCACCTACTCGCTGGACGTGCTGACGATTCGGGGCGACGGGACCGACCTCGAGATCCTTCGTGAGGCGGACCTCGAGCGGGCGGAACTGGTCATCGCCTGTACCGACAACGACGAGACCAACGCGGTCGTCTGTGGCGCGGCCAAGGCCGCGACGGACGTCTTCACGGTCGCTCGAGTGCGCCGCCGGACGCTGCTGGAAACGTGGCAGGGATCGCAGGGTGCCTTCGGCGTCGATTTCATGGTCTGTACGGACCTGTTGACCGCGCGGGCGATCTTCCGTATCTCCGGCCTGCCCAGCGCACACGACGTCGACACGTTCGCCGGCGGACTGGTCCGGATGGCCGAGTTCGACATTCCGACGGATAGTCCGATCGTGGACCTGACCGTCAGCGAGGCCGACTGTTACGACTCGCTGACGTTCGCGGCGATCTTCCGCGACGACGAGATGATCGTAACCCGGGGTGACACACACATTCGGGCGGGCGACCGGGTCGTCGTCATCGGTAGTCCCGACTCGATCAACGAGTTCGCCGACGAGGTCGCGACCAAACCGGACGACGCCGAGGAGGTCGTCATCGTCGGCGGCAGCGAGGTCGGTTACCAGGCGGCCCGCGAGTTCGAGGACCACGGGTTCCGACCGCGGCTGATCGAGCGGGACCACGAACGGGCCCGCGAGATCGCCGAATCGCTGCCGAACACGATGGTCATGGAAAGCGACGCGACCAACTCCGAGTTCCTCGCGCGCGAACACGTCGGCGAGGCCGACGTCGTCGTCGCCGCCTTAGACAGCGACGAGAAGAACCTGCTCGTCTCCCTGCTTGCCGATCGGCTCGGCGTCGACCGTACCGTCGCGATCATCGAGAACCCCGAGTACGCCGACCTCTTCGAGACCGTCGGGATCGACGTCGCGATCAACCCCCGCGAGGAGACCGCCGAAGAGATCATCCGGTTTACCCGGACCGACAACACCGAGAAGATCGCGATGCTCGAACACGACCGTGCCGAGGTCATCGAGATCGAGATCGGCCCGGAGAGCGTTCTCGCCGGGCGTGAAATCGTCGACGCGACCGACGATCTCCCTCCCGGCGTCGTCATCGGCGCGATTTCGCGGTCCGGCGACCACATCACACCCCGCGGGTCGACCGTCATCGAGCCCGGTGACCACGTCATCGTCTTCGTCGATGCGACGGTCCTCGACGACGTCCTCGACCTGATCTAGCGCCGCTGTTCGTTCTCCGCAGTTTCCGTCGCCACAGCCTCCGCTCTCGTCGACCAAGCACTGTCACTCGTCTCGATCCCGGTTCGACAGTCGCCTCGAGGACGAGGCGACGGGCCACCACCAACCGTCAGCGACGGATACCGCGATAAAGGACGTATGCGACGAAGAAGAGAACGTACGCCGCTGCGAGGCCGACCGTAACGGTCGAGCGGCCGAGGAAGGCGATGACGAGTATCAGGACCGGCCCCGCAAGCAGGAGCGAATCGAAGACCCGGTCCTCCGCGCCCGACTCGAGGAGGTCGCCGACGATCGGGATATCAGAGACGGTCATCGGTAGAGCCCCCCGCGGTCGAAGACCGCCCGCAGCGTCACCAGCACGGGAATGATCTCGAGGCGGCCGATCCACATGTTAAAGAGGAACATGACCTTGCCGAGCGTCGGGAGCGACTCCGGCCCGGTGATACCCGCCGAGAGGCCGACGTTCCCCTGTGCGCTTGCCACTTCGAAGATAACGTTCTCGAGGGTGTACTCGCCCTGCGGGAGCATGATGAGAAGCGCGAAGGTGCCGAGCCCGAGGAAGAGGAACCAGAGCGCGGCGATGATCGCCGCTTCCTCGAACTCCTGGCGTATTTCCTGCTCGTTGAGCCGGCGGCCGTTGATCTTCAGTCGGCGGACGGCCGTCTCGGGGTAGAAGACGTCCGCGATACGGAACCGGATCCCTTTCAGGAGGGTGAGCGCTCGGATCAGCTTGATCCCGCCGACCGTCGACCCCGCCGCGCCGCCGACGACCATCCCGAACACGACGGTGAGCTGGGCCTGTGCCGACCAGCGCCCCAGCGCGACGTTCGTCGCGTCGGTCGCGGTCTGGAAGCCGGCACAGGTCGCCGCCGAGACGAACTGGAACGAGCCGTACCGGAACGCGGTAAACAGGGAGTCGTACGTGTCACTGACGTACACCAGCACGGTCAGCAGAACCGTCCCGATCCCCATGTAGATGAACACCCAGCGGGTCTGCAGGTCCGAATAGAGGTTCCGCAGGTCACCCTGCAGGATGAGATAGTGGACGGGGAACGCGATGCTGCCAAGCAGCATGATCGGGAGGAGCGCGAAGTCGATGGCCACGCTGTCGTAGGTCGCGATCGAGTTGTCAGTGATCGAGAACCCGCCGGTCGCCAGCCCCGTCATGCCGTGGTTGATCGCCCCCCAGAGCGGCATTCCGACGACCCACAGCAGCAGGATCGAGACGAACGTAAAGAGGATGAAGATCCACCAGATCGTCTGCACGGTCGAGACGATGCTCGGGTGGATCCGCTCGGAGCGGGCTTCGCTCTCGTAGAGGGTCAGCGAGCCGCTCCCCGGCCGGGCGAGGATCGCCGTCGTGAGGACGATCACGCCCACGCCGCCGATCCACTCGATGAACGACCGCCACCACTGCAGCGTCCGCGGCAGGACCTCCTCGTTGTCGGTCATCGTCAGCCCGGTCCCGGTGAAGCCGCTCATGCTCTCGAAGACGGCATTGATCGGGTTCGTAAACGCCGCGAGCGTCGACGTCTGGGATGGCTCGCCGAGGATCGGCGGCGCGAGTTCGACCGTCCACGCGATGAGGAGGAACGGCAGCGAACCGAAGATCGCGACACAGAACCAGCCCAGCGCGGCGATGATCATCCCGTGGAGCTTGCCGGGCCGGGCCGCGTCCCGGAACCGCGAGGTCAAGATGTAGCCGACGGCGAAGGGGACCAGTCCCGCGACGACCAGTGCCGGAATCGCGTAGTACTCCCCCCAGATGAGCGGCACGAGGATCGAAACGAACAGCAGTCCGGCCAGCGCCTGAAAGATGCGGCCCAGGTCCCGTCCGATGGTCCGTGCCGCCCCCTTCATCCGTCACCCTCCACCGGCTTCGGAGACGCCGGTACGGTGAGGGCTTGCCGCCCCGCTCGAGGCAGGGCTCCCGAAGACGGCCGTGCGGTACCAGCGGCGTCGGTCCGGACCCACCGTCGATCGACCGTCATTGGACTCGGTCTTCGGGATGGCCGAACACGTCCGTGAGTTCGGGTTCCGCACCGAACGCCGAATAGACCGTCAGGAGGTCCCCGGCCTCGATCCGCGTATTCCCCCGTGGCGTGATCGGCGGATCCTCGCCCTCGCGTTCGATCGCGACGACCAGGACGTCCTCGGAGAGGAGGTCACCGTCAGCCGCCTCGATGAGGGTCTTCCCGGCGATCGGCGCGTTTTCCGTCACCTCTATCTCGAACACTTCCGCCTGCTCGCCGATCCGCATGTAGTCGACGATCGCCGGGCGAGCGACCGCCCGATAGAGGTATTCGGCGATGAGTTCCTGCGGATTCTCCATCGTGTTGACGCCGATCTGGCGGAACACGTTCATGTGTTCGGGATCGTGAACGACCGAGACGATGTTGGGGACCTCGTGTTCCTGGGCGAGCAGACAGACCATGATGTTGGTCGCGTCCCGGTCGGTCGTACTGATCAGGGCGTCCGCCCGCTCGATGCCGGCGTCCTGAAGCGCATTGTGATCGGTTGCATCGTCCTCGAGAATCAGACAGTCGTACGTACCGGCGGCCCGATCCGCTCGTTCGGGATCGTTCTCAATGACGACGACTTCGTTTCCCGAACGCGTCGCGATATCGATGAGGGGTTGGCCGATATCGCCCGCACCGACGATGACGATATACATTAGATCGGTGTTCTTGCGTGACCGTTGAAAATATACCGCTTCGGTGACCGTCTCGGTCGCCCCGAACGAGAGGAACTCGATCCCGTGCGAATCCGTCGAGAGAGCTACCGGGACGGGATCATTTCCACGGCCAGTCCCGTTGGCGCTGCCGTCTCGATCGCTCCGTGGTTTCCGACAGAATCCGTTCGATCGCCCAACCGGCCCACAGGAAGACGACCGCGATGAAAACGGCCATCTCGAGTCGGATCACCTCCCCGTATCGGACGGCAAGGACGAGGGCCATGATCGCCACCGCGGCGGCGACGACGCCAAAGACGTCGTAGAACGTATGTGGGTGGCGAACGCTTGGTAATCGAACGTGCATAGTACTATCTACGCGCTGTCAGTATATAATCCTATTCACGAAACCGATCGATACTCCCCCTTCGAGGCCCATTTTCGAGGCGCTTTTTCGCCGGCCACAACGGTGTCACGGGTGGAAACCGTCTTACGATGGATTAATGGGACCGAATCGAAATGCGATAACTACCGTGTCTAGATGTACTTCCGCGAGCGGGGTGTTCCATGCGGCTCCGAACTGACTGGCGCGCCAGCGTCGCGCTCGTCGGAACCGTTCTCAAGTATCTCTCCGTGCCGCTGGTCCTTCCGCTCGTCGTGGCGCTTATCTATCGCGATCCAGTCGTCCCGTTCGTCGCGACGATCGCGCTGACGGTCGCAGTCGGCGAGGGTCTCGAGCGGCTCAGCCCCGAACCGGACCTCGATATCCGCGAGGCGATGCTGTTCGTCGCGATCTCGTGGCTCGCGGTCGCGGTCGTGGGGGCAGTGCCGTACGTGATCGCGGGCTGGGGGACCGAGTCGACGCTTGCCCATCCCGTCAACGCCCTCTTCGAGTCGATGTCCGGGTTCACGACGACCGGAGCGACCGTCCTGGGCGAAATTTCCCTCGAGCGCCATTCCCACGCGATCATGATGTGGCGACAGCTCACCCAGTGGCTCGGCGGGATGGGGATCATCGTGTTGATGGTCGCGATCCTCCCTGAAATCGCCGTCAGCGGTGCCCAGCTCGTCGATTCGGAGGCTCCGGGCCCCGAGCTACAGAAACTCACGCCGCGGATCGCGGAGACCGCCCGTATCCTCTGGCTGGTCTACTTCGCCTTTACCGTCGTCTATATCGCTATTCTCTACGGCTTGCACCTCGCGGGAGCGGCACCTAACATGGGGCTGTACAACGCCATCGCCCACGGGTTCACGACGCTCCCGACCGGCGGGTTCTCGCCGGAGGCCGACAGCGTCGCGGCCTTCTCGGCGGCCGTGCAGTGGACCGCCGTGCCGTTCATGATCATCGCCGGGACCAACTTCGCGCTGTTCTGGCACGTCTTCAGCGGGGAGGGCCACCGCTTCGTCCGCAACTCCGAGTTCCGCGCCTACATCACCGCGATCGCCGGACTCACTGCCCTCTTGGCCGGGATGCTCTACGTTGGCACCGCGCCTGCCTTGGCGGAACTCGGCGGCGTGACCGAAGGCGTGTTCGAGAACTCGCTGCGCCAGAGCGCCTTCCAGATCTCCTCGCTGTTGACCTCGACGGGGTACGCGACCAGCGACTTCGTCGACTGGAGTTCGACGGGGAAGATCGTCCTCCTGTTCGCGATGCTCGTGGGCGGCTGTGCCGGCTCGACGGGTGGCGGCGTCAAGGTCGTCCGATGGCTGATCATCTTCAAAGTCCTTCGGCGGGAGCTGTTTACCGCGTCCCACCCCGAGGTCGTCCGTCCGATCCGGCTCGGCGGCAACGTCGTCGACGAGGACGCCATCCGGGGCGTCCTCGGCTTTACCTTCATGTACCTCATCATCTTCGCCGGCGCGACCCTGCTGATCGCGCTGGACGTCAGTCGGGCCAGCGCGATCGCGAACTTCTCCCCGCTCGAGGCCTTCAGCGCGAGCCTCGCGACGATCGGGAACATCGGCCCCGGCTTCGGCCACCTCGGACCGTTCGGCAGCTACCTGGATTTCCCGGTCCCATCGAAACTCCTGATGATCTTCCTGATGTGGATCGGCCGCCTCGAGATCATCCCGGTACTGATCCTCTTTACCGGCGGGTTCTGGACCCGCTGAACGGATCGGCTCGCCTCCGTGCGGTCGATCCCGCTCCCTGCTCTCGCGTTCGTCCGATTCCCGTCAGTCCCGACACGGCCACGATCTGCACCACGGATGCGCCGGGACCCAGTAATAGCAACCCACCTCAGTCGATCGTCGTCCCCGGGTTCTCGCCCGCGAGGAACGACGCCAAGCCCTCGAGCCCGAAGATCGACGCCTCGGCCTCGAGACCGAGCAGCGTCCGCACCTTGCCGGCCATCCCGCCGGTCACGTCGGTCGCCTCGCTGGCTCCCAGGACGTCGGCGACGGCGTCGAAGTCGTCGATCCGGTCGATGACCGCATCCTCACCGTCCAGTACGCCGGGCACCGTCGAACAGAGCCCGACCCGATCGGCCTCGAGGGCTCGAGCCAACGCCGCCACCAGTTCGTCGCCGCTGACGACGGTCGCGCCTTCGCCTGCGTGGGCGATCATATCGCCGTGGAGGACGGGAACGAATCCCTCGGCGAGCATCGTCTCGACCTGCCCGGTCGGCAGATCGAGTTCGCCCTCGCCGTCGCGGTGGCCCGCCGAGAAGGGATGGACCGGCACCGCCTCGACGTCGCGCTCGAGCAGCCGTCCGATGACGAACTGATTGAGCGTCTTCATGGCGCCGTGAATATCGAGCGCCGCGGTCGCGTCGCGGGTCCCCGCCGTCGTGGTGACGCCGTGTTCGCTGGCGTTGTGGTGGCCGAAACTGCCGCCGCCGTGGACGACGACGAGGTCCTCATCGCCCTCGAGCGCGGCGATCGCGTCCGCCGCCCGCGCCAGGGCGTCGCCGTCGAGGGTCTCCGGTCGGTCCTTTGCGGTGATGACGCTGCCGCCGAGTTTCAGGACGATCATTCGACCCGCTTCACCCCGGTTTCTGCCAGTTCGGCGCGGAAGGCGTCCTCACAGCCCGGCGTGAACGAGAGTGCGGTCTCGGTCTCCTCGGTGGGATCGAGCGCGACGATACAGCCCCCGCCGCCGGCACCGGTCAACTTCGCGCCGTGAGCGCCCGCATCGCGGGCTGCCCAGACCATCGTGTCCAGCGAACGCGAGGAGACCCCCAGCGCGGAGAGCAGGCCGTGGTTGAAGTCCATCAGCCGGCCGATCTCCTCGACGTCGCCGTCGGCGAGGGCGTCCTCGCCGTTGCGAACCACGTCGCCGATGGCTTCGACCGTGTGGGCCGCGAAGTCGTACTCCTCGCGGAGGTCCCGGACGCCCGCGACCAGCTGGCCGGTCTCGCCCGCGCCGCCGTCGAACCCGATCACGATCGGGAGTTCCGGTGCCTCGAGCGAGCGGCAGTCGTCTCCCTCGACACGGACCGCGCCGCCGGTTGCCGAGCAGAACGTGTCGGCGCGGGAGGCCTGGCCATCCTGGACCTGTGACTCCGTTCGATAGGCTCGCTCGGCGAGTTCGTCGCGGTCCAAGGTGACGCCGAGTTCCCGAGTGGCCGCGTCGATGGCGGCGACGACGACCGCCGCCGAGGACCCCAGACCCGCCCCGAGCGGGATGTCGCTCTCGATGGTCACGTCGAAGCCGGCCTCTTCCGCACCGGTGACCTCGCGGACCTGTTCGATCGCGCCGTCGACGTACTGGGTCGCCGCCGTCACCAGCGATTCGGGGACGTCCACGTCGGGACGAGCGTCGGCTGTCGCCCCGTACTCGACGGTGAACCCGTTCAGGCTCAGGTCCTCCGCGTTGACCCGGAGTCGCCCGTCGTCCCGTTGCCGGACCTCGACGCGGGCCCGCCGCTCGATCGCACACGGGACGGCGGGCTCGCCGTACACCACCGCATGCTCCCCGAAGAGGTACACCTTGCCGGGAGCGCTCGAGAGTGTCATGGCCGGCCGTTCGTCCGACGGCCGTTAATAGCTATCTCTACCGGGCGAGCGTCGCCCGCCGCTCCATCGAGGACGGATCCCGCCGCCCGCGGCGTATTCGTAGGTGTTATACCCCGGTGATGACGACAGCGGCTGTGAACCGACGGACGTATCTCGGAGCCATCGCCGGGGGCGCGACCGCCGCCATCGGCGGCTGTCTCGGCGGCGAGAGTATCGACAGTGACGACCACCCGGTCGCCGCGTGGGCGGACGGGACGATCGAGTTCGCGCTCCCGCCGTTTCAGGACGCGGAGCAGCTCGAAGCCCAGTACGCCGGCACGTTCGAGTGGATCGCGGACGGGTTCGACGAAGTCGATTCGGTCGAGGGGACGCCGACGACCAGTTACAGCGCGGTCGTCGAGAGCGTCGTGCAGGGTCACACGGAGCTGGCGAACCTCTCGCCGGTCATCTACGCCATGGCCCGCGACGAGGGGATCCACCCGCTGGCGATCAACTGGTCCCACGGCAGTGACGCGTACCACACGTACGTCGCCACGCGGGCCGAAACGGACGTCGAGCACCTCGCCGATCTCGAGGGGAAGACCGTGGCGATGGTCGACCCGCTGAGCACGAGCGGCGGCCTGTTCCCGCGGTACATGCTCTCGGAGGCGGGTCTCGATGCCGGCGACGTCGACACCGAAGCGGCGGACTTCGACATCGAGTGGTCGTTCGGTCACGACGCGTCACTTCAGGCCCTCGAGAACGGCCACGTCGACGCCGCCGCCTACGGCGACTTCCAGCATCCGGACGACGACGCGATCGTCAAACTCGCCGAGAGCGACCCGATCCCGTTCGACCCGATCGTCGCGAAGCCCGATACCCCCGAGACGGTCCGCGAGCAGATGACCGAGCGACTGCTCGAGACGCCGGACGAGGCCCTCGAGGACCACCGGGTCGACAGGTACGGGCCCGTCGAACCCGGCACCTACGATCCCGTCCGGGACGTCGCCGAGGAACTCGGCATCGAAATCGCGGATCTGGAGGAGGAAGACGGAGACGAATCCGACTAGGTCCCGTACCGATGCTCACCGTAACCGCCCTCGAGAAACGCTACGGGGACGAGGTCGCGGTCGACGGCGTCGACGTGGCCCTCGCCCCGGGCGAACTGACGGTCCTGATCGGCCGCTCGGGAGCCGGCAAGACGACGCTGCTCCGCTGTCTGGACGGACTCACGGAACCCGACTCGGGCACCGTCCGTCTCGGGGGCGAGCGGGCGGTCCCGACCGACGTCGCGCTCGTCTTTCAGGCGGGGGCGCTGATCGATCGCAAGTCCGCGCTCGAGAACGTCCTCGACGGCGGGCTGGGTCGGGAACCCGCGTGGCGGGAACTGGTCGGCTGGCACGCCCCGTCCGCGAAGCGGGCGGCGATCGAACGGCTCCACGCCGTCGGACTGGACGGCTACGCGGCCCGGCGTGTCGGGGATCTCTCGGGCGGCCAACGCCAGCGCGTCGGCATCGCCCGCGCGCTCCAGCAAGAGCCCGCGGTGTTGCTCGCCGACGAACCGGTCGCCGCCCTCGACCCCGCGACGGGCCGCTCGGTCCTCGAGCGCCTCGCGGCCGTCGTCCGCCGGCGGGAGCTCGTCGGCGTCGTCAGCCTCCACCAACCCCGGCTGGCCGACGGCGTCGCCGATCGGTATCTCGGTCTCGCCGACGGCCGCCTCGTCCTCGACGCCGCGGCCGCCGATGTCGACGACGCCCGAATCGAGGCGGTGTACGATGACTGACCGCGGACCCGCCGATCGGGGTGACGCGGTCGAACCCGCTACGGCAGCCGAACGCACGGCGCGAACGGAACCGACCGAGGAAAGCGCTGGAAACGCCCCGTCATCGAATTCGGTCGCCGCCGAGTTCGATCGCGTCCAGCGGCAGTGGCGTCGCCGAACGGCGGGCCGCGCCGCGCTGCTCGTCGCCCTCGTCGCGGGCGTCGTCGCGATCGCGCAGTGGCTCGGGTTCGACCTCGCCTACCTCTACGCCCACCGGGAGAACCTTGTCTCGATCCTGCTCGAGGAGATGCTGGCTCCGGACCGGCTCGCGGCGCAGCTGCGCGCCGACGGCCCCTCGCTGGCCGCGGCAGCCCTCGAGACGCTCGCGATCGCGGCCGTCGGGACAGCGATCGGCCTGCCGCCGGCGCTGTGTGTGGGCGTACTCGCGGCGAGCAACGTCGCCCCGCGGGTCGTCTACGGGCCGGCCCGACTCCTCCTCGGTGGCCTCCGTGCGGTGCCGAGTATGGTGTACGCGCTGCTGTTCGTCGTCCTCGCGGGGCTGGGTCCCGTCGCGGGGACCCTCGCGATCGCGATGGGGACGGTCGGCGACCTCGGCCGGCTGTTCGCCGACGAGATGGAGGAGATCGACCCCGGTCCCGTCGACGCCCTTCGCTCGACGGGCGCAGGTATCGTCGCGACGACGGCCGCTGCCCGGCTCCCGCAGGTGACGACGGCGTACGTGGCCTGGACGCTGTTTTACCTCGAGCTCAACGCGCGGAAGAGCTCGGTGCTCGGGATCGTCGGGGCAGGCGGGATCGGCTACCCGTTGATCATGGCGTTCCGGGCCCGGAACTATACGCGAGTGATGGCGGCGATCGTGGTCGTTCTCGCCCTCATCGTCGGCGTCGAGACCGTCGCGAACGCGCTCCGGAGCGTCCTCGATGCGGACCGGCGGGCGGCCGAACGGTGAGCCGGTCGCCCCGGTGCGGGTAGTCGGACTTATGTCGATCCGCCGGCTCGTCGCTCGTATGTCGCTGGTCTTGCCGAGCGAACTCGTCGTCGACCGGTTCCTGCCGACGGTCCGGGCGATGCTGGCCGCCCGACTCGCGGATCGCGGGCTCACCCAGCGGGAGATCGCCGCCGAACTCGGCGTCACGCAGGCCGCAGTCAGCACGTACGTCGCCGGCGAGGGCGGCGGCGACAGCCGCTTTCGCGACGATCCCGAGACGGTTGCGACCGTCGACCGGATCGCGGACGGCCTCGCCGACGGTGAGATGGACGGCTACGACGCCCTGTCCGAACTGCTCTCGCTCGTCCGCAGCCTCGAGGACCGCGGGCCGATCTGTGAACTCCACGAGGAGGAGATGCCCGCGTTACGGGGACTGGGCTGTGACCTCTGTGTCCGGGGCCTCGATCCCGATGTCCGCGCCGAGCGGGATGTCCTCGCGAACGTCCGGACGGCGGCACGGACACTCGCTTCGGTCCCCGGGATGGTTGATGCCGTCCCGAACGTCGGGACCAACGTCGGGATGTCGCTTCCCGACCCGACCGACGAGACCGATGTCGCCGCCATCCCCGGCCGGATCTACGCCATGGGCGGCCGGATAGAGATCCCCGCGAACCCCGAGTTCGGCGCGTCGAAACACGTCGCGACGGCCGTCCTCGCCGCCAACGACACCGACCCCGATATCCGGGCGGCGATCAACGTCGCTACCCACGACGGCCTGCTCGCTGCGGCCCGATCGCGGGGGATCGATCCCCTCGAGTTCGATGCCGACTACGAGGACCGCGGCGAGCATCTCGGCGACCGGTTCGCGGACCGCGGTGCCGTCCCCGCCGTCGCCTACCACCGGGGCGCGTTCGGAATCGAACCGGTGACCTACGTCTTCGGGGCAACGGCCGTCGAGGCTGCCGAACTGGTCGGGGAGTTACTCGCGGCCCGGTCCACGTCGGCGGCCGACGGTTCCGCCTAGCCGCTGAGTTCGCTCCCCCGATCCCCACCCCGCCGTTCGCGTTCGAGCGTTCGACAGCCCAGGGCCAACCGGTCCGGTAACGCCCCCGCGTTCGCGTACAGGCTCTGTAGGACGAGTCCGGCGTCCTCGAAATTACAGCCGCGGTAGGCACGCAACGGCTCCCGTTCCCATTCGACGATCCGTTCCCGCTCCAGCAGCGGGAGGTGGTGATGTCGCAACCGAAGCCGTACCCGCTCGAGGTCCGTGTCGATGCTCGGGTTCGTCGCGACTTCCGGTAACGGGACCGACTCGCCGGCCGGGGCGTCCAACAGCGCGTCGACGATCTGCCGTCGCGGCTCCGCGGCGAGTATCTCGAAGATGCGATCCCATCGGTCGACGGCGTCGGCCGCCTCGCCGGACACTGGCTCGGACATGGTCGCGGGCACGGCGACGTGACCACTAAACCTTGTGGCGAGTTTCCACGCCACTATTTATACGTCGGCTGCCCCAGTCGTCGGCCGGTACGCGACCAACGCCGGCGCGGCCGCTGATCGAGGCGAGCGGTGGGAAAACGAACAGTGTCGAAACCGACCGAATCAGACGCCGCTTTCGAAGTCCTCGAGCGAGTAGGACGGCTCGGCACCGCGTCGATCGAGAACCTCGTTGGCGAGCAGCCAGTAGACGACCGAGAGGGCCTTGCGACCCTTGTTGTTCGTCGGGACGACCAGGTCGACGTTGCTGACCTGGTTGTTCGAGTCACACATCGCGATGACCGGGATGCCGACCGTGATGGCCTCCTTGACGGCCTGGGCGTCGCCGATCGGGTCGGTGACGACCAGCACGTCCGGCTCGATGTAGCCGTCGTACTTGGGGTTGGTCAGTGTGCCCGGGATGAAGCGGCCGGTACGGGCGCGAGCGCCGACGGCCTCGGCGAACTTCTCCGCCGGGAAGCGACCGTACTGGCGACTCGAGGTGACCAGGATCTGTTCGGGGTCGTAGTTCGCGAGGAAGTCCGCGGCCGTACGGATGCGGCCGTCGGTCTTCGAGACGTCCAGCACGTAGAGACCGTCGGTCCGGACGCGGTGGATGAACCGGTCCATGTCCTCGGTCTTTTGCTGGGTCCCGATGTGGACCCCCGCGCCGAGGTAGTCCTCGACGGGGATCAGCAGGTCCGCCTCCTCGTCGGACATGACGTCGTCGTCGAGGGTCGGTCCGGCGTCTTCCTCGGCGTCGTCGGCGTTGTCGGCGTCGGCCGCGGGCGTTCCCTCGGCGTCGGCGGGCTGTTCGTCTACTGGCTCGACGTCCTCCTCGGCGGCGGGGCCAGCCCCTTCGGCTGGCTCCTCGTCGATGTCCTCCTCGGCGGCGTCGAGCCCTTCTTGGGTTGCGTCGTTTTCTGTCATGTCGCGTCGTCTGCGATTCGAATGAGCTCGTTGAGCTTGGCAGTTCGCTCGCCGCCGACCGCGCCCGTCTTGATGTAGGGAGCGTCGGTCGCGACGGCGAGGTGTGCGATCGTCGCGTCTTCGGTCTCGCCCGACCGGTGGGAGACGACCGAGTCGTAGCCGTTCCGTCTCGCGAGTTCGATCGCGTCGACGGCGTCGGACAGCGTCCCGATCTGGTTCGGCTTGATCAGGATGCTGTTTGCCGCGCCGCGATCGATGCCCTCGACGAGCCGATCGGTGTTGGTGACGAACAGGTCGTCGCCACAGATCAGCGTCTGGTCACCGACCTCGTCGGTGAGATCGGCGAAGGCGTCGTAGTCGTCCTCATCGAGCGGATCCTCGACGTAGACGAGGTCGTACTCCTCGACCAGATCAGCGATGTACTCGATCTGTTCCTCGGTGTCGCGGCTCCGGTCGCTGTACTCGTAGGTGCCCGAATCGGCGTCGTACAGCTCCGCGCCGGCGACGTCGAGCCCGAAGCCGACGTTGAAGCCGACCTCGTCCTGGACCCGGGAGACCGCCTCGGCGACGATCTCGAACGCCTCGCCGTCGTCGATCGACGGTGCCCACGCGCCCTCGTCGCCTTTCCCGCAGGGAACGTCGCGTTCCTCGAGCAGATCGGCGACGGCGGCGTGAACGGCCGCGTTGGCGAAGACGGCGTCGGCGACGCTCGGCGCGCCGACGGGCGCGGCGAGGAACTCCTGGATGTCTGTCGCGTCGGCAGCGTGTTCGCCGCCGCCGACGACGTTCCCGAGCGGGATCGGGAAGTTGTCGCCGCGGAACGTCCCACCTAGATGTTGGAACAGCGGGGCACCGAGGACGTCGGCACCGGCCTTGGCTGCGGCCATCGAGATCGCGACCGCGCTGTTGGCACCGATCTCCGAGAAGTCGTCGGTCCCGTCGGCGGCATGGAGCGCGGCGTCGACGTCGCGCTGGTTGCCCGCGTAGACCTCGCCGACCAGTCGGGGAACGGCGTGTTCCCGTGCCGCGGCGATCGCTTCGCCGGGCGGCCGTTCGACGGCCTCGTACTCGCCGGTACTGGCACCGCTGGGTGCCGCGGCGCGGCCGAAGCCGCCGCTTTCGGTCAGAACGTCGGCCTCGACCGTCGGGTTGCCCCGCGAGTCGAGGATGCGACGCAGCCGAACGTCGGTGATCAGCGTCATTTCCGGTCGTACCCCCGCTTGACGGTAAAGGGCAACACGCCGGCGTCGTACTCCTCGGCGGCGATGAGGATCGGTTGGGTCTGCTCCGTCTCGATCAACACCGGCGCTCCGTAGGAGACCTGCAGCGCTCGCGCGCCGAGAATGCGTGCCTTCTCGTAGCGGTTGTGTTGTTGTTGCATGGGTTACTGGTACGGGGAGACGACGTCGACGAGATCCTCGTGACTGACGAGCATGCGCCGACAGCAGTAGCGGTCGACACCGAGTTCGTCGAGGACCTTTTCGGGGTCCTCGTCGCCCTCGTTGGCCCGCTCGTCGAACTCCTCCCAGTGTTCGCCGACGACGTTACCACAGGTGAAACACCGGACCGGTACCATCATGATTGGATCACCTCAGCGGTAGGACTTCTGGTAGCGCGCCCGAGCGCCCGGGCCGCCCCACTTTTTCGGTTCGGACTGGCGAACGTCGTTGACCAGCAGCGAGCGGTCGAACTCCATGAACGCGTCGCGGAGTTCGGCGTCGTTGGTGTGCTGGACGATCCCGCGTGCGATGGCGGTGCGGACGGCGTCTGCCTGTCCGCTGATGCCGCCGCCCTCGACGTCGACGTCGATGTCCATCTCGCCGCGGAGGTCCTCGCCGACGATGCGGAACGGCTCGAGCATCTTGAGCCGGGACGTCTCCGGTTCGACCAGCTCGACCGGCTGGGAATTGATTCGAACGCGACCCTCGCCTTCGCGCACCGTGGCGCGGGCGACGGCCGTCTTTTTCTTGCCACTCGTGTTGGTTACCATGTGACGTTAGCACCTAACTGTTCGGACACTTCGTGCAGGTGGACGAAGCGGATGTTCGACAGACGGTCCAGCGACGTACCCTCGAGAACCGTCGACTCGTGGTCGTCGTCGTGTTCGTAGGGGTTGCCGACGTAGACACGGACGCTGTCGAGTGCTTCGCGACCACGGGGCTTCTTGTACGGCAACATCCCGCGAACGGACCGCTTGAAGATCGTGTCCGGCCGGCGGGGGTAGTAGGGCCCGCTGTCCGAGCCCATCTGGAGTCGCGTACGGTACGTCTCGAAGATGTCTTCCTTGTCGCCGGTGATGACGGCGTCCTCGGCGTTGATGATCGCGACGCTCTCGCCGTCCAGCGCGCGCTGGGCGACCTCGCTGGCGACGCGACCGAGGATGCAGTCACGGGCATCGACGACGGTATCGGCGTCGAACTCTGCGAGACTCATCGAATCACCCGGACGTCGGAGCCTTCGGGGTTTGCTTCGAGCGCTTGCTCGAGCGGTACGGATTCACCGACCTGGTCGATCTTCGTCTCGGCGGACGAGGAGAAATCGACTGCAGCGACGGTGACGTTCTTTTGTAGTGCGCCCGATCCCAGCACCTTGCCGGGAACGACGACAGTCTCTTCTTCGCGTGCGTATCGCTCGATGCGGCCCAGGTTTACCTCAGCGTGGGTGCGCCGGGGCTTTTCGAGTCGATCCGCGACGTCTCGCCAGACGTCGGCGTCCCGCTCTCGGGACGTCGACTTCAGCTCGGCGATGAGATCGTTGAGCCTCGGATTGGTTTTGCTACTCATTGTATCCTCCAAATACGGTCGTCTCGGCGAGGCGAGGAAGCGTCTCGCCGATGGTGGAATCGGTTCGCTGCCGGCCGACAACGCGCCGATCGTCGCTGATCGGTGTCGGTCGGCGGTGAAGAAGTGGATGCAGGGAGCAGGATTTGAACCTGCGGACTCCTACGAGACAGCGCCCTGAACGCTGCGCCGTTGGCCTGACTTGGCTATCCCTGCTCGCACTTCCGTGTATCCGCCGCCCCTTCAAACCCCTTTCGATTCCAGTAGGCGAGCGATCGCCGGCCTCGTGGCTGACGGCACCGGCGAGCGGCTCGACCAGTTCGGGTCGGGGGCGTCGGTTCATATCTATAGCTGTACTGCGTCTTCGAGTTCGGTCGCGCGTGCCTCGAGCGTGTCCGCTGCTCGAGTCACGAGCTCTTCGATGCTGAAGGAGCCGTCCGTCTCCACGTGGAAGACGAACGCTTCGGGCACGTCCTCGACGCGGACTTCCTTGCCCGGGTATCGGTTCGAGAGATCGTGATCGAACTCGCTTGTCGGCACGAGTTCGCCGTCGTCCTCGATGACGCCGCGAATGATCCGGCGCTCTTCGTCCTCGAACTCCGGTAGGTCACCCTCGACCTCCACGCGCTGGAGGTGTCGGTAGCCGACCGCGACCCCGCCCTGGTGTTTGGCGTGGTCTTTCCCGCGGTCGATGACGGCGTCGGCCTCGGCCTCGAGGCGCTGGCCGTCCTTGAGATCGATGATCGGGACGTTCTCGTCGGCGGGTTGGACGAGGTCGTCCTCGGAGACGAGGTCGCCGGAGTAGGCGGTGTCCGGCCCTTCGACGTCGATCGAGAGCGTGACGGTGTCGTCCTCGGCGAACTCGCCGACCGGCGGCGTCGTCAGCGGGACGAGCCCCATTCGCAGGGCGAGTTGCTCGTCGAACATGACCGACGAGTTCTCGACGAACCGGACGGTATCGATCGCCATCGTCGGCACGTCGGCGATCATCGCTCGGCGGATGCCGTTTGCGAACCCGGGTGTCACGCCGCGAACGAGGAATCGCGCTTCACGATCCTCGCGTTCGACGAACTCGACGTCGTACTCAGCAGTCATGATCTAGTAGCCGCCCTTGCCTTTCGGAGCGCGCGATCCGTCGTGTGGGATCGGCGTGACGTCCTCGATGCGCCCGATCTCGATGCCCGAGCGGGCCAGCGCGCGGATCGTCGCCTGCGCGCCGGGACCGGGGGACTTCTGGAGGTTGCCACCGGGGCCACGGACTCGCACGTGGAGTCCGGTGATGCCCGCGGCCTTGACCTCCTCGGCGACGGACTCGGCCATCTGCATGGCCGCGTACGGCGACGCCTCGTCGCGGTTCTGCTTGACCGCCGTCCCACCGGAGGACTTGGCGATCGTCTCCGCGCCCGTGAGGTCGGTCACGGTCATGACGGTGTTGTTGAACGATGCATGCACGTGGGCGATACCCCACTTTTCGTCGTCCTGACTCATGGTTTACTGGCCCTCCGCGCGTTCGGGGTGGAGTTCGTCCGCGAGCGGGCTGTTCTCCTCGAAGGCCACCAGCTCCTCCTCGTCGACGTCGACGACGTAGGAGGGGACGCGGTGACGCTGCCCGTCGACCACGATGTGGCCGTGGGTGATGTACTGGCGTGCCTGCTGGGTCGTGTTCGCCAGCCCCTTGCGGTAGACGACCGTCTGGAGACGGCGCTCGAGGATGTCCTCGATCTCGAGCGACAGGATGTCGCCGAGTTCGTCGGCCTCGTCGAGGATGCCGACGCGTTTGAGCCGACCGAGGAACTCCTCGGAGCGCCGTTGGACGACCTCGTCGCCCTGGGCCTGGCCGAGCAGTTCCCGGGCCTCGCGCCGGTAGGAGCGAAGCTCGGATTGGGCGCGCCAGAGTTCTTCCTTGTTCTTGAGGCCGTAGCGGTCGAGCAGCGAGTGTTCGCTGGCGATGCGTTCACCCTGGTAGGGGTGGTTCGGCGTCTCGTATTGTTTGGTGTCAGTGCCGAGTGGCATTATTCGCCCTCATCCTCTTCTTCGGCAGCCTCTTCGGCCT
This sequence comes from Natrinema thermotolerans, assembly GCF_031165565.1. Taxonomy (NCBI): domain Archaea; kingdom Methanobacteriati; phylum Methanobacteriota; class Halobacteria; order Halobacteriales; family Natrialbaceae; genus Natrinema; species Natrinema thermotolerans. The sequence continues at coordinate 17,867 of NZ_CP101873.1, read as the reverse complement.
GTTCCTCGCGGATCTCCTCGACGTTGACTCCGATGGTGCCCTCCGTTCGGCCGGTGGACTTGGTCCGCTGACCGCGGACCTTCTGGCCGCGCTTGTGGCGCGTGCCCTTGTAGGAGTCGATCATCTTCATCCGGTTGATGTCGTGCTGACGCGTCAGCTGGAGGTCGTTGCCGATCTCGTGGGTCGTCTCGCCGGAGTAGAAGTCGTCCTGACGGTTGTTGAGCCAGTCGGGGACTTCCTCGGCGTAGTTCTCTACGAGTTCGACGACCTCGTCGATCACGTCTTCGTCGAGCCGACCGAACGTGTCCGTTCGGTCGACGCCCGCTTCCTCGGCGATGAGCCGGGCGGTCCGGTGACCGATCCCGTTCATCTCCGTGAGCGAGCGCTCGACGGACTTCGTCCCATCGAGGTCGGTTTGCCCGATGCGGACGAAGTAGCGGAGATCTTCGTCGTCTTCTTGCTCTTGAGGTTCTTCCGCGCTCATGTTGTCGTGTATGTGTGTCTAGTCTGCGTGCGTTGCAAATCGACTGGCGGGAAAACGCCAGCTGAGTTCCGACGTTGTGGCGGGGATTCGAACCCCGGAGGCTTGACGCCACATGGTTAGCAACCATGCGCCTTGGGCCGCTTGGCTACCACAACACCGTCGGTCTATCGTCGCCCTCTCGGACTCGGGGATCGCTCCCCTACACGTATCGCACCCGGACCTACCCCTGTCTGCTACTTAAGGGCAACGAAAGGCGGCCGGTTCGTATGCGATGCGCTCGCACGGAACCGACCGAGCAGCGGATGGAGAACCGACCACAGTAGGACCAGTCGTCGTAAATACGACGCTCTGTTTGCCGGACTATCGGGAGGGGGCGACACATGTCCTTCGGTCCGTCGACTGGACTAATCACCCGCTACGCGGTGGCGCGCGCTGATGGTCGACCGAGCGCTAGCGAGGGCGACCGTCGATACTGCGCGAGGGATGAGTGAGTGACCAACGGGAACGAACGAATCGGCTGGGGAGGGCGTGGCTACTCCCTGTTGCCACAATAGCAGAACACCTCCTCGAGTACTCCGTCAAACCGCGTACCGAGCAGTGGTGTCCGCGAGTCCCGTCTTCCGCCTCGAAACCCGTTTATAGGCTGAACAGGCGCAATACCACGGCCTTCAGGCCGTGGATACGCGCCGTCACTCTGGGAAACGTCCCACCGTTCAAACGCCCGCCGTGAGTTTCCCACAGTGACGTTTAAGTGACAGACCGCCCTACTGAAGAGCAGGAATCGGTCGGAACGGAGCGGATTCCGAACCGTCCTTCGGAGGCGGCCTGTCCGCCCACGTAACGAGGCAGTGTCCGGAAAGGGCAGTCGGTGAACGCACATTCCAGAAGAGTGTGTCCGTGCCGACTGCTCAAAGCGAGCATCACGATACCCCCGACTCTGCTGACGCCTGCCGGCGTCCCCGTGGCAAAAACAACACCGGGACGCCGTACACGGTTGAGGATAGGGGTAACAGCGGTTTGGCACCGCCAGCAGTCCACCAGTCCGACGTTGTGGGACTACCCGCGCCCGAAAGGACTGGTAGTCCGGTGACTGGACTGCAGACCTGAAACTCCCACCGCTCGGGATTCCTCCGCGTTCACGCGGAGGAGGATGTCAAGCGCCGGCGTACTCCTCGATGTACTTCTCGTTGATCTCCCACTCCCCGTCGTCGTTTTGCACCATGTACTCCCCGTAGTAGGGTACTCGGTTGGCGACGACCTCGCGGAAGGCGTCCCGGATTTCGGGTTTGGTCATCTCGCCCATCGTCTTGAGGTCGTCGTTGCGGTTGAGACACCCCTTCAGGTAGCCCTCGTGGGTCACCCGAACGCGGTGGCAGTTCGCACAGAAGGTGGGGTTCTCGACGGGGTCGACGATCTCGATCATCCCTCGACCTTCGGCGTTCGACCCGCTATCGTTCGCATCGCTCGAGCCGTCGCTGACCCAGTAGCGCCTGCGGTCGTGCATCTCCCGGTGTTCGATCTCGTCGGCCTGCTCGGCCAGCCAGTCGTGGACCCGCTCGATGTCGATGTTCCACTCGGGCTTGCCAGTCAGCTCCGGCATGTACTCGATCAACTGGAGTTGGAGGCCGTCGTTTTCCGCGACGTGGTCGACCATTTCCGGGACGTAGCCCGCGGTGTGTTCGAAGACGACCATGTTGAGTTTGACCGGGTCCAGCCCTGCCTCGAGCGCGGCCTCGACCCCCTCGAGGACCTTCTCGTACGCGCCGCTTTTGGTCACCGCGGCGAAGTCCTCGGGATCGAGGGCGTCCTGCGAGACGTTGACCCGCTCTAACCCGGCGTCGACGAGGTCCTCGGCCCGCCCCGGAAGGAAGGTGCCGTTCGTCGTCAGCGAGACCTCCATTTGATCCGGCGTGCGCCTGATGATCTCCTCCAAGTCCTGCCGCAACATCGGTTCTCCCCCGGTGAACTTGACCGCGTCGACGTCGAACTCGGCGGCGACCTCGAGAAAGCGGACGACGTCGTCGGTCGACATCTCGTCGTCCTGTGGGTCCATCGGCCCGCGAGTGTCCCCCAGCCCTTCGTTGTGACAGTAGACACAGTCGAAATTACACCGGTCGGTGAGGGAGACGCGTACCCCGGTTACCTCCCGCCCGAACTCGTCGGTGAGCATGCCAACGAGTTGCAGCCGGATCCGCTTAAACGCGCCGGGAATTTCGACCCGACGTAACCGGTTTCGGTTCGCAAACCCTGTCAGCCCGCTACGAGGATCGGCGACGCCGACCGGTCGCCGCTCGCTGCAACGCCAGTGTCGAGAGACGAACATTTCGCGACCCGCGACTCACGCGCCGACCGGCGGAAGGTCTACGCCGCTCGCGCTCGAACGGCGGCCCATGGACGAGGACATGCTCGAGGACCAGCGACGGCTGGTCGAACTCATCGAGGACGAAGGCTGGGACGTGACCGATCTCGAGATCTCGGCCTACGACAGCCCGTGGGCCGACGAGGACGACCCCGAGGCGACGGTGACGATCACCGCGCGAAAGCCATACGACAGCGAAGGCGACGGCGAGGACGAGGACAATCCGTACCGACTGAAGTGAACGCAAGCGGCGACGGTCAGTCCGTTTCTTCGAGTTCGGTTCGTCCCGCTTCCTCGAGGGTCGCGTCCAACGCGCTCTCTTTGAGTTCGTCGGCCGTTTTTTCGCTCCGTCGCGCTTCGTCGCGAAGGGCCTCGAGCGGCTCGTCCGGGACCGGAACAAGTACGAGTCGATCCCCGCGATCGATCAGTTCGAACTCGTCCCCGAATTTTCCCGGATCGATTCGGGAAGACGGATACAGCCGTCGTCCGTACTGACCCGCATACCTGCGTTTACGTGGCAAAATCGCATTATTCTTCCGATGGGCAGCACGGAACGAGTCTATAAAAGCAGCAGACAGTTCCCAATCAGCCCTTGATGTTACAGACGGGGAACGTCCGCGCGACTTTGTCGCCGATCCCGAGCGCGTCCGAGACCCGGACGACCTCGTCGACGTCCTTGTAGACGCCCGGGGCCTCCTCCGCGACGGTCGCGCCGGACTGGGCCTTGACGTAGATCTGATTCTGCTCCTCGAGGTCCTGCTGAACGTCGCCGCCCCAGAACTCGTTTTTGGCCTGGGTACGGCTCATCAGCCGGCCCGCACCGTGGGCGGTCGAGCCGAAGGTGAGATCCATCGAGTTCTCGCCGCCGCGGAGGACGTAGCTGCCCGCGCCCATGCTGCCTGGGATGATCACCGGCTGGCCGACGTCACGGTAGGCAGATGGGACCTCGGGATGACCGGCGGGGAACGCCCGCGTCGCGCCCTTGCGGTGGACGTAGAGTTCGCGTTCCTCGCCGTCCTCGCCGACCGTGTGGGTCTCTTTCTTCGCGATGTTGTGAGCCACGTCGTACAGCAGATGCATGTCCATCTCTTCCCAGGAGCGATCGAACACGCGCTCGAAGACCTGCCGCGTGCGGTGCATGATCAGCTGGCGGTTGACCCACGCGAAGTTGATCGCGGCGTTCATCGCCGCGTAGTAGTCCTCGGCCAACTGCGAGCCGGCGGGCGCGGCCGCCAGCTCCGTGTCCGGCAGCTGGTTCAGCAGCCCCTCGTGTTGCTGCTCGATCTTCCGCAGGTAGTCGTTACAGGTCTGGTGGCCCAACCCGCGCGACCCGCAGTGGATGAGGACGACGATCTGGTCCTCGGAGAGGCCGTAGGCCTCGCCCACCTCGCCGTCGAAGACGTCCGTGACGCGCTGGACCTCGAGGAAGTGGTTGCCCGAGCCCAGCGAGCCGATCTGGTTCTTGCCGCGGTCTTTGGCCTTCTGGCTCACCTTATCCGGGTCCGCACCCTCGCGCATGCCCTCGTCCTCGCAGTGCAGGAGGTCTTCCTCGACGGCGTGGCCGTTCTCGAGCGCCCAGTCGACGCCGCGGGCCAGGATCTCCTCGACGGTGTCGACGCCGGCCTCGACGATGCCGCCGCCGCCCAGGCCCGACGGGACGTTCGCGAAGAGGGAGTCGACGAGTTCCTCCTCGCGGCCCTGTACTTCGTCGTAGGTGAGGTTCGTCCGCATCATCCGGACGCCGCAGTTGGAGACGACAAACCCGTTAGCGACGAAATTGTGCGCATCGTGAGCGACGCCGATATCGTACACCGTTTGCGCTTCGTCAACCGTCTCAATGGATCTGATCCGGGTGGAAACGGTGTAATCCTCGCCGACTTCCGTCGTTTCACAGTAATCCTCGAATCCGGGAAACTCCGCCGGCGGTCGCGGTCGTCCGCTTCGTCCACCCCAGATACTCCGCTCGATGAACCGCTCGTTGATATCGAATTGCGATTTGATGTCGCTCGCTGGCGTTCCCCCATCGGCCATCGCTTTCGCTTCGCGAGCGATCGTCGCTCGACGATCGATCACCGCCTCTTTCGTCTTGAGATACTGTATTGCTTTGGCTGCCTTTTTCCTCTTTTCGTGGTTATAACGGTAGCCGACGGTCGAGAAGAACTCGATCAGGTTCTCGGAGTCGTTTTTGATTCCGAGTCGAAGTCTGATCGTCTCTCGATCCGAACTCGAGTCCGTCTCGAACCGTTCGATCTCGTTCGTCTCGATACCGAGATCGTCGAGGAAGGAAGCCAGTTCTACCATGAATTCCTCACCGGCATCGGCGACGTCAGCGACGCGCGTCTGTGACACCTTCGGACAGTACAGGTTCTTGTCGTGCTGGGCCGCAGGGGCGTTCATCTCGGCGCCGAAATACGCCGAGACGTACAGTGCTTTCTGCCAGCCCGTCAGTCGATCGAAGTACCACGGCGTCGTGAAATCGGATTCGATCTTCCGTCCGTCGGGTGCCCCCAGCGCGAGGAGTACGCGCTGGAAGGCCTTCGAGGTCGATCGGACGCTGAACTCCGTCGTCTCGAACGTTTTCCCGTCGATCTCGTGCGATCGGTCCCGCTCGTAGATTTTCGAGGGCGTGAACCCGATCGCTTTGATATCGTTTTGAATGGATTCGAGATCCGCGGGTTCTCCATAAAACCACGTCTGTCCGCCGCTTCCGATCGCACCGTCGCCGGTATGGAACCCGACGAGTTTGAGAAACCGATTGAACGCGTCGTCGGTCGACTTCAATGGGAGGAGATCGCGCTCCTCGAGCGCGCGGACGAGTTGCGAGTTCTCGTCGGCGAAGTCTTCCTCGCTGAGGACGGTGAAATCCTCGGGTTTCTCGTCGGGAACGCCGCGGAACGGTTGGAGATGGATCTCGTCGCCTTCGGAGAGTTCCTCGAGAGGCTGCATCCCCTCGGGCGTCCGGAACGGGTGGTCCGCAGTCGCGGTAATACGGTCGCCGGTCTCGGTCTCTACTTCGTACACGGCCGCGTTCTCGCGTTCGGTGAACAGCTGAATCGGTGACGGCGTAAGGTCATCATCGGCGACCATCGCGTTCTCCGCTTCGAAGCGGTCCTCAAGGGTTTCGATCGGGGTGCGACGGCCGTATTCGAGGAGTACTTCCGAATCGCCTGTAAGGCAATTGATGTCGTAGCCGACCGCTCCCGGCGAAATACAGCCGGTTTCGGCATCGAGCGCACCCACCCCACCGACGGGGAAGCCATAGCCCTGGTGTCCGTCAGGCATACAGATCGCGTGGTCGGTGATCCCCGGCAGGTGAGTCGTGTTTTTGATCTGCGCTAAGGTCTTGTCGTCCTCGATCTGCTCGAGCAGGGCCTCGCTGGCCAACACTCGCGCCGGGACGCGCATGTCGCCCTCCTGTGGGATCTCCCAGACGTACTCGCGGATCCGCTCTAACGTGATGCCGTCGGCGTCGTAGGTAGTCATACCCGAGCATCCGACCCCGGCGATGAAAGATGTTCGTCTTGCCAGCGACCTCGAGAGTCCGTCTCACCGTCCGATCACGGCGGTTCGCGGACGGAATCGATCGGCCACTGGTCAGACGGATTGCTGTAACGGTTTCCCGGCGCAACCGCCGCCCGGGTCGCGGTTGCGCCGGTAATGACTCACAGGAAACCGTATCAGACGTCGAAGACGACGTAGGCCTCCCAGCCGTCCGCGACGGACTCGAGGCGCATCTCCGAGTAGGTCACGGCCTTCACCTCGCGGGCGTCGACCGCGGCCAGCGGGACGCCGCGGGCGCTGGCCTCGAGGGACCACGCGGTCGCGTCGGCGTCGTCATCGCTCCCGTCCGCAGGCGCATCGATGCTCTCGACCCGGTTGTCGACGGGCAACTCGGCGCGGACGTCCCGCAGGTAGATCAGTTCGCCGAGATAGTCGAACAACAGCGCCTCGCGTCGCTCGGCGGTCACGGTCAGGGAGAACCGCTCGCCGGTCTCGGGCGGGATGTCGTCGGAGGATGCGGCCGCGAGGCCGTCGGCCGTCGCTTCGAAGACCGCCTCGAGGGAGTCGCCGGTCGCAGCGACCGCGACGTCGGCCGTGTGATCGCGCAGTTCGAACCCCATGTGGCGGTCCTTCGCGGACGGGGGTGGTATGACCGTCGGTTCGGCCTCGAGGACGGCGCCACCAACGGCGTGTCGAGGAGGTACCACACCCCGTCGTCCGACGTTCCCGAGACCGTACTGCCGGTGGAATTATAGTGGACAGGCTGGTAGACTGTGATAGTGAGCGTCAACATCGATAGTCGCGTCGTCGCGCCGGGGAGCGACGATTTCGTCGACGACGCCTGGGAACTCAAAGAGGAGATCCGTCGCGAGGAGGGCGTACTCAAACAGCGCTACGACTTCTTTACCGACGCGTACCGACGGTCGAAGGTCCACTGCTACGTCCGGAACGACGAGTTGATCGGGTTCGCGGCGGTGCGACGCGACGGCTATATTCTCTTTCTCGCGGTCGCACCCCGTTATCGCAGCGAGGGGATCGGGAAGCGACTCGTTGCCCGCGTGGCCGACGACCACGATACCATCACGTGTCATGCCCGGACGAGCAACGAGAACGCCCTCCAGTTCTACGAGCATCTGGGCTTCGAGATCAAGCGCCGGATCGACGACTACTACGAGGACGGCGGCGATGCCTACTATCTGAAACTGGGTGCGGACGTCGGGATCACGGACAAGATCTCGGATCTGATTCGGCGGTAACGACCGGTTCTGCGGCTCGTCGACGCGCTATCCGTCAGCCGCCGGCCCATCCCTGACGGTTCCCGCGACGAACGCCCGGCGGAGGACCGTCGACAGCAGGTAGGTCTCGTACTTCTGTGTGCGGCAGTGTTCGCAGGGGGCCATCTCCCCGACGATTCGATCGATCTCCTCGCCGTACTCCTCGCGTAACTCCGCCACGAGGGCGGCGACCTCGGGGGTGATCTCGTCGGCCATCGCCGCGACCGCCGCGTCGGCGTCGTCGGGCAGCGCGTACGAGAGGACGATCGTATTCGCGCGGTAGTACTTCGTCGTCGCGCCGCCCTCCTCCTCGAGGCGGGCGACCTCGACGAGGCCGGCGTCGCGGAGTTCGTTGACGTGGTGGCGTACCGTGTTCGGCGTCCGGTCGTATCCCCGCTCGCCCAGCGCCGCGTGGATCTCCGCGACGGAGCGTGCCCGTTCCGCCAGCATGTCGAGGATCATCGCGCGCAGCGGTTCGTCGACGGCGCTCGAGACGTTCGTGTCCCGGACCGCGATGTCCTCGATCGTCACGTCCGACGTGAATTCGGCCATTGAGTGGTCGTGGTTGGGTGTCGAACGGTAAAAGTGATTCAGCCGAACGCCCTCGAGGGAGCGCACCCATGTTCAAAAATTGATGGTTTCTTGATTCGTCGACGGACGGATCCGAACCGAGACAGTGTTCTGCGATCGGTACAGCAGAAGCGACGTCCCACAGTGTGTCGGTCGAGACCGGCCCGCCGTCTAGACGAGTCGTTTCACCGGCGGAATCCCCCGTCCGTGCGCCCAAACAAGTCATTTGGGTGATGTATTTACGAACGGGGCTCCGACACGCATTCGAGCAACGATGTCTGAGATCGAATACCGCGTGACCGACTTCGACTGTCCGACCTGTGCGAGCAACGTCGAGCGGGCGCTGTCGAAAACCGACGGCGTCGACCGCGTCGAGGTCCACTACACGACCGGCCGCGTCGAGATCGAGTACGACGACGGTGTCGTCGAGACGGACGACCTCGAGCGAACCATCACGAAACAGGGGTACACCCCCCGGGTGCGGTGACGAAACGTGAACGCCAAGCGATACGTTCGCGCCCACCGGCAACCGATCGTCGTCGCGGCGAGCGGCCTGTTGCTTTCGCTCGGCTGGACCGTCGGGACCCTCCACGACGTGGCCCTGCTGAGCGCGGGACTGATGATCCTCGCCGCGGCCGTCGGCGGCTACGACGTCGCGAAGAAGGCCTTCTACACCCTTCGAAGCGGCACCGTCGGCATCAACACCCTCGTCACACTGGCCGCGGTCGGAGCGATCGCCATCGGCGAGTACTGGGAGGCCGCCGCCGTCGTCTTCCTGTTCTCGCTCGGCAACTACCTCGAGGCTCGGACGATGGCCAAGACCCGGTCGGCCCTCGAGGAGTTGCTCGAGTTGGCCCCCGATACGGCGATCGTCCGCCGCGACGGCGAGACTGTCGAGGTTCCCGCTCGCGAGGTCGAACCGGGCGAGACCGTCGTGATCAAACCCGGCGCGAAAGTCCCCGTCGACGGCGAGGTCGTCGACGGTGAGAGCGCGATCGATCAGTCGCCCGTGACCGGCGAGAGCGCGCCCGTCCGCAAGTCCGCGGGCGACGAAGTCTACGCCGGGACGATCAATCAGGCGGGGGCACTCGAGGTCGTCGCGACCGACACCGGCCGGGACACGACCCTCGAGCGGATCATCCGCCGGGTCGAGGAGGCACAGGAAGCGCAAGCGCCGACGGAGACGATCATCGAGCGTTTCGCGAGGTACTACACGCCCGCGATCGTCGTGCTGGCGGTCGGAACGTACGCGATCACCGGAAACGCCGTCACGTCGCTGACGCTGCTTGTCATCGGCTGTCCCGGCGCCTTGGTCATCGGGCCGCCGGTCAGCATCGTCAGCGCCATTGGCTCGGCGGCACGGGCCGGCGTCCTGCTGAAAGGCGGGGAACACCTCGAGACCGCCGGGAAGATCGACTGCGTCGCGTTCGACAAGACCGGCACCCTGACCAAGGGCGAGCCGGCCGTCGCGAGCGTCGACGGATTCGGGGTCGCCGATGACGACGTGCTTCGCGCCGCGGCCATCGCCGAGAAGAAGAGCGAACATCACCTCGCGGACGCGATCCTCGCGGCCGCTCGAGCGGGCGACGCCAGCGCCCGCGAGACCGCCACCGACGGCGGCGTCGTCACCGACCACTCGGCTGATTCGGCGGGCCCCGAGCCCGACGAGCCGGCGATCCCCGATCCCGAGGCCGTCGACGTCGTCGCGGGCAAGGGCGTCGTCGCCCAGTACGACGGCCGGACGATCGCGGTCGGCAACCGCGCGCTCCTCGCCGACCGCGGCCTCGAGGTCCCGTCCGAGATCGCAGCTCATGCTCGCGAACGCGAGGCGGCCGGCGAGACGGCGGTCTACGTTGCCCTCGAGAGCGAGGTCGTCGGCGTCGTTTCGATACGGGACGAACTCCGACCCGCAGCGAGCGACGCCGTGGCGACCCTGGAAGCTGCCGGTGTCCGCACGGTAATGCTGACCGGCGACAACGACCGTACCGCGCGGTCGGTCGCCGAGGCGGTCGGAATCGAGGACTACCGGGCCGAACTGCTGCCCGAGGAAAAACGAGACGCCATCGAGTCGCTCCGGGCTGAGGGCCACGTCGTGGCGATGGTCGGCGACGGAATCAACGACGCGCCCTCGCTTGCGGCCGCCGACGTCGGGGTCGCGATGGGCGCTGCAGGCACCGATGCGGCCATCGAGACGGCCGACATGGCGCTGCTGGCCGACGACCTCGAGCGGGTTCCCGAGGCCGTTGGGCTCAGCAAGGCGACCCGCCGGAACGTCTCGGAGAACGTTGCGATCGCCGTCGCGACGGTCGGCCTGCTGCTGGCCGGCGTCGTCGCCGGGGCCGTCCACATGGCCGCCGGGATGCTGCTTCACATCGCCAGCGTGTTGCTGGTGATCCTGAACGGGATGCGGTTGCTGCGGTACTGACTACCGACCGATACGACCTTCGAATCCACAATGACAGAGACGACCAACGACACCGACCGAACGAACTGGGCGATCGACTACGACGATATCGAACCGATTCGGCTGCGCGACCCCGCCGCGGAGGCGCTGGCCGTCCTCGAGCCGGGCGATCCGATCGTCATCACCTACGAGGACGTGGTGAAGGCGGCGGGCCACTCCTGTCCCACGGCGGCGGGGGCGTACCGAATGGCACGGGACGGCCTCGAGGCGCTGTACCCGGACTCGCTGCCCGTCCGGGGCGAGATCGCCGTCCTCGCGGGCGGCCCGCGGACCGATCCCGGCTACGGCGTCACGTCGCGGCTGCTCTCGTACGTGACCGGGGCCGCCGGCGAGGACGGCTTCGCAGGCTTGGCAGGCGGCCACGGCGGCCGGAAAGACCTGCTCCGGTACGGGGCGATCGGCACCGACGGCGTCGCCTTTGAGTTCACTCGCACCGACACCCACGAGACCGTCCGGGTCACCTACGATACGACGGCGATTCCGGAGGCCGGGCCGGGCACGCGCCACCTCCAGTCGCTGATCGACGGCGAAGCGACGGCCGAGGAACGCGCGGCCTTCGCCGAGGACTGGCACGGCCGCGTCGAACGGATCCTCCGCGGCGACGGCTTCGTCACGGTCGACGGCCCCGCGACTCGGCCCGGCGACGACTGAGCGCCGCTCGAGCCCGTGACCGCCGCCGTCGGCGAACCGCTCGAGCCGCCCCGTCCCGGCCCGCCGCGCGGACAGTCCAATACAATTATACCGGCCCCTCCCCGAGTAGGCCAATCGTATGGAAGAGCGAACGAGGGCCTACCTCCGCGGGCGATTTCGCGACCACTACCGACGGACGGAGATCACGCCGCCGCCCGCGGCCAACGAACGCGAGTGGGGCTTCATCCCGTGGACGGAGGGCCCCGACACGACGATGGTCCGCCACCGTTCGCTGCTCGAGTTGGGGGATCTCTCCGAGTTTCTGGTCCGGAAGCGCCCGCGCCACGTCTACTTCTCGGCGGGGCGCTTTCGCGACCCCGGCGCGAGTTCGATGCACGAGAAAGACTGGCAGTCCGCGGACCTCGTCTTCGACCTCGACGCCGACCACCTGCCCAGCGTGACGCTCGGCGAGGACAGCTACGCCGAGATGCTCGCCAAATGCAAGGACGCCCTGCTTCGGCTGCTCGATTTCCTCGAGACCGACTTCGCGTTCGAGGACCTCGAGATCGTCTTCTCCGGCGGCCGAGGATATCACGTCCACGTCCGCGACGAGAACGTCCTGGGCCTCGATCGGGAACACCGCCGCGAGATCGTCGACTACGTCCGGGGGATCGGGCTGGAGTTCGACGAACTGATCGAGACCGAGACGGTGGCTGGATTGGGACGGAAGACCCCGACCGAACGCCGAACCCTCCGGATCGAAGGGGGCTGGGGGGCGCGGATCCACGCCCACTTCATGGCCTTCGTCGACGAGTTGCTCGAACTCGAGGAGGAGGCTGCCCTCGAGCGGTTACAGGCGTTCGACGGCATCGGCAAGGGGAAGGCCAAAGCGACGCTGAACGCCGCGCGCAACAACCGCGAGGGACTCGAGGCGGGCAACGTGACCGTCCACACCGCGATCGCGCAGTTGGCCGAGCGGTTCGCGAACGAGGCCGTCGAGCGCGACAACGCGCCCATCGACGAACCCGTCACGACGGACACGAACCGGCTGATCCGACTGCCGGGCAGCCTCCACGGCGGCAGCGGCCTGAAGACGGTACGGCTCGAGCGCGACGAGATCGCGGACTTCGATCCCCTCGTCGACGCCGTTCCCGAGACCTTCGAGAGCCACGAAATCACCGTCGACGTCACCGACGGCGGCGAGGTCGAACTCGGAGGAGATAGCTTTACGGTCGCGGAGGGTGACCAGTCACTACCCGAGTACGTCGCCGTGTTCCTGATGGCACGCGGCCGCGCCGAGAAGGAGAAAGAATGAACTTGGACGAACTGCGCTCGGTCCAGAGCAAGGAGCGCCAGAAGGACAGCCTCCAGAACCTGCGTCCCTCGTTCTACCAGGAGGTCGGGGAGTACATCGCCGATCTGGAGGCCGAACGCGACCGGGTCGCCGAGGCGTCCGAGGACCCCTTCTCCTCGCCCGAGGTCCGTCGGCTCTCCGACGAGATCGAGACCGCCAAGGACGTGGTCGAGGCGATCTACGAGCGCCGGATGGGAAAACTCGTCAAGCAAGCCAGCCTCGCGGCGGCCGGCATGGCCGCCGACGACGAGGGACTGACTGCCGAGGAGGCGGACCTGTTCGACGACCTCGTCGACCGCATCGGATCGAACAAGAGCCGCGTCCTCGACGTTCTCGAGGGCGTCGAGGAATCGACCGGTGGCGGCGACGCCGTCCCGTCGAACGACACACCTGCCCCGAACGACGCAGATCCGGGACGCCCCGGTTCACCCTCGAGCGAGCCGGCACCCGAGCCCGACGACGACGCCCCACCGGCACCGCCCGAGGAGCCGCCTGCCGGAATCGAGTCCGGTCCGGACGACGGCGACTCGAGCGGCGTCTCCCCCGCGGACGTCATGGGCCGCGACGGACCAGCGGTCGACGACCCTGCTGACGTGGGCGGTTCTCCGGACACGGCGACTCCCCCGGAGCCGTCCGGCGAGCCCGGTTCGGAAGCCACTCCCGAACCCGACCCGTCGCCCTCGAGCGACGGTGCGGACGGAGCGGCCGCCGATCCTGACACGGCCGACGAGCGCGCGACGGCCGGCGACGTGGACCGGACGACCGTCCGAATCACCGACGACATCGGGTCGATCTACGGCGTCGACGGTCGCGAGTACACGCTGAGCAGCGACGACGTGGTCGAACTCCCGGAACAGAACGCCGCCCCGTTCGTCGATCGCGGCGCGGCCGAACGCCTCGAGTGACCGGCCCTACCCGGCCGTTTTCCGCTCGCCCGACTTTCCATCCCTTGCTGACCGTCACGGACCGATCGGCGGGCACGGCACTGACCGTGTGAAACCGTAACGCCTACAGTAACCCCCGCTAACTCGAACCCATGCTCGACGTCGGCGACGACGCACCGGAGTTCGAATTGCTAAATCAGTACGGCGAGACCGTCTCGCGGTCCGATTTCGACGGCCAGCGGCTCGTCGTCTACTTCTATCCCCGCGCCAACACCGAGGGCTGTACGCTCGAGGCCCGCGGGTTCGACGAAGCGCTCGCGCGCTTCGAGGACCGCGACGTCGGCGTCGTCGGTATCAGCGACGACCCCGTCGACGACCTCGAGTCGTTCGCCGACGAGTACGACTTCGGGTTCGACCTCCTCTCGGACGAGTTCGGCGAAGTCGCGACGCTGTACGACTCCTACGGCGAGAAACAGATGTTCGGGAACACCTTCGACGGCGTCTTCCGCAACACGTACGTCGTCGGCCCCGACGGCCGCATCGAGGCGGTCTACGAGGACGTGACCCCCGAGGGCCACGCCGAAGAGATCCTCGCGGACCTCGCCGACACGTCGGCGGAAGCCACACCGTAGCCGGGCCGGCGCTTGCCGTCCCGTCACCCGACGAACCGCTCGCCGTTCGTTTCCAAGTTCTGAAGTAGCCGGGCGCGAACCGGCCAGTATCAACCCTTCGACGATATGACGCTCAACGACAACGACCGCTCGATCGCGGCCTTCGCCATGCTCGCCCACGCGACCGTCCACTGGTTCGAACTGGCGATCCCGATCTTCCTGGTCGTCTGGCTCGAGGCGTTCGACATCTCCATCGCGGTCGCCGGGATCGCGGTCGCGGCCGGCTACGCGCTGTTCGGGCTCGGCGCGTTGCCCGCCGGCTTGCTCGCCGATCGCTACGGGCCGAAACGGCTCGTTCTGGCCTGCCTCGTCGGGATGAGCGTCTCCTTCGTGGGACTGTCGCTCGCGACCTCTATCTACGGCATCGCTGCGGCGCTGGTCTGCTGGGGCGTCACCGCGAGCGTCTACCACCCCGCGGGGCTGACGCTCATCAGCACCGGCGTCGAGGACCGCGGGACGGTCTTCGCCTGGCACGGCATCGCCGGCAACCTCGGTATCGCGCTGGGTCCCTTCGCGACCGCGACGCTGTTACTCGTACTGGACTGGCGGCTCGTCGCCGTCGTGTTGTCGATCCCCGGCGCGGTCGCGACCCTCTACGGGCTGCGGGCCCGGTTCGATCCGACTGCGGCGGTCGCGGACGACGGCGAGGAATCGGGGTCGCTCGCCGCGAGCGAGTTCGTCGACACCTCCCGATCGCTGTTTGCCGGCTCGTTTCTGCTGGTCTTTGCCGTCGTCACCGTCGTCGGTCTCTACTACCGGGGCGTCCTCACCTACCTGCCGGAACTGCTCAACGGACTGCCGGCGCTCGCGGGGATCGAGCCGCCGGCCGCCCTCGAGGAACTCTCGCTTGGCGACTACTTCTACGTCGCCCTGCTGGTCGCGGGGATGGCCGGCCAGTACGTCGCCGGAAAGCTGACGAGTCGCGTGCCCGTCGCCCGCGGACTGGCGGTGGTCTTCGTCGGGCTCGCGGTCCTCGCGGTCGCGTTCGTGCCAGTCTCGGGGCTGGGTCTCCTCCCGATCCTGCTATACTGTGGCGTCCTCGGGTTCGCGCTGTTCGCGATCGAGCCGTTCTACCAGGAGGCCGTCGCCGTCTACACGCCCCCGGACGCGCGGGGCCTCTCCTACGGCTACACCTACCTCGGCATGTTCGGACTGGGCTCGCTCAGCATCGCACTGGGCGGCTACCTGCTCGATCACGCGACGACGGCGGCGCTGTTCGTGACTCTCGCGGCGATCGCGCTGCTCGGTGCCGGGATCGCAGCGCGGTTGCTGTTCAGCCCGACGCCAGTCGCGAGCGGGTCGCCCGACGCGGCGGACGCGAGCGCGGGCGACGACTGAGATCGGTGCCGTCGCTCGACGTTCGGGTCGCCCTGAAAAATTGAAACGGTCGGCGGGCCACGGACCCCAGTTCGCTTACTGGAAGGTGCGGCCGAGTTGCTCTTCTTCCTGAGCCGGTTCGGCGGTGTCGAACTGCTCTTCGATCTCCTCGTACTGCTCGCGGGTTTCGGGGGTCACGCTCGGGTTGACCTCCTCGAGGGCGTGTTCGAAGTGTTCCTTGCTGATGCGGACGTTGCCGACGGTGTCGGCCATCTCCTCGGGATCGACCGAGTTGATGAACTCGCGGCTGGCGGCCATCGAGGCCTCGCGGGTGACCGCTTCGATGTCGGCGCCCACGTAGCCCTCCGTCTCCGCGGCGAGCCAGTCGAGATCGACCGCGTCGGCCAGCGGCTTGTCGCGGGTGTGGACCTCGAAGATCTTCCGGCGGCCGCCCTCGTCGGGGACGGGCACGTGGACGTGGCGGTCCAGGCGTCCCGGACGGAGCAGGGCCGAATCGATCAGGTCGGGCCGGTTGGTCGTCGCGATCACGACGACGTCCTCCAGTTCCTCGAGCCCGTCGAGCTCAGTGAGCAGTTGACTGACGACGCGTTCGCCCACGCCGGAGTCGCCCTGTTGGCGGCCGCGCTGGCCCGCGATCGAGTCGATCTCGTCGAAGAAGATCACGGTCGGTGCGTTCGACCGCGCCTTCTCGAAGACCTCGCGGACGCCCTTCTCGGACTCGCCGACGTACTTGTTCAGCAGCTCGGGGCCCTTGATCGAGATGAAGTTCGACTGGGCCTCGTTGGCGACGGCCTTCGCGAGCAGGGTCTTCCCGGTGCCCGGCGGGCCGTACATCAGCACGCCCTTGGCGGCCTGCATGTCCAGCTCGTCGAACACCTCGGGGTAGTCGAGCGGCCACTGGACGTTCTCGCGGAGCCGCTCTTTGGTGTCTTCTAAGCCACCGACGTCGTTCCACGTGACGTCGGGGACCTCGACGAAGACCTCCCGCATCGCGGACGGTTGGATGCCCTTGAGCGCCTCCTTGAAGTCGCCCTCGGTGACCTCGAGCGTCTCCAGCACTTCGGCGTCGATCTCGTCCTCCTCTAAGTCGAGGTCGGGACGGATGCGACGGAGAGCGTTCATCGCGCCCTCGCGGGTCAGGCTCTCTAAGTCGGCCCCGACGAAGCCGTGGGTGTTCTCGGCGTACCGGTCGAGGTCGATCCCCTCTTGCAGGGGCATCCCGCGGGTGTGGACCTGCAGGATCTCCTTGCGGCCGTCCTTGTCGGGGACGCCGATCTCGATCTCGCGGTCGAAGCGACCGCCCCGGCGGAGCGCGGGGTCGATGTCGTCGATGCGGTTGGTCGCGGCGATGACCGTGACCCGGCCCCGTTCCTCGAGGCCGTCCATCAGCGAGAGGAGTTGGGCGACGACGCGGCGTTCGACGTCACCGCCGGCGTCCTCGCGCTTGGCCGCGATCGAGTCGAGTTCGTCGATGAAGACGATCGCGGGCGCGTTCTCCTCGGCTTCCTCGAAGACCTCGCGGAGCTTCTCCTCGCTCTCGCCGTAGTACTTCGACATGATCTCCGGCCCGGAGATGGTCTCGAAGTGGGCGTCGATCTCGTTGGCGACGGCCTTGGCCATCAGCGTCTTCCCGGTGCCCGGCGGGCCGTGCAGCAGGACGCCCTTCGGCGGCTCGATGCCGAGCTGCTGGAACAGCTCGGGGTGGCGCATCGGCAACTCGATCATCTCGCGGACCTGGTCGAGTTCGTCGTCCAAGCCGCCGATGTCCTCGTAGGTGACGTTCGGGACGCCCTCGGCGGACGCGCCGCCCCCGGACTGAACCTGTTCGGCCGGCGTCTCGGAGATTTCGATGCTGGTCGAGTCCGTGATGACGACGGTACCCGACGGCGAGGTGCTGGCGATCTTCAGCGGGACCGACTGGCCGGAGCTGGCCATCGGGCCGAACGAGAGCGAGAACGGCACCGTCTGGCCCTCGGTGACGGCCTGTCCGGAGAGCTTGTCGCGGACGAGCGGCCCGATGTCGCCCCGGATACGCAGGTTTTGCGGGAGCGCGACCGTGACCGATTTCGCGGGTTTGACGTCGGCGGGTTCGATGTCGACCGTGTCGTCGATCCCGACGTCGGCCTCCTGACGGAGGCGGCCGTCGATCCGGACGATGCCCCGGCCCTCGTCCTCCGGGTAGCCCGGCCAGACGCGAGCGACGGCCTGTCCCTCGCCCTTGCCCGAGATGACGATGTAGTCACCGTTCTCGAGGTCGAGTTCGTTCATCGATACCCGGTCGATCGCGGCGAGTCCGCGGCCGGCGTCCTTCTGTTTCAGTGGTTTGACGGTAAGCTTC